>OZ242001.1:0-4977014 GCA_965204635.1 Phototrophicaceae bacterium | reverse complement strand
CCCTCAACGAAATGACGCTGACCAAGGCTAACGTCAGCCCCAGCGATGTAAACGGCGGCGCGATCCGCTTGTTTCCCGGCGCGCTTGTACTCAACAATGTTGTGTTGAGCGACAACAAATCCGTTGGCCAGGGCGGCGCTGTTTTTATCGGCGGCGAGGGCTCGTCAGCGAGAATCAGCAACAGCGTTTTTTCAAACAACGCCACCACAAATGCCGCCGACGGCGGCGCCATCTACAATCACGTTTCCTTGTCGGTCACAGGCAGCTCGTTCAACGGCAACAGCGCCGACAGCACGGGCTGGGGCGGCGCGATTTCCACAAGCGAAGAATCCGTTTCCACAACGATCGTCAACAGCACCTTTTACGGCAACAGCGCGTTTCGCGGCGGCGCGATTTACAACAACGGCAGCGGCTTCAAGCTGCTGCACGCGACTGTCGTCAACAACACCGCCCGCTCCTCCAACCCCGACCCGGTCGATCAAGGCGGCGGCATCTACAACACCGCATCGGGCGCCGAGATCAAGAACAGCCTGCTGTCCGGCAACACGGGCTTTGATTGCCGGCAGAGCGCCACCGTGAGCGGCATAAACACCAATCTGATCCGCACGGGCAACTGCGGGACGCCCTACTCCAGCGCCAATCCGGCGTTGCCCGCCTCGCCCACCAGCCCGAGCAGCATTACCGAGCCCCCGGCTTATTTTGCGCTGCCATCGAACAGCCCGGCGGTTGATGCCGTCACCTGCCTGGAGGACGTCACCGTCGACCAGGCGGGCACGAGCCGCCCACAGCCGGTCGGCGGCAACTGCGATATTGGCGCTTATGAATTCCCGGTACCGGCGCCGACCGCCAGTTTCACGGCGACGGTCGATACGAACAACGTCCTGCGCTGGAACTTCGACGCCAGCGCCTCCAGCGGACAGATCAACAGCTATGCCTGGACCTTCGGCGATGGCAGCTCGGGCACAGGCCAGACCGCCTCCCGCACCTACAGCGGCGGCGGCAGCTATACGGTCACGCTGACGGTGACCGGCCCCGGCGGCAGCGATAGCGCCACGCGCACGATCAACGTCTCATGGCCCGCGCCGACCGCCAGTTTCAGCGCCGCGGTCGATACGGGCAATGTCCTGCGCTGGAACTTCGACGCCAGCGGCTCCAGCGGCCGGATCGACAGCTATGCCTGGACCTTCGGCGATGGCAGCTCCGGCACAGGCCGGACGACCTCCAACACCTACAGCGGCGGCGGCAGCTTTACGGTGACGCTGACGGTGACCGGCCCCGGCGGCAGAGATAGCGCCACGCGTACCATCAGCGTGTCCTGGCCCGCGCCGACCGCCAGTTTCAGCGCTGCGGTCGATGCCGGCAATGTCCTGCGCTGGAACTTCGACGCGGCCGGTTCCAGCGGCCGGATCGACAGCTATGCCTGGGATTTCGGCGATGGCAATACCGGCGCCGGCGGGACCGCAGCCAACACCTACAGCAGCGGCGGCAGCTATACGGTCAGGCTGACGGTGACCGGCCCCGGCGGCAGCGACAGCGCCACGCAGACCATCTCCGTGTCGACGCCGCCCGTCCCGCCGCGGGCCAGCTTCACTTACAGCGTCGTCGGCTATCGCGTCAGTTTCACTTCGACCTCGACCGGCAGCAACCTGAGCTTCAGTTGGGATGTGGATGGCGACAGCGCGGAAGATTACAGCGACCAAAATCCAAGCCACACTTACCCCAGCACTCCCGCGACTTACACCGTGACGCTGACGGTCAGCAACAGCGCCGGCAGCGACAGCGCCAGCCAGAGCGTCTCGGTACCGCCGCCGAGCGACCCGCCGCCTACCAGCGTCCCGCCAGACGACGACCCGCCCGATGAGGACCCGCCCGACGAAGACGCGCCAACAGCAACCAGCACAGCAGTCTTGTTCCCGACTCCAACTCCGACGCCGACTCCAACGCCGCTGCCGGTATATATCTTCATCGTGAACGAATGGATCTTTGTGCAATCGGTTAACAGCGATATCAGCTTTGAAGAGTTAAGCATGCTTGAACTGGACAAGCACCCGGATCTGCAAGGCGGCAGGATGGCGGCGCGAGTCTGGCGCTCGAACCCGCAATGCACGCATCGGGTAGCCGCGGGCGAGAACCTGTTCCGCCTGGGGCTGCGCTATTCTACGCCGCCGGAGGCGCTCAAGCGGCACAATAATCTGTCGTCGGATCTGATTAGCGTCGGGCAGGAGCTGGCGCTGCCGGTCTGCCCGCCTCACATGATGGAACTGGCAAACGCGCGGATTTGCTTCAAGGCCCCAGGGGCATTGGTCTTCATTGACACCGCGTCAACGCCGCCGGCGGTATATCCCTTGGAAACATTCATCGAGGGCGATTTTACCTGCGCCGCAATTTCCCGCCCCGGGACTGTTGTGCTGACTGACACGCAATAAGGGCGCTTCGCCTGAAATCAGCGGCGTCGAACATCCGCAGCTAAATCAAATGAAATCGAAACGAAGCTAATGTATAATTTGGCATGGTTTGAGTTCATTCGTTACGTATTCATCAATGGCGCTGTTGCCCGGCCTATAACGCTATGCTCACGTACCTCGCGGCGCGCAGATGATGTTTCAGAACAGTTCGCTGCGCGAATCGCTGCGGGCAGCTTTCAAGAATCGTCCCCGCGCCAAAGTCTTCCTTCTGGCGCTGTTTCTATTGTTGTTGTCCCAGCTTCAGATCCAAGCGGCCGAAATCAACGTCGGCACTGGCTGCACGTTAGCGCAAGCCATAAACGAAGCCAACGGGGCGACCTCGGGCACCGGCAGTTGCGCGGCGGGGACGGATGGCTTGGGGGAGGCCGGCGCCGACACAATTAACATGCCAGCGACGGCCGACACGATTACGCTGTCAGAGACTTTGCCCACCATCACCTCGGATATCACGCTCAACGGCAACGGCTGGACGATCAGCGGGAATGACAGCGTACAGATTTTTGTTCTGAACCGCGGCACATTCACCGTCAACAATCTGACGCTCACCAAAGGGAAAACCAGCGGCGACGGCGGCGTGATCTTTATCGGGCGCGCCGTATTCAATCTCAACAACAGCGTGGTAAGCGAAAACAATGCCGAAGGTCACGGCGGCGCCATCTCAAACTCGGGCACGACGAATATCACCGGCAGCGTTTTTTCGAATAACAGCGCTGCGGAGTCTGACGGCGGCGCCATCTACAACAACGGCAGCCTTTCGATCTCTCGCAGCGTTTTCTCCGGCAATCGAAGCACACACGCGATCGGCTACGGAGGCGCGATTTTCAGCTCGCCCGAAGCGAAAAGCCTGACCATCGTCAACAGTACTTTCTACAGCAACAGCAGCGCGCAAGGCGGCGGCATATCAATTGGCAGCGGCACGAATACGCTGACGCATGTGACCATCACCGGCAATAGCGCCAGCGCGTCAGGGGCAGGCGGCGGGCTGAGCATATCCGCGGCCGAAGCGCCGGGCGATCAGATCGCCCCGCTCTGGGTTGGGGACCCGGCCTGCGTAACGATTCGCAACAGCCTGCTGTCCGGCAACACCGGCGATGACTGCCAACTGGACGCGGTCCATACCTTGCATCAAAGCGGCAATCTGATCCGCACCGGCAACTGCGGGACGGCGGCCGTCGACGACGATCCCCTTCTGCCCAGCAGCGCGACCGGCAACCCGGCTTATTTTGCCCTGCCCGCCAACAGCCCGGCTGTGAATGTCGTCGCCTGCGTCGAAGGCGCGCCTGGGGACCAGCGCGGCATCGCGCGCCCCCAACCGGACGACGGCATGTGCGATATCGGCGCTTTCGAATTGGCCGCGGCCGGGGTCGCCGCTCAAGAGTCGTCAGACAGCCTGGAAAGCGTGGAATGCGTTGCGGATCCGCCCACGAATACGCCTACCAATACGCCTACCAATACTCCCACGAATACCCCTACCAACACGCCTACGAATACACCCACGAATACGCCCACGAATACGCCTACCAACACGCCCACGAATACGCCTACCAACACGCCCACGAATACGCCTACCAACACGCCTACGAATACGCCCACCAATACGCCAACTGCGACTGATGAACCGCCGACCAATGGCGAACCGCCGACTGATGAAGACCCGCCGCCTGGAGAAGACCCGCCGCCTGGAGAAGACCCGCCGCCTGGAGAAGACCCGCCGCCTGGAGAAGACCCGCCGCCTGGAGAAGACCCGCCCACCAATGGCGACCCAACGACTGATGACGACCCGCCGATTGATGAAGACCCGCCTGCCGTTACCCCAACGCCCACGTACATGCCAACGGCAACCGTCACAGCAACCCTGCCGCCCTTGCATACCTATCCGGTGGATGGCCGGATAGTTGTGATATCGGAAAAAAACGATGTCAAAGTCGAATCCATAGACATGCTTGACCTGGGCAAACACCCGGGCCTGCAAGGCGGCAGGTTCGCGGCAAGAGTCTGGCGCTCGAACCCGCAATGTACGCATCGGGTAGCCGCGGGCGAGAATCTGTTTCGTCTGGCGGCGCGCTTCCAAACGACGGTCGTCGCGCTCCAGAATCATAACTATCTGACGTCGGATCTGATTGCCGCCGGGCAGGAGCTGTCGCTGCCGGTTTGCCCGCAGCGCATGAAGGAACTGGCATACACGCGGATTTGCTTCCAAGCTCCCGGGGCATTGGTCTTCATTGACACCGCCGCATCGCCGCCGGCGGTATATCCCTTGGAAACATTCATGGAGGACGGTTCAACCTGCGCCGTGATCTCCCGCCCGGGGACTGTTGTGCTGACCGACAGGCAATAAGCGCAAAGGGGCTGAATCTCGGTACAGTCTCAAAGGCGGTTGAATTTCTTCAAACACCGACGATTGGGTAGGGGCGACTCGGTGAGTCGCCCAAATTCGATCATGTATTGTGCATCGGGCGATCCACCGGATCGCCCCTACCAGACTATTTCGGGCGAGCCGGAATTTACGGGCGCTAGCGATTGCGCAGGTAGGGATCCAAGGCGTCGCGCAAGCCGTCGCCGAGCAGATTGACGCTCATGACGGTGAGAAAGATCGCCGTGCCGGGAACCAGCGATATCCAGGGCGCCGTCTGGAGGTAGCGATTGCCCACGGCCACCATGCTTCCCCAGCTTGGGTTGGGCGGCTGAATGCCGAGCCCGAGAAAACTCAGCGTCGCCTCCGCCAAAATGATGCCGCCGATATCCAGCGAAACCGTGACGATTATTGCGGCGGTGATATTTGGCAAGATATGCGCGAACATGATGCGCCAACGGGATGCGCCGATCGCGCGGGCGGCGAGCGCGTAGTCCTCTTCGCTGGCGGACAAGGTCAAGCCGCGCGTCAGGCGGGCCAGCGGCGCGATGCCGACGAAGCCAATGGCGAGCAGCGCGTTCATCAGGCTGGGACCGAGGAGCCCGGCGATGGCGATGATGAGGACAATGCGGGGAAAAGCCATCAGCGCGTCGAGAAATCGCATGATGATATCGTCCGCCCAGCCTTTCAACAGGCCGGACAGAAGCCCCAGCGGGACGCCAACGATGATCGATATGGAAAGCGGAATCAATGCGGCCGCAAGCGAAACCCGCGCCCCGAACAAGATGCGCGCCAGAATGTCGCGGCCGATGTCGTCCGTGCCCAAGATATGCGCGGGGCTGGGCGGCTGGCGGGCGGCGGTGAAATCCGGCTTGATCGGATCGTAGGGGCTGATCCAGGGGGCGAACGCGGCCGCCAGCGCAATAGTCAGCAGCAAGACAAAGGCGATGCGGGGCAGAGGACGCCGGAACAAGCGCTCGGCAAAAAGCGCGAGGCCGCTCAGTTGCGCAGCCTCGGCGCCGGCCTGAATTGCGGCCGTCCGATCCATGGCGTCTCCGCCGTTTCTCTCCGCTGAGTTTGTCATGCGCGCCGGCCTCAGGCGAAGCGTATGCGTGGATCGATATAGGCGTAGGCGATATCCACGATCAGATTAATCAAGACAAAAGAAAAGGTGACCAGCAGGACAGCGCCCTGCACAATCGGGAAATCGCGAGCGTAAATGGCATCCAGCATCAACTTGCCCATGCCCGGAAAGGAGAAGATCAACTCGATAGCGACCGTGCCGCCGAGTATGCGGCCGATCTGCAAGCCCAGGGTCGTGACCACCGGTATCAGCGCGTTCTTCAGCGCATGAACGGCGACGACGCGGCTTTGGGGCAAGCCTTTGCTGCGCGCCGTGCGAATATAATCTTCGTTCAAAACTTCCAACATGCTGGAACGCGTCAGGCGCATGGTCACGGCCATGAGCGCCGTGCCTAATGTGATCACGGGCAGGATCATGCGCTCAATGTGCCCCACCGCGTCATCGGAGATGCGGACGAATCCGCCGGCCGGCAGCCAGCGCAGATGCACCGCAAACACGACGATCAGCAACAAGGCGACCCAGAAGTTAGGCGCGGAGACGCCCATGAGCGCGACTATATTGCCGATGAAATCGCCGATGCTGCCGGGCCGAACCGCCGTGTATATGCCTATCGGGATGGCGACAATCGAGGCGGCGAAGACGCTGAGCAGCGCCAACTCCAGCGTGACGGGAAAACGCGCCGCCAACAAGTCAATCACCGGGCGACGCTGATGGATCGATCGACCCAGATCGCCCCGCAGCATGTTCAGAAACCAATCGGCGTATTGCACAACAACCGGGCGATCCAAACCCAGCTTCTGTCGAAGCCGATCCATTTCTTCGTCCGTCAACTGGTTGACCTCGTCGACGGGAACGAGCGCCAGGATGGGATCGCCCGGGCTCAGATACAGCAGTAGAAATACCAGGAATGTGACGATGACGAGCGTCGGCAGCATCAGGAGGATGCGGCGCAGGAGGTAAGGGCCCATCAGTTGCGTTCGAGGGTTCAGCGGCTCGTCCGGGGCTGCCGATGGCGCTGCAGCCCCGGACAACGCGCTTGATCAGCCGCCGGCCACGCTGAAGTTCGTCCAGTCCAGCAAGCCATAGCCGTTCAGGGCGAAGCCTTCAATGATGTCGCCGCGATATACGTAAGGAATCTGCGGATACAAGTAGGGCACGACAATCGTGTCGCGCCAGGCGACTTCATTCATGTGGCGGATATGAGCAATCCGTTCGGCGTTATCAAAGATCCCCGGCAGTTCAGCCGCCAGCGCTTCGTATTCGTCCGTGCAATAGCCGACAATCTTCTGTGGGGCGTTGCAGCCGGCGAATATTCTGAGATAGGCTTCGGGCGCGCTCAGCGCCGCCAGGATCTGCACAAAGCCGGCTTCGGCAATTGATGGATCCTCGCGCAAGGCGGCAATATGCCGGGCGCGCTCATTCGCCTGAATGACCAGGTTGATCCCAACTTCGGCAAGGCTCGCCTGCATGATCTCCAAAACCTGGATGCGGAAGGGCTGGGCGACCACCGAGACTTCAAATTCAAAGCCGTCGGGGTTTCCCGCCGCCGCCAACTCGGCGCGAGCGGCATCAAGATCGCGCGCGATCGGCGGAGGCGACTCATCGCTGAAGGCAAAGGAGTTCGGCGGCGTAATCCCGCGCGCCGGCTGCGCCAGACCGCCATAAACCAGGCCGATGACCGGTTCTACATCAATCGCGTACATGACGGCGCGCCGATTGTGGATGTTGTCGAAGGGCGGCCGGTGCATGTTCAGCACAAGCAGATTGACGCCCCGGGCGACGGCGCCGGAGACGGTTCCCTCAACGGCTTCCAGAAGCGGCAATTCCGGCGCCGAAATGGAGAACATGGTATGGACATCGCCGCTCTGATAATTCAAGGTGGCGGCCGATGCATCGAGGATCACTCTAAAGGCGACCCGATCGGCATTGCCGCTGCTCTCCCCCCAATAGTCCGCGTTGCGTTCCAGGACCAACTCGACGCCCGGCTCCCAACTGGCCAACTTGAAAGCGCCGGTTCCCGACGGATTGAAGGCATACTCGTCCGCGCCCAAAGACTCATAAGCCGCCCGAGACATGATCAGCGCGCGCGTGTCGCTGCCCGCCGCAAGCGCCGGCAAGATGTTGGCATCGGGCGCCGACATGTTGATCTGGACGGTCAAATCATCGAGGGCTTCAACCGATTCGATCCGGCCGTAGTCCGCCAGCGCGCCATCGCCAAACTCCGGATCGCGGGCGCCGTCGATATTCCAGACGACGGTGTCGGCGTCCAGGGACGAGCCATCGTGGAAGCTGACACCTTCGCGCAAGTTGAGCGTGATCGTGAGCTTGTCCTCCGACATCGTCCAGCCGGTGGCGAGCGCGGGATTGATTGAGCCATCCGTTTCCAGGCGCAACAATGGCTCGTAGATCGCGTAGCTGACCTGCTTATGCGCCAGCGACGGGCTGCGCACGCCCATATCGAGCGTCACGATAGTTTCGCTGACGCCGATGACAAACTCGCTCGTCATGTCCTGCGCGCCGACTGCGCCCGCCAGAACGAAGAGCAAAGCTAGAAGCGCCAACAGCGGCGCTTTGTATCTATTTCGAGCAAACATCTTATTCTCCTTTGAACGGTTTCACTCTCGCATGCTGTCACATTGGAAATGATGCGGCGGATCGCGCAGCCCGCTTAAGTTATGATGAGCGGAAGAGCGCTTGAATCCCAAATTCCAACTGGCATTTTACCCGTTTCCGCGCTCGCCATGCAAAAGAAAGCGCTTGAGGCGGCTGCGCATGGCCGCGACTTCATCGGGATATTCAGCGGCGATATTCCGGGTTTCTCCGGGATCGCGCTCCAGATCATAGAGCTCCGGCATGTCCTCATGATTGTCCACAAATTTTGCGCTTGCTGTCCGCAGGCAAGAAAAATTGGTCAAAGCCGTCATGATTTCTCGCCGGTGCGTCTCGCGTTCGCCGCGCAAGATCTGCTCAAATGAGCGCGCATCCATATCCGGCGCCGCGTCCACGCCGGCCAGCGCGCAGATTGTGGGATTGAGATCGCTCATATCCACCAGCGCATCGGATGTCCGGTCGCCGTCGATTCCGGGTCCGGCCACAATCAAGGGAATATGGATCGCCGGCTCGTATGGCGCCCCCTTTTGGAACAAGCTATGATCGCCCAGCATTTCGCCATGATCGCTGCTGAAAACGATGATCGTGTTGTCCAACATATCCCTGGCTTCAAGCGCGTCCAGCAAGGCGCCCACTTGATCGTCAATAAGCTGGATCAAGGCGCAGTATTGCCGGCGAATCTGCGCCAGTTCGGGCGCGTCAAACTCCTTCTCGCGCTTTTGTATCCATTGCGGTTTCCCGTGCTGGCTTTTCGGAACGGCCTCGGGCATGGCGGCCTCGCGGTAGCGCTCGGCGTATTCCCGCGGCGGATCGAATGGATCGTGCGGTCCGACGAAACTCACGAAGAGATGCCAGGGAAAATCATCGGCGATATTATCGATCCAGCGCGCCGCGCGCCGACCGATATAAACATCGTGAAAGTCTTCGGTCGGCAGAACCGAATCGTGTGACACGCCCAGGATCCAGCCGGCTTCGGCTCGTCTGCGGTAATCCTCGCAGAAGGATGTCAAGCGCCCACGCTCTCTTAGGTAATGTGTGTAGGGACCGTGCGGCGCGCTTGGATCTCCCTGGGCCGCGTGCATCTTGCCTTCGACTTCTTCGGGATGGGTGAAGCCCCAGCGATAGACCGGCGGGCGGTCGCCATAACGCCCGTTGTATGCGTCGGGCTTCGCCAGATCGAGCTTGCCGACGCAGCCCACGCGATAGCCGCCGTCGCGAAGCCGCTGGTAATAGGTAGGCAGATGCTGCGGCAGATAGCAACTGTTATCCAAGGCGCCGATTCGCGCCGGATGCATGCCGGTGGCCAATCCGATCCGCGCCGGCGCGCACAGGGGCGCGTTGGTAAAGGAATTCGTAAATCGTACGCCCGAAGCCGCCAGCCGGTCGATGTTGGGCGTAGTCACAAAGTCGGCGCCATAACAGCCCAGGTAATCCCAGCGATGCTGATCCGTCATGATGAACAAGATGTTGGGCGAATTGTGATTTGGCATTAAAGGTCTGCCCCTGCTCCCTTGTCGACAGGGCAATCGAAACTCGAAACGAGCATAACACGCGCGAAATGGCAGGGACAAACCATACCGAGTAAACTACATGGCGTCCGCTGCGACGAGCAAAACCAAACTGAAATTTAACCACTGAGAACACCGAGAAATGCGCTTGATCAGAGATTTCGCGGCATGCTTGCGGGCGAGCCAAGGCTCGCCCCTACGACGTAGGAGGAGACTCGGTGTAGGGGTGATTCTGTGAATCGCCCGCCGACACAAGCGCGCATTTGCGGGCGACACACAGTGTCGCCCCTACGGCATAAGAGGAGACTCCGTGTACGGGCGAGCCAAGGCTCGCCCCTACGGTATAAGAGGAAACTCGGTGTAGGGGCGATTCTGTGAATCGCCCGCCGACGCAAGCGCGGATTTGTGGGCGACACACAGTGTCGCCCCTACATATCGACCTTATGCTGAATTTCGCGTGACTTACTTGGGCTTACTTCTGTGATCTCTGCGTTCTCTGTGTTCAAGAATAACTTGAAGCGATTGCCCTAAGCGCGGGCATATTGAGCGATGAAAGCAGTTGTGATTCTTGCCGGGCAATCGAATATGGCCGGGCATGGCCTACTCTCTGACCTGGGCGGTATTTCCATGCCCGCCGAAACCCGCCTCTTCGACCTCAATCCCCGCGACGGCTTCTTCGGTCCCGAAATCGGCTTCGCGCAGCGCTTCCTTGAACTGACGCCGCTTGAGGAGCTATGGCTGATCAAATTCGCCGTCGGCGGCAGCTCGCTGCTGGCCTGGGAGCGGGACTGGTCGGCCGAGCGCGCCGCTATCGCCGACGATGCCGACAAAGGCGCCCTTTACTCGCGCCTGATCCGCCATGTCAAGGGCGTGATCGATGGCGCCGATGCGCATCTGCTCGCCTGCCTCTGGATGCAAGGCGAGAGCGATAGCCGCTACCAGCGCGCCGCGGCCGAGTATCAACAGAACCTGACAAGATTGATTGGGCATTGCCGGGAAGACTTGTGCCGGCCGGATCTTCAGTTTGTCATGGGCCTGGTCAATCCGGCGCCCGACAGATTCGCCTGCCTGCCCACCGTGCGCGCGGCCCAGACGGGGGCTGCCCGGACCCTGCCGCATGTTTCGCTTGTCGATACCGACGGCTTGAGCCGGCATGAAGATGAACTTCATTACGATACGCCCGGTCAACTGGAATTGGGGCGGCGCTTCGCCGATCGGCTCTTCCGCGATCTTCCCGGCATCGGCGCGGCGCGGGCCGCAGACTAGGCAGCCATTGGCGGCTGTGCTAGCATGGCGCGAATATTTCTTAGACAGGCTAAGCCTCTTTCATGCTCGACCGACGGCGACTGATGATCATGCTGACGATCATCTTCTCGGCCGGCGTCACGCCGATCGCCATTCGCATCACGCAAAGCGAAGGCATGCCCTCGCATGTGATCGTCTTGATTCGCTTGTGGTTGGTGTCGATCGGTCTGCTGCCCCTGGCCTGGATGCGCTACCGCCGGGAATTGCGCGCTATCACGCCGCGGCAATGGCTCTTGTCCGGCATAGCCGGTTTCTGGCTGGCGCTTAACCTGCTCATGCTCTTCGTCGCGCTGGAATACACCAGCGTCCTGATGACCAGCCTGCTGCGGCGCACATCGCCGATGTGGATCGTCCTGCCGGAGATATTCATCTTCGGCGTGATATTCTCGCGGCGCTTCTGGCTCAGCCTCGTCCTGACGCTCATCGGCGTCGCCCTGGTCGGCCTCGGCGGTTTGAGCGCGATTGAAGCGGGCAGTGATCCGCTATTGGGCGGCGGCCTGGCGATCTTCGGCTCCTTCTGCTTCAGCGTCTATCTGCTCATTGGGCGCCAGCTCAACAATGTGATCCCGCCGCTGCTCTACAGCTTCCTGGTCTTTTTCAGCGCGGCCCTTGTCATCACGGTCTTCGTCGCCACGACCGGAACGCCGCTGACCGTTTATTCCGCCAACGCCTATGTCTGGGCCATCGTTGTGGCGATTCTGGCCCAGGTCTTCGGCCACATCTTCATGAACCTGGCGCTGCAATTCTTGACGGCGACTGCCATCGCGATAGTTTTGCAGGTCGGCGTTGTGCTAAGCGCCGTCATCGCGCTCTTCCTTTTCGGCGAGATACCGTCCCTGGCGCAGATCATCGGCGGCGCGCTGGTCATTTATGGCGTGGTGGTCGCTACCATCGAGCAGACTCAGGCGCGCTGGAAGCATGGGGCGCAGACTTGAAAACTCGCAACAGTTTGTATCTCACATCCCCGCTGGAATTGCTGTAAAGTATTCCGCGTCAATAAAAGCATTCGGATTACATGAGGGGAGAATATGAAACTCGAGACCCAAGCCATCCACGCCGGTTACGAAAGCGAGCCGACCACCCACGCCGTGGCGGTGCCGATCTATCAGACGGTCGCCTACGAATTCGACAACGCCCAGCACGGCGCGGATCTCTTCAATCTGGCGGTGCCGGGCAACATCTACACCCGCATTATGAACCCGACCAACGATGTGCTGGAGCAGCGCGTGGCGGCGATGGAAGGCGGCGTCGCCTCATTGGCGCTGGCCTCCGGCCAGGCGGCGATCCACTACTCCATCGTGAATCTGGCGGAAGCGGGCAACAACATCGTCACCGTGCCGCAGCTATACGGCGGGACCTGGACGCTCTTCCGGCACATGCTGCCCAAACTCGGCATTGATGTGCGCTTCGCCGATGACGACAGTCCTGAGGCCCTGGCCAAGCACATAGACGGCAAAACCTCCGCAGTCTTCTGCGAGTCCATTGGCAACCCGGCCGGCAACATCCCGGATATGGAAGCGATCGCCGATATGGCGCATGCGCATGGCGTGCCGGTCATCGTCGACAATACCGTGCCGACGCCGGCCCTCTGCCGACCGGTTGAATTCGGCTGCGATATCATCTTGCATTCGATGACAAAATACATGGGCGGGCACGGCAACAGCATCGCCGGCATCCTGGTCGATGGCGGCATCTTCGATTGGGCGGAAAAGGACGAGCGTTTCTACATGTTCAGCACGCCCGAGCCCAGCTATCACGGCGTCGTCTTCACCGAAGCGATGGGTCCGGCCGCCTACATCGCGCGCGCCCGCGTTGTCGCCCTGCGCAACACCGGCTCTGCCCTCAGCCCCTTCAACGCTTTCCTGGTGCTGCAAGGCTTGCAGACCCTGTCCCTGCGCATGGAACGGCATGTGGACAACGCCATGGCCGTCGCCAAGCATCTTGAGAATCACAGCCAGGTCGAATGGGTGACATACGCCGGGCTGGAGAGCTCGCCCTATTACGAACTGGCGCAGAAATATACCGGCGGCCGTCCCTCGGCTCTGCTGACCTTCGGCATTCAGGGCGGCTTCGACGCCGGCGTCAAGTTTTATGACGCGCTGCAAGTCTTCAAGCGCTTGGTCAATATCGGCGACGCCAAATCGCTGGCGGCGCATCCGGCTTCGACCACCCACCGCCAATTGACGCCGGAAGAGCAAGTTGCCGCCGGTGTCACGCCGGAGACGATCCGCCTCTGCGTCGGCATTGAGCACATTGATGACATCATTGAAGATATCGAGCAGGCTTTGGCCGCGGCCCGGTAAGGGCCTTTCACGCGCTCCCTTTTCTCAATACGACGGCAAGGGAACTATCCATAGCAAATCCAACCGCTACCGCTCCTCCTTCTTTACGGGAGAGGAGCGGATGCCGTTACATCAGCGGTGATTTCGCTGCAAAACCTGGAATTATTTCGGTGATTTTCGGGCGACCTAATAGGTCGCCCCTACAATTTGTGCCATAAAGGCGGCTTGTAGGGGTCAGCCATTGGCTGACCCGCTGCTATCGTACCATGTTGCATCAAACATATCCGCTCCTCTGCTCTATGTGCGGGATCGGAATCACTTATCAGCCACATATTCCAGATCATTTAATCCCAGCCGCTGCAGCGCCGCGCGCACGCGCGCCACATCGGCCTGGTCGCGCGCATCGTATGTCCGCGCGCAGATCAGGCGCTCGTCCGGATCGGCTTGGCCGGCGGCCGGCCGCGTCGACACCTTGGACTTGTATCCCAGCTGGCCGGCGACGGTGAGGGCTTTCACCGCTTCCCAAACCGCGTCCACGGTATCCGCCAACAGCTTCACGCGCCATTCGCCGGCATAGGCCGTCGGCGCCGGGAAGTCGCCGGCGCGCCGCTTCGCCTCGATCCAGTAAACCGCCGTGTAATCAGAAGGCAGCGCCGTCTCGTCATGCAGCATCCGCGCCCGCTGCACCATGTCGATGAGATCGAGGTCGAGGTCTTTGGCTCGCTTGTCTACCATAAAGTGCTTCCCAATAGCGCCCGGCATAAGTCGCGGCGCCGCGCGCTCATGCCGCGCGAACAAATCAACTAGAAAATCGACGACTGACTGTTGATGTCGCTGTTGAATCCAAAACGGCCAACGAGCGGCACGAAGCGGCAGCGCAGCAGCGTTCGCGAGGTGAAGCGTTCGGCCCGGCGCGTGACGAGCTTGAGTTCCTGCAGGTGTTCATCGCCGACCGGCAGGATCATCTGTCCGCCGTGTTTGTCCAGTTGCGTACAGAGGACGTTGGGCAAACGCGGCACGGCCGCCGTCACCATGATTCGGTCGAAACTCGCCTGGTCGGGCAGGCCCTGGCTGCCATCGCCGACATAAATCTCCAGGTTGTTGTAACCCAGGTCGCCAATGCGCTCGCCGGCTTGATCGGCCAAGCGGTTGACCCGCTCTACGCTGAAGACAAAATGCGTCAGGTGGCAAAGCAGGGCAGTCTGGTAACCCGAGCCCGTGCCGATCTCCAGCGCGGTGTGATGCGGCTTCAGGCGCAGACGTTCGGTCATAAAGGCGACAATGTATGGCTGTGATATGGTTTGCCCTTCGCCGATCGGCAAAGGCCGGTCTTCATAAGCCTGCGGCTTGAACTCTTCCGCCACAAATTTATGGCGCGGCATCATGCGCATCGCATCCAGGACGCGCCGGTCGTTGATGCCGCGTTTGACCAACTGCTCATCAACCATGCGGTTTCGCAAGCGCGCATATTCCCGTGACGTTCGCATGGCGAAGTCCAAATTGACGTTTCTTGACTTTCCAATAAAACTAGCACAAAGCGCAAGCGCAAGCAAATCTGCGCTAATGTAGGGAGTGGCTAATGTAGTGGATGTGGTTTCCCTTAGACCCTAGCAATAAAACTCTGTGCCCTCTGTGTCTCTGTGGTGAATTAACCTGTGCCAAGCTCGCATTCAAGATATGTCCACCGATATAGACACTCCCCTAATGTATCCAATTCGCTTGAAATATTCTGGTAGGGGCGATCCGGCGGATCGCCCGATGGCTAAACCAGAATCGACATTGGGCCACTCGCCGAGTCGCCCGTACAAGTCTGCTGCCAACAGCGGAGCGGGCGTTCGGGTTTGCGCCGTGACCAACCTCAATTCTCAAGCCATGCCTATCCGATACCGATCAGGCGCTAAAATAGTGTTAGTTCGCTTTCGGTGCGGGGCAGAGCCTTGATGAACAAGATTCGGCGGGATAGCGCAAGGGAAGGCGCGTCTTCCCTGGATATGCGGCGGGTCGCGCCGATCTTCTTGCTGGTCTTTGTCGATATGCTCGGCTTGACCGTCATCCTGCCGCTGCTGCACCTTTATGCCGTGCAATTCGGCGCGACGCCGCTTCAGATTGGAGCAGTGATCGCGGTTTTCCCGCTGGCGCAGCTCATAGGCGTGCCGGCGATGGGCGCGCTCTCGGACCGCTTCGGGCGCAAGCCCTTGCTTCTTATCAGCCAGGTAACCACCTGTCTCAGCTTTATTCTGCTCGGCCTGGCGACCTCGCTGGAGTTGATCGTCCTGTCGCGACTTCTGGATGGACTCTTCGGCGCGAACATCGCCACCGCGCAAGCGGCTCTGAGCGACATCACCGACGAATCCAATCGGACGCGCGGCCTGGGCGTCACCGGCGCCGCCTTTGGTCTCGGTTTCATGTTCGGTCCGCTTCTGGCCCTGCTCGCCCTGGAAGTTTCCGACTCGCTTGCCGTGCCCGCCTTCAGCGCCGCCATCTATTCCTTCGCCTCTATCCTGATCACGGCATTCCTCTTTCGCGAGACCCTGCCGCCGGCGCGGCGGGGCGGCCGCCGTCCTACCTTGTTCAGTCCCGCCTTGGCCGCGCGCTACTTGACGCGGCCGGCCCTGGGTATTCTGCTGCTGCTGATGTTTGCCCAGCAGCTGATATTCTTCGGTTACGAGAGCATACTTGGTCTGTTCACCTTGACGCGGCTGGGCATGCTCGGGCGCGGCAATGCCGCTCTGTTTTTCTTGATCGGCATCATTCTGGTCACAGTGCAACTGCGATTTATCGGGCGCTGGAACCGGAAACTTGGCGAGCGCGGCCTGGCGACGCTGGCGCTGGCGCTGCTGGCGGCCGGCCTGCTGCTGACGGCCCTGACGCCGGAGACGCCGCATCCATTCTACGTGCGCGAACTCGTTCAGCGGGATCTTCTAAGCGGGCGCGATTCACAGACCGAAGCCGTCATCGGCGCGCTGGGCATTGAGCTGCCGCCCAATGGCAAAAACGGCCTGGGCGGCGTTCTCATGCTGCTCGTCGCCGTCCTGCCGCTGGCGGTCGGCGCCGGCTTGATCCGCCCCGCTCTGAACAGCCTGATTACCAAACAAGTGAGGCGCGAAGCCTACGGCAGCGCGCTCGGCCTCAGCGCGGCCCTGGTCAGCGCCGCAAACGCGCTGGCGCCGCTCCTCGCCGGGCTGATGTTCCAGCGATTGGGCGCGAGCCTGCCCTTTCTCGTCGGCGGCTTGTTGATGGCGGCTCTATGCGCCCTGAGCCACTGGCGCCTGCCGCGCCAAGCCGGCTCAAGCGGATAGCATGCAGGCAGCCGAGAATGGACAACCGTAAGGTCGAGGATCGCGCGTTAAATCGACCCGTCAGACCGTAGCTTACGCTTGGCCGGCGCCGCAATTTTGCTTACTCAAAGGTCAATATCGCATATTGACCTTGTATTAGCTTCAACCTATCGCTAGAATATAGGTGCTAATTCACAACCCTGGAGCGCTCAGAATGGAGATTGAACAGACTCTGAACATCGACGAGAACATGAACGTGAACGCTACAACGCGCGATGCCTGGGCGATCGGCGCGCGACCGCAAATCCAACAGCTCTTGGCCGGATCGCCGGATAATCACGTCGCGGCGCTGACATTGCTGATTCCCTGGATGGATCAGGTCTATACGCTTGAATCGGGCGAATCCAGCAAAGGCAAGACTCGGCAGGTGACGGCGACCTTTTTCCCACAAGCTGAAGGTTATGAACTCGGGCGCTTAACCGGATTCATAATCGATCTCAAGCACATCGGATACGCCGGGAAGAAGTGCGCTTTGTTAGATGCAGTGCAGACAACAAACCAGATGGGAAGCGTCGAAGTCAAACATGATCGGCGGTTTTCCGAGCCATATACCTTGCTGAACGATATTCTGTTGATACATCCAACGGCTTTTGTCGAACATGTCCGCGGACGAATCGACCGGGCCTTTGCGGATGGCGCGCGCGAACAGCGCTAGGCGTGGGCCCAGCCTTCCCAGTTGCGGGCGCTCCAGGCGGAATAAAGCGCGATGGCGCCGGCCGTGGCGACATTCAGGCTGCCGACTTGACCGCGCATCGGCAAGGTCAACAAGAGGTCGCAGGTATCGCGCACCAGCCGCCGCAGGCCTTCGCCCTCGCTGCCCATGACCAGGCCGAGCGACATGTTGAGATCGGTCTTGTCCAACGGCGGGATGTTCGGGCCGACATCCAGCCCAACCAGCCAGACATCTTGATCCTTCAATTCTTTCATCGCGTTGACCAGGTTCGGCACCTGGGCGACGGATATATGCTCCACCGCGCCTGAGGATGCGTTGACCACCGCCGGCGTGACCGCCACGCTGCGCCGTTCCTGAATGACGATGCCATGAACGCCGACGGCGTCGCTGACGCGAATCAGGGCGCCGACGTTCTGCGGGTCCTTCAGCAGGTCCAGCAGCAGGATGAAGGGTTTCTCGCCGCGGCGCGCGGCCTCCGTCAAAATATCTTCGAGATCGCAATAGGGGTAAGCGCCGACGCGCAAGACCAAGCCCTGATGATTGCCATTATTCGCCAAATCGTTAAGGATGCGCCGCTGCACGCGCTGAATTGGCAACTGGAGTTCTTCGGCCATGCTGATGACTTCGCCGAGGGCGCCGCGTTTTTCGGCGCGTTCGTGGATCATCAGCGCCTCCAACTGGCGCTTGCCCGCGCGCATGGCCTCGATGACCGCCCAATGTCCGTATAGAAATTCCGGCATATCCGCCGCCCTTGACCGCCGCGAGGCCTAGGTCAACTTCCAGATCGTGCCATCGACACGGTCTTCCAGCACAATGCCGAGCCCGGCCAGTTGATCGCGGATCTGGTCGCTGCGTTCAAAATCGCGCTCGGCGCGCGCCTGGGCCCGCAGCGAAATCAGCAATTCGATCAATGCCCCTTCGCGCCGGCCGTCGCCGCTGTCGCTAGCATCCGTCGACGGCAGCAATCCCAATACCTCGCCGCCGAGCGCGCTATAGGTCTGGTCGATCGCCGCCAGCGTCGACAAGCCGACTTCGGATTCATTGTTGAGCAGCGTATTGACATCCCGCGTCAGGTCTTGCAGAACGGCGATGCCGCGCGGCGAGTTGAAGTCATCATCCATAACTGCGCGGAATTCAGCTTTCGCCGCCGCCAGGCGTTCGCCGAAGCGATCGGCGGCAGCGGTATCGGGCGCAGTGTTGAGGCGCTGCCGCACGAGTCCCACGGCGTTCACCAGCCGCTCGCAGCCGGCTTTAGCCGAAGCCAGGGCCTCGTCGCTGAAGACCACCGGATTGCTGTAATGCGATGTCAAAATGAAATAACGCAATTCGCGCGGGCGGTAAGTCTTCAAGGCGTCCTTGATTGTGATGTAATTGCCCAGCGATTTGCTCATCTTGACCGGGATGCCTTCGTCCGGATCCAGCACGTTGAGGCTGCCGGTGAGCATCCAGTAATTGGCGAAGTTGACATCGTTGGCCGATTCGCTCTGGGCGATCTCGTTTTCGTTGTGCGGATAGATATTGTCGATGCCGCCGCCATGTATATCGAAATTGGCGCCGAGATATTTCTTCGCCATCGCCGAGCATTCAATGTGCCAACCGGGGAAGCCGACGCCCCAGGGGCTGTTCCAGCGCAGGATATGTTCCGGCTCGGCTTTTTTCCACAAGGCGAAATCGGCTGGATGCCGCTTGTCGCCGCCGACCAGCTCGCGCGATTCATCCTGCTGTTCTTCGACGCGCCGGTTGGACAGCTTGCCATAATCGGCATCGCTGGGCACATCGAAATAGACATTGCCGTCGCTGTTGTAGGCGTGCCCATTGGCGATCAGCGTTTCAATCATTTCAATCTGTTCCGGCACGTGGCCGCTGGCCCGCGGCGAGATATCCGGCCGCTGCACGCCCAGCGCGTCCATGTCCTCAAAGTAGCTGCGGGCGTAGGTCTCGACGATTTGCATGGGCCGGGCGTTGAGCTGGGCCGCGCGCCGCAGGATGCGGTCTTCTTCGTTGGCGAGCAAATGGCCGACATCGGTGATGTTCTGCACATAGAGCAGATCGAATCCGCGATAGCGCAGGTAACGCGCAACCACATCGAAGGAGACATAGGTCTTGGCATGCCCCAGGTGCGAATGCTCATAGACGGTCGGCCCACAGACGTACATGCCGACCCGCCCGTCCTGGATCGGTTTGAACTCCACCTTTTCGCGCCCAAGCACATTAAATATCTGCAAAGTCATCGCAAATGCTGTCTCCCGCGGTTGGCAACCTAATGCGCGCTATTGTAGCAGAAACTGGACTGGTTTGAACAAAGCATCGCCCAGGAGGCCCTTCACGCAAGCGACTTCTTGAAATCGTAAATGTCCTGCAGTTTCTCGAAGCCAACCGAGGCGTAAAGCGCGCCCGAGGCCGGGTTTTTGTCCGGCGGCGCGTGGCAGACGTAGGCGCAGCGGATTCCGCGCTCTTTTCGCATTCGCTTCATCACAGCGACCATCAGCGCCTTGCCAATGCCCATGAGCCGGAAATCTTCATGCGTGCCGACCGGCTCAAAGAGCAGCGAGCGGTTGACCTCGTCAATCCATACGTTGGTGAATGCAGCAAAGCGCCCATCCGGCGCCAGGACAACAAATTCGTATTCCATGTGCGGCGCGCCGAAAACAGCGCCGTAGGACTCGGCATTCCACTTGTTGCTGAAACTGTGATTATGCACATCGGCCAGCCGTTCCGCATCCGCCGCCGTCGCCTTGTGGAAGCGGAAGCCGGCGGGCAATTCCGCTGCAGGAAAGCGCTCCAGATTGTGGCGCGTCCAGGTGAAGCTATGCTTGCCGAATGTATACCCGCGCGCCTGAATGAAGTCGGTATGCGCCGGGTCGCATGACTCGGCTTCGACCGCGATCGCTTTGAGCGAGATGCGGTAACGGGCCGCCAAGCGCAGCATCTCTTCTTCGCAGTAGGTCATCAATGCGGCGTGGCCGTCACTGTGCCAGAGACGCGGCGCCAGCTGCAACTCGAACATTTCCCAATGCGGCGACAGGAGAGCAAATGCCGCGATCTCGCCGTTCTCGTCCAGCCAGAAGCGCAACAAGTCGCCGGGATCGTAGCCATAACCGCCGTTGAACAGCCGATGGCCGATATCGCCTTTGTGCAAGAGATGGCAGTGCCCGGCCTCGCGCACCCATTCCATCAGCGCCGCCTGGCAGCGAAACAAGTCTTCCGGCGCCTCATAGCGCTTTGGCGCCACAATAGACCCTTTCTGAAGATTCATGACGTATATCAGCCTTTGCTCGTCCGCGCGCGCTCAAATATATCGACCATTTGCCTCACATGTCGCTCCAGCGTAAACCGCGCCGCGATGCGCCGCCGGCCCTGCGCGCCCATTTCGCGACGCAGATCCGGGTCTGCAAGAAGGCGCTGCAGCCGTTCCGCGAAGGTGGCGGTATCAAACGGATTGACGATGAATCCGGTCTGGCCGTCCAAGACCGCTTCCGCCGAACCGCCGAAACAGGTGGCGACGACGGGCTTGCCCATCGCCATCGCCTCCAGATTCACCGTCGGGAAGGTGTCAAATACGATTGATGGCGTCGTGACCACATCGGCCAGTTGAAAGGCCGCGCGCAGATCTTCGCCATGCAGCCAGCCGCCGACGCGGATCAAGCGGCGCAAATGCTGAAACTCGGCGGGAATCTGCGCATCAATTTCCCGCGCTGTCAAGACCAGCAGGCGCGCCTCCGGCAACGAATGGCGCAGGCGGTCCAGCGCCCCCAAAAGCTGCAATGTGCCTTTCTCGCGCGTCAATCGGCCGGCGCTGAGGATAACGCTCTTGCCCTCGAGATCCAATTGCTGGCGCAGCGCCTCGACGCGCGCCGGCGGCACGGGCTGCCATTCCGCAAGGTCAATGCCGTTGTGCGCGACTTCCACCGGCGGCATGTCGTTGGCCGCGTAGGCATCCGCCAGCGCTTGGCTCGGCACGGTGCGAATCTGGGGGTATTTGGCAAGGCAATTCCGGATTACAGGATTGCGAAAGGGATTGTAGCGGAAGCGGTTCTGGCGCAGGTTGTACGTCGCCGGCAGGCGGTAATCCGCCGGCAGGTTCATGTCGCCCGCATCGGTTTTCACGAAATGCCGCAGCTTGCCGTAGGCAAATGGCATTACGTCATGCCCGCTGAATACAACCGCGCAGCCGGCTTCGCGCGCCAGCTTTAAGCTGTGGTAGGAGAGCCAGAAATGCACGTTGTGCGCGTTGACGACTTCGGGCTTTGCGCGCCGCAGCAGCGCGCGCAAGGCGCCGGCCGTCTGTGGATTCCGCAGCGAGAGCCAGGCGCGAAAGCGTTCCGGATAGCGCGCCCGCAAATGCCAGGTGCGGATGCCCGCGCGGGTTTCTTCAAAGGATTCCAAGTCAGTGGCGGCGGCAACTTGCACTTCATGGCCGGCTGCCTTCAAACCCAGGGCCAGCCGCCAGGCGACAGATTCCGCGCCGCCCTGGCCCTCAGGCGGGATCCGATCATTGAGCAGTAAGATTTTCATTGAGCAATTTCGCCCGGCCGCCGGACTCGGATAGAGTCGACGCCCTCCTGGTTCTGCCGAGCACAACGCCTGTCCATTTAACCACAGTCTGTTTGGAGGACACAGAAGTAAACGCAAGTAAGTCGTGCAAGATCTGACGGGCAGTTTGTAGCAAGAGAGGGCGAGCCACCGGCTCGCCCGTACACCGAGGCTCCTCGTATGCCGTAGGGGCGACCCTTGGGTCGCCCGCAAGTATGCTGGAAAAAACGATGCGCACTATTTCAATTACTTACTTGCGTTTACTGAGATTCTTCCCGGGTGCTCCGCCCGGCTGAAGGCCGGATTCGCGTCGCGAGCGCATTCATTGGCATTGCGACGTCGCGGCCGCCTCCACGTATAATAGATGTACACGACAGACGGGAGAAGGCAATGTCGAAATCTCTGCAAGATGCCGATCGCGACGCGCGCAAGCTGGTTGCCAATTGGACGACGGGCGCGGCGCTGACGGGCTGGATCCCGGGCAGCGCGTTTTTCCTGACGGCGGCCGATACGGCCATGATCCACCAGGTGGCCAACGCCTATCACGTCAATGCCTTTGATATGAATCACGTTACTTCGACCCTGGCCGGCGCTGTCGGCAGCGCGATCGCCGGCGGCGTCATCGCCGAGGTGGTCGGTATCATTCCGATCGTGGGCTGGGCGGTGAAAAGCGCGGCGATGGCGGCCAAGGCAAGAGTGATTGGTGAAGCGGTGATTCGCTATTTCCGCGAACGCTCCGAGCTGCCGGATACCCGGGTCATCATTCCGATGGAAGCGTCCGACGAAGACAAACCCAAGCCGTCGCAACAGAAGACGAACATCGCCATCGAGGAAGACGGCGGCTAAGCGCTTGCGCAATCGGCGTAAAACGTTTGTCCCCTCGCGCAAAATGCGCTAGGCTTATCGGCGTGCCGAATTCACGACGAAAGGGCGCGCCATGGGCGCCAGTTTGCGACAGAAGGTACTCACACTCTATTTGACCACATCGGCGCTGGACAGCGCTGTTTTGGGCTGGGCGATGTACGACGGCACCGGCCAGCAGCAGCACACCACCGGCGACGACAACGAGCCGCCCTACGCGACGGGCTTGGACGCTCTGCTTGATGGCTGGCGCCTGATCCAGCATCCCATCTTGATCCCGCCCTACCCCGGCGAAGAATACAGCACGTCGTTTATGAAATACGGCTTTGTATTTGAAAAACTGGAGGACATACCGGAATGATCGACAAGAAGCATCTGCTGACTTCGCAGCAAATGGCGGAATTCGTCGCCCGCGGTTTCCTGCGCTTTGACGAACTCGTGCCCGACGAAATCAACCAGGCGGTAATGCGCGGCATCGACAAGCAGGCGATCAAAGGCCATCCGGCCGGCACGCCGCTCGCCGAATGTTATCATGGCACGCCGATCCGCCAGCTGCTGGACCTGCCGCAGGTTCAAGGCATTATTCAGAGCCTGGTCGGCGAAAACCCGCTCTTCGACCATGACGCGATTCATGTGCGCGAAGCGAACGAAGGCCGGGCCCAGGGCCTGCATGCCGATTCGATCATCGATTGCCGAACGCATTTTGATATCCAGCTCATGTACTTTCCGCACGATGTGCCGCTGGAAATGGGCGGGACGCTGCTGCTGCCCGGCAGCCACTTCCGCCGCGTGAACGAGATGGATGTCGCCGCTTATCAGAACATGCGCGGCCAGATCCCTATGGTCTGCAAAGCCGGTTCCGTTCTGGCTCTGCATCATGGCATTTGGCACTGCGGCCGCCAGAACAAAACCCATCGCCGGCGCTATATGTTCAAGCTGCGGCTGAACCCGACGGTGCGGCAGTTGCGCCTGTGGAATACCGAAGACCTGGACAAGAAATATCGGCGACGCCAGGAAATGTTCGTCGGCCCCGCCAAGGAAGGGGACGATATTGGCGCGATCCTGGGCCAGCGCGAGCCCTGGTTTGAAGCGGCTTCCGGCCGGCTGGAAGTGGTCAACCGGATCAAGCTCTGGCGCTTCCTGACCGGCGACGAGAACTTTGATGTGCAATACTGGCTGACGCGGCTCGAGAACATGCCGGCCTAGGGCTTTCCGGGCGCTTGCGCTTTTGGGCGGCATGGCGGGCCGCAGAGCAATCGCTTCATATTTCTTTGCCACAGAGAGCACAGAAGTAAACGCAAGCAACTAATTGAAAACGTGCGCATCGTCTTTCAAGACATACATGCGGGCGAGCCAAGGCTCGCCCCTACGGTATAAGTGGAGACTCGGTGTACGGGCGAGCCGGTGGCTCGCCCACTCTTGCTTCTAAATGCTCAGCAGATATTGCACGATTTACTTGCGTTTACTGAATCTAGGTTCTTTTGACGACTGCGTTCCTAAATCCACTGCTTGAATTGGGCAGGCTTGTCGCTATCTTGTCGATAAACTGCCTCTCGCCCAAAATATTTTCGTCAAAATGTCGCGAAGTCTCGGATAATACGCTTTTCTCGGTGTACTCGGTGGTTAAATTCCTGCCTCACTTCCGTGATCTCGGCGGGAGGCGACGCCAAACTCGCCCTAGAAAATACCTTCGATTCCGCTACCATATAGCGTCGATTCCGGTGAAAGCTCGCGGACGAGCCCGCCCGCACGAAAGAGGACAGAAGACTAGATGGCTTCATATCACGGACCAAAAGCAAAACCGCAGCGCCGCTTCGGCGAGTTGCTGGTGCCGCGCCCGAAGTACTCGCGCATCCTGGAAAACCGCGCTTACCCGCCGGGCGAGCATGGACGCGAGAAATCTTTCCGTTCCGGGCGCCGCAGCAACTACGCCCTGCAGCTGGAAGAGAAACAGAAGCTGGCCTTCATCTACAACATTCGCGAACGGCAAATGCGCAATTATTACAAGAAAGCGGCGCTGATGGCCGGACCGACCGGCATCAACTTGCTCAGCCTGCTGGAGCGGCGCTTGGACAATATCGTCTACCGTTCCGGCCTGGCGGCGACCATCTGGTCGGCGCGGCAGATCGTCGGGCACGGGCATATCCAGATCAACGGCAGCCGCGTCAACCTGCCTTCGTATCAAGTGCGGCCGGGCGACGAAATCGAAGTGACCGACAAGATGAAGAAAAATCCGCACATCCAGGAATGGATCCAGCAATCGGCTTACTTCCCGCCCTACATCACCGTGGACAAAGACAACTTCCGCGTCACGCTGGACCGCGCGCCCGAAGAAGGCGAAGTCCAGACGCCGGTCGATATCCAGATGGTGGTCGAGTTCTACAACCGCCTGACCTAGTTCTCCATTTTGGCGACGGCCATTCCATAGCGAAAATGTAGGGGCGGCTCTGTGAGTCGCCCTTTTGCGTCGGGGAAGGAGCCGCGCCGGGGCAGGCATTAAATCAGGCCGATCCGTCCCAATCTGTTGCAAAACTGGCAATCGCATAATACAATTGCTATTATGGCAGTAAGGTTTAATTTCCTATCTCTCGTAGTCATCGTTGCATAAGGGCCAAGACAATGGAAAGCATTTCAACTGACACTATGCTGCAGATAATGGTCACTGTTGCCGCGGCGCTGGCGCTGTGGCTGCGGCTGGACTCCAAGATCGACAGTCTTCGCCAGGAACTCAAGGGCGATATCCAGCGAGTCGATGATGACGTAAAGGCCGGTTCCACCAAGGTTGACGGAACTCGCACGGAACTCAAGGGCGACATCCAGCGGCTTGAAGATAAAGTCGACACAGTATCGAATACGGTGCACGACTTTCGTTTGGAAGCCGTTGAACGTCTTACTCGAATGGAAGAACGAAGCGAGCGCCGCAGCGAAGATCAGCCCGAAGGCATGAACTAGACAGCGCCTAATCTCCCGGCAAGCTTTGTATCTTCTCAATCAGTCCGCTGGTGCTGCGCCCGCTGAGGAATTCAATCAACTCGACGCGCCCGCCGTAGCTCTCGACAACCGGGCGCTCCGGCAGCGCTTTGTCGGCATAGTCGCCGCCTTTGACGTAGATCTCGGGCCGCAGCGCCCGCAGCAGAGCTTCGGCGGTATCCTCTTCGAAGACGATCACGGCGGTCACGGGCCTCAAAGCCGCGAGCAGGCGCGCCCGCTCGGCCGCCGGCACCAGTGGCCGGCCCGGCCCCTTCAGGCGCGCCGTCGACGCATCGCCATTCACGCCGACGATAAGGGCATCGCCCAAGGCCCGCGCTTTCTCCAGGTAATCCAAATGGCCCACGTGCAAGAGATCAAAATGCCCGTTGGTGAAGACCAGGCTTTCACTCGCGCCGCGCAGTCTTTCGCGCAGGGCCAAGGCCGCGGCAATATCCATCACTTCGCCCATCAGCGCGCCTTCAGCGATCCTTCAAGCGATAGACCAGCTTCAACCCCGACCACTGCGCGTCAATGGCGGCCACCTTCACATCCACCAGCCCCGCCGCCAGCGCCAGATCGCGCACGGTATTTTCGCTGATATCGGTGGGCATCTTCGCCGCCTTCTTGTACCAGGATATCCAGATCATGCCATGCGGCTGAATCGCCGCTTTCAAGCGCTCGAGCTCAACTTCGTAATCCGCCCGCCGGACATAGAAAGCATGGATGAAATCGTAGTCGCTTCCGCTGATGGCACAATCGATTGTCACTCCATCCGGCAGCGCGCCCAGCAATTCAAGATAATGCTCGGGCGCATGCAGCAGCGCCAGGCGCTGGCCGCCCTTGATGCCGAGCTTCTGAATCAGCGGCCTGCCGGAATATCCCGCCGTCATCGGTCGCTCAGGCGAATTTCGCCGGATAGAGTCGCCGGGCCAGCGCTTCCGCTTGCCCCACCCAGGCGTCGATCACATCGATGCCTTTCTGCCAGAATTCGGGATCGTTGACATCGACGCCAACCTTGGCCAGCAGGCGGTCGGGATAATCCGAATCGCCCGCGGCCAGCAATTCGAGATACTTGGGCACGAAGGGCGCGCCCTCTTCCTGGTAGATTTTGTAGAGGGCCAGCACCAGCAGCTCGCCGAAGGAATAGGCGTAAACATAACCGGGCGTGTGCAAGAAGTGCGGCACATAACTCCACCAACTGCCGTATTCGTCGGTGATCGCGACGCTGTCGCCGAACATATCGCGCTGCGTCTCGAGCCACAATTCATTCAAGCGCTCCGCCGTCAATTCGCCTTCGTTCCGGCGCGCGCTGTGCATCTTGTCTTCGAAGCGATTCATCGAAATCTGCCGGAAGACGGTGGCGAAGGTATCTTCAATCTTCTCCGTCAGCATCGCCAGCTTGACCTCGTCATCGTCTTCCGCCGCCATCAGGTCCTGGAAGACCAGCATCTCGGCGAATGTCGACGCCATCTCGGCCGTGGTGAGAGGCGTGTAGAGGGCGAAGACGCCTTTCTCTTTGCCGGAGAGATACATGTGAATGCCATGACCCAATTCATGCGCCAGCGTGGTCACGGCGCGCGTATCGCCCAGATAGTTGAGGAAGACGTAGGGATTGGCCGAGGCGACCGTCGAGGCCGCGAATGCGCCGCCCCGTTTGTTGGGCAGGACGGGCGCGTGAATCCAGTTCTGGTCGAAGAATTCCCGCGCCACCGTCATCATGCGCGGGCTGAAATTGTCGAAAGCGTTCAGCACGATCTCCCGCGCCCGCCCCCAGACGTAGAAGGCCTCGCTCTCCTTGAGGTTGAGCGGGGCGTAGCGGTCGTAGTCATAGAGTTCGTCATAGCCGAGCAGCGCGCGCTTCAGGCGATAATGGCGCGCCACCAGCCCATAGCTGCCGGTTACCGTATCGATGAGCGCATCGACCACGGCGTCGCTGGTCTTATTGCTCAGATTGCGCGAGGAGATCCAACTGGCGTAACCGCGGCGCCGGTCGCTGTTGGCTTTGTCCAGCAGGAGGGTGTTGAAGATGAAGGTCAACTCCATCGACTTTTCCCGGAGCTTGTCCGTGAGCCGGCGCCAGGCCATCTCGCGCACATCGCGGTCGGCATCGTGCATCTTGTTGAGCACATAGGTCATGTTGACCTCTTCGCCCAGCCAGTCGAAGCGAAAGGCGCTGGTCAACTGGGTGAAGAAGCGCGCCCAGGCGGCGCTGCCGGTGACGCCCGATTCGATGATGATCTGTTCTTCCGGCTCGCTGAGATTGTATGGCCGGTAGCGCCGCTCCGCTTCCAGGTAATAGCGGTATTCGGCGACGGCCGGATCGTCGAGAATGGCTTGCGCCGCGTCTTCGGGCAGGGCGTTCCACTCCAGGTCGAAGAAGACCATTTTCTGGCTCAACGCCGCTTCCAGTTCCTGGACGCGCGCCACCGCCGCCTGGAATTCGGCGCTGCCGGTATCGGTGGAGAAGTTGAGAAAGGCGAATGAGCCGAGGCGGCCGCGCAGGTCGTAGATCGCTTCCATTTCCCGGTAAGCGGCGACGAAGTCGACCGGGCGCATCTGCGCGACATTCCCGCGCCAACGCGCCTGAAACGCGTCGACCATCTGCTTTAGCGCGGCGATATCGGCTTCGATCTGCGGGTCTTCCGGGCTTTGATAAAAGACGGAAAGGTCCCAAATTACGTCTTCGGCGCCGGTGAGAACGGCCTGCCGGGCTTCGCTCATGTCAGCCTCTTTCGCCCATGCGACAACTGAATAATCGCGCAATCCTAACAGAGGCGCATGAAACTGTGTACACCGAAAGCGAAGAACCGGGCGACTTATAGGACCGCCCGCGCCGCATGTGAAGCGTAGAGAATTAGCGCTGCGCCTCGGCTTGAGGCACGGCGAATATCATGCGACCGGTGGGCCGGTTGATCAACTTGGTCACTTCGACGCCGACATTGCGATCCATGTACTTCTGGCCCGATTCAACCACCACCATCGTGCCGTCATCAAGGTAGCCGATGCCTTGATTGGGATCGCGCCCTTCCTGGATGATGCGGATGGCGAAGGTCTCGCCGGGAATGTAGACCGAGCGGACGGCGTTGGCCAGCGCATTGACATTGAGCACATCAACGCCCTGCGCGTCCGCGACCTGGTTCAGGTTGAAGTCGTTGGTGACCAGCGACGCGTTCAACTGGATCGACAGCGCCACCAGCTTGGCGTCGACTTCCCCAAAATCCTCAGGATCATCATCGACGATCTTGACGGGCATATCGTTGTTGCGCTGCAACTCATTGAGCTTGGCCAAGCCGCGCCGGCCGCGATTGCGGCGCAGCGAGTCCGAAGAATCGGCGACGCGGTGCAATTCGCCCAGGACAAAACGCGGGATGACCAAGGCGCCGCCGATGAATCCCGTTTCGGCGATCTCAACGATGCGGCCGTCGATCAGCACGCTGGTATCGAGCAGGAGCTGCCGAGTGGCGAATGGCTGCAAGCGGCGCGAGCGCCCCATAATGCGTTCGTTGATCAATTCCAGAATTTCGCCCGAGCGGCTGCTGAAGATCTGCATGCCCAGGTATCCGCAGACCAACGAGACAAGGGCGGGCAGCACTTGACCCGGCGTCCCGCCCAGGAGAGAAAGCGGGAAGGCCAACATCAGGCCAATGGTCAAGCCAACCAGGCCGCCGCAGATCGCCAGCGCCAGGCGCGGGATGGTCATTTCGTTGACGGCGCGGCGCCAGGCGCGCAGCGGAATGATGGTGACCCAAGGCGTGGCGATCAAGCCGACCAAGGCCCCGAGCCCGAGGAAGATCAATATCGTTTCGTCTTCATCAAATGAACTGAGATGCGCCAGAGCCGCGCCGATGCGGCTTCCAACAATTGAAAATACGATCAGGCCGGCAATTCGGCTTAGCAGAAATGAACTCATAGCCTCCTTGTCTCCTTTGCTTAGCCTGATCTGTATCCCTTCCGATTCGGCTGCGGATCTGCGAAGGCCGTAAGTGCAGATGAGGTTAAACAATAAAGTCTATTCGATTGTTTCCCAAATTCAGCCCGTCCCCGGCCAACGCGCTTTCCGGCACAAAGAATCAGCTCGGGACGGACGCTACAGACTTCATTATATCCGCACAAGCCGCAGTCTACATAGGTTTCAGATAAGAAATGAGCTGGGAATACACAAAGCATTAAGGACAAATGTTAAGAGATCGTCCCGAAATCCAGGCGAAAATCAGGCGAACGCGGTCGCCCAAGGCCCCACGAAGGCGAAAAATCGGCGGGAAAGCGCCGGCTTCAAGCGAAACCGCGGCGATATTGAAGCCGGCTGGCGCGCAGGCGCCTGCCATAATTTCCAGTGAGATAGCCTTGGACTGGCACAAAAAGCACCAGCCCGACGAGGGCGACGGGCAGCAGCGCCAGCATGACGATGCTCGCGGCCAAAGAAGCGACCAGCCACTGCAAGATCAGAGCGCCACTGCTTTGCAGGTAGCCGATTAAGCGATTGATCCGGTAAAAGGAATCCGCTTCCCAGGTTTCCGCGTAACGCACCAGACCGGTCGCCAGCAGGGACCAGGCGATAGCGAAGTAGAGCAGCAGCAGCGGAAGCAAGACCGCGAAGAGGCCGACGAAGGTGATGCCGCCAAACAGGCTGACGGCGATGGCCTGCCGAAAAGCGAACAGCAGCGCCAGCGCGATCAAAGCCGGCAGGTGATAAATGACGATCGCCAGAAGCACGGGCGCGCCTTTGCGAATATCCTCGCCAATATGATCCCAGGCGGGCAGCGGCCGCGGGTAATCATTGCTGACGTTGCGGATGATTTCGGCCAGGTAACCCAGCAGCGCGCAAAGGCAAATCAATCCGACGACGGGCACCGGCAGCAGAAGCACAAAGAGCGCAATCTCGGCCAACTTGCTCAAGCAACGCCGATCGCGAAACATGTAGGTAAATGCGCCTAATATATTCATGAAGACACCTAATCATTTCACATTTGCTTAAAGATAGTTTAACACTGCTTAAAGTTTTGTAAACACTCAACTTGATGAGGGAGTGTCTATATCGGTGCACATATCTTGAATGCGAGCTTAGCGCATGTTCATTCACCTCAGAGACATAGAAGCAAACGCAAGCAAGTAATTGAAAAGATGCGCATCGTCTTTCGCGACATACTTGCGGGCGACCCACCGGGTCGCCCCTACCGCACAAAAGGAGACTCGGTGTACGGGCGAGCGGCGGTCAGTGTCTACGCGACCCGGTGGCTCGCCCTCTCATGCTACAAACTGCTCATCACAATATGCACGACTTTCTTGGAGTTTCTGCTGTATAAAGGTTGTGTGTCTTATGCTCGAAAATGGCGCTGAAGCTTAGCGATGCTCTACCGAAACTTGCGGCGTCTCTTTCCCATCGCCCCCGCCGCGCCCGAACCGCAGCGGATCGTCTTGCTACGCCCCTGCTGCATCGGCGATGCAGTGATGGGCACAGCGGCGCTCAGCGCCTTGCGCGAGGCGTTTCCTCGGGCGCATATCAGTTGGGCGCTTGGCCCCTGGTCCGCCCGCGCGATTGAGTCTCACCCGGACCTTGACGACATTCTCCTTCTTGCGGTCGATATGCCGCTGCGCTCGCCCTTGGAAATGGCGCGTTTCATCCGGCAGTTGCGGCGCGGCCGCTACGATTTGGCAATATCGCTTGTCCGCTCGCCCTTGATGAGCCTGGCCGTCTACTTGTCGGGCATAGCCTACCGCGCCGGCCTCGACAGCGCCGGGCGCGGCTTCGGCTACAATCTGCCCGTAGCGATAGACCCCGCCGTCCGCGAGCACGAAAGCGAAATCTACCTCAAGGTCATCCGCGCCGTCGCCGGCCGGCAATTAAGAGCCTATGCCAACCTGCCCGTTCCGGCCCCGGCCCTGGATGCCGTGCGCGCTCGTCTGGCCGCGGCCGCGGTTGACGCGCCCTTCATCGTCGCCCATGCCGGCGGCGGCAGCAATCCGGGCGCGAACATGGCGGACAAGCGCTATCCGCCTGCGGCATTTGCCGCGCTGCTCAATCGCCTGACGGAAGCTCTGGGCGCCGGGCTGATCTTGCTGGGCGGGCCGGATGACGCGGCAATCGTCGAGGCGCTGGCGCGCCGGCTGCCGGTCGACGCGCGGAACTGGACGGGCGCGCTCAGCTTCCAGGAGATCGGCGCCCTGGCGCTTGAGGCCCGCGTTTACATCGGCAATGACACGGGCCTGACGCATCTGGCGGCCGCCAGCGGTGCAAAGACGGTGATGATCATGGGGCCAACCGACCCCCTGCGCTATGCGCCCTTCACGCCGGATAGCCTGGCGCTGTGGAAGCCGCAAGAGCTGCGGGCGGGCGGCGCGGCGGCCGGGCAAGGCCAGAACTGGGACTGGGCGCGGGACGGCATCTCGGCCGATGAGGCGGTCGCGCAGATTCTGGCCTTCCTCGACGATTGATATGAGCTGACAATCTGGGGGAGCGCGAACCTGTCGATTCTGGCGCGCGCCTGTGTTACCATCAGGCGCGACCGGAGGAAAAGGAAGGGCCTCACGCATGACATACGAGTTCATCCTGGTTGATCAGCCGGCCGCCGGCGTCGGCCGGGTCCAGTTGAATCGTCCCAAGGCGCTGAACGCCTTGAGTTCAGCCCTGCTGGACGAGGTTATGGCGGCTTTTCGCGCCTTCAACAGCGACGACGGCATCGGCGCGCTGATCCTGACCGGTAACGACAAAGCCTTCGCCGCCGGCGCTGACATCAAAGAGATGGAAGGCAAAACAGCGATCGATATGCTGATGACGCGGTCGCTGGCCGATCGCCTCGATATAAGCATGCTCAGCAAGCCTGTCATCGCCGCCGTCTCCGGCTACGCGCTCGGCGGGGGCTGCGAAATCGCCATGAGCTGCGATATGATCGTCGCCTCGGAGACTGCCGTATTCGGTCAGCCCGAGATCAACCTCGGCATCCTGCCCGGCGGCGGCGGCACACAACGCTTGACACGCAGCGTCGGCAAAGCCCTGGCCATGGAAATCATGTTGACCGACCGCCGCCTCAGCGCCGAAGAAGCCTTGCATTACGGCCTGGTCAATCGCGTGGCGCCGCTGGACGAATATATGGATGTCGCCATCGACATCGCACGCAAGGTCGCCAGCAAATCCCAGGTCGCCGCGCGCCTGACCAAAGAGGCGATCAACAAGGCTTACGAGACTTCGCTTGAAACGGGCCTGGCTTACGAACGGCGCAACTTCCTGCTCGCCTTCGGTTCCGAAGACAAGGCCGAGGGCATGCGCGCCTTCATCGAAAAACGACAGCCGACATGGCGAAACCGCTGAGCCTGACCCTCCTTTACACAGCGAATATCCGCGGCGATCTGGCGCTTCTGCCGCGCCTCTATACCTTTCTGCAGCAACTGCAAGGGTCGGACCGGCGAAGTACGCTGCTGCTTGACCTGGGCGCGTCCTGCGCCGAGGGCGTATGGCATTGCCGCGCCACCGGCGGACGCTCAACCCTCATTGCGCTCGACGGCATGGGCTACCAGGCCGCCAATGTCGAGGGCATCCTGGGCAGCGACGATCGCGAGATGCTGGCGCGGCAGGTTACGCTGGGGCTTGTCGATCGCGCGAAGGACTGGATCTGGCAAGCGCCGGGCGGCGATCCGGGCATTCGCGCGACGCTCAAGCCGAATGTACAGCCAGCGCGTCTGCAAATCATGCTGAAGCCTGCCGACAGCACGCACATCGAAGGCCGAGTCCTGCGTCTGCAAGCGGTGGAGACCGGGCAGATCGGCGAAGCCCGCGTCGAGTTGGCGGAGGATGCGCGAATCGTCCACGCCGCCCGGCATGACTTGCCGCCAACGACGCCGCCCAACCCGAGCATTGCCGGGACCGTTGAATTCGTGGAAAGCGAAGCGCGTTACTTTCAGAAAAAGGGACGATGACCGACGGAATCGCCAGAATACTTCATATTCGCTCGCGCCATCGCCAGCACATGGGCGTCGTCGCCTCCTTGGCCGATTTCGACTGGACGCCCGGCGAGCCGCTAGCGGCAGCGGATCTTCTCGACGATCCGCGAATTAGCTTGTACTGCCTGGATCAACCCAGCCGGCGCGCTATCTTCACTGCTCTGCCGCCGGGTGTCGACCCGCTGCAGGCGCCCTTCATGTATCAAGCGCAATTTGACCATGCCGAGCATTTGGTTGCCCTACCCTACGCGGAGTTTCTGCGGCTCGCCGAGCAGATGCCCGTTACAAGACCGCAAATCCTCTGCCTGCACAACATCGGACGCTGCGGCTCGACTGTCTTGTGCCGCGCGCTGGGCGAGCTTGACGGGCTGGTTGCCTTCTCGGAGCCGGACGCGCTGACCAACTTCATCTATCTGAGTTCGACGCCGCGCGCCGAGCAGCTTAGATTGCTGCGCGCCTGCATCGCCTGGCTCTGCCGTCCGGCGATCATCGGCGACAATAGGGTTGCTCTGTTCAAGTTTCGCAATCAGGCAAGCGCCGGAATGGATCTCTACCTTGAAGCCTTGCCGGAGGCGGCGCATCTATTTCTATATCGCAATGTCATCGATTGGCTGGCCTCATTTCACCGGATTCGCAGCCGACGCGGCGATAGGCCGACACGATACAGCCGCGAAGAGATCATCAGGCAGCAGGCGGATTATTACGCCCGCCCCGCCGACGTATTTGAGAAGCTGGCGCATCCGTCGATTCAGAGCTATCTAAGCCTGGAAGGGCGCGCGCTCGGCTGGCTTTTCATGTTGGGAACTTACGTCGACCTGCGCGCGCACGGCGCGGAAATCGCTGCGCTCCGCTATGAAGACTTAAATGCGAATCGCGATGCCGTCCTGCTGCAATTGCTGGAGATGCTGGCATTGCCCGCCTCTGCTTTGAGCGCCGCCCGGCGCGGCTTCGAGACCGATGCCCAGGCCGGGACTGCTTTCGCGCGGGATGACGCGCGCGGCAATACGCTCGCGCTGCCGGAAGCGATGCAGGCGACCGTCAGGCGCTTGCTATCGCTTCAGCCGGTCCTGCGCCGCCCCGACCAGGTCATACCCGGTACGATGCAGCCGAAGCAAATCAACTAGGGCAAGTCTTTCGCGAAGGCAAATGTATAGTTAGCTTCGCAAATCAGCAAGGGATGTAGAGGCAACCCCCTCTATATCCCTTGCGGACGCTCGCTAAACGCGAGCTTTACAGTTAGCTGGACATTTTCCCTGGATAACGTTAAACTGTCGTTACTGGGCTGTCCAATATCATGCGGTATACTGACGGATATGAAGCCTCGCATGACAGTAGCCAAAGCCAAGATTGGTATGAAAGCTCACGACGCAAGCGCCGATCAAGTACTGAAATTCACGCCGCCGCGCAACTCGAACTTACGGGCGCGCCCCACGCCGCTAGACGCCAATGAGTCCATGCCACGCGCAAGTACACCTAAGCCTGCCAACAACAGGACTGGCGAGACTCAACGCTCCACTCGGCTAGATTGAGCCATGATTCCGAATAGACCCTACTTCTGCGAATGCCTTGAAATAACGCTGCCGTATATCGCCGACGAATCGGTAGAGCCGATCAATCTCGCTCCGCCATTCACTACCAAAATAATGCGATTCTTGCCGCTTGCGGTTTAGACGGTCATGGAACTGGGATGTCTGGCAATTGTATGTGCAGCAGGGTTGTGGTTCATTAAGCGAGTGCAGCAAATTAGGAATATGACGCCTGAAGAGCAGCAGCGAAAGCGAGAAGAACGCGAGCAGAGAAAACTTCATCAAGAACGTGAATGGGCAAAGCGAGAACGATTGCGAAAGCGGCGCGTATTCAAGAGATTGTTTGGCAGGTGGCCGGGACCAGGCGATGACTACAGCCGACTGTGATCTACATTTTCAGTAGTCGGCCAGATGCGAATAATCCGAACTATCAGAGAGAATAGCGCATGATCGAAACTGCAAAGGGCAAAGTCTCAAATGGAAGAAAGAGACGAATTATGAAAATTAGAGACCCACTATATGTTACCGCCATGTTGGCGATGGCTGTGGTTGGTATTGCCATCGCAGTAAGTGAAGGCGCCGCCGCGCGAGAATCGCTTGTATTCGTCATCTTCGCGATGACGATGCTGTATATGGGCGCCCGATGGTAGATGCAGGATTACGTAAGACTCCTGGTAGGGACACTAGCCTTTGGCGTATCTGTTTTGGCTTTGCTGAATCAGTATGCAATCGAGTTTGTCGCTATTTTCTTGATAGCTTCGGTATTCTTGATAATGGATATGCATAAGCTTCGCGCTAGCGCTAGTGAGCTTGAGCTAGAATCGCGCGCCAGGGAAGACCAGGAAACTAAGTCTCTGGATGGAGACAACGATGAAGCCCTTAAGCGTCTCCGCGAGGAAAATCTGCCTAACGACGACACTCAGTTAGCTAGCGACGACGAATCGCGTGAAAGTATCGGTCGGAATTAACTGATCCAATTTTCGTAAGTCAGCCGCTTTCCGATGGCGCTGCTTAAAGATGCGCTTCAGCCGCGCCATTCTATGATTGTGGACCTTGCCTTCAGCGAACCGGAACAGGAAATCGCTAATGTAACGGCGCATTTGTTTCTTGCTCAAGTTGTGATTCAGGCGATCGCAGCCGCTGATTAGGACTGCGCAGACGCTTGCTCGTCCGTTCGCCTGCGCCACTTCATTGAAGCAGTCTTTCGAGGTCTGTCTGACCGCCTGCAGTTGTCCCAACACCTTGCTTGCTGCGCGCAATCAGCTATTGTTTACAATGAGGGATTGCGAAGCGCAGCTTATGCCCGCTTAGCGAAGGCGGGGCGCGAATTCCCGGGCGACCAGGCAATTCAGCGCTAGCGGGTCAAACGGGGAAGGGCGAGCCCAGGCCCGGATATTAGGGCACAACGCGGTGGTTCAGCATCTCGTTCAGCACAACCACCAGCCGCCGCAGCTCGTCTTCCATATCGCGCGTGATGCCGTCCTGGATCAGCGCTTCCCGAAAGAGATCGCGCGCCTCGCGGATCTGCTCGTGGCCGTCGCGCAGGCGCTGCAAACCCTGCCGCATCTGGACGCGGGCTTCGCTGCTCGAGGCGCTGGTGTAATAATCCGGGAACTGCCAGCCGTGCTGCGTCGCCACGCGCTGCAAGCCGTTGACAAATTCTTGCACCGTCGTCAGTTTCTCGGCCGCCCCAAGCTGCAGCAACTCGGCGATGCCCTCGCTCAGATTGGGCTCCATGCTGAAGTCCAATTCGTTAATATCGGTGTAGCGCGCTTCCACCGCCTCGCGGCTGCTCGGCTGCGGACGAAGCGATGTCTTCTGCGGCGACATGCCGGTGAAGATCGGATACAAGACGCCGACGCACATATTGTGCACATCTTTGGTGTAGGGCTGGGGCGAGCGCGTCCGGTCGTTCTCCAGCTTGCGCGAGCTGTTGAAGTCGATCACCTTGAGGTTGACGCCGTCCCAATAGACATGCTCCAGTTTGTGATCGAGATAGACAATTGACTGCGCATGCGCCAGCGCCAGCAGCTCGCTGAATTGCAGCGCCAGAGCCAAGCCCTCTTCGCTGGGCAAGCGCCAGCGGCTGTTGGGCCGGTTCGGTTTCATGAGATAAAAGAGGCTGTGATAACGCGGCAGATTCTCCATCGTCAAATAGGGGCGCCAGCCGGCCGCGGCGAAGCGCGACATGGCATCGGCGAAACCGCGCACATCGCTCTGGAAGGATGTGATCTCGCCGGCGCGGGGCGCTTCTTCGCGATCGGTGATAAAGCCGCAGTCGTAAAGTTTGACGATGTTGGGGCTGTGCCAGAGCCGCGTCAGGATATCCACCTCGTTGCCGAAGGCTTTATATTCCCAAAGCATGTCGCCGTCGGGATCGAGATGCTCCGGCCGCATGACCTTGAAAGCGACGCGATTGCCATTCCGCTGGTCGACGGCATCCATCACCCGCGCATAATGACCGAGGGCAAAAGTGTCGATGAAGTTGTTGAGCTGATACAGTTCCGAAAGTTGCGGCATGCGGCGCCCTGCGGGCAACGGTTGAAAATGGAATAAGCACGCAATTTACCAGTTTTCAATGATTAGAAATAGGGTAGTTTTCCCTACAAATGTCCTACTCCCCTTAACATCCGCGCCAATGGCGCATCTGTTACAATGACGCCGAAACCCTTGCCTATTCCGGAGTGTAAGACTTGCGTTTAGCACGGGTCTGCATCATCAGCCTTCTCTGTTTCTTCGTGATCGGCGCGGTTATGGGCCAGCCGCCCGAGGTCCTTGAAGCGGCGCGCCGGGCCGCCGCCGCTGCCTTTCCCGCTCTGCGGGACGCGCAGCTGAATTCGTCCAATCTGCTGCGCGGAGTCAAGACGACTGCGCTGGGCTGCGACTTGATCAACGGGCTGAGCCTGGGTCGGGCGATTGACGCCCATCGCCTCGTATTTCCCCTGGATGGCGTCGGCTTCGCCCTGCATGTTTCCGCCGATGGCGCGCTGGTCCAGCCCTGCGACGCCCGCTTTCCCAACCTGGGTTCGGGCGTTCAGCCGGTTGAGCGCCCGGGATCGGACAGCGATGGCGACGGCCTGCCCGATAGCGCTGACGACTGCCGCCACGTCGCCGGCATGCCAAACGCCGAGCGGCCGGGCTGCCCACAGATATCAGCCGCCGACCGCGACGGCGACGGCATGATTGACGGCCATGACCGCTGCCCCGATCAAGCGGGCCCGTTCCTGACGGATGGCTGCGCCCTCCTTCAGGACGGCGACGGCGATGGCGCGCCCGATCGCTTTGACATCTGCGCTGACGATTTCGGCGTCATCCAGCCGGACTTCGCCCAGGGCTGCCCGGCCGATGGCAGCGGTCGCTCTGCAAAAGCGCGCGGCTCGGCCGATCTTTGCCTCGTCAGCGGCCTTGAGATTCCGGTCTTCGAAAGCCGCGCTCCCGATGCCGCGCTTGTCGCCAGATATGACTCGCGCAACTTGGCCGCGGAAGCTGGCGCCGTCAGCGGCCGGACCGCGGCCAATGACTGGTATCAGTTGGCCGCGGGCTGGGTCAAAGCGAGCGATGTCCAACTCAAGGGCGCCTGCTACAACATTCCGATCGTCAACGCGGCCGTCGGCAGCGCAACCGGCTGCTTGATGCGCCCGCGTCAAGATTTCGCCAATGTGCGCGAGGCGCCCAACGGCGCGCAAGTCGCTCGCATCTACGCCGCCGAGAGCCAAGCCGTGCTGGGCGCGGATTACAGCGGACAATGGCTGTTTTTTCGCGCCGGTTGGGTGAGCCGCGCCGCGCTGGAGTTGGCCGGCACATGCGAGCTTCTGCCCGTCCTCGATCCCAGCCAAGTCGCAAGCGGCGTCATTCATTTCTGCCCGCCCGCCTACAGCGGCTTCTTGCCGCCGCGCATCAGCATCGGCCGCCTGAACGCGCGCGTGGCCTCCCCGACCATCGCCAATCGGCTGCGCGCCCAGCCCGATGTCGCCTCGGCGCAGGTTGGCGAAATCCCGCCGCGCGCAATCGTAGACGCCATTCTGGACGGACCGGCCTGCCGGGGCAGTCATGTTTGGTGGCAAGTCCAGGTGGATGAACTGGTGGGTTGGACGGTCGAAAGCGATCTCAACTTCAACTTCTATTATCTTGAGCCCGTCGAAGGCGCGGACGCTTCTGCGAATGCCGCTGCGAATCCCTCCGTGCGCCGGCCGTCGGCGGAGACGCAGCCCGCAAAACTAGGGGCGATCCATAGCGCCAATCTCGCCGCCGTCGACGCGATTCACCGCCTCGTGGTGGAAGACCCGCGCGCGCTCGCCTGGTCGGCATCCCGCTCGCTTCTGGCCGTCAGCAGCGACGCGGGCGCGATCGCCCTCTTCAGCTACCCCGAATTCAGGCGCATGGATTCAGCCGGTGTCGCGCCGCCCACGCCATCAGCAAGCGCCATCGCCTTCAGCCCGGATGAGCGCTTTCTCGCGATTGGCGGAGAGGACGGCGGCCTGACCGTCGTCGAATTCGCCGCCGACGCAACCGAGGCTCTCGAGCTGGATGCCTTGAGCGGAACGGTGCGGGCCCTGGCTTGGTCGCAGAACGGCGCGGCGCTCGCGGCAATCAGCGGCGACGAGAACTTAAAGCTGGCGCGGCGCGCCGGCAGCCTGAAGGTTTGGGATGTCGAGGATGACTTCCGACCCCTGTTTCACTACAGCTTTCCCTACCCGCTCGATGCGGTCGCCTTCAGCGTCGATAGCAAGTGGCTGGCGCTTGCGGGAGAATCGACGGGCGACCGGCGCGCCGGCCTTTGGATTTACGCGCTGGAAACGGGCGATTTGGCCCGGCTAAAGCCGCTTGTCTTCACGGGCGCCGGCGTCCTCCTCAGCGCCCCGCCGACGGCGGACCTGGGCGACTTCGTCTATAGCAGCGGCGACAGCCTGTACCAGACCAGCCTGGCGAATCAGTCGGACAGCCGCTTCTTTCATGGGGCGGGCGCGCAATTGAAGCAGCTGTCATTTCGCCCCGGCTTCCTGCCCGGCGCCGAAGCCTTGATGGCGCTGACAAGCCGCGGCCGCGGCGGCGCGACCACAGTGCAACTTGTGAACGCGCTCAATCCCGATTCGCGCCTGACGACGCTTGATTTCAATCCCGGCGCAATCGCCTTCAGCCCGGATGGCCGCTTCCTGGCCGCCGCCGACCGCGAGCGGGACCAGGTCCTCATCCTTGGCGTCGCCGCGGAATAGCCCGGTCGCAGGACGCCATCTGGCTGACAGGTCGGCTCAATTATGCTAGGATGAACCCAGTAAACCGCCGCAACAGCGAAGGCCCCCGCAATGCCAGAATCCTTGTCCATCACCGCCTTGCGCGCGCCGATCCAGGACCAGCCCTTTGACCTGACAGCAACCCTGATCGAGAGCCTGACTCAAGCCGACATGCAGCTGCTTGAGGGCGATGTCGTTGCCGTCTCGAGCAAGTACGCCGCCATCGCCGCCGGGCGCGTCGTCGACCGAAGCGACATTGAGCCGACAGCGCGCGCGCAGGAACTGGCGCGGCGCTACCGGATGGACGCCGCCATCGCGCAACTCGTCATTGAAGAAGCCGAGCATATCTTCGGCGGCATTGAATTGGGATTCCTATTGACGGCAAAAGGCGGCGTCATCTCGCCCAATGCCGGCCTGGATCGCTCCAATATACCCAGCGGCAAAGTTGTGCTGCTGCCGCGCGATCCATTTGCCCTTGCCGAGACGATTCGGCGCGCGCTGCAAAGGCGCTTTGACGCCCGCATTGGCGTCGTGCTCACCGACAGCTGGCTGGCGCCCGGGCGTTACGGGACTACCGGCATCGCCATCGCCGTAGCCGGCTTCCGTCCGCTCAAGGACGAGCGCGGCAAAAAGGACCTCTTCGGCAACCCGATGACCGTGACGCAAATCGGCGTCGCCGACTCGCTCGCAACTTGCGCGCAAGCGGTCATGGGCGAGCGCGACGAAGCCCGGCCTTTCGCCGTCGTCCGCGGCGCTGACATTGAATTGACCGATGCGCCGCTTTCCGCCGCCGCGCTCGCCATCCCCTGGCGCCACTGCATCTATATCGAGTCGCTGACACTGGGTCTGGTCCCGGCGGGTCCAGCGGACAAAATCGCGATTTAGAGGCAGCCGCGGCCGGCAGTACTTGACGCTTCATCTCTCAAGCAATCAACTGACACACTTCTTGTTGACTTGTATCCTCAAGCAATGCTACTCTGATTATAGATAGGCTGGATTTCGCGTGCAGCGCAACAATCTACCCACAACTGTATCGGTTTTCTGAAGCAAGGAGTTGACTCCCATGAAGTGGAAGTTCGTTAGCGTTATATGTCTTGCGGCAGTTTTACTTGCGAGCGCGATCGCCCCGGCGACGGCGCAGGCCGACGACGATAAGCCAACTATTGCTGTATTGACCTTAAGCGCCCAGTCATTGCGCGGCCGCACGATTGAGGGCCTGTTTGATACGCTGGCTTATCATGGTTTTGTCGATCAAGCGGAGATCGCCGACTTTGCTTACAACGAAGACTTTGAGGGCGAGCATCTTGACATCATCTGGCGCGACGCGGGCTTCGATTTGCCCACGGTCAACATCATGGTTGAAGAAGCGTTGGATCGAGGCGCCGACATTCTCGTCACCCTGACAACAAATGTAACGCTCACCGCCGTCAAGGGATCGCTTGAGAGCGGGATAGAGCCGCCGCCGCTGGTGATATTCGCCATTGTGACCGCGCCCTACACGGCCGGCGTGGCCGAGGCGCCATGCGTGAAACCGCCAAATGTCGTCGGCAGTCACGCGCGGATTTCGTACGAGGACATGGTGGGCCTGGTGCCGCTGCTGGATCCGGATGCTGACTTAATCGGCAGCTTCGCCACCCCGGCGCGAACGGCAACCGTAATCGGGGTCGAGCGGGTCAAGGGCTACGCCGCGGAAATGGGCATCGATGTGGAAACCGCCTCGTGGGTCACCGCAGCTGACGGCATCGTGGGCGCAGAGACTCTCATCGACAAGGGCGTGGACATGTTTGTGTCGATAGGTTACCCGGAATCCCTGCCCGCGATTGTTGACATAGCCAACGTCGCCGGCATTCCGATCGTCTCCTCGACAATGTCCTACCTCCCGACCGGCGCTCATGTCGTTTCCGGCTTCTACTCCTACTATGAAGAGGGGCAAATAATTGGACGTATGCTGGTAGCCCAGTTGCAAGGCATGTTGGATCCGGAACGCACAGCCATCCATGCCGACACTGCAGTCACCATCGCGCTCAACCTGGATTCAATTGCCGCGGGCAGCATTGAGATTCCGGCTGAACTGATGGAGCGGGCGGATTTTGTATATGAAAACGGCGAAAGCAGCGAAGAATTCGTCAAACCCGAATTCGCGGATCTGAGCGCCGAGGCGCGCCGAGAAGAACTGGCCGGCTTCCTGGATGCGTTGCGCTGCACGGATGAGATGATCGAGGAACAGCAAGCCGCGCTTGAAGCTGAAGAGTAGAGCGAGCCAACAACTTGCCTGAAAGCCGTCGCGGCGCGGGCGCGTCACAACCCTGTCCGCGCTTTGCGCCGCGATTTATGCCTGAACGGCCGCTACCGGCATTGCGGCAAAACCAGCGCGCTGGCAGCTTGTGCAATTTCAACAGAATTGACAGGAAAACGCGGGATTGTCTCTTTGCATCGCTTTAACCTTGACTTAAACTAGGGGTATATGAAACAGGACAATGCCGACGATGCCCGATGGAATTGTTTCATAGCGAATGGACCAAATATACGCGGTGCGACCGGTCAAGTCGCGCCGCGTTTTGCATCATACGGCGGGACTAGAAGTAGAAAGGAAGAAGATGGACGCGAGCATGATCAACAAGATTCAGAAAGCCAGCGAATACGCCAGCCAGCCCGAGCGCGCGACATTCGACAGCCTCAGCGTGCAGTTTCATGGCGCCAACAGCAGCCACAGGGTTGAGCTTGGCGCTGAAGGCTGGACATGCACCTGCCGGGGTTTTCAGGCTTATGCCATTTGCCCGCATATCATGACATTGGAAACCTTGCTGAAGCCCGTGCTCAAACGCAAGCCCCTGCCTTATGCGCCCGGGCAGAACATCGTCAGCGATGTGCGGAAAGCAAAGCGCTACTCCCAGGAGCTGGATCGCATACGCATCGCCCGTTTCGATTGCAGCTTTGAGGGTTATAACAAGATTCACCGCGTCACATACGATGAGGGCCGCTGGACGAGCACGGCTTCTTTCTTTGCCCAACGCGGCGTTTGCAGCCATACGATGGCCCTGGAGAAAATCCTCAAGGGATTGGTGGAGCCGGCGCGGGTCCAGCCGGCGGCCTGATCAAGACGTTCAAGGACGATGCTAGCGGCAGGTTAATTGGCCGCAGTCTGATTTTTGCTAGGCATTCGCGGTTTCCGCTGCCTGACGGAGAGTTAGCAAAACTTCCTTGAGAGGATGTCGAACGCCGCTCTCCGGTTCGCTCAACACCAGATCTTGATACGCATCCAGGAAAACCAGTCGCTGCTGATAGAATAGGTGCAAGAAATATCGAACAAAGGACACGCAATCCAGAGCAGCAAATTCCACCCCATATTCTTGCTCGTTGATCTTGTAGATTTCCTCCGCAGCGCTATCGCTTACTGGCTTTGTTGTTATGAACAAATACTGCTTAATGTCACTTTGGCTCTGTACGAGCTTCCTGAAGGCTTGGGACACGTCGGCGCGCGTGATTTCTTTGGTCTTCATTTCATAGACAGTTATGACTTCGTCCGATTCCTGAACCGCGATCTCAATGTCTCCAAGCGCTTTGGTTTGCGAGTCCGCCGCATTATGAGGTTGCAATGGAATGGCGCGTTCATTCAATTGGGTCTGAATTGTCCGATAAATGGCGTGAAAAGCGAGTACCGGAAGACGACTTGAATGACGCTGATTCAAATGCTGTTGAACGATGTTTGCGATGGCGTCAACAGTGAGTTGCGATGGGTCAGACTGTTGAAGATTCGCCAGCAGCGTTTCCATTCTTAGCTTTTGCTCATTACGCCTGATAACAAGTAATCGAACAATTTCGCGCAGCAGATTCTGCGGGGAAATCTTTTTTCGCGCAACATCGTCGAGCAAAGACAGGACGTAATCATAGAGCTTGCGCGGCCGACCCATTAGGGTCGCATTCTTTGACAGCATAACTTCATGGTTTCTAAAAGCAGGCGTAAGAAATGCTGTAGTGGCGTTACAGGGCAAGTCATGCTCTTCGACAAACGAGGCAATGTAGGTCTCGTCGTAGTGCCTTCCGGAGTAACAGTCGTCTCCACCGATTTCGGTGTACGGCATTCGAATGTCGAGGCTGGGTTTATGAAGCTTCGCCAAGAGGCAGGCCATTAGAAACCTGACGCCAGCGCGATTCTGCAAGTTACGGCAGATGAAAACGATCTGGCTTCGCTGCTCGGCATTATCTACATGGGAAACTTCAAGGTTGGCAGTTGCTGCCTCGAATGCCTCGCTTAAAATATCGTCCGGCGTCGGCATTCTTGTACTTTTCCGGGGTCGTAGTTGGTCCACAGCGTCTCTTGACGCGGCTGCTTCGCCGAATTGATGATTTTAATTGGCGCTTTAGTTACGTGCCAATCATAATATAGTTCATCCATCAGGTCACATTCATATCCCGACAGCGCTACTTTGCCATCAATGCTTCGCAACACAGCCGCAAGCTCAATATGTTCTCTATCTAACATCTCATACTTGTAGGCATTCGTATCGCCCCGCGTGGCATGCACATACGGCGGGTCGCAATAGAACAGCGTTTCCGGACTGTCGTAACGTCTAATGACATCAATTGCGCTGCCATGTTCTATTTGTACGCGCAGCAACCTTTGCGCCACCTCGCTCAATCCTTCCACGCTTCCCAACCAGCGGGACACGGCGCCGGACATACCGGCTCGACTAGTCAATTTGCAATGCGCCCAGCGACCCGCGCTCGCGCTTTGCGCCAGGCCAGTCCGTACTTGCCGAGCTCTGATGAAGAAGCGTCTGGCGCGCTCCAGGTCGGAAAACTCTTGGCCCCGCGAGTTGATCGCTGCATCAAACTCTTCGCGCGAAAAGGGCGTCAAGCCAATTGATTCAATAAGTCTGTTCTTTTGCTCGCGAAGCACTCTAAAGAAATTGACTAATTCACCGTCCAGGTCGTTATAGGTCTCGACAGGAGCGGGTCGGCGATTGATTAGCACCGCCGCAGAGCCGCCAAATGGTTCGCAGAAATGTTTGCAATCAGGCAATAGAGGCAGCAACCAGTCCAAATGGCTGTACTTGCCGCCATACCAACCAAATGCGATCTTTTTCTTCATCTGCTACTTTCGGCGTCAGTTTCGCCTATTCTAGCACAACCCGGATTTACGCTTCCGGCAGCCGGCCTCAGCGCGAACCGACCGGCGCGAGCTCGCCATCCTGGGCTTCTTCCTCCTCGTCTTCCTCGATCAGGCGCGGATCGCCCGGCGCCACCTCGAAGACCGCCTGCCAGGGCGAATAATGAGTGAAGAGTTGATCCCTCTTAATCAGGCTGCCGTCTTTGCCGTAGACATTGCGGTATACGCGCACATCGGCGCCATCGGCTGAATAGTCGATCTGCCGAATTTGCCCGGCGTAAAGATCGCTGCTTTCCACGTATTTTTCAGCCGGCGCAGGCACGATGTCGCTGATGATCGCGCTTTCGATCACCGTATGCCAATGCCGCGTGCTGTAGATGCGGAATTGCAGCGCGTCCTGCGCATCGAGAAAGCTGCTTTCGATCAAGAGATGCCAGGGGCTGTTGTTCTGAAAGCGCAGGTCCACATCGGGCTGCCAGATGGCGGCGTCCAGGCCCGGTCCGGCGCCGGCGTATTCGTAGTATCCGACGCGGTAGCCGTGGCTGTTGCGCTCGGTGATGGCGTAGCCGCCGCTGAAAGCCGCGCGGAACATGGTCGTGCTCACCTGGCAAATGCCGCCGCCGATGCCGGTGACGGTCGCGCCGCCCAAAATCACGCTGCCTTCGAGGTAACCGGCTTGCGGCGTGATATCGCCCAAGTGCTGGTTGAAAGAGAACTCTTCGCCGGGCGCGACGATGATGCCGTGCAGCTTGCCGGCGCCCAGGGCGATATTGCTGCGTCGATTCGGCCAGGAGCCCCAGTAGTAGGTGGTCGACTCCGCCACCAGTTCTGTGATGCCCAGATCCGCGGCGGACAGATCATTCGGATAGCGCGGTTCCAAAGCATCAAAGACCATTTCCACGCGCCGATTGAGCGGATCGAACACGGCCGCCTCCAGGCGCTTGATCGTCGCCTCCACATTCAAGCGGCGGCCGCCGGATGACGGCGAAATCACGGAAAGCTGCCCGCTGGCCGGATCGAAATCGAAGCGTCCATCGGCAGTCCCAACAGAAAGCTGGGGGGATAAGGTCGCGAGGAAGCGCGCATGGGCGCTCAAGTCGACGCTGACATCATAGCGCCGGTCGCCGCCATCATCCCGCATGGTCAGGGCCAGGCCGGCGCGGATCTGCTCCGGCGTGACGATCCAGGGCGGCAGCAATTCGCCGTTCGGGCGCGTCCCGATCAACTGCAATGGGGCGGAGAGCGCAACCTGGGCCAAAGCGGCCGCCGCCTCAACATTGCTCGCGCGCGGCGGGCTTTCCTCCACAAGGAGCGCGATCTCTCGCTCGTCCGCCTGCGCCAGTATCAACTCGCGCAGATTCAGCAGCGTCGCCGCGCGGTCGAGCTTGCGCCCGCTATGTCCCGGGCTGATCGCCACCCTGAGGCCGTTGATCTGCAAACTGGCGTCTTGCCGCTCGCGGTCGATTTCGCGCGCCAGCCCTTCCAGATAAGCGCGAGCTTCCGCTTCGTCAAAGCGCAGGGACAAGGGCACGGTTGCGCCATTGAACCAGGCATCCGCTTGCTGGCGCAGGCTGGCGGGGGCATCCGCGCCGCGCCCGATGGCATAGGCGCGCTCGAGCAATTCATCCGCCGGGAAACGCAGGCCGAGTTCGGCCGCGCGCGCCGTCCATATTTTGCCGCCGTAGCGGAAATTATAGGCGACATCGTCGAGGTTGCCGTAACGCGCGGCCAGGGCTTCCGCCGCCTGGGCGCTGGTCATGCCGCCGATATCGACTTCGCCGATGCTCACGCCGGGGACGATGCGGCCGTCAATCGCCAGCCGCGCCGCAACGATTGCCCCGGCCAGCAGCAGCGCCAGCGAGGACAGACCGATGAAACTTAGCACAGCGAAGCGTAGCAGACGCACCAGCAAGGGCGCGCGTGGCAGCGGTGGCCGTTTTTCAGGCGGAATGGACATCGTATTTTGCGGCGCCCGGCGTCTTTCGCCGGCGCTCGTTCATTTTCCCGTAAAGAGGGCGACCTCGTGCTGCGGCATGGGCTTCGGCGCGTCGCCGCAAGAAGTCTGGCGCGGCGCGGACATGCGCATATTCACATCGAGACTGTGGACGCCGCCATCGACGTCCGAGAAGCGCGCCCGCCAGCAATTGGCGCCCAACTCCACCACCGCGTCCAGGCGCAAATCCGACATGCGATAAATGCGCGTCCGCTCGCGCAGCGCAGCTTCAGCAGCGCAGGCGGCTTGATGCGCCTCCACGCTCAGCTGATGCCCGGCGTATGCACCGCAACCGCGATACTTGTGCGTCAAGAGATAACCGGCTCGGTGGTTGGCGACGATTGCTTCGGCGTCGCCCGGATCGACATGCCCGTAAACGATGCCCTGGGGAAAGGAGATCAACGTGGCCGCCATGCGATGCCCTCCGATATGCGTCGTCTGCCAGACGCGGTCGGCGCCGGCTTGGGCGACGAGTTCGTGATAAACGGGCGTCCCATAGGCGGCGCAACAGGGATCATGCCGCCCGTTAGTGCAGACGGCGTATAGCTCGTCCACCTCGCGCATGTCCCGCCCGGCGATGCGCGGATTGGCGTCCGGCGTCAAGCTGGCCGTTTCCAAAGTTAAGAGCTCGGCATAGTCGGAAAGCTCGGCATGATAGATCTTGGGCCAGGCCTGGTTCGTGAGCGCCACGAAGAAGTTTCTGCCCTCCGATTGGGGGCGGCGGATGAAGAGCGCTTTTGCGCGCGGCACACTCTGCAGGCGCTGCAAATAGGGCGCGAATTCGCCCGATTTGGCCGCGGTCTTGACGGCTTCCCCGCCCCAGCCGCCGTATTCCGGCAAGCTGCATTCGATCAAAAGGAAGGTGTCGGCGGGTTTGAAGGTGCCGGCCAGGGTCTCTTCGGCGGCGCGCGACTCCTCCGCGCATGTCAAAGTCATTTCCATACGATTGTTTCCCCGCGCTACGCTATTATTCTGCCCAAGTCTACCACGACCGCGGTTATTTTCATACGCGGCCGCTTCATCCTGCCAGGGCAATCGCTTCAAATTTTTTTAACTACAGAGAACGCAGAGGGCACAGAGATTAGGTTCCTTTTACGAATTTACCCCCTAATCCACTGCTTGAATTGGGCAGCCTTGCCACTAACTTGTTCATTAACTTCCTTCTCGCCCAAAAGATTTGCGACAAAATGTCGCGAAATCTCTGATCAATCGCCGTTCTCGGCGCTGACGGTCAGTGAGGGCGGTCAGTGTGTGCGCGACCTACGCGACCCTCGATATACTCGGTGGTGAAATTTCAGTTGGACTTCTGTGATCGCGGCGGATGTCAATCTTGAAGCAACTGCCCTGGTCAAGTTGCGTTACAATCCAGAGATTGGAAACAGCGGCCGGCAGAAGCGACGATGACAAAACTGAGCGTGCGCAACCTGAGGCTGAAGCGCGGCGGCAAGACCGTCCTGCAGGATGCCTCTCTTGATGTCCCGGCCGGCGAACTCCTTGTCGTCATCGGTCCCAGCGGGAGCGGCAAGAGTTCGCTGCTGCGTTGCATCAACCGGCTGAACGACATCGACGGCGGCAAGATTCTGCTGGATGGCGCCTCAATTTACGACCTGCCTGTCACCGAGCTGCGGCGCAAAGTGGGCATGATGTTTCAGAAAACAGCCGCTTTTGAGGGCAGCGTCGCCGACAACATCGCCTTCGGCGCCCGCCTGCAAGGCGAGACGCTCTCCCGCACGCAGGTCCTTGATTTGATGGCGCAGGTCTCCCTCGAAGCCGAGTTGGCGGACGAAGCGGCCGATTCCCTGTCCGGCGGTCAAGAGCAGCGCCTCGCCATCGCCCGCGCGCTTGCGCTGGGTCCGTCGCTGCTCCTGCTCGACGAGCCGACTTCAGCGCTCGATCCCATCGCCACCAATCATGTCGAAGAGTCGCTGCTGAATCTGCGCCGCCAGTCGAATCTGACGATGATCTGGGTTTCGCATTCCATTGACCAGGCGCGTCGCATCGGCAGCCGCGTCCTCCTGCTGGATGGCGGCCGCGTCATCCGCGAAGATACGGTCGCGGCCATGCTGGATCCGGAGACGGGCGACAGGCGCGCGCTCGCATTCGCCGAAGGCGACAAGGCCGGTTTGCAGACGGGCTAGCCGCGCGCTTCGCTTTCCAAAGCATCCAGAAAAGCGCGGTCCGCAGCGCTAAGCGCCGCCCGCGCCAACAGATCGGGCCGCCGCTGCCAGGTGCGTTTGAGGGCCTGCCGCCGCCGCCAGCGATCCACCTCGGCATGATGGCCGCTGGTCAGCACCTCGGGCACGCCCAAGCCGCGAAACTCCGGCGGACGGGTATAGTGCGGTCCCTCGAGCAGACCGGCGGCGTGGCTGTCGCGCTGCTGCGCGCCTTCCGCGCCAAGCAGGCCCGGGAGCAGACGGACAACGGCGTCAATCAGCACTAGCGCCGCCAACTCGCCGCCGGTGAGCACATAATCGCCGATGCTGATTTCATCAGTGATCGCCAGGTCGCGCACGCGCTCGTCCACGCCTTCATAACGCCCGCAGACCAAAATCAGCTGTGCTTCCCGTGACAGCTCCGCCGCCACGTCATGCGTCAATAGGCGGCCCTGCGGCGACATCAGGATCACCGCGGTATCGGTTTCCGGCTTGAGCGCTTCGATCGCCCGCACCAGCACATCCGGCTTGAGGATCATGCCGCCGCCGCCGCCGTAGGGACTGTCATCGACTTTGCGGTGTTTGTCTTCCGCGTGTTCGCGGATGTCGTGGACCCGAAAATCGAGCAGGCCGCGATCGCGGGCCTTCCACATCATGCTCTCGGACATGATGGCGTCGAACATGGCTGGGAAAAGGGACAGCACATCAATCTTCATAGCCTGTCACCCCGCTTGCCCAACACGCGGGCCGGGAATACCAGCCGGGTTTGTCGAGGGCTTACATTGAATCGCGAGTCTGCAAGAAGAATGCCCGTTTCAGGTTGGGCAGGGTAAAATCGAAGCCGCAAGATTTAAAGAATTCTTCGGCGGCACTGATGGCCATGATCTCGTAGACGCCTTGCCGCCGCGCCAATTCGACGCAGGCGGTCACCAACTGCTTGCCGATGCCCAGGCCCTGCGCCCGCGGGTCAACCGCCAGACTGCGGATCTCGCAGAGTTTTTTGCTATAGATTTCCAGGGCGGCGCAACCGACAATGCTGCCGTCGACGCGGGCGATAAAAAAGGTCTCGAGCAAGTCGTCCAGTTCATCAAATGTGCGCGGCAAGATTTCGCCGCTGTCGACGAAGGGCTTGATGAAATCGGACAATTCGAGCAGATCGGCCGCTCCCGCCTTGCTGATGGCGACTTCTCTCGATGTTTCGCGCAAATTATGGCTCCCGGCATCTGGCATGCCGTCATAGTACAACAGCGGGGCGGCGAATCGCAAGCGTCATTGGCATCGCGGCCGCTGCCACCAAGTTATCATTACGACAAAGAAAGCGCCCACAGGAGCAGCAGAATTATGCAAAAAATCGCAGTTGCCTCGCTCAACCCGGTCAAGCTTCGCGCCGCGCAAGCGGCCTTCGAGCGCTTGTTTCCCGATCAGCGCTTCAGCGTCAGCGGCGCCGCCCTGCCCTCGGGCGTGGCCGACCAGCCGATGAGCCTGGCCGAAACGCTGACCGGCGCCCGCAACCGCGCCCATAACGCCCGCCGCGCGCAACCGGATGCGCAATTCTGGGTCGGCATTGAAGGCGGCATCGAAGACAGTCCGCTGGGCATGACCTGTTTCGCCCGGGTTCACGTTCTCGGGGCGGACGGGCGCGAGGGCCTCGGGCAGACGGCTGTCTTCTACCTGCCGCGGGAGGTTGCCGCGCTGGTGCGGCAGGGCCTGGAATTGGGCTTGGCCGATGATCAGGTTTTCGGCCGCGAAAACTCCAAACAGGCCAACGGCGCGATCGGGATCCTCTCAGACGATGTGATCGACCGCGAAGCTTATTACATTCATGCGATGATCATGGCTTTGCTGCCATTTAAGAATCCAGCGCTGAGCTGGTAGCTGGCTGCAGCGCTCGCAGGTCCAGCTCTCCCCCGGGACCCCTCGCGAAGGTCAGGCTATTCGCGACGCAATTCATTGGAACGGGAGGAGACGCAAGCAAGTAAACGAAAAATGCCCGTCGTTATTCGCGGCATGCCTTCGGGCGACTCACCGAGTCGCCCCTACCGCATACGGGGAGACCGCGTGTACGGGCGAGCGGCGGTCAGAGTCTACGCGACCCGGCGGCTCGCCCGCTCTTGCTATAGATTTCCAATCAGTTTTCCCATGAATACCAGTATATTGCTTCTCCAATGCATTGGACATGTACCAGACAAACCATCAATCATTGCACAAACATGAGAAGGGCCTCGGCCTGCGGTAGAATCAGCCGCGAGCATTGTATCCCGGACATGAGGAGGTAGCGCCATGCCTGAATTTTTCAGTGGATTGCAGGGGATAGAGCGCGTGCTGCTGTCAATCGCCTTCGTCGTCATCGCCGCCGCCATCTCCCGCTGGCAGCGTTCCGACCTGGAAAAGGACCTGGCCGTCGCCACCCTGCGCAGCTTCATCCAGTTGATCGCCATCGGCTATGTCCTGGAGCTCGTCTTCGAAATGGATGTCCCGCTTTTCACACTTCTGATCCTGCTGGTCATGATCAGTATCGCCGGCCGCACCAGCGGCAAGCGGGCGAAACAGACGCCAAACGGCGTTCTCGTCGCCTTCCTCGCCATTGGCGTCGGCTCGGCGCTGACCATCGCGCTGCTGGTGGCGCTCGGGGTCTTTCAATTCGTGCCGCATGACATTATTCCCATTGGCGGCATGATCGTCGGCACATCGATGACGACGGCGACCCTTGTGATCACGCGCTTGAGCAGCGACTTCCACGACCAGCGCGGCATGATCGAGAGCAAGCTGGCGCTGGGCGCCACCAGTCGCCAGGCCTCGCTCAGTCAGTTTCAGCGCACAATCGCCAGCGCGATGACGCCCATCATCGATACGACGAAGACTGTCGGTCTAATCAAGCTGCCGGGCGCGATGACGGGCATGATCCTGGCCGGCGCGAGCCCGCTGGAAGCGGTGCAGCTGCAGATCATCGTGATGTATATGCTGGTGGGCGCGGCGACATTCACCGGTTTGATCGCGGCCTGGTTGACTTACCGGCAGTTTTTCAGCCCGGCGCATCAGTTGGTCTTGGAGTGAGAGCTGAAGGCAAGCGATACCTCGAAAGCAGTGCAGAAGGCAATGCTATGGCAAATACTCTAGGTGATTTACGACTTCTTCTGCTTCATATACTGCATTCATGAGCTCGACGCATTCAACCCAAGCGCCGATGTGATGCACATCTTGCTCGCCGATGACGATCCCGCAATGTTCGATTCCTTCACGCGCAAGCTCAATAAAATGCGGATCATTCGAACACATGACACGGTCCATCTCTATCGCCCTGCCCAACTGCTGCCGATCGCTCTCGCCAAACGCCTGCAAATCGCGAACCGTGACGGCGTCGACCCCAGGTCTTTGAAGTTGTTCAGCAATAGCTACGGGTAGATTCTCATCCAGATAAAAGCGAAGCTTGCTTGCTGCCAACACGATTCTCTTTCATTTCACGCACCGTCTTGATCTGGTCGCGAATATCAGAATCGACTTCTTCTTTGTTGCGGTAGTAGAATGCGAGAGCGGCATATACCTCAGCCAAACCAAGACCGTAGTCGACCGCCATTTGGTCCGGCGTCCGCTGGTGGTATATTTTCGCCACCACAATGTCCGATACTTTCAAGCCAGTGCCGAGAATGCAGGGTCTGCCGCCACGGATACCGGGTTTGCGGGTAATGAGGTTGATGCTTTCGACGGTTTCCATGGCGATTCACTTTCTGCTTCGCCTGCGAGCCAATTATAGCGCTACCGTCAAGTCAAGTATACAAACGATATGTGATCCAATATCGAGACGCCTGGTTGACGTACTCGCAGTTTTTCAGTCCGGCGCATCAATTGGTCTTGGAGTGAGGGGCGAGCTTGCCCTACCGCTCGTCTCGGCACAGAATCTCGAGTTTGACCCCGGCGGATTCAAGCTGCGATTCAAATGCCAGCCAGCATTTGTCGGCCGCGTTGACAATTGGCGCATCCCTTCCTGTGTCTTTCTTGAAACGCAGCGCAAGCGCGACCCATTTCTTGTCGTCCGGGTCGAAGCGTTCGCATCTTGGCTCTTGGCTCGTCCACTCATCGTTCGGGTCAGGATAGTCCACAAAACTGCCGCGCTTGTCCCTGCGCAAGTTGACGCGTTGGAATCGGTCGGAGTTGTACTGGTAATCGTAGACATAGACTAGAAATCGCTCGGCTATGTCTTCGCGGCGTTGCGGCTTCCCGATATTTCGGTATTCTGCCAAGGCATGCCCGTCGTCATCGACAACCACTACAATCTCGCCTGCAAATATGGACTGCAACAAACTGGAGCAGGTTTCCACACATTCTTCGCTTGCTTGATTTCTGCCGGCCGCGGTCAACGGGATGTTGGCATCAATGATGTTAGCCAGCAATTACATTTGCCTTCTTGCGCTCGAATCCGGCGTCAATAGCTGAAACGACATCGCCGGTCATATCGCCGAAGAAATCTTGGGGCCAGTTCTTTATCGCGCCGAACATATCAGTTTCAAGGCGCGTAAGCCTAGACTCTCCTTCTTCATTCTCGCAAAAATATAGCGCAATATCGTCTTGGCCTATCTGCTCCTCGGCAATTCGTCTCTGTAAACGCCTCAACAGGTGTTCGCTATGGCTTTCGAGAAGAATCTGTACATTCCGATTCTTGATAACATCAATGAATACGTCCGCTAATCCCGCCTGCACCGACGGATGCAGGTGCAATTCCGGTTGTTCGAAAATTATCGTCGAGCCTTCGGGCACGTAGTAGCATAGAACGAGAACAGGTAGAATCTGGGATACGCCAATGCCGACGTCGGTTATCAGGACTTCAGGACTAGTTTGGTTTCGCCTAAGTTTCACACTATATAAGTTGCTTCCGCTCAATAGAGGTTGAACCTTAAAGTCGAACGCTAAGTCTAGCTCGACTAGCCACTGAGCGACTCTGGACTGCAGGCCGTTCAGCTTCGTCTTGCGATCTGAATCATAGACTTTCTGATTCTTTCCAGCGATCAATGCGGGAACCGCCAATTCGCCTTTAAGCCCTACGTTAGATGGGCGTTCGCCACCCCACGTATACTGTCGGCGAGGATATTCGCGTAATGGACCTAGATAATATAATTGGCTTAACTGACATTCCAACATGAATTCTAGAAACTGCAGGTAGCCCGTATCGCGATAGAAGTCGACGGCTTCGTAGGAAAATCCATAGCACTTTGTAGGCTTCATATAGACTCGTGGTCGACTTTGAGGTCGGCGTGGTTCTTTACCCTCAACGAGCACCCGTATCGTGTAATGGTTGTTAGGCTGGCGCGCCAATATTGCTGAGAAATCCGCGCCACTGCTATATTTCAACGATTCGACAAATACTCTCTGTTCTTCTGCGTGTATTTCAGTTCTGAAATCCAACTCACTAACTCTTACCGAACTATCTGCATCGACTGAAGGAATCGAGATTGACGGTTCGTTAACGTCCCACACTATTCCGAGAGACATTCGAGTTTCAGCACCGTGTGTTATTTCATGAGCAGTGCCTAAGTTCACGTATCCTTCTTGCAGACTTCCGGTTTTCAGCACCAAATTGGGATCGCTTGACTCCGCCGTCTGCTTCAAAAGCAGCAACATCTGCAGCAAACTGCTCTTGCCTGAACTATTCGCGCCGAAGAAAGCAGTCAGCGGCGCCATGCGCAGCGGTCCCGTCTCACGCCAGGACTTGAAATTCCTCATGCTGATTTGCTTGAACATCAGCGCGCGCTCTCTCTAGCCACTAGCGCACATGCAATCGCGGCGAACAACGTCGGAAGGTTGATGCCGCTAGACACATAGAACTTTCCGTCTGCATCTTACCATAGCGCCCGGCGACGCTGTAGCTATACATCATCTCATGCTACAATCCCGCCCATGCCCAGACCCATCCCGGCTTCCCGCGACGACGTCAAGCGCCTCAGCGTCTACCTGCAAGGCCTTCACCAGCGCCCAACCTCCAGCTCCCAAGCCGATCTCAGAGGCATCATCGCGCGCATCGGCTTGCTCCAACTCGATTCCATCAGCGTGGTCGCCCGCAGCCATTACCTGGTCATGCTCGCCCGCGCCGGCCTTTACGACCCGGCCGACCTGGACGCCCTTCTCGATAACGGCTGCCTCTTCGAAACCTGGGCCCACGCCATGTGCCAGTTGCCATCCGCGCATTACCCCTGGTATCACGCATACATCCAGCAGAAGCGACTCAAAGAAAGCGGATGGCAAATCGACCAACTGGACATGGATCTGGACGCGGTCAGCGCGCAGGTGCTGAAGACCATCCGCGAGCAGGGCCCCATGTCTTCCAAAGACTTCGAAAGCGAGCGTCGCGGCAAGGGCGGCTGGTGGAATTGGAAGCCGACCAAGGTCGCCCTCGAATACCTCTTCGACTACGGCGAACTCATGGTCAGCCATCGCGTCAAGTTCCGGCGCTACTACGACCTGCGCGAGCGCGTGCTCGCCCGCCACAATTTCACGCTGGACAAGTCTTACGACGACTTCCGCCTCTGGACGATCGAAAAAGGCTTGCGTCACATCGGCGTCGGCACGGCCAATCACGTTGCCGACTATTATCGACAGGCCAAGCGGGATAGCGCCGCTGTGTTGAGCGACATGCTGAAAACCGGCGACGCCTTGCCTGTCGCAGTGGAAGGCTGGAAGGACTCCGCCTACATCCATCGCGACAACATCGGCAACCTGGAGCGAATCCAGGCGGGCGAGCGCGAGCCGGAGCTGACCGCCTTCCTCTCGCCATTTGACAACTTATTCTGGGATCGCGAGCGCGACGAAATGCTCTGGGATTTCTTCTATCGCATCGAGGTCTACACGCCCAAAGCCAAACGCGTCCATGGCTATTACGTCATGCCGATTCTGCACGGCTGCGAATTGGTCGGGCGCATCGATCCCAAAGTCGACCGCAAGAAGAAGCGGCTCATATTCAACAATCTGCATTTGGAGCGCGGCGTCAAGATCGACGGCGCCCTGAACCGCGGCTTGATTCGCGCCATTGAAGAGTTCATGGCTTTCCACGGCTGCGACAGTTTCGAGCTGCTCAAATGCAATCGCGTCCCGCTGGAGCGCAGGCTGCGCAAACACTTCGCTTGAGCTAAAAGCGCCACGGCAATTGCTGATATAATGAGCGGGTATCTTGAATCGAAGTCACTATACTCATTGAAAGTTATTGCATTAGGAAACGTCTGGTTATCAGGACTAAATTCGGAAAGCAATACGAAGCTGAAAGGACATTGAAGTGAATCGCGCGCTCTATACTGGTGATTGCTTGGAAATCATTCAAGATTATATTGAAGACAATTCTGTAGATTTGATTTATCTCGATCCACCATTTAATTCCAACAGTTATTATAATCTGCCATTTACTCGACACGACAAAAACGTTTCGCCAGTACGCGCATTCCATGACACTTGGACTTGGGATGAAAAAGACGACCTTCTGTTGAGTCAACTGGAGGCAAGCCCCAACACCCGCACATTGGCGAACATTGTTTTGCTCGCGCGAGATATTGAAAACACATATGCGGGTAGAACTGAGGCACAATCTAGTTTGGCAGCGTACGTCTTGAATATGGCAATTCGTATATTCTATATGCGGGGAGTATTAAAGGACACAGGGAGCATATATATTCATTGTGACCCTACTGCAAGCCACTATTTGAAACTCGTGATGGATGTAGTGTTTGGACGCAGATTCTTTAGAAACGAAATCGTTTGGTCATATCGGACTGGTGGGAATTCTCGAAAATGGTTTGGTAGAAAACATGATAATTTGCTGTTCTACAGCAAAACCGATAAACATTTCTTCGATCTGCCTAAAGAAAAATCCTATGTCAGAACATTGCCGGAACCACACACGAATAGTGGAAAACGCCTTGGAGTACTCAGAGACCATAAATGCGATCTTTGTGAGGTCGGAAGTCCAGGGCAGAAGTACCGGATGGCTGACATGCGGGACGTCTGGTCGGACATTAAATCATTGTTTCGAAACGACCGTGAACGGCTGGGCTACCCCACCCAAAAGCCTCTAAAACTACTAGATCGTGTAGTACGATCAAGTTCAAAAAAGGGTGATTTAGTATTAGATCCATTTTGCGGATGTGGAACAACATTACATGCAGCAGAGTTATTGGAACGTCGTTGGATAGGTATTGACATCTCCGCGTTTAGCAGCGGATTAGTTCGTGAACGGATGCTACACAACTTCATCGGATTGGCGTCTCATGACATTTACTCATGGGGAATCCCTACAACTATTTTGGAAGCAAGAGAACTTGCCAAACGAGACAAGTTTGAGTTTGAAAAATGGGTATGTGGCGCAATCGGCGCGAATGGGCTGTATAAGGACCTTGGCGCTCGTGGCGCAGACGGCGGAGTTGACGGTGTAATGATAATTGACGTTATTCGCAATCAGAAAGTGTCCGAGGAATATGCAATCATTCAAGTAAAAGGCGGAAATGTTACTCCCGACTCAGTAAAAGCCCTTAGCGAGACGGTGCGGCGAAAAAAAGCCGTAGCGGGGATATTGGTTTGTTTTCAAGACCAAATGCGTACCGTAGAAAATCAGCGAAGTCGTGATGTCTGGTCTGACGATTACGAGACTTATCCTTTCATCCAGGGATATAGCATTGAAGACTTGTTGCGAGGCAAGCCCCTGAAGTTGCCATCAAGATATGGCAGAAGGCGTGGTGCGAAGATAATGTCAGACTTGATATGAGCAACAAGAGATTGGATGTTTATTCTCGCTCGCAGGCTGCGCAAACACTTCGCTTAAGCCAACAGCGCCCGTTGATTTCCCTGATATAATGAATTCAAGTGGGAGCCAGTTTTGGGACGGCGATGCAGGCCAGCATTCCGGACATTTTGGAGAATCCTTACAGTTTCGCCGATCGCATCGTAAATATTGACGGCATTCTGCTCATCGCCGATTATGACCGCGGCAGCGCGCAGTTCGAGCAGGTTTGGCTAGTGAAGCAGGATGCGCCGCGGAATCGGGCAATCCGCGCCCAGCCCATCCGCAGCGCCTCGACCTTGTGGCACGGCCTCTGCCGACTCAATCCGCGTCATCTGCCCGGTTACCAGGCTTTTCGCGTCCACGACGCCGTGCGCGCTTGCGTTCGCGTGCTGGGCGATTCGCTTGACCAGGCGGCGCCGCTGGTCGAGGTTTTGACCGCCGCCGTCTATCGGCAGGAATTCACGCTCTACGTCGGCGAACAAGGCGTCCGCCTCGATCAAGCTTTGCCCGCGCGCGCGGCGATTCGCTCGCTGCCCGAGATACGAAACAACATCGCCCGATTTCTCGGCCGACGCTGCCATATCTATGGCACACTGATCATCCGTTCGGCGCCGCCGGCGCAATTCCTGATGCCGGGTCGGATTCCCTACGCCGATGACTTTCGCAGCACGGTGGCCCGCCTTGGACGAGGCGAGCTTGATGTGGAGTGGCTGGCGGATATTGAGTATCCGCAGGTCGGCGAACTCGGGCCGCAGCCGGATGCGCTGCCGGAGTCGATTCATATCGATCAGGATTATCCGATCAAAGAGCGTCTGTCTGTTCTGCCCGGCATCAACCAGACGGTCGTCAAGCCGGCCGTCATCAGCGGCGCCTTGGCCGCGCGCGACCACAACGAGCATTTCGCCACCTTGACGGACATCGAGAGCGTCTATTTGCAGAACGTCAATTATGGCGAACTGGGGAAGTCCCTGGAGTCCGTGATCAAGTTGAAGAATTTCGAAGATTTCCCCAAGGAAACCTGAGCCGCCGCGCCGCGGGCCGCAGCAGCGTCGGCGCCTGCAAGCGCCGATGATAGACGTACCACTCAATCGCGAGAACGAACAAGGCGGCCGCCGCCAGCAGCGTCCAGAATTCCCGCAAGCCAAGCTGTTCATCCGCCTCGGCCGCGACCTGCCCGCCGCCCAATTGCAGTTGGGCTTCCGGCGCCGGAGCGATGTCGCTCTCGCCGGTGGCAAACAGATTCACGGCGAAGTGCTGGGATTGCGCGACTTCGCCGTCTTGCACAATCTCGAGCAGGTACAGGCCGAGTTGCCCGGTGCCTGTGAAAGCGAGGGACTCGCCCGCGACCGGAAGCTCGCTCACGTCGCCGTTGGGCGCGGTGATGCGCACGAGCTCGGCGCGCAGCGGCGGCGCGATGACAAGCAGATCGCCGACGCTCAAGCCATCGGGCAGGGCGACAATCTCCGCGGGCGAATACCAATCCATCAGGTTCGCCATCAGCACCGGCCAGGCGATCAAGAGGGGCAGGTTGGAATCGCGCAGGTCAAAGGGCAGGATCGCAATTTGCTGCGCATTCACCTCGCCCGCCAGCAGCAGCGCGCCCTCCGGCGTCGTCACGAGCGCCTGCGCCCATTCGGCGCTCACAGCGCGGTATTGCAGCAAGCTCATCTCATCCAGGTCGACATAGGCGGTGATGCTGGAATCGGTCGGGGCGACTTCGATTTGACCGCTCGCTTCCAGCGCGCCGCCCACAGTGAACAAGGATGTCGAGCTTGGCGGATTGACCAGCAGCATGTCGCCGGTCGGCAAGCTGTTCGGCAGCCAGCCGTCAAAAATGTATAGATCGAAGTCATCCGCGGGCATGCGCCGATTGTTCGGGTCGCCGCGAAAGGTCTGGACGCCGGGCAAACTGCGCAGCGCCTGTTCCAGGAAGAGATTGCCCGCCTGCGAAACGTAGTAGACGCGCCGGGTCGTCGCCTCGTTCTGCACGGTCCAGGCGCGATTGTCCAGCGCCAGATGGTCCGCCACATCATTATCGAATGTCAGCGCCGCCGAGAGCGTCTCGAAAGGTTCCGCAATCGGCTCGTCGAAGGGAATGGGAAGTTGGCTGCGGGGAGGGATCTCGCCGCTGCGCGAGAGACGAAGCACGTCATCGAGGCGGATCACCAGCGAGATTTCGGCCGGCTCGTCGCCATAATTGGTGACCTGGGCGAAAAGCTGCGGCGGCTGCCCGGCCAGCGCGCGCGTGGCCAGGGCGGTGATGGCGACATTGGCCGCCGATTCGCCAACAGGCACATAAATCGGCTGCGGGATATTCGCGGGCAAGCGGGCGGCATCGCCGACGCCGCCGTCGGATATCATCACAATGCTGAAATTCTCGGCGCCAGCCGCGCCGGCCGCCGCCAGCGTCAGCGCCGTATCCCAATCGGCCCCGCCATGGCTCACCGTCATCTCGGCGAGCGCGCGGCGCAGCTCATTCTTGTCGGCGGTGTAAGCGGTGTGGGGCTCGGCGACATCGGCGACGCGGATGAGGGAAATCTGGTCCTGGGGATTCATATTGTCGACTATTTGGTAAGCCTGCTGGCGCGCCGCTTCAAAACGCGTCGCGCCCGCCACATCGTCCGCGGTCATGCTGGCCGAAGCATCCAGCAGCAGGGCGATTTTGCCGGCGCTGATGGTCGGCACGGTGACGAAAGGACGCGTCAAAGCCAGCACAAGCAGCAGAAGAATGAGCAGCTGCAAGAAGAGCAGCAAATTGCGGCGCAAACGCTGCCAGGGCGTGTTGGCTTCGGTATCCTGCATCACCTGCCGCCACAGGAAGGTGCTGGAAATCAGCACTTCGCGCCGGCGCAGGCGCAGCATGTAGAGCAACAGAATCGGGATGGCGACCGCCAGGGCCGCAAAGGCGGCCGGCGCCAGGAATGACATAAGCAACCTTCGGCGCTTCGGGCTTCAGGCGCAGTATAACATGGGCGAGCGCGGCGGCATATACGCGAGCAATGCGGGCAACGTATCCATTTCGGATTTAATAGTCCGGTAGGGGCGATCCGGCGGATCGCCCGACGGGTAAATCAGAATCGAAATTGGGCGACTCGCCGGGGCGCCCCTGCCAAGCCTGTCCGGTACTGGACAATGCTACCGCGCTTTTTCTACCCCATCCCCGGCCCTTCCCCAGTGAACTGGGGAAGGGTGACTCGTTGATGAAACCGTGAATAAATGCGCAACAAAGTACAAAAGTGAGTAAAAAATACCATTTACTTTCAGCGCGCTCCCCTTCCCTAGCTTGCTGGGGAAGGGGCCGGGGGATGGGGTAGACGTTGCGGCGCGCGGCTCTGTAAACCTATCGTGTCGTCATCCGTGAGGCGGGGGACCGCGGGGGCGCTGGCCGGGTATGGGGTACAAACTACGACGAACACAGCCAATTCTTAGATGCGGACAAGCCTTACCATATCGTCGGCATTTATTGAAATTCAACCGACTCTGAAACACTGCCGCAATGCGCCGCTGCCGCCGCCGGCCCTGAGGCGCGAGTCAGCCCGGCCGTTCTATCGTCGGAAGCTCGCGCAGATGCGCTTCCAATTCCTGCAGCGCGCGCCGCAGCGCCTTCGACTGTATTGCGTCCTGCGCCAGGAATTGGCTCAGGCGGTACTGGTCGTTCATATTGCTCGACTGCACAACCAGCATCGAAAAAGGATCGTCCAGACGCATCAGCCGCGGGTATTCGTTAGTCAGGTTATGACGCAGCATCTGCAGCGTCCGTTCCAGGCTGGTCGGCCGCCCATCCAGCTTGAGCGCAATCTGCGTCAGATCCAGGCCGTCGGCCTCGGCCGCTGCCCGGGCTGCTTCCAGCTTCCGGGTGCCGGCGGCGCTCCACTGCGCCAGCGGCTGGTAATGAGCCGGCGCCGGCGTCTCCCCGCGCAGCGTCAACCTGAGCGCCTCGCCGAATGCCCGCAAGAAACGCATCATCGGCCGCGCCTGGCCCCAAGGTAGGCGACCGCCGTCCGCGCCGCCGTTCGGCCCGCGCGCATGCGCTCGCCCAAGCGGGCGATGCCGCAATCGGTTGCCGGACCGGGCAAATAATCGCTGCCGACCAGGCCGATGCCCTCAGGCAGGGCCCGGCCTATCGCAGCCATGTCGATCTGCTGCGGCTGCAAATGCCAGGCGAGCGGGTCCGCCTCGGGCCAGTGATCGACGCGCGCGACCAAGGGCTGCGCGGGCAAACCAAATGCTTGACAGACCCGGCCGATGATTGTCTCCTTTGGCAAATCCGCGCCGCCGCGCATGCCCACTTGCAGCAGCAGGCATTCGCGATCGGGCGTCCGCCCCGGCATGTCAGTGGCGAAGACAAATGGGAAGCCGCCCTCCGGGTCGCCGGCGATTTGTCCGGGCAGATCGCATTTGCGAAAGCCGAGCGAAAGGCGCAGGATCGAATCGTAGCGGAATTCGGCCAGCCCCCCGGCCGTTTCCGGCATTAGATTTCTTAACATGCGCGCGGCGTAGGGAGCGGGCGCTGCGACGATGATCGCGCCAGCGTCGTATACCATGCCATTTTCCAGACAGATCGTGAAGCGTCCGCGCGCGCGGCCGAGCGAACTGACCGCCATGCGCATCAGCCGGCCGCCGCGCAGTTTTCCCGCCAGCGCGCGAATCAGCGCCTCGCTGCCGCCCCGGAATATGCAAGCGCCATCAGCGACCGCGACGATCTCATGCCGCAGGCCCAGCTCATCCAGCCAGGGTTCTTGCGCGAAGGGACGAAAGAAAAAGCCGCTCGCATCCATCACAAAGCCGGCGGAGGCGCTCGTGCGGATAGCGCCGCCGAAGCGCCCTTTCACTTCGATCAGCGTGTAGGGAACGCTTTGCTTCTCCAATTCATAGCAGGCCGACAAGCCGCAAAGCCCGCCGCCAATCACCACCACATCGCGCATATTGCTTTGTTCCGCTGCCAAATCCTGCGGCGAATCATAGCTGACATAGGCTATCTATGTAAGCCAGCGGGCAGGGGCTGTCCGGGCAATCGCTTCGGATTTGAAATTGCGATGATACGTGGCAATTTTGCACGGTTTTCGTAATCTGTAGGGGCGTTTCGCTGAAACGCCCGCAATTTGTAGACCCTTTTCAACGGGCGTCTCACGAGACGCCCCTACATTCTGCATGTCAATCGGCGGATGTGTTTTGATGCGATTGCTCTGCCCCCGGCCGGCGCGGGCTGGGATAGGCAAGGCTATGATATATAATAGGCCTAAATGAGGTAGCGAAAGCCAAGCGATGTCAAACGCCCATCATTCGCCGCATGTCCAGGTCTTGAAGCGCGCCGGCTATCGCGTGACGCGGGCGCGGCTAGCCGTGCTCGCCGCGCTGGAAGCGGGACAGGGGCATATCACTTCAGCGGATGTCATCGCCAAGGTCGAGCGCATTGACCCGGCGATCGGGCGCGCCAGCGTCTTCCGCGCGCTTGACCTGTTCACCCAGCTCGGCATCATCCGACCCACCTACATTGATACGAGCCTGACGCCGACCTACGTGATGATGCATGACGGGCATCACCATCACGTCATCTGCACGGCCTGCAAGAGCTTCTTCGAGATTGAACATTGCGGGCTGGAGGCAGTCACCGGCAACCTGGAGCAAATGCTCGGCATGCAAATCAGCGGCCATTTGCTCGAGTTTTTTGGCGTCTGCGCCGATTGTCTGCCGGGCGCCAGCGGCGGCGGCTGACGCGCCGGGAGAAACGCGAATGACCGAAGTTGTCATTGTCAGCGCCGCGCGCAGTCCCATCGGCAAGATCCGGGGCGCGCTCGCCTCTGTGCGACCGGACGACCTGGCCGCGCACGCGATTGAAGCGGCGGTGCGGCGGGCCGGGATTGATCCCGCCACAATCGAAGAAGTTTACTTCGGCTGCGCCAACCAGGCCGGCGAAGACAATCGCAATGTCGCCCGCATGGCCCTGCTTTTGGCCGGCCTGCCCGAGTCGGTGGCCGGCGTCACCATCAACCGCCTCTGCGCCAGCGGACTGAACGCAGTCAACCAGGCGGCGCGCGCGATCAAAGCCGGCGAGGGCGAGGCATTCGTCGCCGGCGGCGTCGAGAGCATGAGCCGCGCGCCCTATTCCCTGCCCAAAAACCCCATCGGCTTCGGGCCCTCGGGCAATGTCACCGGTTGGGATACCACCCTGGGTTGGCGCTACCCCAACCCAAGAATGGAAGCGCTCTATCCTTTGGAAGCGATGGGCGAAACAGCTGAGAACATCAGCGCCTTGAGCCGCGACGGTGAAATCGCAGGCGGCGCCATCTCGCGGGAAGAGCAGGATCGCTTCGCGCTGCAGAGCCAGGAGCGGGCCATCAAGGCCATCAACCGCGGTTATTTCCAGCGCGAAATCGAACCGGTGCAGATTCCGCAGCGCAAAGGCGCGCCTCTCCAGTTCGACACCGACGAGCATCCCTTTTATCGCCGCGGCGAGAATGGATACGAAATCGCCACCAGCGCCGAGAAACTGGCGGCGCTGCGCCCGGCCTTCCGCGCCGACGGCAGCGTAACCGCCGGCAATTCCAGCGGCTTGAACGATGGCGCCTGCGCCTTGACGCTGATGTCCGCGGAGCGGGCGCGGGCCCTGGGTAGGCCGCCGCTCGCGCGCTGGATCGGCAGCGCCGCCGCCGGCGTGGATCCGCGCCTGATGGGCTTGGGGCCGGTTGCGGCGACGCATAAGCTGCTGGAGCGCCAAAATCTGACGATTGCCGACATTGATCTGGCCGAACTGAACGAAGCCTTTGCCGTGCAGGCGATCGCGGTCATGCGCGAATTGGGATTGCGCGAGGCGATCACCAATGTCAACGGCGGCGCCATCGCCCTGGGTCATCCGCTGGGCTGTTCCGGCGCGCGGATACTGACGACGCTCATTTATGAGATGCGGCGGCGGGCCGCCGAGGGCGAGCGCATGCGCTTTGGCCTGGCGACGCTCTGTGTGGGCGTGGGCCAAGGCGAATCCACGTTGATCGAATTGCTGCCGGAGCGCGCATGAAAACGACGCCTCGCCTCAGCGCGACTGAAGCGGCGCGCCTGATCCCTTCGGGCGCGGTTATGATGGTCGGCGGTTTCGGCATGACCGGCACGCCGGTCCACCTGCTGCACGCCCTGGCGGAAACTGAAACGCGCGACCTGACCTATATCGCCAACAATATCGGCGAGCCGGGCCTGGGCGGCGGGCGCTTGCTGCGCAACGGTCAGATCAGAAAAACCATCGGCTCCTACTTCACCAGCAATCCGGAAGTGGTCGCGGCGGCGCAGCGCGGCGATATCGACTTTGAATTGTTGCCGCAGGGCAGCATGGCGGAGGCGATACGCGCTGGCGGCGGCGGGATCGGCGGCTTTTACACGCCGACCGCGGCCGGCACAGCCCTGGCCGAAGGCGCGGAAACCAGGCTGATCCAGGGACGCCAACATATCTTTGTGCCGGGCTTGCGCGCCGATGTCGCGCTGATCCGCGCCTGGCGGGCGGATACGGCCGGCAACCTCGTCTATCAGCGCACCGAGCAGAACTTCAACAAGGCGATGGCGACCGCGGCCGATCGGGTGATCGCCGAGGCGGAAACAATCCTGCCGGTCGGGGAAATCGACCCCGACCAGATTCACACGCCCGGCAATTATGTCGATTATCTTGTCGAAGCGACGACAACCCTGGCCGAATTAGGCACATCGGCCGATATCAGGACCCTGGGACGAGATCCCGGCGAAATGCGAATGCGGATTGCGCGGCGCGCCCTGGCCGAACTGAAAGCGGGCGATATTGTCAACCTCGGCATCGGCATTCCCACGCTGGTGGCGAATCTCATCACGCCCGAGCAGGGCATCATCATGCACACAGAAAATGGCATGTTGGGCGTCGGTCCAGCGCCGGCAGCGGGAGGCGCCCTGGATTACCCGGTGAACGCCGGCAAGGCGCCGGTGACCGCCCTGCCCGGCAGCAGCTATTTCGACAGCGCCGATTCCTTCGCCATGATCCGCGGCGGGCACATTGACGTGGCGATCATGGGCGGCTTGCAGGTGGACCAAAGCGGCAACCTGGCCAACTGGGCGATTCCCGGCAAGCCGCTTCTCGGCGTCGGCGGCGCGATGGACCTGGCCAGCGGCGCGCGCCGTCTCATCATCACGATGACGCATTGCAATCGCGACGGCAGCCCCAAAATCGTTCCCAAATGCAGCTTGCCGCTGACGGCGGTCGGCGCGGTAGACCTCTTGATCACCGAGTTGGCCGTCTTCGCCTTTGACGCGGGTGAAATGCGACTGGTTGAGTTGATGCCGGGCGCTGCGCTGGACGAAGTGAAAGCGAAGACGGCGGCTGCATTCAGCGTTTGACGCGTCGCCGGTTATTCGACGACGCCGGCCGCGGCGTAGGCCGCGGTCATTTCGCGCCATTGCGCCATCAAGCGCCGGCTTTGCGGGCCGGGCGCGCCGCCGCCAATTGCGACATCGTCAACCTGGACGATTGGCACAATCTCTTTTGTGCTGGAGGTGAGGATGATTTCGTCGGCGCCGTAATATTCGTCGAGGGTTACATCGCGGATTTCGCACTTGCCATCGCTTTCGAGCAGTTTGATGACCTCGGCGCGCGTGACCCCGAGCAGCAGGCCACTGGCTGGCGTGATCCAGCGGCCGTCCTTGAAGACAAAGGTGTTGCTGCGCGTCCCTTCGATGACGCGCCCGTCCACGGTGTAGACCGCGTCAATCGCGCCGGGGACTCGCCGCTCCGCCCGGCGCTGCGCCATAATGCCGGGGATATAGTTGATCGTCTTGGCTTCGGGCAGGATGCGCTGCTGCTCGACGGTGGCGATCGCCGCGCCCTTTTCATAGGCGGCTGCGGGCAGATTCTGCGCGGGCCTGACCATCACCAGCAGGCGCGATGCGCCCGCAGGCATAAAGCCGTTCGGGCTGTCGCCGCCGGTGACGACAATGCGGATGCCGGATTCTTCGTTCTTATTGCGGTACAAGGTCCCCAGGACGATGTCGGCTAATTCTTCAATATCCCAGGCGCAGTCCAGTTCGATCAAAGCCGCCGAGCGCTGCAAGCGCCGCAAATGCGCCCGCAGTTGAAAGGGGATGCCGCCGTAGGTGCGCAGAAAGTCGAAGACGCCGTATCCGCGCAGTATCGACAAGTCGGTCGCCGGGATGGCGCTCGCATCGGCATCCCGGTATTGGCCATCAATATAGAAGACACTCATAAGTTTGCCGCAGCCGCTCGCATTCGCCGATTATAGCGGGCCTTGCGCCATCTGTCATCCAGGCGCGGCGGCGCTAGTATATCCGTTTCAGTTGAAATAGTCTGGTAGGGGCGAGCCGGTGGCTCGCCCACTCTTGATCCAAATGCCCAGCAGATATTGCACGCCTTCCTTGCGTTTACTGAGAACACAGAAGTGGTTCCAATAAACTAATGCGAAAATAATGGGACATTGTAGGGGCGATTCTGCGAATCGCCCGATGATGAAATCATGAATTTTCGGGCGACATACAATGTCGCCCCTACAACCGAATTAAATCCGGTTTCTCATTACTTTGTTGGAACTACAGAGGTAAACGCAAGTAAGTTATCGAAAAAATGCGCATCGCCTTTCGCGACATACATGCGGGCGAGCCACGTGCTCGCCCCTACGGCATTTGAGGAGACTCGGCGTACGGGCGAGACGGCGGCTCGCCCGATGGGTACGAACAGGATCGACATTGGGCGACTCACCGAGTCGCCCCTACCAAGTCGTCGGCATATATAGAAATTCAACCGACTTTGATACAGTACCGCGGCGCCGGTCAGCGGGCAATCGTCCGCTGGCAGGGGCAGGCGCTCTTGCTAAAATCATGCTTATGATAAGATTGTTGCCCGCGATAATCGGCTTGCTTTTCGCCCTGGCCCTTTCAACCGCCGCGCAAGGCGGCGCCGGCTATCTGCTCGCGCAGGCCAACCAACTGCGCGCTTCCCGCGGATTGCCCGCTTATACGCTGGACAGCGCCTTAAGCGCCGCCGCCGGCAACCAGGCGCACTGGATGGCGGCGACCGGCATCATCGAACACCGGCAATCCGATGGCGGCGGTCCGCGCGAGCGCGCGTTGAATGCGGGCTTCCCCAGCGCCTGGGTCAGCGAAAACATCTACCTTGGCTCCGACCCGGGGCCGGAGGATGCCTGGATTTACTGGCTGAATTCGCCGGTCCACTATGCCGGACTGGTCAGCCCGCACTACGACAAAGTCGGCATCGGCAGCGCAAAGGGTTCGGCGCTCACGGCCTTCGTGATGGTCTTCGGCAACTCGACCGGGCGCTTGCCGGGGGCTGCGAACGGAAGCGCCGGAGCGCCCGCCGCCGACGGCCCGCCCGCTTATGTGCGCGGGCTGGATGAATCCGGCAACATCAAGCATGAGGTGCTGCCCGGCCACACAATCGGCGATATCGCGCTCTTCTACGGCTACACCTGGCAGGATATCCCGGCCATGCTGGAACTCAACGGCATGACCGCGGACGACATCCGCGCGCTGCAGCCGGGCAGCGTCTTCCTCGTGCCGCCCAAAGCCGGCACATTCACGCCGACAAGCGCGGCAGCCACGCCGGTCCTCAGCGCCACGCCTTCGCCGACCGCGCCGCCGACGAACACGGCAACGGCGCCAACGATGACGCCCGCCGCGACGCAGGCGGCGACGCCGCGGCTTCGCATCGGCGCGATCGCCACGCAGCCAGGCAGCGCCGCCGCATCCGCGAGCCGGACATCACCGGGCGCTGACCCGCCGGTCGGCGAGTTGGCGCTGCTGGGCGCGGCGATATTGCTTCAGTTAGGGCTGCTCGCCGGGGCTGCGATTGCCTTCATCCGTCGTCTGCCTTAGGGTCGATGGCGGGCATGCCGCTGGCGTCGGCCTCGGCATCATCGGCGATGACAACCTGCGCTTTGGATAGAAGCGCGCAAAAGATAGCCGCCATCTGTTCCACGCTGTAATCGTCGTCATGATCGAGATACCAGCCGACAACTTCAGTCGTGGTGTTGACCATATGATTGACGGAGACTTCGATCGGGACCGGGCTGCCCGCCCGGGCGCGGTAGCGGGCATGGTGCAGGGAGACATAAAAGGCTTTAATCTTCTGCACGACCGGGTGCGAGCGCGGCAGGCTGTGGCACATCGTATATACGCTGCGATGGCGGCGCACGTGCTTGAACATCGCAAGCGCCTTGTCATAAGGCGTCGATTCCCGATCGCGGACTTTGATGAGGTCTATGGACGCCGCGCGCATGACATGCAGCAACAGTTCGTCTTTGCCGCGGAAATGCTGGAAAAATGTGGAATAACCGACGTTCGCGTAGCGCGCGATGTCTTTAATCGTCACCTGATCATAGTCATGTTCGCTGGCGAGAAAGACCAACGCCGTGCCTAGCGCTTCCAACGTGCGCGCTACGCGACGATCAACCTTGGACATCGTTCAGACGGGCTCCATCTAGGGCGTGAAGAAGCATTAAGAGCCTTCAGCAGGTGGCGGACAGGGCGAAAATGCGGAGCGCCCCCGGGAACGCGCGGCTTCATTCGGCGTTGCCCGCGGCGCCGAACACAGGCTTCTGATCGGGACGTTCCTGCGCGGCCAAGCGAACATCGTTGTCGCTCAACGCGACGATTTCCGTCGCGTTGACAATGAGCTCGAGATGGATCGCCGCCATCTCTTCCGGGCTATAGCCTTGATCGTTCTCGACGAACCAGCGCAGCATTTCAATCGCAGACCTGATGAGGTGGTTGACCACCACATTCATAGGAATGAAGGAGTTGCCCCGATGTCTGTAACGATCGACGATGAAACGCGCGCAATCTTGCCAGATATACTCCAAGGCTTCATTGTGCCGCGGCAAACGCGCGGCCAGCAAAAACAGCTTCGGATGCTCGTTCGCGTATCGGTAGAGCGCGACGGCTTCGCTGTATCTCGTGGATTCCTGGCTCAACAGAAGCTTCAGTTCTTCGTAAGCCGACTTGAGAATATGGAGCAGCAGCGCGTCTTTGTTTTTGTAATGCCGGAAAAACGTCGAATAACCGACATTGGCGCGGCGCGTAATGTCTTTGATGGTCACATCGTCATAGTCGGCATCCAGGGCGAGATCGACCAAGGCTTCCTTCAGCGTCAGCTTTGTACGCGATACACGGCGGTCTTCTCTCTTCATGAAACAATATCTGGTTTTCTAAGCGGCTGGAATTTCCGATGGGCACAGGTCCGCAGACTACTCGCAAGAACCGGAAAATTCTTAAATCTTGCCCGCGAACAATTGTACGATTATAAACATATTGTCCCGTAATTTCAAATGTCACATATTGGCGTATTTGATCCATTTCGGTTGAAATAGTCGGGTCGGGGCGATCCGGCGGATCGCCCGATGGGTAAAACATGGTCGAAATTGGGCGACTCGCCGAGCCGCCCCTGCCAAATCGTCGGTATTTTAAGAAATTCAACCGACTCTGAAACAGAACCTTCAGTCCTGGCAAATTGACAAATTACGTGGGGTAAACCATAATCAAGCCTGTATAGATAGCAGGCGCCGACGCGCATTATGTGCGGACGTCAAGGCGCGAGAGCATTTATGAGCAAGTACAAGGATTGTGTTGAGCGGGCGCGATCGGGCAATATCGCCGAACGCAACGACGCTTTTGACCAGCTTGTGCGGGATTTCGAAGGCATGGTCTACAGCGTCGCCTTCGCGCGCTTGAGCGACCGCCAGCTGGCTGAAGACGCGGCGCAAGAAGCCTTTCTCACGGCCTACAAGCGCATTGCCCAATTGCAGGATGTCGGCGCTTTCCCCGGCTGGCTACGTCGGATTGCGCAGACGCAAGCCGACCGTTTGCTGCGCCAGCAGGCGCCGCCGGCTCTGTCTATTGACGAGCGAGACGATCTGCCGTCGACGGCGCTTAGTCCGGAAACCAGCCTTGAAGCATCGGAGCTGCGCCGGCGGGTGCGCCTGGCCATCGCCGCTTTGCCCGAAGTCGAACGCGATGTCACGCGAGACTTCTACTTGGGCGGCGAAACTCAGCAGGAGATCTCCGAGCGTATGAATATCCCGCTGACGACAGTGAAAAAGCGGCTTCAATACGCGCGGGAGCACTTGCGCGGTTTGCTCACGGGTTTCAACGAGACGCTCGATCGCGCCATTTACGGCGATCCGCTGCCGCCAAAGCAACTGCAGCCGGTATATATCAGCCGGCGTCGACGGCGCGCGCCCTGGACGGAGGAATCCTAGCAGACGTCAGGCGCGCTTGCGGAACCAATAAAAAAGGGGCGGATCCAAATCCGCCCCTTGAGCGTTTTTCAGGCGTCGCCGCGCATCAACTGCCGGGCACGATCTCGCAAGCGCCCTGCCGCATGCATGTCCAGGTCATGTCCCCGCCATCGAGGTGCAATTCTTGGCCCATGCCCTCCAGCAGGGCCGCCATCGCCGCCACGTAAGGCGCGGAGAAGCTGGTGCCGTTCAGCGCTTTGTAGCCGTTGTCCAAATGAATCGTATGCACATCGCGGCCGGGCGCCCAAATGTCGCCGCCTTTATTGCTGAAACTGCTGCGCGCGCCGTTGGGATCAACCGCGCCGACGGCCACCACATTTTCGTAGCGGGCCGGGTAACCGGGCAGGGCGCCGCCGCTGTTTCCGGCGGATGCGATAACGGTCACGCCCTTTTCAACAGCGTAGTCCACGGCGTCTTTCGTCACTTGCGAGCCGACCATGCTGCCGAGCGACAGATTGATGATGTCGGCGCCTTCATCGGCGGCGTAGACGATACCCGCGGCGACATCCGCCATCGAGCCGCTGCCGCTGGGACCGAGGACGCGCACGGGCAAAATCGAGCTGTTGGGCGCGAAGCCGGCGATGCCGATGCCGTTGTCGATGTTGGCGGCGATGATGCCCGCGACCGGGCAGCCATGGCCGAAGACATCTTCCGGATCATCATCGTTGTCGACGAAGTCGTAGCCGTTGTCGAGGACGCGCCCGACCAGGTCTTCATGGCTCATGCAAACGCCGGTGTCAATGACGGCGACGGTGACATTGGTCAGTTCGCCCATTTCTTTCCAGGCCGTCTCGGCCTGAATATGCGGCAGGGCCCATTGCCGATCGTAATCGGGGTCGTTGGGCGGGTTGCCAAATTGCACGCTGACGACGAAGTCCTGCTCGACCAGCTCGACATCGCTGTCAAACGTGAAGTTCATGCCGAAGTCTTCGGGCACATCAACGACCCAGATTTCCAATTCTTCGATCTGTTCGACGATGACGCCGCCGATGCGATTGACATATTCCCATTTCTCGCTCAAAGGCGTATTGGGATCATAGTGGATCACCCAGTTGCCCGTGAGCGGCACGTTGAAGACCGGCGCGATGCGCGTGCTGTCCGGTTGGCCCTTGTTTGTGCCGGCCAGGATGAACTCGCCGGGCGGGAATTCGCTGGCGAGCGCCGGGGCTAGGCTCCCGAGGATCAGCAGCAGCGCGAGGCTGAGGATGGCAAATCGTTTGATTGAAGTCATGGGTGATCCCTTCGACTTTAGAACGGGACTGCGCTTTCGAAATCAGCAAGAAGAAATTTCAATCTCTTTTGCCGTGATGAACTCGAGCAGGGCGGGAACGCCTTCCTGCGTCTTTTGAATGCCGCGCTGGATCGCCGGGATGATCTGCTCGGGCGTCTCGACGCGCTCGCCGTAACCGCCGAAGGCCACCGCCATATCCGCGTAATGACCGGAGATGTCCGTGCTGCGGTATTTCTCGGTGGAGACGGGCATGATCGGAATCTCTATCGCCATCGAAGAATTGTTAAGTAGCACCGACAGTATCGGGATTCTTTCGCGCACGGCCGTCTCGAAATCCATGCCGGTGAAACCGATAGCGGCATCGCCCCAGACATTAATGCAGAGCGCATCCGGCCGGGCGAGTTTGGCGCCCATCGCCAAGCCGAGACCGTAGCCGAGTTGCGTCGTCTTGCCCCAGCCGATATAGGTCAGCGGCGCGACAGACTGCCAGAAGGGTGACATCTGGTCGCGCGGGCTGCCGGCATCGTGGGTGACAATTGTGTTCTTGACATCAACTGTGTGCAGCAAATCCCATATAACGCGGTAAGGCGTCAGCGGCGTCGCATCCGAAGTGAGTTTGGGCATCCATTGCTCAAGCCATTCCGCCTTGACCGCGGCGATTTCTCCGGTGACCGCGCTCATGCGCTCTTCGGATGCGCCGCCTGAACGAGCGCGGATTGCGCCCAGCAGGCCCTCGAGAATCAAGCCGGCATCGCCCACAAGACCGATCTCAACCGGCACATCTTTGTTGATGTCGGCTGGATCCAATGTCGCATGGATGATCCGTTTGCCGTCGGGGATACTGACGCCAAAGGCGGTGCGCGTGAAGCTGCAGCCGATACCGAAAATCAAATCGGCTTTCTGAAGGAAATGATGCACCGGTTTCGGCACGGACCGGCCGCCGGAACCCAATGCCAGTTGATGATCTTCCGGGAACGCGCTCTTGCCGCCCAAACTCGTTGTGACCGCCGCGCCAAGCAACTCCGCCAGCTCCTTAAGCGCATCCCAAGCTCGCGCATAATGCACGCCCTGGCCGGCATAGATTACAGGACAGTCGGCAGCAAGCAGGGCCTCGGCGGCGGCGTCAATCGCGGCAGCGTCAGGACCATAACGCAGGCGCGGCGCCGGCGCCGGATCAAAGGAGTCGGAAATCTCTTCAGAATATATATCCGACGGGAATTCCACCAAAACCGGGCGCGGCCGGCCATTGCGGACTTGGGTAAAGGCGCGCCGCATCGCTTCCGGAACGGCTTCAGGCATGGTGACCTGTTCAGCGGATTTGGTTACATGTCGGTAGTTCAGGGCCGAACTGAAATTCGGCTGGATCTGGTTTAAGTGACGAGGATAACCGCCCGGCAAAACAACAATCGGCGCCGAATCGCCATAAGCTTGGGCGACGCCGCCGAAAGCATTTTCGGAACCCGGGCCGCTCTGCATGCAGAATACGCCGATCTTTTCGCCGGAGCTCAGCCGGCTCATCGCGTCGGCCATGTGCAGGCCGATGCGTTCCTGTCTGACGATGATCGGGCGGATGTCCAGCTTCGCCGCCGCTTCAATGAGCGGGTTGACCGGATAGGCGAAGAGGTATTCCACCCCTTCCGCTTTCAGCACTTTCGCAACGGCGTCGGCAACTTTCATTTCTTATCAATTCCACTAATTCGCGTCATTTGCAGGCCAGAGACTATTACCGATGTTATCATGCCAGCCATGCCGCGTCAAAGCATGATGCCGCATGTCCCTTTGACCAGAATAAGGCGCCGTCCCGAATCCTTAGATTCGTAGCGACGCGCTCAATCCCTTTACGCAAGATTGGCGGATTGCGTCGCGGGATTGATCTTGGCGCCTCCGAATCTTGCCCGCAAATCGCACATTCGCATACCCAACCAGGCGATAGGGAGTGAAGAAAGGGCGAGCCACCGGCTCGCCCCTACCGACGTTCCAGCTGCGGATGCGGCAATGGGCTGTGACGGAATGACGTGCCGCCGGCGCGCACGTACGCATATTTGCTGTGTGGCCGGGTTGTGAAGCTAGGGCGAGCCACCGGCTCGCCCCTACCGACGTTCCAGCTGCGGATGCGGTGAAGGGCTGTGACGTAATGGCGGGCCGCCGGCGCGCACATACGCATTTTTGCTTTTCGGCTGGGTTGTGAAGCTAGGGCGAGCCACCGGCTCGCCCCTACCGACGTTCCAGCTGCGGATGCGTTGAAGGGATTTGCTGCGCCCCCGAGCTTATTGGAGACGCTGGCGATTGACCTCAAACTTGAAGACATCGTCGCGGGCATAGTGGCCGGTGACATCGAGGGTCATCTGCTCCTCGGCGATGCGCTGCAGATTCAGGTCGGCGTAAAGAATCGTCTCTTGGTCATATACCGGCTTAATCAGGTATTCGCCATCGGGGGCGATGATGGCGCTGCCGCCGTTCAGCAGCAGGGCGTCGGGCTGATCGCAAAATGGCGCTTCCAGCTCGAGCTCGGCCGGAAAATCGGCCGCGGTCATGATGCTGCCGACAGCCAGAACGAAGGCGCGACCTTCAAAGGCGTAATGCCGGCTGGCGATTTGATGGCTTTCCTTGACGGCCGGCCACATGGCGACATGTATCGATTCGCCGCTGATGTGCATCGCTTGACGGGCATGCGGCATCCAATGTTCCCAACAGATCAAGCCGCCGACGCGCCCGACAGCTGTATCGGCCGCGCGCAGGCCGGCGCCATCGCCCTGCCCCCAGACCAACTGTTCAGTATAGGTGGGGCGCAGCTTGCGATGGCAGTTGACGATTGAACCGTCGGCGTCGATCGTAACGATGCTGTTGTAGAGGCTGCGGTTGCCGCGTCCGGTCTGCACGCGCTCGTTGATGCCGAGGACGAGAACGATGCGGTTTTCAGCGGCGCAATCGCGCAGTTGGCGCATTTGCGGGCTGTCGACAGCCAGGCTGTTGGCGGCGAGCCGGGCGTAGACTTGCTTGGTCGGGGCATGATCCCAACGGGCGTAATCAACCGCGTAATCGAGCCAGGCGGGATAACCGGGAAAGAAGGTCTCGCCGAAAGCGGCGAGCTGGGCACCCTGCCCCGCCGCTTCCTGGATCAGCGCGCAGGCTTTGGCGATGCATTTGTCGAGCTCGTAGTATGCCGGGCGCGCCTGGATGACGGCGACAACTATGGATTCGCTCATGCTAACGGGTCCGCATTAGCTGAGATTAGTCGCCGCCGCCGAGCACAGCGCCGACGCGGAACTGCTCGCCGTCGCTGTCGGGGGCGTTGGCGACCGCCTCCTCAACTGGAAGCGCCTTCCCGGCTTCATCGGCTCGCATCACATTAGTCAAGGGCAGAACGGAAGCGCTCGGGTCAACCTGGGAGGTATCAAGTTCTTCCAGTTTCTGAAAATAAGCCAGCACATCGGAGAGCTGGCGCTGATACAGCGCGACATCTTCTTCGCTCAATTCCAGGCGCGCCAAATCGGCGATGGCGCGGACGTCCTCCGCGGAAAGATGGGGTTCTGCCAAGATCTCACCTCAACCAGCTTGCTTCAAGGCCGCGAGTGTAACCCTTGACGCGCGCCTTTGACAGGTTGGAGTCGGCGCTCAAGTGTTGAACACAGAGGGTCGCGCAGACACAGACCTGCGACGCAGAAGTAAACACAAGCAAGCAATTGAAAAAATGCCCATCATCTTTCGCGACATGCTTGCGGGCGAGCCGGTGGCTCGACCGAATATCCGCGATTACGGCATTGGGCGATCTGCGGGCTCGCCCCTACCGGCCGTGATTTGTGACGGACCGCGGCCGTTGCAAACCAGGCGGGCGAGACACGGACTCGCCCCTACTTTCCCTACCCCATCCCCCCAACCCCCTTCCCCAGCAAGCTGGAGAAGGGGGAGCGCGCTGAAAGAGACTGAGTTCGTTAGCAATTTTAGATGTGTTTTCGGGTCAACCTACTAGCTTCTTTGTAGAGTCACCCTTCCCCAGCTTGCTGGGGAAGGGCCGGGGATGGGGTAAACCAGGCGGGCGCGCCACGGGCCGCGATATGTTACGGACCGCCCCGGCAAGCCGTGAAAAGTTCCAGGATGTTGCAGATTTCAGTAATTATTTGACTTGTTTCAGAAACAGTCCTAGCTTAACAGTAACATTCTGGCAAAAGCTCGGATTATGTCTACTAAGCAGAGAGGGCAGGCAATGAAATCCACCGACGGCATCGCGCGCGCGGCCGGAGAGTTGACGCTTTCGTCCAACGCGCCCGAACAAATATTCTCAGCCCCCCCCCCCCCCCCCCCCCATTTTGCGTTAAATTCCAATCTTCCCCGGAGTTGCTCATGAACTCCGGACACATTCTCAAACTGATCTTGCTCGCCGCCGCTTTTCTGCTGCTGCCAGCGGGCGCGGCTTTCGCCGCCGACTTCTATGTTCCCAGGGACTGCACGCTGCCCGAAGCCATCACCGCCGCCAACACCAACACCGCCCGCGGCGGCTGCGCGGCGGGTGACGCCGGCGCCGACACCATCCATTTGACCGGCAATGTAAACCTCGGCGCCGCCCTGCCCAAGATCACAGAAAGCCTCACCATCAACGGGCGGAACCGCATCATCAGCGGCCAGGATACGCACAGCTGCATCAGAGTCGACACGGATGGGGCCCCCATTAGCGCCGGCATAGCCCTTTCCTTCAACGACCTGATCATCAGCAACTGTCGGGCCGGAGCGGAACCGGGGGGCGCGATTCAATTCCATATCCATAATAGTGCCGACCCAGCGAGCAGCCTGTCGCTGGAGCGGGTCACACTGCGCCATTCACAATCGCATTACCAATACTCCACCCAAGGCGGCGGGGGCCTTAACGTATTTTCCTGGCACGCACTCGTCACCGTGACCATCAACCGCAGTTCCATTCACGATAACGCCACCACCCATGACGGCAGCGGCGGCGGCATAGCTTTGTCGCGCAACATACGGGCAACCATCACCAACACCAGCATCTTCGACAATACCGCGGACCGAAAAGGCGGCGCAATCTACTTTGACGGACGAAATTCGACAACTGATCGCACCCTCACGCTCAATCATGTGACCATGACCAACAACAACGCCCAATCCCCATTCGACCACAGAGGCGGCGGCTTGTACTTTTTCCATGGCACGCTGGTGATGCACAACAGCATCATCACCGGCAATATGAGCGCCGGCAACGAAAACGGCAGCAACTGCCGCGTCCGCCCGCAGAGTCTCACGTTCACGGACAGGGGCAACAATATCGCTGGCACGGGCTCGACCAACTGCCCGACCATCTCGGTGGATGGCACTCCCGTCACAGACGCCAAGTTGGCGGCCAACCCCACCAACCGGGCGGGTACCCGCTACTACGATCTTACGTCAGGCAGCGCGGCCGTCAATCGGCTCACCACCTGCTCGGTCGCGGTTGACCAGCGCGGCTATCCACGCCCTTGGCCCGTCGGCGGCGCCTGCGATATCGGCGCGATTGAATTTGGCAGCCGGCTGCCCGGAGGCGCAGTCGACGGCGGAAATGGCGGCGGCGGCGAAAGCGGCGACGACGGGTCAGACGAGAGCGCGTCCGACGCCGGACAGGGCGTCGGGGTTTCCCCCACCGAGACCTGCCAGAACCTGGCGCCGGCCATCGTCGTCAGCAACATCAGCGAAGGCACGGCTTGCCAGGTCATCAAGGCGGAGGGCTATGGCCATCAGGGCCTGGCCGCGGCTAAGCCCAGCAGCGTCGTCGACATCTGGGGCTGGGTGACAGCGAATACGCGGGTCTGCTTCGGGGCGACGAGCGGGACTATCAAGTTCGTCGACACGACAGTAACGCCGCGGACGCTCGCGGATTTGCCCGCGTTCGGTTTGAACGGCATGGTCTGCGCGACAATCAATGGCGCGGGTCAAGTGGCGCTGACGCCGGGTCCAGTCCCGCCGGCGGCCGCCGCCTCCGACACCGGCGCGGCGGTTTCGATGGGGCAAAGCCTGAGCAATTGCATGGTGCGGACGCAGTTCAATCTCAACTTCCGCGCCGCGCCCGACGGCGAGATCATCGGCGGCGTGCCGCACAACGCCCTGCTGACCGCGCTGGAACGGACGTCTGGCTGGTTCAAGGTCGATTATCACGGAGACCGGGGCTGGATCAGCGCCGCGTATGTCGAGCCGAAGGGGACTTGCGGTTAGGCAGGGCCTCCGCAACAGCCGGGCTCGCGCTAAATGTCGGCGCGAGCCGGTACTGTATCGGAATCGGTTGAATTTCTTCAAATGCCGACGACTTGGTAGGGGCGAGCCGGTGGCTCGCCCGAAATTCCGCGACTATAACATTGCGCGAGCAACGGGCGCGCCCCTACGGGCCGCGGTGTGTAATTGGCCGCCTCAATGGAAAGACGCTCCGTCAAAGCGGGCGGGCGAGCCACCGGCTCGCCCCTACCGGCCGTGGTGTATGACCGGGCGCCGCGGCAAATTAGGCGGACGAGCCACGGGCTCGCCCCTACCGGCCGTGATATATGACCGGGCGCCGCGGCGAATTAGGCGGGCGAGCCACGGGCTCGCCCCTACCGGCCCTGGTATATGACCGAGCGCCGCGGCGAATCGGGCGGGCGAGCCACCGGCGCGCCCATACCGGCCGCGGTATGTAATTGGCCGCCTCAATGGACGGGGGCGTCCCGACAAACCAGGCGGGCGAGCCACCGGCTCGCCCCTACCGGCCGTGATATGCAAGTGACCGCCGCCATGGCGTATCAGGCGGGCGACGCGCAGTGTCCCCCCTACATGCTGCGGCGGATTCGAGTACACTGAAACATTGCGAAAACTGATTGGGAGAGTAAACATGCGCGCGACAGTTGACCGGGCGGAGGCCCTGAGCATTTTGCAGATCGAACATCGGGCGGTCTCGGCGCTGATCGACGAACTCAACGCTGAAGAAATGACGCGGCCCGATACGGTCCGTCAGGGCATGTACTTCGATCAGGAATGCTCGTTCAAGGATCTGCTGGCGCACCTGATATGTTACGAAGCTTACACAATCGAAGCGATTCAAGAATGGCAGCGGGGGCAGAAGCACTGGGCAGTCGACGCGGTGAAAGACTCGGCTCGGGGCCAAGAGATCCACTATGGCGGCATCAGCGATCGCGCGCATCTCAGCCTGGCGGAGCAGCTGAGAGAATATCGCGAGGTCAGCGCTGAACTGGAGGCGACCTTGGCTGCGCTGAGCGATGCGGACTGGCGCGGCGCGGCGCCTTACCGCGACAGCGGCGCGACCGACCTGGGCGGGATGATCGAAGGCATCATGGTCCTGCCGCCGCGCCCGCTGTACCGGCACCTGCCCGTTCACGTTCCCGACGCCGAGACTTACATTCGCAGCCTGCGCTAGGCAAGGCGTTGCCTAAGCGCGGGTCAAGGCCTCTCTCGCCGGGCATAGCGCTGTGCTATAATGCGCGACTGTTTGGCCGGCTAGACCAGCAGCCTCCGCGACGGAAGGCGTCACGTCATGCGCGTCCCCGGATGCTTAACCATCTTAATCGTTTGCGGCGCGCTCGCCGGGGCAACTGCAATTTGCGCCTTCACCAGTTTCAGCCTGACGCAGCAGACAGTCGTCGATTTGGCTTCGGCCGGATTCGGCGTGGAAGAACCGCTGGATACTCTGCGCTGCGCGGTCAGCGCGCAATGCCGGCCCGTGTCCGCAGCGCCCGATAGCGCGCCTCTGCTCGTCCTCACCGCGCATGTCACGCCAACCCCTAGAACCATTTCAGCTTTAGGCACGCCTTTGCCGGAGACGACTCGAGTCGAAGCGCGGGCGACAGCGGCAACGCCGACCATAGCGCCCATTGCGCCGACGAAGTTGCCCGTTATCGGCGCTCTGCCGCGCATCACCGATCCCCGTCAGATGCACATTTTGCTCCTGGGCATCGACCAGCGCAGCGCGACCGACAATGACGGACCCTACCGGACCGACACGATGATCTTGCTGAGCGTCAGCCCGGCGCGCAAATCGGTCGGCGTTTTGTCGCTGCCGCGCGATCTCTGGGTGGAAATCCCGGGATTCGGCCCCAGCCGCATCAATACCGCCAACAGCATCGGCGACGCCAATGCCTATCCCGGCGGCGGTGGGCCGGCGCTGGCCATGGAGACGATCGCGACCAATTTCGGCGTTCGCGTGGACAAATATCTCCTGGTCAATTTTGATGTCTTCACGACGATCGTTGATCTGCTGGCGCCGAATGGCGTGCCTGTTTATGTATCCCAATTCATCGATGACCCGAATTATCCCGATGCTCACTATGGCACGATGCACATCCAGTTTCAGCCGGGCGAGCAGCGCATGGATGCCGAGAGGCTGCTGCAATATGCGCGGACGCGCGCGACCGAAGGCGGTGATTTTGACCGCGCGCGGCGGCAGCAAGTTGTGCTGGACGCGGTGCGAGCCGAAGTGCTGAGCGCGGGCGGCATCATCAACTTCATCGCGCAAGCGCCGGCGCTCTGGGCTGAATTGCAGGGCAACTACCGCAGCAACCTCGAACTGAACGACATCCTGGCCTTGGGCCACCTGATGGGCGAAATCAAGCGCGAGGACATTCGTTACCGCGTGGTCGATAATCTCTACGTCGCGCCCGGCCTCAGCCCGCAGGGGGACCAGGTGCTCTACCCCGACTTCACGTCGATCCGCGACTTGATTCAGAACACCTTCTACTCGGGGACAAGCGTGACGCTGGCGGATCTCAAAGCGCGGGCCGATGCGGAAGCGGCGCCGATCTATGTCTACAATGGCACAAATCTGCCGGGCCTGGCGGGCGCCACGCGCGACTGGCTGCTGGCGCAGGGGGTGCTGGTCAGCGGGATCAACAACGATGTGACGATCGGGCGCAAGCTGACCGAGATCGCGGAATACGGCCGCTACAATTGGACGGCGCGCTACCTCGCCCGCTTGATGGGCTTGCCCGAAGATCGGATTGGTCAAAGCGGCGACGGTCGCATCGCCGCGGGCGTGCTGCTTCTGCTGGGCGAGGACGCGCGGGTGATTGTTGAGGGATAGCAGCCAAATACGCCACTGGACTGCGTGTCGTGATAGACTGAGTTTGCTCGCGCGGGAGAGATATTTTAATGCTTAGCAGACTAACGTTGTCAAACTTCAAGAACTGGCGAGAGCTTGATATGCGCCTGGCGCCGATCACGCTCTTGTACGGTGTAAACAGCGCAGGGAAAACCGGTGTTTTGCAGTCGCTGCTTCTTTTGAAGCAGACTGCAAAGGGCATTGACGCTAGGCAACATATAAACTTCGGCGGCGGTGATGGAGACTATGCGGATTTTGGCAGCTTTTATGATTTAGTCTACGGGCATGATATCAACTCTCACATAGGAATAGGTCTAACGTGGGAACTAGAGCAAGGACTGAAGGAAGAATTTTTTCCCGTGGAGGAACACAACAGCAGATATGACGTTGAGCAAGCGTTTGCGCGTTACGACATATCCTGGCGACTCAACAGCGGCATATATATTGAGGAATTAGCCTATGAAGCGCTGATGGAAAATCAACCAGAACTGTCCCTGCGACTTCAACGGCTGGAGGAAGACAAATACTCAATCGAATTCTCAGATTCGTTTCTAATTGAAACCAATGGCGATAAGCCTGCATTCGGCAGCAACAGCAGCGAGGAGACCGAAATCGTCGGCTCTCCCCACAGTTGTTACATCCTTCCTTTTGTGGAATTTCCTGGTCAGTCCATGGAAACACTGCGCGTGCAACCCATGTACTTTTGCATCACACTTAACAATCTAATCAGCGCATTTCATTATCTCGGTCCATTGCGGCAGTATCCGAAAAGGTACTATCAGTGGACCGGCGAAAATAAATCCATAGTTGTGGAACCTGATGGCGCCGATACCATTGCGACGCTAGTGTCTTCTGAACGAGACGACAAATCATTGCAACAAGACGTTGCGCGGTGGCTAAACAATCTCGGTTTAGTTGACTCGTTGCAAGTAAAGTCGACTGACGCAAACCGAAGATTTTATGAGGTTAGCGTAAAACTAGACGGCGTTGAAAGTGCGCTGGTAGATGTCGGATTCGGCGTGTCGCAAGTGCTTCCGGTTGTTGCGCTGCTGTTTTCCGCGCCACCGGGTTCCATTGTGCTGCTGGAACAACCTGAACTTCACTTGCACCCCAACGCCCAGAGTCTGCTGGCCGACCTTTTGCTGCATGTTGCCGAAACGCGGGACTTGCAACTCATCGTTGAAAGCCATAGCGAACATGTGCTCAGGCGCTTGCAAGCGCGAATCGCCGAGGGCAAGTCCGAGTTTGCAATTCCCGAAAACATCAAGATGTACTTCTGCGAGCCGGGCGAAGGCGGCTCGACCATATCCGAGGTTGAGTTGGATCGCTTCGGCCAGATAGCCAACTGGCCCGAGAAGTTCCTGGGAGACATAAGCGGAGAGCTTCACACCATCGCAAAAGCTGCCATTTCTCGTCGCCGCGAAGAGCTGGAGAATCACGTACTCATCAGTAACGGACTCTGTCCGGAGTACATCAAGAACCGAACAAAACAGACCTAGCCCCGCTTCTCGCCGCGCTGGCAACTTCTTCACACTCCCTCCACGCCGCCCGTCAAATCGATGATATGTTACAATTACGGTCGAGACGTCATTCTGCAGGGCGCGCGAGATGGACGGAAGCGAAAGCAAGCCAATAGCCAAGCTGGTTTGGCTGGATCCCTTCACGGGCTCAACGCAAGAGCGAATGATGCGCGCTGGCGACGAGTTCTCCATTGGCCGCTCCGCCAGCAACGACATTCAGATCTCGGAAAGCCACATTTCGCGCGAGCACGCGATCGTCGCTTGCCAGGACGGCGTCTTCAGCATTGACGATGTCGGCAGCGCCAACGGAACCTTTGTCAACGGCGTGCAAATCTACGGCAAGAACGAGTTGAAGATCGGCGACGAAATTCACCTCTTTGTTTCCGTATTGCGTTTGCTATCGACCAGCGACGCCGGGCCCATCGACTCGGCGCAGCGGGTTGCCGCCGTCGCCGGCGACCGCGCCAGCCTGCGCATCACGCGCGGGCCGCAGCAGGGTCAGATATTCGCCTTGCTCAAAGAAGAGCTCTACGTCGGCCGCTCGACGCCCAACTCCAATTGGGAGATCGCGCTGCAAGACCCGACGGTTTCCCGCCCGCACGCCTTCCTGGTCAGAGAAAAACAGCAGTGGAAAGTCTTTGATCTGGGCAGCATCAATGGCACCTCCGTCAACAGCCAGCCGGTGACGGGCGGCAAGGCGCAGATGCTGCGCGATGGCGACAGAATCATGTTTGGCGGGACAATGACCGTCTTCCACATGGGTTTTCCCACTGCGCAGTCCCAATCTGAAAAAGGGCAAAACGGCAAATCATGAGAAAACCAAATATCATCTTGATCATCGCCGATGACATGGGTTACGGCGATTTCGGCATCTTCAACGACCAGATCTCCTGCACGCCGCATCTTGACGCCCTCGTGAGCCAGGGCCTTTGCCTGACGCAGCATTATTCGGCGGCGCCGGTCTGCGCGCCGGCGCGAGCCGCATTGATGACCGGGCGCTACGCCCATCGCACCGGCAGCATTGACACGCTGGAAGCGCGGGGACTTGACCGCCTGCGCCTCGAAGAAACGACGCTCGCGGATATTTTGCGCGAGGCCGGCTACGCCACGGCGCTGGTCGGCAAGTGGCATAATGGCGCGCTCGACCGGCGTTATCATCCGACGGCGCGCGGCTTCGGGGAATTTGTCGGCTTTCAGGGCGGCTGGAATCCCTACTATCGCTATCGGCTTGATCGCAACGGCAGCATCGAATATGGCGACCGCGACAATTATCTGACCGATGTTTTCACGGATGCCGCTATCGACTTCATCGAGCGCCAGCGAGACGAGAGCTTCTTTTTGCAGCTGGCATACAATGCGCCGCATTTTCCCCTGGAAGCGCCCGACGCCATCGCGCAGAAGTACACGGAGATGGGCTTTAGCCTGGGCGTCAGCCTGCTCTACGCCATGATCGAGGTGATGGACGCCGGCATCGGACGCATCATGGAGAGGCTTGATCAACTGGGCATCGCCGACAACAGCATCCTGATCTTCACCAGCGACAACGGGCCGGCGCTCGGCGACTGGAATGGCTTTTCCCAGCGGCGCTTCAATTTTGGCTTCAATGGCGGCAAGGGCAACACCTACGAAGGCGGCATACGCGTCCCCTTGATCATGCGCTGGCCCGACGGCCTGGACGGAAACAGGCGCAGCGACGAAATGGCGCATTTCGCCGATTGGTTCCCCACATTGCTCAACCTTGTCGCTGTCGATGCGCCGGAAGATCTGGCGCTGGATGGCGTGGATATCACTGCCGCCCTGCGTGGCGAGCGCGGCGGAATATACCCGCAGCGTTTCTGGCAATGGAACCGCTATACGCCGGTTGGCGCCTGCAACGCCGCCATGCGCGATGGCGACTGGAAATTGCTGCGTCCGCAAATCAAAGAGGCGATGGAAGTCAGCCCGCTGGATACCGCGCTTGACCACGACATCAAGTACTTCCCCGAACACTTTGACGACGTCATCAGCGAGCCGGAACCGGAACGGACCCTGCCCGAACCGCCGCCGGCGCTGCTCTTCAACATTGCCGATGATCCCTGCGAGCAGAACGACCTCGCGGCGCAGCATCCGCAAAAGGCAGCCGCCATGGAAGCGGAGCTGGAGCGCTGGTTCCTGGATGTGACGGGCATTTGACCGCGCCTCTGCCTGGCGCAATCGTCAAGCGCCGCTGACCGCTTGTTGAAACAGTCCGGTAGGGGCGATCCGGTGGATCGCCCGATTGGTACGACGGGATCGAAATTGGGCGACTCGCCGGATCGCCCCTAGCCATTCGTCGGCATTTGAAGAAATCCAACCGACTATGATGCAGTACCTGGCAGCGCGCTCTTTTGATTGACCGCGGCTATGCGTTAGAGTATGCGCAATTCATTTCGTAAATGGGCGGAAGGCAAGATCAACGATGTCGATTTTGAACAATATGCTGGGCAATTTGGCGCAGTTGAGCGCGAGCGAATCCCGCTCGATCAGCGCGGAGAACCCGACCGGCGAAAAGGGCCGGGGCGGCATGTCGGTGGACGGGCCGGCGGCCGACAAAGCCCGGGAATTGGGGCCGGGCTGGAAGATATCGCCTTATGTGCCGCTGCCGGCCAACAGCGCGATTACGCTGGCGGACATCGAAGGACCGGGCCTGATTCAGCATATATGGATCACCAGCCGGCCCGAATTCTGGCGCCGCATGATCCTGCGCTTTTACTGGGATGATGAAGAGACGCCGTCGGTCGAGGCGCCCTTCGGCGATTTCTTCTGCCAGGGCTGGGGCCGTTTCTGCCAGGTCAATTCGATCCCGGTTTCGGTCAATCCCAACGGCGGGCTCAATTGCTACTGGCAGATGCCCTTCCGCCGGCGCTGCAAGATCACCCTCGAAAATCTCAGCCCGGACGATATTGATTGGGTCTATTATCAAATCGACTACGCGCTAGGCGACGTGCCGGAAGACAGCGCCTATCTGCACGCCCAATGGCGGCGCAGCAATCCCCTGCCCTACCAGGAGGTTCACACCCTGCTCGACGGCCTGCGCGGCGACGGCCAATATGTCGGCGCCTATATCGCTTGGGGCGTCAACAACACGGGCTGGTGGGGCGAAGGCGAGATCAAGCTCTACCTGGATGGCGACGACGCCTTCCCCACGATCTGCGGGACGGGCACTGAAGATTATTTCGGCGGCGCCTGGAACTTTGATGTCGACGGCCGCTACACCGAATTCAGCACGCCGTTTCTCGGCCTGCCGCAGGTGATCCGCCCCGATGGCCTGTACAGCAGCCAGCAGCGTTTCGGCATGTACCGCTGGCATGTGCTGGACCCGGTGCGCTTCCAAGCCGATCTGCGCGTGACGATTCAGGCCTTGGGCTGGCGCTCGGCTCTGGAGGGCGCGCGGCGTTATCTGCCCCTGCAAGACGACATCGCGTCGACCGCCTTCTGGTATCAGCGCGAGCCTCACGCACCTTTCCCGCCGCCGCCAAGTCTGAATGAGCTGGAGGTCATTTAGGCGGAATGCCTGGGCGGGGACATTAGCCACAGAGACACAGAGGCACAGAGATTTTACTCTGCGTGCGACATAGCTGCGGCTAACGCAGGATTCACCGCGTTCCAAGATTCGGTCTTGCATTTGGTTTGTTTCTGTATTACATTAACTCTAACTATTGATTTGTTGGAAAGGACTTTACAATGATTGAGGGACTTTTAATGGCGCTGTCCGCCGTGGCAGCGCCGATAATTTCAGGAAACATTACACTTTTTCGTTGCCTAACAGTTTTAATCTCCGTTGGAATTGTTGCTATCGCGCTCTTATCGGCGCACACCAAAATTCAAGGTGAACTTGAACTACAGCTACTGGAAAGGCGCATGGAGATTCTGGCAGAAGCCGATGCGAGGTGTCGCGCCGATCAAATCCTGCAAGATGGTCGGCCGCAGGTCGACACGAGGCCTGAAGAGAATTTGATTGCCTTTAGTCGAAGCCAGTTGCCGAATAATGGGATGCTGTTAAAGGAAAAATCTGCGCCAGCGACAGTTGAAACGATTGAACCGGCTACGATTTCCTGCCCGATCAAGGAATTTACTTGGCTTGGGCGTAGCGCCTGCAATCAGTGTGGCAAATTCGCCTAACCAGCACAAATCTACCCGCGCCTCCGCCTCCAATTGCAAACAGACGGGCGACCCAAGGGTCGTCCCTACATTTTCTTGAGGTTCAGATACGAAATTCATATATGGGGAGCGGCGAATGTAGTCGGAATAGCATGCCAGCATTGATACCTGGTTTCCGCAGCCAAGCTCCCCTCCCCAATGCTTTGGGTCGCGTAGACACTAACCGCTGACACAGAGAGGGCGAGCCACCGGCGCCCGTACAATGCTTGTCCGGTACTAAAACTCTTGCTCCGATACAACTGCAACAATACCAAAATACTACGATTAACGTGCGATCCTCGCGATAATCAACATTTTACTGCGAAATGCGTCAAGGTCAGTTTCCCTTCTCTGGCTCGCTGCAGACGACAGACCAGTTTATCTACCCCATCCCCGGCCCTTCCCCAGTGAACTGGGGAAGGGTGACTCTACAAAGAAGCTATGTAGGTTGACCCCAAAACGCATAGCAAATTGCCAATGAAGCCAGTCTCTTTTAGCGCGCTCCCCCTTCTCCAGCTTGCTGGGGAAGGGGGTTGGGGGGATGGGGTAAAAAAGCGCGGTAGCATTGACCAGTATCGGACAAGCCCTACATCGCTTGCTGTTTGCGACACGACTTTCTTGAATGAGCCAAGTCGTAAGTTGCGAGCGGCTGTGGTAAAACAGGCGGGACGAGACTTTCATTATGCAATGTTCCGACCCGAAGCGAGAAACAGGAAATCCTATGCCCAATTTACAAGCCGACAAACTCACCGTCATCATCAAAAATGTTCTGGAAGCGGCCGGCGCCCGCGCCGATTACGCCGATATCGTCGCCGAGCATTTGGTGGATGCCAACCTGGCCGGCCACGACTCGCACGGCGTGATCCGCACTGCCCATTATGTGCGCTCGATCGACAAAGGCGACCTGAAACCGACGGCCGAGCCGGAAGTCGTCGAAGAGACGGCCAGCATGGCGCAAATCTGCGGCAACTTCACCTTCGGCCAGGTGATCGCCAAGAGGGCGACAGAAATCGCCATCGAGAAAGCGCGCGCCCAAGGCGTCGGCTTGGTCTCGATGTATCACGAAGGGCATACCGGTCGCCTGGGCACATACGCGGAAATGGGCGCCGCCGCCGGCATGGCTTCGATGATCTGGGATGGCGTCATCGGCGGGCCGCGCTCGATTGTTGTGCCGCTGAATGGCACCGGCCGCAAGATCGGCGCCAACCCCATCGCCATGGGTTTCCCAAGCGATCGCTACGGCGCGGTCATCCTGGATTTCGCCACTTCGATTTCGGCGGCGGGCAAGGTGATGGTCGCGGTGGACAAAGGCGAGCAATTGCCCGGCGACTGGATCGTCGACGCCGATTGGCAGCCGACGAGCGATCCCAAGGCCCTGGGCAAAGGCGGCGCGCTGCGGCCGATGGGCCTGCCATACGTCGGGCACAAAGGTTATGCCCTGGCGATGATGGTCGGACTCTTCACTCTGATGGCCTCATTGCCTTCGGACGAACAGCCGCCGCTGGGCGATCGTTGGGGCACCGTCATCCTGATGATCGACATTTCGCGCTTCGGACCACTGGCGACGTTCAAAGCTCAGGCGGATACGGTGATCGATTTTGTGAAAGAAGATCCGCTGGAGGGCGAGGTGCTCTACCCGGGTGAAACCGAGGCCCGCAATCGGCGCGATCGGCTGGCCAACGGCATCGACCTGCCCGATGCGACCTGGAAGGAAATCATGGCTTGCGTCGAGCGCTTCGGTCTCGAGACCGCTTCTTAATCCGGCGCGCAGACGATCCGCAGCCGGGTCGCGTTCAACCGCAAGGGGCAAGCGCATGACGACGCAAGCCAATCTGTTCGAGGCGCTGCGGCGGGCGACCGGCGCCGAAGACAAACGCGACCGCGCGCTGGCGCTGCTTTCCAAAACCGGCAGCCGGCAATATCTTGACGAAACTTTGCGGATTCTGAACACGCGGGCTGTGCGCGCGACGCTCGACGACAGCCACCGTCCGGTTCTGCGCGAGAAAGCCTTCCGCTTTTACGCCAAGCCCAAGCGCGACAAGGCGGGCATGCTGCGGGAAAGCCTCACGCGTCTGCTGGTGCACATCGAGCATCATGACGATATCGATCTCTACCGGCTGGGCGTCGAGACCTACCAGCTGCAGCCGGTTGATGATGTGGCGCAGAATCTGCGGGCGGTGGCTTTGGCCGGCATGGCGCCCATCGATCCAGCGCTGGCCTGCCTCTATGCGACGCGTTTCCTGGGCGAAGGACATACCTCGGTCTTCAATTGTGAGCCGGCCTTGACGGCGCTTGACGTGCTGGTCGCTTCGAATCAGCGCCTGCCGATATATCAGTTCCTGCTGCACAACGGCGGGCGCATGGCCAATACAGGCCGCGGCGAGCTGACCGGCAAAGCGCTTGACTCATTGGGCGCGGATTTCCCCGTTCACTTGTACGAGCAGTTGATCGACCTATATCAGGATATCGACCAGCCGACCGCATCCATGGGCATCATCAATTGCATCATAGACGGGCGACAGTCAGCGCTCTTTGAGCGGCTGGAGGGCGTGATACGCGACACTCGGAATGCGGACCTGCGGCGTTATGGACTGGTGATGATGGCGGCGGCCCGCGACGATGCGCTCAGCGCGCGCCTGCTGCGCATGGCGCGGCTGGCCCGGCGCGAAGACATCGCGCTATTTGTTGAGGCCCTGGAGATCTGCCAGCACCCGGAGCGCGAGCAGACCCTGACACAATTGAAGCGCCGCTTGCCCTAGCGAATCTCCGGCAGGTAGAGCGCCGTCAATGCCGGTTCAATGCCAAAAGCAAATCTCTGCAAGAGATCGCTTGCACCCGGCATACCGGCCAGGCGATCCAACTCGACAAGCATATCGATCGTCACGAGGAAACGCCCTTGCGCGTTGAGCGTTACCATGTGGACGCCGTACTTTTCGTCACAGGTTGGCGCTTGCTTTGAGAATGTCACAAGCCTGTCCTGATCGTCGAATCCCATGCTTTCAAACAGATCGCGATTGAAGCTGTCGAAGAGCGCGTCACCAGCGGCTTCTTCACTCTCAAAGACATCCACTTGATAACCGAGCGATGAAAAGTAGACGGCTTCGTCGCAATCCCGGTTGAGCAGGTTCAGGCGGTAACGGTATTCCAGGCCGTAATTCTCGGCGTATTCAGCGTATGCTTCCTGCAGATCGCCCGGCATGGTCGCGGCGAGCGCGTCGGCGCTGAGTAAGCCGGAATCATCAGCGATTGACAGGACGTCCGGCAGACCTCCGGCTAATGCCTCAAAAGCGGCGACGACCTGCTCCTGCGTCGCCGGTTGCATTTCAATTACATCGCTGTTATCGACCAGTGAGTGATCAGTGATGACAAGCACGGTGTGCAGGCTCTCGCCCGGCTCGCTGGCGCTGCCGGGATCGCGCTCGCGGATGGCATAGACGACATCCTGGCCGAGGAGCACATCGCCAAAGATCGTATGTTTGAAATTGAGATGCGGCGTCGGCGCTGTAGTAATGAAGAATTGGCTGCCGTTGGTGCCGGGCCCGGCATTGGCCATCGCCAACAGACCCGGTCGATCAAAGGTGAGGTAGCTGACCGGCTCGTCGTCGAACTGGTAGCCGGGTCCGCCGCGTCCGGTGCCGGTCGGGTCGCCGCCCTGCGCCATAAAATTCGGGATGACACGGTGGAAGGTAGTGCTGTCGTAGTAGCCCTGCTCGGCCAGGAAAACAAAATTGTTGACCGTCTTGGGCGTCAAATTCTCATACAGGTCGACATAGATGGCGCCGGCCGATGTGCAGAGGATGGCGCGATAATCCAGGCCGAACTGAATCGCGTAAGCCGCCTCCTCGAATTGCATCGTCCGCATCTCGCCATAATCGGCGGAGTCGCAGAGTTCCTGCGGGCTGGCGGGGCCTTCAGCCGCCGCGAGAGTTGTCAAAAGAGCGAGCGAAATTAGCGCAATGATTCTTCGCAGTAAGCGCATGAGGGCATCTTTCGAGTAGATGGCTGAATGGCGGCATTGTGCCTGAGCCAGGCGCGCTTGCATAGACGCGAGTTCATTCCGTTTCCGCCGCCCGCAGGGCAATCGCTTTAGATTTTTGATAACTACAGAGAACACAGAGAACACAAAAGTAAACGCAAGTAAGTCATTGAAAGAATGCGCAACCGCTTTCGCGACAGACATTCGGGCGAGCCAAGGCTCGCCCCTACGGCATAAGAGCAGAGTCGGTGTAAGGGCGAGCCTTGGCTCGCCCGCTCTTGCTAAAAAACTCCGCTGAATCTCTGATCAATTGCATTTCTCGGCGCCGCGCTGTCCTCGGTGGTTAAATGTCAGTTTAGTTTTGCTGGTCGCAGCGGATGCCAGTTTTGAAGCGATTGCCCTGCGCCGCCATTTCCCTCGCGTTGACAGCGCAATCGCTTGGGCTACAATAGCGCGAATGCGCCGCAAGTGAAACGGACAGCAACGTGAGCGGCTTCCCCGGATTCCCGGCCGAAACGCAGGCATTCCTGCGCGAGCTGCGCGCGAACAATACGCGCGAGTGGTTCGCCGACAACCGGGCGCGTTATGATGATTTTGTCAAAACGCCGGCTTTGGAATGGGTGGCGGCCATGGGCGCCCGTTTGAAGGACCTGGACCCCGATATCGTGGTCGATCTGCGCAGCAATGGCAGCGGCTGCCTGATGCGGGCGGCGCGGGATACCCGCTTCAGCAAAGACAAGTCGCCTTACAAAGTCAACGTAGCGATGATGTGGTGGCGCGGCAGCGGCAAGAAAATGCAGCATCCGGGCTTTGGCATGCAAATCACGCCCGACGACGCCGGCCTGATGGCGGGCATGTTCCATTTCGACAAGCCCATGCTGGAGGCTTATCGGCAGGCTGTCCTGGACGATGAAATGGGCGAAGCGCTGATCGCGCTCTCCAAGAAAGTCGCCGCCGCCGGTTATGGGCTCAGCAGCAGCCACTACAAGACGGCCCCGCGCGGTTTCGACAAGAACCATCCGCGGGTCGAATGGCTGCGCTACAACAATCTGCACGCCGGTACGCATGACATCGAGCCGAGCGCCATCACAAGCCCGCGGTTGATCGATATTTGCTTCGATCATTTTTCGGCGCTGGCGCCGATTTTCCACTGGCTGGTCGCCGTGCAGGAGCGCTATGGCGGCGTTTGAGCGCCCCCCGCGCGCGATTTGCAGCTGCTCGCTATCTTTGCACTATAGTTTCCAAAGTTACTTTTCTATAATGCCGGTATTCCGCCGAAGCGCGTGACAATCCTGACGGAATACGCTACATTCTGCGATTGGATTTGTCGCCGCTTCATACGCACCGGAGAGCCCAAATTGAGACGACGCGCGCTGCGAGCCATCATTGCACTGCTTCTGACCCTGCCGCTGGGCATCGTTTCTCCGCAGGACATGGCCGATATCACGCTCGACATCATCGGCATTGATTCTACGGATCTAGCGCAAGTCGCCATCCACGCCAGCATATTGGACGGGACCGGAAAGCTGGTCTCCGGCCTGGGCGTGGACAATTTTTCCGTCGGCGGCGACCTGGCCGGCCAGGCCGAGGTCACCAAGGTGGAGAACATCATTGACGATGATCTCGCTTTTGCCAGCGTACTGGTCATTGACACCAGCAGCAGCATGGCCGACCGGCCGCTGACGGAAGCGCTGGCGGCCGCACAGCGTTATATTGAAGCGCTGGGCCCGGATGATCCGGTTGCCATCATCACCTTCAACTCGGTCGTGCGCCAGATCGTCGACTATACCACCGACCGGTCCCGGCTGGCTGGCGCCTTCGACAACATCGCCTACGGCGGCCAGACCGCGCTCTACGACGCCACCCTGCGCGGCATCGAGCTGGCCAATGAGGCGCCGCTGCCGCGCAAGGCGGTTGTTATTCTCAGCGATGGCGGCGAATACGGCGATGTCAGCAAGCACAGCCGCGATGAAAGCGTGCGCGCCGCCACGATTCACGGCGTGCCCGTTTATTCAGTTGGATTGGGCTGGAATATCGATCGGCGCTTCCTGGAGTTGATCGCCTCCGAGACCAATGCCGAGTTTTTTGACTCGCCGACGCCGGAAGAACTGTCCGACATTTACAGCGATCTCGCCTTTTTGTTCCGCAGCCAATACTTCGTCACGCTGGACGTTGATATCCCGGCCGATGGCAAGCGTTACGACTTCACGCTAGAGATCGCCACCGACGACGGGCGGACGGCCGCCGACAGCGGCACCTTGCGCGCGCCGATACCCGTGCCCCTGCTCTTCTTGCCCGATGATGTCTTCGCCGAAGCGCTGACCGAAGATACCACGATTCAGGTCGAGATCCTCGCCGATCAAGATATTGAGAGCATTGAATACGCGATCGACGGCGAAGTGGTTTCCACCGAAGAGACCTACACCATAGAGCCGGAGCAAGAGCAGCCGGGCGAATACCAATTGGACATCACCGTCAGCGATGTCGAAGGCGACATCGGACGCTTGAGTACGGAGTTCGAGATCGGCGCCTTGCCGCCGCAGGTGACCGATGACTTCTCAACCGCTGACCAGGCTGAAGTGGCGGAAGCGGATGTCATATCGGTCGATGCCGGCGGTCAAACCGAAATCACGCAGGTTGAGTTCATCGTCGACGGCGAAGTGGTCGAGACTGACACGGAAGCGCCTTATGAATTCGACCTGGATCCTTTCCAGTTGTTGCCGCAAGAACATTCCTTAATTATCCGCGCCACGAACGCCAGCGGGCAAAGCACCGTCATTGAAAAAACATTCGAGGTGGAGACCCTGCCGCCGCGCCTGGAGATCGAAGGACTGAGCGAGGGCAGCCTGGTCAGCGACAGTATCAGTGGCAGCATCCGCGCCCAGGGCCAGTCGCCGATCGTCAGCCTGAGCATCGACCCCGATGTGAGCACGGCGGTCGCGGGCAATCAGCTCGCCTTTACGCTGAATGCAGCCGATTTGCCGCCCGGCCGCAACACGATTGCGATACGCGCCCTGGACGCGGCCGGCGCGGAAACGGTCCAGACGATCGAAATTGAAGTCGCCGCCCTGCCGCCGACGGTGTCCCTTAGCGGCGTCGCCGTCGACGCCGTCATCAGCGGGCCGCAGGACATCAGTGTCAGCGCCGGCGGGCAAACCGACATCGCTGAAGTGCGGGTGTCCTACGATGGCGGCGCGCCGGAAGTCGTCGAAGACGAGCAGTTCACAATCCCGGCCGAGGCCTTGGGCGACGGCGAGCATGTCGCCGAGGTCACCGTAACCAACGACGCGGGCGAGACAACTACAGTCTCCTTGCCCTTCAGCGTAGACTTGCCGCCGACGCCCACATTTACGCCGGCGCCAAGCGACACGCCGACCGCGACCAGCACCGCTACCGATACGCCTTCCGCGACGGCGACGCCGTCGGCGACCGCCACCGCCTTGAGCACGGCGACGCCGACCGCCGATGCCCAGCAAACTTCGCAAGCGATTGCCGATATGACGGCGACCGCCGCTACTCCGCCGCCGACGGATACGCCAGCGCCGACGGATACACCGCCACCGACGGATACGCCTGAGCCGACGGATACGCCTGAGCCGACGGATACACCGCCGCCGACAGATACGCCAGCGCCGACTGATACCTTCACGCCGCAGCCGACTGACACGCCAGCGCCGACCGATACCTTCACGCCGCAGCCGACAGATACGCCAGCGCCAACCGACACTTTCACGCCACAGCCAACCGATACACCTGCGCCGACTGATACGCCGGTTCCAACCGACACGCCGGTCCCAACCGACACGCCGGTTCCGAGCGACACGCCCACCGACACGCCGGCGCCAACTGACACGCCGGTTCCGAGCGACACGCCCACCGATACGCCGGTGCCTACTGACACTCCAGTACCGACTGACACGCCAACCGATACACCGGTTCCGACTGATACGCCTGTGCCAACTGACACGCCCACCGACACACCGGTTCCGACTAACACGCCAACCGATACGCCGGTTCCGACTGACACGCCCACCGATACGCCGGTCCCAACCGACACACCGGTGGCTACTGACACGCCAACCGATACGCCGGTGCCGACCGACACGCCCACTGACACGCCGGTTCCGACAGACACGCCCACCGATACGCCGGTGCCGACTGACACGCCCACCGATACGCCGGTGCCAACGGACACGCCCACCGACACGCCGGTCCCGACTGACACGCCGACTGATACGCCGGTTCCGACTGACACGCCGACTGACACGCCGGTTCCAACCGACACGCCCACTGATACGCCGGTGCCAACGGACACGCCCACCGATACGCCGGTTCCAACCGACACGCCCACCGATACGCCGGTGCCAACTGACACACCCACCGACACGCCCGTGCCAACGGACACGCCCACTGATACGCCGGTTCCAACTGACACACCCACCGACACGCCGGTCCCAACGGACACGCCAACCGATACGCCGGTTCCAACCGACACGCCCACCGATACGCCGGTGCCGACTGACACGCCCACCGATACGCCGGTTCCGACTGACACGCCAACCGACACGCCGGTGCCAACGGACACGCCCACCGATACGCCGGTGCCAACGGACACGCCCACCGATACGCCGGTGCCGACTGACACGCCCACCGATACGCCGGTTCCAACTGACACGCCCACCGATACACCAACGCCAACCGACACGCCCACCGACACGCCGGTTCCGACTGACACGCCCACTGATACGCCAACGCCGACTGACACGCCCACCGACACGCCGGTTCCGACTGACACGCCCACTGATACGCCAACGCCGACTGACACGCCCACCGATACGCCGGTCCCAACCGACACGCCCACCGACACGCCAGAGCCATCTGACACGCCGGTTCCAACCGACACGCCCACCGATACGCCAGAGCCATCTGACACGCCCACCGATACGCCAGAGCCATCTGACACGCCCACCGACACGCCAGAGCCATCTGACACGCCGGTTCCAACCGACACGCCCACCGATACGCCAGAGCCATCTGACACGCCCACCAGCACGCCGGTACCGACTGAGACAGCGACGCCAACCGACACGCCGACAGATACAGCGACGCCCACAGACACACCGACAGCAACGGATTCGCCGACGCCAACCGCCGATGTCACCGAAACTGCCGCAGCCGAAGCGAGCTTGACGGCGGTCGTAGAAAGCACACTTGATGCCGATGCCACGGCCGAGGCGCAAGCGGCGGCGACGGCTGAAGCCGAAGCGACGGTCGAACCGACAGATCAGCCGACAGAATTTGTCCCAACGGACACGGCTGTTCCGACGCAGGCGGTGCAGGAACCGACGGCGCAGCCGACGCTGACGCCGGTGACTATCACAGAGGTCGAGGCGCCCGCCGCCGACGAACCGGAAACGCGCGACACGGCCTTGGCGATAGCCGCCGTGGCTGTTGGTCTGCTGCTGCTCTTGCTCTTGTTCCTGGTCTCGCGCCGCCGGCGCTAGCGCAACCGCCCGCATCCGCGCAGCGTATATGAAACAGACGCTGGACAATTCAAGGAGGCAAGCGCGAATCTATGAGAGAATTTGCGATCCGCGTATTGATCAACGCGGTGGCCATTGCCGCTGCCGCTCTGCTGATCCCCAACATTCATATCGCGAATAACGATATCACGACGCTTTTGATCATCGGCTTGATCTTCGGCCTGGTGAATTCGCTGCTGAAGCCTTTGCTCATCGTGCTGACTTGCCCGATGGTGGTCTTCTCCCTCGGTCTCTTCATCTTCGTCATCAACGGCATCATGCTGCTGATCACCGACTCCTTGGCCGGCGACCGTTTGATTATTGATGGCGGCATATTCACAGCGATTTTGGGCGGCATGGTCATGGGCGCGGTTTCGATCGTCCTGGAGTCGGCGCTGCGCCTGAATGACAAGACCGTTGTCAAGGACGAGAACGTCATCATCGTGACCAACAAGCCGAAACAGCATTAGACGCAGGCCCCGTTCCTCTTTGCCGCGCCCATGCGATTTCATGCGAAGGCTGGTATATTCTTGAGCAGCCGCACATAAGCAAACCGGGAAGGCCGTTTGCAGTCGAGAAAGACAACCGTCTGCTGGATCAGCAGCGCGCGCTATAGCCGTCCGCTCGACGCTTTGAGCGCTCGCAAGTGGCAGCTCCTGGCCCAGTTGCGCCAATACGAACTGCGCGTCATCGGCTTCGCCACTTCACTGCGGCCGCAGCGTTTCCAGGAAAAGGCCTATTTCTATTTGCTACCGCAGCCGGCCTTTGCCGCCTTACGTTATTTGACGTTTTTTCTTCTGACGCCGCCGCTTCTTCTCGCTCTCGTCGGCCGACATGATGTCAGCATCCTGGTGGCCCAGAGCCCGTTTGAAGGCGCGATCGGCGCATTCGTCAAAGTTCTCGCGCGGCTGGGCGGCCGGCGTCTGCGCCTGATAATCGAAAACCACAACAACTTTGAAGAAGACCTGTTCTTGCAGCGGCGGGTTCCGCTGCCGGGGCTTTTCCGCTGGCTGATGCGGGCGGCGGCGCGTTTCGCCTTTCGCCATGCCGATGTCGCGCGCGTGATCTCGACATCGACGGCGGAACGGGCGCGGCAATACGCGCCCGATGTCCCGCAAGCGCGTTTTATGACCTTCAGCGATACGACCGTGTTTCAAGAGACCGAACGGCGCGCGCCGCTCGCGGCTGCGCAAGACATCGTTTATGCCGGCGTTCTCATTCCGCGCAAGGGCCTGCATCATCTGCTGAACGCCTTCGCGAAGCTCGACCGGCCGCGAGCGCGATTGGTCCTGGTAGGTGGCGCGGAAAACGCCGACTATGCGCGGGCGCTGCAAGAGCAGGCGTCGCGGCTCGGCATTAGCGACCGGGTGCATTTCGTCGGCGCCGTATCGCAGCGGCAGTTGGCCGAGCGCCTGGCGGCCGCGCGGGTCATGGCACTGCCCTCGCTCTCCGAAGGCTTGGGGCGGGTGGTTGTGGAAGCGATGCTGGTGGGCACGCCGGTGATCGGCGCCCGCGTCGGCGGCATTCCCGATATGATCCGGCACGGTGAAAACGGCCTGCTGGTGAAACCGGGCGACGAGGACGACCTGGCGGCGGCATTAGAACAAATCTTCGCCAACGATCCGACGGAAATGGGCGCGAATGCGCGGCGCTTCGCCCAGGACTTCTTCACGCCGGAGAAATACCTGGCCGGCTACCAGCAGCTTTTTGAACTCAGCCTGCGTTGAGCGCGCGCCCGCTCTTGGCCCGAAGGGACGGCCTGTGACGCCCGATAGAAGAATCGTCCGCTGCGTATCCTGCGACGGCTTCGGCTGGTTCGATGATGAATTCAGCGGCGCCGCGGAAGATTGCGACTGGTGCGCCGGTGCCGGTTATGTCTACCGCGATGCGGCCGATCGCGATCGCGCCATACCGCCGGCGGATTATGCCGCGGTCGCGGAGGAGTTGGAGCGGCTGGAAGAGGAGCGCCTGCGCGAGTTGGGATATCAAGGGGGCGCCAAGCGCCCCTGGCGACAGGCGATCCGCAAGGGCACGCAGCTGGGCCGCGACCCTTACGGCGACGACTAAAACAAAATGAGGGGCGGATCGCCCCTCGGCTCGCATCAGGATTCCTCTTCGTCGGCTTCCGGCTGGCTCATGCGCATTTCGTTAAGCAAACGCGCAATATCCACCAGCAAGTCGTCCAGTCGGCTTTGCGTCCGCTGGCTGACCTCGGCCAGCCCTTCGATCAGCCTGGCGGTTTCGCCGGGCGGGAAACTGCGGTAGGACCACCAATACACCAGGACAACCACCGCCAGCGCCAGCACTTGTAACAGCTGTTCAAATTCCATCAAGCCTCCTTCGGCTATACATCAGGCAGCGCGCGTCAAGCCCGCGTCACGCTGAAGCGGGCGATTCCGCTCGCGTAATTCCCGACAATCCGATAGACAAATACGAGATAGCTGCCGGCGCGCAGACCGCTCAGCGCCAGTGAAAATTCGCCAGCGACGACAGAGCCGCGGCCGCGCCTGACTTCCTCATCATCCAGCAGGACGATATAAGCCAGCTCGCTGTCCAGCGCGATTGCGGCGTCCTGGCAAGCGACGACCGGCTCGCCCGCGCCTTCGACAAAAGTCGGCGCCGACGGCCTCAGGCGCAGTCCTCCAAAATTGGCCAAGACATCGCTCGCGCTGCGCTGCTCGGCTGGATTCTCGCTGAGGAGATGAATGCGGGAATGCCCATCGCCGGATGAGACGCCCGAGGTGGCCGCGCCCAAGGCTGCGCGCGCGACCGCGTCCAGCAGCCAGAGCGGCAGCCCTTCTTTGCTGACGATATCCATGCTTCAAATCTCCTTCGCCCAAAATTGCGGATGCAGTTGGATGACGTTCATCGTGGCCGAATTGCCGTAGGACACTTTCCAGCGCAGCTTGAAGGCATGCGCGCCCGGCGCAAGGCCGGGAATCAGCATCACGAAGGACAGCGGCTTGTCCCGGCTGCTGTCGCCGCTGCCCGGGCTGTTGCGGATGATGCCGTCATCGGCGACATAATCTTCGCCATCCACCGCGATATTGAAGTTCACCATTCCGCCGGTGTTTGTGTTGCGCACGCTGCCCGTGAATCCGAGCAGCACTTCGCCGCCATGCGTCGTCAATTCCAGGGCCAGTTTTTCCGCGTCAACATCGACGAAGACGGTTGACGTCGTGCGGATATTGCGCGCGCCGCTGACAAATTTGGCGGCGCTGCTGTCCAGACGGTCCTTCAGGTGGTTCTGATTGTCCCGCATATAGGTGTTCAGGTCGATCGAAGTCAGCGGTTCGCTCGACCAGGTTTTCGGCGTCGTCCATGCCACAGCGTTTCCTCTCTTCCAGGTAAACAGTCGCCTAAATATAGAACATATTTGCTAGGATGTGGCGACTATATAATCGCGCATAACGCATTTGCGCCAGCTCGAGAGGATGAAGGATGAAATTGCCGGGCTTGCGCCCAATCTAGAGGGGAGCGGCCGCTTTAATCCAGGCTGGCCAGGTAGGTCTCAAGGCGATCGAGGGTTTGATTCAAACCCGCTTCCACACCCATGTCGATGATTCGGTCGCGCAGTTCTTTTGTGGCGTAGCGGCTGACGTTGGTCATGGTAGTGACACGGTCGGCTTCCGCAAAAGCGAAACTGACTTGACCTTCCGGCATGTCGGCATTCACATTGCCGTCTTCGTCGGAGAAGGCGTCTCTGGCGCTGAAACGGCGCGGCGCCTCTATCTCTTCATAGACCATTTTCCCGCAATAACGATTGCCATCCGGGTCTTGCATGCAATAGAACCAGGCGCCGCCGGGCCGGAAGTCCACTTTGCAGATCGGCGTCGTCCAGCCGCTTGGACCCCACCACTGCCGCAGATGCTCCGCCCGCGTCCACATCGCCCAGAGCTGCGCTATATCGCCGGCGAAAGCGCGGACGAACTTGATCTCGGTATCCGACGGCGTGCTGAATTCGCTTTTCAGTGCCATCAAGCGTCTCCCTATCTGATATGCATCCGGGCATGAAGCCAGCGGCGTCAAAGATCGGGCTGACGGATCTGCCCGTTTTCGACCCGGTAGACCTGCGCGCGCTCCAGAAAATGCGGGTCGAAGATCTCAAGCTCGGTTGTCGTCAAGAGGGTTTGCGCCTGCCCGTCCAGCCTGTCGAGCAGAAAGCGGCGTCGCCCCCTGTCCAGTTCGGCGACGACTTCATCCAGCAGGAAAAGCGGGTATTCCGCCAGTTGATCGCGCATCCATTCCAATTCGGCGAACTTAAGCGCCATGACGGCCGTGCGCGCCTGCCCGCGGCTGCCATACAAGCCGCAATCGCGCTCGTTGATGCGGAGCCGCAGTTCGTCGCGATGGGGGCCGGCGACCGTCATGCCGCGGCGAATGGCTTCCGACCGCTGCGCCAACAAGCGTTCCATGAATTGCGGCATGATGTCTTCCGGCGAAAGCTGGCGGTTCAAGTCCAGGCCCAGCACGTCAAAGGAAAGCTGCCCGCCCTCCGCCTCGGCCAGCGGCATGACGCTCGGCAAGTAATTCAGGCTTAGGGTTTCCCGTCCGCCGGTCAATGCCTGGTGGGTGTCGCGCGCCTTTGGCTCCAGCTCGCGCAGGAAGCGCTGGCGCCCGGCGATTATGGCGGCGCCATGCCGCGCCAACTGCTCGTCCCAATATTCCAGCTCTACAGCATTGGCGCGCTTCTCCGCAATGCGCCGCAGCAGCGCGTTGCGCTGGGGCAGGATCTTTTCGTATTCGTTCAGCGCCAGAAAATAGTCGACATCCACCTGCGACAGGGTGGTATTCATGAAGCGGCGCCGGTCGCTGGGAGAGCCTTCGACCAGCGACAGGTCCTGCGGCAGGAAAAGCACGACATTCAACAGGCCCACGACATCGCGCACGCGCTTCTCGACATTGTTGTGTTTGACCGACTTTTTGAAGCGCGGCGCGCCGCCGCTCATATCCAGCATCAGCGTGATATCCAGCTTCTGGTAATCGCCGCGCGCATTGCTCAGCTCGGCCGAAAGGCGCGCGAATGGAATCGGATCGCCTTCGGTTCGCCAGTGGATCAACTGCCGGTCGCTGGTGGTATAAGGCGAAGTCGAGGTCGCCAGATAATAGATCGCCTCCAGGGCGCTGGTTTTGCCTTGGGCATTTTCGCCGCATAGCACGATTGGGCGCGCGGCCGGCGGGCTGAATTCCAGGCGCGCGTAGTTGCGGAAATTGGTCAGCGAGAGGCGATCGATGCGCATGAAGCGGCCTAGCCCGCCACCCAGCGCGGCAGGTAGGCGTCTTCGATAATTTTCTGGCTCTGCCCCGTTTCAAGATCATGCACCCAGACTTCGGGCCGGGACATGTTGTCGCCCGCGCCGTCGGCGTTCCAGAGCGGGAAGCGCTGCAGCGCCAGACGGTCGCCGCTGCGATTCCAGCGCAGATAAGACGTATTGTAGCGTTCGTCGTAGGCAATCGGCGTGAGTTCATCGGCGGCGGCGGATCGGCGGCGCAAGTAAAGTTGATGGCCCGCCGTCCAGCGCTCGTCGGTATAACGGCGGGCAAAGGCGACCGTTTCGCCATCCGGGCTCCAGCGCGCGCTGACATCGTCCCAGGGGCCGTCGGCGGCGGTGAATGCGGCGAACTCTTTCGTGGCCAAATCGGCAATCTGCAGGTGACTGAAGAACTGATCGTTGCGGCGGACGAGATCGGGGAAAATGACTTGCTGGCCATTCGGCGAAATTGTGCCCATCGTGCCATGCGCCGACGGGATGAAACGCAGTTGGATATCGCTGCCGTCCCGCGGAACGAACTCGTATATGAGAATGCCGGGCTGGGTTCGGTCGGCGCTGTAGAATGCGATGGTGTTGCTGTCCGCCGACCAAAGGGCGGAGTGGCCGACCACTTGAGAATCGGCGATCAAGGGAATCGTTTCATAGCCGGCGCTTGTCATATCGACGAGCCATATCCGGGAGAGACCGTAGCCCGCGCCGACTGACTCGGCGCGCTGATAGGCCAGGGTCTTGCCATCGGGACTATAGACCGGCGACGTGCAATTGGCGGCCAGGCGGGGCAATCAACCAGGTCGCGCGCCTGCCCGGTAGCGAGATCGCGCAGGCGCAGCGTTACCGCACCTGTGCCGCTGCGCTCGGCAAAAGCCAGCCAGCGCCCGTCCGGGCTGAAGTCGAAATCGTAGACGCCGAATTCGCTGAAGGTCGCCTGTTGCTGCGCCTTTGGGTCGTTTATAGGCGCCATCCAGACATTTTGCTGCGCCGCCGTCGCCGGATAGAGATAGGCGACGCGGGCCGGCTGCCGCGCCGGATCGCTCACATAAGCGGCAATCGCCACGCCAGCCAGGCAGATGGCCACGATTAAAATTACGGCAAAATCCAGCTTGTCCAGCTTCATGATCCGGCCACTGACTCAGGGATACAGATAAGGCTGCTCCGGCTCGTTCACCAGTTCGACGGCATCGGCGAAAAGCACAGGCATGAATTCCCCGGCGAATGCGGCCGCTTGCAGCGCGCCGGACACGCGAATCCAGTCGCCGGCCGTCAGTTCGCCGGAGTCGCTCGAAATCACGGGCATGCCGATGGGAAAGGCATCGGCGACGCAGCAGCTCATCGTGAAACGCGCGAGCATGAATCCATCCTCTTCGTGGCTCGGCTCGCGATAGACGAAGCCGATGACATCAGCCGGTTGCCCGTTGAATTCGGCCGGGGTCACAGCGCGATCAAATTCGCGCAGCCAGTCCAGGATGTTGCGATCGAGCGGGCTGCGCTGGAAGGCGGCCGCGCTCTGAACGCCGACCGGACTCAAGCTGACGCCGCCGTTGACCGCTTCAATGCCGAGGGAGCGCGAGGGAATCAGAAAACCCAGCAGCAGCGGCAGCGAAACAATCAGCAAGATATCCCAGCCGATCGGGTAATGCTGATGATCGCGCCCGTCGGACGATTGCGCCAGGCTGCTGTAGAGATTCACCAGCGCAAGCACAATAAAGATGCCCGCGCCGACATAGACCAGCCAGGCGAAGCGCTGATTGATGTAGTTGCTCAGGTTGCCGGTCAATATCAGCAGGACCAGATAGAGGCCCATTCCCAGCAGAATGGCCGACTTCGCCCAGTCGACCGATTTGCCCGCATCATGCGGCTTGTGTTTGTGAACTGCGCTCATCTATCAGTATCCCAGCAAAAGATTGATCAATACGCCGGCGAGCAAATTCATCACAAAGGGCAAGATAATCAGGTAAATCACAATGCGGCGGCGAAAGACGCCGCTGAACATCAGCGTGCTTTTGATATCCACCATCGGACCGAAACTGAGAAAGCTGACGATGGCGCCGGTGGTGAAGGTGTTTACGAAGGCCAGGGCGAGGAAGCTGTCCACCGTGGAGCAGACGCTCAGGATATAAGCCAGGATCTGCATGAAGAGCACGGACAGAATGGGGCCCGTGCCCAAGGCCAACAGGCTCTCTTGCGGCGTCAGCGTTTGCATCAGCGCGGCCAAGGCCGAGCCGAGGATGAGGAAACGGCCCATCTCAAAGAATTCGTCGCTGGCGATCTGCAAGGCGTGCAGGAGCTTGCCGCGAAATGAAGGCGGCGCGTGATCGGCGTGAGAGTGATCATGCCCGCCGCCCAGCGAAACCGGTTTGAGCGCGGCATCCGGCTTGGCGAAGGCGCCAATCACCAGGCCGACTGTGACGGCGACCAACACGGTAATGACCAGCCGCCCGATAAAGACAGGACCGATGCCGAAGGCGATATAGGTGCTGGCGAAGACGATGGGATTCATGAAAGGCGCAGCCAGCAGAAATGAGACGCCCATGGAAAGCGGCAGGCCTTTGCTGAAGAGCCGGCGCGTGACCGGCACAACGCCGCATTCGCAGACGGGAAAAGCCAAGCCGAGAAAGGCGCCGCCGATCGCCGCCCCCAGCCGGTTTCGCGGCAGAAAGCGCAAGATATCGTCCGACTTGACAAATGTTTCGATTAGCCCGGATGTGATTGAGCCTAGCAGTAGAAAGGGCACGGCTTCAACGAAGATGCCCAGAAAGCGCGTCGCAAAGACGCTGACAATCAGCGTGTATTCAATGCCGGCGCTGAGCGCTTGATAGGAGGTGGCGCCCAGAAACAGGGCCGCGGCCAGCGCCAGCAAGAGCAGCTTCAGCGGGCGAGCCGCGGCTGGCGATTGAGTGTTGTGTTGCGCTTCCAATTGCATAGAGGCAAACCCGGCGCGCTGGCGCGGAACCGTAAACCGGCGCTCGCAGCGCGCAATCGCTTAGCAGCATTTTAGCAGAAACGCTTGACGGGCATAGCTGAACATAGGCATGTCATCGTTTATGGCATGAGGCGTTCTCAAAAGGCTTGTCCGGTACCCGCCACTACGGCGCCGCGTGTACGGGCGAGCCGGCGGCTCGCCCGTACGGTGACAAAGAGGACTGCGTATGAGGCTTGTCCGGTACTGGTTCATGCTGCCGCGCTTTTTCTACCCCATCCCCCCAACCCCCTTCCCCAGCGAGCTAGGGAAGGGGGAGCGCGCTGAAAGAGACTGATTTCATTTGCAATTTGCTATGTGTTTTGGGGTCAACCTATGAGCTACTTTGTAGAGTCACCCTTCCCCAGTTCACTGGGGAAGGGCCGGGGATGGGGTAATACTTCGACAAACAATGCTCTTTGTTAGATACGGGCAAGCCTTGTACGGGCGAGCCAAGGCTCGCCCCTACGGCATTAAAGGAGACTGTCTGTTCGGGCGAGAGGCTGTGGTCGAGTGCTATTGTTGATCGTTGCCGGTTCTGTTCATAATCGCGCCGATGAGCACGCCCAACATGACGCCAATCGGCATGCCGAAGGCTACATTGCCCATGTTGATGCCAAAGAGCACGCCAATCGCCAAGCCGACGATGATGCCGACGACAAATAGCGGATTGGGTTGCATGGGTCTCATCGCTCGGCGCTCTCGGCAAATCGGGCAATGCTAAGTCCGGTTTTGACGATTGCCATTGCTGGCCAGCGAGAGCGAACGGACACGATAAGCCCGGGTGATGTCTTCGTAGCCGGGTTTCGCGCTCTTTATTGTTATCGCTTCCGCATCGATATGGTCCTTGATTTGGGCGTAAGTGGAGGCGCTGATGACGATTTCGCCCGGCTCGGCGTACTCCTGCAAGAATTTGCTGACATCGGCCGCCTCCCCCAGCGCGGCGAACTCGATCCGGTTGGCGCCGCCCACCATGCCCAGCACCGATTGCCCGGTGTGGATGCCGATGCCGAAATGCAGCCGGTGCCCGACATCAACCACGCTATGCAAGGAGCGCGCCTCGTCGAGGATGGCCTGCGCCGCGCGTACCGCCCGCAAGGCGTGATCTTCCTGATGATTCAGCTGCGTGTTCCAAAGCGCCTTGATGGCGTCGCCCAGATATTGGTCGACAATGCCATCGTGGGCGTTGATGGCGTCGCTGGCCGCGCCCAAATAGCGGTTGACAATACGCATGAGGTCTTCCGGCTGCAAGTATTCGCTGAAGGATGTGAAACCGCGAACATCGGCGAACATGGCGGTAATCGTCCGTTCGGCCGGGCTCATGTCCAACTCGCTGATTGAGCCGATATTGTGCAGGAGCGCCTCCGGAATGAAGGTGCCGAGCAGGCGGCGCTGCTCTTCCTGTTCCTTGCGCTCGGTGAGGTCATCAATCACCAGGGCGACGCCGTGATTCACGCCGTCATCGCCGCGCAAGGGGCTGGCAACCACTTGCCAGTATTTCTGCTGTCCATGCTGCTCGAAGCGCTCGGCCCAGATATGCTGCGCTTTTTCCAGGCGAACGCGCTCAATGTTGTCGTAGAAATCGACCGTCACATGCGGCAAGACCTGGCGCAGGGCGCAGCCCACGGCATCGTCATTGCGCGTGCCGGTGATTTCTTCCGCCGCCTCATTACAGACGATTACGCAGTTTTCGCCATTGATCGTGATGACGCCGGAACCGATCGAAGCGAAGATATTGGAGAGCCAGATTTGCATCTCTTCGATAAGCGCCATCTGCGCGCGAATGTCTTCAAACAGGCGCGCATTCTCAATTGCGACCGCCGCCTGCTGGCCAAAGCTGGTCAAGAGATCCAGCTCGTTTTCTTTGAACAAACCCGCCATAACGCGGTTATCGCAATAAGCGACGCCGATCACTTCGTCGCGGGCTTTTAGGGGCACGGCCAAAATGCTGAGCAAGGCGAAGCCGACAATGCTCTCGCTCTTGTCGATATTGTCATCGGCGCCCGCATTCACCGTCAGCAGCGGCTCGCCGCTTTCGACCACCGAGTTGATGACGGACCAACTGACGATGCGGCCGCCGGCGGCGGTCTCTTCGGCGCTCAAACCGCGGGCGACCTTGAACTCGAGCTCTCCCGTTGCGCGGTTCTTGAGCACGATGTAACCACGCTCGGCCTGCGTCAACTGGATCACGGTCTCCATGACTTCGTTGAGGACCAGGTCGGTTTCCTGCGCGGAGTTGATCAGGGCGGTCGTTTCCGCCAGGCGGCGCAATTGCTGCAGCTGCATGTGCGTATCGACCATGCCAACCGAGAGCTTGTCGATGCTGGAACGCAAAGTCCAGAGGCGGTCAATCGCATGCTCGGGCAGGTTGATGCCGCGGCGGCGCAGCAATTCCTGCTGCTGTTCCAACAGCGTTTTCACTTCATCAGCGCGCTGCTTCAAGCCCTTCAATTGCGTCTGGATCGCGCTGAAGCCGCCAGTCGAAACCTCTTGATTCATGCCTTTCGGTAGACCTCATAGGCCTGCACGACGGAAGAAAGCCCCTTGCCGAAGATCGGTTCCCGCTGATTGAACAGATAATTCAGACGTCCGGGGTTGTGGCTGCGGATATGATCGAAAGTCGCCTGGGCGATGGTGATTGTGCCGCGCGCCGCGTTTTCCTGCACGCGTTTGGCCATATTGATGCTGTTGCCCAGGGCGGTGAATTCGCGCCGCTGAAAACTGCCGACGTTGCCCAGGGTCGCGTCGCCCGTATTGATGCCGATGAAGTAATAATGAGGATCGGGCGCAATTCCCAGGGACCGATAGAGCTCGACGAAGCGATCGCGCATGAGCAGCGCGCATTCAAGCGCCTGCCTGGCATGGTTTTGGGAGGGATTGAGCTGCGTATTGAAGAGCGCCATCACCTCGTTGCCCATGTATTTGTCGATGATGCCGTCGCATTCATGAACGCAGCCGGTGGCCACCGCCTGGTATTGGTTCAACGTTCTGAGCTTTTCGCTCGGCGCGAGATCGGCCAAGGTCACCCAGGGTCGCACATTGGCGAAGATACAGGTTACTTCGCGCCGAAGGCCGCCCATTTCGATGTTGGCGATTTCGTTGATTTTATCGACCATGCTCTCGGGCAAGATGCGCTTCATCGCGTTGATGGTGGTTTCATGCTCGTAAAGGTGCGTGACATCGTCCATGACAAGCGTGACGCCCTGGGTCAGATCGTTGCTGTCCTTGAGCGGGGAAAAGGACAAGGCAAGCGCGACTTCGCCGCGGCCGGGCAGCTCGGCGCTCAACTCCAGGGTGTGGTCGGCATCCTGCTCTTTCACCAGATCAAGATGATCCCGGAGTTCAAGGTCCGCATTTTTCATCACCTGCTCCACCTCGAAGCCCACAGCCACCTCCGGCGTCACATTGAGGATTTCGGACGCGGCGCGATTGAAGGTATGGACCAGGTCATTGCTGTCGATAGCGATGATGCCGCTGCCGACTGAAGAAAAGATGTTATCCATCAGTTCTTTGACGCGCGTGATTTCCGCCAGGATATGCTCGGCGCGGGTGTACATGCGCGCATTGGCGATGGCCACAGCGGCGGTATTGGCGAAAGCCATCATCAGCGTCAGTTCCCGCTCGGTGAAGATGCCCGCCACCAGCCGATTGTCGACATAGACGACGCCGATGGTCTCCGCTTTGTAACGCAGCGGCACGCAGAGAACGGAACGCAGCGTGAAGTTTATGATGCTTTCATTGCTGGCCAGGCGCTCATCCTGATAGGCGTTGTCGGCCAGAAGCGGCTCCGCGGTTGCGATCACGTCATTGACGATAGACATGCTGATCTGCGGCCGATCGCTGGCGGCCAGGCCGCGGCCCATCAAGCCGCTCTCGCTGCTGATGCGGAACTCCAGCTCGCCGCTTTCATCGTCCTTGAGGATGATATAACCGCGTTCGGCGTTGGTCAGCACGATGACCAATTCCATGGTTTCTTGCAAAACAGTGTCGATATCAAGCGAGTTGGTGATCCGCGTCGACATATCGGAAAGCGCGCGCAATTGGCGCAATTCCGTCTGTTCCGCCACGACGTCTTCTTCGAGGCGTTTGAAATCCCCCGTGAGTTGTTCGAGGCTATTGAAGACCGCGGGCGGCATCGCCAGCCGGCGCCGGCGCAGCAACTCCCGTTGCGACTCCAATGTCGCCTGGACTTGAGCGATCAATTCTTCAAGCTGCCGCAGTTCTGCGATCAAGTTGCTCGCGGCTTCCTGCTCTTCCAACATCCGCTCCGTTGGCCTCGAATCTGTTTCTGAATGCGGACCCGCTGCCGATCAACTGGCCCGGGCTGCCGGCGCCGGGCGCGCATGACAGCCAAGGACTGTCGCCCATGGCATGCAAGCCGCCTCCGTCCGGTGGCATGTTATTTCGAGTATACTCGAAAACTATGGCGATGGCACGGCGCGCCGGCCGGGCGGCGGGGGACTGCAATCCAAATAGGGCGAAGCTATTGGCCCTGCTCGCTCATTGCCCTGCGCGCCGCGCGCCGGCCGATTTCCACGGCATAATTGGTGCCGCGATCCCAAGGATAGACCTGCGACATGCTCGCCCAATAGAGGCCGGGCAGCGGCGTCCGCAGGTCGGGGATTCTGCGGCTGTGATTGAGTTCGGGCACGGGCTGAGCGTAAGGCGCGCGCCACAGCCACCATTTGCGAATCCAATCGGCTTGAAAAGCCGGGTTGATCTTCCCCAGAGCGGGCAGGAAGCGCGCAATCAGGTCCGCTTCTTTCAGCTGGAAGTACTCGTGATCGGGCGGCACATAATCGCCGCAATAAACGATATGATCGCCGCCATAATGCTCGGGCGCGATATAGTTCGTATGCTCCACCAGGGCCAGGAAGGGAAACTCGCCTTTCGCCTTGTCGGCGGTTGATGCTGGCAGGTTGAGCCAGTAGGTGTCGTCGGGCAGCAGCGGCCGCTTCAAGGCGAAGACGGCGCAGAGACCGCCGATGCTCTTCAGCGCCGCCACCCCCTTGCCGTAGGCTGTGCCCGCTAGGTCCGGCGCCATCTTCAGCAGCAGGCGCGGCGAGGTCGTGCTCAGCACAATATCGAAGCGGCGGCTGACATCTCCCGTTCGCATAGCCGGTCCGCCGCCGCGAATACTGAGCCCATCCACGCGCGTGTTCAGCCGAATCGTCACGCCCATTTCGCGCAGTTGTCGCGCCAGTTCATCGAGGAAGGCCTGGAAGCCGCCGCGGTACGTGCCGAGTGTGAGCGTGCGCTTGACGATCCGCGCCCACATGAATGACATCGGCACCTGGTCGTAGGCATCGGCGAACTTGCCGATCAATAGCGGCCTGAAGAATTTTTCGTAAGCCTCCGCGCCCATCCAGCGCCGCATCCATTGATCGGCGGTGACCCGCTCCAGCGGCTGCCAGCCGGTTGCGTACTTGAGCGCCAGACCGGCCAAACCCATGCGCACGATCGCCAAGGGCGACAGCGGCAGGAAAAGCGCGGACGGCGAGATTTCGCTGCGGACAATCTTGCCGTCCAGCCAGTAGCTCGTCTTCGGGCGGGGAAAGATAACCTGGTCGCGCCGGCCCATTTCTTCGGCCAAGCCCAGGATGTCGTCATCGTTGGCGAACCAGTGGTGATAGAACTTTTCCAGCGCCCAGTCCCAGTTTTCGTCTTTGAAGCCGGATGCCAGGCCGCCGACGCGGTCGGCCGCTTCAAAGACGTCGACGCGGTGGCCGGCTCGGGCGAATTCCCAAGCGGCGGCCAGCCCGGCCGCGCCTGCGCCGATGATGCCGATTTGGAGTTGAGTCATGTTTTCTGCGCTGCCACTCGATTCAGGTTTGGATGGTATCCAAGGTCATACGGCCTAAATGTACAAAGCCATGAAGTGTTTTGGGAAGGAAGATATTGATGTACCATACTCGTTTATGCGACAAAACGTAAAGCTTGAGTAGCCGTACTCACGGACTTGAGTAGACGTTCTTAAGAATCTAATGAATATCATTCATCAGTACAAAGGAGAAGACAGTACGATGATGAGCGGAAACGACCAGTCCACTGCACAATATGATTCTCGATACATACCTCAAGCAGACAAAGATCTACTCTGGCGATTGTCAGCATTTCGTTGTGCATATCAAGGATGCAAACAAGAATTGTATAAGCGAGGCATAGGCGGCGACAGACATGCAAATCTCGGCAAAATGGCTCACATCTTTGGTCACAGTGAAAAGGGTCCACGTCCTAATCCTGACGGTTTTACCGAGGACACTAACAAATATGAAAATCTGATATTACTTTGTGCAAATCACCATGATGTTGTAGACGGCCAGACGAACTCGCACACCGTTTCATTGCTTCGGGAGTGGAAGACGAATCACGAGAGATGGATAGCTGACCGTTTGGCAATAGAAGAGTTTAATTCCGCTGACTTAGAATCCATGATAGTCTGGCTAAGTGACAATCCAGAAATGCCTCCAGAAGATTACGTATTAACTCCTCCGGCGGAAAAGATCAAGAAAAACGGATTCTCTGTTGGAGTTCAGAAACACATAAATCTTGGTCTCCCAAGGATTCACGAGGTTGAGTCCTATGTTACTTGTCGATCGCGCTTGGAGCCGGAGTTCGAGGCACGACTTCTCAATCAGATGTTGAGTCAATATGATATATTCATAGAAGATACCATAAGTGCCAATCACGTCTTCAATGATATGATTCAGTTCGCTTGTGGTAACAGCCGAGATCACGTAAAGTGGGCGGCGGGTATTGTCTTGGTAGTTTATTTCTTTGAGCGGTGCGACATTTTCGATAAATGATACTACCAACGAAACACATTACGGTGCAAAATTCATTGCTGGGCGTCGGCGCAATTATCCTCGCGCACCTGCAGAGACCCACTACCGTTTCAACTCTATGGGAAGATTTGAGAATCCTTCCTGAGATATCAACTTATGAACGCTTCACACTTGGATTGGTCCTGCTCTACATGATCAACGCCATTTACCTTTATGAAGGAAAGATTTGTAGAGTCCACAAATGATACTCCGCGTGAGCGCTAGTAGTGATAGATTCAAGACTGTTGAATTTGAGCCGGGATTCAACGTCGTACTGGCCGAGCGGCAGCCAGAGTCGACGGATAGAGACACGACAAATGGACTTGGCAAGTCTACGCTGCTGAATATCATTCACTTCTGCTTGGGATCTGACGAGAAACCAAGGAAGGGCCTCCGCGTCAAGCAACTGGAGGGGTGGGAATTTACGCTAAATTTCAAGTTTAGAAATAGAATTGTCTCCGTTTCGCGCCAAGTTGACAAGCCGGGTCAAGTCAAAATCACGGCACAGACTGATTGGACGGACTGGCCAATAAAACCTGAATTTGGACACCGTTTTGAGCAATCGCAGTTCAAAGTTGCAGCTTGGAACAAGGTACTTGGTTGGGGGCTCTATGGACTTGATGCCGAAAAAGAAAAGTACTCGCCTTCGTTTAGAAGTCTGATAAGTTACGAGATTCGACGTGGTCAGTTTATAGATCCGTTTCTACATTTTCCTCGTCAATTTGTATGGGACAAGCAAGTACATAATGCCTTCTTGCTTGATCTGAATTGGGATCACGCAGTTAGATGGCAGTTGCTTCGTGACCGTTCAACTAGCGTGAAGACCGTCAGGAAGGCGCTCAAGGATGGCGATAATTTAATCGCGAACATGTTCGGTACAGTCGGAGAATTGGAATTTGAAAGAGATCGACTGCAGCGGCAGATTGACAGAACAGATGCAGAACTCAGTCAGTTTCAAGTGCACCCCAAGTACGAAGAAATCGAGCGAGAAGCTGATCTGCTTACCGCCAAACTACACGATACAGCGAATCATATTCTACAGCTTAAGCGTCTGATCGAATTCCATAGGAGAAGTGTTGAAGAAGCACAACCTGCGGAAGCGATCAAAGTGAGTGAATTATATGAACAGGCCGGTGCTACGTTGCCCGGTCTGGTCAAGCAAAGGCTTGACGACGTCCGTGCATTCCACCTTGAGTTAACGAGAAATAGGAAGCAATACCTTGAAGACGAAGCAATTCGTCTTCAAGACGAACTCAACCAAGTGACCACTGAACAGTCTGAGCTTGGCACCAAGCGAGCTAGACTTATGAAATTTCTGGACACTCACGGTGCGCTGGAAGAATACAACGAGTTGCAGCAGCTGAATGCGGATCAGCGATCTGCCGTTGAGGAAATAGAGCGACATATACAGCGCCGACGGACGATTGATACTGAACAGTCTGAGATTAAAATACAGCAGGGTCGCCTAGACTTGGACGCACGTCGTGACATGGATGAGCGCCATACATTACGGCAGGCGAGAGACATCTTCAACGCGAATTCCGAGTATCTCTATAGAGTTCCAGGTGCATTTATTGTCGACATAGATGCTAAATCTGGTTTCAATTTCCGTGTCGAAATAAAGGGAGCTGAAAGTGCTGGAATCAGCAAAATGAAGGTCTTCTGCTTTGATCTTATGCGCGCGGAAATTTGGTCCAAGCGCGATGTTCGGCCTGGCTTCCTTATTCACGATAGCTCATTGTTCGCGGATGTCGATGAGCGCCAGGTAGCTCGTGCTCTGGAACTCGCAGAACGAAAGTCAAGGGAGTGCGGATTTCAGTACATAGTTTGTCTCAACTCTGACAGCATTCCAAATGACGAATTTGTGGAAGATTTCGATATTGATCAGTATGTGCGCCTTCGGCTTACCGATAATGCACCATCTGGTAGATTGCTAGGTATTGCATACTAGTTGTATCGTCCTTTGTCTTCTAAGCGTACACATCCTCACTTAACCGCCAGCTCGCCCGCGCTTCAAAGCCGAGCGCGCTGCGATGCCCGGCCAGGAACCTAAAATGCGCCGCCGCGCCGATCATGGCGGCATTGTCCGTGCAGAGAAAGCGCGGCGGAAAATAGACTGGCAAATCGGCGGCGGTTTCGAACTTGCGCCGCAAGCTGCCATTGGCGCTCACGCCGCCCGTCAGGATGATCGCCTTGACGTCAAAGTCGCGCGCCGCCCGACAAGTGGTCGCTACGAGCGCGTCAGTCAGCGCGTCCTGGAAAGCGGCTGCCAGATCGCTAATGTTGATGTCTGCGCGCAGCGGCGCCCCTTTCTCGGCGCGGCGCGCGCGCTTGCTGCGGTTGCCGCCGCTGGGCTGCACGGTGGCTGCGCGCAAGACGGCGGTTTTCAATCCGCTGAAACTGAAGTCGTATGGTCCTTGCGTCCGGGCCCGGGGAAAGGCGAATGCGCGGGGATTGCCACTGGCGGCGGCGCGTTCAATCGCCGGCCCGCCGGGAAAAGCCAAGCCGAGCAGCCGCCCTACTTTGTCGAAGGCTTCGCCCGCGGCGTCGTCTATCGTAGCGCCAAGCCGACGGTAGACACCATGGTCGATCATCAGCACCAGTTCGCTGTGCCCGCCGGAGGCGATCAGCGCCAGGATTGGGAAGTCGACATTCTTAAAACCCGGAGAAAGCCAAAGCGAGTAGATATGCCCCTCCAGGTGGTTGATGCCCAGCAGCGGCAGGCCGCTCGCCAGAGCCAGCCCCTTGGCGAAGTTGACGCCGACCAGCAGTGAGCCAATCAGTCCGGGGCCCTGGGTCACCGCGATCGCGTCCAGGTCGGCGCATTTCAAGTTGGCTTCGGTCAGCGCCTGCGCCACTACCGCGCTGATGGCTTCGGCATGGGCGCGCGAGGCGACCTCCGGGAAGACGCCGCCATATTTGGCGTGCAGGTCAATCTGTGACGCGACGATGTTCGACTTGATGGTCGTCCCGTTCGCAACGACGGCAGCGGCCGTTTCATCGCAGGAAGTCTCGATGGCGAGGATGGCGGTCATGCCGGCATTGTAGCACTGAAAATGCGCCGCGCTGAGATGTATAATGGGGTGCGAGAGAGACGCTCCGCGTAGGAAGGCGCGCCATGTACAAGTCGTTTCGGGTCAAGAATTTCCGCTGCTTCAAGGACTTGCAGATCAACGATCTGGGTCGGGTGAATCTGATTGCGGGGAAGAATAATACTGGCAAGACGGCTCTGATGGAGGCGATGCTGCTTCTGACTATCCCGCTTACGCCACAAACGTTATCTGACCTTCATACGACGCGTGGCCTGGAAGACGCTGGGCAAGACCGACGCGAAGTTTGGCAGCAGTTTTTCCTTGGACGAGACACGAGCCTCGAAATCGAGATTTGTGGACTGGACGATGCGTTCAACGGTGAAATCCGGCACCTTACTGTCGCTGAATATTCAACCGAAAAATCGATACTTGAGCACTTAGGACAATATGTTCAGCAGGCGAAACAGCTTGGCTTGATAAGTGAGGGAACGATAGACATACGTGGCGCAACGCTTCTTTCGTTTTCTTTTAACCTGCCAAACTCGCAGACCGAACGGTTAAGAGTCTATCTACCGTCCAGATCAGACATGCCAGTTTATGCGAATATACTATTCGACCAGCGTTCAGCATCTATACCAGCGCAAGGCAGGCCCTCATCCTATTGGATTAGGGAGAATTTCAGCGCACTAGACTTAAATGGAGATCTACCTCAGTTGATTCAGTATCTAGCAGTCTTTGAAGCGCAATTATCTGACCTTCGCTTGTTATCACTTTCGGGAGACTTGACAATATGGGGACGTGTCAACTCACATCAGATTCCGCTAAAGATGATGGGGGAAGGGGTAAACCGTTTCTCGAATATCGCAATTTCCATGCTCGCTGAGAATCCAAATTATCTATTCATCGACGAAATCGAGAACGGCATCCACCACTCCGTGCAAAAGGATGTCTGGAAAGCCATCGGCCAAATCGCCCGCGAACAGGACATCCAAGTCTTCGCCACGACACACAGCCTAGAAATGATCGCAGCGGCAAACGAAGCTTTTGGAGACGATGACATTGATGATTTTCGTTTTCATCGCCTGTATCGAGACTCGACTACGGGCAATATCGAGGCGCGAACTTACAATGAATACAGTATCGGAGCAGCCATTGGCAGAGATCGCGAGGTTCGCGGATGAACATTCAAACTCCGGACAACAAGATACGCTTACTCGTAGTCGAAGGCAAGGGTGACGTTTACTTCTTCACAAAACTACTCGAACACCTCGAAAAGCTAGGTAAATTTGAATTTGTTGATTGCGATGGCAAGCAGAATCTGGACGAGGAATTGACTAACATTTTGAATCGTGATGATTTCTCAAATATCACAGATGTCGGAATTATCCTTGACAACGACTATCCTGAGAATCGTAATGGCAATAGCGCCTTCAACACAGTAATAGAGGCGATTGACGTTGCCAATGACAGTTACATCGAGAACAACCCTATGATATCTCGGGAACTTGAGAAGCCGAGAGCACCTCGGGAGAAGACTACCGTGTACCCCCGTGTCTCGGTATTACCTCTTCCTTCGGATGAGGGCGACGGCGCGATAGAGGATCTGGTTTTCGCCGCTCTGCCGAAAGACAGTGTTTTGGATTGCGTAAATGCTTATTTCTCTTGTCTTTGTGAAGCCGGTGTTAGTGCAAATCAGGCTCGACTTCCGAAGAGTAAGCTCAGTGTATACATTTCGGGAAAAGTTACCGACGAAGACTTCGCAAGACATGATGACGCTAAGCGTATGTTTTTGACACAGGCGCTAGATATGAAATGGTGGCAAGAAGAAGACATGTGGAATAAATGCACTTTCGACGACGCCAAAGAATTCCTGACGCAACTCCTCGCCGACTAGACGCGCCGCCGCTAACTATGGTAACCTTTACGTTACATTCAATCTTTGACCGGGAGCGCAGCCATGCCCGCGTTGCACTCGCGATTGCCCTGGATCATCGCTGCCGTCGCCGGCGTCATCATCTTCGCCGCGTTCACCTTTTGGGGCGGCATCCCGCCTGACGAGCAGGCCGCCTTCTGGGCCCAGATCGGCTTCTTCTTCGCCGTGATCTGCGCCTTCGTCGGCTTGACCTGGCATCTGCTCGTTCGACCGCTGAAACCCGGTTTGCGTCAAGCCTCGGTCGATATTCTGCCACTGAAGACGCGCCAAATGATCGCGTTGCTTCTGACAAGCGGAGGCATCGCGTCTTTTATCGGCGCCTTCTGGGACGAACTTTGGCACCGCTCCTACGGCATTCCTTTTGGCGAAGACTTCTTTTGGCGTCCGCATCTGCTGATGTATTTCGGCTTTGGCGCGACCATCGTCACCGGCGCCTGGGCGCTCTACTATCTCAACCGCCATCTGCGCGGCAACATGCAACAGCGTCTTCGCTCAAACATAATCATTGCTTTGCTGATTCTGAACGCCGCCTTTCTGATGTACGCGCTGCCGGCAGATCCGCTCTGGCATTGGACATTCAGCGAGGATTTAACAGCCTGGAGCATCCCGCATCTCATTCTGCTGGCGAGCTATGTCATGACGCTCACGATCGCCTTCATCGTAACTGCAACAACAGTGCCGGAACGAGCCTGGCGCACGCTCCTCCGGCTGGGAATCAGGGAAAGTCTGTCGCTTCTGATTATTGCGTCCATGCTTCTCGTCTGGTTGCAGTTGATGATCAGCGACTGGGACACGACGCTGGCTGGCGTCCGATTGGAATGGCTGGGTCTTTATCGACCTGAGTGGTTGCTGGCGGCGAATTTATTGGCGACCGCGACCTTCTGCGGCGTTATCGCCACGCGGGTACTGCGCTGCGCCGGCGCGGCCACGGCCTCCGGGCTGCTGGCGCTTGCCATCCGTTATGCCTTGATTCATCTCTTTGAAGCGGACATGCTGCAATATGTCGCTTGGGTCGCCGCGCTTCTGCCTCTGCTCGCTATCGACATTTGGGCCTTCTATTGCAGCGCAATCCGCAAAGAGGAACCGGAGTGGCGCGGATTCGCTGTCGCCGTCAGCGTCGCTATGTTGATCAACTTGCCCGTTCTCCGCGCAATTTATCGCCTCAATCCTTCGGACGGCGACAACCTGTCCCTGGCCGTCGCCGTGATTGCAACTGGCGCGGGCATGAGCTGGCTGGCCAATCAGCTGGTTGACGCCGTGCGGCGCATGCGCGCAACGAGCGGCGCGGGCGCGTCTGAGCATTATGCGCTCAAGCCGGCACTATCTCTCGGCGTGCTTGGCGGGTTTCTTGTCATTATCTACATTTTCATCGCGACGGCTTCGCCACCGGTTTGAGCCTGGGCATTGGCGTTATACTCAAGCGCGTGAAACGGAAAGAACAACCGGCCCGTGCGGCTTTCTTCATCGCCGCGCTGGCATTGACCATTACCGGCTGCAGCGCCATCGACATTGTGCAGCGCAACGCGACGGCAGCCGCCTTGCCCGATGTGTCGGCCACGGCGAGCGCTGACGCGGATCCCGTCGCTAGCGCCGAGGCGGAGTTGGCGAAGGCGCGGATGACAGCGCAAGCGCTTGCAGCGGAAGCGACCGCTGCGGCCGGCACGATTGTCGCATTCGCGCGGACGCCTACTGCCGCGGCGCCACAGATTCGCCCGGCGATTGCGGCAGATGTTACTGTTTACGCGCGGATTCCCATCGACAGCGACCGCCTCAACAGCATCTCGGCCCTGGCGATAGATAGCGCCGGCCATTTGCTGGTCAGTACGCGAGCGGGCGAGATCTATCGCCTGCGCGACCCGGAGCAGGCAGGCGCGCTCGCCAGCCCGGAACTGATTTTCGCCGACGACCTCGACCAGCTTGGCCAAGTCAGTGGATTGCTCGCGCGGGGCGAGGCGCTGCTCCTGCTCAATGACGGCGCGCTCACCCAACTGGGCGACTTTGATGGAGACGGTCGCTATGAAAGCGTCGTCCGTTTGACGGCAGCGCTGCCCGCCGGACAGAATCCGCTGCAAGCCGGCAACAGCATCGTAGCGGCGCCCGACGGTCGGCTGTTCAGCGCCGACATCGGATCCGGCGAAATTCTGCAGATTCTGTTGCGCGAGTAGGCGATTCACTTTGGATAAGCATATTGGAGGTCTGCCGATCATAGACTTCAGGAATAACGCCCGATTGGAAATCGCGGTCAGCGCGGCCGTATTCGCCTCAATTGCGATCATGGCGCTGGAAACCTTCTCCCTGCCGGCTCACTTGCGGCAGGCGCTATTGATCGCGGACTACGCCTTGTCTCTGATATTCGTCGTAGAATACGTCTTGCGCATCGCGACGGCGGAAAACAAGCGCGCATACATCACAAGCTTTTACGGCATCATCGACCTGGTCGCCCTGCTCCCAATTCTGGTTCACGCGGCGGCCAGCCTGCGCGTCCTGCGACTGCTCCGTGTATTGCGCGTATTGCGCCTGTTGAAGGTGACACGCTACACAAATGCGTTGGATCGCTACAGTCAGGCGCTGAAATCGATCGCTGCCGAGGCGACGCTTTTCGGCAGCGTGGCCTTCGTCTTCATCATCAGTTTCGCCTTCCTGATATATGAAGTCGAGCATGAAGCGCAGCCGGATGTCTACAGCAATATCTTCGATTCGGTGTGGTGGGCGGTGATATCGCTGACGTCGGTTGGTTACGGCGATGTCTATCCTGTCACTACCGCCGGGCGCATGTTGACATTGGGGATGGTGCTGACGGGCATGGGAATTGTGGCTGTGCCCACTGCCCTGCTCGCCTCAGCCCTCAGCCGGGCGCATGACCGGGATTCCGAAGACAACTGAGCAATGCGCTGCGCGAATATAACGATAGCCCGACAGGAGACCTGCTAAGGGAATACGCCAGCGCCGGCGCCGGTTGCCTCCGCGCCCGCTTCTGCGTTATCCTCAATGGATATAAGGATCGCTTGGCAGATGCGGACGGCACAAGCGCCGTCCCTGGACGTTGACATGAATTCAGGTTTCTTATAACAAAAGCGGATGAAAGAGGCGCAGCATGGCGGAGATCGTCGCTCCGGACAAACCCAAGGTCAACGGGAAGCCGCAGACGCAAGCGCAGCGGCAAAGTAAACCGCGGCGCTACGATTATGACATGGTCATCATCGGCTCGGGTCCAGCCGGGCACCGCGCCGCCATCCAATCGGCGAAGCTGGACAAGCGCGTGGCCGTCATCGAGAAGAAAACGCTGATCGGCGGCGTCTCGGTCAACACCGGCACGATCCCGTCCAAGACCCTGCGGGAAGCCGTCCTGCACCTCTCCGGCTTCCGCCAGCGCTCGATTTACGGCGCCTCCTACACGGTCAAAGAGAATATCACCATGAGCGATCTGCTGCTGCGGGCCGATCATGTCATCCGCCACGAGATCGAGATCAGCAAGCACCAATTGCAGCGCAACGGCGTCGAGCTCTTCCCCGGCATCGCCACCATCGTCAACGAGCATACCGTGCATCTGCACTTCGTCGGCAAAAAGGGAGAAGACGAACTGACGGCGCGCAACATCATGATCGCCGTGGGCACGACGGTCGCCAAACCGGACGGCATCCCATTTGACGGCGAGGCCATCTTCACCAGCGACGGCTTGCTCAAACTGGACCACTTGCCGAAGACCCTGACCGTAGTCGGCGGGGGCGTGATCGGCTGCGAATACGCCTGCATGTTCGCCACCCTGGGCACACGCGTGACCCTGGTGGAGACGAGCGACCGGCTGTTGGAGTTCGTCGATCACGAGATTGTCGACGCGCTGGTCTATCACATGCGGCAGCAGCGCGTGACGCTGCGCCTGGGCGAAAAGGTGCGCAGCATCGAAACGACCGAGACGCGCCATGGCATCGGCGTCAAAACGCGCCTGGCCAGCGGCAAGGAGATCGTCACCGAAAAAGCGCTCTATGCCATCGGGCGGCAGGGCGCGACCGCGCGGCTGGGGCTGGAGAATGTCGGCATCGCGCCCGACCGGCGCGGCCGCATTCGCGTCAACGACCATTACCAAACCGAGATCCCCAGCATCTACGCCGTCGGCGATGTGATCGGCTTCCCGAGCCTGGCGTCGACATCCATGGAACAGGGGCGTATGGCCTCTTGCCACGCCTTCGGCATCGAGCACCAGAGCATCCCCGAGCTTTTCCCTTACGGCATCTACGCCATACCGGAGATTTCCACGGTCGGCGCCAATGAAGAAGAGCTGACCCGCGCCGGCATTCCCTATGAGATTGGCAAAGCCTACTACAAAGAGATCGCGCGCGGGCAGATCATCGGCGATACGATCGGCATGCTCAAGCTGGTCTTTCATCGGGAGAATCACAAGCTGCTGGGCGTGCACATCATCGGCGAAGGCGCGAGCGAGTTGATCCACATCGGGCAGACGGTGATGGCTTTCGGCGGCACGGTCGATTATTTCATCAATACGGTCTTCAATTATCCGACGCTGGCCGAGTGCTACAAGACGGCGGCCTTCGATGGGATCAACCGGATTATGTGATGGGATTCACCACAGAGGCGCAGAGAGTTGCGTAGACACTGATCGTCAGCACAGAGATATATTCTTAGCTTGTCAATTGGGGTCGCTACCGCTATCCGGCAATTCAGGACGCGCCGGTGGATTTCGCATCGCTTCGCGCCTCTCTTGCAGTTCCCTCCGGCGGGCGCGGTTGCTGTAGATGAAGGTGCCGGCCGTCCCAGCGATGCTGCCGATAACGACACCAACGCTTTGCCATGCGAATCCCAGAGAAACGACATAGGCGCTGAGGGCGATCAATGCCAACGCCGCTATAAAGCCAAATACGAGCCCGCACATTGCGTAGGCGATTTGAAACTTCTGTTCCCGTTCCGCTATTGATAAGATGCGGTCGGCGCTGCCATGCAATACATCTTCGTAATCCCGCATTGCGCTAGGCGGCGGGATTGGACCAGAAAACTGTTCAAAGTGGGCTTCTACTCGGATATCGGATTCTGGTCGTTCTCCGGAGTCTTGCATTTTTGCGCTTCTCGTTTGGTCACATAGACCCTGTATTCTTTTTCATATATGCCCATGGCATCGTATAGATATCCGCCCGCTTCTTCCCAATACCCGCGTATCGCCTCGGCATTAGCTTCGGCGGGCGTCTCGGCAAGCAGCCGGCGGTTCAGCACATCAACCCAACTGAACAAACCGCCAAAGCCGCGCAGGAACGCGTTTCGTCTTGCAGCCGCCATGTTATCCTCCCGCTCCAAGCGCCTGCGCGTCACTCAATCCTTTTTGCCTTCGGCTACACGTTTCTCATGTTCGCCTATGGCAAGCCAGAGGTCTGCGCCAACTGCTTCCCAATCGGCGCGCATATCGTCGGCGATTGACCGAGACAGCACTTCGTCCGTATACTCAGCGCCTTCCGAATGAGTGAAATCCATCAGGCTTGCCAAGCCACGCAGAAAAGAATGCTTGGGCAAGTAGAATGAATTGGCAATCTTGCGTTTGTCGTATGCCATGATGTCCTCCGAAGCTCAATTCATAGGGTAGCAAATCTGTGGTTTACGCACAATCCCTTAGATATAGTCCCTAGACGCTGCTACCACAGTTCTCTCATATCATTAGGCCACGTCTCGCCTCTGTCAACATGCCGAATCGGCGGGAGCGGCGAAAATCACAAGTCATGCGGGCGAGCCGAGGGGCGTCTCAACATAGTTTTGAGCTTCGGCGGGCGAGCCAAGGCTCGCCCCTACAAACGACTATCCGCCGCTCCCCTATGTTATACTTGTCGCGCCAATTCAGCCCCGAGGCAGCGCCCATGAAAAACCGGCTCTACTACGGCGACAACCTGGAGATCTTGACGATTGGGGATCTGTTTGAGGGCGCGGGCTTCGATATGCCGCCGCAGCATGGGACGCATCAGCGGGCGGGTAGGTGGAAGCGGGCGGATGTGAGCGAGGCTGGGGAGAGTCAGCGGGATTTGATTTGATTGGATGCACCACAGAGGCACAGAGGGCGCGGAGAATGGTGTTGACAATGAGACAATGTAGTATGATGATTTAGACATATTTTCTATCACCGCAGGATGATGCACAAGCAGGATTGCCAAGAGATGCTTACACTTCAACAGGTAACGATCTACAAATACAAAAGCATAGAGACTGAACAGAGATTTGATGTTGAAGACGATATCACGGTTCTCGTAGGAAAGAATGAGTCCGGCAAGACTGCGATTTTGGAAGCCGTACACAAGAGCAATTCGTACTTAAGCGAGCGATTTGACGCCAACTATGATTATCCCAGGAAAGAGAAAAAGCAGTACGATAGAACCGGAACAGATAAGACTGCTATTCGCTGCACTTACGGCATTACGGATCAATTGATAGCAAACATATCGAAAGACATAGGCAAAGGTACGCTTGGGTGTCATGATGTGGTTTATATGACATCTTATCAGAATACGACTGGCAAATTCGAAGCTCTTGCCGTAGTCATGACGAAGTTCTTTGAATACAAGTTTGAAGCACACGATATACGGGATGCGCATTTCAAGAAAAACGTACGGAATGCAAGAACGGTTCGCGATATACAAGCCCTTGGAGGCCGTTCCAAGACAGGGAAGATTGAGCGCTTTTTGAACGACGTCAAAGGGTATTTTCGGGACGGAGACAGCATTACGGTGGCTTTGAGTAACTACATCATTAGTAAATGGATTGCGCCACATCTGCCGAAACTGCTGTATTACGACGAATACTACGCATTACCGTCGGAAGTCGCGATTGCTGAAATCCAGTCGGCCAACTCTAGTGACAAGACGTTAGAGACTGCCAAAGCTCTTTTCGAGCTTGCCAATATCAACATCGAACAGCTACTTCGAGATAACGACTATGAGGGATACAAGGCCGAGTTAGAGGCCACGGCTGTCGACATAACACGCAGGTTGTTCAAGTACTGGACGACCAACACCAATCTACGCGTTGAATTCGATATTGATAGAAGGCGAGACAACTACGGTGATGATGTTCCAATTCTAAAGATTCGAGTGTTCAACAACAAGTACTTCATGTCCCTGCCGCTTGGAAGCAGAAGCAAAGGATTCAATTGGTTTTTCTCCTTCTTGGTTTGGTTCAGTAAGATTCAGGTAGATAGTAACTCTGCATATATACTTCTGTTAGATGAACCCGGACTGAACCTCCATGCCTCAGCCCAAGCCGATCTGTTGGGATTCATTGAGGATCTTGCCAATGATTATCAGGTGATCTACACAACACACTCGCCGTTCATGGTCGAGTCAGACAAGTTGCACAGAGTACGGACAGTTCTGGAAACGGATTTCGGAACTAAAATCTCGGACAGTGTTCAAGAAAAAGATCCTGATACACTTTTCCCGTTGCAAGCTGCACTTGGTTACGATATTGCCCAGAATCTCTTCATTGGCCAGAATAATCTGCTTGTGGAAGGTGTATCCGATCTAATCTATTTGCAATCGATGTCATCAATTTTGCAAGGTATTGGGCGGGACGCGCTATGTGCGGACATTACAATTGTGCCAGTCGGCGGTCTGGACAAAGTTGCAACATTCATCTCTTTGCTGCGCGGACAGGAGCTTAATATTGCCTGCCTGATAGACTCGTTTACTGACCAAAAAGGAAAGCAACGAGTTGAGGATATGGTCAAACACAAGATCATTCGAGATCGGAACATTCGATTTTTCGACGAGTTTGCTGCCAATGATGGAGATAAAGCAGATTTGGAGGACATGTTCGACAAAAGCGAGTACCTGAACCTCTTCAACCAAGCGTTCCATGAACACGTCGACATCACTCTTCAAGACTTGTGTAACACTGAAAAACGTATTGTGAAGCAGATTGAAAAGAAGCTTGGTAAGAGATTCAACCACCATCGTCCTGCAAATACACTTGCCAAGCTCGGCACCGTTGCCGAGTGCTTTAGCAGTAGCACACTAGATCGCTTTGAGAAAATGTTCAAAGATATTAACAGGTTATTCACGTAATAGAAGGCAATTAGTCCCATTGCCCTCTCGGCGCACTCGGTGGCAAAAAATCTCCGTGCCCTCTGCGACCTCTGTAGTTCAACCAATCCAAGCCCGACCACACCCAGGCACCCACCACCCAAGCCACCTCCCGATAACCGCTACCAAGAGTCAGTCGCAGCAGGACTTGATTTGACCCAGCGAATTCGCTAGAATATTTGTGCGCTGACACAGAGGAAAACACCGACATGGCAACCGAGATAACGCAGGAAACTTTGCAGCCGCCAGCGAACTTGAGTGAAAGGGTAGCGAGATTGGACGGCGCTTATCCCCACCTGGCGACAAAGGCGGACTTGCAAGCGATGCAAGCCACGCTGATTAAGTGGATCGTGGGCACCGGCATCGCCAGTCTCATCGCGATAATCGCGGCGCTGCAGTGGTTCTTCCCCATGGCCTGACAGTTGCCTAAGGGACGCATTCATCATCGCGCCCCCTTGCAATTGCCTGCGCCTGCAGTGAATCCAAGCCCCTACTCCCAAAGCATCGCCGCGAGAGCATATTCGACGCCTTACAGCTTCCGCAATTCTCGGCACACTCGTTGGCTAAAACATCTCTGTGCCTCTGTGCCTCTGTGGCAAAAGATCTCGACGCCTTGCCTCATTCGCAATTCTCTGCGCCCTCTGCGCACTCTGTAGTTCAATCAATCCAACCCCGCCCGCGCACCCGCAAACACCGACTTCACCACGTCCCGATCCCCGGCAAACATCAAACCCGCGCTGACCTCGAAAGCCAGCTCGTCCGGCAGCGCCGTCACCTCAAAGGGCCGCGTCTGCTCCGGCTTGTCCAGCCGATTCAGCGCGAAACGCTCCCACTGCGCCAGCTCGGTTTCGATGGCGGATTTGTGGGCGTCCTCAGCAGTAGCAGATGGCGGGCGACCTGCCAGGTCGCCCCTACCGGTATTCTCGTGCATTGGGGGGTTATTTTCGGCCCCCACCGCCACATCGCCCCAGGCCACCGGCGGCAGCTGGAAGTATTGCGCGCGCAGCTCGTTGATGCTCAGAAGCGGATAGGCTGTGCGGATCTCGGCCAGGCGCGCTTGGGTATCGGTCGGGCGGATGTCGTCGAACTCGGCCACCAGGTCGCCGCTGTAGAATGGCAGCAGCTCGGCGCTGATCTTCTGGGCGATGCGCGCCAGCTTGGGCCAGAGCGTGCGCTCGATAAACTGGCGCTCGGCGACTTTGGCATTGGCTTCCGTGGCGTTCTCGCTGACCAGGCCGACGGGAATGCCGAAGATATTGAGGATCTCGTCGCGCTGGGCGACGCGCCCCTGCAAGAAGTCGAGGTCGGTATGGCTGAGCCCGATGTTCTGCCACTCCATGGCGCCGCCGCGCAGGAAAGCGGTTTTGCGAGCCGTGCCGCCGTAGTTATTGCGCCATTCGCGCTTGAGCCGCTCGAAATCGGTATCGGAGATGAAATCGCGGATGTTGACGATGCCGGCCGGCACGCCATGATCCTGGCCGAAGGTCTGCCGGTTCCAATCGGCCATGTGCCGGTCGCTGAGGATGGCGCCGCGCGCCGCCGTGATCGGCGACAAGCCATAGAAGTCGTTGTTCGGGTGCCAGCGGCGGAAATGCAGGACCTCTACCGCGTCGAGCGGAATGAATTGCCCGGCGATTTCGTAGAGGTATCCGGCCACCACGCGCTGCGCATCGGGCGCGACGGTCATGCGATCCGGGCGCAGCAGCCAGATCTCGCGCGGCCGGCCGCGCTCGTCGCCGGCCAGGAACCAGTAGGCATTGCCATGCAGCTCGAGCGCGCCCAGGGTTTGCTCGAACAGTTCGAAGCGGCTGGTCAACGGGTTCGGATTGGCCAGCAGCTGCTCCAGCGGGTGGTTGTTGATGCCGACGCGGCGTTCGCCCTGCAGGCGATAGACCTGCAGCGGCACAAGCGCGCCCGCTTCGGCGATGCGGTTGATGGCGATATAGACCCAGGGCGACTGCTCATAGACGCGGGCCGAATTCAGGTCCAGCGGCGGACCCAGTTGGTGGCGATTGTGGGTCGCCAGGCTTTCGATATGGGGCGCGCGCTTACGCAGTTTGCGGCGGCCGCTGAAGAAATTGCCGAGCCAATTGAACACAGGTCGCTCCTCCGGATCCGTTTTGGCGCAGGCTATCATGCGCCGGAGGGCAAGGGGCGACCTTAAGTCTACAGGTTGGCGAATCGAAACGCGCTGAAAGCCGGCTCAACAGCCGAGGTTGAGGGCGGCGACGATATCCGCAAGCACCGGCACTTCGCACCAGAGGTTGAGCACATCAATGATCGTCAGGGCAATGCCGGCGAAGCAGACAAAAACCAGAATAAAAAAGACAAAGCAGCCCAAAATCAGCCAGGGCGATGTGCCGCCGCTTTCTTCGCGCGCGGCATAAGGATCGTATTCATAACCGGGATATTGCTGCGGCGGCGCCGGCGGCATTTGATACCCGGCCGGCTGCTGACCGTAGTAGGCGGGCTGCTGTTCGGGCGGTGTGGCGCCTTCGGCAAATTGGGGATAGGCCGGTTGCGGCGGCAGGTTGTCGCCGGGCGGCGCGACAAGCGGGTCGGCGGGGACAGGCGGGGACGGCGGACTGCCCTGCAAGCCATAATCCGCGGGCGGCGCGAAAGCCGGGGCGGGCGTCGGCATGTCGGCCGCTGGCAAAGGCAGTGGATCGGGCGTCGGCGCTTGGGCCGGCGGCGGAGTCTGCTGTAAGCCGAATATCTCCAGGGCCAGGGTGACGGTTTCGCCCAGGCCGATCATGTCGCCGTTCTGCAGCGGCGTCACGCCCGAGACGCGCTTGCCATTGACGAAAGTGCCGTTGGTCGAGCCGAGGTCTTCGATCGTTATCGTATCGCCCGAGCGCATCAGACGCAGATGATGCCGGCTGGTCTCGCGATCGTTGATGACGATATCATTGCTGATGTCGCGCCCAAGGGTGGTGGCGTCTTTGCTGATCTCAAAGGCCTGGTTGGGCTGCGGGCCCCGGCGCACAACCAGCCGGAAGCTCTCGTTTTGCTGCATCATTCCCTCCTGGTTGAGCAAGCCTGCCCTTCTCGCCCGGCGTCATCCCAGCTTGCGTTAGTCCGCCCGGCGCCCTTGACAAAGCGCGGCGCGCCTCTTGCCGCGCTATCGACGCATTATACCTTGTTTTGCCCGCTTGTGAGAATTCTCGCCCGGCCTCTCAGACGATTGCGATGCGCCGGGCTAAGCCGGCAGCCACAAATCGAGGAAGGCCAGGCCATCGACCCACTCGCCGCGCAGGAGCGCTTCCCAATGCAGATGCGGTCCGGTGCTGCGCCCGGTGTTGCCGCTCAAGCCAATGATCTGCCCGGCGCCGACGCGCATCCCGGCGCTGACCTGCAATTCGGAAAAATGGGCGTAGGCCGAAAATACGCCATAGCCGTGATCAATGATTACCGTGTTGCCCCGTATCTCCAGCCGGCCGGCGAACAGGACTTCGCCCGCCGCCAGCGCGCGAATGGGCGTGCCGACCGCCGCCAGCTGGTCCCAACCCGTGTGCCGCGTTTCGCGCGCTTCATTCAAAATGCGGAAAGCGCCGAAGGGCGTCGCCAGCGCGCTCTGCAGCGGCAGCTCAAAGCCGGCCGCGTCCCAAAGCGCTTCCGGCCGATTTAAGCGCGTCAACTCGGCCAACCTGGCAAATTCCGCCTCTTCAATGTCGCGATCGATCAAATAAGCGCGGTCGCCAACGAGCGTCAAATGCTGCAAGATGTATCCGGCCGCGTCCACGCGCAGGTCTCGGGAGAATGTGACGACGCCGGTTTCACTCCGCGCCCGGACCTCCAGTTCGTAAGTTCGCGGCGGCGTATCCATATCGGCTCGGACCAGGGCGTACCAGCCATCGTCCGCGACCGGGAAGAAGGCGCCGGTTTCGCCGCGAAAAGTGAAATCCGCGCCACCGATGCCTTCGCCGCTCAAGCGCAGCAGACCGACGCCGGCTTGAATCAAGGACGGAAAATAAGTTTCCAGGCGCAGCCCGCCCTCCATCATTACCGACGCCGGCATCGGGCGCGGCTCCGGCTGCGCCACCGGCGGCAGCGCATCCTGGGCGGCAACGGCCTGGATGCAGCAGCATAGAATCAAGGCCGCGGCCAGCCGCGTGAACAGAATGCGGCTTAACGATGATGACGGAATGGCGCTATGCGTCATAGCTGGCTCGGCTCATTCGCTGGCTAGATTCCCGGGCGCCATACATAGCGACCAGGAACAATTCAAATCGACTTCGATACGGCGTCAAGGGCGGGCGGGAAACTGGCGAAAGCCGTAGCAAAAGCAATTATCGGTCGCGCGCCGCCGCGCGCATCTCGGCGATGTGCAAGCCCTCGTGCGCGCGGCAGGCCTGCACCGCTTCCGCCAGATTGCAATCTTGAAAGAAGGGTGTGCTAAAGCGCTTCTGCATCATATCCGCCGGAAATGCCAGGACCAGGCCCCGCAGTTGATTGCGCGCCCGTTCCCATTCCGCCAGCAAATCATCCCAGCTTTCGGCGGCGCCTTCCCGCCGGCGCAGCTCGTACAAGTCCGTAACCGTAGCCTGTCCGCGCAGGTCCACGCTGAAGATTTCGCCGTCAATCGCGTTCTGCATCGCCCTAATCATATCCCTTTCGAGCGCTGTCATGTGAATCACGAGATCGCGCGCCGTCCATCCGCTTTCAGCATGCACCGGCAGCTGCGGCGGCAGCGTTTCGACGAAGGCCCGCGCCTCCGCCCGCCTTTCGTCCAGGCCGGCGATGAGATCTCGCTTGATTCGCGACGTGGCAGTCACCTTGATTCTCCACCCAATCTAAACTTATATTAACGCATAATCGCGCGGAATAGGCGCGATTGCCGCAATTCGAGCCGCTGCCGCGCCGGGCGCCGTCCTGCTTGGCCGCCGTCAAGTGGTATACTCTGTCGATGCTATTGACCAAAAGGAACGGACAGCGATGACCGCCGAAGACAATCAACGCATACTGCAATATCTGCGCGAACGCAGCGACGACATGGTCGCCGATTTGAAACGCCTGATCGAACTGGAATCGCCCACCTTAAGCAAGCCGGCGGTGGACATCTTGGGCACAGCGCTGGCCGGGGAGCTGCGGGGCTTGGGCGCCGCGGTCGAGGTCTTGCCGAAGCAGGAGGTCGGCGATGTGCTGCGCGCCCGCTGGAATCCCGGCGCCGGCGGCGTCGTAATCCTCAGTCACATGGATACGGTATGGGATGTCGGTACAGTGGCGGAGCGCCCGACGCGGGTCGAGGGCGATCGCATCTACGGCGTAGGCGCGATGGACATGAAGGGCGGCATCGTCATTGCGCTTTGGGCGCTGCGGGCCCTGCGCGAACTCGGGCTCTTCCCCGACCAGCCCATCAGCTATCTTCTGAATTCGGACGAAGAAACCGGCAGCCGCCACTCGAGCGCCGAGATTGAAGCCGAAGCCCTGGCCCACAATGTCGTCTTTGTCACCGAGCCGCCGCAAGACGGCGCCTACAAGACGCAGCGCAAAGGTGTCAGCCACTATAGCATCAGCGCCAAAGGACGGGCGGCCCATTCCGGCGCCGATCATGCCCGTGGCGTCAACGCCATCGAAGAGATCGCGCATCAAACGCTGGCGGTGCAGGCCATGACAAATTACGACATCGGCACAACCGCCAATGTCGGCGTCATCCAGGGCGGGACGCGCGCCAATGTCGTGCCGGCTGAAGCGCGGGTGGAGATCAATGTGCGCGCGACCACACGCGTCAATCAGCAAGCCATCCATCATCAAATCATGAGTTTGCAGCCGCATCATCCGGAAGCGACGCTGACCATCGAAGGCGGCATCGGCGTGCCGCCAATGGAGCGCACGCCCGAGATCGCGGCGCTCTTCAAGCGGGCGCAAGGGCTGGCGGCCGAGATGGGCATCGCGCTGGAAGAAGGCAGCACCGGCGGCGGCTCCGATGGCAACAAGACGGCCGCGCTCGGCGTGCCCACCCTGGACGGCATGGGCATCGTCGGCGATGGCGGGCACGCCATCAATGAATACGGCGAGATCTCATCCCTGCCGGAGCGCTCGGCGATCATGGCGGCCATGCTGCGCGAGCAACTTTAGGCCAGGCGTCCGCGCGCGGGAAATCGAACACAGAGAACGCAGAGTACACAGAGAAAGTCATACGAAATTCAGCATAAGCGCTGAATATGTGTACGGGCGAGCCGGTGGCTCGCCCACCATCGCTACAAACTGCCCATCAGGTTTTGCACGACTAACTTGCGCTTAGTGAGAACACAGAGAAAACGGATGCAATTCCAAGACTGTAACGCGACATTCAAGCAGGATTGCGTAGGGGCGACACTGTGTGTCGCCCTAAAATCCGCGCTTGCGTCGGCGGGCGATTCACAGAATCGCCCCTACAGATTCCGTGCAATGAAAGTCGTTGTTCCTTTTTTTCGCGACTCTCTTGCATATACTGAAGGCAATGGGGATATTCGCTTGATTGAGAGGCGACGCCATTTCCGCGGAAGTCGCCAATCCACGCCGAGGCGGGCGCGCTCGTGAACGCCGTCTGCCCGGGCTGGGTCGCGACTGACCCGAACAGTCCCGGCGGACGGCCGATTCCGGAAGGCGCAGCCGGCATCGTCTGGGCAGGGACTCTGCCGGATGACGGGCCGAGCGGCGGCTTCTTCCGCGATTAGCAAACGCTGGAATGGTAGGCGCAAACGGGGCGTTAGAGGGAGAGCAGTGTCCACTCAAATCGGTTTAGATCACGGGCAAATTAGAGAGCGCGCCCTTGAACAGGTTTTTGAGCGCGGCGAATTGCTTTATGAAAATGGCGCTATTTCTTCGCCCGTTCGCCGAGGCGATGAAATCAGCGCGCGCTGCCAAGGATCCTATGCGCAACCTTACCGCGTATGGGCAAAATTCATGGGCGCGGAAATCGTTGCCGCAAGTTGCAGTTGCCCCTATGATTGGGGCGGGGATTGCAAGCATATCGTCGCCATGTTGCTTGCGCATTTGCGCGAGCCAGAACATTTTGAAGAGCGCAAGACAGTGCGTGAAGAACTCATGTCGCGCGAGAAAACGGATTTGCTAGACATTATTGAAGAGATGCTTGTTCGCTACCCTGATCTTGAAGATATTGTTGAACGCGCGCCAGTCAGCGGCGCTGCAAATCAAGTCCCGGAACTGCAAGCCATTCGCCATGAACTAAAAGGGGCTTTGGAATTCAGCGACGAGTGGATGGATCAAACTGCCAAAAACAAGGTTTACGAACTCACCAGCCTGGGCGATCGCTATGCCTGGCGCGGCATTTATGCCCATGCCATCGCCATCTACTGCGCTATTCTTGAAGAGTGTAACGCCCATGACTATCCAACTGATGATGAAGGGGAATATATCGAGGCGATCAATAACGCCGTCGCCCGCTTGAAAGAGGCTCTTTCGCATCTTGATATTGATCAACATGAAGACTTGCGCCAGCGCATGCTCAATGCGCTGGTTGGCGCCGTGATATGGGATGTCGACTTTGGCGGGATTGATTATGGCGAGGGCGCCGATGAGATTATTCTGGGAATCGCGCGGCCGGCCGATACTCCCCGCATCCGTGAACGCATTCACTTGGCTGAGGAGCGGGCACAAGGAAAAGGATATTACAGCGATTGGACCAGCGAGGCTTATGAATATTTTTTGATGTCCTTGGACCGAATCGATTCGACCGATCCAGAAGAGACACTCAAACGCCTTAAAGCGAAAGAGTTGCATTATTTGTACGCCAGTGTGCTGCTTGGATTGAAACATTATGAACAGGCTGCTGGTGTCATAGCGCAATTGCAGCCCGCGTATGAATTGCGGCGCGGGCTTGATTTGCTCGTCGGTCATCAGCGGAACCAAACGGCGATCCAATTAGCGGAAGCGGCGCTCGAAAGCGACTATGATAGCCGAATTGCGGACTGGCTTATCGACTTGTATCGGAAGCAAGGCGATGGACAGGCGGAATTTCGCTGGCAATTAAATCGGATGCGGAGAGAGCCGCATATCAACAGTTATATCAGTTTGCGCGCGGCGGCCGAAGCGGTCGGGGCCTGGAGCAGCATCCGACCAAAGGTCGTGAGCGAGCTCAAGCGGAAAGAGGCATACGCGGTACTCGCCCGAGTCTATTTGCATGAGGAGGATTGGGATTTGGCTTGGGATGCTCTAGGCAAAGTTTCTCTGCGACCGGGTCATCACCCCGCGCATGTGAACTACCGCCTCGACTTTGCTGTGGCGGAAAAATCGCGCCATGTACGACCGGCCCTCGCTATTCCAATTTATGTCAACTACGCTCGCGCCGAGATTGATCTTAGAAACAGGCTGGACTATGCCAGCGCAGCCGAGTTATTGCGAGAAGTCCGCGAGATGTATCGGCAAATGAATGACAGCGCTGGCTGGCAAACGCTGATTGCCGATTTGCGGCGTGAGTTCGCGCGCTTGCCCGCCCTACAGGATGAACTCAACAAAGCGGGCTTGTAACATGAGCATAAGAATTCTGAATTGGAATACCGAATTTGTCAGTCCGCGCGCCAGAAATGGCAAGTTTGAGCGCATCCGCGCCTTGATCGCTAGCTACGATGCCGATGTCATTTGTTTAACGGAAGCCTATCCGGAAGCCATGCCCGACGGCGGCCACCTGTTAGGTAGCAACAAATCGGGGCGGGTCAATGCAGAACAACGCGGCGCGCGCAAAGTCTTGCTCTGGAGTCGAAACGAGTGGGCGGACATTGATGATATCGGGTCGCCTGGATTGCCTGAAGGCCGATTCATTAGCGCGACAACGGTGCTGGGCAGCGCGCGATGGCGGTTTGTTGGCATGTGCATTCCCTATTTTGCCTACCGCATAAACAAGAAGTTTTGGGGGGATGATGCGTTGCGCCAATGGCAGGGCGCCGAAACCTATCTGGATGCTCTGAGAAACAAGGTTCTGCCGCAAGATCGCTTCCGCCAGAGAACCATTCTGCTTGGCGATTACAATCTGCATATTCCACCCGGCAAGGCTTCGCGCCAGACGAAGGCCGTCAGCCGGAAATGCGAAGCGACATTCGCCGGATGGCTGATACCGACATCCGGAATTCACAGGCGCTTCATCGACCACGTTGCCATTTCCCAAGATCTGCGTGTGGAATGCTTGCGCTTCATCAGCAGAGTCGCCGCCGACGGCGCCGAGCTGAGCGACCACAACGGAGTATGTATTGATCTGCAAAGCGACGATCCGCGCTAACCCGACGATTCGGCATATCCTGCAGACTGACTCTGTGTCCTCTGCGGTCTCTGTAGTTAAATTCCCTGTCATAACCTGCGATAGAAAGGACGCGCCGCCATGAAATACGCCCCCTTCGAAATCGAACACTTCTTCCGCCAGCACGAATTCAGCGCGCCCTACGGCGTCAGCTCATCGGACTGCGAGCCTTTGACTCTTGACGAGCTCCTGACTTATGCCAGCCCGGAACGGCGCGAGCAATTCGAGAAGCTCTGGCTCGGTTACACCGAATCCCAGGGCAGCCCGGAATTGCGCGCCGCCATCGCCGCCATGCACCGGGGCATCGCGGCCGAGCATGTGCTTGAAGTCGTGCCGGAAGAAGGCATCTTTCTGACGATGAACGCGCTGCTGGATGCCGGCGATCATGTCGTGGCCATGCACCCCAGCTTCCAGTCGCTTTGGGAGATTGCGCGCGCGGCCGGATGCGACCTCAGTTTCTGGCGGCAGCAGCGCTGTGAAGAGGGCTGGTATTTTGATGTCGCTGAATTGGAAGGCATGATTCGTCCCGACACCAAGATGCTGATCGTGAATTTCCCGCACAACCCGACCGGCTATCTGCCCGGCCGCGCCGACTTCGAGCGCGTCGTCGAACTCGCCCGCAAGCATGACCTGATTCTATTCTCGGACGAAATATATCGATTCAGCGAGCATGACCCGGCGGCGCGCCTGCCATCCGCGTGCGAATTGTACGAGAAGGCGCTTGTGCTCGGCGGATTATCCAAGTGCTTCGGTCTGCCCGGCTTGCGCGTGGGCTGGCTGATCACGCGGGACGCCGCGCTCGCCCACGAATTGCAGGAACTGAAAAGCTACACCACCATTTGCGGCAGCGCCCCGAGCGAAGTCCTGGCTTTGATTGGGCTGGAAAATTGGGAGGCGCTGGCGGCGCGCGCGGTCGATATCGTCCAGGGCAATATCGCTTATTGCCACGATTTTTTCCGGCGCTATGACGATCTTTTCTGGGTCTGTTTTCCGCAATGCGGCACGATCACCCTGGTGGAATTGACGGCGGATCTGCCCATTGCGGATTTCGCCGACGCCGCCACGCGGGGGCAGGGTGTGATGGTCTTGCCCGCCCATGTGATGAAGTTCGAAGGCAACTATTTCCGTCTGGGTTTGGGCCGGCGCAGTTTGCCGCAGGCGCTGGAAGCATTCGAACGCGCGCTAAAGGAACAATTCGGTTAGTCGACCTACGCGCCGCTCAAGGCGTACAATTTCGCCCGGCACCACTCAAATACGATCCGCAGCGGGCCGCGCGTTTCGGGCCGAGCGCGGTCGCTGCGCCAGTTGAGCGCGCAGTTCAGGCCGCCCTCTTCCAGGGGCAGGCAATCGTCGAGGCCGAAGCCCTCAATTGCCGCTCCACTTTCATCAAGCAAGCCCGCTCTGATCGAGCCGCCCGCTCCGACTTCGGCATTTAGCGTAAGAGCGTCAGCCTCCAGCGGCAGCGCTGTCGTCTCAAGCCTGGCTGCGCCGTCGCCCGCCACATAACCGGCGAAACGATCGCGATCCAGCGTCGCCAGATTAAGCGAGCCTTCGCGCCAGTTGTTGTGCAGTCCATTGCTGCCGCCGTAGTAGATGTAAATCTTGTCGCCGCGCAGCAAGGGCGCGGCGGCGTAAATGCAGCCGCAGTCGCAATCGCCCTGCGGATAGCGCCCGACGCCGCGCGGGATCAAGGGCTGGCCCGGGCAGATCCGCTCCCAATTGACGCTATCGGCGCTGTATGCCAGTTCCGTATCGACGCAGTCCCAGTCATCGGCGGCGGGATCGCCCTTGCGAAAGGCGGACGGCAAGCCAATATACAGGTCGCCATAAGCGCAGATCGGCAGGGAATAGATCTGATCATGGGCGTCAGCGCCGCGCATGATCTCGGCCGGTCGCGACCAATTATGGAAGTCGGGGCTTTCACTGCGCAGCACGGTGCGGATGCCGTCGGCCCAGCCGCGCGTGATGCCGACATAACGCTCGAGCTCCGGCGCCCAGATGACGTTGTTGTGGCAATCGCCGACGGCGTCGTGCCGCGGCCATAGAACCGGCTGCGACCAGTTCAAGCCGTCGGCGGAGAAGCATGAAGCCATGCGCCCCGCCTCCGCGTTGAGATGCAAGAACTTGTAGTGGCGCGCCGGGTCCGGCTCGCGCAGATCCTTCAGCACGCCGCCGGCATGGATGCCGTGCCCGGCGCGGCGCATAACCAGGTTGTTGGCGCGCCCGCCTTCAAATTCGATCAGGCCCAGCGCCGGCTTTTCCCAATGGATGCCATCTTCCGAGCGGGCATAGAGCAGGCCCTCTTCGCGGGCGCTCTCGCCGTAGGGTTGATGCGGGCGCTGCGCCAGCGGCGTCCGATTTGAAAAGTCGTCATAAATGAAAGATTTGTACCAGCATTTGTAGATGCCCTCTTCCCGGTCATAGATGACGCTGGGGTATACATTGTCCAGCCGGGCTTCCCAGGCTTTAGGCGGATCCGCGAAATATTCTTCGATGAAGAGGGGGTTGGCCGGGTGTTTCTCGACCCGGCCGAGCTCGAGTTTGGCGTTGTGGCTGGACGCGACGAGGCGACTGTTGAGTAGCAAATATGTAGTCATTGTCGGCATCTATCCGACATCTATTGTTGCGGCGCGCAACCGTGGCAGCCGCATATCCTAAACTATACGGGAATGGTTAAAACGCTAACGGAACAGGTCTTTTGGAAGTTTGGATTGTCTGATGATTGAAGACAATGTGCCCGCTTTCAATTCCTTATGATTGGGAACGGGCACTGTTATGGTCTCATATTCTCCACTTAATTGGAGAATCCTTTTCTGCATGACTATGTGGCTGCCCTTCTGCCGAACCTCGACGAATCCCTCCAATGTCAGAATTCTGCACACTTCGCGACAGGACAGCACTTTACGTTTCGGCAATTCAAATTCTCAATTGCTCAATCTGTCCGCACCTTTCGAGCCGGCTCTCGATTTCCATTGGTGAAGCGTGTTCCAAGAAAAGCGAAACTGCCTCTTTGACGTTATCCATCGCTTCTTGCTTTGTGCTTCCCTGGCTTGCAATGTCATAGTCTAGGCAATGAGAAATATACATGTCATCGTCATGCACGATACTCACGGTGATTGTCTTCATGATGTCCGCTCCACTTGCGCCCTAACTTTGATTGTAGCGCAGTATCCACGCAAATGGCTATAGTCCTCCGTATCAGCCCAGGGCAATCGCTTCAAATTCTTTTAACTACAGAGGACGCAGAGGACACAGAGTTTAGATGCTTTTGACGACTTTTCCCTAAATCCGCTGCTTAAATTGGGCAGGCTTGACGCAACCTGGCCGATGAACTTCCTTCCTGCCCAAAAATTTTGCGACAATATGCCGCGAAATCTCCGATCAATCGCTTTCCTCGGCGTCCTCGGTGTCCTCGGTGGTTAAATTTCAGTTTAGTTTTGCTCGTCGCAGCGGCGCCGGTTTTGAAGCGATTGCCCTGGTATCAGCCCTGCGCAGGTTCGCAACACGCCGCGTCGAGCGGATGATCACAACGCACGCATGTGCAGCGGGGAAGCCAACATCCCCGCGCTAATCCTCCGCCAGCACCGTCTGCGCCAGCGCCGTGAAGCGATCAATCATATCGTCCAGAGCGAAGGATTCGTGGCCAATGATGAAGGAATGCGCCTTGTTGTTGAAGTTGCGGGTCCAATGCGCGGGAATGGCATCCGCGCCGTATGCGGCGCCGAAGATGCTGGCCGCGGTAGCGGCGGTGCAGTCGTTGTCCATGCCCATGGCCACTGTCTCGCCGATCAACTTGGTGAAATCATCGCCGCCAATACAAAGCCCCCATATCGTCAGCGCGGCATTGTTGATCGTATGCACCGGGTGCATGCCGGCGTAGCGCTCGTCGGCGGCCGCGCGCGCCGCGCGATAATCTTTAATGCCGTCGGCGGCATCCAAGGCCCAGCGCGCCTCGCGCGCCAGCGTGCAATCGGCCGGTATTTCGCTCAAGCCAGCTGCGACCGCGGCCAAAGGATCGCCCAGGGCGAAGGCGGCTGAGATGACGGCGGAAAAATACATCTCGCCGTAGATGCCGTTGCGGCGGCAGGAGACGGCGGAATCGCGCCAGGCGAATTCAGCCGCTTTCTCGGGATAGCCCGGCGCGGCATAAGCCCACGGGTCGGAGCGGATATCGCCGCAGATCCAGAACTGGACGGGATTATCGAATTCGGCCGCCTCCATCGGCGGCACGCCCGATTGCAGGTTTTCCAGCACGGGCGTCGCCGGCGATACGGGCAGGTATTTGACCCAGGCGGCGCCGACATCATCGACGCTGAAGTCGGGGCCATAATCTTCCAGGATCAGCATGCCGAGCTGCGTGTAGATGAGGTCGTCATCGGTGGGCACGCCGTCCATTTTTGAGCGGGTGAAAGCATCGCGCCGGCTCGTCTCATATTTGTATTCGAAGGGCCGTTCCGCTTCTTTCCAATAGTCGGTCGGCGGAAAGTCCTCGCCGTGATAATCGGCCCAGCGCTGCATCTTGTCGATGTCCCAGAGTTCAACGATCGAGCCGAGCGCGTTGCCGGCGCAGCGCCCCAGCCAGGCGCCCGCCAGCTTGTCGCGATATTCCGCCTCGGGCAGTTCGGTCCAGTAGCGGCGCGTTCCGGCCGGCCGCAGGGCGCGAATCCCCTCCAAGTCGTCCGGTTCCCGCGCGCGCAAGTCCGGGTCATCGGGCAATGCGCGCAGCTCCGCCAGCTTCTCGGTGAGCGCGGCCTCGATTTCCGCCAGCTTTTCCGGCAGGCCGGCGGCGCCCGTTTCCGCCTTCAGTTGGGCCCAGAGATTGATCGTCCGTTGGACGTCTCCCAAGGGCTTGGGATATTTGTAGGCTGACATGGGTTCTCCTTTTCCGTGTTTTTTTCCTGGTCGTGTAGGGCTTGTCCGCATCTAAAATTGAGCTTGATTCGTCGAAGTTTTACCCCATCCCCGGCCCTTCCCCAGTGAACTGCTGAGGACAGGACAGGTTTGTAGCAACTTGAAAGGCAGTAAATCGCGATCTATGTAAAGATTCATCAGTATCACTTCTAACCCCCGTAAGGAAAGAAAGGTGAAACTGATGAATCTTCCTTCATTGTACCATTGGCAGGAGCAGGTTTCGAAGCATTTTACAAGCTTTACGGTGTGGCAGAAAAAGCGTTTTGCGCGTTTCAGTCTAGGTGTGATGCTCAGCGAGCATTGCCAACAGTCAAGGATTGCAAAGGCGTTGGCGGGAGACGTCAGTGCTGACGGTATCGTGCGACAGTTGCGGCGGTGTATCGCGGATCAGAAATGGTCGCCCGCTCAGTTCTCGCTGGATTGGACACGCTGGGTTGTCAGCTTGTTGCCGAAGACGCGGCTCGTGTTGTTGGTGGACGAGACCAGTATCGGCGGGCGTTTTCGAGTGATGATGGTAGGTGTAGCGTATAAGCGGCGCTGCATTCAGCTAGCCTGGACTTGCTACAAGGCGAATAGTCAGGAGGACTATCCAATTGAAGGTCAGGTGAAGATGATTGCGGGCATGCTTGCGCAAATCAAGACAGTTTTGCCCGATGACAGGCCGGTTTTGGTGCTGGCAGATCGCGGCATCGGCAACTCGCCAGCGCTGTGCAGGGCGGTTGGGGGCTTGGGCTGGCAATATTTGTTCCGCGTTCCGAAAACAGTCAAGATCAAGACCGGTGACGGGATAGCGCATCCGTACAAGGAAGTGCGGAAAGGGGGGCGATGGCGCGCGAGCGGATTGGTCTTTATCAAACGGGGAAGGCTTCCGGGGCATGTGCGCGCGATCTGGGACCGAGATTGCGAAGAACCTTGGATTTTGGTTACAAACAATCCAGACTTGACAGGTCGGGAGTATAGGATGCGCAACTGGCAGGAACAGAGCTTCCGCGACTTGAAAAGCGGCGGCTGGCAACTGGAGACCTGTCGTTTGCGCTCGGTAGACCGAATGGCCCGATTCCTGGCGATCTTGGCGCTTGCGCAAGGCATGGCCTTAGCGCTTGGCAGCCAAGCTGTGATCACAGGTAAGGCACGCCGACTGATAAAGACCAAAGACAACAAGTTGAGGCGGCCACTTAGCCTGTTCAAGGAAGGCATCGCCTACTTCAACAAGTATGTCTTACGCCATGACAAGTTCCCAACCCTGCCCGCTGTACGAGATCAGAGGCTATGTTAAACCTGTCCTGTCCTCAGCAGTGAACTGGGGAAGGGTGACTCGTTGATGAAACTGTGAATAAATGCGCAACAAAGCACAAAAATGAGCATAAAATACCATCTACTTTCAGCGCGCTCCCCTTCCCTAGCTTGCTGGGGAAGGGGCCGGGGGATGGGGTAGACCTTGCGGCGCGCGTCTCTGTAAACCTGTCTTGTCGTCAGCAGTTCGCTGGGGAAGGGGATTGGGGGGATGGGGTAGAAAAAGCTCGGTAGCATATCCAAGTATCTGACCTGGCCCCTAGGGGCCCGTAGAGTCGCTCGCAGATTTACATTCAGGCTTTGAGCATTCATGTCTAATCCCCCGCCAGCGCCTGCCCGGCAAGCGCGGTGAAGCGATCTATCATGTCATCAAGCGCGAAGGCTTCATGCCCAATAATGTAAGAATGCGCCTTGTTGTTGAAGTCCCGCGTCCAATGCGCGGGAATGGCATCCGCGCCGTATGCGGCGCCGAAGATGCTGCCGGCGGTGGCGGCGGTGCAGTCATTGTCCAAGCCCATCGCCACTGTCTCGCCGATGACCTTGGTGAAATCGTCGCCGCCGAGCGCCAGCCCCCAAATCGTCAGCGCGGCATTGTTGATCGTATGCACCGGGTGCATGCCGGCGTAGCGCTCATCGGCGGCCGCGCGCGCCGCGCGATAATCTTTAATGCCGTCGGCGGCGTCCAAGGCCCAGCGCAATTCGCGCGCAAGTACGCAATCGGCCGGGATTTCGCTCAAGCCCGCTTCGAGCGCTGCCAGCGGATCGCCCAGGGCGAAGGCGGCCGAGATGACGGCGGCGAAATACATCGCGCCGTAGATGCCGTTGCGGCGGCTGGATACGAAGGCGGAGCGCCAGGAGAATTCGGCGGCCAGCTCGGAATAGCCCGGCGCGGCATAAGCCCAGGGATCGGCGCGGATAAAGCCGCCAATCCAGAACATGATCGGGCTGTCCGCTTCGGCCACTTCTGTGGCCGGCAGGCCGGCCTGCAGATTGCCGAGCACGGCACGGGCATGCGAGAAGGGCAAATACTTAACCCAGGCGGCGCCCACATCATCGACGCTGAAGTCGAGACCGGAGTCTTCCAGAATCAGCAGGCCCAGCTGCGTGTAGATGAGATCGTCATCGGTGGGTACGCCGTCCATTTTTGAGCGCGTGAAACTGTCGCGCCGGCTCGTCTCATAGTTGAGCTCAAAGGGCCGTTCCGCCTTACTCCAATAGTCAGTCGGCGGAAAAGCTTCGCCGTGGTAATCAGCCCAGCGCTGCATCTTGTCGATGTCCCAGAGTTCGACGATTGAGCCAAGCGCGTTGCCGGCGCAGCGCCCCAGCCAGGCGCCCGCCAGCTTGTCGCGATATTCCGCCTCCGGCAGTTCATTCCAGTAACGGCGGGTGCCGGCCGGACGCAAGGCGCGAATCCCCTCCAGGTCGTCAGGTTCCCGCGCGCGCAGGGCCGGGTCATCGGGCAATGCGCGCAGTTCCGCCAGCTTCTCGGCCAGCGCGGCCTCGATTTCCGCCAGCTTTTCCGGCAGGCCGGCGGCGCCCGTTTCCGCCTTCAACTGCGCCCAGAGGCGGATCCTCCGGTCGACGTCATGCAGGGGCTTGGGGTAGTTGTAGGGTGCCACACCTTATTCCTCAGTCTTTCCGGCTTGACCGGGGCATTTTCAGGTTTGCGTATAGGGCGAGCCACCGGCTCGCCCGTACCGGGCTTGCATGGCATTAGTGAAGCATGCGTGAATTTTTGCTCCCATACCCCGGCCCCTTCTCCGTCCTTATGGCAAAGTGGTTTGGGGTGGGGGTGAAAATGGTTTTTCAACACTATCCATCAGGTCGCCTGCAGACATACATCAGGATTTGGACAATCAGCTCTAATCCCCGGCCAGCACCTGCCCCGCCAACGCGGTATAGCGGTCATACATATCATCGAGGGCGAATTTCTCGGTGCCGATGATGTAGGAATAGACTTTGTTGTTGAAGTCGCGCGTCCAATGCTCAGGTATGGCATCCGCGCCGTAGGCGGCGCCGAAGATGCTGCCAGCGGTGGCGGCGGTGCAGTCATTATCCAGGCCCATCGCCACCGTCTCGCCTATGACCTTCGTGAAGTCGTCGCCGCCCAGCGCCAGCCCCCACACGGTCAGCACAGCGTTGTTGATGGTGTGTATTCTGTGCATGCCGGCGTACCGGTCGTCAACCCGTTTGCGCGCCTCGCGCCAGTCCTTGACATCGCCGGCCGCGTCCAGGGCCCAGCGCAAGTCCCGCGCCAGCATACAATCGGCCGGGATCTCGGCCAAGCCGGCTTCCAGGGCGGCCATCGGATCGCCCAGGGCGAAGGCGGCCGCGATGACGGCGGAGAAATACATCGCGCCGTAGATGCCGTTGCGGCGGTGGCTGATGGTGCCGTCGCGCCAGGCGAACTCAGCCGCCTTCTCGGGATAGCCGGGCGCGGCATAACCCCAGGGGTCGGAACGGATATCAGCGCCGATCCAAAACATGAAGGGGTTGTCGACGACCGCCGCTTCCATTGCCGGCAGGCCCGCATGCAGATTCCGCAGGGCGACGCCTTCCGCCGTGGCCGCGTGAGGCAGGTATTTCATCCAGGCGGCGCCCACATCGTCCACGCTGAAGTCGGGTCCGTAATCTTCCAGGATGAGCATGCCCAGCTGCGTGTAGATGATGTCGTCATCGGTCGGCACGCCATCCATTTTGGAACGCGTGAAGGTATAGCGCAGTCTCGTATTGTATTTGAGATCCATTGGGCGCTCGGCCTCGCCCCAATAGTCGGTCGGCGGGAAGGCTTCGCCCAGGTATTCGGCCCAGCGCTCCATCTTGTCGACTTCCCAACACTCGACGATCGAACCGAGCACACAGCCGGCAAAACGCCCCAGAAGCGCCCCTTGAATCCGATCGCGGTAGGTCGCCTCCGGCAGTTCGGTCCAGTATCGGCGCTGGCCGGCCGGGCGCAAAGCCCGTATCCCTTGCAGGTCATCCGGCTCGGCCGCGCGCAGGGCCGGGTCTTCCGGCAGGCCGCGCACCTCGTCGAGCTTCTCCGCGATCAGGGCGTCGATTTCAGCCATCTTTTCCGCCAGGCCCGCCGCGCCGGTTTCGGCTTTGAGCTGAGCCCAAAGGTTGATGCTCCGGCCCAGATCTTCCATCTGCTCGGGGTAATCGTAAATCGTCATGCCTGTCTCCTGTTCCGGGTACTGTATCAAAGTCGGTTGAATTTCTTCAAATTACGACGATTTGCTAGGGGCGACTCGGCGAGTCGCCCAATTTCGATCCTGTTCGTACCCATCGGGCGATCCACCGGATCGCCCCTACCAGACTATTTCAACCGAAATGGATACACTAAACTATTCCGTATGATTCCTGAGTAGCGTCGGCGTCGCCCGGTGCAAGCCCAATCTAGCGGCTTTGGGACGAGGGCGACAATGCGCCGCCCCGTTGTTCTGTGCGGTTCGGCGGGCGACCTAATAGACAGTGTTGAAAAACTGAATTGACCTATAATGACATTGTATCTCAATCATAGTGAGCGTGAGATGTCATTGAAACAGGCTTTCCCGAAAGAGATTCCCGCGACAACCCGTGATGCAGTCGAAGCCATGTTGCCTGCTGATAGCGTATGCCGCTTGCTCGGCGAAAAGGCCGAAGAGATTATTGATGAGAGCGCCTTGGCCGCGATGTATCATCAAACCGGTCGCGGCGCCATCAATCCGGTGCTGCTATGCTTTGTGCTGGTTTTACAATTTTACGAGAAGCTGCCGGATCGTCGGGCAGCCGAGATGGTCAAGGTGCGCATGGATTGGAAGTACGCGCTGCGGCAGGAGTTGAATTGGCCAGGTTTCGACTATTCGAGTCTCTGCAATTTTCGCAAGCGTCTTTATGCGCATGGTCAGGAATATCTGATGTTTGAGCAGGTGCTGAAGTATCTGTTTAAGTTGGGTTATGTGAAGTCGAAGCGCCAGCGGACCGATGCGACGCATGTATTGGCGGCGGTGGAGCGTCTAAGTCGCCTGGAATTGGTCTGGGAGACGCTGCGTTTGGCTTTGGGCGCTTTAACCAACGCCGATGGGAAATGGGTCCGCCAAGTCTTGCCAGTCAGTTTTGTCAACTTTAACAGTCAAAAGCGGAGTGAATTCCGTTTGAGCCCAGCGCAAACCAAGGAAGCGCTGCTGGCTGCTGGGCAAGACGGGTTCTGGCTGCTGTCGCAGATTGCGCAGCATGGGCAAGCGGCATGGCAGGATTTGCCCGAGATAATCACGCTGTCTCAGGTTCTTTCGCAGCAGTTTGATCAAGGCGATGAGGATGGTGAATCAGGTCTGAAAGCCAAAGCCAATATTGACGCGAAAGGGGATGTGATTACTTCGCCGCACGAGCCCTCCGTTCGTTATAGCCGCAAAGGGAAAGAAACAGCCTGGCGCGGCTACAAGGCGCAAGTGACGGAGACAGTGGATGGCGCCTTCCCAGTCATCACCGACATCGGGATTCACAGCGCGAATGAAGCCGATGGCAAGGCGCTGGAAGAGATTCTAAAGCGCTTGGCGGAGCGGGGTTTGTTGCCGGAAAAGCAGTATGTGGATCAGGCTTATTGTAACGGCAAGACCCTGCACGACAGCGAGCAAAAGGGTCTTGATCTGCGCGGTTTCATCGGCAGCAATTCGCGCAAGCCGGTCGGCTTCCGTTTGCAAGATTTCGATGTTGATGTGGAGCGGCGGCAGGCCCGTTGTCCAGCCGGCAAGAAGGCGACCGTTTTCAACCCCTCTTCTCAACATGATGTCGCCTGGAACGTCCGCTTCGGCAAGCAGTGTCAGCGATGTCCTTTCAACTCCCTGTGTACGACCGAGAAACGCGGACGCAGCCTCGAGATCTCGCCGTATCATAAGCAGTTGACTAAACGACGAAGAGAGCAAGCCAGCGCCGGCTTTGTCAAGGAAATGCATGCCCGCGCTCGCATTGAAAGCACGATAGGAGAACTGGCGCGAAGACATGGCTTGAGGCAAAATCGTTATCGCGGACAAGAGAAAGCCACATTGCAAGCGGCATTCACAGCCACTGCGGTAAATCTGAAGCGCTTGGCGAGGTATCTGGGCCACGTGACAGATTCTTTTTCTATCCAGTTCCTGGCACCCCAATCCATTTGAACGCGTTTTTCAACAGACTCTAATAGGTCGCCCCTACATCTCTCGTCAGGCGATACAAATCGGGACGATGGCTCGCGGTCGGTCTAGCTACTGGACAAGACCTTTTCCGCCTGTACGACGAAGCGGTCGACTGTATCGTCAATGGCGAAGGGCGACTGGTGGTACAGGAAAGTATGGACCGTGTTGTTGAAGTTCTTGTACCAGTGCTTGGGAATGGCGCTCTTGCCATAGACCGCGCCCCAGATGCTGCCGGCGGTGGCGGCGGTGCAGTCGTTATCCTGGCCCATGGCGACCGTTTCGCCGATGACCCGGGTGTAATCATCGCCGCCCACAGTCAACCCCCAGACGGTGAGCACCGTATTGTTGATGGCATGCGCCTTGCCCATAACGGTGTAGCGCTCCTCAATGGCGGCGGCGGCATCGCGATAATTCTTAATGGACGGCGCCATATCCAGGGCCCAGCGCACTTCGCGCGCCAGGTAACAGTCCGCCGGAATTTCCTCAAGCCCGATCTTGAGCGCGTCAACCGGATCGTCAACGGCGAAAGCGGCAGAAATCGCCGCCGAGAAATACATGGCGGCGTAGATGCCGTTGCGCCGGTGGCTGACGTAGGCGTCGCGGTAAGCGAATTCCGCCGCTTTCTCGGGCCAGCCGGGCGCGGCGTAACCCCAGGGATCGGAGCGGATATCGGCGCCGATCCAGTTGAGAAAGCAGTTATCGACCTCGGCCGCTTGCATCGGCGGGACGCCCTTGCGCAGGTTGTCCAGCGCGATGCCTTCGGCGGTGAAGGCGAAAGGCAGGTACTTGATCCAGGCTTCGCCCAATTGGTCGGTGCTGAAATCGATGCCGTATTCCTCCAGGATCATCAGCCCGAGCAAGGTGTAGTTGAGGTCGTCATCGGTGGGCACGCCGTTCATCTTGGCGGAAGTGTAGTCTTCGCGCAGGCTGGTTTGATACCTGCGGCTGTGGGGCTGTTCGGCCTGGCTCCAATAATCCACCAGCGGGTATTCGTCGCCGATGTAGGCCGCCCATTCTTCCATGCGCTCGACCGTCCAGCCTTCGACGATGGAACCAAGCGTGCAGCCGGCGCAACGCCCTAACCAGGAGCCTTCCAGGCGATCGCGAAAATCGTCAGAAAGCGACGACCACATGCGCCGGTCGCCGGCCGGGCGCAAGCTGCGGATCGTCTCCAAGTCGTCCGGTTCGGCGCTCGCCAGTTCCGCGTCGATGGGCATAGCCGCCAGCTCCGCCACCTTCTCCTGCAGCAGGGCTTCGATCTCAGCAACCTTCTCGGCGACGCCGGTCGAGCCGAATTCGACCTGCTGCTGCGCATAAGCGTTGATCTTGCGCTCCCACATCCTTATCTTTTCCGGATAGTCAAACAGTTTCATTTTTCTCTCTCCTGTCTTTCGAATCTGATTAGCGATGGTGTAATTGACATTTCCAGTGTTCGGGGCGACTTGTCAAGCACCCCTTTGTCCGGCGTAAAACTTGCGACCGGCGATCCGGCAATTTCTCATTATCCAGCCAGGACCCGCTCCGCCTGGACGACGAAGCGATCGACGGTGTCGTCAATGGCGAAGGGCGCCTGCCCATTCAAGTACGTCGCGACCTTGTTGTTGAAGTTGCGCGTCCAGTGCTCGGGAATCGCGCTCGTCCCATAAACCGCGCCGAAGATGCTGCCGGCGGTGGCGGCGGTGCAGTCATTGTCCTGGCCCATCGAGACCGTCTCGCCGATGACCTTGGTGAAGTCATCGCCGCCGACCGCCAGACCCCATATCGTCAAGGCGTTATTCTGGAAGGAATGCGATTTCCACAAACCCGGGTAGCGCTCGGCGACAAGCGCGGCGGCATCCTTGTAACCGGTGATGGAAGGCGCCAAATCCAGGGCCCAGCGGATTTCGCGCGCCGTGATGGAATCGGCCGGGATCTCTTCCAAGGCGATCTTCAGCGCATCCATCGGGTCATCCACGGCGAAGGCGGCTGCAATCGCCGCGGAGAAATACATGGCGGCGTAAACGCCGTTGCGGCGGTGGCTGATCATGGCGTCGCGCCAGGCGAATTCCGCCGCCTTTTCCGGCCAACCGGGCGCGGCATATCCCCAGGGATCGGAACGGATATCGGCGCCGATCCAATTGAGGCAGGGATTGTTGAGGCCGCCCGCTTGCGCCGCCGGCACGCCATTGCGCAGGTTCTCCAGGGCGACGCCCTCGGCCGTGAAGGCGAAGGGCAGATACTTCACCCAGGCCGCGCCCATGTCATCCGTCGTGAAATCGGGTCCGTATTCCTCCAGGACCAGCAGACCAAGCTGCGTGTAATTCAGATCATCGTCGGAAGGCACGCCATCCATCTTGGAGGGCGTATAATCATGGCGCACGCTGGCCTTCAGCCTGGGCAGATGCGGCTGTTCCGCCTGGCTCCAATAATCCACCAGCGGAAACGGGTCGCCAAGATAAGCCGCCCAATCTGTCATGCGCTGCACGGTCCAGCCTTCGACGATTGAGCCAAGCGTGCAGCCGGCGCAGCGCCCCAGCCAGGCCCCTTCCAGCCGATCGCGGAAGTCTTCCGGCAGGGCCGTCAGCAGGCGACGGCGGCCCTCGGGACGCAGCGCCAGGATTGATGGCAGATCATCCGGTTCCGCTTTCTCCAGCTCGGGGTCGTTGGGCAAGGCATCCAGTTCCGCCACCTTTTGCTTGAGCAGCGCCTCAATCTCGCTCAGTTTTTCCGCCACGCCCTCTGCGCCAAATTCGACCTTCTGCCAGGCGTAGCGGTTGATCGTCTGCTCCCAGTTTTCAAGCAAATCGGGATATTCAAAGAGTTTCATGCTTTCCTCCTATATCGCTTCTTTCAAATAAATCGCATACAAGCGGACATCTTCCGGGCGTACGCCGGTGAAGTCGATGCGGACGCGCACCCGGCCCCTGTGGACAATCGAGTCGCGTTCGCCCCATGCTGCGAGTTGATTATAACCATTCTCCGTCAGGCTGTTACAATCCGCGCGCGTATAACCCGGCAGGCGATTCAGGCGCTCATCGAGAATTTCGACGCTGACGCCGCTATATTCGTTGAGCCGATCCATGTTGAGGGTGACGCGCGCCGCCGCCCCTTCCAGGTCAATCGGCGCCGAGATGATATGCGGCTGGCGCTCGTCTTCGCCCGCTTGCGGCCCGCCAATATATGCTTGCAGATAACCAAGGCGATCGCGTTCCCAGGCGGCCAGGCGGACGCCGTCGCTCTTTTGCTCGGGCCAGGGTCCATACCAAAACAGCGTCTCATCGCCGATATTCTCAAAACCTTGGCCCTGGATCAGCGCCGGGAAATTCAGAACTTGATCGCCATGAGGCGGTTTGACCCAGCCATCCTCAGCCGCCGACACGATGGGAAAGTTGGGTATCGGCTCGCGGTAGTGCAAGCCGTCCTGGCTGAGCGCCAGGCCCAGGTCCATCGTTGTCATGCGCCGGTCGTTGGAAGCGTGTCCGTTCCACATGCCGTAGAAGCCGATGATGACATTGCCGCGATTCCACAAGCCGGCGCCGAGGTGAATCTGCTCGCCGGCGTCACGGCCGAAGACGCGCGGCCGCGGCGCCAGGTCGACGCGCTGCAAACCCAGGCAAGAGGCGGCGCTCCAATGCTCAAAGTCGTAGGAGATATGGCTGGCGAATTGCCTGAAGACGCCCGGAACGTGCTTGCCGCCTTGCCCGCAGATGATATACATGTCGTCAACCTTGGCGCCGCCCGCCATCTCCAGCCAGGGACCGACCGGGTTGCGCTCCGATTCGCGCCAGCGCAAGCCGTCTTCGCTAAATGCGACCGCAAATCGCGCGCCATAGCGATGATCTTCAAAGACCATCTTATAGCGGCGCGCCGGGTCGGGCTCTTCCGGTTCGTAGAAGACGACGCAGGCGGTGATATTGCCGACCTGCCCGCCCATGTCCACCAGATTGTTGTCGCGCCCGCCCTTGTATTCGACCAGCCCCAGATTCGGCTTTTCCCAATTGCGGCCGTCGACGCTCGTCGCCAGGCAGACGCGCTGCCGCCAGGTCTCGCCCGCGCCTTGACCCAGGTACCACATCCAGAGTGCGTCGCCGACGCGCGTCACCGTGCCGTAGTAGGCGACATGTTCGCTGTCGGGCGCGCCGGCCGGGCCCGGCGGCAGGACGATGCGAGTGCGGCCGCATTCCGCGCGGTGGCTATTGAGATGAAGCTCTACGCCGCGCTGCAGCGGGATGGCGTGGTCGTCAAAGGCGAAAAGGACGAGTTCGGCGCGGCTGGCCGTGGAGGCGCTGCTCTGAATTTTCACCGCTGCGGATTCCCCTCGCCCTGGGCAATTCGAGTGAGAATAGCACTTTCGCGTATGCGCGTCAAAAGACGGTGGGCGAGCGCCAGGGCAATCGCTTGAAAATCAATTTTGAACTACAGAGGACGCAGAGAACACAGAGGGTTATTTCAGCACAAAGACACAAAGGACACAAAGTTCTTTCTCTCGGATAAACTTGGAATCGCTGGCGATTGTAGGGGCGTCTCGCTGAGACGACCGCAAGTATGCCGCGAAATCTCTGATCAATCGCTTTTCTCGGTGTACTCGGTGCCCTCGGTGGTGAAATCTCAGTTTGACTTTGGTGATTTCAGCGGATGCCTATTTTGAAGCGATTGCCTGGGGTCTGCGCCTCTAGTCCGCGGCCAGCAAGCGCAGAAGCTGCTCGGCGTTGCTGCGAACGGCGTTGCGGCGGTCCCCCCACTGGTGCGGCTCCAAGCAATAATAACCGGCATAGCCATCGGCCTTCAGCGCCGCCACCTGGCCAGCCAAGTCCGCTTTGCCCGCGTTGATCGCGACGAAGCCGGCGTCGGGCAGCCAGTTCTTGAAATGCACATGCGCCAACAAGTCGCGCACATGGTCGTATCCGGCAGGCCAGGCGACTTCCCCCGATGCGGCGGCATTGGCCGGGTCCCAGACGACGCGGACGCCCAGCCTGCGCGCGATCAGCCCCAGATTGGCGCCGGTGTCGCCGAAATTGCTCGCGACATTTTCCAGCACAAGCTCGATGCCTTCGCGCCGGCAGACTTCGATCGCCCGTCCCAAATGATCGTATATGGCCGCCGGGATTTCCGCCGCCCGGTTGGGACGTTGAAACGTGAAGAATGTTATCTGCATGATGCCCAAGCCCTGCATGAGCCGGATCGCTTTGGGCAATCCCGTGGCGAATGTCGTCTCGACCGTTTGCGGGTCAAGCGGGCCTTTGAAGAAACCCGGGCTGACGCCGATCAAGTCCACCGCTCCGTCGGCGGCCGCGGCGGAGACCTCATGCAGCGCCGGCTCAGGGACATCCGGGAAGCGCCCGCCGCCCAGGCCGCGCAGTTCATAGGCGCGGATGCCCAGCGGCATGCAGACGCGCAGGGCTTCCGCGAATGAATCGTCGGCTTCGTCGCTGATGATCGCCAGTCTTTGTCGCCAGTCCGTCATATTCGCCTCCGGCTCTTGGGCTCATGGGGGACGCCGCTGATGATAGCGCTTCCGGAGCGATTTCAAAACGGGGACGCGGTACGCGATCAGGGCAAGCGCATCAACTTTCTTTGAACACAGAGAACGCAGAGAAGGCAGAGGGTATTTTCAGCACAAAGGCACAAAGACACAAAGAGCACAAAGTATTCTCTCTTGGGCAACGTAGGAATCGCCGACGATTGTAGGGGCGTCTCGCTGAGACGTCCGTCGCTGGTATCAATACTCGTTGGGCAGCGCTGACCGCCGTTCACCCGTACACACAGTTTCCCCGTATGCCGTAGGGGCGACACTGTGTGTCGCCCGCATGTATGCCGCGATAGACGATGCGCATTTTCTGAATTACTTACTTGCGTTTACTGAGAACGCAGAGGGTTTTTTCAACACAAAGGCACAAAGACACAAAGGACGCAAAGTCTTTTCTCTTGGATAAACTTGGAATCGCCGACGATTGCAGGGGCGTCTCGCTGAGACGTCCGTTGCTGGTATCAATACTCGTTGGGCAGCGCTGACCGCCGTTCACCCGTGCGCACAGTTTCCCCGTATGCCGTAGGGGCGAGCCTTGGCTCGCCCGCATGAATACCGCGATAGACGATGCGCATTTTCTGAATTACTTACTTGCGTTTACTGAGAATGCAGAGGGTTTTTTCAACACAAAGGCACAAAGACACAAAGAGCACAAAGTATTTTCTCTTGGGAAAACTTTGAATTGCCAGTGATTGTAGGGGCGACACTGTGTGTCGCCCGCAAGAATGCCGCGAAGTCTCTGATCAATCGCTTTTCTCGGTGTCCTCGGTGGTTAAATGTCAGTTTGACGTTCGTGATCGCAGCGTACGCCAGTTTTGAAGCGCTTGCCCCGGTTTCGCGCCATGAGCCCGCACAAACGTAAAAGTATCCGGCTATAATGCCTGAGGCGTCAAGTCGTGCCGGTGACGGAGAAGTCGCTACATGTCGGAATCCATTCGGCTGGTCATTGCCTTGGCCTACGGCGACACCATTCGTCAGTGGGAAGAGAAAGGTCTTTTTGATCGCGAACTGGCTTACCTCAGCGCGATACAGCGGCAGGGCGCGGAAATCGACATCGTCAGTTACGGGCAGCGCGATGAATATGAGTTCAGGGCGCGTCTGCCCGGCATGCGCATTCTCTGCAATTGGCTCGGCCTGCCAGCGAAGCGCTACCGCCGCCATCTGCATCAACTGCACGCGCCGCGGCTTGTGAAGGCGCAGGTCGTGCGCACCTGGAATTCGCCGTCGCTCGTGGAAGCGTCGCGCATCGCCTGGGCCTTCGGCCTGCCCATGGTCTATCGCACGGATTTCCTGCTCACCGACCTGCGCCGCAAGACCTTCCCCGACGATGCCGACACGATTGAGAAGCTGGAAAGCATGGAAAGCAAAGGGCTCAGAGACGCCGCCCGGATCATCGCACCCTCGCAGGCGCTGGCGGACAGTATGGCGCGCATGGCGCCGGAGTCCGCGGCCAAGGTCCGCATCGTTCCGAATTTTGTCGATACCGAGGTCTTCCGCCCGCTTTCAATGGAAAAGCGCTATGACCTGGTCTATGTTGGCCGGCTGTCCGTCGTAAAGAATCTGCAGGCGCTGCTTGAAGCGGTCGAGAAACTGGATGTCAGCATCGCGATCATTGGCGGACCGCTGGAGCGGGAAGTCGGCACGACCTATGACGAATCCTTGAAACTCAAAGATCGCTTCGGGGATCTGGACGGGCGCATCCATTGGGTCGGCCGCGTCAAGAATGAAGACCTGCCAGCTTACCTGAATCGGGCTAAAGTCAATATACTGTGCTCGCACAGCGAGGGCCATCCGCGATCGCTGCTTGAGGCGATGGCCTGCGGCTTGCCTTGCATCGGCAGCAATATCGCCAGCATTCGCAGTATCCTGGAGCATGAAGTCAGCGGCTATCTCTGCGCGACCGATGCCGAGAGCATCGCGGGGGCGATCAAGGCCGTCCTGGCGCAGCCGCGTTTGATGCGCCTCATGGGCGAAAATGCGCGCCGCTTCAGCCTGGAAAATTATGCATTGCCCAAGCTGGCGCGCCGCGAATTTGAAATCCTGGCCGATGTCGCGCGGCTTAATCCCGTTCACAGCGCTCCCAAGCGCCTGGTGAATTATGTCGTCCGCCGTCGATAAATCGGCGCCAATCGGGGCCGGCGCGCCATGACCCAGAACCTGGAACTGGCGGTGGTCCTGCCCGAAGGCGGCTCGCTGCGCTTGTGGGAAGAATCGGGCGTCTTCGACCGGCAGGTCGCGCTTTACCGCTACTGGCAGGAGGCGGGCGTTCAGATCAGTCTCGTCAGCTTCGGCGGGCGGGAGGAGTACGATTACAAGGCGCTTCTGCCCGGCATGAAAATACTGCCCAACTGGATCGGCCTGCCGGACGGTCTCTACCGGAAGCGCATCCACCAGGTTCTCGGGCCGCGGCTGCTGGGGGCGCAATTGCTGCGAACCTCCGATGCGGCGGCGACGAATCCGGCTTTGAAAATCGCCTGGGCCTGGCGCATACCCCTCATCTACCGCCTGGGTTATGTGGCTTCGAAATTCGCGCGCGCCCTCGACGCCAGCGACGAGACGCACTACCGGCGCCTGGCCGGCCGGGAGCGGAAGGCCCTGGAAGCGGCCTGCCAAGTGATCGCCGCGACAGACGAAATCGCGGACGACTTGAAGCAAATGCTGCCCGAAGCCGCGGACAAGCTGACGGTCATTCCCAACCATGTGGACACTGAGCACTTCCGTCCCCGGCCCGGCGCCAACGATTATGACCTGGTCTACGTTGGGCGCTTCGCCAAACAGAAAAACCTCTTCGCCCTGCTTGAAGCGGTCGAGCGGCTTGGCTTGACGATTGCCATGATCGGCGGCGCGCCCGGCGATGAGACCGCCGCGCTTCAAGAGCGATTTGGCGATCTCGACGGGCGGATTCGATGGCTGGGGCGTATCAAAAACGATGAATTGCCAAAGTACATTCAGGGCGCGAAAGCCTTCATTCTCCCATCGCTTATCGAAGGGCATCCGCGCGCCATGATCGAAGCCATGGCCTGCGGCATGCCGATCGTCGGCGCCGATGTCCCGGGCATTCGCAATGTGCTGCGGCATGAGATCACGGGCTACCTCTGCGGGACTGACCCGGCGAGTATCGCTGACGCGATCGCTGCGCTATTTGCGCGGCCGGAGTTGATGCGGAAGCTGGGCGCTAACGCGCGCAAATACGCCGTCGAGAATTATTCGCTGCCGCAACTGGCGCAGAGGGAATTGAACTTGCTCTGGGATATCGCGCAACGACAACCGCGGGCCAGCGCGGCAGCGCGAATGTCGCATTATCTGCTGCGCCGCCGGGGTTGAGCTTAGACCTTGAATCGCGCCGGGATCAAAGTCAATCTCGGTCATTTATCCATGCTACGGTATGTTCTGTGCTATATTGAGCTATAAGTGATGTACTGCATCCAGGAGTGAAACAGACTTGACTAGACCGTTGCATATTGGCGTGCTCCTGACGGCGGGCGGCAACCTTCGGCAATGGGCAAATTCGGGCACATTCGACCGGCAGCTCAGCCGCTATCGCGAACTTCAAAATAGAGGGATGCGGATTACCATTTACAGCCCGGGTGGGCGCAAGGAGTTGGAATTCGCGCCTCGGCTGCCCGGCATGCGCATTATCGTTAATTCGTTGGGCCTGCCCGAAAGGCTCTACACGCGCCGCATTCACCAGATTCATGCCGCCAGTCTGCTCGGTATAGACATTTTGCTCACCGATGACTCCGGCGCCATGATTGAAGCATTGAGTATTTCCTGGGCTTGGCAGATTCCCCTCGTCTGCCGCAACAGCTATTTGCTTTCGAAAAATACAAGGCGGTACCACCCGGATAATCCTGAATTCGCCAAACGCGTAGCGGGGCTGGAGCGCAAGATGTGGAACCGGGCCAGCCATATCATCGCCCATACCACGGACATAGCGGAATACATCATTGAGCAGTCGCCAGCCGCCAAACACCGGCTGTCGATTATGCCCAGCTTTGTAGACACGGACAATTTCCAGCCGATTCCCACCGGCAAACAATACGATTTGATTTTTGTCGGCCGGATCACAGCGGTGAAGAATCTTGAGTCCCTGCTGAAGGCGGTTCAGCGGCTCGGGCTCACGCTAGCGATCATCGGTTCGGGCACAATTCTTGGCGATGGCAGGACGGACGATATGGAGCAGAGACGTCTCCAATCCATATTCGGCGACCTGGACGGGCGCGTCCACTGGCTGGGACGCGTCAAGAATGAGGACCTGCCGAACTATCTAAATCAGGCCAGGCTCTTCATTATCTGTTCTTTCACCGAAGGGATTGCGCGCTCGCTTGTGGAAGCGATGGCCTGCGGGCTGCCCTGTATTGGCACGGACGTTCCCGGTACGCAGACAGTGCTGCAGCATGAAGTCAACGGTTATCTTTGCAATACCGACGCGGATAGCATCGCCGACGCCATCAAGACCGTTCTGGCCCGGCCCGACTTGATGGCGACCATGGGCGCAAACGCCCGAAAATACGCATTGGAAAACTGTTCCTTGACAACGATTGTGCAGCGCAAATATGACTTGCTCCAGGATATCGCACGCCAACATCCGCTTGACAGCGCGCCGCGGCGCATCGCAAACTACCTCTTCCGGCGGCGCTAGATTGGCAAATGGAATGCAAGGCGGCCGCGGGCCTGCCCTCCGGGCGCTAGACTGGCTAGGCGCGCCTGGCCTTCACCGCAGCGTCCGCGCCGGTTAAACTTTGCGCATATCCCGCCCATCGAGCGTTCCGCGGCTGTATTGATGCGCGAAAGCCTGAACCTGACCTTATTCCTGCGCCACATGGGCAGCCTTCGCACCTGGGAAGATTCAGGCATATTGAGCCGCGAAATGGAAATGTACCGCGCTCTCCAGAAGCATAACGTTCGCGTCAGCATCGTCAGCCATGGCGGCCGCGACGAATACGCCTTTCGCGACCAGCTTCCCGGCATGATGATCTTGCCGAATTGGATGGGTCTTCCCGCGCCCGTATATGAGAGACGCGCCCACTTGATCCATGCCCGGCGCTTGCTGCAATCCGATGTCCTGATAACCGCCGATTCCACGGGAATCGTAAGCACGCTGCGTGCGCATAGCGCCTGGCGTATCCCGCTTGTATACCGAATGAGCTATCACTGGTCGACGCTGTCACGCGCCACCAACCCCCAAGCCACGCTTATGATTGAGAACATCGTCGGTCTCGAAAAAAAGGGCATAACGGCGGCTGCGCAAGTTATGGCCTCAGCGCCGGAAATCGCCGAGTACGTCGTTCAACAGGCGCCGGCCGGCGCCGGCAAGATATCTATTTTGCCCAACCATGTCGATACGGACATCTTCCGCCATATCGCGGCCGAAAAGCGCTATGACCTGGTCTATATTGGGCGTCTGGAAGCGGTGAAGAACCTGGATGCGCTCCTGTCGGCTGTGCAGCGCCTGGGCCTCAGTATCGCCCTTATCGGTTCCGGCACTGCGCGCGGACATGGTTCATTCGCCAGCGCTGAGGCGGACCGGCTGCATGCCAAATATGGCGACCTCGACGGGCGAATCCACTGGCTGGGACGGATCAGAAACGATGAGTTGCCCGTTTACATCAATCAAGCCAAGGTCTTCGTTCTCTGCTCATTTACGGAGGGGCATCCCCGGGCCTTGATTGAAGCCATGGCCTGCGCCATGCCCGTGATCGGCACGCGCGTTCCCGGTATCCAGAGCGCACTGCAGCACGGAGTGACCGGCTACCTCTGCGAAACCGATGCCGACAGCATCGCCGACGCCATCAAGACCGTGCTGGCCCAGCCCTACCTGATGCGCAGGTTGGGCGAAAATGCGCGGAAATTCGCCGTGGAGAATTATTCGCTGCCGATGCTGGCGCAGCGCGAATACGATTTGCTGGCGGAAGTGGCGCGGCGCTGCCCGGTTGACGGCGCGGCCCGTCGCCTGGCGCAATATGTCTTCCGCCGGCGCTGAAGGCAGCGTTAGTGGTCTAAAAGAAGGAGGCGAAATGAAGATCAGCGATATAGAATTGCGACAGTACCGTTGGGAGCGGGGCAAGCCCATCCGCAACGGCAAGCACGTCTACACCCATAGCGGACTCAATCTGCTTTGCGTGCATACCGACGCCGGCCTTACTGGTTTCGGCTGGGCGCATAAACCGCAAACCCTCGGCATGGCGCTGGTGTCGCAAGGCTTGCTGGAGCATTTCAAACCGCTTGTGGTGGGCGAGGACCCCTTCCATTACCGACGCATTTGGGAGGCGCTCTGGGAACCCAAATTGGTCGGGCGCCGGGGCATCACGACGCGATTCATCAGCGGCCTGGATATCGCGCTTTGGGACCTGATGGGCAAGGCGACGGGCAAGTCAATCCATAAGCTCCTCGGCGGTTTCCGCGATCGCGCGCCCGCATACATCGCGGGCGGCTATTATGAGGAAGGCAAGGGGCTCGCCGGCCTCGCCGCCGAAATGGAAGAGAATCTGAGGCTGGGCGCCCGAGCCGTCAAAATGAAGATCGGCGGCGCCAGCATCGCCGAAGATGTCGAACGCGTTCGCGTCGTTCGCGAGACCATCGGCGGAGACGTCAAGCTGATGGTGGATGCCAACTGCGCTTACAGCGTACGCGAGGCGATCAACATCGCCCGCAAAATGGAACCTTATGACATCTTCTGGTTTGAAGAACCGCTCGCGCCGGACGACTATCGCGGGCACGGCAAGCTGGCGGCGGCCACCGCGATCCCGATCGCAACGGGTGAAAACGAATATACTCGTTATGGCTTCCGCGATCTGATCGCCGCCGATGCCGCGGCGATATTTAATGCCGATGCTGAGATCCTGGGCGGCATTACTGAATTCATGAATGTCGCCGCCCTGGCCTCCGCCCACGGCCTGCAGATCGCGCCACATGGCGACCAGGAGGTTCATCTTCACCTGGTCGCCGCCATTCCCAATGGCCTCATCGTTGAATTCTATCGAGAAACGGTCGATGTCAACCGCGGCCAGATCTTCCAGGAAAGCATGAGCCTGGATGCGGACGGCTGCTTGACCGTTCCTGATCGCCCGGGCTTGGGCGTCACGCCGGACTTCGAATTTCTGGAGCGATTTCGCGTGAACTAGAGGAGGCTTGGAATCACAAAGATGGTGTTTACATGCGAAGCGCCTCGAGCGCGCTTTCAGCACTGACCAGCTCATGCCGAGAAACTCAGCGCTAAAGCGCTCGCGCGAAAAGGGATCGCCATTCCTTTACCGTCGAACGGCCTTCATCGCTTACGGCGCGGATCCTCGCTTCTCGTACTGTTTATATGTACCGCATCAGATTCGGCGGATCTGCGTTTACGTGCACGGGACTTACCGCGATGCCGCCAGCTATCGCGATCAACTCACGGATTTCGCCCTGCGCAATCAAGTCCTGCTGATTTGCCCGCTCTTCCCGGCCGGGCTCATCGACCCGCAGGATGTCGAAAATTACAAGCTGCTGCGCTACCGCGATATCCGTTTCGATAGGGTTCTGCTGGGCATGGTTGATGAAATACGCCAGCGTTACGCTGTAAGTTTCGACCGCTTCATGTTGGGCGGTTTTTCCGGCGGCGCGCAATTCGCCCATCGCTTCGCCTATTTTTATGCGGAGCGCCTGACCGCCCTCTCGCTGGCGGCGCCGGGCCGGGTGACGCTGCTTGATGAATCGCTCGATTGGTGGCCCGGAATCCGCGATGCCGAGCGGCTCTTCGGCCGCCCTATTGACATACCCGCCCTGCGCGCGCTCCCGATTCAGCTCCTGGTCGGCGAGAACGATGATGAAGATATCACAATCGCACAAGACGATCCCGGTTGGGCGCCCGGCGCCAATCTCGCCGGCGCAACGCGCGGCCAACGCCTCGCGGCGCTGTACGATCAATATCAGCGACTGGGCTGCGACGCGACGCTAGAGATCATAGAGGATTGCGGCCACGAATGGCCCCCCTTGCGAGACGCGACGATTCGCTTTTTTGAAGCGTCAGCGTCGGCCGCCAGCTGAATCCAGGCTTGAAACTTGCAATCGCGCGTCAATCGTGTTATGCTGTGTCCACATGTACGAAATCGATTTCGTAAACTTGCCAGATTCGACGGGACGAATCGAGAACTGATATGCCCGTTACTATAGAAGACCTGTCCAACGAGCTCGGCGTCTCGCGCTCCACCGTGTCCAAAGCGCTCAACGACCGCGGCGATGTCTCCCCACGCACCAAGCAGCGCGTGACGCAAGCCGCGCGCGAACTCGGCTACCAGCCCTCGGCGGCCGCTCGCAATCTCCGCCGTCAGCGCACTGACAAGATTGGACTGGTCGTCAACTACCCCATCCACAAGGTCTCCGATTTTCTGGCCGAGCTGATTCCCAGCATGGCGACGGTGGCCGAGGAAGCGGCATACAATCTGATTCTTTATACGTCGATGGCGGGCCAGGCCGAGCGCCTCATCAGCCTCTGTCGTTCCCGCGAAGTGGATGGCCTCATCGTCGCCTGGCCGCCGCAATTTCATGAAACCGTCGCGCTTCATCGCATGCTGACCGACGAGCGCATGCCGCATATTTTCCTGCCGCGGCGCGTCCCGCATGACGATATCTCTTATGTCGCCGCCGATCACAGGCAAGGCGCGCGCCTCTTGACCGAGTACCTGATCTCCCTGGGTCATCGACGAATCGCATTTGAGCGGCTGCCGGAAGTCTACGAAACTGACTACGACCGGCATAGCGGCTATGTTCAGGCCCTGCGCGCCGCCGGCATCAAATACGATGAGTCGCTCGTCATATCGGCCGATTCCGCGACCGCGGATTATGATACGAGGTCATTCCAGCGCTTCATGGCCCTGCCCGAGCCGCCGAGCGCAATCCTCTTTTTCACCGATCCCAGCGCTATCCGAGCGCTCTCGCTGGCCCGGGAAAGCGGCATCCGCATCCCGCATGATCTTTCCGTCGCCGGTTACGATGGCGTTTTATCCTCCGGCGTGACGGAACCCGCCCTGACAACCGTGTGGCAGTCGGCATCCGAGATGGGGGCGCTGGCGGTGGAAAGCCTCTTAAAGCTGATTGCGAATGATGACGCGGAAGCGCAGCAGCACATCCTGCCGGTGGAATTGATCGCGCGGCAGTCGACCGCCGCGCCCGCGCAAGGGGGAGCATGACCGACCGTTGCGGCGGTCCTGAGGATTTGGAAAAGGTGGCGATCGCGAAAGCGCGCCTTTTTGTATCGCAAACGAAGAAAAGCCCAACTATATGAGGAGAAAGCAATGCGCAAGTTACTAATTGTCCTGTCCTTGCTGGGGTTGCTTGTCGGCATCCCGGCGCTCGCCCAAAGCGGAGACGCCTGCAATATCGATGCGCCGGCCGAGCCGGTCACGATCGAGATGATCAGCTGGCCCTTCGCCATTACCGAGTTCTACGCTGCTGAGATGGAAGCCTGCAGCGATGTAGAAAACCTCACCATAAACACAAACCTGCTGGATTCAGCCTCCCTGCGGGAGCAGGTCGCCCTGGCCCTGTCCGGCGGCGGCGATTCACCCTATGACATCTTGCATGGCGCCAACGGCCAGATCGCCGATTGGGGCGCGCCCGGCTGGGTCATGCCATTGAATGACCTGATCGAGAAATACTGGGACGAATACGACCTCGGCGATATCCCGCAAGGCTATTGGGACAGCGCCACCTACGACGGCAATATCTATGGCGTGCCCGTGGTCGGCAACACGCTGCACCTGGTATACCGCAGCGATGTCTTTGAAGAGATGGGCTGGGCCGTGCCTGATACCTACGACGAGCTCATCGCGCTCTGCGACGAGATGGGCCTGGGCAATCCGGATTGGGAGTTGATTTACGCGATGGATGTTTCGCGTTCCCGCGCCTGGGAGCTGGAGTTCTTCATGCTGCTGCGCGCGCTGGGCGGCGACTATCTTGATGATGACAACATGCCCATCTTCCAGAATGATGAAGGCCTGGCCGCGGTCGATCTGATGATCGAGACCGTAAATCGCTGCGTGGGACCCGATGGCGTCGCCTACGGCTTGAACGAGATTCAAGTGGCGATGGGCAACGGCGGCCTGCCGCTGACCAAGATCTGGGCGAGCCGCGCCGCCACCATGGCCGATCCCGAGCGCACCGACCTGGGCGATGCCATCGCTTACGCGCCGGCGCCGCGCGTCCTGGAAGATGGCCCGCGGGCCGGATCCGCCTGGCTGGACTTCTACTTTATCCCGACCAACACCACCAACGATCCGGACTTGATCTTCCAGGTCATCATGGAAACGGCCGATGTCGCCAGCCAGCAAGCGGCAGCCGCCGTCGGCTCGACCACGCGCAATTCAGCCGCCGCCTACGGTGGCCCTTACCTGCCCGCCGCCAACGAGACCATCGGCAACGGCATTGGCAATTACGCCGTCAATCCGGCGGTCAGCATCGCCATCGCCAAACTTGAGCAGTACCTGCCGCTGGTCTGGCCGGGCGATATGAGCGCGAAGGAAGCCCTGGACGCCGCCGCCGCTGATTACATCACCGAAGCGACGGCGCAGGGATTCATCGAGGGTTAGACAATCACTTGCCCGCCCACAGTCCCCCCGTCTCGACGGGGGGACGACGACTGCTTTGGCGTGATGCCACGCCTGGCAACGCTCCCCTTCCCGGATGCTTCAGGTCGCGTACACCGACATTCGGGAAGGGGCCGGGCTGGGAAAAGCCGGCATGACACAGTAGCGGACGAACTCGCAACGGGAATGGAAAGTTGAAACGCCCGACCTTCTTCGCATTCGCCGCGCCCAGCATTGTCATCATGCTGGCGCTCATGGTTGTGCCCCTGTTGATGGCGCTCTGGCTCGGCATGCAGTACATGACCTTCCGCAATATCACCGAGCCGGAGTTCGTCGGCTTGCGCAATTTCGTCGAAGTATTGGACGATCCGCGCTTTTGGAGTTCCTTTAATTTCACCGCGCTTTATACGGCAATCGTCGTGCCCAGCTGGGTCGTAATTGGTTTCATCGTGGCGCTCTTTCTCGACCAGGTTTCGGGCCTGCTGCGCGGCGTCTACCTTTCGATCTTCCTGCTGCCATTCATTATTGTGCCGGTGATCGGCACGATTATGTTCAAGCAGCTCTGGGAGCCATCCGGTTTGCTGACCTGGATCTATCAGGAACTCACCGGCACTCGCTTCCGCGTCAACGAGACCTCGGTCAAAACGCTCATCATCATCTTCGGCATCTGGTACGTCACGCCCTTCACTATCGTGGTGTATTTCGCCGGCTTGCAGACGCTGCCGATGGAGATGATCGAAGCCGCTTCCATTGACGGCGCCAGCCGACTGCAAAAAATCCGCCACATTGTCATTCCTTATGTCAGCTCCCTGACCATCTTCATATTGCTCTTTTCGATCATGGATTCTTACCGAGTCTTCGACAGCGTCTTTGTTCTTTCCGAGCTGAATCCGCAATTCAAAGCCGATACGGTGATGACCTACACCTTCTTGACCGCGATGCAGGTGCAGCGCCTGGGCAAAGCCAACGCGATGGCGATTCTGACGGTGATCGGCATTATGGTTGTGCTTGTGCCCTTCCTCTATCTCATGTACAAAGAACAGATCGCCGAGCGCTGAGATGGACCGTGTGAGCAGCCGCGCCGGCCGCATCTTCGTCCACGTCGTGCTTGTCCTCTTCGCCGTGTACAGCCTCGTGCCTTTCTTCTGGACGACATTGCAGTCCTTCAAGACTTTCAAGGACGCCTTTTCGCGCGCGCCGGTTTTCATCTTCCAGCCCACATGGAAAAACTATCAGGATGTCTGGATTCGCTCCCTGCCCGACGCCGGCTCGTCGGTCGGTTACCTCATCCTGCTGGCGGCCGTCATCATCACTTGTCTCATGCTTTTCGCGCGCTACATCCCCTTCAACTCCAGCTGGATCTACATCGGCGGTTTGCTCGGCTACGGCGTCCTGCTCTGGGCGATTCCGCAATCGGTATACATGGCGAAGTACTACAACTATTTCATCAACACCATCATCGTCACCGTCTTCACCATCCTGACATCAATCAGCATCGGCTGCCTGGCGGGCTACGCCCTGGCGCGTTACGCCGGCATGGCGGCCGTGGTGATTCTGATATCGGCTTTGGCCTTTCGCGCGCTGCCGCGGCTGGCCTTCGTTCTGCCCTATTTTTGGATCGGCTCGCTGACCAATCTGCTTGACACGCATATCCTGGTCATCATCGCCTTGGTGGCGGTCAATCAGCCCTTTACGATCTGGATGCTCCGCAGCTTCTTTATGGAAGTGCCCAAGGACCTGGAAGAATCAGCCATGGTCGATGGGGCCAATCGGCTCACTTCCTTTTTGCATGTGATCGTGCCGGTCGCCTGGCCCGGAATCATCTCGACCGCGCTCTTCACCTTGCTCCTGGCATATAATGAATTCTTGCTCGTGCGCGTCTTGACGCAGACCAACTGGACGCTGCCGGTCGCCATTTCCCGCTACACCGGCGCGGAAGACCCGGCGCAATTGACGCTGGCGGCCGCGGCCTCGGTCTCGGCGACTATTCCGATTATTGTCGTGATCCTCTTCTTTCAGAAGCACCTGGTCAAAGGGCTGGCCGCCGGCGCGGTGAAAGGCTAAGGCGCGGCCTAAGCAGCAACCAGCCCTCAAAAGCGCGACATGCCTGGTCGCCCGTAACTACAAAGAGAATATACAAGCATCCGAAAAACACTCAGGAGAAACAAATGACAATGTCGCAGGCGCAGCAGAACCGGGAAACAATCAGCGCATATTGGCAGGCGCTGAACGACTCGGAACCGAGTCAGATGCCAGATGTCGTCAAGGCCCACACGCACGCGGACATCGCCTGGCACGGCCCCGAACCTTACAACGACATCGCCGGCGCGGACGCGCTTGTTGACAGTTTCTGGCGGCCCCTGTTGCGATCGTTTCCCGGCTTAAAGCGCCGCTGCGATGTGCTGCTGGCGGGACGCTACCGCGATAGCGATTGGGTGAGCGGCTCCGGCTACTTCGTTGGCAAATTCGTCGAAGATTGGAACGGCATCAGCGCCACCGGCGAAGAGACGCAGATCCGCTTCGGCGAAATCATGCAGTTGGAGGCGGGCAAGATCGTCAAGACATACTTTCTGCTCGATCTCCTTGACGTGATGCAGCAAGGCGGCTTTCGGATGCCCTGGGACGCGCCGGCGACCGAAGGGCTTCGCCCGAAAGTGAAATGCGGCAGCGGCATTCTGCAGACTCCGCAGGACCCGGCCGAGACGCGCCAGACCCTGCTCCTGGTCGAGGCGATGCTTTTCGGGCTGGTGCGCAAGGACCAGCCGATGTCGCACTATTGGCACCCGGAGATGACCTGGAATAGCCCCAGCGGCGTCGGCACCGCCCGCAGCCTCGCCGAATTCCTTGATAAAGTTCACACCGTTTTTCTCCATGGCTTGTCCGGCACCTGGGAGGGTTCGCATAATGCCCGCTATGCCGAAGGCCGCTTCGCGGTTTCGACCGGCTGGCCAAGCCTGGTTGCCGTGCATGCCGGCGAGTTTTTGAATGTGCCGGCCAGCGGCAATTCCCTGCGCTGGCGCATCATGGACTTCTGGGAGCGGGGCGGCGATCTGCTCATCACAAACTGGGTGCATATTGATATGATTGATATCTTCAAGCAGATGGGCGTTGATGTCTTCGGCATGTACCAAGACTATCAGCGCGAAAAACGGCCAGAGGGACCCAGTGGACGGTGAAGGCACAATCGCGGCGGCCGGCAGCAGCGCTGGCGAACCGAAAGCGATCGCCAGCGGCGCCGGCATCATGCCCAATGATTTCGCCATATCTTTGACGGCCAAAGGCGGCGTCGACGCCACCCTGCGCAACCCGGGGACGGAGCGCGTCCAACCGATGCGCGGCTTCGAAGAGACATACGTCGACATCATCGACTATATCGTGCGCATCACCCATCGCATCTGGGAAGAGAAGGATATCGGTTACATCTACGATACCTACCGCCACAACTCGCGGGTCTACGATGACTTTGGCCTGCAATACGGCAATGAAAAAATCGTCGCCGATACCGCGCATACCATCAATGCCTTCCCGGATATTCGCCTCTTCGCCGATGAGATCATCTGGGCCGGTAACGAAGATGTCGGCTTCCATACATCCCACCGCACCGTCATCACCGGGCACAACACCGGATACAGCAAATTCGGCGCGCCGACCGGGGCCAAGGTCTTCTTGTGGTGCATCGCCAATTGCGTTTCACTCGAGAATGAGATCTTCGCCGAGTGGGTCTGCTATGACACAGCCGCCCTGGTCCAGCAATTGGGTTTGGACTTGCTTGAAGTCGCGCGAAAATTAGGCAACGAAATGGCGTCCGCTGGCGGCGAGGATCCGCGCTTCGGCGAGGCGGAGCGCTTGCCCGGCCAAGACCGGCCCGCTTTCATGCCGCCGCCTGAGACGGCAGCCGGCTTTGATGTCGAAGAGTTCGTCCGGCGCACTTGGCACAATATCTGGAATCGGCGCAGCCTCAGCGAAGTGAGGCGGGCCTACGACCCGGGCCTGCTCTTTCGCGGCAGCACCGGGCGCGCCTTCAATGGCCGCGGCGAATATCAATCCTTCATCCTGAGCCTGATGGCGCTCTTCCCCGACCTTGCCGTCCAGGTTGACGATATCTACTGGATGGGCAATGATGCCGAGGGCTACCTGGCGTCGGTGCGCTGGAGTCTGGTGGGCACGCACCGCGGCCAAGGAGTCTATGGGCCGCCAACGGGCCGCCGCGTCAATATGTGGGGCATCACGCAGCAGGAAATCAAAGATGGCCGGATTCGGCGCGAATGGATGCTCTTCAACGAATTCGGCGTCATGATGCAGATTTATCGCGATTGAAAGGCGCGGCAAGCCATCAAGCTCCCCGCAGACGTTCCGCCTCCAGCGCAACCAGCCGCGCGCCATCGACGCCGACGCAGACATTAACCAGCGGGCGATTCTCCCAAGCCGGCAAAATGCGACCGCCGGTGGCGGGCCAGGTTTTGCCGCGGCCCAAACCTTGCGTGCCGACGCGAATCGGCCAGCGCCGCGTCTTGAAAAGCTCAGGCGCGATCAGATAAGCAATGGCGCTGGAGTCGTGCACAAAGATGCCTTCGACATCGTAGTTGGATTCGAAATAATTGCGGTAATGCGGCAAGACGCGGCAGATATGCTCGGACATGGGGTTGCCGTGCGTCGCGTAGTCGGCGATATCGTCGGGCGACATGTGCACGCGCAGCGTGACATCCAGGCCAACCATCGTCACCTGCCAGCCGGCGCCGAAAACCAGGTCGGCCGCCTCCGGGTCGTTGCGGATATTCGCCTCGGCCGCCGGGCTGGCGTTGCCCGGCACTAAGGCATTGCCTCCCATCAGAACCACTTCATCCACCCAATCGGCGATGCGCGGCTCCAGGCGCAGAGCCAGGGCGATATTGGTCAGCGGGCCGACCGGCGCGAGCGTGACCTCGCCCGGATGCGCGCTGACCTGCTCGACGATGAATTGGGCGGCGCTCATGTCCAGAGGCAACCCGGCCGGTTCGGCCAGATCGATGTCGCCCTGCCCATCGGCGCCATGCACAAATGGCACGGGACCTTCATAGTCCCGCGTCAAGGCGTTTGCAGCGCCGGGCGCCACGGGAATCTCGGGCCGCCCGGCGATTTCAAGCAGGCGCAGGGCATTCGTCGTCGCCAACGCCGTGCGCACATTTCCGAAGATCGTAGTCAGACCGATGACTTCCAGTTCGGGCGAGCAGAGGGCGAAGAAAATCGCCATTGTGTCGTCAACGCCGGGATCGGTGTCGATGATGATTTTGCGCGGCATAGTCGGGCTCCTTTGGTTCAACCGGCGATGATCTTCAGCTGCAGCTGTCGTTTGCGCGGGCCATCAAATTCGTAGAACAAGATGCTTTGCGACCAGCCCACGAGCAGCTCTCCGCCATCAATTGCCAACGCGATGCTGTTGCCCACCAGCGTCGCCTTGATATGCGCGGCGGCGTCTGCCGGCGTGTCGTACTGATGAACGAAGTCGACGCGCGTGGGCACCAAGCGCCTGAGCTCCGCCAGGATGTCGGTCGGCGTGGCTGCGTCCAGATTTGAATTCAGGGTGATGCCGGCGGTAGTATGCGGCACGATCAAGGCGCAAATGCCCGCCGCCACGCCGCTTGCGCTGACTGCGGCGCGAACCTGATCGGTGATATCGACCAGAGCGTCGCCCGCCGGCGTCTCAATCTCGAGGATGCTTAACATTTCAGTTTGATTCCCGTGTTGAATAGATCCAGGACCTGCTGCGCATCTTCCCGCCGCGGCGCATTGCGGCCCGCGCCCGGCACACGCACGCTGGCCGCGCCCATGGCATTGCCGATTGTGCCACAATCTTCGGGCGAATACCCGTTCAATTTAGCCCAGATGAAGGCGGCGGCGAAGGCATCCCCGGCGCCGATGCTATCGACGACGGCAACCGGGAAGCCAGCGCAAGCCAGGTCCAGATCGGCCGCCAGAATCTGACAGCCCTCCGCGCCCTTTTTCAGCACAATCAGCAAGCCGGGATAGTCATCCAGCAGGCGGCGACAGGCGGCGACGCCGGTCCCCCCGGCCGTCACAAAGGGAATCTCCTCTTCCGTCAAAAGCAGGACATCGGCCGCGTCCAGGATGCCGTCCACCTTCGGCTGCGCCAGTTGACCGAGGAAAGGGCCCACATCCACATAGAGTGGCGCGGCCGCCTCGCGCAGTCCGCTCAAGACGCCCTCAACCAGGGGTCGCAGCCGTTCTTCGACCAGGGAATAACCGGCGATGTAGACGGCGTCGGCCGCCTTTAATTCCGCCTGCGCTGCCGGAGTCATGTGGACCGGCGGACCGGCGCCATAATGGCCGAGAAAGACATGCTCGCCCCGCCGCCGGTCGCCCAAGGCGACAACCGTAGTCGTGCTGCTGCCGGCCGGCTGCAGCAAAGCGCCGGTCACGACGCCGGCGGCGTCAAGCATCTCCAGGAGCATCCGCCCCGGCGCATCGTCGCCGACCGCGCCGAGTGCGACGGCTTCCAAGCCGAAATGGCGCGCCGCCAGCAGGGTTGTACATGCGCCGCCCGGCTCCAGCAGCAGTTGGGGCGACATCTGATGCGCGTCCGCCTTCACCGGCAGCGATACATCCAGCAGCAGATCGAGGACGAGATCGCCCACCGTGACCAGGCGCTTAGCCATCGCCGGCCGACTTGGCGCTGAGCGCGGCCAGTCCATCGGCAATCGAGCGCACGTCATAAGATTGAAAGACGGCATCCGCTTCAAGCACGGCGATATCGGCGGCGGGAATGGCGTCGATGCCGGCGTACGCGCCCGCGATAGCGCAGGCGATGGCGCCGATTGTATCGGCATCGCCGGAGAGATTCGCCGCCAGGATCGCCGTCTCTTTGGGATCGCCATTCGCCATGGCCAGGATGCCAAAGGCGGCGCCGATGGTCTCTGGCACGTTCAATGTCGCGCCGACTTCGTCAAAGATGCGCCGCAAGCGCGTCCTGGTTGATGCGGCGCTGCCAGCGATGGCCAGGGCCTGCTCAATCTTGAAGGCGACCGAGCAGCCAAACCAGCGCCGGCCATGCGCCCGACCCTGTTCCGCGCCGCGCAAACCCGCTTCGATCACCCCATCCAAAGAGACAGCATCGACCATAGCCTGGGCCACGGCGGCGGATACCGCGGCCGCGCCCGAGACCGCCGGCTGCGTGAAGTGCGTCGGCATGCAGACCGTCACCGTATCGGCCAGCGCGCCGTCGATATCGCCCGGATGCAGCAAGCCGATGGGCGAAATGCGCATGGGCGCGCCGTTGGTATCGCCCCAAAGCCCGGTTTCCCGCGGGTCGGCGCCGGCTTTCAGCGCCTGCAGCGCCCGCCGCGTGCTGGGGCCGACATAAGGCGAGTTGTCGCCGTCGGCGCGATCATACCAACCGATCAGCCCGGCTGCCGCCGCCTCCAGGGTGACCGCGCCCGCCGCAATGATCGCCTGCGCTATGGAAAAAGCGCCCTCGGAGTCATCGGTGATGCGCCCGGCCGGCAAGCCGGCATGCACGATATGGTCCGCCGGCGCGTCCTGCCAGCTATCAAGCCAGCCGAAGGCGCTTTCGGTGTCCTCCGGGTGGACTTGAGCGGGCATGGCAAAGGCGTCGCCCAGGGCCTGGCCATAGAGTCCGCCGAGGATTTTATTTCGCATGACATGCTCTGTTCTGGTTTGCCCTCTGTTGGCGAGCATTGTACAGGATTTTCAGGAATGGCAGAGACCAAGAGATTTCCTTAACTGAGCAATCGCATCAAATTGAAATTGCGTTGATAAATGACAATTTTGCTCACATTTCGAAATCTGTAGGGGCGTTTCGTTGAAACGCCACAATATGTAGGCCATTTTCAACGGGCGTCTCACGAGACGCCCCTACTGATGTCAGGCGAAGTCAAAGCGTGTGCCGCCCTGCTCCACGCCATGCCAGGCCAGCGCCGTCGCGATGACCGTATCATCGTGAAGGCCGGGCGGCGCGCTGTAGCGGTAACCGCCGCCGGGCAACCTTTCCAGGCTGTAGCCCGCCAATTCCGCCAGCAGCGCGGGATCATCCAGCAGCGCCAGCCGGCCGCGTTCAATCGCCAGCGCCAGCGACTCAATCAGGGGCGATTTGCTGCGGGCGGTGGTGACGAAGCTGCGCATCGGCAAGCCCTCATGCTGCAGGGCCTCGATATTGGGCGCGCCAAAGCTGTTGGCTTCGGCCCAGATCACGCTCGGCCGCCAATGCTCGGCCAAGGCGCGAAGCCGCCCGCGCTGCAGGCCCCAGCCGATCTTGTTGAAACGGTCCAGCGCCACCATGCGCCGCGCGCTGGCGTCAATGATGGCGATGGCGGTGTAGTCGTGCTGGCGCCCCCAATCGACGCCGGCGACATAGACATGGCCGGCTTCGGGCCCACCCGGGCGATTGCCGTCGACAGCGCGGCTGATGCCGCGAAAGACCTGCCCGCTCTCGTCGCTGAATTGCGCCAGATATTCGCTGCGCCATATATGTTCGGTCGTCTCGCGCCTGATGCTCGCCAATTCTTCCGGCGCGATCAGCGGGTTGCTCGCGGTCGCGAATTGAAAGGACATCCATTCGTCCTGGTCAGCGCGCATGCCGATCTTGAAGAGCTCCCAGAACCAGTTGCGGCCGAAGGGCGTGCTAAGGAAGTAGGCCCCGCCCCGGGTCGTGGTCAGCATGGGCCGGACGATCTCGGGCCAGACCCGCGCGTCCATGAAAGCGGCCTCGTCCAGCACCGCCAGGTCCAGGCCTTCGCCGCGCAAGCTGTCCGGGTAGTGGGCGCTGCGCACGGCGATCATGCCGCCGCCGCCGAAATCAATCCGGCGTTCGCTCTCGCTGATCATGCAGCCGGCCAGCGCTCTGACGCTGGCCTTCAAATCGCGCCAGACCTGGCTCGCCATCATGAAGGTCGGCGCCAGCCACCAGGTCCGCTTGTTCCAGCGCATCGCCGCGTCCAGCAGCGCCGTTTTGCCCAGCTCGGTCTTGCCCCAGCGCCGCCCGCAGGCGACCACCTTGAAGCGCGCGGGCTGATCCAGCACTTGCGCCTGTCCACGGTGGAGCATCCTGTACCGCACCCGCATAAAAGTATTCGTGCCGGATGACCTGTTCCGATGTCTCATCAATTTCGTCAATTGCCTCCTCCAGCTTCAGCGCTTGAGCAATCAGGCTGCTCAAGCTGGTCGCCAGTTGATTCAGCGGCGCTTTATCCAGCCTTTCTTCATCCAGGCGCGACAGGATCAACTTGCTCCGCTCCAGCATCTCCAGTTGCAGGTCGGCCGCAAGCCGATCCCGCTGCCGCTTCTGCCGCGCGCGATGACGCCGCCGCAGGTCCGCCTCCTTATGCAGCCAGCGATGCAGCGTGCGCGCCGGGATCGCCAGCATCTTGCTCACCAACGCGACATCGCCGTCGTATAGATCAATCTGATTGAGCGCATCAATCTTGCTGTTGAGGGCGTAGCGTCGCGTCATCCATGATCCTTCCGTCGAAACGGGCAAGAAAACAGAAAGAAGAGATTCCCACATCTCGCCGTCCGGCTGCTAACGGCAACGGCAGCGTTGTCCGTCCGCGCGTGAGAATCTCTTCAAGTCCGCACTCAAATTAGCACGCCTGTTCTAGTTCCCGGTGTCAGCATGTTCGCGGGTTGGGCATTTATAACGGAGACGGCGCTGGCGGGAGCTTTGCGAACGCAGCATCAAGCCGGGCTGCGGCTCGGGAATCGCAGTAAACGCAAGTAAGCAATTAAAAGAATGCGCATCGTTTTTCTCGGCATGCTTTCGGGCGACTTGCCGGGTCGTCCCTGGGTCATACGGGGAGACAGCGTATACGGGCGAGCCGGTAGCTCGCCCACTCTTACTACAACCTGCCCATCAGATTTTGCAGGTCTTGCTTGCGTTGACTGTTGATATAATCGACGTGGGCTGCGCATCAGGAGGCGAGCTTGAGCAAGCGCTACCCGGAGAAATATGTCATCGGTTTGACCGGCAACATCGCCGTGGGCAAGAGCTTCGTTCTGGCGATCCTGGCGGAACTGGGCGCGGCCACGATTGACGCCGATCGGGTCGCGCATCAGGTCCTGCGGAAAGGCGAAGCGGCTTACGACGACATTCTCAGCGCATTTGGCGCTGGCATCCTGGACGCCGACGGAGAAATCGCGCGCGCCGCCCTCGGCGCAATCGTATTTGCCGATCCCGCCAAACTGAAGCAACTGGAAGCGATCACGCATCCGGCGGTCCGGCGAAAGATCGGCGCTATGGCGCGCGCGGCGACGGCGGATGTCATCGTGATTGAAGCGATCAAGCTGCTGGAGGGCGATCTCAAGAATGCGGTCGACGCTGTTTGGGTGGTCAATGCAAGTCCTGAGGCGCAACTGTCGCGCCTTCAAAGCGAGCGCGGCCTGCCCGAGCCCGCGGCAAGACAGCGCATGGCAGCGCAGAACAGCCAGGCGGACAAGCTGCGGCAGGCCGATGTCGTGATCGAGAATGATGGCGCCCCCGAAGCGACGCGGCGGCAAGTGCAGCGGCATTGGGAGGCGATCGCGCCCTAGCGCACCCGAAAGTAAGCCGCGAAAAACGATGCGCATTTTTCCAATTGCTTACTTTGGATTACTTCTGCGCCTCTTCGCTAAAACCCCTTTGTAATCTTTGTGCCTTGTGCTAAATGCCTCCGCGTCTCTACGGCGAAACCCCTCTGTGTCTCTGTGGCAAAAACCCTCTGTGTCTCTGTGGCAAAATCCCTCTGTGTCCTCTGCGTCCTCTGTAGTTAAAGAAAATTCAAGCGATTGCCCCGGCCGAAAATGGAATCGTCTGATCATTGAGAAGGCCCTGCTGCATAATGTGGTAGTCTGTAGCTGCAAGCGAATATGCCCGATTGAAGGGAGAAACTACGCCATGAGATGCCTCTATATTGTTCCGATACTTGTGCTCTTGCTTCTGGGTTTCGGCGCCCCGGCCGTCGCCGACCATGGCTGCGAGGATGCGCTGGGCTGTGTTGAGATTGCTCCCGGCGAAGCGATCGAGTTCGGCGGCATGCTGAATCTATCGGGCCCGACCACGCGGGTGGACATCGTCGAAGCGATTCAGCTTGCGATGCTGGCACGAGATGGCAAGTTGCTGGGCCGGGACATCGCCTTCATCTGGGAGGACAGCGCTTGTTCGGAGGAAATCGCGAGGGACGTTGCGCAGCAAATGGCGGCCCGGCCGTCGATTCTCGGCATCATCGGGACGAATTGCTCGCTGGCGGCCAAAGGCGCGCTGCCGGTGATCAGCGAAGCGGGTTTACTTATGATCTCGCCCGCGAACACATCGCCCTTCTTGACCAACAGAGACCGTGAAGCCGGCGGGCTGCATCAACCCGGCTATTTCCGCACGGCGCATAACGATCTCTTTCAAGGCGAATTGAGCGCGCGCTTTGCCTTCTCGCTGCTTGGCGTTGCTACCGTGGCGACGATCGATGATGGCGACCCTTATACCAAGGGCTTGGCCGGCGCGATGGCCGCTACCTTTACGAGCCTGGGCGGCGAAGTCGTCTTTCAGGGGGAAGTCAGCAAGGGCGCAACCGATGTGAGCGAGATTATCAGCGCGATCGCCGAAAGCGGCGCCGAGCTTGTATTCTTCCCGCTTTTCGAGGACGAAATGCGACTTGTCATCGAGGCAGTGACGGACAGGCCCGGGCTGGAAGGCGCGCTGATGCTGACGGCGGAATCCGGCTATTCGTCGGAATTCAGCCAAACCGCGGGCGCTGCGGCAATCGGCCTCTATGTGGCCGCTTCGCATGTCTCCGGCGCGGCGTATGAGGCATTCCTGGAGACATGGCGGCAAGAAATCGACGATGCCGGACCGTCCGGCAGCTCGCACGCCCACAGTTTCGACGCCGCCAACCTGCTGTTTGAGGCGGTGGCGGCCGCGGCTGAGGAGCGGGATGACGGTACGCTTGTGATCGGACGCGGCGCTTTGAGAGACGCCCTGACCGCCACAGAGAATTACGCTGGGCTGACCGGTTCGCTAACCTGCCAGGACGAGTCGCCATACGCCGGCGACTGCGCCACGGGTGAAGCCCTCGCGATATTTCAACTGACCGCGGCCGAAATCCAGGATGGCAATTGGCCGCCGCCGGTCGTCTGGACGGCGGCTATGTCCAAAGAGGAATAAAGCAGGCCCGAGTCTCGTTCAACGCGATGCGTAGGCCTTGCGCCGGGCTTGGCATTCGATCCCGCCGGATATCGGGGACGGATGTAAACAGCAATCTACGAAACCCGCCGGGTTTAGGTCCCAATTCCTAGTTCGCTGCTGAGGACTGGCCGGTTTTTCCTGGGGCAAGTTAACACGGCAATTTTCAGATCGCGAATTGCAAATGGCGGGCGAGCCAAGGCTCGCCCCTACAGTGTAAGATGAGACCGGGGTGTACGGGCGATTGGCGGCCCTGATCTGTCCCGTCCGCATTCCCGCTAGGCTTGCTTGTTTTCGGGCTTGGGAGGCGCCGGGCGGTTTTCTTTTGTGGCTGGCCATATCCGACCGAATATGCCTTTGCTGCGCCTTTCAACGACCACGTCAAAGTCCGGGTCAGGATTCTCAAGCAAAGGCGCCAAAGGTATCAATTCTACCGATTCATCTTGTTGGCTGTTATTATTCTGCGGTTCATCGCTGAGCATAGCTAATCTACGTGAGGTTACATGTGTAGAGACAAAAATACTGTAACACATGTTTCGCCTGTAGCCACGCCATTCCTTTCTTAGCCACCTGAGGGATTGAGAGGGCAGACCAATAGCGAAGGCGAGCCAGCGAATCTGGGACAAGCCCCGCAGACTGCGACATGAGTGGAGACGGTATAGGGTGGACTGAATGACGGAATTGACGAGCCTGACCATCGCCGGGGCGCTGGAGATGATGCGCGCTGGCGAGATTTCGGCGCTGGAACTTGCCCAGGCGCACCTGCAGCGGATCGAGGCCCTGGATCCGTCAATCGGCGCCTACCTCTCGGTGACGGCCTACCTGGCGCTGCGGCAGGCGCGGCAGGCCGATGAAGCCCGCGCCGCCGGCGACGAGCGGCCGCTGCTCGGGATTCCGATTGCGCTGAAGGATGTGCTTTCGACCCGGGGTATCGAAACCACCTGCGGCTCGAAGATCCTCAAAGGCTATCGCCCGATCTTTGACGCGACCGCCGTCTCCCGGCTCTACGAGGCCGGCGCCGTCCTGCTGGGCAAGCTCAACATGGACGAGTTCGCAATGGGTTCGTCCACCGAAAACAGCGCCTATTTTCCCACGCGCAATCCCTGGAATTTGCAGCGCGTGCCAGGCGGCAGCAGCGGCGGCAGCGCGGCCGCGGTCGCCGCAAATATGGCGATGGCGACGCTCGGCAGCGATACCGGCGGCAGCATCCGGCAGCCCGCGTCCTTCTGTGGGGTCAGCGCCATCAAACCGAGTTACGGCCGCGTCTCCCGTCACGGCTTGATCGCATACGGCTCATCTTTTGACCAAACCGGTCCCTTCGCGCGCAATGTTGAAGATGTCGCGCGCCTGCTCGCCGTCATTGCCGGGCACGATCCGCTCGATTCCACAAGCATGCCACAGGCCGTGCCCGATTATCTCGCCGGCTTGACGGGCGATATCGACGGGTTGAAGATCGGTCTGCCAACGGAGTACTTCGCCGAGGGCTTGCAGCCCGAAGTTGAGGCGGCGGTGCGCGGCGCGGTGGCGGAGTTTGAAGCGCTGGGCGCGGAAGTGCGGGAAGTGCGCTTCCGGCATGCCGAATACTGCCTGCCCGCCTATTACATCATCGCCATGGCGGAAGCCAGCGCCAACCTGGCGCGCTACGACGGCGTCCGCTTTGGCGCGCGCGTCGACGGCGCCGATCTGATCGACAGCTACAAGAAAACCCGCGGCAACGGTTTCGGCAACGAGGTCAAACGCCGCATCATGCTGGGCACCTACACCTTGTCAGCCGGTTACTACGATGCCTATTACGGCAAAGCCCAAGCGGCGCGCACCCTCATTCGAAAGGATTTCGACGCGCTCTTTCAGCAAGTGGACGCGCTGATCGCGCCGGTCGCGCCGACGACCGCCTTCGGCTTTGGCGAGGTCAGCGATGACCCACTGCGCATGATCCTGGCGGATGTCTTGACGATATCGGCGAATCTGGCCGGGATCTGCGGCTTGAGCGCGCCTTGTGGCTTCGACGAGCGAGGCTTGCCCATTGGCATGCAGATCCTGGGCGCGCCCTTCACCGAGGACCGTCTGCTGCGCCTGGGGCAGGCTTATCAAAGCGCGACCGATTGGCACCTGCGCTCGCCGGCGATCTGAATCCATTTCATTCGCCGCAGAAGCGCCAACAATCTGTAGCGCGGTGTAGGGGCGATCCGGTGGGTCGCCCGATGGGTAATACCGGATCGCAATCGGGCGACTCGCCGAGTCGCCCCTAGCAAAACGTCGCTATTGCAATACCCGCATACAAGCGGGATTCATGCGCCCTCCGTGTATTCAAAACAGATGATGCTAGAATGAGCCTGTTCACGGGCGGGGAATCGCGCCATGTGCGGCATCTGCGGGATCATTCAATTCGACGGCGAGCCGGTTGCCAAGTCGGCGCTCAAAGCCATGAACAAGCGGCTGCGCCATCGCGGGCCGGACGACGACGGCTATTTCATCGACGGCAATGTCGGCTTGGCGATGCGCCGCCTGAAAATCATCGATGTTGACGGCAGCGATCAGCCATTGGCCAACGAAGATGGCGCGCTGCAAGTCATCTTCAATGGCGAGATTTACAACTACCGCGCATTGCGCGCCGAACTCGACGAACGCGGGCACCGCTTTCGAACGGAGGGCGATGGCGAGACGATCGCGCATCTCTATGAAGATGCCGGCGCCGCCTTCCCGGAGCGGCTGCGCGGCATGTTCGCGATCGCCCTCTGGGATCGGCGGAAGCGCCAACTGCTGCTCGCGCGCGACCGCTTCGGGCAGAAGCCGCTCTATTATTATCATGACAGCCGGGTCTTCCTTTTCGCCAGCGAGATCAAGGCGCTGCTGGCCCACCCATCCTTGCCCGTTCAATCGCGCTTCGCCAATGAGCCGGGGGCCTTGGCCGATTACCTGAGCTTCGGCTACATACCCGCGCCCGATACCGCTTTCCACGGCGTTCACATGCTCGAGCCGGCATCGCTGCTGACACTTGATGGGGAAGGCGCCGCGCGCATTCGGCGCTACTGGGATCTGCCGCCGATCGCCCCCGCCGATCCATCGGCGCGGGCCGACAGCTACCTCGAGGCGCTGCGCGAAGAAATCGACGAAGCGGTCAAACTGCGGCTGATGAGCGATGTGCCGCTCGGCGCTTTCCTCAGCGGGGGCCTGGACAGCAGCTTGATCGTGGCTTTGATGCGCCGCCACAGCAATGCGCCGATCAAGACATTCAGCATCGGCTTTGAAGGCGATGACAGCTTCGACGAAACAGCCTGGGCCGAGCGGGCGGCGCGGGAACTGGGCACAGTTCATCAGTCCTTTCGCGTCAAACCGGCGGCGCTTTCATTGCTTTCCGATCTCGTTTGGCAGCAGGACCAACCCTTCGCCGATAGCAGCGCCATCCCGACATTTCTGGTCAGCCGCCTGACGCGCGAACAGGTCGCGGTCGCCTTAACCGGCGACGGCGGCGATGAGCTCTTCGCCGGCTACGAGCGATTCTATGCGGCCCGGCTCTTCCAGAAGCTGTCTATCCTGCCGCGGCCGCTTTTGCTTGCCGCGGCGGCCGCGCTCAAGCGCCTGCCCGAAGGCACTGCCTACTACGACCCGATCAAGCGGGCGCGGCGCTTCATCCAAGCCGCCGGCAAACCCGCGGCCGATGCCTATTTCGATCTCGTCCGCGTCTTCAGCGCGGACCTGCTGCATGAGCTGCTTCCGGGCGCCAATCTCCAAAGCCCTGGCCTGGCGGCATATCTCGCTGGAGACGGGCGCGACCCGGTCGCCCAAATCCTGGAAGCCAACATGCGCTCCTACTTGCCCGATGACCTGCTCATCAAAGCAGACCGCTGCAGCATGGCGGCGTCGCTGGAGGCGCGGGCGCCCTTCCTCGATCACAAGCTGGCGGAATTCGCGGCGACGATCCCGATCAATCTGAAGCTCAAAGGCGCTGTGACGAAACATATTTTGAAGGAAGCGGCGCGGGGCGCGCTGCCTGACGCGATCATCGAGCGCAAGAAGCACGGCTTCGGCATCCCGCTGGGCGCCTGGCTGCGGCGGGACATGGCGCCGGCCCGCGACATCCTGCTCAGCGCGCGGGCGCGGCAGCGCGGCTTGCTGAACCCGGCCGCGGTCGAGCGGCTGATCCGCGAGCACGAGCGCGGCCGGCAAGACAACAGCCGGCAGCTCTGGGCCCTGCTCAGCCTGGAGGAGTGGCATCGTCAATTCATTGACAGCAGGCTCTGAAGCGGTCGAGGGAGGCGGGATCAGTTTCCGGTAGCGGATCGCTCGCCGGGCCTCGTACTAGGGGATCTGCAATAGCCCGGCATTAACCGCCGCCACAAGCACGTTTGCGACGCCGACGAGCAATGAAAGAATGAGGCCAATGGCGACAGCCGCGCCCGCCAGTTTGGTGTATTTCTTGTCCTGCTCAGTGATCCGGTTATCGAGTATCTGAATTTCGGCGCGAAAGTCTGTCGTCTGTTGGTCTATTTTTAGCGTGATCTCTTTGAGCAACTCCGCATGCAACTGCAGCACAAGTTCTTTTGTGGCGAGAGAATCCAATCGGCCCTCTATGTATGCGATGCGCCTTTCGTGATCGTTGATGATTTCTGCTGTTTCCACGGCTGGTCTCCAATGTTTAGAATCACAAGCGCATTATAACCGACAGTCTAGCAAAATGCAAAACAGATCTTATTTTAAGATGCTCGCCCTACTGCCTGGATATGCAACATTATGTAATATTTATGGGCGCTCTCGCATATATCGCCTGCCCTTGACCCGAGAAAATAGCATGAAATTAAAGGTAAGAATACTAATTATATTCTAACTATATTTCCTGCGTCGAATCAGAGTTGCACGGACCGGACGCCGTCCCGAGCCTGCTCGAGGCGCTGCCGCCATTGCGCCGCGCGGTCGGGCGGAATCTCGGCGCAGCCGACATACTCCAGGGTGAAGGCGGCGGCGGCCGCGCCAAAACAGCCGGCTTCCACCAGGTCGCCGCTGCGACAGTAGCCGACCAGGAAGCCGCCACAATAGCTGTTGCCGGCGCCCGTTTGGTCGACCACTTCAGGCACATCCACCGCCGGTATGAAATAGGCCTGCGCGTCGTCCTGCCGCGCCACTAAAGAGCCAAGCTCGCCCATTCGCAGGGCGGCGACGGGCGCGCCATCCGCCAGCATGCGGCGCATGATCTCCAACTCGTCGCTGATGCCGTACATGGTCTGCCCCTCATGCAGGTTGGGCGACACGATATCAGCCTGCTGGATGCCGACTTTGAAGGCAGCCCGGTCGGCGCTGAGCATGAAGACGCGCACCGGCTCCCACAAAAGCGTTGCCCCGGGGAAGCGCCCACGCCATTCAGCCACCTGCGCCGGACCGCGCAGAAGCGTCATGCCCCGCGGCGACTCGAAGGGAATATCCGGGTTCTGCGCATCGGGACCGTACATGAAGGGTTCGACAATGTCGACGCGGAAGATCTCGTTGCGCAGGCCATTCCACTCGAAAATCTGCCAACCGCGCACTTGCGGATGCGCCGTCCAAACCAGGCCGCGAATATCAAAATCTCGCTCCAGGCGCGCGCGGATCTCGGCCGGCAGATCCTCCCCGACCAGCGCCACCAGGCCCGGTCGCGCGCCGGTCATGGCTATGCCATAAGCGGCGTGTGTGCCGCCCCCGCCCAGAACAGCCATGCTCGTGCGCCCATCCGGGTAGACGATGTCGTCTATGATGACGCTGCCGACGGCGATGAATTCTGAATCGGGCATGTTTCGACAATTCCCTTTGGCGGGCGGATGTTGGGGATGATTTTACCACTCAATGCAGTGAGCATGCCGAAGACGCTGAGAGGGCGCCACAAGCGTCGCCCCGACGAAGGTGACCGCGCCGACGAAGAAAACGGCGTGGAATCGGGGCGCGCCCAGCGCTCAGCGCTTCAACTCGGTAATCATGTGGCTCGAACGGATCTGGCTGGCGCCATCGGCCCAGTCGACGCTGCGTCCGCCTTCAAAATCCCGGAAATAAGGCGCGCCGATGGCGGCGGCGCGGGCGGCCGCGAACAATTCACCCGGGATGCTGTAGACGATTGGCGCGTAGCGCTCCGGCAGATCCGCCGGCATCGGCAATAGCGTCGTGACATATTGGCGGATTTCGACTGCGCCCTCGCTCGATACCAGCGCCAGGGGCCGGCCGATGCTCTGGGCGGCGCGCGCCACCTCGGCCATACGATCGGCGTCAAAGCCGTTCGCGGAGAGCAGAAATGTCGGGATCGCCGAATCGGCGATGAAGTATTGCAGGTGGGACCATTCTTCCGTTTCTTGCGCCAGGGCCGGGTCGCCGCTGGCTTCCAGGACCTTGGCGGCGCTGAACATCGCGGCGCCATAGAGCGGTCCGGCGCCAACAAACTCAAACGTGGCGGCATCGCGCCAGGTCCGCGCCAGCTCGTCAACGATCGGCTCGCATACCTGGGCGGTCGCCTGAATCGCATCCGCCAGGTCGCCGAGGAGACGGCGTTCGGCATCGGCCGCGCGGGTTGTCATGGCGCCGCGCACTTCAGCGATACGGATCGCCGCCAGATACAGGGCGATCTGCGAGGCGAGATAAGAGCGGACGCCGGGCACAACCATGCCGGCCAGTTCGTCGGGCAGCGGCGGGACGGCGGTTTCGAAGACATGATCCGCAACCCGCCCCAGCGGCCCGCCCGGATTGCCGGTCAGCGCCACCGTGACAGCGCCGGCCTGACGCGCCATATCAAGCGCTTCGATCGTTCGGCTGACCGCGCCCGATACCGAAACGCCGATCACCAGATTCGTCTTGGGACCGGTCGCGGGCAAGTAGCCGGCGGTGTATCGGCTGAAGGGCAGCGAACTGAGCGCTTGCGTCGGCAGGCCCGTGAGCTGATGGTAGGCCAACTCCGCGCCGACCGGGGCGTGGTGGCTGTCGCCGCAGCCGACCAGGTAGATGCGCTTGACAGAGGTGCAGGTTTCAAAGTCGAAAGCGCGCCGGGCGGCGGCGTCGAAGGGCTTGACGATGGCGCGGACGAGCTCGGGCAGGGTGTCAATCTGCTGGTGCATGGGGCTGCGTGTGGGCATGGGGCTTCCTTTATGTGGCGGGTCTTGGAGTGGGAGACTTTTACCACAAAGGGCGCAAAGACACAAAGATTTTTTGCCACAGAGGCGCAGAGGCACAGAGGTTTTTCTTTACCACCGAGTACACCGAGTTCACCGATTGTTTTGAGGGCGCGGTGTCGATTTGCGGACGCACGGAGCTGCGCTTGGGCATGCGATTACTTATTTTGCGGGTTCTGGAGCGGGAGATTTTCACCACAAAGGGCGCAAAGACACAAAGATATTTTGCCACAGAGACACAGAGGCACAGAGGTTTTTTTGACCACCGAGTATTTTGAGGCAGGCTTTTTCTACCCCATCCCCGGCCCTTCCCCATTGCAATGGGGAAGGGTGATTCGTCATCGCAGCTCATTTATTGCAGCAATCTTGGTAATACTGAGGAGATTCACCACAGAGACACAGAGGGCACAGAGAAAGGCTCTTTTCAGGGTTGCATATTGTCTGCCAAACCGTCATAAAGGTGGCAGTCGAAATACGGAAGGGGTCTGATGGCTGAGCAAGTTACGCGTAGTTTAAACATGCCCGGCATATGGTGGTTGCCGAACACTGACAACGAAACACTAGGCACGTTACGCTGGATGCCGAATGTAGGATGTAGATTAGAACTTGTTGGCGACTCGCATGAATTCAAATGGGGCGAATCACTTGACATTATCTGGGGATTGAACAGCGAGCAAAAACCCATCACTCTGGTTGGTTGCCGACACCTTGGACACTCAGGCGGCGCATGGATAGGCAACGCAAGTAGTGTCCGTCACGCATTGTCAGTCAGGATGGCGTTGGTGGGGTATTTGTGCAAGAAGGAGTCCGAAATAGCGCTTACAGACCTCTACGCAGAATATGCTGGATTGGACGAATACGTTTTGCAAAGATACTACGGATATGAACGTACGCAAGATTCTGAGGGTAAATACAATATTGGACCGATAACCTTTTCCATTCCGACGTATGAAATGGCGAGGTTTGGCGAAGCAGAGGTTGGCCTCTTTGTCGGTTGGTCAATGGACAGCGGGATAAGATTGCAGCACAAATTGCACTTTTCTTTTCAAAAGACCAATCTCTATAAATCAGAGGGCACGAACTTTCGATTAGTGCATGTCATACTGCCTGCATTCTTGAGCGCAATGATGGGCCACAGAAGTTTTCAAACTTCCCTTACTAGCCCCACCGAAAATGCATTGCTTGAAATCTACGACGGTTTTCATGAGCGAATGATGTGGGATGGTAATCCACGATTTCGAGATCGGCTGGTACTTGGCCAAGAGAATACATTGAAATATTGGCCGACAATTCTACCCGCATGGGTGGAGAATTACCAAACTATATCAAAACTTTGCAGCGCGTATGTAAAGATTTTGACTGATGAAGAAGATGGCTTCTTAAACATAAACAATCTTGTACATCTATTCTTCGGTCTAGAAAGATACCACAAGACGAAGTGCAGTCTGCCAAAGTCATCCTTGGAGGAAGCTCTACGCTATTCAGTTAAATGCATTTCCGAATATTTTCAAAGCGTTTCCGTTTTTACAAGGGCGGCTAGCGAAGTGGACGTCAACAGTCTTGTGCGCGCCCGACAGGTTCTCGTCCACGCGAATGAAGGTGAGCCCGATTATAAACTCGTGTATCAGCAACTCATCTTTATCACCCGATGTGTTTTTCTGATGGAAATGGAATACCCGGTAGCCAATGTTCGGCAAGAAACACAACACTGGAGTCAATGGCAGTTCTTCAAAAAACGACGCTAATGCAATGCAGCAGAAGTATAGCCAAATGATCAAGCGGGCGAGCCAATCGCTCGCCCCTACAGAACCTGCCGGATGAATGCCGGAATCCAGTGCGCAGCAGCGACGATGTCATTCAGCGCCGCCGTCTCTTCCGTCGTGTGCGCATTCGCCACAATCGCGCCGGTCAAGCCGACCGGGCGCGACCAGGTTGCGAGCAGCATATCGTCGCTGCGGGAGACATAGCTGTAGTTCAGCCGCGCCGTGCCCGGGCGGGCGTCATTGACCTCGCTCGCCAGCGATTCCGCCAGCGCCTGATAATTCATGGGTACGACCGAGCCGCGCCCGTATCCTGAGACAAAAGCGTGAGAGGCGCCGACGCCAGGGCGGTGGCCGGTCCGTTCGTCGACATTGTGCCCGTCGATATTGATGAAGCCGATGCCGGGCGGCGGCAGAACATGGGCGAGGCGGGCGGCGCCCTGACCGAAGAGGCCGATGGGCGGTCCCTCTTCCTGTTCGGTGAAGGCGAAGAGGATCTTGCGTCGGGCGATTGCCTCCGGGGCATATTCGCTGAGGGCATAGGCGGAGAGCAGAGCGAGCAGGACGCCGATAGCGTTGTCGAGTCCGGCGCCGACGATTCGTCCGTCGCGGATTTCCGGCGCCGCGCGCATCGCGACCGTATCGCCCCAGCGCAGCTCGCCGCCGTCGGGCCGAAAACTGATGTGGTAGCCATCGTCGGCTTTGCGGAAATGAAGGCGGCCGCGCGCGGCAATCTTCAATTCTTCACCCGTATAACGCAGCGCGACGCCCTCGCATTCGTATTCGCCGCCCGGCACGCGTATGGCGCAAAGCGGGTAGAGGCTGCGCTCGCTCAAATCCAGCACACGGAAACAGGGCCGGTCCATGTGGGCGCTGACGAGCAGATCGAGTTCAGCGGCCGGGTCGCCGATCTCAATGCCCAGGTTGCCGGTTGCGCCAACCGGTCTGCAATCCAGTGCGTATTCCGCGGCAATCGCCTGAATAACAGGTCCGACCGCGCCGGGCAGCAGGCAGCTGTTTGAGGGCGCCGGCGCCTCCAGCAAGCGCGAGAGCCGGCTGAAAACCGCTTCGGCGCTGCAGTCAGGGTCGGCGCTGATTCGATTGAGCAGTGTCTTGATTTGCGGAGGAATGGTCATGGCGGGTTTCCGTAATTGTCAGCGGGTGATACGCCGCATGGGGCGCGCGTACACGGCCTTTCGAAACAGAGGGCGCAGAAGTAGTACCAAGTAAGTCATGCAAAAGCTGATTGGAATTCTATAGTAGCAGTGGGCGAGCCACCGGCTCGCCCGTACACCGAGTCTCCTCTTATGCCGTAGGGGCAAGCCCGTGGCTCGCCCGCATTTATGTCGCGAAAGACCTTGCGCATTTTTTCAATTACTTACTTGCGTTTACTGAGAACGCAGACATTGACATCAGCATTGCGAAAGCGCTTCGACGAACATCTGATACACGCCGTCCGTGTCCAGCGCTTGAATGACGTTGACGTTGGGCGCGCGACCGCTGATGGCATTGTAATCGATGACCGTTTGGCCGCGCGTATGCCGGCCGTTCAGCTCGACCGTGACAAAATACTTGCCGCTCTCCCGAATCAGCTCCGGGCGCAAAGTGATCGCCATGGCGAGGGGATCCGGCAGCAGGTAGGCGGGACGGGCGAAAGTCGTCTTGAGTCGCTCGGCCGTCTCTTGAGAAATGTCGCGGAAGAAGCGCCCGTTGACAGTGTCGATCGCGCAGAGCGCATTGAATTTGTCCCAGACGAATCCGCGCGCCAAGGTCGTCTCCCAGCTTAGCATGCTGGCCTCGGCAAAGGCTGACAAGGCGATGTAAGCCGCTTCAGGGTCGGTATAGATGTTGTATTCCGCCGTCAGATTGGGGGTGTTGCCGCGGGCGGCGATGGTGCCGCCCATGAAGACGAACTGCTTGAGCCGCGCGGGAAAGCCGGGATCAAGGCGCAGCGCCGCGGCGATGTTCGTTAACGGACCCAGGGCGATGAGCGTCAGCTCGCCTTCGTGCTCGCGCGAGAGGCGCAGCAGCGCCTGCACCGCGTGTTCGTCTTCGATAGACCGGGTCAAGGCCGGTCGCCCGCGCAAATTGCCCAAGCCATCGCCGCCATGGAAATCGGCGGCGTCTTCCCATTCTTGAACAAGAGGGCGGTCGATGCCGGCGAAAACTGGAATATCGCGGTTCATGACTTCGAGAATGGCGAGGACGTTGGGGTTGACCTGCCGGATGTGCACATTGCCGGTCAGGGTTGTAATGGCGAGGACGTCAACTTCCGGATCTGACAGGGCAAGCATGATGGCTTGCGCGTCGTCGACGCCGGCGTCGGTATCGATGATCAGTTTCATGGCAAGGGGGCTTTCGCTTGAATAGAGCGCTGCGCGTAGTTTAACCGCAAAGGCGCGAGGGGCAAAACGATAGGGCGAGCGAGGAGCGGACGACATTCGGCGGGAGAGTGGGCGAACCGAGGGGCGCGCATCCGGATCACGACGAGGCCGGATTCGGCGCTAGGCGGGTATCCAGCCGGCGAAGTAAACCGAAGAATCGGCCAGCCATGATAGAATAACTGGCATTTGGACGTGGCTGCGCGAGGCTTGATCAAATTGAGAGTCACAGGCTTTATTGAGCGTTTGCCGCTGCATGTTCTTTTGCCGGCCGCGTTTTTTCTGGTTGGCTTGCTGTATTTGTACGCCGCCCCCAATTTCGAAGCCTCGGACACGGTTCAGCATGTCGGCGTCATCAAGTGGATCGCCGAGCGCGGCGAGCTGCCGCTGCAAACGGCCGATCACGATAAGCTCTACGGCCAGGAAGCGAGCCAGCCGCCGCTCTATTATCTCTTGATGGCCGGCATCTTCAGCGCCATGGACACGTCTGACTTTGACGAGCGCTTTCTGCCCAGCCCCTTTCCCATCATCGGCGAGCCCCTGCAGCTGGGCAACAAGAATCTGCTGATCTACAAGCAGGTTTATCCGCCCGATCTTCGCGGTTCTTCACTCGCCTTGTACATCATCCGCCTCGTTTCCCTGGGCATGGGCGCGGCGACTGTCGTTGCCGTCTATCAGTCGGCGCGGACGCTCCAGCCGGCGCGCCCGGGTTTTGCGCTGCTGGCGACTGCCTTAACCGCATTCAATCCGCAATTCCTCTTCATCAGCGCCTCGGTCAGCAATGACACGCTCGTGAATATGCTGGCGGCGCTGATCGCCTGGAATATGCTGCTCATGTTGCGCGAAGGATTCCGGACCCGGCGCAGCCTAATTCTCGCCCTCCTCATTGCCCTGGCGGCCTTGACCAAACTCAGCGGGCTAGTCCCGGGATTCGTCGCCGCGCTCGCCGCCCTGTGGGTCTTCAGGCAATCGCGCGACCGGCGCGGATTCATGCTGTTCATAGGCGCGACCGCCCTCTTCTGCCTGGTCATCGCTGGCTGGTGGTATCTGCGCAACCTCGCGCTCTACGGCGAGCTATTCGGCACGGCGACCATGCTCGACAATTTTGGACGCCGTTCCATCAGCCCGGGGCAGCTCCTCCTGCAAGAGTTTCAGGGCTTGCGCATCAGTTACTGGGCGGTCTTCGGCGCATTCAACATCGTCGTGGACGATCGCTTCTATCTGCTGATGGATGCCTTGACCTTGCTCGGCGCCGCCGGCCTGATCCGCTTTCTGTGGACACAGCGCCGGTCGACATTCCTAATCAGCGCCTGCGCCTTCCTCGGTCTGATGTTGGCGCTGGGCGCGGCCCTGCTCATGACCTGGAGCACGCAGACTTGGGCCAGCACGGGCCGTCTGCTCTTCCCCTACATCACATCGGCGAGCCTGTTCCTGGCGCTGGGCCTTTGCGCGCTGCGGATCCCGCCAGCGCTGATTGCCCTGCCCCTGCTCGCATTCAGCCTGTTCGCGCCAATTCGCTACATCATTCCCAACTACGATCATCCGCCCGCGCTAGAGGCCCTGCCGGAGACCGCTGCAGTCGCGGATGTGCAATGGGGCGACTTGCGCCTGACCGGTTACGAACTGCCGCCGGCGCAATCTTGGTCGCCCGGCGACCGCATCCCGATCGCTCTATATTGGCGGGTCGAAGCGCAATCGCCCCTGGCATACGCGCTTGTGCTGAGTCTGCTGGACGCTGACGGCAAAACGATCAGTAGTTTTGAGACCTGGCCCGGCTGGGGCACGATGCCGCATCCCTGGATGAAACACCATACCGTCTACCGCGACGACTTCATCATGCTCATACCGGCCGATGCCGCCGAGTCGGCCGAGCTTCAACTGGACATCCGCTGGTATGTCTTCCCCGACGGTCCGGATCTGAAGGCAGTGCTGGAGAAGGACGAGAAACTGGAATCCTTGCGGCTTCCGCTGGGCGCGATTGCGGGGACGTAGCTATTGAGAAAACGCCGCGCTCTTCAGTTTGCCAGGAGCTTCTCGATTAGGGCAATCTGTTGATTGTGCAAATGGATGATGAGCCCGCCCAGCGTTCCCACAATGCCGATGATGATGGTCAAGGCGACCCGATACAATTGCGCAACCGACGCCGCATGCCGCGACCGTTCTTCCAATCGGGCGATTCTCTCGCTTGAGCTTGGCGCGTCAACTTGATCGTTATTCTGAATCGTCGAACTTCTGTCCAATGTCGTCATGTAGCGCCTCACAATGCCTGACTATGATGATGGATTCAGCACAAATGTATCAGATTATGGCAAAAGCGTCAAATAGCAATTGTACTCGGCGCGGAGCCGGCGAATTTGGCCTGCCGCGCAGGCGCGATCATGCCTTTTGCTTTACCGGTTCTTTGTCGGCGGCAGGCTTCTTAAGAAGCCGTCTCGCCGCGATACGCTGTATGGCAAAGGCTTGCAGAACGACTGATAGGAGCAGCGCGAACCCATACATGGATGAGTCAGCGGCGATCAGCGCCAGCCCCGGCAATGCAGCAAGCAACCAATACCAGCGTCGCGACAGGTGCATCGGCAGGCTGAAATATTGGAAGACGGCCGGAATCCCGAACATGAACAGGTAGTCCGCTATTCGATACATGAGATTTGATTCGGCGCTTTCTAACAAGCCGGTTTGCGCCAAGAAATCATGCCAGAGGCTATCGCAAAGAATGCCGACGGTCATCCCCAACAGCGTCCACAGCCGCCAGCGATGCGGCTCTAGATCCAGAAATCGCCGCATGAGCAAGGGCTGAAGCAGAGCATAAGTCAACTGCGCCAGGAGCCAATATCGGAAGTCCAAGTTGCGAGGGAAAGGCAACGGCGTCCCGAAGCTCTTAAAGACTCCTAGGTAGAACGCCGCGACGACAAGCCAGCTGATGATCCAGGCGACAAAGAAGACCAACACCTTGAACCGGGCGCCCGGCGCAAGTCTTCCTAACACTGCCCCCTCCTGCCTCGTCCCAAGCCGACGCCTCGCGTGGCGAAGCGTCGCTCAATCTCCAGCAATTCTAACATGTAGGCCAGTGCCTGGATTGCCTCCTTGACCGGAGACGCTGTCCAACTGCGCCGGTCCCGCATCGGGTTTTTGCCGAATCGCCGCCTGCTGGTTATAATACCCGCATCAGACTTGAATCTGACATAACACAGTATAGTGGAGGACTCAAATGAAAAAGCTAGGTTTTGCGCTTGCAGCGATGCTTGTATTTTTGCTGGCGTTCACGGCTGTCGCCCAGGACGAACCGCTGAGAGTCGTGTCGGTGATTAACGGAACGCTCGGCGACAAGTCCTTCTTCGATAGCGCCCAGCGCGGCATGGACGCGATCGCGGATGAATATGACATCGAAACCGACACGGTCGAGTTAGGCATTGATCCCGCCAATTGGGAATCGGGCTTGCTGGATGTCATGGCCGATAGCGACTCCTACGACATCCTGATTGCGGGCACCTTCCAGATGATCAGCTTCATGGCGGCAAACGCGCACAATTACCCGGACAAGCACTTCATGTTCTATGACGCGCCGATGCCCTACGACGATATGGATGTCTGCGTTGAAGGTTGCGCCAATGTCTATTCGATGACCTACGCCCAGAACCAGGGCAGCTTCCTGGCCGGCGTCTTCGCCGCTGCCATCACCACCAGCATGATGGACGGCACAAACGACGCCCCGATCATCGGCGCGGTCGGCGGGCAGCAGATCCCGGTGATCGACGATTTCATCGTCGGTTATGAACAAGGCGCTTGCCTGGTCAATCCCGAATCGCAGAGCATCGTTCAGTATGCCGGCAGTTGGAACGACCCGGCGCGCGGCAAGGAAATCACCCTGGCCATGTACGAGCAGGGCGCTGATATTGTCTTCCAGGTTGCTGGCGGCACCGGCGTCGGCGTCTTTGAAGCGGCGCAGGAACAAGGGCACTTCGCCATCGGCGTTGACTCTGATCAGGCAACCATCGTGGCCGAGACCGATCCCGATCAAGCCGAGCGCATCCTGACCAGCATGCTGAAGAATGTCGACAACTCGATCTTCCGCGCCATCACCCTGCACCTGGACGGCGAACTGCCCTACGGCAGCTCCGAGAGCCTGGGCATTCCCGAGGGCGGCGTCGGCCTGGCCAAGAATGAGTTCTACGACGCGGCCGCCTCCGATGACATCAAAGCGATGGTGGAAGCGGCGGAAGCGGCTGTCGTCAACGGCGACATCGAGGTCCAGACCGTCTTCACCAGCGAAGACATGATGGCGGCGGTTGGCACGGCTTGCGCCGACATGCCGACGGCCGGCATGAGCATCGACGACTTGATGATGGACGATATGTAGGGCTGGGAATCCCCCACCACACGCTCCCCCTTCTCCGCCAAGAGGAAGGGGGAGCGCTACTCGCGCCGGTCGGCAGCGCGTCAGCCGCCGACTGTAACGTAGAGAAATCGCGACTGTCGAATTGTAGGGGCGATTCTGTGAATCGCCCGTTTGCTGGAAACATAACAGCGCGATCGAGCGTGTGATAGACTTCAAAGTGTAGGGGTAGCGTGGAGGGCGCTCGGATGAAAAAGCCGCTATTGGAGGAATACAGGTACTTTCTCACTATCGAGCGGGAGCTGGCGCAAGAGCACGATGGCAAACTCGTTGCCATCAAGGGAAAAGAGGTGCTCGGCATATTCGACGATTACCGGCAAGCTGCAAACGCTTTGTACGCGGAACACGAATACGGCACAGTGCTCATGCAACCTTTGAGTAAAGATCCCGAGGCGCTCACCGGTGTCATAAGCACGCCCGGCATAGTGCCGGTTTCGTACGAATGAATCCTACCCGATACAGCTTCACTGTAAAGTCTAGCGCGACGCGAAACAGGCTTGTTTCGCCCTGTGCGGTCTATAAGGCTTGGGCGCCGGATAGCGAGACCACACAACCTCCGCTCCGGCAATAGAAACACTTTGATTGCGGTGAAGAGGCGCTGGGCTGGGCAATCGCTAGGAGGGAAAGTCTGATGAAGAAGCCCTTGGAAAGCGATTTTGACTATTTCCTCGAAATTTGGCCTGAATTGGTCAAAGACCATGCCGGGAGATTCGTGGCGATTAAGAACAAGGAAGTGCTGGGAATCTATGCTGACTACATGGAAGCGGCGCAGGCTGTGTACATTGAGCACGAACGCGGCACGGTGCTCATGCAGAACATCGGCCATGGTCCTGAAGCCTTTACTATTTACTTGCATACGCCGGGTGTGGCGCCTTCGCAATGAATTCGCGACGGCACAGCTTCACGATAAAGGCGGACACACTTCACAGCCGGCTCCTTTCGCCCTGCTGGGTTTATGAATCGTGGAGTCCTGATGACGGGAAGCCACAACCTCCTCGAAAGAAGTATGACGCGCTATGGGACACGGGCGCGACTCACAGTTTGGCGACGAAGCGTGTAGTATGAATAACGGCATCATCTATTCCCACCAAGTGACAGACAGGGATTACCGAGTTATCTGTGGCGACAGCGACGTTGAACTCGCGCGTCTTGAGCCACGCACGATTGACTTGGTAGTCACGTCTCCTCCCTATTTTCAACAGCGCGAATATGGTCAGGAAGGACTGGGAAATGAGGAGACAGTTGAAGAGTACCTTGAAGGCATAGTGTCTACTTTCGCGAAAGTCATACGAGTTATGAAGCCGACAGGAAACATTGTTTATAATATGGGTGACAAAATCATCGGCGGGAGCATGCAACTTATTCCTTATCAATTTGCACTGAAAGTTCTCGCTGATTTCAATTTGCGGTTGGTAAACGATATTACCTGGGTCAAGTCCAATCCGACGCCACATCAGTTTTCGCGCCGGCTAGTTGCGAGTACTGAGCCGTTTTTTCATTTTGCGCTTGGTCGTGATTATTACTATGACAGGAAGGCGTTTCTGCGAGCGGATCGCAAGCGTCGTCCAAAGCCAACAAAAAAGCTCGGCGCCAAGTATCGGGAATTGATTGATGCTTCGACGTTAAGTCAGACTGAGAAAGAAGGGGCGCATAGGGCTCTAGACGAAGTGATTGACGATGTACGCAGAGGTAAGATTCATAGTTTTAGGATGAAGATTCGAGGAATTCACGCCCCCGCCTATGGCGGTCAGGAAGGCGGCCGAAAGATGCGAATTGAGCGATACGGCTTTACCATTATTCGTATTTCCGGAGAGACATTGAAGCGGGACATCATTGAAAATCCTGTTGAGAGTTTGCCCGGAAACGATCATCCCGCTGTCTTCCCTGTTAAAGTTATTGGAGAGTTAGTAAGGCTTCTGTGTCCGGAGGGCGGCATGGTTCTGGACCCATATCTTGGAAGTGGGTCAACGATGGTGGCGGCGCTACGCGAGCGGCGGAGCTGTATTGGGATCGACATAAGTCGAGAATACTGTATTGATGCACAAGAGCGTGTACGGCATGCCTTGGGAGAAAAGGGTGTGCGTGAAATGGAGAGATCCTTGTGACGGAGCACGACCACGCCAAGGAGGCTTTGGAGAGAATCTATCAGGAAGCCAAGGATTTTTATGTAAGTGGTGTCAGCGTCCCAGGTTTGTCTGATGTGGAAGAGAGTAATCTTACGACGGTTATTCAGAATCAAGAAACTGCAAAAGGGGCTGTAGCCGTTCTTATCACCTTGCTCATTAAGAAAGTGGTAAAACCTAGTCAGGATATTCGTCTCCACCAGGCGAGATTTGATGGCGGATTCAGTGGTCGAGGATTCGATACCAAAGTCGTAACACCCTTTTTGCGCTCAAAACAGTTCCCATGTATGAGTACGACTGGTTGGCTAACCCGGTCCTTGGAACAACCACATCCATATTACATGAATTACCCGGGTAACATTAGTCCACCGGAATTGAAGAATGCGTTATTGTGCTTGATCGACTCTGCCGAAAATGCAGGTAAGGAAAAGGCAGTCTCATTTTTGCACAGAATTTTCGTCGGCTTGGTGGAGGCGAGAGATAAGAATACAAATCTTAAGCTCGCGCGACCCGTAAACCTAACAATAGCGGAGGTTGTGGACAAATTGCATCAGCATCATCAAGGTAGGACCGCTGGCGCAGCAAGGCTGCCGGTATTGGCTATACATGCTGTACTATCTGTGCTTACAAGAGAAACAAAACGATATTGCGATTGTAAATTACTGCCTCTTGAGGCTCATAACACTGCGGACTCCCGTTCGCGTCTCATCGGCGACATCAACATACTGGGCGCCGACGATAAGTTATTTGAAGGATACGAGATAAAGCATAATGTGCCTATCTCGTCGGAGTTGATTGAAACATCCTTCGCGAAGTTACGGACTACCCCAGTTCGAAGGTTTTACATACTAACCACCTATCCTCATGACGACTATGGCAAGTTCAACGAGGATACCCAGCAGGTTGCTCAGACACACGGATGTCAATTGATAGTCAATGGCGTGGATCGTACATTGCTGTACTATTTGAGACTTATCGGCAGCACGAGATCGTTCATTGACGCTTACGTTTCTCTCTTGGAATCCGATGGAGATATAAACTTCCAACTCAAAGAAAGCTGGAATAAGATTGCGGCGAAGAGTTGACATGCCAATCATCGAAACGCAAAACATCCACAAGATTTATCCCAACGGCGTGCATGCCAACGACGACATCAGCTTCTCGGTTGAGGCCGGCGAGATTCACGCCCTGGTCGGCGAGAACGGCGCCGGCAAGTCCACCTTGATGAAGATCTTGTATGGCCTGGAACAACAGAGCTCCGGGCGCATCTTCATCCGCGGCGATGAAGTGGAAATCGGCAACCCGCAGGTGGCCATCGAACTGGGCATCGGTATGGTGCATCAGAACTTCATGCTGGTGGATTCTTTCACCGTCGCCCAAAACATCATCCTCAACCGCGAGACCAAGCAGGGCATTCGCATTGACATTGCCCAGGCGATAACGGACACCGAGGCGCTCTCAAAGGAATATGGCTTGCATGTCAACCCCAATGCGCGCATCGCCGATATCCCGGTGGGCATGCGCCAGCGGGTCGAGATCCTCAAGGCGCTGTACCGCGGCGCCGAGATCCTCATCCTCGATGAGCCGACCGCCGTCTTGACGCCGAGCGAAACGCAAGACCTCTTTGCCGCCATCCGCAATCTGGTCGAAGGCGGCAAGACTGTCGTCTTCATCACGCATAAGCTGAAGGAAGTCATCGAGATTTCCGACCGCGTCACGGTGATGCGCGACGCCCGCCAGATCGGCACGGTGAACACGGCTAAAACCGACGAGCGGGAATTGGCGCGCATGATGGTCGGCCGCGAGGTCTTCATGCAGGTTGATCGCCCGGAAGTGACGCGCGGGGACTCGGTGCTGACCGTGCGCGACTTGACTTATGCCGACGACAGCGGGCATCAATTGCTCAAACAGGTGAGCTTCAGCGTCTACAAGAACGAAATCCTGGGCATCGCCGGCGTCGAAGGCAATGGTCAGACGGAACTGGCCGAGGTTTTGACCGGCTTGCGGCCGCCGACAACGGGCGAAGCCTTTATCAATGAGGAGCAGATTCTGGGGCGCGGACCGCGCTCCGTGCGCGAGCATCAGGTGGCGCATATCCCCGAGGATCGCTTGACCAACGGCGTCGCCTTGACCTCCTCAATCGACGACAATCTGATCATCGACCGCTATTATCGCGCGCCCTTCACACAGCGCGGCTTGCTCGATATCAACGCCATTGTGGAAAATGGACGCGGCTTGATCCGCGAATTCAACATCATCGCGCCGGACGGCGCCATCCCGGTCAACGCGCTCTCCGGCGGCAATATGCAGAAGGTGGTGGTGGCGCGAGAACTGTCCTCCTCGCCCAAGCTGCTGATCGCGGCGCAGCCGACGCGCGGCGTGGACATCGGCGCCATTGAATTCATCCATCAAGAACTGGTCGATCAACGGACGGGCGGTCTGGCCATCTTGCTGATTTCGGCGGACCTGCAGGAAGTGATGAAACTCTCCGATCGCATTATGGTCATGTACGAAGGCGAGATCGTCGGTATATTTCCCAATGACGAGAGCTTGACTGAAGAGCGCATCGGCTATTATATGCTGGGAGCGGAGCGGCAGCCGGCGGAAGAAATGGAGCGACAGGCATGAGCGCTTCACGAAAGTCGCATGCAAGTGAAATCAGCGGCGGGGCCCTCGCGCCCTTGCGCAAGCACTTGCTGCTCATAATCGGCGCTGCCGTCGCCATTATTGTCACGCTCTTCGTCACGAATACGCTTTTCGCCGGCTCCATGGAGAAGATGACCGGCACGCCCGACTGGCAGAATATCCTGTTGGTGAATGTGCTGGTCGGCGCCTGCGTCTTGCTCTTTGTGGTCGAGCTGAAGCGGCAAGCGGTCCGTGTCCTGCTGACGGTGATCGTGGCCCTGCTGCTGGGTTTCCTGGTCACCTTCGTCTTCAATCTTGATTCCGCCGAGCGCTTCAGCCGCGGCGAATTCCGCGTCCAGGTCATATCGGACGCGGCGCCGACCGAGAACGACGATGTCGACCTGGAATACAACAAACGCCGTGGAGGCGAGTTCAACAAGCCGAATGTGGTCGCGCCGGTCAGCGAAATCGCCTGGACCTTCGCCGGCGCCGAGGGAGATATCGTCTCCTTGCTGGCTTACGCCAAGAACCGCCGCTCCGATGTCGACTTGCTGGTCGAGTTGCGCGACGCCTCCGGCGCGGCGCTGGCCGCCAGTACGTCCGCCACCGAACTGCAAGTGGACGAGACCTTTGACGACCTGGTCAGTGTCAAAGACGCCGTTATTGAAGACTACGCGCTGCCGGCTGACGGGGTCTATACCCTCTATGCCCGTCCCGAAGAAGTTTCGACCAGTACGGTATTTTCTGAAGCGATAAGCCAATCGCAGTTGGCTTTTGAAGCACTGCTGCTGGGACCCATCGAACGCGTCAACCGCTGGGGCGTCTGGATCCAGGACGCGATCACCCTGATTCTGCTTGGTCTTTCCTTCGCCATCGTCTTCCGCGCCCAGCAATTCAGCCTCGGCGCCGAGGGCCAACTCTATTTCGGCGCGCTCGTCAGCGGCATCATCGCCCTGAATTCGCCGCATGTGCCCGGCGTCATCCTGATCCCCTTCATCATCCTGGCATCGGCGACAGCCGGTTTCGCTTATGGCTTGATACCGGGCGCTCTGAAGGCATATCTGGGCGCCAACGAATTGGTCTCGACGCTGATGCTGAATGTGGTCGCGACCCGTTTCTTCGAGATGGTGCTCAACTTCCAACTGAAGCCGCCGGACGCCGGCTATGTCGCCTCGGAGAAGTTCACGCCGAACGCGGTCTTGCCGGTGATTGTGGACAAAACGCAGGTCACGATCGCGGTCTTTTTGCTGGTGATCGTCGTCTTGCTGTGCTGGCTGCTCATACGGCGGACGCCGCTGGGTTACGAGATTCGCATCATCGGCTCGAACTTGCGCTTCGCCGATTATGGCGGCGTCAACTCGCGCCGCACGATCATGCTGGTGATGGCGATCGGCGGCATCGTCGCCGGTTTGGCCGGCATGCACCTGGCCAACGGCATCCACCGCCAGCTAATCCTCAATATTTCCTTCGCGCTGGCTTTTGAAGGGGTGGTGGTCGCATTGCTTGCGCGCTTGAATGTGCTGGTTGTGCCCTTCACCGGCTTGCTCTATGCCTACCTGCGCGCCGGCGCGCAATTCATGGAGCGCGATGCCAACGTTAGCTTTGAAGTGGTGCGCATGATCCAGGCGATCATCATTCTGCTGATCACCGCTGAGGCGCTGGTGACCTTCTTTCAACAGCGGCAGAAACGCGCCGACATCGATGAGACCGGCCACACGGTTGAGGCTTTGGAGGGCGCCGATGTTTAAGGGCAGAGGCATCAGGGTGCGGGCGACCCAAGGGTCGCCCCTACAGGTTAATGATGAATACGGTTCCGGGGGTCTGACCGGGCGCATAGACACAGGCCGCCGGTCGCCCTACGGGTTTCAGCGGGTGCGATAGCGATGTTTGAAAATGTCATTGACGGGATTTTCAGCGCGGTATTCGTCGCCGCCATCCTGCGCGTCACCACGCCGATTCTGCTGCCCTCGCTCGGCGCGCTGATCTCGGAGAAGGCGGGCGTTCTTAATATCGGCCTGGAAGGCATGATGCTCTCGGCCGCTTTTACGGGCGTGGTGGTCAGCGCCTATGCGCAAGACTGGTTCGGCTTTGAAACCGGCGTCGCCATTGGCCCCTGGCTCGGGCTGCTGCTCGGCGTAAGCGTGTCGGTATTGTTGTCCTTCGTGCTGGCGCTCTTCCATCTGCAGCTGAAGGGCGATCTATTCCTGTCCGGCATCGCGCTGAATATCTTCGGCTCGTCGGCGACCGTGGCGATCATGTTCGAGTTGACCGGCGACCGCGGCAATACCAGCACACTGGCCAGCTTGCAGATGCCTTTCATTCAACTGCCGGAATTCATCAACGACATTCCGCTCGTCGGCGGCTTCATTTTTGGCGTGCTCGACAATCAAAGCGTGATGACCTGGATTGCCTTCATCGCTGTTTTCTTCGTCTCTTTCTTCCTTTATCGCATGCCCATCGGCATGCACCTGCGCGCCGTGGGGGAGAACCCGGAAGCGGCCGCTTCGGTCGGCATCAACGTCAAGCGCATCCGCTATCTGGCCCTGCTGATCAGCGGCTTCTTCGCCGGGCTGGGCGGCATCCACATGAGCATGGGTTATCTGCAGCTCTTCCAGCGCGACATGACGAATAATCGCGGTTTCATCGCCCTTGTGACCCCATCGCTGGGCGGCGGCACGCCGGCGGGCACGATGGTCGCGTCGTCGGTATTTGGGTTCTTTGACGCCTTGGGCATCCGCATCGGGTCGCTGGAGATCCCATCGCAATTGCCGCAGTCCATCCCCTATTTCGCGACCGTTCTGGCCTTGGTGATATATGCCCTGCAGCGGCGCATCTCGCAGCGAGTCAGCGAAATGCGCACCGCGTCCGGCGCAGGATTCGACGCCGCTTTCTGGGGTTCCATTCAACGCATCAGCATCCTCCACATGCTGCTGATGATGTTTGCGGTCATCGGCGTCGTCACCGGCGGCGCGATCCTGTCGGCCCCCAACGGCTTCGGCGGTGCGGAAACGGCTGTGCCGGCCGGACTGCTGATCGGCGCGGCTTCGATCGCGCTCTTCGTCATCAGCCTGCCCTTCGTCAGCGACATCTTCCGCATACAAGAGCGCTGGATGGCGAGCGCGGCGGTCACAATCGTATCGCTCGGCATTTATCTGACGCTGTTTATGACGCTCTTCTTTGAGCCGCTGCTGGCCCTGGCGATTGGATTGGCGCTAAGCGCCGTCGTCTGGTACATGATTGGCGGCCGCGTCTTGATGCGGGGGGATTAGCCGCAGGGCAATCGCTTCATATTATTCTTTAACTACAGAGGACGCAGAGAACACAGAGTTTAGATTCTTTTGACAACTTTTCCCTAAATCCACTGCTTGAATTGGGCAGGCTTGTTGCTACCTTGTCAACCGACTTCCTTCCCGCCCAATATTTTGCGACAAAATGACGTGAAATCTCTGATCAATCGCATTTCTCGGTGCTCTCGGTGTCCTCGGTGGTAAAATATCAGTTTAGTTTTGCTCGTCGCAGCGGATGTCAGTTTTGAAGCGATTGTGTTGGGATTAGTCGCCTAACAGTAGCGACGCGCGGTACTGTAGGGCAAGCGTATTGGATTCTATCATGCAGCAAGTAGACATTAACACGATTCTGCAAATCGCGACGGTGCTGATCATATTGATAAGCCTGCGCTGGCGCCTGCCATCTAAAGATGATATCAAACGGTTGGATGGTCGTATCGACGCGTCGGGAAACAACATGAGAACCGGCTTCATCCAGCAAGACGCCAAGATTGAGGCGCGCTTAGTCCAGCAAGACGCCAAAATTGAGGCGCGCTTAGTCCAGCAAGACGCCAAGATTGAGGCGCGCTTTGAAAAGCAGGACGCCAAGATAGATCGCCTACGCCTGGAATTGAAAGAGGATATGCAGCGCTTGGAGGACAGACTGCAAGCGGCGAATGAATATCACGCCCGCAGCGTCGACCTGCTTGACGCCAATCGCCGCGAGTTGCAAGACCGCCGCGAGCCTCTTTGAACCGAAGTCTCTACGCTGACTTCTCCTTCAACGTCCTCAATAGCCAGCATCTGCAGCCTGGCTATGATGCGCCGAGGGGAGAAGCTATGCCCCCTGTACGAAAAGCATGATGAGCGCGACGATAACGCCAGCCGTTATAGCGCCCAAAAAAGCGATGACCGCGGCGAGAATCCACTTAATATGGTCGAGTTTGCTTTCGATGCGGGCCAGCGTCGGGCCGATCTCGTTGCGCTTTACATATTCTTCGGCGCGCGTATCCACCCGGGTTAGCCGGTCATTGAGCGCTGTTTCAGCCATTGTTTGCTTTGCTCTGATGTCGTTTACTGATGATGATTTGACGTAGCCTGTAACATAAATCGTATCATTTGCTAATCCTACCTTCTGCGTAGCCCGCAGCTCTTACTCACGCGGCTTCACAAGTTTCTGCGAATGGTGGATGTTTCTGCAATGAGTTGAAGCGCTATTTTCGTGTTATCGTCTTGCTGTTTCTGTTCCAACGCCATCTTGTGTCGTTGGTGTTCCTCGTAGATTGGCAAGAGGCGTTCGTCAAATTGTACCGCAGCGAATTCGGCATGAACTTGAGGCGCGTCATCATCGTTGGGAGCATCGTTGAAGGCGCCACGGTCAGATAGCATTATCTTAGATGCTCCGCGAGAAGTTTCCGATATTCTCCATTGACTATAGCGACGCTGTCTTGGATCGATTCCTCGGCGCTGGGCCATGGCTGCGATACGACCGCCAGCCACTGGTCTTGAATCCGTTCATACATTCTTAAACCACTTGCCCCGAACATGTCCAAGGAAACCGACATTCCGGTCATGAATGGACGCGGGGGCAAAATCGTTTCAGGCTTAAATCTTTTCATAGTCGCGCCTCCGCTTCAGCCAGCGATTTTCGGAAAGGGTAAATCAGACACCATCATTATACATGCCGCACTATAGTAACCAAATACGTTGCACATGTGCAAAGTCTACGAATTCTGCGGCATGCGATTTGCCCGCGCGTTTTGCCAACCGCATGGCCATGAGGCGCGTCAACCGCGCTTCAGCGCTTCCCGCGCCGCCGGATTGTCTATCCGCTCGAGCGCCTCGCGCGCGAGTTTGCGCACACCGGCATTGCCATCGTGCAAGGCGTTGATCAGCGCCGGCACCGCCCGCTCGCTGCCGATCTTGCCCAGCGCCTTGCATGCGGCGCGCTTGACTGCGTTGCTGGGGTCGAAGAGCGCCTGCGTCAAACCGGGCACGGCCGGATAACCGATCTGGATCAAAGCGCCGGTAACGCCCGCGCGCAGGAACATGTCATTGTCGCGCAGCGCCGCCAGCAGCGTCGGCGCCGCCGCCTCGGCTTCATCGCCGATCTGGCCCAGGGCTTTGGCCGCCAGATAGCGCGTGCCGGGGTCGGATTCGCGCACGAGCTCGGTGAGATGCGGCACGGCGGGCGCATAGCGGCATTCGCCCAGGAACACAACCGCCGCCGCGCGGCGATGCGCGTCCTCGCCCTTCTGTAACGCCAGCAGGGCTTCTTCCACGCTGACGAAGGCCGTCAATAGCTTGTCCTTTCCGCAAAAAAGAGCGGCCTAAAGTCGCCGCCTCGTTGGGATTCTAGCAGACGGAGGAATCTCTTACCACAGGCGCCGGGGCCCGTAGGCCGGGCAATCGCTGCGACGAGCAGTACTAAACTGAAGTTTAAGCGCCGAGGAATCCGAGGGTCGCGTAGACCTTGACCGCCGACGCAAGCGAGCATTTTCGGGCGACACTCAGCCGCGCGTAGACACTGCGGGTCAGTCGCCCCTGCGTATCGACCTTGCCGAATTTCGCATGTCTTACTTGGTGTTACTTCTGTCTCCTCAGTAGCGCCATTACGGTAATGGGGCATTGTAGGGGCGATTCTGTGAATCGCCCGCCGACACGAGCGCGAGTTTTCGGGCAACACGCAGCCGCGCGTTGACACTGCGGGTCTGTCGCCCCTACATATCGACTTTATGCCGAATTTCGCAAGACTTACTTGGTGTTACCTCTGTGTCCCCTGCGTACTCTGTGTTAACAAAAACATTTGAAGCGATTGCCCCGGGTGCGACGGCCGTAGCTTACCAGCCGATGCCTGAGGTGGCCGAGGGGTCGGCCGGTCGATTGCGATAGCGGACCTCGAAGTGCAGGTGCGGCCCGGAGGAGTTGCCGCTGCTTCCGACATAGCCGATGACTTGCCCGGCCGCCACCGTCTGCCCGCAGCGGACGCCGATGCTGCTCATGTGACCGTACAGGGTCGACCAGGCGCCGTGGCCGATGACAACCGTGCTGCCGTAACCCCAGTTGTTCCAGCCCGCGTAAAGAATGGGACCGCCGTTGGCCGCGTAAATCGGCGTGCCGACTGGCGCGGCGATGTCGATGCCGCTGTGCCCGGCGTAAAAGCCGCGAACATAGGTGCCGTTCGGCAGAGGATTGGTCCAGACCGTGCCGCCGCCGGGCCGGCTGCCGCAGCTGAAGGGGCTGCCGGGATCGAAGGCGACCACGTTGCCAGCGCTATCCTGCTGGACCGGCGCGTTCCAGGTGATGACCTGCCCTTCCCCGCCCGGGATGAAGACGAAAAAATTGCTGGGCAAGAGCGTCTCCGGCGAGACATCGGCCAGATTGTTCGCTGGCGCGTCGATTATGGCGTACGGATCCTCAACGCCGTACTGCGCGGCAATCTCGCGGATGTCCTTGCTCTGTGTGCGCAGCACCGTATGGCAGGCGCCATCGGCGGGCGGAATGGTCACCACATCGCCGGGCCGCAATACCAGCGCAAGGCGATAATCGTTGCACCAGGCGATGGTTTCGCGCTTCAACCCGTAGCGATTGGCGATGCCATCGATCGTATCGCCGCGTTGCGCCAGGTATGTGGTCATTTCCGAGCGGGCGCGGCTCGATATGGTCGTAAAAGGATCATATCGCCCGGCGGCCTGGCTCGCGACGTCCTCAGCTTCCGGCGGCGTCGCCAGGAGCGCCGCGATGTCCGCCGCGCTTAGGGTCGGCTGCGCCATTGATCCGTCGGGCGATGTCTCCACCGGCGCTTGAGCGGCGCTGAGCGTCTCCGGCGGGCGGGTCTGCGTCGGCGTCGAATCGGCATCCGTCTCAAGCGCGGCGTCGCTGACGGCTGATGGCGCCGTGACAACAAGCAGAACGGCGCCGGCGCCGAGAGCAAAAGCGCCGAACAGGCAGAACCAGGCGACTAGGCGTCGCCAAAGCGGCAGAACATCGCGTCGACCGTAGGGCGACAAACGCGTGGGCCGGCGGCCGCGATAGCTGGAAAAATCGCTCATGAATCCTTGCGCGAGGCTGTCCAACCAGTGCAAGTAGACTAGCCGACATAGCCCGGCGGGTCAAGCGGGCGCAGGCGAGGCGTCAGCTTAGTCGCGGGCGGGCGACAAGTGGATCACATCGATTGCGAAAGGCAATTGCGGGCTGGTCCCGAATGCCAGGCCGAATTGATTCCAGTTCGTCGCGTAGAGGCGGTCCCGCGCCGGATCGTAGGCGACATCGCTGACGCCGCGGAAGTCCTTCGCCAGCATGACAAGCTCGCCATCGTCAAGGCGGGCGACCCGGTTCCAATTCAACAGCGCGATGAAAATGTCGCCGTCGGGCGAAACTGTAATGCCGTCAAAGCCGTAGTCCGGATCGTCCTCCGCGCTGTAAATGCGCTCGTAACTGCTTGACTGGAGATCCAATCCGCCAATGCGATGCGCCGAATCCAGGGCGCCGTCGGTGAACAGAATATCATCGTTTGCGCGATCGTATGCCAAACCCGTGGGAGCGCAGGGACCGTTGCATGAATTCCACCAGGCGCCGCCGAAGCTGCCGTCCAGGCGCTCGCCTTCCGCGCTGAATCGGAAAATGCGCCCCGCGCGATCACTGATATAGATTCGGCCGTCGCTATCGACCGCAATGTCGTCGGGCAGCATAATGCCGGCGCCGGCGCCTTCGTCTTTGGGAATTGCAAAGAGCAGCCGCAACTGGCCGTCCTTGAAACGCCAGACGGAAGCGCCCTTCGCAGCGACAGGATCAATTCGGTCGAGGATGTAGAGCGCGCCGTCGGGCGCTACATCCAGGCCGCTGACCGAACCTACGCGCTCGCGGCTCCCGGCGATTTCCCGGACTTCAGCCTCCGGGCTGATCGACCATAGCGCGCCGCTTTGATAACTGCCGGTGTAGAGCCCGCCAGCGGCGTCGATGGCCAGTGCCGCCGGGTAAGCGTCATCATCGGGCAGCGCCACGAATTCGGCGACTCGGACGCCTTCAGCCACGGCCACCGCTTGCGAGCGCGGCGCGGAACCGATCACCCACCAGGTCATCAGCGCGATCAGCACAGCGCCGAAGAGCAGCGCCAGCGGAATGAATAAGAGCGCGCGCAAACGGCTGAAGCGAGGGGATACGGGCTCGGGCTGGGTAGGCGTCATTTCTCTGGATCAGCTTAAACGAGAGTCGACTCATTCTAATGCAGATGCGCTCGCTCTGAACATGCAGAGCCTCGTTTCGATTGCGCTTGATGCCTTTTCTGAAGGCGCCGGGCGAAATCGCCAACGTCATGAATCTGGCGCTTGGTTTGCTAATGCTGTTTCTGTCGTAGCGCGAAAATCAAGCCTGAATTTCCGTGCCCGGCACGCTGACGGGCGAGCGGCCGCTCGCCTCGATCCGCCCCAGGAGCATATCGGCCGCCGCCTTTGCCGCGCAGGGACGGAAGCTGAAGCTGCAGACATAAGTTCCGATTTCGGGAAAATCCGCCAACTCATAGGGATCCCTAAGCGCCAGCACAATCAGGCGCTCGCCCGCCCGCTCGTGCAGCGCGCGCACGATGGCGGCTTGCCGCGACTGATCAAAATCCATGCCGGGCAATGTGTAATTCTCTGTAACAGCGATGACTGCGCCGTCAGCCGGAATCTTATCGACGGCGAAGTCCTCGGCCGCCAGCGCATTAACGGATTCGCAGCCTTCCGACAGGGCTTCCCCGAAAACATCAAAAGCCGCCAGCGCCTGATTCGGACCGATGCCGCGCGTTTGGGTCAAGACATCATAAGCGCTGCGCGCGGTGGCATTCACCAACGTGAGCGTCGCGCTCGGGTCAATCGGCAGGAGGCCGCGCCGATCCCGCAGGACGGCAAGCGCCCGGCGCGCCGCCTCCAATTCGACCGCGCGCTGCGCTGCGCCCCCCACCGCCCCCGCCGCTTCGGACAGCGGCGCCGTCGAGAAGCCGGCTTCGGCTTTGAGACGGAGGACGCGCCCGACGGCGTCGTCCACGCGCTCGGCGGCGATGCGCCCATCCTCGACCGCCTCAATGACCGCTCGAATCAGCGCCCGCTGCTTGTCCAGGTAACGCTCCGCATCGTGGTCGTAGTGCTCTTCAGCCAGCATCATCAGATCAACGCCAGCGTTGAATCCCTGTATCGCGGCATCGGCCGGCGCATAATTGCGCCGCATCGAGTGCATATTCATGCTGTCGGAAACGATCATGCCGTCGAAACCCAATTCGCCCCGCAGCAGGTCCCCCAGAATTGCGGGCGAGAGGGTGGCAGGGCGCAGCGGATCCAAAGCCGTGAAGACGATGTGCGAGGTCATCACGATTTTGGCGCCCGCCTCAATGCCGGCGGCAAAAGGATGTAGGTCAATGCGCATGAGCTCGTCACGCGAACGCGTGACCGTCGGCAGGCCGCGATGGCTATCCATGGTGGTATCGCCATGGCCGGGAAAGTGCTTCAAGGTGGCGACGCTGCCGCCGTCTTTTAAGCCGCGTACGGCGGCGGCCGTCATCGCCGCGACCAGCTGCGGATCTTCGCCGAAAGAGCGCATGCCGATGATCGAGTTATGCGGGTTGGAATTGCAATCGGCGGCCGGACCGAGAACGACATTCAAGCCGACCGCGCTCGTCTCCTGGGCAATCACGCGGTACATGTCGTAGGCGCGCTGCGGGTCGGCGCTTGCGCCGAGGGCCATATTGCCCGGCCCCATGGCGCTTTCAGCCGTCATCACCGACCAGGTCCCCTCCTGATCAGCGCCGAGCAGCAGCGGAATGCCCAGCCGCGTATTCAATGCGAAGGACTGCAGCTTGTTGCAGAGCCGGACCGCGGCCGCGGCCGTCGGCACGTTCTCATCGCTGATGTAGGCGCCGCCGACCAGATGCTCTTCCATGAGAACGCGCGCCTCATCCAATTGGCTGCCGGCGAAGGCCAGCATGAACATTTGCCCGACTTTCTCTTCCGTGGACATGGATTGCAGTGTGGATTGGATGTTCATTGCGCTTTCCCTTCGCCGTTACAGTGACTTAGGATATTTAACCACAGAAGTAAGCGCAAGTAAGTAATGTAAGTTTCAAGCAGGATAGTGTAGGGGCGACTCTGTGAGTCGCCCGAATGCCAAATGGCGATGTTATGGGCGAGCCACGTGCTCGCCCCTACGGCATAAGCGGAGACTCGGTGTGCGGGCGAGCGGCGGTCGGTGTCGGCACGTTGCCCGAACCGCGCCTGAAAACCGAAAAGGGCGACCTGGAGGTCGCCCTGTAGAAGTCAGGCTGGCTGTGCCGCGCTATGCGCAGCGGCCTTCGGCGCGGACAAAGTCGGCGCTTACCCAACCCAGATTGTCCCGATAACGCACCTGGAAGGAACCGGCAGTTCTGGCGATGGCGGTCAGCCGGTCTCCGGTCGGGATGACAACATCGTAGCGTCGGCCGCCGGGCGCATCGCGGACTGCGAGGTTTTCGCTGGCGATCACCTGGCAATCCGACAAGGGCCTGATCGTGTTGCCGGCAGCGTCAGCGCCCGAATCGTTGTCCAAGGAAGAGGACATGAGCAAGACGATTCCGGGCCGGTTTATCCAAGCGCAGACCATGTCCGAGACGCCATAAGTCGTCAGTTGGGCGATAGTCGGGGGCGAGCTGGACTCATCGAAGAATAACAAGGAGCCGCCGGCGCGGAAGCATATCTGGACACCCTGCGTCAGCTCGCCGGCGAGCTTGACCGCGTCCAAGTACCCGGCCAGCAAGCCCAAGCCGCTGGTATCAAGCGCCTGGCACTCCACGCCGCTATTCACGGCGGTGATGTAGACCCTATCCGACACCGCCCGGCAAGTCTCCGGCGTGGGCGGCGTCGATGGCGGGACGACCACGGGCGTCGCCACCTGGGCGCGCGCCGTCGTCAGCCAGGGATCTTCTTCCAGCGCCCGCGCGTCCGCGCGCGCCGGCGCGCTGCCGTCAAGCAGCGTCTGGAAGTACTCATAAGCCAGATCGCCGAAGTCGCCGCAGATATCCGCGCTGGCTTCCACCGCCGCCCAAAAATGCACGCCGGCCCAGACGCGCGCCCCGCCGCAGTCCTGCGCGAAATCTGTCCAGGTCGCGAAATGCAGCGTCAAGTCCGTGGCCGGCGTGAAGCCGGGCTCTACGCGCGAGGCGCCGGCCGGGTAGGCGACCGACCAGTTCAATTCGTCCGAGCCGCTGAAGCGCCGGACGGCCTGGGCCTGCGCATAGCAGCCGCAGGTCGAGCCGGATGGGTATTCCGGATGATCGGCTTCCGGCATATAGCTGCGCCACAGGCTGGCCGGGATATCGCGCCGGCCGGCGCCGGGTCCGCCCCAGGCGCTGACCGGCTCGTCCCCATAAATGTGACGGATGGCGCTGGCCGGGCGGACGGCGTCGTAGCGGGCTTTCTCTTGCCAGGTGACGATGGAGCCGTCCAAGGCGGCCGCCGTAATCAAGAAGTAGCCGCGCGCGGTATCAGCCGGCGACCAGTCATTCTCTTGCGCCAGATGCACGAAGGACAAGCCCAGGGAGAGAATCTTGTTATCAAAAAGCTCGGCTTTCAGCTTCTGCTCGTCGGTCAGATTGGCGGAGACTTCCAGGACCGCGTCAGCCTGCGCCTTGTAGGCGCTCCAATCTTCCGGGTCGCTGGCGAAGGGTGGCGGAACGCGGAACTCGCGCGGGTCGATTGCGCCCACGGGTTCGGTGTTCGCCAACTGCGGCGTGACAAAATGCTGGACGGTGTAGAGGCCAGCGCCCTGCAAGCGGAGGCCCGGCTGCCAACGCGATGGGTCGCGCAATTCATAGGCCGAATTCACCGGCATATAACCGGTGTTGTCTTGGTAGTTTCCGAGTTGGTTCATGCCATCGCGCAGTCGGCCTTCGACGGCGCCCCGGCCCGCGATATTGCCGATGCCGACCGGCGTCGATTGATCGCGGCTTTCGTCATCCGGGTCCAAGCCGTAATCGCTCAGCATTTCCCGCCAGACCAGCGCGCGCTGCGGCAACAGGCTTATGAGCGTTTGATAAGCGGCATGCAGCATCGCAATGTTGATGTTGCGATCGCTGCGTTCGCTTTCCGGCACGCGCGGGATGCGTGAATACATGCCAACCGCAGTCTCGTGATAAGGCGCCGCCGCGTCCATCATGCCCAGGGCGACCACCATGTTCATACGATTGATCAGCGTGGCGTCCCCCAGCGATGGCGAGACATCCGTGGCGATGATGGGATAGAGCCGGGGCAGGACAATATCAATCAGCGGATTGACTTGATCCAATTGGGCGGGCGACAATTCCGAGCTGGACAGGTTTTGCGCTTGCAGCGAGCCGCCCGTCAGCAAAGCCACAAGCAACAATATGCATAACCCTCTTCGCAGGACATTTAGATGACCGTTCACAATTGCGCTCCAATCCAATTAATCTTAGATATGCTGATTACTGCGTTGCATACATAAGACTAGCCGGGTTGCCGTCGCGCCAGGCGACGTGCCATAAACGCAATGCCTACGATTGCTCGACTAGAGCCGCGCCTGGCCTTCACGCCGGCTCTGCGACACATTAGGGCCTGGCGGCATGTAACAAAATTTAATGGTTAGCTGTTGCCGAAGCGTCTCACTTCACCGCGCCCATGGTCAGGCCGCGGACGAGATAGCGCTGGAAGAAGAGCGCCATCAAAAACGGCGGCAGCATCGTCACCACCGCCGCCGCCGACATATCTTCCCAGGCCACTTCGTACTGGCCGATGAAAAGCGTCAGCACGATGGTGAGCGGCTGGGAATCGTCCGTGCGGCTGAAGATAAGGGGTATGAGGAAATTGTTCCAGGTTGTCAGCATCCCGACCAGGAAGACCGCAACCATGCCCGGCCGCGCCAATGGCAGCACAATGCTGAACACCAGCCGCCAGCGATCGGCGCCGTCCACCCGCGCCGCATCCTGAATTTCGCTCGGGATATCGCGCACGAATGTCGTCATCATCCAGACCGAAAGCGGCAGCAGCAGCGTCACAAAGATTAAGATCAAGCCGATCAAGGTGTCGATCAACTTGAATTGGGACATAAGGAAAAACAGCGCAATCAGGGATACCCAAATCGGCAGCGGAATCATCAGCATGATGAGCAGGAAAATGACGTTCTTGCCCGCGAAATTCATGCGGGCGAAGGCGTATCCGGCGCCGGTCGCCATCAGCGTCACGATGCCGGCGGAAGCCACGCTGATTATCACACTGTTGCGCAAACCGGAGCTCATCAGATCGGCCGTGGGCGAAAAACCGCCATCGCGGAATTTGGCGCCCTGGGTGAAGATCGTGCGATAAGATTCAAGCGTGGGATTCTGGGGGAACCAGATCTTGTAGGGACGGGCGTAAAGCTCCTGCCGCGTCGAAACGCTGCTGACCAGCACCCAATAGATCGGGGCCAGCGCCCAGATCAAAACGATGGCGCAGCAGACGTAGATGGCCGCAAGCCGCAGGCGCTCCTGGCCCCTTGCTCCCAGGTTCATGCTTCCTGCACCCCCTGGTTGTAGACGCGCCAGACGAAGATCATGCCGACGAAGAGCGACATCACCAAGATGATATAAGACAGCGCCGCGCCCAAGCCCACGCGCAGATCGCGGAAAACCAACTCGTAATTGTAAAGCATGAGCGTCTTGGTGAATGGATTGAGCGAGCCGCCGGCTGAACTGCCGGCTGTCAGCGTCCAGACAACGTCAAAGATCTGGAAGGCGGCGATGAACTCGACCACCAGAGCGATGCCAAATGAGGGCAGCAGAAGCGGAAAAGTAATACGTCTGACGCGCGCGAAAGCGCTGGCGCCATCCACCTTGGCCGCGTCAAAGAGGTCTTCCGGGATGCTCTGCAAGCCGGCCAGCAGGATAATCGTGGGAAAGGCATAGCGCGTCCAGGTTTGCACAACCGTCACCCAGAATATCTGGCTATCCGGCGCCCTAAGCCAATACTGATACTCGCTGATCAAGCCGAATTGATAGAGAAAGCCATTCAAAGCGCCGTACTCGCCGTTGAGCAGCCAGCCCCATAAGAAGCCGTTGACCACGCCCGGCAGCATCCAGGGCAAGATGGTCAGGGTGCGCATGATGCCGCGACCGGGGAAGCGCTGGTTGAGCAGCATGGCGATGCCAAAGGCGACCGCCATCTCAAGCGGCAAGGTGATGATGACCACCTTGAAGCTGCGCCCGGTGACTTCCCAGAATTCTTCGTCTTCCAGCAGTTTGATATAGTTCGCCGCGCCCACCGGTTTAGGCGGCCGGCGGATGCGCAGGTTGCGGTTAGTGAGGCTCTGCCCGAAGGTGTCCAGCGCCGGGTAATAGATGAAGAGCGCGATGAGCAGAACGATCGGCGTGAGGACGACGATGACGTATAGAGAATCTGACGATGTGATGCGGCGGTTCATAATGCGGCAAGAGACCCCATTCCGTACAAGTTTATCACAGGAAATCAATAGAGCTTAACTTTGCCTGCAAGCGAGAATTTTCTGTGCCTCCGATTCGTCCGGCTACGACGTGGACTGTAGGGGCGAGCACGTGGCTCGCCCCTACACCCTACAGATTTCGATCCTGTTTTTGCGCGGACGAACGCGCCACGGGCTCGCCCCTACGAATTTCGATCCCTGTTCGCGCAGGCGGGCGAGCCACGGGCTCGCCCCTACGGATTACGTCGTCAGCACGAGCATTCTTCTACTCGTACTCGGCCTTGAGCTCGTTCCACTCTTCCGCCAGGGCGTCGATGACATCGCCGCCCATCATGCTCATCTGCGCCGCTTCGAGAATATGCTCGCTCACCGAGGCGGCCCAGGGACCCCACCAGAGGGTGTAGCGCGGCAATTCATGCACGTGCATGCTCTGCGCGACGATCTCGTCATAACCTTCGATTTCTCCGGCTTCGTTCAAGGCGCTGGAGATGGACATGCGCGAAGGATAGAGACCGAAGGCGTTGTAGATATCGGTCATGTTTTGATCGCCGACGTACCACTTGACGAACTCCCAGGCGTCTTCGACATTTTCCGAATCGACATGGATGCCGATCCCGGCCGGGAAGCTCCAGGTATTGCCGACTTCCGGCAAGACCATGTAGGCCACATTTGGCGACTGGGCCGAGACATCGGGATTGTTGCCGACGCGCACTGAGCCTTGCCAGGCTTGGTGGAAGATGCCCACGCCGCTCCAGAAGAGCGGGTGCTGGCCAATCGAACCGGCGAGGATTTCCGGGCTGATCAATTCGTCGGCGAACCAAGTCAACAGCATATCCATGGCTTCGCGCCCTTGCTGCCTTCATCGGCGAAGACGGGATTGAGATCCGCGTCAAACATCGGGTCGCCCATGCTGAGGGCCATCAACCACCAGGACCAGGAGATCGCGCCCATCGCGATGGGATGATCATCCACACCCGCGTCTTTTGCCGCGCGCGCCATCTCGTCCAATTCCGCCCAGGTCGCAGGCGCCGCGTCAAAGCCGGCTTCCGCCAGGCGCGCGGCGTTGTAATCCAGCATGACCAACTGCAAATAGGTGGGTATGGCATAGATATCGCCATCGGTCGTCCAGAAGTCCACCTTCTCGAAATCGTCCAGGTCGATTTCGCCCATGTCGAGCAAGTCGTTCAAGGGCATCATGTTGCCGGTGGCGACCACATTCGATGGGCCTTCCTCCGTGATGAAGATGACATCGGCGGCCGCCTCGCCGGCGGCTGCCGCCACCTGCACACGACTGAAGAGATCCTGCATCTGCACCGACTGAATCTCGACCGTGATGCCGGATTCTTCCATGAAGGCGTTGAGCGCCTCTTCGCTGGGCGGAACGCCCCAGGAAGGCGTCAGGAAGGAAATGGTCCTGTCTTGCGCCTGCGCCGTCAGCCCAAGCGACAGCAAAACTACCAAAATGATCATGAAATTAATGCGCTTTGAAACTTTCATCGCTACTTCTCCCTTAGTGCCTACATTGAGTAGAATGGCTCGATTTTAGAACCCGGCGCCGGCTTCCGGCGTCAGAATTCTATGTATCTAGCTGCCTCTCATTATATTGCCAATGCGCCGGCGTCGCAAAACGGCCTGATTCAAGGCAGTGTATCAGAGTCGGTTGAATTTCTTTGAATGCCGACGATTTGGTAGGGGCGATTCGGTGAGTCGCCCAATTTCGATTTCGCTTTACCCATCGGGCGATCCGCCGGATCGCCCCTACCAGACTATTTAAAGCGAAATGGATACATTACCTGATCCAAGCAAAGCTGAAGGGTTTGTGTACGCAGCGCGGTCAGACGCAGTTCCCGCGCGTCGCCACATAATCGCCGCTGATCCAGCCGAGCGCGCCGTCGTAAGCGACCTTGAACCAGCCCGCCCGTCGATTGAGCGCCGGGACCGTCGTGCCCTGCGGCAAGAGCCCGATTTTCTCGCCATGCGGGGCGGCGCGGAAATTCAGACCGTGCGTCGTCCTGACGCGGCAGCTGCGCGCGGCCGACATCGGCGCGCCCGCGCTGTCAAAGAGGCGAAGCGTCAAAGCATATTCGGTTGGCAGCGCGTTCCGCGGCAAGATGGGCGAGATCGCGACGTGCGCGCTCCAGACATCCGGCAGCAGATCCACGCTGACTTCGCCGGATGCGGACATCAAGCGACGGCTGAGGCGCAAACCGTCGGACGTCTCCTGCGCGATTTGCAGCCAGACCCTCTGCGGCAAGCGATTGTCGGTGCGCAGCCAGCCTTCCGCGACCCAATCCTCATCGGGCGTTTCGAAGCCGTCATGGAAGCGGATAGCGTCAATGCGCAGGTCGTCGATCGCCATGCCCCGGTAGGTGGACGAAACTTCCGTATAAGTTTCGAAGCGAAGCAGAATCCGCCGCAAGACGTAATCGCTTAGGTCAATTCGTTCTTGGCGCCAGCCGCCGGAATTGCCGGTATAGCCATGGAGATAAAGGCGCTCGTGGCGGTTCTCGTCGGCGGTATGTTCGCCCGGCAGAATTTCCCAGGTTTTGCCGCCGTCAGTGCTGACCTCGACGTAGCCATATTCATAATGTTCTTCGAGGTCGAACCAGACGCTGTATTCCAGCCAGATCTCGCGTCCGGTCGCCAGATTAAAAGCGCGGCTGAGCCGACTGTTGCTCATAGCCGTCGTCAGGGCATAGTAGAAATACTCGCCTTCGGCGGGCGCGGCGTCGATGATGCGCGCTTCGGGCGGGAGCGTCAATTGCAGGGCGAGTTTGTCCGCGCCCCGGACATCCACCGCCAGGTATTCGCTGCTGTATTGCGGCAGGCTGCCCGCGTGCGCCGCCGGAAACTCGACGATGGTCCGCGTCGGTTGGACGGCATGGCCCGCCGCATCCAACTCGCGGTAGCCGTAGCCGAGATCGGCCGCCATAAAATAATTCACCAGCGCCCAATCGGCGAAGGCCTCGTCAGCGCTTGTCTCCGTATATTCGCCCAGCGCGCGCTTTATGCCGCGCCAGCCATCGGCGCTTTCCCGGTGCAAACGCGCGATAAACTCGTCTCCATACTGCTCCGCAAGATAAATCAGAAACAATCCGCCGGCGCCATATTCCGCCAGCAGCTCCGGACCCAGGAATAACGCGCCCAGCCCGGTCTGCGGCGCCGCCAGAAAAACTTCCATATAATGGCGGATCACATCTGAACCGCCGACGAAGTATTCAAAATACACGGCGAGCGCTTCGTCCAGCCACTCTTCTTCGTCAGAGTCGCGAAAGTAGAGCAGATTGTGGTGATATTCGTGCGCGACAGTCGCGAGGATTTGCTCCGGCGGGATCCGCCCCCCGTCGCTATAGGCCAGGTTAACCACGAGCATCTCGCGCTCATTGCTCCTGGGATTAACATCGCGGGGAAGCAAGCTGCTGGTGTCGAAATAACCGTCCGACCAAAATCCAGGCTGATGTAGCATGAATATCGTCAAGCGTGGATCGCCGTCCATTCCCGGCGGCGCGCGATAATCCAGGAATTGCCGCATCGGCGCCAGGATATCCGTCTCAACTTGCTCGGCAAGCGCCTGGGCGTTGCGGCGGGAAAAGGTGGCGCTCTCCTCCACCCAAACCAGCACATTTTCCGTCATGCCGCGCAATTCCGCCGTGACCGAACTATCCGCCCGGCCATCATTGCCGATGATGCCAAAGGATTCCTTATCGCCGATTTCGTAGACGGGCGGGCTGCTTGGCGGTTTATAGCTGGATCGGTATCCGAAGAGCCGAGCGATGCTGTCCATGAAGTCGTAGGCGGGGATCTCCGCCTTTTCCAAGGCGGCGAGCGACGGATACGGCGTTTCCTGCGCCCACGCCCTTTGCGTCAGCAAGAGCGCCACGGCGCAGATGACGAGGATGAATCGCATAGGACCTCGCGGCTGCGACCTGCATTGAAAGGGCATTATAACGGCGGCCATATATCGCTGCTATGAATGCCATATTGCGAGCCGGGCAATAGCATTTCTCGGTGTACTCGGTGTACTCGGTGGTCAAATTTCGGTCTGATTTTTATGATCGCAGCTGATGTCAATTTAGAAGCGATTGCCCGGATATTGCCAGTCATATTTCCAATTGCTCCGCCAAGACGCTAAACTAGCGCTATTCGCCAATTGAGGTAATGAAGCATGAAAATCACCGATATTGAAATACGCCTCTGCAAACACCGCGAAGAAGTGATGTCCGAAAACGAACTTCGCGACAGTCATCGCTCCGACCTGAATTTCCTCATCATCAGTATGCGGACGGATGCCGATGTCGATGGCGTGAGCATGGGCTTCGCCGGCATGGGCGCGGAGATGGCCGGGCATATCGCGGCGCAGTCGATCAAACCCTTTTTTCTGGGCAAAGATCCGCTGGCCCGCGAGAAGCACTGGCATGAGTTTCGGCGCTATGAAAGGCACTGGCATCTCACGCCGATTTATTCTTACGGTCCCTTCGATATTGCCCTCTGGGATATCGCCGGCAAGCTGGCCGGAATGCCGCTGTACAAACTGCTCGGCCCCTATCGCGAGAAAGTGCCGACTTACGTCAGCTCCATGTACCTGGATACGCCGCAGGATTATGCCGACCAGGCGGCCGAATTCAAAGGCAAGGGCTTGCATGGTTACAAGCTGCACCCGCCGAACGATTTTCATGAAGCGTTGGAAGCCTATCGCCTCTGCCGCGCGGAAATCGGCGACGATCCGCGCTTCAAGCTCATGGCGGATCCGGTGACCGCGCACAGCTATTACGAAGAGGCGCTGCGCATGGGCCGGGAACTGGAGAAACTCAACTACCATTGGTTTGAGGAGCCGCTTTACGATGTTGATTTCAATAGTTTGCGCAAGCTGACGCGCGACCTGGATATTCCCATCGCCGGCACAGAGGTCCTGGCCGGCTCGCATTACTCCACGGCGGAATGCATCGCCAGCGGCGTGGTCGATATCGTGCGCAGCGATGTCTCCTGGAAAGGCGGCGTCACCGCTCTGATGAAAACGGCCCACCTGGCCGAGTCCTTCGGCATGCACTGCGAGGTGCACACCTCGATTTACCCGGCCATGGAGATTGTGAACCTGCATTGCTGCTGCGCCATATCCAACAGCGAATTCTTCGAGGTGCTGTTTCCGATGTCCTTGCTGAAGCTGGGCGTACAGAACCCGATCCACATCGACGCCGAGGGCTACGCCCATCCGCCACAGGGCGACGGCATCGGCGTCGAATGGGATTGGGATTTCATCGACGACGCGACCGTGGCTCTGTTGTAAACGGCCTAGTCCACGTGGAAGACTTCTTCGATGGTCTTCCACCACTCGCCTTCGGCGCGGTCCGCGACCGGATTCTGCATCGGGCCGCAAACGCTCCACCATTCCTGCGTGGTTTCATCGGCCGCAATCTTGGCCATATCCGCCTCATAATCGTCGCCGATGTATTCGAAGTAGGCGAAGAGCATGTCCTGATAGCGGTAGATTGAATAATTGCGCATGTTGCATTCATGGATCTTGGCGAGCACGCCCGGCCAAACATCCGCGTGCAGACGGATATATTCTTCCACATGCTCGGGCTTGATGCCGATAACTTGTCCAAATCGCTTCATCGCGCGCCTCCTCTTTGATTGCGCTAGGGTCGCCTTCAACTGTCGACGCTATTATGCTCTATGCCGATAATCAGGGGCAATTCCCGGCCTTCTGAACGTAGCTGGCGCTGATCCAGCCCCGCCGGCCGCGATAATCTACCATGAACCAGTCGCCCTGGCGTTCCAGCGCATCCAGGCTGGCGCCTTCCGGAACCAGCCCGATCTTTTGGCCATTGGGCGTGGCGCGGAAGTTGAGCGCAGCGTTGGTCGTCACCGTGCATTCGCGGCTGAGGACCATGACATCCCCGGCCGCGTCCAGGAGATTCAGCTCCAGTTGGAATTCCGACTTCAAGCCGGTATAGGGCACGACGGGCGAAATGGCGACCAGAACCTGGCCCGCGCCCGGCTGGAGCTCAACCGTCAGCTCGCCGCCGCCGGACAGCAAGGCGCGGCTGACATGCAGTTCGTCGCCGCTATCCTGCACGGCTTGCAGCCAGGCATAGTTGGGCAGGCGGTTGTCGCTGCGGATCCAGCCGTCCATGAGCCAGCTGTCATCGGGGGCTTCAAAGCCCTCGTGATAACCGATTGCCTCAATGCGCAGGTCGTCGATCGCCAGGCCGCGGTATTTCGTGGCGCTCCGTGACAGCAATTCGAAGCGGATCAAAACCTGGCCGGGCGCGTAGGCGCTGAGACTGATCGTTTCCGAAAACCAGTAGGGCGTGCGACCGGTATAGCCGCGGGGATAGATGTCCTCATTTACTTCGGACGGTCGCATGAAGATCCCCTTCAAAGTATGCCAAGTGGCGCCGCCGTCGTCGCTGAGTGTCACATAAGCGTATTCTTTATCCTTGACGAGGTCATGCCAAAGCCTGAACTCGAGGGAGGCGCGCTCGACCTCGCTGAGATCAAAGGCGCGCGTCAAACTGCTGTGGCCACGATCCGATGTCAAGGCATAGGCAAAGTGATCGCCTTCAACCGGCGCCTCGTCGATGAGGCGCGCCACCGGATCTTGCCGCAAGCGCAGGCGCAGCTTGGCCGCGCCGCGCGCGTCAACCGCGATGTATTCGGTGCTGAATTGGGGCAGGTGGCCAGCATGCGCGGCCGGGAAGCTATTGTATGAGGCGGCCGGCTCGGGCCCGGTCAACTCGGCCTCAAGTTTTGGGTAGCCGTAGCCACGTCGCGAATCGAGAAAATAATTCGCCAGCACCCAGTCGGCGAATACTTCATCGGCGGAAACGCCTGCATGCTCGCGCAGGACCTTGACAACTGATGGCCAGCCATGCGCCTTGTCCAACAGCAAGGGCGGGATGATGTCTGCGCCGAAGCGATCGACCAGATAGATTACAAACAAGACCGCGGCGCCATATTTGCTAAGTCTGTCCTCAACCGCCTGAAAATGCGTGAGGCCGGTATGGGGCGCGCTCAAAAAGATATCGCCAAAGTAATGCGCGCCCGCTGTAGTCAGAATGGGAGCGCTAGCGACATAACCGGCGTATGTAGCCAGACCCTCATCAAGCCACAAATCTTCGCCGAAATCGCTGTGGAATTGCAGGATATGCAAGTACTCATGCGCGATGGCATCCACGAGAATGTCGTCAAAAAAGTCGTATTCATCGTCTTGATACAGATTGACTGCCAGCATCTCGTGTTGATTGCTGCTGCTGTATATGTCTTTCGGCCGAGTGGACGCCTCATGAAAATAACCAAACCAGTGGCCTTCGCTGTCGTAAATCAGCGCCACGTACAAGCGCGGATCGCCATCGATGCCGGGCGGCTCGGCGAACTGGAACAGGCGCTGCATCGGATCTAGCACAAGCCTCTCGATCTTCTGGGCCAAGGCCTCTGCCCGCCATTGCGGATAGTTGATATCCCGCTGCACCCAGATCAGCGCTCTTTCCAATATCGCGCGCAATTCCATGTCAAAAGTCTCGTAAGCGACATCTTCGCCCACGATCATCCTGAATGCTTCGCGATCGCCAACCTTGTATTGCGGCGGGTCCGTCGGCGCCTGATAGGACGTATGAACGTTGTTCATGCGCCCGACCAAATCCGCGTAGTCGACAGGCGGAACTTCCATATTGGCGAGGGCGTCCAGCGTGGGATAGTCGGCCTCTTGCGCCAGCGCCGGCAAACAGAACAGGAGCAATACAAGCAGTGTGCAAAGGCGCATGGCATCTCCCAGGGGGTATACTGGCGGCCTATACTTTAGGTCCTACGGGCGCGTCAAGCAAGAAGCGTAGGCATAGCGCCGAATAAAGGCGTTTCCAACACCAGCCCCGGGCAGCGACCCTCGGGCGCCCGCCTCGCGGGGGAGAAATCCCAACACACTGGAGAAACGAGCGCTCCAGCGGGTTCGCGATTGTCGCCAGTAACGTCGCCCAGCGCCACTTCAGCGAGGGCATCACGCTGGGCTGCACAAACGGCTGATCTCAGCGCGCGGGCGTCGCGTCGCCACCCGTGATCGCCGCTACGTAAAGCTCCAGCAATTGATCAAAGTCCATATCGTAGGCCACGTTGATCGCTTCGATATCGCTTTCCAGCGGGAAGGCATTCCCGCCGGAAACATACTCGCCCGGGATGTAGCCATGCGATGTGCCGTAATCCAGCCCCGGCTGTAAGTTGACGTCGACGCAGAGCTTCTCGCAAGTGAATATCTCCGGGCGGATGACGTAGCCCAGGCAGGCATGGTCGAATACGCCATAGAAAAGCCTCGGTTCGCGGCGATCGAGCTCCGGATCGTCAAAGCGAGGGCCGATGTACGTTCGGTAGAGCGCGGCGATTTCGGGATATGCGCTGGCGGGATCGATGATGCGCTCGTACAGGGAACGCGCAAAATAAGAACGGCGGCAGACATTCAGCGGCAGCAACGTCATAGGCGCGCCGGAGCGCAGCACGATGCGCGCCGCTTCCGGATCGACCCAGAAGTTGAACTCGGCGGCCGGCGTGATATTGCCGCTGCCGCGCGGCAAGCGCCCGATGGCGCCGCCCATGATCACGATTTCTTTCACCTGGCGCGCGATTTCAGGAAACAGGCGCAGCGCGACCGCCACATTGGTCAGCGGGCCAACCGCAACGATGGTCACCTGGCCGGGCTGGGCCAGGACGGTTTCGGCGATGAAGAATGCGGCATGACGCGGATCCGGCGCCAATCGCGGCAGGCCGGGCGGAAAATCAGTCACCGGTTGGCGCAGCGCCCATTTGCCCCAGACCTTGTCGGCGTAGGCGCCACGCTCGTGGATCAGCGGCCGGTCGAAGCCGCGGCAGACCGGCGTCTCTACATGACCGAGCAACTCCAGGAGGCGCAGCGCGCAGACAAGCGAATAATTGAGATCGAAATTGCCCATCACCGGCGTAATGCCGAGGACCTCGAGATCGGGCGATTTGAGCGCGAAGATCGCCGCCATGCAATCATCGTTCATCCAGCCGATGTCCGTGTCAAATATAATCTTGGCCGCCATGCGCCCTCCCCCTTTCTTCCAGGAATGCCTGAATCTCGGCAAGCGTCGGCAGCGACGGTTGCGCGCCCGCGCCCCTGACCGTCAGCGCGCCGCTGGCGCAAGCGAACTGAAGCGCGGCATTCATATCCTGGCCCTTGACCAAGGCATAAGCCAGGCTCCCGCTGAAAGAATCGCCGGCGGCGGTGACATCGACTGCCTCCACGCTGTAGGCGGCGCAGGCGTATGCGCCGGCCTCGTCGCAGGCGATCGCGCCCTGGTCACCGAGCGTAATCGCGACGGCGCCGCAGCCGCGCTCCCGCAGTTCAGCCGCGGCCGCCTGCGCAGCCGGCGCGCCTTGCAACGGGCGATCGCAATAAAAGGCGGCTTCACTTTGATTGAGGATCAGCAGGTCGATCTGCGGGAAAAGATCGGCGGGCAAATCAAGCGCCGGCGCGGCATTGAGCACAGTCAGCAGGCCGGCCGCCTTCGCTTGACGCAGAGCGCGATCGACGATGGGAACCGGCGTCTCCAACTGGCAGAGGAAGAGATCGGCGCCGGCGCAAAGCTGGGACAATGGCGCCAGATCCGCCGACCGCCAGTGCATGTTGGCTTCGGGGATGACAATGATGTAGTTGTCGCCGGCGTCGTCGATGAAGACCCAGCCTTTTCCCGTGCCATGATCGCCATCGCGCCGGACATAATCGGCGCGGACGCCGGCGGCTTTTAAGCTCTCGATGAGCTGGTCGCCGTAGATATCGCTGCCGACGCGGCCGATCATATAGGTCTCGAGGCCGAGCCGCGCCAGTTGAACCGCCTGATTGGCGCCTTTGCCGCCGGGGTAGGTATCAAAGCTGTCGCCAAAGACGGATTCGCCGCGCCCGGGCAAGCGCCGCCCGCGCATAACCAGGTCGATGTTGAGGCTGCCCTGCACAATGGCGCAACCGCCCATATCGCGCCTTCACTCCTGCAGATCGCGATCGCCAGCATCAAAACGGGGGAAGCAATCCGCCAGCGACGCCACATCGAATGATGTCAGGGGCAGCGGAACTTTCGCGCCGCGCCGCTGCGATTCGTAGCCGGCCAGGACAATTTCAATCGAGCGGCGGCCGGCCGCGCCATCCAAGGGCGACGGCTGTCCGCGCAGGAGGCCCTCAACGATATGCGCTATCGCGCGCTTGGAACAATCCAGCAAGCCGGGATAAACCGGGTCCAGCTCCGCGTATTCGCGCAAGTCAAGCGCCGTCGTCTCGCCCTTTTGGCTGATGCTCACGCGGTTCATCTCGGGCTGATATGGGCTGAGGCAGAAGCTGATTTTGCCGCGCGTCCCTTGCAGCGCCGCGGTCATCGCTTCCGGCTGCCGGTCGGTGTAGGCGGTGTAAACTTCGCCGACGGCGCCATTGGCAAAGCGGAGATTAATCAGGGCAAAATCCTCAACTTCGCGTTCGGGATGAATGATGGCCATTTCACCCGAGACGGACTCGGCGGCGCCAAGCCAGCGCAGCGCCAGGTCAATCGCGTGTACGCCTTGCGACTTCAATACCCCGCCGCCCTGCTCCAGCTTGTGGCGCCAGCTGAGCGATGTGCGGAATTGCGTATAGCTGAAGCGCGCCGCGTAGAGCGAACCGATCTCCGCGATGATTTCATCAACAGTCGCCACAACGGGATGAAAGCGCATGTTAAAAAAGGCCAGCAGCTCCTTGCCATGGCGCTGCGCTGCCGCCAGCATCGCATCGCATTCCTCCAGCGAGTTGGCGAAGGGCTTCTCGCAAAGCACATGCCGGCCATTTTCGAGGGCGAAAAGCGCTTGCCGGCAGCGCTCCGATTCCGGCCCGCAGAGGCTGACCAGGTCAACTCCTTGATGGCGGGCAAGCGCCTCCCAACTTGGCAGCGCCAGTCCGCCGTATTGCGCGGCGCAAGCTTCGGCTCTGTCCAAATGGGGATCGTAGAGCGCGACAATCTCGCAATTGGGCTGGCGGGCGAACCAATGCAATTGGGCATTGCCGGCTTTGCCGCAGCCGCTCAGCGCCACGCGCAGTCTTTTCGCCACTTAGTCGCCCTCCGGCAGCAGCGCCACCTTCAGCCCCTGCCGGGCCTGCGCCGCGCGCAGCGCTTCGGCGAAGCGCTCCAGCGGGAAGCGGTGGGTGATGATGGCGCCGGCATCAATTGTACCCGACGCGATCATCGACAGAGCGCGGCCGAACTGCGCCGAGGTTGAGGCGCTGGCGCCGCTTATGCGAATCTGCCGGTAATGAATGTCGTTGAGATCCAAGGACGCCTGCGCCCGCGGCGGGAAGCCGGCAAATAGATTGAGCCCGCCGTTCTTTCGCGTCAGCCCGATAAGCTCGGGCACAATCGCAGGTACGCCGACCGCCATAATCACCTTGTCAACGCCGATGCCGGCGGTCTCGTCCAGGACGGCCGCGCGGAGATCGGCCTCCAGCGGATCGATCGCCAAATTGGCCCCGTTTTCGATCGCCAGTTTTCGCCGCTGAGCGGAGGGCTCGGAGACAATGACGCGCGTATCCGGCAAGGCTTTCGCCAATTGCAGGTGCATGACGCCGATTGCGCCCGCGCCGACGATAAGGACGACATCTCCGGGCTGGATGCCGCCCAGATTCCACTGCCCGTTGAGACAGCAAGAGAGCGGTTCGGCCAGGGCGGCCGCTTCGCAACTGACCGCTTCAGGCAATTCAAAGACGTTTCCGGCGCGTACAGCGGCGGCCGGTATGCGCAGATACTGGGCGAAGGCGCCGTCATACTCGTAGGCTAGAGCGGTCCGATGCGCGCACAAATTGCCCAGATCGGCTCGGCAATAACTGCACTCGCCACAGGGAATAACCGGCGCGACGGCGACGGCCTGCCCGACCCGCCAGTCGCTGACGCCGCCCCCGACCGCCGCTATGTCGCCGGCGAATTCATGGCCCAGCACGGACGGGATGCGGACGCCGCGGGTCTTCAATCCGGCGCAGATCCGCAGGTCGGTGCCGCAGATCGTCGCCGCGCGCACGCGCAGCAACAGGTCGCCGGCTTCGAGCTTCGGCGCCGGCGCGTCGCGAACTGCAATATCGCCGACTCCGGCAAAAACGACAGCGCGCATGATCGGCTCAGGCGGGTTCCTCCGCTGCCGGCATCAGCGACAGATACTCAACAAAACCCTCATCCAGCGCGCAGATGAAATGCGCCAGCAAGCGCCCGCAGCGCTCGATGTCCTTGAGGTCAAGCGTCTCCACCGGCGAGTGCATATTGCGCAGGGGAATGCTGAGAAGCGCGGTCGGCACGCCGGCCCGCGAAACCTGTATGGCCCAGGCGTCGGTGCCGGTGCGCGCCGGCATGATATCCGACTGCCAAACGATATCATGGTATGCCGCCACATCCTTCAAGCGCTGCACCATGCGCGGGTGGAAGTTCGCGCCGATGCCCAGCTGCGGCCCGCCGCCCAATTTGCCCGTGCCCAGCATCAAACCCGGCTGTTCGGCGAAACCGACATCAAGGGCGATGGCGCAATCGGGCGCGATGTGATTGGCCGCCGTCGTCGCGCCGCGCAAACCAACTTCTTCCTGCACGGTCGCCGTCGCGTAAACATCCCAACTGTGATGCATCGCCCGCAGCATCTCCAGGCAAGTCGTGATCACGGCGATGCAGGCGCGGTCGTCCATCGCTTTGGAGGCCACCTGCCGCCCTTTCAGGTCGATCATCGGCGCGTCCATCGTGACCAAATCGCCGACCCCCACCACTTGTTCGACTTCTTCGGCCGGCAAGCCGACATCGACGACCAAAGCGTCAATCGGCTCGAACTGTTTGCGGTCGACGGCGGTCAGCAGATGCGGCGGCATGGTCGCCACGACGCCGGGCAGCGTCCGCGCCCCATGCACAAGCACGTTCTGCGCCAGCATCACGCGCGGGTCAATGCCGCTGATGCGATGCACATAAATGAAGCCGTCTTCGATCTCGCGGACCATCAGGGCAATCTCGTCCATGTGCGCCGCCAGCATGACCTTGCGCCGGGCCGGGGCCGGGCGGGTCGCGCGTTTGACGCCGATCAAGCTGCCGAGGCGGTCCTCATCAAATTCATCGACCAAGTCCGCCCATTCCTCGCGCAGCAACTCTGCCACCGGCGCTTCATGGCCGCTGGGCGCATGGGTTTCGACGAGGCGTCTGAGATGCTCTTTGGGGTCGTACATAGGCGGCGCTCCTCTCGCTGGCATGCGACTTGGAGATTTTACCACAGGGCAAGCGTCGGCGGGCTGTCGCTGGCAGCGAAGCTGGATATGCGCTATATCTATCCTGAGTCAGGCCGATTGGAGGCTGGGCTATGAGGACGACGCGAAACTTAGTCAAGTTTGCCGCTGCTTTGGCTGTCTATGCCGCCGTCTCCGTCAGCGGCGCGCAGACCGCCGATATCGAGGTCAACGCGAAATGCAGCCTGGCGGATGCGATCATCGCTGCGAATACGGATGCGGACGCGGGCGGCTGCCCGGCCGGGAGCGGGGCGGATACGATCAGCTTGACCGCTGATATTACGCTTGCTGCGGCGCTGCCGGCAATTGTGTCCGATCTGACGATCGAAGGTGGCGGATTCACAATTAGCGGCGGGCAAAGCCATCAGATCTTTTCGGTTGAATCGAGTGTAGTCACGATTAACGAACTCATTTTGACCGACGGACACTCTGAGTACGGTGGCGCCATTGTTGTGACCGATGGTGAGTTAAGGGCGTACGAGTCTTCCTTAACCGGCAACACGGCGGTGAAGGGCGGCGCGATTTTCGGCAAGGGTAGCGAAATCAGTTTCGATGATACCGCCTTTATCGCCAACAGTGCGATTGAGACTGAAGACGGCGGCGGACATGGCGGGGCAATATACGTTCAAGAATCGAGCATGGCCATTGGAAACGGCGTGATTGAGCAGAATGAAGCCAAATTTGGCGGCGCAATATTCAGTATCGATTCCGACACATCGCTCGTCGACACTTCATCAAGCAAGAACAACGCCGCAAGAAGCGGTGGAGCTGTTTTCATTCAAAGCTCAATTTTGTCGAGTCAAGGAGATGCATTTGAACAAAATATGGCGGGATCTGGTGGAGCTTTAAGCGTCGTCAATTCTACACTGACCGTAGCAGATGGTGCATTTCGTGAAAATACAGCTCCGTTCGGCAGCGCAATAAACGTGACCAATTCCCAAGCAACGATCACTGGAATCCGTGTGAGCAATAACAACAACGGTGATCACAGCTACGTTCTGGGTGGAGCAATCACGGTTAGTAGTGGATCGCTAACTATCAGAGACTGCCATATCGCTGGCTCTCGGATCTCAAACGGTGCTGGCGGAGCGATCTATAGCGAATCCGCCAGCTTGCGCTTGGTCAATAGCACGATAAGCGGGTTCGCAATTGACTCAGAAACCAGCGACGGCGGCGCGATATTCGTTGAAGGCGGAGAAATTAGTATAGAAAACAGCCAACTGACTGGAAACCTTGCGGGTCGCGGCGGTGCGCTCTACAACACCGACGCAAGCGTCACTATAATGGGAAGCTTGTTTAAGGGCAACGAAGCCTGGGTTCGAGGCGGAGCGGCGCACTTCCAGGCGTCGACGTTGACGATCGACAACACGACCTTCAGCGACAACAGCGCTGGGAGTCCCGGTGAAGATGATGAATCCGAGGGCGGCGCCATCACCAGCGTTAGTAGTAAGTCTTCAATCGCCGGCAGTCGCTTCTACCGAAATACGGCAAATGACGGCGGCTCAATCCATGCATTCGAAAGCGACCTCGAAATAGCCGACAGCGAATTCGAAAACAACAGCGCCAGAGAAGCGGGTGGCGCCTTGTCCAGCGGCGGTCTCGTCAGCGTCAGCGGCTCGAGATTCAGCGGCAATGAGGCGGAAGCGGGAGGCGCGATCTTCAGTTGGGACGAGATGGACCTTGCAGTCAACGATAGCATATTTCACAAGAACAAAGCGTCATGGGGCGGCGCCATTCACAGCAAAGGCAAAGCAACCTTAACAGAATTGACATTCACCAACAACAGCGCCGACTGGGGCGCGGCAATATATAATATCGGTCAGGAAACGACGCTTGACCGCAGCTACTTCTATAGAAACCGAGCACTTGGCGGAGGTGGCGCCTATTTTGGCTTGCGGCACAGCGAGCTGATGTCCACGAATTCCAGCTTCGGTTACAATACGGCCCGCGAATTTGGAGGCGCTCTCGCCATCAAAGGCTTCAGCAAGGCGATGCTGACGCATGTCACTCTGACTTACAATGATGCCGAAGAAGGCGGCGGCATCTACCAGGCGGATGAGGCGACTGTCGAATTGTTCAACAGCATCATCTCTCTCAGCGAGGGCGGCGACTGCGTCGGTCCGCTGACGTGGAATATCGGCAATTTCATAGGCGATGGCTCCTGTGAGCCCAAACTCGAGGGAAACCCGGGCCTTGCCAGGCGTCGTATTCCGGAAGATGGATCGCCGCCCTATTATCCCCTGCAGGACGATAGCAAGGTCATCAATGCGGCCGATCCGGCGCACTGCGCGGCAATTGACCAGACCGGAACGCCCCGTCCGCAAGGCGATGCCTGTGACATGGGCGCCATAGAGTATGTGCCTTAAGAAATGGCTTGCGGCTGCCGCTCGAACGCATATCTGACTCCGTCGAAAGTTAAAGGTGATTCCTCATGTTCACACCATCCGAAATCGAGTATTTGACGGGAGAGCTTGGCTAGCCAAACACGTGTTCCGGTCGCAGCGCGGAGCAATACCCTGCGCTCAAGTTGCGTATCGGCGGGTCGGGCAGTCAACGCAGCGCGGCCGCTGGCTTCAGGGCTGGGCTTGCGTTACATTTATATTCTGTCAAGCACATGACAGGCAATTGCATGACATTGCGGCGAAGACTTATTGCCTTTGCCAGCGCACTGGCATTTTATGCCGCCGTCTTCGTCGGTGGCGCGCAGGCCGCCGATATCGAGGTCGGCGCGGAATGCAGCCTGGCGGATGCGATCATCGCGGCGAATACGGATGCGGCCGCGGACGGCTGCCCGGCTGGGAGCGGGGCGGATACGATAACTCTGACCGGCGACATCACGTTGGGCGCGGACCTGCCCGATATCGAGTCGGAAATTACAGTCAACGGGCATGGCTTCAGCATAAACGGCGCTGTGGATTTTCGTATCTTCTATGTTTATGAGAGCGCGCTCAGCTTAAATGAAGTGACGCTTGAATCCGGGCGCGCCGACATCGGAGCCGCCCTGGTGAACGACGGCGGCTCGGTCACGATTAGCAAGAGCGTGATCAAAGACAATGCGGCAAGCGACGCCGCCGGCGCCATCTACAATTCGGAAGACGCTCAGTTACGGATTGAGGACACGGACTTCATCGACAATTCCGTCAGCATCGCTGAAGGCTGGGGCGGCGCGATCTTCAATCGCAAGGGCAAAGTTCATATCGAACGCAGCAGTTTCAGCGGCAACCGGGCAAAAGCCGCCGCCGCATTCTTTAGCGATGGCGATGTAAGCATCTTGCAGAGCCAATTCACGGCCAATCGCGCGGAGAACTCAGGCGGCGTCTTTGTGATGCAGGGCGGCGAGGTCTGGATTACAAATAGCCAATTTACCGAGAATGAGTCGGATTGGGGCGGCGTGTTTTTCATCGGCAGCGGCTCGCTGTATGCCGCCGAGAACAGCTTCGAAAGGAATTCGGCCGGCTTCGGTGGCGTAATTTACATGGAAAAGGAAGCTTCGCTGAGCTGCGGAAGCAGCCAGTTCATTGACAACGACGGCAGCGTCGGCGGAGCGATCTACAACCAGGGCGGCAGCGTGTCCGTCATCCATTCGTCTTTCAGCGGGCATACGACTCTTGCTGGTGGTGTTATTTCCAGCGCTGCCGGGGAAGTGCGGGTCTCCAACAGCGTCTTCCGGAACAACACGGGCGGCGCAATCAGCTTTAGGAACGGCAGCTTGTTCCTGTTTGAAAGCGAATTCAGCGAAAATTCGTCCGAAGTCGGCGGCGCCATTAGCAGCGACGGGACGCTAACCATCCTCAAAAGCAACTTCAAGCGCAACTCGGCCGATATGGGTGGCGCGATCAGTCATGGCTCGGGGCAAGCGATTATCGACGCGGCGCTATTTCACGCGAATTCGGCCGAAGATACCGGCGGCGCGCTTGGATTCCTGGGCGGCAGTTTATCAATGTACAATAGCGTCATCGGCGATAACCGCGCCGAGCACGGGGCGGGCATCTATGCGGCGAAAACCGAAGTTCACATCGTGAACAGCAGCCTGATAGGCAATTTATCAGACGCGGGTTATGGCGGCGGCCTCCACCTGGTTAGCGGATCGGGCAATCTGCGCCATGTCACAATGGCGAACAACGGCGCTGGGACGGGAGGCGGTATCTTCACGGACGACGCGCAAGTCGATGTCATCAGCAGCATCATCGCCGGCAGCGTATCGGGCGGCGACTGCGTTGGCGAACTGCGGACGAGCCGGAACAATCTCATAGAGGACGGTTCCTGCGACGCGACGCTCAGCGGAGACCCGCAATTCGGCAATATGAGGCCGGCGGCCGAGGATGGACCAACGGTTTATTTCCCCCTTCTCGCCAGCAGTCCCGCAATTGACAAAGCAGAATGCGATGAAGAAATAGTTGCTGACATGGTCGGCACGCCCCGACCGCAAGGCGACTCCTGTGACATCGGCGCCATTGAATATGTACCGCAATAGATTGCTTGCGGCTGTTGCTTGAACAAATATCTGACTATTTCAAAAGCTAAAGGCAGTTCTTCATGTTCACGCCATCCGAAATCGAACAGTTCCGAAGCGAAGGCTGGGTCGCCAAAGAGGAATTCTGGAGCGCGCGGGAAGTGGCGGCGATGCGGGCCGAGCTCGAGCGACTGAAAGCCGAGGGCTTGCTGCGCAATGTCGCTACCGCCGGCGATAGCGAGACGCCGTCAAAAGACTTGATCAACCTGCAGCTCTGCCCCATGTTCCCGCACAGCGACTTTTACCGCGCCATGCCCTTCGCCGACAAAGCGATCGAAGCCGTGCGCCAGCTCATCGGCGACCCGGTCGTTTTGCATCTCGATCAAGTATTCCTCAAGCCGGGCAAACAGGGCATGGGCACGAACTGGCACCAGGACAACGCCTATTTCGAGATCGACGATCCTCTGAAAGGCACGGCGATGTGGACGGCCGTGCATGACGCGACCGTGGCCAATGGCACAATCCACGTCATCCCGGGCAGCTACCGCGTCGCCTATGAGCACAGCCGCGATCCCTACAGCAACCACCACATCCGCTGTTACCCGCCGGAAGACGAGGCCCTGGCCATGGAACTGCCGGCCGGCGGCGTCGCCTTCTTCGCTTATGGCGTCGCTCACTGCACCCTGGCCAATAAGACCGATGCCGAACGCGCCGGCGTCGCCCTGCACTTCATCAATGGCGCCATGGACGCCACCGCCAAGAGCGGCTTCCCGCTGGGCAAGCGGCCTTATCTCAGCGGGGAAAAGGCGAGCGGCGGCTTGAACGAGCACGGCGTGGTCGTGGCCGGCACTTGGGAGTCTGAAGTTGAGCGGGTCCTGGCCGCAGGATAAGGCGAGGCGCCGCCTAGCGCCCATACTCCCGTTTTCCCAGAATAATTTGGCGCAAGCGGAACATATCGGTGCGCGAGGTCATATCCAGGCTCATTGGCGTGACCGAAATGACTTTGTCAATGAGAATGGCGTAGACATCGCTATCCGGCTCGGCCGCCGTCGGATCGTCGTTGTAGCGATAGCCGAGCCGGCCCGAATCGTGCAGGGCGACGCGCTCCGGCCTGGTCGGCCAATAGACGCGCCGCCGCGAGTGACGCGTCAAACGCCAATCGCTATCCGCGTTCGCGCCCCAGGGCACATCGATCTTGAACACATCGACATCATCCGGCAGCGCGGCCTGCGCCATGAGCCAGCCGCCCATCTGCCGCGTGAAAGCGGCGGCGGCCGCAAAATCGACATTGTTCGAATAACTCAGGTGCAGGTCGGTCGGCGTCTGCTGGCTGACGGCCAGGGCCGGGATTCCAAGGCTGGCAGCTTCCAGGGCGGCGCCGACCGTGCCGGATATCGTGACGCCGTTGCCGGTGTTCTCGCCATAATTGATGCCGCTGACCAAGAGGGCCGGCTGTTCCCGCGCCAATTCCAGCACGGCATGCTGCACCGCCTGCGCCGGCGTGCCGTCCACCGCGTATGCGCAGCAGTCGCCACCGTCGATCGGCGCGTCGTAGGGAAAGATCCGCCCTTCGCTGTAGTGCGGCATGCTGCGTCCCATGCCCGATTGCTGCTGGCGCGGCGCCACCACGAGCAGATGTCCGCAGCCGCGAAAGGCCTTGACCGCCGCCCAAAGCCCGGGCGACTCAATGCCGTCATCGTTGGTGAATAATATGCTTGGCTTGGCGGAGTTAGCCATCGGGATCTTCCAGTTCTCAAGTCCAGGCGATCGACATAAGTCCTTAGCCTATGTCATGGTTCTTAAGCAGGCAAGGCTTTATGTTGCGGGCGGATTAGAGGGGCATTAAGTCTCGCTGATGAAGGGCGGACGGGTGAAAGACAGCGCATGCAGAAGTGTGACGATTCGGAATTGAACTTAAAGGCATTGTTTCGCTTCGGCGACTCAGCCTGAACTCGATTCAGATTTCCCGTTGCCATCCTTATTGATACGTGGTATCAATAAGCTGCGCTAGAATGGATGCCTCATGCCCAACAGAACCATCAATCCCGAAGACTGGCTGACCGCGCTCGACGCGAGCGGCTTCCGTGTGACAACAGTTCAGGAGACGCTGATTGATATCTTCGCGCACAGCGAATACCCGCTCAGCGCCGAGCAGGCTTGGGATGTCGCCCGGCAGTCGCGCCCGAAAACCGGCAGAGCGACCGTCTACCGCATGGTCGAGAAGCTCGAGAGCCTGGGCCTGATACGCCGCGTTCATGGATATCAGGGATGCAGCCGCTTCGTGCCGGCCCTGCCCGAGCTAATGATGCTCTTCATCTGTCAAATTTGCGGGCGCGCCGATTATCTCGACAGCCAACCGCTGAACGATCTGATGCAGCACATTGAACATAACAGCGGGCATCACATCACCGACAGTCGATTGCAACTTTTTGGCGCCTGCGCGGCCTGCCAGCAAGACGCTTAATCATTCAGGAGAAAGCACAATATGAATTTGCCGGTCGATTGGGGAACAATGTGGCTGGGCGGCTTTTGCGCTGTGGGGGCGCTGGGCGGTTTGCCGGTGCGCGGCGCGGATTATGCCGCCCATCCGCCGCTGGACGATCAGCTGACCCTGCCCCGCGATACAATCCCGCGCGCCGATGCCACGCTTGAGTCCGCCGAGCGGGCCTGGTCGGAACGCCTGGGCGGCGCGATGGTTGTGCTGGCGCGCGATGCCTACCGCGCCCGCCGTTTGCTGCATCAGGCGGCCGGGATTCAGCCCGGCGAATGGGTCGGCATCCCGGCGAATGCCAGCCACGACCTGGCGGAGTCGGTCAAACATCACAAGGCGCGGCCGCGCTTTCTGGATTTTGACGCGCAATTGCAGCTCGCGCCGTCCGCTGCGCGCTTCACCTGGACGCAGGCGCTGCGCGGCTTGTGGCAGCCGCAGAACGCGGAATGGCTCGACTTTGCCGACACCCTGCCTCTTCCCGGCGCGACGGAACGCCCGGCAGTGACGCTCTACGGCTTGCATCTGCCCGATGCCGATGACCGCCCCGGCGCGCTGCTGGCATTCAGTGACGAGGCGCTCTATGCGGAAGTGAAGGCATTGCGCCAACCGGCTGATTGCCCGGACGCGGCGCAGGCATTAGCGCAGCGTGAACGGCTGCCTGAATTGGCGGAGCGGCAAAGCGCGAATTTGGAGGAGGTTCGGCGCGGTCTGTGTGAAGCGGCCGGGCTGGCGACGCACGAGCCCAACAGTCTGGCGCTGGCGACCGCGGTCGCGGTGCAGACTCCGCTGGAGTGCGATGCCGCCACCTTTTTAGCCTACGTCGAGCAGGAAAATACGCCCGTGCGCTGGCTGCCGCAGATTCAACCCATGCACTATGCCGCGCTCCGCGCCGATGGCGCGCCCGATCACCGGGAAACGGCGGCGAACCTCGCCCGCTGGTTCTACGTCCCGGTGGGGCCGGATTACAACTTCGAGGAGATCAAGCACGGCGTGCTGGGCATCGTCAAAGCGGCGGAGTATCTCGGTGTGCGCTGGCGCAGCAATCCAGTCCATGCCGCCGAGTACGCTGCCTTGATGGATCGAACTTATGGCGCCGGGCACGATGCCTATCGCCCCTTGTTCGCGCTGGATGGCGCCTTCGCCGCGGGAGATTAACCATGCGGTTGATCGCCATCGCCGGGATGCTGCATCAGCCAAAAGCCCGGTTCACGCAGGCGCTCGTCGAAGTGTTGTCTGAGGAAACGGACCGTCTCGCGCTGCTCGACAATAGCGATGTACCGCTGGCGATAGACGGGATAAAGCGCCAGCGGCTGGCGGGCGGCTGTGTCTGCTGCTCGCTGGCGGCCGCGCTGATCTCGCAGCTGGCGCGACTGGATGCCGATTATGCAATTCTGCCCGTTTCAGCGCAGGCGGACCCGGGAGCGCTGGCATCGATCCTGGATAGTTTGCGGAGCGAGGACCTTCAGATAACAACCGTGTCCCTCATTGATACTCTTACTCTGAATCGCAACCCGTATCTGACGCGGAAGCTGGAGTTGTACAGCGATTTGCAGGCTTATGAGCCATTTGAATTCTCGGAGATTGTCCACGCCGCGATAGGGGCGCCGCAAGCTCTGGACAACGGCGCTCCCTTGTTGATGCCGTCAGCGCGGGAGTCTGCCCGGTCTGCGGATGTTGCATAAAGGTAAGCGCAAGTAGGGGCGTTTCGCTGAAACGCCCTAAAACAGTTAGTGAAGGAACGGGCGGCACAGCGTGCCGCCCCTGCAGCGCAGGCATTTTTTGCATGACTAACCATCTTTTACCGCAGTACAAAAGCGACGATTCAATAGAGGAGACAGAATCATGATGAACACTGCTGAAGCGCGAGTTCCCGTTACGGTGCTGACCGGCTTTCTGGGGGCGGGCAAAACCACGCTGCTCAACCGCATCCTGACCGAACATCACGGCAAGAAAATCGCCGTGATAGAGAATGAATTTGGCGAGGTCGGCATTGATAACGATCTGGTCATCGGCGCGGAAGAAGAAATCTTCGAGATGAACAACGGCTGCATCTGCTGCACCGTGCGCGGCGATTTGATTCGCATACTCGGCCATTTGATGAAACGCCGCGACAAGTTTGATTACATCATGATCGAAACCACCGGCATGGCCGATCCCGGTCCGGTCGCCCAGACCTTCTACGTCGATGACGACATGCAGCGGAAGCTCCATTTGGATGCGATTGTCACGCTGGTTGACGCCAAGCATATCTGGGAACATATTGACGACAGCGACGAAGCTAAAGAACAGGTCGCCTTTGCCGATGTAATCCTGCTCAACAAGATTGATCTGGTCGACCCGGAAGACCTCGAGAAGCTCGAAGCCCGCATCAAGAGCATGAACAGCATGGCGAAAATCTACCGCAGCCGCGACGCCGTGGTCGAGATGGAGAAGATCCTGGATGTAGGCGGCTTCAACCTTGACCGCGCCCTTGAAATCGACCCAAAGTTCATGGAGCCGGAATACCCGTTTGAATGGTCGGGCATCTATCAACTGAAGGCCGGGGACTACGAATGGCTGATGGGCGAAGGACCTGACCCGTCCATGGGGGCCGCGCTTTTGCCGCTGCCGAACACGGGATTGGCGGCGAAGGAAGCGACGCTGATGGACGCCGTTCTGACCTTCTCCGACGATGAGCAGGACATCGCAGCCGGCGACATGATGCGCCTTGGCAAAGGACAGTTCAACCAGCTCATGCTGAACGACGCCGGCGGGACCGTCTTCAACTTCGCGATCCATGAGCCTGGCTATTACATGCTGTTCACCGAGCACCACCCGGAAGAATTCGACGCCTGTTTGCGCGGCGCGGAGTCCGCGCTGGACCCGATCGAAACCCGTGAGTACAAGCCCGATCATGAACACGACGAAGAAGTGACTTCCGTTGGCATCACCCTCGCCGGGGATCTCCAGTTAGAGAAGATCAATGGCTGGCTAAGCCAGCTCCTGCGCGAGCAGGGACAGGACATCTTCCGTATGAAAGGCGTGCTGAGCGTGCGCGGTTGGGATCAGCGCTACGTATTTCAGGGCGTGCACATGCTCTTTGATGGCCGCCCCGATCGCCCCTGGGGGAAGGAACTGCGTCAAAACAAGATGATCTTTATCGGGCGAAACCTGGATCGGGCTGCGCTTGAAAACGGCTTCCGTGAATGTCTCGCGTCATGATGCAGCGGAAGCGCAAGCGCAAGTCCATAGCGGCGCAGCCAGCGCTCAAGGCACTATGGCGCACCGATATTGACGATCATCCGATTGGGCTGGCCTGGTCGCCGGATGGCAAAATCCTGGCGGCTGCCGGGGTATCCGGCCCAATCACCCTGTTCGATGGCGCGGATGGCGCGGTTCAGCACAAGTTGCCCGGCCATGCCCTCGATACGATGGCAATCTCCTGGCGCAAAGACAGCCGCCTCCTCGCCAGCGTCGGGCAAGATGGCAAGGTACGGCTCTGGGATGCAGAAACAGGAAAGCAGAGAGCTGAAATGGAAGGCGGGGCGAGCTGGGTGGAGCGTGTCGCCTTCAGCCCGCGGGACGACATGCTGGTGTCGGCCGCCGGGCGCAAACTGCGTCTGTGGAACAGCAGCGGAGACTTGATCCGCGAATATCCCGATGCGAACAGCACGATAACGGATATCAAGTGGCGGCGTGACGGCCGACAATTCGCCATCTCCGCCTACAACGGAGTCCTTCTGTACGACCCAACGGAGGCGGAAGCGCTGCGCCGTTTCGAATGGCAGGGTTCGACGCTCACATTGGAATGGAGTCCCGATGGCAAATACATCGCGACGGGCGACCAGGACTCGACCGTGCATTTCTGGATCACCGAGACCGGGCGGGATCTGCAGATGTGGGGCTACGAAACCAAGGTGCTGGAATTGGCATGGAGCTTCAATAGTCGCTATCTGGCGACCGGCGGCGGGTCTCAAGTCGTGATCTGGGATTGTTCCGGGGTGGGGCCGGAAAAAACTCGACCGATAATGTTGGAAGGCCATCAGCATCTCATTAAGCATCTGAAATTTCAGCGACGGGGCATGTTTCTGGCATCCGGCGGCAACGATGGTATGCTGGCGATCTGGAAGGTCAGGAAGACGAAGTCCACTCGACTGGCGGATGCCGTGTTCAAAGCGCCGATTGCCGGTTTGGCCTGGTCGCCGGACGATCGCTGCATCGCGGTGTCGGATGAGAGCGGTACCTTGTCGATTGCGGCAGTGCGGCGCTGACACGCGTCGTATTTCATAGGCATTAGCCCCATGAGGAGCGGACTCGTTTGCTGCAACATGGTACGATAGCGGCGGGTCAGCCAATGGCTGAGCCCTGCAAGGCGCCGTTATGGCGCAATTTGTAGGGGCGCCCGATTGGTTCGCCTGAAATGGCCGACGACTCCGCACTGACGAATCAATGCCTCGCGCTGCTCAAGCGGCATCTGCCCGAACTGACCTTTGACGAGGCTCGGCCGCTGCCGGCCTCCGGTCAGTTCAACCATGCCCTCAGCCTCGACGAGCGCTGGATTGTTCGCTTCCCCAAGAGCGCGCATGTCGCCGCCGACCTCGATCACGAATTGCGCATCCTGCCGCGCTTGCAAGGGCTGCTCCCCCTGGGCATCCCCGAGCCGAAGTTCAGCGCTCGCGATTCCGCGAGCGGGCTGCCCCTCTTCATGGCTTATCGCATGCTCCCCGGCCAACCGCTTCTGCGCCAACGCTTCGCCGAGATCCAGCATGACGACCGCGTCCTGGAGCGCATCTCAATCGAGCTCGCCGGTTTCCTGCGCCGTTTGCACGCCATCCCGTCCGCGACCATCGGCCTTGAAGCGCAGCCCCACAACACACGCGACGAATGGGCGCAGACATATTGCGACATCCGCGCGAAACTGTTCCCGCGCATGCGGGCGGAGGCGCAACGAGAAGTCGCGCGGCAATTCGAGGAGGCGCTGGCCGATCCGACCTTGTGGGATCTGGAGACCTGTTTGATCCACGGCGACTTCGGAACCGGCAACATCTTGTTCCACGACGGCTGCATCAGCGGCATCATCGATTTCAGTTTCTGCAAAGTTGACGACCCGGCGCAGGACCTCGGCGCCATGATCGCCAGTTACGGCGACGATTTCGCCGAACGCGTCTGCTGGCATTATCCCGGCCTCCGCGCCCACTGGCGGCGCGCGCAATTCTACTGCAGCGCTTATGCCTTGCTGCAAGCGCTTTATGCCCTGCGCGATGGCGACCAGGCTGAATTCGAGGACGGCATGCGTGATTATGTATAGTGGCCATGCGCGGATGATCGAGCCGAAAACCGTCAGTCATGTTAGGGAACACGTAACGTAGTACAATTGTTTCAAAATGTAGAATTGCGCAGGCTGCGGATAATCTGCTGATGCACATGCGTGGCATTCTAAACAGCGAAAACCTTCTCCAATATGCGGACAATTTTCGCATTGAATTGTCCCTTCGCGGGGATGCGAAGACACATCGCAAGAGTTTGGGACAATTTTTTACTCCGATTGAAGTTGCTCAACAAATGCTGCAGCCAATCGGCGCGCTTCCAGATAAAGTACGAGTCTTGGACCCGGGCGCGGGAGCAGGCATCTTGTCCGCGGCGGTCTTTTCCCAGCTCTTATCATCAGACCACGCTACACCTAGAGAAATAGAAATCGTCGCGTACGAAATCGACGCCAACGTTCTGCCATACCTGCGAAGAACTTTGGAGATCTGCGCCTCGATAAGCTCTCGTAAAGGAATCAAATTCAAATACACAATTCATATTGTTGACTTCATCGAGGCTGCAACTTCCTGTCTCTATTCCGCAAAGAAATTCGATCTTGCAATTTTGAATCCGCCTTACGGGAAAATAAAATCAGGCGGTAAACAGTGGCATTTGCTTAAGAAATACGATCTGCCACGCAGCAACTTGTACGCGGCATTTATGGCATTGGCCGCCGTTTCGCTCAAAGACGGCGGAAGTCTCGCGTCGATAACGCCGCGCAGTTTCTGCAACGGCCCCTATTTTCTTCCTTTTCGCAGGGCGTTCTTGTCACAAATGGCCTTGAGTCACATTCATGTATATACATCGCGTAGCAAGGCCTTCGGCGACGACGGCGTTTTGCAGGAAAACATAATCTTATGCGCAAAGAAAAATCTGGAGCGCGACAAGGTCAGGATTACGTCAAGCGACAGTCCGCTCGATAAAGACGTATCTACTCAAATTCTTCAATACGATGAACTTGTAAATGCAAGCGATCGGAATCTCGTCGTTCACTTAGTACGCAATAGCAATGAACGTGAAGTTAGTCGACTCGTGAACGCGCTCAATTGCAATTTACAAGATTTGGATATCAATGTGTCGACAGGACGCGTCGTCGATTTTCGAGCAAGACATTTATTGAGAAAACCAGGCGATGCAGGCAGTGTTCCGCTTCTCTTGCCTTCACATTTTGTGAGTGGGTATATCAAGTGGCCAATTAAGCGATCGAGGAAATTGAGCGCGATTGACTTTGAGGGCAGCAAAGACAAACTGCTCGTGCCGACAGACCATTACGTTTTAGTCAAACGGTTTTCATCCAAGGAACAGAAACGGCGCTTAACAGCCGCTGTTCTGGAACCGGGGCGTTTTGAGTCCGAATTTCTCGGAATTGAAAACCATCTGAACTACTTCCACAAAAACGGGGCTGGACTTGCGCCAAATTTGGCAAAGGGACTCGCAGTTTTCCTCAATTCTTCAGTCGTCGATCAATATTTCCGACTATTCAGCGGACACACGCAGGTAAACGCCACAGATCTCGAGAATCTGAAATATCCGGAACCGTCACGCTTACAAAGAATGGGAGCAAGAGTTGGAGATCTGTTCCCGCTTCAATCGCAGCTCGATCGGATAATGCTAGAGGAACTGGAAATGCAAGAACCCGCTCTAACGTCCGTACAAGTGAAAATCGATCAATCACTGGATATTCTGCGCGCGATAGGTGTTCCGCGAGAACAGCAGAACAGGCGCTCGGCATTAACGCTGCTTGCTCTGGTCAACATTAGACCAAAGGACAATTGGTCAAATGCGTCGGCGCCATTACGCACGATCACAGAAATGATGGAGTATTTCAGTTCGCATTATGGAACTACCTATGCCGCTAACACGCGAGAAAGGGTGCGCCGTCAAACCATTCATCAGTTTTGGCAAATGGGACTGGTCGCGCACAATCCGGACAAACCTGATCGACCCACCAATAGCCCACACTATTGCTATCAAATCTCCGAGCCTTTATTGCGACTCGTTCGCGCCTACGCAAGTCCAGCCTGGGATAAAGATCTAACCCAATTCCGCATAGAAATGAGCGACAATTTGACGGCATTAGGCGGACGAAAGCGATCGATGCAGAAAATCCCCGTTGTATTTCCGGATGGCAGTATTGTGTCAATTGCTTCTGGAGGTCAGAACGCGCTGATTAAGCGCATAGTCGAGGAGTTCTGTCCAAGGTTCGCCCAGGGAGGCGAAATCCTCTACTTGGGCGACGCGGGCGACCGCTTAAGCGATGAGCAAATTCGCAGATTGAAGGAAATTGGAGTTCAGCTTGATAGACAGGGCAAGAAGCCGGATCTCATCGTCTACCTGGAATCCAAAGATTGGTTGATACTGATTGAGGCAGTAACAAGCCACGGCCCCATTGACCAAAAGAGACAAAACGAATTGCGACAGCTTTTTTCCAGCAGTTCTGCTGGATTGGTCTATGTAACCGCATTTGAAACCAGGCGGGCAATGACCAAGCATCTGCGACAAATCTCTTGGGAAACTGAAGTCTGGATTGCGGAATCGCCGGACCATTTGATCCACTTTGACGGCGAAAGATTCTTGGGTCCATACCGCTAACCATTGACCTCGAATCCGGTTCCCGCGGACGCGCATCAACCCGCGCCAGCCAGCCAAACGCGCCCGAAACAACCATGCTATACTGTTAGCAAATTTGCCAGCACAGCCCAGCAAGCAGGATTCAAATGGCGGAAATCGGCCTCAGCGCCTACCTGGAAAAGCTCGCGGCGCTCGCGAGCGAGAAGAAATTTGACGAAGTGATCGCGCACAGCCGTCACATCCTTAAGCTGCATCCCAAGAATCTGCGCGCTTATGAACTATTGGCTGGCGCGCTCTTCGCGACCTCGCGCTGGGCCGAGGCGGCCGATGTGCTGCGCCGTCTGTTGGGCGCCCGGCCGAACGATTTCGCGACCCACGCGCAGCTGGCGGCCTCCTATCAACATCTCGGGCAATTCGACAAGGCAATCTGGCACGCCGAACGCGCGCTGGATCAGCAACCCAACGATCAAGCTACGATCAGCTTGATCCGCGAACTCTATCGCGAGCATCGAAACGAAGCGATCGACCGGCTCCAGTTGACGGCGAGCGCGCTGGCGCAGCAGCAGATCCGCAACAACCGTTTGCGCGACGCCCTGGAGACGCTGGAAAAGGCCCTGGAAACCCAGCCGGAACGCATCGATTTGCAGTTGCTGCGCGCGCGCGCGCTCTGGCTCGATGGCCAGCGCATGGAGGCCGCCGAAACCGCCCTGGACGTCCTGGAAAAGCTGCCCTACGCCATCGACGCCAACCGCATCATGACCGAGCTTTGGCTGGCCGAGCGCCGCCCGTCCGATGCCCAGCGTTATCTCAGTCATATTGAGGCGCTCGACCCCTACCTGGCGCGCCAGCTTGCCGTGGGCGAAGCCGCGGAGGAAGACTTGCTGACGCTGGAAGAACTCGATTACAGCAGCATTTCTCAGCGCGAGCATGTCATTGTCGATCCGCAGTGGCTGGACAAATTGAGCGAGGGCGATGAAGCGGGCGCAGGCGGCTTGGGCGCGCTCTTTGGCATGGACGAAGGCGCTGACGCGCGCGGCGACGACTCGGTCACGGCGGATCTCGATGACTTGTTGTCGGATGAGCAGATCGACCGGCTTTTCAGCGAGTTGGTGATCGGCGAACCCGTGGCCGCGGTCAGTGAGTTCCAGGCCGACGACGAATCGGAAGAAATCATAACTGAGATGGACGAGCGCGGCTTTCTGGACGGGCCGGCTTCCGGCGAACGAGACGACGCCGTTGAAGCGCATGTCGACGAAGAGCTTGCGGCCCTGGCGGCGCCGGCGACCGCCGCCGATGAAGGCGCGGAGGAAGCAGCGGCCGAAAGCCCCGGCGGCGCGCTTGATTCAGACTTGGCGAGCCTGCTGGAAGAACTGGATAGCGCCGAAGACGACGGCGACTGGATGGCGGAGATTCAACTAGGCGACTCGACGCAAGCTGACGATGAATCGCTGGAGTATCTCGACGACTTTGATCGAGAATGGGCCATGAATGACGACAGCGAAGAAGCCGCCGGCGCCCCCTGGTTATCGGCGGCGCTGCGCGAAGCCATCGACAAGGAAGAAGACGGCGCCTTTGATCTCTTCAGCGACGATGAACAGCTGAAAGGGCTGCTGCAGGAAACTTCCGATACCGAGCCGATTAAGGCCGCCGATATCGAAAGCTGGCTGCATCCGGACGAGGCGGGCGATGCAAGCGGGACCGACGCCGACTTGGCCGACCTGGACGATGAATTGCTGAATCTGCCCCCGGTCCGCTCCTGGTTGGATGCTGACGATGATGCCGATGTCGCTGCCCCGGTCGAGGACGATCCCAACCAGCTCAATGCCGAGCTGATTGACAGCTGGCAGTCCGAATTGGGCCTGGATGACGATGACGACGACGATCCCTACGTCGATTGGTTGAGCGACGCGCCGGGCGACGAATTGAGCTTGTTGTCGGCGGCGCCGGAGGCTGACCCGACTGTCCAGCCCGAAAGCGGCGCTTCGCCCGCCGCTGAAAAAGCGCGGGCCTGGGGCTTGGACGACGCCGAGCAATTGGCGGACTTTGTCGAAGAGGGCGCCGCGCAGAGCGCCGCCTCCGGCGATTGGCTCAACGCCGTCGTGCCCGGGCTGGACCGCGAAAATGACGCCTCGACCGAAGATGTCAACGAATACGCGCGCCCGACCTCGGCATCGGGCAAGGAATTCGCCTGGCTCAGCGATATTGTCGACGAAGAAACTGGCGAGATGAAAGCGGTGGATCCAGCTGAGATCGTCTATTTTCGCTTCAGCAACCCGCCAGTTTGGCTGACCTTGATGCAGGCGGAAGCCGAGGACGGCAGCCCGGTCGCCGGCGCCGCCGCCCTCAGCCTCCAAGCGGATATTGACGCGCTCGACCTGGACGAGCTCACCTTTGACGATTACTTCAACTTTGATACGCCCACCGACAAAATGAATGCGATCAACCTGGACGAGGACACCGAGCAACTCAACTTCGCTGGCCTGGATTGGGACGACTACTTCGATCTGGAATCGCCCACGGAAAAGACTATCGCCATCACCCTGGACGAAGACGCGGCCGATGCGCAGTTTGAAGAACTCGGCATAGATGATGACGACTTCGAATTCGAAACGACCGACCGGGCGGCGGCCGCCAAACCTGACGGCAGCGGCTTGATCGATGAATTCGACCTGGACACTGACAGGCCGACCTGGCTCGATTACGGCGGCCTGGGCGACGAATCCAAATCTCGGGATTCCAATCGCGGCAGCGACAAATCGACGCTATAATCTGAATTCTTCCACTCCAAAAGAATTTGTTTGCCGCATGAGTGACATGCCGAATGTTTGACGACCCTGAATTGCCCGACTTCGATTCGATGTCGCAAGAAGAATTAATCGAATGGCTGGAGCAGCTTGCCAATAGCGAAGGCGAGGCCGCAGCCGAATTCTTCGAAGACGATCCCGGCGACGACGGCCGGGGCGAAGATGCGCCTGGCGCCGATGCCTTGGCTGAAGATGACTGGTCCGGTTGGATGGACGACACCGAGCCAATCGTAGCGGCTGACGGATCGCTGGTGGCGCCAAGCCCGACGATGGGCGATGATTTCGAAATATTCGAAGGCGACTTGCCTGTCGATTTGACGCTCCTGGACGAAGACACCGCGCCCACCGCGGCCCTGGATTGGCTGGATCAGCTGACGCATCCCGACGGCGGCGACAAGCTGCCGGATATCAGCGACTACCGGCCGCCGGAAGCGCCGAGCCAGGACTTGGGCGATCTCCTCAATGCCAGCCGGAACCGGGAAAAACTGGATTGGCTTGAAGACCTGGCCGGCGAAGCCGCTACGACGCAAGGCCCAGCGCTTGAAGATTCGCCAGCGAGCTTTGACGCGGAAGATGATTTCGACGACGAATACGAGGATGACGAGACCCTCGACGACCTGGAAGACGAAAGCCTTTACTCGAAGAACGCCGATGGAGCGCCGAGCGCGCTGGCATCCATTCTGGACTTGCAAGACCGGGAAGCCGATAAGTACAGCACGGAATCCATGGCGCCCGTCCCCGACAATCTTGCGCCATCGGAGCAGAGCGACGGCGACGGAGACGGGGGCGAAGAACGAGTTGTGCTCGTCCGCGCGGACGCGGGCAGCGACAGTTTGGCGCAGGCCTTGCTATTGGGCAATCATCGCGCGGACCTGGAGGCCTGGTACGCCGATCGCCTGCAGGCCATCGCCGCGCCCGCCGAAAACAGCATGTCCGCGCCGGCGCTGCCGCCAAGCCCAGCGCCATCAAAGCCGCCGCCGCCCGGCTTGGCCGCCGCCATTTATTCGGCGCGCGGCAAAGTCGAAGCCGACGAATTGCCCGAGGCGCTGCTCGATTACGAAACGCTGCTTCGCACCAGCGCCGGGCTGGACTGGGTGGTCAACGATATGCGCGGATTGATCGCGCAAGCGCGATTCCGGGCCAACCCCTCGGTTCATCGTGTGCTCGGCGACGCCTTGATGCGCCAGGGTCACTTGAGCGCCGCCATAGATGTCTACCGACATGCCCTCTCATTGCTCTGAATCCCGCGCCGCCCCATTCGCTTCCGAGCTCATCAACTGGTACAAGGCAAACCAAGCCGACCTGCCCTGGCGGCGTGAACCGAGCCCATATCGGATCTGGCTGGCCGAGATCATGCTGCAGCAGACGCAGGTCGAGGCGGTCATTCCCTATTATGAGCGCTTCCTGCGCGCCTGCCCCAGCCTGGAGGCATTGGCCGCCGCTTCACTGGACGATGTGCTGAAGTTATGGGAGGGCCTGGGCTATTACAGCCGCGCGCGCAATCTGCATCGGGCCGCCCAAATCGTAGTCGCCGAACACGGCGGCAAACTGCCGGAGGCGGTGGACGCGCTGCTGAAATTGCCCGGCATCGGTCCCTACACCGCCGGCGCCATCGCCAGCATCGCCTACGATCAGCCCGCCCCGGTCCTTGACGGCAACGTGATCCGCGTCTTCACCCGCCTGCTGGATCTGCCCGATGACATCAATCGCAGCGCGACGCGCAATAAACTTTGGCGCATCGCCGCGGATTGGCTGCCCGCCCGCGAGCCCGGCCATTACAATCAGGCGCTGATGGAGCTCGGCCAAAAGATTTGCAAGCCCAAAAAGCCGCTCTGCCAAGTCTGTCCGCTGCAATCCCACTGTCGCGCCTTCGCCGCCGGCACTTCTTTGTCGCGGCCCCGGCGATCCCGGCGCCCGGCGCGGCCGCATTTTGATGTGGCCGCCGGCTTGATCCGCGACGACTTCGACCGCCTGCTCATCGCCCAGCGTCCCTTGGACGGCCTGCTGGGCGGGCTTTGGGAGTTCCCCGGCGGCAAACGCGAGCCCGGCGAATCTCTGCCCGATTGCCTGCAGCGCGAACTGCGCGAGGAACTGGCGATCGCGGTTGATGTCGGCGAGCGCTTCGCCGTTGTTGAACACGGTTTCACGCACTTCAGAATCACGCTGCACGCCTTCGATTGCCGCTATCTGGGCGCGCTGCCGCCCTACTCTGAGCCGCAGGCGATCGCCGCGATCAACTGGGCCTGGGCGCGCGAGGACGAATTGAGCGCCTACAGCTTCGGCAAAGCCGATCGGCTTGTCATCGCTGAAATGCGGCGACGGCGGGAAGCGCTTCTCTAATTCGAGCGCTGCCGCCCCCTCAGAGTAATAAGAATCCGGAATAAAGTCGGTTGTAGGGGCGACATTGTATGTCGCCCGAAAATCCGCGCTTGCGTCGGCGGGCGATTCACAGAATCGCCCCTACAGATTTCGTGATATGAGAATCATCATTACGGCTTGCTTGCAATTCCTTCTGTGTCCTCTGTAGTTCCAACAAATCATTGAAAATCCGGAATACAGAATGTAGCCCGAAAATCCGCGCTTGCGTCGGCGGGCGATTCACAGAATCGCCCCTACAGATTTCGTGAGATGAGAATCATCATTGCGTTTTGCGCGACTTGCTTGCAATTCCCTCTGTGTCCTCTGTGCTCTCTGTAGTTCCAACAAATCATTGAAAATCCGGAATAGACAATGTCGCCCGAAAATCCGCGCTTGTGCCGGCGGGCGATTCACAGAATCGCCCCTACAGATTTCGTGATATGAGAATCATCATGACGTCTTGCGCGGCTTGCTTGCAATTCCCTCTGTGTCCTCTGTAGTTCCAACAATTCATTGAAAATCCGGAATAGAGAATGTCGCCCGAAAATCCGCGCTTGTGCTGGTGGGCGATTCACAGAATCGCCCCTACAATGTCCGATTTTTTCGCATAAGTTTGTTGGAACCACGCAGAATTCCATTGCGTACGAACCTCGCTAAATTCTGCACGTGTACGGGCGAGCCGGTGGCTCGCCCAAATTCGCCACAAAATGTATTGCCCCAATCGCGAGTCATGACAAGCGGAGCGAGCTGGCGTATAATCGCTCACGCCCTTGGCGCGAATATAACGACGCCCGGCCCGCCGCGAGCCATTTGACCGAGTGTGAATTATGCTCGACACGCTGAAGAAACTCTATCGACTCATCCGCAGCCTATTCGGCGAAAGCGTCCCGGAGTCGGTCGCCTGGGACCGGATCCCGCCGGAATTGATGACCCCGCGCGAACGCCTGCTTCTGCGCAGTTCGCGGATCCTGTTCTGGGGCGCGGTCCTCAACTTGATCGCGGCGGTTTTCCTCATCGGCGCCGCCATCCACGCCGCCAATGTCGACAATGCCCGCTTCCTTGAATTGCAGAACGCCCTGCTGAGCAAGTTCATATTCAGCGCCGACGCCGCTGTTCTGCTCATTATCGCCGGCATCTTGGCTAATATGGCCATCCTGCTGGTGCTTTCGGTTGTGATTCAGGCCCAGGAATTGTGGACCGTCTTCACCGCCTGGATCTTGACCGCGGTCAACCTGGCCGCGTTGTTCCTCTATGGCTTCAGCCCCGCCCTGCTCGCTATCGCGCCATTGTTCGCCGTCGGGCTCATGACAATCGGCGACCTGCGCGCCTTTCGCCTCAATCCAGTGATGGTGAAGGAATTGCGCGGGCGGATGCGCGGCGTGCGCGGCTTCGCCATCATCACCATCTTCCTCACGCTGATGAGCTTCTTCACGATCATGCTTTACCTGCTTCGCGTGCCCCAGGGCGGCGTGGTCGTCACCGGCGAATTGGGGCGGCAACTCTTCATCGGCGTGCTTTTCATCGAATTGATGCTGATCATCTTCATCGTGCCCGCGCTGACCGCCGGCGCCATCACCACCGAGCGCGAACGCAAAACCTATGACCTGCTGCAAACCACGCTGATCACCAAAGCGACATTCGTCGTCGGCAAGATGCAATCGGCGCTTGGCTATATTGTGCTGCTGCTGCTTTCCGCCATTCCCCTGCAGAGCATCGCCTTTCTCTTCGGCGGCGTCAGCGAGGCGGAGCTCATCCTGGCCCTGCTGGTGCTGCTGGTGTCCGCGGTCACGCTGGGCGCTTTCGGCATGTTCTTCTCGTCCATCACGGAGCGGACGCTGGCGGCCACCGTTCGCTCCTACACCGTCGCCATCGCGATCACCGTGGGCTTGCCGGTCGCCGCTCTGATTCTGTTTCAAAACGCCTACGGCAATGTCGTCAATAATGTCGCCGCCAATGTCAGTGGCGATCCCCGGGTCGAGGCGACAACCATCTATCTCGATATGATCGCCACGAGCCTGAACCCGATCCTGGCGACACTCCGTTCGCAGCAGATGCTGATCGACCATCAGCAGTTGGTCACGATGCGGGTCACGCTGTCGAGCAATGGCGCCTCGATTCCCATTCTCTCGCCCTGGGTGCTGCTGACGTTGACCTATCTCTCAGTGACGGCGCTTCTGGTGCTCTTCTCCATCCGGCGCATGGAGCGTCAGGGGGGGTAGCAACTCGACCAGTAGTTGCGAAATTCTTAGCGACATTCAGATTGCTTACGCGCCCAATGACATATGGGGAAGTGGCAGTTCTGTACGATCCGGAGCTTGGCTCGTTGGCATTCCAACTGATGACGACAGCGCACATTCGCTGCGATCTAGAGCATTCGAGCAGTTAACAACAGTGAGGATCTATCTGGTTTTGAATAGACTATAATGAATGGGCGTACATGTAGGTCCGAAGGGTTTTATCCGGCGACGCGAACTGCTCCATGAAGGACTTGCTTGCATAGACGAAGCAACCCTCCCAAATCCACCGGACAGCATACTCTGACTCATTGCCGCTATCATTGATATCAGGCTCGGGCACGTGCAGGTCACGCGAGAGCATGGAAAGAATATAATCCACGAGTACAGACTGGATCTCTTGGCGAGCTTCCACCTCTGTAAACCCTTGTGCCACACAATACGGCAGTTCTTTTACACTGGCGGTAAATCTAGGTATGTCAGGAGAGAGGTCACCCGGTTCCCGTTCGATTTCGATTTGATACGGTCTCTCCGCCAGACGCTGCGCCTCATATAGCAGATTGTCGCTCATTTTTGGCCTCACATTGACATTCATTCATAGTAGCAACTTTCTCGAAATTCCTCAATATGCTTAATTGCCGCACGTACAACGCCTGGCGACAGCATCTTGTGTCTGGGAATGGGAAAGCTCTGAGGATAAGAACTGTGTTCCGCCATATCATGTTTCCTGCGATTGCTGATCTTATAATCATGTAATAAAAACAAGTCCACCACATCTTTGCGTGAGCAATCGCGAACTGAATCCTTTACCTTATTGAGTTGTCTTGTAGCTTTTCGATTCCTACTTCTGCGCGTCATCTTTGACGTTCCGTCGAGGCAAAACAACAATATCAGCGCTATATTCGCTATCGCCGAGTTGAGCAGTTATTGCGTACCTTCCCTTGCTCGCGAATTCCAAATCCCGGATTTCCGAAATCAAATTGCCTACAACATGTCCGACGTTTGGAGGAATGGTTACCGACGCATCACTGCTGTGAAGTTCAATCAACTCTTCTGATGGCGTGCGCAACGTCAACTTATATGGCAGCGTCACAAGTTCGCTCGCATCCACTTCCGCACGGCAGATGATATGGAATTTTGGCAATGAGTAAGGGAATTCGTCGGCTATCACTCTGCGGAATTCGCCAAGAATGTCCATCCTTTGCGAGTGTTCGTTCATCACTACGTTTTCGGCAAGCAGTACCCAAGAGATTCGCATAACCAATAGTCCCATCACGCTGTTTAATGTCGTAACCTGTAATCTACCATAGCCCAAAAAATGTAGTCAGAAGACTCACGACGGTCATTAGGTAGAGCGTTTCGCCGCGGGCCAGAAAGCATTATATCCGCTTGGCGCATGGAATTGAACATCAATGCTATCCCCTTACCTCCATTGCTTTGTGACTGTATGGTGAAGGATATTTTCTGTTAGAATGTCCGCACAATCGAAAAACAAGGCAATTGCGGAAGGCGGCAGGCTAATGAGCAACCCCCTGCTGGAGCTTCAGAATTTCGGCCAGAGCGCCTGGCTCGATTACATCCATCGCGACGACCTGGAGGACGGCGATCTGCAGCGTCGCATTGATGAAGAAGGCGTGCTCGGCGTCACCTCCAATCCATCTATCTTCCAGAAAGCCATCGGCGATTCCGACACCTACGACGCTGCCATCATGACCATGCTCGATCTGGAAGCGCAGGACATCTACGAAGCGCTGGCGATTGAAGATATCCAGCAGGCGACCGATTTGTTTCGCCCGGTCTATGACCGTACCGGCGGCGGCGATGGCTACGTCAGCCTGGAAGTGTCGCCGATGTTGGCGCGCGATACGCGCGCGACCGTCGACGAAGCCCGGCGGCTCTTCCGCACGGTCGATCGCCCCAATCTGATGATCAAGATCCCGGCCACGCCGGAAGGCATCCCGGCTATCGAAGCCGCCATCGCCGCCGGCATCAATGTGAACGTGACGCTGATATTCGCCATCAACAACTACGAGCAAGTGGCCGAGGCTTTCATCCGCGGCCTGGAGCGGCGTTTGGAATCCGGCCAGGACGTGACGCAGGTGGCGTCGGTCGCCAGTTTCTTCCTCAGCCGCATTGACGCGATGGTCGACCTCATCCTGGAGAATAATATCCGCGCGGCCCAAGTGAGGCAAGACACGGCGCGCATTGCCGCCAACCGCGTGCTGCTGGGGCAGACCGCCATCGCTAACGCCAAGATGGCTTACCGCGCCTTCGAGCGGATCTTTGAAGGCCAGCGCTTCGAAGAATTGCGCGCCGCCGGGGCCCAGGTCCAGCGGCCGCTCTGGGCATCAACCAGCACAAAGAACCCGACTTATCCCGATACGCTTTACGTCGACAATCTGATTGGGCCGCATACCGTCAACACGCTGCCGCCGGCGACCCTGGCCGCATTCAAAGATCACGGCGTCGCCGCCGAGACGCTCAGCCAGGAACCGGGCCATCTGCTGCCGCCGGATGAAGTGCTGGATCGCCTGGCCGAAGTCGATGTCGATCTGGGCGCGGTCACATCGCGCTTGCAAGACGACGGCGTCGACGCTTTCATCGAATCCTTCGAGACTTTAATCTCGCAGGTGGCGGCCAAGCGCACGCTTCTGCGCAGCGGCATTATCGAGCGCAGCAAACTGGCCCTGGGCATTTATCATGGCGCGGTCGACAAGGCCGTGGAGCAGCTTGATGCCGACCTGGCCAATCCTCGCCTGTGGAACAAAGACGGCAGCCTGTGGAAGAGCCACGGACCCACGATCGAGAAGATCGTCAATCGCCTGGGCTGGCTGGATTTTGAAGCGACCATCGACCGGGAGCGTTTGCTGGCGCTGCGGGAGAGCCTGCGCGGCAGCCGCTTCAAACACGCGCTGCTGCTGGGCATGGGCGGCAGTTCGCTCGCGCCCGAAGTGCTGGCGGATATGTTCGGCCCGCAGGCGGGTTTCCCGTCTTTGATCGTGCTGGATAGCACTGACCCGGCCCGCATCCGCCAAGTCGAAGAGCGGATCTCGTTGGAGGACACGCTTTTCATCGTCGCCAGCAAATCGGGCGGCACCATCGAGACCCTGGCGCTCGATCACTATTTCTGGGAGAAGACCGGCGGAAACGGCGAACAGTTCATCGTCATTACCGATGCCGGATCGCCTTTGGAGGAGACCGCAAGGCAGGCCGGCGTTCGCGATATCTTTCTCAACCCGGCCGATATCGGCGGGCGCTACAGCGCGCTCAGCTATTTTGGCATGGTTCCGGCCGCGGTGATCGGCTTGGATCTGGAAGGCCTATGGGCCAGCGCCGACACGATGGCGGCCGCCAATGGCGAGAACATCCCGGCGCATTATCACCCGGGTCTGCTGCTGGGGGCGGTGATTGGCGCGCTGGCGCTGGAAGGGCGCGACAAGGTCACGATTGCGACGTCCGAGTCGCTGCGCGGCTTTGGCAGCTGGGCGGAGCAGCTTCTGGCGGAGAGCCTGGGCAAAGAAGGCAAAGGCGCCCTGCCCGTCGTCGGCGCCACGATCGGTTTGCCCCATGACTACGTGAGCGACCGCCTGTTCATATACTTGCGGGTGGACAATGATGCCGATGTCGCGGAGAAAGATGCGGCCGTGCGCGCATTGCGCGAAGCCGGGCACCCGCGCCTGACGCTGCGCCTGGCGGACAAGCATGCGATCGCCGGCGAGTTTTTCCGCTGGGAATACGCCACCGCAATCGCCGGCGCCATGTTAAATGTGAATCCCTTCGACGAGCCGAATGTCACGGAAGCCAAGGACGCCACCAAAGCGCTGCTGCACAGCTATGGCGAGCGGGGCGAGCTTCCCCGCGAAGAAGCGCTGATCAAACAGGAGGCGCTTGCGCTTTATGCCGACGAACACACGCTGGAACCGCTGCGCGAGCTATGCCAGCATCACGGCTTTGACGGCAGCGATGCCGCGCAATTGATCGCGGCGCAGATGGCCGGCACCAACGCCGGGGATTATTTCGCTTTCCTCATTTACTTCACGCCAAATGCCGATGAACGGCAAAAGATCGAGCATATTCGCCGCCGCTTGCGCCACGCCACCAAGCGCGCTGTCACCATTGGCTACGGTCCGCGCTATCTGCACAGCACCGGGCAGTATCACAAGGGCGGCGGCAATAATGGCGTATTCTGGCAATTGACCGCCGATGCCGCGCCCGATCTGCCGATTCCGGGCTTCAATTTCAGCTTCGGGACGCTCTTCGCCGCCCAGGCGGCCGGGGACCTGCAAGCCTTGCGCAATCACGAGCGGCGCGCCATTCGCCTGCACTTGACCGGCGACCGCAGTCGCGGCTTGCAGCAGCTTCTCGGCGCGATTGAATTTGTGGAGTCGCGGCGGAACTAAGTAAACACCCCTGCGGCATAAGAGCAGACACGGTGTAGGGGCGATTCTGTGAATCGCCCGCTGCTTTTATTGAAATCCAATCAGTTTTTGCATGACTTACGTGGCACTGCATAGATTGCCGCGGCTATACTCGCATAACACCGCTTGAGAAACAAAAACCCGCCATTTACATGGCGGGTTTGCTTTGACGAAAGAAAGCCCGAGTCAGTCAATAACCGACACGGCGCTGGCCTGCATGCCTTTACGGCCCTCAATGGCGACGAATTCAACCCGCGCGCCTTCGTCCAGGGTGCGATAACCGCTTCCCTGGATTTCCGAGTAGTGTACGAACAAATCGTCACCGTTTTCCTGGGAGATGAATCCATATCCCTTTTCGGCGTTGAACCACTTGACCGTACCTTGCAAACGTTGTTCTGACATACTGCTTTTGCTCCTGATAGAGAAACGATTGATCGGGTTTTGCCATAGCCTCGCGCCGGTTCGCGCTTGTTCAGCAAGCTGAACAAAGCGCGCGCCGAAACCTGAGAAGCGGGCAGACGACGGCACTCAAGCGCTTTAGCGCTGAATGCCCGCCGCATACATTGCTCTCGTGGGGACTGATGGGTGCATACCCACTGCACCAATGTGGAAAACTGCTACTCATGCGCGCCTATTTACCACGTTGCGCCAAACAGTATAACAGCGCCAGCCACAATAATCCAGTGTGACTTCTCGCGCAACAAAAATGCTAAACCGTCTTCGCCAGATCATACAATCGCGGCGCCTGTTCGGCCATGACGCGTGGATCGCTCCTCCAGGCGAATCGCTCGCCCACGCCCCCGTATTCAAAGGCCAGGGTATCCGGTTCAGCCCAGCGGCCGCGCCGAATCTGCTCGACTGCCCACTCGGCGATCGCCCAATCGTCCGCCGTCATCTCGAAGTGATCGTGGCGCATGCCCAACTCGTCCGGTTCGGGCAAGATGCCCACAATGTGAAGCTCGCGCAGGGCCTGCACCGGCAAGGCTTCGATATATTCCTTGACATCATTTCGCCCCGTGCCTTCACAGGCGCGGATGGCATGCGCTGTATCCAGCAGGAGTCCACAGCCGGTCCGCCGCACGATTTCCGAGAGCACTGCCGGATCGACGATCTCCGCAAGCTGTTCGCTGTACCAGCCTTCGGTTGGATAAGGCACGTTTTCGACAACGATTCGCTCATTGCCGAAGCGCTCGCCCAGCGTTTCTACATCGCGGACGGCACGCTCGATGACGGCCTCGGTACTGATAATTTCGCCCGGGGAAAAATGCGACTTTGTCATCCACAGGTGGGTGTTGACCACCTGCGTTTCGGTCGTTTCAAGCCAATGCCCCAGCAGGTCAAGGTCCAGCTTCGGCTGCTCGCCCGGGCCGGCAAACAGCATGCAATGCGCATAGACCGCATGAACTTCGCTCACTTGCGCGATCAGATCGGGCCAATCAGGGCATTTGAAGAGATCAACCTGAATCCGGCCTTCACGCCAGAGCCGCTCCGCCTGTGGCGAATAATTGATTGCGAATTTCATCAAGTCGTTCCCCATAATGGTTTGACCTGATAACATACACCGCTTGTCCGCCTTCTGCGCAGCATGACTAGCCGATTCAAAAGCGAATATGCTATCATCGGGCGCAATCCAATCGACTCCAGACTTGAGCCATGACCACAATTCTGCTCATCCGACATGCCGTCAACGACTTCGTCAAAACAGGCAAGCTCGCTGGCTGGACGGAAGGCGTGCACCTCAACGAAGAAGGCAAGGCGCAAGCGGAGGCCCTGGGCGCGCGCCTGGCTGACGCGCCCATTGAGCGGATCTACGCCAGCCCTATCGACCGAACCATGGAAACCGCGGCCGCCATCGCCAAGCGCCATCCGCAGTTGCAAGTGACGGAGAATCGCGAAATCGGCGAAGTGCGCTACGGCGATTGGGAAGGCAAGAAAGTCAGCGACTTGCAGCGCCGCAAGATGTGGGCGGTCGTGCAAGAATATCCATCGCGCGCCAGTTTTCCCAACGGGGAGAGCATGCGCGGCGTGCAGACGCGAATCGTCAACGAGATCGAGGCCCTGGCGCAGCGGCACCCGCGCCAAATGATCGCCCTGGTCTTCCACGCCGATCTAATCAAGATGGCATTGGCGCACTACTTGGGCATGCACCTGGATGTCTTTCAACGTATCGTTATCTCGCCCGCTTCAATCAGTACGCTGCACCTGGGGCATAGCCGCCCGTTTATCGTATGTATGAACGACATCGCCCACATCCTGGCTTTGAAGCGGCAGCAGCCCGGCAAGCCCTCGGGCTGAAGCGCCTTCCGGTTCTGCGGGACTCATTCTACAGCGTGCGGTTACAATGCGTGTAGAGGGGGGAAGCAATGGGAAATGTGATTGAACTCAATCCGGTCGATTTTGTAACGGTCGGCACGATTGGGCCCAAAGGCAAACGCACCTTCCACCTGCAAGCGGGCCAGGACAACCGCATCGTGTCCTTCACCATTGAGAAGGAACAGGCGCATGCGCTTTCCGCCGCCATCGCCGAAATGCTGGACGATATCGAGGAGCAATACGACTTCAAGACCGAAGCCGATTTCAGCCATCTGGATATGGATCTGCGAGAACCGATTGAGCCGCTCTTCCGCATCGCCCAGATGGGCCTGGCATACGAAGCGAATGACAACAAGATTATTCTGGTCGCGCAAGAGTGGCTGCCGCAATCTGAGGACGCGCCCGAAGACGACGAGGACATCGACGATCTGGAGGAGCGCGATGCCGAAGAGGCCTTCAACCTGTTCGAAGGCGGCGATGGCGAGCCCCAGGTCGTGCGCATGTGGTGCAGTCGCGAGCAGATGCGCGCCCTCAGCTTGCACGCCATGGACACCGTAAAGTCGGGCCGGCCCGACGCCAAACAGAACGGACGCATCATCTTCTACTGGACCTAAGATCCGCCCAGCGAGTAAGGACGAACGATGGCCAGCAAAATCAAAGAAATGACAGTGGAAGAATACTTCCTCTTCGACGAAGCCAGCGAAATCCGCAACGAATACATCGACGGAGACATCATTCCCATGACCGGAGGCACAAGCAACCACGAGGCGATCATTGCCTCTACTATTATCGCACTTGGAATCGCGTTGCTAGACCGGGACTGCGTCGTCCGCTCGAGCGGCATGCGCGTGAGAGTCGACGCCAGCAGATATGTCTATCCCGATGTCAGCGTTGTCTGCGGCGCGGCTGAACACGCGGATGACCGCTATGTGACCCTGCTGAATCCGACCGTCGTCGTGGAAGTGACATCGCCATCCTCAATTGCTTACGACCACGTGGACAAACTGGGCTTCTATTCCGATGTCCCCAGCATTCGCGGTTATCTCATTCTGGATCAGGAGCGCGTCTACGCCGAATGGCATACGCGAACGGAAAGCGGCTGGCATCTGCAGCAATTCAGCGACTTGCAAGACATGATCCCGCTTGAGCCGCTGGACTGCCAACTGCCACTTGCCCAAGTCTATCGCGGCGCGATATTGACAGAATGATCATGCGACCAGCCAATCGCCTCTTCACAGGCGGACAAGCTACAATACGCAGGACCGGCCGAATATCCTGGACAGCCGCATGCATTCATGGCGCGCTTGAGTCATTGACGCGTATGCCAAGGGACCAGGTTCAATAGGGACGAACGATGGCCGGCAAAATCCGAGAAATGACAGTGGAAGAATACTTCGCCTTCGACGAAGCAAGCGAAATCCGCAACGAATACATCGACGGAGAGATCATCCCCATTTCCGAAGTCACAGGCGACAACGCCGCAATCACTGCAAATACAATCGCCGCATTTGCAAATGCCTTAGGCAGCCGGGACTGCATCGTCTTCTCGAGCGGCATGCGCATGAGAGTCGACGCCAGCAGATATGTCTATCCCGATGTCAGCGTCGTCTGCGGCGCGGCCGAATACGAGGACGACCGTAATGTGACCCTGCTGAATCCGACCGTCGTCGTGGAAGTGACATCGCCATCCTCAATTGCCTACGACCATGTGGACAAGCTGGGATTTTATTCAGATGTCGCCAGCATTCGCGGTTATCTCATTCTGGATCAGGAGCGCGTCTACGCCGAATGGCACAGCCGAACGGAAAGCGGCTGGCATCTGCGGCAATTCAGCGACTTGCAGGACATGATTCCGCTTGAGCCGCTGGACTGCGAACTGCCGCTTGCGCAGGTCTATCGCCGCTTGAAGCTGCCGGCTTAATTTCCCCCCAGGGCAATCGCTTCAAACGATTCTTAAACTACAGAGAACGCAGAGGACGCAGAGGATACAGAAGTAGGGGCGACATTGTATGTCGCCCGGAAATTCATTTTATTATTATCGGGCGATGCACAGAATCGCCGCAATGATGTCCCATTGTTTTTCGCACTAATTTATTGGAATCACAGAGTTCAGCTTCTTTTGCCGACTCTTCCCCTATATCTACCGCTTGAACTGGGCGGGCTTGCCGCGCCTTGTCGATAAACTACCTTCCCGCCCAAAGTTTTTGCAACAGAATGCCGCGAAAACTCTGATCAATCGCATTTCTCGGTGTCCGCGGTGTCCTCGGTGGTGAAATTTCAGTTTAGTTTTGCTCGTAGCAGCGGACGCCAGTTTTGAAGCGATTGCCCTGAATTTCCCCCGCGCTTGATTGCGCCGATTCCCCACGGCAAGCTACAATAGGCGCGACTGACGGAAGCCCCAGGTCGGCCGCTATGAGCGTCAACCGCGTCCACACCGCGCGCGCACTCGATGAACCCGTCTGCATCCCCATGGACGAAGCCCTGTCCACGATTGAAGAGGGCGTCATGGACGACGAAGTCGGCTTGATGCGCTGGGGCTCCAACTATACATTTCTCGTGAATATCGTGCGCGCCGGCATCCGCTTGATGGCGATCTACAAGCCGCGTCGGGGCGAGCGCCCGCTCTGGGATTTTCCTGATGGCACGCTCTGCAACCGCGAGACCGCCGCCTATCTGACATCGAAGGCCCTGGGCTGGCGCCTGGTGCCGCCGACTTTCCTGCGCGACGGCACGCGCGGCATCGGCTCGGTACAGCTTTTCATCGACCATAACCCGGACGTGCACTATTACACCTTTGACAAGCTGCAATTCACGACTCAGCTTGAGCGCATGGCTATCTTCGACGCCATCGCCAACAATGCCGATCGCAAGGGCGGGCATTGCCTGGTGGACGAGGACCAGCACCTCTGGGGCATCGACCACGGCTTGACCTTCAACGCCAGCGAGAAGCTGCGCACGGTAATCTGGGATTACTCCGGCCGGGCGATTCCGCCGGCGATCCTGGATGACCTGCGCCGGTTCTGCGCCCGGCTGCATGACGCGGAGGATGCCTACACGCGGTCGATGTCGGAATTGCTCTCGCCGATCGAGATGCGCATGCTGCGCTTTCGGGTTGAAGATCTGCTGGAGAGCGGGGTCTTTCCGCTGCCGGGCCCGGGGCCGAATCGCCCCTGGCCGGCGGTTTAGGGTTTCGCCCCAAGACAACCCCTCCCCCAGCCCCTCCCGAAGGTCAGTGTCTACGCGACCCAAAGCATTGGGGAAGGGAGCGCGTCGCGAGCAGCCAGCAGACTCTGTGTCTCAGTGGTTCCAATAAACTAATGCGAAAATAATGGGACATTGTAGGGGCGATTCTGTGAATCGCCCGATGATGCAATCGTGAATTTTCGGGCGACATACAATGTCGCCCCTACAACCGACTTAATTCCGGTTTCTCATTTCTTTGTTGGAACTACTTCTGTGCCTCTGTGGCAAAACGTTTACGTAATCTCACCCGCGACACACGGCTGACCCCAGATTCAGACGCCCACGCTCGGCAAGTCAACGCGGCAATTTTCAAATCGCGTATTGGAAATGGCGGGCGAGCCAAGGCGCGCCCCTACAATTTTCGCCAGATCTGATGCTTGTGCTTGCTGCCGCACCGCTCTTATATGCGGTCTATACAAACCTGTCCTGTCCTCCCAATGCACTGGGGAGGGGAGCGCTTCAGGAGCAGCCAGTACTTTGCTTCAGAATTTGCTAAATTGCAGCAAGCAGCCTCTGTGTCTCTGTGCCTCTGTGGCAAAACCTTTATGTAATCTCACCCGCAACCCGCGGCTGACCGAGACGCCGACTCCCCCGCTCGACGATCTCTGGATTAGCGCTGGTCAACAGAAATGGCGCAGCTACATGGTTCAGCTTGAAGTCACTGCCCTCGGCGCACTCGGTGTACTCGGTGGTGAAAACTGCGGGCGACCTGATAGGTCGCCCCTACATCGCGCGTCAATGCCAGCGACGACTATGCTATAATCCTCCCACTCAACCCGGGGACAAGGAAGATACATGCCCATCACAGCAGAGGGACGCTGGTTCATCGACGACAGCGGGCGGACGCGCATCCTGCACGGCGTCAACCTCAGCGGCGGCAGCAAGGTCCCGGCCGTCCCGCCCGGCTTCACCCACCTGCCCGACAGCCTCGACGAAAAACGGGCGGTCTCATTCGTCGGGCGTCCTTTCCCGCTGGAAGAAGCCGATGAACATTTTCTGCGCCTCAAGCATTGGGGCCTGGATTTCCTGCGCTTCATCGTCACCTGGGAAGCGATCGAGCATGAGGGCCCCGGCCAATACGACGACGACTACCTCGACTATCTGGAAGCCCTGCTGGAAAAGGCGCAAGCCCACGATATCCATCTCTTCATCGACCCGCACCAGGATGTCTGGAGCCGTTTTTCCGGCGGCGATGGCGCGCCCGCCTGGACCTTTGACGCGGTTGGACTTGACGTGGACCGCTTCCACCAAACCGGCGCCGCCACCCTGCATCAGACGCAGCCGGATGATTTTCCTCAGTTGATGTGGGCGAACAACTACTACCGTTTCGCCGCCTTCACCATGTTCACGCTCTTCTTCGGCGGGGCGACTTATGCGCCCAACATGATGCGCGACGGGCGCAACATTCAGGATTACCTGCAGGAACATTATGTCAATGCCTACGCCTACGTGGCGCGGCGCATCGCCCACCTGCCCAATGTCGTCGGCTTCGGCACGATGAACGAGCCGCATTTCGGTTTGATCGGCGTCCCCGACCTGCGCAGCCAGGATCACATGATCGTCAAACTCGGCGTACTGCCGACGCCGGCGCAAGCCATCTTCCTCGCCAATGGCTTCGCCCAGGAATGCCTGGATTTCGGCATGCCCATGGTCAACCGGCTGCCGGAACAATCGACCAAAGTCAGGCTGGATCCGGGCGGCGCAAGCGCCTGGAAAGAGGACTGCGCCGATGTCTGGCGCGCGCATGGCGTCTGGGATCTGGATGCCGAGGGAGCGCCGTACCTGCGGCGCCCGGGGCATTTCGCCCGCGGCGACTTCACCCAGGATTTCCTGAAGCCCTTCACGGAGCGCTTCGCCGCCGGCATTCACGCCGTGCAGCCGAAGGCGCATATCTTCGTCGAAGCCGAGCCCTTCGCGCCGCCGCCAAAGTATGACGCGCCGGACAAGTGGGTTTACGCGCCCCATTTTTATGACGGCGCTACTTTGTTCACGCGCCGCTTCCATCCGCATCTCAACTTCGATCTTTTCAACTTCAAGCCGCTCATCGGCGAGAGCGTGATCCGCCGCTATTTCAGCCGTCAATTTAGCAAATTTCGCCAATATGCCGATGAGGCCCTGGGCGCCGTACCGATTGTCGTCGGCGAATTCGGCATTCCCTTCGATATGAACGGCGAAGGCGCTTATCGCAGCGGCGACTTTTCGCGTCAAGCGACCGCGCTCGACTACAACTTCCGCGCCCTCGATGACCACCTGCTGAGTTATACGCTCTGGAATTACACGCCGGATAATACGAACGAGCGCGGCGACCTCTGGAACGGCGAAGACCTGTCCATCTTCAGCCGCGACCAGCAGAGCGATCCGGCCGACATCAACTCCGGCGGCCGCGCATTATCCGCCGTCGTCCGCCCTTACGCCCGCGCCGTCGCCGGCGAGCCGCTCAATATGCGCTTCGATCGCGAGCGCCGGCTTTTCACATTCAGTTTCCGGCATGACAACGGCATTACAGAACCGACCGAGATCTTCGTGCCCAACTCGCAATTCCCCGACGGCTACCGCGTCGAGGTCAGCGGTGGCGAATACGAGATCAAAGCCGATGAGCAGCGCGTCGTCTATCGGCACAGCGACAAGGACATGCCGCACCTGATTCGCGTCATTTCGAATACGCCGCCGCCGGCTGAACTCTCGCCTTATGACAAGCTGGCGATCTTTGGATTGGTTGTGTTGTTTCTGCTGTATTTGCTGGGGCGGGCAAGGAAAAAATAAACGATGAACATTCCTCAGTATACGCAAGCTAATAATTGAAAAAATGCGCATCATCTTTCGCGATATACATGCGGGCGAGCCAAGGCTCGCCCCTACGGCATAAGAGGAGGGTCGGTGTACGGGCGAGCCGGTGGCTCGCCCACTCTTGCTTCAAAATGCCCATCAGATTTTGCACGACTTACTTGCGTTTACTTCTCTTGAGTTACAATAGGCATGTGATGCAATCGCGTGGTTGAAGAAATTATGTCTACTGACTTCCTCATAATGCTAGGTGACGCTGCAATTGAGTTGGCGCAGCTACATAGCGATTCTGTTCAACTGATTGTCACATCCCCGCCCTATGCTGATCAACGGAAAAGGACATACGGCGGCGTTCATCCTGACGAATATGTCGACTGGTTTCTCCCGATTTCCCGAGAATTGCTGCGCGTTCTGAGTCCCCGCGGAACGTTTATCCTCAACATCAAAGAGAAAGCCGTCGATGGGGAGCGGCATACATACGTGCTTGACTTGATCAAGGCGCTGCGCGAACAAGGCTGGTTTTGGACCGAAGAATTCATTTGGCACAAGAAAAATTCTTATCCAGGCAAATGGCCAAATCGCTTTAGAGATTCATGGGAGCGCCTGCTGCAATTCAACAAATCAAAGAAGTTTGATATGTACCAGGAAGAGGTCATGGTGCCGGTGGGGGACTGGGCAAAAGCGCGGCTGAGCAAGCTAAGCAGCACGGATCAAGTCCGTGACGAATCCAGAGCGGAAAGCGGCTTCGGCAAGAATGTGTCGAATTGGGTTGGTCGCGATATGGTTTACCCGACGAACGTAATTCACATGGCAACTGAGTGCAATAATCAGGGTCATAGCGCTGTCTTCCCGCAGCAGTTGCCCGAATGGTTCATCAAGCTCTTCACTGTTCCAGGCGACACTGTGCTAGATCCGTTTGCAGGATCAGGTACCACTCTGTATGTCGCGAGTGATATGAAGCGCAAAGCCATCGGCATTGAGATTGTGCCCGAATATGTTGACGCGATAGAGTCGCGGCTTGCTTACACACAACAACAACTCTTATGAGGCGCGCATGAGTAACGACCTACTGCAAGCGGTTCAGGAATATGTCGAAGCCAACATTGGCTCGTTCCATGCAAAGCGCCTCGCCACGGTCAAGAACAAAAAGCTGGATGATGTACTAAAGCGCAAGAACCCCTATTTGTTCCGGGCAAAAAACCAGACTGTTATTCAACTTGTCTATGGCATCATGGACGCGTTCCTGTCCTCTCAGGAGGAGACTCTGTTCGGAGATTTTTTGGAAGGGGTCGCAGTATTTGTAGCTTGCCGGGAATTTGATGCGCACAAGCCTAACCCTGACGAGCTTAGAGGAGTTGACCTTTTACTGCATAAGGGAACCAGGAGATACATCATCGAGATAAAATCAGGTCCGAATTGGGGAAATTACAGTCAAGTTCAGAGGATGCTGACACATTTCAAGGAAGCCTCCGAGATCCTGCAAACACAATATCCAAATCAAGAAATCGTCGCGGTGAACGGGTGTATGTATGGGAAAGATCGCAAACCGCTGAAGACAGGAAAACTTAAAGCCGCGGGCAGATCAGACGAAATTGTTCAGTATTGGAAATTCTGCGGTCAGGATTTCTGGTATTTCATCTCCAATAGCAAAGAATTGTATACGGATATCATAAGGCCCCTCGGGCATCGGTCTAAGCAACGCAACGGCGAGTTTCTGGAAGCCTACGACAATTTCATCAATAATCTTGTTTACGAATTCTTGAGCAAATATCGGAATCAGGATGGAAGCGTCGCATGGGAGCGGCTGACAGAATTCGTTTCGCAAAGTGATTCTCCCGAAACTGTCAAGCAATTGCAAACCGATTAGTTTCTTCTAGGGCAAACACAGGAGACTAGACTTGTGCGTATTTTTCTTGCGCTTTCCATTTCCCTAATCCTTCTAATTTGTCCCAGCACCGCCTCTGCCGGCTTAGACCCGCCCATATTTGAAACCATCCCCCTATACGGTGAAGGCGACCAGGTCACCCTCGTCGCCGACTTCTACCCGGCGCCGGCCGCCAGCGGCGACGCCCCGGTCATCCTGCTCTTGCACATGCTCAACAGCAACCGCGCCGCCTACGATCCCCTCATCCCCGACCTGCACAGATCCGGCTACGCCCTGCTCAACATCGACATGCGCGGCCACGGCGCATCCGGCGGCGCCCGCGCTTGGGACGCGGCCATCGACGATGTCGTCAGCGGCTGGACCGGCTGGCTGGAAGAGGGCGGCCATACCAGCGAAGCGGGCCTGGCTATCATCGGCGGCAGCATCGGCGCCAACGTCGCGCTGATCAGCTGCGCTGAAATCGAGAGTTGCCGCGGCGCGGTCGCCCTCTCGCCCGGGCTGGATTACCGCGGCGTCAAGCCGGAGTCGGCCCTGGTCGATGGCCTGGCCGATCGTAGCGCCTTGCTGGTTGCCGCGCAGAATGACGCCTCCAGCTCCGAGGCGATCCGTCAGATGTTCCTCAAGGCCAAAGGCGATGTCAGCGCGCGGCTCTACCGCGGGCGCGCCCATGGCACGCGCCTGTTCGACTCTGATTATCAAAGCGTCAGCCGTCTGATTCTGCACTGGCTGGCCGGGACTTTCAGCCCCGACGACGCCTAGACTGTCTTTAAATCGCTAATGAAAGGAAAAGAAAATGCAGTACGATCTGGCATCCGTTGATTACATCCTGGAAACGACGCGCAGCGTGCGCAAGCGCCTGGATCTGACGCGCCCGGTCGCGCGCGAAGTGGTCGAGCGCTGCCTGGAAATCGCCATTCAAGCGCCGTCCGGCAGCAACCGCCAGGGCTGGAAATGGCTCATCGTCACCGACGCCGACAAGAAGGCGCAGATTGGCGAATATTACAAGCGCTCCTGGTACAACTATAGCAAGGTCGCCGTCCGCGCCGAGCCTGGGGGCGAGCCCGACGCGCAGATGCAGCGCGTCATCGGCTCGGCGCGCTACCTGGCTGACCACATGCACGAAGTGCCGATGATGATCTTTCCTTGCATTCACGGGCGCGCCGCCGATGCCAGCCCGGAGGCAAATGCCGGCTTTTATGGCTCGATCCTGCCTGCCGCCTGGTCGCTGATGCTGGCGCTGCGGGCCCGGGGCATCGGCGCCGCCTGGACGACCCTGCACCTGGCCTACGAGAAAGAATGCAACGAAATTCTCGGCATTCCCGCTGATGTGACCTGCGCAGCGCTGCTCCCGGCCGGTTATTTCACCGGCGAAACATTCCGTAAGGCCGATCGCGTCCCAGCGAGCGAGCTCACCTATTGGGAAAGCTGGGGCGCGGATTAGTCGGCGCGCGCCCGCCGCGCAGCTCCACCGTCAATTCAAAGGCCGCTGCGCGGCTGCATCAGCCGCGCCGCCCTTGCGGGTACTGTATCAAAGTCGGTTGAATTTCTTCAAATACCGACGATTTGGCAGGGGCGACTGACGGGCTGTGTCGGCGGTCAGTGTCTACGCGAACCACGCGCCCCGGCGGGTCGCCCAATTTTGATCCTGTTCGTTCCCATTGGGCGATCCACCGGATCGCCCCTACCAGGCTACTTCAACCGAACTGAATACACTACCCCCTTGCGCTAGGCTTGCGCGTGGGTAAATCAGTTGTATAGTAAAATTAGTGAAACCTACAGCTTCTCCAGGCTGGCTGGATAGCCCATGCCCGCAGCATTACAAGCTGATGCGATCCGTCGATATTATGCAAGCGACCGCAACCTGCGCATCCATGAAGAAACGCATGCCAGATATTGCGTGCCCAAAATTGATTTTGCGCGCTGGACCCTGGCGACCGTCGACTGGGCCGGCGATGAAGTCATCCTCGATGTCGGCGCCGGGCGCGGCAGCCACTATTCCCGTTTGATCGCCGAGCAGCCCGGCGTCAGCTACTACGCGCTGGATCTCTCGCCGCATCTGCTCTCCAACCATCCCTGCGCCGTCGACCGCCGCGCCCTGGGCGATGCGATGATCCTGCCCTTTGCCGACGACAGCTTTGATGTCGTCATGGCGAATCATGTGCTTTATCACCTGTCCGACATTGACGGCTGCCTCTCGGAAATCAAACGCGTTTTGAAACCGGAGGGCCGCGTGCTCGCCGCCACCGACAGCCTGCACAGCCTGCCGGAACTGCAAGTCCTTATCCGCCGCGCGATCGTGCTGCTAAGCAAGAACGGCGCGCAAGCGCTGCCGCCCGCCTTGCCCTGCGACGCCTTCGCCCTGGAGAACGGCACGCGCATCCTCGCCCGCCATTTCTACGCCGTCGTGCGCCATGACCTGCCTTGTCAATTGATCTTCGACGATGTAGAACCGGCAATCGAATACCTGGACAGCATGCGCGACTTGCGGCAGCACAGCTTGCCCGGCGATGTCGCCTGGGACGACATGATGCTGATTATGCGCCAGCAGTTGACGCAGTTGCTGCAGCTGCTGGGCAAACTGGAGATCAACCTCGCTTGCGGCGCGCTTGTCGCCAGCGACCGCGGCGACTTCATCCGGGAATTTGTCAACTCCAATCGAGCCGAATCGGGCGACTGAAATTCAGCGCCAGCGGCGCTTGACGAGGTTGAATCCATGTCAGTTCTGTCATTTGGCGAGCTTCTGATCGACTTTGTCGCGCTGGAAATGGGCGTGACCGTCGGCGATGCCTCGGGTTTCGTCAAGGCGCCGGGAGGCGCGCCCGCCAATGTCGCCGTCGCCGTCGCCCGCCTGGGCTTCCCGGCCGGCTTCATGGGACAGGTGGGCGATGACCCTTTCGGGCATCACCTGGCCGCTGTGCTGGCTGCGGAATCGGTGGATATCCGCGGCTTGACCTATTCGGGCGAGGCGCGCACGGCCCTGGCATTCGTCTCCAATACCGCCGATGGCGATCGCAGTTTTATGTTCTACCGCCATCCCTCGGCCGACATGCTGATGACGCCCGAGGATGTCGATACCCGCCTGATCGACGCTTGCGATGTCTTCCATCACGGCAGCATCACCTTCATCCGCGAGCCGGCCGCATCCGCTTTGCGCATGGCGCTGGAACACGCGGCGCAGGCCGGCAAGTTCATCTCCTACGATCCCAATTTGAGACTGCCGCTGTGGGATAGCGCGGACGCCGCCAAAGCCGGCATGCTCGCGGGCATGGACTACGCCAATCTGCTCAAGATCAGCGACGAAGAATTACTGTTTCTTACGGACAGCGACGATGTGACGCCGCTCTGGCGCGAGCGCATGGAGTTGATCTGCGTCACGCGAGGGCCCCGCGGCGCCGTCGTGCATCTGAAGGACGGAAGCGCGATTGAGCATGGCGGCTACGCCGTCGATGCGGTCGATACCACCGGCGCTGGCGATGCCTTCGTCGCCGCCATGCTGGTCGGGCTTCTGGAAAACCGGGCCGACTATCAAGCGCATCTGCCCGCCATACTCGATTTCGCCAACGCCGTCGGCGCTTTGACTTGCCTGGGCAAAGGCGCAATCCCCTCCCTGCCCACGCTGGCGGAGGCCCGCGCCTTCCAATCCGGTCGCCCGGGCGGACACGACGGAATGTAGGGGCGACCTATCAGGTCGCCCGCGTCGCCGCCTGCATTTGGCGCAGCGCCGACGACATGCTAACATTTCAGGAGTTCATCCGGCGCTGAGGAGGCAAAATGTCCCAACCCAATATCATCTTGATCCTGGCGGACGATCTGGGCTATTCCGATATTGGCTGCTTTGGTTCGGAAATCGCCACGCCCAACCTCGACCGGCTGGCGGCGAACGGCGCCCGCTTCTCGCAGATGTACAGCTTCGCCCGCTGCTGCCCGTCGCGGGCGGCGCTCTTGACCGGCCTGCACCCGCATCAAGCCGGCGTCGGCCACATGATGGATAACCGCGGCACACGCGAATACCAGGGCTACTTGCGCGATGACGCCGTAACAATCGCCGAGCTGCTCAAGGGCGCCGGTTATACCACCCTGATGTCGGGCAAGTGGCATGTCGGCGGATTCTTGCCGGCGCGCGAACCCGAGCGCTGGCGGCCCGGCGCGCCCGGTTATCCGACGCCGCTGGACCGCGGTTTCGATCGCTTCTTTGGCACGCTGGCGGGCGCCGGCAGCTTCTTCCATCCTCATGCGCTGATGGAAGACGGCGAATTCATCAATGAATATCCCGATGATTTCTATTACACCGATGCCATTAGCGACAAAGCCAGAGACATGATCGCGGACTCCTATGTACAGGGCGCGCCCTTTTTCTTGCACCTGGCCTATACCGCGCCGCACTGGCCCTTGCACGCCCCGCCGGAAGACATCGCCAAATACGAAGGCCAATACCGCGGCGGCTGGGATACATTGCGGCAGCAGCGTCACGAAGAACTCAATGGCCTCGGCATCCTCGATCCCGCCTGGCGCATTTCGCCGCGCGATACCGATTCGCATCCCTGGGAGGACAACGGCGAGCAAGAATGGGAAGACCTGCGCATGGCGACCTACGCCGCCATGATCGACCGGATGGATCAAGGCATCGGCCGCATTCTGCAGACCCTGGACGCGCTGCAAATCAGCGACAACACGATGATTATCTTTCTGTCGGACAACGGCGGCTGCGCCGAGTATCTGGCGGAGGATGGCTGGATAAACTCTTATGTGCCCAATCTGCCAGATGGACGGCCGGTGTTAATCGGCAACCGCGTGGGCATGCGGCCGGGACCGGCCGATACCTACATGAGCTACGATCTGCCCTGGGCGAACGCCTCCAATTCGCCTTTCCGCCTTTACAAGCACTGGGTGCACGAAGGCGGCATCTCCTCGCCTTGCATCGTGCATTATCCCGCCATGATCCCTGAGCCGACCGTCATACACAGCCCGACGCAATTCATCGATGTGCTGCCGACATGCGCCGACCTGGCGGACGCCGCCTATCCGGCAGAATTTAATGGCCGCGCAATCCAACCGGTAGAGGGCGAGAGCTTCCGCCCGGCTTTGGAAGGCGGCGACTGGCTGCGCGACAATCCGCTCTACTGGGAGCACGAAGGCAACCGCGCCGTCCGCGTCGGCGACTGGAAGCTCGTCAGCAAGCACCCGGAGGATTGGGAGCTGTACAACATGCGCGAAGACCGCACCGAACTGCAAGACCTCAGCCCGGGCGAAACGGAGCGGGTCAATAATATGAGCGCCCTCTATGACGCTTGGGCGGCCCGCTGTAAAGTGCGGCCCTGGCCTTTGGATTGAAGCTGTCTTCGGCGGACAACGCAGGGACCAAACGCCAGCCTGTCAGGCGAGCGCGTTGCGGGACGCGCTCGTGAAAATATCCCGCGCGCGCATGCCTGCGCCGGATTTGCGGCCGCCGGTAGTGTATCAGAGGCGGTTGAATTTCTATAAATGCCGGCGATTTGGCAGGGGCGACTCGGCAAGTCACCCGATTTCGATTCTGTTCGTACCCATCGGGCGATCCGCCGGATCGCCCCTACCGGACTGTTTCAACCGAAATGGATACATTATCCAGCCGCCCCGTCTTTTGCCAGGATTCCAGTTGTGTTACCATTTCTTGAAAGAGCTTAGTATTCCCTGAGAGGTGCGACCATGCATTCAGCGCCTTTGACCATCGGCATTGAAGAAGAATATCAGCTGATAGATCCCGCAACCGGCGGATTGGCGGCGGTTGTCCAGCAGTTGCTGCACGACGACAGCATTCGGCAGATCGGCGACCAGGTCAAACCCGAGTTTATGCAGTCCCAGATCGAGATAGGCAGCGCCATCTGCCGCAATGTGCAAGAAGCGCGCATGGAGTTGGTGCGCCTGCGCCGCGAGGTGAACAAGGTGGCCGAGCGACATGGCTACGCCATCATGGCCGCCAGCACGCACCCCTTCGCCAAATGGGAAGAGCAGGAAGCCAATCCGGGCGAACGCTACGATGATCTCAAGGAATACATGCAGGAAGTGGCGCGCCAAATGCTGATCTTCGGCATGCACGTGCACGTCGGTTTCGGCCGGACATCGCGGCAGTTGGACCTGCTGATCGACATTCAGAATCAACTCAGGTATTTCTTGCCCCACCTGCTCACATTCTCCACCAGTTCGCCTTTCTGGCACGGTCATCCAACCGGTTTGAAGAGTTACCGCAGCATCATCTTCGAGAATCTGCCGCGCACGGGCACCGCGCCGATTTTCTCTTCGTTCAGCGAATTCGAGCATTTAATCGACATCTTCGGGCAGGTCGGCACTTTGGGCAAGGGACGCGGCGACGGCAAAGCCGACTACACCAAGATCTGGTGGGATTGCCGCCCGCACGAAGATTTCGGCACGCTGGAAATCCGCATCTGCGACATCTGCACGACCGTGGACGAAGCCGTCTGCATCGCCGCGCTCGTGCAAGCGCTCGTCGCCAAGCTGATCCAATTGCGCAACCAGAACCAGAGTTGGCGCATCTATCCCAACGAACTCATCGCCGAGAACAAATGGCGGGCGGTGCGTTATGGGCTGGACGGCAAGCTGATCGATTACGGCAAGAACGAATCCGTACCGATGCGCTTCCTGGCGCAGGAACTGCTGGAATTTGTAGACGACGTCGTCGATGACCTGGGCTCGCGCGAGGAGGTCAACTACGTGCAAACCATCCTCGAAAAAGGCACGAGTTCAGACCGCCAGCTGGAAGTCTATCGCCACTGCAAAGCCGATGGCGCCAGCGATCAAGAGGCGCTGCAAGCCGTTGTCGAGCATCTGCGCGAAGAGACCATGCGCGGGGTGACGGACTGAATGCGCGCGCCTCCGCGCCCGTTGTCAGGGAGCGGGCGCCAGCGCCTTCTTGACATTTCTCGATAACTGCGACAACATTGCGTAGTGATTCTCTACAAGGGTAAATCTATGGATGCGCAGAGCATAACTAACCTGGTCGCCGGAGTGGGTTTGTTCATTCAAGCAGTCGTGGCAGTTGTGGTCGTCGTTGCCTTCCTCTGGCGTATACCATCCAAGGAAGATGTGAAGCGAGTTGAAGACAAAGCGGACAATGCCAATACACAGATTCAAGTGATGCAAGGTGATATTAAGGAATTGACCGAAAAGGTGGAACGCATAGAAGGATATTTTGACACCCCGTCGGTAAAGTCTCGCTGAATGAAATCTGCGAACGATGAACAAAAACATTCGCATGACCGAGCTCTGCGTTGACGCGGACGGCGCGCTTGACCGCCAAGCATTCGGATTCTTTGACTTTAGCGATGTCGCCGACGTTAGAAACGTACGGCGACTTCTGGTGGCCAATGTAATCAAACACGTACAAAACGTCTCGGCGGCTTGGGAAAGTTCCGTTTACCGATCGGTCATGACAGACACTGAGATATTTCCCCCGCGGTATTTCGGCGACAGTATTCGCTTCTTTTGGACACGGCCGTTCACCAAGCCGGAAAGCCGCGCGACCGTTGAAGAAGAATCCCGAGCGGCGCTCGAGGCAGCCGCGGATGCTGTGGTCGAAGCGGGATTCAAGATGATGGAATTCATGGAATTCGCCGACTAGGAAGAGTCCATTTCTCAGCCGGACTTCGCCCGATTCCTGGTATAGCGCATGCTCAGTTCAGGCTCCGCCATTTGCAGGCGTCGCGGCGGCAAGCCCCGCGTCAGCGCTTCCAGGTCATCGACAACCATCTCGCCCAAATCGACCATGCCCTGCGCGACCGAACCGGCGCGATGCGCCGACAGTATCGCGCCCTCAGCCGAGCGAATCGGATGATCGGCCGGCACGGGTTCGACCGGGAAGACATCGGTCGCCAACTTGAAACGCCCGGCCAGCACCAGTTCCGTCAGCGCATCGAAATCCACGACGTGGGCGCGGCTCGCCAGGATGAAAACCGCATCCTGCGGCACAAGCTCCAGCAATTCGCGGGATATCATCGCCCGGTTCTCCGATGAAGGCACCGCCATCACGAAGATGAACTTTGAAGTCGCCAGCAGTTCTTCAAGCGAGACCGGCCGCAGGCCCTGCCGCTTCATATAGCCCTCGCCGAGCCAGGGATCATAAGCCGAGATGCTGACGCCGAAGGGGATCAGCAGCGGGTGCAAAGCGCGGGCCAGGCTGCCATAGCCGATGATGCCGACCGGCTGATCGTATAGCAGGAAGGTATCGGTGTTGCCGCTCCAGAGGTAGAGTTCTTCGCCGCGGCGCATCAGACGGTCGCCATAAGAGATTTGACGCGCCGCGTCAATCGCCAGGCCCAGCGAAAACTCCGCCACCTGCCGGGCGAAACCCGGCGCCGCGCTCAAGACGCGGATGCGCCGGCGATAGCATTCATCATAATCAAGCTGCTGCGGCATGCCGCCGGACACGTCTATTATCGCCTTGAGCGCGGCCGCTTGACCCAGCACATCGCCATAGTGCCAGCCGCTGCTTATCACCACTTCGGCGCCCGGCAGCGCGCGCAGGAATTCTTCCTGCGGCATGCGCTCGTCCCGGCCCCAGATGACATCGACGAGATCGTAGAGCCGCTCTTTGTCCTCGGGCGAAAATATCTCGTCCATCCGCCGGAAACTCGGATTCACAATGACTTGGCTTTTCATAATTGCCTCCCGGGCCGGTTGCGCCCTGGATTCTGATTAACGCAGGCGCCGGTCGTACCAGACGGGCACATCGCCGAGGCTGACGGCGATATGCACGGCGGCCGCTTGCAGAGCGGTGCTGACGGCCGCTGGCTCCAGCGCCTGCACGCCGTCCGGCCTCTTCTTCTCCTCCGCCGCGTCCGCGCCGGGCAAGAGGGCGTCAACTAATTTCTCTGGATCGGCGATCACCGGCAGGAAGCGGCCATTGAGCAGATGCAAATTGATCTCGCCATGCGTCACCGTCGGGCGGCGGCCGCGTTTCTTTGCGACTTCGCTCGCATAGACCGATTGAATGCTGCCGGCCATCACTTTCCAGCGCTGCCGCGCGCCGCGCCAGCCGCTGATGCTCTTTTCGAAGGGATTGATAACGATCGTATCCGGCTCGCGCTGGACGATCCAAACCAGCCTGAGGATTCCCAGGACGAGCAGCGCCGCGACGGCGATGCCCAGATAGGGCAGCCAGGCGGGATTGGGTATCAGCGTGCCGGCATTGGGCAAGCCCAGGTCGCTGGTCAATGTCGCGACCGATACCCACAGGTAAATGAGGCACCATAAGGCATACCAGGCGATCTGTCGGATTCTGCCGCGCATCCAGCGCTCCTCGCGCAGGAATTGCAATTCGCCGAACTTTTCGCCCTTCGGGGACATTTGCAAGCGCCATAAGCCCAATTGCAGCGGCAAATCCACCAGCGGAATCGGCTCGGCTTCCGGCGCCGGCTCAAGAGCCGGTTCGGTCGTCACAAAGGGGACGTCCAGCGCTCGCGCCAAAGCCTGGCCCAGCTGCGTCGCCGTCTCTTCGTTTTCGCTCTTTTCCGAATCCGACAAGCGCAGGATCTCGAACCAGCGGCTCGAGCGCGCCAGGGAAACTTCTTCGGACAAGGTCATGCCCAGCTGCCAGGACATCGACTCCTGGGACCAGCCCAAGACCACTTGCCGCAGATCGGCGACAAGGATCTCGCCCGATTCCGGCAGGTCGCGGCTGACGGCGAAGTATCCGTTGTAACGAAAGGGAGCGCCCTGCTTGGCTTCAAGGACCAGCTTCGGTTCAGCCGATTCCTCCAGTTCAATCAGGCGCCAACGCTCCCGGTCATAATCAACAAGCGAGTTGGCGGATACAGCGACTCTGGTCATTCGGCACTGGCTGTCGGCAAATTCGGGTCTCAATATCGCGCCACATTATGGCAGACAAAATCGGGATTTAGCAGGCGCGATTTGTTTATGGCGCGGCGTCATCAGCGGCCGGGCCGCGCCGCCAACGGGCGAATGCCAAAGCGCAGAACAAGGCCAGGAGCGCCAACAACGCGCCGCCGCCCAGAAACCGCGCCGCGTCCGCCTCCGCCTGGCTGACAACCAGCGCGATCAGACCGCCAGCGAGGGAGAAGAGGTATAGCAGGGCCAGCGTCTTGCGTTGGGACAAGCCCAGGTCCAGCAGGCGGTGCGAGATATGATCCTTGGCGGCCAGCATCAAAGGGCGCCGCTCAAGCAGGCGCGTGAAAATGGCCAGATTCATATCGAGGATCGGCAGCGCCAAAACGAAGACGGGCACCATCCAGGTCACATTCAGCGGCTGCGCGGCAAACTTCAGCTTGATCGCCAGCACCGCCAGCACAAAGCCGAGCGTATATGCGCCCATATCCCCCATGAAAGTGCTCGACGGATTGAAGTTGTAGATGAGAAAGCCGACAGCGCTGCCAAAGATCGCCGCCGCCAACATGCTCACCAGGATCTGCCCCTGCGTCAGGGCGAGGAGGAGGAAGAAGCCGGCGGAGATAGCGGCGGTGCCGGCCGCCAGGCCATCCATGTTGTCGATCCAGTTGACGGCGTTGATTAAAGCGACGATCCAGAACAGCGTCAGCGCAATGTCGATGACGTCGCTGCTGGTCAGCCGAATCTGCACGCCAGCCAGCGTCGCGATGAGCGCCGCCAGCGTCATCACCAGCAAGCGAATGCGCGGGCTGAGATGTCGCCGATCGTCGAGATAGCCGATCAGCGCCAGTAGCGTCGCGCCGGCGACGATCGCGCCCAATTCCAGCAAGTGATCGGGCGGGCTGAAGAGCAGCGCCGACAGCGCAAATGCGATATAAATCGCGGCCCCGCCCATCAGCGGCACATGCCGGGAATGGATGTTGCGCCGGTTTGGCGCCGCCGTAACGCCGAGGCGCATGGCGATCTGGCGCGTCAGCGGCGTCAAGCAAAGGGAAGCCCCGAAGCCGACGATCATGATTGGGATGAATTGCAAGCTCGCGTCCATGGCTTAAGTATAGGTTGAGATAACGGGCATTAACAGCATGCGAATGGGCGAAGCGCCAACCGGCAGCCGGCAAGTTTAATGGGCGCCTGGTCAAAAGGGCGGCCGCCTTCCGACGATTTGGTAGGGGCGACTGACGGGCTGTGTCCACGCGCCCCGGTGAGTCGCCCGATTTCAATCCTGTTCGTACCCATCGGGCCAGCCACCGGCTCGCCCGTACATACAGCGGAGTTTTTATGCCCGTACCCATCGGGCGATCCATCGGATCGCCCCTACCAGATAATTTCAACCGAAATGCATTCGCTACCGACGAGATGTCGATGAAAGGCCGGCACTGCTGGCTTCCGGTCAGCGCCATTCCAGAACGACGCTGACCGGCAGATGATCCGAGCCGACCGCCTCGCCGATATGCGCGGCCGCCGCCCGCAGCTCAGCGCTCGTCCAGACGTAGTCGATGCGCAATACGGGCTGAATCAGCGGCGGCCAATCTATCGCCTCCGCCACCGGCCAGGTGCGCCCGGCGCCATTGCCGGCCGCGCGCCAGGCATCGTCCATGCGCGCCGCAATCTCATCGTAGATGAGCGAAGAGTCGCTCATGTTGAAATCCCCGGCGACGATGAACGGCGCGCCTTCCCGCTCCACAATCTCCAGCAAGCGCCGGATCTGGGCGTTGCGCCGGCTTTCGTCGTAACGCAGCAGGCCCTGCAAATCCATATCGACATAGCTATCGCCGCGGGCGCGCAAGGGCAAGCTGATATGCACGGCGTAGACCGCCAGCTCGCGTCCATTCTGATTGAGCAGCAGGCGCAGCGCCTCCCGCCCGGGTTCGTCTTCGAGGCTCAGGACTTCGCGCTCCAGAATGGCATAACGCGAGAAGATGCGCACGCTGCCTTCGATATGGTCTTCATGGGCGTAGACATCGTAGAGGGCGGCCAGCCGGCGGTCATAGCCTTCAGCCGTCTCTTGCAGCAGGATCAGGTCCGGCGCCTGCGCCAGCAGCCACTCGGTCGCCTCCCCCAATTCAACGTTGCTGCCTTGCACATTCAAGGTCACGACGCTGAAGGTATCGCCAACCGGCGGCGTCGCCGGCTTATACATCGTTGGCGCGGCGAACCAATACAAGCCGATGCCGATCAGCGCAATCTGCAGCAGCGCGCTCCAGCGCGGCGGATGCGCGGCGCCCGCCGACTTTCTTGGGCGAGACAGGCGCTTGCGGGCAACTTCAATCGGAACCTGCGCTTGGCGCGTGACAATAATCGACAATGGAAAAGTCAGGACCAGCGGCATGTACCAATAAGCCGCGAAGGTATTGGCCAGGTCGAGGGGCGGGAAGCCGGACAGGCGCAGCAAACGCAAGATGGTAAACAGCGCCAGCAGCGCCGCATACAGCGATGTCAAATAGCGGATGGGCGTGGAGATGCGGCGAAGCAGAATTTGCAAGTAAGACCAAGACATATAGCGGCTTCCTTGCTCGCCGACTTTCTAAAGCAGCAGCAGGGAGACAACTATCAGCGCGATGAAAAGCGCGGCCGCCAGCAGACCCATGTTGCGCAGGTCCTTGATGACAAAGCCGTAGTCGGCGCGCAGGTCTTCTTCGGTGACGACTTTGGTCGGGTTCGCCAGCCGCTCCGCCACGAATTCGGCATCAAGCGCGCCTTCGTCCTTGCGCCGTTCCAGCTGCGCCGCTTGCAGGGCGCGGCGGCGGCGCGGTTTTGCGGGGGAAGCGTCCGCCGCTTGCGATTGCCGATTTCGCGTCTCGGCAGGCCCGCCCTGCTCCAGGGTGCCTTGTCGCGCTTGCTCAAGCACGGCATTTGAGATGTTGGGTTTCTTGCGTCTGCGCTTCGCCATAGGCCAGTTTCCTCGGCAGCCCGGTCGTTTCTAGGACATTATTCCAGAGGAAGCGGCGGCTGCCAAGCGCTTTCAGCCTTGCCATAGGGCAATCGCGTCAAACCTATCCCATACGAAATTGTAGGGGCGTCTCGTGAGACGCCCGAATGCAAAACGGCGATGCTGCGGGCGAGCCAAGGCTCGCCCCTACACACAGTCTTCTCTTAGACGGTAGGGGCGACTCGGTGAGTCGCCCGATGATGCAATCGTGAATTTCGGGCGACATACAATGTCGCCCCTACCCCTACCGCATAAGAGGAGTCTCGGTGAATAGGCGAGCGGCGGTTAGTCCGGTTGATTATCTTTGCCGAGAAGCGTCCGCAACTGCTCGAAGCTGATGCCGTACTGCCGCGCGATTTCGCGGGCGTAACTTTGTCCGCGGGGCGGCGCGGCCAGAACGCGATAGGTCGGCCGCATGCCATTTTCGCCCTCTTCAATCTGCGAGATCAGGCTAGTCACCAGGCTGTCGCCGGATACGGCCTGGTTCATCGCGTCGCAGTCGGAGGCCAATTCATGCAAATGCGTCACGAAGATGGCGCGCGCCCCCAGCATCCGGACGCAGCAGAGGATATCCCGCGCCAGGAAATAACTCTCGGTCGCGCTGGTGCTGGCCAGCGATTCATTCAGCAGCAACAGGCTGTGTCGCGTGGCCGATTGGAAAATCTTGCGCAAGCGCCCGGCTTCTTCGCCCAGTCGTCCACTTTCCATATTCGGCTTTTCTTCGACCGGGAAGTGCAAGTAGATGGCATCGACCGGGCTGAGCGCCGCCGACTCCGCCGGGACATACATGCCGGATTGCGCCAGCGCGTGCAGCAAGCCGATCGCGCCCAGCCAGGTGGTTTTCCCGCCGCGATTGGGGCCTGTCAGGATATGGATGCGCCCGTCAGCGTCAAAGCGCGCGTCATTGCCGACGATGTGAGCGTTGAGATCTTCATCCCGCTGCTGGCGGCTGAGGCGCAGCGCCAAATCAAGATTGTAGAGGCCGCGCGCTTCCAGGCGCCGCTCGTCGGCGGGCAGCAGCTCGGGCTTGCACATGGGCAAACCGCGCGCGCGCATCGTCTCGATCAGACGGGCGCCGCCGACATAGAAGGCGATCTCCGATTGCAGGGCGCGCAGCAACGCGCTGTTCACATGCGTATAACGCTCGAGCGCGCGGGCGATCGGGCGGATGACATCGTCGAGGACCTTGCCCAGGTCGCTGAACAGCACATTCGCTTCCAGCCGGTCGAGGGTCTCGCGGCGTTCGGCCAGGACGCTGCCGTTGCGGAAACGTTGGGCGGCGGGCGCCTCGCGCAGGGTCGAGATGCCGCGATCTTCGTCGTCATCGGCGGCGCCCCAGAGCCGGCGAAAAAAGCGCGGTCCGCGGAAGCGCCTTTTGTTCAAGGAAAGCAAAGTTGCCGCCACCGGTTTGAGGTCGGGCGACAGGTTGACGCCGATGGTGACGCTGACGATTTCCCGAATATTGGCCCGCAAGGCGGGCAATTCCGCCGCCATCTCCTGGAATTCGGGCTTGCCTGCCGTCCGCCGCAATTCATCAGCCAGCTCCAGCCAGGCCCGCGCCTCCAGCTGCCCGTGGAATCGCTGCAGCAGGGCGTCGAGCGCGCTGACGCATTCGATGTAATTCTCCAGCTCGGTCATGCGGGACAGCACAAGCGTCACCTGGTTGCGCCGCGCGCGGATATCGCGCACGGTATGGCGCAAGCCGCGGATCAGCGGCAGCGCAGCGCTTAAGCCCGCCGTGAACTCCGGAAGGCGCAGACAGTCTTCAACCGCCGCTTGACGATAATGCAGCGTTTCCGAATCGGTAAGCAGGCCGGATAGCAAGCCGTAAATGGGGCGCAGATCATCGAAATGGGGCGCGATGGCCTCGGCGACTGCTTTGAGGCGCAGTTCATCGGCGGCGCCGACATCGGCTGACGCGGCCGCGGCTGGCATGCCTCCGCGCGGCCATAACAGACTGAAATCGCTAATGCCCGACTTTTTCGCCTGGGCCATGCCGAAGCTCTCGTTCACGGCTGTTGCCGCGGATAACGGGCCGAATTATCCGGCTGCGCAGGATTGCGCCAAGCCCGGGCTAATTCATAACCCAAGCCAGCATAATGATAACAGATAGCGTTCGGTCTGGAGATGTCGGGGGATCGGCTTGGAGGCTCAGCTGAGTTTCATCCGGCGCAGACCCTGAAAAGCCGGATTGCCCTGGATCTCTTTCCAACGGACTTCGCCGCCATCGGTATGCCACTCGACCACGAACATGCCGTCCGCGTCCTGATAGGTGAAGGTCGGCTTCAATCCCAGCAAGATCTGGCGTATTGTGCCGATGACATCCTTGCGCTCTTCGCCCATGCGCAGCGTGAAGTATTGGCCGGCGACAAACTCAAAATACATCGGCATCCCCTCGAGGCTGCCCTCCATTTGAACCGGCGCCTCCGCCCGCGTGCAACTCATAAACACATTCTGCAGCCGATTGTTCCAAAGCGTATGGTTGACGCGTTCCTCGATGTAGTAAGGACGCGCCTCCGGCGTTGAATAAAACCATTGACGGGCGGTATTCGCCATCGCATTTGTCTCCGCGGGCTGAAGTTTTCGCAACGCGGCTAGTTTACCGCATGTGCGCCGGGCGCGAAATAGCAAAACTCCTGGCAAATCAATAGCACATCTGTTCTATTTCTATGCTACAATGATGCGACCGCATTCAATGAGCGCTGAAGAAAGGGCGGCATCAATGAAATACCGCGATAATCGCAGCAAACGCATTTTCGAATTCATCTGTTCTTATACGGGCGAGTACGGCTTCCCGCCGACTCTGGGCGAGATCGCCAACAAAGAAGGCTTCAAGTCAAACTCGGGCGTGATCCGGCATTTGGACAAGCTGGAGAGATGGGGCTGGATTGAGCGCTTCCACGGCCGAGCGCGCAGCATTCGCATTCTGCGGCGCTGCGATGGCATGGCGGCTAGTGCAAATAATGCGAGTCTTTCTCGCCCACGCTTTCCGCGGCGATTATCACGCCGGACAGCGGCAGCACATAGTACTGATAAAGTTCGCCGGTGGTGAAGCGCCGGGCCAGCGACGCATCCAGCAATTTGTAGGTCTGCAATTCCACGCGCAGCGTGTGGTACAGGGGATGGGTGCGCATGGTATAGCGGCTGGTTCTGCCTTTGACGATGCGCACGGCTTCCGCCTCGCGATCCAGGATGAGCTGCTGGACAAAGCGATTGAAGTCGGTCGTCAGATAGAGCATCAGGCCAACGACCACAACTTCGATGCCCAAAGCCACCGGCAGCAGAATCACGCGCAGGAACGACAGCAGGATCACCGTCAGCGTGATAATTATCGCCAGCGTCACCGTGCGTCGAACCAGAACGGACATGCGGGCCTGAAACAGGTCGATCTGGCCGTTCAGAATCCCCATCTGTTCCCGGCTCAGCAGACCGAGGCGATTGTTCTTGAGATCGTTGGTGGAGGCGGCGATGATCTGCGGGCTGGACCGCCGCATGAGCATTTCCCTGGGACACGTAATGTGCCTAGAGTGTACCAGCAAACGACGGCTAGCTCAATTCAAGCCGATGCGCGCGCAGGGCAATCGCTTCAAAACTGGCGCCGCTGCGACGAGCAAAACTAAACTGAAATTTAGCCACCGAGGACACCGAGGACGCCGAGGAAAGCGATTGATCGGAGATTTCGCGGCATATTGTCGCAAAATTTTTGGGCGGGAAGGAAGTTCATCGGCCAGGTTGCGTCAAGCCTGCCCAATTTAAGCAGCGGATTTAGGGAAAAAGTCGTCAAAAGCATCTAAACTCTGTGTCCTCTGCGTCCTCTGTAGTTAAAAGAATTTGAAGCGATTGCCCTGGATGCGCGCGGCTGCGGATGCCGGCGCGGCAAGCGTTTCGCTGAGGTAAACCGTCAATTGCTCGCGCGTGAAAGCATAGACCATATCTTCAACCGCGGCCAGCAGTCCCGGCGGCACATGCCGCCAGAGGCAATTCTGCAGTTGCATCGGGTCGTCCAGGGCGACGCGCAGCTCCGCCGGATCGCGGCCCAGCCGGCGCGCGAAGATCGCCAGCGTCTCGCTCGCGCCCCCGGGCAGGAGTTGACCGGCGACATAATCGCGCCAGCCCCGCAGCGCGTCATCGGGCATGAAAGGCAGCCAGCCCTGCGGCTGGCATTGCGCGAGGCTGGCCGCCTGCCAGTTTTCAAGCAGCGCTTCGTCCCGCTCGTCCATCACCGTAAGGATGAGATGCAGGGCGAAGAATTTGTCGCGTCCCTCGACATTGAGCCATTCGCGCTCCCAGAATTGCGGCCGCACCATCTTCAGCGCCCAGGCTTCGTCGGTGGCCAGATGCGCGACATAACCGGCGATGAAAGCGAGATGCGCCTCGCTCTTCGGCGCGGTCAAGGCGCGGTGACAGCGCAGCATCTTGCGCCAGGGACGTTCGGATATCGGCAGGCCGTAGGCGTAAAAGTGCGTCACATCGCGCCCCAGGCCGCTGGCCACGCGGGCATCGGCGATGATGCTGCCCAGTTGAAAGGCCGGAAGCTGCCGCCGAAGCAACTCGCGGTAGAGCGGCGACAGCGCCTCGTCGGCAAGCAGGTTTTGCAAGATTCTGAGATGGGTGAAGGGCGTTGGCATAAGCGAGATTGTAGAGGCTGAGGCGCGGCCTGACGAGAGCGGAATCGACCCGGCCCGGGCGCGGCGCCCTTATTGATGGAGGAGGATCCGCGCAATCTGCTCGGTATGATCGGCGTCGTGAAGGATGGTATGCACAACCGGCATGGCGACATCAATTTCGTCGCCGTCGGCGAATTCGCCAACGCGCGTCCATTGCTCGTCGCTCAATGCGGCCAGGCGCGCGATGAGCCGGTCGCGGGTCGCGCAGAAATCGGCGAGGACGGCCGCCAGATTCTGCCCGGCGTAGTCGTTTTCCAGCACCATCGCCAGGCGCGCCCTTTCGTCGTAGTACTCGAAGCGCGGCCTCACCTCGTCGAGCAGGCGTTCGACGCGCGTGACGAATATCGCCTGATAATCGCGCAAATGGCACAGGATCTCCAGCACGCTCCAGCCATCGGCGCCGTCCCTGATGCTCTGGGCCTGCTCTTGGGTCACGCCGTGCAAGACATGAACCAGTGTCCGGCAGGACTGATCCAAACCTTCCAGAAGCCATTCATGTGGAAGACCCTTCATTTTCGCCGCTCCCGCCCGTGTCAATCGAGCAATATTCTACCTTTACAATCATCCTAGTAAACGCAAGTAAGTCGTGCAAAATCTGATGGGCATCTTGAAGCAAGGGTGGGCGAGCCACCGGCTCGCCCGTACACCGAGTCTCTTCTTATGCCGTAGGGGCGACCCTTGGGTCGCCCGCAATTTGCAATCCACTTTCAACGGGCGTCTCACGAGACGCCCCTACACTTTTGTATGACCGTCGGCGGATAAAGTTCTGATGCGTTTGCTCTGGCTGGTATGCCGGCGGGTCACTCGCGCCGCAAAGCTTCGGCCGGCTTGAGCCGCCCCAGGAGCAGCGCCGGATACGCGCCCGCCAGCAGCGCCGCCGCCAGCGCTACCAACAGCGCTTCGGCGAAGAGCGACGGCTGCAGCCGCAGCTGCATCGTCCAGCCGAATGAGCGCAGGTTGATCACATAAGTCAGGACCAGGGACAAAGCCAGGCCGACCGGCAGTGCCAGCAGGCCGGCGACGAGACCCATCAGCCCGGTCTGAATGACGGCGAATTGGGTCAGTTGGCGCGCCGTCATGCCCGCCGCGCGCATCACGCCGTATTCGCGGGCATGTTCCAGTTGCAGCGCCATCAGCGCCGAAAGGATGCCGATGAAAGCCACCAGCGTCGTCAGCAGGCGCAGGGCAACGGTGATGGCGAAGGTGCGGTCGAACACTTCCAGCGCGCCGGCGCGCAGGCTGGCGTTGTCCTGCACCAGGAGGTCGTAATCCCGCAGCAGCCGACGCAGTTCGGCGATCACCGTCGCGCTGTCGGCGCCGTCGGCGGTGAAGATGCCGAGGGAACTAATGAAGTCATCGGCGAAATAACGGTCGTAGATCGCGCGCGCCATGTATAAGGCGCCTTGATCGGTGCTGTAATCAAAGTAGACGCCGAAGACCTCGAATGTCTGCGGGCCGCGCTCGGTTTGCAGCGCGATGCGCTTGTTCTGCCGGTTGATGCCGCGGCGGAAAGCGAAGGCTTCGCTGACCATCACCTGGCCCCTGTCCAGGGCCGCCTGATGGTCAGCGACCGGTACATCCGTCCATTTGAATTGGCGTTCGTCGCCGGCGATGTCGAAGTCGCTCGCCAGCAGGTTGACCGGCGGCAAATCGGGATAATCCGGCGCCGCCACGCTGACATGCCGCGCCGACGAGACCGCGCGCACCCCGGGCGCGGCCAGCGCCAGCGCCTTCACTTCGCGCTCGACATCGACGCTGGCGTTATTGGATGCGAAGAGCGGCGGCGACACATAGATCTGCGCGCCGAGGGAAGTCGCCAGCCAATCGGCCACGGTCATGCGAAAGCTGCCGATCATCGCGTTGACGCCCACGATCACGCTGACGGCGACGGTTAATGCCGCGACGGCCACGCCCGTCCGGCTCAGCGAGCGCCTGACCGCGCGCGCCGCCAACCGGCCCAGGACGCCGAAGAGCATTGCAGCCGGTCCCGCCAGGATGCGCATCGCCAAAAGCAGGGCCGCCGGCGTAAAAAGCGCGCCGCCGACAACGATGCAAAGCAGGGCGGCGAAACTCAGCGTCAAGCTGTCCGGCACGCTGAGCAAGGCGAGGCCGAGCAAGTTTAGCAGGACCGCCGCAGCCGTAATCGCCGGCAGGAGCCGCCGCGCCGTTTCTTCTTCGTTCGAGCGCTTCATCACGCCGGCCGGCGGCGTGCGCGTCGCATCCCATGACGGCAGAGCCGCCGCCAGCAAACTCGCCGCCATGCCAATGAAGGCGCCCTTGAGCAATGTCGGCGGCGACACCGTGATCCGCTGTACATTGACGCTGAAATAAAGATCGCTGATCGTCTGCGAGACCAGCGCTACCGTGCCGCGACCAAAAATGACGCCGAGCGCCAGGCCCAGCAGCGTTCCAACCAAGCCCAGGATCATGGCTTCCAGCAAGATGAAAAGGAAGACCTGCCGCCGCGTCATGCCCAGCGACCGCAAGATGCCGAGCGCATCCCGCCGCTGCACCACGCTGAAGGTCACGGTGTTATAGATGAGGAATAGGCCGACCACCAGAGCCAGGAGGCTCATGGCGCGCAGGTTGAGCTCGAAGGCGGCGATCATCTGATCGAGCGCATTGTCGGCTTTGACATCCACCAGGCGGATGCCCGCCGGCAGTTCCGCGGCAATGGGCGCGATCTCGTCTTCGTCAAGGATGAGGTCGATGCGGCTGAGACGGCCGCTCAATCCGGTGATCTCCTGCGCCGTGGCGATATCGCTGATGATGAGGTCATCCAGCGCCTGCCGGCTGCTATCATTTTCCGGGCGCAGAATCCCCACCACGTGCGCCGCGCTGAAGCGCCCGCCTGCGCTGATGACGAGCTCGTCGTCCAATCCCAGATTCAGGCGCTGGGCCAGCGCTTCGCTGACCACGACCGCGCCCGCTTCGACGATGAGCCGGTTGAGCGCTTCGTAGTCGACCGCGTCGCCTTCAGCGCCCAAATAAGAGCGGAAAGGCGCCTCGGACAGCGGGTCGACGCCCAGCAAGCGCAGCGCTTGATCCCCACCTTCGACCCGGACGAATTCGGTCAGCGCGGGCGCGCTGCTTCTGATGCCCAGCTCAATCCGCAGGCGTGTGTATAGATCGGAAGCGAATCCATTGGGCCCGCCGACAATTTGATGCGTGGCGCGGCCGACCAGACTTTCGCTGCTCAGCGTGAAGGCGCGGCTGGCCGATTCATTGGCGATGTCAATCGCGATCACCACAGCCACGCCCAAGGCCACGCCCAGAACAAACATCGCGCTTTGGAAAAGGCGGCGGCCAATATGCCGGCAAGCGAGGCGGATGATTATAGGACGCATGTCATATTCACGTCAGCGAGGCGCGCCCATGGCCCAGGGCGATTGATTCCCAAGCCAGAATGAAGCGATCAGCGCGGGCGCTCAAACGCCGAACATGTCCTTGAAGCGGCGCAGGCGCTTTATGTAGTCGTCCGGGGTTTCGCCGTGCGGGTAGATCGCGAATTCTGTCGCGCCCAGCTTTTCCCAGCCGTTGACGAAATCTTCCCAGCCGCTTTCCGGCAGGTTTTCCGTGACCAGCCGCGCATGCAGCCCCAATTCGTCCCGCCTTCCGTATTCGTCAGCGAAAGACCAATAGCGCTGGCAGATGGCCGCCGCGTCAGCTGGCGCGCCGCCCGCCACATAACCGTCGCTGATGCGCGCGGCTCGGCGCAAGACGACATCGGCCGTTCCGCCGATCCATATCGAAATCGGCTGCGCCGGCAAGGGGTTGATGCCGGCGTCGTCAATCCGGTCGAAAGTGCCATGGAAATCAACCAGTTCACGCGTCCATAGCTGCCGCAGCAGGTCAATCTGCTCTTCCACGCGCGCGCCGCGGGTCTTGAAGTCATAACCGAGCGAATTGTATTCAACCGCGTTCCAACCGACGCCGATGCCCATGCGAAAGCGCCCGCCGGAGAGCAAATCCACCTGCGCCGCCTGCTTGGCCACCAAAGCCGTCTGCCGCTGCGGAAGAATGATCACGCCGGTCATGAAGCCGATTTTCTCGGTCAAGCCGGCCATCCAGGCGAAAAGCGTGAACGGTTCGTGAAACATATCCTTGTAGGTATAGGGGCGGCCCGGGTCCCAATTGGGCCGGTCGGGATTGGCGCCCAGCACATGGTCATAAGCCAGGATATGATGATAGCCCATACCCTCGGCCGCCTGCGCAAAGTCGCGCAGCGCCGCCGGATCAGCGCCCAATTGCGTCTGCGGGAATACCACGCCGAATTTCATCAAAGTCTCCCTTCGTCCCTTGTCCTGCGTTCGTCCATGCTAGCTGAGCCAGCGCAAATTTGCCAGATGGCGTGGCGCGCTCGCCGACGCCCATGCCCCGGCGCGGCGGGACAGTTTTTCTACCCCATCCCCGGCCCTTCCCCAAAGCATTGGAGAAGGGTGACTCTACAAAGAAGTCAATAAGTTGCTCATATAATCCACAGATAAATGCACGTACTTTCAGCGCGCTCCTCTCCCTCATGCTTCGGGTCGCGTGGAAACAGACTTCCGGGAAGGGGCGGAGGAGTGGTATAGACCTCGACGTGCGCGACTTAGTATACGTGTCCTGTCGTCAGTCAGCGCCCTGGCGCGGCGGGATTGCCTTGCAAGTTTCCCGGCCTATGCTAAGTTGAGTGAAGAATAAGCCGCCCGCCCAAGCCGCCATGCCCGATTTATCCGTGATCATCGTCAGCTATAACACGCGCGAATTGCTGCGCGGTTGTCTGCGCGCGCTGCGAAACAGCCGCGGCATTGATCTCGAAATCATTGTGGTCGACAACGCCTCCGCCGACGGCAGCGCGGATATGGTCCGCGCCGCCTTCCCCGAAGTCCGCCTGCTCGCCCAGGGCGTGAATACCTGGTTCTGCGGCGGCAATAATATCGGCATTGAAGAGGCCAGCGCTGAATATGCGCTGCTGCTCAATCCCGATACCGAGGTCGCGCCCGATGCCCTGGCGCTGATGCGCCGCTTTCTGGTCGAGCATTCCGACTATGCCGCTGTGACCGGCCAGCTTCGCTTTCCCGATGGCGAGGTTCAGCAAACTTGCTCGGAAGTACAAGACTATGCCTATTTGCTGTTGAGTTATACCTTGCTGGGAAATCTCATGCCCGGGCGCAAAAGACGTCTTCACGCGGCGCTTTTCTACGCCGATTGGGATCGCAACGTCGATCGCGATGTGGCGGTTGTCCCCGGCTCCTGCCTGATGATGCGCCGGGCGGATCTCCGGCTGGACGATGATTTGCTGCTTTATTTTCCGGAAGACGACCTTGCGCGACGGACGCCGGGCAAAGCGCGCTTCCTCGCCGACGCCAGGATCGTCCACCACGAGAAATCATCGACGCGGAACTGGACGGCCACGCGGGTATTTTTCCGCGACATGCTGGTTTACTGTCGCAAACATTATGGCAGCGCGCGCGCGCTGCTGCTTTGGAAGATGAGCCGTCCGCTCTACTGGCTGATCTGGCTGAAGAATCGCTAGGGTAGACCACTGGGCAAACGACATAGCCTTGTCGCACTGTGGTTTTTCAGCGCAGTGGCTGGAGTTTGTCGCCTCGCAAGTAATCAGCGGTTCGTGTCGACCTTAGCTTTACGAGGAAACTCTATTCAACTGTAATACCTCGATTCTCCAGCGCAGTCTGTATAGCGTCAAGGCGAATGAAGATTTGCTCTCGATCCGTTTCAGCCATCGTCATTTGGACATCAAGGTTTTCCCACGCCTTCCCGCTCGCTTTGTTTGCCTCTCTTTGCTCATCCACAAACGCGTCAAAACGGACCGTCAAGGAATCAATTTGTACACCGTTTGAGTCCACACGATTCTCGAGTTTGCCTAAGCGGTTTTCTAGCGTATCAAAGCGGTTTTCTAGCGTGAGAAAGCGGTTTTCTAGCGTATCCAAGCGGTTTTCTAGCGTATCAAAGCGGTTTTCTAGCATATCAAAGCGGTTGTCAAGCGTATCAAAACGCAAATGCAAGGACTTGAGTACCTCGGCTAGTTCGTCGCGCTGCACAACGAATTCCAACTTTTGCTCCAATTTTGTTACTCGTTCTTCCAGGTCATGAACAGGCACGTTTCGATCCCTTCTCGATGCAGAATCGTGGAATACGACTTGAAGTGCACATAGTCTAGGTCATTTTCCGAAAATTGCCAACGTGTTCATGCTTCCGCAAGTTGCCACGACCTGTCAAACGCTAAACAAAGCCAGCGGAATATGAAACGAGACGACCCAATTCGGCGCGCCGACGATCTCGCTGATCTTCAAATCGCCAGCGACGCTGCACAGAATATAAGCCTGGCTGCGGCTCATCCGGTGATTATCCGTTAGCCAATCGATCATGTAGCGCAGGGCGTTCTTGGCGTTTTCCATCAAGTCGGGCCCATGCGCCGTCGTGATGTGGTAACCGGCACTATCCAACTTGCTCATTGGGCTGGGCCGGCGCAGTTGCAACTCTTTCAGATTGGCATCTTTGAGCAGATTGAAACGCATCGTCACGGTCATCGGCGCTTCAACCCCGGTTACGCAGACCTCGCCTTGGCCCTGGGCCGCGTGGCAATCGCCCGTGGCGAAAAGCGCCCCCTCGACCAGCACGGGCAGCCAGAGCCTTGAGCCGATGACCATGTCGCGCACATCCAGATTGCCGCCGTTGGCTCGCGGAGGAAAGGTGTTGAAGCGCCCGTTTTCGCGCGGCGCCACGCCGACCACGCCCGGATGCGGCTCGTAGGGCAAGCTGATATGGTCGAGCTCGGTCGAATAGATGGTCTCGCCGACGATGCGCCACTGATGCAGATAGCTATAATCGAAGTCTTCCGGCAGCAAACCCACGCCCGCCCGATGCGCTGACCAGCCCCAGCCTTTATGCTGCAAATCCAGGATGTCGATCTCCAGGGCATCGCCGGGCTGGGCGCCTTTTATCCAGACCGAGCCGTTCAAAGCATGATTCTTGCTGCGATCCAGATTTTCATATTCGGCAACTGTCCAGTCCGGCTGGACCTGGCCATTGGCTTCCTGGCACTCGAATACAACCGTGTCGCCAGATTCGATTTCCAGGCGCGGCTCAATCGAATTGTCCCAAAAGGGCTGAATGACGCTGTCGTCAAGATAATATTCCGCCATTGGCTTCTTCCTCCTCGCCATAAATACGCACTTCGCTAAAACTCAGGCAGAAGCCGTACCAGCGCATCAGCAGCTGCATAGGCCGGCTGTTCGGGTCATCGGCGTAAATCGCCCGCGGTATCCGGTCGAGCCCGCCCTTCCGCAGCAGAATCCGTCGGCCCTGCCAAAGATCTTCCAGACCCCCCGGCGGGATCCGGTCCATCGGATAGAAGACGCCACGCTGCCCCTCAAAGATACCCAGGCCCTGCGTCATCTCCGGCAAGCGATCGTCGACCTGGCCCATGGTCCGGCGGAAAAACGGCGGCAGTTGGCCCGGGCCATGCGCCAGGCTCCGCTTCCGTCCCGAGCCGGCTTCCAGGAGCCATTTTTTCAAACTGCGATGGTCCGAGCGCTGTAAAGTCACCGACTCGTACTCGGCCAGCGCCGCTTCGACCGTAGTAAGCGCGATCGGCCAAATGTCGAGCCGCGTCCCGGCCAGCGGGCCGTGCAGCGCTTCGCCGGTGATATGATCCCAAAACGTTCCGCTCTCTTCATCGCGCAAAAGCGCCAGGCCGTTATACAAGCCGGCGGCGGCAAAATGATGCGGTCGTTTATTGACAAGCGGGCTTAGACCAACCCCGCTGTTGCAGGGCGCTCAGAAGCTGACGAGATAAGGCTCGCCGGCGAATTCGCCCTGGGCTACATGGTGATAGGCCATCTGCCGGGCCAGGAAGGCGATGGCGGCGCCGTCGCGCTCCATCAGCAGCAGCTCCGTCCGCGCTTCCAGTTCGGCGTCGCGCAGTTGGACGCCGCGACCGCGCGCATGGAAGGGCGCGAACATCGGCTCGTCATTCAGAATGGCTTTGCTCAGGTCGAAGTCTCGCATGCGCTCTCCAGGCGGCGGGGGCCTCTACTGCATGAAGGAGCGCGGCGTCGCCTCGAGGATGGTGACCTGCAATCCATCCACATCCATCAGCGCCGGCAGCTTCGGGGCGACTTCATCCCGCCAATAATCATTGTTGTAGACGGCATCGTAGCGCGCTTCTTTATCCGCCTCGTCTTCAAAGCGGCGTATCCAGACGTAGGTGTCTTTTGCGTCGTTGACAAAGGATGCCAGGATGACCATGCCCTTGGAAAGCTGGTAGGGAATGATCACGTCGTCCATGTATTTAGCAAACTCATCAGCTTTGCCGGGCATCAGCGGATAGACTCGAAGTTCGAAAAACATAATTTGCTTCCTTTCATTTATTGAATGCGACAATCTTAACACGTTTACTGGCTGCGCTTAAAATCGCGGCCGCTGCGCCGCTGCTGCGTTTGCGAATCGGCGTGTTGACGTCAGGTCGGCGTATATCGCAATCGCCGCCCACAGTATGGTAAGATGCTCCTAGTGATTTGCAAGCGAAAAGCCGGCCCATGCGCATCCTCGTCATTTCCGATATTCACGCCAACTACACCGCATTTGATGCTGTTCTGAAGCATAGCGAAGGCGACTGGGACTTTGTCTGGTGCCTGGGCGATGTCGTCGGTTACGGGCCCGATCCCAACGAATGCGTCGAGCGCCTGAAGGAGCTGCCGCAGCTTTGCCTGGCCGGCAATCACGACTGGGCGGCGCTCAATCGCCTGGATGTGCGCACCTTCAACCCGGATGCGCGGCGCGCGGCCGAATGGACGCAGGACACGCTGACGGCGGAAAATACCAGCTTTCTCGAACATTTGCCGGTCACATTTGTCATCGGCGAATATACGCTGGTGCACGCCAGCCCGCGCGAACCCATCTGGGAATATATCCTGGAACCGACCATCGCCGCTTTGAATTTCCCGCATTTTGAAACGCCATATTGCTTCGTCGGGCATACGCATCAGCCGGTCATTTATACGGCGGCCGCGGACGAGGACCGGGCGGAATCCGCCCCGCCCCAGTACAACGAGCCCCACGCGCTTAACGGTCAGCGCCAGATCATCAATCCCGGCAGCATCGGCCAGCCCCGCGATCAAAACCCGGATGCCGCTTATGGCATTCTGGACTTGAGCAGCGGCGTATTTGAACACCGGCGCATCCCCTACAACATACCGGAGGTACAGCGCCGCATGCTCAATTACGACCTGCCTGAACGCCTGATCACGCGCCTCGAACACGGCTTGTAAACCGCGACCGCCGGCCCGAAACAGCGCCTGGGAAAGCCCTGTGTCCAGCGAACTCAGCAACAAGATGCGCTCCTACATGGCGGAGATTTATCGCCTTATTGACAGGCAGCCCGACGGCAGAGATTTTGTCACATCCTCGCAACTGGCCGATCTCCTCTTTGTCAGTCCGCCGGCGGTCAACCGCATGGTCAACCGTTTGAGCGACCTGGGTCTGCTGGTGCATCAACCGTACCAGGGCATCACGATCACTGAATCGGGCCGGCTGGTAGCGCTTAAGCTGATCCGGTCCCAGCGCATTGCCGAGGTCTTTCTCACCCAGGTGATGGGCATCAATTGGCTGGGCGTGCATGACGAAGCGCTGCGTTTGAGCGACGGCCTCAGCGACGCCATCGTGCAACGCATGTACGAGATGACGGGCGCGCCCGAAAGTTGCCCGCATGGCGAGCCGATTCCCGACGCCGACGGCAACCTGCCAGCCATAGAAGATCTGGCCTTGGCGAATGTCCCCGCCGGCAATACCGTGCGCATCCGCCGCCTGATCACGCGCGAGTTCGACCGCCTGCAATATATCGAGGCTCTGGGCCTGGCGCCGGGGCAAGTCTGCGAAGTGATCCACGTCGCTCCCTTCGACGGCCCCATGCAGCTCAAGCTCGGCCGGGAGTTTCGCATCATCGGCAGCAACCTGGCCCGTCTGATTCGCGTCGAAGCGCCGTCTTGAGTTCGTGGCGGAAGGCGACCATAATAGAGGCAGGTCATCTCCCCGGCGCAAGGACAAACAGATCAACAATGAAAATCGGCGTGCTCGCCTTGCAAGGCGCCTTCATAGAACATATCAAGATGCTGCGCCAGCTCGGCGCGCAAACGGCTGAAATCCGCCTGCCCGAGCAGTTGGATGACCTTGATGGCTTGATCATCCCCGGCGGCGAGAGCACAACCATCGGCAAGCTGGCGACATCCTACGGCTTGATCGAGCCGCTGCGGCGCTTCGCGCGTTCGCGGCCGACCTGGGGCACATGCGCGGGCATGATCTTCCTCGCGAAAGATATCGGCATCGACGAACAGCCCATCCTGGCTTCCATGGACATTACCGTCGACCGCAACGCCTTCGGGCGGCAGATCGACAGCTTCGAAACGGACCTCGAGATCGCCGGCTTGCCGGGCGAGCCGTTCCACGCCGTTTTCATCCGCGCGCCGGTTGTCACCGCGGTTGACGACCCGGTGGCTGTGCTGGCGCGGCTCGAAGACGGCCGCATCGTCGCCGCCCGCCAAGAGCACTTGCTGGCCACCGCCTTTCACCCTGAGTTAACAGGCGATTTGCGGCTACATTCATACTTTTGCGCTATAGTGAAAGAAACCATGGCTTGAGCCTGGCGAAGGGAGATTGATGATGTCAGGCATTGTGCCAAACCCGGGCGACGCCGCCCCCGCGGACGGGGAAGCGAGTGCGGCCCCGTCTTCTCTAATGGACCTGCTCCTGAGCCAGGCGCGCGACAGCGATCTTGAGAGCATTGAAGAGCCGACGCTCGAGGAGCTGGAAGCAATGGGCGATCTCGACGACCTGGACGAGATTGCCGCGCCGGTGAACGCGCCCGACGCGCTCGAAGCGGCGCTCGCCGCATTCGCCGCAGCCGCGGAGCCGGAGCTGGTGTCCTTCGAGGGCCTGGACGACGCGGACGCTCCGGAAGAGCTCGAGGCCGAAGATGACGAGGTCGATGAATTGCTGGAAGATGTCGAAGACTTGATTGAAGATTATGTCGATGTCGACCTGGAAGACGACGAACTGGAAGACGAAGGTTATGATCTCGACGACGATGACATCGGCAGTTATCGTGACCTCTATGGTGAAGACGACACGATCATCCCTTCGTTTCGCGAGGGCGAATTCGCTGAAGAGGAAGACGGCGACAGCGCCTATTACGATGATATGCGCTGACCACGCGCCGCGATGGATGGCATAATCCTGGCCGGGGGCCGCGGCACGCGCATGCGCCCCCTTACGCTCCACAAGCCGAAACCCCTCTTAAGCCTGCAGGGACGGCCGATTCTGGAATGGTCTTTGCTGAGCCTGCGCGCCTCTTGCCAGCGCGCGATCGTCGTCGTGCATTACCTCAAGGAACAGATCGCCCGCTACATGGCGACGCAGCAAATCTTCGCCGACTACCAACTGGTCGAGCAGAAGCCCGCGCCACTGGGCACCGGCCACGCCTTGCAGTGCTGCCGCGGCACGATCAAGAGCGACGAGTTTCTCGTTATCAATGGCGACGACCTCTACGCGGCATCCGCCCTGAGCCGGCTGAGCCAGCAGACTTACGGCGTTCTATCGCAGCAGCGCGCCGATTATCAGCGCTTCGGCGTCATCGCGCGCAGCGATGCTGGCGGATTCTTGCGCATCGACGAAAAACCGCCTTTAGGGCGCCATGGGGCGACGGCGCCCTGCAGCACCGGCGCTTACAAATTTTCAGCCGATGTCTTCGACTACGCCTTGGAAAAAACCGCGCGCGGCGAATACGAGATCACCGACTACATGACAGCGCTGGCGCAAGAGCGCCCGGTCGCCATTGTTGAATCGCCCTTTTGGCTGCCGATTGGCGACCCGGCCGCGCTAGAGGCAGCGCAGCAGGTCGACATTAAGCGCTGGATACCCGATCCGCGTTAGGCGTCCTCGGCCAGCCGCAGATACCGTATCGACCACCGGGTAATGTATCCATTTCGTTTGAATTTCTTCAAATGCCGACGATTTGCTAGGTGCGACTGACGGGCTGTGTCGGCGGTCAGTGCCTACGCGCCCCGCGCGCACCGGTGAGTCGCCCAATTTCGATCCCGTCTTACCCATCGGGCGATCCACCGGATCGCCCCTACCAGACTAATTCAAGCGTTATCCACCAGATCGCCCCTACCAGACTGATTCAAGCGTTATCCACCGGATCGCCCCTAGCAGACTATTTCAACCGAAATGGATACACTACCGACCGCCGCCCGGTCTGTAACCGGGCGGGCAAATGTGCCACAATAGATCGCGCCATTTTTCACAAGTTGCAGGAAGCCCAGCATTGACGATCCGCATCACATACGCGCTGGAAGACAGCCAGCTTGCCGAGCAAATTCGCGATGACTTGACCGCATCCTTTCATTCGGCGCGCCCGGCGCTTATCGTGCTGGCGTCGGCGGCGGCCCTGAGCAATGCACAGGTGCAAGCCGAGATTGAAGACGCGCGCCAGGAGCGCGCGCCGATCCTGCCGATTCTGCTGGAAAAGGTGGATTTGCCGCCGACGCTCAGCGGCCTGAATGCGCTGGACTTCAGCGGCGGCTACCAGCGCGACCGGCTGCTGAGCCGGCTTGCGCAAATGACGCCGACCCGCGATAAAGTGCGCCGGGCTAACCGTCGGGCCCTGGCCATTATCGCAACGATCGCCGTCGCGATGTTCGCCCTGGCGCTATTTGCCTTAGCCAGCGGCATGGTCGGTTTCCCGGTCGCCGAATACAACGAGGACGCCACTTTCCAGGCGCAATGGGTCGATGGCTTGATCCGCGAGACTCTGGAGCATGTTCAGCCGCGCAGCACCGCCGACGCGCTGAATTTTCCTGCGACTTATGCGGCCGCGCCGACACGCGTCCAACTCTACGTCCGGGGCACGGCGACCGCCTTGCCGTCGGAGCGGCAGAACTGATGCCGACGGCGGATGCGCTGGTCATCGGCAGCGGGCCGGCCGGCATCAATGCCGCTTATGCCTTGCGCAAAGCCGGCATTGAATATCGCATCATCGATCGCTCCCACACGCTGGCGACGACCTGGAACAGCCTCTACCCCTCCCTGCGCCTGAACACATCGCGTTTTTTCAGCGAATTGCCCGGGCGCAAGTTTCCCCTGCATTGGGGCATATTTCCGACGGCGCCGCAGTACCACCGCTACCTCACCGACTGGGTGGCTGAGCAGCAGCTGCCGATCGAGCCGGGCATCGAAGTCTATCGCGTTGCGCCGCGCGCCGACGGCCTTTGGCAAGTGGAGACCAGCCAGGGCATCGAAACTTATCGCGCGGTGATTCCCGCAACCGGCGTCTTCGACAACCCGCAGCTGCCCGAGATTGAGGGCATGGATCGCTTCGAGGGCGCAATCCTGCATTCGCGCGACTTTCGGCATCCGGACCAGGCCCGCGGCAAACGCACGCTGGTCGTCGGCAATGGACCGAGCGGCACCGATATCGCGGTGGCGGTCGGGCAGGTCGCCGCGGGCGGCTCGGCCCGGCTGGCGATACGCAGCGGCGTCGACTTGCGGCCGCGTTATCCTTATGGTCTGCCCCGCCACGCCTGGATGCTGCTGGGCAGTTACTTGCCTGGGCCGATGTGCGAGTGGCTGCAGCGGCAAACCGGCGCCATCAAATACAATCTCGAAGATTTCGGCGTCTGGGAAGCGCCGGCAAACACCGGCAGCGCCGTCGGCTATCGCGGTCCCGAATTGCTTAATGCGCTGCGTCAGGGCACGGTCATTCCCGCGCGACATCCGGTCCGATTCGATGCGCGCGGCGCGACCATGGCCGATGGCGAGTATATCGAGCTGGATCTGGCGATTATGGCCACCGGCTTCCTGCCCGTCTTGCATCACTATCTCGATATCGACATGCAATTCAGCAAAGAAACTTACTACCCGGAAGTCGGCTGCGACTGGGATATTGGCCCCAATGGCGTTCGCGGCTGGCCCTTGCGCGATGTCAGCGCGCATCCCAACGGGCGGCAAGTTCTCGGGCATGCGGGACTTTATCTGGTGGGCGTCTTTTATAAAGGGCGCGGCGCTTTCTACAACATGACGGTTGAAGCCGCCATCGCCGCCGAACAGATCACAGAATACCTGACGCAGCGTCAATTTCTGGCCGTCGCGGCCTGAAGCCTCATGCGCCGCAGCCTGCTCCGCCTGTCAGCGCTTGTCTTCGCGCTTGTCATTCTTGCTGTCCTGCTGCGCTATTTGCTGGCGGCGGTCGCGCCGCCCGCGGTGGTCGCCTATATGTCGCTTGAAACCGGCTTGCCCGTTGTCATCGTGCAAGATCTCAATCACAGGCTGAAAGAGCGGCTGGATTTCGATTTTCTTACCGAGCCTTCTTTTGCGCCGGATGGGACGCGGCTGGCGCTGACTTCGTATCTGCGCTTTGGCAGCGACATCATCACATACGATTTAAGGAGCGGAGATGTAAAAAGGCTGACGGAGTCCGTGGCGATCGCCGAGGCGGCCGCCTGGTCGCCCGATGGGGACTGGATCGCCTACGCCAGCAACCGGGAAGGCGACAACAATATCTACATCATCCGGCCGGATGGAAGCGATCGCCGGCGCGTCACGGCGCATGAAGCCGGCGATCGCGAGCCGGCCTGGTCCCCCGACAGCCGAACAATCGCTTTCACATCAAATCGCGGCGGCGGCTGGAATCTGCATAGCATTGAGCTATCCAGCGGCGAAGTGCGCCAATTGACGACGCACCGCGCGCCCGACTCCTCGCCCGATTGGTCGCCGGACGGGCGGCGCATCGTCTTCGCCTCGCGGCGCGATGGCGCGTCGTCCATCTATCTCTATTCGCTTGAGACGGGTCAAGTCGAGCCGCTGGTGGTCGATTCGCGTTACGACAGCCTGCCGCAATGGATGCCCGACGGGCGGGCCGTGACATTCGCGCGCTCAGTCGACGGGCGCTCGCGCATCATGCGCGTCGAGCTGGCGTCACGGGAAATCACGCGCCTGGACTTGGACGAAGTTGATGCCGACGCGCTTGTCTGGCGGCGGCGCGAGGTCTGAAGTCTCTGATCAATGGCTTTTCTCGGCGCGCCGGCGCTTAAATTTCTGTTTGACTTTTGCAATTGCGGCGGACGTCAATTTTGATGCGATTGCCCCGACTCCTCGCGAACACTTGTTTTCGATTTTGCGATTATGCGGTATATTCTAGTTACGCGCGTGGATTGACAAAGGCAAACATCATGGCAATACAAGCACAATTGGGATTGGATTTGGATCAAAAGACAAACGGCGTATTCTCCAACGTTCGCACTCTTCAATGCCCGCCTCTCACATTGCCTTCCAACTTGCCCCTCAACCAACGCATCAAAATGGACGGATTGGAACTGCTCGGCATGCTCCGCGACAACTCTGTGCCAGCCGCATTTTTCGACCCGCAGTTTCGCGGCGTCTACGACAAGATGAAATACGGCAACGAAGATACCAGCCGCAATCATGTCCGAGTGAAACTGCCTCAAATGTCCGAAGAGCAAATTGCCAGGTTTACCAGTGAGATTGGACGCGTCTTGATTCCGTCCGGCCACCTCTTTCTGTGGATGGACAAGTTTCACCTATGCACGGACTTCCGCAACTGGATCAAGGGTACAAATCTCAGTGTTGTTGACATGGTGACATGGGACAAGGGGCGTATGGGCCTGGGCTACCGCACGCGCCATCAAACGGAGTTCTGCGTGATTATCCAGAAGGAGCCGCGTCGGGCGAAGGGCGTTTGGACAATTCGCAACATTCCTGACGTATGGCGAGAAAAAATCAAGAAAACACATCCTCACAATAAACCGGTAGGACTTCAGGGCGAACTCATAGCGGCGACAACATCACCTGGCGATCTGGTTATAGACCCCGCGGCCGGTTCGTTCTCTGTAATGCGCGCCTGCCGCGAGCAGGGACGCAATTTTCTGGGATGCGACGTTGAGGCGCACGATGGCGCGACTGAGTGAAATTGAAGGCAAGCCACTTGAAGAGGTGCGTAAGGGTGCATACGCGCGTTGTTTCGGAGACGCGAATTTAAGTCACCTGCTTAGTCGAGTTCAAGGTCTTATAATCAGGAACGGAAATGAGTTGGAAAAACTCGTCACCCATCTAGTGGCAGACAAACTGATCAGCGACGTCGATGAGTTTCTTAGCGCGCAAATCATGGACATTGGCGTTAGAGTGGCGACGAAGAAGGCGGTCAAGAAATGTACGTCTCTAAAGGGCGATGGCATTGAACCTGACTTTATCGTCTTTGATCGTGAACCGCACTCGCAACACTGCTACGTTGTAGAACTCAAGGATGGCCACGAATTCGACACGAAGTCCTCTGAGAAAGAGCAACAGAATCTTGTTGATTTTCTCGCCACAAACAAGTCGACATTGCATTATTACAGTTGCCACGGGAAGATTTGCGGGTTTAATGCTAACACGCGGGAAGAAATCCGAATCGGATTCAAGCGCAAGATAAGCATTGACGAGGCCATGACCGGCAGAGAGTTTTGTGATCTAGTCGGTATAGACTATGACCAAATTCTCGCGCTTAGAGCAGCCGACAGAGAAGCCAACTACGACGAGTTCCTGGAAGAACTACTGCAGATACCTTCCGTGCGATCTGATTTACTCAGAAAACTACAATACTAATTTCAGATCTTTGTTATCGACCTATACGGCGTCAAATAGATCAGCCACTCCCCGGGCTGCTCCGTGACCAGATAGATGCCGGGCATGGATACGAAGGTCGCGGCGAATTTCACCCTGATATTGGACGTGAAGAGCCCAAGCATAAGCTCTGTCGGCAGGACGCCGAAAAAGGCCAGCGGGCCAAAAGCGCGCGGATAGCGCATATCAAATGAAGGGCCGCGCGCCCCATCCCCAAAAAGCGGAGACGCCTTGCCAGCGGACGATTGCCGCGGAAGGCGAGGCGCGCGTCAATTCCAGGCGCCCGCGTACGCTATCCTGCGCGCTTGAACGAGGGCGGATCGCTGTGCGTAATCTCCGACATTTTGACCCAGTCTTGCGAATGCTCTTCGACCAGGTAAATGCCCGGTATCGATATGATGCCGAAGACCAGCCGGATGATGGAGGTGCCCAGGAAAGCCGCCCAGATCTCATCGGTCGACATCGAACCGGCGAAAGCCAGGAGCAGGAAGAGAATGCGATCGAGCGGGATGCTGATGGCGTTGCTTACAAGCACGCGCCCCCATTGGCGCTCCGCCCCAAAGCGCTCCACCCAGCGCGTATAGATTTCGGTGTCAACCAGTTGCGAGATGACGGTAGCCACTACAGCCGCCATCATAAAGCGCAATTCCGGCGTCAGCAACTGGCCCAAAGCCGTGCGCTCTTCCGCACTCATCTCCGGCGGCAGACCGGATATGATGGCAAAAAAGGCCTGCACGATCAGGTATATGACGGCGGCGGCGATGATGAGCGTGCGCGCGACATGGGGGCCGGCCAGTTTGTGCGCCATATCGCGCAAGGTGAACGTCAGCGGATAGGCGATGGAAAAAGCGCTGACGCTCACGCCGGCGATCACCAAGTCTCTCAGGTTTGAGATATCGGCCACCATCTGCGCCGCGACATAAGCGACGCTGACGAGTATCAAAATATGCAGATTGCGAATAGACATTAGCCCCTCCAAGGTTCATTCATAATTCTTATCATATTACGTAAACAGAGTCATTGTCCAATTGGATGGGCGCCGGGCAATTTACCCGGCGGTGCGGGAAAGAATCCGTTATTCGCCCTCGGCGCTAGGGACCGAATCCTCCGCAGCCCGGCGTTTGTAAGTTTCTTCACGTTCGAGCAGAGCGCGTTTGCGGTCAATGCCCCAGCGGTAGCCGCCCAAGCTCCCGTCTTTACGGATGATGCGGTGGCAGGGAATGACCAGCGCGACCGGATTGCGGGCGCAGGCGCCGGCCACAGCGCGGCTGGCGTCGGGCTGGCCGATGGCTGCAGCAATCTCGCTGTAGGACCGCGTTTCACCGACGGGAATCGCCTGCAACTGCCGCCAGACCTTCTGCTGAAATGCGGTCGCGCGCAGGTCCAGCGGCAGATCCAGATCCGGCTGCCAACCCTCCAAATAGGCGATAATCCGTTCCACCCAATAGCCGACGCCGGCATCATCGCGAATGACTTCGGCCCGGGCGAATTCCGCCTCCAAATCAGCCGTCAGCGCTTCCCCGCAGTCGCCCAGGCCGGTTTTGCAAATCCCGCGTTCCGTCACGGCAACCAGCAATTGGCCCAGCGGACAGTCGACGATGCTGTAATGGATTGTCATGCTGGCGCCCCTTTTGCCGTAAGTCGATGGCGTCATGCCCAGGCTTTCGTCGCTGTGCTCATAGAGGCGGCTTGTCGAACTGTAACCGGCCGCCAGGATGGCGTCGGTAATGCGCTCGCCCGCCCTCACCTGCTCTTTGAAATCCTCCAGCCGCAAGCCCGCGGCGTATTGACGCGGGGAGATGCCGGTGACGTCTTTGAATACGCGTTGCAGGTGAAACGGGCTAAGATGGAACCTCTCGCCAAGCTCTTGCAGGCTCGCCGCCCGCGGATGTATGTCGCTCAAATAATTGCAGACCTGCGCGACCAGCGTCGCCCTTTGATTGCACTTCTCAGCCGCCATTTCCTACGCCTCCGCCCGGCTTTTATCCCCTCAAATCATAGATGATTACGCCAGGCGGAACACTCTGATTCTTGCTGTTCCGGCGGCAAAAGCGCAATCCAAATGGGGGTCGGCTGCCAGCGGCGCGCTCCCCCTTCCCTAGCTCGCTGGAGACGACAGGACAGGTTTTCTACCCCATCCCCGGCCCTTCCCCAGTGAACTGGGGAAGGGTGACTCGTTGATGAACCTGTGAGAAAACGCGCAACAAAGTACCAGAATGAGCACAAGAGACCACCTACTTTTAGCGCGCTCCCCCTTCCCTAGCTCGCTGGGGAAGGGGGTTGGGGGGATGGGGTGTAGTGGTCGCCCGCGGCCGCAGCTACCGGGGACTGACTATGCTCTCGACGGAATCCACCAGGCGCACAGCTTTATCAGGATCAGCCGCGCCCTCAAACAAATGCAGCGCAAGCCGCTCGTACGCAGGATTCAAGCCGATCACATAGACGTGGCCCTGGCGCTCGTGCGGCGTGCGATGAATCGCGCTGATTTGGCGCAAGGCGCCCTCGGGCAATTCAAACGTATCTCGCAGGTCCAGCACGATCGGCACGCGATGATCAACGGACTTGATCATGCGATACCAAGTCTTGCGCGCTTCAATGAAGTCCCGCAAAGACCAAGGATCCTGAAAGCGACATTCAATGTACGCCTTTGACTTGCCGTTCCAACCCACATTGATAGCCATTTCGCGTCTCGACAGTCATAATTGAAAGTAAGGGCGAATTTAAGGTCTGTAATTTAACTGTGTCATAGATTATGTATATAAACCTTCTAAAATGCAATACAGGTATTTGACAAGACGTGTACCAAAAACGACAGTTTAGGCGCAAATGTACAGCAACTATTTGTTTACTTATCCAACTATAATGGATTTCATTAGAAACGGCTGCCAAGCCCGGCAGTCTGTAATAGCATCAGCTATATTGCACGGCGGGTTGCCGCGCTTTAATGCAATGGAGGCGGGGGTTTTCCGGCTTAATCTTCGCCCCAGGGGCGAATGAATGACTCGCGCTCCACGCCCAAGGCATCGGCTACGCGATTGATATAGTTGAAGAACGCGATGACCTGCGTCGCATCGTGAATCGCGCGATCGTCCAGGCCGCTGCCGCGCAATGTTTCTATGTCCGTCTCGTCCATCGCCGCCGCATTCAGCGTCAGTTTCTCGGCATAGGCGCACAAGGCGCGGTCGACCGCGCTTAACGGCGCCGTTCGCCAATCGCGGGCGATGGCGTGCACGAAGGCGTCGGCCGCGGCCCCGTCTTCAAATCCTTGGACCTCAGCCCGGAGGTCATGCGCATGCGACTGAATTCAGTAGACGCAGTGATTGGCGCGGCTGACGACGACGGCCAGCATTTCGCGCTGCTGCCGCGAGAGCGGGGACGCGGCGAACATGGTCGCGCCGTACATGTCCATCGAGGCTTTCATCACGCGCCCGTTCAGCGACATGATCTGCACGATGTTCCAGACGCGGCCGGCGCGGGCGACCGCTTTTTCCAATTCGCGCTTGAGCAGGCCGGTGGCTTGGTCGAGGGTGATCTGTTTGATGTAGGGCATGGCGCCTTCTCGCTATAACAGGTCTGGCGGTTGGATGCAGCCGTCGCTTATCAGTTCGTCCGGCTCGGGATAGTCGGCTGGGATGCCGGGCGCGGTGACAGGTTCGCCGGCTTCGATTTTGGCGGCGACTTCGAAATTGAGCGCGAGCAACTGTTCGAGGATGTCGGCCTCGGGATCGAAACCGTAGGCGGCAAGCGCGGCTCGGTCGAGGGCGGCGTGCAGGTCGCGGAGGGGGTTTGCGCCCGGAACTTCCAAAGTGCGATACATGGAGCGGAGTGTCAAAGTGTCGTTAAGCGCCATGTGTTGTCGGCGGAACTCATGCAAGGCGCGCCCGGCATCGGCGACTGCTTGTATGAGATCCGACGGCGGATGTTGCGGAAAGGGAAAAGTATCAAAGACGCTATGGGATGTATAACGATAATCTGATTTAAGCGTCGACGCTTTCTCAACAAACCACTGCCAATGCGCATTAGATTGTAGAATGCCAAAGGTATAGTCATCTGCAAATGCGAAGACTTTCATCATATTGCTCGGACAAATTGATTTTGAAACAAAGTCAAAGATCGGACGTTTTGTAACTTGTGAGCAGCAAATATACCGGTCAATGGAATCGAGCAAACTATTGAATTCGGACTGTCGATTGTTGTGAGTCCACCATCTATCAAGTCTTTCTTGCTGAATGGTGCTTATCTTGGAGTCGGGGTTTGCTTTCAGCGCTAATCTATTTTTTCTATCCTCTTCTACAGCCTTTCGTTTCCTGTCGGGCAACACGGTGCTGGACACAATTCTGTACAGGTCCGAAAACTCAGGAATCTCAATGATGTCAAAATCATTAAAGTCAATCAAATAGCGCAGTGGATGACCTTTTGGATTGCCGAGAAAATCGTTTCCGCTTAGATACGGCTTCAGTACTTTCAGATTTCGCCTGTCATTCTTAATCAATTGCCCAGCCTTGGTTACTCTCACCAGGAAACCCGGGCTGCCTGCAATATTGCCGCTAAAAGCACGTTTCGGTCTTGTGTTGATTCGCAAACGATGCGCGCCGCTTAAATCTATCTTGTCCGACAAGGAACTGTTGATAGCGCTCATTTCAATTGTGTTAAACACATAATTTCCCTCAGCATCAATGCCTTCAAAAAGGCGCAGATTAGCCTTCGATACCGGTGGATGTCCCTTTGACCAATTTACTATAGAGACGTGTACATTTGCTTCGCCAGACCAAGGCATAGACGAAACTGCGTCGTATATATTGCCGCCATTTTCTACTACGTAATCGAGGCTGCCAATGCGCGAATAGTTCTGTGTGACAGTATTTGTTCCAACAAGGCCAGCTCGAGCGCCCGGCTTCATGTTGTCATGCGCCTTACGAAACCAATACACGCAGAAGTCAGCTTGGCCATGCACCTCGCTGAAAGCCTCTTGCACAGCGCTCGTATATGCGATTCCCTGTGCATTGCGCCTTTCGCGAAATCCCAAATAGGGCGGATTGCCAATACAGGCGTCGAAGTCAACCCACTGGTTGAAGAGAGCGTCTTCGGCTTTGATATTGTCATCGAGATTGTCTAGCGGCAGTGGATTCTCATCCGATTCAAATTCATCCACCGCCAGCTTCTTGGCAATCATCAGCGAGACCTTCGCCAGTTCAACAGCGAATTCGTTGATGTCGTAACCATGAAACTGCTTGGCAGTCACCCGCCGTTGCAACTGAGACAGGTCGCCGCCGAGCTCGGCGATGCGCTCGCGCAGGTCGTATTCCAGCGCTTTCATCTCGCGGTAGGCGACATACAAGAAGTTGCCCGAGCCGCAAGCCGGGTCAAGGACGATGTAATCGCACAGCTGGTCGTAGAGCTCGAGCGCGTCGGGCAGCGTGTTGACTGAATCAATATCGTTGCGCCAGGGCTCGGCGATGACGGGATCGACGATGCGTTTCATGTCGAGTTCGGTCGTGTAGTGCGCGCCTTCGCGGTGTCGTTCCTTCTTGCTCAAACTGTATTCAAAGATGTTGCCAAATATGGAGGGGCGAATCTTCGACCAATCTTCGCTGGCGGCCCGCTCCAGCCAATTCATTTGATTGGCTGATAGCGACAGCGGGTGAATTTCTTGAAAGATGCCTCCATTGAAGTAATCAACATTGTGAAAGCGTCCGCTGCGGCGCTTGTGCCGCGGATAGTTCATCATAGTGAAAAGCAAAGCCATGAGGTCATGACTGTTGTCGGACTTTCCACTTCCGAATCTGCTGTCATGTATGATGTTCGGCACGGTCTCTTCAGGCAAGAGCCCCACGTCTTCGGCAAATAGCGCCAGCATGGACTGAAGCGTGAATCGTTGCGCAATGCCCGCTCCCAGCTCGTCCGCCAGGGAATGATACAGTTCAGTAAGTAGAAAAGCCGCCTCCTTGGTCACTTGCACCCGATTCTCTTGAAAGACGGGAGCGCGAGTTGAATCCGGAACCAGAAATTCCAAGGCTGCGCGGCGTTTTCCTGTCAATTCTTCCATCGGGAGCTTGTCGACCGGATCATAGTATTGCTCGTGAAAGTCGTATATCCAAAACTCGTCGAAATTGCACAATACGGCATAGCGCGGCCGAATGCGGCTTTCAAGGCTCTTCCAATATTCCTCAAGCTGCGCGTAGTGCTTTCTGAGGTCTTCGCCGCGTTTTTTCATCTCGATGAGAGCGCGTTTGGGAAAGAGATAGTCGGCGAATGAAACGGTAGTCTTGCCATTGCGCCGGCGCCGAATCCGCTGCTCATAGCGGCCGCCGGCTTCAATTGCGCCTTCGTGACCAAAGGCGCGCATAAGATGATCGAGGAAGATCTGCGCCTCCCCCTTTTCGTCGCCTTTGATGTTCTGCCGCCACCAGCCGACGAAGTCGCGCAGCGATTGTTCTATCGACATCAGCGCTCCCTTGAACAGAACAATTGTAGCCTAGTCAGAAACGAAGCCAACACAAAAAGAGCGCGCCGTTGCGACGCGCCCCTAAATGACAATCTTCCCAGCCGACTCAGCGCCGCAAGCGCGGATCCAGCGCGTCCCGCAAGCCATCGCCGATGAAGTTGACGCAGAGCACAGTCAGCGAAATCAGCAAGCCGGGCCAGAAAACCAGGGTCCAGGTGATCGTCAGATAATCCTTGCCGTCAAAGAGCAAACGACCCCAGGTGGGAAAATCAGGCGGGAAGCCCAAACCGAGGAAGGACAGCGCCGACTCGGTGATGATCGCGCTGGCGATGCTGAATGTCGCGGCGACGATCACCGGGCTCATCACATTCGGCAGGATGTGGCTGGTGAGAATCCGACCGTCTTGCGAGCCGACCGCGTTCGCCGCTGTGATAAATTCGCGGGACTTCACCGTCAGCACTTCGCCGCGCACGAGACGCGCCGTCGGCATCCACTGCAGACCGCCGATGACCGAGACCATCAAAATGAAAACGCCGCCCTCAACGCCGAAGGAAGCCTTCAGCGGCTCGCGGAAGAGCATCATGAGCACCAGCAGCAGCGGCAACTGGGGCAGCGCGATGAAGATATCGGTCATGCGCATCAGCGGGTTATCGAGACGGCGGAAATATCCCGAGGCCAAGCCGATAACCGTGCCGATGGTAATCGACACCAGCATGGCGGAAACGCCGATCATCAAGGATACGCGCCCGCCTTGCAATGCGCGCGCAAGCGTGTCCCGTCCCAGGCTGTCCGTGCCCCAGGGATGCTCGGGCGACGAGAGCTGATAGGAGGCGGCGATGTCGATGTATTCGGGGTCAAGGGTCCAGATAAACGGGCCAATCGCAACCCCCAGGATGATCAGAGCCAGGACGCCGATGGCAATCATGCCCAGGCGATGTCGGCGAAACTGCATCCAGGCGTCGCCCGCGAACGTGCGCGCCTGCACTTGTTCAGCCGAGTCCAGGTTCTTCGGTTTTGTCTTCTCTTTTGCTGTCATAGTCTCAGCCGATCACAAGGTTTAGCTGTAAGTAACGCGAGGATCGAGAATGCCGTAAAGGAAATCGGCAACGATATTGAAGACCACCACCAGCACGGCGAAGATAAATGTCACCGTCTGCACCGTGGGCAAGTCGCCGCCCTGGATGGCGATGATCAAATACTGGCCGATGCCGTTCACTCGGAAGATCTGCTCGGTGATGAGCGCGCCGGCGAAGATGCCCGGGATGCCCAGGGCGATGAGCGTGACCACCGGGATCAAGCTGTTGCGCACCACGTGGCGGCCAACGACCACGCGTTCAGTCAAGCCTTTCGAGCGCGCCGTGCGGATGAAATCCTGCTGCAAGTTCTCCAGCGTGGAGGCGCGGGTATAGCGGCTCATCTGCGCCGTCGTGTACAAGGTCAGCACGGTCACCGGCATGATCATCTGAAGCAACTGCTTCTTCAACGTCTCTATGTCAGTAACCACAAGGGTCGTGTCATAGACCGACGGGAACCACTTCAGATTGACGCTGAAGACGATGATGAACATCAAGCCGGTGAAGAAAGTCGGCACAGAAAAACCGACCATCATCAAGAAGGTGCCGATTTGGTCAAAAATCGAATACTGTCGATATGCCGAGTAAATGCCGACCGGAATGGCGATTAAGACGCCGAGAATATACGAAGAGCCGACCACCCAAAGGGTTTGCGGCAAGCGCTCGGCGATGATGTCAATCACCGGACCGCGCGTCGCCCAGGAGATGACGCGCGTGCGATCCTCTGAACCGGGGAATTTGATGTCGCTGATGGATTCGATGAAATTCAGCGGCTCGGCGATGAAAAACTGATTCAGCCATTTGACGTATTTGACCACGAACGGATCATCAGCGCCCAGCGCCTCGCGGATCTTCGCCCGCACTTCCGGCGGGATCGTCAGCGGCAGGTTGCCGGTGGGGTCGCTGGGGGATAAATCAACAATTGCAAAAATAATAAAGCTGATAACCAAAATCGTCGGTATCGCGGTCAAGAGCCTGCGTACGAAGTATTTTCCCATACGATTGCCTCCGCCTCATTCTCCCCGCTTTAAGCGGTTGAACGTCGCCCTCTTGCTCGAATTTATCATGCTATCGGTAGGGGCGACCCGGTGGGTCGCCCTCCCAAGCTCCTATCCAACATACAAGGAGTCCTCGCGCCATCGCAATACGTTTGTGGCGATATAATCGCGAGATCGGTTCCAAATATCAGGCGTTCGAATGATGCTTTCATAGTAGTTTCGCTGCCATATAGGCCGGTCAGGCGGGTTCTGCAGGCGAAGGATTCGTTTGGAGGCGACCGACTTGAATTGCCCGACGATTGCGCCCAACGATCCTGCTTTGAGCGTAGACGATGTTGGCGACGCAGCTAAATCAGAACTCATCTTTTGCTTGTCGTCCTCATCACGCAACACAATTACGCCATGCAAATGATTTGGCATAAGTACATACCAGTCTAACTCAACATTAGGCCGAACTGATTCTGAATTTAGCCACTCTTCTTCAACAATAAACCCGCATTCGTTTGGAATCATGGTTTCATTCAGTATTTCGCCGAAGATACAACGTTTCTGATGAGCGCAGACCGTTACAAAATAGACGCCGCCTTTCCGATAATCATACCCTGGCAACCGCAAACTTCGACGTTTCTGCATTTCTAGGCCTTATGCGGGCTTCCGCCGTCACATGTTGTATTTGTGGGCGACCCGCCGGGTCGCCCCTACCGCTCATGTTGTCTTTGCGGGCGACCCGCCGGGTCGCCCCTACCGTAATTGCGCGCCGCGCGGACGACTCACCGGGTCGCCCCTACCACAATTTTGCGCTGCACGAGCGTCCCACCGGGTCGCCCCTACCGTAATTGCGCGCTGCGCGGGCGACCCACCGGGTCGCCCCTACCGCTCATGTTGTATTTGTGGGCGACCCACCGGGTCGCCCCTACCGCAATAGTACGCCGCGCAGGCGCCCCGCAATTGAGCCGCCTGCGCTGACGTCAAAATCAGGACACGCTACATGCGCGTCCAGTCGGCGATATTCCAGAGCTCGGAATCCCAGGCGTTCATCGAGACGCCATGGATACTGTTGTGATGCGCCGAGACGCTGCCGCGATAGACCAGCGGGATGACAGCGCCATCCTGCACCAGAAGATCATTCATCTGGATGGCCAGGGCGGCGCGATCCTCCAAAACAGCCGTCTGCGCCATTTCCGCCAGTAAGGCGTCGTAATCCGCATTCTCCCAGCGCACAACATTGTTGCCGTTCCAACTGTTGTCCGGGTGCGTGATCTGGCTGGAATGCCAGCCGCTCATGTAGGTCTCCGGATCCGTGCCGCTTGCGCCGTTGGTATACATCTCGATGTCGGTATAGAACTTCGAGTATGTGTCCGGGCTGGCGATGTCGCCGCCGAAGAAGACGGCCGCGTCGATGTTGCGCAACTCGGTCTCGATGCCGATTTCCGACCACCATTGCTTGATCAGCGCCTGCGTATTTTGGCGCACGGCGTTGGTCGAGGTCTGGTAGCTGACCTTGAGCGGGATTCCGTCGTATTCACGGATGCCGTCGCCGTCGCTGTCCATGATGCCAGCGTCGTCGAGCATGGCGTTCGCGCCATCGACATCCTGCGGGCAGGGCCCGTTGTTCGGCGATTTGTAAATGGGCGGACCGGGCAGAATGTTGCAGGTGCCGACGCCGCCGGCGCCATAGAGCTGGCTGGCGATGAGGTCGCGGTCAATCGCCTTCGACATGGCCATCCAAATCGCGTCCACTTGCAGGAAGGGGTGGCCATTGCTGCCATCCGCCATCCATACCGAGCGCATTTCGCCCAAAGCCGGGTCGGGGTTGGTGTGGTTCAGCAGCAGGCGCTCGACATTGGTGGAGAAACCAACGATAACCGTGCCTTGCCCAGCCGCTTCCATTGCGTTTAGAACCGCCGGCGAAATCTGCAAGTTCCAGGCGTAATCGGCTTCGCCGGTTTCCAGCACGGCGCGCGCGGCCGATTCGGCATCGCCGCCGCCCTTGAAGATCGCGCGGGCGAAGGCCGGCTGCCCTTCGACGCGATAATTCGGGTTGGCCGAGTAAGCGACCACATCATTGGTCCGGAAGTCTTCCACAACGTAGGGGCCGGTGCCGATGGGACGGAAACTCTCCTGGCATTCCAGCGCCGCCGCGCCGATGCAATCCTCGAATTGCGCCTTCTGGATGATAGGCGTCAGATAACCGACGAAGGGACCGTAGGGGAAGGGCTTGGCCACATCAAAGTTGATGCGGACCGTCATGTCGTCCACGGCTTCGATCGATTCGACATTGGCGAAGTTGTCCAGCACCGTGCAGCCGGTATCCGGATCCATGCAGAATTCGCCGCTGAATTGGACATCGTGGGCGGTTAGCGGAGAGCCGTCCGACCAGGTGATGCCTTCGCTTAGCGTCCAGGTGATGGAGCGCAGGTCCTCGGAGACGCCGCCGTTGGCCACGGTGGGAATCTCGTCAACCAGCCAAGGCACCATGATGCCGTCCGGATCGTAGCGCGCCAAAGGCTCAAGCACGAGCGCGGCCGCCTCGAATTCCTTGGTGCCGTTTCCAAGATACGGGTTGAGGTGAGATGCCGCCTGCCAAAACAGGATGTTGACGGTATCTTCGCTTTGGGCGGCGGCGAGCCCGCCAAAAGCCGACAGCGCCATTACGAGAACAAGCAGTACAGTAATTTTCCTTTTCATGTCTTCCTCGCTGACTTATCTGAAAGGATAGAAAATCGCAGCGCTTTGATTCTACCTAATAACGATTAGATTGTCTAATTCCGAATTGAAGGCGCCGAATCAAAGGCGGTTGACTTCCTTCAAATGCCGACGATTTGCCAGGGGCGGCTCGGCGAGTCGGCCAAATTCTATCCGAGTAAAGGCAAGTAAGCATTTGAAAAATGCGCATCGTTTGTCGCGGCATGCTTGCGGGCGACCCAAGGGTCGCCCCTACAGCATAACAGGAGACTCGGTGTACGGGCGAGCCGGTGGCTCGCCCCTACCGGGCTATTTCGACCGAGATCGGCGGATCGCCCCACCAGACTATTTCAAGCGAGATCGGCGGCTCGCCCCTACCGGACTATTTCAAGCGAAATGGATGCGCTACCGAATTGAAACGCCAGCCGCGGCTGCGCCTTCGGAGCGCTGCGCGGGCGCCGGCGGCCGCCTTGGATTATGGAAGCTCTGTCAAAACGCGCGAACCGGGCTGTCGGCATGCGGGGAAACAAAAAAGGGGCGCGCTTCGCGCGCCCCTTCTGTGCTGCGTTTGAAAGTCGGGCCGGATTACATATCCATCCGGTGCCAGTCTTCGATGTTCCACATCTCCGAATCCCAGCCATTGATGTCAATACCGCCCAGGGAATTGGCGTAGGCAGACGAAGCCGAGGAACGGTAAACAAGCGGAATCAACGCGTATTCCTGGACCAGGATGTCGTTCAAGCGAATGATGATCGCCGCGCGCGCATCTTGGCCGGCGGTGGCGCTCAATTCGTCAAGCGCGGCATCATAGTCCGCGTTGCAGAGGCGAATGATGTTGGAGCCGGTCCAGTTGTTGTCCGGTCCGGGCGCCTGCCCACAGCGATTGTTGGAAAGCAGGCTCTCCATATCCGGGGATGACGAACCAGTCGTGTACATCTCCACATCGGAGAAGAACTTCTGGTACGTATCGGGGCTGGCCGGGTCGCCGCCGAAGAATACGCCGGCGTCGATATTCCGCAACTCGGTCTCAACGCCGATTTCGCCCCACCACTGCTTGATCAAAGCCTGGGTGTTTTGGCGCACCGCATTGGTGCTGGTCTGATATTGCACGCGCAGGGGATGCCCGTCGTACTCGCGAATCCCGTCGCCATCGCTGTCCATCACGCCGGCTTCATCAAGCATAGCGTTAGCGCCGGCAATGTCTTGATCGCAAGTGTTGTTCGGCGAGACATTGGACGCGGGCGAATTGATGAAATTGCAAGTCGCTTTGCCAGAACGGCCATACAACTGCTCGGCGATGATGTTGCGGTCAATCGCCATAGACATCGCCTGGCGGATGGATTTGTTCTGGAGGAAGGGATGCGGGTTGGAGCCATCCGCCATAAAGACGGAACGATCGGGATTATCCGGGCTGGGATCGGTGCCGTTGATCCAGATGGTTTCAATGGCTTGCCCGTATGCGACCACGACCTGGCCATTCCCGGCAGCTTCCATCGAGTCCAATACTACCGGCGAAATCTGCAAGTTCCAGGCGTAATCGGCTTCGCCCGTTTCCAGTACAGCGCGCGCGGCTGATTCGGCGTCGCCGCCGCCCTTGAAGACTACGCGGTCGAAGTGAGGCTTGCCCATATCGGCATCGCGGTAGTTCTCGTTGCGGACGTAGGTGACGACATCATTCGGGCGGAAGTCCTCAACGACGTATGGTCCCGTGCCAATCGGGGCGAAGTTCTGGTCGCTGCAAGCCGACATCTCCGCGCCCAGGCAATCGCCAAATTGCGCTTTCTGCAAGATGGGCTGGATGTGAGAAACGAAGGGACGGAAGGGATTCGGCTTGGGAGCGTCAAAGGTGACGGTGACCGAATGCATGCCCATGGCTTCCACACTGGTCACGCCGACGAATTCATCGCCCTGGACGCAGCCCGCTTCCGGATGCGTGCAGTATTCCCAGGTGAAAACAACATCATCGGCGGTGAAGGGACTGCCATCAGACCATACGATGTCGTCGCGCAGGTTCCAGGTGATGGACGTCAGGTCTTCGCTAATGCCGCCGTTTTCCAGCGTGGGAACCTCGGTTGCCAACAGGAGGTTCAAAGAGCCATCCGGGGACCAATTCGCCAGCGGTTCCAAAACGATAGCCGAGGCGTCAATATCTTTGGTGCCGCCGGACAAGTACGGATTCAGAATCGAACTGGCTTGCCAGTACAGAATGGTGACTTCGCTCATGTCTTGCGCCATTCCAACGCCGCCGAAAAGCGTGCTGAGAATGAACAGGACGGCCAACAAGGTAAGTTTGAGTCGCATCATGCTTCCTTTCTTCATCAGTTATTTGCCTTGGCAGAAATACAGCAATGGGATTATACACGCATAAGGCCTGCAATTACAAATCAAATCTGCGTTCAATTAATATTGCCTGATATGGAATAGCATCAAGCGTCCTGCCGCTGGTCGCATTCAGCCCGCCTGCGGCCTGCGCCGCAGCAGATTGATCAAGATCGCCAGAATCACTTTGATCATGTAATAAACCGACCGCAGCGGCGTGATCGAGGAGTTGCCGTGCCGGCGCGGGCTCATCGCCACCGGCGTCTCCATTTGGCGCATGCCGCTGCGATGCAAGATGACGATCGCTTCCGGCTCGGGATAATCGTGGGGATAAACCTGCGCCAGCAAGCAAATCGCAACCCGGTTAAAAGCGGCGAAACCCGATGTCGGGTCGGTAACGCGCTGGCCGATGATCGCGGAAAGCAGACGGGCCAGGATCGCGCTGCCCAAGCGCCGCGGAAGCGGCGTGCCATAATCGCCGCGGGAATCGATAAAGCGCGAGCCAATGACCACGTCCACGGGCTGGGATTCCAGGCAACTCAAGAGCGCGAGATTGCCGGCGGGCAAGTGCTGTCCATCGCCGTCGTTGCGCAAGACGACATCGTAATCCTGGGCGGCGGCGTACTGGAAGCCGGCTTGCACGGCCGCGCCGATCCCCACATTGAAGGGCAAATTCAAGACCTGCGCGCCGGCCGCCAGCGCTTTGGCGCCGGTGTCATCGGCCGAGCCATCGTTGACCACCAGGATGTCGGCATGCGGCAGCGCCGCCTGAATGCCCTGAATGGCGCCGACAATGTTAAGCCCCTCATTCAGCGCCGGCACGATCGCCAGGATTCGCATCAGGCGTCGGCCGCCGCCCGGACGTATGTCGGATCGCAGAGCAGAACCACCGTTTCGATGTCCTCCAGGTACAGTTGAGTTGGGCTTTGGGCGGCCAGCTGCAAGCCGGGTTCGAGATAATCGAGGGCGCGCGAGCAGTTGCCGAGCAGTATCTGGGCATAACCCGCCCAATAATGGTGCTGCGCGCTGCTGCTGCCCAGCTCGATCGCCTTCTCGAATGATACGGCGGCATCCTCCAGCGCGCCCAGTTTCTCCTGCGCGCGCCCCAACAGAAAGAAACAATAAAGATAATCGGGATTGAAATCCACACAGTCCTGCAGGTGACGCTGGGCCTGCGCATAATTGCCCAGGGAGCTGAACTGGATTTCGCCCAGGCGGAAGAGCGCGCGGGCATTGTAGGGGTCGGCATCGACGACTTCCTGCAGCATCTCCAGGGCGGCCTCAAAATTGCGCAGGCCCGATTCGACCCGGGCAATATCGACCGCGATGAAATTCATATTGTCCGCCAGGCCATAAGCTTGATGATAGTCTTCCAGGGCGCCGTCAAAATCGTAGCGATATTCCTGCCGGATCAAGCCGCGCGCGCGATAGCCTTCCGGGCTCTCCGGATCCGCCGCCAGCAAATCCGCCAGCAGGGCTTCGCCGCGTTCCGCTTGATCCAGACTGAAATAGATCTCGGCGAGGTAGGCTTGGGCGCGGCTGTTTTCGGGGTCGAGCTCCAGCGCGCGAAAGGCGTAGGAGAGCGCCTCGGTCGCCCGGCCTTGCCAATCCAGGGCCCAGGCGCGGATTGCCCAGGCCTCGGCATCAAAAGGATCGGCATTGATCGCCCGCTCGGCGAAGCTCTGCGCCTCTTCATAACGGCTGGCGTTGATCAAGCCCAGGGCGATGCGCCGGTAGACTTCAACCGTGTTCGGCATTGACGGCGCGATTTCGATGTAGAGCTCGGTTGCCGCCCCGAGCGCCCCGCCCTGCCAATAGCCGCTGGCTTCGATCAATTTGTTGCGCGGATCTTCCGTCGGCGTCGGCGCCGGCGCCGCCATAGTCGCCGCGCGATTCTCCAATTCGGCGCGGACATCGTCGAATGCCTCGCGCACAATGGGAATGAAAACCTCCCGATTGAGAATGATGCCGATACCAATCCCGATGAGGGACAGCATCACGATATAGAAGCTCAGGCGCCGGCAACTGACAATGCCGCGCCGCTGTACGCCTCGGTATTTCTTTGGCGTCCGAATCTGCATGTCACCGCCCGGCCAGGACCGACGCGACTGACGCCGCGAAGGGTCCGCTCATGCCGCTAAGAGGTTCATGAATTCGCCGAGATCCCCCAATAGAAAATCCGGATCGCTGCCCACTAGCTGATCGCGCTCGGCATATCCAGTGCAAACCGCGACCGCGACCGCGTCGATGGCGCGGGCGGCCTGCACATCGGCCGGGGTATCGCCGATGACGAAGACCTCCGAGCCCACAAAACGGCGCCCGGCATACGCCCCCGCCCGCCGCAGCGCCAGCCGCGTCAGATCCTCCCGCGCCGCCGATTCATGCCCGAATGCGCCCACCGGGAACCAGGCGGGATCGTAACCCGCCATGTCCAGCTTGATCGCCGCCGTCTTTGAAGTATTGCCCGTAACCAAACCGATGAGCGTGTCGGCGTCTTCGCGCAAATCCGCCACCAGGGCGAAGGCTTCCGGCAGCGCCGCCGCGCTGTGCTGGTCGCGGATCGCCTTCATGTGGCGCTCCATTACCGCTTCATACGCCTGCATTTCGCGCCCGATGTCCGCCGAGCTATAACCGAAGGGCGCGAGCAGATCGGCCAGGATGCCCCAATCCGTCTTGCCGCCGAAGACATGCGCGTCCAGGTCGCCCGTTCGGCCGAAACACTCCAGCATCGCACGGCGCTTGGCTGCGCGCCCAATGCCCCGGCTGATCAGCAAGGTGCCGTCTATGTCGAACAAGACCAGTCGTTTCATGCGCTTACGTCCGCCCGGCGATATCGCCGCCGCCGCATTTACGCAAGCCCTTCCAGCGCGATGAAGGAGGCTTCCGCCGCGCCTTCCCGCAGCTTTTTCGCCGCCTGATACTCCTCAGAGTTATACATGCGCTCGATCGTTTCAACGCTGTCGAACCTGAGCAGAACGATGCGTTCCGGAGAATCGGGGCCCTCGAGCACGACTTTCTCTGCGCCGCGGATGATAAAGTTGCCGCCGAATTTCTCCACGATAGCCGGCGTCAATTTCATGTATTCCTGATACTGCTCCATATCCGTCACATTGGCGCGGACGATCAGATAAGCGGGCATCAAGCGCTCCTCTCGTTGGATTCCGGCTTCATCATAGCGATAAAGCCGGGCGGCAAACAGGGCTTGTCGCCATTGGCGCGTAGACCCTGTGGGCGCGGCGGGTTATAATGTCGGCGCGAGGGGGTGGATGTGTCCCGGTGGATGCCCCGGTCTTCAAAACCGGCGGGCGGTTGCGCAGAGCAGGCGCTGGTGGGTTCGACTCCCATGCACTCCCGCTTCCTTGACATTACGAAATATTGTTGATCCAATATATGGTAGCGAGCGCGAGATCTGCTCTCGCGCTTTTTGGATCAGACGCTTGGAGGCGATTCCGGAACATGGAGAGTATTCGCGATTTCGTAGACGTTGAATCGTGGTTCGTAGATGAACTGATCCGAGCAACGTCAAAGGACAAATCCAGTAAGAGAGAGATCATTGTTCCGAGCTTCCAGCGAGGAATCGTTTGGAATAAGAAAAAACAGGAATTGCTAATTGAGTCGATAAAAAAGGGATACCCTATTGGTACGCTCCTTCTGTATGAAGAAAACAGCGGAGTTGCCTTAGGCAAGCGATGCTATAAGCTCATTGACGGCTTACAGCGGACAAACGCGCTTAAGCAGTATTCCAAATCCCCCACTAGCTTTTTCTCTAAGGCCGACGTTCCGGATGCCACGGTGGACAATCTCTCCAGAGAGATGGCAAAGACTTCGGAGCAGGGAAGAGACTCGATAAAACGAGTGATTACGAACTGGGTCAAAGGGGTCCGAGATTTCACTGAAACGGCGGGATGGGATGCAAGTGGAATCACAAGCGCATTAATACAGAATGTGCTGAATATTCCGTCCGAAAGCCCAGACTACTATGCGGAGTTTGGAAGATTACTAAATAACGACCATGTAAAGAATGCCATAAACGAATTTCTCCAGAAGGTGCGTGAGACATCTGATATAAAGAAAGTAAAGGTACCGATAATCATTTTCAGCGGAGATGCATCGCATCTGCCTGCAGTGTTCGAACTTCTAAACACGAAGGGAACGGTATTGAGCCGGTACGAAGTCTTCGCTGCGCAGTGGAGTGAGAAGGATAAACAGAAAATCAAGAACAAAAAGATCCGCGAGTTTATTTGGAAAAAGTATGATCGCCTTGATGAAGAATCATTTACTTCCGAAGCTTATGAGCAAGCTACCGACGAAAAGTCAAGAAGAGTGCAAGAGTACACGCTTTTCGAATATCTATTTGGATTCGGAGAGTATTTGGCAGACAAATACAAACTTCTGTTCAAGGAATCGAACGACGATCGTGCTCGGCCCAGTTCGGCTGGATTCAATTTATTTACCGCCTGTATCGGACTTCGCATTAACGAAATGAGTCAACTGCCAGAGCGAATTCGCGGCATGGACAGGTCAGTGTTAGAAGATTGGATAGAGCAGGCGACTCAATTTGTTGAAAATACTCTTCGTCCAGTCTTGTCTGTAAAACAACACAAGCGGAAGCAACGCACGATTTATCACTCGGAGTACCAGATCGTATCGATGATTGCGGCGGCATTTCAAGCCCGATTTGACATCCAACATCTTACTGAGGTTTTGGGATGGCAGCATCAATGGGACAAGCTAGAGAAAAATCTGCTAATGATTTATCTCTATGACATTTTGCGTGAACATTGGCGCGGTTCTGGCGACTCAACGCTATATGACACCGTGACGAATCGGCGATACCTTAAGTCTGCTCCCAACATGAATTCGTGGGAAAAAGCACTTGATGCATGGTTCATTGACAACCAGATCAACTTAGTTCATAAAGGCAGATACGTTAAGGATGACAATTCTGAAATTCTGCTGTTGAAATTCATCTATGCTCACAAATTTAGTGTTATGGATAACGCAAAATCCTATCATGTGGAGCACATCATTCCTGTAAAGCAACTGCAAAAACTAAAGGCGGCGGATGAAAAACTGGCGATCAACATGATCAGCAACTTGGCGTTGCTAGACCCATCGCTTAACACGAAGAAAGGCGACCTGACATTTCACGAGTATTTGCACAGGCAACTCAACACCGGCAAGATTGCGGCTCTGGAGTTTGAGACACAATTAAAGGTATTTGAGAATCAATTGCTCTGCACGTCAAAACTTTTGCCGATAGAGCTTTCAAAACAAACATACGATGATTTCCTGCAAAGCAGATTTGACCAGCTAAAGCGGCAATTCCTGAAAGTCTGGAGCGACCACATCCCGTCCGACCCGCAGACCTAGTCTCCCCGCCCTCAGGGAAGCAGCCGCTGGTGCGTTCGACTCCCATGCACTCCCGCTTCCTTGACATGACGTAATATTGTTGATCCAATATATGTTGACGAGCGCGAGATCTGCTCTCGCGCTTTTTGGATCGCGCAATTGGAGGAAGAAGATGTCGAGCTATCGCAATGCAGTCGATATCGATATTTGGCCGGTAAGCAAACTCATGGATGCCGTTTCATCCAATTCGGTAGGCAATAACAGAGTCACAATTCCAGAGTTTCAACGTCGCCTGGTGTGGAATAAAGCGACCCGCAAAAATCTGATTGACTCCATCAAGAGAGGTTTTCCCTTCGGTTCCATACTCATTTACGAGGATATTGCTCGCGGACATTCCGCCGGAGACGGAAAGAGATACTACAACCTGATAGATGGCTTGCAGCGCACGCAAGCTCTCAAGAGCTATGTCGAGTATCAGAACGGCTACTTTACACGCGCGGATCTGGACGATGAATTCGTAGACGCAGTTGCTGCCCATCTCGGAAAACACTCCGAAGAGTACAAGGACAGAATAAGGCAAACAGTTGTCGACTGGGTCAAAGGCAAGAAAAGCTACGATGCGCAGGACGGCTGGCGTACAGAGAACCTCGTCGAGGCGCTGATCGAGAAAGTCCTGAAGTATTCGTCGGACTCAGGTCTGTACCGAGACGTATATTTTGAATTGAACCGCAATGAAGGCCTGATCAAGAATCTGGGCGGTTTTCTTGATGCAGTCAGCAATGAAGTCAAATTAGTGCTGGATGCAAAGATTCCGGTGCTCATTTACAGCGGCCCAGCTTCCGAACTGCCCAGGGTGTTCGAGTTGCTCAATTCCAAAGGAACTGTACTCAGCCGATACGAGATTTATGCCGCGCGCTGGATAAATGTCCGTCAGCGCATCATGAATGCCGAAGTGATTGATGTGATTTGGAAAAAGTACGAGACATTGGAGGATGAAGGATTCACATTAGACGTCTCGGAAGAAGCGCCCGATGACGAATCGCGTCGCAATCGGTCATATACGCTGTTTGATTATCTATTTGGGCTCGGTCAGTATCTCGCGGACAAGTTTCCGCGATTGTTCAAAGCAGTCAAGGACGACCGGCCCAGCTCTGTCGGCTTCAACATTTTGACAGCCTGCATGGGATTGCGTCTGCAAGACATGGCGGAATTGCCTGGCGAGATCGGCGGCTTGTCTTGGGCGGATCTGGAACGTTGCCTGCTCGAATCAACACGCTTCATTGACAACATACTCAAGCCCGTGCTTTCCAAACCGCAATACGGGCGCAAGCTGGGGCCCATATACCACAGCGAGATGATGATAATTTCGATGATCGCAACCGCGTTCCAAGTGAAATACGGCAAGCGCGATCTATCTGAAAACGACGATTGGCGAGTTGACCGTCGCAAGCTCAAGAAGAAGCTCCCGATGTTTTATCTATATGAGATTCTTCACGACGACTGGCGCGGCTCGGGCGACAGCAAGCTGCACGAGGCCGTCAAGAGCCTCAGGTATGTCGACAATGCGCCGCCCGCTAAACAGCGATGGGAGCAAGTGCTTGACGACTGGTATCAAGACGGCCAGGTTAGCCTGGTTCACACAAAAGAGGCGAAACGGCACATTAGGGATTCCCGTCCAGAATACCTGTTGCTGAAGTACATCTTTGTGAACAGGATTGCGAAGGCCAAGTCCTATCACGTCGAGCACATCATTCCGGTTACGCTCCTTCAATCGCAAATGGTCGAAGGCGACGAGTGGCCGATAAACACGATTGGCAATCTTGCTCTGCTTGAGCAAGCAGGTGAATTGAGGAATAACGTAGAGACCTTCGACATACTTCTGCAAGACAAGCGGCGGCGTGGAGAGATTAATGCAGAAGAGCACAGGCGTCAGCTACTCGAATACGAACGACAGTTGCAGTGCCCCGCTAATCTTTTGCCCGCCCCACTCAATAAGGAGAGTTTTGAAACCTTCCTCTTGGAACGCTTTGAACTGCTAAAGCGCGAATTCCTCACGGTCTGGAGCGAGCATATCCCGGCCGACCCGCAGACTTAGGTTCTCCGCCCCCAGGGCAGCAGGCGCCAGAGCTAACGCTGAATCACCAGATGGCCCGGCGCCTCGCTGTGGTTGTCATGCTTTAAAGATTACGCAAGAAACTTCGACAAGCTAAATCAAAGCGAGTTCTCTATGAATGCGACGAATTTGCTGTGGTCGAACATCATTGCGCTTGGGCTTCAGGCAAATAGCGAGCATAGTAATCAGGGCAAAACTATTGGGGAAGACGACTTTCAAGCTCATCGTCGTCCAAGCCCAACTCAATCAGCTTCAGCGCGTCTTCGGCCGGCAGGACTTTGCCCTCTTGCATCTCTTCTAAGCTGGCGCGGATGTCACTCAAAAACTCCGCCTGGGCGGCATCATCCCTGGCCGATTCCTTTGCCAGCCCCTTGACTCGCGGATTCGCTTTCATCGATTCGCTCCCCCGATTTGTTGTTGGCGGCTGCTTGAGGCTCTACTTCAAGTAAACGGTACTCTACAGCCATGACATTTACAACATATTCCGGGAGTGGCTAATGTAGTGGATGTGGTTTCCCTTATACCCTGACAAAAAAACTCTGTGCCCTCTGTGTCTCTGTGGTGAATTTACCTGCGCCAAGCTCGCATTCAAGATATGTCCACCGATATAGACTCTGCCCATATTCCGATTTACTTTCCCCGCCCCCAGGGCAGCAAGCGCCAGAACAATCTCTGAATCCGCAGGATCAGTAGGTAACCCTGCGTCTCGCTGTGGTTATCGAATTGCTTGCCGCCGCCGCTGCGCAGGTAATAGCTCAGGTCGCCGATGGCCTGGTCGAATTTGAACTGCGCCGCCCGCACGCGCCCCCGCGCCTCGTAGGCCGCCAGCATATTCGGGTCCAGGCGCAGGGCCCGCGTCAAATCGGCTTCCGCTTGCTCCTTTTGACGCCCGGCTTCATAAACCAGGGCGCGATTGTAAAACGCGAGCGCATAATCCGGCTCGATATGGATCGCCGTCGTATAATCGCCGATCGCCGCCTCATGCTGGCGCTGCAGGCGGCGGATGTTGCCGCGTTCATTGTAGGCTGCCGCCAGATAAGGCTCGATCTCCAGCGCCGCGTTGACGCTCGCTTCCGCCGCATCCCATAGCCCGAGCCCGGTCAGGGCCATCGCCCGGCAGAGATATATGCCCGCCATATCGCCCAGGCCGAGCTTGAGGGCGCTGTCGAACTGCTCGACGGCCCCGGCAAATTTGCGGTCTTCCAGCAGCCGCAAACCCTTTTCAAAATAGCTCTCCTCAAGTTGCGCCAATTCCAGACCCGCGTTGCTTGCCTTTGCGCCGGACGCGTCCAAATCCATTTCATGCCTATTCTAAGCAAAAAACGCCGCGCCTGCCCACAAGCCCTTATCATGCCCGGCAAAAGGGCGATCCAGCCGCCCGTTCGCCGAATGGCTTACTTGGCCTTGACCGCCTGCCCCCAAGCGATTCCATCAGAATCCATTTCCAATATCGCAAGCCCTCTGTTACGATGAATCCTGCGTTCGGCAAATAGCCGGGAGGCCCCTTTGGCGCGCCGCCTGCTTTACCTCCTACTTTTCCTGCAAGCGCTAACCCACCTGTTCTGGCTTTCGCCCGCCGCCCATTCCGGGCAAGTGGCGATTCCCTGGATGATGAACCAGGGCTTGAGCCTTTTCACTGACATCTGGGAACAGCATGCGCCCGGCGCATCCCTGCTCGCCGCGGCGGCGCTGCGCCTCCTGCCCTTCGAGCCGGGTCTTTCGATCAAGCTGCTGAATACCCAGCTCGTACTCGGCCTGACCCTTCTCATCTACGCGGTTGCGGCCCGCGCAAGCGGCCGCGCCAACGCCGGCCTCTTCGCCGCCGCTGTCTGGGCTTGGTGGTTGCCGGTTTATGGAAATGTCTTGTTCTATTTCGATACCTTGCTGGCGCTGCCCATTCTGGCCGCCTTGTATGTCTATTTCGACATTCGCTCCCAGCGGCAGATCATTCTGATCGGTCTCTTTATGGGCGCCGCGACCCTTTTCAAGCAGCATGCCTGGCTGGCGGTCCTGGTTATGGGCCTTTGCCTGCTGGTCCGTGATCGCCGCCGCGGAAGCATCCTGCTATATGCTGGCGCTGCGCTCGCCCTGCCGGCGCTGCAGTGGCTGCTGCTCGCGGCGGACGGCGCCCTCGAGCCCTACCTGTTCTGGAACTGGACCTTCAACCTGAGCGGGTACATGGACGGCGTCGGCCTGGATGGGGACTTTTTTCGCAAGGCGCTTCTGACGAACCTGCTGGTCTTCCCCTTTGCGATCGGGGCCTGGCAGGCGGCCGGACGCCGGCAGCTGCCGCTGCTTCTGATGTGGCTGTCGGCATTGATCTTGCTCTATCCGCGCATAGGCGAGATCCATGTCATGGCGCATTTGCCCTTCAGCGCTGTGATGTCGGGCATTGTGCTGGCGCGGCTGCTGCCGCTGCTGCGCGGCCGCCCCTGGGATCTCACGCGGCAATTGCTCGCCGGTCTGTCCCTCGGCATCGGTCTCGGCTGGCTCTGGACCGGGGCCGCCGCTTATTTGCACCTTCCCTCGGGTCCGGGCGCCATCCTGGGATATGACGAGTTTCGCGGGTTGGCGGCCCATTTGCGCTCGGACGCGGCCGAGGACGACAGTCTCTTCGTCCTGCCGGAAACGGATAGCACGCCGCAGTTGCATCCCTTGACCGGTATGCTTCCGCCCGGCCTCTGGGTCAAGGGCTGGCGCTGGTACTTCCGCCCCGAGCATGTCCTGCCCAGCCTGCTCAACGAGTGGCAAGAGACGCCCCCGACCTGGATCGTGGTTTTTCGCGACTTGATCCGCCCGGACAACCCCGGCATAAAACCTCTCTTGAAGATGCTCGACGAAGCCTATCAACCCTGGGCGCAGTCCGGCGACATTTACGGTCATGGTCGCGCCGAAATCTACAAGCGGCTTGACAGCGGCGAATGAACGCGCGCCTCATCCAGCTTTCCAAACGCGGCAAATCCATCTACCAGTTGCTGAGCCTGACGGTGATCCTGCTGCTGCTTTACGCGATCGTCTTCATGCTGACGGCCCTCGGGGCGCTTTCTCCGGCGACCTTGGCGGAGGCGCCCGCACAGGCCGCGCTTCAAGCCTTCACCGCCTACAGCTTCGATTTGCTTGTATTCACGGGTTTGGTCGGCGCCGGCATCATGCAGGCGGGAGACGCTCTGCATGAATCCGCCGTGGGTAACTGGCGGCGAATCTGGACCGGCTTCGTCGCCGTCATCCTCCTGGCCAGCCCGTTTGCGCCGCCCGCCCTCCTGGACAGCGCCTTGGCGCTCTTTCTGCTGCTGACGCTGCTGTGGATCGACCGCGGCGGCGCGCGCTCAACCTACCTGCGCCTTTGGCAATGGGGCATGTTCCTTGCCCTGGGCGGACTGCTCGCGGCCCGGCTCGCGGACGGCATCGCTGCTGATGTCGCTCGCGCTTTTCAGACCCATGTCGGCCTCGCTCTCTGCGCCTTGAGCTTGCTCTTCTGGCTGATGACGCGCTTCAGCCGCGTCGACCGGGGTTGGGCCCGCGCTGGCGCCCGCATCGTCGCGGTCCTGGTTTTCCTGGGCGGCAGCCTGATCAGCCTGGGTCGCGCCGGTCTTCCCATCGCGGTCAGCCTGGGCGCGGCGCCGCTCCTCTTGCTCTGCTATAGCGTTCTGGCGAGCCACAGTTATCGCGCTCTCAGCAAACGCAACGAAAATGCCTCGCTCGCGCCACATTGGATCGCGCTGGCCACGTTGCTCTGGCTGTTCAGCGCTGGATTCTTCGGCGTCTTGAGCATTCAACCGGCCATTGCCGAGGCGATGCGCGGCACGGGCATGGCGGCGGCGGGGGCCTGGCTGGCCGACTGGGCGGTTCTGGCGGTCATCCTGGCCTTTGTAAACGAGGCGGCCAGCTCCTTGCTCGGCGGCAATCAACGCGTGACCGGTTACGTGCCCTTCTGGTTGATCTCGTTTGGCCTGGCTTTGTCTGGCATGGCGCAGATTTGCCGCGGCGTCGTACAAATCTACCTGCGCCAGGTCAGCGGACTGGAGGCGGCTGCGGCGGCGGATCTGCTGCTGCCGATTACCCTCGTGTGGATCATTTGTCTCGCGGCGGTCGCGGCCGGCTGCGCGATCTACGCGCTTGGGTTCTGGCTGCGCCGCCCGGCGATACGCGTCCGCGAGGGCTAGGACTCGGCTCTCGGCCAGAAGGCCGCCAGCAGCACACTGGCATAAGCCAGCAAAAGCCAGGCGCCAAAACTCCCGGCCGATGACAAAGGCATATTCGGGAACACGCTCGCGTAAAACTCGACAGCCAGGGCATCAAGCAGCATGCCCGGCAAGGCAAGCAGCGCCGCCGCTTCAAATCGTTCAGCGCGCCTCAGCTTGCGCCAGCTAAATATCGCCTGCGCCAGGAGGAACATTGCCAAAACCGTCGCCAGCCAAAGCGTGAGGAGAACAGCCGGTACGTCGTCCAGGAAAATCAGATGGCCAGCGGCGCGCATGGCCAAGGTCGCCAAGAGCCAAACCGCGAGGCCGATCGCGACGAAGAGCAGCCTGTTCATCGTCAGTTTGCCCTAGACAGCCAGCCGCGCGCGGACCCATTCCATTCGCGGATGGCCCAGGGCCTCCCACTGTCGCAATGTCGCCGCCGGATCGTAAGGCAAACGCCGGAACTCGACCTTTAAGTCGCCATCGTTCCATTCAAGCCGGGCCCATTCGGCGTTGCCCGGATGTCCCGCCGACATGCCAACGCTGCCCGGGTTGATCACGCGCCAGTGGCCGACGCGGCGATCCATCGCCAGATGGGTATGCCCGCAGAGCGCCAGCCATCCCGCCCGATCGAGCAGAGCGTCAGCCGCCTCTTCTTCGGCGCTGTCAGGAAGCAAGGACATCGCTTCATCATCGCCGGGAATCGCATGAAAGCCGATTACCGCGCCATATCCCGGAACAGTAACTTGCAACTCTCGACCGAGGATCCCCCGCAGCAAGTCGAAGTCCTCCCAAATCAGCTGCCGCATATTCCATTCGAATACGGCGCTCATATTCAGGATGCCCTCGCGGTATGCGGCGAAGGCCGACTCTTCCGTCGGCGGCGCTTGGGGAAAGCGCTCGCCGGTGACCAGATAGCGGTCGGTGTTGCCGCCGATGATTTTGAACTTGTCGTCGCCATGTCGCTCGCGCAGCGCCCGCAAACGCTGGACGCATTCATGCGCCTGCCCGCCGACCGCGGCCAGATCGCCCAGGCACCAAATCAGGTCAAAGTCGCCGCTGCCCTCGATATCGGCAAGCGCCGCCTCCAAGGCGGGCAGATTTCCGTGCACATCAGCAAATACGGCCAGTCGCATCGCGCCTCTTATCCCCACTATCCTCGTCCAAGCCCCACGATTGTAACATGACTACTCGGGCTTGCCCCATAGCGGCGCACGACCCTGGATGACAGCCATACCATCAAGCCGCATTATGCTAGAATGCTTCCTGTAATTCACCCTGCGGCAGAGGAAGTGAGATGCATATGCGGAAAACCATCGTGCGCCTGCCCTATCATTGGCTGATGCCGCTCGCCTTCTTTTGCATCGGTTTGATCTATCTCTACGTCACGCCACATTTTGAAGGATCAGACAACGTCGCGCATTTTGGCGTCATTAAGTGGATCGCCGACAATGGGACATTACCCGTGCAATCGGCAGAACACGATGAGCTATATGAACACGAAGCCGGTCAACCTCCCCTGTATTATCTCCTCATGGCTCCAATTTGGGCCAACTTCGATACCACAGACTTCGATGACTACTTTCAACGCAATCCCCTGGTGTACAAAGGCGATCCCGAGCGCCTCGGAAATCGTAACTTGGTATTCTATCGGCAACCGCACGCACCGCTGCTCCAGGGTACGTCGTTGGCGCTTTATGTTATCCGCCTGCTGACCTTGGGCATGGCGACCGTGACAGTGGCTGCGGTCTATCAATCGGCGCGGACTTTGCTGCCCCACCAGCCGCAATTCGCCATATTGGCGACATCGCTGACCGCATTTAACCCGATGTTTATTTTCGTCTCCGCCTCGGTGAGCAATGATGTGCTGGTGACCGCTTTGGCCTCATTAGCTTGCTGGCAAGCGCTGGCGATGTTGAGAGAGGGCTTCCGGACTCGGCGCAGCATCACACTCGCAGCCCTGATCGCTTGCGCTACGCTGTCGAAACTAAGCGGCTTGGTCCTCGCTCCGGCTGTATTGCTGGCCGGGCTCTGGATTCTGATGCGGCATGGGGACAGGCGCGGGTTTATCATCCTCGTCAGCGCCGTGACAATCGCGTGTCTGCTGCTGACTGGATGGTGGTTTCTGCGCAACTTATCGCTTTATGGAGAATTGTTCGGCACGAATACGTTGTTGGACTATTTCGGCCGCCGTTCGATATCGGTTCAGCGGCTGTTCACGGAAGAATTCGAGGGCTTGCGCATCAATTTTTGGGGTCTGTTCGGCGCATTCAGCATATTGACTGATCGCATCCATTACATCCTGATGGATGCGCTATCACTGGCGGCATTTGCCGGATTCTTCATCATTTTGAGGCGGAAGCGCAAAGATCTTGTCCTGATGTCTTCTATAGCTTTCCTTACAACCTTCTTGGCTCTCGGCGCAGTCATAGTCATATGGTGGTCCCTGCAAACCACCTCAAGCGCGGGCCGCCTGCTCTTCCCCTACATTACTTCCATCAGCATCCTCATGGCGCTGGGCTTGCATGCCTGGCGCATCCCGGTTTTCGCGATCGCCGCGCCTATGTTTTTATTCGCGGTGGCCGCGCCGAGTCTTTACATTTTCCCAGCATACGATCATCCGCCCCAGTTAGCCAAGTTGCCAACCGCCGCGAGCCAAACTTATGCGCGCTGGGGCGACATCGCCCTGGTCGGTTATGAACTGCCGCTGCCGCGCAGGTGGACGGCCGGCGACGAGATGCCCGTTACGCTGTACTGGCAGCCGCAAGCCCAGTCGGAGACTATGAAAGCGCTCTTCATCACGCTGATCGACGCTGATGGAGAGGCGCTAGCGACGATTGACAGCTTCCCCGGCTGGGGTACGCTTCCGACCACCTGGTGGGCGCCGGGAAAGATTTATCGCGACGACTATATCTTGCAGATCCCGCAAGACGCGGCCGCTTACAGCACCGTCGGCTTGCATATCGGCTGGTACGATTGGGCTAGCGGCGTCAACATCATGCCGACGCGGGAAGCTGATGTGGAATCCAAGCCATTCATCCTGCCCGTCGGCGCTTTTGTCGGCAACGACAGCGGGGAAGCGCTGGCTGAAGGGGCGACCCCGGCTGGCTTGGTCTTCGGCGATGTGATCCGCCTGAAGCGCTTTCGCTTTGTCGACGGTCATGCGCTGGAGCTGGAGTGGGAACTGCTGCGAGAAATGAGCGGGGATTGGCGCGTCTTCGCCCATGCCCTCGCCGAGCCGTATCAGGTCAATGCGCCTGTTGAGACCGGGTTGCAAAAGGATTCCAGCCCCGCCGTCCCGCTGGATTACCTCGAAGTCGGCGAGGCATTCATCACCCGGCATGACTTCGACCTGCCGGCCGGCTACCGCAAAAGCCACGAGATCTACGTCGGCTGGTACAATGACGACATAATCGCCCGGCTGGAGATCCCGCAGGAAGACAATATGCTGCTGATCGGGGAATTCGATTTCTATGACTGAGCGGCGCGCGCGCTGGCGCCACGCGCGCCCGATCCTGCTTGCAGTCGGCGCTATTCTGGCTCTGAAGCTAATCTATTTTGCCGCCCTGCAGCAGCAGCCGCCCGATCGCATCCAGGGCAATCCCGAAGGACTCAACATTGAATTCAGCGTCGACCGGCGCGCTGTTCTCACCCTGGACGAATGCGTCAGCGGCAGTTGGCTCATCCAGGGCGAAACTGAAGAAATCCGCGTCAATGGCGGCGACTGGAATGCGCCCGCCGCCGGCAATTACAAACTCTGCAATCGCGCCGATCTCTCCCCGACGCTCGAACTGCGCCTGCCCTCCACCGCCATCGCCTCATACCGGCTTGAGGTCACAGTCATCTTCGGCGAGGGCTTGCACCTGGCCGGCGTCATTGCGCTTGTCTTCTGCGCGATATATGTACTCGGCGTAAATGCCTGCTCCCACCGTCGCCTTGTCATCACGATAGCGGCCTTTCACATCGCCGTTGTCCTCTTTTATCAAGCGACCGGCGATCTCAGCATTTCGCATTTGCACAACTGGGGCGCGTCTTACCACAGCTTGCCGCTGCCGGATTTGCGGCACAACCTCTGGGAGAGTTTTCTCTATCTGCATTATCAGCCCCCGCTGTTCAGCGTCTACGGCCTGGCGCTGGACGCCCTCTGGCTAGGTCCCGCGCAAGACGCCATGTATATCGTGCAGGTCCTGCTGGGAATGCTGATGTGCCTGATGTCTTATGCCATGCTCTGGCATTTCAGCGGGAGCAAGTCCTTCGCCTTTTGTCTGGGGCTGCTGCTGGCCTTCAACCCGGCTTATATTCTCTTTGAAGCGCTCTCGCTGTATTCCATTCTGTCCGCCTTCCTGATTCTGAGCGCCGCCTTCTGCTTGCTCCAGCATCAGCGACTAAGCCTGGATCGCTTTCTGTATCTGTTCATCTTTTGCCTCAACCTGCTAATCCTCACGCGCAGCGTATACCATATCGCCCTCCTGATTCCGGCGCTCGCGCTCTTGTTTCTGCTCCTCCGGCAAAACCGCGCGCGGGTCTTGGCAGGCAGTCTGCTCATCTGCCTGCTGTCCTTCGGCTGGTACGGCAAGAATCTGCTCGTCAACGGCTCATTTTCTTCAAGCAGCAGCCTGGGCATGAGCCTGTGGAATGTCGCGCGCTCGACCTACGATGTCGATGAATTGGTCGCGCTGTTCAAGCAAGGCGTACTGGCCGATCGCCTGCCCATCTGGTATCGGCATTCTCTGCCGCCATCGGCTTATCCGGGCTACGCGCCGCTGGACAATGGCGTGCCGGTTCTTTCCGGAGACAACGCCAACAACGCCGTCTATCTGGAGTTACAGAAGCTCTACCTGGATAGCGCCTTGCGGCTTATCAGTCACGATCCGCTGCGCTACATCAAGGGAACGATACGCGCCTACGGCTACTACTCTTGCCCATCTTCCACCTGGGATGCCTTTGACCGAAACCTGGCCGCCATGTCAGCCAGCCACCAGGCGCTCAGCGTCCGATTGCTGCAGATGCAAGGCGCCGCCCAGCAAGTCGGGCCGCTGCTTGGTCTGTCATGGGATGAATTCGGCGTCTGCTCCAATCTTTATTTCATCATGCCCATGCTCGTTCTCGGCGCGCCCCTTTGCCTGGCCTGGCGCTATCGTCGCGGCTGGGAACGATGGCGGAAGCGACTCCGCCGCGACTCCGCTCTGGTTTTCATCTGGGCAATGGTCGCCTACACCGCGATCGTCACCAGCCTGCTGGAAACTTTCGAGAACGCGCGTTACAAATTCATGATCGAAATCCCGCTATTCATCTTCATCGCCATCGTCGCTTTCCGCATCGCAAAAGCCCTGCGGAAGCGCCTGATGAAAAGGGGCGAACCGACACCGCCCTCAATGTGAATGCGGGCGTCAGCCGGCGGGTACTGTATCAAAGCCGGTTGAATTTCTTCAAATACCGACGATTTGGTAGGGACGACTGACGGGCTGTGTCCACGCGCCCCGGTGAGTCGCCCAATTTCGATCCGGTTCGTACCCATCGGGCGATCCACCGGATCGCCCCTACCAGACTATTTCAACCGAAAAGGATACACTACCCACTACCGCCGGCGCGGTTGACAGCGCGGTCAAATGCCGATATGCTCTGCACGGATGGACATGGAATCTGGATCGTCAAATGAAGCAGTTCTACTGTTGTTGCTGTTGTCACGCAGAAGCGGGAGCTTAGCCGCCTGAGATAACAGCCAACAGCAATAACTACGATTCACGCAAGTCAACTGGCAAGAAGGCGCGCAAGGCACCGGCGAACGGAAGCCTGGGAGGCGCTCTCTCACGCAAGTTGGCTTTTTTGTTGGAATCGGTTCAGCGGACCGGCGGGAAACGAAATGACATTGCTGGCGGATTTCGAGCTAGAGACAGCAGGCGGCGGGGCGGACCTGTCGCAAAACATCGAGCGTCAGATTGGCAATACGCCTTTGCTGAGCTTCCGCCGCGTCACGCAGCATTTTCCGGAGAACATCCGCGTCTACGCCAAAGCCGAGTGGCAGAACCCGGGCGGCAGCGTCAAAGATCGCGCCGCCTACGGCATCATCCGCAGCGCCGAAGCCAACGGGCAGCTGGCGCCGGGCAAAACAATCGTCGATAGCACCAGCGGCAACACTGGCATCGCCTACGCCATGATCGCCGCCGCCAAAGACTACCGCGTCAAACTCTTCTTGCCGGAAAACGTCAGCCCGGAACGCGTCGCGATCCTGCGCGCCTATGATGTCGACCTCGTCTTCACCGACCCGCTCGAGGGCTCGGACGGCGCCATGCGCGCGGTGCAAGACCTGGTGGCGCGGGCACCGGATCAATACTTCTACGCCGACCAATACAACAACCCGGCCAATTGGCAGGCGCATTACCAGGGCACCGGCGTCGAAATCTGGCGACAGACGGCCGGCGCGGTCACGCATTTCGTGGCCGGCCTCGGCACAAGCGGGACGCTGATGGGCGCCGGGCGGCGGCTGAAAGAATACCGACCGCAGATTCAGATCGTCTCGGTCGAGCCGGATTCGCCCTTCCACGGCCTCGAGGGGCTGAAGCACATGCAGACGGCGATACGCCCCGGCATCTATGATGCCGGCCTGGCCGATCAGGCCCTGTCCGTGCGCACGGAAGAGGCGCATGCCATGGCGCTGCGTCTGGCGCGGGAAGAGGGATATCTGGTGGGCATCAGTTCGGCGGCGGCGATGATCGGCGCCTTGCGCGTTGCCGAGGGCCTGGCCGAGCGTGGGCGGCCCGGCGTAGTCGTGACGCTATTCCCGGACAATGCCTACAAGTACCTGAGCGAAGCCTTCTGGCGGACTTAAGGGCTTAGCCACAGAGGCACAGAGACACAGAGACGCTTGACAAATGGTAAATCAAAGCGAAATAGATCGACTGCTGCAAAAGGAATGGCGTGAACGAGTTATTCCTAACATTGGTACCAGTCAGTGGATTCGTGTCTATGAGTCTTCACCGTTTGATGTGCAAGAGCAAGTCGGTATCTTTTGCGGATTAGTGCCTAACAAAAACTTGCAGCTTGTTCTCGACTCTTACAACTGGGATATGGAAATTGGCGATTCAGCACCATCATTTCTGCAAGTGCGCGACCAGAATTCAGAGGGTACAACTCTAGAATACAGTCGAAATGGTCATCACGATCACGGCATTGAACCATTAGTAATAGTCAGAAACTATCAGGGACTCCGACCGGCAAGCATTGAAGTGATCGAGGAATTCCGACTATTTCACAACCTGTATTTCGATTCGCGCGGTTCAATTTTTGTCAAATTTGACGATAGCGGCGACGAAGTCCCGGTCATCAAATTATCCGACGACTTGGTAGAAATAAGCCGCAAACATCTTCGACAATTTCTGGCTGCGAAGCATATGTCGCTAGTTGTTTATTTTGAGCACATGTATTACTCAAAGCATGCGTTGGCAGATTTAGGTATCTCCGAGTTGCGGAGAGAGATATTTTTCGACCATTGCTTGTACGATTTCGGAGTGAGCGACTGCCATGATCTAAGTATAGACAGTTACGTCTCGTGGTCGTGGATACATGGAAAATATATCGTCGAGGGACTGCCATTTGACAAATGCGGATTATGGCCATTTGATGAAGAATCGGAAAGGAAGTTTGAGGAATTCGTAGTTGGAATAGACGAAAATGATTAACCCATTTACTACACTTCGCATCCCGACAAACTAGCGGATTTCTTCGGCAAAAACCGTGATGCGCCTAATTTCCTCACGCCCATTTTCTTCAGACGTGAGGTACTCGCGAAATACTACAATGAGAAATCAAAGTATAAGGTAGACGACGGAGCTTTGTGGTGTGGTAGCAAATGGATGCTACGAATGGACAACAACCATTCCGATTACGTGATTGTCTTCTTGGGTGATTTGGGCGGCGATCTTCCTCACAAGGAACAACTATACTGGAAGCGATACAACATTCCGCCTGACGGTCGAATGAGTGACACAAATTTCAGGCGATCAATTCTTGCGGAATTTGTAGATACTGAAGATTGTGCAATGCGCTTCCAGCAGGCATACGAGATTTTCTCGAAGGCATGGCTGAAGCAATTCGGTTGCTACCTGTTCAAGCCGTTGGCTGAAACAGATACACATCACTTCAGCAAACTTCGACGTCCACTCACCAATGAAGAAACCGAGTTGCATGATATCGTGTTGTCGCTTTCGATTCTCCTTCAAGATCGAATCAACAAGAAAGAACTTGGAAAGCTCATTCCCGGATTCAAAAGGAAGGATGCCAGCAACAAGACTAAACAAAACATTCCTGTGCTCGCAGAATTTCTTGAATCCGAAGAATTTGAAGACGCAACTCGGTATGTTGAGTACGTAAGAATGCTTCAACTTCTGCGCTCAAACAGCGGCACGGCCCATCCGCGAAACGAGAAGGAATATCAGAAGGCGGTTGCGTTTTTCTCGCTGGACTCGAAATCAACAGTTCAGGTCGCTGACGATATTTTCACTACCCTAACAGAATTCCTCGACAGCCTGCGCGAACACTTCTGTCCAGACGAAGGGGATTAGCCCGCCGCCTCGCGATCATAGGGGATGATCTTGTCCCACTCGTCAGCGGTCGAGCGCGCCACGAAAGCCACCACCGGCTCGGTATCGCTCAAGTTGAAGACCTCATGCGGCACGCCCGGCTCGATGAAGATGAAGTCGCCGGCGCTATTGTCCACGACCTGCTTGCAGCCCTCGCCGTATTCATGCCGCACCTCGCCCTCCAGAATGTAGAGCATCACCTCAAAGTCGACATGGATATGCGCGTAGGCCACGCCGCCCGGCGGAATCGTCGCGACATTGATCGACAATGCCTTGGCCTTGACATTCTTGCTCGACAAACCGGTTTTGTAATGGATGCCGTTCCAGTCGCGCCGGCCGCCGCCGCCGCGCAAGACGCTGATGCCGTCAGCGCCTTCGACCAACGCGCCCAAGTCCTGCCTTTCGCTCATTGCCGTCCGCCCCCATTGCCTAACCCGCGCCAGTATAGCTAAGATAGGGTGGCCAATCCATAGGCAAGGAGCGCGCGAGACGCAGGGCGCTTCATCTGGCGGGGCGCCATATAATCAGCGGAAGCGCAAGTAAGCTTCAGCAGGCTCTGCCCTCGCTTCACTCGGCGCCCCTCGGTGTACTCGGTGGCAAAAAAAGTACAATTACGAAAGGATAGGCTATGCGCGCAAAAATCGGCATTCTCACCGTATCCGATCGCGCCTATCGCGGGGTTTATGAAGACCTGGGCGGTCCAGCGATTGAGGAATATATGCTGGAAGTGCTGACCAACGACTGGGCGCCCGTGCCTATGGTCGTGCCCGACGAACTGGACCGGATCAAGTCGGCGCTGATTCAGATGGTTGATGACGCCGGCTGCAGCCTGGTCGTCACCACCGGCGGCACCGGCCCAGCCCGGCGCGATATCACACCCGAAGCCACCGAAGCCGTCTGCGAGAAGATGATGCCCGGCTTCGGCGAATTGATGCGGCAAGTGTCGCTGCAATTTGTGCCGACGGCCATTCTCTCGCGGCAGACAGCCGGCGTGCGCGGCCGCGCCCTGATCGTGAATCTGCCCGGCAAGCCCAGCGCCATCCGCGATTGCCTGGACGCTGTGATGCCCGCGATTCCCTATTGCGTGGATCTGATCGAAGGCGCCTATTTCACGACCGACGAGTGCAAAATCCGGGCCTTCCGGCCGAAGAGCAAGTGAATAAGCGCAAAAGGGGAGCGATAACATGAAGGCATTGATTTCCGGCATCAGCGGTCGTGTCGGCCCCAACCTCGCCCGCGAGATGATGCGACGGGGTTATGAAATTCGCGGGCTGGTCATGCCAAATGACCCGCAAGCGGAAAAGGCGGCGCGGCTGGGCGTGGAGATCCTCGAGGCGGATATCGCCGACGCCGAGCGCGTGCGGGCCGCGGTCGACGGCGTCGATGTCGTTCTGCATCAAGCGGCCCAGATTCCCCAAGGGCAATCCACATCTGAGCGCATGCTTGATGTCAACAGTCGCGCCACCATGAGCCTGCTGGAAGGCGCCTTGTCATCGCGCCGGCCGCTCAAGCGCTTTCTGTTGGCCAGCACCTACCAAACTTACAATCCCTTCGTCACGACGCCGGTCAGTTTCGATGAAGAGACGCCGCAGAAGCCCATCGACATCTACGCGCTGACCAAGCTCTTGTCCGAAGAAATCTGCATGACTTATATGCGCGAATATGGCATTCCTGTGACCATCCTGCGCTATAGCTCGATCAAAGCCGCCAACGAAGTGCTGGGCATGCTCAAGCCAGCCTGGCTGAATTACTTCATCGAAATGACGCTGTCAAAGAAGCGCATCCCCTGGTTCGGCGCGGAGCATGTCGAAGAAACCAAGGCGATCATGAGCGAGGCGCTGCTGACGCCGGATGCCGTCTGCGCCGTGAGCGACGCCCAGGGCCGGCCCTGGCGCCTGGTTGTCCAGGATGTGCGCGATACAGTCGCCGGGACGCTGCTGGCGCTCGAGAGCGAAGCCGCCATCGGCGAGGCCTTCGACATGACTGGACCGCCGCCGGTCACATACGCCAGCGCCGCGCGCCTGCTCGCCGACGCCACCGGGCGACCCTACCGGGAAGTGACGCTGCCCTTCTACCGGGGCGCGTCCTCCTCAAACGAAAAGGCCCGCGCCGTGCTGGGTTACAATCCGCAATATACATTCGACAAGATGGTGGAGACAGCGCTGGCGCATCAGCGGGGCGAGCCGATCGATCAGATTCCGAATTAGGGGCTTAGCGCCGCCCATAGGCAGATTCGCGGCGGACTTCGTTCAATCCGCAAACGCCGGCAGCACATCGCGCGCCAGCAATTCCAGGTTCTCCATGTCGTCCATGTCCATCCATTGCAGCATGATGCGTTCAGCGCCGGCTTCCGCCCGCTCCCCGATCTGATCGACCACTTCCGCCGCGGCGCCGACGATCATTCTGCCTTCACGCAGCGCCTCATCGCCGACGCCGCTGTCGTGCAAGAAGGCGTCCAACTACGCCTGGGTCGGGCGGTAGAGCACGCGCGTCATCAGCGAGTATTTCAGCGAGTCGGGGGCGCGACCCGCTTCAGCCAGGTACTGCCGCATCAGCGCCCTGAGTTCCACGTATTTCGCGACATCGATGAAGACCGCATTCCACTCATCGGCGTACTTTGCCGCCAGCGGCAGCGTCTTTTTGGGACCGTTGCCGCCGATCATGATAGGTGGTCCGCCCGAACGCGCCGGACGCGGCAGCAGGATCGCGTCTTCAAGCTGGTAGTAGGCGCCTTTGAAGTCGCTGGGCGCATCGCTCCGCAGCAGCCGCCGCGTCAATTCCAGAGCCTCCGCCAGCATGTCGTAGCGCCGGGAAAAGTCGTGGAAGGGGATGCCGAACTTCCGGTGTTCCCGCCCTTGCCAACCGGCGCCCATGCCGAATACCAGCCGCCCGCCGCTCAAGTCGTCGATCGCGGCGGCGTAACGAACATTCATGCTGGGATGCCGAAAGGTCACCGGCGCCACCAGCGGGCCGAACTCAATGTTCTGCGTGTGGCTGGCGGCATAAGCCAGCGAAATCCAGAGCTCCAGGGAATCTTTGTCTTCGCCGTCCGCGTTCGTGAAGTGATCCGAGCGAAAGACAGACTGGAAGCCACAGTCTTCCGCCGTGCGCAGGATCCGCTTCCAACGCGGCCAATTCAAGCCATCCTGTCCTTCAATCATGATGCCAATTTGCGTCATGCCTTTTGCTCCATGCCTTGAATATTCTTACGGAATCTTACAGCATTGCCGCGTTCCAATTGCGTGCCAGGCCCGCTGGATTTAATCCGCAACCTGCGGCAGCACATCCCGCGCAAACAGTTCCAGGTTATCCATGTCGTCCATGTCCGGCCAAGCCAGCATGAGCCGCTCGACGCCGGCTTCGGCCCGGGCGCCAATCTGATCGACGATTTCAGCGGCCGCGCCGACGATCAATCGGCCTTCGCGCAGCGCCTCATCGCTCACGCCACTTTCGCGCAAGAAGGCATCCAACTGGGCCTGCGTCCGGCGGTACATGACCCGGGTCTTCAGCGAGAACTTCATGTCTTGCGGCGAGCGTCCCTGTTTCGCCAGGTACTGCTCCATCAATGCGCGGCGCTGCTTGTATGTCGCGACATTGATGAAATCGGCATTCCATTCGTCGGCGTATTTGGCCGCCAGCGGCAGCGTTTTCCGGGGACCGTTGCCGCCGATCAAGAGCGGGGGACCGCCCGCTCGCGCCGGCCGCGGCAGTAGGATGGCGTCTTCAAGCTGAAAATGCGCGCCCTGGAATTTGCTGGGCGCCTCGCTGCTCAGGAGCAGCCGCGTCAATTCCAGCGCTTCCTCCAGCATAGCGTAGCGCGTGGAAGCATCCGGGAAGGGGATGCCAAAGCGCCTGTGCTCGCGCTCTTGCCAGCCGACGCCCATGCCGAAGACCAAGCGCCCGCCGCTCAGGTCGTCAATCGCGGCGGCGTAACGAACGTTCATGCTGGGATGACGGAAGGTCACGGGCGCCACCAAAGAACCCAATTCGATGGTCCGGGTATGGCTGGCGGCATAAGCCAGCGACATCCATAGCTCAAGCGAATCCCGGTCTTCGCCGACCGAGTTTGTGAAGTGGTCCGAGCGGAAGACGCTTTGAAAGCCGCAGTCTTCCGCCGTCCGCAGGATCCGCATCCAGCGCGGCCAATTCAAGCCTTCGGGCGCTTCAATCATGATGCCGATTTGCGTCATGCGTATGTCCCTCGTCAATCGCTGGGAGGCTGGCTTGGTCGATTGCCCGCGTCAACTCAGCTGATGCCGGCGCCAACTGCCGTCAGCGAGGATCTCGCCGATGGCCAGCAGCGCGTCGCGAATCTCGGCGTCGCTGTTATAAAAATGCGGCGCGATGCGGATGCCGGCTTTGGGACGAAAATCGACCTTGATATCCCGCGCCAATAACTCGCATGAAACTTCGTAGGCCTGCGGCGGATTCACCGTCACTGTGCCGGCCCGCCGCTCCACATCCCGCGGCGAGACCACTTCATATCCCAATTCATCCGCGAGCGCGATGATCAGCGCGGTCTGCCGCATTGATTTCTCCCGAATCGCCGATACGCCGATCTCGGCGATGATGTCGACGCCCGGCTGTATGGCATGCAGCGAGGCAATGCCCGGCGTGCCATTCATCAAGCGATAGGCATCCTCGCGCAGGTCCAGCTTTTCCACATCAAACGCGAAGGGCGCGCGGCTGGCGAACCAGCCGGTCACTTTGGGATTCAAGCTCGGCAGGAGATCAGGACGCGCGTACATGAAAACGCCGCCCGGCCCGCCGCAGAGCCACTTGAGCGTGCCGCCGATGTAATAATCGACATCCCAGGCGCCGACATCCACGGGAATCACGCCGACGCTATGGTAGCCATTGAATGCCACTTGCGCGCCGACGCGGTGGGCTTTCGCCGTGATCTCCCGCGCTGGCATGATGAAGGCGCTGCGAAACAGCACATGCGACGTGCTGACGAGCCGGGTTGATTCATCAATGGCGTCCAGGAATTCGTCAATGTCGATGCTGATCCCATCGCGCGATCGCACGGTATGGATTCGCATGCGCTCGGGCAGCCAACTGCGCAGCGCGTAAACATCGCTGGGGAAATCCAGATCTGTGATGACCACCTTGTCGCGGCTGGCATCGCTGAAATCGAGGGCGCCAAAAAGGATGCTGTTGGCGATGCTCGCGTTTTGGTGCACGAGCACGCTGCCCGGCGCCGCGCCCATCAACGGCGCGATTCTGTCGCCAACGGTCTGCGGCAGCTCAAACCAGCCGCTGCCCCAGGCGGAAACGCCCTGCTCCGCCCAGGTATCGGCATAATGCTGCAGGCTGTCGTAAACGCCGCGCGGCATCGCGCCCAGGGAATTGCTGATCAGATAATTGCAGCGGCTGAGAATGGGAAACTCGCCGCGCCATTTTAACAAGCGGTCGTCCGTCATCGCTCTTCCATCCTGCGTCCCGATAGACCTAAGGCTGGATTATACGCAGGGGCGACGATGACGTAAACTGTACTGTCAATGGGCCGGGTATGCCGCTTGCGCTGGATTCAGGACCCGCGCCCGAGACGATGCCGCCGCCAATGGCAGAACATCTGCCACAGACGCGGCGTCATGCTTTCAAGGCGTCTATCGACCTGCGTGTAGAGCTTTGACAGGTCGCCGGGATCCACATAACTTTTGGCGACCAAGGCATCGACGACCCGTTTCATATCATGCTTAGCCAAGCGCCGTTCGCGCCAGCCGAATTTCTCGAAGCTTCGCAATCGTTCGAAACGCTGCAGGGTCTCGTCCGGCGCCTCATTCCAAAGATCTCTTAGCATGTTCGCTCGAAAGCGCCTGGTTAGAGTCGCGTCCCGTCTCATGCCAAGCGCGTTCTCATGCCGTCGCCAAAGAAGCAATCTGTCAGGAAGATTTGCGCATTTCACGCTTTTAACCGCGCGCCATAGCAGTTCCATGTCTTGCACAGAATCCATTTCAGAATTCATCAATCCGATCTCGTCAAACGCCTCGCGCCTCAGCATGACGGTATTGCCAGCAAATGGCCGAGCAACGAAGAACGCGAGCGCAATGGAAGCGTGATCGCTTGCGACATCATAAGGGGCAGGCCGTTTCAGATTCTCGTCCACTATGTAAGCGCAAGTGCCCAAGACAGCAATATCTTGAACGGCGTTCAAACGATCGACTTGCATCTGAAGGCGATCAGGGAGGCTTATATCATCCTGATCCGTAAGTGCGATATATTGGCATCGCGAGTTTGCGATACCGTGGTTTGTTGCGCGAGAAATACCCGTATTCTCGTCCAGACACAATAATCGAATGCGCTTATCACTGTTCTGATAAGCGCGAATGATCTGCGCTGAACTATCGTGGGAGCCATCGTCAACAATGATAAATTCGAAGTCAATGAAGGTTTGCGCCAGAATACTCTCGATCGTTTCCGCAAGATATCTTTCGCCGTTAAACACCGGCATGATTACCGAAACCAGAGTCATGAAATCCTGTCTCGCGCTACTTCTGGCGCCACCATAATACCCCGTCCAGCGCCTTATTCGTATCGCCGAAGCGATGCCGCCGCCAATGGCAGAACATCTGCCAAAGCCGCGGGCTGACCTGTTCCAGGCGGCGATTCATCGCGGCGACGAGAAGCGGCCTTTCACCGGGCTCGATCCATTTGGCCGCGATCATCGAGTCGATCAAGCGGATGAGGTCCCGTTTCGCCGCCCGGCGTTCGCGCCAACTCAGCTTCGACCAGGGTCTCACCCTGGCGAACCGGTCCAATACCTCATCCGGCGCCTCGCCCCAGAGCCGTTCAAACCGGCGCGCCCGTATCAGCCGCATGTCCTTCAAGCGTCTCGGGTTCGACTGGGCCGTCCGCTGGCCCTTTCGCCGACGGTAGGTGTAAAGGCGCTCGGGGATGTTGCCAAAACGCGTCCTGCCCATTAATCGAGTCATCAAGTCACTGTCCGTGCCCCAATGCAATGACAGGTCATGACCGCCGGCAGCCAGCGCAAGTTCGCGGCGCATCATCACCGAAGTGTGCACGAATGGATCTCCGCCTATGAATTGTTCAAATAGAATCAGCGGGTGATGCGGCGGCGGCCTGCGATCATACAGGTGTCGCATCTCCGCATTCACGACTTTGGCATGTGTGCCGACCGCGCCGTATTCCGGCTGCGCTTGCAAAAGGTCCACCTGCTTTTGGAGGCGCTCCGGCGAACAGACGTCGTCGCTATCCATGCCGGTAACAAATACGCCGATAGCGGCATCCAGGCCGCATTGCCTGGCCGGCCCTGGCCCCATATTCTGCGCAAGTTGGATCAAACGAATGCGCCCGTCCCGATTCATGTACTCGCGGACAATCTGAGGCGAGCGATCCTGTGAGCCGTCATCGACGACGATAAATTCAAAGTCGGAAAAAGTCTGCGCCAAGATGCTCTCTATGGCGGCGGCGACATGGTCTTCGTCGTTGTATACGGACATGATCACCGAGACTAAAGGCATGTTATCCTGTCTCACGCTACTTGTAACCAAATAGTCTGCCCGGTCTTTCGTTGATTCCGGCGTCCCGCGGCTTCTACGCACCACCGAAGCGATAGCGCCGCCAATGGCAGAATCGCTGCCATATACGTGGGCTCGCCTGTTCCAATCGATTATTCATATCGGCAATCATGAGAGGCATGTCGGCCGGCTCGGCCCAGTTTTTGGCAAGCATGGCGTCAATCAGACGTCTCAAGTCGCGCTTTGCCGCCCGCCGTTCCTTCCAACTGAGCTTATGGCCCCGATGCAGACGCTCAAAGCGGAGCAAGCTCGCATCCGGCGCTTCGCCCCAGAGCCGCTCGAGCCGGCGCTTGCGCAGCATCTGCGAATGGCGCTTGCGTTCACTTTGCTCCCGCGCAGTCGGCTGTCTGTGTTTGCGGTAAAAGTACAAGCCTTCCGCAATGTTGGCAAAGCGGGTCCGCCCCATGAGGCGCAAAATCATGTCCATATCCGAACCGGTATGATAGCCCATAGATTCGTCATAGCCGCCAATGGCCTGGAGAAGCGGACGCCTAAACATAACCGACGCATCCACGAACGGGTGTGCTTCAATGAACTGATACAACATGATGTGGGCATGATGCTGGGGCGGCGTACTGTGGAAGAGCAACTGCAAATCCGCGTCTACAACTTTGGCATGGCTGCCGACCGCGCCGACATGTCTGTTTCCGTGTAGAAAGCTCACCTGTTTCTGCAGGCGATCGGGCAAACTTACATCGTCACTATCCATTCCCGCTACAAAGTCGCCCGTGGCGGCGGCTACGCCACGGTTCCTGGCTGCCGCCGGGCCTTGGTTGCGCTCAAGTTGGATGAAACGAATGCGCCCGTCCCGATTCATGTATTCGCGGACAATCTGAGGCGAGCGATCCTCCGAGCCGTCATCGACGATGATAAATTCAAAGTCGGTAAGAGTCTGCGCCAAAATGCTCTCGATAGCGGCGGTAACGTAGTCTTCGTCGTTGTATACGGCCATGATTACCGAGACTAAAGGCATGATATCCTTTCTCACGCTACTTGTAACCAAATAGTCTGCCCGGTCTTTCGTTGATTCCGGCGTCCCGCGGCTTCTACGCACCACCGAAGCGATAGCGCCGCCAATGGCAGAATCGCTGCCATATACGTGGGCTCGCCTGTTCCAATCGATTATTCATATCGGCAATCATGAGAGGCATGTCGGCCGGCTCGACCCAGTTCTTGACGAGCATGGCATCAATCAGGCGTCTCAAGTCGCGCTTTGCCGCTCGCCGTTCCTTCCAACTGAGCTTATGTCTCCGATACAGACAGTTAAAGCGGACCAAGCTGGCATCCGGCGCCTCGCCCCAGAGCCGCTCCAGCCGACGCTGTCGTATTATCTGCGAATGGCGCTTGCGTCGGCTTTGCTCCCGCGCAGTCAGCTGTCTGTGCATGCGGTACAAGTACAAGCTTTCCGCGATGTTGGCAAAGCGTGTCCGCCCCATGAGGCGCAAAATCATGTCCATATCCTCGCCGGTATGATAGCCCATTGATTCGTCATAGCCGCCAATAGCGAGGAGAAGCGGACGCCTATACATGAGCGACGAGCAAATAAAGGGGTAGCCTTCTATGAACTGGTACAACATAAGATGGGCATGGCGCCGGGGCGGTTTCCTGTGGAACAGCAACTGCAAATCCGCGTCTACAACTTTGGCATGGGCGCCTACCGCGCCGATATCAGGCGCTGAATGCAAAAACTCCACTTGCTTCCGCAGGCGCTCTGGCAAACTTACATCGTCGCTATCCATTCCCGCTACAAACTCCCCCATGGCGGCGGCTATGCCGCGGTTCCTGGCTGCTGCCGGGCCCTGGTTGCGCTCAAGTTGGATGAAACGAATGCGCCCGTCCCGATTCATGTATTCGCGGACAATCTGAGGCGAGCGATCCTGCGACCCGTCATCGACGATGATAAATTCAAAGTCGGAAAAAGTCTGCGCCAGAATGCTCTCGATGGCGGCGGCGAGGAAGTCTTCGCAATTGTATACGGCCATGACAATTGAAACGAGTGGGGGGGGGGGGGGGGATGAAATCAATTGTTCGCACGGGTTGCTTCCATAAGCGACACTAATAGCGCAATATATCACAATTGGCTTCAAGTAGCGAGTTTTTTTCGCGCCTTTGTCTCGCTTCCGCAAGATAATCTTCGCCGTTGTATACCGGCATATTGACCGAGACCAGAGGCTTCGCATCCTGATACATGTTAGACCCGATGCGTCGATGAAACCGCGCCGGGCGGCGCCTGCCGACAGCCGAAGCGATGCCGCCGCCAATGGCAAAACATCTGCCACAGACGCGGGCTGACCTGTTCCAACCGGCGATTCATCGCGGCGACGAGAAGCGGCCTTTCACCGGGCTCAACCCATTTGGCGGCGACCAGCGAGTCGATCAGGCTGGTGAGGTCCCGTTTCGCCGCCCGGCGTTCGCGCCAGCTCAACTTCGACCAAGGTCTCACCTTGGCCACCCGGTCCAATACCTCCTTCGGCGCCTCGCCCCAGAGCCTTTCAAACCGGCGCGCCCTCACCAACAACATATCGTGTCGGCGCCTGTCGCCTAGCTCGGCAGTAAGCTGACGGCCATGGCGCCGGCAAATGTACAAGCATTCCGGGATGTTGGAAAAGCGCGCCCGACCCATCAAACGCGTCAGCAAATCACCGTCAGCGCCATAGCGCAACGAAGTGTCATAATTGCCGGCAATCTTGAAGAGTTCGCGACGCAGCATGATCGAAGCATGCACGAAGGGATCTCCGCCGATGAACTGTTCAAACAGAATCAACGCGTGATGCGCCGGCGGCCTGCGGTCATATAGCGGCTTCAAATCCGCATCCACGACTTTGGCATGAGTGCCGACCCCGCCGAATTCCGGCTTAGCTTGCAGAAATTCCACCTGTTTCTGCAAGCGCTCCGGTAAACTCAAGTCGTCGCTGTCCAGAAAAGTGACGAACTCGCCATCTGCCTTGGAAACGCCGTGACCGCGCGCTGCGGCTTCGCCACGATTTTGTTCGAGTTGAAAGAAGCGAATGCGCCCGTCGCGCAAGGCATGGGCGCGGACGACCTCGGCCGAACCATCCTCTGAGCCGTCATCCACGACGACGAGTTCGAAATTGCTATAGGTCTGCGCCAGGATACTGTCTATGGCCGCAGCAAGGTACTCTTCGCCGTTGTATACCGGCATGATAATTGAAACGAGGGGGGGGGGGGGGGGGGGGGGGATCAATGATTCTCACGGGTTGCTTCCATAAGCGACCTTAACAACGTAATGTATCATAATATACTATACACCGCTTATCAACTTCAAGTAGCGAGTTTTTTCCGCGCCTTTGTCTCAATTCCGCAAGATAATCTTCACCGTTGTATACCGGCATATTGACCGAGACCAGACGCTTCGCATCCTGATACATGTTAGACCCGATGCGTCGATGAAACCGCGCCGGGCGGCGCCCGCCGACGGCCGAAGCGATGCCGCCGCCAATGGCAAAACATCTGCCACAGACGCGGGCTGACCTGTTCCAGGCGGCGATTCATCTCAGTTATGAGAAGCGGCCTTTCACCGGGCTCAACCCATTTGGCGGCGACCAGCGAGTCTATCAAGCGGATGAGTTCCCTTTTAGCCGCGCGGCGTTCACGCCAACTCAACTTCGACCAAGGTCGGACATCGGCGAACCTGTCAAGTACATCAGGCGGCGCCTCGCCCCACAACCGCTCAAACCGGCGCGCTCGCACCAATAACTTTGCCTGTCGAGGCTTGTCGCTTTGCTCGGCAGTAAGCTGACGCGCATGACGCCTATAAATGTACAGGCGTTCAGGGATGTTGGAAAAGCGCGCTCGTCCCATCAGCCTTGTCATCAAATCAACGTCAGCAGCAATGCGCATGGAGGCGTCATATTTGCCGGCAATTTTGAAGAGTTCGCGGCGCAGCATGATTGAAGCATGCACGAATGGATCTCCGCCTATGAACTGTGCAAATAGAATCAGCGCGTGATGCCGCGGCGGCCTGAGATCATAAAGGTATTGCATCTCGGCATTTACGACTTTGGCGTGGGTGCCAACACCATCGTATTCCGGCTTCGCTTGCAGAAATGCCACCTGTTTCTGCAAGCGCTCCGGCAAACTCAAGTCGTCGCTGTCCAGAAAAGTGACGAACTCGCCATCTGCCTTGGAAACGCCGTGACCGCGCGCTGCGGCTTCGCCACGATTTTGTTCGAGTTGAAAGAAGCGAATGCGCCTGTCGCGCAAGGCATGGGCGCGGACGACCTCGGCCGAACCATCCTCTGAGCCATCATCCACGACGACGAGTTCGAAATTGCTATAGGTCTGCGCCAGGATACTGTCTATGGCCGCAGCAAGGTACTCTTCGCCGTTGTATACCGGCATGACAATTGAAACGAGGGGGGGGGGGGGGGGGGGGGGGGGGGGGGGGGGGGGGGGGGGGGGTGATCAATGATTCTCACGGGTTGCTTCCATAAGCGACCTTAACAACGTAATGTATCATAATATACTATACACCGCTTATCAACTTCAAGTAGCGAGTTTTTTTCCGCGCCTTTGTCTCGCTTCCGCAAGATGATCTTCGCCGTTGTATACCGGCATTACTATAGAAACGAGCGGGCGGATGAAATCAACTGTTCTCACGGGTTGCGTCCTTAAGAAACATTACTATAAAACATATCATAAACGGCTAAATGACTTCAAGTAGCGGGATATTGTCGGCGTTTTTGATACACATCCGCCATACTAATCAAGCATTACAGACTACGCAATGCGAGCAAGAATCGTCATTTGTCAGCGCAATGTCAATTTGGCGCAATTGTTCTGGGGAACAGGCGGCGCGCATTGACATTTGCAGCCGGCCATCATTAAAATCCAGCGGCAGCACTCTTCAGCGCGAGGCGACAATGGCCAAACCAGCTATCAAGACCGTCGGCGGCAACGGCAGCTTCGAAGATGTGATCGCCCAAGCCCCGCCGGAAATCCAGCAGCTCGCCCATGACGCCCGCGCCCTCCTGGCCGATGTCATGCCCGGCATCACCGAGGTGCCTTGGGCCAGGCAAAGGATCGCCGGCTATGGCGTCGGACCCAAAAAGATGTCGGAACATTTTTGTTACATCGCGCCCTTCAAGCAGCGCGTCAATCTTGGTTTCTTCTATGGCGCGCATTTGCTCGACCCGGAAAACCTGCTGGAAGGTTCGGGCAAAGATCTGCGTCACATCAAGATCCGCAGTGCGGCCGACCTGGAAAAGCCGGCCGTACGCAAGCTGATCGAAGAGGCCAGTACGTATCTGCCCAAGCTGAAATGACCAGCCCTCGGACCGACGCGCTGGCGCAAGCCCTGTTTGATTTCGACGGCAAGCGGACCGCTCCCTTGGAGCAATTCGCCGCGGCGCACAGCGCGGATGCCGATTTGATTGCGGAACTCTGCGATTTCGCCGCCAGCGACGATCCTAACCTGCAAACGGCGGCGACCTGGCTGCTCAAACGTTTTGGCGTTGGCGACGCGCAGTTGTCGTCTAGGCAAACTGAAACGCTATTAAGGCTGCTAGTCGACGAAAGCGGCTGGCTGCCCCGCATACACATCCTGCAAATGATGGATACGCTGGTCCTGCCAGCGGAGATGGCCGCGCCCCTGATGAATGCGTTGGCCGCCCAGGCCCGCGGCGACAATACCTTCATCCGCGCCTGGAGCGTGCACGGCGCGGTTGCGCTGGCCGAGCAAGCGCCCGCCTATCGAGCGAGCGCTTTGGACCTGCTGGCCGCGGCCGAGCGGGACGAGGCCGCTTCCGTGCGCGCGCGCGTCCGGAAGCTGCGCAAAGCATACGACTGGCTGAATACCGCCTGTTAGAGCTAGTTGCCCAATGCCCTGATCTTGCCGAAGAGGTCGCGGAAGATCGGATCGCGATGCACAAAATTCGCCACGCGAACCAGATGACGCGAGCGGTCGAAGCTCCAGGTCACTTGATCGGTCAGTAGCGGGCTGTGGACCAGATCGCTCGGCAACCAGTCGCCGTTGATCAACCAGGCGATAGTTGAGATATCCCAGATGACGCTGGAAGCGCCGAACTGATCGGGCCGGTACTCGGCGAAGATCTGGCAGAGATATTCGCCGACGCGGCTCGTTCCGCCGATGAAGGTCTGCAATTCCGGCAGCGTCGTCAACAGGTGCGAGGTCACGCCGTAGCAGGGCACGATGACGAAGGGTACGCCGCTGTCCAGCACAACTTGCGCCGCCGGCACATCCTGCACGAGATTGAATTCACGCGTGTGCGGCCAATTCAGGTTGTGCCCGCCCAGCCAGACGACGACGATATTGCGAATGATGTCCGGTTCCAGCAGCAGCGCCGACGCCACATTCGTGATCGCGCCGATGGCGACCACATAAAGAGGGTCGTCCTCGGCGCTGGCTTTGGCCTTCGCAATCATATCGCGGACGGCGTCGTTGTCTTGCGGGGTCCGGTCTTTTCCCATGTAGGCGGTCGAGCCGCGAAAGGCGAAGCCATCGGCCGACCGCCCCAGAAAATCGAGCAGACGCAAGATTTCTTCGTAGCTCTTTTCCATGCCGTCGGCCGGACCGGACGAGCGGCTGTTGTGAAAGGGCGCGGCGTATACCGCCTCCACCGACATGGCTTCCGGCGAAAGCAGCGCATAGGTCAAGGCGAATTGGTCGTCAATCTCGTTGTATGTGTCGGTATCGAGGACCATGCGCGCCTGACGGCGCGGCGGCTGCAAGCGACCGATGCGAAATGCCTCGCTCAATTCGGGAAACGTCATCGTCGGCTACCCTTCGTTCTTTGCTGCAAAAAAGGCTTTGCCACAAAAAAGGGGCGGGCATTGCGCCCGCCCAATGCAATATGTGGATTGTAGCGCCTTCAGATCTGGAGGCGCGGAATTAGGGCGACGTGCCCGGCGCGATGTAATTCGTCCCGTGCGTCTGATAGACCGGCGGATATATCACGGCGGCGTCCAGCGCGTCCTGGCCCTGCTCGAAGTACTGCACCATTGTCACGATCGGGTCTGGCCATTGATGCCACATGTAGGCGGGGACGCCCTCGGGCAGCTCGGGGTTGTGGCTGCCGTAATCAAAATAGTAGCGCCCTTGCGCCAGCACGACATCGATGCTTTCCAGCGCCGCAACAACTGCAGCGCCATCTTCGTAGCTGTCAGCCACATCCATGGCATGCGCCAGCAAGAGGACGCTATCGTAGGGTTCAAGGGCGAAGCTTGGCGCGACGCCGCCATAGACTTCGGTATAGCGTTCGTTCAAATGCAGGGCGATATCGCCAAAGAGGGCCGGGGTGGCGCCGACGCGCGGGAAGGCGCAGTGGTTGCCATCGGGCACGGCATCCCACCAGGGTCCGGAATCGCCGGCGACAGATTCGGCAATGCAGATCGTGTCGTCGCTAGGCGCGATGCCCAACTCCGCCATTTGCTGATTCAGGTTGAAGCCCGTCTCCCCGGTGACGATGACGTGGATGGCGTCGGCCGGCTCGCCGCGGGCCTGGATGCGGCTCAGAATCGGGACGAAATCTTCCGTGCCCAGCTCGACATCGTACTGCTCCACGCTGACGCCCGCCGCCTCCAGGAGCGCCGTTTCATCCGCAGCGGCTGGCTGGCCCCAGTCGGTGGTCTCGGCAACGATAATCACGTCTTCCAGGCCGAGCTCGATAATCCAGTCGGCGACAACCGCCGCCACCATAGAATTGGCCGGCGAGGTCCTGAAAATATAGTCTACGCCATCGTCGATCCGCGGCGGCCTGCCCTCGAAGTCGATGATGCCGTTGGCGGTGATGTTGTCGTTCCAGGGACCGGCGAACAAGGTGGGGATGCCGTTCTCCTGGGTCAATTTCATCAAGGCCAGGGCGACAGCGCTGTGATAGCCGCCGACGACGCCATGCACGCCGTCTTCGAAAATCCAGCGGTCGGCGAGCGCCTGGCCGCGCTCCGATATGCCTTCAGAGTCGCCGGTGATGACCTCGACCTGATGATTGACGCCGGCGATGTCGACCCCGCAATCGGCGTTGATATCGTCCGCCGCCTGCTGATAGGACCAGTCAATCACGACGCCAGCGCCGGTTGAACCGGGCGGCGAGAGCGGCGCGATGCCGCCAATCTTGATCGTCTCGTCGGCGAATTCGCAGTGCCCGTCCGCGGTCGCCGCGCCGCCAACGAGCAGCAACACGAGCATTACCGCCAATGCAATTGAGAATGATGAACGAATAATCATGTCGGCCTCCAAGCCAAATTGGTCGTTAATTTTTCTTATGCTATAGCATAACACATATCTGTTTCAGATACTCAGGTCAGGGCCTCGTGCCCGGCGCGATATAAGTCGTGCCATGGGTTTGGTAGGCTTCGGGGAAGACGACGGCGGCATCCAGCGCGTCTTGCCCAAATTCAAAATACTGCATGACTGTGACGATGGGCGCCGGCCATTGATGCCAGAGGAACGGCGCCGAGTCCGGCGGCAGCTCGGGATTGTGCCCGCCATAATCGAAATAATAACGCCCTTGCGACAGTTCCACATCCGATGTTTCGATCGCGGCGACGATGGCGTCGGGATCGCTGAAACTGCCGGCGCGTTCGATGGCGTTCGCCAGGAGCAGCACGCTGTCATAGGGCTCCATCGCAAAGCTGGGCGCGGTGTCGTCCCAGTATTCTTCATATTTGCGGTTGAGCTCGGCGCCCATCTCGCTGAATAGCGATGGGATGACGCCGGTGCGATTAAAGGCGCAGTAATTGCCGTCTTCCACGCTCGCCCAAAACTGCGTCGATTGCTCGGCATCGTAGCCAGCGATACAGATTGTGTCCGGGCTGGGCGCGATGCCCAATTCCGCCATTTGCTGGTTGAGATTAAGGGCGGTATCGCCGGTGATGATGATATGGATGGCGTCGGCCGGTTCCGGGCGCAGTTCAATGCGACTAAGGATCGGGACAAAATCTTCCGTGCCCAACTCGATATTGTATTGCTCGACCGCGATGCCAGCCGCCTCCAGCCGCGCTTTCTCGTCGGCCGCAGCCGGCTGCCCGAAATCGGTGTTTTCCGCCAGGATGATCACATCCTCAGCGCCGAGCGAGATGAGCCAATTGGCGACCACCGAGCCCACCATCGTCCAGGAAGGCGAGATGCGGAAGATATAATCCACGCCGTCATTGATGCGCGGCGGCCGACCTTCGTATTCGATGATGCCATTGGCGGTGACGTTGTCATTCCAGGGACCGGCCCATACCGTCGGGATGCGATTTTCCTGCAAAATGCCCATCGCCGCCAGCGCCACCGCGCTATGAAAGCCGGCGACGGCGCCGTGAACGCCCTCGTCATATATGAAGCGTTCCGCCACCGCCTGCCCGCGTTCGGAGATGCCTTCGGTATCGCCGGTGATGACCTCGAGCCGATGATTGACGCCATTGACGCTAATGCCGCATTCGGCGTTGATGTCCGCCGCGGCCTGCTGCACCGCCCAGTCTATGACGACGCCGGCCACTACCGCCCCGGGCGCCGATAGCGGCGCGAAAGCGCCAAACTTGATGACCTCATCGGCGAAGTCACAATCGGACTGCGCCTCCGCCGCGCCCAGCGGCAACAGCAAAAGCGCCGCCAGCAGCAGAACGATTCCAGGATTCTTCATAGCCCCCTCCTAATAGTCATTCTAACAGGAGCGCGCGTCCTTAGCTCGGTAATACAACGTTACTTTTGCGAAACCTGATTGGAATGCTATAGCGAGAGCGGGCGACACACAGTGTCCACCCTACAAGGCTTGTCCGGTACTGGTTAATGCTACCGCGCTTTTTCTACCCCATCCCCCCAGCCCCCTTCCCCAGCAAGCTGCTGACGACAGGACAGCTTTTCTACCCCATCCCCGGCCCTTCCCCAAAGCATTGGGGAAGGGTGACTCTACAAAGAAGTTGATGGGTTTGTACTGAAACTAACAAAGCACAACAAAGTATACCAATAGTTCTCAGTCCGCTCCCCCTCCCCGATGCGTCGGGGAGGGGGCCGGGGGGAGGGGTTGACCTTGATGTGCGCGTCTCTGTAAACCTGTCCGGCCGTCAGCAGCAAGCTGGGGAAGGGGGAGCGCGCTGAAAGAGACTGACTTCATCGGCATATTCAATGTGTTTTGGGGTCAACCTACGAGCTTCTTTGTAGAGTCACCCTTCCCCAGTTCACTGGGAAACATCCCCCGTGAGGCGGGGGACCGAGGGGGCGCAGGCCGGGGATGGGGTACGAACTTCGACGAACAAAGCCCACTTTTAGATGCGGACAAGCCTAACAAATCGACCTTATGCTGAATTTCGCATGACTTGCTTGGCACGCGGCGTCGCTGGGTCCCGCGCTTAATGCACGACGAATCTTGATCCGCTTAGAAAAGATGCCTCAGTTGGAACCGCCCGGCTGGAAGTAGGCCCTTCCATGCGTCTGAAAGATCTCCGGATAGACAACAGCGGCATCCAGGGCGGCTTGATTTTGCTCAAAATACTGCATCACGGTCACGACGGGCACGGGCCACTGATGCCACAGGTAGTCGGGCGTCCCCTCCGGAATTACGGGATTGTGGCTGCCGTAGGTGAAATAGTAATGGCCTTGCGACAGATCGATATCGGTGGCTTCCAGGGCCGTCACAATCGCGTCCGGATCGCTGTAGCTGCCCGCGCGTCGCATCGCATCCGCCATCAGCCAGACGCTGTCGTAGGCTTCCATCGCAAAGCTGACCAGGACATCGCCGAAGTCCTCCCGATAGCGCCGGTCCAGTTCTTGCGCCATTTCGTTGTAAAGGCTTGGTATCGTGCCGACCCGATCGAAGGCGCAATAGTTGCCATCGGGCACCGTATTCCAATACTGTTCCGACTGGAATGCCAGGTGGTTGGTGACGCAAATGGTCTCCGGCGTCGGGGCGATGCCCAATTCGGCCATTTGCTGCGTCAAGTTGTAAGAGGTCTCGCCACTGACGAGGATGCGAATGGCGTCCGGCATTTCCGGGCGCGCCCAGAGGCGGCTGAGAATCGGCACGAAGTCCTCGGTGCCCAGCTCGATTTCCAGTTGATCCACCTGCACGCCGGCCCGCTCCAGATGCGCTCGCTCCGCCTCCGCCGCCGGATGCCCATAATCGGTATTCTCCAGAATCAAGACGACATCTTCGACGCCCTGCGACACCAGCCAATCCGTCACGACCTTGCCGACGATGGAGCTGGGCGGCGATGTGCGGAAGACATAATCCACGCCCTGGCTGCGGCGCGCCGGCTCGCCTTCATATTCGATGTAGCCGCTGGCGCTGATGTAATCGTTGCGCGGATGGGCGTAAATGGTGGGAATGCGATATTCCTGGACCATGCCCATAGTCGCCAGGCCAACCGCGCTGTGATAGATGCCGACGATTCCGCTCACGCCGTCCTGAAAAATCAAGCGCTCAACCGCCAGCTGGCCATATTCCGAGACGCCTTCCGAATCGGCCGTGATAACCTTGATGCGATGATTGACCCCGTCGATCGCGATGCCGCAGCCGGCGTTGATATCGGCGACGGCCTGCTGAAAGCCCCAATCCATGCCGATGCCGCCGGCGACCGAGCCGGGCGATGAAAGCGGCACGACGCCGCCAATCAGGATCGTCTCGTCCGCAAAGTCGCAGTGGCTGTCCGCGCGGACAACAGTGGCGGGAATCTGAATCAGCGCCAGGACTACGGCGCAGAAAAACAGCAATCGTCTAGCCGGCATCTATTTGCTCCTCGCTGTGACCATCAAACTCGCTGATACGGCATACGTCAATACGACTACCGTATCACTATTCGCGAAACGGGTCGAGAGGGCGCACACGATGCCACAGCGACCGGGAGAGGATGCTGCCGGCTAATGCGCGCAAGATCTTTGGTCCAGGATTTAGGAATCTATCGGAATAGACTACGGTAGGAACCGTTGTCTTCCTGCGTCTCGACGTCGGAATAGGCGTAGGGCCCCTCGTTATTCACATAATAGTAAAACTCCCAAACCACCGACACGATGAAGCTAGCCAAAAGCAATATCACAGTGATCAGTTTGATCTGGTCGCTGGCCGCGAAATCGAAGCTGCCCAAGTCGGTTATACCGGACAAAATCGCTAACGCGCCTCCAAGGCTCAACCCGATGCCATAAATCAAAACCGGAATACGGCCTTTCATAACCATCTTCGGGCCCGCAAACCTGAACAGACGGCCCAAGTAGACTTGTCTATTGCGCAGGCCGTTCAGCCCCAAGAATAAGATAAGCGCGCCCCCAAGCAAAAAAATCAACGGATTGTCGTTCATCATTTAACTCCCAAATCTAAATTGCATCCAAAGACTATTTGTTGGGACGCGTGCTACTGCCACATAAGTCAATCAGATGCCAATCACTTGCCATTATTGTATAGTAGGAATCTGAATTCATGCACTTGAGGATCAATCTTGCCACGCCTATTCGTCGCCATCGACCTGCCCGAGACTATCAAAGACCAGATCCTGCGCCTGCGCGAGCACGATCTGCCGCCGGGCCGCTGGCCGCGGCGCGAGGCCCTGCACCTGACGCTGCACTTCATCGGCGCTGTGCCCGAGGCTGTGGCCCGCGCTTATCAACGGGCGCTTGAAGATGTCGACCTGCCCGCCTTCGACTTGCGCATCCAGGGCGTCGGTCAATTCCCGATCGAGGCGCGTCCGCGCGTCATCTGGGCTGGCGTGCAGAATACGCCCGCCTTGCGCGCCTTGCACGAGGCGGCGGGAAAGGCCCTGGAAAGCGAAGGTTTCATTCGCGAGCGGCGGCGCTATCACCCGCATATCACGCTGATGCGCTTCAAGAAGCCCCTGCGCCGCGGAATCGCCAGCCGCTGGATTCAGCAGCATCTCGATTTTTATACTGAGCCTTTCCGCGTGACCGACTTCGCGCTCTACGAAAGCGATTTGCAGCCCAGCGGCGCGGTCTATAACAAACGGATGGTCTACAAGCTGCGCTCAAGCCAAAGCGACGAACCGTAGGGGCGAGCCATTGGCTCGCCCGCTCGCAAATGAACCGCAATTCAATCGCCCGCCGCCGGCAAGCGATACACGCGCAAGCACAGCGCCGCGGCAACGATCACCGCGCCCATCACTACGAAAGTCAATTCGAGCGATTGCTCCCCGAGCCTGGCGTAGATGGGCAAGCCCAGCGCCATAAGCAGGCTGGTGAACATGCTAATCAGTGACAGCACGGTCGCCCGATTCTTGCTCTCGATGAGGGCATTCTGGTAAGCGGAAAAGAGCGGCGCCTTCATGTCGTTTACGCCATACAAGAGGATGACGACAAAAAGGGTCGCGAAGGGCCCAATCACTGCCGCAAAGAGCCAATACAAGACGCCGGGCAACAGAATCAGCAGGGCGATCGCCTGCGCCTGCCCCAACAAGCGCTCAACCTTGTAAGCGTAGCGCTGTGTGAAAGCCGCGAGCAAGCTGCCGGCGGAAAGCGCCACGCTGACCGCAAAGGGCGATACTTCATTCTGCGTCAAATAAGGGGGACCCAAGGTCGTCACGATGGCGCCGGTGAAAGGCGTCGTGAATACAACCAGCATTGCCAGCCGGCGCAGGCGCTTGTGATGGCGCAACAGGGAGATGCCGTCGCGCAACAGTTCCACGCCGCCGGGTTTACGTTCCGATGTATGCCGGTCCGGCTCGCGCAGGGTCAGGCAGACTATGAGGCCTGTGAGCAGCGAGACGACGGTCAAAGCGATAGCCGGGATGAAATCCTCGGTATGAGCCTCGCCGATGATGAATCCGCCGATGACGGGGGCGACGACAAAGGCGATCTGGGCATAGAAGCCAAGCCGGCCCATGACCCGTTTCATGGCATCTTCCCGCCCTTCATCCGGCAGGCTGTCGTAAACCAGAGCCTCCACCGCGCCCGAGGCGAAGGCGAAACCCGAGCCGGTCAAAAGGGCGATGAGGATATACCAACTGAAGTCGCGGGCGAAAATGAAAAGGAATTCGGCGCACATCAGCAGGAAGGTGGAGCAGAAGATCGACCACTTGCGCCCGAGACGGTCGGCCAGCAGGCCGGTCGGTACTTCCATCAAGAATATTGAGCCGATGACTATGGATTCGATCAGACCGATCTGCGCCAGCGTCAGCCCGCGCCCCAGCAGCAGCAAGGCGTAGGCGTGGATGTAGAGATGAAAGCGCTGGCAGAAGTTGATGAAGATGACTTTGTTGATATTGCCGGACTGCATATTTCGTCGCCACAGGATTCTTATCAATGCAAATAGAGAGAGCTTGCGCGCTTTGCGCACAGCCCGGCTTTCCCATCAAAATGGAAAGATGAGGACGCTTTATTCTAGAAGCGTTTGTGGATAGCTATCATGCTGCCCTTGGCAGTGGATCCAACGAAGGCGCTCTTCTCAGTCAAACGACCAGTCTCTGGAAGCGCAGTACACCGTCGCTGTAAAGCGTGCATTCGATCTGCCCGACATCAAAAATCGCGGTTTCTTCCAGGGTCCAGCGCCATCCGTTCTGGTGGAGGTAACCTAACAACACCCGTCGGCCCATTTCGGACTTGGGAAGATGCGACTTGACACAAAGCCAGCCTTCTTTGTTCTTGCGCGCCGCTTCTTCGACGATAGCGAAGAGGGCGCTGATCACTCGTTTGGCCTGTGGATGATGCCCCTCAAGTTCCTCGCCTTCAAATTCTTGTTGGCGACAGTCTTCCAGGCGCTCGTTGGCTTCTTTATCGGCAACAACTCCGTAGAGTAGTTTGATTCCTTCAATAGCCAGGTTTTCCATGTCAGTCTCCTTTGCGACTATCTGAACAGCGCATACAGGCGCGCTAAATGATTCCCTTCCTGGTCGCTCCGGCTAGCTGGAGCGCATCTTCAAGTTTGGCAATCCAGGACGACAAACGTATACTCCTTTTGAGTTTAGCAATGATAGCGAAAGGCTGGAAGATGCGCGAAAACCGAGTGCGCAAACTATGGGCGGACGGGGCGACGGTTGTCAACGGCTGGCTGCATAGCCCCAGCACCTGGTCGGCCGAAGTCATGGCGCACCTGGGCTGGGACAGCCTGGTCGTCGACATGCAGCACGGCATGATGGGCATGGAAACGGCTATCCAGATGCTGCAAGTCATTTCCACCACCGACACCGTGCCGATGGTGCGCGTCAATTGGAATACGCCGGGCGATATCATGCGCTTGCTCGATGCCGGCGCCTACGGCGTCATCTGCCCCATGATCGAAACGCGCGCGGAGTGCGAGGCTTTCGTCGGCGCCTGCCGCTTTCCGCCGCTGGGCTATCGCAGCCTGGGGCCGACCCGCGCCCGCGTCTACGCCGGCGAAGATTATGCCGATCATGCCAACGACACCATCGTCACGCTCGCTATGATTGAGACGCAGAGGGGCTTCGACAATCGCGATGCCATCATGTCCGTGCCGGGTTTGGACGCCGTCTTCGTCGGCATCGGCGATCTGCGCCTGAGCATGACGGGCCAAGCCGGGCTGGATTCGTCGGATGCCACGGTCGACGCGGCCCTGGACGCGATTCTCGCGTCGGCGCGGCAGCAGGGAATCAAAGCCGGCCTCTTCGCCGCCGATACCGATCACGCCATCGACATGCTGCGGCGCGGTTATGATCTTGTTACGGTGATGAATGATGTATCGCTGATGGCCAGCGCCGCCGCAGCGGCCGTGAGGAAGGTGCGGGCCGGGGCGTCTTAGTCGGGGCGACGGCTGCGATAAGTCTTCAACTCGTCGCTTGACAGCTCCTGTTCAGGAACCAGGCGATAGTGGCGTTCGGCAAGTTTTACGACCCCGTCGTCCGGGTCGTCGGCAAATTCAAATATCGCGATAGTTTCATCGTCCATAAACTGCGCCGCTATTGGACGCGCGAGCAAGTCGAGGAACTTTTTCCTACAGAGTTTGAAATCTTGGCAATTCCAAGTGAGCATTTGAAAAAATGCGCATCGTTCTTCGCGGCATGCTTGCGGGCGACCCAAAGGTCGCCCCTACGGCAAAGGAGGAGACTTGGCGTACGGGCGAGCGGCGGTCAGTGTCTGCGGTCAGAGTTGACGCGACCTACGCGACCCGGCGGCTCGCCCACTCTTGCTACAAACTGCCCATCAGATATTTTATGACTTGCCTGGTACTACTTTGATCGATTTGAAAAACCTCCAGTCGGTCGCCCTTCCCTTCCACTGTAACAGCAAGACTTCCTCACGCAGTTGTTCCCTGGTTGCGGTCGAGAAGCGCGTTCGGAACAAGTCAATATCAATCACCTTGTATCCCAAACGCTCGGCTACTTCCGCAAGAATCTGCCCGGTACGAATCATGATGCGAAAATACGAGGCTTGATCGCCCACGACGTATGCCAGTTTTGCGCCCGGACGGAGCAGCGTCCGCAGTTCTGACAAATGTCGCGCCATGCCTCCGAAATACAGCCGCACCACGTTCGCATACTGTTTCTCAAATCCAGAGGTCTTGCCTAATTCCAGCCGCCGCTGTTCGATTGAGTCCGCAAGCGTCTGAATTTCAGCTACGTCTTCTATCCAAGTATGGTCAGTATCCGACTTGTAGACGCTGCGAGTATTCGATCGAACAAATTGCTGCTTCTGTCTTCGCAAGTCCTGGCGGCTCGACATAAAGCCAAGCAGCACTGATTCAAGACGCGTCGTGCGGCTGTAGTCCTTTTCATTTGGATAAGGCGGTGAAGTGATGACCGCATCTATCGAACCGGGGGACAGGCGCTTGCGCATGTCTCTTGCGTCAGCCAGGTACACAGTTGCCAGCGTATCCGACTTGCTGTGATATTCATTTAAGTCAGCATCCATTTTGTTCAAAGCGCTGAGCCAGGGCTGGAGTACCGGGGCATCGGCCTTTAGCTTGCCCACTCCAATCTCCGGGCCGAAGCGAAGATTGCTAATCTCTTTCACCGTCTGCTTGGCCAAAGCCAGTTTTGCATGATTGTGAAGACGGGCCGCATTGTGACGCTCAATGCAATCCAGCAGCGTCAGCGTCTTGTGCAGCGGAAGCGGGCTGATTGAGTTTTTGATCAACAGTCGGGACTGTTCGGCGTCAAAACTGCGAAGCGGCTTCTTGTAAACGCTGACGCCGAAGCAATCTGTCTCGCTCCCGTGAGCGCTTTCGTGCCCGCTTAAGCATACTTTGCGGGCAACTTCACGCCCAAAGTCGGCTAGCTGCCCGGGTTCAACCGCCCAATCTGTTTTGACGCTTGCGGCGAAGTGCGCCATCGCGTTGGCTTCGACGCCCACGCTTCTAATGCCGCGTTTCTTTGCCTCCACCAGCGTCGTGCCCGTTCCGCAAAACGGATCGAGGAGCATCTGCCCCGGCGCGACATCAAATCTTTCCAGGTAATGCCGCACCAAATGCGGCGGGAAGGACAAGACAAACCGGTACCACTCATGTACCGGGCGGTCGTCCTCATATAAGCGATTAAGTTCGTTGCCGCTTTGAAGCTGCGTCGTATATGTCATGTCTAACCATTTGCGATTAGAACAATTGTACGGCAACGGAACTCAAATCGCAAATGCGTCAAATGACGTATTTTGAAATTCAAACCGAATCGCCCAGGCAGATCTCCAGATCGCGCGCCGTTGCCAGCCAGGGATGATCCAGCGGCACATTCTTGCGCGCGCCCGCAACATCCTTCAGAGGCACGGCCGATACGCCATCGCCGCAAACGCCGACCAGGATGTTCGATTGGCCGTCGGCGATATAATCGGCCGCCGCCGTGCCCAACTGCGTCGCCAGCAGGCGATCTATCGGCGAGGGCACGCCGCCGCGCTGAACATGGCCCAGGATCGTCACGCGGGATTCCAATCCCGTCCGCTTTTCCAGCTCATTGGTCAAGAGCAGCGTGCCGCCGCTGCGTTCTCTCTCGACCTCATCCAGCAGCGCGCGCGCTTCTTTGCTGCGCTTTTTCGCCGCCTTGAGCTTGGCTTTGTCCCCATCGCATTTATCGACATCCGCCCGCGCTTTCTCCAGTTGCGTCCGCGCCTCGTGCAGTTTCTTGCCCACGCGCTGCGTCATCGCGCCCTCCGAAACCGCCACAATGCTGAAGCGCTTGCCGCCGCGGCTGCGCGCCTTGATTGACTCGGCAATGGCCTCGATATCAAATGGGATCTCCGGAATCAGGATGACATCGGCGCCGCCCGCCAGGCCCGCGCCCAAAGCCAGCCAGCCGGTGTTGTGCCCCATGATTTCGCAGACGATGATTCGATGATGGCTGTGCGCCGTCGAATGCAGCCGGTCGATGGCTTCGGTGGCGATCTGCAAAGCGGTATCGTAGCCGAAGGTGACATCGGTGCCGCTGACATCATTGTCGATCGTCTTCGGCAAACAGACGACATTGATGCCCTCTTTGGAAAGGCGGTAGGCGTTCTTCAGCGTGCCGCCCCCGCCCATGCAAACCAGCGCTTCCAGATCGTGCCGGCGGTAATTCTCCACCATGACATCCATCATGTTGCGCGTCTTGCCGCCGATGGGCATTTTGTGCGGTTTGTCGCGGCTGGTGCCGAGGATCGTCCCGCCTTGCGTCAATATGCCGCTCAATTCGTCCGAACCCAACCAGACGATGCGGTTCTGCATCAAGCCGCGGAAGCCATCGCGAAAGCCGATCAGCCGCATGTCGTGCTGGTCGATCGCCGCTTTGCCGAGGCCGCGGATGGCCGCGTTCAAACCGGGGCTGTCGCCGCCGGCGGTCAGTACGCCAATTGTCTCGCCTGCCATAATGATCAGCCTTTTATCAACTCTTTGCTGCCATTATAACGAACTTGACCGCCGTCGCGCATTTCAGCGGCCGCGCGCGCCGGGCGACAACCTGTTCAAACTGCGCAAACGCAAGTATGAAATTGAAAAATGCTCATCGTTTTTTGCGGCATACTTGCGGGCGACCCAAGGGTCGCTCCTACGGCACAAGAGGAGACTCAGTGTACGGGCGAGCCGGTGGCTCGCCCACTGTAACTATAGAATTCCAATCAGCTTTTGCATGACTTGCTTGGCGCTAATTGTGTTATGCTAGGCTTGCGCCGGTAGAAAGAGTGTGCGAATGATGGCGATTCAACAGCGACTGTACGACGTGGATGAGTTGTGGGAACTATACAGCCTGCCCGAAAATGATCTCAAACGCTACGAATTGATAGACGGCGCACTCATCGAAGTCTCGGGGTCGGGCGGAACTCAGGGACGAATGGTGGCCAGGCTCGGGCGCTACCTGGACATATTTGCGGAAGAAAAGAACCTGGGCATTGTAACTGCCGAGACCGGTTACCATCCTCCGGACGATCGCCACACTTTGCTTTTGCCCGATGTCGCATTCATCAGTCACGGCCGCGCGCCCGACCCTTTCCCAGCAAATTTCATCCCGGTCATGCCCGATCTGGTAGTAGAAATTCAATCTCCGAGCAACACAATCCGCGAACTGCGGGAGAAAGCGCAACTGTACCTGCGCCTTGACGTCAAACTCGTCTGGCTTGTCTTCCCGGCGACCGGCACAGTTGAAATACACCGCGCCGGCAGCCCGCTGCGGATGCTTGCGCGGACCGATTCCCTGAGCGGCGAAGATATTCTGCCCGGCTTCGCGCTTTCGCTGTCGCGGCTCTTCACCTAAAGGCAGAGCGCCTTGTGCGCTTCAAAGGCTGATGCCAACCGAACAACGCCTGAACAAGTTGAAACGCGTCGCCGCCCAGCGCCAGCCCGGTTTCACTGTCGTCATCGAAGATGTATTCGATCCGCACAATTTGGGCGCCATCACGCGCAGCTGCGATGCATTCGGCATTCAGGAGATCAACGTCGTATTCGAGACGCATGCCGCTTTTGACCCCAAGGAAGTCGGCAAAAACAGCTCGACCGCCACCAACAAGTGGCTGAAGTACCGCATCCATCAGGACACGGAAACGGCCTTGCGCAAACTGAAAGACGAAGGCTGGCAGATCGTCGCCGCCGTGCTGGATCCGGCGGCCGAATCCATTTATGAGGCTGAGCTCTGTCAGCCCCGGATCGCGCTCTTGCTGGGCAACGAGAAAACCGGATTGTCCGACAAAGCAATCGCGCTTGCCGATCGGCTGGTGACGATTCCCATGCGCGGCATCGCCCAAAGCATGAATGTCTCCGTTTCGGCCGCAATCCTGATTTACGAAATCACTCGGCAGCGGCGCGAGCGCTGCCCGGAGCTGCTGCAATCCGATCCCGGCCAGGCGGCGGAGACGCTGGATTACCTGCTGGAAATGCACGAATACTTGAGCAAACGGAACAAAGACCTGCGCAAGGAGCGCGCCAAACAGCGCGGGTCCAAGCGCCGCTAAGTCTGTTGCCCGGGCGCGCTGACGCCGGGCGCCGCCTCAGGCCCGCGCGAAGATGCCGACTGTCGGGCGGTGGTCCGTCAGATCGTCGAAGGGGATTTTGCTTTGAATATGGCAGGAGATGACTTCGAATTCCTCGGCTGGATCGTGCAGCAGAATATGGTCGATGAGCACGCGATGCCCTTGATGCGTCCACTGTTCCACGCTGTCGTTTTCCGGCCGCAGCAGGCGAAAATGCCGCTGCAGCATCTCCATCTCGGGTGATTCCGGCTGGGCGTTAAAATCGCCCGCCAGCAGGATCGGCCGCTCCGGCCGTTCATTGCCTTCGTCCGCCCGCTTCAGCTCATCGATGACGTAGAGAATTTCGCTCACCTGCGCCTGCCGAAGTTGGGAGGCTGTGCGCGAGCGTTCGAAGCTCGCGTCCCGTCGGTCTTCGCCCAGCAGCACGCCGAGATGCGTATTCAGAAAATAGAAGGGAACGCCGCGATAATTCAGCGATGCCACCATCAGGTTGCGGGGCTGGGTATCGCGGTTGCCCGTGCTGTAGAGCGAGGCCCGGCTGATGGTGGTGTGGCGCGCCCAGGCGCTGCTGACCGCGCATTCGTCATAATCCGGGTAGCTGCCCCAGGACCAGTCTTCCGTCGGCAGATTGGTGACGATGGCATTGCCTTCCGCGGCCGCGGACATTTTGCGATAAGCGGGCCGGTCCCAGAGGTTGGGATGCGGATGATCGCACATGGTGACTTCCGGCGCGAAGGCGTCCACATATTCGTTGCCCAGCAGTCGCGCCATCTTCCGGCCGACATTCCGGCTTGACCCGCTGCAGATCGCCACGCCGGATTCCTGCAGCGCGATCAAGGTCGGTTGTCGCGGATTGATCACCTGCTGCAAAGTGCTGTAGGTGTCCACCGCCAGTTTCTCATGATCATGCGGCGCCGGTCGCATCCCGCGCGCGCCGCCGATATTGAAACTTACGACCTGTAGCATTATCCGTCCCACTCCCGGAAAGGTCGCAGCATTATATCATAGAAGAATGCTAATCCCAGAGCCTTAGAACTCGCCAATCGCGCCAGGGCAATCGCTTCAAATTATTCTAAAACAACAGAAGCGACACCAAGCAAGTCATGCGAAACAGATTCGAAATCTATAGCAAGGGAGGGCGAGCCACCGGCTCGCCCGTACATCGAACCTCCCTATTGGGCCGTAGGGGCGAACCTCCTTATTGGGCCGTAGGGGCGAACCTCCTTATTGGGCCGTAGGGGCGAGCCTCCCTATTGGGCGGTAGGGGCGAGCCGGTGGCTCGCCAACATGTATGACGCGAAGTCTCTGATCAATCGCATTTCTCGGTGTACTCGGTGCACTCGGTGGTTAAATTTCAGTTCGACTCTTGCGCTCGCGGCGGATGTCAATTTTGAAGCGATTGCCCGGCAGCCGAGCCGCCAGAAGGCGCTTGATTTTGCGCCCGGCTTATGATGAGATAGTTCCACCCTGCCTCGAAGCGAGCGCCGCCCCCATGCCCGTCGCCATTATCTCGTCTCTCTATCGTTGCGAGCAGCATCTGCCCACCTTTACGGCGGCCGTCTTTGGTTTCGCCAGGCGCTGCAGCGAAAGCGGCATCCCCCTGCATTTCCTGCCCATCGTGAACGATGCCACCCGCGCCGAGCGCGAAGGGATCGACCGGCTGGCGGGCGAAATCAACAGCCACTATTATGGACAAATGACAGCCCATTACGTGCGGCGCGAAAGCCTCTACGCCTCCTGGAATCGCGCATTGGCCCTGACAGACGCGCCCTATTTCGCGCCCTGGAATGCCGATGACCTGCGCGCGACTGAGGCCTTTATCGCCGGCTATCGCGCCTTAAAAAGCGGCGCCGACCTGGTTGATTTTCCTTTCACCGCTGTCACGCGGGAGAGGCGCCTGGGCCTGCTTCCGCGCGAGAAACGCCATCGTGTGCCCTGCCTTTTCGAGCGCGAGCGCTTCAGCCGCGGCAATGGCCTCGGTCCCTTTTTCATGGCCAGCGCCGCGCTCTACCGCCGCCTCGGCCCTTTCGATCCCAACTTCCGCATCGCCGGCGATACCGATTGGGCCAGCCGCGCCATTCCCTGGGTTAAGTTTCACAGTGGCGAAACGAGCGGCGGCGATTTCCTCATGCACGGCGGCAACCTGAGCAACACCGGCAGCGACCGTGAGGATATCGAAGTCAACATCATCCACATGCGCCGCCGCAACTGGGATCAACTGCGCCCGGCCGACCCCGGCCCAATGCGCGAGGCATGGGAAAGCTGGGGCAATGCCGGGCAGGTTCAATTGCCCGCCGACGCGGCGGACTTCCTCTGGGGACCGGTTGCCGAAAGGCGCTGGCGGCGTTACCGACGCGAACGGGCCCAGCCCCCGGCGCTGCGGCGGCTGCGGCTGGCCCTGGCGGCCCGCGGCTTGATTCAAAGCGAAGAATGGACGATGGCGCAGCGTGGGCGCGGCCGCCAATGAGCGCCCAACGCTTGACATGGCTTCTGGTCCTCGGCTGCTTCTTTGTCCTGGCTCTGGCTTTCTTTCATCAACTGGCCTTCAGCGGCAAGATACTGGCGCGGGGCGACACCTACAATTACTTCTATCCCTACTGGGACGCGCGCAATGAAAGCTTTCGTGTGGGCGAGCTGCCGCTTTGGACGAATGACCTATTCATGGGCGCGCCGCTTTTGGCGAATCCGCAGATCGGCGTATACTATCCGCCCAATTGGCTGACCGCGCCCTTCCGCGCGCCGACCGCCATCACAATCAGCATCCTGCTGCATGCAGCGCTAGCCGGCGTCGGCGCCTGCTGCCTCTACCGCCAGGCCCTGAGTCCGAAATGGCGTCCGGCGCTGGTCGCCGGCCTGGTTTATGCCTTCGGCGGCTATGTCGGCGCCCACGTCGAGCAGATCAATCAACTGCAGGGCTTAGCCTGGATGCCCTGGCTCTTCGCGCTCTTCCACCGCGCGCTTCAGTCGCGGCGGCCGCATTGGCATGCCCTGCTGCTGGCCCTGGTTTGGGCCCTGCAAGTTTTCAGCGGGCACACGCAGACGGTCTTCATCAGCGGCATTGGCTTGGGTTTGTACGCTTTGCTGCACAGCGCCAGCTATGGCGAGCGTCAGGCGCTCCCGGCCCGCGCTCTGCGGGCGCTCGGCTTGTTGGCGGCGAGCTTCGCCGCCGCCCTGCTGCTGGCATTGCCGCAACTGCTGCCCAGCCTGGAAATGATGGGCACATCCGGCCGCAGCGGCGGCTTCAGCGCGCAGGAAGCGACCGCCTTTTCCCTGCCGCTCTCCATGTTGGGCCGCGCCTTTTTGCCCAGCTACGACGGACAGATCTTCGGCGAATACATCAGCCATATCGGCATCGTCGGTCTCGGCCTGGCGCTGTGGGGTTTATTCTCATATTCGGCTTCCCCGCAAAAGAAGTGGATCTGGCTGCTTCTGGCGGCGGCGGGACTCGCGCTTGCCATCGGCCGCTACAACCCGCTTTATCTGCTGCTGGCGGAGTTGCCCGGATTCAACTTCTTTCGCGTGCCCGCTCGCTTTCTGGCGCTGTTCAGCCTGGCGATGGCGCTCCTGGCCGGCATGGGCATCGAAGCGCTTGAGCGCGGCGATCAGCCGAAGCTCGGACGCCGGTTCGGCGCGGCCGCGGTCGCCGCCCTCATCGCCCTGCTGATCGTCCTGGCCCGCTTCATCCTGCAGCCGCATGACGTCCTCATCTTCGGCGGCGCGGCGATCAGCGATCTGGGGCTGAGTCTTTGGTTGGCAGCCGGTCTCCTGCTGGTCGCGCTGCTTCTGATTCCCCATCGTTGGATTCCCGCCATTGCCGCTGCGCTCCTGACGCTGGAACTCTTTCTCGCCTCGCTGAATATGCCCTTCAACGATCTGTCTCCGCCCGAGTTGTATCTGGGACAGCGCCTTACGATCAGCCAATTGCTGGCTTTCCAGGCGGACGAAGTCGCGCCGGGACGCACCTTATCCATCAGCCAGATCTTCTTTGATCCGCCCGACATTGTCGATCTGCGCGCGCGTTTCGACCGCCTGGGCATGGATGCCGCCGCCCAGTTCCACGCCCTGGATGCCGTCAAGAAGCAGGAAACGCTGATGCCAAACCTGGCCCTGACCTGGGGCATCCCGACCATTGACGGTTTCGGCGGCGGCCTCACGCCATCCCGCGCTTATGCGCAATACAGTACATTGCTGCTGCCGGGGGCCGCGCCGGCGGTCGACGGTCGGCTGGGCGAACACATGGCGCAGCCCGATTGCTGGGGCGCATGCATTCCCGATCTGCGCTGGCTGCAGGCCACCGATACCCGTTATCTCATCATCGACAAAGTTTATGACATCTGGCATGAAGATATCGCTTATGACACGGCCCTGGAGAAATTCTGGCGCGATGTCCGGGGCTTGGACTTGCCCGGCCAGATCGGCGCTGAGATCCGCATCTTGCACCGCGCCCCCTTCGCAGACGGCGACGCCCTCAATCTTCCCCACGACCTGCATTTGACCATCACCGATGCGGCCGGCCTGGCGCGCATCCTGGAGAGCGAAACGGGCATCATGGCGGTCACAGTCGTCAACAGCGCGCAGCCCCATATCTTTCAGGAGTTGCAGCCGCCTCCCTTTGAGCGCGTCCTGTCCAGCGCCATCAAGGTGTATCGGTTGCCGCCCGGGCCGCGCGCCTTCCTGGCGAAATCGGCGCGGATCCTGCCCGCCGGCGCTGATTCCGAAGCGCTGCAATTGCTGCGCGCCGGCGCTGACGTCGTCATACATGACGAGGACGCGCCGAAACTGGCTGACCTGACCGAAGCCGGCCAGGTCAGGATCGTCGAGTACGGCAGAACCGCGGCGACGCTGCACGTGACCGCGCCGGCGCCGGCCTATCTCGTCTTGGCCGACGCCTGGTATCCCGGCTGGACAGCGACCGTGAATGGCGAGCCGGCGCCTATCTTCCGATCCAATCTCATCTTCCGCGCCCTGCCCGTGCCGGCGGGGGAGAGCGCTGTTGAATTCCGCTTTGAACCGCAGATCTGGCGCGCCGCACTTTACATCGGCCTCAGTCTGTGGATTATTGCCTTGCTGGCCGGGCTGTGGATCCGCCGACGCGGTCCACAGCCGTCCATCCCGGAAACAAGCTCATCGATATACAAGGAGACAGACAATGAAACTGGGCAGCTATGTTGAAATCTTGCACTACGTCGAAGATCCCGCCGCCGCCGGCGACTATTATCAGAAGTTGGGTTTGGTCCCGCTCGGCGATGATCTCTACACCGATGGCCGTTACCATCTGCATCTGCTTCCCGGCGCCGGCGAAAACCCGAGCCTGCGCTACTACGGCAGCGATATCGTCGCGCTTGAAGCGAGCGGCCTGGAAATCCGCGATCAGCGCCTGATTAGCCCGGCGGGTATCCACGTGCTTCTCAATGCCGAAGCGCCGCCGCGGCAACTGCCTCACGACAATGTCGCCCGGGCCCAGGACATCACGCGCCTGGGAAAGTTCGGCGAACTATCGGCTTTCATCCCGGATCTGGAGGTCGAAGCCGCCTTTTGGGAAGCGGCCGGTTATGACGCGCTCGGCAAATACGCCCAACCATCGCCCTGGGGCATCTGGTGCGACCAGCTCTTTCTCATCGGCCTGCATCAAGACGATGTCGACGAGCCCTTTGCCATCTGCCACTTCAGCCCGGACATGAAAAGCGTGAACGGCCAATTGATCGAAGAGGGCTTCAACCTGCAGCCCTTTGAAAGCGGCGACCTCCCGCCCGATCTCACCTACCAGAAACTGCTGACGCCTTACGGCCTGCTCTTCTACCTTTTCACCGGCGATATCTCCGACGCGTCGCCTTAAGCGGGATTCGCATGACGGCAATGAGCCAGGCCGGCGTTACATACATCAGCGAAGACATTGTTCAGGTGCAGATCCCGCTGCCCTACATGCTGAACATCGTTAATGTCTACCTGTTGCGCGGTCCCGGGGGCTGGACCCTGCTGGATACCGGCTTGAACAGCGCGGCCGCGCGCTCGCAATGGAAGAGCGCCATGAACGCGCTCGGCATATCGCCCGCCGATATTGAGAAGATTGTGCTCACGCACATGCACCCCGATCACTTTGGCATGGCCGGCTGGTGGCAGCGGCAGACCGAAGAGCCGATTCCGCTCTATCTCCCGGAGGCGGAACGCGCGCAAGCGCAGGTCTTCTACCAGCGCGCCGATACGCCGGTCATTCATCAATGGATGCTGGACTGCGGCATGGATCAAGCGACGGTCGACGCTGTCGAAAAGGCTTTGCTCGGCACCCGCGACCTGACCCAGCCGCATCCGATACAGCAGAGCTACCTTGCCGCCGGCGCCCGGCTTCAATTGGGCGAGCGCGCCGTCCGCGCCATCCATGCGCCGGGCCATAGCGACGGTCAATTCATTTTCTTCGACGAAGAGGATGGCATCCTGTTCTGCGGCGACCATGTGCTCATGAAGATCACGCCGAATATCGGCAGTTGGCCCCACAGCCAGGCCGATCCGCTGGGCCGGTATATGGAATCGCTGCGCGAACTGTCGGCGCTGCCCGTCCGCCTGGCATTGCCCGGGCACCGCTGGCTGATCAGCGACTGGCGCGGACGCATCGAAGAATTGCTCGCGCATCACGACCTGCGCTTAAATCAAACGCTTGAGGCGATTGAAATGGGCCGCCAAACCGTGTATGAAATTGCGGCCCACTTATTCAATCTTGAGCGCCTGACAGCGCACGAATGGCGCTTCGCTATGGCCGAGGCCCTCGCCCACCTGCATTGCCTCAGCGCGCGCGGCAAGGTCAGCTGCGAAGATGCCGGCCTCATGCGCTGGCATCTGTAGGGGCGAGCCCGTGGCTCGCCCGCCGCACAATCACACCCGGCACCGGTAGGGGCGATTCTGTGAATCGCCCGCCGCACCATCACACCCGGCATCCGTAGGGGCGAGCCATTGGCTCGCCCGCCGCGCAATCACCCGGCATCTGTAGGGGCGATTCTGTGAATCGCCCGTTGCTGCAAATGTGAGTATGCTAAGATTAATGGTTGCTTACGTTGAAATCGCCAGATCCACAGAAATTGCCGCTCCCGCCGAACGCGGTGTTTTTTGTCTGAAAACGGTGTATAATGCGTCTATCCATTGCATGAGGCGGAAGCCAATGACCTTTGATGGGACGCTGTCGCTGGATATCATACTTACCTTGCTGGGTATTATAATCGCTGTTTGGCAATTGAATTCGAGAAATGAGAAAATGATAGGCCAACTGCGAGAAGAGCTCAAAGGCGACATCTCCGGTCTCAAAGACGAGATCTCCGATCTCAAAGACAGTCAGGACAACCTGCGCACTGAACTCAAAGGCGAAATCTCCGATCTCAAAGACAGTCAGGACAAGTTGCGCACTGAACTTAAAGGCGAGATCTCCGATCTCAAAGACAGTCAGGACAAGCTGCGCACTGAACTCAAAGGCGAGATCTCCGATCTCAAAGCCGGCCAGGAAAACCTGCGCACTGAACTCAGAGGCGACCTCCGGCGTGTCGAGGACAAAGTCGACGACAGCAACCAACGCCTGGCGCGCCTCGAGGGCCGCTTTGAAGGGCGCGAAGAGCGGCTGGCAGCCGAGAGCGAGACCGATACAGCCGCGTGAAACATCTCCCCTCCCCGCATAGTTTCTCTCAATAATCCCCGTTATTTGATTTCCGTCCGGCCTTCGTCGGGACGGCGGCTGCCTGTGTCGGCGCGGCCTACGCGATATTCGCGGCGCCTGTAGGGGCGATTCTGTAAAACGCCCGATGCATCATCACAACCTACCTCGGTAGGGGCGAGCCGGTGGCTCGCCCGCCGTACTATCGCCAACCACGCTATCACCCGGCATCGGTAGGGGCGATTCTGTAAAACGCCCGATGCATCATCACAACCTACCTCGGTATGGGCGAGCCGGTGGCTCGCCCGCCGCACCATCACCCGCAACGCATTCACCCGACACCAGTAGGAGCGATTCTGCGAATCGGCCGATGTCGTAATTGTGATTTTGCGGGCGAGCCAATGGCTCGCCCCTACATCCATCCACATCCAGCCGGCCGCCTGAGTCTACGCGACCTGCGCGACCCGCCGGAACGTCCGCGATCGCGCTGGCGCGACCGGGCGGACGAGCCAAGGCTCGCCCCTACAACCATTCAGCCGGCCACCGGTGTCGACGCGGCCGACGCGGCGTTTGTAGGGGCGTTTCGCTGAATCGCCCGATACTGTATATGGCAACCTGCTGCGATACTCTGTGGCTTAAGTTGAAGTCGCCAGATCCACAGAAATTGCCGCTCCCGCCAAACGCGGTGTTTTTTATCTGAAAACGGTGTATTATCTAGCTAACCATTTCATGAGGCTGAAGCCAATGACCTTTGACGGGACGCTGTCGCTCGATATTATACTGGCCTTGCTGGGTATTCTTATCGCTATTTGGCAATTGAATTCCAGAAACGAAAGCAGGATAGGCGAAGTCAAAGGCGAGATCTCCGAACTCAAAGGCGCGATCTCCGACCTCAAAGACAGTCAGGACAAGCTGCGCACTGAACTCAAAGTCAGTCAGGACAACCTGCGCACTGAACTCAAAGGCGAGATCTCCGACCTCAAAGACAGTCAGGACAAGCTGCGCACTGAACTCAAAGGCGAGATCTCCGATCTCAAAGCCGGCCAGGACAACCTGCGCACTGAACTTAGAGGCGACCTCCGGCGTGTCGAGGACAAAGTCGACGACAGCAACCAACGCCTGGCGCGCCTCGAGGGCCGCTTTGAAGGGCGCGAAGAGCGGCTGGCATCCGAGGGCGAGACCGATACCGCCGCGTGAAACAGCCCCCCTCCCCGCATAGAATCACTCTATAATCCCCGTTTTTTTGATTCCCGTCCGGCCTTCGTCGGGACGGCGGCTGCCTGTGTCGGCGCGGCCTACGCGATATTCGCGGCGCCTGTAGGGGCGTTTCGCTGAAACGCCCGCCGCGCCACCACACCCTGCACCGGTAGGGGCGAGCCATTGGCTCGCCCGCCGTACTATCGCCAACCACGCTATCACCCGGCGTCGGTAGGGGCGATTCTGTAAAACGCCCGATGCATCATCACAACCTACCTCGGTAGGGGCGAGCCGGTGGCTCGCCCGCCGCACAATCACACCCGGCATCGGTAGGGGCGAGCCATTGGCTCGCCCGCCACACCAGCACCCTTCAAAGGTAGGGGCGATTCTATGAATCGTCCGCCGCATCATCGCCCGGTGCTGTAATTGTGAATTTGCGGGCGACACACTGTGTCGCCCCTACACCCATCCACAATCAGCCGGCCGCATGTGTCTATGCGACCTGAGCGACCCGCCGGAACGTCCGCGATCGCGCTGGCGCGACCGGGCGGACGAGCCAAGGCTCGCCCCTACCGATGTCGTAATTGTGAATGTGCGGGCGAGCCAATGGCTCGCCCCTACCGATGTCGTAATTGTGAATGTGCGGGCGAGCCAATGGCTCGCCCCTACACCCATCCAAATCCCCCGGCAGCGTACGCTGGCGCGACCGGGCGGGCGACACACAGTGTCGCCCCTACACCCCATCCCGCCAGCCGCCTGTGTCGGCGGTCAGGCGGGCGAGCCAAGGCTCGCCCCTACACTCATCCACATCCCCCGGCCGGGCGGCGGCGGCGTCAGGCGATGCGGCAAGTTTTTGTCGATTTGATTCCGTATGTGATGAAATTGCCATATCCTACGTTTCTGCATTATAATGCTCGAACGTACCGAAATGGCATACGCGGGAGAATCCAATGTTGAAGCGCAAGGACGAACTTCGCTGCACCGCCGGGAAACTGACGCTTTCTTTCCGGTCGCTACGATACATTAACTTACCCCCCCCCCCCCCGTAATATGTTGCAATAATCTAAGCTCATTTGATTTTCGCTCTCCGCTTTCCCTCAAATTCATACTGATCGCGCTGGTCTTGCTGCTGCCGGCGCTGCCCGCCTTCGCCGGCACCATCACCCTCAGCGCCACCTGCAGCCTGGCCAACGCCATCCGCGCGGCCAACGAAGAGGCGCAAGTCACGCCGATGAACAGCTGCACCGGCGCCACGGCCGGCGCAGGCGCGACCGGGGCCGACACCATCGAGCTCGTGGCCAATGTCAGTCTGGGCGAGGATCTGCCGTTCATCACCAGAGACGTCACTATCGACGGCAATGGTTTCACCATCAACGGCAGCGACAACCACCGCGCTTTCAACTTCACAACCGGCGGCGTCACTGCGGAAATCAAGGACATCACCCTGACAAATATGCAGTCGCCGCCGGACACGGGTGGCGGCGCCATCAATGTAGGTCCCGCCAGCGGCACGGTGACCTTGACGCTGAACAATGTCACCGTGCACGACAACGAATCCACGCATATGAATAGCGATGAAGCGGGCGGCGGCCTTGTTTGCAGCAATGCCGCGGTGACGATCAACAACAGCCAGTTTTACAACAATAGAGGCTCTGCAGGCGGCGGCATCGCCAAACAGGCAGGTTGCTCGCTAACCATCAGCGGCAGCGCCATATACAACAATACCGCGAAAACAGACGGCGGCGGACTGCATTTAGTTGGCAACAGCGGCAGTGTCCTTGTGGTCAACAGCAGCATCTACGGCAACACGACCGGGACCGGCAATCGCGGCGGCGGCGTCTATAATCAAATTCCAAACGCCCTACCGGTCACTTTCAATCACGTTACCATCACGAACAACAGCGCCCCGGGCGTCGCGGGCAATCGGGGCGGCGGCATTGCCACTGGCGGCACCGCTCTCGTGGTTGTGCGCAACAGCATCGTCTACGGCAACAGCAATGGCGACTGCGCGCAAACCACCGCCCTGACGATCAATACGGGCAACATCTGGGGCGCGGCGAGCAATTGCGGCGCGGGCACGAACGCCGTGAGCGGGGATCCGCTGCTGGCGGACAGCGCGACCGACCTAGAGAACGGCACCCCGCCTTATTTCGTCATCCCCTACAGCAGCCCGGCTGTCGACGCGGTGGACTGCCTGTCCAGCAGCACCCCCGGTTACAACATAGACCAGCGCGGGCAGGCCAGACCGGTCGGCGCCAAATGCGATGTCGGCGCGTTTGAGGTGTTCGTCATCAATCTCGTCTCCGGCACATGCAGCCTGCCGGACGCCATCACGGCCGCCAACAGCGACATGGCCACAAACGGCTGCCCGGCCGGCGACGGCGACGACGTCATCTCGCTCGACGCCGATGTCAGCTTGGCCGCCGACCTGCCCGCCGTCACCAGCAACATAACCTTCGAAGGCAAGGGCTACACGATCGACGGCGTGGACATGCACCGCGCTTTTAACTTCACCGTGGGCGGGATTACTGTGGTCATCCAGGACCTGACCCTGACCCAAATGCAGGCGCCGGCGAGTATGCAAGGCGGGGCTATCGACTCCACGCCCGGCAGCGGCAGCGTGGACTTGACCTTGAGCAATGTGACCGTGCGCGACAGCAGCGCCTGGTACACGAGCAACGCGCATGAAGGCGGGGCGCTGGCTTGCGCGTCGACCAATCTGACCATCAATGACAGCCAGTTTTTCAACAATCGCGGCGAAGCGGGCGGCGGCATCCATATCGGCAGCCAATGCACGGCAACGATCAGCGGCAGCGCCATATACAACAATACCGCGCAGACAGACGGCGGCGGCATCCACGCCCTTGGAAGCGGCGCCAACGTCACTGTGGTCAACAGCAGCATTTACGGCAACACGACCGGGTCCGAGGAGCACGGCGGCGGCGTCTATATTAGAAACGCCGGGACCATCCATCTCAATCATGTGACCATCACGGACAACAGTTCGCCGGGCGGCGAGAGCAATCGGGGCGGCGGCATAGCCAAACGCGGCAGCGGTCTCTTGTATGTGCGCAACAGCATCGTCTACGGCAATACCAATGGCGACTGCGTGACAACCAGCCTCCTGGTCACCAACACGGGCAACATCTGGGGCAAGGCGAATAATTGCGGCGCGAGCATCTCGGACGAGGATCCGCTGTTGCCGGAGAGCGCGACCGGCAGCCCGCCCTACTTGGCCATCCCCTTCAACAGCCCGGCTGTCGACGCCGTCAACTGCCTGTCCAGCAGCGTCGCCGGTTACAACATAGACCAGCGCGGGCAGGCCAGACCGGTCGGCGCCAAATGCGACGCCGGCGCGATTGAGTTGTTCATCATCAATCTCGTCGCCGGCACATGCAGCCTGGCCGACGCCATCACCGCCGCCAACACCGACACCGCTACCGGCGGCTGCCCGGCCGGCGACGGCGACGACACGATCGCGCTCGACGCCGATGTCACCTTGACCGCCGACCTGCCCGTCGTCACAACCAACATCGGCTTCAAAGGCAACGGCTACACCATCGACGGCGTTAACATGCACCGCGCTTTTGACTTCACCCAGGGCGGGATTACGGTGGTCCTCCAGGACCTGACGCTGACCCAAATGCAGTCGCCGGTCGGGCAAACAGGCGGAGCAATCGACTCATCGCCCAGCAGTGGCGGGCGCGTTAACTTGGAACTGAACACCGTCACCGTGCGCGACAGCAGCGCCTGGTACGCGGGCACGGACAGAGAGGGTGGCGCCTTGAATTGCACCTGGAGCAATCTGACCATCAATGACAGCCGGTTTTTCGACAACCGGGCGAACGAGGGCGGCGGGATCCGTCTCGGCTCCAACTGCACGGCAACAATCAATCGCAGCGCCATTTACAACAATACTGCCAGGCTTGACGGAGGCGGGATCAGGGTATCCTCCGGCCTCGCTGATGTCACCATCAACAACAGCAGCATTTATGGCAACACCAGCGGATCCGGAAGGGAAGGCGGCGGCATCAATATTGCGGGGGGCGGGCTCGTCCGGCTGAATCATGTAACCATCACCGGCAACACCGCGCAGGGCAACGCAGCCAATCTCGGCGGCGGCATTGGGTCGGAACACAGCGGCAACCGACTGCATGTGCGCAACAGCATCGTCTACGGCAATACGCTGGGCGACTGCTACCAACAGGCGGCGCTGCTCACCAACACGGGCAACATCTGGGGCGATGTAAGCAACTGCGGACCGGGCACGAACGGCGTGGACGGGGATCCGCTGCTGTCCGTCAGCCCGGGATCGCGGTATGTCGGCCTGACGCCCGATAGCCCAGCCATCGACGGCGTAGACTGCCTGGCCGCGACCATCGCCGGTTACAACGAAGACCAGCGCGGGCATCCCCGTCCTTATGGCGATAACTGCGATGTGGGCGCGATTGAAGTTAGCCCCACCGAAGTCAACGCCGACTGTACGCTGCCCGACGCCATCACCGCTGCCAACACCGATACGGCTACAGGCGGCTGTCCGGCCGGCGCCGGGCATGACGTTATAGTCCTGGCTGAGGACAGCGCGATCAGCCTGAGCGCCGATTTGCCCGCCGTCACCTCCGACATCACCTTCGAGGGCAACGGCAGCACTATCGACGGCGTCGACATGCACCGCGCTTTTGACTTCACGGTGGGCGGGATTACGGTGGTCGTCAAGGATCTGACGCTGACGCAAAACCAGGCGCCGGCGAGCATGCAAGGCGGGGCTATCGACTCCACGCCCGGCAGCGGCATCGTGGACTTGACCTTGAGCAAGGTCACCGTGCGCGACAGCAGCGCCTGGTACACGAGCAACGCGTATGCAGGCGGGGGCTTGGCTTGCGCCTCGACCAAACTGACCGTCAGCGACAGCAGCTTTTACAACAATCGCGGCGACGCGGGCGGCGCTTTGCGTCTTGCAGAGAATTGCGCGGCGACAATCAACCGCAGCGCTATCTACGACAACCAGAGCAATCAGTACGGTGGCGGCATCCTGATCGAGAACGGCGCGGAAGCCACCATCAACAACAGCAGCATTTTCGGCAACAGTTCCGGCGCGAACGGAAGCGATGGCCGGGGCGGCGGCATCTTCGTACGGTCGCACGCCACCGACGACTCCAACGCCAAGCCGCTGCGGCTCAATCATGTCACCATCACCGACAACAGCAATACCGACGCGGACGCGCCCAACACCCACGCCGCGGGCTTGGCAAGCGAGCACGCACATACCATCGTCCATGCGCGAAACAGCATCGTCTATGGCAATACGGGCGCTGACGACTGTTACCTGGTGGCGGCGCTGGAAAGCAACAGCGGCAACTTCTTCGGCGCGGGCAACTGCAGCAAGGAGACGGATGACTCCACCGAGATCGACATACCGGACCGGGATCCGCTGCTGCCCGAGAGCGCCAGCGGCAACCCGCCTTATTTCGCCCTGCCGCTGGCCAGCCCGGCCGTCGACTTCACGCGCTGCCTGGAGGCGGATGCCGGCGGGGATGAAGACCAGCGCGGAATGCCGCGACCCTGGCCCGCCAACTACCTCTGCGATGCCGGCGCTTATGAATACATCCCCGACATCGTCGTTGACGAGAATTGCTCGTTTACGGATGCCTGGACGGCCGCCTGGACCGACACGGCGACTGGCGGCTGCCCGGCCGGCGATGGCGACGACGTCATCTACTTGACCGGCGATGTGACGCTCGGCGCGAAGATCTCTCAAGGCGACGATGGCATGGGAAAGCTCACCATTGAGGGCAATCGCTACGCCATCCGCGGCGACGGCAGCTTCGGCCTCTTTGAGCTATCGGGCGGACCCACGATCAGCTTTAACAACATCGTCTTCACCGGCGGCGCAGCGGCAAACAACGAAAACGGCGGCGCTTTCAACGCGCCTGGCGGCAGCGGCGTTTACGCCTTTAACGACTGCGTCTTTTACATTAACGCAGCGCTGATAGACGACCCAAGCAACACGGGCGGGAACGGCGGCGCGATCGCCGCTGGCGCGACGACCAATATCGCCATCAACCGCTGCGCCTTTTACAATAACCGGGCGGGAAAGGACGGCGGCGCCATACATACCGCTGGCGTCATTACTGTCAACAACAGCAGCTTCTACGACAACAGCGCCGCGGGGAAGGGCGGCGCGATTTCCACCCAAATCGCCACGGCCACGAATATGCGCTTCCGACACCTGACGATCACAAACAATTCATCAGGCGAGAACAATGGCGCTCTCCAATTCCAACGAGCCTCAACCGCGCATGTCGTCAACAGCATCGTCTACGGCAATAGACCCGCCGACTGCGTCCGAGAAACTGACGCCACCAATGACACGCCCTTTGTATTGGGCATGAACACCGGCAATATCATCGGGGAATCCAATTGCGATGCCGGCGGGGAGAATACCGCCAACACTGACAATCCGCGCCTTCGTGGTCCCTTCGGCGGCTACTTCCTTCCGCGCGCCGGCGGTCCCGCCATTGACGCCGTCGACTGCCTGCCCGCGAACGAGGGCGGAAACATCGACCAGCGCGGGACGTCGCGGCCCCTGGGCGTGAACTGCGACATCGGCGCGATTGAAGATGTCGGTTTTGTGCCGCCGCCGCCGCCCAGCGCTGACGATGAGGACGAGGACGAAGAAGCTGAGGCGGCAGCAAGCGTAGCGGAAATCCGCGATTGCCCGGCCCCGCCCGGGTCGCCGCGGCGCTTCGGGCATATCGGCAGCGGGGACTGGCGCGGCAATTTCGCGCGTCTGGGCATTCAAGCGCGGAATGCGGCCAAGCAGGCGGAATGGGCGGCGGGCGCCGCCAGCGTTAGCGGCATGAACCGCTGCCTTTGGGACCTGGAATGTTCGACCGACGGACACTGGGCTTATGGGCATTATCTGGCGACGCACGGGCATAGCTATGGCGCGCCGGGATCGCAGCCGCCCGCGGCCTTCGGGCGCGCCGGCGGCAAGTACAACCTGTGTTATTCGGTATGGAACTGCAATTCCGCGGAAGCCTGGGACTTTGGCTTCGAGAGCGGAAAGCAGATATACGACGGGTTCTTGATTCTGCGCGGCGTCCCGCAATGCTAGGGGCGATTAGCCGAAACGCCCGCCGCACAATCACACCACGCATCCGTAGGGGCGAGCCATTGGCTCGCCCGCCGCACTATGCCCCGCCACGACACCCGCCGACATCGGTAGGGGCAATTATGCGAATCGGCCGCCGCGCCATCGGTAGGGACGTTTCGTTGAAACGCCCACCGCCCCTACACCCGCGCCGCAATACCTAATACGGCGCCAGCGCCTCGGCAAGATCGCCGATGGCGCTGTCATCGACGATGACAAAACGCGTCGAATCCGCCGGCTCCAGCGTCCAGATGACATCGTGCCGGGCGCCGCCGGCATAGACATGATGCTCCTCCGCCAGGATGAAGTAGTCGCGTTCCCGGTGCCCGGTCTGCGCCTCGCTGATGCGGATGCGATCAAAGAGCGTCGCGCCCAGGGCCGCTGGCCCGTGTTCGCGCGCGCTCAGCTGCAATTGCCGCACGGACCCGCGCGGATGCTTGCGCCGCGCCAGTTCGTAGTTGACGAATGCGGTCGCCGTCCTGATGTCCGAAAGCGCCGGCAAATCCAGGGACATTTGCTTGAGACCGTAGAGGTGCATGCCTTCGCCATCTTCAGCCACGATTTCCAGCGGCGCCCGCCGATAGAGCGCTTTGCCATACAAACGAAGCCGGGTCAGGAAGACATCGCGCCAGCGCCGATTGATCAGGCGAACCTGGACGCTCGTCGTGCTGACCTGCTCCAGCTCGGCCCGCAGGTCATCCCCGGGGAGGAAATGATCATCGCCCAGCCACAACTTGAAGTGGGCGACCAGGTCGTCAACCGCGATCAGCCCGAAGGGTTCGCCGGCGTCGTCCAGCAAGCGCAGCGTCAACAGCGTTTCGGAACGCTGCACGATCCGCTGCGGCGCGGCCAATTCCCAAAGCAAGCTGCCGGCCTCGCCGATTTCGCGCGGCGTCATGCGCAGCGAAAGCCGGTTCAAGCGCTCGTCGCCATAGCTGTAGGTCATGCCGCTCATGTCATCGTCAAAACTGGCGGCGAGCTCTTTATGCGTGAGCGTGTAGTGGCGATTGAGAAATGCGGGATGGCCCTCACGATTGATGAAGAAGCGTCCGCGTTCGCTCAGCACCAGATCGGCAATCGCCCGCCGAACAGACGTCGAATCCCGCCACCAGTCGCCGACATGGACGAAGCGCGTCTTGCCCGGCGCAAGCTGCCGCGGCGCATTCTGGCCCGGAAAGATCCGCGCCCGGTCGATCATGTTGTAACCCGAGACATCAATGATGCAGTGGCCGCCGACTATCGGCCGGCGCAGCGTCGCCTGATCCAGCAACTGCCCAATCACCTGATCGGCCGTCACATCAAGCTGAGGCGGGAGCCGCGCCGGGCTTTCCTCCAGCCAGGTTTGCATATCCGCTAGATGAATCAGCGCCTCTTTCCGGCCTTGTTCGCCCGCATCCGGTTCGACGCGCGTCACATAGCCGACGAAGTGAGTGCGCCTGACGCCGTCGCTTTCACTCTGAATGCGGACGACTGTGCCGCTGGGCAGGGAATGGCGTTCCGGCGAAAACTCGCCGGCCCAATTGCGCACGCGGATCCGCGCCCAGCCGAAATCCGCCATGCTGTCGTAGGCGGCTGCCATACCGAGCCGCCAGCGCAGATCAATGACATGCGCGTTGATTTCTTCGCCGTCGCTCTCAAAGCCGCCGTCATGATTCCGGTCGATCCCTATGCTGTAGCCTATGGTCATGGCGCCGCCTCACCCGGTCCCGAGCAGCCAGGTATGGCGAAAGGCGCAGCCATAGAATTCGCCTTCGCCGTAGGGGAAGAGCCCGGGCTCAACCCCAAGGCGCGCCGGCGCCAAGAGCGTATCGCCAAGCGTGACATCCTTGGCAATCGCCGCGGTGTAGGCGTCGATCATATCCACAAGCTGCGGCAAGTGACTGCGGATGCCCAATCCCGATTCCTTCGGCGCGCTGAGCAGTAGGTGCGTCACCTTGTAGTAAATCGTCTTGGCGCCGCCGCTGAATGTCGCCGTCTGCAGGCTGTCCGCCCGTTCGCGGAACAGCCGCTCCCTCTCCAGCTCGATCGGGCTGACCAGCAGCGCCGGCAACTGCGCGTTGACCAGCGAATTCGGCAGCTCGTCGAGATCGTAATTGTTGCGAATGCCGTCCACATGCATGGCGGCCAGTTGCGCTAAAGCAAGGCGAAAACTCGCCATTGGCTTTTCCTTTCATACCTATTCGATTGTCAGAAATGCGGGGAATCGCGCCGGAAGCGTTAGATCATGCTATTGACGCGACAGATTGCTGCGCCGGCGCTCCATGTCTTCATCTTCCGCCAGCATCCGCTCGAGCTCGGCGGTTTCAAATTCGTCGACATAGAAGTCGATAACACGCTCCAGGTAGGCCGGCAGGTCGGCATGGATGTTGCGGAAGTTCTCAATGAATTCCGGGTTGCTGTTGTATAGCTGGCCCAAGCCGCGCAGGCAATCCAGGCTCGGCTCATAGAAATGGCGCAGCTGCTCTACCCAGCGCTCGAGAATCGCGGTCACTTCCCTATCGCCCGCGGCTTTGCCCGCTTCCATGGCCTCCGCCAGGTCCTGATAGATGCGATCGCCCTCGGCCTTGATCGCTTCTTGCCGCTCCCGGCTGTAACTATTCCAGCGTCCAATCGTCTCATTGACTTCGGCCGGCCCATATTGCAGGCGGGCTTCGCGCTCGTATTGCTTTTGCTGTTCAGCGTCGTGCCGCTTTAAGGCGCGCCTTTTCTTCGCCATGATCGCTCCTCAAATCTCTACGTCGCTTCCCGGGCTTTGAGGTCATCCGCGTTATTGTAGCGCCGCAGCGACGGGAAGCGCCAAGCCACCCAGCCCGTCAGCAGCACCGTCGCCAGTCCGCCGCTGAAGATGGCGAAGGGCGCGCCGAAAAACGCCGCCACCAGTCCCGCCTCCAGCTCGCCCAATTGCGGACCGCCCATGAAAAACAGCATGTTGACCGAGACCATGCGCCCGCGCAATTCATCCGGCGTCATCAACTGTCGCAGGGTGCCGCGAATCACCATCGAGACGGTGTCGGCCGCTCCAGTAAGCCCATACATGATGTAAGACAGGACGAAGCTGGTCGATATGCCAAAGATCGCCGTAGCCAAGCCAAACACCACCACCGCCGCCAGAAGAATGATGCCTTGCTTCTTCATCTGAGCGCGTAACGACAGGAAGACGCCGACCAGCAAAGCGCCGATAGGCTGGGCTGTCGCGAGGATGCCATAGCCGACCGCGCCGACACCCAGGATCTGACCGGCGACAATCGGCAACATGGTGCGCGCCGACGAGAAAAACGTGGCCAGAAAATCCAGCAGCATCGTGCTCCAGATGATGCGCGTTCCAAAGGTGAAGCGCACCCCATCGACCAGCGCGCGCCAGCCGACGCTCGCGCCCGTCTTGACTTTGCCGCGATGCCGTATCATCCAAAGCGCGACGATCGCCGCCAGAAAGGTGGCCGTGTTGATGCCATAAACCGCGCCGATATTCACATGCGCCACCAGGAGCCCGGCCAGCGCCGGGCCACAAATGTTCGCGACTTGAGAGACCAGCGTGTTCAAGCTGATGGCGTTGCTGAGGTGACGCGGTTTCACCAGGTTCGCCACGATTGACTGCCGCGCCGGGCTGTCCAGGGCCGCCGCCGCCGTGCCCATCGCCGTCAGCAAATAGATCGTATGGACGTCAATCCGGTTCATCACGGTAAGCAGCGTCAGTAGGGCCGCAACCAGCGCCGCGCTCACCCGCGTCCAGATCATCAGCGTGCGCCGGTCCCGCGCATCGGCCAGCAAGCCTCCGACCAGGGCAAACAGCACAATCGGGATGACGCGCACCAAACCCAACATGCCCAGGCCGAAGGCTTCCGCGCCCATTTCGAGGGTCTGACCCAGCAACTGAACCGTGAAGGTCTGCCCGCGCAGCAGCTCGAAGACATGCCAATTGATGGCGAAAAGCTGCATCTGCGAACCGGTGGTCGAGACCATCTCGCCAAACCAAAGGAAGCGGAAATCGCGATAGCGCAAGGCGACCATGCGCCCGAGTTGACGCGGCATCACACCCTTGTCAATTTGCCCAGGAATCCAAGGGGCAACCTTATCCCAAAGCCCAAGCGTCAACCAGATTCAATCGCGCGTATGAGCTATCAGTCGCCGGCCTTCAAGCGGTCAAGCGGCGCAAGCGCTCGAGTAGCGGCGATGCCTCCGCCCCGAGCAAGCCGACCGACTTGCTCATCAACTCGGCATAGCGCAGCGTCAAATCCCGGATCGATGGCGCCGGAGCATAGATATAGATGCTGCTGCCTCGCTTTTGAGAGCCGGCAGCGCTGCCTTGAACGCCACGCCGCACCGTCAACTGCTGGCGCGCCGAGTCAATCGCCGTCACGCGCAAGTATTCCCGCTCAATGCGCAGCAGATGCCCGATCTGGAAGCGCGGACGCCCCCCATCTTGATCCGCCGCCGCCGCGTCGCCGACGTTGATGAGGGAGGCATTCGCCACAAGCGCGCTATCGCCGACGGCATCGCCGCTGTCGCGCCAGGCGGTCGACCAGCGGTCATGCCAGCCCCAAATGCCGCTGACGCTGATGGCATCCGCCTTGCCGTCACCTGTATTGAATGGCCCCTCATCAAGACGCCGCAGCACGCTCGCCGGCGCGTCACGATCGAAAGGCAGCAACAGAATCTCGGCAATATCAATGGGGCCGCCGCCATCGCTGATCGCGTGAAGCTCAAGCAAATCAGCCGGCAGGATCAGCTCGCGTCGGTTAGCCGGGTCCAGCGAGATCGACCGCGTCTCCACATACGGGCAAAAGCGCCGTCCGGTCAGCGATTCAATCAGGTGGCTCGCTTCCTGCAGCGTCCGCATCAACTCGTCGTCATCGGCGCTATCCCGGTCGGCAAGCTGCAAATGCCGGCGCAGACCGTTTAATGTGGCAATTGTGTACATGATTTTCCTTTCGATTGCTGTGAAATACGGGGAGTGGCAACCGCGTCAGGCTGGCGTCGCAACATAAGCGCTGTCGCTAAACGCGCGCCCGTGCTAAGTTATGTTGAAAGAAACCGCGGTCTGTCGCTGTGAGAATACTCGCCATAACGCCCGAACAGTTTGACGCGCGCCGGCATCGCTTGCCGGTCGCCGGCGAATTGCTTGTACCCGGCGTGCAAGCTTGCGTCGGGTCGGACGGCGTCGCTTATGCGCTCAAGGAGGCGCTTCTGCCCGGAGGCGCCTGCGGCACGGTGGTGGAGTTATGCCGTCGGGGCGAGGCGGTCGAGGTGGCGCTGCATGCGGAGCAGCAGGAAGATGGCGGGTTCTTCTTCCAGGCGCTGTGGGTGCTGGAGGGCTGAGGGGGAACTAATCATGTCGAGGAAAACTCAGCAGTTTGGCGAGTCAGATACTGTCGGCACTCGACCCGAATCTTCAGGCGTTGCGAAGTTTATACAATTCGCCGCGCATTCGCTTCTGAAGCGAGAAATACGCCTCGGGGCGCGGGAGGCTTAGCCACGCTAGTGATGGCATTGTCCAAAAAGTCCCCAAAATTCATGCGCGTATCTCTGTCAAGCAGCTTCGGATCGGGGACAGCGAGACCGTCTACAAGCATGAAATAGACGAACTCGATTTTGACTTCATTGAGTAACTCAAGCGCTTCCTGAACGGTGTCGCCATGTGTATGGCAACCGGGCAATTCCGGAATCAGCGCGAAATAAATCGGTTCACCGTCTGTCGTATTATCCTGAAATGTCATCATTTGATGCGGTTGACTGGCGAGCTGCTCAGCGCGCTGCCAAGTCTGCTTGTTCATTTGTTCAGTCCTTTCATATCTCTCGCGCTATTCTCTGTCACTTTCGATTCTATCTAACAGGGCAATCAATCTGTCAATCAGAGGGATATCCACATCGATTCAACCTGGATCGCATCAGATTCGCGATGACAGCATAGCATATTGTTGACCGGGCGGAGGCAGCCGCAGCCCCCGCCCACGCTCAGCTACACAGTGACGTTGTAAAGGCAACTCGCCACATCCGCGTCGAAGCGCACCAAGGCCAGCCGCGGCTCAACCGGGGTCGGCGTCTGGCTGCATTCTACTATCGGCAAGGGCGAGGCGGTCGAGGCAGCGCTGCATGCGGAGCAGCAGGATGACGGCGGGTTTCTCTTCCAGGCGCTGTGGGTGCTCGTGGCCTGAGGGGGAACTTCTACATACAATTACACTAGAACAGATGTCTTCTGACACCTTTATTGACGTCGTCCTCACGCAAAGAATCTTGACTCAGGCTTTCCAGTATAGCTTCTTTAACGTCGTCTTTGTATAGCCGAGTCATCGCACCCATATGATCACGAAAAACAATTACAAGATTCAATAGGTTAGCTGCGGTTAGACGGACGATGTCTCGATGTAAGCCGTTCACTAAATCATCTGCTGTCGATCCCGGCGTTTGCAGGATCTCAAAATTAGATTCCAATTCATTCGCTGGCACCAGAACATAATCAAAGTTTTCTAGGCTGCTTCGTTTACATGCCAAAGCGGCAACTACGCGTGCTAGGTCGGTCCTATCGTCGTCAATCCAATATGCCGACAATGTTCCTCTGATTGTTTTCACGCCCTTGAATACGTCACCAACCAATTCATCCTTGCCCAGCCAGGCAAACTCGTCGTGAGCTTTGTCCCACCAGGATTTATTGCCTATTTCACGGAAAATCAATGGCACAGCGACTATGATTCCGAGGTCGATTTCTTCAGTCTGTACAGAATCTGGCTTAGATCAGCCTTTAATGCTTGGCTTGTTTCTTGTTTTATAGCCTGTTCAAGCGTTGAAATAGACCGCACGTCTCCCAGAAATGACAAGCCCAAACCTGCACCATCTCGCACCCATGCCGAACTGCTTTCGAGTAAGCAAGTCTCTAGCATTAGCCTTCGCTCGTTATGCCATACTATCGAATCGGTGTTTCCGACGTATTTGAGAGCTTCCATGGCAATAGATGAAGCCGTTTCTTCATTTAAGATGATGTCCTTTAACGCATCAAGCGCCACACCACCGTGACGTTCGATAACAAGCTCGATCCCTTCTGAGAATCCATTTCTTGTCCCAGGTTCAAGGTCTATGAATGTTGCAAGGGAAAACAATCTGTCTACCTCGTTCTTCGCTGTGCTGGCGTCGAGATACTCTGAAAAATTGTCGAATACTGGCGTCGAAAAATCTGCCGATCCAATAAATGACCTTATTACGCCGCTATCGATCGCTTGCAGCATTTCGGTGATGATAACCTGATAATAATCAATATGTTGCTGGAATAACCTCCCTAGTATTTTGCTGTCCGCGAACCACATAGACGTCGACGAGCCTGCCGGCTCTGAGGATACAGATCCGCTAAATCGCGTAACCAATGTTTCCAAATCTATTGACGTGGATTCTTCCGGGGTTACGACCCACTGTTGTTCACGAAGCGCCGACGGACTAGCAGTGCCGACGTCAATTGATACTTCAGTTGACTGGATGGTGTCTTTCACGCTACGTCACCTTGTTCGCTTACTTCCAAACCTAGGTCAATTAACTCGCGAAACAACTCAGATAATTTGTCCGGAGGCAGTGCTTGTTTTCGTTCTGGAAATGTATTTATATCAAGTTCGAGCCGGCTTGCAATGCTAAGACCGGCCGTTGTAGTTATCTGCTGTTGTTGCATGGGGTTTACTTCAACAGTTACCAGTTGTCCACTGTAAACGTTCCATTTGCTTAGGCGATTGACGTCGATACCAGGGTCAACTTTGGAATTCCGCCGCCTGTTTACCTGATAATAGAAGTCACGCACGCCTTTAAGATTCATATTTGGAAGCATGTCTGCCAGAATTGAATTCCCTTCTTCAACTGAACTAACTGGACGCAACAGTACAGCTCCAAACGCCAAACGCTTAATCGAGAACATTTTCGAAGAAACGAACCACGCATTAGCCAATTCGGTAAATGCATTCAATTCCTCTTCAAGCTTTCCGATGATAGGCAACTGCAAACTATCTGTATTCGTATCTGGATTCGATAGATAATGCCAGTCTATTCTATCCGCCTGTTTGGCCAAGACCATTCGACCGTTTCCAAATCTGACTTCACGGGCGTCAATTTTTTCCCGTTGAAATTGAATCGCATCCGGTTCTTGATCCATAACCGAATCCCACAGCTTGGGCATGTCTACCACAGTAATATCGCTCGGGAAAACGGTTATACGCATTGTTTCTACATGCCAATCTATGCGCAATTTCATGCTTTGCCTTTCGCAACCGATTGCGCGAACACAGTAGTTCTGTGTCGCGCAGTATACCATACAAGTATTAGAGACACACAAGAACCGGAAAAACGGGCGGAGGCAGCCACGCCCCCGCCCGCGCTCAGCTACACCGTGATGTTGTACAAGCAGCTCGCCACATCCGCGTCGAAGCGCACGAAGGCCAGCCGCACTGTCGCCGTCAACTGATAGCTGTCGTAGTACGACAAGTAGTCGACGCTGACCGCGATCTTGCGCCGGTAGCCCACATACCAGCCCGGCCGATACACACAGAGCGCCTGGCCCTTCTCGTTCGGCCCGCGCCCGACCTTGCCGTCCGCTTCCGTCAGCGGCATCTCGGCCGAGACGAAGACCGGTATGCCGTCCACGAAGCCGATCTGACCCGTCTGCGCCGTCGCCAGCGGACCCGCCTTGTCCATCGTCAGGAACTCGCTGATGCCCAGCAGCGCGGCATAGGTCCCGCTATCCACCACCCAGGCCAAATCGGAGGGGCGGGCGGCGTAGCGGCCCGGCATCTTGAAGCGCGCCTCCCGCATCTTCGCCAGGGTCGGCGCCCCGCCCAGGCTGAGTGCGTTCGCCGTCTTGTCCACCAGCGGCGCGCGGCGCAAGCCATTCAGCGCCAGAAACTTGGCTGTGCCCGCCGGCGCCGCATGATCGCTGTTGATATTGCCCGTGGCCGCGGCCCGGTCGTCGCCGTTCAGCAGCACATTGTCGATGGCATCGGCGATGGCCCGCGCGGCTTGTTCGCGATAGATGTTCAGCACCGGAATCACAGCGTCCTCCACCAGTTCGCTGCTGAAGCCGACGCGCAGCGCCAGCTTCCTGGCATTCAGCGTCACCTTGCCCGAACCCACCTTGCTATCGGGAATCGGATTGCCGCCGCCCAGCGTCAGATGCGCCTCGTCCTGCGTCTCCGGCACAAAATATACTGTCGGATCCGTGCCTTCGATTGGCAGCTCAAAGGGATTGCTCGGCATCTCGATGCTCTGGAAGAGCGGCAGAATCGTATTGTCCTGCCGCGCCCGCCGCCAAATCTGCTGGCTCCACAAATCCGGCACCCATTCATCGCCGAAGCCGGTCTGCGTACTGTAAGCCAGCTCGTCCGCCTTCGTCGCTTTCAACTCCGCCCGATTGACCTTGTCCGCCAGCGCGTTGGCATAGCGCTCGCTGACGCCGTGGAAGCTCTTGGTCGAGCTCAAGAGCATGTATCCATGCAGCATGTCCATCGCGTCCAATGTATCGAACTCGCTGCCGACCGCGATCCGCCCCATTTTCAGGGCATCGCGCTCATCGGCAAGGGGCAGGCGCTTGCGCGGCGCCCCCATTTCTTCATTCATTGACTGTCCTTTCCTATTGTCTACGTTGTCTTCGCCTTCATACGCAGCGGCCTTCTCGCCCAACTCCAGCCGCGCCATGTCCAGACCCAGCGACTTGTAGGCGCCCTCCAAAGTCTGTACATCCGTCAGCCGCGGCGCCGCCGGGGTCGGCGTCAGGCTGCCTTCTACAATCGGCCAGCGCTTGATCTGTCCATCGCCGCCCACCTGCACCAGATGCGGCAGACTGCCCGACGACCAGCTCAGAACGCCTTTATCCACCAGCCGCTGCACCGCTCTCACATAGCGTTTGTGCAGATCCAGCTGCGCCTCCGCCCAGAGCCCGATATCGTCCGGCTTCAGTGTGTCGATGACGCCAATGACCGCCGCCTTCAAGGCGCCATCGAGGCCGTGGTGGTAAAGCACCGGCCGCTGTTCATACCAATCCAGACCGACATCGGTCTCTTGAGTGAAATATTCGCCTTGCAAATCCCGCTGGCGCGCTTCGCCCCAAACGAGCAGATATCCGCCAATGCGGCCGGCCGGCGCATCAACCATCTTCACCGTCTTGCTCTGCATATTTCCTCCTCTCTTCTTGCTCAATTTCAACATGGCAGCCTCTCGCCGCTGCCCTGGATTGGAGAACCGGGCTGCGATTGGCGCTTGCCGCTGCCTCGATCCCTCCACGCGCGGCTTTTGATTGGCGCAGGGGCGGGCAGCCATGCGGCGCGAAATTCACCGACGCCACCACCCGAAAGTGAAACCGCGTCCGGCGCATTTCGCGCGTTGTTAAGCGTCTGACGGCATCCGCCGCCAGCCATATCAACCGCAGACTAGCTCGTCTGTTCTATTCGTGGCGTATTTCTGTACCCGGATTGAGATTTTCTAACGGGCGCGGGCGGAAACGCCGCGGCCGATCGCGTCTGCCAATTGCAGGAGCGATCCTTCTTAGTAACACCAAGCAAGTCATGCGAAATCTGATGGACATTTTGAAGCAAGAGTGGGCGAGCCACCGGGTCGCGTAGACACTGACCGCCGCTCGCCCGTACACCGACTCTCATCTTATGCCGTAGGGGCGAGCCTTGGCTCGCCCGCATGTGTGTCGCGAAAACGATGCGCATCTTTTCAATTGCTTATTTGGGCTTACTTTGGCCTTCGCGAAGCCCGCCCGCATCAAACACCTGGAACGCAAGCCGGCATCCCAAGCGCAATCGCCAATCCCGCATAAAGTGGTAAGATAAGCCAAACAATTGGACCGCAGCATGCCAGAACAACTCGCAGGCGCCATCCAGCGGATCACCTATTTCAACGAAGAGAATGGCTACAGCGTCGTCAAGATCTTGCCGGAGACCGCCCATCCGCGGGCGCAGGCCCGCGACGGCACGGTGACTGTCGTCGGCACAATGCCCGAGCTTAGCGAAGGCGAATCGGCGCAATTCCGCGGCGAATGGGTGAATGATCAGCGCTACGGCTTGCAATTCCGCGCCGAACAAGCCTACCCGGTCGCCCCAAGCACCACACAGGGCATCGTCAGATACCTCAGCAGCGGCATCGTCCGCGGCATCGGCCCGCGCACTGCCGAAAAGATCGTCAATCATCTCGGCGAGGGCACGATCGCCATCCTCGATTCCAAGCCCGAGCGCATCTACGCTGTGCCCGGCTTAAAGCGCGGGCTGGCAAAAAACCTCATCGACGCCTGGGCGAATAATCGCGCCGAACGCAACATCCTCATCTACCTGCAGGGCTTGGGCATCACTGCCAAGCTCGCCCAGCGCATCTACAACGAATATGGCGCCAATACCGAGCGCATCATTCAAAACAATCCTTATCAGTTGGCCGAAGACGTCTTCCTGATTGGCTTCCGCAAAGCCGATCAAATCGCCCGCGGCATGGGATTAAAGGCGGATGACATCCATCGACTGCGCGCCGGCTTGCATTTCGCGCTGAACGAAATGGCGCGCGACGGCCACACCTATGCGCCGCGCGACGAATTGCTGGAAAAAGCGCTCGAGCTGCTCGCCGTCGATGATGTTGCTTCGTTGGCGGTTGCGCTGGATGGTCAACTGAGCGCCGGCAAGCTCCGGGCCGAGGCCCTGCGCGATGCATCGCATAGCGAGCCATTTAAGGCGATTTACCTGCCGCGCTATTTCCGCGCCGAATCGGAGTCCAACCGCATCCTCCGCGCTATCGCCGGCAGCCCCAGCCTGATTGTGCGCGATCATCGCGAAACCAATTGGGACCGCTACCTGTCGGAGCTGAGCGCGAGCAACAGAATGACGCTCTCTACCCAACAGCAAAGCGCCGTGCGCGCCGCCCTGACCAGCAAGCTCAGCGTGCTTACCGGCGGACCCGGCACCGGCAAAACCACGACCTTGCAAATGCTGATCAATGCCCTACTTGAAGGCGACTATCGATTCCGCCTGGCGTCGCCAACCGGCCGCGCCGCCAAGCGTCTGGCTGAAGCGACGGCGGTTGAAGCCAGCACCATTCACCGCCTGCTCGGCTTTTCGCCCGACGAAACCGGCTTTGAGCACGATGAAAGCAATCCGCTGCCAGTCGATATGGTCGTCATTGACGAGGCGTCCATGCTGGACTTGCAGCTCTTTTACAGCCTGCTGCGCGCGCTGCCGCCAAGCGCGCATCTGCTGTTGGTCGGCGATATCGATCAGCTGCCGTCGGTCGGCGCCGGCAATGTCCTGCGCGATGTGATCGACAGCGGCATCGCCGCCGTCACCCGCCTCGACCAAATCTTCCGCCAGGACGACGACAGCCATATCGTCAGCAATGCCCACCGCATCAATCGCGGTCAACATCCCGCCACCGACAACAAGAGCAAAGACTTCTTCTTCTTTAACATTGAAGAACCGGACGCCGTCGCCGACATGGTCGTCGATATCGTGAAGAACCGCGTGCCGCAAAGATGGGGCTTGAACGCGGTCGAAGATATTCAGGTGATCGCGCCCATGTACCGCGGCGCGGCCGGCGTGAACAACCTCAACGACCGGCTGCAGAAGGAGCTGAATGGCGACGGCCGCCAAGCGGAGCTTAAGCTGGGCAACCGCCTGTTCCGCGTCGGCGACAAGGTCATGCAAACGCGCAACAACTATGACAAAGAAGTTTTCAACGGCGACATCGGCTTCATCGACAGCGTCGACGCCTTCGATAATTCGCTCGAAATCGTCATGGACGGCGGCTACGTCGCCTACGACTTCAGCGACATGACTGACCTGATGCATGCCTATTGCATCAGCACCCACCGCTCACAAGGCTCGGAGTACCCCGCCGTCGTGATGCCGATTCTGACGCAGCACTTCATGATGCTGCAGCGGAATCTGCTGTACACGGCGATCACGCGCGCCAAACAACTGGTGGTCCTCGTCGGCACGCGCAAAGCCCTGCACATCGCCGTGAACAACAACAAAGTGGCGCAGCGCCACAGCGGCTTGCTGCACAGATTACGAGTTTGACAAATACTGGTTTTGGATAGCTGTACGGGCGACTTGAAATAGCGTATTGCGTATGAAGAAATATAACTGCGGAAAGTCAATGTTAGGGTACCTGCATGGTGGTTGATATGGCGGTCACAGGGACCGTCGTGCGCATTGAGCATCAGATGAATAAGTTTGATTGTCAACAAGCGGATATGCTATTGGTTTGCGAGTTGGAGTACGGCGGGGAAGGTCTGAGGACTACAAGCGAGGGACCGGAAGGGATGACACTTGGTGTGCTTGGCGCCAGGGTGAGAGTTGTTGATGATTGGGGACTACCAGAGCTAAGCGAACTCACAGTTGGTGATTTGGTGTACGCGAGCGGAGGGTGGCATGCGCCTGGGTCGCATGATATGGAGCAGGAGATGCGCTTTCTGGAGGCGGCGCGCGACTGGTACAGGCTAGAAAGCTGGGACGAGGCCGGAACCGGAGGGCTGGAAGTTCACGCAGTGGAAATTACCGGTTACGACGTGCGGCGATTTATAGTTCGCGAGGCCCGCTGGGAGCGGCTGACGGACGAGTGGTGTAACTGGCGGGATCCGATCCATGATGATGCAGGATGGAATGTGCACCGAATGGCCGTAGGCGGACGATGGAATGAAAGTGCGGCGTGGGATCGAGATGCTGTCGAGGCATTGGATCGCGAAGCGGAAATAGGATGGCGACAGACGGACCGGCGATGGAAAAAAGAGTTTAGGCAACGGCAAAATGTAGAGCGAAGAGCAGAGCGTGAGGCCTCGAAAGAATTGTCGAAATCGCCCGAGGTGGAAGCGCAGAAGGAAGCAGCCCGGCAGCTTGCAAAGAGAGGCCGCAGCGGAACGGGCGGAAAGCGTAAACGTCGGAAGTAAGCGCGTAAACTCGGGTAGAGGTTGGATTCAAACCAACTCCTTCCGCGCGCCCTAGGTCTCCACAGGAGCGAAACGGCTCGCCGCGCACGTCGTCCTGAAGCGCGCGCGATATGTCGCCGGAATCTGCGCGTCCAACTCCGCACAGCGGCTTGCTGCGCCGGCTGCGGCTGTGAAGATTCTTGCGGCTATCAGTTGCGCGTGCCCCGTTGAAAGTTGCTAAACTTGCGATGAGATAGAAATGCGAAAGCGAATGCGAGGAAACTTGTATGACTGTTGAGATGGCCGTCACCGGGACTGTTGTGCAAATTGAGCAGCGCATGATAACTGACCAGCTTGGCTATGAGAGGCATGTCACTGATATGCTGCTAATTTGCAACCTGGAGTTTGGCGCGCATGGACAGAACGCGGAAAGCGAAGACCAGGAAGGAATACCGTCTGCCGTGCTTGGCGCGCGGGTGATGGTTGACGATGAATTTGCGTTGCCGGAGCTTGGAGAAGTGAAGCTGGGCGATCTCGTATATGCGAGCGGCGCCTGGACCGCGCCAGGGGCGCATGATATGGAGCAGGAGTTGCGCTTTGTGGAGGCGGGGCGGGATTGGTACAGCCTCCAAAGCTGGGACGCGGGTGAAGCCGGAAGGCTGGAAGTTCGCGCAGTTGAGATTGATGGCAACGACCTGCGGCGGTTTGTCGTCCGGGAGGCGCGTTGGGAGCAAGTGACAGAGGCTGCTCGATTGTGGGAAGATCCGACTTTTGATGATTTCGGATGGATCGTTCATCAAATGGTCGTAAGTGGTTATTGGAACGAAAATGTATCCTGGGATCAAGACGCCGCAGACGCATTGGATCGAGACGCGGAAGCCGGACGGCGATTCAAGGAGCGGCAGCAGAATGAGGAAATGAAAAAGAAGCGGCTTGCGGAGCGGAAAGCGGAGCGAAAGGCCTTGGCGGAGGCGGCAAAAGCGCCCGAGGTGGAAGCGCAGAAGGAAGCGGCCCGGCAGCTTGCAAAGAGAGGCCGCAGCGGAAAGGGCGGAAAACGCAAACGTCGGAAGTAAGCGCGTAAACTCGGGTTGAGGTCGGATTCAAACCAACTCCATCCTCACCCCCTCGGTCTCTTCAGGGGCGAAACGGCCCGCCGCGCCCGTCGTCCTGAAGCGCACGCGATATGTCGCCGGTATCTGCGCCGCCAAAACCGACCGCAGCGGACTATCCTCTCTCGCCGGCGCCAGATATTCCAGCCCATGCGCCCCCACATCAAAGCGCAGGCCGCGCGCGCCCAAACTTTCGTCAGCGACCGCCCGCCCTTCCGCCTTCAAAGCCGTCGACATGATGCGGGCATAACGCGCGATATCGGCCGCAACCAGCGTCAGACAGTCGATGCCAGCTGCGCCGTTTGCATGCTCCCGCGCCGCCGGCAAGCGCTCAGCGCGCGGCGTAACATCTTCAATGATGAAGGGAATCAAACCTTGATCGGCGCCGCTGACCTTGTTGTTGATCCACTTGACCTGAAAACCGTCCGGGCGCGTCCGTCCGCCTTCGACCAAGTCGCCGCATTGCGCGCCCTGCGCGCGCAAAAGCGCCAGGTCGCCGCGGATATCGTCGGTCGCCATGCAAAAGTCGATGAATCCGCCGCCGCAGCGATGCAGCAGATCCCACCAGGGATGCGCCGGGCTTTCTTCGTAGAATCCCAAGATCTCGATATAACTGCCATCGGCGAAGCCGATTAGCGCGTTCTGCGAGCCGTAGGGATGGCGGCCGCCTTCGACCACGGTGAAGCCAAGTCCGCGATAGGTTTCCACCGCCCGCTCCAACGATTTCACGGCGATCACAATGTGATCGATTCCTGTGATCATGTTCTGCTGCCCGCACTTATGTTATAGTTCTTAATTCAGTGGTAAGTATTGTCGTAACGACAACCACAAACCTAAGTATAATCAGCGCGGTAAAGGATGTACAGGCGACACGATGGAAGAACAGCAGATACAAGGCGAGATAGAATTCTTTATCCATCCCGACAGAGGAGATGGATACTGCGTCGTCAGAATCCGGCCGGACAAACGATATCCACATGCACCGCCAAATGGAAAGACGGTGAACGTAAAAGGCGTAATGCCCCGGCTGCAAATGGGCGAATCGGCGCAATTCAGAGGTAATTGGGTCGATGATTCGCGCTATGGCAGACAGTTTGAGGCACAGCAGACCATCCCCATTAAGCCACAAAGCGCAAAAGGCATGATAAATTACCTCGGCAGTGGCGTAGTCCAGGGGATAGGACCAGGTACCGCGGAAAGAATCGTCAATCACTTCGGCGCCAAGACTTTTGACGTGCTGGACAACGAACCGCAGCGCATCCACGAGGTGAGCGGCTTGCATTCCGATTTGGCTGAAGCGCTGATTGACGCCTTGCCCAAAGACCGAATCAGGCGCAATGCGCTCGTATATCTTCAAGGGCTGGGTATAAACGCCAGCACCGCCCAACGGATCTTTGACAAATATGGTCCTGAAACACGGCAAATTATCGAAAACAATCCTTATAGGTTGGCGGAGGACATTTATGGGATCGGCTTTCGAAAAGCAGATCAAATCGCCAAAAACCGTGGTGTGCCGGCACTCGATGAAAATAGGCTTCGGACGGGCTTGACACATGCGCTGAAAGATCTGTCGCGCGACGGACACACTTACGCCCCGCCTGACCAGTTGATTGAGAAAGCCAGCGAGTTAACTGATTTTGATGAAGCGAGCCTTTTGGAGAAGGCGCTCGGAAAACAGTTGCTCGCCGGAAATCTAGTAGAGGACCGCCTGTACGATGAAACTCAGGGCAAACCGATCCGCGCGATTTATCTGCCGGATTTTTTTCGCGCTGAAACCGACGCGGCAAGCCGCTTGCAAGCTCTCATCACTAGCAAGAGCAAAATTATCCACGGGCATCGTAGAGTCCACTGGCAGAGTATCTTAAATGCGTTAACTGAGAATGATTACGTGGAATTATCTGGTGAACAGCGGCAGGGAATAAATGCAGCGCTGACAAGCAAGCTCAGTGTTTTGACCGGCGGACCGGGCACTGGTAAGACGACGATTCTGCGGATGCTGGTTAATGCCTTGATTGAAGGTAGGCATAGATTTGCGCTGGCAGCGCCAACCGGGCGCGCTGCCAAGCAGCTTCGAGAGGCTACCGGAGAGGAAGCGAGCACCATACACCGGCTCTTGCGGTTCTCGCCTGAGACAGGCCGCTTCGCGCGCGACGAGAATAATCCGTTGCCATTCGACATAGTGGTTATCGACGAAGCATCCATGCTGGCTCTGCAACTGTTTCACAGTTTGCTCAAAGCGCTGCGGCCGACGACGCATCTGCTGCTTGTCGGCGATGTCGATCAGTTGCCATCGATTGGAGCGGGCAACGTGCTGCGAGATGTAATCAACAGTGGAATCGCTTCAGTGACAAGCCTTAGTGAGGTATTCCGACAGAGCGGCAACAGCCATATCACCATCAACGCCCGACTCATCAAAGAGGGTGAGGATCCATACATAGGCAACCTCAGCAATGATTTCTTGTTCGTTCTCAAACCGAATCCTCATGAAGCGGCAGACAAGCTTGTGGATCTTGTCGCGAGATACATACCTAAACAATTCAATCTTGATCCTCTGCGCGATATACAAGTGCTAGCGCCCAAGTATGATGGCCGGTCGGGTATTGACTTCATCAATAGCCGCTTGCAGGACGAATTAAATGGCAAAGCCCGCAGTCAGCCTGTCCAGATTGCCGGACGCTCATTCCGAGTTGGGGACAAGGTGATGCAAATACGCAACAACTATGATAAGGATGTCTACAATGGCGATATTGGCTTCATTGACCGTATTGACAGCGAAGACGGCATACTTGAAATATGGATGGATGACAGGTTGCTGACCTATGACTTCAGCGAAGCGGAGGACTTGCTGCATGCCTATTGCGTCAGCATTCATCGCTCGCAAGGCTCGGAGTATCCCGCTGTCGTCATACCAGTCATGTTAGAGCAAGGCAGAATGCTCCAGCGCAACCTGCTTTATACGGCAATCTCCCGCGCCAAGAAACTGGTTGTGCTGGTTGGGTCAAGGCAGGCGTTGTGGACCGCTATTGATAACGATAAGGTTATCAAGCGTCATAGTGGCCTGCTGCAACGCCTGCGAGATTATCTACCAAAGCTGCCGGCGCACGCCACGGCCGACGCGCCCACTCACACATAACCGCCCTCCACTTCCGTGACCAGAATCGGCCGCTCGCCGTCGATGATCACCGTGTGCTCGTACTGCGCCGAGGGGCTGCCATCGACCGTGCGCAGCGTCCAGCCGTCCTCGCCCGTCTTGATGCGCCCGCGGCCCGCATTCAGAAAGGGCTCCAGCGTCAGCGCCATGCCGTCTTCCAGCACATCTTTGTTGCGCTTGTTATAAAAGTTGGGAATCGACGGCGCTTCGTGAATATGCCGCCCGACGCCGTGCCCGCCCAGCTCGCGCAGTGTGCGGTAGCCGCGCCGGCGCGCGAACTTCTCCACCGCCCGGCCGATGGCGTTGGCGCGCTGGCCCGGGCGCGCCATCTCGATGCACAGCTCAAGGGCGCGGCGGGTTGCGTCGCAGAGTTTCACGAGCTCGGGGCGCGCCGGCGGCACGATGATCGTGGCGCCAGTATCGCCCCAATAGCCTTCCAGCACCGCCGAGACATCGACATTCAGCAGGTCGCCCGGTTTGATCAGGCGATCCTTGCGCGGTATGCCATGCGCGGCTTCGTCATTCAGGCTGATGCAGGTATAGCCGGGAAATTCGTAAGCCTGAATCGGCGCTGACAGCGCGCCCATCTTTTTCAGGAAATCCCGGCCGATATCGTCCAGGTCGCGCGTGCTCATGCCCGCCTCGGCCCCGTCGAGCATCAACTTCAGCGTCATGCCACAGATCGCGCCGATGCGCTTCATGCCTCGCAGGTCCCGGTCGCTTTCGATTCGCATGCTTCATTCTCGTAGGGATTCATCTCGGGCGGACGGTTGAGCAGGCCGAGGATAGTGGAGCTTGAATCGAATTGCAACGGGGTCGCAGGCTGCTTCCGCGCTCAGTCGCGGCGCGAGCCCACAGGTGGGCAAAATGGCCGTCTGCGCTATAATCACGCTCTGGCGAACAGCGACCGACGGTCCCCTTATGACATCAAGCGCCGCGCCGCTCCGCAGTAAGATAAAAGCGGGAGACCGCTTTCAGTACCCGCGCATCCTGCTGATCTGCAGCGGGCATTTCGTACACGATGTCTATTCCGCCTTCATCCCGCCGCTGCTGCCCCTGCTGATTGAAAAACTGGGCCTCTCCTTGTTCCTGGCCGGTACTCTGCCCGTCTTCATGCAAGCCCCTTCTCTGCTCGGGCCCTTCATCGGCTATCTCGCCGATCGCTTCTCCATGCGCTACCTGGTCATATTCGCCCCGGCTGTCACCGCCACGCTGGCCACGCTGATCGGCTTCATGCCCAGTTATGGCATGGCCGCCATCCTGCTATTCGGCGTCGGCGTCAGCATCATGGCCTTCCACGCGCCGGCGCCGGCCATGATCGCCCATGTCGCCGGCGACAAGGTGGGCCGCGGCATGAGCTTTTTTATGGCTGGCGGCGAATTGGCGCGCTCGATCGGTCCGCTGCTGGTCGGCTTCGGCGCGGCGCAATGGGGCATGGGGGGCTTGTGGCGTCTGATGTTCTTCGGCTGGCTGGCCAGCGCTTTGCTCTTCTGGCGCCTGCGCGATGTCTCCGCCAAACGCGCCCCGCGCAAGCCCTCCGGCAAACCGATATTCAAGCGCTTCGTCCGCGTCTTCGGCCCGCTGTTTGGCGTGATGATCCTGCGCAATTTGACCGTCAGCAGCCTGGGCATCTTCATGGTCGTCTACCTGGTGGACGTCCGCGGCTATGAATTGACGCTGGCCACCGGCGCGCTGGCGCTCTACGAATTCTCGGGCGTGGGCGGCGCGTTGATCGGGGGGACGCTCAGCGATCGCATCGGTCGGCGGCGCATGGTGGCTGGCGCGGCCGTCATCTCTGCCCTGCTCATGCTGCTTTTCCTGAGCACGGAAGGCGCTCTGCTCATTCCCATCCTCATCGCTCTGGGATTGACCGCTCTTTCCGTGTCGCCGGTTTTGCTGGCGCTTGTGCAAGATCAACTGCCCGATAATCGCGCCACCGCCAACGGTCTCGTCATGTCTTTCGCCTTCGGCATCCGCGCCCTCAATGTGATGATGGTCGGCGCCCTCGGCGATGCGATCGGCCTGCAAAACGCCTTTATCGCCGCCGCGCTGATCTCCTTGTTGTCATTGCCCCTCATTGTCACGCTGCCCGCGAAACCGGCGGTTCTCCACGAAGACCTCTAAGACGCGGCCCACTCCGCCAGCAATTGATCGAGTTCGGCCTCGCTCTCGACAAACTTGACCAAGCCATCCGGCGTTTCCAGCGTACCGTCCGCGCCCAATTCCAAGCCTTCGCGCGCGCCATCCGGCAGGCCGATGACGGCGGCGCGTCCGCTAAGATTCACCTGCGTCCGCCGTCCGAAGCTGCGCACATGCGCCGCGGCGCCGGCCGGCAAATCCGTCCGCGCGCTCCGGCGCAGGTCAATGACGCTGTCGACGGCATGCTCTACGCCGGTCAAACTGAAGGCCGAGCCCCGCGCCGCCTGATGGTAGTCCTTCCAATTCCAATCGCCCTCCGCGATATAACACATCGCGCGTTTGCGCCGGTCTCTCCATTCAAATCGAACGGGCATGTCGCTCCTCGGGATTCAATGTCAATACATCAATTATAATCCGGGCGGCGACGGCCGTCTCAGCGCCGCCCCTGATACGCAGGGCAATCGCTTCAAATTATTCTTTAACCACAGAGAGCACAGAGGACACAGAGTTTAGATTCTTATGACGACTTTTTCCCTAAATCCACCGCTTAAATTGGGCAGGCTTGCCGCTACCTTGTCGATAAACCTCCTTCCCGCCCATAATTTTTGCGACAAAATGCCGCGAAACCTCTGATCAATCGCATTTCTCGGTGCTCTCGGTGTCCTCGGTGGTTAAATTTCAGTTTAGTTTTGCTCGTCGCAGCGGATGCCAGTTTTGAAGCGATTGCCCTGCCCTGATACGAAGACCTCCGCCGCTCTTGCCCAGCCACCGGCCCTATGCCACAATGCAAATGGCTTCGGGGCATCCGGCCGCGGGAGAGAACGGGTATTTCGGCGTGGAACTGCGCTTTCGCTTCATACTGCTTGCGCTTGTCGGTCTGGTTGCCGTGGCCGTCTGGACCTTTCCCGCCTGGCGCGGCTATTTTCGCCAGCGCGGCGAAATCGACGCCTTTCCCGGCCTTGAACTTGACCTGCAAGACGACTTCCTCGCCTTGGCGCCGGACGTGCGCGAAGCCCTGCTTGACATGCAGGAGCGCAATCCGGCAATGGCGCTGGAGATGGTGCGCGTCTCGATCCGCGAAAAGGAGACGGCGCCAATAGACGAGCGCAGCAGCCCCGAAGCGGCGCGCGCCCTGGCAAGCGGTGAATTTCAAAGGCTTGATTCCCTGCACTGGGGCGAAGGCAGGGCGACAATCTACGAATTGACGGACGCGCGCCGCATCCTGCGTTTCGAAAACTTCACCGCGGCGCCAGGCGGCGATGTGCGCGTCTATCTCGCGCGCGATCCCCTGCCGCTGAGCGCGCTGGAATTGGGCAATGACTTTCTCGATCTCGGGCGACTCAAGGGCAATGTCGGCGACCAGCGTTATTTCCTGCCGGCCGACCACGACCTGAGCGTTTACAATTCTGCGGTCGTCTTCTGCCGCCAATTTGACCAGGTGATCACCGTCGCGCGCCTGCAATAAACGCGGCGCTCGCCCATGATGATGAGTCAGGAAACCACAAGACACCCAGAGGTTTTCCTTAGTGCTGCTGCCGTTAAGCCCTGACACGGTTCGGAATTTTCTGCCGCAAGGGGCCCGACTCATCATCACAGGCGAGCGCACGGTTGAAACAGTATAGTCGTCGCCTCCCGCCCAGTCAATATGGCAAGGCCCGGCCGGCCGGGCAATCGCACCAAAACATTATTCGCCGATGGCCATGTATAAATGTAGGGGCGTCTCGTGAGACGCCCTTTGAAAATGGCCTTCAAATTGTGGACATTTCAGCGGGTCGCGTAGGTCGCGTAGACACTGACCGCCGACACTGACCGCCGACACTGACCGACAAATGCCCCTACAGATTACGAAAACTGAAGTAGTGTATCCACTTCGGTTGAAATAGTCTGGTAGGGGCGATCCGGTGGATCGCCCGATGGGTACGAACAGGATCGATTTCGGGCGACTCACCGAGTCGCCCCTACCAAATCGTCGGTATTTGAAGAAATTCAACCGACATTGATTCAGTAGCAAAACTGAGGCCGATTGCGGAATCCGCCAGCATTCGACATAATATGCGCCATATTCAATCTGCGCGGAGAGATCTTATGTCTGACCCTATTCGCTTCGACCTCCCACAAAGCGCGATCCCAACGCAGTGGTACAACGTGCAGGCGGATTTGCCCCGGCCGCTGCCGCCCGTGCTGCATCCTGGGACGCACCAACCGGTCGGCCCCGACGACCTGGCGCCCTTGTTCCCAATGGCTCTGATCATGCAAGAAGTGAGCCAGGATCGCTGGATCGAAATCCCGGAAGAAGTGCGCGATATCTACAAGCTGTGGCGGCCGACGCCCCTGCTGCGGGCGCGACGGCTGGAAAAGGCGCTGGATACGCCGGCGCGCATCTATTACAAATACGAAGGCGTTTCGCCCTCGGGCAGCCACAAACTCAACACCGCCACCGCCCAGGCCTTCTACAACAAGCAAGAAGGCATAAACGGCCTGACGACAGAAACCGGCGCCGGCCAATGGGGCACCGCGCTGGCCCAGGCTTGCAGCTTCTTCGATATGGAATGCATCGTCTATATGGTGCGCATCAGCTACGAGCAGAAGCCCTACCGTCGCGCGATTATGCAGAGCTTCGGCGCCAGCGTCACGCCCAGCCCAAGCGATACGACCAATGCCGGGCGCAGCATTCTGGAAGGCGACCCGGACAGCACCGGTTCGCTCGGCATCGCCATCAGCGAAGCCGTGGAAGTCGCGGCCACAAGCGGCGGCGTCTACAAGTACTCGCTGGGCAGCGTCCTGAATCATGTGCTGATGCACCAGACCGTCATCGGGCAGGAAGCGCTTCAGCAGATGGAACTGGCCGGCGATTACCCGGATGTGGTCGTCGGACCGACCGGCGGCGGCAGCAATTTCGCCGGCATCGCCCTGCCCTTCCTGCATCAAAACCTGACCGCCGGCAAATCGACCAAGCTGCTCGGCGTCGAGCCGGCCGCCTGCCCCAGCCTGACCCGCGGCAAATACGCCTATGATTTCGGCGATACCGTCGGCATGACGCCCCTGGTCAAGATGTACACCCTGGGTCACGGTTTCGTGCCGCCGCCGCTGCACGCCGGCGGCCTGCGCTATCACGGCATGGCTTCGATCATCTGCGAGCTCTGGGATCAGGAGCTGCTGTCCATGCATGCCATCCCGCAGATGGAAACCTTCAGCGCCGCCATCGCCTTTGCCAAAGCCGAAGGCATTATCGCCGCGCCGGAAGCGGCCCACGGCATCGCCGGCGCCATTCGCGAAGCGCAGGACGCGAAAGAAGCGGGCGACGAACGCGTCATCCTCTTCAACCTCTGCGGGCACGGGCACTTCGATATGAGCGCCTACGATGCTTATCTCGGCGGCGAACTGAGCAATTACGAATATCCGCAGGCGGCGATTGACCAGGCGATGCAAGCGCTGCCGCAAGTCGGCTAAGTCGACTTCTAGTCAGTACTTTCGCTCATCCGCCATTCAGCCGAGGGCCGCTTGCCAATCGCCTGAAGCGTCCCGATCTCGGCGCCGCCGGCCGAGACGTAAACGCAAGTAAGCCATTGAATAAATGCGCATCGTTTTTCGCGGCATACTTGCGGACGGCACAAGAGGAGACTCGGTGTACGGGCGAGCCGGTGGCTCGCCCGTTTTTGCTACAAAATGCCCATCAGATTTTGCAGGACTTACTTACGTTTACTGAGAATCGCTGCCGTCTTGATGCGATCTGCGGCGGCAACGATTGACTTGTCGCCGATTACTGATTCAATGTCGATCATTGGGGGCTGTTTTCAGCCCCCGCTTCATGGTCCCGTCTCCGGCGGTTGCCGGCGTCAAATTCTCGCTCAGGCGATTAGCCCGCCATTCCTGACTCCTATATAATGGATTTGAGCCTTTCACCTGTGCGCGAGGGTTGGACCCCATGAAGCCAAGACTACTCATTTCGCTTACGCTCTGTGCCTTGCTCTTGGCAGCTTGCTATCGCCAGACCGAAGAGCCCTTCCAACAGATCGACAGCGCCGAAGTTGTGGAAGTCATTGAGCCGGCGATCGAGGTGGCGCCTGTCGAGGTCAGCGGCGATACCGTTTCGGAACGCAGCGGCGACGGCGAGCTGGAGGCCGAGACGATAGGAACCGGCTACATTACGCCCGAGGTCGCGCCCGGTCAAGTCGAGCAGCCAACCCTGTCTTTTCCCACCGGCGTCGCCCTGCCGGCTACCTCCGCATCCTTGACGATTACACCCTTCGTGCGACCGACGGATACGCCGACTTTCGAGGAACAGCTTGACCCGACGCATGAATGCGTATACGCGGTGGTGGCGGGCGACAACCTGTTCCGGCTCTCGCTCGGCTGGAATACAACCGTGCAAGAGATTATGGACGCGTCCCAGATTGACAGCGACGAATTGTCGATTGGTCAACTGCTTTTGATACCCGGCTGCGACTACAATCCCGCCGAGCCCAATCCGACCGTTTCACCGGCGATCGCGGTGAGCGAAGAGGAGGCGGAATCTGAAGCGGAACCGGGAGCGGTTGCGGAAACGACCTTGCAGATTACCGCGACGCCCTTGGCGGTTGCGCCCGTCGAAGTCGTCGACACGCCAACGCCCGGCCCGCGCATACATGTCGTATCATCGGGCGAGACGCTCGAAAGCATCTCGCTGCAATACCGCGTCGATATCAACGCGATCATCGTGCTCAACAATCTGGCCAATCCCGATCGGCTGAATGTCGGGCAGGAATTGCTCCTCCCCGATTGAGCAAGCGTGGGTTCACTCCCGCTGAAACGTGCCCGGCGTGATGCGCCGCAGGATCGCCTCGGACAATTTCAGCGTACTGTCGTAGTCGTCTAAATTCAGCAGCGCCGTAGGCGTATGCACGTAGCGGCAGGGCACGGATAGCGTCATCGTGGGCACGCCCGACTGCGCCGTGTGGATTGCGCCGCCGTCGGTGCCGCCGCCCGCTACCGTCTTCAGTTGGTAGGGAATGTCGTTCTCCGCCGCCGTTTCCCGCAGGAAAGCCAAAACCCGCGGGTCGCTGATCATCCTGGAATCGGACAAGGTCAAGACGACGCCGGCGCCGAGCCGCGTCGCCGGATTCCTGGGCAAATCGCCCGCGTCAACTTCGCGCCTGGGGTCGGGCACATCAAAGGCGGGCGTGCCTTCCAATACAATCGCGGCGTCGGGCGCGATGCGCTGCGCCGCCACCAAGGCGCCGCGCAGGCCAATTTCTTCCTGCACGGTGAATGCGGCCGCCACCGTCACCGGGTAGGGTCCATTTCGCAGGATATCGACAAGCAGGGCGCAACCGAGGCGATCGTCGAAGGATTTGCCCCGTATCACTTTCTCGCTCAATTGTGTATAAGCGCCATCAAAGGCGATGCGATCGCCGGGTTCGGCCGCGCTCTTGTCCCCGGCGCCGACATCAATGCGCAGACTCTCCATGGCCACGGCCTTCATGTCGCGCCCGTGGTGAATCGGTTTCCACAAGATGACCCCGGGCTTCCGCTTCCGCCCCACCTTGACGCGCATCCCCGGCAATATGCGCGCGTCGAGGCCGCCGATATTGGTGAATTGGATCAGGCCATTCGCATCAACCGCAGTCGCCATCATGCCGATCTCGTCCATGTGCGCCGCAATCATCACGCTGTATTCGGGCTGCGCCGTTCCCGGCTGCACCGCCGTAACATTGCCCAGCGCATCCACCTCGATATCCGCAGCGCTCTCCCGGATCGCATTAATAACGATCTCGCGAACTTCATCCTCTTCCCCGCTTACGCCGATCGCGTTTGACAATTCTTCCAATATCATCGGCTAGCCTCTGGTATATGTTGAGCCGGATCTATTCTAAAGTGAAGCGCCCGCCGGAAGACCCGTCCGGCAGCGCAAGTATAACATCCGCCGGCGAAGATCGCTCACCCGGTCAATTTGAACTTGCGGCGTCAGCGCCGACCAAAGCAAACGCAAGCAAGCAATTAAAGGACTCCGCATCGTTTTTCGCGGCTAATTTGCGGGCGAGCCAAGGCTCGCCCCTACACCGACTCTGCCCTTGTGCCGTAGGGGCGGCACGATGTGTCGCCCGACATTCCGTGCCTGCGTCGCTGGGCGATTCACAGAATCGCCCCTACACGCAGTCTCCTATCATGCCGTAGGGGCGACACTGTGTGTCGCCCGCATGTTTGTGGCGAAATACGATGCGCATTTCTCGGTGTTGAAGGTCAGTGTCTACGCGACCTTCGGTGTCCTCGGTGGTGAAATTTCAGTTTAGTCTTGCTCGTCACAGCAGATGCCAGTTTTGAAGCGATTGCCCTGCGTCGACCAACCTGATCCAGCGGAACAAGCGGCTCGCAATAGAAAAGCGGGCGGTTGCAAAACCGCCCGCCTGCGATTGCCGCGATGCGGCGCTTCAATTGCCGTTCGGGGTGGGGGTCGCGGTCGCGGTCGGGTTCAAATCGCTGACGATCTCCGTGAAGAAATCTCCGATAGCCGGCCCCAGCAGGAGCAGTACGACAATGACGACAACCGCGGCCAGAACGAGAATTAGCGCATATTCGACGAGACCCTGTCCTTCATGATTGCGAAATCTGTATGACATGAGACGACTCCTGCGATTGCAGACTTAGCGATATGATTTTTGAACATTCGCCTGACTCAATATAGCATAGCCTGCGCGGCGCGGCAATTTAATCAGACCGCCGCCGGCATCGGGCTGGCCGGTTCAGTGGGCAAACGCAGGTTCTACGATCAGGCCGGCTGCAATTTGTCCATTATTGGACGAATGAATTCTTCCAGCGATGGGCCTAGCGCAATCAGCAGGACGAGAAAGATGACGGCGACCAGGATCAGAATCAAGGCAATTTCGACAGCGGTCTGGAAGGTCGAGCTCGGGGGTGGACGTTTCATGCGGGCGGACTCCTGGCGCTCAATGCAAGCGAGCAGCGAAATGGCGGTTGAGTGACAGCGCGGAAATATATCAGTTCCGCCATGGACTTGCAAGCGGAATTGCCGCGCGTTCCTCCGCCGTCAGCGCCGGTTCAATCGTAACGCAAGACATTCATCACCCGCTCCTTCAGCGCCACGCGCGCGCTGAGAAAGGTCGCCGTCCAACCGATGCCTATCGCCGCAAGCAGAAGCGCAAAGGCAGTGATTCGCGCATCGGCGGGCAGCGGAATCGCGATGCCGCCCGCGGCCGAAAGCAGGCTGATCAGCAGGGCGCTTAGCCCGATGCCGATAATTGCGCTCAGCAAACCAATCGCGCTCGACTCGATGAACATCACCATGAGCACGCGGCGCGCTTTCAAGCCGATCGCTTTCAAAATGCCGATCTGCCGCCGCCGCTCCAATGTCGCCAACGCGACCGTGTTCGCCATGATGACGGCGGCGGCGAAAAGCGAAAGCAAGCCGACAACGGTCGGAATGGCCGTGAACTGATCAATCAGGCGCGCGATAAGACCATCGATGAACTGCACATCAATCGCCAGGGCGAAGATGATCGAAGACAACTCCGCCAGCGCGCGATTGAGCTCCGCCTCCGGCACCTGGTATGTGTACAAGGTAAAATCGGACTTGAAGGTCCCGGGCAGCACAGCCGGCGGAACCAGTCCCGACTCTCCCCCGCCGGCGAAAAAGCCGGCGGCGCTTTCCGCCAGGCCAACCACCTCCAGTTCCAGCCCCTCCGCGCCTTCAAGCGCCAGACGATCGCCGACAGCGATGCCCAGAGATGCGGCCCGCTCCACCGGCAGGACGATGACCGCCGCGCCCCGATCTTCCAATGTCAGCATGCGCCCGGCGCGCAGCGCTGGCTGGCCGCTGTAGATATCGCTTTTGTCCGAATCCCATACGCTCAACTCCAGGTCATTGTCGCTGGCGATCTCGGCGCCGTTATGGCCCGCGATCGTCGCGCTGTGAGATTCGATGGTAGTGCGATAGGCGATATCCACATCAGCCAGAGCGTTGTCGATGGCGCCTTTGATGAGGCTCTGCGGCAGTCCGGGAAAGGGAAAAACCAGCACATTTCCCCCAAATGTTCGGCTGAGCTGCAAGTTGAGCAATTCCCGCGTGCCCTCGCCGACAAATGTGATGGCGCTCAAAGCCAGCATGCCCGCGCTTAAAGCCAGTAGCGTGATGGCGGTGCGCAGCCGGTTGGTCGAAAGATTGCGCAGCGCCAGCCGCAAGGTCACCAGGCCAAAAGACGGCAGCTTTCCAATGAGGAAAATGAGCAGCCAGAGCAGGGCAATGAGCAGCGCGAAAATTACAAAGGCGGCCGCCACGCCAATAACGCCGGCGGCATAAGGCGAAGGCAGGCTTAAGCTATCCCCGTCCCGAATGGGGCCGGGTCGGCGGAACTCCTCCGGCTCGGCGTCGGCCGCTGCCAATTCGCCCTCGGATTCTTGCGCCGCCACCGAATCAAGACGGCGCGCCGTCAAGTCGAATGAGGGCCGCAGGATATGGCCAACGATCAATCCCAAACTGATCGTCACGAAGACCAGCAGCAATGCCGACTGCAATAAGCCCAGCGCCGCCAAATGACTTTCGTTGGGCCGCAGGATGATGCTCGGGCGGACTTTGACCGCCGTGAGAATCGGCGCGACGCTGAATATCGCGGTGACAACCATGCCCAGGACGAAACCGAAGGCCAGGGCCTCCGGGTAGATATTCCAGTCCAGCGCCTGCCGCAGCGCGACCGAACCAAAATCATTGACGAGGACGCTGAGGCCGATTCCAACCGCCATGCCGAGCAGGCTGCCGATGCCGCCCAGCAGTAAGCCCTCGCTGAAGAAGAGCGCCGCAACCTGCCGGCCGCGCAAGCCAAATGTCTTGACGGCGGCAATTTCATTCGTGCGCCGGCGCACCAAAACCAGCATCGTATTCATGATGCCGACACCGCCGATCAGCAGCGCGCCCAAACCCATCACCACCACAAAATCGCTCAAGTACTGCGAAATAACCTCGTATCGTTCCAGGAAATCGTATATATCGGTCGCGCGCGCGCCCGGCGCCAGCGCTTCCGCTTCTTCGCCATAGCGCGCCAACTGCTCTTGATTGATCCCCGCTGGAAACGATACGCCGATGCGGTTTGGCGCAAAATCTTCATTGATCACGGCTTTGGCGTTCTGGAGATCAAAATAAGCGAAACCAAAAAAGGCGTTCAGGAAATTGGTGACGCTGCTCTCCTCCGCCACGGACACGATGCCGCGCACGGTAAACGGCGCCTGCGTGCCGCTGACGCGCACGACATCGCCGATCTTGAGCTCGCCTTGCGCCGCCAGGTTGTCGCTGATGACCACATCGTTCCCGCCGCTGAACAGCTCGGCCAGCGGAACATCGGGCGGATCAAGCGCGACAATCCGGTGCGTCGGCGGGTATGTGGCCGGATCAATAAAATTGCTGCCGATGAAACTTGGACGCCCGAAGTCGTCCGCTTCGGTCTTGGCGATTTGCAGATTGCGCCCGCTCATGAAGGCCGAGGTTGCCGCACCCTTAGCTTCGGCCCAGGCCAGCAGCGCCTCCAAGTCTTCAGGCGCGAAAGCCGTGGGATCGTTGCTGCCGAAGCCGCCAAAAATGGAGTCGTTGCGAATCAAAAGATCGCCCTTGACCTCGATGCGCACGTTGCCGGTCAAGGTATCGCCCACGGCCAAACCGAGGGAACGCAAGGCGACCACCGTCGCCACGCCGGCGGTGATGCAAAGGATGGCCAGCGTCGTCCAGCGTCCGCCGCGCCGGATATTGCGCAGGGCATAGAGAAAATAAAACCGGAGCCGATTGATCATGGCTGCTCTCTTCCTGTGGGCAGGCGCAATTTTACGAGAAATCAGCGTCCGCTGACAGCCAGGACTTGGCGCCTCCATGCGGCCGCGTTTGCCAAGGAATGTAGGGGCGTCTCGCTGAGACGCCCGTCGCGTGTGTCGGCGGGCGATTCACAGAATCGCCCCTACACCGAGTCTGCTGCGACCTCTGCGCCCTCTGCGTCCTCTGTAGTTAAATCAAAAGAATCGAAGCGATTGCCCCGCGCCAATTGCGCCTGTCGCGGCCGCCTCACGTCGTCTATATTTGAGGCGTCCACAGCGGCGGAGAATCAACAATGAGCAAAGCAGTCATCGGCATTACCTCAGGCGGACGCCGCGAAGAATACATCAAGTCGCGCCATTATGACGCCTTCTACAGCACACCGGCGCCATACGTCGATGCCCTGCGCCGCGCCGGCGCGGTCCCGCTCTTGATTCCGCCCGGCGACGACGACTGGCAAACGATTCTGCCGATATTGGACGGCGTCCTTGTCACCGGCGGCACCGATATCGACCCGATTGAATATGGCGGCGACCGAAGGAACCCGCATCTCCATCCGGCCGACCGCGAGCGCGACCGCAGCGAACTCGCCTTGGTGCGGCATCTGCTCGACGAAGGGACAACACCGCTATTGTGCATCTGTCGCGGGCTGCAAGTGCTTAATGTGGCCGCCGGCGGGACGCTTCACGAACACATCCCGGACATCCGCAGCGAGGACATCCATCGCAACGAAGCCGGTCTCTGGGCCATGCAGCAGGTTCAGGTGGAGAGCGACAGTCTGCTCGCGGCGGTCATGGGCTTGACCAATCTCAAGACATCGTCCGGGCATCATCAGGCGGTCAAAGAGCTCGGCGGCGGTTTGCGCGTCTCGGCGGTGGCGACTGACGGCATCATAGAGGCGCTTGAAATGCCCGGGCATGCCTGGCTGGTGGCGGTGCAATGGCATCCGGAGGTGACGGCGGCGCAGGACCCGTCCCAGCAGGCGATCTTCGATGCCTTCGTAGCCAAGGCGGCGGAACGGAATCCCGAGCCCGCCTTCAGTCAAATGATGGGCCGCGGCTAATCCAGCGTCAGGCGCGTCAATTCCAGTTCGCGCTTGAAACGCCGGCCGCTGTCCGCCGCGCGCCCCGGCAGGCTGGCGCCAGTTTCGACATTGTATACGATCATCTTCAGGACGTATTCGCCCGGCCCCAAAGCTGATAGATCGACGCGGCGATGCGTCAAGGGAACTTCGCCGATGACAAAGTCTTCGCCCAGCGCTTTGGCATTGTCTTCGTCAAAGAGCTGCAGAGATACAGCGTGGAGTTCGGCCGGCAGTTGCCTCCAGGCAAAAGATACGTCAAGCTTGTCGCCGACCCTTTCCTGTACGACATGCCCTAATTCGAGATCATTGTCGTATTTCACGCCGACGGGATCATCGGGCCTGACCAGTTCGCAAGGGAAGACCGGCTTCACAAAATATTCAAGTACCGAAAACTCATCGTCCGTGACGCGTCCGCAGGACTTGAATTCAGCGGCGATCCAGGCCCGATGACTCTCAATGACCGGCCGTTCGATCAAGCTGGGATCGTAAGCCAATAGAAGCAGGCCGCGCCAGTTGACAATCTGGTCCGCGTCCCCGAGCGGCCCGCCCGAACCATAAGCTTGAAAGCCCCCGTCAGCGTCCGCGGCGATGCGAATCGTATGCTCCGCATGGTGCAGCGTTGCCCGATATTCGGATTCTATGATGTCCGCCGCCTTTCGCGGCGCATGCAGCCAGAGCAGGGACAATCCCGTCTCCGGGATAATTGCGGCTGACCCGAGGCTGTCGCTCAACTGGCGCGCTGTTTCAGAACGGAGCAAGAGCGCGCCCTCGCAGTTTCGCCGCATGTCCGCCGTGCGATAGATGGCGACATGCTCATCTTCGTAGGCAGTCGGCGTATTGAGGAAGCTGTACAGAATCGCATTGTCCGCTTCAATCCGCCGATGCGCGACAACATGTGTGAATCCATCATCGATCAACTGATTCAAGCTGGACAAGTACTCCTTCTTCACACCCGGAAAACACTGCGCGCTTCTGCTACGTCGCCATCGCCTGGCAAGAAGATTGCGGTTGATGTAATTGAATGCCGCCGCCGGCGTGCGCGTCGGCCGGCCTTCCACATGCGGATAGCCGTTGAATGACTGATAAAAGCCGTAGTATTTGGACACTTGCCCGCCCATTGGCAAGTTGATCAAGCGAATGGACTCCTGCTTCGGCTCGTTGCTCAGCCAATCCAGAAATTTGAGTTGCGCCGCAGGAATGACTGTTGGCTCGACCGCCCGGTAGTGCTCAAGCCCGAGAGCGACAATGAGAATCAGCGCCGCAAACGCGCGTCGCCTGCCCCGAAGGGATTGCAAAATCCGCGTCAATCCAGCGCAAGACAGCACCGCCAGCGGCAGCAAAGCGCCGACCTGGAAATTCTGCGTATCCCAGAATGGCTTGAACAGATAAGGCAACGCTTCATTCAAGATGGTTTTGGGCAGCAGGACGCTTTTGTGCTCAACGCCGCCGACCGTCAACGTGGCGCCGAGACGAAGCAACAGAAACATGAGCAGAAGCAGCAGCCAGAAAATGGCCTCACGACGGCTTCTCCACGCAACCAGGCCCAGAACAACCAGAATAATTGGAAGATAACCGAGGTAGGTCGGGCTGTATAAGCGGTTCGGTCCAAAGGCGGCTTCAAAAGCGGGACCGGTTAGCGGATTCGCGTAGTTGGCAAAGTAGGCGATGAGATCGTTGTGGTACTCACGTCCCCCCGCCTTGCCCAGCGCATCGGACAAGCCGGCCGAATCCGCCAGCATCGGATAAACGCGCAGGAGGAGAACCGCCCCGGCTACAATCGAAAAGAGCAGCAGGTTGCTCCAGAACCGCCGATCCCGCCAGCGGGATAGCGCCATATAAAGCGCGCAGAATCCCAGCGTGAGCAGCATGCAAACCACGGTATACATGCCGATAAATGCGGTAAAGCCAAGCAAGGCGCCCGCGACAATCATAGAGCGGGCGCGCTCTTCATTTATCCCCCGCTGCATAAAATACAGCGACAAGGGCAGAGTCGCGATAAACCAAACGTGCGGGTGCGCCTGGCGCGAAAGGACTGTTCCGCAACCGCCGAATACAAGCGCGCCGAACAAGCTAATCCACTTGTCCTGGAACACATAACGGAGATAGATGTAAGCCGAAAGAATCGTCAAGAATACGAGAATAAGAAACGTAAGGTTATAGGCGTTCGGCGCCGGCATGACTGTCTCCAAGCCGGCGAAGAGGGCCATGTGCGGCAAACTGAAATTGTGAAAAGCCAGCGACACGCCTTCAGGGTGGAAGAGCGAATCCGTGAAGAAGTAGTCCGCCTGGCCGGCGAGCAGTCGCTTGAAATACCAGGCGTCCCAAAACAGCATGTGCGTATCAATATCGCTGCCGGCGAGCCAAAAGGTCTCGGTCTCAAACACGTAATAGGCTGTTGGCCAGGTCATGACGACAATGAATACGGGAACGATGACGAAGAAGTGAATTTGCTCGCGCAGATAGCGGATTATCGAATTCACAGCTTAGCTCAATCTTGCGGCTCGCGCTCAAACTGCGCGATGTCCAGTTCCCGCGCGAAGCGCTGGTCGCTGGCGATGGCCCGGCCCGGCACGCTGGCAAGCGTTTCGAAGTTGTACAAGATCAGCTTCGCGACATACTCCCCCGGCCCCAAGCCTGACAGATCGATGACATGACGCTCCAGCGGCTCGTGGCCGATTACGAAGTCATGGCCGCCGACCCGGCTGCCCTCGCCATCGACAAACTGAACGGAAATCGAATGCGTTGCCTCCGGCAGCGTCCGCCACAGCAACTGCAATTCCAGTCTGTCGCCGGCAACTTCATAGAGCAAATTGCCCAGTTCAATACGATTGTCGTATGCCACTTGCCGGGGCTGGCTGTCCAGCAGGAGAGCGCAGGTAAAATCGACGTGCAGATAATATTCAAGGACGACATCGGCGCCATGCGATTCCCGGCCGCAAGATTTCATGCGCCCTCCCAGCCATTCGCGGTAGATCTCCAGCCGATCGCGGTCGCTGCGCCGCGCGTCATAAACCAGCAGGAACACGCTGTTGCGCCCCAAAATCGTATTCGGATCATAACGTTGCAATTCCCGATCGCGCTCGCCCTCCGCCCGCAAGTCCGCATCGGCCAAAGGCAAGACCTGCTGCGGGCGCTCTACCGCCGCCGCATAGTAGTCGGATAGGCCGCCGTCGCCATCGGGATGAATGCTCAGCACAGCCGCGCCGGTTTCCGGCAGGATCGACCCCGGCGCCAAACTCTCCTGCAGAATGAAGCGCGGACCCAGATCAATCAGCGCCGAATTTTCGCAACCGCGGCGCAAATCCTTCACGCGGTAGATGGTGACAAAATGATCATCATAAGCCGGCGCCACGCCGGCAAAGCGATTCAAATGCACAACCTTGAGGGCGCGCCACTTGTGCAGAAGGATGTGGCTGAAATCGTCGGCCAGAAGCTGGTCAAGCGCGGCATGATATTCCAGCCGATTGCCCGGCAGGCAATGATAGCTCTGGTCCCGCCGCCAAGCCGAAAGCATGGCGTTGCCTTCAATGTACCGGAAGGCGCTATCCGGCGTGCGCGTCGGTCGGCCTTCGGCATGCGGATAACCGTTGAAGGACTGAAAGAAAGCGTAATATTTGGAGTTCTGCCCGCCCATCGGCAGGTTGATCAGGCGGATCGATTCTTGATCCTCTTCCCCTTGCAGCCACTCGAGAAAGTTAAACTGCCCGGGCGGCAGCGTTCGGGGGTCCGTTTCGTGGTAATACTCAAATGCGAGCAGCCCAATGAATATGGCGATCACGCTGCGTCGGCGCTTTGCAGGAACCGAGCGCAATACCGCCTGCAAGCCGAAGCAAGTCAACAAGGCAAAGGGAAGCAGCGCGCCGGCTTGAAAATTGTTCGTGGACCAGAAGGGCCCAAAAATGTAAGGAAAGACCTCCGTCAAGAAGCGCTTGGGCAAGACGATCTCGTCGTAATCCGCGCCGTTCAACGTCAGCGTGGAACCCAGGCGCAATATCAAAAACAGAAACAAAATGGCGAGCCAAATTGCTTTTTCGCCGCGCCGTCCCCGGCTCGCCGCGCAGGCCAGCAAGAGCAGCAGCGGCACATAGCCCAGATAGACATCGCTGTGCACCGGATCCGGTCCAAACAGCGATTCAAAAAGCGGCCGCGTTATCGGATTGCCATAATTGGCGAAGTAGGCGACGAGGTCGTTGAAGGCTTCGTCGCCCGCGTTCTTGGCCAGGGCAGCGCCCAGCATGTCAGGATTGGCAAGCAGCGGATAAAAGCGCAGCAATAGAAAGCCGGCTGCAACCAGGCCCATCAGCAAGAGCCGCGACCAAAGCCGGGCATCCCTCCAGCTTCCGCGCGCCAGGAAAGGAATGTAGAACAGCATCGTCAACAGCATGCAGATCAGCGTGTACAAGCCGACGAAGGCAGTCATGCCCGTCAGCGCGCCGGCGATGAGGAGATATTTCCCGCGTTCTTCCAGGATGCCACGCTGCAAGAAATACAGCGCCAGGGGCAATGTCGCGATGAAGTTGATGTAAGCCTGCCCCGGCCGCGTCAAAACAAATGTGCTCGCGCCAAAAACAAGCGTGCCGAACAGGCTGATCCACTTGTCGCGCAACACGTATGACAAATAGATGTAACCGGAAAGCATGGTCAGATAAACGAGCAAGAGATAGGTGAGATTGAAGGCGTTGGCCGGCGGCAAAAGAACCTGCAAGGCCGAAAACAGGATCATGTGCGGCAGGCAAAAGTTATGAAAGACCAGCGACACGCCTTCTGGATGGAACAACAAGTCGGTGTAAAAGAAGTCCGCCTGCCCCGCGAGCATTGCCTTAAAATACCAGGCATCCCAAAAGAGCATGTTGACGTCGATGTCCCGGCGCGACACCCAGAAGACGCTGGCATCAAATACATGCGCGATCGTCGGCCAGGTCATCACAAGGATCAGAACCGGCGCGCCGAATGCAAAGGGCAAATGAGAGCGCAAGAGGCGAGCGAACTGGCTCACGGCATGACTTCCTCAAAAACAAACGCGGCTGTCAATTGCAGCCGCGTCTACTGTATCACTTTGTGCTGAATAATGACGCTTAAATTCGCCTGCGAATTAGAGCCCCGTCCCAAACTCGCCAAGCCCGGCCCCTCTTTGAAACGCCGCGTTGCCTAGGCGCCGTCGAGCCAGCGCGCGACATCTTTGGCGAAATAAGTGACCAGCATGTCGGCGCCGGCGCGCTTGATGCAGGTCAGGCTTTCCAGCGCCGCCCCTTTCAGGTCCAGCCAGCCCTGTGCCGCCGCGCCGTGGATCATCGCGTATTCGCCGCTCACCTGATAGGCGGCCAGGGGCAGATCGAATCTCTCCCGCGCCGCGCTCAAAATATCCAGGCTGGGCATGGCCGGTTTCACCAGCAAGATATCGGCGCCCTCTTCCACATCCAACGCCAGTTCCCGCAGCGCCTCCCGCCGATTCGCCGGCTCAAGCTGATATTGCCGCCGGTCGCCGAAGCTGGGCGCGCTGTGGGCGGCATCGCGAAAAGGACCGTAAAAGACGCTCGCGTATTTGGCGGCATAACTCATCAGCGCGACCTCATGGGCGCCGTCCGCATCCAGCGCGGCGCGAATGACCGCGACCATCCCGTCAATCATGCCGGAGGGGGCGATGATATCGGCGCCCGCCCGCGCATGCGCGACTGACGCCCGGCCCAGCAACTCCAAGGTAGGATCATTCAACAGATAACCCAGCGGCAGCCGCGGGTCAAAGTGGGGGTTCTCCGGCGCATTGATGACGCCGCAGTGGCCGTGGTCGGTGTATTCGCAGAAGCACATGTCGGAGATCACAAGCAAATCAGGCGTCGCCGCCTTGATCGCCCTTATCGCCCGCGCGATGATGCCGTCGTCATTGAGATTGTCGCTGCCGCGCCAGTCCTTTTGCGCCGGGATGCCAAACAAGATGACGGCCGGAATCCCCAGCGCGGCGACTTCCGCCGCTTCCGCCGCCAGTTGATCGACGGTCAGCTGATATTGCCCGGGCATGGACGCGATCGGCAGGCGCTGATCGTCGCCGTGCCGCACGAAAAGCGGATAAATGAAATCGCCCGGGCGCAAATCCGTTTCCCGCGCGAGCCGCCTGATAGAGCGCGACAGCCGCATGCGCCGCGGACGCAGCTTCAAGCTCGCGCTCGCTGCGCCTTCTATCCGCTCGGCATGCCGCCCGAGTTCAGTCAGCTCCATTCCGCTTGCCCTCGCCCGTCGGCTACCAGGTTTCCCAGTGCATGACATCATCATAGCTGCGGCGTCCGCCCGCTCGCAACGGCTGCGATACCAGATCGTCGCTGGCCGGGTAGCCGAATGAAATCACGAGCCGCGTCTGCTGATCGCCCGGTATGCCCAGGAGCTCATTCGCCGCTTCCGGCTCATAAATCGTGCCCAGGCAGGAACCGACGCCGATCTCGGTCGCCGCCAACTGCATATAGGCGGCGCTTTGGCCGGAATCGAAGAAGTGCCACAGCGTGCGCTCATTTTCCGTCGGCACAACGATGACGACGCATAAAGCCGCGCCGGCGACATGCCCCATGCCGGCGCCGAGCTCCGCCAATTGCGCCAGCCGCCCCTTGTCCTGCACCGCAATAAAGTGCCAGGGTTGGCTGTTCTTGGAACTCTGCGAGCGCCTGCCCGCCTGCAGGATGCGCTCGATATGCTCCGGTTTAAGCCGCTCGTCTCGGAATTGCCGGATCGCCCGCTTGCCCTGAATCGCTTCCCAAACCTGCATCATTCCCCTCTTTTCCTTGAATGTCGCCCGGCCTTCAGTCGTCCAGATGGCTCGCGTTCGCCAAAGCCAATTCGCCGATGGGCCGGCCGGATTGTATCTCTTGCCGCAGCATGTCGTTCATTTCGGCTTCCAACGCGATCTGCGCCTCGACATCCGCCTCCAGCGCAAATTCCAGCATGACCTCGGCGACTGAGGTCTTCACCGTCCGCCGGATCAACTCCTCCAACTCACGCACTGTCAATTCTGCGATGCTCCGATTGTCCATATCGGTCGGGCAATGCCGCCGATGAACGGCCGGCCAGCCCAGCTCCTTTCCTCTAGCGCTACTTGAATTCTAGCCTTGAATGCGCCTAACCGCCCTTCATCCCTTCGGAATTTACACATTTCTGATGCTTAAGGGCCTGTAAGCATTATACGGCTTCAGCGCGAAGAAGTATCAGCGCGCGCCTCCGGCGGCACACTCGCCGGCCCATCAGCCTTGTGGAACGCTTGTGTCTATTCTGTTATACGGTATCGTACCAGAGTGGGTTGAATTTATTCAATTTTCGACGATTTGGTAGGGGCGACTCGGTGAGTCGCCCAATTTCGATTCTGATTTACCTATCGGGCGATCCGCCGGATCGCCCCTACCAGACTATTTCAACCGAAATGGATACGTTACCTGTTATACTGTGATTTGCGCTAGCCATGCGCCTCTCGTATCTTGTGTGAGCGCGGCGCGCAAATTCGCCGCCGCCGAACGGCCATGTGACCTGGCCAGGATCCAAGCAGAGAATCGGCAATGGAAATCACGTCCATAATCCTGGCCGGCATCATCATGTTCGCCGGGAGCGTTGTACAAGGCGCGATCGGTTTCGCCCTCGGCATGATCGCGGTGCCGCTTCTGGTCGAAGCCGGCTTCAGCCTGGCGCAGGCGGTCGCGCTGAGCAGCTTGTCCATCGGCATCCAGGTGGTCTTCGGCGCCTGGAAACTGCGCGAGCACATCCCCTGGAGCGATGTCAAGCTGGCGGCGGTCGTCCGCTATCTCACCCTGCCCATTGGCATCGGGCTGCTGCTGAGCATCGAAAACCTGAATGTGGATGAGGTCAAGCGCCTGGTCGGCCTGGGCTTGCTCCTGGGCGTCGCGATTCGCGCGCTGGCCCGAGATCTGGCGCGGCCTGAACTGCCGCGGGCGGCGTCAATCGCCGCCTTCGGCCTCAGCGGCGTGCTGCAAGGCCTGCTCGCGATGGGCGGGCCCCCGCTCGTCCTGTGGATGACAACGCGCGACTTCCGGGCCCAGCAGGCGCGGGCTTTCACCCTGACGCTTTTCCTTTTGAACGCCCCCGTACACATCTTGCTTCTGCTCGTCCTGTCGCGGACCATGAGCGCCGATGTCCTGCTGATCGGCCTTGTCATCACGCCGCTGATCTATCTGGGCACGGCCATCGGCGTCCGCATCGGCGACCGCTTCTCCAAACCCCTGCTCAACCGCGTCGCCCTGGCCGTTCTCTCGCTGATCGCGCTCAACGCGATCGTCTAAGTCGGCTTCCGCCGCCCCTGGAGGCTTCTATGGCAAAGGAGACGCTGGATCTCAGCCCGGAAGAAATGCGCGAATTCGGCTACCAGGTGGTCGATACGCTCATCGACTATTACCAGAGCCGCGCCGACCGACCGGTAGCGGAAAAGCTGGACGAGGACGAACTCGCCGCCATCCTGGAAGAACCGCTGCCATACGAGGGCATGGCTTGGCGCGACGCCCTCGCGCAATTCGAGCGGCAAGTGGTCGCTACCAGCAATCGCGTCGATCATCCCCGTTTCTTCGCCTTCATCCCCCTGGCCAACAATTTCGTCAGCGTCATGGCGGACGCCCTGGCTTCCGGCTACAACATCTTCAACGCCGTTTGGCGGCAGGGGCCGGGCGCCGCCCAGGTCGAGCGGCTGACCATAGACTGGCTGCGGCAAATCTTTCATTTCCCGCCTGAAGCCGGCGGAACATTCGTCAGCGGCGGCTCGGTGGCGAATCTCACCGGCCTGGCGGTGGCGCGGCAAATCCGCCTCGAAGGCGATATGCGCCAGGCGGTCGCCTATTGCTCAGACCAGATCCATTTCGCGGTTTCGCGCGGCATGCGCATCATCGGTTTCGCGCCGGAGCAACTGCGCAAACTCCCGAGCGATGAGAATTTCCGGCTCTCGCTCGCCCGGCTTCAAGCGGCGGTCGCCGCCGATCGCGCCGCTGGCAAGCGGCCCTTCTGCGTCATCGCCAGCGCCGGCGCCACCAACAGCGGCGCGATAGACCCGCTCGAGCAATTGGCGGCCTTCTGCCAGCGCGAGAATCTCTGGCTGCACGTCGACGGCGCTTACGGCGCGCCCGCCATGCTCACGGCTGAAGGAAAAACCGCCCTGCGCGGGCTCGAGCAAGCCGACTCGCTCGCCCTGGATGCCCACAAGTGGCTTTTCCAGCCCGTGGAATGCGGCGTTGTGCTCCTGCGCGAGCGGCGCTGGCTCAGCCAAACGTTCAAAGAGAGGCCCGAATATCTGAAAGATATGGAGCAAGAGGGCGAAGAACTGAACTTCATGAATCAGGGCATCCAACTGACGCGGCAGTTTCGCGCCCTTAAATTGTGGCTGAGTTTTAAGGTCTTCGGTCTGGACGCCATCACTCGCGCGATCGCCGTCGGCTTCGAAAATGCGCGGCTGGCCGAGGCCCTGCTGCGCGAGGCCGGCTGCTGGGAAATTGTGACGCCGGCGCAAATGGCGATTGTCACCTTCCGTTATCGGCCCGCCAACGGCGATGAAGCGCTGGCGAACCGCGTGACCCACGATCTGGTTGGCGCGCTGATGACGGACGGCTTCGCTTTTGCTTCGGGCACGCAGCTGCGGGACAAAACCGTGCTGCGCCTAGTCGCCAATAATCCGCGCAGTACGACAGACGACCTGCGGCGGACCGTCGCCCTCCTCGGTCGGCTGGCCGCCGAATTGGACGCGGCGCTAAGTAGCGCGCCGGCGTCGGATTAGTACGCTCGTTTGAAAATAGCTATATGTAGCTAATAGATATGTCGCTATTATTTGAATACGCTGCTGACGCATGGTATTGAACACGCTGCCCTATACTGAAAGGTACTGATGTGCGGAACATAAGCCCCCGAGACCAAATAAAGCTCAGCGCTGATGAGATGCGTGAGATGGGCTACCGCATCATCGACATGCTGGTGGATTATACCGGGGCGCAAGCCCAGTTTCCGGCGACGCGAGCCCTGGATCCAGTGACATTCAAGGAAATCCTGGAAGAGCCGCTGCCGGAGAAGGGCTCGCATTGGGAAGATGTTCTGGAACAATTCGAGCGACAGGTGCTGACAACAGTCGACCATCTGGATCACCCGCGGTTTTTCGCCTATATCCCCTCTCCCAGCAATTTCGTCGGCGCCATGGCGGATACGCTGGCTTCCGGCTACAACATCTTCAACGCCCTGTATCCGCTAGGGACGGGCGCGGCCACCGTCGAACGGCTGGTCATCAATTGGCTGCGCACGCTCTGCGGCATGCCGGCAGGCTCGGGCGGCTTGTTCGTCAGCGGGGGCGCCGTGGCGAATTTGATGGGTTTGGCGGTGGCGAGGCAGATACAGCTGGGCAACGACATCGAAAATGCGGTCGTATACTGCTCGGACCAGACGCACTTTGTCGTCTCGCGCGGCTTGCGCATCCTCGGTTTCGCGCCGGAACAACTGCGCGAAATCCAGGCCGACGCCGATTTTCGGCTGCCGCTGGCGGAGCTCGTCCGGGCAATCGAGGAAGACAGAGCGGCCGGCAAGCGCCCCTTCTGCGTCGCCGCGACGGCGGGCACGACCAACACGGGCGCGGTCGACCCGCTGAACGACCTGGCCGATCTCTGCGAACGGGAGGGCTTATGGCTGCATGTCGACGGCGCTTATGGCGCGACTGGCTGCTTGATCGAACATCGCAGGCAGCTGCTAGCGGGCATGGAACGCGCCCATTCCTTGACCTGGGACGCGCATAAATGGATGTTCCAACCAGTCGAGTGCAGCGCGCTGCTGGTGCGGGACCGTCACTGGCTGAGCGCGACATTCAAGGAGAGCGCGCATTTCCTGACCGATGCCGACGCGCACAGCAAAGAAGAGGTCGGCGAAGAGATGAACTATATGTATCAAGGCATTCAGCTCACGCGATATTTTCGCGCCTTGAAACTGTGGATGAGCCTGAAGGTATTTGGTCTCGACGCGATACGCCAGGCGGTCGAACGCGGCATTGAACTGGCGGAATTAGCCGAATCGCTCCTGCGCGAATCGGGCCGCTGGGAGGTCGTCACGCCGGCGCAACTGGCCATTGTGACTTTCCGCTACAAGCCGGCCGATGGCGATGACGCCGTGGCGGAACAAGTGACGGATGCTTTGAGCGGCGCCTTGGCCGCCAATAGCTTCGCCTTCGCCTCCACGACCAAGCTGCTGGGCAAAACAGTCATGCGCCTGTGCACCAACAATCCACGCACCACAGCATCCGATCTGCGGCAGACTGTTCAGATCATGGGGCGGCTGGCTGCCGATTTGGAAAGTCAACTCAGAGCGGCTGCCCCGGTCGATTAGCTCCCGGCTCAACCCAAAGCCAGCGCAATCGCCTCACATTGAAATTGCGCCAATAGATGACGATTTTTACTCAGTTTTCCTAATCTGTAGGGGCGTTTGTCGGTCAGTGTCGGCGGTCAGCGTCCACGCGACCTACGCGACCCGCTGAAACGCCCACGATTTGCAGGCCATTTTCAACGGGCGTCTCCCGAGACGCCCCTACATTTCGTACATGGCCACCGGCGCATATTGTTTTGATACGATTTCGCCTCCCAACTACTGTCGGACTGTACAGGTCACAGGTTGTTGCTAGAATAGCGACACTTTCCGGCAAGCAAATTCACAACCCATTAGCTCAGGATTCGAATTTTGGATTACGGATTGCTCGGGTTCTCACTCGGCAGCTTTCTTTTTGTCGCCCTCGCCGCCTATCAGATAGGCAAACTGGCGACGCATGTCCATCTGCCGCTGATCACGGGATACCTGGTGGCCGGCATTCTGGCCGGTCCCTTCATTTTTCAATTTGTCGCGTCGATCAATTTGGAGTCGCTGCGCTTCCTTGACGAGACGGCCCTGGCCTTCATCGCCTTTGCCGCCGGCAGCGAAATGGCGCTTGATGAACTGCGCGGCCGCTACCGCAGCATCGGCTGGAACACGCTGACGCAGATTATCGCCGTTTACATCTTCACCGGCGCGGCGATCCTGCTGTTGGCCGACCACATTCCCTTCATGCGGGATCTGTCCACGCAAGGCCGGCTGGCGGCGGCGCTGCTCGGCGGAACAATTCTGGCGGCGCGCTCGCCCTCGTCGGCCATCGCCATCATCAACGAGATGCGGGCGCGCGGACCCTTCGTCAAGACCGTGCTCGGCGTCACGCTGGTCAAAGATGTGCTGATTGTCGCGCTCTTCGCGCTTAGCAGCTCCATCGCCTCCACCTTGCTCACGGGCAAAACCTTCGACCTTGGCTTCGTCCTATTGGTCAGCTTTGAGTTGTTGGCATCCATCGGCCTGGGCGTCCTCGTGGGCCAGCTCATGTCCCTGATCCTGCGCAATCATTGGGAAGACTGGCTCAAAATTCCCCTGCTGCTAATCATCGGCTATCTGGTATTCGCGCTATCGGGGGAACTGCGGGCCTGGAGCCACGACAACCTGCCGATCGAACTGCTGTTTGAGCCGCTTCTCATCTGCATGATCGCCAGTTTCTGGCTGACCAATCGCACGCCCTACCGCAGCGAATTGCGTCACCTGCTGCATCGCATTGAAATGCCGATTTTTGTCATGTTCTTCACTTTGATCGGCGGTTCGCTCGATATCGGTGTGGTGATGACCGTGCTGCCAATCACCATCGCCATTTTTGCCGTGCGTCTCTTGGCGCTGTTTGTCGGCGGCTTCGTCGGCGGGACGGTCGCGGGCGATCCGCCCCACTTCAACCGCCTCACCTGGCTGGCCTACATAACCCAGGCCGGCGTCGGCCTGGGCTTGGCCAAAGAAGTCGCAATCGGCTTTCCCCTGCTTGGCGCCGACTTCACCACGCTGATGGTCGCGATCATCGTCATCAGCCAGTTGGTCGGGCCGCCCTTCTTCAAGTTCGCTATCCGGCTGGTTGGCGAATCCCACCTGCCCAAGGACATCGCCGATGATGAAATCCTCGATGTCGTTATTGTCGGCATCGAGAATCAATCGCGGCAACTGGCGGAGCGCCTCCTGGCGCATGGTTGGCGCGTCAAGCTGCTCGATATCGACCGGTCCCATGTCTCGGCAGTGCCAAGCGATACCGCCCAGCGGCGCGAACAATGGCTTCCGGAAATTTCCGCCGCGGCCATCCAGCAGCTTATCGAGCCCAAGACGGAAGTGGCGGTGACGCTCCTGCCCGATGATGAAGACAGCTTGAAGCTCTGCCAGATCTTCTATGAAGATTTTGGCATCACGCGCCAAATCGCCCGCCTCAACACCTACAGCCTGGTCGATCAATTCCGCGAGCTCAACGTGCACGTGCTCGATCCGGCCAACGCTATGGTGCACCTGCTGGATAATTTCGTCCGGGCGCCGCAGTTGGCGGCTATGGTCTTTGAAGACGACCCCGATCACGATGTCATGCAGGTGACGATCGCCGACCCCAATGTCGATGGCTTGCACCTGCGCGAGTTGATCCTGCCGAATGATGTGCTGGTGATGGCGATCGTGCGCAACGGACATTCCATCGTGCCGCATGGCTACACCAACCTGCACCTCGACGACGAAGTCACCTTGATCGGGCCCACGAGCAGCCTCGAAGAAGTCGCGCTGAAACTGAGCTACTGAGGCGATTCTGCCGCCGCCTCTTGCGATTCAATACCATCGGTGCGCGGAATAATGACTCCGGCAAGCGTGGAAACCGGCATGGCGAATCAAGAGTCGCCCGCAAATGCAAGCAAATGTAAAGCGGGCGAGCCACCGGCTCGCCCCTACCGGAAGCAGCCACAGGAATCTTCGCGCAACGTCCAAAAAAGTCTCCCCCATTTAAAAGGGACGCGTAGACACTGACAGCTGGGGAGAATTAGACGGGGTTGCCCAAAAAAGCCCAAAAGATTTCTCCGAGCGTGACGTAAGACATCGCGCGGACAATCACATCTAAAAGCCAATTGATGTAAACGCAAGTAAGTAATTGAAAAAAATACGCATCGTCTTTCGCGACATACAGGCGGGCGAGCCACGTGCTCGCCCCTACGGCATAAGAGGAGACTCGGTGTACGGGCGAGCCGGTGGCTCGCCCACTCTTGCTTCAAAATTCCCATCAGATTTTGCACGACTTACTTGCGTTTACTGAGGCTGCAAAATCGGCAAAACAAGGAGAGCGACGCGATGACCCAATTGCCAGTGGCCATCATCGGCGGCGGACCGGTCGGGCTGGCGGCCGCGGCCCACCTGCTCGAGCGCGGCGAAAGCCCCCTGCTCTTTGAAGCCGGCGCGACCGTCGGCGCCAATGTCCTGGATTGGGGTCATGTCCGCATGTTCTCGCCCTGGGAATATAATGTCGACGCCGCTTGCCGGCGCCTGCTGGAAGCATCGGGCTGGCGGATGCCGCCAGCGGAGGTCTTGCCCACAGGCGCTGAACTCTATCAGCAATACTTGCAGCCCCTGTCCAATCTGCCGGCCATGCGCGCCGTCATTCGCGCCGGCGCGCGCGTGACCGCCATCAGCCGCCGGCATCACGACAAGATGAAAGACGGCGACCGCGAATCGGCGCCCTTCGTCTTGCGCATCCTGGCGGCCGACAGCGGCGAAGAGACAGTCGAAGCCCGCGCCGTGATTGACGCCTCCGGCGCCTGGCACAAACAGAATCCGCTGGGCGCAGACGGCCTCCCCGCCCTCGGCGAAAAGCAACTGCGCCAGCGCATCTTCTACGGCATTCCTGATTTACTTGGCGTCCAGCGCGAGCGCTACGCCGGCAAGCGCGTCATCGTCGTCGGCAGCGGACACTCCGCCATCAACAGCCTGCTCGACCTCATTGACCTGCGCGCCGAACACCCGACAACCGCCATTGCCTGGGTGATGCGCGGACGCAATCTGCAGAAGGTCTACGGCGGCGGCGAGGACGACGCCCTGCAAGCGCGCGGCCAGTTGGGAATGCGAATAAAGGCGGCAGTTGAAGCGGGCGCCCTGGAAATCGCCGCGCCTTTCGCCATCACGCACGTGGAGTCGAGCGGCGAGCGTCTGGCGCTGCGCGGTCAGCAGGATGGCAAAGAGAAGACCCTGTCCGGGGACGAAATCATCGCCTGCGCCGGCGCCCGCCCCGACCTTTCGCTGACGAGCGAATTGCGCCTGGACCTCGACCCGTCCCTGGAGAGCGCCCGCGCCCTGGCGCCGCTGATTGACCCCAACTTGCACAGCTGCGGCACAGTGCCGCCCCATGGCGAAGCCGAACTGCGCCAGCCGGAAAAGGACTTCTACATCGCCGGCATGAAGAGCTATGGCCGCGCGCCCACCTTCCTGATGATCACCGGCTACGAACAGGCGCGTTCCATCGTCGCCGCGCTTTGTGGCGATTGGGAAGCCGCGCGCGACCTGCGCCTCGTCCTGCCGGAAACGGGCGTCTGCGTCGCGGATTTCGCCGACGCCGCCTGCTGCCCGCCGGCGGCCAGCGCCGAGCCGGCGCTGCTGTCCATCGGCGAGATTCCGGTTGCCGTCGGCCGACCGCGGGCCGCGACCGTCGACTTGACGCCCTGCTGCTGACCCCCTGGGTTTGCCAGTTGCTTGCGCCAAGCCAATTCGCTGACTATCATCATTCACAATCAAATGAGCTCCCGCACTGGAGGCGAAACATGGCGCATCCCCTGGTTGAGCAACTGCGTTTCACCCGCAGCGAATTTCTGCGCTGCCTGGATGGCTTGAGCTTGCAGGATGCCTACGTCCGGCACGGCCAGATGAATTGCATCAGTTGGATCATCGGCCACCTAGCGGCGCATGAGAACCAGGTCTTCGTCTTCCTGGGCCAGGGCGAAGTGATTCAGCCGGAGTTGCGTAAAATCTGCGCCTTTGGCAGCCCGCCTTCAGCGCCCAAGCTCGACGATATGTGGGCCGCCTGGCACGAGATCACCGCCCATGCCGATATCTTCCTCGATGGCCTGACCAGCGAAAAGCTGCTGGAACATTTCCAGTGGAAAGGCAAACCCCTGGACGACTCGATCGGCACCATGATGCATCGCGCGATATACCATTACTGGTTCCACCTTGGCGAAGCGCATGCCATCCGCCAGATGCTCGGCCACCGCAACCTGCCGGAATTTGTCGGCGCTCAAGACGACGCCGTCTACCGACCGCACTGACAAATGAGCGAGCGACCGCGCATCGGCATCACAACCGGGCTGGAAGACGGCCGGCAAATTCTGGACCCCCGCTACGCGCGGGCGGTGGAAAGCGCCGGCGGCCTTCCCGTCATCGCGCCTCTATTCGACTCCCGCGCGAGCGCAGCCGCCTTCGCCTCCCTCCTCGACGCCTTGATCATCACCGGCGGGCCGGGCATCACCCGCGGTCTAATCGGCGTCTTGCCTGAGGACCTGCCGGCCGTGGACGACCGGCGCGACCGCAGCGACGAACTGATCTACAGCGCGATGGCGGACCGGCCCTTTCTCGGCATCTGTTACGGCATGCAATTCGCCAATGCCATGGCCGGCGGCGCAATTTACGCCGATGTGCAAGCCCAGACCGCAGCCGCCGTGCACAGCGCCGAACGGGGCGCGACCGGGCATGAAGTCATATTTGAGAGCGGCGGACGCTTAAGCGCCGTGTTCGGAAGTGACCGCATGACCACCAACAGTCATCATATTCAGGCGATCGCCGAACTCGGCGCCGGGCTGCGCGCGACGGCGAGAACGGCCGACGGCGTCATCGAAGGCATCGAGTCCGCCGACGGCCTCATCCTGGGCCTGCAATTCCATCCCGAGCGCATGCTGGATCGGGCGCTGCCCTTGTTCAAAGATCTCGTGGAACGAGCGGCCAGCTTCAGATCAAGCCGATGAGGCGGGTCAGCAGACCGCGCTTGATATAGCCGTTCCGCCGATACCATTCGTAGGTATCGCGCGCGCTGGTTTCGATGTCGATCTCCGGCTTGAAAAGCTCGCGGCGCGCTTTGCTCCCGTCAAAGTAGATATGCTCGCCGCCGAGCCGCGTTTGGTTCGCGTCCATTGGCGTCTGGATACCCAGGGCCCGCGCCAATTCAATGAGACGCGCCGTCGGCGCCAGCAGCCGATTCGGCAGCGCGACAATCGGCGGGCGCACGCCGCAGCCGGCCGCGATCAGCCGGTACCATTCGCGATAGGTCAGGTTCGCCGTCGTGAGGATGTAGCGTTCGCCGCTTCGTCCGCGCTCCATGGCATTGACATGCGCCCGCGCCACATCGCGCACATCAATCACCGACAAGCCGCCGCGCGACATTGGAAGCAGCCACTGCAAGCGCGCCGTCTCCAGGATGAAGCTGCCGGAGATGGCGTTCATGTCGCCCGGCCCGATGATGACAGCCGGATTCAAGGTCACTGCATCCAAACCACCGGCGACGAATTCAGCGACAACTTCTTCCGCTTTTACTTTGGTATAGGCGTACCAAAAGCGCTCCGGCGGCAGATTGAAAGGCTCTGATTCGTCCGCGGCCTCCGTTCCGGGAAGGATGCCGACGGTTGAGGCGCTGCTGGTGAAGATCACGCGCCGGACGGCCGCGGCTTTCGCCGCCGACAGCACGTTGCGCGTTCCCTCCACATTGATGCGCCAGAGCGCCTCGCGGTCGTCGTCTTTCCAGTAATCGGCTTTGGCCGCCGTGTGGATCACTACCTCGCAGCCGGCGCAAGCCCGTTCCAGGGCGTCGGCGGCAAAGAGATCGCCCTGAATCGCGTCGAAGCGCAATCCAGCCAGCGCGCTCAGTTTCCGCTCCGAGCGGTATAGAACGACCGCCTCGTGGCCGGCTTCGACCAGTTGGCGCAGGATCTGCGAGCCGAGGAATCCGGTCGCGCCTGTGACCAGCACCTTCATGCGCGCCTCTGCCGTCGGCAATGCTTGGCTTCATACATGCTGTCCTCTGTTTGCCAACTGACGCATCGCCAGCGCAAGCGTTGAAATGCGCAGCAGTACATATTTCGAATCGATCATTACAAAATGATCATGCCAAGGCGCGTCGCGCGCACGACCGCGTCCGTGCGGCTCTGCGCATCCAGCTTGCTCATAATCGCGTTGACATGAAACTTAACCGTATGCGGCGTGATGCCCAACTCCACAGCGATCGCCTTATTCGTAAGCCCGCGCGCCAAGAGCTGCAAGACCTCGTTCTCGCGGGGCGTCAACGGGTTCTGCGGCGGTTCCAGCGCGGCGCGCCCCGGCCCGGTCAGCGCGCCCGCCAAAGGCGGATCGAAGACGGACAGACCCGCGAAAAGCGCCTCCAGGGCGGCGGCGATGCGGTCGCCGTCGCTCTCCCGCTGCAGCAGGGCAAACTGCGGGGCAATATCCACAATCAGAGCGATCGCCGTCGCCGCCTCAACATCATCGGCCGCCAATGCCAGGATCGGCGCATCCAAATCCAGGTCGCGCAGCCGCTCCCGCCAGTCGGCGCTTTCCCAACCCAGGTCAATCACCAGCAGATCCGGTTCATAAAGGTCGATATGCCGCTGCAAATCGGCGCTGTCTACCGCCGCTTGCACCGTCCAGCCCCGCTCCTCCAGGAGGGCCGCCAGTCCGGCGCGCGCCAGGTAGTTATCGGCCGCCACCAGCAAGCGCGCTTCAATGCCGCTCTCCGGCGCCGGGGTCAATGGATTTCGCTCAAGCGCACGACGATATTCGCCGCGCCGTGTTTGAAAATTTAGCCATGCTTGCCCGTTCTCCCTGCCCTGTATACGAGCACTATCGCGCTTCGTTGCCAATCTTGCTATAATGGCGCGCAATCGAATTTCGGAACCCCATTTGCGTGTTCCACACCGCAACGGTCTCATAGCGATTTGAAATAGGGGGTCTCTATGGAATCTGCGCAAATCCTGTCACAGGATAAACATGTCAAGCATACCTTCGACCTGCTGAACGCGGTTTTCGCCGGTTATCCCGGGCGCGATTTCGCCATCCGCCTCTGGGATGGCAGCATTTGGGAACCGGCGGGAAGCAGCCAGCACAGCTTCACCATCGCGCTCAACGGGCCTTCCGCCTTGCGCCGCATGTTCTTCCCGCCCACCGAACGCAAGTTGGGCGAAGCTTATATGTTCGGCGACTTCGAAATCGAAGGCAATATGTACCAGGCGATTGATCTGGCGCGCTACCTCTGGGAAGGTTGGACCTGGTCCGACACGCTGCGCTTCGCGCCCAAGCTGCTGCGCCTGCCCGCGCGCGACCCCGGCGGCAACGACCAAGTCGCGCGGCTCTCCGGCGATAAACACTCGGTCAAGCGCGATATGCAGGCGATCCAATATCACTACGATGTCTCCAACGAGTTTTACCAGCTTTGGCTCGACGAAAAGATGGTCTATTCCTGCGCCTATTTCAAAGATCCGGAAGAGAGCATCGACGCCGCGCAAAGCCGCAAACTGGATTACATCTGCCGGAAGCTGCGCCTGCAACCCGGCGACCGCCTGCTGGATATCGGCTGTGGCTGGGGAGCGCTCATCATGCACGCGGCCGAGCACTATGGCGTTGACGCCCTCGGCATCACCCTGGCGGAAAAACAGCTGGCGCTGGCGAATGAGCGGATTGAAGCGGCCGGCCTCGCCGATCGCTGCCGCGCCGAATTGCTGGATTACCGCAATGTCGATGAATCCCACAAATTCGACAAGATCGTCAGCGTGGGCATGGTGGAACATGTCGGACGGGAAAACCTGGGCGTCTACTTCGACAAAGCCTACCGCTTGCTGCAGCCGGGCGGCGTCTTCTTGAACCACGGCATCACCCTCTTCCAGGCGCCCAAAGTGCCGCAGTACCAAGCCAAAGATTCATTTGTGCAGCAGTACATCTTCCCGGACGGCGACAGCCAGCATATCGCCTACGTGCTGGATGTGGCGGCCAAATCGGGATTCGAAGTGCGCGATGTCGAGAGCCTGCGCGAACATTATGCGCTGACGCTGAAGAACTGGCTGAAGCGCTACGAGCGGCACGAAGCCGAGATTCGCGAGATGCTGGGTCCAATCGGTTACCGGCGCTGGCGGATTTATCTGGCCGGCGCGCGCTGGGTCTTTGAGTCCGGCTACAACTCAATCCATCAGGCGCTGCTCTACAAAACGGTCGACGGCAAAGGCGCCGCGGAACACCTGCCGCTCAATCGCGACGATTGGTATCGGGACAACTGAGATTCCGCTGGTCTAGACGAGCCGCGGCTGCAATTCCGCCAGGACGACATCGCGGATCGCCAGCTCGTAACGCTCGCGCTCGAGGAAGTAACTCACCTTCTCGTAGCCGGACTCTTGCAGCAGCGCCAAGGCCTTTTCAAAGTCGGCGCCGACGCGGCGCGCATCGTGCGAATCCGAGCCGATCACCACCGGAATGCCGCGCCGCGCCATCTCCCGCAGTATCTCCATCCCCGGATTCATCTCGCTGTAAGGCTTGTTGACCCCGCTCGTATTCAACTCCATGGCCGTGCCGGCGCGCGCGATCCGATCCAGAACGCGCCTGATCGTATTCATGTGCTCGCCCACATTGTACAGCGAAGGGTGCATGATCTTGACGATATCGGGGTGGCTGAGACAGTCGAACAGGCCGCTTTCGGCCGCCTGCGCCAAATGCTCGAAGTAAGTCCCCTCGTATTCCAGCCGCGTCGAGCCCTCCCGATACATCGCCTGATATTCGTCCGTCTGCGGATGCACCGAACCGAGGATGTAGCTGAAATCGGCGCGGTTGTGCAGGTCCTCGAGCCACCATTCCATGCCCGGCAGGTAATCGCTTTCCATGCCCAAACGCACATCGACGCGCCCGGCGTAGTCAGCGCGCAGCGCCGCCACCATGTCGACATATTGCGGAAACTGATTGACGGTCATGCGCACCTTGGGGTTCCAGCCGAAGGGCATCGGGCTGTGACAGGTGATGGTGATGCCGCGCAGGCCGACGCGCTCGGCTTGAGCGGCATAATCGCTCAAGGGCCCGCGCGCATGCTTGCACAGCGTCGTATGCATGTGCGAATCGTACATATTGGCTTCGTAGGGCATGGCTTCTCCCGGCTGGCGCAACGACGCCGCCTATTCTGGCGGAGAAGCGGGGCGATGTCTATTGCCGCTTAATCTGACGCTGAAACCGACGGACTCGCTACGCAAAACCTACGCTGGGCGCCGCCATGCCTCTGCAAATGCAACGAATTCGTAGACACGGGCCAATCGCGCCTACACTGAAGCCCACAGAATTAGCGAAAGGACCTTGATCATGTCGAGACGCTCGCTAGCCCCGCTCGCGGCAATTTTGCTTTACTGCGTATTCGCCACCTCTGCCGTGTCGGCCTGCGAAAAACGGCAATATATCTCCCCGACAAAATACATGGACGAGATGGATCTCTGGCTGCGCGCGACGGTCATGGACCACGATGATGCCGCTTTCAATGCCATACTCTACGCCGAAGAATACTACAAGGGCGACGGTCCGCGGCTGCTAGTCGTAAAACGGCATGAGCCCGCGCTGATGACTGTAAAAGGCCTACACGGATATAGCATTCATTGCGGAGTGAGCGGCTATGGGCAATGGTATAACCGGGGAACACAGGGCTATTTTGGCCTGAAATCCAACGGCGACGGCACTTATACCGACTGGCGCCTTGGCTCGGCAAATCGTTATGCCCGGGACGGATGGATTAGATATATTGAAGACTTCTCGTCGCACGAGATAGCCGAACAAGACTTTGTCGCGAGGCTTTTGGAGCTCGGCGGGCGCGATGCCCCGGTTGCGCCGAGAACAGAGGACGGGCAGCACTATCCCTTGAGGCAATATCCCTTGATGCGCTATCTGTCAATCACAACGGAGAGCGGCAGGCGTTATCAAGTGAATCCCGACCGCAGCGTGACGCCCGTCGCCAGGGACGCGCCAATCGCCATCTCGCCCGACGGCGCGCATTGGGCGTTGCGCCTGGATGACGACCACATTGCTCTCGGCCGTCCCTACAAGAAGCAAGGCGATGACTCGGTCACTGATATGTACCGGGCGCCCGGGCGCGAGCTGCGCTTCAGCAATGACAGCAATATGGTCGCCGTCTGGAACGAATCCGCGCTGAATGTCTATATGCTCACAAACTGGCGCGACGGCGGCTATGGCACGCACATGAAAACGCAGCATATCGCGCAAATCGACCTGAACGGAGGCGATGTTCACAGGCCGCATGCGCTGTGGAGCGCCGACAGCAGCACACTCGCCTGGCAAGACGCATCCGGCATCTGGCGCTGGGACCTGTTTGAGGAGGCGCAGCCAAGTCAAATCGTCGGCTCGGAGGGCTGCGGCCTGCTAGATATATCAAATCAGGGCCGTTATCTGCGTTGCGGCACAGCGCGCGCCTGGATGCTGCATGACAGCCTCACAGGCGCCAAATACCGCAATGCGCTTGCCGCGCCCGGGGAAAACACGCTTATATTCATCAATAGCGACGACGCGCCCGATTCCGCGCGGAACGACGAATCAAAATGCCTTCCGCCTCTCAAAGACACTTGCGCCCGGTACATCGACAGTGGCGTCCATCCCGTTGAGACGCATTTAAACCCGTCTTCGCGGGGATCGTTTAGGCTGCTCTTCTGTGAATACGATGGATTGTGCGCCCTTAGGCAATATTTCTGGCACCCGGCGGTCTCGCGGATGTACTGGCACGGGGAAAGTATTCCCAATATGAAAATGACGCCGTGGCGCGCAGTCGCCTATGATCCCTTGTACGATCGCAGCGCCCTCTTATACGGGGATTACCACATCGATATCAATTGGCCTTACGACGAGAGCATACAATTTGCGCGTCCCGGTCGGCACCTTCTCGATCTTGAAGGCGTCATCAATAGCCCCATCTCTACTATCGAGTGGGGGCGGCCGGTCTTCTACGACACCTTCATGCTGACCGCGACAGAATACCTGCCGCGGACGGTCACGATCGCGGGCCTGGGCAGTCCTTCACATGCCGAGGCCAGCGCAGACTGATGCGCTGCCGCACGCGCTTGCATAGCGTCGCATGCTTGGGCGAGTCCTACATGTTCGCTTGGCCGGGCATGGCTTAAGCTGACGCTGAATCCGACGGACTCGCTATGCAAAACCTACGCTGGGCGCCGCCTTGCCTTTGCAAATGCAACGAAATCGGAGAATCCGAATCGACGCGCATAGACTGGGAAGCGACCACAAATCGAAAGGAATGCCAACTATGTTCAAGCGACTGATTTTTCTGCCCAGCTTAATCGTTTTAATTGCAGCGCTCTCGCCGTTATCGGCGTCGGCTTGCAGCGGTTACCCGTACTTCAGTATGGAGGATTTACCCGAGATGGATCTGCTGGTACGCGCAACCGTGATAGACGCCGATGATCGCGGTTACAGCGCGGTCATTCGCGTCGAGGAGTATTTCAAGGGCGAGGGCCCCTTGCTGCTGCTGGTCTCCCGCTACAACGTTGGTCTGGAGACTGGCAACAGCGTCCGCGGATACGACACTGGCTGCCTGTATAGCGGAAGGGGACACGAGTGGCGACCTGGATCACAAGGATATTTCGGCCTAACCGGCAATGGCGAATTCGAAACGCTTACGGACTCGTACTATGGCTCGGCACACTTTTACGTCTGGGACGGCCAGATTACGTACCAGGACGGCGCGACTGAAGGCTATGCCCTGGAGTGGAATGCGCCGAAGTCGATCAGCGAAGACGACTTTGTCGCGAAGCTGTTGGAAGCCGGCGGACGCGACGAACCGATTGCGCCAACGATTGATGGCATACAGCGTCGTCCCTTAAAGCGCTATCTGATGATCTCGACTGAGACTGGCGCGCGCTACCAAGTCAATCCCGACCGCAGCGTAACAGCAGTTGGCGCGGAGACGGCGCGGTTTGTCTCCCCGGACGACGCGCATGTCGCCTTGCGCGTGGATGACGACACGCTCGGATTCTATTACGTTTGGCCCCACGGCTATTCGCCGGAACATTATGAGCAGATGATTCAGGTCCCTGGTCGCGATCTCCGCTTTAGTAACGACAGTCACATGGTCGCCGTCTGGGACGATTCGCAGTTGACGATCTATATGTTTCGCAACGCCGGGCAGGGCGATTTCCTGCATTGGGGAATCGGCATGGTGATGGACACAATCGTAAGCGTGCCCATTCGGACATCAATCAACGGCCTGCCACTCGTGCGCTGGAGCGCGGACAGCAGAACCATCGCCTGGCAGGATGATACCGGCGTTTGGCGCTGGGATCTCTACAACGACGCGGGAGCATCCATGGTATTCGAGGCCAGCAGCAGTAACGTGAAGCTGCTTGACCTTTCCGAAAGCGGTCGCTATGTCCGTTTTCTAAACGGCGATGGCTGGACGCTTTTCGATAGCGAAACCGGCGAAAACTTCGCCAATGCCCTGGCAAGTCCTGGCGAACGCCACTTGATATTCGTAAACAGCGAGGACAGGCCCATCAACTATTGGAGCGGCGACAGCTGCAAACCGCCGCTTCGAAAGAACTGCGCGGTCTACATTGGAATGCCTAATGTGGAAACGATCGCCGTATTTCCTTATCAGATGGAACTGCTGGGCATAATGGGTTGCAGTGGCGGCAACTGCCACGTCGTTGGCCAGTCCTGGCATCCGGCGATAGATAATGACAATAACAACATGGTTGGGGGCCGATACCTGGGTGACACATTGTCGGATCTGCGACAGATTGCCTACGATCCGTTCTACGGTCAGCCCGCGATTCTACGTGGCGACTATCAGATCGAATTCAGATTCTATAGCAGCCACTACTTTGACGACGAGGACAACCTTCCGTATTTGGATTACCTGGACCTAGCCAGCATCGTCGACAGCCCCATCGCCTCAATCGAATGGGGACAGCCGGTCTTCTACGACAGCTTCATGCTAACCGCGACCGAGTACTTGCCGCGGACGGTATCCATTGACGACGCAGCCACCGCCCCTTACCACAGTCATGCAGCGGGATAAGACACGTTCTCGCAAGCCTAAATGGCGACAGCCGGCGCGTATTTTCCGCTGGCTGTCGCGCTCCATCCGCGCAGCCCGCGCCCTCAGCCGACCGCCCCGCGCACAATCTCCGCGATTCGCGCCTCGGTCGCCTCATCCAGCGGCGGACTGAAGAACCAGGCATTCGGCATGAGCCTGTCGGTCGCGCCCGCTTCCAGCGCCATGTTCGCCTTTTCAGTCAAACCGAATGTCAGGTAGTCATCTTTGCGGATGAAGACCAGCACTGGTTTGGAAGCGGCCGTCGCGTAGCCGGGCATGCCGTACCATAAGCGCGCTTTGAGTTCCGGCGCCGCCTCCATGATGATTTCGTGCAGGCGCTGGCCAATGTCCGTGTCACCGCCGAACATCTTCGGGATCTTCTCGAGCACGGCCGCCAGATTGTCGGCCTCCTTCTTCGCTGCCTTGCTTGCCATTTTGATATCCTTTCTCTTGAACGGCGGGCTCAAACATCCATAGACGACAGCCGCGCCATGTGGCGGCGCGTATCGCGATAGAGATCGCGATACACCGCATAAAGATCGTCGTATATCTCCGTCGCCTTTGGATTCGGCTCTATCCGCCGGTCGATCTTCACCCAGCGCTCCTGCAGCGTCCGCCAGTCATCGAACAGGCCAGCCGCCATGCCCGCCAGATAGGCATCGCCATAAGCCGCGCCGATCGTCTCGCGCGGAACATCCTGCGCCAGCCCGGTCACATCGCTGCAGATCTGCAGCCAGAGCGCGTCTTGCGCTCCGCCGCCGATGGCGATCAGACGCCGCGGCGGCGCGTCCGCCGCCTGCATCGCCTCGATATTGTGGCGCAATCCATAAGCGATGCCTTCCAGGCAGCTGCGATAGAGTTGCGCCCGTGAATGGCGCAGCGTCAGCCCGAAGAAGACGCCGCGGGCATGCGGGTCATTGATGGGTGTGCGTTCACCGCTGAAATAAGGCAGCGTGATTAAGCCCTCCGCGCCCGGCGCGGTCGCCGCGGCCCGCTCCCCCAGCAACGCGAAGACATTGACGCCCTGCTCCGCCGCAGCGGCCGCATCTGTCGCGGCCAGCTCGTCGCGAAACCAGGCCAGCAGCGCGCCCGATGTCGACATGCCCGCCGCCAAAATCGCCGCGCCCGGCCGCAAATGCGCCGACGCCCAAAGTTCGCGCTGGGCCCGGTAGGCGGCCGTCGTCTGGATCAGGAAAAGCGTCGTGCCGTACATGACCATGAGATCGCCGTCAGCCATGGCGCCGGCGGCCACCGCTTCCGCCAATGCGTCGGCCGTCCCGACCGCGACCGGCGTCCCGGCCGGGATTCCGGTTTCCGCGGCCGCTTCCCGGGTCACGCGGCCCGCCCGCTCAGCCGACCAGGCCGTCTCCGGCAGCCAGTCCAGCGGGCATATCCGCTCCACCCACTCCGGCAGCCAGGCGAGTTGATGCACATCGAAGAAAGGCGTGAAGTAGGGCGCAGTGTAATTGTCGACCACGAAGCGACCGGTCAAGCGGAAGACGAGGTAGGTCGTTGCCGTGACGATTTTTCTCGTCTTATTGAACAATTCCGGCTGATGCTTTTGATACCACAATACCTTGGGCCCGACCGATTGCGCCGATAATTCTTGCCCGGCGCGCGCAAAGATGGCCTCCTCGCCCAGCAGGTCGTTCAGTTCTGCGATTTCAGCGGCGGCGCGCGTGTCGATGCCGTAGAGGATGGCCGGGCGCAAGGGCTTATTGTCGGCATCGAGAGGCAGCATGGTCGGCGCGATGGCGCTGACGGCGACGCCGGCGATGCGCGCCGGGTCGATTTCCGTCCCGCTTATCAGCGCGCGCGCGATCGCGCGGAAGTCCCGCCACCATACGGCCTCGGCATCCTGCTCCGCCCAGCCGGGCCGCGGCATCTCAAAGCCATGCGGCTCGCTATGTTGGGCGACGATCGCGCCGTCCAGCGCGACCAGCACGCCCTTGGAACTGGACGTGCCGATGTCGATGCCCAGCAGCAGACGATCGTCGGCCATCAGTCCAACTCGACCGGCTGCCCGGTTCGCGCCGATTGCTCAATGGCGCACAAGACAGTTGTGACCAGCGCCGCTTCTTCACCGGTCGCCAGCACGGGCGCGTCGTCAAGAACGGCATCGACGAAGCGGGCGATCGCCTCCAGCACAAAACCGCTGAGCCGCGCCGAATCGGCATCCAGCGTGAAACCCAGCGTGTCCGGCAGACTGACTTCATCGCGCGTGTATTTCTCCACCGTGCGGTGGTCGGAGGTGTTGATGTACATGGCGCCGTCGCTGCCCAGCAATTCCATCTTCAAGTTGAAGACGTTCGGCTCGGTCTCGGGCAAGATCCAACTATTTTCCAATGTTACGACTGCGCCGCGCTCAAACTCCACAATAGCGACATGGAAATCCGGCGCGTCGATGCCTTTCTCCCGCAAGACACCCGATCGGCTGACCGCGTAGACGCGCGTCGGCCGGTCCTGCAGCAGCCAGCAGGACATGTCCAGGGTGTGGCTCGCCAGGAACCAGAGCGCCGAACTGCGCCCCGCCCAAGGCAGCATCTGGGTCGGCACAAACGTCGTATTGCTCAGGCGGGCGTAAATGTATTTCAGTTCGCCCAGGTCGCCATTGTCCACCGCCGCCTTCGTCCCCACAAATGCCGGATTGACGCGATTGTGGAAGTCGACCATCAGTTTGACGCCCGCCGCCTGGACCGCCGCCAAGATCGCTTCGGCATCCTCAACCGTCATCGCCAGCGGCTTCTCCACCAGAATATGCTTGCCCGCTCGCGCCGCCGCGACCGCGATCTCGCGATGGGCGAAATCGGGCGTGGCGATCGACACGGCCGCAATATCCGGCCGCGCCAGCAACTCGCGGTAATCGGTGTAGACATGCGGAACAGCGTACTTGTCGGCGATTTCGCGGGCCCTTTCGGCGTTGAGATCGCAGACCGCGACGAGCTCCGCGCCCGGCATGTGATGATAGACATGGGCGTGCCAGGCGCCGCCGACGATGCCGACGCCGATCACGCCAAATCCAACTTGAGTCATCAGCTTCAATTATCCTTTCACTGCGCCGAATGTCAGGCCGCGCACGACATAGCGCCCCAACAACAAGAATATGATCATGGGCGGCAGCATGGCAACCACCGCGGTCGCCGCGATATGCCCCCAATAGACCCCGGTCGAGGCGAAGAAACTGATCGTGCCGACCGGCAGCGTGGTTGTGCTTTGCTTGCTAAGCGCCAGCGGGAATATCACATTGTTCCAGCTGAAAACGAAGGTGAACATGGACGTGACGATCAAGCCCGGCAGCGCCAGCGGAATAATGATGCGGAAGAAAGCCGAGAAGCGGTTGGCGCCATCCACCCAGGCCGCCTCCTCAAGGTCCAGCGGCACTTCGTCCATGAAGCTCTTGAGCAGCCATATAGAGAAGGGAATCGCCAGCGTTTGCAGCGCCACAATCATCGCCTGGTAGGTGCCCGCCCAGCCGATGCGCGACATCAAGACGAAGTAGGGGATGACGAAGACAATAGGCGGGGCGATCAACAAACTGATGTACCAGTTCATGATGAAGTCTTTGCCGCGCATGGCGAAACGCGACAGGGCATAGGCGGCCGCGAGCGCGAAGGGCAGACTAAGCAAGGTGGCGCCGCTGCTGACAATCAGGCTGTTCGCCAGTTGCGGCGCGTTGTTGCCCGGGTCGACGAAGGTATCGCCAAAATTGCCCAAATACGGCTCAAAGAATATCTGCGGCGGCAAGTGGTAAGCCTCGCTGGGATGGCGGAAGGCCAGCAGAATGAACCAGACGATCGGCCCGACAAAGAAGATCATCACCAGCGCCATGAGCGCGTAAATCATGAACTTGCTGCGCCTGCTCCGCCGCCACATGCGCTTACCATTCCCGCTTGCGATAAACAAAAAAGAGATAGAGATTGATGATGACGCTGACGATAATGACGACCAGCCAGGTCATCGCCGCCGCCATGCCGATGTTGTAATTGACCAGCCCTTCCAGGTACAAGTTAAAACTGAGCGTGCGCGATGACGTGCCCGGTCCGCCGCTTGTGAGCACATAGACCAAGTCGAAACTATTGAACAGTTGCATGAAACGGATCATCACCAGAAAGGCGGCGATGGGACGCAGCAGCGGCAGCGATATCGACCAGAAGACGCGCCAGGGCGATGCCCCGTCAACCATCGCCGCTTCCTTGATTTCTTCGGAAATGGAAAGCAAGCCGGCATAAAGCACGATGGCGAAAAAGGGCGTCCATTGCCAGGTATCGACCAGGCCGATTGTGATCAGGGCCGTGCCGGCATTGCCCAGGAAGCCCTGCGGCGGCACGGGAAAGCCGATGCCCTGCAGCAGCCAGATGAGGACACCGCCTTTCGGTTCCAGCAGATAACGAAATAGGAAACCCGCCACCACCGGCGCCAACGTCGTCGGCATAATCAGCAAGGCGCGAAACAGGCCCGTTCCGCGCAAATGCGTATGCAGCAGCAGGGCGATTCCCATGCCGAACCAGAATTGCGCAAAGGTAGCCAGTACCGCCAACAGCACGGTATTCTTCAAAGCCACGCTGAATGGCGTGACTTGCAGGACCATCCGGAAGTTGTCGAAACCGGAATGGTAGAGGGGCATCGGGCTGGTCTGCAGATTCCAGAACCAGAAGCTGTTGCGCAGGGCGAAGCCGAGCGGATACAAAATCAGCGCCAAGAGGATGATGACCGACGGCGCCAGCAAGATGTATGGCAGGCGTCGGTTGAAGCTGTAACGGTTGGGCACGAGTCCGACCCCAAATGAAAACTTGTAGGGGCGACTCTGTGAGTCGCCCACTGTTGGGACTTGCATCAATATCGGGCGACCCGGCGGGTCGCCCTTCTAGGATTCTCTGCAACCGCGGGCGGCGCATGAGGACGCCCACAGCAATTGGAACGATTTGCTGGCCGCCTACATCCCCGACAGACTGGCCATCAGCGCCTTGGTGTTCTCGAGCGTATCGTCGAAGCTTTCGACGCCGTAGGGGATCATCTGGTTGCCGCTCAAGATATTCTGGAAGAGCGTCTGCGTCGTCTCAAGCGCCTGCTCCGGCGTCACGCCCCCGCTCATCGCCTGGTTGATCTGCAAGCCGTATACGCCCTCAAGCGAGGTGTAGATCGGCGCCGGCGGACGCACGACCTTGCCATCGCCCAGCTTCATCATCTCAAGCTGCGTGCCGAGGAAGGGATAAATCGCGTTCAAATCGGCATCGTCGTAATTCGACTGGCGGCTGAAATCGGCGAATTGATAGCCCTTGACGTTGACCTGGCCCATGGCCTTCTGCGCTTCCGCGCCGGTCGCCCATTTGATGTACTGCCAGGCCGCATCCTGATTGGCCGATGTCGATGGCATGCCCAGCGACCAACCGCCCAAGCTGACCACTTGATCGCCGCCCGCCGTCTGTGTCGGCAGCACCGCCGTCTCGAACTTGTCGACCACCGGCGAAGGCGTGCCCGTCAGGTAGCCCTCGTTGTTCACCAGGTAGAAGTAGGGCGTCCAGTGATAGAACATGCCGATGTCGCCTTGAGAGAAGCGCGTGCCGGCGTCGAACCAGAGGTAGTTGATCGACTCCGGCGGCGAAGCGGCATAGAGCTTCAGCCAGTCGTGCAGGGCGGCCACGTTCGATTCGCTGTTGATCGTCGGACTGAAATCCCAGGGCGCCTCGGGGAACTGGGTAAACCAGCGCGTCCCGTAACTGGCCGCGAGCTGCGTGTACATGTGCACAACCGGCACCGGCTGCGCGCCGATGACTGTCGTGCCGTACATGCTCGTGCCATCCAGGTCCATGCCGTTGATCTGATCGAGGATGCCGAAATAATCTTCCCAGATCCAATCGCCCGCATCCGCCAGACTTGAAGGCAGCGGATCCAGCCCGGCCGCTTCAAACAGGTCGGTGCGGTACATGACCCCTTGGGCGTAAGACGCGATCGGCAGCGTCCAGACATGATTGCGCCAGGTGCTCAACGAATATAGGCACTCCGGCAGGAAGTCGTCAATGTGCGAGTCGGAATCCATGCCGATGAAATCGTCAAGCGAACGAATCCAGCCATTGTCGGCGTACTGGCTGATCCACATCTGGTCGACGGCGATGACATCGGCGTCAGCGCTCTGCGTCAGGAAGGCGTTGACCAAGCGGGCCTGCAAGGCGGTATATCCGAGCGATTCGATATTGACACCGATGCCGGTCGCCTCAGTGAATTGATCGGTCACGCTCTGCAGCGCCAGATCCCAGGGGTCGCCGACGGTTAATACATTGATGGTGGTGTCGGCTTGAGCGCCGACGCGGGCGAGATTGCCCAGGGGCGTCGCCCCCGCCAGAGCCGCGCCAGCGGCGCCGCCAGCGCGCAGAAAATCACGCCGGCTCATCCTTTGCTTAGACATGTTCAACTCCTATAAGTGAATAGTGGACAAGACTGAAACTTGCTCAAAGCGTTCGATAGGCGCCTCCTCGCATCGCGTCAAATCAATAACCTGCCGTCCTGCATGACGGCCTCGCCATCGACGTATACCGCGCCTCCCGCGCGCAGATCCTTGATCAGGTCCCAGTGGATTGACGACTGATTCAGGCCGCCACACTCGGGATAGGCGCGACCGAGCGCCAAGTGAATCGTCCCGGCGATCTTCTCATCATAAAGTATATCCTGACAGAAAATGTTCACGCAGGGATTCATACCAAAGGCGAACTCGCCCAGGCGGCTGGCGCCGGCGTCCGTCGCCAGGACCCGCCGCAGGAATTCGCCATTGCTCGATGAGCTGGCATGGACCAGCTCGCCAGCCCGCCATTCCAATCGGATGTCCGGCACAACCTGCCCGCGCAGGACGCCGGGCAGCTCAAAGTGAATGCGCCCCTCCACCGACGCCTCAACCGGCGCCGTATAAATCTCGCCATCGGGAAGGTTGATTTTGCCGTCGAAGACCTCCCAACTGCGCCCGGCAACCGAAAAACTCAGATCGGTCTCTTCGCCCGCGACGATCCGCACGCGCCGCGAACCCTGCAGGCGATCGGCCTGCTCGCGCCAGCGCCGCCCACAGCGTTCATAATCCAGGGTACAAGCGGCGAAGAACATCGCTTCCAGCGTCTCGAGGTCGGTTCCGGCCCGCGCCGCCAAGGCCGCAGTCGGCACGGGCACGAGGCACCAGCGCGTCTTCTCCCAACGCAGCGCCGATATCTCGCCCTGGGCGCGCTGATTCGCCGCCAGCGCCGACGCCGGAATGCCGCTCATGACGCGCGGATCGCTGGCCCCGCGCAAGCCAAAATAGACATCGGCCCATTCCATGCCATAAGCTTCGATCTCGGGCGTCCAATTTTGCTGGCCGGGATCGCCATATTGCAGAAGCGCGCGCCGCATCGCCTCCGATGTGAACTGCACCTGCGGGTAGGCGCCGGCTTTGGCGCAAGCCTCGTAGAGGGCCTGCGCCATAGGAAGCGTCTCCATTTCGATCATGGCGATCATGACGCGCTCGCCGGGCTGCACGGCGGTCGAATGGCGCGCGAGGACCTCGGCCACCTCGCGCCAGCGCGGGTCCATTGTGTCAGCTGCTGTTGGCTGTGGTTCGAGCCGGGACATGGCGGGAGTATAGCATGGGGGTGGCGGGAATGGCTAAAGGGGCTCAATGATTCCATATATTCTCCGTTCACAGAACAAACTTTCGGCAGTACAATTGCAAGGTTGTGAATTGGAGAATTACGTGACAGACCTAGACCAGCAGCGACTAATTGCCATACTCGCGAATCCTAGTGAAACAATGAGCATCGAGTGCAAGGGCTGGCTCGATATCAGCGAGAAACGAGACAAGGCTACCTTGGCAAAGGCGGCAATTGCGCTAGCAAATAACGGCGGCGGAACAATTGTTTTGGGTGTTGGCAAGAACAAATCCGACAGCGGAAAACTTACATGCTTACCGAAACCCGCTGGTTTCCAGATTTACTCTTCCGACGCAATCGACTCGGCCATTAACACGTACGCAGACCCTGACATCAACTTTAAGCTTTCTTTTGCGAGTCATCCTGATTCAGGTGAGGAGTATCCATTTATTGAAATCCCCGGCGGTATGCTACAGCCTGTTTTCGCTAAAAAGAGTTTCGATGGCGTCATTGAAAAGTACGCCTGCTACACACGAAAACCAGGCCCGAAGAGCGCAAAACCAAGTTCGCCACAAGAATGGCGCGACCTATTTGGCCGCTGTGTTAGGGCAAACCGCGACAGCATGTATGACGCAATCCGCGCTATTGTGCTCGGAAACCCTGAGACTTTGACCACGCAAGTCACGGACTCGCGCACGCTGAAAGATTATGTAACCGGCTCTCACAAGCGGTGGCAAGAACTTGTTGAGAAACTGCCTACAGATGACCAAGCGCGTTTTCCGTATGGTTACTTTGAGGTAGCGTTTTCGATACTAGGAATCGAGCAGTCCGCTTCATTAAGAGTACTGCGGGATATGCTTCGCAATGGTCCTGCGGCGACGCGGGGTTGGCCGCCTTTCATTGCATTAAGCCGAGAGCCGTATATCGAAAACGCAATTGGAGGTGCAATTGAATGTTGGCTTGGCGCTCCTGAAGGCGAAAAGATCTTTCGTGACGCCTATTTCTTGCCATTTTGGAGGGCCCATCCTGACGGTTACTTTTATCAGATTGAAGGCTTTCTTGAACCAAAGCAGTTTCAATCGATCCCGCCTGGAAAGTCACACTATCCGGAGTTCACGATACAACGCTTAGCCCATTTCTTGCTACATGCGCGCGACCTCGCAAGACGATTTGATGAAGATACCAACATACTCCTGGCGTGCAGATTCACTGGTCTAAAGGATAAGATTCTGATGGGAACTCCGGGGCGTCCATTGTTTCGCCAGTATCGATGCCACGATGAGCAATATTCATTTGAGACACAAGTCAGCCAAGTTCAGATACGAGATAATCTAGTAGAGATCATTCAACAGCAGCTATGCCAACTATACGAACTGTTTTCGTTTTTTGAGCTCAAACAGGCGTTTGTTGCCAATTGCTTAAATGAGCTGGGAACATAGGTCATCGTGTTGAGAATTGCGGGCGACTCACAGAGTCGCCCCTACATCGCATCTGCGGCTGGCCGAGATGCCGCGCAACCTGCACAGCAACGTCTGGATTAGTTGCGGACTACCACACGGGCGCAGCTACATACTTCAGCTTGACAACATTACCCTCGGTGTACTTGGTGGTGAAAAATGCGGGCGACCCAATGGGTCGCCCCTACGTCGCAATTGCGGCAGAAGGATTTCAGTTTGCAGGCATTGCCTCGGTGTACTCGGTGGTGAAAAAATCTCTGTGCCTCTGTGGCAAAAAGCTTACGTAATCTCCCCCTCAACCCGCTCCCGGCCCAGATACTGCCGCTCCTGCTCGACGATCTCCGGATCCAGCTTCACAAACAGGGGCGACGGCGCCCGCAGCTTCTGCCCCGGCGCCAACTCGCTCGCTCGCCATTCCCCAATCGCCCCGCCCCCATCATAAACCAGGCCCAGATGATCGCGCGTCTCCTCGCTGTATTTCTCGATCCGCAGATCCCCGAACAGCTCGCCCTCATAACCCAGCATCTCATGCACCTGCTGCGAGCTGAAAGGCGTGAAGGGCGCGAAGAGGACCTTCAAGTTGTCGATGCAGCGCAGCGCCGCGTAGACTGAGCGCGCCGCATCGGCCCGATCGCTCGAAAGCCTCTTCCAGGGCTCGCGCTCATTCAGCCAGCCGTTGACCGCCCGCGCCAGGCTCAGCGTCTCTTCCAGCGCCTCCTTGGGCCGCACCGCCTCCAGCAGCGCGCCCACCGTCTCAAAGCCCGCTTCCGTCTCCGCGATGATGGCTTCGTCTTCGGGTGCCAGCCGGTCGTAAGCGGGCACGGCGCCGTCCATACGTTTCCAGGCGAAACCGAGCATGCGATTGACCAGGTTGCCCCAGGCCGCCAGCAATTCGTTGTTGACCCGCGCCAGAAAACCCTCCCAGGAGAAATCGCTGTCCTGCCGTTCCGGGAAGGTCCGCGCCACATAAAAGCGCACGGCATCGGCCTGATAGCGCTCCAGCAAATCGGGCAGCCAGACCGCCCAATTGCGCGAGGTCGAGAATTGCTGCCCCTCGATATTCATAAATTCATTCGCCGGCACGTCGTAAGGCAGCTGCAAAGGCGCATCGCCGTAAGCGGAATCGCCGTCGTTATAGATGCCGTCGATGCCCAGAAGCTCCGCTTGCCAGATAATGGTGTGGAAGGGGATATTGTCCTTGCCGATGAAATTGTAGATCTTGGCTTCGGGGTTGTACCACCACTTCTTCCACTCGTCGGGCCGGCCGATGTTCTTGGCCCATTCGATGCTGGCGGTGAAATAACCCATGACCGCGTCAAACCAGACGTAGAGCCGTTTGTCTTCCCAGCCGTCCAGCGGCACGCGCACGCCCCAATCGATGTCGCGCGTAATGGGGCGCCCGCGCAAACCGTCCTTGACAAAATTCTGGCTGAAGCGGCTGACATTCGGCCGCCAATGGCTTTCATGCTCCGCCAGGTATTCGAGAATCTGATCGGTGAATTTGGCCAAATCCAGGAAATAATGCTCCGACTCGCGCCGCACAAGCTTGTCATCCGGATTGTTGCGGCTGTGCGGGTCGATAAGCTGGATGGCATCCATCAAATTGCCGCAGTTGTCGCATTGATCGCCGCGGGCATGGGGATACTTGCAAATGTAACAGGTGCCTTCCACATAGCGATCGGGCAAGAAGCGCCTTTCGCTCTCGCTATAGAGCAGGGTCTGCTTTTCCTTATACAGATAGCCGCGCTCGAGCAGCGTCGTGAAGATATCCTGGGCCACGCGATGGTGATTTTCGGTATCGGTATGCGTGAATAAATCGTAGCTGACGCCGATCTTCTGTTGGGTCTTGAGGAAACGCTCGTGATAATGCTCAAAAACCTCGAGCGCCGTAACGCCGCGTTTGTCCGCCTCGACCGTGATGGGCGTGCCATGGCTGTCCGATCCGCTGACCATCAAGACATGATTGCCCCGCAAGCGGTGATAGCGCGCGAAGATATCGGCCGGCAGATAAGCGCCCGCCAGGTGGCCGATATGCAAGTCGCCATTGGCATAGGGCCAGGCCACCGATACATGTATATATTCTGCGGACATAATCGAATCTCCCAGCTTTCAGGTCTTATTCCGACCGACGCCCTATGCAACAAAAAACCGCCTGTCGCTGACAGACGGTGTTGAGCTTCAAAGTCGAGTTGGCTACGCAGGCCACAACGACCGTCTATCGCAATCGACGGTGGGCATCGGCATAGCCATATCGGCCTTAAGGTGCGCTTTCATGCGCGCAGTGTAACACGGGACGCGCTGCGCCGTCAAGCGGACGCGGACGGCGGGAGTGTCCATATCGGCGGACATATCTTGAATGCGAGCTTGGCACAGGTTAATTCACCACAGAGACACAGAGGGCACAGAGTTTTATTGTCAGGGTCTAAGGGAAACCACATCCACTACATTAGCCACTCCCCGGACGGCGCTGCCGCGCAGCAAGCGCCCGCTGGCGACCGCCCGGCATCTCAACTATAATACGCGCCGCAATTAAAACACAGGCAAGAGCCCGGCCCTCCAGCAAATGCAGCGGAGGCCGAATCTTGAAGCGAAGCATCTGTTGAAACGTCAGCCAAGTCCCGCGATCAATCCGGTTCAGCCGCCAAGAGAGCGGCGGGGCTTCTCTTGCCTGTTCTGGCTCATCATCTTGACGATCGGGCTGCTGTCGTCGTCTCTTGTCGTCATGGGCGCCGCCTATGTCGGCTGGACCTCGGGCGTGGCGACGGCCGGGGCGAATGACGCCGCCACCGCTGAGGCGGCCGTCCAGCGCCAGTGCGAGCTCATCCCGCGCAATCTGGAAGAGGGCAGCTTCGACTTGGCAGTTAGGAGATTGCGCGACCTCCAGCTTCAGACCCCGGCGCCCCCTTGCCTGCACGCGCTCCTGTCGCTGGCGACAGCCCTGGCGCCGACCGCCACCTCCGGCCGGCCAACTTATCAACCCGCGCCCACCGCCCTGCCCACCCGTTCCGCGCCGGTCGCGCAACCGGCCAGATCCGCCACAATTGCGCCGACTGCGCAGCAAGCCGACGCCGGCGCAAGCATCGCCTACGACCTTGATGCGTTGCTGGCCGAGGCGCGCTCCGAATACAGCGCCGGGGATTTCGCGGCCGCCATCGACACGCTTGATGCCATCATCAGCATAGACGAAGACTATCAAAGCGAGCTGGTTCGCCGCCTCTTTCTGGGCGCGCTGACTTCCCAGGCGCAAGCCCTCTTCCGCAGCGGCCGGCTGTCGGAGGCAATCGTGCTGACCGGGCGCGCTGAGACGCTGGGCGACATCGAAAGCCTGCAATACGAGCGCTTTATCGCCCTGCTCTATCTTGACGCGCAGCGGCTCAAGGTCACCAACCCGGCGGAGGCGGTGCGTCTCTTCAACCGAATTGTCTACGAACAAGGTTTGGCCAACTATATGAATGGGGATGTGATCGCTGAAATGCAAGAAGCGCTGCGCAACTACGGCGATGCCTTCGGCTACCAGGGCGAGCCCTGCCGGGCGCGGACGCAATACGAGGCGGCGCTCAATCTGCATCCGTCGTACAGCCGCGTCAGCCGCGGCGAGTTGAACAGCAAGTTGCAGGACGCGGCGCAAGCCTGCCCCGAGCAGCCGCAACTGGCGACTTCCAGCGATATCAGCCCGACCGCAGGCGCGCGCGCCCCGATTGGCGAGCGCTCGCCTTAGTCGCCCGCGGGCCCAAGCCGGACTGTAAACTTGGTTCTGTTGATATTTTATCGTAACCATATGAGCGTACCGACAAGGTGCAGAAAACCGAGATAAGATGTATCGAGTTTCTCAAATCGGGAAAAGACGCGGCGGAAATGCTTGATCTTATTGATGAAACATTCCACCAGATGTCGCTCACGATAGCACCATTTATCGTATTCCCGCTGCTCTTTGGCTCGCTGATGTGACGGAATCACGGCTTCTATGCCTCTTTCAAGCAATCTGTCCACAAAATCTTGAGAGGCATAGCCCCGATCCGCGAAAACCCGCTGAAAGGCAAAGCCTTCCACCAAGCTTTGGGCCTGGCCTATGTCGTGAGCCTGCCCAAGACTCAAACGGAACCGCAAAGGATTGCCCAAACCATCTGTTGTCACATGGATCTTGCTGCTAAAACCGCCACGACTGCGACCCAAAGCTTGCTTCTTACTTTTTTTGGGCGCCAGCGGCACAGGGATGCGCCCGAACAATCGTACTGTCAATTAGCCCGTTTTCCATATCCGGGTCATCGGCAAGAGCTTCCATCATGCGCTGCCAAACCCCATTTGCAGCCCAGCGCGCGAAGCGTTTGTAAACCGAATTCCATTTTCCGTATTCGCTTGGCAGCAAACGCCATTGCGCGCCACTGCGACTTACCCATATCACCGCTTCAACAAATTGGCGGCATTTCGCCTCATTGCCCAGATAAATATTTGGCTCTTGCGCCAGAAAATCCCGAAGTATCGCCCATTGTTCGTCAGTTAGTCTTATGGATGTCATTAGACTATTTTACGCATTTATCAAAATTCCAATGTCAAATGTCAACAGAACCTAACTTGGCCTTGGCAAAATCTCGAAGCCAGTTGCTACCACAGCCTCGATTGCCGTTGCAAGCGCCTGGAGCGATTCTGCTTCCACGGCCGCTCGATCTTCTGGTTCGGTAAAGTTACGCGACCGCCAGAATACAATGAGGTCGCCGAAATACTGTGGCGGGATGATCTGAGTGTCCGTGATAACGGCTTGGCATGTTGAATGTTCCCATCGGGGCGCCACATTGGCTATGTGTTCGGTGGCTTTCACTAACGCCAGTCGGCGACGATTCTCATTCTCGGGCGCATGGCAGAGATCGAAGTAGCCATTGGCTTGCCGGAAAACTGCTCCATTAAGGTCAGCCCAAAGTTTGCTCACTACGATCTTTTTATTCATGCATTCAGTTTTCCTGAGTCGTCTGCCAGCATTGACAGAACGACCTGGCGCCGGGCGGTGAACTCTCGTTCGACATCTTCGCGCCGCTCGGGGTCACTAATCTCGCGTCTCCACGCAATCGCAATGCGCTCTACAGTCGTAGGCCGCAATATTTCCGATTTGTCAGGAATCTGCTCGTAGTGATACTTGTACGCGAACAGATCAGGATGACGTTCGTGTAAAGCGTCCGCAATCGCGTCTGCTCGCGCCTTACTCCATTTGAGCATTGCAATCTCCACCACGAACGCTGCATCAATCTGGTCGCCAAGCACATCCAACCATGAGAACTTTTCGACTTGCACATCCTGAGCTTCAGTCATTTCGCCCTTACCCAACATCTAGTTGTGCGTGATTGGCATCTGAGCGTAGCCACTTTGGTGTAGTATCGCGACGTGGCGGAAAGCCTGCCACGTCGCGTTTCATCTCTCACCGTCTTTTAATGTGGCTGATAGCCCTGCGACTTGACCCGACACCTCGGCAGATGTCGCAGACCAATAAAGGCGGGCTGGCGCGGGGCGTGAACATGCAGACAGTTAGCCCCTTTTTGTAGCGTACGATTAGAGGGGGAGATGCCTAGGGGATGCTGTTCGAGGCAAATGGCTAAGCAGTTCTGTGTCCGGACCCGGCGCGAACAATTCGCCATCCTCAGATTTCATGAAGCAACTTCGCCGACTGACGAAACAGCCTGATTCACATGCTGATCCATCACCGAGTGGAACATTGTGGCATGAAGGTCAAGCTCGCTGGTTTCCGCCCGATAGATGCGCCTAAGGCGCTCAGCGCGTCACCGGCCAGACGCAGGTGCGCACGCGCCTCGGCAATCTCTCGCAGCGCCAGTTGGACGCCTTCCGGCTCAGGCCGCGTTTGACTCATGGTTCCCCTCGCTCTCATTGGATCCGGCATGTTTGGCCAGTTCGCGATCCTCAATGATGTAACCGCCCACCAAGGTCACGCAGATCGTCGTGATCGTTGGCGCCAGCACATCCAGGTGTTCCTCCAACTCCGGCCGCGTGGCGGCGATGATCAAGGTGATGATGCTGATGATCGATGACCAGAATCGCCGCGATTGTAAGAGCCGGCGTGGCGCCGCTTTCGTTTTATCCATGATGCTCCTCCTTGTGATTCAGCCGTTCCAATTCGGCTATGCGCGCTTTGAGCGCCCGGTTCTCGGTATGCAGCGCAACAATCTCAGCTTTGAGAGCGGTGCGCTCATTTTGTAATTCACGGATGGTTTGCTTGTTCGTCCGCACCTCTTCTTCCATGAGGCGGAAGGCACTGTTCTCCTGCAGCAAATGCTGATCGACGATGCGATGAATGAGTTCGGCTTGCCCGATATCCAGCTGATGCTCCGCCTCGATCTTGTCCACGTGGATATCCGCGCGGCGCGACTTGCGTTTGAAGACAGCCGAGAAATGGTTGAAGGCGGCGACCACGCTGCCGCCGACAGCCGCCATGATCGGGAGCTTGACTTCTTCGGGCAAATCATTGAAATCCATAGCTGTCGCTTCCCGTGTCGAAGGGTAGATAATTCGCTTGCCTGTCAATAGCGCAAGCGCCGGGCGGATTCTGTTGGCTACTTGTTCTGGAGATTGCTGAAGCAGTGAGATGACACGCGCCCTGTCACAAACCGTCTCATCTCACCGTTTCGACCTCTAATAGGCCAGATACGCGCTCATATCCAGTTTGCCGCGCACCGCATCGCCCAGCTTCCAGGGCAGCGTCTCCACTTGCGGCTCCAGATACCAACTGGTCGTCCAGCGTTTGCCCCCGCGCCCGAGTTCATGTGCCTCGCCGATGATGATGTAGGTCCCGTCATGATCGGTCTGCGTCTCACACAGCCGAATCAAGCTGCCAATCGTCAGTTCGAGCTGATCCGCATGGCGCGCGCCGCCATCCTCGGCATGGCTCTGCAGCGTAATCATATGCGCCAGGCCGAAGGGCGTCTTGCGCCGGTTGCGCTCGAAGTCAGCGATGTACTGCGCCTGATCCAGATCATCTATCGAGGGCAGGTTGACATTCATCGTCCGCCGGCCGAAGTACGTGATGCTCGTCTGGTCGATAGCGCGGGCGTCCATCTGACCCTCATCAACAATCTTGCGGCCCTTCACAAGGCACTTTTCGACAATCGCCTCGGTCCGGTCGCTCTCGTTCTTGAAAACCAGATTGGCGCCATTGGCCTTCGCCTCGACTTCGACCGTGCAGTTGCCCTGCACGCACTCCACATCCTCGACCGTGACATCTTTTCCGCCGATGCGCTTGTCCTTCTCGTCTTTGTACTTGACGTAGACCTCGCGCGTCTCCCCCGGCGCCACGTGTATCACGGCGTCCTTGAGTTCCCACAAGGTCGTCGGCTCGGCCGCGATCGTGCGCGGATGGCAGGTGACGATGATCTCGTTCTTCGTCTGCTCCAGGCTGGCGAAGGTATATTGCATATCGGTCATCGCATCGTCGAAGCTGGCGTCGACGCTGTCCTTGTCCAGGATGTGATGCCGGTTCCAGAACACCGCCTTGCCCTCGCGGTCGAAGAAGAACTTGCCCCGCTCGGCCGCTGTGATGTCGCGGATGCCGCGGTAGACATCGAAGGTGTCCTTCTCCTGGTCCGAATAGCCGCCTTGGCGCACCCAGTTGTCGCCCGCCATCTGCACGGTCAGGATGCCTTCATCGTAGTTGCTGTAGGCTTCCAGATTGGCGAGAAATGTCGATTGGCCGAGCTTGCTGTAGTCCGGATCGCCCAGGACCCAGGCATCCGACAGCGCCGGCGGGAAGATGACTTCCTGGATGAGCGCGTCGATGATCTGGTCGCTGCGCTGGTTTTCCTGCAACTCGATCTTGGTCTCGGTCGCCTTCAGGAATTGCATCGCGCCAGTGGCGAGAATATTCGCCTGTCGCGACCCATATTTGTTGGCAGCTGGTTCGATCATGTTGATCCAGCCCGACCAGTGCGTGCGCACCGTAGAGCCATCTTCTGACGTCACGCGGAGCGGACGCAAGGGCGCCAGATTCCCGTATAGCGGGCCGCTGCTGTTCTCCGGCGAGAAGCGCTTGTCCGCATTGTTCAGGGTCAAATGCAGGTAGGCCTCCGATGCTGTGCCCATATAGGGCGCGCGAAATCCGAGAAACCACTGCACTTCGGTCACATACTCTGTGACCTCCGAATAGGCGCCGTCCCGGTTCCAGTCCACTTCGACTTTCCAATCTGTTGGCATTTTGCCCTCCTTCTCCTTGACAAACTATCGTGGCGATTCAGCATCAAACACAAAGAATATGCCCAGCCAACTGCGATTACTGCCCGCATCAACAAGATATCGACCATCCGGACTGAACTGCATCACTGACCCAACATAGTCCTTCGACTGACCTAGGTCCAATTGTGGGATGAATACCTCCTTATCCTTTTTCAATTCCCAAGCTCGACGTTGATTGCAATCGTCAATAGTCATTAGCAAACTCCCATTACTCATTTTTCGCATCTGTCACCTCCTGAATGCGGCATCAAACAGTATCGGAAACCAACTTCCGATATTTCTCTTGCCAATTCAAATCACTCAGGTTGGTAAATGAAAAACAATGTCGAGCCACCCTCCGCCGCAGCCAGATAGCGACCGTCCAGGCTGAATCTGACCAATACGCCAGATTGACGGTCGTCCGAAAAATCCAATTGCGGGATAAACACTTCTACATCCGTATCCAAATCCCAAGCTCGGTACTGACGGCAGTCATCTACTGTCATTAACAGACTGCCGTCAGGGCTTATGTCACCGTCCTTCAGTTGGCAAGGACGCTTGGTCGGGTGGGAAATCAACTCCCCCATGAAGTTTAAGCTCTTGTCTGAAACCGCCCAGCGGCTAACAGAAACGGCTGCCAAAACGACCAAGTAAGCATCATCGTCTGTAAACATTAAATCGACTATCGACTCGGCAGATATGGATTGTGACTGCCAAGCTTCCCAGGAGTCTGTATCCCAAATCCCGGTTGTGCTATTCCCCGCAATTGCTAACAAATGACCTGCGCTTGAAAACGCAAGGGTATTCAGCACGACATCTTCACTTGACTGCAGATCTATTTGAGTCGCGGTCTGTGTCTCCAAATCAAATTGATACAACCTCGCCGCATCAATGACCACCAGCAGCCACTCACCGGCAGGATGAAGCAGAATTTCTGTGACTTCTCCGTAGCTCACGGGAATTGCATAGGGCGGCTCCTCTTCATTCAGATCGACAAACAGGAGAGTGCCACTATATGTACCCATGATGACTGAATCACCTACGACTTCCAATTGCGTAGTGGGCACGAGACTTACAAGCCGTCTCATAGTCCAAGCCCCGGCGCCTTTGGGATTGTCTACTTGCATAATTGCAATGGTTTTTAGCCTCATATCAAATCTTGAGGGTCCAATCATCGCAATCAATAGAGGCTCACTCTTATGCCACCTCGTTTCAAGTAAGCTTGGAGCATCAAAACCCGAATGTTGAATCTGGTGGACAGTGTCAATCGAAATCGGCACTGTCGCATGACAAGTCCAATACCTGAGGGTGGGCGAAGGGCACTTCATGTTTGCTTCATATGTTCCATCGTTCGCATACGCGATGTTAAGCAAAAGCAAACTCGTCAGAATCAGGATCGCTTTCCTGAGCATTTTCAGCCTCCTGTCTAAGACCAACTCAATTGCCGTATCCACAGGGCATCTTCCATTGACGCGCTCTGCTCCAAGAGACGATAACTCGCGTCCTTCTCTGAAATTGGGCGCCTATCATCCCATTCTGTATAAATTTGCCCGCCATATACCCAGCGAATGCTTCCCTCATACCAGACAGCGATCCAGGGAAATGGCGATTCTTGGACATCCTTGTATCCGAAGATGTGAACTTCCCTGTCCACCGTTGTAGAATCTACCACTGCCTTATTTCTTGAGGGGCCAGATCGCACGTTGGTTCCGGCGACGATCCTGCCCCGCCCTTTAATCTCAGGCAACATACCTTGCTCAATGATGACGGTTAGATTCCTCTCATCCTTCGACGCATTGAACGCAATCGCATTCCGAATTTGTTCATCCATGTGTGAGCCCATGATCCGTTGCCAGACCAGGCCTTTTTCGTCGCTTGTGAAACCAAATCGGCCTCCGGTGATCAGATGTTTCACCCAGTTTACTATGGCATCGGCTGTTATCTCATTTGGGGTTTCTTCTGTACTCTGTTGTAGTGACTGTATTTGCGTTGGAAAATCCTCTCGCAGCTGGTCATAGATCACGTGATCTGGATCCCATATTCCTATATCCTGATCAAGCGTTGGAAGTATTATCTCAGACTGGTAACTGTAGATTACCTTCTTCCCGGTCAGTACATCGGGGTCCGGTTCGCCCATGCCTTCGCGGCTTCCAGGGTGATCGCCAAGAAGATTAAACCAAGCATCGAACTGGTCCGCGCCGAACGCCCCATTTGCATTGAGTATATGGCCCAGTTCGTGAAGCACTGCATGTGGTATTAGGTAGAAGTTGCGGTGATAGTCTTCATTCCAGTAGACAACTATCTCTCTCCCTCTCACTTGCGCGATACCCAAAGGTATTCCTGTCTCTTCGCCTTGCTCATTCGTCGCCATGGTCGGCAGTTCGGTTGAATTATGTAACGTAATCTTGCCGATTATCCGTCGAAAAGCGGTTGCATCATCCCAATTGAGACCGAAGTACTCGCGCACCGCGATACCGAGGGCTTTTGCCATGTCTTCAAATGCCACTTGAGCCATTCGAATGCCGAGCAAGTCCCAGACCGTGCGGCCTTCAACATGAGTGAATTCCACGCCAAAGGAATTTTCTACCTGCGCCTTGTATGCCTCTAATCCGCTCTCATATGCCGCTCTCGCGTCTTCATTCCTCATATCAGCCATGAACATCTCATAGGCAGTCAAGGTTTCCAGCCAGGTAGCGTTAAGTGGATCGTCTGCATTTTGACTGCTCGAGCCGCCATTCATGCAGTGAGCAAGATAGTCTCTCGCTTCCGCGTCATTCTCCTCGTCCATACCGAACTCGCCGCAAAGGCTTAGCAACAGATCGGGATTACTTTGCAATGCCGAAGGAACTCCTTCTTGCAGGACCATGATTCGTGCTTCACGCAGCACTGGGTTATATTGCGCCGCAATCCGATAATCCATGTCGACGGGATGGAGTGTGGTCTCGCCTACACCCGCAACATACCGCGATCTAAGTTCATTAATGTCGGGGAGTGTTTCTGTCTGCGCAAGGTCCGCAGGCAATTGCGCATTGGAAGCTGATTGCTTCGCAGCCTCGAATCGCTGCCATGCCTCTGCTATACGTTGCTTGCGTCTATCTGCTTCTTCGTCACTGGACGCTGGCTGAGCCGAGCTTGTCGCTTCCTGTGTGAGATAGGGGGATGGTCCAGAGTCAAAAGGAGGTGGACTGGTCACGGGATTCGGCTTAGGCGCCTCCGTTTGCGGCGGAGGCGGGTTTCCAAAGTCATGATGAGGCGAGTGCGTCGATGTCGATTCTCGCTGCGTTTGCGCTGGTTTTCCGCCCCCATTGCCTGGCGTGAATTCTGGTCGTGACATCTTCTCTCTCCCCGCTAATCATCAGCTCAGTCTGTGATCGCGCCCGGCGGGTTCGCCCTGTCACAAGCCATCCGCGGAGCGTTACGCTTCCTTCAAAAAGTTACAACATCTACATGATAGTATATCTGTTCTAATGTGAGGCGACTATTTGTTCTCGCATCTTATATTGATCCGACAGCGCCGGCGGGAAGATGACTTCCTGGATGAGCGCGTCGATGATCTGGTCGCTGCGTTGGTTCTCTTGCAACTCGATCTTGGTCTCGGTCGCGGAAAGGAATTGCAGGCCGCCAGTGCACAGAATCTTGACCAGACGCTCGCCGTACTTGTTCGCCGCCGGATGCACCGACTCCACCCAGCCCGACCAGTGCGTGCGCGTTGTCGTGTCATCATTAGACGTCACGCGGACCGGGCGCAGGGGTTGGATCTTGCCCGCCAGCGGATTGGCCGCGTCCTCGTTCTCCGGCGAGAAGCGGCGGTCGCGGTTGTCCAACACCAGATTCAACGTGGAATTCTGCGCGATGTCCCTAAAAGGCTCGCGAAAGCCCAGGAACCAGTTGACCCAGACGGCGCGCTCAGTGACGATGTCGTCGCCGCTGAACTCCCCGTCTCGATCCCAGTCAATTGCGATTGTCCATGTTGTTGCCATTTGAATTCTCCTCCTTTGTTTAACAATTAGAATGGTGGAAGCTCGCGAATTTGATGCGGCATATCGAAAATCCCGAAGTCTACTACTCCCATTTGCCCTGCTTTTGCATTGACGATAGTCTCTCCCTTTCTTCGCATCACAATGATTTTCTCAAACTGAGACAATACCAAGAAATCGCTGGCTGTTTTGTGTAGCGCATTGTCGATCAAAGTTGTAACATACTCGCCGACATGTCCTCTGAATCTCGTACAAGACGCGTAGGTTTCGAATCTCATGCCAATGCTCTCAAAGATTATGTCGTTTCTTCTCCGGCCCGTGAGTCCCGAATAAAACACATAGTTTCCGTTCTTTACTGGCATTTCATAGAAATCCCTTCCTTCCTCAACCTCTATGTTGAACAAACCAATAGCCTGCGCTGGTGATACACCTGTGATAAATATCTGGAAATCGTATGACATTTGCGTTTTCCTTTTCTTGCTCTAAGGCCAAAGCATTCTGATTCTGCTGTTTTCAACGGTCAGAAATGGGAAAAGCTGATCGTTCTTTCGTAACCATAACTCTCTGAGGTCCGTCCCTTTGTTCAGGTTGTAGAGCATACCATCGCCATATTCCTTGAACTGCTTTGCTAAATCTCCTTCCGTCACCGTTGACTCGGTGATATCCACTATTAACCGATCCGCCTGGCCGCTCTCCAGTTTCTCTTCTATGGTAGATGCAATGTTCCTGAGATTGTTCGTATTTGGAGCATAAGCATCGAATACCTTGCCCTCAATGATGTAATCAGGTTTGCCTGTTCCTTTGTATGCGATTTCAGGATGTGCGAGTTGCGTATCGGTCGGCTTAATGATGACATTATAGTCAAGTCCCTTGAATAGCTCGCCTATGTCGTTTTCCGCTCTTCCGCTGATCGTATTTTCTGGACTGTTTGGATCATACCAGCGAACATTAAGACGTTCGTCGGGCCTTCTAGAATCAATAGCGTCAAGCCGTTTGTGCAATTCGCTCTTTGAACCCGGCGCAACAATCCGACTCTGTGCTATTGCTTCAATTTGCGCCGAAGTAAATCCTTGCTTACGCAATTGCTCAGCCGAGCGCATGCCGATGCGAGCGGGCAAGAGCCTGCCAAGCGGGGTACGGCCCAAACGTTTCAGCGCTCGGACCATTCCGCTCTTTAGAAACGGCATGGCTCCAAAGAAGAAATGCTGTTTAGCCGATTCTTTATCACCCCGTAAAAGGGCGTCAGTAACGTCAACTGAAGTCGCCGCCCAGTCAATGGGCTCGTACAGAATATTTGCAGCCAGGAAGCCCATCATAAAGAAAAAACCAACTAAATCCGGCTTCTGATAGCTGCTCACCAACCGCCTTAGTACATTCTCAGGTGTATCTCTTGCAATCAATTGATAGCGGCGGTAGAAGTCCCCGATTCGATTGTCTTCCTCATTCTCATCAGCATTAAGAAATGGCAGCACTTCATCCTGTAACAGGTATGCCAGATCGTGCATCAGTTCTCTCGTACTCCGACTTTCGAAATACGTGTCCGGCACAGTGATGTTCAATTCGTCATGGATCAGCGTTATCTGATCCACTACATGCCTCCTCACGTGTTCACCATCCGGGACATGGACTCTCCCGGCAAATGACTGAGCGTATACCTCTGTATAATCAAGCGCCTTTGGTTCTGCCAGTGACCGCAATTCAGTAACCCAATCCAATTCCGCGTGAATCTGTTGATAATACTCATCTGATGCAGCCGGGTTCTGCGAAAGCGCCATCAACTCTCCAGCCATCTGATGAGAATAGAAGTCTAACGACTCCAAGAGAGTAAAATCGTCCCAGTTAACGGAGTTTTCATCGAAACCGTGGATGAAACGTTTCAGATTCGGAATCAGTACGTTATTCTCCAATTTCTCCTTTTCCGTCCAAGTTCGGTCCCACCCTGATTCGGTTTCGGACAAATAATGTTGAGCGAAGATGTTAATTTCCGGCACTTCGTCAGCGCCAGTTTCTGTGAGAGGCTGACTAAGTCCAGAGAGCGGCGCTTCTTCTGTCACGGTTGCCGCAAACGACTCCGACGAACCCAGACGCGTCGTGTACCAACCTTCTACACCCGCAAGGTAGTCATCCAAACCGACGCTGCGAGCGAGCCTGATACATTCCCCTAATATGTCCTCCTCTGCATCCAACTCAGCGCCCGTCATGATCTTAACGCCCCGCGCGACGCCTTCCGGGTCGGCCGCGTACAATGCCTCGCATACCACGGTCGACTTGTCTTCGCTGCTATCGCGCGTCCGGACCGCAGCCGCTTGTACGAAGGGAACAATCCCGCTCGGCTCATCTTCGGGCGACCATTCGATATCCTGCGGAAAATCGGATGTGGATGGCTGGCTCGAATCCGGCTTCTGATGTCCTTTATCGCTTCTGGATTTGTCACTGCCTCTGCTGCTTTCCTTGTCGGAATCCGAACTCGACGCTTGCCCGATAGATTGCGATGTAGGCGGTGTCGGCTGCTCCGGCGTGTCTTCATCAACAGTCGGTTCAGGCAATGATGGAGGAAATATATGGGAATAGTACCAGGGCCAATCCGGCTGCGACTCTTCAGCTTCCGGCTCTGCTGGACTGCCTCCATCCGATGGATCTGGACCGAGGAGCTCTTCATAGTAGTCTTGCAATCTACTGCGTCGGTACGGCATCGTCTTCTCTCCTAAACATCAACTCAGTCTGTGAATAAACGGGGAGGCGCAGCCCGCCCTGTCACAAGCCGCTGCGCATCCCCAATGCTTTACGCCAACCCGCTGGCTACACCGTGCCCCAGGCGGGCGCATCGCCCGTCGCCGGCTTCAAAGTCGCCGTGAACATCACCGCGCGGCCGTCATGATCTGCGGCCGGTAACTCCCGATCAGAAACTCACCGCTGTACTTGGGGTCGCTCGCGGCAGGCGCCGCGTTGTCCCCCACCTGCACCTCCAGCGTGACCTGGCTGCCGGCCGCGAAGGCGCCCTGGATAACCGTGTGTGTGCCGCCGGGGCTCTCCGTCGTCAGGTAGCCCTCGATCGTCACCGGCGCCCGCAGCTGCCCGTTGATGAACTGATGCGCGTCGTCGCCGAAGCCGGTGACATCAAACTGGTCATAAGCCTGCCCCAGATCGATGCTGCGGATATCGCCGTCCGCGAATTGGCGGAGCACACCGCCGCTGTCGTCCATCTTCACGATGACATGATCGCCTGATAGCGCCATGATTTGTCTCTCCTTTTGATTTTCCGTTTTCGTACTACTTGCGAATCAGTGAAATTGCGATTCTGACGCTATCCCCAGCCAACCCGCTGCGCGTCGCTCGCCAGCGGATATAGCGAGGGATCCTTCCCTCGATCTTGACCTGCTCCGAGCCGATGGCCCGGCCATCCAGCCTGAAGGTCGCCAAGGTCCTTTCTTCGCCGCTGAAGGCGCCTCCGCCCGAACCTTCAATCGTGATGCTGTAGGCATCGCTGGCGGCCGCCTCCAGCACGTGCAGACAAGCCAGACCGCCCTCATCGCTGGCGGCGCCATGGTCCACGGCGCTCCCGGCTGTCGGCCCGGTCAGCTCGGCAGGTTGCGTCAGGGCGATGCCCCAACCGCCATCCTCGCCGCGATTGGCAAAGCCGGCCCGGAAGGGGATCATCCGGTTGACCTGGGGCAGCGCGCCATAGCGCCCCTGCCGCGCCAGCAAACTGAAGACCGGATCGCCCACTGTCGGCGCCGCGTTCTGGCCCAGGTACACCGAGAACAAGCCGTCCACAGCCGTGCCTTGCAGGGCAGGATGCGAGCCGCCTTCCGCGCTGTTCATGAAACCGGCATGCTGCAGCGCCATCATCCGCTGCCCCGGGCTGAATTTGCGCGCCTCGTCGCCGAAGGCCGTGACATCGAAAAGGTCGCGGCTATCGCTGATGCTGACGCGGTTGCTGTCGCCGGTGAGCTCGTAGCCGCCCACCAACACCTGTACATGATCGCCTGCTAATTTAGGCATCATCCCCTCCTAAATGTGCTGATAGCGGTTGACATAACCGTGCAGAACGATGACATCGGCCGAAGCAGCGAAGGCGCGCACAAGCGCCCCATTCTGCAGGATGTGGCCCGGGATCAGCTCGGTGAAGCCGCTCTCGGCTGGTATCGTGACCTCGATGTGATCGCCCGGGCTATCCGTCCCGCCCCATTCCACCGTCAGCTTGACGGCCGAATCCGAAGTGTTGACCGCCTGGATGAAAATCTCATCCCATTCATTGGCGGCGACGCTGCTCAGCGCAGTGTGAATCACCGTGCCCGGGCTGCTGCTGGCCGCCACCTTTATGCCGCGCCCATCGCTGCTGCCGCTCAGCTTGCGCTTCTGATAATCGCGGTAATCGCGCATTTCATTGGGCATTTCTCTCCTCCTTTCTTTCTTGTGAACGTTGGGCGTCCCTAAATCTCACGCACCCAGAATTGCGCGCCTGCACCGACATAGGTTCCGCGGCCACCTGCAGTTCCTTTCCACTGCAACTTGAATGTATGAGGCCCGGCTGACAATCCCTGAATCAGATGCGTAAACGAAATTACTTGTGACCTGGAGCCGAAACGTACAAGACCAACATCACCACCCCTTCTTTGTCCGTCCACCTCAACATCAAAAGAGCAGTTGCTACCGCCCCCTGCTTCTGATACCGACGCATAAAAGTGAACCAATACGTCCCCGCCCGTAGTTGTGATTGTCAGGATAAGATTGTCGCTATCGACATCAAGGAGGGCGCCGCCGAGCAATCTAATCCCTTCCGTTGTTGTGTAGGACGCGACAACTGATCGCCGGTTCTCCAGCGCCGCCAGATTCTCGCCCACTGCATTCATATCCTCAGCTGTCACCAACTCGCCGGTTTCCCAATTGGTCTTGGGGGTTGTCCACGCCATTGTTCTTCTCCTTCGTTAGACTTTCGTCACTTTCTCGCGTATCATGGAATTGCCCTGCTAAACATCAAGCAGGTCTGTGAAATTGTCCTGAGGACGTTGCCATGTCACAAGCGCGTCCTCACGGCGCCTCGCTCTTCTGAACACTCTGCAATCTCTCTTCGGCTAGCCTTCCCCGTTAGCGTCCTTTCTCCCGTTACTTTTCGCAATGTTTGCAAGAATAGTACAGATGTTCTAGCTATAAGCGCTGAAATGTTCTCGTATACGCGATACGAACGCAGTTATATCTGGCTATATACTGACTGCGCTGTCTTTGGTCTGGGCATCATCCGCTGGCGCAGCGAGGCCGATTTACACGAAGAGTTTGAGCTAATTGCAGAAAACGCGGAAACTGAGCAGGCGGTGTTTTTCGCCCCGGCCAGCGTATTTGAGAAATTACCCAGGACGCATCACGAAGTTTGACTGGTGACGAACCGGGCGTTGAACGACGGCCCGAAGATCACTGCCGATCACTACTGCAATTCGCTAGAAAATGTGTATGGCGCAATGGCTTTCTATTGCGGCAACGAAGTTGCAATCTACGTACATCTGACGATTTTCGGGTCAGAATGACGCGGGAAAACTATCGACTAATAGAACGTAAATAATGGTTTACACCGGCTTGAGGCGGGCGGAATTGGTGACACTGCGCTGGGAGGATATCGATCTGGAGAATCAGACGGTGCGTGTGCGTCATCGAAAGGGCGACAAGGAACGGGTCGCTTCAATCGCGGATGTCACAAACGTGACGAAGCGGGCATTGGAGGCGCTTCGCGCTTCGCAAGGCGGCGGATATGAGTGCGTTTTCCCCTTGATAACCACCGGACGCGATCCAGAGTTCGCTGCGGACAAGCCGATGAGCGCCAGCGGCATCGTGAGGATGTTGAAGATCTCGGTGTAGCGCTCCGGCGTCGGGAATATTTCGGCACATGACTTGCGGCGCACGCATATAACCTTGGCGCTGGATAATGGCGCGCCGCTGCAAGATATGCAGGCGCAGGCGGGACACGGCAATGCCTCCACCACCTTGCGCTATGCCCAGGCGGCCGATGCCAAGGCCCGGCGCGAACGGATTGCCTTCTAGCTTCACAGACACAACTCAAGCCTCAGACGATGAGCAACAGAATTCGAGCGCCTGGCGGAGCGTAAGAGGCAATGTCCGCGCCATGCTTTTGCGGCCATTGCAGTACACTGAGTAGAATGAAAGAAACCGTCATATCCGGTTCTGCCAGCTTGGAAACGAGAGACAAGAACGGCGAGGAGAGCGTAGATGGCGCCTGAAGCGACAGTGATTGCTGTCACCAGGTCGACGACCAGACGGGGAGACCCGATATGGACACTCCACACGGCCGGTGGCGACCGCATCAACGTCTTCGACAACATGCTGGAGAAACAGCCTTGGGAGAACTCAGGCTATTGCGACTGGTTTGAGGCGATGGAGATTGGCCAGACCGATCGCTGGATGAGCTCGCCGAGGCTGTTGCGCGTCGTCAAGGAGGGAGATATCTCAACGCCGTTGCGGTGCAACCGATCGCCCGCCATGCGAAGCCGGACATAATGGTCGCGCCGGAAGATGTCTGGGAACTCTACGGCCCGCATTGGCGGCACACGCTGCAATCGCTCAGTGCTGAAGACACCATCGTCTTCGATACCGAGACCACCGGCACTGATCCGGAAGTGGATGAGGCGGACTCTATCGCGGCGCAGAGCTATGCGGCGTTCCGCAGCGCATCAAGCGACTACCACACGCTGATCGCGCCGCGCTTCCCCGAGAAGCTGTTGGTTCAGAATGCGCAGATGAGGTGCGCCTACGATATCCACGGCATCCACCCGGAAGATCTGGTAGGGCAAGCATCGTTTGCGGATATCCACGGTACGTTGTGGAAACTCATGGGCGAAAGAAACTGGGTCTGCTGGAACGCCGACTTTGACGTGGCGCTGCTGGACAGCCTCTGCGTTCGACATCGCTTGCCGCTGATCCCGCGCAATCGAGTAGTCTGCGCTATGAAGCTGCTTTCGCCGCTGGCCGGCCGGTGGGACGCGGGACGCGACGCCTACCTCTGGGCGAAGATTGAGGACATGGCTAGAGCCATGCTGCTGGAGTTCGGGGATGCCCATGATGCGTCCGCTGACGTGAAGGCAACTATGTCGGTGATGCGCTGGGCGCATAGCAAGGCGCAGCGCTGGGCGTTAACGTGATGAACGACGATATCAGAGTGCCGAATCTGCCCTATCGCTATGGCGCCGAAGAACAGACCGCTTCAAGGCGGTGCTTCAAGAGCAAGACAGGCACGGCTTGCGGAGCACGCTGATGGTTAGCCATCTATTATACGAGTCAGACATCTTACCCTCGTGGCGCCGAGCCTATACGCAGGGGCTCATTCAAAGGCTGAACGCGGCACACCCGACTGTCGAATAATTTGCAGAGAGTCTACCGGGACGTAATTCTTTGTGATCGGGCACAGGTACGGTAACTGTTGTTTGCTTGCCAGTTTCCAGAAGGACTCGCTTCTGCATGGCAATATGGCTGCCCTTCCGGCGAACTTCTGAAAACCCGTGCAAAGTCAAGATTCTACATACTTCCTGGCCGGACCATACTCACACTCTAGGCAAGATCGAAACTTACCCGTCGGATATAGCCGCGTCGGTTCGGACGAGCTTGGATTTCCTCCGGCGATGCCACCTCCAGAAAGACAGCCACCGCCTCCTTGAGATTCTCCATGGCTTCCTCATCAATTGTTCCCTTGACTTGCAATATCCAAGTCAAGACTGCGAGAAACGAACATGTCTCCGTCTGGCACTAGCGTAACTGTCATGTCATTCGTCATAGGTTGCTCTCCTAGCCTCGGGCATTACTTCGTTTCGCTCAATACGCCGGAAGCCATGCGCAGAACACCCAAACTCGGTCTGCAAGTCCCTGTGTCGAGGCTTAACACATCTGAAACAAAGCGTTAATGTCTACACAATAAGCAAGTTGACAGCGAACCGAATAGCACAACGTCGACGAATGATACCCGCTGTGTTCCAAGAGTGACTAAATCGGCAATAGGCGATTATAATCTGAGGAGGACACTGTACCTTGGCCGAATCCGAAATAATAGATTTGTACGACAAGAATAATGGAATACGAACCACTTTCTTTAGCGGCACACTGCAATGCAGGCACTGAACTCTTCCATCCCGACAATCTGCAATTTGACGGCACGTATTTGCAGCCATTGCCAGACGGGCCACCCGTCGGTTTGCAGTCGTTTCATGGATTGCCATTTCTAATTGGCGCTGCCGATACGCCAAATGCGGACTGCTTCCTGGCGTATGGGAATATCGACAAGCTGTATTCGCAACCGACGATCATACCAGTGGACCGAAAAGCCTATCACTTGATCTTCGCCCACGCTTTGCTGGACACCCGCTTGTGGCAGGGCGGTCCCCTCGGCGAAGAGGTTGCGCGCTATGTCTTCCATGTTGAGGACGGACAACGCATCGAGATACCCGTCAGGGAAAGATTCGAGATTGGTAATATACCGCTACCATGGGGGCAATTTCCCTTTCTATGCGTACCCGACCGCGAAGACTATCTGGAGGACCGTTATCGCGGACGCTGGGATTATGCCGGATTCCGGCAAACAGAAGTCACCAAGGGCGTGCCGCTCGCCTATTATCTGTGGGTTTGGAGCAATCCATATCCGGATCGCAGCATTAAATCGATCGAGATTGTGCCAACGAATAGAAGACTGGTGATTGCTGGCATAACATTGGGGCGCCTGGAGGAATATCCTCTCGTCCGCAGTACACGTGTCCCGCTCAAGATCACCGTGCTAGACGATGCAATCGCCGCGCTGCCCTTTGATCTTACCGTGGAAGTAGATCGCGGCGTCGCCACCTACGCTTATCCGCTACCTGCGGAACCGCTAGATCTCATAGAACCGGAAATGATCGGGTTCGGCGCGCCAGCCAACTTGAGCAATAGTCCGGCATATTCGCAGGTGGCAGCGATACCATCAGCCACATTGACCATTCGACACGGCGATGAAGAATTGGGCAGGGCAAAATGGGGCGAACTGGAAGCGGCCGGGCAAGTCGAAAACGACGCCGTCCGATTGGAGGCCATCGACAGCGGCAAGAATTGGGTCCGCGTGGAGGTTGTCGATGCCGATACCGGACAGACCCTTCCTTGCCGCGTCGCCTTTCACTCGCCGGAAGGCGTTCCGTACGCGCCGCACGGGCACCACGCGCCTGTATATTCAAATCAGCCGACCTGGAATGTGGATATCGGCGGCGATGTCACGCTGGGTCAAATCGCCTACGCTTATATCGATGGCTCATGCGAGGGCTGGCTGCCGCGTGGACGTGTGCTGGTGGATGTGGCCCGCGGCTTCGAATACGAACCCATCAGAACCTGGGTGGACATCGAGCCGGGGCAGCAACATCTAAAGCTGGAGCTCAAGCGCTGGATCGATATGAAAGCCGAGGGCTTTTATAGCGGCGATACTCACGTTCACTTCTTGTCGGCGCAAGGGTCGCTCACGGAAGCCCGGGCCGAAGACTTGAATGTGGTCAATCTCTTGCAGAGTCAGTGGGGCCATCTCTTCACCAACATAGAAGAATTCACAGGCCGCCCCCAGATCTCTCAGGATAAAGAGACCATCGTCTACGTCTCACAAGAGAATCGCCAACACATGCTGGGTCATCTGAGCTTGCTGGGTCTCAAGCAACCGGTAATGCCTTGGGCGTCTGGCGGGCCGGGCGAAGCCGAGTTGGGCGGCGGCCTGGATACCACCATGAGCCACTGGGCGGATGCCGCGCATGCGCAAGGCGCTACCGTGATACTGCCCCACTTGCCTACTCCCAATGCCGAATCGGCAGCGCTTGTTGCGACGGGTCGGGCGGATGCCGTGGAAATGCTCGACTTTCTCAGCTTCGAGCATCTGGAATACTATCGCTATCTAAACGGCGGTTACCGCCTGCCGCTGGTGGGCGGCACCGACAAAATGTCCAACGAAACGCCGGTTGGCTTGTACCGCACATACGTCCATATTCCAGCGGATGAAGAATTCAACTACGACAATTGGTGCAAGGCGCTCCGGCAAGGCAGAACATTTTTGAGCGGCGGCGCTTTGCTCTGGTTCACGGTGGAGGGCCAGCCGATCGGCAGCGAACTCAAGGTACGTGGCGGCGGCACGGTCGAGCTCGAAGCGCTGGCACGTTCAGTGATTCCAATTCACACGCTGCAAATTATCCAGGCGGGCCAGGTCGTGGCCGAGACAACAGAAGACAAAGGATCGCGCGAACTCCGACTCCGGGCTCGACTGAAGATAGACTGCGATACCTGGTTGGCGGCGCGCTGCGCCGGCCCGGGATATACCGCGCGCGCGCATCATGACCATCGCAAGCGCGGTGTGATGGCGCATTCATCGCCGATTTACCTCACGGTTCAGGACGAGTATCGGGTTTTTGACGAGGAGACCGCCCAGTATATGCTGACACTCATTGAAGGCGGACTCTCCTACATCAGGCAGCGCAGCCCGCAACACAGGCCCGAGAAAACCACTTATCAACATGGTCTATCCGATCACATTGCTTATCTGGAAGGACCCTTTCACGAAGCGGCGGAAGCGCTGCATCGACGCATGCATCAGTTCGGCATACCACATTAGGGTGACAGATGATCGCGCAGGATGTGCAAGACTACCTTCAATCGCTGGCATGTGATTGTATCTATCCCGAGAATACGGTAGATACATTCAAAGCGGGCGATCCCGTCACCGCGTTGCGGGGGATGGCGGTTGCCTGGATGAGTTATACCTGGGCCATAGAGCGCGCCCTAGAGTTAGATTGCAATGTGTTCATCACGCACGAGCCCACCTATTACAATCACTGGGATAACGATGACGACATATTCCGTTTTCGCCAGATACGAGCCAAACGGCAATTCATTAAGGAAAGCGGCTTGGTCATCATTCGTTGTCATGATCTCTGGGACCAAATCAAAGATATCGGGATCCCCGATTCCTGGGGCAGGCTGCTGCAATTGGGGCAGGCAATAGATGGTGATGCCTACACTCGCGTTTATGAAGTCGGCCCGACCACCGCTGCTGCCATCGCAGAGCATATTGCCGGCTGCACGGCGCCATTTGGTCAGCCCGGTGTGCAACTGATCGGCCGGCGTGAGAAAAACGTACGGCGAATCTGCATCGGAACCGGCGCGATTACACCCTATCTCGATTGTGTGGAGAAGTACCAGGTTGATCTGGCGATCTGCAGCGATGATGGCATCGATTATTGGCGCGATGGCGGATTCGCCATCGATATGGATATTCCCATCGTCGTCGTCAACCATCCGGTCAGTGAGGAGATCGGCGTCATGAGCTTGGCGGAAAACCTGAGCCAGCGGTTTCCGTCCATCCCGGTTCACCACATCCGGCAGCGCTGCATGTACGAATTAGTGACTCAAGCGGAGTGAAGGAGGTGCGCTCGCGCGAATCTGCAAATCTTCGGCAAAATACACATTTATCCTGAAGGAGATAAAACTAATGAAGGCAAGAACCAAACTGTCCATAATGCTGATAGGATTGCTGGCGCTGTTGCTTTCCCTGGCGCCCGTCGGCGCGCAGGATGAGGTGACGCTGACTTTCTGGTTCGAGGGCGACGCTCCAGCGACGGTGGACCTCTTCCAACAAATAGTCGATCAATTTGCGGCGGATCATCCCGGCGTTTCCGTCGAGATAACCTCATACGGTTTCGATGACTTTTTGCGAGTCATGCCATTGGCGCTGGATGGCGGTGAAGGACCGGATGTCGGTTATGTGCCTTGGGGTTTGCAGGCACTGGGACGATACGCCTTGGCCGGCCATGCCGTGGAGTTGACCGAAATCGCCACGGATATGGGTTGGCTGGATCGCTACGAAATGAGTGACATCCGCCTGACGAACGGACTGACGCCGGACCAGATTTTCGGCATTCCCTTCGAAAATGTGACCATCGGCACCTTCTATAACAAAGAGATCTTCGCCGAACTCGGGCTGGAAATACCGACTACGCTCGAAGAGTTTGAAGCCCTTATGCAAGCCTTACTGGATGCGGGCATCCCACCGGTCTCGGTCGGCGCGCGCGACAGCTGGCCGCTGGCGCACGTCTGGCTACAATTGGTGCATACCGCAATGCCGATCGAAGTGATCACCGGTATCGAGGAAAACGACCCCAATTATCGCCTGGATACGCCGGAATTCCTGGCCGCGACGCAAAAGACGCTCGAATGGGCGGAAGCCGGTTATCTCGATCCAAACATGCTCTCGACCGGCTTCGTCGATGCCAATAACCTCTTCATTAATGGCGATGTCGCAATGAACATCGGCGGTACCTGGGTGATGAACGATTTTGCCGATTTGCCCGAATTCGAGGTGGGCTTCTTCCCGACCCCGCAGCTAAATCCCGAACTGGAATGGCACGCGGGCGGCAAGAATCCTTACAACAATCTCATGATCAACTCAGCCACCGAACACCTGGATCTGGCGGTCGAATTGGTAGATTATCTGCTGGGCGAAGAAGCGCAGACAGCCTTCTGGGATGCCGGGCATATCACCGCCTATCAATTTGACGAAATGCCGCCACCGTCGACGCCCTTGCTGGCTGACGTGGCGGATGCCAACAGCTACACCGGTTTCGGCTATAACATCGGCGTCACTTGCAGCGATCTTAACCTGGCGACCTGGAGAACATTGCAGCAGTTGGTTGCCGGTGACATCACGCCGGAAGCGCTAATCGCAGAAAATCAGCAAGTCTATGAAGAGGAATGTCTATCCAGCGAATAGCTGATAGATCAGTTTGCGGGCGGGCCGTCCAATAGGCCCGCCCATCTCTATAGCCAGCTACAAATATGATTTGCAACGGATGCGACCGTGGCTGATTCAAGGCGCGACATGCGAGGGCGGCTAGCGCTGGTCCGGCATCCTAATCGGCCCGGGCAACGAGATTTCTCCCCGTATCTATTCATCGTGCCTGCCCTGATGGTGTATGCCGGCTTCTTTGTTTATCCTCTGATCAAATTGGTCGAATTAAGCCTCTACAAATGGGACGGTATTCTGGAGCGGCGCTTTGTCGGCTTGCGTCACTACCAGAAGCTCCTGGGAGACGATCGTTTCTGGGATGCGCTCTCGCATAATTTCTCCTGGATGATCGCCGCTGTCATCATTCCGGTACTCTTCGGCTTGTTCCTGGCGATCCTGCTGTCCCGCAGTTCTATGTATGGTCGGATTCTTTTTCGAACGATCTTCTTCATGCCGCAAGTCTTGTCGTCCGTGACCGTCTCGCTGATCTGGCAATGGATCTACAACCCCACATACGGCGCCATCAATGTGTTCCTGAAGGCTATCGGGCTGGAGCATCTGGCGCAAGGCTGGCTGGGCGATAGCGACTTGGTGCTGCCGGCGCTCTTCATCGCGTGGAGCTGGGTGCATTACGGCTTCACAATGATCATATTCATCGCCGCGATCGATGCAGTCGATGAGGTGCTCTTCGACGCCGCGAAGGTCGATGGCGCCAACTGGTGGCAGCAGTTTCGCCACGTGCTGCTGCCGTCCATACGCGGCGCTTTAACGACTATCATCTTGGTGACGGCCATCAGCTCGTTTCAAGTATTCGATATGGTTTATGTGCTGACCAGAGGCGGTCCCGGAGACGCTTCGCTGGTCGTGCCGGTTTATATGCTGGAAAGTGCGTTTACACTGCGTAAAGTGGGATATGGGGCCACAGTCGCTATTGCCATGGGCTTGGTAATCGTTGGCTTTTCTGTGCTTTTCCTTGTGCTTCGCGGCGTCTACCGCGACGACGGATGAGATGGGAACGAATATCCAAATGAAGCGAGCCGTCAACCGACCCAGAAGCGATATGACCACCATGCGATCCATGGTTTACACTGCGATTGCCGGGTTGCTGTCGCTGATTGTGCTCTTCCCGCTCTTTTGGGTGATCGCCACCTCGCTGAAGGACCGCGGTCAGATCATTCGCAATCCGCTGGGCCTGCCGGAAGTCTATTATTGGTCCAATTACGCGGACGCCTGGCTCGAGGGACACTTCGGCGCCTACTTCATCAACAGTATCATGGTCGTCATTCCGACCGCGCTCGGCGTCGTGGCGCTTGCCCTACTAGCGGCATACGCCTTCGCGATGTTTCGATTTCGCGGCACGAATCTGCTCTTCACTTTTTTTCTGGTTGGTCTGACGGTGCCGCTCGGCATATTGGTCATTCCCATCTTCTATCAAATGGTAAGTCTCAAGCTGGTCAACAATCTTTGGGCGCTGATCTTGCCACAAACAGCTGTCGGCTTGCCCTTTGCCATCCTGTTACTGCGCGGCTTCATTCGCGAATTGCCGGAGGAGATTCTGGATGCCGGCCGCATTGATGGCTGCAGCAGCTGGGGGCTGCTCCGCTTCATTGTCGCGCCTTTGAGCCGCCCCGCGCTGCTATCTGTTATGATCTTCAACATCGTCTGGGTGTGGAATCAGTTCTTGTTGCCGGTTGTGCTGATACAGAAGGCGTCGGCGCGCACCTTGCCGCAGGGACTGAGCATATTCCTGGGGCGTTATGGCGCGGACTTCGGCCTGCTGATGGCGGGCGCGACAATTTCATTCATTCCGGTTGTCATTGTCTACGTGATCTTTCAGCGCCAGTTTGTCAAGGGCATTGCTGCAGGCGCATTGAGCGGCATTTAGCGGGAAGGATGTGATGTTAAGGAACGACAGTTCTCTCTTCAACGACTTACTATCCCACATTGATGAGTTGCCCGTTATTGACTGTCACGAGCACATGATGGGGCCAGACTATATCGTGCCCTTTGAGGAGCCGATAGCCGCTCTCATTGCCGGTTACTATTCCCACGACTTGCTATCGGCCGGTCTTAGCGAGGAGCGGCTGGCGCATCTCTGCGATTCGACAGCGGCGACCGGCGACAAGTGGCCGCTGTTCGAAGAATTTTGGCGACGAACCCAGCACACCGCATACGGGCGCGTTGTGAAGCTGATCCTGCAGGACGTCTTTAACGAGCCAGAGATGAGCCTGGCAGCTCTAGAACGCGTCCATGGAAGACTGGCGGATCGCGATTCATCTTACTATCGTCAAATGCTGAAAGACGCGAACATCCGCCTGACCATCACCGACGCGTTGGGTTGGCCGCCGGGCGACTTTGGCGCCTTCCTGCGCGGCGAACAGGTCTTTGAAGAAAACTGGCATCCGGTTGTGCCACTGCCCCTCTTTCATGTAATCGGACATCATAAGAAATCCGCGCGCGACCGGCAGGGCTTACAACAAATTGCCCAATGGGCGAACCGATCGGTAACGTCACTGGATGAATTCACCGAGGCAGTCTTCGAAATCCTTAAACGGGCCAAAGCGCGTGGCGCCATCGCGCTAAAGGATCAGTGCGCTTACAACCGGACCCTCGCCTATGAGGTCGTCGCCAAAAGCGATGCGGAACCGATATTCAACAAGTTGCTTAACGATCCAAATGCACTCTTGGGCTGGCCTGAAAGCAAGCCGCTCGACGATTATCTCTTCCATCAATATATGCGGTTCGCGCGTGAACTGAACTTTCCCGTGCAAATTCATACCGGACATATGGCGGGCAGCTTCAATCGCGTTGACAAGGCGAATGTCGCTATGTTCGCGCCTGTGCTTGAGCTGCATCGGGATGTGAAGTTTGACCTGTTCCACGGCAACTGGCCGTACATGGGCGACCTGCTGTTTATAGGGAAGAACTACCCTAATGTTGCGCTCAATCTCACCTGGTTGCCGATCGTCGATCCACTATATGCGCGGGAGCTGCTTGAGCGGGTTATTGTGACCGTTCCGCACAGCAAAATTCATGCCTTCGGCGGTGACTATACGGACCTTCCGGAACAGGCTATCGCGCACCTCGCTGTCACCAAGCACGTCATTGCAGCCGCGATGGCAAACCATATCGAGGCGGGCTGGATGCAAGAGGAAGACGCACAGCAACTGGCTGCGGACTGGCTGTATAACAATCCTAGGCGATTCTTCGAGCTTGAATCATTGGTCTCAGATAGTACTTGAAACGGGACTTCGGGAGGCTGGAGATAGAACTGCGACAACAAGATCAATGGAACGGCATGGTCGACGGTCCATTCACGCCAGGCAAGCCCTATACGACAATAGCGGCACTTGCGGTCGGATCGCCACAAGGCCTGCAATTCACTGCCGGTTACAACGCCAACTGCCGCATACTTTCCGGCGGTCCTGTTCGCGGCTCGCGCAGCCTCATTAAACCTGTAATGCGGCGCAAGTCTGCGATACCGCCAATATCTGTTAGCGTCCATGATACGATGGTACCAAGACTCTCTACGGGGGCAGTGGCGCATAATCCCGTCGGCCGGCGGCACACTGCTACGCCGGTGAGAGACAGCATATCATCCTTCTGTTTTGCGAAACTCTAGGGCGCAGCGTCTCCCTTATTTTCCGAGTGCGCGATGGTTGGATAGCGAATCAGCCATGATCGGCAACGACTGAGCAGAATATCTGCGCGTACCGTTATCCCATTGCGAGGTAAATCTATTTGCTGCCCCGATGCCATACATGGGCGTTTGCCGACGATCTGGTCCGATCTGCCTCGAAAGAGCGGCAAAACAAACAGTGCGTAAGTTCCTTTCGCTTACTTCGATTCGTCCGATATGGTGGGTATTTGGAAGAGGCGCGTGACGCCCTTGGGCAGCCTTTAACGACCGGGACCGCGCGAGCTGTGCCCGCTATAGGCGCAATCGCTGCGCGAGGAAACGATCGGGCGCGTCAATTGAACGAAGCCAGCTTACATAACGACTGTGCAAATCTGCGACAACTTCGGGGTAGGCATCGCTCACATCGTTCTCATGACCCGGGTCAGCCTTGGCGCGGTATAATTCCAGCTGCTGGCCCTCTACCCCATACAACAGATCCCACTCGCCGTCCGTGATTGAACTGGGCGATATCTCGACCACGACGCGATTCTGTCCATCCACCGTCTTGGTCAGCTCGCCGACCTCTTCAAAGGGCGCGCTGGTTACAACCAGGTCATGATTCCGTACGCCGTCCAGCAATGGCAAGGCGGATTTCGCTTGTGTCCGCGCGGGTATCGGGACTTCCAGCAATTCCAGCACTGTGGGCATGAGGTCAGGCAATGAGAGCAAGCCGGCAATGCGGCCGCCAGCTTCACCCGGCAGCCGCATCAGCAGCGGTACCTGTGTCAGCTCGTTATGCAGCGGCGAACGGTGCACCTGTCTCTGGTGAACGGTATAACCTTTGGCGAAGCCTTCGTCGAAACCACTGCCGTCTGGCCAGCGAAAGCGCCGCTTGCCAAACAGACCGTGTTCGCCAAAGTAAAAGCCGTGGTCAGAGACAAATATGATTGCGGTGTCATTCAGGAGATTGAGGACGCGTACGCGTTCCATCAGATAGCCGAACCAATGGTCGACCATGGCGATTTCGCCCATGTAGCAAGCGCGCGCGATCGCCAAGTCGCGCTCGCTGACGCCATCAGCGGCATAATCATAATAGGTTGGCGCGATGACCTCGCCCGCGTAGTCGGGCAGATGCGGCTTCACGTAGTAGGCCGGCGGGTCCCAAGGCTCATGAGGATCCCAGGTATCGACATAGAGGAAAAATGGTTCCTCATGATGACGCTCCAGCCAGTTGGCCGCTTCCACGAATGTCTTTGGGGCGCAATAGCCTTCGATTTCCGATACATTGCGCTGTCGCTGGCGATAGTCTCGCTCCGTGCCGTGCAGTTGACCGCGCACGTAAATGAACTCGTGGAAACCGCGATCCTGCCCATAGCCGCGACGCGCCAAAAACGGCGTATCGGCGATCATCGCTGTACGGTAGCCGGCTGCGCTCAATTGCCCGGCCAAGGTGATTTCTTCTTGTGGAAGCGGCCCCCAGGGCAAATATGCGAATGTATAGCGCCCGGTCATCAGGTCGGCGCGCGCCGGCACGGTTGGGAAGGACGCGGCGTAGCAATCTTCAAAGACGAAGGCCGTCTCGGCAAAGCGATCAAGGTTCGGCGTACGGACATCGGCATTGCCGTAACACGGCAGGCAGTCGCGACGAAGCGTATCCGTGACGATCATTATCACATTCATGTCAGCCTGTCTCCTTATTTCAATCCTGAACGGACAAAGCCTTGTACATAGTAGCGCTGCAAGAAGACGAAAATGACCACTATCGGTACCGTCGCCACGAATGAACCGGCGAAGACCAATTCCCATTTTATGAGCTCGTCGCTGAATAGTTTGGCCAGGGCGACTGTGATCACCGTTTTGGACTCATCGGTGATGACGATGGCGGGCCAGATGAATGAATCCCAGGAGAAGATGAACTTGATGAAAGCGGCGCTCACGAGAGCCGGGATGATATTGGGCAGCATCACTTGCCAGTACATCCGGAAAAACGAACAGCCGTCAATGATGGCTGCGTCATATAGATCTTGAGGCAGCTCGGCAAAGTGCTGCCGCAACAGAAAAATGATGAAGGCATCCGTTATCCAGGGCAGAAAGATCGACGGCAGCGTGTTGTCGATATGCAATTGCTGCATGGTCAAGAATAGCGGAATCAGCTTGGCTTCAAAGGCGATGGTCAACGTGGCCAGGATCACAAGAAATAGAAGTCGCCTGCCGGGAAAGCTGAGCCAAGCCAGCACAAAGGCGATCATACTGTTGATTGTGACCGCGAAGGTGACGGACATCGCCGCCACCGCCACGCTGTTGATGAACGCCTGGGCGAAGTTTGTCTCTGTGAACAAAGCGCTCAGGTTTTCCAGCGTGGGATTGCTCGGCACAAAGGTCTTGACCGAGACAGGATAGAGATCGTCAAACAGATCTTGCCGCGACTTGAAGGTTGAGCCGACGATCCACAGGTAGGGCGTGGCGAAGACTAGCACAACGAGCAAGTACAAAGCGACCCGGGATATGGAGGCGAAGGAGAGCCTGCGCCGGCTGTCCGGCGCTGTAACAAGCCGCGCTTCAGTCATCGGCGCCGTCCCGCGTGATGCGCAATTGAAAGATGCTGATAGCGATGAGCAAGACCGCCAGAATGACGGAAAGCGCTGTCGCGTAACTAAAGCGGTTGAAGCGGAAAGCCAGATGAAAGATGTAGTGGACGATCACCCGCGTGGCGTTCGATGGCCCGCCATCGGTCAACACTTCAACGGGCACGAATATCTTGAAGGCGGCGATGGTGCTCGTCACCAGAACGAAGACATGCGTGCGATTGAGCAGCGGCAGCGTGATATGGCGGAACAGTTGCCAACGCCCGGCGCCATCAATCCGCGCCGCTTCATAGTATTCCCAGGGTATCGCCAAGAGCCCGGCCAGATAGAAGATCATGCTCAAGCCGACATCCTTCCAGATCGTGATGGCCGCCAGCACCGGCAGCGCTTGATGCTTGTCGCGCAGGAAACCCTGCTGCGGTAGGCCGACGGACTCCAGCGCACTGTTGACGATGCCGATATCGGAGTGGAACATCATGCCCCACACAATGGACGCAACCACCATCGATGTGACAGTTGGGAAAAGAATCAGCGTTCGCAACAGGGTCGAGTCTCTGCCCGGTTTGGCGACAAGCATGGCCAAGCACAGACCAAGCGCCATCTGCAGCGGCACTTTTATCAAGAAGAAGAGCGCCGTGTTTTTGAGAGACAACAGCAGGATCGGATCATTGAGCGCGATGTCGTAATTCTTGAGCCCGGTAAAGGTGAACTCGCCCGTGAAGACCTTGTAATCGGTGAAGCTCAACCGGAACGTATCGGCAATTGGCCAGTAATGAAAAAGGAACAAGCCGATCAATGCCGGCAGCGACAGCAAGAATGCCGCGCGATAGCGCTGCGCATTGCGGCTGTTGGAGAACAATTGCGTCATGTCAGGCGAGTTGCCTTTCCCGCCGCCCGTTGAGGCGGCGGGAAAGGCGGATATCGCTTTGACGCGCCTTACCTGAACTGCATAAGCTGCGCGTCGGCTTCCGCAATCGCGTTGGCGACTTCTTCTTCAATGTCGCCGCCCAGCGCGATATTGACCAGCATATCGCTGGCGATAATGCGGTCGAAGATGGTATGCGCCGGGCCGCCGGGACGGGCTACGCCCCACTCCACCATCTCATCGAACAGCAGCGCAAGGAAGCCTTCTTGGAAGTCCGGCAGTTGCGCTTGCAAGGACTTGCGCCCGGGCACCACCTTGGTCACCGCGTGATACGTCAGATAGCCTTCCGCGCTGGTGAAGAATTTGACGAACGCTTTCGCCTCGTCCGGGTTGTCGCTCTTGGCCGCGATACCGGGCGCGAAGGAACCGGTGTGGGTCAGCGGCGTCTTGATATAGGGCATGGGCATGACGTCCCAATTCAAGTCGGGGAAGTTGCGCGCCAGGACCGTGCCGGTCGGCGGAATGGCGAAGAAAGTCGCCGTCAAGCCATTGGGGAAGGCATCGGGAATATTGTCGGTGGGCATGAAGCCATCGGTATACAGGCTTTGATAGAAGGCGTAGGCGTCCAGCGCTTCGGGTGTATCAATATAGCCGGCGAAGGTGGACAAATCCGGCGCGATCGAATCCCAGAGCGGCTCGCCCGGGCTGCTGGCGCTGCGGATGATGGTCCAGGTGAAGAAGGCGCCCCGCAAGGGATTGTTGAAGCCCATCATGCCCCAAACGTCATTCCCCTGTTCGGCCTGATGCGCCCGCACTGCATTGACATTCTCGACAAATTCGGGCCAGGTCCAGGCTTCGTCCAGGGTCTTCGGCGCTTCAATGCCAGCCGCTTCAAACATGTCGACGTTGTAGTACATGGCATCGGCCGCGTTGGCCCAGGGCGCGCCAAACATGCGCCCATCAAGGCTCACCATTTCGATCAAGTCGCTCATGAAGTCGTCCAGGTCTTCCTGGCTGAACATGTCTTCAATCGGCAAGAGCGCGCCGTTGTACGCCAGATTCTGTATGCTGACACCATTGATCAAGGCGGCATCCGGCGGGCTGTTGCCCGCAAAGGCGACCTGCAGCGCGTCAAAGAATTCGCCGAAGGGAATGGCGGTCAATTCGACTTTGATATTTGGGTTCTGGGCTTCGAAAGCTTCGATGACGGCGGCGGTTCCTTCGTCGCGTCCGCGTCCGCCCGGGATCCAGAAGTCAATCGTGACTTCATCTTGAGCGAAGGCGGGACCGGACATGGAAACCAAGGCGAAAAGCGCAACCAAAATTAGCACTGTGGTTTTCTTCATTTTTTCTCTCCCAATCATTAAGAGCCAAAATACGTCTCCATGCGAAATCTAACATATTTTGGCTTGACCTGCAAATTTTGCATCAATGAGCAAAATATGCAAGAATTGTTAGCGGCGGAGAAAACCCGGACAAGGAAAAACATGCCAAAGAAGTCGATAACAATGACCGATGTCGCGCGTCAGGCCGGCGTATCGATCTCTACAGTGTCGCGCGTCGTCAGCGGTTCGGTCAATGTGAGCGCCCAATTGCGACAGCAGGTGGAGGCCGCCATCTCCCAACTCGGCTATCAGCCGATTCGCGCGGCGCGCGGATACGGCGCCGGGGCGAATATTGCGGTGCTGGCGCCGAATATCGGCGGCCCGTTTTTCCGGCGCGTGATCCAGGGAATACAATCCATCTGCTTCGAAAAGGGTTATATTCTCCAAATTTACAACTCAGATGACGACCCTGAAAAGGAACTGATTCACGCCGACGAGCTTGCGGCGGCCGCCACTGTGAAGGGCGTGATATTCGCTGGCGCCTGGACCTGGGAACATCAAGAACCCATTCTGAAGCTTGAGGAAGCGGGTACCCCGCTCTGCTTGATCAATCGTTCCGCGCCAACACTGCGGGCCGACCTGCTGGAAGTGGAACGAGAGCAAGGCGCCTATGATGCGGCATGCCATCTTCTTCAACTCGGCCATGCCCGCATTGGCTGCATTACGGGCATACCCAATGCCGCAATCGGTCGAGACCAGGTCCCGGGATTCCGCCGCGCCATGCGCGATTATCAGATTCCGATTGAGGAAAACCTGGTTGTGGAGACGCATTTGAGCGCGGACGGCGGCCACCGGGCCGGGTTGGAACTGCTCGCCCGCGATGATCGGCCGACCGCGATTCTCGCGCGGACCGATCGCCTGGCGGTAGGCGTAATGCGGGCCGCCTGGGAGCTTTCGATTGACATCCCGAATGAGCTGTCAGTCATCGGCTATGACGACGAACCGGATGCCCGATTTTTGCGTCCGGCGCTGACGACGATCCGTCAACCGCAATATGAGATGGGCGCGCGGGCTGCAGCTCTGCTATTTGAGCGTATCGAAAATCCGACGCGGCCGCAGCGCCACATAATCGTGCAGCCACAGCTCATCGTGCGAGAGTCGACAAGGGCGCCTGTCACAGCGATGCGGTCGCCCGCGAAAATGGCAATCGCGCAATGAGCAAAGGACCCAATATCGTCCTCATCGTCAACGACCATCAGGCTTACTACCGTCATGGCTGGGATGGCGGACCAGGACCGCTAACGCCCAATTTTGATCGCTTGGCGGCGGGCGGGATCCGCTTCGACCGTTCGTATTGCGCTGTGCCGCTCTGCGGTCCGTCGCGGCGCTCGCTCTTGACCGGTTTATATCCTCACAATCATGGCAATTACTACAATTATTCCAACTCGCCTTACGCACATGAAGTTTATCTGAGCAAGCTCGCGCATTCCGGCTACCGCTGCTTTTATTTCGGCAAATGGCATGCCGGCGCCGGCAGCGCCCTCGACTTTGATTGTGAAGGATTCTCGCTGGAGGACTACGGCAATCCCTACATCACAGCGGAATACCAACAGTATCTGCGGAGAAAGAACCTCCCGCCGGCGGAGCATCGGGTCGAATATGTCTTCGACAGTTTCGTCATGAATCGCGAGTTTCCCGATCTGAAAGCGGGCGCGGCCTATCGCAGCGAGCGTTACTGGTGCGGCGAACACGCGACCGGAATCACAACAACACCAAAGGAAACCCACGAGGCATTCTTCCTGGCGGATTTGGCTTGCGAACAATTGGAGAAGTTGGCCGCCGCCGACGATGACGATCCCTTCCATCTAAGAGTCGACTTCTGGGGACCGCATCAACCCTTCTTCCCGACTGAAGAATTTGCGGATTTGTACGATCCGGAAGATATACCGGTCTACGGCAGCTTCTCAGATTCGCTTGACGGCAAACCGGATATCTATTGGCAGGATCCTCACGATAAGTTGACCGATGACGACGGCAGATTTGTCACGCCGAGCAAGCTCCGCTGGGGCGAGTGGCAGCGGATTATCGCGCGCGCCTACGCCCACATCACTATGGTTGACGCCGCCGGCGGACTTGTGCTTGACAAGCTGGATGAATTGGGACTGACTGACAATACGCTTGTCATCTGGACCGCGGACCACGGCGATGCCCTGGGAAGTCATGGCGGGCGCTTTGACAAGGGCTCCTACCTGACGGAGGAGGTGCTGCGCGTCCCGCTGGCGCTGCGCTATCCTGACGAGATTCCCGCCGGGCAAAGGTCCGATGCCCTGGTTTCCGGCGTCGACATCGCGCCCACAATTCTGGATGCGGCCCAGTTACAATTCGAGCGCCCGGTGGATGGAGAAAGCTTGCTCCCTCTGGCAACTGCAATTGAGTCAACGAGCAGACCGTCCCTGCTGGTGGAGACCTACGGACATGGATTCGGCGCCATTGAACTTGGCCGAGCCGTCATCAAAGGTCAATACAAGCTAATTGCTTATCAGGACCACAATAGCGAGCTTTACGATTTGGCCGCTGATCCATACGAACTCGTCAATCTCTATGAGCATCCGCTTCATAAAACAACAGCGACCGAGCTGGAAGCGGAACTTCGCGAGTGGCTGCGGAAGACGAACGATGAAGACTTCACAAGCGCAGTAAGCGATGCCTTTCGCGAGTCGGACAAGCAGCGGTTTCGGGAACTATTGCAGCGCCGGGCCAGGGTGAACGATGCCAGCGAGTGATCAAAAGAACATCATACTGATTGTCAATGATGATCTGGCGCAATGGGCCCTGGGTTGTTATGGCAACACCGAGATTCATACGCCTACACTGGACTATTTGGCGGCGAACGGCGTGCTGATGGAGAACGGCTTCACGCCAACGCCCGTATGCTCCCCGGCCCGCGCGAGTCTGCTGACAGGACGGCTGGCCTCCCAGCACGGCATCCACGATTACCTTTCCTCAACGATAGAGGAGATTCACCGACGCCCCTGGCTCGAGGACGAGATTACGCTGGCGCAGTTGCTGGCAGATGCTGGTTACCAAACGGCGCATTGCGGCAAATGGCATTTGGGCAATGACGATCAGCCGCAGGCGGGCTTTGGCCATTGGTTCAGCGGAGTTGGCGACTATCCGGCCGAACACGGCGGCGACCACCGATTCAGCATTAACGGCGAAATTCAGACAATCCCCGGTCAACGCACGCAGGCAATCACGGATAATGCAATCGACTTCCTGCGGGAGCGCGATGCGGAAGCGCCCTTCTTTCTACATATCGGTTATTTCGGCACGCATAATCCATGGCGCGGCCAGCCGGAACGTCTGGTCGAGCAATATCGCCGGAACGAGTTTGGCGGCCTGCTTGACCAACCGGCCTACCCTTTCGGCGCGCAGACGCTCGAATCGACTTTGCCCACCCGCCTAAATCCGCGTGAAGCGCTGGCGCAGTATTTTGCGGCGATATCGCACATAGACGAGGCGCTCGGACGCCTGATGGATGAGTTGGAAGCGCTGCAGCTGCATGAGAGCGCGCTTCTCATCTTTACTTCGGATCATGGACTCTGCTGCGGGCAGCACGGCTTGTGGGGCAAGGGCAACGCCACGCTGCCGCTGAACATGCTGGAGGAATCGATTCGCGTGCCGCTGATTTTCCATCAGCCGCGCGATCTATTCCGCCGCCAGCGGCGGTCTGAATTCGTGGATCACCTGGATCTATTCCAGACGATTGCGGACTACGCCGGCATATCAGATGCCCTGGCTGCGGAGCGCAACTATCCCGGGCGCAGTTTTTTGCCATTTCTGGATAATTCCGCTCCCTTGCCGGATTGGCGGCAGATGCACTTCGGCGAGTATGGCGATCTCCGAATGGTTCGTACAGGACAGTACAAATTGATACGCCGCTATTACCGTGACGCGCCGTGTGAGCTCTTTGACTTGCTTGATGATCCGACCGAGTCTCATAACAGGTTTCATGAAGAGAATTATCAGCCCGTTGTAGAACGACTGACTGGCGAGATTGACGCGTATTTCGGCCGATTCCAGGATGAGCGCAAGAGTGGACTGCGAGTTAGAGAATTGCCACAGCACAATCTGTCAGAGGCTTGGCGGAATGGAGAAGCTGCGGCTAGCTAGACCTATGGAGTCACCGGCTGATGTCTGGCTCTTTCAATGCAGTTGGGCACAGACAGCCCATGCCACTTCCTGCACCGCAACTATATCTCACTCGGGCGCTATGGCGAGCCATTTAGCCGCCTGTCTCAAGGTATTGCGCAAATCATGCCGGCGCAGAGGGGAAATATGACGGGCTTCATCTGCCCGATAGCGCCCTTTCAGCGACCGAATTTGGCTAGAAAAGCCGCCAGATAACATCGTAAGCCAAGGTGCCTTTGTATACGGTTATCGGATGAGACGGAATTCGTGGCAAAAGAACCTGTATACTGTAAGTCGGTTCATGGAGATGCTCTGTTCACGCGCAACTCTACCGTTCGTTGGAATCGGCTGCCAGGTCAGTCCTACGACGGTCCGATGTCGCGCTATCTCGAACTGCAAATGCGCTTCACCTACCGCGATATATCATTGGACACGATTGGCGCCATGCTCAAGGATATGGAAGCGCCTGCGCCAATTTCCAAAGGCATCCTGACCCGCATCACCGCCTCCGTCAGCTGATTTGCCCGACGACGTCTCAGGGGCTTTATTCGTCATCGTCGTCAGCCCAAAACTCTTCGTATGTTTCCTCGGACACTTTTTCACCGCCACGATATGTCTCGATAACTTCCCTGTCCGTGTCGAATCGGCTAAAGTTTCCCTCCCTCACGTCTTTGAGACCCTGGGCGATGCTGTAGGCTAGTTCATCGGATTCTTTCGGGGGATCCAACCCAAGCTCCACTTTGACAGCATGAGATAGCGCCCCCATTCGATAAGCGACCTTGGTTACCCAATGGTATTTTGGGCTGACATCGTCCAGTAGTTGAGTGACAAATTCCCTGTCGTCTGGTACAAAGTCCTCAGTTCGTTTGAGTTGGCTATTGATGGCATCGAGAGCCTCTGGGGAGAACTCGGCATGAGAGACGTGCCAGCCTTTCATCCAAGCATGTTTGATTGCGCCAAGCATTGTTTTCGACTTTCTGCTCACTATAGATCGTACCCAGTGTGACAAACTTCTTGACCTAAGCAATGACGAATTGTGAGGCAACGTCTGCTAAGCGTCCTGCAACGGGATTGAGCGGACTACGCCTCCACCGCGCCGGCGCATTCTTGACATGCCATCCCACTCCGTCTACACTCCTAATGGAGGTGGACAATGATCCCGCAGCAATTCAACTTCGACATTGATGTCGACGAAGAACACATAACCATTCGCTGGAAACGGCTGCCAGGGCAGTCCTACGACGGTGCGATGTCGCGCTATCCCGAATTGCAGCTGCGCTTCACCTACCGTGATATATCATTGGACACGATTGGCGTCATGCTCAAGGATATGGAAGTGCCTTCGCCAGTTTCCAAAGGTATCCTGACCCGCATCACCGCCACCGCCAGCTGATATGCCCGGCGACTATTTGATTCAAGACAGCTTCCCACTGGAGTGGCAACAGGGACAAGCGGCATCGCGGATACTCTGGGATTTGACATTTGTCCATACCGGCAGGCGCTATTTTCCGGTGCATGGCGATCCAATCTTGCGCCGCCTTGAAGATTATGACCTGCTCGCATACTTCATCTACACCTTAAGCAGTTGGTGGGAAATCCCCGTCATCGACCGTATCAATAGCGGGCGCGCCGACAATAATTTCGCCATTATTATGGACATCAACCCCGCGCCTGAAACGATTTACCGTCTCGAAAATCACGAACCGCGCAGTCCAGAGTTTCGCTACAAAACTGGCTTGCAGCAGATGTTCCCGAGCCTGCAAGCCGGTGCCGCCGATGCCATGTACAAACTGCTCAGGAATGGCTTTGGGCATAATCTATTTGGCCGAGAGCCAGGGAAAATACACTTTGATAACGCCTGCGCTTGCCCGCCTGAACTAGACGAAAACCAGGTTCTGCTGGTACCGCCCATCAAGCTCGCCTTGTCCTTGATAAACTCCTTCGTCGCGAAAATCGCTTTGCTGCTTCTCGACCCGAGAAGCGACAAGATGCGTCTCTTTAAGCTCTACATGACCGGGCAAGCGTGATCTCTACTCCGGTTTCATAGCACAATTCCACCTTCCAGACCTCAGTAAATTCAAGTGTGTCGCGCGGAAAGCAACCTCGCGAAGCAATCTACCCTTCCCTAGCTTGTGGCTAAGGTGCGGAGGGATGGGTAGCGGGGCTGGCATTAGAACGGGCCCAAGCCGCGAAGCGGTTTTATGATATGGGGTTATCGCAACGAGATTCATTGCTATTGGCAGGGTTAGTCGATAATGTAGACGAGAGCCAGCCGGTGAATGACGGCGATGTGCGTATTTCGGTGGATAGCGAATAGGTGCATTTATGAGAACAGAGCGCCCGGGAAGGGCGCTTTTGCTTTATCATCCGATCTCGAAACCTTCATATTCCAGCTGCGCCTCGGCCATGGGGTGAATCTCGGCAACCTAGACTTCGATTGCCTGAACGCGAAATGGCGCCCAGACGACGGCGAATAGGATCACCACGCCGAGCAGGACGGGGACGAGCCACTGCAGGAAGCGGTCAGTCGGTTTTCTGCGATTGTACCTGCCAGTCGTTCAGTGGATAGCCGTCGGTGGACGCGGTTTCGAGCCGCTTTATCTGACGACACGACCTGTAGCTAGAGAGGCGCCTTTTCGTGCCTCCGTTTCGCATCATACTCGGCCTGGCGCTCCAAGCGCATGCGTCGCCGGTAGTGCGCCTCAACGCCATTTTTCAGCCATGATTTGCCGGTGAAGCGCCGGGCTCCCTCTAATTCACCGCTATCGCTCGCCGCGTAGCCCGCTTCGACAGAAAAATTGAAGAGCCCGCCCTCACGCTCGATATGCCGCGTGACATCCGCGGGCCTGCGAAACTCACGTACTAGGCGGTCTCCCTCAAACACACGAAACCGGTACATCATCGCCTCCTTTATTAACAGATGTTTAACATAATACCGAAGGAAATTAACACGCAAAACGTCAGCACGCCGTAGGAGTCTATTGTATAATGGCGAGGTGTGGTCATCATCATAAAAGGACAAACCCGCGGGGACGCGGGCCAAAGGTGGAATCACCAAATACTGTGTATTGCGACTGGCGGCCGAGGCGCCGCGGAAAGGCTTTGATTTATGTTCAATTTTACCCAATTTACACAGATTTGCGCGTTAAAGGTCGATTGCTTCACGGGCATATTACCCATAACTCCCAATTCGCGCAAATCTGCGGTTCCTGTCGGAGGTGCGCTATGAAACTGCGTGCGCCACATAGGCATTGGGATACGGGATTTGCGCGGGCGCCCTTAAAGGCAGCTATCAGCGGCTTTAGTTTGCTCTCAGGGCCGCACAACGATTATGCGAGCGCCCACGATTGCCTTCGCGAAATTGCGGACATAACCAGGAGACAGAAATGACTGACGCATCAATTACCTATTTTCCTGTGGGCAATGGCGATACAACGCTCATTCGCCTGACAGACGAAACCGATATCGTGATCGACTGCAACATTCGCGCCAGCGATAGCGATGAACAACACTATGACGTGCATGAGCATCTGCTCCAGCACGTCAACAAAGACGTTAAGGATATAGCATTCATCAATGCTTTTATCCTCACACACCCCGACCAGGATCACTGCCGGGGCTTCCAGTCGGCTTTCTACACTGGGCCGCTTTCGGAATATTCCGAAGAAGACGGGAAAAACGGACTTATCATTATCAATGAGCTGTGGTTCTCGCCTCGTGTATTCTCCGATCTTGAAGATGAACTCTGTGATGATGCTGAGGCTTTTTTGGCAGAAGCAGAGCGGCGAATGGAGTTGTACAAGAGCGGAGATGATAGGTGCAATGACTTGGGTAATCGTCTTCGTATCATAGGTTCGACCGACTCAGAAGACCTTGAAGGCCTGGAGGATATAGTCTATATCCCAGGGGACGTAGCCGATGAGATTGACGGCAAGCGGAAGCAGGATTTCAGTTTCTTCGTCCATGCACCTTTCAAAGCCGACACTGATTCGGAAGACGGAGAACGCAACAACACCAGTGTGGTGCTGCAAGCGCGTTTCGATGTCGATGATGAGGTAAGCGCCTGCCTCGCGATCTTCGGCGGTGATGCTGATTATCGCGTGTGGGGCCACATTCTCAACAAAAGCGGTGACGACACCCTTTCATGGGATCTGCTGCTGGCGCCGCATCATTGTTCCTGGACATTCTTCCATGATCATGGTGAATCCGAGCCCCATCCGGATTCCATTGAGCTACTCAAACGCCATCGCGATGGCGCCTGCATAATTGCTTCATGCAAACCGATTGCTGATGATGACGATAACCCGCCGAGCTCTAAAGCCAGACTGGAGTACATTGATGTTGTTGGTGAAGGGCAATTTCTCGTCACCTCTGAGACGCCGAGTGAAGACGCCCCTGAGCCCATCGTATTTGTCATGACCGCAAATGGCCCGTGTCCGGAGGATTCTTCATCTACAGCGAACACTGTCGCCGGCGTAGCTGCTGTCAACCAAGTTGCTCGGAGCAAACCGACCTTTGGCTGATTCGCTATTTTCTAACTCACTTGAGCCGCTTGAGCCAGGTGACTCGACTATACCGCAAATCAAGGCGGCGATCGGCCAGCTTGAGCAAGCCAATCCTGAGAAATTTGTTCAAGCGTATCGCTGGAATGAACACTATATCGCTGTTTCCCTTCTGGTAACTGTAAATCGCCCGTCGCGCGGTCCCGTAGGGAATATTGACATACGAGCAGAAGAACCGGTGCTTCTTTTGCTCCACCGCCAACAATTCCCGTATCTTGGAACGCTGGCTTGCTCAGATAGACGCGATTTTCCACACGACCGGCTTCCACACGTGGCTCTCATGGGTCCCGCACTTCCGGCCACCTTCTGTCTGCATCGTGGCAGCTTCGATGATTGGATGGCAGAGCGTACCATATCTCAGCTAGTAAAGCGCGTGCGCGACTGGCTTTGTAAAGCTGCCCGCAATCGGCTGATTCCGCCCGGTGACGGTTGGGAGCCGATCCGAATTGAATCTTATGGCGGCGTATCAATCTACTCTGCTACCGATCTGCAGCAATTCATAAAGAAACGATTGAAATCAACGAACGGCCAAGAAGGCTTTTCGCTGCTGCGCTACAAGCTGTTGCCGCGCACCGCAGATGATCCTCTGGCAGCCGGCATGGGCTATGCCATTGAATGGATAGAAACCGTCAGCAAAAGGCATGGAAACCGAGTAGCGAAGCAGATACGCAAGTCAAAACAGCGATTTGATCCGCAGCATCCGACTGAACGCCAGCTTCTCGGAATGCTCATTTGGACAGCGGAAGACAACATCTGCGACACATATTTCGCTGACATTCCTGCAACCCTTACTCAGTTGCACCATTGGGGAGGCAATGTCGGGCTGCCCATTAAACAGGCTCTTAATCGGTATCAACGCAGAGGTTACCAGTTCTTCAACGGCATTCCCGTTATTCTCGCTATCAGAAGACCGTCAGACCTCATTGGTGATACGAGCGATATTGAACTCGTAAACCTAGTCATCTGCTCAGATGAAGACGCGATTGTTCCAATGCGAAACATAAGCCCGCTCACCACGGATAAAGCGCAACTCATCTCAGGCATCGAAAAGCTCGATAGCCCCAGCATCTTGGCTATCGGGTGTGGCGCTCTCGGTTCAAAGATCCAGATGCACCTGGCGCGAGCAGGTCTAACTAACTTGACGCTTGTGGATCATGACGTGCTGTTACCGCATAACCTGGTTCGGCATAGCCTATTGGCCGGCAGAGTCAGCGACAACAAGGCCGATGCACTGGGTAAAGAGATCGAACACATGTACCGCGGCCAAGCCGAAGTTACAGCAGTGCGGAGTAATGGGATCGACATCCTGCACGGCACCAAGACGCATCTCTTAGAGCAAAAGGCATGGCTAATCGATGCAACAGCTTCAAAGGCATTTGAACGGGCGCTCATAGAGTGTCAGCAGCTTGACGGTATACGCGTCATGCGAGCTGAGCTTGCACACAGAGGTCAAATCGGCATGATGAGCATCGAGGGCCCCAACCGTAATCCGCGCCTGGACGATATCAGCGTATATTTGTCTACGCTGGCTTGCGACCACGATTATCTGTCCGATTGGCTCACTGCAGGGGACACAGCAGAGAGATCGGATCTTCAATTTGAAGAGATCCCTATCGGTATGGGTTGTCACACCGACACAATGGTCCTAGCAGACGATGAAATTTCATTCCATGCAGCACTGATGTCAACCAGCTTCAAGCACCAGATCTCTCAAGCATCGTGCGAAGGCTATCTCCAACTCTCGTTTCTCGGCCACGAAGGAGATGTGTCTCGTCAACAGATATCAGTGCCGACGTTCCACGTCCTCCAGGCTGATAATGATGACACATGGCAGATTCGAGTAACTGAGAGAGTTAAGAAAGAGATTTTGAAATCAGTTGCGGAATCTGCTCCAAATGAAACAGGAGGGATTCTGATGGGAAACGTCAATCCGGTTCGCAAAGTGGTACATGTGACTAAGGTGCTGCCTCCCCCACCGGATAGTCGTTCGACGCCGTATATGTTCGTCAGAGGTTCCAAAGATGTTCCGGACGCAGTGAGACAAATTCAATCGCTTACCGGAGGATTCATAAACTATGTCGGTGAATGGCACTCACACCCCAAGGGCGGTGGGCAAATGAGTCAGCAGGATAAAGCGGCCGCTCGACAGCTACAAGCTGTACTTAAGTCATCTGACACACCAGTTCACATCATAATCGCCACGCCGGCAAATCTTCACTCCCATGTATACACCGGAGACAAGACCATATGACATCCAAATGTATTGGCCTGGCACTCTCCGGTGGCGGCTACCGGGCACTGGTATTTCACCTGGGCGTATTGGCTCGTCTAGCCCACGGCAATCTGCTGGAAGAGGTGTCGTTTATTTCGACTGTATCAGGAGGAAGCCTCGCTACAGCACTGATATACGCGTCAAATGACTATCAGTGGCCGTCGAGCCGAGTTTATATTGAAAGAGTTGTGCCCCAGATACGTCAATTCCTACCCAAGCACAATCTTGTGCGAGATATAAGATCTTTGCTATACCGTGACCCGCCCGCATGGTTGCGCCAGGGAGGCAACAAGCTAGCTGCCTTGCTGTCATCTTCATGGGGTATCCAGGCATCTATGCAAGCTATAGTGGACCATCCGCGATGGATCATTAACGCTACATGTCATGAGACTACTAGAAACTGGCGCTTTATGCGACGGCGCATGGGAGATCATGAATTCGGTTATGTGATGAACCCAGAAGTGCCGCTGGCTAAGGCTGTCGCCGCGTCAGCAGCTCATCTCTTTATTGGTCCGGTCACGATCGACACATCGCAGTTTCAATGGGTACAGTATGAGCGCGGATCAAACAAGGACACATACCGCATAGTACCGGGATATAAGAAGCTGTCGCTTTGGGATGGTGCTCTCTACGATAATTTGGGAGCCGAAGCTCTAATGAAGCCAGGCTCACACTTACGCCAAGGCGTCGACTTTCTAATCGTCAGCGATGCATCTACGCCGATGAAACTGCCGCGGTTTTGGCTTAGTTATCACAATGTACGGCATGTGTATGACATTACGGCAAACCAAGTCCGCTCCTTACGTGCGCGCATCGTGATGGACTTTCTGGTCAACCGACCGACCGGAGGACGTTATTTCAAGTTGGGCAGAGATGCCGGCTATATCTTGGACAAGGCGCGCAAGACTTCTGACATAGAAACGTTGCACTCACAAACCTTGCCAGATGACGCAATTGGACGGGTCCGGAATTTCAAGACGGAAGATACATGCATGACGACCGAAAAGTTTGACCTCATCTTCCGTCACGGGTATGAGATAGCTGATCTGACACTTTATGCTCACGGATCAGCAGACGATGGATATGAGTTCACAGGGTACGCGTCACTCCATCAGCGAATGCAATGATAAGTAACCGGAATTGAAAGAGAAACAGAATGAAGCCAGCAATACCTCCATGGGCCCTAGCTGGCGCCAAAGTGCTGCTTGCCGTCCTCATCATCATATACGTCGCGGCAATCGGTGTCATATGCCTATGGCAGTTTACCCAAGGCCGCAGTGGGCTTGAAATTGGCGCGGTGGCTTTCAGCCTACTCTACGTTGTCAAAACTATCGGGTCATTCGCTGGACAAAATGTACCTGACGTTTCTCCATCCGCTATTGCGGGAAATGCGTTGGGCGGCACGAAATTAACGAAAGTGATGCCAGGCAGCGACACAAATAAGCTGCCCCGCGGCTATGGGCCCACGGACAACTCCACCGATACCAATCGGAAAGCTATGTACATACTGCAACGCGCTATTGATGATGAGAACATTCCGGCTGAAACTCGCGTTAACGCTGCAGTAGCATGGATCCAGCAGGACGGCGCTACCGTAGAGTACGGGGAGGATCAGTAGATGGGTTTAGCTTCGGGTACTTGGTTGCAAAATAGGCGACGTTGTTCAAGTCCAAAATAGTAAGAAGGCATTTTCTTCCGCTGGAATAGCGCCCGCGATAGATTCTTCATGTGGTGAAATTCCGGTCTTCGGGGAGGTTGCTATGTTCAAGACGACTGCGGCCCACATTAGCCCTATAATCATCAACTTCGACGCGACCAAAAGCCAGTTCTCTGTACTACACGAATTCATATCGCAGACATTAGGCGAAGGCTCTCGCAAGACCTACGCAACTACGTACCGCAAATGGACGGAGTTCGCCAAGAGGAATGGATTCGACGCCTTAGATCTCAGATTCGAGAATATCAATGCCTTCATAAGCGAAAGCGAACTCGCCTTCTCTACGCGCCATTCCATGAAGACTCATATGCTGCGTTTGCTGGACTGGCTTGAAGAATCAGAGTCGCAGGGGGAATGGTACGCGAGACAACGCCGGCGAGTGGTGAAGTTCGTCAAGATAAAACGTTTGCCCACTGATTATGGCAGAACTCGGAGACATCGAGCATTGAGCAAACCTGACGTCGCACGATTGCTTGATGTGTGGGCGGATGATAATCGACCGATAGGGATGCGAAACTACGCAGAAATAGAGTCATCTACGCCGCCCGTCCGGCAAGACTGAAACCTATATTAGACTCAATTGTAACAAATCTAGAATCGCCGTCGACGCGCCAATCGTTGTGCCTTCTGATCGTTGCTAGATGGGCATATCTCAGAATATGGCTGCGCCCGGGCTCGCATCATGGCAGTAGAGCCAATCAACAATTTACGATATGATTACGTAATAACCGCCGACATCACTACACTCGAATTTACTCACACCTGCATCGGAGCAACAGATGATGGACTTGCCCACACTGGAAAGTTGGTTATGGAAGGCCGCCTGCTCTGTCCGCGGTGAGCTGAGCGCGCACGAGTACAAGGACTATATCCTTCCTCTCGTCTTCTATAAGCGCCTTGACGATTTATACAGCGACGACGTGGCCAAGGTCGGCCTTCCTGAGAACTTGATTGCGGCAGACCGCAAGCTTACTCGCTTCTACATCCCGGCAGAAGCGCGCTGGGACAATATACGCCGCACGACTGTCGGGTTAGGCGAACAGGTAACCGATGCTCTACGTCTGATCGGGCGCGAGAACGAAGCGCTGGAAGGCGTCATCGGTCGCCGCGACTTCAACGCCACTGACCAAGGCCTGCGCATTCTCGACGACGATACGATTGCCAACTTGATCCAAATCTTGAGCCAGCACCGTCTGGGTCTGGACGATGTGGAGCCGGATATCCTGGGACGCGCCTACGAATACCTGATTCGTCGCTTCGCCGAGCGGGGTTCAGCAGCGGGCGAGTTCTTCACGCCGCCGACGGTCGGCCACCTGATCGCGCGGACTATCAATCCCCAACCAGGCGAACGCATATACGATCCCGCTTCGGGCAGCGCCGGGCTGCTAATCAAGACACAGCTTCGTTACCGTGAATTGCTGGCTGCTTCGCTTGAGAAATCTGTGCGCGATCTTCAGCCGGTGGATGACCAGATGCCCATCAAGTTATTCGGCCAGGAGATAAAAGCTGACAATGTCGCTACCGCCAAGATGAATGCCTTCATTCATGATTTGGAAGCGGAGATCGCGCATGGCAACACGATGAAGAGTCCGCAGTTCCATACAAACGGTCAGCTTGAGCGTTTTGACAAGATCGTCGCCAATCCCATGTGGAATCAGGATATCGCCAGCGATGTTTATGAAAACGATTTGCACAACCGCTTTGACCTTGGCACGCCTCCCGCATCCTCCGCCGATTGGGGCTGGATACAGCATATGATGAGTTCGCTGCGACCGGGCGGACGCATGGCGGTAGTTTTGGATACCGGCGCCGCCTCCCGCGGCAGCGGCAACAAAGGCAGGAACAGCGAGCGCGATATCCGCAAGGCATTCGTCGAGGCGGATATGGTGGAAGCGGTCATCTTGCTGCCGGATAACCTCTTCTTCAACACCAGCGCGCCCGGGATCATTATGGTGATGCGCCACGCGACCGAAGAAACCCGGCGCGACCACGCTGATGAAATCCTGCTGATCAATGCCACTAATCTCTGCGAGAAGGGCAACCCAAAGAATTTCCTGGCCGATGAGCATATCCAGCAAATTGCGGACATTCTGCTGAACTGGCAGGAAGTCGAAGACACCAGCAAGATCGTCAAACGCGCCGAAGTGGTCCGCAACGATTACAATCTCTCGCCCTCGCGCTATGTCTCGCATAGTGATGTCGAGCCGCCGCTCCCGCTGGAAGAGGCGCTTGTGCAGCTGCAAGAGGCAGAAGAAGCCCGCCGCCAAGCGGATGAGAAGCTGGACGATGTGATGGAATTGTTGGGCTTTGCCAACTGGCGCGATCGTGGCGCTTCTGAACTGATTAGAGATTAGCGATGGTCCAGATTCAAGACGTACACGAAAGCGACTATCGAGACACTGAATTGGGGCCCATTCCCCTGGACTGGTCAGTACCAACGCTCGCGACAGTTGCGGACGTGATTCTCGGACAATCTCCGCCTTCATCTACCTACAATGATGACGCCCAGGGGCTACCATTTTTTCAAGGAAAAGCTGAATTTGGACTACGTTATCCTACCGTGGCTAAGTGGTGCGACACGCCTGAAAGAATTGGTGAATTAGGCGATGTTCTCATTTCTGTACGCGCGCCCGTCGGTGATGTAAATATCTCGCCCTATACGTGTTGTATCGGTAGGGGATTGGCTGCGATCAGAGCAAATGAGAACAGCCATGGCCAATTTATCTATTATCTACTCATGCATTCGAAACAGCGCCTAGAACGAGAAGGAACAGGTTCAACGTTTAAGAGCATAAACAAGTCGATCCTTGCGAATTTCCCCATCCCCCTCCCGCCACTCCCCGAACAGCGCCGCATCGCCGCCGTGCTCAACACCATCCAGGACGAAATCGCCGCCCAGGACGACCTGATCCGCGCGCTGCGTGAGTTCAAGCGAAGCGCCATGGCGCGCCTGTTCACCTACGGCGCCGGTGAAACGCCCGCAGAAACAAAGATGACCGAGGTGGGCGAGATCCCTGTGGGTTGGAAAGTTCGCAATATTTCAGAAATAGCAAAGATCTCAGGTGGTGGGACTCCTTCAACCAAAGTGGCGAAGTATTGGGGCGGAGAAATCGCCTGGCTAACGCCCTCCGATGTGACAGCGCATCATGGCCTGTATATCGAACATACGAACAGGAGTATCACACCAGAAGGGTTGGAAGGTAGTTCAGCAAAGCTAATGCCACCGGGAACAGTTCTCATGACAAGTCGAGCCACCATCGGCGAGGCGGTTATTTGCTCTGTACCGATGGCAACAAACCAGGGATTCATTAATCTGATAACCGCTCCTGAACTATTGTTCAATGAATATCTTGCGCATTGGATTTCTTGGCGGAAGGAATACCTAATAGAACTAGGCACTGGATCTACTTTTTTGGAAGTGGCTAAGGGTGTTTTCAGAGGAATCTCCCTTCCCCTTCCATCATTACCTGATCAGCGTCGCATCGCGAACGTTCTGAATGCTATTGACGACAAAATCGCGGCCGAAGAAGACAGGAATAGCGCCCTGCAAGAGTTCTTCCGCAGCATGCTGCAGCAGCTGATGACCGGACATATCCGCTTGCTCAGCGACGAAGGTCTGCCGCTATGAGACGCATCACTGAAAAGCGCGATGTCCAACACCAGCTTATCAACTTCCTGCAGGGCATCGGTTGGCAGTTCATCCCCCAACAAGATTTCAGAAGTGCCCAATGGCGTGGTGAGGACGAAGCCAACCCCTTTCTGCTTAATACCCTAAGAAAGCAACTGGCGGCGCTGAATCAATGGTCCGAGGATGATCCGCGAATCGATGAGGTCATACGCCAGCTCAAACTGCTGCCGGCCAACCTGGACGGTCACGAGCAGTATGTGCATTGGCTGCGCGGGCAGATGCCTCTCTACAGCCCGGCCGAAGATCAGCATCGTAATGTGAAGCTGATCGATTACGACGAGCTCGACAACAATCTCTATCACTTCACCGAAGAGATGTGGTTTACCGACCGCGACCGGCGGCGGCGTATGGATATGGCGCTCTTTGTCAACGGCCTGCCGGTTGTGCTGGTGGAAAACAAGAATCCCACCAGCCAAGACCCGGGTATGGAGGGCTTCGAACAGGTGCAAGGCAGATACACCGAGGATATTCCCGAATTTCTAAAATATCCGGTCCCTTTCGCCGTGCCTGCCTTCCGCCTGGAATACGGCGCTACCTGGAACCCCAGCGTGAAAGCCTTCTATCGCTGGAAAGCCTTCGATGGCAGCGATGCGGGCTTGGAGAAGCTGAGCAAGAGCTTCTTTGACAAGCGCATGGTGCTGTCCTTCATTCGGGACTACACCATTTTTTACCGCGTTGATGACTCCGTACAGAAGTTCCTGCTGCGCCCGCATCAGATACGAACCGTGCAGAAGATACTCGAACGCGTCCTTGCCGGATTGGATGACGTCGACGCCGCTGACACTGGCTTGGAATGGCATACGCAGGGCTCCGGCAAGACACTGACTATGATCGTCGCCGCCCATCTGCTAAGCCGACATTCTGACATGCGCAACCCGACAATGCTGATAGTAGTGGATCGCATTGAGTTAGAGAGTCAGATGGCGCAGAATCTCGAAGCCTTTGGCTATGGCGCCGTCCATAGGGCGCGCAGCAAGGACCACTTGCACCAGTTGCTCAAAAACGGCACACAAGGCTTGATCGTCACTACCATCCACAAGTTTGACAAGATGCCGCCCGAATTGATCACCCACCGCCGGGTGGTCATCCTGATCGACGAAGCGCACCGCTCGCAAGAAGGCGAGCTCGGTGTATATCTCAATGCCGCGTTGCCTAACGCCTTTCGTTTCGGCTTCACCGGTACGCCGATCGACAGAGGCAAGATCGGCCAAGGCACTTTCGAAATGTTTGGCCTGCCCGACCGACCGCATGGCTATCATGACAAGTACAGCATCAATGAGAGCATCGAGGATAAAACCACCATCCCGCTCTACTACACGCTTGCGCCATCGGATACCTGGGTCGAAAAGCTCAAACTTGAAGAGGAGTTTCGTGAGCTGCTTGATGAGTTCTGGCGCGAGGTTGAGGAAGTCGGTGTGGCCTCCATCAATGAGCTCAATAAACTGCTCAAAAAGGCGGATAAGCTCATGGCGGTGCTCAAATCGCCCGATCGAATTCGCTCAATCGCCCGCCATATTGCGAGACACTTTAATGAGAACGTCGATCCACTCGGATTCAAGGCGCTGGTTGTCACGCCGGACCGCGAGGCTTGCGCGCTCTATAAACAGGCCATGGACGAAATTCTCCCGCCCGAATGGAGCCGCGTCGTCTATTCGAGCAATAACAAGGACAATCAACTTCTGCGCCGCCACCATCTGAGTACCGAAGCGGAAAAGCGCATACGCAAAGCCTTCCGCGATCCGGAGAAAGAGCCCAAAATCCTGATCGTGACCGAGAAACTGCTGACGGGCTATGACGCGCCTATCGCTTATGCCATGTACCTCGATAAACCACTGCGCGATCACACGCTTCTGCAGGCAATCGCCCGAGTCAATCGGCCATATGACAAAAAAGAAAACGGCCTAATTGTCGATTACATCGGCATCTTCGAGAATCTTCAGCGTGCTCTCTCTTTTGACACAGCGAATCTGTCACTGGGCTTGATCGACTTAGAACAGCTCAAAAGGCAGTTCTCAGAGCTTGTGGAAACGACGAAACAGCAACTTGCGCCGGTTGGCCTGGACTGTATGGAAGCGCGCACGGACAAGCTGTTCGTGCACTTTTCAGACGACGTGTTGCGGGATGCCTTTTTTGAAACCTTCAAGGCCCTGCAAACAGCTTACGAGGTCCTCTCCCCCGATGCTTTCCTGCGCCCATACATTGGCTACTATCGGTTCCTGGTTGATGTTTATCGCTTTCTCGTCTTTCATTTTGATCCCAAAGACAAAGAGAACCGGCTGATGCGCGAGCTGCGTGCAAAGACAGAAGCGCTCATCGGCGAACATGTGGATACAAGCGGTCCATTGTCACCGCTTCCGCTCTACCCGATCAATGAAAATATTGCTGATGTTATCGCGGCAGACAATCAGGGTGACCAGGTGAAGGTGCTAAACCTTTATCGGAGTCTCATAACGCATATTGAAGACCAGAGTGAAGAGCATCCTTATCTCCTGAAGATTTCCGAAGAGGTTGAGCGCATTATTGAAGGCCTGCGCGACCGGCAGATCTCAACCGAGACGGCGCTCCAGCAACTGACAGATACAGCGGAACAGGTCGATAAACTGCAACAGGAGCGAGAAGCCAGCAACCTAGACAACTTTGGATTTTCTTTGCGCATGGTTATCGACGGGCATGGGATATCGGATGAGGCTGACAGATTGACCACACAGCTGTCCGAATACTTGCAAACGAAGGATGGTTGGCGCTTCAATAAAGACCTCGAAAGATCGGTTCGCATACGTCTCTATCACATGCTTCTTCCCATCTTGCCCGAGGCCCTGCAGGAAAAGATCGCGACGATTGTGGACGATCTCTTTAGGATGCACGAGATAAACTTGTGAAAGTGTCGGTCATCAAGCAGCGCCGGCGGAGCCTGGCATTACAACTCACTCCCAAAGGCCTGCGCGTCCTAATTCCGAAATCGATGGATAGGGACGATCCGCAAGTCCAGGCATTCATAAAACGGAGCCTGGAGAATCTCCCAGACCCGCCTGTGCGCTTGGATCATCCCCACGATCACGCGGTGATTACTGGCCTAGTTCAACAGTGGGCGAATCGGATCGGTGTGCAGATAAAACGCACTCAGATCAGAGCAATGCGTACAAAATGGGGGTCGATATCCACGACCGGTTACCTCACATTGGCCGATGATTTACTGTGGCTACCGCTCGAGCTGGTAGAATATGCGATTGTGCACGAATTGATGCACTTGAAGTTCCCCAACCATGCCAAGGGCTGGAAATTCTCAATGAGCATGTATCTGCCTGATTGGAAGCAGCGGGAACAGAAGTTGCAAGCTTACGCTATGTAAGTAACGCAACTAGCGAGCCTTTTGGTCCCTCACCTAGTCTTTAATTCTCAGCAACTGGCGCTGAATTACGCTAGAACCTCTCGACATAAGACGCAGCTACATCCTCCGGCGGATTTGTGTAGCGCTGAATATAGCGTTGCGACTGATGCCCTAATCGCCGTTCCAGTTCGAATGCGTCCGCCCCGGTGACGGCCGCCAACTGGAAAGCAAACGTATGGCGCAAGTCATGCGGGCGCAGAGGAGATATATGTCGCGCCTCGTCTTTGATGTCGGCATCATGCCATTTACCAATCTTTTCCAAAATGTTGTTCACCGTTCGCGGCGCTAATCGACCATCGGCACGCCGTGGCGCCGCCTCAATTGCAGCCAGAAAGAGAGGAGAATCTTCTGCAATTGGCGTTGTCACATCGCCGGCATGCTCCTTCTCCAGGTAATCAGCTAGGGCGCGGCGCGCGTCCAACGACAGGAACACATCGCGTTGCGTCTTCCCTTTCCCGACCACGCCATCAATTTGCCCGCGTCTTGCTCGGCGCAGCTCATGGGCGCTATGGGGACTTAGCTGACTGAGATTAAGATTCACCAGTTCTTCCCGCCGCAATCCGGTTGACAGTAAAACAAACACGATCGCCCGATCGCGCCACGGACGCGCCTTAGCCTGCAGCGGGATTTCTCCATCAGATCGCAACCATTTGCGATTCTTAGAGCGGTAGAATGGGAGTAGGCGATCGCAGAGATTCTTCAATGAACGAATTTGGTCTTCGTTCAATGCGCGCGGTTCCAGCGGCGGCAATGGCAAGTCACCGATGCCTTTAGTCGGATCGCCCATGGTGAATGCCGACTCATCTTGGGCCTGTACCCAGGAAGCGAATCGCGAGAGAGAAGCCATGTGGTTGTTTATCGTTGATGCCGCAAGATCTTCAGATAGAAGATGATTTCGCCAAGCCAACACATCGCGCGTCACGCACGAGCTAATGTGCTCTTGACCGTAGCGCGTTTCAAAGAATGCTTGAAAGCGCTTCAGATGAAGATGAATCTTGTGGGCCACTTGCTCCGAACGAATGTCAGCGACGGCCATTTTCTGGTAGAAACCCATCCACTCTCGAAGGCTATCTGACGGTCGCTGAAGCATCCCGCAACCTTTCGTGAAGCACCTAGACAAGGATAATGATAACAGAATCGCCTATTCTTGCACCAATTATGCCCCACTTGCTTCACAGAAGCGGGCTTCCGTGAAGCAAGGTGCTGTAGATTTGAATTGATATAATATGACACTCGCGGAGGTAACCTAGACTGATTCGACTTGGATGACCACCTCGGAGAATGCCTAAACATCTGGAGCGGTACGCGAACATCTGCGATCGCGAAACGCAATCGCACTATCCCACATTTGCCGGTCTACACCGGAGCGCGGCGGGCTGAAATGGGTGGCGCTGCGCTGGGAGGATATCAGCGAGGAAGATATGATCGTCAAGATTCGACAAAGCAAAGGCGATAAAAAAGGAGCCTCGACAATCTTTCACGGTAGGTCAGGCACAATGCACACGCTCACCGACCCGCGCGAGTGTCAGGGCGGCAAATAAGCGCACGTCTTCCCGCGCATGATATGCGGACGGACGTCCAGGTGGGCAGTCGATGCAGTTGATTGTCGCATTGCGAGTCGTGAAGGCATATGCGGACGGATGACCTCAGGCGCTCGCTGATACATCTCGATTACAGCCGCAAGCTTGGACGCCAACTGCGCCCACGCCCTCTCGAGCGGATCTCGCCCCAAGTGAGTTATCCGCAACGCAGAGGGTATCTAATGTATAGTTTTGGATTATAATGGCACTGTTCCCAAGAAGCAAAAGGACGAATTATGGGCCAGGTTCTCCACCCTCGCGCCACAACGACAGAGGCAACCCGCCGAGCAATACAAACTAGTAAAGAGAGCATAAGGAAGCTGGCCAAGCGCTATGGCATCAACCCCAAGACCGTCGCGAAGTGGAAGAAGCGCGATTCTGTCAAAGACCTGCCGATGGGACCAAAGCAGCCGCGGTCCACTGTGTTGAGCGAGCAAGAAGAAGCCATTATCGTGGCCTTCCGGCGCAAGACCGAGCTTTCACTGGATGACTGCCTTTATGCCCTGGAGGATATAATTCCTCATTTGACCCGGTCGACCCTGCATCGTTGTTTTGTACGCCACGGCGTCAACCGCTTGCCGCAGTCGGAAAGCAAGAAGGCGAAGAAGCGCTTCAAGACCTATCCCATCGGCTATTTCCACATCGACTTTTGCAATGTCAGAACCGACCAGGGCAAGCGCAGACTCTTTGTGGCCGTTGACCGAACGTCCAAGTTTGTCTTTGCTGAACTGTCCGAACGCGCGAAACGCGAGGACGCTTGCGCATTCCTCCGGCGGCTGATCAAGAAGGTGCCTTACCGCATTCATACCATCTTGACGGATAATGGCAGCCAATTTGTCAAACAGAAGAAGACCAAGGCTAAACAAAAGTCGGATTATGATACGATCTGTGCAGAGCATGGGATCGAGCACCGGCTGACGAAGCCCTATCATCCCTGGACGAATGGGCAAGTCGAACGGATGCATCGAACCCTGAAAGAGCAGACGGTGTATCGCTACTTTTACGAGACAAACGCAGAGTTGCGCCAGCACCTTGAAGCCTTCATACAGGCCTACAATTTTGGCAAACGGCTGAAGACACTGAAGGGGCGAAGTCCCTATGAGTTTATCTGCGACCGTTGGCGGGAGAACCCGGAAAACTTTCACAAAGAGCCGCACCACCTCACTACAGGACTATACACCCGGCTGGTCCCAGATTAACGTAGCCCGATCGATATGGACGTGATCGTCGCTGTAGCAACCGTCCTGCGACAACGCGCGACCGGCGGCGGCGATAAGCCACAGAGCAGCGCCGAATGCTATGAGTGACTTGGTATTCAATGGCGTCTCCTTCACAGCGTCTGGCCTGCTTCAACATACATTTTAACCAACGCTCACGACGATGGTGTCAGCCGAGGATGAGCAATGCGACCCAATTGGCGGCGCCGGCGGGAAGATGACCTCAATCTACCATGTGTTTGCTTCAAGAAAGCCCGCTTCTGTGAAGCAAACGATTTATGTAGAGAAACCGAGGTCTTAGGCTGATGTCACTTCGCGCATGAGCTCGCTATGCATAAACTCAGCGATATTCTGGTTGTAGCAGGCCATCGGCAGAGCCCAGATGACCATATTTGAATAGTAGTCTTCGCCCCAAACAGGTAAGCCGGTATCCGCGTCTATCATGCAATACTGCTTCCACGGCGACCACCCGGTCAGCGCGACCGCTTCGTAGAGCCGTCGGGCGATCTCCAGCCCGGTTTCACGCTGACCGTGATAAATGAAGTTCATCGCCGCGCACAGGTTTTCGGCGATGAAGACCTGCCGCCCATGCTCGTAGTTGGGCGGGATGTGCGGGTGCCGTTCGGGGTCAGGTTTTGAGATGTGGCGTGTGCCATCCGGATTGACGCCGTTGACCAGGCCGTGCTCTGTGGCGGCCATATTTAGGCGCTTGACTGCGCCCAGCGCGGACTGTATACGGTCGGCCGGCACTACATCGGGCAAGCCGGTGATCTTGGTGCGCCACTGCGCCATAAGTTGATTGCCAAGCGAGACTTCACTTTCCGGTCATTCGCCGCTTGTGTTCTCCGGATCCTGCCACAGACGGAAGTATTCACCGGTCCACAGCTTTTCTTGGTAAGCTTCTTTCCCGCGTTCCAGCCAATCAGAGCATTCGGCGGCGAACTCGCTGTCACTCATCGCTGCCGCCATCGCTTCGCCACAGGAGAGGGTGGCGAGCCAGGCGCCAGCGACATAAGCCGATGTGCCGTACCAAGGCCAGATGTCGTAAAACTGATTCGCCGACGACAATTCACCGGGTACCGCGTGCGACTGCTCATTGACCAAGCCATCATCATCATCGAGCGAGAACTGATAGCGAATCGCACGTTTGGCCGAATCGTAGAAGCGCGCCAGCTGGTCGTGGTCCCCGGTGCACAGATAGCGGCGATAGATCATCTGGGCATACTGGCCGGGGTTCAGCGGATGCTGGCAATGATAACGCGAGTCGCGCATGGCGTTTTCCATGCCGTAGGAAAAGGGAATCTCGCCATCGGATATCTGGAAGTGCTTGAAAGCTTCCAGCGTCGTCCGCTCCAGCTCGGGGAAGAAGAAGAGGATCGGCAGGTGGCCGTGCATACGGCAGACCATCGTCTCAGTATTGGGGCAGCCGGTATGGCTTTCGTTATGGGTGAACCAGCCGATATCGCCCCACCAGTGGTCCACCCGCGTTTTGGCGATCCAGACCGTGTTTTTGGACAGGCTGTACAGGCTTTGCACCAGCCCGTCGCGCAGCCAAGCCGGTAGGTCTGCGGCGTAGATGGGTCTCTGCCAGGTTAAAACGCCAGCTAACAATGAATCAAAGCGCCCCAGCGCATCTTCGGCGGCCGCTGCCGCGCTCTTATAGCGCAGGCTGTACTGATTGATATGGGATTCGCGGCCGCTGTCGCGCCAGCGCGGCGAATGCCAGGCAAAGACTAAGCGCACACGTGATGAACCGTTTGCTTCTAGTGTACGTGAAATGCGTCCGACGAACTGATCGCGGTTCTTTACGACATGGATTCCCTCGTCCGCCAGCGCAATATCATGCGGGCCACGCTCATAGCTCGGGCTGCCGGACGCATTCGGTGTTTCGACTACCAGTTCAAGAGCCGCCGCTTCGGCGCGACAGTTGCGTATATCAATTTCAAATAATGCGGCCGGGATATTGCTATCGGGCCTGTTGCCCAGGAATAGCGGAGAAAAAGCTCGTATGCCGAGTTCAAGACCCTTCGACTCAAATCGACAGACCAGATCGGCGACGGGATGATGCCCCCAGTAGGCGATGTCCGCGGTTGAGAGCGGCAGGCTTTCTTTCCCCGTCCGCTATATTGACCGTCAGCCATTCCGAGAAGTTCACGCGCGGCGGTACGATGTCATTGAAAATAGAGCAATGGCCGATCAGTCCGGAACCTTCAAGTGTGAAGTAACCGGTGCCGAGCCCACCGAGCGGGATCCCGCCATCCAGCCGGTGACCGTCATAGACGCAGCCGGGCACTGGATCCGGGAAGCCGTTGGCTTGAATCTCCGTCCACTGGTTTTTAGGCAAGTCGGCATTGAATGGCCAATTCGACATTTTTGTTTGCCTTGTCTAGTTCAAGTCAACCTGCGACGCAGCGGGCGACTTGATTAGGTTCTGTTGATATTTTGGCATTGGCATCTGCATAAATGCGTAAAATAGTCCTATGATAAACATGAGACTATCTGACGAACATTGGACGAAGATACGGGAATTCTTGGCGCATGCGCCGGATGTTTACCTTGGCAATGAAGCCGAATGCCGCCGATTCGTTGAAGCTGTGATGTGGATAAGCCGCACTGGCGCGCAATGGCGCGCACTGCCGAGCGAATACGGCAAATGGAATTCGGTATACAAACGCTTTGCCCGTTGGTGCGACATTGGCCTTTGGAAACGGATGATGGAAGCCTTGGCTGATGAGCCGGACATGGAAAACGGGATAATTGACAGCACGATTGTTCGCGCGCATCCTTTTGCTTCTTGGGAACAGTGCCATTATAATCCAAAACTATACAGCTAGGATGGTCAGGGCGGCCTCAAGGAGCCGGTCTCGGCGCCAGGGTTTAGACTGCGACATCGTGAGCCCTCCGACACCGTATCCGCAGGATAATTATGCTGAAGATCAGAGTCATCAACATCAGCACGGTGCCAATGGCGGTCGCGTAGCCTTGATCGCCATAATATAAGCCTTGCTGGTACAAATAAAATGCTTGGGACATGGTGGCATTAGCCGGTCCTCCCTGTGTCAACACGAACATCGACGAGAATTCCTGTATGCCCGAATTCCTGCTCAAAATCGCAATGAGCGCCAGCGGACCGCGAATCGCCGGGAGATCAATGGCGAAGATGCGGCGGAAGCGGCTGCAGCCGTCGATCAGCGCGGCATCGTTCACATCGCTTGACAAGTTCTGCAAGGCGGCCAAGATTACCAAAAAGCCGAAACCGTCTACGGCGGGGAACCCAATGAAGATTAGCGCCAGCATGGCGGTGTTGGGACGCCCCAGCCAAGGGTAGGCGCGCGACATCGCGCCTATGCCCAACAAGAATTCGTTCAGCAGACCTTGACGGCCCGCGTAGACCTGCTGCCATATCATCAGGTTGACCGTTATCGGGATAACCATCGGAATGGTGAAGATCACGCGCCAAAATGTGCGCCGACGGGCGCTGGCCAGATTGTAGACCAACTCGGCGCCGATGAACGCCATCACCAGCGTCAAAAAGGTACGCCCCACCATGAATTTCAGGATATTGGAGACGGATTTCGAAAAGAACGGGTCATCAACCAGGGTGCGATAATTTTGCAGGCCGACAAACTCCCCGGGCTGGGGAATCTCCCAGATGGTGAATGAATGATAGATCGCCGAGAGGGTCGGGTAGTTGTATAGTTTTGGATTATAATGGCACTGTTCCCAAGAAGCAAAAGGACGAATTATGGGCCAGGTTCTCCACCCTCGCGCCACAACGACAGAGGCAACCCGCCGAGCAATACAAACTAGTAAAGAGAGCATAAGGAAGCTGGCCAAGCGCTATGGCATCAACCCCAAGACCGTCGCGAAGTGGAAGAAGCGCGATTCTGTCAAAGACCTGCCGATGGGACCAAAGCAGCCGCGGTCCACTGTGTTGAGCGAGCAAGAAGAAGCCATTATCGTGGCCTTCCGGCGCAAGACCGAGCTTTCACTGGATGACTGCCTTTATGCCCTGGAGGATATAATTCCTCATTTGACCCGGTCGACCCTGCATCGTTGTTTTGTACGCCACGGCGTCAACCGCTTGCCGCAGTCGGAAAGCAAGAAGGCGAAGAAGCGCTTCAAGACCTATCCCATCGGCTATTTCCACATCGACTTTTGCAATGTCAGAACCGACCAGGGCAAGCGCAGACTCTTTGTGGCCGTTGACCGAACGTCCAAGTTTGTCTTTGCTGAACTGTCCGAACGCGCGAAACGCGAGGACGCTTGCGCATTCCTCCGGCGGCTGATCAAGAAGGTGCCTTACCGCATTCATACCATCTTGACGGATAATGGCAGCCAATTTGTCAAACAGAAGAAGACCAAGGCTAAACAAAAGTCGGATTATGATACGATCTGTGCAGAGCATGGGATCGAGCACCGGCTGACGAAGCCCTATCATCCCTGGACGAATGGGCAAGTCGAACGGATGCATCGAACCCTGAAAGAGCAGACGGTGTATCGCTACTTTTACGAGACAAACGCAGAGTTGCGCCAGCACCTTGAAGCCTTCATACAGGCCTACAATTTTGGCAAACGGCTGAAGACACTGAAGGGGCGAAGTCCCTATGAGTTTATCTGCGACCGTTGGCGGGAGAACCCGGAAAACTTTCACAAAGAGCCGCACCATCTCACTACGGGACTATACACATGTGGCGTTTCGACAAAAACTGGAAAGCCCTGCGCATGACCGTGCCCTGGCTGGACCGGCCGCCCAGCGAAATCGTATACGACCACGTTTACTTCACGACACAGCCGATCGAAGAGCCTGAAAACCGCCAACATCTGCATCAGGTTCTAGCGATGTTCCCGGCTGAGAAGATGCTGATGTTCGCCACGGACTTTCCCCACTGGGACGGCGACACGCCCGATTTTTCCATGCGCATGCTGCCTAAGGAGCTGCTGGCGCCGGTGATGTGGCGGACGGCGGCTCAGCTTTACGGATTGCCGGTGAATGAGCGGGAATCTTGATTATGCTCCCGCGTCGAGCCGCAATTTTGAATCGAAGCCGCGCCCATTGCTCCGGCGCCGGCCGAGACCGGGCAGATTCCTGGCAGCGCTGGATCGCGGAATCGACGACGCCGGTCGGGAAAAACGCGCTGGCATACATCGCCGGGCAGATGCCGAGAATGAAGAAGTAAATTTACAATTTTTCGTTACTTCCTACGAAGTCCTGCAGAATCATCGACAAGCCGGTTTAGAATGCACTGGCACAGGGCGAGGTGGGAATCGCCACCCGGCTTCGGGCTTTCGCAGGTAGCCGAGCTTCATCGCATTTTGATCATCACGCCTTGTCAGAATTCGGGCGCTTGTTGCGTTTCCCCCTTCGCAACAGGCGCCCTCTTTTCGTTGCGTTTCGCCGAGCTGGAAACGACTACGCGCCCCAACGCTCGACGATCGTCGCGGTCGCCATGCCGCCGCCGCAGCACATCGTCTGCAAGCCGTAGCGCCCACCGGTTGTTTCCAAGGCGTTGATCAAAGCCGTCATCAGCCGCGCGCCCGAGCCGCCAAGCGGATGCCCCAGCGCGATCGCGCCGCCGTGAATATTGACCTTGTCCAGGTCGCCGCCGGTTTCCCGCTCCCAAATTCGCGGGACGGAGGCGAATGCCTCATTCACCTCAAAGACGTCAATATCGTCCATGCCCAGCCCCGCCCGTCCCAGCGCTTTTTGCGTCGCCGCGATGGGTCCGGTCAACATCAGGTGCGGGTCGCTGCCGACCGCAACCATAGCGATGAGGCGCGCGCGCGGCTCTAAACCAAGCTGCCGCGACCGATCCGCGGTCGTCACCAGCGCGGCCGCCGCGCCATCGCTGATTTGGCTGCTGTTGCCGGCGGTGGTGACTCCGTCGGGACTGAAGACCGGTTCCAAAGCCGCCATCTTCTCGCGCGTGGTCGCGGGTCGAATGCCTTGATCGCGATCGACCCAAATCAGCCCGCCCTCTTCATCGACGCCTTGAAGCGGCGCGATCTCCCGCCGCAAGATGCCGGCCTCTGTCGCGCGCCAGGCGCGCCGATGGCTCTCCAGGCCGAACGCGTCCATCGCCTCCCGCGTGATGCCCCACTTCGCCGCGATCTCGTCCGAGGCGATGCCTTGCGGAATCATGTTGTAGGCTTCCATGATCTCATCGGTGAATGGCGACGCGCCGTCCGCGCCCAGGCTGGCGCCCATCGGCACGCGTGTCATGCTCTCCACGCCGCCGGCGATGACGACATCCGCCTGCCCCGATGCCGTCAATGCCGCCGCCAGGTGGATGGATTGCTGGCTGCTGCCGCACTGAAAGTCGACCGTCGTCCCCGGCGCCTCAATCGGCAGCCCGGCGTCAAGCGCAACATTGCGGGCGACATTCATCGTCTGCTCCGCGAACTGGCTGACGCAGCCGAAGATCACGTGATCCACGACGCTTGCATCCAGCGCCGTTCGCTCCAGCAGCGCCCGCAGGACATGCGCCCCCAGCTTGACCGGATGCTGCTCGCGCAGCCAGCCTCCGCGTTTACCCAAGGGACTGCGGATGGCATCAATGATTACAACTTCGTCCATGAGTTTAGGCTCCCGGAACTGCTTGACCGAAACGGGCGGCGCTCAACGATTTAAGTCTCGCTGTCGGCCGCCGCTTGCGTATCGATAAGCCAAATGTAGACGCCATCGCGATTGATGATTTCCCGCGCGCGTCGATTAAACGTCGCATGTTCATATTGGAAAGGCTTGTAATTGTAGGGATGCGGGATTTCGAAAATTATTCTACCCTCCGGCCGATCGCTCATTTCGGTAACGGGATGGTAGAAGCTCGCGTTCAGCAGAATATAGCGCGCGCCGTCGCGCTTGATATGCGTGAAATAAGTCGCCGTTGCCGGGGGCAGGAATGTCGTCTCAAATGAAATCGAATCGTATTCATCAAGCACTTCCCGGGCGACTTCGTTATTGAAACGAAGATTGATCGCCGCGAGAAAGTTGCCTGCGGCAACGATACAGGCGGCCAGCAAAAGCAGCGCTGATATTTTGAATCCAAGCCGCTTAAGCAGCGGCGCAAAAGCATAAGCGCAGATTAAGGCCGCGAAGGGTACGATAGGCCGTACATATCGGCCAGCGAGGGCCTGTATGTGCAAGCCCGACGAAAAGAGACACATCGACAGATAAAGCAGAGCCAGGCAGGAAAGCCAAAGGACCGCGCGATGTCGAAAATCCGGGCGCTGGCGGCCTACAAGCGCGAGCGCGGCGACTAATCCGGTCAACCAAAGCAATGATGTCAAGCCTTCGGCTTCGCGAAAATACAGAAATGGCAACAAGGGCCCTTCGTCATAATCCCCGGTTTGCGCGAATCCAAAAGAATGCATCCGGGCGAACAGGTCCAAGTCCAGAATCAGGAAATTAAATAGCAGAATGGGAACAAGCAGGAGCAAGGCGCCGACTAGAATCCCGATTGGCCTCATGACAAGATCCAGCGGTTTGCGCGCCAGCATGACGCAGTATAGAAAGGCTATGGCGAACATGAAGAAATAGTGAGAGAAATAGGTCCAAAAGGCGCAGAACATCAACAGGCCGATTAGCACAGCGCTCTTGGCGCCGCCGTTGCGCAGACACAGAGCCGCGTAGAGCGCAACAAGCCCAAGTAACATGGCAACATCGAGCGACAGGAAGTGCCTGGCATATATGAACCAGGAATTGGAGATGGCGAGGAAGAATGCGGCCAGCAGCGCTTCGTCGTTGTTGGCGCCCGCTTTCTGCGCGATCAGATAGACCATGCCGATGGACAAGACTGAGGGAATAGCGAAAAACACCGCTGACAAACGATAATCGCCTAGTCGATAGCGCCAATAATCATTCCAGGAGACGCCGTCGTTATCTTGCATCGCATACACCAGCCGATGCGCGTAAGCGGGAATGAGCCCCGCCAATGTCATGCCGGCATGTCCCCGATACTTTATCAAGCTGGTGATAACGTTCTTGTAATCGCCCGCGTAGAGTTTGTCCGCGACAGTCGTCGGCGTCCAATACCGTCGTTCGTCCGGCCAGTACATTTGGCCGCCATTGGCGACTAGCAAAAGGCGCACGAGGAAGGAAACCAGCAAAATCAGAAGCAGCGCATGCCAGCGACGAAGGCGAAATGGCGCAAATGGAATGGTCAAATGAGAATCGCGCAATTCAGCCTCCGACGACGAGTAAAGAGCTTAAATGCCTACAATATCAAATAGGATGGAATAGGCTAGATCTATAGTCCCGTAGTTTGACCGGATGCTGCCCGCGCAGCCTGCCTCCGCGCTTGCCCAAGGGCCTGCGGATGGCGTCGATGACTACAACTTCTTCCATGAGCCCAGGCTCTCGGAATCGCTTGACCAACACAGGCAGCGCTAAACAATTTAGGCATCGCTGTCGGCCGCCGCTTGCGTATCTATAAGCCAAATGTAGACGCCATCGCGATTGATGATTTCCCGCGCGCTCCGAACCAATGTCGCATGTTCATATTGGAAGGGCTTGAAATTGTAGGGATGCGAGACTTCCAGAATCACCCGGCCCTCCGGCCGATCGCTCATCTCAGTAACGGGATGGTAAAAGCCCGCGTTCACCAGAATATAGCGCGCGTCTTCGCGCTCGGGTTTCACGAAAATATCAGCCTTTGCCGGCGGCATGAATGTCGTCTCAAATGAAACGGTATCGTATTCATTCAGTACATCCCTGGCGACTTCCAAATAGAAGCGCTGATTAATCGCTGCAAGAAAGTTGCCAGCGCTAATGATACAAGCGGCCAGCAAGAGCAGAATTGATATTTTGAATCCAAGCCGCTTAAGTACAGGCGCAAAAGCAAAAGCGCAGATCAAAACCATGAACGGCGCCATAGGCCGCACGAAACGGCCGGCGAGCGCGAGCACGTGCAAGCCCGACGAAAAGAGACACATCGACAGATAAAGCAGGGCCAGGCAGGAAAGCCACAGGATTGCGCGGTGTCTATAATTTGGGCGCTGGCGGCGCACAAGCATGAGCGCGCCGACTAATCCGGTCAACCAGATCAATGACGTCAGGCCTTCGGTATCGCGAAAATAGAGAAACGGCAACAACAACCCTTCGTCATAATCCCCGGTTGTCGCGTATCCCAAAGAATGCATCTGGGCATATACGTCTATTTCTAGAATCACGTAGTTAAATAGCAGGATAGGCGCCAGCAACAGCAAGCCGCCGAACAGAATCCCGATCGGCCTTATGACAAGATCAAGCGGTCTGCGCGCCAGCATGACGCAGTATAGAAAGGCTATAGCAAACATAAGGAAATAATGAGAGTAATAGGTCCAGAAGGCGCAGAACATCAGCACGCCGATCAGCACAGCGCTCTTGGCGCCGCCGTTGCGCAGACACAGAGCCGCGTAGATCGCTACAAGCCCCAGCAGCATGGACACATCGTATGCCTGAAAGTGCCTGGCATAAATGAACCAGGAATTGGATGTGGCGAGGAAGAAGGCGGCCAGGAGCGCTTCGTCTTTATTCGCGCCTGCTTTCAGCGCGATCAGATAGACCATGCCGATGGACACCACCGAGGGTACAGCAAAGAAGACGGCCGACAATCGATAGTCGCCCAATTGACCGCGCCAATAGTCGTGCCAAGAGACGCCTCCGTTATCTTGAATCGCGTACACCAGCCGATGCGCATAAGCGGGAATGAGTCCCGCAGTTGTCATGCCGCCATGCGCCCGATACTTTAGCAAGCTTGCGATAACGTTCTTCAAATCGCCCGCGTAGAGTTTGCCCGCGACAGTTGTCGATCTCCAATACCGTCGCTCATCCGGCCAGTACATTTGGCCGCCATTGGCGACTAGCAGAAGGCGCAGGAGGAAAGAAACCAGCAAAATCAGCAGCAAGACATGCCAGTGCCGGAGGCGATAAGGCGTCAATGGAATGGTAATACAAGAATCGCGCAGTTCGGTTTCTGTCGACGAAGAAAGAGCTTGCATGCCTGCAAATTTGTAGGGGCTAAATGAGCGGCTGGCGTTCTGGATACCCGTCCGTTTCAGACTGGTAGCCTAAATCTCGCAACGCTTGCAGCGCCGCCTCGCGCTGCTTGTCCTGTCCCTTATCCGCTACTTCCAGCAACGCGTCGATCGCCCGGGGATCGCCAATCTTGCCCAGGGACAGCGCCGCGTGATAAGGCGTGAGAAAGCCGGGCGCGTCCAAGGCGCGTATCAGGGGGGAGACGGCGCGCCCATCCTTCAGCTTGCCGAGCATCATCGCCGCCCGTCCGCGCACAATCAGGTCTTCCTGGCTGTTTTCCACAATGTTGATCAAGGCGCGCACCGCCTGCTCGCCGCCGACCATGCCGAGCTTCATGACAGCAGTCCGCCTTTGATCCTTGTTGACATCCCGCAATTCGGAGAGGATGGCTCTCATTTTGATATCATTTTCCAGGTCCATCATCGGCGTCGCTCCGGGCCAGGTTATTTGTTTAGCATGCTGGGCGCATCACGATACAAATCCATCGGCTATCAACTGCAGGACTCCCAAGTACAACAGGACTTGAGCAAGCGCTCATCTTTTATCTTCCGTCTTGCGTCTCCGTCAGATCTCTGCGCAGGATCCGACGCCATGACCGAAAGACCCGGCCGGAGGCGTTAGCGGGCCCGTTTATCGCGCAAAGGCGTTTCCCGCGCCAGCCTCCGACCTTTGCCCAGCGCCGAGACGCCACGCATATTTATAGTTTAACGCCTCTTTTGTCATTCTCCCACCTGCCTGTCCCGCGAAATTGAGCAAAACGCACAAAGGCCGGCTGAACTCCCGCGCATGCGCTGACGCGTCCTTAGTCATAAACGCCCGACTTCGTCGCCCGCCGTCGGCTCAAGCGGCGCCGAACCCAACCGGCCATCGTGAATGCGATAAACACGGTCGGCATGTTGAACGATTTCGTTGCTGTGCGTCGCCATAATGAGCGTTTTGCCCGCTTCCCGAGTCAAGGCGAGCAGCAGCTTCAGGACCTGCCAGCCGGTTTCATCATCCAGGTTGCCCGTCGGTTCATCCGCCAGCACAATCTTCGGTTCATGCAGCAGCGCCCGGGCGATGGCCACGCGCTGCTGCTCCCCGCCGCTGAGCTTGTCCGGAAATGTCGACGCCCGGTCCGCCAAGCCCACCCGCTCCAGCAGGTTCAGGGCCCGCGCTTCTTCCGGCTTCCGCCGCGCCCCGCCAAGTCCCTGGGGCAAGGTGACATTTTCCAAAACAGTCAATGTCGGGATCAGATTGAAGAATTGGAAGACGATGCCAATATGATCGCGCCGAAACAGCGTCTGCCTTCTGTCGTTGAGCGCGCAAATGTCCGTGCCTTCTATAACGATGCTGCCGCTGTCCGGCTGATCAATGCCGCTCAGTAGATTGAGCAGGGTGCTCTTCCCGCTGCCGCTCGCGCCCAATACCGCCAAAAACTCGCCGCGGCCAATGTCGAGGCTCACGCCTTCCAGAACGTTTAATCTGCGATTGCCCTCAGCATAAGTCTTATATATGTCGCGGATCTGAACGATGGAGCCGTTCCGCATAATCAGCCTCGCATTCGCCGGCGCAAGCGCCCCAAGTTTATCCCGGCGCGGCGCATTTGTAAGCGGCTATTTACGAGTGGTCGATTCCCGCCGTCCTTGGCAAGTTCGCAAAAAATTGCCGGGCTATGAGACAGCGCTGTCGCAAGCGAGCAATCCAGAGTTCCTATATGATAGAATAATCAAAGATAGCGCCAGCGGCGCTACAGTCGGTGCTTTTTCAGGAGGCGCAACAATGAATCGAGCCAGATTACTGACCTGTCTTATTTTCGCCATGTTGCTTCTAATTCCTGCTGCTATTGGCCAGGAGAGCGACAGCGCAATTGAACCGCAGGCGCCGGACATGGTGAATCCGGATGCACATATTAGTTTTCCGCCACCGGTTTACGTCGTTCGCGACAGCGTCGACATTCGTGGCACGGTAACCTTACAGACCATGCGCAACTTTTTTGTCCAGTTTCGTCCGCTCAAGCTCGGCATGGGCATGAGCGACGACAGCGAGGCGCTAGACAACCAATGGTTGATAGCGACCCTGCCCGGCGCCGAGCACGTTGTCGACGGTATCCTGGGCACCTGGAATATCGCCGCTCTGCGCGACGGCTTGTACGAAATCCGCCTGACCATCCTCACCGAAGGCGACACGCCCGAATACTACCGCGTCAGCCCGATTCGCGTGGAAAACAACCCGCCGGCCTTCGTTGCTGAAGAGCAGATGATGATGGCAGAGCAGACGATGGCAGAGCAGGCGGTGGAAGAGCAAACGATGGAAGAGCAGACGATGATGGAAGAGGACGTTGAACCGGCCGTCGAGCCCGAGGCGACGGCGACGCCCGACCCCTCGCCGCGCGTCATCGCCATCGTCAACAGCAACGTTCGCGCCGGCGACTCCACCGACTACGCCGTTGTCGGTCACCTGCTGATTGATCAATCCGCAAGGATCAGGGGCATCAGCGCCTTCCGTTCCGGCTGGTTCTACATTGAGCTGCCTAGCGGCCGCACCGGCTTCATCCATCCCAACATCGTGCAAACCCAAGGCGACCTGAGCAACCTGCCGCGGATAAACCCGCCGCCGCTGCCGCCAACCGCCATTCCTGTGCCGACCGATCCGCCGGCGCAGCAGCAGCCACAGAGCGGCGTCAATCTGCGCATCGCAAACGTCGCCATTAATCCGCACCCGGCCGTTTGCGGCGAGGCCTACCGTATAGATGTCACGGTGCAAAACAACGGCACTGCCAATTGGGACGGGGGCGCGGCCATTGAGGTCAGGGATACGCACGCCAACAGCGGCGACCGCGTCGAAAACACTATAATCGGCATCGGCCAGATACCCGCCGGCACATCGAAATCCTTCGTCGGCCATATCACGGCGAGCACCTATTTCAGCGAGTTGCACAACATCAATCTGTATCTCGATGTCAACAATGAAGTCGCCGAAACCAACGAAGGCGACAACCATCACGCCACTGCGCCGTACATCCTGGTTAAAGGCGATTGCAATTAGATCGAGATATCAAGCGCGGGGCGGGCTCAAGTTCGCCCCGTTTCACGTCTCAAAACCGTGTAGCGGTTTAGCTTGCCGCCGGCGCCATCCGCGCGATAATCAGCGATTACAGTCAAGCCGCTGGCGCGAATAAGCGCGTCATGCTCCTCGTCATTTATGTAATGGCAATAGCGCAGCGCGCGCTCCCCCCGCCGCCAATCCAGCAAATAATCGTGTTTCTCTACGTTGAGTTCATCAGGCCAAGGCAGGATCCGCTCGCGAAAGCGTTCCAACTCGTAAAAGCGCCAGGCGGCCCAAGCCAGGCAACCGCCGGGGGCGACGCAATCGGCCGCCGCCGCCAGCAAGCGCATGCGTTCTTGATAACCCGGCACATGGTGCAAAAAGCCGAATAGCGCAACCAGTTGCGCTTCGCGCTCGGGCAGGCCGTCCCGGACCAGATCGCGCTCCTGCAATTCAATCTCGATTCCCGGCTGCGCCTGCAAACTGCCGCGCGCGGCTGCCAGCAGCGGGCCGCAGCTGTCAATGCCAATATACTTAAATGCGCCCGCCCCGCTCTCGGCCAAAAACAGAGCGAAGCGCCCGTTGCCGCAACCCAGATCCAGCACCGAGCGAATCGGCCGGTCGAGCGCTTGCAGCAGCCGCTGCCAACCGCGCCAGGGACGCTGACGCGTCCGGTCAAACTCGCCGGCGGTCTTCAAATAAAACTCGCGATTGATCGCGTTTAGGCGATGCCTTGTGGCAGGATCCATCGCGTTCACGTTTTAAGGGGCTTCATAAAGCAAAACTGGATTGAAAAGACGTAAGATTCATTGAGCAAATGACGTCCATTGCATGACAAGCAATTGACCTTTTCCTCCAATAATTCATGCTAATATCGGCCCTGGTCGAATTGGCGCCCCGCTTTCATTTTAACGCTCTCGCCGCAAGATATGTTATAGTGTGCCTAGACGAGGTGTTGATGTCTTGGCGGAGATGCTTTGAGAGCTATGTTGCCTGTGCCCGGTAGATGACTCTTGTTTATTCCTAGTCGAATGCGAATTCGATATGCCCGCGCCGCGGTCCCTTCAAGCGCCGCTTGAGCCGCATAGCGGGAAACCAAGCCGCCACAGGTTAACGTCAAAGGACGAGCAATGTTAGAGCAGCATAACTTCCGCAACTACTTCCACGAAGGACGCAGCAAATTCCAGGCGATCCATAACAAGGTTTTCTGGCAAGAGGTCCTCAACCACCTTTTCCGCCGCCACAACGAGTTGATGAATTTCGACGAGATTCGCAGCCGCCTGCACTTGCACGAAGAGCACTACGAAGGCGTGCGCGATGTCCCGCTGGATAACATCGTCGGCAGCGTCGGGCGCTACAAGGACTTCACCGCCACCTTCCTGCCCAAAAACAGCAAACTGCGCGACCGCTGGAGCCGGGTATACGCCTTGGCCAACAGCCTGGAAGGCCCGCCCCCGATCGAGCTCTACAAGGTTGGCGACGCCTATTTCGTGCGCGATGGCAATCATCGCGTCTCAGTCGCGCGCCAGCTCCGCGCCAAGACAATTCAGGCCCATGTCATCGAATTGCCGACTACCGTGCCCTTGCGCCCGGGCATGAGCGAACTGGAAATGGCGGCGGCGGAAGCCTACGCCAATTTCCTCGACGAGACCGGTCTGTCGCGCAGCGTTCCCGATCACGAATCGATCGAATTGACCGAACCCTCCCGCTATCATGAACTCATGGCATACATCTTCCTGCACGAACGGGTGATGGAAAAGCTGGAAGGCCATGCCATGACCACGGAGGAAGCCACCTCCGACTGGTATCACACCGTCTACCAGCCGGCCATTGCCTTAATCCGCAAGCACGACGTGATGGACCTGGTCAAAGGCCACGACAATGCCCGCACGGAAGGCGATCTCTATCTCTGGTTGATGAACAATCTGCTGGACCTGCGCCACCAGTATGGGGACGCGGCGCCGGTCAAGTCCTTCAGCGGCGCGCTGACATCCTACCTCGAAGAAGAACATGTCGCTGTGCCGGAAGCGCTGCGCAGCGAAAGCGATGAATCGGTCGTGCTGACGCACACCCAAGCCATGGACGTCGTGCGCAAGCAACGCCAGAGCCGCCAAAACGACGATACATCCGAAACCGATTCGCAGATCGGCTGAGCCGGAATCGGCTCAGCAATCCCTGATATCCAGCGCCGTAATCCGCATAAAGGCGATTTCCTGCGGACTCATATCCGGAGGATAATCGCCCGTATCATCATGAAATGACTCCAGGATTTTGTATGCGTCTTTGACGTAACCGCGCACCGCGTGCTCGCCGATGCCCATCTCGTCGGCGACAAGGCGCTGCGGCATGCCTTCGACCGCGAAGAGCTCAATCGCCTGACGGACCCGGGGCGTCATGCCGATGTAGCGGCGCGGCAAGGACAGGCACTTCGCCCGGCGCAAGCGCGGATGCGACAGTTTCCGCCTCGCCTCTTCGGCGCCGGCGCTGATGAGAATCTCGCACTGCGCCAGCGCGCAGGCGTGGCAAATCGCCCAGGCGATGTGAATACGGGTATCTTGCTCCAGCAGATAAGCGGCGGCGCCAGCCTCGGCCGCGGCGTAAAACAAGTCGAGATCTACGAAGGGCGCCAGGCAAATGATCCGCAGCCAGTCAATGGAATCGCGCAGCCGAATGATCGTCGCTTGCTTCTGCTCCGGGCCGCCGAAAAGGTTCGCGTCCAGCACGATCGCGTCCGGCAGTTCAAATCCGCTCATCTTCTCGCGCGCGGCCCAAAACTCGTCGAGGTTGGCGAACATGCCGATGACGCGGGTGCGCCGATCCCAAGCGAGATAGGCGTTGATGGCGTGCCGGGCGTAGAAGTCGCTGTTGAGCACCGCAACTTTGAGGTTGATGCTGCCGATTCCGGCCATGTCAAAAGGCCTCATTTCATATTTCAGCGCCATATTCTAGCGTCGCCGCCTCCGCGATCGCAAACTGTCGGCCCGAACCCCCAGGGCAATCGCTTCAAAGATTTCTTTTAACTACAGAGAACGCAGAGGACACAGAGAATATAAAAGCAAGCACAAGTAAGCAACTAGCAAAATGCGCATTGTTTTTAGCGACATACGTGCGGGCGAGCCACGTGCTCGCCCCTACATATCGCCCTTATGCTGAATTTCGCATGACTTACTTGGTGTTACTGAGAACACAGAGTTTAGGGTTTTTTGACCACTTTTCCCTCAAATCCACGGCTTGGATTGGGCAGGTTTGCCGATGCCTTGTCGATAAACTTCCTTCCCGCCTAAAAGCATTGCGACAACATGCTACGAAATCTCTCATCAATCGTATTTCTCTGTGTCCTCTGTGTTCTCTGTAGTTAAACAACAATTTGAAGCGATTGCCCTGCCCGAACCCCCAGAGCAATCGCATCAAATTTTCTTTACCATAGAAGTAGAGACAAGTTTGTCATGCGAAAAAAGACGGGATTCTCACTTTTCGAATTCTGTAGGGGCGAGCCATCGGCTCGCCCGTAACATTGCCATTTTGCATTCGGGCGAGCCAAGGCTCGCCCCTACCAATTTTGATACCAGCGACGGGCCTCTCAGCGAGACGCCCCTACAACCGTTGGCGATTCCAACATGATCCAAGAGAAAAGTCTTTGCGCCCTTTGTGTCTTTGTGTCTTTGTGACGAATAACCCGCAGCCGCTTGGCCTTCACGCTGGCCCCGGCGCTGAAGGGAGGCTGCCTGTTGTCGTCTCAAGAATGGCCTAGGCTTGAACTTGCGACATCTTGATATAGGCGACAACTTCCGCCGCCAAATCGTAATCGCCGCCGGGGATGATATAGGCGCCTTGAATCAGCCCGGCCATCCGGTCAACCAGCTCATGCGCGATCAACATGCCCTCATGCTGCGGATCCGCGGCCGCGCCCATCCGCTCCAAAATACCATCCGGCACGCTGATGCCGGGCACTTCGTTATTCAAAAAGCGCGCCTGCCTGTGGCTGTGCAGGGGCATCACCGCCATCAGCACCGGCAGGGCGAAGGCTTCGCCCGCCATTTCTTCATAGCGCCGCTGAAAGCGTTCAATGCGCTCCGGCTCAAATATCGCCTGCCCCAGCGCAAAATCGGCGCCCGCCTCCAGCTTTTTCTTCAATATGCGGATTTCGCGCTCGATATCTTCGGCGCCCATATTCAGCGCGCAGCCGACCGTGAAACTGCTCGGCTGGCCGATGCTGTGCCCGGCCATGTCGACGCCCCGATTCATGCCCTGCTTGATCACGCCGATCAAACGCGAGGGCGCGACATCATTCACATCGCTGGCATCGGGAAAATCGCCAATGCGGGTGGGATCGCCCATGACGACAAACAGATTGCGCAAACCCAAGGCGTGCGAAGCCAGCAAATCCCCCTGCACGCGCAGCATGTTGCGCCCGCGTGTGGGAAAATGCAGGACCGTCTCGATGCCAAGCTGCGATTGCAGCAAATGCGCCACGGCCCAGGCGCTCATTTTCATCCGCGCCGCGGGCGTATCGGCCACGTTGATGAGATCGGCGCCGGCCGCGCGCAAGCGCCGCGCCTCCTGCAGCAGCGTATCCGTGCGGTAACTGCGCAGCGGCGCCATCTCCACCGTGACCGTGAACTCGCCGGCGTCAAGGCGCTCGGCCAAAGCCGTCGGCGCATCGGGCGCCTGCGCCTCATGCTCGACATCGACCTCGCCGATGTGCAAGTCGACGAATTCCGCCGTCGGCTGGTCCAGCGCGGCGCGCATCGCGGCGATATGCTCCGGCGTTGTGCCGCAGCACCCGCCGATCAAAGTGGCGCCGATATTGACAAAGGTCGTCGCGCAATCGGCAAAATATTCGGCCGTGGCTGGATAGAGGATGCGCCCGCCGACGACCTCGGGAAAGCCCGCGTTCGGCATGGCCGAAAAGACGGCATCGGGCACGGCATAAGTCATCTGCCGCAGCAACTCCGCGATGCCGGCCGGGCCGCTGCCGCAATTGACGCCGATGACGTCGACGCCGGACCGCTGCAAGTCGTTCGCCACCCGCGCCGGCGGATACCCGGCGTAACTCAAGTTCTCGTGGTAGAAGGTCGCTTGCGCGATGACGGGAACGTCTGCATCCAGATCGCGCAGGACCCGGATCGCAAGCAGCAATTCCTTGTGTTCGCTGAAGGTCTCAAATTGCAGGACATCGACGCCGGCGCTCAAGAGCGCGAACAACTGCTCGGCGAAGGCCGCCTCCGCTTCGGCTTGAGACAGGCGCCCGTAAGGATATGTGCCGACGCCCAAGGGGCCGACCGAGCCGGCGATGTACAAATCCGCGCGATCGCTTTCGGCGACAGCCAGCCGCGCCAATTCGACCCCGCGCCGATTGATCAATTCGACCAGGTCCCCGCGCCCGGCATTCGCCAGCTTCAAGCTGTTGGCGCCGAATGTATTGCTTTCGATGACATCCGCGCCCGCCTGGATGTAGGCTTTGTGCACGGCCAGCACCACTTCCGGGTCATCGACATTCATCGCGTCGAAACAGGCATCGGCCCGCGCCTGGGATTCCAGGTGCAGCATCGTGCCCATCGCGCCGTCCGCCAGCAGCGGCTTGCCCGTCTTCAGTCTTTCCCGGAATGGAAGTCTGCTCATTTGTCCTCAGTAAACGCAAGCAAGTCGCGCAAAATCTGATAGGCAGTGTTTTGCAAGAGGGGGCGAGCCACCGGCTCGCCCGTACACGGAGTCCCCTCTTGTGCCGTAGGGGCGAGCCACCAACTCGCCCGTACACGGAGACCCCTCTTGTGCCGCAGGGGCGAGCCACCAACTCGCCCGTACACGGAGACCCCTCTTGTGCCGCAGGGGCGAGCCACCGGCTCGCCCGTACACAGAGACCCCTTTTGTGTCGCAGGGGCCGCCCGCAAGTTTACTTCAAAAGACGATGCGCATTTTTTCATTGACGTTTCTGCAACTGCTTCTGCGCATATTCTCGCCCTGGCGCGCTACCGGAAACGCCAGTTTCGCGTATGGTAGAGGGAATGCAGCGCCAATGCTCTTGTCGCAATCGCCGGGCGATGCGGACGTCGCCGAGTATAGCGGAAAACCGGGAGGCCTTCTATTGAACATGGATCCGTCGGCCCTCAGCGATAACCCGGGACTCGTGAAACGGCTGGCCGGCAAGCGGGCCGCATTGCGCCAAAGAAGAGCAAAGGCGATTGCCAGGCTTCGCTGGCGCGATGCCAAACGCTTCGCCAGGACATTGATCGGAGGGTCGATCAATTTTTTGCGCTTCTGCCTGGCGCAGATCCGCGGCGGCCGCATAATCATCAAGCGGGGCGAGGTCTACTATCTGCCGCTTTGGCTGCCGATTGCCATCGCGCTTCTGCTGGCGTCGACGCTGTACTGGGGCGATATCGGCCGCGCCGCCTGGCGACTTTCATCCGCCGCCATAAGCGCGTTTCGCCCAGCGCCGGAGACGGACCTGGCCGCTTTCTTCGCGCCGGCGGTTCAATCCTGGTCCGATGACATCGTCCGCTGGTCAGCGCGCCACGAGGCGGATCCGCATCTGCTCGCGACCGTGATGCAGATTGAATCCTGCGGGCATCCGACCGTGGTGAGCAACGCCGGCGCCCAAGGCCTCTTCCAAGTCATGCCTTTTCACTTTGCCGCGGGCGAATCCATGCTCAACCCCAACACCAACGCCAAACGCGGCGCCAGTTTTCTCAATTATTGTCACGCCGCCGCCGGCGGCGTGATTGGCCTCGCCCTCGCCTGCTACAACGGCGGCCCGTCCGTCATCAACCAGGCGCGCGAAAACTGGTCATTCGAAACGCGCAAGTACTACCGCTGGGGCGTGGGCATCTATAGCGATGCCGTCGCTGGCAATGCCCGCAGCGAAACGCTGGATCAATGGCTGGCGGCCGGCGGCGACCGCCTCTGCGCCAGCGCCCTGAACGCGATCCGCGCAAACCCGCGACCGGAAAGCGAAACTTGAGCGCCCGGCTCAGCCGAGCTCAGCGAAAGTTGCGCATCACCGACAGCACCTTGCCTTTGACCTCGCAATTGGCCGGATGCACAAATATCGGCTGGTATTCGCGGTTCGCGGGCTGCAAGCGGATCTGCTCGGCTTCGCGGTAGAAATGCTTGAGCGTGGTTTCGTTCTCTTCGTTCAGCCAGGCCGCCACCATCTCGCCATTTTCCGCCGTGTTCTGCTGCCGCAAGATGACAATGTCGCCGTCCTGAATCATCGAGTCGATCATCGAATCCCCGCGCACGGTCAAGGCGAAGACTTCGCTCTCGTCATAGCCGCTTAGCATTTGCGGCGGCACGGCAATATAGTCGTCTTCTTCAACATGGTGGCCGATGTCATCGGGCAGGGAAATGGGTTCGCCCGCGGCGATCCGCCCCACCAGCGCCACCCGCTGCGGCCCTGGCGCGCCAAATACGCGCGGACCGCTCGTCAAACCCGGGATGGCGCCGACAATGCGCAGACCGCGCGATACCTTGCCCGATCGCTGGATATAGCCGGCATCCACCAGCTTGTTCAGGTTGTAATTCACCACCGATGTCGAGCCGATATCGCATTCCTCGCCAATTTCGCGAATCGAAGGCGGAAAGCCCCGCTCCTGCATGTAGTTGTGCATAAATCGCATCATATTCTGTTGACGCTGCGACAATCTGTTGAATTCTTTCATTTCCTCGTCCTCATTTCACACTTTTTTCCAGGCAGCCCCAAGCGCCAGGCCCGGGCCTCCCCTACCATTATACACGAACATTTGTTTCTCTGGCAAATGTTCTATTAGAAATTTCGTGAAAAACCTGACTTAATCTTACAGACGCAGTAAAGCATCAAGCGGATCGTCTCGTTTGAGCACATAAGCGCCACCTTTGATCAAAGCCTGATTGCCGCTGGCCGGCAAATCAAAGGTGAAGACTGGCCGCCCCTGTTCCCGCGCGAATCGGGCACAGTACATCGCGCCGCCATCCACATGCGATTCCACCACAATCACAGCCCGGCTCAGCCCGCTGATGATGCGATTGCGCGCAACCAGCCGCTGCGCGTTGGCGCCCCATTCCGGATGCGCCTCGCTGATAAGCGCGCCGCTCTCGCGAATGCGCGCCGCCAATGGCCGGTTCGCCTCGGGATAGATATTGAGCAAGCCGCTGCCCAGCACGGCGATCGTCCGGCCCTGCGCCGAAAGCGCGCCGGTATGGGCGGCTGTGTCCACGCCCAGGGCCAAGCCGCTGACGACGGCGCAGCCCTTGCGCGCCAACTTCATCGCCAGCTGCAATGTCAGGAAGCGCGCCTCCGGCGTCGGCTGGCGCGTGCCGACAATTGCCATCGACTCAGCCATGTCGTCGGGCCCGGCTTGGCCGCTGATGAAAAGCGCGGGCGGCGCATCGGCCAGCCCGCGCAGGGCGCCCGGATAGGCGCCGTCGCAGGCCGTTAGCGCGCTTATGTCCCGCCCCCGCCAGCGTTCCAGGTCCGCCGCCGCCCGCTCGGGGTTGATGGCGCGGATCTCGCGCGCTATCGCTCGGCCCACGCCGCGGACCCGCAGCAATTGCGCGGTCGGCGCCGCCAGGATCGCTTCGAGATCATGGTCGAAAACCTGGAGCAAGTTGTCGAGCGTTTTGGCGCCGAGGCTCGGCGAGAGGCACAAAGCCAGCCAATGCGCGTCCGTCCGCCGATCAGTCCTCTTCATAATATTCTACGATGGAAAGCTGCATCGCGTTGATGAATGTGTTCACCTGCCGCAACAAAGACGCCCACTCCGAAGAATTGCTCGGCTGGGACAATTCCGACCAGGTCAAAATCGAGTTCAAGACGAAATCGCTGAAGAAGTAAAAGCCCCGCATGGCTTGGGGCAGCGTCAAGCCATCTTCTATCAGATGCGCGGCATAATCCTTGCCCAGGGTGATGGCGGAAGTGAGTTTTTCATCGGGCGCGCCAGCGGCGAGATAGCTGCGGATCGCCTCCAGCACGCGCCGGCCTTGCTCGCGCAGATGCTGTTTGCTGCCATCGCTCATCGCCATATACCAGGGCGCCGTTTCCAGAACATCGCTGCCGACCTGCATGCGCGTCTGGCCCAGCGCGCTTTGAATGATCACCTGTAATTCGATCGGCTCAATCTCGCTCTTGCTCTGCGCGTAGTTGTTCAGCTCGCGGACGTTGAAGCGGCGATGATTGCCGGCCGTGCGTCGGAAGGGCAGCTTGCCGCTATCCGCCCAGTTTCGCACCGTCGCCGGGTGTACGCCCAGGATCTCGGCGGCGCGCCGCAGGCTGACCCACTCGTTGCCTTCGTTACTGCCGGCCATGATTAAATGATCGCATTTCGTCGTTCAATCCAACAAGTATACTCGATGAATCTATCGGGCAATAAGTCCCGTCTCCGCTGGCGGAACGCGCCAGGGCGCGCTCAGCGCGCCGGCAGCTCGCGCCAATCAGGCGGACGCCGCCGCAGCCGCCAGCGCCAGCCCAGGGGATAACCGATCATTTTCGCCAGATCGCCCAGCACGCGAATCAGCGGAATCGCGAGGAGGCAAAATAGCCAAACCGCCGGCGAACCGGCGCCCGCCCGCCGCATGACGACGGGCAGACGGCGGTAGGGCCCGGCCAGGTAAGCCGCGCCGCCGAAGAGATACAAACTCCAGAACAGCGGATGGACCAGAATGCCAGCGAGCAGAATCGCCGGCAACAGCAGCAAATAAGTCGCGTAACGGATGAAGTGGCGCCTGGGCCATAAATTCGCCTTGCCGTCACCGCGGGCATAAAGAAAATACTGGCGGAAAAACTGCGCCGGCGTCCGCCGCGGCCGGAAATATGTCAGCGCTTCCGGCGCAAAAGCGAAGCGCATGCCCCGCTGCCGCAAGCGCAAGTCAAAGACCAGATCTTCACAGAAATCCAGCCACTCCGGATAGCAGCCGATCGCCAGCGCCGCCGACTTGCGAAAGGCGACGCTGCGGCTGCTCGGCAAAAAAGACGCCGCGTCAATCTCCCGGGCCAGCGGCAGCGTCGCCGCGCCCAGCGCAATCTCGAAAGGTCCGCGCGGGTCCGCCCGAAAGAAACCGCCGACCACAGCAATGTCGGCATCCGCCAGCAGCGGCGCCGTGATCTGCGCCAGCCAGTCGTCGTTCAGGCGCAGTCCGGCATCCGTCACCGCGATGATTTCGCCCGCGGCCGCCGCAATCGCGCGATTCCGGCCCTGGCTGATGTTAAGTCCCGCTTCAACCAGCAGGCGCAGCGGCAGGCGATCGGCATAAGTCCGCATGATCGCGACGGTATCATCGCGGCTGCCGCCATCCACAATGACGATCTCGTCCGGCAGCCGCGTCTGCCGCAGGATCGAATCGAAGAGCTGACGGATATTGTCGCCCTCGTTGAGCACGGTCGCGATCAGGCTAATCATAGTTTTCGCATCGGCATCTTGCGGTTTCCGTCATACTTTCCCTGAATGTAGCGGCTGCCTTATTCGATATCCGGAATGTTGTAGGCTTCCAGCATCGTCCGGCGAAAGGCATGCACATGGCGATCGCCCCGTTCCGTCAGTTCGGCGCAGCGGGCGACCAGCTTGACATAACCCAGAGCGCGCAGGCGCATCAGCACGCGCCCCATCTTGCGGCGCGTCCAGCGGAAGTGCCGGTGCAAGGTCTCTTCATGCAATTCTGTTTGGTGTCGCGCCGTATGCTGATGATTGTGAATATGCGCCAGCACCACCTGATCCTCAAAAAGCCGCCGGCGGTTGGCGCGGCGAATCATGGTCGAGATCAGGCCATAGCGCGGCGAAAACACCCAGGCCAACAGAAACAGGCTGAATATCATCAGCGCCATCGACGCGCTGATTGAAGTATTCCACTCTTCCGCCAAGCTTAAACCGAAGAGGCGGTTGACAAGCCTGATGCCCTCGCTGAGCGGAAACAGGCCCAAGAGCAATCCCCGCGCCAGGTCGTAGCCAAAATAGGCGCCGACCGCCCCGATGATCGGACTGAGGATGAGCATGACGCTCAGCCGATCGGTGAGCAGATAGGCGGCGGCTGGCGGGATGATGAAGAAGGCGATGACCAGAATCGAGCCGACGGCGTCAAAAGCCCCGACCGCGACCAAACTGACCAGCGCCATCAGCGCATAATTCAAGAGCCCGGGCCGGAATCCCAGCGCCGTCGCCAGGGCGCTGTCGAAGGTGGCGAGCTTGAGCTCCTTGTAAAACAGCAGCGCGAAAGCCACGGTCAATAAAGTCATGACCAGCGTCACCGAGATGGACTTGGGAAAGAAGACCAGAACCGGCTCTTGCTCGAGCAATCCGGCGCTCCAGGCTTTCGCCGGCGAATACTGCCCGCAATTGCTGCAAGTTTCCGCGAATTCAGCGCGCTCGTCCCGCGGGCTGATGCCGAGCGCCCGACAATTCCGGCATTGGCGCGTGATCTTGGCCGCCGGGTGATCGGGCCCGACCGTAACCGACTCGCAATGCTCGAAGCAGTGGCTGTTGGTGTTCGCCCATGCCAGCCCGATCTCGCCCACCAGAACCGCATCCTCGTCCAGGTGCGCGTCATCAACGTAGCGCGAAACCAAAATGACCGCGATGGCAAACAAAAATGGAAAGGCCAGGCCGAGCGCGGCATCCTGTTTGACCAGGCCGGATCGATACAGCATCTCGGTCAGCAGGACCGTGCCGACGCCCGCCAGCGCCGCCCCGATGATCAACCAGGGCGAGGAGGTATCGCCCGCCAGATTGAAGACCTTGGTCATCAGCAAGAAGGCCACGACGATGCCCAGGAGCACCGTGTGGCTGATGGCATCGCTCGTCAGCGCCATGCCGCGCAGCAGCAAGAAACTGCCCAGCAGCGCGCCGCTGACCGCAATCAAACAGCCGATCAAGGTCGCTGTATTCTGCGGCGAGCGCAAAAAGGCGTTCAACTCCTCGCGCGCTACGAATTGGAGAAGGAAGTCGATCAGCGCCCGCTCCAGCGGCATCATCGCTCGTCGTCTCCGTTCAATCGGCTTTCCAGGGCCGCCAGCGCCGCCGGCGGAAGCAATTCGGAAAGCTCGCTATTCCGGCTTTCCTGCAGGACGGGCAAGCCCAGTTCATCCCCGTGCAGCCGGTACAAATCCCAAAGGCGCTGATTGCGCCCTTGCCGCTCCGCCCCGGCGACGCCCGCCGCCGTCAGTCGCCAGCCGCCGGGGACGGCCTCCACCTGCCCTTCCGCCAGCAACTGCCGCAATCCCAAGTCCGCGCTGCCCTCGGCTACGCCGCGAATGAAGGCATCGGGCGCCGGCGAATCGGCCGCGCCATGCGCCAGCGCGTACCGGAAGAGATCCCGCAGGACATTCTGCGCGGCGAAGCGCCGGCGATTCGCCCGTTGGCGCAGTCGGCGCCAGACCAATCCCCGACCCGGCGCCAAGGCAATCGACGCCAGCACCAGCGCGAATGCCACAACGATGATCATCGGGCCGGTCGGGATATCGCTGTCGAGCGCGCTGATCACCGCGCCGACGCCGCCGGCGAAGGCGCCGAAGACGGCCGCCAATATAAGCATCTGATCCAGCTTGTGAGTCCATTGGCGGGCGGCGATGCCCGGCGCGACTAACATGCCCACCATCAAAATCACGCCGGCCAACTGCAGGCCGAGCACAATCGCAACCACGATCATCGTCGTAAGCAGCGTGTTGACCGCGCCCACGCGCAGGCCGTTCGCGCCGGCAAATTCCGGATCAAATGTCGTCAGTTTGAATTCTTTCCAAAAGAGAGCGAGCAGCAGCAGCAGAAAAAGACTGACGCCGCTGATCAATTTCACATCGGCTTCGACGATGGCGGCCGCCTGCCCAAAAATGAATTCGTCCAAGCCCGCCTGGCTGGCGTCGGGCAGGGACTGAATATAGGCGAGCAAGGCGATTCCGGCCGCGAACCAGGCCGCCAGGACGATGCCCAGGGCCGCATCCTGTTTGATGCGCGTGGTCTTCAAGAGAGCGGCAACAAAGCGCATGCCGATCCAACTGGCGATTCCCGCGCCAATCAGCAGAAGGCTCAACTCGCGGCCGAAGAACAAGAAAGCCAGGGCGACGCCCGGCAGCGCGGCATGAGACAGCGCATCGCCGAGCAGACTCTCCTGCCGCAGAACCGCGAAACAACCGACGACCCCGCTTATGGCGCCCAGGATCGAGCCGCCCAGGGCAACCACGCGAACGGTATAGGTGAAACGCAAACCAAACAGAATTTGACTGAGCGGGATGAAGGCGAAGCCCAGGGCGAAGATCAAGACGATGAGCAACCAGACGGCCCGATCGCCCGCCCCACGCGCGCCCAACAGCACGATCAGCCGCCCCCGGCCGCCATCAGCTGGCCGCCGTGCAAGTAGGACACGCGACCGCCGTAGGTCTTGCGCAGATTCTCGGCGTTGAAGGTTTCTTGCGTCGGGCCGGAAGCGATAATCTCGACATTCAGCAGGGTCAGCCAGTCGAAATATTCGCAGACCGTTTGCAGATCATGATGAACGACGAGCACGGTTTTGCCATCCTTTTTCAATTCGCGCAGGATGCTGACGATGGCGTTTTCAGTCACCGCGTCAACGGCGGCAAAGGGTTCGTCCATGAAATAGATCTGCGCGTCCTGGACCAGGGCCCGGGCCAGGAACGCGCGCTGCTGCTGCCCGCCCGAGAGCTGGCTGATCTGACGATCGGCATAGTCCTGCAATCCAACCTGCTCCAAAGCAAAAAGCGCCCTTTCGCGCTCGCGCGAGCCGGGCCGGCGGAACCAGCCCAGCTTGCCATAGAGACCCATCATCACCACATCCAGCGCCGATGTCGGGAAGTCCCAATCGACGCTGCCCCGCTGCGGCACATAAGCGACCAGCGAACGCGCCTTCTCGTAGGGTTGGCCATAAAATGCGACCGTGCCCGCCGCCCGCGGAATCAAATTGAGGACCGCTTTGATCAGGCTGCTTTTGCCCGCGCCATTCGGCCCGACAATCCCCATCAGCACGCCCTCCGGCACAGCCAGATCAATATCCCAAAGGGCCGGTTTGTCCTGATAAGCGACCGTCAAATCATCGACCGACAGCGCCAGTTCGCTGCGCCCTTCCATCAATCAACTCCCGCCGCGCTCAAGCGTCGCAGTCCGCATTCCAGATCTCCTCCGGCGGTTTCGGATTCAAGCCCTCCGGCCAGTCGCCGATCGCCACCGCCACGCCCATGCATTGGTAAGACTGCATGATGGTCAGGGCGTTCTGCGCCAGCATGCCGATGTAAGTTCCGCCAAAGGCGTCCGGCTCGCCCATGGCGTCCCCGAACAATTCGCGAATGCCGATTCTCACATCCCGTCCCTGCGCGCGCGCTGCTTCGATGACCGCCTCAATGGTATCGGGCGGCACGCTGCTCTCGACGAATAACACCGGAATGTCATACTCAATGACAAAATCGACCGTCTCCTGTATATCGCCGACGCCGGCCTCATCCTCGGTGCTCAAGCCCTGTATCGCTTGCAGGCGCCAGCTGAAGACACCGCCGAAATATTGAAAAGCGTCATGCGATGTCACCAGATAGCGCTGCCCCTCGGCGATCGAGCGCAAGCCGGCATCGGCCCATTCATAGAGGCGCTGCAAGTCTTCAATGTAGGCGGCCGCGTTGGCGCGATAAGCGGCCCCGTTCGCCGGGTCCAGCTCGGCCAAAGCGTCCGCCAGACCCTCGACGCTCAGCTGCCAATTAAGCGGATCGAACCAGAAATGCGGATCGTCCACATTAACCAGCGTATCCGACAGGTCAAATCCGCCGATGATGAAGCCGGCCTCTTTGACCGGATCGCTCAAGGCATAAATCGCGATGCCCTGTTCGGCCAGGGCTGAAAAAACCGCGTCAAACTGCCCTTCGAGGCGCAACCCGCTGTACACGACCATCTGCGCCGCGTTCATCGCGGCGATATCGGCTTCGGTCGGCTGATACAAATGAGGATCGACGCCGGGCCCCATTAGCGCCGTCAAGCTCAGCCCGTCTATATCGGCGCTCAGAATGCGCGTCAAATCCGCCGCCTGCGTGGTCGTGGCGACGATCTTGAGCCTATCCGCCTCGCTCTGGCCCGCGGCATTCAAGCACAGGGCGGCCAAGAGCAAGGCCGTAATCCAAATGCGCTGTCCCAAAACAACTGCCTCCTGCTAAGGCTTTCAGTCGGATTAAGTATATTTTTAGCCTAACTTAAATCGACTGTCAAGCCTTTGAGGAATTTGCTCCGCAAGAGGTTTCAAGTAAACGCAAGCAAGTCGTGCAGAATCTGATAAGCATTTTGAAGCAAAAGAGGGCGAGCCACCGGGTCGCGTAGACACTGACCGCCGCTCGCCCGTACACCGAGTCTCCTCTTATGCCGTAGGGGCGAGCCTTGGCTCGCCCGCATGTATGTCGCGAAAGACGATGCGCATTTTTTCAATTACTTACTTGCGTTTACATCATTTTGCGCCCGGGAAGAAATCCAGCGCCTCGGTCGGTCTTTACCAGAAGCGCCAGCGTCGCTTTGGCGGCGGCGCAATGGCATGCGTCAAGGTTGTCAAGCCGCCGCCGTAGGCGCAGAACAACGGGCGTTGTTCTTCAAAGAGCGCTTCAATCCCGCGCATGGCTTGTCGCCGCTGCGCCATTTCCAGGAACGCGCCTTCCTTTTGAATGGCCGCCGCCGTCCGCTCGCTTGAGAGCTCCTCTTCCCAGCGCCACTTCTCGGGATAGAAATAATAGAACAGCGAATATGCTGCGGCGGTGTGCAGGCTGACGGCGCGATTCTCATAAGTCCATAGGTCGAGGCCGACAGGCGCCGCCATCTCCGCCATGAAAGCCAGCGCGCAAAGGCCCGAAACCTGGGCTTCGTAAGTGCGCGCGGCGCCGTCGACATCGACGATGCCCTTGAGATATCCTTCCGGATGGATATGCTTATCGATGGTCCGGCGGTAGGCGGCGACGCCCGCCCGCCGCAAGGCTTCGCTGTCGAAGACGATTCCCTGCGCCAGTTGCAGAGCGCCCAGCCAGATCCGGTCGAGCGGGTCCGCCGCCGGATTCGCATGCGCGGCCTCTATTGCCTCGTCGCCGGCCGCGCGCAAGCATTCGCCGCCCGGTCGCTGCGGCAGCAAAGCATGCACGGACAGCCAACCCAAGAGCGTCTGGCAGTGTGACCGGCTTGCGGGCGCTTTCTCCCCCAGATCGGCTGCATCCTGCAGGCGTCCGGCCAGCTGCGCGTATTCTTCGTCGTCTGGATGCCACTGGGCGCGAAGAGCGGCCAGATAGGCCGCCTCCAAGGGTTCCCGTCCGCGCGCGTCGAGCAAGCGCAGGGCGTCCTGAATGAGCGGGCTGCTGCGGTTTTCCTGGGCGAGCTTCAAATGCGCGCTCGAAAAACTCAAGCCGCCGCCAGCGGTATTCACAGGCATCAGTTCCTGTCCGCTAATTTTGCAAGGCTGCCGCCCTGACGCCGCCGAAAGCACATCATTGCATGGAACAGCCGGGCGATATCGATCCCATTCACAGTTGCAGGCAAAGCTAGACCTCTGGCGAAAGTCTTCGAAAGCATGCGCATTGAAGTTTAACACAGGGCTGCTGTCGCAGATCGTCCTTCCGCTGGCCGGGCGCTATCCGATTTTCGTGCACGGTTCGCAGGCCATTTTCAACGGGCGTCTCACGAGACGCCCCTACATTTTTACATGGTCGGCGGATATTTGTTGATGCGATTGCTCCGTGATTCCAGCCCATTATTTGACAATGACGCCGCAATAGGATAAGTTCTAACAAAGCTATTGTTTCTTTGAACAGGCATCCCGCGTATGGATGTTATACATGACAAGCGCGATGTTGATTTCAACAACGCAGACAACGCAAACGGCGCCGCCCACAGCGGCATGAAATTGAGCGCCGGGGAACGGCGGGCGGCGATCATGCGCAGCCTGGACGCGACCGGCCGCGTCGCCGTCGCCGAGTTGAGCAAGATCGCAAATGTCTCTGAAATGACCGTCCGCCGCGACCTGGAAGCCCTGGAGCGCGAAGGCCTCTTGAAGCGCGCGCGGGGCGGCGCTGTCAGCGTCACCTCGCTCAGTTACGAGCCGCCCTACATACTGCGCAAAGATAGCAACGCCGATGCAAAAGCCCGCATCGGAATGCGGCTGGCATCGTTGCTGCGCGAAGGCGAAACCGTCATTCTTGATGTCGGCACGACGGCCGTGGAAGTGGCGCGGGCCTTGAAAGGTCGGCAGAACCTGACGGTTCTTACATCCAACTTGTGGGCGGCCGCCATCCTCGCCGATGAACCGGGCATTGTTTTGATTCTGACCGGCGGGCAGGCGCGCCAGCGCGAGCGCTCTTTGGTTGGGCACCTAGCGACCCGCGCTTTCGACGAGTTGGTCTTTGACGTTTTTGTCTTGAGCGTCGCCGGCATCAACCGCGATTATGGCATCACCGATTACAATGTCGAAGAAGCGCTGGTGAAACGCGCCGCGATCGCCGCCTCGCAGCGCCGTATCGTCGTCGCCGATAGCTCAAAGCTGGGCAAGGTCGCCTTCGCCAAAGTCTGCGACCTGGAACAAATTGACGCCATCGTCACCGACGATGCCTCCGCGCAGGCGCTCTCGGCTTTCGCGGCGGACGACATTGACATTGTGATCGCCTGAGAAACGGGGGAAGCTGCGACGGACGCATGAAAAACTGGCTGCCGGAGATGTTTGCAATCAGAAAGCCCGTCATCGGGATGTGCCACCTGCTGGCCCTGCCCGGCGATCCGCGCTTCGACCGTGACGCCGGCATGTCCGCGGTGGTCGCCGACGCCCGCGCCAACCTGCGCGCCCTCCAGGCGGGCGGCGTCGACGGCGTCATGTTCTCCAACGAATTCAGCCTGCCCTATCTCACAAAAGTGGAGAGCGTGACGGTGGCCGCCATGGCGCGCGTCATCGCTGAATTGTTCGACGAGATCACTGTGCCCTTCGGCGTCAATGTCTTGTGGGATCCTTATGCCTCGCTCGACCTCGCGGTCGCCACCGGCGCGCAGTTCGTTCGCGAGATCTTCACCGGCGTCTACGCCAGCGATTTTGGCCTCTGGGATACAAATTGCGGCGCGATCGTCCGTCATCAGCACGCCATAGGCGGCCAAGACGTCAGGCTCTTCTTCAACATCCTGCCGGAAGCGGCAAGCTATCTCGCCAACCGCGATATTGTGTCGGTGGCTCGCTCGACCGTTTTTAATACCGGCCCCGATGCCTTGTGCATATCGGGCTTGACCGCCGGCGAAGAGACATCGGCCGCCACGCTGCGGCTGGTCAAAGACGCGCTGCCCGAAATCCCGATTGTCGCCAACACCGGCGTCCACCTTGCCAACGTCAGGGAACAACTGGATATCGCCGACGCCGCGATCATCGGCACCGCTTTCAAGCGCGACGGCGTTTTCGAAAACTCGGTCGATGCCGACCGGGTGCGAGCCTTGATGGATCAAGTGGAGGAGTTGCGATAAGAGAACTTTCCGAACGAATATACAAAGCTTGATGATTCAGATTGCGCATAATTCTTATTGCCCCTTTACCATCGACTTCCTGGCGGCTACGGCTGCAAAAGCTCCCGCCAGCATCCAGCGCCGCGCTCGGCAGCATCCCAACAGCAGATCAGGCATGAATTCATCAGCGACCCTATGCTCGCGGAGCGAGGCAATCCCGTCGGCTCAACTGGCGGCACCAGAAATGAGCCCCCTAAAGAAAGCGCCCGGAAAGAGCGACAGTCCGTTCATACAGGAGTAAAACAATGGCGGCTATAGAAGAATTGCGCGAACGTTGGAACAAGCTCGCTCGCGTCGGCCAGGAAAATGACCTCGACCTCATTCTGGTTTATTTCGACGAATACAACATGGCGGACGGCTGTTACCTCACAAATGTCTGGACGCAATTTGAACGCGGCCTGGTCGCGATTAAAGTGCCCAGCGGCGATCCCTGCTTGCTGGTCGGTCCGGAAACGGCCAACTTCGCGCATCTGCACGCGCCGGATCTGGAATGCCGGGTCATTTCCCTGTTCTTGGCTTGGGGCGCCGCCTATCCAAACACGAATTGGGAAGATACTGCCGATGCGCTTGCGGACTTGGCCGGTGGTCGGCCAAGCCGAATTGGTCTGGTCGGCAGCGGCTCTCTGCCTATGTCGCTCTATCTGGAATTGTCGACGATGACCGACGAGATCGTGGATATCACGGATTCGCTGCATGGCGCGCGCCAAATCAAATCAGCCAGCGAAATAGACAAAATCCGGACGGCATACGGAATCGTCGATGCCGGCCTTGAAGCGATGCTGAACGGCCTGACCCCCGGCATGACTGAGACAGCGCTGGCCGGTGTAGGCGAAGCGGCCATGCGAGCCGCCGGCGCGGAAGGTTACGCCTATTCGACTATCCTCGCCTCCCAAGAGCGTACGAACGCAGTTTTCGGCCGGGCCAGCGAACGCCCGCTCGACGACGGCAGTTTCATCACAATCGGGATCAGCCCCAAGTACCAAGGCTACTGCGCCTCGCTCGGCGTGCCCCTGACCATCGGCGGCGTTGCTCAAGAAAAGCGGGATTATATCCGCGATCTGTTCAGCGTCTACCGCTCGATTGAAGCGCAGCTGCGCCCGGGACTGATGGCGAGCGAGCTTTATCATTCTTCGCGCCGGGAGCTGGCCCGCTTCGATTTGGAGAAGCACCAGATCTACGGCGTCGTGCATTCTTGCGGCTTGCTGGAGGCGGAAGCGCCTTTCCTCTGCCCGGACCCGGATTGGGAGTTCCAGCCCGGCATGGTGCTGCTGATTGATCTGGCGATATTCCACCCGCAACTTTGGGGTATCCGCTGGGAATCGGGCTACTTGATCACCGAAACGGGCGCGGAGCAACTGTCCGGCTATTTCGATACGGCCGCTGACATCGTATTGCAGCGCGCGGCGAGCGGCGCCTGATGAGCGCCTACATCCAGATCCTGAATGTACAGAAGTCCTTTGCAGGCACAGCCCGCCAAATCGAGGCGCTGAGAGATGTGAACCTGGAAGTTGAGGCCGGCGAGTTCATGTGCCTGGTTGGGCCCTCCGGCTGCGGCAAATCGACATTGGTGTTTATTGTCGCCGGCCTGGTCGCGCCGAGCGGCGGCGCCGTGCAGGTGGGCGGCGTGCCCGTGCATGATCCTGATCCGGATCGGACGGTGGTCTTCCAGGGCGATGCCGTTTTCCCCTGGATGACTGTGGCGCAGAACATCGGCTATGGCTTGCAGCAGACAAAAATCGCCAAAGGGCGGAAAGAAGAGATCGTCACTAATCTGATCGACCTGGTGGGATTAGGCGGATTCCGCGACGCTTATCCCAAAGAGCTGTCCGGCGGGATGAAGAAGCGCGTGGACCTGGCTCGCGCTTATGCGACTGATCCCACCGTTCTGCTAATGGACGAGCCATTCGGCGCGCTTGACGCCATCACCAAAGAAAAGATGCAGGAAGACCTCATGCGCCTGTCGGTGACGGAGACCGATAAACAGCGCACCGTCCTCTTCGTGACGCATGATTTGGAAGAAGCCATTTTCCTGGCCGATCGCGTGGCGGTGATGACTTCGCGCCCCGGAACCATTCAAGAAGTGCTGGATATCCCATTCTCCCGCCCAAGAGAAGCATCCATCAAGTTATCCAATGAGTTTCAGGCCCTGCGCGGGCAGATCCGCGGGCTTCTGGTGGCAGAAGAGGAATACGAGATCCGAGAGGACTGAGCGAACATGGCCGATATGCCGGGCAAGGAAGAACAAGTTCAGAAGCAAAAGCGGATACCGGGGCGCATCCTCAGCGCCGAGGCGATCGCGAGTATATTGACGGTGCTGATGGTCCTGATCATCTGGTATTACCTCACCGATTCCTTCATCGACAAGCTATTCTTCCCTTCCCCGATGGATACCGTCCTCGTTGTCGGACGGATGGAAGGCGTGCTGGTGGGATATTTTCTCGCGACGATGTATCGCGTCGTGGTCGGGATGTTGGCCGGGGCGCTGCTCGGCGTCTTGTGCGGCGTGGCCATGAGCTGGAACAAGTGGATCAACAGCATCCTGGACCCTCTCATTGAAGCCCTGCGTCCCATTCCCGCCGTCGCCTTGATTCCCTTCTTCATTCTCTGGTTCGGCATTGGCGATATGGGCAAGCTCATCCTGACCGCCCTGGGCGGCTTCACGGTGATGGTGGTGACGACATTGGAGGCGATTAAGCATGTTTCGCCGATCTACATAATGGCGGCCCGGACCTTGGGCGCCAATCGGCTGACCATATACCGGACCGTGATACTTCCCGCGATAACGCCAACTCTGATCGGGGGCATGCGCGTGACGGTCGCGCTCTCCTTCGCCTTGGTCATCGCCTCCGAATTCATGGGCGCGCAAAGCGGCCTGGGTTATATGATCATGCTCGCCCGCCGCACATTGCAGACCGACGCCATCCTGGTCGGCGTCATCATCATCGGCATCACGTCCTGGATTGTGGACCGTATGGTGCGCATTGTCGGCAATTATCTGACGCGCTGGGCGCCTCGTTCGGACTAGGCCCGCGCCCGCGCCACGAGAGAGGAGGCGCATAAGGAAACGATAAAAGCGGATACATACTTCTGTCAGCATGCAACACGAATTGTAGAGGAATGATACTCATGCAGAGAAACACAATTGCAAAGCGAATGCTGTTGCCCATTCTGATCTTGTCGCTGCTCTTGTCGGCCCCCGCGGCCGCGCAGGACGAGCTCACGCACATTCGGCTGGGAATGACCCCGTTCCAGGATATGCTGGCCATCCAGGTCGGCGCTGAACAGGGATTCTTCGAGCAGGTAGGCATTGATCTTGAATTGATCAATCTGCCTTATGAAGCGGTGACTGAAGCCATCGCCGCCGGTTCGCTCGACATCGGTTCCATCTGCGAAACCACGGTCGTGACAAGCTGGGACGCCTTCCCGGAACAGCGCCTCGCCAATATCTTCTATACCTTCGAGGGTTCGGCCATCATGGTCCGGCCCGATTCCGGCATGTCCACCTACGCGGAGAACTTGGCCGCGCTGGGCGATCATGCCGACGCCCTGGCCGCGACCGTCTCCCAATTGGCCGGTCTTAACGTCCTCACCACAAAAGGCACGGATATGGAGATGGGCGTGGGCGCGGCTTTGGCGGCCGGCGGCTTGAGCATCAATGATGTCAATGTCCTGGATATGAACCCGAACGATGGCCTGGCCGCGTTTCTCACCGGCGAGGCGGATGCCTACCTCGGCGGTTTGCCCCAGCGTTTCCGCCTGGTCAAAGAGGGTATGAAGACCCTGGTCACCGCGCAAGACGTCGGCGCCCAAGCCGTCATCCTCTGCGGGTTCTTGTCCACTGCCGATTATGTCGAGGAGAATTTCGACGCGCTGGTGGCCTTCGCCAAGGGCACATTCTTGACCCTGCAATACGTGAACTCCAATCAAGACGCGGCATTCGGCCGCATTTCCGAGCTCCTGAACTCGATGACCGGGGCGCAAATGACGATCCAGGATATCAAGGACCTCTGGAACAAGATTGAGTTCTTCCCGACGACAGGCGCCGAAATGTACTGGCTGCTGATCAGCCCGACGGGCAGCCGCTATTGGCGGCCGCGCATGGAATTCGTCTACGACTTTTATTCCAGTCTGGGCGCGGTGCAAAACCCGATGGACTTCGACGAAGTCTTTTCCTTCGCGGCCATTTTGGAAGCCTATATGGAGCAGCACGAACCGGATGCCTGGGCGGTGATCCAGAGCATGTCCGGCTGAGCGCGCATTAGCGCTTGAGGGGGCGGGCGGCGCCCTGTGGCCGCTCGCCTCGTTATCCGCTTGGGTTCCCGGCCGCCCGCCGGATGCCCGCGGCCCCAGGAACCCAAACCCGCATTAATTGCGCACCCAAAGAGAGGAGATTTATCATGTCATATCGCGTTCATTGGATGAATACCGGCGAAATCGAGGTTGCCTTGGGAACCAGCCTGTTGGGGCTGGGCTACAATCCGAAAATGCCCGGCGGCCAGATTCTGACTTACGGCTATCAGGAGCGAATCGAACGCGCGGATGGGACGGTTGGCTCGGGTACGATGGTGCCTATACCGCTCTATTACATTGAAGGAACCAAGCAGAAGGTCATCGTCGATACCGGCACCAATGCCGAAACTTGCAAAGAAGGCGAAGTGCTGACGGAGGCCTACGGCGGACGACAATACTGGTACACGACGCCCGAGCAAGATGTGCGTACGCAACTCGGCCGGCTGGGCGTTACGCCGGAAGAAATCGATATTGTCATTATGACCCATCTTCACCTGGATCATATCGGCAATACAAAACTCTTCCCCAACGCCCGCTTCATCGTCCAGCGCGACGAATTGGCCTGGTTCATGGCGCCGCCAATCGCCAGCGCCTTTTATTACCCGGAATTGCGCCACTATTTTGCCGACATCATGGATCAGGTGGATTGCATCGAAGGCGATATGCAGGTGGAAAGCGGAATTGATCTGGTGCTGGTCGGCGGCCATACGCCGGGCAGCATGGTGGTCTTGATCGAGACCGTCAACGGCAAAGTCGGCCTGGTCGGAGATTTCTACTACAACTACGTCAATATGGAATACGATTGGCCGCCCGGCGCCTATTGGGACCTGGGCGAGTGGCTGCGCAACTCGCGCCGGATCAAGCAGATGGCCGACATCGTCATCCCAAATCACGACTATTACTACATGAAGCTCTATCCCGAAGGCGTGATCGAATAAGCCTTCGCCATATCGCTACAGGCTGGGCGCTTAGGCAAGCAAAAGGCTTTACAAGGCCACTCTTTGCGCCGGCCGCCTTGCCGACCTCGCGCCAGCCCGGCGTCGGATCGCCAGAAACCAGAGGAGTACACCGAGGATCCCCATCAGCAGAACCATGCCGATGCCTGCGCCCGCCGCCAGGACGAGCCCTTCAGCCGCCCGAAAATCTATCGCGCCTGAGGCGCCGCCATCCGCCGCAGCGGAGCCGATCGGTCGAACGCCGATGTCGAGGCGGACGGGCGGCAGGCCGGGCTCAACCGAGGCGGCAAGCGCCGTCGCGCCGCTCAGAATGTACTCGCTGCTCGTCACGCGGACTTGGTATTCGCCGGCCGGCAACTGATCAAAACAGAGCAGGCCGTCGGCGGCGTAGGCCGAGTCCTCAAGCAAGCCGGTCGCGATGGCGACGCCATGCCGGTTCAGCAGATGGGCGCCGACGCCGCGCTGGATCGCGACTTCGCCGGCGTCGCGCGCCCCGTTTTGATTACGGTCGTCGAAGGCCTGCACACAGACCTGGCCGCCGCCTTGCGCCGAAAGGCAGAAACTGCTGAGCAGCAGAATGACCGACGTCAGCAGGGGGCCCGCGCGCGGCGCCGGGCCTCTCTCAAGCGGCAAAGCCAATCCAATTCACGTTCGCCCTCGCAGCAGCAGCGAGACAATCAGCCCGCCCATCAAAACGACGCCCGCCAGCGCCAAAACGAAGATGCCGCTTGCTTCCCGCAGAAGACTGCTCTCACCCTCGTCGACCACAGGCGGGCCGGTAGGGCTAGCTTCGGCTGTCGGCACGATAAAGGTTTCCAGTCCCCTCTTCGCGCCGAACTCCACATTGACGCTGCCGCCGGCGCGCAAGTCGATCTGCAAGGACGCGGCGCTCGTCGCGCCGTAGCCGTCGGGCGGCCGCAATTCGAGATGATAGAGCTCTCGTGCCAGGTCGCGCCGGCAATAAGGTTCGGACTCGCCATCGGTGGTATAGCTCAGTGCTTCGCCGCCGGAGGCATCCAGCAGCAGAATCCGGCCCGCCTCAAGATATCGCTCGCCCGGTTCGCGATGCCCGTTCTGATTGTCATCTTCAAACAGGGCGAAACAGAGCTGCGGGCCGATATCGGCCGGATCCATCATCGGCGCATCCGCCTGCGCGACCGGCGCATGCGGCGCGTCAACCGACGGCAGCGGCAAGGCAGCCTCGGCCTCCTCGGCCGCGTCCGCCTCCGCTTCGTCTTCCGCCTCGCCTTCGGGCTGCGCGATTTCATCCGCCGGAATGACAACCAAGCGCTGGCCAATCTGCAAGTAGGCGTCGGGATCCAACTCGTTCAGACTCAGCAGGCGCTCCAAAGTGACGCCGTAGGCATTGGCGATCAGGGTCAAGGTCTCGCCCGCGGCCACGGTATGCACGATGTCGTCGTTCGCCTGCGCTTTCAGCGAAGCCGCCGCCGCCAAGCAAAGAACGAAGATGCAGAGCCGAATCAAACCATGCCTCCAGGCCCACAATAAAATATGAATCGCTGGCATTATAGCAGTCCCGATAGCGCGATAAAGGGCTTGCCCGGCGCAAGCGAGCCCCCCATTGCGCCGCCGCGCTTCTGCCACAGTCAGCAAATTCCGCTAGAATGGGGCTATGTTAGGCGCTCGTTTCTGCTCCCTTATCGTTTTGCTCTGGTTCGCGATCGGCGTCAGCGCGCAATCCCGAGAGATCAGCGCCAGCGACGACCAAATCAGCCGCGACGGCGTCATTTCTGGTCGTCTGGACGCGGAGAAGCCGCGCGATGTCTATTATGTCGATGGGCTGCGCGGCGAAGTCATCGGTTTCCAGGTACTGAGAATCTCGGGCGATCTTGATCCGGTCCTGGGCGTTTTTGACGAAGCCGGGCAGATCGCGCTTTATCAGGACGATTCCGGCGGGGGATTCGATGTCAATCGCGATTTGACGATCACGAAAACCGGGCGCTACTTCGTGACAGTCGGCCGTTTTGGCTATGACCTTGGCGCCACCGCCGGCGAGTACGAATTGCGCATGACGCGCAAAGGCGTCCTCTCTGAGCGAGGCAGCGCGCTGCGCTACGGCGACTCGGTCATCGGCACCATTAGCGACGCCAACTCGGAGGTCTATTACACCTTCCAGGCGACGCAAGGCGATATCTTGAACATCTCGATGGTGCGCTCCTCCGGCACGCTCGATCCCGTTCTGCAGGTCGTCGATGGCGATCGCTTTGAAATCGCCAGGAATGACGATCGCATCGGCGCCGATACGCGCAATTCGGGCATCGACGGCTTGATTATCAACCGCAGCGGAACCTATATCATCATCGCGACGCGTTATGGCGACAGCGCCGGCAGCTTCGTCCTGACAATCGAAGAGACCGCCGAAAGCGGCGCCGGCAGCAGCCGCCTCGCGCCCATTCCAATTCAATATGGCGACACGCTGACGTCAACAATCGGCCATGGCCAATACGAACGCTTTTATACCTTTGACGCGAGCGAAGGCGACTTGATCTCCATTGACATGGTCCGCATTAGCGGCGGCGGCGACCTCGATGCCTTCGTCATCTTGGCGGATAGCGGCTTCAACGCGCTCATTGAGGATGACGACAGCGGCGGCAATCAAGACTCGCGCATTGCCGATTTCCGCATTCCGGCGGACGGGCGCTATCATATCATCGCCTCGCGCTTTGAAGGCCGAAACGGCAAAACCAGCGGCGAGTATCGCTTGAGCCTCTCTATCCTGGACGATCCTGCGGTCGCCTTGCCGAGCGGCGTGCAGAGCTTGAATTATGGCACAAGCGTCAACGGCAAGATCAGCGCCGACAAGGAAAGCGACCTCTACGCCTTCTATGGACGGCAGGGGGAAGTCGTTACCATTTCCATGACCCGCGTCGATGGCAACCTCGATGCCTATCTGCAATTGCTCAATAGCGCGCAAGAGGTCGTGACCAGCAATGACGACGGCGGCGCCGACCAGAACGCGCTCATCAGCAACTTCGCCATCCCGGCGGCGGGCATGTATTACATCCGCGCGCGCCGCTTCTTCGGCACGGACGGCAATCCCGATACGGCCGGCGCCTACGTGCTGGTCCTGGCTGAACGCCATACCTGAGCCCGCCGCTCGTCTTGAAGACGCGGCGCGGCGCCCTTTTGGGGCAGAAGCATGTCAAGAATCCAGAGCAGGTTCCAGCCGGATAAAGTGCGCGCGAGCGCCTTTATCGCCCAAGGCGCCATCGTCGTCGGCGATGTGAGCATCGGCGCGAACGCGAGCGTCTGGTTCAATGCCGTGCTGCGCGGCGATACCGAAGCGCTCACCATCGGCGACGAGACAAATATCCAGGATGGCGCGGTCTGCCACGCCGACCCCGGCTTTCCGCTGATCATCGGGGAAGGGGTCACTGTCGGCCACCGCGCCATCGCGCATGGCGCGCGGATCGGCAGTCACAGCTTGATCGGCATGGGCAGCATCGTTCTCAACGGCGCCAGCATCGGGGAAAATTGCCTGGTTGGCGCCGGCGCCCTGGTGACCCAGCGTATGACGATTCCTGACGGCATGCTAGTTCTTGGTAGTCCGGCGAAGGTGCTGCGCCCGGTGACGGATGAGGAAATCGCGATGATTCGGCGGACCGCCGCCGACTACGTGGACAAGGCGCGGGCCTTCAAAGGCAACGCCTAAACGCGCCGCTCAGCGCGCGCGGCTGGCTTCTTCGTCGTCCTCGCCTTGATAAGCCAGCAAGTCATCCAGCGACATCTTGGGCAGACGATTCTCCGCCATGACGGCCCGCATCTCGGTGTTGATCTCGCCGTCCTCGCCGATGTGCCGGCGGATGTTGGCGCCGGTCGCTTCGGAGTATTCGAAGCGATGGTCGGCGATCGTCATGCCATCGGCGATGACGCGCAGCGACCACTTGCCGTCCAACTCCATCTGGTCATGCAGCGGCATGCGCGTGTTGGGCGTCAAAAAATTGCGCCCGCGCCGCAGCTTGAAGCTGTCTTCATGGATATAGACCGCATCGCCCACCGCGTCAATGATCTCAAAGCGGATGTTGCCGTTGGCTTCCATCGGCACGCGCAGCTGCACGAAGGGTTGGATGTAGTCGATGTCATCGGGCAGCGACCAGGTGCGGAATATCTGGGGTTCGCCGTCTTCTTTGGTGGTCAGCAAGCCGATGTCCACCGCCAGCACCTGCACTTCGTCCGGGTCGAGCCCGGCCCGGGTCACCGATTCCAGGGCATGGCGATAAACGCGCTGCTCGGCGCTGGCCGGCTGCTGGTGGAAAATCTCGTAGTCGTCGTATTCCTCTTCTTCGGCCTGCTCGTATTCATAACCGTAGTCATAGTTTTCGCGGGTCGCCGCGCTGCTGACATTGCTGCTCGATCGGTCGCTGTCAAATTGACGAACGAGGAACAACAGGCCGAGCAAAACCAAAATGACCGGGAAGCTGTTGCCCAAAAGCGCCACCGCCCCCAGCGCAAGCAAAATAAATGCGAGAAACCAGGTGTTGCGATTGTCCGGCATGCCCCTAACCTCTGCTAGCTGCGGCCGCGCGACCGGCTGCCCCGCCCGGAGGAGCTCGGTTGCTGCAGCAAATCCCGGAGTTGCGCCGTTTGCTTCTGCTCCACTTCGTCCACGATGACGGCATCGGCCAGATTCCGGCGCCGCTCCTGAAGCGAAGCGGGCACTTCCTCCTCGCCGCTCAAGCGGCGGCGGCGTTCGTTGACGGATGGCGAAAGCATGAGATTGTGCATGCCGATCAGACTGTTATCGACATAAACCCGCAAGTCCCAATCGCCGTTGCCATCGACGCTGCGATTGCCGGCCAGCGGCAGATGATGATCCGCCAGCAGGCTCATCTCGCCTTCGCGCAAATAGGTCTTCATTTCATGCACGTATTGCTCTTCGCCGAGGTGGTTATAGATCTCGTAACGGATCAATGCCTGCCGCTCCGCCTCTTCCGGCGAGACATGCAAGGTGATAAACGGACGCGCGCCGTCATCATCTTTTGAGATATTGCGCGTCCGCCGCATAGCCAAGCCCTCGACCCCGGTCTGCATGGCGATCAAGCCGATATCAAGCATGACTAGTCCGCCGCGATTGAAGTAACCCGCTCGCGCCGCCGCGCGCTCAGCCGCCTCGCGCGCCTGCGGCGTTATGCGCCGGCGCAAAGGCGCCCGATTCAAGACATCCAGCAGGTTCTCGCGCTCCGGGCCCAATTCAATCATGGAGGCAATCACGGCCACCGCCAGGGCGCCGATCAAGGACAGTTGCACCGCTGCCGATACCGGCGCCGCCAGCAAGGCGAAACCGATAAGCAGCGCCATGGTGATCAGCCAGACGGTGTTGCGTCGCTTCAAGCGAATCATCAGCCTACTCTCGTCATGTCGCCGCGCCCGCGTTTCCGCGGGACGCGGCGCGCAAGCCTGCCTACCGCTATTGTAACACCTTACCCGCCCCGGTTCTCAAGGTCGGGCCGGCGCCTAAACTCCATGAAGCTAGGCCCGCGATTGGCGCTCACTGGCCGGCCCTTCTTCTTCCACAGGCTCAATGTCTTCCAACTCCCCATCGTCGCTCAGTCGCAAACCGCGCCCTTTGTAATTGTCCAAAGTATAGACTTCGGCCCGTTCCACTTCTTCTTCAACACTCAGCCTGTCTTCCCGCTCTTCCATCCGCCGCAATTGGCGCATGACTTCCGCTTGGATCTGCTCTTCCCGTTTCTGCGAGCCGCCCCCGTGCTTGTGATAATAATCCAGCATGTGCCCGACCATGCCGATTCCCCAAAAGAAAGTGACAAAAAGCGGCCAGGGAAAGCCGCCGCCGTCAAACAGCCATATCACCCAGAGCAGGACGTTAACCCCGGCATAGCTGGCGAAATGGATGAGCAGGGCGTTGCGCTCGTCATACTTGGCTTCCACGCGCCGGCGGATTTCCATTTCAAGCGGCGCCAGGTTCTTACGTTTCATCGCGCCTTCTCCGTTTGAGACTTCGCCAGCCGATCGGCGCCTTCATATTCTTCCAGGCTGATCCCACTCCCTTCGTCCGCCGGGGCATCTGCGCGGGTCGAGCGGCGCCTTCGGTCGCGTCTCATTTCGCGTTCAACCAGCTGATCAATCTTCGCCTCGCGCATTTCCCCGACGGCGCCATAGGCGAAGACGTAGCACAACAGCTGCGCTGCCAACCCGATTCCCCAGATGCCGGCGAAAGTCAGCGGACCTTGCCAGATGTCCCAATCACTCCCAAGACTCGATCGCATGTTCAAGGGGTGTACGCTAAGCATCAAAATCATAACACCGAGATAGAGCGCCAGGTGCCAAAATACGAGGCGGCGGTTCTTCAGCTTGTCAGCCATCTGCAAGCGAACCAGTTCTTCCTGTTCTTCCAAATCGTCGGAGGCCGCGCGGCGAAGTTGCTCCTCGACGCGGGTATCGGTTTCCGCCTCATGCCGCTCGCGACCGCGCCCATGCCGAAAATAATAATGGATGGCATGCAAGGCGGCGGTCGTACCTAGCAGGCACAGCGCCGTGACGCTACTAACATAACTATTGAAAGTGCTGATAATGCCCCGCGATTCGCCCAAAAGGACCCAAAAATCGAATGCATTGTAAATCAAGACCAGGGCCGCGCCAAAGACAAGCAACAAATGAAAGCGTAGGCCGCCCCGCGCGCGGAAGCGCTTTTCCACTCGCTCGCGAATCTCGAACTTCGCGAGGGGCTTGAACTTATGTTTCATAAAAGTTGCCTCGCCCATTATCGCCGTGTCAGCCCGGCCGCGAGCTCATCGCCGTTTTCGATTTCGCCTTCGGCATTCAAGCGCAGTTGCCGCCCGCCCAATTTGCCCAACTCAAGCAGGGGCAAATCGGTTTCGCCGCTCGCCTCCGCCGGCGCGCGAGCCAAACGACCCTCTTGCGATTGAAACCACTGTCGTTCGACTTCCGCCTCGATCTTCAGCGCGCGTCCTTCCGAAGTACGACCATGTACAAGGAAGAAACGTACAAAATGTAGCGCAAACGCAAAGGCAAGGAAGGTCGCCGCATTGATGCGGAATGCATTGCTATGTAAATCGCCAGGATACAGCCACACAAGCGCTAAAAGCATAGCGACCAAAATAGACGACATCAACAAATGCGCGACGACAATGCGGCGCGCGGCGATTCGCTTCGCCACCCGCTCCTCGATTAGCATTTCTTCCTCGTCATCAAGCGCCGTTCTGCCCTCCTGGTCGGCAAGAATGCCTTCTATCTCGTCAGCGCGCGCAATCACCCCCGTCCCGCAACGATAAAAATAGCGCAAGCCATGCAGAATCAACGGCATAGTCCAAAGCGCGCCTAAAGCCATCAGAATTTCCAAGTCATATTTGTTTTCCAAGTCAAGAGACCTTGTATTCATCCTGAATAAAATTACAGTCGCAACATAGATAACAACATGAATCAACAGATCGCGACGGCCGGCCATGCGTTTCTTGACTCGATAACGAATGAGTTCGCGATCGATAGAATGGGGCGAATCGGTCATAGTTCTGCTCTCCACTCAAACGATTCGGCCGCGCTGATTACGTAGCGCCCCATCTGTCCACTTCTACGCATGATGCGGGCTTAAGGTTCTGTAAGCCGGGATGGCTGCGCCCGGGCTAACTCGCGCCAAAGCTCAGGCCAAGCTCGTTCAGCCAGCGGCGGTATGCAATCGCGGTCTTGTCGCTGCGCAAGTGCAATTCCGCCTGCAGGTCCAGCGGCAGCAATTCCGGCCGCTGTGACTGCACGATGGGCAAATCCTGATAGGCGATCTCGTCCTGGAAGGCGCGCAAGGTTTCGTCAGTGCTGTCGCCCTGCGTCATCACCATCCACATCCACATGAGAGACTTGACTTCTTCAATCGGCGTGACCATCAGCAGAATGGCGAATTTCTCTTCCGCTTCCTTGCGAAAATAGGCCACCAGCGGTCGATGAACTTTGTAGGTGTATGTCACCCAGTTGGGAATATGCGAGCCATCCGGATTGGGCTGGAATACGCGGATATTCGATGCCGTGACGCCGCGCTCATCGGTGATCACATCGTATTCCGGGATCTCGGGCCGTTCCTGTGTGCCCAGGATATTCTCGTGCACAAAAGGAAAATGCGCGACATCCAGGAAATTCTCCACCATGCGCGGGCCGGCCGCTTGAAATTCATAAGCGCCGCAGAGTATCTTGCGGTAAGAATCATCATGCCATTCTTCGAAGGGCGCGATGTCATAAGCCGGCTCGCCCAGGCAAACCCAGACCATGTCATAGGCGACGCAGGCCTGATAGGTGAATGCGCGCGCTTTGGTCGGCGGCCGCTGCTCGGGATGCGCCGGAATATCCACGCACTGCCCGTCCGCATCATAGGTCCAGCCATGATAGGGACATTGCAGCAAGTCGCCCGCCAGCACTTCGCCCAGCGACAAGCGCGTACCCCGGTGCACGCAGAGATCTTTCCAGGCGCGTACGCTATCGCCCGCTTTCCAGATGACAATATCTTCGCCCAAGACGCGCGCGCCGGCCACGTTATTCTCGGCTTCGAGCTGCGCCAGCGGCAACACCGCATGCCAGTCATTGAGCAGAATGGGATCGTCTATCATGGGCCTTTCTCCCCGGCTTGCTTCTGCGCGAATTATAGCACAGGGCGGCGGCTTCTCGCGGCGAAGCGCCCCTGCGGATTGCGCCGGGGCTAAGGTAGGATAGCGACACAATCTATCGGCAGTGCGCGAGGATGGGAATATGCCAAGTTTGCATGGAAAAGTCGCTTTGGTAACTGGCGCCGCCACCGGCATTGGACGGGCCAGCGCGCTCGCTCTGGCGGCGGAAGGCGCCGCAGTCTGCGTCTCTGACCTCGACGAAGCCGGCGGCAACGAGACCGTCCGGCAAATCCGGGACGCCGGCGGAGAAGCCATATTCGCAAAATGCGATGTGACGCAGCCCTCAGAAGTGGCGGCGATGGTCGCGGCCGCCGTCGACGCCTTCGGCCGGCTGGACGCCGCGGTCAACAACGCCGGGATCGCCGGCAACTTTCATCAGCGCTTGCACGAAGCCGATGATGCCATGTTCGAGCGCGTCATTGATGTCAACCTGCGCGGCGTCTGGCACTGCATGAAAGGCGAACTGGCGCGCATGCTGCCCCGGCAAAGCGGTTCCATCGTCAATATCGCCTCGGTCGCCGGCTTGATCGGCGCGCCCAAAGCCGCCGCCTACACCGCCAGCAAACATGCCGTCATCGGCCTGACAAAATCGGCCGCGGTCGACTACGCCAAAAGCGGCATCCGCATCAACGCCATCTGCCCGGCATATACCGACACCGCCATGGTGCAAAGCGCCATCGCGGGCAATCCGCTCATGGCGTCGATCATGGAGCGGGCGATCCCGATGGGACGGCTGGGCCAGCCAAGCGAAATCGCCCAGGCCGTCGTCTGGCTCTGCTCGGACGCGTCTTCCTTTGTCACCGGGCACGGGCTGGCGCTGGATGGCGGCCTGGTGGCGCTGTGAGGCGCTGGGCCCATTCTTGTTGACAGAGCCAAGCCGGCTTCTAAGGAAGCCCAAGTCTGTAATTGAGAATGACTGCCGCCTAAATGAAATTCGCAACATAAGCCAAGGTGTGTACGGGCGAGCCGGTGGCTCGCCCACTGTCGCAATAAAATTCCAATCAGTTTTTGCATGACTTGCTTGGTACTGCTTATATACTCAGGCTGCATGATGGTTACCATTCTGAACCGACGACAGCAAGTAGGGGCGAGCACGTGGCTCGCCCGCATTTATGCCCGCGAATAACGATGCGCATTATTTCAATCACTTACTTGTGTTTACTTTGACAATGATAAAATGCAGTGAGCATGAAAAAGGACGCTGACAAAATGGACAAGTGGCCAATCATACACGACGAACGCTGCCATGCGCGCGCGGTCCACTTCACCGACGAGCGGGCCATGATCCACTTGGCGGATGGCCGTATCATTGGCGTCCCGATTGGCTGGTTCCCACTCTTGCAAAGCGCTACAGTCCAGCAGAGGCAGAACTACATCAGCTACGGTTCCAGCGTGTATTGGGAAGACATCGACGATGGCATTGACATCACCGCGATGCTCACCGGCATGTACATCGTGTCAGTTTTCCAGCGGGAGTCGCGTCCCAAGCCTCATGTACCTACGACCCGCGTATACCTCGATGGTGGCGCGCGGCGCGCCAGCGGCGGCGTAGAGGGCCTGCCATTCGCGCACGATACGCGCAACATTCCAAAAGAACTGCGCTTTACGCGCGAGCATCTCATTTTCCATCTGGCGGACGGGCGCGCGCTGTGCCTGCCATGGCGATTTTCTCTCAAATTGGCGCAAGCCAACGACAGACAACGACAGAATTATCAACGCAATGGATTGACGCTGCGCTGGGAGAAACTCGACGAAACCATCGACCTCGTCGCCATGCTCACCGGCTTCTATGACCTGGAAAAGCAGTGTCCCACAGAGTCGGCCGAGTCAGCCAGAGCCGCCGCTACTTGACCGGACCCGCCCGCCGCATATCCGACAAAAGCATGGTCACAATATTGTACAGACAGCGGCAGGGCTTTGATGCGCGCACATTTGCTCAAGACCGCCCTCCCGCGCATGGGCCTGTATGGAATAAGATACATGAGCCAAGAAAAAGACCAAATAAAAGATGACACGCGACAGCAACATATACAAAGAGCCAGTCATTCACGAAACGCGCAATGAGGCGCGGCGGGTGCGATTTACGGAAGAACACGCCATGATTGACTTGAGCGACGGTCGCATACTCGGCGTGCCGCTCGACTTCTTTCCTTTGCTCAAAGCAGCGACTGACGAGGAACGCCAAAACTATCAGCTTCATGGTCTAACCATATACTGGGAAGACATTGACGATGGTATGGACCTGACGGCGCTCATATCAGGGCTCTACATTGAGCCGCCTGAAGAGTACCTCGAAAGCCTCAAAGAAATCATCGCGGAGCGCTACGCCGCCACTTGACCAGACCCGTCCGCCGCATATCCGACAAAAGCATGGTCACAATTCTGTACAGACAGGGGCAGGGCTATGATGTGCGCATATACACTGAGGATCACCCTCCCGCGCATGCGCATGTTTGGAAGGGAGATAAAGAGCTACGGATAAACTTGATTACATTTGAGATCAGTCATAATCGCGGATACAATATGAGAGAAATCAGACAAATTCGCAAGCTGATCGTGGAAAATAGTGAACTGCTGCTCAATGTATGGAATGAGATACATGAGTCAAGAAGAAGGCTGAAGTAGAGATGACTCGCGACAGCAACATATACAAAGAGCCAGTCATCCACGATACCCGAAACGAGCCGCAGCGCCTCGGCTTCACCGACACACACGTCATGATTGAATTGGCGGACGGCAGGATTATCGGCGTGCCGCTGCATTTCTTCCCTTTGCTGGAGGCGGCGAGCGACGCCGAGCGCCAAAACTATCATCTGGGCAGTTCAAGCGTATATTGGGAAGATATCGACGATGGCATTGACTTGACGGCTATGCTGTCCGGTCTCTATCTTGAGACGACAGAAGAATACAAAGCGCACCTAAAGACGCTAATTGCCGAGCGTTACGCGACCGCTACTTAACCAAACCCGTCCGCCGCACGTATATATGTTGAGCGGCGGCAATGAGCTTCTATTGAAGGAAACTTGGAAACATTATCCGGGTTCGTATAGGACCTAGATGGGAGCGACGCGCAACATGACAGAATCGGAGAGAATCCCGTTCATACACCGAAGTCGCAACAAGCCAGCAAACGTTCGGTTTACCGAAAAACATGTATTGATTGATTTGGCTGATGGCCGCGCGATTGCCATGCCTCTGCGTTTTTTCCCGCGGTTGGAAGCAGCCTCAGACGCTCAGCGGCAGGATTATCAACTTCACCATGTCAGCGTCAACTGGGAAGAACTCGACGAGGGAATCGATTTAATCGCTATGCTTACGGGCCTTTATACAGAATCCGAGACTGAGACAGTAGCGCCGGCAGTTAGAGCCGCCGCTACTTAACCAAACCCGCCCGCCGCATATCGGACAAGATCAGCCGCTCCCAGGGCGCATCCGTCACCAGCGGGAAATAATGCGCGCCCCGCCGCAGGCATTCGTCGCGAATCTCATGGCGCCAAGCCGCCAGACGCCGCTGATAGACAGCCAGCATCGCCCCGTCCACCGTCACTTCTTGCTGCAATTCCGTCTCCACATCGACCAGGCTGAGATCGCCCGCCACCAGCGGCTGCACCTCTTCCGGCGCCAGCACATGGATGAAAGCCACCTCGTGACCACGGCTTAGAAGCGCGGTCAGCCCGTCCAGATAGGCGCCATCGCGCGAGAACATATCGCTAACGATGAGCGCCATTCCCGGCCGCCGCGCTCGCAGCGCATAATCCCCCAAAGCCTCATCCAGGTCAGTGACGCCCGCGGCCGCAATCTCCCCGATGAAACGCAGCAGGGCGATTCCCCGCGCCCGCCCCCGCACCGGTCCAAACGTTGCCGCGCCCCGGCCGTTGACCGCCGTCAGCGCCAGCCGGTCGCCGCTCGTCAGCGAGACATAAGCCAGCCCGGCCACAATGCGCTTGGCGTAAAGCAGCTTGTGTTGATCCGCTTCGCCCTCCTGCGGAAAGTCCATGCTGGCCGAGGCATCGAGGATCAGGTGGACCGCGAGATCTTCCTCATCCTCCAGCAGCTTGATATAGGGACGTTCCAAACGCGCGTAGATATTCCAGTCGAGCTGGCGCAAGTCATCGCCGGCGACATAATTGCGATAATCGGCAAATTCGATGCTTGTGCCCCGTTTGATTGAGCGACGATCGCCCTTGATGGCGCCAACGCGCACCTTCCGCGCCTCCAGCATCAAGGGTTCCAGACGCCGGCGCACAGCCTCCGATAGCAGCGTCGACGCTCCGCTCGTCTGCTCAGACAAGATTATTCCTCACGTCGTTCGTCGCCTTCATCGGTATCTTCTTCGGCATCTTCTTCGTCCGCTTCATCGTCATCTTCTTCGGCGTCTCCATACGGCCCCGCCTCGGCATCAGCATTCTTCGCCTTGTCCTCCGGCTCTGCCTCATCCTCGTCTTCGTCTTCGACCTCCTCGAATTCGAACTTGAGAACGGCAACATGCCGATCGCGAAACAGTTCTTCCTGCTCCTCAAAATTCAGCTTTGCGAAGAGTTTGCGCGCAGCGCCGTTCTCCGGCTCATAACGCGCGATCACCATCTCGCTGTTCTCGAAACCATGAATCATATCGATCAAGTGATCGGCAATGGCAAAACCCAATCCCTGCCGTTGATGTTCGCGGTCGACCGTCAATCTTTCGATGATCCATTGCGTCGGTTGCTGCGCATGAATCAACATGACGTAGGCGACAGGCTGCCCCTGCCAATCGACGCGATAGAAGGTGACGGCCGGGTGCCGCGTCTGCATAAAGGAGATGAACAGGTTCTTGGTGAAGCGCCGCTGCCGCTCTTTGACGCGAACCACGTTCAGCGCCATAAATTCCCGCAACCCGGTTATTTCGGTGAGTTTGATATCCTTCATTGCTCGCTGGATTCCGTATAACGCGGCTGGAATAATAAGAGTGTGCCACAAACAGAATGATAGTCCAATGATTTTCCGCCGGGGAAGAAGACAACCGCCTGCCCGCTCCTCTGGACATTACCTGCCATTATGCGTCATAAGTAAAGTCAAGTAAGCAATTGAAAAACTGCGCATCATCTTTCGCGACATTCATGCGGGCAAGCCACGGGCTCGCCCCTGCGGCACAAGAGGAGACTCGGTGTAAGGGCGCCTGAATACCCGCGTCACGGATTTAGCGCGTTTAGCACCACTTCCAGCGGATGCCGCGCCTCGAAACCGGCATCGTTTATCTGGGCGCGACAGGATGTGCCCGGCGCCGCGATGACGGCGTCTTGATTCGCGCGGATCGCCGGCAACAAGCGATCTTCCGCGATTTTCATGCTGAGTTCATAATGCTCGTAGCCGAAGCTGCCCGCAACCCCGCAGCAGCCGGTATTCATCTCCGCGACATCGGCGCCCGGGATCGCCCGCAGCAGCCGCAGGGTATCGGCCGTGCCCCAGAGCGCTTTCTGATGACAATGCCCGTGCAATAGAATCCGCGGCGCTTCGGCTTGCCACTCGAGGCCGGCCGCCCCTTCATCAAGGGCATCGGCGAAAAAGGCTTCCGCGCTCACGCAGCGCTCCGCAAGCGGCCGCGCGGCCGGCTGATCCGGCGGGTCAACAAGCCGGGGATAATCGTCGGTGAAGGCGCTCATGCAGCTTGGCTCGAGGAAGAGCAAAGGCAGGTCGGCATCCTCTCCGGCCAAGCCACGCACATTGGCCGTCGCCATTGCCTTGGCGCTATCCAGCAATCCCTTGCTGATCGCGGGACGGCCGCAGCAGGCCTGGCCGGGCAAGCGCCGCGCATCCAACTGCAGACCGAGCCGATCCGCCAGTTCCATCGCCGCCTGGCCGACTTCCGGGTGGTTCCATTCGGTAAAGGTATCGACGATGAGCCGGGCCTGCGGACGGTTGCGCTTGGGATAAGGCGCGGCCGAAAAGCGCCGATCGGCCAGCCGCGGCATGGGACGTTCAGTCGGGATGCCGAGGCGGCCGGCCGCGAACTTGCCCAGCGAATGATTCATCAGCAGATTGCTCAATCGCGGCATCGCGCCCGCCAGTTGATTGACGCGGTGGATGTTGCCAAAGAGCCGCGTCGCCAAATCGACTCCCCGCCGATCATGCCAGCTCGCCAGAAACTCCGACTTCAACTTGGCGACATCCACCGCGGACGGGCATTCGCTCGCGCAGGCCTTGCAGCCGAGGCAGAGATCGAATACTTCTTTCAGCGCCTGATCGCCCAGGTCGTCGGGCAGAACGCCGCTGATCGCCGCCCGCAAGGCATTGGCCCGCCCGCGCGTCGAATGCGCTTCATCGAGAGTCGCCATATACGACGGGCACATCGTCCCCGCGCCTTCCTTGCGGCAGACGCCGGCGCCATTGCACATCTCCACCGCGCCCGCGAAGCCATTATCGGCCGACCAATCGTAGCGCGCGTCGATGGAGATCGTCTGATAATCCGGCGAATAGCGCAGCAGGTCCGCGCTGTCCATCGGTCGCGCGTCGACGATCTTGCCCGGGTTCATCATGTTCGTGGGATCAAAAGCCCGCTTGACTTCGCGGAACGCGCCCAGCAATTCGGCGCCGAAGAGGTACTCGCTGAATTCGCTGCGCACCAGGCCCTGACCATGCTCGCCCGTAATCGTGCCTTGATATTTCATGACCGTCTCGGCGACGGCATCGGCAATCGCGCGATATTGCTGGCGCCCCTTCAGCGACTTGAGGTTGATGAGCGGACGAATATGCAGGCAGCCGGCGCTGGCATGCGCGTAAATGGCATAAGCCGTGCCGTTGTCGTGAATGATGCGCTCGACATCGCTGATGTAATCCGCCAGATGCTCAACCGGCACCGCCCCGTCTTCAATGAAAGAAACCGGCTTGGCTTCGCTGCGTTCGCTCATCATCAGGCCGAGGCCGGCTTTACGCACCGTCCAGACATCGTCCTGTTGCGCCGCCGTCTCCGCCACCGTCACCGCGCCATGGAAACCCAGCCGCCGCAAATGCGCCCGCAAGTCCTTTACCTTGGCCTGCAGTTCCGATTCCGAGCCGACGAATTCCACCAGCAAGAGCGCCGCCGGATCGCCCTCGACAAAAGTCAGCCGCTGCCGATAGCCGGCGGCGGCGCGCGTCTTGTCGAGCAGAAACTTGTCCATTAATTCGATAGCGTCGGGATCCAGCTCCAGGATGCGCGGCGTCGCCTCCAGCGCCGCCCGCAGCGTGTCAAAATGGGCCACCGCCAAGCGTTTGTTTTCGCTTCTTGGCCGCTCAACCAGGCGCAGTTCCGCCCGCACCACCGTCGCCAATGTGCCTTCCGAGCCGCAGAGCAGCCAGTTCAAATCGACGGCGTCCGGGTCAATCTTGTTCAGCGCGTAGCCGGCCACCGTGCGCCAGGTCCGCGGAAAGCGCGCCGCAATCTGCGGCGCCTGCTCGACGACAAGATCGCTCACGGTCGAACGGATGCGATTCAAGGCCGATGTGGATTCGTCGAGCCAGACCAGGTCGCCATTTGCGAGTACCACTTGCAATCGCGCCAGGTGATCGGCGGTCATGCCGTAACGGATGCTGTGCGCGCCGGTGGCGTTGTTGCCGATGATGCCGCCGATCGCCGCGCGTTCGGCGCTGGCTGGATCGGGACCGAACATCAGGTCCAGCGGCGCCAACTGCGCATTGAGCGTTCCCAGGATCATGCCCGGCTCGACATCGACCGTGCGCGCTTCGCCATTTACCGCGCGCAGACGCCGCATGTGCCGCGTGAAATCCATGATGACCGCTTCGCCAACCGCTTGCCCGGCCAGGGCGCTGCCGCCGCCGCGCGGCAGAACCGGAACGCCAAATTTGCGCGCGACTTCGTGCACAGCCGCCACATCGTCCGCATCCCGCGGGAATGTGACCGCCAAGGGCATGATCTGATAGTTGCTGGCATCCGTGCTGTAGAGCGCGCGCGTCATGCGGTCGGCCGCGGCCTGCTCCCGCCCGATGGCGGACTGCAAGTCGTGCAGCAATTCGTCAATTTGCATGGATTGGCTTTCCGATAGGCTCAGCGATTACGCGCCGATTGTACCGGTTTTGAGGCGGGAATTACACGGGGCGGGGAAACATATCAAACTATAGAAAATGTGCGGGCGAGCCAATGGCTCGCCCCTACAAGGCTTGTGTCTGATTGGGCTTGAGGCCCGGCTACACCCGGCTCAAATCCACCTTGAGCGCGCGCAGCTGCGCCAGGCAGGCCTGGATCGTCTCTTCGGAAGCGCGAATCATCGGCGGACGCACGCCGCCGACCGGCAAGCCGCGCGCCGTCATGATGCCTTTAACGACTGTCAGCCAGCCCGCGCTGCCCACGACATCGCTCGCGGCTTTGAGCTGGCGCTGCAGCGATTGCGCGCTGGCCATATCGCCGGCGTGGAAGGCATCGTGAATGCCCGCCACAATCTCCGGAAAATGATTGCTATTGCCCGATACGCTGCAATCCAGCCCCAGCGCCAGCCCAGCCAAAATCAGATTGTCCGGGCCGATAGCGGTGTTGAAACTACCATCATGCAGGTGGTTCACCGCGCACATGGTCAGCAGGTCGCCGCTGCTATCCTTGAGCCCGACGCAATTTTCATAATCCCGCGCCAGCCGCGTCACCAGCGCCGCCGACACGTTGTTGACGGCGAACTTCGGCAGGTTATACAGGTAAACCGCAAAGCCCGCGGCCGCCTCAAGGACAGCCCGATAATGGGTTTCCAAGGCCTCTTCACTGTGCTGGAAATACCAGGGCGTGATCACCGATGCGGCATCCGCGCCGATATCGCGGGCGTGGCAGGTGAGTTCGATGGTCTCGGCGGTGGTGATTGCGCCGGTGTGCACGATGACGGGAACGCGCCCGGCGACCGCATCGACTGTCGCCGCCGCAACCGCTTTGCGCTCGTCCGCGCTGAAGAGCGGTCCCTCGCCGGTCGAGCCCAGCGGATAGATGCCGACTACGCCTTTTTCGATGAGCCAGTCGACCAGGGGCCGGATCATGTCCGGGTTGATGTCGCCTTCGGGCGCAAGGGGCGTGACGGTCGGGCAGATGACGCCGCGCTTGATGGCTTGGTAGGTCATGAGAGATTTCAGCTTTGCGCCGAGGGCTCTTCTTCGGGCGATTCTAACGGTGGCGATACGGCGCTCATTCTGGGCGTAGGCGCGCCAAGCCGGCCTTCGATGTTGGCAAGCCGCTCGCGCACATCAATGAGGTGCAGCATAATCTCTTTGTGCGATTGCTCGGAATATGTCCTGGCGGCATTGAATTCTTGCCGCGATTCTGTCCTGACTGAGCCTATCTCTTGACGGTTCTGTATTATGGATTCTTGCAAATCTGTCCTGAGCGCGACAATCGCTTGACGATTCTCCTTATTCGATTCTTGCAAATCTGTCCTGACTGCGCCTATCTCTTGACGGTTCTGTATTATGGATTCTTGCAAATCTGTCCTGGCTGAGCCTATCTCTTGACGGTTCTGTATTATGGATTCTTGCAAATCTGTCCTGATTGAGCCTATCTCTTGACGATTCTCATTATTCGAATCTACTAAATCTGACTTGGCTGAACCGATTCTATCTTCAATTTCTTTGCTGATTTCGCGGCGCGTTTCACTCGCCGAGTAGCGCACATACAGCACAACAATGACCAAGGCAGCGATGTCTGTGATGCCGGCGTCAGCCAGTTGCGAGATTAATGATGTCAATTCCATTGTGTCACTCTCGATTGCGGATGCTACGGCTTTCGCTGTGATTATACCACTCGAAAACGCCCGCTGGGTAGAATCAAGCGCGGTTGAGATGGAAACCTCGTCCTTATCACATTGTTTTGCCCCATGCGGACCTGCGTACTATAGCCGCTTCAGCGGCGAATGGCAAAACCGGCATCTAAGCCTAGGGGACCGCTATCCGGTTGCTTTCCATAATCGCGCCGGCAGCAACAGGCGCCATTCATTCCTCGCGCCGCGCCAGGGCAATCGCTTCAAATTCTTTTAACTACAGAGGACGCAGAGGACACAGAGTTTAGATGCTTTTGACGACTTTTTCCCTAAATCCGCTGCTTAAATTGGGCAGGCTTGACGCAACCTGGCCGATGAACTTCCTTCCCGCCCAAAAATTTTGCGACAATATGCCGCGAAATCTCCGATCAATCGCTTTCCTCGGCGTCCTCGGTGGCCTCGGTGGCCTCGGTGGTTAAATTTCAGTTTAGTTTTGCTCGTCGCAGCGGCGCCAGTTTTGAAGCGATTGCCCTGCGCGCCGCGCCCGAGTATTTTGGATTGCCGGAGAAGCGCGTTATAATGTGCTGTTGCCTCCTTGCCGACCTTGAGGCGTTCGCTTCGCCTCATCGTCCTCAGGATTAAGGCAGCAGGAAAATGTTCCTTTTCTCACTATCTCGTCCGCTAGCTTTCGATTGGGCGGGGAAAGGTTGCCTATTTGTACAAAAGTGCTTCGGCTAAAGCCCGCAACGCATAGCTCTACAAGTAATGGAGACGCCAAAATGTTCAAGAAATCTATAGGCATTCGTTTGCTTCTGCTGTTCTGCGCTTTCGCTCTTCTCAGTGGCGGGGCTGTGGCGCAGGATGTGATCACGCTGCAGTTTTTCTACCCGGTTGGGGTTGCCGGTCCGCTGGCCCAAGCCATCGACGGCTATGTCGCTGAATTTAACGCCGCTCACGATAACATCCAGGTCGAGCCCGTCTTCACAGGCAACTATGTGGAGAATATGGCGCGCGCCCAAGCCGCGATTATGTCCGGTCAACCGCCCGATGTCGCGATTCTGCTGTCCACCGATTTGTACACCCTGGTCGATATGGAGGGCGTCATTCCGCTGGATGGTTATATCGCCTCGGACGAGGGCCTGGATATTGACGACTTCTTCGACGCCTTTATGTCCAATTCGACTTCCGCTGGTCAGGTCTGGGGTATCCCCTGGCAGCGTTCAACGCCGATCTTGTACTACAACAAGGACGCTTTCGCCGAGGTCGGTCTTGATCCCGAAACGCCGCCGGCCACCTGGGACGAGCTGGTCGAGTTTGGCAAGCAACTGGTCGTGACTGATGGCGACAATGTGACGCGTTGGGGCGTCGAGATTCCGACATCGTTCTGGATTTACGCCAATTTCGCCATTCAAGCCGGCCAGCATATCGGCTCCGTGGAAGACGATCCCTGCGGCGTATACCTGAACACGCCGGAAGCGATCGAGGCCCTCGCGTTCCTGCGCAGCCTGCAAGTTGAACATGGCATCATGCCCGACGGCGTCAATCAGTGGGGCGTGGCGCCGGCCGACTTCATCGCCGGGGCGACGGCGATGATCTATCACTCCACTGGCAGCCTAAGTTCGCTGCTAAACGATGTGCCCTTTGAGCTTGGCACCGGCTTTATGCCCGGCGGCCCGGCTGGTTACGGCGCCAATGTCGGCGGCGGCAATTTCTACATCATGGCCGATATCGGCGAAGAGCGGCAGGCAGCGGCCTGGACCTTCATTCGCTGGATGGTGCGTCCCGAGCAGATCGGCCAGTGGGGCATCGACAGCGGTTATGTCGCGCCGCGCAACGCCGCCTGGGAGACGGACCCGCTGATGAGCTACGCCGCGGACGTGCCGCAGGCTTCGACCGCCCGCATGCAACTGGAATACGCCGTCAAGGAGTTCCCGGCGACCCTGGCCGGACCGGAGATGGCCGTCATCACAACGCAAGCGGTTGAGGCGGTGTACACGGGCCAACTGTCGCCAGAGGAAGCTCTGCAAGTCGCGCAAGATCGTTCCGATGAGTTGCTCATTCAATCCGGCTGCGAATTGGGCGGCTGATCGCTGACACAAGCCTATGAGACAGGCTGAATCCAATTCTTCAATTGCGCAGGGACGAGTTCCGTCAACTCGTTCCCTGCCTTTTATGCGGGCGCTTGGCAACCACGGCGCAATCGCGTATATCTTTCTGTTGCCGTCCCTCGTATTCCTGGCTGTGTTTACCCTGTGGCCAATTGTCTCGGTTATGTGGAGCAGCCTGCATACGCGGCGGGGGCGCAACCAGGTATTCGTCGGCCTCGATAATTTCGAAAGAATGGTCAGCGACCCGATCAGCCAGCAAGTGATCAAGAACACGGTCGCCTATGTGACCGGCGGCTTGCTCATTGCCGTCATCGGCGGGCTGCTCCTGGCGATCCTGATGAATCAAGGCCTGCGCAATATCGGGTTCTTTCGCTTTCCCTTTCTTGCGACAATTGGATTGCCGATGGTGAGCGTGGCGTCGATCTGGCTCTTTTTGTACAGCCCGCGCGTCGGCCTGTTCAACGAGATCCTCGGCGGCTTGGGCTTGCCGCGCTCGAACTGGCTCAGCGACCCTGACCTGGCGCTGCCGGGTTTGTTTGCGGTTTACGTGTGGAAGCAGGTTGGCTACTTCGCCCTGTTCTATTTGGCAGCGCTTCAAGCCTTGCCCATCGATGTCCTGGAAGCGGCGAAACTGGATGGCATCTCGTTCTGGCAAAAGCTGCGCTACATAATTTGGCCCCTTGTCTCGCCAACCACCTACTTCGTCTCAACGATCGCCGTCTTGAACTCCTTGCAGCAGGTCGATCATATCTTCGTATTAACCGAGGGCGGTCCAAATAATGCCAGCAATCTATCCTTGTATTATGTCTATCAGCAAGGTTTCAAATGGTTCAAAACGGGGATGGCCTCGGCGATGACAGTCGTCTTGCTCGCCGTCCTGCTGACCATGGCGATTCTGCAATTTGTTTATCTGGAACGCCGCGTTCACTACGATTGAGTTGCGAGATTGCCTGAAGAACAATGACAGCGCGTAAGCGGAATTGGCGTGAAATCCTGCCCGTCTTATCGTTGGCGGTTTTCGGCATCGTCTGGATGGTGCCTTTAATCTGGACGATGTTGGCTGCCTTCGTGCCAACGACCGAACTGCTAAATGGCTCGCCCTTGGTCTGGCTGCAGAGCTTGCACCTTGGCGCCTTCGCCGAAGCTTGGGAAGTCGCGCCCTTTCCACGCTTTTATCTGAACACCGTCATTTGGGTCTTCGGCTTGCTGGCGCTGCAATTGGTCACTGTGTCGCTGGCCGGTTTTGCCTTGGCCCGGCTGGATTTCCGCGGCAAAGACCAGATATTCTTCCTCTTCCTCACGCAGCTCATGGTGCCGGCCACCGTCCTGATTCTGCCCAATTATCAGACGCTGGTGGCGCTGGGCTGGCTGGATTCCTACCAGGGCATGATGGCGCCTTATATCGCGTCCGCCTTTGGCACATTCCTCATGCGCCAGGCCTTCAAGCAGGTGCCCAAGGAACTTGAAGAAGCGGCGCGCAGCGATGGCGCCAGCTGGCTGCAAGTTTTGTGGCATGTTTTTCTGCCGGTCACGCGCGCGCCTCTAATCGCCTTCAGCGTCGTATCCGTTACCTATCACTGGAATGAATTCTTGTGGCCCTTGCTGATCACGAGCAGCGTCGAAACGCGTCCGCTGACCGTCGGGCTCGCCTTGCTCGTGCAGTCATCGGAGATCGGGGCGCAGTGGGATCTCCTCGGCGCGGGCACCTTGATCGTCGCCGTTCCGATTCTCGTCCTCATCGCCCTCGTGCAGACGCAATTTACCAACAGTTTCCTGAGCTCCGGGATTAAGTAGGGGCTGCCACGTTCGTCGCGGTCAGTCAGATGCGGCCACGGGTGATGAGTTCGCAGGGCATGGGATGAGAACCTGCTAACGGAAAATCAATCTAGCGACACTTTAGAATTATCGTAGATTTTGCGGCTAATCGTCAACATCGTCATCAAATTGCAAGCGCAGCCTTGGATCTAGCGCATCCAAGTTTTGCACATAGAGCCGCAGCATGGCTATTAGCTCACTTCGCCAACTCTTCTCCATTCTCGCGCTGGATAAGTTCTTCCAAAATATCCAGGTTGCGAATGTACTGCCTCAATAGCCGATCCGTTATGCTGTAAACGCCACGCTCAACTCGCGTCACCTTGCCCATTCTGACCAACTTGGTAATCGGCGAACTGATTTCGTTCTGCTTTCGGTCCAAGGTCTCCGAGATGTATCGCAGCGAAACATTGAGATCGTCGTGGTCAGCCAGCGCCTTAAGGATACGAGCAGTCATTCCTGTGCCCGCTTCTTTGAAAGCGGAGTCAAGTTCATCCGCCTTGATGCGCAATACAACTTCGTCGATCGCCCGTTTGACGTCTTTCTCGTCAATAATGTTGTCGTCATCATGTTCGACAGCGTAAAAGCACAATTGCTGAATCAGCGCTGGGAACCCGCCTCCCAGGTCTACTACCTCATCCATAGCGGAAGGGCTGAACCGGAGCGAACTTGAATCTGCGCCACTCTCCAACGCTTTGCGTATAACCTCTTTACCCTCTTCGCTGCGCATGGGCCGCAATGGTATCGGCTCAAAGACTCGACCAATTGATGGGTGAACTTGTTTGAGTTGCTCCATGGCGCCAGTGAGTCCACCTAGGCAGACGGCGATGCGGTTCAGCTTCGCGTCGACAAATTTCTCGGTCGTCACCTTCAGGAACGAAGCGATGTCTGTGGTTAGCGCGACTTTGTCTACTTCGTCGATGATAAACACAAAACCATCGCATCGAGATTCGACGTCCGACCAGCAGCTAGCTACCATGTCGACGAAGTCAATGCCGATTTCTGACGAACTGTGTGGTTGGTACTCGGCGGAGCCCACCATCGGCAATTGCAAAGTGAATTTCCACTTTTCCAAAAACTTCTTGGACCGCTGCCCGAAAGAATCGCTGCGTACCTTGGTCTCCATCTCATGGATCAAGGCACTGACAATCGTCTCAGTTGTATCGTGTTGGCTGGCAACATGCTTGAATACGAGAAACCGAAAGTCGTAATCAACACTGTCAAACCCGAGTTGGCGAAGCAAGGCCGCGCTGTCGTCCACCAGTGACTGAATCTGATTGATGAAAGAGCTCTTGCCGACGCCGCGATCGCCGAGCACCGCAAGGTGTCGAGGATTGTGACCGCGTATTTGATACAAGAGCCGGACAAGGACGCTCAACTCATAGCGCCTGCCAGCGAACAGGTCGAAGTCGTCGATTGGCTTATCAGGCCTGAATGGGTTGGCTCTGAGTTGCATAAGCTGCAGCCGTTTTATGCTGTGAAGTCTACACTGATGATAACCGATACGGATATGGCGCGCTATACATCAGCATCGTTGGGATTGTGGCGCAGATGTCAAATAATCTGCCGGGTTGATGGCGCTTTTGGATGTGAGCGGCGTCACGGCCGGGCGAATGACGCCGGGATATTGTTAGGGTATGACGTTCATCTGTCTCTAAACCATGCGCAAAAAAGCAAGGAGGTTTGGCAAGTCAAGTCTCGCGGATCAACTGCTTGCAGAGTTCAAGCAATTGATCTGGACCCTCTACAACTACATCGGGTTTCTCAATCGTAACGTCAACTTGGAATCTGTTTAAGTGTCTAATCTGTTCGGTAATACTGTCGTAGCTTTTGATTCTTTCGCGATATCCATAACTAACACCGTGCAGTTGGACCGAAAAGTATTTCAATCTGTTGCCCGTCATATATTCTTTGAATTTGCCAAACCATGTAGTATCCACATGCCGGTTTTCATCTAACTCAGCGCGCAATTCTCGAACAAAGCGATCTAGTGCGCTTCTAAACTTTGCTGCCATCGCAATAGGCGTTATAACTATCGCGGTTTCATCACGATTAACCTGTACGGGCGTAAATCCTTGCCCGTTTAAGGTTATGTTCTCTTGAGTGAAAAGATTGTGTGCAACTGAATTTCGCAGTTTTTCACGAAGGCATTCCATTACATCTTCGTCTATTTTGCCCTCGAATATATATTTGATTCCCTCCTTATATTGCCTTTTCTCAGGATGCCCCTGTATTTTGCCGATAAACCCGGGAATCGAGTTAATTATGATCATCATTGCAAATCCGTAGTCGGGGTCATGGTTAACACGTTGTAGCTCGAATAATGCGGCCAAAGGCTTCATAATCCATAGCTGTATGCCGTGTTCAAAGTAATCAATCAACTCACTGTCGTTATATACTTTAGCTAAATTCGGATCACCAAACACAGGCGTGTATCCGTATTTTTCACCAAAGCGGAAAATAAGCCTTGTACCCCTATCCATTTCGTCCGACATGAATTTTCCTTTCCACAATTGAGTGAAATGGACAGAAATCGTATCACTAACCAACCTCCGATCAAATCCTGACACTCCCGTGTATGGAAACGATCATGCTCCTGTTCTGTCCGCTCACGCGCCTAGATTTCGCACTCTAATCATTCATAACAAGTCTTTACTCATGTAACCAAGTTTCTTATTCTGCCTGCGCAACGCGCTGAGCGTGTAAATGTTGCTTTTCAGCCGACTGCATGGACCGCAAAGCAGAATCCGATTCGAGATGTGATTCAGGCCGCCGTCAATATACCGCCATTACATTCGACTGACAGGCTAAGCGATTTTCCATAGTGGCAATACTACTAGCCGCGTTCATCGGTAGAAACCTAGAAATCTCGGCGACCTCGGCGCACTCGGTGGTGAAAAAACCCGGCCAGACCCGTCAGCGCAGCTCGATCTCGCTCAATTGCAGCATGCCGGGCGCCGAACCGGCATTGTCCTCCCAGGGCCTCCGCTCCCCGGTCTGCGCATGGTAGAGGATCAACATCAGGCGATAACTTCCCGGTTCGACATTCGCGACATCGACATAATAACGGCGCGGCTCATCGCTATCGGCCAGCGGCAAATCCAATTGGGCGACATTCTCCCAATTCGCCGTCAGCAGTTGATAAGACAGGTTGTATTCGCCCGCGCTGAAATCGCCCGTCGCCTGCCATTGATCGACAAAGTAGAGCCGGCGGCGCTCGGCGCCCGCCGCCGCGCGATAGAATTGATAATCAATCATCTCGTTTTGCCGCTGCAAGGCGGGCTGCAGCGGCTGACAGTCGAGCAGATCCCACATGTATTTGACGATGACGGTGTCCCTGCCCACTTCGATCCGCCCGCAAACTTCATAATGCAGCCCGCCGAATAGCGACGCGACTTGCGCATCGAGGGTCGCGCTCGTATGCGACTTCTGATGGAAGAGCCATACAGTCGGCTGCCGGACCGCCAGGCGTCGCGCCTCTTCCTCAAGCGCTAAGAGGTCGTTCGCCACCAGAATGGGAATGTCATGCCGCTCGAAATAGTGGTCCGCCTGCGAATAATCAATAAAGCGCGGCCAATAATGTTGGCCGCGATACTCCAATAGGCCTCGATAAAACTCGGATACGCCGTAGCCGAGCAGGGCCGGCGTTGTTTCCGCGTTTCGCGCCAGCCGAGTAATAACCTGGGTCGGCGGCATATTTGTCGACAAGCCAGGCAGGAAGACATAGGTCGATAAATCGCCGGAGGCTTGAAAACCCGCGCCGGCAAGGACCCAAAGCAGGGGCAGCGCGTAAAGCTGCTTCTTGGCTCGAGACAAGCTGTACAGCCCGGCCGCAATCGCCAGCGCGAATGGCGGCCAAGCGGCGAGATGATAACGCATTGTGCCTACGTTGACCCAGGTCGTGAGTTCGGCCATCGCCGCGATCAAAAGCAAATAGATGACAGCCAGCGCCCAAAAGCGCAAAAGCGCATACGCACGCTTGCGGATAGCGACCAGCGCCCCTAAAAGCGGCAGCAGGAGCAAAGCCGGCTGATTGTTCGTCGCGATATGGAGCCAGGCGATGAGTGCCGATGCCGCGTCCGAGTGTTTCACCGCGCGAACATCAGCGATGACATGCGCCGCTGCGCCCTTCTGCAATAGAGTAGGCGCGACAATCAGCACGCCGGCGCAGACCGCTGCCGACACCAGCAGCCAACGCCGATTCTTGGGCGCGACGACGAGGTGAAATACGCCGAGCATGAGGAGAAATGCGGCGGTCAGCGCATGAATATTGATCAGGATAAAAGCGCTGATTCCCAAGAGAACATAATCAGCCGGCCGCGCGCGCCGCTGCCGATAAAGAATGCGCAGATAGACCCAGAGAATTACGCCCGCTACAAATGGCAGCAGGGTATACATCCGCAGATAGGAAAAATAGAAGTTGTACATGGCGGAGCTGCTGACCAGAATCAGGGCCGGGGCGCCGGCAGCCGGCGCGACAAAATCTCGCGCCAAACGAAACGTGACCGCCAGCGACATCAAACCAAAGAAGATGCTGAGAATGCGCCCAAGCTCAACCTGCCAGCCCGTCAATCTTCCCCAGAGACTTAACAGATTGAAGTAACCCGGCATATGATCGGGCCTAAATGTGTTTATGTTCTCCAGTACGTCCGCTGGCGAGTAGGGTCCGCCGAATAACCAACCGGCCGTCTGCATGGAAAAGAATTCGTCGCGGCTGGGCGGATAATCATCGATTGCCGAAATCGCCAAAAGCGCTACCGCCAGAAGAATGGGCACGGCCCAGCCCCAGTGGCTTAAGCTCAGTTCCAGATTGCGAAGAGACGGGATAAATCGCACGACAATTCCGGGCCGATTCAGCGATAGCGTCGCCTTTAGTATAGTCATCTTTGCGTCTGCTATACGCCATCGAGGGGGCTCAATCTGCGCTCCGACCCATCCTACGCTACAATAGGCTCATCACGCTTAACCTAATGAAGGAGGCCCCCATGCCCACCACCAACGGCGTCCGCGCCGCTCTCAACCAGCGCAGCCGGACTCTCGTCCACGGCGCCGAACGCGCGGGCGCCCGCGCCATGCTCAAAGCGGTCGGCTACGATGACGACGCCCTGGCTAAACCCCTCATCGGCGTCGCCAACACCTGGACCGAAATCGGCCCCTGCAATTTCCACCTGCGCAAGCTGGCCCTCGATGTCAAACGCGGCATCCGCGCCGCCGGCGGCACGCCCTTTGAATTCAACACCGTCAGCATATCGGACGGCATCACCATGGGCACGGAGGGCATGAAGGGCTCGCTGATCAGCCGCGAGGTCATCGCTGACAGCATCGAATTGGTGGCAAAGTCAAATATGCTGGATGGCGTGGTCGCGCTCTCCGCCTGCGACAAAACGATCCCGGGCACGATCATGGCGCTGATTCGCCTCGACCTGCCCTCGCTGATGCTCTACGGCGGCACCATCTATCCCGGCGTGCTGAACGGCCGCGATATCGACCTCGTCAGTGTCTTCGAGGCGCTCGGCCAATACCAGGCCGGCCAAATCAGCTACGACGAACTCATGGCTGTCGAGAATGTCGCCTGCCCGGGCCCGGGCGCTTGCGGCGGACAATTCACCGCCAACACCATGGCGATGATCAGCGAGATCATCGGCATCTGCCCGATGGGCATGGGCGATGTGCCGGCGGAAGACCCGGAAAAAGAAACCGTTGCCTATCAGGCCGGCGAGATGATGCTGGACATCCTGGAGCGGGACATCCGCCCCTCGCAACTGGTGACGCGGACTTCGCTGGAGAATTCCCTAGCTGCCTCGGCCGCCACCGCTGGCAGCACAAACAGCATCCTCCACTGCCTCGCCTTCGCGCGCGAAGCCGGCATCGACTTCAGCCTCGACGACATCGAGGCGATCAGCCGCCGCACGCCCATCATTGGCGATATGCGCCCGACCGGCAAATATGTTGCCTTGGATCTGTTCAAGGCGGGCGGCGTGCCCATCTTGATCAACCGGCTGATCGACGGCGGTTACATGGTTGGCGATACGCCCACGGTCAGCGGCCAAACGCTGGCGCAAGCTTGCGCCGATGCCGACGAAACGCCGGGCCAAGATGTCGTGCGCAACCTTGACGACGCTATCAAAGACAGCGGCGGCCTGGTCGTGCTCAAGGGTAATCTGGCGCCCGATGGCGCAGTTGTCAAACTCAAGGATACGCCGGCCCCGTTGACAGGACCGGCCCGTGTATTCGACACCGAGGAAGCGGCCTTTGAAGCGGTATCCAACCGGCAGATCGTAGAAGGCGATGTGCTCGTCATCCGCTACGAGGGGCCGGTTGGCGGGCCGGGCATGCGCGAAATGCTGCAGATCACCGCCGCGCTCTACGGTCAAGGCCTTGGCGGGGAGGTCGGATTGATCACCGACGGGCGCTTCAGCGGCGGGACGCGCGGCCTGATGATCGGCCACACCGCGCCGGAAGCGGCGGTCGGCGGTCCCATCGCGCTGCTCAAAGAAGGCGATATGATCACGATTGACGTGTCGCGGCGGCTGCTGCAAGTTGATCTGAGCGACGCGGAGCTCGCGGCGCGGCGCGCGCGCTGGAGCGCGCCGGCGCCGAATTACATCAAAGGCGTCATGGCGAAATACGCCAAGCTGGTGTCGCAGGCCGACGACGGCGCTGTGACCGGGGCTTAGGCTGGTTTTGATTTGAGGTTGCGGATGGGGGCGGGTCTACGAGGTGGGCTCGCCTTCTTGTTGCAATCCGCCGTCTTCGGAATCTTGCGCTGGCGGACTACAAACAATCCCAACGGGAACAGAACCGACTGCTTTCCAATCGCGACTGTCTTTGACGCATAATTCAAACTCGTACATTCCATTTACCGTAAATGGTATGGTCGAAATCGTCCCGAATGTGCGAGATCCGGCCGTGCGTTCCAAGTCAACAGGGAACGGCAGTTCTCGCAAAACATTACCGCCAGGTGATTTTATTCGCATCAGCGCGTCAAGTATTCGCGCCTCGGCATCGTCTTCACGGATCCAACTGGATACCAAGTACAACGGACTCGACATTGGCAGGTCCAGTGGCCGCTCGTCGGGCAACTCTGCTTCAAATGTGATTGAATCCGTAATCTCGATGAGGCTCAAACTTTGGCTATCTGCGCTGATGATGTACTTGAAGCAAAGCACTGACCAGAGATGCTTCATACGGCCGCCTGCGCAAAGGTAATAGACTCAGCCGACCACTGAAGAAATCGACGCGTCGTGTCGGTACGATACTGGGATTTGGAGACGTCACTGCCAAACCACATAACCTGTTTGACATTGTCAAAACGCACAGACTGATGATCAAAATCCGAAGACAAGACTACGCTGTCTCTCATTTGCTTTTCGCGATACATTTCCACAACTGCGCGTGCCATGCGCCTTGACCAGAATAGTCCCGCGGTTTTCTGAATTCGAATGCTCGCCTTATATGACATTGTCAGATCAAATTTCGATAAACAGTACAAGTAAACGACAATGCTCCCGTCGTACGATAGGTTGACCTCTTGCTCTACTCGGGGAAGCAAGCACAGAATCCGCTGATAGACAGCTTCAATCAGGACTTCGCCACTCGACAATGCGGCAATCAGCGAACGTACATAATCGTGTTGCTCTAACACCAATTCTAAAACACTGAATCCGCTTAGCGCGACGAACTGAATCTGAAAGTCGGGTTTCTCGATTTTCCTTTTATGATGGTCAAACATCTTCAGGGACTCTTTCACTCCAGTACGAATGCAACCGTCCGCAAAAGTCTGGGACATCATTTACACTGTGTTCAATTTCTCCTGCGCGTCCCCATTTACTCAGTACTCTTGAATTTATAGTATGGCCGTTGACTTTGTTTACTTGAGTAACTACACCCACATGCACTGGTTTTTCCAGCCAAACATACAGTGCCAAATCTCCGATAGACAATTTATCTTCATCTGTCAGTTTAGTATACCCATCTTCTGTTAGAATTTGAAAAAGCCAGTCCGGGTCGATCCAGGCGCGGCGGTTCGAGAATACCATACCCACGCAACTATAAAGGTGCTGAGAAACTGAACGAACGCGGAGACTGTGCCGTTTGACTGGTCGAATCAGGTTTTTCAACCTGCGTGTGTTGTCTCGGACATCTCCCAACTGTTTCTGAGCTTCTTCCACTTCATCTGGCGGTGGTTGCGGAATCTTCCAACCGGACCTGGTGAAAACGGGCCGCGGGTGGTCATTCGTTTTGGGTTCGGGATTGAACAAAACCATCGCAAAGATTGTCAGCGTTTCGACTTAGCGATTCCATAAACACGGCGGATAATATCAGAATCAAGGCGAAATTGCCACGCGTCCGCCACCCGCGCTAAACTCCCACCATGCAAGCCCTCCACGCCACCCGCGTCCTCGACCTGACCCGCCTCCTGCCCGGCGCCGTCGCCACCATGATCCTGCGCGACCTCGGCGCGGAAATCATAAAGGTCGAAGACCCGCGCGCCGGCGACTACGCCCGCGAAATGCCCCCACTGATAGACGGCATGGGCGCCTTCTTCCGGGCCAGCAACCGCGGCAAGAAGAGCATCGCCATCGACCTGAAATCCGCCGCCGGGCAAGCCATCTTGCATCGCCTGGTCGAAAGCGCCGATGTGCTGATCGAAGGATTCCGCCCCGGCGTGACGGCGCGCCTTGGCGCCGATTACGAGACGCTCAAAGCCGTCAATCCGCGCCTCGTTTACGCTTCGCTTTCGGGTTGGGGTCAGACCGGTCCCAACGCGCAAGTCAGCGGGCACGATCTCAACTACATCGCGCGCAACGGCCTGCTCGGCGCCGACCTGAATCCGCAGACGCCCGGCAACCAGGTCGCCGATGTCGGCGGCGCCTATGTCTCTGTGATGGGGCTGCTGGCGGCATTGCTCAAGCGCGAGCGCGCCGGCTGCGGCGACTATATTGATGTCGCCCTTTCGGAAGCGGCCATGCCCTTCGCAATGAGCGCATGGATCCAAGCGCTGACCAGCGGCGGCGAAACGGCCTTTATGAGCCTGCGCGGCGAAAGCGCCTGCTACCGCGTCTATAAAACCGCTGACGATAAGCCGGTCGCCCTCGGCGCCATCGAACCGAAATTCTGGGCGAACTTCTGCCGCGCGGTCGGCAAACCGCAGTGGATTGCGCGTCAGGCGAACAAGGAAGAGCAACCGGCGCTGATAGATGCAGTCGCCGCGCTCTTCAAATCCAGGACGGCCGCCCAATGGGCCGATTTGCTGGACGCGGCCGACTGCTGCTTTTCAACGGTGATTCTGCCGGAACAGCTGCTCGACGATGGGCAAGTTCAGGCGCGGAACATGGCCGGCCTAACGGGTGACGGCATACCCTGGATGCGCAGCCCGGTTCGGCTGAGCGACGACGCCATCGACCTGAGCGCAGCGCCCGCTCACGGCGAACACAGCGTCGCGCTGCTTTCCGAATTCGGCTACAGCGATGAAGAAATCCAGCAGCTGCGGGGTGCAGGCGTCATTCGCCAAGCGCCTTGAAGCCAACGCAGGCTAACCCCTCATTTTGTTCGAAGAAGGCGACTTGGGCACGATTGATGTGTCCAAGCGGACGCTGCATGTCGACCCGAGCGACTAGGAGTTCGTGGTGCGGCGCGCGCTCTTTAGCGAGCCAGCGCTGTGACCGGGGCATAGGCTGGTTTTGAAACGCGATTGAGGATGGGGCCGGTTTACTCGGTGGGCTCGCCTTCTTGTTGTTCGGGTTCAAGCCTTTCGTGCGTTACCTTTAGAGGTACCTGCGTAGCTACAATCCACTTATCGCCTTGGCTGTATGAAATCTCATATTCGTAGATGCCGTCGCTTGTATATGAAAAAGTATCGGAATGGAAATTAGTGTTCAAGTTGCCATCTGACGCCGGCCTTACTGTCATCTCGGCGGAAACGACTTCAACATTTTCGGGCGTTAAAACACGCAAGCGCACTGTATACTCTTGATTGCACTGTTCCTTACTCTGACGCCACTGAGATACTATTCGATGACTAATCGGAAGAGTTACCGGTCGATCTTCTGGGATATCGCCCTTAAACGACATCTGATTGAGCGTGTCAATCAAGCTGAAGTTGCGGCTGTCCCTGTCTTCAACCGAGTAGCGGCACAGGACTGACCAGACATGTCTCATCTGTTGCCCCTACCCCGCGGTTGAGAATTCAAAACCAAGTGAAGCAAACGGGCTGTGATTTGCACTCAAAGTAGTTTCGATCGTCGTTCCAGGACTACGAATGTCTGCATATTCGATCTGTTCGGCAAAGCGTCGTTCGCCACTGACGCTATGTACAGAAGAAACGTCTATGCTCTCCTCTACCTCTTGCACAAATTGCATGATTCTGAACGCTAACCACCGAGCCCAAAGCAGTCCGTCGGCATCCCAGATAAGGATACTCGCGCGATACGCGAAGAGCAGATCGGTCTTATTCAAACAGTAAAGATAAGCGACGATACTCTCGTCATAGGAGAGTTTGGTTTCCTCCGACGCCCGCGGCAGTAGATATCGAATTCGGCAGTATATGCTCTCAGCAAGTTCTGATTTCTGCTTAAGCAAGGCCAACAGACTATCGACAGTCTTGTCACGCGAAAGCGCGAACTCGACAACGCTCAAACCACTTAGCACTGAAAATTGAATTTGGAACGCAAGACTTTCAATTTCCGCGAAATAGTCGTCCAATTTCATGAGGAGCCCTTTCACTCCAATACTCGCTCGGGTGGCCCAGTGCCGGGGGGACGTCTTCCAATTGATGCTCTACTTCCCCATCTTTGCCCCACTTGCTCAACACCCGAATACTGGGAATCTTACCAAGTCTAGGTTGAATGCATGTCACAAGCCCAACATGCATTCGCTTTTCACCCACAGTATAAACGACGACATCACCTACGCTCAACTCGTCTATTTCAATTTTCCTATAGCCGTCAGCTGTGAGAATTTGACCCATGTGATTTATGTCTATCCACGCTCTTCTATTGGCGAAAATCATGCCGACGCAATCATATAAGTACGAGGAAACCGAGCGAATTTTCAATCCTGACTTGCCCTTCCTGAGCATATCATCAACAAGAGCAACAGTACGAATACGAATCAAGTCTTCAGATTGCTTATGTTCATTCAAGACCAACGGGTCGGGCTGAGGAATCTCCCAACCATTTCGAGCGAATACTGGCTTCTGTAGACCAAAATATTGTAGCGGCATAAGAGGAAATTATACACCATATATGAAAACCCAGTAGTATGAGTAAGATATCAGAAGTATACAGTTGCAATTGCCACGTTAGCACGACCACGCTACACTCCCTTACATAATGGCCAGCCACGCGACCCGCGCCCCTTCGACCCTAGCGCAGCGCCCGCCCACGGCGAGCACAGCGCCGCGCTGCTTTCCGAAATCGGCTGCGCGGATGAAGAAATCCAGCGGCTGCGGGGTGCAGGCGTCATTCGTCAAGCGCCTTGAAGCCAACGCAGTCTAACCCCTCATTTTGTTCGAAGAAGGCAATATTATCGCGGCTGACTTGTCGAAGCGGCTGATGCAAGTCGACGCCGGCGCTGTGACCGGGGCTTACACGGGCTTTGAGTTAAGGTTCAGGAAGGGTGCGGGTCTACTCAGCGGGCGCGCTTCTACCGCCTGTTGATGTCAGGCGGCTTCGGTCTCGGCTGTTTCGATCACGTGGAGCGCAAGCTGTACCGACCACCACAACCCGCCGGTTTCCAGGATTCGCTTGCTCGCCTCCATGGCAGTGGCCATATCTGTTTTGGAAAGGCAATACAAATAGCCTGCAATGCATCCGTCACGAGGCAAATCGTCATTTGCCTGAACTTCGACCAGCAAATGCTCAATACGGGAATGAATCTCACTGACTTGCGCGGGATTACTTATGAGTTCGTCAGTTAGCCGTTGCAGGGTCTCATTATCGGCCATTTCTTCTAGCACATGCCGAAAACTACTGTAAATCGAAAAGAGGACTTCGAACTTTATGCTTTCCATTTCGTTAAAGTACTTGCCAAGCGACATGCTCAACCCTTTCACTCCAGTATTTTGAAGATCGAAGATAAACCGGCGTACGAGGATCATGATCGTCCGCAAAGGAAAGGTCAAACATCAAGCCTAAGTCCATTCTAGTCCTGAACTTCGTTGCGAAAGCGTATCATAGCAATTCATGTACTAAATCGCCACGCGCCTGTCGCCCACGCTACAGTCCCGACATGAACCCTTCCACAGCGTCTGCATCTTCGACCTGACGCGCCGCTGCCCCGGCGCCATCCGCGCCCACACGCGGCGAGCACAGCGTCGCGCTGATTTCCGAAATCGGCTACGCGGATGAAGAAATCCAGCGGCTGCGGCGAGCGGGCGTCATTCGTCAAGCGCCTTAAATCCCTTGGTGTCAACCAATATCTTCTTCAGCCCCTGCGTCTGGAACAAGACGCTGACGATGCTGCCATTCCCCTCAACACCGATGACCTTGCCCCGGCCAAATTCCGGATGGGAAACGGGCGCCCCCACTTTGAAGCCGGACGACCGGCTGTCAGTCTGCTTAAGGCCCGGGAAGGGGTTGATCTTGCTGCGCAATTCGGCGCTCCGCTTCGACACAGTGTTGCTTTGCAGGTCCTGCTGCAGCCGGCTTGGCGCCGGGTCCTGGCTCGCCCATTGCGTCTGGGATTCGATGCTCTGCGCGCGGCGCAGCGTCGCCAATGTGGTCGGCGAGCCATCAAGCAGATGCGACGGCAAATCCGCCAGGAATTCGGACGGCGCCGCCAAACCTCCCATGCCTCCGTAGAGCGCGCGGCGAAAGGCATAACTCAGGATCAGCGTCTCTTTGGCGCGCGTCACGCCGACGTAGAAGAGACGACGTTCCTCTTGCAAGCCATCCGCCTCCTCGAATGAACGGAAGTGCGGCAGGATGCCCTCCTCTAACCCAGTGATGAAGACAACCGAAAATTCCAGACCCTTGGCCGCATGCAGGGTCATCAGGGTCACCGCGTCCGTGTCGTCCTTTAAGCTGTCGACATCGGCGACCAGCGACTGCTCGGCGAGAAACTCATGCAGCGGCTGCTCCGCCTCCACCGCATACTGCAGCAGTCCGCGCAGTTCTTGCACGTTGTCGGCGCGCTCGGTCGCTTCTTCCGGAATCTTGCTCATCTCATCAAGGAAAAGGTAATAACGCGTCTGGGCGGTGATCTGGTCGAACATGCTTAACAGATCGCCCACCTTCGCCAGTTCTTGCCACCCGGCCAGCATCTCGGCGAAGGCTGCGAATTTCTTTTTCGCCGCCGTCGTCAGCGGACTTGGGTCATTGTAGAATAGTCGATTGAGCGCCTCGCCGATGCTGAGCTTCTCGCGCGTCATCCAATCAAAAAAGGTTTGCAAGGACTTCTTGCCGATTCCGCGCGCCGGCACATTGATGATTCGCTCGAAGCTGATGCGATCATCCGGGTTATGAATCAAGCGCAGATAGGCCAGCAAATCCTTGACTTCGCGCCGCTTGTAGAAGCCCACGCCCCCCACCAGCACATAAGGCACGGTGGCATTGACAAAGGCCTGCTCCATCGCTCGCGATTGCGCATTGGTGCGGTACATGACGGCGAAGTCTTTGTATTCCAAACCAGATTGCGCGCGCAACTGATGGATCCACTCCAGCACCGTATCCGCTTCCACACGCTCGTCGAAGGCTTCAAAGACCGACACCATGGCGCCGCGCCCCAGGTCGGTATGCAAGGCTTTTGGCGTCCGGTTGCGGTTGCGGTCGATCACCGCCCGCGCCACATCCAGGATGTTCTGTGTGCTGCGATAATTCTGTTCCAGGAGGATCACGGTCGGATCCGCGTAGCTGCCTTGAAAACGCAAGACATTGCGATAGTCGGCGCCGCGAAAGGCATAGATGGCTTGGTCTTCATCGCCGACCACGAAGACATTATTCTGTGGCGCCGCCAGCAAGCGCACCAACTCGTACTGTACGCTGTTGGTATCCTGAAACTCGTCGACCAGGACCTGCTCAAAGCGCTGCTGGTAGGACCCTCTCAGGTGATCGTTGTTTTGCAGCAGCAAAACCATGTTCAGCAGCAGATCGTCGAAATCCATAGCGTTGGCATCAAGCAAGGCCTGCTGATAAGCCGCGTAAACCTGCTTGACAATCTCGCCGAAATAATCAAGCGACCGGAATTGCGCCGGCAGGATCATCTCGTTCTTGGCGCCGGAGATCTTGGACAAGATGGCGCGCGGATTGTAGCGCTTGGGGTCGATATCAAGCGACTTGAGTACATGCTTGACCAGCGCTGCCTGGTCGTCGCTGTCATAGATGACGTAGTCGGGCCGGTAGCCGGCAAGTTCCGCCTCCATCCGCAAGAAGCGAGCGCAAGCGGCATGAAAAGTGCCGATTTGCAAACCGCGCAGGCGATCGCCCAACAGCGCTTCAACGCGCGAACGCATCTCGCCGGCCGCCTTATTGGTGAAGGTGACCGCCATGATGCGATGATGGGGCACGCGCCGCTCGCGAATCAGCCAGGCGATGCGCCGCGTCAGCACGCTTGTCTTGCCGCTGCCCGGACCCGCCAGCACCAGCACCGGTCCCGGCTCAGCGGTGATAGCGGCTTCCTGCTGCCGATTCATGCCCTGGAGAAGGGGGTGGTTTGAGGTCATGATTCGGAACTTCCTTGAGGCCTCGACAACGAGTCTGCGGGGCGGAGTCGCATTTGCGGGCTATTGCACTTCCAGCAGATGGTCTGGCAGTTCGGAAAGAAACTCTGATGGCGCTTGCATTTCATTGCTTAGGCCTTTTTGGCTTGTATAGGTCAGAAATAACTTGGACTCGGCGCGGGTCAAGCCGACATAGAACAAGCGCCGTTCTTCCGTCACGTCATTTGGGCCATCGGATTCGTGTACATGAGGCAAGATGTTCTCATTCAGCCCGGCAATGAAGACGACCGGGAACTCCAAGCCCTTGGCCGAGTGCAGCGTCGTCAGCGCGACTTTGTCCGGGTCCTCTTCGGCATTTCCCTTTTCCATCGCCACCATGTTCACGAACCGTTCAAAATGATCAGGCGAGTCCGATACGGCCCCAGCCAGATTGCGCAGCCTTGCGACGCTGTTTCTGCGTTCAGCGAGTTCCCAGCCTTCCTTGCAAATCCGCTCAAGGCGCTGCTGGTAATCCGCATGTTGAATGATTTGGTCGAAGAGATTGACCAAGCTCCCGCGAGCGGCGGTTCTGCGCCAGGTTTTCAGAATGTCGGAAATACCAGCAAACGCTTTTGCTTGCCGGCGATTTAGAGGCGAGGCGCCAGACCCTGCTTGCTTAAGCGCTTCGTTTAGATTCAATCCGTCGTTTGCGATCCAGTCCAGGAATTTCTTCATGCCCGCATTGCCAATGCCAAAGGCCTTGAATTCGGCCAGGCGCTTGAAATGCTCTTCAAAATCTGAATGCTGCGCCAGATGCATCATAGCCATGATATCTTTGACTTCGCGCCGCTGGTCGAAGTCTATTGCGCTAACGACTCTGAATGGCACATCATGCAGATGCAAGACGCTTTTGAAAGGCAAAGATTGTATATTATTGCGATACATTATGGCGAAATCTCCGTAGCGCAGGCCCATGCTCTCTCGCAGAATCTCAATCTGCTCCTGCGCGTACTCAGCCTCGTCCAGATCCGTAGATGCCTCGTAAACTTGAATGCGGTCGCCGGCGCCATTCTTGCTGAACAGCGCCTTCGGCGTACGCTGTGGATTATGGCTGATCACCGCGCTTGCCGCATCGAGAATGTTCTGTGTGCTACGATAATTCTCTTCGAGCAGAAACTGGGTCAATCCGGGGAAGTCGGTGCGCAGTCGCTTTAGATTGCCGTGGTTTGCCCCGCGAAAAGCATAGATCGATTGATCTTCGTCGCCAACGGCAAAGATATTGTTTTCTGGCGACGCCAGCGCCTTCACGATCGCGTACTGGACCAGGTTTGTATCCTGGAATTCGTCGATCAGCAAATGATCGAATTCCTGTTGAAACATATTAAGCGCCGAGGGAAACTCGCGGAGCAGGATAGCCAATTGCAGCAACAGGTCATCGACATCCATGAGGTTTTCGGCGAGCAACTCCTCTTGATAATTCTGGTACACCTGCCGAACCGTCGCGCTAAACTCGTCTGTCTCCTTATACCTATCGGGCAAGATCATGCGGTTCTTGGCCAGCGAAATCGCCTTGCGAATTCCGGTGGGGCTGAATGACTTGTCCTTATGGGCAATCCGCTCCAGGATTCCCCGAATGAGCCAGTACTGCTTATTTGTTGAGAGTATTTTCCAGTTGGAGCGAAAGCCGAGCAGCTCCGCTTCTCGCCGCAGCAATCGCGCAGAGATGCGGTGGAAAGTGCCAATCTGCATGCCATCAAGATTTCCGCCGAGCATGCGCTCAAGCCGCAAGCGCATTTCGTCCGTGGCTTTGTTGGTGAAGGTGACCGCCATGATGCGAGAGGGCGGCACGCGCCGCAGACGGATGAGATAGGCGATGCGGCTGGTGAGCACGCGAGTCTTGCCGCTTCCAGGGCCAGCCAGCACCAGCACTGGTCCATCGCCGGCAGTTACGGCGGCTTTTTGCTGCGGATTCATGCGGTCTTGAGAATTTGCCATGGCAGCGCAGCCTTCTACCGGTATGGCCCGGCGGCGATGGCGGCTTCCCGCTGCGGGTTCATGCTCTCGGCGAGCGATTGCTGCGCCATGCCGGGCTTCTCCTTCGGCGATGAGGTCTTCTTATTCTAGCAGAATATTTGAGCTAAGCAGTGGGCAATGGCGGATCGGGATTCACGCGCCGGCGGGCGTCGCTATGGCGTCCACAGTCGGGCCAAAGACCGCCTCGCCGGGCTCGGAAGATGAAGCGCTGTTGTCGACGCTGATATTCAGATCGAAGTTGATGAAGCCGCCATGCAGCGACGACGCCGCCAGACGCAGGATGTAATTTCCATTTGGGATCTGCCCCGCAACCGTATCCCAGTTGCCGAGCGGACTGCCATATTGCGGCATTTGCACCAGCGACGCGCTAATGGGGTAGAAGGTCTCCGGATCTTCGGCGCTGGCATAAAGCAGCTCAAACTTGTCGAAGTCGGGCGCTTGCACCTGCCCGCGGATATCAAAGGCGCCGCGCATCACCTGGCCCGCGTTGGGGCTGCTGATGTTGATCAGCGGCAGCGCCTGCCCCTGGGCGCAAGCGGCTTGCGGCGGCGGCCGGACGGGCAGCGTCAAATCTACGGATCTCGCGTAGTCCCGCCCCGCTTCGGTATTGTTCAGCCAGTCCAACGCGGCGGGCTCGGCGATGGCGGCGAAGTTGCGCTCCAGCGCGTGGCTCGCGCAAAACTCATTGGCCAGCAGCAGCGTCCAGCTATCCACATTCAGGCGCTGCAAAAATCCGGCATCCGGTGGCGGCGGATATTGGTCATGCAAGAATAAATCCGTGGTCGGCGCCGGGCAGTTGGCGTAGTTGAGCGTGCCCGTCGTCCGGCAGATCTCCCGCGCCACCACGCCGCCCGGGTTCTGGAATGGCGCCGGCGGATACCAGTTCGTCGCCATCGCCATGACCGCATTCCACACCGGCGCCGCGGCCTGGATGCCGCTTGTGTTGTACGTTGGCGAATTATCCGATGTGCCAAGCCAGACGCCAACCACGGCATTCTCGGTGAAGCCCATCGTCCACAGATCGCGGCCGCCGTTGGTCGTGCCGGTCTTGGCGGCGACCGTGTTCAAGGAGGGGATGCCGAGCCGCGCAAGCGTCATATCCGAACCGGGGTTGAAACTGGGGTCGCGCGCGCTGTCGTCGCTGAGGATATTCTGCATCAGGTAAGCCAGGGCCGGCGATATCGCTTGGGCGGGCGCGGCGCGCTCGCGCGGGATCTCCACCTCTTCGCCATTGATGACTTCCGTGACGCGTTCAATGGCATAAAGCGGGACGCGCCGGCCGCCATTCGCGAAGACGGCATAAGCCCCCATCAAGTCATAGAGCGATACCTCATTCGCGCCCAAAGCGCTGGCGAGGGATATCAGAGAATCTTCCGGGAATTTTAATCCAAAGGCTTCGGCTGTGTTGGCGAAGCGCCCGACACCGACATAATCGCGAAAGATCTTGACCGTCGACACATTGTAGCTGTTCTGCAGCGCAGAACGCAGCGAGACCGGACCGTGGAATTCGCGGTCGAGATTCTGCGGCTCGTATATCCCGCCGGCGCCGAGATCTTCGCGCAGCGGCACATCCCATACGATGCTGGCGGGCGTGAGATAATTGCCGTCGTTGTTCTGCAGCGCCGCCGCATAAACCAGAGGCTTGATCGCGGAACCGGGCTGCTGGAAAGTCAGCGCGTTGTTCACTTGCCCAGCAAAGGCATCGTTATAATCATGGCTGCCGACCATCGCGCGAATGGCGCCGCTTCGTGGGTCCGTCACCATGACAGCGCCGGTGTTGACTCCAGTGGCCAGCGCCGTCAGCTTTTGCACCTGATTGCTGAGTGCCGCCTGCGCCGCCTCTTGCAAGCCCGGGTTCAAGGTGGTGTAAATGCTTAGACCGCGCTTGAACAACGCATCCGCGCCGAATTCCGCCTCGACCGCCGCGCGCACAAAATCGGCAAAATGAGGATAGGGCGATTGCGCCTGGCCGGGCCGGAAATCGGCGGTTTCGATCTCGGCGATTTGCAGGATAGCCGCGCCACCCACAATCTCGCCCGCGTCATTGGTATTCACCAGGGCCGCCGTCGACCCGCCAAGCTCGACCTGGACGTCTGCGCCGATGCAAAATGGACCGCGGCTCATCCAGTCGCCATGCTGATATTGAAGGCAACCGATGTCGATCATCTTGCCCATGGTCGAGCGCATGCCGCGCACGGCGGCCGCGCGATTGACCACCGGATCCTGCTGCAAGGGCGATGGCACAATGCTCGCCAAGAGCGCCGCTTCCGCGTAATTCAACTGCTCCGCCCCGTGACCAAAGTAGAAGTTAGCGGCCGCCTCCACCCCGTAACTCTGGTTGCCGAAGAAGATCTCGTTCAGATACAGCTCCAGGATGAAGTTTTTGTCGTAGCGATTGGCGATTTCCAGCGCGACCACGATTTCATTCAGCTTGCGTTCAACCGTCACTTCACGATCCCGCAACACAATATTTCGCGCGATCTGCTGGGTGATGGTGCTGGCGCCCGATTCGACGCCGCCGCCCTGGATATTCTGCATGAAGGCGCGGACAATCGCGATCGGGTCGAAGCCCGGATCATCGAAGAATCGCTCGTTCTCCTGCGATACGATGGCATGAATCATGAAGGGGCTGACACTTTCCAAGGGCACAGCCGTGCGCGCTCCGGTTTCCCGGCTGTTCAGCGACGCCAGCAAATTGCCCTCTGCGTCGAATATCCGCGCAGTCTGATAACCCGGACTGTAATTCTCCAGCGCGGCGATCGCCTCGCTGAAGGGTTCAAGTTTGTCGCGATACCACATCATTATCGCGCCGGCGGCCACGATGCCGCCGATCAGCGCGACAATCAGCGCCGTTGCGGCAAGGATCGCCGCCACGCGCAATCGGCTGCGGCGGCGGCTGGCCAACATCTCCTGCACGACCGGCGATGGCTGCAAATCAAATTCTGTGTCGATTGTCCGGGGAATGACCGAATCCGCAGCGCTATGCGCCGGCGCCTGCAGCGTGCCCGTCGCCTGGGCATCGGATTGCAGCGTGCGCTGCTGCCCCGGCAACTCCTCCATTAGGGCAGCCGAGCCCGGCACAGTGTAGAGAGCGTCTCTTGTCGGCGGCACAACCCCAATCTTGACGCCGCGCTCATCAAGAATCGGATCGCCTGCTTTCGCGCCGCCGAGATCGCCGGGCATATCATAAGCGGTATCCGGCTGCGTCAGCGTCGCATCGGGATCAATCGCCTCGCTCCGCGCCCCGTCCAAACGCCGCAGGGCATCGGGATAATCGACGAGCCACTGGTTGCTGGCGGGATCGTGCCGATACCACTCTTCATTTTCGGCATCAATCATCCACCAGATGCCGGCGTCATCCTGCGTCATCGCTTCGTAAAGCAGGCGCTGGTAATCTTCAAAGCTGATTTCTTCTTTGCTCAGGAGTTCGGCCAGCGTGGCCGCTTGATTCTGCATGTCCAGGAAACGCTGGGCTTCCGCGCTGATCGCCGGTTCGGGAGGGGCAACCGCGGGCGGCGGCTCGTCTTCGGGGCGGGCGAACTGTTTAATATCGCCGCCGGAGGGCGCCGCGGCGTAATCCTCCGGCCGCGGCAGTTCATCCTCAGCGTCGCTGAGCATATCCCCCATCATCTCTTCGGGCGATTGGGGGGCGCTCTCTTCTTTTTTTTCAGCGCGCGGCAAGTCGCGCGTCGGGTCGTCGGCCATCGCTTGCATCCCGCGCAGAGCCGGTGGACATCGCGTTCATTATAGTGGAATGTGAAAATTGGGGGAAATCAGAGGGCTTCAATGGGGAGTACGATTCAGGGCAATCGCTTCAAAATGAAAATCCGCTTTTATGACAGCAGTCAAACCAAATTTCACCACCGAGTACACCGAGGGTCGCGTAGACACTGACCTTCATCACCGAGAAAAGCAATTGCTCGGAGAGTTCCCAGCATTTTGCAGGTATTTTGGTGGCGGCATTATGTCTATTGACAAGGCAGCGGGAGATTTCTCAACTCGGGCGGTGGAATTATGCGGATAAGTCTCCAAAAGAACATAAACTCGGCACCCTCGGTGGTTAAAGAAAATTTGAAGCGATTGCCCTCGTTCACAATTGGGATTTATCCAAATTTAGCGCGGCCAATGCTATACTGACAGGACGATTTCCATCTCAAGGACGCAACATGAATAACAGAATGTACTATGGCGATAATCTGGAAATCCTGCGCAATCGGGAGTACTTTCCCAATGAATTCGTCGACCTGATTTATCTTGACCCGCCTTTCAACAGCAATCGAAACTACAACGTGCTTTTCAAAGCGGAAAGCGGGGCGGACAGCGAAGCGCAGATCACCGCCTTTGAGGACACCTGGCATTGGAGCGAAGCCGCTTTATCGACTTACTTCGACATCGTTCAGCATGCGCCCGCACAGGTAGCGACCGCAATCAAAGCGCTGATGGACCTGATCGGGCACAACCAGATGATGGCATATCTGGTGATGATGGCGGCGCGCCTAATTGAACTGGAACGCGTCCTGAAGCCGACCGGTAGCCTTTACCTACATTGCGACCCGACCGCGAGCCACTATCTGAAGATCCTGCTCGACGCCATTTTTGGCACGGAAAATTATCGGAATCACATCACTTGGAAGCGGACGAGCGCGCACAGCAGCGCCAAGAAATGGGGACCGATTTCCGACGACATCCTGTTCTATACCAAGAGCAATGACTACCAGTGGAATAGGGTCTATCAACCGTACGATCAACAATATATCGACAATTATTATCGCTATGAAGACAGCAGGGGACGGTATCGAGTAAGCGACCTAACTGGAGCGGGAACGCGACAAGGAGATTCCGGCCGGCCCTGGCGGAAAGTAGATCCGACCGAATCCGGGCGTCACTGGGCGATACCAAGTTCTGCTCTTGATGCCGCGTACCCGGATCGCGATCTGTCCGCTCTTTCAGTCCAAGAACGGCTAGATTTGCTAGATGCCGCGGGCTTGGTGCATTGGCCCAAAACTGGGAACGTACCGCAGCGGAAACGGTACTTGGATGAAGCCGAAGGTGTGCTAATCCAAGACATTATCAGCGACATTCGACCGCTCGGCGCGCATGCTAAAGAACGGCTCAGCTACCCGACGCAAAAGCCCGAAGCTTTGCTTGAGCGCATCATCCGCGCCAGCAGCAACGAGGGCGACCTTGTGTTTGACCCTTTCTGCGGCTGTGGCACGACGATCGCCGCCGCCCACAAACTCAATCGTCGCTGGATCGGCATTGACATCACGCATTTGAGCATCGCCCTGCAGAAGTTCCGATTGCAGAACCAGTTCGAGCTTGTGTCCGGAAGCGACTATGACGTGATTGGCGAGCCGGTTACGGTAGACGCGGCTCGGGCTTTGGCGCGCGACCCGGATAATGAAGGGCGCTATCAATTTGAATGGTGGGCGCTTTCGCTGATTGGGGCTATACCAACAAAAGGAAAGCCCGGCTCGCGCAGAGGGAGAAAAGGAGCGGACCAGGGCGTTGACGGCATCATCAACTTTTTTGAAGAAAATGACAAAGGCAAGCCCATTGCTGCGACAGTTGTCGTGCAGGTCAAGTCAGGCAAGGTCACCGCCCGCGACATTCGCGATCTGAAAGGCGCAGTCGAACGGGAGAATGCGGCGATTGGCGTTTTCATCACGTTGGAACAGCCGACGGGCGCCATGCAAAAAGAAGCGCTCGCGGCGGAATACTATGAATCGCCGGGGCGGAATGGCAAGCGTTACCGAAAGATTCAGATCCTCACCATTGGGGATCTGCTGGAAGGCGAAGGCGTCGATATGCCGGGGCAATACACTAGCATCAAGCGAGCCGAGTTTCAAAAATCCGGCGGAACAAACTCCGATGGGGAGTCGCAGCAGGGAATGTTCGGGAGCGAATCCTAGTTCTTATGGACTAGGCCACCGCCGCGTCCTCCGCCTCCACCAGCTCATGCGGCGCCGCCGCCAGGAAGCGGTAGACGTATGGATTGCCCACCACCGCCATATCGGCCACCACATCATCGCGGCGGATGGTGAAATGGAATATCTCGATACAGCGCATGCCGGCGAACCAATGCCGCCGCAGCAGGACCTTCCGGTCGATGCTCCAGCCGCGCTCGATTGCCGTCAGCAGATTATCGCCGCCCGCATAGCGCTCCGAGGAGTAACTCCAGTGCTGCGATGTGACATCCTGGTGCTGCATGTATAGATTCTGCTCGTTGCGCTCGCTCATCCTGTCCAACGTTCCCAAGTTCTCGACCTACAGCGCGATTATAGGCGCGCGCCCCGCCCACGACAAGACAGCCCGCGGCGCTTAATCGGACTTTAACAGCCGCTCGGCAAAATTGTTCATGGATTCGATGGGCGGCATCGCGCCCGCTTAATCAAGAAGCTGGCCTATTCGGGGATCACCGCGGAATCGGCGCTGATGTCGTAGATGATGCGAATGTCATGCTGGATGATGTAGCGCTCGATGAAGGGGTTGCTCAGCACCGGCATAATCATCAGTTGGCTGCCGCGCATCAGCGTGAATTCATAAACCGTGCGCGGTCGGCTGCCGCTATTCCAGATCTGCCGCGCGCTCACACGGGGCAGCGCCAGGCGCCAGCCGGCGCGCATCGCGCCGATCAGTTGGCTGGCGGCGGCGTAATCCTCCGACTCCGGGCTCCAAAACTGGTCGCTCTCGGTGAATTTGTCGTGTGTATAAATCTCTTGTCTCAATTCCATTTGCCCTGCCCCCCCCCGCGATGTCAATCGTCCGCCATGTCAGTCTTCGACTCAACTGTCAAAGGAGGTTGTCGCCCTGATTCACTGGCGCTGCCAGCATGCGCCGTATTACGCGCCCGTTATTTTCATTATATAAGAAGGGCGTTCTGCCAAGAATAAAACTGACATTAAATCGCCTTAAGCAATTGGCGCCAATCTCAATTTAGTTGCCGCGGGCCGCAGTGAAATAATCGGCAAGCGCCCGCAGCATTTCGCGCGCGGAATGCTCGGACGGCGCAAACGCTTTCTGGAAGCCAATTTCGCCTGCGGCAATGGCCGTCGCCCGGCCAATGCAGGCGGCCGGCAAGTTCAACGCCGCCGGCGCCGGGCAGCGGCGCCGCCAGAAGCGGACGGCGGAAGGGCTCATGAATGTCAAAGCATCAATGCTCCCGCGCTCGAGCATGGCCGGCAGGTCCGCCCCGCCGTCGCCGACGACCGTCTTGTAGGCGACAACTGTGCTGACCTCGGCGCCCCGCGCCCTTAATATGGCCGGCGCCGCGTTGTCAGCCAGATTGGATTGGGGCATCAAGATGCGGTCGCTTCGACTGAGCGGCAGCTCCTGCGCCAGCGCGTCGGCCGAGGCGACCGTCGGTCTAAAGTCGGGGTCAATCCCCAGTTGCGCTTTTAATTCCGCGCGCGTCGCCGGACCGACCACCACGATTTTGACATGCGTCGGATCCAGTTCAAAGCCCCTCAGCGCGCGCACGGCGTTGCGGCTTGTGAGCAGCAGCCAGTCGTATTCCTCCAGCTTGCGCAGTTGCCGCGCCAGCGGTCCCAGATCCGCCGGCGCTTCAATCGCGATACAGGGATAGGAAACGGGAACGCCGCCATGCCGCCGGATCAAATCTTCCAGCGCCGCCGCTTGATGGCGGGCGCGGGTGACGACGATTCGCTCTCCACTGAACCAATCTGCTTCTCGCATCGCGTTCCTCATTCTTCGGCGTCGCCGGTTGCGCCGGACTTGTCGACCTGCAAAATCCGTCCGGCGCCCTTTTTCAATACCCGCTCCCCCAGGCGCGCGCCCAGTTCCCGCGCGGCTTGAACGCGATCGCGCGCGCCGGCCAGCCCGACAGTGTCGCGTCCTTCAATTGTCATGCTGCCGTCTTCAGAGATAACGCGCCCGCGCAAATGGAGCGCGCCCCCTTCGATAAACGCGTATGCGCCGACGGGCAAGGAACAGCCCGCCTCCAGCGCGCTAAGAAAGGCGCGTTCAGCGCTGACGGCAAGCGCGGTCGGCATATCGCCCAGCGGCGCGTAGAAGGCCAGTTCTTCGGCATCGGCGCGGCATTGCAGAGCGAGCGCGCCTTGCCCGGCCGCGGAAAGCATGCGCGCCGGCTCGAATACTTCGCTGATATGCCCTTCCAGGCCGAGGCGCTGCAAGCCAGCAGCCGCCAGCACGAGCGCATCATATTGCCCGTCCGCCACCAGCAATTTGTCGATGCGCGTCGGCACATTGCCGCGGATAGGCAGTACCTCAAGGTCCGAACGCAGGGCCAGAATCTCGGCGCGCCGGCGGGGGCTGCCGGTTCCGATCCGAGCGCCTTGCCGCAGTTCGGCCAGCGTTTCGCCCTTGCGGCTCACAAGCGCATCGCGGGGATCGCCCCGCGCCGGCACGGCGCCGATTGCCAGTCCGGCGCTATCCGCAACCGGCATATCTTTCAAACTGTGCACGGCGCAGTCGATTTCGCGCCCGCGCAGCGCCGCTTCCAACGCTTCGGTGAAGATGCCTTTGCCGCCAATGGACGGCAAGGGCGATGACCGGTCAATGTCGCCGCGCGTCCTGTATTCGCGGATCTCAGTGCTTACGTTCGCGTAGCGTTCCCGTATGAGATCGGCGACGTGATTCGCTTGCCAAAGCGACAATCTTGAACTGCGCGCGCCAATTCGGATGATTCTTGTCACGGTCGGTTGCTTGTGTCGATGTTCTGCCAACTAAGACGATTATACTATCGCGCCGCCAAAGCGTAGGGACAGCGTCGACCAGCCCGTCATGCGGCGGCGGACTTGACACTGTATACTTCAAACACTTGAGTAATGTATAGATAAGCGCAGGCTCGCGCCTGAGCGGGAGAGCAACCGTGAAGCCTTACGTTATTTTGGCTCTGACCCTTGTTTTCATCGCCATTCCCGGCGCATTCGCCGACTCAACCGCCGAAATTCCAGCATACGATCCGGGCGTCTGCGCTGCGCCGGCCGGGTCCTCCGCGAGCGTCGAAGCGGCGGTCGCCGCGGCTGAAAGCGCCCAATGCCAGGCGATGATGAACGCCTATCCCCTACCCGAATTTGACCGGATACCGGTTGACCGCCGGCGTTTGGAAGAATACAGCTTCTGGCGGGTTGGACCCGAAGCCACGAATCTCTACGCCGCGCCCGGCGGCGAGCTCATCGCCCAGATACCGGCCGGCTTCAATTTCATTCGCGCCATCAACACGGATGTTGAGGGCTGGCTGCAGCAGGAAGGCGGTCGGTGGCTGCTGCGCGCCGACGCCCGGCCGGTGAATCCGTCGCGTTTTGCCGGCCTGCTGCTGCCGGAGGGCTGGCGGCATCCCTTTGCGGTCATCCTGGACAAGACTGGCATATACGCCTCTTTGCGCCCGGGCGAGCAAGGCAGCAGCGAAAGCGGCTATATCACCCGGCGTTACCGCTTGGTCAATATCTTCGCGCGGGCCGAAGATGCGACCGGGGCGGTCTGGTACTTGATCGGGCCGCAGCGCTGGATCCGGCAGGAATATGTGGCGATGCTCGCCCCGGTCCCGCGCCCGGCCGAGGTCGCGGGCCATTGGGTGGCGGTTGATCTCTTCGAGCAGACGCTGATCGCTTATGAAGACGATCGGCCCGTCTTCGCCACGGTGATTTCCAGCGGCCTGCCGGAATGGTCGACGCCGGAAGGCTTATATGAGATCTGGGCGCGTTTGCCCAGCGATCCGATGAGCGGCGCAACCGGCGCGCCCGATGCCTACGACCTGCAGCATGTGCCCTGGGTGATGTATTTCAAAGGCGGCATCAGCCTGCACGGGACCTACTGGCACGATGGCTTCGGCTATCGGCGCAGCCACGGCTGTGTCAACCTGACAATCAGCGACGCGCGCTGGCTCTACGAGTGGACCGCCGGCGCCGAACCCAATGAAGATGGCGAAATTGTGAACGCGGTCTACGTCCACAGTTCGGGCGTATACGCCAACGGCTAAAGGTCATGCGGGCGAGCCAAGGCTCGCCCCGACGATATCGCTTTCATAAGGCTTGTCCGATACTGGATGATGCTACCGCGCAGTTCCTACCCCATCCCCCGGCCCCTTCCCCAGCAAGCTAGGGAAGGGGAGCGCACTGAAAGAGCCTGTCAGGTTTGTTGTTATTTGTTTGTTATATGAGCAACATATTGCCTGCTTTGTAGAGTCACCCTTCCCCAGTTCACTGGGGAAGGGCCGGGGATGGGGTAAATCCTCAACGAACAACGGCAATCTTTAGATGCGGACAAGCCCTACAGAATCGAGCGCAGGCGCGGCTCGAAGCCCAGCAGGCGGCGGGCGCTTTCAATGCTCACCAGGCTTTCAGCCCCAGCAAGACTGCGCCGGCGGCCGCTCACATCCGGGAAAAAGAGCGACAGCAGGGCCTCGGAATCGTAGGCGAGATAATTGCGGTCGCTATTGACGAAGAGAGCGTGCGCGCCTTCATAATCGGCTGTGATCGCGCGCTCAAAGGCCGCCGTCGAATCGTCGGTGTGGATAAAGGTCCAGTAGTTGAAGCGGTCGAAGAAATAAGTGTCAAAAGGCCAGTCGTCGCCGGCCACTTCGGCGTCGAAGGCGCCCGATTGAATCGCATCGTATTCCATGATGCGCCGCGCGCGCAGGGCCAGCGCTCGCCCCCGCGCCGCCTCCATACGCGCTTGCCGCTCTGCAGACGGCAATCGGCGGAATTCGTCCAGCTGCTGCCGCCGCAGCGCCAGACTCTCGCGCAGGCCGCGCTCCTGGATCAGCTCGTCGCTCCAGACGGCGGGCAAGCGGAAGGAGACACTGCTGATGCCGCTGCGGCGCCAATAGTAGGCGGCGATTTCCTCCACCAATTGCTTGGAAAAGGAGTAAGCATCGGTGGTATGCAGGGGATGCGCCTCATCCAGCGGAAAGTACTCGAATTGCCGATCATCGCAGCCCCAATAACCGCCCAGCGCATTAATGGAGCTGGCTTGGGCGATGCGCTTGATGCCGGCGCAGGCCGCCGCTTCAAAGACATTGTATGTGCCGGCGACATTGACATCGAACAGCGTCGCATTGGGATGACTGCGCGTGCTGGGAATGGCCGCCAAATGCACAATGGCGTCGCAGCCGTCGACTTGCGCCCGAAGCGCCTCGTAGTCGAGGATGTCGCACTGCGTATAGCTGACGCCGGGGAGCGCGCAATCGGGATCGATGCCGATGACACGAACATCCCAGCCATTTGCGGCGAACTTCAGGCTGATCGGCGAACCGACATGCCCGGCGCCGCCGGTTATCAGAAGGCGCACGGCCGCCTAGCCGATCATCTTGAAGGCAATCGGCTGCGACATGGCGACTGAATTACGGAAGGTCAGCGCGCCGGTAGCGTCGTCGATGGAGAATATGGCGGCGTTATCCGTATGCCGATTGCCGACGATCAGGAATTGGCCGCGGCGGTCGATCATGAAGGCCCGCGGCCAAGCGCCGCGCGTCGATTCGTTGCCGATGTAGCGCGGCATGCCTGCCTCATCCAGCGCGTAAGCTGCGATGGAATCGTGACCGCGATTACTGCCGTAGAGGAACTTGCCGTTGGGGTGTACATGCACATCAGCGGTGGTGTTGGGCCGCCCGGCCGGCTGCATATAGCCATAAGGCAGGGTCGGCAGAATAGGACCGCGCGTCCAGTTGCCCGCCTCATCCCAGCTGAATGTCGCCAGCGTCGAACCCAACTCATTGATAACGTACATGCGCGGCAAGACCGGATGGAAGGCGACATGGCGCGGTCCGGCGCCCGCGGGCAATTCCAGCGCTTGAGCGAGGCTCAGCTTCCCGTGGTCCGCATCCAGGTTATAGAGGTAGACCCTGTCCGTGCCCAGATCCGGCACGACGACATGGCGCCCGTCCGGTGTCATGACGATCATGTGCGGATGAGACACATCCTGCCGATCCGGGTTGGGTCCTGTGCCGTCGTCAATTTCGATATGCTCGCTCCCCGCGCCCAGAACGCCATTGCTGTCGATGGGATAGACGCGGATGTTGCCGCGGGCGCCGGCATTGACATAGTTGACCAGCAAAGCATTTTTGCCGCTGGCGTCGGCGCATACATAAGCCGGCGAGGTGCCGGCGGCCGGCTGGCTGCTCAATTTGCGCAACCCGCCATCGGGCTCGACGCCGAAGGTGACCACTTCGACAGCGCCGTCCATCGTAGTCGCCAGCAAAAGCCGTCCGTTCGGATGCGGATTCAGGTAGTGGCATTCCCTGATGGCATCAACCTGCTGGACGATTTTCAGCGAAGCATTTTCATAATCAAGCTCGGCGACGGTGATGCCGCAGGGACCGCCGCCGCCGTTGGCGATATAAACGAGATTTTCCATCGTTAGCCTTCCTCAGCGAATCGAATGCAAGCGTCCGCCATTTTAGCTACTGCGGCGCGAATGCGCTACATCTGAGCAAATGCGAAGGGCGACCCAAGGGATCGCCACTCGCATCCTTGCCATATTTTCAGCTGGCAATCGACTACAGCTAGCGCGAGGCCACCTTGGCGTATTGCCAGACCGCCAGCGGCATGAAAACGACGAATATGCCGATGATCCACAGTAGCGCAATCGTGATTTCCTCCGGGTTGACCGTGCCGGTCATCAGGTCGCGCACGGCATTGGCGACCACGCTCACCGGCTGGTTTTCCGCGAAGGCGCGCAGCCAATCGGGCATGGTCACGGTCGGCACGAAAATGGAACTGGCGAAGGTCAGCGGGAACATCCAGATGAAACCGGCCACCTGCGCCGCTTCCGGATCTTTGACGTACAAACCGATGGTCGCGCCGATCCAGGTGAAGGCATGGCCGAAAGCTATCGCCAATAGAATACCGAGCAGTCCGCTGCCCAGGTCTTCAAAGCGGAAGCCGATGACGGTGCCGGCGATCATCATGATCGTGATGGTCACCGTGCCGCGAACGGTGTCGGCGACAGTGCGCCCGGCCAAGACGGCCGCCCGCGACATCGGCAGCGAACGAAAGCGGTCGATCATCCCGCGAGAAAGATCCAGGTTCAGACCGATTGTTGTATTGGTGGAGGCAAAGATGATGGTCTGAATGATGACGCCTGGCAACAAGAAGCTAATATAGTCGCCGCCAGTGGAGAAGCGGATGGCGCCGCCGAAGACATAGGTGAAGAGCAAGAGGAACATCACCGGCTGGATCGTCGCGAAGATCAGCAACTGCGGCTGGCGAAAGAGCTGCGTGAGATTGCGGCGCATCACGATGTAGCTGTCGGTGAATGTCCAAATGAAGCGCCGCATGAGGCCGGCTTGCCCGGCAACGGGAACCAAAGAACCGGCCGATACTGAATTCAGGGTCTGTTCTGTCATGCCTGTCTCTTTCCTTATGCTGGTGCTTGGCTTGCGGCTGCGTTCAGGCGCTGCGCCGGCGGCCGAAAAAACCGCGGCGCTTCGGCTTGGCTTCTTCTTCGACGATCGCCTCGCCGGTGATGCTGAGGAAAACATCGTTGAGCGTCGGCCGGCGCATGTTCAATTCGGCGATGTGGATGTCGTCGCCATCCAGCAGTCGCACAACTTCGGCGATGGATTGGGCGCCGTTTTCCACGGCCAGGATGACATGGCCGCGCTGCTCATCGGTCTGCGGCGCTTCGGATGTCAAGGGCTGCAAGAGCGAGGAAGCCTGCGCGGTCTGCAGCGGATTGGCGACGGTGATATCGATGAAATCAGCCGCCATATTGGCTTTGAGCTCGTCGGCCGTGCCTTCGGCGATGACGTGACCGTGGTCGATAACGACGATCTTGTCCGCCAGTTCGTCGGCTTCTTCCAGGTACTGGGTCGTCAGCAAGAGCGTCGTGCCATCGGCGACCAGCGTGCGAATGGTTCCCCACATCGCAATGCGCGCCCGCGCGTCCAGGCCGGTGGTCGGCTCGTCAAGAAAGAGGATGTTGGGCCGCGCCACGATGCTCGCCGCCAGGTCCAGCCGCCGCCGCATGCCGCCCGAATAGGTCTTGACCGGCCGATCAGCGGCGTCGGACAGGGCAAACTGATCCAGCAGTTCCGCCGCCCGCGTCCGCGCCATCTGCCGGGACATGTGGTAAAGCTGGCCGACCATGACCAGGTTTTCGCGCCCGGTCAGGATTTCGTCCACCGCGGCGTATTGACCGGCCAGACCGATATTTTCGCGCACCTGCTGCTTTTGCCGCAGCACATCCAAACCGCCAACCCGGATATTGCCGCCGTCCGGCTTGAGCAAGGTTGCCAGAATGCGCACGAGAGTCGTCTTGCCGGCGCCATTAGGGCCGAGCAAACCCAGGACTTTGCCGGTCTCCCCGACGATTGATACGCCGTCCAGCGCTTTGACATCGCCGAAGTGCTTGACGACATTTTCCGCGATGATCGCGTGATTGTTTTTCATACAGGTTCACTCCTTCTATAACCTGAAGCAACAGAATCGAACTGACGCGCTGCGAAATCAGAAACCGCAAGGCCCCGCGTCGTCCGTCTCACTCTCGAATAGGGATAGCATACGCTCCAAGGTCGCCAGCGCGGCGCGGCGCTCTTCTTCGGTCAGAGGGGCCAGCAGTTCTTGCGCCAGCAGATGGTGGCGCTCATAAGCCTGCTTCATTCGCCGCACCCCCTCGTCTGTCAACTCAACGAGCTTACTGCGGCGGTCGCGCGGGTTATTGATGCGGTAAACCAAGCCCTCAGCCTCAAGCCGGTCGATCATCTGCGACGCGTTGGATAGATTCGAGAATATGTTATCGGCGAAGAAACTGATCGGCTGGGGCGCGCCGGCATCGTAGAGACGCTTGAGAAACCACAACTGCGGCGGCGACAGCATGCCTGAGGCTTTGATCTGCTCGGCGTGCTGCGCCAACTGGCGGCAAATGCGCGTCAACAGCGTGAAGAACCGATTCTCGAAGGTATCGTCGATCCATTCAGCACCCGAGCCTAATTGTTTCACATCTGAATTATCCATATATGAACTATACCCGGCTTTGCCGCGCTGTCTATAAGAGATCTGTTAGAGTTCCAATGCGGAAGATATGGGGAGTCTATTGCGGGACGAAGACGACTTCAAATAACTTGGGCCACTTCTTGCCGGTGATGAAAAAAGTCTCAGTCTCTTCATTGTAAGCAATGCCATTGAGTACGGCGCCAGCGGACAAATCGCGTCGCTCGGCCTCCGAAAGCAGCGCCGAGGCATCAATCAAGGCGGTTACGTCGCCGCTGAATTTATCAATCTGGAAGATGTAATCGGTGTTCCAGGCGTTGGCGTAGATATGATCGCCCACACATTCCAGTTCATTGAGAAGCTGCGCCGGGATCTGGCGGCCGTCCAATGTGACCGCGCCGCGAAAGATGAGATCGAAGGACTGCGCATCGCGAATCGACAGATGCGAGCTGCTGTCGCTCATGAAGAGATAGCGCCCGTCAAAACAGAGCCCCCAGCCTTCGCCGTCGTATGCGATGCGGTCGAGCAATTCGAATGTCTCGAAGTCATAAACAAAGGCGGCGCCGGCTTTCCAAGTCAATTGAATGAGGCGCTCGCCAACCCGTTCCAGTCCTTCGGCGAAATATTCCGCCGGCAGCGCGTGGACCTCAAGCGCTTCGCCGCTGGCGAGATCGACGCGGCGCAGGGTCGATTCGCCATAGAGCCCGGTGCTTTCGTAAAGATAGCCCTCATGCCAAAGCAGGCCCTGGGTGAAGGCTTCCGCGTCATGGGGATAGACATTCAGGACTTCCGGCGCGAGCAGCGGCACGGACGGGGATTGCGCCTGCATGGGCAGCGGCAAAAGTACTAAGAGGGCAAGGATCAGCGCGTGTTTCATTGTTTCACCCGGGCAATGTTCAAATGCGAATGAAGAACTGTGTACCAAAAAAACTCCTTGTCCGCAAGCATGCGCCCCCGCGGCATGGTCAGCGCGATCGGCGTCCTTGCAATAAGACCGAAAATCCGATCCATTCTTTGAACGTAAGATGGATTCTCCTCCAAATAATAGATCAGCGGCGCCGTATCCATATAAAGACGCTGCGCGGCCTGCAAGGCAGAATCTAAGTTCACCGAGCCTGATCCCACTCGTCGCGCAGCTCATTCACGTATGCCTGCGCATCGACGCCAGCCCAGATTTCTTTGCCCAAGCCGCGTAATTCGCTCAGCTGCCGTTTGGGACCGGGCTTGCCCGCCGGAAGTCCTTCGTAACGCCGCTTGTTGTCGAGCATCATACTGCAGCGCTCCACGGCTTCACCTATTCGCAGCCATTCCTCGGCTTCGTAAAAGCTTAGAATCTCATCTCGATCGCTATCGCGCACCTCGACCCGCATTTTCCTTTGCGGCGCCCGCTTGAGCCAACGCGAAACGTAACTGGGGCGGACGTAGGCTTTCATCAGCACCCACTGATCCAGCGATTGGCTTTTCTGCGCCTCATAAATGTAGAACATTCTGCGCATGTCGCATTCCGTTCCCCGTACTTATAGCGATGTTAGCAGAGATAGTGGAGACAGTATAGTTAATCAATTCACGTCGACTCTGCCATCGCTATCGTCTGTGTCATGAGCATATTCGCGCCGGCTAAACCATAATCTTGAGAGTGAAGCGCGCGGAGCAAATACACAATATCATCATAACACTCGCACAATAAGCGCTGCAATTCGCGCGCCGCGAAAACAGCGAAGTCATGCCTTTTAGTAAAATCGCACAGAAAACTTCTGGCAATTTCCATAAGTTTCGCTGTGGATACTGTAAGAATCGTCCAATACAATGGCGCTGTTTCTCAAATTGTACGCTTCTAGCAGAAGGATGAATGGAAATGGCAAGCCTTGTCCCACCCGATTCCGCCAAGGAATCCCCCGACGCCCTGTTGGCATGGGCGAATGAAAATGACATTGTCGAGGTCGATTTGCGCTTCGTCGATATCCGCGGCGTGCCGCAGCATTTCAGCATGCCGATCCAGTCGATCGACGCAGGCGACTTTGATGACGGCTTTGGATTTGACGGCTCGAGCATCCAGGGCTTCCAGGCGATCAACGAATCCGACATGATCCTGCTGGCGGATCTGAACACGGCATACGTCGATCCCTTCTTCAGCTACAAGACGCTTGCCATGTATTGCGACGCCCACGATCCGATCAGCCGCGAGCCTTACGCGCTGGATTCGCGCGGCGTCGCCAAACGGGCCGAGGCTTATCTGGATGCCTCCGACCTGGCCGATATCGCCTATTTTGGACCCGAAGCCGAATTCTTCATGTTCGACAATGTGCAATACAGCACATCGGAGAACAGCAGCTTCTACCGCGTCGACTCCTTCGAGGGCGATTGGAACAGCGGCAACGAAGACCCGGCCCAGGGCCACATGAACCGCATCAAGATGGGTTACTTCCCGCTGTCGCCGCTGGACAAAACCCAGGACGTGCGCGCCGAAATGGTGCAGACCATGGCCGATGTCGGCATGGAAGTCGAGGTGCATCACCATGAAGTCGGCGGCGCCGGCCAAGCCGAGATCGATCTGAAATACGCGCCGCTGCTCGTGATGTCGGACATGATGGTGACCTACAAATACATCGTCAAGAATGTGGCGATGGCCAATGGCTTGCACGCCACCTTCATGCCCAAGCCGCTCTTCGAAGAAAACGGCTCCGGCATGCACGTGCATCAGTCGCTTTGGAAAGACGGGCAGCCGCTCTTCGGCGGCGATATGTACGCCGGGCTCAGCCAGATGGCGCTCTGGTATATCGGCGGCCTGATCAAGCATGCGCCTGCGACCGCCGCTTTCACCAACCCGATCACCAACAGCTATCGTCGCCTGGTGCCCGGTTATGAAGCGCCCGTCAACCTGATTTATTCGGCGCGCAACCGCTCGGCCGGCATCCGCATCCCCATGTACAGCAACAACCCGAAAGCCAAACGCGTTGAGGCGCGCTGGCCAGATCCCGCAGCCAATCCTTATCTATGTATGGCGGCGCTGCTGATGGCCGGTATCGACGGCATCAAGAACCAGATTGATCCGGGCGAATCGGCGGAAGTTGACTTGTACGAAGGCGAACACGAAACGCCAGTGATGCCGGGCACCCTGGGCGAAGCCCTGCGCGCGCTGGAAGCGAATCATGACTTCCTGCTCGAGGGCGGCGTCTTCAGCGAAGCCTTCATCGAGAATTACATCGCCTACAAGCAGGTCGAGGATCAGGACGCGGTGGCGATGCGGCCGCACCCCTACGAGTTCGAGTTGTACTTCAGCATTTAGCCCCCGGCCCAACAGCCGATGCTGGAACAGAATCAAATTAGCGGGCGACCCAATGGGTCGCCCCTAATTTTTTAAGGATTGGCGCGTCAAAACCTCTGCGCGGCGAAGGGCGAATTCGTCCAGTCCGTATGCTCGTAACCCGGCTCGGCATGGCCGCCGATGGTATTCCAGGGCAGAGCCCGCTCCTTCATCCAGTCGATCTTCGACGCGTAGGCATAGCCGATCCGCTGCATGAGTTCGATTTCTTCTTCCGAGCAGCTATCCAGCGCCAGCGCGGCCGGGTCGACATCGCCGACCTCAAGATCCAGGTTGTGCTCGATATTCTGCCGCGTCAAAGCCGGGTTGTACCGCCGGAAATCCATCGCCCGGTAGATGGCGCGGGTCATAAAGATCTGCTGCATAGCGGCATCGTCCATGCCTTCGTGGATCAGATACTCGATCCAAGACTTCAGCCAGAAGCCTTTGCCCGCGCCTTCGGTCTGCACATTGGACTGGTAGCCGTTGCCCAGCGAGATATGAATCAGGTTATCCGCGCGCATGCCCAGGTACTCAACCGCCTCGACCGACGTCGCCAGGCAGGGATTGCCAAAGGAACCGACGCCGCCATCGACCAGGTTGCCCTGCACGGGCGGGAAGAAGAGCGGCGCGGCCACGCTGGAGGCGACCGCCCCGGCCAGCGGCCAATCGGCGAAGAGGGGCGCGCCCGGCCCCACATTGGTGATGTAGTAGGTGGAGCTGCTGCGCAGGTCCTTGGTCGTCAGCAAGATGCCCACGGCGTCGATATCCTTCAGGCGTTTGCCCTCGCCCAGCGGTCCCAGGGCCTTGAGAAAGGGACGGTAGGAGTAAAAATGACGCATGCCGTTCAGCAGGAAACGCAGCCAGCGCAGACCTTTGGCGCGGCCGAAGGCTCGCGGCAAGCGCGATCGGTAGACTTCGTCCATGATCTCCCGCGCGCTCATGCCCAGGCCCAGCCCGGCGCAGATGAGCGCGCCAGTGCTGGTGCCGCCGACTAGCTTGAAGAGTTCATAGGCCGGCTGGCCCGCCTGCTCCTCGAGCCAGCAGAGGATCGCCAGTGCGATGATGCCGCGCATGCCGCCGCCATCAATCGATAGGATGAGATCTTTCTTGTAGGGATTGAAGAGGAACTTGTACGGTCCGACTGCGGTCATAGGCGCTTCAGAATGGGCGGGCGGCAACAGTTATCATTATAGGCGAAGCCGACTCGGGCCGACGCCGGATGCGACGCCAATCGCCCTCAACCCCAGGGCAATCGCTTCAAAACTGGCGCCGCTGCGACGAGCAAAACTAAACTGAAATTTAGCCACCGAGGACACCGAGGACGCCGAGGAAAGCGATTGATCGGAGATTTCGCGGCATATTGTCGCAAAGCTTTTGGGCGGGAAGGAATTTCATCGGCCAGGTTGCGTCAAGCCTGCCCAATTTAAGCAGCGGATTTAGGGAAAAAGTCGTCAAAAGCATCTAAACTCTGTGTCCTCTGCGTCCTCTGTAGTTAAAAGAATTTGAAGCGATTGCCCTGCCCTCAACCCGAGCCGCCCGGCTGCGCGCGCAAGTCAGCCTTGTTAGCAGCCGACGCCTCGGTTATACTGCCTCTAGCGACGCGGGTATAGTTCAGCGGTAGAACGTTTCCTTGCCAAGGAAAAGGTCACGGGTTCGAATCCCGTTACCCGCTCAGGCGGATCTCGCAGAACCAATCCTGGCGATTGGTTTTTTAGCGCCGATCGAATCCCGCGCAATCGGGAACGGTTTGGTAAGAGGCGCCGCTGCAAGCCCGTCTATCTATTGGCGCGCGCCATTCCGGCGCGCCGTCCGTTTGTAAGAGCGCGGCGCCCCGCCGCGGCAGAGTGTAGTGAAGAGGATTGCGAAAGTTGATATCCGTAAGAGAATCATCCGAACTCCGGGAAGACGCCCAGCTGGTGATAGACGTATTGAGCGAGAAAGAAGCCATCGCGCTGGATTACTCGGCGGATTCGGTTTCCTGGCTCGACGCCTACATTGACCAGCACCGCGAAGAACTAAACGACGGCGACAAGACCGTCTTGCAGGAGAAGTTTGGCGCCTACCTGGGCGAATCCATCCGGCGCAACTATGGCGGCCGCTGGGTCAAAGACAGCGACGATCAATGGATGATCGTCTTCGACGAACGGCACCAAGCTTCGCCTTTTGACATCATCGGCGAACATCTCGATCATCACACCGCCATGGCGCAGGTCTTCGAACACTTGCCAGATGCGCTTGATCTGCGGCAGAACTAGCGGCTAGCAGCTGCGATTCAACCAGAAAAACAACAGAGACGACGGACTTAAGGGGCGCGTTGGCAGCGTTCCTTAGTTTTCTGCGTTTCCTGTTTGCTGCGGGGAACTGCCGGCAGGCGCGCCCGCGGATGCCTACAGCAATCTATAATCTGGCCGGTTAGTTGTAATTGTAGGCGTTGGCGGCGTATTCCCGAGCCGTGCCCGCGACGACTGCGAGCGCGACACCGCGAGCGGCGGCGCGTTCTCTGGCCCCGGCCACCTCGCCTTTCAGGCGCAGCAATTCGCGATCGTCGGGATCGTAGGTCAAGCCGTCGTTGATCAGCAATTCGGCGATCGAAGACAGGAAGAGGTTGCGCATCATCAGATTGACCAGCTCGGCGATGACGCCGACGACCGCCGCGCTGTCTTGTTCTTCATAAGCGACATGCAAGGCTTGCCGATAACGGGTGAGGGCTTCCGGCAGGCGCTCGGCTTTGGTCAAGATCTGCCCAAGATGCCGCAGTTGCCGCGCCTCGATCGCTCGGTCTCCCACTTCGCGCGCGATGTAAAGCGCAGATGTATGGAAATTAATCGCTTCGCTCCAGCGTTCCAGCTTTACATTGACATCGCCCAAGCCGCGCAGCACTTCCCCTTCCATGTCCCGCTTTTCCTGCTGCTTGAAACGCTCGTTGGCTTCCTCCAGCATTTCAACCGCCCGGCGCGTTTCATCGGCATCGAGGAAAGCCATGCCCAGCTTGTACAGAATGAAGGCTTCGTTTTGCAAATCGTCGCGGTGGCGCGCGGCGCCCAGGGCCTGTTCATACGCTTCCACCGCGATGCCGGCTTCGCCTAAAGCCTTATGGGCGTCGCCCCGCGTGATTTGCAAGAACATCGCCGCTTCATCGTCCGCCAATTCCTCGGCCAGATGCAAGCCGCGCTGCACATGCTGCAGGGCGGAGACGGAAGAATCGCTGCGCACAAGCAGGCCGGCCAACATATCCAACGTCTCCAGGATGCCGGCTTTGTCCTCCTGCTTCTCGTGGATCGCCAGCACTTCGCTGTAAGTCGCCACCGCCTCTTGCTCGCGCTTCTGGCCGATCTGCACCTTGCCAACCGCCTCCAGAATCTGCAGGACGCGGGGCGTGTCTTCATGCTGCCGCGCGAAAGAAAGGGCCGTGCGCAGCTTGACTTGTTCGATGGCGGCCGGCGTGCTTTCCTTGCTGACCAGCAGACCGGCCAGCATATCCAGCGTTTCCAGCACACCATCCTTGTCTTCCGCGCTTTCATAGATCTCAAGCACTTCGCCGTAGGTGGCGACCGCTTCAGTCTCGCGCCCCTGCGTGATTTGCATGCGCGCAATCGCTTTCAGAATCTGGAGTTGGCGCGCGGTTTCGTTGTTCTGGCTGGCGACGCTGAGCGCGGTTTTCAACTGGTCGATATTGACCGATTGCAATTCATTGTCATCAAGCGACAAGAAGGTCCCGTCATCGGCTTGGGCGGTCTCTTCCACATCCTGGTCCGCGTCTTGCGCATCCGCGAAGTCGGCCTCATGCAGCAAGGGCGGTTCGTCGTCATCGCCGTCGATCAAGTCCAAGTCGCCGATCTCCGCCCCTTCCAGGTCCTTAAATTGAAGTTCAGCGACGGGATCGGGGGCCGGCGCCTCCTCCGGCAGGTCTTCGAACTCGAGCGCATCGCCGTCGCGCACCGCATGCAGGCGCCGCAATTCATAGTTGTAACCGAAGGCGACCAGCCCCGCCTCGAGCGGCGCAAGCGCATCCGCCAGATCGGCCGCAAGTTCCGCTTCATCATTATCCGCCGCCCATTCCGCTGTGGCGAGCAGGTTGCCAATTTCGTTAGTCACCGTCGACAAAGCAGCGTCCGAACTGGCATGCACATCAAGGTAATCGCGCGATGCATCCATAATATCGGCGCGCAGCAGATCCAGGCGATCGCGCTCAAGCGCCCAATCCACCAGAAAGGCCCGCGCCAATGGATGCAGGCGGTAGTAGGCTTCGCCCCCGCGCTGAAAACGATCGACCAGGAAGAGCCGCGACAGAATCGTCATGGACATATCGATTGATTCGGCCGCGATGCCGCTGAGCAAATTGAGAAAGACCACCGATGCCTCGCCGCGGATGGTCGCGCCGAGGAAGAGCAGCAGATCGCGCAGGCGCTCGTTCAGGCCGTCGAAGCTGATGCCAAGCGCCGCCAGAGGCGCGCGATCGTCCTGGCTTTCAAGCGCCTCCGCCAGCGCCGCGCTGAATTCGCCCGGCGATTGCCGCGCGATGATCATGCTGCGCGCCGCCAGTGTCAGCGGGTAGGCGGCCATGCCGAGTTGGGCCGCGATGGCGCGAATCTCTTCGTCGGCCTCATTGTCCTTGATGCCGGCCTTCTGTTTGAAGAGGCGGACGGCATCGCTTTCCGTCAGGCTGCCAATCGCTTGATTCCGCCAATCGCCTTCCGCGAGCGCATGCGAACTGGTTGCCACCAGCGGGATATCGGCGGCGCAGCGCTTGACAAACTCGGCCAAGACTTCAGCTTCGATCTCGCCATCAAGAATGAGCAAGGGCCGCTGCTCCCGCAGCAGCGCCTTGACGGCGGCAACTTGCCTAAGCGGGTTTTCGGCATTGGCGGTTTCCGTATCGCCATAGGCGCGGGCCAAACGCACGATGAGCTCAACCAGAGGCGGTTTCGCCGCGTCCAGCCAAATGACCGGGCGCGCGTGCTGCTGCAAATAAACATTGGCGATGGTGGCGGCCACAGTGGTTTTGCCCGTGCCCGCCGCCCCGTGCAGGACGAGTTGTTGATTTTGGCGGAGGCGCAGCAGCAGCGCCCGCAGCAGATCGTCCCGCCCGACCGGGCGACCGAGGCGGCGCAATGGCAACTCTGTAACCGCAGTGACAGGCGCTTCCAAAGGTTTAAGCTCCGCCATATTCCCCTCGGAGTGAGTTATTTCGCTAAGTTCGGCAAGTTATCATTCAGTATATATGGTCATGCGGAATAGGACAATTTGACTGCGCCCTTTTGCAGCGGCGCTTTCCGGGCGTTCGCGGCGGCGGCCGGGGCTTGAAAATGGGGCGAAGCGCCTCTACAATTTTCTGCTGTTTGGGCGCGTGGCGCAATGGCAGCGCAGTTGACTTTTAATCAATTGGTTGCAGGTTCGAATCCTGCCGCGCTCATATTATGGCGAGAGCTTAGCCCGGCGTATGTGATACGTCTGTACGGGCGAGCCGGTGGAGTCTGTTGAAAAACGCGTTCAAATGGATTGGGGTGCAAGGAACTGGATAGAAAAAGAATCTGTCACTTGGCCCAGATACCTCGCCAAGCGCTTCAGATTTACCGCAGTGGCTGTGAATGCCGCTTGTAATTTGGCTTTCTCTTGTCCGCGATAACGATTTTGCCTCAAGCCATGTCTTCGCGCCAGTTCGCCTATCGTGCTTTCAATGCGAGCGCGGGCATGCATTTCCTTGACAAAGCCGGCGCTGGCTTGCTCTCTTCGTCGTTTTGTCAACTGCTGATGATAGGGCGAGATCTCGAGGCTGCGTCCGCGTTTCTCGGTCGTACACAGGGAGTTGAAAGGACATCGCTGACACTGCTTGCCGAAGCGGACGTTCCAGGCGACATCATGTTGAGAAGAGGGATTGAAAACGGTCGCCTTCTTGCCAGCTGGACAACGGGCCTGCCGCCGCTCCACATCAACATCGAAATCTTGCAAACGGAAGCCGACCGGCTTGCGCGAATTGCTGCCGATGAAACCGCGCAGATCAAGACCCTTTTCCTCGCTGTCTTGCAGGGTCTTGCCGTTGCAATAAGCCTGATCCACATACTGCTTTTCCGGCAACAAACCCCGCTGCGCCAAGCGCTGTTGAATCTCTTCCAGCGCCTTGCCATCGGCTTCATTCGCGCTGTGAATCCCGATGTCGGTGATGACTGGGAAGGCGCCATCCACTGTCTCCGTCACTTGCGCCTTGTAGCCGAGCCAGGCTGTTTCTTTCCCTTTGCGGCTATAGCGAACGGAGGGCTCATGCGGCGAAGTAATCACATCCCCTTTCGCGTCAATATTGGCTTTGGCTTTCAGACCTGATTCACCGTCCTCATCGCCTTGATCAAACTGCTGCGAAAGAACCTGAGACAGCGTGATTATCTCGGGCAAATCCTGCCATGCCGCTTGCCCATGCTGCGCAATCTGCGACAGCAGCCAGAACCCGTCTTGCCCAGCAGCCAGCAGCGCTTCCTTGGTTTGCGCTGGGCTCAAACGGAATTCACTCCGCTTTTGACTGTTAAATTTGACAAAACTGACTGGCAAGACTTGGCAGACCCATTTCCCATCGGCGTTGATTAAAGCGTCCAAAGCCAAACGCAGCGTCTCCCAGACCAATTCCAGGCGACTTAGACGCTCCACCGCCGCCAATACATGGGTCGCATCGGTCCGCTGGCGCTTCGACTTCACGTAGCCCGACCTCGACAGATACGCCAGCACCTGCTCAAACATCAGATATTCCTGACCATGCGCATAAAGACGCTTGCGAAAATTGCAGAGACTCGAATAGTCGAAACCTGGCCAATTCAACTCCTGCCGCAGCGCGTACTTCCAATCCATGCGTACCTTGACCATCTCAGCCGTCCGACGATCCGGCAGCTTATCCAAAAATTGTAAGACCAGCACAAAGCAAAGAAGCACCGGATTGATGCCGCCGCGACCGGTTTGATGATACATCGCCGCCAAGGCGCTCTCATCAATAATCTCTTCGGCCTTTTCGCCGAGCAAGCGGCATACGCTATCGGCAGGCAACATGGCTTCGATTGCATCACGGGTTCTCGCGGGAATCTCTTTCGGGAAAGCCTGTTTCAATGACATATCACGCTCGTTATGATTGAGATACAATGCCATTATAGGTCAATTCAGTTTTTCAACACTGTCCGGTGGCTCGCCCACTACCGCTTCAAGCTCGCCTCAGCTCGGCGTCCAGGCCCGCGGCGCGATTCCTTCTACAGCCGTCTTCACATCGATCACTACCGGGCGCTCAGCCGCGAAGGCCCGCTCCAGCGCCCCGGCGATCTCGCCAGGCTTGTCCACTGTGATGCCCAGGCAGCCCATGGATTCGGCGATCGCGGCGAAGTCCGTATCTTCAAAGAGCCATAGCTCATCCGAGCCGGTCGTCGTCCCGCCATAGATCGCCTCCACCCCATCGCGCTCCTGATTGAGCGAGTGATTGTTGTTGACCAGGGTGACGGTGTTGATGCCGCAGCGGACGGCCGTCTCCAGCTCGGCGATGTGATACCAGATGCCGCCGTCGCCGGTGAAGCAGAGCACCGGGCGATCCGGTTGGGCGCATTTGGCGCCCATGGCCGCCGGCAATCCCCAGCCAAGCGAACCCGAGCAGCGAATGTAGGATTGGTCGGGATGGCGGAAATCCAGCATGGTGCCGGTCCATACACCGGAATGGCCGGTATCGGACACGAGAATCACATCCTCAGGCATGTGCTCGCTCAATTCCTTACAGAGCCGTTCCGGGCGCATGGGCGCGTCGTCCGAGCTGTAGTGCTGGTCGACTTCCTCCCACCAGTTGCTGACCATGCCGCGCACGCGACCGATCCAGGCGGAGCGTTCCGGCGCCGCTTCCGTTGATTGCAGCATCTGACGCAAGCTCGCGCGGACATCGCCCTGCAAGCCGACGCTGATGGCGTAATTGCGTCCGATCTCGGCCGGATTGATGTCGAGTTGGATGACTTTGACGCCGGGCGGCGGGATCGTGTAATTGTTGGTGAGCTGGCCGCCGGTGTGGCTGCCGATGTAAAAGAGCAGGTCGGCTTCACAGACGATCTGGTTCGAGCAGGCGCGCGAATAAGAGCCGGGCACGCCAACCGCCAGCGGATGATCGGCCGGGAACATCGCCTTGGCGTTCAGGGCCGTGGCCACCGGTATCGAGAGCTTCTCGGCCAACGCGATGAGCTCGGCGCGCGCGCCCGATGTGGTGACGCCGCCGCCGGCCACAATCACCGGTTTTTCCGCCGCGCGCAGCAGGGCCAGCGCAGCGTCAATCGATGCCTGGTCGGCCGTCGGGCGGAAGGGCGGCAGCGCCGCGAATTGCTCTTCGACGACCACTTCAAGCTCCGCTTCGACATTGACTACTCCACTCCCGTCAATGCCCTGCAGGTCGATGTGCGTCGGTTGGGGCGTGCCGGTTGTCGCCGCGCGAAAGGCCTGCCGCAGATGCTGCGAGAGCTCTGTCGGGTTGGCGACATAGGCGCTGTACTTGGTGACGGCCGAGAATGGCGCATAGTGATCCACTTCTTGGTAGGCGTGGCGCAATTGGTTGCTCTGCCACTCGCGCCCGGTGATGGCGACGACGGGCGAGCATGAGAGCCAGGCATCCTGCAAGCCTGCCGCCAGATTGACCGCGCCGACCGATTGCGCCATGCAGAGCCCGGGCGCGCGCTTGACGCGGGCGTAGGCATCGGCCATGTAGGCGGCCGCCTTTTCCCCATGCGTTTGCACGCGCTTGATACCCAGCTTCTCCATTTCCATCAGCGCGCGCGGCGCAATATAGGGCATAAAGAAGACGTGGCTGATGCCGTAGCCGTGGACTGTATCCGCCAATAATTTGCCGCCCGTCATCCTGGGCATAAGTCTCATTCCCCCGTCTCTGCGTTAATGGGCAGAGCATAGCGATTCGCCGGGCGATTTGCCAGATTCTGATCGCTGGGGAGTTGTGGATTTAGCGAGCTCGCGACCTGGTACGAAGTGTAGGGGCGATTCTGTGCGTCGCCCGATTCCTACACCTGGGCAATCAATGGGCGAGCCACCGGCTCGCCCGTACACACAATCATGTGTGAACCGTGTCCACGATTCACCACTCGCATTTCTGGCATATTTTGCCAAAGGGATAGGCCATGTGTTACATTTGGGCGAGCCGCTTGACAAATCGACGCAAGCGCAGTATATTTGCCGGAATGAGGTTAATCGGTTTAACAGACGCAATTCCTAGACATGACGGCAGGTTAGTCGCAGGCTCACGGCCGAGGAGGTGTCCGGATACGAATAACTGAAGCAGCGCATCAAACCGAATTGCTCAATCGTTTAGAGGAGAAACTGATGCCAAAACAAGAGAAGTTACAGGAGAAGCAGCTCAGCCGGCGCGACATGCTGAAGATGCTGGGCGGCAGCGCCGCTGGCATGAGCATGGCGAAGATCGCTGGCCTGGGCGGCAGCGCCGCGGTACTGCTGCGTGGCATGCCGGCCGGCGCGCAGAGCAAAGTCGAAATCTGGACCGGTTTCGGCCAGGGCCGCATGGCTGACGCCATGCAAGGCGCCATAGACAATTTCGGCATGGAGAATCCCGAATTTGCGCCCGAGCACATTATCGTGCCTTGGGGCGAGATTCATGATCGCGTGATCGCCGCCACGTCGGCCGGTTCGCCGCCGGATGCCTATCGCGGCTGGGCTTGGATCGTTGGCGACGCCGCCATCGGCGCCCTGACCAACTTGCAGCCTTATGTCGATGCCGCGAATGTCGACTTGATGGACTTCTGGCCCGCGACGCTCAATCAAATGAAGTACCAGGGCGATGTGCACGCGATGAGCATTTCGACCATCGTGAACTTCATGTATTACAACAAGGATCGCATGAGAGAGGGCGGCTTGGACCCAGACAGCCCGCCGACGTCAATCGCCGAACTGGATGCGATGGGCGCCGAGCTCAATGAAATCGCCGATGATGGCGAAATTCTGCGTCTTGGCTTTTCGCCGACGCTTCCGAGCGCGCAAGTCTGGGATTGGGGCGCCGCTTTCGGCAGCCAGTACTGGGACGAGGGAGAGGGCAATATCGCCCTTGACGAAGAAGCCTGGGTCGAGCTGCTGAACTGGTACAAGAGTTATGGCGACAAATTCGGGGTCGAAAACCTGGCCGCCTATCGCTCAACCTACGGTGGCAACGGTTTTGGGCGCAACTCGCCGCAAGGCATCTACTATACCGGTTTGATCAGCTTCTGGGTTATCGGCAGTTGGCTGTTCAACGACATGGGCGAATACGGGCCCGATGTAGATTTCGGCGTGGCGCCAATCCCGACAGTGGAGGGCGCTGAAGACGCCACGCCGGGCACGTCCATCGGCAATATGTATTTCGTGCCCGCCAATTGCGCCAACCCCGACGGCGGCTTCGCCTTTGCCAACTATATGAGTTCGTCGCCCTACGTGGCGATCAATAAGGCGCTGCCCGATAGCGTCATGCCGTCGCGTCCGTCACTGGCCAATCTGCCGGAAGTCGCCGAAGAAGGCGCTTGGACGGTCCTGGCGCGTGACGAGATTCTGCCCAATACGCTGGAAAGACCGAGCTTCCCCGGCAACGGTTTCCTGGGCCGCGCGTTGAATGAGTCGGTCGAAAATGTCATGTTCAACGACGCCGACCCGGCCGAAGTGATTGCTGATGCGGTCGCGCGTTCACGCCGCGAGGTGGAACGCTTACGGGGCTAGTCCTCCGAAGTAGGGGCGTTTCGCCGAAACGCCCTTTTGTCAGAATATTATGCGGTGTAGGGGCGACCTACCAGGTCGCCCGATTTGCCCAAATGATTCAGGTGGGCGAGACAAGTCTCGCCCCTACAAACAACAGATATCCAGGGCGAATGCATGTTCAGACTCAAGCGAGACCCGGCCAGCCAACCCAATAGCTGGCGCACAGACAATCTCCCGGCCTGGGGCTTGTTCTTTGTGGCGCCCTGGATCATCGGTTTCATCGCCTTTACCGTTTATCCCTTTTTTGCCTCTCTATATTACAGCTTCACCAACTTCAACATCATCAATCTCACGCCGCGCTGGGTGGGCTTGGACAATTATGTCGAACTCTTCACCACCGACCCGCTTTTCTGGATATCCATCAGCAATTCGATCAGATATGCCGCCCTGCTGCTGGTATTCGCCACCATCTTCGACATCTTCATTGCCTATTTGCTGAGCCAGGACGTAAAATTCCTGTCGATATACCGCACGATATTCTTCTTCCCGGTGCTGGTGCCGGTGGTGGCAGCCAGCTTAACCTGGATCTGGATCCTGAATCCGCGCTTCGGCTTGATGAATGGCTTGCTCGATTTATTTGGCATCAAGGGGCCGAACTGGCTGGCGTCACCGGACACGGCGATGTACTCGCTTATATTCATCGGCGTCTGGGGCAGCGGACGCCAGGTCATCGTTTATCTCTCCGGTTTCAACGATATTCCGCGCCAACTCTATGAAGCGGCCGACATTGACGGCGCTTCCGGCTTTCAGAAATTCTGGCGGATCACCCTGCCACTCCTGTCTCCGCAGATCTTCTTTAATGTCGTCACGCTTATCATCTTTTCGCTTCAGTCATTCTCCGAGGTCTACATCATGACGGGTGGCGGACCGGCGAATTCGACCCTGCTTTATGCCGTCAATCTGTATAATCGCGCCTTCGAGGATTACGCCATGGGCTATGCCTCGGCGCTGGCTTGGATCATGTTCCTCCTCATTCTGGGTTTGACCTTGATCATTTTCAAATTCTTGAGCGGGAAAGTCATTTATGAGCGCTAGAAAGGGACCATAGCATGGCAGTTTTGCAGCCGGCCGCTCCCGGAAGCCGCGCCATGACGGACGAAGAGCGCAATTACCTGCTGCTGCAGCGGGCGAGATCTGTCATCAAGCATGCCGTTTTGATCCTATTCGGCATCGCCTTCATGCTGCCCTTCGTCTGGATGATCAGCTCATCAGTCAAGCCGAACATTGACATCTTTGAGATTCCCGTTCGCTTGATTCCCAAGTCCCTGCGCCTCGAGAATTATGTCGACGCCACCAACGCCATCCCCTTCTGGCAGTATTTGTGGAACTCCACCTATTACACCATCTTCGCCACAATCGGCTCGGTGCTGTCCAACACATTCATCGCCTACGGCTTCGCCCGCGTGCGCTGGCGCGGACGCAATGTGCTCTTCATCATCGTCATCGCCACCATGATGCTGCCCTTCCAGGTGCGCATGATCCCGCTCTATATCCTGTTCGCCCGCATCGGCTGGCTGAACAGCTTCCTGCCATTGATTGTGCCCAACTTCTTCGGCAACGCCTTCTACATATTCCTCATGCGTCAATTCATGATGACGCTGCCGAAAGAGCTGGATGACGCCGCGCGCATCGACGGCGCCAGCGAATGGGGCATCTTCTGGCGTATCGCTGTCCCACTCTCCAAGCCAGCCATTCTCACCGTCGCCATCTTCGAGATCATCCACACCTGGCACGACTTCATCGGTCCTCTGGTCTACCTGCGCCACCCGACCAAATACACGCTGTCCATCGGCTTGCGGCTTTACTTCACCCAATACGGCGCTGAATGGGGCTTGCTGATGGCGGCCGCCGCCATGTTTACAATACCGATGGTGATCTTCTTCTTCTTCGCCCAGCGCTCCTTCATTGAAGGCATCACCTTGACCGGCCTCAAAGGTTAGCGGCATGACGCGCGTCCTGTCGCAGACACATACGCGCGAGGCGCTCAAAGCCGGCATCGACGCGCTGGCGGGCGCGGTGACGCCGACGCTGGGACCGCTGACCGGCCCGGTCGCCCTTGATGACGCGATGCGCAAGGGCTCGCCGGAATTGCTCGACGATGGCGGCACGATCGCCCGGCGCATCCTGCAGCTTGAAGATCGCCATGCCGATGTCGGCGCCATGCTCCTGCGGGAGACGCTCTGGGCGCAGCGCGAGCGCTATGGCGACGCCACAGCCGCCGCCGCCGTGATTTACCAAACGGTCTATGCCGAAGGGCATCGTTTTATCAGCGCCGGCGGCGACGCCATGCTGCTGCGTCAAGCCTTGGAAACGGGCTTAAAGCTCATACTCGACGAGCTGCGGCAGCAGATACGAAAGCTATCGACGCCGGAAGAAATGGAGCGGGTCGCCCTGTCGGTCTGTGGCGACCGCGATATCGCGGCGGCGCTGGCCGAGATATTTGACCTGCTCGGGCCGCACGGCGCGATCGAAGTGCGCGATGGCGGCCGCGAACTGGGACACGAGTTCTTTCTGGGCTCGTTTTGGGAGGGCAAGGTCCCGTCCAATATCGTCTTCGACGGCGTCGTCGGCGAGCGCATCGAACTGAAAAACACGGCTTGGCTGATCAGCGACTTCGAGTTGGACGATTTGGGCGCCTTGGTCAAGCTGGTGACCGCTGTCGTTCAGGCCGGCTATGAATCGCTGGCGATCGTGGCGAAGTCATTCTCCGAGCAGATCATCGCCGCGCAAGGCGCCAACAGTCGCATGGAAGGCTTCCGGCTGGTTTATCTCGAGCCGACCGGCTTAGTCGACGAGCAGGAGGCGGCGCTGGAAGACCTGGCGCTGATCACCGGCGGGCAGGTCTTGCGGACGATTAGCGGGCACAATCCCGACGGAATCACGCCCGACCTGCTGGGCGCCTCCGAGCTGGCTTGGGTCAATCGCAATCGCTTCGGCATCATCGCCGGCGGCGGAGGCGACGAGCAGGCGCTGGGGCAAGAGGCTGATTCGCTCGAAACGCTTTACAAGACCAGCGACGATGAACGGCGGCAATTGCTGCTCCGCGCGCGCATCGGACGGCTGCGCGGCGGCAGCGCCGTGGTCTACGCCGCCGGCAGCAGCGAGAGCGAGATGCGCTATCAGACGGAATTGATCACGCGAACGGTCACAGCCATGCGCTCCGCCCTGCTGGACGGGACGCTGCCCGGCGGCGGGACGGCGCTGCTGCGTAGTGTCAAGCGTCTGCGCGAGTGTTATGAGGCGAGCGCGGATCTGCATGACAAGGCCGCTTGGCAAATCCTGATGAAAGCGGCCGAAGCGCCCTGCCGGACGCTGCTGGCCAACGCCGGGCACGAAGCGCCCGGCGCCATTGTGGGCGACTTGTTGAGCGCGGCCAACGGCGCCGGTTACGATCTGCTGTCGGGTGGCATCGTGGACATGCGCGGGAGCGGCGTGATCGATTCGGCGGCGGCGCAGATGGCGGCAGTACGCAATGGCATCGGCGGCGCAGCTCTGGCGCTGACCGTGGAAAGAATTGTGCATCGCGTCAATCCGCCACTGGCTATTGAGCCGGGCGGCTTGCCGTCGGGCACGGATACCGGCAACATCGAACTGAAATAAGCCCACCACAGTGGTCTTATACGTTGCGTAGATTCTAATCATCTCTAAAGGAGCCAAAAAATGGAAAAGCGCGCGTATCCAGAGGAAGACTACGAAGCTACGTATGTAACACTTGACTACTTGGCACTAAAGGAATGTATGAAGGACGCTATCAAAGAGGCACTGCATTATGAACGCAAACGACGTGAGCGCTCAATTGCTATGTATGTCTTTTTTACGATCCTATTCGGAGCCATGTTCCTTTGGTCGATGGCTAATCCAGCCTTTGGTTATGGAGCATTTCAGCGGCAGTCATCATTGGCTGTCATTTCAATGATTGGCCTTGGAGCCACACAGCTCCTTTTCTACGTTTGGGCGCTGACAAGATGGTTCTAGCGGATACCGGCAACATCGAATTGAAGTAAGACGAGAGCTTATCCTGCAAAAGCTTTGAGGAGTGTTGAAGAAAATGGGCTGGGAACCGACAGAAGAACAGAAGCGAAACTACGAAGAGCGCGGATACTTCACCGTGGAGAATGTCGTCCCGCGGCAGACGGCGGCGGAAATGCTCGGCGTGATCAAGAATGCCATCTTGACGCCCGAAACGGACGACATCATGACGGATGACGATCCCATGGACCCGATGCATGACGATACGCCGCAAGCGCGGGCTGTGCGCTATCGCAAACTCAGCAAGTTCAATCAGCGCAATCCGCTAATCTGGCACAATGCGCACTGCGGCAAGCCGGTCCTGGATATCGCCCGTTATTTCCTCGGCGACGACATCCTGCTCAAATATGACAGTTGCTTTTTGAAGCCGGCCCGTTCCGGCAGCGCCACGCCCTGGCACCAGGACAACGGACTCTGGCGCGATGGCGACATCGAACCCTTCAACTTCTGGATGGCGCTGGACCCGGCGACCATCGAAAACGGCTGCCTGCAGATGATCCCCGGCAGCTACAAAACCGAAATTGTGCCGCATGTGCTATACGAAGACAGCATCCACCCCGAGCTGCCAAAAGAGCGCGTCGAAGAGATGATCGATACTTACGGCGTCGAGCATATCGAGTTGCAGCCGGGCAGCATCATCGTCTGGCACAGCAGCGCCTGGCATTACAGCCCGCCCAACGCCAGCGAAAAGGGCCGCATCGCCATCGCCGGCGTCTTCAGCAATCCCGATATCGTCGAAAACGGGCGCAGCGGCAATGTCGGTTACAAATGGCTGTTGAAAGACGGCGCGGTCATGACCGACTTCCCGGCTAAAGAATACGCGATGAAGCGGCAGAAATTCTATCAGGCCGCGCCTGTGAAGAAGATCAGCTAGGCATTGCCTCGGGCGCCGCGGTCGAATCCCGCAGGACAAGCTGTGAAGGCATAATGATGCGTTCTACCGGCGCGTCCGGCGTCATGATGCGCCGGTGGATCAGTTGAGCGGCTTTTTCGCCCAGTCCGCGCGGATCGGCTGATACGGTCGTCAGGCTGGGGTGCCAAAGCGAAGCTTCGGGAACATCATCAAAGCCGATAACGGCGAACTCCCGCCCGGCTTCAATGCCGGCCGCGCGCAAGCCCAGCATCAGGCCAAAGGCATTGACATCGCTGTAGCAGTAAGCCGCTGTCGGCGGCGCCGGCAGGCTCAACAGTTGCTGAACGGCCTCATATCCGCCGCGCAGAGTGACCGGGCCAGCGATGCAAAGCGCCGGGTCAAAGGCGATTTGATGGCGCCGCAATGTGTCGCGATAGCTCTCCAGCCGGCGCGAGCGCGTGGCCTGGGCCGCGTAGCCGCCGACGAAGGCAATGCGCCGGTGACCCAAATGTATCAGATGCTCCACCGCGCGCGCCGTGCCCTTCTCGTCATCCATGCCGACGCAGTCGGCAGCCAGGTCCGGATAATACGGGATTAAAAGAACAAGCGGACAGAATTGCATCAACTCCCGCATGGATTCCGTACTCGTCAGCGCAACTGGCGACAGAATCAGGCCGTCCACATCGTGCTCCAGCATCGTTTGAATCATGCGCGATTGTTTGTCCAGGTCATCATCCGTCGTGGCCAGGATGAGGCTGTAGTCATGCTCCGCCAACTGCGCTTCGGCGCCGGATGTCAACTCGGCGTTGAAGGGATTCGACACATCTTTGATGATCAAACCAATCGTATTGGAACGCCGCGTGCGCAAGCTGGCGGCGCGCTGGTTGTAGACGTAGCCCAACGCTTCGACCGCCGCCAGCACGCGCCGTCGCGTCGCCTCGGAAATGCGCGGATTGTTGTTTAGCGCCAGGGAAGCGGTCGCCTTGGAGACATGCGCCGCCTCGGCAACATGCTGCAAGGTGACCTTTTGGCGCCGCCTGCCGCCGGAATTCGTCATATCAGTTTCAGTATCCTGGCGGCCTTTTCAAGAAAAAATTGTCGGCGCAGCGGCGGGCAAACGGCATATCGGCGGGCACAGAGCCTCCCAAGTAAATCGGTTAAACGCGCGCTGCCCATATCGTAGCACAGTTGACCGCCATAAGTCAGCGCCGCGCGCGCCCGGCTGACCGGAGCGCTGCCGCCTCGCCCGGGCCGGACCGCTTTTACCTCGCTGAGATTTGCGCCTCTGATTCGCCTCCTCTGCATTCTGCAACCTGTCATTCGTCCGTCGCCTTGATACAATGGCGAGCGCGCGACGAAGCGAAGGGAGCCTGGAATGGCGGCATTGGCGGACATCGGCTTGATCGGCCTGGCGGTGATGGGCCAGAACCTCGCCTTGAATATCAACGACCACGGCTACCGGGTCGCGGTTTTCAATCGCACCACTTCGAAGATTACTCGTTTCCTGGAGAACGAAGCGGCCGATACGGACATCATCGGCGCTTATACGCCGGAAGAATTCGTCAAGAGCATCCAGCGACCGCGCAAAATCATCCTGATGATCCAGGCCGGCGCCGCCGTGGACAAGTCGATCGCGCAGCTGGCGCCGCTTCTGGACGAAGGCGACATCATCATCGACGGCGGCAATTCCAATTTCAACGATTCGATCCGCCGCACAAAAGAAGTCGAAGCGCAGGGTCTCTTATTCGTCGGCGCCGGCATCAGCGGCGGCGAAGAAGGCGCGCGCTATGGCCCTTCCATCATGCCAGGCGGCTCGGCAGCGGCCTGGGAGTCGGTCAAGCCGATTCTGCAGGCGGTGGCGGCCAAGGTACCGAATGGCAGCCCCTGCTGCGATTGGGTCGGCGAAGATGGCGCCGGTCATTTTGTCAAGATGGTGCATAACGGCATCGAATACGGCGATATGCAGCTGATCTGCGAAGCCTATCATCTGATGTCGGCTGTGCTCGGCATGGACGAAAGCGAGATCAGCGCCGTCTTCAAAAGCTGGAACAAGGGCGCGCTCGAATCTTTCTTGATCGAGATCACGGGCGAAATCCTGGCCTATCAGGACGAGGACGGCCAGCCGCTGCTGCGCAAGATCCTGGATGTGGCCAGCCAAAAGGGCACCGGCAAATGGACCGCCATCACCGCCCTGGAGGAAGGCACGCCGCTGACGCTGATCGGCGAGGCGGTATTCGCGCGCTTCCTCTCGGCGATCAAGCCGCAGCGCGTGGCCGCCTCAAGCGTGCTGCCCGGCCCGCAGTCGACGTTCAGCGGCGACCGCGACCAGTTCATCCGCGACCTGGAAGGCGCTGTCTACGCCGCCAAGATCATCAGCTACACCCAGGGCTACATGCTGATGCAGGACGCGGCGCGAAGCTACAACTGGAATCTGAATTATGGCGGCGTGGCCCTGATGTGGCGCGAAGGCTGCATCATTCGCTCGGCTTTCCTGAGCAAGATCCAGGAAGCTTACACCAAGAATCCGGCGCTGGCGAACCTGCTGCTGGACGAATATTTCAGCCGGGCGCTGATCGAGGCGCAAGCGGCCTGGCGCGGCGCGGTGTCGGCCGGCATCCAACACGGGATTCCCCTGCCGATAATGAGCGGCGCGCTGGCCTTTTACGATGGCTACCGCTCGGCCAATCTGCCGGCGAATCTGCTGCAGGCGCAGCGCGATTATTTCGGCGCGCATACTTACGAGCGCGTCGACCGCCCGCGCGGCGAGTATTTTCATACCAATTGGACCGGTACCGGCGGGGATGTGACAGCCGGGAGCTATGATGCCTGATGCCGGTTCAACCAAAACAATAAGCTAGAATAGAATATAATCGCAATCATCACCGAGTAGCTACAGGAATTATGCCAAGCAAGTAATTGAAAAAATGCGCATCGTCTTTTGCAACATACTTGCGGGCGCCTCAAGGGTCGACACTACTGCACAAGAGGAGTCTCGGTGTACGGGCGAGCCGGTGGCTCGCCCTCTCTTGCTACAAAGTACTCATCATATTTTCACGACTTTCTTGGATTTGCTGGGATAAGGAGACATCATGCCCGGCCAGGCAATTCACAACCGGGTGTATTTTGGCGATTGCCTGGAAATTATGGCGGACTGCATCCCTGACGAATCCATCGATCTGATTTATCTCGACCCGCCTTTCAATTCCAAGCGGATTTACAACGCCTTCATCGGTGGCGCGCAGTGGGTCGCTTTTGACGATACGTGGCGATGGTATGAAGCCATTGACGACTTCCACGCGGTGGCAGGCGATGTTTCGATGGGGCCAACCATGGAAGGGCTGCGGCGCATCCTGGGCGAAGGCGCGGAGCTGGCCTACCTGTCATACATGGCGAACAGGCTGCGCGAATGCCGCCGTGTTCTGAAGCCCGCCGCCAGCATCTATCTGCACTGCGACCCGACGATGAGCCACTATCTGAAAATTGTAATGGATGGCGTTTTTGGCCCGAAGAACTTTAGAAATGAGGTCATTTGGCATTATCGAAAATGGTCTACTGGAAAATACACCTTTCAGCGAAATCATGATGTCTTGTTCTTCTACTCCCGTTCAAGCGCTCGCGAGCGAACATTTAATCAACTTTACATGCCCAGAAGCGCATCCACATTAAAGCGATTTGGCGCGAAGCGAATCATTTCGGGATATGACGAAGCAGGCCAGCGCTTGCCTTCTCAAGTGGCGGAGGAAGATTCGGCAGGCGTTCGGCTGGATGATGTTTGGGACATTGGGCGAGTTCCGCCTGTCAAGCAGCTTTACCCCACCGAGAAGCCCCTGGCGCTATTGGAACGCATCATATCCGCGTCAAGCAACCCGGATGATATTGTCTTCGACCCATTCTGTGGCTGCGGCACGACCATTCACGCCGCCCAGAATCTCGGGCGTCGTTGGATTGGCATTGATGTCTGCGTCCAAGCCTGCAAGGTCATTCAAAAGCGGATCGAGGGGCATTTCGACAGTTTGTGGGACGACATTGAATTCGTCGGCATGCCCAAGACGCTAGAGGATGCCAGAGAGCTAGCGGCCTACGACCCATTCAAGTTTGAGCGCTGGGCGGCTTCGCTAAGTCCCGGCATGGAAGCCAACAAGCGCCAGCGCGGCGACAAAGGCATAGACGGGCGAGGACGGCTGCCGGTGCGCAAAGGCGTCTTCGTCGATGTCGTAGCGCAGGTCAAAGCGGGCAATACTAACCCCGGCCAGGTACAGGCATTCAACGAAGCGCGAAGGCAAGCCGGGGCGGAAATGGGCGTTTTTACCTGTTTCGACGACAAGGTAACAAGCGGAATGCGGAACGCGGCGGTCAATGCGGGCAAATATCTTGACAGATGGCCCGTGCTTCAAATCTACACGATCGAGGACTATTTTGCCGGACGGCTGCCGGACTTGCCGCTGACAGATTTTCCCCGCCCCTAATCGTCTTGGCGTGTCGACAGGTCGAGCGGCGAGTATTTTCATAGCAATTGGACCGGTGCCGGCGGGGATGTGACGGCCGGGAGTTATGATGCCTAGCCCAATCCACAGGCGTTAAAGACTAGCTTGCATCATCCAGCAGCGCCTGATTTACGAGCACGACATAGCCCTCGTGGTTTGCTATGCGCGCCTTTCCGAAGACATCCCACTTCGAAAACGGCAAGAGCAAATCTCCGAGTTCAAGTTCATAACCAAACAAGCGCTGGAAATTCTCAATCAGGAGCTCGGCGTTAGGAATTGCATACAGATAGAATGGATTCTCATCTATCTGGAAGCCTATTGGCGGAGCGTCGAGTTGCTGGAGCGCCTCAATATTCCAAAAGCTACGACGATGCGCTTTAATCAGATCGGGCAGAACCACCCGCTTTCCTTGTAGCCAGCGCTCAATGTCAACATACCGGTCAAAGAATTCATCGCTGACGGACTCGTGAAAATAGAGCGCGGGATTCTCGCCAACCCACTTGCGTACAAATTTTTCAGCATACGCCCTATGCGTTTCAACACACTTGGACAGCCAGTGAATTGCAGCATTATCTTCACCAATTTCTAGGCGAAGTCGAGTTGCCACGGCACAGACTTTCATTGCCAATACTTGATATATGGTAGACAGTTCTATATTGGCTTCATTCATCTCCGCGTCGAGCAATTCATCGAGGTCTCTGACCAGCTGAGCTTGCGCCACTGTAAGTTCGTAGGTCACCTGCGCCACAGCTTCCACCTTGAATGCATCGCACCGGGCAACAAATGCGTTCTCGGCATGGTTTAGCGCGGCCAGCATTTCAACTTCCCGGTTCCTTTGAAACTCATCGGACACCCGGTCATAAATGCGTTCCAATTCTGCTTCATGAACTCGAATGCCATTGATGTGCTCGATTAGTCCAAGACCAGCCATAGCGATATGCAGGACTGGAACTACTCCACCGAGCGCTATTCCGATCGTTGAATGTTTAGATACGACGCCTTGAAGCAGACCCGCTGAAGACTCCGCCACTTGACCAGCCTGACCGCCTTGCCGCAACCATGCAAGAATCTGTTGGTCATCCGTATACCTGATGACGCCGCCAACCCGTTCCATTGAGCCGCTGGACAGACCCGCTTCAATGAACTCCGGCATTTCGAAGTACACATCAACCTGTATCGCCTCGCTGCTTGGCGTCTGAGCCGCAGCAGTGGAGTCATCAGACACGCAATTGTCTTTGATCGCACTTCCGTCCTGCGCCGATGCAGATGAAATGGTCATCAGCGCCAGCAATAAGCAAGCGATTACCTTGTTCATGTACCCTTCTCTCATTCCTGCAGCATCCAAATCAACGCTGATGGATGGCGCTCGTTCAATCTCTTCGAATTTGATTACGTAATATTTACGTATTTGTCTCACAATTCAACTGAAACACAAATTGGGGGAGTGGCAAGAAAGGTGGATTTTGAACATCAGCCTGTGCGTGAAAGCCGAGGCAACTCCCCCTCCCTAGCTTGCTGCGGAAGGGGTCGGGGGACGGGGTGGAAAACGCGTTAGCACGATCCTGTACCGGACAAGCCTTAAAGCTGCCTATATGTGAAGCCTAGGCGCTAAGCCGTCCTGCCCTATCCAAAGCGTCTTCATCAACGAGGAGGACGTAATCGTCATGATCAGCAAGTCGCCGTGCAGCGTCTTCCGATAACTCTTCCAAGTCCCGAGAGGGTCTTTCTGACGATTCGAGATCCAATGCATAGCTCTCAAAGCGCTGGAAGTTCTCGATAAGTTCTTCCGCTGGCGGGATACTCTCCCTATAGAAAGGATTGTCTTGCAACACTTGATATTGATAAAGTCCTTTCCATTTTGCTTGGAAAAGCGGCTTGACGGCTTTATCATTCCAGAAGTTCGTGCGTGCTTCCTTAACAACAGATTCCCAAATATTGTGCGAGCCATCAAGCCAGGAACGAATCTGAATGTAGCGGTCGAGATAGTCCTCACACACCGATTCATGAAAATACAGCGCGGGTTGATCGCCTACCAGTTCCCGCACTAGTGCTTTTACACACGATTCAAGCCCAGATAGATTCTTATTCAGACGATTGATGGCGACTTTCTCTTCACCAAAATCCAGCCTACAGCGCGTTGACAATGCGTTAACTGTAAAGACAGTTGTGAGTAGCTTGCCAGCCAGAACCAGGTTGCCTTCTGTTAGTGCGTCATCAAAATCCTTCAACAGAAGTTTCTCCGCATAGACCAGTCGATCAATGACATTGTTCAGCATTCCCTGCTTTGTGACAAAATCTTCAGCATCCAGGAAGTCTTCGGCTTGATCCAGCGCCGCCAATAATGCCGCGTCTGTGCTTCTGTTGAATAGCTTTTCAAGCCGGTCATATATGTCAGCGATCTCTTGCTTTAGTGACTTGATGCGTTGAGTCAAGCGGTGGATCGTATAGCCTATTATTGCTAAATCTAACAGGGGGCCGGCAACGGCGACCGCTCCAGCGACAACAGCTATCGTTCGAGCATTCATTCCCGCCACTTTGAGCAACGTCGGCAGAAGTGACAAACCTGACGATGAAGAACGGGATATATTGCCGCCTTCGCGCAACCAGGCAACGACCTGTTTGGAATCGGTATAACGAATGACGCCGCCGACGCGTTCCATCGTTCCGGTCGACAATCCCATTGCAATGTCGTCGGAAACTTCAAATTCGACGCGTATCTTCATCGTGAAATCCGTTGCTAAAGCTTTATTACAGTATATCACTCAACTATTCAAAACTCAGCATCGCCTTGATCACCCCCGCCGCCGGATCCAGCCAGCTCGGGAATGCGCTCACGATACTCTCCGGCGTCGCCCCGTGCGTAATCCAGGGCGCCAGGTCAATCTTGCCAGCGCGCAAGGCCTCAATCACCCAGCTAAAGTCGGCCGGCGTCGCATTGCGGCTGGCGAGCAGCGTCAACTCATGCGAGTGGAAATGCGGATCGCTGAAGCTGATGTCGCCGGTCACATGCCCGACCAGCGTCAGCGCGCCGCCATGCGCGACGTAGTCGAAAGCGGCCTGCATTGACCGGGCGCTGCCGGTGCAATCGAAGACCAGCGTCGGCAATTCCCCGCCGAGCAAGCCTGAAATCTGCGCGAGCGGGTCCTGCCGCGCGTCAATCAGCTTCTCGATGCCCAGGGCTTCGGCGCAGAAGTCGAGCCGCCCCGGGTTGACTTCCATCACCATGACATCCGCGCCGGCCAGCATGGCGCACTGCGCCGTCGCCAGCCCGATGGGACCGGCGCCGATTACCAGCGCATTTTCGCCAGCGCTGACGCGCGCGCGGCTGACGGCGTGGGCGCCGATGCAGAGCATCTCAACCAACGCCAACTGCTCAACCGGGATATCGTCGGCCGGGAGCAGCTTGTCGGCGGGCAGCGTGAATTGCTCGCGCATGCCGCCGTCGATATGCACCCCCAGCACTTGCATGCGCGTGCAGCAATTGCTCTTGCCGCGGCGACAGGCGATGCAATCCCCGCAATTCAAATATGGAATGACGCAGCAAGTATCGCCAACCGCCACATCAATCGGGCCGTCGCTATCGCCGATGGCGACGACCTCAACCGCCAATTCATGACCCATGATACGCGGGTAGCTGAAGAAGTTCTGATTGCCGCCGTAGGCATGCAAATCCGTGCCGCAGATGCCGACCCGCTTCACGCGCGCCAGCGCCTCGTTCCGGCCCGGCGTCTCCGGCGCGGCAAGTTCATGCAGGCGCAGTTGGCCCGGCTCTTCCAATACGATGGCTTTCATGGCGCCTTCTCAATCGGTTGTATGGCAAAGATAGCGTTCTACCGCGTCGACGATTGCCCACAGTGGCGGAGACCGCCGATGCGCGGCGCCGGCCGGGTCATGCAAAGCGACTCTTTCGCCTAGTTGCCTTGCAGCCAGGCCAGGCTGTAGGCCAGGGCTTCGTCGATCGCTTCCGTGACCCCGGCCAGCACATCAAAGATGTGGTCGCCATCGAGCAGGACCAGCGCTTCCGCGCCGTCATGGTAATCCAGGAAGACCTGGCCCGCATGCGGCTGCGGCGTCACCGTTGTGTCGCGCGCGCCGTTGACGACCAGCAGCGGTCCGGCGTAACTGGCGATTTCCGCCACCGGATCCACCAGGAAGATATCTTCAAAGAAGGGGCCTCTGAGCGACGTCTCGGCGCCCCAAGGCAGTTCAATTGTCATCAACTCGTCGCCGGCCGCTGCGCCCGCCAGCAGGTTGTCATATCCGAGCAGGATACCGTAACTCATCACCGGGTTCGATACCGCCGACCAGAGCACGAGGTTGCTGACGCGGGCATCGCGCCCGGCCGCGGCCGCGCCGACAAGGCCGCCCTGGCTCAAGCCCAGGATGCTGGCCCGCCCGCTGTCGATGCCTTCCAGCGTCTCCAGATAATCCAGCGCCGCGCTCGCATCCGCGATTTGGCCGCTGAAGGTCGTGTCTTCCCAGGCGCCCTCGCTATCGCCCGAGCCGCGAAAGTCAATGCGCAAGCTGGCGACGCCGCGCTCGCCCAGCCAGCGCGCCGCGCGGCTGAACATTGTGTCTTCCGTCCCGACAACCGGCAATTCCTGGCGCGTTCCCGTGAAGCCGTGCAGGAGCAAGACGACCGGGACGGGTCCTTCGCTGTCCGGCATTGCCAGCGTGCCGACGACCGTCTGACCTTGACTGCTGAAGCTGACGTCGCTCTCGCTGACGCTGTACTGCGCCATTGAATCGGCCAGCGCGGCCGCTGCATCGGCGAGGCTGTCTTGCGCCGTCAAGGGCGCAGCGGCAAGCCCCAGGCACAGAATCAGTATGATGGACGCGCCAGCGGCAAGAATATTGAAACGCATCTTCAACAACATGGCTAACTCCTATGAAAGTCTTATTTTGCGGTCGATTGTGCCACGAGAGATGCTCCAGCGCAATTTTCGCGCCATGCTCGGCGCTCGACTGCGGCGCTCAATGCGGGCGCAGTCGGCCCGGCTCTTCCAATACGATGGCTTTCACGGTTTCCGCTCCGGCGCGTTCATGGCAGCTGATAGAATTCTGTCGCGACCCCGCCCATGACCTTGGCCTGTTCAGCGGCCGAGAGCGCGGCGATGTAGCCCTCGACGATGCCGACAACTTCGCTGTAGCTGCCCGCCAGCGTGCACACCGGCCAGTCGCTGCCGAACATCAGCCGCTCCACGCCGAAGCAGTCGAAGACGACATCAAGATAGGGCCGGAAATCGTCCGGCGTCCAGGCGTCCCAGGCCGCTTCCGTGACCATGCCCGAGACCTTGCACCAGACATTGTCGTGGGATGCCAACTCGCGGATGTCGCTCGCCCAGCGTTCAAGCGTCCCGTCTTTGATGAAGGGTTTGGCGATATGATCGAGCACGAAGGGCTGCTCGGGGAAGCGCTTCACGACTTGAATGGCGACCGGGATATGGCGCGGATACAGCAGCAGGTCGTAACGCAGGTCGTATTGTTTCAGCGCCGCCAGGCCGCGCAGGAAATTGCCGCCGAGCATGAAGCGGTCATCGGCTTCGTCGTGCACGATGTGGCGCAGGCCGGACAGACCCGGACGCCCGGCGAAGCGCTCCAACTGCGCCTCGATGTCGTCCGCGCGCATATCCAGCCAGCCGACTACGCCACGAACGAAGTCGTATTGGTCGGCGAGTTCCAGCAGAAAATCGGTCTCGCGTTGGACCTGCCGCGCTTGCACCGCCACCGTGCCGTCAATGCCGCTCGCGTTCAGCAGCGGTTTTATGTCCGGCGGCATATAATCGACTTGCAGCGGAGCGCGCTCCCCTGCCATCCAGGGGTAATCGGCCTCATTGTAGATCCAGAAATGCTGGTGCGAATCAATGCGCGCTGTCATAAGCCGCTCCGTATAATCTTTAGCCGCCGTCCATTTTACCGCAGTTCAAACGCCCGGTGTCAGACGCGCTTCTCCAGGCCGGAAAATGCGCGCCTCCGCTTCAGTTGCGCCGCCTATAGGCCTATGCTATAGTCCCTTGCGTTCTCGATTAGGCGAAAGCGTCCCAGATGGCAATCTTCCAGGCAAACGGAGCGCGCATGAAAAGCGCCGTAGTGCGGGCAAAGGAGCAGGCAGGCATAGACCGCAGCGAGGTTCCGCGCGCCCGCGACAACTGGGTTGTCGTCAAAGTGCGCGCCGCGCCCATGTGCACCGAATACAAAGCCTTCGAGTCCGGCCGCGGCCACCCGTTCATGGGGCACGAAGCCGCCGGTGAAGTCGTTGAAGTGGCGCAGCCGGGACGGGTCAAGCTGGGCGATCGCGTCGTCGTCATGCCGCAGAATTCTTGCGGGACCTGTCAGCTTTGCCTGGCCGGCGACTATATCCACTGTCAGGACAGCTACGACTTCACCGCCCTGCACGGCAGCCATAATGGCCTGGCGACGATGGCGCAGTACCTGCTCAAGCAGGATTGGATGCTGCTGCCGATACCGGAGGGCATGAGCTACGATCACGCTGGCATGGCCTGCTGCGGCCTGGGACCGACCTTTGGCGCTTTTCAGACCCTGCAACTCGATCGCGACGACACGCTGCTCATCACCGGCATGGGACCGGTAGGCCTTGGCGGCATCATCAACGCGCGCTATCGCGGCGCCCGCGTCATCGCCGTCGAATCCAATGCCTACCGCGCGCGACTGGCGCTGGAATTGGGCGCGGAAGCGGTAATCAACCCGCTGGATGAGGACGCCCTGCGCCAGGTTTTGGATCGAACGCGCGGCGGTCGCGGCGTCGACAAAGCGGTCGATTGTTCGGGTGTGGTGGCGGCGCATCGCCTCTGCATTGACGCGGCCCGGCGCAAAGGCGCCGTCGCCTTCGTCGGCGAATGCGGCGAAGACACGCCCCTGCGCATCAGCCCGGACATGATCCGCAAGGGACTGCGGCTCATCGGCTCCTGGCATTACAACATGGGCGATACCCCGAGAATGATGAACATGATCGGCGAAATTGGCGACCAACTGGACAAGTTGATCACGCATCGATTCGCCATTGACGATATTCAAAGCGCCTGGGAAACACAGCTTTCCGGGCAATGCGGCAAAGTCATCTTGCAGCCTTGGGAGGGTGAGCATGTATAAATCGGTCATTATCGGCGTCGGCGGCGGACGGGCGCATGGCCACGCCGATGCCTACCAGTATATGAAGCGCGGGCGAGTGGTGGCGGTCTGCGACTTGCGGCCCGAGCCGCTGGACGACTTCGCCGACAAATATGATGTGAAAGCGCGCTACACCGATTACCGCGAAATGTTCGAAAAAGAAAAACCCGACCTGGCCCAGGTCAGCACAGCGCCGAACCTGCGGCTGGAAGTGCTCGAAGCGGCTGAGTCCGCCGGCGTTCCGGCCGTAGTGGTGGAGAAGCCCCTGGCCATCCAAGGAGAGGATTACCTGGCGATCCGCGATTTCGCCGCGCGCAAGCCGAAACTCAAGGTCGCCATCAATCATCAGCTGCAATTCCACCCTTGCCGGCAGCGCTTGCAGAACCTGGTCGCGGAGGGCGCCATCGGCGATATCCGCTTCATCGAAGCCAGTTCCGGCATGAACCTCGCTTATCAAGGCACGCACTCGCTGCAGGCCATCGGCGCTTTCAACCCGGCCGCGCCCAGCACCGTCTTCGGTCAGGTATCCGGCGCGACGGGCTTGCAGCCGAATATCAAGGAGCATTACGCGCCCGATCAAAGCCTGGCGGCGGTCGAGTACGACAATGGCATCCAGGCCAGTTTGCGCTGCGGTGAAAATGCCCCGCGCGTCCCGCGCGGCGACGCCATTTACCAGCACAAACGCATCGCCGTCTATGGCATGAGCGGCTATGTGCATTGGACGATGTGGGGCTGGGAAACCTTCATCAATGGCGAATACGATAGCGGCGAGCATGAATACCCGGAAGAAGATGTCCTGGGCCAGGCGGCTATGTGCGAGGCGATGTTCGACTGGCTGGAAGACGACAGCAACGTCCATCCCCTGAACCTCGAGCGGGCCCTGGTCGATTTCAATGTGATTCTGGCGCTCTACGCCAGTTCGCTCAACCACAAGGTGATTGAATTGCCCTACCAGCCGGAAGCGGATCTGGTGCCGAAGTTGCGGCAAGCCCTGGCGGACTGAGTTTTCATGCCGGCGGAAACCAAGATCCTGGTCGCGCTGCGCCCGACATTGGTCCAACAGCTTTTCTCCGATAAGCATCTTCAGGCTTTGAGCGAGCTCGGCGCAGTAAGTTTCCAGCCGGGCGAAGGCCGGCTCAGCTCGGCGCAGCTCGCCGAGCAGATCGGCGCTTATGACATTGTGATCACGGGCTGGGGAACGCCGGTCTTCACTGACGAGGTGCTGGCGGCCGCCGAACGCTTGAAGCTGATCGCGCATTCGGCCGGCACGATCAAGCGCATGCTGCCGCCGGCCGTATTCGCCGACGGTCGCCGCGTCACTCACTCCGCCGCCGCAATGGCCATCCCGGTATCGGAAATGACCTTGCTGCTCATCCTGCTCTGCCTGCGCAAGACGCACAAGATGGATCGCGCCTTTCGGGAGCAGTCCTGGGGGGCGGCGAAAACATACGCGCCCGGCGAGGAATTGGCCGGCCGGCGCGTCGGCGTCATCGGCGCCGGGCACACCGGCCGCGCCGTGGTTCGTCTGCTGGGTGCGGTGGGCGCCGAAGTCTGGCTCAGCGATCCCTATCTGAGCGCGGAGGCGGCGGCCGACCTGGGTGGGGTCAAAGTTTCATTGGAGAGGCTCATGCGCGAGTGCCCGGTTGTCACTTGCCAGGCGCCGGCCACCGCCGAGACCTACCGCATGTTGGGCGCCGAGCAATTCGGCTGGCTGCAAGACGGCGCTATATTCATCAATACCTCCCGCGCCCATCTGGTCGACGAAGCCGCCTTGCTGGCGGAATTAAAATCGGGCCGGATCAGCGCCGCCATTGACGTCTTCGATCAGGAGCCCCTGCCGAATGACAGCCCATTCCGCGCCCTGGAAAATGTCATCCTCACGCCCCATGCCGCCAACGAGACGCGGCAAGCTTTCAAACGGCAGGGGCAGATTGTCAGCGAAGAAGTGACGCGCTTCCTGCAAAAGGGCGAATTGCGTTACGAAATCACAGGCGCTATGCTAGCCAGCATGGCTTGAGCGCAACGGGAGGGGCGTATGGGCGCACTGGGAGGCAAAACTATTATCGTGACCGGCGCGAGCAGCGGATTCGGCGAGGCCATCGCCATCGCCTGCGCCGCGGAAGGCGGCAATGTCAGCTTGGTCGCGCGCCGGCGCGAGGCCCTGGAGAGCGTGGCGGAGGCGGCGCGGAATGCGGGCGGTCAAGCCCTCGTCTGCCCGGCCGATGTCAGCGATGACAAGCAAATCCAGGCCGCGCTGGACAAGACCCGTTCCGCCTTCGGGCCGATTGACGTCCTGGTCAACAACGCCGGCATCAACGTCACCGAGCGCTCCATCAGCGATACATCGGCCGAGCAATGGCGCGAGCTGATGGACGTCAATCTGACCAGCGCCTTCATCTTCACCAAAGCGGTCTTGCCGGAGATGATAACGCGGGGCGACGGACTGATCGTCAATCTGGCGTCGCGGGCCGGCATGTATCCCAGCTTGAAAGCCGGGGTCGGCTACAGCGCCTCCAAGATCGGCATGGAGGCATTGAACGCCGTCACCAACGAAGAAGGCAATCCGCACGGCGTGCGCGCCTGCCTCTTCAATCCCGGCGCCGGCAATACGCCTATCATCGACCAGCGGCCGGTTAAATTCAGCCAGGAAGAGAAGCTGAAGATGATCCAGTCGGAAGACATCGCGGCCACGGTTGTCTTCCTCGCGACCTTGCCGCCGCGCGTGCACATCGACTTCCTCTCGATGATGCCGACCAAAAGCTGAGGGGATGCGGCATGAATGAATTGGCTCTCTTCGTCAAACCCTGGAAGGCGCTGGCGCTGCCCGAGTTGGCCGCGCATGTGCGCTCGCTTGGCTTCGACCTGATCGAATTACCGGTGCGGCCCGAATTCCCGGTCCAGCCGGAAAGCATCGAAACGGACTTGCCAGCGGCGGTGAAAACGCTGGCGGATCAGGGCCTGCGCGTCTTGAACGTCACGGCGGCCAACAGCCTGGATGACGAGCGGTTGTACAGCGCCTGCGCCGAAGCCGGCGTCGGAATGAATCGTGTGATGTTTTGGCAGCGGGACCTGGATTATTGGGCGGCGGAAGCCGACGCGCGCCGACAACTGGATGCCGCCCTGCCCTTATGCGAACGTTACGGCCTGCAAATCGGCATTCAGAATCACTCGGGCCGCTTTGTGCCCGTCAACGAAATGGGCATGTATCACCTGGTCAAAGATTATGACCCGCGTTATGTGGCGGCGGTCTGGGATCCGGCGCACAACGCGCTGGAGGGCATGGACAGCGATGCCGCGCTGGACATACTGGCGCCCCATCTTTGCGTGGTCAACTTGAAGAACTCTTTCTGGCGGCGCGTCAGCGGGCCGGAAGCGGCGGCCGCGGAATGGAAGATTTATTGGACATCCGGCGCGCAGGGTCGGGCATCCTGGCGGCGTGTGCTCAGCAAACTGAAGGCGATCGATTATCGCGGACCGATCTGCTTCTCAGCCGAGTACAGCGACGAAGAGCGCGTGGATGAATTGATCGTGAAGGACCTGGCTTTCGCCAGGCGCCTGCTGGGCGCGTAAGCCGCCGATTCAATTCCATTCCAAACCCACAAAAGATGATAATGCAGGGCTTGCCCGGTACTGGTAAAGTCGCTTTCGTTCCGGTCAACCCCCCTCAATCCCCCCATAGCAATGGGGGGAAGCTCGTTTCGACATTGCAGCGATACGGATTTTCTGATGATGCAAGTATCGATAACTGCTGTAAACAAGCGAGTTCGTGCTACGTTAGCTCCCTTCCCCAATGCTTTGGGGAAGGGCCGGGGATGGGGTAGAAAACCTGTCCTGTACTCAGTCGCTTGCTGGGTAACAACGCAGCAAACGGACGAGCCGCCAGCCGCTAGCTCGCCACCACGTAGTTTCGCTAGAAAACATACAGGCGAGTCCGTGGACCCGCCTGTATGCTGAATCTTGCTATGCCGCTGGAGCGCTGCAACTAGCCGCCCAGCAAGGCATTGGTCTGATCGTGCGCGCGTTGCACAACGACCGCCGCATCGCGTTCTTCGCCCGTCCAGAGCAGGTCCATATTGGCCACCCAAACTGAGGACTCCCATTCCAGGTATTGCGAATGGTAGACCGGATGTACGCCATCGCGCGCGCCGATGACCGAGAACACCTCATGATAGGCGTCGGCGTAGGGCGCGTCATCGGGTGCGGCGCAGTCGTGGAAATCGGACTGGCTGGTTAGCGCGGCGCCCATGGCCGCCGTGCGGCAAATATGATCCGGGTTCGCCAGGGTGAAACGAATCAACTCATAGGACAGATCCGGATGCGCGGCCGAAGTGGGAATGGAGAAAGCCGAGCCGCCGATGAAGTTGTAGCGACCGGCGGGACCGGTGGGCGTGGGCACAACTGTCCAATTGAAGCTGTCGCCGACCAACTCCCACATGCGGGAAGCGGCGTCGTTCAGCGCATAGTGCATGGCGACGTTGCCGTTGGCGAAGAGGAATTCAGTCGTGAAACCGGAAGCGGCGATGCTCTCAGCCGTCGGATGCGCGCCGGAATCCCAGAGCAGGTCCGCCATCCATTGCAGGGCTTCGGTAGTTTCCGGTGAATTCATCACCGACGACGTGACATCCTCGTCGAACAAGTCGCCGCCGAAGCTCTTGATGATCCAGTAGGCGCCGCCAGCGCCGCGGCCGACGCTGACCAGATTGCTGATGCCCCAGATATCCGTGTCGCCATCGTCATCCGTGTCCTGCGTGAGGGCGATCGCCAGTTCAGTGAACTCCTCGAAGCTCGTGTGCTCGCCCGGCGGTTCCAGGCCGGCTTCTTCAAAGATGTCGAGATTGATATAGAGCCCGCCCGGCGCCAAGTCGTAGGGTATCGCGTATTGGCTGCCCTGGTAATTGAAGGCATCGACTTGGGAAGTCACAAACTTCTCGGGCCAGCCGGGGATCGGGCAAGCTTCGAGATAGCTGTCGAGATTCAGCGCCCAGCCGTTGGCGGCGAAGGTATCGTTGCGCGTATCGTGCATCCAGGCCATGTCGATTTCGGCGCCGCCGGCCAACTGCGCCGGCAGGGTCGTCCAATAGTCGCTCCAGTTTACGCCCGTATTGAGGATCTGTTCGACATTGGGATAGTACTCGCCGAAGAACTCGTCGAAAGCCAGCAGGAACTTGTCGACCTCGCCGGGACCTTCCCAGCCGGTGATGGTGATGGCGCCCGACATACCGCCATCGACGGTTCCGCAAGTCCAATCGGTCATGTCCTGGGCCGAAGATACAAAGCCCAAGCTGAACAGCGCAAGGACGGCTGCTAGAAATGCGATTTTGCGAATCATGCGATTATCCTTTCAGATTTGATAAATGAATTCGAAGCGAAGCATATCGTCGGTCGCTAGCCACCTCCTTTGATTCCGCTGGTGACAATGCCTCGGACATAATACTTCTGCCCGACGATGAATGCAATCAGCACCGGGATGACAACAAAGGTGGCCGCCGCCATAATAAGATGCCAGGGCGTGCGCATGCCGGATTGATTCTGTAAGGACGCCAGCAGCAGCGGCAAAGTCTTGACCTTGGGCTTGCCCAGAATAATCAGGGGCCACAGGAACATATTCCAGGTATTGACGAAGGTGAAGATGGCCAGCGTGGCCAGCGCCGGCTTCGTCAAAGGCAGGATGATCAGCCAGTAGGTGCGAAAGAAGCCACAGCCGTCAATGCGCGCGGCATCTTCCAATTCGCGCGGAATCGTCACCATGAATTGGCGCATCATGAAGGTGCCCCAGGGCGTGAACAAGAAGGGCACGATGACCGCCTGCAATGTGCTGACCCAGCCGAAGGCGCGCATCTGCACATAGAGCGGGATCATCAAAACGATGAAGGGCAGCATCATCAGCGAGATGTAGAGCAGGAAGATCTTGTCGCGCCCGGGGAAACGCAGCCGCGCGAAAGCGTAACCCGCCAGGCTGGCGGTGAACAACTGCCCAAGCACAACCGCGGCCGCCACAATGGCGCTGTTGAGGAAGCCGAGATCAAAATACGTCGTCGTCCAGGCTTCGGTGTAGTTTGAGAAATGCCAGACTTCCGGAATAAACTCCGGCGGGTAGGTGTATATGCCGCGGATATCCTTGAATGAATTGAGGACCATCCAGGCGAAGGGCAGAATGAAGATGACGCCCACGACCGACAAGACCACGTAAACCAGCAGATCCGTCAGAATCTTGACCTGCTTCTGGCCCAAGAGGCTGCCTCTTCTCGCGCTTGCGGTCGCCATCGCCTTTATCCTGTTCCGACGCCCTTATTCGTCTTCCTCAAACCCAAGCACCCAACGCCGCGCCAAATGCCACTGCGCGATGGTGATGATGAGAATGATCACAAACAGAACCGCCGCCAGCGCCGCGCCATAACCCATTTTGAAAAAGCGAAAGGCGTTTTGGAATATGTACAAGGTGAGCGGCGTGGTCGCGTGGGCCGGTCCGCCTTCGGTCAATACATAGAATTGATCAAAGGCCTGGAAGGCGCCGATCAGCGAGGTGACCACGACAAAAAAGATCGCCGGCGAGAGCATGGGCAGCGTAACGAAACGCATCCGCTGCCAGCTGCTGGCGCCGTCTATGGCGGACGCTTCATAGTACTCTTCCGGGATGCCTTGCAAACCCGCCAGCAAAATCAGCATGGCAAAGCCGATGCCCTGCCAGTTGCTCATAATAATCACTGCCGGCATCGCCCATTGCGTATTATGAATCCATTTGGGGCCATCAATGCCGATCATCTCCAAAAGGTGGTTGATCATGCCGATTTCGGGCTGATAGATCCAACGCCAGATTGTCGCCGCCGCCACCGTCAGCGTGATCTGCGGCAGGAAATAGACCGTGCGAAAAAAGATAATGCCGCGCATCTTGCGGTTCAGCGCCAGCGCCAGCCAAAAGGCGATGAAGATGCCGGTCGGCACGGCGACGAACGTGTAATAGAAACTATTGACCAGCGATTTCCAGAAGAGCCTGTCCTTGACCATCGTCTCGAAATTCTTGAGGCCGATGAATTCCGGCTCTTTAGCGAGACTCCAATCCGTCAGCATGATGTAGAAGGCGAAGAGAATCGGGAAAAGCATGAAGACGACGAAACCGGCGAAGTTCGGGAGGAGGAAAAGATAACCCGCGATCGTCTCGCCGCGGCGCAAGCCGGTAAACGCGAGCTTGAAATCAGCAAGTCGAGAGTTTTTCGGCTGTTTCGCGCTTTTAGCGGTTGCTACGCTGGCTGCCAACTATGCCTTCCCGCCTTATCAAAGAGGACATCCGCGCGGCTGGACAATAAGCGCGGGTTCTGGTCCATGAATACACATAGGGCCTTGGAGCTTGGCCGACGCAATGTCAACTGAGCCCTGTCAATCAATCACATATAATTGGCGCGCAAGAATAACATGATACGCGGATGATGTCAAACCTTATGCGCGGATGCGGGAAACGCCGGCATAGAATCCTGGTAAGCGCAAGCAAATCGCGCAAATTCTGATTGGCAGATTGAAGCAAGAGAGGGCGAGCCACCGGCTCGCCCGTACACCGAGTCTCCTCTTATGCCGTAGGGGCGAGCACGTGGCTCGTCCGTACACCGAATCTCGTCTTAGGCCGTAGGGGCGAGCCACTGGCTCGCCCGTACACCGAGTCTCTTCTTAGGCCGTAGGGGCAAGCCACCGGCTCGCCCGCATGTATGTCGCGAAAGACAGTGCGCATTTTTTCAATTACTTGCGCGCGTTTACTCTTAGTCGCGGGTTATGGTATAGAGCATGTCCGCATGCAAACCGGCGACTGCGCTGAACTCGCCGTCATTCCAAACGATGGTAAGACGTTCCGGGCTGGCTTCCGCCGGCAAACCGAAATGAACGCGACTGCTTTCGCCGGAAAGATAGCCGCTTAGCGCAGTCACATCGCGGCGGAAGTCACCCAGGTCAGTCTCCAGGACGAGTTGCGAGCCGATGCCAGCGCCATTGCCGCGGCCCTTCCAGCGCAGGTCCACTTCGATTGCGCCCCCGGCGCATAGCCGATTCTCAAACAGCTTCGCGGGACCAAGCAGGTTGTTGACGACCGCATCCAGGTCGCCATCGTTGTCCATGTCCGCCAGGGACATGCCGCGTCCGCTCGCGCGATCGTTCAAGCCCCAGTCCAGCCGCGGCGCAAAGCCGGCGCCGGACAAATTGCGATAGACCTGATTCTCTTCGACCAACTCGTTATTCGGCAGGTGAGAGAATAGCTCTACGGATATCATGCCGTTGACGACATAAAGGTCTTGATAGCCATCGTTGTCCAGGTCGCCAAATTTCGCCGACCAACTCCAGCCCGTGCCGTCAAGCCGCATCGCGCGGGCGATGTTGACAAGTTCTCCGCCGGCGCCAGCATAGAGCACATTCTCCATAATCTGCGGATCGCCCGCGACATGGGGCATGGCCATCATCATATCCATCACGGGCCGCCACTGCGCCAGAGTCGCCGCGTCATCGGCGTAGGGTTTCATATCGACAGCGAAAACCTCGCGCATGCCGTCGTTGTCCAGGTCGGCGGCGTCATAGCTCATCGTGCTATGGGGCATGACCGCAAGCGCCTCGGTCTCATGCCAGGCGCCATCGCGGAAGCTGAAGTATTTGTCTTCGACCGCGAAATCGTTGCCAATGACAACCTCGGTTTCACCGCGCTGATTAACGTCAACCAGGATCGCCAGCGTATTTGACCGATCGGCGATCCGCCGCGCGCGAAAGCGGCCGCCGAGGTTTTCGTAGTATATAACGCCGGATTTTGGCGCCGATTGACCCAGGATCTTTTCGTTCTCGACATCGTATGAGCCGGTTATCAGATCGAGATCGCCATCGCGATCGGGGTCGAGCCAGTTCATGGCATAACCGATATAACTGACGCCGCCGAGTACTTGTTTTTCGAAGGTCCCGTCTCCCTGATTGCGCCATAAGAGCGGCGCGGCCGCCTGCTGCGTGAAGACAATATCGCGCATGCCATCGCCGTCAACATCAATAATGGCGGCTGCGCGCGCTGGCGCCGTCGATGGCAGCGCTTGACGCTCAAATTCCAGACCGCCGCGATTCCACAGAATGGCGTTGTCCCCGGCCAGGTTTGCCAAAACAACATCCAGGAGGCCGTCATCGTCGAGATCGTTAATCGCAAGCCCGGCGCCGTTGCTGTCGTAGAAACCGAGGGGCAAAGCGCTTGGGGTCGTGATGTGATCAAGCGCGTGGGGGAAGAAGATGTCGCTGCAGGCGGTCCTCGAATTCAGCGGCCGCGCAGCCACTTTCACAGGCGCATGGATGCGGAGGGCGGACGAGGCCGGCGCGAGGAGGAAGCAGAAGAACAGGCAGATAAGGCGGACCAGTCGAGCGGGCATGTTTCAGTCTCCGCTGCGGAAATGAACGCCAGGACGATACCATCAGGCAATCGCTTGCGCAATTGCCCGTCAACCTGTTTATGAGCTGATATCCAGGTCTGCGAGAAAGCAAAAAAAGGGCGGCCCGTCGGCCGCCCTTTCATTTCCGCGATTTCAGCTTCCGAGGCAAGAACAAGGCCCCTAGCCTGAGTCAGCTGGCGCCTCCTCGGGTGGATTCTCCAGGTCAGCCACGGTAGGCATAGATGCCTTTTTGGAGTGGACGCCGGTCGCGCCATCGGGGCGGGTGCCGCGGCTGTCCAGGCTCTGCATGAGGCCATCGCCATCGTAGGTGCGCACCTCGAAGCGATATTCGCCCTCCTGGAAGCGCCAATCATAACGCCAGACGACCCAGGTGAGTTCGCTTAGCGGATGCCGCAGCTGCGCCTCTTCCCATTCGCCGCCGTTGACGCTGACTTCGACCTTGGAGATCATCTTGGCGCCGGCGTAGGCGATGCCGCCAACCGGCACGACATAGCCCTCATCGTCCTTGAGGATAGAATCCGTGGCGACGGCATCGACCACCGAGGTGGTATTGACGATCGCGTCCACGCTCCAGCCGCGCCGCACCCAGTAGCCCTCGGCCCAGGCATCGACAAACTCAATGCTCTTGATCCACTTGGGCTGCTTCATGCCGTAGCGGTCGGGGATATAAATGCGCAGCGGGAAGCCGTGCTTCTGCTTGAGCGGCTGATCGTCCCATTCGTAGGCGAACATGACGCGCTCTTCCGCCTCAACCACATCGAGCATCACATACTCATCGAAATTGTCGGCGCCGGTGATCTTCATCGCGACCGCATCCGCCTGCGGCTTCACATAATCGAGGAAGTCTTTCATGCGGAAGCCGGACCATTTGGTCGTGCTGATCAAGGTGCCGCCGATGCGATTGCTGATGCAGGACAAGGTGATGAAGCGCTCGACCCGGTCAAACTTGTCGTAGAGCTCTTGCAGAGACAAGCTGACGGGATTATCCACCAGGCCAGTGACCTCGAGCCGCCATTCATTCGAATCAATGACGGGCGGGCGCGAACTGATGTCGATGCGATAGTGATCGTCAAGCGGCGTGTATTCGGGTCGGGTCCCCGGCGCCGGCTCCATGCTGTCGCTCGCGTTGGGCAAGCCGCCGGCCGCATCGCTCGCGGGCAGCTCGCCCACGACCTTGCCCTCGCCAGGCCGCCCGCCGACAAGCGCGCCCAAGCCGGCGCCAATCACCGTCAAGACCGCGCTGGCGCCGCCGATCCGCACCATGAATTGACGCCGATCCAGCGCTTCCACAACGATGGTCTCGCCGGTCTCCTCGTCGGTTTTGGTCTTGGCGTCGCTATGCGCCAGCACGTTGTAAATCCAGTTGGCGGCCACGCCCCAAACCTGGAAGACCAGCAGCACCCAAAGCAGTTGGACCGCTTCATGCGCGGTCGCGGTCAGGTTGACCTGCATGGAAACAACCATCATGACCGCGCCGGAGACCAGACCCAGCATGAGGCCCGGGTAGAGGCTGCGCGCGCTGGTTTTGCTGCGATTGAGCAGCGCGTAAAACAGGGCGACAAGGACAACTCCAAGCGCCAGGAAGCCGCCCAGGCCCATCAACTGCTCGGCGGATTTGGCCGCCGTGGACGTCTCGCCCAGGTTGAAGCCGATGATCATGTCGACCATCATGTCGATGCCGAATGTCAAGAGGGCGCCCGGCAATATGCGCGAAACATAATCGAATACGTCAAAGGGGATAAAAGGCAGACCGGCGATCTGGTCCGCCAGGAAGAGCAGCGACGTCAGCGTCAGCGTCAGCAAACCGCCGACTAACGCGCCGAGCCACAATGTGGGCTTTCGTAGATTATCCATGATTCTCAAGGTTCTCCGTCAATCGCGTATGCTCTCATTATATAGCAGGATTTCCGTCATTTCTATTTCCGTCAGATTACAGAGCGATTACAAACGGCCGACATTGCCCGTCGTACCATATCCCGACATCGGTAGGGGCGAGCCATTGGCTCGCCCGCCGCATCATCGTCCGCCATCACGCCGGGGCGCAACCTGATCGCCCGCCGCATCATCCCCCTGCATCGGTAGGGGCGAGCCGGTGGCTCGCCCGCCGCACTATGCCCCGCCGCGCCATCTCCCCGCATCGGTAGGGGCGATTGTGTGAATCGCCCGATGCGCCATCCCCCTGCATCGGTAGGGGCGAGCCTTGGCTCGCCCGCCGCACTATGCCCCGCCGCGCCATCTCCCCGCATCGGTAGGGACGATTCGCTGAAACGCCCGCCGCGCAATCACCCGACAACGGTAGGGACGACTCGCTGAAACGCCCGCCGCGCCACCACCCGACATCGGTAGGGGCGAACCGGTGGCTCGCCCGCCGCGCCATATCCCGGCGTCGGTAGGGGCGATTGTGTGAATCGCCCGATGCGCCATCCCCCTGCATCGGTAGGGGCGAGCCGGTGGCTCGCCCGCTGCATCACCACCCAGCATCTGTAGGGGCGTTTCGCTGAAACGCCCGATGCTGCTCCCGCCGAACGCGCTGTTTTTTGTCTAAAAAAGGCGTATTATGAAGCCAAACATTGCAGGAGGCTGAAGCCAATGACCTTTGATTGGACGCTGTCGCTGGATTCTTTACTTTTCTTACTAGTTCTTCTTGTCGCTGTTTGGCAATTGGATTCCAGAGACGAACGCAGGATAAACGACTTGCGAGAGGACCTCAAACGCGACTGCGCTGAACTCAAATACAACATCTCCGGCCTCAAAGACGGTCAGGACAACTAACGCACTGAACTTAGAGGCGACCTCCGGCGAGTAGAGGACAAAGTCGACGACAGCAACCAACGCCTTGCGCGGCTCGAGGGCCGATTTGAAGGGCGTGAAGAGCGGCTGGCATCCGAGAGAGAGACCGATACAGCCGCTTGAACAATCCCTTGTCCCCGCATAGTTTCTCTCAATAATCCCCTTTATGTGATTCCCGCCCGGCTTGCGTCGGGATAGCGTCCGCCTGTGTCTGCGCGATCCCTTGAAACGCCCGCCGCACTATGCCCCTCCGCGCAATCACCCGGCGCCGGTAGGGGCGATTGTGTGAATCGCCCGCCGCGCCATCTCCCGGCATCGGTAGGGGCGATTGTGTGAATCGCCCGCCGCGCCATCTCCCGGCATCGGTAGGGGCGATTGTGTGAATCGCCCGCCGCGCCATCTCCCGGCATCGGTAGGGGCGATTGTGTGAATCGCCCGCCGCGCCATCTCCCGGCATCGGTAGGGGCGATTGTGTGAATCGCCCGCCGCGCCATCTCCCGGCATCGGTAGGGGCGATTGTGTGAATCGCCCGCCGCGCCATCTCCCGGCATCGGTAGGGGCGATTGTGTGAATCGCCCGCCGCGCCATCTCCCGGCATCGGTAGGGGCGATTGTGTGAATCGCCCGCCGCGCCATCTCCCGGCATCGGTAGGGGCGATTGTGTGAATCGCCCGCCGCGCCATCTCCCTGCATCGGTAGGGGCGAGCCGGTGGCTCGCCCGCCGCACTATGCCCCGCCGCGCCATCTCCCTGCATCGGTAGGGACGATTCGCTGAAACGCCCGATGCGCTCTCCCCCTGCATCGGTAGGGGCGAGCCGGTGGCTCGCCCGCCACACAAGCAACCGTCAATGGTAGGGGCGATTCTATGAATCATCTGCCACACCCTCGCCCGTTGCTGTAATTGTGAATTTGCGGGCGAGCCAAGGCTCGCCCCTACACCCGCACCGAGCCGGCCGCTTGTGTCGGCGCGGCATTCGCGGCCTACACGATCCGCCGAAACGCCGGAGATCGCGCTGGGCCGACCCGGCGGGCGAGCCACCGGCTCGCACCTACCGATGTCGGGTGATGCTGTTGGCGGACGACACACAGTGTCGCCCCTACACCCCATCCAGCCGCCCGCCTGTCTAGGCGCGGCCTGCACGATCCGCCGAATCGTCTGCGAGCGCGCTAGGCCGACCACGCGGGCGAGCCACCGGCTCGCCCCTACCGATGGCGGGTGATTGTATTGGCGGGCGACACACAGTGTCGCCCCTACATCCCATTCAGCCGGCCGCTTGTGTCGGCGCGGCATTCGCGGCCAGCACGATCCGCCGATACGTCCGCGAACGCGCTGGGCCGAGCGGGCGGGCGAGCCAATGGCTCGCCCCTACAGCCGCACGCAGCCGGACGACGGTGTTGGCGGGCGACACGGTGTGTCGCCCCTACGCCCATCCAGCCGGCCGCCTGTGTCGGCGCGGCCAGCACGATCCGCCGAAACGTCCGCGATCGCGCTGGGACGACCAGGCGGGCGAGCCAATGGCTCGCCCCTACCGGTTTCGGATGACGGTGTTGGCGGGTGACACACAGTGTCGCCCCTACACCCCCACCGCGCCGGCCGCATTTGTCGGCGGTCAGCGTCGGCGCGGCCTCTGCGCCATGTTTTGACCATGCCGGCGCCAGCCCCCAAGGCAAGCGCGTCTAAACTGCCATCGCCGGCCTCAAATGCTTGCGCTGTGGGTTATAATTTGCTATATTCCCCATAAGATAGATATTCGCTATAATATGCCGCAGAGCAGATAAAGGGCGTACAGTGATGAAACTCGATAAGGTTCTTGCCCGGCGCGCCGAAAAATTGACGCTTGCCTCCCGCTCGCCTGTAGCGCTTAGTTTGCCCCCCCCCCCCCCCCCGCATCTCGCGCTAAATCCCGTTACTCGCCGGAGTTCGTCATGAACTCCGGAACGCTTGCAAAGTTCATTCTCATCGCGCTCGTTTTCTTGCTGCTTTCGGCGGGGCCCGCCTATGGCGCCGGCTTCACCGCCAACAGCCACGCCACGCTGGTCACCGCCATCAATTCCGCCAACGGCAACAGCGAAGCCGACACCATCACCATCGAGGCTGATATCACGCTGACGGCCGACCTGCCCGCCATCTCGACCTATATCGCCTTCATAAGCAGCGACGGCAACCGCTTCACCATCAGCGGCAACAACGCCCGGCGCATTTTCACGGTCACCAGCGGCGGCCGTCTCGCAATCCACAATCTCGTCCTTGCCAACGGCAACAGCGGCAATGACCACGGCGGCGCGATCCATGTCACCAGCGGCGAGCTCGAGCTTGTAAATGCGGTCGTCAGAAACTCAACCGCCGGGACCAGCACCTCCGCGAAGAGTGGCGGCGGCATCTATGTCACCGCCAGCGCCGGAAGCCCGGCCAGCGCGTCGATTACCGCCAGCTCGATTCACAACAACCTGGCTTATCACGAGGGCGGCGGCATCTTCCTCCAGGGCCAGGTTGCCTTGACCCTGTTCAGAAGCGCCGTCTACAGCAATGAAAGCAAGTCAACCTCCGCGAGCGGCGGCGGCCTGGTTTTCAGAAACTATGGGGACACGCCCGCTGGCTTAACAATCGTGAACAGCAGCATATTCAGCAACAAGGGGGCCGGGCGCGGCGCGGGCATTTACGCCAGCCTTAACGCGACTGCCGGTATCACCTCAGTTGTCAACCTGCAGCATGTGACCATCACCGGCAATACGACAAGCTCAACCGATACCACCACAGGCGCCGGCTTCTATGCCGTCAATGCCAAGGTGACGCTGCAAAACAGCATCATTCACGGCAACAAACGCAGCTCAGGCAGCGCCGACAGCAATTGCATTTTCGATCAAATACCCGCCAGCGGCGGCTACGCGCCAACCCTGAGCAACAATATTGTCGGACCAGGCTCCACCAGCAGCTCCGCGCCTCACTGCACGCCTAATTCGGATCCCGCCGATCCCCTGCTGGCCGGTCCGGACGTCCATGGCCAGGGCAACTTCTTCATACCGCGCGTCGGCAGCCCCGCCATCGACTCGATCGGGAACGCTGATTGTCTGCCTAAGAGCGCGGGCGGACACGTGGACCAGCGCGACCGCGCCCGTCCCTTCCCGACGGGCGGGAATTGCGACAAAGGCGCGATTGAAGACTCCGGTTGGTCGCCGCCGCCAAGCACAGTTGTTTCCCAGCCCTCGCCCAGCGGCGATGTCGGGAGCGGTGGCGGGAGCGGAAGCGGAGGCGGAGGCGGAAGCGATGATGACGACGATGAGACCTTGAAGGCGGTCCTGGCGAAGCCCGTCTCCACCTGCCTGACCCTGGACGGCATCGCCGCCTACAACATCAACGAATCGACGCAATGCCAGCGCGTCAATGCCATGCAGATCGCCAATCCCAATATCAAAGAAGGCGATTTCGTCGACGCCGTCGATGTCTGGTCCTGGGTCACGCCCAATACGCAAATCTGCTTCGAGGCGGCCGGCGCCGCCTTCAAGTTCATCGATACCGCCGCCATGCCACGCACGGTTCAGGCTTGGGCCGCTTGCAGCATGAATGACATGACCTGCGCCACGATCAACGGCCCGGGCATGTTGGTCCTGCTGCCGGGCGATCCGCCCGCGGCCTGCGTCGTCCAGAGACCGGCCGCTCAAGCCGCGCCCGTCTCGGCGCAAAGCCTCAGCAATTGCATGGTGCGGACGCAATTCATTCTCAACCTCCGCGCCGCGCCCGACGGGGAGATCATCGGCGAAGTTCCGCACAACGCCACGCTGACGGCGCTGGAGCGGACGGCGGGCTGGTTCAAGGTGGATTATCACGGCGAGCGCGGCTGGATCAGCGCCGAGTACGTCGACAAGAAGGGGACTTGCGGCTAGGGGGCGATATACGCGGCATACGCGGAATCTGTAGGGGCGATTCTGTGAATCGCCCACAGTCGCATATCCCGACATCCGTAGGGGCGTTTCGCTGAAACGCCCGTCGCGCCATATCCCCGTATCGGTAGGGGCGACACTGTGTGTCGCCCGCCGCGCAAACACCCAACACCGGTAAGGGCGATTCTGTGAATCGCCCACCACACAATCACCCGACACCAGTAGGGGCGTTTCGCTGAAACGCCCGATGCGCAAACACCCTGCGTCGGTAGGGGCAATTGTCCGAATCGGCCGATGCCGTAAATGTGAATTTGCGGGCGAGCCAATGGCTCGCCCCTACCGGTGACGGACGACGATGTTGGCGGGCGACACACAGTGTCGCCCCTACATCCCATCCAGCCGGCCACCTGTGTCGGCGGACGACACACAGTGTCGCCCCTACATCCCATTCAGCCGGCCGCCTGTGTCGGCGGGCGACACACAGTGTCGCCCCTACACCCATCCAGCCGGCCGCCTGTGTCGGCGGACGACACACAGTGTCGCCCCTACATCCCATCCAGCCGGCCGACTGTGCCGGCGGTCAGCGTCTGCGCGACCTCTGCGCCATGTTGCTGCCATGCCGGCGCCAGCCCCCAAGCCAAGCCCTTCAATTCTTCAATCACCGGCCTCAGATTCTTGCTTTTGGGTTATATTACGTTATAGTCCCCAAAAGATAGCAAATCTCTATAATGTGCTGAAAAGTAGACTAAGGGGGTACAGTCATGAAATTCAACAAGGTTCTTGCCCGGCGCGCAGGGAAATTAGCACTTTTGTCCCGCTCGCCTGGAGCGGTTAGTCTGCCCCCCCCCCCGAATTAAACCCTAATCTCTCCCCTCTTCTTGATTTTCGTTTTACCCTCCCTTTCAAATTCATCCTCATCGCGCTGGTTTTCCTGCTGCTTTCAGCGGCGCCGGCCTCGGCTCAAAGCACCCACAACGTCTCCAGCGTGAGCGAATGGCAAACCGCGATGGACAACGCTATTGCAAACGACATCATCAACATAACTGCGAGCTTCACCCTAAGCAGTGACCTCGCTGCCCTCTTCACCGTTGTCACCATCAACGGCAACAACCACACCATCGACGGCGGCGGTCAATTCACCCCAATTCTAGTCGGGAACAACAGCGCGGGCGGGACCATCAACAATCTGACGCTCGCCAACAACAAAGGCGCGTCTGGCAGTCATGGCGGCGCAATCCTGTACCAGAATGGCAGTTCTTTAACCCTGAATAATGTCACCATCCGCAACAGCAGAACTTTCGCCTCAATCTCAAACGGCGGCGGCTTGTATTGCGAAAGGCCGAATCTGACTATCAAGAACAGCCGCATTCACAACAATTCCGGCCCTAAAGGCGGCGGGCTGTATCTGGGCGCCGGCTGCACCGGCGCCCAGATCATGAATTCCAGCATCTACAACAACACGAGTACAGGCAACGGCGGCGGCATCCATGTCGTGGGCGGCGCCAGCGTGACCATCAGCAACAGCAGCATCTTCGGCAATACAAGCGGTCATCGCGGCGGCGGCATTTACATGGATGACGGCGGCACGCTGACGCTTGAGCATGTGACCATCGCCGGCAATACCACCACCAACGCCCAGGGCAGCGCCAGCAGCGAAACCGGCGCGGGGCTGCGCGCCCACGGCGGCACATTGCACATCAAACACAGCATCATCTACGGCAACACCCTGAAAGGCAATCAAGAAAATTGCCGGATTGGCAGTTCGGTTACCGTCGGCACGCTGAGCAACAATATGATCGGCGGCGGCTCCGACACGACTTGCACACCCAATGCCGACCCCGCCGATCCACTGCTTGTCGGGCCGGGCGTCCATGGCCGAGGCAACTTCTTCATACCGCGCCAGGGCAGCCCGGCTATCGACTCAATCGGCAACGCGGATTGCCTGTCAACCGTGACCACCGACCAGCGCGGCGAGGCCCGTCCCTATCCGACAGGCGGAAGTTGCGACAAAGGCGCGATTGAGGATCCCGGTTATGTGCCGCCGCCGCCGCCGGTTCAGCCCCCGCCGCCCAGCAATGACGGAGTAGGCGGAAGCGGTGGCGGAAGCGGAAGCGGAAGCGATGATGACGACGATGACGATGAGACCTTGAAGGCGGTCCTGGCGAAGCCCGTCTCCACCTGCCTGACCCTCGAGGGCATCGCCGCCTCCAACCTCACTGAATCCACCCAGTGCCAGCGCCTGGACGCCATGCAGATCGCCAACCCCGATATCAAAGAGGGAGACTTCGTCGACGCCGTCGATGTCTGGTCCTGGGTCAGGCCCGACACGGAAATCTGCTTCGAGGCTTTGGGCGGATCTGTCAAGTTCATCGACACCGCCGCGATGCCGCGAACCGCGCATGAACCGGAAGCCTACAGCAAGGACGGCATGACCTGCGCGAAGGTCGACGGACCGGGCATTCTCGTTCTGATGACCGGCGACCGGCCCGCGCTGGCCGCAGCCGACGCCGCGACTGAAGCGGCCAAGGCCGCGCCGGCCGTGCCGGCCGCGCAAAGCCTGAGCAATTGCATGGTGCGGACGCAATTCATTCTCAACTTCCGCGCCGCGCCCGACGGGGAGATCGTCGGCGAAGTGCCGCACAACGCCACGCTGACGGCGCTGGAGCGGACGGCGGACTGGTTCAAGGTGGATTATCACGGCGAGCGCGGCTGGATCAGCGCCGAGTTCGTCGATAAGAAGGGGACTTGCGGCTAGGGGGCGATATACGCGGCATACCCTGAATCTGTAGGGGCGAGCCATTGGCTCGCCCGCCAAACCATTGCCCGCCGCAAAATTACCCGACACCGGTAGGGGCGTTTCGCTGAAACGCCCGTCGCGCCATATCCCCGTATCTGTAGGGACGACACTGTGTGTCGCCCGCCGCACCATCACCCGCCGCGCAAACACCCAACACCGGTAAGGGCGATTCTGTGAATCGCCCGCCACTCCATCACCTGTCGTACCATCCCCCGAACTTCGGTACGTGCGATTCTGCGAATCGGCCGCCGCATCATCACACGCCGCACCGGTAGGGGCGAGCCGGTGGCTCGCCCGCCGCATCATCACCCTCCATCCGTAGGGGCAATTCTGTGAATCGGCCGGTGCTGTAATTGTCAATTTGCGGGCGACACACAGTGTCGCCCCTACAACCATACAGCCGGCCGCTTGTGTCGGCGCCACCTGCGCGATCCGCCGAAGCGTCCGCGATCGCGCTGGGCCGACCGGGCGGGCGAGCCAAGGCTCGCCCCTACACCCATCCAGCCGGCCGCATGTGTCTACGCGACCTACGCAACCTGCGCGACTCGCTGAAACGCCCGCAATTTGTAGATCATTTTCAACGGGCGGCTCACGCGACGACCCTGCCATATCGTCGGCATTTATGGAAATTCAACCGACTTTGATACACTACCGCTATCAGCGTATTCTTGCTTCGTTGTGGAATGTAAGTTATCATGCCAGCCTTGCATGGCATCATAGGGCTATGGTATCGCGGCGCATGGAATAAGTACCTCGCTTTGACGAGGTGTTTAATGCCACAAGATGAGAATGGACTTGCGAACGCGCTGCAAGATGATCGGCTGTGCCGCCGACGGAAAATCTGACCATGCCTTTTTGACGGACATGTGTATAATACAGCGCACCTGGAATTTCCTTGCCAAGCGGGAGAAGAAAAGCCGTGTCACAGTCAAATCGCCTTCAAGAACTGCGGGAGCGGATTGACCCGATCAATCTGCGAATCCTGGAATTGCTGAACCAGCGCGCCGAGATTGCGCGCGAAATCGGCAAGGTGCAGCAGGAGATGGGCACGCGATTTTATGACCCGCAGCGCGAAGCGGAAATGCTGACCGCGCTTCAACTTGCCAATGAAGGTCCCTTCAGCAACGACGCCATCTCCAAACTCTTCCATGAAATCTTTCGCGCCACCCTTCATTTGGAGGAGCAGGACGCGCAAGAGAAGATCCTCGTCCAGCGGAAGAACCCCGACCAACACACGATCATCGAATTTGAGAATGGCTTGCAGTTGGGCAACGAGACCTTTGAGTTGATCGCCGGTCCCTGCGCGGTCGAGAGCTACGAGCAGATGGACGCGGTGGGCGCCGTCCTGGCCGAGCGCGGCGTGAAGATGATCCGCGGCATGGGCTACAAACCGCGCACTTCGCCCTACGACTTCCAGGGCATGGGCGAAGAGGGGCTCAAGATCGCGCGCCAGGTCGCCGACAAGTATGGCTTGGTCGTCATCAGTGAAGTGCTTGACCTGTCGCTGATTCCGATGATGGACGAGTACGTAGACGCCTTCTGGGTGGGCGCGCGCAATATGCAGAACAGCTTCCTGCTGCGGGCGCTGGGCAAGCAACAGAAACCGGTGCTGCTCAAGCGCAGCTTCGGCGCCACACTGAAAGAATACATCTACGCGGCCGAATACATCATGGCCAGCGGCAATGAACAAGTCATCTTGATGGAACGCGGCATCCGCACCTTCAGCGAATGGACGCGCAATACACTCGATATCAGCGCTGTGCCCCTGCTCAAGCAAGAGACGCATCTGCCGATCATCGTCGATATTTCGCATTCGGCCGGGCGGCGCGATATCGCCAATCCGCTCGCGCGCGTGGCCCGGGTCAGCGGCGCCGACGGCTTGATGGTGGAGGTCCACCCCAACCCGGATGTGGCGATGTCCGATGCCAAGCAGCAGCTGAATCTGGAACAATTCAACCAATTGATGGACGATATCGAGTCCATTGGCGAGCGCTATCAGCCCGCCTGATCAAGCCGCGCATCAATTTGAAGACCTCCGGGCGCCTCGCGCGATACTGCGCGGGGCGCTCTTTTATCCTTGCAGCTCGCATTGGCGCGTCCGGCAATTCGACCATAGACTAAGCAGTGCCGGAGCCGGGAGCGTATCACCTTTATGCGGGAGCGTCTTGAACGGCAAAAACTGCCTATCGTAATCGCGATCGCCGTCATCGTCCGGCTGGCCGCGCTTGTCGCCTTCCCCGGCATCTTCGCCTACAGCGAGAACGACGGCGCGCTTCATGGCTCGGAAGCCTACGACGAATACGCCCTGAACCTGCTGGAAACCGGGGTGTACGGCCGCGAACCCGGCATCGCCGACGCCGGGCTGCCGCCGCTGTACAGCTATCTGCTGGCGGCGATCTACAGCCTCTTCGGCCGCCACTATCTCAGCGTCGGCCTTGCGCATATCTTCATCGACCTGCTATCAATCATCTTGCTCTACGACATCTGCCGCCGGCTCTTCGCTTCTCGCGGCGACTGGATCGGCGCGCTGGCCGCTCTCTTCTTCGCGCTCTATCCCTACCTGATCTTTCAGAACCTGACGCTCAACGACACGGCGCTGTGGATCCTGCTGCTGCATCTCTTCGTCTGGCAACTGATCGCCCTGCGCGAACGCGAAAGGCTCGATAGGCGAACGCTGCTGCTGGCGGCCGCAGCCGGCGCCGTGCTGGGCATCTCCGCATTGGCGCGGGCGCTGCTGCCGCCGCTGGCGCTGCTGGCTGTGATCTGGTTCCGGCTGCGGCTATCCTGGCGGCAAACCTTGCTGCGACTGCTGCCGGTCGCGGTCATCAGCCTGCTGCTACTGCTCCCCTGGCTGATCCGCGGCTATCAAATCTACGGCGCTTTCGTGCCCATCGCGCTCAACAGCGGCGAGAACATCTATCAAGGCAACAACCGCTGGACCGCGGCCGTCTTCCGCGCCGGCTACGATGTACAGTGGCTGCCGCCGCCCATTGGCGCGCCGCCGCGGGCCGACTTGCTGGGCCGCAACAAGGCCTTGGCCGCGGCCGGCTGGCGCTACCTGCGCGAGCGCCCGGCGCGCATCCCGGAGCTGCTGCTCGTCAAGCTGGGCGTGTACTGGAACCCCCAGGTGACGCCGCTGAACAACCTGCGCCAGGGCGAAAGGCTGGCCGTGAATACAGCCGGAGAGGTCCAGATCGTCACCGGCGACGGGACACACACGGGCGTGACCGCGGCCAACGCCGCCTATCAAGAGGACAGCCTATTTAATGTCGTCGGGCGCCGCGTCCACGTCCTGTATTTCGGCGGCCTGTTGCTCTTGGCGATCGCCGGCGCCTGGCTGAGCCGGCGCGAGTGGCGGGCGCTGAGCCTGCTGGCCTTCGTGCAGCTTAGCCAGACGCTGATGTACCTGCTCTTTCACCCGTCGACGCGTTACCGCTCGCCGAGCGATCCGCTTCTTTTTGTGTTTTCGGCGCTTGCGGTTGTTTGGCTGGCGGGGAGGTGGCGAGGACGGCGGGGCCAACCCCTCCCCCCAACCCCCTCCCGAAGGTCAGTGTCTACGCGACCCGAAGCATCAGGGAGGGGGAGCTAACCCAGTGCCAACGGATGAGACTTGCGAAAATCGAATATCTGTTCTATGATACTGTCAATAGACTGGTGACGTTATGAACAGACAGAAACCGCCTAAAGGCATTGAGTGGACGAGAATTCGAGAACCTGATGGCAGGGTGCGGCCCGGCTACACCTGGAATCCCACCGGTGGATGCTTTCATGGTTGCACCTGGAAAATGCCCGACGGATCAATCACAGAGTGCTACGCCAAGACCATCGCCGAGCGCTTCACCAGCGGATACCCGAACGGTTTCGAGCAGCACTATTGGCGGCCGCATAGCCTGGACGCGCCGCGAAAGCTGAAAACGCCCGCCGGCATCTTCGTCGGCAGCATGGCCGACCTCTTCGGTCACTGGGTGCCTGAAACCCAGATACAACAGGTTCTGGATGTTATGGAAGATGCGTCCTGGCACATATTCCAGACGCTCAGCAAGTTCCCGATTCGGCTGCCGCAATTCAATCCGTTTCCGGAGAACGTCTGGGTGGGCGTGAGCTTGCCGGCCGGTCATCTAATGAGCGATACCGGTGGCGCCCGGGCGCTGAAAGCCTACCTGAAGCACATGAAGCAGATCAAGGCGACTGTCCGCTTCATGAGCATCGAGCCGCTCTGGTTTGATGTGGCGCCGGTGTTTGAGGAATGGTTGGAGACAGAACAGGAGTTGCCCTTCGAGTGGGCGATAATCGGGGCGGCGTCGAGTGGGAGTCGGGTTTTCCAGCCCGACGAAATATGGACCACAAAGTTGATTAAACTGCTGGATAATGCGAACGTACCTATATTCTTTAAAGGAAATCTAAAGGGGACGCTAGTATGGGACGATTGGAGAAAAAGTTTCCCCATACCTCCGCCCACTAAAACATCGTGCGCTGTTCAGACAGTTTGAAAACGCAATTCTTGTTTAGCTTGTTTGTTGGCCTAATGCCTCCCTTTGCTACAGGTGTAATACATTTGATCTTTTCAGAATCGTGCAAGTCTTTTATGGCGCGAATGAACTCGCTCTCCGTAAATAGCATAAAATGATCCAATACTATTTTGCGCCACAGGTCGCCACGCGTAGCACCGTCGTAATCCTGAATATATTGCAGCGCAACGCCTTGAATGAGCTTCGGGTCGCGCCATTCGGACCACGGCGAGTCTGCAAAATACGTGTCTTTGGCCCATTGGTCATGCATATATTTCTGAAACGATCGGCACATTGAGTCGTTCAGCAGTACGATTGAGTCGTGATGTGGCGAAGCAAACACCATATAGTATTTTGTTTGGCTATCTATCTTTTCTCGCACCGGACAAGCACCTGTGTATTTCAAGTAGCCGGTACTGGATAGACGCTCACGGTACAAGGCTACTAGACGGCTTTCACGATCCTTTGCATTCATTGCCTTGTTGTTGAGGAATACTTCCTTCCAATACTCTCCGCCAAGTGTTCGAGTTAACTTCTGATGATGCCTTGCTATTGCGTCTTGATCCCCTTGTCCGCTGAGCCAAGCGTTCCTACTTGCCAATCGATGTACGCCGGGCATGTTCAGATTTATGAGAATCTCCGTGCTGTATCGCGTGTCACGATTCAAGAGAGGCTTTAGCAAGTCGAATTCAACATCCAATCCAAACGGATCAATATACAAGAAGAGCGTCTCGTCGCGCAGGTTTTCGGTCAAATGGCCAATCTGATCAATTGCATCGGCAAATACAGTTCTTGCAGACGACATATACCCGCCTGCACTAAGTATTGAAGTAAGCTCTTCGTGCTCTCTTGACCTTATGTTGGCGAACAATGCAGAGTATTTTCCCTTTGCATATCTCTCTGCAGCGCTGCATATAATGAGCGGTGATCCAGGATCACCCGTTGACATCTTTCCTCGACCAGCAAATGCGTCCACCAAGAGTATCCGCTCGGGGCGTTTGTTGACTTTCGCTAAGTAAGGCGTCATATACGAGCCCAAAATGCTGTTTTTAAGCTTGGACCACGGACGCTTTTCGTCAAAGAATCTATCGTGATAATCGGTCATTTAGTCTCTCGAAGGATTTGCAAGATCTTCTACGCGACAGAATCTTAGCACAGAAATTCTAAAACCGCAACCGCCTACTCCCGATCCGGCGCCAGCAGATCCCAGAAGCGCTCCAGCAGATAGCGATACTTCAGCCCGTGCGAACACAAGACCATCGTCAGCAAGAATATCGCCACGATCGCAACAATCATCAGCGAACCCTCTCCACCATCCCAAACCGGCGGACCGAATTCGAATAACTCCGGAAAGGCGTACATCGAAAGAATCGTCAGCGCCGTAAACACGCTGCTCAGGGACAAGATGCGCCAATGCCGCCGGAAGCTGCGCGGCTCATAGATGTCGATGCCCTGCACCTGCCAGGTGATCAGCATGCCGTAGAGCGCCACCATGATCGTGACGGCCGAACGCGTCATGGTCAGGTCTTGCCCGCCCCCGAACCAGACAACCAGGTAGAGCAGCGTCAGCATTGCCGCGCCGATAAAGCCGACCGTGAAAATATAATCCATGACATCGCGGCGGAAGCGCGCCATGTAGCGCGGCCGCAGCCAGCCAAAGGCTATGAATGTCGCCGGCAGATTGACCGTGCCGAAGGTCGCCCAGCTGATTTGCACTGGGGTGATGGCGAAGGGCAGCGACATGAAGGCGATGAATGTGAAGAGCGCGACTGTGTAGAAGTTGCGCACGAGGAACATTTTCATCGTGCCGAAGATGGTCTGCGTCGTCTCTTTGCCTTCGCGGAAGGCCCGCGGCAATGTCGACATCGCGTTGTTCAGCAGCACGATATCGGCGACATCCTTGCTGATTTGCGTGCCGTCATTCATCACGATCGCGAGGTTGGCCGCTTTGAGCGCCGGCACATCGTTGACGCCGTCGCCCACCATCGAGACATATTCGCCGCCGCGGCGCAGCGCCTCCACGATGCGCTGTTTGGTATCCGGGTTGATGCGCGCAAAGACATGACTTTCGCGCACGGCGCTGTCGAACTCGCCTTCGCCCATGGCGTCGAGCTCCAGGCCGGTATAGGCGCGCGCGCCGATGTCCATGCCCGCCTGCTGCGCGATGGCGCGCACGGTTTCCAGGTTGTCGCCCGAGATCACCTTAAGCGTCAGGCCCTCGTCGCGAAAGGCATCCAGCGTCTCCTGGATATCTTCGCGGATCTGGTCGCTCATGACGATCAGCGCCAGCGGCTGGACATCGTAGGAGATGATGCCGGCTTCCAGATCCGGGTCGCCGCGCATCTGGGCGAAAGCCAGCACGCGCATGCCATCGCGGGCCAGGGCCTCGGCATCGCGATACCAGGCATGGTCCGGCCGGAGCAGGCGCTCCGGCGCGCCCATCAACAGCGATCGATCCTCCAGGCAGACCGCCGCCCATTTGCGCCCGGAGGTAAAGGGGATCTCCTTCAGTTTCAGCGGATAATCGACATCGCTGACGACTTGCTCCATATAGCGCTCGATGGCTTGGGCGGTATTGTTGAGGTGCGCCAGGTTCTTCAGGTAAGTGTGCAGCTCGATGTGGATCGCGCCGATCTCCATGTCGGCGACCGGGATGATCTCGCGCACGGCCAGCTTGTTCTGCGTCAGCGTACCGGTTTTGTCGAAACAAAGAACGGTCGCGTTCGCCAGCGACTCGACCGCATTGACGCGTTGGATCAGCGTCTGCTGCATACTGATCTTGACGGCGCCAATTGTCAGCGACAAGATCGCCACCAGGACCAGCCCCTGCGGCACCAGGCTCGTGGTGAATACCACGGCATTGCGCACGATCTCAAGAAAATCATTGTCGACAATGTAGCCGGTCACGAAGATCATCGGCACGAAGATGGCCATGATCAGCACGGTCACTTCAACGGTGATGTCGATCTTGATCTGGGTTGGCGTTTTGACCGCCTTGTAGGCTTTGGCGATGACAGAAAGCCGATTGATATGGCTTTCGGCGCCGACCGCGGTCGCGCGCATGACGCCGACGCCGGCCGTGCAAAAAGAGCCGGACATGACCTTGTCGCCGGGCGCTTTGCCCACGGCATCGGATTCGCCGGTCAAGTGCGATTCGTCCACTTCCAGCGAATCGCTGCGCAGGACCTCGCCGTCCACCGCCAGCCGGTCGCCCGGTTCGATGCGGATGATCTCATCCTTGACCACGCCGCGCATCGGCACTTCCAGCCACTCGCCGTCGCGGCGGCAGCGCACGGTCTGTTCGGCCAAGGCCGCCAGGCGATCCAGTTTGCGCTTGGCGTTGAATTCTTGAATCATGCCGAAAAAGGTATTCGACACAACGCTGAACCCGGCGAAAAAGGCGGTGGCGTAATCGCCCAGGGCGATCACAAAGAGCAAGAGACCGCCCAACACGAAGTTGAACAGATTGAGCACATTGTCGCGGAAGATGTCCCAGTAGCTGCGCCCGACCCGCGCCTCAAAGTCATTGCTCTCGCCGCGGCGCAGGCGCTCCCGCACTTCGGCCTGAGTCAATCCCGGGACCGCTTCCGTCTCCTGATGCCTTCGCTCGACTGTCGCTTGCATGGCGGGCATTGTAATTCTTTTTTGAACTACAGAGAACACAGAGGATACAGAAGTAACACCAAGTAAGTCATGCGAAATTCAGCATAAGATCGATATGTAGGGGCGAGCCTTGGCTCGCCCACAAATCCGCGCGTGTCCCGGCAAGCCCTCAGTTTGCCCTCCGGCGACAATCTGTTATGCTCGGGCGCAAGCCAAGTTGCAATGTCAATTCACAAAGGAACGCCGATGATTCAAATCGCTGAGTTTCTCCCGCCAGTTCACTCTTCGCTTTGGGATCTCGTCGCTCAATGCGGCGTGACCGAGGTGGTTGGCGCCCTCGACTTGGATCAGGAGCTGGGCCCGGAACCGCCCTGGTCTTTCAGCTCTCTGCGGCGCGTCAAAAGCGCTTATGAAGAACGCGGTTTTAATCTTGCGGTGATCGAAAGCCGACCGCCTCTGACCCGGGCCAAGCTGGGCCTGGACGGCCGCGATCAGGAAATTGACACAGTCTGCGAGCTGCTGGAAGCGATGGGCAACTTGGGCATCGACGTCTGGTGTTACGAGTGGATGCCGGTTATGAACTGGGTGAGAACCTCCACCACAATCGTATCTCGCGGCGGGGCGCTGGTTACCGGTTACGACCACAGTCAAATGCGGGACGCGCCCCTGACCGCATACGGCGACGTGCCCGAAGAGCAATTATGGGACAATCTGCAGTACTTCCTCGCGCGCGCGCTTCCGGTGGCGGAGTCGGCCGGCGTCAAGCTGGCCATGCACCCGGACGACCCGCCCCTTTCGCCCATACGCGGATTGGGGCGCATCATGCGCAGCGTGGAGAACTTCCAACGCCTGCTCGATATTGCGCCCAGCCCCATGAACGGCATCGCGCTCTGCCAGGGCAATTTCACGCTGATGACCGATGACTTGCCCGCGGTGATCCGCCGCTTCGCCGACAAGATATTCTTTGTGCACATGCGCGATGTCGCGGGCACGAAGGAAAAATTCCATGAAACATTTCACGACGCCGGCCAGACCGACATGGTCGCTTGCATGCGCGCTTATCGGGATATCGGTTTCAGCGGGGTGCTGCGCCCGGATCATGTACCGACGATGGCCGGCGACGACAACGAGAAAGCCGGCTACTCGTCCATCGGCCGGCTCTTCGCAATCGGCTATCTCAAGGGCATCCGCGAGACCGTCTACGGCGGGTCCGGCGCGACTGAAGCAAGGGCCGCTACCTGATCGGCTTGATCATCGTCGTCGTCTTCCACATCATATCCGCGCTTCCGCTTTAACTCGCGGTCGTCAATTGTCAGGACGGCGACCAGAGCGCAGAGCGCGCAGGCGACAGCGCCGATCCGCATCAGTATGGCGAAGGTGGCGACGAATGACTCCCGAATGACTTGCTGCACGCGCTCTTGTTCCGCGGCCGAGAGCCCGTCCGGGATCTGCGTCTCGAGCAGGAAGATGGCTTCGGCCGCCAGTTCCGACTGCGCTTCGGCGGGCAAAGCCCGGATGAAGGCGTCGTTAACAAGCAGTTGACCGAACCAGGTGATGGCGAGCCCGCCCAGGATGCCGACGACCAGGACCTGGCCCACCCGCGCCATGGTGTGATTGACGCCGGAAGCGATCCCGGCGTTGGCTTCCGGCGCCGCCGCCATGGCCGACATCGTAAGCGGCGCGAATGACAAGCCAAAGCCAAAGCCGAATATGACAACAGGCAAGAAGAAAGTGCTGAGATATTCGGATTCGCCCGCGGTCACGCCGACATTGGCGAAGAATACAAAACCGATGGCGACTGCGATCAAGCCCAAGACCATAGGAGCGCGCGGGCCGCGCCGATCCAGCAGCGGACCAACCAGGGATGAGCCCAATGTCGCGACCAAAATCAGCGGGATAATCGAAAGTCCGGTAAATGTCGCGCTATATCCCTGCACTTGAATCAAGTTCAGCGGCAGGTACAAAAGCGCCGGCTGGATCACGCCGTGAAAAATCAGCGTGATCAAATTGGATGAGGTGAAGGTGCGCGACTTAAAGAGCCAGAGCGGCAGAATCGCGTGTTTGGCCCGCGCTTCATCCAGCAGAAACTTCAGCAATGCCAGGACACCGCCGACAATAGTGAAGATGATCAGCGGACTGTCGAAGCCAAAGGTGGAACTCTCGATGAAGCCAAATGTAATCCCGGCCAGCCCCAATATGACGAGCAGGGCGCCAAAAATGCTCATTCGCCTGGGCGCCTCTTTGTCAAAGCTCTCCGGCACATGACGGATCAAAACCAGCGCAGCCGCGGCGCCCAAGGGGATATGTATGAGAAAGACGAGACGCCACATGCCGAGGTCCGTGACCAGGCCCGCGAAAAATGGCGCCAGACCCGCCATCAATACGGTGAAACCCGACCAGAGGCCAATCGCCCAGCCTTGACCCTTCCGGCTGTAATACGCGGAGACGATCGCCAGGCTGTTAGGAACAATCATGGAACTGCCGACGCCCTGCGCCAGGCGCCCGGCGATAATCACATTCGTCGTCGTGGCGAAACCGCAAACCACCGACGCCAGGCCAAATAACAGGATTCCCCACAAGCAGACGCGGTTGCGCCCGTAGTGATCGCCCATCGAGCCCGTCACCACAATCAGCGACGCCTGAACCATGACGTAGGCGTTGGGAATCCAGATGAGGTCAGCGCCGCGCGCGCCAAGCTCCACTTGAATCGCTGGCAGCGCAACATTCAGGGAGGAACTGGCGACGAAGGCCATGCTCGCGGCGGCGACGCTCGCGAAGAGCACCCAAAGATCGGCCGCCCGGCGTTTGGATGACGATGTCATGAAAACTAACTAAGCCTTGAAGGAAATAGCCGTAACGCGCATATTCCGTCATCATATCATGATTCAGGGAATTCAAGCGGAATGCCAACTTCGCGCCAAGATAATCCTATCGCTTCGCGCGCGCTTGAATTCAGCCGGGGCAAGCCGGCAGCGTCTTCGGCGCGCGATTTATTCCGGATAGGGCAGTTGACGTTCAATCATGAAGGCGGCGAGCAAACCGCTGCACAGGCTTAAGCCGGCGGCAATCCACATGATGACGCGGATGGTTTCGGAGAAGGACCCGCGTATCACGTCTTGCAAGACTGCTTGCTGTTCCTGCGCAATCGAGGCCGGTATCGCCGTCTCGGCCAAGCGTACGGATTCCGCTGCGAGCTGGGCGCGGGCATCGGCTGGCAGCGCGGCGACAATAGAATGACTCAAGAGAAGCTCTTTGAACAGCACCAGCGCGATCCCGCCCATCACCGCGATCGCTAAAACCTGGGCCGAGCGCGACACCGTGTTATTCAAGCCCGAAGCCATGCCGGCGTGGTGCTCGTCAACCGACGCCATAACCGCCGTCGTCAAAGGCGCAAGCGTAATGCCCATGCCGATGCCAAGCAGGCTCACAGCCGGAAACAGCGTCAGCCAATAAGAATCTTGTCCGTTATCCGGCGCCAGGCCGGCTAACAGAACAAATGACGCGCTGATTAAAGTGGGGCCGAGGATCAGGGGCAGGCGCGGTCCATAGCGATCGACGACGTGGCTCATCATAAACGAGATCGCCACCATCAGAATCGTCATCGGCAGAAGCGCGAATCCGACGGCCGATTCGGTATAGCGCTGCACCTGGATCAAGCTGAGCGGCAAGAAGAAGAGCACGCTGTTCATAGCGCCATAAAGCAGAAGCGTCAATGTGTTCGCGCCGGTGAATGTGCGGGAGCGAAACAGGTTTAGCGGCAGCATCGGGTGGTCGCTATGCCCTTCGATCCAGATGAAAGCCGGCAAAATAGCGATGGCGGCCGCGCCGGAAAGCAAAACCAGCGGATCGTCAAAGCCGCGCCGCGGCCCCTCGATGCAGAAGAATCCGCTGAGTATCAGCGCCATGGTGCTTAGAAATGTGCCGGAAATATCCAGGGCCTTGGGCGCCTCTTCATCGCGGCTCTCCGGCACAAAGGCGACAAGGGCCAGAATCGCGAACAGGCCAAGCGGGATGTTGATGATGAATATCAGCCGCCACAAGCCAATCTCCGTCAGCCAGCCGCCCAAAACCGGACCGATGCCGGAGATGAGCATCGTGAAAGCGGACCAGACGCCGATCGACCAACTGCGCCGATGATGGGCGAAGAAAGCCCCGACCAGCGCCAGACTGCAGGTGATCATCATGCCGCTGCCGACGCCTTGCAGGGCCCGCGCCGCGATGAGCATGCCGGTGGATTGTGTCGTGCCGCAGACCAGGGACGCGGCGGCGAAGATGACGATGCCAATGAGGTATATGCGTTTGCGGCCGTAGTGATCGCCGAAAGAGCCGCTGAGGAATATAAACGCGGCTTGCAGCAGCGCGTAGGCGTTGACGATCCAAATCAGATCGGTGCCGCTGGCGTTCAAATCGCGCTGGATGGCGGGCAAAGCCACAGTCAGCGCTGTGCTGACCAGGAATACCATGCTCGGCGCCAGAATCGTCGCCAGCAGCACCCAAGGGTCCCGGCGCCGTTCCCAATCTGCGCCGCCCGGCGAAGTCATTTGGCGGGCCCGGCGCCGAATGCGCCCAGCGCAACCTCAAGGTCATGCTTCAAGAAAAGCGCTCGGTTATAACTGTGCTGTCGTCCATTTATCGGGAAGCTGTTCATTTTGCGATGCCGCGCGCAATGAAAGGTCCAGCGCCTGTGATGCAAACGTTTCCCCCGTTATGCGCGGCCCTGCCTTATATAGAATGAAGAGTCCCTGAGACGAGATTATATAACATAACGGAGAACTCCCCATGTTGGCGGCGGAAAGCAAAGGCGCGTGCCCCGGCGCGCCGCTTGGCTTTTACCATGCCGACCGGGGAGTTTGCCTGCGCCACAGTCTTGCGCGCAGCGGCAAGAGGACAATCAAGATCTGGACGCGGAGCTATTGTCTTTGCGGGGCAATCGGCAAGTGAAGTCGGGCAATCCCTTCATGGCGCTGACGCGAATCAAGGGCGAGCTTCCCGCCTCAACCGAAGATTATTGCTTGCGCAATTCGCTCAGTTCTTCTTCCAGCTCTTCGCGGCGCGCCGCGCTGGCCTTGCGCCCGGCCGCCAGCGCACGGCGATAATGCGCTTCGCAATTGGCGCGAAACTCATCCGATGTCACCGGCGAAAAGAAGGCGACCAGCAGCGCGCCAATCGCCGCGCCCAGGCTTAAACCGAAGAGCAAACTCAGGAATTTTTTCATCAGACGTCATTCAACCGCATATCATATCCATTTGCGCAGAAAATAAGGTGTCTGTGGCGCAGCTCCCTCATTGAACGGCATCTTCCTCGCGCGCCTCCATTACAGCAAGAAAATCAGCGGCGGCAAAGCAATAAAGACCCCGAAGACGCCGATGCCGAAAGGCAGGTTGATGAAAAGCAGGCATCCGACAAGCAGGCAAACAAGGCCGGCATCGCGGCAGAATCGCTCCCATTTGCGCGATGAGGAACTGTGAAACCTGCGGCGGAACCAGGGAATCCCCTCAACGGCCTCCCAGACCAGCGCTTCACGGTACAAGAGATGTATGCCGACGTGCAACCAAAAAGACGCGACACAGATCTGAATGATCCACATGGGCCCTTCCTTCGCCGGAAACTCCGCCGCCATTGTAGCGATTATCCGGCGGCTATCCAAGCGTGACGGTCCATAGCAAGCGCTTCAAAACTGGCATCCGCTGCGACGAACAAGACCAAACTGGAGTTTAACTACAGAGAACGCAGAGAGCACAGAGAAATGCGATTGATTTACAGATTTCGCGGCATGATGTCGCAAAATTCTTGGGCGCGAAGGAGGTTCATCGACAAGGTTGCGGCAAGCCTGCCCAATTCAAGCAGTGGATTCGGGAGAATAGTCGCCAAAAGAAACTAAACTCTGTGTCCTCTGTGTCCTCTGTGGTTAAATGAAAATTTAAAGCCAATGTCCTGTCGCATCCCGTCCGCCGCTACAGGACATCGACCGGGTCAATATCCACTTGCCAGCCGGCTTCCGCGGGCAGCTGGCGCAGGACGGCCCGCGGGTCCGGACCGCGCAGCAGCAAGTGCCAGCGATGCTGGCGGTTGAGCCGCCGGTAGAAGCAGGGGGCGGGCCCGATCAGGCTCGTCCCGCTGAAGGCCGGCTCGCGCAGGATCTCCGCCAGGAGGGCGGCCGCGCGTTCCGCCTCCGCCTGCGCTTTGGCGGGATTGCTGTAACTGAAGACGATGCGCGCCAGGCGGCGGTAGGGCGGATAACCCATTTTCTGGCGAGAGCGGCTTTCCCGTTCCACAAACCCGGCATAGTCGTGCCGAGACGCCGCCTCGATGACGTAGTGATCCGGCAGATAAGTCTGCAGAATCACCTGGCCGCCGCGCAAGCCGCGGCCCGCCCGCCCCGCAACCTGGGTCAGCAATTGGAAGACGCGCTCCCCGGCGCGGTAATCCGGCAGCGCCAGGCCCAGATCCGCGCTGACAACGCCAACCAGCGTGACCAGCGGCAAATCCAGACCTTTGGCGATCATCTGCGTGCCGATCAAAACATCGGCCTCCCGGTCGATAAAGCGGCCGAGAATCTCAAAGTGCATCTTGGGGGATCTCGCCGTATCCAGGTCCCAGCGCAACGTGCGGACCGGCGGAAACAAGCGCTTCAGCGCTTCTTCCACCTGCTGCGTGCCCGCGCCGAAATAACGGATGCGCGCCGAATCGCAGCTCGGACATTGGCTGGGCGGCGCCGCCTTTGCCCCGCAATGATGGCAGCATAGCGCGCGATCGACCCGATGATAGGTCATGGGACTGTCGCAGCGGGCGCATTCAAGCGCCTGTCCGCAATCGCGGCAGAAAACATAACTCGCCTGTCCGCGTCGGTTGAGCAAGAGCATGGCCTGCTCGCCCCGATCCAGGACCTCGGCCAGCTGCCGCTGCAAAGCGCGGCTGAACATATTGGTATTGCCCGCGCGCAGCTCCGCCCGCATATCGACCACTTGCACCGGCGGCAACTCGATGGTGAGGGCATCGCCTTGACCGGCCTGGTAGCGCGGCGCGACGCCCAGGCGCGCCGCTTGCTGCCGCAGCCGCTGGCGGTGGCCCATGATGCGTTTTGGCAAGCGCAGCAGGGTGAAATAGCCGCGCTGCGCCCGATACCAGGAGCCGAGATCGGGCGTGGCGCTGCCCAGGATCAGCGCGGCGCCATGGCGTTCCGCCAGATAATCGGCCGCGGCGCGGGCGTGATAATGCGGTTCCGCTATCCCGGGCGACTGTTTGTAACTGGCATCATGCTCTTCATCCAGCACGATCAGCCCAATATCTGGCAGCGGCGTGAAGAGCGCCGACCGCGTGCCGACGATCACCGATACCGCGCCGCTGCGCGCCCGCTGCCAGACGTCGTAACGCTCGCCCATCGGCAAGCTGCCATGCGCCAGCGCCACCTGCCCCGGGAAACGCTCGGAGACTCGGCGCACCGTCTGCGGCGTCAGTGCGATCTCCGGCACGAGCAGGATCGCGCCCCGCCCCTGCGCCAGAGTCGCTTCAATGGCGCGCAGATAGATCTCCGTCTTGCCGCTGCCGGTCACGCCATGCAGCAGGAAACGCGCGGCGGCGCGGCTCTGTAAGGCCGGGCGAATCTCCCGCCAGGCCGTTTCCTGATCGCGCGTGAGCGTCGGCGCGCTGTCCGGCACAAAATCGTAATCGCGCAGGGAATCGCGCCAGACCCGTTCTTTGCGCAGTTCCAGGATGCCGGCCCGCACAAGGCGGTTGATGCGCGCGCGACTTGCCCCGGTCGCGCGCAGGAGCTCGGGCAAAGTCAGCGGCGCCGGCAGAGCGACGATCTCGCGCAGCAAATCCGTCATGTAGGCGACGCCGCGCCACTGCTCCAGCAGCGCTTCCACGCGATCGGGCGCCGCCTCCAAGATGATCAGATCTTGCTCGCCGCGCTCTGTTTTCTCAATGAAAACCAATCCCTCGTTCACCAACTTGGCAAGCGGGCGTCGAGACTTAAGGCCCACTAGTCCGAGCGCTTCCTGTACGCCTAAAGCATCGTCTTCGTGTTTGGCAATCACTTCCAGCAAATCGGCTCGCTTTGGCGATTTGCCGAATTGCTTGACGAGGCCCGGGATTTCCGCCGGCGTATATCGGGGATAGACGCGGGTCACGGTCTTGATGCGCGCGGACGGCGGCGCCAAGACCGACTCCACAGCGACCAGGCCTGAACGAACCAGACGATCCAGCGCTTCGGCGACCGGTTCTTTGGGAAAGCCCCTTTTCAGTTGCGTTAGGCGTCGGGGGCCGCGCTCGCTCAGGGCATCCAGCAGGCGCCGCGGCAGGGTCATTGCCGTATTGGGATCGGCCCCGGGCAAGGTCATCTGCTGCGGTTGATTCGCCTCAAGACTTCCCTCCAGGAAGCGATATTGACGGTCGGACTTGCCGGTGAAACCCGGCGGCAGCAGCAGCCATATACAAGCGCCAATCGGCGCCAGGCAATTCTCGCTGAGCCAGCGCGCCAGGTCCAGCTGCGCCGCTTCCAGCACTGGATGAGGATCAAGCAGATCTAGAATCGGTTTGGTTTGGGGGATGGCCGTCTCGGCGACAAGCGCGAGCACAACCGCCGGCTGCATCGCCACGCCGAACTCGACGCTGACAAGCGATCCGGGCGCAATCGCCGCCTCCAGATTGGCCGGTATGTGATAGGTGAAAGCCTTATGGACCGGCACATTGAGCGCGACCTCGGCGAATTGCATGCGTTTGACACCTGTCACGGGCCCGTCACTGGATTCACGATTGTACGGTATCTCGTTTGTCCAGCCAACAATCGCTTCGGAGGGCGGCTGGGCAATCCGCTTCCAATTTCTTTAACTACGGAGCGCGCAGAGGACACAGAGTTTAGGTAGTCTCGGCGACTTTTTCCCTAAATCCACTGCTTGATTTGGGCAGGCTCGGCGCCATCTTGTCGATAAACTTCCCTCTCGCCCAAAATTCTGCGACAAAATGTCACGAAGTCTATGATCAATCGCTTTTCTCGGCAACCTCGGCGCTCTCGGTGGTTAAAGGTATTTTGAAGCGATTGACCTGCGGGGGCGGCTTTCGCATCGGGCGTCATTTAGCTATCATCCTAAGGACGAGGATAGGAGCAAAGCCGGGCCGCCATGACCGAATCTCCCGCATTGGACGCGGCGCTGACGCGGCGCATCCTGCGCCACTTTGACCTGCCAACTGATTCGCCGCCGGATCTAGCCGCGCTGCGCCGATTGGTCGATTGCTATACGCGGACCGTGCCCTGGGAGAGCGCCTCGCGCATTGTCCGCCGGGCCGCTCAGGCCGACGCGGAAGATTGCTTCCTGCTGGGCGAAGCCTTCTGGGAAAGCCACTTCACCCGCGGCAGCGGCGGCACCTGCTACGAAAGCAATTACGCCTTCTTCGGCTTGCTGCGCCGGCTCGGCTACGACGGCTATCTCACCATCAACGATATCGGCGGCGCGGCCGGCTGTCACAGCGCGATTGTAATCCTGATCGACGGCGGCAAGTACCTGGTGGATGTCGGTTTTCCCGTGCACGTCGTACTACCCATGCGCGCCGATCGCCCTACTTCCGGCGAGCGATTGAGCATGAAATACACGCTTGCGCCGACAGACGGCGATCAATTCGATCTTTGGCGAGACCTGGGCAGTCGCGTACACGGCTTCGTGCTGCACGACAAGCCGGTGGGCGATGCCGAATACCGCGCCATCGGCATTCACGATTATCGGCATGATGGCGGGCAATTCTTAAATGAGATTGTGATTCAAAGAATTGTCGCTGAGCGGCTGTGGCGTTTCCACAGCGATCTGCGCCCATACTGCCTGCAGGAATTTCAGGCTGCGCAGCGGCGCGATCACATGTTGAATGGCGATGTCGCCGGTCATCTGGCTTCCAAATTCGGCCTGGCGCAAGACCTCATAAGCGCCGCCATGGATATATTGGAACTCGAGCCGAACTGATATGGCCGGGCGACAATCCGGTCCTGATGCAAACGCTAGGCGATAGTGACGTCCTCACACAAATACACATCCTGTATCGCATGCAGCAGGCGCGCGCCCTCTGCCATTGGCCGCTGAAAGGCTTTACGTCCGCTGATGAGCCCCATGCCGCCGGCGCGTTTGTTAATCACCGCCGTGGTGACCGCCTCCGCAAAATCATTGGCGCCGCTTGCGCCGCCCGAGCTGATCAAGCCGACCTTGCCCATGTAGCCGTTCGCCACTTGATAGCGCGTCAGATCTATGGGATGCTCGCTGCTGAGCTGGCTGTAAATCCGCTCGTCCAGCTTACCGTAAGAAGAATCGCCCGCGTTCAGCGCCGGATATCCGCCCGTCTGCGTCGGCAGCTTTTGCTTTACGATGTCGGCGCCCAACGTCGCGCCGAGGTGGTTGGCTTGCCCGGTCAAATCCGCGCTCGACTCGTGGTTGACGCCGTTCAGGCTGAAAGCCGGGTTGCGCATATAACACCAGAGAATGGTGGCCATGCCAAGCTCGTGAGCGCAGGCGAAGGCTTCCGCCACTTCGACCATCTGCCGATTCGATTCCGCCGAGCCAAAGTAAACCGTTGCGCCGACGGCGACCGCGCCCATGTTCCAGGCCTGCTTGATCGTGCCGAACATAATCTGATCATGCGTGTTGGGATAGGTGACCAGTTCGTTGTGATTGATCTTGACCACGTAAGGGATGCGGTGGGCGTAACGGCGAGCGGTCAGGCCCAGTACGCCGAAGGTCGACGCCACCGCATTGCAGCCGCCTTCCAGCGCCAGCTCAATGATATTTTCCGGGTCGAAATAAGCCGGGTTCGGCGCGAAGGACGCGCCCGCCGCGTGCTCGATGCCCTGGTCGACCGGCAAAATCGAGACATAGCCCGTGCCCGCCAGGCGTCCATGGTTGTAAATCTGCCGGAGGCTGCGGATCACCTGCGGACTGCGGTCGCTATCCAGCCAGACCCGCTCGACAAAGTCGGGACCGGGCAGGGCTAGATCCGCCTTGGGAATCGTGTCGCAGCGGTGCTTGAGCAGGGTGTCGGCGTCGCCGCCGAGGTAGTCAGCAATGGAATCGATTTTGATATCGGGTGTTGCAATTGCCATAGTGATTCTCCCTGCTCGCTTGCCAACATAACTCAAGTATATCAACAAAACCGCCGGCCATTCATGTTAGAATGTCAGCGGAAGGGACAATGCCATAAGCGTCGAGCGGAAGCAAGCGCTAGCAAGCAGTTGAATACGCGCGCCGTCTTTCGCGACATGCGTGCGGGCGAGCCAAGGCTCGCCCCTACGGCATAAGAAAAGACTCGGTGCACGGGCGAGCGGCGGTCAGTGTCTACGCGACCCGGTGGCTCGCCCACTCGCGCTTCAAACTGCCCATCAGATTTTGCATGACTTGCTTGGCGCTACTGAGAATCACTAAAATTGCTGAAAAAAGATAAGATGTTCAATCAAGTTTGCCACGGCGATTGTCTCGACATTCTGCAAGGATTTTCCGCAGAAACTGTTGACCTGGTCTATCTTGATCCACCCTTCTTTACGCGTTCCAAACATATCCTAAAATCCAAAGAGTTGAGGGAGTACAGTTTTGACGATAACTGGAATTCTATCGTTGCATACATTGGTTTTCTGCGCGAGCGCATCCACGAACTACGTCGCGTAATGAAAGACGATGCTACCATCTTTGTTCACTGTGATCGCAATGCCTCGCACTATATTCGCCTGCTTCTCGATGAGATATTTGGATATGAGCGCTTCCTGTCAGAAATCATCTGGTCATACCGTCGTTGGTCGAATTCAAATAGAACATTGTTGCCTTCGCACCAAACGATTTTCATGTACGCCAAGTCCGAAAACTACACCTTTAACGAGATACTTCAAGAATACTCTGAAACTACTAATCTCGACCAAATTCTCCAAAAGAGAGAAAGGGACAAAAACGGCAAGTCAATTTATGTTAGGGACGAAGAGGGAAACCAGATTTTGAATGGTCCCAAAAGAGGCGTGCCGCTATCTGATACTTGGGAAATCCCGTACCTAAATCCTAAAGCCCGGGAACGCTGCGGTTACCCGACTCAAAAGCCGCTTCTGCTGCTGGAGCGAATTGTTCAGTTGGCTTCCAACAAGAATGATCTGGTTCTTGATCCATTTTGCGGAAGCGGCACAACCCTGGTCGCCGCGAAGCTACACCAACGCCGATATGTTGGCATAGACTCTTCCATCGAGGCGGTTGAATTGTCTCGCCAACGTCTTCAGAATCCCATTCGCTCAGGTTCGGATCTCTTAAGAAAGGGTCGAGGCGCTTACAAGAATCTGCCGGAAGACATCGCTGCAATGCTAAGCGCTTTGCCGGTGAAACTTGTGCAGCGAAATAGCGGCATTGACGCTATCCACGATCGCTTTGTTGACGGGAAACCAGTTGTGCTGCGCGTCCAAAGGCAAGGCGAGGAATTGACTGAAGCAGCCAAAAGACTGCGGCGGGCGGGAAGAAAAAAGGATGCCGCGCTGCTACTATTGATCAGAACAGAACAAGACGAACGGCAGCCATCTTTCATGGAGATAATTCCCGATGATGTCCACATAATTGATTCCTTGGCGGTTTCGCTTCAACGGAAGCTTGAGAATCCGCTTCAAAAGCAATTTCACTAGGAGATATGTTCCGCGGGCGAATGCCCATCCGAATCCAAGCGGCGCCAATTACAAGATGTCTACAGAATCCACACTTGATCAGCTACGCAGGGCCGCTGAAGGTCGCGATCCTGAACGCTGTCAGTTCCTGCTCAAGAGCCTCTTCATGAGCCTGGAGTTCTATCTGGCGCTGGCCGTGGTCATTGAGCGGGCGCAATCCTTCCTCGAGACCTTCGAAACCTACTACCCGGACGGTCAATTCGCCCGGCAGATCCTGATGCAGATGGTCAACACCGGCACGGCGCCGGCGCGGCTGCCGCCCGAGGCGCTGCGCGATTTCGAATACCCGGGCGCGGCCAATTATATGAAGGCCCTGGCGGATCTGGCGCATGCGCTGCAGCCGGGACCGTTGCCGCCGCGCATCGGCTACCTTGTCAGCGCGACCGTGAACGCAATCATGGCCGAACTGGTGGAGCACTATTACGGACGGCGCATGGACGACTGGACGATTGTGCGTCACGACGCCTCCAGCGCCGCGGCCCAAGACATCGCCTACAACTTCTGGACGGATGCCGAAGTCGCCCTGCTCGATACCGATCACTGGCTGCAGGTGGCGGACAGCATCGAGCGGGAGGCGCAGCGTCAGTACCGCTGACAGCGCGCGCGTGCTACAATCGCCGGCGAGAAGAGGACTGCTAATATGAAGCTGGATGCATACGGCCTTGAGGCCCCGCCGGCCGGGCTCTACGATTTCAGCGACCAAATCAAAGGCGGCATCCCGGGCTTCGCTGAGGTCAGCGCCGACGATATCGCGCTTTTCCACCAGCTTGGCTTCATGGTGATCCACGACGCCATCGACAGCGCCGCCATCGCTTCCGCCCGCGCCGCCCTGCGCGATCTGCTCCTGCGGCGGGATACCGGCAACATCATGTTCGAGGCGGCGGTTGGCGAGCGCTATGCCGAATTGCCCGATGAAGAGCGGCTGGACAGCATACGCAAGATGATGCCGATAGTTGACTATGACGACCGGCTTATGGCGCAGGCGGAGAATCCAGCCCTGCTTGATTTGATCGGGCGCATCATGGGCGAGCCGCCCGTTCTCTCGCAAGATCAGGCCATGCTGAAACCGCCGCGCATCGGCCGCGAGAAACCCTGGCATCAAGACATGGCTTACTTCGATTTCCCGAGCGAGACCACGATCGTCGGCGCCTGGATCGCGCTTGATGAGGCGCTGCCGGAGAACGGCTGCATGATGGTCATACCCGGCACGCAGCACGAAGGCCCGATGCCTCACTGGACGCGGCGCGATTGGCAGATTTGCGATACCGATGTACAGGTCGGCCGCAGCGTCGCCGTGCCCCTGCCGCCGGGCGGCTGCCTGCTCTTCCATGGCCTGCTGCATCATGGCAGCCCGCCGACGCGCTCGCAGAGACGGCGCTGGGCCCTGCAGTTTCATTATCGCCCCGGCAGCGTGCAAGCCCTGCCGGACAGCGACTACCGCCTGAGCGTCTTTGGCAATGAAGGCGTCGACGCTGTGTGCTAACCGCTAGTTCAAAGGAAATAGCTTGAGCCTGCTGCTGTTCTTCGCCCTGAACCTGGTCTTGATGGCCGCGCTATTCGCCTACGGCGTCTATCAGTTCATGCAGGTGGAAGAGAAACGCAAAGGCCGCCGGATCCTGGCGGAAGCGAATCTGGACGCCCGGGAATTACAAGAGTTGGTTCAAGCGGAGCGGCACGAAGAAGCCCTGGCCCGGCTGATGGGCGCGGCCGATGTCGATCGCTACACAGCCGAAGCGGCCCTGAAGCAACTCGAAGCCTTGTCAACGGAAAAGACCGCCAGCTAGCCGGCGTTTCGTCTTTGCTTCCGTGGGCGGCAAATACCCGGCAAGCTCATTTCACCCGCCACTCGAATGGCAGAATGAACTGAGCGCGGTTGCTGAGCAGCTCGATGCCATCCGTCACATATTTCGCCATGGCTGCCGGGTTCTGCTCCGCCAGCTGCACGCCAATGGGTTTGCCTTTTTCCCGGACCAGAATCGAGGGCGCCTCGGCCGGCAATTTCGCCAATTGACGCGCCTTGTCGATCGCTGTGCGCAGATTGCCGATCTCATCGACCAGGCCATTCTCAAGCGCCTGCGCGCCGGTCCAGACGCGTCCGCCGCCAATCTCATCCACTTCCTGCGTCGTCTTGCCGCGGCTCTCGGCTACCCGTCCGATGAACTGCGCGTAGATATGCTCGACGCTGCCGCGGATCAGGTCCCGCTGTTCCGCGTTGAATGGCTTGTCGCCCGCGATCAAATCGGCATTGTCTCCGCGCAAATAGGAAAAGGCGTTGAAACGCAGCTTCTTGAGCATGTCGCTGTTGACCAGCTTGCCCATCAACACGCCGATCGAACCGGTAATGGTGCCGGCCTGCGCCACGATCCAGTGCGCCGGCGTGGCGATGTAATAACCGCCCGAAGCCGCCACGCCGCCCATGAAGACCACCAGCGGGCGCGACTTGGCGAACTCGGCCAATGCCGACGCCATCGACTCCGAGGCGGTCGCCGAGCCGCCGCCGCTGTCAATATACAGGACGAGCGCGCCGCACTGCCCATCCTTCAACAAGTTGCGCACCTGCTGATTCAGCGTGATATCGCCGAGGCGCGCGCCGCCGACAAAAGGCACAGGCACGGGCATGTCGCTCGGCGGCGTCGCGCTCTCGCCATCCACGATCGCGCCGCCGGCGTACAAGACAGCGACATACTTCTTGCTGAAATCCTTTTCGGGCAGATAAACTTGGCCCTCCGCCTCCTCCCACAGGGTGATCTTGGAAACGCCCAGGTGTTCGAGCAGCCCTTCTTCGTTCATGACGCCGTCGATGTAACCCTTTTCCAGGGCCTCGCTATCGGTGTGCAAAGCGCCGTTGATCATGTACTTGACCTCGTCGGCTTTCATCTTGCGCGTGCTGGCGATGCCATCGACGATCATGTCAAAGATCGAATCCAGCAGCCAATTGGTCTGTTCCCGGCCCTCGGGCGATGGTTCCGTCCGCGTCAAAACATCGGCCGCGCCTTTGTAAGGCGAAATCGCGACCGAGTCCCATTTCAAGCCGACCGCGCCCAAGCCTTCCGTCAAGAAGACCTGCTGGCTGAAAATGCCCGATGTCTCCAAAATGCCGCCCGGGGGCAGCAGGATCTCGTCGCAGGCGCTGGCGACATAATATTCCGGCGTGCGATAAGCCGGCGCGAAGCTCAAGGCGCGTTTGCCCTTATCCCGCAGGCGCAGGATGGCATCGCGCATCGCGCCCAGGTCGGCGCTGCTGGCCGCCAGGCCGCGGAGGTGCAAAATCACGCCGAGCGGACGCGGATCCTCGCCGATGCGGTCGAGCGCGTCGACAAACTCCAGCAGGCTCATCGGCGGCGCGCCCAGCACCTGGCGCTGCACGAAGTTGCGTTCTTTGGGCACCGGCGCAAAGGTCGCCGGCACTTTGATCATCACATAGTCGATCGCGCGGACGCGCGCCCGCTGCATGTTGAGCAGACTGACGCTCCACTGTTGGATTGCGCGCATTGCTTTGGACATGGTCTCGGACACCCTTTTCTAACCACAGAGACACGGAAATAAAGGCATGTAAGTAATTGAAAAATGCGAATCGTTTTTCGCGGCATACTTGCGGGCGAGCCACCGGCTCGCCCCTACCGGGTAGACTGCGTGTACGGGCGAGCGGCGGTCAGTGTCTACGCGACCCGGTGGCTCGCCCACTGTTGCTATAGAAATCCAATCAGTTCTTGCATTACTCTCCTGGAGTTACTGAGGATCCTTATGTTCGTCTGAATGATCCCTACAATACCTGTACGCATTCTATCGCTCCAATGTCGCAAGCAGGAAGAAAGTTTGCTCCGCCAACCGGCGGCGGCTATGGTATGCTAGGCTTTTCAGGAGCGCAAGGCAAACGGATATGGCCATTCAAGAACAAATGCACACAGTGGATACGCTCTGGGACCTGGTATGCTCGCCGGAAAACGATGAGAAACGATTTTATCTGATTGACGGGGAGCTCTTTTGCTTCCCGCGCCCCCGCTACTATTTGCAAGGCGTTCTCATCGCATCCTTATCGAGCTATGTGTATGAGCATGCGCTGCAGCATGACCTGGGCATGGCCCTGTTGGGCGTCGGCCATCACCCGCCCAATGATCAACACACGCTCTTGGGTCCCGCAATCTCGTTCATGAGCACAGCGCGCATACCGCAGCCGCTGCCGGACGAATGGATCCCGCAAATGCCAGACCTGGCTGTGGAGATTGCCGCGCCGGGCGAGTCCTTGGGGCATCTCCGCCGCAAAGCCGCGGTTTACCTGGACAATGGCAGCGCTCTGGTTTGGATTATTCTGCCCTCCGATAAAGGCATAGATGTCTGCCGTTCGGCCTCTGGCTCGCGACTCGATATCGAATTTGTGGGGCTTACGGACAAGCTCTTCGGCGAAGATGTTCTGCCCGGTTTCGAGCTGGAGATGACGCGCCTCTTTCGCGAACGCTGATTCCAGTCGCTCACCCAGCCACTCCCGGACAAACGCTGCTACGTCATCGGAAGGCGCATATTGCATGCTAGGCTCACGGGGAGCGCAAGGCAAACGGAAATGGCTATCCAAGAGCAACTGCACACGGTCGATAGCGTCCAGGATTTGATGCGTACGCCAGAATACAACCGCCGCCGCTTTTATCTCATTGACGGGGGGCTAATTGAGATGCCGCCGGTCAAGCGAGTACATAGTCGCCTCGCCAATCGAATTGGAATGTTCCTAGGCATGTTTCTGGAAGATACGGACTTGGGCGAAGCGCACGTTGAACTTGGCTTTTACCCGGCCGGCGACCGAACGACGCTGCTGGCGCCGGATGTCGCCTACGTGAGCCACGCGCGCTTGAGCCAACAACCCGAGGATGAATTCCTTTCCATCATGCCCGACCTGGCGGTGGAGATCGCGTCGCCCAACGATTCACTGGCGCAGCTTCGCCGCAAGGCGCAGATCTATCTCGACAATGGGTCCAGCCTGGTTTGGATCGTCCGGCCCGCCGAAACAGGCGTGGATGTCTGCCGCGCCGCCGCCGGATCTCGCCTCGATATTGAATTTGTCGGGGCCGACGGAAAATTGTCCGGCGAAGAGATTCTGCCAGGTTTTGAAGTGGAGATGACGAAGCTCTTCCCGCCAAGCGCCGAGGGCAAGCGCGCTTCTAATTGATCCGCTCGCCCAGCCGCTGTATATGCGCGACCGTCCCGGCGATGCCCTCTTCCAGCGGCGTCTCGTAGACCGTATCAAACTTCGCGCGCAGGGCGCTGTCGTCAAAGCCGGCCGGGAAGGGCAGCGGACTATCCGCCACATCAATCCGCGCTCCAGGCAGGACATCGCCCGCGATCCGCACAAAATCAGCCACTGTCGCCGGCTTGCCGCCCAGGTTAAAACCGAAGGCGCCGTCCAGGGGCTGCTCCGCCGCCAGGATGAATTGCCGCGCCACATCAGCCGCCCACTGGAACTGCATCGTTCCGCTGAAGGGGATGTGGTAAGGCTGCCCTTTGGCCGCCGCCACCAGGGCCTTCGTCGGCTCGCTGGTCATGCCTTGGTTGCGCCCGACGCCGTAAACCGTATAGGGACGCAGGCACGCGCTGCTGATGCCCTGCTCTTCATAATAGACCAGCGCCGTCCCTTCATTGCAGACTTTGTATGCGCCGTAGAGCGTGCGCGGACGCTTGGGCGCGTCATGCGCGATCAAGCCGGGCGGAAAATCCGATGGCGGCCCGTAGACGCCAATCGACGAGGCATAAGCGACATGCGCCACGCCATGCTCCAGCGCCGCCTCGAAGACATTGACCGTGCCCGTGACATTGACCTCGGCGCCCAGAACCGGATTGGCGCGGCACATCGGCACTTGCAGCGCCGCCAGGTGAATCACATGACTAATGCTGTGCTGGGAGAAGACGGCTTTGACGGCATCAGTATCGCGCAAGTCGCCTTGCACAAAACGGATGTCCGCCTGCTCCTCCGCACTCATGAGCCAGTTGATGCGATGCCGGTCCGCGCTCTGGTCGAAATTGACGGCGCGTTTGCCGGCGCGCTGCAAATGATACAGGGCCCAGGCGCCAATGCAGCCCATGCCGCCCGTGACTAGATAAGTATCGGCCATGCCTAAGCCTCAACCATTCGGTTGGCCAGTCGGCCCAAGCCTTCAACTTCGACGGTGTATTCGTCGCCGGGTTGCATCCACAGTTTCGTCTCCATGCCCATGATCACGCCTTCGGGCGTGCCGGTGCTGATAATATCGCCCGCTTCCAGCGTCATGATCTGGCTGGCGTAGGCGATCACCTCGGCGACGCTGAAAATCATATCGGCGGTGCTGCTGTCCTGGCGCAGCTCCCCATTCAGCCAGCCCTTGATGGATAGGGCCTGCGGATCGGGGATTTCATCGGCCGTGACCACATAGGGGCCGACCGGCAAAAACTTGTCGATTGTCTTTCCCAGCAGCCACTGACCGCTGCGCATCTGCAGGTTGCGCTCGCTGAGGTCGTTCATGTTGCAATAACCAAAGACATAATCGAGCGCCTCGTCGACCCCCACGTTGCGCGCCCTTGCCCCCATCACCACGCCCAATTCAGACTCGTAGTCGACCGTTGTCCAATCCGCTTGCATCGGAATGTCTTCGTTGGGCGCGGCCAGGGCGTTGTTGAACTTGCTGAAGAGCACCGGATACTCCGGTTCCGGCATGCCCGTCTCCGCCGCATGTTTTTTGTAGTTGAGGCCGATGCAGAGGATCTTGCCCGGGTTCGGCGTCGCCGGCGCATAAGTCAAATCGGCTTCATCGCGATAATGCGCGGCATCGGCGGCATCCAGCAGTTCCGTCAAGGCGGGCAGCGCCGCTGAACCCTGCGCGTAAAGCGCATCCGCGCTGGCCGGGCAGGCGACGCCGGTCGCGGCAACCGCCCGCGCGACATCCAGGACGCCCGCCTCAGTCACGATGCCGAACTGGATGCCGGCCTCCGTTTCAAAACTCGTCAGTTTCATCCTCTGTCCTTCCAATGCTCTTGTCGACGGCGGTTTATTCTAACGCCCCGCGGCATATCCGGGCAATTGCCAGCCAGCGCGAGCGCCGCATAAGCAGCCTATTCGGATTGCTCCGCCTCTTCTTCGTGCAAACTCTTGCGCTCTTCGTCGAACTTCAAGACCTGGAAATACTCAGCGTATTCCACGCCGACCATCTTGCCTCCATCGCGATTGCTCTGCCGAACCCACTTCTTGGCGCCGTTTTCGAAGTCTTCGCCGGCGCCAATCTGCGAAACATGCGCGCCGAGCGCGGCCAACTTCAAGTCAATCGTGGCGCTGATATCGTGATAATGCGTCGGCTGGCGCGTCAGATTCATATACAACTCGCCGATTTTGTGCGGCTCGAACCCCTCGGCCAATAGCTCGGGAAAGATCGGGCGGGTCTCGGCGCTGGGAAAAGCCGCGTAGACAGTGGCTTCGCCGGCCGCGCGGTGATCGGGATGGTTGATATAGCTGCCCTGTACGAATACGGTCGTCGGGTCCTGGCAGACGACGCGATAAGCTTTGGTCTCGCGGATGACGCGCGTCACATCCCGCCGCACTTCAAGCGTGGCTTGCAGAGTGCCATCGGGATAATCAAGGAAGCGCACATCGCTAACGCCGACGACGGCTGCCGCCGCCATCTGCTCCTCGCGGCGCAGAGCCACAAGCGCATCGCGCGTCAAGTCAGGATCGTTGCTGCCGGCGCCGCCATCGGTGATGATGACGTAGGTCACGCTGGCGCCTTCTTCTTGAATCCAGCGCGCGACGCTGCCGGCGACGCCAAATTCGATATCATCGTGATGGGCGGCGGTGACGACAATATGATAAGGTTCGTCGCGCTGCGGAATCGCCTGCAATTTGGAATTGTCAATTGTCATCGCCCGTCCTCTTTGTGTGTGGAATGCCTGCCTCTTGGCGCGCCGGCTGGCAGTATATCACAGCGCGTGGAAAAGCGCGGAGACTGCGATACAATGGCGCCATGACTACGGAGGCAGCCATGAGCGGATCAGCAAAAGTCAAGGCTTCGCGCAAGACCGACCGCCAAAGAATCGCGGAAGTGGATCTGGATTCGCTTTCCGAGCAGCAGCTGCGGGATTTATACGAAGAGATCTTCGGCGAGCCGAGCGATGAGGAGTTCGCCGAGGCATTGCGGGAAGCGGAGGCGGAATACAAGGCGGGCGACTACCGTCCGACGCCGCTTGACGCCGATGATGATGACGAGCCCTATCGCCAGCCGACGCGCCTGGAGATATTGCAGGGCGTCAAGCAGGGATATAAGGAAGCCTTGGCAGGCGATGGCAGGCCAATCCAGGAACTGCTGGACGAGCTAGAGGGAAAGACCGTTTGTCAACGTCTCTCGTCATAATCTCAGAGCCTGGATTTGATCGCGACGTCTGAAGGCTTAGAAAGAAGTATCGCCTCATAGCAGAAGACATACAGAGTTTGTTGCTGGATTTCAATTGACTTGGGATTCACGGCGAATTGATGGTTGGTTTCGATCGAGAAGTCAGAAAAGTTCGGTTGTCAAACAGATCCGCGAAACGCGGAAAGTCTGGCGGCTTCCGCGCGCTGTACGTTGTGGATAATGAATCCACCATTAGGTTGATACGGCTCTACTCCAAGACTGAAGAAGCAGCGCTTAGTCGGAAAGAAATAGGACAAATTCTGAAGTCCTTGCCGTAGACACTCCGATCCTGCTTCCCGCGCAAGCCTAGATCCGAAGCTCAACATTTTCGTTTGCCGCCGCAAGGGCTATTATTGCCGCCATTCTTGCAGGAGTCATACGGCATGCCCCGTCACTACCGGCTGCTCTGGTCGGTCTGCATCGGCCATCTAACCAACGACATTTTTGCGTCCATGGCGCCGGCGCTTCTGACTTTCCTGGCGGCCAGCGTGTCGCGCGTCAAGTCGGGATCGTTGCTGCCGGCGCCGCCATCGCTGATGATGACATAGGTCACCGTGGCGCCTTCTTCTTGAATCCAGCGCGCGACGCTGCCAGCGACGCCAAATTCAATATCATCGTGATGGGCAGCGGTGACGACAATATGATAAGGTTCGTCGCGCTGCGGTATCGCCTGCAAATTGGAATAATCAATTGTCATTGCCCGTCCTCTTTGTGTGTGGAATGCCTGCTTTTTGGCGCGCCGGCTGGCAGTATATCACAGCGCGTGGAAAATCGCGGAGACTGCGATACAATGGCGCCATGACAACGGAGGGAGCCATGAGCGGAACAGCGAAAGTCAAGGCTTCGCGCAAGACCGACCGCCAAAGAATCGCGGAAGTGGATCTGGATTCGCTTTCCGAGCAGGAGCTGCGGGATTTATACGACGAGATCTTCGGCGAGCCGAGCGATGAGGAGATCGCCGAGGCATTGCGGGAAGCGGAGGCGGAATACAAGGCGAGCGACTACCGGCCGACGCCGCTCGACGCCGAAGATGATGACGAGCCCTATCGCCAGCCGACGCGTCAGGAGATATTGCAGGGCGTCAAGCAGGGTTATAAGGAAGCCTTGGCGGGCGATGTGCTTACGCTTGAGGAGTTCCGCGAGCAACTCAAGGATTAACTTCCATCCCGATGTCCATCAAAGTCCAGTTTTCGCGTGGGTTTGTCAAGGACGTCAAAAGGTTGCGAAAACGATATCGCCTCAAGACATTATCCGCCGATGGCCACGCAAAAGTAGGGGCGTCTCGTAAGACGCCCACCGAAAAAGGCCTAGCAATTATGGGCGAGCCACCGGCTCGCCCGTACACACTTTGGATTATTTTGGAAATCTCATTTGAGCTACAGTTGTTATCAATACATTCCTGGCAGCGCTGAGAACTCTAGAAATATTGACTGAAAAACAGGTCCGCTCGTCTTCCTCAGTCAAGATTGCCTACAATCTACATTCTCAACATCGGCTGGCAAGTATATCATTGCCGCCATTCTTGCAGGAGTCATACGGCATGCCCCGTCACTACCGGCTGCTCTGGTCGGTCTGCATCGGCCATCTCACCAACGACATCTTCGCGTCCATGGCGCCGGTGCTTCTGACCTTCCTGGCGGCCAGCATCATGCCGATGAGCAATATCCAGATCGGCCTGGCGGTCGCCACGGCGCAGTTGCTCGGCGCCGTCACACAGCCCTTCTTCGGCATCCGCGCCGACCGCACGGGCGGCCGCTGGCTTGGTTCCTTCGGCCTGCTCTACCACGTCCTGATGTTCACCTTGTCGGTCGCCATAGCCGCGGTCACGCGCCAATACTGGCTGATGTTCGTGCCTATGGTCATCGCCTCCATCGGCAGCGGCGCGCTGCATCCCGTCGGCGCCTTGCACTCGGCGGAATCGCTGCCGCGGCGCTCCGCCTTCCACATGGCGATCTTCTTCCTGATGGGCCAAACCGGCCTGGCGCTGGGACCGGCCATCGCCGGCATTCTGCTGGAGCGGGCAAACCCGGATCCCTTTGGCGCTATGGGGGAGCTGGTTGGCGTCGGCCACTTCGGCATGCAAGGCAACGTGACACCCATCATTTTGCTATCGCTGCTGTCGCTGCCCGCCGTACTGCTGATGGCCAGCGCGATCCCGAAACATCATGAACATCACGCGGCGCAGGACAAGCGCAAATCGGAACGGGAAAACGGCCAACGCGAAACTCTGCCCTTGCTGGCTTTCTTCATCCTGGGGCTAATCGTGCTGCTGCGCGGCCTGGGGCAGCAGGGCTCGGTCGCATTTGTACCCGTGCTCTTCGAGCAAAAGGGCTGGGACCCGGCCGCCTACGGTACGATCACCAGTTCCTACTGGATCGCTTCCGCCGTTTCCGGCTTGATATTCGGGCGCCTGGCCGACCGCTTCGACCGGCGCCTGGTGATGATGCTGAGCATGTTGTTTTCCGCGCCGGCCTTTTTCTTGCTGCCGGCTTACGAAGGCGCATTCGCCTATTTTCTGGCGGTGGCGGCCGGCGGTTTGTCCGGCGGCGCGCACAGCCTCATTGTGGTGATGGCCCAAGACCTGATCCCGATGCGCAAGGGCTTCGCTTCGGGCGCCATCCTCGGTTTCATCTTCGCCACCGGCGCGATCGGCTCGCTGGCAATCGGCTTCATTTCCGATCAGATCGGCCTGGCGCTGACCTTCCAGATCGTCGCGGTCATGATCGCTGTCGCGGGTATACTCAGCATGCTCCTGCCACGGCAAGCCAAAGGCCAGCCCGCCCGAGAGTAATCAAGAGCGGTACCCGATGCCCAAATTGCTCTACATCTCCCTGATGCGCCTGCCGACGGAGAAGGCGCATGGCTTGCAAATCATGCAAAACTGCGAAGCCTTCGCCGCATCCGGCATGAACGTGACCCTCTGGGTGGCGCGCCGCTGGAATACGCCTGAAATGCGAGCGGTCGACGATCCCTTCGCCTATTTTGGCATCCAGCCCAACTTCAGCCTGCGCCGCATCCCGTGCATCGACATCTTCCCGCTCTTCCCGCCCGACAGCATGGGCGCGCGGCTGGCCTTTTATGTGCTGCTGCTGTCCTACGCCGTCGTCAGCTTCGCCCTGCTCCTTTTCACACGCGCCGATATCTATTACAGCCGCGACGAATTCATCCTGGCGCTGCTGGCGCGTCTGAAAGACCGGCGGCGGCTCGCTTATGAAGCGCATCTTTTCGCGCCGCCCGGGCGCGGCGCGGCGCTTCAGCGCGCTGTCGCCTCCCGCGTCGGCAGTGTCATCGCCATCACAGCGCCCCTGCGCGATAGCTTGATCGACAAGCGCAACGCCGATCCCGCCCGAACAATCGTCGCCCATGACGGCATCCGCCGGGCGCGCTTCGCCGATATGCCGGAGCAAACGGCAGCGCGGCGCCGGCTCGGCTGGGCGGAAGACACTTTCATCGTCGGTTATGTCGGCCGCTTGCAAATGATCGGCATGGATAAAGGCGTCGGCAATCTGCTTGAAGCGCTGGCGGAGCTGGACGATGCGCGCCTGGCGTTGGTCGGCGGACCGGAAGAACAAGCGGAAGCGCTCCGCCGGGAATGGCGCGCCCGCGGCTTGCCGCCGGAACGCTTCCTGTATGCCGGTCAGGTGGCGCCGGCCGCGGTTCCGACCTATCTGAGCGCATTTGACATCTGCGCCATGCCCCATCCGCGCAGCGAGCAATTCGCCCATTACACTTCGCCGTTGAAGCTCTTTGAGTATATGGCGGCGGGCAAGGCGATCATCGCATCGGACTTGCCGGCCTGGTCCGATGCGGTCCAAGATGGCGCAACGGCGCTTCTGGTCCCGCCCGATGACATCGACGCCTGGCGGGCGGCCATCAAGCGGCTGCGAAAGGATAGCGGCTTGCGGCGGCGGCTCGGCGAGAACGCGCGCGAACATGCGCTGGCGCGCTATACTTGGGAAACGCGGGCCGAGAAGATCCTTGGGCATGTCCTTTCCTGTAGTCCGGTTTCCGGCGAGTAGACTTGGGCCAGCGCTGAAATTAGCCTGAAAAGCGCGCCTAGAGCCAGCCATTGCCTGGTCAATGACGCCCGCGAATGTTGTAGCTTTTGGTTGACAAATGGAACAAATGTGGTACATTCGATAATAATTGGTAACGCAATCGCGCTGGCAGGTCGTCAATGAATGAGATTTTCACGATTGGTTATGGTGGGCGCGAAACAGATGATTTCATCGCGCTGCTGAACGACTACGACATCGATACGCTCGTGGATGTTCGGTCAAAACCATACTCCCGATACGCGCCTGATTTCTGCAAGGAAAGACTCTCACTGCTGCTGAATCGAAGCGGTATTGCATATCAATTTATGGGCAATTCTCTCGGCGGCAGGCCGGGCGATCCAGGTTGCTATACCTACAGTCCTCAACGAAAGAAGAAACTTCTGGATGCCAAAAAATGCGAATTGCGAGATTTCTACATAAAGGGGATTTCGCAACTGCAACAAGCGCTGTCCAATGGTCGGCGAATTGCGCTCATGTGCAGCGAGCTTGAACCACACGAATGCCATCGCGGCTACGTGCTCGGCAAGACGCTGGACGGCGGCGATACCGCTGTAGTGCATATTGGCAGATATGGAGAGCCGCTCTCGCAATCACAGATACGCGAGACGACCTATCAAGAGGCTCTGCTCTGACTTCCGGCCTCGCATTTCGACAGACAATTTCATGACAGCTAAGCTACAAACGGTATTCACCATTGGCGTCTATGGCTCTACCGAAGAGTCTTTTTTTGGCGTTCTCGTCGAGAACGAGATCGAGTTATTCATCGACATTCGCGCCCGGCGCGGGATGAGAGGGTCGAAGTATAAATACGCGAACAGCAACTACTTGCAGGAAAAACTGGAGAAACTAGGAATCGCGTATGCGCATCTTAGAGAGTTGGCGCCAAGCAAAGAAATAAGAGACCTGCAACAGAAGGTTGACCATGAAAACCGAACAGCCAAGCGCCAACGGACGACGCTTAGCGACGAATACATTGAGGCGTATGAGCGGGAAATCCTGAAAACATGCGAGCGAAACACCGACGACAAGTTCAACGCCTTGGCATCGCTTGCCAAAGCCAAACAGCTTGCGCGCATCCCTTGCGACCAACCCGTCTATCGGATTGCACTCTTCTGTGTTGAGCAACATGCGGAAGCATGCCATCGTTCGCTGGTCGCCAATGAATGGAAGAGACAGCGAGATGTCAAAATGGTGCACATTATTGCTTGAGGGAAGACATATTTGGCACAAGTTCTAATTGTCGGCAAGACGAAGATGGGCAGTCTGCTTTGCTTGGGCGGGATCCTGTTGGAGAATCGCCGCGCTGTGCGTCTGCTGCCCAGCCGCGGACTTGGTCACCCGCCTGACAAACCGATCAATCTAGGCGAAATCTGGGACATGCAGCTGAGAGAAGTGCCGGCTTCAGAGATTAAAGCGCCTCATACTGAAGATGTTCGCACAATACGAGGACGACGACTTGGACGCTACTCCGGCTATGAACTGCTTGATATATTGAATGAATGCGCAAGCGCGCAAACCATACATCCTGCAGAACTGTTCGATAATCATATTCGATTCACAAAAGGCGCGCGCGGATATGTCTCGCCAGCGCAGGGCCTCCCGCAATACAGTACGGGCTTCTGGCGCTTTCGTCTGCCCCTCCTCAACATGACAGCGGACGGCGTCACCCGCTACTGGGCATTTGATGATAAAGGTACGATGCAGTTGGACGTCAAATACGTTGGGCTGGAAGATGAAGCACCAGACCTGCTTGAGCCCGGCACAATTCTGCGTTTCTCTCTCGCGCACCCATTTGCGGACGATTCTCAAAATCGCTGTTTCCTGCAACTCTCCGGCTGGTTTCTATAAGCAAATCAATAATCCACTGATACAATCGCCGCAATCGCATACTGCATAATACAAGGACATCATTATGCCCGCAGTTCCCGCACGCGAAGAAGTCCCGATCGAATCCACCTGGAATCACGAATCCGTCTTCCCCTCATTCGACGCCTGGCGCGACGAATATCAAGCGACCGCCGCCGCGCTGGACGAGATCGAACCCTTCAAAGGCGCGCTCTCGCAAAGTCCCGAGCGCCTGGCCGCCTGGTTCGATTTGCACGCGACCGTCTCCCGCCGCATTTACACGCTCTTCATGTACCCGGTCATGTGGCAAGCCTGCGACGGCAACAACGAAGCGATCAAGGGCATGGTCGGGCAGGCGCAGGGCCTGGTGGGACAATTCATGTCGAGCGCCTCCTTTGCCGAGCCCGAGCTTTTGGCGATGCCGGAAGAGACGCTGCAAACCTGGCTGGCATCCGATGAACTCAAGCTGTATCGGCATTACATCGACGACCTCTTGCGCAAGAAGAAACATGTGCTATCCGCCGAGGTGGAGTCGGTCTTGGGCTTGCTCAGCGATCCGCTAAGCCGCATCGAAAGCATTCGCAGCGCGCTCAACGATATGGACTTGACCTTCAGCCCGGCCGCGGACAGCAATGGCGCGCCGCAGCCGTTGGTGCAGAGCACCCGCGACAAACTCTTGGCGGACGCCGACCGCCAGATTCGCGAGAGCGCCTGGAAGAATTACGCCGACAGCTACCTGAAATACCAGAACACCTTCGCCTCGGCCTATCTGGCGTCGGTCAAGAGCAATGTAGCGCAGGCGCGCCTGCGCGGCTACGATAGCGTTCTGCAAGCCAAGCTCTCGCCCAATAACATACCGGTCGAGGTCTTCCACAACCTCATCGACACCTACAGGCAGCAGATCCCAACCTGGCGCCGCTACTGGGATGTGCGCCGGCGGGCCCTGGGTTACGAAACCATTCATCCCTGGGACATCTGGGCGCCGCTTACGGACGATGATCCGCAATTGAGCTTCCCGGAGGCGGTCGACATGATCGCGCTGGGCATGGCGCCGCTGGGCCGGGATTATGTCGAAACGATGCGCCGCGGCTGTCTGGAGGAGCGTTGGGTCGATTACGCCATTAACGAAGGCAAATCGGAAGGCGCGTTCTCATTCGGTACGTACGATAGCTATCCCTTCATCATGATGAGCTTCGATGGCAACTTGAGCTCGATGAGCACCTTGGCCCACGAGCTCGGGCATTCCATGCACAGCCACTACACGCGGGCGCATCAGCCCTTCATCTACAGCCACTACTCCATGTTCGCCGCCGAGGTCGCCTCAAATTTCAATCAAGCTATGGTGCGCGCGCATCTCTTCCCGCGCCGCACAGACCGCAACTTTCAGCTGGCGCTGATCCAGGAGGCTATGGACAACATCCACCGTTATTTCTTCATCATGCCGACGCTGGCCCGCTTCGAATTCGAGGTGCATTCGCGCATGGAAAAGGACGAGCCGCTGACGCCCGTCATGCTCAACGAGATCATGGCCGGCTTTTTCGCCGAGGGCTACGGCGAGACGATGACCGATGACCCGCGGCGCACGGGCGTCACCTGGGCGCAGTTCGGCCATCTCTACGAAGCCTACTACACCTTCCAGTACGCCACCGGCATCTCGGCCGCGCACGCGCTGGCGAATGCGATCCTGGCCGGGGACGACGCCGAGGCGGTCGAGCGCTACCGGGCCTTCCTGCGGGCCGGCGGCAGCGATTACGCGATCCCGGCTTTGAAGGCGGCCGGCGTGGATATGTCGACGCCGCTGGCGGTCGAGGAGACCTTCAAGGTCCTGGAGGGACTGGTGGATCGGCTGGAGAACTTGATATAACAGTTGAAGAGATTGCGCTCGCTACTCACAGAAGGCGCTGCCATGCACAGCGATTCGATGCAAATTGACAGAGATACCGCGATTGAAATGGCAGTGTTTTCTGGGAATCTGCTTTACCAAGAGGCGGATGACGCGCATGCCTGGGCCTTGACGCTTATCGTCTCCAACCTATTTGAATTGATTGGCGAAGGCGAAACGAGCGCTGATCGCTTTGCTGATGGCTTCGCCCAGGTTTCGCGCCTTGAAAATATCGATTCCAATGATTTGGGCTGGGATACAGTCAGCGTGGCGAGGGCAATCCGCAACTGGATTGATCACGGGTTTAGATTAGATAGACCGCAGGAAATGAACGTGGCAACCCGAGCTAGGGTTAACGTGAACAGGGTAGCATTCATTCTGTCAGGCGACGAGGGCGCGAGCGACGACATTTATCGAGTATACTTTTTGGAAGAAGGCAGCTACGATCTGCTGTTTTCGCCGACCAACTTCTGGTATTATGTTATGCGTTGGCACGAAGGATTAGACAGATGATGGAAAAGCGGTTCGTGCTCTATAGACCAGGCGGAAAGCAAGTCAGTTCATACAGCTACGGCAAGCTGGTGGAGCGGCGCTACATTGATCTTGTTCCATCCGAAATCGCGTCGCCAGAGCTGGACGCTTTCCTCGCTTCGCTTCGACAAGCGCGGGATGAAACCGATGAGTCCTTTTTTCGCCGGTGCCGCGTAGGCCACGTGGACGAAAACGGCGTCGGCCTATATTATGACGCGCGCGAATTCCTCGAGAGCGATGGCAGAATGGACGGGTACAGCGAACCCGAGCCACTGTCCGAAGCGACGAACTGAATCGCTCAGTCATCAATGAGTACCAAAACATACGCGCTCTTTGAACCGGGCGGAAACGTAGTCCGCGGATTTGCTTATGGCAAGCCGGTCGAAGTGCGCTACGTTGATGTCGTCCGGACTGGCATAGAGTCCCCTGACCGAGACGAATTCATTGAGCTCGTCAAGGCGCAGCGGCTAACCGACGAAGAACTGCGCGATTGCCGCATCGGTTTCGTCGACGACAAGGGAGTCGGCACCTATTCCGACTGGCAAGAATTTCTCGACATGGCGCCTGAATCCAGCTAGATTCAGCTACCTAAATCTGGAGAACCCATCCTATGCCCAAAATCACATTCATCGGCGCTGGCAGCTTCGGCTTCACGCGCAAGCTTGTCAAGGACATCCTGACCTTCCCCAGCCTCGAAGGCGCCGAAATCGCGCTGATGGATATCGACGCCGAGCGCCTCGATTTCGCCCAGCGCGCCGTCAAGCGCATCGTCCAAGCGGGCGAATATCCGGCTCGGGTCACATCAACGATGGACCGCGTCGAAGCCCTCCGCGGCGCTGATTATGTGGTCGTGACCATCCTGGTTGGCTCCACCGATGTCTGGCGCCACGACATCGAAATACCCATGAAATACGGCGTCGATATGAATGTGGGCGACACGCGCGGCGTCTCCGGCATATTCCGCTCGCTGCGCACGATTCCCGTGCTAGTCGATATCGCCCGCGATATGGAGCGCTACTGCCCGAACGCGTTGATGCTGAACTACACCAACCCGATGGCGATGCTCTGCCGCGCCATGGACATTGAGACGGACATCAATGTCACCGGCTTATGCCATAGCGTGCAAGGCACATCAAAGATGCTTGCCAATTGGATCGGCGCGCCTTATGAAGAAATCAATTACACCTGCGCCGGCATCAATCACACCGCCTGGTTCATCGACTACAGCTGGAACGGAGAAGACGCCTATCCGCTGATTCAGCGAGCGATCACCGAGAATGAGGACATCTACAATGCCGAACAAGTGCGCAACGAGATGTACCTGGCGCTGGATTATTATGTGACCGAGTCGAGCGGACATAACTCGGAATACAACTGGTGGTTCCGCAAACGGCCCGACCTCATCGAAAAATACGCCACACACGGCACGAACTGGAACCCCGGCCAGCACGCCTACATCCTCACCGAATATCGCCGGCGCGAGCATGACTGGCGCGATGATATTCACGCCTGGTTCGAGCAAGAAGACATCGACCTCGAGCGCGGTCACGAATACGCCGCCTATATCATCAACGCGATGGAAGGCGGCAGGCCCTTCAAATTCAATGGCAATGTGCCGAACCGGGGCCTGGTCGACAACCTGCCGCGCGAAGCTTGCGTCGAGGTGCCGGTCTGGGCATCGCGCGATGGCTTGGAGGCAGTCGCGGTCGGTCCCTTGCCGCAGTCGGTGGCGCCGCTGACCAACCTCTACTCGCAGATTGAAGAGATGGCGGTCGAGGGCATTCTCAAGGGCGACAAGCGCCTTATCTATCAGGCAGTAGCATACTCGCCGCTCTCTGCTGCAGTCTGTTCGCTGCGGGAGATTCAGTCGATGGTGGACGAGCTGTTTGCCGTCAATGAGGCCTTTCTGCAACCGGCATTCGCCTGAGCGAACAAGCCATACTGGAACCCGCCGAGCCGGCAAATCGCCGGGAGTGGCGAAAAGAGTGGATTTAGAACATCAGCCTGTGCGCGAAAGTCGCGGAAACTCCCCTCCCCAATGCTTTGGGGAGGGGTTAGAAAGAACAGTGTCCATCAATTTAGACACTCCCAATCTCCTGGATTCTTGATTCGAGGCGCATAAAGCGCTAGCATAGTTATGCGCAAGCGTTGTTGCGTTTTCTCTTCAAAATGATTAGGCAGGGCGTCATGATTTCCAGAATGGGTCCGCGCTTCCGCATGTACCTGAGGGTGCTCGCATTCGGCGGCTTATTGGGCTGTATAGAAGCGATCGTCGAAATGGCCGTCCGGGGGAGCAGTCCCGCGGAAGGTTTCGGGCTCGACCAAACTGCACTTGGCATCATACAGAGCTACGCATTAGGCAATATATTCGTTTTCGGCATCACTTACGGCATCATTGCGCTTATTGTCACTAAGATGTTTGATTATGAGCCAAGCCCCCGGCGCTTCAAACGCGTCATGGCGCTGGCCTTGCTTCCCTTTGCTCTGCTCTTGATCGGCGCAAGCATTTACGATGCGCTGCAATATCCCTCTCTTTATGACGCGCTTCATGCGATCAATTGGATCGCGCACATAGTGGGCGTCCTTTTGCTCAGCCAATACATAGCGCGTCACTACCTCCGCGAGCTTGCGAACAGCAATCAAGAACAGAAGCCGGCTTGAGATTGCGCCCCGCCCGCCGCGGACGAGCTGCTCGCTGCGGGAACTGTGACTTCTTCTTCACTGGCGAGCTAGCGCCGCAATAGCCGAGAGACAAGCCAAATCATGACGGCGCGCTATCTTGCGCCGCGCATCGAGTCGAATTGACTTAAGGCATTTGCGGCCGACATCGTGTAAATGCTAGCGAATGCTTCATCGGCCAGCGACGGCGGAACACATGATAAATCTGACGCAGCGCTTTCAATTTGAGGAGAAAGATCCGCGGATCGGCGTATTCCTGAGCATGACCGATTACGGCCTCGTCGTTAGCGGCATTGGCGGCGCTATGTATGGCATGGCCGTCCTGTTGGGCCTGCCAAACGGGCAAAGCGCGGATATCGCAACTGTATTGATAGCGATCTTCTTTGGATTAATCTTTGGCGGCCTATTAGGGCTGTTTTACGGCGCTCTGGCGTCGCCGATCCTTGGCTTCGCGATGGCTTTGTTCGCCGCTGTTTTCTGCCGCGATGGACGCCGGCCGCGCCTGCTCAAGTTGACATTTGGCGCATTGACCGCGGTCGTCATCTTTATGGTTTCGCCTCTTGATGTGGTGAAAGAGGCCTTCGCGCAAGTTCTTGAGGGACGCTCAATCAACCCGCTGGCCGATTTCTCCGCCATCGCCGTCTACGTCATCGCCATCTACTTGAGTCAAATCGTCGCCCGCAAATACCTCCGGGAGGTATCGGCGCGGAGGCGAAAGGGCAAGGCAAGCTGAAAGGCGGTCGGGCTTGTTGCCGGAAATTACAGCCGCGGACGTATCAAGCTGCGCGCGCTGCTTCGTCTCTTGTTCAAACGGATGCTCGTCATGAAGAGAAGATGGTCCCAGCTTAAAACGCGCTGGACTGCGGCTAAAGCTACCAGTCGTTTGTTCTGGCGGTCGCTGATCTATGGCATCGCCTCAGCCACTCTGGCTGGCGCCCTGGTCGGCTTCGCAAATGAACATGAAGCGAGAGACTACTTTGACTTTGGCCAGTTAGCCTTCGGCTACGCCTTGGCCGGATTGGTCTACGGCCTCATCGCCGCGCCCATTATTGCCTTTGTCTTGAAGATGCTGGCGGACGTCTATTACCCTCGACTGGACAAACCCTTGCAATTCAGGTTCGCCGCGGGATTCTTCACGCTGGTAGCCGTCGGCCTAACGGCGCCGTTTTTCTCGGTTTATCTAGCGCTCCGGGAGCTTTCGCGCGGAGACCCGAGATTCCCGCTGTCTTATGCCGTGATTATCCTCATGTGGATTTATGGCGTCTATTTGAGCCAAGTCTTGGCCAAGCGATACATTGCGGAGGTATCGCTGCGCAAGCCCAAAGAAAAGCCGGCTTGAGACGCAGCCCGGCATTCAGTCTAATAGGCGCGTCCGATTGCGGCGCTTGATTGCCTGGAGATAGGCTTATGACAGCTGCCATGCGAAACATACAAAGGCTGTGGCGGCAAATTGACCCGTCCCTGCGCCTGTTCGTCTGCGTTTTTCTAATGGTATTTCTCTGGCGCCTGAGCATCGCCATCCTTGCCTTCCCCGGTGTGCAATACAATTTGTCCGATTACATCTGGATGACCAAATTCTTCGGTATGAGCGATTTAATGTTCGCCGCCCTGGTTTTCACCGGCTTTGGCATCATCCCCAGCCTGAGCAACGCCATATTCTTCGCCTTTGCGACGGGCCTCGCCGCCTGGGTTTGCATCCGCGCCCGAGTCTCGGCTCGACGCGCCACCTTAATCTTGAGCTTCGCCGCCGTTGTCTGCGTCGCGATGAGCACTGCCGTGGGCCCGTCGCTGCAAATGTCTCTGGCAGTATTGACGGGCGCGCCCCTACCCGGCTTGATCTCCTTCATCGGCGAGTTCCTGATTGGGCTCATCATCATCCAGGCAATGGCCGCATGGCATATCAAGGACATGCGGCGGCGCAAGCGGCCGGCGAAAAGAGACGGGCGCTGGCAATAGCGGGCGACTTGACCAACGTTTCTCCGACGCTCGCAACGAGCATTGTTGCCAGGCTTCCGCAAGCGAGCTAAAGTCTTTACAAGCATCAAGCCCGCAAACAGGGACAAGACATGAAGTGGTACCAAAGACCCAAGGCTAGACTCGTATTCCGCTTGGCAACGTACACGATATTCTGTGTGACGCTGTTGCTATTCTTGCAGCTAATGGCGGAGTTCGCCTCCAACGATGCGAAGTACAGGTATGAACGGACAGCGGTTGATTTCCTGCTCGAATCCATAAAATCTCTTGCTGGTGGCGCGATCATCGGCCTGTTTGTGGCTGGCCCGGGCGGTCTGGCGCTTGGAGCTTTTGTCGCCGGAGTCTTGGGGCCGGGATACCGAGCGCAGATCGGCCCGAAATCCGTTCGCTTCGTCCTGGGCTTCATCGTATTCCTGGCGACGCTTCCTGCGTTCCTCGCTTTTCCGGATTTCATTTCAACGCTCAATGGCGGCAAGGCGCGCTTGATCGGCCTTTTGATACTCCTGCCGCTGGGTTTGGCCCTTCGCTGGAGCCAAGTCGTCGCTAACAAGTACATCAGTGAGGCGATTCAAGGCGAAGATGTGGAATGGACGCTGCATCCCCGCATACGGATGGTATTGCGCGCGGCTGGATACAGCGTCGCCTTTGGCGTTCCGGTGCTGACGGCTTTTGTCTGGCTCTACGTGACCGTCGCCCATACCTGGCACACCGTCGACGGACCGGTAATTCTTCTGCTGACCTGCCTGACTCTCGGCGTCCCGTGTTTGGCGCTGCTGGGCGGTATCTTTGGCAGCGCTATGGCGCTTGTGACCAAGCTGACCCCGGCCAGAATACATGGCCAGCCCCGATTTCGCGTTCTTGTCAGTCTAATGCCGCTGCTTTTCTTCATCCCCGTGTTTCTGTCCTTGCACCCATACGACATTCATAGATTTTGGTGGAGGTTTCAAGCGGACTTCACGCTCGAAAAGCTGGATGCGGCCGGCTGGCTGCTTGCCCTTGCCATGGCTGTGGGCATCTGCCAGATTGTGTTCGCAGAATACCAGCGGGAAGCGACAGCCCCCAAGAACGACAACCCAATAAGGCTGTGGCGCGCCATTCCTCTTGTGAGCGTGGTTGCCACTCTCGTCGCCTGCAGCGCGCTGTTTTCGATTCTGAGTTATACGCTTTATCTGTCAATATCTGAACCGGAGGCGGCAGCGCAAGCATCACAAGCTCCCTGGATGTTGCCCTCCGCCCACGACGGCCTGGCTTTCGGCATGATATTCGGCTCGGCACTCGCCTTGATCATCATGCTGTTTTTCAACGAAATCCGCCGACCAAGGCTTTTCCGCCTTACGGTTCTAGGCGTCACGCTCCTTGTCGCCCAGTTGCTTTGGCGCCGATTCTTCGACTATGCGCTCTCGCGTTCACTGCTCGATCCGGATCATATCCAGCAGATCCTGCCTCAATCTCTCGAGCTGGTCCTGGTTGTCGGCGCAACCGTCGTCTTGGCCGAGTTGTATCGCCGCGCGACGAACACGCCCTCTCCGAAGCGCAGTGGAAACGAACAAGATCTGCGGGTCAGTTGAAGCGGGCGCCACGCAAAGACGAATGCGGGTTCAACTGATCTGCGCCAGCAGCCGGCGTTTGCATGACCGAAGCCTGGCAGGCTGCGATTTTCATTCGCTGACGCCCTGATGTTTGCATGTGGTCATAGATTGCCGCAGAATCGAAGCAATTCAGTGTAATTCCTTGGGGCCCTTGCCGTTAACAGCAACTAATAGGCGAAAAAATAATGGAAGTTTACAGACGCATGATGTCGCGGCGCCCACCCTTATTGAAGATGATAGTACGAACTATCGTATACAGCGTAGCCTTGGGCTTGCCGTTGATATTTGCCTTTATCTGCCTGGCCGTTACGGTGGCCGACGCCTGGCGATACGTAGAAAGTCCAATCGTCGTACTTGTCTCCTGCGCATTCGGCCTTGCATTTGTGGTTATGGCCGCCGCTCTTGTCGGCGGAGTGATGGCGTTCTTAACGGGGCTGCTATACAACCGTATTCAGGATCCGGCTCGATATCGACTATTGCTTGCGCTTGTGCCGCTGGCCGTCTTCACATATATCATCGGCACGATACTCTCAGACGACCCTTTCAGGTTCCGGCCGACAATTCGATATCCGTTTCAATTGCGCCTGTTTGATATCGCGGGCTGGCTCCTGGCAGCCAGCGTAGCCGTGGGCATTAGCCAGATCGTTGCGCACAAATACGATAGCGAGATTTCGGCTCGCAAGCGCAAGGCGCCGGTGGCGATGTGGCGAGCCATTCCCGTGGCAAAGCTGGTATTGCGTATCACGCTATTCAGCGCCGTCCTGTCAGTTGCAGTTCTTCTACTGTCACAAGCAGTTATGCCGGACTGGTGGGCCTCCGGCATATCCGCGTCGACGAATATTGTCAATGCGGCGTGGTCGGGCCTTTCCCGCGGCCTCATGCTTGGGAACGTTCTGGCGGTCGCTACCATGCTGGGATTCAGCGAGATTAGCAGGCAAAGGTTTTATCGCTTCGCGATGACTACGCTCGCGCTGATCATAGCAATCACCTTCAGAAGTAAAATCTCAATCCTATCCGTACCAACCGCATACGAGCCGACACAAGATCTCTTTATGGTCGGCTTGACCCTGGCGCATGATGCTGTGCTTGTTGGCTTTGTTGCTTTAGCCGCTAGCCTGTATTGCCGCGAAGTTGCCAAGCCCCTGCGCAAAGGCCATGACCAGCTTGAGGAGCTGCATGCCGCATGACATCGCGCAAGCAAAGCTATGCGCTCTGCGCCAGCAGCCGCTCCTTCGCCGCGCGCGCCGGGCGGAAATTGGGATTGAAGGCCAGCGTCCGATCGTAGTTTTCCAGCGCCTTCTGGGTCTCGCCTCGTCCCTCGCGCGCCATGCCCAGGTAGTAGTAGGTCTCTTCTACGTAATGGCCGCCGCCGTCGTTTTGATTCTGCCGCGCGATGCGGATCATGTCGTCATAGCGCCGGGTGTGGTAATAGGCTTCCAGCGCGCCGAATTGATACCAGAACATGCGCCAGGGCAAGCCGAGCGCGATCGCGCGGTCATAAGCCTGGGCCGCGGCATCGTGCATGCCGAGCGCCACAAAGCTGCTGCCCATGTTGAACCAGGCATGAGCATCCTCCTGATCCACAATCGCTTCGGAGCGCGCCATCTCCAGCGTATTGATGTGGTTTTGCCATTCGTCGCCGTCGGCGCCGAGCAAAGCAAGCAGTTCTTCCTCGCGATTAACCGTGTAAAGCACGATATAGGTGTAATTGAAGTGCCGCCAGTAGTGCACAATCTCCTCGAAACTGTAGCGGGTATTCGCGCCTCTGAAGCTGTCCATGGTGTTAACTTCGCCCAGCGCATCATCCCAGCCGCTTAGAAGCAGGTAATGGCCCATCCAGGTGTAACCCTGCGGTTCATAACCTTTCTCGATAACAACCGGGAAGCCATTGACCATCAGCTTCTGCAATTGCTGCAGCGTCCCGCCGCTGCGCACCAAGGCATATACCGGGATCTCCGGGACCTGCGTATTGACGAATTCCGCCATCTGCCAGGGACTGACGTTCTTGTCTTCGTAATTGGGTTTCAGCCAGTCGGCGGCGCGATTCTGGTCGTCCTCATAACCGAAGTAGGCCAGCGCGTTGGTGAGGGTGGCCGGGCCGCAATTGTTCCAGCCTTGCAAATCTGAACCAAGCGAATGCATGCTGTAGACGCTCGGCAAGTCAATCTGTGATTCACTGGTCTGCGCCCAGGCCGGCATCGCCAGCGCGAGAAACAGACACAGAAGATAAAGACGGATCATCGCAGGCGCGCTCGCAGGAATTACTTCGATAGTCACATTATACACAGATTGGAAGATAGGAATCATACGACTTGCTTACGATTACCGCGGATTGTGACGTTAACCCGACCTATGGCACGCATTCGACAAGCATTCGACGATGTAGGGGCGAGCCATTGGCTCGCCCGCAATTTCAAACGCGCCGGGCCCGGCGAAACGGACCTATAACCAGCCTTCTTCAATCTCGACCGATAGCTGGCCCGGGCATCGGCGCAGCGGCGCCGGCTCGATGACCGGCTCGTCTTCCCCCGCTTCGATCATGCGCCGGATCAAGCGCGAGCGCAGGACATCGGCCGCCTGCCGGTGGGATTCGCAACCGGCGCGGTTGTGGAGTTCCTCCGGATCGGCCAACAGATCGTATAGCTCTGTCTCAACATAAGCGTCGCTGGCGGCGTCCTCCCAACCGTCTTTGCCCGGCGCGGTCACCGCGTATTTCCAGCGCCGGCTGCGGATCGCCCGGCCCACTTGGGATTCGCTGATTTGGATGAAGGCTTCATCCGGCCAATCGGCCGACTCGCCACGGAGCAGCGGCAAAATCGAGCGCCCCTGCATCTGTGAAGGAACGGCGATTCCGGCGGCATCAAGCAAGGTCGGCGGCAGGTCGATCAAGCTGATCATTTGCGACAGGCGTCCGCCGCCGCTGAAGGGCCCGCCGTAGAACATGGTCGGGACGCGCACCGAGGCATCGTGAGGCGAGCGCTTGTACTCGGCGTTGCGCGTTTTGAAGTGGCAGCCGTGATCCGATGTGAATAGGATGATCGTATTCTCCAGCATGTCCAGGCTGATCAGGGCGTCGACCAAGCGCCCCAAAGCTTCGTCCAGCCGCTTGATCATGCCAAGGTAGCCGGCAATGTGTTGCTGCGCCGAGCCGCCCAGCGCCGCCAGATCCGGCGGCATCCAGCGACCGCGATAGCGCTGCAGATAGCCCGCGGGCGGCGGATAATCATCGCGGTGATTCTGATGGTGTGGCTCAATGAAAGAACTGAAGAGGAAAAACGGACGCTCTCGATGCTCATTGACGTAGGCAATCATGGCATCGGTCTGGCCATCGACGCGGTAGCCGGGCAATTTCACCGCCCGGCCGTCGCTGTCATACATCACCGTGTCGTATGCATCCGATGTGAATTCCAGCAGATTGGACGCCAGCCAGTAGTCATAGCCGCCGCGCTGTTCCGGCGCGACGGGTCCATGCGGGCCATCGGCCAGATGCCACTTGCCGATATAAGCCGTATCGTAGCCGGCTTCGCCGAATTCATGCGCCAGCGTGCGGCTCTCGCGCGGCAAGGCTATGCCATTGCGGAAACAGCCGGTCTCGGTGGCGTACATGCCCGTCTGCAGGCAAGCCCGCGCCGGCCCGCAAACCGGCTGGCAGGTGATGGAATAATGCACATCGCTGCCCTGCCGGGCGAGGCGGTCGAAGTTGGGCGTCAGGTCGAGGGGATTGCCGTGAACGCCGGTGCTATCCCAGCGCTGCTGGTCGGTGAAGAAGACGATGACGTTGGGGCGATTGTTCATATCAGGACAACTGCGTGACAATAAAGGCGGTCGCAGCGATGACCACAGCCATCAGGGCGATTGTAAGCGTAATCCGCCATGCAATTAGGAGTCGGAAATTCCGCTCAATTGTTGTCGAGACGGTGAATGCTGGCTTCGTACGGGAATGCGTTCTGGAACAGGATGTTTCCAAGCGCGCAATATCGGCCTTCGTCGCCACATGCGGCTCTTCCGCTTCACGCGCGCTTTCGATGCGCGAAACCCGCTGTTCTATCTGTCCGATGCGCTCGACGACGCGGGCATGAGAAATCTGCTCCAAAGCCTCTACGCGCTGTGTTAAGTTTGCTCTTTCTTCCGCCATGGCTTTCTCTACGTAGACTTCAATGACTATGTACTAGACTATACTGCGAACACTTGTCCGAATCAAGCCATTTGTTGAAATCCGTCAGTCCCGTCTCACCATACTGAAGACCTGTGGCTAAGAGCGACGTATTGCGCTAGACTGCGCAACCATACCATACCAGCGTGAGCGAGTGTCCATGCAAAAAGTACGCGACTTCCTGCAAAGCAAAAACTACCCGCCCGGCGAGTTATTCGACCTGCCGACTTCAGCAAAGCGTTTCCCCGATGGCGCGCAGTACCGCATCGAAATCCCCAGCACAGAGGGTCCGCGCGCGCTGGCCGCCGTGCTGGAAGCGGCCGAGCGCTACGGCGTCACCATCCACCGCGTCTCGCAGGGCAGCGGCATCTGGATGCTGACCGATGAGGAAATCCGCGAAATGTGCCGGCTGGGCGCCGAGGCCGGCATTGAGGTCAGTTTGTTCGTCGGTCCGCGCGCGGCCTGGGGCACGAGCGCCCAGGCGCGGTCCAGCGCTGGCAAGAATCTGGCGGCGCGCCTGCGCGGGATGGACGAAGTGGTCTATGCCACCGAAGATGTCGTGCGCGGCTGCGCGCTGGGTTTGCGCTCGGTGCTGGTCGCCGATGAGGGCCAACTCTGGCTGGTCAATGAGATGAAAAAAGCCGGCGCACTGCCCGCCGACCTGGTCGTCAAGATTTCGGTGCAGATGGGCGCGGCCAATCCCATATCGGTCAAGCTGCTCGAGGACCTCGGCGCCGGCACTTACAACACGCCGACCGATTTGACCCTGCCGCAGATGGCGGCGATCCGCGCTGCGGTTGATCTGCCCCTGGATGTCTATGTGGAAGCGCCGGACGACTTTGGCGGCTTCGTGCGCCATTATGAATCCCCGGAGTTAATCCGCGTCGCAGCGCCGGTCTATGTCAAGCTGGGCTTGCGCAATGCGGCGAATATCTATCCGAGCGGCATTCACATCGAAGACATGGCGATCAAACAATCCCAAGAACGGGTGCATCGCGCGGCGCTGGCGATGAATATCATCGAGCGTTATGCCGGCGACGCGCTGATGGGAGCTGTCGGCGCGGATGACTTGGGCATTCCGATCGGGTAACCCCCCTCAGTCCCCCCGTCAGGTCGGGGGGAAGCCTAGAAATCCTGCGAGGCGAATGCTTTGACTGAACAGAAACAATGGGCGCCTACACATACTGACAGCACAATATACGGCGATATCAAGTCAAGGGCGCTTGCAATGCGTAAGCGGCCTACTCGTGCGGAGACGATGTTGTGGCAATTCCTGCGACGCAAGCAAATGCGAGGCTTTAGATTCCGTCGCCAGCATCCAATCGGCCGTTATATCGTCGATTTCTATTGTCGGCAGGCGCAACTTGCTGTGGAAGTCGACGGCTCTACCCATCTCTCGAAAGAGGCGGCGGAATACGATAAGCAACGAACGCAGTTTCTTAACGAACTCGGGTTATCCGTGTTGCGATTTAGCAATGAACAAGTAATCTATGATACGGACACGGTTTTGAACACGATTGCGGAACACTTGCCCGGCGAAAATCCGTAATTCGGCAGCTTCCCCCCATCCTGATGGGGGGACCGAGGGGGGTTAGCCCCGGTCATATAAACAATGAAAATCAGCAATGTCAGCACAATGGTCATGGGCACGCCTTGGCGCAATCTGCTCTTCGTCAAGGTGGAGACGGACGAAGGCTTGGTAGGCTGGGCCGAGGCGCGGCCTGTGGGCGGCGTCGGCCCGGTCATCGGCTACTTGAATGAATCCGTGCCCGATTTCGCCTTGGGCCAGGACCCCTTCAACAGCGAATCGCTGGCTTACCGCATGCTGCGCGAGACTTACGGACGCGCCGGCGAAATTGCCATGACCGGTATCGCTTTGCTGGAGATCGCCTGCTGGGATATCGTCGGCCAGGCCTTGGGTCAGCCGATTCATCGTCTGCTCGGCGGCGCCGTGCGCGACAAAATCAAAGCCTACGCCAATGGCTGGTATCGGGTCGAGCGCAAGCCGGAAGCCTGGCACGCGGCCGCCAGGCAAGTCACCGAAAAGGGTTATCGCGCCCTGAAGTTCGATCCCTTCGGCAGCGGCTTCTATGAATTCACGCGCCAGGAGAAGCTGCTGTCGATCGCTCTGGTGGAAGCGGTCTACGACGCGGTGGGGCCGGATGTCGAGCTGCTCATCGAAATGCACGGGCGCTTCAATCCGGTGACGGCGGTGGAGATCATCCGCGACTTGGCCGAGTTTCGTCCCGCCTGGGTGGAAGAGCCGGTGCCGCCGGAGAACCTGCGCGCGCTGCGCGATGTGCGCGAGGTGGCGCTCGGCTTGGGCATTCCCGTGGCCACGGGCGAACGCATCCACACGCCTTATGAGTATCGCGAACTCTTTGAGCTGGGCGCGGCCGATATCATCCAAACCGACATCACGCACTTCGGCGGCATCATGAATATGAAGAAACTGGCGGGCACGGCGGAGATGTATTATGTGCTGGTGGCGCCGCATAATGTCGGCGGCCCCTGCTCAACCATGGCGTCGCTGGCGATCGCTGCTTCCGCGCCCAATTTCAAGATCCAGGAATACTTCAACGACTTCGCCGATCCGCCGGTCAAAGCCGTCGGAATCGGCATGCCCGAAGTAGTCGATGGTTATTTCCCGCTGCCGGACAAACCGGGCCTGGGCATTGAGATTGACGAGGCGATCATCGCCGAGTTCCCGCAGCGCGAGACGGATTTCAATCTGTTCAGCGACGACTGGCATCGGCGGGATTTGAAGTAAAGCGGAACGCAGCTGGAAATCAGGTCTCTTCAAAAACAATACCGCGATAGACCTGCTCTAGCGGCAGTTGGCATTCAAGCGCCGGCAGCGGAATTACGTCCTCCGGCTGATTGAACGCGCGCAAGCGCCAGCCATCTTGCATGCGAGAGTATAAATCGGCGCGGGGACGATCTTGGTCCACGATCAAGTATGCCTCAATGGATGGCACATTGAAGTAATTGTCGAGCTTATCCATACGATCGCGTATTGCGGAAGACGGCGAAGTTACTTCGACCACGAATACGGGATTACGAAGGATTAGTCTGCTCGCGTCATCGTAGATGCTTTCGCCGCGAACGATGCTCAAGTCCGGGTAGACATAACGCGACGGGCTGAGTTTGACTCGCATATCGCTGGTGTGCACGGTGTACTGAGGAAAGCTCAGCCGGTTCCACAGAAATCCTTGAATGTTGGCGGTTATCATGCTGTGTTCGCCCGTGCCACCTGTCATTTCGTAGATTTCTCCATCGATGTATTCATGCTTGATTTCCTGGCGCTCTTCCCAGGCGAGATAATCTTCGACGCTCATTCTCGGACTTGTTCTGACTGCCATATCAGACCTCGTTCATGGACCGGTAGCCAAGATTATAACGTAGACGCGCTGACGGCCGTGGAATCAAATGCGGTGCGGAATCATCTGAGATGCTAGGCCTCAGCAAATTCGATATCCCCATAAACCGCGCTCAATGGCAGTTCGCAATTCAGCATCGGCAAGGGAATCACATCGTCAAGCCGGTTGAACGCGCGCACGTCCCAGCCTGCTTCAGCTCGGGTGAACAGATCGACGCGGGGACGGTCCTGGTCAACGATGAGATAGGCTTCAATAGAAGGCACCTCAAGGTAGAAGTCTAGCTTCTCCTGGCGGTCGTAGGTCTCCGAAGACGGTGACGTGACCTCGACCACGAAAACCGGATTCAGCAGCGCTAGCTCCCTCGCATCCTCATACGCTTCCTTGCCTCGGACGAGACTCAAATCCGGATAGACGTAACGGGTCTCGCTGATTCGGATACGCATTTGGCTACTATGAAACGTATATTCCAGCAGGTTGACCAAGACGCCCAAGGCAAGCGCGATTTTCATGGCGATTTTGCTGTGATTGCCCGCGCCGCCGCTCATTTCGTAGATTTCTCCATCGATGTATTCATGCTTGATTTCCTGGCGCTCTTCCCAGGCGAGATAATCTTCGACGCTCATTCGCGTGCTTGTTCTGACTGCCATATCAGACCTCGTTCATGGACCGGTAGCCAAGATTATAGCGTAGACGCGCTGAAGGCCGCGGACTTAAATGCGGCGCGGAACCGTTTAAGACGCTAGGCCCCAGCAAATTCGATATCCCCATAAACCGCGCTCAACGGCAGTTCGCAATTCAGCATCGGCAAGGGAATCACATCTTCCAGACTGCTGAATAGGCTTAGACGCCGCCCCGTCTCGGTGCGGGTATGGAGGTCTGCGCGGATCCGGGACTGGTCGACGATGAGATAAGCTTGGACAGATGGCGCTTGAAAATAGAATTCGAGTTTATCGACGTGATCATAAACGAAGGAAGACGGCGACGTAACTTCCGCCACAAATATCGGATTGAGCAGCGTCAATTCGCTACTGTCTTCCAGAAGTTCTTCGCCGCAAAAGGCGCTAAGGTCGGGATAGAAGTAGCGGCTATCGCCGGCTTTGATTCGCATCTCGCTACTGTGAAGAGCGCAATTCGTACCTTGCAGTTGGTTGCCTATGGCCAGGGTCAGATTGACAATAATGCGACTGTGTTTACGTGTACCCCCGGTCATTTCGTAGATTTCTCCATCGATGTATTCGTGCTTGACTTCCTGGCGCTCTTCCCAGGCGAGATAATCTTCGACAGTCATTTTGCGCTCGGTTTGGATTGCCATGTCAAACCTCGACCACTCCATAGTTGAAATGAGTATAACACGCGGTGGTATGCACTGAATTCAAGCGCCCGATTCGCAATCGTCCATTGAGGAGAGCATAGCCGCCACCGCGTCTTTGAGCGCAGGCAAATCTTCTTGCGCTGTACGCCAGACCAACTCCAACCGAGTTCTGCGATACTGGTGAACGAGGATATCCCGAAAGCCGGCTATGCTTCGCCACGGAATTTGAGGGTGTTGCTGAGTAAGCGCAGAATCCAGCTTCTTGGTTGCTTCACCAATGACAATAAAGTTTAGGATGACCGCATCCTGAAGTACCTGCGATTTCACAAAACCTGTGTGCCCTATGGATATGGAGCTTTCAATGCGCTGGATTCGCTCCAGGATATCTTGGCAGTATAATCGCTGCTGCATGGTCATAAAGATTGGGCTTGTTGGAACACCAATTCCTCCAACTCTTTTCGCAAGGCATGTCTTGGCACAACGTCTACTTTTCGCCCAAGCAGGTTTTCCAAGCCTTGTTTAAGGCGGATGACGTCAGTCAGGCGAAAATCGCTTTCAAAGTCGACGAGGAAATCGATATCGCTTTCCGAATTGAACTCGCCTCGCGCGCATGAGCCGAACACCCATACCTCGCGGCCGCGATACTGACGGGCAAGTTCCAAGATCTTGGGACGGGCTTGGCGCAGTTCCTCAATACTTTGAATGTCGCTCACAGCGGCATCGCTTCCTTAAGAACACGAGGCTTCAGCTCCTCGCGCAGGCTCGGGCGGTCGATAACATCCACTTTGCGACCGAGCAGGTCTTCCAACCCCACCAAAAGACCCGCAATATCGAGCAAGCTGTACTCTTCCTCAAAGTCAACCAGGAAGTCGATGTCGCTGTCCTCGCTCATCTCCCCGCGCACGCAGGAGCCAAAGACGGAAACCTGGCGCGCGCGATATTGGCGGGCAAGCCGCATAATCTGCGGGCGCAGGCGCCGGATGTCATCTATTGTGCGAATGGTCTTTGTTTCAGCCACGCGATTCGCTTCGCCTCTAACATGCAATTAACTTGCAGTCTATCACAGCGCCCGCCCTAACCGTCGGCCAGGATGCGATGGCGATTTTGCTGTGCTCGTCCGCGCCTCCACTCAATTCGTAGATTTCTCCATCAATGCACTCGTGCTTGACTTCCTGGCGCTCTTCCCAGGCGAGATAATCTTCAAAAGTCATCTTGCGCTCGGTTTGGATTGCATGAATATGTCCTGTCCGCAGGAGACATATTCTTCAATTCTTTTAATGCGGTCTAAGATATCGCGGCAGTATTCCGCCTGCTGTCTCGTCACAGTTCTTGCGCTTCGCTAATCACTGAGTCTCTGAGAAAGGGGCGCAGCGCTCCCCGCGGAACAACGTCAACGTTGCGGGCAAACAGATCTTCCAACCCCACCAAAAGACTCGCGTGATCCAGCAGCGAGTAATCATCCTCAAAGTCAACCAGAAAATCGATGTCGCTGTCCTCGCTCATCTCTCCGCGGACGCAGGATCCAAAGACGGACACCTTGCGCGCGCGATACTGTCGGGCAAGCCGCATTATCTGCGGGCGCAGGCGCCGGATGTCTTCTATTGTGCGTATGGTCTTTGATTCAGCCACGCGATTCGCTTCGCCTCTAATGTGCCATCATCTTGCAGTCTATCACAGCGCCTGCCCTAGCCATCCGCCAGGATGCGATCGACGGCTTCGGCGAGCTGGCGCAGATTCGCAACCAGGAAGACATGATCGGCATACATGCTGTATTCCCACATGTCGCTGTCGCCCGTGCCCCACTGCCGGCGGGATTCGGGACAGAACCAGATGAGCCGCCGGCCCTTGCGCTGCATCTCCCGGGCGATATCGAGACGCGGGTCATTGTAGTTGTTGCGCCCGTCGCCGAAGAAAATGACGGTGCTGCGACTGTCAATCAGGTGCATGTGCGCTTGGCTAAAGCTGTTGAGGCTGTTGCCCAGGTCGGTGCTGTAATAGCCGGGCGGGTTCTCCGCCATAATCCGCGCCACCGCTTTCCGCGGCGGCAGCTCGGCCAGGGTCGTGCTGACATCAACCAGATCATGGATGAAAATAAAACTGTGGGCGCGCCGCACCTGATCCGACAGTTCATAAACCAGCGTCAGCAGGAACTCGACCGCATAACGCATGGATGTGCTCAAGTCACAGATCAGGATCAAGCTAGGTTTTTTGTGGCGCTTGCGGAACTGGACCTCCATCGGCACGCCGCCGTAACGCATGTTCTTGCGAAAGGTCCGGCGCGGATCAAAGCGGCCGGCTTTGGCGCGCTTCTGCCGCAATGCCGCGCGCGTCCGCAGGCGGGCGGCCAAACGCCGCACTTCATCGCGCAGATCTTCAATATCGCCGCAGCTGAGCCGCTGCAAGGGCACATCCAGCAAGTCCGGGCGTTCGCGCGGTTCGCGCTCGGCCATCTGTTCAGCCAAGGACGATCCGACATAATTTGATATCTGCTCGGACAAGCCCTGCATATTCTCGCGCAGCATCTCTTCAAGTTCAGCCAGCGTCTCATCGCTCATGCCCATAGCCGCCAGCTCTTCCAGCAGGTCATCCAACAAGCGCTCCAGTTGCGCCAAGCCCGCCTGCCGGTTCATGCGCCGCTCAAACCAGTTGCGCATGTACATCTCGTCGCCTGCCGGCAAGCCGGAGGCGTCGCCCAATTGCTGCAATTCTTCATCGCTGAACTCGCGCCCTTCCAGCAAGCGCTGCAGTAGCTCCCGCAGCGCGTCCATATCGCCCATCAGCGAGCGCAGCGCTTCCGCGAGCAGGTCCTGCTGCTCGTCGGATAATTGCTCCAGGATGTTCTGCAGCGGCGGCTTGTTATTGCTGAAGAAGAGCGGGAAGAAATAATCAAATACCGGCTGATGCCGACGATCCTTCACCAGCGTGGCTTTCATCGCGTTCTTAAAGGTGGATGCGTCGCGCGCGCCGGCGTGGTCGACGCCGAACATGGCGTCCTGGCTTTCCGCCAAAGAAATGCGCACGCCCGCGGCGCGCAGGGCGCGGATGAATTCGACCATTCGCTTCTGCATAGGCGCGGACCTTGCTGCTGGGCTGTCGGAGCGTGGTAGTGCAATGGTAGAACATTTCGCCTGGCCTGGCAAACGAGCCGTCATTGGGCAGATGTATCCATTTCGGTTGAAACAGAAAAACTCTGCCACCGAGTACACCGAGAAAAACGAGAACACCGAGAATCGTGAGCGACATATGCCTTTTTCTTTGTGTCCTTTGTGCCTTTGCGCCTTTGTGATGAAGCTGAATTTGGCTAGTTGAATTTCAACCGAATTCAATACAGTACCCGTCTTTGGGAAGTGGCGAATATCAAGGAAATCAACCGGACTGACGCCATATCGCGTCCCTCCCCGCGGCAGCCGGGCGACGGGGGCGGGAAGGAAATACGTCCGTTAAGTTAGCTACGTTCCTTGTTTCAGCACATTTTTGACAATATGTACCTTATGCGTTATCTTTCATGGAATGTCGAATGTTACGGGAGATTTAGCTCAATGTTCATCACCGAAAGACGAAGTAATCTGAAATGGCTGGCTCTGCCCGGGTCCCAGCTCGCGACGCGGATCATCATGCTGCTGGCTCTAGCCGCTTTGCTGGCGCTGGCCGCTCCGGCGGCGCAAGCGGCTGGCTGCACCGCATACGATGTCCGTTTCGGCAACCCCGATGGGAATGGGATATCAAAAGAGATCGGTTCCTACTACGTCATGGTTCCCGAGAGCAATTTCCTCACCGGCGTCCATAAGATCTATATTGATGAGAAATGCGATGTGCCTCCGAAAATAACTAAATGGGTACTCGAGGACGAGTTATTCAGCCCAGGCGCGGCATTTGCCAAGAACGGGCGGAGGGCGATGGAGATCTGCGAACTCAACATGGATCAAACGGTTGCCGAGGTCAATCGGGTGGTAGACCTAGACTACACACATTTCTATTGCATTGTTGGAGAACGCAAGGGTCCCAAGCGGCAGCGGCGGGAGCATCTGTTTGGAATCGAATACCGCGGAGAAGACGCGAAAGGGGCGCTGGCTTGGTGCAGGGAAATGGCTCGAGGCTCTCCCAGGCATTCTCGTCCAAACCACGTTGAAGCGTCCGAGTGGAAGTGGAACTGGGATTGCTACAGAGTCTGGAGAGTGAGCAAAAGCTACCTGAAGCGGGTCGGCGCCTAGCGGCAACCCTAACCGCCAATCAACTTCTGTCTGAAATCCCGCTCGCGCGAGCGGGATTTTCATTCCAACCGCCGACTCCGATTCAGCGCCGGCTATATAATCATGTGTAGCAATCCATAACAAGCGTACTGACATTGAGTCAGCGGGATGATTTTGTGGCGCGCAATCGCTTCCCATCGACAATCGCGCTGTTCGCCCTGTTCCTGTTGACAGGGTTAGCCTTTGCGCAAGATCTAAACGCTGCGGGCGCCCCGCGTTATGGCCGGCACGCGCTGGCGCCGGGTTTCAGTCCGGCGCCCTTCACACAGGCCGCGTTGAGCGGCGGCGATATCGACATCAAAGCGCTGAACCTCGGCGCCAACTGCCTGGGATTCGCCGCCCGCGATCCGGACTTCGCCCTGGAACTGAGCGCGCCATTCGATCTTGTCACCTTCTTGATCGCCAGCGACGTCGATACGACCTTGATCGTGAATCTGCCCAATGGGAGCTGGGCCTGCAATGATGATACAAACGGCTTGAATCCGGCTTTGGTCTTGCACCGGGCGGGCGCCGGCGTTTACCGGATCTGGATCGGCAGTTATGTCGCGGAAAGCTACGAAGAAGCGGTCTTGTATGTTGCGGAGGCCGGTCCCGAAGCGCTGCCGACGACGGCGACCGGGCCCGACCCGGCCCTTGACCCGCACTACGGCGAAGCGTCGCTGGCGCCCGGTTTTCTGCCCTCCCCTTTCGCCGTTCAATTCATCGGCGGCGGACGTAATCGTATCGCCGAATTTATCAGCGGCGCGCCATGCGCCGGCTATGTAGCGGAAGCGCCGGATTTTAGCGTCTTCATCGAGGAGGCGATCGCGCCCGTCTGGTTCGGCCTGTACAGCCCGGCGCAGATGGCTCTGCTCATCAATGACGCCGATGGCAACTGGCATTGCAGCGCCGACAACAGCGGCGGCGGTCCTGTGATCGCTTTCGATTATGCGCGAACCGGGCACTACGATATTTGGGCCGGCAGCGTCATGGAAAACAACTATGCCGCCAGCATCCTCTATGTCACAGAAGTCGCGCCGGGCGAGGGCCTGTCGTTCACGATTGACAGCAACTGCCCGGAACAGACCCCGACCGACCTGCAGCTGGGCGGCTCAGCAGTGGTTTCATCGGCGCAAGCAGCGGGTGTGGCCTTGCATAGCTCTCCGGAAAGCGCCACGACGGTCGTATATCGCGCCGCGCCGGGCAGCGCCATGCGACTGGTCGGCGGTCCCGTTTGCGCCGGCGGGCAGCGCTGGTGGCGCGCGGAATTGAGCGACGGCGGCCGCGGCTGGATCGCCGATGGCGATGGCAATTCACGCTGGCTCGAACTGCAGAGCTAACCCGCGCCGCCATGGGTGACGAGCGGTCTCAGTCTACTGGTCGAATTTCCACAACCAGGCCATTGCTCCAGCCGTGTTTGGCCTCCATCTTGGCTTTCACCGCGGCAAGTAGTTCGGCATCTTTTGGAAAGGACGCGCGGCCGGCGGCGGTCACAGCTCCCAGACGGTATCTCACGGCCGGGTCAGCGCCGATATTTTGCACCCAATGCGACGCCGCGCGCTTTTCAGAGATGAGATAGTAGCAGCCGTCGTGTTCGACGTACCAGATTTCGATCTCATGTTCTCTGCCGCTGATGTGGCCGGTCGTCATGAGGTAGAGATATTTTGCTTCCTTCGCTTGATCTGACATAAATGCAAGGACCAACTGTCTTGATTCTTGATCAGTATCCTTGACTATACCAGAACAGAAGAAACACTGGGAAAGAAATAAAACAATCTGAAGTACGGTGTAGGGGCGATTCTGCGAATCGCCCGCCGACACAAGGGCCAAATTTCGGGCGACACACAGTGTCGCCCCTACATATCGATCTTATGCTGATTTTCGCATGACGTACTTGCTGTTTCCGAGTAGGGAGTGGCTAATGCAGTGGATGTGGTTTCCTTAGACCCTGACAATAATACTCTGTGCCCTCTGTGTCTCTGTGGTGAATTAACCTGTGCCGAGCTCGCATTCAAGATATGTCCACCGATATAGACACTCCCTCCGAGTAAGGGATCTTGCATTGACATGCGGCAAACGCTATTCTGATAGAGTAGAAATGCCTGCCGCAAACCAAAACACGGGCGGCACGGGATGGGGTAAATGTCGCGATAGCACGGACCAATAGCGGACAAGAGTTTTTGAGAGAGACTACGATGACGAAGGCGGGAAAGAGGTTGCTGCAAGGGGCGCGTGAAGCGCTTGAATTCGCGAAAGGCGATGCCGATACCGGCAGATATCTAGTCCACGAGGCGACTGCGCTGGAGTTCGATCGCATCAAGGAAAGCCGCGTTTCGGAAGCCATCACTGATGATGCGGCGCGGCAAGATAAGGCGACATTCAGGCGCGATTCATCGCGTCGTCATCGCGGCCAGTGACATCAACAATTCGCAACGCGCCAAAGCCGCATCCGCCCAGTCATCTTCACGCGAGAATCATAAGAGCCTAACTTGTCGATTTCCATACGAGCGGAAACGCGCGCGGACATCAAACAGATTCACGCTGTCACCGCGGCCGCGTTTGCCAGCGTGCCGCTAGCCGAGCTCAACGACAATTTGCGCGCTGACGGCGCGCTGCTGTTGTCGCATGTCGCAATTCTGAACGGAGATCTGGTCGGGCATGCCACCTACAGCCTGGTCACCGTCACGGACGGTGAGACGATACGGCGCTTCCCGGCTCTGGGACCCATCGCCGTGACGCCGCCGCTGCAGAAACAGGGCATCGGTTCCGCCCTGATTCGCGCCGGGCTCAAGGCGATGAAAGATGCCGGTTATAGCTTGCTCTTCCTGGTGGGGAGTCCGGCCTATTATCCGCGCTTCGGCTATCAGCCGGCCTTGCCGCTGGGCTTCACATCCGATTATGTCGAGCCCGACAGGCCCCACGAGCACTTCATGGTCGCCTTGCTGGACGAGCGCGCGCCGGGCGGGGTCCGCGGTCACGTGCGCTACCACCCGGCCTTTGCCGATGCCGAACGCGCCGCCTCGGCCGCTGACAGCGCAAGCTGAATCGTTAATTTGCTCAGCTATTCCGCCAGGATGGACTCGACTTCTTCGGCCGCTTTCTGGGCCGCGAAGAGCACATGCCCCATGCTCGCGCCCGGCTCAACCACCAGCGCCAGGGTCACCTGACCGGCCGGGCAACTGAGCAGAGAGCCGGCATCCCCCTCCAAGAGCAGACGCCCCATGCCGCCCTGCGCGAGTTGCTCCAGCGAGCGCTCGCCGAGGCCGGCCAGAGTCGCCGATACCGCCGCCACCTGCTCCGCGTTCAGCGCGCTCTCTCGCGGGCAGGCCGCGATGGCAAAACCATCCTGATTGACAACCACGCTGGTCTTGACGCCATCAACCACCAAACCCAGCCGGCGCAATGTTTCTTCCAGGGCTTGAACGCGCTGCTCTTGATTCATGCGTCCTCAATATGCGCAAGCTTCTCGCCGGTGCTGATTGCCAGTATAGTGCAACTGCGCCGGGCGCTCAAGCGATCCGGCGGCCGCTTCAAAGCAATCGCATGAAACATTTTTCGCCGATGACCGTGCAAAAATGTAGGGGCGTCTCGTGAGACGCCCTTTGAAAATGGCCTATAAATTACGGGCGTGTCAGCGGGTCGCGTAGGTCGCGTAGACACTGACCGCCGACACTGACCGCCGACACTGACCTTCAGCGCCGAGAAAAGCGATTGATCAGAGACTTCGCGACATTTTGTCGCAAAATCTCCGGGCGAGAATGCAGTTTATCGACAATATAGTGACAAGCTTGCCCAGTTCAAGCAGTGGATTTAGGGGGAAAAGTCGTCAAAGGAACCTAAACTCTGTGTCCTCGGTGTACTCGGTGGCAAAAAATGTTTGAAGCGATTGCCCTGTTTCGACTGGGCAGCGGCCGGCGACCGGGCCCCGGTTATAATCCCTGAGCAATAGATGGTGAAAGCGGCAAGCATGTCTGAACACAGCGCGCGCAGGCGCAACCGGATACTGCTCCTCGCCATTCTGCTCATCAGCGCGGCTGTCAAGCTATACGCTTCCCAACTGCTGGCCTGGGAAGCCGACTACGTGCCCTTGATTGCGCGCGGACAAACCTGGCTTGAAGGCGGCGCGTTCCCGGCCGTCGGCGCCCTCTCCAGCGTGGCCGCTTACAACATGCCCTTCCTGGTCTGGATGCAAATCCCGGCTATGTTCTTCACCCGCGATGCGCAAGTCGTTCTGGTGGGCACGCAGCTCGCATTCAACCTGCTGGGTACATGGCTGCTGTTCCGTCTCGGCAGCCGGATTTTCGGCCGCGGCGCCGGTTTGATCGCCGCGGCGCTCTTCGCCTTCAGCGAGACCGGCATCAGCAGCGCTTACACCGCATGGGCGCAAATGCAGTTGCCCGTCTTCTATGTCGCCTTCGCCTATTGCCTGTATCTTTGGAAAAGCGAAGGCCGCAACTGGCAGGTCGCCCTGAGCTGGATCATCGCCACCGCCGCCTTCATGACCCACTTCTCGGCTGTCCTGCTCTATGCCGCGCTGCCGCTGATGTGGCTGCTGCTGCGCATGCCGGCGCCCAGGCGCGGCCTGGCGGTCGGCCTTCTTGTTTCGGCCGCCATGCTCGCGCCTTACATGAGCATACAGGCGCGCAACGACTTCGTCGATCTGCGCGCCTTCTTCAGTCAGCGCAGCCGCATCAGCCCGGAAGCGCTGGCGAAATTCGCCCACCTGAAGCCGGAGGCCCGGGCCGCCGCCGAGCAAGCGCCGCCGGACAACCAAGCGCAGACGCCGACACTGGAGACGCCGCAAGCCGAGCCGTCGCGATTTATCCGCGGCCTGCGCTGGCTGGCGAGCATTCCCCTGCAACTGGTCGAGAGCCTGCGCTTGGCCTTCCAGGGCGACCTAGGGAATCTGCGCAACGTGCGGCCGTCGCTCTACCTTCTCAGTCAAGCGCTGCGCGCGCTGCTGGAAGCCTGCTTTTGGTTCGGAATCGCTCATGCGCTGCTGCGCTGCGTGCGCGGTTGGCGGGCCGGCTTCCGCACAGGCCAAGCGGATGAAGCGCGCTTTCATCTCGGCTGGCGCCTTGCCCGCGAACAGGTCACCGGCTCACCGGCTGGTGGGAACCTGTTCCTGCTGCTCCTGACCCTGGCCATCGCATCCGGCTTGATACTTGTTCGCGCCGGTCCCCAGCAGCAGCCGAGTTACTATACCGGGCTGATCGGCCTGCAATTCTTGATGTGCAGCTATGCCATCTGTTGCATTGCCAAGCAACCGTGGCTGCGGCGCGCCCTGATCATCCTGGTCCTCATCGCCCTCGCGCTTGCGCCGCTCGACCGCATCATACGCGTCTCGGGGTATGATCGCGCCGCGCATACGCCGCTGAATCTGGGCTTGTACCGGAACATAAACGCTGTCGCCGATTGGATCGCGTCCGACCGCGGGCGTGCGGGCGCGGTCAGCATCAGCTACGATCTGTTTCCGGAAATGGCTTATCAGTGGTGGGTCGTGGCGTGGCACAGCATCGACGAGAGCTATCGCATCGGCATGGCGCTGGATCATCTTCTGGCCTCATACCATGACTTGCATAACGTCAATCTCAACCCGGCCGGGCCGGCTGAGCGCGCGGATTATATTGTGACATCAGCCCCCGGCGCTGAGCGCTACGCTCTCTCCCGTTATGAGCGCGCGCAGCTGGGCGCGTATTATGTGCTCAAACCCAAGGCGCAATGAGTGGCGGACGGCCGCAAGCGCGACCGTCAAATCCCGCCCGGCAAGCGGTATAATCGCTGGCGGGAACACCGGCGGATCCGGCGCAGGAGTCGGGCATGAGCAGCCCTCCTCAAGTTGAATTCCAGGTCATCAGCTGCTCGCCGCAGCGCAGCGAAACGCTGGGCGCGGCGCTCGGCCGCTTGCTGCGAGCGGGCGATGTCGTCTGCCTTTCGGGACCTCTCGGCGCGGGCAAGACGGTTTTCTGCCGCGGCATCGGCCTCGGCTGGGGCGCAAGCCGGCCTTTGACCAGCCCAACCTACAACCTCGCGCATGAACACGAGCGCGCCGGCGACGACATGCGCCTCATCCACATCGATCTCTATCGCATTGCCGACGCCGACGACGGGCGCAGCCTGGGCTTGGAGGATTATCTGGCCGCCGACGACATCCTCATCCTGGAATGGGCCGAGCGCATTGCCGATGCCTTGCCCGCGCAGCGCCTGTGGGTCGATATCTTCCAGGGCCCGGGGCAGCGGCGCGAACTCATCTTTGAAGCGCAGGGCGAACGGCCCTGCGCCCTCGTCGAGACCTGGCGGCGTCAAATCGCCGCGACCGCCTAGCGCGGCTCGGACGGCAAGATGCTGCTCGCCATTGACACATCGACGCAGATTCTCAGCATCGCCTTGCACGATGGCGAGGCGCTTCTGGCCGAACAGACAATGCGGGCCGGGCGGCGGCACAGCGCGCTGCTCGCGCCTCTGATCGAGCAGATGCTGTCCCAACTCGAAATCAGCGCCGACGACCTGAGCGCTTTAGCGGTCGCGGTTGGGCCGGGCTCATACACCGGCGTGCGCATCGGCGTCGCCCTGGCGAAAGGCATGGCGGCCGCGCGCAATCTGCCTCTGGCGCCCGTGACCACACTGGAAATCCTGGTAGAAGCGCAAGGGCGTGCGCGCGCCGATGCCACGCTGATCGCCACAGTGGCGGCCGGCCGCGAGCGCGTGATATGGGCAACGTATCGGCAATTACGCGGCGTCTGGGTTGAGCAGCGCCCGCCCCAAATCAGCGCCTGGGCGGAACTAATCGCCAGCTGCAAGGAAGCGACATTGATACGCGGCGAGGTCTCGGCCGCGGCCCGGGCCGAGTTGCGCGCGGCGCAAGCGGCGGGCGCGCGCATCGAGGTCCTGCCGGCGGCGGCAAACCTGCGGCGCGCCGGCTTTCTGGCGGAGATCGCCTGGCGCCGCCTGCGCGCGCCGGATGCGGCGGAAGAAGACTTCGCGGCCGAGCGCGTCATGCCGCTCTATCTCAAGTCGCCGGGATGATTAGACAGGGAGTGCTGAATATGAAAGACGTACTGCGCGAATTAGGGATAGAGCCCGTCAACGCCGGCGTCTGCTGCGGCAGCGACGGCTGGCTGCATGACGCGGATGGCGCTGAACTGCCGTCAATCAATCCCGCAAACAACGAAGCGATCGCGACGGTCATTCAGGCGACGGAAGCCGATTATGACCGCGCGGTGACGGCGGCGCAGGCCGCGTTTGAGAGCTGGCGCATGCGGCCGGCGCCGCAGCGCGGCGAAGTCATTCGCGATTTGGGCAATGCCCTGCGCGAGTTCAAAGAGCCGCTTGCGGAATTGGTCACGCTGGAGAACGGCAAGATTCGCAGCGAAGGTTTGGGCGAAGTGCAGGAGATGATCGATATTTTCGATTTCGCCCAGGGTCTGTCGCGGCAGCTCTACGGCTTGACCATGCACTCCGAGCGGCCCGGCCACCGGATGTACGAACAGTGGCATCCGCTGGGGCCGATCGGCATCATCACCGCCTTCAACTTCCCGGTCGCTGTCTGGTCCTGGAACGCGGCGATCGCGGCCGTCTGCGGCGATACCATGATCTGGAAACCCTCGCCCAGCGCGCCCCTGACCGCCATCGCCGTGCAGCGCATCTGCAACCGAGTCATGGCGAAGCACGGCGTCCCGGGCGTATTCAATCTGGTCATCGGCGAGAACGATGTCGTCGGCGAACGCATGATCAACGACGGGCGCCTGCCCCTGATCAGCTTCACCGGTTCGGTCCGCGTCGGCCGGCATGTGGCGCAGCGCGCCGCCGCGCGTTTGGGGCGCTGCCTGCTTGAGTTGGGCGGCAACAATGGCATCATCGTACGCGAAGACGCCGACCTCGATTTGGCGACGCGCGCGATCGTATTCGGCGCGGTGGGCACTGCCGGGCAGCGCTGCACGACCACGCGCCGGCTGATCGTCCAGCGCTCGATAGTCGACGAACTCAGCGAGCGCTTGACGCGCGCTTACCAGACCGTGCCCATCGGCGACCCGCTGGACGAAGCCGCGCTCATGGGACCGCTCATCAACGAGGGCGCTGTAGAGGCGATGATGCGAGCGATCGCAAAAGCCGAGGCCGATGGCGGCCTAATTTTGACCGGCGGCCGGCGCTTGCCGGAGATCGGCGCGAATTATGTCGAGCCGACGATCATACTTATGCCCGCGCAAACGCCGCTGGTCTGCGAAGAGACCTTCGCGCCCATCCTCTACATCATGGCCTACGAGGGCCTGGATGAGGCGATCGCGCTGCACAACGCCGTGCCGCAGGGTTTGTCGAGCGCGATCTTCACGCGGGATCTGGCCAGCGCTGAAGCTTTTCTCTCCGGGGCCGGCTCGGATTGCGGCATCGCCAATGTCAATATCGGCACCAGCGGCGCGGAGATCGGCGGCGCCTTCGGTGGCGAAAAGGAGACCGGCGGCGGACGCGAATCCGGATCGGATGCCTGGCGGGCTTACATGCGCCGGCAAACCAATACGATCAATTACTCCGCGGAATTGCCGCTGGCCCAGGGCGTCGAGTTTGACGTCTGAGCCGGCCCGAAGTCTCAGGCGGACGCGTCGTCGCCGCGGTCGTCGATGATCGAGCGCAGCAGGGAGACGGCGAGCCGCAGCCCGAGCAGCAAAACAAATATTGTCGCCATCTGCCGCAGCGCCTCGCTGAAGGGTTCGATCGGCGGCAGTTCCGCCTCCCCCTCGGTCGGGTCGAGGCGCAGGACGGTGAACTCCTCGACGACTTCGGTCAGGGTATTGAGGTCGGCCGCCTGCGCTGTCGTCATGCGGGCGAAAAGCGTCTCGTAGATCCAGGAGTTGCGACTGAACATATACAGGGCGCGCAGCGCCTCGGCCGGGTCTTCGACGCGGGAGGCCCGGGCGCCGCAGACATGGGCGCCATGCTGAATGGTGACTCGCGGATCCTGCTGGATGTTGCGATACCAGTCCGCCTCCGCGCCCCAGCCGGAGAAGATGTAATATTTGCTGCCGTGGCGCCGGTATTCCACCACCACGTGCCGCGGCAAACCGCTCCGGCGGCCCTTGGTCGTCAGAATCAAAAGCGGAATCCAGTTGATGGCGGGCCCCCAACCCAGTTGGTAGAGATAAAGCGGCGCGCGAAGCAAGCGATTGGCAAGTTCGCGCGAGTTTTCGGCCATATTTCGGGACAGGCTCATGTTTCGCCAGGCTGAACGCGGATGCAGTCCGACTATTCTAGTGGATTCCAGCGCATCTGTCAGCGCCGCGGCGCAGGCCTAATTCCAGTCGGAGCGGCGGCCGCGCCCCTGATAGTAGTCGTCGTCGCCGCGCGTCATTTGGCGGCGCGCTTTCTGCACATCGCTTTCATGTTTCAGCAGCACCGTCAGCGTCGTCTCGAGCGTTGTTTGATCGATGCTATCGGCATTGAGCGTGACCAGGGCTTTCGCCCAATCGATAGTCTCGGAAACGCTCGGGTTCTTCTTCAAATCCAGCCGGCGCATGCCTTGCACGACATCAACGGCTTGCCGCGCCAGCTTGTCGTTCAGTTCGGGCACGCGCATCTTGACGATGTTCAGTTCGGCTTCATGACTGGGATAGTCGACGAAGAGGTAGAGGCAGCGGCGCTTGAGCGCTTCCGAGAGTTCCCGGGTGTTATTGCTGGTCAAAACCACGCTGGGGTGATGCCGGGCGCTCACCGTGCCCAGCTCCGGGATGGAGACCTGGAAGTCACTGAGGATCTCCAGCAAGAAGGCTTCGAATTCGGCATCGGCGCGGTCGATCTCGTCGATGAGCAGCAGGGCCGGCTCTTCGCTGAGCAAGGCGGCCAGCAAGGGGCGGGCCAAAAGGAAGCGCTCGCTGAAGAAGACATCGTCTTCTTCGCCCAGGCGGTTGGCGGCCTGCCGAAGCGTCTCTGCCGCCGCCAGCAAATCGCTCAGCTTGTCCCGCAGCAACTGAGTATAAAGCATCTGTTTGGCGTATTCCCATTCGTAGAGCGCTTTGTTCTCGTCCAGCCCTTCGTAACACTGCAGGCGGATCAGTGGTTTGTCCGTCGCGCCGGACCAGGCTTTGGCCAATTCGGTTTTGCCGACGCCGGCCGGTCCTTCGACCAGGAGCGGTTTGCCCAGTTTGCCCGCCAGGAAGACCACCGTCGCGATCTCATCGCTGACGATGTACTGCTCTCCACCGAGGGCGGCGGTCACTTGCTGAACGTCTTCGAACATGGCGGGTATCCGTTTCGCTTCGGCGTGAGTAAGGGCGCATTCTGCAGCTTGGAGTGTAACCGAGATAGTCGCGCCCTAGCAAGCGACTGGGCGTTCGGTACAGGGCAATCGCTTCAAAACTGGCGCCGCTGCGACGAGCAAAACTAAACTGAAATTTAACCACCGAGGACACCGAGGACGCCGAGGAAAGCGATTGATCGGAGATTTCGCGGCATATTGTCGCAAAATTTTTGGGCGGGAAGGAAGTTCATCGGCCAGGTTGCGTCAAGCCTGCCCAATTTAAGCAGCGGATTTAGGGAAAAGTCGTCAAAAGCATCTAAACTCTGTGTCCTCTGCGTCCTCTGTAGTTGAAAGAATTTGAAGCGATTGCCCTGGCGTTCGGTAGTGTTTCAGAGTCGGTTGAAATAGTCCGGTAGGGGCGATCCGGCGGATCGCCCTCTCTTGCAAAAAACTGCCCAGCAGATTTTGCACGACTTACCTGCGTTTACTTCTGTGTCCTCTTTAGTTGAAGAAAATCTGAAGCGATTGCCCTGCGATCGAGCGCTTTCACAATAGGGTAGAATCGTCCCGGCATGGACCGGGAGAACAAGCATGATCGCGGGCAGGCTCTTGGATAAATTGCGCCAGCTTAGTCGAGACGAGAAGATCCAAGTCATCCAATTCTTACAGCACGACCTGTCAGATGATATGAACAAGCATCTTGAAGGCAAGCGTGTTATCAAGATGTCGCCGAAATTCATTGCTTCGGACGGCGGGGCGGCTTTGAAGCGCGCACTTGAAAATGATTAGGCGCAATAGACTGGAATCCGACAATTACGCTATGGAATGGTATACGCCCACGGAAACGTTATGAGTGTTTGGAAACCGCGCCCATGCCCGATGTAAAACTTGAAGTCAGCGTCCCGCTGCCGCCCGAGCAAGCCTTCGATGTCTTCGTCGGCCAGATGAACACATGGTGGCCGCGGCAAGGGGTCTTTCCCTACAGCTTCGCGCCGGCATCCACGCGGCCGCTGAGCATCCAGTTTGAAGCGCAGCCGGGCGGCCGCTACTATGAGACCTTCGCCGATGGCAGCGAGTTCACAATCGGCCGCATCACCAACTGGCAACCGCCGTCGGCCCTTGCCTACAGCTGGCGCGATCCCAACTGGCCGGGCGAAACGAGCATATCGCTACAGTTTGCCGCGGCGGGCGGCGGAACGCGCGTCAACTACGAACAAGACGGATTCGCCGACGCCGGCGTGCCGGATTTAATCGCCTATTATCAGATCGGCTGCCGACAGACGCTTTCCAGCTATGTCGCGCATTGCGTGGCAATCGACGAATTAAGTCAATTGGGTTAGAGCCGGCGGCTAACTCAGCAGTCCGCCGATGCGCTCGATGATATAAGCGCCGATTTCCGCCTTGCTCCTGAGGTCGATGGCCTGCAAGCCGCCATCCATATCGAGCACGACAACGCGATTGGTATCGACTGCGAAACCGGCATCGGCGGCGGTGATGTCGTTGGCGACCAGGAGATCCAGCCCCTTGCGCCGAAGTTTATCGCCAGCGTTTTCCACCAGGTTTTCGCTCTCGGCGGCGAAGCCAACCACGATCATGGGATAGCCGGTTTCCCCTCGCTGCGCTTTCACCGCCATCAAGATGTCGGGCGCGCGGACGAGCGGCAAGCTCAGGTCGGCTTGCGATTTTTTGATTTTCTGCTCGGAGATCGCCTGGGGCCGATAATCGGCGACGGCGGCCGCCATCACCAAAGCCGAGGATTCGCTGATATTTTCCAGCACGGCTTCCAGCATGGATTGGGCGGAATCGACCGAGACGATGGTCGCGCCGACCGGCGGGGCGAGATTGCTAGCGGCAGAGATCAAAACCGCTTCCGCGCCGGCGTCGATGGCGGCCTGGGCGATGGCGTAGCCCTGCTTGCCTGTCGAGCGATTGCTGATGAAGCGCACGGGATCGAGCGCTTCCCGCGTCCCGCCGGCTGTGACCACCAGTTTGTGGCCGGCCATTTCGCCGTCAGCGCCGAGGATGCGCCGCAGATGCCCGATCAAGGCGCTTGTTTCGGGGAGGCGCCCCTTACCGACCAGGCCGCTGGCGAAGCGTCCCGTTTCCGGCTCAATCAGCTGGGCGCCGCGCCGCAGCAAGATCTCCAGATTGCCTTGCAGGGCCGGGCTTTCATACATGCCGCTATCCATCGCCGGCGCCAGCGCAAGCGGACAGTCGATTGCCAGCGCCGTCACCGAAAGCAAGTCGTCCGCAAAGCCATGCGCAAGCTTGGCCAGGGTGTTGGCGGTCGCCGGACAGACGATCAGCAGGTCGGCCGCTTCCGCCAAACCGACATGCGCGATATGGTTGGGCAAGCCGCCGTCCGCGTCCGCGCGCCACATATCGCTGTATACCGGGCGCCCGGTCACGGACTGAAAGCTAAGCGGCGCGACAAAGCGCTGCGCCGCCTCGGTCATCACCGTGTCCACCAAGGCGCCGGCCTGGGTCAACTTGCTGGCGAGATCAACCGCCTTATAGGCCGCGATGCTGCCGCAAACACCCAAAATGATGCGCTTGCCTTCAAGTAGCGCGATCCTGCTCATAGCCATCCTGACGCGCATCCATCAAGATAATGGTACACAATCTCGAAGCCCGGCGAAAGCGCCGGCGCGGCTAGCGAAAAACCTGCATTCTGCCCGTAAGATAAGCCTTTTGTGCAAATGCTTTATGAGCGTCCTGCTTACAGCCGCAACATGCAGTAGGCAAAGGGGTGGTTAGAGACATTCGCAATTTGAGCCGAATTCTGTTAAAGTGATACACGCTGGAGCGTAAATCGCGCAGGAGATCCCGAATGCCAGCGCGCGCCGAATTCCGAAGGATCATCGTAACCTGGCTGCTGCCGCTTCTGGTGGCGCTGCTCGTTGCCGGCTGCAATTTGAACAGCGCCGGGGTAGGCGCGCCCGCCCAATTCGAAGGGCCGCCAGTCATTCACATTGCGGCGCCCCTGCCAAACCAGACCTACCTTGTCGGCACGACCGTCATGGTGCAGGCGCGGGTGGAGAACGCCGGGCCGGATCTCGCGCGGATCGCCGTGCTTCTGGACGATCAGCTGCTCGGGGAAAAGCTGAACCCCAACGAAACGGAGGCGGCCGTGCTGCCGCTGACCATTGACTGGCCGACGAGCAACATCGGGCAACACAAGATCTCGGTCCTGGCGGAACGGGGCGATGGCGTCTCCGCCCGCGAAGACGTGCACATCCTGGTGATCGCCGATGAAACGGGCGAAGCAGCCGATACCGCGGCCGCCGAGACGGGGCCGACGGACACGGGCGAAACGGCTTCGGAAACAACGCGGGACGATGCCGCCCAGCCGGCCGCTACGAGCCCGCCCGAGCCTGCAACAGGCACGGGCGAGAGCCGCGTCGCCGGCACGGTGATTCAACCGTCGAATCTGCGCCTCGGTCCCGGCACAGCGTATGAATTGCTCGGCAGCCTGCCTAAAGACGAGCAAGTCCTGATTGTGGCCGTCAACCCGGCGCGGGACTGGTATCGCATCAGCTATGCCGATCTTGACAACGCCTGGATCTATTCCGATTTGCTTAGCCCGTCCGGCGATATCTCCGGCGTGCCTGTGGAGACGGGCCCGCAAGCGGCATCGGAAGACGGCGTGAACCTCGTGCTGGACGAATTGCTGATCGCCGACGCCATCACCTGCAATCAGCCTTTTGACGTGCTCGTCCGCATCAGCAATAAAGGCAATGCTGCGCCTTTGACCGGCGCCTGGGTCAGCGCGGAAGCCATTCTGAACAGCACTGGAGAATCGCTGACCGGGCAAGAACAGCCGCATAATCTGCGGATCCTCCAACCGGGGGAGGAAGAAATCCTGACCATTAATTTGACGCTCTCGCTTCACGTCGAAGAAGAACAGACCCTGCGCGTCGCGGTTGACAGCGGCAACCACGTTGCCGAAACTGACGAGGGGGATAATACCGGCGGCCTTCCGTTCACCTTGGCGCGGGGCAATTGCGGCTAGCGACGGGACATTTCGCCGGCCGGGCAATCCAGGCATTTCATATTCCAATCAAACGCTATGCGCTGCGGGAAGGCGGCAGTCTGTGACTTCCATACTTGTGACCAATGACGATGGCTATGACGCGCCCGGCCTGCTGGCGCTGGCGGAGGCCATGCGCGGCCTGGGCGCGGTTCAAGTTTGCGCGCCGGCGGTCAATCAAAGCGCGAGCGGCCACAAGATCACGCTCTTTCAAGACATCGCCTATTCGCGCGAGACCATAGGCGGGGGCATCCCGGCGCTGGCGGTGAGCGGCTCGCCGGCGGATTGCATCGCGCTTTCGCTGCTGGGCCTGGTCGATGGCGCGCCCGATATTGTGGTCTCCGGCATCAATCGCGGCGAAAACATGGGGCAGGACTTGACCTATAGCGGTACGGTCACAGCCGCGCTGGAGGCGGCTATCCACGGCCTTCCCGCCGTCGCCTTCTCCCTGGCGCGGCCGGATGCCGACCGCCTCAGCGACTATCGCGTGGCGGCGCTTGTGGCGCCGACTATCGTCAAGATGGTCCTCAAACAGGGCTTGCCGCCCTACACAATCCTGAACGTCAACGTGCCGCCGGTCGAGCGACTGGAGGACTTGCGCGGCATCCGCCTGACGCGACAAGGCCTGCGCATCTATCGCGACAGGCTGGTGGATGTGGCGGCGGGCGTCGTGCGGGTGGAAGGCGAGCCGCCGACCGCCAATACCGACGAAATCGGCACCGATGTCTGGGCGGCGCATCGCGACTTCGTCAGCGTGACGCCCGTGCATCTGGATATGACGGCGCATCAGTTCATGGCCAATCTCGAAGCCTGGGATATGCAGTTGCCCCGCTGTCAAACGCGTTGAATTTGTACGGGCGAGCCTTGGGTCGCCCGCTCCAACGTAGATTCTGTAAGCAGTCATCGGCGCAGCCGCCGCGCTATAATGAAATATAATCTGGCGGCTCAGGGATTCCGAAAGGGGAAGGGCGATGAATTTCCTCAAGAGCTTGTTCGGCGGCGGCGGCAGCGCGGAAGATCGCGGCATCTATTTTTATGTGCAGCCGAAGATGTGCAAGGAGATCCTGCGGATCCGCGTCGATCCGCTGAATGACCTGTCGCGCGCCGATGACGGCAAGACCTACTGGTGTCGCAAGCTGGCGAGCGCGGCGCGCTGTCCCTTTCAGGCCGAGGTGGAGTTGTACTTCGACAAGAACAAGCGCTACACCGGCAGCGATGTGACGGACGGGAAGCTGGTGAGCGAGGCGGAGTGGCTTGCGCAGCGGGGGGATTAGCAGTCTTCAAGCCGCCCGGTGAACTTGGTCATGTCGGTGTCTTCGTCCCAGAAGCTACCGTCAGGCAGCCTTGTCGAATACCGGAATTTGGCACTGGTAAAATCCGCGCATTCTAGATTTGCACCTAGAAAATCGGTATCAAGAAGAATTGTATTCCCCAGATAAGCCGCTGACAGATCCGCATCGTAAAATATAGCTCCGGTTAGGTCCGCACGTTGGAGGTCTGCGCACTGCAGATTTGCTGCAGTGAGATTGGCATTTGTCATTATCGCCTTGCGGAAGATAGCAACAGGCATATCGGCACCTTCCATGGTCGCATTGGCCAAGTTCGCGTTTTCGAATTCCCCAGAATAGTAACCAGCACCCCTGTCTTCCCATTCTCTCCAGTTTGTACCCTCTAATTCCGGGTGTCGTATATTTGCGTACGACAAATCTGCTGAGCTTAAGTCCGCATACTTTAGCACCGATAGCTCTATCGAAGCACGCATAAGATTGGCTTCTGACAGCGTTGCATTGGTCAAGTTGGATTTGACAATCTTTGCAAACTGCAGATTTGCATTTGTCAAATCGGCGTATGGCAATTCCACCCATGCCATGCGACAACTCATCATGTCAACTCCTCTCAACGTTACATAACTCAAATTGGAGTCTTCGTCAATCCTAACATATGTCAATATAGCGCCTGTGAAATCAGCACGACTTAAGTCCCCAGAAAAATACGAGGATGGCGCATGGGCATTAACAAGTTTCGCACCGACCAAGTTTGCTCCATAGAAGCGCGAGTCGGCTAGATTCGCGCGCGACATGTTAGCGCCATGCAGGTCTGCATAATCAAAGTTGCATCGCTGCATATCTACGTCTGACAGATTCGCCCCTGCAAGTAGGGCACGCGATAGGTTTTCACCTTGTAGATTCGAAGCAGATAGATCTGCATCCGTGAATGTGGCGCGGCGCAAGTTTCTACCTCTCAGGTCCAGGCCATGCAAACTCGTTCGGGATAAATCTACATTTATTGCCTGGTCTTTGTCTTCTTGGACTCGAAGGGAATCTGAGCTTAAATACCCTGATTCAGCGTCTTCCCCATCTAGGATGGGTACATCCTCGGCTCCATTTTGTGCTTGTACCGCTCTACTTACACGACTGGCAATATCAGACAGGTGTCTTACTTCGTTGTCGGTGAATTCCTTAGAAGGTATTGGGTGCGCCCATTTGTTACGAATTCGGCGCAACTCGTATAGGTCGTTTTTGAAGTCACGATATTGTGGCCTGTCAGCAAAGATATGTGCAGTTTGCTCAAGCTGAAAGATATTCTGATTCCGAATGATTGAGGTTAGCCATCCTGAAAGGTCAATTTGCTCCAAGGCGACATCTTCGTCGTACAGCACTAGCTCACTGTTGATCACTTCGCCGCGTAGTCTCTGCTGCAATTCCGATAGGTATTTTTCATCGGCGTACGCTGCCTTATAGACCGCTACAACAAATGGACCAAGTGCATTGCCAACTGCAACCAAAATGTCGCCAACCTCATGACGATTTTCACTTGAACTAGCCATTTTCCTCTCACTTTCACATCAGATAGATATTCTTACGCAAATCGACCCCACTCTAGATTGAAAAAAGTTAACATCAATGTATGTATTTGAATTCAGACTAGAACGAGCTGAGCATTACTCTACCCCATCCCCAGCCGCTTCAGCCACTGCGCTTTCACTGCCACTTACAAGCCATGATTCAACTTAACTTAGCCCCCTAAAACTGTTTGCAAGATGAATGAAGTATGGGTTCGGGCGCAGTTCCGGATTGTAGGGAAGGTGGATTTTCCCTAAGTGCGCAGCGAAACTCGCAATTCCGGAATCCAGACCTTGTCGAACTAAATCCTCGGCCGCCGCGCCATTTAGTCGCATAACCATGCTGTCGTCCAAGAAAATCAAGCCGCTATCGAAGGCTCGGTGATATGTCGGGGACAGCGCGATTCCGTTGCGAACGTTATCGATGCTTTGGTCACCCGCTTTGACCGGGAGAATATGAGCGGTGTCGACCAGCCTGAGCTTACGCCTGGTAACTGCGCATCTGTTATCGTACGCATTCAAGACCTGCTTGGTAAATGAAGATGAACGCGACCAGCGCGCAGTTTCACGTATCACCCTCTGCCTTTCCTCAGGCAGATTCAAGATCTCATCGTCAGCAATATCCTGGGTCGTTACCGCGCGCTCGGCTGTTTCAAGATATGCCGATTCTTCGCCCAATCGGTGCAGCTCGCGCGCGTGCTCGCAATAGAACAGCAATAGATCGCTTCTTATCCCTATTGCGATTTCATTGTTGGCCTTCGTTTGAAACGCCAGACCGTGTTGGAGAGCATTGTTGAGCGTCGCAATGGAGATTTGAACTGACGGCGACCTGCCGGTAAACGTTCGATGTCGCTCCAAATCAAAACCTGCAAACAGAGCTCGAACCGGCTCATAGCCTAACAAAATCGTATGCCCGTCGGGGTTCATAGGTAGCGGAGAGGACACGGAAGTCTACTGAATACGATATTCGTCAGGCAGGGATTCCCGTCCGCCGTGCGTTAGCCCCCAGCAATATACCCAAAGAGAGCTTTGTTGATTGCTTCGCGCGACAAGATACACGCGAGGATGCGCTGGCGCTGATTCTGCAAACATGCCCACGGCGCCGGATTCATGTATGGCGTCAAGGATAGCGCGGCTTATGATTGGTCTAGGTGTAGGAGGCATGCCTAAAGTAGCAACTTACCTGTGTTTCTTGGGACGGCTGCGTCCCCCATCTGGCGGAAGCGGCGCCTGAGGGTTGTCGTCCCAAAGCGCCCCTGGCCGCTGTACGTTATACGACTCAACCTTGGTGCCAGTGAAACGCAATTGCTTAGGCGATGACGAGCTCACGAAACGCCCTTTTGCGCCGAGAAGATACTTCTCATCAATTTCGCTGCAAATCCATCTCCGGCGAAGCCTTTCTGACACTTCGCCCGTGACGCAGCTACCGGCAAAAGGATCAAACACTAAATCGTCGGGATCAGTAAGGAATCTCACAAAGTACTCAGGAATCAGCGCGGGGAATCGGGCCGGGTGTATCGGCAAATCATTTTCACTACAGTAGCGCAGATAATGCGAGTTGCTCTCGGTATTCGCCACAGCAATGAGATTCGGCGGTATTGCAGCGCCGTTGTCAGTCGAGAACTTCTTGCTGATTTCGTGACCGCTTGGGCGCTTTTTGGCGCGGTAACCTGATTCAAGCAGTCCTTCCATGCTCTTGCTGTAGGGCGTTAGCACACGCCGGTTGCTTGCCTTGGGGAAGGGAGTGCGGGAAAGCCAGAAGATATTGTTTACGGCATCCTTTACTCTAATGCGCCTTATGTTGACCCACTCTGCGGGAGTTGGCAACCTGGAAGGATTCCACCAGAAAAACTCTTGCGCCAGATGAAAGTCAAACTCTTTGCAGAGAGTCAGTAACAACTCATATTGGTATAGGCTTTTTGTCGGTTTGCCCGCGTTCCACGCGCCGCCAATGTCAATTACCAGCGAACCTTGCAGCTTTAGCACACGGACAAATTGCCTGGCAAAAGGGCGAAACCAATCCAGGTATTCGCTAGCGTCAGCATTCCCATACTCTTTTTTCCGCACGAGCCCAAATGGGGGACTTGTCATTATTAGATCAACGCTCTCGTCTTCAATCTGCTCTTCCATTAGGCGGGCGGACTCGGCCCAGTACGCCACTCCCAGCGAAGTACGGATTCGTTCCTCTGGATGAGCCGGCGCAACCGTATGCGGAATAACAGCCGCGCGTTCTCTAGAATTCATTGACATTTCTCCTCGCTAGAGTCCTAGCGATCCATTCAATCGCTCAAACCGGGACTGCTACCCCTCCCCAGCCGCCTCAGCCGGCGCCGGCAAGCCGAAAGCCCGCCGGATCTTCTCCTCAATCACACCCGACATGCCCCCGTTGCTCCCCAGGAATTGCTTGGCATTCTCCCGGCCCTGGCCCAGCAGATCATCGCCATAGCGATAGAAGGCCCCGCGCTTGTCGATGACGCCCAGCTCAGTGCCGATATCGATGATCTCGCCCGTCTTGCTGATGCCGGCGTTGAACATGATGTCGAATTCGCATTCCTTGAAGGGCGCGGCGACCTTGTTCTTCTTGATCTTGACGCGGGTGCGGTTGCCGACGATAGCGCCGCTGTGCTTGATCTGCTGGATGCGGCGGATATCGATGCGGACGCTGGCGTAGAATTTGAGCGCGCGGCCGCCCGGCGTCGTCTCGGGGCTGCCGAACATCACGCCGACTTTCTCGCGCAGTTGATTCGTGAAAATGACACAGACGTTGGATTGTTTGATAGCGCCGGCCAGCTTGCGCAGGGCCTGGCTCATCAAACGCGCCTGCAAGCCGACATGCGAATCGCCCATTTCGCCTTCGATCTCGGCCCGGGGCACGAGCGCCGCCACGCTGTCCACAACAATCACATCCAGCGCGCCCGAACGCACCAGGTGCTCGGTGATCTCCAGGGCCTGCTCGCCGGTATCCGGCTGGGAGACATAGAGCTGCTGGATGTCGACGCCGATTTTGCCAGCATAAGCCGGGTCCAGGGCATGCTCCATATCAATGAAGGCGCAAATGCCGCCGGTCTTTTGCGCCTCGGCCACGACGTGCAGGCAAAGCGTGGTCTTGCCCGAGCTTTCCGGCCCATAGATCTCGGTGATGCGGCCGCGCGGCACGCCGCCGACTCCCAGCGAGATATCAATGCCGAGGGAACCGGTCGGGATCGCCTCAACTTCAAGGTGACTCCCGGCGCCCAGGTTGAAGATCGTGCCGTCGCCATAGCGTTTGGTGATATCGGTCAGGGTGGCGTCGAGCGCCTTTTTGCGGGCTGCGCCGTCCTGATTGTCGAATACTTGCGTTTGTTTCACCGCTTGTCTGGTCTTTGCCATCGCTGCCGTCTCGCTTTATCTAGGAGTCTGAGTAAGTGTAGTGTTGCCTAGCCGTTTTCGCTATTGACGTGAGTATAGCACTAGTGTTCTAGGTCTGCAAGCGCCAGACGGGAAATTCTCGTAATCTCAGGGCAAAGCTGTTATAGTCCTCACTTGATCTCGTATCACGTTTTCTGCGAGCAATTTTGGATAAGGGGAGATTCTCATGAGACTTCTTAAGTTTCTAGTCCTTCTTCTGCTTCTCTTCTCGGTCGCGCTGGCGATCGGGCAGGATGCGGAAACCATTGTCATCCGCGGCTTCGGCAATATCAGCACCTTCAATCCCGCGCTGGGCAGCGACGGCGCCTCCTTCCAAGCCTACAGCGTGCTTTGGCCCAAGCCCTATGAGATCGACGCGGCCACATCCGCGCCTGTGCCCGGCTTGACCACTTGGGAGATCTCGGAAGATGGCTTGACCTACACCTTCCACATTCGCGAAGACGCCAACTGGTCGGACGGCATGCCGATCACGGCGCATGACATCAAGTTCGTCATTGACGCGATCAAGTCGGACGAGGTGGCCTCCATCCAGGAAACGGAAGTGCAGGCGGTTGAAGAAGTGCGCGTTGTGGATGACAAGACCTATGAAGTCGTGCTGACCAACCTGGACTGCGCGGCATTCAGTCAGTTGGGCGGCGTGCGTTTCATGCCTTCGCACCTCTTCGCCGCGGATTTCAGCGATTTCACGGACAGCATGGTTTCGACTGAACCGGTCGGCATCAGCGGCGGTCCCTACATCCTTGACGCCTGGGAGCCGGATTCTTACCAGAGCTACCACGCCAATCCCGATTGGTGGGGCGGCGAAGTCGGCATTCCCTATCTGATCAACCGCAACATCAAAGAGCAGGCGGTGGCTCTGCAATCGATTCAGGCGGCTGAAGTGGATTACACCTACCTGCACGGCGACCTCTTCACGCAGATCGCCGATACCAGCAATTTGCAGTGGGAGATCTTCCCGCAGATGTCGGTCAAATTCTTCGCGCTGAACTGGGTCGATCCGGAACATCCCTCGGCGGCTTATGATGAAGACGGCAACGCGATGGAGCAAGTGCCGCACCCGATCTTCAGCGATCCCGCCGTGCGCCGGGCGGTGGCGACGGGCTACAACAAGAGCGATGTCCTGGCGACCATGGGCGGCGACCAGGGCGGCACGCGGCTGATCGGCGCCGTCAATCCGGCAATCGGCTGGGCATACAACAGCGACCTGGAACCCTACGCCTATGATCCCGAAGGCGCCATGCAGATGCTGGAAGATGCCGGCTGGGTCGATTCCGATGGCGATGGCGTGCGCGAGAAAGACGGGCAGCGCCTCGAATTCACCATTTCCTACAGCGACATCCTGCTCATGTTCGAGACCCACGTCCTCGTGGCGCAGGATCAGCTGAAGGACATCGGCTTTGATGTCACGCTGGAGAAGGTGGAATGGGCGAACTACATCAGCGATATCTATCTGGGCCAGATGTACGACGCCACATCCATGAGCAATAGCGGCGGCACCGGCGGCGCGCCCGATGCCAATGACTTCATGACGCTGATCGACAGTCGGCAGGATATCCCGGGCAGCGGCAACAACCTGGCGTCCTATGTGAACCCGGAAGTCGACGCCCTGATCGACGCCGCGCGCACCGTCCCCGGTTGCAGCACGGACGAGCGCGGCGCAATCTACCGCGAGATCCAGCGCATTGCGCACGAGGATTTGGCTTACGACTGGTCCTTCGTGCCAAATATCTGGCAGACGGCAAACGCGCGCGTCGGCAATTTCGAGCCGGCGCCCTTCTGGGTCTTCTACGGCTACACCGCCGACATCCACAAGTGGTCGATTGAGGGCTAACGTCGAAGTTTCAGCGCTAGAAATTGTAGGGGCGGCTCTGTGAGCCGCCCCTTTTCATTTACTAGCTGGCAGGCAATGCGGGCGACCCAAGGGTCGCCCCTACCTTTTCAAACCTGGAACAGGCGAGTTTTCATTAGCTAGCCGCTATCCCGCTCATTCGCCATCTGCTTTATCTTGATGCGCGTATCCAAAAGCTCGCGCAGCTTCTGCTTCTTCATTTCTTCATCGTAAGCGGAACGCACTCGATTATTGATGTACTCGTTCAGATCGTCTTCAATCAGTAGCAATTGCTCGGGACTAAGGTTATTGCGCTCGCAAATCTGCTGGATTTCTTTGTGGAGTTTTTCCCGGTGATAGCTGCGGCCAAACTCATCGGCCTCCTTCGCCATGCTTTGGCCCAGGTGATCCGTGTGATACCGCATGCCGTGGCTCGTGAAAAGCTGCATCAATTTCTTGCGCTTCAATCGGAGCGCAAACTCCTTGAATACCATGCCGGTTTCTCCGTGTTGTCGTTTGCTGGCAGACCGCTACTGCTGATACCGTCTTGGATCCAGCGCGTCGCGCAGGCCGTCGCCCACCAGGTAGAAGCAGAGCACCGTAATCAAAATCAGCAGACCGGGCGTGAAGACCAGGTGCACGCCGCTGACGAAGTAGCTGCGCGAATCGGTCAGCATATTGCCCCAGGTCGGCGTGGGCGGCTGTATGCCGACGCCGAGGTAACTCAAGCTGGATTCATACAGAATGAGGTTGCCGGCGATGATGGTGGTCGTCACGATTATCAGCGGCAAGACATTCGGCAGGATGTGCGAAAACAGGATGCGCAGGTCGGAGGCGCCCACTGCCCGCGCCGACAGCACATAGTCGCGTTCCTTCAGCGAGAGCGCTTCGCCGCGCACCAGCCGGCTCGTGCCCACCCAGCCCAGCGCCGCCAAAATGACAACAAAGAGCTCGGTTGTCGGCTTCCATACCGCCGAAGCGATCAGTATCAGAAATATCGGCGGAATCGCGCTGAGCGTATTGATGATCCAGGAAATCACGTCATCGACTTGCCGGCCGTAGTAACCCGCGAGCAGACCCAGCGTAATGCCGATGAAGACTGTGATGACGCTGGCGAGATAGGCGATAGTCAAAGAAACGCGACCGCCGTAAATCAAGCGCAGGAATTGATCCCGCCCGAGTTGATCGGTGCCCAGGGCGAAGCCGCCTTCGCCCGGCTGCTTGAAGCGATCGGGAATGCTGGTGGAGTTGACATCGAGATTCAGGACCTCTTCAAAGACCACCGGCATGAATATGCAAATCAGCGTGAAAATGAGCAAAACCGACATGGCGAACAGGGTCAGGCGATCGCGCGCGATGAAGTCCAGCGCATCGCGCCAAAATGAACGCGAAGGGCGCAGCGCTTCCGCTTGATCCAGTTGGGCGATCTTGGATTCCTGCGCCATTAGCTATCCCACCCCATTGGCGATGTCGCTAGGGGCGACTCGGTGAGTCGCCCGAATCCGCTACAGGAATTGCTGGAATTACATTTGCCCAACATGCCAGGTTCACTCCAGCCGGATGCGCGGATCGAGAATGACGTACATGATGTCAGTGAGCAGCACGCCAAGGATGAACATCACCGATGCCACCACAACAGATCCCATGACCACCGGATAATCGCGCGCGAATACCGCGTCGATGATCAGCTTGCCCATGCCGGGCCAGGCGAAGACCTGTTCAATGATGACAGCGCCGGCCAGCACCGTGCCAATGGCCGGGCCCAGAAATGTCGCCACCGGCAGCAAGCCGTTGCGCAGCGCGTGACGCACCCAGATCACCTGGTCATTCAAGCCTTTGGCATAAGCCGTGCGCACATAATCCTGCGCCAAGACTTCCAGGATCTGCGTGCGAGTGAAGCGCGAGAGAAAAGCGATCCAATTCAGCGATAGCACAAACACGGGCAGTATCATGTGGCGCAGCGCGTCCGCCAGGTCGAAAGCGCCGCGGCGGGTGATGTTCTGCATGCCGCTGATTGGCAAGAGATCCAATTGCACGCCAAATATGATGATGAGCAGCAGTCCCAGCCAAAACTGCGGCACCGCATTGCCCACCACCGAGATGATACGGATCACCTGATCGATCCAGGTGCGATGGAAAACCGCCGCCAACACCCCCAAAACGACGCCCATCAGAAAGCCGATGAGGAGCGCGGCCACGCCCAATCTCAGCGTGGCCGGCACGCGATGGACGATCTGGTCCATCACAGACCGCTTGTTCTTGATTGACTTGCCCAAATCGCCCCGCAGCAGGCCGAGGCGGTCGCCAGGCGTATCGCCTTTCCCATCGCCGTCCAGATCGAGCAAGGTCCAATCGTTGCCCAACAGCCAATAGACATATTGTACGATCGGCGGTTGATCCAGGCCCAACTGCCGGCGCATGGCCGCGTTGGCTTCGGTATTGATGTTGGGTCCCCAGGTGATCATCGCCACCGGGTCGCCCGGCGCCGACAAGATAATCAGAAACGACAGAATCGTGACGCCAAAGAAGGTCGGTATCGCTTGTAACAAACGGCGCAGGAGATACTTGAGCATCGGCGAGATATCCGCATCGGCATCTGTCCACTGATTCTAGCGTCAGTTGGCGAAATCATCAAAGAGCGACGCCGAGAAAGTAATGCAACAATCTGAAGAACGGTGTAGGGGCGATTCTGTGAATCGCCCGCAATTTGCTCTCACATTTCGTTATCTGTAGGGGCGTTTCGCTGAAACGCCCGCAATTTACAGTCTATTTTCAACGGGCGTCTCACGAGACGCCCCTACATTTTCACAATATACGTGGCGAACGGCTCACTATGATTTTGATGCAATTGCCCGGGCTCTCAATGGCGCGCGGATGTTAAGAATGTAAAGCGCAGCTAAAAGAATCACGGGCGCCGCTTAAATGAAACCTGTTGAATCCTTAAATGCCTGGACCTGCGCTTTAACAGTATTCAGCTAGGCTATGGACAGTGTGGGCCACACACTTAACCTCGCCCAGTTTAGAACCTCAGGAGATAACGAGACACATGCACAGAGTTCTATGGCTACTGCTAATCCTTGCGCTCGCGGCGGTTACGGCAGGCGCATCCGAGACCGACCACGGGCTGCCGGAAGTCGACCCGCTGGAATTTACCGAAGGCGAAATCATCACCGCCGGCAGCTCGACCGTCTTCCCGCTCAGCGAGCGCATGGCCGAAGTCTGGACCGATGCCGGCGGCGTCGCCCCGTCCATCGCCTCCATCGGCTCCGGCGCTGGCTTTGAGCGCTTCTGCGTCGAAGGCGAGACCGATATCAGCAATGCATCGCGCCGCATCAAAGACAGCGAGATCGAATCTTGCAAGGCCATCGGCCGCGAACCGATCGAGTTCCGCGTCGGCACCGACGCCTTGGCCGTCACGGTTTCCGCCGCAAACGACTTCGCCGCCGATGTCACGCTGGAAGAATTGGCGTTGATCTTCAGCAGCGCCGTGACCTGGTCGGATGTGCGCGCCGAATGGCCGAACGAAGCCATACAGCGCTTCATCCCGGGCACGGACAGCGGCACCTTCGACTATTTCGTGGAAGAGGTCTTCGACGAAGACGAAGAGCCGATCCTAAGCGCGAACCCGCAACTCTCCGAGGATGACAATGTTCTGGTGCAGGGCATTGCCGGCAGCCCCTACGCCGTCGGCTTCTTCGGTTATGCCTACTATGTTGAGAATCGGGACGCGCTCAACATCCTGCGCATCGAAGGAATCGAGGCCAACGCCCAGACCACCGATGACGGCAGTTACCCGCTGGCGCGTCCGCTATTAATCTACAGCGACGCCGGCATTCTGATGGAGAAGCCGCAGGTCAACGCCTTCATCAACTTCTACCTGACGCATGTCAACGATCAAGTGATTGATGTCGGTTACTTCCCGGCTTCGGCGAGCGCATTTGCCAGCGCTGTTGACGCCTGGCGCGTCTCCAACGGCATGGAAGCCCGGCATGGCATGATGATGCACGATATCGCGCTGCCGGAAGTTGATCCCCTGGAATTCACCGAGGGCGAGATCATCACCGCTGGCAGCTCGACCGTCTTTCCGCTCAGCGAGCGCATGGCCGAAGTCTGGACCGATTCCGGCGGGGTCGCCCCGTCCATCGCCTCCATCGGCTCCGGCACCGGCTTCGAACGCTTCTGCGTCGAAGGCGAGACCGATATCAGCAATGCCTCGCGCCGCATCAAAGACAGCGAGATCGAATCTTGCAAGGCCATCGGCCGCGAACCGATCGAATTCCGCGTCGGCACTGACGCCCTGGCCGTCACGGTTTCCGCCGCGAACGACTTCGCCGCGGATGTCACGCTGGAAGAACTGGCGTTGATCTTCAGCAGCGCCGAAACCTGGGCGGACGTGCGCGCCGAGTGGCCGAACGAAGCCATCCAGCGCTTCATCCCGGGCACGGACAGCGGCACCTTCGATTATTTCGTGGAAGAGGTCTTCGACGAAGACGAAGAGCCCATCCTGAGCGCGAACCCGCAGCTCTCCGAAGACGACAACGTGCTGGTGCAGGGCATCGTCGGCAGCCCCTACGCCGTTGGCTTCTTCGGTTATGCCTACTATGTGGAGAACCGGGACGCGCTAAACATCCTGAACATCGAAGGCATTGCAGCGAACGCCCAAACCACCGATGACGGCAGCTATCCGCTGGCGCGCCCGCTGTTCATCTACAGCGACGCCGGCATCATGGCCGAGAAGCCGCAGGTCGCGGCCTTCATCAATTTCTACCTGACGCATGTCAACGACGAAGTCATCGCTGTGGGCTACTTCCCGGCCTCGCCTGATGCCTTGCGGACCGCCAAACAAGCCTATCTCGATGCGACGACGGGCATATAGGGACATTTTTATAGTCGCTTGCGCGGGGCGACGGTATCATTCGCTGTTGCCGTAGTCCCGCGCAATCTATAGCATCCTGTAAGTTCACGTCCGACAGAAGCAAAATTTCCGAATCACAATGGAAGCGCCCGGCTCGCTCATAAGGCGAGTGGGCGCCCCACGTGAGAGAAGCCAATGGCAGAGCGTCATCACCCGGCGTTGAAAGCGGCAAAAGCGGCCGGGCAGGGGAAGCTGAAGCGCAAGCCCAAATATCATGAGTCAGTGATTCAGGCCGGCTTGTTCGCCTGTGGCTTATTGTCGGTCTTTACCACGCTCGGCATCATTCTCGTTTTGGGAAACGAATCCATATCATTTTTCACCCGCGATCAATGGGTGAACACCAATCGCGCCATCCTGAGCGACATGGACGAGGCGACGAGCAGCTTCGCGGTTGAACCCGGCAAAGCGCTTGAAGCGGTGGCCGAGAGCGGCGCCATCCGCGTCGGCCAGGAAGTGATGGAAATCGTTGAATTCCAGAACAACCACATCGACATTGATGTGCTGGGGACCGGCGGCGGCTTCGAGCGCTGGTGCGCCAGCGAAGTCATCCTGGCCGAGTTGGGCGCAAAGCGCCCGCAAATTGTCAATGCCAGCCGCGCGGTTAAGCCCGGCGAGATTGAGCAATGCGCCGCGGTTGGCATCACGCCGATTGCCTTTCGCATCGGCAGCGACGCGCTCGCCATCGCCGTCAGTTCGGACAACGATTTCCTGCGCGACTTGACTTTTGACGAACTGCGGCGGGTTTTCGGCGAGGCGGAGACCTGGAAGCAGGTCCGGCCTGATTGGCCGGCCGCGCCGATCAAGCTGGCAGTCCCGGGCCTGGACAGCGGCACTTTCGACTTCTTTGTAGAAAAAGTCTTTGACGGCGACCCGACGGCGCTGCTGGCAAAAGACCCCATCATGTCGGAGAACGACAATCAACTGGTCGGCAGCATCCACCGCGATCGATACAGCATCGGCTTCTTTGGCTACGCCTATTACCTGGAAAACGCCGATGATCTCAAGCTCCTGGTTCTGGATGGCGTGGAACCAGCGGCCGCGACCGTGGAAGACGGCAGCTACGCGCTCGCCCGACCGCTCTTCATTTACAGCGACGCCCGGATCATGCGCGAGGGGGCGCAGGTTAGAGACTTCATCAGCTTCTACCTGAGCCGGGTCAACGATGTCATTGTCGATGTCGGATACTTCCCGGCATCCAGCGGGGCCCTGAACGAAGCGCGCAGCCAATGGCTGCGGGCGACGGGAGCGGACGCCGCGCCAGCGGTAGACGCGGCTGAAGTCTCGGGCGAGATCAGCATCGCCGGCAGCTCAACCGTATTCCCCTTGACCCAGCGTATCGGCGAGAGCTTCGTCGACGCCGGTTTCCTGCCGCGCTTCCAGGTCAAGCGCGGCGCGCGCGGCGCCAACACGGTCGCGCCGCACAGCGCCGGGGTCGCCGTGGAATACAACGACCGGCCGACGCTCCTCGAATTCTTCAGCAACAGGAATTGGATTCCCGCCATCGGCGAGTTCGGCGTCATCCCGCTGATCAACGCCACGCTGATGACGAGCACGATCGCCATGCTGGTCGCGCTGCCCCTGGGCATCGGCGCCGCCATCTACCTCAGCGAGTATGCCTCGCCCAAGGTCCGGAACTGGTTGAAACCGGTGCTGGAAATCCTGGCCGGCATACCGACCGTCGTTTATGGCTATTTCGCCCTGACCTTCATGACGCCCTTGCTGCGCGCCATTTTTGGCGTCGAGATCGTCAACATCTACAACACCGGCTCGGCCGGCATTGTGGTGGGCATTCTCATCATTCCGCTGGTCAGCTCAATGAGCGAAGACGCGCTGCACGCTGTGCCGCTGGCCCTGCGAGAAGCGTCCTACGGCCTGGGCGCGACCAAGCTGGAAACCGTCATCAAGGTGGTTGTGCCTGCGGCGCTCTCCGGCATATTGGCCGCCTTCATCGTGGCGATTTCCCGCGCCATCGGCGAGACCATGATCGTAGCGATCGCGGCCGGCGCCGGCCCCAACTTCACTTTCAATCCCTTTGATTCAGCCGAGACGATGACGGGCCATATCGCGCGCATCAGCGGCGGCGACCTGAGCTATGATTCCATCGACTACAACAGCATATTCGCCATCGGCCTGACGCTCTTCCTGATGACATTCATCCTCAATGCGCTCAGCCGCGTCATCATCAGTCGCTTCCGGGAGGCTTATTGATGCCCGACGCTGCGAAGGAGCCAACCCGGTCCTACATGCCCAAAGAAGCCGATTTCTTCAGCCACTTGCAGAAGCGCCACCGGCGCGGCAAGTTCGGCCGCCTGTTCAATTATTTTTCCATCGGCATCGCCGGCCTGGCGCTGATCGCGCTTTTCTTCAACGTGGCCAATGAAGCCTTCGGCAGCATTGGCCTGGTCAACAGCATTGAGCCGGAGACCCTGGCCGGCGGCCGGCCGCTGAAAGATCTAAGCAATTCCGAACTGGCGCTGATCCTGGCGGAGCATGTGCCGGGGCGGCTGCGCGTGCTGATCCGCAATACCATCAGCCAGGTCGAAAACAGCGTCTTCACCAAGGCGCCCGTTGCCGAAATTGTCGCGGATGCCAATGTGGACCCGGCGATCGCTGGCGAGCTGCTGAAGAACATCAGCGCAGAACAGCAAGCGATGTTGCTGGCGGATTATGCCGACCGCGCCACACTGCACAATCTCGTGCTGGAAGAAGTCGTCGAGCAGCAAGTCATCGCCAGCTTTCCGCTCGTCGAGGCGATCTTCAATTTCGAGGCGGTGAAGGCGGAGATTGAGGGGCCGATCCTCAGTGACTTCAAGCGGCGCGAAAGACGCGACGATGCCGCGGTCAGAGTGCGCCGTTTTCACAGCTGGCTGCACAGCGGGTTTCTCAGTACGCCCATGTCCAGCACACCGGCGCTGGCGGGCGTGCGCACTGCCCTGATCGGCTCGGTTGGTTTGATGCTCATCGTTGTGCTGGTGGCGCTGCCAATCGGCGTCGGCGCGGCGATATACCTGGAGGAATACGCCAGCGACGGCTTCGTCAATCGCTTGATTGAAACCAATGTGCGCAATCTGGCCGGTGTGCCGTCGATCATCTATGGCATGCTCGGGCTGGCCATTTTTGTGCGCGCCCTGGCGCCATTTTCCAGCGGCCTCATCTTCCATTACAACTTTGACGCGCCCACAGTCGATAGCGTGATCGAAAGCATCAAGCCGGTTCTTGACGCGGAAATCAGTTACCGCGACGGCAAGATCTCCAGTCAGTCCGCCCGTTGGGATAGCCCGACCCTGACGCGCATCGTCGATACCTTCCTGTACTATGGCAGTCCGAGCTTAACCATGCTGGGCAACAGCGATGCGCGTGAGATGTCGGATTCCCTGGCGAAGGCCCTGGGCATCGCTGTCGATACCCGGCCCAGCCGCGCCGACGAAGATTACGACATTGAAGTCCGCGGCGCGTACTACCGCTTCGATGTCGCGGACGACGGCGCCATCGGCGCCGATGTCTACAATGAGCTGATGGCAAGCCTGGTGCGGATCAACAGCTTCGCGCCGAACGGCCGCACCTTGATCAGCGCCGGCTTGACCCTGGTCCTGCTCATCTTGCCGATCATCGTCATCAACGCGCAAGAAGCCATCCGCGCCGTCCCCCATACCATACGGGAAGCTTCCTACGGCCTGGGGGCCACGCGCTGGCAAACGATTTGGCATCAGGTTTTGCCGGCGGCCCTGCCCGGCATCATGACCGGCACGATTCTGTCGGTGTCGCGCGCGGTCGGTGAGACAGCGCCGCTGATCGTCGTCGGCGCCGCCACCTTCCTGGTGGCAGACCCAAGCGGTCCCTTCTCGCAATTCACGGCCATGCCGATACAGATTTACCAGTGGACGGCGCGCCCGCAAGGTCAATTCGCTGATATCGCCGCCGCCGCGATAATCGTGCTGCTGGCGCTGATGCTGTCGCTGAACGCCGCCGCAATCGTCCTGCGCAATCGCTATTCGATCAGGTTCTAAGTCATGTCCGCACAAACCGAAGCGCTGGAGCAAAGCCAGACCGGCCTGGCGCTGGAACTGCGCCAATGCAGCTTCTATTACGGCAGTTTTCGCGCGGTCGCCGATGTCAGCCTGCCGATTTACGAAAACAAAACCACGGCTTTCATCGGCCCCTCAGGCTGCGGCAAGAGCACCGTCCTGCGCGGCATCAACCGCATGTTGGACCTGACGCCGGGCGCGCGGGTGGATGGCGAAATCATCTATCGCGACAAGAATCTCTACGATCCGGAAGTCGATCCGGTGGAGGTGCGGCGGCGCATCGGCATGGTCTTCCAGAAGCCAAATCCCTTCCCCAAAAGCATTTATGACAATGTCGCCTACGGGCCGCGTTTGCTGGGCTTGAACAAAAGAAACGCGCTGGATGAAATCGTGGAGCGCAGCCTGCGCGACGCCTCGCTCTGGGACGAAGTCAGCGGCGACCTGAACAAATCGGGCCTGGCCCTCTCCGGCGGCCAGCAGCAGCGGCTCTGCATCGCGCGCACGATTGCGGTTGAGCCGGATGTGATACTGATGGACGAACCCTGCTCGGCGCTGGACCCGATCGCGACCCAGCGCATTGAAGAGCTGATGTGGGAGCTGCAGCGCGACTATACCATCGTCATCGTCACGCACAACATGCAGCAGGCGCAGCGCGCTTCCGATTACACCGCTTTCTTTAACATCCGCAAAGAGGTCGAAGATGGTCATGAAGTGCGCTGGGGCGAACTGGTCGAATACGATGATACGAAGAAAGTCTTTGAGAGCCCGGAGCAGCAAGAGACGGCTGATTACATCGCCGGGCGCTTTGGTTAGAGCGCTGAAAGCCGACGCCGGAACAAATCGGACGACCTGCTAGGTCGCCCCTACATTTTGCGGTAATAGCGGGCGACTCACAGAGTCGCCCCTACGTATGCTGATCGTGCGGAGATTTCTGCTACTCGGCCGCGTCAAGCGCCGCTTGCTGCTCGGCGATCATTTCCTCTGTGCATTGCAGGCTTGCGAGATAGGCCGCGTCAGCCGCCATGAATTCTTCCGCTCGCCGGCTTTCTATCAGGTAATTGGCGAGTTCCGGCGGTATCGTAAACTGCCCCCGCCCCATGTCTTCCAACGGGATGGTGTCCATAAAACCGCGCGCCGCCTGCAGGATCGCCTCATTCGCTCCCATCTTTCTTAACATTCCCAAACCGATTTGTTCTGACAGGGCGACCGATTCATCCTGAATCAGAAAGTCAGCCGTCTCTATCAACTCTTCGGCAATGTCGATGCCCAGTTCGCTGGCGGCGTTCATATTGACGCTGACTGCCATGCCGGCGTGGCTGTCGATAGCCGTAGCGGCAATATCGAGCTCGCCATTCAACCAGGCAGCCAGCATAAGACCAGCACGGCGCCCCTGTTCAAAGTGTTGCCAATAACCCGCGCCAAGCGTCGCGCCCTGAAAAATTGCGCCGGTGGTTGTTTGGAATACCGGTATCGCATTATCATTGGCAGCCGCCGCGATGATCGGCAATCCGTTTGTGACAGTGTAATCACTAGGAAGCACAAGCGCTTCTATCCCCATATTCACCAAACTCTGCGCGGCGGCGCGCAGATCGCTGACGCTCGTGACCGCGACGCTTTCCACAGTGATGCCCAGCGATTCGCCAATTTCGCTGATCCTTTCCGCGCCGTAAATGCCGCTCGCTTCATTCGAAGAATAGATAGTGCCGACCAGCGTCAGATCCGGGTTCTGCATCAGAAATATCTGAAACGCCTCATCGTAGGGCTGCACCGATTCCGTGCCAGTGACGTGATCGGGCTTGATGCAGGCGGCTTCGGCAATCCCGGCGCGATATGGGTTATACACGCCGCCGAAAATGACTGGCGTCGGCTCGTCTTGATCCAGCGTGGTATTCACCGCGATTTGCGCGACCGGCGTCGTAAAGGCGACGAGGACATCCGCGCCTTGATCCAGCGCCGCTTCCACTATGACATTGGCGGAGGGCAGATCGTAATTCGCGTCTCCCCGGACAATGTTAATGTTTTCACCAATGAAGTCCTGCCCTTCCATCAGGGACATCCGCTCTTCCGCATTGATGAATCCATAAACTTGCAGCACATCCAGCAAGGCGGATTCAGCTGTGGCAGCGGATCCGATGGGACCAAATCGCAAGATGGCGATCGTGGGATTGTCGTCGTCCTGCGCCGAGATCCCCGGCAGCAGCGACAGCAACAAGATGGCTGTTAGCAATAGCGATAGTTTTCTGAACATTTGTATCCCTCCTCAGAGAAAAATGAAATTGCAAAGCTGTTGCGAAACCTTACAGCAAGGGGCGACCGTCACAGTCGCCCCCTTCAATCACGTTGCGCGGCCGATTATTCCGCCGCGTCCAGCGCCGCTTGCTGCTCGGCGATCATTTCGTCCGTGCAATGCAGGCTTTCCAGGTAGGCCGTGTCCGCCTGCCTGCGTTCCGGCGACTTCCTCCCCTCGAGCAGCATATTGGCCAACTGAGCCATCATCGGATCCGCTCCCATCCCGGCGCCGGGCTCAAGCAAAGGTCTCCAATCGATTGAATCCCCAAGACTGAGCGTCATCTGCTTAATGGTGTCATTGGCGCCCAGCGCGTCCAAGGACCGCTCAACAATTTGCGGCGACAATTTCAGCGCTCCGTCGCGAATGGTTATGTCAGCCATATCCTGCAATTCTTGCGACAAGGCGATACCCATCTCATTCGCTACATCAAGATTGATGCCGACCGAGACGCCAGTCAGGCTGTCGACAGCCGTCGTGGCGAAGTCAAGAGCGCCCTTAAGGCGCGCGTCGAGCATCAATGTAGTAATGACACCCTGCACGTAGTAGTCGTAGTACCCGGCGCCGAAGGTCACGCCCATCAGAACTGTGCCCGGAATCGGGTAAAATACCGGTATCTGATTCTCTTTGGCAACAGCTACGATGATGGGCAATCCACTGCCGACGGTAAAGTCGATCGGCAGCATAAAAGCCTCGACGTCCTTGTTCGCCAATCCTTGGGTGGCGGCGCGCAAATCACTAACATCGGTTACGGCCGCGCTTTCGACCTCAATGCCCCGCGATTCGCCAATCGCGATAATCCTCCCCGCGCCATAAACGCCACCGGCGACAGACGATGAATAAATTGTGCCAATCCGCGCGAGAGCCGGATTCTGTAGCATGAATACTTCAAACGCTTCTTCGTAGGGCGGCGAGTACTCCGAACCGGTGACATGAGCCGGTTTGATGCAAGACGCATCGTAGATCCCGAATTGAATGGCGTTGTAGACAGAGTGGAACAATACCGGGGTCGGCTCGTCTTGATCCCGCGTGATGTTCACAGCTACTTGCGTGACTGGCGCCGACGAGGTAATCAGAATGTCCGCGCCGCGGTCCAGCGCGTCTTCGATCATAATATTGACAGTTGGAAGGTCGAAGCCTGCGCTTGCCCAAACAATGTTGATCTGTTCTCCCTCAATGTTCTGCCTATCATTCAGAAGAGCGCGTTCTTCCGCATTGATCCATTCATATGCCTGAAGCGTGTCCAATATGCCGCTTTCCACTAAGGGATCGGAGGCGAAAGGTCCGAAACGAAGAATGGCGACGGTTGGGTTGTCGGTTTGTCCCAGCGCGGCCGGCGCCAGCAGAAGCGCCAATAGGAACATAACTGTTATATATTTGAACATCGGTTCTTATTCCTTTTATTGATATGATACGAATCACTCAATACCTATCGTATCACAATATTATGTATCCAGACTTTTCCGCGCGCCAACAAATAAGAGGGCGAGCCAAGGCTCGCCCCTACGTGTTCAAGGATTTTTGCGGTTGACTATTCGCCGGCCGCGTCCAGCGCCGCTTGCTGCTCGGCGATCATTTCGTCCGTGCAATGCAGGCTTTCCCAATCCGGCGGCGGGTTGCTGGCGCTGGGCAAGATGAATCCAGCCAAAACATCCATATCCACCGGTACAAATGCTTGATCGCGCACGTACATATCCGCCTCTTCCATCAATGCGTCTGTGATTTCAATGCCTTGCTTGGCGGCGGTATCCAAATTGACGCCGACGGCAAAACTTCTGTTTGAGATGACAGCTGTACTGGACAGATCCACTTCGCCGCTCAAATGGCCGGCCATCAAATGCGCGGCAAAGGCCGCATCCCGATAATTCTTCGCGGCGCCCGCGCCGACGGTTGTGCCTTCCATGACTCCGCCCAAGTGCGAGTAAAACACCGGAATGTCGTAATCCTCCATGATGCCCATGACAATCCGCGCGCCTAATCCCGTAACCAGGTCCATGGACAGCACCAGTGCGTCGATGCCCTTCGTCAGTAGACCCTCTGTCGCCAAACCGATATCCGCCAGATTGCTGATCGCCGCTTCTGTGACGCTCAAGCCCAGCTCCGCAGCGATTCGATTCAGTTCCGCCGCAATATGGATGCCGCTGGCCTGCGACGAACTATAGATCAATCCGATGTTCTGCAGGTCCGGGATTTGCAGCATCATCAAGGGCAAAATCTCGTCGTATGCCGTTAGGGACTCTACCCCGCCGACATAATCAGGTTTGACACAAGGCGCTTCGGCGATGCCGGCCTGATACGGGGCGTAGACCATAGTGAAAATCACGGCTGGCGGATCATCCATATCGCTGGTCGCGTTCAAGGCGGCCAAGGTAGGCGCGCTCATTATGGTGAACAGGATATCCGGTTCTCTATCCAGAGCGGCGTCGACTATTAGATTCATCGCCGCGATGTCGAAGGCGGCGTCCCCCCAGATGAGGTTGACGCGCTCGCCCGCGAAATCCTGGCGACTGGCCGGGCTTCCCTCCCGCAAGGCCTGGTGTTCCGCTTCCGTGAGGTAGCCGGTCGCCGCCAATGTATCCAGCACCGCCGCCTCAATCGAGAAGAATGGCGGCGCCACACCGGGCCGGAGCAGCGCTATCGTCGGCTTGTCATCGTCATGCGCCGAGATTCCCGGCAGCAAAAGCGACAGCAAAATAAGTGTTGTGAGCAATAGTGTCAGTTTTCTAAGCATATTCCTCTCCTCCTCCAGTACAAAAGCTTGCAATTGCTGTTACAAAACCTACCTTTACATCAGGGGCGACAGGTTGCCTTTACGCTAGGTTTGTTTCTGAAACAAGTCAAATAATCCCAAACATCTGCAACCTCGTGAAACCTTTCGACGCGTCGACAAGCGCGGACCTGGCAATTGAACTCGTCTGCAAGCTTGATTTGCAGGGGCGGCAGGGCAATATCCTCGCAATAAGACGCTTCCCGCAGCCGACGCAAAAAAAGAGGGCGGCGCGAGCGCGCTGCCCTCTTTGATTAAACTACCCGGCTGCGGGCGGGGTTTATTCGCTCGCCGCGTCCAGCGCCGCCTGCTGCTCGGCGATCATTTCGTCAGTGCAATGCAGGGAGGCGAGCCAAGCCTGGTCGTCCGCCTGCCGTTGTTCCAGCGGGATGATTTTGCCGCGCCGCGCAATCACCGCCAGCAAGCGCGGGTCCAGCCTTCTATTTCCGCCATCCTCGATTACGGCGACGGCTTCTTCCATGACCGCTTCGCTGATTTCGACACCCTGGGACTCAGCCGAATCCAGATTGACGCCGACGAGGAGTTCCCCGGCAGTGCCAACGCCGAGGCGCGCCAGATCCACGTCGTCATTCAAATGCGCCGTCAAAATGCGCCCGAGATTGATGCCATTTGCGTACATTGGAGACGAACCCGCGCCAATGGTGGCGCCGTAATAGATCGCGCTGAAACTGGGATAGAATACCGGCAAGCCAATTTCGTTGGCGATTTCGGTGATGACGGGCAATCCGCTCGAAGTGATTGTATCAAGCGGGAGCATGAGCGCGCCGATCCCGGCATCCACCAGGGCATTAGCGGCCGGGCGTAAATCCGACAAAGAGACGACGCCTGCAGTATGTATCTCAATGCCCAATGATTCAGCCGATTCCATTATCTGCTCGGCGCCCAATCGGCCGGAGGCATCGCTTATGCTGTGGATCACGCCGACCCGCTCAATGTCCGGATCCTGCATGAGCAGCACGGAAAAGGCGTAATCATAAGACAACGTGGCGGACACCCCGGCCACGTGATCCGGCTTGACGCAGGCGGCTTCGGCCGCGATGCCGCCATCATAAGGCGTCGATACAAAAATCACCGGCGTCGGCGCCTCCATTTCGCTGGTGAGAAGGATGGCGGTTTGGGTCACCGTCGCTCCCTGCGTGATCAGCACGTCGACTTCTTTATCCAGCGCGTCTTCCAGCATGAGATTCACTGTCGGATAATCAAAGCCGGCGTCGCCCCAATAGATCGTGATATGCTCGCCTTCGTAGTTGCGCCGCGCTTCGAAAACGCGGTTCTCCTCCGTCGAAATGAAGCCGTAGGACTCCAGAACATCGAGGATGGCGCCTTCGGTGATCTCGACGTTCGGCAGCGGACCGAAACGCAGAATGGCGATGGTCGGCGTTTCATGGTCCTCCGCCGCAACGGGCCATAAAGGCAGGACTAGCAGCAGTAGCAATAGCAGCGATTTCTTAAACACAATCTTCTCCTTGTTCATACAGTCGAAAGCAAAGGTTCTTCCCATAATGTTACGTAAAAGGCGAAACAAATGTCAAATCGATCGGGCATGGGGAGTGGCTATTGTAGTGGATGTGGTTTCCCTAAGACCCTAATAAAACAACTCTGTGCCCTCTGTGTCTCTGTGGTGAATTAACTTGCGCCAAGCTCGCACTCAAGATATGTCCGCCAATATAGACACTCCCGGGCATGGGCGCCCCGTGCAAAAGTTGATCACTGCCCGCAGATCGCCCTTTTATCTGTAACCTGGCTTAATGATATAGCATCTTGAATTAATGGCTAGCGCTGTCAGGCGCTATGCTGTTTCTGTATGGGATTGGCGCTCAAACTGCGTCATAATGAACGGACAGGCGGGGTAGCGAAAGAAGCCCGGATTGACCGACATCAAGCGGATTGGCGTGTTGGCGCACCCTTCTCGCCCGGATACGCACCCGGTCGCGCGCGATATCGCCCGGACCCTCTGCGCCCGCGGCATTGACCACTGGACGCACACAGTCTGGGACGAGAACAGCGTCGAGGCCGATGTGGCGACCGCCGACATCGTGATGGCTATCGGCGGCGATGGCGCCATGCTGCGCGCCGGACGCGTCTGCGCCGAGCAAGGCGTGCCGGTCCTGGGCGTCAACATGGGCTGGCTCGGCTTCCTCACCGAAATCGAAAAACCGGATGACTGCGCGGCCGCGCTGGAACAAGTGCTGGTGGGCGATTACTGGATCGAAAAGCGCATGCTGCTGCAGGCGACCCTGCTGGAAAAGCGGCGCAAGGTCCTCGGCTGCTACCGCGCGCTCAACGATGTCGTGATCAGCGGCAGCGTCTTCGGGCGGATGGTGCAGATCGCCGCCTACATCGACAATCATTGGGCGACCACATACAACGCCGATGCGCTGATCGTCTCGACGCCGACCGGCTCCTCCGCATACGCCCTGGCGACAGGCGGACCCATCCTGCCGCCGGAATTACGCAATATTTTGATGGTGCCGATGGCGCCGCACCTGAGCATGGAGCGGCCGATCGTGCTCGCGCGCGGCGCCGTGGTCGATATTGAACCCACGCCGGAAAACCGGCACGCGGTCGTCCTGACGGTCGACGGCGCCGTCACGGCTGAACTAGGCGAAGACCAGCACATTCGCATTACTTCCGCCGAGCCGGAAAGCCGCTTCGTGCGCCTGCGCGACCGCAACTACTTCTACCGTTCGCTGCTCGATCGCATGGAGCCGCGCATCAACCGTCACGGTCCGCGGCGCCTGACCTTTGAAGAATGAGATGACGGGGCTGGCATGGACGAGAACATAAGCGGCGTCGCCATCGACGATCAGATGAATTACTGCGCGCTGCATCCCGAGCGCGACACCGAACTGCGCTGCAACCGCTGCGACCGCTACATGTGCGTCGAATGCGCCCAGCGCACGCCCGTCGGCTATACCTGCCGCGAATGCGTCCGCAGCCACGCGGACAAGTTCTACCTGGGAACCTTGCCGGACTATGGCATCGTCGCGGCCGTCGGCCTGGTCGGCGGCGGCGTCACAGCCGGGGCGACATTGCTTCTCGGCGGCTTCTTGATCCTGGGTTTCATCATCGCGCCGGCAATCGGCGGGGCCGCTGCCCAGGTCGCGCTGCAACTGACCGGGAGGCGCCGCGGCCGGCAGAGCGGCCTCGTCTGCGCCGGCGGCATCCTGGCGGGCGGCATCGCAGGCGCTTATCTGCTGCTCGGCGCCATCGGCCTCTTCACCCTGCTCTACCTGGGTCTGGCCGGCTCCGCAGCCTTCGCCCGCTTCAAAGTGTCGATTTAGCCCAGCCCCAAGCGGCCATGCTCGAAGAACTGCGCATCCGAAACTTCGCGGTGATCGACCGGCTTGAGCTTCGCTTTGGCGCGGGCTTTAATGTCATCACCGGGGAGACCGGCGCCGGGAAGTCCATCCTGATTGACGCGGTGGAACTGCTGCTGGGCGGCCGCGCCGACCCGGCCTACGTGCGCGCCGGCAGCGAGCGCAGCCAAATCGAAGGCGTCATTCGGCTGGAAGCGCCGGCCAGAAGCAAGGTCATGGCGGCGCTGGAACGCGAAGACCTGGTTGATGCCGATGAACCGCATTATCTGACGATCACGCGCGAGATCAGACTGCGCGGGCGCTCGACAGCCCGCGTCAACGGCGTCGCCGTGCGCAGCGAAATCCTCGCCGAAGTCGGCCGCGAGCTCTTCGATATTCACGGGCAGAGCCAGCATCTGTCTCTGTTTCGGCCGCGCCATCATATCGATTTGCTCGATCGTTACGCCGATCTGCTGGATATCCGCGCCGGCCTGGCCAAAATGGTCGGGGAGCTGACGACGATCCAGTCCGAGCGCCGCCGCCTGCGCGACGAGAGCGACGCTCGCCGCCGCCGCGCCGATATGCTGCGGCATGAAGTGGCGGAGATAGAGGCGGCCGACCTCGACCCGGCTGAAGAGGGGACGCTTGAAGCGGAGCGCAATCGCCTGGCAAACAGCGAGCAACTGGCGCAGTTGGCCGGGCAAGCGGCCCAACTGCTCAACGGCGACGAGCGCGGCGCGGCGGCGGTGGACAGCCTGATGGATGTATCCGCCGCCTTGCAGCGCCTGGCGCATATCGACGGCGAGATGGCGGCCGAGTATGAATTAGCGGAGAGCCTGGCGCAGCAAACGCAAGAACTGGCGCTGAATCTGGCGCGCTACGCCGCTGAAGTCGAGCACGACCCGCGGCGCCTGGACGAGCTGGAAGAACGGCTGGAACTCATGCGGACGCTCAAGCGGCGTTACCGCGTCGACAGCATCGCTGAAGTCATCGCCTACGCCGAAAGCGCCGCGGCCGAGCTGGAAAGCATTGAAGAGGGAGGCGCGCGGATCGAACATTTACGGCGAGAGGAAGAGCAACTGCTGCGCCACATCGGCGACATCAGCGCGCGCTTGAGCGCGGCCCGCGCCGACGCCAGCCGGGCGCTGAGCGCGGCGATCGTGAAGGAACTGGCGGACCTGCGCATGGAAGGCGCGCGCTTTGACGCAGTGCTGGCGCAGGCCGAGCACCCGGCCGGCTGCATCGTCGGCGACAAGCGCTACAAATTCGACGCCAAAGGCATGGACGATGTCGAGTTCATGCTCAGCGCCAACCCGGGCGAGCCGCCGCGGCCGCTGGCGAAGGTCGCTTCCGGCGGCGAAGCGGCCCGCATCATGCTCGCGCTCAAGCGGGCCCTGGCGGCCGTCGATCAAACGCCCATTCTGATATTTGACGAGGTCGATCAAGGCATCGGCGGGCGCATCGGCGCGGTCGTCGGCGAAAAGCTCTGGTCCCTGTCCTCGGAGCATCAGGTGCTCTGCGTGACGCATCTGCCGCAACTGGCGGGCTACGCCGACCGGCATTTTAGGGCGCAGAAGGATCTAAGCGCCGCGCATGCCGCGACCGAGGTGCGGGCGCTGAGCGGCGAAGGCGAGCGCATTGAGGAGCTGGCCGAGATGCTGGGCGCGGCCGGGGCGGCTGGCTTGGAAAGCGCGCGTGAGTTGTTGGAAGCTGCGCGCGCGCGGAAGGGGATTTAACTACAGAGTGCGCAGAGGGCGCAGAGATTTGTAGGAGCGACTCTGTGAGTCGCCCGCTCTCGCTTTTAATTTCCAATCATTTTTTGTATGAGTAACTTGGTACTACTGAGACGCAGAGAGGGCCCGCAAATGCAGTTAGTCTTGGTGGATTCTTAAGCAAATTGACGCATAGAAGCATGAACGGCGACGACGAGTCGCCCTTTCACTTCGGATGCTTTGGGATTCATCCCCAGTGAGGCGGGGGACGGTGTGGGCGCTGGCCGGGGATGGGGTAGACTGGCGACATGCCGGATTTTGATTACTGCCTCTTGATTGCTACTGAAACGAACACTGTATGCCGCGTAAACAGAGAGGCTTAACTACAGAGGGACGAAGTAACACCAAGTAAGTCATGAGAAATTCAGCATAAGGTCGATATGTAGGGGCGACACTGTGTGTCGCCCGAAAATTCGCGCTTGTGGCGACGGGCGATTTACAGATTCGCCATTACACCGTTCTTCAGATTGTTGCATTACTTTCCTGGTGTTACTGAGGGCGCCGAGAGGAAGGGCGACCCACCGGGTCGCCCCTACCATTTCCATAGTTCGCGGTGGCGCTGCATGATCCTGGGTTGAATTGCACCGGTCATTCCTGGCCGTCGTTCTTGATCGGTGTAAGATTCCCCGCCAGCCGCTCGTCATAGCAATGTACGCCCAACATCAGGAGATCCCGCCATGTCCAACCCACACGATGGCGAACAACTGGATCAACTCTTAGACTTTGTTGTAAATGCCCCCGCTGACGACGCGCTCATCAAAATGGATTGCAACGACTGCTGCGAGAAAATCTCCCGCCTGGCGGAGCAAGTGGCCAACGGCGCCGATCTCAACGAGGTCCTGCCGGAGATGCAGAAATTCATGGCCTATTGGGGCGACTGCCGCGAAGAATTTGAAGCGCTGGTGGCGGTGCTGAAACAAGAAAAAGCGCTCGAAGGCTTTGACTTTTCCGATCTCGAAAATCCCTCTCTTTCTTAGCAGCTTATTCTTATTGCGAAGTCGCGAACACAATCGAATACGAGGAAGTGGCATGAAAAAGGAACGTGTTGTCATCATAGGCTCGGGTCCGGCCGGCTTGACCGCCGCCCTCTACACCGCGCGCGCGCAATTGGCGCCCGTGGTCATCGCCGGGGCGCAGCTGGGCGGGCAGGTCGCCATTACGCACGAGATCGAGAATTACCCCGGCTTTCCCGATGGCTTGAGCGGTCCCGAATTGGTCGAGCGCATGAAAGAACATGCCGAAAACTTCGGCGCCAAGTTCGAATTCGACCTGGTCGAAAGCGTCGATTTCAGCGGCGGCTCGCCTTTCCTGGTCAAGACCATGGGCGAAGAATATCTGGCCGATGCCGTGATTGTGACCATCGGCGCCGATCCGCGCAAGCTGGGCGTGCCGGGCGAAATCGAATACATTGGCGCCGGCGTCAGCTATTGCGGGACCTGCGATGGCTTCTTCTTCCGCGGCAAGGACATTGTCGTGGTCGGCGGCGGCGACTCTGCGCTGGAGGAAGGCATCTTTCTGACGCGATTCGCCAACAGCGTCAACATCATTCACCGGCGGGACGAGCTGCGCGCCGGCGTGCAATTGCAGCAGCGCGCCTTCAACAACGAGAAGATCAGCTTCACCTGGGATAGCGTGGTCGAAGAGATCATCGGCGCGGACAATGGCGGCGTCAACGCCGTGCGTTTGAAGAACCGCGTCACTGGCGAAGAGACAACCCACCCGACTGAAGGCGTTTTCATCTTCATCGGGCACGACCCGAACAACGCCGTCTTTGGCGACCAGATCGCGCTCAATGAGAATGGTTATATCATCACCGACCAACGCTACCGCACCAATGTGGAGGGCGTATTCGCCGCCGGCGAGATTCAGGACGAGATCTGGCGGCAAGTTGCGACATCGGTGGGCCAAGGCACCTCAGCCGCGATGGCGGCCATCCAGTGGCTCGAAGAGCATGAGGAACACTTGCAGGAATTGGACGCGCTGCCCGAAGCCCAGGCCTGAGGACTTACTTCAGGCCCGGGCCCGGCACGCGGTTCTGCCGGATCGGCTCGGCGCTGCCGCTGTAGCGCGGCTGCAGCGACTCAATCAGTTCCCGGTTCGGCTCATACCAATCCGCCGGGAACTTCCTCGCCGCGAGAAAAGCCTGGATGCTCTCCGGCAATTCAGCGAATTCCGGATAGTACCAAAGCGTGATATTGGTCCGGCGCACCTCCGAGCGGTTGGCGTGCGCGGCGTGCAGCAGCCGCGCGCTGCCCATGACGACATCGCCCGCCTTCACCGGTAGATCCACCTCGCCCTCGGCCCGCTGGTAGGCAAAATGCTCGGGATTCTCCGCCTTCCCCAACTCCTCGCCATGCGCGTCCGGCAATGCGTCATGCAGTTGATGCCGCTTCAAATGCGAACCCGGGATCAGCCGCAGGCAGCCGTTGTAGGGGCTCGTATCCACAAGATAGATCATCAGGAAACACTGAATGATTTGCGCGGTATAACTCACGGGATGATCCCAAAAACGGGCGTCCTGATGCCAGAAAAGCGGCGGGCTTTGGGGCGGTTTGCTGATGACAAATCCGCTTGACCATTTCGGTCTTTCAAACCCCAGCGCGGCCAGCGCCGCCAGTATGGGCGGGTAGGCGACGAGCTTCGCCATAAACGGCTCTTCGAAGACTGAAATCAAACTGCCTTGCGAGCGGTTCTCCGCGAAGTGCGTATCCGCCTGCCGCGCGATCATGGCGTCGGTGACAGCGCGCAAGCGCGCCAGCATCTCGGCAACGACGACGTTTGGCAAAAGGCAGAAGCCCCTGACTTCGAGCTGCCGCCTCAATTCGCCATAATCAATCGACATCGCTTGTCGCTCCAAACATGCTCTCTGCTGTCATTGTCAGAGTCCGCCCCGGATTCCGCAGATTTATTCGATTGCCAGGAGCACATGAAAGTCGACGGCCGACAACTCAATCGTGAGCAGGCGCCCTTCCTGCGCCCAGGTCATCTCCGCGCTATCGCCGAAGGCGCAGACCGAACGCACCGGCGCCTCCCGGTCTACCTCGATGCGGACATTGCGGCTGGGAATAGTCTCATTGATCGGCAGGCGCTTCTCATCACGCACGCTGTTGACCAAGTGAATCAAGGTCCGCTCCCCCTGCTGGAATGCGGTCAGGGCGAGCGTATCTCCCGCGCCCGATACGCGAATCGGCGGCGGTTGCTGGGCCACCCAGGCGACCGCATCGGCGATGAGATTGCGAAAGTCGCGGATGCCGAACTCCAGATAACGCGCGCCCAGAGGAATGGCGAAGTAGACCGCCCGGCCCGCCCCGTCAGCATGATTGGTCAAGACTGCGGGCGGACCCAATTCATCGCCCAGGGGTCCGTAGTGCACTTCGGAGGCGCCGCCTACATAAGCGGCGGCCGTGGCCCCGGCCGCTTCGACAGCCACCTGCATGCCGATGGTGGGAATGCGTTTGCCGGCCGGCACAGCCGTCGGCAGATCATGCTCTGTTGCCATTTGCATATAAATGTCGAATTCAAAAGGCAGGCGCTCGCCGCTGTATTGGATTCCGAAAACAGCCGACAGATCGTCGGCGTCGGCGCGCTGCCCGGTCTCGTCGCGCATGCCCGCTTCATAAGACGCGATGACGCCGCCGCCCGCCGCCGCGTACCGCCGAATAAGCGCCTTGCTCTCGGCGGAAAGACAACTGGCGTTGGGCAATACCAATACGCGATACTGCGATAGTCGCGCCTCGAGGTCGGCTTCGCTGATGACGTCAAACAGGACTTTCTCTTGCAGCAGGGCTTTGGCGAAACCCTTGAGCTCGCTGATATGCGCCGGCGCGCCCTCTTGATAGTCAAGGCGTTCGACCGTCCGGCCTGAAAAGAGCAGCGCGACATAAGGCAGGCTCTGCCGATCGCGCAGATAGGGCGCCAGGGCTTTGGCTTCGGCGAAGCGCGCATAAACCTGGTCCCATGCCGCCTGATCCACTTGATCGGGATAGTAGCGCGCGAAGAGCAGCGAGGCGTTATTCGCCAGCAATTCCGCCGTCGACAGGCGCAGTTCCGTTTCTCCCAAGCCATAAAGATCGAAGGGCGATTGCGCCATCATGCTCAGGACAAGGATCTGCTTGCCTTTGGCCAGCGACTGCACATAGCGCATAGCCAGGCCATACCACCACAAGGGTTCGCCGACGCTGGCGCGGTAGAGCTCCATGTGTACGATGTCGCCGGTTTCAGCCGTCCGCGCCATGTCATCGGCATGCGCCATCGGCACGTGCCAACTCACGCCAAAGCGCTCACGGTAATAGGAGCGAACCGGCGGCCCGCCGCTGAAGCGCTGCGCCGCATCGCTCAAGTTGGCCAAGGGGAAGGCGCCCTGGAAGAAAACGCAGCGATCGGGCGACGTGGCGGTCGCATAGAGCGCGCGCCGCCACTCGGCAATCTGATCGTAGCGCCAGGCGAGAAAAGTCTGAAAAACCGGATCGTCCCAGCGCTCTTCCCGCGGCAAAGAGAGGCCGAATTCCGCTTCAAAGGCGCGCTGGCAGGCCGGGCTGGCCGACCAGCTTTGAAAGCTCGGCTCGTCAAAGTAGAAGCCATCCACTTCGTAATTTTCCGCAATCTCGCGGACGATTGTGGCAAAATAATCGCGATAGGGGCTGAGCGGATCCATCGCCACCGAGTTGTAATTCGCGTCCCAGGCGGTGACGCGGCCGTCGGCTTTGCGCTGCGCCCAATCCGGATGCTTGAAATAGAGATCGCGATTCCCCCAGATCGACGCCAGATAGGCGACAACTTTCTGCCCATTGGCCTGCGCCGCTTCAATCGTCTCGCGCAGCAAATCCCGCTCGCCCAGGTCGGGATAATGCGGGGCTATGCCGCTCTGATAGAAAGCGGTACCGCCCGGGTAATAACCGGTGGAAAAGACAACCAGCGTATTGGCATCGCCGCGATGCGTCTCATCGACTATGCCGCGGATGTCGATCGTCGCCACATCCGCCGCTGGAAACTCCAGCGTCACGGCGCGGATTTGCTCTTCCCACCATTTGGGCATTGCTGCTCCTTCGCGGACCTAAGTCCTTCTAAGACAGAAACGGAGATTTTCGTGTGCGGCAGGCGCGCTTAAGCCGCCTCAGGACGCGACCCCGCACCAATCGACGGCCATGCGCGCCAGCACGCGCGCGCAATCAATCACTTGCTCAAATTCGATGTATTCGTCCGTGCTGTGGATCATGGCGCCGGATGGACCAAAAAGCACGGAGGGCGTATTTCCGTAGAGCACGGTCAATCGCAGGTCGCAGCCGCCGGCGCCAGCCACCTGCACATCGCGGCCGGTCACAGACTTGGCCGCCGCGCTCAACGTATGCACCATCGGATGATTCGGGTCGATCTCGGCGGCATCGAACCACAACCCAAACCATTCGATCTGCAGCGGATGCGCGCTGAACCAACTGTCTTTCTGCGACCATTCCATGATGTATTGCCGGAAGTCCGCCTTGATCGCATGGATATCCTCGCCGGGCAGGCATTCAATCGTGCCTTCGAGGATCGCTTGGGAAGCGACAGTCGACGGCCATTCGCCCGCCTGAATCTTGCAGATGCCGGTCGGCACTTTGGTGTTATAGGCCTCGTCGTAAAGCGGGTGCGAGACGACCGACTCGCGCATGATCGAATAAGCCTCAACCGCGTGGAAAACCTCAAAAGCCTTGGTGATGGGGTTCGTCAACTCATGTTTGTATTCGACGCCGCCCTCTTGACCGGGCACGGTAATGCGGAAGAATTGCGCGCCGCGGTTGGACACCGAGAGCCGGTCCATCCCGGTCGGTTCGGTGAAGATGCAGGCATCGGCATTGTGGCCGCGCAAGACCGTCGCCAGCGTCCCGTTGCCGCCGGCTTCTTCATCGACGACGCAGTCGACGAGCAGGTCGCCCGCCAGCTTGACGCCGGCGCTTTGCAGGGCCATCACGCAGAGGACATTGCTGACGACGCCGCCTTTCATATCGGCGCTGCCGCGTCCATAGACCCGGCCATCGACATACTTGCCGCTCCAGGGACCGTGCTCCCACAATTCGGGCGGCCCGATCGGCACGACATCGACATGTCCGTTCAGCTTCAGCGAACGGCCAGCGCCGGCGCCGCGGTAGATGCCAACCACGTTGGGCCGCTCGGCGTAGGACCAGCCGGTCGGCACATAGGCGGGATGGGCGGCGAGCTCTTCGTCGTCCGGAATCCAGCGGTCCACATCCAGGTTGAGCGCGTTGAGCTTGCGCTCGAGCAAGTCCATGCAGGGCTTCTCCGCGCCTTCGAGCGAGGGAATCCGCACCAGTTCCTGCAGCAAGGTCAGGGCCTCGGCGCGGTGTTTTTCAATAGCTTGGTCGATCTGCTCATGGAGCATAGGCTTTAATCCTTTCACAGCGCCGCCGCTTATTCCGCGGAGGTTACGCCTGATTGGACGGGTGATAGAAGAGTATACTATGGCTTTAGCGAAAGGCGAAATCAGCGCGATGAGCAGCTACAGGGCAATCGCATCAAGATCATAATGAGGCCTTCGCCACGAATATGTGAAAACGCAGAGGCGATTTACCAAATCGCCCCTTGTCGCCCTATGCTATGATAGTTGAGACGAGCGCTTGGCGGCGTCTGTTGATAGGAAAGGCGAAATTGCCGAGGAGGGTCGAGTGATTCTGACAGAGATCTTTCGCGCGGTCGACGAACTGAGCGACGCGGAGCGCAAAGAGCTGCGGCGCTATATTGACGAGGGTCCGAAAACGACATCGCTGTTGACGCCAGAAGAAAGGACGCGGCGACTGCACGCTGCGCTGCTTGCGATGGGAGAAGGCTTGAACCAAACTCAACTCAATGAGATGACAGCGGCGATGACGGAAAAATACATTGAGCCTTGGGATGAATCCGAATGGACCGAGTGACTTACGTTCTGGACGCCACCGTTATAGCCGACGGGATTCGGCGCGAGAATTGGCGACTTAGCCCTTCACCGCCCCAAAAGTCAGAGCCGAGATGAAATAGCGGCGCACAAGCAACGCAAAGATCACCACCGGCAGCGTGCCGATCGTCGCCGTCGCGAACATCGGCCCCCACTTGATGCCCGAGTGCGTCATGAAGAAGGCGATCGTCGTCGGCATCGTGCGCGCATTGGTCGAGGTCAGGAAGAAAGCCAGGCTGAATTCATTCCAGACGCCGATGAATATAAGGATCGCCGTCGCCGCGACCCCGCCCGCCATCAACGGCAGCGTGATCAAGCGAAAGGCTTTGAAGCGCGAGGCGCCATCAACCATCGCCGATTCCTCCAACTCGACCGGGATCCCCTCCACGAAGCCGCGCATCATCCAGATCGCATAAGGCACATTCCACAGCAGGTAGACGACTATCAAGAAGATATGCGTGTCGAAGAGGTCGAGTGACCGCGCGATGAAAAAAAGCGCGAAGACGATCGAGATGCCCGGCACCATCTGCAAGAAGAGGAAACCGTAGGCGATGCCCTCTTTGTTGCGGAAGCGAAAACGGGCGAAGCTGTAAGTGGCCGGTATGGAGATGAGGATCGTCAGCAATGTGCTGCAGACGGCGATGATCGCGCTGTTCTTCATATAGAAGAGGATGTGCATGTCGTTGAAGATATTTTCGAAGTGCTCCAGCGTCGGCGTGAAACCCCAGAAAATCGGCGGATAGGCGAAGGTCTCCAGCCGGGACTTGAAGGCCGAACTCACCATGAACAAATAAGGGAAGAGGAAAACAAGAACCACAAAAATGGTCAGGAGATCCAGAAGGCGAGAACCGGTGATCGAACGCAGATTGGGCTTCATCGCCTCAGGCCTCGAACTTGATGCGCTCGCGCGCTTTGATCAGGATGACGGTCAGCGAGACGATGATGACAATCAGCATCACGCTGGCCGCCGAGCCCCGCCCCACATCGCGCTGCACCAGCGTCGTGCGATAGACGTAAAGGGGCAAAGTTGTGGTGGTCGTGCCCGGCCCGCCCGCGAACATTACAAATATCACATCGAATAATCGCAGCACATCCATGAATCGCAGGATCAGCGTGGTCAGAATAAGGGGCAGCATGAGCGGCAGTGTGATCAGCGTGAAAGATTGCCAGCGCGAAGCGCCGTCCACCCGCGCCGCCTCAAAAGGTTCGACCGGCAAGGTCTGCAAGCCGGCCAGCAAAATCAAGATGAAGAAAGGCGTCCATTCCCAGACATCAACCAGGATGACCGCCAGCAGCGCCAGGTCTTTGCCATACCAGTTGTGGCGGATGCCGGTCAGGATATCAAAGAAGTAGTTGACGAGCCCGTCGTAAGAAAAATAGAGCCGCCCGATTAAGCCGACCATCGAGGGCATCAGCACAATGGGGATGATCAGCACGGCGGTGAAAAGCGAATTGCCGCGCATCTTGCGGTTGAGCAGCAGGGCGATGGCGAAGCCCAGAAGCAGCTCCGGAATCAGCGTGCCCAGCAAGTAGGTAACCGTCACGCGCAAGGTCGCCCAGAAGGTGCTGTGCTGGTTCGTCAGCAGCCACTGATAATTCTCAAAGCCGACCGCTTCGGCATTGCGAAAGGGCTCGCCGAAGGTCAATTTGACCGTGCTGAGCTGAAAGAGCGAAAAGGCGCTATAGGCGGCAATCGTAAAGACCACCGCGAAAGCGGGCAGAATGAGAACCGCCGGCACGAGCCATTCTGGCCGGCGCCGGGGCGCTTGCGTCGAAGTTTTCATAAAGGCTTTTCCAGATGGCGGCGGGCCATAGCACGAAGAACCCGCCGCCATCGGTTTGGCTTAGTCGTCGGCTAGCACTTCGGAAACCTGCGCCTGCATGCTGGCGATGGCTTCGTCGACGCTGATTTCGCCGATGAAGGCGCGCGCGCCTTCGATTCCCATGATCTCGCTGACCTGGCTCCATTTTGGCGTGGGCAATACAACGCTCAAGCCCTGTTCGCCCAAGGCGGCCGCCTGCTGCAAGGCATCCAGCGTCGCCTGGTAGTAAGGATTGGCCGCCTGCAGATCCGGGTCGCCCAGCGCCGACTCGCGCGAGACGATGCCGCCATTGGCGAGGTAGTCGCTTTGCAGGCCTTCGCTGGTCAGATAAGCGATGAAAGCCCAGGTCGCTTCTTTGACATCGGAGTCGTCCATCATGGCGAATGACCAGCCCCAAACGCCGGAGTAGGCGCCGGCGGGGCCGGCCGGCAGCTCGCTGTAGCCCGTCATCCCGGCCACAAGCGATTTATCCGGGTTCTCCACTTCGGGCGCGGCCGCCGATGCCTCAATCATGATGGCGGCGCGGCCGAGCATGAAGGCGTCCCAGGCTTCGGGGAAGGAGAAGGACTCCACGCCAACCGGACCGTACTGCCAGAGGTCGCGAATGTATTCCAGCGATGCCGCTGTGCCGGGCGCGTCCAGCGCGACCTCGCCCGTCTCCGGATCGACCATCATGCCGCCAAAGGGCGCCAGGAAGATCGACCACATGTAGGTGAATTCCCAGCCCAGGCGGGCGCGATAGGAAATGCCATGCACGCCGTCAACGTTGTCGCTGAAGTAAGCCGCCGCTTCCATCACCTCTTCATAGGTGGTCGGCACGTCAATGCCGTGTTCTTCAAAGAGGTCCTGGCGATAGAACATGAAGACGGTCTCGCCGGCGAAGGGGATGCCATAGTGCATGCCGTCGTCCCACAGGAACATGTCGCGGTAGGCTTGCAGGATGTCTTCATAGTTGAACCAATCCGGCGTAATGTCGGATTCGATCCAGGGTTCCAGCGGCGTCGCATAACCGCTCGAGGCCACGTGGGCGTTCCATTCGATCGCCGTCATCATGGCGTCATAACTGGCGGATTCGGCCGAAACTTCCAGCAAGCGGCGTTGGCCGAGCTGGCCCTCTTCCATTTCGTCGAGCACAACCGTGATGCCGGTTAACTCTTCAAAGCGGGGGATCATCGTCTTGAAGGCTTCAATTGAGGGATGGGAGGCAACAGCGACGGTGATGGTCGTGCCGCCGTACTGCTCCTTGATACCGGCCGCCCAATCTTCAATCGGGTCATGCCCCGATGCGGCGACGCTGGAAAGCGCCAGGGCGAGAATCAGCAGGACAAATACAAATCGGACTTTCATGACATGTTTCCTTTCATAAGGCTATTAGCCATCAGATGGATAGGAGTGAGGGTCCAAGCGCGCCTCACCCTAAAGTTAACAAGATTGACGAGAAATCGCCACAGAACCGCGCGGGAAATGGGGCAATCGCTGCAAATTATTCTTCAACACAGAGGACACAGAAGTATACGCAAGAACGTCGTGCAAAATCTGCTGGGCATTTTGAAACAAGAGTGGGCGAGCCACCGGCTCGCCCGTACACCGACTCTGCTCTTATGCCGTAGGGGCGAGCCTTGGCTCGCCCGCATGTATGCCGCGAAAGACGACGTGCATATTGATGACAATGAGTTGCTGTGTATGTCAGTACTCGCAGATACCTTGCGCCCGTTGATAGACCTGTCGGCGCAGGTTTTCAGCGACGCGCGCCATTCTTTATGCTCCGAGTCGCAGGTATTTCTTGATGTCGCAGCCGCGCTGCTTCAAGAGCAGAAGAGCCTCCGACCGAAGCAGCATCTGATAGTCTACCAACTCGATAAGATCATCCATCTCGTCCAGTTCTTCGGCCGAGATTTCTGCCCTGTCGCCGAGCGCGGCAAGTTCCCGCAGACGCGAGTCCTGCGGCCAGGCAAGCCGCTGATGCACGATCGCCCACAATTGTTCATCTGAACGGTCCTTCAGCGCTTCCGGCGACAAGTCCGTTTCGGCGAAGTTCCCGAACAAGAGGTTGAGGCTTTCGATCAACACCGTTTCAACCGACTGCTCGTTCTCGCGAGCGATCTGACGCGCGCGATTCAACACAAGCTCCGGGATATCAAGGCGGTATCCGGCCTCAGTCATCGCATCAAGACCTTCCAACTTGTTTGTCCCATTGTAACTGACTTGAGCTTCTTTTTCCGCCTGATGCCCCGTCTCGATAGTCAACCAGGCAACTGCGCGCGATATGTCACGAAGACGCAATTTTCCTCAGCCCGCAGGTGCTGGACCCGAAAATCAGTCCGTTTCCACGCTGTCAAAGAACTCAGGCGGCTTGGAACCGATGAATGCGAGGACCTTATCGATGTCGTAACCCACTTGCTCAAGAAAGCCCAAAATGTCGATGAGCACCCAGTTCTCCGCTAACTTGTCCCCCTCGACGCGCCAGAAATCCATGTAGCGCAACTTAATTGGTTTTCCGCTGGCGGGAATGCCGAACCATTCCCCGGTGTGGGTGGCATGCTGATAGCCGTGCGCGGCTACAAAATCCCCTTCAGCGATGCGAATCTCGTCGCGCGCCACTTTGTCTGGAATGGCATTGATCGCGGGCCTCCGCAACACCTCCTCGAACTCCTTAATGCCGTTCAGGGTGCCGATGCCCGCAGGGCCGTACCAAGCCATGTCTTCGGTCCAAAACTCCTCCATAATTCCGAGCACGCTCTTGTTGAGGGCTGTGTACAAACGCGCGATCAACTCTTTGTTCATTTCTTCTTTGCTTTTTTCAGCGGACATATCTTCATCTCCTTCAGTGTTTAATTGATAAATGCCTTACCTGTCCCGGATATACCTATTTCCTTAGGGATGCAACCCTAGTGATGGTATCTGCGCCGCGCGGGATAGGTGCCTCACGAACGGCGACCCCGGCGACTTCACGCGTCTGGCTCAGCCCTTCACCGCCCCGGCCGACAAGCCCTTCACCAGTTGCTTCTGGAAGAAGAGAATCACCAACACGATCGGGATGGCGCTGGACACAGCCGCTGCTTCTTTGAGTTTCTTGAAAGCTGACTAATGCCGGTCCTTTTCGGGAATCGGTCTGTATCCGCGCTGTCAAAAGCCCAGACGGCTTGGGCGATGAATACGAGTACATTGTGGTCGGCTTGACCGAGCCAGATCATTCGCATAGTATTATAGCAGATATCAGATAGCTGATAGCTAAGTGGCTGTTGTTACGATAGGCGCGAGGCCTTTGTTAGCCACGACCGATTCGCATAAAGCCTCGACCAGTCCGTCGGCCAGCCAACAATATAAGACGAGACAACTGCACAAGCGGAGGCGAAAGCGATGAATATTGGAACAGGCAGTCCGGAGCGCCAGGTTTACGTTGGTGGGGAGTATGTTCCCGAAAACGAAGCCCGGATCTCCGTTTTCGACCATGTCGTGCTCTATGGCGACGCCGTGTTCGATACGGCCTGCGCCTGGGGCGGCAAGGTCTTCAAACTGGACGAGCATGTCGATCGGCTATTTGAGTCCGCTCACGCTCTAAAGATCGAGATCCCTCTTGACAAGGAAGGCGTGAGGGAGGTCGTTCTTGAGATCATGAGGCGCAACAAGCTCGATAATGCCTATATCAAAATACTCGTGACGCGCGGTGTGGGACGCATGCCCCTGATGAGTCCCTACAACTGCGAGCCGAATCTGATCGTCTTTGCCATCCCCTATCTCAGCCTCATAGACAGCCGCGTGCAAGACGAAGGCCTTCGGGCTGGCATATCTTCGATGCGCAGGATTCCTTCGGAAAGTCTGGATTCAAAGATCAAGTGCTGCAACTACTTGAATCATATCCTGATGCGCATGGAGGCAAACGAGGCCGGGCTCGACGAAGCTATCGAGCTTGACATCGGCGGCTACGTTGCCGAGGCGCCGGGCTACAATGTGTTTATAGCGAAGCAAGGCGTCTTGTACACCCCGGGCGAGAATATCCTCGTCGGGATAACAAGACAGACAATTATGGAGCTGGCGGCGGCCGAGGGAATGGAAACCGTAGTGGGCAGATTGACCGCCTTCGACCTCTACAACGCTGACGAGGTCTTTTTGACCAGTACAGCCGGTGGCATTTTTGCCGTCAGGGAGGTGGACGGGCGAACGATCGGTTATGGCAGGCCAGGTCCAATCACGCAATTGCTGAATCAGAAGTATTTGGAGCTTCTCGAAAGCGGAGTACAAAGCACGCCGGTTTACCCGTGAGCGTGCGGATAGACGCAGGCTAGGCGCTCAAGGCAGGTAGGCCGTGAGAGCTTCTAGCGTCGAGGATCTATAGGTATGGCATCAAATTCAAAGTCTCTGGCGAAGGCCGGCCTCGTGGATCAGGCCGTGGATGCAATACTGGTCATCATTGCCGAGCAAGGGCTGCGGCCCGGAGACCGTCTTCCACCGCAGGCAGATCTGATAGAGCAGCTCGGGATCGGACGCACTTCCCTGCGCGAGGCCGTTCAGCGCTTGGTCGCGCTAGGCGCTATCAAGGTGACGCCTGGCAAGCGGATGGCTGTCGGGCCGATGATTCGGCGCAACCGACATGCGACTGCCGCCGAACTCGAAGCCTCGCTGAGGCATGCGGCCCTGCAAGAACTGGCAGAGGTGCGCGATCTCATCGAACCTGAAGCTGCCGCGCTCGCCGCCCAGCGCATTAATGACGACTTGGTCCAACGCCTTGAGGGCATCATCGACGAAATGAAGGCGCCAGTGGACCCCGCCAGCGCCTTCCACTTAAACACTCAGTTTCATGCTGCAGTCGCTGAGGCAACCCAGAACGAGGCTCTGCGCCACATTCTCCAGGTTGTCGCTGATATGCTGTCGCCACTGCAGCGTCATATGTATGAGCGATCGCTTGAGAACTACCGGGCGGATCAGGAACATCTTCCTATTTTGCAGGCACTAAAGGATCGCGACGCTGATGGAGCTCGGAAAGCCATGCATGAACACATCGGGATCTTCAGCAGATTTGTGGCCAGCAATTATGCAGTTGCTTCCAACCGCGAGCCTGCTCCCTCCCAATCTCGCGGGGCGAAGCAGCTAGATGAAACCCATTGATCTGGCGCTCAAGCGTGGTCGCGTCATTGATCCCGGTCAGGCTAGCAAATCTTTATAAGCGAGGGAGTTCAAGATGGGTATGCAGAATTTTGCTCCGGAATTTGAATCGCCGGAGCAGTACATCATCGATATCACTTACATCATTTGGGAAGAAGAGAACGTGGGGCGCATTCGCGACTGGTATGCGCCTGTTTGCCCGATTCGATCACCGCATGGCGTTATGAACACGGCGGAAGAGATCCTCAATGAAACACTGGAGCAGATGCACGTATTTGCCCACAGGAAACCACTGGCCGATGATGTAATCATTGGCGACAAACCCAGCGGCTTTTATTCATCGCATCGAGTGCGTTCCGTTGGACTGCACACGGGAGACAGCGCGTTGGGCCCGCCCACCGAACGTGCGTACCAAGGATTGGGAATTGCCGACTGCCTTTGCCGCGACAACCAGGTGGTGGAAGAATGGAAACTGCGCGATCAAGGCTCGTTCGTCCGGCAGCTCGGCATGGATCCTGTGGCTTTTGGCTTGTCCCTGGGCAAGAAGAATCCCAAAGCCTATGCCATAGGCAATGAAGCCATGCGCCAGCGCTGGGTGGACGACGCCGGCTTGACCATCCTGGGCGATAAAGCCATCGCCAACCGCATGCTCGACACCTGCGACGCGCTCTGGAACGGCAAGCATCTCAACACTGTTGCAGAACAATACGTGGCAGCGGCGCGATTTGAAGGGCCAAGCGGTCACCTCAGCTACGGCCGAGAACCGGTGAGCAATATGGTGGCGAGCATAACGGCCGCTCTGCCAGACGGACGTTTCGAGCCGCATCATCTCATCGTTCGCCAACAGAACGATCGGGCTGTTAGGGTGGCAATACGCTGGACTTTCTGCGGCGCACACAGCGGGCACGGTCGCTATGGGCCGCCATGTAATGCCCCGGTAGCCATCCTCGGGATCTCCCATTTTGAACTACACGATGGTCTGATCGCAAGCGAGTGGATGGTGGTGGATGAAACAGCCCTTTACGCCCAAATTGCCGCGTATCAGGCGATTCAGGACTAGACAGCGAAGATTGCGCGCGGCAAATCTCCAGTCTCTAGCACTGGGCGCAAACACAATCGGTGTGAGAACTCTTCACCAGAATTCGAGCCTGTATCCCAAGAGGGGGGCTATTCGTTGGGAATCTGGGCCGACGGTCTGTCGTCAAACCAGGTTGGACAAGTGTCGTTTCAAGCTCACTCGGACACCGGGATTGGATAGGCTGTTAACCTTGCCGATCAACCCTAAAAGGGCCAAATCTTGTCCCAGGCCTCCAGCCATGTATCGGCGCGACTGTACAATTTCTGCGCCGGCTGATCCAACTCCACACCCGCGCGCGGCGTGTAGGCCATCATCGTGTCATAATGCCCGAACTCCATCGTAATCGTCACCGGCGCCGCCGGAACATAAGGCGCCACCGCGTCCAAATCCTGAAGCGCCTGGAAGGCGCCTTCTTCGATCATCGCCCGCGCCCGCTGCGGCGCGATCTGGCGCGCCGAATACTTGGAAAGCCCGCGCTTGACCGCCACCGTCGTCAAACCGTTGCCGAGCAACTCAGTCGCCTCGCGGCAGACGGCGACATCGCCTGTGATCAGCAGCACCGGGCAGCCATAATGACCACAGAGCGCGGCGTTCACGCCGACCTCGCCAACGAGCTGGTCGTTGAACCAGAGATTGCGGCATTGGGCCGAGGAGATGGTGTGGTTCAAAACGCCATCCGGGGTATTGTTGCGCGCGTGATAACCGACCATCAGGCAGGCGTCCACGCCTTCTTCCAGCGGCACGCGGTAATCCGTCCAGGTATGGTGCGCCACGTATTCGCAAGCCGGATCAAGCTTGCCCTTGAGCAATGAGTTGTAGCGCCAATCTCCGCCCGCGTTGTGGCCGTCGATGACGATGATTTCAGTCGCGCCGGCACGGGCCGTCCCGCGCACGGCCGCGTTCACCTCGGCCGTATAAAGCTCTCGCCCTTCCGGGTACCCGGCTTTGCCGCCACCAACCTGGTCCCAGGTGACGATGCCGCTCACGCCTTCCATATCACACATGATCAGTATGCGCATGTCGCTGCCCTTTCACACCATTTCATCTGCGGAAGCCCAGATTGTACCGCAAGCGACCCGGCCGGCAGCGAGCCCAGCCGCGTGCGGCAATCGGATTAAAGTAGTCTGGTAGGGGCGATCCGGCGGATCGCCCGCCGACACAAGCGCGGATTTTCGGGCGACACACAGTGTCGCCCAGCCGATACTGATACCCACTACGGGCGTCTCAGCGAGACGCCCCTACAATCGTCGGCGATTCCAAAAATGTCCAAAAGAAAACTTTGTGACCTTTGTGTCTTTGTGTCTTTGTGCTGAAACAACCCTCGGTGTACTCGGTGGTTAAATTGCAGTTTAGATAGCAACTACGGGCGTCTCAGCGAGACGCCCCTACAATCGTCGGCGATTCCAAAAATGTCCAAAAGAAAACTTTGTGACCTTTGTGTCTTTGTGTCTTTGTGCTGAAAAAACCCTCGGTGTACTCGGTGGTTAAATTGCAGTTTAGATAGCAACTACGGGCGTCACAGCGAGACGCCCCTACAATCGTCGGCGATTCCAAAAATGTCCAAAAGAAAACTTTGTGACCTTTGTGTCTTCGTGTCTTTGTGCTGAAAACCCTCCCTGTACTCGGTGGTCAAATAGCAATTTAGTTGTGCTCATCGCGGCGGATGCCAGTTTTGAAGCGAACGCAGCGGGATAGATCTTCCTACAGCAAGGCGCGCGCGTTTTCAGCGATCTTGCGCAGCGCGGCGGCAATTTCATGCATATCCTGCTCGTCGCCCAGCAGCGCCCTCTGCGTGATCCAGACCGTCTCATCGGATTCGCGCCAGGAATTGGGAAAGGGCGCATCGAGGAAGTCATGCGCCGCTTCCGCCTGGGCGCCGCTGAGCCGGCTTCTGTAGGCGCCGCTTCGAAAGACATCGAGTTGATGAATCGGCGGATAAGGCGCTTGAGTCGGGATGCCCTCTGCTTCAAGCGCGTTGACAAACTGCGCGTTGGCGACGCCGGCAAACGCGGCGCTATCCACATGGAAGATATAGGCGTAATGGCCATTGCGGGTGATGCGCGCATCCTGGCTTTGCGGGCTGATGCCGGGGATCTGGCTCAGCAGCCGGTCAAGCAGGCGCCCGTTCTTATGCCGCCGGGCGGTCTGCTCGTCGAGCCGCGTCAACTGCGCCAGGAGCACCGCGCCCTGCCATTCGCTCAAGCGATAATTCGAGCCGTAGATGAAGTGGCTGTAGAACCACTCGCCCGGCATGCGGCCGCAATCGTGCGTCGAGCGCGCCATTCTTTCGAATTCATCGTCATTGCTGATGATCATGCCGCCTTCGCCCGCGGTCATCGTCTTGCTGGCCTGAAAGCTGAATGTGCCGCCGCGGCCGAAACTGCCGATGCGGCGCCCGCGCCATTCGCTGCCGTGGGCATGCGCCGCGTCTTCCAGCAGGGCGATGCCATGCCGATCCGCCACTGCCTTCAGTTGGTCGAGATCCGCCGGCCGCCCGCCCAGGTGCACAGCGATGATCGCCTTCGTGTTCTCGGTGATCGCCGCTTCCGCCAGCTCGGGATCCAGGCAATAGCTGTCCGCGCTGACATCAACCAGCACCGGCAGCGCGCCCGTGAAGAGCACGGCGCTGGCCGTGGCGACGAATGTGGCATTGGGCACAATCACTTCGTCGCCCGAGCTCAAGCCCATGGCGGCGAGCGCGACCTCGATCGCGGCTGTGCCGTTGGTCACGGCGATGCCATGCTTCGCTCCATGAAAGGTGGCGAAAGCCCGTTCAAATTCCAGGGTCTTGCTGCCGTCGTCGCGCCACCAGTCGCGGCTCTCCAGCACTTCGTTGATCGCCTGGCGCTCGAGGTCGTCATAAATCGGCCAAACGGGGAAGGGTTTGCTTTTGGCGGGCGGGCCGCCATGAATCGCAAGCTCAGGCATGGAAGACTCCTGCATTGCCGGGGGACTGTCACCCTATTGTAGCGCAAGGGCGAAATCCATTGCCCGGCGGGCCGCGGCCTAAGCGACAAGCGAAGGGCCGTCGCGCGTAGGCAGGCCAGCGCCGGCAGGCAATTCTACATTTAATCACCGAGGACACCGAGAGGGCGAGCCAAGGCTCGCCGTAGGGGTCAGCCATTGGCTGAACCGCCGCTCAGCCCTTCAGCGAGCCCAGCGTCAAGCCCTTGACGATGTACCTCTGCGCGAAGATGGCGAAGACCAGCATCGGCAGGATGGCCACAATTGAAGCGGCCGCCATCTGTCCCCAGTTGATCGAGGTGTAACCGCGGAAAGAAGCCACCGCCACCGTGATCGTCTGCGACTCGCGGAAGGTCAGCGTCAGGGCGATGGTCAATTCGTTCCAGATCCAGATCGCCGTCAGGATGGCCGTGGCCGCGATGCCGGGCGCCGCCATCGGAATATAGACGTGGCGCAGCGCGCCAATGTGATTGCAGCCGTCAATGCGCGCGGCATCGTCCAATTCGCTCGGCACTTCCTTGAAGAAGCTGCGGATCAGCCAGATGGCGAAGGGCAGCGAATGTACCTGATAAACCAGAGCCAAGCCAAAATCCGTGTCGTACCAGCCAATGCGCTGATAAAGCGCAAACATGGGAATGATGAAGAGAAACTCGGGCAGCATGTAAGCCAGCAAGAGCCAGACGCCGAAGAGTTTCTTGCCGCGAAAACGGAAGCGATGAATGCCATAAGCGCTGAAGATGGCGACGGTAATGGCGATGAACACGCCGAGCGCGGTCACATTCACTGAGTTCATGAAGGCTTCCACGAAACCCGGCCGCTCCAACAGCCCCAGGAAATGATCGCCGATCGGCTCGAAGATCAGCTTGGGCGGCATGGCGAAGGCATCGCGCTGCGTCTTCAGCGACACGCTGAGCAGCCAGACGATGGGAAAGAGCGTCAGCAAGATCGCCGCCAGCGAAATCAGGTAAGCCAGCGTCCGCTCCAGTTGATCCCGCCTGCTGCCGACCATGTCTAATCTTCTTCCAGGCGCTCTTGCAAGCGCAGGTAAACCAGGCTGATCGCCATGACGATAACCGAGAAGATCACCATCACGGTCATCGCTTCGCTCATCTGCAGGAAGCTGAAGGCTTTGCGATAAGCCAGGGTCTGCATCACTTCGGTCGCGATTTGCGGACCGCCGCCGGTTGTGCCGAAGATGATGTCGAAGACTTTGAGCGTATCAATCGTGCGGAAGATCAATATCGTGAAGAGCACCGTGCGCAGCATCGGCAGTTTGACGCGGAAAAACGTCTGAAAGCCGCCCGCGCCATCCACCCGGGCCGCTTCAATCGGCTCCTGCGGCAGGCTCTGCAAGCCGGCAAGCACAATGATGAAGACGAAGGCGGTTTGCCACCAGGCGTCGACCATGATGACAGTGGACATGGCGGTTGCGGTTGTGCCGAAGAAAGGCGACGGCGCCATGCCCAGCGAAATCAGGACATAATTCACAATGCCCAGCATGGGATCCAGCACGATCTTCGACATCAGCGCCACGATGATGCCGGATACCATCAAGGGCGTCAGCAGCAGCGTGCGAATGATGCTCTGGCCGAACTTCAATCGGTCGACCACGACCGCCAGCGCCACGCCCAGCACCAATTCCAGCGCGGTCGCCAGGACGGCGAAGAGGAAGGTTTGATAGAGCACCTGCCAGAATTCGGCGCTCCGGAACAAATCGGTATAATTGCGCAGCCCGATGAAATCGAATTGCACGCCCCAATTCCAGTTGTAAAAGCTAAGGACCAAAGAATAAACAGCCGGGTAGAGCGAAGTCACAGCCAGAATCAGGATTGCCGGCGCGATAAAGACATAAGCTGTATCGAATCTGTTGCGAGCGGCTGCGGGCATCTGAAGTCCTCAGCGATTATGCAAACGGGTCAGCCAATGGCTGACCCCTACATACTAACTTCGAGTTGCAGGGGCGACCCGGCGGGTCGCCCGCATCATATATTGTGGCGCTGTTGCGAGCTCTAGCTATCCATATCGATGATGCGCTGCTGCGCCTTGGCCGTTGCCTCAGCCGGCGCCATACCGCCATACATGTCCTGAATCGCGTCGACGATGACCAGCGCGTACTCGCTCCAGCCTTCGCGGAAGACGACCGTCGTGCGCGAGGTCTGCATCGCTTCCAGCACGGTGTCCACATAAAGCGGATTCAAGGCATCGACATATTCCGCTTTGTCCCAGGTCGAAACGCGGGTCGCGCCGCCGTGAAAGGCGCCGATGACCGGCTCGACATCCGGGCTGGTCATCCATTGGATGAAATACCAGGCCGCGTCCGGATTCTGCGCGTTGGCGGGAATGCCGACGCCCCACATCCAGTGGCCGGTCCAGGAAGCGCCGTCCGCTTCAACCGGCGGCATGACGGCGTAACCGGTCTTGCCCGCGACCGCCGAGGCATCCGGATCTTCAAAGCCGGGCCCGAAGAGGCTGGCGTCAATGAAGAAGCCGGCGCGCCCCTGCTGGAAGAGCAAGCTGGCATCGGGCCAGTCCAGGGACTGGACGTTAATCGGTCCGGCCGACATCATGCCGGCGTAATGCGACAGGCCGGCGGTGACGCGCTCGTCGGTGAGAATGGGTTTGGACCAATCGCCATCGAACCAGACGTTGTAGGGCAGCGACATCTCGGCTTCGCCCCAATTGTTCAAGACCATGCCGGTGACCGTATCCATGATGGTATGCGAGCGGATGCCGCGCATCACCGCGCCGGCGACCGTGCCGCCGCTGGCTTCGCTGATGCTGTGCGCCGCGTCGATCAATCCGCCCATCGTATCCGGCACAACGCCATCAAGATACTCATCGACGATATCCATATTCCAGAAGAGCGTATAAGCCTCAAAGGATACCGGGACGGCGTAATCCTGGGCGTCCATGTCGCCGGGCGGATACTGCGTCGCTTGCGTGAAACCGGCGGGGAAATCAGCAAAATCATAATCCGCCGCCGTCATGTGATCGTCATTCAGGTAGGGCGAAAGCGGATGAATCAAACCGTTGCTCCACTGCGTGAAAGCGGTGGAATCCATCGGCACCATGTAGACATCCATGACGCCTTCATCGGCGCGCAGCGCAACTTCCATGCGGTCGAAATAGAGGTTCTCGGCCAGGGCTTCGACATTCACTGTGATGCCGGTCGCCGCTTCAAAGTCGTCCATGACACTGCGCATGCCATCGAGCACCGGATGCTCCGGCATCAAGATGGTGATTTCGCTGCCGGCGAATTGCATCCAGTCGATATCGCCATTTGCCCGCGCGGCGGGTGCGATACAGAGGACCAACAGCAGAACTAAAACAATCGACTTCTTGAACATATCTGTCTCCTTGGACTGATTGAATAAAATCACTGACATTTGTCAGAGTGATTCCAAGCTTTTGCTTTACAGGCTAAGGCCTTCATAAGCCGCTTCGACATTGGCGCGCACGCTATCGGCGAAGGCCTGATCGATTTCCGCGTCGTGATAAATGCCGTACCAGAGCCCGGCTTGCCGCACGAAGTCGCGCATATTCAGCAGCGCATGGCTGACATCGTCCCAGGTGATATCCATCGCTTCGGGGCGAATATCGACGCCGGCGCGCACGATGGCGTTGAGCATTTCCTGGGCTTTGTCGTCGTGCAGCAGCGAGCCGACATAAATGCCCAGGCAGACTGGCTGCCCGTGGATGAACTTCTTGCCCGTATAGTATTCCAGAGCGTAGAAGAGGAAGTGGTCGGCGCCTTCGATATGCCGCGGATTCCAGCCGGCGTTGTGGAAAGCCGCCCCGCCCCAGCGATTGGCCTGCATCAGCGCGCGAATGCCATTTTCATTGACCGCGCGGATGTCGTCCAGCGCGTCCATCACCGTCGCCATAACGCCCTGCGCTTCGTCAACCAGGGCTTGATCGTAGGGCCACTTAAACTCGCATTTGCCGCGCGCGTCGGCATAACGCCAATCGGCATGGGCGGTGTGGTAGCAGAGAATCTCGCAGATGCCGCTGCGATTGACGACCGGCGGCGCATTTTGAATCACATCGAAATCGACATAGACCGCCTCCGGCACCGCCCAGCAGACATAGCGCACATTGCCCTGAAAACGCAGGCCGGTGCGATGGCCAAAAGCGGCGTTGACCGACATCGAGGTCGGAACCTGGAAGAGCGGCAATTGCAGCGACCAGGCGAAATACTTGGCGACATCCAGGGCCTGCCCGCCGCCAACGCCGATGATCGAGCGGCAAGGCGGCAGCTTGGCCACCTCTTCCCGCAATTCGTCGCCATCGATCGTATGCACCAGGTAGGGGCCGGCCAGATTCTCGTCGAAGTGGCGCGCGAACAATTCCCAGAGATCGGGCATCGTCACCACGAGATACGGTTGATGTACGAAGTTGGGCAATTCGCCGATCAAATTGCGTCCGAAGATGGTGGTGAATCCAGCGCTGTTCCGCATGGGCAATCCTTCTCCCCCAATCAGGCTATACAAATCCAAGGGTTTTGATTAAGTTCTGTGACGCGCCGGCCGGTCAAAATGCGGTCGGCAGCAGCCTAAACAGTATAACGAATATGAAAATAATCCACGTCGAAATCCGAAAACAATTGCGACTTGCCTATGGAGACTTATTATGACGCTACGCATCGCTTTCACCGGAACCGGGCATGCCTCGCGTTTGCATGCCCGCGCCGCCCAGACGCTGCCCGATTTGGAGCTCGTGGCCATCGTCAACCATCGGCCGGATTCCATGGCCGAATACGCGGCGACATTCGGCATCCCCCGCCAATACGCAACCGTGAACGCCCTGCTGGCCGATGGCGCGGTCGATATCCTCAGCGTCAACACGCCGAATTACCTGCACGCGCCGGAAAGCATCGCCGCGCTGGAAGCGGGACTGCACGTTATCGTCGAAAAGCCGATGGCCCTGAACGCGGCGGAAGCGGAGCGGATGCGGGCGGCCAGCGAGAAAACCGGCGCCAAGCTGATGGTGGCGCATTGCTGGCGCTTTGATGAAGAAGTGAATTGGTTGAAGGCACAGGTTGAGGCCGGGCGCCTCGGCCTCGTCCTGCGCAGCAAGGGCTGCGGCGTGCACGTCAATTGGGGGCCGGGCGGCTGGTTTGCGGAAGCGCGCTACGCCGGCGGCGGCGCCCTGGCCGATATGGGCATTCACGCCATTGACACGGCCCGTTACCTGCTGGGCGATCCGCAGCCGCTCAGCGTCTACGCTAAAATCGACCGGCATTACGGCGATTATGATGTCGATGACAGCGGCATGATCTGGATCAACTGGGACAATGGCGCGAGCTCGCTGGTCGAATCGGGCTGGTGGTGGCCCCATGCCGACGGACCCGAAGCCAGCACTCAGCTCTATGGAGAGCGCGGCTTCGGCCAACTCTTCCCAACCCGGCTGGAGATTCCCGATCGCGCAGCGCAGCAGGTCGAAACCATCGACCCGGGCTACCCGCCCCTGCGCGAAGAGCATTGCCCGCAGGTGATGTACGATAGGCAGATGGCCTATTTCATCGACTGCATCCGCTCGGATCGGAGGCCAAGCCCCGGCGCCGCCGAGGGCCTGGTCAATTTGCGGATTGTCGATGCCGCCCTGGAAAGCGGCCGCCGCGGCGAAATCGTGAAACTGTAGACTTCGTAGGAGGCAGACCGGTGCTGGAGACATACGACTGGGAGGGAGTGGGCTACGAGCCGCTTGTATTCACCGAAAGCTGGCAGGCCGCCCTGCTCAATTGGGAGCCGCTTTTCGCGCGGCACAACCTCGATGAAATCGAACGCCACAATCACAGCGACGAAGTCTTTGTCCTGCTGCGCGGGCAAGCCGTGATCTTCACGCGCGCGGATGACGGGCCCCTTAAAGCCGAAGAGATGAAGCGCGGCCTGATATACAACGTGCCGGCCGGTGTCTGGCACAACCTGCTGGCGACGCGGGATGTGGCTTTTCTGATCGTCGAAAACCGCGACACCCACTTGCAGGACACGGAAATCCGCCCGATCACAACAGAAGAACTGGCCGCGCTGGATGCGCAACTGCCCGCCTGGGCGACGCTCTAAGCGCCGCCGCGAAGGGCAGCAGCAATCCCGAGCAAGCAACTGAGAATGCCGCCCGCCTAAATGTAATTCGCAATCTAATCCAAAGCATGTGCGGGCGAGCCGGTGGCTCGCCCGATGCGTACGAACGGAATCGAAATAGGGCGACTCAGCGAGTCGCCCCTACCAAATCGTCGGCATTTGAAGAAATTCAAACGACTCTGATACACTATCGTTTTATGCATGACTTGCTTGGACCTACTGGAAAGATTCGTTTGATTGTACTTTTCCTTTAATAGGAAATGCGTATCTGCAGTTCAAATCAGTATATACTGAAACCAGAACATATTAAGCGTATAGGTATCAAGACCCGCGAGATTCAACTTAATCCACAGGAGGCACACCTTGATCAGGATGGTATATACAGGCCTGAGCGGCGCAACTTGGCTGCTCCTCTTGTCGCTCATCGCGCTTCTCGCCCAGCCATTGGCGGCGAGCGCGCATGAAGACAGCGTTTTCCTGAGCATCCGCGTCTACGACGGCGTCGACCCGGCCGACCTGGACGAACTTGAACGCGTCACAGTTGCGGGATTCCTGCCTATCATTAACGCCAGCGACGGCTTCATCGCCTATTACGTCCTGCGCCCGCTTGATGGCAGCTTGGCGGCAATCAATATCTTCGAAACTCGCGAGCAAGCCTTGGCATCCAATGAGTTGGCGCGCGACTTCGTCGCCGAGAACCTGGCGCCGCTGCTGCCGAACCCGCCGCGCATCGTCGAAGGCGCGGTCAATATCGGCTTCGTCGAGATGCTGGATGGCATGGCGGACGGCGACGTAAGCAGCCTGCACGCCAGCGTTCGCATATACGATGAGTTCGAAGCGGAGGACCTGGATGAGTTTGTCAGCATCATCGAAGACGGCTTCTTGCCGATCATGCGCGCGAGCGAGGGCTTCTTCGGCTATTACCTGATGAACGATGGCGCCGGAACGCTGGCGGCGATCAGCATCTTCGACAGTGAAAGCTCGGCGCAGGCCTCAAATGAAGCGGCGCGCGACTTTGTCGCGGAAAATCTGAGCGCCTATCTGCCCGAGTTGCCGTCCATCACCAGCGGTCGCGTGGCGATTGCCAGCCTGGCCGATGTCAATGAAGGCGGCAATCTCATCGACCAAAGCGTCTTCGTCAGCGTCCGCGTCTACAGCGGCGTCGATCCGGCCGATCAGTCTGAGATCGCGCGCCTGGTGAATGCAGGCTTCTTGCCGATCATGCGCGAAAGCGATGGCTTCGTCGGCTACTATTTGCTGCCGGCCGGGGACACGCTGGCAGCGATCAGCTTGTTCGATTCAGCGGAACAGGCGGCGGCGTCCAACGAAGCGGCGCGCGACTTCGTCGCTGAAGAGCTTGCGCCCTTCCTGCCTAACCCGCCGACGATCGTCGAGGGGCAGATTGGTGTCATATATGTGGCGGAGCAGGATCAATTGTTGGCTGGCGACGGCATGCCACTGTACGCGTCGCTTCGCATCTACAAGGTCGGCAATTTGCAGGGTTCAGCCGAGTCAAACCAATTGGTCGAGGCGCACTTGCTGCCGGCGCTAATCGATGCCGGTGGGTTGCACAGTTATTTCTCACTGAATGACGGCGTAGACACAGTCGTTGGTCTGTATGTTTACAACTCCGCGCCGAGCGCCCTGGCGGCAGTCGACATTGTCGCCGACTTCGTGTCCGAATACATGATGGACTCGCTGCCGGAAGATCCGCTGCGGATCAATGGTTCGCTCGGTGTGGCGGCCTTGGCCGAAGTTGACATGGGCGCCAACCAGGTTCAACAGAAAACACATGACGCCAGCGCATTCGCCAGCGTCCGCGTCTATGAGGGCGTGGATCCGACGGACATGGATGCGATCATCCAAATCACGGCCGATGGCTTCCTGCCCATCATGAGCGGCAGCGATGGTTTTATCGCCTATTTCTTGCTGCCTGAAGGCGACACGCTAGCCGCGATCAGCGCCTTTGAGACCGCGGAACAAGCGGCGGCTTCCAATGACGCCGCCCGCAGTTTCGTCGCCGAAAACCTGGCGCCGCTGCTGCCCAATTCGCCGACGATCGTAAAAGGCCCGATGGATACCGGCTACTTCGCCCGGCTTGACGAGTCGATGATGATGATGGACGCCACGTCGCTTTTTGCCAGCCTGCGCATTTACGCCGAGGTTAATTTGACGCGGCGCGCGCAAACCACCGCCATTATCCATAGCGGTTTCCTGCCGATATTGCAGGAGGCGGAGGGTTTCTGGGCTTATGTCCGCTTGCACGACGGCGAAAGCCATTCAGTTGCCTTGAGCATTTATGACAACGAAGCTAATGCCCTGGCGGCCAACGAGAAGGCGGCGGCATTTGTGGCGGAGAACTTGAGCGACCGCGTGGATCGGGAACCGCTGCGGGTTAGCGGCCAACTCGGCGTGGCGGCCCTGGCGGATGTTGACATGGGCGCGAATCTTGTCGAATACGAGGCGATGGATGACAGCGTCTTCGCCAGCGTCCGACTCTACGATGGCGTGGATCCGGCCGACCAGGCGGAAATCGCAAGCCTGACCGCGGAAGGCTTCTTGCCAATTATACGCGAGAGCGATGGCTTCGTCGGCTATTACTTCCTGACGGCGGACGACAGGCTGGCGACGGTCAGCTTGTTCGATTCGCCCGAACAGGCTTCGGCATCCAATAACAAGGCGCGGGAATTCATTGCGGAGAATCTGGCGCCGCTTCTGCCCAGCGCGCCGAAGATCTTCGAAGGTCCCTTGGCGATCAACATCGTCGCCGCGCCCGGCGATGATTACGAGTTATATGCCGGCATACGCTTCTATGAAGGCTTCGACCTGGAGCATTTTGATGAAGCGAATGATCTCGCCATTTCGCAGCTGCTGCCGGCCTTAAATGAATTGGGCGGTATGTTGGCGCAATTCGCTTTGAATGACGGCGTGGACACGGTTGTTGGCGTCAGCATCTTCAATAGTGAAGAAGCCGCGTTGGCGGCCAATGAGGTCGGCAAGGCATTCAGGGCTGAATATCTTGCCGCTTGGGCGCCGAACCCGCCGTCCGGAGTGGCCGGCAAGCTGGCGATAGCGGCGCATGCGGAGATCAACATGGGCGAAAACCAGGCCGGCGCGCCGATGGAGGGCTAACCGAGCGGCGGACTAAGCGAGTTAGATCGGAGAGCGCGCCAGGCGGCGCGCTCTCTTCTTTTGCGCAGTTCGTAGCCGGGTTCAATAATTAAGGTTGCGGCGATGCAAAACGTAACTTAGCTAATTTGGCTTGACAGAACTTGCGAACAGCTAGCCGTCAAAAAAGCCCGAATTGCCGAAGAAGCTCTCCAGAATCTCTGGATTAGTCAAATAGCCACCCCATTCTCGGGTCAACAATCCCATTCGTATCAAGGCTTCGATATCCCGATCGAGAGAGTTGTCGCTTTGAGCAGCATCCGACAAGTGGCCCGCATCGCGCAAGTCGAACATATCACGTTGATTCACCGGGGTGTGCGGGACGAATTCCGCAAGAAAGGCGGCGAGGCGCATTCGTCGCTGCTGAACGGCGGTCATGGGGTCCGGGAAGAAACGCCGGATGTAATCGCGATACAAGCCCCGCAATTGGGCATTGCGGATCATCGACATCATCTGCCCGAGTTCATTGCGAACGCCAGCCAGCGCGTATTCAATAAAGCCGCCGAATTCACCGGTCGCGGGGTAGGCGCCTTCGCTCAACTGTCCGAGCGTCTTCTGCAATTCGGCGTCATACTGCTGCCGCGTTCTGCTATAAACGTAGACGGGAACAAAGGCGACGGCGGGCGGCGCGCCGGCTCGCAACAGAAAGGCCTGTTCAATCAGCCGCGCCATCTGGCCGTTGCCATCGCTGTAGGGATGAATCCAGGCGAAGCACACATGGGCGACCAGCGCTTTCACAATTGACCAGGACAACTCGTACCCGGCATAGTCGAGGGAAGGCAGGCTGTCATCATTGAGCCAATCACAGAATAGCAGCAGCAGAAGCTCACAATCGTCCGCTGGCGCCGCCGTATATGCGCCGACTTCCACGTCGTGGGCGCGAATCTGGCCAAGGCTCGCCTCGTCCGCGAAGCCCTTCAGAAGTCTGCTGTGATAACGATTGAAGGACTCAAGCGAGAACGTCATATCGTCGGCAAAGATCTCCTCCGCCGCAAGCGCAAAGGTCTCGTTCATATTCTGAATCTGTAGCAAATGCTCCATTTGCGCAGGGTCGAGGTCCGCGGAACCGCTTATTATTGCCATGATATCGGTTTCGGAAAGCGAATTGCCCTCGATGGCGGTCATGCCGTGCAAAGCCTTCGCAAGGTATACGCTGGCTAATATTTCATGGTCGATTGGCTGCATTGGAATGGTCGTGATAACATTGACGGCGGCTTCAACCTCACCCATCAGGAGCCAAGCTTGGGGCGATATATTCGATAGTTTCGCCGGAAACTCGATGAAGTCATGCGTACCCATATTGTCTGTCTCCCGATGTCGCTGCGGTCAGCGCCGCGCTCTCTGTATGTTCAATTAGTCGCTTGCCCGGGTTCCACCCGCGCGTTGGTCAAAAAGCCCAGCAGGATATTAGCATTCGGCTTATAGCCTGTTTCATCGAAAAGCAACAATTCCATGTCGACCAAGGCATTCAGATCCCTCTGAATCATGCGTTTGTTTCTCTCGGCATAAGCAAGGTAAAGCGCGGGCGTCACGTCTCTAATCTGCTCCTTTGTCACCGGCTTATCAAATCTATGAACAGTCAGGTCGAGGATCAGGCGTTTCTGCCGCTGACGCGCCCGCGACAGATTTTCCGAAAACCTTTTGCGAAACTCCGCATGAATGTAGTCGCGCCAAATTATGCGCACTTGCATGGCATGAATTATAGAAAATTGTTCATCCAACTCATCCTTAAAGCCTTGCAGGGCGTAGCTAATGAAACCTTGAAGATTGCTTTTCTCGGGATACGAACCGTCTCGATATTCTCCATGCGAAGCCTGCAGATGCAAGTAGTATTGGTCGCGCGTCTTGTTGTAGAAATTGCTTAGCAAATGAGCAGCGACATCTGGAACGCCGGCTCGCAGCAAAATCATGAATTCTATAAGTCTAGTCATCCGCCCGTTGCCATCGCCATAAGGATGAATCCAGGCGAAGTAGACATGCGCTGCCAAAGCCTTGATTATCTGCGCGGCAATTTCATATCCCGCGGGCGCTTGCATGTCTTGGTTTAGCCAGTCGCAATAAAGGTTGATTAGTCGCGGGCACTCTTCGGGAGGCGCAGCGAGATAGCGCCCGACCATGACGCGATGCCTTCGCAAGGCGCCGACAACAACTTCGCTTGCAAGGCTCTCTTCCAGGTTGTTAAGTACGATCTTGTGGCAACTGTTGAGCAAATCGGGAGTAAACGGCGAGTATGATCCGCGTAGCTGCGTGTCAGCTACAGCGTTGAATGCTTCAACCATGTTGTCGATTTGTTGCTGCTGATACGCGCGAGATGGCGGCGCTTGCAGTTTTCCTTCAATGATCTTGGCAACTTCGTCTTCGGAAAACGAGTTCCCTTCAATCGCGGTAGTGCTGTGTACCCCCTTTGCCAGATACGCGCGGCGCAGCAAGTCGCTGTCATCAGGCGGTATAGGAATTCTTTTGATGTGATCAATTCTGGCCTGTATTTCGCCCAAGAGAAGCCAAACACGCGGCGGAAAATCACCGAAGTCTGGCGGGAATTTAATGAACGGGTGACTGGTCATTATGGCAATTATCTACGACCTGTTGTCCGACTGATTGTCCTGCATAATGTCCACATTGCTGCCGACATCATAATCGTAATCCTGTACAATTATCAAGGTACATTGCATGGCAAAATGCAAGAATTAATCATTAATCCCATAAGGAATGACGAACTACTTGTCAGTGATTCTGTCCTGTTCTTTGTCACACAAGCGTATTCAATCCAGTCGACTCCCGGCCGGCCGCTCAGGCGCGCGTCAGCGCCGAGGCAGAGCCGCCCGACACTCGACCTTTAATTCAGCGCTCTTTTCACTTATTCTTACGCGATTCCTTTAGGTTTCGTTCGCGACCACGGCAGGCTTGCGACCGGCGGCGCAAGCCCCGGCGCAGAACCAAGCGGGCGAGCATCAGGCCGGCGCATGTCAAGAATCCTCACGCTGCGCAATCATTACGGCTCCATTCGCCTGGTCGCCCTGCAATTCCTCAGCCTGGCGGGCATCGGCATCGTCTGGCCCTATATCAATGTCTTCCTGACCGAGCTTGGCTTTTCGGCGACGCTAATCGGCAGCTTGGCCAGCGCCGGCGCCTTTCTGTCGCTGATCCTAACGCCGCTTCTCAATCAACTGGCCGACCGGCGGCGGCTGCATCGGCGCCTCTTCATGTTCTACATGGGCGGCTTCGCGCTGGCGAATATCGCCTTTGCCAGCTCCACGGCCGTTATCGTGATTATCCTGGCCACGCTGCTTTATCGGCTGACGGTCAGCCCCAGCATCACGCTCGGCATGCAAATGACGATCACGCATTTGCTAAGCCAGGGCAAGACCATCCTCGGTCAAATGCGTTCCTTTGCCTCGCTCGGTTTCACGCTTTCCAGCCTGGTCGCGGGGCAGCTTTTCGCGCTGGGCGGTTACCCGCTCTTGTTCATGGTGGCGACATCGATCGGCCTGCTCACCATTTGGACGGCAACAATCTTCCCGGCCAAATCCAAAGACAAGCCGAAAACTGAAGACGAAGAAAAGCAGCCGCGCAACCGCGGCATTTACGTGATGGCCGCCAGCCAATTCTTCGTCGCCATGGGCACATATAACATGTACAGCTTCATCTTCGTCCACTTCAGCCAGAATCTCGGCATTCCCTCAGCGCATATTGGTTTGTGGGCGGCGCTGATGGGAATCGTGGAGTTTCCCTTCTTCCTGCTGATGGACGCCTTGCTGCCGAAAATCCGCGTGCGCATCGCCTACATCGCCGGCGTCCTGGGCACGGCTTTGTTCGCCGGGCTCCTCGGCATCGTGCAGAGCCTGCCCTTGCTGGCCCTGCTCTTCGTTCTGCGCGGTTTATTCTGGCCCAGTTACCAGTTGTCTTCATACACGCTGGTCAACAAGATCAGCCATCCCAGCAATGCCGCCACCAATCAGGCGATCCTGCAGGTGACCATGCCCAGCATCGCCATGCTGCTGACCGGCTCGCTATACGGCTGGGCATTTGATCACCTGGGCGCGGGCGCTTTCTTCGCGCTCAGCGCGCTGGCCAGCGCCATCGGCGCCTGCTTTGTGATCGCCGGCTACCGCCTGTTTGACCCGCGGAAGGTCGCTCCGTCCGCTTGACAATTCCGCGCGTGGCGGCATACCCGGTCATCATCCTGTTCTTTTTCTTGCGCCGCCAGATCATGGAAGGCTTGGCGACCACCGGCGCCGGCGTCAAGTAGCCTCCGCGTTCGACGTCAGGCGCTAGACCGATTCACTCTTATACTATTCCAGGCGCGCATGATATACTCTCGCCGTGCGCTACCGAATTGAAGATCCTGTAGTTTATGTATATTAGATCAGATCAGGGCAATGGTCGCTCAGCGCAAAATGAGCGCTCGTCCCGTTTATGGCTGCGCGTCCGCCGCAACTGGCAACTCTACGTCCTGCTTGCGCTGCCCTTGATTTGGCTCTTGCTCTTCCGATACGCGCCGATGTATGGCGCGCAGATCGCCTTTCGTCAATACTCGCCGGCATTTGGAATTGAAGGCAGCCCCTGGGTCGGCACGGCCAACTTCGAGCGTTTTTTCCATTCGCCCAAATTCAAGCCGGTAATTGTCAATACCCTGGTGCTCAGCTTCTATTCCTTGATCGCCGGCTTTCCCATCCCGATTCTTCTGGCGCTGAGCCTGAACCAAGTCCGCAAGCGGTTTTTCCGCAGTTCCGTCCAGATGATCACCTACGCGCCCCACTTCATATCGACGGTTGTCATCGTCGGCATGTTGTTTCAATTTTTGCATCCGCGCGTGGGTTTCACCGCTGTGCTCGCAAGCGCGCTGGATCTCAAGGCGCCCAACTGGATGGGCGACCCGAATGCTTTCCGCCATATCTTCGTCTGGTCGGGCGTCTGGCAGGAGATGGGCTTCGGCGCCATCATTTACTTGGCCGTCCTTTCCACCATTGACCCGGCCCTGCACGAAGCGGCGGTTGTGGACGGCGCCACGCGGCTCCAGCGCATCCGGTACATTGATATTCCCGGTCTTCTGCCCACGGCGATGGTCTTGCTCGTCCTGTCGACGGGACGCGTACTGGAAGTCGCCTTCGAGAAAGTCTATCTCATGCAGAGCCCGCTTAACCTGGGCGTCGCCGAAGTGATCAATACCTACGTCTACAAAGTGGGCTTGCTCTCGCCGATTCTGGATTTCTCGTACTCCACAGCAATTGGGCTGTTGAAGGGCATCGTGGGGCTGCTGCTGCTCATCGCCGTCAATTACGCAGCGCGGCGCTTGACTGACAACAGCGTCTGGTAGGCGACAATGCGGAGCGATCTATGGCGTCACTGACGAGTTACGAGAGCAATATCAACAAAGTCAATGAATCCGCGAGCGACCGCGTGTTCATGTTTTGTAATACCACATTTCTGGTGGTCATCACAATCGCCATCTTATTGCCCTTGGTCTTCATCGTCAGCGCCTCCTTCAGTTCGTCGGAAGCGGTGATCGCCGGCCGCGTCACTTTGTGGCCGGTTGATTTCAGCCTGCAGGGCTACCAGACCATTTTCGAACACAAAAAAGTCTGGGACGGCTTCGCCAATTCTTTGTTCTACACGGTCTTCGGCACGCTCTTCAATGTCGTGATGACCATCATAGCCGCTTATCCCTTGTCGCGGCAGGATCTGGTCGGGCGGCGCATCATCACCATCGCCTTCATATTTACCATGCTCTTCAGCGGCGGCTTGATTCCCACCTACATGGTCATCCGCGACCTCGGCCTGCTCAATACGCGCGCGGCGATGATCTTGCCGACCGGCATCGGCGTCTTCAACCTCCTCATCACAATCACATTCTTCAAATCAACCATTCCACCCGAGTTGATCGAAGCGGCGCGCATTGACGGCGCCAATGATTTTCGCACTTTCGCCAGCGTTATCATCCCGCTGTCCCGGCCGATCATCGCCGTTCTGGCGCTGTTCTACGCCGTGAACCATTGGAATTCCTATTTTCAAGCGCTGATCTATCTGAAAGATCAGGAACTTTTCCCGCTGCAAATCGTCCTGCGGGAAATCTTGATCCAGAACTCGATTGACGCCTCCATGCTTATTGATATCGAAGATTTGGTGGTGCGCGAGGGTTTGCGCGAATTGCTGAAGTATTCCTTAATCGTGGTCGCCAGCGTACCGGTGTTGATCATCTATCCCTTTGTGCAGCGGCATTTCATCAAGGGCATGATGATCGGCTCCGTCAAATAGGCGTGATGGCCAATTGGAAAGGAGCGCCTTTGTCCAAAACCGGATCTTGATCCATCTGCATACATCCATCAGCTGCCTGGAAAGGAATTGAAATGAACAAAAGACGGCTCCTCCTTATGCTCTTGCTGCTGCTGTCGCTGCCATTGACGGCGGTCGGCCAGGATATGGTCTCGGCGCCCGGCGAATTCCCCATCGTCGAAGAACCGATCACCCTGAACATCCTGATGCTGGGTCACGCCATTGTCGAGGATTTCCCGACAAACACCTTCACGAATTGGTACAGCGAACGCACCGGCATCAATCTCAATTTCGATATCGCGCCGCCGAATGAATCGCAAGAAGTCCTGAACCTGACCATCGCCAGCGGCGACCTGCCCGATATCATCGTCGGCTTCACCGTTGATCCCTCCACCTTGGCGCTCTTCGGTCCGCAAGGCCTCTTCCTGCCGCTCAGCGACTTGATCGAAGAACATGGCCATTTCATCCACGAGGTCTTCGCCGGTTCGCCGCAGGTGCGCCCGCTTGTCACCTCGCCCGATGGCGAAATCTACGGCTTGCCGCAGGTTAACGAGTGCTATCACTGTTTCTATTCCCAGCGCGCCTGGATCAATTCGGACTGGCTGGAAAATGTCGGCATGGACGTGCCGCAGACGACCGAAGAGTTCGTCGCTGTCCTGACCGCTTTCAAGGAACAGGATGCCAACGGCAACGGCGACCCGAACGACGAGATTCCGCTGGCGGCGGCGACGACCGGCTGGAACGGCAATATCGACGGCTTCCTGCTGAACCCCTTCGTCTTGAGCGAGTTCACCGGGCAGAATCGCTTCTTCGAGCAAAATGACGGCGTCATCTCGCAAAGCGTCACGAGCGACGGCTACCGCGAAGGCCTGCGCTATCTGCGGGACTTGTTCAACCAGGGTCTGTTCGGCGAGGAGAGCTTCACCCAGCCGATGGACCAGATCAAGCAGCAGGTCGAAGGCGGCGACGCCCCGACGATCGGCGTCGTGATTTCGGGCGCTCATCCCAATTTCGCCAATATCGGCGGCGACCGCTGGAAGAAATATGTCGCCGTTCCTTCGCTCGAAGGACCCACCGGAATGCGCCAGGCGCCCTTCAATCCCTGGGGCGTTGGTTCCGGGCAATGCACCATCAGCAGCCGCACGGAACATCCGGTGGCGGCTTTCAAGTGGTGCGACGGCCTCTATGAACGGGAGACCACTCTGCGTTCCGTCTTCGGCATCCCGCAATGGGAAGCGGAAGCCCAAGGCGTAGACGGCCAATGGCGCTGGGCGGAAGAGGGCGAACCGGCGCTCGGCGGCGACGAATTCGAATCCATCTGGCGCCGGCTCTCCACCTTCGGCTCCCTGCAAAACGTGCACTGGGCGCAGCGCGGACCGAGCTACCGTCCTAATCACCTGCGCCTGGGCGAGGTTCGCCGCGATGATGCCGGCGGACTTGAGGTCGTCCTCCTCGAGGAGACCCGAGTCGCCTACGAGCCTTATGCGCGCGACATCGAAGATCTGATTCCGCCGCTGGCATTCACGACGGCGCAAGCGGCCGAGGTGACGGAACTGCGCCTGGGCATTGAAGACTACGTGGCGCAGATGACAGCCGAATTTGTCCTCGGCCGGCAGGATCTCGATTCCGGTTGGGATAACTTCGTCGCCACGGTCGAAGGCCTGGGCATCAACCGCATGGTGGAGATCTATCAAGCCGCATACGACGCGCAGTATGGCGGGTAGACGCTAAGTCCTGCCCCTCCCCGAAGCATTGGGGAGGGGACAGTTTTCTACCCCATCCCCGGCCTGCGCCCCCTCGGTCCCCCGCCTCACCCCATCCTCCTGGCCTGCGCCCCCTCGGTCCCCCGCCTCACGGGGGATGTTTCCCAGTGAACTGGGGAAGGGTGACTCGTTGATGAAACTGTGTATAGACGCGCAACAAAGTACAAAAGCGAGCAAAAAATGCCAGCTACTTTCAGCGCGCTCCCCTTCCCTAGCTTGCTGGGGAAGGGGCCGGGGGATGGGGTAGACCTTGCGGCGCGCGAAATCGTAAATCTGTCCTGCCCCTCCCCGAAGCATTGGGGAGGGGACCGCTTCTCTTATGCCGGCCTCAAGAATGTCAATCAAATGGCAATTGCTTCCCGGCCCGCCCGTTTATGAATAAACCGAACATCCTCTTTATCGTCGCCGATCAACACAACGCCAAGGTCTTAGGGCACAAGGGCCATCCCGATGCGCAGACGCCGCATCTGGACCGGATGGCGCGCGAAGGCTGCCGCTTCGACAAAGCCATCACCCAGAACCCCATCTGCACGCCAAGCCGCGTCTCCTTCCTCAGCGGGCAGTACCCGCACAACCACGGCTATTACAGCTTGAGCGGACCCAATCCCGGCGGGCTGCCCAATATCTTCGGGCATTTCCGCGCCGCCGGCTATTTCACCGCGGCTATGGGCAAGATCCACTGCCCGGAATACTGGATCGAAGACGACTGCGATGTCTTCCACGAGAGCAACTCTTATGCGGCCGGCAGCATCGGCGGTCGCTCCGCCGCCTACAGCCGTTTTCTGCGCGAGCGCAGCGTCGAGCATCTGGAGGATCATATCTTGTTGCCCGAATTCGGCGAACGCGGACGGCAGACGGTCGATAGCCGCCCCAGCCCCCTGCAATTCGAAGAATCGCAGGAAGGCTGGCTGGCCGGCGCCGCCATCGAAACGATGCAAATGGCAAAGCAGCGCGGGCAACCTTTCCTGCTTCACGTCAGTTTTCCCCGGCCCCACCAGTGCACGACGCCATCTCAAGAATTCTGGGATCTCTACGATCCGGGTGAACTCAGCCTGCCGCCGAACGCCGACTACGACATGGCACGGGCCGGCAAGGCGCCGCACATGCAGGCTTCGGCGCAACGCTGGCGCCAGAGCGAGTGGCAGCTCTTTGAACCCAAGACCTTTGAAGCCGGGCGCCGGCGCAAGCTGCGCGGCTATCTCGGCGCGGTCAGCCAGGTAGATGCCGCTGTCGGCAAATTGCTGGACTTCCTGCGCGCGAATGACCTGGCCGAAAACACGATCGTCGTCTACACATCGGATCATGGCGATTACGCGGCCGAGCACGGCATCATGGAGAAAGCGCCCGGCATCTGCAGCGACGCCATCACGCGCGTGCCGCTGATTTTCTGGGCGCCCGGCCGCATTGACCCCGCCGTCGTTCAAAACATCGTCGAACTGGTCGATATCTCGAATACGCTTTGTTCGCTCGCTGGCATCGAACTGATGGAAACGAGCGACGGACGCGATCTATCGCGGCTGCTCGCCGGCGACGCGCCGGGCGAAGAGCGACTTGGCCTGACCGAATTCGCCTGGAGCAAGAGCCTGCGCAAAGGCGACTTCCGTCTGGTTCATTATCCGGCCGCGTTCTTCCCCGAGGAATACCCCGACGGCTTCGGCGAGCTTTACGATCTGGCGGCGGACCCTTGGGAAATGCGGAACTTGTTTTTTGAAGCCGACTATCAGGACCTTGTCCGGGAGTTGCGCGGCGAGCTGCTGGAATGGCTCATCACGACGGCGCGTCCGCGCACCATAAGCGGCGTCAATACCACCCGCTTCGACGCGCCGCAACTGAATCCGCAGCGCCTGCAGCGCTATCAGACGGTGGTGAATCGCGACGGCAAGATCAACCCCGGTCTGCTGCGCGCAGCCAGCAACAAGAATTACCTCTAATCCTTGCCGCGTCCCTTACATCCGTTATCATAAGCAGACGGCCTGCGGAGATAAAATCGATGGGATCTGATTCCGGTTATGACAACTTTGCCGAGATCTATAATCGCTACTGGGCTGAATTCCCGCTGCGGATACTGCCGATCCTGGAGCGGCTGGCGCTCAAGGATCACGCTCCCGGCGCCGCAATCCTTGATGTCTGTTGCGGCACGGGTCAATTGGCCAAAGCCTTAAGCGAGCGTGGCTACATAGTTAGCGGCGTCGACGCTTCCGAGCAAATGCTGAAACACGCCCGACTGAATGCGCCGGATGCGTCCTTCTATTGCTTTGATGTCCGCGCCTTCGACTTGCCGACAGATTTCGCGATCGCCTTCTCGACCTTCGACAGCTTGAACCATCTGCTCAGTCTCGCCGACCTGAAATCCGTTTTCGCCAATGTTTATCGCCATTTGTCGGCGCAAGGCGTTTTTGTATTTGATATGAATCTTGAGTCCGGCTTCCGCAGCCGCTGGGTCCTTCCCTTTAATATCTGGGCGGAGGATACGGTTGTCATCGCAGAATCCAGCTACGATGAAGACGAAAAGTTGGCGACGATAAAGATTAGGACTTTCGCGCGGACCGAGGCGGACAAATCGCTATGGCGGCGCGCCGATGTGACGCTCAGCCAGCGCGCTTACGAAGCCGAGGAAATCGCGGCTAGCCTAGCAGAAGCCGGTTTCACCGACATCGAGGTCTTTGATGCCCGGCGCGACTTTGACCTGAGACAAGTCGGGCGCGCCTTCTTCCGAGCGCAAAAGGCGTGACCGGCGCGGCTTGGGTTTATTCGCCGTGGAAAGCGCGTTCCAACTCGGCGATATCAATCTTGTTCATTTTCGTGAAGGCCTCGGTGACGCGCTTCACCGCGGCGGCATCGTCGCTAAACATCATCGTATGCAACTGGGGCGGCTTGATCTGCCAGGAGACGCCGAAGCGATCGGTCAACCAGCCGCAGACGCTTTCCTCGCCGCCGTTGCTGGTCAAGATCTCCCAGAGCCGGTCGATCTCGGCTTGATCGTCGCAGTCAATGCTTAGTGAAAAGGACGCGTTGGGCTTGAAGAAGGTGTTGCCGTTGACGAGGGTGAAGCGCTGCCCGGCCAGCTCGAAATCCACGAACATGATATCGCCTGCGGCGCCGGGTCCGGCTTCGCCGTAATAGCAGATGTCGAGCACGCGCGAATCGGGCAAGAGCGATGTGTAGAGTTCGAGCGCCTCTTCAATGCGGCCGTCGAACCAGAGATGGGGGACGATCTTCTGCATGGGCTAAGCCTCCGTTTTGATTTCAACTGCGTAAGATTTCATCGACTTGATCTGTTTGCCAGCGGCGGACGCAAATTGGCAGACATCGCCCCGCGCGCAGCAGCGCCTTCGCCGGCGCGTCGCCGCAGTCGGCCGGCAGGCTGATATTGGTCATAGCGGCTGATTATCCTGCACTGTCGCGCTGCATTCAAGTCAATACGCGTCTTAACGAAATATTAATTCGCTGGCACGTATTCGATTGCGCCGATGTCGCAGCCGGCGCCAACGGTACGCGCCCGGCCCAGCTGGTCGTAGGGCAAGCAATGATCCGGATCGGCCGCGTCAATCGCCGGGCTGCCTTCTTGAAGCGGGACAATTGTTCGCATGGGATCGAAGCCGGGCAAGAGCGGATCAGCTTGTATGGCCGGAGCGCAACTGCCGTCCTCAATCAAGTTGCCGCGCATGACGATGACCGGGACATGCTCTGATACCCAACAGTCGTCGCCTTTGTTGCCGGCTATCAGGCTGTTGAGCAATGTGAAAGATCCTTCCATGCTGTGATCCACGATGTAAAGCCCATTGCCGTCATTCTGTACGATAGTCAGGTGCTGCAGCGTCGCTTTCGGATGGTCCATGAATATGGCGCCGCCCCAAGCCCCGCCGTTGCGGGTGAAAGTACTGTTGACAATATGTATCTCATCAAAGCTGGCGACGGCGCCACCCGCGCCAGGGTGTGTCGGGTAGCGTTTGAGACCCTTGGCAAAGTTATCCACGAACAAGCTCTGATTGATTCGCATCCTTCCGTTGTTATTGGCTACTGCGCCACCCAAGCTGGCGACCGAATTGCTGGCGAATTTGCTATACATGATTTCCACACGCGCGTCTTCGCCACCACTATAAACAGCCCCGCCAGCGGTCGCTTCGTTCGCGCTGAAGAGACTGTTTCGGATTTCTAGCCGGCCGCTATTGAAGATGGCGCCGCCCCAGCCGGTATTCCAGCCTCCCAAGTCAATCGCGCTGTTGTTGATGAAGCGGCTGTCCACAATAGTCACATCGCCGCCGTCGTTGAAGATTGCGCCGCCGAGGACCGCGGAACTGTCGCGAATCGTGACATTTTCCAAAGTTAAGCTGCCCCTCAACACGGCTATCATGCCGCCCGTCCAGGGACTGTATCCTCCGTGCAGCGTGAGATTACGCAGGCGAAGCTGACCGCCCAGCACCTCGAACAACTGGAACCCGTCTCTACTGTAGGGCTGAATTGTTCCGCCCCGGCCTTCAATTGTTATGTCCGATGTGATCGCTGGCAGCGGTTCATCAGGATACGCTCGCTTGTACACGATGATGTCGGCGCCGTTCCCGGCCGGGCATCCGCCATAAGGCGCATCCGTATTGGCGGCGATGATCTGATGGGCAAGCGTACATTGCTCCGGCGTCCGCCGCGGTCGCGGCTCGTCTCCCGGCAACTGGGGAGACAGCGCAGCCGGCGCTTCAATCGCCCCGATATCGCAGGGTTCATCAGCCGGTCGCTTTTTGCCAAGTTGGTCGACGGCGGGGCAGTATTGCGGATCAGCGGCGGCAATGGCCGGGCTTCCAAGAGCGGGCGCATAGCGGCCGTCCACCGGCTTGAGCAGCGGGTCGCCACTCATGCGCGCATCGCAGCTGCCATCGCCGATGATGCTGTTGACTTGCTCATGCAAGCCGGCCGTGCAATCGCCCCCGCTATTTCCAGCGACGATGCTGTTGCGCATTACTGCCAGACCGCCCAAAGCTTCCACACGGAAAATTCCCCCGCCCTTTTCAGACAGGTTGTTCACAATCGTCACATGCCTAAGTATGACTGTGCCAAAAGCGGAGATCCCGCCGCCATATTGCCCACCCCGATTTCCGCTGATCGTGCTGTTGCTGATGACCAAGCGCGATGTCGCGCCCTCGCTAAGGATACCGGCGGTCTGGTCGGATACATTATCGCTTATGCTGCTCCCTTCGATATGGAGCCAGCCTGTATTCTCAATAGCGCCGCCGTAATTGCCCCTGTTGGCCGCTATTCTGCTTTGGCTGATCCGCATATCGCCCTGGTTTTCAATCGCAGCCCCTGAGTCGGCCTCGTTTTCTTTGATCAGCGCACGGTTGATGGTCACAGTCCCGAAATTTGCGATAGCGCCGCCGCGCCTGGCATTCCCGCGCGTCAGTACGATATCCTGGATGCTGAGCGAGCCATTCCTATCCACATCGAATATGCGAAATTGATCATCCCCGCTGATGCTGTAGCCATCGCCCTCAATGCTGATCGTCGAGGCAATCGGCGGCAATTCGCGCTCAAGCGCGATGTCGGCGGTCAGGCGAATCGTGTCGGGGCCGCGCCCGGCCGGGCAGGCGCCCGATGTCCGGTCCATGTTGGCGGCGGCGATGGCATCGGCCAGTGTACAAGCGCCGCGCACTTTGATGACGTTCTCGGAGGCCGCGGCCGGCACGCGCATCGGCAGAGCGAATAGAATCAGCAATAGACTGAATAGTCGCGGCAAGCGGAAACCATGCATGTGAGCGCCCCCCAATTTCTTTCGCTCACAGCATAGCGCAACCGGCGCCGGGACAACCCGACGCCAGCTTATGCCCGCTATACGCTTTGACCTACGCTTTAAGAAGCGTCATCGAGGTTGGACGGCCCAAATCCATGCGGCAGCAGCGCGTCCAGGGCGGTGGTCAAATGCACGCGGCCGTCCAGATCGGCCAGGATCACGCGCATTTCCGGCGCGAACTCAAACATCATCTGCCGGCAGACGCCGCAGGGGGAGCCGGCGTCGCGCGTCACCACGGCAATCGCAGCGAACTCCCGATGTCCCTCGCTGACTGCTTTGAACAGGGCCGTGCGTTCGGCGCAGGTCGTCGGCGTGAAGCTGACGCTCTCGATATTGCAGCCGCCATACACTTGGCCGTCCGCCGTCAAGAGCGCCGCGCCCACGCGGTAATTGCTGTAGGGCATATAAGCATGTTCGCTCGCCTTGATGGCGGCTTCGACCAGTTGGCTGTCATTTGTCACGGGCATGCCCTTCACCTATTTGCTACTGGCGGTGACGTTCAGGATGCCGCCATTCGTCTTGCGTTCGAGGTCCAGAGGTTCCGCCGCAATCTTAAGCACGCGAACCTTGCGAATGCGATGCCCGTCGATCGACAGCACCGTCATGCGCAGGATGTCGGTTTGGATCGTCTCGTTGACCTTGGGCACGCGGCCCAAAGCCAAATAGATGTAACCCCCCAGCGTATCGGCGGCGCCGGTATCGATGGCGCAATCGAGCAAGGCGTTAAGGTCGTCCAGGTCCATGCTCCCTTCGATCACATAACTGCCATCGCCGCTTTCGGTATAATCTTCTTCCTCGCCGATGTCGTATTCGTCGCGAATGTCGCCGATGATCTCCTCGATCAGGTTCTCAATCGTGACCAGGCCGGATGTGCCGCCATATTCGTCGACCACAATCGCCAGGTGTACATTCTTCGCTTTTAATTCCTTGAGCAGCGCATCCGCCCCTTTGGTCTCGGGCACGGTGTATGCCGGGCGCAGCAAATCGCGGATTGCCACGCTTTCCAGGTCATCCCGCTTCTTCAGCACGGCCAGAATATCTTTGGCATAGAGCAAGCCGATCACATTGTCTATGGCCTGTTCGTAGACGGGAATGCGGGAAAAGCCGGATTCGACGAAGGCGGAAATCGCGTCCATGATGCCAGCGCTGACCGGCAGGGCAACAATGTCAATGCGCGGCGTCATCAGTTCGCGCGCCGTGCTCTCGCCCAATTGCAGAACCGAGACGATCATATCCTTCTCTTCTTCTTCGATGATGCCGCCGCTGTGGCCCTGATGCACCAGCGTCACGATCTCCTCTTCGGTGACCAGGTTGGCCAGGGACTCGCTGCCGAACAAACGCGAGATTAAACGGCTCGAGAGCAGCACCAGGGCCGTCAAAGGCGATATGACAAGCAGCAGCAGGCGCATCGGCGCAATCGACAGCGGCAGCAGGCTGTCGGCATAAGCCGTGCCCAGGGCCTCCGGAAAAAGATCGCCGATAACAAGCGTGACACCGGTTCCCAGCAGAACCGTCGCCACCAGCAGAAGCAAGCCGGCCGCGGGCTCGGCCACGCCCAGGGCAGCGCTCAACAGCAGAACGAGCGCCACCGCAAAGACAAAGCGCGTCAAGATATGCGTGATGCTGACGGTCATGTTGAGGCTGAGCGCGTCCTCCGTCAGCGCCAGAAAGCGCTGCGCCGCGCTGTCGCCGTCGTCCGCCCGCTCCCGCATCGCGCCGCGGGATACGCTTTGCAGCACGGCATTCATCAGGCTGACAGCGGCGTGAAGGCCCAGGACCAGAAAAAGAAAAATCAGCAAGACAGCGCGTTCGTCCATTACAGGCCTGTCCTTGGTCTGTATAAGAGGCAACGCAAAGCAGCCGGACACGTCTTCGCGTGTTCGGCCGGGACCAGTTTCACTATGTGCGTGGGACTCCGGGAAGGAGGCTCGGTTGGGTCGTCCACTACTATTTCAAAACCATATTGACACAGTGGCGACAGTGTACCACATCATTTCGCGCCGATGCAAGTCAAGGTGTTTCCGCCCAGGGCAATCAATTCAAAACTGGCATCCGCCGCGACGAACAAAACTAAACTGACTTATACCACCGAGGACACCGAGTATCCTCTTATGCTGTAGGGGCGAGCCTTGGCTCGCCCGCATGTATGCCGCGAAAAACGATGCGCATTTGCCAATTACTTACTTACGTCTACTTCTGAGTAAACGCAAGTAAGTCGCGCAAAATCTGATGGGCATTTTGAAGCACGAGTGGGCGAGCCACCGGCTCGCCCGTACAGCGAGTCTCCTCTTGTGACGTAGGGGCGACCCTTGGGTCGCCCCTACCAGATTACTTCAAACGAAATGGATACTTTAGCGTGTTTCGGCCGACAATGTCGAGCCATCCCAGTCGTATCGCGCCCGCCAGCCGAGCAGCCGTTCCGCCTTGCCGCAATCGACCGGGCTCGTCCGCCCGCGTATATGCGCCGCCACCGGATAATCGCCGGGGAAATGCTTCGCCATCAGGTCGCGAATGTCGTCCTCTCGATAAATGGTCGGCGCGCAAATGTAGAAGGCTTCGTGCCCCGGCTGTTCGTACTCCAGCGCCAGGCGGCAGGCGCTCGCGGCATCGCGCACATCGACGAATGTCCAGAAGGCGCCATAGCTGTCATCGGCGCGCGTCGGCTGCGCGCGCGCCTCACGCAGCCGCGCCCGGCCCGGCTCATCAATGACCGCCGTGAAGCGCAGGCTGGCCAGGGATATGTCCGGGCTGCGCCGCAAATAGCCGGAGGCCAGTTCCTCGCCGATCATTTTTGATAGACCATAGCAATCCTGCGAAAGCATGGGATGCGCTTCATCGATCGGCAAATAGACCGGGTTGAAGGGCCGGTGGCGATAGGCGTATCCCAGGCCTGAGATGCTGCTCGCCAGGGCGACGCGCTTGATGCCCAGGATGGTCGCCGCCTCCAGCACGTTGAATGTCGATATGACATTGTTGCGGAAGACGACATCGGCGCTGTGCAAATCCGGCGACGGAATGGCGGCGAGGTGAAGCACCGCGTCCTGGCCCTGCATGACGCCAATGACCTGGCCCAGATCCTGGAAATCCACAATCTGGGTTCCCCAAGTTTGCGTCGGTTGCATGTCGGCGGGCCTGACCGCATAACCGCAGTTTCTTAATTCGCTGACCGCCGCCCGGCCGATGCGCCCGTCCGATCCGCTGACCAACACTCGTCTGATTGTCATGTCCCGGTTCTCCTGCAGCAGGGCAATCGCTTCAAATTCTTTTAACTACAGAGGACGCAGAGGACACAGAGTTTAGATGCTTTTGACGACTTTTTCCCTAAATCCGCTGCTTAAATTGGGCAGGCTTGACGCAACCTGGCCGATGAACTTCCTTCCCGCCCAAATGTTTTGCGACAATATGCCGCGAAATCTCCGATCAATCGCTTTCCTCGGCGTCCTCGGTGTCCTCGGTGGTTAAATTTCAGTTTAATTTTGCTCGTCGTAGCGACGCCAGTTTTGAAGCGATTGCCCTGTCTCCTGAAGCGCAAGGCGCGAAACGCGCGGCAAATGGGTTAAACTATAATGCAAATCCGCGATTCTACAAACGCGGCAGCGCTCGCGACGCAATGGGATCACCGGCTATCCAGCAAACCGGCCTACAGAACAGGAGGGGCAAACCGTGAAACAAGAGATGCGCGTGGCTTTGGGGCAACATTCGGCGCCGACGCACGACTATTTGACCTTCGCCAAGCAGTTAGGCGTCGGCGGCGTGCAATTCAACAATATCGGCAAGGGCATCGACCTGATCCCGGAAGAATCCGACCTGCCCGACGACAAGGGCTACTGGGAAACCGCCGATCTCAAGCGCTTGAAGCAGCGCGTGAATGACTATGAGCTCGAGCTGGAAGCGCTCGAAAATGTGCCGCGCCACTTCTACATCGATGCCATGCTCAACGGCCCGCGCTGCGCCGAGCAAACCGGGAATTATCAGACCACGGTCCGCAATATGGGCGAGGCGGGCATTCCCATCCTCGGTCTGAACTGGATGCCGAATCTGGTTTGGCGCACGCCCATGCAGCGCGGGCGCGGCGGCGTCAAGGTGACCGCCTTCGACATGGAGCGGGTTTTGGCGGGCGAGGTGGTCACCGGCATCACGACCGTGCCGGAAGCGGAAGACCGGCCCTACAGCGAAGACGAGCTCTTTGACAACTACGTCCGCTTCATGCAAGCGGTCCTGCCGGTGGCGGAAGAAGCCGGCGTCAAGATCGCGCTGCACCCGGATGATCCGCCCGTGCCATCGCTTGGCGGCATCGACCGCGTCTTCTACAAGCCGGAAAATTTCAGGCGGGCGCTGGAAGCCGCGCCCAGCCCCAATCACGGCCTCGACTTCTGTATGGGCTGCTTCTCCGAGATGGTCTACGCCGACCGCAGCAACAACGACGGCGTACTCAATGCCATCCGATATTTCGGCGAGCGCGGCAAAATCTTCTATGTGCATTTCCGGGATGTCCAGGGCTGCGTGCCCAAGTTCCAGGAATGCTTCCCGGGCGAGGGCAATGTCGATGTCGTCGCCGCTGTCCGCACGCTGAAAGACGCGGGCTTTACCGGCTTCATCATTGACGACCACGTGCCGGAAATGATCGACGACAGCGGCTGGCGCCATCGCGGCCATGCCTATTCGACCGGTTACATCATGGCGCTGGTCGAGGCGGTGAAGCAGTTGGCTTAAGACAAATTGGCGATGGGGCGCTTGAATTCCCGCCACATGATGGCCTCGTGCAAGACGAAGGTGCAGAGCGCGACCGCGAAGACGAACTGCGGGATGATCTCCAGCCCGAAGGTCTCCGCCAGGACGCCCGCCAGCCAGGGCAATAGAGCCATGCCCAGGCTGGCCCCGGTGAATTGCAAGCCCATGGCATTGGCCGTGTGCGCGCGGCCGACCCGTCCCGGCGTGTCTGACGACATCAGCGGCGAGAAAGGCGCTAGCGAGAAACCGATCAGGGCCAAGCCGGCCAAGCTGGTCATAGGACTGAAATTGGACCAGAGCAAGCCGGCGCCGATCATGACGCTGATGGCGTTTATGCGCAGGAATGCGCCGTTGCTGATCCGCGTGATGATGAAACCGGAGAAGAATCGGCCGATCGTCAGGCTGGCCCAGTAAGCGCTGACCCAGGCGCCCGCCACTTTGGGCGCGATATCGCGCGCTTCGATCAAGAAGCTGTTGGCGAACTGGCCAGCGATCAACTCATTGCCGGTGGCCATCAGCCAGGCGCCAACCATCAACCAGATAATTGGCAAGCGCGCGGTCTGCCGCATTCTCGCCGGCGCCGCGTTGCCGGCCCGGCCATTGGCTTCGCTGATTTGCCATTCATGTCGCGTCAGGTAGAACATGACAAACATCAGCACCCGCGCCAAAGCGAACAAGGCGTAGATCCAGCGCCAGTCGATGCCCAGGTCGATGACAATCGTCGTAACCAGAAAAGGACCGATGGTGGAGCCGACCCCGAAGCTGGCATGCAGCCAATTCATGCGCCGGGCGCTAAAATTGACGGCGGCAAAAGCATTCAAACCAACGCCCATCACGCCGGAGCCGAAGCCATGCACAAGAGCCGCCAGCATGAACATGGGCCAACTCGGCGCCAGCGCCAGCCCCAGTTGGCTAATCATCCCGAGCAGAGCGCCGCCCATCATCACCCAGGCGATGCCAAAGCGTCCAATAATCGAACCGCTGACGGAACTGGTGATCGTGCGCCCAATCGTGGCCGCGGTGAGCATCACGCCCAATGCGCTCAAGGTCACGCTGAAATCAGCCTGCACATAGATCCAGACCACGCCCAATGTGCCGGCGCCCAATCCCGCAACCGCGAAGATCGTGCAACTCATCAGCCATAGCTTGAAGGTGTCGTCCAGGCGCTTGGATTTCATTCAGTTGACCTTGTATGAAAAATTGTCGCCGCCGGACCCAGCGTCGTGGCCGGCGGCGCGAGAAGCATATTCGGGGAAGTTTAGCCGAGTTTCAATGCGAGGGCTATATCTTGGCGCGGGGACTTATCAAACCCATGAGAAAACGGCCCGTGCCCGGCTACGACGAAAAACGCTCCCGCAGCAATTTCGCCAACCAGGACAATTCCTCCAGCTTCAACAAGCGCGCAACGGTCAGGAATACGCCGCCGTAAACGAGGGCGCAAAGCAGGACCAGCAGCGCTTCTTGCAGCACCGTCGCGGCGCCGATCCAGTCCGACAGCGCCGGCAAGGTCAGCAGGGCGACCGCGGCCATGATCAGCGAGGCCAGAGCCGACTTGATGCCGGTAAGCGCCAGCCGCTGCCTGCCAAAGCCGTCCATTCTGCGCCAGAGCAATACGGCGCTGATCGCGGCATGCGTGAAATGCTTGACGCTGTCGGCGATCATCAAGCTGAAAAGGCCGTAGCCCTCGAAGAGCAGCAGCGCGACACCCATATAGAGGACGAGGCTGACAATGCCGACCAGCGCCGGGGTCAGCGTGTCCTTGCGCGCATAAAAGGCGTAAACCAGCAGCAGATCAAGCGCGGCAAAGGGCAAGCCGATTAGATAGAGGCGTAATGCCTGAGCCGTCTCTTCGGTATCGGCGGCCAGGAAGGCGCCATTTTCAAAGAGCAGGGCGATGATCGGCACGGCCAGGACAAAGAGACCGCTGGCGGCCGGCAAGATCAAGGCGATGGTCAGGCGCAAGCCCAGACCGAGCGTATCCTTGAAGGCCCGCTGCGCCTGCGCGGTCATCTCAGCCGCTTGCCGCGCCAGCGTCGGCAGGATCGCCACGCTGATGGCTGTCGCCACCAGGCCCTGCGGGAACTGAATCAGTGTCGTGGCCCAATTCATAATGGCGATGCCGCCCTCTATCGTCTGGCTGGCGAGGTTGTAGCTAAAGGGGCGGATGATCAGCGTATCCATGATCAGCGAGAGCATGACCGGCAGATAAAGCAGGCCGATGCTTGTCAAAGCCGGATGCCGCCAGTCGAGGCTGAAGCGCAAGCGCCGCAGACGCAGGCCGGGCATTTGCAGCAACATCTGGGCGATCGCGCCGATCAGCCAACCGACGGCGACGACAACGATCCCGCCGCTCGGCCGCGCCAGCAGAAAGGGGAAAAGCGGCTCATGCCCGCTTAGATTCGGCAGCAGCGCAACTGACGGCGCCAGCGCCAGCGTGACCAGCACGATACAGGCATTGAATACGACGCCGGCGAAAGCGGGCAGCGTAAAAGAACGCAGGGCAAAAAGGGTCCCGCTGAACACAGCGAAGAGGCTGAGGAAGATGAGCGCGGGCGCGGTCAGCCGCAGCAGCTCAACCGCGAGCTGGCGCGTCCCGGCGCTGGCGCCCGGCGCGACAAGCGGCACGATCTGCGGCGCGAACAATTCGATGAGCAAGACAAGCACAGCGAGAAGGGCGGCGACGAAACTAATCAAGGTCGAGACGACGCGCCACAACTCGTCTTTGCCGCGGCTGGTGATCACATCGCTGAGCACGGGCACAATCGCGCCGTTGATGTGCCCGCCGATTAGCAAATCGTAGATGGCTTTGGGCACGATAATGGCGACTTGCAGGGCATCAACCGCGCCGGTCGCGCCGAAGAGATAAGTCAGGACGATTTCGCGGGCGAGCCCAAGGACGCGGCTGCAGATATTGCCCAGCGCCAAAATGCCAGTGGCGCCGGCAACGCGGGCGTTGACCCGCTCCTGCTCGCCGGCCGGGGGCGATTCTTTTTTGTCTGCCGCCATCAGTTGGGCTTTCGCTCAGCGCGCCGCGAGTGGTTCCGCCCCTCAATATACACGCGGCGCGCGGCATTGCTCAAGCGCATAGCGGCCGGCGCCGCCTGCCGCGCATGCTGGTGAAGCCTAGCCAAGAATGGGACCGATATAGCGCGCGCCGGCCATAAGGACCAGGGAGACAAGCGCCAGCCACATGCTGATCCGCCCGTTGCGCCGCATCTTGCCTTCAATCTCCGCCAGGCCGCTCGCCTCTTCCGCGCGCAGCAATTCCACATAATTGCCAGCGCCGCGCCACAAGGCGAACCAGCCATGCGCAAAAGCCAGCAATCCGAAGAGCGCGCCCAGCGTCAAGACGACGCCCATGCTGCTGCTCAGCGCTTCATGATATGAAAGCAAGCCATATAGCAGCAGTCCGGCGACGGTTGTGATGAAAGCCGAAAGCGGAATGAGACGCGGCAAGCCGGTGCCGCTGTAAAGCTGCCGCAGAAAGCCGCGGCCCTCGGCGCCCGCTTTCTCAGCGGCCGGCTCGATGTAGAAGGAAATCAATACGGCCGCCCCCACCCAGATGATGCCCGCGACAATATGAAGCAGGCGCAAAACGGTGACGACGCCTGCGCCGGCGCTTGTGCTCAGATCCATGACATTCTCCCTGACCAACCCCTTGTTCTATGCGCAATCTTCATCAGCGCCGCCCGGCGCCAAGCGCCTATTCCAATGTCAGCATATAAGCGATCAAATCAGCGAGATCGGCCGCTTCCAGGCTGTCTTCATAAGCGGCATACATGATGTTGGAATAACCGGCGACCAGCTGCTGACCCGGGCGCAGGACGCTCCAATACAGGTATTCCCGCGCCGACTGCCCAGAGACGCGCTCCCCGGCGACCCGGGCCAGGCCCGCAAGCGAGTTGCCGATGCCGCTGCTTTCGCCCGTGACCGAGTGGCAGGCGGAGCAGGCGGGCGCTTCACTGTTGGACTGATTGAAGAGCTTCTCGCCGCTGCCGGCATCCGCCAAAGCAAAGTCAAGCTCCGCAAAGGCGATGCCGGGCGGATCGGCTTGGCAAGCGCCCAACATCAGCGGGAGCAGCAGGAGCGCCAGAAGCGGCCATCTGCGGCGGGCTGCATCGTTCACAAGCGGGGATCATCCTTTGACAAGATTGGCATCCACTCCTATTATCGCACTCGGCTATCGCGGACTCAATTCTCACTTGGCCGGCGGACTGCAAAGTGAATTCTGTTCTTTCTCCACGGGACCTGCGCCGGCTGCGCGCGCGGCGGCAGCTTCTGAGCGACGGCGACCGCCTCGGTTCGGCGGCGGATATCGTGCGCCGCTTGTGCGCCCTTCAGTCCCAAGAATGGCCCTCGGCTCAACTCGCTATTCACAGCCGCGCCCAGGATCTCTCGCAAGACGATGTCATCCATGCGCGCGAGGTCGAGCGCGCCTTCGTTCTCACCTGGAGCCTGCGCGGCACGTTGCACCTGGTCGCGGCGGAAGACCTGCGCTGGCAACTCGCGCTTTGCGGACCCGGCGCCATCCGCGCGACAAAACGCCGGTACGAGCAGCTGGGCTTGACCGAAGCGCTGCGCGAGCGGGCGCTTGAAGAGATCGAAGACATCCTCGGGCGGGAGGGGGCCTTGAAGCGCGCGCAGTTGGCGAAGGCACTGGGCGAGCGTTCTGTGCCGGTGGCCGGCCAGGCCATCCATCATCTGCTGCGCTTCGCCGCCCTGCGCGGTCTCATCTGCATCGGCGCCGCTGTCGATGGCGACTTGACATACGCGCTTCTTGACGACTGGCTGCCGCCGAGCCGGGCCGATTCTAGCGAAGGCGAGCCCTTGCGAACTTTTGCCCGGCGCTACCTGGCGGCTTACGGACCGGCGACCGCGGCGGACTTCAAGCGCTGGTCCGGCTTGAGCCAGGCGCAAGTCAAGGCGGCTTGGGCCGCCGTGCGCGCCGAATGCGCGGCCGTGACGCTGCCCGAAGGCGAAGGACTGATACTAGAGGGAGCGGCCGCGCCGCCCGAGCCGGAGCGGGACGGGCCGACTGTCCGACTGCTGCCGCGCTATGACAACTACCTTCTGGGCTACGAGAGCCGCCGTTTCATGGTCGCCGACGAATTTGCCAAACGCGTGCATCCCGGCGGCGGCTTGATCCGGGCTTGCGTCATTGTTGACGGGGCGGCCCAAGCCAATTGGAAGCTGGAGAAGTGGCGAGCCGGCATTCGCATTGTCGTCGAGCCTTTCACCGCGCTGGTTCCGGCCGCCCTTCCCGCATTGGAAGCGCAGGTCCAGTCGCTCGGCCGCTTTCTCAATACACAAGCCGAATTGAAATTGTGAGGGACGCTCGCCAATCGGCGAGCCACAATCTTACCGCGTATAAGGCTTGTCCGGTACTGGTTAATGCTATCGCGCTTTTTTACCCCATCCCCCCAGCCCCCTTCCCCAGCAAGCTGGGGAAGGGGGAGCGCGCTGAAAGAGACTGACTTCATTGGCATCTTCTACGTGTTTCGAGGTCAACCTACGAGCTTCTTCGTAGAGCTGCCCTTCCTCAGTTCACTGGGCAACATCCCCCGTGAGGCGGGGGACCGAGGGGGCGCAGGCCGGGGATGGGGTAGAAAACCTGTCCGGCCGTCAGCCCTCTTCATGGGGGGGCGCTCAACGTAAACAGGAGCGAGCCGGTGGCTCGCCCCTACGATCCGAATCCGGGCGCGTTGCCGCATGAGTCAGGGATCGCTCGCTACGACCTCCACAGTCAGCTCATCCAACTGCGGGATGACATGACGGGCTTCGTGCTGGATGGCATGCGCGATTTCCTGGCTTGCCGCGAGCGAGGTATCGGCCGGCACACGCGCCTTCATCACGCCGTACATGCGATGCCCGACCCAGCGCAGGCGCAGCGTCTCAATCGCGTCCACGCCTTCAACCGCCAGCGCATGCGCCTCGACGTGTTCAACCAGATGCGGGTCGACCGCATCCATCATGCGATACCAGATCGCCTTGATGGCGTTCCAGGTGATGCCGACGATCGCCAGCGCAATGACGACGCCGACGATGGGATCGAGGATCGGCACATTGATCAGCGTCCCCAGGACGGCGATCAGCACCGCCAGCGAGGTCAAGCCATCAATGAGGGCATGCTGCCCATCCGCGATCATGGCGTCCGAGCCGATGCGGCGGCCGACGCGGATCTGCATCAGCGCGACCAGCTCGTTGCCGACGAAGCCGACCAGCGCGGCCAGCGCGATCCACTCCAGGTTCTCCAATGGCAGCGGATTCAGCAGGCGCTGAATCGATTCGTAGAGGATGTAGGCGGCGCTGAAGCCGATGGAGATGACGATGAAGACGCCGGCGATATCTTCCAGCCGGCCGTAGCCATAAGTGTAGCGCTTGTTGGCTGCGCGGCGAGCGACATAAAAGGCGAAGAGCAGCGGTATGGAATTGAGGGCGTCGCCCAGGTTGTGCACAGTATCGGCCAGCAAGGCGACGCTGCCGCTGGCGATGTAGATGACGACTTGCAGGGCGGTGGTGGCGCCGAGGGCGATGAGTGCGATCCAGACCGTGCGGACGGCAAGGCGGTTATCGAGAAAGGCGCGGTCGGCGGCGAGCTCGTGGTGGCTGTGGTCATGGGTGAAGCCGGGCAGGTGCAGCGCCATGGCGATTTTGACGAGGGGGTTGCTGCTGTGATGGTGGTGGCCACCATCGTCGTGATGGTGATGGTGGCCCTGCCCGTGAGAATGCGCCATCAGTGTCGGTCTGCGCTGCTGACTAAATTGGCTTAGCGAGATTCAGGCCTTGTGGCGCGCTGATCAACAGCCGGCGCAGTCACCGCCTACGTTGTCGCTGAAGCTGTTGCCGCTCTGTTCCACCGTGCCCGCAAAGACGTTGATCACTCCGCCGTCTTCAGCCGCTGAATTGCCCGTGAACGTCGTATCGCTGACATGGGCGCTGCCATTAAACACCTGCAGCGCGCCGCCGGTACTCGCGGCTGTGTTGCCATCGAAACTGCTATTGCTGATCGTGACCACGCTGAAAGCCGAACCTATCGCGCCGCCGTCCCCCGCCATATTGCCGCTGAATTCGCTGTCGACGACATTGATTTCGCTATCCCAGCTATCCAAAACGCCGCCATAAGCCTCGGCCACGTTATTCGTGAAGCGGCTGTTCACCAGGTCCAGACGGCTGCCGCGGTTCGCTATGATGGCGCCGCCGCTCTTGCTCCGGCCGGTCACGCCATCGACGAAAGTGAAGCTGACCTCATTGTGAGCCAGCCCCGCCGTCAGATGCACATTTTGCAGAGTGAGCGCGCCGCCCATATCGACATAAAAGATGCGGAACTGCTCGTTCCCGCTGATGCTATGGCCCGCGCCATCAATGGTGATGTCGGAGAGGACGCGCGGCAGTTCGCCTTCCAGAGTGATGTCGGCGCTGAGCGTGATGGTGTCGGCGCCGTCGCCGGCCGGGCATTCGCCGCGCTCTTCGTCGGCGTTGGCGGCGCGGATGGCGTCGGCGAGGCCGCAGGCATCATCCAGCGTGTAGTCGGTCGCCAGCGCTGGCGCGAAGCATAGGAGCAAGACTAGGGTCAGTAAGAAGTAACGCATGGGAAAGCCTCCATTTGTATTTGTCCTTGATGATAACACATTGTCGCCAGTCGCCCATGTTTTGGAACCGAGCGTAGGCTCCAGCAGGTATGGGCATGTCTGGTCGCAGCGCGCGACTAGGGCAGCCTTGGCCGGGTAGGGGACGGCGACTGGACGGTTGTGCGCGGATTAAAGACCCCTCCCCAAAAGCTTGGGGAGGGGAGACTGTGCCGCCGTGGCATTGATGGTCGCGACTATGCGTCAACGGCGCCGATGTGCGGTGGCCTCTAAATTGGATTAGCGAGATTCAGGCAATGCAGCGCGCTTATTCGCAGCCAAAACAGTCACCGCCGACGTTGTCGCTGAAGGTATTGCCGCTCTGTTCCACCGTGCCTCGAAAGACGTAGATCGCTCCGCCTTCATGCGCTCTATTGCCGGTGAACGTTGAATCAGTGACATGCGCACTGCTGCTAAACACCTGCAGCGCGCCGCCGTCGTCCCGTACTCTGTTGCCGTCGAAGCTGCTATTGCTGATGGTGACGACGCTGAGAGCCGAAGCAATCGCGCCGCCATCCTCCGCCCGATTGCCGCTGAATTCGCTGTCGATGACAATTACTTCGCTGTCCCAGCTATCCAGCACGCCGCCAAAGTCGGTCGCCGTATTGTCGGTGAAACGGCTGTTAACCAGTTCCAGCCGGCTGCCGCGGTTGACTATGATAGCGCCGCCGCTCTCGCTGTAGTCGGTCGAGCCCCAGGCGCTGATGAAGCTGACGTCGTTATGGGCCCGCCCCTCCGTCAGATGGATGTTTTGCAGGGTAAGGGAGCCGCCCATATCGACATAAAAGATACGGAACTCGTCGTCCCCGCTGATGGTAAAGCCGGCGCCGTCGATGGTGATATCGGAGATGATGCGCGGCAGTTCTCCATCCAGAGTGATGTCAGCGGTGAGCGTGATGACATCGGCGCCGTCGCCGGCTGGGCATTCGCGGCGCTCTCGGTCGGCGTTGGCCGCTCTAAGGGCGTCGGAGAGGCTACAAGTTTCATCAAGCGTGTAGTCGGTCGCCAAGGCTGGCGCGAAGCACGCGAGCAACATAAGGGTCAGAAAGAAGTAACGCATGGTAAAGCCTCCATTTGTATATTTGTGCTTGATGATAACACATTGTCGCCGGTCGCCCACGTTTCGGGGCCGAGCGCAGGCTCGCCCATTCTTGCCATATAATGCCAATCTCGTTTCGCGCAGTTATCTCTGTTCTACTGCAAAAGAAATGACCCCGCGCTGAGGCGGGGTCGCAAGTGTGAGAATATTTGCCGCCTAATCGGAGCGGGTCTGATTGTCGGTCTCGTCCCGCGGCGAGTCGTCAGATTGAGCAGGCCGCGCATCGGCATCGCTCTCGTCTTTTGCGTTGACGGCCTTGATCTTGAGGAGATGCCGCGTCGGGTCCTTCAGCCAGGTGATCGGCGTGCGCTTGCTGTAACCGGTCACTTCAATGATGCGCTCTTCCTCATTCATAATGGGCCTCCTTCTGCGTCAACATGATACGAAACGAGCCAAAACGTTGATAAGGCAGTCCGCCGTACATGTAGGCAAAGGTATAAAGATTTCCTCGCAGCGCAAGTCCAGCGTTAGGCTTGGCCGCGTTTTCGTTTCTCCAATTCTGCTTCCAATTGTTCATCAGTCAACATGATGTTGACGGTGACGTTTTGTTGCTGCTGCTGTATCTGCTGCTGTTGTGATGGCGTTGGCGTCTCTTTTTCTACCAATGCGGCTCTAATAGCAAGGAAGATGGCGCAGAGGGCTACAGCGGCTGCAACTATAACTCCTGTGTCCAGATTCCATTCAAAGTGATTTGAAGCAAAACGAAAAACGAACATCCAGAAGATACATGCGCCGATGAATTGGAACAAAATCATTTCAATTAGCCATTTCTAATAATCGACGGGCCATCCCTATCACACAATGGTATACGACTTGGATACGGAAAGCCATACGTTCGTTCCACTATGCTGTCTTTAGAACAAACCTGAGCCACTCAACGCGGCTCGATCCTGAATTATCAGGTACATGCGTCAATCAGAGCTAAAGCAGACGTTGGCAACTCGCGCTCAATCACCTGTCGGTGGCATGGTATCATTCTGATTTTCACGACGTGATTTGACAGCCATTTTCGCCGACCGACACGCGCTCCACATCCTTCTGAGTAAATCAATAACAAGAGTAATGAACATGAGTAACGCTGTAGGTCCTGCAAGTATTTCTTCCATTAATCTCTCTCTCCAATAACTCTATTGATTACAAATTCTTTTCCCGCTTCGGACAATTCGAACATATCCTTACTTTTCTTTATCAGATACCCTCGCAGATTCTTGGCATTGTGCAGCGTACCAGACACCCGTTTCGGCAATTCGCGTCCAACGAGCTGGCTCAACTCGAGATAATGTTTCGTCCCAATTACATCTAAGCGCTTATCAGTTGGAGCAATCGTCTTATAGAAATATGCTACAAATGCGCTGAACTCCATATCATTTAGCTGTAGTAGCGTATTGTTGCTGTTGTAATTTAGCAGTGTACTTTCAAATGCATCTGGGCCATTCTCTCTTTCCTCGGTAGAAGGGCTTCCCTGTTGTAACTCGTCACCCTGATTCAATTGATTCAGGTACACACTATCACCAACAAGCGCAGCTACCAAAGTATTGTATACAACCGGTTGAAGGTCTTTCTGAAATAAATCGACTTTCTCGGCAATCATATCTATTTCGGATATCAATAATTGGTACTTCCCCGGCTTTTCCATGTCACCTCCTCGGTGCTAATCCGTCCTAGGCTAACTGTTTCATAGCCTAATGGTAGTGTCAATAGTCAATATCAGAATAATGGAAATTCCCTCGCCTATCGCCCTCGCCTCATAAAAGTCGAAGCGAATCACTGACTCGTCACTTACATCATTCATGCTTTTGACGTGAATAAACTCGGCCACTGCGGAATACTTGGTAGCGGAAAACGATTGTGGGCGACCCAAGGGTCGCCCCTACGATTCCGCTGTGCCTTCAGTGGCAGCAAATCATAGGGCGAGCCATCGGCTCGCCCGTACAAGGCTTCTGCTCATTGAGAATACGGGCGACCCAGGGGGCGTCCGCGCGAATCCTCTGTGCCCTCTGTGTCTCTGTGGCTAACCCGCCCTAGCCTTCCCGCGCGCGCGCCCATGCCCAGAGATGCGTCTTTTCGGGATCTTCATCATAATCGTAGCTGAGCGAGAAAATGTCTCGCACCTGCCGATAGAAGTTGGCTTCAGACGCCCGTATGGCTCTAACGCGCCGAAGCAATTCATCAAAATACGGCGATCCGCCACTGGCAAGCCTTTCGTCATTGAGTACGAATCCCTTGATGATGAGTTCTCTGAGTTGCGTTGTCGCCCAAATCCGGAATTGCGTACCGCGTATCGAATTGACTCGGTAGCCGACAGATATGATCATGTCCAAGTTGTAGTGTGTAATGTTTCTCGCAACATCACGACCGCCTTCATTTTGAACTATCCGGAAATTCCGGACAGTTGCAGGCTCCTCTAATTCGCCTTCACGGTAAATGTTCTGAATATGTTCGCTGATCGTACGTACATCCTTGCTGAAAAGCGTCGCCATGTCTCTTTGGCTTAGCCATAGTGTTTCGTCTTGATGCAATACCTCAAGGCGGATTTCGCCGTTTTCAGATTGGTAAATCAGCATCTGGTTGTTCGCCATGTTGGAAACCTCTACTGCCTGCGCTTTATCTGCATTAGCAGTCGTATCCTCGACCGCAGTGCAAACGCACAGTTTGCAGCATAACCGGCTGGAAAGATTTCGCTCATCTGTTCGCTTTAGAATGTAATGTGCATGCACTAGCGAGTCAAGGCATGAAGGCGCGACTGACCGAATTGCGGCAGCTAAACGCGTTGGGAATGAGCTGGTGTAATGCCCGGTTGGTAGAGTATGCGGGCGAGCCACCGGCTCGCCCCTACCATTTGCAGTTGAAGACCCGCGCTAGTTGCAGTGGGAGACCCGCCGCAGACCTCGCGCGCATGCGCTGTTGCCGGACGGGCCCGCGCAATCCTATCGCTTAGTCCACGCCCTCATCCGCGTCCGGCGCCTCATTTGACGAGTCGTCCGGTGAAGTTGGCTTGGCATCGGCGTCGCTCTCGTCTTTTGCGTTGACGGCCTTGATCTTGAGGAGATGCCGCGTCGGGTCCTTCAGCCAGGTGATTGGCGTTCGCACATTTTCTACACTTACTTCCATGATGCGTTCTTCCTCATTCATGCCATCCATCCTTCTGCGTCAGCAGGATACGAAACGAGCCGAAATGTTGATACGGCAGACCACCATATAGATAGGCAAATGTAAGCGTATAGAATCCATCAACAGTGTACCACAGATGTGTAAGCGGGATTCCCGCCGTACTCAAAACGGGAATGTCCTCCCGAACCTCTACCTCTTCGAGTATTCTGTGCAGCGTAATTCCGCGAGGATCTATGCATGTAACGTATAGATGCTCACATGGTTCGTCCATGTGCCACGCTGTCAATAAGTATAGGGTTTGCGCAAGCCTAAATGTCCATCTCTCGCCATCAAACGCCTGATCTTCACCTTCTGAAAGGTTGCCGATGCTAACTTCGGTAACCGGCGCGTCAATCCATTCCGGCTGTCCAGCGTCATGCGTGATGTCTATGCCCCATGTCGCCAAAGACCAGAGATGCAACACCAGCTTTCCTCCACAGTGGCAACTACCAATGTCATTTCAGTATATCCTAAAATAAGGCGTATGTAAGTCCCTATTTTGAACTTCAGATGTTGTTACGGTCAAGACTCGATGATATCCAGCGCATTGGGGCCTCCAGATGCGGGCGAGCCACCGGCTCGCCCCTACCGGGCCTCTGTGTATCGAGAAGGCGGGCGAGCCACGGGCTCGCCCCTACAACATACGTGTAGTGATGCACGGCCGAAGTATGCTTCCCCCCATTGCTATGGGGGGATTGAGGGGGGTAGAAAAACGGGCGAGCCAAGGCCCGCCCTACCCATCCCTTGCATGCGCGTCCATGGCGGCGACGGCGGCGATAGCGACGATATCCTCGACATCGTCACCCGCTTGCAGCACATGCACCGGCGCGCCCATGCCCAGCAGAATCGGACCTATCGCCTCGGCATTGGTCAAGCGCGAGAGCAGCTTGTAGGAGATGTTAGCCGCATCCAGGTTGGGGAAGACCAGCACATTGGCGTCGCGAACGCTGCTGAAGGGATAGCGCTCCTCAATGATCTCGATGACCACAGCGGTATCGGCCTGCATCTCGCCGTCGACCGTGATGTCCGGCCGCCGCCCCCGCACCAGCTCAACCGCCCGCCGCACCTTGTTGCTATGCGGATGGGGCGTGGCGCCGAAGTTGGAGAACGACAGCATGGCCACGCGCGGATCCAAGCCGAGCGTCAGCGCGAAGTCATTGGCGAGGATCGCGATCTCGGACAGGGTCTCGGCATCGGGATCGATATTGACGGTCGCGTCGCTGAACAGGTAGGTGCGGCCTTCAATGATCATCAGGTAGACGCCGGCCGCGCGCGTCGCGCCGGCCCGCGTCCCGCAGACTTGCAGCGCCGGCCGAATCACATCCGGGTACTCGTAGGTTAGACCGCTGACCATGGCGTCGGCATCGCCTTTGCTGACCATGAGCGAAGCGTAATAGTTGCGCTGCCGCGCCAGCGACCGCGCTTTGCCCAGCGTGACGCCCTTGCGCTGACGAATGTCATAGAGCAGCTCGCCGTACTCATCGAGGTTGTCCGCTTCATAATGGTCGAAGCCGTCCGGCGTGAAATTCAAACCCAGACTGTCGATCGTGCCCTGTATGCGCGCCGGGCGGCCCAGCAAAATGGGTTCGCCGATGCCCTCGTCGCGGATCTGCAGGGCGGCGCGGATGATCTTCGGCTCTTCGCCTTCGGGAAAGACGATGCACTTGAGCGGCCCGGTCCGCGCGCGATTAACGATATTCTGCCGCACTTGACGGCCGCTGCCCTGGCGCATGATGAGTTCATGCTGGTACTCGTCCAGGTCGATCTGGCGGCGGGCGACGCCGGACTTCATCGCCGCCTCCGCCACCGCCGGCGCCACCCAGAGCATGACGCGCGGGTCAAGCGGCTTGGGAATCAGGTAATCCTTGCCGAACTTGATCGACTCTTCGCCATAAGCCATCAGCACGCTATCGGGCACATCTTCGTGCGCCAGCGCCGCCAGGGCCCGGGCCGCGGCCATCTTCATATCTTCGTTGATGCCGCTGGCGTAAACATCCAGCGCGCCGCGGAAGATGAAGGGGAAGCCCAGCACGTTGTTGACCTGGTTGACATAATCGCTGCGGCCGGTGCCGATGATGGCGTCCGGGCGGACTTCCAGCGCCAGCTCCGGCATGATCTCGGGCGTGGGGTTGGCCAGGACGAAGAGCATGGGATCGGGCGCCATGCCCAGGATCATCTCTTGCGTGACGGCGCCGGCGATGGACAAGCCGATGAGCGCGTCCGCCCCTTCCAAGGCCTCCTGCAGTGTCCGCGCGGCTGTCGGGATGGCGAATTCGGTTTTGTAGATATTCATGTTGTCTTCGCGCTGGTGGTGGATCACGCCGCGGGAATCGAGCATGAGGATGTTTTCCCGGGCCACGCCCAGCGCCTTGAAGAACTTGCCGGTTGAGATCGCGCTGGCGCCGGCGCCGTTGATGACCACTTTGATGTCTTCCATGCGCTTGCCGGTGACTTCCAGGGCATTGAGCAGGGCCGCGCCGGAAATGATCGCCGTGCCGTGCTGATCGTCATGGAAGACCGGGATATCCAATTCTTCGATGAGGCGCTCTTCGATCTCGAAGCATTCGGGCGCTTTGATGTCTTCAAGATTGATGCCGCCGAATGTGGGCGCCAGCGCCTTGCAGACATCGATGATTTCCGCCGGTTTGCGCGAGGTGATTTCGATATCGAAGACATCGACATCGGCGAACTTCTTGAAGAGCACGCCCTTGCCTTCCATCACCGGTTTGGAGGCCAGCGGTCCGCGGTCGCCCAAGCCGAGGATGGCGCTGCCGTTGGATATCACCGCCACCAGGTTGGCGCGCGCCGTCATCTCGTAGACCTTGAGCGGGTCCTCGTCGATCTCCAGCACGGCTTCGGCGACGCCGGGCGAATAGGCCAGCGAGAGATGCAGTTGGCTGTCCAGCGGCTTGGTCGGCGCGATCTGGATTTTGCCGGGTCGGCCGCGGCGGTGGTAATCGAGCGCTTCTTGTCGGGTGAAACTGACCATGGCGGATTCCTCCTTAGGAGAGGTGTGAACGCTGCCATTATTTTAGCGTAAGTGCGGCGCGGGGCGCGCCTAAAGTTATCAATTCTGCGGCGGCGGGGGATTCAGGGGCGAGCCATTGGGTCGCCCGCGAGCAGAAGCAGCGCTTTGCCGGCGCTGCTTATGAAGTGTGTGGGAACTATCATTCTCGTCGGATCATATTAAAGAGAGGCTAGGATTTGCCCTAGCCTCCCGCAAATTGCCTGACGAGCTATCGAGAGGTCGCCAGGGGGTATTGTTATCCTACTTTACGCCAACAGACGGCATTTGTCAAGCAAATAAGCCAGGTCGTGTTTCTAAATCGGATAGCGCGGCCCAACCTTGCAATAGCGCGCGCTTTTGGGCGAGACAAGTCTCGCCCCTACGATTTGCGACACAAACGCGCCTTGTAGGGCTCAGCCATTGGCTGACCCGCCGCTATCATGCCCGGTTGCATCAAACTTGACCGCTACTCAGCCGTCAGGCGGGCGAGCCAATGGCTCGCCCCTACATGATTGCGATGATTGCGATGATTGCGCTGCGGCGGGGGACCGAGGGGGCGTTAAGCCGGGGATGGCGCAGAAAACGAGCGATAGCAGAACGCAATGCCAATCAACCCAGACACGGGTCGGATTGGCGGGCGGCATGTTTCACTGACTAAAATCCGACGCCGAGGGCAGGCTGCCGGCTCTTCGATCCAGCGCGCCGGTTGCGGCCACCTTGAGGATGAGTTCGCTCGCCATGGTCGCCATCTGCTCCGGGCTGAAATCCTCGCCTTCGGTGATCCACCAGTAGAACATCTTCATAAATGAACTCACCATGTGATTCGCCGATACCTTGAAGGGGATGACAGTCTCGTCGCGCGCTTCATAACGGGCGTCTACCGATTCCGTCGCCCTTTCCAGGATGGGTATCATCACCGGATGATCTTCCGGCAGGGACATCGCCAGCAGGCAGGAGTCCCGATGCTTGTCGACGATGGTGAAGACCGAAAGCGACACTTCGTAAGGCGACATTTCCGGGCTTGTTCCGCGCTTGAATTCCTGCTCGATTCCGTACAGATGCTTGGCCAGCAGATCGTTCTTGTTTTTGTAATGTCGGTAGAAGGTCGAGTTGCCGATGTTGGCGTGATCAATAATATCTTTAATCTTGACGTTTTCGTATCCTCGCTCCAGGCTCAACTCAACAAGAGCGTCGATCAAGGCCTTGCGCGTGCGAACTATGCGGCGATCCTGAACGTTCATGGCGCGTCATTCTCCGAACACGTATTATGTCATTCCGCCCTTGGGACAACCGCGCGCCAAATCGACAACAATGCGGTCGATGGCGCAATAATCCCAGTTCCAATTTTAGCGGCAATTGCGCGTATAGCGCAGGATTCCGAGCCTCAAAAACCTGAGTTTCGAGGAAGCGGAACTTTATCAAAAATCCCATTCAATAATACGTATTTTTCGCATAAGCATCCCGCGCCGGGCCTTAGGCTCAGGCCGCCTCACGCATCCGGCGCCGGATCAAGCTGGCGGTGACGCTCTCGCTGCTGTTGGCATTCAGCAGCCGTTGGCGGAACGCGCAGCCGCCGAAATCTTACAATGCCTGTAACGTTACCAAATTGTAAAATCATACAATAAGATATTCTATGCAAATAAGCGTCCCGCCCCGGGCATCAGGCTCAGGATCAGGCTGGTCGCGGCGCTTTCGTCAACATCTGGCCTGTAAGCTAAGTCTGTTTCTGAAACAAGTCAAATAATCTCAAGAATCTGCAAAATCTTGCAAAATTCGGCGCGTCGAAATGCGCGGATCTGGCGATTGAACTCGTCCGCAAGCCTCAGGCGCGGCCGGGCAACTTCCGCGAAATTGCGGGCTTCCCGAAGTCCCAAATGCTTGACAATCCGGGATATGGCACTATAATGGCGAAACATGCCATAACGCGGGTTTTATGATTATGCGTCTCATAGTAACGATTTTGTTCAGATTCACGCTGGCGCTGCCGCTGCTGACGACCGCGGCCGGCGGCATTTTCGCGCAGGACATTGCGCCCAAGACGGTGCGGGGCCAGGCCATCATCCATGATTTGGGCTGCGAGAACGCGCCCTGCGCCGGCTCAAGCTGGCAGGTCGAATTCTCCTGGGATGCCCCGCAGCCGCCGCCGGACGGTTATCGCCTCGACTACGCCATTAACGGCAAATGGCAATCCCACAAACGAGCGAACACGCCGAGCAAAGGCACGGTCTACATTTCGTCCGCGAAACACAAGCGGACCGGCGGCTACAGCCTAAGCGGCATCTATATGCCTTATGGCAAAAAAATCTGCTTCCGCCTGAAAGCGCGCTACCGGGGCGAAAAAGACGGTCCCTGGACGAAGCTCTGTCTCTCGAACTGAGGGCGGGCCTCTAAGCCCGGCCAAGCCAATCAAGCCCGTTTTGAACTGGGAGAATCCATTATGTTCACCCCCCCCCCCCCCCCCCCCGTAAAATTCAGGAAGAAGCTCCTGGACCTTAATCCTGGCTCCGTCCACCCGCTCAGATTCTTTTTCATCGCGCTTGTATTCCTGCTGCTTTCGGCGGCGCCCGTCCATGCCGTCGACTTCAACAACATCGACACCTACGAGAAGCTTCGCGACGCCATCACCAATGCCGTTGGCAACCTCTACGCCGACACGATCAACATCACCGCCAACATCACCTTGAAAGACTCTTTGCCCACAATCGCATCGACCGTCACCATCAACGGCGACGGCGGAAAATTCATCATCGACGGCGACGGCAAGTACCGACCTTTCTACGTGAACGTTTCCGGCATCCTGACGCTGAACAACCTGATTATCGACAAGGCCTTCGTCGGCTCGGGCACGCCCGAAGAGGATCAATACAATCACGGCGCCTCCATTAAGGCGGAAGGCGTGCTGACCTTGAATCGGGTTGTGATTCGCAATGGCAAGACTTCAACGGATTCAACTCTTAACATCAGCGCGGGCGGCATTTATTTCAGTGGTTCAGATTTGGACATTAATAACAGCGCCATCCACAACAACTCGTCTTACGCCAACGGGGGCGGCATCCGGATCGACGGAAACGGCACCACCACCATCCAAAACACCAGCATCTACGGCAATACGAGCGGAGCGCGCGGCGGCGGCATTTACATGGGCCTCAGCGAGAGCCCCATCGTAAGGCTTTACCAGGTGACCATCACGGGCAATAGCACCACCAACGCCGATGGCAGCGCCAGCCAAAATCAGGGCGCGGGCCTGCGCGCGAATGGCGGAACCTTGCACCTGAGCAACAGCATCATCTACGGCAACACTTTCAGCGGCAATCAAGAAAACTGTCGGATTGGCAGCTCCGTCACCGTCGGCACGCTCAGCGGCAACATCATCGGCGGCGGCGCCGACTCGACTTGCACGGCGAGCCAGACGACCGACGATCCGGATCTGGCTGGTCCCGACGTACATGGCTTGGGCAACTTTTACATACCGCGGTCCGGCAGCCCGGCCATCGACGCCGTCGCCTGCCTCGCCTCATCAGTTGACGGCTACAGCGTAGACCAGCGCGGAGAGGCGCGGCCAAACCCGCCCGGCGCTAACGACAAGTGCGACATCGGCGCGATTGAACATGAGGGTTATGCCCCGCCCCCGCCGCCAGTTCAGCCCCCGCAGCCGGTTCAGCCCCCGCAGCCGGTTCAGCCCCCGCAGCCGGTTCAGCCCCCGCAGCCGGTTCAGCCCCCGCAGCCGGTTCAGCCCCCGCCGCCGGTTCAGCCCCCGCCGCCCAGTGTTGTTACCGTCATCTCAGGCGGCGATAGCGGAAGCGATGACGACGACGATGAGACCTTGGAGGCGGCCCTGGCGCCGCCCGTCTCCACCTGCCTGGACCTCGAAGGCATCGCCGCCTACAACATCAACGAATCGACGCAGTGCCAGCGCGTCAACGCCATGCAGATCGCCAACCCCAATATCAAAGAGGGCGATTTCGTCGACGCCATCGATGTCTGGTCCTGGGTCACGCCCAACACGCAAATCTGCTTCGAGGCGGCTGGCGGATCTTTCACCTTCATCGACACCGCCGTCATGCCGCGGACGGTGCAGGCTTGGGCCGCTTGCAGCCTGAACGGCATGACCTGCGGGACGATCGGCGGACCCGGCATGTTGGTGCTGCTGCCCGGCGATCCGCCCGCGGCCTGCGCCACGACCAAAGCGGCCAAAGCCGCGCCGGCCGTGCCGGCCGCGCAGGGCTTGGCCAATTGCATGGTGCGGACGCAGTTCAATCTCAATCTCCGCGCCGCGCCCGACGGGGAGATCGTCGGCGAAGTGCCGTATAACGCCACGCTGACAGCGCTGGAGCGGACGGCGCGCTGGTTCAAGGTGGATTATCACGGCGAGCGCGGCTGGATCAGCGCCGAGTTCGTCGACAAGAAGGGGACATGCGGCTAGGGGGCGATAAACGCCCCGCGCCATCCCCCCGCATCTGTAGGGGCGACACTGTGTGTCGCCCGCCGCACTATCACACCCGGCATCGGTAGGGGCGTTTCTATGAATCGTCCGCCACGCAAGCACCCGTCAATGGTAGGGGCAATTCTATGAATCGTCCGCCACACTATCACAACCTACATCGGTAGGGGCAATTCTGCGAATCGGCCGATGCTGTAAATGTGACTATGCGGGCGACACACAGTGTCGCCCCTACACCCCATTCAGCAGGCCGTCTGTGTATGCGCGACCTGCGCGATCCGCCGAAACGCCCGCGATCGCGCTGGGCCGACCAGGCGGGCGAGCCACCGGCTCGCCCCTACCGATGCCGTATATGTGAATTTGCGGGCGACACACAGTGTCGCCCCTACACCCCATTCAGCAGGCCGTCTGTGTATGCGCGACCTGCGCGACCCGCCGAAACGCCCGCGATCGCGCTGGGCCGACTGGGCGGGCGAGCCACCGGCTCGCCCCTACCGATGCCGTATATGTGAATTTGCGGGCGACACACAGTGTCGCCCCTACGCCCCATTCAGCCGGCCGTCTGTGTCCGCGCGACATGCGCGATCCGCCGAAACGCCCGCGATCGCGCTGGGTCGACCAGGCGGGCGAGCCACCGGCTCGCCCCTACCGATGTCGGGTGACGCTGTTGGCAGGCGACACACAGTGTCGCCCCTACACCCGTACCGCGCTGGGGCGCGACATCTGGCCATGTGGCGGGCGAGCCCCCAAGGCTCGCCCCTACCGATGTGGGTCATAATCGGGTGATAGCTGTTGGCAAAATAGACTTAGGCGACACACAGTGTCGCCCCTACGCTTCCCTCCCGCAGGCCCGATTAGCCGCATCTCTCGCTAAAATTCGGCGCCGGCGTCATGCGCGACTTGCCAGTCTCCTCATCGCCATGTGCTTTCGGCTGCCATGCCGGCGCCAGCCCCCAAGGCAAGCGCTTCAAAACTGACCGTCATTGCCGGCCTTAATTTCTTGCAATGTGGGTCATAATCGGATATATTGCCCATAAGATAGCCAATTGCTATAATATGCCGCAAAATAGACTTAGGGTGTACAGCGATGAAATCAAAGACAGTTCGGGCCCGGCGCGCCGGCAAATTTACGCTTCCCTCCCGCAACGGCCTGGAGCGATTAGCCCCCCCCCCCCCCCCCCCCCCCCCAGACGACCGACGATCCGGATCCCCAGCGTGCATGGCTTGCATCTCTCGCTAAAATTCGCCCTGCGCCGGAGGTCGTCATGAACTCCGGCAGTCTTGCCATAGCGGAGGCGGAAGCGATGATGACGACGATCATTGGCGGCTCATCGCGCTTGTATTCCTGCTGCTTTCGGCGGGGCCGGTCTCGGCCCAGCCCGTCACCCACAACAACATCGACACCTACCCGCCCGCGGCCTGCGCCACGACCAAGCTGGTCAGGGCTTGGCCAATTGCGCCATCAACACCTCCCTCACCAACGGCTTTGCCGACACAGCGCCGATCAACATCACTGCCGACATCACCCTGGAAGCCAGTCTGCCCCAAATCACATCGACCGTCACCATCAACGGCGGGGGCAACACCATCAACGGCGACGGCAAGTACCGACCCTTCAACAACGCTTCAGGCGGCGTTCTGACGCTGAACAACCTGATTATCGCCAATGCCTACGTCGCCCGCGCGGATTCCGGGACCACCCCTCACGGCGCCAGCATCAGAAGCCTGGGCGAACTGACCCTGAACCGGGTGGTGGTGCGCAATGCCACAACTGACCCGGACACAAGTACTGGGCAGCACTCCGTTGGCGCCGGCGGCATTTATATCGGCGCCCGGAGCTCAGCACTCCGTTGGCGCCGGCGGCAGCCCGACGAAAATCAAAGACAGCGCCATCTACAACAACAGGTCCCGCGGCGAAGGCGCGGGCATCAACATTGCCGGCAGTACTGTCACCATCGTCAACACCAGCATCTTTGGCAATACGTCAAGTCATGGTCGCGGCGCCGGCATTTATATGGGCGGCGGCACGCTGCATCTCTATCATTCGACCATAACCAACAATACGCCCAACTCCAGCGGCGTAAGCAACTTCGGGAACCAAGTCGGCGGCGGAATTCGCGTCTATGGCGGCACGGTCAGCATTGTCAACAGCATCATCTACGGCAACGCCAGCGACGACTGCGCCATTCGCACGGATTCCAGCGTCACCATCACGCAGATCGCCGGCAACATCATCGAAAGCGGGTCCACCTCGAATTGCACGAGCGGCCAGACGACCGACGATCCGGATCTGGTTGGTCCCAGCGTGCATGGCTTGGGCAACTTCTACATACCGCGGTTCGGCAGCCCGGCGATTGACGCCATCAGCTCTTGCATCACCAGCGCGATCAACGGCTTGAGCCTGGCGACAGACCAGCGCGGCCAGCCCCGACCGCGCTTCACCGGCAACAATTGCGATATCGGCACGATTGAACATGAGGGTTATGTGCCGCCCCCGGCGCCCAGCGTTGTTACCGTCATCTCAGGCGGCGATAGCGGAGGCGGAAGCGATGATGACGACGATGACGACGACGACGAGACCTTGGCGGCGGTCCTGGCGGCGCCCGTTTCCACCTGCCTGACCCTCGAGGGCATCGCCGCCAACAATCTCAGCGAATCCACCCAGTGCCAGCGCCTCAACGCCATGCAGATCGCCAACCCCGATATCAAAGAGGGCGACTTCGTCGACGCCATCGATGTCTGGTCCTGGGTCACGCCCAACACGGAAATCTGCTTCGAGGCCGCCGGCGGATCTTTCACGTTCATCGACACCGCCGCCATGCCGCGAACCACGCGTGAACCGGAAGCCTACAGCAAGGACGGCATGACCTGCGCGAAGGTCGACGGACCGGGCATTCTCGTTCTGATGCCCGGCGACCGGCCCGCGCAGGCGGCCGCCGACTCCGCGACCAAAGCGGCCAAGGCCGCGCCGGCCGTGCCGGCGGCGCAAAGCCTGAGCAATTGCATGGTGCGGACGCAGTTCAATCTCAACCTCCGAAACGCGCCGGACGGGGAGATCGTCGGCGAAGTGCCGCACAACGCCACGCTGACGGCGCTGGAGCGGACGGCGAGCTGGTTCAAGGTGGATTATCACGGCGAGCGCGGCTGGATCAGCGCCGAGTTCGTCGATAAGAAGGGGACTTGCGGCTAGCGGACGATATACGCTGCATCTGTAGGGGCGATTCTGTGAATCGCCCGTTCCATCATCATCCGACACCGGTAGGGGCGTTTCGCTGAAACGCCCGTCGCGCCATATCCCCGTATCTGTAGGGGCGACACTGTGTGTCGTCCGCCGCACCATCACCCGCCGCGCAAACACCCAACACCGGTAAGGGCGATTCTGTGAATCGCCCGCCACACAATCACCCGACACGCAATCACCCGACACCGGTAGGGGCGTTTCGCTGAAACGCCCGATGCGCAAACACCCTGCGTCGGTAGGGGCAATTCTGCGAATCGGCCGATGCTGTAAATGTGACTATGCGGGCGACACACAGTGTCGCCCCTACACCACATCCAGCCGGCCGACTGTGTCTGCGCGGCCTACACGACCCACCGATACGTCCGCGATCGCGCTGGGCCGACCAGGCGGGCGAGCCACCGGCTCGCCCCTACCGATGTCGGGCCATGGGTACGGCGGGCGACACACAGTGTCGCCCCTACACCCTATCCAGCCGGCCGCCTGTGGCGGGCAGCGTCGGCGCGCCGGTCAGGACTTGCGGCCAAGCGGCTATCCCGAATATTTCCACATCCATAAATTCCCTTAATACGTCTCTTAAACCTTGCATTTCGGGACATCTCCTGATACATTGCTCATAAGATAGCGAATCGCTATAATGTCCCGCACTCTAGACAAAGCGAGCGATGTCATGAAATTAATCAAGTCGCATGCCCGGCGCGCCGGAAAACTGACGCTTTCAACCCACTCTCCTGGAGCGGTTAGCCTGCCCCCCCCCCCCCCCCCCCCCCCGCGCTAATCACCAGATCTCGACCTTCGCCGGAGTTCGCCATGAACTCCGGAAGCCTTGCCAAGCTCATTCTCATCGCGTTGGTCGCCTTGCTGCTGTCGGCGCCGGTCCATGCCGCCACAATCACCGTCGGCGCGGGCTGCACCTTCACGCAAGCTTTTGACTCCGCTTGGAAAGACGCCACCCCTTCGGGAAGCACATGCACCGCCGGCAGCGGCGATGACACCGTCGTATTGAGCGGCGATGTTCAGCTCAACTCCCGACTGTGGAGGGGCGGCGACGGGGCCGGAGAGTTGACCATCGACGGCAAAGGCTACGCGATCCGAGGCAACAGCAGCGACGGTTTCTTTGCCTTCTGGGGAAGTCCAACGATCACTTTCAAGAATATCACCTTCACCGGTGGCGCAGCAGGCAATACTGAGGGCGGCGGCGTTATCTATGCTTATGCTGGCTCAGGCACTTACACATTTACCGACTGCGTGATACACAACAACACCGCGCTCATTGACGACCCTTCCGATGCTGGCGGCAACGGCGGCGCGATATTTGGCATCAACACGGTCACGATCACAATAAACCGCTGCGCCTTTTTCAATAACCGAGCCGCAAAAAACGGCGGCGCGATACAGGTGAGTGGCGTTACTGCCATCAACAACAGCAGCTTCTTCAACAATAGCGCACTCGGTCGAGGCGGCGCTATTGACTTTCACCGAGCCATTACCGACTCGCAATCGCTTGTCTTGCGTCATGTCACCATAACCGACAACACCTCAGGCGCGACCAGAGGCGCTCTTGATTTGAACGCCGCCAATATCGTGACCGTGCATAACAGCATACTCTTTGGCAATAGCCCCAGAGATTGCCGGAGAACAGGACAAGCCGACGACAGCGGAATAGACATAGCGAGCCTCGTCAACGGCGCGCTGAATCGTGAAACACGTACCGATGGACACAGGGGCAGCATAATTGCGACATCCAATTGCGACAGCCTGGGACAAGCGGATTTACTTTCGGGCCGCGTGCCCGAAACCAATACAGCGTTGAAATTCAACCCGCAGCTGGCCGGACCAAGCGTCCACCGCTTGGGCAGCTTCTACATTCCCCGCGCTGGCAGCCCGGCCATTGATAGAGATGGTATTGCTTGTCTGCCTGACAACCAAGGCGGAAACATCGACCAGCGCGGCGTTTCTCGACCAATCGGCAGCACTTGCGACATTGGCGCGATTGAGCATAGCGGTTATATCCCGCCGCCGGCCCCGCAGCAGCCGCCCAGCGATGATGTAGTAGGTGGAAGCGGAGGGGGAAGCGGAGGCGGAGGCGATGACGATGAAGACGAATCAGCGGTCACGGCGTCGCCCGTCTCTACCTGCCTGACCCTCGATGGCATCGTCGCTAACAATCTCAGCGAATCCACCCAGTGCCAGCGCCTCAACGCCATGCAGATCGCCAACCCCAATATCAAACAGGGCGACTTCGTCGACGCCGTCGATGTCTGGTCCTGGGTCACGCCCAACACGCAGATCTGCTTCACGGCGGCCGGCGGATCTTTCACCTTCATCGACACCGCCGTCTTGCCGCGCACGGTGCAGGCTTGGGCCGCTTGCAGCTTGAACGGCATGACCTGCGGGACGATCGACGGACCCGGCATGTTGGTGCTGCTGCCCGGCGATCCGCCCGATGCCTGCGCCACGTCGAAACCGGCCGCCCAAGCCGCGCCAATCTCGGCGCAAAACCTGAGCAATTGCATGGTGCGGACGCAATTCATCCTCAACTTCCGCGCCGCGCCCGACGGCGAGATCGTCGGCGAAGTGCCGTATAACGCCACGCTGACGGCGCTGGAGCGGACGGCGCGCTGGTTCAAGGTGGATTATCACGGCGAGCGCGGCTGGATCAGCGCCGAGTTCGTCGACAAGAAGGGGACATGCGGCTAATTGCGCGGCATGCGCGCGGCATATGCGGCATACGCGGAATCGGTAGGGGCGAGCCATTGGCTCGCCCGCCGCACCATCACGCGCCGCGCAATCAACCGACATCGGTAGGGGCGTTTCGCTGAAACGCCCGCCGCACAATCACACCCGGCATCGGTTGGGGCGATTCGCTGAAACGCCCGATGCGCCATCCCCCGGCATCTGTAGGGGCGAGCCATTGGCTCGCCCGCCATCTGCATAGGGACATTTCGCTGAAACGCACGCCGCGCAATCACCCGCCATCGGTAGAGGCGATTCCGTGAATCGGCCGATGTTGTAATTGTCAATATGCGGGCGAGCCAATGGCTCGCCCCTACACCACATCCAGCCGGCCGCCTGTGTCTACGCGACCCACCGAAACGCCCGCCGCGCAATCACCCGACACCGGTAGGCGCAATTCCGTGAATCGGCCGATGTTGTAATTGTCAATATGCGGGCGAGCCAATGGCTCGCCCCTACACCCTATCCAGCCGGCCACCTGTGTCTACGCGACCCACCGAAACGCCCGCCGCGCAATCACCCGACGCCGGTAGGCGCAATTCCGTGAATCGGCCGATGTTGTAATTGTCAATATGCGGGCGAGCCACCGGCTCGCCCCTACCGGTGTTGGTGGGCGACACAGCGTGTCGCCCCTACCGGTGTTGGCGGGCGGCACAGCGTGTCGCCCCTACCCCCATCCCGGCCGCCGCGCTTACGCGCAGCCCTGCGCATGCGGGTTGACCGAACAATCGACTTCATCATCTTCGCCGCCGCCATCACCGGTTTCGCCGATTACAACGCCATCGCCACCATCGCCGCCGCCGTCCGAGACGACCTGGCTCCTTTTGCAGTGCGCCTGCATATAGGGCGCGCCTTCATCCGGCTGAAAGCAATTGTAAGCGCCGATCACGCATAATGCGCCCGGTCCTCTCGGGTTCAGGTCCAGGCCGGAAGCCTCGTATTCTTCCGCCGTGAGCCACTTTCCGGGCGTATACGGTCCACAGCCTTCGGCCGGGCCCGGCTGAGCCGCGGACGCCGGCGGCGGAGTGGCTGTCGGCGTCCAGTCGGCGTTGGCGGCGGCGCTGGCTACATTGTCGATGGGCGTGGTCAGCGCGACGAGCGCGAAGGTCTCGGGCTGAAACAGCGCGAGGAAAACCTGACCATCGGGCATGGCGCTGGTTCCTGGCACGCAGATTGTATCCGTGCTGTTGCTCAACTTAATGGTGTCGCAGATGCCGACTATCTCTTCTTCGTCGTATGCCAGCAAATCCTCATCGATTTCCCCGATGGCTTCGATTTGCTCGGCGAGCGTTTCGGCATCTTTTAAGTCATCCAGCTCGAACAAGGTTTCCGCCATCACGTGGCGAAAGGGAAACTTCGCAATGTCTTCAATCGCGAGTTTGAGTTCCCCGGCTTCGTCGCTGTTTCGGTAGCGCAGCCAGCCGGCGTCGTACGTTCTGAATTCGAGGACGGGCAGAGCTGGCGTCGCGGCTTGCGCATCTTCTTCCAGCGCCAGCTGCGCCCCGCCCGGCAGCGCAATCGCCAACAGCGCTAGCAGGACGATGAACTGGAGCAGGCGTCGATATGTTGCAGAATTGAAGTTAGGTGTCGCTGGCATCATGCAACCTCTTTTTTCTAAGGGAACAACCAGCCTAATCCAATTCCCCCGGCCGGGAAGCAACCGGGCGCAAGTCGCATAGAGTCGCTTGGTAGGGGCGACACGGTGTGTCGCCCGCAAATCCAATCGGCGGATGGCGGACGATGCACAGAATCGCCCCACGCCGTACTTCAGACTCTTTTATTGCTTTCCCGGCCTTGCTGAGAAAGGATTAAACTCCAGTCATTATATGCCGGATTTTTAAGACAGTATCGTCCAGAGCGTACAAAATTATACGGGCGCAGCAGCGCGGCACTGCGCGGGAATGTCCCGATAGCGCTTTGGGGCTTCAGCTCAGCTGTTCACAGATGAGATCGGCGAAGTCTTCCGTGCTCATGCCGTCGGCGCCGAGGATGTCGGCGGTGTAATCGCCCAGGCGGAGGGCGGCGTACACGGCGGCGTCGATGCGGTCGGCGATTTCGGGCAGATTCCAGTGATGCCGCGCGAGCATCGCGGCGCTCAAGATGACCGCCGTCGGGTTGGCGATGCCTTCGCCGGCGATATCCGGCGCCGAGCCATGGACCGGTTCGGCGATGGCGACATCGTCGCCCATGTTGAGCGCCGGCGCCAAACCCAATCCCCCGCCCCAGGCCGCCGCCATATCCGACAAGATGTCGCCGTAGAGATTCGGCGTCAAGATGACGTCAAATCGCGTCGGTTCCTTGACCATCCAGTATGCGGCCGTATCCACCAGCAATTCGTCCGTCTCGATTTCGGGGTAGGCTTTCGAGACTTCGTAGGCGACGCGGCGGAACAGACCGTCAGTCTGCGGCAGGACGTTGCCTTTGTGCACGATGGTGACGCGGCTGCGGCCTTCGCCCTGGGCCAGGCGGAAGGCGGTATGGGCGATGCGCTCGCTGGCCTGGCGCGTGATGCGTTTGGTCGCCGTGCCGGTATCGCCGGCATCGGCCGTCCTCTCGTCGCCGATGTAAAGGTCTTCGGTATTTTCCCGCACGACAACAAGATCCACGCCTTCTTTGGCGGTGGGCACGGGCAGAAAGCGGGTCGGGCGCAGGTTGGCGTAGGTCTGCATCAATTTGCGCAGTTTCACGATGGGCGAGGAGTATCCGGCGACCGGATAGGACGGGGAACTGCAGGCGCCGAAAAGCACCGCCTGGGCCTCGCGCGCGATGTCAACTGTCTCGGCGGGCAGAGCGTCGCCGGACTCCTGGAAACGGTCCCAACCGGCTTCCGCGCTGACGACTTCAAGCTCGGGAATGACTTGCCGCAATACGCGCACGGCAACCGGCACGACTTCGCGCCCGATGCCGTCGCCTTTAATCACACATAATTTCACTGCCGTCTCTCCTCGTCACGGTTCACGGCGCAAGCAGAAAGCAGGCGCCAAAGATTCAAAGCAACAAATCTAGTTCTGCATCCGTGTCGAGAAGATCCTGCGGCAAGAAAGTCAAAATGACATCCGAAGATATTCTGACACATTGCCCGGCGTTTGTCGAATTTTTGCTTCAATTGCTAATGTATCCATTTCGGTTGAAATAGTCTGGTAGGGGCGACTCGGCGGGTCGCCCGATTTCGATCCTGTTATAGCCACCGGGCGATGCAGCGGTATTCCATTCCGCCCGCGCTTCCCATACAATAGCCGGTTAACCGAAAGGAAATATGCCACTTGGCGGAACTCAAGCCTTGCATTCGCTGCGAACAGGAATTGCCCGCGGCCGCCTTCTTGAATGCGGATGATGTCTTTTGCAAGGAATGCACCGAGGTGATCGTCGGCATCGTCCGCAGCAAATACAGCGCCATTGAAGCGGCGCATTTCCGCGCCAAGCTGCGCCGCCGTTCCAAAGACGCCATGGAAGAACTGCGGCGGAAGTGGACTTAGGGCAGGAACACGTGCCCCTGCGTCTCCACATCCGTCGCTCAGTTTTAGAAAAAAGTGCCTCTACAGATGCACACGCCAACAACTCGAGGACGGTTGGCTAGTTGTTTTTCGGCGACGCCGGACGCTTTTCAATTTTCGATCCGCCACGGTTGCCTTCGCGATAATTTGGCTTGGGCGTAGATTCTGGCGGCGGTGGTGGTTTCGGCTTTGAATCTGACGGCGGCGCTGTAGGTTGTGTATTCTTATCGAACATTCTGTCTCCGAGGAGAAAAGATGAAATCTGATCGTGTCCTTCACATTGTATCGATTCTTCAGGCTCAATTCCAGATTCAAGTAGACGGCGTAGCGAAGCTTGATGCAAAGGCTCATTGGAATTTTGTTCTCATTAATGGTATTGCAGGAGCATCCGCAATACTCTTGCCGCAGTCACATCGGCCGGACGTAGGGCCTTGGCTACTTCTAATAAAGGTGTTGCTGGGAGTTCTGTATCTGTATGCGGCCTGGCAATATTTGATTGTAATGAATCCGGTTGTAAAGCCGGGCGGAATAATCAAGCCTGAGTGGGAAAATCTATGGGATTACGCAACTAGGGAGGACAAAGATTACCTTGAGCAGCTGTTGAAAGACCACTGCGATGTATATGCCAGTAACGAATGTGTATCAATTGCGAAAGCAAACAGTCTCGCTACCCTTAATTGGCTCCTCGCAGCGACAGTTTTCTTGGCTCTTTTGCATGCCATTCTGTATGTTACAACAACTATGCCAAAATAGACTTAGCTGGGATACGCGTCAGGCCTGTTTCTCATTGAATATAGGTCGATATTTGTGGGCGACCCAAGGGTCGCCCCTACATCGTTGCGAATTGGCAGTCTACACAGGCCGGCCCGCGTAACGATTGAAGCCCATCACATCGACGCCGCTGGCCAGGATCGCCGTATGGCCCGGGTGCAGGTGACTGTCCTGGAAGATGTGAACCATAGGCAGCGTCACGCGGATAGCCAGGCCCAGCCGGCGCTTGTCGGAGTTGTTCCGGCTGGAACGGTGCAGCAGGCGCTCGCTGAACAAGAAGAACTCGCCCGCATTCAATTCCATATTGACGGCCAGGCTGGCGTCGTAAGCATCGGGACTCGCCATTTCCCCAATCGCCATCTCTTCCGGCGCGCGCATGTGCGGTATGAACTGGCGGTGCGAGCCGGCGATGATCTGCAAGCAGGCGTTTTCCACTGTGACGTCGTCGATGGCGATCCAGGCGGAGATATTCACGGGCAGCTCTATCGGCCAGAAGTTGATATCCTGGTGCCAGGGGATTTCGGCGCCGCCAGGTTCTTTCAGCCAGAAATTGGTCGTCCAGACGACCAGGTCGGGTCCGAAGAGACCGGCGATCCGCTCAATGATGGCGGGATGCGCCGCCAGATCGAAGACCGCCGGCGTGTCCATGTGCCGCGATTGCATCGGCCGGCGCGGGTTGGGTCCGTCGCTGTTGAGTACATTCGCTTCGATTTCGGCGCGAATTCCGGCCATTTCGGCCGGTGTCATCGCGGCGTAAGGACCGAGGTATCCGTTTTCGACGTAGAAACTGACTTCGTCGCGGCTTAATTGGTATGTGGATTCGGCTGCTTGCATTCCTGTTCCTTTTCTGGGGCGAGCCACCGGCTCGCCCCTACCAGCCTATTTCAACCGAAATGGATACACTACCCAGAAACCATCGACCAGAAATAGTAGCCATCAACATGGTAACATAGTGATGCGTTAATTGATTGCCCCGAGGACATCGTGGACGCTACGTCAATCACTATCACTATTGGGATAAGCGAGGTTGTTGGCATCGTCGTTGGAATTGCTGTTCCAATGATTGGTGGATTCTATACCCTTTGGAAAGCCTCAGCGGATGCGCACAAGAACATCATAGATAGACTAGGTAGAATCGAAACAGATATGTCGGTTGCCAAGAATGACTTGGATTGGCTGAAGCATCATGCGCGTACAGGTCAAGCTCCAACCGAATGATATTTGCTGCCTGGATTGCTCTGAATTCGATTCCTGCTATTTGATTTCCAATTTGCTCCGGCGTGACATTGAATGAAGCTCGGCGAAGGTCGCCCCAAGGGTCGCCCCTACATCGTCGCCAATTGAGGGGCTACGCAGGTCGGCCGGCGTAGCGGTTGAAGCCCATCCGATCTTTGCCCCTGGCCACGATCGCCGTATGGCCCGGGTGCAGCGGGCCCCTGTCTTGAAAGATATGCGTGATGGGCAGAGTGACTCTAAGCGACATGCCGAGCCGCCGTTTGTTTGATGTGTTCTTGCTCGAACGGTGCAGCAGGCGCTCGCTGAAGATGAAGAATTCGCCCGGCTTCAATTCCATATTGATCGCCCCGTCCGCGTCAAAGGCATCCGGGTCGGCCATCTTTCCAAAAGCCACTTTCGCTTCGACTTTGACGTGCGCCAGCGATTCGCGATGCGAGCCGGGGATGATCTGCACGCAGGAGTTCTCCACCGTGACATCGTCAATCGCGATCCAGGCGGAAGTGTTGATCGGCGGCTCCAGCGGCCAAAAATTGATATCTTGATGCCAGGGGATTTCAATCCCGCCCGGGTCTTTCAGCCAGAGCTGCGTCGCCCAAACGATCAAATCCGGACCCAGGATGCCGGCGATCCGGTCGATCATGGCCGGATGCGTCGCCAGGTCGTAGATGACCGGCTGATCCATGTGCCGGGATTGAACGCGAGAGCGCGGGTTGGGCCCGTCCGTCGTCAAGACATGCTCGTCAATCTCGCGCCGAATGGCCGCCATCTCCGCCGGGCTCATCGCGGCGTAAGGACCCAGATAGCCATTCGCGACGAAGAAATCGACTTCGTCGCGGCTCAACAGCGATTCAAATGTCCCCATCGCTTCTTCCTTTACTATTGGTCACTGTGCAAAGCTGAGTATACTGCCATCAGGCGTCTTTTCCACCAGCAGGTGAACCGGGAAGGCATCGCGCAATTCGTCAATATGCGTGATCACCAGGATCAGGTCGAAATCCCTGCGAATGCTGTTGATGGCCTCCACCAGTTTGTCGCGGCCCTCTTCATCCTGGGAGCCGAAGCCCTCATCGATAAACAGCGTCCGCAGTTGAGCGCCCGCCCGCCGCGCCAGAAGCTTGGACAAGGCGATGCGAATCGCGAAGTTGATGCGGAAGGCCTCGCCCCCGCTATACAGTTCATAAGCCCGCCGGCCGCGGTCGTCAGCGATGTCGATATCGAGCGTCTCCAGCAGGCCGCCGCCCACTTTTTCGCGCTGTGCGCTGAAACGCAGGGACAGCCGTCCGCCCGTCATGCGCGCCAGGAGCGCATTCGCGTCGGCTTCCAATTCCGGCAGCGCCGTTTCAATGATCAGCGCCGGCAGGCCATTGCGACCGAAGGCGGCGCGCAGTTCATTGAGCAGGCTCTTTCCTGCCTGAACCGCGCCCAGGCGCTTTTCCAAACGCAGCTTGTTTTCGCGACCGGCGGCGATGGCGCTCAATTCCTGCTCGTGAATCGTCCGGCGTTCGTTCCAGCGCTGCGCTGCGCCGCGCAGGCGCTCGACTTCCGCGCGCGCCTCTCGTTCTCGCTCCACATTCGCTTCCAGCGCCGCCATCTCGCGTTGAGAACGCTCGAGCTTGTTCCTCGCATCCGCCAGCGCCTCATGCAATCTTGCTGAGCGCGCGGCCAGTTCGGTCTGCGCTTGCCGGGCATCCGGCAAGTTTTTCCGCGCATCCGCCAATTGCGAATGCCGGCGGTCGTAGGCGGCAAGCGTCTCGACCTGCGCTTTGATATCTGCCTGGCTTTCCGGGTCAATGCCGATTTGATCGCGCTGCTCCCGCAGATCCGCGATCTGCGCCCGCAGCTCCCCGCCGAAATCCTGCGCCTTCAGCCGAGCTTCGATCTGCCCGAGCCGACCGCGCTCGCGTTCCAGATCCGCTTCCGCGTCCTCCGCTTTTAGCGCTTCATGCTGGGCCGCGCCCAGGCGCTGCTGCAGTGCGGGCAGCGCCTTCAGCTGCCCGGCCCACTCCGCGAGCTCGCCCTCCTGCGACTTTTGCCGGGCGGCAATCTCGCGGATCTCGCTTGTCGCCCGGCGATAATCGTCGCGCATCGCCGCGCGGTCGGCCTCCAATTGCCGCATGACGGCATCGCGATGCTCGGCCGTCAGCGCCTGACCACAGAGCGGGCAAGTCGCGCCGTCCGCCAAACGCAAACGCTCCAGCCGTTCATTGATGTCCTTGCCTTCCGCGGCCAGGCTTTCCAGCCGCGCCGCCAGGCGACCGCGCTCGGCTTGCAGCGTTTGCAGCGCGCCGGTTGCCCGATTGCGCCGCGCGTCAAGCGCCTGCAATTCGGCGACATCGCGCTGCAACGCGCCGGCATCGCGCTCGGCCGCCGCCCGGCCCAGAGCTTGCAGATTGCGGATGCGCTCGCGAATGACATCGGCTTCGCCCTGCAAGCGCGCCCGCTCCTGCGCCAGAGCGCTTTCCAGTTCATGGATGCGCGATTCGGTCGCCCGGGCCCGTTCGACCTGCTCGGCGATGGTCGACTGCTCGGCGCGCGCCCTCAACAACTGCTGATAACCGGCTTCAATGCTCTCGCCGTCGGCGATCCGGCTTTCATACTCCTCGATTTTGGCGGCCGCGCGCGTCAGTTCCGCCTCGATCGCCTCAATCTCCGCGCGGCGGCCGGCGATGAGCCCTTCCAGCTCGCCCAGGCGCTCCCGTTCCCGGCGCAAACTGTCGGCTGCGTTTGCGACAGCGCGATACTGCTCGTCGGCCGCCTGAAGCTCGGCTTGGGCCGCGGCCAGCCCAGTCAGCGCCGCCTCCAATTCCGCGCGCAGTTGCGTTTCGCGCTTAATCTCGGCCTCGATCGCGCGGATATCGTGCTGCAAGATATCGATCTGCGAATCCAGGCCGCTCAAGCGCTCCTTCACCGTCGCTTCATAGCCGCTCCATTGGTCCAAACCCAGGATGTCCGATAGCATCCGTTTGCGTTCCGCCGCCGTCTTGAGGGTGAAGGCATCGGCCCGACCCTGCTGCAGAAAAGCCGAATGCACAAAGGTCTCATAATCCAGCCGCAAAATCTCATTGATTTTGTCCTGCGTGCGCCGGACGCCGTCTTCGCTGATAATCCGCGGTCGCCCGGCAGCATCCAGCACGATGAGATCCAGCGCGCCGCGGCTGCCGCGCCCGGCCCGCGCGCGCCGCCGCAGCACGCGGTAACGCCGGCCGTCTTGCTCGAAGTCGATGCCGACGTGCATCTCATTTTGGCCGAGGTGGATCAAGTCTTCATCGCGTTTGGCCCGCGCCCGGCCCCAAAGCGCCCAGGTGATGGCATCCAGGATCGACGACTTGCCGACGCCATTCCCGCCCGTCAGGCAAGCCAGGGAAATGCCCTCGAACAGAATCGGTTCGGGCGCGCGATATGCCAGGAAGTTACGCAATTCCAAGCGGACCGGGATCATGCATCGCCTCAGGTGAGTTGGCGCCGCCACGTTCTTGAGTTTAGCACAGGGCGCGCGCCGACGGCCTTTCCCCGCCCCCGCATAAGGAGCCTGCGGGCGCGCTGCCCAAGCTGTTACAATATGGCTAGGAATACCGCGGGAACGACTCCATGTTGACAGCGCTCTACGATGGCAATTGCCTGGTCTGCCAATCGACCTGCGCGGCCATGCGCGCCTTCGACTGGCGGCATCGCATCCGTTTCGTCGACTTAAACAAGGACGCCGGGCATGGGTTGGACCTGGGCCTCAGCCGCGCGCAAATGCTGGGCGAAATCCAGGTGTTTGACGAAGATGGCCGACGCTTCGCCGGCTTTCAAGGGACGCGCCGCCTGCTCAAGGAGTTGCCGCTGGGTTTCCCGATCTGGCTGCTGCTGCATTTGCCCGGCATGGATAGCCTCGGCAGCCGCGTCTATCGATATATCGCCGCGCGCCGCTATCGCCTGAATGCGCGCGCCGGCAAGGCGTCGGTCGGCTGCTGCGCGGATGCCTGCAAGCCGCCGCAGTAACCCGCGGCCCCTCGCTTCAATCTTCAGCGTAAATCCAGTAGCGCCGCGTCAGGACGGGCCGCCCGTTATCGACGCGGTCAAACAAGACTCCGCCATTCGCCTCGATGATTCTGTATGAGCCGATGTTGTCGTCGTCGCAGGTGATCAGGATGTCGCTGATGCCGCGCTTGCGCGCTTCTTCAATGCCCAGCTTGCAGAGCAACGTGCCATATCCGCGCCGGCGCATCGAGGGGCGGATCTTGTAACCGATATGCCCGCCATAAAGCCGCAGCGCCGCGTTGAGATGGTGGCGCAGGTCGAGATCGCCGATGTATTCGCGGCCGACGGTCAGCCAGAAGTGCGTCGCCGGCACCATGCCGGCCAGGGGCTCCGTCTCCGCTTGCCGCAGGACGCGCAAGAATTCATCGAAACGCGTCCGCAAGATTTCCGGATGCCAATTGACGCTGCGGTCTTCTGCGATGTATTCCCGAACGGCATCGATGTAGCTGTCCATATACCGCCGCTGTGGACGCGCGAGTCGGGCTGGCTCATTCATCATGTTCTGACATCACTTTTATCATCCACGAACAGCGCAAAAATCGCCCCCGCCAAGCCGGTCGGGAGCGAATGCGCTGCTCAGTTTTGCTGACGCTTGACGCGGATTAGGCTGGTTTGGCCGTACTTTCGGATTCGCGCGTGGCCTCGTCGCTCGCGCTGACTTCGGCCTCGTCTTCGGGATTGTCTTTGTCTTCCCAGCTGATTATCCAAACGCAGGCCCCGGCGACCAAAACGGTGGCGACAATCAGCGCCAGCCATTGGGACGGCAGCAGACCCACATTGCGCGCTTCATGCACCAGCAGCGCGACCATGCCGAGGGACAAGACCGCCCAGGCGCTGAAGCGCGGATGCTGCATAATCCACTTTAGGGCGGGAACGTTTTGCATCTCGTTTGATTCCTCTAAAGCTATGATACGCCCAGTATAGTCCGTATTCCGCGACTCGGACAAGTCGCAGTCAGGCCTTTCCGGCTTGCGCGCCCGCCCCCGGCGTGTTAGCTATAGAATAGAAGGCTAATCATAGAGGATTCCAAAGACATGAGCGACGAGCGTCGAAAAGTGGAATGGTCGCTGGACCTGGAGCAGATGCGCCTGCGCGCGGGCCAGGCGATAAGCGATATGATGGGCGGGACGGCCGAAGTCAAAGAAGCGCAGCTGCGGGAGGCGCGCTCCGGCGCCGTTTCCGCCGACATCACAATTGAGTTTTCTGTCGGCCAGGCCAGCATCAGGGCCCTCCCCGCCGATTCGCCCGATCTCTTCCAAGCCCAAATCAGCTATGTCGGCGAATACGAATTCACCGTCAGCGGCGGCCCGGAGCGGGTCATCCGCCTGCGGCAATTGAGCGACGCCGGGCAGGCATTCGGCGCGGCCGTCAGCAAAGCGAAAAATCTGCGCTGGGATATTGGGCTGGCGCCCGGCCTCCCGCTCAAGCTGAAACTGAAGGGCGGCCTCGGCGAAATCGATGTCGACCTGAGCCAGCTGCTGGTCCATGCCCTCAAGCTCGAGTCGGGCATGGGCGCTCTCCGGCTGAGCCTGCCGCAGCAGGAGCGCCCTCTCAGCGCCGAGATCTCGGGCGGAGTCGGCGCAACGGCCATCGCCATTCCCGATGGCGCGGCCGGAGATATCAAGATTCGCGGCGGCGTGGGCAATGTCGCGCTGCAAGCGCCGCAGTCGACGGACCTGCGCGTTCAAGTCAAAAGCGGCTTGGGCAAGATCGAATTGCCTGATGGTTACCGGCGCTTGCCGAGCCAAGAGCGCGCCGCAGACAAACAGATCTGGGAGAGCTCCGACTTCCCCGATGCCGGGCATCAGATCTTCGTCGATTTTGAGGGCGGCGTCGGTCGCTTCAGCCTGCGCTATCCGGACTAGCCCTAAAGCGGGCGGAAGCAGCGCTGAACAGGTTTGCCTGAGTCCCCGAGGCGGTCTAGCTTGATGCCGGTTCGTCCGGCTCGCTGGTTTCGTCCGGCTGCACCATCTGGTAGAGCATCTTCGTGAGTTGGCTGTTGGCTTTTTCGACGGTGGTTTCCGCGCAAATCACGGCGATTTCATGGCTCAGCATCTTCATCAAGCTGCTCTTCATTTTCATTTCAACCGATGTGAGCTTGTCCGTCCGCTCGCGCCAGAAGAGATCGCGCAGGGCGGTCGCCATCGCTTCCGGTTCACGCGTCTGTATCTGCTTTTGGATTGAAGCTTGCCGCGAGCGGTAATCATCCGACAGTACCGAAGGCGGCGCGGCAAATACCTCTTCAATAATTGAAAGATCGGAAATAGCGGGCCGGATATTCATATCGGTGGCGAATTCGACCGGAATCATGACCTCGCCGCGGTCGCCAACCAATTCTACGATGTGGTAGCTGCGCGTTTTGCCTTTGAACTTCAGCTTTTTCTTGCCGACAATCGTACCCGCGCCGTATCGGGGATGGATGATCTGGTCGCCTCGTGCATACATGAGATTACTCCGCTATCTGGTCAAAGACTCATCGCTGGCAGCAGCGCCTTCTGCATTTATATACGGCATTCAACATTCGTTTCGCTCAAAGGTCTCTGTACAGCATGCACAAAGCCCGAGCGCAATGCGGCGACGCCAGCTACCGAGGGCTCGGCACGGCGCCATTCCTGCTCAAAACAGCATCAATTGTGAAGTTGACGAGGGCTTTTGACTGCGTTTGACGAAGAAGAAACGATGCGAATTTAACTGCCAGTATATTTCTCACGGGGAGACTATAACATGGCGGCGGCGGATTTTCAAGCCTGAGCCGGATGCGGCCAGGGCAAGCGCTTCAAATCTCTTTTACCACCGAGTACACCGAGGCTACTATTGTGCCCTAGGGGCGACACTGTGTGTCGCCCGATAATTCGCGCGTGTTTGCCGGCGGACGACCAAATCGCCCGTACAAGGCTTGTCCGGTACTAAAATTCTTGCTCCGATACAACAACAACAATACCAAAATACTACGATTAACCTGCGATCCTCGCGATAATCAACACTTTACTGCGAAATGCGTCAAGGTCAGTTTCCCTTCTCTGGCTCGCTGCAGACGGCAGACCAGTTTTTCTACCCCATCCCCCCAGCCCCCTTCCCCAGCAAGCTGGGGAAGGGTGACTCTTCAAAGAAGTTCGTAGGTTGACCCCAAAACACATAGAAGATTGCCAATGAAGTCAGTCTGTTTTAGCGCGCTCCCCCTTCCCCAGCTTGCTGGGGAAGGGGGCTGGGGGGATGGGGTAGAAAAAGCGCGGCAGCATTAACCAGTACCGGACAAGCCTTACACTTGGGCTTATGTCTGCGTTCTCTCTGCGCCCTCTGCGTCCTCTGTAGTTCAAAAAATAGAATATCATGCGATCGCCCCGGCGCCCGCTCAATATCGCAGATAGGCATCCGGACGGCGGTCTTCAAATACCGGGATCGTCCGGCGCACGCGGTCGACATCATCCAGATCGATTTCCGCCGTCAGCAAGCATTCGTCTTCGCCCGCTTCCGCAATTACCTTGCCCCAGGGATCGACGACCATGGAGTTGCCGGCGAAGACCGTCCCGCCAGTATCGCCGCAAGAATTCGTCGCGGCGACAAAGCACTGGTTTTCGATGGCCCGCGCGATAAGCAGCGTGCGCCAGTGCTCCGCGCGCGCGAGCGGCCATTCGGCGCATATCAGCATCAACTTGGCGCCCCGCCCTACAGCGTAACTCCTGAACAGCTCCGGGAAGCGCAAATCGTAGCAGATGCTCAAACCGGCCATGCCCCAAGGCGCTTCCAATAGGGTCGGCGCTTCGCCCTCGCCCAGCCATTTCTCTTCGTCAAACAGCCGAAAGAGATGGATCTTGCGGTAGACCGCCTGCAGGCAGCCGGCCGCGTCGAAGTAGGTGGCGCAGTTCATGACCTGGCTGCCGCGCTCTTCCAGCAGCGAGCCGTAAACCGCGATGGAGCGCTGGCGCGCGCAGTCTGACAGCTGCGCGAACATGCCCGCGCCCAGTTCGGCGGCGTAATCGCTCGCGTTTTCCAGGTCGTAGCCGGTCGACCACAGTTCGGGCAGCAAGATCATGTCCGACCCGCATTCGGCCGCTCGGCTGATCATGCCCTCGGCCTTGAGCAGGTTGTCTTCGACGCGCGCGAGTTTGATCTGCATCTGGCCCAGGCTGATGGTTAATTTGCTCATGCGCTTCCTCTTTACTATCCCCGGCCGGAGTGTAGCCAAAGCCGCGTCCGCGCGCAATCATGCGCCAGGCGGCCCGAGGCTCGCCCCTACGGCATAAGAGGAGACTCTGCGTCCTCTGCGAACTCTGTAGTTCAAAAAAGAATCTGAAGCCATTGCCCGGCCCGCGGCCCAGCCAAACCGACGATTCGCCGCCGCAGCGCCGCGGCTCGCTTGTCAAGCGCAGCGGACTGCCTTAACTTGCGGGTAAATCCCGCAGCTACGAATAGATTGAAAGGCGCCGTCATGCGTCGTTTTGCAATTGGAAACACCTTGCTTTCTTTTATCGTTTCGATTGTTGTCGCCTTTCTATTGCCCGAGCAACGGGTCCAGGCGGCGGCAATGCGGGTGGATGACACGTGCAGCCTGCATGACGCGATAATCGCCGCCAACACGGACCGCGCCAGCGGCGGCTGCCCGGCTGGGGCCCCTCACGACAGCCTGCAACTCAGCCGCGACATCACACTGAGCGCGCCGCTGCCGCCGATTATCGCGGCGGTCGCGATCGAAGGCAACGGCTATACGATTAGCGGCGACGCGGCGCATCGTATTTTTGACGTCAATGACGGGCTGGTGTGGCTGAATAATCTGACGCTCAGCCGGGGCAAGGTTCGCGGTGGCAACGGCGCCGCCCTGCTGCTGCGCAATAGCGCGCTCGTCACGGTCGAGAATGTGACATTCAGCGACAATTCGGCGACAGCCGGCGGCGCCATAGCGGTGGACTCCTGGAATGGCCGATTGACGATCCGCGGCAGCCGGTTTTCAGAGAATCGGTCTCAATCAGCCGGCGGCGCGGTATGGATCGGCGGCGGCACGGTCACGATTAGCGAAAGCAGTTTCAACGACAACTGGTCCGTTAGCGGTGGCGCGATTGGCATCCGAAACGGCCGGCTACATGCAGCCAATAGCAGTTTCAGCAATAACCAGGCATACCGGGGCGGCGCGATCTATGTCAATGGCGCTGAGGCGACCTTAAGCCATTTGACGATGAGGGGAAATCGCGCCCGCGACGGCGGCGGCGATGGTCTCGTCAGCCGCGCCGGCCTGGTATACTTGCGCAACAGCATCATCGCCGGGGCCAGCGGGCACGACGACTGCAGCGGCAGATTGGAGCAGAATCGCGGCAACTTGATCGCGGACTGGTCTTGCGGAGCCAGCTTGGGCGGTCAGCCCTTGCTGGGCGATCCAACCGGAGACCCGGCCTACTTTCCGCTAGCTGACGGCAGCCCGGCGCTGGACGCCGCTGATCCCGAATTCTGCCCCGAGACCGATCAGCGGGGCGAGCCGCGCCCTCAAGGCGGCGGCTGCGATATCGGCGCCTACGAATCCGCAACGGCGACGCCCGCCTCAACATCGCCGCTGTCGGTCTGCACGCTCGCGTACCAGATCATCGCCGCCAACCAGGATCGCTGGATAGGCGCATGCCCGGCCGGGAACGGCGCCGACACGATTGTATTGACGCAGGACCTCACCCTCACGGAAGCGCTGCCGCGTATTACGAGCGAGATCACGATCCTGGGCAATGGGCGCACAATCAGCGGGGACCAGCGCTTTCGCATCTTTGACGTCGACGGCGGGGATCTAAACCTCGTGGATTTGACCCTCGCCCACGGCAATGCCGGCGACGAATTCGTCGGCGGCGCCATCTATCTAGATAACAAGGCCCGTGTCTCCGCCACGAATGTGACATTCCTCAACAACCGGGCGCGGCGGGGCGGCGCAATCTACGTTCGGGAGCTCACGCAATTGCGAATCAGCCGGAGCCGTCTGCGTGGCAACAGCGCTAAGGAGGAGGGCGGCGCAATCTACATACGCGGGCGGGTTGAGATCAACCGCAGCGACCTGAGCGAAAATGTCGCCGGTGCTAGCGGAGGCGCGGTCTATATCTTGATCGGAGCCGTACAAATCGAAAACGCGACGCTTTCGCAAAATCGGGCGGCTCTTGGCGGCGCGATTTATGTCGATGACGGCAAAGCGGCGCTGACGCATGTCTCGCTGCTTGATAACCAGGCGCGGGACGGCGGCGACGCGATACATCGGCAAAGAACGAGAGACGGACAAATCGATCTGCGCAACAGCATCATCGCTGGCGGGTCGGATAATGCCGACTGTGCCGGTCCACTCGACCAGAATGTGCGCAATCTCATCGAAGACGGGTCCTGTCTTCCGACTTACGCCGGCGATCCGCTGCTCAGCGAGTTGCCCGATTCGCCCGGTCTGTATGCGCCGCAAGATGCCAGCCCGGCGCTAAATGCCGCGGATCCCAGATTCTGCCCCGATACCGACCAAGGCGGCCGGGCGCGGCCGGTGGGCGCCGGCTGCGATATTGGCGCGGTTGAATCAACATCGGACTTCGCGGCCAGCGCGGCGTCGGAATGTACGCTCTACGATCACATTCTCGCCGCCAATTTGAACAAAGCCGTGAGAAGCTGCCCGGCCGGAACCAACCACGACGTCATCTTCATACGCGAGGACATCACCCTGCGCGAAGCGCTTCCCGTCATCACGGGCACGATCACGATAGAAGGCGGCGGGCATACCATCAGCGGCAACAACTTGTACCGCATCTTTGAAGTGCGGGGCGGGAATCTCACGATTAAGAACTTGACGCTGACCAAGGGCTACAGCGAACGAGTAGGGGGCGCGCTCTTGTTGCACCGGGGCGGGCGCGCAGCCGTTCACAATTCCGCGTTCAGCGAGAATACGGCCAAATGGGGCGGGGCAATCGCAGCCTATATTCAGGCATCCGAACTGAGCCTGAGCGGAAGTCAGTTTCTGGCGAACCGCGCGCTCATTTCAGGCGGCGCCGTGGATACCTTTAGCGGCACGCTGGACATCAGCGACAGCAGCTTCATCAACAACAGCGCTCGCGATATCGGCGGAGCGCTCAGCCTTGGCTCGCCTGACGCCGCCGCAATCGCCAACAGCAGCTTTGTCGGCAATCGGGCCGAAAAAGGCGGCGCTATCCGCGTTAGGCGCGCCGAAACCAGCATCAGCCATGTGACCATGTTGAACAACCAGACCACTGAGCGCGGGCAAGGCCGCGCCATCTTCACTGATGATGAGGAGAGCAATCTGCGCTTGCGCAACAGCATCCTTGCCGGCGGCGGTGAAACCGGGGCGCTATGCCACGGAAGCTTAAAGGAGAGCAGCGGCAATCTGATCGCCGACGGCTCTTGCTCTCCCGCGCTTGCAGGCGAGCCCTTGTTGGCTGACTTGACCGGCTCGCCGCCGTACTTGCCGCTTCGCCCGGGCAGCCCGGCTATCGACGCCGCATTGCCGGAGTTCTGCCCGGCAACCGACCAAGTCGGCAATCCGCGCCCGCAAGGCGGCGGCTGCGACATCGGGGCAATTGAGTATATGGGCGAGTAGCGGCTCGGTTGGGGTCCCGCGCTCAAGCGTCGAGAACAATCGACGAGCCGCCCTTACAATTCAGGGCATTCGCTTCAAATTTTCATTGCCACAGAGAGCATAGAAGCAAGACCAGGAAAGTAATGCAACAATCTGAAGAACGGTCTAGGGGCGATTCGGTCGCCCGCCAACACAAGCGCGAATTTTCGGGCGACACACAGTGTCGCCCCTACATATCGACCTTATTCTGAATTTCGCATGACTTACTTGGTGGTTAAAATTCAGTTCAGTTTTGCTCGTCGCGGCGGACTCAACTTTGAGGAAATGCAATATATTGTAATGGATTTGGAGAGTCGCTACAATCGGCGCAATTGTAACTGGAGGCAGTCATAATGGCAATGCGCTTGGGCAGGTCGATTTCGCTCATTAGATTCTTCATTCTGTTGTCTCTGTTTATGCCGCTGCCGGGGGCCAACGCCGCCGGAGAATTTGCGTTCTTTTACGCTGAATTTGAAGCCGCCAACAGCGCCGCCTACCGGGTCATGAGTACGCTGACCGGGGACATCACCTTTAGCGAGGCGCTGCCGCCGATCACAGGCACGGTTACTCTGACCGGGGACATCACGTTGAGCGAGGCGCTTCCGCCGGTCACGGGAGATATAACAATTGAAGGCGGCGGCCACACAATCAGCGGGGACAACAAATTCCGCATCTTCAAGGTCGACGGCGGCAACTTGACAATCAGGAACTTGACGCTGACAGAAGGCAGCGCCCCGGCTGCAAACGGCGGCGCCGTCAGCGTGGGGGCTGACGCCAGCCTCACAGTGGACAATTCCAGCTTCCGCAATAACAAGGCGGGATGGGGCGGGGCCATCGCCACCACAGACGCCAGCGCCAGACTGAGCGTCCGCGACAGCAGCTTCACAGGCAACAGCGCCGAAAACAGCGCGGGCGCCATCCACCTGGACGGCGGAATCGTCAACATCACAGACAGCAGCTTCGTGAAGAATTGTGTTTCATTCGCCTTCTACACCCTCGAAGAAGGCCGCAATTCGGAGCAGCGTTCCGTCGACGCCAAAGGCTGTTTGCAGATCAAATATGTCCGGTCACAGATCGACGCGAGCGTTCAATCCGATGTCGATGGCGGCGCCATCCGGCTGCGGAACGGGGCCCAAGTCCACATTGAGCGCTCCGCCTTCAGCGAGAACCAAGCGACATACGGGGGCGCAATCTCGATCGCCAGCGACGACATTGAGTTGAGCGTCGACAGCAGCAGCTTTGATGGCAATCGGGTCAGCCAGAGCGGCGGGGCTATCGGCGGCATCTGGACTGGCGGGGGCCGGGTCTCAATCAGCAGAAGCAGCTTCGTGAAGAATACGACAATGGCGCACGGCGGCGGGGCGATCGCGTCCACGCTTGGCAGCTTTGACATCGCCAACAGCACGTTCAGCGAGAACTATTCCGGCGGCGACGGCGGCGCTTTGAAATTTGACGAATATGCTGAAGTCACGATTACCCACGCGACTTTTGTCGGGAATCGGTCGGGGCACGGGGCTGACGCGATCAGCAAGGCTGGCGGGAGAGCTCGCCTCCGCAACAGCATCATCGCCGGCAGCGGCGGCGAGGAGGCCTGCGTCGGCGCATGGGAACTTGTTGCTAACCTGAGCCCCGACAGGACTTGCGCGGAAATACCCGGCGCGGATCTCTTGCTCGGCAAATTGACCGGCGCCCCGGCTTATTATCCCTTGCGAGATCGCAGTCTGGCGGTGGATGCCGCCGATCCGCTGTTTTGCCTGGACACTGACCAACGCGGCAGACCGCGGCCTCAAGACGGCGGCTGCGACATCGGCGCGATTGAAGCGAGGGGCGCCAAAGCGGCTGATCCGACGCCCCTGCCGCCACAGGTCTGCACCTTGGCCGAACAAATCGACGCCGCCAACCGGGACCAGCCGGCTGGCAGTTGCCCGGCCGGGAGGGGAGTCGACACCATCTCTATAGACCAGGACATTACGCTGGTCTCAACCTTGCCGGCCATCACAAGCCACATCGTCATCGAGGGCAATGGGCACAAGATCAGCGGGGACAGAAAGTTCCGCATCTTTGACGTAAATGGCGGAAGTCTGACGGTCAACAACTTGACGATGGCGGATGGGCGAGGCGGTTCGGGGCATGGCGGCGCTATCAGGCTGCGGAATGGCGGTCGGGCAACCGTCAATGATTCTCGCTTCATCAAAAACAGCGCGGGCTACGGCGGCGGCATATACATTCATTTGGTAGGCACAAGCAGCTCTTGGGCGACAGTCGTTGGAAGCAGTTTCGTCGGCAATAGCGGCAACGCCATCTACGCGGGCGGAGGTCTTGTCTTGGTCAGCAGCAGCAGCTTTGTCGGCAATTCGGGCAGTTACGGCGTCATTGAAGTACTGAATCCTTTACGCCTTGATGTCAGCAACAGCAGTTTCATCAACAATCGCTCGCCCGCTATTTCCGCGGAAAATGGCGCTACCGCCACGATCACTCATGTAACCATTGAGGGTTCGGCCATACGTATGCCTCAACACAGTTTCACATCGGCTGGCATAGTGAAGCTGCGCAACAGCATCATTTCCGATCGGTCGGCCGGGAGTTATTGTGACAAACTGACGCAGAATATCGGCAATCTTTTTGAAGCTGCCGACTGTCCGCCAGCGCTAAGCGGCGACCCGATGTTGGAGGAAGCCGACGACTCAGCCGGCTATCGTGACTTGATGCCGGGCAGCCCGGCCATCAATGCGGCTCACGCGGGGTTCTGTCCCAATATTGACCAGCTAGGTCGGGCGCGCTCAATATTCGGCCGCTGCGATATCGGCGCGATAGAAGCCATCCCGGTCAATCAAGCAGTGTCCAATTGCCAGGTGACCACTACGCACGGCCTCTACTTCCGCGAAGGACCCGGCGGCGCAATCATCGGCGGCGTCGCGCAAAACTCGACGTTTTCCGTGCTGACGCGGACGCCGCGCTGGTTCGAGGTGGAGCATCTAGGCGCCTCGGGCTGGATCAGCGCCGATTATGTGGTGACGGAGGGCGAGTGCGGCTAGATTGCGGTCAATTGCGCTTGCCGCTAGGACAGCCCAATCGACACAAACTTCGCATCCAGATATTCGTACAATCCCTCTTGCCCGGCTTCGCGCCCGAAGCCACTGGTCTTCATGCCGCCGAAGGGGGCCTCGGCCGTGGCCGGCACCATGTCGTTCACGCCGACGATCCCGAACTCAAGGCCTTCGTAAACGCGCGTCGCCGTGGACAAGTCCTTGGTCATCGCATATCCGGCCAAGCCGTAGGGACTGTCATTCGCCAGCTGCAGGGCTTCGTCAAGCGACGAAAAACTGCTGACCGCCATGACCGGACCGAAGACCTCGTCGCAGCCGATGCGCATGTCCGATGTAACATCGGTCAGCACGGTCGGTTGGTAGAAATAACCCTTCTCAATATCGGGGCGGCGTCCGCCCACTTCCGCAGTAGCAAGTATGCCGGGAAGTTCCAGGTGGTGATGGTGGCGACCACGCCCACGGGCTGCGGGATGGAGAGCAGGCGCTTGCCCGACGACGTCGATGACCAGCGCCCTCGTCCATGCCTCGTTCCCCTTGAGGTACTAGTGATGGGTGGTCATGACACGTCGGGGTTCCTCGGTGCTCTCCACAAGCTGGGCTCTCCTTGAGTCTTTCTCAGCCAAAGCTCACTCCCGAACTCGTTCCTCTGCGCGCCCGCTCCGAATTCATCCGAAGCCTACTCCTTGCCGCGTCGCCAGACGCGTCCTGAGGCTCGGAAGATCTTCCAGATCAACCACTTTAAGCCGCGCTCATCGTCCGTTCTAGGAAATCCCCAGGTCCGCCCGCGTCGCTTCGTCTGGTAGTAGCCCATTCGTCGCTCCCGAGCCTCCTGCCGAACCAGCGCGACCTCGTCTTCCGAGAATGCGCGTGCCCATCGGACACGTCCTTCTTCGATCCAATAGTGTGAACGGCATCGGAAACTCCAGTTCCCAACGGACGGTGCCAACGAGATCCTCCTGCCGTCGTAGGTGAGCCTCCACTCCGCCGGGCCAAGCGGCGTCACAACCTTCTCCCCGCACCCGCATGCGCACCGATGGACTACGGTACCAAAACGCATCGACACATACAGGACTCTGTCTTCCAACTGTTCCGGGATGTAGTCGACGAACTCATGGCGCAATCTCATCGGCTACTAGTCTCTGTGCTCCAGCGGCTTATTGCTCATGTGATTCCCGTCGATCGTGTAGGTACTCCGGCCCTCGTTGCCGAGATCCAGGTAGAACTCCCGGTGCTTCTTCCACCGGATCACCGCGAGGGCCGCGTTCAGCGCGTTCAACTCCACGATCTGGACGTTTCTCTCGTACTCGCCGACATCCGGCAAGCCGCATTCACCGCGTTGTGCATCTGAGCTGTTCAGCTTCTCACAGAAGCTCGTTCTGACGATCCCCAGAAGTTTCTCATCCGTCCTTTCGATTCCCATCCCCACATCGACGAACGGTATCCCCATCCGGTCGAGGGCGGACAGCAACCACCCCCTGGTCTCGTTGTCGTCCACCGCGACGAACACGAAGTCTAGGTCATTAAGTAGATCGACGTTGTCGGCGTCCACGTAACATTCGTGCGCGACAACGCCTTTGCGCATCTTCGCGTACCGTTCGCTATACAACTGAGCCTTGGTCGGTCTACTCTTTAGCTCATCGGTTGTCGTCGAACCCGGCGCACGGAATGCGTTATGTTGCTGGAACCGGTCCCCGTCGAAGAGGTGTATCTCTGAGACGCGCGTCTTGCTGACGTAATCTAGGATGTACGAGCCTGTACCGCCAAGCCCGACGATTCCGATTTTGTCACCAGACAGTCTCTCGCTCAGTCGCGTTATCCCCGCGCGGCTCGACGCGGTCTCCATGAACACGAAGGGGTCTTTTGGATCTTCCGACAGCACGAGCTGTCCAGCGCGGTCAACCGCGGTGGGTTCGATTCGCCTTGCGCACCGTCCTATCACTTGAGCGTAGTGCGTCATCTTGTGATAGTAGTCCAAATAGGTCCCGCCAACCGGTCTTGCCGAAAAGTAGTGGTCGACCCATAGCCCTTCGGCAAGTTCCACGCGGCTGCTGCTGTTTCGCAGGGCCTCGATTGGTGCGCCCGTATTGTCGCAGGGGTATTCGCCCGCGAAGAACATCGTGTGATCCGGAGGCGGCCCCGTCTCGACAAGTGGACAGACCAGCCGACCGTACTTCACGATTCGCCCACCCGTAACGTAGGGGATGCGATGCAAGACCAAATGACCGGAACGGACCTCTAATTCGTAGCCCGCTTCGACGAGCCGCTGGAGGTCCTCCCTACGACTGATCTGTTCGAGTGACATTGATTATTGTTCCGTCACGCAACTTCAACTGCTGGCCCTCGTCGAGCTCTCCTTCCTGGATGGGGCCGCCGGCATTCCTGAACGTGATCGTGAACACGATCAAAGGGCCCCTGGCCGGATCTTCCAAGGCGAGGTCAACGAGTTCGTCAAACGACAGTTCATCGCGCTCACGCGGAATTGGCTTTGGCTGCCCATTGATGATGACGGAGAAGGTCTTGTCGTCTGGTCGATCCACCTTATCGTTCTTCTTCATAGCTACTCCTACAAATCCTGTGATTGGCCGTTGGCTGGTCAAGGCTCCACGGCTCGTTCGGCAACCCAGCATATTACCGAATATTACACGAAAATCAAGGGCCTCGAAGGACTGCGCAGCACCCGTCGGAAGTCCGGGCATAGCCGCCGGCACAAACTGAGACGGCTGAAGACATATATTTGATCAAAGACAGTGGCTGCCGCCGCCCAGCGCAGACTGCCGGACTTAATCCAGCCCAATCGACACAAACTTCGCATCCAGATATTCGTACAATCCCTCTTGCCCGGCTTCGCGCCCGAAGCCGCTGGTCTTCATGCCGCCGAAGGGGGCCTCGGCCGTGGCCGGCACCATGTCGTTCACGCCGACGATCCCGAACTCAAGGCCTTCGTAAACGCGCGTCGCCGTGGACAAGTCCTTGGTCATCACATATCCAGCCAAGCCATAGGGCGTATCGTTCGCCAGCTGCAGGGCTTCGTCAAGCGACGAAAAACTACTGACCGCCATGACCGGTCCGAAGACCTCGTCGCAGCCGATGCGCATGTCCGATGTAACATCGGTCAGCACGGTCGGTTGGTAGAAATAACCCTTCTCGATATCCGGGCGGCAACCGCCCGTCAAAACCGCCGCGCGCTTTTCCACGGCGTCGGCGACAAAAAGCTCGACCTTGTCGCGCCCGGCGCGGCTGACCATTGGCCCATTGCTCACGCCGGCGCGTAAGCCATCGCCGACCACCAGTTTTTCCGTCTCGACCGTGACCGCATCGAGGAAGTCTTCCAGCGCCGGCTGCTCGACGTAGTAGCGGGTCGGCGAAATGCAGACCTGGCCGTTATTGCGGAACTTGGCCAGGACGCTCTGCTCCGCCGCCCAGCCCATATCGCTATCGGCGAAGACGAGCACGGGCGCGCTGCCGCCCAGCTCCAGGCTGAGCTTCTTGATGCCAGCGGCCGCCCCGCGCATCAAGATCTGGCCGACGCGCTGCGAGCCGGTGAAGCTGATCTTGCGCACGCGCGGGTCCTGCAGCATGGTCTGCGCCATGACTTCCGGCTCGCCATTGATCAGATTGACGACGCCCCTGGGCAAACCGGCTTCGACCATGACATTGACCAGGGCCATCGCGCTCATCGGCGTGAGCTCGCTCGGGCGGCCGACGATAGTGCAGCCGGCGGCCAATGCGCCCGCCCACTTCCGCGCCAGCAGATACGCCGGGAAGTTCCAGGCGGTGATGGTGGCGACCACGCCCACGGGCTGCGGGATGGAGAGCAGGCGCTTGCCCGCTTTCCGCGCCGGAATCGTGCGGCCATAGGCGCGTTTGCCCTCCTCGGCGAACCAGTCGAAGAGATCCGCGCAAGCACCCCATTCGCCCGCCGCTTCCGCCAGGGGCTTGCCGCACTCGACGGTCATGATCGGCGCCAATTCATCGGCGCGGGCGCGCAGGGCATCGGCGATATCGCGCAAAATCGCGCAGCGTTCGTAAGCCGTCATGTTCTGCCAACGCGGCAGCGCCGCATGCGCCGCATTGATGGCGGCGGTGGTTTCCGACGCGCCGCCGAAAGGCACATCGGCGATCGGCGCTTCCGTGGCCGGGTTGCAGACCTGCCAGGTCCCGCCATCGTTCGCCTCCGACCATTGCCCGTCAATCAGCATCTTGTATTCCATCGCTCGCCCTCCCTCATTCCTTCAGATCTTGCCTGGATTTTACCGCAATCAACCAAGCGCAAGGCGCGCATGCGCCTCCGCTCGCCTTGCCGAAAAGCTGGTTTCGCAGGTTGCGAGAAGTGCAACATCGTTGAAGCGCCTTCCGGAGCCGCCCTTCAGCTGAATGGCGACGGCGCTGTTCAGCCCGGTTGCGCGCCCGCATCGTAACCCAGCCGGCTGGAGAGGGCAGTCGCCGTGTCTTTAACCACCGTGCCGAACTCGTCGATGCGCTCCAGGGTAACGCGGCCGGCCGGCCCGCTGATGCCAATGGCGCCGACCAGCGCGCTGCGATGATCATAGACGGGCCCCGCCACACAGCGGACCCCGTAGTTGTACTCCTCATCGTCAATGGCGTAGCCGCGCCTGTCGGTCTGCAGCAGCTGGGCTTCCAGGGTGGCGCGGTCGGTGACAGTCCGGTGTGTGAAAGCCTTGAGTTCTTCGGGAAAGCGACAATTGCCGAAGGCCAGCATGACCTTGCCCAGCGCGGTGCAATGCAAGGGGGACAAGGTGCCGATTTCCGATTCCACCCGCAGGGCCGCGGTCGATTCCACCTGGTCGATATAAAGCGCCTGCCCTTGGGCCAGGATCGCCAGGTGCGCGCATTCGCCGGTTTTGTCCACCAACTGATGCAAATAGGGCCGGGCATGATCGCGCAGGGTGATGCGGTTCAGCAGATGCTGGCCCAGGGACAGCAATTGCGGGCCCAACGAATAACGCGCCGTGACCTCATCCTGTTCGACAAATCCATAATTGGCCAAGGTATGCAACAAGCGCGAGGCGCTGCTCTTGTCGATCGACATTTGATTGGCGACCTCGGTTGTGCCCATGCCGTTGCGCGCATGTTCCAGCAGTTTCAGGATCTTTAAGCCCTTCGCCAGCGCCTGTATCTCAGCCATACGCACCTTCTCATATATCACAACATAAGTTGCTTAACAAGCAACTTATGTTGTGCAATAGAAAACTCTCTTCCAATTGGTTGACAATTATAAAACACTGTTGTACGTTTGGCAACATACACAATGAATCGCTTGATTTTTTGGTTATTCTGCGCTAATTTGTAAGGGAAGTCAGGAGGTGTCGATGATCGAATCCAGTAGAAAACCCATCGCCAAGCTAACCCAACATACGGAGAAATCAAGATGAACAGACGATTGATCGTAGCGTTACTCATTATTTTGGCGGCAGCTTTCTCAGTCTCGCCCGCCTTTGCGCAAGACGACCTGATGGGCGACTTCACCGTCTCCCACTATTTTGGCGGCTTCGGCGGCGAATTCATTGATGGCATTGTCGATGACTTCATCGCCGCCAATCCCGGCTTGATGCACGCGGCCAGCCCGGTCGACCACGAGCAATTCAAGACGTCGATCCTGGTTCAGTTGGCCGGCGGCAACCCGCCCGATACCTTCAGTTATTGGGCCGGCGCGCGCATCCAGTTCGTCGTCGATGGCGGCCGTTTGCAGCCGATCGATGACGTCTGGGAAGCCAATGACATGGACGCGCAATTCCCGCAAGCGGTCATCGACAACGCCGCGACTTATGACATGCACCGCTACGCCGTGCCCTTGACTTTGCACTGGGTCGGCATGTTCTACAATGTGGCGCTTTTCGAAGAAGTCGGCGCTATGGTCCCCACCAATTGGGACGAGCTGGTTGATGTGGCCGAGAAGTTCAAGATGGCGGATATTCCCGCCTTCGCGCTGGGTTCGATCAACCGCTGGCCCGGTCAATTCTGGTTTGACATGATCCTGCTGCGCACCGCCGGCAACGATTATCGCAACCAATTGATGAGCGGCGAAGCCTCCTACACCGATCCCGAAGTCGTCCGCGCCTTCGGCCTCTGGAACGATTTGGTCCAGGCCGGATACTTCTATCCCGACGCCAACGCTTACGACTGGGACGAGGCCGCCAATCAAGTGGCCAATGGCGAAGCAGCCATGACCTTGATGGGCACCTGGATCGGCGGCCTGTACGCCGGCAACGAAATGACGCCTGGCGAAGACTTCGACTACTTCTCCTTCCCCACCATTGATGAAGACACGCCGCGCGCATCGCTGGGCCCCATCGACACCTTCGTGGTTTCGGCCGATGCGCCGAACCCCGACGCCGCCAAAGCCTTCCTGGTCTACTTGACCAACCCGGATGTGCAGGCCGAGTTCGCCTTGGGCGCCGGCAACCTGGCGCCGAGCCTGATGGTGGATACCGGCATTTACAACGATGTCGTCGCGCGGATCGCCGGTGAAATCGCCAACGATCCGGTCTTCGCTTTCAACTATGACCTGGCCACGCCGCCGCCGGTCGCCGAAGTCGGCTTGAATTCTTTCTCCGAATTCATGGCCAACCCGGGCGATTACGAAGCGATGCTGGAACGGGTCCAGGCCGATGCCGCGGCCGAGTTCGCCGGAATGGAGTAGGGATTCTCCCTCAATCACGATTCCGGGGCATGTCTGCCGGGGCGATCGTAGGGCAGTGCCCTAGATCGCCCACCGTATCGTATTCAGCGCGGGCGACCCATTGGGTCGCCCCTGCCATTCATAGCTAAGGGGCAAGGAGGCGCGGACAGGGCTCATGTTACGCCGCCATCCCTGGATAACGCCAGCCAGCTTCCTGCTTTTGCCTCTTATCGTCTATTGCGCGTTTGTCATCCTGCCGACCATCAACTCGTTCTATTATTCTTTCACGGACTGGGTCGGCTATGGCGCCGATCTGAATTTTGTCGGCACGGCAAACTTCGAAAAGATCTTCACCGACCGCCTCTTCAGCAACGCCATCAAGAATACGGCGATCTGGCTGGCGCTGGCGATGACGGCGCCGACGCTGCTGGGCCTCGCGCTGGCCCTGGCGCTGCAAGGCAAACGCCCGCTCAATACTGTCTACAAGTCGCTCTTCTATCTGCCCATCTGCCTGTCGCCCATTATCATCGGCATCATCTGGGTCTGGCTCTACAGCCCCAAGCTCGGCATCGTCAACATCTTCCTGCGCTCCATGGGCCAGGACCAGCTGGCGACCGCCTGGCTCGCCAACCCCAATACAGCGCTCTACGCCGTGTTCGTCGCCTGGGCCTGGCAGCAGACGGGCCTGAACATGGTCATCTTCCTGGCCGGCCTGACCTCGGTGCCGACGCCGCTGGTCGAGGCGGCCAAGGTCGACGGCGCCGATTATGGGCAGACCCTGTTCAAGGTGATCATTCCGATGCTGCGGCCGGCCACGGTTGTTGTCCTCGCTTTGACCGCCATCAGCGCGCTTAAGAGCTTTGAGATCATCTGGGTCATGACGATGGGCGGCCCCTTCAACAAGTCGGACACGCTGGCCGTATTCATGTACAGCGAGTCCTTCCGCAAGTTCAAGATGGGTTACGGCAGTTCCGCCGCCGTCGTGCTCTTCCTCGTGACCCTGGTGATCATCGTGCTTTACTTCCGCTTTGCGGCCCGCGCTGAGGAACTCTATGATTAAGCGGTCTTCCCTCGCGCACGATCCTCAAGAGCTGTTGAGAAAGGCAGCCCTCTACTTCTGGCTGACGATCATGCTGATTCTGTTCATGGTTCCCGTTTATGGCGCGATCGTCACCGCTTTCAAATCGCAGGCGGAAGTGGCCGCCGGCGGATACTGGACGCCGCCGGCCAGCCTGGCGGCTGAGAACTTCGAGCGGGTGATGGATCCGGAAGACGGCAATCTCGGGCTCTACCTGCAGAACTCGCTTCTGCTCACGATCCCGGCGTCGTTCTTTTCTATCTCCCTGGGCACGCTAGCCGGCTACGGGCTGGGCAAATACCGCTTCCGCTTCGACGGCTTGCTCTTCATCTTCATCGTCGCCGGCATGTTCCTGCCGCCGCAGATCGCGCTCATCCCGGTCTTCCGGCTGATGAACGACATTGGGCTATACGACACGCTCTGGGCGGTCATCATCATCCACACCGCCTTTGGCATTCCGATATGCACGCTGGTCATGCGCAACTTCTTCCAGGTCGTGCCCAACGCCCTGCGCGAAGCGGCGCTGATCGACGGCGCCAATGAATACAGCATCTTCTTCCGCATCATGCTGCCGCTGACGCTGCCGGCGCTGGCGGTGCTGGCGACCCTGCAATTCACCTGGATCTGGAATGACTTCCTCTGGCCCTTCATCCTGACGCAAAAGGCGGAGAGCCGCACGGTCATGGTCGGCATCTTGAATCTGACCGGGCAGTACACAGTCGATTGGGGCGGCCAGGCGGCGGCGAGTTTGATTGGCTCGCTGCCGACGCTGTTCATCTTCGTATTCTTCCAGCGCTACTTCATCAAGGGCCTGACGCTGGGCGCGGTGAAGGGGTAGCGGAAAGTTGACAGATGAACCAAGAATCCACTAGAATGCGTACACGGTGTTGACAGTGTACATAAGGAGCGAGTGATGGCGCACGACAGACGTAAGATCGCCAATTCGTTCTATCTGCCAAAGCGACCGCTTTTGAGCGGCGTGGCAGGACTCTTGGACTTCAGCGGTTCGCGCACACGCTACTACGCCAGGCAGATACTTGACCGATCTGTTGCCGATGCGATGCGCCTGGATTGGGAGGCTGTGGGAGCGAGCCTGTGGTGGGCGCTTGAGCAACAGGAACTGAGAGACAAAGAGACTTCCGAAAGTGAGTGATGGACAGAGCGCCGTGTCCCAAACGTCTGAAGACGCGGCTGGACAGTCTTCTCCTCCGACACCACCGGCGTCAATTAGAGATCTACCCGACGACCAACGCCACGAACTGATTGAGTACTTCCGAGAATTCATTCATTTCGAGCAGACGACGGGACATATGCCACCGCCGTCCATGTTGGCTGCATACGATCCGAAGGTGCAAACGATCATCGTGGACGAATTCGCCAAGCATGGTCAGCACAGAAGAACTGCTGATATCACAATATTGAACGCGTCCATTCAACGAGACAAGCTAGGGATGTGGCTCGGTTTTGTATTGGCATTTACGCTCTTGCTCATTGGTGGAGCGATTATTCTATTGGGTCATAAAGTCGAGGGTCTCGGACTAATAGCGGCCGAGGCTGGCGGACTGGCTATCTTATATTACGCCGACCGGCGCGGTCGCGGGCACTAGATGCGGGTTTGCCTGCTCTAGGCGCTGATGCTGGGCGCGGTGAAGGGGGTAGCGCGGGATTCCAATATTGCTCCGCACGACAACTACGACAACGATGAAGGCCGAAATGCCTCTAGAAATGAAAACTGTTGGACGTTTATTGACAGTTGAGCGGAAAACTCAATACAATCTGTTTACGCCACAGATAGCGTTGTCGAGGAGCGAGTAATGGCTTTCGACGAGCGAAAGATCGCCAATTCTTTCTATCTGCCGAAGTACCCATTCTTGCGCGGTATTGCCAGCCTGATAGACTTCACTGGTTCAGAGAGCCGTGAATTCACCGAGCAAATCCTCAGTCGGTCTGATGCTGATGCCATGCGCGCCGATTGGGAAGCGGTCGGCGCAAGTCTTTGGCGAGCTATCGACGAGTATGAGAATAAGACTAGACGGGAAACTGATCAATGAGCGTCGCACAGTCCGGCTCAACCGGCAACGAGGTCCCGACGCCGGACCAATCCAAAGCATCGGAGTGGTTGGAAAACATCCCCGAGGATTTGCGTGGCCGCCTGGCTCAATTCATCGGTCAAAATTACTCTTCCGAGCATAATGCCAGCTTTTTGCCGCCTCCCAACTTATTTGCCAAATACGAACCGGACGTCCAACGCATCATCTTTGACGCAGCGGTGGAGAACCGAAAGCATCAAGCGGCGCTGGAAGCTCGCGGACAGCGGATAGAATTCTATCGCAGAGTCTTGGGATTGCTCTTTGGATTCGTCTTGGCGCTCATAATGATAATTGGCAGTCTGCACATCATTCTTTCTGGCCAAAGCACAGTAGGTCTGATCGGCTTAGGCGTGACTTTGGCGGCATCCGCTACTGCATTTGTTTACACAGATTTGCAACGCCGTAGCGACCGAGCGACGGAGAGGGAACCGTCGGCTAATGTAGAGAATCCAAAACAGACCACGGTGAGCGGCGAGCATGAGCAACGGGTCGACGAAGGAAACAATGTGTGAGCAGCACTGCCGATTCCCAGCGTGACGCTCCAAGCGACTTGCCGAATTCGAATCTTCAAGAACTGTCCAATGACATACAGAGCAATATTACAGAACAACATAATGTTCCGTTAGAAACCGCGGAGGAGACCCGCAGTAATGTATCGGCTTTCCTTTCCCTGCCCTCGGGGGATGAACTCGCCAAGTACCCGGCGGAAATCCAACGAACCATCGTCATTGAATGGGTAGAGAACCGGAAGCATAGGACAGCGGCTGAAGCGCGACGACAGAAATCTGGCTTCATAGTTCAAGTGCTTGGAATGGCGCTTGGCTTCATTCTGGCGCTATCGTTGATCGTCGGTAGCGTTCATATTATTCTGTCCGGCTATAGCAATGAGGGGCTAATTGGCATCGGCGGGACTGTGGCAACGATCGCTGGTGTCTATGTCTATACCGACAGGAGAAAGTCATAACTCATCCAGTTTTCTGATTTGGCATGAAAATCGTCAGCATATGTTCACAACTTTTCATGCTAGTCACAGAAACCAGCGCCAATTCATCAAGGGCCTGACGCTTGGCGCGGTGAAGGGGTAGATTCACCACAGAGACACCGAGGGCACAGAGAATTATGTTTGGTATTCCGAGCATGATATACTGCGCATCACCGTTGGAAAGCAGCCCAAGGTGAAACAATGAACGCGCAGGTTTACAAACCGATTATGTCCGCAGACGAACTGGCGGATGCGATCCATTCAGCTAACGACAGTGAAAACGCTACCGCGATTCAGTTGCGCGCTGACATCACCATAAGTGAAGATCTTCCCGTTATCGCAGGAGATCTGACTATAGCGGGCAACGGATATACGATTGACGGGAACGGCATTTCGACGACATTCGAGGTCGGCGACGGCGGGCGTCTTAACATCACTGACGCGACCTTCGTCAACGGCAAACACGAAATGATTCACGTCGTTGACAGCGTAGGAAGAGTATATTTCACCAACTGCGTATTTGACTGCCGTTCGCGAAGGTCACAAGGTTCGATTCATATCTACAATACCATTTCCCGCGCTCTATTGTCGGAAATGAAACATGGACGCCTGAGCCTCTCGAACTGCACTTTTTTGGGCGACCCGAAAAGGAATCTGGGCGCTTTTATTGAAAACCTTGGTAAGCTGAGCCTTGCATATTGCACATTTGACGAGAGTTCGAGCGGTAGTTCATGCGTGATATTCAATCTGCACGACCTAACAGCCACTCACTGCGCATTTGCTAACAACACTGGCGCAGGCGCTGGCGTCGCCATTTGCAATGAGAACAGCGTGACCCTAAACGACTGCGTATTCGCAAATAACGCGGCAACTGAATGGGGCGGGGGCGCAATAATCAATGACAAGGGCGACATGAGCCTAAACCGCTGCTCGCTTCTGGGTAACTCGGCGGCGCGTGGCGGGGGCGCGATTTTCAATCATAAGGGAGAACTCAAGCTCGAGAATTGTTCCTTGATGGGTAATTCGGCAAAGAGGTCCGGTGGCGCGATAGCATCGTTTCGAGGCGCCAATATCATTACAAACTGTACAATCTCAGAGAATCGTGCTGAAGAAGAAGGTGGCGGCTTATCTGCTTTTGGCGGCGATGTCAGGCTCACCCACGTTACAATGGTGAACAATTCAGCCGAGACTGGCGGCGGTGTGCATGCGATGGATGAGGGATATAGCCGAGGAATCGGACTGCGCAACAGCATCCTTGCCGGCAACCAGGGCGGCGATTATGTCGGCCCCCTTGATTATAGCGTCGGAAATTTGATCGGGGACGGTTCTTGCGACCATGCGCTCAGTGGCGATCCCATGCTGGGAGAACTGGTCGAACCCAATGACGGATCGCCCGCCTATTATCCGCCCTTGCCGGGCAGCCCGACAATTGACGCCGCTCATACCCACTTTTGCACGGATAGCGCCCAACTCGGCACTTACCGGCCATACAAGAGCTTTTACGGCGCTATCGGCGCAATTGAGCATGTCTTCGAAGTTGAAGCAGGTGTAGATTAAGGATAGACCCTTTTGAGCCAATCCCGAATACTCACCCCCTCCAGCCTCCCCTTCGCCCAGCCCGGCCGCTTCTACCGCGGCAACCTGCATGGGCACTCCACCGAGTCCGACGGCGACTGGTCGCCGGCGGAATACATCCGTCAATACCGCCAGAACGGCTACGACTTTGTCGCGCTGACTGACCACTGCATGGAGCATTACGGCTATGCGATCACGGACACGCGCGAGTTTCGCAGCGAGAATTTCACCACCTTGATCGGCGCCGAGTTGCACCCGGGGCAGATCGAGTCCGGCTCGGCCTGGCACTTGCTGGCAGCCGGCCTGCCGCTGGACTTCGAGGCGAATCGTCCAGACGACAGCGGCGCCAGCGTCGCCCAGCGCGCTATCGAAGCCGGCGCCTTCGTGGCCGCGGCCCATCCCTATTGGTACGCCCTGACGGTGGCGGATTTTGAATCGCTGGGCGCGGTGGACGCGGTCGAGTGTTACAACGGGAATTGCGACGCCGGCGATGACCGCGGCTACAGTTGGCATTTCATCGACATGCTGCTGCATCGCGGCCATCGGGTCGGCGCGATCGCCGTCGACGACCTGCACGCCCGCGACCAAAAGGCCGATTTCATGCGCGGCTGGGTCCATGTCAAGGCGGCCGAATTGACGCCGGAGGCGCTGCTGCGGGCCCTCAAAGCCGGGCACTATTATTCGAGCACGGGCGCGCAGCTGCACAATGTCGCGTTTGAAGGGCGCGGCAGGCTGGTCGTCGAGTGCTCGCCGGCGGCGCAGATCCTTGTCACGGGGGATGGCGCGGGCGCGCGGCGGATCAGCGGCGTCGGCTTGACGCGGGCGGAGCTTGACCTGACGGACCTGGATTCGCGCTGGCTGCGGGTGACGGCGCGGGACGCGGCCGGCGGCCGGGCCTGGACGAATCCGCTGTGGCTGGAGTGAGGCGGGCCTTGCCCCTCAGCTCTACCGCAGCTGACGCGCCAGCAAGCCGCTTACCAGGCGGATATGCGCATCGAGACGAACAGATCTTTGTTGTCAGGAAATCAACCGGCTAACTAGAATGAAATAGCAGCAAGGTAGCGTTGCAAGGTTGCCACACATGAGATACGACGGACGAAAGATCGCTATTTGACTTCACTTGTCACGGAAATGATGAATGCCATTGAGCAAGCAGACCATGTGCGCATTGCGACTTTGCATGACAAGGTGCTGGTCATCGCTTGCGTCTATCAAGAACTTACGCTCGGAAGCTGGCTAATCACCGCATCTTCACGAGAGTTCATGTTGAAGTACCTGGAAAGCGACTTTTTCTATGCCCAATGGGATGATTACAGTCATCTCAATTTGGAATGGGACGGCGCGGCGGTATACCTGCGAAAAGGCCACTTTCGACCGAAGCCGCAAAAGCCTCGCTGGAAACAACACTGTGCGCAACTGCTAAACAAATTGCTGGCGCATTAGCTTGTTCGAGAAGAGTTTATGGCGCTCTCGAAGCTGAACAAGAGTAATTGAAAATCCCTCAACCCTCCCGCAACTGACGCGCCAGCAAGCCGCTGACGAGGCGGCGCGCAAGCCCAGTAATTTATCTTCGTATTCTCCTAGCGGTACTTCATCAGGGGCCTGACGCTGGGCGCGGCGAAGAAGAAGCAAGCGCCAGCCGGCCCAAATTGTAGGTTAACATCTTGAGTTGCCTAGCGTATACTGTTCGACATAAACGTAATACTGCGAATTACTAAGGACAAGTGTAAATGGACTTTAGTAATCTAGTCGACAAACTCCGTGAGTTTGGTGCGCTTGCTGAGCAAGACGGCACTAAGTACAAAGCGGTTCCAGCCATTTCACCGAAAATGGCGAAATCCATGCCTGAAGGGCTAAGCTCCGTAGTCCGCGACGCCATCGGAATAAGCTCACTTTATGAACACCAGGCAAAGGCTATAGCTACCTCAATACGAGGTCAACATGTCGTATTGGAATCCCCCACCGCTAGTGGTAAGACTATAGCGTATACAGCCCCCATGTTGAACGAGCTTGTTAAGAATCCTCGCTCTTTCGCAATTATGGTCTATCCAATGAAAGCACTTGCTCTAGATCAGCAAGTCGAATTGCAGAAAATCTGCGAGCCGCTGAATATCCGAGTGGGCAAGTTCGATAAGGATACGCCAAAGCGTGTGAAGGCGGACATGAAGAAGAATCCGCCTCAAATCATCATGACCAACCCTGAGAATCTAAACATGGCATTCTTGGGCTGGCGAGAACAATGGCAATTTGTTCTTCCTCGACTCAAATTCTTGGTGTTAGATGAAATGCATGTCTATCGAGGTTACTTTGGCAGCCAAATGGCTCTGCTATTGCGCCGCTTTTTCCTATATTTGAACCGCATGGGTGCTTCTACTCGTGTATTCCTGAGCACTGCAACATGCGAAAATCCGAAACCACATGCTTTGCAATTGACGGGACTCGATAACATAGCATTGATTCAGGAAAGAAAAGCACTTCAGCCAACGCGTCACTTCTTGTTTATAAACCCTAAGTTGCCCGATCACAATTACCGTGAAGAGCTTTGTAGCAGAATAGAGCAAGTTGCGGTTGCTCTATTGGACGAGGGATTGAAGGCATTGATCTTCTGCCCCAGCAAGAGGTTCCTGGAGGACGCTTCCCGTCGCAGCAAGGAAAAGGCTAAAGAAAAAGGTCTGAATTATCGCGGCATATCTGAGTTTCATGCAAATCTTAAAGCCTCAGAGCGAAAAACAAGACAGGAGAAAATCAAGCAGGGCGAAATATCTGTTGTTTTTGCCACAAGTGCCCTAGAACTGGGATTGGATATTGGTGGCCTGGACGGTGTAGTCTTGGCAGGATTCCCTCCAAGCACAATGTCGGCGTGGCAACAAATTGGACGTGCCGGGCGACACTGGACGCATGAGGCATTCGTATTGTTTTATCCGATGCAAGACCCAATTGATCGTCTCTACGTCAATGATATAGATCTGTTTCTTGAAAAGCAGTTAGATCCGCTTGTGATAAACTCTGAAAATCCAGAATATATCAACAAACATTTACCGTCGCTGATATCAGAGATAAATGGGCGTCTACGCCAAGATGACATTTATATTCTTGGCAAAGAACTCTATCAGGCTGCTAAGAAGAAATCAGGGAAGCCTTCACGGGGAAGGAAGCCTCAATCGCGTATAAATCTACGCGGAGGCGAAGGCATACTATACGATCTTAAGTGTGGTGGTGAGTTGTTGGGACAAATTACGGCAATTGAGATGTTTCGGTATGCCTATATTGGTGCGATTTTTGCGCACGGCGGAGAGAAATACGAGGTTCATTCACACGAAAAGGATGCGGTCGTACTAGAGAAGTACGAAGGGAACAACAGAACCAATCCGATCTTTACTACTAAACCAAAGATAGACGAGACGTTTAAAGGGTACCGCTATGGTCATTTCGAAATACTACATGGCACTGTCACCGTTCAAACCATTTTTCATGGATACCACATTATTGATGAGCGCTCCGGTGAAAGACTGGACTATATTGAATTAGGTGAGGGTCGCTGGTATCCGAATTTGCATGCATTCTGTGCGTATTTACCGAACCACAGAGAGTCCATCGATGGTTTAGGCGCGTTAGAACAGCTTTTTCACATAGGTACAGCCATCGAGATCCCCTCAGAGAGGTTTGACACGAGTAGCTGGTCGGAGATTGATGAGGAACCAGTCGTGTTCATTTACGAAAACTACAAAGGTGGTATAGGAACAGCAAGACAGCTATTTGAAGATTGGACCTCGGCGGTAAAAAGTGGAATAACTTTCGGCAACAGTTGTGAATGCAAACTTGGCTGTCCGAATTGCATCGTACCTGCTAAATCCTGGAGCTCGAGTAATACCAACATTGATAAGCAGGCAGGTATAATTCTCGCAAATCAACTCCTTGCCGCCGAACAAATAGGCCCCGACCACAAGTTTCAAGACGGACTTATGGTTCCAATGGAGTGACCCTCAACCCTCCCGCAGCTGACGCGCCAGCAAGCCGCTGACCAGGCGGATCAGCCCGTAGGGCAGCGCCAGCGGCAAGACCAACTCAATCGCCATCGTCAGCGCCAGCGCTAGAACGGCGCGCAACTGCGCCGCCCCCAAGCCCAGCTCGGACGCTTCCCGCGACGCGTCCAGCGCCGCGCTCAGCTGCTCCAGGTTCAACTGCTGCAGCATGATCATCAGCAGGAAATAGAAGGCGACCCAAGCCACCGATCCGGTCACTGCCAGGCTGCGGAAAGGAACAAAGTAGCCAATGCCCACGCCGACCATGCCGAACATCAGCGGTTCCAGCACCAGGCGAAGGAGCGATGTGATCGTCATGATGACGATCAGCACGTAGGTCAGCGGACCCGATTCGCGCAGCGGGAAGAGGCCGGCATAGTGCATGATGATCAGCGGCGGACCGAAAATCGCCGCGCCCTGCACGATCAAGACCAGATCGTCCATCTTGCGCCAGATCGCCGACGCCACCTTGCCCAGGAAGATCTGCTCCAGGGACATTGGCGTCGACATCAGCAACTGCATCGTGTTGTTGCGGATCTCGTCCGCCATGACCGCCGCCGAATTGGCCGCGATGGAGAAGAGCGCGCGCACATAAAAGATCATGCCGACCGGGACCACGAGCACCGACACGACAATCACGGTCGTCGCCAGGTCCGTGACGAATGGGAAGACAATGCCGATCAGCATGGCCGCGACCCAAAAGCCGCTGATATACAATAGCGGCTCAAATTCAGGCGGCAGCGTACGCCAGTACAAACCGAGATGCAGCCGAACGATAGGGTTGGTCGCCCGCGCCCAATAGGGCAGGCTGTCCATCGGCGAACGGTCGTCGACCACGATCGATTCGGCGCCGGCATTCTTGGGGCTGACGTTGGCGGTCATGCGGCTCCCGAAAGCAAGCTGTGGCTCAATTATAGAGGTGATGAACTCAGGTTCACAATAGCGCGGCGACGCGAACCGGGGCCTGGCCCTTATGCCTGCTCGATTGTGATGCCGCGGTAGACTTCAGAAAGCGGCAACTGCGCCGCGAGCGCCTCAAGCGGAACGACATCATCGATATCGCTGAATGTCCGCCAATGCCAACCGCCCTCCGTGCGCGCATGCAGCTCAACAAGGATCTGATGCTGATCAATGATGAGATAGGCCTGCACACTGGGAATGGAGCGGTAGAAATCAAGTTTGGCGCTGCGATCATAAACGACCGACGATGGCGACAGCACCTCGACGACAAGGACGGGGTTGAGCAGCGTGGTATTGTTGTCGTCCAAGCGCGCCGCTCCACAGACGACGCTCAGGTCGGGATAGACGTACTTTCTGTCGCCGACTTTGACGCGCATATCGTTATTGCGCAGCGAGCACTGAGTTCCTCGTATTTGGCGACCGATCTCAACCGCGGCGTTCATCTTGATTGCGCTGTGATTATTCGTGCCGCCCGTCATCGCGTAGATTTGCCCGTCGAGGTATTCAAACCGGGTCTGGGTGAAGTCTTCCAGCGCGAAGTATTGTTTTACGGTCCAGGTCGGCAGCGGCGGCAGGTCCGGAATCGAAAGCGGATCCAGCACCGCAATCTGCGGCGAAGCCTGCGCGACCGCGTCCGACTCGACCGGCAATGCGTCCATTGCGCGCCTCCAGAGAATCTCTGACGCCGCCATTATAACACGGATGCAGGCGCATTCAGTCCGCCGCGCTACGGTCAGCTCGAGCCCAGCGCAATCCATGCGCGAGTGTCCCGATGCGGCCGCTTATGTTAAAACTTGCGGAGGCGCAGCGAGAAGAAAGTGGATTATGCGCGTCGCAATCATCACCGAGACCTTCTTGCCCAAAGTCGATGGCATCGTCAAAGTGGCCTGCCTCTTGTTGGATCACCTGCTGAAACGGGACATCGACGCCATGGTGATCGCGCCCCGTTATGGCGCGGCCGATTCCTACCGAGGCCTGCCCATTCGCAACCTGCCCAGCTTGCGCCTTCCCCTTTATCCGGAAGCGCGGCTCGGCTTTGCGACGTTCTCGCTCTATCGGGATCTGGCCGCCTTCCAGCCGGATGTCGCCCACCTCTTCCATCCCGCGCTGACCGGCATCCCCAGCATGGCCATGCTCAAGTGGCTGGGCGCGCCGACCCTGGCCTCCTTCCATCTCGATTACGCGCGCCTTTCCCGTCAATTCAGGCTCGGTCCGCTCAACCTGGCCGTCACGCGCCCGCTCGTCAACGCCTTGACCCGAAGCGTATTTAACTGGGCCGATTGCAGCCTGGCGCCATCGAAGTTGGTGCAGCAGCAGATGCGACAACTCGGCATCAGGCAGGTCGGCTTGTGGCGCCGCGGCGTGGACGCGGCCGCCTTCAATCCCGGCTTTCGCTCGCTCGAGATGCGGGCGGAGATGACAAGGGGCAATCCAGACAGCATCGTCCTGCTCTATGTCGGCCGCCTCTCGGAGGAGAAACAACTGACGCAGATCCGCCCGGCGCTAGCGGCGCTGCCCAACGCGCGGCTTGTCCTGGTCGGCGATGGACCGGCGCGATCGAAGCTCGAGCGCTATTTCGCCGGCTTGCCGGTTGCGTTCATGGGTTATCTGCAGGGAGAACGTCTGTCGCAGGCCTACGCCAGCGCCGATATCTTCGTATTTCCGTCGCGCCTGGAGACCTTCGGCCTGGTCGTGCTTGAAGCGATGGCGTCGGGTTTGCCGGTGCTGGCGTCGCGGGTCGGCGGCGTCGCCGATATGGTGACCGAGGGCGTCAGCGGCTATACATTTGAAAGCGGCGATACGGCGATGCTGGGCGAAGGCCTGCGCAAGATCGCGAGCAACCGCGCGAACATGCGCTGGATGGGCGCTCAAGCGCGCGCCTACGCCGAGAAACAATCCTGGGATGCGATCATGGATGAATTAATTGAGGTCTACGCCGCGCTGATCGCCGAGAAGAATCGGCAGTCCCTTCGAAGATAGCCGTGTTTGCGCGCGCGCTGTAGGCAACCGCCTCACTCCGCCATCACCCGCTGCACCGCCTCGACGACGCGCTCATGCTGCTGACCGTTGCTGACGATCATGCCGGCGTTGGGCAGCGTCTCGCCCTGTGAGAAGTCAAGAGGCCCGCCGTCCAGGTCGGTTGCGATGCCGCCGGCCGCCCGCACCAGCGCCACTCCGGCCGCATGATCCCAGATCTTGTGCGCGTAGCGGCTGCCCGCCCGCGGCAAGCGCATGTACAGATCCGCATCGCCACAGGCGACCAGGGCGTACTTCGCCATGCTATCCATCTCGATGATTCGCGCATCGCCCAAGCCGGCGTATTCGCGCGCGCGTCCCATGCGGGACTTGCTGGCATGCGCCCGCTCGAAGCTCTGCACCGCTACAAATTCGCTGACATCGCGCCGCTCCGACACCTTCACCTTGACGCCGCCGCCTGCGGACAGAGGCGCGCGCCAGGCCTCGCCAGCGCGAGTGTAGAAGAGCGCGCCGGCGCCATTCGCATAACCGGGCGCGGCGACGATGCCCGCTTGCAGCCGCCCGTCAACCAGCAGACCACATGCGATGGCGTAGTGCCGCTGGGCGAGAAAACCTTTGGTGCCGTCGATCGGGTCGATAACCCAGGTGCGCGCCGCCGACCGTCCCACCCCGAAGTCGAGCCAAGCCAGCAACTCATCCTCGCTTACCGGCTGACGCAAGACCGCCGCCAACAGATCCAGCACCTGCGCCCGCTGTTCCTTCGATACGAGTTGCGCGAATTGCGCGCCCGATTCTTCGGAGACGACCGCATCGTCGGGATAGCGCATTTGCAGCGCCCGGCAGATGATCGCCTGTGAGCCGTAATCGGCGATGGTGACCGGCTCGGACTGCGCGCCGTCGGTCTTGGTCGCGGCGACCAAGTACTTGTCCTGCACGAGGCGGCAGAGCTTGGCGGCATCGCGCACATCGCTATGAATTTCCCGCATGGATTGTCCTGCGCAGTTTATTTGCCGGGCGGATGATAATCCGCGCCGGCCGATTTGCACATGCGCGATTTGTCGGAACGGCGCAATCTTCAAGCGGCTGTCCCGCTCATCAGAGGCACCATAGGCGCATCCCTTTTCTGGAAGCGCTTGGGAGATTGGCAATGTACGCGGCCGGGCAAAGGCGCCGGGCTCGCTAGCGAAGCGCGCGGAAAGCCGAGCTTTGCTTAGTCACTGATCTGGAGACCGTTTGTCCCATCGTCGGTTGATTTGAAGCGCTGCGGCGAGAGCGACCAGACCGTCATAGCAAAGACGCCGATCATCACCAGGATCATCGTCAGGATCAGAAACAACTTGCTGATATCCAATTCAACGGCTGTCATGTCAGGCTCACTTTCTACTCACGCATCCATACACAAGGCCGTTAACAATTTCCGGAGAATCACCATCGTGCGCCTATTCAACCCAAAATTAGATGATTTATACTATGCTTGTCAAGTATTATTTGTATGTTTTGCACAATTCATACTGGGATTTAGCAGTTTTCACGGCAAGAGTCCCGGATTCCGTCATTTCTGTCACTGCCTTGGGGCCTTGCCTGCGGGGGATTGCCTTGAACCGGATCGGCCAATCCGGGCAACATCACCCTTACGGACGACAGCCAAGTCATGTACAATCCCTGCCCCCTGAACTTATGTTCGGGTTTAGTCATTCATAGGAGTTTACATTGTCGCAGAAGAGCGAGTTCTCAATCGAAGGCTTGCGCCAATACAACCGAACCGGACCCGTGCGCTGGATCATGTCGCATTGCTGGGAACACCGGGCTTATTTCACCGTTGGGTTGTTGGGCTTCGCCTCAACATATATCGCCTTTTCGACGGCGCGCGTCCTCTTCGGAAGAGGCGCGGAATTGATCATCAATGGGGGAGACGCGCGCGCGGTCATCCTCGTCAGCCTCGCCGTGCTGATCGCCTCGGTAACGGATGGCCTTTGTTCCCTGACGGGATCCTTGTCCATGGTCATTCTGTCGACGCGGGTAGAGCGGGACGCGCGGCACGAGCTATACGCCAGCCTGCTCGGCAAGAGCCAGACATTCCACGATCAGCAGCGGGTCGGGGACGTTATGGCGCGGGCCACGGATGACGTCCGGCAGCTGCATTTTGTGATTCACCCGGGCATCATGTTCATCTTCGACATGGTGCTGGGTTTTGCCGTGCCGATTCTATATATCGCCTTCATCAATCTGGAATTGCTGCTGGTGCCGGCCCTCTTTGTCTTGAGCTATGCCATCGTCGTGCGGCGTTACATCCGCCGCCTGGAACCGGTGATGATGCAGCAGCGCATGCAATACGGCCTGCTTAGCGCCCGCCTGGAAGAGACGATCAGCGGCATCGAGATCGTCAAAGTGGCGGCGCAAGAAGTGGAGGAGCGCAAGAAGTTCCGGCGCAACGCCGGCAAGTTCCGCGATTTCTTCGTCAAGCAAGGCAAGATCGAAGCGGCTTACCTGCCCTTGCTCATGTACGGCATCGCCTTCGGCTTGATGTTCCTGCACAGCCTGAACATGTACGCCCGCGGCTTGCTCAGCATTGGCGATGTCATCGCCGTCACCGGCTTGATGGGCGTGCTGCAGTTTCCCGTTTTCATCTCGCTGTTTTCGATCAGCATGATCCAACTTGGGATCGCCGGCGCGCGCCGCATCCTGGAGCTGATCGATCAGCGTTCCGATATCGACGAAAACCTGACCGGCCACAGCGCGCCCGTCGCCGGCGCCATTCAATTCGAAAATGTCACCTTCAAGTTTCACGGCAGCACCGTGCTGGAAAATGTCTCCTTCCAGGTCGAGCCCGGGCAGACGATCGCCATCGTCGGCCAGACCGGCTCGGGCAAGTCGACCTTGACCCAGCTTGTCAGCCGCACCTACGACGTGGACGCCGGGCGCGTGCTCATCGACGGCGTTGACGTGCGCGATTGGAACCTCGACCGTTTGCGCTCGCAGATGGGCAAGATCGAGCAGGACATCTTCCTCTTTTCCCGCAGCATCGCCGAAAACATCGCCTTCGGCGTGAAAGACGCGTCGCAGAAGGAAATTGAAGCCGCCGCCAGAGAAGCGCAGGCGCATGAATTCATCCTGTCTTTCAACGACGGCTACGATAGCGAAATTGGCGAACGCGGCGTGACCCTCTCCGGCGGGCAGCGGCAGCGGCTGGCGCTGGCGCGGGCCTTCTTGCGGCAGCCGCGCATCTTGATCCTGGATGATTCCACCAGCGCCATCGACAGCGCCACGGAGGACGACATCCAACGGGCGATGCGCCGCGCCCAGGAAGGACGCACGACTATCCTCATCACCCATCGGCTTTCACAGATCCGCTGGGCCGACCGCATCATCGTGCTGGAAAACGGCCGGCTGGTCGCCAACGGTTCACACGAAGAGCTGCTCATCCATTCCGATCATTATCGACGAATCTTCGCCCGTTACGGCACAACTGAAGCGCCGCTCGGGCAGCTTGCCGGCGAAGGAGGCGCGCAATGGGCTTCATAATGGACGGCCTGGACGCCGAAGAATACGACCGCAGTTATACGGACTTCGCGCTGGTCAAACGCATATTGAGTTACTTCAAGCCGCATCTGTGGAAAATGATCGCGGTGGCGGCGGTGGTCTTTCTCAGTTCCGTCATGGACCTGATTCTGCCGGTCGTCGTCTCCCGAGCGCTGGATCAATTGCAATTCTCGCCGGAAAGTTTCGACCCGATCGCGACGGCGCTGCTGCTGGCGGCCGCGGCCAGCATGGGCTGGGTCGCCAATCTCATTCGGCAGTGGCTTTCGGCGGAAGCAGTCGGCGATGTCACCCTGGACCTGCGCGAAGATGCCTTCAACTCCGTGACCGAGCGCGACATGTCCTTCTATGACCAATTCGCGACCGGCAAGGTCGTCAGCCGCGTGCTTTCCGATACCCAGGCTTTTTCAGAGACGGTGCGCCTCAGCATCAATCTGATGAGCCGGCTGCTGCTGGTTGTCTTGCTGATCATCTATTTGTTCACGGTCAACGTGAACATGACCTTCATCGTGATCGCGATCGTGCCCTTCATCATGTATACCGCGCTCAAGTTCCGCACGATTGCGCGGCGCACAGTCACCAACTCGCGCCGTCAGTTGGCCACCGTCAACGCGCACATTCAGGAGTCGATCAGCGGCATCAGCGTCGCCAAAGCCTTCCGCCGCGAACAGATGATTTATGACGAGTTCAAAACCGTCAATCACCAGTCCTACGAGGTGGAGAAGATCAACGGTTTTGTCTTCAGCAGCATCTTCCCCATCCTGGTCACCATCGCCGGCGTTGGCACGGCGGCCGTCGTTTGGTTTGGCATCAACCAGGCGCAGCAGGATGTGCTCACGGCGGGCGAATGGTTCCTCTTCATTCAAGGCATGGGCATGATCTGGTTTCCCTTGACCAGCATCGCCTCATTCTGGAGCCAGTTCCAGTTGGGGCTGGCGGCCGGGGAGCGCGTCTTCGGCTTGCTGGACGCCGAGGCCCTGGTCAAGCAAAAGGCGGATGAAGTGGTCCCCGAACTGCGCGGCCGGATCCAATTCGACAAAATGGACTTTCAATACGTTGAAGGCGAAACGGTCTTGCGGGATTTCGACCTAGAGATCCACCCGGGCGAAACGCTGGCGCTGGTCGGGCATACCGGCTCGGGCAAATCCAGCATCGCCAAGCTGATCAGCCGCTTCTACGAATATCAGGCGGGCGATCTGCTGATCGACGGCCGCGATATTCGCTACTTCAACCTCTCCAGCTACCGCTCCCAGCTTGGCGTGGTGACGCAAACGCCCTTCCTATTCGATGGCACGGTGATGGACAACATCCGCTATGGCAAACCCGACGCCAGCGACGAAGAAGTCATCCGGATTGCCAACAAGGTGGGCCGCGGCGACTGGCTCGTGAGCCTGCAAGAGGGCTTGAATACACAAGTCGGTGAACGCGGCGGAAACCTGTCAATGGGCCAGCGGCAACTGGTGGCGATTGCGCGCGTGCTGCTGCAGGATCCGGCGATCTTCATCCTGGATGAAGCCACCGCCAGCGTTGACCCCTTGACCGAAACGCTGATTCAGGAGGGGCTCGATACCTTGCTGGGCAACCGCACCTCGATTGTGATTGCGCATCGCCTGTCGACGATTCAACATGCCGACCGCATCATTGTGCTGGATCACGGCGAGATCATCGAATCCGGCACGCACGATTCGCTCATGCTGGACGGCGGGCATTACGCGACGCTCTACGATTCTTACTTCCGGCATCAAAGCCTGGAGTACATCGAGCGCATGGCGGGCTGAGGCAGGGCAATCGCTTCAAAACTGGCGCCGCTGCGACGAGCAAAACTAAACTGAAATTTAACCACCGAGGACACCGAGGACGCCGAGGAAAGCGATTGATCGGAGATTTCGCGGCATATTGTCGCAAAATTCTTGGGCGGGAAGGAAGTTCATCGGCCAGGTTGCGTCAAGCCTGCCCAATTTAAGCAGCGGATTTAGGGAAAAAGTCGTCAAAAGCATCTAAACTCTGTGTCCTCTGCGTCCTCTGTAGTTAAAAGAATTTGAAGCGATTGCCCTGCGGGCTGAGGGCGGCCTTATTGTTATGCAGGGCGCGCGCGGGTATAATGTGGCTGGAGAAATTCTCGCTCGAAGTTCGGGAAGGTATGGACAATGGACGAAATCGTCTCAACGGGAATCGTGCGGAAGCCCGAAATCCGAGGCGGAAGGCCCTGCATTGAAGGCACAGGCATTCGTGTTACCGACATCGTAACAGCTGTGCAACTCGATTACAGCCGCGACGAAATCGCTCAAGATTTTGATTTATGTCTTGAACAGGTCGACGCTGCGCTCTTATATTACGAGCGCAACAAACCGGTAGTGGACGCAGACATCAAACAACAAGACGAGACCTTTGACAGGCACTTCAAGATCGGCTATGGAAGACCGCAAGCTCCGATTCTACCTCGATGAGTTGATGCCCGTTGCAATCGCCGAGCAGTTGAACCGAAGAGGAATAGACACTCTGACTGTTCGGGATTTGAGATTACAAGGTCGATCTGACCCCTACCACTTGCGCCTGGCAAACGAGATGGAACGCGTTCTATGCACAGTGGATGCCGACTATTTTGACCTGATAAGCGCTGATTCTACTCATTCAGGTCTCGTATTTGGATCACGAAAAGACCGCCGGGCAATCGGCACATGGGTCAGGTTTCTTATATGGATGCATAGCGCCTATACCTATGATGACATGAGGAATCGAGTAGAATATCTCAGGCTGGTTGAGTAAGACGCGTATCACGGAGTCCAACAGCTACTTGTACAGTATATTGCAAAGATGGAATACAGAGTATGACACTAATCGCCCTCACAGACAGCAACTTCGATTCTTATACCGACGGGTCGGCCGTGCTGATCCTTATCTCCGACGGCAACGACAAGCTGCGGGGAGATTTCAAGACCGCCTTCACCAAGGCGGCGGATGAAGAAGCGGGCATCGTCTTCGGCCAGGTCGATCCCAAGGCCAGCCGGGCCTTGCGCCGGCGCTTCGACTATCAGAATCGCTCCCTTTTGATCGGCATGTATCGCGGCGAAACGCTTTGGCGGCGCTCCCGTCCCTGGTCCACCGACCTGCCCGATTACATCGGCCAACTCAAAGAAGCCATCGCCGCCGACGCGCCGCCTTCAGAACAAGAAGAAGCCCCAGAAGAAGAGAGCGCGATTGCCCTCGACACGCCGCTGGATGTCACGGACGCCAGCTTCGAGCGGGAAGCCATCCTCGCCTCGCATGAACTGCCGGTGCTGGTGGATTTCTGGGCGGAATGGTGCGGGCCTTGCCGCCAGGTGGCGCCGATTCTCGAAGCCATGGCGGCGGAATACGCCGGGCAGATCCGCGTCGTCAAGGTCGATACTGACGCCAACCCCGGGCTCAGCCAGGCTTTTCAGATCCGCAGCATCCCGACGATCGCCATGTTCAAGCAGGGCAAGCTCATCTTCATGCAGCCGGGGGCGCTGGCTGAGCCACAATTCCGCCAGTTGATCCAGCAGGCGATTGAGCTGGAGATTCCCGCGGACGAAGCCGCCGCGCAGGCCTGATCGCGCCGCAAAGTCTGAATTGCTTTCAACTGATTGCGCTGCCCGTCAACTGCGCCAGGCTGCCCTGGTCATGCGGGGGCGCGAACATATTCGGCGGATGGCGATCTCGGCCGTCGAGTTCTCCGATATAAGTTTGAGTCGTCTGCAAGCTTGTATGCCCCAGATTCTGGCGGATCCGCTCCAGATCCATGCCGAAGTCATAAGCGTTGCGGGCGTAGGTCCGGCGCAGATCGTGCGGCTTGATGAGGCAGAGCGCGCCGTCGATGCTGATCGGGTAATCATTCATAATGTCGTTGACCGTCCAAACGCCGATGCCCTTGGCGCGCACGCTCTTGCCACCGCGCCGAATCCCGCGGAAGACCGGGCCGGCTTTGATGCCCGCTTCGCGCAGCCAGGCTTCGAGATACATCAGGCACCAATCCAGCGGGCCATAGGGGATGAGCCGCTGCTTGCCGCCCTTGCCCTCGCGCACCTGCAATGAAAGTTCGCCACCCAGGTGCTGCCGCAGGTCGTCCACGCGCAGCGCCGCCGCCTCGGCCGCGCGGATGCCGGTGCAGACCATCACGGTCATCAGCGCCGTATCGCGCAGGCCGCGCAGCGTCGAAATGCCCGGCGCCCGCACCAGAGCGCTGACCTGCCAGGGCTTGAGGCGCAGATGGGCGCTGTCGGCGACATCTTGCGCAGTCACCAGCTTGACCGGCGCCGACGCCGGATGCACATCATTCATCATGCGCAAGAAAAACTCATCGACCAGCGCCCGCTGCTCGGACTCGCTGTCCTCCGGATTCGCCAACTCAAAGAGGCGATCGCGCGCTTCATTGCTGCGCGTCAGCTCGCCGTAACGCCCGCGCACCGTCGCCAAATGCGCCATGACCGTCTGTGGCGACAGCCTGGCCGGTACGCGTCGGCCCTGCTTGTCGCTGCGAATGCGCTCATACAGAAGATAATCCCGATATGCCCGCAAGTCCGGGTTGTACCACTCGCGGCCCTGCCTGGAGAGCCAATCAATGTAGAAACCGAGGCGGGACTTCTGATCCTTATTCGGGCTGGGCGGCATCAATACGGCGCTGTTTTCCCGCTGGAGTCGCCTCAGCCGCTCCTCAGCCCGCGTCTGCGCCAGTTCTGTCTTCATAAGAGCGATTATAGTACGCGCCTTGAAAGCACGTCGGCGCGGACGGCTTCACATCAGCGCGCTACCGCGTTACTATCTGGTTGAAGTAAACGCAAGCAAGTCGTGCAAAATCTGAAGGGCATTTTGAAGCAAGGGTGGGCGAGCCACCGGCTCGCCCGTACACCGAGTCTCCTCTTATGCCGTAGGGGCGAGCCTTGGCTCGCCCGCATGTATGTCGCGAAAGATAATGCGCATTTTTCAATTGCTTATTTGCGTTTACTTAGTTGACTCACGCCAGAAACTATCGGACGTTAGCAAGCATGCCGAGACTTGTCATTTGCATCGCGATTGCGCTCATCTGCGCGCGCTTGGGCCTGGCGCAGGAGACGCTGTCCCCCGCTCTGGACACGGAGCTGCAGGCAATTGCCGCCATCGTTGCCGAGGCGCGCGAATTGCGCCCGCTTAAACACACGCCAGTCGAATTCCTCGCCCCGGAGGCCGCTCCCGAACGCCTGGAGCTTGTGCTTGACTACATTTATCCGGCGGAATGGATCGAGAGCTACCGGCATTTCCTGGTCGCCCTCGACCTCGTCGGCGCGGATATGGACCTGGGCGCGCTGATCCAGGAATTCCTGTCGGATAATATCGGCGGATACTACGATTTCCGCGCGGACAAGATGGTCGTCATCACCCGGCCCGACACTTCGATATCTGAAGGTCTGGCGCTCCCGGAGAAAGCAATCTACGCCCATGAGTACGCGCATGCCTTGCAGGATCAGCACTTCGATCTGGAGGCAATCAGAGAGCGCATGGCGATCGGCGCCGACTTTGACGCCGAACTGGCGTATTTGGCGCTGATTGAAGGCGATGCGATGTTGACCGAGCTATTTGCCATGCAGCGGCTCCTGTACAAGGGGCGGGGACCGGTCTATACGGAATTCGACATCGGGCAGGCGCCGCCGCTGGCCGACGACCTGCCGCCGATCATCCAGCAGGCCTTTTATTTCCCGTATATCGAAGGCGCCGGCTTCGTCTCCTCCTTGCACAGCGCTCGCGGCTGGCGCGGCGTCAACCGCGCAATGTCCGACAATCCGCCCGAGACGACCGAACAAATCATCCATCCGGAGCGATATTTGGCCCGGGAAGGCGCCAAAGCGGTCACGCTGCCGGACGACAGCGCGCTGCTCGCCGAAGGCTGGCTGCGCCGCTATGACGGCCCCATCGGCGAGTTTTACTTGCGCCAGCATCTCCATTTGCAATTGGACGATCAAACCGTCGAGTTGCTAGCCGATGGCTGGGGCGGCGACCATCTGCGCATCTATAAGCATCCCGTTGCCGACGAGCTGATGTGGCTCTGGCATCAGGTCTGGGACCGGGCTGAGGACGCTGCGGAATTCGCTGAGGGTTATCCGCTGTATCTCGATGCCCGATTCGGCTCCGGCGCGGGGGACGGCAGTTGTTGGCGCGCCGCGACGAGCCGCTGCTTTAAGCGCGTCAGCCCGACCGAGACGCGCCTCAGCATGGCGGCGGACCGGGAGACGGCGCTGGCGCTCTTGACATTGGATGCCTGATCCGCAGGCAAGCCCACCCGTCACCGGCCGCTGATTTGCCGCTATAATGGCGCGGACATTTGATGCGCAAACCACAAGGTGGCTTTACATGAGCGAAGCGACGGCGACAGATATGGGCTTGGAGCGATTCGGCGAGATCGCGCGCGGCATCGAGGCGGAAGTGGGCAAGGTCATCGTCGGGCAGCGCGAAGTCGTGCGCAGCGCCATCATCTGTGTGCTGGCGGGCGGCCACGCTCTGCTGGAAGGCGTGCCCGGCCTGGGCAAAACCATGTTGATTCGCACCTTGGGCGATGTGCTCGACCTCAAATTCTCGCGCATCCAGTTCACGCCCGATCTGATGCCGGCCGATATTGTCGGCACCGATATCCTGGAAGAGACGGAAGACGGCCACCGGCAGTTTCGTTTTCAGGCCGGCCCGATCTTCGCCAATCTCGTGCTGGCGGACGAGATCAACCGCGCCACGCCCAAGACGCAATCCGCCATGCTGGAAGCCATGCAAGAGAAGACGGTCACGGTCGCCGGGCGCCAATACGACCTTGACATGCCCTTCTTCGTCCTGGCAACGCAGAATCCGCTGGAAATGGAAGGCACCTACCCTTTGCCCGAGGCGCAGCTTGACCGCTTTCTCTTCAAGGTGAATGTCGCCTTTCCCGCCGTTGACGAATTGGTGACGATTCTCGAGCGCACCACCGGCGTGACGACGCCGCAGGCGGACAAAGTCGCCGATGGCGCGCAAGTGATCGACATGGGCCGGCTGGCTTTGAGCACGCCGATACCCAGCCATGTCAGCCAATATGTCGCGCATATCGTCGTGGCCACCCACCCCGAAAGCGAAGAAGCGGCGCCGACCGTAAAGCAATACGCCCGCTATGGCGCCAGTCCGCGCGGAGCGCAAGCGCTGATCATCGGCGCCAAGCTCAACGCCCTGCTCGATGGCCGCAGCAATGTCGCCTTCGACGATGTGGCCGCCGTTGCGCCGGCCGCGCTGCGCCATCGTATTTTGCTGAACTTCGAGGGGCAAGCGGAAGGGCTCAGCGCCGATCAACTCATCGCCGATGTGCTGGCCACCGTGCCTAAGCTGGCGGGTTAAGCCATGCCAAGAATCGCCATAGGCGAGCATCTGCTGCCCGGCGCGACGCTTGACCAAGGCCTGTCCGCCGCTCGGCAATTGGGATTCGCCGGGGTCGAATTCGCCGCCGACGGCCTCGATGATCGCATTGACGAGATTGAAAGCGCCTTGCGCAGACACGGGCTTGCCGCCTGCGGCATCAATATGGGCCGCGATCAGGGCTGGCTTTCGGCCGATAGGGGCAAGCGCGATCGCGCCGCCGATCGCCTGCGCCGGGCATTAACCTGCGCCCTCGACCTGGAAGCGGAGTATGTCGCCTTTGTGCCGCAATATGGCGAAAGCGACCTGCCCGATCTGACGCCCTTCGCCTCGCCCATGGACCTGCAAAAGGAATTGCTGATCTGGTTGCTGCGCGGCGTCTCCGACCTGGCGGAGGCCATGGATTGCGCGCTGGCGCTGCTGCCGGTCAACCGCAGCGAAAGCACTTTTCTGACGCGGATCGAGGGCGCGGCCTTCTTTCGGCGCGAGGTCGGCGATCATCCCAATATCATGCTCGCCGCCGACGCCTGCCACGCAAGTTTGGAAGAGGCGGATTGGCTCGCCAGCCTGGAGACCCAGCATGAGGCGATCAGCGCCATCTACCTGAGGGACGACAATGGTTGCCTGCCGGGGCAAGGCGCGCTGCCCTTCGCCGCCCTGGGGGATATGCTAGCGTCCGTCGATTTTCCGGGCTGGCTAGTGCTGGCCGGCGCGGCAGCGAGCGGCGAACCAGCGCAGGCCGAACTATCAGCTTGCCTCGCCTTCCTGCGCCGCTGCAAGCTGGCCGACGCCAAGACAACATGACAATAAAATCAACTTGCCGAACGGGATTCGGCAAGTTTTTTTGGAGTTATTCAATTGCAGCCGGGATAAACCCGAAGATTGCGATATGAGGTCAGTTAACAGCCTCTGACAGACCGGCGCCGGGTTTGAACTTGACGACGTTCTTCGCCGCGATCTGAATTTCTTCACCAGTACGGGGATTGCGACCGGTACGCGCATCGCGCTTGTCAACCGACCAAGAGCCAAAGCCAACAAGTGAAATCCGTTCGCCGCTGGACAAGGCATCCGTGACTGAAGATACAAAAGCGTCCAGCGCCTTGCCGGCTTCCGCCTTGCTCAGCCCAGACTTATCAGCGATTGAACCGATCAATTCTGCTTTGTTCATTTCAAGTGCTCCTTTACGTCATTGCTCGGCTAGTAGTATAGCACTTTTTCACGATTGCACAGGACGAATTCTTTTTTTGTCGCGGCTTATACCATATATTAACAACCCCAGTGTTCTATTATGAAATGCAGCGATTGCAGCGGAGGCGGCGCGCTTGGGAGTGTCTATATTGGTGGACATATCTTGAATGCGAGCTTGGCGCAGGTTAATTCACCACAGAGACACAGAAGTAGTTCCAACAAAGTAATGAGAAACCTGAACCAAGTCGGTTGTAGGGGCGACTTATTAAGTCGCCCGAAAATTCACGATGACACCGACGGGCAATTCACACAATCGCCACTACAATGTCCTTTTAGTTGTCGCATTACTTTATTGGATTCACTGAGGGCACAGAGTTTTTTTCTTAGAGTCTTAGGGAAACCACATCCACTACATTAGCCACTCCCGCGCGCTTAAGTCGGATTGGCGGCCATGAAGGCGTCGACCTCCCGGCGCGTCGGCAATGCGCTGCGCCCGCCGATGGCGCGGCAATTCATGGAACCCACCGCCGAGGCGAATTGCGCCATGCGCGGCGGCGCCCAATCTTGCAGCAGCGCGTACAAAAATGCGCCGTGGTAAGCGTCGCCGGCGCCGGTCGTATCCACCACGTCGACGGCATAAGCCGGGATTTCCCGCGCGCCGCCTTCCCAACAGAGCGCGGCGCCGCGCTCGCCCAGGGTCACGACGGCGATTTCCGCGCCTTCGTCGCAGAGCCGCTGCGCGACCGCGGCCGGAGGCGCGCCCGGCATCAAAGCTTCCGCCCAGTAAGCGGGCACGATCGGCACATCGACATATTCGAGAAGCGGTTTGATCTCGGCATAGGGGCGGCCCGGATCCAGCAGTACTTTCATGCCCGCCTCCCGCGCCCAGCGCGCCGCCTTTAAGGTCGCCTCATTCAGATCATCGACGAATAGGACGTGCGCCGCCGCAATCTCCTCGCGCCGGATCTCCGCGGTGGAAATCGGCCGGCCGGTCGGCGGTCGCGTAATGATGCTGCGGTCGCCGCTCGGCTCATCGACCAAAATGACCGAGACATGAGATTCGCTGCCCGGCTGCATCAACAGCTGCGAGACATCGACGCCTTCCTCTTGCAGGACGCGGCGAATGTAAGCGCCGTTCTCGTCCTCGCCGGTGCGCGCGATGATCTTTGACCGGGCGCCGAGGCGGGCCGCGGCAATCAGCGCGATGGACGCCAGACCCCCGAGCTGCCGCGCGTAAGCGAGCGCCCGCATATTCTCATTGCGATACGGAATGCGCGGCACGGTCACCAGGTGATCAACCGTGCATACGCCGATGCCGACGATATCTGGTCCTGCGCTCACAATTCCCCGCCTTCCGCCTGCGCCTGCCGCCACGTTTGTAGCGCAGATAGCGGAATCATGCAATCCATTCGAGTCGCCTTCCATAGCAATCGCTTCAAAACATAATCCGTCGATGGCCATGCAAAATGTAGGCGCGTCTCGTGAGACTCCCGCTGACTACGATCTACAAACTGTGGGCGTTTCAGCGAAACGCCCCTACAGGTCACGAAATGTGAGCATGCTTAGGCCCATTTAACCTTATGCAGCCAAGCCTTGCTTCGCTACAATGTTTGCAGAATTGACAACAGCTAGAGGAGACGACCACAATGGAAACCCGAGCAGAAGCGATCGACGCCATCCGCAAATTGCCCGCCCAGCTGCGCGACCTGACGCAGGGCCTGACAGTTGAGCAATTGACGACCGCCTACAACGCGCCGGAATGGACCATCGCCCAGAACATCCATCATCTCGCCGACACGCACATGGTCTGCATCCGCCGCTTCAAGCTGATTTTGACCAGCCCTAGCTTCCAATTCACCGCCTACGATGTCAACGCCATCGCGGAATACCCCGATGCCAAAGATGCCGATATCGAATACTCGCTGAAAATCCTGGAAGGATTGCAGTCGCGCTGGGCCATCCTGCTTGAGAACCTGAGCGAAGAAGAATGGGGCAAGATCGGCCGCGGCTCCAGCCCCGACAGGCCGGATATGAGCATTGAGCAACTGGCCTTCATCTATTCCCAACACGGCATCAATCACCTGGTCCAGATCCAGGATGTGCTGGACAAAATGCCGGCATGACAAGCGCGGGTTTCATCATCCCGACCGCGCCCCAATTCGACTTCCGCGCCACCGCGCTCAGCCACGGTTGGCTGATGCTGGCGCCCTTCACTTGGGACGGGGACCGCGGCGTCCTGCAATATGTCTATCAGGCCGATTCCGCCGCCGTTCAGCGCTTGATTATGCGCGAAGCGGCAAGCGGCGTCCGCGTCGATCTGCCCGATTGCCGCAGTCCAAGTCCGCAATTGGAAGCCGAGTTCAGCCAGGCCGCCAAGCGCATACTGAACATCGAATGGGATTTGGGCGCCTTCTACGCGGCCATGCGCGCGCATGAAGGTTATGGCTGGCTGGAAGCGGAAAGACGGGGCCGCATCCTGATCAGCCCCAGCTTGTGGGAGGACCTGGCCAAGACGCTGCTGACGACCAATTGCACTTGGGCGCAGACCGTGAACATGAGCCGGCGCCTCTGCCGTTTGGGCCCGGCGCATCCCATTCTGGAGGATTGCCAAGCCTTTCCCAGCCCGGGCCGCATCGCCGCTATGGACTTCGACGAGTTGGCGGCGGCGGCGCGCGCCGGCTATCGCAGCGCCTACCTGCATGAGTTGGCGCGGAAGATCGCGGATGGCGCGATCGATCTGGATGCCTGGCGCGCGCTGGATAGCGACGGCCTCTTCAAAGCCGTCAAGTCGCTAAAGGGCTTCGGCGATTATGCCGCCGGCACGATCGCGCGCATGTATGGCCACTTTGACAAGATCGCCATCGACACGGCCTGCCGCGCCATGTACGCTGCGCGGCGCAAGGGCGGCGTCAAAGGCGGCGACAAGGACATCCAGGCGCATTACCAGAAATTTGGGCGCTGGCGCGGCCTGGTGATTTGGATGGATGTCATGCGGCATCATGCGAATTCAAATTAGAAAGTTAACCGCCTCCCAGGGCAATCGCTTCCAATTTTCTTTAGCCACCGAGAACACCGAGGGCGCCGTGTTTGTGTTCTTGGATAATGGCGTTTATGAATTTCAGGCGTACCTGGATACGCTCGGCCCGATAGGAGAGTGGGGACGGGCTTGCCTCACAGTAATTTGAAAGATAGCAGGGAGTTCTTCGCTCATGCCAAAGATCGTGATTGAAATAGCTGATGACACCAAGAATGTCCTGTTTCACCCTACACCAAATAGAGTGTACGGCGACGACAAGAATGCGCCGCCGCTAAAGAGGCGGACTCCGAAGCGAAGCAAGGCGAAGCCCAAACGGGATCAGCCCGAGGATTAGCCGAACCGACGCTTACAGTTGGTCATCTCTTCATAATGAAGCGCTACTGCGTCCTATAAGCTAACAGATACATCAGCCTGGTTCTCGACGAGACCGCGTTTCATGTTTCGACGCGAGTGAGCCATGCGGGTGAATGCTGCGGTTTTAACTTTCATGCGCGGATGAATGCCGCCGCGTCCGCTTTGAGCTTTGCCAGAGAGGGTTCGTGCAGATACATCATGTGGCCGGCTTCGTATTCCGCGATGCTGACGTTGTCGCGCAGCGACCGGTCCAAGCCCATGTGCGCCAATGAATAGTAAGCCGCCTGGAAAGGCGTCGCCAGGTCATAGTAGCCCTGTGCTACCAGCACGCGCATGAAAGGGTTCTTGGCGAAAGCCGCGCGCAGCCCCTCGCTGGTATCGGGGAAGCGGCCGCCCTGGTATTTCCAGTGTTCGATGACCTGGCCGCTCATCACCTCATAATTGAGGTCGGTTTCATAGCCGAGCTCTTCGCGCACATATTGATTGTAGACGGCCGTATAAGGCGCCAGGATGGCATAAGAGGCGGGATCGAAATCGAAGGTTGTGCCTTCGGCCGATGCCATGATGCCGACGAAACGCGCATCCAGCCGGCCCACCGCCCGTTTCTCATCGCGCAGCAGCTCTTTGCAGAAGCTCATGATATTGACGCGCAAATCGGCGCCCAGGATGAAGCGGGTGGAGAGACCGGTGTATTGCGCCAGGCGATCCGCCACCGACTGACGCTCGTCATCGCTGAGCCGGTCGCCTCGCGCCAGCGCCACCGTATATTCGCCCTCGGCCCACTCCGCGACTTCATGCAGCAGTTCGCGCATATCGCGGGCTTGAAGCTCGTCGCTCAGCGCGCCGTGGTAGTAGGCGGCGGCGCAGAAACTGGGCAGGAAGAGCGTGTAGGGCAGGTCATTGGCTTTGGTGAAGCGCGTCGTCTGGAAATTCATGATGGTGGAGATGAGGATGATGCCGCTGAATGCGATGCCGCGGTCGATCAGGTGGCCGGCCAAGCCGGCCGCCCGCGTCGTGCCATAACTCTCGCCGGCGAGGAACAAGGGCGAGGTCCAACGCTGATTGCGCGACAGGTAAAGCCGAATGAACTCGCCAACCGCTTCCAAATCCGCTTCCAAGCCCCAATACTTCTTGTTATCGTCCGGGTCAACCGCGCGCGAGTAACCGGTGCCGACCGGGTCGATGAAGACGAGATCGCCCAGGTCGAGCCAGGTCTGGGCGTTGTCGATGAGCTTGTAGGGCGGCGGGGGCATGAAGCCCTCCGCGCCCATATCCACCCGTTTCGGACCCAGCGCGCCCATGTGCAGCCAGATTGAAGCCGAGCCGGGCCCGCCGTTGAAGACGAAGATCAGCGGGCGGACGGCGCGGCCCTCCGTGTCGAGGGTGTAGGCGGTATAGAAGATCTGGGCGACGATCTTTTCTTTCTCGTCTTTGAGCGGCATCTTGCCGACGGTCGCGCTGTAGGCGCGGGTCCCGTCCGCCAGCTGGAGTTGATGGGAGGTGGTGATGGGCGCTTCTTCTTTGATGTCGGGGGTTTCGCTTTTTTTGTTTTCAGTCGATTCACTCACAAGCGCATTTCCTTGAATCCGGCTTCCTTTGCAAGACTATAGCCGGTCGCGCCGGCTGCGGCAATTGAGATCTGGATTTGCCTGTCGGGGGCGCGGGCTGGGCATGGATGCCGCCATGCGCTTGCGGCTGCGCGGAGTTGAGCAAGCTGTGAAAGAGGCATTCAGAGCCGGGAAAGCAGTATAATCAGCCCAAGAGAAGCAACGTCACGCCCATGCCCAAGCCCCAGCGCCAGTTCCGCACCCAAGTCATCATCCTCAGCCGCCGCGACTTCGGCGAATCCGACCGGCTGCTGACCCTTCTGTCGCCGGACAAAGGCAAACTACGCGCCATTGCCAAGGGCGCGCGCAAACCCAGCGCCAAAGTGAGCGGGCATGTCGAACTCTTCGCCCGCAGCGATGTCGTCATCCACAAGGGCCGCAACCTCGATATCCTGTCGCAAGCTGAACTCATTGAGCCCTACCTCGGCCTGCGCGAAGACCTGGGACGCGGCGCTTACGCCAACTATGCCGCCGAACTGCTCGACCGCTTCACCGCGGACGAGGCGGACGAGAGCGACGGCCTCTTCGCCCTGCTCGATCAGACCTTGACGCGAATCGCTGACGCCGCCGATCCGCGGCTGGCGGTTCGCTTCTTCGAAATGCATCTGCTTGATTTGGTCGGCTTTCGGCCGGAACTGAACGAATGCGTGGTTTCGCGCGCGGCATTGCGGCCGGAGCGGCAATTCTTCAGCTGCGAAGAAGGCGGGGTCGTCAGCCGCGCCGCCGCGCCCCAGCTCCGCTCGCGCTTGCTGGAACTCGATATCGATTCGTTGAAGCTGCTGCGACATCTGCAGCGCAGCGCCGGCAACTACGAGCGCGTCGACAGCCTGCGCATATCAGCGGCGCAGCACGGCAAGGTCGAGAGCATCATGCTCGGCTATGTCATGCACTTGCTCGAGCGGAAGCTGGAGAGCGTCGATTTTATCCGCCGGCTGCGGCAATTTCGGACGGGCGCCAATTCGAGTTGAAGCGGATGAATCGACTGCGTGACGACGTTTAGTCGCTGTCGTCGGACTCCGGAACGAAACCCATTCCTCTTGAAGAGGCAAGGATATCTTTGATTGACACCAACTCTTCCAGCGCCTGGGTCATCAGGCGTTCCAGATTCGTCATTCGTCAATATTCAGGCAATGATAACATATTGCTAGTGTGAATTTAACAATTGTCTATAAACATCCACTGTCGCCTCTGCCACCCGTTCCTGCGTGAAATGCGCCAGGAAGCGCGCCCGCCCAATCTTGATGAGTTCGTCGCGCCGGGCCGGCTCATCCCTCAGGTCGCGCAGAGCCCGCGCCAGCGCGGCGGCGTCGCCTTCCGGCACGATCACACCGGCCGCGCCCAAGACCGACGGTATCGCGCCGCTGTCGCTGCCGATCGCGGGCAGGCCGCTCGCCATCGCTTCCACCAGCACGCGACCGAACTGCTCTTTCCAGTTTCTACGCGTCAATGAGGGCAAGACCAGGACGTCGAGTTTATGATACTCAGCCGGCAAGTCGGCGGATGGCAGTTGCCCAACGAAGCTGAGCCGGTCGCCGATGCCCAGCGCCGCCGCCAGGTTCCGCGTCTCCGCCACAGCCGGGCCGCCGCCGACCAGCCGCAGCCGCCAGTCGCCATCCAGGGCAGCCGCCGCTTGCAGGAGGATCGCGACGCCCTTTTCCGGGACAATGCGCCCGACGAAGCCGATCGTGAAGGGGCGCTCCGGCCGCGAGGCCGCGGGTTGGAAGATGCCCTCGTCCGTGCCGAATTGCGGGATGATCGCGAGCGGACCGCGGTAGCCTTTGCGGCGCAGCGCTTCGGCGGCATCGTCCGTGCCGGCCAGCGCATAATTGCTTTTCCGCAGGACCCAGCTCTCCCCCCAACTGAAGGGCGGCGGGTAGCGGCGCAGGATATTCTGCCAGGTGAAAAACAGAGCTTTGGCGCCCGCGCGCCGCGCCAGATAAAGCGCTTGCCAGGTCGCCAAGTTGTATGGCTCTTCGTCGATATGCAGGATCTCGGGCCGAAAGGCGGCAATCTCGCGCGCCAACGTCGGATAGTGATGCAAATGAAAGCTGCCGTTGAAGCGTATCGGAATCGCGCTCAAGTCGTAGCCGGCGGTATAGCGGCGCTCGAGCGGCTGGATGCCCCGTTCGTCCCGCCAGGACGGCGGCGTCAAAACTATGAGGTCGACGCCGCGCCGGGCGATCGCTTCCAGCTTCGGCTGGTAGATGCCGACGATGCAGGCTTTTGAGAGCATCAGGACGCGCATGTTTGCCCGCGCATGGGTTCTCACAGCGATATTGTATACGCCCGATCCGCGCGAATTCCGCGTACCGGCAACTCGCGCTTCAAGACGACCGGCTATCCGCCAATTCGATGGCGGCCGCTCTCTGCTGGGCGGCGCGAATGCGCTCCAGGTCGAATTTCAGGCCGCGATCGTATTTGTAGATGCCGTTCTGCTCTTGCAGGATATCGGTCAGTTGCGTGTAGCAATAGCCGAACATGTTGACATCATCCAGCAGAATCGCGCAGAGTTTCTCGAAGCGATCGTAGAATTCTTCCAGGTCGCGCGGGCGCTCGCCATAGCCCCAGGAATCCTCCCCGGCCTTGACCTCGGGATTCCACCAGATGCCGCCAAATTCGCTGACGAAATAGGGCTGGCCGCGGTAGGGAATCGACCAGTTGATATTGCCGACCATACGCTCGGGCAAACCCCAGCTGTCCGCGCTGTTGAGGTAAGGTTCGCCCTCGGCCAGGCCGGCATGCCGCGCGCGGAAAGTTTCCGGATCTTGCGTGTAATCGTGGCTGTCGTAGACATCGGCTTCCGGCACGCGATGGGAATAGCCGGATGTGTCAAGAACCGGGCGCGTGCTGTCCATCGCTTTGGTCGCCAGGTACATGCCCCGCGTGACATCATCCAGGGCCGTGATGCGGTCGGTCAGCGATTGCCAGGTTTCGTTGAGCGGGCACCAACCCACAATGCTGGGATGCGAATAATCCCGCTCCAGGCACTCCAACCATTGCGTAATGTAATCCGGCCCCGGTTTCTGCTGCTCGCCGTCCTGGAGGCCGCTCTCGCGGCAGCCCCAATCGCCGAATTCGCCCCAGACCAGATAACCCAAGCGATCGGCCTGGTAAAGGAAGCGTTCTTCAAAGACCTTTTGGTGCAAGCGCGCGCCGTTGAAACCGGCCGCCAGGCTCAGCTCGATATCTTCGCGCAGGGCGGCGTCGCTGGGCGCCGTCATGATGCCATCGGGATAATAACCCTGGTCGAGCACCAGACGCTGGAATACTGTCGCCCCGTTGATCTTGATCGCCCGGCCGTCGATGGCGATGCCGCGCATGCCGGCGTAGCTGCGGGCCCTATCCACCGTCGCGCCTTTCGCGTCCAGCAGCTCGATCTCGAGATCATAAAGATGCGGCGCCCCCGGCCCCCAGAGTTGCAGGCGCTCCTCGGGAATCGGCAGATCGAGACGCGGAGCGAGGTCGTACTCGGCGGCGCATTCGGCGCTGACGACCGGGCCAGCGGCATCGGATACGGTCGCGCGCAGGCGCAAACCGGCGGCGTTGCCGCTCAAGGGCTGCTCGAGCAAGAAGCGGCGATTGGCCAGATCGGGCGTAATCCTGGGCCGGCGCAAGGCGATCGCCGGCACAGGCTCCAGCCAAACCGTCTGCCAGATGCCGGTTGTGCGCACATAAATGGCGCCCTGCGGGCCATATTCCCGCGCCTGCTTGCCCCGGGGCTGCGGCGTCTGGCCATCATCGCGCGCCCGCAGCACGATTGTGATCTCGTCCCCGGCTACGGCCAGGCCGCTGAGGTCACAGCTGAAGGGACTGAATCCGCCGCGGTGACGCCCGACTTCCACGCCATTGACCCAGACCGTGCTGTCGTAATCGACCGCCTGAAAGTGCAAAAGCACGCGCTTGCCCGCCCATTCAGCCGGGATCGTGGCCACGTGTCGATACCAGACCGCGTTGTAATAGTCATGGTCTTCAATGCCGGAAAGCTTCGATTCCGGGCAGAAGGGCACGGTAATCCGGCCGCTGAGCTCTCGCTCAAGCAGGCCGCGGTGAATGCCGCTGTCGCCGCGGTCGATTTCAAAGCCCCATTCGCCGTTGAGGCAGAGCCAGTCGTCGCGGACGAATTGCGGACGGGGGTATTCGCTGCGGGGCATGTCTGACATAGCCTTCTCCCGATAGATTCAAGGGGCTTCAGGTATTTTAATGACAAACAGAGATTAAATGAAAACGCAGTTGTCGGCAACATTTGAGGGCGTTGCGGCCGGGCAATCGCTGTAAATGTGACTTTAACTACAGAGAGCGCAGAGAACGCAGAGCGGCCTGCTTGCGCGCAGTTGGCAACTAAGATAAAGTCCGCAGGGATGCAAGCCGGACCGCGCTGATTTATGGCCAGCCTCAAGGCGGTTTTGGCTAGCTGCTTCACATAGAAATTCAGGCGCCCCGGGCTAAAGCCTGTGGCGCTTTGACAAAATTGTAGAAGGGGACCGCAGCATGAAGATTCTGGTCACCGGCGCAACCGGGCGCATCGGCGCCAACCTCGTCACGCGCCTCCTGGATGCCGGGCACAGCATCCGCAGCTTCGTCTATCCCGCCGACGCCAGCCGCGCGGGCAAGCTCGATGCATACAGCGGCGTCGAAACGGTCTATGGCGACCTGCGGAATCCTGAGGATGTGGGGAAAGCCGTGGCCGGCGTCGACGCCATTTATCATCTGGCCGCCGCCTTTCAGGGACCCTTCGACAATCGCCAATATCTCGATATCAACGTGAAGGGCACGCTCAATATGCTCGAGAGCGTCCGCGAATCCAGCCCCGACCTGCAGCGCTTCGTCTATGCCAGCACCGAAGGCGTCTACTGGGACGCGCGCTTCAACGGCCGTTATTTCAAAGAGCCAATCAGCGAAGACATGGCGGCCGGCAACTACCCGAATATGGCCTATCTGCTGACGAAGTGGCTGGGTGAAGAACTGGCGATGACCTACTGCCATCAGTACGGCCTGCCCTGCTGCGCCATGCGCTTCTCGACGGTCATCGAGCCGAGCGAGTTTCTGAATGAAGATGGCCTGCCGCCGCATTTTCTCTACAGCGCGGCTTACGCGACCTACAGCGATGCCGCGTCCTACCAGATGAGCAATTTGCCGCCCAAGGATCAGGACGATCCCGACGTCCAGACGATGATCGACGATTTGGTCGCGGGCTGGGATGGCGAAGAGAAACTGCTGCTGAGCCTCAATCCTGACGGCGCGCCCTACCGACAGCACTTCGCCGATGTGCGCGATATCGCCGACGGCCTGGCCCTGGCGATCCAGCACGACGAAGCGATCGGCGAAGTCTTCAACCTGGCCGGCGCCGCCATCTTCGATTGGGGCGAAATCGTGCCGGCGCTATCGGAGCGCTACGATATGCCTTTCGTGGAAGCGCGCCTGCCCTTCGCGAATTATTTCGAGCTGGACCTCAGCAAGATCAAGACGCTGCTCGGTTTCCAGCCGCGCCACGACTTCGACAGCATCCTGGCGACGGCGGAAGCCATTCGCCGCGGCGAGACGACCGATGTCCTGCCGACCGGTGTCATGTTCGGCGAGGCCTACGAAGAGGGCGACGTATGAGTGGAACAGAAATCGTCAGAATCGAAGCGGCAACTCTAATCGGGGAGCGGCCGCGCGCCGCCGGCAACAATTCGCGGCTCAAGCTGCACGGCAAAGAAGTTGCCGTGCCTTTAATCCGGCTGACAAGCGCGGACGGCGCATCCGGCTTTGGACCAGGCCGCGCCAACCGCGAAGCAGCCGAGGCGCTCTTGGGCCGATCCCTGTCCAACTTGATGTCGCCGGAGGGCGGCATTGCGGGCGACACCGGCGAATTCGAGTTCCCGCTTTGGGACTTGCTGGGCAAGCGCGCGGGCAAACCGGTCTACGCCTTGGTCGCCGACGCTCCCGCGCCTGAACCGCTGCGCGTGCCTTGTTACGATACCTCGCTCTACATTGACGACTTGCACCTGGATTCGGACGAAGCCGCCGCCGAGCTCATCGCCGAAGAAGCGCGCTACGGCTATGCGCACAATCACCGCAACTTCAAAATCAAGATCGGGCGCGGCGCCCGTTTCATGCCGCTTGAAGCCGGCACCAGGCGGGATATCGCCGTCATCAAGGCGGTGCGCGCCGCCGTCGGCCCCGAGCCCGCGATCATGATCGACGCCAACAACGGCTACAACCTCAATATCGCCAAGCGCGTCCTGGCGGAGACGGCCGATTGCGATGTCTTTTGGCTGGAAGAAGCCTTCCAGGAAGATGCCGTCCTCTATGAGGACCTGCAAGAGTGGCTGGCAAAGGAAGGTCTTTCCGTGCTGATCGCCGATGGCGAAGGCGGGGCGCCGCCGGAGTTGATGGACTGGGCCCGCGCCGGCATTGTCAATGTGATTCAATACGACATCTTCAGCCATGGTTTCGGCAACTGGCTGCGCACCGGCGCGCAACTCGACGCCTGGGGCGCGCGGGCGGCGCCGCACCACTATGGCCGGCACCTGGGCAACTACCTGTCCGGGCATCTGGCGACGGCGGTGGAGGGCTTCACCTTTGTCGAATGGGACGAAGTGAGCACGCCCGGCATTGATGCCTCTGCCTACAGCGTTGAGGACGGGCAGGTGCTGATTCCGAAGCGGCCCGGCTTCGGGCTGGATTTGGAGGAGGATGTCTTCCGCGCGGCGGTGGCGGAGAGCGGGTTTGAGTTGAGCTAGCGGTTCGGATTTGCGGACCGGAGAAGATCTGGGCGAGCCAAGGCTCGCCCGTACACGCTGTCTTGTTGGCGGCCAGCTTCAATGCCCCAACCGCCGGAACTCCATAACCCCATCCTCGAGCGCGCCGAAGCGCATGATCAGCAGGTCTTTCAGATAATTCTGATAGACCTTCCAGGGCCGGCGCGCGCCCTGTTTCGGCAGCCCGTCCAGCGCCCGCTGCACATAGCCCGAGCTGAAATCGACAAAGGCCTCCGTCCCCGCCGCCTCCCGTTGCAAGCGCGGCCTGCACTCAGCGTAGCCGCGCCGCTCCATGTGGCGCAGCAGCCGGCAGACATATTCGCAGATCAACTCCGCCCGCAGCGTCCAGGAGGCATTGGTATAGCCAAATGACGAGAACAGATTGGGGATATTGCTGTACATCAAGCCCTTGTAGCTCAGCGTTTCGCCCAGCTCGACCGCGCGGCCGTCAACCCGAATATCAATGCCGTGCATGATTTTCATCACCAGGCCGGTCGCGGTGATGATGATATCCGCCGGCAAGGTCTCGCCGGATTCCAGCAGGATGCCAGCTTCGCTGAAACGCTCGATCGCCTCGGTGACGACTTCCACTTTTCCCGCCTTCATCGCCTCGAAAAGATCCGCATCGGGCGCGAGGCAGACGCGCTGGTCCCAAGGTTTGTAACGCGGGCTAAAGTGCCGCTCGATGTCGAAATCCGGTCCCAGCGCCGCGCGCACGCCGCTCAGCATATTGGCGCGCGTCTCCTCCGGCTTGCTGCGCGCGATCTGAAAATAGAACATCTGCCGCAGGATCAGGCGCCAGCGCGAGAGCCAGGCTGCCAGCCGAAAGGGCAGATTGGCCTGCAGCCACAGGGAGATGGCGTCGCGCGCGGGACTGCTGACAATGTACGAGGGCGAGCGCTGCAGCATGGTCACCTGCGCCGCCCGCTCCGCCAGCGCCGGAATCATCGTCACGGCTGTTGCGCCGCTGCCGATGACGACGATGCGCGCGCCGGTGTAATCGATATCCGGCCGCCATTCCTGCGGATGCAAGATCTGGCCCTGGAAGCGCTCCAGGCCGGGCCAATCCGGCCGGTAGCCCTTGTCGTAGCGGTAGTAGCCCGTGCACATGAAGAGGAATTTGCAGCGCATTTGCCGCTGCGCCTCGGCCGCGCCGTCGTCGATTGTCACCGTCCACTCAGCCTTTGCCGATGACCAGGCGATGCGCCGAACGCGCTGCTTGAACTGGATCCGGCGATCAATACCGAATTCGCGCGCCGTATCGACGATGTATTTTAAGATGTCCGCGCCATCGGCGATCGCCTTCTCGCCCGTCCAGGGCCGAAAGCGATAACCCAGCGTGTACATGTCGGAGTCGGAACGAACGCCCGGATAGCGAAAGAGATCCCAGGTCCCGCCGATAGCGTCGCGGCCTTCGACGATCGACCAACTCGTATTCGGGCAGCGGCGCCCCAGATAATAGGCGGCCGCGATACCGGATATGCCGGCGCCGACGATCAAGACATCCACATAATCGGTCACAGAATGCCGACCTTTGACCAGCTTGCATCGCGACCATCATACCATGACCGCTCGGCCCTTTCCCTAATGCGGTCAAGCGTCAAACTGTCGGCGCGGCTGCGCTATAATCGCGATTCCCGCACAGCGCGACGGAGGCCGCCATGCCCCAGCCCAACATCCTCATCATCATGTCCGACGAACATGCGCCGATGTACAGCAGCGTCTATGGCCACCCCATCGTACAGACGCCCAATATGGAGCGGCTGGCCGCCGCCGGTGTCACCTTTGACGCCGCCTATTGCAACTCGCCCTTGTGCACGCCATCGCGCATGTCCTTCATGACCGGCCGCTACGTCAACAAAATTGGAACTTGGGACAATGTCACACCTTTGCCTTCGGACGAGGTAACCTGGGCGCATCGTTTGCGCGCGGTCGGCTATGATGTCGTCCTCTCCGGCAAGCAGCATTTCGGCGGGCCGGACCAACTGCACGGCTTCCGCGCGCAACTGGCGCGGGATCTGCATGCCGAGTGGAATCACGCGATCCATCTCTGGGATGAGGGCATCGTGCCGGCCGAGGAGCCCTGGCAAGAGGTCTACCGCGCCGGCCCCGGCCGCACTGAAGAACTGGATGTCGACGACCTGGCTCAAGCCCGAGCCCTGGAATACCTGCGCGATCCCGCGCGCAAAGACAAGCCCTGGGCGCTGAATGTTTCCTTCATCGCGCCGCATTTCCCCTACATCGTCCCCCAGCGCTTTTGGGACATGTACCCGCCCGAGGAAATGGACTTGCCAACGCTCCCGGCCGGCCACCTGGAAGAACTGCCGCCGCTGGCGCAGCGCCTTCGCAAAATGTTCGGCTTCCCGCAGTTTCCCGATGAGGTCGTCCGGCGAGCGCGCGCCGCCTATTACGCGCTGATCAGCTATTTTGACGAAAAGATCGGCGAACTGCTCGACGCCCTGGAGGACAGCGGGCAAATCGACAATACCGTCATCATTCACCTCAGCGATCATGGCGACATGAATGGCGAACATGGCATGTGGCGCAAATCCAATTTCTACGAAGCCTCGGCCCGCGTGCCGCTGCAAGTGGTCTGGCCGGGGCGGGTCGGCGGCGGCCAACGCCTGTCGGAGGTGGTCTCCCTGGTCGATGTCACGGCCACAATATGCGATATCGCCGGCGACGATTGCGATCTGCCGCTGGATGGCGATAGTCTGCTGCCCCTGCTGACGGGCAGCGACCCGGATTGGAAGGACGAAGCCTTCTGCGAATACCTGGCGCATGGCAACGATCGGCCGAATGCCATGCTGCGGCGCGGACGCTACAAGCTCAACTATAGCTGGGGCGAACCGGTCAGCCTCTTCGACATCGTCGCTGACCCGGACGAATTCAATGATTTAGCGCAGGCGCCGGACCATCAAGAAGTCATCGCGGCGATGCAGGCCGATCTGCTGGCGGATTGGGACCCGGCGGCCCTGGATCGTCAAGTGCGCGCGACGCAGCGGCAGCAGCACTTCATTGAGGAGAACTTCGGGACAGGCTGGCGGGATGCGCCCGCTCGTGCAAGCTCGGCGGGCCTTTCCTGAGCACGGACTTTTTTCTTACCACCGAGGGCGCCGAGGACACCGAGAAAAACTAAACGCTAAGGCGTCGTACGCTGGTCCTAAGAGACGCGCCGTTGAAGTTTATCAACGGGCCCATCGTGATTCTTTATGCCTGGAGAGAGGCGATATTCTGCCGGCTCACAATCTTGGACACAAGTTTTCTCGGCGCCCTCGGTGTCCACGGTGGTAAAAGAATCTGTGAGATCTACGCCAGAGTCTTCGCTTAATCGACCGCCACCAGCTCGCCCAGCCGCTCGTACTGGCTCGTGTAAAGCTGATGGTAGAAGCCGCCCAGCGCCAGCAGTTCATCGTGCCTGCCTCGCTCGATGATCCGGCGGTCGTTCACCACCAGCACCTGATCGGCATTGCGGATCGTGCTCAGGCGGTGGGCGATGACAAAAGCGGTCCGCCCTTCCAGCAAGCGCAGCAGCGCCTCCTGGATATGGATCTCCGTGCGCGTGTCGACGCTGCTCGTGGCTTCATCGAGAATCAGAATCCGCGGATCAGCCAGGATCGCCCGCGCAATCGCCAGCAACTGGCGCTGGCCCTGGCTGAAATTGTGCCCTTTTTCCGATACCGCCGTGGCGTAACCGCGCGGCAACAGGCGAATGAAGCTATCGGCGTTCGCCAGTTTCGCCGCCTCCACCACCTCGTCATCCTCCGCGTCAAGCCGTCCGTAGCGGATGTTCTCCATGACGGTGCCGCTGAAGAGAAAGGTGTCTTGCAGGACGATTCCAAGCTGCTCGCGGATTGAGTCTTGTTGAACCGCGCGGATGTCACGGCCGTCGATGCGGATGCAGCCGGCGCTGACATCGTAGAAGCGGCTGAGCAGACTGATGATGGTGGTTTTGCCGGCGCCGGTCGGTCCCACGAGCGCGATGGTCTGCCCGGGTTCCACCGTCAGGTTGATGTCTTCCAGCACGGGCTTGCTCGGCTCATAAGCGAAGCTGACTCGCTCGAAGGCGACGGCGCCGCGGATATCGCCCAGGGCTTGGGCGTCGGGCGCATCCGTCACAGACGGCGTCGCATCAAGCACGGCAAAGATCCGCTCCGCCCCCGCCAGCGCCGATTGCAGTTGATTGTAGACCATGGCGATGCCGCGCATGGGACGGAAGAAGTTCATAATGTAAATGACAAAGGTCGCGATCACCCCAACCGACACGACATCCCGCAGCGCCAGCCAGCCGCCCAAGAGCGCCGTCGCCGCCACCGTCAGGATCATCATCGTGGTGAACATCGGCCCCAGCGCCGCGGTGATGAAGTCGGCACGTATGCCGACCTCGCGGTAAGCCCGGCTCGCCGTCTGGAATTGCCCGATCGCCCCGTCCTCCTGCGCGTAGGCTTGCACGGCGCGGATGCCGGTGATGTTCTCTTCCATGACCGCGTTCAGCCAGCCCAGATTCTTCTGCATGCCGCGGAAGGCTACCCGCGTACGCTCGGTGATTTGGCTGGTGATGAAAAGCATGATCGGCAAGATGATCAAGGCGCCGATCGCCAAAGGCAGATTCAGCAGCAGCATCGCCACCATGATGCCGCCCAGAGACAGGATATTGGTGGTGAACTGGATCAAGCCATTGGAGAGAATTTGATTAATCGTTTCGCTGTCGTTGCTGATCCGGCTCATCAGATCGCCGACGCGGTGGCGATCGTGGTAATCCATCGACAGCGCCTGAAAATGGCGGAAGAGCGCCGCGCGGATATCGGCCACAAAATGCTGCCCGACGCGAATCATGATGATGCCGTGCATCGCCGTGAAGACCGCCTGCGCCGCATAAACGCCCAGCATCAGCAGCGAGATCCGCAGCAAGCCGTCGCGGTCGGCCTTCAGCACATATTGATCGATGGCCCGCCCGAGCAGAGCCGGACCAATCAGACCCAGCAATGTGCCGACGACCACCAGCGCCGCCACAAGCGTCAGGCGCAAATGGTAGGGCTTGAGGTAATCGGAGAGCCGCCGCAGGACGCCGCGCCGGTCCTTGGCTTTCTCGCCGGTGGGCCGTCCGCCGCCATGACCGCCCATGATACGCGGACGCTGTGCCGATCCGCTTTGACTAGCCACTATCAACGCTCCGGGTTGCAGTTGCTCGTGACCCTTTTGCCACCGAGTACAGCGAGTTTGTCGAGTACCGGGAGTAAAACCTAAACACTGACACGCTTAATTCCGGACTTGATGGACTGCTATCGCGGCCCCGATGATGCGAAAAGTCAAGTCATCGCGGGCGTATGCCATATTAGTCATTCCCTCTTGGCTCAAGATTTCCGCCTCATCATTTCTCGGCGTCCTCGTTCAAACTCGGCGCCCTCGGTGGCAAAAGTGTTTCAAACTTCCATAAATCGGCCTGCTCGGCAGTTAATCTATTCCCAGCGCGCGTCCGTTCTCACGCGCCACATCGCCCAATTGCGAGGCAAAGATCTCTTGGTATATACGGCTGCTGGCCAGGAGTTCCTGATGCTTGCCGCGGGCCGCGATCCGCCCTCTTTCCAGCACCAGGATCTGATCGGCCTGCAAGACGCTTGTGATGCGCTGGGCGATGATGAAAGTCGTGCGGTCGGCCGCCAGCCTTTCCAGCGCCGCCTGTATCTTGAACTCCGTTTCCAAATCCACCGCGCTTGTGCTGTCGTCAAAGACCAGGATGCCGGGCTTGATCAAGAGCGCCCGCGCGATGGCGATGCGCTGCTTCTGCCCGCCGGAGAGATTGGCGCCGCGGGCCTCAACCGCGCTGTCGTAGCCATTCGGCATCGCCATGATGAAGTCATGCGCCTGCGCCGCCTGCGCCGCCTCTATCACCTGCTCCAGGCTCGCGTCGGGCGCGCCGAAGGCGATATTCTCGCGCACGCTGCCGCTGAACAAATTGATTCTTGCAGCACCATGCCGATCTGGGCGCGCAGCGACGCCGGGTCCCAATCGCGCACGTCCACGCCATCCACCTTCACGGCGCCCGCCTGCACATCGTAAAAGCGCGGGATCAGATGCACCAGCGTGCTCTTGCCCGAGCCGGTCGCGCCCAGCAGGGCGATCTGCCGCCCCGGCTCGGCGACGAAACTGATGCCTTGCAAGACGTCTTCGCCGCTGACCCCATCCGCGCCATTGGACTTCGCGGGATCGCGCCGGCTGTAGTGAAAGGAAACATCTACAAATTCGACGCGGCCGCGCAGAGGGGCGGCTTGATGCGGTTCCGGGGCGATCCTGAGCGCCGGCTGGGTATCGAGCACTTCCATGACGCGCGCGGCCGAGGCTTCGGCCCGCGCCGCCATCATCAGCAGATTGCCGAGGAAGAGCAGAGGGCCCATGCCCGTCATCAAGTAGTTGTTGAATGCGATCAATTCGCCGACCGTCAGCCGGTCCCCCAGGACGGAGAGGCCGCCAAACCATAACACCGCCACCGTGCCCACATTGGTCAAGACCTGCAAAACCGGCATCGCCACCGCCAGGAGCTCGCCGACGCGGATATTCTGCTCGCGATAATCCAGGTTGCTGACGGAGAATTGGTCGATCTCAAAGCCGGTGCGCACAAATGCCTTCACCACCTGCATGCCCGCCAGGTTCTCTTGCACCAGCGTGTTCAAGGCGCCCAGCTTGCGCTGCACCACGTCAAAAAGGCGCGTGGCTTTTAGCATCAGGTAATAGATGAAAATGCCGGAGATGCCGGCGACCGCGAACATGATCAGCGAGAGTTGCCAATCCGTCAGCAGCAGCATGAACATGCTGCCAACTATCATCAGCAACACGCGCAGCAGCAGCGACAATCCCGCGCTGGAAAACATGCGCACCACATCGACATCGCTGGAGACGCGCGTCATCAAGCGGCCCGTTTGCATCTGATCGAGATTGGCGAATGAAAGCGACTGAATATGGCGAAAGACGCTGTGGCGGATGTCAAAAGCCAAGCCCTGTGAGACGACCGCGCGGCACCAACCCTGCCCGAGCGTGCTGACCGCGCCGATCATGGCGGCGACGAACATCCAAAATGCCCCGAGCAAGATAAGGTCCAGTTCGCGCGGGCGGATGCCTTCATCAATTATGAATTGCAAGAGGCGCGGTACGCTCAACTCCATCGCCACCGGCAAGGCTGTCGTCCAAAAGCCGAAGAACACATACCAGCCATAAGGCCGCATGAAACGGAAGATGCGCCAAAGGGAGTGCATTGCCTAAGCTTAACCGCGAGCGGACGCCGCTTCAAGCATGGGCGTCCGCTCCCCAAGGCAATCGCTTCACAATTGACATCGGCCGCGATTACAACAGTCAAACTGCAATTTAACCACCGAGTACACCGAGATCACCGAGAAAAGCGATTGATTAGAGACTTCGCGACATTTTGCCTAAGACGGTGTCTCCGCTTATGTCGTAGGGGCGACACTGTGTGTCGCCCGAAAATCCGCGCTTGTGTCGGCGGACGACCGAATCGCCCCTACTTTCCCGGCGCTGCTTCAAGGCTTGTCCGGATCTAAAAGAGGGTTTTGTTCTTCAAAGTTTTACCCCATCCCCGGCCCTTCCCCAGTGAACTGGGGAAGGGTGACTCTACAAAGAAGCTCGTAGGATGACCCCAAAACACATAGCTAATTGCCAATGAAGCCAGTCTCTTTCAGCGCGCTCCCCCTTCCCTAGCTTGCTGCTGAGGACAGGACAGGTTTAACATAGCCTCTGATCTCGTACAGCGGGCAGGGTTGGGAACTTGTCATGGCGTAAGACATACTTGTTGAAGTAGGCGATGCCTTCCTTGAACAGGCTAAGTGGCCGCCTCAACTTGTTGTCTTTGGTCTTTATCAGTCGGCGTGCCTTACCTGTGATCACAGCTTGGCTGCCAAGCGCTAAGGCCATGCCTTGCGCAAGCGCCAAGATCGCCAGGAATCGGGCCATTCGGTCTACCGAGCGCAAACGACAGGTCTCCAGTTGCCAGCCGCCGCTTTTCAAGTCGCGGAAGCTCTGTTCCTGCCAGTTGCGCATCCTATACTCCCGACCTGTCAAGTCTGGATTGTTTGTAACCAAAATCCAAGGTTCTTCGCAATCTCGGTCCCAGATCGCGCGCACATGCCCCGGAAGCCTTCCCCGTTTGATAAAGACCAATCCGCTCGCGCGCCATCGCCCCCCTTTCCGCACTTCCTTGTACGGATGCGCTATCCCGTCACCGGTCTTGATCTTGACTGTTTTCGGAACGCGGAACAAATATTGCCAGCCCAAGCCCCCAACCGCCCTGCACAGCGCTGGCGAGTTGCCGATGCCGCGATCTGCCAGCACCAAAACCGGCCTGTCATCGGGCAAAACTGTCTTGATTTGCGCAAGCATGCCCGAAATCATCTTCACCTGACCTTCAATTGGATAGTCCTCCTGACTATTCGCCTTGTAGCAAGTCCAGGCTAGCTGAATGCAGCGCCGCTTATACGCTACACCTACCATCATCACTCGAAAACGCCCGCCGATACTGGTCTCGTCCACCAACAACACGAGCCGCGTCTTCGGCAACAAGCTGACAACCCAGCGTGTCCAATCCAGCGAGAACTGAGCGGGCGACCATTTCTGATCCGCGATACACCGCCGCAACTGTCGCACGATACCGTCAGCACTGACGTCTCCCGCCAACGCCTTTGCAATCCTTGACTGTTGGCAATGCTCGCTGAGCATCACACCTAGACTGAAACGCGCAAAACGCTTTTTCTGCCACACCGTAAAGCTTGTAAAATGCTTCGAAACCTGCTCCTGCCAATGGTACAATGAAGGAAGATTCATCAGTTTCACCTTTCTTTCCTTACGGGGGTTAGAAGTGATACTGATGAATCTTTACATAGATCGCGATTTACTGCCTTTCAAGTTGCTACAAACCTGTCCTGTCCTCAGTAGCTTGCTGGGGAAGGGGGTTGGGGGGATGGGGTAGAAAAAGCGCGGTAGCATGAACCTGTACCGGACAAGCCTTTCAGTGGCAAAAGAACTTGATGCGATTGCCCGGTTCCAGACCCGCTATGTCCCCTTCAGCCGCGCCCGGCTATGCAGGGCCGCGCCGATCAGGCAGGCGTCTTCGCTGAAGCGCGCCAGTCGCAGCAGATCATCGCGGTAGAAGCCCTCATGCAAGATATGCTCCTGGATGACAGCGCGGGCCGGATCCAAATAGAGATCGCCCAGCCGCATCACACCCCCGCCCAGCACTATGGCGCGCGGATTGAAGAGCTGCAGCAGATTGACCAGGCCCAGGCCCAGCCATGCCCCCGCCTCCTGCAGGACTTCCAGCGCCACGGCGTCGCCGTTCTGCGCCGCTTCACCGACCGCGCGCCCGTCCACGCTCGCCAGCGCGCGCAAGGCCGACGGCTCGCTTGATGTCGCCAGCCGCCGCCGCGCCGATTCGCCGAGCGCAGTGCCCGACGCCAACTCTTCCCAGCGCAGCGCGCGCCCGTCCGGCAAGGTCAGGCGCATGTGGCCCGGCTCAATCGCCAGCCCGTCGGCGCCCTTGAAAAGCGCGCCGTCGATGATGGCGCCGCCGCCGATGCCGGTGCTGATGGTCAGGTAGAGCATGGGGTCAGCGCCCCGTCCGGCGCCGAGCTCAAATTCGGCCAAGGCGCCCAGATTGGCGTCATTCTCCACGAATGTCGCTGCGCCGCCGAAGCCGCGGCTCAAGGCGGCGGCCAGGGGCACATTCTTCCAGCCGGGCAGGGTCTCGGCTTTGATGATGACGCCCACCGTGGTATCGAGCGGACCGGGCGCCGCGACCCCGATTGAAGCCACTTTCGTATCGCTATCGAGCAGGGACCGGCCCAAGGCGATCAAGCGCGCCAGCACAATGTCCGGGCCATCGCCGACGTCGCTCGGCATCTCCGCCCGTCGCAAGAGATTCAAGTTCTCGTCGAAGAGGGCGGCGCGGCTGCGGGTGCCGCCGAAGTCAATCGCCAGGCGCGCCTTCATAAGCCATTGATCTGCGCGTATTGTTCATAATCAGGCGGCGGCTTGCGGCCCGGCGGCAAGCTGCCTTCGCGCAGGGCCAGCGCCCCATTCCGCGACAGTACGACGCCGACCGGGCAACCAGCTTTGAGCGCGCGCAAGGCGAGCCGGCTCATCTCCCGGGCGACGACGCGATCCCGATGCGAGGCATCGGCGCCGCGCTGCGCATGACCCAGCGCGGTATAACGCAGGCGAATGCCCGCGCGCGCCGGAATCTCCTTGACGATCCGCTCGATACCCGGCGCCGCTTCCGACAGAACGACCAGCGCATAGCCATCGCGCTTGACGCAGCTCCTCACGCGCTCGGCCAGCCAGTCCAGGTCGATTTCATATTCGGGCAGCAGAACGGCATGCGCGCCGCTGGCCCGGGCAATCGCCAGAGCCAGATGGCCGCTGGGCGCACCCAGCGTCTCCAGCATGAAGAGGCGGCCCGGCAGGGCCTGGGCGGTCGCCCGGATGCCATCGACCGCGGCCCGGGCAAAATTGCAGGCGGAATCATGCCCGAGCGTGTAATCCGTGCCAGCGACATCATTGTCGATCGTTGTCGGCAAGGCGATGCAGGACACGCCCCAGCTTTCCAAAAGCGGCAGCGCATGCCGCAGCGTGCCATCGCCGCCGAAAATCAGCAGATTGTCAATCTTCTGCCCCTGCATTGCCGTCAGCAGCCGCTCGCGGGCCCCGGCTTCCGCCAGGGCGGGCGCGCGGCTCGAGCGCAGAATCGAGCCGCCGCGCCCGGCCATCTGCGTGAGCAGCGGGATATCAAGCGGCGCCAGCTCGCCAGCGAGCAGGCCCGCGAATCCATCTTGGGCCCCAAGCACATGATCGCCGGCCGCTGAAGCCAGCCGCGCATAAGTCTCAATCGCCGCGTTGATGCCCGGCGCGTCGCCCCCGCTGACGACGATCGCGGTAATCACGCGCCAAAGCCTTCCATCTGGATCGGCTGGTCGGCGCTTCCAACCTTCATCATCCGCGTTGCCATTGCCTTGTCGCCCTCCCCCTACTCGCGGGCTAATTTATAACTCGCTTCCGCCTCCGCTCATAGCTCGGAGCATTCGCATGAACATACAATCGACAATACAAAAATAAAGAAAGTTTGACTAACAAAACGAAAGTCGTTATAGTCGCTTTGGCATCTATGTGGACGCAAGCAAGTCATACAAGATCTGATGGACATTTTGAAGCAAGAGAGGGCGAGCCACCGGCTCGCCCGTACAACGAGTCGGCTCTTATGCCGCAGGGGCAACCCAAGGCTGGCCCGTACACCGAGTCTCCTATTATGCCGCAAGGGCAACCCAAGGCTCGCCCGTACACCGAGTCTCCTCTTATGCCGTAGTGGCGACCCAAGGGTCGCCCGTAAGATCGCCATTTTGCATTCGGGTGACTCACAGAGTCGCCCCTACAAAAATCCAGCGCTATTATGACACACGATAACTCATTGTTGGCGGTCGAAAGACAGCGGCGCATATCGGGAATCTTGCAGCGCGAAGGCGCGGTGCGGACGGCCGAACTCACGCGCTTGCTGAATGTATCCGCCGTCACCGTGCGCTCCGATTTGAGCGAGCTGCAAAAGAATGGCGAATGCGAGATCATCTGGGGCGGCGCGCTATCCAAGCGGCCGCCCGCCGATCAGCTGTCCTTGCTGCACCCGCGCACATCGCTCAATCGCGATTCCAAGAGGCGGATCGGCAAAAAGGCGGCCGAGTTCATTGAAGTCGGGCAGACCGTCTTCATCGATGCCGGCTCGACAACCGTGGAGATCGTCAACAATTTGCCGCGCAATCTGGAATATCTGCGTATTGTCACGCCGGCGCTGAATGTAGCCGTGGCCGCCACGCATTATCCTTTTGTCGAGTTGGCGATGCCGGGCGGCGTCCTGCGCAATCTGACCCGTTCCTTAATCGGCGCGCAGACCCTGCGCTCCCTGGAAATGTTTAATGCCGATCTCGCCTTCATCGCCTCAGCCGGATTCAGCATCGAATCGGGCGTCACGACCGGCAACATCCTCGAAGTCGAGGTCAAACGCACGATGGTCCAGCAATCCAAGCGGGTGATTCTGACTGCCGACGGCAGCAAGTATGGCCACTGCCTGTCGCTGAACGTGGCGCCAATCACGGCGATTGACGCGCTTATCAGCGATCAGCAACTGGGCGATGCTGATGCCGAGGAACTGCGCGCCGTCGGCGTGGATGTGTTTCGCGTTTAATTTGCCCTGAGTGGAGGAAGGAAGCTTATGTTAGAATCTGCGATACACCGCCTGAAGCAAGGCATATTCCCGAGTCTATAAGGAGACCCATGATGAAGAAATTGCTTGTCTTAACCGCGCTTTTGCTCTTTGCGCTCAGCCTCGCGCCCGGCGCAATCGCGCAAGACGATGGCTATACCATCGCCTTTGTGCCGGGGGTCAACCCGGATCCCTTTTACATCACCATGAGCGCCGGCGTTAATCAGGCGGCGACCGACCTCGGCCTGACGGTCATCCAGCAGGATCCGGAGCGCTTTGACGTCACCGTCTCGGCGCCGATTATCGAAGCCTTGATCGCCCGCGGCGACATTGACGCCTTGGTCACCGCGCCGAACGACAAGGAACAATCGATACCGGTGCTGCAAGCGGCCCACGATGCCGGCATCGTCGTGCTCACGGTCGATACCTTCATCGGCGATGGCAACTACGCCGATGGCGAAGTGACCTTCCCCATCACCTATATCGGTTCCGACAACACGCAGGGCGGTTACATCGCCTGCTCGGCCCTGGCCGACAAGCTGGGCGAAGGCGCCAAGATCTACGTCACCAACACGCGCCCGGGCATCAGCACAACCGACCAGCGCGAAGAGGGCTGCCTGGCCGCGGCTGAGGCCAGCGGCTTGGTCGTCGCCCGCGTCGACTACAACGAGAACAGCGCCGATACCGCGCAGGCGCAGACGGCCGCCGTGCTCCAGGCCAATCCTGACATCGTCGGCATGTTCGCCACCAATACCTTTGGCGCGCTGGGCGCCGGCACCGCGATCCAGAATGCCGGCCTGCAAGGCGCGGTCGAAGTCGCCCTGTTTGACGCCAGCGAAGAGAATATCGGCTTCCTCAAGGATGGCATCGTTTCGCTGGTCATCGCCCAAAAGCCAGCCGATATGGGCTATCTCGGCGTGGCGCTGGCAACGGCCGTTCTCGATGGCGTCGGCAGCATCCCGGCGCGCATCCCGACCGGTTACGCCGTCATCACCGCCGACAATGTCGATGACCCGGATGTGGCGCGCTTCATCTATACCAGCAATACCAGCGATCCCGCGCCCGCGCTCGACGAAAGCTACAACCTCGCCTTCGTGCCCGGCGTCAATCCCGATCCCTTCTACATCACCATGTCGCGCGGCGTTTACGGCGCGGCCGGCCGCTTCGGCCTCAACGTCATCCAGCAGGATCCGGAACGCTTTGACGTCACCGTCTCGGCGCCGATCATCGAAGCGCTGATCGCCCGCGGCGATATCAGTTCGCTGGTGACCGCGCCCAACGACAAGGAACAATCGATTCCGGTGCTGCAAGCCGCGCATGACGCCGGCATTCCCGTCTTGACGGTCGATACCTTCGTTGGCGATGGCAACTACGCCGACGGCGAAGTCACCTTCCCGCTGACTTATATCGGCTCGGACAATGTCCAGGGCGGACACATCGCCTGCTCGTCGCTGGCGGACAAGCTGGGCGAAGGCGCGAAGATTTATGTCACCAATACGCGCCCGGGCATCAGCACAACCGACCAGCGCGAAGAAGGCTGCCTGGCGGCGGCTGAAGCCGGCGGGCTGGTGGTTGCCCGCGTCGACTACAACGAGAACAGCGCGGATATGGCGCAGCAGCAGACCGCGGCTGTCCTGCAAGCGAACCCGGATATTGTCGGCATGTTCGCCACCAACACCTTTGGCGCATTGGGCGCCGGCGCGGCAATCCAGAACGCCGGCCTGCAAGGCGCGGTGGAAGTCGCCCTGTTCGACGCCAGCGAAGAGAATATCGGCTACTTGCGGGATGGCATCGTCTCCCTGGTCATCGCGCAGAAGCCGGCCGATATGGGTTATCTGGGCGTAGTCGCGCAGATCGCCAATTTGCGCGGCGTCACATCCATGCCGGCGCGCGTCGGGACCGGTTACGCGGTCATCACCATCGACAACGTAGACGACCCCAACGTCGCGCGTTTCATCTACACAGCTGGCTAGCCGCCCGCGTCAGCTATCCCCTTCCCTCTTGCTGAGGGAAGGGGGTCTACGCAACGCGACGCTCGGATGAGGGCGCCCCAAGTCCCTCCCACTCGGGGAGGGACTTGGGGCGGGGGCAGCAATCAGGATTCTTAATGGCAGCAAAAAATCCGCAGGCGCGGGCGCAAAGTCTTTCTTTCATCAATCCCCGCACCATCGAGGTATTGACCAAGAGTTGGTCCTATCTGTTCTTGCTGGGTTTGGTGATCTATTTTTCAGTCACCGGCACCGGCTTTTTCTCCGTGCGCAACTTCGCCTCGATCCTCACCACCAGCACCTTGATCATGCTGATGTCGATCGGGCAGACATACGTGGTCATCACGGCCGGCATCGACCTGTCCATCGGCTGGACGGTGGGCTTGTCTTCCGTGACCACCGCCCGCGTCATGCGGGACCTGGCGGATAGCGGCAACGACATCGCTTACGCCATGCTGATTGGCGTTTTTGCCGGCCTGCTGGTTGCGCTGATTCCCGGCCTGGTCAATGGCGTGCTGGTCGCCCGCATCAAGGTGCCGCCCTTTATCGCCACGCTAGGCATGTTCGGTATTGTGCGCGGCGCCGCCTTCCTGCTGACCGATGGCCAGCAGGTCGTGCGCGGCTTGTCGGCGGAATTGCGCGAAGCGCTGCGCTCGATCGGAAACGGCAGCCTGCTCTACTACATCCCGGATGACGGCTTCCACTGGTTCGCCTTGCCGCCGGATCTCGAGCCGCAGCAATTGCGGCTGGTCTCTCAGCTATTGCCTTATCCCGTCATCATCACCGCGCTGGTCGTGGTCATATTCGCATTCATCCTGGCTCGCACCAAATTCGGGCGGCATACCTACGTCATCGGAGGCAGCGAAGAAGCGGCGCTGCGCTCCGGCATCAACGTCGGCCGCCACCTCATCATCATCTACGTCATCTGTGGATTCACCGCCGGTATCGCCGGCGTCTTGCATCTCTTCCGCTTCACGGCCGGCGCCCCGCAAGCGGGCGAGGCGGCGCTGCTCTCGTCCGTGGCCGCTGTCGTCATCGGCGGCACCAACCTGTTTGGCGGCGAGGGCGACATCATGGGCGCGGTGGTCGGCTCTCTCATCATCGCCGTGCTGCAGACCGGGCTGGTCATCCTCAACATCGATTCCATCTGGCAGTTCATCGTGGTCGGCGTGGTCATTATCATTGCGGTTCTGGTCAACCAACTGCAGGCCGCCCTGGAAAGGCTGCAAGCCAATGTTTAGACCTACCCCTCCCCCCGGCCCCCTCCCCGAAGCATCAGGGCGGTGGAGCGCGCTGAAAGTAGATTGCCTTTTATGCTCATTTTTGTACTTTGCTGCGCGTTTATTCACAGTTTCATCAACGAGTCACCCTTCCCCAGTTCACTGGGGAAGGGCCGGGGATGGGGTAGAAAAACCTGTCCGCTCCTCAGCCCATCAAGAGGGAATGGGAGCGCGCAGAGCGAAATTGGCGCGGGATAGCGCGCATAAAGTCTCCTCCCATTGCTATGGGGGGAGATTTAGAGGGGGGTTGGAATCCAATGTCTGATCCAATCCTCACCGCCACCGGCGTCAGCAAGTATTTCGGCGGTTTGACCGCGGTCGACAATGTCGATTTCGCGGTGCACCCGGGCGAGGTTGTCGCCCTTCTCGGCGATAACGGCGCCGGCAAATCCACGCTGATCAAGTGCATCTCCGGCGTATACCGACCGGAACAGGGCCAGGTCTTCTTCAACGGCGAAGACATCACCCATCACGCGCCCGCCGATATTCGCAGCCGCGGCATCGAAACCATCTATCAGGACCTGGCCCTGGCCGAGAACCTCGATGTCGGCGCGAACGTCTTCCTGGGCAAGGAAGTCACGCGCCGCCTCTTCGGAATCATCCCGGTCACCGATGACAACACCATGCGCGAAGAAGCCTCCGGCGCGCTAGACGAGTTGGACATTCACATCCCGTCGCTGAGGCAGAAACTGGTCAACCTTTCCGGCGGACAGCGGCAGGCGGTCGCCATCGCCCGCGCCATGTACTGGAAAGCTCAGCTTCTGATCATGGACGAGCCGACGGCCGCGCTGGGCGTGCCGGAACAGCGCAAGGTATTGGCGCTGATTCGCAGCCTGCGCGAAGGCAATATCCCGGTCATTCTGATCAGCCATACGATGCATGATGTGATGGCGGTGGCCGACCGCATGGTGATCATGCGCCGCGGCGCCATCGTCGCCAATATCCCGCGCGCCGAAGCCAGCGAAGAACTTATCGTGCGCCACATCGTCGGCAGCGCTGAAAACGGCGAAAACGCCGTGATGATCTAGTGTTGCTTTCTGCGCTTTGGGCGAGCCACCAGCTCGCCCGTACACTCTTATGCCGTAGGGGCGAGCCTTGGCTCGCCCGCAAGTATGCCGCGATAAACAATGCGCATTTTTCAATTACTTACTTGCGTTTACTGAGAACCGGAAAGGACAGCCATGCCCAAGACGCTGACGCCCGGCCGCTACCGCGGTTTGAAGACCAGCAGCCTCGCCGAGGCCGATGTCTTCGGCATCGTCGCCTTCGATCAGCGCGGCAGCTACCGCCGCATGATGCCGCCGGATTCCTCTTATGCGCATCTGGCGCAAGTCAAGAACGAGATCATCGGCGCGCTTTCCCGCGACGCCAGCGCCATTCTGACCGACCCGACCTATGGGCTTGGCGCGGCGATGGGCATGAGCGCCAAGGCGGGCCTGCTTCTGGCTTTGGAGAAGAGCGGCTACAGCGGCGATTCCAGCTATCGGCGGACCGAACTCATTCCCGCCTGGACGCCGCAGAAAATCCGCAAATCCGGCGCCAGCGCGGTCAAACTAATGGTCTATTATCATCCCGACAGCGGCGAACTGGCGGAGGAATTGGAAGATTTCATTCGTAGCACGGTGGCCGATTGCCATGCCTGGGACCTGCCCGTTTTCCTCGAGCCCATGTCTTACAGCCTCGATCCGGCAGCGCCAAAAGAGAGCGAAGCCTTTGCCGCGAGCCGGGCCGAAGTGGTGGTCGAGACGGCGCGCCGTCTTTCCCGCACTGGCGCCGATGTACTCAAAATGGAGTTTCCGCTTGATATCCAGTTCAATCAGGACCGGGCGGAATGGCGGCGGGCCTGCGCGGCCGTCAGCGACGCCTCTGCTGTGCCCTGGGTGCTGCTGAGCGCCGGAGTCGACTTCGCGCAATTCAAGCCGCAGGCGCAGGCAGCCTGCGAATGCGGCGCCAGCGGCTTCCTGGCGGGCCGCGCCATCTGGAAAGAAGCGGCGGCGATGAGCGCCGACGAACGCGCCGCCTTCCTGAAGGACACAGCAAGCGTTCGCCTCCGGCAATTGCTGGAGATTGCCGCGGCCGCCGCCCGCCCCTGGAGCGATTTCTACGCCCCGCCGCCATCCTCCGAAACCTGGTACGAGTCCTACGCTTAAGTTGCCGCTTCACATTCAGGCCAATACCCCCGCCGCCCGCATCTCCGCCAGCGCCGCCGGACTGTAACCCAGCTCGGCCGCCACCTCATCGCTATGCTCGCCCAGACGCGGCGGATGCCGGCGATAGACCAGCGGACTATCCGACAAGTGCACGGGCGTCGCCAGCGACTTGACAATGCCCAGCGCCGGGTGCTCCAACTCGATGATCATGCCGCGCTCGATGACATGGGGATCGCCCAGCGCTTCGGCCACGCTGTTGATGCGCCCGCATGGCACACCGGCCGCACGCAACTCATCCAGCCACTGCTCGCAAGGCCGGGCGCGAATGATTTGGCGCAGGATCGGCAGCAGCGCAACATAATTCGCGATGCGATCGCCGTTGCTGATGAAGCGCGGATCGGCCGCCAAATCCTCGCGCGCGACATGCCGGCAGAAGGCGCGCCAGACATTGTCCGAAGCGACGCCCAGGATGAACCAGTCGCCGTCGCTGGCTTGCACCGCCTCGTAGGGCACAACCTGCGGATGCCGGTTGCCCCGCCGCGGCGGATCCACGCCTTCAGCGAAATATTCGCCAGCGAGGTTGGCAAGCCAGGTCATCTGCCCCTCTTGCAATGACATGTCGATGAATTGGCCGACGCCGCTTCTCTCCCGACTGCGCAGCGCCGCCAGGATGCCGATCACTGTGAACAGGCCGCAGGTCATATCGGCGATCGGCGTGGGAAAGCGCATCGGCGTCCCGTCCACTTCGCCAGTCAGCGCGAAGGTACCCGATTCCGCCTGTGAAACCAGGTCGTATCCGGGTTGCCCGGCGCGCGGACCCGTCCGCCCGTAGCCGCTGATGGACACGTAGACGAGGCCGGGATTCAGCGCGCGCAGAGTCTCATAATCGATGCCGTAACGCCGGAGCGCGGCCCCCGTCCTCAAATTGCTCAAAAAGACATCGGCATCTTCCACCAGCTTGTGCAGGAACTCGCGCCCGGCCTCCGCGCCGATATCGAGGGCGATGCCGCGTTTGTTGCGGTTAACCGCCAGGTAGTAGCAGCCCTGATCGCCGATGTAGGGCGGCGCCCACTGCCGCGAATTATCGCCGACGCCGGGCCGCTCAATCTTGATCACATCAGCGCCCAAATCGCCCAGGACCATCGTGCAGTAGGGTCCGGCCAGGGCTTGCGTTTGATCGACTACGCGGATGCCGTCCAGCGGCGCGTTCTGGCTCATCGCAATCCTCTTGTCCGGCGCTTCGCCGACAATCCAGCAACAGCAATTATAGCAGCAGCAGCAGCGAGCTTGGGCTCAAGCCGGGCGGGAACCCAGGGCAATCACTTCAAATTGTGATTCAAACACCGAGTAAGTCATGCGAAATTCAGATAAAGGTCGATATGTAGGGGCGACACTGTGTGTCGCCCGAAAATGCGCGCTTGTGTCGGCGGGCGAGCCAAGGCTCGCCCCTACGGAATTCGGTACCCGCGACGGGCGTCTCACGAGACGCCCCTACTCATATTCTCCGTGTCCTCAGAATCACCAATTGGGTCATTCAGAAAATGATTGGAAATCTATAGCATCAATGGGCGAGCCACCGGGTCGCGTAGACACTGACCGCCGCTCGCCCGTACACCGAATCCCCTCTTATGCCGTAGGGGCGAGCACGTGGCTCGCCCGCATGTATGCCGCGAAAATCGATGCGCATTTTTTCAATTACTTGCTTGCGTTTACCTCTGCGTTCTCTGCGTACTCTGTAGTTCAAATTCAATCTGAAACGCCTGCCCGCGCTTGAAGCGCCAAGCTACTCCAGGCCGCGGCGGCGCCAAATCAACATGGACGCCAGGAGCAAGAGCGCGCCCCAGAATGCGAACACCGCGCCCCAACTGCTGACTTCCACCAGGCCGCCGATTGAGAAGCCGGCCATGCCACCAAAAAATGTCGACATCATGTTGACGCTGCCGGTGATGGACGAGGCGCGCCCGGGCTGCGCCAGCAGCAGCGGCATCGAACTCACCACCAAGCCAAAGGCGCCATTCAGCATCATCAAGGCAATGGCCACGATGAGCAACATCAATACGCCATCAGTTGCGGCGAGCAGCAGGAAGGCGATCCCGGCCAGCGACAACATCTGCACGGAAGTGACAAATACCTGACTGCCGCGCACGACGCGATAGCGCGCCAGGAACAGGCCCATAATCGCGATGACCTGCGTCAAGGCGGCGACCGAGCCAACCAGGTTTTCGGCGACCAGGTTCGTATCGAGAATATAAGTGGGCAGCCAGATCAGCGCGCCGTTGAAGACATAGCCGGACATGGCCGCCGCCAGCATGATGAAGGCGATCCCGCGCGCTTCGTTGATGATCGTCCCAAGCTGAAGCCCGCTCGATTTTGTCTTGGGCGCGTCGATGCCCGCTTTCCACCAGAATGCCAGCGCCAGAAGCAGCGCCAGAGCCGGCAGCCAGAAGGCGATGCGCCAATCCCCGCCCCCCGCCACCGCCCCGATCAGGGTCCAGGTGATAGCCGTGCCGAAGACATAACTGAAGGGCATAAGGGTCGACACGCGCTTGATGCGGCCGGGCTGGACCCGCTCCGCCAGGATGCGAAACATGGGCGACCAGCCGCCCGATTGCGCGATGCCGTTGAGTCCCCACAAGACCAACATGGCGATCAGCGATGTTTGAAAAGAGAAGACGAGATTGATGATGGCGGTCGCCAGCAAGCCGAAAGCGACCATGCGAAAGGGGCTGACTTGGCTGCCGATTTCGCCGCTGACAAAATGGCCGATGCCATAAACCCAGAAAAAGACCGTGCCCAGCGCGCCGACTTCAGCCCGGCTCGCGCCCAGGTCGAGCGCCAGCATCGGCAAGACCACGCTGATGTTGACCCGCCCCAGATAATACATGGCGTAGGTGATCCAAAGCGCGCCCACCATCATGTTCTGCTGTTTTCTCAGCGCATTTTCCAAGGCGGCTTCCCGTGCCTTCGCTGTGTCAAGGCAGTGGTTAATCGGCAGAAGCGGCAAGCCCGTCGCGGCTAGGCGCTTTCCAGCGCCCGCTTCCACCAGACGACCAGCGCCGCCAGCAGCATCGCAATGCCCCAGATGACAAATACCGCGCCCCAATCGCTGATCTCCAGCAGCAGGCCAATGGCAAAACCGGCCGTCCCGCCGACGAATGTCGCCATCATATTGACCGTGCCGGCCGTCGCCGAGGCGCGTCCGGGCGGGGCAAGCAGCAAGGGGATCGAGGTGATCACCAGGTTAAAGGCGCCGTTCAGCATCATCAAGGCAAAGGCGACGAGCAGAACGGCCAGGAAGCCGAATGTCAAAGCCGCCAGCAAGAAGGCGAGTCCGCCGGCGCAGAACATCAGCACGGCGGTGATGAAGATCTGGTCGCTGCTTAGCACGCGATAATGCGCCAGGAGCAAACCCGGAATCACGATCAGCTGCAGAAGCGCCGCCACCGTGCCCACCGCATTCTCGGCGATCAGGTTCGTATCCAGAATATAAGTCGGCAGCCAGATGAGGGATCCATTGCGCACGAAACCGGCCATGGCCGCGACAAAGAGAACGAAGACGATTCCCCGCGTTTCAGCCAAGACAGTCGCCGGGCGAAAGCCTTGCGATTTTTTCTTGGGCGCGTCAATGCCCGCGCGCCACCAGCCCGCCAAGAGAACAAGCAGAAGCAAGCCGGGCAGCCAGAAGCCGATGCGCCAGTCGCCGCCGGCCGTCACCGCGCCGATCAGCGTCCAGGTCAGCGCCGTGCCAATCACATAGCCGAAGGGCATCAAGGTCGAGGCGCGCTTGATCTGCTGCGGGTCGAGGCGTTCGGCCAGGATGCGCACCATCGGCGACCAGCCGCCGGATTGGGCGACGCCGTTCATGCCCCAGAGTACCAACATCAGGATCAACGACGACTGAAAGGCGAAGAGCAGATTGATGAGGGCGGTCGCCAATATGCCGAGGCTGACGATGCGAAAGGGGCTGAAGTGACTGCCGACTTCGCCGCTGACAAATTGAAAAAGGCCGTAAAACCAGAAGAAGACCGTGCCCAAAGCGCCAACCTCAGCCAAGCCGACGCCGAGGTCCTCCGCCAGAATTGGCAGGACGACGCTGACGTTGACGCGGCCCAAATAGAGCAGGCCATAGGCGCCGCAGAGCGCCGCCACCAGCATGTAAGGTTGTTTGTTCGGCAGTGTTTTCACAGCGGTCAATTCCGGTGGGCAAAGGCTCAGGGATTGTAACTGAAATTGGGGGCGCTCGGCGAATACGCTGACAGACAGTAATGTATCCATTTCGGTTGAAATAGTCTGGTAGGGGCGAGCCGGTGGCTCGCCCATTGATTTCCCGTCCGCAGGAAATGGGCGACTCACCGGGGCGCGTGGACACAGCCCGTCAGTCGCCCCTACCAAATCGTCGGCGCTTATAGAAATTCAACCGACTCTGATGCGCTACCTGACAAATGGGGAGCGCTCAATCCTGGACTGCGTTCACAGCTGATCCCGTGTACGGGCGAGCCGGTGGCTTGCCCGCTGGTTTCCCAGTTGCAGGCAATGGGCGTCTCACGAGACGCCCCTACCAAATCGTCGGCGCTTATAGAAATTCAACCGACTCTGATGCGCTACCTGACAAATGGGGAGCGCTCAATCCTGGACTGCGTTCACAGCTGATCCCGTGTACGGGCGAGCCGGTGGCTTGCCCGCTGGTTTCCCAGTTGCAGGCAATGGGCGTCTCACGAGACGCCCCTACCAAATCGTCGGCACTAAAAGAAATTCCACCGACTCTGATGCGCTACCCGACAGACGGGGAGCGCTGAATCCTGGACAGGCTTCACACAAGATCGTGGGTAGGGGCGAGCCGGTGGCTCGCCCTCTGATTACCAAGTTGCAGGCAATGGGCGTCTCACGAGACGCCCCTACATGTCGCGCCAAACGGCGAGTTCGCTACATTCACTGCTCCCGACAAGTAATCGCAAGTAAGTCGCGCAGAATCTGATTTACATTTTGAAACAAGAGAGGGCGAGCCACCGGGTCGCGTAGACACTGACCGCCGCTCGCCCGTACACCGAGTCTCCTCTTATGCCGTAGGGGCGGCCCGAAAGTATGCCGCGAAAAACGATGCGCATTTTTCAATTGCTTACTTGCGTTTACTCAGAAGCCCGGCGCAAGCCATGGCCGCGGCCGCTTTTTGAATTTGCCGGCGCAAACGCTACAATAGCGACCATATCAATCGGCGCAAGCAATAGAGGACGGACCATGCGCTACCAAACCCGGGAAGCCCTGCCCAAGACCATGCCCGCAATCGTCTGCCACGGGCCGGAAGATTACCGCATGGAGGAATGGCGCGTGCCGGAACCGGCCGCGGGCGAAGTCGTCATCCGCGTGCAATCGGTCGGCATCTGCGCCAGCGACCTCAAATGCTACCAGGGCGCGCCGCTCTTTTGGGGCGACGATACCCGCGAAGGTTATTGCCAGCCGCCCGTCATCCCGGGTCACGAATTCGTGGGCGAGGTTGTCGCCCTGGGCGAGGGCGCGGGCGAGAAATACTGTCTGGACGTGGGCGATATCGCCGTCTCCGAGCAGATCGTGCCCTGCTGGAATTGCCGCTTCTGCAAGCGCGGACAGTACTGGATGTGCCAGGACAAACACGATGTCTATGGCTTCCGGCAGGCGACTATCGGCGCTATGGCCGAATACATGCTCTTCCCGGCCGGGGCGCTGAATTACAAAGTGCCGGAGGCTCTGCCCGCCCACCACGCCGCTTTCATCGAGCCGCTCGGCTGCTCCATTCACGCGGTCGAGCGCGGCGAAATTGAACTGGATGATGTGGTTGTCATTGCCGGCTGCGGACCGCTGGGCCTGGGCATGGTGGCGGCCGCCCGCCTCAAGAATCCGCGCCTGCTGATCGCCATTGACCTGAACGACGAACGCCTGGAAATCGCCGAACTCTGCGGCGCGGATATGAGCATGAACCCGCAAAATCTCGATGTCATCGACGAAGTGCTGAAGCTGACCGAGGGTTATGGCTGCGATGTCTACATTGAAGCCACCGGTTATCCCGCCGCCGTCTTGCAAGGCCTGCAAATGATCCGCAAGCTGGGCACCTTCGTCGAATTCAGCGTCATGCGCGAGCCGGTCACGGCCGACTGGACCATCATCGGCGATACCAAAGAACTCAACATCCACGGTTCGCATCTCAGCCCTTACACCTACCCCATCGCCATTGATATGCTCAGCAAGGGCTTGCTGCCCATGGACCGCATTATGACCCACCAACTGCCGCTGACCAGCTTTCAGGCCGGCATGGACCTGGTCGCCGCCGGCACGGAATCGGTAAAAGTGACGCTGACGCCCTAGCCGCCCAGCGGAGCAAACGAGGAGAGTTGATATGTCCCATTCACTTGAAGGCAAAGTCGCCGTCATCACCGGCGCCAGCTCGGGTATCGGCGCGGCGACCGCGCGAGCGCTGGCGCAAGAAGGCTGCAAACTCGCGCTGGCGGCCCGCTCCGCGGACAAGCTGGAAGCGCTCGCGTCCGAACTGGGCGGCGACTGCCTGGTCCTGCCAGCCGATTTGACGGAAGCGGCCGACATCGACCGCGTGATACAGCGCAGCTTTGATCACTTCGGGCGAATCGATATCATGCTGGCCAACGCCGGCGTCTACATCCCGGGGCAATTCGCCGACGGCGATATCGACGACTACGCCCGCATGTTAAGACTTAATGTCGACGCCGTGATGCGCTGCGCCCATGCCGTTATCCCGATCATGAGCGCCCAGGGCGGCGGCGACATCCTCGTCACCAGTTCAATTTCGGGACATGTCGATGTCGCCGGGGAGCCAGTATACAGCGCCAGCAAACACGCCGTGCAAACCTTCGTGCATACCTTGCGCCGGCAAGTGGCGGCGCAAGGCATTCGCGTGATGTCCCTGGCGCCGGGTCCAGTGGCGAATCCCATGCAATGGCTGCATGAACCGGAGGAGATTCGGCGGGCGGTGGAAGTCGCCGGCTCGCACCTGGCGTCTGAAGATTGCGCCGACGCCATCCACTTCATGCTGACGCGTCCGCCGCACGTCACCATCCGCGATTTGGTTTTGCTGCCGCAGGTCAACCGGATTTGAAGACGCGTCCAACGGGATTCACCAATTTAGGAGCCAGGGAAAGAAAATGAGCCAGTCGCTTGCGGGTAAAGCAGTCATCATCACCGGCGCCAGTTCCGGCATTGGCGAAGCCTGCGCCCGGCAGCTGTCGGCGGAGGGCTGCAAGCTCACGCTGGCGGCGCGCTCCGTCGACAAGCTGGAAGCGCTGGCCGCCGAATTGCCCAGCGAGCGCCTGGTCGTCGGCGCCGACATGACTGAGCCGGCCGATATCAGAAATATGGTCGAGCGTACACTCGAACGCTTCGGTCGAGTCGATGTCATGTGCGCCAACGCCGGCATTTACATCCCCGGCGAATTCGCCGATGGCGATCCCGACGCCTTCACGCGCCTGATGACCATCAATTTCGATGCCGTGCTGCGCTGCGCCCATGCCGTCATACCCGCGATGACAGCCCAAGGCGCGGGCGATATCGTCGTGACCAGCTCGATCTCGGGCTTTATCGATGTGCATTGGGAGCCGATCTACAGCGCCAGCAAACACGCCGTGCAGACCTTTGTGCATACGGTGCGCCGTCAACTGGTCGGCTCGGGCATCCGCCTCATGTCTCTGGCGCCGGGACAAGTGGCGAATCCGCTCTGGGGTTTCCACGACGCCGCGGATATCGCGCGCGTTTCCAGCGGCGACCGCACGCACCTGACATCGGAAGATTGCGCCGAAGCGCTGGTCTTCATGCTCGAGCAACCGCGGCGCGTCACCATCCGCGATCTCGTCATCCTGCCGCAGAACCAGGTCAATATCTGAGGGAGCGCAAGCCCATGACCCAGCCACTTGCGGGCAAAGTTGTCATCATCACCGGCGCCAGTTCCGGCATCGGCGCCGCCGCCGCGCGCATGTTCGCCGAACAGGGCTGCAAGCTCTGCCTGGCGGCGCGCTCGGTCGAAAAGATGGAGGCAATCGCCGCTGAGATAACCGGCGAGGCCCTTGTCATTCGCGCCGATATGACCCAGCCGGCCGACATTCAAAACATGGTCGAGCGCACGCTGGAGCGTTTCGGCCGAATTGATGTGATGTTCGCCAACGCCGGCATTTTCATTCATGGCGACTTCAGCGACAACGACATCAATGATATATCCGACATGCTGCGCATCAATGTAGAAGCGGTGATGCGCTGCGCCCAGGCCGTCATCCCGGCGATGAAAGCCCAAGGCGCGGGCGATATCATCGTCACCAGTTCAGTCGCCGGCCACGAGAAATTGCACCGCGGCCCCGCCTACGGCGCGACCAAACACGCCGTCGAGACCTTTGTCAACGCCTTGCGGCGGCAAGTTTCGGAAGACGGGATCCGCGTGATGTCCCTGGCGCCGGCGCGCGTGGCCAATGAGTTGTGGAACCTGACCGACGCCGATGAGATTCAAAAGGTGTCGGTGGGCGATCAGCATTACCTGAAGGTGGAAGATGTGGTTGAGGCGGCGATTTTTATGTTGACGCGGCCGCGGCGCGTCACGGTTCGCAACCTGGTGATCATCGCGGCGCAACAGGATGTTTGATCTTTCGCTTCGTTACTCCAAAGTCGACTCCTATACTCGTTCCTTTTTCAAATAGAGACGACATACAGACCACGGCGATATGCGAAATTTCGTACCGTGATTTCTCAGACCGTCGCTGCCGGGCTTCGACTCCCTACAATCAAAGTCGATTGCAATGGAGCCGCGTAAGACTTCATACACAAAATCCGCGATGTGGAATGTTTCGTAGGCATCAGCCTGCAGAAAATTCACCGTTTGATTTCGTTTAATTCCTTTCACCAGAATCAGGCGTCGCAACTTCGATCCTGCGGCAGCCATCAACTCGGCGTGTGACCAATATGGAACGGGACCATTGCCTTTCAATGGGCGCACTACGATTTGGCCTGCACTATCCTCAATTTTGAATAAAGCTGATTTACCTCTGATCGTGTGCCGAAAGCTCAAGCGGTCTTGCTTGTCCTTCCAACCATACTTTCGAACCATATAGCGCATGATGGCGGAAGGACCATCCGCCTCCTTGTGGAATAGCGTAATGAGATTCGTTCGATCCGTGTACCACTTCAATTCCCAGCCAACGGCATCGGGCGTTTCAATTGAGCCAGACCGTAAGCCTAGTAGATCCTCCAAGAGTCGACCCGGTGCTCCCGTACCGCCATAGGGTGAGCCCTTTGGCATTTCATATGGGCCGTTCTGTATAACTTTCCTGATACGTTGAAACAATTGAGCTTTGCTACGTGGAGCATCAGATGGGAAATCAATCATCGGATCATACTACTTACTTCACTGATTCGATTCTGTGCCATATTACAGTACTCTTCACTGATATCGATCCCTATCCAATCCCGGCGTGCCATTTCTGCGGCTATTGCTGTCGTGCCGGACCCAATGAATGGATCGAGAACAACTTGTCCCAAAGTAGAACTGATACAGCGTTGCGCAAGTTCAACAGGAAATGGCGCAGGATGTGGGTTGTTCGACTCTTGCGGAATTTGCCACACGTCACCTTGCGCATTTGCCTTAGGCGCCAGGCGGAAACCGCGCTTTGCTATTAGATAAATCACCTCATATGTGGGCAGAAAATAGCCAGGGTTAAAGTTGATACCACCTCTACGCTGCCAGATGATGATTTGGCGTACTGGGAATCCTGCAACGATATCGGCGCGGTCCTGCAGTTTGCCGCCTTGCACCCGCCACTTGTGGTTGTAAAATATCGCGCCGTCTTCGCTCAGGACACGCATCATCCCATGCAGGCAATCGCGCTGCCAAGCTACATATTCTTCATGCGGCATGGCGTCGTCATGACTTGCATAGCCCTTAATTAGTTCGGCTTGAGGCCATTTGCCGCCGCTGCCGTTCTTGAGTCCGTTGCCGGTACTGTTCTTGATGTTGTACGGCGGGCTTGTGACGATGATATCAACTGAGCCGGAAGGCATCTGATTCATTAGGTCGATGCAATCGCCGTGATGCACCTTACCGAGCCAGTATTGAATCTCGGCACGGGAGGTTTGTGTAGAAGAAACTTGGACTTCCATATGCACTCTCCTCCCTTAAATTGTACCGATTTGACCGAAAATCCGCTAGTGTATTTTGAGAACATCTTTTCTAAATCAAATCGGCTTGAGCCTGAATTCGATGAATCGACTTAAACGACTCCCTCAGCCCATCACCCGCCGCGCATGCGCCAGACTCTCCGGCACGCCGATGTTGACCGGATCGGCCGAGCCCTCATATTCCAGCGAATACCAGCCCTTGTATCCCGCCGCGTCAAGCGCAGCGTAAATCCCCGCCAGATCCACCAAGCCCTTGCCGACGACGCATCCGGTCAGCGAGCGCCCGTCCGGATCCTTAAAGACATGCCCGATTTCGCCCGGCCCCGCCAAGCCCATATCTTTCAAATGCGCCAGGACAACCCACTCGGCCAACTCCCGCGCCGCCGCCACCGGATCCTGCCCAACCGGCAAGAAATTGCCCGTATCGAAGTTGACGCGCAGGGCCGGCGAATTGACCCGCTCGATAATATCCCGCACTTGATCGCTGCGCCCGGCAAAGCGCCCGTGATTCTCCAAAGCCAGGGTGACGCCGCGCGCCTCGGCATAAGCCGCGCCCGCCGACAAGCCCTCGAGGATCCAGGCCAGGCCCTGCTCTTGCGAAACGCCCTCGCGCGCGCTGCCGCTGAAGACCCGCAACAGATCGACGCCCAGGTCCAGCGCGATATCAACGCCCCGTTTCAGGTCGGCAAGCTCTTTTTCGCGCGCGCTTGATTCCGGCTGAATGAAGTCGTTGCTGATGGAATAAACCGCCACTTCCAGGCCGGCGTCGGCGATTTTTGCTTTGGCGGCCGGGAGCTCGCGCTCGGCATCGCTCCAGAAGATATCGAGCAATTCCACGCCGGTCACGTCTTGCGCCGCCGCGTAGTCAATAAATCCCATGAGATCCATCCGCCCGGCGCGGACCTCCGCCACCAGGCTGTACATGCTCAAGCTCAGCTTCATATCTTCCCTCCCGCGCCTTGATAGGCCGCTTCAATTACGCGCATCACCGCCAGCCCGTCTTCGGGACTGACAAGGGGCGGCGCGCCCGTCTCCAGGCAGCGCAGAAAATGATCCACCTGCGCGGTGAATCGATCGGGCTCATCAAAACTCTCTTCCGTCCAGCCGGCGTCATCCGCCAGCTTGTAGCGCAATCCCGCCGCCGCGTCATAATCGATGACGGCTTGTCCCTCGCTGCCGTGGATGCGCACATTGGCTTCCGCCACCGGCGTCACCCAGCTGCAATTCAGCGTTCCCAGCACGCCGCCGCGGCTGCGCAGCAAGAGCGAAGCGCTGTCTTCCACCGCGATCGGCAGCGTCGCCGAGACCGCGGCCTGCACGAGCTCAATCTCATCGCCGGTCAGGGCGCGGAAAATATCGATGCTGTGCACCAATGTGTCGATCAAGATGCCGCCGCCGGCGATATCCGGCTCCGTGAACCAGGAGTTGCCCGCCCGCGGGAAGCGAAACGCGAAGCGATTGTCGATCTGCACCAGCTTTCCGAGCCGGCCGCCCGCTATCAAATCTTGCGCTGCCCGCAGCGGCGCATGAAAGCGGTGGCAGAAGGCGAATTGCAGATGCTTCCCGCGCATCGCCGCGACGATCGCTTCGGTTTCCGCCTGGCTGCGCGCCGGCGGCTTCTCACACAAGACGGCAATGCCGCGCTCCGCCGCCATTTCAACGGCGGGCAGATGATACTTCGGCGGTGTGCAGACGCTTAGGGCATCGGGCTGCAGGGCATCCAGCATCGCCTCGCCGTCGCTGAAGGCCCGCCCGCCAAATTCCGCGACGCGTTCCTGCGCCGCCGCTTCCAGGACATCGGCGACGCCAACGATTTCACAGCGCTCGGCATGCGCGGCATAGGCGCGGAGATGAGTCCCGCCGATGCCGCCGGCGCCGATGACCGCCACCCGGATTTTGCCCATCTTCGATCTCCTCGCTATCCCAACAGCTTGTACTTGCCAGCTCTAAAGCGAGCGCGCGCCGTCGCCCTTATCCCTTGAGCCCGGTCAGCGCGATGCCGCGGACAAATGTCTTCTGCGTGAAGAAGAAAAGCACAATCGTCGGCAGCATCGCCAGGGTCGAAGCCGCCATCATCAATTGCCATTGCGCACCGTACATATTCTGGAACAGCTTCAAACCCAGGGAAATCGTCCAGTCCTTCTGATCGGTCAAATAAATCAATGGACCGAGGAAGTCGCGGTAAGTCTGAACAAATGTGAAGAGCGCCACCACCGCCAGGGCCGGCCGCATCAGCGGGATCATGACGTGCCACAAGATGCCCAATTCGCTGGCGCCGTCGATCTTGGCCGCGTCGCTCAACTCCTGCGGGATGGTCAAGAGGAATTGCCGCAGCAGAAAGACATAGAGCGCGCTGCCGAAGAAGTGCGGCACAACCAGGGGCAAGAATGTGCCCACCCAGCCCAGTTGGCGGAAAATGAGATAGAGCGGAATCAGCGTCACTTGTGACGGCAGCATGATGGTGCTGAGATAAATCAGGAAGATGATGTTGCGCCCGGGCCATTGAATGCGCGCGAAGCCATAAGCGATGAAGGTGCAGGAGAGCACCGTGCCCAGCACGGTCAAGCCGGAGATCGCGATTGTATTCCACATGTAGCGCCAGAAAGGGATGTAGGTGGTGGAGGCCGCGAAGTTCTGCCACTGCGGATCGGGCGGAAAGATCGGCGGCGGCTGCTGGAAGATTTCGACATCGGTCTTCAAGGCGGTGACGAGCAGCCAATATAGCGGAAAGATATAAGCGACCGCCATGATGATGACAATCGTATAAGCGATCGTCCGCTTGATGCGGTCCTGTATGATGCGGTTTTCCCGCCAGCCGATGCGCGTCGTCGCCGTCACCTAATTCTCCGCGTGATAATAAACCCAGCGCGCCGTCTTGAACAAGAAGAGCGTCGCGATCAGCACGATCATGAACAAGATCCAGGCCTGGGCGCTGGCATAACCCATCTTGAATTGCTGGAATGCGGTCTGATACAGATACATCGAATAAAACATAGCCGAGTTGGCCACGCCGCCCGCCGAGCCATCGCGGGTCGCCGTCATCACCCAGGCTTCGGTGAAGTACTGGAAGTAGCCGATCACGTTGACGATGATGGTGTAGAAGATCACCGGGCTTATCATCGGCAGCGTAATCCGGAAAGTCTTCTGCAGGGCGTTCGCCCCGTCCAGCTCGGCCGATTCCAACAAGTCGTGCGGCACATCCTGCAAGCCGGCCAGATAGATCAGAATGGTGTTGCCGCCGAACCAGGCGCCCATGAAGATCAGCGACGGCTTGACCCACCGGGGGTCGGTCAGCCAGCCCACCGGCGACAAGCCGAACAGCTTGAGAAATTCATTTAAGATGCCGAATTGACCGTTGAAGATCCAGAGCCAGACGATGGTCGAAGCGACCACCGGTGTGATCGATGGCACGTAAAAGATGCTGCGATAAAGCGACAAGCCTCTGATCTTCGTATTCAGCAGCAGCGCCATCAGCATGTTGAAGACCAGGTGAATCGGCAGGCCGATAATCACCATGTACAGCGTGTTCTGGATGCCGATCTTAAAGACGCGGTCTTCAAGCAGGAACTTGTAATTGTTCAATCCCACATAACGCGGCGGCTGCAAAATGTTGTAACGCGTAAAGCTGTATTGCAGGGACTGGACGATTGGACCGATATTGAACAAGAAAAAGCCGATGATCGCCGGCGATATGAAGAGCAAGCCGACAATCAGCGACCGTCTCTGCCGCTTGCTGAGAGTGGGTCTGCGTATTGAAATGGTCATGCGCCGGTTAACCCTATCCAGAGCGGCTTGAACATAGCGTGCAGGGCTTTTCCGCATCTAAAAAGGCCTTTGTTCGTCGAAGTTTACCCCATCCCCGGCCCTTCCCCAGTGAACTGGGGAAGGGTGACTCTACAAAGATGCTCGTAGGTTGACCCCAAAACACATAGAAAATTGCCAATGAAGTCAGTCTCTTTCAACGCGCTCCCCCTTCCCTAGCTTGCTGGGGAAGGGGGTTGGGGGGATGGGGTAGAAAAAGCGCGGTAGTATGAACCAGTACCGGACAAGCCTTGCAGGGGCGACCGGTCAGGTCGCCCCAAAGTTGCGCAATCTTAAACTTGGGCGACTGAACGGATCGCTTAGACACAGACCGCCAATCGCCCCGGCAGAGACACGAAGCGGATTACATCATCGCCATGTCGAGTTCGCGTTGGACCTCCTCCGTCACGCGATCGAGCGCATCCTGCGCCGACAGCATGCCGGCCTTGACCGAGGTCTCGGCTTCGCCCAGGCGCGAATTGTAGAAGTCGTTCACCGGGATCTTCGCGGGACCGAAGGCATTCGGACCATTCAGCAGATCCAGCGCCAATTGGAAGCGGTGATCGCTGACGAAGCGCTCGGCGGTCGCGGCGCCGACCTTGGGCGGGATGTTCTGGATATTGAAGCAGAACTCGCCCATGTGATCGTCTTCGCTCAACCAGCGGATGAACTCCCAAGCCGCGTCCGGATTGATCACGCCGGTCGGAATCGTGAAGACGCTGCCGCCGAAGGTCGTGCAGTTCGGCCGGCCGCCATCGGGATATGGCGCCGGGATCATATCCATCTCGAGATCGGGGGCGAACTTCTTCTGGAACTGAATGAACCACTCGCCGACTTGCTTGAAGCCTTCCTTGCCGACAAAGAAGGGATTCTGCGTGCTGATGTAGTCGCCGAAGCCGCTTGTGAATGCCGCGACCTTTTCCGGCCCAAGCCGCGACCAGTAACCGGCCATCCACTCCAGCGCCGCCACGTTAGCCGGGTCGTTCGCCGTGATCGTCCCGCTGTCTTCGTCGTACAAGCCGCCGCCGAAGACATGCGCCCACCAGGTGAGATTGGCCGGCAGCAGGCCGACGCGCTCGATATTGCCGTCCCCATCAATGATCTCGTAGGCTTGCGCAACCGCGTCCAATTCCTCGATGCTTGACGGCGGCTCGCTGACGCCCAGCTCCTGCATGGCCGGCGGCGAGAAGGCCAGCATGCGCGCGTTGGAGGTACACATCAAACCCCAGAGCTCGCCGTTGTACCACCAGTTTTCCCAAAGCTGCGGGAAGTATTCGGAGCCATCGATGCCGGCCGCTTCCGCGTAGGCCGTCAGCGGCGTCAGCGCGCCCTGCGACGCGATCTGCACCAACTGATGCAGCCAGACCGCCGAGACGACATCGGGCGGATTGCCGCCCGCGATCGCGGTCAGCACCTTCTCGTACTGGCCAAATACCGTCGTCATATTGACGTAGATGTTGCCGTGCTCTTCATTGAATTGATCGACCAGGGCTTGCAGGGCGTCAAACTCGAAGCCGCTCCAACCCGTCCAATAATTCAGGAAGGCCTGTTCCTGCGCGTATGTCAGGCCGGCCGGCATCGCCGATAAGGTCGCCGCCGTACCCGCCGCCATGCTCGCGCGCAAAAAATCCCGCCGTGAGAGCTTTCTTTTGTCCATTTCCTTGTTCTCCCTTCTGAACTTTAATCCACTGACACGATTCAACTTTTGACGCCGTACGGACCGTCCGCCAAATCGCTGCTTCTTGATTGCCTGAACTCGCATGCGGACGGGTCGACGCTCAAGCGCCATTATGACCCGCGTTGGATTCTTTGTCAAAAGCGCCGGCAACGGGCAATGTATCCATTTCGATTGAAATAATCTGGTAGGGGCGATCCGGCGGATCGCCCGATGAGTACGAACAGAATCGAAATTGGGCGACTCGCCGGGGCGCGTGGGTCGCGTAGACACTGACCGCCGACACAGCCCGTCAGTCGCCCCTGCCAAATCGTCGGTATATAAAGAAATTCAACCGACTCTGATACACTACCCGGCAAGGTTTGACAATTTAAGTCTCGGCCGCCGATTTTGTCGGCGGCGCCGTAAAAGTAGCCGGGAGCAAACGAACTATGACAAGCAAACCGGGACTAGAGGTCTTTCTCGAATCCCATCTCCACCTCGTCGCCGGCAAACGCGCCGCCCTGCTCGCCTGCCCGAGCAGCGTCGATCGCAACTTGCGCAGCAGCGTCGAAACTCTGCACGAGCGCGCCGACATCAATCTCGTCGCCCTCTTCGGCCCGGAACATGGCTTGCGCGGCGATGCGCAAGCGGGCAAGAAGGTCGCCGACAGCCGCGACCGGCTGACGCAGTTGCCGGTCTACAGCCTCTACGGCGCCAGCCAGCGACCCAAGCCCGATATGCTGCGCGATGTCGATGTCTTCATCATCGACCTGCAGGACGGCGGCGTGCGCTTCTACACCTACCTGGCGACAACCCTCTACGTCATGGAGGCGGCAAGCAAAGCCGGCATCCCGGTTGTCATTCTGGATCGGCCGGCGCCGATCGGCGGCGACCGCGTCGAAGGTCCGGTATTGGACGCGTCTCATACCTCCTTCGTCGGTCCCTGGACCCTGCCAATCCGTTACGGCATGACCATCGGCGAAATCGCGCGACTGCTGAACGAAGAAGCGCAAGTCGGCTGCGAGTTGACCGTCGTCCCGTTGGCCGGCTGGTCGCGCGGCATGTGGCAGGACGACGCCGGCTTGCCTTTCATCCCGTCGTCGCCCAATTTGCCCACGCTTGATTCGATGACGCTCTATCCGGGGACTTGCCTGGTCGAAGGCACGAACATCTCCGAAGGGCGCGGCACAACGCGGCCCTTCGAATATAATGGCGCGCCCTGGCTCGCGGCTGAGCCCTTGGCGGATGAGCTCAACGCGCTCGGGCTGGACGGTCTGCGCTTCCGCCCGGTCTATTTCCAGCCCAGCTTTGGCAAGTATGCCGGCGAAGTTTGCGCCGGCGTCCATCTCTTCGTGACCGACCGCGACCGCATGCGGCCGATTGAAGTTGTTCTGCATGTCCTGCAAACGATAAAGCGGATGTATCCGGGTGATTTCGCCTGGCGTCCGCGCTGGGCGGCGGGATTGCGCCGGCCGATCGATTTGCTCTGGGGAAGCCCGGGCCTGCGCCGCCATATCGACGCCGACCGCCCGGTCGCCGAATTGATAGAGTCCTGGGAGCCGGGTCTGCGGCGCTTCAAGGCGTTGCGGGCGAAATTCAGAATTTATCCGGAAGTTAGGCGTGGACACATATGGGGCAGTCACCCGTAGCCGCCGTCCATATTTGAGAAACAGCCATGGTTGGGCCGTGGCATGCCCTAAACAACGCGACCAGCCTTTTGCAGCTGCGTCAATTCGATCGCAGATTTCCCACTCAAGTGATTCCATAAAGCGCGCCGAGCCAGTTAGCGATCCAAGCTATGCACGCGCATTCATTTCCTAAGGGCGTCCGGACAGCCCAGGGCAATCGCTTCAAGTTTTCCTTAACCACCGAGGACACCGAGGGCGCCGAGTTTATGTTCTTTTGGAGACTTGTCCGCATAATTCCAGCGCCTGTGTTGAGAAATCTCCTGTCACCTTGTCAAAAAAACAAAATGCCGTCCCCCAAAATACATTACAAAATGCTGGGAAATCTCCGAGCAATTGCTATTCTCGGTAATGAAGGTCAGTGTCGGCGGTCAGAGTCTACGCGACCGACGTGACCCTCGCTGTACCCGCTGGTAAAATCGACAGTATCATCGGCTTTAAGCGCCAGAATAGGAGACCCGCCCATGATCCCGCTCGCCCAACCCGGACCCATGACCGAAGACGAACGCTTCATGTTCGAATGTTATGGCTATCTCATCATTGAAGATGTGCTCACCGCCGCCGAAATCGAGGCCGCGCTGGCCGCCGCCAAACGCATCCACGCCGACACCACCGACACTTTCAGTCCGCTCGGCGCCGCCTACGAACGCGAGCCGGCCCTGGCTTGGCTCATCGACCATCCAGCCGTCCTGCCCAAGGTGCGCGGGCTCTACGGCGACAAATTCGTCATGCAATCGGCCTGGTGCGCGCGGCTGGCGGCACGTGGAGAAATCGTCGGTTGGCACCAGGACGGCTCCGGCGCCTACGGTTTCGACAAAGTCGCTCATCCCGTGCCGCTGCTGCAGTTGCGCGCCAGCTTCAGCCTGACCGATCAATCGCGCGAGTTCATGGGCAATATGATGCTTCTGCCCGGCAGCCACCGCAGCCCCTACCCGCTGCCGCAGGACAAACGCAAAGCGGTGCAGGTCTCGCCGATCCAGCACAATGTGCTCTGCAAGGCGGGCACGATGCTGCTCTTCCACAACGGCGTCTGGCACTCGCCCATGCCCAATGACGAGGACTTCGACCGCTACAATATGCACTTCATCTACAGTCCGCCCTGGATGCGCCGCGCCGATCGCTTCGCCACCGATGCCGCTGCGCTGGCGGAGATGCCGCCGCTGCGCCGCGCGCTCATGGGCGATTACGAGCGGCCGGACGCGCCCTACGCCGGCGGCATCCCGGAGTTTCCGTTTGAGGATTGAGGCCGTGTACGCCAACCGGCGCTTCTGTCGATCACCACTACCCTGCCTGTGTAGTTTGTACTTGATGAAGTGACCGCTTTGCGTCGTCGAGAACGGCCTTAGCGAATTTCTCGCTCTTGCTTACCGTGTTAGTCGCATCCATATCTTGGAACAGGCTCAAGACTGCACGAGCACTTTCAGCAATGAAGGAGTCATCAATGTCTTTACACTGCCGCTTTGCTATTTCAAACGGCGCAGGCTTAGGAATGCGTGTCAGTCGAATAACTACGTGGGTCAACGTATGAAACTTGATCTGCCCGACCGCTCGCTTGTTCAAATCAGTAGGGACTAGGTCGCTCCGAAGAATAGCCTCCACACGTAGCATAAGCTCAGCGCAGAATCCGTATAACTCAATAGGATATTCCGTGGTAAAGACCTTTTCATATTGCTCTCTGTTTCCGTCTTTGAAGATTAGACTGGGGTTTGACTTGGCCGTCCGCGGGTCATACCGAACAATCGACTGAACGGCTTGCGCCAACTTCTTTATCGTCAATATCTGGAAAATCGGTTTGCGTTGAAGTTTCCAGTGGTTCTTTCTTCGGTCGTAGTAAATTCCTTCGTCCTTCAGATGATGCTCAATGTCTCTGTGAATCTTCTCTGTAGACTTCAGCGACTCTGGAGGAATGGGAGTCTGATGATTCGTAGCCCTGATAATATTGTCTCTAACGTTATCCAATTCAGTGACAATCACGCACACAAGAAGGTTTCGTGATTCATTCGCAAAATCCGTATCCGGGTCGTTGTCCATAGTGGAAAAGTACTCATATATCTCCTTTGAAGTTTGAAGGCCATTTACAATCTGAGGATTTTCAATGTGTATTTGAAGTTTCGACGACAACGATAATTTCGTGGCAACAATTGTCACGCCATTATTTAGCCACCAAAAGTCCTCGTCTTGTGGCTCTTGAAGCGTCGCCCGTATCTGTTCGTTAACAGTGTTGGAATCTCCTTGATAATCTCGCACATTTGACTCAAAAATATGGTGCGCCAACTCTCGTCTCTCATCAATCATGAACTCGAAAAAGTCAGATAGCTTTACAAGCGCAACCAAGCTCTTGCTATTGTTTTCTTGGATCGGCTGTTCAGCCAACTTCAAATCAAAACTGCTCTTAGGACGGATGTTGACTAGTGACCACAGTTCGCTCGCCCCGAAAAAGTTCACGTTGCAGTCGGCATCAGAAAACAGCGCGCTCACTTTATCCTTAAGAATCTTAGCTTTTCGTTTGATGTTATCATTGGGTTTCTGTTTCGCTCGCGAACCATAGTAGAAGTCAACGGTTAATTTGGGATTATGTCGCACGTACGTCTCAGACCACAAATCTCGCAATCGCCCAACAGTTTCGAGTAGATCTTGCATATAGACACCTGACAGTGAGTCTAGTTCAACCTCTAAATTGAAAGCATCCTCCGAAAACGCCACAAATTTGTTGATTACTTCTTCACTGTAGCTTTCAGTATTCTTAGCCTGGGCGACGATAACGTGAATGCCAATGCTATCCGATATTGCGGGAGCCTCAGTATCTTCCTCAATCAAAAGCCCATTTACAAATACGTATATCGCATCGACACCGCCATCGTTTCCTCCACCCATTATTCCATCTTTAATCTGATCATTCGTAAGATCAAAGTCTTTCGTTATTTGCTCAGCCAACAAAAATTCAAAGTACTCATCATCTTGCATGTCCTTAGCAACGTCGGCCTTGTTTTGCCGGATGTAATTATCTAATAGCTTCAGATCGTTTGACATTGAATGCCTCCTCATATACGTGCTGCTCCGAGAGATTACGACAAAACAACGACAAATATTACACTCAATTTATCGATATTACAACAAGCCTTTCGAATCGAAATTACCTGCGTTCAGAACAGAGTGTGTTGCAAATGGTGGTACAATCCGTGGATTCTACAAGACTCGCGCTGGATACCCGCCCATGCCCCTCGACATCCTCACAATCGGCGAAGCCCTGGTCGAGATCATGCGCGCGGACATCGACCAGCCGCTGAACCAGCCCGGCCCCTTCATCGGCCCCTACCCCAGCGGCGCGCCCTTCATCTTCGCCGCGCAGGCGGCGCGCCTCGGCTTGAAAACGGCCGCCATCGGATCGGTCGGCGCTGACGCATTCGGCGATTGCCTGCTGCAGCAACTGGAAGCCGACGGCATCGCCCGCGACGGCATCCGCCAATTGCCCGGGCAAACGACCGGCGTCGCCTTTGTCGCCTACAATGCCGATGGCTCGCGCAATTTCGTCTTCAGCCTGGGCGCGGGCGGCTGCATCAGCTCGGACATGCTGCTGCCGGAGTTTTTCGACGGTCTGCGCTGCCTTCATATAATGGGCTCGACCTTGTCCATGAGCGCCGAGGCGCTTGATGTTTGCCTGGAGGCGCTGCGCCTGGCGCTGGATGCCGGCGCGCTGATCAGCTTCGATCCCAACCTGCGGCCGGAGCTGCTGCCGCCGGCGCAGGCGCGCGCCGCCTTCCAGCCTTTCATCGCCGCCGCCGATATCTTCCTGCCGACCGCGGAAGAACTGCTGCTCCTCACCGGCGCCGCCGCTGAGGACGAGGCCGTCGCGCTGCTCATGGCGCAGCGCCCGGAGCGCACGATCGTCGTCACACGCGGCGCGCAGGGCTGCACGGTCTATTCGGCCGCCGGGCGCGCCGATGCGCCCGGCTTTGCTGTCAATGAGGTTGACCCGACCGGCGCCGGCGATTGCTTCGACGCCGCCTTCGTCAGCGCCCGTCTCGAGGGCTGGTCCAACGCGGAAGCCGCGCGCCTGGCGAATGCCTGCGGCGCCCTGGCTGTGGCGGCCAAGGGGCCGATGGCCGGCGCCAAATCTCGCGCCGAAGTTGAGCGATTTATGCAGGCTCAGCGGTGATCCTGATACAGATCGCGCGTTTGCATGGTGCTTTCCAGCCGCCAGTTGAGCAGCGCGTCTAGCAGTTCCCGCTTGATTTCCGCCTGCGCCGGGTCGTCCCATAGATTGTGGATTTCTCCCGGATCCGCCGTCAAATCGAAGAGCTGCCCATAGTCCTCGCCCGCGAAATGCACCAGCTTGTGCCGCTCGCTGCGGATCATCGTCATGTAAGGTCCTTCGTAATTTCCATCGGGCGGATGCTCGGCGAAAACGTAATCGCGCCCGCGCCAAGCCTTGCCTTGCAACGCCGGCAGCATTGAAATCGCCTGCATGTCCGCCGGCGGCTCTACGCCCGCCAATTCCAGAAGCGTCGGCCCGATGTCCATCCATTGACATTGCGCCGCGATGCGCCTTCCCCCCTTGAAGCGGCCGGGCGCCCAGAAGATCGCCGGCACCCGCGTGATGATGTCGTACATCGTCCACTTCTGAATATGGCCGTGATCGCCCAGGCAGTCGCCGTGGTCGCTGGTGAAGATGACGATGCTGTTTTCCAGGTAGCCGCGCTCCTCCAACGCGCCCATGATGCCGCCGACTTGACGGTCAATCATGCTGACGTTGGCGGCGTAATAGGCGCGCAGACGCTGCAGCTGCAAGGGCGTCGGCCGCTCGATATGCACAATGGAATCGTGATCGACCTCGGTATTGTGCTTCCGCAACTGCTGGAACGGCGGCGGCTGCCCATCCAGATCCGCCTGCGTCGCTTGCGGCAGCGGCAGCTTCCGGTCGATGTATTCGGCGGCGGCATCCGGCGTCGGATCATAAGGCGGATGCGGGCCGGGGAAGCCGATCTGCAAGAACAGCGGCTCGGTCTTGGGGTAGTTGCGCAGCCAGCGCTGGGCCAGGCCGCCGACGAAATTGTCGGAATGGGTCTCGGGCGGAAGGTCCCAACTGAAGGCGCCCATGCGCTCTTGGTAATCCTCCCGCTGCCGATAGAGCACGCGCTGCTGTTTGACCAGGCCGCGGGCCTGCAGGGCTTTATCCCACTCATCGAAATAATAGCGCCCTTGTAGGAAGCGGTCTTTGTTCTCCACCACATAGCGCTCGTGGAAACCCAGCGGCGTCTCGAAGGGGTTCGTATGCATCTTGCCGATGTTGACGCAGTGATAACCGGCGGCGTTCAGGTCTTCAACCCAGGAGCGGCGCCAGCGGTCGCCATTGCGCATGATGCCGGTGACATGCGGGTAGTAACCGGTGAAGAGGCTGGCGCGCGCCGGCGCGCAGGAGGGCGCGGTCACGTGGCAATTGTCAAAGCTCAGGCCTTGCCGCGCCAGGCGGTCGAGATTGGGCGTGTCCATGTAGGGGAAGCCCAGGGCGTTGATCGTGTCATAACGCTGCTGGTCGGTGATGATCAGGATGATGTTTGGTCGGGTCATGGTCTGGTCCTGTCGGTCGAGGCGCCAGTATCAGATTAACGCGTAACCGGCATTCAGGCAAAGCCGGCCGTAGGAAAAGGCGTAGGCGAAGCGTCATGCGCCGTCGAGCAACGGGGCAACGCCGCTTGCTAAGCTGGAGTGAAATCAGCGCAAAGGAGACTCTCATGCGCAAGTTTCTAATGTTGGCAATCTTTTGCAGCGCTTTACTTCTGCCCGTTTCGCGAGCCGTCGCCTGTGGCGGAGGCGGAGATTACTATCAGCCAACCATTCAAGATTTCGCCGAATATGATGTCATTGTAGCCGGAAAGATAATAGCTGAGGACGACATAGAATTAAACGAAATACTCCAGGTCGATCGCTACTACAAAGGAGAAGGGGGCGAATACCTCGCGATCAGTTTTTATCCACCGGCACTGCAAGCGGCCGGATATATTCGCCAGTACGACACCAGTTGCCTTTACGCCGCTCGCTGGGAAGTAAGCACCGTCAACATGTCGGGCTGGCACGCGCTTTATCACAACGGCGACGGGACATATTCCAGACGCCTGACTTATAGAGCAAAGGATGGATTTGTCGAATTCTACAGCGAAGACCGAGCTGAATATGACGCCAAAACCAGATTACCAGCGAGCGAATTTGAGCCATTGCTTTTTGACCTCATCGGAGAAAGTGAAACGACCGAGCCCCTAAACAGTCAATATCCCTTGATGCGATTTCTAAACATCAGGACAGAATCCGGCGAGCGCTATCGCCTTAATCCAGACCGTTCCCTGACTTGGCTCGACCCGGCGAAGGATCCAATTGCGATCTCCAACGACGGCAGCCATGTCATGTTCCGCCTAAACGATCATGAATTGGGATTCCAATACCTCGCCACAAGAAAAAAGCCTTTCCCGCCCTGGCTTAACAGGGAAGGAAATACTGAAGAAAATGTTGGCTATTCATACGACGAATGGTTGTATCCGACGCCCGGTAAGTTTGCACGATTCTCTCCAAACAGTAATCTCGTTGCGGTCCAGGAAGAGGAGCAGCTGGCGGTCTACCTGTTCTTTTCTCGGATTAAGTATGGGTCCGCAGTCGGCTTCGGGCACGAGCTAGGTCTCCTGCAAGTCGCCAGCCACGCGCATACCTGGCGCGCAACCGATACAGAGCAAACTCTGGTATGGAGCGCCGACAGCAGCGCCTTGGCCTACCAGGATATGGAAGGAATCTGGCTATGGCGGTATCTGGAAGAGGCAGCGCCAAAGCTGGTCGTTCCCGCCGAGAATGCTCAGGATGTTCTTGAGTTGTCGCTTACAGGCAGATATCTGCGATATGGCAGGAAAGGCGACTGGACTCTGCTCGATGTGCAGACGGGCGATGCCTGGAAGAATACACTAATCACGCCTGACGAGAGCCGAAAGATTCACTTTCTGTCTGAGAGCTCGGATGACTACCTTGAGCAACTTACGCAACTCAGGCAGGCCTGCAGCCTGTCGGAACTAATGTGTCCCATCGTGCTGACTCTATCGGTTCACACAGGCCTGGGAACGGAAGATTTCCCGCAGGATTTCCTCTGGCAAGAACCAGATTTTCTTAGCTTGGTATATCGAGATGCCATTCAAAGTATTCGTTGGTCCTACTCCTTACAGTTGGCGTATTGCTATCTGGCTAGCTGCCACGGTGTGGATGAGCTGCCGCCGATTGGCGCAGTGGCCTACGATCCGGTCTATAAGCAGCCAGCGATCGTATTTGACGAGACCAAGATCGCATTCAATCTGCATATGCACAAGGGCATAGTAGACAGCGTCGACCTCAGCGAATTTCTGGATAGCCCAATCGTCAGCCTTGAATGGGGGCAGCCGATATTCTATGTGGGAAGTTGAGAGGCGACCAATGCGATTTGTCATTCTCTACTTGACTCTCTCCGCCGCGACTCTGCTTCCGATTGCCCAGGCACAGGCCTGCAGTTATGGAGGCGACATTGGCGACATAGAGCGAAACATTGAGCTCGCTGAGCTCGTCGTTTCCGCCAGCGTCGATTATGTGGACAGCACCGGAAGGAACGCTATATTGAAAGTAGAGCGCTATTTTAAGGGCAGGGCCGGCCCTTATCTTGCGCTCGTGACTGCGCGCCCGGCTCTGTATTACGCCGACTCGACGAGAGATTACGACAACGGCTGCCTTAATCTGGGGCCCAGGGGCATCAAATTTAACAAAGGCGAACATGGCTACTTCGCCCTATACGCAAACGGCGACGGCGCCTATGACTACAACGGCGCGACGATGTGGCTGCCGGGCGATGTCGAGCGCTACGGCTATGACGGACCTGTGGCCGGCATGGTCGACTTTCATATTCACTCGCAATCCGACCTTATTGTGGAAGCGCCCCTGCCGATCGCCGAATTCGAAGCCCTGCTTCTGCGGATGACCGGGCGGGAAGAACCGCTGCCGCCCGAGGCCGGGCGATACCCGCTGATGCGCTTCCTGAATATCACAACAGAATCGGGCAAACGCTATCGGCTCAACCCGGACTTTTCTGTGACCCGGCTTGACCCGGACAGATGGCCGATCGCTATCTCGAACGATGGCAGCCATGTCATGTTTCGGCTGGCAAAGGACGAACTGGGCCTGCAGTATCTGGCGCTCGTCAAAAAAGAATTCCACCCCTGCCCGAGCTGCGAGCCTCTGGGCAGCGCCGATTTCGGCGGCGGCGCGCTTTCGGTCGGTTCCTACCGCCATAACGGCTGGCTCGCGCCGGTGAAAGGCTGGCACGCTCAGTTTTCACCGGACAGCAATTTCCTGGCTGTGCAAGAAGGAGAACGGCTGGTCATCTACATGTTTCACAATCGGGATCGGCCCGGCGAAGGCGAACAGCATGGCCAGCTGATGGGCATGGACACGGTCGCCAGCCAGCCGGTCAGCTGGGATCCGTCTTCCGGCGAAGATCCGGTGGCATGGAGCGCCGACAGCACGACAATCGCTTTTCAGGACGCCCGCGGCATTTGGCGCTGGGACCTCTTTGAAGAGGCCCGTGCCCAACTGCTGCTCGCCGCTGGCAAAGATGTTGTGCTGCTGGATATGTCGAGAAGCGGCGCTTACGTGCGCTACGAGCAGGGCGATACCTGGAAGTTGCTGCATGCCCAGACTCGGGAGGTATTCGAGCGGGCGCTCGCGACGCCGGACGAGCGCAACTTGATTTATATCAGGCAGAGCTTTCCAAAAGGCGCGGTCACGGCAAAACCGGGCCGCGACAGCGAAAGGCGCAATGCATGGCGTCAATGTCATGCGCCCCTGTCAAACTGCCCGATCCAGATGATCTCGCGCTACAGGCCCTTTGAATTCTTCGAATACCAGCCGGGCTGGATTGGACTCGTATCGCGCGGCCAAATACAGTTGTACCCTTGGTATCTTGCCATGGAGGAAAGCCATCTGCGCGTCGCGGCCGATCCGCCAGCGACCATCGTCGCCTTTGACTATGACGACATCTACGACAGGCCGGCAATCGCCTACGGCGAGTACGCCATCGGCCTGCAATTCTCATGGAATGTCGGAAGCAGCGGGCGGATGAAGGTGACCGACGACTATGACCCGGTATATTTGAGACGGCATCTCGACAGCCCGATCGTCGATGTGGAGTGGGGGCAGCCGGTATTCCTGGATCGGCGCTAGCCGATTCCGCTATCGGGATTGCGGATTCTCTACCACAGTTGGTCCGCCGTCCCGCAGTAGCACCAATCTACGGAAGCCGTCGCGCTCGATCGCGCCATAGTCGTGTCCGGCTTCCGCCGGCCAGACCGACAGGAAGACAAAATCCTTAGCGCCGATGTTAACCGTGCGGTGCGCCCAATAAGGCGGGATGTAGGCGGCGCTGCCGGCGACCATTTCGATCTCGCTGGTTTCGCCGCTTTCGGTCTGCAAAAGCAGCATGGCCCGCCCCGACAAGCCAAAGTAGACCTCGCCTTGTTCGCGGCGCGCGTGATAGTGCCCTTTGGTCATGTGGAATTCCTTGCCGATGCGCCCGGGCCGGATGCGCGTCGTGCCATGCGGGATCTGCCCTTCTTCCTCCGGCAGCGCCGCCGCATGCACATCGTAGATCAAGCGGTCGCCTTCTTCGGCCAGGATGCGCGCCGCTTCTTCCTGGTCGGCGTACATCCGCCACATATCGCTGAGCCGCCGTTCGTAGACTTGCCGCCGCGGACTGAAGGCCCCGGTTTTGAAATCGACGGCTGTCACAAAGGGTTGAATCAAACTCATCAGCATTCATGCTCCGCCGCAGGCGTCAATTCATGGCCGCTGGGCGCGATTGAATAGCGCCGGCGACACCAGAAATTCAAGGCACTCAGCGATAAGTCGGGTGCTGGCGCAGCCACTCTTCGCGCAGCGAAACAGCGGTGGATTCGGTCGGACGGATGACGAGGTCCCTTTGGATTGCCGCCATCTGCTCCGGCCGATATTCGTCTGTGCGCTCAAGATACTCCAGCAGCAATTGGTAACTGGATTCGATGATGTGGGTCATCGACACCGCCAGCGGCACTGGGCTGGCTTCCCGCTTTCGGTATCTGGCGCGCATGAGCTTTTCCAATTCCTCACAAAGGATTACACGCGCCTGATGCTCTGGCGGCAGGGACACGTACATACGAAACAGCGACTGATTCTCATCGACGAATTTCCAAAGACCGAGCGTGATGTCGCCGAGCGAGTCATGCTCGGCAACGTAATGAACCATAATCTTCGCCGCATTCGTAAAGAGTTCCTCCACGACATCGTCGAGGCTCTTGTAATGGCGAAAAAAGGTCACATAGCTGATGCCGGCTTCCGCCGTAACAGCCTTTATGGTGAGTTTCTCGAAGTCGCCTTCCAAGGAGAGCCGGATGAGGGCCTCCTTGAGCGCCTTGCGCGTACGTACGATTCGTCGGTCCATTTTGCTCATAATAACACAATATAGCTGAAAACGTCCAAAACGTCTCGCGAATTCCTGGGCAATGGCGCATCCAATTTCATCCTGCGGCGAATCAAGCGCCGGCCTTCCCGTTTATGTCGGGGGAAGGCCGGCCGCGGCGGCTTTAAGCCCAGCGCGGCCGGCTTTCCCGCCGGAGATCAGTCCCAGATATTGCTCATTTGCCAGGCATCAAGCCGCTTCAACAGCGCCGGCCGCCCCTGCGCCCGCAAGGAAACGCCGAGGCTGTCTTCCCGCTCCGGATAGACGCGGACGGCGACGCACTGCTTGCCATTGACAAAAACTTCCACCACGCTGCGGTCGATAAATACGCGCAACTGCAGCGGCTCATCATCCTCCAGGAATACAGGCGCGGTTTCCGGCGTCCGCGAAAGCGCTTCCGGCATGGTCGAACTGTAGGATGTATCGATGGTGATCATGCTATCATAGCGCTGCGGCAAGAGCGCCATCGCCGCCGAACTGGCGTTCATCGCCCCCGTCGTTGACATGCCCTGCCGATAACGATTGCCGCGATGCTTGTAAAAGGCGATCCGGGTGTATTCTTCCCGCTGCGGGGAGCGCAGCACATTCAATTCCAGCAGCGGGGCGTCGCCGGCGTCGAGCTCAAGCGCGAGTTCCATCGCGTTGCCCGCGATGTCGTCCAACACAATTTCTTCGTTGGCGGGCAGCGTCAGCCCTTCCCGCCGGCGATGCTCCCCGCGCAGCGACTCGATATCGCCGGTCGGTTCCATCAGCAGCCGCCCGTCCGCATCCAGTGTGAGCAGCCGCGGCAAGGTCATGATCTGGTTCCATACCCGCGTGGGGATGCCTTGATTCATATTGAATATGACGACGACCCCGCCATTGCCGTCAGGCACGGCCGAGGGCGCATGCAGGCCCGATGGCGTCGACGGGCCGAAGTTGAACAGGCCGCCGTCCGTCACGACAAATTTGTCCCGCGCCATGTCGTAATCGCCGAGCAGATATTGGCCGCCAGTCATGTGGCTGTACATCAGGAAAATATGTTTGTCTTCGCCGATGGGCCAGAAATACGGGCAGGCGCCATCATCGCCCACGACCGTATATTGATCGTCCTCGATAAAGGGATGGAGGTATTCCCAATGTTCCAGATCGCGCGAGCGGAAGAGGAAATTGGCGCGCACTTGCTTGTTGGCCGGCCCGCGCGGCAGCCAGCCGCCGGAAAGCGCATAATAATCCTCGCCCTTTTTCCAGATGCAGGGGTCGAACACGCTGTAGGGCACAGGGTCATCAGGATCCGGTATCGGGATCACGGCGCCTTCGCCGACTTTCTCCCAATTCAGCAGGAGCGGATCGGAAGAGAGCGCGACCATGTTGCCGAGCTTCGTGCCATGATACATCGCGATGACGCGGTCCTCTTCCACCAGCGCCGTGCCGGAATAACAGCAGTCCTCGGGGTCGGGATAAATGGCGTAAGGCAGATCGCGCCAGTGAATCAGATCGTCGCTGACGGCGTGGCCCCAATGCTGACGCGGATCATCGGGCGGATAACCTTGATAGAAGAGGTGCCAGCGCCCTTGCCAGAAGCACAGACCGTTGGGGTCGTTCAGCGTACTTTCCGGACTGACGAAATGGTAGAAAGGGCGATGCCGGTCGCCCGCCAATGCCCGGCGCGAATCGGCAAAGCGTTGCAGCATCGGGTTGGATGCCAGCTCCGCCTCTTGCTTCGCCAGCGCGTCGGAGAATTGGTACTTGGGTACTTTCGAACGGTAATCCGGTTTACTGTTTTCGCTCACGCTTCCCTCAATTCTGTCTGTCCGTAACAAATCAATTCTTTGAGAGGCTTCATTCTGCTGGAATCTAACGCGTGGTATAGCCGCCGTCAACGACGATGCCGGCGCCGGTGATGTAACTGGCGTCATCGGAGGCCAGGAAAGCGGCGACGCTCGCGATTTCTTCCGGCTGGCCGTTGCGCCCCAGCGGCACCTGGCGCAGGAACTCCGCGTGTTCGTCCTCCGGCACAGAGCGCAGCGCCGGCGTCGCTACCGCGCCCGGCAGAATGGCGACGACGCGCGCTCTTGGCGCCAACTCCAGCGACAAGGCGCGGGTCAGGGAAAGCACGCCGCCCTTGGCCGCCTGGTAAGCGGCGCTGCCCGCGAAACCCACGATGCTATGCACCGATGCCGTGATCAATATGACGCCGGCGTCACTCTTCAGCAAATGCGGTATCGCGAGTTTAGACCCCTTCCAAACGGCGCGCAATGTCACCGCCAGGGTTCCGTCCCAATCCTCGTCCGTGATATCAACCGCCGCGCCGGGCGTATTGCGGAAGGCGTTGTTGTACAGGATATCCAGGCCGCCATATTCGCGCAGAGCGCCGTCAATCATGCGCTGCAGGTCGCTCTCCCGCCCGACATCGGTCTCGATAAACCGGGCTTTGCCCCCGGCCGCGCTGATCTCTTCGGCGCAGGCCAGCCCGCCGTCGCGGTCAATATCGGCGATGACCACGGCGGCGCCTTCCGCAGCGAAGCGCAGCGCCGTCGCCCGGCCGATGCCGGATGCGCCGCCGGTGATGATCGCGACTCGGTCTTTTAAACGCCTCATGCTCGCTCCCGCGCCTCTATCCCTTAAAGCGGTTCAAAGCGCCAGCCCACGCCGGCCGCGCGCACAAAACCCACACCGGGAAAAGGGAAGTGAAAACCGTGAATCAGCGCCTTTTCTTCGACAGCCCGCAGCAGCAGCATGCGCCGCGACTCGATGCCCCGCTCCGGCAGCGCGTCCCAGGCCGGATGCCAGGTCGTTCGCTCAATGTGGATCGGCAAGTCCATCGTATCGCCGACGCCGATCAAGCGCGCGTCGCCGGAAGCAACCGCCACCGAGATATGATTGCGCGTGTGGCCCGGCGTCGCGATGCTGCGGATGCCGGGCGCGATTTCATCGCCGGCTTCGATAAACAGCAGTTGATCTTGAAAAGCCAGCATGCACTCGCGCGCAAAGCGCAGATCTTCGACGACATCTTCGCCCATTGAAGCGACATCTGCCTCCCGCGTCCAGTATTCCCACTCGCCGCGGACCATGACATGCCGCGCCTTGGGAAAGATCATGTCGCCGTTCTGCGCAACGCCGCCGCAGACATGATCGCGGTGGCCATGCGTGATGATGATGAAGTCGATGTCCGCGGGCTGGTAGCCGACCGCGGCCAAACCCGGAACGAGCCGTCCCAGGTGCGCGTCAAAAAAGGGACCGCCGCCGCTGTCGATGAGGACGCGTTCCCGCCCCGTGTCGATGAGCAGGCAGTTGCATTGCAGATCGTAATGATCGGGCGCCATCCCGTGCTGCTGCAGCGCCGCCGCTAATTCGTCCGGCTTCGAGCCATTGAAGAATGTCGGCAGAGTCGCCGCGTCGATCGGCTGCACGCCATCGCTGATGGATACGCATTGAAAGTCGCCCAGGGAAAAGCGAAAGACATTTTCGTCCATAGCAGGCTCCACCATTACTTCAGTCAGTCAATCGGCCGGCGCAGAATGCCCCGACCTTGAACGCCCATCAGAATGACGTCAGCGTGGACGAGCATGGCCGTGGCGGCGCCCTCGGCCCGCAGCGTAATCTCCCAGCTGCATCCGCCGTCTAAGGAGCGTAATACCGCATCGTCCACGAGCGCAAACAGGGCGCTATGCCCGGCCGCGTCCTCGACCACTTGCAGTTGATTGACCGCGGAATCGATGCAATCCGCCGCCAGAGGCCGCCAATTCCGGCCTTCGTCCTCCGACGCCAGCAGTCCGTTTTCTTCCGTACCGGCCAGGAGCATCGTTTCGCCCGGCTCACTGCCACCGACGATTGCCAGGCACAAGACCGGCGCGAGCTCGGCCGGGAAGTCCGTGACGCGCCAGGCGCGCCCGCCATTGCCGCTGCGATACAAACCGGTGTCGGCGCCGGCAAAAGCCGTCTCATCGACGCGCCAATTCGGGGAAAGCGCCAGGCAAAGCACATGCAGATCGAATAAGCCGAAGTTCCAAGGCTGCCAACGCACGCCGCGATCTTCCGAGGAGAACACGCCGTCCTCCAGCGTACCCGCCAGCAGGATGCCGTCGCGCTCGAAATCAGGCGAGACGACCAGGCTGGAAAAGACCGGGGGCGGCGCCGGGAATGCCGTCGTGAACCAGGTATCGCCGCCATCGCTCGAGCGCAGGATGCCGCCTTTCACAGCGGCAAAGACCGAGCGATCGCTTGCGAAATCGGGCGAAACCGCCACAGCTGTGGTGAGCTGTTCTTGCGGTATTTGCATTTGCGCCCAGCTGAGGCCGCCGTCAAGGGAGCGATAGAGTCCGCTATTGCAAGCGGCGAAGCAGGCGCCGCTCGGCGAAGCGGCCAGAGCATAGACCGTATCCGTTGGGTCGTCGAATTTGAGGCTGTAACTTGCCTGGCGCATATCGCCGCCTCAACCGGGAGTCCGCGCGATGTCCGGCGTTTTGTGATGCACAAGAACGTCAATCGTCAGCGCCATACCGGCCGTCAGGACAGCGTTCCGCAGCGCCGACGCCTGGCACTCGGCGCCATCCGACAGGCAGCGCTCGCCGATCAATTCTCCGCTGATCACATCAAAGCCGCTGCCGGCGCCGGCATGCGCCAGCCGCGCGAAGATCTCGCCCGGCTCATAACCGGCATTCTCATAGATCGCGCGCGCCGGTTCCGCCAGCGCGTTGTAGAGGATGCGATAGGCGGCGCGTTCATCGGCGTCCGCGCCGCCGTTGAGCTTGGCTTCGAGCGCGCCGCGGCAATTCAGCAATGCCATGCCGCCGCCGGGCAGGACGCCATCTTTCACCGCCGCGCGCATCGCCCCGGCCGTCGCTTCGGCCAAGGCTTTGCGTCGATCGATCTCGGTGTCGGAAAGACCGCCGATCCACAGCGTGGCCGAGCCGCCCATCAGTTTGCCGATGCGCGCGCGGATCTTGTCGCGGTAGTCGATGTCATCCGCCCGCTGATATTGCTGCTGCAGGTTGCTGACATGCCGCCGCAATTGACGCGGATCCCCCTTGCCGGCGATGATGCCGAAGTTATGCGGGCTGGCCCAGGCGCGGCGCGCGCCGCCGAAGTTGGCGCGCCCGATGTCTTTCAGGCGCTGCCCGGCATCCTTCAGCAGGGGTTCCGCGCCGGTCAAGACCGCCAGGTCTGCGATTGCCGCCTGGCGATCATCGGGATTGGCGCCGGGTCCGCGCACCGCCATCACGCGGAAATTCTTGAGTTTGCCATTCGCCAGCATCAAGCCGGCGATGGCATCGGCGGACAAGTCGCCGGCGATAAGCAGCAGTTTTTCGATCTTTTCTTCCACGGCGATTTCCAGCATCGGCATGATATGACGCGGGTCGTTCACCTGGAAATCCGCGATCACGATGGCCGGCTCTTCATAAACGGTCTGCAATTCCCGGCGATTTTCGATCATATCGCGGGAGAACAAGCCGCTGTTCCAGAACATGCCTTCGATGTATTCCCGGCTCAATTCGCGGCTATGGGCCTTGCGGATGTCCAATTGACCATAAGCGCCGATGATATCGAAGATCTCGCCCAGCAGCCGCGCCAGGGGCCGATCGTGGCAAATCGATTCGGCGACCTGCGCCAGGGCCTCTTTGCCTTCGACCGGCGACGTCTGCCCGTTTAAGCCTTCCAGCGCGAGCGCAAGCGCCCGCTCCAGGTAATGCCGCAAGCGCATGGCATTGCCGCCGGCCGCCAAATAATGCACGCCGCCGGCATACAAAGCGCCCAGCAAAACCGCCGTGGTAGCGCTGCCATCGCCGACCGTTTCATGCTGGCGGCAGACCAAAGCCCGCGCCAGCATCGCCCCGACATCTTCGTCGCGTTCGCTCAATTCGATGACTCGGCGCGCGATGATGCCGCCGCTATCCAGGACATCGGGTGTTTTCTGCACGTTGTCGAGACGGCTGACGGCGACGGTGCGCGGCGTCGGCCCCAATGTCGGGCGCAGGGCCGCCACCAGTTTTTCGATGCCGCGCCCAATGTTCTGATGGACGTTCGGCTGGAAGACCAGGCCCGGCCGATAGGTCTTGCGCGAGGGAAAGGGTTTTTCTTCACTCATGGCGCTATTGCGGCGGCAGCGAAGGCACGGGCCGGGCTAGCCTTTGATCGCGCCGCGCATGATGCCTTCAATCAGATAGCGCTGGCCCACCAGGAAGATTAGGATGACGGGCACCAACGACATGACCACCCCGGCCAAAACCACCGCGATGGACCCGGTCATCATGTAGCCCTGCAATTGGAATATGCCCAGCGTGATCGGGAAATTCTCATTGTCGATAAGAAAGATCAGGGGGCGGAAGAATTCGTTCCAATGAAAGTTGAAGCTCAAAATAGCCAGCACCGCCAAACCGGGCTTAACCAGAGGCAGATAAATGCGATAGAAAAGCTGCCATTGATTGGCGCCGTCCATCAAGCCCGATTCTTCCAACTCGATCGGGATCGTCAGGAAGTATTGCCGCAGCAGAAAGGTGCCGAAGGCAGTAGGAACGGCGGGCAAGATCAGCGACCACAGCGTATCAACCAAGCCCATATTACGCAGGAAGATGAACACCGGTATCACCACCGCCTGTATCGGTATCATCATCGTCGCCAGCACAATCCAAAACAAGAGATCCCGGCCCGCGAAATCCAGGCGAGCGAAGGCGTACCCGGCCAGCGCCGCAGAAATCAACTGTCCAACAACAGTACCCCAGGTAATGAGCCCGCTGTTGATAATCTGACGGCCAAAGGGCACCTTATCAAAGACCTCGGCATAATTTTCTACCGCCAGGTCCGTCGGCAGCCACTTTGGCGGCACCGTGAACGAGTCGGTGCCTTTTCGCAACGAGGTAGAAACTGTCCACACCATAGGCGCGATAATGACAACGCTGAGCAAGAATAAGAATATGACGGGCACATACTTGCCGGCGATAAAGGAAACGACATGCAATCTGTGTTGCGCCGCGCTGACATCGCCGGGATCGCGCATTACGTTAGCGGTCATCAAGTATCTCCCGGAATTGCCTATTGATAAAAGACCCAGCGCCGGCTCATCCACATCTGCACCAGCGTGAATGCCAGGATGACCAGAAACAATACCACCGCAATGGCGGAGCCATAGCCGTACTCAATATTTTTGAAAGCCGCCTCATAAAGCACCATCACCGCCGTGCGGCTGGCATTGCCCGGTCCGCCGCGGGTCATGATGAAGGGCTCCTCAAACACCTGGACCGCGCCAATCACGCCAGTAACCGCCGCAAACAGAATCTGCGGACTCAGCAAAGGGATAGTGACCGACCACAAGCGGCGGAAGCCTTGCGCGCCATCGACATCCGCGGCGTCAAGCACTTCGCGCGAAATGTTGGACAAGCCGCCCAGGAAAAGCACAAAGGTGAAACCTAGATTGCGCCAAGCCGACATGATGACGATCGTGATCAGCACCCAATCGGCCGAGGTCTTCCAAGGAATCTGCTGCACACCCATCAGACCGAGATAATAATTCAGCGGTCCAAATTCTTTGTGGAAAATATAGCCCATGACGACGGCGACCGCCGCGCCGGACATCAAAAGCGGGAGGAAGAAAGCGGTCCGAAAATAATAGCGCATGGCGGTTTGGGTGATGCGATGTACGCCCATCGCCAGCAGCAGCCCAATCGATACCTGCGTCGCGACAGCCAATACGGTGAATTTGAGCGTATTGCCAAAACTGATCGCAATCCGAACATCGCCGATCAACCGTTCATAGTTTGCCAGTTCGACGAAATCCGGCGGCTTGAAGATATTCCAGCGGAACAAGCTGAGACCAAATGAGACGAAAACCGGACCCGCGGTGAAAATGAAAATGCCGAGCAAGGTCGGCAATAAGAACAGGTAGCCCAGAATAGCGCGGCGCCGACGCAAACCGTCCATGGTATCCTGCATCAGCCAATACCAGAGTCCAGCGCCGCCGGCTGTTCTCTTTGCTGTCGTCATTGCTAATCCTCGATCGACGGAAAAGGCAGAGCCAATACAGATTGTATTGGCTCTACGCGATACTCTTGCTTAGTTGTCGGCGTAATACTGCGGTTGACGAGCAGTCAGATCTTCCAATTCCTGCTGCATCAGGTCAAGCGCGTCCTTCGGACTCATCGCGCCGGACATCGCATTGCTGGTGCCGGTGGTGAAGATGGTGGTCATCGGGTTCGACCAGGGCGGCGCCGGGATCGGTGAAGTCGACGGATGGTCATCAAGCGTGCCATAGAAGACATCGCTGTTGGCCGGTCCCGTCGTTTCGAAGGCGTCCTTCTGGCTATAAGAGCGGCGAGCCGGCGTCGTGATGATGACCGGGTTGAAGAATTCGCTGCTCTGGAAGCCTTCGTGGCTGACCTCGATCTTCATGAATTCCCAAGCTTCGTCCGGGGCGGTCGCTACGGTAGCGAGCCAGTGGCCGCCCGTGCCAAACTGATGCTTCTGATTGCGCCAATTCGGCCAATATTGGACGTCGAAGTCGCCTTTTGCCATACCTTCGTTTTCCAGCCGTCCTGCCCAGAAGCCGCCGGCCGGCGTCATGCACAGCAAACCGGTCGAATAGAAACCAGTGAGCGTTTGACCGCTGCCCATTTCAATATCGGGCGTGACGCCTTCTTGCCAGAGGTCGACGTTCAACTGAAGCGCTTCGACCACCTCAGGCGAGTTGGCGATCGGCGTGCGCCAGCGGAAGCCGCCGCCGCGTCCATCGGCCGCCATGTCGCCTTCGTAGTAGCCGTCCCATACCCACTCGCCACCCGGCGCGCGTTCCTCGGTGTAGAGGTTGCCGCCAGCGACGAAGATCCAAGGCATCCAGCTGCCCCAGAGACGGTTGGTCCAGGCATAGCCGAAGACTTCGGTATTGCCGGCGTCATCTTTCTTGGTGGTGCCGCGGGCGATCTCGACGAAATCGTCCTTGGTCCAATCAGAACTTGGCACTTCGAAGCCGTTCTCTGCCAAAACGTTGGTGTTGAAGTACATGTTGGCGGCGTTGAAGTCGCGCGGCGGCTCATACAAGCTGCCTTCGTACATCATCGCCTCGACCAGGGACGGGTGGACATCGGAGAAGAAGTCGGTCCAGAAGTCCTGATCGGGATCGCCGGTGACGCGATCATCGAGCGGCGCAGCCAAGCCTTGGCCGGCGAAGAGCTGGCAGGCTTCGGTGGCTGCGTAACCAACATCAATGGATTCACCAGCGGCGACCAGAGCGAGAATTTTGGCGGCGACTTCTTCGTGGTCGATACCGGTCAGCACCACCCACTCGACGTTGACGTTGGGGTGCCTCGCGGTCATGATGTCAGCGACCGGCTGCAAGGTATTGTCGTCCAGGCCGGCCGTCTGAACTTTGATCGTCACCATATCCTGCGCGATAACCTTGACCGGCAGGCCGCTCATGACCAAGCCGGCGCTGCCAGCGCCCGCCAATTTCAGCAGATCACGGCGACTCATTTTCTTTTTTGCGCTCATGTTTCCTCCTTCATAATGCCTAAGCAACTCTGAGGTATTTCCTTTACACGATTGTAGATAGCCACCTCCTCTGCATTCGTAGCGCAACAGCCACCGGCGCGCCCCGATTCTTTTCGCAGGGGCGGCCCGGCATCAGCCGTCAACATAACATATTTTCGGCAAATGAACAATCAAATAAGTATGGCGAGGACAAGACTTAATAAATGGTATCGCAAAGGCGCCTATTCCGCAAAGTAATTCCGCTTCCGCGCCAATTCGCCATCCTGATTCCAGGCATCGCCAAAGGGATAGCCGGGAAAGAAATGCGACTTGGGCAAACGGAGGACCCCCGCGTCACAGCGCGCGCGCTCGCGCCGTTGACCGCAGACCAGCAGGCCTGTGTCCGCCCAGAGGCTTTGCGCCAGCTGATAAGCGTCATCGGCGCGGTATTGGAAGACGACGCCGCGGCGCGGCTTGCCGCTGATATTAGCCGGCGAGCCATGCAGCGTCAGCGCGTGGTGGATGCTGATGCCGCCGGTCTTTGGCGTGATATTCGCCAGGCGCGCTTCATCCCGCCAGAGGTAACTCTCTTGACAATTGCCGTGGAAGAGCCCGTCTTCATCGTGATCGAGCAAGCCCAGCTTGTGGCTGCCGCGCACCATCTGCATGCAGCCGTTCTCCGGCGTGGCGTCATCCAGCATCACCATCACCGCCAACAGATCGCTGTTGGTATGCGGGAAGAAGGCGAAATCTTGATGCCAGTGAAAGGCGCCCGCGCCCTTCGTCGCCGGCTTGGTCGCGAGTTTGGAATGCTGCAGCTGAATGTCCGGTCCGATTAGCGGCGTGATGCGCTGGATAATTCTTGGGCTGCGCGCCAGCTCCATCATCAGCGGGTGCTTGACGGTGATTTCGAGCAGATGCACCGTGCGCGTATCGACATCTTGCTTGCGCCAGGCGCGCAGTACATTGGGCGAGGCGGCAGCCTCGCGCAGCAACTCTACATCTTCATCGGGAAAGACATCATCAATCACCAAGAAGCCGTCAATCCAGAAGGACTTGATCTGCTCGTAGCTCAAGCCGATCTCTTCGCGGACAGCTGAAAGTTCTGTCATCGCGCAGCAGTCATTCTTATTTCCGCCCCGCCCCTAGTTTGCGGGCCACTGCAAACGCTCGTCCGGCGTCCGCGTGAGCTCCATCGGCTCGATCTCGCCCTGATAATCGGGGATGAGCGGCGCGATTTTCGCCAGCGCGTCAGCGGGCCAGGTTTCATGCTGCTTGTGCATCGCCATGTGGATCCAACTCTGCGTGTCTTCCGCCAAGTCGGAGAAGAAGGGATGGAACCAGATGGTTATGACCGTGCGCTGCTCGTCGGACGCGTTTTCGTGCGTGGCGTGGAACATGCGCGCATCGCCCACGACCAGGTCGCCGGCCTTAATCGGCACATCAACTTCGTTGGGATAATCGCGGAAGCGCGGATCGTCCGGGTTGTCCATGCGATTAATGTCCCTGGTATGCGCCTCGCCCATGTTGTGCAAGTCGTGCCGATACTTGTGGCTGCCCGACAGGAGGCGCAGGCAGCCATTCTCCCGCCGCGTGTCTTCGAGATAATACATGAGGAAGATCATCGGCGCGCGCTCGCTGTAGGCGCGCGGGTCGCCCCACATGATGCAGTCCTGATGCCAGTAAAGGCGCGGGCCGCCTGGCGGCTTGCTGATGATGACTGCCTTCCAGAATTTGATATCGCGCAGGCCCATCCGCCCTAGCGCCGCAAGCGCGCGGGGATTGCCGATCAGATCGGCCAATTCCGGATAAAAGTTGGAGTCGATGAGGCTGCCGGGCGCTTTGGTGCTTTCACGGTGTTCCTCATCGTATGCGGACAAGGCCTTCTCGACGCAAGCGCGCGTCTGGTCAAGCAGCGCTTCGTCGGCCATATTTGGAATCACGCAGAATCCATCTACGCGCAGTTGCTCAGCGAGCTTGTCCGGCGAAACAGTGGTCTCCATAACAATCTCCTATCGTCGTGAGAGCCTTACATCTTCATGCCGCCCTGGGTCAAGCCTTCAATGAAGCGCCGCTGCATGAGCAGGAACAGAATTAGAACGGGCAGCAGCATGATAACCGAGGCGGCGTTGGTCAAACCCCAATCGCGCGTGAAGCGCTCCTGGAAGGCGCGCAGGCTGGTCGCCACCGGTTTTAGATCCGGGTGGTGAATGAAGGTGACGGCGATCAAGAACTCGTTCCAGACGCCCAAGCCGACGATCAGCCCGGTCGTGAGAAAGCCGGGCCAGGACAGCGGCAAGATCACTTGCGTCATCACCTGGAATTTGCTGGCGCCGTCAATCTTGGCCGCCTCAATGAATTCTTTCGGCAGCGCCACCATATACGATCGGATGAGGTAGGTGGCGAAGGGCGACGATGTCGCGCAATAAATGATGATGAGACCCTGATATGTGTTCAGCAGGCCCAAATTCTTCCAAAGAAAAAAGAGGGGCACGACATATAGCTGAATCGGAATCGCCGTGCCGACCAGGAAATAAAAGGCAATGGCGTTGGCGCCGCGGATCTCCAGGTGCGCCAGGGCGTAGCCGCCCATGCCGCCGACGATCAGCACGCCGATGACCGTGCCCGCAGTAAAGATGACGCTGTTCTTGACCGTGTTGGCGTAATTGCCCTTATCGAGGGCCACGGTGTAGTTGTCCCAGCGCGGTTCGGCCGGTATGGAAAAAGGATTCGCCGCAATCTGCTCGCTGGTCTTGACCGAATTCAGGAATAGAACAAGCACCGGACCAAGGGCGAAAACCGCCAGCAAGAAGAGGATGACGTGGTTGAAGGCCGTCGTTTCCGTGCGGCCAGAGCGCAAGCGCATCATATCTCCCAACCCCGCCGCCGCAGCATGACGAATATCGCCACGATGCAAGCTGTGAGCAGCGCCATCGTCACGCCGATGGCGGCGGCGTAACCGACTTCAAAGCGGAAGAAAGACATGTTGTACAAATATGTGCCCAGCACTTCGGAAGCGTGGGCCGGTCCGCCATCGGTCAGCAGATAGATGTAATCAAAGGCCGGCACCGACCAGATCATGATCATCAGCAAGGTGAAGACGAGGGTCGGGCGGATGCCCGGCACCGTCACATGGCGGAAGCGTTGAAAGCGGCTGGCGCCTTCCAGGATGGCCACCTCATATAAATCGGGCTGCACCTGGTACATGGCCGCCAAATAGACGATCACGAGAAAGCCCCAGAAGTGCCAGGAATCGACGAAGGCAACGCCATATAGGGCGGTATGTTTGCTGCCGAAGACACGAATATCGAAGCCCTCGATGCCTTGCTTGGCCAGCCAGGCGCCGATGCCATGGCGCGGATGCAGCAGCGTCCGCCACAATTCCGTATTGACTACGCTGGCGATGACATAAGGGATGAAGAAAGCAACGCGATAGACCATCTGAAAGCGCTTGATGCCCGAGAGCAGGTACGCGCCCGTCAACCCCATGAAGACCGGAATCGTCAGGAAGAAGATCGTCCAGATCACATTGTGGCTCAGCGACTTCCAGTAAATCGGGTCGTTGATCAACCGGTCAAAATTCGCCAGCCCGATGAATTCCGGCTGGTTCAAGCCCGACCACTTCGTCATGGAGATGTAGATGCTGGTCAACGAGGGTATGACGATGACGATCAGGTTCAGGGCGACGACCGGCGCCAGGAATATGTAATTCGATAGAATCTGACGCCAGCGATAGGCCGTCGTCACGCCAACGCGGCTATCGGTCTTGAATGCCATATTGCGGGGCGATCTTCCAAATCATCGAATGGGTGTAGGGGCGACTTGCCAAGTCGCCCGAAAATACATCTTTTGGCTGAGACGGGCGAGCCAATGGCTCGCCCCTACAGATCCTTATTGTCGCTGTCTCGGTTTACTCGCGCGGCAATATCGAAAGCACGAGACCGTCGGCTGCATCCTGCGCCCATTCGGCCGCGTGGTTCTCGAGGTACTCATCCACGCTCATTTCGCCCGCCCAAACCAGCTCGATGGCTTCCCAAAGCTGCTGATTGGCGCGCGCGGGCCAGAAGGTCCAAGCGGTGTAGCCATAGCGCCCTTCACCAGTGGTCGCGGCGAAATCGGAATGGAAACGCAGAACGCGCTCATCCGTGCCGGGCGGGAAATCATCAATCTCATACCGCAGCGGTATCACCCATTCGCCAAAGCCGGTGGTCGAAGCCAGCTCGAGGATGCGCGCCTTGTCGCTCAAGAGGAAGTCCAGGACAATGCCAACTTCTTCCGGGTGCTCGGTCGCGGCGTTCACGCCCAGATTGCCACCCAGCGCCAAGTCATAGGAATAGGGACCAACCTGCATATCCGCGTCTTCGCTGAACAGTGGCAAGGGCGCCCAATCCCATTCCATGCCCGTTTCTTCAAAAGCGGGACCCAAACTGCGGAACTTCCAGGTGCCGCTCATCATCATGCTCCCCTCGCCTGACGCCAGCATCGCTGTCTCATCACCGCCGCCGAGCGAGTAGTAGTCTTCCAGACTGCCGCCGAACCAACCCAGATCGGCGATGTGCTCGCGCAGCAAGTCGGTCGCTTCGGCAAATTCGCTGTCGGTCCAGGCTTTCTCGCCGATGAGCGCCGCGTAGACGTTGTCCGGTCCAGCGTAGTTGTTGAGGTAGATGCCCATCAAATGCTCATTGGAGGGCTGCCAGGTGGCGTTGCCATAAGGGAAGGGCACTAAGCCCATGTCGGCAGTTTGCTGCGCCAGGCTCCAAAGCTCGTCAGCTGTCCTCGGCACTTCCCAGCCATTCTCCTCAAAGACCGTCTTGTTGTAGAAGAGCACCATGCTCTCATAAGTGACCGGGATCGAATACAGTTCACCGGCGACAATGCCGGCGCCATAAGCCCAGGGCAGCAATTTGTCTGCCCAGCCATAGGCGTCGGCATAACCCGTCAGCGGCAGCAGGAAACCGCCCGCTACATATTGCGAAGCGGCCGCATTGCCGGCCAGCCACACGATATCGGGACCAACGCCCGCTTGCAGGGCGGGCCGCAACTGGTCGTTGATCGATTCCTGCGGCTGATAATCGATCTGGATATTGTCGTGCGAGGCGTTAAACACGTCGATGATCAGTTCCTGCACATGATCGTCGGAGCCGCTCGGCTCCATCCACCAGGTGACGGTGACGACGTCATCCTGCGCGCCGACCGCGGGCACGATGATGAAGAGCGCGAGCAAAATCAGTAGACTGAGGCGTTTCATATTTCTGTCCTTTCGGAAAACACATTAGCCAATTCGAGACGAAGTCAATTCAAATCTCCGAAGGTCTACCTCCTTTTGATCCAGTATTCCTTCAAGCGCTATATCAGCACTTGCGGAGTTTAACCTAATGTCAGTCGCGGCGCAAAACGCGACTCTAGCAGATCCCCGCGCTTTAAGCCCTCAGTGGCGAAGCCATGCCGCCGCCCGGCTTCCGGGTTGGACTCGGGCCAATCGAACCTCGCATCGGCCGTTATATAAGCGATGGTCATCGCCTCGCGCATCTCGTCAGTGCTGTTGCCGCCGGCGCGATGGTAAACCAGCCCGGAGTGAAAAGTGCAATCGCCCGCTTGCAAAGGCGCCCACTCCCAAGGATAGTGCCGGACGTTATCGCCGATGGCGATCTCTTCCTGGGCGTTGAAGATATCGACGAATTCGGCATCGGGCGAGAGCTTGTGGCTGCCGGAAGCGAAAGCCATGCAGCCTTTCTCGCGCGGCACATCGACCAGCGCCATCCAGATCGTTGTCGTATTTGCTGCCGGATGCACCGGCCAGAAGGCGGCGTCGACATGGTAGTCGGTGATGCGGCCGCCCGGCTCCTTGTACAGTGCCTGGTCGAACCAGAGTTTGACGCCCTCGACCTGCAGCATGCGCCGCGCTAACTCGGCGAAGCGCCGGCATTGCACGAACTCGGCGATGGCCGGGTAATGCGGCCAGAGGTTGAAGGCTTGCAGGAAGCTCCGCTCGTAGACACGCTTTTCCGCCAGCGCGCGCTCATCGTCTTTGAAGCGATGCCCGACCGCCAATCCGATCAGTTCGCGATAGTATTGCAGCGGCTCGCCCGTGATGATGCCTTCAAGCTTGATGTAGCCTTTTTCCTGATACTCGTCGACCTTGGCCGCGTCCACGTTATAGGGCTCGCCCAAGAAATCTTTGATCGGTGGCGGCGCGGGCGCATGAAGGCGCTCAAGCGCTTCGCGCGTGAATACCGGCTTGGCGCTGCTTTGGTGGCGCATGGCTTGCCTCGTCTATTCTAATTGGTTTCCACAATGAAATCCGAAACCGGAATCAAGTCGCTTGTAGGGGCGACATTGTATGTCGCCCGAAAATTCGCGATTGCATCATCGGGCGTTTCGGCGAAACGCCCCTACAGCGAGCCGCCTGAAATGTTCAACGGCACTGCCCAGCTCCCGCGCCGCCAGTTTCTCAGCCGGGTCAGCCCTCTTGCAAACCGGCCGGCGCCAGCTCCCCGATTGAAGCTTCCAGTCGCTCGTCGGGCGCGTCTTCACGGGCCTGCTTTGCCGTCTCCGGCAGCGGCGTATCGAACTGATAGTCAGGGTCGATCTTTTGCCGCCGCCAAACTTCGCGCATTTCTTTCCAGGCGCCGATCAAGGTGCGCGGCACCGGCATATCATGGGCGACTTCCTTGTACAGTTTCTCCAGGTTATAGCAAGGAACGCCGGCGAACATATGATGCTCGATATGCCACTCCATGCGCCAATACAAGAAAGAAAAGAAAGGGTTTAGTTTCATCGAGCGCACGCTCTTGCGGAAATCCGGCGTGTCATCGCGCAAACCGCAATGCTGCGGCATATTGACGAAATATTGAAGCCAATTGGCGGTGAATGCCGCTGTAGTCAAGATCAACGGCAATACCCATAAGCCGGTGATGACAGCGATGACCAAGATCGCGCCATGAAAAAGCAAGAGGATGCGCGACCAAACCATCGCGTTGCGATGCTCCAGCGGCTGATCGCGGTGCAATGCCCTGATCCATTCGTTGGCGGGCGCCTTTTCCGCCGCGGGATCATGACCGAAGGCAGCCATTACGGTGAGGATCACGGTAGAAATGAGTCCGCCCTTGCCGATAATGCGGCCCGGCTGCGTCAGCAAGTTGATGGTGAACAACTGCAGCATGAATGTGGAAGCCAGCGTCGGTTCAATCGGAAGCAGCACTTCGCGATCGCCTTCCGGGTGCAGGGTATAGCGATGGTGATAGGTATGGCTGCTGGCATAATCAAAGGGATCCCACCAGCCGATCAAGCTGAACAGATACAGGAAGAACTTGTTCAGCCATTTCGTCTTGAAGACCGTGCCATGCCCCAGCTCATGCGGCGCCACGCCACGAAAGAACGAGGTCACCGTGCCGTGACAGAACAGCGCGAGCAGCATCGCCAGCCAAAGCCCATGCGACCAAAAGTAGAAGACTAGCGCGCCGGTGAAGCAGAACAGCGCAAGGTGACCGCCGGCAAGGAACCAGCCCTGGGCATCGCTCCGCCGCGATAGCTCGCGCAGCAGCCCGGGGCGCGTCTTGCAGCGATACCAATCGACGCGCAGCGTCTTCCTAACTTCCGATAATTCTTGATATGCCATTGCCTGCCACCTCTTGCGCTTTGATTTCGAATAAGGCGCTCTTTTTCAAATAATCCGCAAGCGCTTGATGGCGCGCGCTTGGATTGCAAACGCTCCGCATCTGCGGCATGTCCTAAGTATTTTCCTGCAAGCCAGCCGGCGCCAACTCCCCGATTGAAGCCTCCAACTGTTTTTCCGGCGAATCTTCACGCGCAAGTTTCGCCGTAGTCGGCAAGGGCGTATCGAATTGGTAAGCGGAATCTATTTTCTGCCGCCGCCAGACTTCGCGCATTTCTTTCCAGGCGCCGATGAGCGTGCGCGGCGCCGGCATATCAGCGGCGATTTCCCGATGCAGCTTTTCCAGGTTGTAGCATGGCACGCCAGCGAACATGTGATGCTCGATATGCCATTCCATGCGCCAGTACAAGAAGGAAAAGAAGGGGTTCAATTTCATCGAGCGCACGCTTTTGCGGAAGTCCGGCGTGTCATCGCGCAAGCCGCAGTGCTGTGGCAGATTGACGAAATACTGAAGCCAATTGGCGGTGAATGCCGCTGTAGTGAAGATCAACGGCAATACCCATAAGCCGGTAGCGACAGCGATGACCAGAATCGCGCCATGAAAAAGCAAGAGGATGCGCGACCAAAACATCGCGTTGCGATGCTCCAGCGGCTGATCGCGATGCAATGCCCTGATCCATTCGTTGGCGGGCGCCTTTTCCGCCGCGGGATCTTGACCGAAGGCCGCCATTACCGTGAGGATCACGGTAGAAATGAATCCGCCCTTGCCGAAAATGCGACCCGGCTGCGTCAGCAAGTTGATGGTGAAGAGCTGCAGCATAAAGGTCGAGGCCAGCGTCGGTTCCACCGGCAGCAGCACCTCGCGATCGCCTTCCGGGTGCAGAGTATAGCGATGGTGGTAGGTGTGGCTGCTGGCATAATCAAAGGGATCCCACCAGCCGATCAAGCTGAAGAGATAAAGGAAGAACTTGTTCAGCTGCTTGGTCTTGAAAACGGTGCCGTGCCCGAGTTCGTGCGTGCTGTTTCCCCGGACGAAGGCGGTTACCGTGCCGTGGCAGAAGAGCGCGATGAGAAAAGCCAGCCAAAGCTCCCCCAACCAAAAGTATAAGACGAGCGCGCCGGTGAAAATGACGATCGCAAGGTGACCGCCGGCGAGAAACCAGCCTTGGGCATCGCTGCGTCGCGATAGCTCGCGCAGTAAACCGGGCCGCGTCGGACAGCGATACCAGTCGACGCGCAAGGTCTGCCTCACTTCTGACAATTCCTTATACGTCATGGTCTGTCCCTCCATTCCTCAGCGATTTTGATCGGGGCGTCTAGCTGACGACAACAGGCGCGGCTCAATAATCAGGCGCCCACTTGCAAATGCAAATCAATTGTCGCCGCCCATCAGTCCCGGTGATGGCTAGCCACGCTCTTGCAGGCCTGACGGCGCCAACTCGTCAATGGAGCCTTCCAGTCGTTCATCGGGCGCATCGTCGCGGGCGTTCGTCGCCGTTGGCGGCAGTGGCGTGTCGTATTGATAGTCCGGATCAATCTTCTGTCGGCGCCAGGTTTCGCGCATTTCTTTCCAGGCGCCGATCAACGTGCGCGGTTCCGGCATATCATGGGCAACTTCCTTATAAAGTTTTTCCAGGTTGTAGCATGGCACGCCGGCGAACATGTGATGCTCGATATGCCAGCCCATGCGCCAGTAAAGAAAATCGAAAAGGGGATTGAGCTTCATCGAGCGCGTGTTTTTTCGGAAGTCCGAAGTGTGATCGCGCAGTCCGCAGTGCTGAGGCAGGCCGACAAAATAACCCAGCCAATTGCCGATGAATACTGAAACCGAGAATATCAGCGGCAGGACCCACAAGCCGGTGATGATGGCGATGACCAGAACCGAGCCATGGAACAGCAGCAATATCCGCGACCACAATATCGAGTTGTGATGTTCTTCCGGTTGGTCCAGATGAAGCGCCCTCACCCACTCGTGTTCCGGCGGATCAATGCCGACCGCTGACATAGCCGTCACGAGCACCCGGGAAATTAATCCGCCGCCGGCGAGGATGCGGCGGGGCGACGATAGCAAGTTGACGGTGAACAACTGCAGCATGAATGTCGAGGCCAGCGTCGGTTCAATCGGCAGCAGCACCTCGCGGTCGCCCTCCGGATGCAAGGTGTAGCGATGGTGGTAGGTATGGCTGCTGGCGTAGTCAAAGTGGTCCCACCAGCCAATCAAGCTGAACAGGTACATGAAGAATTTGTTCAGCCATTTGGTCTTGAAGACCGTGCCGTGCCCTAATTCATGCGGGGCGACGCCGCGGAAAAATGTGGTCACCGTGCCGTGACAAAACAGCGCGAGGAGCATGGCCAGCCAAAGCCCGTGCGACCAAAAATAGAAGACAAGCGAGCCGGTGAAGATGAAAAGCGCCAAATGCCCGCCAGCTTGAAACCAACCCTGGGCATCGCTGCGCCGCGAAAGCTCGCGCAGCAAGCCCGGGCGCGTCTTGCAGCGATACCAGTCGACGCGCAAAGTCTTCCGGACTTCGGACAAGTCTTGATAGGTCATGATATGCCCTCCAACTCCGACTGCATGCCGCAGAGGGCGATCCCGCTAGACTTTGACGCCGAGTTCGTCCAGGATAGCCCACACTTCCGGCTCTACGGTATCGGGGCTGTTTTTGGCGTCGCGCTGCAGCGCATAGATGGCGTGCTCGTCTCCGTCGCGCGCCAATTCAAAAACTTCCACTCGGGCTTTGTCGATATAGCTCAAATCGCGTTCGACAACTGGATTGTCATAATCCTCCCAGTAGTACTTGAGATCATCCGACTGCCAGCCCGGGTAGATATCGTCCCAGGTAAGCTGGCTTGGATCGTGCGGCGCTAGCAAATGCTCGGCCACCTTGTCGCCGACGACCATGTAGCGATTGTCCAGCGAGAGCCGCAGCTTGTCTTCGGTGTAATTCGGCAGCGCCTGATGGATCGTCAGCGCCGGGAAGAAGAGGGCGTCGCCCGCTTCGTAATTTGTACTATGCCAGACCGGGTTGATTTCTTCATGCTCGTCTTCGTGCACGATCAAGCCGCCGGCGCCCAGCGAAAAATGATGATCCAAAACGCGATTGACCTTGTGCGATTCCGGAATCACCGCCAAGCCGCCCAGCTCAATCGGGCAATCGCCGATTGGCGCCCAGCATGTGATGTTGTCGAAGCTGCCCTGAAAGTGCACGAAGTCCTGGTGTTTTGGCGTGGTATGTTCGGTGTATTTGGGGAACCAGACGCGCGCGATCTTTTGCGGATGCGGCATGATCGGTTTACCGACCATCTTCTCGATGATCTCCAGATACTCGGGCCAATGCGCCGAGCGATGGAAATTCTCGATCTTGTAGACTTCAGCATAACCGGCGCTGTATTCGTTATCGCCTTCGGTATAGCGCATATTGAGATCGGCGATGCCGTCCATCGGGTCGGTTCCGGCGACCAGCCAGCCGACCTCCTGAATCATGCTCATCATCTCGCGGCGCAGCTCCCAAAGCTTGTCGGGATTCACAAGTCGCTTGAAGAAGAGATAACCTTCGTCGTCGATGCGGCGCTGCAATTCTTCCGGGTCGTTCATGGCGTCATTGGAGACGCGCAATTCCTTTAGTTCTGACATGATTAATGTCGCTCTCTAGAACTCTTTAGACTCTGCCGACATTCTATCGTATTTGCTAAAGATTGCGAATGAACTCCTGGAATCTTGATAATCATAGCAACCTAAAAGTAAACGCAAGTAAGTAATTGAAAAAATGCGCATCGTCTTTCGCGACATACACGCGGGCGAGCCAAGGCTCGCCCCTACGACTTAAGAGGAGACTCGGTGTACGGGCGAGCGGCGGTCAGTGTCTACGCGACCCGGTGGCTCGCCCTCTCTTGCAAAAAACTGCCCATCAGAATTTGCACGACTTACTTGCGTTTACAAAGATCGCCGCTAAAACAGGAATCTCCGTAAAGATGAGCGCATGAAGCAAGAAATTCCACTTTATCGAATCATATTCTTGGTCTTCACTTTAGCGTTTCAACAAATGGATGTTTCCATTCTTCAACTATCCACTTCGACGATCTCGCTTGCCATGTCCCGGAACATTGTCGGGCGAATGACTAATTCCGGTATGTTGCTTCGCTGTGGAAGCGTTGCGATCAGCAGAATCACAGCTGAAGTTTCATCGACATCTACCATCATCTGGCGCGCGGCGGCGTCTGGCGGAATCGGACGATCGTCCAGAATCGGCGTCGCGACCTCGCCAGGCACCACCACGCTAGCTCGGATGCCTGTGTTCCGCAGGTCCGCGTTGAGGAATTCGGTGAAATTGATTACCGCCGCTTTTGCCGCGCCATAAGGAAAACCGCTGAAGGGACTCGGGTGGACCGCCGCGAGCGACGATACATTGATAATCGTACCCGATTTCGCTTCCAACATCGTTGGCACAACCGTCTTCGTACAAAAAAAGGTGCCCATGAGGTTAGAATCGATGACCGAACGCATCTCCGAAGGTGGCGTGTCCAGAATATGTCGATGAGGTGAACTATGACCAGCGTTGTTCACAAGCACATCGATTCGTCCAAACTTGTCGAGAACATCTGCAGCCATCTTTTCGACCGCATCATAGTCAGCGACATCAAGCGTGTAACTGACTGCCGTCCCGCCCGCTGCCGCAACTTCAGCCTTAACAGCTTCCAATTTTGATTCCGTCCTGCCAATGATGACAACCGTCGCGCCCTCTTGCGCCATTGCGAGGGCAGCGCCCCGTCCAATACCGCTGCCGCCTCCGGTAATAATACAGACCTGTCCGTGTAGACGCATTCTTCACCTCCTGTCGGCAAGACGGATTTGATTGCCGCCTTCAGCTCTCATGATATCGAATCCAGGTAAACGCAAGTACGTCGCGCAAGATCTGCCGGGCAATTTGAAGCAAGAGTGGGCGAGCCACCGGGTCGCGTAGACACTGACCGCCGCTCGCCCGTACACCGAATCTCCTCTTATGCCGTAGGGGCGAGCCCGTGGCTCGCCCGCATGTATGCCGCAATAGACAATGCGCATTTTTCCAGGAACTTACTTGCGTTTACTCAGTTCATACTGCGCTTCAGAAACTTTGTCGCGATGTTCGCCTAAGGGATATCCACCCTTCCCGGTCTCATTGATATAAGGACTCAGTTGACAAGTGGCGTTCATCGCATCGCGTGTGGCTTAGACTTATGCCAGATCAGCGGATTCCTGCTGTCGTCATCTAAAACATCGCCAATTTGCAGCGATTTAAAGACATCCTGAGGCAAGATATTCTGAATGCCATTAAATGTCGAGCCATCGGGCATGTAGCCGCAGGTCATCGCCCGGCGCCAGCCCGGTGTCATATTCGCGCCCGCGCCATGCGGCATCAAGCCATTGTGGAAAGAGCAGGAGCCGGCCGTCATCGGCGCCGCGGCCGACTGCATCTCCGCCCACTGCGGATAAATGTCGAAGAGGTCGCTGATATTGGGGCCAATATTCGATGTGTCGAATGTGGCCGTTTTATGCGCCCCCGGCAAGAAATACAGGCAGCCGTTTTGCAGCGTGGCGTCGTCCAGCGCCACCCAGATGCTGAGCGCGTCACGCGAGGAATAGGACCAGAGGGGATTATCCAGGTGCCAGCCGGTCGGGTTGGCCCAGGGCTGCTTGATCAATGCCTGATCGTGCCAAACGCGCATGCCATCGACGCCGGCCAACTCGCTCGCCATTTTGCCCAGGCGCGGATCAAGCATCAGTTCGCGCATGCCGGCGTGATCGGTCCACAGGTTGATGCGCTGCACAAAGCGCAGGCGGCGATACTTGGCCTCTTCGCTTTCGTCTTCGACTTCACTGGCGTCGGCGCGGATAAGTCCATCGCGCTGCGCCACGGCATCGTCCACATTGCGCCGCCAGGTCTCGAGCTCATCCGGGTTCAGAAAGTCGTCAATGACGATGTAGCCGTTCTCTCGATAGAATTCGATTTGTTCGCTTGTCAATTCGTTTTTCATTTCATTTCTCCCCGCGGCGAGGCATTATGCGCCGACATAGGCTTTTGTCTTGTGCCAGATTAGCGGATTCCTGCTGTCATCGTCAAATACATCGCCAATTTGCAGCGATTCAAAGACATCCTGAGGCAAGATATTCTGAATGCCATTAAATGTCGAACCATCGGGCATGTAACCGCAGGTCATCGCCCGGCGCCAGCCCGGCGTCATATTCGCGCCAGCGGCATGGGGCATCAGGCCATTGTGGAAAGAACAGGACCCGGCCTTCATCGGCGCCGCGACAGATTGGATTTGCGCCCAATCGGGATAGATCTCGAACAGATCGCTGATGTTGATGCCGATCGTGGCGCCGTCGAAATTCGCCGACTTGTGCGCGCCGGGCAGAAAATACAAGCAGCCATTATCGCGCGTGGCATCGTCCAGCGCCAGCCAGATCGTGAGGGTATCGCGCGATGAATAAGACCAGTAGGGATTGTCGAGGTGCCAGCCAGTCGGGTTGGCCCAGGGCTGCTTGATCAAAGCCTGATCGTGCCAGATGCGCATGCCGTCGACGCCCGCCAGTTCGCTGGCCATCTGGCCCAGGCGCGGGTCGAAAAGCAGCTCGCGCATGCCCGCATGGTCGGTCCACAGATTCATCCGCTGGACAAAGACCTTGTCGTAGAAGCGGCTTTCATCGTCTACAACCCGGTCCCGGGCGCGGGTTCCGCCGGCTGTGACGCGCCCATCGCGCTGCGCCACGGCATCGTCCACCTGCCTCCGCCAGATCTCGAGCTCATCCGGACTCAGGAAATCGTCAATGATGATGTAGCCATTGTCTTGGTAGAAGTCAATCTGTTCCCGCGTCAATTCGTTTTTCATTGCCGTAATCTTTTCTCCCGCGCTTGCCCAGCCGCTACCGCGGATGGACGGCACGCCTACACGATCTGAATATCGCGCGGAAAGGTCGTCAGGCTTTCAGCGCCGTCTTCCGTGATCAGCATATTATCCTCGATCCGCACGCCAATTTCACCCATGCGGTAGATGCCCGGCTCAACCGTGAAGACCATGCCCGGCTCAAGAAGGCGCTGGTTGCCCATCACGATATAGGGCGCTTCGTGCGCCTCCATGCCCAGGCCGTGCCCGGTGCGATGGCGGATCAAATGCTCGTAGCCGGCGTCGATGAAGACCTGCCGCGCGGCGATATCCACCGACTCGCAGCTGACGCCCGGCCGCGCCGCCCGCCGGCCCGCTTCATTCGCCGCCTGCACAACCGCGTAGAAGTCGCGTTGCTCTTCGCTGGCCTCGCCCACAAAAACTGTGCGTGTAATATCGGCGCAGTAGCCATTGTAGGTCGCGCCGAAATCGACAATCAGCGGATCGCCATGCTGGATGCGGTAATCCAGCGGGCCCGAATGCGGCAGCGCCGTGTTGCCGCCGGCGTGCAGAATCGTGCCGAATGACAGGCCATCGCCACCGAGCGCGCGAATCTGATCCTCCAGGATGGCCGCCGCTTCAATCTCGCTCATGCCGACCGCGACCGCGTCAAATGTCGCTTGCAGGGCGCGCTCGGAGATGTCGATGGCGCGGCGCAGAGCCGCAATCTCCTCCGCGTCTTTGTGCATGCGGAGCTCAGCCAGAGGTTCGGTCGCGTCGATGACTTCGGCGGCGGGCGCGGCCTGACGAATGACCTCGCCTTCAAAGAAGCGCATGAATAGGCCCTCGACGCCGATTGTTTTCCCGCGCGCGCCAATCCGGTCCAACGCCGAGCGGAAGGCGCCGTCGTAGCCTTCCACGTCGGTGTACGAGATGAGTTTCGCCGGTTCGGGATGGCGTTTGAACAGGGGAATCTCCAACTCGGGGATGACCGCGATCGGCTGGCGGCCGGGCGCATAAAAGGTCACAATCGGGCGTTCCAGCACATAATGAACCGCGCCGGTCAGATAGCGGTGATTCGGCCCCGGGATGAGCGCCAGCGCATCCAGCCCGGCTTCCCGCATAATTGTGTGCAGCTTATCAACGCGCCTATCGAATCTCATGAGCTTTCACTCCGCAGCCGTATGTAAGTAATTCCAAGCTAATCATACAGAATCTGATTGCAATTCTATGCTGTGTGAGGGCGAGCCACCGGCTCGCCCGTACAAGGCTTGTCCAGTACTGGTGCATGCTACCGCGCTTTTTCTACCCCATCCCCCCAACCCCCTTCCCCAGCAAGCTAGGGAAGGGGGAGCGCGCTGAAAGAGACTGACTTCATTGGCAATTTTCTATGTGTCATGGTGTCTACCTACTAGCTTCTTTGTAGAGTCACCCTTCCCCAGTTCACTGGGGAAGGGCCGGGGATGGGGTAAACTTCGACGAACAAAGCCGTCTTTTTGATACAGACAAGCCTTACAAACCAAGCGCCATTTTGGAGTTTTCATTGTCATCAACGAATGGTTCGCAGGTCGTTCAAGCCATCGCCCAGCATGGTGATGGCGACCACAACAAGCGTAATCGCCAGAGCGGGAAAGCCGCCGATCCACCATTCGGTCAGAAAATACAGCCGGCCCCAAGCCACCATCGCGCCCCATTCCGGCGTTGGCGCGCTGGCGCCCAAGCCGATGAAGCTCAGGCTGGCCAGCAGCAGCACCGCCAATCCCAAGTCGATGCTGATGCGGACGATGACAGCGTATATCGCATTCGGCAGGATGTGGCGGCGGATGATAGTCGGCGCGCTTGCGCCCAGGGCCCGGGCCGCCGTGACGAATTCCGTCTCGGACAGCTGCAGGGTGATGCCGCGCAGCAGGCGCGCGTAAACCGGCCACCAGACGGCGGCCGCGGCGATGATGGCGCTGCGCAAACCCGGGCCCAGGGCCGCGCTGACCGCCAGCGCCAGGATCAGGCTGGGAAAAGCCAGGACCAGATCCACCAGCGTCATGATGATGCGGTCGCTCCAGCCGCCCCAATAACCGGCGACCGTGCCCAGAACCAGCCCAATCAGACAAGCGATGCCAATGATCAACGTCGCCGACGCCAGCGAAATGCGCGCGCCGTGCACAACGCGGCTGTAAACATCCCGCCCCAATTCGTCCGTGCCGAAATAATGCTCGGCATTAGGCGGCGTATAGAGCTCTCGGATCGAAGTCTTGATTGGATCGTGCGTCGCGAATACGCCCGGCAGCAAAGCGAAAAGCAGAAAGGGCAGCAGCAAGATAAATCCAGCCAGCAAACCGGGATTGGCCTTGCCAAAAGCCAGCCATTTCCGTCCGCGTTGATCCAGGCGCTGCACATCGACCTCTATCGCGCTTGCGGCGGCGTCTGCGCTGCCATAGCGGCGCGTCGGGCCGCCGTCGCCTCGGCGTCTGCTTGCAGCGAGCCCGGCTTGAGCAGGACGCCGTAGGTTGCCGCGGCCGCCTCCCGCGAGATGAAGCCGTCGCAAACGTCAGCGCAGACCGCTTCGACCGGACGTTCCCAGGGCGGGCCGTAACCGCCGCCCGCGGCCGTCTGGAAGCCGACGCTGGCAGCGGGATCGTCCAGCGTCAGCGCGCTTGCCCGCTGGACTTTCTCCGCGCGCGAGAGGACAGCGCCGTCGCGCAGGATTTCGGCGGGGGCCCCGCCCTGCCCGCCGCGCAAGCCAAAGGGCGGCACATTCTGGCCGGCCGCATGCACGGAGACGGTCGCCGCGCCGTCGAAACCGGGCAGAAGCTGCAATTCCATGCGCTGGGCCAAGCCGCCGCGCTGCCGCCCGGCGCCGCCCGAATCGCTGATGAATTCACGGCAGCGCGTCAAAATCGGCACTTCCAATTCAAAGAGCTCCACCGGCACCGCGCCCGCCAGCGCCGGCACCTGTACGCTGGAGATGCCGTCGGCGCCGGCATTCGCGCCCATGCCGCCGGCGCTGAAAAGGTAAGAATGCTTGATGCCGCCGCTGTCAGTCGCGAAGACGCGTGTGCTGACCAAAAAGCCGGAGCCGGCGATCACCCGCTCGGGCAGGACCTCGGCCAGCGCCTGCAGCACCGCGCCGAATATATGCGCGCCGATGCGATGGCGCTGGCTGACCGACGCCGGCCGCTGCGCATTGAGGATGCAGCCCGGCGGCGCGCTGGCCTGGATCGGCCGGTAGCAGCCGTCGTTGCCCGGCACATCGGGCAGCAAGGTCGCCTTCAGCGCATAGGAGATCTGCCCATGCGTGAAGGTGAAAGTGACATTGATGGCGCCGCGCGGCTGCTGGGGCGATGTGCCGGCGAAGTCAATATGAATCTCGTCCCCGCGCACGGCCAGCGTACAGACGATCTGCAAAGGTTGATCCAGCTCGTCGACGCTGACTTTGGAATGATAGACACCATCGGGCAGGGCGGCGATCGCCGCGCGCATCGCCCGCTCCGAGCGGTCCTGTATCTCCCGCGAAACCAGCGACAGATCCGGTAAATGGTATTCGTCCAGCAAAGCCAGGCAGCGCTCGGCGCCGGTCTGGTTGGCGGCGGCCTGGGCGTGAATATCCCCGATGACGGCCGTTGGCAGGCGCACATTGGCGGAGATGAAATCCAGCGCCGTCTGGTTGAGCGCGCCAGCGCGATACAGATGCACGAGCGGTATCAGCAAGCCCTCTTCAAAACTGTCGGTGACCTGGTTGGTATCGATGGCGCCGCCGACATCGGCGTGATGGGCGATGCTGGCGGCAAAGCCCACCAGCTTCTCCCCTTTGAAGAAGGGCGTGATCACCGTGATATCGGGGTTGTGGCCGGCGTTCTGCCAGGGATCGTTTGATATGAAGACATCGCCCGGCGTGATGTTCTCGCGGCCGAACTTTTCCAGGATGATGCCGGTTGTGTAGGGCATGGTGCGGTTGAAGATGGGCAGGCTGCGATGGGCGTGGGCGATGCAGCGCGCATCGGCGTCGATCAAAACGCAGCCATAATCATTCGAGGCGGTGATCGTGGTGGAAAACGCGGTCCGCGCCAGCGTCGTCGACATTTGATCGGCCACCGTAATCAGCCGCTGCCAGAGGATTTCCAGCGTCAGCGGATCAAGTCGATCTGCCGGCATCGCCCTGCCCTTTCCAGAATGCAACATCAAGCGCAAACATCAAAACAGCCCCCATTCAGCAATCTCATGCTCGGGCGGCGGCTCGCTGCCCCAGCGCCGGCTGGGATACCAGCCGAAACGCCGCGCCGTCTCCGCCAGGAATTCAGCGTATTTGAAGGGCGCCAGCGCCGAATCGATGACGGGCACGCCTAGTTCTTCCTGCAAGGTCCGGTGGAAGCCGACCTCGGCGCTGCAGCCGAGCACAATGACTTCGGCCCGGTCCTCTTCGACCGCCTTCTTACCCTCGCGCAGCATCGCCTCCAGCGCGCGCTCGGCCTGGGCCTGAAAATCGAGCACGGCCATGTTGAGCGGGCGCATGGACATCAGGCGCGGTCCCAGGCCGTAGGCGCGGATGTTCTCGCGCATTTTGGGGATCGCCTTGTCCGCGCCCACCAGCACTGAGAAGGTGTTGCCCAGTTGACTCGCAATGGCGACAGATGACTCGCAAGGCGCGGTGACAATCGCCCGCCCGGAGATCTCGCGCGCCTCGCGCAGCGCCAGGTCGTAGAAGCAGCCGATGATGAAGGCATCGTAGTTCTCCGCTTGGCGGTAGACCGTCCGAACGATTTCCCCAACGACCAGAGCTTCGTAGGCATGATAACGCAAGTGCCGCGGCGCCGGCCCTTCCGGCAATGAGATGATTTCAAGCGCGGTGTCGGAGCGGCGCGCCGCATCCAATGCCTTGCGCAAGGCGCTGGTATAAGGCCGGTCTTCGACAATGGGATCAATCCAGAGGATGCGCATCTTATTCGCCTTTGCCCTTGCTCGCCTCGCCTAGTTGCAAGTGCAGGTTGCCATAACGGTCGACCGTCGCGCGCGTCCCCGGGTCGACGACAATTGTGGATTCCCGCTCTTCGACGATGGCCGGACCCGTGAATTGCATGCCGGCCAGCAGGCTATAGCGATCATAAATCGGCGCATCCGCAAAGCCGCCGGCCTCGGCAAAATAGACGCGGCGCAGGCCTTTGGGCGCGGCCGGCCCATCCGCTTCCGGCAAGGTGGCGGCTGCAAGCGGCGCCCGCATACCCGATACCCGCACGCGCCAGGTCAGCAGCTCGATCGACGTATGATCGGGCACGTAATGATAAAGTTCCCGGTACTTGTTGTTGAAGCGACATATAAATTCATCCAGCGCTATTCCCGCCAGGTTATCAGGAAGCGGCACTTGAATCTCGTGCAATTGGCCCTGGAAGCGCCCGTCCACGCTGCGTTCCCGAGTCTGGTCCGCATCCGCTATGCCCGCCGCCAAAAGCATGTCCCGGCCCTGCGCTTCCATCCCGGCGAAGAGATCGCTCACCTCGCCCCAATCGGCATCGGCCAAGGCGGTCGGATAAGAGCGCGAGAAGTCAAAAGCGACGGGCGCGATCAGCAAGCCAATGGCCGAGGCGACGCCAGCGGCGGGCGCGACAACTGCCTTGGGCAGGCCGAGGATGCGCCCGACGCCGGTCGCATGAACCGGGCCGGCGCCGCCGAAACAAATCATCGCGAAATTGCGCGGGTCGCGACCGCCTTCGAGGATGTGAATGCGCGCGGCCGCCGCCATGTTCTCGTTGACAAGGCGGTGCACCGCGGCGGCGGTCTCCACCAGTGTCCAGTCGAATGCCGAGGCCAGGGGCTTTAAGGCGCGCTCGGCTGCGGCGACATCCAGCGGCATCGCCCCGCCCAGAAAATAATCCGGATTGAGATAACCAAGTACGAGATCGGCATCGGTCACCGTCGGCAGCGAACCGCCGAAACCGTAGCAGGCTGGTCCGGGGCTGGAGCCGGCGCTCTGCGGGCCGACCTTCAGCAAGCCGAGTCTGTCGATCCAGGCGATGCTGCCGCCGCCGGCGCCGCTTTCCAAAATGTCAACCGTGGGAAACTGCAGGGGATAACCGCTGCCCTTGCTGAAACGATGAACGCGGGCCGCCTCCAAGCTGGAGGCGATCGCTGGCTTTCCGTCCTGGATCAAGCAGACTTTGGCGGTCGTGCCGCCCATATCGAATGAGATGAGATCGCCCTGCCCGGCCAGCTTGCCGTAGTGCGCGGCCGCCATGGCCCCGGCCGCCGGGCCCGATTCCACAAGGCGAATCGGCTGCTCGCCAGCGCTGGCGGCCAGAGCGGTGCTGCCGGAGGAGAGCATCAGGTAGAAATTCCCGCGGAAACCGGCGGCGCCCAGTTGCTCTTCCAGCGTCTTGAGATAGCGCGACATCAGCGGCAAGACATAGGCATTGGCAGTCGTCGTCGAGCTCCGTTCGTACTCGCGGATCTCGGGCGCGATCCGGCTGGACAAGCTCAACGGGATTTCCGGCCATTCTTCCCGCACAAGCTCGGCGATGCGGCATTCATTGGCCGGATTGCGATATGAATGCAGGCCGACGATGGCGATGGCTTCGACGCCTTCGCGCTTGAAAGCCGCGACCGCCGCGCGCACATCATCGGCGCAGACTTCGGCCAGCACGCGGCCATCGCGGTCGACGCGCTCGCGCACCGCCCGGCGCAGGCGCCGCGGGCTCAAGGGCGGCGGATAGCGCAGGAACAGGTCATAAATGGCGTAGCGCTGCTCGCTGCGCATTTCGAGGATGTCGCGGAAGCCCGCCGTCGTCAGCAGGCCGACCAGCGCGCCTTTGCCCTCGATAAGGGTATTGGCGACCAGGGTCGTGCCATGATAGACATTTTGAATTTGAGCGTGGGCCAAGGCGCGTTGGCGCAGAAAGTCGGCCATGCCCGCCAAGGCGGCCCGCTCCGGTTGATCGGCCGAGGTCAGCGCCTTGAAGATCTCGACTGCGCCGGTAGCGGTATCGAGAAGCGCAAAGTCGGTAAAGGTGCCGCCGATATCAAAGCCGAGTTCAATCGCCACCGCTTGTCTCATCCCGCATGTTCGCGCTCACTTGTGTTTGATGCGCGGATCCAGCTGCACATAGAGCAGATCCACCACCGTATTGGAAACCACAAAAATTACCGCGATCACCAACGCCGCGCCGATGACCGCATAAAAGTCAAAAGAAAGCACGCTATCCACGGCGTAACGCCCAAGCCCGGGCCAGGTAAAGACGACTTCCACCAAAACGGCGCCGCTCAACAGGAAGCCAATCTGAATGCCCAGCATCGTCACGACCGGGATCAGGGCGTTGCGAAAGGCATGCCGCAGAATCACGCGCTTCTCGCGCAGGCCTTTGGCGCGGGCCGTGCGCACAAAGGGCTGGCCCAGCGTTTCCAGCATGCCGCTGCGCGTGAAGCGAGCGCCGACCGCCAGGCGACCCAGCGACAGCGCGGCCACTGGCAGCGCCAGGTGCCGCAAGCTTGACCAGAAGATATCCCACTGCCCGGCCAGAAAGCTGTCGATCGTATAGAGACCGGTCCGGTATGGCGGCGGCGCCATAAGCGTATGCAAGCGCCCTTCCAGCGGAAACCAGTCCAGCCACTTGGCGAATATGAGCTGCAGGAAAAGCGCCAGCACAAAGGGCGGGATGGCCATGCCGATGACGACAGCGGCGCGAATCAGATAATCCGCCGGTTTGCCGTATTGAACCGCCGAGATGATGCCCAGGCCGACGCCGCAGATGACGATGACGACGCCCGACAGAATCGCCAGTTCCAGGGTGGCCGGAAAGCGCAATTTCAGATCGTCGCTGACAGCGCGGCGCGTCAACAGGGATTTGCCCAGGTCGCCGCGCAGCAAGCCGCTGATGTAGGTGACGAAGCGCTCGTGGAAGGGCCGGTCCAAACCCAGGTCTTTGCGAATCTTCTCGATCTGTTCCGGGCGGGCGTCGGTGCCGGCCGCCACCGCGGCCGGATCCGCCGGCAATAACTGCGTGACCACAAACAGGATCACCGCCATGCCGAATAGCTTCAAGACCAGCGTCAGGAGGCGCTCGAGAAGTAACTTGCCCATGCTCGCAATGCGGCTGCGGGGCGCGCCGTGGCGCGCCCCGCATCAAATTCAGGTCTCGGCTGCGCCGCTAATTCTCCAGCCAGATATCGTAAGGATGCAGATCGCCCGGGAAGCCGTAGGGATCGTACTGATAACCCCGGACCGAAGCATGCGTCAGGTCAATGTACTGCGACAGCATCACCGGTATCACGACGGCGTCGTCGATCAAGATCTGCTGGGCTTGACAAAGCAGCTCACCAATCCGCGGATCGCCCGGCGCCAGGGTCGGCGCTTCTTCCAGCAGGGCGTCAAACTCGGGATTGTTGTACCAGGCCCAGTTGCCCGTGCCGGTGTCAATCAGCGAAGAGTGATTGAGGCGGAAGAGCATCTCGCCGGCATAGGGAATCGGGATATTGAGCCAGTGACTGCTCATATCGTAGGCGGTGTCGAAGTTGCGCTGGGCGTCGATGAAGGTGCCCCAGGGGATGTCATCCAACTGGACTTCAATGCCGAGTTCGGCAAGAGCTTCCTGGAAGAGGACGGCGGCGAAGCGGCGCGGTTCATTGGCGTGGCGGTACGCTTGCCGCAGGCTGAAGCCATCGGCATAATCCGATGCCGCCAGGTGCGCGCGGGCCTTGTCCATATCCTGTACTGGCTCGAACACTTCGCAATGCCCGATCGTGCCGCTCAAAGCCGGCGAATTGAGGGGCAAGGCCACGCCCTGCATCACTTCAATCATAGCTTCGTAGGGGTAAGCGTGCATCAAGGCCTGGCGCACATGCACATCCGCCAGGGGACCATCCTGTTTCATGAAGTGATAGAAACCTTGCAGCGGATTGCCGAGATTGTAATTGATGGCATCGGTGGTCTCGGCCCGCCGAATGTCGGAAAGCCCGGCCCAGTCGATCAAATGGACTTCGCCGTCTTCCATCAGCAGCAGGCGCGTGGAGAAATCCAGGCCATAACGCGCGATGAAACTCTCGACATGCGGGCCTTCCCAGCCGCGCCAATAATCGGCGAAGGCGGACATCTCCGTCTGCCGGCCCGGGTCCCAGCGCGCCAACTGATAAGGACCGGTGCCCACGGCGTTCTCGCGGAAGAACTCAGCCGCCATATCGCCGTCCATGTCGTTGGCGGCGATGGCATCCGCGCTGAGAATCTTGATATGGGGCAAGCCGGCCCAGAATTGGAAGTCGGCCGTGCTGAGCTGGATCTGCACCGTCATATCGTCAACGATGGCGACCGAATCGACCGGCGCCAGGATGAAGCCCAGGTTGCCGAGGCCCAGTTCTTTGTGCCGATCGAGCGAGACTTTCACATCTTCGGCATCGAGCGTCGAGCCGTCATGGAACATGACGCCAGCGCGCAGGCTCAAGGTGTAGGTCAGCGCGTCCTCGGAGATCTCCCAGCCGGTGGCCAGGCGCGGCACAATCTCGCCCTCGCGCGAATACTGCGTCAAGCCTTCGTACATGGCGTTGATGACATAGCCCTCGGTCTGCGAGATGCCCATGGCGGCCGGGTCCAGCGAGTTGGGCTCGCAGCAACTGCCCAGGACGAAGGTACCCGTCCAGGTCGCATCGGCGCTGGCCGGCGCCAACATCAGCAGCAGCGCGCAAATCACAGCAAAAACCTTCAAAAATGTCTTCATGTCTTTGTCCTTTCGACTTGAATTAAGCATACGATACACACATTGCTAGGAAACATACATCGTTACGGTCAGACTCGCCAGATGCCGCCCATTCGCCTCGCCATTGGCGAGGATGAGAGCGCATTCGCAGTCGTCCCGGCGCGCTTCCGCGTTTATAGCAAGTTTGAGATGGCGGCGCAAACCGCCGTTTCGGAGGCAATGTATCCATTTCGGTTGAAACAGAAAAACTCTGCCAATGAGTACACCGAGAAAAACGAGAACACCGAGAATCGTGAGCGACGTATGCCTTTTTCTTTGTGTCCTTTGCGCCTTTGTGATGAAGCTGAATTCGGCTAGTTGAATTTCAACCGTATTCAATACATTACCGTTTCGGATAAGACCCTCGGGCCTTCACTCAAGATTGGCATGCCGCGCGCGCATGGCCGCTTCCGGCAGCCCCAGCGCCGCCTTCAGCCGGATGATCAGCATTTCGCAGAGCAAACCCAGGCTATGCTCAAAAAGCGAGCCCATCACCAGGACCGAGTCAGCGCCCCGGCTTCGTCCCGCTTTGAAATTGCTGGCGGGAATCGCAACCAGCGTATCAGCCGCCTGCGCAATCGGGGATTCGCGGTCGCCGCTGAATGCCGCGAGAGACGCGCCGGCAGCGCGCGCGGCCTCGACATAAGTCGCGAGCGAAGCCGTCCGTCCGGAGGCCGAGCCGATCAATAACAAGTCGCCGGCGCCGATCGCCGGCGTCGTGACCTCATCGACGACATGCACCCGGAAGCCAAGCTGCATCAGGCGCATGGCGAAAGCGCGCATCTGCAGGCCGCTGCGGCCTTTTCCGGCGACGAAGATGCGCTCGGCGGCCATCAGCGCCGTCTCCATAGCGTCGATCTGCTCGGGTTCGACGGCGCGCAAGGTTCGCCCAATGTCGGCGAGGATGGCGTCGATCAATTCAGTCCCGTCCATATTCCAGGATCCTCTCTTGAAATCGCCGCGCAACACGTCGCGGATCGGCGGCGCCGGTGATGGCGGAGCCAACTACGATCACCTGCGGCCGCCAGGGCAGAATCTCTTCGAGCGTCGCCGGCTTCACGCCGCCGGCGATTGCGAGCGGCGCGTCCGGCAAGGCTTCGCGCATTTCCGCCAGTTGGCCGAAGGGCGAGCCCTGCGCCGCCTGCATGTCGTGGGCGGTGTGCAGGCAAAGCAGATCGCAGCCGAAGTCAAGCAATTCTCGGGCGCGCGCAACGGGATCGGCCGCCTGCATCATATCGACCATGACCTGCCCGCGCCATTTCCGCGCGGCCTTGAGCGCGCCAAGAATCGTGGCGTCGCTGGCCAGGGCCATAACCGTTGCGACATCGGCGCCGGCGCTGAAGGCGATTTCCGCCTCCGCCTCGCCCGCGTCCATGATCTTGAGGTCCGCGACCAAACGCAAATGCGGGCGCATCCGGCGGATCCGGCGCAGGGCCGCGACGCCTTCGCGGAAAATGAGAGGCGTGCCAACTTCGGCAATGTCAATGAATGGTTCTACGCGTCCCAGGATTGCGAGCGCCTCGCTCAATTCGCCATCAAGGGCAAGTTGTAGCTTCGTCATATCTCATCAAGCGCTAGTCGGATGCGGCAAAATACATCAGAATAGGGTACATAGAAACGCAAGGGAACGCAAAAGGAAGCGGGTATGAGCGCCAAAATTGTCGTGGTGGGCAGCTTTAATGCCGACTTGACGGCTTACATGCAGCGGATGCCGCGCCCCGGCGAGACGGTACAGGGCGATACCTTCATGACCGGCGCCGGTGGAAAAGGCTCGAATCAGGCGGTGGCGGCGGCGCGCCTGGGCGCCGAGGTTGCATTCATCGGTCGCGTCGGCGCGGATGTCTTCGCGAATATAGCCTATGAGCTGTGGGATGCGGAAGGCATCAACTATCAGCATGTCGGCCGCGATGCCGAATATGCCACCGGCGTGGCGCCAATCCTGGTGGATAGCAGCGGCGAAAACATGATCGTCGTCGTCCTGGGCGCCAATTCGCGCGTTCAAAAGAGCGACATTGACGCCGCGCGCGACGTCATCGCCGCCGCCGATGTCCTGATCGCGCAGCTGGAAATCAACCTCGACATGGTCGCTTATGCTTTGGAAACGGCGAAAGAACTGGGCGTCAGGACCATCCTCAACCCAGCCCCGGCCGCGGCCCTGCCGCCGGAGACTCTGGCTTTGGCCGATTACCTGACGCCGAACGAGACTGAGCTGGAAACGCTGGCCGGCGACGACGCGGCCGATGTGGAGGCGGCGGCGCGCGGCCTGCTGACGCGGCCGGATCAAATTGCGCTGGTGACCCTGGGCGCCCAAGGCGCGCAAATCGTCGCGCCGGGCTTGAGCAAAGTCGTGCCCAGCTACAAGGTCGAGGCAGTTGACACAACCGGCGCCGGCGATGCCTTCAACGGCGCGCTCGCGGTCGCCCTGGCCGAGGGGATGGCGCTGGAAGAGGCCTTAAGTTTTGCCAATGCGGCGGCCGCCTTGAGCGTGACCAAACCCGGGGCCGCGCCCAGCACGCCCTATCGCGTCGATGTCGACGCCCTCCGCGCGCGCTGAGCCCCGGGGCAGGCGCTTCTGATTTTTCTTTAACTACAGAGGACGCGGAGAACGCAGAGGTAAACGCAAGTAAGTCATTGAAAAATGGCGCATCGTCTTTCTCGGCATTCATGCGGGCGAGCCACGTGCTCGCCCCTACGGCATAAGAGGAGACTCGGTGTACGGGCGAGCCGGTGGCTCGCCCTTTCATACAAAAGACTGCCCATCAGAATTTGCACGACTTACTTGCGTGTACTGAGGACACTGAAGTAAACGTAAGTCATTGACAAAATGCGCATCGTCTTTCTCGGCATTCATGCGGGCGAGCCACGTGCTCGCCCCTACGGTATACGAGGAGGCTGTGTGTACGGTCGAGCGGCGGTCAGTGTTACGCGAACTACGCGACCCTTGGTGTACTCGGTGGTTAAATTGCAGTTTGACTTCTGTAATCGCGGCGATAGTCAAGTTTGAAGCGATTGCCCTGGCTGACTCGCGCACCGAAACTCAATTGCGCCCGCTGACTTCTTTCAGATGATCGGCCAGGCGCAGGGCCAGGGCCACGATTGTGAGCGTGGGGTTGGCGTAGCCGCCGGTCGGGAATATGGCTGAGCCGGCGATATATAGATTATCCACGCTGTGCAGGCGCGCGTTGGCGTCAACGATGCCGTCGTCGGCCCGGGCCGACATGCGCAGCGCGCCAATATGATGATCGCCGGTTTCCAGCGCGCCCGCGGCCGGCGGGAAGCGGTAATCCTCAGCGCCGCCGCTCAGATCCGTGATCCATTCATGCCGCCCGGCGCCGCGCCGCCGCAGGTAATCGAAGGTGATATCGAAGGCGCGCCGGGCGCTGCGCTTGTCCGTCTCGTTGAGGCGCCAATCCACATGCGCCACCGGCTGGCCGAAAATCGGATCCACCTGCCGCGGGTCGAGCGTAATGCGGCTATCTTCGTTCGGCGTCTGCTCCCAATTGAGATTGACCACGGCCGAGCGATAGTCGTCGCCGAAATACAAGATAATGCGGAAGTTGCCGATTCGCTCTTCCAGCAGCGTGCGCTGCGTCGGGACGAGTACGCCCCAGGCGTTGGATATCAAATATTCGAAGACCAATTCCGGATTTACCAGCGGCGTCGCCATGTGCTGGTAGCCGCTCTTGTGTTCGGCGGAGGGCTTTAGGCGAATCTGCTGTTCGCGGAAAAAGTTGCGGATCTCGCTCGGAACCGGCTTGTCGAAATAGACGCGGGCCGCATTCGTGAGCAGCGGGTGCACCATGAAACCGCGGCCAAGCTGATCGCGCCCGTTATTGCCGATTCCGCCGGAAAGCTGCAGCAGGCGCGCATTTTCAATGCCGCCGCAGGCCAGGACATAGCGCCCGGCGCGGACGCTGAAGCGCGCGCCCGCGGCCGCCTCGCCCACCGCCGACGTCACGATCGTCGCGCAATTCAAGCCGGTCACATGCCGGCGCCCCTCGTCGCTTGAAATGGTCAAGAGATGGGCATTGAATAGGACGGTGATGTTGCTCGCCGTCATGAGCCTCTCGCGGAATTGCACCTGAAAGTCGTGCAGGTTCTCCTCGTATTGGGCGCGCATGACAGCCCCGGTCATTTTATCGCCCGGCAGCGGATCAAAGCAGCGGGCGTAAAGGACGCGCTCCCAGAATTCCATGTCATCGTAATTGAAGGGGCCAAAATGCCCGAAGCACTGGGCGTCGATGTAATAGGCCTTCAAGTCCGATTGGCTGATCGGCCAGCCGGATTCGCGATAACCCGGGCGCGGCATATAATCAGCCGGGTCCAGCGGCCGCGCCCAAAAGCCGAAGTGATTGGTGGTGCCGCCGTACATATTCAGGCGCGAGCGCGTCAGGAAATCGGGGTCGACTTTGCCCAGAAAATCGCCGACCGTGCCCTGATATAAGGATTGGCGATCGGCATTGGGCAGGCCGCGGTCGCCGGGCCCGCCGCTGACCAGCAAGATCACTTTCAGCGTGCTGCCCGCCAGGCGATGCGCCATGGCGATGCCGGCCGCGCCGGCGCCGACGATGCAAATATCGAAGCCTTGCAGTATGGCGCCGTCCGGCAGCTGATCGGCATGCAGGTACATTCTGGTTCCACCCTCAAGTGTATGGACGGATATTATAGTGCTGCCAAATCGCGATTAGGAAGACTTTGGAGAATGGCAAATATTAAGGAGATTATGTGCTTGGCGGATTCTGTACAGGTTGATTTAGCCACAGAGGCACAGAGGGCACAGAGATTTTTCTATGGTGAGAAAAGCCGTGAAGTCGGCGATGTTCGCTGCTCTGGCGTATGCCCCTCAAGTCGGCCGGAAATTCGCGCTTGTGTCGGCGGGCGATTCACAAGGTCGCCCTCAACGCCCCAGGCCCCGCGCCAATACCCAGGTCGGTAGGGGCGGGCTGGTGGATCGCCCTAATCGCCCAAGGCCCCCGCCAATACCCTGGCCGGTAGGGGCGAGCCGGTGGCTCGCCCGCATGACCCCGGGCCCCCGAGCCAATCTCCCAATTCGATACGGCGGTCAACCCCGCCCCAGCGTCCGCGCCAGCCAGGCCGCGCCCAGGATCGGCGCGTCGCCAGCCAAGGGCGAGACCGCCACCTGCACCCGCGCCGATACCGCTTTGAAGGAATAATTCTTCAGCGAGCGCCGCGCCGGCTCAAGCAGCAGATCGCCCGCCTGGGCAACGCTGCCGCCGATGACAAAGAGCTCGATATTCAGCGTCATTGCCAGCGAGGCGATGGCGATGCCCAGGGCTCGTCCGGCGCTGACCAACACCTCCAGCGCAGCGGCATCGCCCGCCAGCGCGCGCCGCGTCACTTCCGCGCCCGATATCGCTTCGCCGGTCGCGGCCGCATAATGCCGCGCTAGTGCGGGCCCGCTCGTGTAAGTCTCCAGGCAGCCGCGCGAACCGCAATGGCATAGATGCCCGTTAGGATCGACGGTCATGTGGCCGCACTCGCCGGCGCTATTGCTTTCTCCGTAGAGCAGCGCGCCTTGATAGATGATGGCCGCGCCGACGCCGGTGCCACAGACAATGTATATCATGCTGTCGCGCCGGCGTCCGGCGCCGAAATGGAACTCGCCCAGGGCCGCCACCTTCGCGTCATGATCGAGCTTGACCGGCAGGGCCAGCCGTTCTTGCAGGGCGCGGCGGAAGGGCGTATTCGAGATGCCGGGCAAGTTAACCAGGTCCAGCAGATCGCCGCTTATGTGATCGACCGGCCCGGGCGCGCCGATGCCGACGGCGGCCAGCGTTTCGGCGCGCGGCAAGTCGCTCCGGAGCGCATCCACGGCAACGGCGATGCGTTCGATCACATCGTCGAGCCCGCGCTGCGATTCCGTATCCAGGCGGCGTCGCGCCAGAATCTCGTTCTTCGGATTGACCAGGCCGAGGGCGATCTTGCTGCCGCCGAGGTCGATGCCGATCACATGGCTCATAGCGCCAGCTCCGAGCGCAGCGGCGCTTTGCCCTGCAAGCGGTCGGCCAGGCGCAGCGCCTGCGCGCAGATGGTCAGCGCCGGATTCATCGCCGTGGATGAAGGGAAGAAAGAAGAATCCATCACGTATAGATTGTCGATATCGTGCGCCTTGCAAAAGGGATCGAGCACCGATGTCGCCGGATCGTTACCGAAGCGGGCGGTGCCGCATTGGTGCGAGTTCGTCTCGATGCCCAGCGTCTCGGTGAAGACAAAGGCATAGCCGGCGGCGCGCATCATGCGCACGGCGCGGCGGATCAATTCTTGATGGGCGACGCGGTTGTTCGGTCGCCAACGCACCTGCACAGTCCCGTCAGCGCCCAGGTAGACGCGGTTTTCCGGATCGGGCAAATCCTCCGACATGACCCACCAATCGACGCTGCGCCCGGCCATGGCCGTCAGTATCGGCTTGGGCAGGTAGGGCTTGGCCGCCGATAGCATGCCCGCTTGCAGCTTGCCCAGGGCCTGGATATTACCCATCGGCCAGGGAAAATCGGCATCGCCGAAATAGTAGTCGTTGACGGCGGTTGTCTTCTGGAAAACGGTTGGGTTGGTCTTCAACGGCGCAACGGCCGTCAGGGCGGTATTGTTATGCACCATATAATTGCGCCCGAGCAATCCCGAGGAATTGGCCAGGCCGTCCGGGTGCCAGCTGTCCGCGGAGCGCAGCAGCAAGATGGCGGAATTGACCGCGCCGCATGACAGGATGATGCGATCGGCGGAAACGCGGAGCGACTCGCCCGCCCGCTCGACTTCAACAGCGGCAACGCGCTTTCCGCGCTCGTCAGTCAACAGGCGGCGCGCTCGTGTATTCGTCCATAGCTCAATGCCGCCGGAATCCAAAGCCGGCCGGACCAGGCAGACTTCGGCATCGCCTTTGGCATGCACCTGACAAGGAAAGCCATCGCATGTTTTGCAGCGGATGCAGCGCCCGCCATCCCGCAGGTCAATCGCCATCGGCAAGCAATAGGGATGCAGGCCCTGCGCGCGCAGCTTCTCAATCAGTTCGGCAATATAAGGCTCGTGCGGCACTTCGGGAAAGGGATAGGGGCGGCTGCGCGGCGGTTCGCCGGGATCGTCGCCGGCGCGACCATGCACGAAGAAGAGTTCTTCGGCGATGTTGTAATAGGGCTCGAGGTCGGCATAAGAGATCGGCCAGGCGGGCGATGTGCCGCCCTCATGTTCGAGCGCGTCAAAGTCGCGAACGCGGAAACGCGGTAATGCGGCGCCATAAACTTTGGTATTGCCGCCGACATAATAATGGACGCCGGGCTTGAATTCGCCGCCGTTCCCCGCGTCAATCCAGTTCTCGGCCGGTTTGTAGCGATTCTCTTGGAATACGGCGTCGACTTGCCAGTTCTGCGCCTCTTGCGGCAGGAAGTCGCCGCGCTCGAGCAGCAGGATGCGCGCGCCGCTGTCGCGCAGGGCGTAGGCGACTGTGCCGCCGCCCATGCCGCTGCCGATGATGATGAAATCGTAGCGCTTCTCGTTCAAGGCAACTGTCTTAACTCTCTTGTTTCACCACAGAAGTCGTTCCAACAAAGTATTGAGAAACCGAATTCAAGTTGGTTGAAAGGCTTGTCCGGTACTGGTTCATGCTACCTCGCTTCTTCTACCTGTAGTGGTCTCGAAAAACTGGACACCTAGTGGAGTGAGTATACTAGTGTTTGGTCACGAGGGGAGACGACTATGGCAAAGGCACGTAAGTATAGCCCGGAGTTCAAGGCGCAGGTCGTGTTGGAGATGGTATCCGGGAGGAAGAGTTTGGCTCAGTCGAGCCGGGACTATCAGATCAAGGACACGCTGCTTTCCCGTTGGAAGACGCAATTCTTTGAAGGGGCGCCCAGGATATTTGAGCCGGGCCGGCCGGCGGAGCAGAAGCGTCTGTTGGAACGCATCGATGATTTGGAGCGATTGGCGGGGAAACAAGCCATGCAACTGGAAATTGCAAAAAAAGCCAGTCGCTACTTGAAGTCACTACCGCTCGAAAACGAGAGCTAGTGCAGGTGTTAAGCCGGGAGTATCGTGTGACAGACTGTTGCGCGGCGCTGGATTTGCCGAGAAGCAGCTATTACCATCGCGGCAAGCAGCGCGATGAGCGAGCGTTGCGGGAAGCGATAGCGGACATCGCTGGACAGCGCCCGGCCTACGGCAGCCGGCGGATCAAGGCGCAGTTGTCACGCGAGCCCTACTTCCTGAATGTGAGTCGCAATCGGGTCAGACGCGTGATGGGCGAGCTGAACTTGCTGTTCAAGCCAAAGCGACGGACAAGCACAACGGACAGCCGGCATCCTCACGGGCGCTACAAGAACCTGCTGCAAGGCATGACCGTGACGAAGCCGAACCAAGTCTGGGTGGCCGATATCACCCATGTGGGCTTGCGCGGAGAAGAGGTCTATCTGGCGGTGCTGATGGACCTCTACACCCGGGCTGTGCGAGGCTGGAACCTGAGTTGGTCCTTGGGTCAAGAATTGGTCCTCGTACCGCTGCGACAGGCCTTGCATCACTACCCGGCGCCAGAAATCCATCACTCTGACCAAGGCAGGCAATATTGCGGCAACTCACACGTCAAGCTCCTGCACGATCAGGGCACTCAGGTCAGCATGTCGGCCGTGGGAAAACCGAAAGAAAACGGCCACGTAGAACGGCTGATTCGCACAATCAAGGAGGAGGAAATCGACCGGAGCGAATATCAAAGCATGGCAGAAGCGCGCGAGCAGATTGGTTACTTCATCGAGGTGGTCTACAACAAGCAACGCGTTCATAGCGCCTTAGGCTACCAGACGCCGGCAGAATACGAGGCGCAGTGGTTGCAACGCAACCACCCCTGCGATTCTGAGATTTTGTGTCCAATAATTTGAGACCACTACAACCCCATCCCCCCAGCCCCCTTCCCCAGCAAGCTAGGGAAGGGGGAGCGCGCTGAAAGTAGATAGTCTTTTATGATCGTTCATGTATTTTTTTCGTGTTTATACTCAATTCTATCAACGAGTCACCCTTCCCCAATGCTTTGGGGAAGGGCCGGGGATGGGGTAGAAAATCTGTCCGCTCCTCAGTAACGCATTGGGGAGGGGAGCTAAGTTGCCAAGTTGACCCATCCGCCCACCTGAGACGAGCGTTCGGCCGCGTCCATGATGCGCTGGATATGCAAGCCATCGTCGAATGAGGGCGATGTCGGCTTGTCATCCCAGATCGAGCGGATGAACTGATACTGACACTCGGCGTGCACGCGCATGAAATCGGGCGTCATCGACGGGTCCGGCGCCTTCCCGCTGGCGAAACGCCCGACCGCCTCGATCTTGCGGAAGCCGCGTTCGCCGCCGAAGGGACCCTCCGCATCGCGCAGGTCATAGACATAAAGCCAGGCCGGGTCGTCCAGGGTCCAGCGGATCGCGCCGCGGTCGCCGAAGACTTCGAAGGTTAGATCGTTTGTCGCGCCCGTGCCCATGCGCGAAATCTCCACCGTGCCCAAGGCGCCGTCAGCGAGGCGCGCCTGCAAGAGCGCAATATCGTCCACATCAACCGGCGTTTTCTCGGCCGCGCCGGCAGCGCTCGGCCGTTCTTTGATTAATGTCTCGAGGGTGGCATTGACCTCGGCAAAATCGCCCAGCAGGAAGTAGAGCAGATCCAGAATATGCGAGCCCAGATCAAAGAGCGCGCCGCCGCCGGTGATCGCCCGCCGCAGCCGCCAGGACATCGGCTTCTCGCTGCTGATGTAGCTCGAGCGGTGGTAACGGCCGCGGAAGGAAAAGACGCGGCCCAGAAAACCGGCGTCGACCAGTTGCCGGGCGCGCAAAATGGCCGGGAAGAAGCGGAAATTGAATGTCATCTGCGCCTTGAGGCCGGCGCTGCGAACGGCGTCGGCCATGTTCTCGGCCTCGGCGACGGTCATCGCCAGCGGCTTTTCGCAGTAGATGTGCTTCCCGGCCGCCGCCGCCGCCGCAACGATCGCGTGATGGGAATTGTTGGGCGTGCAGATATCGACGGCGTCGATGTCTTCGCGCGCCAGCAATTCATGATAATCGGCGCTGTGGAAATCGCAGCCGATCTCGTTCGCGGCCCGCGCCGCCGTCTCGGCCCGGCTTGTGGCGACGCCGGCGATCTGGATGCTGTCGGCCGGCAGGCCGTAGTGGAACGGGATGGCGCGGTAAGCCGCGGCATGCACCCGCCCGATGCCGCCGTAGCCGATCAAGCCGATTCTGATTTTTGGCATAAAGCCCCCATCCTGTATTTTTGTGACGGGCGATCCAGTGGATCGCCCCTACTCTAGCGCAAGTTACGTCGGGGCGACTGGACCGCAGTGTCTACGCGCGGCTGTGCGTCGCCCGCGTATTCATGCTTTCAAACCGTTTGCATCCCGATACATATCGCTGGCTTCGCGCATGACAGCGCGCAGGCGCTGCGCGGCGGCGCTGATTTCGCCGCTGCCCGCCTGCAGCTTGCCAGCGGGGCCCTTCAAGAGCGGCGACGAAAATTCGCCCACGGTCATTCCCGCCGCGATGAATTGGGCGACATTGCCCGCATTCAAGCCACCGTCTTCCATCAGCTCGATGCGGTCTTGCATGTCCGCGGCCGCGATCATCTCATGCAGTTTGCGCAGGGTTTCCAGAACAATGGGGTCGATGGTATGCGGGCTTCGGCCGCCGGTCGTCGGTTTCCAGAAGGGCGCCCGGCTTTCGTATTCGATGATGTCGACATGGGGGTGAATGAATTGCTCGAAGGCGACGGCCGGCACGCCCTGCCAAGCCCAGACTCCCACCTTCAGCCCCAGCTTCTCTTTGATATAGGTGATATTCTGGAAGATCATTTCGTTGGTTGTCTCCAGCGGCAGGCTGATCAAGCTCACGCCGAGATCCGCCAGTTGGTCGAAGACGCTGAAGTTGGGCCGAACCATCTGCAGCTGCGCCTCCACTTCGAGGGACGTGCTGTTGCAGGTCGCTTCGATGATATCGTAGCCGCCGCGGGGCATGGCGAAATCCATATACTTGCCATCGCGCACTTCGATATGAATCCAATCAACGCCGGCCGCTTCCAACTCAGCCACTTGGGCGCCGAGCGCGGCGTAATCCGCCCAGAAGAGACCGGCGGCGATCTTGACCTGTTGCGTGACCTGTCCGATGGGCATTGGCGGGTCTCCTTGCTATCTGCGGGCGAGCCAGTGGCTCGCCCCTACATGAACCTGAAATGGGCGAGTTAGCAGATCGCCCCTGCATCTGCTGTTTTAGCGGGCGGGCCAGTGGCTCGCCCCTACGCTATCGCTATTATATGCGCTGCGGTCTCTTCATCCGTGCAGAGCGCGTTGATCGCGCCTGATCGCAGAGCGCCGCGGATGGCGGCCGCTTTGTTTAGCCCGGCGGCGACGGCGACCGTCTGTGGAATGGCGCGCAATTCCTCCAGCGTGACGCCGATGATGCGCCGGTTGAGTTCGCATGGGAAGAGCGATCCCGCGCGGTCGAAAATCTGCCAAGCCATATCGCCAACGGCGCCCCGTTCGCGGTAGGCCAGGAGTTGTCCCGATTCCGCCACGCCGGCGCGGATGAAGCCGGATCCCGCCAGATCGAGATCGCCGATGCCAACCAAGGCGATGTCGGCGCGCCTCACTTGCTCAAGGGACCGGGCGACCACCGCTTGCTCGCGGATGACGGCGGCCGCTTCGGCGCTATCGGCGAGCAAGGGCGACGACAAGTATAACGCCTCGCCGCCGAGCTTTTGCGCCAATTGCCGAGTCAAAGCCGAGCTATCGAATTCTTTGAGCGCATGCGCGAGGCTGCCGGTCGCCTGCATCACTTTGACATCGGCTTGAAAATCGGCGCGGATGGCGTGGATGACTTCGTAGGTCGTGCTGCCGAAGCAGATCGCCAAGCTGCCGCAATCGACCAGCGCCGCCTCCAGATAACGCGCCGCCAGCTGCGCGATCTGGCGCAGCAGCAGCGCCGAATCGCCCGCGTTCGTCCGCAGAACCAGCGCTTGATCCAGGGCAAAGCGCTGGGTCAGGCGCTTTTCGAGCGCGTCGGCGCGCTTGATGGGCCAATCGATCATGATGCGCACAATCTGCGTCTCCCGCGCCTCCTTGAGCAGGCGATAAATCTTGACGCGCGACAAGTCCAACGCGGCGGCGATCTCGTTCTGCGTCAGCTCCTGCTGGTAATACATCGCGGCGACTCGGGCCAGCAATTCCTGACGCGCGGCATCAATCATGTTTAGACGCCGGCTCGGTTGCGCCGGACAATCTCGTCCGCGCCTTGCGCGCTGCGCGGCCGGTAACCGGGCAAGGGGAGGATGCGCTGGTGGATGGTATCGATCATCCAGTCCGGGCCGGGAAAGAAACTCTCTTCCAGCTCAGCCGGCGGCGTGATCCAGTTGCGCGAACCGAGAACGGCGACCGGTCCATCAAGATAATCGAAGGCCAGCTGGCTAATGTTCGATGCCAGCGTGTGCAAGAATGCGCCGCGCTCAACCGTGTCCGCGGCCAGCAGGACCTTGCCCGTCTTTTTGACCGATTCAATGATCGGCTCGTAATTCAAGGGGTTGAGGAAGCGGGCGTCGATGACCTCGGCTTCAAGACCGTGCTCATGCTCCAGGCGCTCGGCCGCTTCCAGGGCGCGGTAAAGCGTCGCCCCAAGCGTGACGATAGTGATGTCGCCGCCGCGCCGATGCCGGAAGGGTTCGCCCTCTTCCACCTCGTAATACTCAAGCGGCACGCCGCCCCGGTGCAAAGTCTCGGTCTGGTTGTAGAGCCGTTGGCTCTCGAAGAAGACGACCGGGTCCGTGCCGCGCAGGGCCAGATTGAGCATGCCTTTGGCGTCATAGGGCGTGGCCGGCGCGTAGACCTTCAAACCCGGAATATGGGCGACGATGGAGCTCCAGTCCTGCGAATGCTGGGCGCCATATTTCATGCCGACCGAAACGCGCAGGACCAGCGGCATGCGCAGGACATTGGCCGACATCGCCTGCCACTTCGCCATCTGGTTGAAGATTTCGTCGCCGGCGCGACCCATAAAATCGCAATACATCAGTTCGGGGACTGCGCGTCCGCCGGCCAGCGCGTAGCCGACCGCCACGCCGACGATCGCCGCTTCCGAAATCGGCGTGTTGAAAAGGCGGTGGTAGGGAATCGCTTCCGTCAAGCCGCGATAAGCGCCGAAGGCGCCGCCCCAATCCCGATTCTCCTCGCCGAATGCGATCAGCGTGGGATCCTGGTAGAAACGGTGCAGCATCGCTTCGAAGATGGCTTCGGCGTAAGTCAGCGTCTTGAGCCGGGGCCGGGGCGCGCCCGTCTCGTCCAGGCCGAAGCGGTGTTTGGCGGCCGTAACCTGCAAGCGGGTCTCCGCCAGGGGCTGCAGTACATCCGGCTCGCGCTCGTCCAGGGCATCGGCTTTTTCATTGGAAAACATCAACGCGCCGATCGCATCGCCCGCCACGGCCAGCCGCGGCGAGCGATCCAGATCGACCGCTGCTTCAACCGCGCTTGTGATCGTCTCAAGGACAGACTCTTCAATGCGCCCAAGCTCGGCCGCATCGGCATGTCCATTCTCGCGCAGGTAGTCGCCGAAGCCGCGGATCGAATCTTGCGCGCGCCACAGGTCGATTTCCTGGCGGCCGCGATAGGACGAGGCGTCGCTGGGCGAGTGACCGCTGTAGCGGTAGGTGATCACATCAAGCATGGCGGGACCGTTCCCGGCCAGCAGCAGCGCTTTTTTCCGCCGCGTGGCATCGGCCACCGCCAGGGGATTGTAGCCGTCAACACGTTCGCTGTGCATCGCCTCGGCATTGACGCCCAAGCCCACCCGCGCCAAAGCGCCGTGGCCCAGGGTCTCGCCTTGGGGTTGCCCGCCCATGCCGTAGAAATTGTTCATGAAATTGAAAAGGATCGGCGGAGCGCCGCCAAGATCGGCATTCCAGAGGGTATGATACTGATCCATCGCCGCGAAGTTCAGCGCTTCCCAGGTCGGTCCGCTGGCCACCGAAGAATCGCCGAGATTGGCGATGACGATGCCCCGCTTACGGTTGATGCGCTTGAAGAGGGCCATGCCCAGCGCGATATCGGCTGAGCCGCCGACGATTGCATTGTTGGGCATGATGCCGAAGGGCGGGAAGAAGGTATGCATGGAGCCGCCCATGCCTTTATTGAAGCCAGTTGCGCGCGCGAATATCTCGGCGTAGGCGCTGTAAACCAGCCAACTGCGGGCCAAGGCGCGGATATCCGCGAAGTCGTCCAGGGACTCCACGACGCGGAGCGCGCTGCCGCCCATGTAATCTTCCATGATAGCGAGGAGCCGGTCGGGCTCAAGCGCGCGAATGGCGGCCAGGCCCTTGGCCAGGATTTCGCCATGGCTGCGGTGCGAACCGAGAATGAAGTCATGCGGGGCCAGGTGCAGGCATTGACCGACGGCGGCCGCCTCCTGCCCGATCGACAAGTGCGCCGGGCCGGCGTGGCTGTAGTGGATGCCGCGATAGACGCCTTGCTTCTTGAAGCCGTCCAGCGCCGACTCAAACTCGCGAATGAGCCGCATGTCGCAGTAGATATTTACCAGGGCGTCTCGGCTGTATTGCCGGGCCTCGGCTGCCGGATCGGGCCGATAGGCGTTGACCGGAATCTCCGGCGCCTGAATGACCGAGCGCCGGCGTTCTTCGGCCGGGTCAATGGTTAGGGATTTTGGCATTCTAGCGACCCTACCCCCTTCTAAGTAACACCAGGAAAGTAATGCAACAATCTGATCGGCATTTTGAAGCAAGGCTGGGCGAGCCACCGAGTCTCCTCGTATGCCGTAGGGGCGACCCTTGGGTCGCCCGCAAATATGCCTCGAAAAACGACGCGCAGTCCCCTAATCCACAAGCGCGTCAATCCGCGCGAGATTGGCGCTGAGCCGCTGCAAGAAGCGCGCGGCCGGCGCGCCATCAACCACTTGATGATCAACCGTCAGAGAAAGCCCGACATGCGGCCGGAAACTGATTTCATCCTGCAATTGCACCGGCTTCAAGTTGATACTGCCCAGCCCAAGAATTGCTGCCTGCGGCGGATTCAGAAGCGGCGTAAAGCTCTCGATGCCCAGCGCGCCCAGGTTGCTGACGGTGAAGGTGCCGCCGGTCAGTTCATCGGGATGCGCCGCGCCGGCGCGACAAGCTACCGCCAGCCGCTGCGCTTCGGCGGCAATCCCCGGCAGCGAGAGCGCATCGGCGTCGCGTATCACCGGCGCCAGCAGACCGCGCTCGCTGTCCACCGCCATCGCCAGGTGAACCGCCCGGTACTGATAGACGGTATTGTCTTCGAATAGCGCGTTGAGTTCGGGGAAGCCGGGCAGCGTCCGCGCGACCGCAAACAGAAGCAGATCGTTGAGGCTCACATCGCGCATTTCAGCGCTTTCTTTGCAACGTCGGCGAAAGGCGAGCAGGGCGCGGGCGTCGGCGGAGGCGTTCAGCGTGAATTGCGCGGTCGTCCGCAACGATTCCAGCAGGCGCCCGGCGATGATCTTGCGCGCGCCCTTTAGCGGGATCTCGCGGACGGCGGCGTCCCGCTCGAGCGGCACAAGATCCCGCTTGCCAAGGCGTCCCGCGCTCGGCGGCCCATCCGCCAGCGCGAACTCGCCGCTGTCCAGCATGGCTTGCGCAACCGGGGTCAGCTTGACTTGCTGGCTCAGCGCCGCTTCGATATCGCGCTCAATGATTCGCCCGTCCGGTCCGCTGCCTTGAAGGCCGTCTATATTCAAGCCCTTGCGCTGCGCCAAATTGCGCGCGCGCGGCGAAATGAAGACGGGTTGCCGGGATTCCCTTTCCGATTCCGCGCTGACAGCGCTTGGGGCGCCGGCTTCCCGCTCGCGCGCCATATCGTCGCCAGGTGTGGAGGCCAGCGCCATAAATTCAGCGATGGATTCGCCCGCCCGCCCGACAACGGCGATATTGCTCAGCACCGGCGCCTCGTCACCGGGCCGGCAAAGCTGAGCGAGCAGGATGCCGGCTGCGCTGCTTTCCACATCGAGGGTTGCCTTGTCCGTCTCGATCTCGCAGAGCGGATCGCCGACCTCAACCGCGGCGCCGACCGCCACATGCCAAGCCAAAATAACCGCGCTCTCGACGGTATTTCCCAGTTTTGGCAAGACAATCGCCTGCGCCATCCGCCGCCAACTCCCGAAGCAGACTGTGCATTTGCACACACCCGTTACATTAGCACATAGACTAACAGGGGAGCATACTGCTGTCAAGACCACCGCGGAAATCTGCCAGAGCAATCGCTCAAAATATTCTTGAACTACAGAGAACGCAGAGGCATCAGCAAATACGCAATGCATCAATCTGATGGGCATTTTGAAGCACGAGGGGGCGAGCCTCCTGTTATGCCGTAGGGGCGAGCCACCGGCTCGCCCGCAAAGATGCCGCGAAACACAATGCGCATTTTCCAATTGCTTTCTTGCGTTTACTTCTGAATAAACGCGAGCAAGTCGTGCTAATTCTGATGGGCAGTTTATTGCAGAAGAGGGCGAGCCACCGGCTCGCCCGTACACCGAGTCTCCTCTTGCGAGCACGTGGCTCGCCCGCATATATGTCGCGATAGACAACGCGGATTCTTTTAATTGCTAACTTGCGTATACTTCTCTGTGCCCTCTGCGTTCTCTGTAGTTAATGATCAATTTTGAAGCGATTGCCCGGGGGAATCTGTTAAAATGGCGACCAAATGAGACACGAGAGAATCGAGGCGACGATGAGCTTCCGCCTGCAGCACGTCAGCATACCGCGGCCGCCCGGCAGCGAGGCCGCCACCCGCGCCTTCTATGGCGACTTGCTGGGCTTGCCGGAGATTCCAGCGCCGTCCAGCATTCAGGCTATGGAGGTGATCTGGTTCCAAATCGGCGCCGATGCCGAATTGCATTGCTTCCGCGAAGAACCGCTGGAAGACCCTTCAACCCGGCACTTTTGTCTCGTCGTTGAAGATCTGGCCGGCGTGCGCCGGAAACTGGCCGACGCCGGCCACGCGCCTTACGATGTCGAGGCCATTGCCGGCCGGCCGCGGTTTTTCTGCCGCGATCCCTTTGGCAACATCATCGAGTTCACCACAATCGTGGGTGATTATCTTACGCTGCAAAACCCATAGCTGGCGCGGGTCGCCTAAGAGTCGTATCCCTGCCCGTAGCGCAGCGGCCCGCGCCAGGCGGCGCTATTCCGGGCGCGCAAAGCGTCGATGTCCAATTCGGCTTCGGCGCGGCGCAATGCGCCATCCACGATGCAGGGCCGCTTGTTCTGGCGAAGATAGGCGATCAAGCGCGACTTCAAATCCTCTTGACGCCGGACGTAGGCGGAATCCCCGGCCAAGTTGCGCAGATCGTCAGGATCCTCAGCGCTATGGAATAGGTGCTCAACCCCGCCCTCGAAGTAATAGACATATTTGAATGCGCCATCGGTCGCGAAGACGCTGTCGCTTGTCTCGCCGAAAATGACGCGGTCGTCCGGCTGCCGCCGCAGAGAAAGGCCGTCCATCTCCACAGCCGGCTCAAGGCCGGCCAGCTCGAGCAGCGTCGGGGCGATATCCGCGGTCAGCACGGGCGCGTCCGAGCGTCGGTTGTAGATGCCGTGATTCGCTGGCAAGCGCAAGATGATTGGCACACGGGCGGAAGACTCCAGGAAGCTGTTTTTTGCAAAAAGGCGATGATCGCCCAGGTGCTCGCCATGGTCAGATGTGACCACGATAACCGTGTTCTCGTACAAGCCCTGCCGTTTGAGCTCGCCCAGCAAGCGCCCCAACTGATAATCGATATGCGTGATCTGCCCGTAATAGTGGCGGCGCAGCCGCCGCATCACCGGCGGCGGAATGCGGTCCGCCTTGCTCACAATGCGCTGACGGATAAAAGCCGGCGGCTCATGCTTCGTGCCGACCCAGTCGCCGATAGCCGGTTCCGGCGTCTCAAAATCGTCATAGAAGCGATCAAACGGTTCCGGCGGATCGAAGGGGCTGTGCGGCGCCTCGAAGACCATCCAAAGCATGAAGGGGCAGTCCGGATCGCGCCGCCCCAGGAAGCGGATGCCTTCGTCGACAATCCAGTGGGTATGCGTTAAATGCTCGGGCAGTGCGCTGAGGGCCGGATAGACCTCGTTCCCGCCCAAGCCATGCCCGCGATAGAAACCGCCCCAGCCCTGCTCTTCCAGAAAGTTGACATAGTCGTTGGGATGCAGGCTGATATCTTCAAATCCGAAGCGCGCCCGTTCCGGATAGAAGTGCATCTTGCCGATCGCTTTGGTCTGATAGCCCGCTTCCCGCGTCAGACGCCCGGGCAGGCTGTGCTGCGCTGGAATGGGGCTGCGTGGACCGCGCATGAAATTATGCGGCAGGCCATGCTGGCTGCCAGTGAAGCCGGTGAGCATGGTGGCGCGCTGCGGCATGCAGACTGGGCAATCGGCGTAAGCGCGCCGGTACCAGATGCCTTCGTAAGCCAGTTGATCAAAATGCGGCGTCATCAGCGGGTGGGCGCTGTCGGCGATGCCGAGGCAGTCGCCGCGCCATTGATCAAGCACGATGTAAACGACATTTGGAACCCCCCTCGGTCCCCCCAATGCATTGGGGGGAAGTGTCCCGCTGCCGCGCGAAGATACTGTTATGGGGGGCGGCGCCGCACTCAAATTGGCATTATCCCTTGAGGCTGCCCTGGGCCGTCACGCCGCTGATGAGGTGCTTCTGGCCGAAGTAGAAGACGATCAGCATCGGAATGATCATAAGCATTGAGAAGACCATGATCAGGTTCAGGCTGTTGTCCTCGCCTTCAAAACCCTGCAGGGCGTTCAAGCCCAGGGCCAGGGTCCAAAGTTCTTTGTTCGAGCCCAGGTAAATCAGCGGATTCAGGAAATCGTTCCAGGCGAAAGAAAAGGCGAAGATCGAAACCGCCGCCAGCACCGGACGCGACATGGGCATGAATATCCGCCACCAGACGCCTAATTCGGAACAGCCGTCGATGCGCGCCGAGTCGTAGATGTCTTCGGGTATGCCGCGGAAAAACTGCCGGTACAAGAAAATATAGAAGGCGTTGTGCCCGAGGAGACGCGGCAGGATTAATGGACCGAAGGTGCGCGTCCAGCCGATTTCATCGAAAAACAGGAATAAGGGTATTAATCGCACCACATAGGGCAGCATCATCGTCGCCAGCAAGATGCCAAAGAAGAGGTTCCGCCCGGGGAAGGGAATGCGCGCGAAGGCGTAGCCGGCCAGCGTGCAGGGCACCCAGGCGCCAAAGAGCGATGCCACCACGATGACCATCGTATTGCGCGTGTATTGAAGGATAGGGCGCGCCTCAAAGAGCTTGGGATAGTTTTCCCAGGCGACCGGGTCCGGAATCATTTCCAGCCGCCGTATCGTTATCTTGTCCCGCGTTTTCAGCGAGGTTGTCACCGTCCAAAGCAACGGCACCATCATCACGATTGCGCCGGCGGTAAGAACCCCATAAATGATGATGTGGCGAACCAATCTGGTTCTGGGATCTTCAATCATGCCTGCATCCTGCTAAAGAAGCTTAGTTCTCATCGTCTTGCGAATCCCCGTAGAATACCCAGCGATTGGAGGTGTACACGAGCAACATCGTCAATACAAAAATGATGAGGAACAGGACCACGGACAGCGCGGCCGAATAGCCAAATTCGAAATCTCGGAATGCTTTATTGTAGACATGTAGCATATAGACAAGTCCGGCTTGCAAGGGCCCCCCATTGGTCCCCAGGAGGATGAAGACTTGCTCGAAGACCTGGAAGCCGCCGATCAAAGCCAAGAGCAAATTGAAAAATATCGTTGGCGTCATCAGCGGGACGGTGATGAAAAGCAGCCGCTGCCAGCCGGTACCCCCGTCAATCGCCGCCGCTTCGTACAGATCTTCCGGGATGCTCTGCAAGCCGGCGAGGAAGATGATCATCTGCGCGCCGAAGCCCCAGAGGCTGAGCAGAATCAGCGATGGCTTGATCGCATCGGGCGAAGACAGCCAGCGCACCGGCGTCGCGCCTATCAAGACGAGGAACTGATTGAGGAAACCATAGCGCGTGTTGAGGAAACCGGCGAATATAACCGTCGCCGCGACCAGAGGCACAACTGACGGCACATAGAATAATGTGCGATAGAGTTCCATCCCGCGCACGCGCAGGTTCAAGATCAAGGCGATAAAGAAGGCGAATATCAGGCGCAAGGGCACGCTGAAGCCCAGGTAGTAGAGCGTGTTATACATGCTCTTGCCGAAGAACTTATCCTCAAAGAAGATCTTGTCGTAGTTCTCCAGGCCAATCCACGGCGGCGTGCCCTGGGTGCCGATCTGATAGTCGGTGAAGCTCAAATACAAGTTGTAGACGAAGGGCATGGCGTCAAAGATGATGAAGCCGGCGAACCAGGGGAAGATGAATACGAAGCCAATCAAGGCGCGATTGCGGAACCACCATTCCTGCAAGCGCAGCTTCAAGGTGGTTTCGGGTTGTGCTGTTTTGCTTTTCAGCGATGCTTGCGCCATTGTATTTCCCGGCTAATGCTTTTCAGGCGGGCGACCCACCGGGTCGCCCCTACGAAGTCCTAATAAGCGGCGGCTGTCAATCACATGACAGCCACATTCGATTGCGAGAATTCCCTCCCCGAAGATGCGGGAAGGGAATCAACCGGGTCTTGATCGACGCTACATGTTCGCCGCGTCGAATTCCGCCCAGAACTCGTCCAAGAGCGCCTGCATCTCCTCATGGGCGTCGTTCAGCGCGTCTTCCGCCGATTTCACGCCGTGGTAGGCCTCGGCGATATTATTGGAAAGGATCTCGGCCAACTGCCCCTGAACTGGCGTGATTTGCACCGGCGTATCGAGCGACAGGCCTTCAAGCACCACGCTCCAATAGGGATTGACATCGTAGTAAGCCGGGTTCTCGTTGCATTCCTTCACCGGCGAGGGCCGGCTCTGGCGGAACAGGAAGGCGCAGCCGCCCTGCGGATGGACGCCGATGAATTCGGCGAACTTGAAAGCCGCCTCTTGCATCTCCGGCGGATGCACAGCCGGAATCGTGTAGGCCCAGGCGCCACTGTAATTGTAGCCGGTGGTGCCCGCGGAATGGGCCTCGGGGTTGTCGCCGTTGTAGGGCCGCAGCATCGTGCCCCAGCTTTCGGTGTCCGCATAGCCATCCGGATCGGCCACATTGAAGTGCCCGAAGAAGGAGGTATTGATGTGCAGGAAGGCTTGTTGGTCTTCGTACCAGGGATGATCGCCCTGGGAGAAGCTCGTATCCTGGAAGAAGTCGGTGATGTTCAAGGTGCCGTGGTTGACGTTGTTGGTCAAATTGAGCATCCACTCCAAGGTTTCCAGGCCTTCGGGGCTGTTGAAGAGCAAGGTGCGGCCATCATCCGAGGCGTACCGGCCGTTGTTGGTGTAGAGCCAGGCGACAAACTCCGAATCCGTGCCGAAGGCGGCCGCGCCCAGAACATCTATACCCATGGGGTCGGCGACCGTGATCGCCGCCGCCATCTCTTCCAACTCTTGCCAGGTCTGGGGCGGACTTTCCGGATCGAAGCCGGCATCGCGCAGCAGATTCTTGTTGTAAATCATCAAACCGGTCAAGCCGCCGGCGGTCGGCATCGGCAAGCCGTAGAGTTCGCCGTTCCAGTATTGCAGGCCAATCTCGCCGTCATAGAAGACGCTGAGGTCAGTGCCATGCGCTTCCACGAAGTGATCGATCGGGATGATCAAGCCGTTGATGGCGAACTGATAGGTCTCAGGACGGGTTGACATGATGATGCCCGGCGGATTGCTGCTGGCGGCGGCGGTGGCGAGCAATTCAGCCCGGTTATCCCAGGGTTGGACCTGGTTGATGACGCGGACGCAGGGGTTGTCTTCCTGGAAGTGCAGGATAAGTTCGTCCATGTAGGCTTCGCGGGCGGCGCCCCACCAATTCATGAACTCGAGTTCAATGACTTCGCCTTCGCAATCCGCGAGCGCCGGAACGAGGCCGACTGAAAACAGCATGACTAGCGCAATCGCCAGACGTACAAAAAGTGAAAATTTCATGACGCTCTCCTATGTGGCATTAGAATCGTAGAAAGAAGACAGGGCAACCTTTCAATTCCTGGACTGCTGGCCCGGGCGAGTTTGTTGCGTTCTGCCCTCAACTGGTTATACTTGGGCGAGCTTCACCCGACGCAGAATAACCACAGGCAAGTGTAACGCGTACTGGGCGAACTGTCAAAGCAAGGGCCGAAACGACGCACTGCAGAATGGCGGTTGCAATGGAAAACCCAGGTGTCCTGAATATCCTAAAGTACGCGAACGCGGTGAAACTGAAATGGTATAGCCGCAATAGCGGTCATCATGTTTGGATCCGCGCTGACCTCAAGCACATGGACGATATCAACGGCGCCAATACGGTCGACATTGCGGAAATAAGCCGGGGCAGCGGCGCGCTTGAGCTGCTGGTGGACATCCTCATATCGCCGGACACGGACTGGATGAAATACGATTCTCCTGGCGAAGAAGACTGGTACGTGCTGCCGTCGCTGATGGACACGTAGATATTGCTGGTCCTGGCAAGGCCAGAAAAGCAAGAGGATCACACAGAACAAAATGAGCATGTACGCAGCCGACCCCCGCCTCAGCCGCTTCGATCCTCTGGAGCGGATCATCTTTTATGACGACTTCGACGAAGGGGTTCACGGCTGGTCCGAGTTGATCGGCAATTACGAGCACAGCCTTGATTCGATGCTGCCGGAATATGCCGACATGCGGCCGCCCATGCTCAGCAACCAATCGATGTGGGACACGGGTACGGCCGGCTCCATGGAAGGCACATACTCGCTCAAATTGGCCAGCCGGGCGCGGGAAGGCGCGCTGGCGACCAGCATCAAACGCTTGACCTTCCGCCGACGCGGCCATATCCAATTGGAGTGCTACTTCACATTCAAGCCGGAAGCGAGCGAACTGCGCTTGTCCCTCAACGATGTGCGCGCCTTCGGCGTGCTTTTCGACCTGCAAGACGGCATGAATCCCGAGTACCGCTGGATGCCGCACCTGCGCTACCTCAACGCCATGGGCGGCGAAATGGTCAACCGCTGGCAGATGAAAGGCGCGACCCGCGCCTTCAGCAAGATCGGTGATTCGGGCGAGACCGTCTCGCATTTCCACCTAGGGCCCGAGAATTGGGAATTCATCGACGCGCCCGCCCAAACTCTCGCTTACAACGAGATTGCCACCAAGATGAATTGGCATTACCTGCGCGTCAATGTCGACCTGGCGGAACGGCGCTTTCTGGGCTTCCAGTGCAACGACCTCATTTATGAAGGCGAGCCGCTGAAATACATTTCCATTCCCGCCATGCCCAATTTGAATTGCATGCTGAATACCGCTTTTTGGGTCGAGACCAATCGCGACAAACGCGCCTTCCTCTACCTCGATTCCGCGCTGCTCTCGGGAGAATTCTGATCATGGCGCTGCGGCGGAGCTACACGGCGATTGTCGAGCGCAACGTCCTCTGGCAGGGCGAGTTCGCGACGGAACCCTATGAGGCGGCCTGGGCGAGCGAGGCGATCTTTTTCGTTCGCGCTTTGGATGTTTCGCCTAAGCTCGCCGCAACAGCCCGCGTTCAAATCTCCGCCGACGGCATACACTGGGCCGACGAAGGCACGGAAATGGAGCTGCCCGCGGCAAGAGATGAGGTGACGTTCTGCAAGGTCAGCCATTTCGGCGGCTTCCTGCGCATTGCTGGCGAAGTGCGGCCGCCGGCGGAGCTCCGCGTTTTGGTGTCTCTGGCGCTGAAAGAATAAATGAATGCGCCCGTCAATCAAATTTCCGTTTGGACGACCCTTGCGTCGCCCGCCAAATGTTGATCTGTAGGGGCGAGCCATTGGCTCGCCCGCCAAATGTCGATCTGTAGGGGCGAGCCATTGGCTCGCCCGCCAAATGAAAATCTGTAGGGGCAACAGTCGCATCGTCCGCCAATCGTAAGTTTGTAGGGGCGAGCCTTGGCTCGCCCGCTAAATGAAAATCTGTATGGGCGACAATCGCGTCGCCCGCCAAACGCTGATCTGTACGGGCGAGCCGGTGGCTCGCCCTCTCAATCGCACACTAATCCTAGGATCCCTATATGTCATCTCCCTCGCATTTCGAGTTTGACGCCGTCATCGTCGGCGGCACGCCGGCCGGCATCATGGCGGGCATCACCGTCGCCAAATCGGGGCGGCGCGCCGTCATCCTGGAGCGCAGCGCGCATATCGGCGGCTTGCCGGCAAACGGGCTGGGCGCCACCGACATCCACACCCGCGGCGCCACCGGCGGCCTGTTCCTCGAGTTTGTGACGCGCATCAAGCGGCACTACAGCGAAACTTACGGCGCGGATTCGCAGCAGGTCATCGACTGCTCCGACGGCTACCGCTTCGAGCCGCATGTCGCCGAGAAGATCCTGCTCGAGATGATCGCCGAGCAAGGCGACAAGCTCGAGGTCCGCGCGCGGCGGCAATTCGACTTCGAGCCGAGCAACGTGAGCAAAGACGGCGCCGCCCTGACGGCAATCAAGATCCTTAACCGCGACAGCGGCGGCGCGGAAATTTACCGCGCGGCCGTTTTCGTCGACGCTACTTATGAAGGCGACCTGGCGGCCGCCGCCGGCGCGCCGTACATGCTGGGGCGGGAAGGCGCGGAGGAATACGGCGAGCCCTGCGCCGGCAAATTCTATCAGCGCTGGGGCGCCCCGGTCGACGAATACTACTCCACCGGCCAAGGCGACAACGCCGTCCAGTCCTACAACTACCGCTTGCCGCTGACCAAGAACCCGGCCAATAGGACCAGGATCGAAAAACCTGCGGCTTACAACCGCGAGGAATACCTGTCCCTGGTGGACGATGTGCGCTTGAATCGCTTCGCGGGTCCGCCGACGCCGATGGAGTTCGACGGCATCGGCGCGATCACCAATATGGTCAAGGTGCCGAACGACAAGGTGGACGGCAACAATCAGCACGCCGCTTTCATTTCCACCGATCTGCCGGAAGAGAATTGGCCCTACCCGACCGCCAGCTGGGATTGGCGCGATCGCTTCGCCCAGCGCCTGCGCGATTACATCCTCGGCCTCTTCTATTTCGCCCAAAATGATCCGGACCTGCCGGCCGATTTCCGCGAACGCTGCCGCAATTGGGGCTTGGCGAGCGATGAATTCACTGACAACGGCAACTTCCCGCGCCAGATCTATGTGCGCGAAGGCCGGCGCATCCGCGGCGAATATCTCTTCACCGCCCATGACGCCTTGTCCAAACGCCACAGCCGCGAGCATATAACCAGCGTCACCGCCAGCCACTACGCCCTGGACTCGCATGCCTGCCTGAAACGCGAAGAAGGGCGGCCGCACACCGACGGCATTTTCACCTATCGCACCCAACCCTACAGCGTGCCTTATGGCGTCATCGTGCCGCTGGATGTCGAGAATCTCTTGATCCCGGCGCCGGCTTCGGGAACGCATATCGGTTTCAGCACGCTGCGGATGGAGCCCTGCTGGATGGCCCTGGGCGAAGCGGCCGGGATGGCGATCAACGTCAGCCTGGATGCCGGTACTTCCGTCCGCGACGTCAACGCGCTTGAGCTGCAGCGGCGATTGCTGGCGGCGGGCGCCGTTCTGACCTACTATGAAGATGCGGCGCCGGGCGACAGCTATTACGAGGCGCTGCAGTTTTTCGCCTTGCGCGGCTTCCTCGGCGCGGATTACAGGGCGAACTTGGATGCGGCAGTTTCCGACCGGGATCGAGAACGCTGGACAGCGGCGGCGAACGCGCCCGAGCTGGCCGATTTTTCCGGGACGCGCGGCCAATTGCTTGACGCAATCTATGAGGCGCTGAGGGCGCGCCCGGACGCTGAATTATCCGAACTGTATTTACACAGTCAGGAGTGACAGATGGACTTCATCAAGATCGCGCCGGAACAGAAACGCCAATTCGATGACGAAGGCTACTTAATCGTTCGCGGCGCGCTGGACGGTGAAACCGTCTCCGCTTTGATTGAGGCCGGCGACCGGCTCACGGCCAGCGATCGACTGGAAAACAGGCAGCGCAGCAACGGCGGCTTGTACGATGGCTTCCGCAACTGCGTCTCCATGGACGACGCCTTCTTGCCATTGATTACGCATCCCGCCACCTTTTCCATCGTGACGCAGCTTCTGGGGCCGCATCTTTCGCTGCTGACGAGCCACCTGATTTACCGGCATCCCGATCCGCCGGATTCGCCCGCATCCACGCGCCTGCCGGGTTGGCACCGCGATCACTATCCCTCAATGCGCGACCTGGGGCACAGCCGAATCGCCCGGCATTCGCTGAAGGTCGCCTATTATCTGACGGATTTGAGCGAGCCGAACACCGGCGTTACGCTGATGGCGGCCGGCAGCAACCAACTGAAGGAGCGCATTGAGATTCCGGCCGGCGCCGCCGACCCGGCTTCCAAGGTTGAGTCGCTGCTGAAACCCGGCGATTGTGTCTTCTTCGAGAATCGCACCTGGCATGCCGGCGCCGCCAATTTGACCGACCGCATTCGCAAGGCCGTGATGATCGGTTATTGCTACGACTGGATTCGGCCCACCGACTATCTGCGGCAGCCGCGCGCAATGGTCGAGAAGTTGAGCGCGATGCAGCGCTACCTGGTGGGCGAGCCGGTTGATGACAGGGCCGAATTCGATTACACCGGCGGCCCCAATCCCATCGCCGACTGGCGCCGCGACGCGGGCTGAAAACAGCGGCCGGCGCATTAGCCGCGGCCCGCCAGCGCCCGGCGCTTCAGCCTCTTTACAGCTTTAATTCGCCCGAATTTTACGACCCGGCGGGCCCTTGCCCGTCCGCGGCCGATACCGCCTGAGAGCGAGACGCGTCTGCCACCCGCTTATCTTGCAGCGGTACCCGCCGCGCCACGAGGCAATGGCGCGGCGGTTTGGAATTTACCTGACAATTCACTTGAAGATTTCGCCTTCGCTAACTAATATGTGGCGGGAGATTCGGTACAGATTGAGTGGAATTGCTAAACTATGCCAAATCGGAGTGCAGATCCTATGTCTGTCTTGTTGCGATTTGCGGCAATACTGCTAATCGGTTGCGGCATCACCGCGGCCGGCCTGGTTCAAAATGAAGAGCAAAAGACAGGCGTTCTGATCCACGAGGAACAGGCGCTTGACGGCTACACCTTCATAGCCCCGCTCATAAACAGCAGGGCCTACGCCATCGACAATCAGGGACGCGTCGTCCAGCAATGGGACTTTGGCGTTCCTACGCGGGAAATACACTTGCTGGACAACGGCAACCTGATGGTTGTGCATGCGCCGCGCGACGAAATCGACGAATCGCTTTACGACCTGGGCTATCCTCCCGATGGCGCAGTTGCAGAGTATACCTGGGATGGCGCCCTCGTTTGGGAGCGCGCTTTCACGAGCGCGGAAAGACGCCACCATCATGGAATCGATATCCTGCCCAACGGCAACGTCCTGGCACTGCTTTGGGACTACTATCCCCTCGATGACGCGATCGCCAAGGGCCTGAGCCCGGCGATTGTTGCCGCCAGCTTCGAGGAGGAGGAGGTCTTTCTGCCGGATGTCGTCGTAGAAATTGAAAACCCAAGCGGCGAGATCGTCTGGGAATGGAGCGCTTGGGATCATCTCATACAGAATCTCGATCAGAATCTGCCCGACTTCGGTCTCATCGCAGGCAATCCCCAGCGAATTGACATTAACTATGAGCAATACTATCTCAAAGGAATTCCATTGAAATGGAGCGCCGGCCCCGCTGACTGGATGCACTCCAACTCCGTCAACTACAATCCCGACCTCGACCAAATCGTCATCAGCGTGCTGCGCTTTGACGAGATGTGGATCATCGACCACAGCCCTTCCACTGCGGACAGCGCGGGCCCGGCCGGCGACCTGCTATACCGTTGGGGCAATCCCTTCGCTTATGGCAAGGGCCGCAAGGTGGAAGACCGCAAACTCTTTCAACAGCATGACATTCAATGGATAGACGCGGGCTTGCCCGGCGCCGGAAATATCATCTTGTACAACAACCGCAATAACGTGATTCGCGAAGACGAAATAGCGGAGGATGAGTACTCGTCGATTCTGGAATTGAAACTGCCGCTGTTGGAGGATGGCAGCTATGATTGGAACGCGGACGCCGAAATCGTCTGGCAGTACGATCGGGACTTTTATTCCTCCTTCATTTCCGGCGTGCAGCGCTTGCCCAACGGCAATACGCTCATCACGGCCGGCGCCCCCGGCCGCCTGATTGAGGTCACGCCCGAGGGCCGTGTCGTCTGGGAGTTCATCAATCCCGTCAGTTCCGAAAACAACCGGCTCTTCCGCGTTCGCAAATACGCGGCCGATCACCCGGGACTCGCCGGGAAAGACCTCGAGCCCGGTCCAGTGCTTGTCGATACGACAGAAGATGAGTAGGCAAATCAAGGCGGCAGAATGAGCGAGACTAGCCTCGAAGGCAACGTCAATACTTTTTCACGGCCGACAGATCTGCGCATCACCGATCTGCGCGTCGTCAACATGAAAGCCCTGCCCTTTGATGTTTCGCTGCTGCGGCTCGATACGAATCAAGGCATCAGCGGTTATGGCGAGGTGCGCGACGGCGCCAGCCCGACTTATGCCCTGCTGCTCAAGTCGCGCTTGATCGGCGAGAACCCCTGCAATATCGACAAGATATTCCGCAAGATCAAGCAGTTCGGCTTTCACGGCCGGCAGGGCGGCGGCGTATGCGGCATCGAGATGGCGCTCTTCGATTTGGCGGGCAAGGCTTATGGCGCGCCCGCTTATCAATTGGCCGGCGGCAAGTTCCGCGATAGCGTCCTGGTTTACTGCGATACTGACTCGGTGGCCGACGGCGCGCAAATGGGCGAACGCCTGAAAAAGCGCATGGAAGCCGGTTTCAAATTCCTCAAGATGGACATCGGCATCGGCCTGCTTGAAGGCATCGACGGCGCGATCGCGGCGCCGGCTGGCGCCCCCCAGCGGCGCGGCCTCATGCACCCCTTCAGCGGCGTTCAACTCACGGACATCGGCGTCGACTACCTGGTGGAATATGTGCGGCAAGTGCGCGAAGTTATCGGCTACGAGATCCCGCTGGCGGCTGATCACTTCGGCCCCATCAATGTCGAATCCTGCATCCGGCTGGGGCGGGCGCTGGATCCATTCTCGCTGGCTTGGTACGAAGACATGATCGCCTGGCAATTGACCGAGCAGTGGCGGCAGCTCAAGCAATCCGTCTTGACCCCGGTCTGCACGGGCGAGGACATCTATCTGAAAGAGGGTTTCCTGCCCCTGCTGGAAGCGGGCGCCGTCTCGGTGATTCATCCCGATCTCGCCACCTCGGGCGGCATCATGGAGACGAAGAAGATCGGCGACCTGGCGCAAGATTACGGCGTGCCGATGGCGATGCACATGGCCGGCTCGCCCGTCTCATTCCTGGCGAATGTGCACTGCGCCGCCGCGACAGAGAACTTCTATGTGCTGGAGAATCACTCGGTTGATCTGCCCTGGTGGGAGGATCTGATCGATGGCATCGACAAGCCGCTGGTCGTCGACGGCTACGCGCCGGCGCCGGAAGGGCCGGGCCTGGGCTTCGGCGAGTTGAATGAAGAAGCCATCCGCGAGCGCATGGATCGGCGCCCCGGGCGGGACGCCGGCTACTTCGAAGCGAGCGACGCCTGGGACGACGAGTGGTCGCTGGATCACTTGTGGAGCTGATGTTGGGCATAATGCTTTTGCCTGACCACCGAGTACACCGAGATTCGATCCTCGCGAAGTTGCGGGTGTGTATCAGAGTCGGTTGAATTTCATCAAATACCGGCGATCTGGTAGGGGCGACTGACGGGCTGTGTCCACGCGCCCCGGTGAGTCGCCCAATTTCGATCCTGTTCGTACCCATCGGGCGATCCACCGGATCGCCCCTACCGGACTATTTCAACTGAAACGGAAATAGTTCCGTAGTTGCCTGCATTTGTGAACTTCCTGCCTTTGTGTTAAACCTTTGAAGCGCAACAATCGATGACAGGCTGAGGGGCGCGTGAGCTAGACAAATTAAGGCAGTTTACTCTGTGCCTCTGTGTCTCTGTGGCAAATCGCCAACTAGAAGTTCGTCCGGAACCGATAAATGCAAATCAGCGAAATTCACATCACACCGGTCGCCGTGGCCGACCCGCCCCTTCTGAACGCGGCCGGCTTGCACGCGCCTTATGCCTTGCGCATCATCGTCGAACTCGTCAGCGACGACGGTCTCTCCGGCTGGGGCGAAATCCCGGGCAGCGACGCCGCTCACGCCGCCCTGGAGAGCGCGGCCGACCAGATCATCGGCCTGGATCCCTGGCGGCTCAACACGATCGACGCGGCGCTGGAGGCGCTGGCGAATCCGGATGCGCGCGGCGCGGCGCCCTGGGATCAGCGGACCTGGGTGCACGTCCACAGCGCCATCGAAGTCGCCTGTTACGACTTGATGGCCAAGTCGATCGGGCGGCCGCTTGTCGATTTGCTGGGCGGGCCCGCGCGGGAGCGCGTGCCTTTCGCCGCCTACCTCTTCTTTAAGTATGAGGGCGCGGGCGGCGCATTCGGCTTCGAGCGCGACCCGGCGGCGAGCGGCTGGGCGGCGGCGCGGCAGGAAGCGGCGCTCGATCCGGAAGGCATCGTGGCGCAGGCGCAGGCCATGGTCCCGCATTACGGCTTCCGATCGATTAAACTCAAAGGCGGCGCCCTCGAGCCGCAAGTTGAAGTCGATTCCATTCTGGCGCTGCGCGAGGCATTCGGGCCGGATATGCCGCTGCGCCTCGACCCCAATGCGATCTGGCGCGTCGACACCGCCATCGCCGCCGGAAAACAGCTTGAAGGCGCGCTCGAATATTATGAGGACCCGGTCCGCGGTCAGGCGAATATGGCGGAAGTGGCGCGGGCCCTGGATATTCCCCTGGCGACCAATATGTGCACCACCTCCTTCGCCGATCTGCCCGGCAGCGTCGCGCATCAATCCGAAGCGATTATCTTGTCCGATCATCACTTCTGGGGCGGCTTCCGCGCGTCGCTGGATCTGGCGCGTTTCTGCGCCGTTTTCGGGCGCGGCATGTCCATGCATTCCAACAGCCACCTTGGCATTTCGTTGGCGGCGATGGCGCATCTGGCGGCGGCTGTGCCCAATCTGACCTACGACTGCGATACCCATTATCCCTGGCAAGACGGGCATGACTTGTTGCTTGAACCGCTCGCATTTGAAGAGGGCGCGGTCGCGGTACCGCAGGCGCCCGGCCTGGGCGTGGAAGTCAATCGCGGACGACTGGCGCAATTGCATCAGCAGTATCTCGAATGCGGGCTGAGCGAACGCAATGATGAAGTCGAGATGCAGAAGGTGCAGCCGGGCTGGACCTTTCAGGCGACGCGCTGGTAGCGCAAGCCTGCATGAATTGCAGCAAATTCAAAATAAAATCTAACTACAGAGATCGCAGAGGGCGCAGACTAAATTCAAACTACAGAGAACGCAGAGGGCGCAGAGAGAGACCAGTTTATCTTTCTATCTCGGTGTCCTCGGTAGTAAAATCTTTGTGTCTCTTTGGCGAAAATACAATTTCAGGCGATTGTCCGATTCAGCACATTGCGAAAAGATTCTTGTAGATTTAATCTCGGCGCTAGAGTCGGCCCTGCCCGATGCTTCGGGCAGCGGCGGACATGTTTGATGCAACATGGTAGGATAGCGGCGGGTCAGCCAATGGCTGACCCCTACATGGCGTAAATTGCAGGGGCGACCGAAAATCACTAAAAGCATTCCAGGTTTTGCAGCGATTTCACGGCTGACCTAAAGGTGCCCGCTCCGTAGCCGATGCTTCGGGCAGCGGCGGACATGTTTGATGCAACATGGTAGGATAGCGGCGGGTCAGCCAATGGCTGACCCCTACATGGCGTAAATTGCAGGGGCGATCGAAAATCACCGAAACAATTCCAGATTTTGCACCGATATCACGGCAGACGTAAAGGTGTCCGCTCCCCAGCCGATGCTTCGGGGAGCAGCGGACATGTTTAATGCAACGTGGTAGGATAGCGGCGGGTCAGCCAATGGCTGACCCCTACATGGCGTAAATTGTAGGGACGACTGAAAATCACTAAAATCATTCCAGGTTTTGCTGCGATATCGCGGCAGACGTAAACGTGTCCGCTCCGCAGCCGATGCTTCGAGGAGGGGCCGGGGGAGGGCTAAGAATTCATGACAATTGATGCGCCGGAACTCCTCGACGCGCTCAACTCAGTGATCGGCATTCCGCTGATTCCCTTCGCCGGGCGCGAGATCGACTTCGCCGGACATGCGAAGAATGTCGAATACTTGATGCGCAACAACAACCTGAGCAACGGCCGGCCGCGCGTCATCTCCATCGCTGGGACCAGCCTCATCCACCACATCGCTTATGACGACCAGGTCAAATTGCTCGATATCGCCGGTCAGCGCATGGATGGCGCCGGCGTTCTGATGGCGGCGGTCCTGCCGAATCCGCTGCCGGCGGCCGCCGACTTGATGCGGCGTTTGGCCGCCCTGCCGCGCCCGCCCAATGTCACCCTGATCATGCCGCTCAGCGGCACTTATGGGCCGCAAGGGCTCTACGAGACCTTGATGCAATTCGCTGAGGAGCAGGCGCGGGAAAACGGCGCGCGCTTCCTCTATTACTATCGCCGCCCGCGCGACCGCGAGATGATCATCCGCCTGCTGCAAGATTCTCCCCATTTCGTCGGCGTCAAGATCGGCACGGATGAAGACGATGTCGCGCCTTTTATGGAGGCGCTGGACGCGAGCAAGATCGTCATTTGGGGCATCGGCGACCGCTCGACGGCGGCGGCGGAGCTCGGCGCCAAGGGCCATACCTCCGGCATCAACATCGTGGTGGCGCGCGCCTCGGACGAGATCAACAATGCGCAACGGGCGCGCGATTATGAAGCGGCGCGGCAAATCGAAGAAGTCATTTCGCCCCTGGAGGACATCCGCTTCATGCAGGAACGCGCTTACAATTATTCCGCGGTGATGGAAGCGATCAATTGCAGCGGCTTTGATGACGTGGTCGGCGGCACAGGCGGACCCTTCAACCCGCGGGTTCCGCCGGATATCGCGCGCGAGATTCAGCGGATCTTGGCGTCGCTTGAGCAATATCACTATTAGTCGCTGCGCCCATCCGCCAACGAAAGTCCCTGAGTCTGTTTCGTCAATGGGCAGCAGTGGACTTTGTCTCCTAATTGCCAGCTTGCTGGAAGAGTGATTCTTCGGCAGCGCCTTTCTCAAACCGCTAAGACACTAGTCCAGACCTTCGATGAAGGAATCAACTCGATTACTGCTATAATAGGCGCGACGCTTCATCAACTCTATCGCAGCGCCATGCCTCGCCAGAGGGAGGAGAACAAGTGATTTTCGAAGACATTTTGCGCGCCGTAGCTGAATTGAATGATGAGGAGCGTCAGTTCCTGCGCCGCTATCTTGATCCTGTCTCCGAAAAGCCCGTTGAATTGACGTCGAAAGAAAAGATGCAGCAACTGAATGTTTTGCTGGATGCAATGGGCGATGGTTTGAGCCAAACTCAACTTCACGAGATGACAGAAGCGATGACTGAAGCAACACCAAGAAAGTAATGCAACAATCTGAAGAACGGTGTAGGGGCGATTCTGTGAATCGCCCGCCGACACAAGCGCGAATTTTCGGGCGACACACAGTGTCGCCCCTACATATCGACCTTACGCTGAATTTCGCATGACTTACATGGTATTACTGGGGCGATGACTGAAGAATTCATTGTAGCTTGGGATGCATCCAACGCTCAAGGACACCCTGGCCTCTCGCCAACCCGACCAGTATGAGAACAATATCGACTGCCTTCTTAAGAAGGGACTCTAAATGAAAATCACCGATGTACAAGCTTGTGTGATCGGCCGGCAAGAGCCCGATAGCGGCGGCAGCGTCTGGACCTTCGTCCGCGTCTACACCGACGAAGGCATCGTCGGCACCGGCGAATGCAATTCGGGCGGCCCCGGCTATTCCGGCTTCGCCACCAAATATGCCATCCTGGCGCTCAAGGAGTTGCTGATCGGCGAAGACCCCTTTAACATCAAGCCGCTCTACGAGAAGCTGCGGCGGGCCGGGCGCTATGGCGGCGCCGGCAGCGCGCCCCTGATTTTCGCGCTGACGGGCATCGACAACGCCCTGCATGACATCGTCGGCAAGGCCCTGGGCGTGCCGGTCTACAAGCTGCTTGGGGGCAAGTACCGCGACAGAATCCGGCTCTACGCCGATTGTCACTTCGGCGAAGAAGACAGCCCGGCCTCATTCGGCGAGAAGGCCCTGGAAGCGGTGGCGGAGGGCTTCGGCGCGGTCAAGTTCGATGTCGATCACACCGGGCACGGCAGGCTCGATGCCTACAACTGGACGGTGGGCGCGCGGGAAATGTCGCATGTCATCGGCCTGGTTGAAGGCGTGCGCGAGGCGATCGGCTTCGAGATTGACCTGGCCATCGACTGCCATGGCCAATTTGATCTGCCTTCCGCGATCACGCTGGCGCGGGCGCTGGAGCCGTTGCGCCTGCTTTGGCTGGAAGAGCCGGTGCCCGCCGAAAATGTGGACGCGCTGGCGCAGGTGCGCGCCTCGACCTCAACCGTGATCTGCACCGGCGAAAATCAATACACCCGCTTTGACTTCCTGGAGCTCTTCAACAAGGCGGCGGTGGATGTCATCATGCCGGATTTGGCTAAAGCCGGCGGCATCGCCGAGGGATTGCGCATCGCCGACCTCGCCGATGCGCATTATATCCCGATTGCGCCCCATAACGTCTCTTCCCCGCTGGGCATGATGGCGGCTTGCCACGTACTGGCGGCGGTGCCGAATTTCCTCTTCCTGGAGTTTCATGCGCGCTCGATTTCCTGGTGGAGCGAGCTCTGCGACGGCGACAAGCCTTTCCTGCGCGACGGCAGCATGATTGTTTCGGAGGCGCCGGGCATCGGCGTCGAGTTGAACGACGCGGTCGCCAAATCACTGCTGTGGAATGGGGACAGCTATTTCGATTGAGAGAGGGCGGCTCCCTACAGACTGACCGTCTCGCCGCTGTCGCAGGCTTGCGCGACGAACCCCCCTCAATCCCCCCATAGCAATGGGGGGAAGCCATTCTCGCGCAGGATCAGCCTGGAATTTTTGGTACTGGAATTGCCCGCCGAAGAGATAGTGGGATGAGGGCTGTGAGCAGGCGACGCCTTAGAGCTTGACTGGCTGACCGCTGTCGCAGGCTTGCGCGACGAACCCCCCTCAATCTCCCCATAGCAATGGGGGGAAGCCATTCTCGCACAGGATCAGCCTGGAATTTTTGGTACTGGAATTGCCCGCCGAAGAGATAGCGGGATGAGGGCTGTGAGCAGGCGACGCCTTAGAGCTTGACTGGGTGACCGCTGTCGCAGGCTTGCGCGACGAACCCCCCTCAATCCCCCCATAGCAATGGGGGGAAGCCATTCTCGCGCAGGATCAGCCTGGAATTTCTGGTAGTGGAATTGCCCGCCGAAGAGATAGCGGGATGAGGGCTGTGAGCAGGCGACGCCTTAGAGCTTGACTGGCTGACCGCTGTCGCAGGCTTGCGCGACGAACCCCCCTCAATCCCCCCATAGCAATGGGGGGAAGCCATTCTCGCGCAGGATCAGCCTGGAATTTCTGGTAGTGGAATTGCCCGCCGAAGAGATAGCGGGATGAGGGCTGTGAGCAGGCGACGCCTTAGAGCTTGACTGGCTGACCGCTGTCGCAGGCTTGCTCCACCCCAAAAACGAATTCCATCGTCTTGAGGTTGTCCTGCGCCGTTGTGGCGGTGGGCGCGCCCCGCTTCACCGCTTCATAGAACTCCTGCAGCAGGTAATCCTGGCTTTCGCGCGCCATCGGGAGCAGCGGCAGTTCCCGCTTTTCGCTATGCTTGTTGGCGCGGCCCCGCTCGCCATCGCCTGCGCTGAGCAGTTGCTGCATGAAGACCTTGTCATCCTCGACCAGCAGTACGCCGCGCTCGCAGTCAAAGCGCCAGTTCGCGTTCCAACTGGTCTCCCAAGCTTGTGAACACCAAGAGGCGCTGTAGCTGACCTCGACGCCATTAGCGAAGCCGATCTGCGCGGCCGCGCTGGCGTCGCCCTTGAACCAACTCCAGGACGGATTCCAACTGCGCGCGCTTATCTTTGTGGCGTCGCTGCCGAGGAAAAGGCGCATCATGTCGAAGTGATGAATGGACATGTCGATGATCAGCGGCTGGGCCATCTCTTCGCGGAAGCCGCCAAAATGCGGCCCCCGGTAGAACTCGACGCGTACCGCGCCAACCCGGCCCAGATCGGAACCGTCCAGCGCAGACTTGACCGTCTGCGCCAGCGGGCGATAGCGATAATTCTGGGCGACGCTGCACAAGACGCCGGTTGCTTCGGCCGCCGCGACAATCGCCCTCGAGTCCTCCAGGTTGCCCGCCAGCGGTTTCTCGGTCAGCACTGGCAAGCCCGCTTCCAGGGCGGCGATGCTTATTTCGCGGTGAACATCCGGCGGCGTGACGTTGATGACGGCATCGGCTTCCACGCGCGCGAGCGCCTCGGGCAGGGACCGGAAAATCAGCGAGCGATCGAGCTGGTGCGCTTCGGCTTGGGCGCGCGCGATGCCGTCGTTGATCTCGACGAAGCCGGCGAAGTCGACGCTCTCCGAATTTTGCACAGCGCGCAGCCAGGTGTCGCCCATTCCGCCGATGCCGACTTGGATCACTCGCATGCAGATAACTCCTTCGCGCCTCGCAGCCGGACCGATTTGGCTACATCGGCGCCAGTATGCGCTGCCCGCCGCTGAATTGCAAGCCTTAGCGAATTTCGTTAAACTACGGCGCAGATTACAGATTCTACGGCCTATTTTCCAATCTATCGCAAAGGAGATAGTCATGTTTCGACGTGTCACATTTGCACTGCTAGTGTTGAGCCTCGCGCTTTTCACGTCGTCCGTCGCCGTCGCCCAAGACGATATCCTGCTCTACGGCGGCAACCAGGATATCGACAATATCGACCCGGCAACCGGCGAGAATTATTCGATCAACGCCGCCTTGCGCAGCCTGTATGACGCGCTGTACATCTATCGCGGCAGCGATACCATTCCGCATCTCGTGAAGAGCCATGAAGTCAACGATGACGCCACCGTCTGGACCTTCACCCTGCACGACAACGCCGTCTTCCACGATGGCAGCCCGGTGACCGCCGATGCCGTCGTTTACAGCTTCAACCGCGCGATGGCGATCTCCGGCCCGCCGACCTGGCGCTGGGAAACAATCACCGATGAGAATTCGGCGCAGGCCCTCGATGAACATACCGTTCAATTCACGCTCACCCAGCCCTACGCCCCCTTCATCGGCACGCTGCCGCAGCTTTTCGTGGTCAACCCGGCTATCGTCGAAGCCAACCTGGGCGATGACATGGGCCAGACTTTCCTAAAGGAAAACGCGGCCGGTTCCGGTCCCTTCACGCAAGGGCGGTGGGAAATCGGCAATATCTACGAGTTCGTCGCTGTCGACGATTACTGGGCGGGCTGGACCGGCGACGATCACCTGGACGGCTTCTTCTGGATCATCCAGCGCGACGCCTCTACTCAGTTGAATTCGCTGCTGGCAGGTGAAACTCATATCGCCGATACCGTCGCCGCGAGCGATAAGGAAAAGATTATCGATTCCCCGGATCACGTTTGGGAAGAGCATGGCGGCTTCTTCACCAATACCCTCAAGATGAACAACCTGGGCGAGTACACCAGCGATATCCACTTGCGCAAGGCTATCGCCCATGCCATGAACTACGATGCGATGGTTGACGCGCAAGACGTCAAGATCACAGTATTGCCTGGGCCAACGCCGGCCAACTTTGTCGGCTATGTCGAAGGCTTGAGCTACCCGACTTATGATCTGGACGCGGCGCGCGCCCATCTGGCGCAGTCGGCCTGGCCCGAGGGCGGCATCACGCTGGACTACGTCTACGTGACCGAATTCCCGCGCGAAGAAATCCCGGGGCTGATTCTGCTGGAAGGCTTGGCCGAGATCGGTATTGAGCTCAACATGATCCCGATGCTCTGGCCCGATATGGTCGCAAGTTGCGCCACGCCGGATACGGGTCCGGATATCATCAACATCTACACCTTGCCGCCCTTCCTGGATCCGGACGCGCATCTCTACAACCAGTATCACTCGGACCAATGGGGCAGCTTCAATTCCTGCAGCTTCTACCAGAATGATCGGGTGAATGAACTGCTGGACCAGGCGCGCACAATCGGCGACGCCGAGACGCGGCAAGCGATGTACACGGAAGCGCAGGAACTCATCTCCGCCGAGCAGCCCTCGGTCTGGATGTATACCGAGGACAGCAGCTTCGCGCTCAATACCTGCGTGAAAGGGTTTGTCTACTCGCCGATGTACCCGCTGACCGCGCTCTTCCAGGACCTGTGGATGGAAGGCTGTTAGTCAGTCATGGTTTGTCTCCCCTCAGACCTCTGAGGGGAGATTCTTCCGATTTGCCAGACTCAGGCTTTACTGCGCATATCCAACCACACCTATAGAAGGCGAGAATGGCAGATACAGTCATTTTGGATATGGATGACTTGAATGCGGATATTCCTGCTCTAACAGACGCTCTGACTTTGCGGATGCAAGAAGCGGTTGTAATGTGCATGGAACCGCACAGGCATTCATCTGGGGTCCCGTGCGACCTGCGAAATTTTGATGAAGTGCTGGCTGATTTGCGGATACAATGGAAGATGTCTTATTCGGAGAGAATTCGCCAATCCTTTGGAGATTCGCGCAATGCAGCCGAACGAGCAGGCGAAGCCATTGCTATTCTGATAATTCTGGCGTTTACGAATTATACCGTGGTTGAACGCGCGCGAATAAAGAGCGGGTTTGATTTCTGGCTAAGCCAAACAGATAGTGACGATGACTATCTGTTTCAACACGAAATGGGATTGGAAGCCAAAGGTTTGTCCCATGCACGATATCCAAGCGATATTACTGGGGCGATCAAAGACGGAATAGCGCAGATTGCTGAATCCGTAAACGCGCAGGTACCGGCGATAGTTGTTGCAACTGATTTCAGCAGACCGACTATCTACATGGTGCGATATGAACCATACCGCCCGTGAAGTAAAGAGACTGCACAGAATTGCCATGGAATACGCCGACGAGGCGGACCAGGCGAAGCTCTTCGGCGAGCGTGATAAGTATCTGCGGCTGATGAAGATGGCTTTCGAAACGGAAAAAGCCGCCGCCGACCAGATGGCGGACGTCCATGTTGAGCCTTCTCGCGGCGTCATACATCGTAGCGCGGCCACATTGGGCTGGCTTTGCGGGATGTATGCTGGCGCAGAAAAGTTGATCTATCGTGCGCTGGCAGGCAATCCGCGCAGTGATATTGAGTGGCAACTCAAGGATCTTCTAGGCACGGTAAACCTTGCCAAGTCGGGAATCCATTTGAGCGAGGCGAAATTGCAATTAGCTCTGCAAGGCAGTGTGGTGGGCTTTGGCAAAGCCGCCGAAGAGGAGGTGTCTTCTCGTACGCCCAGTATAGCCGCGATGCTGCGGATCTCAGCGAAGTCCGCCTTTCGAAAAGCTCGCGACGAGGTTTCCAACCTATCAAACGAAATTGGGGATATACCAGTCTTTTTTGAAGGCTTTGAGGCAGGCAGTTGCATTGTCAATTTGCGCCTGGGCGAGCCAAAAAGGGAAGACGCGTTGCCCGGTTTCGGTCTCTTTGATGAAGCAATTCAGCCGTTCCTGGACCACTTGTCCCTGTTGGAAGGAGACCAAGTTGAGGAACTGCAAGAAGATCTGGATAATCAAAAGGATTATGCAGATTTCATAAAAGCGGCGACGAAGCTGGCTCCGGACGGACAAAAGATTTCGTCAGTGAAATTTCAAGCAGTTGTGGATGATGTGCCAAAGATAGTAACGCTTAGCAAATCCAAGCATCATCTAAGTACATTGCCCTTGCCAGAATTCGGTCGTACTCCAGAAGCGACCGATGAGGACATAAGCAAGACAGGTAAGCTGCTGATTGTAAGTGTACGGGATACAACCGTGGTATTGGAAACGGCTGATGATGGCGACTGGACTATAGAAGGCGGCAAAGATCTCATTGTTCAGGTCGCGCAAGCCTACCTCGACCAGCGCGTTATCGTTACAGGCAAGCGTATGAGAATGGCAAACAGAGTCAAACGCATTGAGATACACCGCTTTGAGGATGTCAGACCAGCTGATCGAAGCAAAAGCAAACAGCTTACAGAACCTGGAAACAGATCGCTGTTCAATGCTTGACGCAGCCCCATGAACCTCCGATTCTACATCCTGCGGCGCATCGCCCTCGTCATACCGACCCTGCTCGGCTTGAGCATCCTGACTTTTTCCATCGCCCGCATCGTCCCGGGCGATCCCGTCGGCTTAGCCGCCGGTCCTCAAGCGACCGAAGAAATCAAGGCGGCCTTGCGGCGCGAACTGGGCTTGGACCAGCCCTTGCCAATCCAATACGTCAACTACATGACCGGGCTCTTCCGCGGCGACTGGGGGGAATCGCTTTACACCCGCCGCGCTGTCATCGGCGACCTGCGCGCGTTCTGGCCCGCCACCCTCGAACTGACTACCGCCGCCGTCGTCATCGCTACGGTCTTGGGCGTCCCGGCCGGCGTCATCTCGGCCATGTATCGCAATCGTCTGCCCGACCACGTCGCCCGCGTTCTATCCCTCTTCTTCGTCAGCTTTCCTTCGTTTTGGCTGGCGATGATCTTTCAGACCTGGTTCGGGCTCGAATTGGGCTGGTTCCCGATCAGCAAGCGATTGCCTGTGCTGGTTGCGCCGCCGGCCGCCACGACCGGTTTGTTCCTGGTCGACAGCCTCATCCAACTGGACTTCCAAACCTTCCTCGTATCGCTGCGGCACTTGTTCATTCCGGCGCTGGTGCTCTCATTCGGCGCCTTCGCCAGCATCACGCGCATCACCCGCGCCAGCATGGTCGAAGCGCTGGAGAAAGACTTCGTGCGCATGGAGCGCGCCATCGGCATCCCTTATCGCGTCATCATTTTCAAATATGTGCTTCGAAACGCTCTCATCGCCACCATCACCGTCATCTCGCTCAATTTCGGCTGGCTGATGGCGGGCGCGATTTTGATTGAAACCATCTTCGATTGGCCCGGGCTCGGGCTATATGCGGTCAAAGCGTCGCTCAGCCTCGATTTTCAGCCGATTATGGGCATCGCCATTCTTTATGGCATCGTCTTCAGCATCGTGAATATTCTGACCGATATCGTCTACGGCATCCTTGATCCCAGGATTCGCTATGGCTGAGTTGCCCAGTTTCCAGGCGGACAAGCGCAAGTCCGCGCGCTCGGCGCGTTGGGAGAATTTCGCCCGCGGAGTCTATCGTTTTCGCTCCAACACGCTGTCAATGGTCGGGCTGGCGATGCTGATCTTCATCCTGCTGGTGGCGATCTTCGCCCCGGTCATCGCTCCCTATCCCGAAGACGCCGCCGGCAAGACCCGGGTCGCCGCGCGCTTGCAGCCGCCCAACGAGGAATTCGCCTTCGGCACCGATAAGGTTGGGCGCGATATCTTCAGCCGCGTCGTCATGGGCACCGGGCTGGCGCTGCAAGTCGGCACGGTGATCATCCTGTTGGCGACCAGCATCGGCGTCACCATCGGCGCGATCTCGGGTTATGCTGGCGGCTGGCTTGACGACTTGCTGATGCGCATCACCGATATCTTCTTGACCGTGCCGGCGCTGGTGCTGGCGATCGCGATTTCGGCCGCCTTGGGAAAAGGCATCATCAACGCCATGATTGGCATCTCGCTGGTCTGGTGGCCCGGCTTCGCCCGGCTGACGCGCAGTCTCGTGCTTTCGCTGCGGGAAGAGCCCTTCGTCGAAGCCGCGTACGGCATCGGCGCCGGCCACCTGCGCATCATCTTCCGCCACATCCTGCCCAATGCCGTTTCGCCCATCATTATCAAGATGACCACGGACTTTGGTTTCGCCGTTTTGACCGCGGCCGCGCTCGGCTTTATCGGCCTGGGCGCGCAGCCGCCGACGCCGGAATGGGGCGCCATGATCAACGATGGCCGCCGCTACTTCCCGGATGAGTGGTGGATCGCCACCTTTCCCGGTTTGGCGATTTGGCTGATGGTATTCAGTTGGAACTTGATCGGCGACGGCCTGCGCGATGTGCTTGATCCGCGGGCTCGGCGATGAAGGCAGGAAAACTTCGTAGGGGCGACTGACGCGGTCGCCCGCGATTTTCTAAAGCCTCGTTGGACGAGGCCGGCGGCCAGGTTGGTCGCCTTGACATGCGCGTGACTTGGTCTGGATATAGAGCGCTAAGATGACGGACCTGCTCAACATAGAAGACTTGCACCTCGAGTTCCACACTTATGACGGCGTGGTCAAGGTCTTGGCCGGCGTCAACTTACAGATGCGGCGCGGCGATGTGCTTGGGCTGGTGGGCGAAACCGGCTGCGGCAAGTCGATGACCGCGCTCTCCGTGCCCCGCTTGATCCCCATGCCGCCCGGGCTCATCACGGCCGGGCGCGTCACATTCGCCGGCGAAGACATCCTGAGCAAGACCGAGAGCGAAATGGAAGCCTTTCGCGCCCGCCATGTCGGCATGATCTTTCAAGACCCGGTGACAAACCTGAACCCGCTCTTCACCATTCGCGAGCAGTTGGTGGATGCCGTGCTCTATCAGCGCGCGCAGGGCAAGAAGGTGCCCGGGCGCTGGCGCGGCTTTCTGCCATCGGCGCGGCAGTTGCGCCGCGAGGCGCATGAGCGAGCGGTTGAGCTGATGCGACTGACCGGCATCCCGGATGGCGATGTGCGCATCAACGATTACCCGCATCAATTCAGCGGCGGCATGCGGCAGCGGGTGCTGATTGCGATGGCCTTGGCCGGCGACCCGGACCTGCTCATTGCCGACGAGCCGACCACCGCCCTTGATGTCACCATTCAAGCGCAGATCCTGCGCCTGATCCGCTCGCTCGTGGCGCAGCTGGGCTTGACCGTGCTGCTGATCACGCATAATTTAGGCGTGGTCGCCCGCAGTTGTGAGCGGGTCGCCGTCATGTACGCCGGCCGGGTCATTGAAGAGTCGCCCGTTCGCGAGCTCTTCAAGAACCCAAAGCATCCCTACACGCGCGGTCTGATAGCGGCTGTGCCGCAGAAAGATATCAGCCGCGGCGGTTTGGAAGGCATCCCGGGCATGATTCCCAACCTCATCAACCCGCCGGCCGGCTGCCGCTTTCACCCGCGTTGCGAACAGGCGATGGACATCTGTCGGAATGCCGTGCCGGACGCGATTCCCGTCGGCGCGCAGCACACGGCTTCCTGCTTCCTCTACCCGGAGGACGCATGAGCTACCTGCTGGAAGTCAATCGTCTATGCAAGTTCTTCCCGGTCCGCGGCGGCTTGTTCAATCAGAAGACGGCCGACTTCCGCGCCGTCGACGATGTCAGTTTCGCCCTGCAAGCGGGCAAAACCCTGGGGCTGGTGGGCGAATCGGGCTCGGGCAAGACCACCATCGGCAAGTGCATCCTGCGCCTGCTGGAGCCCACGGCCGGGCAGATTCTTTATGACGAGCAAGATATCACCCATCTCAAGCAGCGCGAATTGCGCCGCCTGCGCAGCGAGATCCAGATGATTTATCAGGCGCCGGCCGCCTCGCTCAACGGCCGCATGACGGTCGGGCAGATCGTCAGCGAACCGCTTTGGATTCACGAAAGCCTCAAAGGCGACGCGGCGCGCGAGCGCGTGCTGGAACTGATGCATGTGGTTGGCCTGAAAGAAGAACATTATTATCGCTATCCGCATGAATTCAGCGGCGGGCAGCAGCAGCGCATCGGCATCGCCCGCGCCCTCGCTGTGCAGCCGCGCTTGATCGTGCTGGACGAGCCGACCTCGGCGCTTGATGTCTCGGTGCAGGCCCAGATTCTAAACCTCTTGCAGGACTTGCAAGACCAGTTCGGCCTGACCTATTTGTTCATCTCGCATGATTTGGGCGTCGTGCGTTATATGTGCGACGAAGTGGCGCTGCTTTATTTGGGCAAGATCGTCGAAGTGGCAGAGACCGAAGTCATATTCGAAGAGCCGAAACACCCATATACGCAAGCTTTGATCTCGGCCATACCCGAGCCCGACCCGGATCTTCAGCGCGAGGAGATCATCATTCGCGGCGACCTGTCGCACAATTTTCCGCAGAAGGGCTGTCCCTTTGCGCCGCGCTGCCATGCGGATAAATTGGCGACTTGCGAGACTATTCCGCCGCCTCTGATCGAGGTGGACCGGGCGCATCAAGTCGCTTGTCACCTGCACCCGGCCGCAGCGACCTGAATCTCCAGTATTATCGAATGGCATTGAAAGGATTAGGCGAGCGTGTCGCGACTTAGAATCGGCATTATCGGCTGCGGTTCCGTGGCGCAGATCGTGCATCTGCCGACGCTTTATCAACTGCGCCATCTCTTTGAAGTCACCGCAATCTGCGATGTCAGCCCGAAGGCGCTGGCGGGCGTGGGAGAGGCCTGGAACATCGCCGCGCGCTTCAGCCGCTATCAAGAGCTCCTGGCATTGGATACGGTCGACGCCGTGCTTATCGCCAACCCCAACGCTTTCCATGCCGAGGCGACAATCGCGGCGATGCGAGCGGGAAAACATGTGCTGGTCGAGAAACCCATGTGCCTGAACCTGGCCGAAAACGACGCCGTCATCGCGGAAGAAGAAAGAACGGGAAAAATCGTCCAGGTCGGCACGATGCGCCGCTATGCGCCCGCCTTTCTTGAAGCCTGCCGCATCGTCAAAGAGATGGGTGAGATTCGCCTGGCGAAAGTGCATGACATTATCGGCCGCAACAACTTGATCATCGATCCGACTTCGAGCGTCGTCGCGTCCGATGACATTCCGGAATCCGCGGCCGCAGACCTGCGCCAGCGTCAAGACGAGCAGATTCGCGCCGCCATCGGCGAGCAGCCTGAGGCGCTCAAGACGGCATATAACATGATGCTCGGCTTGAGCACGCACGATACATCCGCCATGCGCGAAATGCTCGGGATGCCAAAAGGCCTGCTGCACGCCGCGCAGCGGCACGGCGGACGCAATCTGACGGCGGTCTTTGATTATGGCGACTTCGTCTGCCTGTTCAGCAGCGGCAGCGACAATATCCCGCGTTATGACACCTATCTGGAGGTATTTGGCGCCGACAAAGTGATTCGGGTCGATTATGACACGCCCTTCGTGCGCAATCTGCCGATCCGGCTCAGCCTCGTCGAATCCAGCGACGGGGCGCGCACGACGCATACAATAAGCCAGCCCGCTTGGGGCGATGCCTTCACCGAAGAATGGCGCGCCTTCCACCACAGCGTCAGCAGCGGCGAGCCGACGAAGGCCTCTCCCCAAGACTTCCGCCAGGATCTGCTCTTGTATCGCGATATGATCCAGCTCATGGCCGACGGCGAGCCGGCCTGAGGGATTGCCCGCACATGGACGGAGAACGCGGTCTGCTGCGGGAAGTGACCCTGGATGATATCCGGCCGATCGGGATCGGCGCCGGCATCCTGGGCACGGGCGGCGGCGGCAACCCTTACCTCGGCGGCTTGCACCTGGCGTCGGTAATTCGCGAGAAGGGCCCGCAAGCGATCATCGACCCGTTTGATTTGGCGGACGACGCCTTGTGCTGCGTAGTCGGCAGCATCGGCGCGCCGACGGTCAGCATTGAGAAACTGCCGGAAGGCACGGAGATGATGCGGGCAATCCGCCTGCTGGAGGCGCATATCGGCCGCCGCTTCGACGCGATCGCCATCGCCGAGATTGGCGGCGCCAATTCCATGCAGCCGCTGATCGGGGGCTTGCAGGTCGGCATCCCGACCGTTGACAGCGACAGCATGGGCCGGGCATTTCCCGAAATCCAGATGTCGTCCTTCCTCTTCGATACCAGCGCCACCGCCGCGCCCCTGGCGATGGTCGACGCCGCCGATAATGCCGCGGTGGTTCCGGCGGCGGTCAGCGATGTCTGGGCGGAAAAGATCGCCCGCAATATCGCCGTCAGCATGGGCGCGCGCGCCGGCCTGGCCGGCACGATCATGACGGGCGCGCAAGTCAAATGCGCCGGCGTGCACTATACCCTGAGCCTGGCGCGCCGCCTCGGCGCCCGGGTCATCGAAGCCCAGGCGCAAAAGTCCGATGTGCCGCCGGTGGTGGCGGCCGCGCTGGATGGCCAGGTCATCTTTCGCGGCAAGATTGCCGATGTGGAGCGGCGCACGACCAAAGGTTTCGCCCGTGGAAAAGTGCGAATCAGCGCTTTTGATCCCAAGCAACATCCCCCCAATGCATTGGGGGGACCGAGGGGGGTGCTGGAAATTGAATTTCAGAACGAATTCCTGATCGCCCGTCTCAATGGAGAAGTTGCGGCGACCACGCCAGATCTGATATGTATCGTGACGGAAGAGGAAGGCGAGCCGGTCACGACCGAAGCGCTGCGCTATGGGACGCGGGTCGCCGTCATAACGGCGCCGGCACCGCCCCAGCTCAAGAGCGAGGCCGCGCTGCAGGTAGTCGGTCCCGGCGCCTTTGGTTACGATGCGCCCTTTCGGCCCCTGCCCGGCGGGGTGATTGGCTTGCATCCGGGGATCTAACTACAGAGTACGCAGAGGGCGCAGAGGCACGAAAGTAAACGCAAGTAAGTAATTGAAAAAATGCGCATCGTCTTTCGCGACATACATGCGGGCGAGCCAAGGCTCGCCCCTACGGCATAAGAGAAGACTCGCTGTACGGGCGAGCGGCGGTCAGTGTCTACGCGACCCGGCGGCTCGCCCTCTCTTGCTACAAACTGCTCATCACATTTTGCACGACTTTCTTACAGTTACAGAGAAAAACGATGAATGACAGGCGCAACTTGAAAGAAATACTTTCTAGTTCAATTTAGCGGTCAACTACTCGGAAGTTCCGAATAGTTCGACGAGGACGCTAAGAGTTGTGGCAACTATTGCATTTTCTGCAAGAGTTCAAAACAAAGGTGGCCGCTGGTTTTCCCGCGAAGTCGCCCACTATAATCTCGAAATCGGCACCGCTGCAACGACCGACAAATTGACGATTATGCAGAACACAGACAGCGATAGCATGGATTTCGTCTTTTGCGATCCAGCCTTCGATTGCAATGGAGTCTAGGCCCCTGCCCTGCACCGAAGTTGCGCAGCAGTTGGTCGCTGCGCAATGCGGCGGGGTTATTGGCTTGCGATCGGCACTCGGCTATAATCGAACATTCATGCTATCCTAGCGTCTTGGACGGCCTTGGAGTCTGGGAATATGGCGAAAGACAATCAGATACTTCTCTACGAGACGGCGGATGGCGAAACGCGCCTGGAAGTGCTGTATCAGGACGAAAGCGTCTGGCTCAGTCAGCGCGATATGGCGGAGTTACTGCAGGTCACCGCTAGAAACATCAGCGGCCATATCAATAACATTTATGCAGAAGGAGAATTGGCTGAAGATCCAACTCGGAAGTATTTCTTCCGAGTTCAAATCGAAGGCGGGCGCAGGGTTTCAAGAGAAATTGCCCACTACAACCTCGACATGATTATCTCCGTTGGCTATCGCGTCAATTCTTATCGCGGCACGCAATTCCGTATATGGGCGACACGGCAACTGCGCGAATTCATCGTCAAGGGATTCGTCATGGACGATGACCGTCTGGCGCATGGCGGCTCGAATTATTTTGAGGAACTCGAACAGCGGATACGCAATATCCGCAGTTCAGAATACAACTTCTATCGCAAAGTCCTTGATGTCTTCGCCACCAGCATTGATTATCAGTCGAGCAAACCAGTGGCGAAGAAGTTCTTTGGGACCGTGCAGAACAAATTCCATTATGCGATACATGGGCATACCGCCGCCGAACTGATTCTGGAGCGGGTCGGCAGCGACAAACTCAATATGGGTTTGACCACCTGGAAGCGCGATACGATGTCCCTGCGCGATGCCTATATCGCCAAGAATTATCTTGAAGCCATTGAGTTGAAGCGCTTGAATCTACTCGTGGAGCAATTCTTGTCCTTCGCCGAATTGCAGGTTGTCGATCAGAAGCCGATGTATATGACGGACTGGGTGAAGAAGCTTGACCAGTTCATTGGCGATCTGAACGAAATGCCATTGCTGCACAATGCTGGCAAGGTGTCGCGGGATGCGATGAAGGCGCGCGTCAGGGACGAATACGAGGCCTATCGAGATCGATTAATGATCGAAGAAAAGCTCTCTGAAGAGGAATTCACGCGGCGCCTGCAGGATGCCGGCAACAAGATGCTGCCGCCGGGAGAGGAATAGCGAAATGAGCCACAAATGGCTCAATTCGACTTCGCCTGCGGGACGGCCGCCAAGTTTCCCCATCGCAACACCGAGCCCTCCGTGCATCCGGTCGGTCCGCAATGCGGCGGATTGATTGCTTTGCATCGGCATCGCTGACATACTAGGATTTCTTTTAGCGGATTGAAGCTACAGGACTTTCGACCTATGAAAGCAATGCGATTCTCGGTTTTAATTGCAATCTTCATTTTTTGCCATGTCGCAATGGCGCAGGGTTATTCGATACGCGTCGAATTCAACACGAATCTGCGCGCCGGCTACAGCCTCGAGAGCGCCGTGGTCGAATCCGCGCCGGCTGGCAGCATTCTGCAAGTCATCGACAGTTACAACCGCTGGCTAAAGATCAACCGGAACGGGCGCGAGCTTTGGATGGCGAGTTGGGTCGGGCACCGTCGCGTGACGCAGAGCAGCCAGGCGCCGGCGGCCGCGGAAGTAGACAACTGTTGCTATGTGGACCGGCAGTGCCACAGCAACAAAGACTGGATCGATGGCTATTGGGCTTACCAGCGCAATCAGTGCCCGGTCGGGGCGCCCGCCGGGCAGGAAAGCGCCGTGCAGCCGACCGTAAGCACAGCCGCCAGCGTCGACAATTGCTGTTTCGTGGACCGGCAATGCAACAGCGATCAGGAATGGCAAGACGGCTATTGGGCATACCAGAATAATCAATGCCCGAGCGGGGCGACAGCCGGGCAAGAAAGCTCCGTACAGCCGGTGAGCAGCGCAACCGCAGCCGTCGACAATTGCTGCTTCGTTGACAGGCAATGCAACAGCGACCAGGAATGGCAAGACGGCTATTGGGCTTACCAGAATAATCAATGCGGCGCGCCCGTGGGTGGCGCTGCAGGGCGGGCGGACAACTGCTGCTCCCTGGGCTGGGATTGCCATAGCGATGTGGATTTCAATGACGGCTATTGGACGTTCCGGCACAACATCTGCTATCACACGCAGTATCGTGTTTCTCAGGTTGCGCGCAACTTGAATGCCACGCCGCAAACGATGCGATCATTCGGCCTGGGCCGCGATACCTCCCGTCCCTTTGACAACTGCTGTTACATGAATTACGCCACATGCCATACCCCCGACCAATGGGCGCAAGGCGGGCATCAGTATCGGGCGAACCAGTGCGTTCACCCGGCGCCGCTTGGAACGCGCCCGGAAATCGAAGGCAATCGGAGCTTCGTCGATCTGATCAACAAGACGCTCGAACTCATGCAGAACAGAGCGCCGGCTTGGTTGCAATATCTGTACAACAGCGGCGTGCGCAAGATTCAAATGTCGCCGAATGGGGGCGGCGCCGGCTTTTTGAATCGGCAGTGGATAGTCGACATCAGTTACCGGCACAGCGACAATCCGGATGCGGCGCCAAGCATGGGCGACATCGTGGACGCCGCCAGCAGCCTCATCCACGAAGCCTGCCATTCCGCCCAGCAGCGAGCCTACACGCAAAGCGCCATCGGCTGGCAGAATGAGTTGCCCTGCGTCGAAGCGCAGTATGCGCTTTTGAACCTCATCGCGCCCTACCAGAATCACTATGGGTATCTCGCCATCATCCGCAACATCGGCAACCCGGAGACCTGGTGGTGGACTTACTAGCAGTAGAGTGAAGGCGACGCTCGACCGTGACATATCGCAAATCACAGAAGCGGAGAAAACACCTATGAGAATCGGAGTAGATGTCGGCGGGACCAACACCGACGCCGTCTTGATGGATGGCGCGGCCGTCGTCAGTTCAACCAAGACGCCCACGACCGCCAATGTATCGGAGGGCATCGCCAAAGCCCTGCGAGAAGTGATCGAGGATTCGGGCATCGATCGCGCCAAGATCGATGGCGTGATGATCGGCACGACGCATTTCACAAATGCCGTGGTCGAACGCAAGCATTTGACGCCGACCGCCTGCATCCGCCTCGGCTTGCCGGCGACCGTCTGCTTGCCGCCGATGGTGGATTGGCCCGATGACCTGCGGGAGATTGTCGGCGGCGAGGCGCATCTGGCGCATGGCGGGCACGAATTCGATGGGCGGGAAATCTCGGCTTATCAGCCCGAAGAAGTGCGTGAAATCGCGCAGAAGATTCGTGATGCCGGCCTGGATGCCATCGCTATCTCATCCGTGTTCTCGCCGGTCAACTCGACATTTGAAGAACAGAGCGCGGAGATCGTGCGTTCGGTCATCCCCGGCGCCAATATCACGCTCTCGAGCGAGATCGGGCGCATCGGCCTGCTCGAGCGAGAGAATGCCGCCATCATGAATTCTTGCCTGCGGCAATTGGCGGCGCGCACCGTAGACGGCTTCAAAGCCGCTCTGGACGAGTTGAACATCGAGGCGCCCTTCTACATCAGCCAGAATGACGGCACGTTGATGAACGCCGACTTCGCCAAAGAATACCCGGTGTTGACCTTCGCCTCGGGCCCGACCAACAGCATGCGCGGCGCGGCTTTTCTTAGCGGCTTGCGCGATGCCATCGTCGTCGATGTCGGCGGGACGACAACCGATATCGGCGTGCTGCAGCATGGTTTCCCGCGCGTGGCCGCCCTGGCGGTTGATATCGGCGGCGTGCGGACCAACTTCCGCATGCCCGATACCTACTCCATCGGTCTGGGCGGCGGCAGCCTGATCGAAAGCGACCCGCTCAAAGTCGGGCCTCGCAGCGTCGGCTACGAGCTAACGGAGAAGGCGCTGGTCTTCGGCGGCGATGTTTTAACCGCCACCGATGTTATTGTGGCCGGTGGCTCGGAAGATATCGGCGACGCAAGCGCCGTCAGCCGCCTTGATGCGTCGCTCGTCTCCGCCGTGCAAGCGCGGATTATGGAGATGATTGCCATCGCTGTTGACCGCATGAAAACCAGCGCGACGCCGGTGCCGGTCATCGTGGTCGGCGGCGGCAGCATCCTGGTCACCGGCGCAATCGAAGGCGCATCGGAGATCATCAAACCCGATCACTTCCCGGTCGCCAATGCCATCGGCGCGGCCATCGCCCAGGTGGGAGGTGAATGCGACCGCATCTTCTCTCTGGCCGAGCTCAGCCGGACCGACGCCCTGGACCAAGCCAAAGCGGAGGCGAGCGAGCGCGCTGTGAATGCCGGCGCCAGCGCCGAAAGCATCGAAATCGTCGATGTGGAAGAAGTGCCCTTGGCCTATTTGCCCGGCAACGCCACGCGCATCATGGTCAAAGCCATCGGCGATTTAGCGACACCCCCCTCGGTCCCCCCATTGAATGGAGGGAAGTAATGCGAATCATTGACGAAGCGGTCCTGGAAGATCTGGCGCTGGGCGCGGCCGTCCTGGGCACGGGCGGCGGCGGCGACCCCTACATCGGCAAATTGATGGCGCGGCAAGCCATCCGAGATTATGGCCCGGTCGAGCTTTACAGCCTCGACGAACTTGACGACGACGATCTGGTCGTGCCAACGGCGATGATGGGCGCGCCGACCGTCATGGTCGAGAAAGTGCCAAACGGCGATGATATCGTCAACGCCTTCCTTTCGGTGGGCAAGTACATCGGGCAGCCGGTGAAGGCGACGATGAGTATTGAAGCCGGCGGCTTGAACTCGGTCGTGCCGATCTATTGCGCCGCCCGCCTGCGCGTGCCCATGGTCGATTGCGATGGCATGGGCCGCGCTTTCCCCGAGCTCCAGATGGTCACGCACACGATCCACGGCATCTCCTCGACGCCCTTCGCCATGTCCGATGAGCGCGGCAACACCGTGCTGATGGAGACGATCAGCAATTTGTGGACGGAGACATTCGCCCGCAGCGTCACCGTCAATATGGGCGCGATGGCGATGATCGCCCTTTACGCCGCCACCGCGGCCGAATTGCGCGAAGCCGCCATCCCGGGCACGATCACGCTGGCCGAGGAGATCGGCAAAGTGGTGCGCCGCGCCCGGCTGGAAGAAGATGAACCGGTGGAAACCATCCGCGAGGCGGTCGGCGGCTTCCTGATATTCAAAGGCAAAATCGGCGATGTGGAACGCCGCACCGAGGCCGGCTTCGCCAAAGGCGACGCCTTCATCGATGGCATCGACGAATACGCCGGGCAGAAGCTCCAGTTGAGCTTCCAGAACGAACACCTGGCCGCGCGCATCGATGGGGAATTCAAAGTGACCGTGCCTGATCTGCTGGCCGTGCTGGATGTAGATACGGGCGAACCGATCACGACCGAGGCATTGCGCTACGGCTTCCGCGTCGCCATTATCGCCATCCCCTGCGCCGACAAATGGCGCACAGCCAAGGGACTGGAAATCGTCGGACCGGCTTATTTTGGCTACGACGCTGAATATGTCCCGGTCGAAGAACGATACGGCGCTTGAGCGGGACAGCCACCGGCTGAACCCTACCGGATAGTTGAAATTTGACGTTGGTAGGGGCGACCCGGTGGGTCGCCCGCAAGCCGAATGAGGGCCACGGAAAAGGAAGAATGATGCGACTGCTGCACGAAGAAAACATTGAAGACATCGCCCTGGGCGCCGCCGTGCTGGGTACCGGTGGCGGCGGCGATCCCTACGTCGGCAAACTGATGGCGCGCGAAGCCATCAGGCAATACGGCCCGGTTGAACTTTACACGCTGGACGAGCTCGATGACGACGACCTGATCGTGCCGGCTGCCGGCATGGGCGCGCCTATCGTGATTGTGGAGAAGCTGCCGGCCGGCGATGACATGATACGCGCCTTTGAGGCGCTGGGCCGATATTCCGGTCGAGAGCCGCGCGGCACCATGAGCATTGAAGCCGGCGGTCTCAACTCGGTCATGCCGATTTATGTCGCCGCCCGGCTGCGCATCCCCATGGTCGATTGCGATGGCATGGGCCGCGCCTTCCCCGAGATCCAGATGACGATATTCACCGCCCACGGCATCACCGCCAGCCCCTTCGCCATGTCCGATGAACGGGGCAATGTGCTGCTGATGGACACCGTCAGCAATCACTGGGTGGAGACTTTCGCCCGCTCCTGCGTCGTGCACATGGGCGCCGAAGGCATGATCGCGCTCTACTCGGCGACCGTGAAACAGCTCAAGGAGGCGGCGATTCACGGCACGATCACGCTCGCCGAGGACATCGGCAAAACGGTGCGCCTGGCCCGGCGCGACGAAGCCAATCCAGTCGATGCCGTGCGCGCGGCTGTCGGCGGCTTCCTGCTCTTTCGCGGCAAGATCACCGATGTCGACCGGCGCATCGAAGGCGGCTGGAACCGCGGCGACGCCACAATGGCCGGCATCGAAGACTTTGAAGGGCGGACGCTGTCCCTCGATTTCCAAAACGAGCACCTGGCAGCCCGCGTCGATGGCGAGTTCGCCGCCACCGTGCCCGATCTCATCGCCGTGCTGGATGGCGAAACCGGCGAGCCGATCACAACCGAGGCGCTGCGCTATGGCATGCGCGTCGCCGTCATCGCTTTTCCCTGCGCGCCGCAATGGCGGTTGCCGGCCGCCCTCGAACTCGCTCACCCGCGCTACTTCGGCTACGATGTCGATTATGTGCCGGTCGAGGAGCGCTTCGGCGCTTGAGTTTACCTGCGGTGGGCGAGCCAAGGCTCGCCCCTACAATTCAGACATATTGTGAACCATGTAGGGGTCAGCCTTGGCTGGCCCAATGCTGCAATATCCGCTGAAATAGAAGCTGATTCCCCTCCCTCCTTGTGCGGGAGGTCTAGGGATGGGGGCCGTTAGTGCGACTGCTGGACGAAGCCAATATTGAAGACATAGCAATCGGCGCGGCGGTGCTGGGCTCGGGCGGTGGCAGCGACCCGTACATCGGCAAACTGATGGCGCGGGAAGCGATTCGGCAATATGGGCCGGTCGCGCTCTACCAGCTAGAAGAACTGGACGACGATGACCTGATCGTGCCAACCGCCGGCATGGGCGCGCCCACCGTCATTGTGGAAAAACTGCCGGCAGGCCACGATGTCATCCGCGCCTTCCATGCGCTGGGCAAATTCTTGGGGCGAGCGCCGCGCGCCACCATGAGTATTGAAGCCGGCGGCATGAACTCCATCCGGCCGATTTATGTCGGCGCCCGTCTGGGCATCCCGGTCGTCGATTGCGACGGCATGGGCCGCGCCTTCCCCGAGATCCAAATGACCGTAATGACGGCCGGCGGGATCCAGGCCAGTCCCTTTGTGATGAGCGACGAACGCGGCAACACCCTGCTGATGAACGCCGTAAGCAACAAGTGGGTGGAGACCTTCGCCCGCTCATGCGTCATGCACATGGGGGCGACCGGCGCGATAGCGCTATATTCGGCGACTGTACGCCAGCTAAAGCAAACGGCCATCCCGGGCACAATCACCCTGGCGGAGGAGATTGGCAAGACCCTGCGCCAAGCCCGCTTGACGGAGACCGATCCGGTCGATGCCCTGCGGCGATCCGTCGGCGGATTTCTCGTATTTCGCGGCAAAATCTCCGATGTCGATCGGCGCGTAGTTACGGGTTTCGCCCGCGGTGGCGCGACGATGGAAGGCATCGCTGACTTTGAAGGGAAGGAGCTGATGCTCGAGTTTCAGAATGAACATCTCGTCGTCCGCGTCGACGGCGAATTCGTCGCCACCACGCCCGATCTGATTGCCGTCTTGGACAGCGAAACCGCCCGGCCCATCACAACTGAGGCGCTGCGCTACGGCATGCGCGTCGCCGTCATCGCCATTCCCTGCGCGCCGCAATGGCGGACGCCAGCGGCGCTGGCTCTCGTCCACCCGCGCTATTTCGGCTACGATGTGGATTATGTGCCTGTCGAGGAGCGATTTGCTTGATTCACCACAGAGGCGCAAAAGCATACGCAAGTAAGAAATTGAAAAAATGCGCATTGTCTTTCGCGACATACATTCGGGCGAGCCAAGGCTTGTCCCTACGGCATAATAGGAGACTCGATGTACGGGCGAGCCGGTGGCTCGCCCTCTGTTACTTCAAAATGCCAATCAGATTTTGCGCGGCTAATTTGCGCTTACTGAGGAATAGAGGCACAGAAGTGGTTCCGATAAATTGATGCGAAAATAATGGGACTTTGCAGGGGCGATTCGGTCGCCCGCCGACGCAAGCGCGGATTCTTGGGCGACACACAGTGTCGCCCCTACATATCGACCTTATGCTGAATTTCGCATGACTTACTTGGTGTTACTGAGAAAAAATCCGGCGGATTTGACACCCGCAAATCCTAAGTGTGCGGATTTGGCATACCCGAAATACGGTCAGGAAACTACACTCCCCGACGGATCGAAATGGACTCCCCATACTGACATGAGCAAGTTCACCAAGCCATGAAGCAAGTCACCCTAAATGACACACAGGCCATCGCAATCGGCGCCGGCGTTCTGGGCACCGGCGGCGGCGGCAGCACCTATCTCAACCGCCTGCGGCTCGAGAACGAAATCCGCAAGCAGGGACGCAACGTGCAGGTCGTGCAAGCCGACGATGTGCCGGATGACGCGCTGGTCTGCGCCGTCGGCGGCATGGGCGCGCCGACGGTCAGCAACGAAAAGCTGCAAGCCGGCAACGAGATCGCGACCGCCGTCCGCGCCTTGGAAGCGCACCTGCGGCGCAAGATCTATGCCATCGTCATCGGCGAGATCGGCGGCGGCAATGCGCTGGGCCCGATGGTCGCGGCGCTGCAACTCGGCTTGCCGGTCGTGGATGGCGATGGCATGGGCCGCGCCTTCCCTGAGCTGGATATGGATACCTTCATGATCTACGGCGTCGCTCCCGCGCCCTTCGTCCTGGCCGATTCCCATGGCAATGTCTCGATCTTCACACGGATTGGCTCGGCCAAACAAGCGGAAGAATTCGCCCGCAGCATGACCATCGAGATGGGCGGGTCGGCCGCCCTTGTCATGCCGGTGATGACCGGCGCCGAACTCAAAGGAACAGTCATCCGCGATACAGTAAGCTTGGCCAAACGCATCGGCGAGACTGTGCTGGACTGCCGCGCCCGCAGCGTCGACCCGGCCGAGACCGTGGCCGCGCTTTGCAACGGCAAGGTGCTTTTCACCGGCAAAATCATCGATGTCGAGCGGCGCACCGTCCAAGGCTTCGCCCGCGGCAAGCTCGTCATTAGCGCCTTTAATCCCATTCAGCCTCCCCCCATTGCAATGGGGGGACCGAGGGGGGTAGCGCAACTCGAAATCGACTTCCAGAACGAAAACCTGATCGCCCGCAGCAACGGGGAAGTGCTTTGCACCGTACCCGACTTGCTCACGCTTGTCACGCTCGATGACGGCGAGCCCATCGGCACCGAGTCCCTGCGTTATGGCTTGCGCGTGGCGGTTCTGGCCATGCCGGCGCCCAAAGAACTCAAGACGCCTGAAGCGCTGTCGGTGGTGGGTCCGAGAGCCTTTGGTTACGATGCGGAATTCTCTCCTCTGCCGGGGGATTTGCTGTAGACCACAGTCCTTGCTGTTTCTCAGATCTTGGTATGCAAATCACGCCAAGTTATAATTGGATCGCCATTGACCGTAGCAAAGTAAGGATTCGGCAGCGTTGAGTGGCGCGATGGAAAGGACATAGGACATGGCTGATTTGGTGAAGAACAAAGCATCTGACGTAGCAGTGGCCGGGTCGGAGAGCGCGCTGATGGATGTTGTGCAAGCGATGCATAAGCTGACTCTGGAGGAAAAAGCGAAACTCTTGGAGTACCTAAGCAGAGCGCTACAATACGGCATAAGACAGGAAGAGTATAAAGACATATCTTGGGAAGAGTTTGTCGACCGCAGTTTCGGCAGTTTGCCAGAATTCACATTAGAACGCGAACAGCATGACGACTCTAAGGTCGGGTAAGATAACCGAGTGGAATATCTCCTTGACACTGATTCTTGCGTTTATGTTCTGAGTGGACGCGAGCCGCGGGTGAGCCGACGCTTACAGTCTATACGAGATTCAGAAGTAGCAATATGTACGATTACCATAGCCGAAATGTATTCTGGCGCTGCCCGAAGTGAGCAGCCCTCGCAAACCCGAGCTTCTCAGGAAAGTTTCTTTGCGCGTTTCGCTAGTCTGCCCTTTGACGATGCTGCCGCCAATGAATACGGACGAATTGACGGTCTTTTGAAAAGTCGCGGAATGAGTATCGGACCACTTGATACACAGATCGCCGCCATCGCTCTTGTACACAATTTGACCCTCGTCACCCACAATACTCGCCACTTCAGCCGGGTGCCTGACCTCATAATCGAGGACTGGACGCTGGCTTCGACGAACTAGAGCAGTCCGGAAGGTATGCGCCAATGCCCAGGCAAACTCACATCATCATCTTCAACCCGGATCAATGGCGCGGGGACGTCATGCGGCGCCTCGGCAATCCCGCCGCCGTCACGCCTATGTAAGCACTGGCGCGGACAGGTTTGACAGCTAGCAGAGTTTTCGCTAGGATGTTCGTACTCTGGGAGATTGAAAGCAGCGCGACAATGCACAAGCGCAAAGAGTTCAATTGGACTGTGCATCAGAATGGCACGCGCAAGGCCGACGCCGACTTCTGTGCTTTCTGCGAGGAGCACAACCAGAGTTTGCCGCTGACGCGCGAAGGCTTGAAGCAGTTGCCCCGCGAAATCGAGTTGGAATTTTACCGCCGCATGCCTGTGTGGATGGCTGATGAGTTAGGCTTTGGCACCTTTGAGGATGATCCGGCGCTAATTGTGATGCGGGAAGTTGATCACGGTGTCTGGAAGTATGTGTTTTGATGCTGGATGAGATACCTGCTCGATACGAACATCTGCATCTATTGCATCAGCGGAAGATATCCGCAGCTATTCGATAGAGTGCGCCTGCGGCATCAAAGTACCGGCGTTGCCATCAGCGCGATTTCCAAAGCGGAAATGTATGCCGGTTCGTACCGTCGGCAGTCGCCCGCAGTGTATCGGCAGGAGCAGGAAGAGTTCTTTTCCTACTTTCCCAGCTTGCCCTTTAATGATGTTGCAGCAGAAGTCTACGGCCGCATACACGCATTCTTAAGAGACCGAGGACAGCTCATGGGCGTCGCCGATATGCAGATTGCAGCAATTGCTATGGCAAATAGCCTGACCGTCGTGACACATGATCTGCGCGGATTTTTGCGGCTTCCCGAGCTGCCGATTGAAGATTGGACAAGCGAGTAGCCATCAACTTTGAGGCGGATGCGTATATGAAAAGCCGGCCTAACATCATCATCTTCAACCCGGACCAATGGCGCGGGGATGTCATGCGGCACCTCGGCAATCCCGCCGCTGTCACGCCTAACCTCGACCGCATCATCGAGACTGACGCCGTTTCCTTTCGCCAGGCCTTCTGCCAGAACCCGGTCTGCACGCCCAGCCGCTGCTCCTTCATGACCGGATGGTATCCGCACGTCCGCGGCCACCGCACGATGTTCCACATGCTGCAGCCGGATGAACCTGTGCTGCTGAAGATCCTCAAGGATGCCGGGTACTTCGTCTTCTGGGGCGGCAAGAACGACCTGGTGCCGCGCCAAAACGGATTCGCCGAGTATTGCGATGTCAAATATGAAGCGCCGCGCGAACTCCGCCCCAACTTGCACCGCGCCGACGCCTGGCGGGGCGACCCCGAAGGCGACAACTATTATTCGTTCTATGCCGGCAAGCTTTCGACCGCTCCCAACGAACCCGCCGATGCATCAGAGGGAAGCGGCGGCGACGAGGTCTATTACGACAACGACTGGGCGATGGTCGATGGCGCGGTGGAACAGATTCGCAACGCGCCGGCCGATCAGCCGCTTTGCATCTACCTGCCCTTGGGCTATCCGCATCCGCCTTATGGCGTGGAAGACCCCTGGTATAGTCAAATCGATCGTGACCTGCTTCCAGCGCGCATCCCCGCGCCCGACTGGGACAAGAAGCCCAAGCTCGTCGCCGGCATTTACGAGCGGCAAGGCCTGCAAGGCTGGAGCGAAGAACGCTTCACCGAACTGCGCGCCACTTACTACGGCATGTGCGCGCGCGTCGATGCGCAGTTTGGCAAGGTGATCGCCGCGCTCAAGGAAAGCGGCATCTACGCTGACACGGCGATCTTCTTCTTCTCCGATCATGGCGACTTCACCGGCGATTATGGCCTGGTGGAAAAGACGCAGAACACTTTTGAGGACTGCCTGACGCGCGTCCCCTTGATCGTCAAGCCGCCGGCCGATGCAGCGATTCAACCCGGCATCCGCGATCAACTGGTCGAGTTGATCGACTTCAGCGCCACCGCTTATGAATGGGCCGGCATTGACCCGGGCTACGATCACTTCGGCCGCTCGCTGACAGATCTGGTCGCCGGTTCGTCCGATGTCCATCGCGATGCCGTTTTCTGTGAAGGCGGACGCCGCTACGGCGAGGAGCAGGCGAAAGAAAAGGAAAGCCCGGCTTACAACAATCCAAGCGTCTTATATTGGCCCCGCGCCGAGATGCAGCGCAGCGAATCCGGCTCACACAGCAAGGCGACCATGTGCCGTACAGCCAACTACAAATACGTGCGCCGTCTTTACGAACTGGATGAACTGTACGACCTGCGCAAGGATCCGGGCGAAGTCAACAACGTCATTGATGATCCGAGCTATGCTGAGGCGCTGGCGGATTTACGGGATCGCCTCTTGACCTGGTATCAGACGACATGCGATGTCGTGCCTTACAAAACCGATGTGCGCTGAGGTTCTGTCAATGTTCTCTAAGATTCCAAGTTAGCGGCAAAAGTCTAGGAGATGCTAAGTTTCTACCCCAACTTCCGGTCTCGTCACCGAATCAAATGTCCGAAATAGAGATGGCCGGCGAGAGCATTGCCAATTGCGAAATTCTCTCTAAAGGTAAACAGCCCGCTTTGCAAGCGGGCTGTTATTACTTTGCACGGGGCTTATTCAACAGTCTTGGGCCGAATTGGCGAATCCTTGATCTTGTCATTAATGGCTTTGTTATGCGTTGCCACAGCGGCTTTAAGAGCTGCTATTTCAGCCTTGGGAGCGGCCTCGCACAACTCCGGGAACTCAATAATTACATTCTTAGTTTTCTTGGGAAAATCCTCCCGCTTGAATCGCATGAATTCACTCCTTTTCCACAAAGGTAAATTGCACTGAACCTACCTCCGATACGCTACCGTCAGGCAGCAAGTGGTCAATTCGGATATCGTAGCTGGCACTTCCAACATACCTCAGCACGGAAATCGGCACAACATAGGCATAAACCAGGGCAATCGCTTCAAATTCTTTTAACTACAGAGGACGCAGAGGACAAAGAGTTTAGATGCTTTTGACGACCTTTCCCTAAATCCACTGCTTAAATTGGGCAGGCTTGACGCAACCTGGCCGATGAACTTCCTTCCCGCCCAAAAATTTTGCGACAATATGCCGCGAAATCTCCGATCAATCGCTTTCCTCGGCGTCCTCGGTGTCCTCGGTGGTTAAATTTCAGTTTAGTTTTGCTCGTCGCAGCGGCGCCAGTTTTGAAGCGATTGCCCTGAGGCATAAACAAAAAGAACCTCTTGTGATTCTGCTGGCATAGGGGAAAGATCCAGATCTAGTAGATTAGGAGCCTGATTTTTCACGATTTACTTGCACTTGCTTCCGTGTCTCAGTAAACGCATGTAAGTCGTGCAAAGTCTGATGAGCAGTTTATAGCAAGAGAGGGCGAGCCACCGGCTCGCCCGTACACGCAGTCTCCCCGTATGCCGTAGGGACGACCCGGAATTGCGCTCGAAAGTATGCCGCTAAAGGCGATGCGCATTTTATCAATTGTTTACTTGCACTTACTTCTGTGTCTCTGTGCTGAAATTCTAGCCGCAGCCCGCGGTCAGGCCATATTGCAGACGCAGCCTTTGCTGCGCCGGCACCGCCTCAAAGCTGCATTCCGCGCCATTGCTCCAGACGATGCGCAGGTCGGCGGCGGCTGAATCGCCCAAGCCGAAGTGCAGCGCCAATTGATTGTTGCCGCCCAGGCCCGCGCCGATGCTGACGGTCTGCAACTGCGTCGCCCCGTCAGCCGTCGTCAGCCAGACTTGCGCGCCAACCGCATCCCGATTGACATCGCCGCCGCCCAATAGCTCCAGCGAAAGCCAGCGCCCGCCGCCGCCCTGGTTCTGGAAGAGGCGATAGCCGCTATTCCAGTTGCCCGTCACGAGATCCAGGTCGCCGTCATTGTCGTAATCGGCATAGGCGACGCCCAGCGTGGGCAGGGCGATGTCGATGCCGCTGCCGGCGCTGACATCATCAAAGGCGCGCTGACCGTCGTTGCGGAAGAGCGCATCGGGGCGGGCGTTCATAAAGCTGACTTCCAGCTCGGGAAAGGTCTGGAAGTACTCGGTTGACGCCACATAAATGTCTTGCCAGCCATCGTTGTCATAATCGAAGAATACAGCGCCCCAGCCTACGCCGTGATCCGGGCCCATGTTGATGGCGCTGCCGGAAACGCGCGAGCGATCGTGGAATGCGCCGGCGCCATCATTGGTCAGCAGATACATGTTGTAGACCATGTCGGTGACATACAAGTCGATATCGCCGTCGTTGTCGTAATCGCTTGCGTCGACGCCCATGCCGTTGATCAAAAGGTCGGCGCCGGCGGCCGCGGACACATTGGTCCAGCACCAGTGGCCGCAGCCGGCGCCATCGTTGCGCCAGAGCACATTGCCGATTTCGTTTTTCAGCTTGTCGTTCACCACATAGATGTCAAGATCGCCATCGCCATCGTAGTCGAAGAAGGCCGGCGCAAAACCGGCGCCGAGCGTCAGCGCGTAATCCAGCGTCGCTGTGACATCGGTGAAGCTGCCATCGCCGTTATTGTGATAGAGCCGATCCTGCTGCAGGGAAAAGTCATCCGTGTCGCATTCCGGGAAACAGGACCAGTTGGTCAGGTAGAGATCCAGCCAGCCGTCGCTGTCGTAATCGCCCCAGGCGGCCGATGTGCCTTTGCCGGTATCGCCCACGCCGGCCTCGGCGGTAACGTCTTTGAAGCCGACCCCGCCCTCGTTGCGGAAAAGGCGATTGGCGCCGAAGTTGACCAGGTATAGATCGGGCCAGCCGTCGTTGTTGTAATCGGCCCAAACGGCGCCGCCGCTTGGCACATCGGGGGGACTGAGCGCGGCCGAATGCTCCGAGAGAGAAAAACTGCCATCGCCGTTGTTGCGGTACAGCGCATTGGGATCCAGGTTGCCGGTCACGAAGAGATCGATCCAGCCGTCGCGGTCGTAATCGCCCCAGGCTTGACCGATCGCCAGGTAGCCCTCGAGCGCCTCATCCGGATCCCAGACAGCGCGGTGGGTCGCGCTAATGCCGGCCTCGGCGCTGACATCGCGGAATAGTGGCGCGGGGGCCTGCTCAGCCTGCGCCATGGCCGCCGCGCTCAGGCAGAGTCCCAGCAGTAGGGCAATCGCTTCCCGCAGCTTAAGTAGCATCGGAACGACCCATGCCTAGAAATACCACCGATTCTGCGGGGGCATCAGCGCACCGTGCGCCTGGCGTAGGGCGGCCACTCCAGCGGGATACCCAGTTGATCGGCCAGCAGCCGCTGAAAATCACGCAGGTGGCTTTCCGTATTGCGCACCTGCCGCGGACTCAACTCATTGTCCAGGCAATAGGCCGCCAGCGCGCCGGCCGCTTCGCCGATATTCCACTCCACCGGATGCAGGCGGTAGCAGCCGTTTGTGATATGAGTGACGCCAAGATTCTTGCAAGCCGGCAACAGGTTCTCCACCCGCTGCGGTATCAAGGTGCCGAGCGGAATCTGGAATGGATAGCAACTGATATCGACATAGGTGCGCGGCGCCGTGCTCGGATGCAAATCGATCCGATAACTGCCGATGCCGACGCTGTCGTCGAAGGGCTCGGCGGAATCCATACCCGCCCGCTGGTCTAGGCCGACATGCTCTTCCAGCACGGTGAACTCAGCGAGGATCCGCCGCGCCTCGCGCACGTAGACATATTTCGCCATGCCATCGCTCGTGCCGACCACATCCGGACGCAAGCGCAAGCCGGGATAGCCATAACCGTCGTCAGCATGACGCGGCGCTTCGGTTTGCATCCAGTAGAGCAGGGAGAAGCTCAACTGCTTGCATTCGCGCAAGGCCGCCTGCTTGACATCTTCACTGACGCCCAGCAGCGGCTTCAGCCAATAATCAATCTGCGGCCAGTTGACCAGCGTGATGTCGCTGGGGAATGCGCCTTCGGGATAATGCCCTTTGTACAAGATACGGCGGAAGTGCCAGAGGTCGCCGGGTCCGCCCGTGTAACGGTGGCGGAAATCGGCGTGGAATATATTGCGGTGCACCGTCTCCAGCGTGACCGGGCTGGGATAGAGCCAGCTCAATTGCTTGCCGGGCCAGAAATCCGCCTGGTATTCGCGCCAGAAGTCATAATCTTCCGGCTTGTCGATGGTATGGTCTTCGCCTTCCAGGTGATCGAGGGCGAAGCACCAGGAGATCGCCTGCTGATCCAGCGGTTGGGGATCGCCCTCGACCGCGTGCATCTCGCCCGTTTGCGCCTGGCTCTCCGCGCCGATGATGGATTCGACATCCGCCAGTTCCAGCAGATCGCCCAGCTCGGTGGCATCCAGGATATACGGCGCGGATATCGCGACTTGATCGCCCGTCCGCGTGTCTTCCAGCGTGACAGCCAGAACGCGATCGCCATCGGTCTCGGCCGCCATCGGAATATGATAGAGCAAGACATCGAGCTGCATGCTCGACCGGTAGGGCGCCAGCATCTCCTCGATCACGGCCAGGCCGATGCGCGGTTCGTGGCAGAGGCGGCTGACATTGCCCTGCCCCGGATTCCAGTTCATGGTGTGGCGCGCCTTTTCGGTCAGGGGATAATTGCGGCGATAATAATCGCGCACGCCATCGGAGAAGCGCATATAGGTCGCGGTCGCGCCGCATTGGTCCACCCAGGGGTTTTCATCGGGCGGGACCGCCTGGGCTGTCAACTGCCCGCCGATCCAGTCTGTTTCTTCGCTCATAATCACCGACTTGCCCATGCGCAGCGCCGCCAGGGCCGCCCCGATCGCGCCGGTTCCTCCACCTACAATTAGAATGTCCGTATGTCGCTCTTTCATCAATCTTCCTTTGCTTTTCCGCGTGCTAATTCCAGTAAGCAATCTTCAATGTTGGCCGCGCCGACATATCAGCGCCGCAGCAGATTCCGCTCTCGATAGACCTGGGCCGCCTCCCGCAGCATAGCGCCGTTCTCCGTCGCTCCATAAGTCCGGTCCAGATGTTCGGCGAGCTTCAGCAAGTCGTCGTAGGCGGCGCGTTCCGGCCGCAGCAATTCATAGATTTTCAGTAATTCTTCATTTGGCACTTCGGTCAATTCGGCCGCGCGCAGCAGGTTCGCCGCCAATTGCGGGAAACCGCCGGCGCGCGCGATCTGCGCTTGTTGGCGCAGGGTATCGCCGTGCGTGCGCAAATCTTCGCCGGTCAATTCGCCGGCAGCGACCGCTTCCGCCGTGATCTCGTCGAAGGCCTTGCCGCTGAATGTTCGCAGTTGATCGGCTGCGTTCTCGCGCAGCGGATACTCGCTCATGAATCGGGCTCCCAGGCGAAATGCAATTCTTGCGGCGGCTTTTGGGCGTCGACGGCGTCGGTTTCGCGGCGATGCAGCAACGCCGTCTTCACGATCAGGCGCAGCCGGGCGCCATTGTCGATTTTGACCGCCACCGGCACGGTCGCCCGCCCCAAGGCATAACGGGCGGCATTGCTGCCGATGCGCTCGTAGGTCTCGAGCGTCAGGCTCGGCGACTGCGGGAAGAGCTCGAGGTTGTTAAGCGGGGCCAGATCTTGCTGATGGATGACGGTCGTGCCGCGCGATTGCAAGCCGATGCCGATGCCGCTGCCGCTGAGGCGCGCCCCAACGTAGCCGATGGCAGCGCAATCCGACGAGTGGCAGACGCGAACGATGCGCGCCACCAAGCCTTCGCTGGCAATGCCGGACAGGATGGCCTTCAGCACATCTTCATGTTCCAGGCCGCCGATCGTCCGGCCCAATGCGCCGCCGAAGGCCGGACCCAGCGCCAATACAACTTCTTTCTGTCGGCCCTTGGCGGCCGGCCCAAGTTCGACCAGGCGCGAGAGGGGCGCGCCGACATGCGGATCGACGAAACCCTCGGGCGATTTCGCCTGCGGGATCGCCTGCATCTCCCGCCAGCGCCGGCCGGCCGGGCGATAGCCGCTGCCGGGCCCGATGTAGTCGTTGCCATCGTTGATCGCGCTTAGTACTTTGAAGTCCTCATCGAAGATCGCCGATGGCTGCAGATAATCGCCGGCGATGCGCTGCCGCCCCATCTCCAGGATATTGTCGGCGACATCACTGAAACCACAGTTGCGCAGGGCGCGAATCACCGTCAGAAAGTCGGCGTCGCCGGCGAGAAAGGCATCGGCCGCTTCCAGGTCCGGCAGGAGCTCGCGCTCCGGCATGTCGTCGCTGCTATGCGCCACGGTCGCCGCGTCCACCTCGGCATCGGTAATCGGCGGCAGCTCGAGCTCCCCATAAACGGCTTGAATCGCGCGGGCCGCCTTGCGCCGGATCTCCAGCGCCTCGTCTTCGCTGATCGGGCGGACGCCGCCATCAATCTGCATATCGCGCTGCAAGACATTGTAGTCATCGAAATCCTCGGCATCGAAGTTGCCGCCGCCGAAGAGGTTGTCGCGCTTGGGAATCGCGCTGTAGCCGCTGAAGATGAAATCCGTGCCCGGGATGAACTGCGTCATCAGCTTGGCCGTCTTGCGGATGCTGGAGTGCGAGGCGAGGGCGTCATTACCCGAGGCCACTTCCAGGCCGAGCATGGAGGCCAGCAGATTCTCCGCCAGCACCGCCCGCACGCCGCCCGGCAGCGCTTCGGGCAAGGCAATGCAAGAGATCGAGCCATTCTGCACGCCTTGGCTGCCCGCGCCCTTGACCACAAGCAGGCAGCGCGCTTCGAGATAAAGCATCGATTTCTGTTCGGCCCGGCCCATCAGCGCTTCCGAACCGGTGCCGGAGGTGAAGCGGATCTTCACCCCGCGCGAGGCGTAGGCGGAAGCGAGGAAGGCTTTTGACCAGGGCGTGTCGTCGCCATCGGTGAAGGTCAATTCCGTGCCGTACACGGAAAGGGTCTCGGCGTAGCTGGTCAGCCCCTTCATCGCCAGGCGCAAGCCCAGGGCTTCTTCGACCGAGCACTGCGTCAGGACGCCGCCGCGCCCGGTCTGGGTGCCGACCAGGATGGCCAGCGCATTGAAGGGGGCAAAACGCGCCACGCGCACGGTCGTCTCGACCTCGGCGAAGCCGCGCAGCGCCGCTTCCGCGGCATCGGCCGCCAAGAGCGCCGGATGCTCGCGCCAATTGGTCACATGGGCTTGATTGGCCGGCGTCCGGCGCACGCGCATCTTCGCCAAAGCCATCATCATTTCCAGCACATTCATGTGGCGGACGATGTCGGTCAGCTTGGCCGGGCTGCACCCGGCGATCAAGCGCGCGATGTCCTCGCGCGGCACGTTGATATCGGCCAACATGCGCGCGTAATCCGCCGACGGCAGCGCCATCGCTTCTTCAGCGATATTCAGATCCAGAGCATGGGAGACGATGAAACAGTCGAGCGCATCGAAGTCGGCGCGGCGCCGGCCGTCCAGCTCAAGGACGGCGCCCGATTCTATCTCGAGGCTGGGTCGCGGATCATAAGGGCTGTCGGCGACGATCAATCCGGCTTCGGGCCAAGGCTCGACATAGGTCTCTTTGTTGATGTCGCGCTTCGCGAGCAGGTCAAAACGTTTTGAGCGTTCCATACTGTCGAATCCACTATTCCGGCATTGCAGAGAAAATTTAACACATGCGGCGGCGGCTGTCACATTTCAGTGCTTGCGAGCAGACGACAAGTGGGTCAAGCGCAGCGCCCTGCCAAGCGCAATTGCGCACAAGACCTGCAAAGGCCAGGCCCACTTGAAGGACTTTGTGACAAATAGTACAATCCGTAGTCTATTCTCAGTAAACGCAAGCAAGTCGTGCAAAATCTGATGGGCATTTTGAAGCAAGAGTGGGCGAGCCACCGGCTCGCCCGTACACTGAGTCTCCTATTATGCCGTAGGGGCGACCCTTGGGTCGCCCGCAAGTATACCGCGTAAAACGATGCGCAATTTTTTAATTACTTACTTGGGATTACTTCTGTTCGCCCGTTGGCATAGGCCGTCCGTCGGCCTTCCATTGTAAAGCGAGCCCAGGCATTTGGCGGATCAGCTACCACAGCAGCGCATCTCTAGCTCGTTCGTCGCGCTTTGCCTCGCTACAGCGGCGCTTACCTTGGGCCTGATTGTATTCGGCGCAGTGGTGCGGGTGACGGAATCGGGCTTGGGCTGTGGCAATGACTGGCCACTTTGCAATGGCGCCATTTTCCCGCCCCTGGACAATATCAGCGCCTGGATCGAATGGCTGCATCGACTCTTCGCTTTGCTCATCGGCGTGTTTGGGTTGGCGACACTTGCCCTGGCCCGGCGTCACTACCGGCAGCACGATAGACCGGTCTTGAAGTTGGTCGGGCTGGCGGCGCTTCTTTTTCTTATTCAGAGCGCATTGGGCGCTATTGTTGTGTTTTTGGACCTGCCTCCGACCTTCGTCACGCTTCATCTCGGCGTTGCGATGCTGCTCCTGGCCGCCTTGCTGGGCGCGCTTGTCATGGCGGTATACGCGCCACCCAAGCCATTCGCGGCCGACTCGGTCAGTTCCTTAACCCAAATCAACGCCCTGTTTGCCTTGCTGATCATTTTGACGGGCGCCCTCGTTCGCGGCAGCGGCGCCACCTTGGCTTGTACCGAATGGCCGCTCTGCAACGGCGGCGCTCTGCTCCCGCTGGATCAGGGAGCGCTCGCGGTCATACACATGATTCACCGGTTTTCAGTGGCGGCAATGGCGCTGTCTCTATTCTTGATGATTCGACAAGTCTTGCGGCAGCGCGGCGAGACTAGCATTCGTTTGTTTGCTTTGGCGGCGGGCGGCGCGTATTTGCTGCAAATCGGATCGGGCGCGATGTTTGTGATCAGCACAGCGGGACCGGCCTGGGGCGCCCTGCACGTGGGTTTGGCGGCAACGGTCTGGGGCTTGTTGATCATACTCGTTTCCATGGAACGCATTAACCATCTGAGCTTTGCGCGCGGAGAATTGAGGTCGACATGATCAGTGCCTTACGCCGCACAATATCCATCGGCGATACGCCGCGGGCCTACATTGAACTGATGAAACCGCGCATCGTGACGCTGTTGGTATTCACCTGTGTCACCAGCATGATTGTTGCGGCGAATCGCATACCTCCAATCGACATTCTTATCTTCACGATCATTGGCGGCGCGCTTTCGGCGGGCGGCGCGAGCGCCATCAACCACTATCTTGACCGGGAAGTCGATGTCAAAATGACGCGGACCGCCCGACGGCCGATCCCGTCGGGCCGCATCAGCGCGCAAAATGCGCTGCGTTATGGCTTGGCTTTGATCGCGGCATCCGCGCTCATTCTGGGTACGCTGGTGAATGCGCTGGCGGCTGCGGTTGCCTTGGCCGGCGCACTCTATTACATTGTCATTTACACCATCGTGCTGAAGCGCAACACCGTGGTCAACATTTTGATTGGCGGTGGCGCCGGCGCCATGCCCGTGCTGGTCGGCTGGGCCGCGGCAACGGGACGGATTGACCTGCAAGCCTTCATCTTATTCGCCATCGTATTCTATTGGACGCCGCCGCACTCCTGGGCTTTGGCGATCCTCGTCAACAAGGATTATGCCGCTGCCGATATCCCGATGATGCCGGTGGCGCGCGGGGAAGGCATTACTCGATATCAAATCCTCTTCTATTCCCTTCAACTGCTGATCATCAGTCTCTCGCCCGCCCTACTGCTGCGTATGCCACAAGCGCCTGATTTTCTGGGACCCGTCTACCTCGCGCTGGCGGCGCTGCTTGGTCTGCTTCTGATCTGGCAGTCAGTCAAACTCATCATCAAGAAGGACAAGGCGACAGCGCGCGCCCTCTACAAATATTCTTCACTTTATCTGGCGCTGCTTTTCCTGGCGATGATTGTCGACCGGCTGCTGCTCTAGGAGGCGCCCCGGAGTGGCTACGCGACGAGCCAAGCCCGCGATCGTCCTCAGCATCTGCTTGCTTGCGGCTGTGACCACGATTTTTGCGATCGCCTTCGTCGTCGCAAGCGCATCCCTGACGACGCCGACAATAACCATCGACGCGCATTCTTACGCTGAGGAAGTCGCTACGGCGATGGCGGGATCGTCGGCGACGAGCGGGCACTCGCTCATCGTCGAATATGGCTGCGGCGCTTGCCATGTATCCGGCGAGGGGCGCGTGGCGCCACTGTTCGCCGGCATCGCCGCAAGGGCTGGGCGCAGGCGGCCGCCTTTATCGGCAGAACAGTATCTTTTCGAATCGATCTTGTATCCGGGCGCGCTGGTCCTTGACGGTTACGCCAATGCGATGCCGGCCAATTTTCGCGACCGCTTAACGCTGACGGAAATCGGTCACATCATTGCCTATTTGCTCACTCTCGATGGTGCAACCGGGAATACATGATTCACCCGGTCAAGCGTAGCGTTCGCGCAGAATCTCAGCCGCCCGGGCCAAGGCGACCAGCTTCCGGCTGGCTTCTTCCAGCGAGATGGGATTCGTGCTCGTCGGCGCGAAGCCGCAGTCCGGGTTCAGCGCGATCTGTTCCGGCTTCAGGTAGCGCAGCGCCTTTTCCACCCGTTCCACAATGAGCGCCGGCGTATCGACAACTTCGCCGCGGACGTCAACAACGCCCAAGCCAATCTCTTTATCGGTGGGGAATTGTTCAAAGATCGCGACATCGCCCGCTTCCGAAACGGCGAACTCCATCGCCAGCTGATCGACATCGGCAGCCAGCAGATGTGGCATGATCGGCTCATAATCTCCGTTGGCGTATACGGTGCGCGCGCGATTGCCGCGGCAGACATGCAGCGCCGTCTTGATGCCGTCAATGCCGGCCAGAACGCGGTTGAGATCTTCAATCGCCCCCGCCATCTCAGCCTCCGGGTCGGCGAAGCGCGCCCGGTGTTCCGGATCCACGAAGAAGCAGAGCCAGGGATCATCAAACTGAAGAACATCGACGCCAGCATCGCGCAGGGCCAAAACCTCCTCACGCAGAATGGGAATCACGTCCTCGATAAAATCCCGGCGCGTCGCATAGGCGGCGCTGGAATGCTCCGGGTGCCAGAGTCGCCCGCCGATCATGTGCGGCGACGGCAAAGCCACCTTTATTTTTCTCCCCGTATGCCGGCGCAGAAAGGCGGCGCCGGCGGCGGCAATCGGGCGCGAATAGCTCATCCTGCCCACGACCAGGGCTTGCTTGAATTCTTTCAGCGTCCATTGCTGCGGCGCGGACAGGCCCGTGGTCGGCAGGACCTCGGGCGCAAGCGCCTGCGTGCGATATTCGGCGCCTTGAAAGCCGTCGATCTTCTGCGCAAAGACTTCAAAATAGCCGATCCGGCGCCACTCGCCATCGGAGATGATGTCGATGCCGGCCGCTTCCTGCAGGCCAATCGCGAAGCCGATGGCTTTGTCCAGCGCCTCGTCCAGCGCTGCATCGCTGAGGCTGCCATTCTGATGCTTGATGAGCAGGTCAATCACCCACGTAGGGCGCGGCAAACTGCCGATGACTGTCGTCGGGAAAAGCCCCCCGGCCTTTATCTCGGCTTTCTCGTTCATATTGAGCCCTACACCAGCAACTCCGGCTTGTCAGAACATATCGCGTCGACGCCCAGAGCCTTCAGCGCCGCGATTTCCGCCGGCCGTTCCTCATGCCAGCAAACGATGCCCAAGTCGGCACGTCGAACGGCATCCAGCCATTCCCGAGTTAGCAGACGGTGCGGCTGCTCGGCCCGATTCTCCCAGCAGGGATGTACATAATCCGCCCCGACCGAGCGCGCCAGCTTAACCGGATCGATCGTCACCGCGCCGAACAGGATCGAAGTCTTAACGTCGGGGCGGGCCGCTTTGATATCGGCCACATAGTCGGGCCTGAAGGACGCAAATATGGTGCTTTTCATGTAATGCTGGCGATCGAGCGCTTCCAGCATGGCCCGCGCCGAGGCCACTGAAAGCTGTTTGATATCGAGATAGAGTCCCAGGCGCAGCGGCTTGCAAAGAGCGACGGCCTCGTCAAAGCTGATTAGCGCGCCCGGCCCGGCCGTCAAGCGCCGCAGCTCGGCCATGCTGTAATCCGAGACGCTGCCGCTGATGCCATATACGCGTTTCAAGCTGCTGTCATGCGTCACGACCGGCACATCATCGGCCGTAGTGCGGATATCGATTTCTACCATGTCGGCGCCCAATTCGGCCGCCTTGTGCAAGGATGCCGGCGAATTCTCCCGGGCATAAGCCGATGCGCCGCGATGAGCGATGCGCAGGACGCGCAGTTGATCGGGCCGGATCGACGCCCGCAATTCCGCCAGCAAGGCCTCGACGCGACCCGGTATCCAGGCGAAGAGATTGGCCCAGGGCACAAAAGCCGCTGTCCTGAGGTCAAAGCGCTTGGAGAATTCATAGCTGGGTTCAAATTGCTGGCGCTCCAGCCAGGTGTGGATGAGGCGGTTGTTATAAGGTCTGTCAGCGCGGATGATGCCCTCAAACAAGGGGGTGACAAGCAAGCCCGCGCGGCCGGCATGGCGACCGCAACTCGCCCGCGTTATCGCCTCGCGCTGTAGCAAGCGTTCCGGCGCGGCCGCGAAGGCGTGCTTGCCCGGTTCCGAGTTGAGCAGCAGGCGGCCATCTTGCTGCGGCGGCCGCGAGTCGTCCGCCAGCATGCGATTGAAGCGTCCGTGCCAGCTCGCTTCGGCCGCGATGAGATTGCCGCCGGAATCAAGATAGACCCAGGCATGTTCCAATTCGTAGAGATGCTGGATATCCCAATCCCACCAGATCGCATATTCGATCGCGCAGGCGATATCGCCCGTTAGCTCGAGCTCACGCGGGAAGGACTCGGATGCGGCCGATTGTCGAAAGACGGTATAGCCGACGACCGTCGGCAAGAATGGCTCGCGCGCGTCGAAACATAAAACGGGCGCATGGCGCAGCGCCAGTTCGTGATCGCGTTCGGAAACCTGTCGGCGGTCCAGCCCGCGCAATTGCTCCTCATCCATGACGGCACTCGCGGACTCTCACTGCCGCCAAAGGAGCGATCTCTCGGTTTGCGGATCGAAGAATTGAACCTGGTTCATGTCGAATTGCAGCGAAACCTGCTCGCCGGCGCGGTGCTGGCTCTCCGTGTTCGCCAGCAAGATGAAGCTGTGATCGCCGACGCGGACATCAATCAGATCTTCCCGCCCCAGCGGTTCGACAACAAAAATCTCGCCGGCGACCTCGCCTTCGCTCGCAATCGCGATATCTTCCGGGCGCAGACCCATGACAACAGCGCCGGCATGTTCCGCCGCCGGCGCCCCGCGCGCGGCCGGCACGTTCAGGCGAATCGAATCCGTCTCCGCGATGAAAGCGCCGTTCGCTTGCGATACGTTCACATCGACAAAATTCATCGGCGGATTGCCGACGAAGCCGGCGACGAACTGCGTCTTCGGGCGGTCGTACAGTTCCTCCGGCGAGTCAAATGCCTGCAAGTGGCCGCCGCTCATCACCGCGATGCGATCGGCCATCGTCATGGCTTCCACTTGATCATGCGTGACATAGATGGACGTGATGCCGAGGTTCTTCTGCAGGTGCTTGATCTCGCCGCGCATCGTCAGGCGCAGGCGCGCATCCAGATTGGAGAGCGGTTCATCGAAGAGCAGGACGTCCGGTTCCTTGACCAATGCCCGCCCCAAGGCGACGCGCTGCTGTTGGCCGCCGGAAAGCTGGCCGGGGCGGCGGTCAAGCAATTCGCCGATGCCCATCACCCCCGCGACTTGCCGCACGCGCTCGTTCTGTACATTCTTGGGCGCCTTTTTGAGTTTGAGCGGATAGGCGATATTTTGGAAGACGGTCATGTGCGGGTAGAGGGCGTAGCTCTGGAAGACCATGCCGATGTTGCGGTCCTTGGGCTGCACCGTGTTGACGATGCGGTCGCCGAAGCGAATGAGGCCGTCTGTCGGTTTGTAGATGCCGGCCAAGGTGAGCAGCGTCGTCGTTTTGCCGCAACCGGAGGGCCCCAGGAAAGCCACAAATTCGCCATCGTCGATATGCAAGGTCAGGTCTTCGACGCCGACCACTTCGCCGAACTTCTTGGTCAAATTGTCGATTCTTATTTCCATGGCCTCGCGCTCCCGGCAATGCGGCCTTATGAGCTTCCCTTCGTGCCGCCGGCGTAGATATTCAAGAGGTATTCCTGGGCGAAGATGAAGAAGATAAAGATGGGAATCAATTGGAAGAGCCCGACCGCCGCCACCTGATTCCAATCCACCGGCGCCGTCTCGTCAATCAATTCATTCAGGAAGACCGGCAAATTGCTCAAGCCGGTGCCGATGGAATATGTCGCCGGAATGATGTAGGCGTTCCAGCCGCCGATGAAAGCGAAGATGCCCAGGGCTAACAAGCCGGGCCGGATCTGCGGCAGGAGGATCTCCCAATAAGTGCGGAAGCGCGAGGCGCCGTCAATCAGAGCCGAGCGTTCCATATCCCAGGGGATATTGTCGAAGAAGCCTTTCATCAGCCAAACGCCGAGGGGCAGTTGAAAGGCGACCATGACCATGGCGATGCCGCCGACCGTATTGAAACCGATCAAATCGCCGATGATTGGCGTATCGCCCATTCGCAGCAGCACAATGAAGATCGGGATAAGCAGCGTAATCGCCGGAAAGCCATGCAGGATCAAGGTAAAGGACAAGAAAAAGCGCCGTCCGGGGAAATCCATCCGCGACAGGGCATAACCGGCCATCGACGAGACCAACAAGACCACGAAGGTCATCAACACGGCGATGGCCAGCGAGGTCATCAAGATGGGCCAGATGTTAAATTCCAGGCCGGCGATATTGCCGGCGAAGATCGATTCCCAGTTCTTTAAGGTGAAGCCGCCGAAATTGTCATTGCCGTCCAGCGGGACAAGGCCCTTGGTGCGGTAGGAGAAGGTCGCCACGATGACCCAGAAATAGCCGATGAGCAAGGGGAAGAGCAGACCAACCAAGGCTATATACGGCGCCCAATGCCCGGGCAGGAAGACGATAATCGCCGTGAAAACCAGGCCGATCATCAAGCCCGGCAAGAGGACGCCAAGTTCCTTATTGGAGACCAGGACGACGCGCGCGGTCTCCTGCATTTCTTCGCCGTCGCGGAGGAAGCGCAAGCGCAGCGGCGCGTCAAGCTCGGATTGGTTCAGCCGTTTGTTGAAGGCGGACAGGTCCACCGGGTCGCGCCGTATCGCCGTGATTATATCGCCCGCCAAAATGCCGGCGGTCTCGGCGGCGCCGCCGGGGGCGACCGCGTCAACGCGGATCCCGGCATCGCTTTGGCTCAGGGTCATCTGCAGGGAGGGGCGCGGCGCAAAGACGCCGTAGTCAAGCACATAGTGCCCGGCGGAAATGATTAAGAAGATCACGATGGTGCTGCTGAACGCCAGGCCGAGGGCGCGCGTCGTAGCGCGATATACGTAGCGGCGGGCGACGCTGGCCGCCGAAATATAGGCGACGTAGGGAAGAACAAGCAGCGCGAGCCGGGTCAAGACATCGGTCACGGTTTCTTCGACGCTGCCCAGGGCGAAGAAGGGGCCCACAACGCCGCTGAAAAAGAAAGCCGCGACCAGCAGGACAAGGATGCTGATGGCGGCGACGCGCAGCGCTTCGACAAAGTCCGCTTGCAGCGTCGGCTGAACCTCATCGGTTTTGACTTTGGCCGAAGCGAACAGTTCCGCGCGCGCCATTACAGCGCCTCCACCCGCGGTTCCGCAATGAGTTCGTCAAAGCGGAACACGCGCATATATATCACGGCGAGCACGACGCCGATCAACACCAGAAGCACAGCAAAGGCGGAGCCATAACCCCACTGCGCATTGCCGAAATAATTGGACAATGCGCGGTGGTAGGCGGTCAAGGACCAGACTTCAGTGCGATAGAGCCCGGGACCGCCGTCGGTCAACAACTGGATTTCGACAAAGGAAGTCAACAAGGAGAGCGTCTGATAGGTGACAACAAAAAGAAGCGGCCAGCGAATCAAAGGCAAGATGACAAAACGGATGCGCTGCAGCCGCGAGGAGCCGTCGACCAGCGACGCGTTCAGCAGGTCTTTGGGGATCGACTCGATGGCGGAGGTGAAAATGATCATGCCGAATGACACGCCGATGAAGCCATTGACGACGACAACAAAGACCCAGGGATTGGTCGAGATGTAGTTGTAGGTCGGCTGCCCCAGGAACTCATTGAACTGGTTGATAATCCCGAAGGGCGCCTCGGCGATCATGCGCTTCCAGATCAAAATGTAGACGACCGGCGAGGTGATGCGCGGCAAGATCCACATGGCCCGGAAGATAAAACCGGCATTGCGGTCGATATGCGTTGTCAAGAGCGAGACGATAAGCGCAAGCGAAACATTAAAAATGGACAGCGTGACCAGCACATAAAAGATCGTATTGGAGAAAATCTTGCGCGCGAACTGATCGTTGAATAGGGTGTCATAATTCTTCAGGCCGATGAATTCCATCTTGGCGAGGTCGGAGGTGAAATTGGAGCTCGCCAGATTGGTGACGCTGAGATAAAGAACGATAGCGACGGGAATCAAGAAAAAGACGATGACAAGAATGCCCGCCGGCGCCATGAAGCCATAAGCGCCCAGATAGGAGCGCAGGGCGTTCCGGCGGCTCTGCAAAAGAGCGGCTGATGAATTGGAATTGGCAACTGGCTCGGACATGAGTTGGGATTGGCCTGTGGGCGACTCGCCGGGTCGCGTCGGGCGCCTAAACATCGCCCTTCGACGCTTACCGCAAGTCGCCCCTGGAAATCATCTCATTGGACCAAACTTGTGTGGGCGAGCCGGTGGCTCGCCCCTACGGTCAAAGAGAAAACTCGGCAGGGAACCGCTAGCGGACCATTATGCCGTCGCCGAGTTCGTTCTCCATCTGCGCGATGGCGATATCGGCAGCGCCCGCGGCATCGGCTTCACCCGTTTCCACCGCTTGAATGCCCAGGAAGTAGGCGTTCGACCAGGCATTCCAGCCCGGATGATTCGGCAGCGCCGTGGTGTGATCCAGCATGTAGTGCGCGCTGCTGAGCAAGCGGTTGTCGGCATAAGCTTCCGACTCCAACTGCGCGTTCAGAATGCCCAGGTGGAAGCTGTCGATGGCGTGTTTGTTGTTATGCTCGGGCGTGGTGATCGCCGCAATCAGCTTGAGGGCGACATCCGGGTTCTCGCTGCCGCTGCTGATCATGTAGGTCAGCGGATGCGTCAGCGTGATGGCTTCGCCCGTGCCCATGGCCGGGATCAGCGTGAGGCCGATATTCTCGAAGAGATAGGCGTCGCCGCCCTTGTCGGCGACATAATTGATCGCCCAGTTCGGCCAGTTCCAGGTTCCGCCGGCGGCGAAGAGCACGGTATCAGCCTGCGCCACGGTCGGATGCCAAACTTCGTTCCAGTCGAGACCGATCACATCGGAACGCAGCACGCCCGAGGCGACGGCGCCGCCCAAGAGCTCATAAGCGGCGACCAGGGCTTCGCGGTCCACCATGAGGTTGCCGTCCATATCCAGGACTTCACCGCCATTGCCGTAGTAGTAGTAGAGGAAGTCCGGACCATTGCTGGGACGATGCCACCAACCGTTGCCACTGTCGACGATGCCTTCATCTATGGCGGCTTCGGCCGTCGCCAGCATATCGGCAAAGGTGAATTCGCCGGCGGCAACGCGGTCGGGCAGGGACTCGATATCCTCTTCGCTCCAGCCCAGATCCCGCAGCAAGAGCTTGCTGTAGAAGATGGGACGGGCTTCGGCATCCTGCGGGATACCCCAAATCTGACCGGCATAGCCGTGCGATTCCCAGAGCGAGGGCACGATATCGTCGAATTCAGTGTGCATGCCGATGACATCATCCAGCGGGATGATGAAGCCGGCCGGCGCCCAGGCGCCAATATCCTCGTGACCCGACAGGATGATATCAGGCGCTTCACCCGCCTCTGACGCCAGGACGAATTCGTTCTTGTAATCGCCCCAACCGGCATTGTCCTGAATCAGATTCAATTCGATATCGATGCCAAGCGCGGCTTCGACCTCGGCTTCGACAGAAGCGAAATTGTTGCAGCGCCAGTCCTCTTCCGGCGGGCTGGCTTTGCAACGAACCGTGATGCTTACCGCGTCCTGCGCGACTGCGATCCCGGTTAGCAATCCCAACAGCAAGACAAACAAAAGCCCAAGACGTAACTTGTTGAACATGTTTACACTTTCCTTTGATCTATCGCTTGCGCTAGATTGAATGGTAACACAGATAGACTCTGTATCGCCACAAACCCCCGCGCAAGGCGCAGCAATCGCATCAGTCTTTTCTTTAACTCTTTAACTACAGAGGACGCAGAGGGCACAGAGTTTAGGTTCCATTTACGGATTTTCGCCTAAATCCACTGCTTGAATTGGGCAGGCTTGCCACTAACATGTTCATAAACTTCCTTGTTCATAAGCTTCGCTTCTCGATCAAAGCTCTTGCGACAAAGCGTCGCGAAGTCTCTGATCAATCGCTTTTCTCGCTGCTGAAGGTCAGTGTCGGCGGTCAGTCTATACGCGACCCACGCGACCCGCCGAAACGCCCACAATTTGTAGACCATTTTCAACGGGCGTCTCACGAGACGCCCCTACATTTTTGCATGGCCATCGGCGGATAATGTTTTGAAGCGCTTGCCCGGAGCAGGCCGCAAATAGTTGCCTTTTATGTGGTCGCTTTGGCTATAATATGCGCGGATGAATTCTTGGATTCAAGCGGGGCGCAGCGATGACTTACCAACCCCTTTCGGAAGTGCGGAAGAGCCTTCGGGTGGATTGGTACCGCTGCCCGATGAAACCGGGGCGTCTGCGCGAGCTTTCGCGCCGAAGCGACGCCCAAGGCTGGTTTCAAGCCGGCGGGCATACCGCCCTCTTCATCTTCACCGGCGCGCTGGTTTTCGGCTTCTGGTGGAATGAGCTCTGGCTGGCGATGCTGGTGGCGCTGTTTTTTCACGGCACGGTCGCCAGCTTTTTCACGGGCACGGCGCCGCATGAGCTCGGCCATGGCACGGTTTTCAAGACCAAATGGCTCAACAAATTCTTCTTGTACTTTTTCAGCTTGATCGGCTGGTGGGACCAGTTCGACTATGCCAGCAGCCACACCTACCACCATCGTTACACCTTGCACGCGGAAGGCGACCGCGAGAACCTGCTGCCGCTGGAGCCGTCGCTGGCGTCGACATTCATGCTGCAGATGTTCACCATCAATCTGCTGACGCAGCGCGGACGCACCTTCGGCAAAGGCGGCTTGATTTCGACGCTGATCATCACGCTATTGGGAGCGGTGGGCCGTGTCCCCTCGGATGAGCGGGCACCGATCAATGAATGGCTAAAGGCTTTACATACGGATCAACCGGAGCAGCATCGGCGTTCGATCATCTGGTGCCGCATTCTGCTGGCCTTTCATGGCGGCGTATTGCTGATTGCGATCGTCAGCGGCTGGTGGGTACTCCCGTTGATCTTCACCGGCGCGGTATTCATCGGCAATTGGTTGTCCTACTTTGTCGGTTTGACGCAGCACTGCGGCTTGCGCGAACACAGCCGCGATTTCCGCAAGAATACGCGCTCGGTCAAGTTGAATCCGCTATTTTCTTTCCTGTATTGGCGGATGAACTGGCATATCGAGCATCACATGTACGCCGGCGTGCCCTGCTACAACCTGGCGAAGCTGTACGAAGAAATCAAGGACGATATGCCCGTTCCGCGCACGCTGATCGGCGCCTGGAAAGAGATGCGCCAGGCCTGGGACCGGCAACGGCGCGAACCGGATTATGAGTTCGATACGCCCTTGCCGCCCACGGCGAATCCGGAACCGCCGCTGGAGGAGAGCGAGCCCGCACGCGCGGCTAGCGATTTAGAGCGCTCAATCGGCGAGTTGGCGCCGGCCGGCTTGCAGGAGGGCTGAGCCTTTTGGGGTTGGTCTGATAAGCAAATTCTAGGAACTGCGTATAGAAATCGTGGTTCATTATCTTAGGGTGGAAGCCTCTGAACGATCTCCAAAAGAATCGCATTGATTTGTCCAAACCGATGCAGAATATGGAAGAATGCTGCAATTCCTAGAGCAGTCCCTAGAGTGGCCATTATGCCCAAAACCCACTTGATCCATCTGACATCTGCCTTTAGCGCGGCTAATGTCTCAATATCTTCTCTTATAAATCTGGCGGTGCTCGCCTCGTCAGAACGTGGAGTTTGAATCTGCTCGCCTCGAACTCGCTCTAGAAGTTGCCCAGACATAGCTTTGCCGCTCCCGTACCGTGAAACTCTGGCTACAATAGTGTAGCATAACACTATGCAGACATCAATAGTCAAAGCAAATCATGGTTACTATTCTTTATATTACGCTAAATTCTCAAACGTAACTATCTGTAGCAGTTCCACATCTATGGGAACGAGAGGCATATATCGCAAAGCGCCGAACTCAAGGAGTCAGCCATGCGCGAGCTAAGAGTTGAACCAATCAACCGGGTCAAGATTGACATTGGGAGCTTGCCTCCTGTGAAGCCTCGCAGTCCTTCAGACCCACCGTTGAAGCGCGCTGCGCCATTACTGCATAGGCGCCCGCCTGCCAGACCACAGCCGCCGAGCGGCAAGAAGAGTGACGGCTAGCCCGCCGCCACATCAACGCGCCTTAGCCTACTCCGCGTGTGACTCGCCGCCTTTGCCGACATCCGTCATTTGCCGGCCATCGGCGTAAGTCGGCACGCCTTCTTCGGCGAAGATGCGGTCGATCTCGGCGCGGTCGCCATCGCTCAAACGCCAATCGACAGCGGCGATATTCTCTTCCAGTTCGCGCTCGTTGCGCATGCCCACCAAGCCGACGGTCACAGCCGGATGGCTCAGCACCCAGGCCAGCGCCAACTGCGCGACTGACCGGTTGTAACCGGCCGCCACCGCCTTGAGCCGCTCGGTGACCCGCAGTTCTTTGAGGAAATTCTCGCGCTGAAAGACCGGCAAGCCAAAAGCCATGCCGCGGCGGCGCCAGTCGTTCTCGGCAAAGACCGTGTCCGGCGTCAGGGCGCCAGTCAACAAACCGAAAGCCAGGCTGCCATAAGCCATGAAGCCGATGCCCTGCTCCAGGCAATAGGGCAGAACGGCCGCTTCCATCCGCCGGTCAAACATGTTGTAGCCGACCTGGTTGGCGGCCAGGCTGCCGTATTCCTGGCATTGCGCCATCATCGACACGTCATAATTGGATACACCATAATGCCGGATTTTGCCCGCGGCCTTCAGCGCTTCCAGCGCGCCCATCGTCTCTTCGTGCGGCGTCACAAGATCGGGCCAATGGATCAGCATGAGATCGACATAATCGGTATTGAGGCGCTTGAGGCAGCCTTCCGTCCGTTCGGTAATGTAGGCCGCCGAGGCGTTCCGGCCCGCGATAGCGGCGTCGCCAACGATGGTCGGGTCATCGTGAAAGATGAAGCCGACCTTCGTCACCAGGACGATGTCCTGGCGGCGCTGCCCCAAGCCGCGCGCCAACAACTCTTCAGAGGTGAATGGACCGTAAACTTCGGCCGTATCGAAGAGGGTGACGCCATGGTCGATCGCCATGTGCACGGCGCGCACAGCTTCGTCGATGTCGATCTCGCCGTATTGGGTTGTGCCCAATTCCCAGGTGCCGAAGCCAAGCGCCGAGCATGTCAGGTCGGTATTGCCGAAGCTTCTCTGTTCCATGTCGATTCTCCTTGTCAAGGCGTTCTTTTCAACTTGCGATTATAGCGACGTCTGCAATTGCCGGCATCCGCGTCGGGGTTTTGTGCGAATTACTTGCGTTTACTGAAGGTAGGGATGTTTTTCATCACAAAGACGCAAAGGGCGCAAAGTGTTTTCTCTTGAACAATGTTGGAATCGCCAACCTTTGTAAAGGCGTCTCCAAGGCTTTAGGGAGCGATTATTTCACCACAGAGGCGCAAGCAACACAAATTAAGTCTTGTGAAACTCGGTATAAGTTCGATATGTAGGGGCGACACTGTGTGTCGCCCGAAAATTCGCGCTTGTGCCGGCGGACCATTAACAGGGCAGTCGCTTCAAATTTTTCTTAAACGCAGAGAACACAGAATTAAATGCAAGTAAGTCATACAAAAACTGATTGGAATTCTATAGCATCAGAGGACGAGCCACCGGCTCGCCCGTACACCGAGTCTCCTCGTATGCCGTAGGGGCGAGCCTTGGCTCGCCCGCATGTATGTCGCCATATCCCCGATTAATCGCATTTCTCGGCGCTGAAGGTCAGTGTCCACGCGACCTACGCGACCCGCTGAAACGCTCGCAATTTGCAGGCCATTTGCAACGGGCGTCTCACGAGACGCCCCTACGTTTTCACATTTTTTGTGGCGAATATCTTATTATGATTTTGAAGCGGTTGCCCGGCAATTCATTGAAATCTGGCGCAAATCGGATAATCTTGAGGTGATGTTTGTGGCAGATAAGATGTGAGAGGCAAGCAACATGGTATTGGCAGAGGCGGCGACGCGCAGTCACGAGACTTATCAAGTGCGGGTGGAAGAATACAAAGCCTTTCGGCGCGATGGCTACCTGGTCGTTCGCGGTCTGGTCGCGCCGGAGGAAGCGCGGGAATGGGCTGACTTCACCGATGATATGATGGCGGGCCGACGGACGATGCCCGGCCTCCCGGCGCCGCCGGCCGAGGCGACCGCCGCGGAACGGCGCCATTTCTATGACCGCATCCACATGCCGCACCGCACTAGCGAAATCGCCGAGCGCTTCCTTCTGCATCCGCGCATCGTCGATGTGCTGGAGGCATTAATCGGTCCCGATGTGCTCTGCTTGCAAACCATGCTCTTCTTCAAGCAGCCGGGCCAGGGCGGCCAGGGATTCCACCAGGATTCCTATTACATTCCCACCCAGCCCGACACGCTGATCGGCGCCTGGATGGCGATTGACCCGGCCGATGAGGAGAACGGCTGCCTCTGGATGACGCCGGGCTCCCAGCATGAACCGATCTATCCCGATTGCGACGGGGTGACGCAGCAAGGCGACACCATCCTCAGCGATATCGACTCGATCAAGAGCGTCAGCCATCCCGATGTGCAGGTCAACACGCTGGCGCAGATCGCGCTGCGCTACGAGCGGGAAGTACCGATTTACGCCGAGCCGGGCGATGTCGTGTTCTTCGGCGGGCATGTCTTCCACCGTTCCCATCGCAACAATTCCGACCGGCCGCGGCGCGCCTTCGTGAGTCATTATTGCAATGCCCGCTCGCGCGTGGCCTGGAACCACGGCGGCAAACGCGCCAATTACGAGGGCGCGGACGGGAATGTCTCGCGCAATCATGAACATATCCTGGCGCGCGGCGCGACCCACCTGCCCTACGCCCAGCCCAAATTCGGCTCGCTTTGCGCCGCCAACGCCCCCGAACTCTACGGCGAGCGCTTTGATGACAATCGCGTGAAATCCATGATGGGCGACGATGCCGGTTTTATGGTGCTTGTGCCGCACGAAGATGTCGACCACGATCATTGAATCTCGGCGGCAGAGATCGCGTAGGTCGCGTAGGTCGCGTAGACACTGACCGCCGACACTGACCGCCGACAGGAAAGCAGGCGCAAGCAAGTCTTGCAAAATTCAGAACATTGTAGGGGCGAGCCTTGGCTCGCCCGAATTCACAATCTCAATATGACATGCGAGCCACCGGCTCGCCCGTACACCGAGTTTCCTCTTATGTCGTAGGGGCGACCCTTGGGTCGCCCGCAAGTATGCCGCGAAAAACGATGCGCATTTTTTCAATTATTTACTTGCGCTTACTGAGAAAGCTAGGGTAGAAGGAGCGTCAAGATGATTCTGGATACCGACTATCCAATCGCCGACGAGCAAGTGGCGAAGTACCAGCGCGACGGGCATATCCTGCTTGATGCCGTGCTGCCCGCCGAATACATCCCGCCCTACCATGACGCCATCGTCCGGACAGTCGCCGAGCGCAACAAGGAAACGCGGGCCCTGAAAGACCGCGACACTTACGGCCGCGCCTTCCTGCAGACGACCAATCTTTGGGAATACAACGATGTGGTAAAAGAATATGTGCTGGCCGGGCGCTTTGCCGGCATCGCCGCGCGCCTGATGGGCGTGGAGCGCGTGCGGCTCTATCACGATCAGGCCCTGTTCAAGGAAGCCGGCGGCGGCATCACCCCCTGGCATCAGGATCAGCATTATTGGCCGCTGGCCACCAACAAGACGATCACCATGTGGATGACGCTGGTCGATATCAAGGCCGAAATGGGCACGCTGCGTTTCGCTTCCGGCTCGCATGTCGAAGGCTACCTCGGCGATATTCCCATCTCGGACGAATCCGAGGCGCAGCTGCGCGCATTCGTCGAGCAAAAGGGCTTCCGGCTGACGCAAGCCGATGTCATGCCGGCGGGCGCGGCCACCTTCCACAGCGGCTGGACGCTGCACTCGGCGCCGCCCAATTTCTCCGACCGGATGCGCCCGGCGATGACGGTGATCTATTTCGCCGATGGGACGCGCGTAAGCGAACTGGATAACAAGAACCGCGTTAGCGATCGCGACCACTGGCTGCCGGGCACGGCGCCGGGCGATCTGGCGGCGACGCCTTTGAATCCGGTCTTGGGATAGACCATTCCCGCCCTAACCACCGCTTTGCCTTACGGCTTTCCACTGCTGCGGCGCAGTTGCGCCGCTTGCGTATATACTGCGTCAAAGTCACGAAGGCAGACCTTGGGGCAGACTGCAATGTTGAGATGGGTTGCGCTACTAGCGCTGGCTTGGGCGCTGGCCTCAGGGGGCGCGGGCTATGCGCAAGAGCGCGGCTGGGCGACGGCAATCGCCTGGAGCCCGAACGGCAAGACGATCGCGGTCGGGAGTAGCACCGGGGTTTGGTTCTTTGATACTGAGTTCAATGAAACGGGCTATGTGCCGACACCGGAATTAGGCGGAATGCCCCCCGATTCGCTCGATTGGAATGCGGAAGGCGATCTGATCGCCATTAGCTTACGCAATAATGACGCGCCTATAGTAATCATCTCTGCGCAAAGCCAGCGCGTAATCAACCTACTCAAGGTCGACATGCCTTTATCGCTACGGTGGCGCCCGGAAGAGAACATCATCCTGTCTGTTAGCTTCTTTGAAGTCAGCATATGGGACGCGCTGACCGGCGAAGAACTCATCCATATTGATCCGCCGGATATCCAAGAGCCTGATGCGCGTCATTTCAACCATCTGTATTCGGGCTGCTGGCTGAACAACGATTTGATAGCTTTGGCAGGCGACTACGACATCATTATCGTTCGTGTCTCCGATCAAGAGGTGGTCAAGACCTTCGGCAATAGCGGCACCGGCGCGATTGACTGTTACCAAGATGAAAAACTTGCTACAAGTTATGGTCTGGTCTTCGACATTGATGACGGCCGCCGCTTAGTGAAGGATTCTCATCTGGCGACGCTCGACGATTACGCATTCGAATATGTCTCAGTGGCTTGGTCGCCCGATGGCAGCAAGATCGTCGCCAATGGCAACGGCGGCATGTGCCGCTTCGGCGTCTTTGACGGCGATACCACCGAAATAATTGCGGAGCTGCCGGGCAGCTATTCACGTGTGCACAACTATCTGCGTTATGCCAATTCCGTTGCCTGGCGTCCGGATGGCAGTCGCTTTGCTACGCTCGGCCAATTTGACATTCGCCTTTGGGATGCCGAGACCTTCACCCTGCTCAGACGATTCGCCGGTTTTGACGTCCCCTTTTACCCGTCTTCCATGGATGAAAACTGGAGCGAAGCGGAACGCATCGAGTATTTGCACAGCCATCATGTGAAGTGCCCGGAGTTATGAGCCTGCCTCAGCGCGTCTGCCTGGAGGACCAATGATGAAACAGCTCGCAATTGCCCTGACCGCGATCTGCCTACTGTATAGCGCTGTAGTCTCGCGTGCCGAGGACCGCGGCATAGCAACGGCCATCGCGTGGAGCCCTGACGGTGAAACTATAGCGGTCGCCAGCACGACCGGGCTCTGGCTCTTTGACACCGAATTCAACGAGATCGGATATATTCCGACGCCCGAGCTCGATGTTTATCCCGCGTCAACCCTCGACTGGCACTCGAGCGGCGATTGGATCGCTATCAGCAATCACAATTACCACGAAAGGAAACGGCACAGCCGTGGCCGGTCCTTCGAAAACGATTTTCCCGTACTTGTCATTGATGTGAGCAGACAGACCGTTATTTCGGCCGTCCAGTTCCCCCGCCTTGCAACTGAAATACGCTGGCACCCGCAGGACATGCTCATCCTGGGCGGCGAGTATGACGGCACGGTGAAGATCCTGGACCCGATGTCGGGTGGATTCCCATTCACCTATCTCAAGAGTCGCGCCGCGCCTTACCATGAGTACAATCGGGCAATCGCACTTTGCTGGTTATCCCACAGCCTCCTGTCCATCGTAACCCGTTATGAGGTGTACGTCGTCGATTATGTCAAGAAACTGACTGTGCATACGATCAGCACCGAAAACCCTCGATCAGGCTTGGGTTTCGAAGTGGCGGATTGTCATCCCTCGGGAAAGATCATCACCGATCTTGGCTACTTCATTGACTCCGTCGGCGCCACCGAGCAGCGTATATACTCTCACGACAATTCCTTCACATTTAAGGACTACTGGTACGATGAATCTCCTATCGTTGCCATTCGCTGGTCGCCAGACGGCTCGCAGATTGCAACCAATGGAAACGCGGGGCTTTGTCGGATCGGTATCTTTGACGGCAATACCTTTGAATTGCGAGCGGAACTCCAAGGCAGCCATGCGTGGAGCTATGGACGTTTCCACGCCGACTCGATCGCTTGGCGCCCGGATGGCAATCGATTTGCAATTGTCGGCAAACTGGATATCCGCGTCTGGGACGCGAATACGTATCAGTTGCTGACAAAGTTTGAAGGATTCCAAAAGCGAAATCCTGTCCCGCGAGACGCGTTGCCTGACTTAACAGAAGAAGAAATTAGCGATGCGGCGACATGGGGTGTTCATTGCCCTTCCCTGCCCGACGCAAACGATGAAGTCGCAGCAATCGGACTTGCAGCGGCGGCAAGTCAACTTCCTAACTGACCAGGAGATTCGAAGCGAACATTCATGAAAATCACCCAAGTCGAAGCCATCCCCCTGTTCGCGTCTTTCGCCGAGGCGCTTGAGGGCGCCGTCCCGCCCGAACTCTCCCAACCCGCCTTCAACATGCGGGACAATCCTTTGCTCGGCCAAGGCGCGGTCATCGCGCGCATCGAAACGGACGAGGGCCTGGTCGGTATCGGCGAGGCGATGGGGCGGCCCGGTCCGCGCGGCACGGCGGCGCACATCAACGAAGTGCTGGCGCCCATGCTAATCGGCGCCGACCCGCGACATCATCAGGCGCTCTGGACCGCCATGAACGAGCAGATGCGCTTCGCGCCAATGGGCATAAGCGGCGTCGATATGGCGCTTTGGGATCTGCGCGGCAAGATCTACGGGGATTGCCTTAGCAACCTGTTCGGCGGCGCCTTGCGCGCGACGGTCGCTTGCTACGCCAGCCCGATACCGTACATGGCATCGCCCGACGCCTCGGCCGCCAAGGCCCATGAATTCCTGCGGCAGGGTTTCCGCGCGGTCAAACTGAAGATCGGCCGCGGCATCGGTACGGATATCGAGCATGCCGCGGCCCTGCGCGACGCCATCGGCAGCGACATCAAGCTGCTTGTCGATGCCAATGGCGCGTACAACGTTGCCAACTCCATCGCCCTGGCCAAGGAACTCGTCCGGCTCGGCGTCTATTGGCTGGAGGAACCTGTACATCCGGAATTCCCCGACGACCTGGCGCGGATACGGCGGCGGGTTGATCTGCCGGTCGTCTCGGGCGAATGGCTGGGCAGTTGGTTTCAGTTCCGGGATCTGCTCAAGGCGGAAGCGGTCGATGTCATCATGCCCAACATCACGCGCTGCGGCGGCCCGACCGGACTGATGAAAATCGCCGATATGGCCGCCCTGGAAAATGTGTCGGTTGCGCCGCATGGCGTCGGCGCCGGCATCGGCATTGTCGCGGCTATCGCCGCCTGCGCGGTCCTGCCCAACTTCCTCATCTATGAATACAATCAACTCTTCAACCCGCTGCGGCATAGCGTCATGCATGAGGCGATCGACTTCCGCGCCGGCGTTCTGCGTCCCAACGCCGGCGCCGGCTTGTGCCTTAGCCTGAACGAAGAGACCATCCAGCGCTATCGCGTCGACTGAGAACCGCCGCCCCGCCAATCTCGCGCTTGGCCCGCCGGGGCGCCTGTCGGGCTTTTGGCTTTGCCCGTTACGGCCCGGTCGACCTTGGCCCCGTCATTTTGCACCTGCGCTACGCGAATTGCTTCGGAGCGATCCGAAGAAGTCCGTTTTTAATATTCGCTTCTTAAAAGTAGACTCGAATTGAAGAAGGCTATATAATGGAATGCAGTTGTCGTAAAGTTTCAGAACTTGTCGTAACTTATCAGGCGTCGCTCCGGGGAGCTCGAATCTAAGGATGGATGCGAATGAGACGGGGCGTCGGCCTGATCCCTGCAAGGAAAAGGCGGCATGGGTTTGACATTCTTGACAGTATCGCGTTGTGATTCACAACGCTTTGGCATGCGTCGGCGCCGCCGCGGCGTTGGCGGACCCGATAATAAGGCCTATCGATCGTGTGTATATGGGGGACAAGAAACCTATGTTGCCTGAAGCCCGACGCCGCTCCTTGCTCAATCACCTCGCGCGAGCCGGCAGCGACACAATCATCAACCTTAGCGCGCGCTTTCATGTCTCCACCATGACAATCCGCCGCGATCTCAAAAGCCTGCAGAAGGCTGGTTATGTGACGCTGACCCACGGCGGCGCAATCTATGACGGCGACACTTTCCAGCTATCCGAGGCTCATCACATTGAGCGCGCGACGATTCAAGCGGCGAAGAAGCGCGCCATCGGACGCTATGTCGCCGAGGTTTTTGTCGAAGACGGCGATGTGCTCTTCTTGGATTCCGGCACGACCGTGCGCGCGATGATCCCTTTTCTCAAGAACCGCAGCGATCTCACCGCGGCCAGCAACAGCACGCGCACAATCGAGGCGCTCTATCGACACTTGCCGGACAGCGCGATTCTATGCACGGGCGGGCTCTTGGGCGCCGGCGCCCAGAGTTTCGTTGGTCCAGTCGCCGAACGCTTCTTTGAAGATTTCTTCGCGCGCAAAGCCTTCATCTCCGGCGTCGGCTTCACCAGCCGCTCCGGGCTTGGCGACTCGCTATTGCTCGATACGGCGGTCAAGAAAGCGATGATCCGTTCGGCGGAAGCCACAATCGTGATGATAGACTCGAGCAAGATTGGGCATACCGCTATGGTGCAAGTCCTGGCGACGTCCGCAGTTCAAACTCTGGTGACGGACGACGGCATCTCCGACGAGCAGCGCGCCCGCTTGCTGGAACACGAAATTGATTTGCACGCCGTCGGCGCCCACGGCGATTCTTAGGCGCGCTCGAATGAGGCGCGGAAACGCTGCAATTCCGCGCGCGTCGGCAGGCCGGCGATGACGCCCTGGCGCAGCGCGGTGTAGGCGCCGGCATAAATGGCGCTGTCCACTGCCTCCCCAAGCGTCTTGCCCGCGCCCAGCCCGACCGCCAGCGCCGCGTTGAAGCTGTCGCCCGCGCCCGTGACATCCACGGCCTGAATCGGCAGCGCGGGAACATGAGTCGTCCCGTCCGCAGTTGCGATCAAGGCGCCGTCCGCTCCCAGCGTGATGATGACCGCGCTCGGGCCCAGCGCCAGCAGTCCGCGCGCCAGCTCCGCGATCGGGCTGGGATCCTGCGGCGGCAAGCCAAGGAGGATGCGCGCTTCGCCCGCGTTCGGCGTCAAGATATCGACATCGGCGAGCATGGGCGCGTCGGCCGCGCGAGCCGGCGCCGGATTCAGAATCGTGAGCGCGCCGCTCGCTTTGCCAAGCGCCAGCGCGGTCGCGACGGCCGCCGGCGGCGCTTCAAACTGCGTCATCAGGATGTCGCATGCGCCGATCGGCGCAGCGCAATCTTCGACATGTTGCGGCGTCATCAACATATTGGCGCCCATATCGACTGTGATCCAGTTTTCCCCGTTCGGCAAGACGTTGACGAAACCAACGCCGGTGTGCGCCCCGTCCATCTGATGAATGCGCGCGCTGTTGATGCCTTCGTCGGCGTATAGTTGCAAGGCGCGCTCGCCGAATATATCCGCGCCGACGCAAACCAGCAGACCAACCTCCGCGCCCAGGCGCGCCGCGCCGATGGCCTGATTGCTGCCCTTGCCGCCGGGACCCATATTGAAGGACTCGCCGACCAGGCTCTCTCCCAGCGCCGGGACGCGCGGAACGCGAATGGTCAGTCCCTCAACATAGCTGCCGACTACAAAAATGCTGGCCATCGGATTCGCGGCTCGCTTGAAATGCGCCGATTATAACGCGATTCTGCGTGCGTCCGCGTTTCTGTGCCGATGCGCATTGGGAATGGGTATAATTGCGCCAGGCCGAACCGGGACGAGCGCGTCAGACGCGCGAGCCGGAGCGGCAATCAGAAGCGCGAGCGCGCCTTTCGCCGTGGCGGAAGCGCTGGAGATGGGAACTTCCGCGCCAGCGCAGATGACACTGAAGAAAACAGTTAAGGCGGTGTCGAAGATATAGTTTGCTTTGACGGCTAATATGATATAATATAGTCTTGTATCACTCATGGCGGATATCACTATACTGACGAGGCGCGAAATGTCACAAGATGAGGATAGATTTGCGAAAGTGTTGGATGAAATCAACAATCGCCTGGACCGAATAGAGAATAACCAGGCAAGAATGGAGGATAACCAGGCAAGAATGCAGAAAAACCTGGTAAGCATGCAGGAAAGCCAGGAAAGAATGCAGAAACACTTGGGAAGATTAGAGGAAAACCAAGAAAGAATGCAGAAGGACTTGGGAAGACTGGAGGAACGTCAGGTAAGACTGGAGAGAAACCAGAAAATAATGCTGGACACTCTCAGCGGTTACAGCGACGCATACAGAGAGCAACAGAGCGAGCTTGCGAATCATGAAAGCCGGATAATCAAACTGGAGCAAGCCGATCCAGAATACTAAGGGGACTTGCGGTTCAATTGATAAGGAGTAATCCCGGTAAACGCAAGCATGTAATTGAAAAGCGTTTATTCTTCTTGGCGACACACGTAAGGGCGACTCAATGGGGTCGCCCTTTCGGCATAAGGGGAGACTCTGTGTACGGGCGAGCCGGTGGCTCGCCCAAGCGCGGACGCGGTTGAGAAGTCCGTTGGCGTCGTCTCAAACTGCGTCATCAGGATGTCGCATTCGCCGATCTGCGCGGCGCAATCCCGGCGGCTTAGGCTGCGCTCGGCCGGCGCTCGTCCACGTTTCCGTGCCGATGCGCCTCGGGAATCGGTATAATTGCGCCAGTCCGAACCGGAACGAGCGCAACCGTGAAGAGAAAAAAGCGCGACAGTCCGCCAAAGTGGAGAACATTTCTCAGGCATCTGATTCTACCGGCGGCGCTGCTCGCCATCGGCGTTTGTATGTACGTCAGCCCGATCGTAGTTTATTTTGGCAAGTTCCTCATTTATTGGCCGCCCGTACAGTATGCCTTTGACTCGCTGAAACACAGGAACCATGTTCCGGTGCGGATCTCCAAGACCTCCGAACTCATCGCCTTTGTCTGCATAAACGACCTCAAATATAGCGGGAACAGCCTCTACACGATCCGCCCGGACGGAAGCCATCTGCGCCAAATCAGCGATGACAAATCGAGAATTCATTATCAGCTGGATTGGTCTCCCGACGGGGAGTGGCTGGCCTTCACCCTAGGCTACCCTTTTCCCGATGCGCCGCCAGATGAATGGGATCCCAACCGTTGGTATTACGAGATTCATCGAATGCGTTACGACGGCACGGAGGCGCGTCGCCTGACATACAACAACAGCGACGAGGACCATCCTCAATGGAGCGCCGACGGCAGGCACATTCTTTTTCATCAGCGCTGGCGCGGCTCATGGCGGCTGCATCGCGTCGGCGCCCGGGCAAACCACACGGAAGCGCTGACGAGTTTCGAGATCGGCGGGTTTGATCTCTCGCCGGACCGACAGAAAGCAGTTGTCTTCGCTCGCAACTTCGACGGCGGCGCACAGCCGGTTCATTTGCTGCAGCCCGACGGCGCCGATGTGGAATACTTGATGACCCCGGACACATACATCTCCGAGATTGAGCAGTCGCCCGACAATCAGCGCATCCTGTATTACGCGCGCAATGGCCGGCTTCACATTTACAACATCGAGGCCGGACGTGAAGAGCCGACGCCGCTCATCCGGGTCTACAGCGCGCGCTGGTCGCCCGATAGCCGCTGGATCGCTATCATCGGCGGACGAGATCGCTATCGCGAAGACGGTGAATGGATAGACATCCCTGGAACAACTTCCGACGAGCAGACAAATAATCTATACCTTTTGGACAGTTTCACCAGCGAACTGGTGCAGCCACTTAATGCGTCCGCAGCGAATGTTTCCAGCCTCTCTTGGTCGCCCAAGGGCAAGTGGCTTGCCTTTTCAGATGCTTCGCTAGGCGGTCAAGTTTACAAAGTCAGGAGCGACGGCGGCGGCCTGCGGCAACTGACCGATCTGAATTGCCGGGCCTACGGCGTTGTGTGGTCGCCGAAGTAGCGCAATACCGACTGTGCCAGCCGCCCGCCAGCAAAGGGCAATCGCTTCAAAACTGGAATCGGCCACGACGAGCAATTCTATGCTGAAACTTAACCACCGAGGTCACCGAGAGCACCGAGAATTGCGATTGATCAGAGAATTTGCGGCATTTTGCCGCAAAATTTTTGGGCGGGAAGGAAGTTTATCGACAAGGGAGCGGCAAGCCTGCCAAATTCAAGCAATGGATTTAGGGGAAAAGTCGTCAAAAGAACCTAAACTCTGTGTCCTCTGTGCCCTCTGTAGTTAAAGAAAAATTTTGAGCTCTTGTCCTGCCGTCAGCGCCAGCATTGTTTCCTTCTCCGCCCGGCTTGGTTATACTTGCGGAATAAAGTAGCTTGTTGTGTCAGGGGCGTTTTGACATGTCAAATACGATTGCGGAAAGAGACGGCTTGGCTGACGGCATGCCGCGCGACGAGCGCGGTTATTGGCGGCCGGGCGACGATGTTGGCCTGCCCAACCCGGTCTTCTCCTGGCCGCCTAAGCCGCGCGCGGTCGCGATGTGGCTGAAAGAATACTTGTGGCCCTACAATCTTCTTTTTATGATTGTGGCGGTTTTGACCTGGCTCTACCTGACGCCGGAAATGTCGCGGATGGCCGAGTTCCGCGCTGATTGGATGCTCGAAATCTTCCTTCGCAACCAGATCATGTTGATCGCCTACGCATCAGCGCTTCATGTAAGCATGTGGACGCTGAAGTCACAAGGTTATCGCTACAAGCTGTCGCTCAACTGGATGAGCAAAAGTCGGAAATTCCTCTGGAACGATCAAGTGCGCGACAATATGTTCTGGAGCATCGCCAGCGCCGGCACGATATGGACGGGATTTGAAGTGCTGATGCACTGGGCTTACGCCAACGGCTTCATCCCGTATCTTGACCCGCGCGAGAATCCAGTCGCCTTTGCATTGATCCTCTTCCTGTCGCCACTTTGGTACAACTTCTACTTCTATTGGGGGCACCGTCTGCTGCACGTGAAGTTTCTATACAAAACAGTGCATCATGTGCATCACAGGAATATCGAAGTCGGGCCTTGGTCCGGCGTGTCGCAGCACCCGATTGAACATATCGTGATGTACTCGAGCATGTTGATCCATTGGCTCATCGGCGCGCATCCGATCAATATGATCTTCCAGGGGCAGCAGGTGACTTTCGGCTCGATAACGGGTCATGGCGGCTTCGAGGAAATCGTCCTCAAAGACGATATGAAAATCTCGTACGGCAACTATTGGCATTCGCTGCATCATCGCTTCTTCGAGTGCAATTATGGCGAACCCACCATTCCGCTTGATCACTTTTTCGGCACGAATTGCGATGGTTCGCCCGAGGCGCGCGAGAAGATGCTGGCCAGGATGCGTTCCATGCACGGCAGCTGAGCTGAAGCGGCCCCGGCTTGAATCCTTCCCTGGGGATAGGACAGGATTTCTAGCCCGATATGACGCGCAGCGAAGACTGGATTGATTCTTATACCAAAGGAGAAATGACTATTGAGAGGATGAGGCAAGGAGTGGAGTTTGTCCAACTAAGCATTCTATATCAGGAGATAATGAAATGAAGAGAAACAGCATCGCATTCTTAAGACCGCTAGTGGCGCTTCTGCTCATCCCGGCGCTGTTGCTGGGAGGCAGTATAAGCGCGCAGGATGAACCCGTCGAGATCGACTGGGCGAATGACGCGGCCTGGCACGAGGCGGGTCAGGATGCCGTCAGTGAGGCATCGCTCGGCGCAACTGGCATCGGCGTCAACACTGTGATTTTCACCTCGACGGACTCTTACCAGGCTGCAGTGCGCGGCGCGCTGCCTACTGAAGACGCTTTCCCGCTCTTCGACTGGTGGTTTGGCTATCGTATGAAAGACCTGGTGGACGCGGGGCTGCTTGCGGATGTCACCGACATCTGGCAAGGGCATATTGACAAGGGCGAATATCCGGCAAGCATGATGGGTTCCTTTGGCTTTGACGGGCGCGCATACGGACTGCCGAAGATGATCAACTACTGGGTCGTCTTTTACAACAAGCATGTCTTTGCAGATAACGGACTCGAAGTCCCGAGCACATGGGACGAACTCATGGCGGTTGCGGAAGCGCTCAAGAGCAATGGCGTAACCCCCTTTGGTCTGGATGTTGTTGGATGTCGCTGGTGCAGCTTCATTTGGTTTGAAGAAATGATGGTGCGCGTTGATCCCGCCCTTTATCAGAGTGTGATGACGGGCGAGACAGCCTACAACGATCCCCAGGTGATCGCCATCATGGAGCAGTGGCGCGATCTGCTTGATGCGGGTTACTTCTCGCAGCCGGGCGACTTCTCCGATAACTGGGAGGAACCATTTGTGAACGGCGATTTTGGCATGTATCTGATAGGCGACTGGTGGACAGGCTCGCTCGAGCGCGCCGGTTTTGTCGCCGATGAGGATTATGGCGTTTTCGTCATGCCAGGAATCACAGAAGCGGGCAATCGCAGCCTGATCATTGAGGGACGCCCCTTGCTGATTGCCGCAAACTCGCCGCAGCTCGATGTCGCGCTCGAATTTGCCGACTACTTCATGAGCGTCGAAGCGCAAACGGTCTGGGCGGAAACCAGCGAAATCAACTCGCCTAATCTGCTGGCGCCCGAAGAGACGCGCCCGGGACATCTGGTAGATCTCGCCAACGCCGTCGCCAATGGCGAATACGAGCTTTACACTCGCTATTGGGAAGCCACGCCGCCGCAAATCGTCGAACAGGTAGTTGATTTGCTCGGTCAATTTGTCTTGGATCCGGCTTCCTTGCAGACGACTATGGACGGCGCGGAGCAGATTGCTCAGGATTATTGGGCAAGCGCCGGCGGAGAATAAAATCTGAAATTGGAGAGGCCTGTCAAGCGCCTCTCCAATCATTCTGCATCCATTTAGTAAACGCAAATAAGCAATTGGAAAAATGCGCATCGTCATTCGCGACATACTTGTGGGCGAGCCACGTGCTCGCCCCTACGCCATTAGAGGGGACTGTGCGTACGAGAGAGCCGGCGTCTTGCCCAATCCTGCTTCAAAATGCCCAACAGATTTTGCGCGACCTGCTTGCGTTTACTCAGGCGGGCGTGACCCGCGATAAATCAAAGTGAGCACAGAGCCGCTTCGCAATGAGGTCCCGGTCGCGGCGCGGCCCGAGGCGCCCACGCGCGCGCGGGCGCTCTTCCGCACGATTGAGCCTTACCTTTATCTTTTGCCAGCGCTTCTGCTCGTCGGCGGGCTGCTGCTGTATTCGGTCGCGCATACCGTTGCCATCAGCTTTACCGATTGGGATCTGATTACCCCGCCCCGTTTTGTCGGCTTAAAAAACTACGTTGACGCCATCCGCGATCCGACTTTCACAAGGTCATTTACAAATACTTTGGTGTGGACCGGGGGGAGCTTGCTGCTGCCGGTCGCTGGCGGCCTGCTGCTGGCGGTGGTCCTGGAGCGCATCCCCGGGCAGCGAGTCTTGAAGACGCTTATCTATCTGCCGGCGATATTGTCCACAACGGTGGTCGCCGCTATCTGGAGCTATGTCTACACCAACAATGGCGTCCTGAATGAAACCCTGCGCTGGATCGGTCTTGACGCCTTGGCGCGCCCCTGGATGGTTTTTGCGCCGACAAACACGCTGGCGATGATCGTCGCAGCCTCATGGCGCGCGCTTGGCCCCAGCATGGTGCTCTTTCTCGTTGGCTTGCAGACCATACCGCCAGAACTCATCGAAGCGGCAAAGATAGACGGCGCGGGCGAGCGAATACTCTTCTGGCGCATCAAACTGCCCCTGCTCCGACCAATCACGGCGATCGTCGTCATCATGTCGGTCATCGGCAGCTTTATGACTTTTGATCTGGTCTGGGTGATGACCCAGGGCGGACCGGGACGCTCCTCCGAAACCCTGGCGGTAACGATGTACCGCCAAGCTTTTATCATGTGGAGAATGGGGTACGCCGGGGCGGTCGCGGTGATTCTGTCCACGATTGTTATTGCATTTTCTATCTTCTATTTGCGAGCGACCTTGAAGCGAAGCGCGATATGGTAGAGAGATTGCCTACACGGATTCGCTCTCTCGACCGGTACCTCATTCTGGGGCTATTGTGCTTGTTCGCCATGGCTTGGGTTACACCGCTGGCGATCGTGGTGCTCAGCAGTATGAAAACCCCCATTGAGCAATCGCAAAGCGGAATCCTGGCGCTGCCAGAGAATGCCGCAATGATCCTCGACAACATTGCGTCCGCTTCCGAATTAGCTGGCATCGGCAACGGGCTCCTTAGCAGTCTCCTTTACGCATTCGTCGGTTCGGCGACCGCCGTCATCGCCGCGTCATCCGCGGCCTACTCGATTGCCATGCTGAAAATACGTTTCCCATTCTTCTGGTTTCTGATCATCTACAGCGGCACTATCTTCCCCTTTCAGATGTATCTGATGCCTTTGTTTCAGATGTACCAGTCGGTCGATCTTTACGATACCCGGTTTGGAATGCTGCTCTTCTATTCGGCCATTGCTGTGCCCTTCTGCATATTTGTCTTCCGCAATTACTTCATCGGACTGCAAGGGGAAGTGATTGAAGCAGCATCTTTAGACGGGGCGTCTTCCTTTCAAACCTATCTGCGTATAGTCCTTCCGATGGCGAAAACAGCCGCTCTTTTTCTCTTCGTGACGCAATTCAGTTGGATCTGGAATGATTTTCTCTTTGGGCAGGTTCTGGCGAAGTCGGACGATGTGCGACCGGTCATGACATCGCTGGCGATGCTCTCCGGCACCTACGGCAAGGGCACCATCCCGCAACAGATGGCCGGAGCGCTGACAGCATCGATTCCGACGCTCATCCTGTTCTTCGCGCTTCAAAAGCATTTTATGCAGGGCTTAATTTTGAACACGGCCGGCGAGTGAACGATCCGCTCGCCTTCAAAGCAGTTCCAACAAAGTAATGAGAAACCGGAATTAAGTCGGTTGTAGGGCTTGTCCGGTACTAAAATTCTTGCTTTGATACAACAGCAACAATACTAAAATACTACGGTTAATGTGCGATCCTCGCGATAAGCAACACTCTACTGCGAAATGCATCAAGGTCAGTTTCCCTTCTCTGGCTCGCTGCAGACGGCAGGCCAGTTTTTCTACCCCATCCCCGGCCCTTCCCCAGTTCACTGGGGAAGGGTGACTCTACAAAGAAGTTCGTAGGTTGACCCCAAAACACATAGAAGATGCCAATGAAGTCAGACTATTTCAGCGCGCTCCCCCTTCCCTAGCTTGCTGGGGAAGGGGGATGGGGTAGAAATAGGGCGATAGCGCTAACCAGTACCGGACAAGCCTAGTAGGGGCGACGTTGTATGTCGCCCGAGAATCTGCGATTGCATCATTGGGCGATCCACCGGATCGCCCCTGCCAGACGATTTCAAAGGAACTGGATGCGCTACCTGGCATGGCGGATTTGTATAAGGCGCAAGCCTGCGTTATGCTTGAAGCGAAGACATATTTTGAGGTTGATTTAGCATGGCAAATATAAGCGCAGAAAGAGACGGGCTGGCTGACGGCATGCCGCGGGACGAGCGCGGCTATTGGAAGCCGGATAAAGACATCGGCGTGCCCAACCCGGTATTCACCTGGCCGCCGGACCTTCGGGCGATCGCCAAGTGGGTCAAAGAGTACATCTGGCCCGTCAATCTGATCTACATGATCGTGGCGACAGTCACCTGGCTTTACCTCACGCCGGAGCTGGCGCGCATGAAGGAATTCAGCGTCGGTTGGATCCTCGAGGTGTTCATCCGCAACCAGGTCATGCTAATCGCCCTGGCCACCGTTTTGCACGTCCGTTTGTGGACGAATAAATCACAGGGCTACCAATACAAATGGTCGCCCAACTGGATGGGCAAGAGCAAGAAATTCCTCTGGAACGACCAGGTTCGCGACAACGTCTTCTGGAGCGTCGTCAGCGGCGGCACGATCTGGACCGGATTCGAAGTGGTCATGCTATGGTTATACGCCAATGGCATCATCCCCTTCATCGACCCGCGCCAGCAGCCGGTCTGGTTCGTCGTGATATTGGTCCTGGTTCCGCTCTGGCGGGATTTCCACTTCTATTGGGCGCACCGCCTGCTGCATTTCAAGTTTTTCTACAAGATCGCGCACTACGTGCACCACAAGAACATTGACATCGGGCCCTGGTCGGGCTTGTCCATGCACCCGATCGAGCACCTGCTCTATTACACCTGCATGCTGATTCACTGCGTGGTCGCCTCGCATCCCATCCACATGATTATGAACGGGCAGCACGCCAGTTTTGCCGCGATTACGGGTCATGGCGGCTTCGATGAATTTGTCATCAAGGACGGGGTGAAGGTCCCGTCAGCCGCGTCCTACTATCATTCGCTGCATCACCGCTACTTCGAGTGCAACTATGGCGAGATGGGCATGCCCTTCGACCACTGGTTCGGCACCAGCCATGACGGCAGCCCGGAAGCGCGGGAGAAGATGCTGGCGCGGAAGCGGGCCATGCACGGGAGTTGATGCGTCCAAATTGAATCTGTAAGGCTTGTCCGCCAATATCGACCCGCCATCTTACGGTCGTCCCGCTCCGTAAGCCATACTTAAGCATTTCAGCGCCTGTCCCAATCGGATACGGCTATTCCGTATCTTCTCCGCGCTATCTTCCCGTACCCTCAGCCGCGAGTTGCTCGCTGGCTTTGCCAGGGCAATCGCTTCAAATTCTTTTAACTACAGAGGACGCAGAGGACACAGAGTTTAGATGCTTTTGACGACTTTTCCCTAAATCCGCTGCTTAAATTGGGCAGGCTTGACGCAACCTGGCCGATGAACTTCCTTCCCGCCCAAAAATTTTGCGACAATATGCCGCGAAATCTCCGATCAATCGCTTTCCTCGGCGTCCTCGGTGTCCTCGGTGGTTAAATTTCAGTTTAGTTTTGCTCGTCGCAGCGGCGCCAGTTTTGAAGCGATTGCCCAGCTGGCTTTGCGGGCTTCATTTGACATAATTCTCCCTTATGATATACTCCCTGACGCCTCCGCCCACAATGATGAGCACAGAATGCAATTGAATGTGACCTCCATCCGCGCTTCACGGCCGCGAATCGCCGAGAAATTGTCGCCGGCGCTGAACGCCTCAGAATCCATTACTTCCCACTTCCCGGCCAAATTCTATATTCATATTAAGTTGCGAGATTTTCACACTTCCCTTCTAGTCAAGTCCATTTTAGTCGCGCTGGCATTGCTTCTGCCCGTGTCCCAGGTCTCCGCCGCCCGCATCGAGGTCGGCGACGACTGCACCCTGGCGCAGGCCATCAACGAAGCCAACGGCGAGACGACGGGCGTGGGCAGTTGCCTGGCCGGCGACGACGGCGCCGGCGACCCGGGCCACGACACCATCGTCCTCCCCGCCGGCGGGGCCGACTACGTTTTGGGCTCGGCTCTGCCCAGCATAGACAGCTCCATCACCATTGAAGGCAATGGCAATACGATCAGCGGCGGCGACGCCTTTCGCATCTTTTTCGTCCTGGAAGACGCGGTCATGACGATCAAGAACCTGATCATGATCAACGGCGACGGCGGAAGTCTCGGAGGCGGCGCGATCCGCGCTATCAACGCCAGGCTGACCCTGAACGGTTCGGTGGTGCGCGATTCGTCGGTCAGCAGCGAATCCGGCGGCGGCATCTATATTTCCGGTCACGGTTTTGATCCGGCCTGGCTGACGATCACGGGCAGCTCGATTCATGGCAACAGCGCCGGCCAGGACGGCGGCGGCATTTATGTGAATGGCGCTGTTGACGTCGACATCCGCAAGAGCAGCATCTACAGCAACAGCGCTGGCGCCGCTGGCGGGGGCATTGCCCTTCGTCCTGCGGATGGGGGCAACAGCATTGGCATGAGAAATAGCAGCATTTTCGGCAACAGCGCGGAGACATTCGGCGGCGGCATTTACCTTTTTAGTAACACCACCGGCAATAGCCCTGACATTGCGCTTTACCATCTCACAGTCACGGGCAACAGCGCGAAGTCCGCAAGCGAGGACAAGGGCGGTGGCGTCTATATCTCGCTCAGGGCAGCCGACCTGTCCCTGCGCAACAACATCATCGCCGGTAACAGCAACCAAAACTGCTATCTGCCCACCGTAAGCCTGGTCAACCTCACCCTGCGCGATAACATCATCGCGGGCGATTCGACGTCCGCATGCACGACGGGCCAGTTGGACAGCGATCCGCGCCTGGCATCCCGGGCGACAGGCAACCCGCCTTATTTCGCCTTGTTAGCGGGCAGTCCCGCCATTGACGCCGCCGACTGCCTGGCCGGCATCAGCACCGACCAGCGCGGCGCAAGACGCCGGCAGGGCCGCCGTTGCGATATCGGCGCTTATGAGAGCGCGGAAGAAGCGGCAAGCGGAGACGACTATCAAGCGGCAAGCGCAGGCCGCGAGGAAGCAGCAAGCGAAGACGACGACGAGTCCGGCGCCTCCAGCTACAGAGAAGTCGTCAGAATCTCGCCAACCCAGACCTGCCTGAACCTGGCGCCGGCCGTCGTCCTCAGCAATCTAAGCGGCGGCACAAGCTGCCAACTCGTCCCGCCGGTGGGCTATGGCCATCCCGAATTGTTCGCCGCCAAGCCGCTGCTCGTCGTCGATGTCTGGGGCTGGGTGACGCCGAATACGCAAATTTGCTTCCGGGCGGCCAGCGGGTTCCTGAAGTTCGTCGACACGGCTATCTTGCCGCGGACGCTGGGGGATTTACCCGTGTTCAGCGTCGAGGGCATGGTCTGCGCCAAGATCGCCGGCCCCGGTCAGGTGGCGCTGACGCCGGGCCCGCCTCCGCCCCTGCCCCAAGACCTACGGGACGGGAGCCGAAGGCTCAGCGGCTGCATGGTGACGGTGGGCACATCGCTGAGATTCCGCGAGACCCCGGGCGGCAAGTTTGTGGCCGGCGTGGCCAAGGGCTGGTTCTTGACCGCGGTGGCGCGAACGGATGACTGGTTCAAGGTGGACCGCTACGGTCGCAAGGGCTGGATCAGCGCAGATTTTGTCGAGCCGGAGGGCAATTGCGGCTAGCGTTTCAAGGCGCGCCGGGGCGTCCGGGTTGGTCGCCCCTGGCCGGGCGAGCTTCAGCCCTCGTTTGCTGGAAAGACGACGGGAAGCAAGCGGTCCTCAAGGCGCTGGATGTCAGCCTGCAGTTCCAGCCGCAGCGATTCAATTCGTTGATCCAGGCGGTACTCTAGGTCTCTGCTGGTCAATACGATGGTTAGCAGCAGCACGACAGCGGTTAGCAGCATGACGATAGTTTCCAGCGAAAGCGATATGGACCGGCTGCCGACTCTGCTGTTCATGATGTTGTCCTCAGCGTTTAATATCCTTCGCGCTTATTGTCGGCTCAGCGCGCCAAGTTGTAAAGACATTCTAGTTTAAGGCCTTCAATAAAATGCCCCGGCGCTGAGGCCGCAGCGAAGCCGCGGTTAGACCAGCGACGTTGGCTCCCGTGTACCGATCGCGCGGCATGGCGCGGAAACGGGCCATGCGCGGGGGTTGAGGGCGCGACAACTTTGACAATGGAAACAGGCCCGCATAACGCGGGCCTGTTCTGTTTCATTGATCTCGGCGCGGAGCGGCGGGCCACCATTCCCAAGATCCACGCCACCCAAAAGCATCACGCGCCCGGACCGGGCAAGCAGCGCGGCTTTTATGGTCTTCTTCATGGCGATATCTGCTTCGCTCTGTGGTTGGGCAGATTGTGGCGCGTTCGGGGCGTGGGCGCAGGCGCTTATATGACCTGAGACGCGAATAAATCGCTTAGGTGGGCGGCTGTGGGCGCGGATCTACAGGAATGTTGAGTTTTGAGGCGGAAGCGCGGGGCGTCCGCCTCGAAAAATCTGTGGGAAAATACGGCTTGGCCGGCGGGTCAGGGTCGGCAATATTGCGTTCCGTCAGAGTGCGGGTAGAGGTCCGTGTGCTGCTGGATCCAAGCGGCCGTGTTGATGGTGACGCGCTTTTTCGGACCGGCGCGTTTGACCGTGCCATCATCGTTCAGCCAGACGGGTCGCATCATGATCTTCATCGCCTGGCCGGCGGGTAGTTTCATGTGGTTGTAGAAGGCGTCCCAGCCGCCATCGTTACGGTAGCCAATCGAGGTGCCGAGATGCGCGTTTGGCAGGTCGTGCGTTGACCAGGCGGAGGCCGAGATCTTGCGACTGTGAGCGAGCGCGGAAGCGTCTTTATCGAACGAGCGCCAGCGGCCGTTGGGTCGAGCTGTCCAGCGCAAGTAATACTGATCTGGGCGGTTATTTGGCGGCCGGAAAGAGACGCGGACATGATTCAAGACAATGCCCGAGGCGCAGGCGCCGTCATCAAGCGGCTGATTGTTGGCGTCCACGTAATATGGGTCCCAGACCGTGAATTGGCGGATGCGATTGTCGTTGGCGTGGGCGGGGGCGGCGAGGAGGGCGAGCAGTACGTAGAGGGAAAAGAGCAGCGTTAGGCGTTTCATCGGGCGTCTCCATGACTTGGTTTGCGGCGAGTTTGTCACCTTCGGCGGTGATTCAGAAGCGGTTGACCTTCGCTTCGCCCACACTGACGCGCGGCATCACCTAGAAGGATGTTAAACAGGCGCTGAGCTATCTACAACTTAATAGACGCTTATGGCGCGTTCGTTCCAAAACTCCGCCATATTTATGCCCGGCTCGCTTTGCCAGACAGTCCCATGCCGGGTAGCGCGCGACACTTGCCCGAATGATTCGGAAGCAATCCATATAAGGCTTGTCCGCATCTAAAACAGGCCTACGTTCGCCGAAGTTTTTCCCCATCCCCGGCCCTTCCCAAAGGTCTATGTCTACGTGACCCAGTGAACTCGGGAAGGGTGACTCGCTGATGAAACTTTGAATAAACGCGCAGCAAAGTACAAGTATGCGCATAAAAGGCCATCTTCTTTCAGCGCGCTCCCCTTCCCTAGCTTGCTGGGGAAGGGGCCGGGGGATGGGGTAGAAAAAGTGCGGTAGCATGATCCAGTACCGGACATGCCATATCTGCGCAACCGTCTGATTTGAGGGCGCTAGCGAGCGATAGCGCGCGGAGCTCGAGCGCGATAGAGCAATCTGGAAACAGGCCCGCATAACGCGGGCCTGTTCTGTTTCATTGATCTCGGCGCGGAGCGGCTGGCCACCATTCCCAAGACCCACGCCGCCCCAAAGCATCACGCGCCTCAACCGGTCCAGCCGCAGTCGCCTTCGCCATCGGCGAGCCAAGCCGCGCTCCAACCTTCCTGACCTTGATACGTCAGCTTGAACCAGGACTCTGTCCGGGCGTTCGCCGGCGCAGCCGCGCCGCTGGGAATGACATCGACGACCTCGCTCCAGGGCGCGGCGCGCAGGCGCAGATCGCTGCGTGCAGTGACCTGGCAGTTCTCCAGATCGACAGCCATAGCGACCGAATCGCCAGCGCCGCGTCTATCCGCCCGGTCGTCTCGTCTTGGATCCGGCGCCAGCGGCTGCGCGGACGCGCGTTCGGGCGCAGAGCCATCCATCAAAGTTACGAAGTATTCGTACATGCGATCGCCAAAGGCATGACAAACGGCCGCAGAGGCGTCAATGGCATCCTGGAAATGCGTCCCGCCCAGTACGCGGCTTCGTCCGCACTCTTCTTCAAACTCCTTCCAGGTGGCGAAGTGCAGCGTCACATCCTCGGCCGGGGTAATGCCCGGCTCAATGCGAGACGAACCTGCCGCGTATGTAACCGACAAGCCCAGCTCGTCCGTGCCAAAATAACGCCGCGCCGCCTGCCCGTGCGCTTGGCAAGAGCACATCGAGGCGGAGGGATATTCCGGATGGTCGGCGACATTGATGTAGCTCTGCCACTGGCTGGCGGGAATCTCGGTCGTTCCCCGGCCGGGGCCGCCCCAGGCGGTGACGGGTTCATCGCCGTAGACATGAACGGCGGCGCTGAAGGGGCGCACGGCGTCGTAGCGGGTCTTTTCTTGCCAGGTGAAGATCATGGCATCGAACGCGGCCGCCTGCGTCAGCCAATCCACACGCACGAAATCCATCGGCGATAGGCGATGCTGCACAGCGGCGTGAATCAAGGACCAGCCCAGCGACACGATCTTGTTGTCGAAGAACTCGGCCATCATCTTGTCTTCGTCAGTCAGGTTGGCCGAAACCTCCAGCACATGATCTAGCTGGGCCTTATAGGCATCCCAATTCTCCGGATTGCTCGCCGTCGGCGCGGGGATGCGGTAATCGCGCGGATTGAAGTCGGCGAAAGGTTCTGTGTTCGCCATCTGCGGCGTGACAAACTGCTGCACTGTATGCAAGCCCATGCCCTGACGCCGGATCGCTGGCTGCCAGCGCGAGGCATCCGCCAGATCATAAGCGCTGTTGACCGGCGCGTATCCCGTATTGTTCGCGTAGCCGGCGACCTGATTCAAGCCATCATGCAGGCGAGCGACGACTGCGCCTTTGCCCGCCGCCGTCCCAATGCCAGCCGGCGTACTCAAATCCATGCCCGCTTCAGGATCGAGGCCGGAGTCGGTCAACATAGAGCGCCAAACGGCTTCGCGATGCGGGAACAGACCTCTTGCTGTGTGGTAGGAAGCGTATAGCGTGGCGATGTTCATATTGCGCAGCGTCCATTCTTCTTGCGGCCGTCGCTCAATGCGCGTGTAGACGCCAACGGCCGTCGGGTGATAGGGCGCCAAGGCATCGACGACGCCGGTGAGGAGCACGGTTGTCACCCGTAGAACCATGGTGACATCGCCGAGCGTGGGCGATGCGTCCTGGGCCAGAATCGGCACCAGACGCGGGATCAGCACCTGGGCCAAGGGAACGCCCGTATCTAGCTCAAAAGGCGGCAGCGGCGGAATGGGCGGCGGAGGGAATCCCGGCGGAAACTGGGCTTGCGCTGCGCCGCCCAGCAAAAGCGAATTAAGCAGAATAAATAATAGCAACCGTCTTCCTGCGCGAATCATCATTTTCATCCTTTGCCTCCTCATGAACAAGACAAAAGGATGTTAAACAGCCGCCATAGTATCCACAACTTAATAGACGCTTATGGCGCGTTCATCCCAAAACTCCGCCATATTTTTGCCCGGCTCGCTTTGCCAGGCAGTGCCGTGCCGGGCAGCGGGCGGAACTCGCGCGAACGAAGCGGAAGCAATCCGGAAGGATGCCGTAACAGTGCGCAATATCGGCGCAACCGTCTGATTTGAGGACTGCGCCCGGGCGGGCGCTAGCGAGATCTGGCGCGGCTCAGCGAAACTGGTGACGCTTCTGCATCCAGTCGCTGCGCATATAAATTGCTTGTTGCTCAAGCGCGGCGAGGATGAGAACTTCGTGGATGACCGCGACTTGCTCCGGCGTGTAGCTATCCAGGTGATCAAGATACCAGGCCACCAGATTGTTCGTGGCCTGGAGAATATGTTCGATCGACAAAGTCAGCGGCACGCTGGTTTTGTTCTGCTGTTCGTAGCGGCTGTGCACGATTCTTGCCGCTTCGGTCAGGATGATCTGGCGAGCTGGATGCTGCCAGGGCAGGTTGACATAGACGCGCAAGACATCGGGATGATCCCGAATGAACGTGTAGAGCGCCAGCACTTCGGCATGAGGCGTCTGCGCTTCAAGGGCGCGCTCCTTATACTCTTGAAACGCTGATGTCAGGACCTGTTTCAGCAGGTCGTCCAGGCTCAAGTAGTGACGATAAAATGTGCGGTTGCCGACGCCGGCATGCTCCGTCACCATTCGAATGCTGAGGTTTTCGTAGCCCCGTTCCAAGGCCAGCGCAATCAGAGAATCGGCCAGCGCGCGGCGGGTGCGGACGATGCGTTTGTCCAAGTTTTTCATAGCACACGCTAATTTAACCAATGCTTGCCGCGCCGTCAAGTTTTCCAGAACGAGGTAGTGTATCAGAATCGGTTGAATGTCTTGAAAGACCGAAGATTTGCGAGGGGCGACTCGGCGAGTCGCCCAATTTCGATTCTGTTCGTACCCATCGGGCGAGCCCCGTCTTATGCCGTAGGGGCGATTCTGTGAATCGCACGCTGACGCACGCGCGGATTTTCGGGCGACGCACAGTGTCGCCCCGAGCGAATCGTCGGTACATGAAGAAGTTCAACCGAACCTGCTACCCTACCATGTTTCGGGATAGGCAATCGCTTCAACACTCTTTTGACTACAGAGAGCGCAGAGAGCGCAGAGAAGACAGACGTATCAACAGGAAAGCAATGCCACAATCTGGAGAACGGCGTGGGGCGATTCTGTGAATCGCCCACCGACGCACGCGCGGATTTTCGGGAGACGCACAGTGTCGCCCCGAGCAAATCGTCGGTACATGAAGAAGTTCAACCGAACCTGCTACCCTACCATGTTTCGGGATAGGCAATCGCTTCAACACTCTTTTGACTACAGAGAGCGCAGAGAGCGCAGAGAAGACAGACGTATCAACAGGAAAGCAATGCCACAATCTGGAGAACGGCCTTGGGCGATTCTGTGAATCGCCCGCCGACGCAAGCGCGGATTTTCGGGCGACACACAGTATCGCCCCTACAAATCGACTTTATGCTGAATTCCCGTTCAGGGGCGGGGCGGGGGTTCCGTCACGCGCGTCCGGTCGAGGGCCGCGCTTTCGGTCGCCTTGACAATGAGTTCGTTCGCCATGGTGGCCATCTGCTCCACACTGTAATCTTCGCCGTAGTTAAGCCACCACTCGAAAATCTTCACAAATGAATTCACCAAATGATTTGCCGATACTTCCAGGGGGATGATGGTCTCGTTTCGCGCCTTGTAACGCGCTTCCACGATTCGCGTCGCCGATTCCAGGATTGGCTTCATCACGGGATGGTCCAGGGGCAGGGTCGTTGCCAAACGGCAGGAGTCGCGGTGCTTGCCGATGACGGTGAATATCAAAAGCGACAAGTCGTAAGGCGCCATTTCCGGGTACATTGCGCGCTCGATCTCGAGCTGGATGCCGCTCAGATGACTGTTCAGCAGCTCGTTTTTGCTTTTGTAATGCCGGTAAAACGTGGCGTAACCAACATTGGCATGCTCCGTAATATCCCTGATCTTCAGATTGTCAAATCCTCGTTCAAGGGCCAACTCGATGAGCGCTTCCGTTAAGGCTTTTCGCGTGCGGGCGATGCGGCGATCCAGTTTTTTCATGGCGTAGTCGGTCTCCGAAGGCGATTTTCGTCATTCACCCCTTGGGAAAACACCGCGTCGAACTGTCAAAACAGGCGTCGATGACGCAGCAGTTTCAAACAGAATATAGCACCAAATGAGGCTCGAATACAAGAATCCGCGCGGCAATGCCCCAAGCTCATGCCAGAGCGCGGACTACTGAAACATATAGAAAATTGTGTTTAGCATTTCAATTGAATTTGACGCCGACTTTTCGAAAAGCGGAAGTCAAGCCGGTCATGTCGCTGATACAGAAATGATATTGTAATGTTGTTTACGTCCATTACGACCGCTGTCAAGCCATTGTATCTCAATATAACGACGCGAATACACTCGCCAGCGCCGCTTGCAGGATAGGCGAATTTCGCAGCCCCCGCGCGCTTGACAATTTCTTTGCTTCCGCACGACCTGATTTTCGATTCCCCTCTCCGCGCCAATTCATTTTCATTGACCCTGTCTCGCCGCTGTTGGCGGGCGGTAGGGGCGACCCGGTGGGTCGCCCAATCTTGCATTCATGGCATTAAAAGCCTCTTCGATCGCTCGGCCCTCAGGCGCAGCGCCGCGCCCGAAAGTTGCAGTCTTTTGCAGATTTCCATAATTGTTTGACTTGTTTCAGAAACAGTCCTAGCGTAACAGAATGCGTTAGCGAATGCCTTGCCAGCAAGGCGAAAGGGCATTTCATGCAAGCCATTGTCGTCGTTGCGCGCGCGGCGGGAGAAAAGATGTCTTCACTCATCGCGCCCCGAACATATATTCTCAGCCCCCCCCCCCCCCCCCCCCCATCTCGCGCTAAATCCCGATCTTCCCCGGAGTTCCTCATGAACTCCGGAGCCATTCTCAAGCTCAGCCTCATCGTCCTGCTCTTGCTGCTTTTGCCGGCGGGCACGGCTTTCGCCGCCACCATCCACGTCGGCGGCGCCGGCAGCCCCGACTGCAGCCTGGCCGAAGCCATCCGCAACGCCAACGACGCCGCCCAAACCCATACCGACTGCACCGGCGGCGACAGCAGCGGCAACATCATCATCATCTTCGAGAACCAAGAAGCCGAGGACGCTCTCAGCGGCTACAGCACCGGGCTGCCCGCCATCACCCGCGACCTCACCATCAACGGCGGCGGCCGCGTGATCCGCGGCGCAACCGCTTTCACTTGCTTCACCATCACAACCGCCGGCGTCGACCTGTCCCTCAACGGCGTCATCATCGACGGCTGCCGCAGCGGAAGCCATGGCGGCGCGATCAGCTACATTAAAACTGACACGGGCAACCAGACGCGCAGCAGCCTGGCGCTGAATGACGTCGTCATCCGCAATTCACAAGCGGCGGGCAGCGGCAGCGGCGGCGGCATCTACGCGTTTTCTCATTCCACTGACTACCCCATCTATGTGAGCATCAACCGCAGCGCCATTAACGGCAACAGAGCCGCTTTCACTGGCGGGGGCCTCAGCTTCAGCTCAGGCACGATTGTAACGATCAACAACAGCAGCATCTACGGCAATACCGCGGCCAGCAGAGGCGGCGGCATCTACGCGTCCGCGACTCTACCCGAGAGTTCCCGCTTTACGTTCAATCACGTAACCATCACCGGCAATACCGCGAATCAACCCGCCGGCGACACCAACAAAGGCGGCGGCATCCGCGTTGCCGGCGGCACGCTGACGATCCGCAACAGCATCATCGCCGGCAACAGCAACAACGACGACAACGAAGACTGCCGGATCCTGGGTGCTGAGGACGTCACCATCGAAGCAATGAGCAACAACATCATCGGCACGGGCGCGACCGCGAACTGCCCGACCATCATGGTCAATGGCGCGGCTGTAACCGATCCCGGGCTGGCTGCCAGCGCGTCCAGCGTGACCGTCGGCGGCATCGGCATCGTCACGACCTTCTACGATCTTCTGGATACCAGCCCCGCCATCAACGCGGCCGGGAACTGCCGCTCGATCACCCGCCACGACCAGCGCTACTACTATCGCCCTTACCCCGCCAACCTGGGCTGCGACATCGGCGCGATTGAACGCGGTCGCGCGCGCGGCCGCAATGAGCCGGGAAGAGGCGGCAACGGCGGCAACGGCGGCAGCGACGATGACGGCGACGGCGACGGAGCAGGCGGCGGCGTCATTGTGACCGCCGATGGCACGGTCGTCCGGTCAGGCCCTTCCCCGGCCGAGACCTGCCAGAACCTGGCACCGGCCATCGTCGTCAGCAATGCCGCATCGGGCACGGCCTGCCAGCTTGTGAGCGGGCCGAGCATCGGCCATCCGGATGTCGCCGCGGCCATGCCCGCCAGCGTCGTCGATGTCTGGGGCTGGGTCACGCCGGACACGCGAGTCTGCTTCCAGGCCTCCAGCGGCTCAATCCGCTTCATCGACACGGCCGCCAATCCGCGCACGGTGGCCAACCTGGCGGCCTACAGCCAGGGCGGCCGAGTCTGCGCGATAATCAATGGTCCGGGCCAGGTGGCGCTGATCGCGGATGGCAGTGTCCCGGCCGCGGCGCAGCAGCAGACGGGGCCGATCGGCTCGCGGACTCTGAGCGGCTGCATGGTGCGGCTGGAGTACACGCTCAACTTCCGCGAGAGCCCGGGCGGCCCTCGCCTGGAATTCACAGATCCCTGGGGCGAACGCATCCCGGGCTGGCTGCCGGCCAGCGTGACGCTGACGGCGCTGGAGCGGACGACGGACTGGTTCAAGGTGGATTATCACGGGACGCAGGGCTGGATCAGCGCCCAGTACGTCGAGCCGCGGGGGACTTGCGCCTAGCGTTTCGACTTCGGCAGGGGCGGCCGGGTTGGTCGCCCCTGCTGCATCAGGGCTGTACGGGCGAGCGGCGGTCAGGGTCAACGCGACCTGGCGGCTCGCCGAGACGCCTGTCGCCGGTTTCAACATCCGTAGGGGCGATTCTGTGAATCGCCCGCCTATGCCTACGCGGAAATTCGGGCGACACTGTGTGTCGCCACTTGGATCTCCCGAAACATTGCAAATTTGCATGCGGGCGACACACAGTGTAGCCCCTACATATCGACTATATGCTGCATTTCGCATGACTTTCTGGCGTGTGCTGACGGCGTAGAGGGTTGTTTCATCACAAAGGCACAAAGACACAAAGGGCACAAAGACGGGCGTCTCGCTGAGACGCCCGTCGCTGGCATCAATATCCGTAGGGGCGAGCCATTGGCTCGCCCCTGCGCTCTACTCGGGATTTGAAATCGCCGTCTATTCGCCGCCGGGGCGCAGCATGACCTCAACCGGTTCCCACATGTCGCCGGTGACATCCATGTCGTCCATGGCCAGCGCGTCCAGCGCCGCTTGCGCCAGGTCGCTACGATAGGCGTCCATGCCTGGATCCATGCTGAGGACCTGCCCTTCGATCGCGACTGCGACGGTCTGGGCCCAAAGGTCTTCATCCATGATGCCGATGCCGGCCGGCGACGGCCAGATCAGCTTGCTGATTTCGTTCAGCTGCCAGGTCTGGTGGCTTTCGCCCAGGGTCGAGCCGTTGTCCAGCACGATGCCGACGCATTCGTCCGGATTGTCGCGGCAGTGGATCCAGCCGCGGAAGCTCGCCTTGAGGAAGGCGACGGCAATGTCTTCGTTACCCTCTTCCGCCAGCCACTCGGCGTTGACGAAGACGTGATCCTGCAGCATGGCCGTGCCGACATCGTTGAAGTTGATGACATTCAAATCTTCCGGCTGATACAACTCGCCGGTATCGGGATTTACCGCTTCCAGGACCTGCGCGTATTCGTTGTAGGTCATGGCTTGCGCCGCGTCCAGCTCGCCGTTCAGAAGCAGCGACATATCGAAGGGCTGCTGGATGACGGTGACGTCATCGGCGTTTTCCGGGTCGATATCGACCGCGCGCATGGCGGCGAAAAGCTCATGCTCGTTGCCGAAGCCCCAGGTGCCGATGCGCATGCCGGCGAAATCGTCGACCGATTCAATGCCGGTGTCAACGAAGGAGACTTCCAGAGTGCCGCTGCGTTGGAAGACCTGGGCGATGTTGACCAGATTGACGCCCTGCTCGTTGGATTCGAGCACCTTGGGCACCCAGGCGAGGCCGAATTCCGCGCCGCCGGAAGCCACAACCTGCTGCGGCACGATCTCGACCGCGCCCTCGAGAATGGTGACATCCAGGCCTTCGTCCTCATAGAAGCCGAGGTCGACGGCGGCGAAGTAACCGGCGAACTGCGATTGCGCCACCCATTGCAGCTGCAGCTTGATCGGCGTCATGTGACCATCAGCCGTGGCGGCGCCCACTGCCAAGAGCAAAATAAGAAACGCGCACATTGCTATAGTTTTCCGCATGGTGAAATTCCTCCATCTTATGAACTCGATAGGCAAATACCAATCAATTAGAATTATAGCCCATCCGACGCAAGTAAATCCACGCTGGCAAGTCATGGGTAAAGTATCCATTTCAGTTGAAACAGTCCGGTAGGGGCGAGCCGGCGATCTCGGTTGAAATAGTCCGGTAGGGGCGAGCCAGCGATCTCGGTTGAAATAGTCCGGTAGGGGCGAGCCAGCGATCTCGGTTGAAATAGTCCGGTAGGGGCGAGCCAGCGATCTCGGTTGAAATAGTCCGGTAGGGGCGAGCCGGTGGCTCGCCCGATGGCTACGAACAGGACCGATATTGGGCGACACACCGAGTCGCCCCACGCCGTTCTTCAGATTGCCAATTAACGCTCATCTGACTAAGCTGACACTGCTCAGTAGCACATTGTTGTAAAATACGCTGCTTTCTGTTATCATCTTGCTGTTGGACAAAACTTCGCGGAGACTTTCATGGAAGCAGTGAATGCCAATGACACTAGCCTGGAGGCGCAACAAGCCAGAACATCTAATGAGCGCATCGCCACGCTGGAAGAGCGCTCTCAACATGCCGCGACCAAGGCGGAAATGCAGCGCTTGCTAATGATTATGTTCATCGCGCTGCTGACGCTGCTGGGCGGGCTGATTGTTCACTTGCACAATACGACGCTCAGCGAGATTTCAGAAATGCGGCAACTCCTGCTTAATATCATTCAACAAATGCCTGGCGGCTGAGGGCTGGCGGCTGAAAATCGCTGCCGTTCAATCGACGCGCATGGACACATGCCAGGGCATGAAGCGGCGCTCGGCAAGCAGCACAAGCAAATCCACGCAAGTAAATCGCTGTAGTGAATCCACTTCGGTTGAAATAGTCTGGTAGGGGCGATCCGGCGGATCGCCCGAAGGGTACGAACAGAATCGAAATTGGGCGACTCACCGAGTCGCCCCTACCAAATCGCCGGCATTTAAGGATATCAACCGTTCATCCGATTGTCGCATTACTTTTCTGCTGCCGCCTTCTGTTATCATCTTGTTGTTGGACAAACTTCGCGGAGACTTTCATGGAAAAGCGCTCTCAACATGCCGCGACCAAGGCGGAACTGCACCGCTCGCTTATGGCTCTGTTCATCGCAATGGCGACGTTGTTCATCGCGCTGCTGACGACTTTGGGCGGGCTGATTATTCACTTGCACAATATGACTCTCCGCGAGATTTCAGAAATGCGTCTGCTCCTGATTGAGATTATTCAACAAATGCCTGGCGGCTGAAAATCGCTGACACTCAATCGCCGCGCATAGACACATGCCAGGGCATGAAGCGGCGCTCGGCAAGCAGCACAAGCAAATAGAAACCGATGCCAATAATCGACGCCATCATGATGGCGGTCCAGGCTTTGGCGAAATCAAAAGCCGATGCCTCCTGCGTGATGTAGACGCCAAGCGTGGCGCGGGGGCCTCCAAAAAACTCGGCCACGACCGCGCCGATCAAGCTCAGGGCGCTGGCTACGCGCAAGGCGCTGAATATATAAGGCAGGGCATTCGGTATGCGCAATTTGAGCAGGATATCGGACGGTTTGGCGGCATAAGAGCGCATCAGCTCCAACTCGTTGACATCCACCAGGGTCAAGCCGCGCACGGTGTTGATCATGGTCGGGAAAAAGACGATGATCGACACGATCGCCATTTTGGAAGCCGGATTGGTAATGCCGAACCAGTTGTTCATGATGGGCGCGAAGGCGATGATCGGCACGGAATTGGCGGCGATGGCGAAGGGCATAGTCGCCTCGCTGACGATGGTCCAGCGCGAGGTGATCAGCGCCACCAGCACCGCGCCGCCACAGCCGATGATGAAGCCGCCGAAAGCCTCCCAGAACGTGGCGCCGCTCGACTCAAACAAGATAGAGCGCTCGCCCGGCGCCAGCCAAAGTTCGACCTGGCGCATGAACTCGGCGAAAATCGCCGATGGTTTTGGCAAGAGAAATTGCTGAATGTCAAATGTGAGCACGATCGCTTCCCACAGCGCGATGACCGCAACCGCGATCAGCATCGTGGGAAAATAATAGGAGAGGCGCGCTCGGAGGCGAGCGCCCGCTGCCTTCTTCGTCCGCGCATTGGACCGCGACATGCTCAGGCCTGCTCCGACATGGCGCCGATGGCGTCGCGCAGCAGTCCGCGCACTTTCGCCACCAGATCGTGATAGCTCGGGTCGTTCCGCGTCGCGAAGTCCCGCGGATAGGGCAGCGGATTGCGGACGACTTCGGTGATGCGCCCGGGCCGCGGCGACATGACAACGATGCGATTGGAAAGAAAGACCGCTTCAGATATGCTGTGCGTGACAAAAACAATCGTCTTGCCCGTCCGCTCCCAGATCTTGAGCAGCTCCAGATTCATGCGCTCGCGCGTGAATTCGTCAAGCGCGCCAAAGGGCTCGTCCATCAAGAGCACGGCCGGGTCAAACACCAGGGCCCGCGCAATCGACACGCGCTGCTGCATGCCGCCCGAAAGCTGCCAGGGCTGGTGATTGGCGAAGGCGCCTAACTCCACCATATCCAGCATGGCTTGCGCTTGTTTGCGCCGCTTGCCTTTGGGGAAACCCATCACTTCAAGCGGCAGCTCCACATTGCGAATCACGCTGCGCCATTCATAAAGCGTCGCCGCTTGAAAGACCATGCCGTATTGCCGCGCCAGCCGCGCGGCCGCGGGCGCCATGCCGTTCACCGTGAGATCGCCCGATGAGGGCTGCAACAGATCGCCTATCAGTCGCATCAAGGTGGACTTTCCGCAGCCGGAGGGACCGATCAGCGAGATGAACTCGCCGGCTTCGACCTCCAGGTTGATGTCTTGCAGGGCGATCACTTCTTCATCCGTATCCGGATTGAAGACCTTGTTCAATTCGCGCGCCGAGATGGCGATTTCTTTTCCGTCTTTTGTCATGAGTTCAGTCTACCCCAGCCCCGGCCCCGCGCCTCTGCATCCAAAGTGGAGGCGCGGCTCGACCTTGAGGCAGCGGAGATCATCCAAGCTTTACGGAAATTGAAGCCACTCTTGGACCGACCGAGTACGCGCATGCCTAATCCGATTCTCGCACGTAGCCGCGCAAGGCGAAACGTTCGGCCAGCGTCACGGCCACGAAGAAGATGATGCCGACGGTCGCCGCCATTACGATTGACGCCCACAATTTGGGCGTCGACACCATGCTGTAATCCGAACTGAAATCCAGTATAGCCCGTCCCAGGCCGTCGCCGATGCCCGATGGCAGCTCGCCGATGATCGCGCCGACCACGCTCGCCGTCGCCGATACCTTCAGGGCGGTGAAAATATAGGGCAGGGCCGCCGGCAGACGCAGCTTCCACATGATCGTCCAGCGCCCGGCGGCGTAAGAGCGCATCAATTCAACTTGCTCGGCCGCCGGCGATTGCAAGCCGCGCAAAGTATTGATGGTCACCGGAAAAAAGGTCAGGTAAGCGGCGATAACCGCCACCGACAGTTGCCCGGCGCCGAGCCAAATCACCACCATCGGCGCGATCGCCAGGATCGGCACGGTCTGCGAGGCGACCACATAAGGCAACAAGCCGCGCTCCATCAGCGGCGAATGGGCGAATACCGCGCCCAGCGCGAAACCAAGAACAGCGCCGAAGATGAAGCCGAAGATCGCCTCGCTGAATGTATAGAAGCCGGCATCGGCCAGGATGCGCAGCAGAAGCAATTCGCCATTTCGCCGCGCCGGCTGCAGGAAGGCTTCCGCAATCATCTGCAAATGCGGCAAGTTGAGATCGTTGAGGATCTTCATGTCGAAGAGCGCGAGGCTGCGCGGCTTGTTCAGGAAGCGCGCCTCGGCGAAGTCGCCGGCCACCGCCCCAATCCGCCCGCCGAATGCATCCCGCACCGCCGCCGTCCCCGGCCGATCGTCGGCGCGGACGGCGAAGCTCAAGCGCCCGGGGAAAACCGGCGTAATCGGCATGAAAAGGACGCCCTCGCTTTTGTCGAGCTGCGCCAGGTAGCGCAGGTTCTGATAGGGCAGGGCGCTGCTGTCGTCGTCTTCATCCGGCGGATGCGGCGGCATGAAATCGTCCAGGTCTTTGCGATCGGCGACAACATAATCCAGCGCGCCGTCGCTCAAGGCGTTTAGCGCGTCCTCCATCGTGGGCAGCGTTTCGTATTGCCAACTCGGCTGCGGCAAAAGAATCTTGTACTTCACCGAATCGGCGAAGGCTTTGCTCGCTTCCCAGCCCATGAGCAGAAAGGACAGCGCCAGGACAAAACCCAGGGCGCGGCCGACCCGCCCCGGCGCCGCCACCAGGGCCAGCAAAACCACCAGGATCGAAGCCGCCAGGAAGAATACGGCAAGATTGCCCTCCAGGGAGGGCATGAAGAAGAGCAGAAGGTCCAGCAGCAGAAGCAAGATGAAATAGATCAGTTGCAGGCGGCGCGCGCCCAGAAATGCGCCGACCAGCGCCGCGACCAGCAGCAGCAGGATGATCCCATAATAGACGACGTGCAGATTGCGGATGGCGCTGAAGAGCAACTCCGGATCCAACTCGGCCATGCCCAGCTGATTTGCCCAGTCATCAGCGTATTGCGCCAATGGCGACGCGATTTCATCCGGCTCGTTGCCGCTCTGATCCGCCATCCAGATGGCCAGCCGGCCCAGGGTCGATTCGACCAGCGCTTCTTGTTCCAGCGCAAACCAACCGAAGCTGCCCAATGCGCCGAGCGTCAGAAGCTGCGCCAGCAGCGTCAAACCGATCAGAATCGGCTTCCGCAGCGGATGCGCCGGCGAATCTACTATGGAAGGCTCAACGGTGACGTCGGTCATGAATTAGCAAATCGTCAACAAAAGAATGGATGCCAGCTTCTTGCTCAGTATATGCTTCGAGCCAATGGCCCGCCCCGGCCCCAATGGCTCAAGACAACTCGGCCAAGGCGCTGCCGATGATGTCCATCGCGATGTCCATATCGTCCCCGGACACATTCAGATGCGGCGCGATGCGCACGACATTGCCGTATAACCCGCCCTTGCCCAGCAGCAAGCCCTTCGCCTTGCAGCGGTCAACGAAGGCGGCGGTGCGGGCGGCGTCCGGTTCCATCGTCCGCGGCTTGACGATTTCAATTGCCTGCATCAAACCCATGCCGCGCGTTTCGCCAATAATGGGGAACTCAGCCGCGAACTCCCCCAGCTTGTCCGCCATGCGCGCGCCCTGCGTCGCGCAATTGCTCGGGGTATCGTGCGCTTCCATGTATTCGATGGTCGCGAGCGTGGTCGCCATGGTCACCGGATTGCCGCCGAAGGTCGAGAAGGTCAAACCTTTTACGGCATCGGCCACTTCCGGCGTCGCGATTGTGCAGCCGATGGGGCTGCCATTGCCCATGCCTTTGGCGAAGGTCATGAGATCCGGTTCGACGCCCCAGTGCTCAATGCCGCACCACTTGCCGCCGGTCCGCCCCCAGCCGGTCTGCACCTCGTCGGCGATGAAGACGCCGCCCGCCGCCCGCACAATCGGGAGGACGCGCCGGAAATAATCTTCGGGCGGCACGATGAAGCCGCCGGCGCCTTGAATCGGCTCGGCCATGAAAGCGGCGATGCGCCCTTCGGTGCCGGTGGCGATGGTCTCTTCCAGGTCCTGCACGCAGAGGTCCACCACTTGCTCGGGGCTCAATCCCGCCGGCGCGCGGAAGGCGTAGGGATTGCGCACATGCTTGACATAGGGATCAACCACGCCGCCCAAGCGCCAGGGCTTCTGCGCGGACAGGCTCATCGCCAGCATGGAACGCCCGGAATAGGCATGGCGCAGGGTGATGACAGTTGAGTTGCCGGTGTACATCCGCGCCGCCAGAACGGCCGTCTCGTTGGCTTCGGTGCCGCTGTTGGTGAAAAAGCACTTCTGCAGGCGGCCCGGCGTCAAAGCCGCCACTTTTTCCGCCAGCTTCACCATGCTCTCGTTGACATAAATGGTTGAGGTATGCTGAAGTTTCTGCAGTTGCGCCAGGGTCCGCTCGGTGATTTCTTCATTGCAATGGCCGACCGAGACGGTCAGAATGCCGCCGAAGAAGTCCAGATAACGCTTCCCGTCGACATCCCAGATATACTGGTCCTTGGCGCGCTCAGCGACCAGCGGATCGTCGCCATGATAAGGCGCCGCCGCCGGAAACATCACCTGGCTGTACCGTTCCATGATTGCTGCGGAGTTCGTCATGCTTTTGCTCCCGGTCGCTGATTCATTCTTCTGTCGCGCGCTGAAAGCTTTTCAGGCTTGCGCCAGCCGCGTAAAATCGTCTATAGTCTAGCATATTCCAACACAGTGTCCAACATAAAGGATAGATTTGCTACACAATGTACATATACCGTCGGGATGCAGGCAGGATTGGTCTTGCGCGCGCTCACAGAAATCTTTGGCGAAAACCTGCGATTTCTCCTTGTGCGGACGCGCTGGTCGCGCATATCCGCAGCGTCCCTCGATGTTGTACAATATAGCTCCGTTCAGGATTGTACATTAGCAAGCAGCCCTATCCAAGATTCGCCGGCTGTTCCCGTAAGATAAGAGCAAAAGCGCAATAACGAATGAAGGAGCGCAAGATGAGCAAGACGATCAAGAATTATGTTGATGGCGAGTGGGTGGCATCCGAAGCGACCGACTTTACGCCGGTGCATGACCCGGCGACATGCGAGTTGCTGGCCAACTGCCCGGACTCGACGGCGGCCGATGTCGATCGGGCGGTGAGCGCGGCCGCGGCCGCCTTCGACGAGTGGCGCAGCACGCCGGTCCTGGTGCGCGCGCAGTACATGCACCATTTCAAGGTGATGGTCGAAGAGAACTTTGAAGAGGTCTCCCGCATTGTGGTGCGGGAGCACGGCAAGACGATGGATGAAGCGCGCGGCGAGGTCCGGCGCGGGATCGAAAGCATCGACTTCGCCATGAGCGTGCCGGTTTTGATGCGCAGCGATGGCCTGGAAGATATCAGTTCCGGCATCGACGAAACGACGGTGCGCCAGCCGGCGGGCGTCTTCGCCGCCATCACGCCCTTCAATTTTCCCTTCATGGTGCCGCTCTGGTTCCTGCCCACGGCGATCACCTGCGGCAACACCTTCATTCTGAAGCCGTCGCCACAGACGCCGCTAAGCACCGAGTTTCTCTTTGAGATGCTCGATGAACTGGACCTGCCGGAAGGCGTAGTCAACCTGGTCAACGGCGGCGTGCCTTCGGCGACCGCAATCATGGAACACCCGGACGTTACCGGAGTCTCCTTTGTCGGGTCGAGCGCGGTGGCCAAGATCATCTATGAGACCTGCACGCGCAACGGCAAACGCGTCCAGGCCCAGGGCGGCGCCAAGAATTACATCGCCGTCATGCCCGATGCCAATATCGAAGCCAGCGTCGCGAACATCCTGGGCGCGGCTTATGGCTGCGCCGGGCAGCGCTGCCTGGCGGCGGCGGTCGCGGTCGGCGTCGGCGACGCCTACGACCAACTCAAGGACGAGCTGGCCCGGCAGGTCGCCGAGTTGAAGGTCGGCTATGGCCTGGACGAGACGACGCAGATGGGCACGGTCATCAGCGACGCCGCCAAAGAGCGTATCGAGTCCATGATCGGGCAAAGCGAAAACGAGGGCGCGGAGCTCGTCGTCGACGGGCGTGAATTCAGCGTCGACGGCTATGAAAACGGGTCCTGGGTCGGGCCCACGCTGATCGCCGATGTGCAGCCCGATACCATCATGGCGACCGAAGAAGTCTTCGGCCCGGTGCTTTCGCTGATGAAAGCGGACGACTTTGACGACGCCGTCGACATCATCAATCAGAGTCGTTATGGCAATGCCGCCAGCATCTTCACCAATAACGGCAGGCACGCGCGCGAGTTCAAATACAGTGTCAACGCCGGCAACATCGGCGTCAACATCGGCGTCGCGGCGCCATCGGCTTCCTTCCCCTTCGGCGGCCAAAAGGATTCTTTCTTCGGCGACCTGCATGGCCAGGGCATGGATTCGATCGAGTTCTACACCGAGCGCAAAATCGTCATTGAGCGCTGGGTTTAGGTCTGCCGCCTTGCTTGAAGCATCAGGGGAAGGGCTTTTGCGGCGCGGCTTTCAGCACATGGCTCAAGGGTTGCGTGAGAGAACATAGCGTTGAGGACCGGGAATGACTTCGTCTGGCGGATTAAACACATTTGGCGCGGTATTCACCTTCGCCATTGAGTTGGAGGGGAGACTGAGCGCTTTCTACAGCGAACTTGGCGACAGCGCAAAAGCAAAGGCGGCCGATAAACGCCGGAAAAAGCTGGAGCGCGTCCGGCGGGAAAATGTCGTCGAAATCACGCTTGAGCCGATCGTCGGACTCGACGCGGACGATTATGCGCTGGATCTGCAGGATGCCTCAGCGGAGGGACAAGCGGCGGCGGCGCGGCTGGCGGCGCAGTTTTACCGCGATGCCGCGCCCAAAATCAACGTGCGCGCCGCGCAGCGCGCGCTTGAGCGCTGCGGCAAGGAACATGCGAGTTAGCGCATTGTCCGCGCTTTTCAAGATCGAACGTGCGGCTCATTGGGTCGTCCACACAGGGAGACCGTCATGAAGAAAATAGAGAGCATTGACGTCGTTTGGCGCGATCTCAACCGGCGCTCAGGCCGTCCCTGCATCATAGGCAGGTCTCTCAAGGTAAAATACGTAGCCGAATTGCGCCATGGCGAGGACAAGCTTAGCCCAGCGGAGATCGCTGAATATTATGGACTCAGCTTGCTGCAAGTCCATTCCGCTCTTGCTTACTACTATTTGCACCAGGCTGAAGTTGACTCGGAATTCGAAGAGGACAGAATATTCAGCGAGAAATTGGAAACCTTGGGCGAAACGGCAGCAGTGGACTGGCTAATGAGCCGCTCAGTTCCAGCAAATGGTCTGCCAGAAGGCGCGCCGCCCCGAACCGAAAGCATTAACTTAATCTACACTGACCCCGAGGCGCAAGGCGGGCGCCCTTGCCTGCTCGGAACCGATAGAAGCGTGGCAGAAATCGTCATGCGCCAGCAGACTGGCGCAATCGACGACCAAGAGACCGCCGCCCACTTTGAGATTGGCTTGGCGCAAGTCCACGCGGCGATGACGTATTACTATCTGCATCAGGCGGAAATTGACGTGGACATTGCAGAAATAGCTAGCCGGCTGGAGCAAGAGAGGCTTGTCTGAGCAGAAGATCCGCCTTTACTTCGACGAAAAGATGCCCGAGGCAGCTGCGACTCAGCTAGCTAATCAAGGCGATGATGTCATGACGACGCAGGCGGCTGAAGGGTGCAGCGGAGCGATGCGGCAAGGAGTACGCGAGTTCGCTCATTGTCTGCGCTTTTCAAGATTGTAGGAGTGAACCAGTGGGTCGCCCGCACACGGAGACAGTCATGAAGAAAATAGAGAGCATCAACTTAATCTGGCGCAGGCCCGGCTGCCGCGGCGGCCGCGCCACATTGATTGGCAGAGGACTCAAAGTCAAATTCATCGTCGCGGACTATCTCGATGAAGAGCATTGCCCAAGCCCCGAAACAATCGCCCAGCGATACGCCGCCACGCTGCCTCAGGTCTACGCGGCGCTCGCCTACTACCACGAGAACAAGGCCGAAATCGACGAAGAAATCGCTGCTGATCACCGTTTCAACCAGCTATTGAAGAGTCAAGGTCCGGATGCCGCCTGGGCGTCATTGCCACCGCCAGTCGAACTGGACAAGCCGGTCATTGAAAGCCTGCGTCTAATCAGCCGCGATACCGACCGCCACCATGGCAGCCCCTGCATCGACGGCACATCAGTTCGTGTCGCCGATGTGGTCCTGTCCTGGCGCTACAGAGAGATTCATCCGAAACGCATCGCTGAGAAATATGACCTAAGGCTTGGTCAGGTCTTCGGCGCATTGGCTTATTATCATGAACGCCCAACTGAGATTGACGCTGAAATCGAATATGAGCGCTATCTGAAAGAAAGGCGGGAGGCCGGGCTTGTCCCAGCCTAAGCTCCGCTTCTAACTGGAAGAGAATTTGCCGGTCGCAGCAGCCACAAAACTCTAGGAAATGGAGAGGCCCATGCGAACATTAGAAAAAATCGAGTTGATCTACCGCGATCCAAAGGTTCGAGGCGGCCGCCCTTGCATCGTCGGCACGGGCATTCGTGTACTGGATATAGTGCGATTAAGGCGTTACGGCAAGCGCAGCCCCGAGCAAATCGCGGAAAGCTTCAGTCTCTCGCTTGGACAAGTTTATGCAGCCTTGGCCTATTATCACGAACACAAGAATGAGATTGACGCGGACATTCGTGAAGACATTCGTATAGGCGAGGAACTGAAGGCCGAAGGTTTTGGCAAACCAGAGAATACGATTTTTCTTTGAACCAAATATGGAAGCTGCGGTTGCCGAGCAACTTGGAAAGCGTGGCATCGACGTGATTAGGGCGCAGCAAACCCACCCGCCTGGAGAAGACGACGAAGTCCTTCTTAAGTATGCTGCATCAGCGGGTCGCGTAATGCGCGCCTATGACAAGCATTTCGTTGACTTGGCCAAAACAGGCGTCCCACACGCGGGAATCGCGTCGTTTGTTCACACGCATTCCGAGATCGGTTATGTAATCAAGAGTCTCGCAGCTATGGCTGAGCATTACACAGCAGACATGATGGAAAACCGTTTTGAATATCTCTAAATGCCAGAATCGAGAAAGGACTTCCCCATGACCGACAAACGAACCGTGCGCGCCGCGCTGCTGCAGGCGTCCTGGACCGGCGACAAAGAATCCATGATCGAAAAGCACATTGACTACACCCACAAAGCCGCTGAGCAAGGCGCGCAGATCATGTGCTATCAGGAGCTTTTCTACGGCCCCTATTTCTGTCAGGTGCAGGACCCGCAATTCTTCGCCTTCACCGAAGAAGTTCCGGACGGGCCGACGACGCAGCGCTTTTGCCAGCTCGCGGCCGAATTGAGCATGGTTTTGATCGTGCCGGTTTACGAGCGCGACGGCGTGGGCGTCTATTACAACAGCGCCGCCGTCATCGACGCTGACGGCAGCTACCTGGGCAAGTACCGCAAGACGCATATCCCGCACTTGCCGGGCTTCTGGGAGAAGTTTTATTTCCGCCCCGGCAATCTCGGTTATCCCGTATTCGATACCGCCGTCGGCAAGGTCGGCGTATACATCTGCCACGATCGTCACTTCCCGGAAGGGGCGCGCGCCCTGGGGCTGAACGGGGCGGAAATGGTCTTCATCCCGTCGGCGACCTCGCGCGGCTTGAGCCAACACCTCTGGCGCATCGAGCAGACCTCGCACGCCATCTTCAATACCTATTTTGTCGGCACGATCAACCGCGTCGGCATCGAAGAGCATGGCGATAATGACTTCTACGGCGAAAGCTATTTTTGCGATCCCAAGGGTCAATTCATCGGCGATCTGGGCAGCGCCCATGATGAAGAACTGATCCTGCGCGACCTCGAGCTCGATATGATCCAGGAAGTGCGCGATACCTGGCACTTCTATTTCAACCGTCGTCCCGATCAATACGGAACGCTGGTCCAGGACACGGTCTCGACAAGTTAGCGGCGCCTGTTATGCGCATGGGTTAGCCATCGGCTAACCCGTACAGATTGGCTCTGAAGATTTAGGGGCGACTCAGTGGGTCGCCCGCAGGACAAGAGATAACTATTCTGGGGAGTTGACTGATGGACTTCGGCATCACATTCAAAGGCGACATCTCGCCAAAACGCACGGTGGCGCTCTGCCAGCAGGCGGAAGTGGCCGGCTTCAAATATGGCTGGTTTTTCGATTCCCATGTTCTCTGGCGCGAATGCTATTTGACGATGGCGCTCTGCATGGCTTATACCGATGAGATGATTTTCGGCCCCCTGGTAACGAACCCGGGCGTGCGCGAATGGTCGGTCGCCGGCAGCATGTACGCCACGCTGGCGGCCCAGAGCGGCAATCGCATTGAAATTGGCATCGGCCGCGGCGACAGCTCGCGGCGCATGTTGGGAAAAAAGCCCATGACCGTCGCCAACATGGAGCGCTTCGCCGACGTCCTGCGCGGTCTGGCGCGCGGCGACGAGGTCGCCTACGACGACACCTCGGCGCAGTTGCCCTGGGCCAACGGCTATGAAATGCCGATCTGGATCGCGGCTTATGGACCCAAAGCGCTGGCCGGCGCCGGACGCAGCGGCGACGGTCTGGTGATTCAACTGGCGGATCCGGGCCTGGTCAAGTGGTTCTCTGAGCAGGCCATCGCCGGCGGCGAGGCGGCGGGCAAAGATATGTCCGGCTATCAGATCATGTCGGCGGCGCCAGTCTGGGTGGGCGATATGGATACGGCGCGCGAGCAGACGCGCTGGTTCCCGGCGATGGTGGGCAATCATGTCGCCGATATCGTCGAGCGCTATGGCATGGACAGCCCGGACATCCCCGCCAGCCTCACCGAATACATAGAAGGGCGCAAAGGCTACGATTATAAAGAACATGCGGACAAGGACGCCGATCATCTCGATTTCATCACTGAGGAGATCGTCGACGCCTTCGGCATCCTGGGGGGCGTCGATGCGCATATCGCCAAGCTGAAAGAGCTGGAAGCGGCCGGGGTCACGCAATTCAATATCTACCTGATGTGCGGCGAAGAAGAGCGCATCGTCGCCGAATATGGGGAGAAGATCATCCCGGCCTTCGCCTAGCGCTCTCAAGCGCGAAACCGTAGGGGGCGACTCTGTGAGTCGCCCATCTTGTGCAGTCAAGACCTTTCAGAATATCGTCGGTTTATTGGTTATACTGAAACCGCAGCGGTCGTTCAGAGTCATCGGGCTCAGGGGATAGACAATGGCAATCGAGAATATCCGCCAAATGACGGTCGAAGAATACTTCGCCTTCGATGAAGCGAGCGAGATTCGGTATGAGTATATTGATGGCGAGATAATCCCTATGACCGGTGGCACAATACACCATGGCATTATCATGGCGAACGCCAGCGGAGAGCTCCGACAACTCCTGAAAGGGAGTGATTGCCGGGTCGTTAGCAGTGACACGCGCAATCGCGTCAACCCGACGCGATATGTTTACCCCGACTTTTCAGTCGTTTGCGGAAAGGCAGAGTCAGACGAACGAGCGGTTGCGCTATGGAACCCCACATTGGTTGGCGAGGTCACGTCGCCGTCATCAATCGATCGTGACCGCGGCGAAAAGCGTCGCTTCTATCAAAGCATCGCCTCTTTGCAGATTTATCTCGTGATCGATCAACATCGCGCCTACGTAGAATTGTACGAGCGACAGGACGGTGGCTGGGGGCGGCGGGAATACCATGGCCTGGAGGCGATACTGCCCTTGAGGATCTTGGATTGTGATTTACCGCTAGCGGAAATCTACGCCGGCATTGAGCTTTGACGCATTCAAGAAAGGCGCATCGCGACCGTGTACGACAAGGAGATCATCCCGGCCTTCAGCTAGACGCCGTCGGCGCGCGAAACTTGCAAGGGCGATTCGGTCGCCCATCCTGCGCAGTCAAGACCTTTCAGTTATTCGTCACATTATTCGTTATACTGAAACCGCAGGGGGCGTTCAGAGTCATCCGGCTCAGGGAATAGACTATGGCAATCGAGAATATCCGCCAAATGACGGTCGAAGAATACTTCGCCTTTGATGAAGCCAGCGACTACAAGAATGAATACATTGACGGCGATGTATATCCGATGACGGGCGGGACAGCTTATCACGCAGAAATAATGTTGAATGTTGGTTTCGCGCTTGGGCTGCGACTTCGACGCAGCGACTTTCACTTTTACAGCAGCGCTATGCGCATCCGCGTCAGCCCCACGCGCTATCTCTATCCAGACTTTAGCGTCGTCCGCGGCGAACCGGTACTTGATGAGCGAGCCATCAATCTCTTCAATCCCACGTTGGTTGCAGAAGTGCTCTCTCCCGGAACAGTCGATCAAGACCGCGGCTTCAAGCGCGAACAGTATCAAAGCATCCCCTCGCTTCAGGTCTACCTTGTCATCGACCAATTTAAAGCGAAAGTCGAAGTGGACACGCGTCAAGGCGACAGCTGGCAAACACAAGAATACGCCGGTTTGGATGCCGTGATTGCGCTGGCGCCTTTAGGCTGCGACTTGCCGCTGGCGGAAATCTACGCCGGGATTGAGCTTTAGCGCAGCGTCGCGAGGAGAAGCGGTATACGACGAGAATACTGTCCCGGCGTTCAACTATTCGCCTTGCGCGCGTGAAACTCTTAGGGTTGATCTATCAGGTCGCCCGATATCGCGAAAATCAATTGGAAATTCCTTTCGATAGGAGAGCAACATGGGCACACTATTCAAAAACGGAACCATCATCACCGCCAGCGACATGGTCAGCGCCGATGTCCTGGTCGAAGGCGAAGTCGTCTCTCTGATCGGGACGGATCTCGACGCCGGGGCTCACGATGTAATCGACTGCGCTGGCAAGTACCTGCTGCCCGGCGGCATCGACGTACACACCCACCTCGACTTGCCCTTCGGCGGCACGATCAGCAACGATGATTTTGACGTCGGGCACATGGCGGCGGCTTTCGGCGGCACAACCACGCATATCGATTTTGTCGTCCAGCCGATCGGCGGCAGCCTGCACGACGGGCTGGAGACCTGGTGGAAAAAATCGCGCGATATCGCCCAGATCGATTACGCCTTCCACATGGCCGTCACCGACCTCAACGACGCCGTGATGAAAGAAATCCCGACCATGATCGACGAAGGCATCACCAGCTTGAAGCTCTTCATGGCTTACAAGAATGTCTTCATGATCGACGACGCCACCCTGTTCAATACCATGCGGGTGGCGGCCGACAACGGCATGATCGTCATGGTTCACGCCGAAAACGGCGATGTCGAGGCGGCGCTGACGCCGGCGCTGCTGGCGGCGGGCAAGACCGACCCGGTCTACCACGCCTCGTCGCGCCCGCCGGAGATCGAAGGCGAAGCCACCAACCGCGCCGTCGTCATGTCCGGCTTGACCGGCTGCCCGCTCTACGTCGTGCACATGACCTGCGAATCGGCGATTGGCGCGCTGCGGCGCGGACGGGCCCTGGGCTACCCGGTCATGGGGGAGACCTGCGTGCAATATTTCTTCCTCACCGTCGACGACCACATGGCGCTGCCCAACTTTGAAGGCGCCAAATATGTTTGCTCGCCGCCGATCCGCAGCGCGCATGATCACGGCATTCTCTGGGGGGCGGTGCGCGATGGCACCTTGCAAGTCGTCAGCACCGACCACTGCGACTTCTGGTTTGATGGCGGGCACGGGCCCTGGCAAGAATGGAACGAGCGCACTGGCGGAACTGACTGGGTCGGCTACGAAAAGCAAGACCCCAGCTATCGCCGCCCGGGCAAGGAGCTGGGCCTGGGCGATTTCTCCAAGATCCCCAACGGCATGCCCGGTCTGGAAGACCGCATGCTGGTCATGTGGGATTCGGGCGTGAACAGCGGCAAGCTCTTGCCGACGCGTTTCGTCGAACTCTGCTGCACGAACCCGGCCAAGATCTTCGGCATGTACCCGCGCAAAGGCACCATCGCCGTCGGCTCGGACGCCGATATTCTGGTCTGGGATCCGGAGAAGGAACATACCATCAGCGCCGAAACCCATCACATGCGGGTGGACTACAACTGCTACGAAGGCATGCGGGTCAAGGGCGTCCCGGTGCAAGTCTTCCAGCGCGGCCGGAAACTGGTCGATGGCGAGCAGTGGCTGGGCAGCAACGGCAGCGGCCAGTTCGTGCCGCGGGCGGCGGGCGCGCCGGTGTTGTAAGCGGGATATGCCAGGAACAGCGAAACTGCTGTTATGTTAAAGTCAAGGCAAGCAAAATTGCGAGGGCAATATGCGAGTCAAAGCGCGCCTTTACGATGTTGACACCTTTTGGGAGTTTGTCCATCAGCCGGAAAACGCTGATAAACACCTTGAACTGATAGACGGAGAAATCATCGAGATGCCAGCGCCGGGCGAAGAGCATGGCTTTCTTGCCGGCTTCTTCTATCACCATTTTCTACTTTTTGACCCGGAACTTAAAATGGGCGTGCCTACGGTAGAATCTGGCTACTACACGCTGGACGACCGCTTTACTGTGCTTGCGCCCGATGCCGCATTCAGGCTAAGAGAGCGCCCGGATGCGCCGCTCAACAAGAGGTGGGTATCGACGATGCCGGACATCGCCGTCGAAATCAAATCTCCCAACGACAGCATGGCGCAGATGCGCCGCAAAGCCGAGATTTACCTGAGGCATGGCGCGCGGCTGGTCTGGATAGTCAACCCCGACAAGCAAGGCGTCGAAGTCTGCAAGCTGAATGAAAACGACGTAATCCAAACCGAATTCATCGGCGCGGACGGCAGCCTCTCCGGCGAAGACATCCTGCCCGGCTTTGAGCTTAAGCTCGCACGGCTTTTCCCGTAGTTCTGAGGCAGAATGAGGTAACTATGGAACTCCGAGAGCGTCTCTACGATTTTGACGACCTGTGGCAACTCGTATCTCAAGCGGAAAACGCCGACAAATTCTTTGAGCTAATCAATGGAGAGCTAATCGAGATAGCGCCATCGGGCTGGGAACATGGAACGCTCGCCGGCGAGATTTATTATCACTTCCGGCTCTTTGACCCAAAGCGGAGTTTAGGATATCCAACGGTGGACACGGGGTTTTATCCAGCCGACGACCGAAGCACCTTACTCTCGCCTGATGTTGCTTTTACGAGGATCGAAAGAGCGCCGGAACGTGTATTCAAGAAGTGGGCGCCTTTGATGCCCGATATCGCAGTCGAAGTGCAGTCTCCAAATGACACGCTGCGGCAGTTACGGGCCAAAGCCGCCATTTATCTGCAGCACGGCGCGCAGTTGGTTTGGATCATTGTTCCGAGCAAACAGTCCGCGGAAGTCTGCCGCCTTGACGAAAATGGCGATATGCAGACTGAGTCCATCGGCGCGGACGGCAGCCTCTCCGGCGAAGACATCCTGCCCGGCTTTAACCTCGAGCTTCGCGCGCTATTCTTCTGATTGATTGCCCAAACCCGCACTCGCTGAATCCAACTCCCGACCGCCCGCACTCGGCTTAACGAGCGTCCGCGCTATAATCCTCCGCAAGCACAAGCCAGTACAGCGGAGGCAAGCCATGCCCCTCAGCCCAACTCAACTCAAAATCAGCGATGCGGAATACGCCGCGCGCAATCAGCGCCTGCTAGAAATCATCGACGAACTCGGCGTCTCGGGCCTCGTCCTCTTCGACGCCGATTACATCAAATATTACTCGGGCTTCGCATTCATCCCGACAGAGCGCCCGATGGCCTACGTCATGAACCGCGCGGGCGAACGCGCCCTCTTCGTGCCGCGCCTGGAACTGGAACACGCGCAATCCATGTCCATCATCGACCGCGTCGCCCATTACCCCGAATATCCCGATCTCAATCACCCGATGCATGTTCTGGTGGACCTGGTTAATGATATGGACATCGCCGGCGCGATCGGCGCCGACAGCGACGGCTACCCCTGGATCTTCGGCTATCGCGGCGAAGCGCTCTCCCAGTTGACTGGCCGCGAAGTCCGCAACTGCCGCGCGCCCATTGAAGACCAGATGATGGTCAAATCGCCGGCGGAAATCGAGCTGCTGAAAGAAAGCTGCAAGTGGGGCAATCTGGCGCACATGCTGCTGCAGAAGTACACGCGGGTCGGCATAGGCGAAATCGAGGTTTCACAACGCGCCAGTGACGAGGCGACGCTGATGATGCTGGAGACTATCGGGCCGATATGGCGCGGCAACAGCGCCTGGTTCACGGGCGCCAGCGCCGGCTATCGCGGCCAGATCGGGCGCAACGCCGCCATCCCCCATGCCTTGACCAGCAACATCAAGTTTGAGGCGGGCGATGTGCTGGTGACAGGGGCGAGCGCCGCCGTCTGGGGTTACACCAGCGAACTGGAACGCACGCTGATCCTGGGCGAGCCCAGCGGCGAACAGAAGCGCATGTTCGAGCACATGCTCAACTTGCAGACGATTGCCATGGATGCGATTGAACCCGGCAAACCCTGCAGCGCCGTCGACCGCGAAGTCCGCGCCTATTTCGACGCGCATGATTTGATGCCCTACTGGAAACATCACAGCGGCCACACCATCGGCTTGCGCTATCACGAGGGTCCCTTCCTCGATATCGGCGACGACACGCCGATCAAGGCGGGCATGGTCTTCACCGTGGAGCCGGGCCTTTACCTGCCCGAGCTAGGGGGTTTCCGCCATTCCGATACGGTGCTGGCGACCGAAGATGGCGCTCAAATGCTGACCTACTATCCGCGAGATTTGGAATCGCTCACGATTCCCGCCTGAGTTTACAGACGGTTTACAGCGACCTAACGACTTTGTAACGTCCGCCTTTTATGCTACAGTGAAATTATGTATGCATCGAAGGGAGACAAGAACAAATGAAGCGTCGCATGCTATTAGCCTTGGTCCTGCTGCTGATCAGCGGGCTCAGTTTCGCCGAATCGGAAGAGTCGCTTGACATTGAGCACTACTGGCTGGACAACGGCCTGGAGGTGGTCCTGGCGCGCGATACGACGGCGCCGACCGTTGCGGTGGATATCTGGTTTAGAGTCGGCAGCGCCAATGATCCGGAAGGCAAGAGCGGATTCGCCCATCTCTTTGAACACATGATGTTCGAAGGTTCGCCGCATATCCCCAACGGCGAGATTGACAACTTGCTGGAGCGCGTCGGCGGATCGTCCAACGCCTATGTGAACTCGGATTACACCGCCTACTACGATACCGTGCCTTCGCATCAACTGCCGCTGGCGCTCTGGATAGAAGCGGATCGCCTGGGCGGCTTGGACGTGACGCAGGAAAACCTCGATAATCAGCGCGCAATCGTCATCGAAGAACTGCAAAGGAGTTATGACAACCGCCCTTATGGCACGGCGGTGAAAGCGCTTATCACCGTGCCCTACTCCTACGAACCTTACAAACGGCCCGCCATCGGCAATATTGACGATGTCAACGTCGCGCAAATCGAAGATGTCCTGGACTTCCACCGCAGGTACTACGTCCCCAACAACGCGACCTTGGTCGTGGCCGGCGATATCGAATTCGAGACCGCAAAGGCGCTTGTCGCGGACCTCTTCGGGCCCATCCCGCGCGGAGACGACCCGCCCGCCCTGCCCGAGTTCGTGCCGGTGGACCAAGAAGAAGCCGAATACATCACAATTGAAGATCCCTTCATCAACCTGCCGGCGCTTCTGGTCGCCTACGAGATTCCGCCGCTGGTCCACGACGACTATCCCGCGCTAAGCGTACTCTCCCGCGTTTTGAGCGTCGGCGATTCCAGCCGGCTGGCAAAACGACTGGTCGATACCGGCAAAGCGTTGCAGGCGGATGCCTGGATATTCGGCAATCGCGGTCCTGGCATGTTCGCTTTCATTCTCATCGCCAATGTGGGCGTCGAGCTGGAGGAACTTGAGACCGCATCGTATGAGGAGTTGCAGAAGATCATCGACGACGGCGTCCCGCAAGAAGAACTGGACAAAGTAATCGCCGGCATCAGAAGCAGAAATATCCTGGGTTTGGAAACAGCTCTGGGCTTGGCGGAAAGCGTGCAAAGCGCCACCTACTTCAGCGGCGATCCACAAGCGGTTTTCTCCGGCATTAATCGCTACCAGGCGGTCACCAGCGAAGATATTCAACGCGTGGCCAAGCAATACCTGGAAGACAGCGACCGCCATGTCTTTAGCGTCGTGGAAACGGACGCGGAAGCCCCGGCCCCGGTGGAACCCTACGCCGCCGAGGATGTCGTCGAGAGCGAGCCGGATTACCGCTACGTCATTGAGCAGACTGAACCGCCGCCGCCCCTGGATTCGAACGAGTTCAACTTCCCCAATATCACCGAAAACGTGCTGGACAATGGCCTGGAAGTGGTGGTGATCGAACAGCCCAACATGCCAATCATCTCGCTGGATGTTTTCTTCGCCGGCGGTTCCAGCGTACAGCCGCAAGAATTATCCGGCGTGGCCGGCATGACCGGACAATTGATCTCGCGCGGCACAGAATCTCGCAGCGCCCAGGACATCGCCGGCGCGATCGAACAAGTCGGGGGCGCTGTCGGCAGCGGCGGCGGCAGCGACAGCTTGCAGCTTGGCGTCTTTGCCTTGATCGAAGACAGCGACCTGGCATTTGACCTGCTCGCCGATATGACCCTCAACGCCAACTTCCCCGACGACGAAGTCGAACGCGAGCGGGCCGAGTGGATCAGCTCGCTTGAAGCGAGCTTGGCGGATCCGGGCTTCGTCGCCGGGCGCACTTTCGGGCGGCATCTTTACGCGGGCCATCCTTATGGCAATGCCTACACATTCGACTCTTTGGAAGCCATCAGCCGCGATGACATCGTCGCCTTCTATGAGTCGCGCCGACAACCCGACAATGCCGTGCTGATCATCGCCGGCGCCATCACCACCGAAGAAGGCCTTGCCTACGCCGAGCGGCACTTCGCCGATTGGGAAGGCAATGCCGAGGCGATCAGCTATCCGGCGCTGCCGGAGCACAGCGGGCAGCAAATACTGCTGGTCGATCGCCCGGGCAGCACGCAAGCCAGCTTCATCATGGGCAATATCGGCATTCAGGGCGCCAGCATGGACTACTTCCCAGCGCGGGTGATGAACCACGTATTGGGCGGCACCTTCTCTTCGCGATTGGTACAGAATATCCGCGAAGAAAAGGGCTATACCTACAGCATCGGTTCCGGATTCAGCTACCCCGCCGATACCGGCCGCTTCGTCGTCACCGCTGCCGTCCGCAACGATGTGATCGCGCCCGCCCTGGAAGAGATCTTTAAGGAGATCGAGCGCATCCAAACCGAGCCGCTGACCGATGAAGAAATCAACGACGCCCGCGATGGCATCGTCGGCGAGTGGGTGTTCGGGCTGGAGACATACCAAGACTTCGTCGAGGCGGTAGCGTCCTACAAGATCCGCGGCGTCGAACTGGACCGCCTCAACAAGTGGCTGGGCCATATCAAAGACGTTAGCACCGATGACGTGCTGGATATCGCCAACAAGTACATCCACCCCGAGGACTTCATCATCGTGGTGGTCGGCGATGCCAATGAGATTCAGGAACAGTTGGATACGCTGGGCGATGTGACGCTGCTGGAAGCCGAATAAGCAGCGCGCAACAAAAAAGGGCGACTTCGCCGGTCGCCCGGTCAATGCAATCAAGGGCGGTCTAGATGACCGCCCTTTTGCTTATTCCGCTTCACCCGCGCTGGCGCTTGCCTCGGCGTCGAAATCGATGCTTTCGTAGATCTCGCTCAGCGGCAGTTGGCAGCCCAGGGCCTCGAGCGGAACCGCCGATTCCAGGCCGGCGAAGCATTGGATATGCCAGCCGCTTTCGGCGCGGGAATAGAGCTCAACCAATGGACGATGCTGATCGATGACCAAATATGCCGCTATCGAAGCCAGGTTGCTATAAAACTGCCGTTTGGAGCCGCGGTCATAGTCGATGGATGAAGGCGATGCCACTTCCGCAACTAGAATTGGATTGAGCAGAATTCGCGTTTCGGATTCCGTCTCCGGCTCGCCGCAGACGACAGTCACGTCCGGGGACAGCAGGCTCGCGTCTCCCGCCCGAACGAGCATTCCGCTCGGCAGCGTCCGACAGTCTGTGTCAGCCAACAGAAGCCGGAGCTTGAACACGATATTCGAGATGATTTCAAAGTGATTCAGCGTCCCGCCGGTCATCTTGCCAGGCTCGCCATTAATGAATTCATAACGGTCCTCGCTGCTTTCGGCAAAGTCAAGGAATTCTGCAACGCTCATCTGGCGGACGCGTTCGACAACCATTATTCGTCCTTGGGCAACTCAATCCGAAGCTATTGTAACACCGCAGGAACCGCAATCAGAAATCAGGCTCACAGCGGAAAGTGGCTAATGTAGTGGATGTGGTTTCCCTTAGAACCTGACAATAAAACTCTGTGCCCTCTGTGTCTCTGTGGTGAATTAACCTGTGCCAAGCTCGCATTCGAGATATGTCCACCGATATATACACTCCCTCACCGCGCGGTCAAGGCAACCGCCCTCTTTCTTATTCCCCTTCATCCGCACTGGCGCTTGCCTCGGCGTCGAAATCGATGCTTTCGTAGATCTCGCTCAGCGGCAATTGGCAGCCCAGGGCCTCGAGCGGAACCGCCTCTTCCAGGCCGGCAAAGCACTGGATATTCCAGCCACTCTCGGCGCGGGTAAAGAGCTCAACCAGCGGACGATGCTGATCAATGACCAGATATGCCGCAATGGAAGGCGCCTCGCTATAAAGCTGCCGTTTGGAACCGCGGTCATAGTCGATGGATGAAGGCGATGTCACTTCCGCGACCAGAAGTGGATTAAGCAGAATTCGCGTTTGTGATTCCGTCTCCGGCTCGCCGCAGACGACAGTCACGTCCGGCGACAGCAGGTTCGCGTCTCCTGCCCTGACGAGCATTCCGCTGCCCAGAACCTCGCAATCGGAGGCGGGCAGCAGACTCGCCAAGAGCACCTGAAGGCGGTTGATAATTCGAAAATGATTGAGCTTTCCACCGGTCATTGGAACCAGCTCGCCATCAATGAATTCATAACGGTCCTCGCTGCTTTCGGCAAAGTCAAGGAATTCTGCAACGCTCATCTGGCGGACGCGTTCGACTACCATAATTCGTCCTCGCGCAACTCAATCTGAAGCTATTGTAACACCGCAGGCCCTGCGATCAGAAATCAGGCTCACAGCGGAAAGTGGCTAATGTGGTGGATGTGGTTTCCCTTAGAACCTGACAATAAAACTCTGTGCCCTCTGTGTCTCTGTGGTGAATTAACCTGTGCCAAGCTCGCATTCGAGATATGTCCACCGATATATACACTCCCTCACAGCGCGGGCCAGGCGACCGCCCTTTTTATTCCGCTTCATCCGCGCTGGCGGATGTCTCGGCGTCGAAATCGATGCTTTCGTAGATCTCGCTCAGCGGCAGTTGGCAGCCCAGGGCCTCGAGCGGAACCGCCGCTTCCAGGCCGGCGAAGCATTGGATATGCCAGCCGGTCTCCGCGCGGGTATACAGTTCAACCAGCGGACGATGCTGATCAATGACCAGGTATGCCGCTACGGACGGCGCCTCGCTATAAAACTGCCGTTTGGAACCGCGGTCATAGTCGATGGATGAAGGCGATGTCACTTCCGCGACCAGAATTGGATTGAGCAAAGTGAGAGACTTGTATTCCAACATCGGCTTGCCGCAGACCACACTTATATCGGGATAGACGAATCGGGAGCGCGCCACCCTAGGTCGCATATCGCTATTGCAGACGCGACAATCCCTGCCGCGCAGAAGCTGTGTGAGAGCCGAGATCAGGTTGACTTTTATCGCAGTGTGGTTCCAGCTCCCTCCGGTCATCGGATAGGTTTTCCCTTCAATGTATTCGCGCTTGATGTCGCTCCGTTCTTCGGAAGCGAGATATTCTGCAACGCTCATCTGGCGGACGCGTTCGACAACCATTTTTCGTCCTTGGGCAACTCAATCCGAAGCTATTGTAACACCGCAGGCCCTGCAATCAGCAATCAGGCTCACAGCGCAATCCAGCGCCGCTCCCGGCTGCTCTGCCGCAGGGCGTCCATCGCGATCTGGCACTGATGGCCGTCGGCGAAGGTCGCGCCCCATGCCAGCGGCCGGCTCTCGCGGATCGCCGCTGTCAACTCTTGCATCAGTGCGACAAATGACACATTCCAGATGCCGGCGCCGATGCCCGGCAAATCGGCGTTGGGATCGCTCTCGCTCATATCGATGAAGTCTTCGTCGGCGCGCGCGACCAGCAGCTTCTCATCGGCGTCGGCCAGCATAATCGTGCCTTCGCTGCCGAATATCTGCAGTTGGTTGCCGCTGCCGTGCCGGGCCGCGCCGCTGGCGAAGACCGAGCAAAGCGCCCCGCCCTGCGTCTCGGCGGTGAAGCTGAATTGATCATCGGCTGTCGCCCGCCAGGCGGCGCCACTTTCTTTGTCGACGCGCTCGGGCGCCAAGGTCGCCACCTGCCCGCTGATCGCGCCGATATCGCCCAGCCAAAAGCGCAGCAGGTCGATCAGATGAGAGCCGCTGGCGCCCAGGCGACCGCCGCCCATATCCGCGCGCGACCACCAATCGCCGATGGGCCGCGACGCCGGATCGCCCCACATTGTGGACACGCCATAGATATTCGCATGGCGCACAGCGCCGATGCAACCCTCTTCGATCAGGGACTTGATCTTGCGACGATTCGGGTTGAAGCGCAGCTCATGCCCGATGATGTGCAGCTTGTTCAGCGCTTCCGCCGTTTCCAGCATCTCCGCCGATTCAGCCTGGTTCATCGCCATTGGCTTTTCGCAGAGGACATGCGCGCCCGCCTTCAAAGCCGTCAGCGTCATGGGCGCATGCAGAACCGTCGGCGTCGCAATGCAGACCAGGTCGAATTCATGCTCGCCCAGCATGCGCTCCCAGTCGTCATAAACATGCGGAATGCCGTAGGCGGCGGCCGCGGCTTGCGCGCTGGGCAAGCGGGCGCTGGCTATCGCGACCAATTCCACATCGTCAATCGTGCGCAGGGCCGGCAAGTAGGCCTCCCGCGCGAAACTCGCCCCAATCGTGCCGACTCGGATCGTCATCATCGCCTCCTATATCAAGCCCCGCTCCCGCAGGGCCGCGCCAACCGCTTCCAGATTGCGCCATTCCGCCTCTGAATAATTTCGCGAGATCATGACGCCGCTCGCGCCGCCATCCAAGCCGGCATGTACGCCTTCGCGAATCTCGTCCGGCGTGATTGCTTTGCTTTCACCATGATGCCCGACGCCGACGCCTATGCCCGGATAGACCGGTTTGCCCGTCTCCTCAATCAGCCGCTCCGTCCAGGCTTTGACGTATTCCGGCTTGAAGCCGGCCAGCGGACCCTGCTCCCGCGGCGCGCTGTAATCGCCCAGCCCAAGCGCGGTCGCCAGCGCCTCATAAGCGCTATCGGGACTGGCATCCGCCAGCAGCCCGGCCTGCCAGGCGGCAGCGAAATCGGCGAAGCGCGCCCCGGCCGGCGTATGGTAGAGCACCGGCTTGAACCAGTCGGCGTACGGCGCGTAGTCGCGCTGATCGTATTGCGCCCGCAGGTAGGGATTGTAAGTATTGATCACCTGCCAGATGCCCAAGCCGAATTCATAAGTCGGATCGTAGAATTTCACCAAGCCCTGCAACTCGCGATAGAAGGCATGGTGCGAATCCAGCCACATCTTCTCCCACATCAGCGTCTCGGGGTGATGCAGCAACTGGCGCAATACGAGCACGAAGGCGCCTTCCCGCGGCCGCTCGCCGCCGCGCACGCGCTTGAGCAGGTCGTCAATTTGCCGATAGCCTGCCAGGGCCCGCTCGATGTCGATGCCGCGGGCGCGGGCCTCAGCCACATAGAACTCGTCGAAACCGGTGGAACTGTCGCCGCGGAAGATATCCATCAGCGGGCTTTGCCGCTCGATTCCCCACATGATCCCGCGCAGATCATGATTGTTCAGCCAATCGGCAAAAACCGAATGCCAGAAGGTCTTGTAATCGGGATTCAGCAGCGACGGCCGGCTCGCGATTCGCCCCAGATGATCGCGGTCGAGAAAATGCTGAAAGCCCGGCTGCCAGATCGAGCGGATCCCCGAACTCGAAGTTTCGCAATAATAGGTATAGACATCCATGCCGCGCCGGCGCGCCGCCGGAATGACATCCGCCAGCGTATCGAAGCCAGTATAAAGTTCATCGGGCGCCGCGAAATTTCGCATGAAAGTCTTGCGATAATAGCGCGGATCGGGCTTGAAGAAGCCGCCGCCGCGCAGGTTGTCCGCTTCCTGGACGCCATGATCGGGAAAGCCGAATGCGGCCCGCCCGGCATTGCCGATGCTCCAACTCAGGGCCGAGATCATCAGCGCATTGACGCCGGCTTTCTCTTGCAGGCTGTCAAGAACCTCTTCGACGCCTTCGTCAACGAAGCTGATCGCGCCGATCTGTATGCCTACGAATGGTTCGCTCATCAATCAGTCCTTTACTTCAGTCCTTTCCTTTCCGCCGGGCAGCAGATCTTCGATATCGACCGCCTGATTGCGCGCACTTGATTGGATGCAGGCTTCCACCATCGCCAGCGAGCGCAGGTGATCGCGGCCGCTGCATTGCAGCGGGGCGCCATCAAGCACATGATCGAGGAAAGCGGCGAAGAGCGCGCGCGTCTCGCTGATCCAGCGTTCATGCGGCGGCAGGGTAATGGGAGTCAAGTCGGACTCAGCGCGGCGCGCATAAGACAAGCGCCCGAATTGGCCGCGCTGCGTGATGATGCCCTCGCTGCAGTCTGTTCGCCATTCGAAGGCGGGCGCCGCCCAGTTGCCCTGCCAGGTACCCTGATAATTCACGCGCAGGCCGCCGTCGAATTCGAAGAGCGCCGCCACATTGCTTTCATGCTTGTACATGCTCCAGGAGGGATTCCAGGTCTGGCAATGTACGCGAATGGGTTCTTGTCCATAGACATAACGCAGCAAATCGAAGTGATGAATCGACTGCTCCCAAAGCATGGGCTGGGCCATCGTCAGCGGATATTTGTTCAGGTCGGCGCGGCGGCCATCGCGCCAGCGCTCATAGGTGAAACGGGCGAATTCGGCCCGCCCCACCGTCTCCTCCTCCAGCAAGCCCATCAGCGCCCGGGTCACATCCAGATAGCGAAAGTTCAATCCCACCATGAGTGAGACAGCGCCCTCGGCGGCGATCCGCACGAGCTCGGCCGCTTCGCCCAGGTCCAGCGCCAGCGGCTTTTCGACCAGTAGGGGCAGCTGCCGCGCGCAAGCCGCGCGCAGGATCGGCTCGCGATCCATCGGCGGGTTCGCCAATACCAAAGCGTCGATTCCGTCAAAGGCGTCGAGAGCCGCCTCGGCGCTGGCGAAGCCGGGACGATCGCCGAATTCCGCCGCTGCGCGCGCCAGCGCCTGCGGACGGGGATCGGCATAAGCGACAAGTTCAGCGCGCTCCGAGCCGCGTATCACCCCCGCCCAGTGGCGTCCGCGGACGCCAAGCCCGGCCAGCAGCACTTTAAGCATCGGCGATTCGGGCGCGGATACTTTTTAAAGTGGGCGCCAGCGTCAGCTCGCTCATGGCGGTCCAATCGCTGAAGCCGACATCATTGCGCAGGCGGCCGTTGCTCAGCCGAGCCGGGCTGCTCGACGCTAGCTCAGTCCCGGCCCCGGCTTCGTCTATCTTCACGGCGACGCCATCCGCCAGACCGGCAATCATGCGCGCCACTTTTAAATCCGAAAGCCGCTCGCCGCTCACAACCTGGTACAGCGCATGATTCAGCGCCGCAGCATTCAGGAGCGCGACCAAGGCCCGCCCGATATCGGGCGCGTAAGTCCATTGGCGTTGCGCCTCCGGCTGCTGCACCCGGATCTCGCCCTGCGTCAATGCGGCGTGAATCATCTGCGCGACCAAGCTCAGCCTTGGCCGGGTCGCCCGCCGAAACTCGAAGGGCCCGTAGACCGAACCCAGCCGCGCGCACAGAAAGTCGCGCGCATGCGCCCGACGCATCGTAGCGACAGTCCCTTCCATGATCGCCTTCGCCAGGCCGTAGACAGTTGGCGGCTGGGGCGGGCGCGTTTCGTCGATGACGGTGGCCGTTGCCGGACCAAGCGCGGCGGCGGAGCTGATGAAAACCGCCCGGCCGATGCCCTGCCGCCCGGCGTATTCCATTACCGACAGCATCGAATCCAGGTTCGCGCGCAGGTTCGCCTCCGGGCTTTCGGCGCGTTCTTGCGGCGTCGCCGTGACGGCGGCGGCATGCACCAGCGCATCAAGGCCTAGAGGCGGCATATCGGCGCAGTCGGCCGCGATGCAGCGCAAGCCGTCGGCCGGGGTATTTTCGTATGCGGGATTGTCAAAGGCCTGATCGACGGCGACGACCGCCCAGCCGGCTTCCAGAAAGGCGGCGACTATGTTGCAGCCGACGAAGCCGTTCGCGCCCGTGACCAGGACCCGCCTCATCCCGTCTCCACCCAATCTTCCGCGATCAAGTCGCCCGCCGATGCGATATGCGTCCGCAGGAATTCGCTGGCGCGCGCGGCATCGCGCGCTTCCATCGCTTCCAGCAGGGGCAGATGATGGCGCGCGATCTGCGTCAAGTCAGAATTGCGGCGGTTGACAAGCGCCATCACCTGCCGCACTTTCATCGCCACCATCTGCCACATCGTCGTCATCAGGCTGTGTCGGCTCATTGCGATCAGGGCATCGTGAAAATCCCGATCGAGGGCGTTAACCGCCCTGAGATCGCCATTGTCGCCGGCCCGCACCATAGCATCCACGATCGCGCGCAAATGCGCGAACTCGGCCGCCTCGCCCAGATGCAGGGCCCGCTCCATCGCGTAGGTCTCCAGCAGGATCCTCATGCCGTAAAGCTCTTCGATATCGGCGCGCGTCAAGCGGCGGACAGTTGTGCCGTGGTAGGGAATCGTCTCGACCAAGCCCTCGGAATTGAGGATGCGCAATGCCTCGCGGATGGGGGCGCGGCTGACGCCCAATTGCCGCGAAAGATCCATCTCGGTCAAGGCTTGCCCGGGCTTCAGCTCGCCCGACAGAATCGCTTCCCGCAAGGTATCCAGCGATTGCTCGCGGATGGACATATTCTTGATCTGCGGTAGATTCGGTTTCATCGGTTTCGGCGGCGCATGGCGCGTCCGGCGGATCTCGCGCGACTTGACAGCCTGCGCGGCGCTGCATATAATCGCTGAGTTTGTATATTGTAGACAATTGATGAAGCAGCGGCGATAATAGCGGACGAGCGCTGGACTGTCAAGCAAGGCGCTGCGCCGCCTGAAAGCCGGGGATCGTGGCGCTTATGAGCGAAAACTGGGTTCTGAAAGAAGACGAAGCGATTGAATTGCTGGCCCTGCTGATCAGCTCGGCGCGCATTCAATTGGACGAGCCGGCGCGCTACGCTCCCATGCGCATGTTGACCGCCACCGAACGCCTTAGCAGCATGATCCTGGAACGCAGTTCCGACAAATCGCGCGAATTCTTACAAGACAGTATCGAGCGCATTCCGGATATGCGCATGGAGATGTCGGACTTGCCGGCATATACGGAAGGGCTCGAAGCGCTTTGCCGTTCGGTCGCCGAATGCCTGCTGCGCCACAGCCAGGCCAAGGAGGGCGGCGCATGAGCGAGGCGGTCCTTCAGTGCATCAAGACGCGCCGGGTCGTGCGGGAGATGACGGACGAGCCGGTCGCGCGCGAGCAAACGGAAGCCATCCTCGAAGCGGCGCGCTGGGCGCCCAGCGGCGGCAACCTGCGGCCAAATCGCTATATCGTCATTGAGGATGCCGAGACGCGCCGCTTGATCCGGCTGGTCTCGCCCGGCATGTTCCAGGAAGCGCCCCTCCTGATTTTGATTTGCACCAACATGAATGTCGTGGCCGAGGGGCAGGTGCCGTTCAGCGACCGCGCCCTGCCCATTGACGTCGGCACAGCCGCCCAGACGATGATGCTCGCGGCCCACGCCCAGGGCCTGGCGACGGGGCCGGTCACCTCTTTCAGCCAGGAAGCGATCAAGGTCATTCTGAACCTGCCGGCGGGTTATTCGCCGGAAATGTTCATCTGCGTCGGGCACCGTGCGCCGGACGCGCGACCGGGCATGCGCGCCTTGAAGCGCATCACCTGGCGCGATTTGACCCATTGGGAACGTTTCACTTAGGCGCCGATGAGGACGCGGCGAATTCGCCCGCGAATCTAAATTGCCGGGGCGAGCCTCGGGCGCGCAGACAGGACCCCTCGCCCGCGCGAATAAGTAAAAGTTATGAGAGGCGGATGCAAATGCAAGAACGATATATCAAACATATGGCTTTCGCGGTCAGCGACGCGCGGGAGGCATTGCGGCATTATCAAGACTTCATCGGCGTCGGGCATGACGCCGAACTTCACGAATACGACAAATCGCGCAATGTCGTCGCCATCTTTGATGTCGGCGATGTTGAATATCAGCTCTGCCAATCTATGGATGCCGGCGGACGCTACGATGCCTGGATCAAAGAGCGCGGTTACGAAGGTTTGCATCATATCTGCTATGCCGTGCCCAATATCGACGAAGCTCTGGAAGCGGCGCAAGCCAAAGGCGCTACCCTGAAGGAGTGCGCCGCCTGCAAGGTCACCGGCAGCCACGTGCACCCCGAAGGCTGGGTCGCTTTCCTGGAGGAAGAAGCCGGCGGCGTCGAGCTGGAATTGATGCAGGTCTACACGCCGGAAGAGCTGGAAGAATACAAATCCGTCAAGGGCATCTAAAATGGATGGCGTCGAGCTGCTGCAGGAGTTGGTGCGAATCCCATCGCCCAACCCGCCCGGCGATACGCGCGACATCGCCAATTTTGTCGCCGAGCGGATGCGCGCCATCGGCTGCGCGGTCAGGCAGCCATCGCCCGCGGCCAAACCGGAAGCCCTCAATACAATTGCCGTCCTGGGCGCGGGCGAGCCGCGGATCATGCTGCATGCGCATATCGACACCGTGCCAATCGCGGCGACCGAAGCCCAAAAGTGGAGCGTCGATCCCTACGCCGGCGCGATAAAAGACGGCGCGCTCTATGGCAAAGGCAGCATCGACGATAAGGCGCCGCTGGCATCGATGATGCTGGCTATGATGGAGGCATCCGAGCAAGGCGCGCTGCAAGGCACGCTGGTGCTTGTGGCCGCCGCCGAAGAAGAAGTGGGCGGCCAGCTCGGCACAAAGTGGCTGGCCGATGCCCGGCATTTGCCGGAATGCGATTTCATCATCGTCGGCGAGCAGACGGGCAACAAGGTCGCCACGGCGCATAAGGGCGTGCTGCGCGCCACCGTCCGGACCAGCGGCGTCTCCGTTCATGCCACCAACCCCGACCGCGGCGTCAACGCCATCGTCGCCATGAGCAAAATCATCGCCGCACTCGACCTTTATCACCGCGATCTGGCGCGCCTGATTCACCCGGTGGTCGGCGCGCCCACCTGCAATATCGGCGTGATCGCCGGCGGCAGCACCGCCAACGCCGTGCCCGATGCCTGCGCCATCAATCTCGACCGGCGCATGATCCCGGGCGAAGACCCGGAAGCTGTCAAAGCGGAGTTAAAATCCGTCATCGAAGCGGTTGAGGTGGCGCCGGCCAGCGCCGCTATCGGCGAATTCGTCTATTCGCGCTGGTTCGATTCCGGCTTGTCCACCGAGCACGCCCGGACCTTCATGGATTGCGTGCGCCGGCAGTTGGATGAAGACCCCGGCCCCATCGGCTATCTGCCGGGCAGCGACGCCAAGCATCTGATGGATCTGGCGCGGGGCGACATGATCATTTTCGGGCCGGGCAGCTACGAAGTCGCGCATGCCGCCGACGAGCATGTGCGCCTGGCGGATTATGAGGCGACGACCGCCATCCTGCTCGATTTCCTGCGGCGGACGCTTTATTAGGACGGACCCCTTTATTCATTTTGCTGAAGGACCAGGTTGTGCAAGTTGATACTTTGATCACAAACGCGCAAGTGGCGCTGGAAAGCGGGATTAGCCGCCTGGATGTCGGCATCCGCGACGGGCGCATCGCCGCGCTAAGCGCCAGCTCGGCCGGCATTGACGCCGGGGAAACGATTGACGCCGCGGGCAAGCTGCTGCTGCCCGGCGCCATCGACATCCACTTCCATTGCCGCGCGCCCGCCTATCCGGAGCGAGGCGACTTCGCCACCGAGACGCGGGCGGCCGCAGCCGGCGGCGTAACCAGCGTATTCGAGATGCCGATCTCCAAACCCTGCTGCTCCACCGGCGATGTCTTCCGCATGCGCAAGGCCCTGGGGGAGCGCGACGCCTATGTCAATTTTGGCCTCTACGGCGCGCCCGGCTTGCTCGACCGCGGCGAAATAGACGATATGGTCGCCGAGGGCGCAATCGGCTTCAAGATCTTCATGACCGCCGCGCCCAAAGGCAGAGACGACGAATTCGAGGGCCTATGCCTGCCGCATGTGCCGGAGCTTTACCAGGCGCTGCGCCTGGTCGCCGAAACCGGCCTGGTCTGCGCTGTGCATGCCGAGAACAACCAACTGCTCGAGTGGCATACCGCGCAGCTGATCAAGGCGAATCGCAACGATGTGCCGGCTCACGGCGAATCCCGCCCGCCGCATGTCGAAGCCCTGGCGATAGCGACCTTGCTGGCGCTCAATGAAAGCATCGGCGCCGACCTGCATATCGCCCATGTGAGCGGCGCTGAAGCCCTGGCGGTGATTCAACGCTTCCAGGCGACCGGCTCGGCCGTCAGCGCCGAAACCTGCCCGCATTATCTCTTTTTCACCGAAGACGATTTGGGCCGGGTCGGGCCTTATGCCAAAGTCAATCCGCCAATGCGCGCGGCGGCTGATCAAGCGGCGCTCTGGCAGGGCCTGCTTGATGGTTCCTTGATGTCCATCACAACCGATCACTCGCCTTTCACCGTGGAAGAAAAGGAGCGGGCCCGCGAAGATATCTGGGCGACGCCGCCGGGCGCGCCGGGTGTGGAGGAGCTGCTGCTGGGTGTCATGCACGAGGCTCTGGGCGGGCGCTTGACTGTGAATCAAGCGGTGGAATTGCTGGCGACCAACGGGGCGAAGCGCTTCGGCGTTTATCCCGAGCGCGGCCACATCGGCATCGGCGCCGCGGCCGACCTGGTCATTTACGATCCCAATACCGAGACGACCATCCACCGCGATATGCTCTTCAGCAAAGCGCGGGACTGCGACAAGCTCTACGCCGGCATGACGTTCAAAGGCGCGGTCGAACGCACGATCGTCAACGGCAAGACGGTGTTCTTGCGGGGCGAGATCGTCGGCTCGGCCGGCGATGGCCAATTCGTCCGGCCCAATGCCGCGCGCCTCGGCCGGGAACTTTAAGCCGGCGGCAGCGCTGCCCAGCTGGAGGAAATCACAATATGCCGGAAGCACCCGCCTGGCGCTTCGAAAAGATCATCAAGCCGATGTTCGATACCCCGGCGCCGCATCGCGCCCTGATCGGCGGACGGCTGCTCACTTGCCGCGGCGACGAAATCATAAACGACAGCTTCATCGAGATCGAAAATGGCCGCATCAAAGCGCTCGGGGAGGCCGCCGCACTCGTCAAGTCTTCGGCCGAGATCATCGACTGCCGCGGCAAAACGATTATGCCGGGCCTGATGAACTCGCATGCGCATCTGGCTTGGGACGGCGTGCATGACCTGGCGCGGCAATCGCTGGACGATCCGCCGGAGATCAGCGCCTACAAATGCGCCGGCAATATGCTCAAGAGCCTGCGCGCCGGCATCACGCTCGTGCGCGACCTGGGCATGAACCAGAGCAATTTCTTCGCCAAGCAAGCGGTGGAGCAAGGCATCTTCCCCGGACCGCGCCTGCTCATCTGCGGCGAGGCGATCATCCAGACCGGCGGCCACACCTTCTGGTGCTGCCGCGAAGCCAGCGGCGCTGACGAGATGCGGCGGGCGGTGCGCGATCAAGTCAAGCGCGGCGCCGACCTGATCAAGATCATGGGCAGCCATGACACGGTCGAATTCACCGACGACGAACTGCGCGCGGTTATCGACGAGACGCACCGCATGGGTTTGACCATCACCGCCCACGCCACCTTCGACGCTGTTATACGGCGCGTGGCCGCCTTCGGCGTCGATGTCATCGAACACGGCGGCTCAATGAGCGACGAGACGATTCAACTGCTGCTGGACGCGGACATTCCCATCGTCACCACCTTCGCTCCCCTGGTGATGCAAGCGCAGGCGGATATCGCCCGCGGCTACGACATCCCCGAATGGAAGATCGCCGAACGGCAGGCCGCAGTCAAAAGCCGCGAGCGCTTTGATGGCATCCTGCGGGCGGCGCGGGCGGGCGTCGCCATCGCCTTCGGCACGGATGCCGGCAGCCCGGTCGTCGGCCACGATGTCGTCGCGCCGGAGTTGAAGTTCATGGTGGAGCTCGGCATCAAGCGGGACAATTACGACGCCCTGCGCAGCGCCACCATTATCGCCGCCGCCGTCAACAACTTGGAGGACAAACTGGGCAGCCTTGAAGCCGGCAAGGAAGCCGATATCATCGTCATCGACGGCGACCCGCTGGCGGATCTTGATGCCCTCGAACGGGTTGAGCAAGTTTTCATCGCCGGCCGGAGAATGATTGGAGTCGGATAAATGGGTCGAATCAGCGGTATATTCAACATCCTCGCCACGCCCTTCTCGGCGGACTACGCCGTCGATTATGACAGCCTGCGGCGACTGGTCCGTTTTCAAATGAACCTGGGCGCGCAAGGTTTGACCATCCTCGGCGTCATGGGCGAGGCGGCCAAGCTCAGCGTGGCTGAACGCCGCGCGGTGATGGACACGGCAGTTGAGACGGTCGCGGGCGCCATCCCGATCGTCGTCGGCACGAGCCACAGCCAGCTCGCCACTTGCATCGCTTTGAGCGAAGCGGCCTTCGCGGCCGGGGCTGACGGCGTCATGATCGCCCCGCCGCCCCTGGAGGACAAATCGGATGCCGCCATCCTGGCGCTCTACAGCGAGATCGCCGAGACGATCTGCGGCGCCATCGTCGTGCAAGATTATCCGCCGGTCAACGATGTCATCATGTCGCCGGATGCGCTGGCGTCCATCGCCGAAGCCATCCCCAACGCCCGGTACCTCAAACTGGAAGACCCGCCGCTGATGCAAAAGATCGACGCCATCCGCGCCGTCACTGACAAGTTCGAGATCTTCGGCGGCCTGGGCGGCATGTTCCTGCTGGAAGAATTGGGCCGGGGCGCTTCCGGCACAATGACCGGCTTCGCCTTCACCGAAATCCTGGTCGCGGTCTACGAGGCATTTAAGGCCGGCCGGCGCGCCGAGGCGGAAGCGATCTTTGACAAATACCTGCCCCTGATCCGCTACGAGAATCAACCGGTCATCAATCTCACAATTCGCAAAACCTTCTTGCAGCGCCGCGGCGCCATCGCCAATGCGACGCCGCGACCGCCTTTCAATCCAATCGACGCCGGCACGCTGGCGGAAATCGACTGGCTGCTTCAACGCGTCGGCATCGAGGATCCGACGCAGAAGCTGCCGCTCTAGTCAAGCGCAGACCATTCCGCTCCGCGCGGCGCCCGCGCATTTCCGCCTGACCATTTTCGGCGCAGGCGATATAATCCCTGCTACTAAGCAATCTGAATGAATCAGAAAAGGAACTAGGACATGGATTTGGGATTGAAGGGAAAAGTCGCCCTGGTCGCCGCGGCGAGCAAGGGTTTGGGATATGGCGTGGCCAAGGCCCTGGCCGCCAACGGCGCCAAGGTCTCCCTGTGCAGCCGCACGGCCGCCGATGTCAGCGATGCCGCGCAAAGGCTCGCGGATGAATACGGCGTCGAAACGCTCAGCACCGCCTGCGATGTGCGCCGGGTCAGCGATATTCAAGCGTGGGTGGACAGAACAGCGGATGCCTGGGGCAGCATCGACTGCCTGCTGGTGAACGCCGGCGGCCCGCCCGCCATGACCATGAAAGAGGTTGACGATGCCGACTTCCAGGCCGCATTCGAACTCACGCTCTTCAGCAGCTTTCGCATGATCCGCTTGACCATCCCGCACATGAGCAATGGCGGCTCAATTCTGACCGTCACATCGGGTTCGGTCCGGGAGCCGACCACGCGCCTCGGCTTGTCGACGATCATGCGCGCCGGCGTGGCCGGGCTGGTCAAGACCCTGGCCGATGAGTTGGCCGGCGATGGCATCCGCGTCAACAATCTGGTGCCGGGCCGCATCGACACCGACCGCGTGGCCCAGCTTGATGCCGTCACTTCCCAGAAGACGGGCCTGTCCATGGAAGAGGTGAAAGCGCGCAGCCTGACCGGCATCCCGCTCGGGCGTTACGGCACCATCGACGACTTCGGCGCGGCCGGCGCTTTTCTGCTGTCGCCCGCCGCCAGTTATATCACCGGCGCGACCTTGCGCGTCGACGGCGGTTCCGCCCGCGCCATTTAGCGCCAAGAACATTTGGCAAGCAACGACCGGGGGAATACATGTCCGCAGTTGAAAAGCTGGCGGCGCATATCGCCGGCTATAACGACCTGCTCAACATCCTGAATACGCTGAAATGGGATATGCGCACGCAGATGCCGGCCGGCGGCGCCGCCACGCGCGGCGCGCAGCTGGCGACTTTGACCCAACTGGCCAAGAGCATCTTCGTCAGCGAAGAGACGGCGCGACTGCTGGACGCGGCCGAATCCGAAGCCGCGGGCCTGGATGAGGACTCCTATCAAGCGCGGGCGCTGCGGCAGACGCGCGCCGCCTACGAAATTCATAAACGCATCCCGGCCGAGCTGCTCGGGCGCTTGGCCGCCCTCGCGCCCGAGTCGGAAGCGACCTGGGCGATCGCAAAAGAGGCGGACGACTTCGCAAGTTTCAAACCCTATTTGCAGCGGATGCTCGAGATCAACATCGAATTGGCCGAGGCCATCGGCTACGACGAGCATCCCTTCGACGCGCTGATCCTGCAATTCGAGCCGGGCATGACCGCCGCCCGCCTCAGGCGGCTTTTCGCCGATTTGCGCGCCGGCCTGCTGCCGCTGCTGGAGCAGATCGTCGCCGCCGATGCCCCGCTGCCCGTCGATCTCTGGGCGGCGGACTACGAGCTTGGGGCGCAGGAAGCGCTCTGCCAGGAACTGGCGAGCTTGATCGGTTTCGATTTCGCGCGCGGCCGCCTCGATGCGGCGCCCCACCCCTTCGAGATTTCCTTCACGCGAAACGATGTGCGCATCACCACCCGCTATGACCGCAATTACCTGCCGATGTCGGTCTTCGCAACCTTGCATGAAGCCGGCCACGGCCTGTATGAGCAGAATATCGCAGCCGAGTTGACCCGCAGCGCCCTGACCACGGATTTCCTCGGGCAGTACGCGGTCGGCGGCGCGAGTTATGGCGCGCATGAATTCTCGTCGCGCCTGTGGGAGAACCAGATCGGCCGCAGCCGCCAATTCTGGGCGCTGCATTTTTCCCGCCTGCAAAGCTATTTCCCGGAACAGATGGCGTCGGCGGATGCCGAGCTCTTCTACCGCGCGGTCAATCGCGCGCGGCCGAGCTTGATCCGCGTCGAAGCCGATGAGGTGACCTATAACCTGCATATCATGCTGCGCGCCGAAATCGAAATGGCGCTGCTGGACGGTTCCCTTTCCGTTGACGAGCTGCCGGATGCCTGGAACGCCAAAATGAAAGAGTACCTGGGTTTGACGCCGCCCGACGACCGGCGCGGCGTCTTGCAAGATGTGCACTGGTCGGCCGGCACCTTCGCCAACTTTCCCTGCTATACCATCGGCAATATCATGGCGGCGCAGGTGTTCGCCGCCGCCCATGCGCAATTGCCGGCGCTCGACGATCAACTGGCGCGCGGCGAATATGGCGGGCTGCTGCAGTGGCTGACCGAAGCGATTTATCAACACGGGCGCGCATACAGCAGCGATGAACTTTTGCGGCGCGTCAGCGGCGAAGGTTTGAGCGTGGCGCCCCTGCTGCGTTATCTCGAAGAAAAATACAGCGACCTCTACGGACTGAATTGAACTTATGTAAACACAAGTCAGAAACTGAAAAGATGGGCATCGTCTTTCGCGACATGCTTGTGGGCGGGCCACGGGCTCGCCCCTACGGCATAACGGAGACTCGCTGTACGGCTTGTCCGGTACTGGTTAATGCTACCGCGCTTCTTTTACCCCATCCCCCCAGCCCCCTTCCCCAGCAAGCTGCTGAGGACAGGACAGGTTTAACATAGCCTCTGATCTAGGACGACGGACAGGGATGGGAACTTGTCATGGCGTAAGACATACTTGTTGAAGTAGGCGATGCCTTCCTTGAATAGGCTAAGTGGCCGCCTCAACTTGTTGTCTTTGGTCTTTATCAGTCGGCGTGCCTTACCTGTGATCACAGCTTGGCTGCCAAGCGCTAAGGCCATGCCTTGCGCAAGCGCCAAGATCGCCAGGAATCGGGCCATTCGGTCTACCGAGCGCAAACGACAGGTTTCCAGTTGCCAGCCACCGCTTTTCAAGTCGCGGAAGCTCTGTTCCTGCCAGTTGCGCATCCTATACTCCCGACCTGTCAAGTCTGGATTGTTCGTAACCAAAATCCAAGGTTCGTCGCAATCTCGGTCCCAGATCGCGCGCACATGCGCCGGAACCCTTCCCCGTTTAATAAAGACCGATCCGCTCGCGCGCCATCGTCCCCCTTTCCGCATTTCCTTGTACGGATGCGCTATCCCGTCATCGGTCTTGATCTTGACTGTTTTCGGAACGCGGAACAAATATTGCCAGCCCAAGCCCTCAACCGCCCTGCACAGCGCTGGCGAGTTGCCGATGCCGCGATCTGCCAGCACCAAAACCGGCCTGTCATCGGGCAAAACTGTCTTGATTTGCGCAAGCATGCCCGAAATCATCTTCACCTGACCTTCAATTGGATAGTCCTCCTGACTATTCGCCTTGTAGCAAGTCCAGGCTAGCTGAATGCAGCGCCGCTTATACGCTACACCTACCATCATCACTCGAAAACGCCCGCCGATACTGGTCTCGTCCACCAACAACACGAGCCGCGTCTTCGGCAACAAGCTGACAACCCAGCGTGTCCAATCCAGCGAGAACTGAGCGGGCGACCATTTCTGATCCGCGATACACCGCCGCAACTGTCGCACGATACCGTCAGCACTGACGTCTCCCGCCAACGCCTTTGCAATCCTTGACTGTTGGCAATGCTCGCTGAGCATCACACCTAGACTGAAACGCGCAAAACGCTTTTTCTGCCACACCGTAAAGCTTGTAAAATGCTTCGAAACCAGCTCCTGCCAGTGGTACAATGAAGGAAGATTCATCAGTTTCACCTTTCTTTCCTTACGCGGGTTAGAAGTGATACTGATGAATCTTTACATAGATCGCGAATTACTGCCTTTCAAGTTGCCACAAACCTGTCCTGTCCTCAGCAGCAAGCTGGGGAAGGGGGAGCGCGCTGAAAGAGACTGACTTCATTGGCATCTTCTATGTTTTTCGGGGTCAACCTACGAGCTACTTTGTAGAGTCACCCTTCCCCAGTTCACTGGGGAAGGGCCGGGGATGGGGTAGAAAAACAGGTCTGCCGTCTGCAGCGAGCCAGAGAAGGGAAACCGACCTTGACGCGTTTCGCAGCAAAGCGTTGATTATCGCGAGGATCGCACGTATATCCTAGTATTTTGGTATTGTTACTGTTGTATCGGAGCAAGAATTTTAGTACCGGACAAGCCTTGTACGGGCGAGCCGGCAGCTCGTCCACTCATGCTTCAGATATCTAATCAGTTTTCGCTTGGTCAAATTGATTCTATGGAGAAGAGCCTTTGACCGCATACGATGACTACAGGGCGCATATCGCCAAGTACCACGATCTGCTATGCATATTGAATACGCTGAGATGGGATATGCGCACGATGATGCCCGCCGCCGGCGCTTCCAGCCGCGGCAAGCAGTTGGCGACGCTGGGGACCCTGGCCAAGTCCATCTTTGTCAGCGACGAAACGGCGGGTCTGCTGGATGCCGCCGAAAACGAAGTCGCCAGCGCCGATAGCGATTCTTATCGGGCGCGCGCCCTGCGACAAACCCGCGACGCCTATGAGATTCAGAAGCGGATTCCAGCTGAGCTTGTCGCTCGCATGGCGGCGCTTGGCGCCGAGTCGGAAGCGGTTTGGGCGAAGGCGAGAGCCGAAAACGACTTCCCCAGCTTCAAGCCTTACCTAAAGGGTATGCTGGCGCTCAACATCGAATTGGCGGAGGCAATTGGCTATGATGACCACCCGTTCGACGCGCTGATCCTGCAATTCGAACCGGGCATGACCGCCGCTCGCCTGCATCAGATCTTCGCCGAATTAAGAGCCGGCATCTCACCGCTCTTGGCGCGAATCGTCGCCGTCGACAAGCCGCTAGCCATCGACCTCTGGAAGGCGGAATACGATCTCGCCGCACAGAAGAGACTTTGCCACAAGCTGACCGAGCTGATCGGATTTGACTATGACCGGGGCCGGCTCGACAGCGCGCCGCACCCCTTCGCGATCTCGTTCACACGCGACGATGTGCGCATCACCACGCGCTACGACGCCAATTATCTGCCAATGTCGCTTTTCGCCGCGCTGCATGAAGCGGGCCATGGACTCTACGAGCAGAACATCGCAAGGGAGCTGACCCGTACGGCGCTGACAGCCGATTTCCTCGGGCAGTACGCGATCGGCGGCGCGAGCGTTGGCGCGCATGAATTCTCGTCGCGTTTGTGGGAGAATCAGATCGGGCGCAGCCCTGCATTTTGGGAGCGTCATTTCGGGCGCCTGCAGGCGGCATTCCCACAGCAGTTGGCAGCGGCCGATGCGGAACTCTTTTATCGAGCGGTCAATCGCGTGCGTCCGAGCTTGATACGGGTGGAAGCCGACGAGGTCACTTACAACCTGCATATCATGCTGCGCACGGAGATAGAAATGGCGCTGCTGGAAGACGCGATCGCGGTCGACGATCTTCCGGAAGTCTGGAACGCCAAGATGCAAGAATACCTCGGGTTGACGCCGCCCGATGATCGGCGCGGCGTCTTGCAAGATGTGCATTGGTCTTTCGGCGGCTTCGGCGTCTTCCCCACCTACACCATCGGCAATATCATGGCGGCGCAAGTCTTGGCGGCCGCTCACGCGCAGTTGCCCGACCTGGCGGCGAATCTGGCGAAGGGCGATTATCAGGCGCTGCTGAATTGGCTGAGCGAGAATATCTACCGGCATGGACGCGCCTACAGCCCCGACGAGCTGCTGAAGCGCGTCTCAGGCGAGGGACTGAATACGGCGCCGCTTCTGAACTATCTCGATGACAAATACAGCGACCTGTACGGGCTAAATTGAACATATGTAAACACAAGTCAGAAACTGAAAAGATGGGCATCTTCTTTCGCGACATACTCGTGGGCGGGCCAAGGCTCGCCTCTACGGCATAACGGAGACTCGCTGTACGGGCGAGGCGGCGGCTCGCCCACTCTTGCAAAAGACTGCCCATCAGAATTTGCGCGACTTGCTTGCGTTTACTTAGAAAGGCCAATCAACATGGCGGAAACATTGCCCTACCAAGACCCAAACCGCGCCATCGACGAGCGCATTGAGGACCTGCTCGAGCGGATGACCTTGGAAGAAAAGGCGGGCATGATGTTCCAGCCCATGGTCTTCCTGCCGCCCGATGGCGCTTTCGATCCGGATATGAGCGTCTTTGGCCGGCCCTCGCTGGGCGCGTTGACCGGCAAGCGCATCAATCACTTCGGGTTGGCCGGCGCGAGCGGAGCGCGTGAAATCGCGGCCTGGGCCAATCAATTGCAGGCGATCGCTGCGGCGAGCCGCCTCGGCATTCCCATCACCATCTCGAGCGATCCGCGCCACGGCTTCGCCAGCAATCCGGGCGCCTTCACGGCGACGCCGGCCTTTTCGCAATGGCCGGAGCCGCCGGGCCTGGCCGCCATCGGCGACGAAACCCTGGTGGAAGACTTCGCCGATATCGCCCGCCAGGAATACATCGCGGTCGGCATTCGCGCCGCCCTGCACCCGATGGCCGACCTGGCGACCGAGCCGCGCTGGGCCCGCGTCAACGGTACCTTCGGCGAAGACAACGCAGTCGCCGCCCGGCTGACCGCCGCCTACATTCGCGGCTTCCAGGGCCGGGACATCGGCGCGGGAAGCGTCGCCTGCATGAGCAAACATTTTCCCGGCGGCGGCCCGCAGAAGGACGGCGAAGATTCCCATTTCGAATACGGACGCGAGCAAGTCTACCCGGGCGGCAACTTCGATTATCATCTGCTGCCCTTTGAAGCCGCTTTTGAAGCCGGAACCGCCATGATCATGCCTTACTACAGCATGCCCGTCGGTACTGAATACGAAGAGGTCGGCTTCGCTTACAACAAGGGCATCATCACGGGTTTGCTGCGCGAGAAGTATGGCTTTGACGGCGTCGTCTGCACCGATTGGGGTACGCTGACCGACATGGAGCTTATGGGCAAACCCTTCCCGGCTCGCGCCTGGGGCGTCGAGCATTTGGACCTTTCCGAGCGCATACTCAAGTCGCTTGAGGCGGGAATAGACCAGTTTGGCGGGGAAGATTGCGCCGAAGCGCTGGTCGAGCTCGCGCGTTCCGGGCAGGTCCGCGAAGACCGCATTGATCTCAGCGTACGGCGTCTGCTGCGCGACAAATTCCGCCTCGGACTGTTTGAACAGCCTTTCGTCGATGAAGGCGCCGCCGCCCATATCGCCGGCAACCCGGCCTTCCGCGCCGCTGGCGAACTGGCGCAGCGCAAGTCCATCGTCTTGCTCAAGAATGACGGCGCCCTGCCCCTTTCGGGTCGGCCGCGCATTTACATCGAGAACATCGATCCCGAGATCGCGGCGCAATACGGCGAAGTTGTGGACGAGCCGAGCGCTGCCGATTTCGCCATCCTTCGCATGCATACGCCCTTCCAGCCGCGGGACGACATCTTCCTCGAAAGTTTTTTCCACGCCGGCGACCTCGATTTCAAAGAACCGGAGCTCAGCCGCATCCTGGCAATCGCGCAGGAGACGCCGACAATCGTCGACATGTATCTGGAGCGCCCAGCGGTTATGCCGGAGATCGCGGCCGCGGCCGCGGGCTTGGTAGCCAACTTCGGCGCGGGCGACGCCGCCGCGCTCGATATCATCTTCGGGCGCTTCAAACCGACGGCGACGCTGCCCTTCGAACTGCCGTCGTCCATGGCGGCCGCGCGCGCGCAAAAGCCGGACCTGCCGCGCGATTCGGAAGCGCCGCTCTTCGAGTACGGCTTTGGTTTGCGCTACTGAGCGCCGCCTCACGCAAGCGAGCGTCGCCTGGATATGACAGGCCTGCGGCAGCGGTTAGTATAATGGACGGGATTGATCACCTGAGGTCGAGAGGCGGCAAGCGATGAAAATCACCGATGTGAAAGTTTATCTCGCCCGGGAATGGCGAACATTCTGCTTTGTGGTCGTCGAAACCGACGAAGGCATCAGCGGCCTGGGCGAGGCCGGCATCACCGGGCGCGAACTGGCGGTGCAAGGCGCCATCGAACATTTCAAACCCCTGCTCATCGGGCAGGACCCCTTTCGCAGCGAGCATCTTTGGCAGGTGCTCTTCCGCGGCGGCTTCTTCCCGGCCCAGCGCATTCTGACCGCCGCCATCGCCGCCATCGATATCGCGCTTTGGGATATCAAAGGCAAGGCCCTGGGCGTCCCGGTTTATGACCTGCTGGGCGGCCGCGCGCGCGACCGCGTCCTCACCTACAATCACAACGGCGGTGAAACAGTCGAAGAGCTGGTCGAATGCTGCCAGCGCGCGCTGGAAGAGGGCTGGAAGGTGCTGCGCTGGGGCCTGTCGGATAGCCAGCCCGGCAACATCCTCGAGCCACAAGACGCCGTCCGCCAAGCGATCAAGGAGTTCGAGGCGCTGCGGCTGGCGCTGGGCGACGAGATCAAACTGGCCATCGATCTGCATACGCGCCTCAATATGGCCGACGCGCTCTGGTTCTGCCAGGAAGTGGAAGCGCATCGTCCTTATTTCATTGAAGATCCGCTGCGCGTGGAGAACTCGCAATCCTACCGTCAGTTGCGGGCGCGCACGACCGCGCCCCTGGCCGCTGGCGAGCAATACAATTCGAAATGGGAGTTCCGCCAGATCATCGAAGAAGAATTGGTTGATTACGCCCGCGTCGACCTCTGCATCTGCGGCGGCCTGACCGAGGCCAAGAAGATCGCCGCGATGTGCGAAACGCACTATATTGATCTCGCCGTGCATAACCCGATCGGACCGGTCGCCACGGCCGCCTTCCTGCACCTTTGCTTGTCTGTGCCAAATTGCGCCGTGCAGGAACTGGCGCGCAGACCGGGCGAAACCATGCCCGACCTCGTGCTGAATCAGCCGGAATGGGAAGACGGCTACCTGCTGCCGCCGACAGCGCCGGGCCTGGGCATCGAGTTCAACCCCGAGGCGATTGACAAGTACGTGTTCAGCATGGGCGAACTCAAGCACCTGCGCCGGCCTGACGGCTCAGTCACGAATTGGTAGACGACGGGCTTGCGAAGTACAACATTGAATCCGCCGGCATACACATTGGTTGCGTCGGAATCTGTAGGGGCGACCTATCAGGTCGCCCGAAGATTTATGCAACAAGATAGGCGGGCGACACACAGTGTCGCCCCTACATGACTCGAATTTGAACGCGTTAACGTTCTTCTGTCAGGGCAATCGCATCAAAATCATAATGAAGCGATCGCTGCGAAAATCGTGAAAATGTAGGGGCGATTCTGTGAATCGCCCGCCGACACAAGCGCGAACTTTCGGGCGACACACAGTGTCGCCCCTACAAGGCTCAACTTTGAAAGCGTTGGTTTTCTTCTGTGAGCCGATTTGTGGCCTGCGCAGCACGACGGTTAAACTGTAGAGAACATTGCTAAGGGGAAGGCGAATATGAGCGAAGTACAACTGGTTTGGCAGATACCCGCCCAGTTGGGCGAGGGACCGCTCTGGGTTGAGGCGGAGAATGCGGTCTACTGGTGCGATATCTTCAGCAACAAGGTCCATCGTTATGCGCTGGCGGATGGCGGCAAGACGACCTGGACCTTCGACTTCGAGGTGACCAGCTTGTCCCCGCGCGCGTCCGGCGGCTTCATCGGCACGATCAAAGACGGCTACGCCTTCATCAACTTCGATGTGCTTTCGGCCCAGCCGATCGCCCTGCCCGAAGCCGACCTGCCGAACAACCGCTTCAACGATGGCAAGGTCGATAACAGCGGACGATATTGGGCGGGCACGATGGACATGGGGCAAGTCGATGAAACCGGCGCGCTCTACCGCCTCGACCCCGACTTGAGCCTGCGGCAATGCGATGCCGATTATGTCATCTGCAATGGCCCGGCCTTCAGCGTCGACAATTCCATCATCTACCACACTGACAGTATCAAACGGACGATCTACGCGCTGAATATGAGCCCTTCCGGCGAGTTAAGCGACAAGCGCGTCTTCGCCGAGTTCAGTCAAGACGACGAGGGCGTTCCCGATGGCATGACGGTCGACAGCGAAGATTGCGTCTGGGTGGCGCATTTCGGCGGCGCGCGCATCAGTCGTTTTTCGCCCGCCGGCGAGATCCTGGAAGTTGTGCCGCTGCCGGCGCCCAATATCACCAGCTGCACATTCGCCGGCGCCGCCCTGGACACGCTCTACATCACCACGGCGAGCGTGGGCATACCGGAAGAGGATGCGGACAAGCACCCGCTGGCGGGCAGTTTCTTCAGCTACAAGCCGGGGGTGAAGGGGCTGCCGACGCCGCTGTTCGCCGGTTGATGTAGTGGTCCTAATTTTTTGGACACAAAATCTCAGAATCTTTGAGAGGGTTGCGCGTCAGGCGCCCAGTAGCGGACAAGCCTTACTCAGTAATCCCAAGTAAGTAATTGAGAATGACTCCCGCATAAATGTAATTCGCAAAATAATCCAAAGTGTGTACGGGCGAGCCGGTGGCTCGCCCACCAGACCTTAGCAATATGGGATACACAGCCGGGGCTTGCTCAAATAAACGCGGGCGACACACAGTGTCGCCCCTACACATCTCGATGCCAGCGACGGGCGTCTCAGCGAGACGCCCCTACAATTGGTTTCTCTGTGCCCTCAGCAATCCCAAGTAAGTAATGAGAATTCATGCCATAGTAAGTTTATGGCGAAGACATCGAAATATCAATTAAGAGAGGCTGAAGTGCAGCAACTCGAAAGAGCAATGCACAACGATGGTCGTGTCGAGGTCGTGCAGCGGTCGACGGCTATTCGTCAATTACATTTGGGGGCAAAGCCGCAAGCAGTAGCAGAGGCTTTTGCCGTTAGCTTGGCCACAATCTATCGTTGGTGGAATAATTGGCGCATGGGAGGCATTGAAGGGCTTAGTAACAGTCCTAAACAGGGACGCCCACCAAAGGCGGATGAGGCCTACTGGCAGCAGCTTGACTTGGTTTTGGAGCAGGCGCCACAGGAATTGGGTTACACATTTGTTGTCTGGACAACAGCTCGCTTGCGTGACCACATGGAAAAGGTTAGCGGCATTCGCTTAAGCGTGGAGTGGCTACGGGTGCAGATGAAAAAGCGAGGCTATGTGTATCGCCGACCAAAAGGGGATTTGCGTGCATTGCAAGACCCCGAAGCGCGCGCAGAAGCCGAAATCTTGCTCGAAGAGCTAAAAAAAGGGCAGTGGACCGGAAAATCGAGCTACTCTTTGTGGACGAAAGTACAGTCACAACGGCATTAGACATTCGCGCCTGCTGGATGAAACGTGGAGAACAGAAGCGCCTGCCAGCGCCGCCGGGCGCTAATGCCTTTCACCATATAATCGGTGGACTGAACTGGAGAACGCAGGATGTCAGCTACACCATGACAACGATCAAGAATAGCGAGACCTTCATCACGTTCTTGGAGAAGCTATTGGAGCAAGATTATCCCGATCAAGGATTGGTGCTGGTGATGGATAACGCGCCCTACCATCGCAGCAAAGAAGTCGCGGCCATGCTTAGCCTCTACTCCGAGCGTGTCCTGGTTTTTTGGCTGCCGCCTTATTGCGCCACGCTGAACCCGATTGAGCGATTCTGGCGACATCTAAAAGATGTGGCGAAAGCAAATACTCTATTCAATTCGACCACCGAAATGATCGATAACATTAAGGCAGTCCTATTAGCACAGAACGAAATCGACAACCCATTGCGCATACATTTTTCGCATGACTAACTTGGGATTACTTCTGTGCCTCAGTAGTTCCAACAAAGAAATGAGAAACCGGAATTAAGTCGGTTGTAGGGGCGACATTGTATGTCGCCCGAATATTCACGATTGCATCATCGGGCGATTCACAGAATCGCCCCTACAATGTCCCATTATTTTCGCATTAATTTATTGGAACCACTTCTGTGGTGAAATATTCAAACAGACACAATCGACACAAGCGCCGCCCCTACGCATTTCGATGCCAGCGGCGGGCGTCTCAGCGAGACTCCCCTACAATCGATCGCGATTCCAACATCGTCCATGAGAAAAATCTTTGTGCTCTTCGTGCCTTTGTGCCTTTGTGGGAAAAAAGCCTCTGTGCCCTCTGTGCCTCTGTGGTGAAATCAAGAACGGGCGAGCCACCGGCTCGCCCCTACCGCGCTTCAACGGGCTAATCCACCACAATCAACTCCTGCCAGCCATTCGTCAGCTTCTCGCCGCCGCCGGGACGCGCCACAACCACATCCTCGACCCGCGCCGAATAGTCATTGAACTGCATGATGCTCGGCTCGATCGTGAAGAGCATGCCCTCTTCCAGCGGCGTCTCATCGCCTTTCGTCAAGAAGGGCGGCTCATGCACATCCATGCCGATGCCATGCCCCAGCCGATGCCGGAAAGCCTCGCCGAACCCGGCGTCTTCAATCACTTGGCGGGCGGCGGCATCGGCGTCGGAAGTCGTCGCTTCGCCCGCCTTGAGGGCGGCGACACCGGCCGCTTGCGATGCCATCATCACATCATAGACCCGCTGCGCATTTTCGTCCGGCTCGCCGAAGAAAACCGTGCGCCCGAAGTCATAACACCAGCCCTCATAGATCCCGCCGAAATCGAAGAGGATCGAAACCGGCGGATCCAGCTTGCGATGCCAGCTCTCCATCCGCGCGCCGAAGAGCAGGGGGTGATTCGGCCCGCTGTTGTATAAGGAAGTCGTGAAGGATTGGCCCAGGGACCCATGCTTGCGCAGCTGATAATTCACCTCTTCCACGATCTCCAGCTCGGTCATGCCATGCCGCAGCGCCTTCAGCGTATCGGCGAAAGCCGCTTCGGTGATGCGCCCGGCTTGTTTCATCAAGGCGATATCCGCTTCCGACTTGAGGACGCGCATGGGCCGCAGCAGCGCGGTCGCCGAGAGCCAGGACGCGCCGGGCAGCAGCGGCGCCAAATGCGAGACGGTCTCGCCTTTGCTGAAATCGCTGATCGCCACGCGCGGATTTTCCGGCAGATTAAAATCCGCGAGGATGCGCTTCACCATTTCCGCCGGCACATCCCAGTCGCCGAGCACGCGAATATCGATGCCTTCCAGGCGGCTGAGCCCGCCGAATTCCGCCGTCATGCGCGGCAGGGGCAAGACCGGCGCCCGATGCGGGCTGATCCAGGCCCCCTCAAGCCAATCGCCCGGATGGATCGTATGCCCGTAATTGGGGAAATCGCGCGGGACGCCCGTGAGGTATTGCAGGTCGGAAGAAATCGGAATGAAGGCGAGATCGGCCTGTTCGGCCAGGACGGCTTGAAACTGCTGAAGACGGTCGCTTGACATTTGGCGCTCCTCTGGCTTTTGAGATTTTCTGGGATTATAGCTTGTCCGCCGCCTGAAGTGGCCAGGAAGCGGTTGATTGCCCTACGTTATGGTCTCCCGGCTGGGTCATTGCGCCGGCGCGCGTCTATACTTCGACGCAACAAAATTGATTGATAAGGCATTGTCATGCGAAAACTGCTCATCATTTTCACTATGCTGGCGAGCTTCGCCGGGTTTGTCCGCGGGCAAGAGGCGGGCTTGCCGCCTTGCAGCGGGGCGCAACTCAGCGCCATAGACTCCTTCCCGCCCGATCATTATGCCTTGATCGGCGTCGTGATGACAAAAGAAGTGGTTGCCACGCTCTCGCCGGAAACTTTTGCCGATCTCGGCGAAGCGGTCACGAAGGAGAATTCGCAGGAATTGCTTGCGGAATATGGTGAAGCGCTTGTCGCCTGGCGCGCATCGTTCTGGGCGGAATTTCCCATCTGCGCTGAAGCGATTGAAATCGGCCTGGCGCTGGATGAGGCGGCTGCCGATCTGGGCGCGCTCGTCGCCTTTCAGTTGGCCGGCGTCGCCGCCGATGCCAACCCATACATAGACAGCGTGCAGGAAGGCCTTGGCTTGTTCTATTTGCTCATGAGCGAAGTGCCGGAGGAAGCGGCGAGCGAAACTGACGCCGCGGCCGGGACCGAGCTCCCGGCCTGTACCGATGCCGCGCTCAGCATCCTGTCGAACATCCTGGCCGAATACCGCGCCTTGCTTGAGGTGCCGCCCAGAACCGAAACTACGACGGGCCTGGCCAAGTACGGCGTCGCCCAGGTCGCCTGGCGTTCAAGTCTGTGGACGCGCCTGCCACAGTGCGACCTGTCGCTTCAGGTTGGCTTGCTCATCAGCCATATCAGCAGCCAACTCGCCGTCGAGCTCGCCCTGGAAATCGGCGGCATGACCGACGCGGCGGCAACTTTCTCCAAGCAGATTGCGGCGGAGCAAGAGCGCCTGGAACAACTGTCGGCGCCTGTCGCTGCCTTCGCGCAAGCCGACGATTCCAGCGCCCCCTTGCCCGAATGCAGCGAAGAAGAGGCGCTGGCGTTTGGCGCGCGGAACCTGGCACTAAACGATCTCGTCGGCTTGCTTGAAGCGGCGGAAACCATCCCCGACCTGCTTGTGGCTGCGGAAGCGCATGTGGCCTGGCGGCAAACGCTCGAAACCAACATGCCCGGCTGCTTCGGATCTGTGATCACTGCTGGGCTGGCATATCGCGTTTCCAGCAATCATATCACCGCAATGGCCCTGGATTTTGCCGGCGTCATGCCGGAACCCAATCCCGAGCTTCCCGTCAAGACATATCTTCTCGGTATTCTGACCCTAAGCGTAATCGTCGACGAGTTCAGCGAGGATGTCGAAGCGAGCGGCCGGACGCCGGAAGACCTGATAAAGGCGGCGCCGGGCAGCGGTCTGCCCGAATGTGAAGACGGTGACATCGGCTTGAGCTTCTACAATCTCTTCCTGGAATATGCCGATTTGCTGGAGGTCGCGGAGAATATTGAGACCGTCGGCGATCTCATGGCCTTTCGCGAGGCGCAAGTCGATTGGGGTGAAGAACACATCAAGTACCTGCCCAACTGCAAAGAGGCAGCGGAAGCCGTGTTCATGATGTTTACCATCCTGGCGGATTTTTCCGCCGCCTACGCCTTTCTCATAGCCGGCGCCGATGTTGAAGACATCCCTTATGCGGAGACGATTTGGGTCTATCGCGATCGACTGGACGATTGGCTGCAGCAGGAATTGCAGTGAGCCGCGCGCGGTTACGGGCGGATGGCAATGAAAGGAATCAAACACATGATTCGCGCTCTGGCATTTTCCATATTGTTCTGCTTTTTAATCGGGCTGCTCCAGGCCCAGGCTGAGCCTTGCAATGACGCTGACTGGGATGCGCTCGAGGCGGCGCGCAATGACTACATCGCGTTGCGAAGCGATATTGCTGCCGCCGCTGAGCTCGACGCGATACTTCCCATTGCCAGAGAGCATATCCAATGGCGCGACGCGCTATTAGAATCTCTGCCGCCTTGCGCGGAAGCGCGTGAACTGGCCATCCTGATGACGCAAGCCATCGGCGACGCGGTCACAAGCGCCGCAGCCAAGCGCATAGCGGACGCTTCCGTCGACGACCTTAAAATTGCTGATTACCTGCTGGAGACTGACGCTCGGATCAAGGCATATTTCGCGCCCGATCGCCCGCTGGCTTCAAGCGCTGGCGCGCCCGCGCCTGGAAACGGCGTCTGCTCGCTAACCGAGGCAAACAATAACTATGATCTGAATGCCGGTTGGCGGCGAATCGCCGAAAGCAGTGCAGGCACAGAAGGGCTGGCGGAAGCCCTCAGCAGCGGGGAATTGCTGCTGGAATGGCGCGCCAAGCTTTGGGCGCAGCTGCATGCCTGTTGGGATGTCTTCGAAGTCCTCTATCGTTTCAATCTGATCACGGGCGATTATGTGACAAGCGCCCGCTTGCGCGATGCCGGCCTGCGACCAAGCAAGATTCCGTACTATCCAACCATCGAGGCGAACCTGCAGAGAATCAGAGATCTGCTGAATGCGCGGCATGCCGCTGAGCCCGGCGTCGGGCTGGAATTGCAGGTCAATCTGCCAGATTGCGGAAAAGACGCGCTGCAGACCATTTCACCAGACGACAAGGACTTCCTGAAATTGTGGCTCGCGCTGCGCGCTGGACTGGAAACAGTTGAAGATATCCTCGCCTGGAATGAATCGATGCTCGCTTGGCGCGACGCGAACCTCTTGACGGTCCCGCGCTGCCGCGAAGCGATCCATTTCGCGCTGACGAAGAGCTGGATCCTGGGCGATTACAACCCGAGCCTCCTGGTCGACGCAATGGGAATCCCAGCCGAAGATAACCGGTATGAACGCAACCGCCGTCACGAGATAACGCGTTATGGCGACCTGATGTCGGCGGTCGGCTCTATGGACCCATCCGAACCGCCGACAGATGAAAACGACGCCTTGCCAGCTTGCGACGAGGCTCAACTCGACGAGTTTTTCAAGTACGGCTTCAGGAATTTCGAAGGCATGATTGACAAAGCCGCCGGCATTGCCACGAATCGGGACTTCGTCGACTATGGAATCTATCGCTTGACCTGGCGAGATTTGCATTGGCGCTTGCTGCCGCCATGCAGCGAAGCCCTTGAGCTTGCCCTGGTGATGAACGCCTTCGAGATGGATGCCCTCGCCTACCTGACCTTGCGGTCGCTGGGCCTGCCCGAAGAAGACAATCCCTTTCCTCAGAGCTTGAGCCTAAACCGCGAACGCATGCGCCAGATGGCCGCCGCCGCGGGACGCGATGTCGACGGAATGGAACCATGACTTGCCAGCAGGATACGACGCCTGGCGACGCTCCCTCTGGTCAATCGCACTGGCGATAAACGCGGCCGCGTTGCTTGGCGCAGGCGCGCTTGGGTAAAATCGAGTTACTCAACTTATGAACGGAGAATCGCAATATGAGCCGCTTAATAATCTTGGCATTCTTGCTTTTCAGTGTTCTCACTGTCTCCAGCGCATTGGACGAGCGCTTGCCCATCTGCAGCGCCGAACAGTATGCTGGGATCCCGGATGTCGCTGATCGCCTGCGAGCGCTTGAGGCGCAGTTAGCGGCCCCGCAAACCGAGGAGGACTTTCTCCTCATGTTAGAAGATATGCTTATTCTCCGCGAAGACTTCTGGTCGGAAGCGGATATCTGCGAGCCTAACCTTGAGGTCGGCGTATTGATCAGCAAGGTCTTGGCAGATGTGGCGGCCGTAAATACGATCGAGTCGCTGGGCATTCCCCAGGATGACAATCCACGCTGGTTGGCCTTGCTGCAAATGAACGCCGATGAAAGCGGATACGTCTTGAAATTCATCCTGGAACTCATCGCCTCGGGCTTTGGCCCCGACGACGCTGGCGCTTCCGCAAGCCAGCCCGAGGATTTCCCGCGCGCCTGTTCCGAAACGCAACATCAGCGCCTGGTCGGCGTTAGCGTGATAGACACGCTGGAAATCCTTCGCGCCGCCCTGGCCGTCGATACCGTCGACGACCTGCTGCAATTCGATCTCGATCAACTTGCCTTCCGCGACGGCATCTTCGCGGACTTGCCGCGCTGCGCTGAAGCTTTCGAGATTGCGCTGCAAATATCGCATCTGACGAACGACTTCATCTCGGCGCACGCAATCGCATTCAGTGGTCTGCCCTCCGCGAGCAATCCATATCTCCAGCGCGTCGAAGCGCATTTCAATAACCTGCCGGATTGGCTTGTGCCGACATTAGGCGGCGAAGTCCTCAACCTTAGCGACACTTTCGCGACAAACCTGCCCGCTTGTTCCGCGGCCCAACTCTCCAGCCTGGTCAGCGTCCAGCATCCATTGTTTGACGTTGACGGCGCCTTGAGCGAGCGCGCGCTCGGCATCGACAACGAGGATGAACTGCTGCAACTTGCTGAGCAAGAGATCAGCTGGAGACAAGAAAACATGCCCGGGTTCCCCGCCTGCGCCGAATCCATCGCAATCGCCTTGAGTCTGAGCCAAAGCGCGAGCGACTTTGTGGCCGCCAAGAGCCTGGCCCTCGACGGCGTCGACGACAACGACAATCCCTATCAATCGCTGCTTAAACAAAACGCCGGCCTGGTAGAAGCAAATCTGCAAAAAGCGCGGACGAAGAGAGACGCCGGAACCGCGGAAGCCCGGGAAACACCGCTGGCTGAATGCTCGCCGACACAGGTGGCCATGTCTGGTCAATACATCTTTGCGCCCTTCTTCGAGGTGATCGCGCCTTTGCCGACGGATGGAAGAAGCGTACGCGGATTTGACTACGCCAATAATATGTATGCCTGGCGAGAATCTTTTTTGCCGATCATACCCCCCTGTGAAGACGGGCTACAACTTGCACTGCGCTCGAGCCAAGCTATCGGGAGTATTACGACCGGTACCACTTTGGCTACTACTGATGTTTTCCGGGACAGAAATCCCTACGGTGACGATACCACTTCTCGAACGCAGGAACTGGTTGATCTATGGGTGGAAATGCAAGAGGCTTTGGAGTTTCTACCTGATTGAGTTTGCCTGGACATACCTTTTGATCTCGAAGCGGCATGATCCGCTTGCCGGCCGCCTGAAGATCTTTTGGCGCGCCAGGCGGCGAACTGCATACGAAACAGAGGAGGCCTGCAATGAAGATCTTGGCAATTGCGAGCTTGACGATACTGTTAATCGTCGCGCCCTACGCCCAGGGCCAGACTGAAGGGTTTCCGCCTTGCTCCCGGGCCGAACTGACTTGGGCGCTGGGCCAGCAGGCGGATTACGACGCTTTAATTGCCAGCTTGGCCACCGGCGAAACGTCACTCGAGCTAATGATCGACTACAGCAAAGCCCAGATTGCCTGGCGCGAAGGCCTTTGGTCCCAGTTGCCGCCCTGCGCGGAAGCGCTTGACGTTGCCGTGCTGATGAGCCAGATTAGCAGCGACATTGGCGCCATGGGCGCCCTGACCTACACGGGCATATCGCTCTCGCTCAATCGCTATAAGGACAGGCTCTATTTTGAAGGAAGCATGCGCGAGCAGCTGAAAGAGCGCCTGGCGGAGATTGCAACCTTGATCGATAGCGGCGAGCGGCCGGAAGGGCCGTTGCCGGGCGACCGCCAATTGGCCGCTTGCGCCGGCGACGAACTCCAAGCGCTTGAGGCTGCCTTGCGGACGAATGAAGACCTGATCGTCATGGCGACGGAAATCCGCTCGCGCAGCGCGCTGCTGGACTATATCTCCGAGAAACTCGCCTGGCGCGATCATGCCTGGGACGGCTTGCCGGCCTGCGCGGATGCGGTCGAAGTCGGTCAGTTGATGAGTCAGGCCGCCAACGATTTTGCGACGGCCATGTCCTATCGCTATGCCGATGCGCCCAAAGACAGCAACCCATTTGACGGCATCTTGCAGAATGAACTCAATCAGCTCGGAGACTGGCTTGCCGCAATGCTCGAAGCAGCGGGCATCGAAATCGAAACCTCGGTGGTTGGGGCGGCGGCGCTGGATCTGGAGCGCTGCTCCAAAAGCGCAATCGCGGAGGTCTTTGTCCGGCTCTACGAATTTAATGACCTGATAGAGTTGGCTTTTGATGTTCAAGATTTCGACGGCTATCGCGCTTACATTGCCGCACAGATCGAGTGGCGCAATCAGCTGTTTGCGCAGATGCCGCTTTGCGAAGAAGCCCTGGCAAGCAGCACCGTCGTCGCTAATATGGCGGGCGATTTATCCGCCGTCTTCGCCCTGAGCTTCGCCGGCATTGATGCGGCGGACAATCCCTACTGGGAGGTCGTTAACGATAGCATGCCAGTTGTGGACGAAGCCTTGGAGGCTTTTCCCTCTTATGCAGACGACGCAGCGGAAACGCCGGGCAGCCCCGACCGCCTGCCCGCCTGTACCGCCGCCGAGCGGGTAGAAATGTCGGCCACGATAGAGGACAACAGGTACGCCTTCGCGCAGCTGGCGAGTGAAATCGAAACCAGGGAGGACTTGCTAGAATTTAGCGACCTGCAGATGCTTTGGCGCGACCTCGCCTTGACGGAATTGCCACTCTGCCAGGAAGCGATTCAAGCCGGCCTGCTGCTGATTCAACTCACGGGCGATACAGTCCCTATGGCTGCCCTGCAGCTCTTCGTGGGCGTACCCGTGGCGCAAAACCCGTATTGGGAAGAAATTCGCGTCGCTCGGGAAGCGATTGCGGCGATCATCGACGAAGCCGACGGCGAATGAGCGCGCGCCTGCGCTTGTTTCGCCCGGCCGCGCTAGAGCAACTGCCATGTACCAGGCGATTCTATTCGACTTCGACGACACCTTGATCAGCCTGCGCGGCTGCGAAGCGGAAGCGCTGCGTCGAACACTGGACGAAGCCGGGCTTCTGGCGGACAGGCCCGTCGACTTCGCTGAAACCTACGCGGCGATAAGCTCCGGTTATTGGGCCGCGCGCACGGTCGATGGCTACACGCAATTCACGCGCGAGGCTGTCACCGAGCGGAGCTGGCGCGATCTTTTGCAGCGCTACGAACTGGACGCCGGCAGCAGCGAGCAATTGGCGGCGCAGTTTTGGAGCGCCTTCTGCAGTTCCAAGGCGCTTCTGCCCGGCGCAAGGGACGTCTTGCGACGCCTGCAAGGGCGCTACCGCCTCGGCATGATCACAAACGGCTACAGCGATTCGCAACGCGGTCGGCTGGAAGCGGCCGGCTTGCTTAATGTTTTCGATCCGCTGTTGATCTCGGAAGAAGCGGGCCTGGGCAAACCGGATGCGCGCATATTTGAAATGGCTTTGACGCAGTTGCGTTTGCCGCCCGAGGCGGCGCTGTATGTCGGCGATTCGCTCAGCCACGACCGCGCCGGCTGCCTGAGCGCGGGCATTGATTTCTGTCACGTCTGTCCCGATCGGCAAGCCGGCGACTTGCCGCCGGTCAAATTCAGAATCGGGGACCTGCGCGAACTGATCCCGATTTTGCTGCCTGGCGCTTGAGGGATTCAGATCAGTGCGCTTTAGCGTTGTTCGCCTGCTTGGAAATCTCGGGCATAATGCTGGTAAAGCAGCATGTCTGCGCAGTTTGTGGGAGGAATGACCATGCGCAAAGCGATGATATTTTGCCTGTTGCTATTTGGGTTCGCCTTCACAATTGAGAGCCAGTTTGAGGCGCTGCCGCCTTGTTCCGCCGACGAGCTGCAGTATATGTTGGAGTTGCAAAGCTACTTCAACCTGCTCCGCGAGATTGAACCCGGCCTTGATGCAACCGTCGAAGCTATCATTGAATACCATGATAATCAGATTATTCTTCGTAATCGCATGTGGTGGAGCTTGCCGCCTTGCGCGGAAGCGGTTGAAACGGCGGCATTGTTGAGCAAAACGACCAGCGATGTCTCCGCGAAGGCGGCTCTGACCTTTGCCGGCATCCCACCGAACGAGAACGCATATACACAGCTGGAGTTCGCGGCCGACAATGGCCATGAGCGCGTTGATCAACACTTTGCGGAGATTAGCGCGCTGATTGAAAGCGGCGCGCGACCGGCCGAACCAGCGGCCGGAGATCGTTACCTGGCCGACTGTGACCTGGCTGATCTGAAACGCCTGCTCACGGTGATGGAAGCGAGTGAGAAAATCACGTCGTCCGGGCTGAAGTCCCTTCTGCGAAGGGAATTGGTCTTTTATGTCTACGCCATGCTGCCTTGGCGGGAAGGCCTTTGGGAGAATCTGACCCCCTGCGCGGAAGCGATTCGCTACCGCGCGCAGATGAGCCAGAACGCCAACGATGCGGCGATTTCCTCCGCGCTGAGTTTCGGCGGTCTGCGCGTAGAAGAAAATCCCCTTGTAGAGCAATGGCGTGTTGATTTCATTGAGCTGGGTGTGGCAACGCGCTTGTTGAGAGAATGGACCGAAAACGCGGCGGACGCTGCAGCGGATCTGCCCTTCGGGACGGAATTGCCCGCTTGCTCGGCGCATGACACGGCGGCCGTCGCCATTCGGCTCGCGCCTCTGGATGATTTGGCCCGCGAAGCGCTCGCCTACGAATCACTTGACGATCTGCGGGCCTATAGCGACAAGTTCTTTGACTGGCGCCGCGCCCTTTGGTCAGATCTGCCGCTTTGCGCCCATGCGGTTGAGATCAGTATGGTCGCCACGTTTGCCGCCAGCGACTTCGCGTCGATGATGGCGCTGGCTCTTACGGAGGAAAACGCGGTGGGCAATCCATATCGGGAGGCGGCCCTGGCAGGGACGGAGCGCGTAAGAGCCTGGATCGAAGATAAGCGCGCGGGCGGAGACCCATCGAAAGCGACGCGGCAGGCGGATAGCTTGCCTAAATGCGCGGAATCCGCGCGTGACGCCGCCGGGAAGCTGTATAAGAATCTGGACAAACACTATTCCACGGTTGCTGCGCTGCAATACGTCGAAGATTTGCTCGCGATCGACCGGGTTCACATGTCGCTGCGGGGAAAGGCCTGGCGGGAATTCGCGCCCTGCCGGGAAGCGGTTGAAGCGGGACGGCTGCTGTTGCAACTTATGGGCGATACCGTTCCGGCGGTCGCGCTATGGTCAATTCTTGAGCTACCCGCCGAAGATATTCCCTGGTTTGACGAAATGGAGAGCGCGGACGAGCAGATACTGGCTTTTGCATCCGCCTATGACGAGAGTTAGAAGTGTTTTGGCGCCCGCGATTCCGGCGCCTTATTCCGTAACCGTCACCTTTGACAAGCCCCGCGGCTTATCCGGGTCATAGCCGCGGGCCAGGGCCTGCCGCATGGCGAAGACTTGGCCGGGCATCACGGCCAGAATCGGACTGAGCCATTCCGGCGTCGACGGGATGGTCATGGCTTGTGTCCCCCGTGTGAGCAGGTCGCTGTTGTTGCTGATGACCAGGCTTTCCGCCCCCAGTTCTTCAAGCCGCCCGCACAAATCCACCATCGCCGCGAGATTTTTGCCGTGGGGGGAGACCAGGACAACGGGATGTCCGCGGTCAACCGCGGCGATCGGGCCATGCCGGAAGTTCGCTTCGCTGTAACCTTCGCTGGCGATATAGGTGAGCTCCTTGACTTTGAGGCTGATCTCGCAGGCGGTGGCGTAATTGTAGCCGCGCCCCAATGCAACCAGCCGGTCGCAGTAGCGGTAGCGCTCCGCCCAGTCGGCGATATCTTCGCTGAGGCTCAGCGCCTGCGACGCCAGCCGCGGCAGGCTCTTCAGTTCATTCCGCATGTCCCGGCTTTCCGCCAGAGCGCTTGTCAGCATGGCGATGACTGTGAGCTGGGCGCTGTAGGTCTTGGTGGCGGCGACGCTCAATTCCGGCTCCGCCAGCAGCGGCAGATGGAATTGGGCCGTTTGCGCCAGTGGCGAGTCCTCAAAATTGGTAATGGCCAGCGTCAGCGCGCCCTGTTGATTGGCATCGGCCAATACCGCGCGCACATCTTCCGCCTGTCCGGACTGAGAAATGCCGATGACCAGCGCGCTGCGCAAACGCGGCGGGCTCTCATAAACCGTGTGCAGGGACGGCGTCGCCAGCATGGCCGGCAAGCGGAGCATGCCCCCAAACATGTACTGGGCATAATGAGCGGCATTGTCCGACGTGCCGCGGGCGGCGAGGCAAACAAATGTCGGGTCAAATTCGCCTATGGCGCCGGCGATCGTCTCCGTCGCCGGCCAGCCCTCGTCCAGCAGGCGCTTGATGACGCCCGGTTGCTCTGCGATTTCCTTTTCCAGGTGCATGGCGCTATCCAGGTTTAATCGTCAAGCGGGCGGTAATTGACATTTAGCGCGTCCAGGCAGGGCAAGTGCCGTGTCAGCCGCGCCACGAGCGCGTCATAATCGCGCTCGGCCGAATGGCTCCAGAGAACATCGGCGATGGCGATGGCGCGCGGAAACGCCATGTATTCCAGATGCTCGGGGGTCGGAATGTACTCCGTCCAAAGATTGCCCTGGCCGCCCAGGATATGCCGCCGCTTGTCTTCGCTGATTTCATCCGGCACGACTTTGAATTGCCAGGCCTGTTTCAGCGGCAGGCTGCTTTTGATAGCCGTCGGTTCACGACTCCAATCTTCATGCTGATAATAATCCAGATAGCAGTAGTTGTTGGGCGTCATGATGACATCGTGGCCGGCATTGGCCGCGGCGATCCCGCCAGCGCTGCCGCGCCAGCTCATCACCGTCGCCTTGGGCGCCAGACCGCCTTCAAGAATCTCGTCCCAGCCGACCAGATTCCGGCCGCGCTCATTCAGCCAGCCTTCGATCTGCCGGACGAACCAGCTTTGCAGCTCGTCTTCATCCGCCAAGCCCTCGGCTTTGATGCGCGCTTGACAAGCGGGGCAGGCTTTCCAGCGCGCTTTTGGCGCTTCGTCCCCGCCAATATGGATATACTTCGACGGAAAGAGCTCCAGCGCCTCGCTGAAGACATCCCCCAGAAATTCGAAGACCGCATCTTTACCGGCGCAATAGATATCCGGCTCGATACCCCAATTTGTGCGCACGCGGTAATCGCGGCCGACGCAGCCCAACTCGGGATACGCCGCGAGCGCAGCCAGGCTGTGCCCGGGCAATTCAATTTCGGGCATGACGCTGATGCCGCGTTCGGCCGCGTAAGCCACGATATCGCGCGCCTCGTCCTGCGTATAGAAACCGCCGTAGGGCTGGCCATCGAATTGGCTGCTGTCATCCAGCAGCACGGTTTCCGCGCGATAGGCGCCGACTTCGGTCAAGCGCGGGTATTTCTTGATTTCGATGCGCCAGCCCTGGTCCTCCGTCAGATGCCAGTGAAAAGTATTGAATTTGTAAAACGCCAGGGTATCGAGGAACTTCTTGATAAAGTCGACCGGGAACATGTGCCGGCAGACATCGAGGTGGATGCCGCGCCAGGCGAAGGCCGGCGCATCGCGGATGGCGACGGCGGGCAGCGTCCATTCGACGCCCGTTTGTACATCGCTGGCCAGGATTTGCGCGGGCAGCAATTGCCGCAGCGTCTGCATGCCATAAATGAAGCCCGGGCGCTGCCCGGCGGCGATAGTGGCGCGGCCCGGTTCGACCGTCAATGTATAGCCCTCGGGGTCGTCATCGGCGGCGGGAAGCAGCAGAATAGCGTTCTGGACATCGGAGGCGATGTCGTCGTCCAGCGGATGTACGGGCAGGCCGAAGCCGGTGGCCGGGCGCAGATAGTTGGCCAGCGTCTCGCCCAGCCCGCGGTCGGCGCAGAAAATCCGCGTGTGCGCATTGATCGTGAATGCGCCGGCTCGGCGCTCCAGGAATTGTGGTTGGGGGAAGAGCGTGATTTCGGTCATTGTTGTATTTGCCTTGTCCCTAACATTTCCGTCAAATATCGTCGAGCGAGACGACAGCGCTAAGCTGTCGCGGATTATCGGGATCGCAGCCATTAAAGATGGCGCGATTGTAGGCGAGCAATTGCAGAACGGGCAGATATAGAACGGGCGCGAAGGCCGCGGGCAGGTCCGCCGGAAGGGTGATCTGATGCGGGAAGTCCATCGGCGTCGTTCCGATCGCCAGGATCGTCGCGCCTTTCTCCGCCATTTCATGCAGCGCGCGCAGCTCATGCCGCGCGGCGGCGGGCGAGATCAAGCCGACGACCAAGCTGTCCGCGCCAACCATCGACATCGGGCCGTGGCGGAATTCCAGCGTATGATAGGCTTCGCTGTAGGCCAGCGACATCTCCTTCATCTTGAGCATGGCTTCGCAGGCGATGCCATAGAGCGCATCGGACCCGAGGAAAAAGAACTTCTTGATGGCGCCGTCCTGTCCCAGCGAGCGGGCGAGGCCGGCATAATCCCCCAACAAGCGGCGGCACAGGCCGGGCAGCGGCGCGCCGGCGGCGGCGTCCTGGTCGGCGGCGGCCAGACATTGCAGGGCAAGCGCCATGCTGCTGAAAGATCGCGTTTGCGCAACGCTCTTTTCCTGCGCGGCGTCGATGGCAATGACCAGGTCGGCCGCGAGAGCGAGCGGGCTGGCGCTATCGCAGGTGACCGCCATCACCGGTCCGCCTACATTCGACTTGAATTCTTGCTGCGCGCGCAGCGTTTCACTCGTCGTACCGGAGCGCGAGACGCAAAGCAGCAGGTAGCGTTGACCGGGCAGGCAAATGGACTGCGGATGCAGCAAGAGCTCGGAGGCCGGGCAGGCGCTGGCGTCGACGCCGCTTTTGCGCAAAAGCCGCGCGGCAACAAGCGCCAGATAGTAGGTGGAGCCGCAGCCGGTGACGATGACGCGGCTTGCCTCCGCTGACGCGAGCAGCGCGTCAAACGACTTTCGCTTGGCGGCGGCGGCTTCAATCGCGCTCGGCCAAACATCCGGCTGGCTCATGATTTCTTGCAGGGTGTGCTGTCCGGCTGTCACGCAATTGCCTCCGGCGCCACATGAATTCCCGCACATTGTAACAGAGCCGCGCCCGCTTCCCAGATTGGCAATCGGCCCGGGACGCGGCTTCGCCGCTTCCGGCGCCCCCAATGGATGCTATACTTTCATTCGCGCTCGCCGCCATGACATGAGTCGGGACTGTTCCTGTGACGCGACTATTGATCGAAAACGGCCGGATATGGCAAGAGGATCGCTTCTTGCGCGATCACACTTTGATCGTCGCCGACGGCGTCGTGCGCGCTCTGCAGCCGGCTAATGCAGTCCGAGCGCGGCCGGGCGACCGCCGTCTGGATAGCAAAGGCGACTACGTCATCCCCGGCTTCGTCGACTTGCATGTGCACGGCAGCAATGACTGCGATGTCATGGATGCCACGGCGGCATCGCTTGCCGGCTTGAGCGCCTTCCTCCTCCGCCGCGGCGTGACCAGCTTCCTGGGCACAACCATGACGGAAACCGCCGAAAAGATTGAAGCGGCGCTGGCCGCCATGCACGACTTCATCGAATCAGCGCAATCGCCCCTGCTCGGCATTCATATCGAAGGCCCCTACCTCAACCCGGATTTCCGCGGATCGCAAGACGAGAAGCACCTGCGACTTCCGCGCCGAGAAGAATACCTGCCCTGGTTTGCCGCCGGGCATATCAAGCTGATCACGCTGGCGCCGGAATTGCCGGGCGGCGAAGATCTCATGCGCGACGCCTGCGCGCATGGCGTCACAGTCTCCATTGGGCACAGCGGCGCAAGTTACGAAGCGGCGCAAAAGTACTTCGCTCGGGGCGCTTCGCAGATCACGCACACCTTCAATGGCATGGTCGGCATTCATCACCGGCAGCCCGGCCTATTTGTCGCCGCAATCGAGCGGCCTGAAACGAGTTTCCAGGTCATCGCCGATGGCGCGCATGTGCATCCCGCGGTGCTGCGGATGCTTTTGCGCCTGGTCGGGAGCGAACGCCTGCTGGCGATCACGGACGCGATGCGCGCCGCCGGCTTGCCCGATGGTCGCTTCGCCCTCGGCGATCGCTGGGTCACGGTGGAGGACGGCGTCCCGCGTTCCGAAGATGGCGGCCTGGCCGGCAGCACGCTCACGATGGATCAAGCCTTGAAAAACCTGATGCGCTTCTGCGGCTTGACGCTGGCGGAAGCGCTTCCGATGGTCACGCGGGCGCCGGCCCGCGCCATCGGCGTTTATCCGCGGAAAGGATCGCTGCAAGTGGGCGCCGACGCCGACATTGTATTCTGGGATGAGGAGCTGGGCCCGCGGGCGACGCTGATCGGCGGGGCTTTGATCGAACCGGCGCCGGACCCATGTATTGCGGTTACTGCGGACGCCTAGACCATCGCTGCGCCTGCAACGCAGCCAACAGCGACGCCGCAGTCTTTCTTTCCCGCGGCGGCCGCGCCTTCCAGCCCCGCTGGCAAGCAAGCCCGTACAAAAGAGCGGTGCCGCCGCAGGTCAAGCGCCGCGAACGAGCGATCTTAAAGCGACATCACCAAACATGGTACGCGTTGTTGGCGGCGGAGACCGGCAAGCGCTGCGCCAATTGCGGGGCCGACGACGATCTCGTGCTTGATCATGTGCTACCGATCGCCAAAGGCGGCCGCTCAACGCTGGACAATTTACAGTTGCTCTGCGCCGCATGCAATCGCATCAAAGGCAAGCTGGCAATCGACTGCCGTGCATTCAGACATCCAGAATAAAGCGTTGGGCCGGGCTGAGGCGTTCGCGGGTGGCGTCGCTGAGGAAGGCCGCCTGATCGACTTGCTGGGCATGTTGACGGCGCGTGAAGTAAGAATGCAGGGCGTAACGCGGCGCGTCCGTCCGGTTCACCGTGCCGCCGTGCCAGATGTGGGAATTGAAGACGACAACCGTGCCCGCTTCAGCCTTCAGCAGAATCTCGTCCGGATGCCGCGCCCGCGGGTCCGCCATTTCATCCCTCGGGACCTGGCGGCTGCGATGTGAACCCGGCACGATGCGGGTCGCGCCGTTGGCTTCAGTAAAATCCACCAGCAGCCAGATCGAATTGCAAACTTGATAGGCGCCGGGTTCGACCCCGCTGCCCCAATCGGCGTGCAGCGCTTGCAGGCCTTCGCCGGGCAAGGCGGCGCGCCCGTTCAGCGACGACAATTTGAAGTCGCCGTTCAGCACATGATTCACCGCCGCCAGGACGCGCGGATGGCTGAAGCAGATTTCGAAGAGCGGATCTTTGTCCACCAGATTCGAAAGCCGCTGCGTCCCCGGCTCCTGCGCGAACTCGAGCCCGGCTTGGTCGGCCTCCTCGGCGATGAGCGCCTGGACCCGAGCCCGCAGCGCCGCAACCCGCTCGGCCGATAGAAGACCCGGCAGCGGCAGGTAGCCTTCCTCATCCAGATGCCGCACTTCCGCATCGTCAAGAAGCCCGTCCGCCGCGCCCAATTCATTTAAGGCCTGCGCCATGTTCATCGTTGCGTCCTTCCCAAAGGCTACGCTAGAGATTAGACCGCAGCTAACGCGCAAAAGCTACAAGGCAGGCCGTCTACTTTCTATTCGCTAGCTTGATCGCCGCCAGCTAGGACAGGCCCATTTCGCGCAGATTCCGGTAGCTGATCGCCAGGCTCTCGAATGGATCGCCCGGGCAGATATCTTGCTCGACGGCGTACCATTCGACGCCGGCGCGGGCGCAAGCGGGCAGAATCCGCGCCCAGTTCAGATTGCCCGCGCCGACCTCGGCGAAGACCTGCTGCGGATGCCCGCCGGCGGCATTCGGCAACACCGCCATGTCCTTGAGATGCGCCACCGGCATCCGCCCCGCCATGCGCTCGATCCAGTCCACTGGATCCGCGCCGCCGTGCTGAATCCAATAGGTGTCCAGTTCCGCCTTGAAAAAACGCGGGTCGGTCGCCTCAAACAGCAACGACAGCCCGGTTCGCCCGCCGAACTTGACGAACTCGAAACTATGATTGTGATAGCTGAAGCTGAGTCCGGCTGCCGCCAGCCTCTCGCCGACGCCCACGGCCAGCTCGGCAAAGCGCCGGAAGCCGGCCTCGCTGCCGCGGTTTTCCAGCGGCATGCCGCCCAGGGCCACATGCCGGCAACCCCAAAGCTGATGCTGCTCAATCACGCTGTCGGGCTTGTGCAGCAGATCGTCCCAGGCCGTGTGCGTGGCGCAGATGATCAGGCCGTTGTCGTCGGCGATGCGCTTGACCGCGGCATCGGCGATATCGCCTATTGTCGAGACCTGCACCGCCCGGTAGCCAATCTCGCGGACTTTGCGCATGCTCGCGGCGAAATCGGACTCCGTCTGCGTGAATTCGCGCACGGTGAAAAGCTGGGCGGCGAGTTGATATTCGGGCATCGGTTGTTTTCCTCTGGGTGCTTGTTCGGATTAACTGTCGATTTCAGCGGCGGGCGGTGAGGCGATGTATCGCGCCAGCAGGTCGGCGAATTCGTCGCCGTTGAGCGGCAAGGCGACGCTTTCGTTTTTCTGCGCGGAAAGCACAATCGCGTTGCTGATGGCGACCGAATTGATGCCCTCTTCCGCCGGGGCGATTAATGGCGCGCCTTCTAGGATGGCGTCGGCGAAATTCTCGATGATATGCTCGTGGCCATGCGTTTGCCGCGGTTCATAGGCGACCGTTTCCCGGGCGCATGGTACCTTGTCAAAACCCTTGTCCGATTCGCGGATCTGCTTGATCGACGACCAGGCGTTGCGGAAGAAGTGCAGTTCTTCGTTCTCGTAGATGAGCTTGCCGTTCTCGCCGACGATCTCCAGGCGGTTGCTGCCGGGCGATTCGCCCGTGCTGGTGATCAGGTGGCCGATCATGCCATTGTCATATTCCAGATAGGCGGTCACCTCGTCCTCGACTTCGATGCGGTGATGCTTGCCGAAGCTGAGGAAGCCGCGAACGCGCGCCGGCATACCGACGAACCATTGGAAGAGATCGACATTATGCGGACACTGGTTCATCAATACGCCGCCGCCTTCGCCCTGCCAGGTGGCGCGCCAATCGCCGCTGTCATAATAGCTCTGCGCCCGAAACCAATCGGTGATTATCCAACTGCAGCGCTGCAAGCGGCCGAGCTCGCCGGCGTCAATCAGCGCTTTGATCGCAGTCCATTGGCCCCAGGTTCGCTGCATAAACATGGCGGCGAAGACCAGACCGGTCTGCCTGCGGCGCGCCGCCCGGTAGCCATCGATCATGCGCTGCGCTTCATTGACATGCACGGCGATCGGCTTTTCCACCAAGACATGCAAGCCGCGCTCGAAAGCGGCCAGGGTCATATCCGGGTGGTCAAAATGCGGCGTGGCGATGATGACGGCGTCCAGCGCGCTCTCGCCCAGCATCCGCTGATAATCGCTGAAGCGCGGGACATCATCCGGGACCGCGTCCAATTCGAGCCGGTCGGGCCGGCGGTCGCATATCGCGGCCAGCTCGGTATTGGGCAAGTCAATGAGATGCTGGGCGTGCTTTGAACCCATGTTGCCGAGGCCGACAATGCCGATTTTGACCTGCTGACCGGTCATGAATGATCCTCTCTTCGATGTAATGTGGAGATTCGGATGCGCGAGCGCTTTTCAAATTTTCGAGGCAACGGGCGCACCGGCATCTGCGCGCACATGCGGGCGGCCGAATCAGCCGCCCCTACAATTCTGTCGGGCTGTCGCGTTTCTGCCCGCGGCTAGGCGCCGGCGGCGCGCGCCCCGGGCTCGCCCAGCGTAATCGACTCCTGCCCCCGCAACTCGGCCAGGATATTGGCGCTCACCCAGAGCTTCTCAATCGCCAATGTATTCTTGATGCGCACGACGCGCGCGTTGGGGCACTGCGACGGGTCGCTGCGGAAGGCGTCGTAAAGCCCGGCTCTAATCGTCTCCTCGTCTGTTTCGAAGAACAGGGGCATGCGGCAGCGCTTCAGGGAGCCGCTGGTGAACATGTTTTTCATGGTTTTCTGGAAATCGATCTTGTCGAAGAGGGTCTTCGACATGAAGTCGGCCATGCCATAAGTCGTGGCGTTGCCCTGGGAAGCGGGCGTCAGGTCAAGCACGACGATGCGCTTGACATGCGGCGACACCGGCTCGGGTTCGCCATCGACCATCCAGCGGCCGATGATATTGGTATCCATGCCCGCGCCGCTGATGTCTTTGCCCATCTCGTCGACGATCAGCAGATCGATCTCCTCCACCGGCAAGCGCGGCATCAACTCGCGCGATTGCTGCAGGAGGCGCTGATCGCCTTCGACGACGGTGTCGGCAGTGAAGCCTTCGAGATGGGCCACGCTGTGATAGCCGTCCTCGACGACGCCGAAACCGGCGACGAAGTTGATATTGTCGATCAAGTGTTGGGCGATGACGGGCATGTAATCGCGCAAGCCGACCGTGCTCTGCTGATGAATCGTGCGGGCGCCGGTCTCTTTGCCCAGGCCGATGGCGAGCATTTTCAGCAAGCCGCTTTCATGCGGTCCATGAAAATCGGTGTGGACTTTGGTCCGGTTGGTGATGATCAGGCCATCGGCCTCATAGGCATTCTTGTCGATGTAGGCCGGCAGTCCGGCGCTCGTCATGCCCGTATCAACGACTTCCATGGTGGCGCGAATGGGGCAGCCCACAGTCGCCTCGCTGATGCCCAAGCCGTCCAGCACAGCGGTCTGCCCCTCGGGTGTGCCGCCGCCGTGGCTGCCCATGGCCGGCACGATGAAAGGCTGGCCGCCCGAGGCCTTGACCAGCGCCACAAGTTTCTTGGCGATGCGGTCGATGTCGGCGACGCCGCGGCTGCCGAATCCCAGCGCAATGCGCTTGCCCTGGACTTGCGCCGCCAGTTCAAGGCGCGCCCATTCGCCCTCGAGCGTCCGCTCGATATCGACCGGTTCGCCTTTGGGCAATTGCTGTATCACCGGATAAAGGGTGGGGATGCTCACGTTTTCCATTGCCGCGCTCGTTTCACTTGCTTACAGGCTGTTGCCTGTATTGTAGCGAGGTTGCGGATTATTGGTAAGGGGATTGCTTTGGGTCTCTCGCGGACGCAGCGCGATGAAAGGGCGCTTTTAGGCAATGGTTTGGACCGTGGCTTGCAATTCGCACTGGACGAGGCGCTCGCGCGCAATTTCTATGTAATCAGGCGAAATGTCGATGCCAATGAAGTCTCGATCATTCAACAGCGCCATTTTGCCGGTGGTGCCGGAACCGCACATGGGATCAAGCACGAGGTCGCCCGGATTGCTCCAGGACATGATGTGGTCCGCGGCAAGTTTCTCGGGGAAAACCGCCGGATGCTGAAAGGCGATCTTGTCATTTGTCGTGCCGCCAAGACCAACCGCGTAAGACCAGATATTGGTGCGGGTCTTCTCTTTCTTGAGCTGGCCCAGCTTCTTCTTATTGATGCCATCCGGCAGCTTGTTGTGAGTTAGCATCTCCATGCCATGTCGCTGAGTGGGGACCTTCAGGGCATTAAACGTCTTTGGTTTGCCTTTTGAGAGCACAAACATCATCTCGTAGGCGTTGGTGTAGGCATTGCTACGCATGAAGGGCGTGTTCTTTTTCTGATAAATCATAATGTCATGGGCGGAAAAGCCGATCTCCTGAAAGTAGATGGCTTGGCGGAAAGACGTCAGACTGCGTCCGCCGTTGATGCGATCGCCCACAACCCAGACGAGCACACCGCCAGGCGCGGTCACGCGAAAAAGTTCATCGGCGATCTCCTCGAAGGGAAAAGCGTAACCCTTGTAGTCGCGCATCTTGTCGTATGGCGGGGATGTCACGGTCAAATGGACCATGTCGTCGGGCCAACCGCGCATCACCTCAACGCAGTTGCCGACGATCAGTTTCCCTTGCCGCAGGAAGGACGCGTTCGGCGCAACAGGATTTATTCGCGATAGTTTCACGGTTCCGCTTGCCTATATCAAACTACGTACATATCTACACAGATATTGTAGCAAATATTTTCTATTGCGCGTATTCAAAGTAAACGCAAGTAAGCCGTGGAAATCTGACGGGCATTTTGACGCAAGAGTGGGCGAGCCGCCGGCTCGCCCGTACACCGAGTCTCCTCTTATGCCGTAGGGGCGACCCTTGGGTCGCCCGCAAGTTTGCCGCGTAAAACGATGCGCTTTTTTCAATTACTTACTTGCGTTTACTAAGGTTTACCCCACCCCCTCCCGGAGGAGCGGACAAGTTTTCTACCTGTAGTGGTCCCAAGCAAATCGCCCCATTGCAATGGCGGAGACCTAGCAGACGTAGTTTGACATACCTAACTTGGACGGGCTTGATTCCTCAGATTCGGGCAAGCGTGTTAGAATCGCGTCACGATTGAAGACGGAGGCGGAAGCGCGATGACGACAAACGGCAAGCCCATCCTGCTGGACGGCGGCATGGGGCAGGAGATTGTCAATCGCGGCGGCAAGCGCGGCTACGGCGAGTGGGCGGCCGCCGCCATATACGAAGATCCCAAGCTGGTGCGCGACATTCATCTCGATTACATCCGCGCTGGCGCCGATGTCATCACGACCAATACCTACGGCTGTACGCGGGTTCGCATGGCCCACGTCGACATGGAAGATCGCCTCGAGGAGCTTGTGCGCGCGGCCGGCGCATTGGCCGCCGAGGCGCGCGCAAGCAGCGGCAGAAGCGATGTACGGATCGCGACCAGCCTGCCGCCGCTGGAAGCGAGCTATGTCAACGAATTTGACCTGTCCTACCAGGAGACGCTTGATCAATTCAGCGAACTCTTGGACTTGCTCGATCCCTTCGTCGATATCTTCCTGGGCGAAACCTTTTCGACAAGTTTTGAAGGGCGCGCATTCCTTGAAGCGGCGCGGGGCCGCGGCAAGACGACCTGGCTGGCGCTGACGCTGGACGATCACGGCTCGACAAATCTGCGCGGCGGAGAAAGCCTGGCGGGCGCCATCGAAAGCCTGCGCGTTGAACCGCTTGACGCGCTGCTGGTCAACTGCTGCACGCCCGACAGCATTGCTGCGGCGCTGCCGGACCTGGGCGCCTGCGGCATCGCCTTCGGCGGCTATGCCAACGGCTTCGTCGAAATCCCGCCCACCTGGGACGACCTCGGCGGCGTGGACCAGTTGAGCGCGCGCGCCGACCTGTCGCCCGAGGTTTACGCGCAGGATGTCAACACCTGGATTCAAGCGGGCGCTTCCATCGTCGGCGGCTGCTGCGAAGTCGGTCCGGCGCATATCGCGCGCCTGCGGCAGTTGATTGACAGCGGCGCTTGATCGGTTTCTTCAGCGCATTCGGGAAGATATGATGGCAGATCGAACCGCAGTGATCACCGGCGCCGGCGGCGGCATGGGACGGGCCATCGCCCTTCGCCTCGCGGCCGCGGGCATTAGGCCGATTCTGCTGGGCAGAACGGAGGGCAAACTGCGGCGCGTCGCGGAAGAGGTCGCTGCAATCGGCCCCGGAGCGAGAGTCTTCGCCCTGGATTTGACCGATGACGCGGCGCTGGCGGATTTCGGCGCGGCGCTGGCGGAACAGACGGTCGACATCCTGGTCAACTGCGCCGGCGATTGGCTGATCGCGACCCTGCAAGACACCGGCAACGCGCAACTCGATCGGATCCTCGATATCAATTTGAGAGCGCCTTATATCTTATCGCGCGCGCTCCTGCCCAATCTGCGGCGCAGCGAAAACGCCAGCATCATCAACATTGGCTCGATCGTGACAACAATGTCGGCGCCGATGGTGACGGCTTATACCGCGGCCAAGGTCGGCTTGAAAGGCTTAACCGGTTCGCTGGCGGCGGAGTTGAAGCGGGAGGAGATTCGCGTGCTGATGATATCGCCCGGACCCGCCGACACCCCGATGCGCGACGCCGCTTCACCCGGCATCGACAAGTCCGTTCTGGTGCAACCCGAGACCATCGCCGATATGGTATACAGCGTCGTGTCGCTGCCGCGCGGCGTCACGACCAGCGACTTCGCCTTGTATTCAATGCGCTGGGAATAAGCGGAAAACAAAAGGGCGGCCCGCAAGAGCCGCCCCGGTTGCTGCGTGGATAGCCGATTTACATATCGTCCATCATCATCATTTCCGACACCATCATATCGCCCATCATCATGTCGTCCATGCTGATGCCGTGGTGAGCGGCCAAAGCTGAGGGATCGCCATCTTCCGCCAGGCTCTCCAGCCCATGACCATAATCGGGAGCGCCGGATGTGAAGAAAATGCCATGCTTCATCATCATGTCATCCATCATCATCTCATCGTCCGACATCATCTCGTCATCTGACATCATCTCATCGTCCGACATCATTTCGTCGTCCGACATCATCTCGTCATCTGACATCATCTCATCGTCCGACGCCATCTCATCGTCAGACATCATCTCATCGTCTGACGCCATCTCGTCGTCTTCCATCATCTCGTCATCCGACGCCATCTCATCGTCCGATGCCATTTCGTCATCCGACATCATCTCGTCATCCGACATCATCTCGTCATCCGACGCCATCTCATCGTCCGACGCCATTTCGTCATCCGACATCATCTCGTCGTCAGACGCCATCTCATCGTCAGACATCATCTCATCTTCCATCATCATGTCGTCATGCGATTCAACGATCCACAAGACCGGCGTGATGGGCGAGGGGTACATGCCCATATCGGAGATGTTGTCGATGCGAACGGTGATCTCGCCCATGTCGCCGGGCGTCAGCGTAACGGTGACGAGCTCGAAGGCAGTGGGATAGCTCAGGTTATCGTTGAGCTCGCTGGCGAGGCGAACGAGGCCATCGCCGGCGGGTCCGCTATTGGGCCCGGGTTGACGCGGCGCCTGGTACATGCCTTCGCCAATCGGCTCGTTGCGTTCGCTGCCGAGATCCCAGTAGTAGACCTGGTCGGTCACATCGCCGCTGACCGGCGCGCCCATGTCGAACAGGGCGATGCCGTATTCATTTGGCGCGAGGAAGCCATCGTTGGATTGGGCGAGCATGGTGGCGAAGGTCAAGGTGTCGCCTTCATGCGCGTGTATGACAAATTCATAAGCGCCGCCGGGGAAAGCGAGTCCCACGCCCTCGCCTCCGACAGGCACAGCAGCCACGCCGCCATTCACCTCGTGATGCTCGGCGAAGACGGCGCCGCTACACATCAGCAACAGCACGGCCAGGAACAAAAGTGTTTTACGCATGACAAACTCCTTTGGATTTGACTGAAAAGGCCTTACGCCTGAGGACAGTATAGCGCAGGATAGTCGCGCATCAATTACAGAGAGATAACGGAAGTATGACCTTGCATGACATCGCCGAAGCCCGCCAGCCGCTGCCGCAGACGGGGTCAGCGCCAGACCGCCCGCCGACGCAAGCGCGGTTTTTTGGGCGACGCACAGTGTCGCCCCCAATAGCGCGCTGACGAAAATGACGGCCTGCCCGGCGAGAGATTATGCCTCTAGTCGCCAGGCGCGTCGCAAAAAAGCCGAACATTCACGTCCAGGCCCTCCGCTTCCAGCCGCCCGCGCAAGATCTCATAGGCGCCGTCCCAGACATCCATAACCAGCCAGCGCCGCCCGAGGCGCTCGGCCGCGACCGCGGTCGTGCCGCTGCCGCAGAAGGGATCCAGCACGAGATCGCCCGGATTGCTGGCGGCGCGGATGATCCGCTCGTACAGCGCCAGGGGCTTCTGTGTGGGATAACCGACCGCCTCCGCCTGGTTGCCGCGCAGGGCCGGGATATCCCAGACATCGCGCATGGCCGCAAGCCGGTAGTAGCCGCCCGCATCCTGCTCAACTTCAATGTTCGAGAAGCCGTAGCGGTGCGCGAGGTAGGACTTTTCTTGCAGGGGGTGGAACGTGTAGGCATCCGTCTTGCTGTAGAAGAGGATGATATCGTGCTTGCGGCTGAACCAGCGCTTGCCCGCGCCGCCGGTTTTGTAGAGCCAGACGATTTCATTGCGACACTGCGCCGGCCCGAAGATGGCATCCAGCAGCAGCTTGACATAAGCCCCGGCGCTGCGGTCGATATGCAAGAAAAGGCTGCCGTTCGGATGCAAGGCCCGATGCATTTCCAGCGAGCGCAGGCCCAGCCAGCCGAGGTATGCGCTCATGCCCTCGCCCGGCCCGAGGCCCGCCGCTTCAATTACGGCCCATAACGCCGGATGCGCGCCGCGGAGAATATCAATCCCGTCCGCCGGCAGATCCCGTTCCCAGGTCCAGCGGTCGCGGAAGCCGGCGCCGTCGGCGCCAGCGAAGAAGTCGCGGCGTTTATTGAAGGGCGGATCGGTGGCGATGAGCTGGATGGAGTCGCTCGGCAGCGTACGCAGGAAGCGCAGGTTATCGCCCTGATAGAGCCGGCGGTTCAGGGCATCCAAATCGTCGCCTCGATGAAGCGCTCGCCATCGCCATCCGGACGATCGTTGAAGTAATAAACCGCAACAACCACGCCGTCGTCCCGCAGCACAGCGCGTACATATCCGAGATCCCAAGCCCCGCCGCCGCCGCGCAAGACGATCTCGTCGCCCCAGCTTTCGCCAGCGTCCGCGCTGAGCCGGGCGCAGATTGACCCGGGCGCGTCGCGATTGCCGTAAAGCAGGGCGAGCCGGCCATCGGCCAGGGCCTTCAGGCAAGGCGGGTTGCCGACATGACCCGTTTGCTGGAACTGAATCGGGCGATTCATAAAGCGCCAGGAATGCCCGCCGTCATCGGAGGCGTAGAGCTCGATCCAGCTTGCGCCGCCGGCGCCTTTACGGCAGCGCAGCGCGCACAAAAGCCGACCGCCGGGCAGCTGAAGCGATGCCGGCATCGTGGCGAAATCGCCCTTGCCCAGCGCTTCCGCGCCCACATCGGCCACCCGGACGAAGCTCCGGCCGCCGTCATCGGTCTTGACGCAGATGGTCTTGCCTTCTTCGCCATCGCCTTTGTTGGCGGTCAGGAAGAGCAGCGCCGAATGCTCGCCTTGAATCAGATAATCCGTGCGCGCGGCGATGCCGGTCGCGCCGAACATCGGCAGGCGGTAAGGTCCATCCCAACTGCGACAGCGATCGGCCGAGGTATAGAAGAAGGAGAACACGCCGCGCCTGAGCCCGGTGCGCGCCGCCATCAGCGCGAAATCGGGATGCTGGAAATTCAGCGGCCGGCGCGGAATCGCCGCGCTGGTCGGGCGCATGACCTCGGCCAGGCGCAAGCCGGCATTCATGTGCTCATCCGCCGAGAGCCCGCGCCCGCCGGGACGCGCGCCATTGAAGTCTTCGACCCGCCAGCTCTCGCCGCCGTCCAGGCTGCGCGCCTGCATGTTGATGACGGGCTGGCTCTTGTCGCGGGCATGGCCGCTCTCGACCGTCTTGTGCGCGCCGACGGTGAAGCCGACCACGATCTCGTCGCCCCAACTCCAGATGCCATAGTTGGCGGGCCAGCCGGCGAAGCGGCCCGGCTCGCGGAACAGCGTGACTTGCCGCATGGATCAGGACTCCAGGTGGCACATCATCTGGCGGATCTCGCCCAGGTGATAGGCGCTATGGGCGATGATGCCGAGCAGGGAGGACAGTTCCCGGATGCCTTCCCAATCCTCGGCCGCGTCCAGGCAGCCCTTGATGCGCTCATAGCTCGAGCGCAGGTCGGCGACCATCGCCTCCCAGGCGGCGGCATCGACATCGCTGACTTCAGCCCATATCCGCTCCCAGTCGACAGTGCTGAGATCGCGCCCGAACATGCGATCCTCAAGCACGCGCAGGTAATACTGCGTGTGGGCGACATGGGCGGCGATCGTAGCGCAGTCGCCCATCGGCTGGGAAGCCTGCTCGGCCGAGATCTGCGCCAGGGTCTCCAAGAGGGACGCGCCTTTGTCCAGGTAGGCGCCGCTCACGCTCTCGAAGGTCTCGATGAGCAAGAAGCGAAAGCCGTTGGCGACTTCTGCAATGGGAATCTGCTTGGGCATGTTGGGCTCCTTGTTTTCGGTGCATTACTTCTTGCTGCCGCGGACGGACGGCTCGCGGCAGAGTTTCTGTCGGAGTATGTCGAGAGGTCCGCCGTCGGCGAGGATGGCAGCGGGCAAGCCCAGGACTTCGCCGTAGAAGCGGCGGTCGAGCAGTTTCCTGTTTTCGTCGATGTCGAGCTCGTGGACGGGCTTGAGCGGGAGCTGGCAGGTTTCGTCGAAGATCTGGGCGGCTTGAGCGAGTTGAGCGGCGTCGAGAGCGGTGACGTCGAGGATGGGGAGGGTATCCAAAGTTGTCTTGGTTAGTATTCCCCGTCCCGGTTGCTGTCGTGAGGAGTGCCACCAAAACATCAGGATTCCTAGCAATGTGTTCGACCAAAGCACCAAGGCATTCTCATGCTCGGGGGTTGGCAGTTGAATGGAAATCCAGGCGCGCCCGCCAATTGTTTTTCGAGAAGTGAACTGCATAGCGGTGGATTGACTGTTAAAGCGAAAATCCAGATTGGAGTGGCAATATGAGGCGGTCTGGAATACTCGCGCGGCTTTTTCGTCGATCATGGATTGCGCGGTGGCTGAAGTGGCGTGGCGTGGTATACCTTCGCGGTCCGCCTCGAACATCATGGTTCTCTCTCTTGTGGCGTCATGCGCCCACAGGACGGGGTAAGTAGGGACAGCGTTTGGGCGCAATTGCCGAACTTCAAAAGGGCCTCTTATCGAACCATCCGGATTCGTGCCGGTAATGTCTCGATGTATAGGTCCAATGTCGCCAATCTGCCTGATTATTGTCATTGGAATGCTTGCTGGACTGGCCTGCATTGGCAGCCAAACATGACATTTTTCAGCCAAATGAAAAGCACTCTGTGCCAGCGAGAGATCGACAATCCGGGCGACTTTCCAACCGCCTGTAGTCGGCAGAGGCACATCAATTGCTTGACCTATCAGGTCGCCACCGACTGTTATGTGCGTGCCACCAACTGGAGTACCTTCCAAGCGTCGTATCGTATTGTCGTTGATAAGCTGTACAACCTGCCTGGCTATTACGGCACTATAGGCGGGATGTTCTGGTGATTTCTCAAGCACTACAAAAGTAGCGCGCGATTGTCTCTTTCCATTTCGTTTGCCGACAACCAGGCATTCTGCCATGCCAGTATCTGCCGAAAACGACATAGATTTACTATCGCTGCCGGCAATTGATACCAAGATTAAGTTCTCGTAGGATTCTGCCAAGCGAATACGACATTTTTCCCAAGATGATCCCGTCAGAAGAGTCAACGGCATAACCATAGCCAGCATACCGTCTTCTGCCAGTTTCCTGTCAGCAAGGGCGAGAAAGATAGAAGCCTCGCCGGCATTGCCATGGGCTATCGTACCGGCCGTAAGCTTTTTTGCCGCATTCGCCATTGTTTTCTGTTCTTCGGCGCTTGAGCCAAAAGCGGCGAACATCGGATTTGGCACATTTTCATGCTCGCCTTCGTGATTGGTGGCGCGGGTAAAAGGCGGGTTCATAATTACTAAGTCAAAAGAGACGTGCGGCGCGTAACGCCAGGCATTCAATTCCTCTTCACCAGCGCCTTCAATCGCTTTCGCCGTAATCTCCGAGCCTTGCAACAGCGCCATGTCGCGCAGCAGATCAATCGAGCCGAGCGCAATTGTGTCGTCTTCTTGCAGGCCGTAGGGCAGCGTGAAGACGCGACTGCCCTCATACTTTACGGTCGGGTGCGCGCTAGAAAGCATAGACGCGGTTAAGTGCGCCGCGGCCGGCAGAATATCACAGCCTAGCAATACGCTGGACATCATATCCGGATGCAAGGATGCGGAATCGCCCCCGTGCAACTCATGCAATTGACTGATGCGCTGGTAAGCAGTAGATAATAGCGTTCCGGTGCCACAAGAGAAATCGGCGATCCGCAGTGACCTGACCCGCTCTGGATCTGACCAGTCGCCATCGCTGAGCAAACTATGGCTGTTGACCGCCAGCCCGACCAGAAGCGCTGCCGACGCGGGCCTCGTATAATAGGCAGCTAAAAACTTTCTGTCCGAAATGAGTCTTTGAAAGACGGCGCCGGTCAAATCGTGAGAACGCATGAGGTCGTTTTGCAGTAGCGCTTCCGCAGTGAGGGACAGGCGTCCAAGCGTTTCCTGACCCAAAACGGTTGGTAATATGGACAGCAGCCTCAAAGCAATATCGAAAATCGACCAGTAATTGACTTTTAATATCTTTCTCCATTCCGTGGCAACATCGGATTTCCGCAATCCGTATGGACCATTCCTTAATTCCTCAAGCGAGCGAATGTGTTCTAATTCACCAGATCCGCCCGCCAGCGCTTCGTGAAACATGAAGGCGTTAGCCATCACAGTTGCCGCCATTCTTCTGGTTTGCGGGCTGTCTTGTTGATGTAACGCTTCTGCCATTCTTCGCACAGAACCGGGACGTACTTTGGCTATTTCATCCAACAAGCCAGCAGCTTGGCTGACTCCCATTTCCAAGATACTCGCAGCTTGGTTAATGAGGAGTGGCGGCAATGTCGCGGACTGAACGAGTAGAGAAAGTTCGTGAATACCTCCCGTTAGCCAGCCGCTTTCCGGATGACGGTTATGATTCGCAGCGCTTCTGCCGGTATAGAACGCGAAGTCAAAGTCATTTGCTGATTCTAATGTCTCTTTTAGAGCGCGCCCTTGCACGTCGCGGAATCGTGTTGGTAGGCGGACGGATATAGAGGAAAGTATAGGACGACCACTTCCACTAAGTTTTTCATCCAACCGCGCAATCGCTTCTGCTTCCACGTTCGCCGCCGGCAAGACCTCGGTTTCGATAACGACAGGCGCGGTATAGGGTTCTGTAACCAAAATGTCGGGTCGAAGCGCACCTGATTCGGCAAGCAGTTGCGTTGTCTCGGATCGGACAACTTCATCACCCCGCCAGGCCCAGCGCGTCCCGCGCAGCAATTCCGCAATCGCGTCATTGATGGTATGTTCCGTCGTCGCCATGTTTGCGCGCCTTAGAATTTCAAACAGAACAGTCCGAATCTATTGTACAAAGCGGAATCGCTTGCAAACAGCCATAGCCCTTCTATTATAATATTGATGCCGGCGCAAGAATCCGTTCACATCATCCGCATAGGCTGAAGCCAAGACCTACGTGCGAAAGGGTGAAGACAAATGATGGAGAAAGTCAGGAAGACGGACGCCGAGTGGCGCCGCCAACTCAGCCCGGAGCAATACGCCGTCCTGCGGCAGCAAGCGACCGAGCGCCCCTTCACCGGCCAATACGTCAATTCCAAAGCAAGCGGCGTCTATGCCTGCGCCGGCTGCGGCCAAGCGCTCTTTTCTTCGAAGACGAAGTACAACTCCTTCTGCGGCTGGCCCAGCTTCTGGGATGTGGTCGACGCGGGCAATGTCGAATTGCGCGAGGACAACAGCCACGGCATGCGGCGCATCGAGGTGGTCTGCAGGCGCTGCGATTCACACCTCGGGCATGTCTTTGATGATGGCCCGCGCGACAAAACCGGCTTGCGCTACTGCATCAATTCTTGCGCGCTGGATCTCAACGCAGACTGAACTTGACTCGATTTGTAGGGGCATTTCGCCGAAACGCCCACAGCGAGACCCGTCCGCGTACGGGCGATCAGGTTGGTCGCCCCTACATTATTCGTACGATTTGTAGGGGCGATATACCATATCGCCCACGATACAGTAAGTTCGGAGACAATGAACCCGAAAGACGAACGCCGCGCGCATTACAAGCATCAGCTTCGCATTCCCACCCGCTGGCGCGATAACGATGTCTATCAGCACGTCAACAATGTCATCTATTACGATTTCTTCGATACCGTCATCAACGGCTATCTGATGGCGGTGGGCAGGCTCGACTTCAGCGCCGGCGACACGGTCGGCTTCGCGGTCGAGACGCACTGCCAGTTCCTCAAGCCGGTGCAGTTTCCCGAAATGGTGGACGCCTGCCTGCGCGTGGGGCTGCTGGGCAGGTCCAGCGTGCGCTACGAAATCGGCATCTTCAAATCGGACGAGGCGGAACCGGCGGCGGTCGGCTATTTTGTGCATGTCTTCGTCGATCGCCTGACGCGGAAGCCGGCGCCGATCAGCGGCCGCCTGCGCGAGGCGATGCAGGCTTTGCAGATGCCCGCGCCGCCGGACGCTGCCCAAGGCTGACAGAAGGCATGTCGAAGGCTGCCGTCTTCAAGCTGATCCTGGCGCTGGTCTTTGTTTGCGGCGCATCCGCGCTTCAAGCCGGGGATGAGGCGTCCTGGCGCGCAATGACCATGGCTTTGTCCGCGGACGGGCGCTTTCTTGCCGTCCATTACAATCTCACAATCCCCGCGGAAGGGTCCCTTCAATTCGAACATGAGATCTGGCTCTATGATCTCGATCAGCCCTTGACGCCGCCCCGACTCGCGCAAGCCGGGGACGGCACAGGTTATAGGCTTCTCTTCAGCCCGGACGGCGCCCGGCTCGCTGTGGGCAACTATGACGGCGTCGCCATATATCGCCTGGACAGCCTCGAGACCGTCTTCGAATTGAAGAACTCCGAACTGGATCCTTCGGTTGACTTCCGCTGGATCACCTTCAGTCCGGATAGCGACTACCTCATGGCATTCACCGACTGGTGGCCGCAGGATCACGATATGCATGTCTGGAATATCGAGACCGGGCGATTGCTCGCTCGCGTCGATGCCCAACGCTCGCAGCAGTCGATCGAGCGCCCCTGGCTGAGCCCGGATTGGAATCATTTTGTCCGCTGGCACGCGGACGGCGACAGCGCCGGAACGGTTTACAATTTTGACCCGGAAACCGGACACATTCAGGCTCGGGCCCAGATCGACATCGGCGGCAATGGCGGCGCCGCCTTCAGTCCGGACAGTTCGCTCTTCGCCCTTTCGACTCGAGACGGCGTTGTAGAAGTCTATGAGACGGGCAATTGGACGCTGAAGAGTAGCATCAAGCTGGGGGAACATAGCTGCGATGAGCTTTTCGCCTTCGGATTCAGCCACGGCGGATCGCTGCTTGCGATGACTTGTCGCCGAGACCACCGCCTGTCCGTCTGGGATTACGAATCGGGCGAGCTGGTCGCTCAAGCGAGGACCTACGGTTATAAGCCCAGGTTTACTCGCGACGATGCGCGCCTTGTTCTTGGCACGCGCTACTCCGGCATCCAGGTCTTGAACTTGCGCAAGCGCATGGAGTCGACCGTTTATCCCAGCGCCAATCCGCGATTGCATCCGAATGGAGAATTGATGTTATCAATCGGGCCGGACGGATACGTCTGGATCTGGAATATCGCGCTGGAACGGCTGCAGCTCATCTTGCCCCGGTTCGCGCGCTGATTGATGAAAGCAGTAGAGATCAAAATGAGAGCTAATCGTCCGCCGGTCAACAAACGGGAAGCGCTAACGCAAAACAGAACCGGGCGACGCCAATGAATCTTAGCGCGATTTTTCGAGTTGTCTGCCTCTTGCTTGGCTGCTTCCTCCCGGCGCAATTGCATGCCGCGGCCCAATCGCCCTGGAAGGCGCAGGCCATCAGTCTGTCCCGCAGCGGGCGATATCTCGCCGTCAGTTTCAGTCCGGATGCGGCGACGAATCCTTATGCCACGCGCGACGGCGCGACCTGGCTCTATGACCTGGAGAATATCCTGGCGCCGGCGATTTATCTGACCGAGTCCAATTTCAGGGATGTGGAGCTGGTATTCAGCCCGGACGAGCAATACCTTACCGTCATTGATTTCGCCGGCCTTGATGTATTCCGCACGATAGACGGCCAGCATGTCTTCCATCTTCCAGCCCCGAGCGGCCAATGGAATGCCGATATGCAGTATGCGGTCGAGTTCAGCCCGGATAGTCGGCATTTAAGAGCCTTCGATATCTGGCGCAAGGAGGGTCGCATCCTGCCAATTTGGGATTTCAAGAGCGGGCAACTGGTTAACAATGTCAACAGCCAATCGCAGGATCTGCTTATCAGAATGCGCCTGACTCCCGATTGGCGCCAGCTTCTGGTTGACGGGACCATCTTCAGATTTGACGCCGTAGATGGCATTGGACCGGTCAATGCGATCCTGCCCGAAGCAAGCTACGCCGCTTATGGCGGCAAAGCGGATGCCGGATTTAACGCGGATGGATCGCTCATTGCGCTTGCGACCTTGTTCAAAGACGAAATCCGAATCTACGACACAGAATCCTGGACCTTGGTCGCCAGCAAATTGCTCTTCCAGGAACCTTGTGAATACGCGCGGCCGGCCTTCAGTTTTGCGCAGCGCAGACCTTGGCTGGCCGCCATCTGCCCGAGCCAAGACAAACTTTTCGTCTGGAATTACGAGACCGACGAACTGCTTTTTGCGGCGGATGCCTCCGTTAATTTGGCCAGGTTTAGCGCTGACGACAATTTCCTCGTCGCCAGCGACCGCGAGGACAAATCCGGCAAGGCGCAGATTTCAGTTTGGAATATTGGAAACGACTTCGAACTGGTGACTTATCCCGGGCGCAGCCCGCAGCTGCACCCGAAGGGCGAATTGATGTTCACGATCGGCAAGGATGGCAATGTCTGGATCTGGGATTTAGCTTCGCGTTCCCTGCAGGCGATTCTGCCGGCGCCGCCGAACTGAGTTGCCGCCGAACTCAGCGCGATCGATATGACTGCAGGGCCGGCAGGATTTCGCGGCCGATGAGCTGGATGCCGGTTGCGGCATCGCGCGCGCCGTGCGGCGTGCCCAGCTCGATGCGCTGGGCGCCGGCGGCGTAGAGCGCTTCGCATTGCGCGATGATGTCGGCCGGATTCCCGGCGAATGCAAAGCGATCAAGGATGTCATCGGAGATAAGCCGCGCCGCCGCGTCGTCTTCGCCGGCGTTCACCTGCGCTTGAACCCGCGTCATCAATTCCGGATCGATCGTCAGGGTCGGGTCCAGCCGCGACACGATTGGCATGTATAGCGCCACCGACTTCCGCGCCCGCCAGCGCGCCGCCTCGCGATCTTCGTCAATGACCGATACCGCGCCCAGCACCAGCTTGACGCTGCCCGGCGCGCGCCCGGCCCGCGCTTCGCCCGCGGCGATGTAATCGGCGATGACGGGGATCACATCCGGGTTGGCCGATCCGCCGACTTTGACCTCATCAGCAAGTTCCCCGGCCAAAGCCGCCAGCTTGCGCCCCCATGTCCCGATTTGCAACGGAATCGGGCCGGCGGGCAGCGGATAAGGCGCGCGCACATGCTCGGCAATCTGGAAGACCCGGCCGGCGTAACCCGCCGATTCCCCCGCGAGCAGGGCCCGGATGATTTCAACCGCTTCGCGCATGGCCTGCAGCGGCGGCCGCAATTCCGCGATGCCGTGATCCGCCAGCCAGCCGCCGCGCACCAATCCGAGGTATACCGGGCCCGGCGCTGCATCGGCCAGCAGGGCCGTCCCGGCCGCGATGTCCAGCGGGTGGATGCGCGATGGCGCTATGCCGGCCGGGCCAATTCGCGCTTTGCGGATATGCGGCGCCATCAACAGCAGCGGACCGAAACTCGGATGGTAGGGCGCATCGCAGTAGACCGTCACCGCGTCAAAGTCATACCGGTCCGCCAATTGCGCCAGCGCTGCATAATCCCGCGCGCGCTTGTCGGTCTGGAAGGCGATGCTCAATTCGCGATTTGTCATTCCGGCCAGAGCTTCGTTAAGATTAGAGCGGTCGCCAACCATTATAGCCGTCGTTTGACCGCCGTCGACATTCCACTTGCCAATCCGGCGCGCGGGTCCGACAGCCGGTACTGTATCGAAATCGGTTGAATTTCTTCATATACCGACGAATTGGTAGGGGCGACTCGGTGAGTCGCCCAATTTCGATCCTGTTCGTAGCCATCGGGCGATCCGCCGGATCGCCCCTACCAGACTATTTCAACCGAAATGGATACAGTACCCGCCCGCAGTCGGCTTGCCGCGACCGGGAGATTATGCTAATGTTAAAGCACTTAACGCCACTTTAACATCATAGGCGGAATCGATCATGGTTCAAGACGGGCAGATGACAGTTGATGACATGCGGGCGGAGAGAAAGCGCTTGGCGACGGCGCGGGGCTTGCTCACGCGCGAGCGCAACAAGCTGGCGCGGGAACGCGAGCAGCTGCAGGCGCAGGCGCTGGAGCTTGAGCAACGGCAAGCTGAACTGGCCGCCGACCGCGAGCAAGCGGAGGCCGAATTGAGCGGCTTGCGCGCTCAACTGGAGCAGGCGAACGACGAGTTGAAACGCACGCGGGCGGAGTTGCAAGCTTCAAAGGCGCAAGCGGCGGCGTCCAAAGACCGGCGCAAGGAACCTGGCAAAAAGAAACTGAAGAAAAAACTGGCCAAGGCGGAAGCTCGAATCAAGAAACTCAAGAAAGCCCGGTAGAGCCGCATCCCAAGCCGCGGCGGAATAAACCCGTCACGACGCGGCCGACCGATGCCTTGCGCCCGCTTCAGTCCCTCGCGGCCTGGGCTGGCGTATCGGCGCTCGGCGCGGGCAAGACCCCATCAACGATTGCATACCAGCGCTCAATGTGAGCTTTCCCAATCGCCTGCTGTTCGATGTATGGATTGGCCTCATCGGCAATGCCGCTGAGGGCGAGGGCGACGCTCACGGCATTATCGCTGGCGAACCAATAAGAGCGCAAGAAGATCTCCAAACTACCGAAGCAAAGGGGCAAACGAGACCAGCCGAATTCGCGCCAACTGAGTTGGTCTTCTATGAGATTCAACACATCGTCAATTGATTTGATGTAGCCTCGGTTCTTAAAGATGCCGAGGTGTTCGATCAGGATGGCGGCCAGAGCGTCAAGTTCAGCCGCGGTACAGGCCGGAAGCGCGCCCGTTTCCGTCGATTTTTTATAGCTGCTTAGCAGCGACGGCAAGGTCTGCTCCCATATAGCGATACCCGGAATGTTGCTCATCACCTGCTGAAAGACCGGGCTTTCGTCGCCTGGAATGTCATGAAACTTCAATGCATGCATAATCGCCAGGTCGCCACTGTTTTCGCTGAGCAGCCAGGCGATTTCCAGCACCTCGCCGCAACGCGCCAACTGCGCCAGCATGTCTTCACGCCAGGCGATTTTCGCCTGAATGTAGGCGATCAAATCGTCGAGCGCGTCGATTTCCCCCGCCAAATCTTCCAGCGACCGGTATCCAGGCAGAATGTTCTGGATGCTTTCCAGCTCCTCAACTGAACAGCGCCGCCAGTTGCCGCCGCTCGGCGATCCCAATTCCCGCTCGATCGCCTGCAGCACGGCAACGGGCAGGGCCTTAGAGCGCAGTTCATTAGCTAGCTCGCCCAGCCGCTGAGACCCTTCGCGTTCCGGCTGGGAATAAGGGATCTCAGCCTCGGGCGCGCCCATGTAATAGTAGGCGAACAGCGCCGCTATGTCGCCGGCAGTCTGGCTGGCCAGCCAGGCGAACTCCAGCGCTTCGACGCAGGGCGGATACCGCGTCAGACTTTGCTGGCGCCATGCCAAAAGCGCCTCGACGTAGCCCAGGGACTTCTCGAACGTGTCCACATCATTCGCAGTGTCCGCCAACTCGCTGTACTCAGGCAGCAGCGTGTAGGACAGGAACTCGTATTCAGAATCGGTACATTCTCGGAGTGTTCTGGCGGGAAGGGGATCAGCCGGACTGACGGGCGGCGGCATGGCGTCCATCAGCGCCTGGAGCTTAACCGTGCCATTTTTTCGCTCGGCGCGGTAAGGATTCACTTCTTCGTCGTCCTGAAGGGAATTCACCAAAACCAAGGAGGCATAATCTCCGATCAGCTGGTTTGCCAGCAAAGCGATCTCATACGATTCCGCGCAAAAGGGCGTATTCGCCCAATAGCCTTCGCGCCATTCGATATGGGATCTGCTGTACGCGAGCAAATCGTCCGTCGTTCGGATATCCGAAGCCCGGTGGAAAAACGCCGTCATGTCACCTAGCCCAGCGTAAACGGCGTCAAATTCGGCCTGCGTACACGGCGGCAAGCCGTTCTCTTGGGCTTGGGCAAGCGATAGCGGGATTAGCGCCGCCAGTACCGCAATGATCAGAAGCGCGCGCATGATTGAGCCTTCACTACAAACTGCCGTCCTGCCGACATTGTAGCTTTTATTTGTGGCAACCGGCCCCTGGCTAATCGGCGCGCAGGTCAATCGGTGGGAAACCTGTCAGCCGAAGATGCTCAGCGGCATGTGAAAGGCGACAATCCAGTTGGGCGCATCGACGATTTCGGCGATTTTGAGGTCGCCCGCGGCGCTGCAGATGCAATAAGCCTGGCTTTCGCTCAGGCCGCGATGCGCCACCAGCCACTCGATCATGTAGCGCACGGCGTTCTTGGCGTTTTCCATCAAGTCGGGGCCATGCGCCGTGGTGATGTGATAACCGGCGCTGTCCACCGGCGTCATCGGGCTCGGGCGCCGGATCTGCAATTCGCGTATGTTCAGGTCGCGACGCACATCAAAACGCATCGTGACCGTCATGGGCGATTCGATTGCCGTCCCGCTGACCTCGCCTTGGCCCTGGGCGCTGTGGCAGTCGCCGGTGGAGAAGAGCGCGCCCTCCGCCAGGACAGGGAGCCAGAAACTGCAGCCGACTACCAGGTCGCGCACATCGACATTGCCGCCGTTGACGCGCGGCGGGATGGTGTCCAGGCGGCCCGGCTCAGCCGGCGCCACGCCGACGCAGCCGGGGAAGGGTTCGAAGGGCAGAGTGATGCCATCCACTCCAAAATGACAGCTTTCGCCGTCCAATTCCCAATGGTGGATATAGGCGTAGTCGAAGTCATCCTGCAGCAAGCCAAAAGCGGGGATATGCCCGGTCCAGCCCCAGCTCTTGTGCCGCATATCGAGAATCTCCACCTCGAGGGCATCGCCCGGGGCGGCGCCGTTGATATAGATCGAACCCGTCAAGGCATGCACCAGACCGAAGTCGATATTGGCCAGGTCATCGGCGTTGGAATCGGGCGTCAACTGCCCGACCGGCTCGGCGCATTCGATGACAACAGTATCGCCGGGATAAATTGTCAAACGCGGGCTGACGCTATTGTCCCAGAAGGGCTGGGTGACGCTGTCGTCGAGGTAATGTTCGGTCATCATTTTCTCCTTGTATATTTGCCACAGAGGCACAGAGGCACAGAGGAAATTCTTAGACGACGATTCTTTTGACTCCCTCTTTAAGCGTTGCCACGCTAAAGTTGATAAGCAGACCGCGGCGTAAACCGGTTAGCTTCAAATAGCTTATTAGCTGCGCTTCATGGACTGGCGCCAGATTAGCTACGGACTTCAACTCAACGATCACGCTGTTTTCAACGACAATATCAACAAAGAAGGCGCCAATCTCATATCCCTTGTAGTAAAGTTCGATCTTCTTCTGACGCTCGTAGCAAAGTTTCCTTAGATCCAATTCTATACAGAGCGCCTCTTCGTACACACTCTCAAGCAGTTTAGGGCCAAGAATTCGATGAACCTCTATCGCCGCGCCGATGATTTGATAAGTCAATGGGTCTGACTGAATACTGTCCTTCGTACTTGTCGAGCCTCCGCCAAGCAGTTTTCCTCTGTGTCTCTATGCCTCTGTGGCAAATTCAAAGCAAGTCAATCGCATCCCACCTACCATCCGCCCGCGCCAAAGATTTGTTACGTCAATGGGTCTGACGAGTACTGATCGTCAATCTTGTCGAGCCTCCGCCAAATTGGTTTTTTCCTCTGTGCCTCTGTGCCTCTGTGGCAAAATCATAGCAAAGCCATCGCGTCCCAGTTGCCATCCGCCCGCGCCAAAGATTTGTTACGTCAATGGGTCTGACGAGTACTGATCGTCAATCTTGTCGAGCCTCCGCCAAATTGGTTTTTTCCTCTGTGCCTCTGTGCCTCTGTGGCAAAATCATAGCAAAGCCATCGCGTCCCACCTACTATCCGCCCGCGCCAAAGATTTGTTACGTCAATGGGTCTGACGAGTACTGATCGTCAATCTTGTCGAGCCTCCGCCCAATAGGTTTTTTCCTCTGTGTCTCTGTGCCTCTGTGGCAAAATCATAGCAAAGCCATCGCGTCCCAGCCGCCATCCGCCCGCGCCGATGATTTGATATGTCAATCAGTCTGCCTGAATACTGTCCGTCGCCCTTGTCGCACCTCCGCCAAGCTGTTTTCCTCTGTGTCTCTGTGCCTCTGTGGCAGATCTAAATCAAGTCAATCACATCCCAGCCGCCATCCGCCCGCGCCGCCACGCGATGGCCGGTCATTCCCGCCCCGTCCTGCCGCGCCAGGAAGACGAAGGCCGGCGCCAGCAAAGCCGGGTCCACCCAGCGCTCTTTCTGCGCCTCGGTATAGTTGGATGCCGACATCGGCGTATTGATCGGGGCGCCCGGCGTGGCGCAGTTGACGGCGATGTTAAATGCCGCCCCTTCCAGCGCCAGGCATTTCATTAAGCCTTCAATGCCATGTTTGCCCGGGTTATAAGCGACCTCTTCAACAAAGCCCTTGTAACCAGAGCCGGACGACAAGTAGACGATGCTGCCGCCGCCAGCGTCGATCATCGGCTGCCAGACCGCCTTGCTCAAGATGAAGGCCGCCTGCAGTATGATGTTGATTTCCGTCTGCCATTGCGTCAGCGTGATCTCTTGCATGGAACGCGTGATCAGCAGCGCCGCATTGTGCACCAGGACGCGCGGCGCGCCGTAGTACTCCAGCGTTCTATCTATGGCCGCTTGCGTCTCGTTGGCGTCGGACAGATCCACCGCGAGCGGCAGGACATCGCCGCCCCGCGCTTCGAATTCCGCGGCGACCTGTTTCAGGATGTCGCCCCGAATGTCCATCAGCGCGACCTTCATGCCCGCGGCGACATACGCTTCGGCAATCGCATATCCCAAACCCTGGGCTGCGCCGGTGACCACGGCCGTTTGAGCGCGCAGCGTCATGACGGCCTACAGCCCTTGCCCGGAACCGCGCAGACGCGGATCGAGAAAGTCGCGCATCCAATCGCCGAGGACGTTGAGCGATACGACCGTGAACATGATGGCCAAACCCGGAAAGATCGCCAACCACCAAGACCCGCTCAAGAGTTGATTGCGGCTGTTGGCCAGCATGGCGCCCCAGGTCGGCACGCTCTCCGGCACGCCCAAGCCCAGGAAGGACAGCGACGCTTCGGACAGGATGACGCCGGCCACGTTGAAAGAGGCGATCACGATTAAGGGCGTCAGGATATTCGGCAGAATGGTGCGGAACATGATGCGCCATTCGGTGGCGCCCAAGGCGCGCACCGCTTCGACATATTCGCGCTCGCGCTGCACCAGCGTCTCGGCGCGGGCGATGCGCGCGTATGTCACCCATTGACCGACACCGAGAACAAGGACCAGGTTAAGCACGCCTTCCCCCAGAATCGTCAAAATCATGATAGCGAAGAGAATAAAAGGGTAAGCCAGTTGAATGTCGGCCAGGCGCATAATGAAGTCGTCGACGCGGCCGCCGAGGTAACCGGCCGTCAAACCCAGAATCGTACCGGCGCCGCCCCCGAAGCCGACGGCGGCCAGACCGACGAAGAATGAAATGCGCGCGCCATAAACCACCCGCGAGAGCACATCGCGCCCGCTGGAATCGGTGCCTAGAATGTACTCGATCTCGCCCTCCCGGTTGGCGCTCAGAGGCGGTTTGAGCGTATCAAAAATCTCGATCCGGTTGGGATCTTTTGGCGCCAACTGAGTCGCGAATATGGCGCAAAGCGCAATCAACGTCAGGAAGATGATGGCGACCACCGGATAGCGCGCCTGAACCATGCTGGATGTCGCCCGCTGCAGGAATGTCTGCGGCGTGTACAGCTCGTCCATCTGGCGCTCGAGCGTCGAAACGCGGCTCTGGGACATCGCCCGTTTGGGCTTCTGTGGGGCGCTCATAGATTCTCACTCATTCCAGCCGGATGCGCGGATCGAGGAAGCCATACATGAGATCGGCGATGAGGTTGGCGCTGACGAACAAGAAGGAAAGCAAGACGACCGCTGTCATGACCAGCGGCACATCGCGCTGATTGACCGCATCAAATACCAGGCGCCCGACGCCGGGCCAGGAAAAGACGGTCTCGGTCACGATTACGCCATTTAAGAGGAAGGCGAATTGCAGGGCCAGCACCGTCACAATTGGAATGAGCGCATTGCGGATGGCGTGGCGGATCATGACGGTCCGCTCGTTTAAGCCTTTGGCGCGGGCGGTGACGACATAATCTTGCCGCAATACTTCCAGCACGGCCGAACGAATGAGACGGGAGTTGCGCGAAATCGAATAAACGGACACCGCGACCATCGGCATGAGCAAATAGCGGATGGCGCCGGGCAGGTTGGTCAGCGCCTCGTCGATCCGGCCCTCGAAGAGCGGTTTGAGAAAAGCCACGTGCCCGGAGACCGGCATCCAGCGCAGGGTAACGGCGAAGAAGAGGATGAACATCAAGCCCAGCCAGAAGCTCGGCATCGATTGCCCCAGCATCGCGCCCAGCATCAAGGTGCCATCGGTCATCGTGCCGCGGCGCGTCGCCGCGAGAATGCCGATGGGAAAAGCCACAATTGTCGAAAGCAAAAAACCGCCGATGGTCAATTCCAACGTGGCTGGCATGCGCTCCATGACCACGTCAAAAGCGGGTACCCGATGCGTAAGCGAATTGCCGGTATCGCCCCGCGCCAGATTGAATATAAAGTCAAAGTACTGGACGTGCAGCGGCCGGTCGAAACCAAGGCGCTCGCGCGCAGCCTGGCGCTCTTCGGCGCTGGCGCGTTCGCTGACGTAAAAGAAGGTTGGGTCGCCGGCCAAGTGGATGGACAAGAAGGTCAAGAGCGTGACGCCGAGCACCACGACCACAGTGAGCAGCAGCCGGCGGATGATGTATTTGTGCATGGGAGATCAACCCCCCTCTAAATCTCCCCCCATTGCAATGGGGGGAGACTTTGCCAACTCGTGGTGAGGCGGCGATTTATATGTTGCCCTTCGTCGCGCGAAGTACATGTTCGCCTGCCAAACTCGCTTGACAAGCCCCCCTCCCTGATGCGTCGGGGAGGGGGGTTTGGGGGAGGGGTAAACACCCCTACATATCGTCCTTCAGCGTCGCGGAGTAACCAGTGATGAAGTAATCCGCGCGCGACTCGTAATTGATGCGGTTGCTGACCGCTTCGGTGCGCGGTCCCGCGAAGAGCATGATCCAGGGCGGGTCGTTGTAGAACTCTTCGAGCATGGCGATTTCCAGCTCGCGCTCGGCTTCGGGGTCGCCCGTCAGCGAGGGCAGCGTGTCCCAACCGGTGCACCAGAAGTCGTTATCCCAATTGGTGTAGTTGGTCTCGGCCTCGCCGCAACCCGCTTCATGACCCGGGATATCCGCCATGTCGTATTGAGCGCTCCATTCGCTGCCGCCGGTGCGGCCGAAGTAGAGGGGACCCAAGTCATGGGTGATCAGCGCTGCCACCCAGTCGCCCGATTCCTGGAAGATGGCTTCGGTCTGAACGCCGACATCGCTGAGCATCTGCGCGGTCGCCAGGACCACTTCGGGCGCCATCGCGCCAGTGAGGCGCCGCGCTGGCATCTCGAGCGAGAAGCGCACGCCGTCCTCGCCACGCGGATAGCCGGCCGCGTCCAGCAATTCCTCCGCCTTGGCCGGGTCATAGGGATAGGGCTCCAGCGTCGGGTGATCAGCATTGCTGGGGTTGACCAGGCTGGTCGCGCGCTCGCAGGTGGTGAGCAGCAGATTCTCGCAGATGGCGTCAGTGTCAATGGCGTATTGCAGCGCCACGCGCACATCGGTCCTCATGATGGCTTGGGCGCCAACATCGTCGGGGTTTTCGACGCGGAAGGGCGCATCGGGGTTCAAGTTGAAGCCGATGTAGGTGCGGGTGGTGCCGGGGAAGAAACGCGCTTCCGCCATGCCAGAATTGCGGATGGCATCGGCTTGTTTCGCCGGGAATTCTTTGTAGATGTCGACATTGCCGGTGATCACTTCCGCCACCGCCGTTGAGGGCTCGGGGATGAAGCGCCAGACCAGATTTTCAAAGCCCTGCGGACGCAAACCAAAGCCTTCGACCGCTTTCAAGCTCATGTATTCGCCGGGCACCCATTCAGCCAAGGAATAGGGACCACTGCCGACTACATTGCGCGCCGCTTCTTCAAACGACATCGCTTCGTAGGAGTCCTTGCAGTGGACCAAAACCTCCGAGTACAAGCCCAGGCGCATGGCGCGGTTCTGCGGCTTCCTGGCGACGATGGTTACATCCAGCTCGCTGTCGGCGCGGGCTTCGACGAAACCGGTCGAGGCGACAACGAAGCCAGCCGAGTTGCCAGTGAAGCCGTTGGCCGGGTCGGCCATGCGGTTGAAGCTGTAGGCGGCGTCTTCAGCTGTCAAAGGCTCGCCATCGTCACAGGTCAAACCTTCGTGCATGTGGAAGGTCCATTCGGTGCCGTCTTCCGAGATTGTGAAGCTGTGCGCCAGGTAGGGGTCAATGGCGCCGCTTGCTTGACCAAGCTCGTAAAGCGTGGCGAAGGTGTGCATCATGATGCGGAAATTGCTGCCGCCGGTCGAACCGCCGACTTGCGCCGGATCCATCGAGCCCGGCTCGCCGTTGATCGCGATGACGAGGGTATCGTCATCCGGCGTCGGCACGGTTTGGGCGGTGCTGACAAGCGGCACAAGCCCGAGAACGATGATCAGCAGCAATGACAGCAGCAACGGGATTTTCCTGTTCATTTTCTACTCCTGAATTTCTTACTTGGATCTGACGAAACTTGCCGAATTCTCGCTAGGCGCTCCTTTCCCGCTCCACAAGCGATTGCATAGAATATACCGCATCCCACGCCGCAATGCACCAAATGGCGCATAGCCAGCGCAGTGCGGCGGTCCATCGAAAAGCTCCGCTCACTGCCGGTAGCGCTCAAGCACCGGCAGCATCCGCTCCACCGCCTCCTTTAACGTTTCGATCGGCTCCAACATTGTGATGCGCAGGTATTCCCGCCATTTCTCGCCGAAGGCCGTGCCGGGGAAAACCAGCACCCGCCCTTCCTGCAGCAAAAGCAGCGACAGTTCGGCGGCGTGGATGCCGGTCGAAGAGCTATCGGCCCAGACGAACAAGCCGCCGCGCGGCTCGCCATAGGCGAAACCCATGCGATCCAGGCCGTCCAGCAAGACAGCGCGCCGCTCAGTGTAGATTTTCAGGTAGTCACTCACGCAATCTTGCGGTCCGGTCATGGCGGCCAGGCCGGCCCATTGCGAAACGGTGGCGACCGGTCCCGTGGTCACGGCTTTGATGCGCGCCATGGCGTCTATAACATTGGCAGGCGCGGCCACATAACCGCAGCGCCAGCCCGTCATCGCGTAAGCCTTGGAAAAGGCGTCGAGCGTAATCGTGCGCTCCGCCATGCCGGGCAGCGAGCCGATGCTGAAATGCCGCCAGGGATGGTAGACGATCTTGCCGTAGATTTCGTCGACTATGACGATCAGGTTGTGGCGGATGGCGACATCGGCGATGGCGCGCGCGCGGTCTTCCGTCACAATGCCGGCGGTGGGGTTGCTCGGCGTCACAATCAGCAGGGCTTTGGTCGCGGGGGTAATCGCCGCCTCGACCGCATCCGCCTCGAGGTTAAAGGCATCTTCGCGATTGGTCGGGACCATGACCATTTTGCCGCCGGCGCGGCGAATCGCGTCGTCGTAGCTGCTGTAGCGCGGGTCGGGCACGAGGATCTCATCGCCCGGGTCAATCAGGGCTTGCACGGCGAGGAAGAGCCCCTCTTGCCCGCCGGTGCTGAGCATGACATTCTCGGCGGCAACGGGCAAGCCGTTGACATCGCGGAAATGCTCGGCGATGGCTGCGCGCAGCGCCGGCATGCCTTTGACCGCGGTGGCAGCGGTGAGGCCGTCGCGCATGGCGCGGTTGGCCGCCTCGACGATATGCGGCGGCGTCGGCAAATCCGGGTCGCCCCGCCCCAAGGCGATGACGTCCGGCATCGCCTTCGCCATTTCCATCATGGCGTAGCGCAACTGTGTGCCGTCCGAAGCGACGGCGCGGACATTTTCCGGGATATTGAGGTTTGTCCGCATCATGCCTCTTCCATTCTCAGCAGCTCCAGCCCGGCCCATTGCGAGACGGCGGTCGAGCATATAGTGATCGCCTGCTTGCCCGCTCGCAGGCGCAGGGCCGCTTCCGAACCCGCCATCCAGCCCAGCCGCCAACCCGCCATCTTATCCGAAAGCGTATCAATCGTGACCACGCGCGCCGCCAGTTTTTCATTCTGCGCCGGGTGAAATGGCGGCGAGGTCTTCGCGAAACTCAGGTCGTAAACGATCCACCAGTCGCTTTCTTCCGCTCGCTGCAGGAGCTCGATTGCGGTTTCGCGATACACATCGGGCGTGAGGTAAAGCAGGCTGACGTCGTCGGCAATCGAATCCACGACCCGAGCGCCCAACAGATGCAGAGCGCCGCGTATCCGCGCGGCATCGCCCGGGCAGAGCGCGGCGCTGCCCGGCGCGGTCAACAGCGTCAGGCTCACATAGCGCGCTTCGGTGGCGCCGCAGGTGATTGTGACCTCGGCCGGATCGATGCTCAGGTTGTAGCGCGCCCCCAAATGCTCGGCGACCCAGCCGCGCAATTCCGGGATGCCCGGCCGATCGGTATAGTGGGTCTCGCCCCGCGCCAAAGCCGCCACCGCCGCCTCGATCACCCGCTTTGGAAGCGGCTGCGCTTCGCGCGCTTGCGTCGGAGGCGCTTCCAGGGCGGCGACCCGCTGCGCCAGCGGTCGGCTTAGTGTTTGTGGAGATTGCATGTATTCGTCTTGCTCCTTTGCGGGCGACTTACAAAGTCGCCCCTACCAACTGCGGCGCGGCGGGCGACTCACCGAGTCGCCCCCTACCGGATGCGGCACGGCGGGCGACTTGCAAAGTCGCCCCTACCGGATGCGACGCGGCGGGCGACTTACAAAGTCGCCCCTACCGGATGCGACAATGCGCGCGGCTTCAGATGCCAAAAGCGATGCCCAGCGCGCCCGCCAATTCCCGCAGCGCCTCGTATGTCCCCGCGTCCAAAAGCGCGCCGTCGCGCCGATAAGCCTGCTCGCGCCGGTGATCAATCTCGCCGGGCACAAGGATCTCGTCAAAGCCCGGCCGCAAGGCGCTGCTTTTTATCTCGGCGATGAATGCATCCATCCGCGCCTTGAATGCCGACAGCGGCATAAACCATTCGATGTCGATCGCAATGAAAGTATGCGCCACATCCAGCTTGGCCAATGAACGATCGGCGAAAGGCGCCAAGCCAAAGCCCCCGCCCGCGATCACGCCCGTGAGCACATCGGTAAACAGGGACAGGCCATAACCTTTGTATTGACCAATGCCCAGCAGCGCGCCGGCCATGGCCGCGGTCGGTTCGTCAGTCTCGCGTCCATCGGGCGTCAGCGCCCAGTCGCGCGGCATCTTCTGGCCTTCGCGCTCGCGCCAGCGCATCATGCCTTTGCCAGCGGTGGTCAGCGCGATATCCAGCACGACGGGAAAGTCCCCGCCGGTCGGCGCCGCCAAGCCCCAGGGGTTGGTGCCGACCCGGGGCTCGCGCCCGCCCCAGGGCGCCATTTCAGCGCCGGCATTGGTCAGGGCGATGCCGATGCAATCATCCGCCAGCGCCCGCCGCGCATGAAAACCGGCCGAACCGAAGTGCGTGCTGTTGAAGACGAAGGCGGCGCCGATTCCGCAGGTCTTCGCCTTGTCGACGGCGATCGCCATCGCTTCTTGCCCGACGACCGAGCCCATCACCATACGCGCGTCAATCAGCGCCAGCGCCGGCGATTCCTTGACGACCTGCATGCTTGTACCGGGCCGGTACAAGCCTTTGGAAATGCGGTCGTAGTAACCGGTCAAGCGCCCGACGCCCTGGCCCTGCCCGGGCAAACAGCGCAGTTCACTGCCCATCAAGCCGGCGGCGCAGCATTCCACTTCCCATGGCGAGAGGCCCATTGCGCTGAAGGCGCGCCGGACGAAATCCTCCAGCGCATCCACATCAACGCGAATCATTGCGATGGGCAATTCAACCCCCCTCTAAATCTCCCCCGGAGTGCAGTGTCTACGCGCACCATTGCAATGGGGGGAGACTTTCCTTACTGCTGTGTGGCGAGACCGCAATAGGCCCGCGGGCGCCCTGATAGCTCGCCCCTGCGATTATGAATCCTAAGGAAGCGGTTTTCATATTCCGCGGATCGACTTGTATTGCTCAAGCTCGGCCGGCGTATAGACTTGCATCAACTCCAGTTCGATGCCGCCGGTCTCCTGTTCCAGGAAGGCGACGTAGCCTTCCGGATGGGGATGGCTGCCGTAGACATTGCAGGCGCTGCATAATTTCAGTGTGGCGCCCTGCCCCAGCGCTTCATCCAGGGCGGTGTCGATGTTTTCCACCGCGTAGCAGATGTGGTGCAAGCCCTCGGTACCACGCTCGGCGATCCATTGGCTGAAGCGCCCGTCGGCATCCAGGGACTCATTGAGTTGGTATTCCACATCGCCAACATCAAAGATCGCGACTTTGATGCGCGCTTTCTCGGCGACCACAACTTTGGCGTCCAAGCCAACGCCGAGCAGGGTCTGGTAGCGATTCAAGGTTTCGTCCACGCTGTTTACGGCGAACGCCATGTGTTTGATGTAGGACATAATTTTTCTACTTCCTTGATATTCGGGCGACTCACAGAGTCGCCCCTACGAAACATCATTCTTGTTGAATTTGTAGGGGCGACCTATCAGGTCGCCCGTCAGCGCTTATGCCGCAGGTTTTATAGCAACAGGTCCTTCAGATTCACGCCCGGCGTGATCATCGGGGCGATGTTGCCGCCGGCCGATGTCATGATCAAGGTGACGCCCGGGCCATAACCGGCGCGCGGGCTATCGCCTTGGGCGACAACGCCGATACCCACCGCATCCCGCAGATAGCCGTGATTCCAACTGCTGTCGTAATCGGTCAGCGCCACGACATCGCCCAGGCGCAACTGATCCAGGCCGGCCTCACCCAGCGCGCCGCGATCGGCCGTCTGGATGTGAATGGAGCCGCCATCGCTCACCAGGCCGGCGCCCGCGCCCAGCAGGTGCGGCGGCACGGCCGCCACCGCCGGCACAGAGAGCTTGCCGGCGCTATCGGTCGTGGCTTCCAGCGCTTCGACCAATTCCGGCGAACAGCCTTTGAGCATGACATCCGGGTGGTCGTCAAAGCTCATGCCCACGCCCTTGGCTTTGATGACGATCTTGTCGCCGATTGCCAACTGCTCGCGCACATCTTGCTCAAAGTGAATGATGACATGCTCGGAGAAGCGGCCGGTCTTGCCGGTGACGACGCCGCGGGCGCGTTGGGCGTTGCCGGTCATGACGATGGCGGTATTGCCGACGCAGGCCAGCACATTCAGGCCGCGGTTGCCGGTCGCGTCATCCACCTTGACACTGACGCTGGGATGCACGCAATCCGCCAGCCAGCCGTAAGCCGAATCCCCCACCGAGACGTTGTAGACGATGCTGCCGTAGGCGGGCAAGAGGAAGGGACTGCCATCGGCCGCCAGCGAATAAGGCATGGCGGGCAAGGGCGGCATGCGCGGCGGCGTGACGACGCCCTGTACCGAAACACTGATCACTTGATTGGCATTGGTTTTCGCGCTCATGATTCCTTCCGAATGTTCAAATAGTTAGCGATATTGGCCTCCGGGTCGATCACCCATTGGATGCAGGGCTCGGCGCAAGTCATCAGCGTCAGGATGCCGGGACCGTGGCCGGTCATGATCGAATCGCCATGGATGCAGAGACCGATTGTGACCGCCCCCGGCTTGTAACCGCGGCCGTAGCGGTGGTCGGCATGGTTGACGACAACCAGATCGCCCAGGCGCATCTGGTCAATGCCGAGCTCCGCCATCAGCGCGCGGTCGCCGGACATCAAGTCCTGGTCGACAAAATCCGGGTTGAGCTCGGCGCCGGAGCCCATGATGCGCACCGGCAATTCCATAGTGACCGGGACGCGGATCGTCCGCTCATCGACCGCTTCAATCGGCAGGCTCTCGATCAGCTTCGGGCTGCACTTTTTGAGCGTGATATGCGGGTAGTCCACCAGCTGCAGCCCCTGCCCCAAGGTACGGATCTGCACGGCATCGCCGACGCCGATCAAATCGGCCGCTTCCGGCGGAAAGTCGACCAAAAGGCGCGCGTGCTCGCCGGTGACGATGCCTTCCGTGCCCTGCGCCAAACCGCTCATCAAAAAGGCCTGATTGCCCATGCAGGTCAGATAGTGCATGGCGTAATCGGCATCCAAATCAGGATGGGCGATGGACGCGCCCGGCTCGAGGTGGTCGGCGGCATAATCGAAGGCGCTATCGCCGACGCGGACGCCGTAAATGAAACCGGACATGCCGGGCAGGATAGTCGCCTCCCCGGTCGCATGTGGAATATAACCGCGAACGGTGGGCTGGCTGACATATCCCACGACCGCCATTTCCACCAATTTGTCGGCATTGGTCGCTAATCCCATAGGAGTCTCCTTTCCAATCAGACTTCCTCAGCGCAAAGAGCATATTGTCGACAATCTTGAATGGGGAGAATGTACACCATCGCGCGGCAAAAGGCAAATGAAAGCGGCCAAGAGCGTAGGGCGATCGCATCAAAGGCGATCGCATCAAATTGGAATTTAACTACAGAGAACGCAGAGGACGCAGAGAAAACAGACGTAACACCAGGTATGTAATGCGAAATTCAGCATAAGGTCGATATGTAGGGGCGACACTGTGTGTCGCCCGAATGCAAAATGGCGATACCAAGGGCGGCATTAGGGGAGGCCATGTGTACGGGCGAGCGGCGGTCAGTGTCTACGCGACCTTCGCGTCCCGGTGGCTCGCCCGCCCTTGCAACGATCTGACGAACACTGTAGGGGCGATTCTGTGAATCGCCCGCCGACACAAGCGCGAATTTTCGGGCGACACACAGTGTCGCCCCTACAGCACAAGAGCAGACTCGGCGTACGGGCGAGCGGCGGTCACTGTCTGCACAACCCTCTGTGTCCTCTGTGTACTCTGTGGTTGAATTCCATTTTGAAGCGATTGCCCACGGCCACCCGGTCTTGACCGGCCCGCCGACACAAGCCCGGAATCGCCGCAATCCGGCTTGCTTGACACCCTCCCGGCCTAAACCTATAATCGAGTTGCCCCGCCAAGCGGAATTGATTGTATACATTCGCGATCTTCTGGCGCCGCCCGACAAAGGCCAAGGAAGGCGACAACATGGAACCCATCCAATCCCGATCCTTGCGCGAGCGCGTCATCACCATCTTGCGCGACGCCATCATCAACGGCGAATTGCTGCCGGGCCAGCCCCTTGTCGGCACGGAACTGGCGAGCCAGATCGGCGTCAGCCAGGCGACCTTGCGCGATGCCATCTACGCCTTGAGCCTGGAGGGCCTGGTCGATACGGTCGCCTATCATGTCTCGACCGTCAAGCAATTATCGAAGAAAGACATTGAAGACTTGTTCGGCGTTCGCAGCATGCTGGAAAGTTACGCGATTCGGCAGATTGTGGCGGCCGAAAAAAGATCGCCCGCCTTAAGCGATCTCTACGCCATCTGCGACGAGATGGAAGCGGCGGCGGCGCTGGACAGCTTGACCGATGTCAACCGCATCGATCGCCGCTTCCATAGCGCCCTGATTGAACACAGCGGCAATGAACTGCTGGGCGTTCTCTGGAGCAGCGTGGCGCAGCGCGTGCAGCAAGTGATGTCCTTGAGCAATCTGCAGCAGGGGGATTTACGTCAGATCGCCCTCAATCACCGCGCGATCGTGACGGTCATGGAAAATGAAGATACGGAAGAGGCCGTTCGACTGATGAATGCGCATATCAGCTATCAGGCGGACGAAATCGCTGAAGGCTGGAATGGGACGGCCGCGGCTGAAATTCAAGAAGAACAGGGAGTAGGCAAATAATGACGCAATCGAAAAAAATCCTGGTCGCGGACGCCGGTTATGAAGCGGCGGCGGCCGATTTAGCCGCGGACTTCCCGCAGCTGCAAATCGTCTGCGCCGATGAGGACGCGCGGGCCCTGGCATCCAGCGATATCGTCGGCTTGATCGCCGGCACGGCGACCGTTGACGAGGCATTGCTCGGCGCGCTGGATAATCTAAAGGTCCTGCTCAAGCTGGGCCGCAGTTACACCAACATCGATGTCGACGCCGTTCGGCGGCGCGGGCTGACCTTCGCTTGCGTGCCGCGGAAGGGTCCGAATTGTGTGGCGGAATTGGCGATGACCTTGATCTTGTCATTGAGCAAAGACCTCATCATTTCCAACGAGGCCGTCTCCCTGGGCGCATATCGCTATCGCGGCCTCAAGCCGGAATTAACCGCCGAACGCAAGATCGCCTTTCACTGGATGCACAACATGCGCGTGCATGAAGTTGTGGGCAAGACGCTCGGCATCATCGGCATGGGCGAGATCGGCTGCGAGCTGGCGCGCCGGGCGAGCGTCATGGGCATGCGCAATCTTTATTACAAACGCAGCCCGCTCTCGGCCGAACTGGAAGGCCTGTTTGACGCGACTTACGCCGATCTGGACGCGCTGCTGCGCGAGAGCGATTATGTCTGCGTGGCGGCGCCGCATACAGCCGACACAGAGGGCATGATCGGCAAGGAGCAAATCGCCCTGATGAAAGAGAGCGCCTATATCGTCAATATCGCCCGCGGCGGCATCATTGATGAAGAAGCGATGATCGAGGCTTTGCAGGAAGATCGCATCGCCGGCGCCGGCCTGGATGTCTTTGTTTATGAGCCGCTGCCGGCCGAAAGCCCGCTCTGCTCGCTGGAGAACGTGATCCTCTGCCCGCATATCGGCGGCGGCAGCGGCACCAACCGCAACATAGAATTGGGCGCGGCTCTGGAAAATATGCAGAGCGCGCTGTTCGCTTAGCCCGTCCGCCGAACAGCTGGCGGGAGATCCGGGCTAATCGTCCGCCGGCGGGTCGCTGCTCAATAAATCGGCGGGAATATAGCCGACTAAGCCAGGGCCGATATAAACTTCGTACCAATCGCCTGATTCAGCGACGACCTCGAGCGCTTCGCCAGCCGCGGCCACTCCGACAATCTCGCAATCGGATGAGGCGCAAGATCGCAGGTTCGCATATCCGTTCGCCTCGACGTAGTAGGTTGTCCCCTGCCCGGGCGGTTCCACTTCGCCTGCAATCGGCGCCCAAACAGCGTTATACCACTGAATGACTCGGTCGATACCATGAACCAATTGGGCAGCGTATGGGTTCGCATCCTCCGGCAAGCCCGCAAGCGCCAGCGCAAATCGCGCGGCATAATCGCCGGAAGTCTGTATCATCAGGGCTGCGATTTCGAAGGCTTCGGCACAACCCGGCAAGGCAGTCCAGAGCGAATCGCGCCATTCAAACATCACGAGAATAAAGGCGAACACGTCCGATGAGTTCTCAAGCTCTAGGGCTTGCTCCTGCAAAGCCCGGAAACCTTGCAGATCGTCGAATAGAATGTCCAGGTCCGATTCGGAACATTGCGGCAGCGCCCTAGCCGCTTCACCGGCCTGGCCGGACCCATCCGCCTTCATTTCTCGCAAGAGACGGTCGATCCTTCTGCCGGCGCCTACGACCCGCTCTTGATATTCGCCACCCAATTCCAAAAGACCGACGCCGGTTAACGCCAGCGCTGATACTGCGGCGGCATCTCCCGTGATCTGCAACGTCAAAAGGGCGGTCTCGTAAGCTTCGCGGCAACCGGTCAAAGCCGGCAGCGCCGCCCAAAGCGAATCCCGCCACTCGACATGCAGGGCGACAACCTTGCCCAGGTCTTCGGCCGTGCCGCTCGGCAGAAGCGTCCAAACATTATGGCGCGCAAAGGCATCATAAAGATCCGCATCTATGTCGGCGCCGGCGCAAGAAGGCAAGCTCTTGTAGTCCGTGCCACTCGCTTCCATCCATTGGGCATAAGTCGAATACTGGATCAAGCCTTCCATGAAGGAATCGCCGTAGGGATTATCCGCCCGATCGACACGGAACAGATCCAGCATATGCAGCTTGGCCAGGTCTGATGAATAAAGATGCATCCAAACGGCGATTTCGTACGCTTCAGCGCAGGGTGGCAACCGCCGCCAGATGCCATCGCGCCAGGCCAGTTTCAAACCGGCAAAGTCAAGAAGCGCATCCAGTGAGTCCACTGCGTAGGCCGCATTGATGAGATCGACGATGCCATTCCATAGGTCGCCCGCCAGCATGAGCCGCTCGTCATCGCTGCATGCGGGCAGGGCGTCGGCCGGATCTTTAGTCGCAGCGTCATCCGTGGCAACCCTCGCAAGCTCTGCACTCAGCAAGTTACTTTGAATGGCGCCCGAACGGCCCAAGTCTGCGTAAGGATGCTCGTCGTCCGCAATACCGGCGCCGATTAAAGACGCTCGCATAAAGATCGCTTCCGACCATTGATCCAGCCAGAGGCCCAGCCAGAATACGTCGTTGCAGCGGGGCAATTGCGCCCACATGGCGTCGCGCCAGGCGACCTGATCGGCGCCCAAGCGGAGCAGATCGTCCAGACTTCCGATCTCCGTCCCGGCGCGTCTCAAAGGATCGAATGTTTCCCTCATGGATTGCGCTTCTATCATTTGCCCGTCAGTGCAAGCCGGCAAGCGCGTCTCCTGGCCTTGCGCCGCGGGAACAAGTGAAAGCGATACAAGCAATGTAAACAGGAGTAGTATCTTCATAATAGACCCCTCCGCGGCCCTTTGTTCAGAATCATCTTATCGCAGGGAAGCGATATACAAAAAGGCGCACCTGTGCATCCATAGGGCAAGCGTTGCCTTGCCATGCTCAAGCATCGCGAAACATGAGGCTGGCAGAGGAGCGATGGGTCCCGCTTTCAGGGCTGGGTCTTGCGCGCCAGGAAACCGGCGATAAAGCCGGTTCCGCCATCATCCAGGCGGATTTCGTACCATTCGCTTGAGTCGTCAATGACCTCGATCGCTTCGCCGCGCTGCGCGGTCCCGACGATTGCGCAATCGGTGGAGGCGCAGGCGCGGATATTGGCGTAAGGGTTGGCGGTGACGGTGTATGATTGCCCTACCGAGACCGGGCCTTGGGCGGCCTCTGCCCCACCTTTGAGCTCGTCGCTGTATTGCGAAATCAACTCCATGCGCTCCCGTACCTCAAACAGATAAGGAATGTCGCGCAGTTGGGCGCCGGCCGTATCCATCGTCATCATCGGCATCCAGTCGCCCGCGATCTGTCTCATGTCCATTCCCACTTTTAGCGCTTCCTGGCAGCGGGGCAATTCCGCCCAAAGACGATCTCTTAGGGCAAATGACTGGTCAATGAGAGCGTCGCGCCGTTCCACCGTATCCAAGGTCAAACCCTCGTTGACGAATCGGCTCAAGTCCGGCATGAGATAGGACATAACATATATGACCTCAGGGGCGGAGCAGACCTCAACCTCCCGCTCAGCTGGCGCCGGACCCTCGCCACGTTCGTCGTCGGCGAGCAGCGCGCTCATATCAACCATCCAGTTCCCCAGCTTGCTCGTATGAACTTCGACCGCGGCGGCAAAGGGATTGTCACTCGTCGCGTATCCCATGATTTTATAAGCGGCCCCGGCCGCCAAATCGCCGAGCAATTGCTTCGCCAGCCACTCAAATTCAAAGACCTCAGCGCAACGGGGGAGTTGGGACAGCATGCCATGTCGCAATTCCATGTGCGCCCGGCCAAAATCCGCCAAGTCGTCAACCGATGTCACGCTGTGAATCAGTTCCGCCACGTCAAGATACTCGCCCAGTCGCTCATCCAGGGCGTCTTTAATTTCCGCCGCCGAGCATGCCGCCAGTTGGCTGGGCCGTCCCAAAATGAGCAGGGAAGCGCCCTGGTTTTCTTCACGCGTGAGCTCGAGCTCGTCCTTCCAGGCATTCATTTTTTGTCTGACCGCGATGACCGGGTCGATGTATGGGTTCCGCTCGTCCGCGACCCCGGCATGTTGCAAGGCGGCCAATGCCGCCGCATCGCTGGCTGCCTTGCTCAACATGAAGCCGACTTCAATCGCTTCGAGGCATTCTGGAATTTCGCCCAGAATCTGCTCGCGCCACTGAAGAAGCTGGTCGACAACCTCCAGCCATTTGTAATCGCCTTCTAATTTGTTGACCCGCCTGTACTTGACGTCAAAGCTCTCCGTCAGGGCATCCAGCTTGAGCGCCTGCGCAACCGTGCAGGCGGGCGCTTGCCGGTCTTCGGGCCCGGGCGCTTGACTGTTGTCCGCCCGCCTCAGCACCGCTTGAAACGCTTGAAGCCGTCCCTCGCTATCGGGCAGGCGCAGCGCATAAGGATTGGCGACATCGGGCACACGCGCCAAGCGCAAGGCAATACCGCCGACAAAATCGCTCTGTTCAGCGAAACTCCGCCGCTGCAAATCGATCGCCTCGGCGCAGAGCGGCATCAGCAGAAAATCATTTTCCCGGGATTCGACTTGTTCAACGGCGTGCTTGACCAGGTCATCAAGCGTTTGAGTAGATGCCCGGTCCAGCATCTCCAGGCGATTGATGAGTGAACTCGAAAAGACGAGGATTTCCGTTTCGGTGCAGATGGGAAAGCCGCTCTCTTGCCCGCGCGCGGCCGGCGCGACCATCAGCGCGATCAGAACCGCAACGGCAAATAGCTTGTACATTTTGTGTCCTCACATGGAACTAACCGGCCAGGCTGGGGCGACCAGAGCGCAGTTCAATGGCTTCGTGAAGGCCAGCCCGGCGTTTCAATTGCTTGCCCGGCCAGACACTGTCTCCTAACGGGGCGGGCTGCGCTGCGCTTTGCGAGATCATCGGCTGGCGACTCGCCATTTCAGGGCCGCGTCTTGCTCGCCAGGAAACCAGCGATATAGCCAGTTCCGCCGTCTTCCAGGCGGATCTCATACCAATCGGCGGAATCGTCAAGGACTTCGATCGCTTCACCTCGTTGCGCGCTGCCGACGATTGCGCATTCGGTGGAGGCGCAGGCGCGGATATTGGCGTAAGTGTTGGCGGTGACATAATAGGTCTGCGCGCCCAGACCTAATTGGCTGGCAGTGGCCATGGCTTCATCGCGCAGCACATCAATCAAATCCATATCGCGGCGGCCCTCGTCAGCGTAAGGAATATTAGCCCTATCGACCGAGGCGAGATTCATTGATATTGAGGACATCAGGTCGCCGGCGATCTGTCGCATCATCAAGCCAATTTCGAGCGCTTCTTTACAGCGCGGCATTTGCGCCCACAAACTGTCCCGCAGCGTGAAAGACTCTGCAATACTCGCCAGAGCGTCAAAGTCATCGCCCTTGTCGAACAGTCTGGTCATAAATCCGTCAAAATCGACCATCAGGTAGGCAAGCGTCAGGTCAAACTCGCCGGAGCGACAGGCCGGGACATCAAGCGCCCCCTCCTCCGCTGGAGAGCCGGCATCGTCGGCCCTTAGGGTGGCGGCGGTCCGGCTCATCCAGGCATTCAGTTGGGAGGTCTTGGACCGGACTTGGCGGCCGAAGGGGTTGACGGGACCGATGTAGCCGAAGGCATTGAAGGAGGCCCAGGCCAACCGATCGCCCAGCAGTTCCCGCGCGAGCCAGAGGCCTTCGAAAATCTCGGCGCAAACCGGCGCTTCCGCGAAGATGCTGTAGCGCAATGCCATGTGCGACTCGGCATACTCGGTCAAACGCTCTTCGATCTCGGGCGCTTCGCTCGTTCCCAGCAGTGGCAAAATATCTTCCTGCATGGCGCTATGAAGGCGGTCGATGTCTTCCCGGTTGCAAGGCGGGAGTTGGCTGGGCATTCCCAATACGAGCACCTTGGCGCCCGCGTGTTCGGGGCGCGTGAGCGTGAGATGATCGCGCCAGGACTGCAGCATTTGCAGCCCGCTGTTGACCGCCTCGACAAACGGGTTATGCGCATCCGGGAAGCCGGCATGACTGAATGCGAATTGCGCCGCGCTATCGGTGGCCAGTTTGGTCAAGAGCTGACCGGCTTCAATTGCTTCGAGGCATTGGGGCAGCGCTTCAAGATTTTCTTCGCGCCACTTCAATATCTGGTAATTGGCCAGAAGCCATTTCTCCGCGCCTTCCAAGTTCAAAGCGCGGGCATGCGTGACTTCAAGCTGGTTCGCCAGAGAATCCAGCTTGAACATCTCGCTCATGCTGCAAGCGGGAATCTCGCGATCGGCTGGCTCGTCTTGAGATTCTTCGCTGGCATAGCGTTCTTCGTTCATCGCCAGCCGTTCGTCATTGTCCGGCACGAGAATGACATAAGGATCGGCGGCGGCGGGCACGTCAGCCATTCGCATGACCATCTGGCCGAAAAGATCGCCCTTAAAGGCGAGGCCCTGCCGCTGCATTTCAATCGCCACGCCACATAGCGGCACGAGCGTAATCTCGCTTTCCCGAGATTCCAGATAAGTGGAAGCGGTGTCAAGGAAATCTGTGATCGACTCAAACTCGGCAATATCCAGCAGCGCCGGGTCCACGAAAGAAGTAAGGAAAATCAGCGATTCCAATTCACCGCAGGACGGATAGCCGCTTTCCTGGCCCTGCGCTGCGGGCGCAATCAGCAACAAGCATAGATAAATCAGCAATACAGTTTTCTTCATGATAGGTTTCCCTCCAATAGGACAATTGTATTAGCGATTGAGCCGCCGGCATAGGGGATCAGGCAGTGGAATATAAAACCAGCGCGCCCTCAGCATGATGAAGGCCGCCGTCGAAATTGTACCAAGTGTTTTCCGCTAATGGCCGAATTGGCCCGAATCTTAAGGCCGCGTCTTGCTCGCCAGGAAGCCGGCGATAAAAGCCGTCTGGCCATCCGGCAATTGAATCTCGAACCAGGCGCCGGAATCGTCCAGAACATCCAGCGTTTCGCCGCGCCGCAGGGTCGCCAAAATCTCGCATGAAGTCGAGCCGCAGGCGCGCACATTGGCGACCGTCTCCGCCACGACGAAATAGATATTTCCCGCGGAAGCGACCGGCGCTCCTTCATTTGGCGGCGGGACGCGGCTGAAGAGACCTTCGATATTGGCTGCGGCCGCCCGTGTAAAAGGGATATCCTCGGCCGGCAAACCCGCGCTTTCCAGCGCGAGCATGGCGCTGAAATCGGCCGCGACCGCGCGCATGAACATGCCCTGCTCCAGCGCTTCGCCACAGCGCGGCAGCTGCGCCCAGAGCAAATCGCGCAGTTCGGCGGAGCTGTCTATGGCGGCGCCCGCCTCGGCGGCTGAAGAAACCTCCAGGGCGCTATCAAGAAAACCTCGAAACTCGGGCAGGAGATAGCTGGTGAAATAGCGGTATTCCGCATCGCTGCAGGCCAGGGGCCCGCCAGTCGCGGGCGCCATCAGGCGCCGCTCGCCGTCCAGCGCGCGCTTGAGGCGCGTCAAGCCGGCCGCGGCCTTGGCGGCATTGTCCTCTGCGCGCGCGGCGCTGCCGGCGGACAAAGCGGGAGATGAATCCAGAGATGCAGCCGCATGAATAGTCAGGTCGGCGAGGGCCTCGCCGATCCACCAGCTGGCGTTAAAGGCCTCGGCGCACAGGGGCAACTGGGACAACTGGTTCTCGCGATAGGCGATGAGGCCGTCGCTGAATGCAAGCAAACCGGCTCTCGTCGCGATCATGGCGCTGCGCGCTCTCAGCTCGCTGTAGGACAGCCCAACCTGGTAGGCGGCGGTCGACTCGTTCAGGCTGCAAGGCGGCAGCGCGCCGCCGACGGACGCTGAGGACTCGCGCGCGATCTGCATTTGCTCGCGCCAATCGCGCAGTAGCGCAACGCCTTCCGCTTCCAGCTTGATATAAGGATTTATCGCGCTGGAAACGCCGGCATAGGCCAGGGCATGGTGGGCGGCCGCGTCAGTCGCCGTTTCGCTCATGCGCAAGGCGACTTCGGCCGCTTCGGCGCAGTCCGGCGGGCGGGACAAATTCTCCTCCCGCCAGCGCAAACGCTGGTCGACCGAAAGCACATAATGCTCCCGGTTGACCACAGTCGCCGTGGCTTCGAGCAGAACCAGCAAGCCGTCGATCGCGCGCTCGAGCCGTTGAAGATCCTCGGGTTGGCAGGCATCCAGATCGGCCGGCGCCGGGGCCGCGCGCTCCGCGGCAAACATGGACGCCGCCAGCGCCTTGACGCGCGCCTGGTCGCTGTCCAACTGCAAGCGATAGGGATTCTGGTTCGGGGACAGGCCGGCGAGCTCCAGGGCGCCGCGGGCGACGCCGTCCCCTCCGAGCTCCGTGAAGGCGCGCCGCAGCGCAATTGCGTCAGCGCAGTAGGGCATCTGCGACAAGCCCTGCTCGCGGAAATCAATCTGCGCCCCGCCGTAAGCCAGGAGATCGTCGAAGCCGGCGAAGGACTCGTCGACCTTCAGCTCATGGGCGACGATCAAGCTGAAGATTTCGAGAATCTCTTCGCTGGCGCAGATCGGGATCGCGTCGCCCTGCGCCAGGGCGGCGGACGGCAGGTTGAGCAAGACGATTATGCCTAGCAGCGCCAGTCGCCACATGTCCGAGCCTTTCCCCACAGCCTCTCGCTTCACCCGTCCATTCTACGGCATGTCGGCGAAGAAATGCAGGCATGCCGCTTGCAGCGCAGGGCAAGCGTATTACAGAATTAGTGTACTGATGCCGCCGGAAGCGGCAAGTCAATGCCCGGCAAAATGCGGGATCACATCGCGGCCGATCGCGCGGATGGCGGCGAGAGTGTCCGGACCGAGCGGCGGGCCGAAGCTCAAGTGTTTGACGCCCAGCGCCGTCAAGGCTTCCAATCTTTCGATCAGAGTTTTTGTCGTGCCGGCGATTCCAATGCGCAGCATCGCCGGCGTCACCATTCGGCGGGCCGCGTCCACATCCCCGTCCACATGATAGGCGCGCCGGATCGGCTCAAAGTCTTCAGCGCTTAATCCCAACTGGCCCAGAATCATAGGGCTCAAGGCATGACCGTAGTAGGCGATCTTGTCGGCCAGCATCGTTTCCGCCGCCAGCCGATCCTGCGAAACCGAACACCATATACAGGCGGCCAGGTCAATATCGTCGGTCGAGCGCGCCGCCCGCGCCAAGCCGCGTTCGACATGGGGCAGCACATTGGCATAATGTTCGGGCGGGAAGAGCAGCGGCAAACCGCCGTCAGCGATTGCGCCGATCTCTTCCAGCATAAGCGGGCTCATGGCGCCCAGATAGATCGGAACGCGACGCTTCGCCTCGAAGCGCAGCCAGGCTTCCTTCGTCCATTGCAGAACGGTTCCATCCGTCGCCGCATTTTCATTCGATGTCAGCCGGTTAATCGCCTCGACGCTTTCGACGACGCGGCTGCGCGGAAAACTAAAATCCAGGCCCAGCCAACGTATAAAATCTTCGGCGCCGGACGATACGCCCAGATTGAAGCGACCGCCGGAAAGCTCATCCAGCGTGGCGGCGAACATCGCCATCTCGGCCGGGTGCATGGTGTAGGGATTGAGGACGCAGCTTCCGATTTCGATGACTTCGGTCGCCATGGCGACGGCGGACAGAATCACCGGCGCGCTGCGCAAAAACAGATCGTCGCTGACCCAGAACTGGTCGAAGCCGGCCGCCTCCGCCGCCTGGGCATAAGCGATGTAATCGCGCACCGGCAGATCGTTATTGAAGCGCAGGCTGAATTTCATGCCTGTTCGCCGGCGACGATCGCTTCGGCTTCCATCTCGACCAGGTAATCCGCGCCGACCAGGGCCTGCACGTAGACCAGCGTATTCGCCGGTCGGATCTCGCCGAAGCGACGCCCATGAACGCGGGCGACCGCTTCCCAGTCGGCGTCGGGCGCGAGATAAATGCGCGTCCGCACGACGTCATTCAGCGAAGCGCCCGCTTCCCGCAAGGCCGCTTCGATCTTGCCGATTATGAAGTCCGTTTGCGCGGCGCTGTCGCCGATGCCGACTACGCGATCCGCCCCTTCAGTCGCTGTCGTGCCTGAGACATAAACGACACTCCCCAGGCGCACCGCCCGCGAATACCCGGCGATCGCTTCGTATGCCGTTCCCGACGAGATATTCTGTCTTTCCACGTGAGCTCCGCCTTTCGATCCGCCGTCCGCTCAACGGCTCTTGCCCATCAATACCAGCAATACGCCGCTGATAATCACGGCCATTGCCAGCGCGCCGATATGAGTAATGCTTTCCGCGCGCAATGAAATCCCCAGCAGCACCGCAATCATCGGATTCACATAGCCGTAGCTTGTCGCCAGCGCCGGGCGAACCTCCCGCACCAGGTACATAAAGACGCTGAAGCCGAGCAAGGTGGGAAAGAGCGCCAGGTAAACCAGCGCGGCTGTGGCGGACAAAGCCGGGTCGCTGGGAAGCTGTTCGCCGCGCAGCGCGCCGAGCAGGATCAAGGCGCAGAACCCGCCCAGCATTTGGAAAAACACGCTCATTAAGCCGCTGGGCAGGGCGATGCGATTGCTGATCATCGAGCCGAGCGCCCAAGCCATCGGTCCCAGCAACAGGACCAGGGCGCCGGCCGGGCTGGCTTGCATGCCTTTTTCCAGATTGAGCAGAGCGACGCCGACGAGACCGATCGCGACTCCCGTCATTTCCAGCTTTCCCGGATGATGACCGAGAAGCGCGGCGAATAGCGTCGCCCAGATGACAACGGCCGCGGTCGCCACCGATGTCAGCCCGCTGGAGACGCCTAATTCTTGCCCCAGCGCGACCAAACCGGCGCCGCTGAACATCAGCGTGCCCAAGAGGCTGGCGCTGATCATTTCTCCCCGCGAGGGCAGAGAGGCGCCGCGCCATACGAGCATCGGCGCCAGAACGACGATGCAGCCGAGCAAGCGCAGCGCCGAAAGCAGAAAAGACGGGTAGCTTTCCAGGGCGTAGGCGACGCCCAGGTAAGACGAGCCCCAGAAGAGATAAATGGTCGCCAGCGCCGCCGCCACCGGCAGCCGCGGCAAGCGAAGCAGAATACGCGGTTGACGCCGGATTTTGCTGATGATCATCGCATTGGCCTTATATGGCAATTGCGGACCTTGGAACGAGAAGACCGGCCTGGACCGTCGGCGCAGGCCGTTTTGCGACTGCCTGACCGGGCGCCCGGCGCGCGTAATGCGGTGGTCTGTTCCGCTTCCATGCCTGAATTGACTGACGCCCGCCTTTAGAGCAATTCTCGCGCCAGGGCCGCGACCTCCGCGGCGCAGCCCCAGGACAAGGTATAGCCGATGGCGGCGTGGCCATAATTGTGAATGACCGCGCAGCTTTCGGAAAGCCGCTCGGCTTCAAGCCGCACCTCGGCGCGGCCCGGGCGCAAGCCCACAAATTGCCTGAGTACCTTCGCCTGTCCCAGGCTTGGCTCAATCTTCGCGACGCGGCTCATGATATCGGCCGATACCGCCGGATCGAGCTGCCGGTTCCAATCGCCGGCGACCTTGACGCCGCCCACGAGAACGCCATCGCCGCGGGGAAAGATGTGATCCACGGCGCTGTTGTCCATATAACCAAGGGCGATATCGCTCGATTCAAGCAGCATTGTCTGCCCGCGAATGGGATATACCCCGGCGTCATCCGCCAGCTCCCGCGCGCCCACGCCGCTGCAATTGACAAGTAGCGCCGCTTCATCGCTCAGTTCGGCAAGCGAGCCGACCGCGCGCGTCTCGATGCTCCCGCCATTGCCCAGGAATTCAGCCTGCAGCTGGCTTAAGTAAAGCGGCGGCGCGACCAAAGGCACATCCATCAAATAACCGTCCCGCATATTGGGCGGAATGCGCTGCGCCGGGACGCGCGCGAAGAAGGGCAGCAAATCGCGATACCAGGGGTCGGGGACAGGTTGGGCGTAGACCTCGCGCATGCGCTGCAGCGTGACGCCGCTGCCGGGCAATTCCGTCAGCGGGAGAAAACGCCGGAGGGAGACTTCCGCCCAGCGCCGCTGCCGGCCCTCAAGGCCGGAAGCCGACCACATGGCGCCGGCCGCCACCGATGTCGTCGCCTGCGGCAATTCACGCGTGAGGATGCGCGTTTGATAGCCGGAGGCCTGTAAGTCCAGCGCGGCGCTCAAGCCGATCACGCCGCTTCCGATGACGATGATTTCGGACACCGATGCCACCTCGACTCAGGCTATTGCGGGAGTGGAAAGCCCGGACTGAACAGGTCGGGCTTGTATCGCGGGCATTCTAGCACAGAATGCGCCGCCCTTGCGCGGCGGCCTGCAGATCTTTTCCCAGGGCAATCGCATCAAATTTGTTTTAACTACAGAGGGCGCAGAGGGCATAGAAGCAAGCGCAAGCAGGACGCGCAACGATCTGATGGGCATTTCGAAGCAATAGTGGGCGAGCCACCGGCTCGCCCGTACACCGACTCTGCTCTGATGCCGTAGGGGCGAGCACGTGGCTCGCCCGCAAGTATGCCGCAAAAGACGATGCGCATTTTTTCAATTGCTTACTCGATTTTACTGGGATCACAGAGGACATAGAAGCAAGCGCAATTAAGACGCGCAACAATCTGAAGCGCGGCTTGGGGGCGATTGACGGTCAGTGTCGGCGGTCTGTGTCTACGCGACCTGCGCGACCCGGTGAATCGCCCGCCGACGCAGGCGCGGATTTTCGGGCGACACACAGTGTCGCCCCTACGGTGACTCGGTGTACGGGCGAGCGGCGGTCTGTGTCGGCGGTCTGTGTCTACGCGACCTACGCGACCTGCGCGAACCTCGGCGCCCTCGGCGGTTAAGGAAAATTTGAAGCGATTGCCCTGGTCTTGCCCCCAATGAACTCGCAATGAAACCCGAATTGCGCTATCTTTGTTACTTGGTTTCGCCGAGTCCCGGCATGGTTCATGCCTGTATATTGCGCTGGAGAGGAGGAGGCTATCGAGAGTACATCAATCAGCGAATTATCTGCGCGCGCAGATGATTTGAACTCGTCTTTGTATTTTGCGGTTCGAAGTTTGGAGAGTGAATGATGACTAGAAAGATAAACATGAGCCGGCGCGATTTCCTGCGCATGGCCGGCATGAGTTCGCTGGCGGCCGGCGTCTACACCATACCCGGCGTTGGCGGAGTCCTCGCCCAGGACGACCAGGAAGTCACCATCTTTTTCTGGGATGGTCCGCCTTTGATCGGCATCCGCGAGAAAGCGCTGGCGCCCTTTGACGACGCCTATCCGGGCTGCGCGCTCAACTTCACCTCGGTGCCGGGCGGTCCGGCAGCGGGTTATAACGACAAGCTCTTCACCAGCCTGGCGGCCGGCATTCCGCCCGATGTCTTCATCATCGAGATCGGCCTGCTGCCCCAATTCTTGAAGGACGATCTGCTGCTCGACCTCAAACCCTACGTCGATGCCGATGACTACGACCTGACGCAATTCCCGGACCTCGCCATCGAAGCATACACGCACGAAGGCGGCATCTATGGCATGCCGGACAACGTCGCCTCCATCGCCATATTCTACAACCAGGATATGTTTGAAGAAGCGGGCGCGATGCTGCCGACGGCGCAATGGGACGACGAAGGCTGGACGGTTGACGACTTCTTCAACTCTTGCGAGGCGCTGACCAAGACCGACGCCAATGGCAATACGACGCAGTGGGCTTGCGATGTCACCGGCTGGGACAAGGTCTGGCAGACCTGGGTGCGCATCTTCGGCGGGCAGTTGGTGGATGATCCCTTCTTCCCAACCGAATGCACCTTGAACGAACCTGGCGCTGTCGAAGGCCTGCAGTTCTATTCCGATCTGCGCTGGGAATATGGCTTTGCGCCGCGCCCGGAAGCTATGGCCGAGATGGGCACCAACGCCCTGATGCAGACCGGCCGCCTGGCAATGTTCTATAGCGGCAGTTGGTCTTTCCCCAACTACCGCGAAACCGACTTCACCGTCGCCCTGGGCCACTACCCGGCCGGTCCTGGCGGACGCGCCAACTACACCTACTACTATCCGCTGGTCGTCCCGAAGACGACGCAGGCGCCGGAATGCGCCTGGAATCTGTTGAAGTTCTTCAACGGACCGGCCATGGAAACCATCATCAAGGAAGGCGGCTTGCAGGGCACCTCCTTCGCGGAGCAAGAGAAGTGGTTCATCACCGATCCGCTGCCGCCGGCGAACAAACACGTCATGCTTGACGCGGCCAGGCATTTTGTCGCGCCCGATCCCTTGCTGACCAACTTCGGCGAAATCTCCCAGATCATGCAGGCGCAGATCGACCTGCTCCTGATCGGCGAAGAGCGCGATGCCAAAGTCGTCTGCGACGAGATCGTGCGGCAAGTCAACCCGCTGATTGCGGAAGGTCAGTGGCGCTCGGGTTAAGTACGTCAACCCCTCCCCCAACCCCCTCCCCATCGCGATGGAGAGGGGGCTATTCAAACGATATGCGGGTATATGAAGTTTGCGCAATTGAGTTGGCCAGCAATGACAGTTGTTTGGCTCAGCGAAAACAAAGTCCCCCTCCATTGCAACGAGGGGAGATTTAGAGGGGGGTTGGTTCTTCGGTGAGCCTCGCCCAATTCCTTCCCAGAAAAGGCGCATTCGCCGCGCTGAACGTCGGCTACAAGCGCGGCGAAACCGTGCTGGCCTGGGCGATGATCTCGCCCTGGGTCGCCGGCTTTCTTTTGCTGACGGCCTTCCCTATGGTCGCCTCCCTGGCGCTGTCCTTCTTCAAGTGGAATATCTTGTCGCCGCCGGAATGGGTGGGCTTGGCGAATTACAACAAGCTCTTCTTCACCGACCCGCTGCCGATGCACTCGCTGAAGATCACGGTGGTTTTCTCCCTGGCGTCCATCCCGCTCAACATCGTCTTCGGCTTGGCGATCGCCATGCTGCTGAACACCAACATCCGCGGCCTCGCCGTCTTCCGCACCATCTATTATCTGCCGGCGATCCTGTCGGGCGTGGCGGTGGCTATCCTCTGGCAATGGATCTTCTCTTCCGATTTTGGTTTGCTCAATATCGCCCTGGGCATATTTGGCATTGAAGGTCCAGCCTGGCTGGGCAGCAAAATCTGGGTCCTGCCCGCTTTTGTCATCATGCGCCTTTGGAGCGTCGGCGGCGGCATGGTCATTTACCTCGCCGGCTTGCAATCCATCCCGACCGACCTTTACGAGGCGGCCGAGATCGACGGCGCGAATTGGTGGCAGCGCATCTTCCGCATCACCCTGCCCATGCTCAGCCCGACCATCTTCTTCCAGTTGATCACCGGCGTCATTTTCACCATGCAGATCTTCACCGAGACCTTCATCATGACCAATGGCGGACCGGCAAACGCATCGCTCTTTTACCTGCTTTATCTCTATCGCCAGGCTTTCCAGAACTTCAAGATGGGTTATGCCTCGGCCCTGGCCTGGGTCTTCTTCGTCGCCATTCTGCTGCTGACCTTGATCCTCTTCGCCACCGCCAGGTTCTGGGTGTATTACGAAGCGGAATCGGACGAGGACAACTTATGAGCAGCAAGGGCGTCGGCTTAAGCGCGCGGCAAATCCTGAGCAAGATCATCGTCTATCTGCTGCTCGGCATCGGCTCGATCGTCGTGCTCTTGCCGCTTCAATGGATGATTTCGACCTCCTTGAAGCCGCTGTCCCATGTCTTTCGTTTTCCGCCCGAGTTCTGGCCGCAGAAGGTCGTCTGGGAGAATTATCCCAACGCGCTGGGTCAACTGCCCTTCGATCTATATTTCGGCAATACGCTATTCATCGTCGTGCTCTGCCTGCTCGGCGAAGTGATTGTCTCGTCGATCGTGGCTTATGCCTTTTCGCGCTTGCGCTGGCGGGGCCGCAACGCGCTTTTCATCGTCGTGCTCGCCACCATGATGCTGCCGCGACAGGTTACCTTGATACCGGAATTCATCGTCTTCAAGCAGTTGGGCATGATCGACACCTTCTGGCCCCTGATTCTGCCGTCCTGGTTCGGCAATCCATTCTACATCTTCCTCTTGCGCCAATATTTCCTGACCCACTCGCGCGAGCTGGATCAAGCGGCGGTGATCGACGGCTGTTCGCGCTTCGGCGTTTTCTGGCGCATCACCCTGCCTATGTCCAAGCCGGTGCTGGCGGCTGTGGCGATCTTCTCATTCCAATTCCATTGGAACGATTTCTTTCGCCCGCTCATCTTCTTGCTCGATCAAGACAAATATACGCTGGCGCTGGGCTTGCGCTTCTTCCAGGGCACCTACGGCACGGAGTGGAATTCGCTGATGGCGGTCTCGCTGGTGGTCATGCTGCCGCTGATTATCGTCTTCTTCTTCACTCAGAAGTACTTCATTCAAGGCGTCGTCTTCACCGGTTACAAGTAGACGGGCGCCCGGCCTGAGTCTGTGCAATTGTCAGTTGAGAGGGTCTGTCAAATTGCGTTTCAGCCGGGCGCAGCGGGATCGTCCGCGGCCGAGCGCTTAGGAGAAGGGGCTATGTGAAGCCTATGCGCCAAAGGATCTGCGGGCGCTTCAGTCCGACTTGTCGCGTTTTTTGCGCGCCCGTTTGAACCATTCCGGCGGGCTCTTGCGCCGATTCTTGAAAGGCAGGCGCCTTATGCCTTTTGAATCGACCTCATATACCGTAATTGGCGTGTCGGAATACACCCAATTGTTACGCTTCATGGTTTGCTCTCGATTCTCTAGCGATTCATTCGCAATGCCAGGAACGGAATCTGCGAATGCCCGCTCAAGGCTAGGGGAATCAGCATCATGCGCATCATGATCTGCGGACGCTTCAGTCCGACTTGTCGCGCTTCTTGCGCGCCCGTTTGAACCATTCCGGCGGGCTCTTGCGCCGTTTCTTGGAAGGCAGGCGCCTAATGCCTTTTGAGTCGACCTCGTACTCCGTGATTGGCGTATCGGTATACACGCTATAGTTGCGCTTCATGGTCTGTTCTCGCTTCTCTACCAATTCATTCGCTATGCCAAGAACGGAATCCGCGAATGCCCGCTCAAGGTTAAGGGAATCAGCGTCATGCGCATCATGATCTGCTGGCGCATCAGTCCTTCTTGCCGCTCTTCTTGTCGTCGCCGTCTCTCTTGGAATCGTCTTTTGGTTTTTTGCCGGGTATCGTAGTGCGTATGTGGCGGATGCCTTTGGAACTCACTTCATATTCTACGATGGGCGTATTGGATGAAACCCAATTGTTTTGCTCCATTTCCGTCGCTCCTTTCACTAGTAGTTGGTTGCGCTATTATACTACTTCCCTTATGTATAGGATATTCCGCGATACTATGTTCCACTCGCCGAATTCCAGGACTTCAATGTGAAACTCATATAGTCCGTCGCCCACAAACTCCAAATCGCGGACCTGGAAAACCGTTAGACTACTGTCAGATAGCAGAAGATCGATTGCAAAGTTCCACTCTGTCAAGATCACATTGTCGCCGGGAGCCAGTACACGCAATACTGCCGGATATATGTTTCTCTCTAGCTCTGATTCTTTGAACCAATGCGAAAGGAGTAAAACCGGAGGGTTTAACGCCACTTGGACAGGCGGCGGCTCAACTGTTGCAATGTCAAGTACAGAATCCGCAAACACCCGCTCAAGGCTTAGGGAACCATCATCGTGCGCTTCAAAGTCTCTGCAAAGTACCGACCAACCGAGCCGCATGAGTTTTTTTTGCTCCATGCTTACTTATTTGTGCGATATTTCTCTTACCATAGCAAAGCGGAAACTTATAAGCAAGTATAGATCGCGCTCGAATTGGTAAAATGATCGAATGAATGCCGGGCGCCGGACGCGATTTGAACAGTCCGCGCCGGACATCAAAATGGCTTGCTTCATACTGTAGACGAGCTGTAGTCAGGAAAGGACAAAAAGAAAAAATGCAAACGATGACAAAGCATCAGAAATTATTCCCCCCAGCTCACGACGCCGTCACTTGGAATGGCGGGTTTTGGGGCGACCTGTTTGACTTATGCCGCCGCAGGGTCTTGCCCAGCATGCGCCGGGCGCTGGACGAGCCGAAGAATGGCGCCGTCTTCAGCAATTTTTACATCGCCGCCGGTTTACAAGAGGGCGAGCGCAAAGGCACGATGTGGAGCGATGGCGACTGTTACAAATACATGGAAGCCCTGACGCATGTTTACGGCCTCAGCAAAGAGCAGGCCATCATTGATCAACTCGATGAATTGATCAGCGTGATCGCCGCGGCGCAGGAAGCCGACGGCTACATCAGCACGCCCATGCAATTGAGCGCTGACAAAGAGCGCTGGACCAATTTGCACGATCACGAACTCTACAACATGGGCCACCTCCTTACGGCCGCTTCCGTGCATTATGGCATCACGGGCAAGCGCAACTTCCTGGAAATCGCGATCAAGCTCGCCGATTATCTCTGCAAGGTTTTCCTGCCGCGGCCGCCGGAGTTGGCGCATTTCGGATTCAACCCGTCGAATACGATGGGCGCGATCGATCTTTACCGCGCCACCGGCAGCGAGAAGTATCTCGAACTGGCGCAGTGTTTCGTCGATATGCGCGGGTCGCAGCCGGGCGGAAAGGACCTCAATCAGTCGATGATGGCGCTGCGCGAGGAGACGCGCGCGGTCGGCCATGCCGTCACCGCCGGTTATCTGTACTGTGGCGCGACCGATGTCTACGCCGAGACCGGCGAAGCCGAGCTGCTAGAAGCGCTGGAGCGCATCTGGGACAATGCCGTGAACAGCAAGATGTATATCACCGGCGGCACCTCGGCCCAGCACCATGGCGCCTCCCAGCGGCCGGAGCTGGGCGGCTACGCCGGCGCCGTGCACGAAGCCTTCGGCTACGAGTATCAACTGCCCAACGCGACCGCCTACAACGAAACCTGCGCCAATATCGCCCATGCGATGTGGAATTGGCGCATGCTCAACCTGTCCGGCGACGCCAAATACAGCGATATCGTCGAACTTGTGCTCTATAACAGCATGCTGTCGTCCATGAGCCTGGACGGCATCAAGTTCTGCTACACCAATCCCCTGCGCTGGTATGGCGCGGAGCACCCGCTGCTCAGCCAAGACACCCGCGAGCGCTGGTATCTATTGTTCTGCTACTGCTGCCCGACGAATACGGCCCGCACAATCGCCCAGCTGCATAACTGGTTCTACAGCGCCTCGGACGACGGCTTCTGGATTCATCTATACGGCAGCAACAGCCTGAAGACGACGCTGGCCGACAACGCCGAATTCGCGCTGACGCAAGAGACGGATTATCCCTGGGACGATGTGATTCGCATCGCGATTGACGCGGCGCCGGCGAGCGAACTGAGCTTGAGGCTGCGGATACCCGGCTGGGTGGATGCGCCGTCGCTGCGGATCAACGGCGAGGCGACCCGGCAGGACTTGACGCCGGGCAGCTACGCCGAGTTGAAGCGCGCCTGGCGGGCCGGGGACGTCATCGAGCTTTCGCTGCCGATGCAGCCGAAGCTGATCAAAGCCCACCCCAAGGCGGAGGAGATCCGCAATCATGTCGCTGTCATGCGCGGCCCGATTGTCTATTGCCTGGAAGGGGCGGATCTGCCGGAGGATGTCTCCATCCTGGACGTCTACGCGCCCGACGATATGCGCTTGTCGGCGCAGAAGACATCGGATCTCTTGGGCGGCGTCACCGTCATCAAGGGCGTGGCGCGCCGCTTGCAGGATGGGAACGGTCGGGACGCGCTCTACCTGGAGGCGGGCAACGAGCGGGAAGAGGACCTCGATATCACCCTCATACCCTATTACGCCTGGAACAACCGCGGCATCAATGAGATGACGGTCTGGCTGCCGCGCCGCTTTTGAGCGCGTCCGCGCCAAGAAATGACCGGAGGGACGATCGCAATTCGATCGTCCCTTTGCGCCGCGATTCGAATTGCCAGGCATATTCAGGCTGTTCCCGGCACAGCAAAATCAGTATGGTAGATGGCATTCCATTATCCGTAGCAAGGAGTCGCTCGCTTTAGCCCCCACCCTATGGCCAGGTTATCCGCAAAAGCATCGCATCAAGCGCCCGCATTCAATCCCCCGCCGCGCAGCGCAATCTTGCGCAGTTTTACCTTCCTCAAAAAATACCGGCACATCGCCATCGGCGTTTATGCGCTGGCGACCGTGACCAACGGCCTGGCGGTCTTGATTCCGCAGACCATCCGCTGGATCGTCGACGCCGGCATCGTCCAGCAGAATATAAACATCTTGCTCACTTCGCTCCTGGGCCTGCTCATGCTGACGATTGTGAAAGGCCTGGTCGATTTTGCGCTCGGGCGCGGGACCGAAATGGCGTCGCAGGGCGTGGCATACGATATCCGCAACGCCATTTACGACAAGCTGAGCTCGCTTTCATTCTCCTACCATGACAGCGCGCAGACCGGGCAATTGCTGGCGCGCTCCATTTCCGATGTGGAGCGGGTGCGTTTCTTGACCGGACGAGCGATCCTGCGCCTGTATCAACATACCGGGCTTATGCTCTTGACCTTTGTCGCTCTGCTCCTCATGAATGCGCAGCTGGCGCTGCTCTCCATGATGCTGATGCCATTGATGACTTATGTCGCCTTCCGCTTCGGGCGCATTTACCGCCCCTTGTCCCTGGACTTGCAGCACAAATTGGCGGAGATGACCACCGTGCTGGAGCAGAACCTGCGCGGCGCCAAGATCGTCAAAGCTTTTGCCCAGGAAGATGCCGAGATCGAGCGCTTCGAGGCGGAAAACCGCGCCTGGTTCGGCCTGGCGCAGAAGCAAGTGGCGGCGCAGACCACGCATATCCCCCTGCTTGATTTCATCGCCAGCTTGAGCACAGTCGCCATCATCTGGCTGGGCGGACGGCTGGTCATCGAAAACAACCTGACCATCGGCGAACTTGTCGCCTTCACCACCTACCTCGGGCAATTGATATCGCCCGTCCGGCGGCTGGGTGTGATCATCCCGGCCGTGGCGATGGCATCGGCCGCGGGCGAACGCGTCTACACCATCCTTGATGCGAAATCGGAAGTGACCGACGCGCCTGACGCGGTGGCGCTGCCGCCGATTGAAGGGCGGGTGCGATTCCAGGATGTCTCCTTCTCCTACTTCAATCAGCGGCAAGTGCTGGACAAGCTCAATTTTGAAGCGGAAGTTGGCGAGGTGGTCGCCTTGCTCGGCGCGACCGGCTCCGGCAAATCGACAATCATCAATCTGATTCCCCGCTTTTACGATGTCAGCGGCGGGCGCATCCTGGTCGACGACTATGATGTGCGCGCCGTCACGCAGAATTCCCTGCGGGATCAGATCGGCATCGTCTTACAAGAGACGGTTCTCTTCGCGGCGACAATCCGCGAGAACATCGCCTTCGGCCTCAACGGCGTGTCGGATGAGGATGTGATCGAGGCGGCCAAAGCGGCGCAGGCGCATGACTTCATCGCGGCCATGCCCGACGGCTACGACACCGATGTCGGCGAACGCGGCGTGACGCTCTCCGGCGGGCAGAAGCAGCGCATCGCCATTGCCCGCGCCCTGCTCAAAGACCCGCGCATCCTGCTGCTCGATGACGCCACCTCGAGCGTCGACACGGAAACCGAGCGCTTGATACAAATCGCGCTCGAGCGCTTGATGGTCGGGCGCACGTCCTTCATCATCGCCCAGCGCTTGAGCACTGTGCGCATGGCGGACAAGGTGCTCGTCTTGCAGGGCGGGCGCATCGCAGCCGCCGGCCGGCATGAAGAACTGCTTCATACCTCCGGGCTCTATGCCGAAATCTATCATCGGAACTTGCGCGAATAAGGCGGGAAAGCTGGTCTTATGGGATTTTCTCTAGGCACTGCCGGCGTCAAAATGAGCGGACCGGGCGGCACGCTGCGGGGCTTCGCCGACCAGGTCGAAGGGCGTTCCTTCAACCTGCGCGTCCTTTGGTACCTGCTCGTCTTCCTGCGCCCCTACGCGCTGCGCATGCTCGGCGCTTTCCTCGCCATGCTCAGCGTTTCCGGCTTGACCCTGCTGACGCCCTTTCTGATCAAGGTGGCGATTGACGGGCCGATCGCCACGGGCGATATAGCCGGCCTGAACGAAGTTGTGCTTGTGATGCTGCTCGCCCTTACCGGCCTGTATCTGTCGTCGATGGCGCAGCGCTACCTGCTGAGTTGGGTCGGGCAGAAAGTCCTGGCCGATTTGCGCTCGGCGCTCTTCCAAAAGCTGCAGGAATTGCCCCTGTCCTACCACGACAATCACATCGTTGGCGTCACGATTTCCCGCGTGATCAGCGATGTTGGCGTGATCAACCAACTGCTGTCCCAGGGCTTGATCACGCTGACCGGCGATACGCTTCTGCTGGCGGGCATCATCATTGTGATGCTCTCGCTTAATGCGCAATTGGCCCTGGTGACCTTCTCCATCATTCCCTTGATCGTGCTGGCGACCTTGGTGTTCGCGCGGCGGGCGAAGCTGGCCTTCCGCAAGACGCGCGCCCGCAACGCCAATATGATCGGCGACCTGGCGGAAAACCTGAGCGGCATGCGCGTGATTCAAGCCTTCGCCAACGAAGACTCAACCTATGAGAAATTCGACGAGGTTAACCAGGCCAATCGCGACGCCCATATCGAAGCCATGTCGCTTTCATTCGTCTTCCTGCCGACGGTGGAGTTTCTCAGCATTGTCGCGATCGGCATCGTCTTGCTTTTCGGCGGCTTGAGCATCGCCCAGGGCAGCCTGACCCTGGGCACGGTGATTGCTTTCCTCGCTTATGTCAATCGCTTTTTCGTGCCCGTGCAGGAACTCAGCCAGTTGTACGCCACGATGCAGACGGCGATGGCCGGGGGCGAGCGCGTTATCAACCTCCTGAATACCGAGCCGGAGATCCAAGACAGCGAAGAAGCGCGCGCCATGCCGCCGATAAAGGGGCGGATCGAGTTTCGCGGCGTGAACTTTGGCTATCGCGAATCTTTGCCGGTGCTGCGCGACATCAATCTGGATTTCCCGGCCGGCGCCATGGTGGCGCTTGTGGGACCGACGGGCGCCGGCAAGACCTCCATCGCCAATCTGATCGCGCGCTTTTACGATGTCAGCGACGGCGCCGTTTGCATCGACGACATTGATATCCGCGAGGTGAAACAGCGTTCGATGCGGGAGCAGATGGGCCTGGTCTCTCAGGACCCGTTCATCTTCGCGGGCACGATCGCGGACAATATCCGCTTCGGCAAGCCGGAAGCGACCATGGCGGAAGTGCTGGCCGCCGGCGAATTGGCCAACGTCTCCGAATTTGTCGGCGAACTGCCGCAGGGCTATGAGACGGAGATCTATGAAGACGGCGCCAATTTATCGGTCGGGCAGCGGCAATTGATTTCGATCGCGCGGGCGATCCTGGCCGATCCGCGCATCTTGATCATGGACGAAGCCACATCGAGCGTCGACATGGTCACCGAAGCGCTGATTCAAGACGCGCTGCGCAAGCTGCTTTCCGAGCGGAGCGCAATCGTGATCGCGCATCGCCTCAGCACGATTGTCAACGCCGACCTCATCTGCGTCGTCGATGGCGGCCGCATCTGCGAGATGGGGACGCACCGCGAGCTTTTGGCGCGGCGCGGGCTCTACCACGAACTCTACGAGCGCCAGTTCGTTGAGGTGGCGGCTTAGCAGCCGTCTCTAAATTTCGCCGGCGACAAGCGGGCGAGCCAGTGGCTCGCCCCTACATGCCCAGTGATTGGCGTGGGGGCATAGGTCCATGCGGGCGAAGCAGCGGCCCGGCAACAGGCGTCAGTCCAACTCGATACGGGGATTCAGCCAAGCGTAGGCCATATCGGCGAAGAGGTTGGCGAAGAGGATGATGGTCACGGTGACCATCACAATCGCTTGCACCAGCAGCAGGTCGCGGCGCTCGATCGCGGCGATCAGCAGGCTGCCCAGGCCGGGAAAGCCAAAGACAAATTCGATGACGACGAGACCGCTGACAAGCCAGGTGATGCTGAGCGCGATGACGGTGATGGTGGGCAGCAGGGCGTTGCGCAGCACGTGCCGCCCGACGACCGCGCGCCAGGGGATGCCTTTCAGGACCGCCGTTCGCACATAATCGCGCTTCAGCTCTTCGATGACGCCGGCGCGGGTCAAGCGGGAGATGTAAGCGAGCATGACCAGGGTGGCGGCAACGGCCGGCAGCCAGAGGGCCGGCAGCATTTCAGCAAATGAGGCATTCGCGGGCACGGCGGAACTCGATGGGAACCACCAGCCCAGGGCCCGCGCCAGCTCGCTCCGGCCCCAGCGCAAGGCGACGATGTTGATCAAGAACAAGCCTGTCACGAATTCGGGCAAGCTCACGACCGACAGCGTCAGCAGGGAGATCAGGATATCGGGCAATTTGTTTTCGCTGAGGCCGGCGATGACGCCCAGGGCCACCGAAATCGGCACGGAAAGCAGCAGCGCCACCAGGGCCAGACGCGCCGAATTGATGCTGCGCTCGACGATGAGATCGCGGTTGACCGCGCCGCGAAAGGCGATCGTCTCCCCCCAATCGCCCGCCAGGAAATCCCGCAGCCAAGTGAGGTACTGCGCCGGCAGCGGGGCGTTCAAGCCCAATTGATCGCGGATTTCCGCGACCTGGTCTTCGGTGGCTTCGCGTCCGCCGGCGATGACGCGGGCCGGATCGCCCGGCAAAACCCGCAGCAAAAGAAACACGATCAGCGAGCTGAGCAGATAGGTGAAGAAGAAAAAGGCGAAACGCCGGCGCAGGAAATGAAACATAGCCGCTAGTCCGTCAAGTCTGGCAGGGACATACCGCTTTGCAGGACGGACAATTCCTCCAGCGGGATATGACAGCGGATGAAATGGCCGCGCTCGCCTTCGCGCCAGGGCGGTTCCTCAGTGACGCAGATCTCGCCGACCTTGCGCGGACAGCGCGTATGAAAGCGGCAGCCGCTGGGCAGGTTCTGCGCGGAAGGCAGGTCATCACTGAGCAAGATGCGCTCGGTTCGGTGCTGCGGATCGGCCACCGGAATCGCCGAGACCAGCGCCTCCGTATAGGGGTGGTACGGCAGTTGAAACAATTCGGCGGCGTCGCCGATTTCAAACAACTGCCCGAGATACATCACGGCGATTCTGTCGGCCAAATAACCGACCGCCGACAAGTTGTGGGAGATGAAGAGGTAGCTGCTGCCATGTTCATCCTGCAAGTCGGCAAGCAGATTCAAAACCGCCGATTGTATCGACACATCCAGCGCGGACACGGGCTCGTCGCAAATGACAAGGTCCGGTTCGGCGGCGAAGGCGCGGGCGATGGCGACGCGCTGTTTTTCGCCCCCGCTCAATTCATCCGGGTAGCGCTCGGCGTATTCCGCGCGCAGGCTGACGCGCTCGAGCAGCCGCAGCGCTTCGGCATCGGCGGCCGCGCCTGAAAGGCCGCGCAGTTTGATCAGCGGCCGGCGCAGCGTCTGCCGCACTGTCAGGTAGGGATTCAAGGAGTTCTGCGGATTCTGAAAGACCATTTGCAGCTTGGCGAGCACATCGGGACTGCGCGCGCGCACGCTGTTGCGCACATCCAGGCCCAGCAAATTCAGTTCCCCGCCGCTGCGTTCCTCCAAGCCAATGATGACGCGGGCCAAGGTGGTCTTGCCGCTGCCGCTCTCGCCGACCAAACCCAGCGTTCGCCCGGCGCGCAGCTGCAAATCGACGCCGTCGACCGCGCGAATCGGCGTTGGCTGCCGGCGCTGGAGCCAATCCTGCAGGCTGCGCGGGACCGGGAAGCGCTTGCTCAAATCGCTGACTCGCATGAGGATGCCGTCGGCGCCCTCATTTTCAGGCCTCCCCGCGGTCGCCCCGCTTGACGCCGGAAGGGCGATATGCTCGGGATCAAATCCCTCGCTCTTTACAGAGGAGGGATTTGGGTTGAGGCTGACCTCTTCCCAACGGTGGCAGCGCGTCAGGCGCCCGCCCTCAAGGACTTCCAGCGGCGGCTTGACTTCCCGGCAGCGGTCGAACACAAGCGGGCAGCGCTCGGCGAAGACGCAGCCCGGCGGCTGCTGGGCCAGCGCGGGTGGATTGCCGATGATGGATTGCAGCCGCGCCCGGCTTTTGTTCTGTCCCGGCGTCGGCACGCTGTTGATCAAGCCCAGCGTATAAGGATGGCGCGCATCGGCGAAAAGATCGGCGACGGCGGCGTCCTCCATGATTTCGCCGGCGTAAAGCACCAGCACGCGTTCGCAAAGCTGGGCGACGACGCCGAGGTTGTGCGTGATATACAGGACGCTGGTATCGCGCTCCGCGATCAGCCGGCGCAGAAGATCCAGAATGACCGCCTCGGTCGTGACATCAAGGCCGGTCGTCGGCTCGTCCATGATCAGCACTTCGGGATTGCAGATCAGGGCCATGGCGATGGCGACGCGCTGCTGCATGCCGCCGCTGAGCTCATGCGGATAACGCTCGGCCACCCGCTCCGGATCAACCAGATTGACATCGTGAAAGACACGCAGCATATCCGCGTAGGCCTCCGCGTCGCTGGCGCCCTCGGCCGCCTTCAGCGCCTCGATCACCTGGCGACCGATCTTGATCGACGGATTCAGCGCGGCGGCGGCGTTCTGCGGCACGAGCTTGATCCGCCCGGCCCAGAGCCGGCGCATATCGGCATCCGAGTTGGCTAGCAGGTCTTCGCCGGCGAAGTTGAGCTTGCTGCCGGCGTCGACGCGTCCGTTGCCGCTCAGATAGCGCATCAGCGCCAGAGCGACGGTCGACTTGCCCGAGCCGGATTCGCCGACCAAGCCGCAGATATGGCCCGGCTCCAGTTGCAGCCGGAAATCCCGCACCGCCGGAATCCAGCGCTTGCCCACGCGGTAGCTGATGGTCAGATTCTCGACATCAAGCAGGGGGCTATGCCGGGCGGCCACAGCTAGGCGCCTTTCTGCACGGCGCGGCGCACGCCGTCCGACAAGAGATTGACGGCGATGACCAGAACAGCGATGGCAAGAGCGGGGAACTCCAGCGCCCAGGGCGTCAGTTGGTAGAAGCCGCCGCGGTTCTCGTTGACCATCAGCCCCCAATCGGGCGATGGCGGGCGGGCGCCAAAACCCAGGAAACCCAGCGAAGCCACCAGAAAGATCGCGTAGGAAAAGCGCAGCGACGCCTCAACAACCAGAGCCGGAATGACCGACGGCAGGATCTCGCGAAAGATGATGTAGAGCTTGCTTTCGCCGCGGATTTCCGCCGCCTCCACAAATTCCCGCGTTTTGATGTCGAGAGTCGCGCTGCGGGCGACGCGGGCGACGATAGGAATATAGAGCAGGGCGATCACCAGCAGGACGACATTATCCGCCAATTCCGCTTGCCAGCCGCCGATCTCAAAATCCAGATTGCGGATGATGCCGACCAGCACCAGAGCGAGCAGCAGAGCCGGCACCGCCAGCAGGGCGTCAATGACGCGGCCCAGCAATTCATCCAGCCAGCCGCCTTGATAACCCATGAACAAGCCCAACGCCGAACCCAGCGCGACGCTGACCAGCGTCCCCAGCCCGGCGATGCGGAAGATGCTGCCGGCCCCGAGGATCACGCGGCTGTAGACATCCCGGCCCAGACGGTCGGTGCCGAAGGGGTGCTCACCCAGATGCAAGGCGGCGATGTCCAGCGTCGGCGCCAGACGGGGGTCGTGGCTTTGGTCGTTGGGGTTGGGATAAGGCGCCAACTGCGCGCCTAGAAGCGCCAGGAAGAAAAAGAAAAGCACAAGGCTCGCGCCCAAACCGGATTGGGGCTGGCGCAGAAGCGACCGCGCCAGAGCTGCCAAGGCGCGGAGGCTGCGCTGGAACGCGCCCGAAAGCATGGGACTGTCGGTGCACTTCATGCTGTCATCGCAAGCGCAGCCCCATCAAAGTCTCCCCCAATGCATTGGGTGCGATTTTTTTCGCCGTCGAAAACGTTCAGTTTGCGTCCAACCTTCACTCCAGGTAACGGCAGGCAAATCATGCGAAATTCAGCATAAAGTCGATATGTAGGGGCGACACTGTGTGTCGCCCGAAAATCCGCGCTCGTGTCGGCAGGCGACAGGGTCGCGTAGACACTGACCGTCAATCGCCCCGCGCCATTCTTCAGATTGCTGCATTGCTTTCCTGCTGACGCTTCTGACGCTCGGGGCGCGGCGCCAGCGCCTTATCCCACCTGCGCCCGGTTGAAGTTCGTGCGGCCGGCGAAGGGCTGCAGCGCAACGCCGGACACATGGTTCGCCAGCACCATGAACTGAGCGAAGAAATAGGGCACAACAACGGGCCCCTCGTCCAGCAGGATCTGCTGAATCTCCTTGTAAGCGGCAGTGCGCTCGCCTTGATCAAGCGCTGAGCGGGCGATTTCGATCAATTCGTCGACGCGCGCGTTGCTGTAATGCGATTCGTTCCAGGGCGCTTCCGAATGATAGGCGAGGTCGAGGTAGAGCTGGGCTACCGGGCGGGCGCCCCAACCGGTCACGCCCAGGTCGACCGTCATCCAGTCTTCGACCCAATAGCTGTTTTCGTCTTCCAACTGGATTTCTACGCGGATGCCGGCCTCTTCCCACTGGGCGGCGAATGCTTGCGCCAGGTCGGGCCAGGTGCCGCTGTTTGGCACATGCAGCGTCATGTCCAGGCCGTCGGGATAACCGGCTTCGGCCAGCAGGGCCGCGGCCGCTTCCGGATCGCGGGCCGGAACCTCCGCTTCCGCCAGGAAGTACTGGCCGAAGGCCGGCCCAATCGGCGAATCCTTGCCGAGGGCGCCGAAGCCCAATTGCACGCGCTCCCAGATGGCATCGCGGTCAGTCGCCAGCTTGAAGGCCTTCCGCACGCGGACATCCGAGCCCGGCTCGCGATCGGAACGAATGCGCGCCAGATGGTGGCCGCTGGTGGGGATGTCGGTCGTATGGAAATTCATATCGCCGCTGAAACCGAGGAAGCTGGAGTTGTCCAGGCGCATGATGCCGTCGACGCTGCCGCCTTGCACAGCGGCGATGCCCGCCTGCTGATCGTCAAAATAGATGAACTCGAGGCGGTCGATGCTCGGCGCCCCGCCCCAATAATCCGCGTTGGCGCGCAGGATGGCGCGGTCGCCGGGGATCATTTCTTCAAGCATGAAGGGGCCCGAGCCGTTGAATTCGACGCCGACATCTTCGGCGCCGGCTTTGAGAATGACGAACTTGTTGTCCGTCAGGTTGTAGAGAAAGTCCGGATTGGACTCGCTCAGGCGAATGGCGATGGCGTTCTCGCCCGCGGCTTCGATTGATTCCGCCACGCTCAGCAAGCCGGCAACGGTGCTTTCGGATTCCTGATGCCACTGGATCGTCCAAAGCACATCGTCCACGGTGACGGCGCTGCCATCGTGCCAGGTGGCATCGGAACGGATTTGCAGGGTATAGACCAGGCCGTCATCGCTGACATCCCAGGACGAGGCCAGGCGCGGCACGAGATTGGAAGCGGCGTCGGTCTCGATCAGATAGTCGTATATCGCGTTCAAGACGGCGATTTCGCTATCGCCGGAGGCCGAACGGGGGTCGAAGGTGGCCGGCGTCAGCCAGGCCATGCTCAAGGCGCCGCCGTCCTGGGCGCTGACGCTGGCGCCGAGCGGATCCAGCGCGATCGTGCCGACCGCGGCCGCGGCGCCGGCGGCGAAGATATTGAGAAACTCACGGCGGGATACTGCATTGGCGGGGTTGCTGTTGTTTTGCTTCACGAGTGATTTGTCCTTTGCATTGTGAATACTGACGGTTTTCTTCGACGAAGGGCGAAGGCGCATCGCGAAAGCAAGAGCCCGCAACAAACGCAACTAACGCGGGGGCGCCAGCGAACGCTCCCGGCGTTGGCGGATCAATTCACGACTTTCGGCCATCATCGTCCCTATCGCCCGGCCTGGAGGCTAGCAGCCGCCAGGCGCGCATATTATCGCATAGGAACTTGACGATTGGAAATATCAATCCGCGAGCGGATAGTGGGGCGCTGCGCTCAACTGACAACCGCCTCGCGAAAATGCGTCCGCCCGGAGAAAGGATGCATCACCACGCCGGAAACATGGCTGGCCATCACCATGAACGAGGCATAGAAATACGGCACAATGATCGGCCCTTCATCCAGGAAGAGGCGCTGAATCTCCTTATAAGCGGCGGCCCGCGCTTCTTCATCGAGGGCGGAACGCGTAAAATCGATCAGATCATCGAGCCGTTCATCCTGCCAATGGGATTCGTTCCAGGTCGCGCCGGAGCGATAGGCCAGGTCGAGGTAAATCTGCGGGACAACCCGGTCGCCCCACCAGGTGACGCCGAGATCAACTTCGAGCCATTTGCTCACCCAATAGTTGTTCTCTTCCTCAAGTACGATCTTGACGCGTATCCCGGCCTCCTCCCATTGAGCGGCGAAGGTCTGCGCAAGGTCGGGCATGGCGCCGCTGTTGGGCACATGCAAACTCATATCCAGGCCATCAGGATAACCGGCCTCGGCCAGCAAAGCGGCGGCGGCGGCCGGATCGCGCGGGGGCGGCTCGGCATCGGCGAGGAAATACTGCGCGAAGGAGGGCCCGATGGGGGAATCTTTGCCCAGCGCGCCAAAGCCCAACTGGACGCGCTCCCAGATGGCGCGTCGATCCGTCGCCAATTTGAAGGCTTTGCGAACGCGGATATCATTCCCCGGCGGCCGGTCGGCGCGGATCCGCGCCATCTGATGCGCGTTGGTGGGAAGGTCGACTGTGTTAAAGCGGGTATTGCCGCTGAAGTTGAGGAAGCTGTAATTGTCGAGGCGCAAGATGCCATCGGCAATGCCGCCTTGCACCGCGGCAATCGCCGCCTGCTGGTCGTCAAAGAAGAGGAATTCAAGCGTGTCGATTGTTGGCGGGCCGCGCCAGTAATTCTCATTCGCGCGCATGACCGCGCGGTCGCCCGCGATCAACTCTTCCATGATGAACGGCCCGCTGCCGTTGAAGACTTCGCCGGTATTCTCAGCGCCCGCTTTGAGAATGACGACCTTGTACTCCGTCAGACGATAGAGAAAATCCGGGTCGGGCGCGTCAAGCTGGAATATAACCGTATGATCGCCGCTGGCCTCGACTGATTCGACCGCCGCCAAGACATCGGCGATGGTGCCGCCGGCGTCAAGCTGCCATTGAATCGTCCAGACCACGTCCTGCGCGGTGAGCGGACTGCCGTCATGAAAGACCGCATTCCGCACCAACTCCAGCCGGTACTGCTTGCCGTCCGCGCTGCGCTCCCAGTCTGACGCGAGCGCGGGGATGAGATTTGAAGAGGCATCCGTTTCAAACAGGTAGTCGTAGAGCGCGTTCAAGAGGGCGATTTCACTCATGCCGGAGACGGAGCGCGGGTCAAGCTGGGCCGGCGTCAGCCAGGCGATACGCAGCGTTCCGCCGCCGCTCGCTTGGGCCACATGAAGCCCGGGCGCGCGGTCAAGCGTGATCGTCCCGACAGCTGCGGCTGCGCCCGCGGCGAAAATCCGCAGAACATCGCGGCGGGACGGGTCTAACAAGTTTTCTTTTTCAACTGGCATTATCTATTTCCTCATTTCACAGTTAACGCAAGTAAGTCATGCAAAATCTGATGGGCATTTTGAAGCAAGAGTGGGCGAGCCAATAGTTGCCCCTTCACTATCCTGCATCCCACTTGAAAATTGCATTGCTTTCTTGAAGTTATTTCTCAGGCGCCGTCTATAAACAGTATAGGCGCGAAATGGGTCAAAGCCAAAATACAGCCGCATCCGCCTCAGCGCGCGACATCGCAACGGCTAGCGCGCGTGAAAGTAGTGAATCCATTTCGGCTGAAATAGTCTGGTAGGGGCGATCCGGCGGATCGCCCGATGCGTATAACAGAATCATATAGGGCGACTCGCCGGGGCGCGTGGGTCGCGTAGACACTGACCGCCGACACAGACCGTCAGTCGCCCCTGCCAAGTCGTCGGCGCCTAAAGAAGTCCAACCGACTCTGATACGCTACCCGCATGAAAGCGTTTTGACTTGCCCGGACAGTTTAGCTATCCTCCCCTCAGGCAATTACATTTGTCGTCAGTTTCGCGGAATACCGCTGGAGATTCAATGAGCGCGCGCCTGCACAAACTCATCAACCGGCCCGAAGACCTTGTCGATGAAATGCTGGAGGGCTTCTGCGCCGCCTACAGCGACATCGTTCGCTGCGGCGGCGATCGGCTGGTGCTGCGCGCCCATCCAAAAGCGCCGGGCAAAGTCGGCCTGGTCATGGGCGGCGGCAGCGGCCACGAGCCGGCTATGCTGGGCTGGATTGGCGAAGGCCTCCTGGATGTCAATGTCGTGGGCGAACTCTTCGCGGCGCCGGGGCCCGAGCAAATGCTGAAAGGCATCCGCGCCGCCGATTATGGCGGCGGCGTGCTAGTTTGTGTCTCCCACCATGCCGGCGACCGACTCAACGCCGAATTGGCTCTGGATTTATGCGAAGCGGAGGGCTTGGAGAATGTCGAAATGGTCCTGCTTTATGACGACATATCCAGCGCGCCCAAGGGCCGGGAGCCGGAGCGCCGCGGTACCGCCGGTCTCTTCTTCGTCTGGAAGCTGCTGGGCGCATTCTGCGAGGGCGATGCCGACCTGGCGTCGGCCAAAGCGCTGGCGGAGAAGGTCCGCGACAACACGCGCAGCCTGGCGGTTTCGCTCAGTTCCTGCGCCAGCCCGATCAGCGGCGAGGTCATGTTTGAGATGGCGGATGGCGAGATGGAAATCGGCATGGGCTTGCACGGCGAGATGGGCATGGGGCGCCGGAAGGCGCTCAGCGCCGACGACACCATTGACCTAATGCTGCCGCCGCTGCTGGAAGACCTGCCCTACCGGGCCGGGGACGAAGCGCTGGTCCTGCTCAACAACAGCGGCAGCCTGACGCTGATGGAACTCTTCGTTCTCTATCGCCGGGCCGCGGCCAAGTTGGCGGAAGCCGGCATCAGCGTCTATAAATCGTGGATAGGGCCCTACGCCACCACGCAGGAGATGGCCGGTTTCGCCTTGTCGCTCTGCCGCGTCGACGCGCAGATGAAAGCGCTCTGGGACGCGCCAGCGAACGGCGCATACATGAAGCAGTCGCTCGGCGGCCGGGGCTAAGGCGCTCGCCCGGTAGATTGGGAACCATGTACGAAAGCGCCAAAACCTTGATCAGACTTCTATTTCTCGCGATTGGGCAACTTCACTTGCGAGTCATCTGATTGCTCTAGTTGATTGTGGGCGGCGGGCGATTCGCTCTTGCGGGAAGGAAGCAAATCCATGCCGAATTTGAAACCCTGAGCAGCGATTCTTAGGACTACTCTACGATTTGACACTCCGGCAGCAAGAAGCAAAGCTACGCCGCATAAGAACAGCAATACGTCTATACCCGCTCTGCCGGAATACATTAAAACAAATCCGCAGATGACTGCGATAAGAATAATGATCTGGTACGGGGTAAAGCGCATCTACGCGCGGCGCACCGAATACACCACGATAAACACAAAGGTGAAGTATGCGAGGATGTCCCGCGCTGAATGTCCGTTCAGCGCGCACAAGGTAGCAAAAAATACTGCGAGAATGGAGGTAAACAAGATGAACCTGGGACCAATCCCCTTGGAATCATCTGTCTTGCTCAACAGGTCTACGGAATTCATGATCCTACCTAGACTATTCTGCGTATATCATACCATAAATATTTCACAAATCAAGTTGACGCTCTGAGAGGCAGTGTCCATATCGGTGGACATATCTTGAATGCGAGCTTGGCGCAGGTTAATTCACCACAGAGACACAGAGGGCACAGAGTTTTATTGTCAGGGTCTATGGGAAACCGCATCCACTACATTAGCCACTCCCCTCTGAGATGTAGACCTCTTCCTGGCTGGAAGACGTTTTCTTCTCGCAAGCGGGGCGCGTTAGCATTGCCAGTTTTCTGGGTTATGCTATGAATGATAATGGCGCTTTACCCGGCGCAGTCAATTGAACTTGTAATTCAATTGACTATATGAAATATAGCCACCAATTATATGTCGCGCAATTATGAGTGGCTAAAGCAATCGAAAAATTACGTTGTCTAAATCTTGACCCTGAAACTGTATCGTTATTATAGGTCAACGGCTAAGTGAATTCTAACTACGGCGCAAGGTGCTGACGAAATCCAAAATCCGGCCGTCTTCTTTCCAACAGTAAGGCCGCAATTAGATCACACAGACGCATATTGCAGCAAATCCGACTGTTCAGTGCAGACGTGCGACGACTGCCATAGATTGACGAGGGAGGAATGAAGCGAATCGGACCGGCGGAATTGAACGCCATAATCGCGGCCGTCGCCGGCCGCATCGGCGCGGAGAGCGCGCATCTGAATCGCCTTGATGCGGCGCTGGGCGATGGCGACCACGGCACAAACGTCAGCACAGCATTTGCAGCGGCGGTCGAGGATATCGCTGCGCTTGATGAGCCAAGCATGAGCGCGATCTGGCTGGCGACAGCCAAGGCTTTGCTGAACCGCATGGGCGGCGCGTCAGGCGCGCTCTTCGGCATCTTCTTCCTGCATGGCGTCGCCTTGTTACGGGATAGGGACGCGCTGGGCAAAGAGGAGATGGGCGCGCTGCTGCAGAGCGGGCTCGAAGGCGTCAAGGCGCGCGGCAAGGCGAATATCGGCGACAAGACCATGGTCGACGCCTTGGCGCCGGCGGTCGCCGCTTTTCTTGAAGCCGAAGACTTTGGCAGCGCCTGGAACCGGGCGGCGCTGGCGGCGAAAGAGGGCGCGGCAAGCACCCGCGATCTTGTCGCGCGGCAGGGACGCGCCAAATTCCTGGGAGAGCGCGGCATTGGGCGCATCGACCCGGGCGCGACGACAGTCGCCCTGATCTTTGAGGCGCTCGACGAATGGTGGGGGATGAATGCCAAATGACTGGACGCCGCGTCGGCTATCAGATGCCTCTGCGCATCAAAGGCGAATGGATTTATCGGGTTGAGGCGCTCTTCGACAGCGCGGCGATTCTCGCGCCGATTACGCTACGCCGTCTCCATTCAGCCGGACAATTGGCTGAGGATTAATGCGGTAAGTACAATGTAAACAATGATCACTACGGCTAACGCTCGATTAATGCACTCATCAAGTTTACGTCGAACCTGATCGGTCTGCGCATCTAACGCCGCGTCCATTTTCAGCCCTTGACGGTCTAGGGCTGTGTCCAACCGGCTATTTCGCCCTGTTTTCTTTGCTTGCAGTGCTTCCAAGCATTCGAATTGAGTTTCTATCCGTAGCTCCAGGCGCGCGATATCGGCCTTGGTCGCCAAGTGCGGATTCTCTGCATCGCGCGCGCTTTCCAACCCGGTTACGCGCTCGCCCAGGTCCGCGACCTGCTCAACAACCCGCTCATGCGAAGTCCGCTCCAAGGATTCAACTCGCTGCGCCAGACTGGTTTCAGATTCCGCCATGTTGTCTCTCGCTCCGAAACAGGTATGAAAAGAGTATATGCAATGGCAAGCGAGAATGCAACACTGCGCCGCTCGCCGGCAGGGCAATCGCTTCAAAACTGGCGCCGCTGCGACGAGCAAAACTAAACTGAAATTTAACCACCGTGGACGCCGAGGACGCCGAGGAAAGCGATTGATCGGAGATTTCGCGGCATATTGTCGCAAATTTTTTGGGCGGGAAGGAAGTTCATCGGCCAGGTTGCGTCAAGCCTGCCCAATTTAAGCAGCGGATTTAGGGAAAAGTCGTCAAAAGCATCTAAACTCTGTGTCCTCTGCGTCCTCTGTAGTTAAAAGAATTTGAAGCGATTGCCCTGCGCTCGCCGGCGTTTGATACATAGCTGCCGCTGCGATTATAATTGTTGTTAAGGAGGTGGCTTATGGAGAGACTGAAGCCCGAGAGCAGCGTTCGCACGACCTGCCCCTATTGCGGCGTCGGATGCCAGATGGATCTGCGCATCAAAGGCGACCGCATTTACCGCGTCGAAGCGCCCTTCGACAGCGCGCCGAATTACGGCAATCTCTGCGTCAAGGGGCGCTTCGGCCTGGATTTCGCCACGCATCCCCGCCGCTTGAAGACGCCCCTGATTCGCGCTGGCGCGCGCGGGAATTTCCGCGAGGCGACCTGGGATGAGGCCTTCGATTATGTCAGCGAGCGGCTGACGACGATCGTGCGGGAACATGGCGGCGACAGCATCGCCACCTATGCCTGCGCCAAAGCGACCAACGAGGACAATTATGTCTTTCAAAAGTGGGTGCGCGCCGTGATGCAGACCAACAATGTCGATCACTGCGCGCGGCTCTGCCATGCCGGCAGCGTCACCGGTTTGCAATTGGCGATCGGCTCCAGCGCGATGAGCAACAGCATCGGCGAGATGGAAGACCTCGATACCTTCATCGTCACCGGCAGCAACACCACCGAGACCCATCCTGTCATTAGCTTGTTCCTTAAGAAGGCGGTGCGCAAGAACGGCGCCAAGCTTATCGTGATCGACCCGCGCCAAATCGAATTGACCGATTTCGCAACGCTCTGGCTGCGGCAGAAGCCGGGCACCGATGTCGCGGTTTTCCAGGCGATGGCGCATGTGATCGTGCGGGAAAACCTCTTCAATCCGGAGTTTATCGAGGCGCGTACAGAAGGCTTCGAGGATTATATCGAATCGCTGGAGCATTGTACGCCGGAGTGGGCGGAAGAACTCAGCGGCGTACCAGCCGACGACATTCGTCAAGCGGCGCGCATGTACGCCACAGCAGAACGGGCTGCCTTCTACTGGGGCATGGGCATCAGCCAGAGCACGCACGGCACGGATAACGCGCTATCGCTAACCAACCTGGCGCTGATGTGCGGGCATGCGGGCAAACCCGGCACCGGCCTCAATCCCTTGCGCGGGCAGAATAACGTGCAAGGCTGCTCCGACAGCGGCGGCTTGCCCAATGTCTTCACGGCTTATCAATCCGTTGCCGACCCGGACATACGCGGCAAATTCGAAGCCACCTGGAACACCGTCCTGAATCCGCAGCCGGGATTGACCGTCACCGAAATGGTCGATGGCGCGCTGACGGGGCGAATCAAAGCCATGATCGTCATGGGCGAGAACCCGATGATGAGCGAGCCGAACCTGTCCCATGCGCAGCATGCGCTCGAGGCGCTCGATCTGCTGGTCTGCATTGACATCTTCATGAACGAGACGGGCGAAATGGCGGATGTTGTCTTGCCTTCGGCGAGTTTCGCCGAGAAAGAAGGCACCTTCACCAATAGCGATCGTCGTGTGCAGCGGGTGCGGCGGGCCCTGCCAGCGGTCGGCCAGTCGCTGCCGGATTGGCAGATCGTCTGCGCCCTGGCGAAGCGCATGGAAGCGCAGCTAGGCGTTAGCGCAAGCGCCGGCTTCGATTATCAAAATGCGGAAGCGATCTGGGAAGAAATGCGCGCGCTCACGCCCGACTTTTACGGGATCACCTACGCAAGGCTGGAGGAAGAAGGCGGCGTGCATTGGCCCTGCCCCGCGGCCGATCATCCAGGCACGCCCTATCTCTTTGAGGACGACTTCCCGCGTGGCAAGGGCAAGTTCTGGGAGCTGGAATACGGCAGCGAAAGCGAATTGCCCGATGCGGACTATCCATATCACCTGACGACCGGGCGCGTGCTCTTCCACTGGCACGGCGGCACGATGACGCGCAGTTCGCGGCTGGAAGAGGCCTTCCCGGTGCCGATTGTGGAGATGCACCCGGCCGATGCCGGCGCGCTGCAAGTGGTGTCGGGCGATTGGCTGCGGATCACATCGCGGCGCGGCTCGGTCGAAACTCAGGTGATGGTGACCGGACGCTCGCCGGCCGGCACGCTCTTCCTGCCCTTCCACTTCGTCGAGGCGGCCGCGAATCTGCTGACGCTGGACAAGATTGATCCACGGGCGAAGATTCCCGATTTCAAGATGGCGGCGGTCAAGCTGGAGAAGCTGGAGCGGGCGGCGTCAGCCTTGGAAGGCCAAGGGGCGATCAAAGATCCGACGCGCTATGTGCATTGAGCCAGCTTTGCATAAGAATAGCTCGGAGTTAGTTTCGGCAGCGTGTAGATTTGATATGCAGGGAAGAACATGAGCGAGATAACTGCCGTCGCCTTGCCGGTTGAGGAGATTCGCGCCTATTGCGAGACACAGCCAATCGCGCGTCTGTCACGGCTTGGACCAGGCTTTCATGCCTGGTTGCGACCAAATACAGAAATTGGAGTGCTGGTTGAGTATCTGCCCGGCGAAGGTATTTCATACGTTGATATGGCGCGGCAGGAACGCGAATTGAGCGAGATTCTGGGCGGCGCAGTAGATTTGCGTACGTCAAACGAGCTTGAAAAAACCACAAAGCAGCAGATCCTCGAAGAGGCGACCCTTGTTTTTGCCCAAGACGCGCGAGAATGATCCGATTCGTCTTCGACATATGCTGGAATGGGCGCAAATCTCCGTGCGCATAGCCGCCGGTGAAACAGGCCCATCCCTCGACGCCGATGTCGTTCTGCGGTCAGCGTTGAGCAGGACTCTGCAAGTCATAGGCGAAGCGGCGAACAATGTCACGGCGGAATCAAGACGAGCGCACCCGACCATTCCATGGGCTGACATCATAGGTATGCGGCACAAATTGGTTCATGTCTATTATGCTGTAGACTTGAACATAATCTGGACAACAGTCTCAGTATATGCGCCCCCGCTAGTTGCCGAATTGCAGCGTATACTTGAAGATAATTAGCGCTGACTCAAGCGATTGGAGAACCCGCAGTCATGAGTGAGACCGTCGCCATTGACCTGCCGTTGGAAGCGATATGCGCTTACTGCGAGACGCAGCCGATAGAGCGGCTGTCTGTGTTAGGCGCGGAATTCGACCGCTGGTTGCGGCCGGATACAGAAATTGGAATGCTGGCGGAATATGAGCCGGAGGCTATCGTCACATTGATTGACATGGCTGGTCATGAAATTGACTTGGGCGAAATCATGGGCAGAGCTGTCAGTTTGCATACTGTAGAAGGATTGAGGCGCGGCTCTCTGGAGAAATACATCAACGACGCCAGGCTCATCTATGCGAAGAATCCCTGAGAACGATCTTGATCAGATTAGGCGCATTCTGGCGGCAGCGCAAGAAACCCGGCGCTACTCAAACGATATGACGAGGCAAATGTTCCATGAAGATCGAGTTTTGCAGCTCGCGGTAGAAAGGCTGGTGCAGAACATTGGCGAAGCAGCGAGTCAACTCACAGACGATTTTATCAGCGCGCACGATCATATTCCCTGGGCAAAGATGGTCGGCATGCGACACCGTCTGGTTCACGATTTTGCCGCCGTTGACCTGGACATAATCTGGGATACTGTACAGACTAGCTTGCCGACGCTCATTGCCGAATTGGAGCGTATGCTGGAGTACGACCTGAGATAAGCCGTGACAGATTTTCAGACGATGAATGATTCTGTAAAGCTGGCTTTGCCGCTAGATGAGATCCGCGCTTACTGCGAGACGCAGCCGATAGCGCGGCTGTCCGTGTTTGGCTCGGCCTTGCGCAACGAATTGACGCCGGAGAGCGATATAGATTTGCTGGTGGAATACCTACCCTCGGCGAAAATCGGTTATTTCGAATTGGCGCAGCAGGAAATTGACCTGGGCGAACTCATCGGTTGGCAGGTCGATTTGCGAACGCCGAAGGAATTGAGTCGACGCTTTCGGCAGGCCGTGGTTGATAGCGCGAAGCTCATTTTCGAAAAAGAGCCGTGAGAATGCTGGCGCGCATATCTGGCGGCGCAATATGAGCGTAAGCAGCCTGGGCTTCGAGCGTCGCTTCCATAGGTACATTACTGGATCTGTCACGTTTTAGCGCGTTTTGATTTTTAGCAAGTCCATGTTAAGATGGGGTCAGGAGGAGGAGAACAGGCCATGAATAAGCTTGTTTGCGCTGATCTTCCACAAGACAAAATCCGCGAGTATTGCGCTACGCAACCGATTCGGCGCTTGTCTGTGTTTGGCTCGGCTGCGCGGAACGAATTAACGCCGGAGAGCGATATTGATTTGCTGGTCGAATACATGCCCGACGCGTCCGTCGGCCTATTTGCAATGTCGGGGCACAGGTTGGACCTAATGGACATTGTCGGACGCGATGTGGATTTGGCAACACCAAATTCCATAAGTCCTTACATCCGACAAGCGGTACTGGATAGCGCCGAGATAATCTATGCAAAAGACGCCGGCGAATGATCAGCTTCGTCTGCAGCACATGTATGATGAGGCTAGAGTCGCGCGAAAGTTTGCCAAAGGAAAGTCCAGGCACGATTTAGATACAGATGAACAATTTCAATATGCTTTGACCCGAGCAGTCGAAATTGTTTGTGAAGCCGCCTGCAACATTACGGACGAATTTCAAGCTGCACACGCTCAAATCGAATGGAAGAAAATCATGGGTATGCGCCAGTGGTTGGTGCATGCCTACTTCAAATTGGACCTCGAGATTCTCTGGAAAACAGTCGAAGAGGACTTGCCTCCACTGATATCTCAATTGGAAGAAATCCTACCGGCCCAGGATGAGATGACATAGGCAATGACAACACCGAGCGCTACCTTTTCGGTGGCCATCATCGCCGGCGGCCAGAGCCGGCGCATGGGGCGGGACAAAGCGCTCCTCGATCTCGGCGGAAAAACCCTGATCGAACATGTCATCGACCGCAGCGCTGAGCTAGGCCAAGCCGAGACGATCCTCATCACTAATCAGCCCGATGCCTATCGACATCTCGGATTGCCCATGTACAGCGACGCGCTGCCGGGCAAGGGCTCGCTGGGCGGCATATATACCGCTCTGCTGCGCGCGAAATCTCCGCATGTATTGGCGCTGGCTTGCGATATGCCCTTCATCAACGCCGAATTCTTGCGCTTCATGGTCGCCCGCATTGACGATTCAGTTGACATCATCGTACCGCGCGTGGACGGCTATCCGCAGGGCTTGCACGCGATCTACAAAAAAACCTGCATCCCGCCGATCGCCGAGCAGTTGGCGGCCGACCGGCTGAAGATCATCCGCTTCTACGATCAAATGCGCGTGACTTACTTAGACGAAGCGGATTACGCCGCATTCGACCGCGCTGGGCGTTGCTTCGCCAACCTGAATACGCCCGATGAGCTGGAGCAGGCTCGGCGCGATTTACAGAGCCAAGCGTAGACCGGCTCAAGCCCCAGCAAGGGATGACCCCGCTTCGATAGCGCAAGCCGCCCACGGTACTCATGCGCCCAAATTCATAGGTCCGGCGCTCCGTCGTCCTTTCCGCGGCAGCCGCGGCAGAAATCACTGCCGCCTATCTGCTACAATGTGGATATGAGCGGCAATTCTTATATCAATGCGATTCTGGAGAAATGCCACGGGCGCGGACGCGACGCGCTGCTGCCGGCGCTCTGGGATGCGCAGGGGGCCTACGGCCACGTCAGCCCCGAGCATGTGCATCGCATATCCCACGCGCTGCGCGTGCCGGAAGCCGATATCTATGGCGTCATAGGTTTCTACACGCTCTTTCACGAAGAGGCGACCGGGCGGCGCATCATCCGCGTCTGCACCGACCCGACCTGCGCGCTGGCCGATGCCGACCAGGTTTTGCACGCGGTCTGCGCGCGGCTGAACATTTCCCCAGACCAGACAACTGCCGACGGCGAATACACAGTGGAACACTCGCCTTGCCTGGGCATGTGCGATTTTGCGCCGGCCGCGCTCGTGAGCGCGCGCGGCGAGCCCGATCTGGCGCTGCCAAATGTGACGGTTGATTCGCTCCTGGGCGAGTGGCAGGGTCAATATTTCATGCCGGCCGGCGATGAGAAGTCGGCGATGCTGGACGGGGCGCTCGCTTCTGCGCCGGAGACATTGGAGGCCTACGGCGACTACGCGGCCCTGCGCTGCGCCATCGAAGACATGACGCCGGATGCGCTGATTGCCCAGATTGAAGCCTCGGGCTTAATCGGGCGCGGCGGCGCCGCTTTCCCGACCGGGCTGAAGTGGAAGTTCACGCGGGCCGACGCCGGGCAACCCAAATATGTCGTCTGCAACGCCGATGAGAGTGAGCCGGGCACATTCAAAGACCGGGTTCTCATGGAACAGCGTCCGCACCTGCTGCTGGAAGGCATTGCGCTGGCGGCGTACGCGGTCGGGGCGGACAAAGCCTATATCTTCATCCGCGGCGAATATCCGCAGGCGCTGGCGATTCTGGCGGATGCGATCAAAGATGCCGAGGCGCGGGGATTGCTCGGCGAATGCGTCATGGGCGGCGATTTTTCGCTGGATGTGGAAATACGGCGTGGGGCGGGCGCTTATATCTGCGGCGAAGAGACGGCGCTCTTCGAGGCAATCGAAGGCAAGCGCGGCTTCCCGCGCATGAAACCGCCCTACCCCACCACATTCGGTCTCTTCGGCAAACCGACGGCGGCCAACAATGTCGAGACGCTTTGCGCCGCGCCCTTAATCATCGAGCGCGGACCCGACTGGTTCAAGAGCATCGGCACTGAGGGCAGCGCCGGGCCGAAGCTGGTTTCGGTCAGCGGCCATGTCGGAATACCGGGCGTCTACGAGATCGAGCCGGGCATCACGCTGCGCTGCTTCCTGGATGAAGTCTGCGGCGGCGTCAGCGGCGAATTGCAGGCGGTTCTGATGGGCGGCGCGGCCGGCACGTTTCTGCTGCCCGATGAAATTGATGTGCCGCTGACCTTCGAGGACTTGCGCGTAGCGGGCAGCACCTTCGGTTCGGGCGCGATTATGGTCTTCAATACGACGACTGACCTGCGCGACATGCTGAAGCGGCTGGGGCGCTTTTTCCAGCACGAAAGCTGCGGCAAATGCTTCCCCTGTCAACTGGGAACGCAGCGGCAGGTGGAGATTCTCGAGCGCTTGGACGCGCCGCAAGCGGGCGATAAGGAGCGGCTGCTGGATGTCGGCATGACGATGACGGAAGCTTCGATCTGCGGCTTGGGGCATACAGCCGGCATCGCCGTCATGAGCGCGATTGAGAAGTTTCCGGATTTGTTTATGGCGCAGCCGCCGAACAGCAATGCGACCTAGCGCCGCGGCGCCCGTACAAGTGATAAAGCACAGAAGGTGTTGAAAGAACGTAATGAGAATTCAGGAATCTCCGCTTTTCTACCCCAGCCCCGGCCCTTCCGCGAATCATCAGGGAAGGTTGGCTCGCGGTTGTGGATGGAAAGTTCAGCGGAATTCGCATCAATTGCTTGGAACCACTGGCAGCATAAAAGTAAACGCTAGTGTGTCATGCAAAATCTGATGGGCATTTTGAAGCAAGGGTGGGCGAGCCACCGGCTCGCCCGTACACCGAGTCTCCTCCTATACTGTAGGGGCCCCGCCTTCGTCAAAATAAGCGATACATTGAGACTGCGACATGACTGACGAGACGATCCAACTACAACTTGATGGCGAGCAGGTCAGCGTCCCGCGCGGCGCCACCCTGCTCGACGCTGCCGAGAAAGCCGGCGTCGACATCCCGGTCATCTGCTACCACGAAGCCACCTCGCCCAACGGCCTCTGCCGCATCTGCGTCGTTGATGTGGATGGCGGGCGCGTCTTGCAGCCGGCTTGCGTGGCCGAATGCCAAGCGGACGCCAAGGTGGAAACGCGCAACGAACGGGTCGAGCGCAGCCGGCGCACCATCCTGGAGATGCTGAACGCCTCGGTCAACTTGGAGCAGGCGCCCGAGATCCAGCAGATGATGGCGGAGTACGCTGCCGATCAAGCCCGTTTCCCCGGCGCCCGCTTGCGCGAAGCCGAAGTCATCGACGACAATCCCTTTTACGTGCGCGATTATGAACAGTGCGTGCTCTGCTGGCGCTGTGTGCAGGTCTGCGCCGAAGACGCGCAATTCACCTTCGCGCTGACGCTGAAGAACCGCGGGCACGAGACATCGGTGGCCACCGCATTCGACATCGCCATGACCGAGTCGCCCTGTGTCTTCTGCGGGCAATGCGTCGGCGTCTGCCCGACCGGCGCGCTCAAACCCAAGGTGGAATGGGGCATGGAACAGGGTTGGGATGAAGACGAGCTGCGCCGCAGCACGCGCCGGCGCGGCAAACGGAGCGCTGGAAACGCCGATGGCGCATGACCTGAAGGAAAAGCCGGCCGGCGCCTTGCCCTTCGCCTATCATGTCATTGAGGGCGATGATGTGCGCCGGGTCGAAGGCGGCGTCATTGACGAAGGCCTGCTGTCGATTTATGTCAACGGCGAATCGCTGGCGACCATGATGTGCAGCCCGGTTCAATTGGAAGCGCTGACCGTCGGCTATCTCTTCAACGAAGCGCTTATCGACAGCAGAGATGAAATCGCACTGCTGCAGTTGAACCAGACCAAGAGCGTCGCCGATGTCATCTTGACCCGCAGCGAGGTGGCTTTGCCGCGGCGTATGATCTTGACGACGGGCTGTGGCGGCGGCATGACCGGGCAGGAACTCTCGCGCGAGTTTCCGGCGCTGGACAGCGACCGCCTGGCTTCTCCCGCGCTCATCTTGCGTCTGATGCGCCAGCTGCAGGGGGCGGCGCGGCTTTACAAAGCCGTGCGCGGCGTGCATACGGCGGTGCTGGGAGACGAGACGGGCTTGCTGGCGAGCGCGGAAGATGTCGGCCGGCATAACGCCGTGGACAAGGTGGCGGGCCAGGCCCTGCTCGCCGGCATCGAAACGCGCGACCGGATTCTGCTGACGAGCGGCCGCATCAGTTCGGAGATGCTGGGCAAGGCGCGGCGCATGCGCGTGCCGATCGTGGCCAGCCGCACAGCGCCGACCAGCATAACAGTGGAACTGGCGGAAGCCTGGGGCATCTGCGTGATCGGTTATGTGCGCCAAGGCGGCATGCGCATTTATACCCAGGGCTGGCGGCTTGGTTTGGTTACCTAAAGGCTTTGCGCCCACTTTGAGTCCAGTTTTTCGGAACCACTACAGGTAGAAAACCAGCTTCTCCCCATTGCTATCTGAGGAGCGGACACCTTTGCATCAGCCGTGAAATCTCTGCAAAACTTAGAATTATTTCGGGGATTTTCGGGCGACCTAATAGGTCGCCCCTACAGTTTGCGCCGTAAAGACGCCTTGTAGGGGTCAGCCATTGGCTGACCCGCCGCTATCGTACCTTGTCGCCTCAAACGTGTCCGCTCCTCAGCCCATTGCTATGGGGGGATTGAGGGGGGTAGACCAACGGCGAAACCAGCCTCCCCCCATTGCTATGGGGGGATTGAGGGGGGTAGACCAACGGCGAAACCAGCTTCCCCCCATTGCTATGGGGGGGATTGAGGGGGTAGACCAGCGGCTGTGGTAAAATCGCGCCATATTCTGTCCCGGACCAGGCCGATGCTTGATGCCTTCGCCCGAGTTCTTCCAGCTTACAGCGGTCGCCGATGCCTTGAAGCGTCTGGGGGCGCAATGGCAGCCACAGCCGGCCCGCGAGACGATCGCGACCATCGACGCGCTGGACCGCATCCTGGCCGCGGACATCCGCTCCCCGGAACAGATCCCCGCCTTTCGCAAGAGTACCGTTGACGGCTACGCAGTTAAGGCAAAGGACACTTTCGGCGCCAGCGACGCGCTGCCGGCTTTCCTGACGGTTCGCGGCGAGCTCAAAATGGGGCTGGCGCCGCAGGCTGATATCGGCGGCGGCGAAGCCCTGCTTATTCACACCGGCGGCATGCTGCCGGAGAGCGCCGACGCCGTGGTCATGGTTGAGCGCACGCAGGTTTCCGCCGAAGGCGAAATTGAAGTGCTGCGCGCGGTCGCGCCGGGCGAGAATGTAATCCAGGCGGGCGAGGATGTGGAGCGTGGCGCCCTCCTTATGGCGCGCGGGCAGCGCTTGCGGCCGCAGGATATCGGCGGATTGCTGGCGGCCGGCTGCGCCGCGGTCGAGGCGCTCTGCCGTCCGCGCGTCGGCATCTTGAGCTGCGGCGACGAACTCCTTCCGCCGGACGCGGCTTTGCGGCCGGGTCAAGTGCGGGACATCAATGCCTATACCTTGGGCGCGCTGGCGCAAAAGCTCGGCGCGCTTCCAGTTCGCCTCGGCATCGCCGCCGACAATCCGGAGGATTATTTCCGGCGGGCGGCCGCGGGGCTGGCGGACTGCGACATCTTGCTGCTCAGCGCCGGCAGCTCGGTCTCGGCGCGGGATTACACCCGTGATGTCATCAACCGGTTGGGCCAGCCGGGCCTATTGCTGCATGGCCTGGCGATCAAACCGGGCAAACCGACGATCATCGCCGTTTGCGGCAACAAGCCGGTCATCGGTTTGCCGGGCAATCCGGTCTCGGCGCTCTTGGTGGCGCGGCAACTGCTGCCCTTTCTGGTCGCGCGCTTTGAAGGCCAGCCGCTCGAGCCGCCGCGCAGCGTGCGCGCCCGCCTGGCGCAGCGGGTCGCCTCCGCTACCGGGCGCGAGGACTGGCTGCCGGTGCGCCTGAGCGAGCGGGACGATGGCGCGCGCCTGGCCGAGCCCATCCTGGGCAAGTCCAATCTGATATTCACGCTTGCCAACGCCGATGGCTTGCTGAACGTGCCGCTAAACACCGGCGGCTACGATGCGGGCGCTGAAGTCGATGTGATTCTGTTCTGAGCGCTGCCATGCCAAAACGACAAATCTATCTGGAAGATATACCGCTTGAAGAAGCGCGGGCGAAGCTGCAGACGGCGCTTGCGCGCGTCGGCCGCGCCGGCGCCTTGTCTGGCGAGAGCGTCCCCCTGGAAGAGGCGCTTGGGCGAGTGACGGCCGGGCCGATTCGGGCGCGCCGCTCCTCGCCCCATTTCCATTGCGCCGCGATGGATGGTTACGCCGTGCGCGCGGCCGCCACCGTTTCGGCGCGGGAGACGCAGGCCTTGACGCTGCGCCTCGGCGCTGACGCCTTCCCGGTCAATACCGGCGATCCGCTGCCGGAAAACACGGACGCCGTCATCATGATCGAGAATGTGAATCAGCCGGATGACGACACGCTATTGATTTATGCCTCGGTCGCGCCCTGGCAGCACGTCCGGCTCATGGGCGAAGACATGGTCGAGACCGAGACGGTGCTGCAAGTCAATCACCAATTGCGCCCGGTCGATATCGGCGCCCTGGCCGGCTGCGGGCACAGCGAGGTGACGGCGCGGCGAAAACCGCGCGCGCTGATCATTCCCACCGGCAGTGAAATGTTGCCGCACAATCAGCCGCCAGGACGCGGACAACTCACCGAATACAACAGCCTCATCCTCGGCGGTCAGATACGCGCCGCTGGCGGCGAAGCCGCTGTGACCGACATTGTCCCGGACGATTTCGCCGCGCTGCGCGCCGCCCTGCAAGCCGCGCTTGCGGAGGAACCCGATCTCATCCTCGTGCTCTCGGGTTCGTCGGCGGGCGCGCATGATTTCAGCGCGGCGGCCATTGGCGAACTGGGCGAGCTGCTGGTACATGGCATCGCGGTGCGCCCGGGCCATCCGGTGGTCATCGGCATGGCGGCGGACATCCCCGTCATCGGCGTGCCCGGGTATCCAGTCAGCGCCGCGCTCACCGGGGAGCTCTTTGTCCTGCCGCTGATCCGTCAATGGCTGGGTTTGCAGCCGCCGGAAATGGCCAGCGCCGAAGCGGTCTCGACGCGCAAGATTGTCTCCCCGACCGGCGATGACGACTTCGTCCGCGTGGCGCTGGCGGAGATCGACGGGCAACTGCAGGCGACGCCGCTGCAACGCGGCGCCGGCGTCATCACCTCCCTGGTTCGCGCCGATGGCCTGGCCCATATTCCGCGTTTTCACGAAGGCGTTGATCGCGGCGCGGCGCTGAATGTTTCGCTCTATCAGCCGCTTGCCAGTATCCGGCGGACGGCGATGATCATGGGCAGTCACGATCCCATGCTGGATCTGCTGGCGACCCACCTGCGCTTGCGCGCGCCGGAAAACCGGATCGTCTCGGTGAATGTCGGCTCAATCGGCGGCCTCATCGCGCTGCGGCGCGGCGAGGCGCATGTGGCCGGCTGCCATCTCTTCGACCCCGACTCGGCGACATACAACCTGCCCTACCTTTCGCGTTACCTGGGCGATGCGGCAGTGACCCTTGTGACATTCGCGCATCGCGAGCAGGGCCTGATTCTGCCCGCCGGCAATCCGCTGGGCATCAGGTCAATCGCTGATCTGCGCCGGGCCCGTTACATCAACCGTCAGCGGGGCGCGGGCACGCGCCTGCTCTTCGATCATTTGCTCGGGCAGCACAGGCTGTCGCCTGAGGAAGTCGCGGGTTATGAACACGAAGAATACACACATCTCGCGGTGGCGGCGGCGGTGGCGGACGGCATCGGCGATTGCGGCATGGGTTTGCGCAGCGCGGCCGAAGCGATGGGGCTTGATTTCATCGGGCTGACCTGGGAGCGTTTCGATCTGGCGATTCCGCGACGATTTCTGGAGACGGCGCCTGTGGCCGCGCTGCTCGACACATTACGGGACGAGGAGTTCATACGTGACTTGGGCGCGCAGAGCGGCTACCGCAGCGATGAGACCGGCCAGACAGTACTCTAGCGCCACGGGCAATCTGACCAAATCATCTCGCAATGTTTAGCGAACGAAGGGAACGGGGAAATGAAACTGGCATTGAGCAAACAGCTTAAGAAAGTCCTTTGTATTCTGCTACTCGCACTCTTTACGCAGCAGGTCGTCTTCGCGGACGACATCGTCTTGGCGGACGGCTGCGCTCTCGCCGACGCGATTGCAGCAGCCAACGAAGATCAGGCGGTTGGCGACTGCCCGGCCGGCAATGGCAACGACACGATCCGGCTTACCGGCGACATCGTTTTGCAGGCGGCGTTGCCCTTTGTCGATTCAGACATAACGATAGCGGGCGATGGATATACGATTGACGGCGGTGGCAAGTATCATCTGTTTGTCATCAAACGATTCGGCAGCTTGAGAATCAAGCAACTCAATGTGATCAACTGTCATTCCGAGCAGGGCTTCAGCCCTATAGCGGGCCTTGATCGCGCCTACATTACCATTGATGACAGCTCGTTCCGGGGCAACTCATCAAGCGGCAGCGGCGGCGTAATCTACGCGCACCAGGGAAATATCATAATCAGAAACAGCGTCTTTGAAGACAATTCCGCCGCCAGGTACGCGGGCGCCATCTACAACAAAGGACCGTCTTTTCGGCCCAGCGAAGTATATGGAAGACTTGAGATTAGCAATGTCAGTTTCAAGAATAATCGCGCAGGCGCAGGCGGAGCGATCGCCATAGAGGACGGCCAACTGTGGATATGGGATAGCCAATTCACGGGCAATGCGGTTGAAGGCGTCGGAGGCGCGATCGTGAATAACTTGGGCAGAACCACCATTATGCGCAGCAGCTTCACGGAGAACAAAGCCGCTGTCGGCGGCGCGATCGGCAGCACGTTCGGCAGCCTCAACATCAGCCTCAGCAGCTTCAGCGATAATGCGGCCAGTCATAACGGCGGCGCGATGAATTTGCTAGATGGCGAGGCGAGCGTGAGCGACAGCAGCTTCTTCAACAACGAAGCGCCCGAGGGCGGCGCTGTGTATGGCTATGCAGTGCCCAACTTTGTGTTGCGGCACGTCAGCATGGTCAACAATGTGGCGGAAGAAAGCGGCGGTATACAATCAATCGACGGTTCAGAATCCGCAGCCATGCTGTATCTGCACAACAGTGTCATTGCTGGCAACATTGGCGGTGATTGCGCAGCTGCGGCGCACGAGAACATCGGCAGTTGGACAGGCGACGGCAGTTGCAGCGCCGCCCTGCAGGGAGACCCGCTGTTGGCTGACATGGTCCTGGAGGCTGATACGGCAAGCGCTTATATGCCGCCCCTGCGAAACAGCCCGCTTATCGATAGCGCCGACCCCGAATACTGTACTGAAACCGACCAATTGGGCGTCGCGCGGCCCCAGGGAATTTCCTGCGACATCGGCGCAATTGAATTTGCGCCGCCTGAGGCTGAAGCCTGAGTTGATCGGCTAGCCAGTCCAGGCGCTGAAATCGTATCCGTAGTCCACCGCCGGGCTGCGCAGCTGGGCATCCATTCCGCCATCACACGCGTGGCTGCGCTCCATTCTCTGGTTTTGCCCGGAAATCTCAATCAAATCACTTTTGCATGTTTGGCGGACGAAGGGAACGAGGAAATGGACCTGGCATTGAGTAAACAGCTTAAGAAAGTCCTTTGTATTCTGCTTCTCGCGCTTTTGACGCAGCAGGTCGTCTTCGCGGACGAAATCGTCTTGGCCGACGGCTGCACTCTCGCCGATGCAATTGCCGCAGCCAACGAGGATAAGGCAGTCGGCGCCTGCCCGACCGGTAATGGCGACGACACGATCCGACTGACCAACGACATCGTATTGCAGGCGGCGCTGCCCACTGTCCTTTCAGACATATCGATAGCGGGCGATGGATATACGATCGACGGCGGGGGCAAGCATCATGTGTTTTTCATCGAAGATTTCGGCAACCTGAGAATTCAGCAACTCAATGTGATCAACAGCCATTCCGAGCAGGGCTACAGCCCTATTACGGGCCTGGATCGCGCCTACATTACCATAGATGACAGCTCGTTCCGCGGCAATTCAACAAGCGACAGCGGCGGAGTGATATACGCCAACCGGGGAAATATCATCATCAGAAACAGCATCTTTGAAGACAATTCCGCCGCCAGGTACTCCGGTGTCATCTACAACAAAGGACCTTCTTTTCGGCCCAGCGAGGCATACGGAAGACTTGAGATCAGCAATGTCATTTTCAAGAATAATCGGGCAGGCGCAGGCGGAGCGATCGCCATAGAGGACGGCCAACTGTGGATATGGGATAGCCAATTCACGGGCAATGCGGTTGAGGGCGCAGGCGGCGCGATCGTGAATAACTGGGGCAGAACCACCATAATGCGCAGCAGCTTCAGCGATAACGCGGCCAGTTATCACGGCGGCGCGATGAATTTGCTAGGTGGCGAGGTGAGCGTGAGCGACAGCAGCTTCTTCAACAACGAAGCGACCGGCGGCGGCGCAGTGTCTGCCTTTTTAGTGCCCAGCTTGACATTGCAGCACGTAAGCATGGTCAACAATGTGGCGGAAGAAGGCGGCGGCATATTGTCAAAGGACGATTCTGAATACACTGGAAACTTGCATCTCTATAACAGCGTCGCTACTGACAATATTGGCGGCGATTGCGCGGCTACGGCGCACGAGAACATCGGCAGTTGGACAGGCGACGGCAGTTGCAGCGCCGCTCTGCAGGGAGACCCGCTGTTGGCTGACATGGTCCTGGCGGCTGATACGGCAAGCGCCTATATGCCGCCGCTGCAAAACAGCCCGCTCATCGATAGCGCCGACCCCGAATACTGCACTGAAACCGACCAATTGGGTGTCGCGCGGCCCCAGGGAATGAACTGCGACATCGGCGCTATCGAATTTGCGCCGCCCGAGGCTGAAGCCTGAGTTGATCGGCTAGCCAGTCCAGGCGCTGAAATCGTATCCGTAGTCCACCGCCGGGCTGCGCAGCTGGGCATCCATTCCGCCATCACACCCGTGGCTGCGCTCCATTCTCTGGTTTTGCCCGGAAATCTCAATCAAATCACTTTTGCATGTTTGGCGGTAGAAGGGGAGGAGATATGGATCTGGCATTGAGCAAACAGCTTAAGAAAGTCCTTTGTATTCTGCTACTCGCGCTCTTAACGCAGCACATCGTCTTCGCGGACGATATCGTCTTGGCGGACGGCTGCGCACTCGCCGATGCAATTGCCGCCGCCAACGAAGACAAGGCGGTTGGCGACTGCCCGGCCGGCAATGGCAACGACACGATCCGGCTGACCGGCGACATCGTTTTGCAGGCGGCGCCCCCCTTTGTCGATTCAGACATAACGATAGCGGGCGATGGATATACAATTGACGGCGGGGGCAAGCATCACGTGTTTTTCATCGAAGATCTCGGCAACCTGAGAATCCAGCAACTTAATGTGATCAACAGTCATTCCGAGCAGGGCTTCAGCCCTATAACGGGCTTGGATCGCGCCTACATTACGATAGATGACAGCACATTCCGAGGCAACTCATCAAGCGACAGCGGCGGCGTAATCTATGCCCGCGAGGGATATATCATCATCAGAAACAGCATCTTTGAAGAAAATTCCGCCGCCAGGTACGCCGGCGCCATCTTCAACATAGGACCGATTTTTCGGCCCAGCGCAATATACGGAAGGCTTGAAATCAGCAATGTCATTTTCAAGAATAATCGGGCAGTTGCAGCCGGAGCGATCGCCATAGACCGCGGCCAACTCTGGATACAGGATAGCAGTTTTACGGGCAATGCGGCTGAGGGGGGCGCCGGCGGCGCGATCGTGAATGACTCGGGCGGGACCACCATAATGCGCAGCAGCTTCACGGAGAACAAAGCCGCTGTCGGCGGCGCAATCGACAGCAGCTTTGGCAGCCTCGACATCAGCCGCAGCAGCTTCAGCGATAACGCGGCCAGCTATGAAGGCGGCGCGATTGCCTTGCTAGATGGCGAGGTGAGCGTGAGCGACAGCAGCTTCTTTAACAACGAAGCGCGCGGCGGCGGCGCAGTGTTTGCCTATGCAGTGCCCAGCTTGATCTTGCAGCACGTGAGCATAATCAACAATGTGGCGGAAGAAAGCGGCGGTATACAATCAATCGACGGTTCAGAATCCGCAGCCATGCTGTATCTGCACAACAGTGTCATTGCTGGCAACATTGGCGGTGATTGCGCGGCGGCGGCGCACGAGAACATCGGCAGTTGGATAGGCGACGGCAGTTGCAGCGCCGCTCTGCGGGGAGACCCGCTGTTGGCTGACATGGTCCTGGCGGCTGATACGGCAAGCGCCTATATGCCGCCGCTGCAAAACAGCCCGCTCATCGATAGCGCCGACCCCGAATACTGCACTGAAACCGACCAATTGGGTGTCGCGAGGCCCCAGGGAATTTCCTGCGACATCGGCGCCATTGAATTTGCGCCTGAGGCCGAAGCCTGAGTTGATCGGCTAGCCAGTCCAGGCGCTGAAATCGTATCCGTAGTCCACCGCCGGGCTGCGCAGCTGGGCGTCCATTCCGCCATCGACGAATATGCGCGCGCCGGTGATATAAGCGGCGTCATCCGATGCCAGGAAGGCGACCGCGGCCGCGATATCGTCCGGATTGCCTTGCCGCGGCAGGGGAATCACATCTGTCGGCGGGATCGGCGCATCGCCGACCGAAATGCCGTGATCGACGCGAATGCTGCCCGGTACGACCGCGTTGACGCGGATGCCCAAAGGCGCCAGATCCAGCGCCATCGCGCGCGTGGCCGCCTCAATGCCGCCTTTGCTGGTGTCGTAGCCGAACATGTGGCGATGGGCGCGGGAAGCGCCGCCGCTGCTCAAGTTGATGATTGCGCCGCCCTCGCCCCGCTTCGCCATTAGACGCGCGGCCGTCTGCGAACAATAGAACATTCCGCTCAAGTTAACATCGAGCGTGCGCTGCCAGGCTTCTTCGCTGTAGTCGAGGAAGTGCGCGACCACGCCAGACTTGTGCACGAAAGCGGCGTTGTTGACCAGGATATCGACCGCGCCAAAGGCGCTCTGCGCCGCCTCGAAGAGCATTTCGACGGCATAACGCCGGGTGACGTCCGTCCGAACGGAAAGCGCGACCGCGCCCAATTCAACCGCGAGCGCGTTGCCGGAGTCATCATCGGTATCGGCGATGACGACATTGGCGCCCTCTGCAGCCAGACGGCGGACGCAGCCAGCGCCGATGCCGTTGGCGCCGCCGGTGACAATGGCTGTTTTGCCTGATAATCGCATGGAATTTCTATCCCTTTCCCTGCCCCTCCCCAAAGCATCGTGGATGGGAGGTTTCCGTTCCTATGTCACAAATTGCGGGCGACCCACCGGGTCGCCCCGGCATTCGCACATTATCGATATCTGTAGCGGTCAGCCATTGGCTGACCCGCCGATCCAAGCGTTACTCGCTCAGGCGCGCCAGATTGAAGGCCGAGATATCAAACTCGGCGCCACCTTCCAGCGCCATCTGCGCCAGCGTCTCGCCGACCGCGGCCGAGTGCTTGAAGCCATGGCCGGAGCAAGGCGATGTCAGCACCACCCGCTCGGAGGCGGGATGATAATCGATGAGAAAATGCTCGTCAGCGGTCAGGGTGTAGAGGCAGACTTCGGCGTGAAGCTGCTTGTCGCGCAAACCCTTGATGCGCGGGACGGTCAAGCGATGGTACATATCGGCCGCTTCTTCGGCTGTGACGACGCGGCTGACAGCATCGGGATGCGTGGTCGTATGGTATTGCTCGGTCACCAGCTTGACGCCGGCCATGCCATCGCGCGGCGCCGGAAAGACCGACCAGAATTCATCCAGGCGATCGCCGATCCAGATGACAAAGGGAAACACCGCCGGATCGAAGGCGCTGCGGTCTTCCGCTTCAAACCAGTGGATCAATTGCCGGCAGACGCGGATGCCGCCGCGATAGGCCGCGGGCAAGAGATCGCCGATCCAGGCGCCGGCCGAGAGAATCAGCTTGTCAGCGCTATAACTGGACTTTTCGGTCTCGACCGTCACACCGTCCGCGCTGATGTCATAGCCGGTGACGCGCTCGTTACTGTGGATGGTCGCCCCATTCTGCCGCGCCAACTCAAGCTGCGCTTCGATGCAGCGTTCCGGGCGCAGTACCCCGGCGCCCGGCTCATAATAGGCGCGGTCCGTGTCGCGCGGCTGCAGCAGCGGAGAGCGCCGCTTGATCTCGTCCGCGTCGAGGATTTCGTAGGTAATTCCATATTTTTCCGCGCGGCTTTTGGAGAGCTCAATGAAGTCGCCGCCGACGTGAAAGCCGGCGCCGCCGGTCGCAGGCGCAATGATGAGCCCGCCGCTCTTGTGAAAGAGCGTTTGCCCGGTCTTCGCTTCCAATTCCCGCCAGATCTCGTTCGAGCGTTTGATGAAAGGCATGTACACTTCGCCTTCGCCGATGGCGTTGCGGGTGATGCGGGTATCGCCGTGGCTGGAGCCCAGCGTATGCGGCGGCGCATAGCGATCGATGCCCAAGACGGAAGCGCCGCGTTTGCTCGCCTGATAGAGGGCGGCCGCGCCCATCGCGCCCAGGCCGACCACAATGATATCGTATTTTCCAGTTGTCACAGCTTCCGCCCCTCTCGCAGCGCCGCCGTCGCCCTTTCATCCAGCATCATGGTATCGGCATCGACCGCAACGGCGTAGTCCCGTTTTGCGGCCGCCGCCGACACATAGCCCTGCCGTAGATCTTCCAGCACCCGCTGCGGATCGCGCGCTGAAGGCGGGCCATAACCGCCGCCGCCCGGCAGTTCCAATGTAACGCGCTGGCCCGGTTGCAGGACGTAATGGCTTTTTGGATGCGGACGCTCGCCGTTGGAGAGCCGCACTACGCCGGCCGCGCCGGCTCGTCCGCCCATCAATCCCAGCGCCGGGTTGCCGGTGCGGTCATACATGCAAGAGTGATTGGCCGGCGCGCCGGTGATGATCTCCATCTCCATCACCTGCCCCAGGCCGCCGCGGAAACGGCCGGGCCCGCCCGAATCCGGCCGCAGTTCGCGGCGGTGCATCAGCAAGGGCGCGGCCGTCTCGATCGCTTCGACCGGCACGCCGGTGATGCCGCTGGGAAAGGCGGTGGCCGATAAGCCATCGCGATCGTGGGCGGCGCCCATGCCGCCGGCGGAGAAGAAGATGTAGGCGAATTCGCGCCCGTCTTCGTCCATGCCATCCATCATCGTATTCCACAGGCCGGCCGAACCGTTGGCGATGACATTCTCCGGCAGGACCTCCGCCAGCGCCGTCAAAAGCGGCTGGCTGACAAAATGCCCGATGAGATGCCGGGCGCTGACCGGCGCGGGTCGGCGGCAATTCAGGATGGAGCCGAGCGGCGCGCTGACTTCGATGGGACGGAAGGCGCCTTCGTTGTTGGGGATGCCCGGCGCCAGGGCCGCCATCAGCGTATAGGTCGTGTAGGCATGGGTGTAATTCAGCACGACATTGATGCCGCGATCGACCTGCGGCGAAGAACCGGCATAATCCACGCGCAGGGCGTCGTCCGCCACCGTGAGCGCGCAGGCGACGGTCAAGGGTTCGTCAAAGCCGTCGATGGTAATGCGGTTGCGATAAACGCCGTCGGGCAAAAGGCGGATGGCGTCGCGCAGGGCTTTTTCACTGCGGTCGAGGATCTGCGCCGCGACCGCTTCGATATCGGGAAGCTGGTATTCCTCCAACATCTCGATCAACTTGCGCGCGCCGACCCGGTTGCCGACTTCCTGGGCGTAGATATCGCCGATGACCTGATCGGGCACGCGCACATTGGCGCGGATGATATCGAAGAGTTCCTGATTCGGCTCGCCGGCTTTGAAGAGCTTCATCAGCGGGATGGCCAGCCCTTCTTCATAGAGCGAGCGCGCATCGCCGCCCATAGTCGCGCCGCCGATATCGACGGCGTGGCAGGTGCTGGCGAACCAGGCCACGCCACGCCCGCGATAATACACCGGCGAGACGATGGTCAAATCGAAGAGGTGGCCGGACGCTTCCCAGGGGTCGTTGGTGATCAGGGTGTCGCCCGCTTCCAGCGTATCGATGGGGTATTGCGGCACGATGAACTTGCGCAGGCAATTCGCCATCGTGTTGATGTGGCCGGGCGTGCCCGTGACGGATTGGGCGATCATATTGCCGCCCCGGTCGAAGACGCCAGCGGATAGATCCCCGGCTTCGCGCACGACCGTGGTGAATGAGGAGTGAATCAGCGCGGCCGCCTGCTCATCGACTACCGAAATCAGACGGCGCCAAATGACTTCAAGCGTGATGGGGCCGATCATTGTGTACCCTCCTGGATTCATGCGGTCGCTCTGATCTTGTCTGTATGAGGATTGATCGCTTAAATTCGAAAACGGCGAGATATTGTAGTTAACATACCACTATGTTATGATAGCAAACGATATGGTGTAGTTTCTTTGTCATACAAGGTATGCAATTGTACTGTACTATATTGACATGAAGGCGTTGAATATCGTCACAGATCATAGGCTCGCCACGAAGCCAACGCAAGCTTATCTGCGTTTGGAAATCGGTGCACAGGCGGGTACAAAGGAGAATCATCATGGCACAAGCAGCGCAGCATTATGATAGCGGTCCGCAGAGACAGCCTAGATTATCGTCGGATGAACAGCGAATCGCAAATGCGGTAGTCGCTGCCCTTCAGTCTGAATTGACGCCGATCAAAGACACGTTAGAGCAGCATTCAAAAATGCTCGAAAACATCCAGCGGGAAATACGTGACATCAACAAGATTCTAGCGGATGCAGAGCTAATTCCATACAACCCCGACATCTAGCTCAGGGCAATCGCTTCAAAATTGACATCCGCCGCGATCACAAAAGTCAAACTGTAATTTAACCACCGAGTACACCGAGTACACCGAGGGTCGCGTAGGTCGCGTAGACACTGACCGCCGACACTGACCTTCAGCACCGAGAAAAGCGATTGATCAGAGACTTCGCGACATTTTGTCGCAAAATTCCTGTGCGAGAATGAACTTTGTCGACAACATAGTGACAAGCTTGCCCAGTTCAAGCAGTGGATTTAGGGGGAAAAGTCGTCAAAGGAACCTAAACTCTGTGTCCTCTGTGTCCTCGGTGTCCTCGGTGGCAAAAAATGTTTGAAGCGATTGCCCTGACATCTAGCTCATGTTGTAAACATTACTCGATGTGTGGTAACGTGTAGTTGGGTGTTTGGCAGGATCCGGCGCTGACCCCTAGACCGCTCTGGACAGACGGGGTTAGGGGAAGACGCGGGAATCCCGCGACTCCAAGGGGCTTGCGACTTATACGGCGAGCCCTTTGGCTTTTTTACACTATCACACCTGAGCAGCCTGGATTGTGGGCGCGAAGGCGGCTGTGGTAAGCGCGGCGCGGTCAGGTTTTGGGCAGCGCAGCCGCTGATGCCCGTGGCCTATACCGTCGGGCGGCTTGGCAATTTCGGTTGAAATAGTCTGGTAGGGGCGATCCGGTGGATCGCCCGATGAGTACGAACAGGATCGAAATTGGGCGACTCGCCGAGTCGCCCCTACCAAAATCGTCGGTATTTGAAGAAATTCAACCGACGCTGGCAGGTCGGCCCTACCCCCGAATCTCCTTGGATTTGGCCGCTTGGCAGCATCTTGATCGCCTTTAACCTTCATGTTCCAGAAGCAAGCAGCCGCCCGCCGCCACCCGCGCCGACCAACCCGGATTGACCACCGTCGTCGACGCCGCTTCTTCAATGATCAAGGGACCCGCCGCCGACCAGGCTTCGCCAAGTTGCTCGCGGCGGTAGATTGGACTGTTCTGCGGCGCTTCATCCGGGCTGAAACGCACCGGGCGGCTGCCCACCGGCGCGTCGACGGTCGATTCGGCGGCGTCAAAGGCGGCGCTGCGGATTTCCGGTTGCGGGCCGCTGATCAGCACGCGCCAGTTGACCGCCTCGACCGGCACGCCATCGGCGAGCTTTCCATAGAAGGCGCGGTATTCCGCCTCAAAGGCGCGCTGGATTTCGGCGATATGCGCCGCTGTGAGCGTCTCCAGTGTGAAAGGCACGCGCACCTCATAGCCCTGGCCGACATAACGCATATCGATATTGAGCGCGACGCTGATGTCGCCGGCCGGCACCCCGGCCGCTTCCACAATGCCCCGGCCCTCGCGCTCCAGGTCGGCCAGGATTCCGTTCAACTCGGCGAGATCCAGCTCGCTCAATCTCCCGACATAGCTGCGCGTGAAATCAAAGGCGATGGGCGCGGTGAGAAAGCCGAAGGCGGAACCGACGCCGGCCAGCGGCGGAATGATGATGCGGCGAATGCCTAAAGCCCCCGCCACGCCGCAGGCGTGCATGGGGCCGGCGCCGCCGGTGGCGACCATGCAGTAGCGGCGGATCTCGAGCCCGCGTTCAGCCGCGTGCACGCGCGCCGCCGCCGCCATATTTTCGTTCACCAGTTGATGAACGCCCCAGGCCATGCGTTCCAACGGCAGATCAAGCGCGGCCGCCAAGCCCCGCAGGGACTCGCGCGCGGCACGCAGGTCAAGTTTGATATCGCCGCCGGCGAAAAAGGCCGGATTGAGATAACCCAGCAGCAAATCGGCATCGGTGACCGTGGGCTGCGTCCCGCCGAGGCCGTATGAGGCGGGCCCGGGCGCGGAACCGGCGCTCTGGGGGCCGACCGCTGGCAGGCCCAGGGCGTTCAGATGCGCGATGCTGCCACCGCCGGCGCCAATCTCGATCATCTCAATCATCGGCACCATCAAGGGCAGGCCGCTGCCGCGTTTGAATCGATGCACATGCGCCACTTCCGACTGGTGGCTGATCGCCAATTCTCCGGCGCGGGTGAGCGCCGCTTTGGCGGTGGTGCCGCCCATATCAAAGGCGAGGACATCCCTCTCGCCGAGCAAGCGCCCCCAATGGACGCCGGCCAGCGCGCCGCCGGCCGGCCCGCTTTCCACCAACCGCACGGGAAAGTCGCGCGCGGCTTCCAGGCCGGTGGTGCCGCCGCTGCTGAGCATGATGTTCAAGGGCGCGCTGATGCCGCTCTGCTTCAAGCCGGAGGCGACCCGCTCCAGATAGCGGGCGGTGACGGGTTGGACGTAGGCATTGGCGATTGTTGTTGAGGCGCGGGGATATTCGCGCATGCCCGGCGCCACCTGATGCGAGACGGACAGGGCGACTTCAGGGAACTCGGCGCGCAGGATCTCAAGCGCCTTCAATTCATGCGCCGGGTTGGTGTAGGCATGCAGAAAGCAGATGGCAACCGCTTCGACCGCTTCCGCGCGCAGTTGCGCGCATATCGCGCGCAGTCCCGCTTCATCAAGCGCGCTGCGAACGCGCCCATCGGCCAGCATGCGCTCCGGCACATCAAAGCGCAGGCGCCGCTCGGCCAGGGGCGCCGGTTTCTTCAAAGCCAGGTCGTACATATCGTAGCGGCCTTCGTTGCCGATCTCGACCGCATCGCGGAAGCCGGCTGTCGCCAGCAGGGCGGTGCGCGCGCCGTTGCGTTCGATCAGCGTGTTGGTGATGAGGGTCGTGCCATGCACGACGTAGCGCAGGGCATCGGGCTGGAGGCGGGCGCGGTCCAGCAAGCTGCGCACGCCGGTCAGCACGGCGTCCGAGGGATCGGGATAGGTCGTCAGGAGTTTTTCGACGGCGATGCCGCCATCGCGCAGATCAAGGGCGACGATGTCGGTGAAGGTGCCGCCAATATCAACTGCCAGGAGGACGGGCGGCGCGCGCATGGACGGGCATCCTTATCAATCGGGATCAATCGGGGCGAATGAATTCGCGCATCATCATAAGAGTTGCGCCGGTGGCTGTCAAGCAGGCTCAGGCGGCGCCCGCATACCAGTGATCGGGCAGGGCGGCGCGTTCAGCCGCCAGCAACTCGCGCAGGATGGCGTCGGCGGCGGCCACGGAGTTTGTCAAAGGGTCGGTCATCAGCGCGCGGCGGAGCAGACTGTAATCCGCTTTGACGATGGCCTCCGCGGTGAGCTCGTGCGTATCGAGAACAAGCTCCTGCATGCCGCGCAATCCACGCGGCATGGTACCGACCGGACGGGGCCGCGGCCCGTCCATATCGATATCGCAGAGCAATTCCAGAAAGGCGTCGTCCGACATGTTGTCAACCGCGCCTCGATTGCAGGTGTTGATGTAGAAGGGTTGGCCCAAGCCGCCGACCATATCTTCGATGATGTCGGTGGCGTGGTCGGGACCGAGGGCGGTCATATAGTCGCCGATGGGCCGGGCGCCGCTGATGAACTCGTCAACCTGCCGCCACATGGCGTCGTGCCGGGCATAGCGCGTCTCGGTCTCCCAGATGGACAGGGGCGGGATGTCCCCGGGCAGCAGGCCATGCCCTTGATAAAAGCGCAAATACTCCTTGGTGTGGCTCACGCAGGCCGGGACGCAGCCGTAGATCTCGTAGAGCTGCCAACTGATGGCGTCGTTATGCAGGGCTTTGGCGCTGCCGTCGCCGTCTATGCCGTCGTATTCGGCGCTCTTTCGCAAGCGCTCGGCGATTTGCGGCTGCATATCGCGCCCGTCAAACTCGGCTTTCAGCAGCCAGGTGAAGTGATTCACGCCGGCGATGCGCAGATCGAAAGCGGCGTCGAGCTCGGCATTCCATTCCGATTCCTCCGCGATCAGCCCGGCCTGGCGGGCGTAGCGCATCTTCACTCCCGGCATGTGCAGCGAATCGCAGAGGGCGAAGCTCTTGACCGCCGGCGCGTAGCGGGCGATCGCCATGCCGTTGATCGCGCTCGGATTGATATAGTTGATGACCCAGGCCTCGGGGCAGAGCCTTTGAACATCCGAAAGGCATTCCATGATGAGGGGCAGCTCCCGCATGGCGCGGAAGATGCCGCCGGGACCGATGGTATCGCCGCTGCACATGCGCACGCCGTATTTCGCGCTGATTTCGCAGTCCAGCCCGCGGTAGCGCACGGTATCCGCGGCGAAGCTGAGCACGACGAAATCGGCGCCGGGCAGCGCCTCCTTCCAATCCGAGGCGGCTTCAACTTGCAGCGCGACGCCGTTGTCGGCGGCGACCATCTCCGCCAGCCGGCCCATTTTCTCCATGCGCTCGGGCTCGTTGTCAACCAGGGCCAGCGTACCGCGATTCAGATGGGGGGACTGCGCCATCTGCCAGATCGCTTGCCGGCCGAAGAACAGACTGCCGGATCCAACCACCACGACTTTCGGCCTTTGCGCATCAGTCATTTTTCGCTCCTCATTTTCATGGTTCAGCCATACGCTCAATCGAAGGCGGCGACGAGCTCGGCTACATCAATGATAACCATTTGGCGCGAGCCTTCATGCGCCGAATCAATGCAAATTTGAGTCCCGTCGCGATTCCAGCGCGGATGCAAATCACAGCGCAGCGGACCGGCCAGCCGCGGCGGCGCGTAAAAGCGGCCGATGTCGATGCGCGTTTCCGTTTTAAGATGAAACAGGATCAAGCGGCGCTGCTGCCGGGAATCGGGGTAGGTATCGGTCAGGAGCCAGCGCCGATCGGGTGAAAAACTGCAATGCCCGTCGCTATCCAGTATGCCTTCGCCGATGGTCCTGAACCCGCTGCCGCAGCGATTGTAGAGGAAATAACGATCGCCGATGCCACTCTGATGCGACCAGGCGAGTACCTCGTCCGGGCGGAAATAGTCGAGGTGAGAGATGTAACCGTCATCAGCGACCAGGCAGAGCTCGCTTCCGTCCAGGCGCGCGCTGAAGAGCCGATCGACAAATTCGCGCCGCCCGCCCGCGGGCGCTCGCCAGCGGTGCAGACAGATGAAGTTTGAGCCGTCCGGCGCGATATGAATGTGATTAAACCAGTGCTCTCCAGCGCGCATCGACGCCTTCGGCCGCATTTCGCGCATTTGCCGCAGGCTGACGATCAAGCGATTCTCGCCGGTATTCAAGTCCATCCAGAAGATGCCGTCGTCGGCCGGGTGGGGATCATGTTCGCCCGGGTCGGCCAGGCCGGCATAACCGTAGCCGGGGCGCGTGCGGCTGTTGCGCGCGAAGTTCAGGCAAAGCGCCTGCGAGCCATGAAGGGCGAAGATCGCGCGTGGCAATACCCGCCGCTCTCCACTGAAGACGTCCTGTATGACCGAGACGAAGCGCCCGCTCTCGCGTTGATTGTAAATGATCTTGCGCGCCGGCTCCTCCGGCAGCCACTGCAGCATGGCGCCCTGCTGCCAGCCCCAGGCGCTCGTCTCCGCCAGCGGGATCCAGCGATTCTCATCTTCCAGGTCAATCATGCCGATGCGCGCGGCATCAGCGGCTGTCGGCATGCGGTCGGTGAAATCGACTTGCATCGCCAGCAGATAGCGGCCGCTGGCATCCCAGGGCGATTTATCGTAGTAGCCGAAAAAGTGATGCGCGCCCTTGGTGACGCGGCGGACGGGCAGCAGCTTTTCCAAAATGGTCACGGTCCGCCCCCGTCAGCGCGCCGGCTTTGAATCCCGTCATCCCGCCTTGCGCCGCCGAGCGCGCCGCCGTCGATTCCCATTGGAAAGTTTCCGCGAAGGCGCCGTCGGCGGAGGCGCAGCGATGGCCGAGGCATAGGGATGCTCGGCGACGACCGGGATGGGCTGCCGAATCAACTTCTCAATGCTGTGCAGCAACTTCCGTTCTTCGACGTCGCAGAAAGAGCAGGCGATGCCCGATGCGCCGGCCCGCGCCGTGCGCCCGATCCGATGCACATAACTCTCCGGTTCGCGGGGAAGGTCAAAATTGATGACATGGCTCACGGCATCAATGTCCAGGCCGCGGGCGGCGATATCGGTTGCCACCAGCACGGGCGTTTGCCCGGTCTTGAACTTGGCCAGCGCGCGCGTGCGCGCGGTTTGCGATTTATTGCCGTGGATTGCTTCCGCCGGAAAGCGCGCGCGGTTCAGTTGTTTAGCCAGATTATTGGCGCGATGCTTGGTGCGGGCAAAAACCAGGACCCGCTCGGATGCGGAATCGCGCAAGAGATATTTGAGCAAAGCCCGCTTGTCGCCGCTTTCCACAAAATAGACGGACTGCTCGATCTTTTCGACCGTGGTCGCTTGGGGATTCGCCTCGACCCGGACCGGCTCGGTCAAGATGCTCTTGCTCAAATCTACGATCGCGCTCGGCATGGTCGCCGAGAAGAGCAAGGTCTGGCGCCGATTTGGCAAGCGCTTGATGATGCGCTTGACATCGTGAATGAAACCCATATCCAGCATGCGGTCGGCTTCATCCAGGACGAAATACTCGATTCTGTCCAGTTGGATGTAGCCCTGATTCATGAGGTCTAGCAGGCGTCCCGGCGTCGCCACCAGAATGTCTACGCCGCGCCGCAGCGCGTCAACTTGGGGCTGCTGCCCGACGCCGCCGAAGACAACCGTGTGTTTTAGGGGGCTGCCTTGCGTGAATCTGCCGAATTCGTCGTTGATCTGCGCCGCCAGTTCGCGGGTCGGCGCAAGAACCAATACGCGAATCCGGCGACTGCGGGGATTCTGTCGCAGCAGTTGCACGATCGGCAGGACAAATGCGGCCGTCTTGCCCGTGCCCGTTTGGGCGCAGCCGACAATATCCCGTCCTTCCAGGATATGCGGAATGGTCTTCACTTGAACGGGAGTCGGCTCAGTGTAGCCGACGCGCTCGACGACGCGCAGCATCGCGCCGTTCAGGTTCAGGTTTTGGAATGACATGTGGGATTGTGTTTTCTGATTGTTTGTCAAGGAGCAACCATGTATTGTCTAATAGAAATGCGAATAAAGCTAGCGCGGCAATTTATTGCATACGCATAGCGACGCGCTTCGTGTATCATGCGGCATTTAAGAACGAATGCACGCGAGACAGGACCGGACATGAACAGCCCCTACGAATTCGCCAAAGCCAATCAAGATCGCTTCCTCGACGAGTATCAGGAATTGCTGCGCATCCGCACGATCAGCACACAGCCCCAGCACGCCGGCGATGTGGCCGAAGCCGCCGAGTGGCTCAAGGCGATGATGCTGCGGATCGGCATGCATCGGGCCGAGGTTATCTTGATGCCGGAGGGGCGCTGTCCGCTTGTGCTGGGCGAATGGCATGGCGCCGGCGAAGACGCGCCGACCGTGCTGATTTATTGCCATTACGATGTGCAGCCGGCGGAAGTCGCCGACGGCTGGGAGACGGCGCCCTTTGAGCCAACCATCAAAGACGGGCGTTTGTATTGCCGCGGCGCCGTCGACAGCAAACTGCATGTGATGGCGAATTTGAAGGCGGTGGAGTCCTGGCTGGCCGGCGAAGTGAAGCCGCGGGTCAACATCAAAGTGGTGCTCGAGGGCGAAGAAGAATCCGGCTCCGAGAATATCAACGCCTTCATCGCCGCGCATCCGGAGCGGCTGGCGGCCGATATCGCCATGGTCTCGGACGGGGCGATCCTGGCGCCGGATCAGCCCAGCTTGACCTATGGCCTGCGCGGCATCGCCGCCCTCGAACTGCAGGTGAACGCGCCGGTCAGCGATCTGCACAGCGGGCATTGGGGCGGCTCGGTGCATAATCCGATCCAGGCGCTGACGGAGATCCTGGCCCAGCTGCATGACGAGAACGGCACGGTGACCGTGCCCGGCTTCTACGACGATGTCGCCGCTGTGACGCCGACGGACCGCGCGCTGCTGCAGAAGGTGGAACCCTACCTGCAAGCGGAATGGGAAGATGTGGTGGACGCGCCCGCGCTTTGGGGCGAGCGCGAGTACAGCCTGCCGGAGCGGCTGGGGGCGCGGCCGACGCTTGAAATCAACGGGATTCATGGCGGCTACACCGGCGCCGGCATGAAGACGGTGCTGCCGGCGCAGGCCTTCGCCAAGATCACCTGTCGGCTGGTACCGAATCAGGATCCGGCGCGCGTCTTGCGCTGCGTGATGGAGCATATCAGCCGCATCGCGCCGGACAGTGTCGCCATCGACCTGCGCCCGAGCGAACCCGGCGCCGCGGCCGTGCTGCTGGATGTGGATGGCCGGGCGATGCGGGCGGCGGCCGAAGCCTATGAATACGCCTGGGGCGTCGCGCCGGTGTTTGAGCGCTCGGGCGGCAGCGTGCCGATTTGCGTCGAGTGCGCCAAGGTGGCGGGCGAGGTGGTGATCATGAGTTACGGCTTGAAGAGCGGCCGCGCGCATGGACCCAACGAGAATATCTATTTGCAGAACTTCTACAACGGGATACAGGCGACGATCCGGTTTATCGATGTTGTTGGGGAGAGCAATCAGCGCTCCTGACAGGCGCCGCCTCATTTTGCGCATGAAGTCTGACTGCGCCGGCGCGATACGGGCGCAGCAACTAAATTGTTCATCCGCGACTAAAGATGACAGGGTCGGCGCGATGTCATAGGCCCCCGGTTCCGCGCCCGAATAACGTCAATAACTGCGTTTCTCCCCCTGCGCCAAACCCGGATTACAGCCCTCTTACACACAATTTACATCAATGCCAAACTTCGGCAACAAGCCTCCTGAATAATGATGTTCGGCTGTGGTCGCAATCCCGTGTCCACAGATCAGAACATACAGGAGGAAACACACAAATGACCGTCAAACGATTTAGCCTTGTCCTCGCCTTGCTCGCGCTTTTGGCCGCCGGCGTCAGCGCGGGCGACGCGACCGCTCCCAAAGGATTCGCCGTCATGGGGTACTGGCATAGCGGCCCGGAGGCGCTTCTCTATGACCCAGTCGTGCATGAAGCGACGGGATTGGAGATGGAAGAGTTGCGCGCGGCGCTGCTTGAAGGCAAGACGATCAGCGAGCTGATCGAAGCCAATCAGGGCGATGTCGATGCCGCCATCGCCGAATTGTTGGCGCAAGCCTCCGACGCGATTAATGCTCATGCCGCAACTGCCATCGAGGGCCTTGACGAAAACATTGCGGACGCTCTCAATGACAGGATTCGTCAACGCTTCCCCTGGTGGCGTCGCCTCAATCCAGTGCGCGAACTGTTCGGCGCCTGGGGCATGGACGAGGCCATTAGAGAAGCGACAGGCCTGGAAACGTCAGCATTGAACGCATCGCTTCTCGATGGTTCGACGATCGCGGAATTGATCGAAGCGAATGACGGCGATGCGCAGGCGCTGGCGTCAACGCTGGTGGGGCAAGCGACTGAAGAAATTAACGCGGCGGCGGCTGCCCGCATAGAGCGCTACGAAGAGGCGGTCGCCGAAGTATTCGAGACCGACTTCAGCGAGGAATCGGGCCGGCGGTGGCAACAGCGCCCGCGTCAGCGCGGATTCTTCGGCTTCTGGCGCTATAGCGACAGCGCAACGACGTCAAATGTAGAAGCCGACGCCGGCTAGTTGCTCAGGCGCCAGTTGCAGCGACGGGAAGCGCGGGACCGTTACCTGCGCTTCCTGTCTTTTCTGTCGCGCTCAGTATGCCCAATGTCCCTCGTCCAGAACGACCGCCCCTTCTTCCAGGCTCGCAATGGCATCTCTTTGAGATTGAATGTGTGACTTTAGAAGATCAAGAACGCTAAGTTGTTGAAAGCTGAGATTTTCGTCTGCAATGTCCATGTGCTTCTCAGGAGATCCCGGTGTCTGACAAAAGCAATCAACCTGTCGAAAAAGATCCCAAGGCGCCGATGTACAGTCGCAATGGCGCCGAGCAAACCTATTCCTTCCACGCCTAAACCGAAACCTTCCTTTGGGATAATAGATGAGGGCAGCCGATTTGCTAAACTGCAGCATACGCCACTAGGAATATTGCGCGGATAAACAGACATCAGACCAAGCAGCGCCAGATCAATTTACGTCAAGAACGCCAAGCGGCACGCTGCCGTCGCGATAGCTCGTACCAGCGGCATCCTTGACAGGTATCCGCTTCTGGTCGCGCAGACGATATAAACCGGTGAACAGCATATAGCGCCCCGGCGCCAGGTCCGCCGGCAGCGGGATATCCCAGGTCTGACTATCAGCGAGTCCGCGATACCAGAGCCGGGTAGGCAAGCGGGCGCCAAGCGGCTGCTGATCATAATTCCACCAGTCGCCGCCGCCTTCGGGAATAAAGTGAAGAAACTGCGCATAATCTTCCGAGCCGTGTACGGCGCTGCTCCAGGCGAAGGCGATGGCCAAGCTCTCGCCAGCAACGCCGCGCTCCGGCAAGCGCGCCTCATCCAGCGCGAATCCGCTTTCAAAGATCGCCAAGGGAGCGCCCGTCGGCGCATGCGCTGTCTTTCCCGGCAGCGCCAGCTCGCCCAAGATCACTTGCCTTTCGCTCAACTGTTGCCGATCGCTGGCGCTGATTTGCAGCTGCTCATAGCCGTCCGCCGCCTCTCTCCAAAGCGTCAGCACGATCCACATGGCGCGGTTGACCGGCGCGCGCGACAGATCGCCCAAGTCAAGCCACTGCCGATAGACGGGCCGGTAGCCGGGGCTCGGCAAGAAAGATCGGCGCTGCGCCATTCTATCCCGGCTTAGGATCGATTCCGCGCTGACCTGATCGATCAAGTGAATGGAATAACCCAGCCCGGCCAACCCTTCCCCGTAAAAATCCCAGCGCCCGGGCGATATAAACAGACTGATATGCCGCCCTTGCCGCTCCAGCAGAACGCCGTCCAGGCGCAGGCCGCCGGCATACTCGACCTGCGCGGCCGATGTCGCGCCGTCGGCGTAGCGGGAAACGGGATCGATGGGGTCGCTCAGGAAGAGCAGCGGCAGCCAAAGCGCCGGGAAGGCAAAGAGCGCCGGGCGCAAGCGCCCGGACGGCGATGCGACAAGCTGCGTAAGCAGGCCCAGCGCGGCGACAAGAGCCAGCCAGGCGCCGAGAATCTCGAGCGACTCTTCCAGTTGGTACAGTTCGCTCCAGGCGGCAATGACTTCGAAGATCCGGTTGCAGCAGAGCGCGTCAATCAGCAAGCCGCCGGCCGCGCTCAGCGCCAAACCGGCCAACAAGCAGGCGTACCAGATCCAGGAAGACCGCCGCGAGCGGGACGCTAGAACCAAGGTAGCCGCGACCACCGCTATGCCGATGAACATATAATTGCGATCGCGGTTGGGCGCCTTCTCCAGCAGCAAGCTGTATTCATCATAAGCCATCAGCAGGAAAACCAGGCACAGCAGCAGGAAGTAGAGGCGGCGCCACCCGAGTCTTGACCCACCGCGCCAAGCGATGATCAGCGCGACGGCGGCGACCAATGCCAACTGCGTCGAGGACAGCGTCGTGAAGATATTCCATTCGAGATTCAGGCGCCAAAGCCAGGCGTCAAAGCTCGCAGCCGGCTGGATGAAGATACCGACGGCGATGACCAGGGCTTGCGCCGCCAGCCAGAGGCCCGCCAAGAGCTTGGCCGTCGGCGACAGGCGCGGCATCAGCCAGCGGTAGGCGAGGGCGGCGACCGACGCATAGAGCAGGATGATGGCAGCGCGAATCAAGGCCTCAGATGAAAACTCCATCCGCGCTTGTTCTCCTCCGCTTGGACTTGCGCCTGCGCTTCGCGCGTTTAGAAGGCTGCTCTCAGGGCAAGCCGGCAGCCTCCGGCCCGATATTCGACGGCCAGCGCCCGGCATCAAGGACGACTGCCTCGTCCGCGCCCGGCCAGGGCGGCGTCGTGGCGATGATGAATTCCAAAGGCGCGGCGCCCGTGTTGCGGAATTGAAAATCTGTGCCAAGCGGGATGGTCAAGCTGATGCCGGGGCCGACATCAAGCAGTTCTTCGCGCCCGCCTTGTCTGCGCCAGACCTGCCCGGCCCCGGCCAGGAAAAACCAAACTTCTTCGACGGTGCGATGCGTCACCGGTACCGAAACCGCGCCAACCGGCAGCGTGCAATGCACGACGCTGGCGCCGTCCAGGCTGTGCAGCAGCCGAATCTCGGAGCCATCGGGCGCGAGGACATCGTATTGGTCGGGAACTTGCCCGCTCTCGAAAGGCGGCATGGCTCAATCTTTTCGGCCGGCTTCCCAACGCGCCCGCACCGCCCCCCAGACCTCGGGATTGAGCAGATGGGGCGGGCGTTCGCCGTTTAGCATCTGCACGACTTGCTCCAGGGCATGGGCGACGAGGCGCGTCCTGCCCACAACGGTCGCGCTGGCCACATGCGGCGTGATCACCACGTTGTCCCTTCCCAACAGTGGGTTGCCCGCAAGAGGCGGCTCGGGATCGGTCACATCGAGGCCGGCGCCAAATAGATGGCCGCGATCGAGCGCGGCCGTCAGCGCAGCTTCATCCACATGCCCGCCGCGCGAAACGTTGATGAATACAGCGCCCGGCTTCATCTGCGCGAAGCGCTCGGCGTTCATCAGCTTGTAGGTCTCGTCATTGAGCGGCAGATGAAGCGAGACGAAGTCCGAATTGCTGAGCAACTCTTCAAGCGAGGCCGCTTTGCCCACGCCCAGCGTCTCGAAGCGCTCATCGGCGATATGGGGATCGTAGGCGGAGACCTTCATGCCGATGGCATTGGCGATGCCGCTGACGTGGCCGCCGATTCGCCCCAAGCCAACCAGGCCTAGCCGCTTGCTGTGCATCTCCAGGGCGACATATTCGCCCCAGACATTCCGCTTGCGCCCGCTTTCAAGCATGCGGTTGAGTTCGTTCTCCACCTTTTTGATGGCGCGCGCGACCGTCATCATCAGGGTGACGGCTTGCTCGGCGGTGGAGACGGTGGGCGCGTCGGGCGCGTTGACCACGGCGATATCGCGGGCGCTGGCGGCGGCGACATCCAAATTGTCATAGCCGACGCCGCTGCGCGCGATAATCAGCAGGCGCGGCGCGCGATCCATGGCGGCGGCGTCATAGGCGCGTCCGCCCGCCATGACTCCGTCCGCTTCTTCCAGGCGATGGAAGGGATCGCTTGCGACTTGATCGCCCGGGCCGATGGCCTGCGCGATGTCTTCGTACATGTGCTGATAGCGGACATCAACATTGCCCTCGAACCATATCTTGTACATCTTGCTTCCTATCCTGTCCTGAGTTCCCGTCTAGAAGTGGACGTTTTCGTCGACAATTTGACCGACATCGCCAGTCTTTTCGCGGATGAGCTTGAACTCGGCCGTTAAGGCGCGGTTGAAGGCGGAAATATCCGAGCTGTGCATCACCAGATTGGCGCCGGCGTTGATCCACTCGATTTCATGCTGCGTGAAATTGTGGTGGATCCCGATGCCGACGCCGGCAGCGCGGGATTTGCTGATGATCTCGCGTATGGCCGCGTCGAACACCGGGTGGTCGTATTGCTCCGGCAGGCCGAGGCTGCAGGACAGATCATGCGGCCCGACGAGCACGCAGTCGATGTAGGGCGATTGGAGAATCTCGTCGAGCGCTTCCAGCGCCGGCACGCTTTCGATATTGATGAAGAGGGCTTTGTTGGCGTTGCGCTGCGCCAGGTATTCGGCCAACTCGGGCTCCAGCTCGGCTTCACCGTCCAGCGCCGCGCGCAGCTTCTCGCCTTTGAGCGGGCCGAACTTGACGGCGCCGCCAAGTGTCTTCACCAAATCGGGCGATTCGACGTAGGGGGCGATGATGCCGTGGGCGCCGCCGTCCAGCGTCATCTGCGCCAGGTAGGGATCCGGCTCAGGAATGCGCACAACCGGCGCCAGGTTGAGCGCGGCGAAGGCGTTGCACATCCAGGAAATGACGTTGCGGTCCTGCGGCGTGTGCTCGGTGTCGATGAACACCATATCAAGATCCAGGTTTTGCACGACGCGGGGCCAGATCGGCGAAGGCGAATAAATGGCGCTGCCATAGACGCGTTGGCCGGCGCGCAGCGCTTGTATCAGTTCGTTTCCATTCATCCAGTTTTCTCTTCTTCTTGGAGGCGGGAGGTCAAGAGGGGATATTAGCCCTTTGGCCGGGATAAGTCAAAGACGAGAGGCGCAACAATCCGCGTCGTATGACGTATTTCGACGCATGGCGGAAGATACCGTTGGCGCCCTTGCGCCCGTGAATTAGATGACGATCTTCAGTTCCAAGCGGGAACTGCGGCTTTGGCTGGCGCTGCTGATCGTCCTGGCGGCGATCTACGCGACGCTGGGCCAGACGCCGGCGATCGTGGCGGCTTTGGGCGCGGACATTGTCGAAAGCGCCGAGGCGAATCTTGTCTTCGCGCTTCTGGCGCTGCTGGTGCTGATCCCGATATTCTTCGTGGACAAGCGGCTCGGTCGCCTTGAGATCGCCGTCGGCATCGGCATCCTCGCCGTGCTTTTGCTGACTTGGCTGCGGCTTGGTTCATGGGAGGCGCGCACTCACCTATTCGAATACGCCTTGGTGGCCGCGCTGGTTCATGAAGCGCTGCTGGAAAGGCGGGATAATGGTCGGCGCCTGCCCGCGCCCGCGCTGCTCGCGCTGATTCTCTCAATTCTGCTCGGCTGGCTCGATGAAGGCATTCAGTCTCTGCTGCCCAACCGCGTCTTCGACCTCGTCGATGTGGCTTTCAATTCGCTCGCCGCTATCATGATCATCGGGGCGAGATGCGCTGTGAGATGGGTCCAGCGCTGGGTACGGCGGCGCAAGTAGGTTCCGACCGCGCTGCTGCAAACGCCGAAGCGTCGAGCGTCGACTGGCGTCTACAATGCAACTGCATTTGGCTTTAGAATGAGATGCGTTTAGGCAATCGGCAAGCGCCGATGTTGACCGGATAGCGCGGCTGGCCGCGGGAAAACAAAAGGCAGGACTTATTATGCGTCTTGGACTGAACATCGGCTATTCGGGCGCGCGCATCGAGTTGCCCCTGGATTTGATACAAGAAGCCGATCGCTTGGGCTACCATGCGGTCTGGACGGCGGAAGCCTACGGCTCAGATTGTATTACACCGCTGGCCTGGGTCGGCGCCTTGACGAAGAACATCAAGCTGGGCAGCGGCATCATGCAGATGCCGGCGCGCAGCCCGGCCATGACCGCCATGACAGCGATCACGCTTGATCAGCTTTCGGGTGGGCGCTTTCTGCTCGGGCTGGGTTTGTCCGGCCCGCAGGTGGTCGAAGGCTGGCACGGGCGCCCTTATGGCAAGCCCCTGGGCAAAACGCGCGAATACGTCAGTATCATCCGGCAGATATTGGCGCGGGAAGCGCCGCTGCGCCATGCCGGCGCGCATTATCGCATTCCTTATGACGGGGAGGATGCCACCGGTTTAGGCAAGCCGTTGAAGAGCATCGTGCACGGTCGCCGCGACATGCCGATTTATCTGGCGGCGATTGGCCCGCTTAATGTCGCGCTGGCGGCCGAAATCGCCGATGGCTGGCTGCCCATCTTCTTTTCGCCGGCGCATTACGCGGCGGCTTATCAGGCGGCGGTCGACGCCGGTTTCGCCCGGGCGCCCGCCGGCAAGAGCCGGTCGGATTTCGATATCGCGCCCTCCGTCACCGTCATTATCGACGACGAGCTGGAGACGGCTTACAACCAGATCAAACCGGCCCTGGCGCTTTACATCGGCGGCATGGGCGCCAAGGGCAAGAACTTCTACTACGACCTGGCGTGCCGCTTCGGTTATGAAGCCGCGGCCGACGCGATACAAGACCATTACCTGCAGGGCCGTAGAGGCGAAGCGATCATGGCCGTGCCCGATGACTTGGTCGATGCCGTGTCACTGGTAGGCTCGAAGGCGCGGATCCGCGATCGTTTGCAGCTTTGGCGCGACAGCCCGGCCACAACCTTGAACATCAGCGCCTTCTCGCTTGATACGGTGCGATTCATGGCCGAGGAGCTGCTTTAGCCGGCGCGGCTAAGCTCCGGCATTGAAGCGTCTGTGTTCTCGGTAACGCCAGGAAAGTAATGCAACAATCTGAAGAACGGTGTAGGGCTTGTCCGCATCCAATAAAGAACTTTGCTCGTCGATGTTTTACCCCATCCCCGGCCCTTCCCCAGTAAACTGGGGAAGGGTGACTCTTCAAAGACGCTAGTAGGTTGACCCCAAAACACATAGAAAATTGCCTATGAAGTCAGTCTCTTGCAGCGCGCTCCCCTTCCCTAGCTTGCTGGGGAAGGGGCCGGGGGATGGGGTGAAAAAAACGCAGTAGCCCGAACCAGTACCGGACAAACCTTACAATGTCCCATTATTTGTTGCATGACTTGCTTGGCGATGCTTCTGTGGTAAAACCTCTTGATATGCTCACCCAAGCCAGCACTGTCCTGAAGCCGCTGCAAATCGGCGACATTGTCATTGAGACGCCGCTGGCGCTGGCGCCGATGGCCGGGCATAGCAACTATGCGCTGCGCGCTTTATGCCGCGAGATCGGCGGCTGCGGCCTGGTCTGCACCGAGCTGATCAGCAGCAATATCGTCAAGAACGCCCGGGCGCGGGCCTTGCAGCGCTTTGACTGGCGCGCGAGCGAAAGGCCGATCGCCGTGCAACTCTTCGGCGCCGACCCGCAGACCGTGGCCGAAGCGGCGCGCGTGGTGGTCGACCATGGCGCCGATATCGTCGATATCAACATGGGCTGTTGGGTGCCGAAGATCGCAAAGAAAGGCGGTGGCGCCGCCCTGCTGCGCGATGTGAAAACGGCGGCGGCGGTGGTCGAAGCCGTGGTGAAAGCGGTGGCTGTGCCGGTGACGGTCAAGGTCCGCAGCGGATTTGAGGACGGCCGAATCACGGCTGTGCCCTTCGCCGCGGCCGCGGAAGCGGTTGGCGCGCAGGCGGTGGCCGTGCATGCCCGCTTCGCTGGACAGGGCCACAGTGGCGCGGCCGATTGGGATGTGATCGCGGCGGTCAAGGCGGCCGCAGGCGCGATGCCCATCATCGGCAACGGCGATATCCATAACGGTGAAGACGCGCGGCGGATGCTGGAGCAGACCGGCTGCGACGCCGTGATGGTTGGCCGCGCGGCGCTGGGACGGCCCTGGCTCTTCCGCCACATCGCCACTTACCTTGAGACCGGCATCCGCCTGCCCGAACCCACTCGCGCGGAGCGGGCGCGCATCGCCCTTCGCCACGCGCAGCTGACGCTGGAAAGCAGTCATCTGCCCGAGCGGGTCGCGGTGCTCGAGATGCGCGGGCAGATCAGCAAGTACAAGCTTGATGCGCCGGGTTCGGCGGCTGTCCGGAATCGGCTGGTGCGGATCGAGACCTATGCCGAGCTGGAGGCGATTCTGCTGGAGGTGGCGGCAGGCGCTCATTCGAGCGCGATACCCGCGCGCACAGCTTGATTCGCCGCACTAAATTCGCCTCGCAGATTTTCACAGGTTCCAAACCAAGCAAAACCTGGGTCTAGCGCGGCGATTTATGTTACACTACACTTAGCAACGTATACTGCCGACACCAATCCAGATTTCTGAGCGACAATTCATGACGGGCTGGATAAGCTATGCCATCATCGTGCCTCTGTTTCCAATCGGAACTGCCTTTCTCATTTCGATTCTACAAGGCGAAACCATTCAATTTCAAAACATACTCGGCGGCACTGAACTGTACATGCTTTCAGTGGTTATTCTCGCCGCAACCAGAAATGACATCGAGCGTTCGTCTTCGCGGACATTCCGGGTTGGCATGTACCGACGCGTCGCAACGCTCTTGATTCCAGCCATGCTATTCTGCAGCGTCTTTTATGGTATAGTCTTTATGAATCTGCGCGCGGAAAACCCTGACATTCCCAAAAGCTCAATCGCAGTATTGGGAACAATTATGGGAACACTGTCTGTCTTGGTTTGTGGAGTTATTCAATTTCGATTGCGGATTCGCGCGGACAAGGAGCAATTGCCATGAAAATGTGGACAACCGAGTGGATGATGCTCTATGTCCTCCTCCTGCTCTTGGGAAACATAGCGATTATCGCCTTTAACGACCGTCTAAACCGGCGACGGCGAGAAAAGAACCGAACCGAAAAAGCTGATTAGCCACAACGTGTCAAACGGGGAATGACACTTAATGGCAAACCGGCCAAGTAGAAATTGGCAATAAGCGAAATCAGCCGATTCAGTGTATGATGCAATGAACAGCCCAACCGGGCTGTTTTCATTTCCGGCGGAGCGCATCCCAAGCGCGGCAAGCGATTTAGGTTGGCATGATGATTTATCTGGTGACGGGAGGGGCCGGCTTTATTGGAAGCCACGTGGCCCGCGCCTTGTTGGCGCGCGGCGAGCACGTCGTCGCCATCGACAACTTCAACGACTATTACGACCCATCCATCAAGCGTCATAATGCCGCGCGGCTATGCGAATACGACAACTTCCACATAATCGAAGGCGATATCCGCGATGTCGACCTGGTCGACCGCATCTTCGCCGAGCAGGGCATCACGCATGTGGCGCACCTGGCGGCGATGGCCGGCGTGCGCGAGAGCGTCCGCCAGCCCCGCCTGTATCTGGATGTCAATCTGACCGGCAGCTTGAATCTGCTTGAGGCGGCAAAAGCGGCTGATATTGCGCAGTTTGTGCTGGCCTCAACATCCTCTGTCTACGGCCGGACCAAGATCCTGCCTTTTGTCGAGACGGACAGCGCCGACCGCCCCTTGGCCGCCTACCCGGCCAGCAAACGCGCCGCCGAGTTGCTGGCGCATACTTATCACAATCTCTTCGGGATGCAGGTGACAGCGCTGCGTTTCTTCAATGTCTACGGTCCGGCGGGACGGCCGGATATGATGCCCTGGCGTTTGCTGGAGGCGACCCAGAGCGGCGAGCGCATCAAGCTCTTCAACGGCGGCGACATCCACCGCGACTGGACCTATATCGACGATACCGTGGCCGGTGTGCTGGCGGCGCTGGACCGGCCGCTGGGCTACGAGATCATCAATTTAGGTTGCGGCGCGCCGATCTCGCTGAAGGATTTTGTGGAACTCATCGAGAAATACGCCGGGAAAACGATCGACAAGGTATCGGTGGCGACGCCCGCGAGCGACCCGCCGATAACCTACTGCGACAACCGCAAGGCGCGTGAGTTGCTCGGCTTCGCGCCGGCGATAAGCGTAGAGGACGGGCTGCGCCGCACCTGGGAATGGTTCCGGGAATATCGCGGTTTGTAGCGCGCGCTAGCCGCCGATGATGCCCGGCTGATGGCGCTTGGCGCCCATAAGCTGCCGCACAATTTCTGACGGGTTCTCCAGTTTCGCCAACTGCGCCTGCATATCTTCCTGCGTTACGAAGAAGGGCCGCATATACATGCCCAGCAGGGCGCTGCGCGCCTTGTCCGTACGATTGGGACGGGCGCTGTGCCAGGTCGCGCCATGGAAGACCATGACGCTGCCGCGCTGGCCGGTCAGGATTTCGGCATCGGGTTGCGGCTGATTGCTCATTTCCGGCGGCGGCGGGTGGCCGGCGCGATGGGTATACGGCAGGATGCCGGTGCCGCCGTTTTCTTCGGTGAAGTCGTCCAGGAGCCAAATCGTTTGCCCGCAGACCTGGTCGAGCGGCCAGGGTTGGTTGATCCACCAGTAGGGATAATCCGGATGCCAGCCGTACTTGTCGTAACCGGGATAGGCGGTATTGGCGGACCAGGTGCAGCAGATAATATCTTCGTCTTTGAGATAGGTTTGCCATAGCGACACGATAAGCGGATGCGCCATGAGTTCGACAAAAATCGGGTGTTTGTAGGCGATGCCGCCGACCCGCTGCGTTTTGGCGGCCCTGATGGCATCGGTGGCTTCTTCTTCCAGCAGGCCCTCGAGAATGGCGCGGGCCTCATCGGCCTTCTCCGGACTTATCACCGCCGGGATGATGCTGTAGCCGCGGTCGTCTATCTCCGCGATGATCTCTTGAAGATTCGGTCCCTTATTCTCGTCCATTTCCATCTCCTGCTCCTAGTAGATTGCGGGCCGCTTTATGCTTTGGGGCGTCTCGGGCTGGCCGGTCTCTGTCGAGCGGATACAGGCCTCGGCCACGACCAGGGACATATAGCCATCCCAGGCCGAGGGGCCGGTCGGCTCGCCGTTCAGAATCGAATCAACCCAGATCTGCGCTTCATCCACGTAGGCATCGGCAAAGCGCTCGGGCCAGTTCGGCGTCACCGCCTGCGAAATCTTACTGCCTTGGCGCAGGATCGGGCTGGTATGGCTGACGGTCCCAGCCGTGCCCGTCTCGCCGGTGATTTCCATCGAGACTTCATATCCGTAATTGGAATCGCCGCTCCAGTCCATGCTGCCGATCGCGCCGCCTTCAAATGTCATGAGCACCATGGCGTAGCGCGCGCTGCGCGGTTCATCCGGCTGGGCTGGAACCCAGCGCACAAAGACGCTCTCCACTTCCGCGTCCATGATCCAGCGCGCCGAGTGAATGTCATGGATGAGCGAGTTCACCATCACCCGGTCGATGGTTGTCAGGCCGCGGAAGGGGTTGATGTGAATGCCGCGGAAACGCAGCACGCGGCCGATGTCGCCCCGCCGCAGCAACCCCCGCACTTCGGCATGGCTTCGGTCATAGACGCGCATGAAACCGACCTGCACAAGGCGGCGGCCGGCGGCCAATTCGGCGCGCAGGACGCCTTGGGCGTCGGCGGCTGTCGTCGCCAGAGGCTTTTCGCACAGCGCGGGCTTGCCCGCTTCGATGGCGGCGATGGTCAGGTCGGCATGGGTGGCGTCGGGCGTGGCAATCAGCACGGCGTCCACGGCCGGATCGGCGATCAGGGCGGCGGCATCGGTATAGGCGCGCGCGCCGCAGGCCGACGCCAGCGCCTCCGCGCGTTCGCCGTCGACATCCATGACAGCCGCTACACGGGCGCGCATTGTGCGCCGCGCCAGGTTTTCACCGTGTACCGTTCCAATCTCGCCGGCGCCGATGACACCGACCCCAAGGACATCATTTTTCATCATCTTCGCGCTCTCCGCATCGGCCGGATATAAGCCGAGTGTAACGCTTTTCCGCCATGCCGCAATAATCGGGACTAGGGGCGTCGCCCGCCACAGCGCAACTTTGTACGGGCGAGCCGGTGGCTCGCCCAGACCAGGAAGCGGTACTGTTTCAAAGGCGGTGGAAATTCTTCAAATACCGACGATTGGTAGGGGCGCCCCGGCGAGTCGCCCAATTTCGATCATGTTCGTAACCATCGGGCGATCCACCGGATCGCCCCTACCAGACTATTTCACGGAAATGCGCCGGATCGCCCCTACCAGACTATTTCACGGAAATGCGCCGGATCGCCCCTACCAGACTATTTCACGGAAATGCGCCGGATCGCCCCTACCAGACTGTTTCACGGAAATGCGCCAGATCGCCCCTATCCGAGTATTTCAACCGAAATGGATACGCTAACCGCGAAACGCGTAATTTGGTTTTCCGCCCGCCGCGCGTTATAGTCTTTGTAGGCGCTGGCGAGTGTCAAACTTGCAGCGCCTCTTTTGACAATGAATCCCAAACAAGGAGAATTTTCATGAAACGCCTAATTGTTCTACTTGCTCTGCTCGCGCTGGTCATGCCCGCCGCGGCGCAGGACATGGGCGGCTGCATGATTGAGCCGCCTGAGAGCGCGACGACAATCAACATGATCGGCTGGACCTATCCCATCATCGACTTTTACGCGGACGAACTCGAAGCCTGCAACTCGGTGGACAATATCGATGTCAACACGCAGCTGCTGGATTCCGGCTCGGCGCATGATCAGCTGCGCCTGGCGCTGGGCGCCGGCGGCACATCGCCATACGACATCATCATGGTGACTCAGGGCGATATCGAGTCCTACGTGGCCGAGGGCTGGATGATGCCGCTCAACGACCTGATCGCCAAATACGAAGATGAATACCAGATCTCCGACATCCTGGGCATTGACGACATGACGGTGGACGGCAATGTCTATGGCCTGCCGATGGAGCAGAATACGCGCCACCTGTTCTATCGCGCCGACCTGCTGGAGAAACACATGATCGATGTGCCGGAGACCTGGGACGATGTCATCGCCGCCTGTGGCGTGCTGCAGGCCGAAGACAGCATCGTCATTCCCTTCACCACGCAGCTTCATGCCGGCTGGGCCTGGCGCATCGAATTCGGCGATATGCTGCTTGGCTTTGGCGGCAAACCGCTGAACGACGATATGACGCCCGCTTTCAACAGTGATGAAGGCGTCATGGCGTTGAACAAGTTGGTCGAAATCGCCGACGCCTGCATGGGCGAAGAAGGCTTGACCTACAGCATCGACGACAGCCAGATCGGTATCGCCACGGGCGAGCTGGCGATGGCATTCACCTGGGCCAGCCGCGCCGCCGCCATGGACGATCCGGACTTCTCCGATTATGTCGGCGGAATTAACTTCGCCCCAGCCCCGAGAGCGATTGAAGGCGCGCCACATGCCGCCACGGGCGGAACAGGCGCCGGGCTTGGCATTCCCGCGAATATTGATGACGATCCCGACCTGGTCTTCCAGGTCATCCTGGAAGCGATGGACGAGGAAACGATGCTGCGCGGGGCCAATTACGGCGTCATCACGCGCCAGGCAGTGGCCGCCATAGCCGAAGCGCGCTATCTGCCCGCGGTCTTCGCCACGATTAGCGGCGGCGTCGAGGGTACGCCCGTGCCCGCCATCGGCGCGGTCTTGAATCCGATATGGGATCAGTGGCTGCCGCAGATCGTCACCGGCGACATGTCGGCCGCCGACTTGCTGGACGCGGCCGCTGCAGCCTACACGACAGAGGCGACGGCCCAGGGCTTTATCGAGGGCTAGTCTATAGCATCGACGCCGCATCCTTGCCAGCCGGCGAGAATGCGGCGACGACGGGCGAACCGCTGGTTCGCCCCTACACTTTTCCATTCTTTGTAGGGGTCAGCCAGTGGCTGACCCCTTTGCTATCCCGGGAAACCATGTCAACAGGCCGCCAGGTAGAGCTTTGACCACGACATACCGGGCTGAATCACTCGATCTGGGCGAGCCGCTTGGGCGCATCGTCGATGTATGCGGACGCGCGGTTCACGTGCTGGAAATGGGGAGCGGCCCGACCGTCTGGCTGGAGAACGGCTGGCTGGGCCTGACGCTGGGTTGGCAGCCATTTCAGAGCATGCTCGCGCAGCATTGCCGCGTCTGCGCCTATGACCGCGCCGGCATCGGCTGGAGCGACCCGGCCGACAGCGAGCGCAGCGCCCAGCGCGAAGCCGATGAGTTCGCCGCTCTTCTGGATGCCTTGGGCGAGAGCGAGCCGGCAGTCATTCTGGCGTGGTCGGGCGGCGGCCCGGTGGCGCAGATCTTCGCCGCTGATCATCCCGAGCGCGTCGCCGGGCTAATCCTGATGGACGGCATCCCGCCCGATTATGACCTTTGGGCGACTCAAGCCTACCCGCATCGTTATCCGCGCGAGCGCTTTGAACGGATGGAACAGGTTCGCGGCTTCGCCGAGAAAGCGGCCGTCGGCGCCTTGCGCGAAGGCGATATTGCCGAGTGGATCACAACAGAATCGCTCGAGCGATTCGGCGAGCGCTACCTGAAATTGCTGCTGAATAGTCCCAATTACTGGTGGACTTACTATTGGCAGAATCAATATCTAATCGCCAGCGGCGCGCAGGTCCGCGCCAAGGGTTTGCTGGGCGACCTGCCGCTGACCGTCATCGTGGCGACTGAGGCGCCGCGCGACGATGACGCCTATCACCGGCGCCTGGCGCAAAACTGGCAGGCGCTGCAATATCCGCAGGCCCGGCTGTCCACAGTCGGCCAAATCCTGCCCATCGCCGCCGGCCATGCCGTCTTCCGCGATCAACCGGGCAAGGTCGTCAATGCCGTTCTTGATATGATCGCGGTCGCGAAAGGCGCTCCGCCCGAGGCTGCAAGACTTGCCGGCGCCATAGTATAGGGAGATTGCTTATGAAAAGAGGAACGTTTACCTTCTTTGTCGGTCCCAGCGTCTTCATCATGCTCGCTTTGATGACGCTCCCGCTGCTCGCTTCAATCTGGCTCGGCCTGCACTACATCACCTTCCGCAACCTCGATGAGCCGCTGTGGGTCGGCTTTCAGAATTACCAGGAAGTCCTTGTGGATCCCGAATTTTGGGATTCGCTGGAATTCACGCTGATTTTCATTCTGGTCACCGTGCCCCTTCGGATCGTTCTCGGCTTGCTCTTCGCCCTGCTCCTCGACCAGATCGCGCGCTTCCGCGGCGCCTTCATCGCGGCCGCCCTGGTGCCTTTCGTGATGACGCCGGTTGTCGGCACATTGATCTTCCGCGATATGTTTGACCGCGGCGGCCCATATTGGTATTGGATGCAGCAGGTCTTCGATTACCGCCTGTTCATGAACAGCACCACCGTGCCGCTGCTGATCATCTTCCACAGCATCTGGACGGCGACGCCCTTCGCCATGATCGTGCTATTCGCCGGCTTGCAGACCCTGCCGCAAGAATCGCTGGAGGCGGCGCGCGTCGATGGGGCGACCTGGTTCCGCCAGCTCTGGCATGTCGCCATCCCGCATCTGCGCTCGCTCTTCATCTTCATCGCCTTGATTTCGATCATGGATGCCTACCGAGTGTTTGACAGCGTCTTCGTGCTCACTCAGCAGAACCCAATATACGATGCGGAGACGATCATGTATTACAACTTCCAGGTCGCCATGAGTTTCGGCCGGCTCGGCAAAGCCAACGCCATGAGTGTGCTCACTGTCATCGGCATCTTCGTTGTGCTCATCCCCTTCCTCGTCATGACCTATCGCGAGCAGACGGAGGAAAACTAATGACCCGCACCAATAATCCAATCGCGCGTTTCCTGATCTACATCGCGCTGGCCCTCTTCACGATCTACAACGTGCTGCCCTTTTTCTGGACGATTCTCAGTTCGATCAAACTGCCCAAGGACGCCAATGCCCGCACGCCCCGCTTCCTCTTCAGCCCAACCGGCGACAACTACGCCGAACTCTGGCTGAATGTTTCGCCCGAGGACTTCGCGCCTTATGGCCTGCTGCTCGTCCTCATCATTTTCGCGCTGGGCGTTATCGTCTTTTCCGCAAAGCGCATCCCCGCGCCCAATTCGCTGATCTACTTCGGCGTGATCGGCGCCGGCGTGCTTGTCGCCCTGGGCTTGCCGCGCGTTGTCAACACGGCGGAATTCTACGACTACCTGATCAACAGCGTCATCGTCACCGTCGGGACGCTCGCCGTCTCCCTTAGCATCGGCGCGCTGGCGGGTTACGGTCTGGCGCGCTTCAGGCATGTCGTCTCGGTTTACATTCTGGTGATCGCCCTGGCATTCCGCTCGCTGCCGAGCCTGGCGCTGGTGCTGCCTTTCTATTACCTGGGCCAGCTTTCCGGTTTGTACGATACGCATATTCTGTTGATCTTCTGCCTGGTGGCGGTCAACCAGCCCTTCACCATCTGGATGCTGCGCAGCTTCTTCATGGAGATTCCGATCGAGATTGAAGAAGCCGCCATGATCGATGGCGCCGGCCGCCTGCGCTCTTTCGTCTCGGTGATTGTGCCGATCATGTGGCCCGGCATCATCACCACCGGCTTGTTCACGCTGCTGCTGGCGTACAACGATTTCCTGCTGGCGCGCATCCTGACGCAGATCAACTGGACGCTGCCGGTCGGCATCGCGCAGTGGACCGGCGGGGAAGATCCCGGCCATGTCACTTTGGCGGCAGCGGCGTCCGTTTCGACGACCCTGCCGATCCTGTTCGTGATCATCTTCTTCCAGAAATATCTGATCCGCGGCCTGGCCTCCGGCGCTGTGAAGGGCTAGGTCCCGGTCTTTTGCAATTGTAGGGGCGAGCCATTGGCTCGCCCGCCACCCTTACCTTTTCTAGGCGCCCTCAAACACCCCATGCGCTTGGCCGCAATGTGAACAAGAACCGCCCATGGAGAATAGCAACATGAACATCGTCTGCGTCGTCACCGATACCCTGCGCGCCGATTACCTGCCGACATACGGCAATCAGCGGGTGATCGCGCCCAACCTCAGCCAATTCGCCGAAGAAGCCATTGTCTTCGAAGATTGTCATGCCGCCTCCTTCCCGACCGTCCCGACCCGCGCCGATATCGCAACCGGCCGTTTCACCTTCACCTACCTGACCTGGGGGCCGCTGCCGCAGGAGGAAATCACGCTGGCGGATTTGCTGACCAAAGCCGGCTACCGGACGATGGGCGTCGCCGACAACCCCTTTGTCATCCGCAACGGCTATGGCTACGACCGCGGCTTTCACGATTACATCTGGATACGCGGGCAGCGCGAAGCATCGGGCCGCCCCGATGTCACCAGCCTATGGACGAGCGAGGACGACCGCTTCGCGCCGAGGACGTTCAAAACGGCGATAGATTGGATTGAACGGCACCACGACGAGAAGTTTTTCCTCTACATCGACGCCTGGGACCCGCACGAGCCCTGGGACCCGCCGGCGCATTACGTGAAGCCCTATCTGCCGGATTACGCCGGCGAGCAGGTCTACCCCGCCTATTGGGATTGGGAAGACGCCGGCTACAGCGAGCGCGATCTTGAGATCGGCAAAGCGACGTATATGGGCGAAATTACAATGGTCGACCGCTGGTTCGGGCTCTTGATCGACCGGCTGAAATCCTTGGGCATCTATGAGGATACTGCGATTTTCTTCGTCTCCGACCATGGATTCTATTTCGGCGAATTCGGCATCTTCGGAAAAAGCCGCTTCCGCTGGCCCGATAATACGATCCCGGTCATGGAAGCGATGGCGCGCTTCAAACAGGGCGCCATCTCCTATGCCTGCCCGAAGCACAACGAGATATCGCATGTGCCGCTCTTCCTGCGCATCCCCGGCTGCGAGCATCAGCGCGTCCCGGGTCTGGTGAGCATCCCGGACATGATGCCGACGATGCTGGAGCTGGCGGGCATTGAGCAGCCGGATCGCGTTCAGGCGCGCTCGCTGCTGCCCTTGGCGCGGGGCGAAGTCGAGCGCCTGCACGATATCGTCGTGACCTCGCAGTCGCTGATCGATACCGCCGGCAACACCACCCTCATCGTCGACGACAGCGAACGCGTCGTTGTCGAAGTCTCGCCCAGCACCATCCGCGATGGCGAATGGGATTTCTTCTACAGCCTGGAAGGCGAGCCAGTCGCGTTATACGACGCGGCGAATGACCCCGCTCACCAGCGGAATCTGGCGGCGGAGCGGCCTGAGGTCTGCGCCGAGATGCACGGCAAGTTCGTCCGCTGGATGGACGAGATGGGCACGCCGGAGGCATACGCGGCGCCGCGCCGGCGCCTATGATCTGATTGGCTCGGATTCATTTGAGAAATGGGAAACCATTGGGCGAGCCAGCGGGTCGCGTAGACACTGACCGCCGCTCGCCCGTACACACAGTAATGTGCGAACCATCTCCGCGATGCGCCGCGCCCGGAGAATTGACCGAATTGGATATACAGTCGCCGTCGACTATAATCTGGAGTGACAGATTCCAAAAGGAAGGGCGAAGATGATCGTCCGCGACCGAGTTTATACCGTTGACGATGTCTGGAAGTTATCGCAGTTGCCGGAGAACGAGCACAAGCTGTTTTATGTCATCGACGGGGAACTTCATTACAAGTCGAGACCGGGCAGAATTCACGGCATTATTGCCTCTTTGATCGCGCATTTCTTTTGGGCTTATGTTTTGGAGCGCGATAACGGCGAGGTCACCACGGAGACCGGCTACCACCCGACGGGAATCAAGACGACTCTGCTAGGTCCTGATGTGGGAATTGTTCGGCGCGAAAGAATGCCCAGACCGGTGACAGGCCATTATTATCCCCTGATGCCTGACATTGCCGTCGAAGTCTTGTCGCCGAGCAACACGTTGCCCGAGCTGCGGCGCAAAGCCGAAGTCTACCTGCGGCGAGGTTCGACGCTGGTTTGGCTGGTGAATCCGGCCGAAAAGTCCGCCGAAGTATTGCGCTTGACCGATGATGAATTGACCAGCGAGACGGTTGGGCCGGCCGGCGCCTTGAGCGGCGAAGGCGTTCTGCCGGGCTTCAGGCTGGATCTCAGCCGTCTGTTCGCGCGGATTTAAGCGCGGCTCGCGCATAGCAATACTCCCCATTACACAGTCCAACCCGGTCTTGTATACTGCGCCTCTGTTTGCCCGCGCGCGACAGGACGCCCCTCTTGAACATAAAATCATTGCCATTTGTAGTACTGCTCGCTTTTTTCTTCGGCTCGTCCATGGTGGTTTCCCGCTTTAGCGTCAGCCAATTCGAACCGGCAACCTATATCGGCATACGCATGATCATATCCAGCATGTTGGCGATGCTGGTCTACGCGGCCCTCACCGGCCGCCGCGTGCCGCGCGATCGCGTACTTTGGATACGCGCCTCTGTGCTTGGCGTATTCGGCACGGCCGTCCCGATGACCTGCGTGATCACCGCCCTGCAGTATCAGTCGACCGGCATTACTTCGCTGCTGCTTTCAGCCGCGCCCGCCCTGACGATTTTGATGGCGCATCTGTTCTTGCCGGACGAATTGCTCAACCGGCGCAAAGTCATCGGCGTTGGCCTGGCGCTGGCGGGAGCGCTGCTGCTCGCGCTGAGCGGCGAAGATGGCTTGCCCGATGGCAGCGCCAGCGCGCCGACCGGTTATATTCTGACGGGCATCGCCGTGGTCTTCAGCGCGGTGACGGTCATTTACGCGCGCAGATACCTGCGCGGCTATGACGCTTATGATGTCGGCAGCATCCGCATTTTTTCGACCGCCCTGGCGGTGATGCCTTATTCGCTGTTTACGGTCGGTTTTGATGTCAGCGCGGTTGACGGCGCGGGCGTGCTCGCCCTGCTCTATTCGGCGCTCGTCGGCACCTTCCTCGGCTTGCTGCTGTCCTTTTACAATGTGAAGCGCTTCGGGGCGACGCCGACGGTGATGACCACTTATATCATTCCGATTGTAGCCGGCATCGGCGGCGTGCTCTTCCTGGGCGAGGAGATCACCACGCTGATGGTCTTCGGCATGGCGGTGATTGTCAGCGGGATCGCTCTGCTGCAAGAGTACAAGAAGCCAGCCGGCGTACTACGCCGCTTTCCGCATCGCGGCTCCTATTGAGCGTCAGTCCACCTTGCAAATCTCGTAGGCTTGCTTCAAGGCCGCCTTCCAATCGCCGGTTGGCGTAAATTCCTGGCCGACATAATTGCTGAAGCCGGTCTCGGCGATCGCGCGGCAAATGGCGCCGTAGTTCAATTCTTGCGTATCATCCAGTTCATGCCGCCCGGGCACGCCGGCGGTGTGATAATGCGCGAACCACTGATGGTTGTCGCGGATCGTCTGGATGACATCGCCTTCCATGACCTGCATGTGATAAATGTCGTAGAGCAAGCGGGCGTTGGGCGAATCCACCGCCGAGACGACCTGGACGCCCCACTCGGTACTGTCGCACTGATAATCGGGATGGTTCACCTTGCTGTTCAGCAGCTCCAGGATGAGCACGATGCCGGCCGATTCAGCCGCGCGCGCCAACTGCTCCAAGTGCATGATGGCGTTCTCGGCCCCGCGCGCATCGTCCAGGCCTTCGCGATTGCCGCTGAAGGCGATCAGATAGGGGATCTCCCAATCGACGGCGAGTTTGAGGCTGGCCTCGGACTGCCGCTTGATGTCGTCCCAGTACTTGGTATGGCTGATGCCCTGGGGCAGCGGCACATGCAACTGATGAGTGGCGATCTTCATACCGTGATCGCGCACCAGCTGAAACTTCTCGACGGGTACCATCTCCAGCCCGGTATATCCGATCGCCTTGCAGGTCTCGATCAGATCAAGCTCATCAATATCCTCGCGAGCGTAGCACCACCACGCTACCGATTGTTCAAATGCCATGTCCTAACCACCGATCTCCATTTTCAGCCAATAACTGCGATAAGCGCGGCTTTCCCGCAGCAGCCCCTCCAGCCGCTCGACGAGCTGCGCCAGGTTGTCACCCCGCTCGCGCTCGACAAGCGCCAAGCGATACTGTCCGCTCGCCGTCGCCTGACAGTCGAGTTTACCCAGCGCGCCCAGCACTTGCAATCCGGCTTGGGCGGCGCCCTCGCGCTCGCCCAATGCCGCCGCCAATTCTTCCAGCCCGGCGATGCCGCCGCGGCGGTTGACGGCGTACTTGACCAAGCCCGCCAGCCGCTCAAGAAAGGCCCGTGTTTTCTCGGCGTCGGGCCGCCGCCCGAAGAGGATGAGGCGCTCCGGATTCACCGTGCGCAGGGCCGCCGCCCACACCTGGGCCGAGGGCGGCGCTGTCCAGACGACAAGCGTTTCCGCGGCATCCAGCTGCAAGCGGGAGACTGAAGCCGCCAGCGGCGCCGCCTCCGCCCAGACCCGGGCGTCGGGATACTGGGCCAGGGCCGCTTCCAGATCAGCGCGCGGCGCGGCGCTGGCGCGATAGTCGATCACTTCGTAAGCCGGCGCGTCCGACTGCAGATCGACGGGCGCATCGCCCCGGGCCCGATAATCCAGCCATTCCACCAGGGTTTCGCGCTTTCCCTTGTAACTGCTCGTCCGCAGGGTGAAGGCGAGGTCAAAGCGGCCGGCGGGCAAATCGGCCGCGGCCCCGCGCCACCAGATGACCGGCTGCCGTCGGCCGTCCGCATCTTCCACTTCGACTCGCAGATGCTCGCCTCGGCGGCCGAGCCCTTTGCTGCCGGCCAACTTCAAGTCGCGCGCCGCCAGCGCCAGCGGCGGATTGCCGTTGCCGAAGGGCGCCAGCCGTTCGATATCCGCCGTCAATTCGTCGGAGATGTCGGACAGATTCACATAGCCGTCGATATTCAGCGAGGGCGCGGCGGCCAGATCGACATCCAGGCCGCGAACAACAGTCGACAAGGCGCGGCGGAAGTCGACGATGTTGTCGGCCGGCAAGCTGAGGCCGGCCGCCATGCTGTGCCCGCCGTAGCGGTCCAGCAGATGCGCGACCTGGCCAAACGCGGCTGTGATATCGACGCCGGCGATGGAGCGCGCCGAGCCACGCCCGACGCCGTCTTGCGTGGCGATGAGCACGGCCGGGCGGGCGAATTCTTCCACGAGGCGGCTGGCGACGATGCCGATGACGCCGCTGTGCCAGTCGGGCTGGCTGAGCACGAGGACGGCGTAGTCCAGCAGCCAGGGCTCTTTTTCAATTTGCGCCAGCGCCGATTCATAGACCTGGTTGGACAGGTACTTGCGCTTGTTGTTGAAGCTCTCGAGCCGGTGCGCGAGGACCCGCGCCCGCTCCCAGTCATCCGTCGTCAGCAGCTCGACCGCGGGGCGGGCGTCATCAAGCCGGCCCAGGGCATTCAAGCGCGGCGCGATGGCGAAGCCGATATGGCCTTCGTTGAGATCGGCTGCGGGAATCTCGGCCCGTTCCAGAATGGCGCGAAGGCCGAGGCGGCGATTCTCCCGCAGCCGCTCCAGGCCGCGCTGCAAGAGGTAACGACTGTCGTCCACCTGCACCATCACATCGGCGACGATGCCCAGCGCCACCAGATCGAGCAGATCATCGGCGCCGCCCGGATCCAGCGCTTCGATCAGCTTGTAAGCGACGCCAACGCCGGGCAATTCACGCAAGGGGTGGCCGGCGGGCAAACGCTGCGGATTGACCACGATGGCGGCGGGCAGGGTCTCGGGCAGGGCATGATGATCGGTGATGAGCGCCTCGACGCCGCGACTGGCGGCGTAGTCAACCGCTTCATGCGCCGTGACGCCGGTATCGCAGGTCAATATCAAGTCGACGCCGCCATCCAGATGCTGCTTGAGGGTCGGCAAATGGATGCCGTGGCCTTCCGAGAAGCGGTTAGGCACATGGTAGCTGACGCGGGCGCCGAGCCGGCGCAGCGCCGAGTACAAAAGGGCGGTGGCCGTCTGCCCGTCGACATCGAAGTCGCCCCAAATCAGAATCCGCTCTTTAGCGCGGATGGCGCGCTGGAGGCGCTCGACCGCGCGGTCGATATCGGGCAGGTCTGTCGCGGGCGCCGGCGCATAGTTCGCGGCGGAAAGGAAGCGTTGGGCGGAGGCGGGCGTCGTGATGCCCAGGCGCGTCAAATGCTCGACGACCAGATCGTGGCCGCCGACAGCCGCGCGCAGGGCCTCAGGCACGGCGACCGGGGCGGGTTCCTTCCATTCGCGACGGGGGCGCTCGCGCCTGTTCATCAGCCGGCCAGCGCCCGCTCCTCGATGACGGTCAAACCCTCTTCCGCCAGGTCCATGTTCAAGCCGGGCGAGTTGGGCAGCTCGATATGCCCGGCGACCGGGGCGAGTTTATGTTTGTAGAAGACGTTGGTCAGCCGGCCGATCTGGAAGAGCCATTCTTGCATCGGGCAGGTGGTCAAGGCTTGCGAGGCGATCAAATGGGTCGAGGGCCAGCCGCCGTGATGCGGGATGACGGGAATGGCGTAGGCCGAAGCCAGGGCGCAGATCTTGGTCATTTCGCTCAAGCCGCCGGCCCAGGTCACATCGGCTTGCAGGATATCGACCGCCCGCGCGTCCAGCAGGGCCTTGATGCCCCAGCGCGTATATTCGTGCTCGCCGCCGCTGATGAAGACGCCGCGGGCTTCGCGCCGCAATTCGGCATATTGCGGGATGAGATCGGCCAGCACCGGCTCCTCGAACCAATAGGGGCGGTACTCCCGCGACAGCTCGATCATGCGCAAAGTGTATGGCACGCTCCAACTGCTCCAGGCGTCGAACATGAGGTCGGCATCGGGGCCGGCCGCCTCGCGCGCGGCGCGGATGACGGCCAGATTCCGGCGGATGCCCGGCTCGCCGTCTTTGGGCGCGCAGGGCATGAACCACTTGAAGGCGGTGAAGCCCTGCGCCAGGAAATGGCGCGTGCGTTCGATCACATCGGCGGGTTCCACCGAATAACCCAGCATCGAGGCATAAGCGCGGATGCGGCGGCGCGAGGGACCGCCAAGCAGTTGATAGACGGGCGCGCCCAGCAGCTTGCCTTTGAGGTCCCAGAGCGCCAGATCAACCTTGCTGAGCGCCATCATCGGATTGCCTTTGCGGCCGTGGATGGCGTGGCGGTACATCTTGTCCCAAATGCGCTCGATGGCCTGGGGGTCTTCGCCGATGAGAATGTCGACGAAATAGCGCTCGATGATTTCGATATCTTCGGCATCGACGGGTCCGCAGATGCCGGTGGCGCCGGCGTCGGTATCGATGAGCAGGAAGCGCGCCTCAACGGGATAAGGCGGCCCGCTCGCCGTGTCGATGGGCCAGGGCGGGTCGGCGGCCATTTCCGGGTAGATGCTGGCCGGGCGGGAGAGAAAAGCCTCGCCCAGCGGCTCGTGGTAGTGCCATTCGGCGGAAACGCGCAGGCTGCGGATGCGGTCGATTTTCATTTCAGGCCCTCCTTTGCCAACAGAAAGTATAAGTCATGCGTCATGCGATTGTCCTCAGGAATTTGCCCGTCTCGACAGCGCGGCTATGCCAAATCTTAACTCGGGAAGACCGGTCAAAACTCAATCTCCGCAATCTGCTCAAAATCCAGCGCCAGCGCGTCGTCTTCATCCCCTTCGGCATCGTCCAAGTCGAAGTCATACAAATCGCCCGCTTCGCCGCGGTCGCAGTAGGAACGGAAATTGCAGAAGCGGCAGCGCCGCTCGTCCTCGGTCAGCGGGAATTCAGCCGCCGCTTCAATGGCGCCGATCATCTGCTTCAGCCGCGCTTCATCCGCCGCCATCTGCGCCGCCGAATAAGGGAAACTGAGGCGCGCGCCGCCAGCGGCCACATAGACATAATCCATGCGGATGCGCTCCGGCGGGATGAGGCCGCCGTAGAGTTGCGCGCCCGCCCGCGCCAGCACATAGCGATAGACAATAGTTTGCATGCGATTTTCCAGGACCGCGCGGTCCGGCAGGCGCCCGCCCGTCTTCCAGTCGATGATGACCGCCTCCCCGCCCGGCGCCAGCGCCAGCAGATCGTACTTGGCAAGCAGGCGCTGGCCGGCGAGATTGCTCTCCAGCGCAGTTTCCGCCCGGCGCTGGCGCGGCAGGCCGGCCAAGCCTTCTCTCAGGGCGATTTCCCACCAAGCCCGCAACTCCTCATCATCGGCGAGCGAACGGTTCAGCAGATCGGCCGGCACGCCGAGAAGATGCTGCTGCAGCAGATTGTGAAAGCGCTGACCCTTGCGGATGCGCGCTTCATAATCCAGGGCCTGCCGCACTTCCAGCGCCGGGTAACGCATGCGCCTGATATAGCGCAGTTCGAAGCGGCGGGGGCATTCGGCGTAGTCGCCCAGGCTGCCCTGGCTGAAGGCGAAATCAGGGCTGAGATTCATGGACCGTTCCCTTCTCGCGCTCGCTTTCCCAGAATGTCCGCAGCGCCAGCAGGGCTGTGGCTTCGGTGGATTCGCCGCGGCCGGTGTTCCAGGTGATGGTCAGGGCTTTGCGCGCGCGCGTGATGCCGACATAAAGCAGGCGCAGGCGCTCGGCCGCGTAATCGAGGCGCGCGTTCAAGCTGGCGGCGCCCTCCCGGTAATCCCGCCCCTCGCGCAGCGCGTCCAACTGCGCCAGCGCTTCCGCCGACAGATTGAGATTATCGCGGATGTACCACTTCTCGCCGATGAAACTGTCGGCGGGGTCGGCCGAGGGGAAATCATAATTGTTGACCGAGACCAGGTAGACGCGGTCCCATTCCAGGCCCTTGGCTTTGTGCAGCGTGGTGACGGTGACTTTGCCGCGATGGGCGTCGGGGTCGAATTGGCTTTCGTCATCGCCCAGGCCGCCGAAGCGCCGCTTGTTTTCGGCGATTTCAAAGAGCTCGGCGGCGAAATCGGGCAGGCGCATGAGCGGATGCGCCTCCGCCAGCCGCGCCAGATGCAAGGCGACCATGTGGGCGGTGGCGATATCGCTCACGGCGCGGAAGATGTCGCCGCCGACGCTGAGCGTCAATTGGTCGATCGGCATCTCGGCCGCGCGCAGCCAACCGCCGACTTGCTCGCGGAATCGGCCCAGTTGCGCCCGCAGTTCGGCCTGCTCGTCGGCGTCGAGCGTCTCTTCCAGCCAGTCGCTCAGGCGGGGCGCGACCAGGTCTTCGACTTTCTTGAGGCGGCGCAGGCCCTCCGCCACGCGCTTGATTTCGGCCGCAGCCTCGGCATCTTCGCGTTCGTCGCGCCGCCAGACGCGATAGACCTCCGCCAGTTTGCCCGCGCTCTTGGGCTCGGCCAGGTAGCCCAGCACGCGCGCCAGGGCGCCCACCACAGCCCGCGTTGTCGAGGTGCTATTGAGGTTTTCCACGTAGGGGACGCCTCTTTGCCGCAAGAACTTCACAATCTCCGAACCGCGGGTGTTGCGCGCGACCAGGATGGCCGCCGTCCCCTCCGGATTCTGCGCCAGCCAGCGCTCGCAGGAAGCCGTCACCAGCATCGCTTCTTTGGTCGCGCTATAATTCTCGCCCTGCAGCACAACTGCCTCGGGCCTGTCCGCTGGATTCGGCTGCGGATCTCCGGGCGGCGTCGGCTGTATGTATGGCGCCGTCAGCGGCGTGCGCGCGCGCAGGGCCGGGTGCGGATGCTGCAGGGACCAGGCGATCAGGTGATTGGCCAGATTCTGGATGCTGCGCGTGCTGCGCCCGGAGTTGGGCAATTCGCGGCCGGCGACCGCGGGATCGGCGATGAAAGCGCGCAGATACTTGGGGTCAGCCGTGGTGAAAGTTTCGAAGATGGCTTGATTGGGGTCGCCGACGCGCAGCCAATTGCCGCCCTCGCCGGCCAGCAGGCGCAGGATGTTCTCCTGCAAGCGCGAGCTGTCCTGGGCTTCGTCTTCCAGGATATAGACCCATTTCCGCCGCAGCTGCGCCAGGTAATCCGGCTCATTTTTCAAAACCGTCAGCGCCAGGCGGATGAGATCCTGAAAGTCGACCGCGCCGCGATATGCCAGCGCGCGATCGTAATCGGCATAAATCTCGGCGCAGATCGCCGCCAATGGCAATTCGCCGGCGCGCCGCTCTAGTTGTCCGCGCAGGGCGTCCGGCGTTAACAATTCGTCTTTGGCTTGGCCGATGAAACTGCGGGCCGTATCCAGCAGGATTTCGCTCCATTTCTGCGTGCGATAAAAGCCCTTGCGCGCATATTCGGCGCCCAGGTAGCTATCGGGCGCTTCCGGATTGCGGCGGATCCAGGCGTCGATCGCGCTGGCCAGCAATTCACCGCTTTCGCGATCGTCCACGATTGTAAAATTGTCATCGAGTCCGGCCGCTGTCGGTTTCTGCCGGACGATATCATGCGCCAGGCTGTGCAGGGTGCGCACGCGATAGCCGTAGCCCGGCAGGAAACCATCGTCTTTGACATAGCTGTTGACCTGGCGCGCGAAGTTCGCCACCGCGGCATTGACCAGGGTCACAATCAAAATCTCTTGACCGTCCCTCAATTCAGTTTCCGCCAGCAGGCGCGCCGCCAAGAACGACAGCGTCGCCGTCTTGCCGCTGCCCGGCACAGCCGCAACGCCCATGAACCCGCGCCTGAATTTGAGCACCTCCGCCTGCTTCGGCCTGGGCTTAAACATGCGCTTCCTCTCGCGGCAGCCGCCGCATGGCCGCCTGCAGGGTTTCCAGCAGCAAGCCCCGCCCTTCATAACCGCTTTCGCTCAACTCGCTGTAACCGAGGTAGACCGCCCGGCGGCAGCGCCGCGTCAGCGCCAGCAGCAGGCTTCGCAAGGTCCGCCGATCCAGCTCCCGTTCGTCGTCGTCGGTCCAGACGGCGCCGGCCGGCCATTGCAAGCTCAAGACATGCGGGTGGGTCAGCGGCTGGTAAAGGCGGCGCGACCAGCCGTCGCTGCCAATGTTCAGCCAGAATTGATAGTCGACGGCGCGGTTGCTCAGCAGGAAGGTGTAGGCGGGCGCGATGAGAACCGCCCCCTCGCTATCCGCCAGCCAGTCGCGCAAATAAAAATTCGCGATGAGGCCGCGATCGACCATCTTCACGTATTCCAGGCCCAGGTCAACCGGCTCGTCATAACGGCTCATAAAATCCAGCGACCAGCGGAAACCGCGCGCCGAATCCACCAGGTTCATGCTGATGTTGCCGGCATCGACATCGTCATGAAAGCCGAAACCGGCGCGGGAGAGCAGTTCGCCAAAAAGGCGCCGGAAAAAGATATCGAGGGCGATTGTCTGATTTTCATCAATATAGCGTCGTATCCAGGTATGGAGTTTGTCATAGCGTTGGCCGAGCTCGAAGGTGATGCGGTCTTGCATGGCCGCCGACTGGATATCGGCGAAGGGATGCAGATTCCCGTCTCGATACAGCATTTCGGTCAGCAAACTGGCGCGGACCAGGTCCAAGCCGTCGATCGCCGTCATCAAGGCGAAAGCGATGTCCATTCTGGGCGGCGCCTGGCGCCAGTGCGGGTGAGCGATCCGCGCCAGGACGAGCAGGGCGCGCGCGGCTGGCTCATCGCGCAGGGCCCGGGACGGCCGATGGGAGCGGATGGCTATGCCCCGTTTGTCCAGGGCTTCGACCAGGCCGAAGCGCAGCACATCGGAGAGATAAGGCGCCAGCAGCACAATCCGCTCGGGCGCGACGCCCTCGTCGGCGATGAGACGGCTGACCTGATCGGCGACCCAATCAAGCATCTGGGGATGATAGCGATGCGCCTCGCTGATGATCGCCAGGCGCGGATCGGGAGGCTCGGCTTCGGCCGCTGCGCCCGCGCCATCCAACTGCGCCGCCAGGGCCCCGCTAAGCGCTTCCATCTCCGCGCCCATCACAAGGCTGTCTTTCAAGTGAACCGATACATCACAGAAGCGCTGCAGGCGGCGCGCATTCTGCGGGTCCGCGCCCAGAAAGCGCCGAAAGCCGGCATCGCGGTCGCAGATGATCAGCGCCGACTGGCAGGTTTCCAGAAGCTGCGCCAGAAAGCGATGCGAGGCGGGGTTATCCTCCTCGACATTATCGACGATGAGATGCCGATAGCGGCCGCGCAGATAAGACCGGGCTTGGGGCAAGGCCATGACCTGCTCTTTGAATACCTCGACGTATAAGGAGAAATCCAGAAGATTGCGCGCCAGGCAATGTTCGCGGAAGACCTGGGCGCAGGTTTGCGCGTCATCGAAGATATGCGCCTGCTCCGGACCCGCGGCCAAAGCCGACTTCAAGCGCGCGCCGATCTCGCTAATGGGAAAGCCAACCATCGCCGCCTTATTCATATTGTCGACGATCTGGCTGTAAAGCCGCGCCCGGTCAATGCGCACGCTGTGGAAATAATCCCGCTTGTCCAACAGAGGCTCGATGGCGCGGGTCATCATGTACTGCGCCAACTCCAGGCTGAGGAATGTGGGCAAATCTTGCGGATGCTTGAAACCGGCCGCTTCCGCAACCAGAAACCAGAAAGTCTCGACCATGTGCAGCGACAAGCTGCCAAGCGTATGCACCGCAACCTGGCCGCCATGGTAGCCGGCCTGGGAGCGCAGGGCGTTTAAGTAAGGCTGCGCCAGCGAGCGCTGGGGCAGAAATATCAGGATGGATTCCGCCGGAACGCCGCTTTCCAGCAGGCGCAGAAGGCGGCCGACGCCGGCGCTGGTCTTGCCGCTGCCGGCCGGCCCTTCCAGCCAGATCTTTTCGTCGGCCGCCGCCGAGGCAACTTGCGCTTGCTCTGCGGAAAAACTGGATTTCTCAAGCTGCATTCGCGTATTATAATCGCTGAGCGCAGCCCGCCCTAGACTGCGGCGGCGCGGCCGGGTTCCTCTCCAGCTCGCGCGCGCTGGCGATTTATCAGGGGCGGAAGCCGCCGGCAGTTTGCTCAAATTTTAGCTTGCTAATATTTGACAAATCTCGCGCTTCAACCTTGCAATTTCCGCCATCAAGCGATATACTTGCATAGTATCTATACAGTTCAGTATCGGAGCCTCTGCATTCATGACGCAAGATCATCGTCCTCGGTCCGAGACGCGGCAGTTGATGATCAATATCGTTGCCCTTAGCGAGCGTCCACTCACACGCACAGAGATTGTAAACCGGCTCAACCGGAAGAAGACCCCGCATCTCATTGATATGATGGATGCCTTGGTGGACGACGGCATATTCCGCCGCAGTATCGTCACATTTAACAATGGTGTAACCGGATACGTATATACGGCTGCCCGTGAATTCGCGCGGGAATAGGTGACGGGCTATGAAAATCATCACGCTGTTGAACGAAAAGGGCGGCGTTGGCAAGACGACGCTGGCGACGCATTTGGCGGCCGGGCTTTCCATCCGCGGCAAACGCGTCATCCTGGTCGATGCCGATCCGCAAGGGCATGCGACTATCGCTTTCGGATTGAGCAAAGAGCCGGGCTTCTACGATCTCATCGTGCGCAACGCGCCCTTTCAAAAGGTGCTGCGCCCGGTGCCGGCCGAGCGCTTCAATGTGCCCGACGAGGCGAAGAACACGCAGGGGCAATTGCTGGTGGTGCCGTCCAACATCGAGACGCGCAGCATCGCCGGCAACATCTCCGACGCCTTCACGGTATTAAAGCGCTTCAATCAGTTGCGACACGCGATCGATTTTGTCTTCTTTGATACATCGCCGACGCCATCGCTCTTGCACTCGTCGATTTATATGGCGACCGATGGCATTATCTACCCGACCAAATGCGAAGCCTGGAGCTTTGACGGCCTGCGCGAGAGCCTGACGCACAAAGATCAGTTCAGCCCCATTCGGCAGCAATACAATTTGAACGACATCAAAGTTCTGGGCGTGGTCCCGACCATGTACCGGGGACGGACGCTGGAACACCAGGACAATCTCCGCCGCTTGCAAGACACCTTCGGCAGCCTGGTCTGGAAGCCCTTGCCGGTTCGCACGATCTGGACCGAGGTCGCCAGCGCGCGCCGCACCGTCTTCTCCCTCGCGCCGGGCAGCAGCACAGCTGAAGATGCCTGGCGCCTGGTGGATCAACTGGAGGAGCGCATTTATGAGCAGCCGTGAACGCCGGCGCAGAATCCAGGACGAAGAGAGTCTGCTCTCCGCCAATCCCAACACGCTCGACCCCAAGACGGCAGACGCCATCGGCTTCGGCCTGGGCGAACTGGCGCTGGATATCGCCGCGGCCGACAGCGAGTTCCAGGCGATAGAGGCGGTCAGCATCCATGAGATCCACCCCAACTCCATTCAACCGCGCTACAGCATTCCGCACGATCTGAACGATCTCTTCGCGCTGCAGCCCGGCAATCTCGTCGACATCTTCGAACGTTGGATTATCGAGGTGCAGCTGGAGACGGGCCGGAAGGACTTCGACATCGTGCCCTATCTTCTGGGCCAGGCGACCGACCGCGGTCAGGAAGCCGAGAAAGAGTCCAGCGACAGCGGCCAGTCCATTGATCAGCCGCCGTCGGCCAAAGAGACGGCTTTGATGAAATTGATTGATCTGGCGGCGAGCATTCGGCGGGATGGTCTCTCAAATCCGGTCAGCCTCGTCCGACATGCCAATCACTTCGAGCTGGAAACGGGCGAGCGGCGCTGGCTGGCGTATCAGATCTTGTATTGGAAATTCGGCGATGGCGACAAGCGGCCCGATGGCAGCGTCGTCAACTGGTCGCGCATTCCAGCGCGCGTCGTCTCGCAGGTGGATGTTTGGCGCCAGGCCAGCGAAAACAACGCCCGCGACAACCTGAACGCCATCAGCCGCGCGCGCCAGCTTTCGCTTCTGCTGATGGACTTGCACGGCTGGCACAATTTCAGCAAGCTCGAGCAGTGTGACAACGAGCAGGCCTTCTACGCGCAGGTCGCCGATGGCGCCGACTGGCGCATACCGCGCGGCCAGGGCGAGCGCCTGCTCAACGCAATGGGGCTTTCGGATCCGGCGCAGTTGCGGCAGTATCGCGCCTTGCTGCGTTTGCCGGCCGATCTCTGGCGCAAGGGCGATGACGAAGACTTGAGCGAAGGCGAACTGCGCCGGATGAAAGTCGCGCTCGATAGCGTTACACGTGTAACGGTAGGCAGCAGCAAGTCCAAGAAGGACGCGCTATCCCGCCTGGCCGCCGATGCCACCCAATGGCGCAACAAACTCCGCAAGGAGATCAACTCGGTTGATCCCAGCGCGCGACCCAAACTGCGCAAGCTCATTGAAGCCGAGATTCGTCAGCTGCTCCGGCTCATGGCCGACATCGACGAATCCGATACCGCCTGAGCCTTCCGACACCGGCCGGCTCGCAGAACTAAACGCCAGCTACTCACCGACAAAGACGAGCGTCGTATTTCACGGCATACGTCTCACCGCTCGCAGGATCGCCCATACTGCATAACGAGTGTATATGTACAGGCGAGCGTCCAGCACGGTTTGAGCAAACCAGTCGCTAGCCCACTCTTACGACAAACTGTCAATCAAAACTTGCAGGACCTACTTGCGCTCAGAAAAACACAGAGGCGCGCTGTCAAGCGCGCCTCTTCCCGTTACACAGCCGCTGTAGCGTTACACCTGTAACGCTACAGCGGCGACGTGAACACTAGGCCAGAGCCTGCGCCGCCAGACCGATACTCTCGCCCGGCTTGCCCGCGCCCAAGGCCTGCTTCGCCAGCGCTGCCAGAGTCTCGGCGTATCCATCGCGCAGCGCCAGGAAGACATTGCCATCCCCGAATTCCTTCAACATCCGATACGCGACGCCGCGCCGGGCGGGACGCCGCAGCTCGACGCCGCTAGCATCGATAGCATAGACATATCCATTGATAGTCTCCGCCACCTTGTCTTCCGCGATTCGCATCGCCACCGTATCGTAGAATAATCGAACACGCTCATAGCGCAGCATCGAAGCGCGCCGGCCCAGCGATCGCAGCAAGTCGCGCGCCCGCTCACGCAAGTCGAAGCCCATCACGCCGCCCCCGCGTAAAGCCACCATACGGACAAACTCCGCCTCATCAATTTTCACGTACTGACGGGCCGGCGCTTTCCGATCTCCCAAGCTGTATACAGACAACCGCCGCATGCAGACCTGCGCGCCGTATTCGCCCCGCCGCAACAGACCCTCAGCGATGTGCCGCCAGGCCGGCAAGCGCCGCCCGCCCGCCGCTTCCAGCCAAAAGCCATCAGTTGCATTCTTGCCCGCGCCCCGACGCCGCTTCGGAAGGCAGCGCAGGTTCTCGCGCTTCAGAAGGAAACGACCGATCTGCGCTGTCGCCGCCACGCCCAACGCCCGGTTGTAGCGCTGGATCGTCCGTCCGCTGACGCCAACGCGCCGTCCCAATTCCCGCAGCGATGCCTCCGGCCGCAAGCGCTGCACATACTCCCGGTGGACCGCGACGCGATACCGATGCGCGCTGCGCAAATCATCCGCGCTGATCGCATCCGAGGGCGTCCAGCTCACCTTCAGCACCGATAGAAGCCGGCCGACGCTCGGCGCCTGAAACATCAACTCGACCGGCCGACCCCGCTTCCGAGATTTAAGTCCGCCCCTGTCCAGGTAATCCACATATCTTCTACTGATAATATGCTTGCCATCAAAGATCGCCCGCTCCCCGGTCAACACATCCATCACACTTTTCCGGTTCAGCCCGTATTTCGCGCCCAGAGCGATACCCTCTTTCATCGTAAAGTAGGACTCCCCCTCCCATCCGGCCAACGCCATCGCATCCAAAAAACGCGCCATCGTCGTCGACCTCTGCCCGCTCAACAACCGCTCGCGCACAGAATTTGGCAGGCCCTCTCCCCGCACTACACTGCTCACAGCGCCACGGTAAGCGCTTTCAATCGTCCGTTGCCCTTCCAGCAAGCGTTCCGCGGCCGTTTCCACTTTATGACCCGGCGCCCCTGCTTCCTCGACATGCCGCATCAAGAGCGCCTTTTCCGCGTCCGGGTGATCCATGCCCTGTCCCCGGGCCGTCGACGCCGCCCGGTACAAGGCATTATTCCGTCCGATCTTTCCCGCAAGCCGTCCATAGAGCGCTCCCACATTCACATGCTCACGCGCAGCGCTCTTCACCGCCAGGTGCGCACGCCCTTCTTCACGAATATGGAAATACTCCAGAATGCGGTCTAATTCCTCTTTGTGCAGCCGCAGCGGCTCTCGCTCTTCAACCGCTCTGTACTCAAACCCGCCGATCACAGAACCCGCGCCGATCACATAGCCGCCTTCCGCTTTCACATCGCCGCCCTCAAATTGATGGCTGGGCACGCGCATCTCCACGCGGAAATATAGGTGACAGCCCCGCCGCGTTTTCACCGTATAGGTATGCGCGAATTGCGGAAGATGCCGGCAAAAGCGCCGATATCGAAAATGATCGTCGAAGTCGATGACGAGTAGCTGCGATATCCGCCCGCAGACGATGCCCAGGGCGGTACACTTTCCGCGGAAGGCGGCCTTCACTTCTTCGGCCGTCATGATCCGTCGCTGGAATTCCCGCCAGCGGATGGCTGGTCGCTTCGGTTCGCTGGCCGACAGATCGCCTTGGACCGGTATCACGGAATAGCCGCGCTCAGTCCAATGTTTCGCGCGTTTCAGCAGTGTTTTTCGCCGACTTTTCCCGGCTATTTTCCCCAGCTTTTCTAGCGATTTCATGGCTATTCCTTGCAAATATCGCTCATTGACGCTACCATACAAAAGACGCAGACCGCCCTTGGAACAAGGGTAGCTGCTCAAGACGAGTGGATCGGCGCCTGCGCCAACATGGGCCGATCCTCTTTTTATTGAGGGCAAGCAGGCGAGCGCTCTCCGCCGCTTATCGAACTAGAGGTCTGACGACGGGTTCAGCATCGTCATCAGAGGCGGCGGAATCGTCATTACATGGCAGTCGAAATCATCTGCGTATTTGGGTGACTGCTTCACTATTATCTGTGGAATCCGGAGCATAGGCTCGGCACTGAGGCCGCCGATCATCCTGTCACTGCACCTGTCGGCGGAATGAACCTATCCTGGAGACTCGCGCTTGCGCTAGCTTGATCGCAATATATCTATACAGTCTATAAGTTCGACGCTCCATTGGCAAGTTTTTCCTTCCGGTTCAATGGTTGGAGTCTTCGAACCCTTCCAGATCTCCAGTAAACGATATATGGCTAGAATATGTGTTCTAAGTTTGAAGACGCTGTTCTAGGAGAGGTTGTCGTAGACGGCGAGCGGCGTGGCGGCCAAGAGGCCAGCATCCACGGGCAGAACCACGCCGGATATCCAGCGCGCTTCGTCGCTGGCCAGGAAGAGGGCGGCCCAGGCGACATCCCAGGCTGTGCCTTCCGTGCCTAGGGGAGCGATCTTGCGCCGGCGTTCGCGCGTGTCTTCATCAATGCGCCGTACAAAGGGCGCGTATATGTGGCCGGGCGCGATGCAGTTGACGCGAATGTTGTCGCGGCCGTGATGCACGGCCAGGACACGTGTTAGTTGAATCATGCCAGCTTTGGTGACGGCATAGGGCACGTTGCGCGTACCGCCGGTTCGCAGGCCGTCAATTGACGCGATATTGATGATCGATCCGCCCCCGCTTTCTTTCATCGCCGGGATAGCGTGTTTGCATGTGAAGATGGCGCTTTTGAGGTTTAGCGCGAGCACAGCGTCCAGTTCAGCTTCCTCTATATCGGTGACCTTGCCGCTGCCGCCGGTGGCGACATTGTTGTACAAGATATCAACAGCGCCGTATCGCTCGTTGCAAGTGGCGATCATGGCGCGGCAATCGTCTTCGCTTGTCGCATCGGCTAAGAAAATGGAGGCGTCGCCGCCGGCTTCGTCGATTGCCTGTTTGCTGGCTTGCACCCGTTCTTCATCGTAATCGACCAAGACGACTTGCGCGCCTTCTTGGGCGAAGAGCATGGCGGCGGCGAAACCGGTGCCGGTGAGTTGGCCGCGGGCGCCGGCGCCGACGACGATCGCCGCTTTGCCGGCAAGACGTAGATTGCTCATGTTTTACCTTTCATGATCCCAAGCCCTTTGAGGGAGACTGTTGCAGATTCACTTGCGATGCAGCGATTGCCGCTGCTATTCCATGCGAATCCCGCCGTCAACGGTGTAGGATTTGCCGGTGAGGAAGCTCGCTTGATCAGACGCGAGAAATGCCGCCATGTCCGCGATATCGGCCGCTTCCGTCATACGTCCCAGCGGAGTCGCCTCGATTGAAGCGTCGATCATGCGTTGACGCTGCGCGGCCGGGTCGACGCCGGCCGGGGCCAAGGCCGCGGCCATATCATCAATGCGTTCGCTGGCAACCAAGCCCGGGCAGATGGAGTTCACAGTGATCTGATGGGGCGCCAATTCCAGGGCGAGCGACTGGCTGAACCCGCGGATGGCGAACTTTGAGGCGCAGTAGGCGGCGTAACGCGGCACGCCCTGTTTGCCGGCGACGGAAGAGATATTGATGATGCGGCCGCCCTCGCCCCGTTCAAGCATGTGCCTGGCGACAGCGCGGCTGCAAAGGAAGGTTCCCTTCAGATTGACCCGCTGAACCAGATCAAAGGCCTCTTCCTCGAGGTCCACCACAGGCACGCGGTCGCGGCCGGCTGGGGCGCCGGCGTTGTTCACCAGGATGTCGATCCGGCCGAAGGCCTCGAGCGTCCGCTGGACCATACTGTCTACATCCCGGGCGTCGGCGACATCGCCATAGAGCGCCAGGGCGCGGCGACCAAGCGCTTCGATGGCCGCGGCCGTCTCCGCCAGTCCGGAGCGCGGCGACGCCGCTTCATGCAGATCGTTGACGGCGACATCGGCGCCTTCTTGGGCGAAGCGCAGCGCGATCGCCCGGCCGATTCCGCCCGCGCCGGCGGCGCCCGTGACGAAAGCGACCTTCCCGCTTAAATCGTACATTCTGTCCTCCGAGTTATGAACTAGCGCAGAATGCGCTGGTCGCTCAAATCTTTGCCGCCGACCGTTTTCATCAGGCTCGCGCCGCGGAATTCAAGGATTTCCAAGTCAGCCAGGCCGTTGACCACATTGTATTGCGTTGGCATGTCTTCCCAGCGCGCCTTGTGAAATTGCAGGCGGCCGCCGCCGACCTTATGTTCCAGAATGCGGCGATTTGGCGTCTCGGCCGGCGTCAGAACCGCGTAGGCGATATCGGCCTGGCCCCAGTCGCCGGTGCGCGGCATGTATTTGTAGTGCATTGTGCCGGCGCTGGGTTGGCTCTGCGCCAGCGCTACAATCTCCTCAGCCGATTGCTCGCGCAGGTCATTGACGTACAAGTCGAGGAATTTGAAGCCGAGCCAACTGGCGCTGGCATGGTATTCGCCGCGCAGATAGGTCGGGCTGGGCAGCTCGCAGTAGATCTTCGAGAAGCCGAGTTCCTCGCGGCCGGTGATGATCGGGTCGGTGAGATTCTCCCAGAGGACGAGCAGCAGATTGCCGATAAGCTGATCTTCTTCGCCTTCAAAGCGCACCGGGAATGAAGCGCCAAGCGTGTTGTAGCCGCGGCCCGCCAGCCACTCGATCTCGGTCATATAGTTGGCGCTCACGGTCAGGACTGGCTCGCCATCCAGGGCGAAACCGGGCGGGAGGAGCGTCTCCAACTGCGCGGGATAAGTCAGAAAACTGACGGAAAGCACGGTGCTGCGCGGCGTATCGCGATTGTCGAAACTCCCCCCGTCGGGTCCGCGGCGGGGTCCAGTACGCGGGCCGAAATGGGTCGGCATCCGGTACATCTTGTCGGAATCAAACTGATAGGGCATTTGGGAATCCTCTCGCTTAAAGTGTCAGTCGCTCGCTTCCGGCTGAGACAGGGCTGCGGTTGCGGCGGGAAGGGGCTTTGAAATTTGGATCAGCAGGTAGCCAACCAGCCCCCAAAGCGCGGCGGCGAAGAGTTGAAAGAAATGGAGCAGGAAGCCGGCCGCGGTCGCATCGGCTTCGAGCCAGCCGGCAAACTGGACGAGCCCGAAGCGCCACGATAGTTCGACCACGCCAAAACCGCTGACGTTCAAGGGGAAAGCAGAAGCAAACATGCCGACGCTGATGATAGCGACGATTGAGGAGAAGTCCACCTCAATGCCGATGGCCAGCAGCAGAATATAGTTCGTGAGGAATGACGAGCTGTAGGTGAAGCAGGAGATGAATAGCGCGCTGAGGAATAGCCGCGGCTGCCGGATGCGGTCCATTTCCAGGGCGAGTTGATGCGCGCGCGCTTCGAGGCGCTTGGCAATGCCCCCTTCAGTCGCGCTGAAGCGGCGCAGAGGCGGCAGCAGGCTGCGTGTCAGGCGCCGGATCAGGCTGCCGCCGAAATAGAGACCCAGGACGCTGACAAGAAAGACGGCGGCGACCAGCATAAGAAGCGTGGCGCGCTCCGCCGCGAGCTGCTCGGCCGCGGTCAGCACACCGGAAGCGAAGACCATGATGATGATGAGGAGCTCCAGGATGCGCGCGCCAAAAAGGCTGCTGACGCCTTCTTCCATCGAATAATTCAAACGGGAGCGCAGCAGGACGATGTAGGACAATTCGCCCAGCTTGAAGGGCAGGGCGCGGACCAGAAAATTGTGATACAGGGTAATCGGCGCCAGGATGCGCCAGGGCGTTTCGCTCTTGTCGAGCAAAATGCGGAAGCGCAGGGCCCGAAAGAGATTCAAAGCCAGATAAGCGAGCAGGGCGAGCAGCCAACTCGTCCAGGCCACCGTTCCCAGCAGATCGTCGAATTCGTCCCACTTGACTTCGCGCGCCAGAAAAACGAGCAGCACAACGGTGATGATGACGCTGAGCGCGCGGACAACATGACGGCGCATGTTGCCGCGGGGTTTAGGCTCTGGGTTAGGCCGGTTTCTGTCCATCGCGTCGTCAATCTTCCGCCGGATTCAGGTACCAATGCGAGAGATCGCGGTCGATCAAGGCGCTCAGGGCGTCAATTTCGGGCTGCAGTTCGCGACCGAGTTGCTGGCGCAGTTCTAGCGTCAGGGGGGAGCGCCTTTCGTATTTGGTATAAGCGGCGATCACGCCTTCCACCGCTCGCGTCCGATAGGCGTAGGGAACGATCGAATGCGTGGTGGCGAGATAGGTCAGGCGGTCTTTCAGCAGCATCAGGGAAAAGCCGCTGTCAACGATCAGTTCCTGCAGCCAGGCCAGACGCACTTCCTTGTTCGGATTGCGGATATCGAAGGTGGTCCGGAAACTGCTGTTCACGCCCAGGTATTCCAGCACGGCGCCATAGACGGCGGCCGTATCCGCCCGGAAGTCATCGAAAATAATGACAAATACATTTTCTTGGCCGAAGCGCTTGAAGTAGCGCGGCAACTGTTCGCAGAAGCGCGTCATCTTCCGGTATTGCAGGCCGGTGACGCAGTGCGCGGCGCGGCGGATGCGCGCGCCATTCCGCCGATCGGCTTCGGCCGCCAAGGCGCCTTCGAAAGTTTCGATTTGCTCGTTGCCGCTGTAACGAAATTGCGACCACATCGAATACATCATATCGATCGGATTGCGCAGCATGATGATGATCTTGGCCTGCGGGTCATAGGCGTGAATTTCATCGGCAGCGCGCTCGCTGGCGAGGTACCAGGGCGATGACTCGCCGACGCGTTTTTCGCCGCGCACATCGCGAAAGATCTTGAGATATCGGCCCGGCTTGTTTCTAAACTGGCGGAAGCGCGAGCCTTCCAGGTCGGCGCCGAAAAAATGCGGTTCTTTGAAGTAGGGCATGAAGACATCGGGGTGGCGCTGCAAATACTCGTGCAGGGAGGTCGTGCCGCATTTTGGGGCGCCCACGATGAAGAAGTTTGGCTTTGGCCGATTCCCCAAGCTGGCGGCCCGAAACACTGTCTCAACTGCGGCCATTGATGTTTGCGCGATCCCTCGATATGCCTCGCTGGATTATAGTGCAAAACGATTGCGCGCGTAGTCCGCGGCGCGGCGAGTGGTTCGGGTGGGCGGGCGATCGGTTCAAATATTTTTACACAGAGAACGCAGAGGACACAGAGGTAAACGCAAGTAGATAATTGAAAAAATGCGCATCGTCTTTCGCGGCATACATGAGGGCGAGCCAAGGCTCGCCCCTACGGCATAAGAGCAGACTCGGTGTACGGGCGAGCCAGTGGCTCGCCGACGCGCGCGCGGATTTTCGGGCGACACACAGCCGCGCGTAGACACTGCGGATCAGTCGCCCTTACATATCGACCTTCCAATAGTTATGCCAGAGTATGCCGCGGATGCCGGTTTTGCAGCGATTGCCCGGGCTCGGCTTGGTGACAGCCGGCGTTACTATTTGTTATGCTATAGCATGGCAAATGGATGAAGGCAATGCCGGAGGGTCTCATGTCGAAAAAGAAACGGCGCGACAAGAACAGACCCCAACGTCTCAACAAGAAGTTCTACGAAAAAGAATTGGCGCGCCTGCAATTTGAATTGGTGAAATGGCAGTACTGGATCAAAGGCCATGATATGCGGGTGATGATCACCTTCGACGGCCGGGACGCGGCCGGCAAAGGCGGCACCATCAAACGGATCATGGCGCCGCTGCAGCCGCGCGATATCCGCCTGGTTGCCTTGGGCAAGCCTTCCGACCGCGAATTGACGCAGTGGTACTTTCAGCGCTATGTGACGCATCTGCCAGCGGCCGGCGAAATCGTGCTATTCGACCGCAGTTGGTACAACCGCGCCACGGTCGAACGGGTGATGGGCTTTTGCACCGACCGGCAGTATTGGAACTTCCTGCGCGATGCGCCGAACTTCGAACGGCTGCTGATCCATGACGGGATCATATTGCTCAAATACTGGCTGTCGGTCGATGACGATGAGCAGGAACGCCGCTTTCAGGAGCGGGCCTCCAACCCGTCGCGCCGCTGGAAACTCAGCCCGATCGATATCGAAGGGCGCAACCGCTGGGTGGAATATTCCAAGGCGAAAGACGCGATGATTGAGCATACGGATATTCCGGAATCGCGCTGGCGCCAGGTCAATTCCAATGACAAGCGGCGGCTGCGGCTGAACATCATCCGGGATATGCTGGGGGCGATTCCTTACAAGAATGTGATCCCGGGCCCGATGGAATTGCCGGACGTGCCGCCGCAAGATGACTACAGCTCGCGGCCGCCGCGGGACTCGCATTACATCGTCGAGGACTGCTACGCGGATATGTTGTAGGGCCCGGTTCTACATGCTTCTTTGTTAAACGAGGGCGGGATTCGCCATCGTCATTTCTTGCCCGTGGCGAGCTTGCGGCGCGTCTCGCGCAGGGCGATGGCGGGCAGGCCCTCGGCTTGCGCATCCAGGAACGCGGCGATGGCGTCGCGATGCAGCTTGACGCCCTTGCGCAGCAGCCAGGAGATCGCCTTGGTGATGCGCTTGTCTTTATCGCCTTTGAGGCGGTCGATCAGCGCCAGCGACAGATCCAGGATGCGCCGGTCGGCGGACTGGGAGATGGGCGCGGTCAGCAGCACAAGCGCGGCGCGGCGTTTATTGACGTTGTCGTCGGCCGCGAGCGACCGAAGCAGGGCGGACCAGCCCGCCCAATCAGCCAGCATGTCGGCGGCGCTGAAAACTGTCTGACATGTGCTATCGACTTCGGCCCAGCCGTCGAGGCGGCCCAGCCAGGCGTCTAGCTGCGGCCGCGGCAGTTGGCGGCGGTAGCGCGGATACTTGAGCAAGAGCGTCTGTGGGGCGCAGCGTTCTTCATAAGAGTCGCCGCTGTAGAGACTATCGATCAGCGCGAGCCAGTCGTCATAGCTGAGGTCCTTGTGGTCGGCGCAGAAATCGAGCAGGATGCGGCGGCGCTGGGCATTCTTCAAGCCGTACCAGCGGCGCTTGGTACCCAGGTGTTCGGGGCGCTGCGCGGTTTGGCCGCGGCCGGGTTCGGTCGCCTGGATTTGGCGCAGAATCGCTTGGTGGTGGCGGTTCACAGATCAGCGCAAAAGCAAGGGGAGGGACGCGGGCGAGCCAGCGGTTCGCCCGTAGAGCGGAGACGATTATCGACTTAGAGCAACTGTTTGAGCGGGATGTTGCGGCGCTTGAGGAATTCCATGAAGCCGATCTTGTCAATCGTTTTGATTTCTTTGGCCGTGATCTTGACGCGCACCCAGCGGTCGAGCTCGGGCACGTAGATGCGTTTGTTTTGAAGGTTTGGCTTGAATTTGCGCTTGACGGTGTTGAAGGCTTTGCTGCGCGATTGGCCGAAGAGCGGCTTGACGCCGGTGATTTTGCGTTTGCCGGGCATGATGACACTCCCGTGGACTGGTAGGAACGCTGGATTATACACGATGCGGGGAGCATGTCGAGGGGGAATGCTGTGACGGAAAACTGAAGAGATTGCGGTGACGAAAAGCAATAGTACGGTTGTGCTAATTCTATTCACTTGTTACCATATAGCGGAAACCAATCGTTTGACAGGAACAGAGTACGGCTGAGGTCTGGTAGTTCTGTTCTCGAATGAAGGGATTCCGCGATGTTACCGGCAGGAGACGTCACCTATAGTAGGAAGTTCGCTTTTGCTGAAGTAGAACAATACGCTACAAAGGAGGTATTCTTAGATAGAATTCGAAGTTCAGGAAAGCTTGACTACAAAAGATACTTGGGGTCTCCGCTTAGATATGCGGGTGGCAAAAGCCTGGCAGTTGGATACGTAGTTGAACGCCTGCCTGACAGATTGCCGGAAAGACTTGTGTCACCATTCTTTGGTGGCGGGTCTGTCGAAATTGCTGTTGCCAAAGAATTGGGCATACCAGTAGTCGGCTACGACATCTTCGACATACTTGTCAACTATTGGCAGTTTCAAATCAGTGACGCTGAGCAGTTGTATCAGAAACTGAAGAAGTTCAGTCCCAATCGCAATACCTTTGCAACCGTGAAGGAACGGTTGAAAGTACATTGGCATGGGCTTGAACCGCTGAGTCGGCTTGATCTAGCAGCGCATTATTATTTCAACTCCAATACTTCGTATGGGCCCCATTTTTTAGGCTGGCCATCTGACATTTATCTTAACGAGTCGCGATATGCAAAGGTACTTGCAAAGGTGAGATCTTTTCGAGCACGAAAGCTACAAGTGAAATGTTCAAGTTTTGAGGAGTCTATACCTGCCCATAATAACGATTTCCTTTACTGCGATCCCCCTTATTATCTTGAGCAAGGCAAGACATTTGTCGGAATGTATCCGCATCGCAATTTCCCGATACATCATGCAGGATTCCGACACGACTTATTGCGCGACTTACTGCTGTCTCATAAAGGTGGCTTCATATTGTCCTACAACGATTGCGAAGCAATAAGAGATTGGTATGCAGACTGCAATATAGATACACCGTCTTGGCAGTATACTTTTGGGCAAGGTGACACAAGAATAGGAGTGAATCGTCAGAATCAGAATGGGGGAAGTCATATCAAGAAATCGCACGAACTCCTGATTTGGAAGCATGCAGATGAGTAAGCGATCGCGAGCATCAACAAGTGAGGACGCGCGGAAGTATAGGCAAGCTGGCCACGATGATGCTACGATCTTTGCGTTGCTGTTAGGAGTAAAGGACTATCTAAATGATCCACGTCGAAAGAAGGACGTCGTTGATCCGTCTGGTGATACGCACTCTGTCAAGAGTGGAAGAAAGAAGTGGCAGATTTTTCTGTATAGTCGCAGCAGGTTTATCGACGACGATGGTTTCCAAGCACTTAATGGAATCGGTACTTTATTGATCCACTGCATTGATGTTTTCCCACCAACACTTGAGGAGTACGAGCGAAATAAGGAGGAATGTAAAATCCGTTTGATGACCCCTATGAGTGAACTGAAGGACAGATTCCAACGTAAAGCACTAGTTCGTGCGTTTCTCAGCAAGGCACTGTTTAATGCTGGAGAAGTTGACTACCTTACGATTCTTGAGAACGGCGTGTATCACGTATTTCACAATCAGGACGTAGTAAAGATGTTAGGTAATAATCTAGCGGTGGAGAATTCAAAGAAGCGCCGAGAAGGTGAATTCGACGATCAGAAAGTGGTCTTCAGGTATCGAGATAGGCACGTTTGTGAACTTGAGATGAGAAATGACAGTAAAATGCACTATCGGCAAGTTCGCTTCACCATGTACAAGGACCGTGCAACAGAGATGCTAATTGAACTATCAGAGATTAGCGCAAAGTACACTGACGAGATTATGCAATACGGAACGGCGGTCCAAACCTTTGGGAACTGGTAGCAAATCATGTAGTTGGCGGCAGAACCTTCACGTGTGTGAAACAAAAGTAGGGACCTTCCTCTGAGCGCTTGAGGCTCTTCTAGCCAGTGAGCAGTAGAATTAACACCTTTGCAATTTCCATTCAACTTCTTATGTGCTGCTTTGTCATACGTGATTGACCAATATGAAGTGATTAAAGCTGCGTATCGTCCGCGCCAAATCGATCCTCACGCCGCAGAAGCGCGGTTTCCTCGGTGTCGGCGAGCGGTACTACTCCCACCGCTTCCCGTGAGATTCGAGTCTGGTCCAAATGATGTATTCGTATGCCATGTGAGGCGGCGTCGGCGGCGATACGGTTCAATATAGCTTTGGACACTGAATCGGGCACTTCCAAGTCGCGCAGCATGGCGACGACCGTACTCTTGCAAATGTCGCGATAGTTGAACCGCATTACAAGCTCCGGATATCGGCACTTCGCCATCTCTTCCGTCACGTGAGGCATGCGCTTCCAGTTCAGTACGATGACATCATTTTCGACGGCGAACGTCAGTGTATAGGTTTCAGAATTCATTGCTGTTCGCTCCTGTATGGATTAGGCGAGCGCCCTGTGGAGCATGATAGCATGGCTAAGGTCACATGTTCTATGGCAATCGGCGGCGCGCATTTTGAGGCGCTTCGCCCCCGATGCGGTATCATCAGCGACATGAATATCCGCCGCATCCAAGCCAAATCCATCCTCACGCCGCAGAAGCGCGGCTTCCTCACCGCTGGCGAGCGTCCCTTCACGCACAGCCTGTCCTGGGCGGCCGGCTGCGGCTTCGGCAAGCTCTACTGCGGCGCTTACTGCTACGCGCAGATGCTGCCCAACTGGCATTACGGCCGGCGCGAGGGCGAGGCCTGGGGCGAGGCGGTCATCATCAAGGAGAACGCGCCGGAACTGCTTGAGGCGCAACTGGCGCGGGCGCGCAACCGGCCCGCCATGCGCATCTTCATGAGCCCGGTGACCGACCCCTATCAGCCGCAGGAGCGCAAATGGCGGCTGACGCGCCGCTGCCTTGAGGTCTTCGCGCGTTACGCCGACCTCGACCTGCTGCTGATTCAAACGCGGGGACCGAACGTGGTTGATGACTTTGATCTGATCGAGGCGATCCCCTACGCCTGGCTGGGCATGAGCATCGAGACCGACCGGCATGACCTGCCGTATGGGCCCAGCAAGTCACATATTGAGCGGCGTTTCGCGGCGGTGCAGAAGGCGGTGGCGCAGGGGCTGAAGGCGCAGATCGCGGTTTCGCCCTGTTTGCCTTATTCGCCGAACTTCGCCGAGCGTCTGCTGGAGACGGGCGCCCAGCGCATCGTCATCGATACCTTCGCGATTGGCGATGGCAGCCGCGGCGCGCGCACGGGGGCGAGTCCCTTCGCCGCTCTGGCCGATTACGACTGGCGCGATGATGAGATCGCCGAGAGTTTATACCATCAGTTGAATGCCTATCACGATGGCGTCGCCTGGAGCGGGGCGGGTTTCGCCGGGATTCCGGGGCGGGCTTGAGGGCGGCTTATTCCTCCAGCAGTCGACGTACTATATTGTCAATGGCATTGATTTCGTCGGCGACGATTTCGCGCGCTTTGTTGCGGGCGCGGCCGGGACCGCCGTTGAGCAATTGGTTTTCTTCCATGCCCTTCATCTCTTCGATTTTCTCGTGCGCGGCCACGCTCAAGCGGGCGAGTTCGAGATGATCGGGATTGTCGGCGACGAAGATGGGAATGGCGCAGGCTTCAAAGGGCGTGCGCTGGATATGGCGCGCGCCCCATAAACCTTCGGGTTGATGCGCTTTAATTTCATCGTTCACGACGGGCGAGTTTAGGATGGCGCAGAGGAAATGCGCTTCCAGTTCAGTCGGGGCCGTGTAATGAAAGCAGGTGTAGTCGACAACAAACTGTCCGACTTTGCGCCTGTAAACCCTTAAATCCTCTAAATCGATGTCCATTACGCAGCAGGCGATGTTTGTCCCGCTTCCGCCGTAGATGACTCGAAACCTGTCGTCTATATTCTGTGCGATCAGTTTGTTGCGATAATTCAACCATTCAGCCAGCGTCTCTGTGGTTGTCGGCGACCGGCGCTTTTCCCAGATTTTGTTCATTTTGTCGAACCAGGTATTGAAGTCCCGAATATGCCCGGTGACGGCATATTGCAACAGGTCATCCAGCATTTCGAGCTTGCCACTGTCATTTAGTCTGGCGGGCAATGCCACCATATTGAGCTTCTGCCAGCCGAAGGGCAACAGATGTTTACTCAGTAAGGTGGCGTAAATATAGGGGTCGCTGGCTTGCCCTTCCAACCTTACATCGCTCTGGCGCAAATCTTCCATTCTCCAAGGCGCTTTGGCATCTTTGTCCAGTTCGGGATCGGTCTCCACTATCGAAATGGCGGGCAAGCCGGCCGGGCGCACAAAACAGAGGTTGCGCGGCACAAGCGACGCGCCCTGGGCAAAGAGTTCGTAATAATAGATGCTGGCGATTTCCGGGTCGACGAAGCTCGTGAGCGTCTTGTCGACGGTCAGCAGCGGACCCGCTTCCAACAGCGGCAATTCGTGTTTATCGAAAGTCGCGCGGTAGCTCGTCGTGGGGATGTCGGCTTTGTTAATGTCTCCGCTCGACGAGATGATGACCGCTGCTGGCACATTAAAGAGCGGGCTGACATCGCCCACATCGAGAATGCGCGTCATGCCTTGCCGCTGGAAGGGCCGGTGCTGTTTGGCGCCGGTGAGCACGCTGCGCGGCATGACAAAAGCGAGTGTGCCGTCGTCTTTCAGGAATCGATCTTTGGCGTGCGCGAAGAACAAGGTGCTCAAGTCCATCTGCGTGAAGAGTTTGACATCGCCCGAATCGATAAGCTGGTAATGGATATACAGAGCCTTCACTTCCTCTTGCCAGGCGGGGCTGTTGATATAGCGATAGGACAGCCAGGGCGGATTGCCCGCGACGACGTCAAATCCCTTTTCCGCCAGCACCAGGGGGCGGGATAGATTCTTGAGGATGTAGGCCCAGATGCTGTCGCGACCATCCCGGATCAACTCGACTAATAGCTGGAAGTTGCTGCCCCAGTGATGGCGGAATGTCGGGTTGCTGAGACCGTCATAAATGTCCTGTACCCACCTTCTGAATATTTTGGCCATATTCTCAGTTTGTTCGGGGCTGGCGAGTTTGGCAAAGTCGTCCATATAGTCGATAGTCTTTGTCAGCTTGTCTTCGTCCACAGCGGATTCAAGCGGTATATGGAAGGCTTCGTCATTCTCCGCGTCGACGGCGATGGGGACAGCCGTCGGGCCGCGGTCGGTCACTGGTCCAATCAGCGCGTCGGCCAGGAAGACCGGCAAAGGCGGCGCCTCAGCTCCGCCATTGCCCGTCTCCAAATGCGCGCTTAATGCCAGCAAATAATTGATGCGCGCGATGGTAACGGCCAGGGGATGAACATCCGTGCCGACGATATTGTTCATGGCGAAGTCGACCAGATCGCGCCCGGTCAAACCTTGATCCGCCAGCCGGCGTATCGCGTTGAACAGGAAGGTGCCGGAACCGCAGGCCGGGTCGAGCAGGCTTTGGGGCGCGCGATAGTCAATCTCCTCGAGCGTTAATTGCGCCAGCCAATCGGGCGTGTAGTATTCGCCCAGGTCATGCCGCGTATCCGGGTCTACCAGATCTTGATAAAGCTGTTTCAGCAAATCCTGGCGGATGGCGCTGAGGTCGTAAACTTGCAGCTCGGCGGACAGGCCGTAAAGCAGGTTGATCGATTCAGCCCGAATATCGGACATCATCAGCCAGGAGAAGAAGTCGTTCTCGCCGATATTGCTGACGCCGTGTTTATGAAAGGCTTCGCCATTGACGATGCTGGGGAGTTCGCTGTTGTCCGGGCGGCCTTCAAGGGCGGCAAATACCAGCAGCTTGGCGAATTGCGACAGATAGGTATGGCGCACGAACAAGTTGTCGTCGGCGATATCCGAGCCATATACCTTGCTCAGCAAGGCCTTCCATTGCCCGCGCCAGACATCCAGTTCCTTGTTATCCCCGATTTCGCACAAAAGGCGGCTGAGCGTCTGCTGAACGAGTTGGAAGGTGGGGCTGCGGACGCCAAAGCGCTGCACGATATCGTCCGCCGTCGGTTCAATGTGTTGGCGGCTGAATAGGTAGGAATCAAACCACAGGTAGGCGACCTCAAGGTCCGCGCTTGCGATATTGAATTGATCGACCTCCTTGACCTTCTCCGCGTCGTCCAGCACGTATGTGCGAAAGTTGATGCCGTCCGTCAGCATGCCGACATAACGATGAAGTTCTGGCATGTCGCGCATATAATCGGCGAGTTGGTCGATGTTGGCGCCGAGGTCTGTATTGATGTCGCGCTTGAATTCGATGATTAGATCGCCGAGCAAGGCATCAATGTAACCGCGCTTCTGCACCTTGCTCATGGTTATATGGTGCTCAAGTTCAATAAACTCATACGTGACGCCGAAGGCCTCTGCAATGAAACCGAGAAACTGGTTGCTGATCTGGCGTTCGGACTGTTGACTCGCGCGCGCGCTTTTGACGCTGCGGAGATACGTCGACAGTTGGTCGGCAAAGTCGGGCGTCATCGTATTTTCCTGGCATGTGGACTGGAGTCTATTCTACCACGTCGCGCGGCGGCGACGAGCGGGGCGCGGCTCAGGGCAATCGCTTCAAAACTGGCGCCGCTGCGACGAGCAAAACTAAACTGAAATTTAACCACCGAGGACGCCGAGGACGCCGAGGAAAGCGATTGATCGGAGATTTCGCGGCATATTGTCGCAAAATTTTTGGGCGGGAAGGAAGTTCATCGGCCAGGTTGCGTCAAGCCTGCCCAATTTAAGCAGCGGATTTAGGGAAAAGTCGTCAAGAGCATCTAAACTCTGTGTCCTCTGCGTCCTCTGTAGTTAAAAGAATTTGAAGCGATTGCCCTGGGGCGGGGCTTGAGCCGGGCGGAGAGCTTAGGAAGCGCCGTTATTTCCCTTCCGCAGTTCGTCAAAGAGCCAGTCCAGTAGAAATTGCCTGACGTTGCGGTCGTCGCTCACCCGTTTGAAGAACTTGAAATGGCTCCTGTAGCGCCGAGTGATAGCGGCGATCACGGCGTCATCCACGGTGGGGCGGGCCTTGTCCGGCGGATTGATGCGAATCGCATTGCTTACGCCCTGGTCTCGAGATACTTCTTGCTTCACTTCGGTTACTGTCTTGTAAGCCTGTTCCCATTCATCGCCGAAGACTTCATTGAGAAACTGGATGATCTCCGAGAGCGGTTCAACCGGGTCTTCGCTTGCGCCGTAGTTTTCATTCTCTAACATCGGCTCAAGCATTTCGAGGCGCGGGTCCGGCGTGAGCGCGCCTTCGCTTGTCTGCCGCAGGCGGTAAGAATCAATATCGATGTTGTCGAGTATCTCGGTCGGCAGTTGCTCCCGAGCGGTTGGCAGAAGCCGCCGAAGATGGCGCGCGAACTCGTACAGCTGCTCGAGCCCCGCATCGTCAAAGGGAATGATCTGCGACAGAAAGGCGTAGAGGCGAATGTAATCGGTGAGATCGCCGCGGAACTCGGCCTGTTCATCTTCCGCGGCTGCTTGCACGCGCGCGACAACCGGTTCCAGGAGCGCGCGCAGCCCCTGCTGTTTTATTCGCTTTGAGTAGAGAGCGGCGGCAAATTCTTCCACTTCATCGGGCGAGTAGAAGTGATAGTCGCTGAGCGCGCGCTCGCGATCATAAAGCAGATTATGGTCCGTGCCTTCGCTGAGGATGGTCGCCTCGTAATAGGGCTTGAACGCGTCCTGTATATGCTGCGCTTGATTGACGAAGTCGAGTACGATTGTGGACGTTTTGTCGGGGTGAATCCGGTTGAGGCGGGACAGGGTTTGCACCGCGTGAACGCCTTTTAATGGCTTGTCGACGTACATGGCGGCGAGCAGGGGCTGGTCGAAGCCGGTCTGAAACTTCTCCGCGACTACGAGAAAGCGATTCTCATCCCGGTCGAAGATCGCGGCCGTTTGCGACTCCGGAAAACCATTCATTTTCGATTCGCTAAATTCAATGCCGCCGTCGTTTACCACGCCGGAAAAAGCGACCAGCGCCCCATAATCGTAACCCCGCAGCCTCAGGTACTTCTTTAACTCAAGGGCGTAGCGAACCGCGTGCAAGCGCGAGCGCGTTACGATCATCGCTTTGGCTTTGTTCCGGATCCGCGGCATGACTTTGTCGCGAAAATGCTCAACGATAATCTCGATCTTCTTGCCGATGCTCGCCGGATCGGCGTCGACATATCTGGTCAACAGGCGCTTGGCTTTGGCGCTGGGATATTCCGGGTCCTCATCAATCTTTTTGAGCAGGCGCCAGTAAGATTTATAGGTGGTGTAATTTTCCAGAACATCAAGGATGAAACGCTCTTCTATGGCTTGGCGCATGCTGTAGAGGCTGAAGGCCTCGAAGCCGCCATCCGCGCGGGGCTCGCCGAAGAGTTCGAGTGTCTTCTGCTTCGGCGTGGCGGTGAAAGCGAAGGCGCTGATATTCTCCTGCTGCTTGCGGGCGCGCATGGATTCGACAATCGCGTCTTCCCAGGTGGGCGGGTCGGGGTCACCTTCTTCGCTTTGCGCGCCTTCAAGAGCGCCCGCTGAAAGCGTCGCTTTCAGGCTCTTGACGCTTTCGCCGCTCTGCGAAGAATGCGCCTCGTCGACGATGACGGCGAATTTGCTGCCCGGCAATTTGCCAGCCTCATCAACCACGTAAGGGAACTTCTGCAGAGTGGTCACGATGATCTTCTTGCCGTCTTCGAGCGCCTGCTTGAGCTGCCTCGATGTCCGGTCGATGTTTTCCACTAGCCCGCGCGTCTGCTCGAATTGCCGTATCGAAGCCTGCAATTGCCGATCCAAAATGCGGCGGTCGGTGACGACAACCACCGTATCGAAAACTTTTTCATCGCGCGCGTTGTGCAGGTTGGCGAGTTGATGCGCCAGCCAGGCGATGCTGTAGCTCTTGCCGCTGCCGGCGCTGTGCTGAATCAAATAGCGCTGCCCCGCCCCTTTTGCGCGGGCGTCGGCAAGCAGGCGCCGCACCGCGTCCAGTTGATGATAACGCGGGAAAATCATGGTCTTCGCGCGCCGTTTGCCCTCGGTCTCATCAAGCGTGTAAATGAACTGTTCAAGCAGGTTGAGCAGGCTGTCCTTCTCCCAAATCTCTTCCCAAAGGTAGCAGGTCGCAAAGTTGTTGTGCTCCGGGGGGTTGCCCGCGCCGCCATATTTGCCTTTGTTGAAAGGGAGGAAAAAGGTCTTGTCGCCCTGCAGGCTCGTGGTCACATAAACCAGGTCCGGATCGACGGCGAAATGCGCCAGGCAGCGCCCGAACTTGAACAACGGCTCTTTCTGGTCGCGATCTTTGCGATATTGACTTATGGCATGTTGCGCGTTCTGCCCGGTGAAGTTGTTCTTGAGCTCGGCGGTGAAGATCGGCAAGCCATTGAGAAAGAGCGCCAGATCGAGCGAGAGATTAGCGCCGGGCTTGTAATGCAGTTGCCGCAGGACGGAAAAGATATTGCCTTCGTACAAGCGCTGATAATCGGGGTTCATTGATGTGGCGGGGGCGAAATAAGCCAGCTTGATGTTAGCGCCCGCGTCTTTTACGCCATTGCGCAAGACAGCGAGCGTCCCGCGCTTGTCAATCTCGTTCGCCAGGCGGCGCAGGAATCGATTCTCGGCATCGTCTTGATAGACCGCCCGCAATTGACCCCAGGCTTCCGGCTGCGTGCCGCGGATGAAGTCGATGACATCGCACCCTATCAGGCAGAGATGGCGGTCGTAATCTTCGGGCAGGCGCTTGTGGAAGCCATGCGTATTGCGCAGGACGTGCTCAATCTGCGCTTCAAAGTCCTTTTCGGATATGTCAACTGGCATGGCTGCCTCCTTTCTAACCCCCCTCGGTCCCGCTGCAGCTAAGCCCCTATAAATCTCCCCCAAGGCATTGGGGGAGACTTTTGTCGCGCTTCAAATCGTTCATAACGCGACCGCACTCCCCTCTCTAATGCTTTGGGGAGGGGCCGGGGCTGGGTTTAGATCCACCGCTATCTTACCCGTGACCGCCGCCGAGATCAGAGCCGCCCGCTTTTCCCGCAAGAGCGCGACAAGCTCGTCATTCACCCTGATTAGGTCGTCGATCTTGGCTGTTTCGCGGTCGAGGTAGCTGGCGATGGCGCGCTGTTCGTGGAGGGGCGGGACTCCTAATACGAGATTTGCATACTTCTCGGCGCTGATGTTCTGGATAGTCGCCTGAATGAAAATGCCATTAACCCATTCCCAGTACGGTCTTGATGAAGTGAAGTAGTCTACAAACTCAGACGCAACCTGTGTTGTGTCCGCGCTAAACCGTATGAGATAGCCCGCAAAACAGGCGACTCCCCATTCCTTTTGATAACGGAAGGTCTTGCCAACCGTCGCGCCGCTACGTGCGAATAATATGTCGTCTTTCTCAAGCAGATATGGTGCGGCGATTTCATAAGGTAGCGACCTGAAAGTATCTTCCCGCAGAGTCCCATCTTCATCTATATCGGTGATCCGTATGAACCGTGGATTATTGGGATTATCATCATCAGCTGCTTCGTTAGCTCCGTACATAAGTGATTTACGAGCAAGAAACTTCAACCTCTTAACACGCCAATGCGCCGGAATCTCGCCCAGCCACTCGACGCCCGAGTCCTTCATTTCCACGTCCGCATCCAGGCCTTTGGTCACCGCCCGGCTGATGAGCGCGACCCGCTTCTCGCGCAAGAGCGCGTTGAGCGCCTCCGCCTCCCCGATGAGGCGGTCGATCACCGCGGTCTCGCGGTCGAGGTAGGCGGCGATGGCGCGCTGTTCCGCGAGGGGCGGGAGGGGAAACAGCGCATCTCGCAAGATTTTTTGCGATAGACCGAAGCGTGTGACACCATTTGCCCCAACCTTGAACTGATATGCCCCCGGAGTTGATGCAAAAGATCGAGCGAGGTATCTGCCACAAGAGCTAGCCGGGAAGGGTCGAATCAGTGCAAGATGATAGGCACAGACAACACCGGGTAAATCTTGATCTATGCAAGCGGGTACGGCAATATCATCCCACGTCTCCGAATCCTTGGTGACTATGACGTCATCTACCTGCAATTCAAATAGCTGTATCTGCTGTGCTGTGGCGGTAGCTGGCATGAAGTCAATATTGTCCGTGATGTATTCGTTATAATAGACGTCGGTGTAATTGAGCAGAGATACCTCTGTCTCCTTGGCAATTGACTTCTTATCGACGTTGCTGGTGCGGACTATCGCCATGTGCTTCAACTTCCGCACATCCCAATGCGCCGGGATCTCGCCCAGCCATTGAACGCCCGAATCCCTCATCGCCCGCTGGTCTCTCGTCACAGGCCGACGGCTTCCTTGATAATGCCATCGCGCCATTCTTCGCGCAGGCATTGGCGGTCGACGACTTCCACCCGCCGCCCTAGCAGAGCGCCCAAAGCCTGGGTCAAGCGGATCTGGTCGCGCAATTTGTAATCCGCTTCAAAGTCAACCAGGAAATCAATATCGCTTCCAGCATGGGCTTCCCCGCGCGCCAATGAGCCAAACACAGCGATCTTGCGCGCGCGAAATTGCTGAGCCAGGTCCATTATCCGTTCGCGCTGCCGGCGCAGATCGTCCAGGCTAATTGTTGTTTCCTCCGTCATGCGCCTCTCCTTCCGCCTGTGGCATTGCGGCTGCGCTCATTGTATCACCTCTTGCAGCAGGGCGATGATCGCCCCTTCCGCCCGTCGAATATCGGCGTTGATGTCTTCAAGCGGGCGCGGCGGCTGGTATTGGTAGAAGTAGCGGTTGAAGTTGATCTCGTAGCCCACCTTGCCGATTTCGCCGTCTTTGTCGTCCGTGACTGTCGCGTTGATCCAGGCATCCGGCGCATGCGGCGCCACTTCCCGCGCGAAATAGTCCTGCACATCCTCACTGAGCGGCACGTACTCGAAATCGCGCAGACTGCTATCGGCTTCGGGCCGCCCCTTCCGGTCGCGGCAGATATCAGCGCTCTCGTCGCGCTCGCTCAAGGCGCTCAAAATGGCTTTGCGTATTGGCGCGGAGAACTTATATTCGGCCGCCTTGGCCGCCCCTGCCAGCGCCGCGTAAAAGTCATCGCGGTTCTTGAAGAGCGTCGCCGGCATGTCGGCCAGGATCGCCTTGACTCGCGCTTGCTCGGCTCGTCCAGCCGATTCCGCTTCGGCCTTGATTTTCGGGTCTTGTTTCTTGCTCTTGGCCAAGTTCTGGAAGGCTCTTTCTGCGTCCAGCCGGGCGATGCGCTCCGGGCTGGCTTGGAAGTTCAGTTGCAGCGGGCGCTCGACGGCGACGCGGCGATAACCGAAGTCGCGCCGGTCGAATATCTTCGATTGCTCGCCCTCGGGCCGCTTGCGGTAGAGTTGGACGATCTCATCGATGCGCTCGGCTGATATCTCGCGCCGTTTGTCGCCCAGGTTTTTGCGCAGGGGCGCCCAAAAAGACGAGGCGTCAATCAACTGTACCAGCCCCTGCTTGTCGGCTGTCTTCTTGTTCGTCAGAATCCAGATATAGGTGCTGATGCCGGTGTTGTAAAAGAGCTGCTCGGGCAAGGCGATGATGGCGTCAAGCCAGTCATTTTCCAGGATCCAGCGGCGGATTTCGCTTTCGCCGCTGCCGGCGTCGCCGGTGAAAAGGGGCGATCCGTTCATGACGATGGCGATACGGCTGCCCAGGTCGTCAAGGCGCATTTTGGAGATCATGTGCTGCAAGAAGAGCATTTGCCCGTCGCTGATGCGCGGCGCGCCCGCCCCGAAACGCCCGGCGTATCCTTGTTCCGCTTCCTCCAGCACCGCGCCTCTGTCGATCTTCCATTCTTTGCCATAAGGCGGATTGGCCAGGATATAATCAAAGCGCTCGCCGCGGTGCCGGTCATTGGAGAGCGTGCTGCCGAAGGCGATATTTTCGGCGTCTTTGCCATCTTCGCTGATCATGTAGAGGTCGCTCTTGGCGACAGCGAATGTCTCCGGATTGACCTCTTGTCCATAGAGCCGGACTCTGGCTCGCGGGTTCAGCCCCAGAATGCGGTCCTTGGCGATAGTCAGCATGCCCCCCGTGCCGCAGCAAGGGTCGTAGATTTGTACAATCTTGTCCGGTTGCAGGAGTTCGGCCCGGTCCTGCGCCATCAGCAGCTCGACCATGAGGCGGATGACTTCCCGAGGCGTGAAGTGCTCGCCGGGGTTCTCGTTGCTGGCTTCGTTGAACTTGCGGATCAACTCTTCAAATATCAGTCCCATCTCCGGGTTGCTGACGGTATCGGGGTGCAAGTCAATGTTTTTGAATCGTTCCATCACCTGATAAAGCAGGTCCGCTTCATCCAGCTTCTTGATGGTGTTGTCGAAGTCAAAACGCTCGATGACCTCGCGCATGTTGTCGCTGAAGCCGGCGATGTAATTGCGCAGGTTTTCCGCCAGATTCTGATGATCGCCCAGGAGCGTATCGAAGTCGTAAAGCGATCTGTTATAAAAGGCGAAGCCTGATTTGAGACAAAGAAGATCATGGGGATCATCCACGCTAAGGCCGATTTCCGCGAGCGTATCCATGACGTCTTGTCTGGTCGGCGCCAAAACGCTGTCGATGCGGCGCAAGACGGTGAAGGGCAGAATCACGTCCTGGTACTTGCCGCGCTTGAAGTGATCGCGGATGAGATTGGCGATGGACCAGATGTCATTCACCAATACGCTGAAATTGCTCATAATCCCTTCAGCCCATAGATTTGAGCTATTACGCCGATTTTACCCTCAAAACGTAAGAATTGTTAAGAACAGTAAGTTCCGGATTATGCGGCTCTGTCATACAGAAAATGAACCTTTTGCGCGCCGCCCGGCTCTTTGAGTTGAATGCCAAATGAATTGGGAGGGCTTATGCAAGATTTGAAAGCGGTTGTCCTGCGCGCCAGCGCGGGCGACTGCAACGCGTATGAAGACCTGGTGCGGAGATTTCAAGATATGGCGGTGGGTTATGCTTATGCCCTGCTGGGCGATTGGCAGGAGGCCGAAGACGCGGCGCAAGATGCCTTCATCAGCGCCTGGCGCGGCCTGATCAAGCTGCGGGACCCGGCCGCTTTCCCGGGCTGGTTCCGCCGCATCGTGCATACGCAGGCGCAGCGCCGCTTGCGCTCGCGCGAGCCGCTGGCGGTCTCGCTGGATCAAGTGGGGGAATACGCGGTGGTGGGACCGACGCAGGCCCTGGAGGATGGGCAGCTGCGGGCCGAGCTGGCAAGCGGCATCGCCGCCCTGCCCGAAGCGCAGCGCAGCGTCCTGCTGCTGCATTACATGAGCGACTACGGGCAGAAAGAAATCGCCAGTTTCCTGCAGATTCCGCTGGGCACGGTCAAGTCGCGCCTGTATCACGCAAGGAAGCAATTGAAAGAAAGGTTGATTGCATTGGACGGCATTGCAGCGCAGCGTCCCTCGCGGGACGATCAATTCACGCGCAAGGTCATGCGCCTTTTTGACGCGGCCAAGCAGGGCGATATCGACGCCGCCCGCGCCCTGCTCCGCGAAGACGGCCGCCTGGCGCAAGCGAACGGCTTCGTCAGGACGGCTTTATGGGGCTCGGACGCTTCGGCATTGCACGTGGCGGTCATGCACGGGCGGAAGGACATCGTCGATCTGCTGCTGGCGCATGGCGCCGATATCAACGCGCGCGATGACAAGTACCGCTTCAACGCCTTGATTCACGCCATCGACCTGGCCGATTTCATGCCGGAATACGCGGCCCTGGGCATGGTCGATTTTTTGTTGGAGCGCGGCGCCGAGATGGACGTCTGGGCCTGCGCCTGGCTGGGCGATGGCGAGGGCGTCAGAGAGCGGCTGGATGCGAATCCGGCGCTGGTCAACGCGATCGGGCCCGGGCCCAGCACGCTGCTCTCATTCTGCCGCGATGTCGAGGCGGTTCAGTTTTACCTGGATTATGGCGCCGACCCGCTGACGCCATACCACCGGCCGGGCAAGTACGGCCTGACGACGCCGCTGCGCGATATCGCCTACCGGCGCAACTATGCGGCGACGCGGCATTTGCTGGCGCATCTGAGCTGGGAGGTCGATATTTTCTGGGCCAGCGTCATGGGCGATGCCGGCCGCGTGAGCGACCTGCTGGCGGCGGATGCCGCGGCGGCCAAGGCGGCTGCGCCGGCCGCGCATGCGCTGGGCGCCGGCTTGAGCCCGCTGCATCTGGCGGCCCAGGGCGGCCACCTGGATCTGATGGAGCTGCTGCTGGAGAGCGGCGCCGATATCAACGCGCGCGACGCCGGCGGCAAGACCGCCCTGCATTTTGCGATTTGCTTCGGGCCGAAGGCCTTCCTCGATCCGCTGCCGGACCTGGATGCGGCGGCCCAGGATATCGGCGTCTATCGCCTGCTGATTGAGACGCCGCGTTTCCTGGTCGAGCGGGGCGCGGACCTGGGCGCGCGCGAAGGCGCTGGCGGCCGGACGCCGCTGGAATTGGCCCGCTCCGCATTTGAGGACGAGACCGATCGCGGCGATGTGATCGCGCTGCTGGAAGCGGCGGCGGCGCAAAGCTGCGCGCGCGACGGGTCAGCCGCCGGCTGAGCCCTGCGTACAGGCATTTTGAAAAGAGATAGCGGCCGCCCCGGCGAGCCGCAGGACAATGATCGCTGGACGCTCCGGGAAAGCCTGTATCTGTTTGTGCTGGCTTTAGAGCGCTGGCTTGAGCTTGCGCTTTGGTTTGTTTACGAAGACGTAGAGCCAGAAGAGGGCGGTGCCGAGGAAGGCGATGAAGGAACCGAGCAAGAATAGGTCGCGGAAGGTGAAGGCGGTGAGCAGCAATCCGCCGCCCAGCGCCATCATCGCGAAGCTCAAGCCGGCCGCCGCTTCGCCCGTGCCCGCCATCAGCGCTTGATGCGACCGCGGCACCAGATCGAGGATGTAGACGATAAAGGCGGTAAAGCGCACGGACATCATGCTTATCGAGCCGATATAGCCGAAAGAAGCCGCCAGCCAATGCTCCACCAGCGCCATCGGGATGAGGCAGGACGAAGCGATCACTGAGGCCGCGATCACGACGCCGACGTTGCCCCAGCGCTGCACGAGGCGCGGCGTGATCAGGGCCGTCGGCACGCCGGTCAGGCGGCCGATGGCGGCTATGGCGCCGATCATCGCGGTCGATACCGCCAGCTGCTGGTCCATGTAGACATTGAAATAGACCATGGCCGTGGCCGAGCCGGCGACCTGGAAGAGGCGAATGACGGTCATGATGACGATCAGCAGCATGACGGAGCCGGCCCAGCCCCTGGCGCCGCCGGCGCGAGCCGGGGAATTCTCGTGAGAGCTGGGCGCGGGTTTTGTCGGCAGCGGCCGAATGCGCAGCGCGAGCCAGACCGAGAGCAGCAATATGATGTTGGCCAAGGCGAAGGTGGCGCGAAACGGTTCCGGGTCGTTCAGCGTCCAGTTGTTCATGTTGGCTATCGCGCCGGGCAGCAGGCCGCCGATGAGGCTGCCGGCGAAACCGGCCAGGGACCAATGCGCCGCTTTGAGGGCGAAGGCCTGCTGTTTGTAGGCGACATCCACCGCATTCATCAAGAAAGGCGCGCCGTTAACGAAGAAGAAAGCAAAGCCGCCAAACATCAGAGCCGGCGGGATGACCAGGCCGGCTTCGCGCCAGCCCGGCGGCAGCCATTCGGCCAGCGGCAGCAGCAAACCGCCCGCCAGGCTCAAGATGGCGCCGAATTTGATCAGCCCGGTCGTCGACATGCGCGAACCCAGGATGCCCGCCGGCAGGCTGGTCAAGCCGAATGTCAGCAGGCCGACCGCGTTCACCAGCCCGATGAACTCGGTGCCATAATCCATGCGCAGCAAGTAGAGGTTGAGCAGAACGGAATAGAGACCGTCGACGACAATGCTCAGGCCAACGAGGACGGCGAAGTACAAGCGCGCCTGGGCGCTGATGGCGCGTATCGGGCTGAGGATGCGTCCGAGCATGGGCGCCTCTTTTTCTAGCCCCTCCCCAAAAACTGCGGGAGGGGCGCGCATCCCGCGGCCCGCGTCAGATTGTTTCAGCTTCAGGGCGGCGGCGCAGCCTTAGAGGGCGGCTAGTCCAGGATCTCGAACATCGCTTCGATTTCCACAGCGAAGCCATTGGGAAGGGAGGCGAAACCGAGGGCGCTGCGGGCATGCAGCTCGCCATCGTAGAGCTCCCAAAACAGCTCGGAGGCGCCGTTGATGACCAGGTGCTGGTCGGTGAATTCCGGCTCGCAATTGACGGCGCCCAGCAGCTTGCGAAGGCGCAGCTTGTCCACGCTGCCGGTGAGGGTATAGGCGGCTTTCAGCAGGTCTTCGGCGCAGACGCGGGCGGCCAGTTTGCCGGTTTCCACATCCAGGTCCCGCCCCAGCTTGCCGCTGTAGCCGGTGGAGACATGGCCGGAGACATAAATCGTGCTGCCGATGCGCGTCGCCGGCGCCAATGTCGCTGACGGACTGTAGTCTTCAATATCGATGCCCATCGCTTTCACTTTGTCGTCAAGGCTCATCGGGCGACCTCCCCTGGATATACTGCAAGTTTATGGCAATGCGAGGATTATAGGCGCGTCTAAGCCTTGCGCCATACCCAAAACGACCGCCTTTGTGCGGCTGAGTCGGGCAATTGCTTCAGGTTTTTTTTGAACACAGAGAACGCAGAGAGCGCAGAGATTACAGAAGCAGCGCGAGGAAAGTAATGCAACAATCTGGAGAACGGCGTGGGGCGATCGGCCCGCAGTGTCTACGCGCGGCTGTGTGTCGCCCGAAAATTCGCGCTTGTGCCAGCGGGCGATTCACAGAATCGCCCCTACACCGCGTCTCCTCTGATGCCGTAGGGGCGAGCCCGTGGCTCGCCCGCAAGTATGCCGCGAAAGACGATGCGCATTTTTTGAAATGCTTGCTTGGGCTTTTCTCTGCGCCCTCTGCGTACTCTGTGTTAATGAAGAATGTACCGATTTTTCTTCGAGCCGGCTTCAGCGCTGTTGCGGGGGCCGGTTGGAATTGATAGACTAAACGCCTGCCCCAAGTTCGGGAATTATGCGGAGAAAGGAGCGACACAGGTCTCACGGCGTTACCGCCCTATTGGCCGGCGCGCCGATTTTCAAAAGCGTCTCTATGAATGCATTGGCGAGGATAACCATGTTTAGACGTCTGTTATGCATGTCCCTGATCTGCGTCTTCGCGCTTCTGAGCGCATTGGCGCCCATCACATCGGCGCAAGATCAAGTTACGCTGGGCTTCGTTTACGGTTCCTTTGCGCCGCAGGAGAAATGGGAACTGTATTTTGAAGGCTTCCTGGAAGCGCACCCGGAAGTCACCATCAACTACATTCCCGTCCCGCTCGATAGCTGGGGCGATTATACGCAGAAGATCGTCACCACGATGCTCGGCGGCGAACAGGTTGATGTCATCTGGAATGCCATCGAAGCGGTGCCGCTGATGGCGGAACGCGGCGTGCTGCTGGAGCTGGATTCCTTTATCGAAAGCGACCCCGATATTCAGGAATTCCTCGATGACGCGCATCCGAAACTGCTCGAGGGTTTGCGCTGGAATGACCAGCAGTACCTGCTGCCCTTCGCCTGGAACACGACATTGATCTATTACAACAAGTCAGTCCTGGAAAACGCGGGTTTGCCCGAACCGCCGCCCGATTGGACCTGGGATGATTTTCTGGAATACGCCCAGACCATCACGCAAGATACGGATGGCGACGGCATCAATGATGTCTGGGGCTTCCATGCCAACTCCTGGCTCTGGCACCTGGGCCCCTGGACGGTCGCCAACGGTTCCTTCTTCCTCAACGAAGATTTCAGCGAGCCCTGGTACAGCCGCCCGGAGACAATCGAAGCGCTGCAGTTTGTCCGCGACTTGATTTGGGAACATGAGGTCGCGCCGTCCGGATCCTTCAACTTCCGGGAAGCTTTTGTCGCTGGCTCTCTGGGCATGATGATTGACTCCCCGGCCGGCCGCCAGCGTCTGATCCCGGCCGGCATGTCGGCTGACGACTACGATGTCAACTTCTTTCCCAGCAAATCCGGCGAGGTCGCCCGCGGTTCCCAATGGGGCACGGATGGCTACGGCATTACCAAAGACAGCGCGCATCCGGACCTGGCCTGGGAGATGGTGAGGCATCTGGTGAGCACCGACGTCATGTCGAAGCTGCTCTCGGGCGAGTTTGCGTCGGCCAGCGCGCCGGCGCGGCAATCCTTGGCGCAGGATCCGGTTCTGGTCGCGGCCAGCCCGGCCAATTACTGGCGCTTCTACGAGGTGCTGGAGAACGGGCGCACCGTCATCAACGCGCCCTATTTTGCGGAACTGGCGGAGATTCATGACCGCTACATGTCGCAAGTCTGGTCGAACGAGATGAGCGTCGTCGATGCCGCCGCCAATATCCAGGCGGATATGGAAGCGGTGATCGCCGAAAACTAGGCTCTTCTGGAACGGGCGGCCGCCACAGCAGCGCGCCGCCCCTTCTTCCTCTCGGGCTGCCGGGATGCCCCGGGCGGAAGGCTCGCGCCGGCCGTGAAAGCAAGCGAAAGCATTTAAGCGCCATGTCAGTGATGTCGTCAGGCTTGCGAGGCAAGCGCTTCAACCGGCTGGCGATCAATGAGGCCGTCGCCGGATATTTTTTCATATTCCCGACGCTCCTCAGCTTCCTGGTCTTCTTCCTCGTTCCAACGATTTCCGGCTTGGGCATGTCCTTCTACGAGTGGGATTTCTTCTCCGCGCCGGAGTTTGTCGGGCTGGAGAACTTCGAGGAGCTAGTCGGCGACAAGCTGTTCATACGGACCCTGCGCAACACGGCGATATTCGCCCTGTCCGCAACCGCCTTGAATGTCGGCCTGGGCATGTTCATCGCGATCGGGATCAACAGCATCGGCTGGCGCTGGCTGCGCGCCTTATTGCGCACGGCCTATTTCATCCCCTTTGTCATTTCGACCGTCGTTGTCGCCTTGCTCTTTGGCTTTCTGCTGCAAGAGAGTGTTGGCGTCGTGAATTATTTTCTCAGGCGCCTGGGCATCGAGAGCGTGCCCTGGCTCACGTCCTCCGCCTGGGCCTTCCGTTCCATCGTCTTGATCGATGTCTGGAAGCACGTGGGCTTTTTCACGCTTATCTTTCTGGCCGGCTTGCAGGGCATTCCGCGGGAATTGTACGAAGCGGCGGTTGTGGACGGCGCCGGGCGGCGCGTCAGGCTGACGCGTATCACGATTCCCTTGCTGACGCCCTCTCTGTTCTTTTCGCTGATTATCGCGCTGATCGGCGCCTTCCAGGTTTTTGAATCGATGTTTGTTCTGACCAACGGCGGACCCGGCGACGCCACCCGCACGGTTGTGATGTATCTCTACCGCGAAGCCTTTGGCAGCTTCAATATGGGTTATGCGGCCAGCATGGCTGTGGTGCTCTTTTTCATCATCCTCGCCTTGACGGTCGCGCAGGTCCGCTTGGGCGACCGCTGGGTCTTTTATCGCTAGAGTTGCGCGAGCGCAGGGATGACAAACGCCGCCTTCGCCTACAGATTTCGCCGGATGCCGGATTGGTCGCCGCTGCTGGACAAGCTGCGGCACAATTGGCGCGCTTATCTGGCCAATGCGGCTTTGGCGGCGCCTTTGGTCATTGGCTCGCTCATCATGTTTTTGCCCCTGGTTTGGGCGGTTTCCTTCTCCTTCGGGCAGCCGCATGAATTTTTCAAGCTGCCGCCGCCGATCATCCCCAGCGCCCTGCGCCTTGACAATTATGCGGCGGTCTTCGAGCGGGTCGACTTTTTCCGATTCTTCATCAACAGCGTCATCGTGACGGCTTGCGTGACGATCGGCCAGTTGATCACCTGCAGTATGGCCGGTTATGCTTTTGCGCGTTTGCGCTTCCCGGGCAAGCGGATCATTTTTATTCTCTTCCTGGCATCAATGATGGTGCCGCAGCATGTGACATTGATTCCGGTTTTCATCATTATCCGCGGGCTGGGCATGTACAACAGCCTGGGCGCGTTGATTTTCCCTTACGCGACCAGCGTGTTCGGCACCTTTCTGTTGAAACAATTCTTTGAAACCATTCCCGATGAATTGGAAGACGCGGCGAAGATTGACGGCGCCGGTTTTTTGCAGATCTATCGCCGAATCATGCTGCCGCTGGCGGGACCGCCGCTGGCGACTCTGGCGATTTTGACTTTCAACAGTTCCTGGAACAGTTTTTTCTGGCCGCTGATTTTCATCAACTCGGCCGACAAGATGACATTGCCCTTGGGCATGATCTATCTGCGCGGTCAAGATGGCGTGACAAATTCCGGCGTGCTCATGGCGGCGATTGTCCTAAACTTGATTCCGGTGTTAATCTTCTTTTTGATATTCCAGCGGCGGCTGGTCGAGGGCGTGACCCTGAGCGGCTTAAAAGGAATTTAGTCTGAACTGTAAAAAAGTTGAACGACCGCCCCGGACCGGGCGATGAAGGAAATGGGAATGAAGATTCACGATGAAATCAGAAGTTTTGACGCCAGCGCCAGCGCGGTGGCTTTTCCGCTGGGCGGCATCGGCACCGGCAATGTCTCTTTGGGCGCGCGCGGCGAGTTGCGCGATTGGGAGATTTTCAATCTGCCGGCGAAAGGCGCGGCGCTGCCGCTGACGTTTTTTGCAATCCGCTGCCGGCAGGGCGGGGCCGCGCCCGTGGCCCGGGTGCTGGAGGGCCCGATCCAGCCGCCGCACCTGCTGTCTCACGGTTATCATCCGATGACCGGCGCCGGCTTGCCGCGCTGCAAAGGCAGCACTTTCCGCGGCGAATACCCGCTCGCGGCGATTGAATTCACGGACGAGGCCCTGCCGGTGGCTGTGGAGTTGGAAGCCTATACGCCTTTGCTGCCCTTGAATCCCGAGGATTCCGGCATTCCCTGCGCGATTATGACCTACCGCGTGTTTAATCCGACGGACGAGCCGGTTGCGGTTACATTGGCAGGCACAATCAGCAATCCGGTCGGCAACAGCCGCTTCGATCCCTACGCAAACACGGTGTCGGTGGAGATCGGGCGGTCAGTGAATGAATTCCGCGACGAGGGCGCGCTGCGCGGTCTGTTCATGAGCAATGATCAAATCGCCGAAGACGACAGGCAGTTCGGCAGCCTGGCCCTGGTCAGCGATCACGCCGAGGCGACAGCGAAGCGCTACTGGATGCGCGGCGAATGGTGGGACTATATGCATGGCTTCTGGGACGAGTTGCTGGCGCAGGGTCGCCTGAGCGACAGCGATGATGAGGCGGACGGCGAGAGGCTGCCGACCGGTTCCCTGGCTTTGCAGGACGAGTTGGCGCCCGGCGCGAGCAAAGACTTCCGCTTCATCCTCAGTTGGCACTTCCCCAACCGCCCCGATACCTGGGACCTGCGCACTCTGGATCGGCTGGGCCTGGACGAGGCGGATGTGGGAACGACGCGCAACCATTACGCGACGCGCTTCAGCGACGCCTGGGCTGTCGGCGCTTATGTCAGCCGGGACCTGGCGCGCCTGGAAGACGGGACAAAGCGCTTTCATGAAGCCCTCTTCGGCAGCACGTTGCCCGCTGTTGTGCTGGACGCCGTCTCCGCCAATATCGTGCCGCTGCGCAGCACCACCTGCTTCTGGCTGGAGGACGGGCGTTTTTATGGCTGGGAGGGCTGCAATGACGAGTTTGGCTGCTGCCCGGGCAGTTGCACCCACGTCTGGAGTTATGCCTATACGCTGGCCTATCTTTTCCCGTCGCTGGAGCGCGAGATGCGGCGGATCGAGTTCAATGTGGAGACGGGCGACGATGGCTTCATGCGCTTCCGCTCCTTCGGCACCTTCCACCAGGAATTCCTTTGGGACGGCCGCACCGACGCGGCAGTCGACGGGCAGATGGGCTCGATCCTGCGCGCCTATCGCGAGTGGCAGCTGAGCGGGGACGATGATTTTCTGCGGGAAATCTGGGGCGGCATCAAACGCGCGATTGGTTTCGCCAGCGCCTACTGGGACAAGGACGGCGATCATGTGCTGGATGCCGTGCAGCACAATACCTACGACATTGAGTTCCACGGTCCCAATCCCCTCTGCGGCATCTATTACCTGGCGGCGCTGCTGGCGGTCGAGGCTATGGCGAAGCTGATGGATGAAGAAGAATTGGGCGCGCGCTGTCGCCGGGCTTTCGAGACTGGCAGCGCCAACCTGGACGCCATGCTCTGGAACGGCGGCTATTATGTGCAGCGCGTCGCTGATGTGAACGCGCAAAAGTATCAGCATGGCTTGGGCTGCCTGTCCGACCAATTGCTGGGCGAGCTGCATACGCGCATCCTCGGCCTGGGTTACGTCATGCCGGCCGAGCGCGTGCGCCAGGCTTTGAAATCGATTTTCGACAACAATTTCAAGGAAGACCTGAGCGACCACGCCAATTGCCAGCGGGTCTACGCCCTCAACGACGAAGCCGGCCTGCTGCTCTGCACCTGGCCCGATGGCGGGCGCCCGGCATTGCCCTTTCCTTACGCGGACGAAGTCTGGACCGGCATCGAATACCAGGTGGCCGCCCATCTCATCTATGAGGGCTGGGTGGATGAAGGCTTGCGGCTGACGGGCGAGCTGCGGGCGCGCCATGACGGCCTGCGGCGCAACCCCTGGAACGAGGTGGAATGCGGCAATCATTATGCCCGCAGCATGGCGAGCTGGGCACTGCTGCTGGCGCTCAGCGGCGCGCAGGTGGCGCCCGGCAGCGGCGATATGACTTTCTCGCCTGTAGGGGAGCTGCTGAACAAGGACGAGCCCTTCAAGTGCTTTTGGTCGAACGGACGGGCCTGGGGCGTCTACACGCAAAGCTGGGATGCCGGCGCGGGCAAATGGCGGCCGTCGCTTGAGGTCCTGGGCGGGGAGGCGGACGGCGTCGCCTGCAAGATCGCCGAATAAGCGGGCCCAGTCTAACTGGGGCTGAATGGAAAGGGAGGACGTCGCGATGGCGCTCAAATATTACATACATGGCCGCCGTGATCAGATGAAGGTGGCTTTGACATTTGATGACGGGCCGAATCCGCCGCGCAGCGATCAAGTCATCGAGATCTTGAACAGCCGCGGCGCGCGCGGGACCTTCTTTGTCCTGGGCAAGTGGGTGGATCGCTGGCCGCAAGCCTTTGAGCGCATGGTTCGCAGCGGCCACGAAATCGGCAATCACAGCTATTTGCATCAGGCGCATCTGGGCGATTATGATCGCGCCGAGGTCGCAATCGGCAACTGGCTCGGGCGACCGACGCGCTTTCTGCGTGCGCATTATTTCAATTTCTTCACTTGCCTCTACTCGCCGGTGGCGCTGGCGCCCGGCATGAAAATCGTTGACGCCGATGTCAACCCGGCCGATTACGAAAAGACCGAGGCGCGCGATATCGTCGAAGCGACGCTCGAGCATCCGGCGTTGGCCGGCGGCTCGATTATCGACCTGCATGACAGCACGGAATCGGACGATGACGCGCTGCGCCTGGCGCGGCCGCTGCCGATGATCGAGGCCCTGCCCGCGATCATCGATGGCTTGCAGGCCAAAGGTTATGAACTGGTGGGCCTGGACGAGATGGAATTGGTCAATCCCATCACCTGGCGCCCGGATGAGCGCGGCAAGTTCGCCAGCGAAGAAGCGCGCCGCTCGGTCAATGCACTAGGAGGCGCGGACTAAGCGCGGACGGGCTGCTACTGCGGCGCGCCGACCAGCTCCAACTCCTCGGCGAAATGGCAGGCTGACCATTGCCCGGCGCTGACTTCCCGCAGCGCCGGCCTTTCCGACCGGCAGCGATCCTGCGCATATTGGCAGCGCGGATGGAAGGCGCAGCCCGAGGGCGGATCGGCGGGATTGGCGATCTCGCCCGGCAGGATGATGCGCTTCTTTTCGAGATCGGGATCGGGCCTGGGCGAGGCCGAAAGCAAGGCTTCGGTGTAGGGGTGCTTGGGATAGAAGAATAGTTGATTTTTCGGCGCGACTTCGACGAGTTTACCGACGTACATCACGGCGACGCGGTCGGAGATATGCTCAACCACGCTGAGATCGTGCGCGATGAATAGATAAGCCAGCCCGAACTCGGTCTGCAGGTCTTTGAGCAAGTTGAGGATCTGCGCCTGGGTGCTGACATCCAGGGCGGAGACGGGTTCGTCGGCGACGATGAGGCGCGGGTTGGTCGCCAGGGCCCGGGCCACGCCGATGCGCTGGCGCTGGCCGCCGCTGAAGGCATGCGGGTAGCGCCGCAGGTGTTTTGGCTCCAGCCCGACGACATCCATGAGATGGGCGACGCGTTCTTCCAGCTCCCGGCCGCTGGCCAGCTTCGCCAGCTTCAGCGGTTCGCCCACGATATCGAGCACGGTCCAGCGCGGATCAAGCGAATAAAAGGGGTCCTGGAAGATCATGTTGGCGTAGCGGCGCAGCGGACGCAACTCCCGGCGGCTGATGCTCGCCATATCGACCGTCATTTTTTCGTTGATTTGGAAGCGGATTGAGCCCGCGGTCGGGTCCAGGGCCCGCAAAATGCAGCGCCCGACGGTCGTCTTGCCGGAGCCGGACTCGCCCACCAGCCCCAGGGTATCGCCCGCGCCGATTTCCAGGCTGACATCATCAACCGCCTTCAGCTGCCCGACCACGCGGCGCAGGAAGCCCCGCTCGACCGGGAAGTATTTCTTCAAGCCCTCCACTTTCAGTATGGGCTGGGCGCTCACGGGGCGCTTTCCTTCCGCTCGTCATGCAGAAAGCAGCGGGCGTCGTGGCCGGCTTCTATTTCGACCAGGGCCGGCAGCGCCGTATCGCAGCTTCCGGGCATCATATCCGGGCAGCGGGAGCAGAAGCCGCAGGCCTGCGGCAAGCCGATGGGAATCGGCACTGTGCCTTCGATCGTTTGCAGGCGCGCGGCATGCTGGCCGATGCGCGGCGTCGCCGCCAGCAGGCGGCGCGTGTAGGGGTGCAATGGATTATGGAAGATATCCCGCACCGAGCCGCGCTCGACAATCCGCCCCAGGTACATGACGGCGACTTCGTCGCAGATTTCCGCGATGATGCCCAGGTCATGCGTGATGTAGAGCACCGCCATTTGGAACTGGGCCTGGGCCTGGGCGATCAGGTCCAGGATTTGCGCTTGCACCGTGACATCCAGCGCGGTCGTTGGCTCATCGGCGATCAAGAGGCGCGGGCGGCAGGACAGGGCCATCGCAATCATCACGCGTTGGCGCATGCCGCCGGAGAAATGATGCGGGTATTCGTCCATGCGCTGCGCGGGATTGGAGATGCCCACCAGGTCGAGCATTTCCAGCGCGGTCTCATAAGCTTCGCGTTTGTTGCGCGTCACATGCAGCAGGATGGGCTCCATCAACTGGTTGCCGATGCTGTGAATGGGGGACAGGCTGGACATGGGCTCCTGGAAGATCATGGCGATCTCTTTGCCGCGGATGCCGCGGATCACCGGCCCGGTGGCATCTTCGCCGGCCAGATCAATGCGCCCGCCGCCCTCGCCGCGGTAGTGGATTTGCCCGTTGACGATGCGCCCGGGTTTGGGCACCAGGCGCATCAGAGACTGCGCGGTGACGGTTTTGCCGCAGCCGCTCTCGCCGATCAAGCCGAACATCTGCTGCTCTTTGATGGCGAAACTGACGCAGTCAACCGCCTTCAGCTTGCCTTCATCGACGGCGAACTGCACACTCAGGTCTTCGACCTCGATGACGGGCTGTATATCCGCGGCGGTCATGGCAGTCTCGCGAGCGGCGCGTTCCAGGCGGCGACGCCGATGTCGCTGACCTGGCTGACGGCGATTCGCCGTTCTTCGCCCGGATCCAGCCAGAAATAGCTATCGGCGCAAGAGAAGCGCTGGGAGATTTCGGGACAGTGAAAGTGCAGGCCGACGGCGGGCTTGTCACCGCTGTTGGCAATGATGACCGCATCCGCGCTATCGGCTTGCAGGGCTAGCTGCGTCGGCGGCCGGTTGAAGAGGCTGCCCTGGATCATCGTGTAATTGAGCCAGTAGAAGACGCTGTCGCAGCGCCCGGCTTCGGTGCTCAGGTCGGCTGCAATGAAGAGCGGACAGCTCCAGGTTTGTTCGGCGTCCAGGGCGAATTCACCCAGTTTGTTCACTTGCGCCCCGCTGCCGCGGCCGCTGAAGGCGGCGGTCTTGATCAAGGCGAGATCGCTGTCGAAGGCGCGAACGCGCACGGTCCAGTCGGCATTTTCCAGCGCGCCGGCGTCATCCAGCAGGAAAACTGGCAATTCAACCGGCACGCCGACGAAGGACAGCCGATTGAAGAGCAGGCAGACATGCAGCGGACGAAATGCGCCGCGCAAGACGTGATACGCTGTTTTGGGTACGCCGCCCCAGTCAACGCTCGCCCAGGACGCGGCCGGGTTATTGTCGGTCAGCTTGTAATAGCAGACGCCGGTGGCTTCGGGCCAGCGCGTCCGCGCCAGCTCCAGCGTATGCCGCATGCCGGTCGCCTGGGCCACTTGCATGCCGAGGATGAAATTCTGAAGCGAATCACAGGGGAGGAAGTCAGCGACATATTGCGCCATGATTGCCTGGCCGCCCTTCAAATTGAAGACGGGCATGCGATGCGTGAAAGCGCTGTCGCGGGTCGGGGGCCAGGTCTCCAGTTCGTCCGCGGGCGTATAGCGTTCCACCGTTTCGATATTCGGCAGGGAGGCCAGGCCAAATTCGCCGATGAATGTCGCCGAAAGCGACAGGTTGCGGTCGAGCGGCTCCCGCCCCCAGTAGACGGCATAACTGTGAATGCTGCCGCCCCAGGGTTCGCCGCGGTGGAAGGGGCGCGTGCCATCCAGCTCATAGCTGTAGCGACCCATCATGTCGATTGCCTCGCCGAAGGGTTCGCCGGATTCGTTGCCGCCGCCCCACATCACTAGCGAAGGGTGATTGCGCAGGCGGATGGTATTCTGGCGCACGGTTTCTTCCAGAATGTCGTAGGGTTGAATGCGATGGCTGTTCCAGGCGGTCGGCCACTCCTGCATGATCATGATGCCGTAGCGGTCGGCCAAGTCGTAGAAGTCGTCGGTCTCGGGCATGCCGCTGCCCCAGGCGCGCAGCAACTGCATGTGCGAGTCCCGAGCCAATTGCAGGAAGCGGTCATAACGCTCGCGCTCGAAACGCAGCAGTGCGTCCAGCGTGCACCAGTTGGCGCCTTTGACGAAGATCGGCTTGCCATTGACGACGAATGTCCAGTTGTAAGTTTCGGGATCGGGCCCAGCCGGCGCCGGGCGCATTTCGATGCTGCGAATGCCGAAGGTGAAGCTCTTGCAGTCGGGCTGGCCCGCTTCCGGCTGGAAGGACAGCGTGATGCGGTAGAGGTTGGGATCGCCATGATCGACCGGCTGCCAGAGCCGGGCATCGGGCAGGCTGAACTCCAGCAGTTCGGTCCGTTCCCGCCCCTCGCAGTCCAGATCGCAGCTGAAATGATAAGCCTCGCCAGTGAAGTTTTCCGGTTCAATGCCCGCGCTGAGGCGCCCGCGCCAGCGCTCGTCCGCGCCTCTTAGACGCAGGTGGAGGCGCATCCGGCCTTCGGCCGCGTCAAGCGTGGCGATAAAGGGATCGACAATTTCGACAGCCGGCGTCGCCCGCAGGGAAACCGGGCGCCAGATGCCGATAGTGGGCAGATTGATATAATGCCAGCCGTAGATGTTGTTGATCACCGCGCTGTTGAGCCAGCCGACATTCATGCCGATGAAGAAGTCATTCGGTTCGCCGCTGCCGATGCGCTGCGGCGCCGAGTCAAGCCGGACGATGATCGTATTCTCGCCTTCGCGGAGATTCGAAGAGACATCGTAGTCCAGTTGGGCGAACATGCCTTTGTGCTCGCCCAGCTTTTCGCCGTTGAGCCAGATGGCGCAGGAATCGCAGATCCCGCCGAAGACCAAGCGCGCGCCGGGCATATCGTCCGGCCGCTGGAAGGTCCGCCGCAGCCACCAGGTCTTGAAACTTTCTTCTCGGGCGATTTCGTCATTGTGTCCGACGTAGGGATCGGGAATCCGCCCGGCTTTGAGCAGGGCGGTCTGCACGCTGCCCGGCACAACAGCTGGCAAGGCGTCGGGCCAGGCGCTCGTTGGGCGCTGGCTCGCCTCGCCGTCCGCCGCCATTTCCCAGCCCTCATTTAGGGAAATGACGGGCGGCCCGGCCGGATGCGCGGCGACGCCGCTCTGCAGCGCCACCGTCCGCGCCGGACCTTCCAGGGGCGACGGACCGGGCGCGAAGAGCTCGCGGTCGATCTGGTCAAGGCTCTTCACTTCGCTCACTGTATGCTCCTGCCTCGGCGCTGCCTCAAAGCGAATAGGGGTCGGCGGCATCGCGCAGGCCATCGCCGACGAAGTTGAACATCAGGACCGTGACGATGATGAAAAAGCCCGGGACGAGCTTCCAGGGTTGATGGACGAGCGCGCCGAAATTCATGGTGTCTTGCAGCAGCACGCCCCAACTGACGCCGGGCTCCTGCATGCCCAGGCCGATGAAGCTGAGGGCCGTCTCGCCCAGGATCATGCCGGGAATCGCCAGGGTCAGCGACACGATCAGATGGCTGGCGAAATTCGGCAGCAGGTGCCGCGTGATCACATACAGGTCGGAGCCGCCGGAGAGACGCGCGGCGGTGACAAAGTCCAGATCGCGCAGGGAAAGCAGCTTGCCGCGCACGACCCGCGCCAAGCCGGTCCAGCCGACGACGGATAGCACGATGGTGATGGCGAAATAGGTCTGCGTGACCGACCATTTGATGGGAATGGCGGCGGAGAGCGCCATCCAAAGCGGCAGGGTTGGGATGGCGATTAGCAGGTCGATGACGCGCTGGATGATTTCGTCAATGATGCCGCCGAAGTAGCCGGAGATGCCGCCGATGAGGCAGCCGAGAACGAAGCTGATGGCGACGCCGCCCAAGCCGATGAAGAGCGAGACGCGGGCCGCGATCGTCGTGCGCGAGAACAAATCGCGGCCGACGATATCGGTGCCGAAGAGCGTGATATTTGTGCCGTCTTCGACGCCGAAGAGGTGAATGTCAAGCTCGAACAGGCCCAGAACCGTGTAGCGCTCCCCGCGAACGAAGAAGTGGATCGGGTATTTTACCTCCTCCACCTCGGTATAAATCTCGCGGAAGGTCTTGCTGTGGAAGCTGCGCTTGCGCGCGTAGACGTAGGGCTGGAATATGTTCGCCTCCACGCCGAAATGGATGACGCTTGGCGGCGCGTCCTTGAAGCCCTTCAAGCGGGTGTCGGCGCGGTAGGGCGCGACGAAATCGGCGAAGATGGCGACGAGGTAAAGCGGCAGCAGCACGGCGATGCCAAGCCGGGCGAGCCGATGCCGCCAGAAGCGCCGCCGGATCAGCGCGGCGCGCGACAGGTATTCGATCGCAGCGTCCGCATCAGAGGCGGGCGCGAGATCGAGGCGGGCTGTCCCTGTTTTATCCTCTGCGTCCATGGCTCATTCCCGGGCCGCGCCGGGCTGATTGTCCGGGCTCCAATTAGTCATAACGAATCCGCGGGTCCAGCCAGACCAGCGCCAGGTCCGAAATCAAGGTGCCGATGAGCGTCAGCGCGCTCAGGATCATGATAATGCTGCCGGCCAGGTACATGTCTTGTCGCAGGACCGCGCTCAGCAGCACGGGTCCGATGGTGTTGAGGTTGAATACAATCGAGACCAGAGCTTCGCCGCCGACGATGGCGGGCAGCAGCCAGCCGATCGTGCTGAAAATGGGGTTGAAGGCGATGCGCACCGGGTACTTCCAGAGCAGCCGCCGTTCGCTCAAACCCTTGGAGCGGGCGGTGACGACATATTGCTTGTTCAATTCATCCAGCAGGTTGGCGCGCATCACGCGGATCATGCCGGCGATGCCGGCCGTGGAGAGCACCAGCACCGGCGCCCAGATATTCTTCAGCATGTCGATCGCTTTGGCGATGGACCAGGGCGCATGGCGGAACTCAAGGGAAAACAGGCCGGTCACGGCGTGGCCGGTCTGGGCGAAGACGATCCACATGATGATGATGGCGAAAAGGAAGTTGGGCAGGGCGAGGCCGATGAAGCCGACGAAGGTGGCGACATAGTCGGTGAGGGAGTATTGATGGGTGGCGGAATAAATGCCGATCGGTATGGCGACCGCCCAGACCACAATGGTCGCAACGATCGATATGATCATGGTCGCGGGCAAGCGCTCGGCAATGATGTCGGTGACAGGTTTGTTGGTATGGCTGCTGCCGTAGGAGCCGAAGGAGCGCCCCAGATCGCCATGCACGAGGAAATTCCGCATCCAGCGCAGGTATTGCACATGCAGGGGCTGGCCCAGGCCGTAGCGCTGGGTCAGGCGGGCGACCTCGGCTTCGTCGACAACCAGGCCCTGGTTTTCCAGGTTGAGTATGTAGGTGGACAGATAGTCGCCGGGCGGGAGCTGGATGATGGCGAAGCAGGTCATGGACAGCATGACCAGCATCGGGATAAGAATCAGAATTCGCCGGACGATAACAAGAAGCATCTAGTTCTCCCGGGCGTCCGCCCGCGCTTTTGCGCGAGAATGGCGCCGCCGCGTCAATGCAATATTTGACTTGCGAGGGCGCATTCAGGATAATTACCTGGTCAGTCCGCAACGGCATTGCAGCGGGCTGAGCGCAGCGCCCCGTCCATAGTGTAACAAGAAATCTGTTTGATGGAGGAAAAAATGAAATCTGCATGCCGTAAACTCGTATTGCTCGCAGTTGTCTCGACGATGATCTTCGGGTCGGGCGTTCTTGCCCAGGACTGTATGTACAACGAAGCGCCGATGCTGGCGGAAATGGTCGCGGCGGGCGATTTGCCCGGCGTCTGCGATCGCCTGCCGGAGAATCCGCTGGTGCTTTCGAGCGGCGTATTGCTGCCGGAATCTTTCGTCGTGCCGGAGATTGGCGAATATGGCGGCGAGCTGGTCATGACCTGGCAGAACAATGTGGTCATGAAGGAGACGCTCTTCAATACCCAGAACCGCGACGACAACACGCTGTCGCCGAATATCATCGAAGAGTTCAGCTACAACGACGACGCCAGCGTCTACACCTTCAAGCTGCGCGCCGGGCACAAATGGTCGGATGGCGCGCCGATGACGACCGAAGATGTGCGCTTCGCCTATGAAGATGTGATCAGCAACGAGGCGCTGCGGCCGTCGCTTGTCACCTATCTCAAGACCGGCGGCGTGCCCTCGGGTACGCCGGCGACGCTGGAAGTCGTGGACGAAACGACCTTCCGCTTCGCCTTTGACGGTCCCTACCCCGGTTTCGCCTCCAGTCTGGTCAGCCTGGGCACGGGCTATCTGGACATCATCAAGCCCATGCACTTCCTGGCGCCCTTCCACATCGACTATGGCGACGCCGATGAAATCGCCGCCATGGTGGAAGAGGACGGCCTCGCCGACTGGACCGAACTCTTCAACGGGGTGGATGTATCCGGCTGGTCCGAGAACAACCTGGAAGCCATCGGCTTCCCGCAGTTGGGTCCCTGGGTGCGCGTGGAAGGACCGGAAGAAGAAGTGGTGACCCGGCGCAATCCCTATTACTTCGCGGTGGACGCGGCCGGCAACCAATTGCCCTACTTGGACGGGCGCAATGCGGTCATCAACCAGTGGGCGAATATGGAAGCGGCCGAGCTGATGCTCTTCGCTGGCGAAGTGGATTACTTCTGGCAGGTCAGCCTGGGCAACATCCCACTCTACATCGAAAACGCGGAAGCCGGCAACTACGCCGTCTTCATCTATCCCAACAAAGATTCGCGCATGTTCTTCCTCAACCTGACCTTCGCCGACGAGACCTGGCGCGAAGTCACCGGGGACAAGCGCTTCCGCCAAGCGCTGCAGTTGGCGATCGACAGCCAGGATTTGATCGACACGCTCTACTTTGGCCAGGCGCACCTGCCGACGATTGCGCCGGCCGATTATGATGTTGACGCCGCCAATGCCTTGCTTGATGACATGGGAATGACCGAGCGCGACGCCGATGGCAATCGTCTTTCGCCCAGCGGCCAAGCTTTCGAAATACTGATTGAGGTGAGCGCCGGCGGCGGGGAATACTCGGATCCGGCGACCTTCATCGTGGGCTACCTGGCCGATGTTGGCATCAAGGCGGATTTCCGCGGCATTGACGGCGCGCTGATCGGCGAGCGCCGCCGCTCCAACGAAGCCCAAGCCGGGATCAACTGGAACACGGCGCCGCTTTTCGCCGCCCACACCTACCCGGATTACATTCCGAACGCGGTCTGGGCGCCGCTCTGGGGAACCTGGTACGACAGTGACGGCGAGCAGGGCGAAGCGCCGCCGGATTGGATCATGGACCTCTACGCCATCCATGAGAATCTGGTGAGTCACCCGCCCGGCAGCGAGGGCTTCATCGCCGCTTCCGCCGAACGCGATGCCTGGCTTTACGAAAATGTACCCTTCTTCACCTACGTGGAGAATCCGGGTCTCGTCCATGTCTGGTCGAATTGCATCGGCAACGCGCCCGATGGACCCTACCATCATGGCTCTTGGTCGAGCCACAAGCTGGTCTACTTCAAATCCGACTGCTAAGCGCCGGTCGGAAATCACAAGATAAATCGAGGGCTGAAAGTACTTTCAGCCCTCTCTTGTATGGGCTTGTGTTCAGGCCTGGTCGGTACCGGGCGGATACAAATAACTAGCCGCCCGTCCGCGCCGGAGGCAAAGGAATCGAAATATGAAATTCAGCGCTGAATCCACACTTGCCGACCTGCTGGCTTCCCCCAAGGGCCGCGGGGTCCTGGTGAAGCATCTGCCCGAGCTGCTGGAAGAGTCGGATCGATTGCGCAGCCGGAATCCTGCCCGCAGCGACCTGCGATCGCTTGTACCCGGCAACAAGTTGTCGGCGCTGCTGCGCGATTTGAATAGCCCGGCGGAAGCGGTCTGGCCGGAAGATGGAGAGCCGCTGTCGATGAACGCCCTGGATCGCAGGGCCTTCGCGCCGCGATTCACGCCTTGGGATGCCGAGGCGCAGGAGGTGGCGCTGAGCGCGGAAAGCCTCAGCCATCCGAACGGCGCCGTTCGGCTCTCACTCGATGGCGCCTGGCAACTCGCGGAAGGCGGCCGTCTCTCCGAGCGGTTGGAAGGCGCTTGGCCCGATGCCATTCCGGCGCAAGTCCCCGGCAGTGTGCACAGCGCGCTGGTCGCGGCCGGGCGCATTCCCGACCCCAATTTCGGCCGCAACCAGACCATCGCGCGGCAGGAGAGTTTCAAAACCTGGTGGCTGCGCTGTGAATTCACGCGACCGCAGAATATGACGGGCGAGACTCTGGTTTTCGGAGGCGTCGCCAACCGCTGCACGGTCTGGTTGAACGGGCGGATGCTGGGCAGCCACGAAGGCATGTTCGGCGGTCCGGACTTTGAAATCGCTGGGCTTCTGCGCGAGCGGAATACGCTTGTCCTGCGGCTGGATCCCGTTCCCTTCGACCCGGACAAGGGCCGCCCGTTTAATCCCGACAGCAACGACAGTTGGAAACGCACGGTCGTTTTCAACAATGTCTATGGCTGGCATTATTCCAATTTGCAGTCCCTGGGCATCTGGCGCTCGGTGACGCTGCAGGGGCGGCCGGCGGTGGCCCTGGTAGATCCATTCATCAGAACGGTTGACGCAGCGGCGGGCCTGGTGGAACTCGCGCTGCGTTTTGCTGGACCGGCCGGCGGCTGGGGCGGCGCGCTCCAGGCGACGATCGCGCCGGAGAACTTTGCCGGGCAAGCCTATTCATTTTCAAAGCGCGTTGACGCCGATGCCGCCGACTGCGCTTTTAATCTGCGCTTTCAAATCCCGGATGCGCGGGTTTGGTGGCCGGTGGATATGGGCGAGCAGCCCCTTTATCAGATCACGCTGTCTTTCACGCCGGAGGGCGGCGGCGCGGCGGACTGCCAGCAATTCAATTTCGGCTTGCGCACGATTGAAATGGCGCCCCTGCCCGGCGGGCCGCGGCCCGATCGCTACAACTGGACTTTTGCCGTCAATGGCAAACCGATGTTCATCAAGGGCACAAATTGGTGCACGCTGGATGCGCTGCTGGATTTCCCGCGCGAGCGTTATGAGCGCTTCATCAAGCTGGCGGCGATGCAGCATGTGCAGATGTTCCGGCCCTGGGGCAGCGGCATGCCGGAAACCGACGACTTCTACGATCTCTGCGACCGTTATGGCATTCTGGTGATGCAAGAATGGCCGACCGCCTGGAACAGCCATGTGACGCAGCCCTACGACCTGCTGGAAGAGACGGTGCGGCGCAACACGCTGCGCATACGCAATCACGCCTCGCTGGCTATCTATGGCGCCGGCAACGAATCCAACCAGCCCTTCGGCGACGCCATCAATATGATGGGCCGGCTGAGCATTGAGCTGGATGATACGCGCGCCTTTCACCGGGCGGAGCCCTGGGGCGGCAGCAATCATGACTACGGAACCTATTGGGGGCGCCAGAGCCTCGACCACAGCTTGAACATGACTTCGATTTTTTGGGGCGAGTTCGGCCTGGCATGCAGCCCGGTGTATGAATCCGTCCTGCGATATTTGCCGGACGAAGAAAAGGATTTGTGGCCGCCGCTGGAAGGCGGCGCATTCGCCTATCACACGCCGATATTCGACACCTATGAAGACGTCTCTCGCCTAAGGCAGAATGCCGCTTATTTCGTTCCGCGAGATTGTACGCTGGAGCAGTATACGATTGGCTCGCAACTGTCGCAGGCGGTCGGCATCCGGCATACGCTGGAGTTGGCGCGCTGCCGCTGGCCCGCCAGTACGGGCGCGCTCTATTACAAGATGACCGACAACTATCCGGCCGCGTCCTGGGCTTGCGTCGATTGGTATGGCGCGCCGAAGATCGGCCATTATTTCTTTCAGGATGCCTTCGCGCCGCTGCATGCCTGCCTCCTTTTCCGCAGCGTGAACAATGTCGGCTTGCCCCTGTCATTGCCGGTATATCTGCTGGATGACGCCGATGCCCTGCGGGATTCGGACTGGGAGGTGGTCCTGCGCGCCTTCGCCGGCGATCTGTCGCTGATCAAGCGCGCCGCCTATGCGGGAAGGGGCAGCGTCGATAGCCCGCAGGCCCTGGGCGAGTTCACGCTCACGTATGAGCAGACCGATACCGTGCCGCTTCTGCTGGTGTCGGAGGTCTGGCGAGATGGCGCGCGCGCCGATCGCAGCTTCTATTTTGTGAATTACGAGCCGGTCAAAGGCAGTCTCTTCAGGCTGCCCAGGACATCGCTCCAAGCCGAAATCCAGGCGGGCGCCGTCTTGGTCAGCAACACAGGCGATCTGCCGGCGGCGGCCGTCGATGTGTCGCGGCCGGGCCATCTCGATACCTTCACGGTCTCGGACAATTATTTCTGGCTGGATGCCGGCGAGACGGCGTCGGTTGAAGTGAGCGATGTCGAGGGCTTGGTCGTCAGCGCCTGGAATGCGGAGCAGGCAAATTGCCTATGCTAAACTTATCCGGTGGAGTACGCTCGTCGCGCGCGGCCGCCGTCGTGGCTCTTGGCTGTCGCCGGCGTTCAGAAGGTTTCTTAACTCGGCTTCAGTGATATTTTCATTTGTGAATGCCAGTATCAGCAACTCAGCAATGAGATCGATTCTGGCGTCAAGTCTCGCTACGCTGCTATCGAGTTTGTCTTCGAGTCTCGCTATGCTGCTATTGAGTTTGTCTTCAAGTCTCGCTATGCTGCTATCTAGTTTGTCTTCAAGTCTCTGTATGCTGCTCGCGTTTGCGGCAATGGCATCACGATTGCTGATTATAGCATCGCGGTTACTGCTTACGAGTTCGCGCAACTCCGCAAACTGCGGATTTACGAGATCGGCAAAGGCAAGATACACCAAGACGAATGGTATGCCAACAGCCGCAAGCAATTGCAACCAGCGGACGAGGCCGCTTTCATTGGCCTTTTTCTCTCTCAACAGAGCCTCTCCATCGCTTCGACTTGCGGGAGGGAGTTCGGCGCCTTCAAGGTTCTCAGGAAGCCCCTGTTGTTGAACCAAGTCGTCGACAGCCAGCGAAGCGTCGAAGGATTTCGCACTCGATCCTTCTTGCTTCCGCTGGCCTTTTTCAAGGGCTATCATTTGATTTTACCATCAATATCTCAACTTGGCGAAAAGATCACAGATTCAGTCTACGCCGAACTGGTCGCGTCACAAAACATGATAGAATCTGGTAACATAGGAATTTCGGCCTAGGGTAACATACATTGTTGTAATCTTGTAGCCCCGCATTCATTTTGCGGTTTCCGAGCATATGATTAATCTAACCCAAGCAGTAGCCGTAACTGCACGGCTGCCTAACGCAACCGCTGCTGCGCAGTCCAGAAAGTCTCAATCGGAATTTGGAATGTCAGGCGTCGGCGGCATTCTTGATCTTGAGCACGACGGGGTTGGGCCAGCGGCGATTGTTGTACAGGCGCTGCGCGCGGCAATAGCTGATGCGCAAGGTATCGCCGTCTTGCCGCCAGGTCGCGCGCGGGTCAACCTCGGGCTGATATTCCAGCAACTCTCCCGATTGACCCAGCGCTTCAATCTCGCTTGCTTCGGTCGCGCGCACGCTCTTCAGGGAAAGCGTACGCCATTCGCCCATCTCCAGCGGCGGCAGCGTATCGAAGACGTAAACCGTATGTTGTTCGGCGTTCCAGGTGAAGTAGGCGCCGTCTTCGCGGCTGACATGCCAGGGGCGAACGCCGCGGGTGGCTTCGCCATTGACGAAGTTCCAGGCCCCGATCTCGCGCACACGGTCATCCATGTTGCGCGGCAGCCGGCCATCGGCATCGGGCCCGCCAACCGCGAGCAGCAGCGTGCCGCCGCGCGCGCGGATGTCAATTAACAGCTCGATAAGCTCGCGCCCGGTCTTCAGCGCGTCGTTTCCGGCTTTGTATTGCCATTGCGTACCGATGGTGTAATGCGCTTCGAAGGGACCGCGCAGCTCGTCGCGGCGCTCTTGTTCCGGTGTGATGATGCCGCCGCGCGTGATCATGATGTCCGGCCGCAGGCGCCAGCTGTATTCCACAAGAGAGCGCGTGGCGTCGCGGTAGCCGTCAAAGCAGAGGATGTTCGGCTGATAGCCTTCGATTAATTCGCGGATCTGCGCCTTGTCGTATTCCAATAATTCCGCGTTGCGCTCGGGATTGGCGTAATCGCGGGCGCGGGCCGGAGTTCGGCCGCGCTGCCACTGGAACCAGGCGTCGTCCGGCGAGAAGTACATGCCCACCGGCAGGCCATTCGCGCGCAGCGCATCCACATACTCGCGCAGGATATCCTTGCCGTAGGCCGTGTTCATCACGTTAAAAGGCGTGGTGGCGGTATCCCACATGCAGAAACCGTTGTGATTCTTGGCGGCGATGGTTACATAATCGAAGCCGCAGAGTTTGGCCAGACGCGCGTACCAGCCGGCGTCGAATTCCCGCGGGTTGAAGAAAGCCGGCAGTTGGCGGAAATAGCGCTCCAGATAATCGGAGGAAGCGCCGATAACCGAATGCGCGTTGACCAGGCCCAGGGAGGCGTCGACGGTCCAATACAGATACATGCCCAGCGCCATATCCTGATACCATGCCAAGCGCTCCGGACTGTTTCGCATGTTTGTGTACACGCCCTGCGAGGCGCGGTCTTGTTCGCCGCTTGAAGCATGCGCCATCAGTCCGCCCTTTCGCTTTCGATATCGCAGCGCCAGTAGACGCGCTGGGCGTTCAAACCCAGGACCGCCGCTCTGTCGCCGGCGGAGGCGAAATCGCAATGCCGTTTAACATAATTCAGTAACTGGCGGTAAGTGCCGCTGGTTAGCAGTCCTGGAACATCGCTGCCCCACATGATCTTCTCCGCGCCGATAAGCCTCAGGGCGCGCTGGATACAGTTAAGCGCCGCCCGGTAGGGATATTCGTCGTAAGCCCGGGCATAGGCGGGCAGGGCGGATAGATCGAAGGCGATGTTGGCTTTGCGGCCCAGGCCTATTTGTTCTTCCCACTTTTGGTTGAGCCTGGCATTGTCGGGATCGCGAAGGGGCGGCTGCGCCAGGTGGGCGATGACAAATTGAATTTCGGGATAGCGATCGCTGAGGGCGGCCAGGGCCGCGGTTTGATAAGCTCGGCCGCCGACCGGGCCGAGGTCCATTGTGACGACAAGCCCCTGCCGCGCCGCCGCCTCGAAGATCCAGTTGAATTGGGGGTCGTCGATGCGCAGATCGGGGTAGCGGCCGGTCAGGCCGGTCGCCTCGGTCAGCTCGAACTTGACGATGCGGAAGCCATCGCCCTCGACGCATTGCTTAAAGCGCTCTTGCGCGGCGGATGCAAATGGATCGGGAGCGAAAGCGCCGATGAAGCGATCGGGCCAAGTCCGGATGGCGGCGGCCACAGTCGCATTGACGTCGCCATAAAAGGGCCCTTGCAGCAGCACAGCGCGATCAACGCCGGCCCAATCCATTTGCGCCAGCAGCGCCTCGGCCGGGAAGCTTGTCTCTTCGCTGAATGGCGGCAGAAGCTGAATGATGTCAGCGCCCCAGCGCGCTTTGCCCCAGGTCAGCGAACGGGTGGGGCCGCGTCCGGTCATCCCATTGACCGATGTCATGATATGGGCATGGGCGTCGATGATCATTTGCCGGGCTTTCCAGCGAACGGAACTCAGGCGGACAAGCCGGTGATGCGGCGGGCTTCTTCGGGCGAGGCGATGTCGCGGCCGACCTCGCGGGCGATCCGCGCCGCCCGCTCCACAAGTTGGGCGTTGCTCCTGGCGTAGACGCCGGGCTCGATATAGGGGCAATCTTCCATGCCGACGCGCACGTGGCCGCCGATGGCGATGCCATGCGCGATGACCGACCAGTAGACCTCGGGCGCCATGCAGCTCATGCTCCAATTCACATTCTGCGGCAGGTGATCGACCATGAATTGTATGCCCTTGGCGGAAGGGGGCGTCCAGCTTTGACCGGGCCAGCCGAAGAAGAGCGTCGCCCAAAGCGGATCGGGCAGCAGGCCAAGTTCGTCTTCGCGTTGGTCGCCGACCCAGAATTCGCCGGCGCGCACTTTCTCGATGGCCCAGAAGGCGCCGGTGCTGAAGCATTCGATTTCCAGCTTGACATCGTTCTCATTCGCCAGCCGGGCATATTCCCGCAGCTCGGAGATGGGATGGATGGAATAGCAGTAGCCGGCGGGCGGGTGTTCGGGCACGGGCTGGAAGTATTCGTCGTGGGAATCAAAATTGATGGAGCTCATATCCGGTTTGAGTTGCTGCCAGAGCTCGATCTTCTGTTCCAGGCGGATGCTCGCCAGTCCAAATTGCAGTATCGCGCCGCCCGTGCCGCGGATGCGCTCGCTGATCTCGGCCCAGCCCTCCATGATGGGAATCTGCAGCAGGCGGCCGTCGGGCTGGATTTCGGTATCGCTGACGTAGGACCCGTGCGTATGACAGATCGAGGCGCCGGCGTCGATGGCGCGCGCGTATTCATCGGCGACGCCCGTCGGATTATCCGGTTTCGGTCCGTGCGGATTATGCGGATAAGACAAGGTGGTATCGCATGTGACCGTGATAACCAGCTTTTCCATAATATGCTCTCCCCGTTCACTATGTCGCCGGACGAGCTTGGGCCGTCGGCAATTCAGTCGAAGGTCAGGACGATGCGGCCGGTGACGCCCGCGCGCAGCTGCGCCAGCGCCTCGTTAACCTGCTCCAGCTTGTAGCGCCGGCGCACGATGGAGCGCAAGCGGCCGGCCGCATACAGCTCCAGGCAGCGCGCCAGATCGTTACGCCGCCCGGCGCGCGTGCCGATCACTTCTTTTTCATTCTGCGCCAGTTCTTTTCCCGAAAGCGGAAACAAGTCCGGCGTGTAGCCCACCACGACCATGCGCCCGCCCGGCCGCAGCGCAGCGAAGCCGGCGGCCATTGTGCTCTCCAGCCCGACCACATCAATGACGCAATCGACGCCGATGCCGCCGCTGAGATGCCGCGCTTGGTCTACGAGTTCATCTCTCGTGGCGGAGAAGAAAAACGCCGCGCCCTGCCGCCGCGCCCAGGCTTCTTTTGCAGCGTCAATATCGACCGCGACTGCCGTGACGCCGGCGGCGCTCAGCAGCTGCGTTACAACCGAGCCGACGCCGCCGATGCCGATCACAAGTGCCAGGTCGCCGATGCGCGCCGCGGCGCGATCGACGGCATGCAGGGCGGTCATGCCGGCGTCGCAGCAGGTCGCGCCATCGGCGAAACTCACCGCGTCGGGCAGGCGAATCAATTGCTGCGCGGGCAGGCAGGCATATTCGGCATAACCGCCGGGCCGCTCGAGGATGCCGACGATGCCGCGCATGTTTTGGCAAAGCTGATCGCGGAAGCTGCGGCAATAGACGCAGGTATTGCAGGTGATGAAATTGTAGACGGCGACGCGGTCGCCGGGCGCAAAGTCGGCTGCGTCCGCGCCGACTGCCGCCACCTCGCCGGCGATCTCATGCCCCATGATGAAGGGCAGGGCGGGCGCATAACCGAAGCCGTCCAGGAGTTTGAGGTCGGTGCCGTCAATGCCGCAAGCGCGCACGCGGACCAGGACCTCGTCCGCGGCCGGCTGCGGCTTTGGCAGCTCCTCGAGCGCCAGCGGCTCGCCCAGTTGCCGCAGGACCGCCGCTTTCATGCCTCGCGCCCCAGGCCGATTTCAATCAGGGCCGCGCGATAGACCGGCAGGCCCCAGATGTAACCTTGTTCCGGCACCGGATAACCGTACATATCGAGGGTGGATGTGCCGGCGAATTTGATATCGACCAGGGCCTGATTCATCGCTTGTAAGTCAAGAACGCCTTTGCCGGGCGGATAATGCAATTCGCTGGTGAAGCCGTCGGTGTCGGAATAATGCAGGTGCTCAATGCGCGGTCCCAGATCGTAGATCGCCTGGACATAGGCGTCGGGCTGACCGACGCCGTAATGGCAGAAGTCGAAGAGGATGCCGAAATGCGCGCGATCCAGTTGATCGCAAAGCTGCTTCATGAAACTATTGTCCATGCCCAGCGTGAAGGGATGCGGCTCGGCGGTGAAGCGTACGCCTTTGGGCCGGGCATAATCAATCGCCTCGCGGAAGAGGCTGACGAGCACCGCCAGTAGATCGGCATCGGGCATATCGCCGGTCGCCGGGCGCAGGCCTTCCCAGACCATGACATCGGCGACGCCCAATTCCAAAGCATAATCGACATCTTCCTTTAAGCCGGCCAACGTGCGGTCGTAATCCGCCTGCCCGCCGAAAGGCTGGAAATAATCGGCGCCGACGGCGTTCAAGCCCCAAAGCTCCAAACCCAGCTCGGCGGCGAAATCGCGAAATTGCCGCAGCAGCGCCGGACTGCGGCAGCCCGCCAGGTGGGGCGGCCACATTTCCACCGCGTTGCAGCCGGCCGCCGCCAGGCGCTGGCAGGCTTCTTCAACGCTGTAATCCTGAAAGGTGATGGAATTGCCGCAGAGACGCATGGCTTACCCTCCCGGCATATCCAGGCCGATTTCGGCGGCCAGTTCAGCAAAGGCGTCCCAGAGGCTATCCGGCAGCGCGATGCCCTCTCGTTCCCGGACTTGGGCGCTGCGGTATTCCGGCTCGCCCGGGAAAAGCACCTCGGCGACGCCATCCCGGGGCTTGGACGATTTCACGTGGGCGATGAGCTCCCGCGTGCGCCGCTTGAAATTCTCCAGATCTTCAAAGGCGGCGATATTCAGAACCTGGAACAAGACGCCGTTGCCGTGCGCGCTGGCGTCTTCGCTGACGTAGCCGGCGCCGCTCAAACCGCCGGCCAGCATTTCGATCATGACGCCCAGGGCGTAACCCTTGTGCCCGACCGGCCCGCCCAGGGGCAGCAGGCCGCCCGCCGGCGGACCGTAAAAGTCTTTGGGATCTCGCGATGGCGCCCCGGACGCGTCGAGGATCACATCTTCCGGCAGTTGAGCGCCGCGATAGAGATGATCGCGGATTTTGCCTTCCGGCATCACCGAAGCGGTGATATCCACCAGCACGGGCCAGTCCAGCCCGCTGGGCGCGGCGAAAGCCAGGGGCGTCGGCGTGAAGCGGCCTTCAATGCCGCCCCAGGGCAGGACGCTGCCCTCTCCTTCGGTTTGCGAATTGACATAGGCGAGGCCGATCATGTCGCGTTCGGCCGCCATTACGACGTATTCGCCCAAGCGCCCGACATGGGGGCAATTCACCAGCGCGACCATGCTGATGCCTTGGGCGGCGGCGATGTCGATTGCCCGCTCCATCGCTTCTTTCGCGGCGACCTGCCCCCAGCAGCGCTGCGCGTCCAGCAGCGCGGTCGCGCCCATCTCTCGCAGCGCGACGATATCGGCGCCGGGATTGAAGAGCCCGTCGCGGGCGAACTGCGCATATTGCAGCAGGCGCATGAAGCCGTGGGAGTCGTGACCGGCCAGGTTGGCGCGCAGCAGCGTTTCAACCACCCAGCTTGAGCGTTCCGGCGGCGTTCCCAAGCTGGTCAGGATCGCCGCGCCAAAGCCCCGCAACTCTTCCGCTTTCAGCGTTGGCATCGTCATTCTCCTTCGCTGGCGTCAAGGAAGGCTTCCAGCGTTTTCCGAGCGTCGGCTGAAATCAAGGTTTCTTCTTCGCTGGCGGCATCGAAGGCTTCCAGCATTTGCCGCGCGCCGGATAGAATTAAGCCCTGGTCGGAGGCGATCGGGATGATGTGCAAGCCCTGCTTAAAGAGCTTCTTCCAGCTGAAGGGGCTGCTCTCGTCGGCGTCGGGCGCGCGGCCGGACATCAGCGGCATGCCGACGATTTGGGCCTTGGCCGCCACATGATCAATGGTCGCGGTCACGCGCAGTTCGTCAAAGTTCGGCAGCAAGCCCATGCTTGCGCACAGGTCGACCGCGCCGATCATGCAGGCGTCCAGCCCCTCCACTTCCAATATGGCATCAAGGTCCGCGACTGCCTTGAACGTTTCAATCATGATACAGACAATGGTCGCGTCATTGGCATTGGCGAGGTAGGCTTTTTCGTCCAGCCCGTAACGGCTGGGCCGGCGCGGGCCAGTGCCGCGGATGCCGACGGGCGGATACTTGCATGCGGCCACGGCCTGGCGCGCTTCTTCGGCATTGTGAATATGCGGCACGATGACGCCGGCGGCGCCCATATCCAGCACGCGCTTGATGTGCACGGGATCGTTGCCCGGCACGCGCACGATCGTCGGCGTGTCGCGCAGCGCGATGAGCAGGTTCTGCAAGCTTTGCAGATCCAGCGCCACATGCTCGGTATCGATGGCGACCCAATCCAGGCCGACCTGGCCGATCATCTCGGCGACTGTGGGATCGCTTAGGCTCATCCACATGCCCGGGCTCGGCTCGCCCCTTCGCCACTTCGCTTTTAACTTGATTGCATTCACCAGGTTTTCATCCCCCTCGATTCATGGACAAAACTTCTTCGTCGCTGTAGAGCGGCAAAGGGCGCAGATGCAGCCCGCCATCGACGACGAAGTCGGCGCCGGTGGTGTAGGGGCTTAGCCGGTCCGAAAGCAGCAGGACCGCCGTGGCCGCTAATTCCGGCGTCGCGCCAAAGCGGCGCAGCGGGATCTCGCGCCGCAGGGCGGCCGCGCGTTCTTCGTCGATGCCGGCGGTGAGCGGCGTCTCGAAATGCCCGGGCGCCAGCAAATTCACGCGGATGCCATGCGGCGCCATTTCCAGCGCCAGCGCGTTCTTGAAGACGCGCAGGCCCGTCTTGGAAATATGATAAGCCGCTTCGCCATAGGCTTGGTTGAATTGCGCGGTCGAGCCGATGATCAGGATGCTGCCGCCGCCGCGCCCCAGCATGTGGCGGCATACCTCGCGGCAAGCCCAGACGCAAGCGGACAGATTGGTGTTGATGGTCGCGCGCCAGGCGTCGGCGCTGATCCGCGTGATGGGCTGATGCCGGGCGATGGCGGCGTTGTTCACGTAAAGATCGATGGCGCCCATGCCGTCAATCGCCGCCTCGACCATGCCGGCAGCATCGTCTTCCCGGCTGACATCGGCGTGAATGTGCAGCGCGCCTACGCCGCGAGACTTGATTTCGCTTAAGGCATCGTCTTCGGCGCGATTGCTGGCGATGGCGATATTCACGCCTTCATCCGCCAGCGCCATGGCGATAGCGCGCCCAATGCCGCTGCCGCCGCCGGTGATCAGCGCGTTCTTGCCGGCCAGTCCGCTATTCATCCGCTTCCCGCCGTCTTCCGCTTCGCCAGCAGGGAGCGCTCGCTATCGGCGTCAAAGAGGTGCATCTGCGCGCCGTCGAAGCGCAGGCGGCAAGGCGCGCCGACGGCAATTGAATCCAGGGCGTCGACGATCACGCGGAAGAGCTGGTCTTCGACGCGCGCGAAAATAAGGTCGCGGCTGCCAAGGGCTTCGACCAGTTCCACGACGCCGCTGACGCAGTTCTCGCCCGCTTCGGCGACGAGCCGGATGGCTTCGGGCCGGATGCCCCAGATCACCTGGTCTCCCGGCAGTTTTTCCAGGCCGTCGTTGAAACGCGCCGGCAGGTCCAGGTCAAAGCCGGGCAATTGCAGGCGGTACGCGCCGGAGGCGGTCTTTTGCGCGGCGCCGGGCAAGAGGTTCATGCTGGGCGTGCCGACGAAATTCGCCACGAAAGCGTTTTCCGGCGCGAAGAAGACCTGGTGCGGCGTGCCAACCTGCTGGATATCGCCGTCCTTCATCACGATGATCTTGTCGCCGAGGGTCATCGCTTCTTCCTGGTCGTGCGTGACGAAGATGAAGGTGGCGCCGGTTTCCTGATGCAGGCGCTTGATTTCCGTGCGCAGTTGCACGCGCAGCTTGGCGTCGAGATTGCTCAAGGGCTCGTCCATCAGGAAGACCTCGGGACGCCGGACCATGGAGCGCGCCAGAGCGACGCGCTGGGCCTCGCCGCCGCTGACCTGGCGCACGCTGCGCTGAAGCAGGTGATCGATATTCACCAGGCGCGCCACTTCGCGCACGGTTTCGTCGATTTCTTTGCGACCGAGCTTGATCGCATGCAGCGGGAAGGCGATATTGTCATAGACATTCATGGTGGGGTACATGCTGAAGTTCTGGAAGACCATGGCGACGCGCCGGTCCTTCGGCGCCAGGTCGGTGATATCGCGCTTGTTAATCGTGATGCGTCCGCTATCCGGCTCTTCCAGGCCGGCGATCATGCGCAGAGTCGTCGTCTTGCCGCAGCCGGATGGACCGAGCAGGACCGCCAACTCGCCCGATTCGATCGTCAGATTGATCGTGTTGACCGCGGCCCGATCCGAGTTTGCGAAGCGCTTGAGCAAATCTTTGAGAACAACCTTCATCGCGCGCTTTTACTCCAGAATCCCAAAGGTCAGCCCTTTCACGAGTTGTTGGCGCAGGATGATCGTCAGCACGATGACCGGCGCCATGATGATGATATTGACGGCGAAGAGGTTGCCCCATTCGACGCGCGTGCGCACGATATAGGTGCCGGCGGTCATCGGCAAGGTGCTGGTGCGGTTGCCCGCTAAAATCAGCGCCAGAAAGAATTCGTTCCAGGCGAAGATGAAATTCAGAATGGCGGTGGCTACGATGCCGGGCCAGACCACCGGCAGCACCACGCGCAGGAGCGCGCCCAGCCGCGTATAACCCTCGACCATGGCGCTTTCTTCCATCGCGGCCGGAAGATCCGCGAAATAGCCGCGCATCATCCAAATGACGAGCGGCAGCAAAAAGGTCTGATAAGTGATGATGAGACCGGGATAGGTATCGCGCAGGCCGATATTGAAGGTCCGCTCGAGATTCAGGAACATGGCGTAAAAGGGCAAGCCGACCACAATCGGCGGAATCATGCGCAAGGAGATCAGCCATTGCATCAGCGCCTTCGAACCTTTGAAGCGAAAGCGGGCGAAGGCGTAGGCGGCCGGCACGCCGAGGATCAAAGCGACGGCGACGGAACCGATGGATATGATCAAGCTGTTGCGCAGGTAGAGCCAGCCCTTGCGGGTGAAGAAAACAAATTCGAAGTTTTCCAGCGTCGGCTCGAAGATCCAGGTCGGCGGGCTGGAGACCCAGATGATCTGCGGCTTGAAGGCGGTGATGCTGCCCGCGAGCACCGGCGCCAGCACCAGAACCGCCATCGTGATCAAGATGACATAAGCCAGGATCCGTTCGGATTTCGGTACGCGCATCGCCGCTTATCCCAGGTCGACTTCGCGATACAGATAGCGGAACATAATCGCCGAGATCAAGCCGATGACCAGCAGCATCAGAATCGAGCCGGCCGCCGCCCGGCTCAATTTGCTGAAGGTGAAGGCGGTGCGATAGAGATAGAGGCTCAAAGTCTCGGTGGTGAGGTGGGGCCCGCCGTCGGTCATGACACGCACGATATCGAAGGTGCGGAAGGCGTCGACTGTGCGCAAGAGCAGGGCCACCAGTATCACCGGGCGCAGCATGGGCAGCGTGATGCGTTGGAAGATCAGCCAGGAGGGCACGCCCTCCAACCGCGCCGATTCATAAGGCGCGCGGGGCAAGGTCGCCATGCCGGCTTCCAGGATCAGAAAGACCAGCGGATACCATTGCCAGATATCGACCAGAACAACGGTGATCCGCGCCGTGCTGGCCTGCGCCAGCATGGTCTGGCCCGGGATGCCCAGAAGGCCGAGGAACCAGTTGACCAGCCCGAAGAGCGGGTCCAGCATCCAGTTCCACATCAGCCCGACGACGATGGGGGCCATGGTGATAGGAATGATGAGGATTAGGCGCAGCAATTCTTTGCCGGCGGTCACGCGGCGGAAAAGCAGGGCGGCGCCGAAACCGAGCAGGAAGGAGCCGGAAACGGAGAAAACAACGTAATAGAGCGTATTGAAGGCGCTCTGCAGAAAGTCGTCGTTGCTGAGCATGCGCTCGAAATTCTGCAAGCCGACGAAGGGCCGCGATTGCGAGGCGAAGGTGACGCGAAAGAGGGATACGCCGGTGGAGAAGATGATCGGGTAGATCACCACCGCGAGCAGAATGAGCAGGGCCGGCGCGATGAAGAACCAATGACGGTGGCGCTGCGTCAGGTGATAGAAGCGCGTCGCGAAGGGTTGCTTCGCGTTGTCCGATGCGTCAGAGGCATTCATGCTTTTACAGGCGGTATGTTGGCGGGCGAGCCAAGGCTCGCCCCTACGTTTTCCAATTTATAGATTTCGGTAGGGGTCAGCCGGTGGCTGACCCGTTGCCAATGTACACGATTGCCCCAAAAATGGCCGTTCCTAAAGTACGGCCGGGGGATGGGGGTAGCATTACCCTACATGCACTCGTCGTGGTCCAGGCCCAGCTCGGCGAATTTCGCGCAGACGAAGTCTTCCCTTTGTTCCACCGAGACGTATGTGATGCCTTCGTCATAGTAGCCGGCGTCGGCGACGATTTCCTTGATGTCATTGTTGGCGTCCATCATGAGCGACGCCGCGTCGCCGCCAGCGGCGACCTCTTGCAAGGCGCGGCCGATGGCGTTTTCCGCTTCCGGCCACCAAGGCTCGGCCGGGCGCCCAATGCCGACTTTCGCCGCTTCGTAATTCGCGGTCAAGTGCGGCCACTTCTCCACGAGTTCAGGATCGGTCAGCACCGAGATGCGATGGCCGGCGCCGGTTTGATCGGCCAGGATGCGCGAGAAGGCTTTGCCATGCGCCAACTGCAGATAATCCCAGGCGATTTGCTTCTGCTCTTCGGAAATATGGGCGTTGATCATATAGGCGGGCCCGGCTGAAAGCAGGGCGGACTGAACCTCGCCCGTCTCCGGATTGAGCCAGCCCGGCACCGGCGCGAAGCCGGTATTGGCCGCGACGATAGACGCTTCCGGATCCAGCAGCAGCGGGATCGCCCAGCTTTCGGTGCCATACATCGCCACCTTGCCTTGGGCGAAGTTCTGCATCACCTCGCCGAATTGGAAGGATTCCCGTCCCGGCGGCTGCAGGTTGAGGAAATCCTGGCCGGCGAAGAAGGAGGCCGTGTCGATAGCCGCTTCGGTATCGAAGAGCGGGTTGAAGTCGCTGTCGAAGAAATCCACGCCGCGCGAGAAGCCGAAGTGAATCATGTAATCGAAGAGGATATTGTTGGGCGTGCCATAGCGATAGTTGAAGCCATACAATTCCTCGTCCGGGCGGGTGAAGAACGCGCCGACTTCGGCCAGTTCGTCCCAGGTGGCCGGCACGCTGAGTTCGCGCCCGTATTGCTCCATGAAGGCCGCCTGCTCATCCGGATCGTCAAAGAGGTCGGTGCGATAGGCGAACATGCCGACAGCGACCAGGGTGGGAATGCCGACCCATTTTTCTTTCGCCATCGCCACAGTGCCGAAGGCGCGGGTGGTGAAGTCTTCCGGATAGGAATCGCCCGGCGCGGCCAGGTAGAAGCGGTCCAACTCTTCCAGGCAGCCCAGGGCCGCCAGCGCGCCCGCCCAGCCGTCTTCGACAAACATGATGTCGAAGTCGTCGCCGCCGGCGGCGCAAGTCGTCTGAATCCGCGGCAGCACATCGCTATGCGCCGCGTTCTCGTAAATCAGCGTGACGCCCGACGCTTCTTCGTAGAGCGGGTCCAGGATTTCGTGCTGATAAGCCAGGATCGGCACGACCTCGGTATTCAGGATGCGCAATTCTTTGCCTTCCCAGGGGCGCGCGCCGGTCTCGGGATCGGTCAGCGGGAATGAATCTTGCGCCGCAGCCAGTGGCAGGAAGAGCGCACTGACGATTAAGAGAATCAGAATCGTTTTGAGCCTTTTCATTACTTTCGCTCCTTTGGGACAATCTCATCAGGGCTTGCGATAGGGTTATGCGGCTTTCTTTCGATAGCGCTTGCCTTTCTACTCGCGCATGGGGACGCGCTCTTGGCCGGGCGCCGCTTCCGGCGCGCCCAAAGCGATGGAGAAGTCCTGGCTCAGATCCCGCAGATAGAGGCCGTAGGCATGCAGGCGATCCAGCGTCAAACGCGTCGCCGGGCCGGAGATGCCCATGGCCGCGATGACCTCGTTGCGGTGGTTGCGCACGGGCGCGGCGACGCAGCGCACGCCGTCAAAGGTCTCTTCATCGTCAATCGCATAACCGCGACCGCGCGCGGTGTTTAAGTCCGCGCGGATCTGCGCGATATCGCAAAGGGTCTTGTCGGTCAATGGGACGGGTGCGATCAGGCCGAAGAGTTGGTCTTGTTCCGCCCCGGGCAAATGCGACCAGATGGCTTTGCCCACCGCCGAGACATATACCGGCCGTCGTACGCCCAGCATCGGCGCGACGGTGATCGCTTCTTCGCTGGGCAAGTGATTGACGTAAACGACCTCGGCAGCTTGCAAGACCGCCAGGGAGGCGGCTTCGCCAGTCTTGGCGCGCAACCTTTCCAGATAAGGCGTAGCCAGGGTGGGGAAGTGCAGCTTGCCGACGACCCCGTGGGCGAAAGAGAAGACCTTCTGCACATTGATCACATATTGATCGTCGAGCGGGTCGCGCAGGACGAAGCCGTGCGCGGCCAGGGTATTGAGGATGCGGTAGGCGGTAGTGCGGTCGACATCCAGGGTTTTGGCCAAGCTCTGCGGCGTCGCCGATTGCTCGAGGACCAGTTCGAGCGCCGTCAAGCCGCGGGAGAGGGACTTGATGATATTGCCCTGGGATTCATTCACGTCTGAGTTCTCTTATTCTCATCCGCGGACGTCTTGCACAGCCTGTGCGTAATGCGCACTTGAGGAGGATGGTAACGCGTCGGGCTGCGTTCGTCAACAAATTCCTGTGGCGGCGCTGGGCCCGAATTGATTGATAATCTCGCGCAGATGCGTTAATGTATCTGCGGGTTTACGGTAACGGCTACAACGCATCATCAGTGAAGAGCCGGCGCGCCGGCGGAAGGGAATAGCCTATTTGAATGAATTCAAGTACTCGGCGATTTATGTGAATCGAAAACGAAAGTTGAGGAGACTTATCATGCACGGAAAACAAGGCAAGCGGATTTTCGCCTTTGTCTTGCTGACGCTCTTTGTATTGCTATCCACCGCCCTTGTCGGCGCGCAGGATATGACCGAGGTCGGGACGCCCCGCGCCACGACCCTGATCGTCGACCAGCTTGACGGCCGCATCGACAATCCCACGCAGACCAACCCCTACCAGGCCGGCACCCGCTTCAACCAGGGCTTGCACCAGTTGGCCTACTCCAACATGTGGGAGATCAACACCGCCACCGGCGAGCAATTCCCGGGCCTGGCGGCTGAAATGCCGGAGGCGCTGAACGACGATTACACCAGCTTCCGCATCACCCTGCGCGAGGACTTGCGCTGGAGCGATGGCGAGCCGATCACGACGGCCGATATGGCTTTCACCATCGACATGGTCCTGGGCACGTCGGAATTCCCCTATAGCGGTTTCTTGTCGCAGGTCGTGGATAACTACGAGGTTGTCGACGAGCTCACGATGATTCTGAACACGAAGCGGTCGGAGCCGCGCCTGGCTTACACGCTTGGCGTTCACATTTGGGGCGATCACTTCCGCCTGGTGCCCAAACATATTTGGGAGAACGAAGATCCCGCGACCTTCCAGAATTACCCGCCGGTCGTCAGCGGTCCTTACACCTTGGCCGATGTGGACCCCAATGGAAACTGGTTCCTCTATAACAAGCGCGAGGACTGGCAGCATACCGATGTGGGACAGATCTTCGGCGAGCCGGGACCAGATCATGTTCTCTTCCGTTTCTATGGCACGGAAGAGCGCCGCATCATCGCCGGCATCCAGAACCAGCTTGATATCTTCACCGATATCTCGCCGGAAGCCTGGGACATCTTGCGCGATGCCAACCCGAACGCCCGCGCCTGGCACCAAGACTTCCCTTGGGCCAACTTCGATGATCCCTGCGAGCGCGGCATCGTCTTCTCCAACTCCCAGGAACCTTGGGACAACCAGAATGTCCGCTGGGCGATGGCTTTGGCAACCGATATCAAGAGCGTCGGTCTGGCTACATTCGCCGGCATCCTGCGTGTATCGCCGCTGGCGGTGCCGCCGGTTCAGGTGATTCACGACGCCTTCCACAAGCCGATGCGCGAGTGGATGACGGAATTCGCTTTCGAAGACGGCTACCAGCCTTTCGATCCGAATTATGCGGTGGACATCGCTGCGATCCTGGCTGAGCAAGGCGTCGAAGGCATGCCGGAAGACGAAGAAGCGCTGGTGGACCTCTTCGGCGTCGGCTGGTGGAAGCATGACCCGGACAAAGCGACCGAGATGCTGCAAGCCGAAGGCTTCACGCTGGACAATGGCGCCTGGCACAAGCCCGATGGCAGCGCTTGGCAGATCACCATCAACTCGCCGTCGAACTTCGAGGTGCAATCGCAGCGCCTGGCTTTCGCCGTCGCCGATAACTGGCGCGACTTCGGCATTGACGCCACCGTGCAGCAGATGGATTCCGGAACATTTTGGAGCAATTACAGCCGTGGCGAGTTTGACGCGGGCTCCTATTGGCCCGGTTGCGGCGCCTTGCCCGATAGCTGGGATCTGCTGGATGTCTTTTGGCACAAGCGCCACATCGTGCCCATCGGCCAGCCGGCGCCCGGCAACGCCATGCGTTACGACAGCGACGCGCTGAGCGGCATTCTTGACCAAATCGCGCCGCTGCCCAGTGACCATCCGGACACGATTCCATTGCTGACCGAATTCGAGAAGCAGTTCATCGTGGAGCGGCCCTGGCTGCCGATGTTCGGTACCTCGAAATTCGTGCCGGTCATCACGACCTATTGGGACGGCATGCCCACCGCCGATTACTTCTACGAAGGACCCTGGTGGTGGTGGTCGCTCTTCAAGTATCACATGCCGTTCATCCAGCCAAAGGCGGACGGCTAGACAGCCCCTCTAAACCTCCCCGCATTGCAGTGGCGCGTGTAGACACTGCGCTGCGGGGGAGATTTTGTCATCTTTGCAAGCGGCGCTCCCCTCCCTGTTGCGACGGGGAGGGGCTGGGGGCGGGGTAGGCCGGCAGGCTAGTCAGAGGGCCTAAGATGCAGTTCGCCAAATTCGTGGTTACGCGGATCATCGCCTATGTGCTGGTGATCTGGATCGGCATCACGGTTGTCTTCTTTGTGCCGCGCTTCATGCCGTCGGATCCGGTCGAGTCCATGCTCGGGCGCATCATGACCCGGGGCGCATACATGGAAGCCGAGCAGGTCGAGGCGATGCGCGCCACGCTGACGCAGGCTTTCGGCCTCGAGGGGTCCTTGGCGGAGCAGTATTTCGGCTTCTTCCACCGCACATTTGTCACGCGCGAATTTGGCCCCTCGCTCTCCATGTTTCCGACGCCGGTCAACGAGCTAATCGGGCGCGCGCTGCCCTGGACGCTGGGCCTCTTGCTCTCGTCGACCGTCATCGCCTGGTTCGTGGGCAATGCGATTGGCCTGCTCGCCGGCTACAAGAGCCGCTGGATCTCCTCGCGCGCGCTGGAAGTCATCGCCATTTTTGTCTACCCGATCCCTTATTACATCACGGCGCTGATATTGATCATCTTGTTCATTCATATCAATCCGATATTCCCGCTCTTTTTCTCCATCCAGGGCGAAGCCTGGTCCTTGGAATTCATCTCCAGCGTTATCTATAACTCGGTTCTGCCGGCGCTGTCGATTGTCATCGTCGGCTTCGGCTGGTGGGTGCTTAGCATGAAGGCCCTGTCTTCGAGCATCTCGGAAGAGGACTTCGTCTATTTCGCCAAGCTCAAGGGCGCCGGCGAAGGCCGCATCATGACCGCCTACGTCCTGCGCAACGCCATCCTGCCGCAGGTCACCGTGCTTGCGCTGCAAATCGGCACGATCTTCAACGGGGCCCTGATCACGGAGATCCTCTTCGGTTATCCCGGCTTGGGCACGATGACATATAACGCGGTTTTGCAGGCCGATTACAACCTGCTCATGGGCACGATTACGATTTCGATTATCGCCGTGGCCACATCCACTTTGATCATCGACTTGCTTTATCCCGTCTTTGATCCGCGGATCCGGCAGAGGTAGCGATGCGCGGATTGAATCGACGCTTGCGGATTGGCTTGGCGATACTCGCCGTATTCATCATCCTGGGCGGCATCTTGCCCTTCTTCTCGCCGGAAGACCCGCGCGATTGGATCCGTCATCCGCGCAACCTGCCGCCGAGCGCCGAGCATTTGCTGGGCACGACCAATCTGGGGCAGGATACCTTCTGGCTGCTCGCCTACGCCACACAGAACTCGCTTTTCATCGGCCTGTTCGTGGCTTTCTTCGCCACAATTATCGGCGTGTTCGCCGGCCTGGCCTCGGGTTTCATCGGCGGCGTCACTGATCGTATCATCACCCTCTTTGCTGATGTTTTCATCGTTGTGCCGTCTCTGCCGATCCTTATCTTGATGTCGTCGCTCTTGCAGGGCCGCGCCTCCCTGCTGCTGATCAGCATTGTCTTGATTCTCTTCAACTGGCCCTGGCCCGCCCGCCAAATGCGCTCGATCGCTCTGAGCATGCGCGAGCGGCAATTCGTCAATACGGCGCGCTTCTCGGGTTCCGGCACCTTCACTATACTCGCCGAAGAGATCGTGCCTCATATCTTCAGCTGGGCGATGGCGAATTTCGTCAACACCGTATTGGTCGCCATCGCCACTGAATCCGGCCTGGCGGTTATCGGCTTGTCTAGCCTGGAAGAAGCCACGCTGGGCACCACCATCTATTGGGCGCTGCAGCATCAAGCCTTGCTGGGCCAGCGCTGGTGGTGGATCGGCTCGCCCGTAGTCGCGATTATTCTGCTGTTTATCGGCCTGTTCCTGATATCGACCGGCATCTCCAGCTTGTCGGCGGAACGGCGCGGGCACGGCGATGCTTAGGCTGCGCGATTTGAAATGCTTCTATGATACGCCGCGCGGCGTCGTGCAGGCGGTCGACGGCGTCAGCATTGATATCCGCCCGAACGAAGTCTTGGGCATCGCTGGCGAATCGGGCTGCGGCAAATCTACGCTGTTGAAAGTGCTCTACGATTATATTCAGCCGCCGCTGCAAATCGCCTCCGGCAGTTACGAAGCCGATTTTCCTGATGGCAGCGGCAAGGTCAAGACCATCGGACCGGGCGAAATCCGCGAGCATTGGTGGGAATTCATCTCCTACATTCCGCAAGGCTCGATGAGTGTGCTCAACCCGGTGATTCGCATTGAAAACCAATTCTTTGACGCGGTGCCAAAGGGCCACCCTCTAAGAGAAAAGGGCAAGAAGGCGATTCGCGAGCGGGTAGCGGGCTATTTGCGAGAATTGGAGCTGCCGGTCGAGGTCCTCAAGTCCTACCCGCATCAGCTCAGCGGCGGGATGAAGCAGCGGGTGCTGGTCGCGCTGGGCACATTTCTGCATCCGCAGATCGTCCTGGCGGATGAACCCACGACGGCGCTGGATGTCGTCGTGCAGAAGGGCATCTTGCTGATGCTGACCGAATTGCAGCAGCAGATGGAAAACACGCTGGTTGTCGTCTCCCACGACATGGGCGTGCATTATCAGATCAGCGACCGGCTGGCGATCATGTACGCCGGCAAGCTGGTCGAATACGGTCCCACCGATGCCATCTTCGGCAATCCTCTGCACCCGTATACGCAAATGCTGATTCAGTCTTTGCCCCGCGTCGGCGATCGGGCGCAGCGCTCGGGCATCTCCGGTCGGCCGCCCAACTTGATTGACCCGCCGGCCGGTTGCCGCTTCGCCGCCCGCTGCCCCAAAGTGATGGACCACTGCGCGCATCAAGAGCCGGCGCTGCTTCAGATGGAACCGGAACACTTCGTATCCTGCCACTTATACAACGAGGCTGCCTCGTGAGCGACAACCTGCTCGAACTGCGCAATGTCAGCAAGGTCTTCCGCATCGGCGGCCTGGTCTTCGGGACGCGCCTGGTGGCGGTGGATGACGTCAGCTTGAGCCTGCCGGCGGCCGAGCCGTCGATTCTCAGCATCGTTGGCGAATCCGGCAGCGGCAAGACGACCCTGGCGCGCATCATCCTGGAACTGGAGCATCCGACCTCCGGCGATGTGCTGATCGACGGCCATCCGCTGTTTGAAAAGGGCGGCGCCGGGTTGAAAGGGCGGGACTACTACCGCGCGGTGCAGCCGATTTTTCAGAACCCCTTCGAAGCTTTCAGCGCGCGCAAACGAGTGGACAAGTACCTCTTTAATGCGGCCCTGCGGCTGAAGATCGCGCAGAATCGAAAAGAGGCGCGTGAAATAGTCGCCGAGGCCCTGGAATCCGTGGGTTTGGATCTTTCGCGCGTGGAAGGCAAATACGCCAATCAATTCTCCGGCGGCGAGCTGCAGCGCATCTCGGTCGCGCGCAGCCTGATCCCGCGCCCGAAGCTGATCGTCGCCGACGAACCGGTGAGCATGATTGACGCTTCTCTGCGCATGAACATCGTCAATCTTTTCCTGGAGCTGAAAGAACGGTACAAGGTCAGCTTCGTCTACATCACGCATGACCTGTCGACCGCCTACTACGTCAGCGATTACATCGCCATCATGTACCGCGGCAGCGTGGTGGAATACGGACCCTCAGAGCAGATCCTCACCGATTCCGCCCATCCCTACACCGAGCTGCTGCTCGATTCCGTGCCGACCGTCGACCACAAGTGGGAGCGCGGCGTGATGCTGCCCGATATCGAATTGAAAGAATACCAGGCGCAGGCCTGCAAATTCGCCAAGCGCTGCAAATATGTCGAGGCGATCTGCGAGCGCACGGTGCCGCCGATGGTGCAAGTCTCGGCCGATCGTCAGGCGCTCTGCTACAAGCCGGTTGATTATGAGCCGGGGGCGACCGTTCCAGCGGGCGAAGGCGCAAGCAAGACGCCGGCATAATCCGGACTCAGGGAGTATCTATATCGGTGGACATATCTTGAATGCGAGCTTGGCACAGGTTAATCTGCCACAGAGACACAGAGGGCACAGAGTTTTATTGTTTGGGTCTAAGGGAAACCACATCCACTACAATAGCCACAGCCCCGGACTCATACAAATTCACAGACGCTGAATGAGGTGATAAGGTGAATTACTTCAATGGCTTGCATTTGAATATGGGCAATATCTCGCGCTTGTCCCGGGCCAAGACGCGCTCGATCAGCGCGGAGAACTTCAAAGGCGAAAAAGGCGCGGGCGGCATGGCCAGGGAGGGCTTCTCGTCGTCGGCCGCGCAAGACCTGGGGCAGGGCTGGAAAGTTTCGCCCTGCATCGGTCTGGAAGCCAACAGCGTTACCACGCTAGCCGAGATCGAGGGACCGGGCGCGATTCAGCATATCTGGATCACCACCTTTGCCAAGTACTGGCGCTCATTGATCCTGCGATTTTATTGGGACGATGAAGAGAGTCCGTCGATTGAGGCGCCGATGGGGGATTTTTTCTGCAACGGCTGGACCGAATATTGCCATGTCAACTCAATGCCCATTTCCGTGAATTCGCACAGCGCCTTCAACAGCTATTGGGAGATGCCCTTCCGCAAGAGCGCCCGCGTCACCATCGAGAACCTGCTGGACAAGCCGGTGGAACCGCTCTTCTACCAATTCGACTATGCGCTGACCGATGTGCCCGAGGATGTCGGCTACTTGCACGCGCAATGGCGCCGCAGCAATCCCTTGCCCTACAAAGAGGTGTATACCATTCTCGATGGCGTGAAGGGCATGGGGCATTATGTCGGCACATATATGGCATGGGGCAGCAACAATCGCGGCTGGTGGGGCGAAGGCGAGATCAAATTCTATATGGACGGCGATGGGGATTTCCCCACGATTTGCGGCACGGGCACGGAAGATTATTTTGGCGGCGCCTGGTGCTTCGGCCACCAGGACGGCGAATACTCAACTTATTCCACGCCTTACCTCGGCCTGCCTCAGGTGATAAAGCCGGATGGCTTCTACGGCAGCCAGCAGCGTTTCGGCCTGTATCGCTGGCATATTCCCGACCCGATCCGTTTTGAAGAAGACCTGCGCGTGACAATTCAAGCGCTGGGCTGGCGCTCGGGTTCGCTGCACGAAGCGCCCTTCGACGAGTGGCGTTATTTGCCGCTGCAAGACGATATCGCATCGACCGCCTTCTGGTATCAGAGCGAGCCGCACGCGGCCTTCCCGCAACTGCCGGATCGCGAATACCTGGAAGTCATCTAGAGCGCGATTGGCGGATGACAGAAGCCGCTGATCGCGGCGGATGAAATCACTCGGATTGAAGCGTAGCGTCAGGGTTGAATCGCTATGGCTGGACGACTGCAAGACAAGGTCATCATCATCACCGGCGGCGCGACCGGCATCGGCTGGGGCATCGCCCGCAGCTGCGCGCGCGAGGGCGCGGCGCTGGCGCTGGCGCAGCGACCGGGCGATATCGCCCTTGCCGAAGAAAAGGTCGCCCAATTGCGGGCGGAGGGCCGGCGCGCGTTGGCGGTCGGCTGCGACATCACGCGGCGCGAGCAGGTCAAGGCGATGGTCGCGCGGACGGCCGCTGAATTTGGGCGGCTGGATGTGATGGTCAATAACGCCGCCTTGACCGGCGCCTCGGCCGAGGTGCGGCCCTTCCTGGAAGAAACGGATGAACATTGGCGGCGGATGATCGATGTGAATTTGAACGGCGCTTTCATCTGTACGCAGGAGGCGGCTTTTCAAATGCTGGAGCAAGGCGAGGGCGGCTGCATCATCACCATTTCTTCGGTGGCGCAGTTCGCCGCGCAGGAGAACGCGACGCCCTATTGCGCCGCCAAAGCCGGTCTCGATGGATTGAACAAGGGCGCCGCCATCGAACTCGCGCCGCATGGGATTCGCCTCGCGCTGGTCGCGCCGGGCGATATTCTCACTGAATCCAGCGCCGATATCGTCGACCAGGTCGCCGATGCCGGCGGCAGCGGGCGCTACTTCCGGCATACGCCGCTGGGGCGCCGCGGAGAGCCGCGGGAAATCGGCGATGTGGTGGCTTTTTTGGCGAGCGACGAAGCCAGCTTTGTGACCGGCGTAACCTGGCAAGTCGACGGCGGCTTCCTGAGTTATTGATGCGCCGGCGCGTATACGGCAATCGCATCAAATTATTCTTTAACCACAGAGGGCACAGAGGACACAGAGTTAAGGTTCTTTTGACGACTTTTCCCCTAAATCCACTGCTTCAATTGGGCAGGCTTGCCACTATCTTGTCGATAAATTTCTTTCACTCCCAAAAGCATGCGACAAAATGTCGCAAAGTCTCTGATCAATCGCTTTTCTCGGTGCTGAAGGTCAGTGTCGGCGGTCAGTGTCTACGCGACCTACGCGACCCTCAGTGTGCTCGGTGGTAAAATTTCAGTTTAACTTTTGTGATTGCGGCGGATGTCAAGTTTGAAGCGATTGCCCGGTGGCGCGCGTTGACATCCGCTAGGAGGTTGCTCGCCCCTACAAGGCTTGTCCGTATATAAATGAGGGCTTTGTTCGTCGAAGTTCGTACCCCATCCCCGGCCCTTCCCCAGTGAACTGGGGAAGGGGGATGGGGGGATGGGGTTGTAGTGGTCTCAAATTATTGGACACAAAATCTCAGAATCGCAGGGGTGGTTGCGTTGCAACCACTGCGCCTCGTATTCTGCCGGCGTCTGGTAGTCTAAGGCGCTATGAACGCGTTGCGTGTTGTAGACCACCTCGATGAAGTAACCAATCTGCTCGCGCGCTTCTGCCATGCTTTGGTATTCGCTCCGGTCGATTTCTTCCTCCTTGATTGTGCGAATCAGCCGTTCTACGTGGCCGTTTTCTTTCGGTTTTCCCACGGCCGACATGCTGACCTGAGTGCCCTGATCGTGCAGGAGTTTGACATGTGATTTGCCGCAATATTGCCTGCCTTGGTCAGAGTGATGGATTTCTGGCGCCGGGTAGTGATGCAAGGCCTGTCGCAGCGGTACGAGGACCAATTCTTGACCCAAGGACCAACTCAGGTTCCAGCCTCGCACAGCCCGGGTGTAGAGGTCCATCAGCACCGCCAGATAGACCTCTTCTCCGCGCAAGCCCACATGGGTGATATCGGCCACCCAGACTTGGTTCGGCTTCGTCACGGTCATGCCTTTCAGCAGGTTTTTGTAGCGCCCGTGAGGATGCCGGCTGTCCGTTGTGCTTGTCCGGCGCTTTGGCTTGAACAGCAAGTTCAGCTCGCCCATCACGCGTCTGACCCGATTGCGACTCACATTCAGGAAGTAGGGCTCGCGTGACAACTGCGCCTTGATCCGCCGGCTGCCGTAGGCCGGGCGCTGTCCAGCGATGTCCGCTATCGCTTCCCGCAACGCTCGCTCATCGCGCTGCTTGCCGCGATGGTAATAGCTGCTTCTCGGCAAATCCAGCGCCGCGCAACAGTCTGTCACACGATACTCCCGGCTTAACACCTGCACTAGCTCTCGTTTTCGAGCGGTAGTGACTTCAAGTAGCGACTGGCTTTTTTTGCAATTTCCAGTTGCATGGCTTGTTTCCCCGCCAATCGCTCCAAATCATCGATGCGTTCCAACAGACGCTTCTGCTCCGCCGGCCGGCCCGGCTCAAATATCCTGGGCGCCCCTTCAAAGAATTGCGTCTTCCAACGGGAAAGCAGCGTGTCCTTGATCTGATAGTCCCGGCTCGACTGAGCCAAACTCTTCCTCCCGGATACCATCTCCAACACGACCTGCGCCTTGAACTCCGGGCTATACTTACGTGCCTTTGCCATAGTCGTCTCCCCTCGTGACCAAACACTAGTATACTCACTCCACTAGGTGTCCAGTTTTTCGAGACCACTACAGGTAGAAAAAGCGCGGTAGCATGAACCAGTACCAGACAAGCATTACACGGCGGCAAAGATATGAGGAATCCTCACACGCATGGATAATCTGAGCGTTCTTTTCACCGGACCCGATCACGTCGAAACGCAGCGGATTGACGATGACATCGGGCAGCTGCGCGCGGACGAGCTGCTGGTCCGGACGCTGTACTCGGTGGTCAGCGCCGCCACGGAGCTGGCATGTTTGTCCGGCAGCCAGCGCTGGTTCCCCTTTCCCGGGACGCCCGGTTATGCCGCCGTCGGCGAAATCCTTGAAGTGGGCGAGAACATCAGCGGCGTCGGCCCAGGCGATATCGTGCATTTCTGGGGCGGGCACAAACAATACAATGTGATCGACAGAAGCCGGCCGATGTCGATCTGTCTCAAGGTTCCGGAAGGCTTGCCCTTGGAGCTGGCGCCCTTCACGCGCATGGCCATCATCGCCATGACGTCCCTGCGCATCTCGAACATCGAACTGGGCGATTATGTCGGCGTCCTTGGGCTGGGCACAGTCGGGAATCTTGCCGGGCAGCTTGCGGGTTTGCAGGGCGGGCGCGTGATCGGCCTGGACTTGAACGAAGGGCGGATCCAGCGCGCGCTTGAATGCGGCATTCCGCAGGCGCTGCGCATCAACCCGGCGACGGTTAAGGACGATGTCGGCGCGCTGACGGACGGGGAGGGCGTGACCACGCTGATCGAGGCGACCGGCGTGCCAGCTGCGCTGCCGCCCGCGCTGCCGATTGTGGGGCGCTATGGCGAAGTCATCTTGCTAGGCACGCCGCGCGGCGTCTATGAAACCGATTTGACCAGCAGCGTACTCGACTATATTCATTTGCATGGGCATGGCAATCTGACATTCAAAGGCGCGCATGAGTGGCGCTATCCGGTGGCGCGGGATCCATTTGTCAAGCATTCCATGGAGCGCAATTCGGAGATTGCGATGGACCTGATTGCTTCCGGCGCTCTGCGCCTGGCGCCGCTGCATACGCATACGCTCTCGCCGCATGAGGCGGAACGGGCTTACCGCGGCTTGCAGCAGGAGAAGGACAAGTATGTCGGCGTCGTCTTTGACTGGACTGACGTTCCACCGACGGCGTAATCAGGACCTTCTCTATGATGATACAGAGCAATCGCATCGTTACGAATTTGTGCTATTATCTCTTGGCACTTTCTACCATTAAATCGAAGGAATCATGAGGATTATGCCGCGAAGCCTTGGCGAATTATCAGCGAACGAACGCGATGAATTGGGGACTTTAGCACAACTTGTGACTAAGGGATGGCGCAACACTGATGAAGCTTTGCACTACGCTCGCCATCCTGAACTCAAGCACTACTACTTCCAACTGCTGGACCTCGACGACTGGGTACAGGGTCTGAAGCAATACGGAACCCTAAAGGAAAACTACACCGAAGCAGAACTCGTAATGGCAGTTCTAGATGTGTTGTGGGATGACACCAACTCACGCGACGATTTGGTGGAGCGACTCATCAGCCCTTGATTAGGCATGCCATAGTTTCGAGTCCTGTCACTCTTCCCGCATGCGCGGGTCAAGGATATCGCGGCAATAGATCTGTTGGTCTCTGGTCACAAGGGCTGGGCTTCCCTAATGATCGACTCTCTGAGTTCCGGCCGGAGAGATTGGCGGTCAACCACCTCGACTCGACGACCCAGCAATTGCTTTAAGCCCTGCGTGAGGCGAATGTGATCGCGCAGACTGTAGTCCGGCTCAAAGACTACAAGAAAATCGATATCGCTGTTCGCTCCCAATGCGCCGCGCAGAACCGAACCAAACACGGAAATTTGTCGGGCGCGATGCCGCTGTGCGAGCGCTATGATCGGCTCGCGCTGCTGGCGAAGGTCGTCAAGGGAATGGATTGCTTCTTCTGCCATTTGGTCTAAATGGGCGCTGGACGCGCGATAACTAGCGAACGTCCATATTGTAATCGAAACATGGCAGCCGCGTCAGTCGCGCGTGAGTTTAGGCCTCTACTCCCCCCGCAGGCGCGGGTCGAGGATATCGCGCAGGCCATCGCCGATGAAGTTGAAAGCCATCACCAGGCTGGCGATCGCCAAGCCGGGGAAGAGCCACATCCACCACTGATCAAAATAGTTGATACCGATGCTGACCATACGCCCCCACTCTGGCGACGATGGCTCGGGCCCGAGGCCGATAAAGCTGAGGGCGGCGAAGCTGATGATGGCGGTGCCGATATCCAGGGTGGCGAGGATGACGGCCGGCGCAATGCAGTTGGGCAGGATGGTGCGAAAGAGGATATACATCCCACCGGCGCCCGCGCTTTGCGCGGCTTCGACATATTCCTGCGCTTTGACTTCAAGGACGAGCCCGCGGATGATCCGGGCATAGCGGGGCCACCACACGACGGCGAGCGCCAGGACGGCGTTGCGGATATCGGGACCCAGCGCCGCCGTCACCGCCATCGCCAGAATGATAAAGGGGAAAGCCATGAATAGCTCGGTCAGGCGCATAAGCACTTCATCAATTAGGCCGCCAGCGAAACCAGCGACGGCGCCGATCAAGATCCCTAAGGTGCTGCCCATGATGATTACCGCCAAACCGGCCGGCATCGTAATGCGTGATCCCCAGAGGACGCGGCTAAAAATATCCCGTCCCAACTCGTCCGAGCCCATGAAAAATAGCGCGTTCGGCGGTTGCAGGCGGTACGCCAAGTCCTGTTTCAGCGGCTCGACCGGGGCGACTTTCGGCGCGAGGAAGGCTATCGCCACCCAAAGGACGACAATAATCAGGCCGATAAGGACGAGGGGATTGCGCCGCAAATGATAAAGCGCCTGCTGCCCTCGGCTAGGCGACTCGAATTCGCGGGTCGAGGAAGAAATAGAGGATATCGACGACAAAATTCACTCCGACATAAATGAAGGCGAAGAGCAGGCTGACGCCCATAATCGCCGGGAAGTCCTGCGAGGTGCTGGCGCGGAACATATAGGAGCCGATGCCGGGATAGGCGAAGATGGATTCGATTAGAATCGAGCCGACCAGCAGATTGCCATAAGACAAGCCGATAACGGTCACGACCGGAATCAGCGAATTCCGCATGCCATGGAAGCCGATGACATAACGCTCGCGCAGGCCCTTGGCGCGGGCGGTGCGCATATAATCCTGGTTCAAGACCTCAAGCAGGGAAGAGCGGGTGATGCGCGAAATGATGCCGCTGATATAAAGCGCCAGCGTAAGCGCCGGCAGGATAAGATGCGAAAACGCGTTGCTGAATGTCTTCCAGTCGCCATTAAGCAGGGCGTCGATGGTGAACATGCCTGTGATGGTTGGCGGTGGACGCATAATGATTTTGAGCCGGCCAGGCCCCGCGGCGATGCCCAATTGGGCATAGAAGACATTCAAGAGTACCAAGCCAATCAAAAAGACAGGAAAGCTGATGCCGATCAAGGCGATCACGCGCGCGATATAATCCGCCCAACTGTCTTTCCAAATGGCGGATACGAGACCTAGCCCCACGCCCAGCACTACGCCATATACGATGCCGAGGGTCGCCAGTTCAATCGTGGCGGGCAAACGCCGACTGATATCTTCTCCGACTGGTTTACGCGTTTTGATCGACGTGCCCATGTCGCCTTGCAACAGGTTGCCGAGATAGGTCAGGTATTGTTCGTGAAGCGGTTTGTCCAAGCCCCACTTCTTGCGGAAGGCGGCGATAGTGTCTTCGTCATTGAGGGCGTTTGGCGGCAAGTTGGCGATAATCGGATCGGCCGGGATAGCATTGGCGATAATAAAGGCAACCACGGTGATGCCCAGCAATATAGGAATCACTAGAAGCAAGCGGCGGATGAAATAGCGTAGGAAGCTCATGGACGGTCGGTCGACGTTCTAGGATCGAAGCCTAGTTTAACACATCAAGGCAGGTACGCTATAAGATGCGGCTAAAGTGAAGTGGACGAGCCAAAGGCCCGCCCACATCGAAAATCTGATGCGACAATAGGGGGATTCAATGAGTCGCCCCTGCTGTTTTTCGGGGAGCGGCTTACATATCCCGACTCAAAATCGCGACATCCAGCAACCAGTGCGGGTGCCAAATGTAGCCCGCAAGGTCGGCGCGATAGGCAACGGCAACGTCTGGAACATTAAAGGGCGCGAATGGTCCGTACTGCATGGTGTATTCTTGCAATGCGGTGAAGAGCGCCAGGCGCTCGTCCGGGTCGCTGGCGACCTTGGCCGCCGCGATCATGTCCTGGATTTCCTGGGGCACGTCTTCAAGTTGCCAGTTGTTGCGCTCGGTCGCGACCTTGCCGCCGGGCATGAAACTGAGGAAGTCCAGCGAGTCAAGGATATCGGGACCCCAGAGCCAATAACCGACGCTGTGCAGGCCGCTGCGGTACTTGTCAAGCTCCACTTGCAACTCGCCCGGGGCAAGAGTGACATTGATGCCCACTTCGGCCAGGTCGGCTTGGATCTTTTGCGCGTTGGTGTTGAAGTCGACGCCGCCGGTACCAAAGTTGGGATACTCCAGAGTCATTTCGAGCCCATCGGGGTATCCAGCCTCCGTCAGCAATTCGCGCGCCTTGTCCAGATCGCGCGAGAAAGCCGCCTCTTCACCGAGGTTGCCGAAAAAGCCCGCGGTCATGTTTGTAGCAGGCTTAACGCCGCCCCAGAGGGTCTTGTAACCTTCGTAATCCAAGGCGTAACGCACTGCCAACTGAACCGTCGGGTTAGCGAAGGGACCACTCTTTTCTTCATCGGTATTCATGATGATGAAGTGTGTCAGGACGCCCGGTCCCCTATAGATATTGATGTCTTCATTGCCTTCCAGGGACGCCACGTGATGCGGTTCAAGATCGAGAGCCAGATCGATATCGCCGGCATCCAAGGCGGCTTGCTGGGTCGCCGCTTCCTGCATGTGGATAAAGATCACGCGATCGAAGTAGGGTTGGTCACCCCAGAAATTCTCATTGCGCACTAACTCGGTGCGATTCTGAGGTTCCCACAAATCCAACACGTAGGGACCGGAACCGGCTGAGGTGCTGTCCAGGTAAGCGCCGGCGCTATCGGTCTCGGCCGCGTCCATCGCATCAGTGCCGCCGTTCTCGCGCACGACATCGGCGTTGGTGACGCTGAAGACGCCGCTAGTGATCTCGGACAAAAACGAGGGACGGGGATCCACCAATGTGATGGCGACGGTGTCGTCGTCGATGGCTTCCAGCGAATCAATCGGGTCCGCCAGGAAAGACGGATTGCCATCGCGGTACTTGAGACGGTTGAACGAGAACACGACATCGTCCGCGGTCACATCATCCCCGTTGGCGAAGATAGCGTCCGCGTTCAGCGAGAAGGTATACGTTTTACCATCTTCCGAAATCTCCCAACTATCGGCGAGCAGCGGCAAGATCTCGCTGGCGTTTTCATCGGGGAAGGTAACCAGTTGGCTATAGGTGACATGATTGACGATATGCGTCGAGTGGGTGAAGCCATTGGCCGGGTCGTAGGCGTCTGTCTGTTCCTTCCAGCCAACGATCAGCGTTTTTTCATCCTGCGCGTAGCCGGCGAAGGCGCCGACCAGCAGCACCAACACCGCAAGCAACGCAAGAATATATCTGAAGCCTTTCATTTTGCTCACTCCTTCATAGAACTTGGAACGATATTTGTAGCAGAGGGAGTATAACGAATCGCGCCGGGCGGCGCAATCAAGCGGAAAAGCAGCCGCGCGGATTTCAAGGATGCAGCAGGACCTTGGCCGTATGGCCGCGGTCGAAGAGCTCAAACGCGGCCGGCGCGTCGTCCAGCGGGAAACGGTGGCTGATCATGCGCGCCACATCCAGGCCATTGCGCCAAAGATCGAACATCTCCGGCACTTCGCTCATGAAATAATACCAGCAGCCGACCGCCCAAATCTCGCGCCGGTTGAAATCGCGGCTGGGCGCCAGCAACTCCTCCATGGATTCGCCGTTGAAGACGACAATGCCGCCGCGGCGCGCGGCCAGAAAACTGTTGGCGACCGATTGCCGCTGGCCGGCGCAGTCGATGACGACATCCGCGCCCTCGCCGTCCGTGAGATCCATGATGCGCTCGATTAGGGTTTCGTCCGCCTTGATGGATACGTCGGCCCCCAGCTGCATCGCGAAGTGGACGCGATAATCGATGATGTCGACCCCGATGACCCGGCGCCCGAGATGGGCTTGCATCAAGACATTGCCCAAGCCGATCGGTCCCAGACCCATGACGACGATGGTTTGAATATCGGCGCGGTCGATCTTCTTGGCTGTGTGCCAGGGCACGCCCATGCCATCGCCGGTGAGCAGGGCCGCCTCGTCCCAGGGCAAGTCATCGGGCAGAGGGCTGCAACAGCGCGCATGGATGGCAAACTGCTCGGCGTGCATGCGCGAGCGCGATCTGGCGGACTTGCACCAGGTATATCGCCCGGCGGCGCATTCGGCGCAGTTGCCGCAGCCGACCACGGCGCTGACGCCGACGCGGTCGCCGATTGCCAGGTCGGTAACGCCATGGCCCAATTCGATGACTGTGCCAACCGCTTCATGCCCGCCGTTGCCTCCGGCCAAACCGGGCCCGCGATAGGTTTTCATTTCGCTGCCGCAGATGGCGGAGCGGGCGGTTTGAATGAGGACCTCGCCCGCGCCTGGCTGAGGCGGGTCGGCTTCGATGAGGCGGGAGGCGGCCTTGCCGGTCAATTCGAGGAGTTTCATGGGCATTGCCTTTTTGCGCTAGCGGCCACCAAAAATCTGTGATCTGTGTACGGGCGAGCCGGTGGCTCGCCCCTACAACGCGCTGGTGTGAAGCGGGCGAGCCAATGGGTCACGTAGACATAGACGGCCGCTCGCCCCTACAACGCGCTGGTGTGACGCGGGCGAGCCGGTGGCTCGCCCGTACAAGACGCTGGCGCGACGCGGGCGGCCCGCGGCTCATCCCTTGACGCCGCTCAAGACGAAGCCCTGAATGAAATAGCGCTGCGCCAGGAAGAAGACGATCATCGGCGGGGCCAGCGCCATGCCCGAAGCCGCCATCATCAAAGCGAAGTCCGAGCGGTATTCGGAGACAAAAGCCGAAATGCCGACCGAAATCGGGAACTTGCTCTGATCTTGAATGTAGATCAGCGGCAGCAAGAACTCGTTCCAATAGAAGAAGAAAGCGAAGATAGCGACGGTCGCCAGCGCCGGACGCGACAGCGGCAGCATAATATTCAGGAAGATCTGCAAGCGATTGGCGCCGTCGATGCGCGCCGCGTCTTCCAGGTCGATCGGCACCGTCATAAAAAACTGCCGCAAAAGGAAGGTGTAGAAGGGCTGGGCGAAGAAAGCCGGCACCAGGATCGGCAGGTATGAATTCAGCCAGCCGAACCAGCGGAACATCAAAAACGACGGGATGAGCGTCACCCAAATCGGCACCATCATCGTCGACAGCATCAGCAGGAAGAGAGCGTCCTTGCCGGGAAAACGAAAACGGGCGAAGCCGTAGGCGGCCAGGGAGCTGCCGAATAACGTGCCCACAACGCCGATTACGGTGATGATGGCGGTGTTGACGGTATAGGTCCAGAATGGGACCTGGTTGAAGACCTCGCCATAGTTGGACCACATCCAGGTATGCGGGATCCACTCGATGGGATAGGTGAAGATCTGATCCTTGGGTTTCACGCTGGTGGAAAGCATCCACAGCAGCGGATAAAGAAAAAGCAAGGTACCCGGTATCAGTACGAGATAGGTCAGAAGATGGTTCTGCAGGCGCAGCCTTCGCCGGCGCGACCAGAAGCCGCCCCGTCCCGCGCTTGTTGCTGATGCTGTTGCAGTAGCCATAAGGCGCGCCCTAGACCAACTCGTAATTCACGCGATAACGCGAAACCCACAGGATGCAAAGCGTGATGATGAAAATAATGACAAAGAGCACGCCGGCCTGGGCTGAAGCGTAGCCCAGGCGCAACTCGCGGAAGGTCGTCTGATAGAGATTGATGGAATAGAAGAAGGTGGCGTAATTGGGTCCGCCGCGCGTCATGATATAAGCCTGGGTGAAGACCTGCATCGAATTGATAAAGCCGACGATCAGGACGAAGAAGATCGTAGGCGACATCAGCGGGATGGTGATGCTCCAAAGCCGCCAGCGTCGATTTGCGCCATCGACCTCGGCCGCCTCGTAGAGCTCGGGCGGGATGCCCTGCAAGCCGGCCAGAAAGATGATGATGGTGCTGCCGACGCGCCAAAGCTCCATGATGATGATGGACGGCAGCGCCCAACTCTCGGAGACGATCCAGCCGATCCGCTTGATGCCGATGAAGCCCAGCAGCCAGTTCAAGGCGCCGAATTCGCGGTGGAAAAGGAAGGACCACAGAACGGCCACCGCCACGCCGGAGAGCACCGCCGGCAGATAATAGATAGTGCGGAAGAGCCGCATCCCGGGCGTCGGCTGGTTCATCACCAGCGCCAGGGCGAAGCCGATAATGAGATTCAGAATTAAGTAGAAAAAGGTGAATACCAGCGTGACCTTCAGCGATTGCCAGAAGCGCGAATCTTGCGAGAGCTGAATGTAATTCTCGAAGCCGATCCATTCGAGGGCGGAGACGCCGTTCCAGTCGGTGAAGCTGAAACCGAGCGCGGCGGTCAAGGGGCCGGCGGTGAAAACCAGGAAACCGATGAACCAGGGCAATATGAAGAGATAACCCTGTATCGCCTCGCGGCGGAGCAGTTCGCTGCGGAACATGGGCTTAGATATTCGCTCGAATAATGTCTGCGTATATGAATGAATGAATCGAGAAATGATAATCCGGGACGCCCAGCTCTGCCAAGCGCCCCGATGCTGTCAATTCAAACCGCCAGTCGTAACTCCGGCGCCGTTACTCGTCCTCGAAGTAGCGCGCGGCCGCGGCATTGGCTTCTTCTTCAATCTGGGCCAGCGCTTCCTCGGGATCGTTGCCTTCAAAGACGCCGATGATGCGGGCGTTCCAGGCCGCGTCATACTCGCCCATGAAGACGGGATAGGACCAATTGATGGCGTCATTGAGCATCTGTTCGGGGAAGACCTGCACGTATCTGCCCTTCCAGATATCCGTCCCCGCCACCTCTTCCCAGCGCGGCACGGAGCTAAGCCGCCCGGGCACGCTGCGCAGGTTATTCGATATCAGGATGTTGGTCGATTCCGTATTGGTGATGTACTTGCAGAATTCCCAAGCCACATCGAGGTCTTCGGTGTTGGTGGCGATGCCCCAGGCGCCGCCGGCGGCCGAAACGCTGGTCAAGCCGGTTGAGCCGCGCGGCAGCTTGACGATATCCCATTCAAAGGAATCGCCGATGCCGTCCAGCATATAAAATGCCGACCAGGAACCTTGCACCTCCATCGCGATATTGCCGGTCAAGAACGGGTCCAAGCCTGCGGGCGTCATGCCGCGATGCACCGCATTGCCGGCCGCGATCTCTTCCTGGATCCGTTTCAATGTAGCGACATTTTCCGGGTTATTGACGATGCAGCTGCGGTTGTCTTCACTGAAGGTGGCGCCGCCGCCGGCATTCAGCAAGCCCATCATCATCCAAGCCCAGGTCCACAATTCCACGCCCCAGCGGGTTTGGTCGCCCGGCTCGCCGTCTTTGAAGGCGGCCGCGATCTCAAAGCAGTCGTCCCAGGTCCAGTCGTTGGTCGGGTAGGGTACGCCGACTTCATCAAACATGGTCTTGTTGTAATAGATGGCGACGTTGGAGAAGTCGTAGGGCAGGGTCATCAACTGACCATTGTAAGAATTCTGGGCCACTTGCGCGGGCCAGAAGTCCGAAAAGTCCATGCCATCGCGCTCCATCAGCTCGTTCAGCGGCGTGATCCAGCCGCGGGCGCCGAAGGGCGCGGCGTCAAAGGAGCGCACGTAAAAGAGATCGGGCAGCGTGCCGCCCACGCCGGCTGTATTGATCTGCGTGTAGTACAGCGAGGCGTCGCCGGAATTGATGAGATTGATATCGATATTGGGATATTCTTCGTTGAAATTCTCGATGACGATTTTGAAGTCATTCACGCTCAAAGTGTTGTGATTCGTATTCCATTGGAGCGCGCCCGACATATCGCTCTGGGCGAGTGACGCGAAGGGCAGGGCGCTTGATGCCGCTATTCCGCCCGCCATCGCGCCGGCCGACTTCAAAAAGTCCCGACGACTTAACCCTCCAGGATTTCTTCTATACATTGTTGCCTCCTTTTATGTGTCAGAAATAACTGCGAGCGCCAAATTCGCGTTCGCGAAAAAGATTAACCAATGGGGCAACCTTTGTCAAATGTTTCGTCAGTAGGGGCGTTACGCCGTAACGCCCGCATTTATCCTGGCGTGGCGATAGCCACAGTTGAATCAAGAACGCATGGTTATGTAGGGGCGACCCTTGGGTCGCCCGTGATTATGAATGTTCGCATTCGGGCGTTTCACGAAACGCCCCTACGAGAGATGTATCCGCCGTCCAGTCTTCGCCGACTGATAGGCGGCCAGGATCATCTCGATGCAGACCTTGCCGTCAGCGGCGGTGGCCAGGGGCGGACCCTCGCCCTTGATGAAGTCGACCACCGGACGGGCGACGCCGTGGATGCGCGAGCCATGCGGCACAAAGGGGAAGTCGAAGCGCTCCCAGTCCGCAGCGCCGGCGCGGAAGAGCTTCAGCGGCGTAGCCTCCGCCGGCGGTATGGTCGAGGGGGCGTCGCCGTAATTCTGGTGGATCGTGCCGGCATCGCCGTAGATTTCGGTGGTGGCTTCGGCCGCCAGCTGGGTCGAGCTGTTGAAGAGGATGCCCATCTCGCCCTTTGCGAAGCGATAGATGGCGACGCCGTTGTCATCGGGCGCGACATCGGTGACGATATTGTCGATCTCGGCCATGACGCTGACCGGGCGCCCCAGCATCCAGTAAAACCAATCGGCGGCGTGCGAGGCGTCGTCCATGAACATGCCCATATTCTGAACCGGATCCATGTGCCAGTTGCCGGAGTCGGCGAAGGCCGGCATGAGCAGGGCGGGGATGGCATGGCGGCGGCGAATGACGGCGACATTGCCGACCGCGCCTTCGTCGATTAGCGCCTTCATCTTCTGGTTTATGGGGTCACCGCGCATCTGGTAGCACATGCTGAACTTGACGCCCGTTCTCTTAATGACGTCGATGATGGCGTCGCAGTCTTCGAGCGTCAGCGCCATCGGCTTTTGCAGCAGGACGTGCTTTCCCGCTTCGGCCGCGGCGATGACGTGCTCGGCGTGTTTGTTGGTCGGGCTGGTGACGAAGACGGCGTCGATATCAGGGCGGGCCAGCATCTGATCGAGATCGGGCATCCAGTCCAGGCCGAACTCGGCCGCATGCGCTTGGCCGCGTTCATGGTCGTCGTCCCAGGCGGCGACCACATCGGCATCGTCGTAATCGGCGATGACCTGGCAATAGCGGATGACGTGACCATGGGCGAAGCTGATGACGCCGAGGCGAATGGGATCGGGCATTTCCTTTATCCTTCCGATATAAAATCGCTGACTTCAATATCGACGATGAGCTCGTCGCCGTCGACGATGATGGGATAGGTCTTGACGCGCACAGCCGGATTGACCAGGCATTGTCCCGTCGCGATGTCGAATTGCCAGGCGTGCCAGGGGCAGCGGATGATCTCGCCGTCGCGCTCGTAACCGACGAAGCCGTCGGTCAGCGAGGGCGGGGCGCTTGTTGCGCTGCGGCCGGCGACCTCGCCGGTGCAAAGGGGACCGCGTTTGTGCGGGCAGATATTGCGCAGGGCGTAAAATTTGCCCTTGACGTTGAAGATGCCGATGCCGGCGCGGCCGCGGAAGGGCACGATGATCTTGCGCCCGCCCGGCGGGATTTCCGCCGTTCTGCCGACGACGATGCGCCTCACGCCACAACCGCCTCGATCATGTCGTCGCTGATGCGCAGCAAGTCGAGCGCGTTCTCGGCGAAGATGCGCCGATGACTGTGCTCGTCCAGCCTGGGCAGGACGGTGACCGGGTCGTTCCAGTCCCAATGTGGAAAATCGGTGCAGAAGATCAGCGTCTCATCAGCGTGCAGCATTTCCAGCATCTGATAGACCTGCTCGGTCTGTGGCGGCTCATGCATCGGTTGCGTGCCGACGCGGATATGCTCGCGGAAATACTCGCTCGGCGGCCGCTTGAGCCAGGGCGTCTGATCGCCGAGAGCTTTCCAATCCGCGTCCATGTGCCACATCAGCGGCGCCGCCCACATCTGCTGCGCTTCGATAAAGGCGAATTTGAGATTGGGGAATAGCTCAAAGACGCCCTCCGCGATCAGCGAAGCGGCCTGGGCGCTGGCCAAGCTGGGGCGGATCATTCGGTATTCTGTGTAGTAGCTGGGGAATCCGGCCGGGGTTGGCGTAGAGCCTGGGCTGTCGCCAACAATATGCGAGACCACCGGCAAGTCATGCTCGGCGCAGGCTTCCCATATCGGATGATAAACGCGCTTGCCATAGAGCTGTGGCGTCAACATCGGCATCAAAACGGCGACCGTGTCCTTGCGCGGCGCCAGGCGATGAATCTCCTTGACCGCCAGCGCTGGATCGTTCGGCGCGACCAGAATCGAATTGACCAGGCGCGGATCCTTGCCCAGCCAGTGCTCGATCGTCCAGTCGTTAAACGCGGCGCAAAGCGCGGCCGCCCAATCGGGATCGGGCAAGCCGGCGCAAGCGTAAAGCGGCGGCGGCCCCGTTAGCAGCGCAAAGTCGATATTCCAGCGGTCGAGCAATTCCTTCTGCGTAAACTCCAGCGAGTAGTTGAATTCTCGCGCCTTGAGCTCGGGATCCTTCAGGTCGGATCGATACCGACGGTAGGGCATGTTGGCGTAGCCGGGGTCGGGCAAGTGCAAGCCCTGATCAAGCAGATGCTCTTGATAGAACCTGGGCAAGTAGGGCAGCAGCTCTTCCGGCTCGCGGAAATTTTGGTGGACGTCGCAGTCGACCAGCTTGACGCGCTCGGCCGGCGCCCCGGTCCAGCCCGGCGCGGCGATGGGCGCGGCACCTTTCTTGCCGATGTGGATTTGATCCAGCTTGTCGGGCGCTTGCATACATCACATCCGCAACACCTGTTTCTGGAACGTACTCTAGCTTATTTGCGCTGAATTAGCGTCCCATTCCGCTTAAATCATCCAGATATGCGGATTCAAGCCGGGAGCAGCCGCCGGGCCGACGACGATGCGCCTCAGTCCACAACCGCCTCGATCATGTCGTCGCTGATGCGCAGCAGGTCAAGCGCGTTCTCGGCGAAGATGCGCCGGTGTGTATGCTCGTCCAGCCTGGGCAAGACGGTGACCGGGTCGTTCCAGTCGAAATGCGGGAAGTCGCTGCAGAAGATCAGCGTCTCGTCGGCGTGCAGCATCTCCAGCATCTGATAGACCTGCTCGGTCTGAGGCGGCTCGTGCATGGGCTGCGAACCGACGCGGATATGCTCGCGGAAGTACTCGCTGGGCTTGCGCTTCAGCCAGGGCGTCTGGTCGCCGATGGCTTTCCAGTCCGTATCCATGTGCCACATCAGCGGAACCGCCCACATCTGCTGCACTTCAATCAGGGCGACTTTGAAATTGGGGAACTTCTCGAAAACGCCCTCGACAATAAGCGAAGCGGCCTGGGCGCTGGCGACGCTGGGGCGGGTCATGCGCGATTCCATGTAATAGCTGGGGAAGCCGACCGGCGTCGGCGTCGAGCCCGGGCTGAGTCCGCCGATGTGGGAGACGACCGGCAGGTCATGCTCGGCGCAGGCTTCCCAAATCGGATGATACATGCGCTTGCCAAATAGCTGCGGCGTCTGCATCGGCATCATGACGGCGACCGTGTCTTTGCGCGGGGCGAGGCGGTGAATCTCCTTGACGGCCAGCGCCGGGTCATTGGGCGCGACCAGGATGGCGTTGACAATGCGCGGGTCTTTGTCCAGCCAATGCTCAATGGTCCAGTCATTGAAGGCGGTGACAAGCGCCGCCGCCCAATCGGGATCGGGCAAGCCGGCCACGGCCAGGAAAACTGGCGGGCCCGTCAAAAGGGCGAAGTCGACGTTCCAGCGCTCGAGCAGCTCTTTCTGCGTGAATTCCAGCGAGAAATTGAAATCGCGCTCTTTGAGCGCCGGGTCTTTGATATCGGGGCGGGTGCGGCGGAAAGGCGTGTTGGCGTAACCGCTGCCGGGCAGGTGCAAGCCCTGATCGAGCAGATGCTCCTGGTAGAACTTGGGCAGATAGGGCAGCAGCTGCTCGGGGTCGTGGATGTTGTGGTGGACATCGCAGTCGACCAGCTTGACGCGGTCGGCTGGTTTGCCGGTCCAGCCGGGCGCGGCGATGGGCGCTGCGCCTTTCTTGCCGATGTGGATTTGCTCGAGTTTGTTGACTTGTTGCATGGTTGGCTCCAAATGAAATCCAAATATGTCACGAAATGCTCGTCTGTTTCTATTGTTGATTTGTCATCGCGCTAATTTCTTTTAGGTGCAGTTTATCAAGGTCGAACCAGTCGCCGCCTCTCCGAAACTCAGCATATCGCTTGTGGAGGAAAGCTTTGAATGCAGTAGCGTGCTTCGTTTTAATCACACATGCAAATCTGGTTGGCTCGGATGTCGTAGCGGCGTCGTGTGGATTATTCAACATCAGCACTAATCTCAAATCGTCCACTAGGTCTTTCGGTTTTGTCGTATGCCATATCTTATACCTTTTGCCGGACTTTACACCTTGTGTTATGCAAACATATCCGTCTGGATACCGGAGGCGTGGCACTTCCCTATAGTCCGCAGTTCTCACGGTCTCGAGCCCCCAATGTGTTTTCGGCGTCACGTAGATGGTCTTCTGTACTGCCCTCGGTGAGGCTAGATTGCGGATTTCTTGCAGTTGCGGAGCTGACAACTGCCTCCACCCGCTTTCATTAACGGGAGGATATAGAATAGCAAGGTTTTCTGCAACTTGTTTGAATCTCTTTGACTCAAGGGCCAGAATCAACTCAAGTCCGAAGCGGGGATTCACCAAGCCAAGGGCTTCATCAACGTATCTGGCAGGGTCGTTGGCACTGTCTATTCGGTGAAGTCCGTGTTCCACGTCTCTAACGACGAGCAAGTAGCCTGAGCCAAGCTTTAGCTTTGGCAGAATCCAGTAGTTATTGATCGGTACGATTTTAAGATCCAGGTTTGTCGAAGCATCCTTTACTACCGCTGTGTCTTCATCCTGCCCGGTGTCCGCTGAGGCATTTGAAATCAATTCAAAAAGTCGCTTTGCCTGCTCCAAAGCGTCGGGATCCAATTCTTGGTCAACGCTGACTAAGTTTCCTGCCGTCAGATCAACTACGACCTGCAATTGTCGTAATCGTCTTATCTGTGCCGGAGTCAGTTCAAACCAGTCGCCGTCGGTTAAATGTGTAGCACAAAGGCTATTCAATTCTCGCTCCAGCTCCTCTGTGCTCGTTGTAGGAATCACGAGAACGGGCACAAGTTTTCCGGGATACTTGGCGTTTAACTGAGTAAGCCAATTGACGTTGCCGCCTGCCCTGCCAATCAGGAACTTTTTGCTGTAATCGACATCTTGAACGACATAAGCATATCCTTCAGACGGTCTTTTCTTGCGTTTGGTTCGCTTCTTCTTAGGGCTCGTTAGCGAGTGGATTTTTTGGCTTTGATGCACTAGTTCGAGACCCACTCCTAGAAGGGTCCCAATAGCGGCTAGCGTTGCCGGATCTAACATACTTGTATCCTCAATCCCGAGAAGCTCAGAAGAAAATTGCTAGTTGGACTGCATCTCGCCCAGCGAGCGCTAGGCCTGCTGAAAACAACCCGCCAGCGGCACCTTTCTTGCCGATGGGGATTTGTTCGAGTTTGTCGATTGTCTGAGCCATTTTTCCCCCATACCCCGGCCCCTTCGCCATCTCTATGGCGAAGCATCCTCAAAATGAGGGAAGGGGAGACTGTCTGAACCGAAGATTAGACAGTTAATCATAACAAATCAAGTCCTCTGGCGCAGCAAGGCCGCGGGAGGACTTGATTTGCTCGCGGTAAAGCATACCCGGCGAGCGTTAGACTGATGGGCGGTCTCGAGTTGACCGGCTTTCGGCTCAGCCCTCCATCGCGTCCAGCTCAGCCTGCTGCTCGGCGATGCGCTCGGGCGTGCATTCCAGGCCGGCCAGGAAGGCGCGGTCGCTTTCCTGGCGCGCTTCCAAGGGCGCGGGCGGGGCTAATCTGCGCTGAAACTGCTCCTGCATCCACGGCTTTACTTCCGGGTCGACGATGTCATCGCCGGCAGGCTGCAAGGAGAAATCAGCCCGATCTTGCAGCTCCTCGGAGAAGGCGACGCCGTAGGCCTCGGCGTCATAATAGTTGAGGCCGACTACCGTAACGCTGTCGACCGCGCTGATGCCGGTTGTGGCTGGATCCAGGTCGCCTTGCAAATACCGGGCCGCCAGAACCCCGACAAGATCGCCCACATCCAGGAACTCGGCGAAACCGCCGGACACAAGCGCGCCTGAAAACATGTGATCGATGTTGGCGGCGAACAAGGGTATGCCGTTATCCTGAGCGATGCCGCCGATGAGCGGCAGCCCAGCCATCGTCATGACGTCCATCGGCAGCAGGATCGCTTCCACGCCTTTGCTGACCAAGCCTTCCGTCGCCAAAGACAGGTCCGCCAGCGCGGTGACCGCTGTCTGTTCGACGGCCAAACCGAGCGCTTCGCCCACTTCGGCGATGCGAGCCGCCCCATAAGCGCCGCCGGCGTCATCTGAACTGTGTATGGTGCCGATGGTTGCGAGGTCGGGGTTTTGCATCAGCAGCAAAGGCACGACATCGGCGTAATTCACCGAGGATTCGATACCGGTGACATGATCCGGCTTGATGCAGGGCGCGTCCGCGATACCCGCCTCATAGGGACTGTAGACATCGGCGAAGATTATCGCCGGCGGATCTTCCAGATCGTAGGTGGTTACGAGCGCGGCCAAGGTCGCGCGGCTTCCAATTGTAACGAGGACGTCGGGCTCGCTATCCAGCGCGTTCGCAATCATTTCCGGCACGAACTCCAGTTGCCCGGCGGCATTCAGCCGCTCATAGAAAATGGGCGAATTCTCGTATGGACCCGGAAAGCCTGGGGTGAAGTCTTCAGCTGAAATCAAGCCATAGGAAATCAAAGATTTCACCAAACCAATCTCGATCCATTCAACCGTGCCGCGAGGTTGAAAAGACAAGACCAAAATACTGAGCTTGTCTTCATCATGCGCCAACGCGGCCGGCGACAGCAGCAGCAGCGTCATTACCGCCAAAAACAGCTTCTTCATGATTGTCTCCTCATCACATCTCTAAACGATAGATTTGTTTGGAATTGCAGTCTTCAAACCGTTCAACCGTCATAGCGCTTGGTTCAAGGCGCCGGCTTCGCCTCGCCCGGCAACCGCTGGCGGGCAGAACTTGAAGCCGGGCGCGGCGCATTTTCCGATTGCTTGCGCCGTGCCCGGCCGCTTTCTGTCTCCTGGCTATCCGTCCATCGCGTCCAGTTCAGCTTGCTGCTCGGCGATGCGCTCGGCTGTGCATTCCAGCCCGGCCAGGAAGGCGCGGTCGCTCTCTGCGCGAGCTTCCAGCGGATCGGGTTCGCTGTAATAGATGCGCATGGCTTCCGCCCGGGCGCGCTCGCTTACCACGTTAAAGACATGTTCGCCTTCGTGCATTACGAAGAACAGATCGGCCTGCTCTCGCAGCGGCTCGGGAATGCTGATGCTTTCATCAAGCAAACTGACGCCGACAGTCATTTCACCGGTCAGCGCGCTGATGCCGCTGCTGGCGAGATCCAATTCGCCATTCAACCAGGCGGCCAACATCGCCCCGATATTGTTTCCCTGCGTAAACCATTGGTCGAAGCCGGCGCCAATGGCCGCGCCGCGAAAGAGGCCGTCGATGCTGGCGTAGAATACGGGTATGCCTTGATCGTTGGCGATGTTGGTGATGAGCGGCAAGCCCGCGGTCGTGGTGTAGTCCATCGGCAGCAAGATGGCTTCGACGCCCTTGCTGATGAGGCCGTCAGCCGCCAAGGCCAGATCCGCCGGAAAGACAACGGCGGATTGTTCGACTGTCAAGCCGAGCGAGTCGCCCAATTCGGCAATTTGACCGGCGCCGTAAATCCCGCTGGCGTCGCTCGAATTATGTATCGTGCCGACCGTTTTCATATCCGGGTTTTGCAGCAGCAGCAAAGACATGACTCGCTCATAATCGACTGTGGACTCGGAGCCGATGACATGGTCCGGCTTGATGCAGGGCGCGTCGGCGATGCCAGCCTCATAGGGATTGTAGACGCCGGCGAAGAATATCGCGGGCGGGTCGTCCAGATCCTGGGTGGCGTGGAGCGCCGCCTGCGTCAGCGGCGCCGTGATCGTCACCAGAACATCCGGCTCATGATCCAGCGCGTCCGCGACCACTTCTCGCACGCGGTCCATTTCATAGCTGGCGAAGCTGCGATTGAAACGAATGGCCGAATTCTCGGCCGAATCGATCATTTGCACGCCGCGATGCTTCGACCGGTCTTCCGGATTGATGAAGCCATAAGCCTCCAACGCGTCCAGCATGCCCGTTACTATCGCTCTGGTTTCACCGTTGTCGCCGAATGCCAACAACCAGACACTCGGCCTGTCGTCTTCCTGCGCCTGCGCGGCCGGCGCAAGGAGCAGCAAGAAAATTCCGACAAGAAGGGACATCTTGTATTTGGCTGACATTTCCCGCCTCCTGAAAAATAGATTCGCTTCACGGTCTGTTGCGGCCAGCAGCCGCTCGCTGCCCATCGCGTTGAGGCGGGGTTCGCGCCGACTGTATTGCGTAAGATTACTTTATCACGGAATCGCGTTTTGATAACACAATTGGCGGTACTGTATCAAATTCGGTAGAATTTCTTCAAATACTGCCGATTTGCCAGGGGCGACTGGCGGGCTGTGTCCAGGCGCCCCGGCGGGTCGCCCATTATCGATTCTGCTTTAGCCATCGGGCGATCCAGCGGACCGCCCCTGCCAGACTATTTCAACCGAAATGGATACACAGTAAACGCAAGTAAGAAATTAAAAAATGCGCATCGTCTTTCGCGACATACATGCGGGCGAGCCACGTGCTCGCCCCTACGGCATAAGAGGAGACTCGGCGTACGGGCGAGCGGCGGTCTGTGTCTACGCGACCCGGTGGCTCGCCCACTCTTGCTTCAAAATGCCCAGCAGATTTTGCGCGACTTACTTGCGCTTTTACTGCCCAATTGGGAAGCGCGACAGAGCAATCGCGCCAGATCGCCTATCCCGCGGTGGGCGGAATGACCTCGGTTGTTTCCGCAGTCTGCGTGGGCAGCCGGGTCGCTCGTGATTGTCTTGGCTATTGACGCGGGCGACTCCGCGAGCCACCCGGGCGTTTCGAGTTATTGTGCGGCGATGGACGGACCATGATCGCCGCGCGATTGCACTTTGGTCAGCGGCTTCATCTCGGCCCGCGGCCGCTCGCTTTGCTGGCGATCACTGATTCAGCCAACCCTTCAGGGCGGCGAGGTATCTGTCATCGCCATAACCCATTTCAATGCGGCACTTCCAGGATCCATTGCGCTCGCCTTTGTATATGGCGCGGACGCGGACATGCAGCCCATGAACCCAGGCGCCGCGTATGTCTTGGATCGTGTACGAGTTTTCCGTTACGATCGCGTTGCCCGCTCGCCCGTGGCGCGAATGGAATCCAAAACCACGTGAAACTCATACATACCCTTGCCAGCGAACCTTATGTCCTTGACAGCATGAATCATACGGATCACCGTCGTATCTTGAAGATCGAAACTATATAGTTAACCCAAGCGTTACATTTCTACTCCGGTTTCATCTCGCCCAGCGAGCGCTGTCCCTGTTTGATATGTCCGGCCACCGGGCTCTCGATGCGGCCGTAGGCGTTCCAGATCTTGAAACCCAGCAGGGCCAGCAAATCCTCGTCCGCCTCCGCCAGCACCTCGGGTGCGGTCGCCATGGTGAAGTTGACTTGCGTGCGGAACTGAGGCGCGACGAAAGTGGTCAAAACGCCCAGCCGCTGCCGGTCGCTGACGTTGGCGCCAGTGCCATGCCAGATGCGGCCGTCAAAGAGCATGGCGCTGCCGGCCGGCGCTTCCGCCGGGATGCTGACGACGTCTTTGTCGCGTTCGGCATCGGGGCGGCGGCCGTAGAGGTGGCTGCGCGGCACGATGCGAGTGGCGCCGATTTCTTCGGTGAAGTCGTTGAGCATCCACATGACATTGACCACGACCGGCGGCGCGATCATGGCCGGGTGTTCATCGACGCGGTTGGAGAGCTCGCGGGTCAGCGAACCGGCGGGCACCGGGTTGGGCGCGCGATGGATCGGCTCCGGCATCCACCACTGGTCGGTGTGCAGGTTCATGGCGACGCCGCCGGGTTTGGCGATGTTGGCGCCATAGCTGGAGAGGAGATAGTCCGCCCCCAGCACATGGCCGACGACAGCGCGCATGGTGGGCTGGGCCAGCAGGTCGCGCCACACTCTGCCCTTGTTGATCAGGACCCAGACGCGCTGATTGACGCCGCCGGCTTTGGCCGAGAAGGCCTCCCGGCGGACGCGGCCCTCTTCATCAGTGAAAGCGCCCCACTGCTGTTTGGCGCCGCCGTCTTCAAAGGCGTGGCCGCCCGTTAATTCCGCCTCAGCTTGTTCCAGCAGACGCTGTTTGGCGACCGGCAACTGATCGGCGGGGATGGCGTTTTTCACCAGGCAGTAGCCGAACTCGTCGATGTTGCTTTGCAGGGTCTCGACATCGGTCGTCGGTTGTGGCAGTTCTTCGTATGTCCAGTCGAACATGGGGCGCTCCATTAGGCTGAGTTTGATAGACCGGCCGCGGCTGCGGGCCGGATCATCAGAGAAGGTTCATTGCGGGGGAGAATACATTAAAGCGCGAGCGTATGCAAAACTGCGGCTGGTTTTATCCAGAATTTGAGGAGGTTCAGCAGAGGCCTTGCACTGCTCTCCGCGCTAATCCAATGTCGGAATATCCAGAATTGAATCCAATAAATGCAAAACACTATCGACAATATCGTCTGGAACGCGAGTCATGTATCGTGCGTTTCGCACTCGCCAATCCAAGGATTTCAGATGATGCGAGAGAACTACCCCCTGTACATCCAACCCATCAGGCAAGGGAAAATCAAACTCAAATCGCTTGGCGCGACTGGTGATTGGACAGCAGAATATTACATTTAGCTTTCTGTTGAAAGACCGCGTCGACAGAACTAGCGCGGGGCGATGTCCAGCCTGCTCGCGCCCGGCCTGCGGGTCGAGGTTTATCCAAACGACGTCGCCACGATCGGGAACGTATGTCATTGCCACCAGATCTCGTTACCAACTGCAGGGCCTGTATCCCATTCCCCTTCATCGTAATCATCCGGTACGCTCGCCAGAAGCTCGTCTAGATCGTAGCGCTTTCTCTTTCGAGCTCGCCTTATGCGGAGTTCTCCATTCACTAACTGCAGATCCACAGCTTGCCCGATGTCAAGCCCGGCTTCTTCCGCAATCGCCTTCGGGATGCGCACCGCCCGGCTGTTGCCCCATTTCTGAATTGTAATAGGCATTCCAAGTTCCATTTCTACTTATAGTTGATTCAGACAATCACTGATTCGAGTTGACTTGCTAGAGCGGCTTAGATCTTGCCGATCACGAACTACCAGATCTCTTTGCCGACCGGGGGGCCAGTATCCCACTCTTCGTGACGATTCTCCGGCGTGATTTGCGCTACCAATTCTTCAAGCGTATAGTGAGGCGTTCCGGGTGGATAAATCTTCAGATGTCCATTCACAACGCGAAGTTCAACCTCGCTGCCGACGTCAAGCCCGGCTTCTTCCGCCAATTCCTCGGGAATGCAAATGGCGAGGCTGTCGCCCCATTTTTGAACTTTGATCAACATCTCTGCCTCCGCGGTTGCTACAATGTAGATACATAGTATCAGAATTGCGCCTAGCATTGCAATAGATTTGCCCGCGCCCACTCGCCGGCAGCGACAATTGCAGGCGACATGGCAAATTTAATGCGCTACAATTTGTACAAATCTCAATTGTTATTGATAGCGAGGCTGTAGAAATGACGGTACCCGCCACTAAAGTAAAGGAATTCGCCGCGCAGGGCTATACCATCGCGCGCGCTCTGTTCAGCGCCGCCGAGGTTGCGGAATTGCGCGAGCATTTCTTTGGCATCAATGCGGAAGAGCAGGCGATACGCGAACGCGACGCGAATTCGGATAACACTGTTGAGCGGGGCGATCCGCTGGCGCTGTACCCGCGCGTCATGCAGCCGCATCGCTTTGACGAAACCAGCCTGCAATGGATGATTGACGCCCGCCTCAACACATGGATGACGAGCATCCTCGGGCGCGAGCCTTATGCCGTGCAGACGATGTTCTACTTCAAGCCGCCGGGCGCGCGCGGCCAAGCCCTGCATCAGGATCAGTTTTATCTGCGCGTCGATCCCGGCACCTGCGTCGCCGCCTGGATGGCGGTGGACGCCTGCGATGAAGAGAACGGCTGCCTGCGCATCGTGCCGGGCACGCACGACACGCCGGTCCTGTGCACGGTTGATGCCGATACCGACGTCAGTTTCACCGATGTCACGGTTGAACTGCCGCCGGGATACGAGCCGACGCCTCTCATCATGACGCCGGGCGATGTGCTCTTCTTCAACGGCCAGTTGGTGCATGGCAGCTACCCCAACAGCACTGCCGACCGCTTCCGCTGCGCCTTGATCGGCCACTACATCGTTGGTGAAGCCGAGGCGGTAGCGCAGTGGTATCATCCGGTTCTGCGCATGGACGGGACGGAAGTGGAGCTGGGCGTCAGCGAACATGGCGGGCCCTGCGGCGTCTGGGTCGATCGCGATGGCGAAGCGGTGGCCGTGCTGGAAGGCGTCGAAACGCGGTATACGGGCTGAGGGACTAGCGCGGGAAACAGTTGACGCGAGCTATGCAAAATGCCCGTACCGGCCTGCAATATCAGCGAATTTGCGACACAGGGCTACACGCTGGCGCGCGGCCTCTTCAGCCTGGAAGAGGCCGAGCATCTGCGCGAGCACTTTCTCTGGATCAACCGGGAACATCAGCGCGTATCGGACAACATCACCGATGCCAGCGATCCGCTGGCCGCATTCCCGCGCGTGGGGCAGCCCCACCGCTGGGACGAAACGAGCTTGCGTTGGCTGATTGATCCGCGCCTCAACGCGTGGCTGACGGCTATCCTCGGCCGCGAGCCCTTTGCCGCGCAGACGATGTTCTATTTCAAACCGCCGGGCGCGCGCGGCCAAGCCCTGCATCAAGACCAATTCTATCTGCGCGTCGAGCCGGGCACATGCGTGGCCGCCTGGATGGCGGTCGACCCCTGCGATGAAGAAAACGGCTGCCTGCAGGTTGTGCCGGGAACGCATGACATTCCGGTCCTTTGCACCGTTGACGCCGATAGCGAGACCAGCTTCACCAAGGACACGGTGGAATTGCCGCCCGGTTACGATCCAATCCCGGTAATAATGGCGCCCGGCGATGTGCTTTTCTTCAATGGCCAAATCGTGCATGGCAGCTATCCCAACAGCACTGCCGACCGCTTCCGCTGCGCCATGATCGGCCACTACGTCGTCGGCGAAGCCGAAGCCCTGTCCGAATGGTATCATCCGGTCCTGCGCATGGACGGCAGCGAAATTGACTTTGGCGTCAGCGAGCGCGGCGGACCTTGCGGCGTCTGGGTCGATCGCGCTGGCGAACCGGTCGCCGTCCTTGAAGGCATCGAGACCCGGCTCGAGCATCGCTCGCGCCGGCGCGCTTGAGGCCTGGACCGCGCCCCAAACTGGATTAGCCATTTGCGGGTCGACGTGGTTACAATCCCTCGAATTGCAAATCTTTAGCTCTTGGAAAAACATGATATGACAACGGGTACCGCCTTAATCGGGGCCGGCGGCATGGCGCGCCATCACCTGCCCTTGATGATCGAAACCGGCGCCGATATCCGCGCGATCTGCGAGCCGTCTTCGGACAATTACGCGCTCACGCTGGAGCGACTGGCGGAGTTAGGCGCGTCCGCCCCGCCGAACGAACCCGACCTGGCGCGGATGCTTGAGAAGTACGGCGACGAACTCGATTGCGTCTTCATCATCACGCCGCATAACCTGCACCACGACCAGACCAAGCTCTGCCTCGAGGCCGGCCTGGATGTGCTGCTGGAAAAGCCGATGGTCATGAATGCGCGCGAAGCCCTAAGCCTTATCGAAACGCGCGACCGGACCGGGCGGCATCTGGTGGTGGCTTTTCAAGGCGGGCTTTCCCCGCAGATTCGATGCGCCGCGGACCTGATCGCATCCGGCGAATTGGGCGAGCTGCGCACGGTGACGGGCATGGTCTGGCAGGGCTGGAAAGAGACGACGGCGGGCACATGGCGGCAGGCGCCTGAAATCTCCGGTGGCGGATTCCTCTTCGATTCCGGCGCGCACATGTTGAACAGCGTCTGCACCTTGGTCGGCGAAGACTTTGCGACGGTGGCCGCTTGGACGGACAATCGCGGCATGCCGGTCGATATTGACGGCGTCGTCATCGGCCGGCTGGAATCCGGCGCGCTGGTCACGATCAATGGCTGTGGCGATTGTATTCCCGGCTTGTACAGCGAGATCTATGTTAACCTGACCGGCGGCGTAATGCGCACCGGCATGCACGGCGAACGTCTGCTCATCCGCCGCGAAGGCGAGACTGAGTATCGTGAAGTGAAGGGTCTGCCCAAGATGCGCGGCGCCTGGGAGCAATTCATGCAGGTGCGGGCGGGCGAGATAGAAAACCCCTGCCCGCCCGAAGTCGGCCTGCGCATGGCCAAGCTCTGGGACGCTATCGTCGAATCGGCGGGTAAAGACGGGCAGCCGGTGCGGGCGCTGAATGAGGTGAGATAAAAGGGCGGGCGAGCCACGGGCTCGCCCCTACAAATGTCGCTTTGTGACCTTTGTGACTTTGTGCCTTTGTGTTGAACAAACTCGGTGACCTCGGTGTACTCGGTGGTGAGATAAAATGGCGGGTGAGCCTTGGCGCCAATACTGCCGATCTTCGCTGGATGCGTTGAAAATGGCTCTAATGCCGATGTCAACGCTCTCGCTCTTCGGACCAGTATTTGAACGAATCGCTCGATACTTTGACTATAAACTCACCGTCCAGCCCTTGCGCGGCTTCACTAATCATTTGAAATCCAATGGTTCTTGGGATGTGAAAGTCGGTATCGCGTATTTTTCGAATGACGGAAAAGCCAAACCGGTAGGTGTGATCATCTTGATAATCCGGCATGGGCTTTAGAAAATCATAAGCGTACTCGCCATCGATCAAAAAACCCCGAAATCCGCTCTGCGATCCTTGCTCCAAATCATCATAAAGGTGCAAAGCATCGTGAAAGAATTCACCATTGCGTTCGACGCTTCCGCTGATGGAGATGGAAACCCAACCTGAATACTCGTAATTCGTATAGACCGGGTCTTGTCCGTTCAGAGGCATGATGATGATTTCTTCTATAAACTTAACAACTGGTACAGCCTTATCAACAGATATACCCTGATCAGTTGGCCGAATTGCCCGCTTTTGAGCAGGTAAAGCTAGCTGAAATAGTAACCCTATACCGACGAATACAAAGAGGATCCCCATTGCTGGAAAGATGAGCAAAATGTAGGCGAAAAAATGGAAATCCAACGGACGTGGACGATTGCGTTTACGTTTCACGCTGTCCTCCGGGCATATAACTATTCATCTTCTTCCCATCCGTCAATTCTCAACTGATAATATGCTTCATCGTCTTTCATTTTCTTGTCGTTCAAATTGAAACTACCGATTATGGGGGAAGATTGACCGAATACGATAAAGTTTTGGCCATAGCCTGCCTCCTCCAAGTCCGCCATGGTATGGTCAAGCGGGCCCGCATCCGCGTGCCAATCATACTGATCCCGCACTTCAATCACCAAACCTACTTCGGCATTTCCTGTGTTTTTATCTACCACAACCGTTACGCGAGGATAGCAATTGAATCGCTGTGGTTTAGTAGGCGGCGAGACGGTCGAAATTGCGGATTCGGGGAGAGGTTGCAATCAAGACTACTGCGGCGACCAGCTTATTTCGGTGATGTCGCAATCTATTTCAACCAATTGCTGCAAGGACGCGCCGTCCCGACGTATTTTGAAGATGCGGCTATTGCCGCCACTGCGCGGATAGGTGGAAAAGGCGATCCACTCGCTGTCGGGCGACCATGAAATAGCGCCAAAATCGCCGGCGCGCATTGTTGTAAGGCGCTGCATGTCGCCGCTGTCCGCATCGACAAGAAAGATCTGCACCGCTTCAGTTTCGTCAAGCTTTTTTCCTGTTATCGCAATCCACCTGGCATCCGGCGACCAATGCGCCTCCGCTATCCAATCCAGCTCGACTGAGAATTGTTCAACTTTCTTTTTGACATCAAACACGGCCAGCTTTGAAAACTCATAACTGAAGCCATTGCTGTAATACAGAAACCTCTCATCGTCATTGGCCCAGGCCAAGGCATCCGGTCTCATTTCCGCCCTTGTTAAGACTTGCCAATCCGAGGCGTCGCGCTTTCTACCATAGAGCAGGGCGTCGTAAGCGCCGATGCCGATGATTCGCCGGCCGTCTGAAGTCCAGTCTATTGAACGCCGGCCCCAGCGACCGGCCCTTCTGTTGTAAGCGTAGGCATTATGGGTTCGGCTGATTTCATGTCCTTCCACCGAGATTTCGTAGATGACGCGTCTGCTCATGAACAATATGGAACGCCCATCGTATGACCAAATCGGCGCGAGCTCTATGAGGCGGTTATAGGTCAAACGGCGGGAATCCAAGCCATCGAAGCGAACCCGGTAAATTTCATATCTTTCTTCCGGCAGCATGGTCAAGAAGTGATTGGTGGCGACGAAAATCAGCCAGGCGCCGTCCGGCGACCAACTGAATTGGCTGTACTCCTCGTAAGGGCGCGCGCGAATCTGTCTTAAATCGCTGCCATCGGGGCGAATGGTGTATATGGCGCCGAGCTGACTATCTCTTCTCCATTCGCAGATGAAGGCGATCAGGTCCGATGTTTTGCTCGCCGGCACGGGCGTGATGAGCGGCTGCCGGATGTTGTTGTGGATATGCCAGTGCAACTCGGGCGCGGTCAGAATGAAGGGCAGGCTGCACATTAAACCCAAAACGGTGGCAGCCGTCCAGAACAGCCGGCGGCAGCCGAAAGCTCTGAATCTGCGGCGCTCCTTCTCTTTTTCCATAGCAACAGGTGCGCTCGGCTTTCTGATGCAAGTCGGGCTGGCCAATCGTCTTCGAAATCAATTATACCTTTCCCGGCGCCATGCGGTAACTAAAAGGAACTGCCGGCGCCTAAGCGCGAGACTATAGGCAGCGCACGGGCAGCCGAGTAGAATACGCCGAAATTGCTGAAAAAGGAGAATCGCGCATGAAGACTGCAACTGGCAACTTTCCGCTCGGCTGGCGCCGCCGCAATTACAGTTGGGAGCAAGACCTCGACGGCATGATCGCCTGGGCGCTGGAAAACGAACTGGAAGTTATCGACCTGGGTCGCGATGCCGACAGCATCGGCAAGACGGTCATTGAAGCCGGCTTGCGCGTGGGCAGCGCGGACCTGCCGGCCGGCGGCGAAATGATGTCGCCCGATGCCGGAAAACGGCGCGAAGCCGTCGCCCAAAACGCCGCCTATATCCAGGCTTGCGCCGCCGCCGGCGTCAAGAACTTCTTCATCTGCATGATCCCGGAAGATCCCGCGCGTCCGCGGGCGGAGAACTTCGGATACATGCTCGAGAGCTTCGGCGAACTGGGCGCGACGTTCGAGGCGAACGATGCTTATCTGGTGATCGAAGGCTGGCCGGGCCCGGGCTCGCTGGTCTGCACGCCGGAGACCTACCGCGCCTTTATCGAGGGGACCGGCTCGCCCAACATGGGCGTCAACTACGACCCGTCGCATCTGCTGCGCATGGGCATTGACCCGATTCGCTTCTTGAAAGAATTCGTCGGCCAGGTCTTCCACGTGCATGGCAAGGATTGCATGATCATCGACGAGAATCTCTATCAATACGGCAACCTGCAGGAAGCGACCTTCGCGACGCCCTTCAAATATGGCGGCATGAACTGGCGCTATACGATTCCCGGCCACGGCCTTTCCGATTGGAAGATCATCCTCAGCATCCTGGAGGAAAACGGTTATTCCGGTTGCGTGAGCATTGAGCTGGAGGATCATTATTATGATGATACGGAGCGCGAGCAGAAGCTGGGCGTGCTGCAAGGCGTGAGATTCTTGGCCGGCTCGTGATTGCGCGTGAGCGCCGCTGCCGGGCTTGCCGGGGCGACCGTCTGCGTCGCCCCTTCTCCGACATGAATTTGTTTATAAGAGGAAGAATCTAATGAAACAGGTCGCGGTAGTCGGCTTGGGCAATATGGGCTTTGGCATGGCGAAGAACCTGCTGGCGGCGGGATTTCCCGTGATGGGCTACGACTTGCGCTCGGAGCGCGGCGCGATGCTGGCCGATCTCGGCGGCAGATCCGTCGCCAGCCTGGCCGAGCTCGCGGATGCGGATGCGGTTTTTGTGATGGTGATGAGCGGCGCCCAAGCGCTTGATGTCGTCACAGAATTGCGCGAAACGCTGCGGGCCGGCGCGACGATCATCGTCACCGCCACCGTCGAACCGGCCGAAGCGCGCGGCCTGGCGGATGTCATTGAGGGGACGGGGCTCCAATTGATCGACAGTCCGGTCAGCGGCGGGCAGTTCGGCGCCGAAGCCGGCACGTTGACGATGATGGTTGCGGCGACGCCGGCGATTTTCGCGGACAATCGCGATGTGCTCAACGCGGTTGGCGAGCATATTTTCCACGTTGGTGAGGAGATCGGCATGGGGCAGACGGTCAAAGCCGCCTTGCAAGCGCTGATCGGCGTCAGCTTCGTCGGCATCTTCGAAGCGCTCGCTTTAGGCGCCAAAGCCGGCGTCAAGGGCGAAACTCTGTACGAAGTCTTCAGCAGCACGCATGTCGCCAATACGCCCTTCTTCAAGAATTGCGCCAGGCAGATCATGGAAAGGCAATTTGAGGACGGCGGCAGCCACATCGGGACGATGTACAAGGACCTGGGGATCAGCATGGCGCTGGCGCGCGAAAACGGCATGCCGCTCTTCGCGACCAGCAGCGCCTACGAGTTGTTTCAGGCGGGCATCTCCCTGTATCCGGACGGCGACAATTGGGCGATTGTCAAGGTCCTTGAGCAGTTCTCCGGCGCGGAGGTGCGTTGGTAATCGGCGGGCCCTTCCCGCAGCGCTGGCTCGCCCGGGTTTGCAGCGCTTTTCCAATTGGCTTTCGCCCGACAAACCAGGCTTTGCCTCAGCAAACGCAAGTAAGTAATTGAAAATATGCGCATCGTTTTCTCGGCGCGCTTGCGGGCGACCCAAGGGTCGCCCCTACGGTATAAGAGGAGACTCGGTTTACGGGCGAGGCGGTGGCTCGCCCGCCTTCGCTTCAAAATGCCCATCAGATTTTGCGCGATTTGCTTGCGTTTACTTCCTCCAATTTGCTCCATCTTGAAACCAGTTTCACAAAAAGCTTGACAAGCGGTTTCTTATGACTTATAGTATATGAAACCGGTTTCAGAGCCTATTGCCTTATGAGCAACAAGATCACCATGCAGCGCGTGGCCGAATTGGCCAATGTTTCCAAAGCCACGGTCTCGCGCGTCTTGAACGGCTACCCGCACGTGCGCCCGGCAGTGCGCGAAAAAGTGCAGAGAATCATCCAGGAAACGGGTTATCAGCCCAACAAAATCGCTCGCCTGCTCGCCTCGGAACGGTCCAGCATCATCGGCCTGGTAATCTCCGCCAGCGGGGAAATGGTCTTCAATGATCCCTACTTCCCGGCTTTGACCGAAGCGATCTCAAAAAGCGCCGCGGACAAAGATCTTATCCTGTCTCTTTTTCTATCTTATACCGAAGCCCAAGGGCAGAAGTCCCTCAGCGCCATCCTGGCCGCCGGTTTGTTCGATGGCTTGATCATCACGGCTGACAACAAAGGCGATTCTTTTATCCCGCTCTTGCTCGACGCTGAAATCCCCTTCGTTTTCACCGGCCGGCCCAGCGGAGCGGAAAACGTCAATTATGTGGATGCGGACAATGTGACCGGCGGCTACCTGGCTGCCGAGCACCTCATTGAGCTGGGATATCGCCGCATCGCAACCATCGCCTCCGACCAGAATAGCGCCGGGGATGATCGTCTTTTGGGTTATCGGCAGGCCTTGAACGAGCGCGACAGACCCTATGACTCCAGCTTGGTCGCCTTTGGCGATTACACCGCTGAAAGCGCCTACGCCGCCATGAAGACCCTGATCCCGCAAAAGCCGGACGCGGTTTTTGTCGCCTCCGACACCATGTCCCTGGGCGCGCTGCGCGCCCTGCGCGAGGCGGATTTGCGCGTGCCCCAGGATATCGCCATCGTCAGCCACGATGATTTGCCGCCCGCCATCCTTGCCGATCCGCCCCTGACCACCGTGCGCCAACCCATCGGGCAGGCCGGCCGCATCGCCGTCGAGCGGCTGGCGGAGATGATCTTGGAACCCGCGCCAAGTCCGCCGCAGCGCACCATCAATCCAGTCAATCTGGTCGTCCGCGCCAGTTGTGGCGCGGCGCAATCGCCCTAAGTACCGAGAGTGGAAAGGGAATCCATTTGGAAAAAGCGTCGTCGTTGGTTTTGAAACCGATTTCAAGCGCTTTGCTGAAAATGGTTTCAACTCGCATCCTATTGTTCGCAGCGTTTAGCACCTTGGAGAAAGAAATGCGTATCAACAAGCAAGCCACCCTTTTTGTCCTTTTGAGTTTGATCCTGGCTTTGGCAGCCGGCATGGCCGGCGCCCAGGAGCGGGTTCGCATCCGCTGGTATGTCGGCTTGGGCGCGGGCACGGATGCGCCCCTGGTCGCCGCGCAAGAAGAAGTCGTCGCTGATTTCAACGCGTCCCAGGACGCAATCGAGCTGGTTTTGGAAATCGTCGACAACGAGCAAGCCTACGATGTATTAAGCACGCAGATCGCGGCGGGCAACGCGCCCGACATCGTGGGACCGATGGGCATTCGCGGACGGGCGTCCTTCCCCGGCGCCTGGCTGGACCTGACGCCGCTGATCGATGCGAATATGTACGATCTTAGCGACTTCGACCCGGCGCTTATCGAATTCTACCGCGTCGAGGGCGAAGGCCAGTTGGGCATCCCCTTCGCGGTTTTCCCCTCCTTCTTGATGTACAACATCGACCTCTTTGATGAAGCCGGCATTCCCTATCCGCCTAGCGCCTACGGCGAGACCTACACCGATTGGGAAGGGGTCGAGCACGAATGGAATATGGACGCATTGGCGGAGCTCGCCAAGATCCTCTCGGTCGATATCAACGGCAACGACGCCACGATGGAGGAATACGACACCGGCAATATCGTGCAGTTCGGCTTCGGCAACCAGTTCACCGATGTGCGCGGCCGCGCGACTCTCTTCGGTTCCTCCAACTTCGTCGACGCCGAGGGCAACGCCGTCATTCCCGAGGCCTGGCGCGAAGCTGAACACTGGTATCACAATGCCATGTGGGAAGACTACTTCTACCCCAACGCCGTCTATAGCGGCAGCGAGATTATGGGCGGCGGCAGCTCCAACTGGTTCGACACCGGCAATATGGGCATGATCGCGATTCACCTCTGGTATCTGGGCTGGGGCACCGCCAACCTGGATGCCGCCTGGGATTTCGCTCCCGTGCCATCGCATAACGGCGTCGCCACCGCCAAGCTGCACGCCGATACCTTCGGGGTTATGAACAGCTCCGACCACCCGGAAGAAGCCTTCGCCGTCTTGACCTACCTGCTGGGCGAGCGCGCCGCCGATCTCACAAGTCTCTACGGCGGCATGCCGGCGCGCCTCAGCCTTCAGGCTGATTTCATCGAGCGCACCGTCGCGGCGCAGGGCGAAGCCTACCCGAATGTCGATTGGGCGAACTTGAATTGGGATGTCGTGCTCGCCGGTTTGCAGCATCCTGACAACCCGAATCACGAAGAAGGCATGCCGAGCTTCCTCGAATCCAGCGCTCGATACACCGAATACGGGCAGCTGGTGGACAACAACGGCGATGAGGACGTGGATGCCGCGCTCGACGCGCTGCGCGACGACCTGCAAGCCATCTTTGACGCGGAGATGTAAAGCCACCTGACGCAAAATGCTTGCCTGGCAGGGGCCCCGGGCCCCTGCCAGGCGCAAGCAGAGTATATTTTCAAAGGCAATTGTCATGGACATGTTTACTGAATTTGGCGCCGCGCGCGGGCAGGCGAAGTGGAGCATTCGCGCGGCGTTCCGGCTGACGGGCGCGCAGCGCAATGAAGCGAAGTGGGGTCTGATTTTTCTCAGTCCCTGGCTGATCGGCTTCTCCCTTTTCTACCTCGCGCCTATGGTCGTTTCCTTTCTGTTCTCGCTCTACGATTTCACGCTGTCGGCGCCGGACGAGGCGCGCTTCGTCGGCTTGCAGAACTGGGCGCGGATGCTGGCGCGCGATCCCAACACCTGGGAGGCGCTCTTCGTCACCTTCAAGTTCGCGCTGATTTCCCTGCCCATCGGCATGGTATCCGCCTTTTTGCTGGCGGTCCTGCTTAATTCGAAGCACCTGCTGGGGCGGAATGTCATGCGGACGCTCTTTTACGCGCCGACCATGGTCCCGCTTATCGCCGCCATCCTGATTTGGTCGCGCGTGCTCAATCCGCAGACGGGTTGGCTCAACCAGATGATCGGGCTGACGGGCATTCAGGCTGTCGGCATGGATGGTTTGCGCTGGCTTGACGACCCGAACCTGATCTATATCGCCTACACCTTCATCGGGCTTTGGGGCATCGGCAACGCGATTCTCATCAACCTGGCGAGCTTGCAGGGCGTGCCGTCGGAACTCTACGAGGCGGCGTCGATTGACGGGGCCGGTTGGCTGCGGCAGTTGTGGTCGGTCACGGTGCCGATGGTGACGCCGGTTATCTTTTACAACCTGGTGCTGAGCGTCGTCGGCCTGCTGCAGTATTTCATCGTGCCTTATGTGCTCAACCGCGGCAGTGGCTACCCCGAGGGCTCGACCAACTTTTACATGGTCTATTTCTACAAGCAAGCCTTTCCCTTCCAAAATATGGGCTATGGCGCCACGCTGGCCTGGTTCATGTTCATCATCGGGCTTGCCATCACCATATTCCTCTTCTGGTCCGGCCGCTATTGGGTCTATTACGCCGGGGAAAGCAGATGATGGCTGAGAAACAGAAGAACTACACGGAATACGAGCTGTCCAAACGGCGGCGCGATCTTCTGCTGACCGCGGCCGTGACGCTCTTCGCCTTGACAATCCTGGCGATCTACCTGATGCCGATGGCTTATGGCGTCATCACCTCGTTGAAGAGCAAAGCGCAGACATCCGACCCGGGCGCGCCCGTCTGGCCTGCCGAAGCCGTCTCCTTTGAATATGAAGGCGACAGCTACGATGTCTTGCAAGTGCCGACAGAATCGGGCATCCGCCACTGGGCCCTGTTCAAAAAAGGACGGCGCGCGAGCCAGTTCGTCGATCCGGCGAATCCGGGCGCGGGGCTGATCGACTGGGAGGGCAACTGGCGCCAGCTTGTGCCGGTGCGCGAATTCGCCGTGCAGTGGGACAATTACCCGAAGGCTTGGGATACCATAGACTTCGCGCGGCTGCTGGCGAATACGCTGCTCTACGCCTTCATCACCATGATCGGCACGGTCGCGGCTTCATCCTGCGCCGCCTATGGTTTCGCCCGTTTCAACTTCCCTTTCAAGAACCTGCTGTTCATGATCATGATCGGGACGATTGTGCTGCCGCCAGCGGTGACGCTGGTGCCGACCTACGCTTTCTTCGTCAATGTGCTGGACTGGGGCGGGAGCTGGCTGCCGCTGATTGTGCCGGCCATGTTCGGCAACGCCTACAATATCTTCCTGCTGCGTCAGTATTTCCTGACGATTCCGCGCGAGATGGAAGAAGCGGCGCAGATCGACGGCGCCGGCCGCATCCGCACCTTTGTCGCAGTCATCCTGCCACAGGCGGTACCGGCGCTCACGGCGGTCTCGCTCTTCCACTTCTTCTTCGCCTGGAACGATTTCTTCGGTCCGCTGATCTACCTGGCCGGCAACCGCGAAGCCAATCCGATCTCGGTGGGCTTGACCGAATTCAACGGCTTGTACAGCTCGGAGACGCAGTTGATTCTGGCGGCCGCCGTCATTTCGATGATTCCGCCGCTGGCGATCTTCTTCCTGGCGCAGCGGGTGTTCATCCAGGGCATTGTGGTCACCGGCGTGGACAAATAAACCGGGCGCGTGACGCGCGCGCCAACGACAGCCGCTCTTGGACTGCATTGTCATGCCGATTATGATAGGCTCGCGCTGGGGCTGCCGGCCCCGGCGCGGGCGATCGGCAAAGATGAAGCGAGAGCGCAATGGCAAAGCTAGGCGTCATCACCGACGGCATCAGCCGCGAATTTGAGCGCGCGCTGAGCGTCATGAACGAATTCGGCCTTACCCAGGCCGAATTGCAATATTTGTGGGACAAGGAAGTCGGCGACCTGTCCGACGCCCAAATGGCGCGCGCGCAGGCATTGGTGCAGGCGCACGGGGTCGAGGTCTCCTGCGTGTCGCGGCATGTCTTCGGCGGTTTGCCGCTCGCTGATCTCACAAGCAAATCGCCGGCTTACCTGGAGCATCTCGCCGGGCTGGAGCGCTGCATCGATATGGCGCAGGCCCTGGATTGCGATTTGCTGCGGATAATGAGCTTCAAGAAAGAAATGATCTTGTTTGGCAGCTATGGCGCCGAGGAGTGGAATGTGGCGACCGGCGCCTGGGACAAGGCGCGTGAATTGATCGCCGGCGCGGCGCGGATCGCGGAAGACCGCGGCGTCACGCTCGTGGTCGAAACGGGCAATAACGCCATCACCAACTCAGCGCATCTGGCCTGCAAGATGATTGACGAAGTTGGTTCCGATCGGCTGAAATTGCTTTGGGACCCGGCTAACGCGCTGTATTCCACGGAAGCGGCTTACCCCGATGGCTATGAGGCGCTGCGCGGCGGCTATCTGGGCCATATCCACCTCAAGGATGTCCTGGTTGAAATTGACAAAGCCAGAATCAGTTGCCGCAAACTCGGGACCGGCCAAATGGCGCCCTACCTGGTCGATATTGCCGCTGCGCTGAAGGCAGATGGATATGCCGGTTCCATTTCGCTGGAGTCGGTCTATCGCCCGCTAAATGGCAGTTTCGAAGATGGCTTCCGCGCTTCTGTGGGCGCTATGAAGGAATTGTTCGCTTGACGCGCTGGGTAGTGTATCGGAGCCGCTTGAATGTCTTCAAATGCCGACGATTTGCTAGGGGCGACTGACGGGCTGTGTCGGCGGTCAGTGTCTACGCGACCCACGCGCCCCGGCGAGGCGCCCAATCTCGATCCTGTTCGTACCCATCGGGCGATCCGCCGGATCGCCCCTGCCAGACTATTTCAATCGAGATGGATACACTGCCGCGCGCTCGGCCGGCTTGAGTTTCGCGCCTTCCTCGCGCTATCATCTGTTTGACCTTCTCGTTCCAACTACAACTCTCAAGGAGTTCTAATGTCTATCCCCAAGAAAGTCTTTGGACGCAGCGGCCATTTGAGCACGCGCACGATCTTCGGCGCGGCCGCATTCAGCAGCGTCACGCAGGCGGAAGCCGACCGAACGATGGAGCTCTTGCTCGAGCGCGGGGTCAATCACATCGACACCGCCGCCAGCTATGGCGATGCCGAAATACGTATCGGACCCTGGATGGAAGCGCATCGAGGGGATTTCTTCCTCGCGACCAAAACCGGCCAGCGCAGCTACGACGGCGCCAAGCAAGATTTGCAGCGCTCGCTGGAGCGTCTGCGCGTCAGCGAGGTCGATCTGATCCAGCTGCATCATCTTGTGGGCGAAGAGGAATGGCAGGTCGCCATGGGCAGCGGCGGCGCGCTGGAATACCTCTTGGAAGCGCGCGACCAGGGCTTGGTGAAATACATTGGCGTGACGGGGCATGATGTCGCCATCGCCGGCATGCACCGCAAGAGCCTGGATCGCTTCGACTTCGACTCCGTGCTGCTGCCTTACAACTACCCGATGATGCAGAATGCGCTTTATCGCGCCGGCTTTGAGGAAGCGCTGCGGATATGCAAGGCGCGGAACTGTGCCGTGCAGACGATCAAGGGCATCACGCGCCGCCCCTACGCCGGCGATCAGCGAAGCCACGCCACCTGGTACGAGCCCCTGACCGACCCGGAGAGCATCGACAAAGCCGTGCACTGGGTGCTGGGCAATGACGATGTCTTCCTCAACACAGTCGGCGATATCAACGTGCTGCCGCTGGTGCTGGATGCGGCGGCGCGCTTTGAGGCACGCACGCCCGAAACTGCGATGCAGCAAATGGCCGCCGAGTGGGAGATGGCGCCGCTGTTTGTGTAGCGAAAATGAATTCACGGTAGATAGCGCTGCAAAAAGACGCAGCGCTTCTGCTAACATCGGTTAAACGCGGATGGCTTCGACTAATTCTTATTGCGGCAGAACTATCGTAGGCTTAGGCATTTGGAAACGAGGAGACCATGAGCGCCATATTTTTTGTTGTGTTTCTTCTGCTTGCTTTGTACGCGATAGTCTCCGTTGTCACGGTCATTATCGACTTTAAGACCGGTCGGTACAAGCGGCTACGAGTATTGCGGAACAACATGGACGACGCGCGAACAATTCTCGAATCGCGTCGAAATCGCAGTGACAAAGTGTGGGAGTCAATTCCAAGTGAATAACCCTATTCGAGACAATCTCTATCTCGACGCGGACGCAGGGATATTCTTAGGCGTATTATCAACGCTAATTTGTATTGCGCTGCAGGTCAACCTGTTTACTGCTGAGAAGCAAGGAACGAGGAGCGGCTCATGGTAGAAGCATTAATGCTGATTGGCTTGGGGATTGTCTTCTTGTATACAATTGTACTCGTGTCCACCGTTACCTATGATGTGCTTACCGGGCGCATAAAGCGACTTGAAGGCATCGCGCACAAGAACAAGCAACCGTAGCCCATTTTTTGGCAGCGACAACACAATCAATTGGAGCTTTGTTCGTTGCGCCCCGCTCACGGATACGGAATCAACTCAACTTGCGGCAGGAAGCGCCGCATATCGCCGACATCAAAGGCGGCCGCGCCCGCGGCGCGCTTTGTGAGGCGCGCAGGCCCAAGCCTGTAATGGCGCCGCTGTTTGTATAGAGATAGCGGCCGCATAGGAAGACAAGAGCCGGTGGCATCAAGACGATGGTCTTGATGCGACTTGCAGTTCATGCAAACATTAGAGCGTGTCGGATTAGCATGGAACCTCGATGAAGGTCACGACGAAAGTCCGAAGGTGGGTGATTTTCTCGATTGTTGTCCCGCTGTTGCCAATGATCTTTGCCGGGATTCTCAAGTTGGGTCAAGGCTCAGGACTTGAGTATCAAAGTCTGCTTGGAGGTACAGAATTGTACATCCTGTCGGTCACGGTACTTGCATCTACCAAGAATGATCTTGACAATTCACAAGCTGATTTTTCACGGTTTCGGGTATATAATGTGTTGACTGAGCTTCTGTTCCTATCAATCATTCTTATTGGCATGATGTTTGCGGCAGTTTATATAAATGAACATGTGCAAGACTTTGGCATGCAGAAGCCTTTCATAGCAAATGCAGGGATAGCCTTAGGAATTGTGGCATCTGTGATCTGTGTTCCGTTACAAGCAATTCTATTTGTTGCTGAAAAAGTAGACGAGAGGAGTCAGAGCTAATGGAAACGCTAATGCTCATCGGTCTCTTCCTTCTGGGTCTATATGCTGTAGCGCTGGTTTCGACGCTAACCTATGATGTGCTTACCGGGCGCATAAAGCGACTTGAGGGCATCGCGCACAAGAAGCCTGACAGTTCCTCGCTTGTTGCCAAACAAGAAGAGATCTAAGCCAAGGCATTGATTATCCCTCGAATCCGCTCCGCCGAGGCATAGCTCCGCGCGTACTCCCCAATCTCATCCCCCAGCGACAAGCGCGGATTGCGAAACCGCATCGGGCCATCGACCGCCGCCCTGGCTGAAAAATGAAATGTCCGCGCGCCAGTCTCCGCAGCGATCCGTCGGATATTGCCCGGGTTGATGCCGCCGCCCGGCATGATGTCGATGCGGTCCCCGGCGCGTTCGACCAGTCCGGCAATCAGTGGAATGCCCGCTTCCGCTGTGCTTTCCTGCCCGGATGTCAGCAGCGTATCCACGCCCAGCTCGATCAGCGCATCCAGCGCGGCCCAGGGATCGCGACACATATCAAAGGCGCGGTGAAACGTGACGCGCAAGGAACCTGTGGATTTGATTAGCGCTTGCGTCCGGACAGTATCGACAGTGCCATCCGCGCGCAAAACGCCGAAGACTACGCCATCAGCGCCCATTGCTTTTGCCGTCTCGATATCGCGACGGATGACATCAATTTCGGCGTCCGTGTACAAGAAGTCGCCCGGGCGCGGACGCAGGATCACGTGGACGGGGATGTGCAGACGCTCAAGCGCCAACTGAATCAAGCCGAGCGACGGCGTGATGCCGCCGCTGCCCAGGTCGGCGCAGAGTTCCACCCGATCAGCGCCGCATTCCTGCGCGATCAGCGCGGATTCGATTGAGTCGACCGCGACTTCGAATCGATAGCTCATCGCTCAGGGATAGGGATTCAACTGGACCTGCGGCAGGAAGCGCCGCATATCGTCGACTTTATAGGCGGCCGTGCCCGGATGCAGGCAGACGGCCGTGGCCGCGGCGATGCCCAGGCGCAGGCCCTCCTCCAGCGCCTCCCCCCGATGCAGCGCATGCGCCAGGCCGGCCAGCACGGCGTCGCCCGCGCCGGCCGGGCTGCTGACGTCGACCGCGATCGCTGGAATGCGATAGCTGCGGTCTTTCAGAATCGCCAGGGCCCCATCCTTTCCCAGCGTAATCACGACCTGCGCGCCGTAACGCGCCAGGATGTCCCGACCCGCGACATAGAGCGCTTCGATTGTGCCCAATTTGCGCCCGACCAGCGCCGAAAGTTCATGTTCGTTTGGCTTGATGAAGGCCGGGCGCGCTTCCAGCCCGACGCCGAGATTGGGCGGGGCGGCGTCGAAGATGGCCGGCACGTCGTGTTCATGCGCCATTTCGATCGCTTCGGCATAGAAGGCCGGCGTCACGCCCGGCGGAAGCGATCCGCCGGTGATCACCACGGTGGCCGTCTCGAGCGCCTCCTGGTAGCGCGCGCGCAGCTCAGCCAGCGGCCCGGGCCTTACCGTCATCGAGGCGGTGGTGATGGTCGTGTGTTCGCCGCTGCTCTCGTCCATGATCACAGTATTGATGCGGGTCTCGCCTTCCGCGGCGACGAAGTCCACCGTGACGCCCAGCTCTTCAAGCATGGAAGCGACCTTGTCGCCGACCGCGCCGGCCGCTAAGCCCAGGGCCAGGCTGCCGACGCCCATGCGCCCGAGTATCCAGGCGGCGTCAGTTGGCTTGCCGCCCAGGCTATGGACGGTGCGCGTGGCGCGAATCGTAGTGTTCGTCAGCAGTTTCGGGACGAAAACAGTCAGGTCGAGCGTCGTGTTTGGCGTGAGGGAGACGATCATCCGGCTCAGCAGTCGCGGAAATCGGCGATGGCGTTTTCCATGGCGATGCGCTCTTCGCATAATAGCGGGCTGGCGCCCAACTGTCGCGACTGCAGGATCATGTAGGCGTTGGTATCCAGTCGCTCTACCGCATCCAGGGCCGCCGGCAAGTTCTTACCCATCAGGAAGAGCCCGTGCCAGGGCGCGAGTGTGCCGGCCGCGTGTTTGGCGATCATGTCCTCGCGGCCGCGCATGGTGGCGACGATGCGCTCGCCAAGTTTGGGGCTGTGCGCCGGCGCATATTCGATGACCGGCGTCACGCCGAATTTGCGCGTGGCTTCCATCACCGGCGGCATCTCGCGGTTGGCGCAGGCGAAGACCAGCAGATTGCGCGGGTGGGCGTGAATGACGGCTCTGCCGTAGGCGCTGAAACTGTCGTGCAAGCCGAAATGAACGGCGCTCTCCCGCGTGAGCCCGCCCTCGCCGCAGAGGATTTCCCCGTCGCGGCTGACCACCAGCACATCCTCCGCTTCCAGTTGCCACTGCTTGTTCTGGCCGGCGAGGGTGGGGGACATGCAAAAGACATCGCCGCAGCGCAGGCTGATGTTGCCGCCGCCGGCGTCGGTCAGATGGCGGTCGAATAGGACGCGGCCGATTCGCGCGATCAGGGCGCGCCCGGCCTGCACTTCCTCTGTCAGCGGCGCTGCGGCTTTCGACATTCGCATTTCTCCCGCGGATTCGACATAATGCCAATATAGTGACACAGGGCGCCAGCCTATTCAAGGCGCGACCGCATAAACCGTGTCCTGCTGTAAGTTCGTTCAGTTCGCGAGAAAGGGCAGTCATGAGTTTTGAATTCGCCAGCGCGGGGCGCATCATCTTCGGCGATGGCAGCGCGGAACAGCTGCCGGGGCTGGCGCGGGAGCTGGGGCGCCGCGCCCTGCTGGTCACCGACAGTTACCAGCCACCGGCCGTCGAGGCCCTCATCGCAGCGCTGCTGGCCGCCGACCTGCGGATTACGCACTTTGCGGTGAGCGGCGAGCCCGATGTCGAAGTCATTGATGAGGCGAAGCAGGCCGCCCTGGCGGAGGGCTGCGATCTGGTCATCAGCATCGGCGGCGGCAGTGTGATCGACAGCGGCAAGGCCAGCGCCGCGCTCATCCCGAATGCGGGAGAAGTCCTCGATTACCTTGAGGTGATCGGCGCGGGCCGGAAGCTGGTCGCGGATCCCTTGCCCTTCATCGCCTTGCCGACCACCGCCGGTACGGGCGCCGAAGTCACCAAGAACGCCGTGATCGGCTCGAAGGCGCATCGCGTCAAGGTGAGCCTGCGCGACAACCGCATGTTGGCCGATGTCGCCCTGGTTGATCCGCTGCTGACGCACTCGCTGCCGGCGGCGGTCACCGCCAGCACCGGCATGGATGCCCTGACACAGGCGCTTGAGCCCTTCGTCTCCCAGCAGGCCAACCCGCTCACGGATGCCATCTGTGTCGAAGGCTTGCGCCGCGCCGGCCGTTCCCTGCGCCGCGCCCATGCCGAACCGACTGACGCGGCCGCCCGCGCCGATATGGCCCTCGCCAGCTTGTTCGGCGGCCTGGCGCTGGCCAACGCGAAGCTGGGCGCGGTGCATGGCTTCGCCGGCGTCGTCGGCGGCATGTACGATGCGCCCCATGGCGCGATCTGCGCCGCGCTGCTGCCGCCGGTGATGGAGGCGAATATCAAGGCGCTCAAAGCGCGAGAGCCCGAGAATCCGGCGCTGCAGCGTTACGATTACGCCGCGCAGTTTCTGCTGTTTGACAGGGATGCAACCGCGGCAGACGCGATGGCATGGATCGGCGAGACGAGCCGGATCTTCTGCATCCCGGGTTTGGGCGAGATCGGCGCGCGCGCCGAGGACTTCGATGAGATTGTGGCGAATTCAGCTGTGTCAAGCAGCATGAAAGGCAACCCGATCGCGCTCACGCCTGAGGAATTGACGTGGATTCTGGAAGCGGCGCTATGAGGCCGGCGCTTTTTCTGCTGGCTGCGGCCGCGCTTCTGTTCGTCAGTCTGTTGCCGGCTGCCGCGACGGAACTGCCCGGCGAGACGCTGCTGTTCATCTCCGATACCGATTCCATCGACGCCGGCCGCGGATCGAATTCAATCTATCGCATTGGGCTTGACGGCGCCGGCATGAAGCGCATCGTCGGTTCCATCCCGCATGGCGACGGCTATCTGCTTATTTCGGATATTGACTGCCAGTCGGCGGCGCAATCGCTCATGATCGCCAGCTATCAGCGGGATCTCAACGGCTTTCATCATGCGCTGCTCGATGGCACGGGACTGCATCTGGACCGGCCGGCGACCGGCGATCTGCTCAGCGCCGTCAGGCAGATCAGCCAGGCGCCGGACGGCGTGCGCCTCATCGTTTCGCGCGAATTTGGAAATCACGAGCCGCCGCGGTTTGGGCTGGTCGGCGGCGACATCGGGAGTCGGCAATACAAGAGCGTCAAGACGCCGAGCGAAAACCGATCTTACACCGCGCCGGCCTGGTCGCCCGATGGCGCGCGAATCGCCTATATCATCGAGTCGCGCGCGGCTGACGCCAAGATGACATACGCCCTGGCCCTCGCTGATGCCGATGGCGAAGACGAGCGCATCGTCTATGAAACGGCCTGGACGCTGCGCGATCTCGCTTGGTCGCCCGACGGCCGCTGGCTGGCGCTGGCGATGAACTCGCAAATCTATAAGCTGCGCGCCGACGGGAGCGAACTCAGTCGCCTGAGCGATCATGTCGGCGGCGCGAGCAGGCCGCGCTGGTCGCCCGATGGGCGGCGAATCAGCTATGTCACGCCGTCGTCCTTCGCGGGTTTTCAGCAGATCTTCATCATGAATGCCGATGGCAGCGGGAAGCAACGCATCGCCAATATCCGCGGCGATGTGGCGCTGGGCTGCTGGCTGTAGGGCCTGTCCTCTCAAGCCCTACAGATTTCGTGATATGAATATCGTTATTTTTTTTGCTAAACATGCCTGCATATACTCCTGAGTAAACGCAAGTAAGTAATTAAAAAAAATGCGCGTAGTCTTTCGCGGCATACATGCGGGCGAGCCAAGGCTCGCCCCTACGGCATAAGAGGAGACTCGGTGTACGGGCGAGCGGCGGTCAGTGTCTACGCGACCTGCGCGACCCGGTGGCTCGCCCACTTTCGTACTACTTGTGTATTCTGGCGGATCCCACTCAATTGGATCGTCCGCAAGGCTGCCGTATGTCCGTTCGACGAACTGCGCCCAGGATAGATCGCTTTCGTCCCCGCCGGTTTCCCGTTCCTTCGCGCTGTTACCTCCGTCGGTCATTGCTTTTACGGTCGCAAGAGTTGACGAGAAGGCGGGATTTTCCTCATCCGTAAATCGTTCAAGGTTTGTTTCTTCGGTGTATTTTGTTCCATCGGGGAGAATCGCCCCTGCCAGATCAACCTGATCCAGGCAAGCGCCGACCAACCGCGCGCCCAGCAAGTTTGCTTGATACAAGTTGGCGCGGCGCAAATTCGCCTGCTCCAAACAAGTGTAGCCCAAATCCGACATGCCTAAATTCGAGCCGGCAAGATTTGCGCGCTTTAGATTTGCTCCGGACAAGCAGGCTTTTCTTAAGTTCGCGCCGCGCAAGTCACTGCCCCGAAGATCGGCGTCACGCAAGATCGCTGTCGCCAGATTCGCGCGGCCTAATGCGGCGCCTTTTAAACCTGCGCCAGTCAAATCTGCAGCCTGTGGCGCTCTGGGTCGATTGACGATAGATTCCTTTTCTATGCTTTCGTCCATGCTAATCGACCTGTCTCGTAGATCCCGGCGCTGCGACTGATTCTACAATATCATATACATTGCTGGCTAGATTGTCGCCGAAACAGGTCTGCTCAAGACGCTGCGGAGACTGATTTGCCCGGCGCGAAGAGCGCCGCGATGACGAGCGTGCCAAGCGCCAGGATCAGACTCAAGCCGATCAGCGTCGCGCCGTACCCCAGGCTAAAGATCGCGAATCCGCCCAGCACCGGACCCGCCACCTTGCCGAAGTTCTGCAGCATGCCGATGAGACCCATCCCGGCGCCCAGGTGCTCCGGGCTGATGCGGTTGGAGACCAGCGCTTTAGCCGCCGGGAAAATCAGCGCCTGCGCCAGGCCCATCAGCAGGGCGGGCAGGAGGAAGAGCGGGCCGGTTTCCAGCAGGCGTAGCAATGGAAGCGCGGCCGCCAAAAGCAGCATGCCGAGGCTGATCGCCGGCAGATAACCCCAGCGATCGCCGAAACGCCCGCAGAAGGGCTTGCCCAACACATGCGCCGCTTCGTTCAAGCTGAAGAATATGCCGATGAGGACCACGCTCACCCCCGCCTCCAGCGCATATATCGGCAGAAAGGCTTTCAGCGTGTAGAGGGCGATGAAGGTGACGGCTTCCAAGCCCCCGGTCAGCCAGACCGCCGGCGTCCTCCCGCCATCGCGGATGGCGCTGAGGACATGCCGCAGGACCGGTTTGCGCTTGCGTTTCAGGCTCGGGCGCGTCTCGGGCAGCTGCAGCAGGGGCAGGAAGATAAGGCAGCTGAAGAGACCGATCAGGCTGAAAACCGTCGCCGGGTCCAGCGAGAGCAGCAGCCAGCCCGCTAGCGCCGGCCCGACGATGTAGCCGCCGCTACGCGCCATCTCGAACCAGCCGATGTCCTCGGCCACGGATGTCTGCCGGTTGCCGTTCCGCGCCAGTTCGGCCACATAAGCCAGAGTCACGGGGCCGTAGATCGCCGTCGCCAGGCCATGCGCCAGGCGAATGATGAAGAGTTGCTCGGGACTTTGGATGAACTGGTAGAGGAAGGGCATAAAGGCGAAGAATGCGGCGCCGATCAGCAGCCAGATGCGGCGGCCCCAGCGGTCGGACAAGATGCCGAAGAGCGGTTTCAGGAAGAGCCCGGTCACGGTCGAGACGGTGACGATCAAGCCGAGGAATGCGCCGGAGGCGCCCAGGGCGGCGGCAAAGATCGGCAGCAGCGGCGTCTTGCCCATTTGGTAGGCTGAGCGGGCGATGAAATCCGCAAGCATGAGATAGAGGAAGGGTTTAGAGCGTTTCATTCAGCTACAAATTCTTGCCATCACTAAAGACTGGGACCATCTATACGGATTGCAATAGCAACGCGACAATTTGCAGAGTGTTAGTGGGACAAGTATGATTCATAAGATAATCCAGATACTATTCCAATTGATGCAGAGTCTCAAATCTCTACCTGGAGACGCCACGTGGGCTATAAGTCGATTGACGCGCTTCAAAACAATCTAGCCAAAACAGTATTCCACTATACCCAAGACAGCAAGAAAGCAGCAGGTCGAGCATTAGGCACGCTTGTTGAAGTTGTCACATACTATTTGCTTTGTTCGTGGAATCTACGAAATCACATAGTTATCGAACGAAGGCTACCAGAGTTTGCTAACGCGGATATCGTACATAACGTTGAATTCTCTCTCCACCCTGTTCGTTCCATGCACGAGATTGGAATGGAGCCTTTTTCGCTCCCAGTTACGCCAGCGAAGATTCGGAAGCAATTTGATGCGCTCAATGATCTTAAATTGAAGAATAATCAAGTGGTTACACGCAACAATATGAAGCGCAATGCAGCTGTCCTCGCTGAGTTGCAAAATCGACTAATCGTCGCGCATGTTGACAGTCTAAGTGAATCTGCGTGTGACATTACAATTTCGGTACTGTACCGTGAACCCTTTGCTATATTCGAATGCAAGCGAGTCGGTGTAGAAGAAGGAATGAGGAAGGGGCCTCAAACGATTGAAAAAGCCAAACAGGGCGCGTATGTTGCGAAGACGGTATCATCACTTCAGAAGGTTAGAAGTCGGAATGGTCAGATACAAGGCATCATTGAGCAGGACGATGGCAACTTTCGGATGGCTCCGTATCACAGTATGTTGCGAGAAGTTATCGATTCAACGACTTTGTCCGAGTTTCCGGGCTTTATGCTAACTGTTGGGGTCGTGAGCAACCACGGAAATTGGTTTACATCTGACAACTACAGCAAAGAGCTACATGTATTGGCGCAGTCGTATGACTGGCTGCTTTTCCTCACGGACAGAGGTTTACATGAGTTTGTTGACAGGCTGTTGATCAATCCGTCTCCGGATTTGCAGCCCGCCAAGAGCGCATTCTTGGAAAGTTACTCTGGGCAGAGAGGAAAGAACAAGTTTACTAAAGTCAACATAGACATTGACGCAGATACAATACTGCGAGAATACTTTGAAGCGCATAAATCAGAAGTAGACGAATGGTTTAATGTTATTGCGCCCAAGGGTGAACCAATTGATCAATTGAAGGTAGACTTGCGTAGATTGTCGACTAAGGGATATTGAAGGCAATTGTCAAGTGACAGCGGGAAGAAACAGTGCGGAGTCTCTAAGTCAGCACTGGTGTACTCCTCCAAAGTACGTAGATGTCATACGGGAGTTCTTTGGAGGCACGATCGCTTTAGACCCGTGCTCCAACAGTTTTTCAATTGTGAATGCGGAAGTAGAGTATGCCTTGCCTTATGTAGATGGATTAAACGCGTCCTGGGATTATCCGTCTGTGTACATCAACCCCCCGTACGGAAGAGATCGTTCAAGGGGAACAACAATACTTCATTGGCTTAAAATGGCAGCCTTTGCCAATTGTCATCACGGGTCTGAGGTGTTGGCGCTAGTACCTGTCGCGCCAAATACAAAGCACTGGAAACGCTACATCTTTGGAGCGGCCACTGCTGTCGCATTTCTGTATGATACACGTCTAAAGTTCTTGGTAGACGGAAAATCAGGCGGTAAGGGCGCGCCAATGGCATGCGCGATGGTGTATTGGGGTTCAAAGTACGGAAGATTTGAACACTATTTCCTTCCATTTGGGGCCGTTTGTGATATTCGTCATTTGCATGGAAAGCCCATCGGCTCCGGTCGCCAACTGGATTTGTGGGAAGAGCGGGCGATGAAATCCGCCAGCATGAGATAGAGGAAGGGTTTAGAGCGTTTCATGTCTTCATATACAGATGCGGCGCGCAACGCCAAAGTTCCGCATTCGCGCTCCCGCGCGTGCCATCTTAACAGTCGCCCTGCGCGATCAGGTAATCGGCGCTGAGCCAGCCCCGGTGCCCTTCATGCTCCACATGGAACCAGGCGGCCGCCCGCGCTAGCGCCGCCAATCTTGTATTGGCGGGAACGCCGCCGATGACGCGGCCGCCGGGCGCAGCGCGGAAGTTGAGATCATGCGTCGTTGTCACATAGCAGGCGGAAAGCGCCGGGGCGGCCGGGCTGGATTGAATCGCGCCGATGTCGCAGGCGCCGCCCACTGGCCGCGCGCTTCGGATCTGATCGCTTTCCGAGCAGAAGCGCGGGTCGGCGGCGCCAATCGCCGGGCTGCCTGGACTTAACTCAAGGTAGCGGGCCGGGCCCTCAACCGGCGCGGGTCCTTCGACAAAAGCGGGTTCCCCCGTGATCGCCGCGAAGCAGAAGCCGTCCGTATCGAGATTGCCAAGATTCACTTCGATTCTGCCGAAGCAGTCGCGGGGCTGATTGCCGGCGACGATGCTGTTGCGCAGGCTGACGCTTGGGTAGTATTCATCGCCTGCAAAAATACCGCCGCCTCTCTCGGCTGAATTCCGGGCGATTGTCACATGCGTAAGCGCGGCTTTGCCGTGAAAGATCTGTATAGCGCCGCCATCATCCCGGGCTGAGTTGTCGAGAAGGCTGCTGTCTGTAATGCTGAGTTCGCTCTGATAAGAATTGAATATCGCGCCGCCGTTGCGCGCGAAGTTGCCGATAAAGCTGCTCTTCGCGATGCTGGCTACGCTGCGAAAGGCGCTGTGGATCGCGCCGCCGGCCCCCAGACGGGATGAGTTTTCAAGGAAGCTGCTGCCCGAAACTGTGAGTTCAGCGCTGCCAATATTGTGGATCGCGCCGCCGTCGGCGGCTTCATTGTTTGCGAAGCTGCTGTTCTTAATGTGGAGCCGGCTCTCGTTGAGTATCGCGCCGCCGCTGTCGCGGGAATCATTGCCGGAGAATTGGCTGTTCTCGATGGTCATCTCGCTCTCGTCAGCATTGAATATGGCGCCGGCGCGCCGCGTCCCCCCATTGTCGGCAAACTGGCTGTCGCTGATATGCAGCCAGCCCAGGTTATATATGGCGCCGCCTTCCCAAGCCGCGTTGTTCGTGAAGCGGCTGTCGCTAATCCAAAGTCGACCTTCGTTGCGGATTGCGCCGCCGGAATCCAATGTGTAAATGCCACTGAAACTGGCGCTGGAAATACGCAGTTCTCCCCAGTTGCGGATGACCCGGCAACATCCGATACGGTCTCTATCTATGATGTCGTGAAAGTTGCTGTCGTTGATGTCCATCTGGTGAAAATTGAATATTGCGTCGTGGGACAAATGCTTGCTGAAGCTGCTGTTCCTGATGCTGACGCTGCCCAGATTGACGATTGCGCCGCCGCAGGAAGTCTCGTCATCAAAGAAAACCCCGCTCCCTCTGCTCACGGTATACGGGCAGTCATTGGCCCTGCCCTCCAGCAGGTGGAGGTTGCTGATGCTCAGTTTGCCGCCGGCCGCCACGTGGAAGATGCGATACGCTTCGGCGCCGCTGACGGCGTGACCACCGCCGTTGATGCTGATGTCAGATCTGATGGCGGGCAGGTCGGCCTGGAGACGGAGGTCCGCCGTCAGCGTAATCGTGTCCGGGCCAAAGCCGGCGGCGCATGCGCCCTGCCCGCTATCGCTGTTGGCGGCTTCAATGGCGTCAGCCAGGCCGCATTCCGAATCGACCACGATATCAGCGGCGCGCACGCTCGGCAAAGGGGCGCAGAGCAGAGACGCGCATAGCGCCAGCAAGGTATAAGCCCATCTGTCCATATTGCAGGCGGTCCGTCTTCGCCTATTCCACCTTTAGCGCGACGATTCCGAAGCCGGCGTTGCTCAGCATGGTGTTGAATTCGGCCAGGTTGCCATCGACGATATCTTCGAATTTTTCGGCGACGCCGTCGATATCGGCCGCGATTTCCTCAAAAGCGCCGTGTTCGTAGTCGGTCGGTTTGTAATCGCCCAGGTTGACATTGAAGCTCAGGTTGCTCAATTGCGTCGCCAGCCGATCGCCGTGATTCATTGCATCCGGCCAGCCGGCGCGCGTGTCCGGAATCATCAGTTCCTTCTCGACTTCGAGGATTTGCTCTTCCAGCGCCTTCGCGGCGTCGATGATGCCCGCGGCCGACTCCAAGCCCTTCAGTCGCCCGCGCCAGCCCTGGAGCTGGGCGCGCGCGTCGCGCATCTGGTTGATCAGTTTGTGCGTCGCCGTGACCTTGTCGCGGATTCCGATTAGCAGGTCGAACTGCGCTTGCAGGTCCGCCTGGCTGGCTTCGACGCCGGCCTCCTTGACAATTTCGAAATCTTGGCTGCGCTGCTCGTCGCCGACCGCGAGGGTGACGCGGTAGCTGCCGGGCACGGCGTGCGGTCCCAGGATGAATCCCTGCTGATTATCGTTGTGCGGCTCGACGCGCTGGGCATCGGGATAGCGCAAGTCCCAAACGAAGCGATTCCAGCCGGCCTGCGAGGGGATGCGCAAGTCTTTTGGCGGGTCATCGTCCGGGTCAGCGCCGGCGCGGCCCGCGCTCGGCCCCGACTCCTTCTCTTCTTCGTCGGCGTGGATGCTTTTGAAGGTCTTGACTTCGGCGCCATCGGCGTCGTCGATGCGCAGGCTGATGGTCGCTTCCGCTTTCTCGGGCAGGTAATAGGTGAAGACCGCGCCTTTCGGCGGGTTGGCGCCGCTGTCGAGGTATTTGTAGTTGATGCCGTGTTCGGGCGTCTCTTCCTTGACGTAAGCGGCGACCGCGCCCAGCGTGCTCATATATTGCTTGCCCTCGCCGCTTTCAAACAAGCCTTCGAAGACCTTGGGCAAATGGCGCTCCACCGCCCCCGGCTTGAGCAGGCGAACCCCGTTTCCGTCCCTGTTGTTGTAGGGGCGACTCTGTGAGTCGCCCGCTTCGTCCGCCAACTGATGCAAAACCTTCACATCATCGAGGATCCAGAAGGAACGGCCATGCGTCGCAATGACCAGATTCCCGCCTTTGAGCTTCAAGTCGTAGATCGGGCTGATGGGCAGATTGAGCTGGAAGCGCTGCCAGGACGGGGCAGTGTCTACGCGCCCCTTGTCGCCGCCGTCGAAGGAGATGTACAAGCCGAATTCCGTGCCCAGATAGAGCAAGCCGGGAAGCGTCGGATCTTCACGGACGACGCGGCAGAAGTGATCATCGGCGATGCCGTCGACGATCAGCGACCAGGTCGCGCCGTAATCGGTCGTCTTGAAAACATAAGGCGCGTAGTCGTCGTTCTTGTAGCGCGTGGCGGTGACGTAGGCGGTCGCCTTGTCATGCGGCGACGGCTCGATCATCGTGAACATCGTCGGCGCGTCAACCCCCCTCGGTCCCCCCGTTGCAACGGGGGGAGGCTGATCCTGCGCTCCCGTACTTGATGATTCAGGGAGGGCTTGATCAACGGGGGGTGTGATGTCCGTCCAGTTTTCGCCGCCGTCGCGCGTGATGTGCAGCAGACCGTCATCCGAGCCGGCCCAAATGACACCGGGTTCCAGCGGCGATTCCGCCAGGGTGTAGACTGTGGCGAAATGCTCGGCGCCGACGGCATCGCGGTTGATCGGCCCGCCGGAGGGCTTGAGCGTTTCCGGATCCGCTTTCGTCAAGTCGGGGCTGATCTCCTGCCAGCTTTGGCCTTCGTCGGCAGTGCGCAGGATCTGGTTGCCGCCGATGTAGATGATGTTGCTGTCGTGCGGCGAGAATACGATCGGGTAGGTCCAGGCGAAGCGGTATTTGTCCGCGCCCGCGCCCAAGCCGGTGGAACTGCGCGGCCAGGTCGATACCAGGCGGATCTGCCGCGTGCGATGGTCGTAACGCTGCAAGCTGTTGCCGCCGCCCGGCGAGCTGCCGATCGCGCCAACGTAGGTGATGTCCGGGTCGTCGGGATGCACCGCGATATAACCGCTTTCGCCCGAGCCGATGATATCGCAGTCTTCCCACAGGATCGACGAGTAGCGGCTGCGGCTGGGCACGCGCAAGCTCGAGTTGTCCTGCTGTGTGCCGTAGACGAAATAGGGCTCGTTGCTGTCGAAATCGAGGTGATAAATCTGCGCCGTCGGCTGGTTGTAAAGGCTCGACCAGGACAGGCCGCCATTCAGCGAGACGCAGGCGCCGCCGTCGTTGCCATGGATCATCACGCGGTTGTTATCCGGGTTAATCCACAGATCATGGTCGTCGCCGTGCGGCGTGGTGATCTCGCTGAAATTATGCCCGCCATCGGTGGATTTCCAGAAGTTGAGGTTGTTGATGTATACCGTCTCCGCATCAACCGGGTCCGCGGTCAGGTGCATGTAATACCAGGCGCGCGAGATGAAGCGGTTGTCCTTGCTGCCGACGACCCAGGTCTCGCCGTAGTCGTCGCTGCGGTAGATGCCGCCATCGGGCTGATTCTCGATGATGGCCCAGACGCGCCCGGGCTGGGCCGGCGATGCCGCCAGGCCGATCTTGCCCAGCAGGCCCTTGGGCAAACCTTTGTTGCGGCTGATGTTCTCCCAGCTGTCGCCGCCGTCCATCGAACGCCAGATGCCGCTGTCTTCGCCGCCGGAACTGATCTGCCAGAAGTTGCGATAAGCCTGCCAAAACGCGGCGTAGATGATTCGCGGGTTGTTCTTGTCGATGGTCAGGTCGATGGCGCCGGCTTTATCGCTGACGTGCAGGACGTTCTCCCAGGTCGCGCCGCCGTCCTTGGAGCGGTAGACGCCGCGCTCCGGGTTGGGCCCGAAGGCATGACCAAATGCGGCAACGTAGACCAGATCGGCGTCCTGGGGGTGACTGCGGATCTTGGCGATCTGGCGCGTATCCTTCAAGCCGATATGCTTCCAACTGCGGCCGGCATCGGTCGATTTGTAGACGCCATCGCCGATGGAGACATCAATGCGGATGGTCGTCTCGCCAGTGCCGGCGTAGATGACGTTGGGGTCGGCCAGGGCGACTTCCAGCGCGCCGACGGATGAAGCCGTGAAATAGCCGTCGCTGATATTCTCCCAGTATTGCCCGGCGTCGGTTGTCTTCCAGACGCCGCCGCAGACGCCGCCGAAATAGAAAGTATTCTGGTCGCGCCGGTCGCCAGCGACAGCGACTACGCGTCCGCCGCGGAAGGGCCCGATGCAGCGGAATTCGGAGAGTCCGGCGAACTTGGAGTCGGTCATGGGGCTGTCCTTTGGTCGATTGCGAGTGGTGGAGTATTCTAGCGCGGGGGGATTAGATTAACCACCGAGTACACCGAGTGCGCCGAGTTTTTTCGATCACAAAGGCACGAAGACACAAAGGCCACAAAGAGGTGGGTGTAGGGGCGAGCCACCGGCTCGCCCGCTCCGCGCTGAACTCGCAACACACGCGAAATGTAGGGGCGAGCCTTGGCTCGCCCGCCCCGCGCGAACCTCAGGCAACACGCGAAATGTAGGGGCGACTCTGTGAGTCGCCCGTTATGATTTGACCACCGAGTACACGGAGGTCACCGAGTTTTTTCGATCACAAAGGCACAAAGACACAAAGAGGTATGTGTCGTCTCGCCGGCGTCCAGCGCCCGCCCCGCGCTGAAATCGCCCCGCACGCGAAATGTAGGGGCGAGCCTTGGCTCGCCCACCCCGCGCCGAACTCAGTACACACGTGAATTGTAGGGGCGACTCTGTGAGTCGCCCGCTTCCATTGACCACAAAGGCGCAAAGACGTAAGGGCCAGGGCAGAAAGGCCCGCAGACATTATGTCGGCTGCGCGAACTCTGGCGCTAAAGCATCCACGTTGCTTGCGTTAGCCCGTCAAACAACAGGCTAAACGCATGCGCGATATGTTTCCGGGACGCTGTTATTCCGCGCCCGTGTCAGTCGACTCGCGGGAGGTAGCGCTTTCTGTCTTTGACGCCAACGCGCTGCTTGGCATTTTCAGCCTACGAGTTTCCGTGCGGGACGCAAATCTGATTACCAGGGTCAGATCTCCTCACCACATAATAACGGCATTCCTGCGCGCTGGAAGGAGCGCCGCCCGATTCATCCTCCTGCGCCGCCGCTGCCTGTCCCGAACCGGGAGCGCTGTCTTGCGCGTTCCGGCTTTGCTTGGGGACGGTCTTGGACTTGGCGCCGCCACTGCTTTTCCCCGAATTGGAAGCGCTGTCTTGCGCGTTCTTGTAATCCTGCGCGGGGACCTGGTAGTTGGCGTGGTTGGCGCCGACAGATTCCGTGCACTCCTCGACAGTTTGATTGACGGCGCCGGCCGCGGATGCCGCTTCGCACCAGCCAATCATCCAGTCGGACTGGGTTTGGCAATTCGCGCCCTCTTCATTGCAGGAATTGCCGGTGAATTCGGATGCTTGCGCCGCGGTCGCCAACAATAGAGTGAAAAAGCAAGAAAATATCAGGATAACGTCAGATTTCATGGTAATCCTCCTACTCTGTAGGTAGATTATAATCCATTATGGGACAATATCAAGGGTTAGTGCTATAAAGTGCGCGGCGCGTACTGCGGTTCATTCACTTCCAAGCGGCGACAGACAGGCCTCGTTCTCAAGTTTGTCGCGCGCCGGGCTCGTTTCACACGTGAAATGTAGGGGCGACTCCGTGAGTCGCCCGTTTTGGTTTCACCACCGAGTGCACCGAGATCACCGAGTTTTTGATCACAAAGGCACGAAGACACGAAGGTCACAAAGGGGAATGTGTCGATTCGCCGGCGTCCATCGCGCACATTGCGCTGAAATCGCCCCGAACGCGAAATGTAGGGGCGAGCCTTGGCTCGCCCGTTTGATCTAACCACCGAGTACACCGAGGGCGCCGAGTTTTTTCGATCACAAAGGCACGAAGACACGAAGATCACAAAGGGGAATGTGTCGACTCGCCGGCGTCTTTCGCGCACATCGCGGAATCCGTAGGGGCGAGCCTTGGCTCGCCCGTTTTATCTAACCACCGAGTACACCGAGGGCGCCGAGTTTTTTCGATCACAAAGGCACGAAGACACGAAGGTCACAAAGGGGAATGTGTCGTCTCGTCATGCATCCAAGGCGCATTCTCGTTCTCGCGGATTAGCCCACGCTGCGCGAGACACCGCGTTGTCTGGCCAGCAAAGCGGGATGCGGCTGCCTATGTGATTCGCGCCACCGTCAGCTATTAGTCTGTGAACGGATTCGGCGCATTGTCGAATGGGTCAAAAGCAGGTCCCTCGGAATCCGGCGGGACTGACTCCGGCTGAGGCCTGACGCACTCAAGTCGATTCGGGTCGCTACGCTGCACCCGATAATACTGGCATTGTTCTCCTTGCCCGCTGCTGCGGCCCGAGCTTTTCCTCGCCGCGCCCGAGTCGCCCGAGTCGCCGGATGAGCCCTCAGCGTCGGATGCGCGTTCCAAGCTGCGTTGTCCGCTGTCGCCTTGCGCGTTCTTGTAATCCTCCGCGGAGACCTGGTAGCTGTGGTGGTCGGCGCCGACAGACTGCCTGCACTCCTCGACAGTTTGATCGACGGCGCCGGCCGCGGATGCCGCCTCGCACCAGCCAATCATCCAGTCGGACTGGGTTTGGCAATTCGCGCCCTCTTCATTGCAGGTATTGCCGGTGAATTCGGATGCTTGCGCCGCGGTCGCCAAGAATAGAGTGAAAATGCAAGAAACCATCAGGATAAGATAAGTTTTCATAGCGGCCCTCCTTTTCGGCGCGATTAGAATGTCAAGTTATTATATAATGACAAGCGCGATGTGTCAAAAAATATATGGCGCGGTATACTGTACAGTAACCCCCAATCAGCGGCTGACAGGCCTCGCTCTAATGTGTCGCGCGCCGGGCTCGCTTCACACGTGAAATGTAGGGGCGAGCCTTGGCTCGCCCGTTTTGATCTGACCACCGAGTACACTGAGGTCGCCGAGTTATTGATCACATAGGCGCAAAGACACGAACATCACAAAGGGGAATGCGTCGACTCGCCGGCGTCCATCGCGCGCATCGCGCAATTCGTAGGGGCGAGCCTTGGCTCGCCCGTTTTGATTTCACCACCGAGTACACCGAGGTCGCCGAGTTTTTGATCACAAAGGCGTATTGGCACGAAGATCACAAAGAGGTGTTTGTAGGCGTATCAAGCAACAGAAGCTATTAGTTATCTTAAGGCAGTCTCCTTCCAACGGACCGGTCCAAGTTCAATTGGTAGTGCTCTTACAATTTCGTATAATCCATCAAGGTCATTGTCTATAGGCTTGTAGACATACTTCTTTAACAGCTCAGGTACCTCGACATCACCAGGAAACTTGAGCGTGATTATTGCAAATCTGCTACCCTGCTGCACTTTTCGAGTCTTGGCATAGTCGATTTCGTCTGAAAGAATCCGCTCGTCTACAAAATCTTCGGTAATGAAGAACACTACCGCGCAACTCTCGTTAACGCCCGCAAGAATACCCCTGTTTAGTTCCGTGCCTGCGGGCATATCTGGATCATCGAGCCAAGGGTCGAAACCCAGATTTTGCAGCATTCGGTGATAAAGTCGCACGCGATTCTTGTTTTCCGACTTGTGACTTAGAAATATTCGCGTTTCACGCTCCGATGAAACATGGGAAATTGTCATTGAATTCAAAACCTGCAACTCCTGTTGTTCAACAAAGTTCTCAAGTTCTTCCGAAAGTTTGTTGCAAAATGGAGAAAATATACTGCCCGTGAAGAATAGTTGAGCGTAAATCACATCTGATGTGTTTATACGTGCAAAATGCCTCTCTACAATCCGAAACTCTTCTTCACTGTTAGCTTGATCACGGATCAAACAATAAAAGAGCGCAAATTTGTCAGACGGGTGTTCAGGAAAGTCCCATAGGATCTCTTCACTGCGCCTTCCTATGTTCGCAGTTTCCTTCTCCCACCAGTCTTTAGACGAACTTATGGTTGATTCGGCAAGCAAGTTGGGTAGCACTGCCTGTACGAGCGGGTCATCGTCCAAGAACCGTACAAACGTCTTTACATTGTGTTCAATGTCCCATGTGTTATAGTGTGTGTTCTCTGCAAGCCGATTAAACTTCTCTAAGGATTTCCGAATTTGGGAGGATGGCTCGTACATGGCTCCACCAGAACCAGCGAATACTCGGGCGACAATTTAATTGCCACTGCGATGAATGTGGACGTAACGCCAATTCTACCAATCGCTGATTCTGCCGCAAGCGTTGGCTTCTAGTCTTCGGTGCTAAAGAAGTGCGGTTACTGCTCGGCAGCCCATTTGATGGTATAATCGCTCCAATCAACGGGACTCAATCATGACAATCGACATCCCGGAAGACGTGGCTCTGCGTCTGGAAAAACTAGCCGAAGAACAGAACGCCGACGTTGGTGACCTGTTGCGTGATTTGCTAAACCGCTACGCTGATGCCGACGAGAAGCCCTGGGCGACATTGGCCGACCTGGCGCGCCATGCGAAGGAATTGAATATGGCGTCACCCGAGCCGGTAAACACGGCCGAGCGCAGCCGCGAAATCTTGAATGCCGAATATGCCGATTATCTGAAGAGCCGCATTGATCCTTGACCCTCATCATCGACAGCAGTTTCTTGGTCGCCCTTTATGACGGTAGCGAAGTTCATCATCAGCGCACGTATGAATTCGCTGCGGATAATCTTGAAACGATGCTCATACCAGATATTGTGCTGCCTGAAGTCAGCTACTTGCTAAGGCGCAACCTGGGTTATGCGAATAGTCTGAATTTCTTAGACTTCTTCGAGAACCGTTTTGTCAGGCTGTTGCCAGTTTTTCTGGACGACTTGGCAAGAGTGGCTGCGATCAGCGAACATTATGAAGACGCCCGACTTGATCTGGTCGACTGCTGCATCATGGCAATGGCAGAGCGCCTCAACATCACACGAATCGCGACCTTCGACCGGCGTGACTTCAGTATCTTTCAGCCGCTTCACTGCGATTTTCTCGAGCTGTTGCCGTAGTTTTGCGGTACGCAGGCCGCCCCTATATTCTCTTCGTGCCCTTTGTGTCTTTGTGCCTTTGTGGTTCAATACCAGCCCACCGCGCCTTAGAGATATAATCTCGCGAAGTCCGCTCCGCAGCCCATTTGATGCTATAATCGCTCTGAGCAACGGGACGCAATCATGACAATCGACATCCCGGAAGACGTGGCTCTGCGTCTGGAAAAACTTGCCGAAGAACAAGACGCCGACATTGGCGACCTGTTGCGTGACATGCTCAAGCAATACTCAGACCAATTCGACGTCAAAGAAAAACGCCGGGCGACCACAGCCGACTTTGCCCGAAATGCCATAGCCGCGGGCATGGCTTCGCCTCATCCTGTGAATACTGCCGAGCGCAGCCGTGAAATCTTGAATGCCGAATATGCCGATTATCTCCGCGAACGCCGCGTCAGAGGATCGGCTGCAACTACTGACGATTAGCATCAGCTCGAATCACTTGCCGCAAGGCGATATGAGCAACGCACGTGGCCGTCCTGACATTCTCCATGTGCCTATGTGGCTCAATTCAAGACGCCCTAAACTCGGTGTCCTCGGTGTACTCGGTGGTTAAAATCATTGAGCGAGCCTCCGCGCCGCCACTATATTCTCTTTGTGCCCTTTGTGGTTCAATACCAGCCCTCTGCGCCTCTGTGTCTCTGTGGCTAAATCCCAAATCTTGACAAGCGCGCTTAACATCCGTTCTAATCTATGCCCAACCAGGAACGGAGCGGCGCCATGGCCCAGGTCAAATTCACGCCCAATCTGAAGCGTTTCTTCCCCGACCTCTGCGAGTGCGCGGTGGAAGCGGCCACGGTCGCCGAGATCGTGGCCGCGGTCGACCGGCGCTGGCGCGGCTTGGGCGATTACATCGTCGATGAGCAAGGCGCCCTGCGCAAACACGTCAACATCTTCGTCGGCGACGAGCTCCTGCGCGACAAGCAGACCCTCTCCGACCGCGTCTCCGCCGATACCAGGATCTTCATCGTACAGGCTCTGTCTGGAGGATGACGCAATGAAGGCGACCCAAGGCATAACGTTCAACATCGTCGAGTCAGCCCTCCCGGATGCATCGGGAAGGGGCTAGGGAATGGGGGTAATCCATGCACAACAAACTCCTCGTCGGCACGCGCAAGGGCTTGCTCATCATAAGCCGGGACGGTCGCTCGGACTGGCAGGTGGAATCGGCGCACTTCGAAGCCATTCCAGTCGTCTACGCCTTCCGCGATCCGCGCACTAATACCATTTGGGTCAGCCTCGATCACGGGCATTGGGGCGGCAAGCTGCACCGCTCGCGCGATGGCGGCGCCAGCTGGGAGGAGGTCGACGCGCCCAAGTACCCCGAAGGCGACACCGTCCCGCCCGATTTCACTGTGCCGGCCACGACCAACTACATCTGGCTGATCGAGCCGGGCGGCGCGGACGAGCCGCAGCGGCTCTACCTGGGCACCGACCCGGGCGGGCTTTTCGTGAGCGATGACGGCGGCGATTCTTTCCACCTGGTCGAGACGCTCTGGAAGCACCCGAGCAATGCGCACTGGTTTGGCGCCGGGCGCGATCATCCCGGCACGGTCGCGATTCAGGTTGACCCGCGCGACAGCCGCCGCTTGACCGTCGGCATCAGCGTCGGCGGCGTCTACGTCAGCGCGGACGGCGGCGAAACCTGGGAAGCGCGCAATCGCGGCCTCTTCGCCGATTACCTGCCCGATCCGCTGCATGAACATGGCCACGACCCGCATATCATCCTCGCCAGCCCGTCCAATCCCGATGTGCTCTGGCAGCAGAACCACTGCGGTACCTATCGCAGCGAAAATGGCGGACTGCAGTGGCAGGACATCTCCGACAAAAATGGCGGACCGGCCGGCTTCGGTTTTGCGCTGGCGGTGGATGAAGCGGACGAGCGCGTCGCCTGGGTCGCGCCGGCGGTCAGCGCCGAGTACCGCGTGCCAGTGGAACGCGCGCTGGTGATCAGCCGCACCGAAGACGGCGGGCAGACCTGGCAGGACCTGCGCCGCGGCTTGCCGCAGCGGCATTGCTACGATCTCATCTTCCGCCACGCCCTGGACAAGACGGGCGACACGCTGGCGTTCGGAACGACCGCCGGCAACTTCTACATCTCGGATGATCGGGGCGACAACTGGCGCTGCCTGATGCACAACCTGGCGGTAATCTACTCCGTGCGCTTTATGTAAGTGACACTCTACCGCATATTCGCAGTTTGCTTTTGCAAGGGCTGAACGATGGGAAGCTTAGGACCAACTGAAGCAATTATATTGCTCATACTAATTGGTTGATTCTTTGTTTTCGCGGCGCTACCGGTTATGGCATGGATCCATATCTATCGCCGGGGTGGACAAACGCGTGATATGCTTTTCTGGGCGGTCATCATTCTCTTGCTCCCTATTGTGGGTCCTATTGCGGCATTCGTCTTTTACCGTCCAAATGTAAAACCTACAGAATAAAGGAAAGGCAAAACAGCCGATGACTGAAAAAAGCGACCTCCTACTGCAGAAAATACAGGGTTGTTTATACGGCGGCGCGATTGGCGATGCCATGGGCGGCGTCGCCGAGTGGCGCATGCCGGATGAGATTCGCGCGCGCTACGGTTATATCACCGATCTGGTCGAAGCCTGGGACGGACCGGAGGACACAAGCGGCCGCGGCGATGGCCGCTACACCGACGACAGCCACATGGTGCAGCTACTCAGCCGCTGCTACCTCGAGCATGGCGACCACCTGGACGCGCATGAATTCTTGCGCCGCATCGGACCGATGATCGGCTATGAAAATCGCTGGATCCCCGACCGCGGGCGCGAGATGCCGCTGGTCGAGCGCTTGTTTTATCCCGAGAAATGGATCTTCAACCGCTGGCTGGCGAATGCCGACCCCCGCTATGCCGGCGCCGGCAATATGGTCAATTGCGGCGCCGCCATGTACGCCGCGCCCATCGGCATCATCAACGCCTGCGATCCGGCGAGGGCTTATGCGGAAGCGATCGATGCGCTCAGCGCGCACCAGGTCAGCTTTGGCCTGGAGGCGGCCGCTGTCCAGGCGGCTTGCGTGGCCGAAGCCCTGAAGCCGGATGCCTCCGTCAGTTCGATCATCGACGCCGCGCTGTCGGTCGCCAAAGACGGCACCGCTGATTGCATCGCCGCCATCGCCGAGCGCGCCAGCACTTTGACCGACTGGCGGGATGCGATCGCGCCCCTGCGGGCTGTCATGCGCGAATACGACACCTCGCCCGATGATGCCAAGACCGAGCGCGGCAACGGCACGGACGACTGGACGCCCAGCCGCTCGCACAGCATCGAGGAAGTGCCGATCGCGCTCGGCTTCCTGGTGGTGACCGGCGGCGACTACGAAGGCACGATCATGGGCGGTACGAATTACGGACGCGACAACGACTCCATCGCCGGCATGGGCGGGGCGATCGCCGGCGCCATGCACGGCATCGGCGCCCTGCGGCCGGAGTGGGTGGAGACGATCAACAGCGCCAATCGCATCGACCTCCTGCCCATCGCGGCGGACCTGGCGGATTTGACGCGGACGCTGCAAGCGCGGCAGCTGGCGGCGGCGCAGAGCCGGCAGGCTGCGTTTGAGGCGCTGGGCTAAGGAGACCGATGCAGGGGCGTCTCGCTGAGGCGCCCGCTTTGCCTCCCGGAAGAATTTGTCAATCCGCTCGTTGTCGCCATGCGCGACAAGATGGCCGCTCTCGTCGACAGGATGCCGGGCTTGCACCGGCAGCTGGCGGGTCTGTCGTAGATTGAGTCGACTGATCGGGAGATTGATGCGCTGGCGTACCGGCTGAATGGATTGAGTGAGGATGAGGCGGGGGTGGTGGGGAGAAGATCGCTGGGTGAACTAACGAAACATTAGTTGACAATAGAACAAAAGTGCCATAGTATTCGTTCACCTCGCGACGAGCTGTTTTGGAGCCAACATGCCAAGTCTTGACATCTTTGTCCTCATGCCTTTTGAAGATCCATTTCACCTCGTCTACCATCACCTCATTAAGATGCCATTGGAGGCAGAAGGACATCGAGTCAGTCGATCACTTGAGGCGGACCAGCAGAATGGCCTTAGAGCGATAATTGAGGGAATCCAGCAGGCGAGTGTGGTTGTTGCTGACCTCAGTGGACAAAATGCGAATGTAGCATATGAGTTAGGCATAGCCCACGCACTGACCAAGCCGACTCTTCAGATTGTGCAAACTCTCGCTGATGTCCGTTACGACTTGCTTCCATACAAGGTAATCCTTTATTCAATAAACACGGACGGAACATCCACTCTCGCTAGCGATATGCTTGGCTACATTGATCGCCGGCCTGGAAATGAGTTTAGGTTTGCGAATCCTGTCAACGATTTTCTGGGCGCGGCATCGGCACGCTCAATCATCATAACTGAGCCCAGTGACCAGGACGGCGCGTCGCAACTGACCTTAATCGACGACAACGAACCTGATAAGTTAGCTGGAAGTGTATACGGAATACTTGATGCAAACGCAGATGTGGAGCGAGCGGGTGCATTGATAGTGTCTACTTTACAGGGATTAACTACGGATATGGAGGATATCGGCGATAAAACGCGTGCACACACGCACAGAATCAACGAGATTTCATCAAATCCAAGTGAAAAGCGCCGTCAAAGTAAAGCACTTCGCGTCATGCAGCAGTTTGCGTTAGATGTGACGGATTTCTCCCAAAAGGTTAAGGAAAAGAGTCCGACACTGAAAGAAGCATGGATGACTCTAGAACAGTCAATGGAGTATGTGCTAAGTGCCAGCAATATTGAAAATGAATCTGACTTTGATGCCGTTCAGAATCTGTTAAGGCAGTCGGCGCAAATGCAAGAAAGCTCACCGAATGCTATTGCATCTATAGAGCGTTTTCGCGATTCGCACACTGACCTGATTGGTATTTCAAGAATGTCAAACTCCGCACTGCGCGACTCCGTCAAAGAACTCGACAGACTCATAGATGAATTGAAGCGGGGCGGTTCTGTTGTTACACGAATCTATGAGCTTGCTACCGCCAAGCTTGAAGGCTACAACGAAACTAGGCCTGAAGACTATAGCAATCCCGTTCCTTAGTTATTCGTGCTGTTGCGCTGAAAGAACTTTGTATTCTCTGCGCCTCCATGGCAAATCCCCCAGCCGCACACCCGCACGACCCAGGGCATCGCGGCGGAGGATCGGTCGATTGACGAGTTCGTGTGTCGCCTGTATGGCTTGAGCGAGGTGGGGGTGGTCGAGGGTGAGAGAGCTAGGCTATTCGATACTCTAATTTGTGATTGTAAAATCATGCGGATCGACTAATTCCCAACCTGATCGCCTCTGAAGCGCCTCACCATCAACTGATATAGTCGACCAATCGCGGTGGGCCTTTATTGCTTTGAGGTAGTCTCTCTTGCCAAGATTGACCCGAAGTCTGCGTGGCCGACCTCTGCCGTGATCCCACAAGACAATTATTGAACGTTCATCGTCGTCAACGTCATCACTTTGCGGGTCAACTAGAGAACTTAGGCCAATGACGCGTCCCCTTATCCGTTGCAACTGGGGCGTCCATTCCCTAAGGAAGCCACTAGCCATATTCAAGTATCTGATGTGTTCCCGCTCTACGACAAAGTTCTTGTTGACTTTCACACCTTGCGACGTGGGAAGGTTCTTTGACCATTGAACACTGTATTGAATCGGCGCCGCCGCCTGTGCGGACATCTTCAAGATCGCATCACACATGTTGGCGTTGAAGCCATCCGCGAAACCGCCAATGAGCGGCTGCACGTCGCGTTGTCTTCTTGCCTTTTCGAGATTAATGAAGCCTGTTGATATGCGCTCCATTACCCGCCTTTCCAGCGGAAATTTTCGACCTGGATCCGGTCTGTTGGGGATTAGAACTCTTTGATACGGCTTTACCTCCCCTACCTGCGATTCCACACGGTAGCAGGACTTCCCGTTATGCACTTCACTAATCTCAAAGTGATTCAGCATGCGCTTGGCTGCGCTGTTATATTGATTGTAAAACGGTCTCAGATCGCTTTCGGAGTTCGCCGAATGTCCAATCAAGCCCTTAATGCGCGAAACCTGCTTTGCGACAAAGTCAACCGAACTTGTGTGCATGTCTATCATTAGCAAGTCGCGATCAAACAGCAGTATCTCATTTGCTATGGTCGCAGGGGATTTGTCTACCAGCGCAGACAAAATGCGGACTGTATGTTCCACATAGACGGGATAGTCGGGAGCGCCTTCATTTACCGGCAAAACAATCTCAAAGGGGTTGTCATCAATGTCTTTATAGCCTTCGAATACATAGCAACGTTCGTTTCTATTGACAATGCGCCAACCAGAATGTTTAAGATAGGACCTGATCTGTTTTGCGGACAATTCATATACAGAGGCATTCATTATTCCGCCCCTTCACTCATATATGCATCCATTCTGTCTAGTTCCAGCAATTGAGCGACGGCATTTCGATCAAACAATTGCGTTCTGGGAATCTTGATGGTTATTGAACTAGTATTGAGTGTCGGTTTGCGCGGGACTAGGTACCAATAGCAACACTTGCGTAACTGGAGACGGCTTTCATCCACCGAAAGAGGCCTTTCTCCCCTTTGTGGCAAGGCATATACGATGAGTATTCCTAGACCTTTTTGCAATTCAGCTAATTTGTTGTAGGCATCTGCCTCTACTGCATAGACGAATCGATCGTCGTGAATCTTCCAATCAGTGGTCGATTTTAGTTGACAGAAAAATGATAAACCGGTCGGGGCAAACTCCGTTTCATTACGTATGCGAGCGCCAGATACGATGAAATCTATGCCGATGTCAGGTGTAGGCGCTGCCGCGGTTGCCCCGGCATCAGCAACAACCGCGCGGAAATAGGCAAAATGCAGCTCCTGTTTCGCTAGATCTGGAGGTATGGGCATTCATGCTTTCCGCGCGCGGCTGTAAGTAGATTAATCTACATGTTAACATTTATTCCACAACTAGTCTAATAGACATTTGCCTCGAAAAAACCTCGGTGACCTCGGAGAACTCGGTGGTGAATGCTCCGCGCCTCATTCCTTGACGAAGCCCGCAGGCGGCTTGGATGGCACGTCCAGGTGCTTCATGAGCCTGTCCATCTTATCATTGAGATCCGCGACTACAGCTTCCACGCGCTCCAGCCGCTGTCGATTCTCCGCAACCATCTCGGTCAATCCCAAGAGCGCCGCTTCGTAACCGTCCACCTTGTCAAACAACTCATCCTGCGCGTCTTGCAAGGTGCGATATTCCCCCTGTACGCGCTTGAAACGAACGTCGGTTGTAGCTGCCATGTTGTCTCCTTTGACTTCGCATCCAGTATAATGGCGCTGTATATTGCTGTCAAAATCTCTCGGTGGTGAAATCCCCGCGCCTCAGTCCTTGAGGAAGCCCGTAGGCGGCTTCTCGTAAGGCACGCCCAGGTGCTTCATGAGCCTGTCCATCTTCTCGTTTAATTCGACCAACATCTCGTGGTTCTTCTTGAGAAGCCGCGCCGTTTCATTGAGCGCTGCCTGGCAAGCATCTGGCGTGTGGGTGTCCTTCGACTTGCCCGGTCTGGAAGTCATTCCTTGACGAAGCCCATCGGCTCGTAAGGCACATCTAAGTGCTTGATGATCGCGTCCAGCTTGCGCGAGTTTTCCGCAACCAATTCAGTCAAGCCCAAGAGCGCCGCTTCGTACGTGTCGATCCGGTCCAAAATGTCGCCCTGGCCTTCTCGCACACTCTGATATTCTTTTTCAATCCGCTTCAAACGAATGTCTGTTGTCGCCATGTTGTCTCCTTTGACTTCGCATCCAGTATAATGGCGCTGTATATTGCTGTCAAAAGAACTCTGTGACCTCTGCGTACTCTGTGTTGAAAAACAAAAAGGCGATTCTGATGAGTGATACAAGCAAACGCAGCCAAGATTTCTTCAGCGCCGAGGGCGTCAGCGGCCTCATCCGCCGCGCCTTCACCGCCTCCATGGGCTTCGAGCCCGCCGATATGTCCCGCCCGCTCATCGGCATCTGCAACACCTACAGCGAGCTCAACCACTGCAACAGCCACCTGCGCGCGGTCGCCGATGCGGTCAAACGCGGCGTGCTGGCGGCCGGCGGCTTCCCGCTGGAATTTCCCACCATTTCGCTGGGCGAGGTCTACCTCAGCCCGACCTCCATGCTCTGCCGCAACCTAGCAGCCATGGACACCGAGGAGATGATCCGCGGCAACCCGCTCAGCGGCGTCGTCCTGCTGACCAATTGCGACAAGACGACCCCCGCCGCGCTGATGGGCGCCGCCAGCGCCGACCTGCCGACGATTATGGTCAGCGGCGGACCCATGCTCAACGGGCATTACCAGGGCGAGATCCTGGGCGCTTGCACCGATTGCCGCCGTTACAGCGCCGAATACCTGGCCGGCACGATCAGCGCCGAGACCTACAAAGCGGTGGAAGAGAATCTTGTGCGCAGCGCCGGGCACTGCATGGTCATGGGCACCGCCTCGACCATGAACTCCTTGATGGAAGCGCTAGGGATTGCGCTGCCGGGCAATGGCGCCACGCCCGCCAGCGATTCGCGCCGCCTGCAGCTTGCGGCCGCCGCCGGTCGACAGATCGTGCAATTGGTCGAGCGCGGCATCCGCCTCTCGCAGATCGTCACCGCCGACGCCCTGGACAACGCGATCACGCTTCTGCATGCCCTCGGCGGCAGCACCAATGCCATCGTGCACCTGCCCGCCATCGCCGGCCGCGTCGGCGTCGATCTGCCGCTGACCCGTTTCGATGAAATCAGCCGCCGAACGCCGCTGATCGCCAACATGCGCCCCACCGGACAGTATCAGATGGAAGACCTCTTCTACGCCGGCGGCATCCCGGCTGTGCTCAAGCAGTTGCTGCCGCTGCTGCACCGCGACGCCCTGACGGTGACCGGGCGGACGCTGGCGGAAAATGTGGCTAATGCCGAGGCGAGCAATGCCGATATCATTCGCAGTCTGGACGACCCGCTGCAGCCCGAAGGCGGACTCAGCATCTTGCGCGGCAACCTGGCGCCCGACGGCGCTGTGATCAAACACGCGGCCGCGACGCCCGCGCTCTGCCAGCACCGCGGACCCGCCCTCGTCTTCAAAGACGCCGCCGATGTCGCGGCGCGCATCCACGACCCGGCCCTCGACGTCAGTCCCGATCATGTGCTCGTGCTGCAGAACGCCGGCCCCATCGGCGGGCCGGGCATGCCCGAGATCGGCAACCTGCCCATCCCGCAGAAGCTGCTGAAAGCGGGCGTACGCGATATGGTGCGCATCTCGGACGCCCGAATGAGCGGCACGTCTTACGGCGCCATCGTCCTGCATGTCGCGCCGGAAGCGGCAATCGGCGGTCCGCTGGCGCTCGCGCGCGATGGCGATGAGATCGAGTTGGATGTGGCTGCGCGCCGCTTGCATTTGCATGTGGACGAAGCCGAGCTGGCGCGGAGGCGGGCGCAGTGGTCAGCGCCGCCGCCGGCTTATGAACGGGGCTACGGCCAGCTATATTTACGCAGCGTCAATCAAGCGCCGCTGGGTTGCGATTTCGATTTCTTGCGTGGGCGGGATCCGGCCGGTCCAGTCTGGCAGCCGAAGTTTTAACGCGGGAACAGGCGATGCAAATCCAGTTCAAAGCCGGGCAAGACGGGCTCGCCGCTCAAGCTGCTACCGCGAGCGACAAACTCGCTGGCAGGCTCGCCATCGGGGCCTGGGCGCCAGACCTCGACGCCAGCCCGCTCGGGCAAGACGATCCATACCAGATCGGTCCCCTTTTCCAGGTATACCGCGGCTTTGCGGCGAAACTCGGCAACGGTGTTGCCGGGGGATTGGATCTCCACGGCCAGATCGGGCATTCGGGAAACGAATCTTTTGTGACCGGCTGGCGGGACATTTTCCTTGCGGTTGAACGCGACATCGGGGCCAAGCAAGGTATGGCGGTCATCGGCGGGGAAATAGCCGGATTCGACGCTGCCGTCACCCAGACTATGTTCTTCGGCGTAGTTCAGCAAATAGCGAAAAATGTGCCCGGCAAGTCTGCCATGCGCGTATCCTGGCGGCATATCCCAGAACAACTCCCCATCAATGAGATAATAACGTTTGAGTTCGTTTTCCGGCTGCTGCGCCAATTGCCAGACATCGTCAACTGTGTACAGCTTTTCCTGAATAGCCATCCTTGCCTCGCGCAAGTCACAGGTCTGGCCAAATTATACCGCAGTCCTCGCCTTTTGGGAGATTAGACGCAAATGCGGGCGGGTATCGTAAAGAAAGCGCCGCTGGGCTGCGATTTCGACTTCTTGCGGGGAAGCGATCCGGCCGGTCCAGTCTGGCAGCCGAAGTTTTAGCGCGGGAACAGGCGATGCAAATCCAGTTCAAAGCCGGGCAAGACGGGCTCGCCGCTCAAGCTATTGCCGCGAGCGACAAACTCGCTGGCAGGCTCGCCATCGGGTCCCAGGCGCCAGACCTCGACGCCAGGGCGCTCGGGCAAGACGAGCCATACCAGATCGGTCCCCTTTTCCAGGTATACCGCGGCTTTGCGGCGTAACTCGGCAACGGTGTTGCCGGGGGATTGGATCTCCACGGCCAGATCGGGCATCGCCGCTACCAACTGCGTTGGATTTGCCAGCGGGACCTTCTCTTTGCGAACGAAGGCAACATCAGGCGCCAGCAAGGTTGTGCGGTCATCCGCTGGATAATAGCCAGATTCAACGGTAGGTTTGCCCAGATCATGTTTCTCCGCGAATATTAGAAAGTAGTGGAATATAAGCCCCGCAATATGTCCATGCAAAAATCCCGGCGGCATGTCCCAAAACAACTCCCCTCCGATGAGATAATAACGCTTGAGTTCGTTTTCCGGCTGCAGCGCCAACTGCCAGACATCGTCAACTGTGTACAGCTTTTCCTGAATAGCCATCCTTGCCTCGCGCAAGTCGCAGGTCTGGCCAAATTATACCGCAGTCCACGCCTCTTGGGAGAATAGACTTGGAGGCTGGCGGGTCCTCTGATGTATCGTCATCATAGCGCCGCTGGGTTGCGATTTCGACTTCTTGCGTGGGCGGGATACGGCCGGCCCGGTCTGGCAGCCGAAGTTTTAGCGGCTTACTTCGGCCACAACCGCTAAACCAGCATCCGACGTCCTAGGATATTTGCGTTCAAGTCGCTCAAGCTGTCGATCAAAACGAGGCAGATTCTCAAATTGTGTCGGCATCGTTTTCTATCTTGCGTCGGAGTTCAGCCAATGCCTCGCGCGTCGGCTGCCCTTCGCCCGCCAGCGCTTCTTTTAAGGCTTGTCGCAAGTCGGCCAGTATTTCCGCTTTTGTCGGTTCAGCGTCATCGGCGAGCGCGCTTGCATCCGCTTTGACTTTTGCCAAGTCTGGGCTCTTTTCCAATGCGACCATTCGCTTCTCTCCGATCTCGCGCGATCTATGGATATCTTGTCGAATTCTTTGAGATGTTTCCAGCATTCCTGCAGCGCCGCTCAGCGCCCACTCCGCCATCAGCCGCGCCACTGCCGGCGCAATTTATCCAATCTTTCTCTGTGCCCTCTGCGCCTCTGTGGTGAATCAGAAAAACCGCCCATACGTAAAAGGCGCGAGCAGCCCCGGCCGCTCGCCGCTCAACGCCCACTCCGCCATCAGCCGAGCGACGGCCGGCGCGATCGCCCAGCCATGCCCCGACCAGCCGACGCCGACCAGCATATTCGCCCCGCCCGGCAGATAATCGATGATGGGAATGCCGTCGGCGGAAATCATCTCCGCCCGATCAGCGAAAACCTCATCCACCGCCAAGTCCGCCAGCGCCGGATAAACCGCGACCGCCTCGCGCCGATTGCCTTCGACCTGCTCGGCGATCGGCTGTCCGCGGCCGCTTCGCTCGTCCCAGCGCCCGCGCCATCCGCCGGAGATCATGACCCGGCCGTCCGGCAGCGGCTTGATCGCCAGCGTCCGATGCGCGTGTCCTATGAGGTGGGTCATCGGCGGCGGGATGTCCGGGCGAAGCGCCATGACTTGCGGCAGCATGCGCCAGATTGGCAGCTGCGCGCCCAGTTCACGTTCGATGAAGCCGGCGATATGCGCATTCGAGAGCAAGATCAGCCCTTCGCGAATCGGGATGATCGCCCCTTCGCCATCGATGGTCGCTTCGACTGCGACGACTCGGTCGTCGCGACGCCGCAGTCCCGTGACGGGCGCATCCTCCTGGATGGTCGCGCCTTGTTGCTGCGCCGCTTGCGCCAGCGCCCGCGTGGTCGCGCTGTGATCGGCAACGCCATCGCGCGGGCAGAAGATCGCCGCGATGACGTTTTCGCTCAGGCCTGGCTCGAGCTCGCGCAGGGCGGCCGCGTCCAGTAGGCGCGATTCGATTCCCTGCTGGTTCTGCAGCCAGACTTGTGCGGGCGCGGCCGCCAGGTCTTCTTCCCGCTCGATCAAGTGCAAGTGGCCGAGGCGCCGGTAACCGGTGAAGCCGCCGATCTCTTCCTGCAGCGACGGCCAGATGTCATAAGCCAGCCGCATCAGGGGCAGCTCGCGCAGATCCCGTCCGTTGGCGCGAACGCCGCGCTCGCCCAGGCCGCCGGAAGCGCCGCTTGCGATCCGGCGCGCTTCCAGAAGGCGCACATCGTTGCCGCGCCGCGCCAGTTCCCAAGCGACAGCGCAGCCATAAATCCCGCCGCCAACGATCACGTAGTCGGCCATAGTCCAAACCTATTCCTCTTTACATTCGGTTGCCCAATTGCCGCAGCAGGCACACAGACTATAAGCGGCGGTCACAGCGAGATCGTGTCCGGTCTAGGTGTATAGTTTTGGATTATAATGGCACTGTTCCCAAGAAGCAAAAGGACGAATTATGGGCCAGGTTCTCCACCCTCGCGCCACAACGACAGAGGCAACCCGCCGAGCAATACAAACTAGTGAAGAGAGCATAAGGAAGCTGGCCAAGCGGTATGGCATCAACCCCAAGACCGTCGCGAAGTGGAAGAAGCGCGATTCTGTTAAAGACCTGCCGATGGGACCGAAGCAGCCGCGATCCACTGTTCTGAGCGAGCAAGAAGAAGCCATTATCGTGGCCTTCCGCCGCAAGACCGAGCTTTCACTGGATGACTGCCTTTATGCCCTGGAGGATATAATTCCTCATTTGACCCGGTCGACCCTGCATCGTTGTTTTGTGCGCCACGGCGTCAACCGCTTGCCGCAATCGGAAGGCAAGAAGGCGAAGAAGCAGTTCAAGACCTATCCCATCGGCTATTTCCACATCGACTTTTGCAATGTCAGAACTGAGCAGGGCAAGCTCAAACTCTTTGTGGCCATTGACCGAACGTCCAAGTTTGTCTTTGCTGAACTGTCCGAACGCGCGAAACGCGAGGACGCCTGCGCATTCCTCCAGCGGCTGATCAAGAGGGTGCCTTACCCCATCCATACCATCTTGACGGATAATGGCAGCCAATTTGTCAAACAGAAGAAGACCAAGGCTAAACAAAAGCCGGATTATGATACGATCTGTGCAAAGCATGGGATAGAGCACCGGCAAACGAAGCCCTATCATCCCTGGACGAATGGGCAAGTCGAACGGATGCATCGGACCCTGAAAGAGCAGACGGTGCATAGCTACTTTTACGAGACACACGCAGAGCTGCGCCAACACCTCGAAGCCTTCATACAGGCCTACAATTTTGGCAAACGGCTGAAGACACTGAAGGGGCGAAGTCCCTATGAGTTTATCTGCGACCGCTGGCGGGAGAACCCGGAAAAATTTCACACTGAGCCGCACCATCTCACTACGGGACTATACATCTAGGCATCCAACTGCCCATCGGCCAAGCCAAGGGGCAGCGCCAGCGGCCGCTCAACCCGGCTTTGAAGCTCAATCCGCCGCCCCTGCGCCGCCGATTCTTCCAGCGCGCACATGATATCCAGCACGTGAAAGGCCAGGTCGCCGCTTGCCCGGTGCGGCCGCCCCGATTGAATGGCGTAGGCCATATCGGCGACGCCGGCCCCGCGCCCGATGTTCGTTGTATGCGTCAGCGGGACATCCGCCCATTCGCGCGAACCCGCGCGCAGCAACTGAACATCGCCGTCGAACATGTTCGGCTTCTGCAGGGACAGCGAGCCCTCGCTGCCGTGAATTTCCAGGGACGGCAGGTGATGTCCCCAGATATCGAAGCTGGTGATAATCGCGGCGATGGCGTCGTTGGCGAATTCCAGCGTACCGGCGACATGCGTGCTGACCTCGACCGGCAGGGCCTGGCCCATCAGCGCTTCGCTGCTGGCGATGCGTTCGGGAAAGCTGGCGCGCCCCGAGCCGCTGACGCGCGCGACTGGTCCCAGCAAGTGAACCAATGCGGTGAGAAAGTAGGGACCCATATCAAAGAGCGGTCCGCCGCCCCGCTGATAAAAGATGCCGGGGTTGGGGTGCCAGCTTTCCGGTCCGCGGCTCATGAAGAAGGCGGTCGCGGCGACGGGATCGCCGATCGCGCCGCTGTCGAGCGCCTGACGCGCAGTCTGGTTGCCGCCGCCGAGGATGGCATCCGGCGCGCAACCAACGCGCAAACCGGCGCTCGCCGCCGCTTTCATCAGGGATTCGGCGTCGGCGCGATTTGCCGCCAGCGGTTTTTCGCTGTAGGCATGCTTGCCGGCGTCGATGATCTGCCGCGAGACTTCGGCGTGAGCGGCGGGAACGGTGGCGTTGATAACGATGTCGATGTCAGGGCGCGCCAGCAGGTCTTCAACGGGCAGCGCCTCCAGGCCATAGGTGGCGGCGAATGCCTCGGCTTTGGCTTGAATGATGTCCGCGCAGGCCACGATTTCGATGACGGAGAAGGGGGCGCAGCCTTCCAAGTAGGCTGGCGCAATGTCGCCGGTTCCGATGAGACCGACATTCAGCGTGTCCATTGCTACGCCTCGTTCCGGACTTGCGGGCGATCCAAGGGTCGCCCCTACAAGGCTTGTCCGGTACTAAAATTCTTGCTCCGATACAACAGCAACAATACCAAAATACTACGATTAACGTGTGATCCTCGCGTTAATCAACATTTTACTGCGAAATGCGTCAAGGTCAGTTTCCTTTCTCCGGCTCGCTGCAGACGGCAGACCAGTTTTTCTACCCCATCCCCGGCCCTCAGTGAACTGGGGAAGGGTGACTCTACAAAGTAGCTCGTAGGTTGACCTCAAAACACATAGAAGATGCCAATGAATTCAGTCTCTTTCAGCGCGCTCCCCCTTCCCCAGCTTGCTGGGGAAGGGGGCTGGGGGGATGGGGTAGAAAAAGCGCGGTAGCATTAGCCAGTACCGGACAAGCCCTGCATGCCTGCCTGTCTCGGTGGCGCTACGCGTCCAGCGCGCCGTCGGCCATGCCAGCCGGCAGCGGCTGCGGCTGATCCAGCGTACTTTGGATCTCGATGCGCTGGCCCGAGGCCGCGGATTCTTCCAGCGCGCACATGATATCGAGCGCATGAAAAGCCAGGTCGCCGCTGGCGCGATGCGGCCGCCCCGATTGAATGGCGTAAGCCATATCGGCGACGCCGGCCCCGCGCCCGATGTTCGTTGTATGCGTCAAGGCCACATCGATCCATGCGCGCGTCCCGCCCTTCAAAATGCTGACCGCGCCGTCAAAGTAATTCGGGTCGGGCACGGACAATGAGCCTTCTGTCCCGTGGATTTCGATCTGCGGCAGCTTGTGCCCCCAGATATCGAAGCTGGTGATGACAGTGGCGATGGCGCCATTCTCGAATTCCAGCGTACCGGCGATATGCGTGTTCACCTCGACCGGCAGCCGCTGGCCCATCAGCGCTTCACTGGTGGCGATGCGCTCGGGGAAGCTGATGCGCGCGGAAGCGGCGACCCGCGCGGCCGGCCCCATCAGGTTGACCAGGGCTGTCAGGTAGTAGGGTCCCATATCGAAAAGCGGCCCGCCGCCCTTGAGGTAGAAGATGCCGGGGTTGGGGTGCCAGGCCTCCGGTCCATGCGCCATGAAGAAGGCGGTGGCGGCGACGGGTTCGCCGATGGCGCCATCTTCTATCGTTTTGCGCGCGGTCTGGTTGCCGCCGCCGAGGAAGGTATCGGGCGCGCAGCCCATGCGCAAGCCGGCCGCCTCGGCCGCCTTGAGAATTCGCTCACCGTCGGCGCGGTTCATCGCCAGCGGCTTCTCGCTGTAGGCATGTTTGCCCGCTTCGATGATCTGCAGCGAGACCTCCGCGTGCGCGGCCGGGATGGTCAGGTTGACGACGATATCGATGTCGTCGCGCGCCAAGAGATCATCCACGCTATAAGCGATCAGATCATGTTCGGCGGCAAATTCCCGCGCGCGATCTTCGATGATATCGGCGCAAGCGGTCAGCTTGATGACAGAAAATGGCGCGCAGCCCGCGATGTAAGCCGGCGCGATATTGCCAGTTCCGATTAAACCGACATTCAGTGTGTCCATTCGGGCGCCTCGTTACGGAATTGCGGGCGACCCAAGTGTCGCCCCTACGTTTCTACGTGTCTTGTTGTTGAAAGCGCTAGGCATCCAGAACGCCATCGGCCAAGCCCGCGGGCAGGGCGAGCGGCTGGTCGACTGTGCTGGCGATTTCGATGTGGCGGCCCTCCGCGGAAGACTCTTCAAGCGCCAGCATCACATCCAAGGCGTGGAAAGCCAGGTCGCCGCTGGCGCGGTGGGGGCGCCCGGACTGAATGGCATAAGCCATATCGGCAACGCCGGCGCCACGGCCGATGTTGGTCGAATGACTGAGCGGAATGTCAATCCATTCGCGCGTGCCGCCTTTTAGCGTCGCGACCTCGCCGTGAAATTGGTTGGGGTCGGGCACGCTCATGGAGCCTTCGCTGCCGTGAATCTCTATGAAGGGCAGATGGTCGCCCCAAACATCAAAGCTCATAATTATCGAGGCGATGGCGCCGCTTTCGAATTCCAGCGTACCGGCGACATGCGTGTTGACCTCGACCGGCAATCGCTGTCCCTTGAGGGCTTCGCTGGTGGCGACGCGCTCCTCGAAGGTCCGGCGCGCCGCGCCCGAAACCCGCGCTACCGGTCCCATCAAGTTGATGAGAGCGGTCACATAATAGGGGCCCAGGTCCAGCATCGGTCCTCCGCCTTTGAGGTAGTAGAAGCCGGCGTTGGGATGCCAGCTTTCGTGGCCGTGGCTTTGCCAGGTCGCGGTCGCCGCCACCGGCGCGCCGATGAGGCCGTCATCGATCGCTTTCCGCGCCGTTTGATTGCCGCCGCCGAGGAAGGTATCGGGCGCGCAGCCCACGCGCAGGCCGGCGGCCGCAGCCGCTTTGATGATCTTTTCGCCATCCGCGCGGTCCACCGCCAGCGGCTTCTCGCTGTAGGCGTGTTTGCCCGCTTCGATGATCTGCAGCGAGACTTCGGCGTGCGCGAGCGGGATGGTCAAGTTGATGACGATGTCGATGTCATCGCGGGCCAGCAAGTCCTCAACGCTGTGGGCTTCCAGGCCATGTTCGGCGGCGAAAGCCCCGGCGCGCTCCGCCACGATATCGGCGCAGGCGGTCATTTTGATCACGTCAAAAGGCGCGCAGCCGCGAATATAAGCCGGCGCGATAACGCCCGTGCCGATGATGCCAACATTTAGTGTTTCCATTGGATTTCCTTTTTTCAACCCCAGTCCCCGGCACCTGCCCGAAGTTTAAGGGAGGGGCGACTCTTCCAGGAAGCTTGACGGCGATATGTCATTCTGCCGAGCGCGCCATTGACGCAAATCACAGAAAGGTCGAGTCAAGCTACTGCATGAACTCCGGGATATTGCCGCGGACCATCGGCGGATTCGAGACCGGCTTCGCCCAATTGATGGCGTTGGCGATGACCTGGTGCACAATTGGCATGTGATAAATTGGATAGGTCTCGTGGCCGGGGCGGAAATAGAAGATCTTGCCTTGGCCGCGCTGATAGCAGCAACCGCTGCGGAAGACCTCGCCGCCTTCGAACCAACTGATGAAAACAAGCGTGTCCGGCGGCGGGATATCGAAGTGCTCGCCATACATCTCGGCTTCCTCAAGTTCGATGTATTCCGGCAGGCCTTCGCAGATTGGATGCGAGGGGTCGACCACCCAGATCCGTTCTTTCTCATCGGCTTCGCGCCATTTCAGCATACAGCCCGTGCCCATCAAGCGGCGGAAGATCTTCGAGAGATGGCCGGAATGCAGCACGATCAAACCCATGCCGTTCAGCACGCGCTCCTGAATGCGGTCGACGATCTCATCCGCGACTTCGTGATGGGCCATGTGCCCCCACCAGGTCAGCACATCGGTATTGTCGAGGACTTCTTGCGTCAACCCGTGCTCCGGCTCGTCGAGCGTGGCGGTGTGGATATCGAAGCCGCAGGGCGCCAGTCCCTTTGCCAGCGCGCCGTGGATGCCGTCGGGATAAACTTCGGCGATATGTTTGTCGTGTTTCTCGTGTCGGTATTCGTGCCAGATGGTCACGCGGAGTGCGCTCATTTTTGACCTCTTAAGCCAGTTCTTTGCAATAGCCCCGAATTATGCCCCGCTGGTGGAGGATTTACAATTGACTACATTTGATTAAGCGGGCGCGGCTTCGTTCAGCCGCGGGTTATTCCGGCTCAGATTGCTTGGGCGCGCTTGCCCTAAGCGCGCTCATCCGGCTCAAACTCCACTTTGCTGTAGATGAAATCGAGGGGAATCTCGTCCTCAAGGGAAGGGATGCGCAGGCTTGATTCCAGCCCGGCATTAATGCTGTAAGTCCACTCGTCGGCGGAGCGCGTATAGGCTTCGATCATGGGCTTGTCTTGTGAAACCAAAAAATACGCCTGGAGAGTAGGGATTTTTAAGTATTGCTCAAGCTTGCGCCTGCGGTCGATCTTTTCTGTTGAAGGCGACGAGACTTCAAACAGCAGGGTGGGATTCTCCAGCGGGCCTGACTTGGCGCCGCCGTGTAACACGGGCTCTCCGCTAACGACCGTGACATCAGGGTAGGTATATGTCGCATGGGCGTCAACCATTACCTGCAACCCGGCATAAACATGGCCAACTCTGCGTCTGAACGCGAAAAAGAACCAGCTTACAAGCGCTGCAATTATGTCTTCGTGCGATGAGCTTCCGCCTGGCACGGGAGAAATCCTGTTGTCGATCAACTCGTGCCTGAAGGGTTGCTCGCTTTCCCAGAGCAGGTATTCCTCCGCGCTCATCAGGCGTTCCGCTACTTCCGTCGCCATCATTTGCTCCAAGCGTTAAAACTTACAATGAGCATAACACATCTGCGCAAGAAGACTAAGATTGCAGTTATGTGCGGGCCCATGCCGCTCAACCCAAGCGCGCCTTATTCCCCGCCAGCGTCTCAAGCGCGCGCATGATGCTGTGGCGGCCAGGCAAAAATCGGTGGCTTAGCGCCGAAATTGATTATGCCTCTTCAAAGCGGACGCGGCGATAGATTTCACTCAGCGGAATCTCGCAGTCGAGCGCCGGGATGACCAGCGCGGAATCAAGCCCGGCGCATTCATGGCGCAACCAGTCATCGCCGGAGCGGGTGTGGGCTTCGACTAGCGGCTTGTCTTGCGCGACGAGGAAGTAACCCATGAGCGATGGTATTTGGAGATATTGCTCCAACTTTTGATTGCGGTCGTTCTGTTCCGTTGAGGGTGACAAGACCTCAAACAGCAGCGTGGGATTTACCAGCAGGTTAGGCCTGTCAGCGTGCCGGAATTTCAACTCGTTACATACAACCACAACGTCTGGGTAGGTATACGTCGCCAATACATCCACCTGGACTTTCATTCCGCCCGCATAGACGTCGCAGTTCTGTTCGTAGTCCGCAGCAAGCAGCAGGTGGACGAGCGCGGCGACAATGTTTTCATGCGAACGGCTGGCGCCTGTCATGGCAACTACCTGATTGTCAATCAACTCGTGTTTGTATGGCTGCTCGCGTTCCCAGAGCAGGAATTCTTCGGCGCTCATCAGGCGTTCTGCTACTTCCGTCGCCATCATTCGCTCCAACTGTCACTACTGTACGCAATGAGCATAACACATCTGCGCAAGAAAACTTCGATTGCAGTTTAGGGCGCGCTAAAGCTACTCAAGACAGCCGCGCCTGAATCCCCACCAGCGCCTCAAGCGCGCGGATGATGCTGTGGCGGCCAGGCAAAATTCGCTGGTTCAGAGGCGAAATTGTTTATGCCTCTTCAAAGCGGACACGACGATAGATTTCACTCAGCGGAATCTCGCAGTGGGGCGCTGTGATTTGCAGGGTGGAATCAAGCCCGGCGCATTCCTCGTAGAGCCATGCGCCGCCCTGTCGCCGGAAGATCTCGACTCGCGGCTGTTCCTCGGACACCAGCACGTAAGCATCCAGCGATTCCAGTTGCAGGTAAAGCTCCTTCTTCCGGCCGCGATCCATCTTCTCCGTGCCTTCTGACAAGATTTCGAAGATCACGACCGGGTCCTCGAAACTGTGCTGGTTCAAGCGGCAGCTCATCTTGGGCTCGCCGCGGACGATGCTCATATCCGGATACACGTAAGTTGAATCGGGGTCAACTTCTAGGCACATCCTGCTCCCAAGCAACTCAAAGCCCGAATCATCGACCAAGGGATACAAGACGAAAATCAAGTTGGCGCCGATAATATTATGCCGACTGTTAGCGCCGCACATGATCCAGACGCGGTTGTCTATCAGCTCATTCTTGAATTCTTGCTCGCTCTCCCAGGCCAGATACTCGTCTGCGCTCCATATCCGGTCCGGCTTATACGGCTTCACGAGCATGACAAGTCGCCTCTTGTTCTTGAGGGCGACAGGGGTATTGCCCTATCGATCCGATTGCGGCATATCCGGTTACAAGCGCGCCTGAATCCCCGCTAGCGCCTCAAGCGCGCGGATGATGCTGTGGCGGCCAGGGAAAATCCGCTGGTTCAGCGCCGAAATTGACTATGCCTCTTCAAAGTCTGCCTGCCGGTAAATCTCGCTCAGGGGAATCTCGCAGTCGAGCGGCGGGATTTGCAGGGTGGAATCGAGGCCGACAAATTCGGTGGGAAGCCAGTCGTCGCCGGAGCGCTGGTAAGCTTCAATCAACGGCTTGTCTTGCGCGACGAGGAAGTAGCCCAAGAGCGACGGGATTTGGAGGTACTGTTCGTATTTCCGTCCCCGGTCGAGCTTTTCCGTGGATGGCGACAAGATTTCGAAAATGAGTGTGGGATTCTCCAAAACCGGTGGCGACAGGTCGAACCTGAATCGTGCTTCGCCACAGGCGACAATCACATCGGGATAGGTATACGTTGCCACAAGATCGACCTGCAACTGGATATCCATGCCAAAGACCTTACAGCCTTTGCTATTGAGTCTCCTCATCATTGCTGACGCGAGGTCGAAGTTAATCAGGTTGTGTGCGGGTGAGGAGCCTGGCATCGGATGGATCCTGTTGTCGATCAACTCGTGTTTGATTGGCTGCTCGCTTTCCCAGAGCAGGAATTCTTCGGCGCTCATCAGGCGTTCCGCTACTTGCATCGCCATCATTCGCTCCAAGCGTTAAACGTGGTCGCCTGTAGCATAACACATCTCCAACTATGTTGCACAAGCGCGGATTGCTGCGCGTCCGATTCGCTCAACTCAAGCGCGCCTCAATCCCCGCCATCGCCTCAAGCGCGCGGATGATGCTGTGGTTGCCGTCGCCGCCATGGCCCTGGGCTTGCAGCGTCCGATACAAGTTGAAGCAGAGGGCGGTGGCGATCACCGGGATGCCCATCTCATCAGCCGCGCCCAGCACCAGCCGCAGGTCCTTCTGCTGCAGATCGATCGAGAAGCCCGGCGCCCAATAATCATTGATCACTTGCGGGCCGCGGTTGGCCAGCATCCAGCTTCCCGCCGCGCCGCCGGTCACCGCTTGCAGCATCTTTTCCAGATTGACGCCGCCGGCTTGCGCGAAGAGCAGGGCCTCGCTGGCCGCCAGCATGTTGACGACGCACAAGATCTGATTGGAGAGCTTGACCGTCTGCCCGGCGCCGGCCTCGCCGACGTGGGTGATCGTGCTGCCCATCGCTTCAAAGCAGGGCATGGCCCGGGCGACATCGGCGTCGCTCCCACCGATCATGATGCTGAGCGTGCCATTGGCCGCGCCTTCGCTGCCGCCGCTGATGGGCGCGTCCAGCATGGAGACGCCTTTGGTCTTGAGTTGCGCCCCGATTTCCACCGTGTTGACCGGGTTGATCGTGCTCATGTCGATGACCAGCTTGCCGGCGGCCGCGCCATGAATGACGCCCGCTTCGCCCAGGACAACCGCCTCGACATCGGGCGTGTCGCTGACGCAGATGATGATGATGTCGCAAGCTTCGGCGACCGCGCGCGGGGAAGCGGCCGCCGCCGCGCCGCGCTCTACAAAGGCGTCCATGCGGCTCGCCGTGCGGTTCCAGACGGTGACATCGAATCCGGCTTTCATCAGGTTGTCGACCATGCCGCGGCCCATGATGCCCAGGCCGATGAATCCAACTCTCTCGCTCATTTTGGCTTGTCCTCGTTTGTGACTTTACGCGGATGCGGGCAATGGTAACGGGAAAGGGAAGCGCGGTACAGATAGAGAGCGCCAGGTCAAATGTTCTATTGTTATGTTCAGAGGAATGGATTAGGCTGAACTTGCCAAACTTGTTGTTGTCTTGAAACTTTTGATTCTTATTTGGAGGCGCATCATGCCCGACTTGGGACCGACCGGATTGATAATCGTCCTGTATAGCGCGCTTGGCTTGGTCTTGCCCGTGGCTGTGCTGTACCTGGTCATTCGCCAGGCAGTGCTATCCGCGCTGCGCAAGTTTTATCGCGAGCTTGATGAGACCAGTCACAAGTCCAAGGCCAAAGCCACGATGATGGAAGGCAGCGGCTTGTGATAGGATAGCCCCAGCGTAAGCGTTATCCGAAGGTCGCATCATGCCAAATGAAGACATCCCGGTCGGCCGCATTGAACTCGAGGAGAGGCCCCTGCGCAGCGCGCTGAACTTTGTCAGCGACCGCGAAGCCGTGAAGGAAAACCGCCGGGCGATTGAAGAACTGCGCGAGATGCTGCAGGCGATCATCGACCACCTGGGCATACCCTACGCGCCGAAAGATTCCGGGCCGGAAGAGTAAGCCGGCCGTCTGGGGCCGTCCGGCTCGCCCTGCGATTCCTGGTGGTGACATCGAACCGGGCATTTGTCGGGTTGTCGATCATGACGCGGCCCATGATGCCCAGGCCGCTGAATCCAACTCGCTCGCTCATACAGATTGCAATCTGGACTCGGGAAGAGCTCAACCCTATCTGTTGCAAAGCATGGCGCGAGGGACTATGCTATCTTGACGATGGTCTCTCAAAGTATTGTCCACGAAATTGAACCATGAATCGCTCGCCTGTTTGACTTAGCGTGAGTTTCGCTTGGGCATGGCAGAACCCAACTTCAAAAACCGCACCCTCTATCACGGCGACAATCTCGATTTCCTGCGCGGGATGAATAGCGAGACTGTGCATCTGATCGCCACCGACCCGCCCTTCAACAAGAACCGCGATTTTCACGCCACGCCCGACAGCCTGGCGGCCGGCGCTCGATTCAAAGACCGCTGGCGTTGGGACGATGACGTTCACGAAGAATGGACCGACAGCATCAAAGATGACTGGCCCGCCGTTGAGAGCGTGATTGCGGCGGCGCGATCTGCCTATGGCGATGACATGGGCGCCTTTCTCTGCTGGCTTGGCGTGCGCTTGATGGAGATGCGGCGCGTGCTCCGGCCAGAGGGCAGCCTGTATTTGCATACGGATGACACAGCATTTGCCTATCTGAAAGCCTTGCTGGACGCGATTTTCGGCCAGCAGTGCCTGCGCGGACAGATTGTCTGGCAACGTTACGGCTCGCATAATGACGCCAAGAAATATGGCCGGGTATGCGACTTGATTCTGTTTTACGCCAAGGACGGCAAGGGCGTATGGAACGGCGCGTGGGCGCCGCTCGACAAAGATTATGTGCGGCGAACCTATCGCAAGAAAGATCAACGGGGACGATACCGCACGGCGCCATTGCACACTGGCGGATTATCCGGCGGCGGATATACCTATGAGTTTCGCGGACATAGGCGAACATGGCGTTATCCTTTGGAACGAATGCGCGAACTTGAAGCGGACAATCGAATTGCGCAGGCCCGGGGCGGCAAGGGCGTTCCAGAACGCAAAGTCTACTTGAGCGAATCCAAAGGCAGGCCCGCCTCAAATGTGTGGACTGACATCAAGGCCTTGACCGGCAGCCACAAGGAGCGCACCGGCTACCCAACTCAAAAGCCGCTGTCTCTGTACGAGCGCATCATAAGCGCCAGCTCCAAGCCCGGCGACATCGTGCTCGACCCCTTCTGCGGCTGCGCCACCACGCCCATCGCTGCCGAGCGATTGAAACGACAATGGGTGGGCATGGACATCTGGGACGGCGCTTACACGCAAGTGATGGAGCGCATGGAGCGGGACACAGTTTTGCGCTTTGACGACAGAAGTCATGTGACCTTGCCGCAAGTTCATTACAGCGCCAAGCCGCCGCGGCGCACGGACGACAACGAATTGGCCGCGCCGGGGCTCAAGCTGAAGACGCCGCGAGCGACGGAACCCTGGGAGAAGCTGACGCACCGGCAAATCGTGCGGGTTCTGGAATTCGCGCAGCGGAGCAATGGCAATGTCATCTGCGCCGGTTGTGGACGCGAACTGGAGCGCGAGTTCATGGAATTGGATCATATCACGCCGAGGGCGGACGGCGGGGAAAACCACATCCGAAACCGCATCTTGCTTTGCCGCCCCTGCAACGGCAGAAAGGCGCAATACCTGACCCTGCGCGGACTAATCCGCGAGAACAAGAAGGCAGATTGGATGAAAGACGAGGGCTTGGCGCAGCTGGCGCGGGAAGCCGCCCGCGACAAGGCGGAGTGGGTTCGCGACAATTTCGATACGCCCGAATGCCAGGAGATGATTGCAGTCAGCTAGCGCAGAGCTTAGCTTTTCTCGGTGTACTCTGCGTCCTCGGTGGTTAATGTCGGCGCAGCTTCGAAAAGCCCAGCGTCCGCGCCACGCACAACGTTGTCGACCATGCCGCGGCCCATGATGCCCAGGCCGCTGAATCCAACTCTCTCGCTCATACAGATTGCAATCTGGACTCGGGAAGAGTTAAACCCTATCTGTTGCAAAGCCTGGCGCGAGGGACTATGCTATCTTGACGATGGTCTTTCATAGTTTGTCCACGAAATCGAACCATGAATCGCAGGCCTGTTTGACTTAGCGTGAGTTTTGCTTAGGCATGGCAGAACCCAACTTCAAGAACCGCACCCTCTATCACGGCGACAATCTCGATTTCCTGCGCGGGATGAATAGCGAGACTGTGCATCTGATCGCCACCGACCCGCCCTTCAACAAGAACCGCGATTTTCACGCCACGCCCGACAGCCTGGCGGCCGGCGCTCGTTTCAAAGACCGCTGGCGTTGGGACGATGATGTGCACGAAGAATGGACCGACAGCATCAGAGACGACTGGCCTGCCGTTGAGAGCGTGATTGCGGGAGCTCGATTAGCCTATGGCGATGACATGGGCGCGTTTTTGTGCTGGCTTGGCGTGCGCTTGATGGAGATGCATCGAATACTTCGATTGGATGGAACGCTCTATCTTCATCTTGATCGTACAGCAGTCGCTTACGTCAAAAGCCTATTGGACGGCATATTTGGACGGAAGAATTTCATAACCGAGATAATCTGGAATTATGGTACGCCGTCCGGCGGCAGGGTGGGCGGGAAAAAGCCGGTCAAGTCGCACGAAACTTTATTGGTCTACGCGAAGCAGTATAGCAAGCACACCTACAACAAGCAGTACACGCCCTACTCGGACAATTACCGGACGAAGTGGTTTAGACACGCGGACGCCGACGGTCGGAAATATCGCACGAGAAAACGAAAAGGGAAAATAATCAGACAGTATCTTGACGAGAGCCCTGGCGTACCCTTATCCGATACCTGGACGGATATTAGATCGCTCTATGGCTCGTCGGGATGGTTCCCCAACAACAGAGCAGAGATTACCGGCTACCCAACCCAGAAACCCCTCTTGCTTTATCGCCGCATAATTGAAGCCAGCAGCAACGAAGGCGATATTGTGCTCGATCCCTTCTGCGGCTGCGCTACCACGCCGGTTGCTGCGGAGCAGCTTGGGAGGCAATGGGTCGGCATAGACATCTGGGACAAGGCGCATGAAACGGTCCTGAACCGCCTTGCGGAAGAGGGCATGCTCACCGCCGAGAAGAAGCCACTGCAATTTTGGACGAAAGTTGTCCACTACGAAACCGAGCCGCCGCGACGCACGGACGACAACGAATTGGCGGCGCCGGGGCTCAAGCTGAAGACGCCGCGAGCGACGGAACCCTGGGAGAAGTTGACGCATCGGCAAATCGTGCGCGTTCTGGAATTCGCGCAGCGGAGCAATGGCAATGTCATCTGCGCCGGATGTGGACGCGAACTGGAGCGCGAGTTCATGGAACTGGATCATATCACGCCCAGGGCGGACGGCGGGGAAAACCACATCCGAAACCGCATCCTGCTCTGCCGTCCCTGCAACGGCAGAAAGGCGCAATACCTGACCCTGCGCGGACTAATCCGCGAGAACAAGAAGGCAGATTGGATGAAGGAAGAGGGCTTGGCGCAGCTGGCGCGGGAAGCCGCCCGCGACAAGGCGGAGTGGGTTCGCGACAATTTCGATACGCCCGAATGCCAGGAGATGATTGCAGTCAGCTAGCGCTAAGCTTAGTTTTTCTAAGTAACACCAAGTAAGTTATGCGAAATTCAGCATAAGGTCGATATGTAGGGGCGACACTGTGTGTCGCCCGAAAATCCGCGCTTGTGTCGGCGGGCGATTCACAGAATCGCCCCTACACCGTTCTTTAGATTGTTGCACGACTTACTCGCGTTTACTTCCGCGTCCTCGGTGGTAAAAATCAGCGCGGGCGCGGAAAGCCCAAGCCCCGCACCGCCTCCCAGAAGCGCTCCACATTGCCCAGCTTGACCTCGTCGTAGCCGCGGATCATATCCGGCAGCTTCGCCAACTCAACGGCGCGCGCATGGTTTTCCGCGTCCAGCGTTTCAATCGCCTCAAAGATCAGCCGTCGATACTGGACAATCAGGTCCCGTTCCACGCGGCGCACGCGATCGTAACCGAAGAGGTCGAAGGGCGTGCCGCGCAAGAATCGAAGCCGGCGCAGCAGTTGATAGACCAGCTCAAACCAGCGCCCCAGCTTGATTTTGCGCTTCAAGCCCAGGGCCTTCAGCAGCGGCGGCTGCAAGTGATAATGCCTGCGCGCCCGCTCGCCAAACTGCGCGTTGAGCGCGTCCCGAACTTCCGGTTTGAGGCTCAGGCGCGCCACTTCGTATTCGTCTTTGTAAGCCATCAGCTTGAAGAGGTAGCGGGCGAAGGCTTCGCTCAGGTCGGTGGCGCCCGGTCGGGCCGCCCCTTCCGCCGCGTATACGCGCTTGACATCGTCGACATAGCGCCGCGCGTAATCTTCGTTTTGGTAGGCGATCAGTTCCGGCACGCGGATCTCGAGCAGGCGCTTGAGTTCGCCGTCCGCGGATAGTTGATCGATCAGCGCCCGGGCCGCCGCTGTGGGCTGTGGCGCTTGCGCCGCCGCGCCCGCACGCTCGATTTTCTGGCGGGCCAGCCAATCCGGCTCGGCCACCGCCAGTCTGCCGGCGCGAAAGGCTTGCTGATTATCCGCGACTTTGACGCCGTTCAACTCAATGGCGCGCTCGATCGCTTCCGCCGCCATCGGCAGGGTTCCGGCTTGATAGGCGGCGCCAATCACGATCATATTAGCCATCATGTGGTCGCCGAAGAGCGCCTCCGCCAGGCCGATGGCGTCGAAGAAGACATTGTCGCCCGCCCGCGTCTCGCGATTGATCAACTCCAGCAGGCGATCGCCGTCCGGGTACTCGACCGTGGTATCGCGCACCATTGCGCCGGTCGGCACTTGGCTTGTGCTGACGATGGCGATGCTGCGCTGCGGATGGGCGCGGAGGAGGTTCTTGCTTTCTGTCGCCGTCAGGACGTCGAAGACGAGAAAGGCATCGGCCGCGCTCGCCCCGATCTTGGGGGCGAAGTCCATGGGCTCGGCTGTGATCTTCAGGTTGCTGACGACTGGACCGCCCTTTTGGCTCAGGCCGGTCTGATCCAGGGAGCGCACGTGAAAACCATCCAGCGCGGCCGCTGTGCCCAGCACCTGATTGGAGGTGACGACGCCGGTTCCGCCGATGCCCATGAAAAGGACATTCGCGCTGCCGTTGACGCGCCGCTCTGGTTCCGGGATTGGCCCTTCGCTGCGGAAGCCGGGCGCGGCTTTTTTCGCCGGCATCTCGGACGGGATGACGCTCATGAAAGCCGGGCAATTGCCTTCAAGGCAGGTGTAATCTTTGTTGCAGGAGGATTGATGGATCTGGGTTTTGCGCCCGAATTCGGTTTCAACCGGCTGTACGCTCAGGCAGTTCGAGACGGCGCCGCAATCGCCGCAGCCTTCGCAGACGGCTTCGTTGATGACGATGCGCAGGCTGGGGTCGGCGGCGTAGCCGCGGCGGCGTTTGCGCCTGAGGTTGGCGGCGCATTCCTGATCGTATACCAGCGCGGTCACGCCCGGCGTATCACGCAGGAGCAGTTGCGCTTCTTCCATGCGGTCGCGGTCCCAGACTTCGGCGTTTGGCGCCCAGAGCGTATCGGGCGGGAACTTCTCCGAATCGGCCGATACAACAATGGACTTAACCACGCCCTCGGCATAAAGCAGGTGGGTCAATTCCGGCACGGGCATCAGGCCATCGGCCGCTTGGCCGCCGGTCATGGCGACGGCGGCATTGTAGAGGATCTTGAAGGTCATGTTGGCGCCGGCGGCCGTCGCCTGGCGAATCGCGAGCGAACCGCTGTGGGCGAAAGTGCCATCGCCGACATTTTGGAAGATATGCTCGATTTCGGTGAAGGCTTCGGCGCCGACCCAATTGGCGCCCTCGCCGCCCATCTGCGTGACGCCGGCGGTCTCGCGATCCATCAGAATCGCCAGCGTATGGCAGCCGATGCCGGCCGCGGCCATGGAGCCTTCAGGCACTTTGGTCGAGCGATTGTGCGGGCAGCCCGAGCAAAAATAGGGCTGGCGCGCCACAATCGGAATCGTGCCGAGGTCGGGAACGCGACTGATTTCAGCGAGCCGACTCTCGAGCCGCGGCGCTTCGACGCGTCCGCGCAGCCGGCGCGCCAGCACGCGCGCAATCTCATCGGCATCAAGTTCGCCCTCGGCCCGCACGAGTTTGCGGCCGGCTTCATCTTTTTTGCCGACGATCAGCGGCTGCTGCGCGCTGCCGTATAGCGCTTCCTTGCAGAGCATTTCGATAAAGGCGCGTTTCTCTTCGATGACCAGGATCTCGTCCAGGCCCTCCGCGAATTCGGACAGAATGTCCGTTTCCAGCGGATATATCATGCCGAGCTTGAGCAGGCGGATGCCGGCGCGTTGCAGGGCGTCGTCATCCAGGCCGATATCCAGCAGGGCGCCGCGCAGATCGTAGTAGGTTTTGCCGGCGGCGATGATGCCCAGCCAGGCATCGACCGACGGCACGGTGATTTCATTGATGCGGTTCGCCTTGGCGAAGGCCAGGGCCGCGCCCAGCCGTTCATCGTGGATCTGCTGCTCCTGCTGCAAGCTGTAGGGCGCGAGAAGGTTGGGGTTCTGCCGCGGCCGCCAGCGCCCCCCGTTCAGCCGGTAATCCGGCTCGACGATGTCGGCGCGATGCAAACCGACCTCGACGCTGCTGTATTCGTCGGCGACATCAGTGACGATCTTGAAGCCGACCCACAAGCCGCAGAAACGCGACAAGGCGAAACCAAGCAAACCCAGATCGAGGATCTCCTGCGCGCTGCCCGGGTAGAGGATGGGCATCAGGGCGTCATACAAGGCGACTTCCGAATGGGAAGGGATGGTCGACGATTTGCAGGACGGGTCATCGCCGGCCAGGGCGAGGACGCCGCCGTGCCGCCCGACACCGGCCAGGTTGGCGTGCTTGAAGGCGTCGCCGCTGCGGTCGACGCCCGGCCCCTTGCCGTACCAGATGCCGCAAACGCCGTCGAATTTGGGCTGGGGCAACAGATTGACCGTCTGGCTGCCCATGATGGCGGTGGCGGCCAACTCCTCATTCACGGCCGGAATGAAGCGGATATGATGTTCTTCGAGCAGATGGGGAATGGTTTCCAGCACGAAATCCAACACGCCCAAAGGCGATCCGCGGTAACCGGTGATGAGGCCGGCGGTGCGCAGACCGCGCCGCTTGTCGGCGCGATGCTGATCCAGCGGCAGGCGCGCCAGGGCTTGAATCCCGCTCATGATGACGGCGCCCGATTGAGCCGTGTAACGGTCTTCAAGCGTGAATTCCGCGAGTTTGGGCGCTGAGGCTTTTGTTTCCGGCCGCGCCTGAATGTCTAGCATGGTCGTCCTGACTGCTGCGAACGCTGGATCTGTCTCCGCCTTCCTTTATAACAGATTACGCGGGGAATGGCATATTTGGGCAGCGTATCCATTTCGGTTGAAATAGTCCGGTAGGGGCGATCCGGTGGATCGCCCGATGGGTACGAACAGGATCGAAATTGGGCGACTCGCCGAGTCGCCCCTACCAAATCGTCGATATTTGAAGAAATTAAACCGCCTTTGATACAGTACCTATAATTGTTCGCGGATTGCGGATTTCCTTTGAGAACATTCCTGGGCCGAGCCATCGGTCTGTCCGCATTCTTGTCTAGCATCTGTGGGCGAGCCACCGGGTCGCGTAGACACTGACCGCCGCTCGCCCGTACAGTCCAAATGAGTTTAGAGATCATATCGCTGTCAACCAGGCGCTCACAGCCAGAATCGCGAGCGCCAGGAGAGCGACCAGCCGCGTCAGGACTTGCTCTCGAACGCGCAGCTTATTCCAAGCCGCCTCGTCGCCCTTTCCCCGCTCCAGAAGCAAGCTCGTCCGTTCCAGCGCCGGCGCCAGGCCAAACTGCAGTATCAAGCCGGTCGCCGCCATGACGATGATCAAGATATGTTTGAGCAGCAGGACCTGGCTCCAGCGATTGTCGAAACTCAGCAGGCCGTCGTAGTTCGGGTCGTTTGACATTTGCAGCAGGCCGGTGACGATCAGCGTAGCCAGGGCCAGATTGCCAATGATCGTGAAGCGCTGGCGCAGGCGTCGCAGCAGTTGGTAGCGCGCGCTCTGCTGCTTGAGGGCGCGGTTGAACTCGGGCAGGACCAGGAATGTGATCAGCAGGATGCCGCCGATCCAAACTGCCGTGGCCGTGATATGCAGGAACAAGCTGAGCGCCAGCGCCGCTTCAGACACAGAAGTCATCCCTCCCTGATGCTTCGGGCGGCGCTGGCGCTAACCTTCGAGAGAGTCCGGGGGTGGGCTGGACTGCGCCCGCAGCCAAGCCTCGTATTCTTTCTGCGCCTCTTCGTCCAGCGGATAGTACTTGGAGAGCAAGCCGCCTTCTTCCAGCTTCATGCGCGAGAAAACTTCCCATTCCGCTTTTTCCGCCGAGTCAGCGGCGATCTTCTCCGCCAGCGCAAAGGGCAGGACCAGCGCGCCGTCATCATCGGCGACGATGATATCGCCCGGCACAACAAAAACGCCGGCGCAGGCGATGGGTACGTTTACGGCATGGGGAAAGATCTCGGTCTGGGTGTGGAAATTCGGCGTCACGCCCCGCAGCCACAAGCCTAGGTCCAGCGGTTTCACTTCGGGATAATCGCGGATGCAGCCATCGATGACGACGCCCTCGCCGCCACGGGCCTTAAACGAGGTCAGCATCATCTCGCCGAAGACGCCGCTGCTCAAGCTGCCGCGGGCGTCGACGACCACGACATCGCCGGGCGCGCAAGCCATAATCGCCTGCCGATGCAATTCCCGTTCGGGCGCATGGGCGTATTCGTCGCCCCAGTGCACATCCTCGCGCTTGGGCATAAATTGCAGTGTGACCGCCTGCCCGCAGACTGCGGCGCCGGGATTGAAAGCGGTCAAGCCGACCATGTGCGGGTTGCGGATGCCCGCTTTGGCCAGGGAACCGGCGATGGTCGCAGTGCCGATATCGCGCAATTTGTCCAGGGTTTGCTTGTCAAGTCTTTGAAATTGGGCGGCCGGGCTCATGGCGATCCTGTCTTATGTTGTCAACTCTGGTCTCGTCCGCGATTATACCACCATCGCGCCGGCAAGCCTCGCCCGCCTGCGCCTGCCCAAATCGACCTCGGCCGACAGCGCCGCTCACAGTTTTGCCGATTTTGGCTTAATATAAGGCGCGGAATGACAGTGCGAGGACAGTCACATGAGCTTGAGCATCGGCATCGTCGGTTTGCCCAACGTCGGCAAGAGCACGCTCTTCAATGCCCTGACCCGCGCCCAGAACGCTCTTGTCGCCAACTACCCCTTCAGCACGATTGAATCCAATCACGCGGTTGTGCCGCTGCCGGATGAGCGCTTGACGCGTCTGCAAGCCTGGGTCGAGGTCGATCAGGCGATTCATGCCCGCGTCGATTTCGTCGACGTCGCCGGCTTGGTCAAGGGCGCGCATAAGGGCGAGGGCTTGGGCAATCACTTCCTCGGGCATATCCGTCATGTGGATGCCATCGCCCATGTCGTGCGCTGCTTCCACGATGAAAACGTCGCCCATGTCAATGCGCAGCCGCACCCGGCCGACGACATCCTGGTGATTAATACGGAACTGGCGCTGGCCGATCTGTTGCAGCTTGAACGCCGGCTGGAAAAACTGGAACGCGAAGTCAAAGGCGACCGGTCGCTGCAGCCACAGTTGGAGATGGCGCGGCAAGTCGAAGCCCATATCGGCGCCGGCGCGCCCATGCGGGAATTCGCTGAGCGTGATCATCCCGAGTTCGCGGCTCTCGATTTTGAAATGCGCTTTCTCACCAACAAGCCGGTCATTTATGTCGCCAACATCGACGAAGATAGCCTGGAGAACGGCAATGCCTGGCTGGAATCCGCCCGCGAAATCGCGGAAGCGGAAGGCGCTCAAGTCCTCACGGTCTGCGCCGGCCTGGAGTGGGAATTGGCGGCGCTCGGCGATGAGGAGCGCGCCGAATATCTCAGCAGCTATGGCTTGGCGCAGAGCAGCCTGGAAAAGCTGATCAGCGAGAGCTATCGCCTGCTTGGCTTAATTAGCTATTTCACCTTCAATGAGAACGAGGCGCGGGCCTGGACCATAGTTCGCGGCTGGACCGCGCCGCAGGCGGCCGGCGTCGTGCATACCGACATGGAACGCGGTTTCATCCGCGCCGAGGTCATTCCCTTCGCCGTTTTCGAGCGGCATCAGGATCGCAATGCCGTCCGTTCGGCCGGTCTGCTGCAAGTGGAAGGCCGGGATTATGTGGTGCAGGACGGCGACGTGATCTATTTCCGCTTCAATGTCTAGCGGCCTCAGCGGCGCCGGGCAATCGCTTCAAATTTTCTTTAACTACAGAGGACGCAGAGGGCGCAGAAGTAAACGCAATTGAGTTATTGAAATAATGCGCATCGTATTTCGCGGCATACATGCGGGCGAGCCACGTGCTCGCCCCTACGGCATAAGAGGAGACTCGGTGCCCTCGGTGTCCTCGGTGGTGAAAAAAGAAAATGAAGCGATTGCCCTTTCAGCGGCAGAAATCGGCGATGAAGTCAGTGTAGATTTCCTGGCAGCGCTCGACGGAATCCAGGTCAACCCATTCCTCGCGGGCATGCGCGCCCGTCCCGGCCGGGCCCAGCACTGCCGTCGGGATGCCTTTCTCGGCAAAGAGCGCCGCATCCATCCACCAACTGCTGCCGATGAGCGGCAGGTCGCGCTTGAGGCGGGCTTCGGCGATGCGCCCCAGTTGCCGCACCAGCGGATGCGCCCGGTCGATGGCGAAGGGTTCGCGCGCGAAGGTGGCCTTGACCTGCGCCTTGAAGTCCGGATCGGCGGCGGCGAGTTCGTCGAGCAGGTTCTGCGCTTCCGCCTGAACGCTCGCCAGCGTCTCGCCGGGGATGGTGCGCCGCTCGACCTGCAGCTTGCAATGCGCCGGGTACATCGAGATTTCTTCGCCGCCGCTGATGATGGAGGCATGCAGCGAGCCGCTGCCCAGCAGATCGTGCGTCGGCCGCGCGCGCAGGGTCCGGTCCAGGTTCTCCAGCGCGACCAACGCGGCGCCCATCTTTGCGATGGCGTCCACGCCCAGATGCGGGCGGGAACCATGGGCGGCGACGCCGAAGGTCTCCAGCTCCAGCCAGACGAAGCCGCGGTGGGCGATGCTGATCGCCAGCTCGGTCGGCTCGGCAATGAGAACGGCATCGGCCGGCCAGCGCTCCCATTCCGCCAGCAGCGCTTCGGTACCTAGGCTGCCGTATTCTTCGTCGATCACGGCGCTCAGCATGGCATCGCCGGCCAGGCCCATGTCCCGCGCCGCCTTCAGCGCCAGCATGGCGGCCGCCATTCCGCTCTTCATATCGTAAGCGCCGCGCCCATACAGGCGGCCTTCGCGCCGGACCGGTTCGAAGGGCGCCTCCATGCCTTCGACGCCGACCACGTCAGTGTGAGCGTTGAGCATCAGCGAGCGGCCGCCGCCGCTGCCGCGGGCGATCAGGATGACGTTGGGGCGCCCGGGCGCGGCTTCCTGCACATGGACCTCGAGGCCGGCGTCCCGCCCCCAGTTGGCGATGTAGGCGGCCATCCGGCCTTCGCCCGCGCCGCCTGGCGCGAGATCGGGATTGACCGAGTCGATGGCGACGAGCTCGGATACGAGGCTGATGAGTTCGGTCATGGGTTGTCCCTATATTGCGGTCTTGTCACGCTAATTCCACCACTGATGGGCTGGATCCTCTAGATTTTCTAGTAAGGTACGCAATCCAAATGGGTTGGGGTCACCGGGCAACAGCGTGGCGAGGGCTTCTAGCTGTATTTCCAAACACAGACTCTCTTCGAATATCTGCTGCTCTAGCGTGTCATAGCGGAACAATCCCGCGTTGGATCGATGCCAATGGCAAGCATCGTGAATGATGACGCCAGCCAGCCAGGCAGCGTCGCCATAGACATGCTCGATAGTTAAGTAAAAGGTTGAGCCGCGAAGGTAAGAGTCTGAGTGTTCTTTGATCTTATCCAAGGCCGTGATGGCGTATTGATACCAATAAGACGATGTGCTTTTAAGCAGATTAAGCGCAACTTCTATCTCAGCCACAAACTTTGCGGAGCCCTCGATAGCCAAGCCTCTGTGTTCGCATCGGTTTTCCTGGTAAGCGTGAAAACCTTGTTCCCAATCTTGGCCGCTGTTGCACTGCCAGCCAATAAAGCAGCAATTGTTTACTTGATCGGCGGCAACGCTGGTCGCCGGCGTGGAGACGGATGACAGCGTTTGCGTCGGCGCGGCGCATTCATTGTTCTGGAACGCCCAATAGCCGGCCTGCCATTCCGGATCGCTCCGGCACTGGCGGTCGACGAAGCAGCAGTTGTCGATGTCGGCGGATACCGCGTTCACGGGAACGGCCTGGCCCTCGACACGGCTGTGGCTCACCCAACTTGCCATCCAGGCTTCCCCGCCGCCGCGGTTTATCTTCAGCCAGCGATTGAAACTGCCGACCACCTGCAGCGTCGTGCCGGCCGGCACGGTTTCTACGCGCCTGCTCGTAAGGCTATAGGACTCTCTTAAGCTGGTATTGTTTGTCACGCGGATGGAATAGGATTGCGCCGAGGCGATCCCGCTTAGCGCCAACAATAGAATAAGAATCGTGATTGCGTGCCTCATGCTCCCTCCGCGCTCAACAATCTGCTGCGAAACTAAAGTTTGCCGGATCGTGCCACCATTGGCACTCCGGTCTGTGGATGTTGGCAAGTAAGCTTTCGAGCCAGGCGATAAAACCCGGCGCGTCCGGCGGTTTGGCAGCTTGAAGGGCGTCGCGCGACGCCGTCACACAGGCGCGCTCCTCGGTAAGGCTGTCACCCTCTTGCCCGGATCGATAGCGGTGGACATGGCAAGCCTCGTGCGCCAAACTGCTGACCCAACTCGTGGTGGAGCGGTCGGCGCTATCCGGGGGCATGCTCCAGACCGCAGTGTGAGAATTTATCCCGGAGTAAGTTGCTTCGCTGCTTACGCGAATCTTGCTGAGCCCGCTGGTGACATAGTCATACCAGTTTGGCGAACGCGCTTGCAGCAGATCCAAAGCGACGTGAAGCTGTGCGACAAAGCCCTCCGGCCCTTCGAATGCCAGTCCGCGGTGCTTGCACCGGTTTTCCTGGTAGGCGTGAAAACCCTGTTCCCATTCTTGGTCGCTGTTGCACTGCCAGCCAATAAAGCAGCAATTGTTCACTTGATCGGCGGCAACGCTGGTCGCCGGCGTGGAGACGGATGACAGCGTTTGCGTCGGCGCGGCGCATTCATTGTTCTGGTACGCCCAATAGCCGGCCTGCCATTCCGGATCGGACCCGCACTGGCGGTCGACGAAGCAGCAGTTGTCGATGTCGGCGGATGCCGCGTTCACAGGCGCGGCCTGGCCCTCGACGCGGCTGTGGCTCACCCAACTGGCCATCCAGGCTTCCCCGCCGCCGCGGTTTATCTTCAGCCAGCGATTGAAACTGCCGACTACCTGCAGCGTCGTGCCGGCCGGCACGGTTTCCACGCGCCTGCTCGTAAGGCTATAGGACGCTCTTAAGTTGGTATTGTTTGTCACGCGGATGGAATAGGACTGCGCCGAGGCCGTCGCGCAGATCAAAAAAGCGAGAATGGTCCAAGCGAAGGATTTGATTTTCATATTGTCATTTCTTACTTTTGTGAGCCAAACGCAGAGAGTGTAGCCTGTCGTACACGCCGCCGCAAATGGATGCGCCGATTGATTCTGCTGGTTCAAGACGAGTAGCCTTGCGACACAAAAAGTCTATGGGAAGCCGGGGCGCTGCTGTCCGGGATGGCTATACAGAGGGAGCGCCAGCGCCGCGAATCTGGCTCTTCACATCCAGCAAGCCGAGCAGGAAGGCGCGCGGATCTTCGACCGCGGGCAGGGGCAGTTGGCGCAGCGGCTCGATGAATGCCACCGGCAGATCGCCTTCGCTGATGATGCGGTTGATCAGCTTGCCGACATCGTTGTGCTGCATGATGATGGCGTTCAGATAGTGATCGTTCTCGGTTACTTTCCAGAGTTCGACCGCGGAAAGCAGCGCCTCGAGATTGTGCACCAGCATGCCGATTTTATAGCGGTATTCGGGTTCGTTGGTGACGCCGCGCGCTTGAATCGCATCCATGATGGCTTCGCTGGCGCGGATGAGCCGGCGGACGTCCAGCGCGATCGGCGGCGCGCAGCGGGCGACATAATCAGCGTAATCGAAGAAGGGCGGGCGGCGCGTTTCGCGGCTGCTGTTGAGGATCTGTTTGCCTTCGCGCGGGATATAGGCGTTCTCGCGCAGGCTGCGCATCCGTCCGGCGATATCGCCCGGGGCCGTCGCCGTCAGGTAGCGCCGCGCATGCTTGTAAGTGAGCAGCGTGTTCAGCGTGTAGTGCCCGTCAAAGACCGGGTAGACGAAGGAGTCGATGGCGTTGCCGCCGATGTTGGATGCCTTGAGGAAGCCTTTGGAACCGGTGACCAGCAGATTCTGCGAGAGGACTTCGTTGCATTTCAGCAGCAGCCAGGACTTGAGCATGATGCCGTGAAATTGCAAGAAGGGGCTATCGCTGAACGCCAGGGCGCGGAAGAAGGTGAAGTTGATATGCGCCGCTTGCTGCGCCAGGTTGTAAAGCTGGCGGAAGACGTTGCTGAATCGAATCGGGTTGTCCCCGAAGATGTTCTTGTTGGACAGGTGATCGATGGCGGCGGGCAGGGAGTCATCCACCATTTTCACGCCCATATAGGCGCAGTGATATTTGGATGGCAGGGCCATCCGCTGCAAGATTTCCAGGCCGCGGCCGACTTGCCCGATGAGCGTGCCCGGCCCGTCAATCTCGAACTTGGTGAGGACCATGCTGCGCAGGACGTGGGTTTCCAGCCGTTCCCAATTCCGGGTGCTGCTGTGCGGGACGGCGAAGATGGAAAGCGAGCGCGGGCCGTCAGCCGAAGGATCGACCTTGGCGATCACCGAGTGATAATCGGCATGATAAGAATTGTTGATCAGCCACTTGCGCCCTTTGATGTGATATTGCTTGCCAGTGGGGTCATCGGGCAGGGGCGCCGCCTCAGTGCGGATGCTGAGCAGGTCGGTGCCGGTATGCTCTTCCGTCCAGCTGAGGGTGAAGATCTTGCCTTTGAGCTTGGCCGCCAATTCATATTCTTCGGCCGCGACCAGCATCATGTAGGCCAGCCCGCTGGCGGCGCAGGCCGTCATATAGCTCGGGTTGTTGCGGAAGTGGCGCGTCGCTTCCAGCATGGAGCCCATGAGGTTGAATCTGGGATAGACGTTGTCGAGCACGTCCATCATGCCAGCGCGCAGGCGCTGGTAATCGAGGATGTCGCCGAAATGCGCGTCTCTGACGGTGTCCATAAACGGAGGGCCTCTAGCCTTTGAAGATGAATTCGCGTTGAAAGGGCGGACGAATGTCCAGCGTCCTGCCATAGTCGACTATGCCGCTGTCGCCATTGTCATGATAGGTTTTGAGGAGATCGCGGACTTTGATGTCAAGCTCTTGGGCTCCCATTGTTTATTCCTCATCTAACAGATGCCATGATGGCCAGTGACCGATTGCTCCGTCAATATCTTTGTGAGGGTATTCCATTTCTCTTAGGAAGATTGAACGCAATATCACATTGATGTATCCATAGACTTTATCCAAAGAAAACTCGCAATCTTTCTCGCTCGTTGGATGTATCCTCTTGTTGCGAAAGTTCGCGAGCTGGCTGGCTATATGCTCTATTTGATTCGCTGGAAAATGTTGGTTATAGATCTTGCTATATGAAAAGTGATCGGCGATGCAATGGATGACATTATTCAGGATTCCGTACATACCCTTCTTCTTCTTCTTCAATAGTCTTTCCAGCACATAAGTTTCAATGAGGGGGAAAGCCTGCAATAGATTAGTTTCGGTCGGTTCCGTAACCATGTGTCCATAGTGGAATGCCAAATCCTCAACAGATGCGAAATTCTCGCGCCACTTCGGAAACAGAGTGGCGAACTTTTTTATATTTTCTTCTTTGCCGAGCAAGAGCGTTTGCAGTATGGAAAACTCTGTTTCATGCGTCGAGTGAGTGATATGCCCGTATTTGAGTTCTATATTCAATGAACCAGACCTTGTTTGATTCGACTTTACGGTAATCTTGTGAGTTTCAATGTATTCTGTTCGCCCTGTTATTATCGAAAGAAATGATAACATCTGTGAATAAATTAGTGAGTTGACCTCAGACTCCGGCGTTGGATTCTCCAGATTGATATGAATCGAGTACCGCGACGATATATTTCTGGCAGTGCTTGAGGGTCCTAACGATATTGTGATTGTTCCAATATCAATTTCAACTACGATGGGTTCAGGCAGAGTGTACACAATTCTATCAAGATCATTAGTGCGGTAAGCCCGTCCCTTCGGAATGTTGTCCTTCCATACGTAAGCTACCGCATAAGCTGAACTGTATTCATCAATACCCGGACAAGTCAAATATATGTTCTGAGGAGACTGTAATTGCGCTATTTCATCATCATCAAGCAGCATACCTGTAGCAACGCAGTCAGCATATACAAATTCCTGTTTGTAAATGTATGCGCCTACTTCGAGACTTCCAAAACTGTTTTGTGATTTACAGTCCAATAATGTGACCGCCTGGATTTTCTTGGATTCCCCAAATACGTCTCCAAAGATTGTAGAATTATTGGGAACGAATTGTTGGTCAATTTCATATATTTTCGGGAAAATCTCTAGTGTTGGGACATTCCCGCCACCATAGGACAAGATGCCCATAAACTTGCTCTGTTCGTGTCCTTTTACCCACCACATCCCTTTCAAAATCGTGTTCTTATCCATTCTATGACTCATCCGATCATGCGCCTCTCATTTGCCGAATAGCGAACGGGTCATGTTTTCTGTCACTTCCGACATAGAAGCTGCCAGGCTTGACCGCGAAGTCGCTATCCACGCCAAAAATCTCAATCGGCTCCGGACTGTCTCTGTTACACAGCGCAATTGCCACGTCCATTGCGCCGTCCCGGTCCGCCGAGATGCTTTCTGATCTGTCTCAGTAGCACCAAGTACGTCACACGAAAGCTGATTGGAAATCCATAGCAAGAGTGGGCGAGCCACCGGCTCGCCCGTACAGCTTTCGACTGTTTGGCAATTTCTCTCATGCGTCAGCGATTATCATTGTTTGCTTGGATCTACTTCTTTACCCTAAGCAGTACCAATTTAGTCTCACGAATGCTGATGGGAAATCCAAAGTAAAAGTGGGCGAGCCGCCGGCTCGCCCGTACAGCTTTCGATCGTTTGGCAATTTCTCTCATGCGGCAGCGATTATCATTATTGGCTTGGATCTACTTCTTTGCCCTAAACAGTACCAAGTTTGTCACACGAAAACTGATCGGAAATTCATTGCAGAAGTGGGCGAGCCACCGGCTCGCCCGTACAGGTTTTCGATTGTTATGGAATTCCATAGCAAGAGCGGGCGACACACCGGCTCGCCCGTACAGGTTTTTGTTTGTTGTGGTAATTCATAGCAAGAGCGGGCGACACACAGTGTCGCCCCTACCGATTTCGCTTTTGATGGGTCTCTTATGTATTCACTTATCATTCGTATATTTTCTCTGTGCCTCTGTGTCTCTGTGGCAAAATCCTTAGCCTACTTCGCCACAGCCGCTTCACGCGGGGCGGCGAATTGCTGGGCGAGGCCATAGAGGCGGAGCAGAAAATCCCGCGGCGCTTCCAGGCAGCGCATGGGCCGCTGCCGCAGCAGGCCCAGGAAGCGCGTGCGCAAGGCGCTCTCGCTGATGATCTGATTGAATTGATTGACGAAGGCATTGTGCTGCATGATCACCGCGTTGAGATATTCTTCTTCTTCGGTGGCTTTCCACATTTCACAGGCGGCCAGCAGGGCCTCCATCCAGTGCAGCATCGTGCCCAGCTTGTAGCGGTGCTCCGGGTCCATCAGCAGGTCGCGCTCCCCCAATTCATCCGCCAGCGACTGCATCGCCGCGACGATGCCGCGCGCGTCCAAATCAACCGGCAGGTCCAGGTCTTCAATGTACTGGGCGTAGTCGAAGAAGTCCGGGTTGCGCAGCTTGCGCGAATGGGCGCGGATCTGGTCGCCGGCGCGGGAGGACGAGATGCCGTGGCGCACAATCGCCATGCGCTCGGCGACATCGGCGCGGCGGCTGGCGCCCAGGTAGCGCTTGGCGTGTTTGGCCGTCATCAGCGTGTTGATGGTGTAGTGGCCGTCAAAGACCGGCAGCACGAAGGAATCGATGGCGTTGCGGCCGATGACCGATTCCGCCAGGAAACCCTTTGAGCCGACCACCAGCAGATTCTGCCCCAGCAGTTCATTGGCGCGCAGCAGCAGCCAGGACTTCAACATGACGCCGTGAAATTGCAAGAAGGTGCCGGCGCTGAACGCCAGGGCGCGGTAATAAATGAAATTCAGCACCGCCGCTTGCAAGACGAGGTTGTACATTTGCCGCAGGACATTGCTGAAATTGATCGGGTTCTCGTTGAAGATGCGCTTCTTGGCCAGGTGTTCGATGCTGGCCGGGATCGCTTCGTTGAGCAGCTTGACGCCGACATAGGCGCACTGGTATTTGCTGGGCATCGCCATGCGCTGCAGGATCTGCAAGCCATGCCCGACCCGGCCCAGCAGGCGGCCCGGTCCATCAATATCAAACTTGGTCAGCACCATGCGCCGCAAGACATGCGTCTCCAGCCGTTCCCAATTCTTGCAGCTGCTCTGGGGCACCAGGAAGATGGACAGCGAGCGCGGCCCGCTGGATTCGGCATCGGTCTTGGCGACAATCGTATGATAATCGGCGTGATAAGAATTGTTGATCAGCCACTTCCGGCCTTTGAGATGGTAGTCGACGCAGGCGGGATCGCCGTTGAGCGGCGTCGCGACCGTGCTCGCGCTGAGAAGGTCGGAGCCGATCTCTTCTTCCGTCCAGCCCAGCGTGAACAGGCTGTCTTTGAGCTCTTCGGCGATTTCGTCTTCGCCAGCGGCGATGATGGTCATCCAGGCGAGCATGCTGGCGCCGGCAGCGATCATCAGGTCGGGTTCGTCGCCATAAAGATCGGTGCCGACTTGCAGCGATTTATGCATATTGAAGTCGGGCAGCAGCGCATCATACAGATGCCGAATCGACTGCCGCAGCCGAGCGAAGTCGACGATGTCTCCGAATATCGGATCTTTCACAAACATAAGGGCGGTTCCAAGGCTACTTCGCGCGCATCAAGCGAGCAAGTATAGGCCTGATGCGGCCAAAACTCAATATGAAGCCGCGCCGACGGCCCTGCGAATAATTTCACAATAAGTTGCCGTATACAACACTGCCGCCGCTGGAAAGCTACGGAGCGCCGCATCTGCGCTTTATGCCTCGCGCACTTGCTGGACGATTTCCCGCAGCTGGCGGTCGAAGTTGGGGTCGGCCGCTTTGAATTCACGCCCGCTGATGACAAGCGGCGCGCCGAAGACGACGATCTCCGCGCCCAGGGAAAGCGTCTCAATCGCCTGCGGCACGCTCAAGCCGCCCACCGCTTGCACCGGGATATCGACCGCCGCGAGCACGTCCTCAAGGTCATCCAGGGGGCTAAGGCCCGGGATCATGTTGCGCTCGTCGAAGCCGGTATGCACGATGATGTAGTCGACGCCCATGTCCTGGGCCTGGCGGGCGCGGCCGGGTTTATCCGGGCAGAGCATCACATCGCACATCACTTGCTTGCCATATTGCGCCGCCATCTTGACCTGTTCGATGATGCTGGCGTCATGCGCCTGGCCCATGACGACGACCATATCGCCGCCGGCTTTGAACATCATCTCCGCTTCCAGTCCGGCGCCGTCCATCGTCTTGAGGTCGACCACGATGGGCGTATCCGGGAAGTTCTGCCGGAAGGCGCGCACGGCGTGCAGGCCTTCGGCCAGCAGCAGCGGCGTGCCGACTTCCAGCCAGTCCACGCCGGCCTTGACCGAAGCCCGGGCCAGGTCCAGCGCTTCCTCCATGTCGATCACATCAATTGAGATTTGGATTTTTGCGTCCAATGTCGGCCTCCAGGCACATTGTCCTTGTCGGTCGTTGTAGGGGCGACCTACCAGGTCGCCCGCTAAGATATAGAAATACACGTGGGCGACCCAAGGGTCGCCCCTACACCAATCGCGTACAAGACAGCGCGACCAAGGTATTCGGGCGGCTAAGCCGGCACCAGGACCGACTTCACATTGACCCCCGCTTCCATCTGCTCGAATGCTTCTTCCCATTCGCCCAGCGGATAGACGCCGCCGATGATCGGACTCAGGTCGATCTGGCCGCTTGCCAGAAGCGCCAGCGCCCGCTCCCAGGTGGAATGCAGGTGGCTGAAGCAGCCTTGCAGCGTCACCGCCTTCTGCACCAGCGGGTCCAGGTTGAAGCCCAGCGGCTGCGGGCCCCAGCCGATCTTGGTGATGGTCCCGTTGGGCCGCGCCATCTCCAGGGCCGATTGCAGGGCGATGCTGACGCCGCTGCAGTCGACGATCAAATCGGCGCCATAACCGTCGCCGAGCGAGCGGACGAGTTCCAGCGGGTCGTCGGCGTCGATGTTGAGCGTGTGCGTCGCGCCGATCTCGCCCGCGACCGCCAGGCGCTGCTGGTCGACGGCCGTGCCCAGCATGACGATCTCGGATGCGCCGCGCAGCTTCGCCACGAGCAGCGCCATCATGCCGATGGGACCCGGACCCTGGATCACAACCATGTCGCCGGGGCGGATGACCGGCGTCTTCTCCACCAGGGCGTTGTAGGCGACGCAGATTGGCTCGGTCAGCGAGGCTTGTTCGAAGGAGACATTAGCCGGGATCTGATGCAGAATCGCCTGGCGCGCGGTTACATATTGGGTGAAGGCGCCGTCGTAGAGCGCGCCATAGCCCAGGCGATGCGGACATTGGTTGTAATCGCCGGAGTGGCAGAAAGCGCAGCTGCCGCAGATTTCGGCCGCCGTCTCCACGGCGACGCGGTCGCCGACGGCGAAGCCTTCCACATCGGCGCCGACAGCGGCGATCGTCCCGCAGAATTCATGACCCAGCACCAGCGGCAGCTTGATCGCCCAACTCTGGTGATTGCGCCACATGTGCAGGTCGCTGCCGCAGACGCCGGCCGCGCCCACTTCAACCACGACATAGCCGGGGGCGGGATCGGGCGGCTGCGGGATATCGCGCAGTTCGACGTTCTTGTCTTCGCTTCCGTATTTGATGAGCGCGCGCATTTGTGTCCTTCGCTTGTCTGGATTTATGAAAAGACGGGCAAACTATTGACAGGAACTTGATGGCTGGGCGGCGCTCAGGAGTCAGGGAACAGCTGCTTGAGTTCCAATTCAAAGCCGGGCAATACATCCTCGCCCGACAGGCTGCCGTCCGCGCCCACAAACTGGATGTCCAGCTCGGCGCCGGCGCTGGCGCGGCAGACATCGACTCCTTGTTGCGCCGGCAAGACGATCCAAACCAGCGCCGCCCCATTGGCCAAGTACACCGCCGCCTTGCGACGGGCTTCTTCCAGCGTATCCGTCGGCGATTGGATTTCGACCGCCAGGTCGGGCATCATGGGTATGAAATCTTTGGGAAAGGGCTGGGGCGCTCTCGCTCTGCTGATAAAGGCGACATCCGGCCCGAGCAGAGTGTGGCGGTCGCCAGGCGGATGATAGCCTGTTTCCACTGTGCCTTTACCCAGGTCATGCTCCTCGAGGAATGCCCGCAGTCGATATCCGATTTCAAACGCCAGATTTCCGTGTTCCCCGCCCGGCGGCATATCCCAATACAACTCCCCATCGATGAGATAGAAACGACGGTTATGGTTTTCCGGACGATGTGAAAGCTCCCAGACATCGTCGACGGTGTACAGTTTCTCTTTAGTCGCCATCGTTTACTTGTCTCTCAGCGCCTGTGCCCGCCGAGTATAGCATATTCGGCGCTGATTCTGCACGCTGCGCGCGGCGGGGGCAATGTATCTATTTTGATTGATATCGATTGGTAGGGGCGATCCGGCGGATCGCCCGACGGATAAAACAAACAGAATCGAAATTGGGCGACTCACCGAGTCGCCCCTACCGAATCGTCGGCATTTGAAGAAATTCAACCGACTCTGATACACTAGCGCGGCGGGCGACTCACCGAGTCGCCCCTACATCGTCGCTGCAGTGGACGGGAAATATTTCTCCCGCATCTGATGCAAGAAGGCCAGCGACTGGCGCATTTCATCCATGCCGTTCATGCCGTCTTCAATGCTGACCCAGCCGTCATAGCCCACATCGCGCAGGATCGTAAAAATTGTATCGTAGTCATTTAAGCCCTGGCCGGTGACGCCGTGCTGCAGCGCTTCGGAATAGCCGACGGCGCCGTCGCTGTCGCCCAGGTCTTCCAGGCTGTAACCCGGCGACAGGAAGCGGTCGCTGGCGTGCATGCTGACGACGCGATCGGCCACCGCCCGCAGCAATTCAATCGGATCGTCCCCGGCGACGATAGCGTTGGACGGGTCGTATTGCACGCCGAAGTATTCGCGCTCGGGAATGGCGTCCAGCAATTCAAGGAAGACGTCCATCTTTTGGGCGAATTCGGGATATTGCCAGAAGCCGTCTTTGAAATGATTCTCGAGCCCCAGCACGATCCTATGCTCGCGGGCGACAGGCAGCACGCTCTCGATGCAGTCCACCACCCACTCCAGGCCCTGCTCGCGGCTGACATCGGGATAGCGCTGCCCGCTCAGTACGCGGCAGACGGCGCCGTCGCCGCCGAGGAGTTTGGTGGCGCGGATCATTCGCGCTTCATGCTCGACTGCGCGCTTCCGTTCATCGGGGTCGGGATGGGTGAAGTTGGGCGAGCAGCAGAGCATGGGCATGGCGAAGCCGGCTTCGCCAATGGCGTCGCGCACGCTCAAAAGATAGCCGTCATCAAGGCTGGTGAAGAAGCCTTCGTACATCTCCAGGCCATCGGCGTCAAGCGACTTCGCCATCTCGATCCAGTCAAAGACGCTCATCGTTCGCGCGCCGGCGATGTCCTCGAGGTAGCATTTGGGGAAAGCGGCGATTTTCATGCTGCCCGGCTCGCTTGTCAGTTAAACGCCGCAGGCGCTGTACAGGACAATTTGGCTGCCCTCGCCGTCTTCCAAAGGATGAACGGCCGATTCTGACACAGCGATCCCGCGCGTCTTCCCGGCTTGGAGCTTTGCGATGCGCAGGTCGCGGTAGAACTGTTTGACGGTTTCGACATCATCGGGCGATTCCATGTACCAGTAGGTCAGGCCCAAAGCGCGCGGTCGGATGAAGTCGTATTCGACCTTTACCGTCTCGCCGTTCGGGTAAAGCGGCGCCCACCAATTCTCGATATCGTAGTTGCATTTGATATCGGCGACCGCCACGATTGCGGCCAGGAAAAGGACGGCGATGCCAAACATGATGACCGTGGTCTTCAAACAGCCGGCTTGATTGCGATTGGCTTCCACAGGCGCTCTTGACTTCCTTTCCAGTTGCTCGCCCTCGCGGGCTGGCTGCGGTTTTGGCGGGTCCCAACGCGGCATTGGCGCGCCCGCTGCATCATATCACAGCGCCCCTCAAATGGGGCGACCTGAACCGAGGCGGCGCGAGCGGGAAAATATCTCGTATTGCAAGCAGGCGTCGACCATGTTATAGTCGGCTATTGTACATACATTTATGTACATTTCTAAAGTGTTCTTTGCTGACCAATCCGACGTTTATGCACGACAAACTCGCGAAAATCCGCCTGGATCATAACAGCTATATCTCGCTGCATGTGCAGCTGCACAATCAGTTGCGGCGTTTGATTGTCAGCGGTCGCTGGCGGTTTGGGGAGCGCATCCCCACCGAGATGCAGCTTTCGCGCCATCTCGACATCAGCCGCACGACGGTGCGCATCGCGACTCAGCGGCTTGAGGTCGAAGGCTTGATCAAGCGCAGCGCCGGCCGCGGCAGTTTCGTGATGTTTCAGCCGCAGGATCACGCGGCCAATCGCACGATTGGATACCTCACCTGCAGCTTCCACAACGAAATACACACCAACCTTCTCAACAGCGCCCAGACCGAACTGCGTTCGGCCGGATACCAGGTGATCTTCAGCAATTCCCGGGATCGGGATGACGAATCGCGGATATTGCAGCAGCTGCTTGACGACGAAGTCGCCGGCTTGCTGCTCTGGGCCAATGCCGAGCCAACTGAAGAAACAGTCGCCATCCTTGCCGAGTACGAGAGCCGAGAGATCCCATTGGTTTTTGTGGATCGTCCCATCGACGGGATACGGGCGGATTATGTCGCTAGCGACAATTTTGGCGGTTCTTACGAGTTGGTCCGCTATCTGATCGAGTTGGGGCATCGGCATATCGTGCAGCTTATGCCCAATTTTGACGATTTGCTTCCGGTCAACGAGCGGCGGCGCGGCTATGTGACCGCCCTGGAAGAGCGCGACATTCTCGCCTACGCGCCCTGGAGAATCAGCCCGCCGAACCGCCACGAATTTCATGAGACTGATATCTACAGCCTGGTTGGTTCACAGAGCCGACAGATCATCCAACAGTTGGAAATCCTGGCGGAAGCCGAAGGTCCCATGCCGACGGCGATCGTCTGCATCAACGACATCCTCGCCATCATTACGATAAACGCTTTGCGCAATATGGGTTATCGCGTGCCAGCCGATGTCTCCGTCGTCGGATTCGACGATATCTGTATGGCATCGTATATCGGCGTGCCGCTGACAACGGCGTCGCAAGACGCCTACGAATTGGGCAAGGTGGCGTCGCGCATGCTTCTGGAAAGACTGAGCGGCGGGGGCTTGCCGCCGCGCAGCTATTCTGTGCCGACGCAGTTGCGAGTCCGAGCATCCGCATCGGCGCCTTTGCTTGGCGTCGAGGGCGCAGTCAGAACCAAAAGAGAGGAGGCGCATATCGAGGGGCAATAAACGATCCGACGTTGGCTAATCTGGGCGCCGCTGACGCGCCCGTCATTCCGCAGCGAATGACAAACCGCGAACGGAGTCGGCAAATGCAAATCCATTCAATAGTTGTAGGAGTACAACACATGAAAGCAAGAACCGTACTTTTCGTTCTTCTCGCCGTCGTCATCGCGTCCTTTAGCTTCACGGCTTTGGCGCAAGATGTCGCGCGCGAAGACACCGCGATCTTCGACCGTGACGGTCGCGTCGGTCCCCAACCCGCCTTTGACAACTACAATCCCTACGTCCCGAACAACCTGAGCAACGGCGGTCTGGGTCAAGCTGTGTTCCAGCCTTTGTTCATCCTGAACTACGAAACCGGCGAGATCATCCCCTGGTTGGCGGAAAGCGCTTCCAGCAATGATTCGCTCGATGTTTGGACCCTGAACCTGCGCGCAGGCGCGGAATGGTCCGATGGCGAAGCCCTGGATTCTGACGATGTCGTCTTCACCTTTGGGATGCTGGGCAACCCGGAAAACGCCGGTCTCTGGCGCGCCGGCAACGTCCAGACCTGGGTGGACAGCGTAGAAGCTGTTGACGCGACCACCGTTCAGTTCACGCTGAAGGCGCCCAACCCGCGCTTCCAGTTGGACTTCCTGACCGTCAAGATCGGCGGCAACATCTTGATCCTGCCCGAGCATGTCTGGGCCGACCAGGATCCCTTCACCTTCAAGAACTTCCCGCCGGTCGGCTCCGGTCCCTACACCCTGACCCACGCCGACGAGACCAACTGGATCTATGACCGCAACGAGGACTGGTGGGGCGCCAAGACCGGCGCTCTGAGCATGCCTGAACCGCTGCGTCTGATCTGGATCATCACCGGCAACGACCAGATCCGCACGACCCTGGCCGTCAACAACGAAGTTGACAGCATCATGGATGTCACCCTGGGCGCCTTCGAGGCGATGCAGGCGCAGAACGACAACATCTTCGCCTGGGTCGATGGAATGCCTTACGTATGGCTGGATCCCTGCCCGCGGCAGTTGACCTTCCAGACCGATGTTGAGCCTTGGGACAACCCGGATATGCGCTGGGCGATCAACCACATCGTCGACCGCGACAACATCATCGAGGTCGCTTACGAAGGCGTAACGATTCCTTCGCGCACCATGTTCGTTGAATACGGCGCGATGTTCCCCTTCATCGACGCGATTGAAGACGCCGGCATGGGTCTCAGCTCGACGTCGAACCACATGGCGGCCGAAGAATTGCTGATGGCCAACGGCTACGTCCGCGGCGGCGACGGCCTGTGGCAGGATGCTGACGGCCACGTTCTGAACCTGGCGATTCAGGTTCACGAGGGCTTCATCGAGAAGCGTCGTATCACCTCGGTTCTGGTTGAGCAGCTGCGCGCCTTCGGCGTCAACGCCAGCGCTGCCGTTATCGCCGGACCCACCTGGGACGACAACAAGCGCTTCGGCAACTACGAAGCCACGACCGATTGGGATGCCTGCGGCTCGGTTAACGAACCCTGGGCTTCGCTGGATCGCTACACGGCGCGTCACTACGTTCCGATTGGCGAGCGTTCTTCCGGCAGCAACCACGCCCGCTGGTCCGGCATGAACAACGAGGCTTACAGCGAGATCGTCGCGCAAATCGGCACGCTCCCGCTGGGCGATCCTCAGGTCATTCCGCTGGTGCTGGATGCTTATCAGTACTTCTATGAAGACCTGCCGATCCTGCCGTTGAACCAGGCGACCAAGCTGATTCCCTTCAACAGCACCTACTGGGAAGGCTGGCCGACGTCCGAGAATAACTTCAACCATCCGGCCACCTGGTGGCATTCGACGCATCAGATCATCTCCGAACTGACCAAAGCTGGCATGTAGGAGACGATCCCCCACCCCATGCCCCTCCCCCGAGAGGGAGGGGCTTTAATGGGGCGCAACGCTTTGCAAAACCCCCCTTCCCTCATTATTCGGGAAGGGGCCGGGGGATGGGGCTGCGTTTAGTAGAGAAGGGCGCTGATATGGGAAGTTTTTCACTGAATTATTTACTGCGCCGATTGCTTGTTTTTGCCTTAACTGTTTGGTTGGCGGCGACTTTGATGTTCATCATCCCGCGTCTGGCGCCGGGCGATCCCATCTCGGCGATGATCGCGCGCATGTCCCAGTTTGAGGGCTTTGTTGAAAACGCCGACTTGATTATCGAAAGCTGGCGCAAACGCTTCGGCCTTGACGACCCGCTCCATGTCCAGTATTTGCGTTATATGCGCAACACCCTTCTCCTGGATCTCGGCTACTCCATGGGGAATTTCCCGGCGACTGTGGCCGAATTGGTGGGGCGGGCGCTGCCCTGGACGATAGGCCTGGTTGGCATTTCCACTTTCATTTTCTTCACGGTGGGCAATCTCTGCGGCGCCTTGCTGGCCTGGTACAAAACGCCCAAGTTGCTGAAAGTGATGATACCGATTTCGATGTCCTTCACATCGGTGCCGCCGGCGCTGCTGAGTTTGCTGCTCGTCTACGTATTCGGCTTTCTGCTGCCGATATTCCCGCAGGTGGGCGCCTACGGCCGCGGGATGGTGCCTGCGTTGACGCCGGAATTCTTCGGCAGCGTGCTCTATCACGGTTTCTTGCCGGCTATGTCCATCGTCCTGGCGACCTTCGGTTTTTGGGCCCTGGGCATGCGCGGCATGTTGGTCACCATTGAGGGTGAAGATTATATGATTCTGGCGCAGGCCAAGGGTCTGAAGCCATTCTACGTCTTGTACCGCTACATGATTCGTAATGCGATTCTGCCCCAGATGACGGCGCTGGCGGTCTCGATGGGTTTGCTAATCAACGGCTCGGTCCTGGTGGAGATCATGTTCACCTACAATGGCATGGGCTCGCTGATTTATGCCGGCATTAACACGCTGGATTTCGGTCTGATTCAAGGGACGGCCTTCATCTTGATTATGACGAGCGCGCTGGCGACTCTGATCATCGATCTGATCTATCCGCTCATTGACCCGCGCATCAGTTTGGAGGGGAGGTAGTCATGACGGAAAAAGCGAAAGACGCCCCCGTCGCTGGCGGCATCAAGAAAGCCGGCTTGCTCAACCGATTTGATAATCCTTTGCTGAACTGGAAGTTTATCACTGGCGCGGGCATCTTCGTCTTGATCTTTTTTCTTATATTCCTGGGCAACCAATTCTGGAATACAGAACTGGCGCTGGCTGCCAGCTCGCCCCTGAACATGCCGCCCCTCGGCTTCACGAACTGGCGGGACCAGGAGGGCATTCCCGAGCACCCGCTGGGCACCGAAAATAGCGGACGCGACATGCTGGCGCTGCTGATTGTCGGCACGCCGCGCACGATCGGCGTCGGCGTGATTGCCGCGTCCATCGGCATGGGAGTCGGCATCCTGCTCGGCTTCTTGGCCGGTTTCATAGGCGGCATAGTCGATGATGTCATTCGACTGATGACCGATGTGGCCATCCCCATTCCTTCTCTCCTTGTGCTCATTGTGATTCAATCCGCGCTGCAACGAGAAATGGATCTCGTGACCATGGCTGTGCTGATTTCCATGTTCTCCTGGGCGACGCCGACGCGCTACATCCGCGCCCAGGTGCTGAGCATGCGGGAGAGCGGCTATGTGCAGATGGCGCGGCTCTCCGGCGTGCCCCTGCGCGACATCATGTACCGCGAGATGATGCCGAATCTGCTGCCCTATCTGGCGGCCAGTTATATCGGCAATATGACCGGCGCGATATTGCAGGCTGTAGGCTTGGAGCTGCTCGGTCTGGGACCGCAGCGCATTCCGTCGCTGGGAGTCACGATCTTTTTCTCGATCGAAGCGGCCGCGCTGCTGCGCAATATGTGGTGGTGGTGGGGCATCCCGACCGTGATCCTCGCTATCGTCTTTATCGCGCTGTTGCTCATCAACCTGGGCTTGGACGAGATCGCCAATCCACGCCTGCGCAAAGCAAGTTAGCGGCGGCCGGGAGCGAACAATGATGTCAGAACAGCAGATCCAGGGCGGCGCCAGCGACCGTGTCGTCCTCAGTGTTGACAATCTGCGCATTCATTACGCCACGCCGCAGGGCGATGTCATCGCCGTCAGCGATATCAGCTTCAATCTCTACGAAGGCGAGACGCTCGGCCTGGTGGGCGAATCCGGCTGCGGCAAATCGACCACGGCCTACGGAATCCTGCAATTGGTGCAGCCCCCGGGCTATATCGTGCATGGCAGCATTCAGGTGGACGGCACAGAAGTGCTGAACCTGGAAGAGGAAGAGCTGCGCAAATTCCGCTGGACCGGTTTGTCCTTGATACCGCAAGGGGCGATGAACTCGCTGAACCCGACCATGCGCGTCAAGGACCAGATCATTGATGTGATTGAATCCCACGAGGGCAAACAGCCCAACAAGGATGCCCTGCGCAAGCGCATCCTGGAGCTGTTCCAAAATGTCGGCCTGCCCAACCGCATCTACAACATGTACCCGCATGAGCTCAGCGGCGGCATGAAACAGCGCGTCTGCATCGCCATGGGCGTGGCCCTGCATCCGACCGTGGTCATCGCCGACGAGGCGACCAGTGCCCTGGATGTCGTCGTGCAGCGCATCGTGGCCCAGACCCTGGTCAAGGTGAAAGACGAAATCGGCGTTTCGCTGATCGTCATAGGCCACGATATGGGCCTGCTGGCGCAGATCGTCGATCGCATTGCCGTGATGTACGCCGGCAAGATGGTGGAAATCGCGCCGGTGGAGAATGTCTACGCCAATCCCCTGCATCCCTACACGCAACTGCTGATTGACTCCATTCCTTCAATCAAGGAACGCAAGCCGCTCAAGATCACAGAAGGCATCACGCATGATCCACGCAATCCGCCCTCCGGCTGCATCTTCCGGCTGCGTTGCCCCTTCGCCTGGGAACACTGCGCCGAGGTGGAGCCGTCTCCGATCTACGTAGAAGATTTGCACGAGGTTGCTTGTCATTTGTACGATGAGCAATTCGAGGAGAGGAGGACGAATGCCCACGCCCTTGTTGCAAATTCGTGACGCGACCAAAGTCTATTCCAGCGGCGGCCTCGTCGGCGCCAGAAAAACCGTAGTCGCCCTGGACAACTTCAATCTGACCATCGACGAATCGCCAGCGACCATCACGACGATCGCGGGCGAGAGCGGCAGCGGCAAAACCACCTTGGCCAATCTGGTCCTCGGCTTCATCAAGCTGACATCGGGCCACATCATCTTCGATGGCGAAGACATCACCGATATGAGCGAAGACCAATTGAAGGTCTACCGGCGCAATGTGCAGGCGGTCTTTCAGGATCCCTTCGGCGTTTACAATCCCTTTTACCGCATCGACCATGTCTTTGATCTGGTCAACAAGCACTTCAGCCTTTCCGACAATCTGAGCGAATACCGCGACATGGTGGAAGCCGGCTTGAACGTTGTCGGCTTGTACGGCGAGGATGTCCTGCGCAAATACCCGCATCAACTCAGCGGCGGCCAGCGTCAGCGCATCATGATGGCCCGCGCCTACATGATCAAGCCGCGCCTTATCGTAGCCGACGAACCGGTGTCCATGGTCGACGCCTCCCTGCGCGCGTCAATCCTTGATGCCATGCTGCGCCTGCGCGATGACCATAATATTTCCTTCCTTTATATCACTCATGATTTGAGCACGGCTTATCAGATCGGCGATCAGATCTATATGCTGTATCAGGGCACGACGGCGGAACGGGGCACGGCGATCGATGTGATCGACGCGCCGCAGCATCCCTATGTGCAGCTGCTGATTGACTCGGTTCCCGTGCCCGACCCCACCGACAAATGGGATGTCAACATCAGCCTGCCCAGCGAAGAAGAAATGCGCACGGCGGCTTCGGTCGGCTGTCGTTATTATCCGCGCTGCCCGCATCGCATGGACAAATGCCTGGAAGAACAGCCGCCGCTTTTCAAGATGGACAAACCGCAGCACGAAGCGGCTTGTTATCTCTATGAAGAACGCGAGATTGCGTCGATTGAAGCGCCGATCCTCTACAGCAAGCCCAAGACCGATGAAACTTTGGGACGGGAGCGCCGGACGCGCGCGCCGCTGGCGGCTGCGGTGATCGCGCTGATCATCCTGGCGGCGGCCGCTATTTTCGCGATCAACCAAAACAACGCCGCCATCGCCGCCGAAGCGACGGCGGATGCGCGCGCGGCTGAAGCGACTGATGCCGCCATCGCCAGCGCGACCGCTTCGGCGCAAGCGCAAGCGATCGCCAGCGCGACCGCGCAAGCTGTAGTTGAAACGCCCGAACCAACGCCTATCCCGGAACAAGACTTCAAGCTGTCGCCTGAAGGCGCGCTGGACAAGGGCGCGCTCACGCTGAATGAGGTGACATTGGATGAAATTGCCGGCGAAGGCGATTTGCATCGTTACACCTTTGATGGCGCTGAAGGACAGGAAGTCACGGTAAAGATTCGCACCGGCGGCGGCGGCTTGAGCGGCGGCAATCTGAATTCGCCTTATGGCACAATTTACGGGCCGGACGGCGAGTTTGTGGCGGCGCTGGGCGATACCGCCATGCGACCGCGCCGCAGCTACAATGCGCCGCTCACGCTGAAGGCGGGCGTCTACACGATCATCGTTGGCGCGGCCGAGGTCGATCGCTACGGTCTCGTGGGCGACGCGCCTTATCAGGTGGAAGTCGAAGGCGAAGAACCGGCGCTTCCCGAGCCGACGCCGCTGCCGACCGCCGCAGCGCAAGACTTCGTCCTGTCCGCCGATGGCGCGACGGACAAAGGCGAATTGGCGCTGAATGTGGTGACGCTGGACGAGATTGCCGATGGCGCCGACAAGCACAGCTACCGCTTCGCCGGCCTTGACGGACAAATCGTAACGGTCAAGATTCGCACCGGCGGCAGCGGCTTGAGCGGCGGCAATCTGAATTCGCCTTATGGCACGATTTATGGGCCAGACGGCGAGTATGTGGCGGCCCTGGGCGATACGGCCGTGCGCCCCCGGCGCAGCTACAACGCGCAGCTCAGCCTGAAGTCTGGCACATATACGATCATCGTCGGCGCCGCCGAAGTCGATCGCTATGGACTGGTCGGCGACGCGCCTTATCAGGTGGAAGTCGAAGGCGAGGAACCGGCGCCTGCGCCCACGGAACAGCCCGCGCCGGCTTTTGATCCGACTCCTTTGCCGCAACCCGAGTTTATCCTTTCGCCGGCTGACGCAGATGACAAAGGGCTACTCGTCATTGATGTCGTGATCGAGAGCGAAATCGCTGATGCTGACGACAAGCACAGTTACCGTTTTGAGGCGAGCGCGGGACAGAATGTGTCGATCAAGATCCGCACCGGCGGCAGCGGCTTAAGCGGTGGCAACCTCAACTCGCCTTATGGCACGATATACGGGCCCGACGGCGCATTTGTGGCGGCGCTGGGCGATACAGGCGTGCGCCCGCGACGCAGCTACAACGCGTCGCTGACCTTGAAATCGGGCGTCTACACCATCATCGTTGGCTCGGCCCAAGTTGACCGCTATGGCTTGGTCGGCGATGCGCCTTACCAACTGTCAGTGCAGAGCGTGGACGCTTAGCGCTTGAACCTGACCGGGCGCCTGGCAGCGCCCGCTGAGCAGGCAGCCCCTCCCCGGCGCATCGGCGAGGGGTGATTTTATGGAAGGACTGCGTAAACTAAGGGACGGGAAGTGCATTCAAATGAGGGGACAAGCGACATGTTGAACCAAGAGCAGATTGACTTCTTTCATGAAAACGGATTCCTGCGCATTCCGCAGGTCTTCAATGAAGCGGAGATCGCGGACCTGTCGGACAGCCTCGACCGCCTGATTGAAGATTGGGCGATCACCAGCCCGGGTTGGTCCGGTCCCTGGCGCGATGTCTATTTTGATGAAGAGCTTGAGAAGCAGGTGAAGCTGACGGCCATGCACGATCTGCATCTTTATTCCGATGCCTGGATGCGCGCTGTCACCAACCCCAGACTGGGCAAGGCGCTCTCCCAACTCCTCGAATCCAGCGTCGAGCTGCATCACACCACCATGCACATCAAGCCGCCGCAGACGGGCCATCCCTTCCCCATGCACCAGGACTATCCCTTCTATGAACATGCGGACGGGCGCTTCATCGATACCCTCGTGCATTTGGACGACACCTTCCACGAGAACGGCGAGATCCGCTTCCTGGCCGGCTCGCACAAGCGCGGGAAACTGCCGCATGTCCGGCATAATGCCGATGGCAGCCCCTGCAGCCCGCATCTCGACGCCACCGCCTACCAGTTGGAAGAAACGGTGCCGGTACCGGCGAAACGCGGCGATGTCGTTGTCTTTCATCTCTATTGCGTACACGGCTCTTATATCAACCAGACCAAAGATCCGCGGCGCATGGTGCGCATGGGCTTTCGCGATCCCCATAACGATCAGTGGGCGGGGCAGAGCAATGGCCGCCCCGGTTTGATCGTGCATGGCTATCGCGAGCGCCGCGGCGAGGAAGCGCTCCTGAAGCAGATCTAAGTCCGGCCGACGGGCTGTGTCGATGCCTTCAGCGCTGGTCATCGGGCTTGATATCGGCGGGAGCAAAACTCTGGCCGGTTTAGTTGCGCGCGACGGCGAAATCCGGCGAACGCTGCAAGTGGCGACGGGCGCGTCTCCGCCGGCGATTCTGGCATCCGCGCGCGCCCTCTGCCAGCAACTGATTGAGAGTGCGGAGTTGCCGGTCGCGGCGATCGGCATCGGCAGCGCCGGCATCGTGGATACGGCCAGCGGCATCGTCCTCTTCGCCAACGAGAACATCCCCGGCTGGACGGGCACGCGGCTCCACGACCTCAATGTGGCCGGTTTGCCGGTCGCCGCCGAGAACGACGCGCGGGCCCTGGCTTACGGCGAGGCGGTACTGGGCGCGGGCAGGGAGTACGATTCATTGCTTTGCGTCACGGTTGGCACAGGCATTGGCGGCGCCATCATCGCCAACGGGTCGATCTGGCATGGCGCCAACTTCAGCGCCGGCGAGATTGGTTATCTGGTCGTGGGCTGGGATGGAGATACGGCGCTGATTCTCGATCAGTATTGTTCCGGGCCGGCTATAGAGCGGTCCTATCAGGGCGTAATGAAGCTGGACGAGCGCCCGCCCTTGACCGAGATTAATCGACGCGCCGGCCGCGGCGATGATATAGCGCGGACGGTCATCATAAAGAAGGCGACTGAATTCGGCGCGATTCTGGCGGGCATCGTCGCGGCGATCAACCCGGATGCTGCCGTCATCGGCGGGGGCGTGCCGCAGATCGGCGCGCTCTGGTGGGATGCATTCATTGACTCTTTCCGGGCGGCGGCGCCCCGGCCGGTGAAGTCGACGCCGCTGCTGCCGGCGGCGCTGGGCGCGGAGGCGGTCATGCTGGGCGCGGCCATGCTGGCCTGGCCGGTTTGCGCGCCGGAAGAGACGAGCGGAGCGCGGAAGGGGGCATGCAGTTCAAAATGAATGCTGAGGCCTTTCTCTCCGCCGTCAAAGGCAAATTGATCGTCTCTTGCCAGGCGCTGGAAGATGAACCGCTGCATGGCGCCCAGACGATGGCCAAGATGGCCGTCGCGGCCCGGGCCGGGGGCGCGGCCGCCATCCGCGCCAACGGACCGGATGATATCCGCGCCATCAAACGCGCAGTCGACCTGCCTGTTATCGGCTTGTACAAGATCGGCCTCAGCGGTGTATATATCACGCCGAGTTTCGAGGCGGCGGCGCAGATTGCCGCGGCCGGCGCCGATGTCATCGCCCTGGATTGCACCGGTCGTCCCCGTCCCGATGGCGTCGCGCTGGACGATCTGCTGGCGCGCATTCAGGCGGAGTTGGGCCTGCCCGCCTTCGCCGATGTATCGACGCTGGAGGAAGGGCGGGCGGCGGCCGCTGCAGGCGCGGCGATGGCGGCGCCAACGCTCTCCGGCTATACCGAGACCAGCCCGGCCCAGACCGGCCCGGACTTTGAATTGCTGCGCCGGATGATCGCCAGTTTGCCGATTCCGGTGATTGCGGAGGGGCGCATAGAGACTCCGGAACAAGCGCGGCGGGCTCTGGATATGGGGGCTTGGGCGGTTGTTGTCGGCTCGGCCATCAGCCGGCCACGTACGATTACGGCGCGTTTTGTCCGCGCGCTCGAAGGGAATGAAGCGATGGATTTTGCAGCTGGAAGTGAAGTCAGGAGTTGAGATGAAGACGATTGCATTTCTTGGCGTGGGGCATATCCACACGCCCGGTTTCGTGGGAAGCCTCGGCGCGCGCGCCGATCAGTTCAAAGTGAGCGCGGTCTGGGACGAGCAGGAGGCGCGGGCGCGGATCGCGGCCGGGCGCCTGGCTTGTTCTGCAGTCGACGATTACCGCGATATTCTAGGCGATGAAGCGGTGGCCGCGGTCATCGTCTGCTCGGAAACGGCGACGCATCGCGAACTGGTCGAGGCGGCCGCGGCCGCCGGCAAACATATATTCGTGGAGAAGCCGCTGGGCATGGGGGCGCGCGACGCATACGCCATGCAACGCGCCCTGGATGCCGCCGGCGTGATCTTCCAGACCGGGCACTTCATGCGCAGCATGCCGGTCTATCGTATGCTGAAACAGTTGATTGAAGACGGGACCTTGGGCCGGATCACGCGCATCCGCCATTCAAACGTGCACGCCGGCGCGCTGGGCGGCATCTTTGACCCCGGCGGTCGCGGCTGGTATGACGATGGCTGGCTCTGGATGACCGATCCGCAGCGTTCGGGCTGCGGCGGTTTTGGCGATCTGGGCGCGCATTCGCTCGACATCCTGATGTGGTTGATGGGCGGGGTCGAGAGCGTCACGGCGCAGGTCGATCGGCTGCTGGGCCGATACCCCTGCGATGAATATGGCGAAGGCATGCTGCGCTTCAGCAACGGCGCCATCGGCACGCTTGCGGCCGGCTGGGTCGATATGCTGAGGCCGCAACCGGTCCTGGTCAGCGGAACCGAGGGCTTCGCCTATGTTGATGATGACAAACTGTTCCTGAAGACGGATAATCTGGACGGGGCGGATGGCGGCGAATGGACCGACCTGCCTGATGCCCTGCCGCATGCCTTTGAGCTATTCCTCGATGCCTTGAACGGGGAAGACGCGCCACTGATTTCAGCGAAAGAAGCGGCGGACCGCAGCGCCGTGATGGAAGCTTTTTATCAAGCTGCGGAAACCAATACCTGGGTTCAACCCGAAACAGCATAAAGGAGCGATGCAATATGAGTACATTAAAAGTGGGTGTGATCGGCGTCGGCGGGATCGCCCGCACGCACATGCCGGGCTGGGCGGAATCGCCCCATGCCGAAGTTGTGGCCGGCGCGGACCTCGTGCCGGAAGCCCTGGAGCGTTGGGGCGCGGATTGGAATGTCAAGAAACTCGAGACCGATAGCGCCGCCCTCATTAACGACCCGGATATCGATATCATTGATGTCTGCACGCCCAACATGTATCACGCCCCTTTGTCCATCGCCGCGCTGGAAGCGGGCAAGCATGTGATCTGCGAGAAGCCGCTCGCGCCGACCCCGGCTGATGTCCAGCGCATGATCGACGCCCGCGACAAAAGCGGCAAATTGCTGATGACCGCGCAGCACTTCCGCTTCGCCGCCTCGTCCAAAGCCCTGAAAGAGGAGATTGAAACCGGCGCGCTGGGCGATATTTATCATGCCCGCAGCTGGATGCTGCGCCGCACCGGCATCCCCACGCGCCTGGCCTTCCTCTCCAGCAAGCATAGCGGCGGCGGCGCCTGCATCGATATCGGCGTGCATATTCTCGATTTGACGCTTTGGATGCTGGGCAATCCGGAACCGGTTTCGGTCACCGGCGTTGCCCGCAGCGTCCTGGCGGAAAACCCGAAAGCCTTCGGCCGCTGGCCGCAATTCGGCCGCCTGCCCGAGGGCATGGATGTCGAAGAAATGGCCATGGCCTTCGTCCGCTTCGAGACGGGCGCGACTCTCGTCCTGGAAATCTCCTGGCTGCTGCACCATGACATCGACGGCGAAGATATGCAGATGTGGCTCTATGGCACGAACGGCGGCTCTCATTGGCCCAAATGCGAGATTTACGATACCAATTACGACACCATGCAGCTCTACAACCGCAAGTTGAAGTTGCTTCGGAATCTCTTCGAGCCGCACGGGCTGGAGTGCATCGAGTTTGCGCAGGCCGTCGTCGATGGCGCGCCGTCGCCGGTGCCGGCCGAGCAATCGCTGCAAGTGATGAAAATCCTGAACGGGATCTATGAGAGCGAGAAGACCGGCCGCGAAGTGCTTCTCTAAACTCTCACACAACGAATGCGTAGGGGCGCCCCGGGTCGCCCGCAATCGACACCGATATGAAAGAGGGCGAGCCACCGGCTCGCCCCTACAACTGCATCGTTCTTGCCTCGCAATTGGCGCGGGTGAACAGCCATCATGCGACCTACAGTTTTTGTTTCGCTACTTATTGTCTTGGCGCTAGCGCCAAGCGCCTGCGGCACAATGGCGCCGCAGCCGCGCCCGCTTGAGCCCGCGCTGCCGCAAGCGGGCCGCTGGACGCTGCGCTACACCGGCGAATGCGCCGGGCGCGAGGCCGAGCCGCTCTTGATTACGCGACTGGATGAGCAGGAGCTGGTCTTCGACGACTTCCACTTGGAGCGAAACGAACGAGGCGACTATGTCGGCAGCGCCATCTTCATCGCGCCGATGCCGGTTGATGGGCGCGAGATCCCTTACGAGATCGCCTATGCGCTGCGGCCGACCGCGGCCGGCGCTTTTGCCGGGTCGGAGACGGTCACGGAAGGCGGCGGGCAGTCGATCGCTTGCCCGATTGTATTGGATTTCAGCGGCGACTAATCGATAGGACGAGGCTTAGGCTACTCCACCGGATAGGCGATGGTCGTGATCAAGCTCTCGATTTTGCCGCCGCTGGCGTACATGCGCGAGTATTGTACGCTGATCGGCACATCGCTGCGCACGCGTATGCCGTAAGGCACATCGAAGGGAATCTCATAACCGCCGAGCTGCTCGGGTTTGTCCAGGCGCACATGCGGGCAGCGCTTGGCCGGCACGGTGATGGCGATGCCCTCCACCGCCGGCCGGTCCTCGAAGAAAAAATCAAAGATGACATTGGCGTCGTCGGCGGTGACGTTGAGGATGCAGACTGATTCATGATTCTTGTTGATAGGATCATCGTCGGCCGGTGCCGCCAGGTAGGCATCGGGGATCAGCCAGGTCAAGGCGCCGTTAGTGGGCATCAGGTTTTCTCCGTGTCGCTGGGTCAGTTTGCTGGATTATAGCGGCAGTTTCACAACGCGCCTAAGTTGAGTCTGCCGTCCCGGGCAAGTCAGTTTTCTACCCCATCCCCGGCCCTTCCCCAGTGAACTGGGGAAGGGTGACTCATCGTTAAGGTTGGCTTGTTTACATTGCCAGCTTGGGATGGCTTCCGCGCCTCTGCCGCTACAACGTCCACTGCCGCCTCGACGCGCCAGGCAAATGCTAACACCCAATACAATATCGAATGGTAGGGGCGACCCGGTGGGTCGCCCTCTCTGCGCCCTCTGCGTACTCTGTAGTTAAATATAGAAATATCCCCGCATTTGTGGGCTGTCCTCTGTTGTGCCGCATGCGCCTCTTCCGTCAAAGCATCCACCGCCGTATCGACGCGCCGGGCGCTTCCCCTCACCTGAAACAATATCGAATGGTAGGGGCGACCCGGTGGGTCGCCCTCTCTGCGCCCTCTGCGTACTCTGTAGTTAAATGTAGAAATATCCCCGCATTTGTGGGCTGTCCTCTGTTGGGACGTATGCGCCTCTTCCGTCAAAGCATCCACCGCCGTATCGACGCGCCGGGCGTGTTCAACTACCCGCAACAGAAGCGAAACGTAGGGGCGACCCGGTGGGTCGCCCTCTCTGCGCCCTCTGCGTACTCTGTAGTTAAATCTACATCTAACTATCGGCGTCGCCCTCGACAAAGAGCCGGCGGCGATAGAGTTCGTCCGGGCGACCGTAGAGATGCCAGACTTCGTCTTCGGGCAGGTAGGTCGGCTTGCCGGTCAGCAGCGCGCCCAGGTGGACGCGGGCCGCTTTGACCGCCATCGCCGTGATATTCAGGATTTCGGCCGGACTGTCGCCCAGGGCGATCATGCCGTGGTTCTCCAGCAGAATCAGCTTGGGCGCCTCGCCCTGCTCCGCCATATATGCCCGAACGCTATCGCGCATGACCAGAGCCAGCGGCAAACCGGGGTCGGCATAAGGCGCCAGCGCCGAACACGGGCCGCAAAGCACAACCTCGTCGGGGAAGCGCCGCTTGAAAGCGAAATCGGCGGCGTATTCGCTGCACATCAATTGATTGATGACGGTGGGGTGAGTGTGCCCTATATAGCGGGCCGCGCATTCATGCAGCAGCATGGCGTGGAAGCTGACTTCGATGGACGGGCTGCGCTTATCGTTCGGGTCAACCCGCGCCGACTGTGTGATCGCTTTCTGCGCAGCGGCGGAGGCGGGCGGATCGTCGAGCAGGGCCAGCAGCGGCGCGAAGCGCATGGCGACGAAGCCCGCCGCCTCAATGCCGCGCATCTGCTGCCCGCTGGCCTTGACGGCGAAGCTTTCCTCATCAATGCGCATGGACGTGTTGCCTTCGCCGATGATGACATAATCGCGCGCCGGCTCGCCCAGAGCGCGTGTCATATCAATGAGGCTTTGGGGCGTTTGGGTCATGCCGGCCGCTAGCCGCTATCCAAGCGATAAATGGGAGGGGTCAGGTCGCGTAGACACAGACCTGCGCCATTGGCTGACCCGCTTTTGCGTTTGGGAAAATGGGGCGACCCCATGCAGCGTCTAGACACTGCAGTTCGGCCGCCCCGGCAAAATCCGACGTTTGGCGCCGGCTTAGAAGTCGAAGTCGTTGATGTTGTCCGCCGTGAAGACGAAGGGCGGGCCAAGCAAGACTTCACTGCCATTGACGACCATCAGTTCGCCCAGGCGCCCGGCCATGACCGAGGCATCGCCCGGCGCGAATTCGCCATCGACAACCGCGCGCAAGACGTAGACCGCCGCGTAGCCCAGGTCAACCGGGTTCCAGAGGATGACATCGCGCACGCAGCCGGCGTTCACGTAGGGCTTCATGCCATTCGGCGTCGCCAGGCCAACAACCGCGATATCTTCACAAACGCCGGCCTGCTGCACCGCATCGGCGCCGTTCGGCGTGGCGACTGAAGTCATCGCGAAGATGCCGTCGAGGTCCTCGCCGTATTTGTTGATTAAGGTCTGCGCCTGCTGGAAGCTCAGAACGGCGTCTTCTTGCGCTTCGAGCGTCTCCAGCCAATTCAGGTCGGGATAGCATTCGCCCGCGTAAGCCCACATTTCGGCGATCCAGCGCGCCTGATTCGGCGTGGTGAAGGTCGAGGTCACGATGCCGAAGGAGGCGGCTTCGCCCATCTGGTCGACCAGGCTGTCGACCAGGGCCTTGGCGATGCCATTGAATTCGGCCTGGTTGACGAACCATTCACGCGCGTCCGGCTCGCTGTTGGCGTCATAGCCAACCACATGGATGCCGGCTTCCAGCGCCTTGCGCAGGACCGGCGCAATAGCGACCGGATCGTTGGCGGCGAAGAGGATGCCGTCCACGCCCGCCGTGATGTAACTGTCGATGACCTGGATCTGGTCGTCGATATTGGCTTCGGTCGGCGCGTCGGTGGTGACGCTGACGTTGCCCAGTTCCTCGGCCGCTTGCTGCTGCCCCAGGGTGGTGGCGGCGAAGTAGCCGATGCCGACCAGCTTGGGCACATCCACGACGGTCAGGTCCATGCCAGCCATGTCATCGCCCATGGCCGCCATGCCGCCGTCGTATTCCATCATCTCCATCTCTTCTTCCATGTCTTCTTCCATGTCGTCGCCTTCGTCCTCCATCATCTCGTCGCCCATGCCACAGGCGAGGGGATTGACAGCGAGGTCGTCGGCGCCGTCCCAGCGATCCTGCGCGCTGAGCGGCATGCTGACCAGCGCAAGGAGCAGCGCCAGGATAAGCGCGATTGCGAATGTCCTCTTCATGATTGGGTCTCCATTAGATTGAATGGTTAAACGATGTTGGGATTGCTGCGAGTTCCTGTCGATGCGCCTCCTTTCCCTGTGTGAATCAGCCTCGGCTGCCGGCTGATGGCTATAACACGACGGCTGCCGCGGCCTTGGCGCGCCGAGTCAACTTTCGCCTCGGCGACTCTGGATGAAATTATTCACCAGTATAGCAAATATGAGCACGCTTCCAATGACGACGATTGTGGCATCGCTGGTCACGCCCGAAAGCGTCAGACCATTCTTCAGCAGCTGGATCAAAACGACGCCGATGATTGTCCCCGGGATGGAGCCGGTACCGCCGAAGATGCTGGTGCCGCCGAGCACAACCGCCGCGATCACATCCAGCTCAATGCCCGTCCCCATGTCGGAGCGGGTGGTGCTGACGCGGGAGACGAAGATGTAACCGGCCACCGCGGACATGAAGCCGGAAAAGGTGTAGATGAAGAGCAGGTGGCGGTTGACGGTCAGCCCGCTGAAGCGGGCGCCGAGCTCGTTGTTGCCGATGGCGTAAAGGGCGCGCCCCAGCCGCGTTCGCGCCAGAACGATGGCGAATATGATCACCGCCACAATCAAGAGCCAAAGCTGGGTCGGGATGCCCAGGAATTCGCCCTGGCCCAACTGGAAGAACCACTCCGGGTAACCGCGGGCCGAGCGCGCCTCGCTGATGCCTTCCGCCAGGCCGCGGTAGAGCGCCAGCGTCGCCAGCGTCATAATCAACGGCGGCACGCCGACGCGCACGATGAACAAGCCGTTGACGAATCCGGCGATTGTGCCGCTGATGATGGCGGTGACAATCGCCAGTTCCAGCGGGAAGCCGAGCTCCTGCCAGCTCCAGCCCAGCACGATGGCGGCCAGGCCCAGGATGGAGCCGACGGACAGGTCAATGCCGCCGGTGATGATGATATAGGTCATCGGGATGGCGATTAAGCCGACCTCGGTCATGAAGCGGCCTTGCTGCAGCAGGTTGTCGACGGTCAGGAATTTGTCGGTGCGCGAGGACAGGAAAAGCACCGAGACCAGCATAATCGCGAAAAGCACGCCCTCCTGGCTGAACAGGTGATGGCGCAGCTTTTCCCCGAGGGTCGGGTTGCGCGGTGCGGTCTTGGCTTTTTCCACCGGTCCCGTCCTCCTAAAGCCGCTGACGGCGCCGTCGAATCAGATCGGCCAGGACGGTGGCCAGGATCAGCAGGCCCTGCACCGCTTTCAGCCAGAAGGGCGAAACATTGATAAAGATCATCGCCGAGCGGATGAAATTCAGCAGCAGCGTCGCCAGGGTCGAGCCGATTGCGGTGCCGGTTCCGCCCAGGATGCTGACGCCGCCGACAACCGACGCTGTGATCACCGAGAGTTCAAGCGCCGGCGGCGGCGTCGCCTGAATGATGTTGAACTGGGTCGAATACATAACGCTGGCGATGCCGATGAATACGCCGTTTAGGATAAAGACGGTCATCAACAGGCGCCGCCGCGACAAGCCGGACAGACGCGCCGCCTCGGCATTGCCGCCCAGGGCATAAAAGGCGCGCCCGGTGGCGCTGTAACGCATCCACAAAACCACGCCGATAGTCAAGACGACCATGATGATGATCGGCATGGGTATGCCCAGCGGGCGCATCTGCGACAGAAAGTATTCGGGCGGCATGTCCCGCACGCGCTCGCCGCCGGCCCAAATGATGAGGATGCCTTTGATGATGCTCAGCATGCCCAGGGTGACGACGATGGAGGGAATGCGCAGGTAGGCGACCAGGATGCCGATGAAAGCGCCGAAGGCCGCGCCGACAAAAAGCGGCGCCAGCCAGGCCAGCGGCGCCGGCAGTCCCGATACCACCAGCCGCCCGCTAATCACGGCCAGCAAGCCGATGAGCGAGCCGACGGAGATATCGATATTGCCGGTGACGATGACCATGGTCATGCCCAGCGCCGCCACCGCGATATAAGCGTTGCCCTGCAGATTGTCGGAGATATTGCGTTCCTGCAAGAAGCGCGGGTTGGCGATGCCGATGATAAATATCAGCAGCAGCAAACCAAAGAGGATGACGCTTTCCTGATTGCCGAAGAGCTTGGTGACTCGATAGCGATCTTCGGTCGGCCCGCGCGGTATCAAGATTTGCAGAATCGCCAGCAGGCCGCCAATTAGCATCAGCCAAAAGGCGATGTCGAGGCGGCTCAGGATTCCGCCTTCATCCGGGAGGCCCGGCGGAGTAGCGCGAAAGAAATTGATGTAGTAGACGACAACCAGCAAACCAGCCACGCTCATCAGCAGGGAGATGGCGCGGCCCGCGGCCGGCGTGATCAAGTTCCAGATGCCCAGCAGCAGGATGCCCAAAGCCGCGAGCGGGATCACTTCCAGCCCGGTCTTGAACATGCCCAGTTCATTCGCCTTCTTGCTCTCGGTCAAGACGGCCACGGTCGAGGGGCCGCGTTCCGGCTGCACAACGAAGGGCAGCGCGAAATAGGCGCCGATGATGACGAGCGCCAGGACGATGCCGATGTAGTCCCGCGGTCGGCGGGGTGCGGCGGCGCGCTTCGCTTTGCTCATAAGCCGGCGCCGGCCGCTTGCCGCGCTTCTTCGCTCATCATGGCGTGGGCGATTGCCTCCTGCGTCGCTTCCTCGCGCTTGAACTCGCCGACCAGACGCCCCTCCCGCATCACCAGGATGCGGTCGCTCATCGCCAGGATCTCGGGCAATTCGCTGGAGATCATCAAGATGGCCAAGCCCTCTTCAGCCGCGAGCCGGCTCATCAGGCGGTGAATCTCCGCCTTGGCGCCGACATCTATGCCGCGGGTTGGCTCGTCCATAATCAGCAGGATGGGGTTGCTGGCCAGCCACTTGCTCACGACTACTTTTTGCTGGTTGCCGCCGGAGAGCTTGTTGGCAGTTTGATCGGGGCCGGTGGCGCGTATGCTGAGCTGCTCTATCGATTGATTCGCCAGCAGGCGCTCTTTGGCGCGGCTGATGAAGGTCTTGTTTGAGACGGATTCCAGCACCGCCATTGAGGTGTTCTCGCGGATGGTCATCTCGCGGATGAGGCCTTGATGCCCGCGGTCTTCCGGCACATAACCGATGCCATGGTCGACCGCTTCCGACGGTCGGCTGATCTTGACCGGCTCGCCCTTCAGCAATATCTCGCCCGATTCCGCCGGCAGCACGCCGAAGATCACCTGCGCCGTCTCGCTGCGGCCGGAACCGACCAGGCCGGCCAAGCCGACGATCTCGCCGGCGCGCACGCTGAAAGAGATGTCGCGGGTGAGGGGCGGACGATTGAGGTTGCGCGCTTCCAGCACGACTTCGCCGATTTCCGCCGTTTGCTTGGGGAAGAGGTTTTCGATAGTGCGGCCAACCATCATGCTGATCAGCTCGGCTTCGTCGGTGTCCGCGACATTGTGCGTGCCGATGTATTCGCCATCGCGCAGGACGGTGACGCGGTCGGCCAATTCGAAGACTTCGTTCAGGCGATGGCTGATATAGATGATGCTGACGCCGCGCTCGCGCAGGAGGCGGACGATGCTGAAAAGCTGCTCGACATCGCTCTCGGTGAGGGCGGCGGTGGGTTCGTCCATGATCAGGATTTGCGCGTCGAGCGAGAGCGCTTTGGCGATTTCCACCCGCTGCCGATTGCCGACATTGAGCGCGCCGACCTTCGCGCCGACATCCAGATTGTGGATGTTCAATTCCGCCAGCAGCGCTTCCGCCTGCGTCTCCATCGCCTCCCAGTCTATCGTCTGAAAGCCGAAGCGTTTCTTGCCGGGGGCATGGCCCATGAAGATATTCTCGGCCACCGACAACTCGGGATAGAGGCCAAGCTCTTGATAAATGGTGGCGATGCCGGCCAGGTGCGCCTCGCGCGGGTTGCTGAATTCAACGCGCCCGCCGTCCAACAAGATTGCGCCGTCATCGGGCTGATAGACGCCGGAGATGATTTTGATCATGGTGGATTTGCCAGCGCCGTTTTCGCCGATCAAAGCGTGAACTTCGCCGCGGCGCACATCAAAGCGCGCCTGTTTGAGGGCGTGCACGCCGGGGAAGCGCTTGTCGATCTCGCGCAGTTCCAGCAGAGCGTCGGTCATGGGGAGTTCGCCTGCTCCATTCCGTGTACGGGCGCTGCCATGCGCCTAGTCCAGCAAGGCGGCAAAGCGCGGGTAACTTTCATCCCAAAGGGCCGTAGCGCCCGGTTCAAAGCGGCGGAGCTCGGCGGACTCGCTGAGCAGGGCGCGCGCTTCGGCGACGTTGTCCAACTCGCCGATGGCGATGAACTGGACGATGGCGTTGCCGATGGCGGTGGCTTCGGCCGGGCCGGCGATGACGGGGCGGCCGGTGGCATTCGCCGTCATTTGATTGAGCAGGGCATTAAGCGAGCCGCCGCCGATGATATGCAATTCGTCGACCTCTTGGCCGGAGACGGCGATCAGCAGTTCAAGCACATAGCGGTACTTGAATGCCAGGCTCACGTAGACGGTCGCCATGATTTCGGCGTCCGTTTCCGGCGCCGGCTGCCCGGTCCGCCGGCAATAATCAACCACGCGCGCCGGCATGTCGCCCGGCGCCAGGAATGACGGGTCGTCCGGCTCGATGAAAGCATTGAAGCGCGCGGCGCTTTCAACCATGTTCGTCAATTGCTCAAAGCTGTAATCTTTGCCGGCAGCCCGCCAGGCCGCGCGGCATTGGTCGACGATCCACAAGCCCATGATATTTTTCAGCAGGCGAAAGGTCCCGCCGTAGCCGCCTTCGTTGGTGACATTGGCTTGGTAGGCGGCGTCGCTGATGATGGGCGCGTCCAGTTCCAGGCCCAGCAGGCTCCAGGTGCCGCTGCTGAGATAGGCGGAGCGCTTTGAAGTGGAAGGCGCGGCGACCACGGCGCTGCCGGTGTCGTGGCAGGCGGGCAGGATGACATCAATGCCCTGGTATTGGCCGATGACCGTGCCGGGCGGGACGATCGGCGTCAGGATGTCGGTGGGGATGCCGACGGCCTTCATAATATCCCGATCCCAGTCGGCAAGTTTGGGATTGTAAAGCTGCATCGTCGTGGCTTCGGTGAACTCGCAGGTTTTCGAGCCGGTCAGCCAGTAATTGAAGAGGTCGGCGATGGTCAGCATTGTCGCGGCATGATCGAGCAGGGGGCTGCCGTCGCGGATGCCGGCCGCCAGTTGATAAAGCGCGTTGAGCGGCATGAATTGAATGCCGGTGCGTTCGAAGATCTCGCGCCGGGGCATGCGCTCGAAGACCCAATCCAGCGCGCCTTCGGTGCGCGGATCCCGATAATGATAGGGGTTCGCCAGCAGCTCGCCGGCGCTATCGAGCAGGGCGTAATCGACGCCCCAGCAATCGAGGCCGATGGAATCCGCCTGGCGCGCGGCGTCGATGCCGACCGTGATCTCGCGCCAGAGGCGCAGCACATCCCAATGCAGGCTGCCGGGCGTCTGCACCGGAATGTTGGGAAAGCGATGCAACTCATCCAGGCGGATGCGCGCGCCATCAAAGGCGATGTCCATCACCCGTCCGGACGTGGCGCCCAGGTCAATGGCGATGACGTGGCGGACGCTCATTTTCCACCCCGCGCGGATGGAATTGCGCTAGCTGAGAAGGCAGCGGGGAGTTGCCTTTCGGCGCTCTGAGGCTCACTCATAAGAAGTGGCAAGAAACTGAAAATCACCAGGACAAAGCCAAATACAAATCGCAAGAAACTGGCGCAATTATAATCAGATTCTTGGCATTTGTCACATGACGGGCGGAGGGGCAATGTATCCATTTCAGTAGAAATGTCCGGTAGGGGCGATCCGATGGATCGCCCGATGGGTACGAACAGGATCGAAATTGGGCGACTCACCGGGGCGCGTGGGTCGCGTAGACACAGACCGCCGACACAGCCCGTCAGTTGACCCTAGCAAATCGTTGGTATTTGAAGAAATTCAACCGAAATGATACACTCCGGCCGAGGAGGCTTTAGGCGCCGCGCTCGCGCTCGATCCGCCGCACGAGCTCGACCGTGAAGTCTTCCAGCGTAGTGATGTGCGCGTCGGCCAGGGCGACGGCCGCGGCGGGCAGCGGGAAATCCGGGCTGGGCGCGGCCACGGAGTACATGCCCGCCGCCTTCAATGCGCGCAAGCCATTGGCGGAGTCCTCAATGCCGAGGCTGACTGCCGGCGCGACGCCCAGTTGCTGCAGCGCTTCCAGGTAAATGTCGGGGGCGGGTTTGCCGCGCGGCACTTCATCGCCGTAAATCATCACTTCGAAGATCTGATCTAACTCGGTGATGCGCAATACCGCTTTGATTATCTCGGTGGGGCTGCCGGAGGCCAAGCCAACGCGGAAATGGCGCTTCATATTTGCGACCGATTCCAGGGCGCCGGGCCGCGTCGGCATGCGCTCTTCGTAATGCGCGATGACGCGCGCCTTCATCTCTGCGATGATCGCGTCAATGGATTCGTCCAGCGCCAGTTTCTCTTGCATCACGCGCGCCCAGCCGACCGTGCTGCGTCCCATCGCCAGCCGCTGGAACTCATCGGTCCAGACTTTGCCCCGGTCCTTTGCGTATTCGACCCGCGACTTGTCCCAATAGACTTCGCTATCGACCAGTACGCCGTCCATATCAAATATCACCGCTTCAATCGGCATTTGATTCACTCATTAACTTGTACGTGCGATGTAGGGGCGACTCTTGAGTCGCCCAATTTCGATCCTGTTTTCCCATCGGGCGATCCACCGGATCGCCCCTACCGGACTATTTCAACCGAAATCGCCGGCTCGCCCGTACAATATGCCTGTTGCCGCGCATCGCCTTGGCGGCCTGGAAAAGATACTGAACGACTCTGCCGTAAAATTATCGGCTTAGACCGCTTGTTCCGGCGGCGGATCCAGTACGCCGATGGTCAGAAGGATGTTGGCGTATATGCGCTGTTCGCCCGTGGCGATGACCAGGCAGCAATCGTCTTTCTTGGCTTCGTCATAGAATTCGAAGCGCTCGAGCGGACTCAGGCCGATGCCTTCGGGCAGCAGCCGGCGAAACTCGGCATAAATGCTCGGCTCGGCGCCATCGTCGCGCCGCATGACATGGGCCGCTTCCACCGGCGTGACGCTCAGAATGGCCGCCAAAACATCGGTGACGCTGACCTGGCCCGGCGCAAGATTGAGATAGACCCGTTCCGCGCGCGGGTTCGCGCCGGTGGCGACGGGATAATTGCCGTCCGGGATGAGGATGGTGGCGCCATGCCCGGCTCTGCCCAAAGCCCCCAGGATTTGCGGATGGATCAGTTTGCCTTTTAGCATGAAAGCTCCAAACTCCGATCATTCAGCCTGATTGGCGCGATTATACCAACAAGGCGCGGCTCGACACGACCGATCGGCAACTCCGCGCTGCCGTACAACTGCAATGCGCTTGCGGAGGAAATCGTAGGGGCGACCCTTGGGTCGCCCGCATGAACCCATCTAAATGGAGACATCGTCCCGCCTCAAGTGCGCGGCCTTTCACACTCTAGAGCTTGCGGATGCGGTCGCCAACATTGATGACGCCGTCGACAATGACGCGCGCATAGACGCCGCGCCGCCGCTCGAGCTGGCCTTCGTCGGTCATAACCCACTTGCGGGCGGCCCCGCCAAAACGGCGGGCGAATTTGCTGCAGCCGGTATGCGGCAGGGGGGTAATCTCCATCACGACTTCGCCGAGTTGCAGTTGCGTGCCCGGCGGTAGGTTCTCCTGCGATATATCCAGATCGACAAAGAGCTGATCGCCGGATAATGCCCAACGCGCTTTGTCGCCGGCCACCAACTGAATCACCCGGCTGTTCATGAGTGTGATCTGCGCTTCGGGCTTGGCGCCGCGGCGCAGCCAGTCGTCGCCGGCCAGGCCGGCTTCGGCGGTGAAGGCGGCGCTTGCCAATTCTTCGCGCTGGTCGGCCGCCGGCCGCCGTACGATGAGCGCAACCGCGCCGTCATCGCGGGGCGACCGCTCCGAAGTCGCCCAGCGGGCTTCCAATTGCTCCATGGTCGCGCTGGCTTCCATATCATGTCTCCTGATTGATCGGCCTTTGCGCCCCAACTATACGTGAAAAGCCGAGAAATGTCTTGCTTGTTCCGCGGCGGACGCCGGGCAATCGCTTCAGTTTTTTAACCACAGAGGACGCAGAGGACACAGAGAGCAGAAAAGTAAACGCAAGTAAGTAATCAAAAAAGCGCGCATCGTTTTTCGCGGCATACTTTCGGGCGAGCCAAGGCTCGCCCCTACGTCATAAGTAGGGGCGATTCGGTCGCCCGCCGACACAAGCGCGGATTTTCGGGCGACACACAGTGTCGCCCCTACGGCGTAAGAGGAAAGTCGGTGTAGGGGCGAGCCTTGGCTCGCCCGCTGCCGCCGGCAAAACGGCATCGGCATAAGTCGCTTGTTAGCCAAATTACGGGCGACACCAGTGTCGTCCCAGGAATATTGATGCGAGCGACGGGCGTCTATGCGAGACGCCCCTACAATCGCTGGCGATTCCAGCATTATCCAAGAGACAGCACTTTGTGCCCTTTGTGTCTTTGTGCTAAAAAAACCCTCAATGCCCTCAGCAAACGCAAGCACGCAATTGAAAGAATGCGCATCGTTTTTCTCGGCATACATGCGGGCGAGCCAAGGCTCGCCCCTACGACATAAGAATCTAAACTCTGTGTCCTCTGTGCTCTCTGTGGTTAAAGAATAATTTGAAGCGATCGCCCGGGCAGCGGGCGCCGCAAAGTTGAGTATGTCATGGGCGGCGCGCTATCGTTACTATCTACAGTATCTACGTCAGTATCGAAGAAGCCGGCCGCGAATGCCGGCGGAGGAGCGTGAATTCGGATGCCAGTTGAACATAAACGTTTGGGAAGACATGGCGTGCTGGTCAGCAATCTTTGCCTGGGCACGATGAACTTCGGCGTGCGCACGACAAAGGAAGACAGCTTCGCCATCATGGATCGGGCGCTTGAGCTCGGCATTAACTTTTTTGATACCGCCGATGTATACGGCCGGCAAGTGGAATATGGCTTGACCGAAGAGATCATCGGCGAATGGTTCGCCCTGGGCGGCGGCCGCCGCGATGCGGTTGTCTTGGCGACCAAGGTCTACAATCCGGTCAGCCGCGCTGAATTCTTGGCGGAACCCAATCGCGATATCCGCAGCTTGTCCGCCTACAAGATCCACAAGCACTGCGAAGGCAGCCTGGAACGCCTGCGGACGGACCGGATTGACATTTATCAGATGCACCATGTCGATCGCGACTGCCCCTGGCTGGAGACCTGGACGGCTTTTGACAGCCTGGTTGGCCAAGGCAAAGCAGTCTACATCGGCTCGAGCAATTTCGCCGGTTGGGATATCGCCACCGCCTGCCAGGAAGCGGCGCGGCTGAATATGCTCGGTCTGGTCAGCGAGCAGAGCATCTACCACCTCGACAACCGCGCCATTGAGCTGGAAGTGATCCCGGCTTGCCGTCATTACGGCTTGGGGCTGATCCCCTGGAGTCCCTTGGCCGGGGGCATGTTGGGCGGCGCCCTGGCCAAAGCCGAGACCGGGCGCCGCAGCGACCCCAACATGATCGCCCGCATCGAGGCTAAGCGCGACCAGCTCGAAGCCTGGGAGAATCTATGCCGCGACCTGGGTCATCCGCCGGGCGAGGTCGCCCTGGCCTGGCTGCTCCACAACCCTATGGTCAGCGCGCCGATCATTGGCCCGCGCACAATGGAACAGTTGGAGAGCGCCGCGCGCGCGACGGCGATCGAACTTGATGCCGAGACGCTGGAGCGGCTGGACGCGATCTTCCCCGGACCGGGCGGTGAAGCGCCCAAGGCATACGCCTGGTAGCGGCGCGACGGCGCTGCTTCAGCGCCCATATCTGTTGTACGGCTGCGCTATGCTCGCCCTTCGCCAAACCGCCGCAAACTTGAATAAAGAAAGTCAAATGGATATTATGACGCTGAGAGATTCCCGAATTTGGGATGGGAGCTACTAATGTCCAACTTGATGGCTATTAAGCGAGTTCGAATGGCGCTGTTCCTGGCGCTGTTCCTTCTGGCGTCGTCGCTGCCGGCGAGCGCGGCGACCATCCGTATCGACAACAATTGCGACCTGGATCACGCGGTTAAAGCGGCCAACCGCGATGAAGAGGTCAAGGGCTGTGAACGCGGCGATGGCCACGACACCATCGTCTTTCAGGGCGATGTCGAGTTTGGCCGCAAGATGCCCGTGATTACGACCAGCATCACCATTCAGGGGAACAATCACCCGTTTAAGGTGAAGCACGACAATGCGATATTCACGGTTGAAGATGGCGGCCGGCTGACGATCAGAAATCTGAACGCCCGCTATGCCAAAAAGCGCACGCGGAAAATCATTGAGCTTGAGGATGCCTGGCTGGAAATTGTCGATAGCACCTTCGGAAAGTGCAAGCGCGGCATTGAACAGACTCGCAGCCACACCACGATTACCGGCAATGTAGACATTTGCGAATTGGAGCCGAGCGAGTTTGTGAAAGGCGGCCACTCCGCGAATGTTTCGATTTCGATCCCGGTTGAGCAGGAGCCGCGCACGTGTGAATCCCTGCCGGCGAGCATCAGTGTCAAGGCTCCCCACAGTGGCGTACAGTGTACCCTTTTGGACGCGGCGGGCGTCGGCGATCCGGCCGTGGTCAACATGGGCGTCATCAATGCGGTTGATGTATGGGCTTATGTGGAACAGGGCGTCGAAGTCTGCTTTGCGCAAGCTGGCCGGATCGTATTCCTGGACGCGGCGACCTCGCCGCGCTCCCAGGCTCATGTCGAATCTTATGCATCCGGCGGCCGGACCTGCGCCTACTTGCAGCGCCCCGGCAGCGTCGTGCTGGTCCCGGGCCAGACCGCGGAAAGAGCCGCGACAGCGACCACAACGACCACGGCGACTACAACGACAGCGACGACGCCGGTGGTTACAACGACCACAACGACAACGACGACGCAACCGGTTGTGGATGGCTGCCCGATCAGAACGACGGGCAACCTGCGCCTGCGCGAAACGCCATCGCTGAAAGCGGAAACGCTTGCCTTCGTGCATCGCGGCACAAACCTGGGCTATATTGAGCGCACGGCTTATTGGTTCAAGGTCAAGCACTACGGCCTGACGGGCTGGATTGGCTGGAAGTACGTGGACGTCTTGGGAAGCTGCGGCTAGCCAGTTGCGCCACCGGTCGCTAGAACCGGCCTCGAATCCGGATCGGATCAAGCAGAAGCCGACCGGGATCCGCGAACATGCGCGGTCTCGGTCGGCTTCTTTGTTCTTGGACCCTTGGCGCTGTTCTTGCGCTAGAGAGATTGGCGCTCAGCGCGGTTGCGCATAAGCGTCGTGCAGCAATTCAGCGATATGGCGCACCGGAAGCGCCTGCTTTTGTCGCGCCAACTCCTGCCGCAGCTGCGTGATGCAGCCGATATTCCCGGAAACGACCATATCCGGCGCCACGGCGAGGATCGATTCGATCTTTCGCCGAGCCAGTTCCGCCGCAATTTTTGGCTGATCAATGTTGTAGGTGCCGGCCGACCCGCAGCACATGCCGGCATCGGCGATGTCCAGCAGGCGCAGGTTGGGAATGGCAGCGAGCAGCTTCCGCGGTTCCGCCCCGTGCCCCTGCGCATGCAGCAGATGGCAGGCATCTTGATAGACGACCCGAACTTCGGAATCGAAGCCGGTCGCCTGCCGCGGTCCCAGCCCGGCCAGGTAGGCGCTGAAGTCCATCGTTTTTCGGGCGAAGTCCGCGGCCCGATCGCGATCCGGCTCGCCCTTGAAGAGCAGCGCATAATCTTTTATGCCGGAGCCGCAGCCGGCCGCCGTTGTGATTATCGCATCGACATCGCCGGGTATGGCCTCGAAGTTTCGGCGGGCGATTTGCTGCGCCTGTTCGGCCGCGCCGATGTGCAGCAGGATGGAGCCGCAGCAGCCTTGAGCCCGCGGAATATGCACTTCGACGCCGTTCGCCGCCAGCGTATGCGCGGCCGCGTAGGCGATCTCCGGCGCGAGCGCCTGTTGCACACAGCCGAGCATGAGCGCCGCTTTGCCGCGCTGTTCGCCCTGAGCCGGCAGGACGGCCGGCAGCGGCCGCGGCGGCGGCAATCTGTCCGGCAGTAAGCTCAGCATGGCGGCGAAAGCATCGGGCAGGGCCGGCGCCAGCGCCGCCCCGATCTTGCCCGCCGCCGCCGCCAGGCGAAAGCGCCGGGGATAGGGCAGGGTCTCGATCATCATCTTGCGCGCCAGGGCATCCAGCGGCGGACGCTCCCGCTCTTTTTCCTGCAGCGCGCGGTAACCCACCAGCAGATCGCCGTAGGCGACGCCGGAGGGGCAAGCCGGCACACAAGCCATGCAGCCCAGGCAGCGGTCGATGTAGGGCTGCGCCTCTTGGGCGGGGAGCTTGTCTTCAAGCACATTCTTCATCAGATAGATGCGGCCGCGCGGCGAATCCATCTCTTCGCCGAGCAGGTTGTAAGTTGGGCAGGCGGGCAGGCAGAAACCGCAGTGCACGCATTTTTCGATGGCGGTCGCCATTTCCGGCGCGCGGATATCGCCGCTGTCTATTTCATGTCGCATCCTGGTTCACCAACGTAGGGGCGTTTCGCAAAACGCCCGCGTGACTTTCTTTACTGTTTCGGGCGTTTCGGCGAAACGCCCCTACAAACATGAAACTGATAAATAGTAACACATCGGCTCTTTAAACAAGTTTATTCTGCGGATCCAGCACTTGCTTAACGCGCTGGGCCAGGACGTTGTCGACCGGCCGTCCGATGATCGGCGTCGGGCGGTCGCCGCGCAAGCACAAGCCGGATAAGCCCAGTTGCTTCAGGGCGCGCTCGAGTTCCGCGCAATCGTCGGTCGCGATCCAGGCCAGGTTGCCGCCGACGCCGTAACGCCGCGCCGCCTTGCCGAGCAGCGCATCCAGGGCGGGAATTTGCCGGGGCGCCAGTACGACTTTGCACAAGGTTCTGCCGGGCAGATCGGCCAGGGGATCCCAAAGCGAGGCCTCGTCGGCCGCCTCGCTGACTGCGCCGGCGGCCGTTCCCTGCGTCATGCCGGCGGCAAAGCGCTCGGCCCGGCGCGGCAGCGTCTCTTCGAATCCGCCCAAGCGCGCCAAAAGGGACCAGCCGCCCTCGGACGGCAGAAGGTCCAGCGCATCCAGTTCGTAGACATTCTGATTGCTGAAATATATGGCCTTTAGCGCTTCGTCCAGGCTCTTGTAGTGAAAGCGGAGGCTGCGGAAATGGGGCACATCGGGAAAGACCTTGAAGGTCAATTCGGTCATGATGGCGTATTGACCGAGGCTGCCGACGAGGAATTTGCTCAGGTCGAAACCGGCCGCGTTTTTCACGACTTTGCCTCCGACGCGGAAGGCGCGTCCGCGGCCGTCCACCACTTGCGCGCCGAGGATAAAGTCGCGGACGCCGCCATAACGAAAGCGGCGCGATCCGGACAGATTGGCCGCCACCGTGCCGCCGATCGTGGCGTCCGCGGGAAAAAGCGGGTCGAAGGGCAGGTACTGGCCGTGCTCGTCCAGGGCCGCTGCGATATCGGCAACTGAGGTGCCGGCGTATGCGGTAATTGTGTATTCGCTCGCCTGGTATTCAATGACGCCAGTGAGCGCCGAGAGATCGACCGGGGCGGCGTCGGCGGCATGGCTGTGCAGGGCGGGCTTGCTGCCATTGCCGCGGACGTGGACGCGCTCGCTCTCGCGCACGAGCGCCTGGATCCGCGCGATTGGTCCCGATCGGCATCCGCTCATTCGCGAGAAATGATCCCTTGTTTTTCCAGAGGGTGCATGCCCTGTTGCTTGAGGGCGGGCGCTTCTCCGCCGGGGAACATCTTGCCGCGATTGGCGATTTCTTTGGGGTCAATCGCCCGGCGCAGCGCCTGCATAATGTCGATCTCTTCCTCGCTGAACATCGCCGGAAGATATTCGCGCTTTTCCATGCCGATGCCGTGCTCGCCGGTGATGGAGCCGCCCAGGGAGACGCAGAGCGTCAGGATCTCGCCGGCCAGTTCTTCCGCCCGCTCCAGCGCGCCCGGCTCGCGGCCGTCGTAGAGGATCAGCGGATGCAGGTTGCCGTCGCCGGCGTGGAAGACATTGGCCACATCCAGGCCGTATTGCTGCTTGAGCGCGCCGATGGCGAGCAGAGCTTCGCCCAGGCGGCTGCGCGGGACGACGCCGTCCTGCACGATATAATCCGGGCTGAGGCGGCCGACGGCGGAAAAGGCGCCTTTTCGCCCCTTCCAGATGCGCTCGCGCTCTTCCTCGCTGTTGGCGACGCGCAACTCAAAGTTGCCGGACTCTTCGATGATGCCGCGCAGTTGCTGGAATTCGGCTTCAACCTGGGGCGCCTCGCCTTCCAGCTCGACAATGAGCAGGGCTTCGGCATCGGGATAACCGGCGGCGACCGAAGCCTCAGCCGCCTTGATCGCCAGACGGTCCATGATCTCCATGGCGCCGGGCAGCAATCCCGACGCCACCACCATCGACACGGCATCGCCGGCTCGGCCCAGGTCATCGTAGGCGGCCAGCACGGTGCGGTAAAGCTCCGGCTGCGGCATCAGGCGCAGGGTTATTTCCAGCGCGATGCCGAAGAGCCCCTCGGAACCGACGAAGAGCCCGACCAGATCCGGCCCGATGCCGACGCCTTCGACGCTCTCGCCCCCGAAATGCGTCACTGTGCCATCAGCCAGAACCACCTTCATCGCCAGCACATGATTGCTGGTCATGCCGTACTTCAGGCAATGGGCGCCGCCGCTGTTGAAGGCGATATTGCCGCCGATGGTGCAGATGGATTGGCTCGACGGATCGGGCGCGTAGTACAAGCCATAAGGCGCGGCCGCCTGCGTGATATGCAGGTTGACGACGCCCGGCTCGACGACGGCGATGCGCTGCTCCGGATCGAGCTTCTTGATGCGGTTCAGGCGGTTCAAGGCGATCACCAGGCCGTCGGGGATGGGCAGCGAGCCGCCCGAGAGGCTGGTGCCGCTGCCGCGGGCGACGAAGGGCACAGCCATCTCGTGGCAGAGGCGCACCGTGTCGATGATTTCGGCTTCGTTTTCCGGCAGGACAACCGCGCCCGGTTTGAGCTGAAAGGCGGTCAGCGCGTCGGATTCGTATGGCAGCAACTGCGCATCGCGCGTCAGGATGCGCTCGGGCGGGTAGATGCTGTCGAGGGCGGTAAAAAAGGCGCTATTCATCTCGCTCAACCTGTATAGCTCTTGCAGGGGCGTCTCGCCGAGACGCCCGCATAAGCCGGGTAATTGTTCGGGCGTTTCAGCGAAACGCCCCTACAGATGTCGTCAGGGCGGGGCAGGCTTTTCATCCCGCCGCCAGCCGCGCCTCGACCTGTTTGGACAGTTTCTTCAGCGCTTGCTTGGCGATCTGCTTCGCTGCCACATCAATCAGGCGACCATAGACCTGACTCTTTGAGCATCCGCAGAATTGTGTTTGTAGGCCAATCGTCAAGCTCGCGCCGACGGTCAATAAGCAGAAGCACTCGTTTTTCGCTGCCTTCAAAATAGAGCACTCGAAATCCGCCCCTCTTGCCCGCGCCGGTTGAGCTGTCCTTAACGCGCGCGCCGTACACGGGCGCGGATTCCACGTTGCGAGCGCGCTTCTTTGGTACCTCATCGGCAGACAACTTCTGTTTGAAACTCTCAAGGTCGGACGGAAGTTTAGGATACCTTTTTGGCCTGGAAAGCGCTTTGACTCGAGTGTCGAATTCAGGCGTGGATACTACCGGTTTGTGCGCCATCGGGATGTCGACCATGTAGCTCCGCGATCAACTCATCAGCCGGCCGCGTTCGACCCGCCGCAAAGTCACGCAAGCTGCGCGCGAGGCTCTCCTCTTCCGCCAAGTCCTCTGAATATTCAAAGACGCTGTTTTCGCGCTGCTCAGGATACAGAAGATATATCGCGCGTACAAGCTCATCAAAGGACGACATCCTGGAAACCCAGCCGACCACGCGCTTGACGCCAGATTCCAGGTCTTCCGACAGGCTATATCGCAGATTTGTGGCGCCCTGCGCCAGGCGATACGATGTGCGGCCGTCGGCGCAGACAAACGTCTCGATCATCCGTCCGTCGCTCAACCTCTCTATATCTGCATAGATTTCTTGGGCGAAAGGACCGTACATATAGGGTCGGAAACAATAGAAGTTCTCTGGCAGCCGCCCCTCAAACTCCTCGCTCACCAGGAATGCCGATTTCTGCAGTTGCACACGGTCCATTCCATCGTCGCCCGCCGCTGCAATGATGGCGATCAAAACACTTTCTCTGTTCGCCACCTCACTAGACATGTCGCGCCTCCGTTTAATCTTTGCCTTGTCAGAACTATTCGGAAGAAAGTAAGAAGACAAGGACCAAGAGGGATTGAAGTACAGAAATGCCAATCTTGTTCTAGTTGGCGACTCTGCAGGCAATGACCCAACAATGGCTCGTACACTTATACTACCAAATTAAATTGATTCACGGGATATGTCCAGGCGATTGGTCTTAATGCGCGCTAGAAATGCCCAATCGCATTGCGGGTGATCGCGGGATAAGGGGAGACTGTATGTACGGGCGAGCCGGTGGCTCGCCCTCTCCGGCTACTCTACAAATACGGAAATGGCTCGGGGTCGGGATGCATTAACCGGCAGTCGCTTCCAGCCGCGCCTCGACTTGTTTGGACAGTTTCTTCAGCGCTTGCTTGGCGATCTGCTTCGCCGCCACATCAATCAGGCGCTGCCCGACGGCCGCGATCTTGCCGCCGATGCGGGCGTCGCCGGCGTAGCGCATGATCGTGCCGCCATCCGCGCTTTCCAAGCGAATCGTGCCTTCGCCGGTGACGTGCCCGGCCGGTCCCTTGCCATCGACGATCAGGCGATAGCTCTCGGGCGCGTTGACATCGGCCAGTTCGAAGTTGGCTTCGAATTTGCCGTTGACCGGGCCAACCCGCACCGCCAGCTTGCTTTGATATTTGTTCTCGCCGACTTCTTCCAGGCCCTTCGAGCCGGGGATGATGCTGCCGAGGACATCGATGTCCATCAGCACGTCCCAGACCAACTCGCGCCGGGAATCAAAGTCGTAACTGCCTTCAATGTGCATCGTCGTCCTCCTCTTGGCTATGGTTTTCGATTCTGCGAATGAGTTCTGTCAAATCCGCCTTCAACTGCGCACTGGCTTTGCTGATTAATTCTGCCAATTCTTCTTCAAATTGCTTTTGGGCTTTGCTGATTATCTCGGCTGCTTCCTGTTCAAATCGCGATTCGACTCTGCTGAGTGCCCGTATCGAGTCTTCACCCTCTTCAGTCCGACTGTGCTTTTCTTTGCATTTGCACGCTTTTTCGATGCTTCTGAACAAGTCATTTATCGCCTTCTTCAGCTTATTCTTGATCTCGCCAATGACGAACCCGGGAACCCCCCGAAAATCAATGTCGACTTTATAGCTCAATTCTGTTTCGCAATCTTCAATCCGTTTGAGCCGGAAGTCAACGTTGCCGCTAATTTTGATCCCATTCCCTTTGGCAGAGATCCGCACTCTAAACGAGCGCGGCTTTCTTATTCTCTCTCGCTTGAGAGTCACTTTTAGCCTTACACGGATGGGACCCGCATGAAGTCGTAGGTTTCCCCTGCATTCGTTAGGGTCACTCTGGCTAAAGTTTCTGCCACCCGGAATAACGCTGACGAGGTAATCGAAATCTGTCAGCATGTCCCAGACTTGTTCGCGGTCGCATTTAATCCTGCGCTTGTCCCTTATTCGCATGCTCAAGCTTCCCGCTCCAGAATGCGCTTATGATAATGAACTTCGGCCGAAATTACGAACCTGGCGTCTGAAACGCAGACTGCGCCAGTGCGCGGCATTTTGTTTCCACAGAGTGATTTGCTAGAATGAAGCCATCAAGCGCAAGGATGAAAGGCGCGAATCGGCGTGGTCATGGAACGGCAGCTTGTCAGCGTGGAGGGATATCTCGAAATCGTCGGGAGCCCGGAATACGTTGATCGCATCGTCGAACTCGTTGATGGTGAAATCGTCAAGATGCCAAAGACATCGGGACTACATGGACAAATTACCATGCTTTTGAGTGTCAAGATTGCAAATTTCGTCGTCGACAACGGTCTTGGCGTCGTCACGGCGGCGGAGACGGGATTCATCCTGCCGCGCAATTCCGCTGGCAGAGATACCGTCCGCGGCCTGGATATCGCCTTTATCCGCGGCGCGCGCGTACTGCCTGACCAACTGGTGGATGTTGCGCCGGATCTCGCCGTAGAAGTTATTTCCCCCAGCAACAAAGCGGCGGATACGCAGCGCAAGATTCGACAACTGCTAGCTGCGGGCACAGCGCTGGTTTGGATCGTATATCCCGATATGCGCATTGTGGACGTCCATTCGCAGGCAGGCGCCAGCACGCTTGAGGCTGATGACATGCTCAGCGGCGGCGATGTCCTGCCGGGATTTGAAGTACCCGTGCGCGAGATTTTCCCAGCCCCCTAATCCGCCCTCAGCCCACCCGCAAAATCACCTTGTTAACGCCGTCTTCATAAGCCGCGTTGCTGGCGTAGGCCTGCGCCGTCTGCGCCAGGTCGTAGCGATGCGACACCAGTTCCTCCAACTTGACTTTTCCCGAGCTCGCCAGCTCGATCGCGCGCGGATAGGTGTGCTTCATGCGCCGCGACATCATGATGGTCAAGCCTTTGCGCCGCGCCACGGAATGCTTGAGCCGCAGCTTGTCGTCCGGCGGAATGCCGACCAGCACCAGCCTTCCGCCGTAGCGCGCCATATCGGCCGCCTGCTGCACCGAGTGGTCGGCCCAGGCCGCTTCAAAGGCCACATCAACGCCGCGTCCGCCGGTCAGATCTTTCACCACATCGGCCGGATCGCAATCGTCTACGTTGAAACTGTGCGTCGCGCCCCAAGCCTTCGCGATTTGCAGCCGCCAAGGAAACTTGTCGAAGACGAAGACCTGCGCCGCGCCCGCCAAAACCGCCAGCCGCGCGATCAATAAGCCGACCGGGCCGGCGCCGAGCACGGCAACGCTGCCGGCGAAGCGGAGCTTGCCCAGGTCGATGGCGTGGATAGCGACGCCGAGCGTCTCCAGGAGGGGGCCAACTTCGTCGCTCAATGAGTCGGGCATTGGAAAGCAGTTGCGCGCGCTGACGTTCATGCGCTCGCGCAAGGCGCCGTCTTCGGGGAAAAGGCCATAGAAATAGTGGTGCGGGCAGAGATTGGGATGACCGTTCTCGCAGAGTTCGCAGCGCCAGCAAGGCACGGCCGGCTCGACGGCGACGCGTTGCCCGATGCGCAGCGGCTGATGCCCGCCGTCAAGCGCGTCCGCGCCCAGGGCGATCACCCGCCCCATGAACTCGTGCCCGAGAACAAAAGGCTCGCGGGCAATCGTATAGCCGATGCGCCCGGTCTCGTACATGTGCAGGTCGCTGCCGCAGAGGCCGACCGCGCCGATCTTGAGTGTGACTTCGCCCGCTGCTGGCGGCGGCGGCGCCGGCTCGTCAGCAAGGCGGATGTCGGTTGGTCCGTGCAGACGCGCGACTTGCATGGCTCAATTCCTCGTCAGCGGATTGCATGCGCCAATGTAACATTGTCGCCGGCAAACAGGAAGAGGGCGACTGTCTGGCTATGCCCGCCAGCCCCGCTCATTTCGCGCTGGAGAATCTCAGTAAACGCAAGTAAGTAATTGAAAAAAGCGCATCGTCTTTCGCGACATACATGCGGGCGAGCCAAGGCTCGCCCCTACGGCATAAGAGGAGACTCGGTGTACGGGCGAGCCGGTGGCTCGCCCCTACCGTCAGCCATTAATATGGGCTTGGAATATTGTGTGGGCCAGGTCACTGCTTGCGAGCGGCTGTGGCGAGATCACCTGTTCTGGCAACTTCCAGTCCCGTTGGTTTCGCCTACGGCTCAAGCATGTGGTATCGTCAGCGTACTTTGGAATCGGATCATGAGGCGGATAAACGTGAAGGCGACAACGGTAACGGACGACCAGGCGCTGAACTTTCACTTGATGCACCCGGGCGAGGACAGCTCGCCGGGCGACCCCAACGCCATCTTCTTTCTCGACGGCGTCTGTCACTTGCATTACATCTTGAAGCACCGCTGGCGGGGCGGCCAATCCTACGCCTTTGTGCACGTGACCAGCGAAGACATGCTGCACTGGACCTGGCAGACGACCAAATTGCAGCCGTCCTTCACCGGGCACGGCATGTTCAGCGGCACCGGCTTCTTGACCAAGCAAGGCAGACCCGCCGCGATATATCACGGGCAGAATTCCGGACGCAATTTCATCGCCCTGGCGGCCGATCGCCAACTGTCCGCCTGGGAAAAACCTTATGCCATTGAGCCGCTCACCGAAGCCGGCGCGCAACCGGACATGAGGCACTGGGACCCGGACTGCTTCACCATCGGCGATACTTATTACGCCATTTCCGGCGGGCAGAAACCGCCGATTTTGCGCTCGCATGACCTAAAGTCCTGGACCTATCTGGGTGACTTCTTGCAAAATGAGCTGCCCGGTACCGCCATCGGCGAAGACATCTCCTGCCCCAATTTCTTTCAAATCGGCGATAAGTGGATGCTGCTTTGCATCAGCCACCCCTATGGCTGTCGCTACTACCTGGGCGATTGGGACAGCGCAGCCGAACAATTCGCGCCGCAGACCCACGGGCGCATGAATTGGCGCCGCCCGCAGCAATCGCTTTATGCCGCGCTGGATCGCGATTATTTCGCGCCGGAGTCGGTGCTGACGCCCGATGGACGGCGCGTCATGTGGGCCTGGCTGCGCTCGCTGCACGCCGACATCGCCGAGCGCAGCATACAGTCGCTGCCGCGCGAGCTGTGGCTGGGGCAGGATGGGCAATTGCGCCTGCGCCCGCTGCGTGAATTGGAGACGCTGCGCCACGATCAGCTCCGGCTCGAGCAAGTTGCAGTCCCCGCGAGCAACAGCGATGCCGAACTGCTGGCCGGCGCGCCCATCGCCGAATTGGATGGCGACGCCTACGAGATCGAAATCCTTGTCGAGCGCGCCCAAGCCGAACGCAAGCGCTTTGGCTTGCAGCTCTTCGCTGACGGGGCGCGCGCCGGATTGCCCCTGCTCTTCCTGCCGGAATACGGCCGCCTGCGCCTCGGCGATACCGAAGCGCCCTTCGCAGTTGCCGACCTGCCCGCTGGCGAAGACATTCGCTTGAGGATCTTCATCGACAAATACCTGGTGGAAGTCTTCGCAAATGACCGGCAAGCGCTGGTCGCCTGCGACATGGAATGCCGCGCCGCCAGGAATCTGCGCGGCTACTCGTTTTATGAGCCGACAGTCTTTCGCTCGGTGAATATCTGGCGCATGAAAGCGACTAACCAGGGCTTCTTTGACGCGCGCGCCAGCCGGATCTGGCAGGTCGAACAAAGCTGACCGGGCCGCCACAGGCAATTGCCGCCCGTGGCAACTGAAGCAGCAAGCAAGGCAGAAGGCGATCTATAGGGACCGCCTTCTGGGGGGGCGCTGCAATAAACGCAGCTAGCTGGTTCTGCGCCTAGGTGTCTTCCAATTCCGCCTGCTGTTCGGCGACGATTTCCGGCGTGCAGCGCAGGGTTTCCAGGAAGGCCAGATCGGCGGCGCGGCGCTCGTCCAGTGTCATCTCTTCCAGGTAAGGATTCACCTCAGGCAGTTCGGGTATCACGCCTTCGCTGCTTTTCCCGTCTTTCAGCACGAAGTCGGCCGCCGCCAGCAGGTCTTGCGAAATCTCAACTCCCTGAGCCGCCGCCGCATCCAGATTGATGCCCACGCTCAAGTCGTTTTGCAAATTGATGCCGGCGGTGGCAATGTCGATTGCGCCCTCCCAATGCGCGATCAGCATCCGCGCTGCGATGACGCCTTCCTTGAAGTAGCTGTAGACGCCGGCGCCGATCGTCGCGCCACGGTAGATGGAACTCCCCGCGGTATACATGACGGGAAGGCTATGTTCGTTCGCGACTTGTATGATGGACGGCAGGCCAGAGGCGACTGTGGCTTCTGTGGGGAGAATAAAGGCTTCTATGCCTTTGCTGACCAGACCTTCGGCCGCAAGAGTCAAATCGGCGGCCGATACGATCGCGGCGCTTTCGACCTGCAAGCCCAGCGACTCGCCAACGGCCGAGATTTGACTCGCGCCGAAGACGCCACTGGGTTCATTGGAAGTGAAGATCGTGCCCGCCACTTGCATATCGGGGTTTTGCAGAAGTATCAGGGGGACAATGCGATCGTAAGGCGCCAGAAACTGAGAACCGGAGACGTGCGCGGGTTTGATGCAGGGCGCGTCGGCGATGCCGGCGGCATAAGGGTTGGACACGACGTTGAAGATCACAACTGGCGGGTCTTCCATATCCAGGGTGGCGCCGACAGCCATTTGCGTCACTGGCGTGGTAATTGTTATCAAGGCATCGGGGGTTCTATCCAGAGCGTCGCGCACAATTAGATTCGCGAAGCCGATGTCGTAAGCGGCATCGCCAAAGAAGATGTTGATGCCTTCGCCCTCGAGGTCTTGCCGCTGGTCCAATAGAGCGCGCTCCTCCTGGTTGATATAACCATAGGCTTGCAGCATATCGAGCGTGCCCTTGACCGACAGATTGACGTTGGAATGATACCCGAAAGCCAGAATGGCGAGCGTGGGAATATCATCGTCCTGCGCCCAGAGCGCCGGGCTCAGGCTAAGCGCCAATATCGCGATTAGGAGCGTAATTCGTTGAACCATTTCTCACCTCGTCTTACATATATGTCTTGCGAATATAGCTTATTGGACATTATAGTCGCAAATGGCTGATTGGGGAATAAAAAAAGGGCGGTTGTTGTCAATCGCCCTTTGCCGCTTCTTGAGGTTTCTGACCGCGACGGTCAGTCCCTTGCCGCATCCAGCGCCGCCTGTTCTTCGGCGATGCGCTCCGGCGTGCATTCTAGCGCGGCCAAGAAGGCGGCGTCGTCCGCCATGCGCTCTTCCAGCGTCATCTCCGGCAAGCTGGGCGGCTCGCTGCTGGCGGTGCTTTGCTCATTGACGATGACGAAATCCGCCATCTCCAGCAGTTCATCCGAGATATCGATGTTGGCTTCCCTTGCCGCATCCAGATTAATGGCGACGCCGAGACTTGGCGTCGAGTTGATGCCAATGCCGCTGATATCGAGTGTGTCATTGAGATGGCCGATTACCATGCGCGCGACTATGACGCCCTCGCGATAATAATCTTTGAATCCAGCGCCAACCGTTCCGCCGCGATCCACCGCCATGTGCTGCGGCGGGCCAAATGTCGGCACGCCATAATCCACAGCCACCGACGCCATCGCCGACACGCCAAAGGCCTCCAGATAGGCGCCGGCATAGACAATCGCCTCAACGCCCTTGTCGAGAAGCGCCTGCGTGGCGACCGGTATATCGGCCGCTTCCACAATCGCCGCGACTTCCACCTCCAGGCCCAGCGCTTCGGCCGCCGCCGCGATCGCGGCGGAACCATCGACTGAATTCGATTCGGCTTCGTTTATGAAAGTGCCGATCTTGCTGATGTCGGGGTCTTGGACTTTCACTAGAGGCACGATCAGATCATAAGGCTGGCGAACGTGAGTGCCGGCGATGTAGGCCGGTTTGATGCAAGGCGAACTTGCTATGCCGCCGGTATATGGCGTAGAGACGAGGCTGAAGAAGAGAAGCGGCGGATTGTCCATTTCTTGGGCCGCCTTGGCCGCAATAATTGAAACCGGGGTGGAGACGGTTAGCATGATATCGGCGCCGCGGTCCAGCGCTTCTTCAACCATGATATTTGCGGTAGGCAGGTCTCCGCCAGCATTCCTGAAAAATACGTTGATATGTTCGCCTTCAATGTCTTCTTCAACATTAAGCGCGTCGCGCTCTGCCTGGCTGATGAGGCCATAGGCTTCAAACATATCCCAGATACCGGCAACGGTCGAATTGCTGCCGCTCGAATGACGATAGCGCAAGAAGGCGATCGTCGGGTTGTCCGCGTCGTCCGCGCTTGACCACGGTATTGCGATTGGCATTGCGAAGACCAGGACGACAATGAGCGCTGTTAATCTTGACAGTGGGCTGCACATACGATATTAACCTTTGGTTTGTGGCTCAATAGTTAGTGAGATGCTAACTATACTAATTGTATGATAATAATGCATTATGGTCAAGACTTTTAAGCGTCAGGCGCAGGGCAATCGCTTCAAAACTGGCGCCGCTGCGACGAGCAAAACTAAACTGAAATTTAACCACCGAGGACACCGAGGACGCCGAGGAAAGCGATTGATCGGAGATTTCGCGGCATATTGTCGCAACATTTTTGGGCGGGAAGGAAGTTCATCGGCCAGGTTGCGTCAAGCCTGCCCAATTTAAGCAGCGGATTTAGGGAAAAGTCGTCAAAAGCATCTAAACTCTGTGTCCTCTGCGTCCTCTGTAGTTAAAAGAATTTGAAGCGATTGCCCTGGCGTCAGGCGCGCTGAAGCGGGGAAGCCAAGCGCCGCAAACGCGACAAATTGAAGGCAAGAAAGGGATGGAAAAAAAGAAAAAGGGCGGTTCCTGTCAACCGCCCTCTGCCGCTTCTTGAGGTTTCTGACCGCGACGGTCAGTCCCGAGCCGTTCCCAGGGTCGCCTCTTCTTCGGCGATGCGCTCCGGCGTGCACTCGAGCTGGGCCAGGAAGGCGGCGTCGTCCGCTTTGCGCTCTTCCAGCGTCATCTCCGGCAAGCTGGGAGGCTCGCTTAGTACATTGAGTTCCCCGCCCTCGATCACCATGACGGCCTGGTCCATTATGGCATCGGCCACGGTGATGCCAAATTCTTCCGCCGTATCGAGATTGACGGCCACGCCCAGGTTGACCCGGGAGCTGATCCCGGTCTTGCTGATATCCAGCGCGCCGTCAAGGTAAGCGGCGATCATCCGCCCGACAGTGACGCCTTCGCCATAGAAATCATCAAAGCCCGCGCCGACCACCGCGCCATGATAAATGAAGCGAGGGGACACGCCGAAGACCGGGATACCGTAGTCTTTTGCCACGCCAAGGACCGCCGGTATTCCCCGCGATTCGGTGTAGCCGGCGCCGATCATCACCATCTCCACCCCTTTGTCCGCCAGGCTTGCTGTCGCCTGGGGCAGGTCGGCCGCCGATGCGATTGAAGCGACTTCAACGTTCAGGCCGAGCGCTTCCGCGAATTCAGTGATCCGGCTGACGCCATAAACGCTTTGCGTTTGCGCCGGATCGACTATGGTGCCGATGGTCTGGACATCGGGCGACTGGACCTGCGACAAAGCCACGAATTGCTCGTAAGGAATCGACATGTGCGTGCCGGTGATATGCGGCATCTTGATGCAGGGCGCTTCAGCGATGCCGGCGGAGTAGGGAGCGCTGACGATGGCGAAGAGCAGAATCGGCGGGTCGTCCATCTCCTTGGTGATGTTTGCGGCGATCTGGGTGACTGGCGTTGAAAAAGTCAGAATAATATCGGCGCCGCGATCCAGCGTCTTCTCGACCATGGCGTTGATATTGGTGACATCGCTCGCCGCGTCCAGCCAATAGACATTGATATGCTCGCCGTTTATGTCCAGGTTCTCATCCAGCAATTCGCGCTCGGATGCCGAAATCAACTCGCGGGCTTGCAAGACATCCCATACGCCGGGTTTGGTGATGTCCTCTGTACCGGTGGAGCGATATCGCAAAAATGCGATTGTGGGATTGCCATCATCTTGGGCCAACGCCGGCGGGATTATCAGCAACAAAACCAAAATTCCAATAAGCGCCTTCTTGCACATTGGTTCGACTCCTGTAGCTGTAGGTAAGTAAAGATTTGATGCCATAACTTCAGTCTACAGCAAAAGTCGTCTGATATTCAAATTCTGTTGTCAGATTGTCTGATGTTCATCAAAAGCCGATGGCCGCGGACCGTCCATCGGCTTGTGAGGGATGTCGGCGCTATTCTGTGGCAGCCTCCAGCGCAGCCTGCTGCTCGGCGATCATCTCGTCAGTGCAATAGAGTTCGGCCAGGAAAGCCAGGTCAGCCTCGCGCCGTTCTTCCAGCGTCATTTCTTCCAGCTCAATACCGACTTCGGGCAAGTCGGGCGTGACGCCTTCGGTGCTGGTCCCGTTCTTTATCGTCCAGTCCGCCATTGCCAGCAGGTCGTCGGAGATCTCCACGCCGGCTTCCGCGGCTGCATCGAGGTTGATGGCGACGGTGAAATCGGGCTTGAAGTTGACGCCAAGACGCGCGATGTCGATGTCGCCCATGAGATGACTGATCAATATGCGGGCGGCAGTGACGCCTTGGCGATACAGGCTGTAAAAGTCGGCGCCCACGGCCGCGCCGCGATAGACATGGTCCGCCGAAATGGAAAAGACTGGTATCCCGCCGTAGTCCGCGGCAGCCTGTAAAATCACGGGCAAACCGATAGAGGTGGTATAGCTGGGGGTCAAGGCGATGGCTTCCGCGCCCCGGCTGATCAGACCGTCGGTGGCGAGTTGCAGATCGGAGGGGGAGACGACGGGAGACACTTCAACGCGCAGCCCAAGCCCTTCCGCGAGTTCGGTGATTCGCTCGAGTCCAAAAACGCTATTGGGTTCAGCTCGATTCACAATCGTGCCGACCACTTTCATATCCGGATCCTGCACCTTTAGCAGGGGCACATATTCATCGTATGGCACTACGGTCTGCGTACCGGCGATGTGGCTGTCTTTGACGCAGGGGGCGTCGGCTATGCCGGCGAAATAGGGCGCGGAGACGATTGCGAAAATAAGAGCGGGCGGGTCGCTCATTTCGCGCGTGATGTTGGCGGCGATCTGCGACACGGGCGTCGAGAGCGTCAAAAGCGCATCGGCCTCCCGGTCCAGCGCATCCTCCACCATAATGTTCGCCGTCGGAATATCGAAGTCCGCATCGCTGTAAATGACATTTATGCGCTCGCCTTCCAGGTCTTCCGCCTCGTCCAGGATGGCGCGTTCTTCCGCATTCACCAAGCCATAGGCTTCAAACATATCCAGAATGCCTTTTTCGGCCAAAGCCGTAAGCGATGTGCCGCCGTAACGCAATATAGCGATTGTCGGCTTGCCATCGTCTTGCGCCAGCGCCGGCGCCGCGATCAAGAGCGCCGCTATCAGAAGTCCGATCAATATTTTTGTGTACAAGTTGTTTTTCCTTTTCAATGTTTTTTCAATTATATCCGGCTTGGATTTGCTTGCGGAAGCCGACCGCGACTAAATCGCAAAGCGGGCGATGCGCAGCTGCCGCTCTCGCCCGCTTTGTCTTTGGAGCATAAGCTTTCACGTCAATCATTCGCTTGCGTTTCCAGTTGACGTTTCTGTTCCGCGATCATTTCAGGCGTACATTTAAGCCCGGCCAGGAACTCCAGATCAGCGGCGCGGCGCTCTTCCAGCGGCATGTCAGGCAGGTTCGTATTTTCCTCTGGCGATTCCCGCGTTGCGCCAGTGTTGCTGACGCCGTCCTCAATGACAAACGCGGCCCTCGCCAAGAGTTCCTCAGGGATTTTGATACCTTGCGCATTGGCTGAATCCAGATTCACGGCGAGAGCGAAATTCTGACTCTGATTGATGCGGATTTCAGAGATATCGATGTCTCCATTCAGATGCGCGGCGAGCATGCGACCCTGGATCAGGCCTTCGCCATAAGTGTTATTGAAGCCGGCCCCCACAGTTGCGCCGTCGAAAACGAACAAGGGGGCAAGCGCGAACAAAGGGATGCCATTTTCGGCGGTCAACGCTTGCATCAGCGGCGTACCCACAAAGACAGCGAAACTGAGGGGATTGATGATTGCTTCCACGCCTTTGTTTGCCAAAGCCTCGACGGCCAGGTTGATATCGCTCAACGCGACAACGGCGGCGACTTCCACCGTTAGACCGAGCGCCTCGGCCGCTTGCTGTATCTGCCGGCCGCCGTGTACGCTGATTGGCTGCGCCGGCGCGACAATCATTCCAATCTTGTTGAGATCCGGATTCCAAAGCCGCAGCATGGACACAGCCTGATCGTAAGGAGTTAGATACTGCGAACCGCCTACATGATCCGGCTTGATGCAGGGGGCGTCCGCGATGTTGGCGGTATAGGGCGAGCCGACGAGACTGAATATGATTGCCGGCGGGTCTTGCATCTCGCGCGTTGCGGTCACGGCGATTTGCGTCATTTGCGTGGAGATCGTCAACATGGCGTCCACGCCGCGATCGAGCGCGTCTTCGACCACGAGATTGGCTGTCGGAATATCATGCCCGGCATTGCGCCAGAGCACATTCAGTTTTTCGCCGTAGAGGTCTTGCCCCTCTTCAAGGAAGTCGCGTTCTTCTTCGCTCAAAAACCCATAGGCTTCCAAGATGTCCAATACGCCTTTGACCGATAAGTCCGTCCCCGAGTCGTGGCCGATATTCAATAATCCTACTGTGGGATTGTCCGCATCTTGCGCCAGCGCTGGCGCCGCAATCAATAACGCCGCTATCAGAAGTCCGATCAGTGTTCTCGCGCGCATAGTTTGTCCCGCTTTCTTTGCCGTTACTTATCGAATAATGTGGTTTATGAGGCACTATCTCTTAAGAGTATCACAAAAACGGGCGCGAGTTGCGAAGTTGATGGCAGGGGAAACAAAAAGAGAACGATCCTCCAGGATCGTCCTCTTTAGCTAGCTGCGTCTTGCTGTTTACGCGGCGCCGGACGCTCTATTGCGTTTCCAGTTGCGCCGTCTGCTCGGCGATCATCTCAGCAGTGCAATGCAGCGAGTCCAGGTAGGCGCGGGCGGCCGCTTCCCGCTCGGGTCCTTCTTCAATTGATCTCACTGCCGCTACCGCTTCTGTCACTCGTTCGGATACGCTTTCGCCTTCTTCGTCGGCGACGATATCAGCCCGCTCCAGAACCTCGCTCGCGATCTCCAGGTCCAGGGCGTCGGCCGCGATCAGGCTCACGCTGATGCCGTCGCCGCTGAGCGCGTCAATGGCGGTGGCGGCGATATCCAGTTCACCGCGCAGCCAGGCGGCCAGCTTGCGCCCGGTGTTGATGCCTTGGGCTTCCTGATGAAAATAGCCGGCGCTGATCATCGCGCCGCTATAGAAGCCGCCGAGGCTGGGATAATAGACCGGCATCAGATTCTCGCTTGCGGTCGCGACCACCGCGGGCAAACCGCGGGACGTGATCGAATCAATCGTCAGGATCAAGGCTTCGGCGCCGCGGCTGGCCAAACCGTCAACAGCGGCGATGAAATCAACCGGATGCGTCACTGAGGACTGGATTACCGTGAGGCCGCGCGCTTCGGCAAGCGCCGCGACTTGGCGCGAGCCCTCGACGCCGGAGATCTGGTCGGAGCTGAACACTATGCCAAGACTGGCGATATCCGGCTGCTGCGCCAGCGCCAGGTCGACCAGCAGTTCATAGGGCGGGACGATATGCGTGCCGGTGACGTGGCTCGGTTTGAGGCAGGGCGAGTCCCCCAAGCCGGCGGCGAAGGGGTAATAGACCGACGCGAAGATCAGCGCCGGCGGGTCATCCAGGTCGAGCGTGGCCTGAATCGCGGCTTGGGCGACGGGCGTGGTGAAAGTAACGATGGCGTCGACGCCGCGGTCAAGCGCCGCATCCACCATGATCCCCAGCCGGTCATATTCCCAGCCCGCCTCCATCAGCGCGAGCTCGAGGTTTTCGCCGTCGACTTCGCCCTCGGATTGCAGCGCCCTTATGTCGTCGGCGCTCAGGAAGCCGTCCAGGTAAAGCTGATGCAATATGTTCTGCACGGTGACCGACTGCGCCCCCGGCGTGATGCCAAAGCTGAGCAAAGCCAGGCTCGGCTTCTCCGGAGTTTGCGCGGCCGATGCCCCGCAGAGCAGCGCTAGCAAAATTAGCGTGAAGCAAATTCGTCGCATGTTAATAGTCCTTAATAGTGAAGTCGATAGCGGCACGGTTGCTTCTATTATGTCATATAAGAGAGCGAACGCGAGGAAATATCCGAAAAGAGTTGACAAATGGAATAACGTTTCGTTATTCTGAAATAGAAGGAAACAGCGTATTTGCGAGTCAGTGAGCTCAGGAATTCAGACTTGCGAGACGCGAAGCCAGCGGACTGGAGCAGGGGAGATTCTAATGAGTACGGCTTTAAGAAGTCAGCGCGCGTTGGCGCTTATTGCGGTTGCATTGGCGCTTGTCGCGGTCTTTGCCTTTGGCGCCTTGGTTCAGTCAGAAGACGATCCCCCGCCAGAGCAGTTTGTGGTCTATGAGGAAGTTTGCAAACAAGTCGATGACTACGACGAATGCGTTAAATCGTGGTCGGAGCAAGAGGCCTGCTATGCAGCTAGAAAGTCGGGTGGAACTGAAGACGTCTGTTAGGCTTGACCAATGCAAGGGACCAGCCGGTTAATTCTTGGGGCAAAACGCCGCGAATCCATGCGGCCGAGGGAATATCGTAGAGCGGAAGCAGGGGAGATTTTAATGAGTGCGATTTTAAGAATTTATCGCGCGTTGGCGGTTATTGCGGTTGCATTGGCGCTTGTGGCGTTCCTTGCCTTTGGCGCCCTGGCGCAGCAAGGCGACAGTGGCGACGTTTGCGCGCTTGCCGATGACTATGGCGAATGCGTTGAATCGTGGTTAGATGCGTGCGCGAACTATCCGGAAGCCGAAGATATCTGTCCGACCGGTTAGTTGCTGTGACAAAACGCCGCAAATCCATGCGGCGGAGGAAATTTCCTAAAAGGGGAAAAGGAGAATATGATGAGTTTCGCAGCGAATTTTCAGAACAGGTTTACGCTTATGGTCGCAGTCGTCGTTCTATTGGCGGCGCTTGCCCTCGGCGCCTGGGCTGCCGGCAAGTGCACCGAGACGGACGACTACGGGAATTGCGTTTACGCCTGGAACTCGGCGTCTACCGACGGCATCCTGGACGGGATCGGCGGTTAAAGAGGCAATTCCTTGAGCGGCAGTCCAGAGCAAGAGCGTCACGACGCCTTTGCGCCGTGGCAACGAGCGCCGGACTGCCGACAGGAACGCAGGGCTTTCAGCAAGTCCCCGGCGATCGTGCCCCCCTTGCCGCTCTATTGACGCGCGTCCAGCTCCGCCTGCTGCTCGGCGATCATCTCAGCAGTGCAATGCAGCGAGTCCAGATAGGCGCGGGCGGCCGCTTCCCGCTCGGGCCCGGCTTCAATCGCTCGCACCTCCGCTACCGCTTCGGTCACCCGCTCCGATACCCTTTCGCTTTCTTCCTCCACGACGACATCAGCCCGCTCCAGAATTTCGCTTGCGATCTCCATGTCCAGGTTGTCGGCCGCGACCAGGTTGGCGCCGACGCCGTCGCCGCTGAGCGCGTCAATGGCGGTGGCGGCGATATCCAGTTCGCCGCGCAGCCAGGCCGTCAGCTTGCGCCCGGTGTTTATGCCTTGGGCCTGCTGGTGATAATGGCCGGCGCTGATCATCGCATTGCTCAAGATACCGCCGAGGCTGGGATAATAGACCGGCATCAGATTCTCGCTCGCGGTCGCGACCACCGCGGGCAAGCCGCGGGACGTGATCGAATCAATTGACAGGATCAGCGCTTCGGCGCCGCGGCTGGCCAAGCCGTCGACCGCGGCGATGAAATCAACCGGATGCGTCACCGCGGAATGGATTACCGTGAGGCCGCGCGCTTCGGCAATCGCCTCTACTTCGCGCGAGCCCTCGACGCCGGAGACCTGGTCGGAGCTGAATACCGTGCCGAGCGTGGTCATGCCCGGCTGCTGCGTCAGCGCCAGGTCCACCAGCTGCTCATAGGGCGGGACGATATGCGTGCCGGTGACGTGGCCCGGTTTGAGGCAGGGCGCGTCCCCCAGGCCGGAGGCGAAGGGGTAAAAGACCGAGGCGAAGATCACCGCTGGCGGCTCATCCAGGTCGCGCGTCGCCTGAATGGCGGCTTGGGCGACGGGCGTGGTGAAAGCGACGATGACATCGACTTCGCGGTCAAGCGCGCCTTCTACCATGGTCCCCAGCCGATCATACTGCCAGCCCGCCTCCATCAGCGCGAGCTGGATGTTTTCGCCGTCGACTTCGTTCTCCGAAGCGAGGGTTTCAATTTCCTCCGCGCTCAGGAAGCCGTCCAGGTAAAGCTGATGCAATATCTGCTGTACGCTGACCGTCTGCGCCCCCGGCGAGATGCCAAAACTGAGCAAAGCCGCGCTCGGCTTCTCCGAAGTGTGGGCGGCGGCCGCCCCGCATAGCAGCGCCAGCACGAATAGTATGAAGCAAATCCGTCGCATGTTTAACCATCCTCATTTTTAGACTCGGTTGCTATACATTTGACATGGCGGGCCTGTCTAAAGTGGTGAACATTGCCCTTTCCACCCCGCGCCCACAGCCCCTGTCCAATCGGGGGAGCCTTTAGCGCGATTTGCGAGCGCAAGCTGATGTTAAATATCCGCTCTTTTTGCCACTCCCAAAGCTTTCGCCACCATGCTGCCCTTAAGCTAGAAGTGTGTCTGAAACAAGTCAAGCAATCGCAACAATCTGCAACGTTCTGAAATGTTCCGGCGCGGCGAGAAGAGGACTGTTGCATGAGGTTGCAGATTTGTCGGTTTGTTTGACTTGTTGCAGAAACATCTTTAGCTTGAAGGAAAGGCGCGTATCCGCGAATCGGCGGGCTGGAGAAATGTTGATGATCTTGACAGTCGCCCGGGACCCGACAATTCGTTGATTGCGCAAAACGCCGTAAATCCATGCGGCGGAGTGAATTTCCTAAAGCAGGAGAATGGGAGAATCTTATGAGTATCGTTGCGAGTTTTCAGAAGAAGGTTGTGGTCGCGATCGCCGTCCTGGCGCTTTTGACGGTCCTCGCCATCGGCGTCTTGGCTGGCTCGAGTTGCGCTGCCATAAATGACTATGGCGTTTGCGTTGGTCCTTGGAACGGTCCGAGTATCGAGGGCCTTGGCGGTTAGCGCAAGGCGAGGAAAACCGGCCGCGCCTCTGAAATGGGGCGCGGTTTTTTTTTGGGGAGAATCAGCCGCGGGGGCGCGCCCAAGGGCTGGGCGCGCCGCGCGTGAATCTGAAGGCGATTCAGATCAAGAAAGGGCGCCAGATCTGAGACGCCCTTTGAGTCTTAATCTTCGTCAAGCCTGGCGAGCCTAGCCGTCGCCTTCGTCTTCAGCGGCGCGGGCATCCAGCGCCGCTTGCTCCTCCGCGACGCGCTCCGAGGTGCATTCCAGCGCGGCCAAGAATTCCCTGTCCGCCGCCTCGCGCTCTTCCAAGGTCATGTCTCGCAGCGTCGCTTTCATATCGTCCAGATCGCTCGCCGCGCCCCGGGATCTTTCGCCATTTTCTATGACAAAGTTGGCCATAGCCAGCAGGTCTTCGGAGATTTCGATGCCTTGTTCGGCGGCCGTATCGAGGTTGATGGCCACGCCGAAACTGCGGGATTGATTGATGGCGATATCCGCGAGATCAGCCTCGCCGCCGAGGTAGGCGTGCAGCAGACGCGCGGCGATGACGCCCTCTTGGTAGAAGCTGTGGAAACCGGCGCCAACAGTTATGCCGCGGTAGACCTGCTGAATGACCGGCGCGTAAAGAGGGATGCCGTATTCCGAAGTCAACTGGACCAGGACGGGCGTACCCTGCAAGGTCAAGGGATTGATGGACAGAACAATGGCTTCGACGCCCTTGCCCAACAAACTCTCCACCGCGACATTCAGGTCCGTCAGTTGCACGGCGGAAGCGACTTCGACCGTCAAGCCGAGCGATTCGCCAATCTGCGTGATCAATCTGGAACCTATGATGCTTGTCGGCTGATCGGGCGACTCAATCGTGCCGATGACACTGATATCGGGATTCTGCATCAATACCAGAGGAACATAATCGGCGAAGGACAAAAGCGGCTGCGTTCCGGCCACATGAGCCGGCTTGATGCAAGCGGAATCCGCAATTCCGGTGGTGTAGGGCGTGGTGACCAGGCTGAACAGAATCGCCGGCGGGTCTTCCATGTCGCGGGTCGCGGTGACGGCGATCTGCGCCACTTGAGTTGTGACGGTGACGATCGCGTCCGCGCCCTTGTCCAGGACCTCGTCGACCATCAGATTCACCGACGGCAGATCGAAGCCGGCGTCGCGATACAAGAGATTGATATGTTCGCCTTTGAGATCAAAGGATTCATTCAAGCCGGCTCGTTCAGCGGAAGTCAGATATCCGTAAGCCTCCAGCGAGTCAAGTATGCCGGCAGTCGCCTCCGCGACCGGGGCCGTACCGGCGTAGCGCAGAAAGGCGACAGTTGGATTGTCCTGGCTATCCGCCAATACCGGCGCTGTGAGCAAGAGCAGGACTAACAAGAGTGCCGTCAGAATTCGTAGGTACATAATTTATCCTCCATTTTGATTTGTTAAGTACAAGACTGCCGTGATTGGGAATACGCTCTTTTCAGTCGAAGCGCGGCAGTCTTAACAGGCAGTCAGGTCAGGCCGCTTGCGCTATTCTTCAGCCGCGTCCAGCGCAGCCTGCTGCTCGGCGATCATTTCCGGCGTGCATTCGAGATCCGCCAGGAAGGCTAGATCGGCGGCGCGGCGCTCCTCTATGGACATCTCGGGCAAAGCGATTTCAACCTCGGGGAAGGCGGCCGTGACGCCTTGCGCCGTCTGCCCGTCTTCGACGATGTAAGCCGCCCCGTCCAGCAAAGCCTGCGAGATCTCCACATCCTGCAAGTCGGCTGCGTCAAGATTGACGGCAAAGGCAAAATCATCGCTCTCATAGATGCTGGTCTTGGCGATATCGATATCGCCATTGAGATAGGCGATCAGCATGTTTCCCGCGATCGCCCCTTGTTTGTAAAGGCCGAAGAAACCGCCGCCGATCGTCCCGCCGCGGTAGGCGTTCTGCGGCGCGGAAAAGAGCACCGGCAGCCCGTAGTCGTATGACAAAGAGAGGAGCAGTTGAAAGCCTTGAAATGTGAAGATCGGAATGATAATGGCTTCCGCGCCGCGGTTCGCCAGGTTTTCGACCGCTTGATACAGGTCCGGCGTCGCCATGATGGTCTCGGCTTCGACCTTCAAGCCCATGGATTCGCCGAGGGCGGCAATCCGCGCCGCGCCGACTTCGCTCGCTCTCTGCGCCGGCGAATAAATCGTGCCAGCGACTTGCATGTCCGGATCTTGCAGCAATAACAAAGGCACGATGTCCTCATAATTTGTCACCGGCACCGTGCCGATGACGAAGTCCGGCTTGACGCAAGAAGAATCAGCCACCCCGGTGATATAGGGTCCCGAAGTCACGGTGAATATCAGCTTGGGCGGGTCGATAAACTCGCGTATGGCATAGTAGGTCATCTGCGTCATTTGGGTGGTGAATGTAACCAGAACATCGGCGTCCCGGTCGATGGCCTTGTCAATGATGGCATTCGCCTCCATTCGGTCAAACAAGGCGTCGCCGTAAATGAAATTCAAGTTCTCGCCTTCAAACGAGCGTTCGTCTTCCAACATGGCGCGCTCGTCTTCGTTGATGAGCCCGTAGGTTTCCAGCATATCCAGGATGGCTTTTTCCGCTAAGGCCACGTTCCTTGAATCGCCCCATTTTAGAAAAGCCACTGTCGGTTTTCCGTCATCCTGCGCAATTGAGGCGGGGGCGAGGAGCAGTGTTATCAGGATTGGCAAAAGCACAGCTTTTCTCATTATGTTGATCCTCCGGCGTTGCAGCGTCAGCAATCCGCAACTCGCTGACCGGTGCAGGCTTCGGCAATGCCTTTTGCCGTTTCCCGCCTGCGTTCATGTTCAGCGTTGCGCAAGAGATACATTTGCTATGGATGCGCGGCGCGCGTCAGCGACCAGCCCCGGGCTTAGCCGAGCAATTGCCGGTCAGAGAGTTCGGTCGCGCCCTCCAGGGAATGGAAGCGGTCAATCAAATCGGCTGGCGTCAGGTTCTGTCGCTCCTCGCCGGCGATTTCGAATTCAATCCGGCCGCGGTTCATCATAATGACCCGATCCCCCAAAACGCAGGCTTGCTGCATGCTATGCGTGATCATGACCACGGTTAATTCATGCGACTCCGCCAACTGCTGCGTCAACGCGATGACCTGCTCGGCGGCGTTAGGATCCAGCGCGGCGGTATGCTCGTCCAACAGCAGCAGCTTCGGCTTGGTTAAAGTGGCCATGACCAGGGTAATCGCCTGGCGCTGTCCCCCGCTTAGCAGAGCGACATCGGCATCAAGCCGGTGTTCCAATCCCAAATGCTGCTGTTCAAGCTGTTGGAAGAACCAGTCCTCTTGCGAGCGTTTCACGTCGCGCATCAAACCGGCGCGGCGGCCGTGAATCGCAGCCAAGGAAAGGTTTTCGCGGATGGTCAAGCCCGGACAGGTGCCCAATCGCGGATCCTGAAAAACGCGGCCAATATCATGCGATCGGCGATATTCGGGCCAGTAGGTCATGTCTTGATTGTCCAAATGGATCCGACCGCTATCCGCCTCTACAGCGCCGGAGATGACGTTGAAGAGCGTACTCTTGCCGGCGCCATTCGAGCCGATCACAGTGATAAACTCGCCGTCTTCGACATAGAGCGACAGCTCGCGCAGGGCGCGGACTTCGTTTGGCGTGCCGGCGTTGAATGTCACCGATACATTATCCAGCGAGAGCATAATGCCGCCTATCCACCATGTCTCTGTCGATACGCCGTCCAGCGATCGTAAAGCCGCGGCGTGCCTAATGCCGCCAAGACAACCAGCGCGCTGACGAACTGAATATCGGTCGTCGGCAAATCCAATGCGCTGAAGATCCAGGCGCGCGAGATGTCAAATATCAGCATGCCGCTGACAGCCGCAATCAGCAGTTGACCGACGCTGCGCGGTCGCAGCAGCACCTCGCCAATGATGACAGCCGCCAGGCCGCGAACGATCAAACCGAATCCGAGGCTGACATCGGCGAAACCGAATTGCTGCACCACCAATGAACCGGCAACGCCCGCCAAGCCGTTTGCTGCCATCAAGCCGAGCGCAATCATCATATTGTGATTGAGACCGGTCGCGCGCACCATCTGCGGGTTCTTGCCGCTGGCGCGAATCGCCAAGCCGATTTCGGTGCGCAGGAAGAGGTAAAGGATGAACAGGACGATGATGACGATGACGCCGAAGAGCATGATTTCGAGCAGGTTTGTGGATTGACGGCGCATGCTGTCGCCGAATTGCTCAATTAGCCAGGCGCGCCAGGCTTTGGAGTGCCGGCTGATCAATGTCTCTTCGCCGAGGAGCGGCACGTTGCTTCGGCCGCCCATGATATGCAGGGTGACGGTGTAGGCGGCGGTGATGACGATGATGCTCGCCAGCAATCCCTCAATTTTGAATATGATGTCGATCAGGGCGGTCGCCAGGCCGGTTAGCGCGCCAGCGGCGAAGGCGGCCAGAATCGCCGCTTCAGGCGAATACCCGTTGACGATGAGCACCGCGCAGACGGCGCCGCCGATGGGAAAGGCGCCATCCACAGTCAGATCGACGAAGCCCAGAACGCGGAAGGTCAAATAGACGGTGACGCCGGCCAGCGCATATCCCAAGCCTTGGCCAATGGCGCCGATATTGACATTGCCAATGGACATGAACGCGGCGACGACAACAATCAACAAGGCGCCACGCAGCAGAAAGCTGCGCGCGGCGCTTGCATTGCGCGTCTGTAGATCTTCGGCTGACGAGGCGTTCGCTTCCATAGCTCGACGCTCCGGCATGCGGGCAGGATGACTATCACAATTACATATTCTCTGATTATTGTAATGCAAGACGCGGACAAATGTCGAATGTATTCGGTCAATTTTGCGCCAATCGCGGAGGAAAACCGGTATGGTAAGATAGGCCTTGCTGGCGGAATTGCTGAGTGTCAGGCGAGATCTCGTGGTTGAGAAGCGGCCGATAAGCAGATTGCGGATTAAGGGATTCAAGTCCTTGCAGGATGTGGACTTGAAATTGGGCAAGCTCAATGTGCTTATCGGTCCGAACGGGGCGGGGAAGAGCAATCTGATTTCCTACTTCGATATGCTGCGCCGGTTGGTTGAGGAGGACTTGCAGATTTGGGTAGTACAACAGGGTGGTTCCGACCGAATTTTGACTTTCGGGTCAAAGACAACGCCTAAACTCGAGTCGAAGATACATTTTGGTCTCAACGCGTATCAGTTCTCTTTGGTTCCCGCCCCAGAGGATAAGCTAGCCTTTGGAGAAGAAGTTGTTTCTATGCCCAGCAGACCCCAATCGACAACTGGGTTTGGTCGGGGACACTTAGAAGCGAACCTGAAGTCGCACACGCGCCTAGCTCGGGAGCTACCACGTCAGGCTGATTATTGCTATGAGTCCATTTCTAGCTGGAGAGTCTATCATTTTCATGACACAAGCCCTTCAGCCCGCGTGAAGAAGATGTGCGATTTACGAGATAACCAATCTCTTCACACGGACGCCTCTAATTTGGCAGCCTTTCTTTACAGAATGCAGCACGAAAATCCTCATATTTACCAAGAGATTATCGATACCGTACAACAGGCCTTGCCCTTTTTTCGCGACTTTGTATTGCAACCTGAGACGAATGGATCGGGCGCGCTCAGTATTCTGTTGCGGTGGCGAAACAAGCATGATTATGAGCCATTCTTGGCCGATCAGCTGTCGGACGGTTCAATCCGCTTTATTTGCATGGTTACGGCGCTGCAGCAAGCAGATCCACCAAGAACCATTATTTTTGACGAACCAGAGCTTGGCCTTCATCCCTATACATTGACGCTGTTGGGCTCGCTTCTAGACTCTGCGCCAGAAGATATGCAGATTGTTGTCGCCACTCAATCGGTGTCGCTAGTCAACGAGTTTTCGATTGATGACTTGTTTGTGGTCGAACTTGAAGATGGAGTGTCAGTCTTCAAACGCCTCGACGAAAGCCAATTCAACATTTGGCTGGAAGATTATTCCGTCGGCGAGTTGTGGGACAAGAATGTGCTCGGCGGAGGCTTGCCTTAGTGCTTCGACTAAACATCGTCTGCGAAGGGCCAACGGAGTCGAGAATTGTGACGTCGATTATTGCTCCTTATTTGGCGACTTTCAACGTAGGCGTAAGCGCGCCAATGATTGGCACATCGGGCAAAAAGGGCGGTGATGTTACATTGAACAGACTACTTGGAAACGTTAGGGATTGCCTTCTTCAAGATCGAGACTCGTACTGCACGACATTCGTGGACTTTTACGGTATAGATGGTGACTTTCCGGGTAAAAGGGAAGCGGGACGAAAGTTGAACTTGCCTGACAAGCAGCGTGTAGTCTGTCAGGCGTTCGCGGACAGACTAGCGCAAACTCTGGATGAAGGACCAAGGCGACGATTCATCCCTTATGTCCAAATGCACGAGTTCGAAGGACTGCTGTTCACCAACCCGAGTCAACTAGCGATTGCACTACGGAGACCGGACTTAACTCAGAAGCTTTGGGCGATCCGTAATGAGTTTCCGACCCCAGAACACATAAATGACAGTTCAGTCACTGCTCCGAGCAAACGGCTTCAATCGCTCGTCCCTCGATACCGGAAAGCCCGAGAAGGCGAACGCGCCGCCAGGGCAATCACGTTGGGCAGAATCCGCCAGGAATGCCCGCTCTTCGACGCCTGGCTCAGCAAGCTCGAGCGCCTGTCCGCCTAGACCCCCAGACCCAGCAGCATCGTCAGCAGCGCCGCGGAGGCCGAGGGCAGCCCTGCCGGACTGCCGCGCTTGAACTATGGTAAGATAATGTTCCTGTTTTGGCGCCGGCATACATCAGGCTAAAAGCCATGGTTGCATCGCATAAGATAAGTCATCTAACAATTGAAGGATTTATGTCGATTCAGAAACTGGATCGTCTGGAACTGCGAGACTTGAATGTGCTGATTGGACCCAACGGCGCTGGAAAAAGCAATTTCGTGTCATTCTTTTATCTGCTGCGAGAAATGGTCGAAGGACGGTTACAGAATTGGATTAGCAAGCGCGGCGGCAGCGACAGGATACTGACTTACGGCATAAAGCAGACTTCACAATTCAAGTCCCGCATTGATTTCGGCCAAAACGGATACGAATTCATCCTGCGTCCAAACGTTGAAGGCAAGCTGTATTTCGAAGATGAGAGGCTTCTGTATAGCAGGGGTTCTGATGATCAGAGCATTACCTTAGGATCGGACCATTTTGAGTCCAGGCTGAAGTCCGAAATAGTTCCGCATGCGTATCGAAGAGCCGACAACTGTTATGCTCCGATTTCAGATTGGAGAGTCTTCCATTTTCATGACACGAGCAGGACAGCTAGCGTTAGACGAAAAGGGGAATTGCAGGATAATGCCTATTTGCGAAGCGACGCTTCCAACCTGGCAGCATATCTTTATCGTCTTAAGCGCCGCCGATTTGACAAGTACGAACAGGTTATCAAGGTAGTGCGACTGGCGATTCCATTTTTTGACGACTTCGATTTGGCGCCAGAGGAGATTCGGCCAGACGAGTACCTCATCCAACTCACTTGGAGACAAATCGGCAGCGATTATCCGCTTCTGCCTAGCCAATTGTCCGATGGATCTATTCACTTTATCTGTTTAGTGACGGCGCTGTTGCAACCGGCGCCGCCGTCGACGATTGTCATTGACGAGCCCGAAATCGGACTCCACCCTTATGCCATCCATTTGCTTGGATCGCTTTTGCGCTCCGCATCGCAACGAATGCAAGTCATTGTCGCGACGCAATCCTCGCTGCTGCTTGATGAATTTGATGTCGATGACCTGATAGCAGTCGAACTCGAGAATGGCGTATCTGTCTTCAAACGTCTTGAAGAGGAGAATTTCCAAGAGTGGCTGAAGGATTTCTCCGTCGGAGAACTCTGGCATAAGGATGTCTTGGGCGGGGGCATACCGTAGTGACCAATGTGTACATCATCTGCGAGGGGCCTACTGAGGTAAGGTTCATCAAGAATGTACTGGCGCCAAGCTTGGGAAATCGGAGAATCTTCCTGCACCCGGTCACAATCGGGAGTCAACGTTCCAAGGGCGGTAATGTCACCTTCGACCGGCTCTATGTGAATGTTCGACGCCAGCTGTTCAACAATCGGCAGTCCTATTGCTCAACCCATGTAGATTTCTACGGATTGGACTCACGATTCCCGGGAAAAGAAATGGCGTCGACAAGGTCAAGTCTCAGGGCAAAGGCAGACGCAGTTGCAGACGGCCTGCTCGCCGCATTACGTGAAACTATTGACAAAGATCCCCTGCTTCGATTCATTCCCTATGTTCAGATGCACGAGTTTGAGGCGCTCATGTTTAGCGATCCTGCTGCCTTCGCGGACGCGATAGGTCGGCCGGATTTGCGCAACGGTCTTGAGATGACACGAAGGCAGTTTGATACTCCCGAACACATTGATGACAGTCCAGTCGCCGCTCCTTCCAAACGAATACTCGACCTGTATCCACAATACGAAAAACCTCTAATGGGTGAGACAGTGGCCCGCGCGATTGGTCTGTCGAGGATCCGCCACGAATGCCCGCTTTTCGACGCCTGGCTCAGCAAGCTCGAGCGCTTGCCCGCTCTCCCCGCCTAGACCCCCCAGACCAGCGCCAGACCCAGCAGCATCGTCAGCAGCGCCACCATCGTCATGCCGGCGCCCACCCGGGAAAAATCGCTGAACTTGTAGCCGCCGGGCCCCATCATAAGGATATTCACCGGATGGGAAATCGGAGTGATGAATGCCAGCGACGTCCTGCTCATGCTCAAAATCGCTGTGGAGCGATCTGGCGTCGGGCATATCTCGGCTCATGACCGGCGGTGGACGCCTGTCAGCCTTTGAAGGCGCGGCTCACTCGCTGATGGTCAGGTCGATGGCATCCCAAGTGAACCAGGCGGCGTTGCTGATTTGAATCTCCAAGCTGTTACGGCCCTTTTGCAGCGTCCCGGCCGGCAAGTGAAACTCGGCCGTCTGCGGGAATGCCAGGTGAGCGGGATCCTGATTCTGTATGCCGAGGCCAGTTGGCAATGAGCCTTCGAATTGCACCCCATTGACGGTCACCTGCAGCTGGACGGCGCGCTCGCTGTCCTGGTCGGCGGTATGCAAACGCAAGCGCGACGGCTGCCGCCAGCCCTGGGTGATATCGAAGTGGAAGCGGACGGTGCGATCCCCTGTCATCAGGAACGGCAGGGCGGAGGGCTCGGGACGGTTGCCGGCGATGGTCAGGTCCAGTTTGTCGCTGATGGTGGAGGCATCCGAAGAACCCTGATATTCACGGGTCATGGCATCGCGCCTGCCGATGGAGAAGAGCAGGTCGTCGCCGGGCGCGATCGTCAGATCGTCGGCGTTCCAGCAGGAGACGCGCCAGCCCGTTTGCGTCAGAGACAGCTCCTTATCAGGCGCTGTGGGGGCCGAGATGGTGATGACGCGGGTCTCTCCCGGCGGGATGAAAGCGTGGTTGTTGTCGATATCAATGTCGGTGCGGTAGCTGAGGGAGGGATGCGGCTCACAGAAAAGCGCCGTCATGTCGCCGCTGTTGGTCAATTCGATTTGCAGGCTCTCGCCGCCGCCATCTTGATGATGCAGGCAATCTGTGACTTCTAGCGCTGTCCTTGCCAGTCCCGGCGCTGTGTCAGAGATTAATCCGGCCAGCGGCGCTGGCGCAGCGGACGAGCCAAAAATGTGCAAGCGCTCGGAGAGAAGGTCGCCTCCGCTGCTGTGAAGTTGCAACTCGACGATAAGCAGGCCCGCTGTATCCTCGTCCAGCGGCGCCGATTTGACTGCGCCCAAGCGGATCGCCTGCAGCGGTTGGATTGATGTGCCGCCCTCATCCCGCGCCAGCGCTCGGCCGGTCGCATCACGCAGCAGCCATCGCCAGCGCAGGTCGGAGGTCGGCGAAGGCGCGTCGCTGACCAACCACAGCTCGGCATCAAGACCGGCGGCTGGGTCGTACAGGTTTGACGAATGTTTCAGCGACAGGCTGAGGGGAGCTAGCGCCTGCATCTGGAAGTCATACGTCATCAGTGGCCGGCCGTCATAATCGACCAGATAGGGTCCGCCGCCGTTGGGCCAGGGCTCGTTGAAGACCCAGGTGGTGATGCCGCCGATTCGCGCTCCCCTCCGCCGCAAGGCATCTACAGCGTAGCGCAGTCCATGCGCGCCCAGGTATTGGCCGGCTTTGACCAGCGCCTCAAGTGTTCCAATCGGGCCAAACTGGGAGTCGAGGATGGATTTCATCAGCCAGTGCTCTTTGGTAAAGACCGCCTGCGCCAGGTTCTTGCGAATGAGAACCGGGTTGTCTTCATCATAGGCGGGCCACTGATCGGCCGGCGGAATCTCTCGTTGCCAGACTTCGAGGTGGGCCAGGGAATGGCAGCCAAATTCGCCATAACGCATCATTTTGTTCTCGCCGCGCCGCCAGCCTGTATCGAGCAGTTCATCATCATCATAGTGCTTGTAGTGCGTTTCCGGATCGTAATGCCAGGGGCTGTGACGCGCCCCCTGGATGGGACAGGTCGCGCGGAATAAACGATCGTCGTTCTCGGCGACGATGCGCTCCAGAAGATGTAGCGCCGCGTGGTCATCGCCCTGATACCACCACATCTCATTGCCGCCGGACCACTCAATGATGCATGCGTGATTGCGATAGCGTTTGACGAGCTGGCTTACGGTCGCCTCGAGATTTGCCAGGAAGATGTCATCAGTTTCCGGGCGGCAACTCGACATTGGGAATTCTTGCGACAGCATGATGCCCAGTTCGTCCGCCAAATCGAGCATCGCCTCGCTCGGAAAAACACCGCCGCCCCAGACTCTTAAGGTATTCATGCCCGCTTGATGCGCCAGCTGTATGAGCCGCGGTCCGCGTTCGTCCATTCGGCCGAAGAGCAGATCAGGCGGCAGAATATTCGAGCCGATCATGCGAACCGGCCGCCCGTTAATGACAAGCTGGTAAGGATTGATGAAATCGGGCGGCGCGCCTTCCACTTGCTCCCAGCGGATGTCACGAACGCCAAAGCGAGTTGCGCGAAGGTCTTGCAGCTCGCCGCTCTGCGCGTCCAGCAACCGCGCCTCCAGCGTATAGAGCGGCTGATCGCCCTGGCCATTGGGCCACCACAAAGCCGGCTCGATAAGCTCCAGCGCGATATCGACCTCGTTTTCGCCTGGCGCCAGCGCCACCGAATGTTTCGAATCCAGCGTTTCGCCATGACCCTCGATGCGCGTGATAACCTGGGCATTCATCACGCTCAGGCTGTCGATCTCCAACTTGACCCGAAGGACCGCCCGGCGACATTCGTCATGCATTTCAGTCCGCAGGCCCAACCACTCGATGCGGGCGGGCCCGGTGGCCTCCAGACGCACATCCTGCCAAATGCCCAGGGTGTAGATATTCACGCCCCAGTCCCAGCCGTAGTTGGTGGGGCTCTTGAGATCTTTCAGAAGCTGCCTGGTCTGATTAATGCCGTTGACGAAGAAGTCCGGTCCCCATTCCTTCGGGTAGTTCTCGCCGCCGCCGCTCATGGCGCCGTCTGAAGCGGCGAGTATTTGCGCAAGCTCGGCCGGTATGCGCTCGATTCTAAGCGCCAAACGGTTGGTCTCGCCGGGCTTGATGATGCCGGCGATATCAAAGCCGAAGCGTCGGAACATGCCAGCGTTCGCGCCCAGAAGCTGTCCATTGAGCCAGACATCGCAGGCATAATCGACGCCATCGAAAATCAGTTTGAGCCGCTTGCCCGCCAGATTGCCCGGCGCCTCAATGTCCCGCCGATACCACCAGTCTTTCTGCGCCACATCCGCCAAGCGCGGATCGCCGGCGCCGTACCAGAGGGGCTTGAGGTGATGCGCCGCCTCCAGATCAGCTTGAATATTGCCGGGCACAGTGGCGGGGATCCAGCCAGGCGCGTCCAGGTCCGCTGCATAGAGCGCGTCGCCTTCGCCGGCGCCCCCCGCATCTTCGTGGATAAACCAATTGTCGCCACTCAGAGAGATCGTTTCCGGCGGCTGCTCGCTAGCCATGCGCAAATCCTTTTCTTCTATCCCAGTGCGTCGTGCATCGACGGTTCAGTTCATGCTCAAGTTGTCCCGGGCTAAGCGGCAAATGATCACTGATAGAGAAAGCATGCGACCTCGCGGTCGGGGGCAAGGGAGTTCGCCAGATCAGGAGTGCCCAGCTTTGGGCGAGCCTGCCAGCAGCGCTCCATGACATCGGGACAGCGATCGGCAAAGAGGCAGCGTTCGCGACCGGCGGGCAAGCTGTGGCCGGCTTCTTCAAAGCGGTTGGGCGACAAGGCCTCTTCCCAGCGTTGCTGCGGATCGGGCGTCGGGATGGAACTGATCAAGAGCCGGGCGTAGGGATGCAGGGGGTCATGCATGACATCCCGGGTGCGTCCGCGCTCCATGATGCGGCCCTGGTAGAGCACGATAATCTCGCCGCCCAAATACATCGCCGTCGAGAGATCATGGGTGATGAAGAGTGTGGAGATGCCCTGCTCATCCCGGAAGTCTTGCAAGATGTTCAAAAAGGAGGCGCGCATACCGGCGTCGATCATGGAAACTGGTTCATCAGCGATAATCAGGCGCGGACGCATCAGATAAACCCGCGCCAGCATCAAGCGCTGACGCTGACCGCCGCTGAGTTGGTGCGGATGGCGACCCAGCACTTCTTCCGGACGCAGGTCTACGGCCCGCAGCGCCTCTTCCATGCGCGCCTGGGCCTCGGCCTTGCTCTTGGCCAGCCCAAATTTGCGGATGACGATCTTCAAGACGCGCTCGGCTTTGTAGACTGGATTGTAGACGCTATAGGGGTCCTGGAAGACTGCTTGCACTGCGGCGCGGAATTCTCGATTCCAGGCGCGATCCCTGGTGAAAATATCGACGCCTTCGTAGAGTACGCGGCCGGCTGTCGGTCGCAGCAAGCCGAGAATGATGCGGGCGATGGTCGATTTGCCGCTGCCGCTTTCGCCAACCATGCTGACGATCGTCGGTTCTTTGGGAATGCGGAAGGAAACGTCGTCCACGGCGTGGGTCCGATTCTTGCCGCCGAAGATTTGCTGCAGGTTTTCGACCAGCAAGAGATCAGTCATCGGATGCCGTCTCCTGGTCGTAGAGATGGCAGGCAACCCAGCGGTCGGGGCCTTGGGGCTGTGATGGCGGCGCATGTTCGCGACAGCGCCCGAATACCTTCGGGCAACGGGGATGAAAACGGCAGCCCGCCGGATAATTCCAGGGGCTGGGCGCTTCCCCGGGCAAGCCTTCAACCCGCTGGCCACTTTCCCGCGGAATGGAAGCAATCAGCCCCTGAGAATAGGGGTGGAGGGGCTGCTGGAAGATATCGCTGACGGTTCCGACTTCGACGATTTTGCCCGCGTACATGACAGCGACGCGATCGGCGATCTGGGCGACGACTCCCATATCATGCGTGATGATAATGATGGTAGCGCCCAATTCGTCGCGGATGGCAGCCAGTTCCTGCAGGATTTGACGCTGCGTCACCACATCCAGGGCGGTTGTGATTTCGTCCGCCACGATCAAAGTGGGATGCATGCTGACCGCGGCGGCGATAATGACGCGCTGCCGCATCCCGCCACTTAATTCGTGTGGGTAACTATCCAGGAGCCGGGCTTCCAGACTGACGAGTTCCAAAGCCGCGATGGCGCGGTCGGAGGCCTCTTTTTTGGATAGTCCCCGCTGAAGCAGAGCGTCGGTCATTTGTCGTTCCACGCGCAGGACGGGGTTCAAGGAATTCATGGAACCCTGGGGGATGTAGGAGAGATGCCGCCAGCGCAGTTGGCGCAAGTCGTTTTCCGACAGATTCAACAAGTCATAGGCTTTGTCGTCAGCGAGGCGCAAGGTGGCCGATCCCGATTGCAGGACCTGCGGCGTCACCAGGAGGCGCATAATGGCTGCGGCAAGTGTGCTCTTGCCGCAGCCGGATTCGCCAACGACGCCCAGGATCTCGCCGGGCTGAACATCAAGGTCGACATTGCTGACCACGGGCGTGATTGCGCGCCGACCCTGCAAGCCAGCGGTAAGTCCGCAGATTTCCAAGAGGGCCGGCATCGCTCAATTGCCCTCAACAGTGGTCTTCAAGCGCGGGTTGAAGACTTCGTCCAGGCCGGTGTTGATGAGATTGAGGGCGAGGAAAATGTAGATCAATGCCCCGGCCGGCAGCAGCATCTGCCCCAGCAATCCCACGGCGATGACACTTTCGCGGAAGCCCTTGGCGATCATGAAGCCGAGCGTGGGCAGACCGCCAGCGCCCAAGCCGATGATCTGCAGGCCGGCCTCGGCCAGCATCGAGCCGACGATGCTCAGGGAAAACACATAACCGATATAAGGCAATAGCGGCGGCAGCAATTCGAGGAATATGATTTCCAGCGAATTTTCACCAGAAAGCACCGCCAGGTCGACGTAGCTGCGTTCGCGCAGGCTCTGCACTTGCGGCCGAATGACGCGCGCCACAAAAGACCAGCCGAACAAGCCCAGTATGAGCGAAAGCTTGTATAAATCCCAGCGGTCAATATAAGCCGCCAGCATTAGAAGCAGAGGCAGCGTCGGAATGACCAGCACCATGTCGATCAGAATGCGCGAGAGCGTATCCAGCCGCCCGCGGGCATAGCCGGCCAGAAAGCCGATCACGACGCCCAGGCTGGTGGAAGTGGCGCCCGCGATCAAGCCGATTTGCAGGGACGGCCAAATGCTCGAGATGAAGACCATCAGCCCGTCGCGTCCGTCGCCATCCGTGCCGATGGGATGTTCGATCGAGTCCAATTGATAAGGGCGGTAACTGCCGCGCATGCCCGGTCGTTCGCCCGGGAACAGCAACTGGTTGACAAGTGACGGGCCGGCCAGCGCGACTAGGACCATCAGCGCCAGCATGAGCAGACCGACGATGATGCTGGGGTTCCTCATGCCGTCCTCCGGATGCGCGGATCGAGCAAGGGGAGCGCCAGGTCGACGATCAAGGTCAGCGTCAGAACGGCGAAGATAGAAAAGAGTACGACCGCCTGCATCGTATTAAAATCGCGCAGGCCCATAGCCTGGACGAAGAGCGTGCCGAGGCCGGGCAATTGGAAGAGCACTTCAATGATGAAGGTTCCGTTCAATGTAGCGCCGACAATGATGGCGAGCGCCGTCACTTGCGGAATCAGGGCGTTGCGGAAGGCGTAATCTTTGAGCACAGTGAAGGGCGACAAACCCTTGGCGCGGGCGAAGGTCAAATAATCCTCGCCCAGTACGCTGATCATCAGGGCGCGCATGCCCAGGGTGAACCCGGCGCCGATGACGATCATGTTAGAGAGCATGGGCAAAATAGCATGTGTCAGCAGACTGCTGATGAATTCCCAACTCCATTCCGGCTGCAAGTGTCGGGCGTAAGGTCCGCCGGCGGGCAGGATTCGCCAGGTGTAGCCGATATAGATGATCAGCCCCAGCGCGACCAGGTAAACCGGCGTGATCTGCAGCAGCGTCGAAATCACCACCGCCAGCTGCGACAGGCGGCTGCGCTGCAGCCAGCCGATGAGCGCGCCCAAGCCGGTGCCAACCAGCCAGGCTAGCAGCACCGATGTGGTGAAGATGCCCAGCGTCCAGGGCATGCGCCGAAAGACGAGGTCCTTTGTCTGTGCCGGGTATTCGACGAAAGACGGACCCAGGTCGAGCCCGCCCAGGACCGCCTTGCGCAGATAATTGACATACTGCAGCGGCAGCGGCTCGTCCATCCCGAAGATCTGACGATATCGGGCGATGATGGCTTCTTCGGCTGCTGCATCACGCTGTCGCCCCTCTGCTCGCGTCAAATTGCCCAGCAGGATGTTCATGGGGTCGCCCGGCACCAGGCGAAAGATGAAGAAGGCGACGGTGATCGCCGCCCATAGAGTGAAGAGATAAACGCCGAAGCGGCGCAGCGCATACTGGAAGACTTCGCGCCTTCCGGCGGCCTGCCCTGCCGCAGCGGAATCTACCGCACGAGCGTCAGCGTTCGCAGTCACTTCGATGTCACTGGATTGACCTGGTGATCAACGTTTGTGGACAGGTTCGCCGTTCTCGAAATCGAAGGGCGAACCTGCACGCAGGAACTACCTGTTGGCCGGTTCCAGGAAGTCGATGATCTGGCGCGCGGCCGGCGTCCAGTGCACCCAGGCCTGGCCGACTGCCAAGCCGGTCCAGTATTCGGTGTTGAAGACCACGCCTTCATTCTCGCCGTACAGGGTCACATAAGGCGCTTCCTCAGCCCAAAGACGATAAGCCTGCCGGAACAGCGCTTGCGCTTCTTCCGAGGCCGGGTTGGCGATTCGCAACTGGTCGACCAGCGCGTCCATGTCCGGGTTGCTGTAACGCCCCGGGACGCCGCCCGAGCGTTCGCCGATTGGCAGGGCGTGATCGGAGTGCAAGCCCTCAAACAGCGCGATGGGGTCGCCGGGCAGGTTTCCGCAGAACCAGCGGAAGATAATGTCGAACTCGCCATTTGGCCCCTGTGTCAAGAAGGTCGGAATGTCGAGCAGACGCGGGTTGATCTCAATACCGACCAACTGCGCTTGCTCGGAAAGCAGCCAAGCCCAGACGGTCCAGCCCGGGTTGCCGATGTCGATGTATAAGGCATCGAGCGAAATGGGCTCGCCGTCTTTATCCACGCGCCTGCCATCAACCAGGGGATAACCGGCTTCATCCAGCAGCGCCGCGGCCACTTCCGGATCGAAGGTGGTCACCTGGAATTCCTCGGCCGCCGCCGCGTCGTAGTAGTTCTCGTCAGGACTGCCAAGGTTGGGCCAAAGCACCGGCGTGACGTAGCCGGGCACGTTGGCGAGGTTGGCGACCGCCTGCCGATTCAAGAGCAGGCCCAGCGCGCGTCGGAACAGATTGTCATCCAGCGGCGGAACCGTGGTGTTGAATATCAGGCCGCGCGGGCAGGGATCCTGGTGCACCAGCGGCTTGATATACGGATTGGCGCTCATCATGCGTATCATTACGCTGTTCGGCATCCGCCCCAGGTCGAAGTTGCCCTCTTCCCATTCGAAGACGGCCACATCGGCTTCGGGCCGCTTGAGCCAGACCATATACTTCGGCGCCGGCATACGATCCGGATCCCAATAGTCATCGCGCCGCTCCCAAATTGTCGTGCGCGTGTCGGCATTGCTGCTGACCAGGCGGTAGGGACCGGAATGGATGGCATCCGGGTTCTTGAAGGTGGTCGGGTCCTGACCTTCCCAAACGTGCTTGGGCACGGGGGTGAATGTGCCGATGCCGGTGAAGTTGTAATGGAAGCGCCAGTTGGGCTCCGGCAAGGAAAAGACGATCTCGCTGCCCTCGGCGCTCCAGGTCACGTCCCTCAAGAATGAGGACCAGTTAATGCCTTTGTCGGCGTTTTCCTGGTTGTATTGGAGGGTGAACAGCCAGTCGTCCATCGTCAGCGGCATGCCATCGTTCCAGTTGGCGCCCTCGGTGATGGTCAGCGTCATCTCCGTGCCGTCTTCATTGTATTCCCAGCCTTGCGCCAGCCAGGCGTGGAAATCATGGCTGGTGATGAAGGCCGGCTCAACGATCACATTGGCATAGCCAGTGGCGTTATTGTAGGTCGGCGCTTGATAATAGTTGAAGCTGTCCCAGACATCATTGTGCGGCGCTTGTGAAGCCACGATGAAGGTCTCGCTGCGCGGCAGGTCGCCGAACACCATCTCCTCATCTTGGGCGGCGACGAGGCTCAGCATGGAAAGCAGCGCCAGCGCCAGAACAAGAACCACGATTCCACGTTTTGCTAGGTACATTTCATTCTCCTTTTGCATGAGTCAAATTACGGCTATCGAATTGACATATAAAGGATCTTGTCGATATTTGCTCCTCTCAAATTTATCTGCGCCGGCGTGTCTTCCAAGCGGGGCGCTATCGATTGGCGATGATAGTCGGCTGACGTCGCTTGGCGCCCATCAACTGCTGCACGATTTCGGACGGGTTGGCGATAAATCGAAGTTGCGCGAGCATATCCTCTTGTGTAATGTAACATGGCCGGGTGTACATTCCCAACAAAGCGCTGCGCGGCTTATCGCTGTTGTTGGGCCGGGCGGTATGCCAGGTCGCGCCGTTGTAGACCATCACGCTGCCGCGCAGGCCTGTGAGGATCTCGCCATCGGGATGCCACTTGTCAATCATTTCCGGCGGCGGCCGATGCCCCTTGCGATGACTGCCTGGCATGATGCCGGTGCCGCCATTCTCTTCCGAAAAGTCGTTGAGAAGCCAAATGGTTTGTCCGCTTATCCTGCTTTCCGGCCAGGGATAGTTCAGCCATTGATAGGGGAAATCGGGATGCCACTTGTAGGCGCCGAAACCGGGATAACTGGTATTGGCGGTCCAGGTCGAGCAGATCACATCGTCGTCGAGGTATTTTTTCCAGATCGCAACGATCAGGGGATGCGCCATCAATTCCAGGAAGATCGGATGTTTGACGGCGATGCCGCCGACGCGCTGGGTCTTTGCGGCGCGCGAAGCATCGGTCGCCTCGGCCTCCAACAGACCTTCAAGGATTTCACGCGCCTCGTCGGCTTTTTCCATCGAGATCACCGACGGGATGATGCAGTAGCTGCGCTCCTCTATTTCTGCGATGATTCTGTCCACATCATGTTGAAGTCCGGTTGCTGGTTCCATCCAGTGTTTTCCTTTTGCAGGTTAATTCCGCTGCCCTTGGACCAGCGGCGGCTGCCCGTGCGTCAGCAGCCACTCGATAAATTTGGCGCGCATGGGCGATGAGAAGCCGTGACCAAAGTCCGGATCGATGAAATGCTCGGCCTGCCCGCCCAAGTTGTTGATCAGCCGCACAGTTTCCGCATTGGTGGCGGCCGGGCAATCAGTATCGAGCGCGCCATCGATGAACAAGAGCGGTCGATCGGTGAAGCGCTCGGGATGGGACTGGGTGGCATATTCAGCGCACCAGTCGTCGGGCCAGGCGCCGGCTTGGGCCTGGCGGCACCATTCATCGGCCTGGTAAAAGCTGGAGCGACCGACAACCGAAATCAAGGATACGAAGGCGCTGTTCTCGGCGAAGACCATTTGCGCGATCAGGCCACCCATGGATCCGCCTGTTACTTGGGGGTTGCGCGCAGAAGCGTAGGGCAATGCCATGACGGCCTCGAACAAGGCGCCCGCCTCTTGGCGGGTCTTGTCCATCGCCTGGCAGATGAAAGCCCAGCCGTTGAACTGCGCGCGGAACCAGGCCTCCGTCATGCGCTCGCCGTGTTCGTAACAATCGGGCGCAACCACCAGGAAGCCGGCCGATGCCAACTGCGCGAGGATTATATCGGGAGTCTCAATCGTCCCCTTGTTGCCGGTCCAGCCGTGATAGTGGATGAGGACCGGAGCGTCTTCCACCCGCGTATCGCGCAGGGTGATGCAAGGGATCCCCGCAAGTTCCTGTCTTGCGATGTCAATCATTTCCGCCGTTCTCCAACAGGGTACGGTGGGCGCGGAAGAGCAGACGCTGCTCTTCGCTATAGCGCGCAAAGGTGCTGGGAAGAATGTACGGCTCTTCGTCCATCGTGCTGTGATTTTGCGATTTCATCCAGAAGGGTCCATAACCGACATGCAGGGTTTTGCGAGTCTGATTCGATCGATTGGTCAAGCCGCCGTGGCGCAGGTTCTCGGTGAACAAGATCGCGTCGCCGGCCTTGACCGGCAGCCCGATCATGCCCGGTTCGGTGTCGGGATCTGTGCCTTCGTAAGGAGAGGCCATGTTGCTCTTGTGGGTAGCGGGCACGACGCAGAATTCGCCCTGGCCCGGGCTCACATCGTGAACGAAGTACACCATGCGCACCATCATGCAGTTAATTCCGCTTGCACTGTAATAGTACCGGAGCTTCAAGCCAACAGGTCCGCCACAATGCGCAGCGGTCTGGTTGCCGGGGTAGCGTATGCGAATTTCTGAATTGTTGATTGTCGGTCGTTCCTGGACGATCGCCCGGATGTAAGCCATGGTTGGCGCGTGATCGACCAGGACATCAAAAGCGGGATCCATATTAAAGAATTCATCGATAAGCAGCGTATTGCCTTCTCCACTCGCGCCATTGACATAATAGCCTTTTTCGGGGTTGTGACGGTACTCGAGCCCGTAAGCGCTGACCTTGTCCGGCGGGCGATCCAGTTGAGCGAGCGCGTCTTCTTCCGCGGCATCAATCGCCTCCGCGAGACTTTTGACTTCCGCGTCGGTCAGAAAGTTCGGGATGACGATATATCCAAGCCGATCAAATTCGTATTTTTCAATTTCGTTCATAGTTTCTCGTCTCCAATGCTGGTCGTGCAACTCCGCGGGCGCTGCAGCAGCTCAATGTCCGCTGGTGACCCCGCAGTCTTGCGCGAGAATGTGTTCGGCCGGCAATTTATCGCCCGGATTCAGCGCGCCATTCAGGATCAGATGTCGAATGCGCTCGGCAAGCTGTTCGTAGAGGCGCCGAGAGGAGAACTGTTCATCGGTCATCTTATGCGCAGGAAAGAAATAGTTGAAAGTATACGTATGATGATATGGTCATCATACCATACGCCTAACTTAACACGAGTTTGCTCTCAATACAAAGATTGTCCGGGAGAGGGCAATCGCATCAAATTGAAATTGCGCTGATAAATGACAATTTCCGGTAGTGTATCCATTTCGGTTGAAATAATCTGGTAGGGGCGATCCGGTGGATCGCCCGATGGGTACGAACAGGATCGAAATTGGGCGACTCACCGGGGCGCGTGGACACAGCCCGTCAGTCGCCCCTACCAAATCGTCGGTATTTGAAGTAATTCAACTGACATTGATACAGTATCGCAAAAATCGTCGCCATGCTGGCGAAGGCAGCCGGTTATCGCAAGACGGTGAATGCAGCTAACTGCAGGTTCAGCGCCGGCGGGCGGCGCAGTCGGTTTGGAAGGCTGCTGCAGCGCAGCCCGTTTTTCATACAGTTCTTGTCGAGCGCCATAGCGACTGTAGACACATACACCCGAAAGCACGTCTATAGATATGGCAACCATGGCAATGCCGGCCAGATCGAGGGGCCCGCTCCTAAAAGCTAGCGTAGCCCCATCAAGTATCTTCTTCCTCAAGTTTTCCTTGTCTAATTCCGGGAGAAAGCGCCCAGCTCTGCGCGGTATCATGCTTAGTCTCGGCATACGCGCTTGGCTTCGATCAGAAACTCGGCGATCTCCTCATCAATGACCAGCGCGTTGGCGAGCCGGTTTCTGACAGCCATCTCGGTCGCGATTTTCTTATGGTCGCCGGTGGCGATGACCCAGACATAGCCATTGTTCCTGTCTATCGCGTTTCTCAGCAGGCTGAGCGCGGGGGCATATACCTTGCGCTCCTGAATCAATTGAAACGATTTGCTACCTATGCTTTGGGCATTATGACCCAGCAAATGACCCAGCACCTCGCCGCTGAAGGATCCCGCGTTTTCCTCCAGTCGCAATTGCTCGTGAAGACCGTAAAGAAACTTAGGGCTGAACGTACGTCTTTTCGGGATGCCTTGCGGACTCTTGATGTCGATTGAGGATATGCCGCCCACGGTCAAGAGGATTGCGCGCGCCACGCGTAATTCTTCCACTGTCGCCGCTGCTTGGACTTGGTGCGCGTCCAAGTTGTCCCGGTGGAGATTCCGTCGCTCAGGATCCAGGTATGGCAGATAAAAAGCCCGCGTGTTCGGATTGTGGGCGGCTAGCAATTTGACGGCCAAATTCGAAGATACCGAGGCCGCCTCCTGCTGATGATTGTTGACTTCCATCGTCGAAGCCCAGTTGATGCTCTTGTACTGATGTTGGCTTGGCGGTACCAATTCCGCACAGCGATAAAGCGTATAGCCCGGCCCTATCCCGATAGCGCCCTCTTCAAGCGCGGGAAAGACTTCAGCAGCGGCGGCATATGCGAGGAACTCGACGTTGAATACGTGCGATGATACGCTGCTTCTGTTGCTGCGTTTCCCTTTGGGAAGCTCGACGACTATGGCTTGCTTGAGCTGCGGCGAGTACAGTTTTAGCAAGTCATCTTCCAGCAAATCATTTCGACCGACCCGGGTCAGCCTAAGCGCATCTGCAAAGATTGCCGTGCGAAACGATCGTTCGAGGCCTGCCATCGTCTGCCCCTCGAAGCGATGATGCGGACCGGTCAATTCGGACTCACAGAATCCATCCTTTACTACTGCTTCGAAGAACTGGATGCCCTGTCGGTACTCACTGCTCAATTCATCAGCTAGATCATCCGGGATGTTGGTGATCCAGCTGTATGCGCCATGGTCATTTTGCTCTATGCAGCCATGCTCGTCGATGCCAAGCAGGTAATCGCTGCTCACGTCGAGGAAACTGCAAATCTCAATCAGTCTGGCAATCGAAGGCATTGTGCCGCTCATCCAATTGGCGACTCCGCCTTCAGATACCTTCAACCGCTGCGCGAGTTCTCTTTGCGTAATCTTGCGCTGTTTCAATATCTGTTTTAGCCGTTGTGGAAAAGTCATGTCGCATCGTCCCCGAGCGGAATACTGGAGTCCCGCGCTTGAAAGTAGAGAGCAGCTGTCTGTGACGGGCATTTACTAGCAGTAGATGGGAAGTCAGTTGCAACGGTTTGCCACGGGTCGCCGCACAACTACTTCAGTGTTTGTGAATATCCGGAATCGATGTTCAACAATATTGTATGTTGATATAGCAATTTCCTCAACAAAGCGACATGGCGGCGCAGACAGTCTAGAATCAACAAATGAGCCGGCGCAGACTTGTTTTTAGTCGATCGGCGCACAAGGAATATGTATGTATGAAAGGGCAATCTCATGAAAAGAGTGGCAGTATTGATTGTTTTGATTCTGTTTTGCTTGTCATCCCTGGCTTTGGCACAGGATGACGACCGCGTGACTATCCGCTTCTGGCACAGATGGGGCAATGTCACCTGGTTGCCCGAAGTGGTCGAACCGTCTTTTGAAGCCGCCTTCCCGCAGTATGATCTGGAACTGCGTGTTATGGACAATTACAACCACGCCTATGAGGTGTACATTCTCGCGCAGGAACAAGGCGATCCGCCTGAGCTTCTGCAAGGGACCTCAAGCAACACGCAGGCGCCGCGTGATACCGGTTTCTTCAAACCCCTTTACGAAGCGATTGGCGACCGGACCGAAATCAATGGCATACCTGTGCGGCTCGACGAGATTGTCGGTCCCGCAGCAATCTTCTATCAGCTGGATGGCGAATACTACGAATTGCCCTGGAATGCCTCGACGCCGGTCGTTTTTGCGAACATGGATCTGCTCGTGGATGCCGGCCTGGCCGAAGATGTAAACGATGTCGATGCTATCCCTTCAACCTGGGCGGAAGTCAACGAAGCTTGCGCCGCAATCGTTGAGAATCTTGAGGATGTGGACTGCATCAATTTCGGCGCCAGCGGCTGGTACTTCGAAAATGCCATGGCGATGCAGGGCGCATTTATGGCGAACGACGAGAATGGTCGCGGGGGCGGCTGTGTCACTGAGGTGCTGTTTAACAGTCAGGAGGCGGTAGATTACCTGGCTTGGCACAAGAGCCTCGAGGACGCCGGGTATTGGGTCGATTATGGCAGGTCTGAATATGATATCACCTGGGCAAACAGCAAATTGGCGATGCATATGACGTCCAGCGCCGCCGCCCGCGGACGGGTCGAAATCGGTGAAGGAAACGGCTTCACTGTGGGCGCGGGCCGCATGCCCTACAATCAAGATGTGGATTATGTCGGCAATACAGTCGGTGGCGGGATGATCCTTTTGACGGACGGCCTCGAGCCGGAAGTTGAAGAAGGCGCCTTGACCTTCCTCATGTTCCTGCTGGAACCTGAGAACATGGCAAACTGGCACAAGTCAACCGGCTACATCCCGGTTACGCAGTCCGGATTTGACTACCTGGAAGCGGAAGGCTGGTTCGATGAAAACCCGACCTTCGCCGTTGCTAACCATCAGTTGGCGGAATCCGCCCGGGCTCCTCAAACCGCTGGCGCGATCTTCGGCAGCTTTGCCCAGGTCTACCAGATGTATCGGGAAGTCTTTCAAAACATCCTCCGCAACGACGCCGACATTCAGGCGTCGCTGGATCGTTTGAAGGCGGAGGCGGACCTGCTTATCGAAGAATACAACCTGCTGGTGCCTTGCGAAGAATAGTAGACGAGGCATCGCGTAAGAGGATGGGGCGGTCGCCCCATCCCCCCACCTCATCTTGTTCAGCAGCGCTCGCGCATGGCATCGGTCATGCGCTAATCTGTGTGAACGCAACCTGCCGCGTTGTTCTATTCGCGCCTATTGGCTGAACGGCGCCAAGGAGTAGCCAAGACGGTGCCCGCAATCCTTTTCACATGTCTCGCATCTGCTCTTGGCGCGCTGGTTGTCGGCGCCCTCCTAAGACGGAGCGGGAGCGGACTGCTGGGCGGCATGGCGCTGGGCGCTATTGCCGGGCTCCTCGGCAGCCTGGCGACCATGACCCCCTTAAAGTACTGTGTCCTCGATCCTGAAAACCATATGTTCTTCAAGCTCAGCATTCTGGGCCAGACGATCACGGTCAACGCCGTCGCGCTTATCGGATTTTTGCTTGTCATGGTTGTCGCATGGGCATTCGCCTTGGCGATCAACCGGCTGCGTCGTTATTGGCTGGCGCGCAGCGCTTCGGTTTGGACGGCGGACACGGCGACAGGCGCCTTCGTCGGATACGATTTCTCCCCCTGGATTTTCCTGGCGCCGACCGTCGTCGGGCTCGCTGTTTTCACCTATTATCCGGCGGCGCAAAACTTCTTTTTGGGTACACAGTTAGCGCGGCGCGGGGTGGCGAATACGGCCTTTAACTGTCTGGATAATTTCGCCAGTCTGATCACCAGCCGCTTGCAAGACGCCCACTATTACATTCTGAGCGATGGCTTCATCTGGCATGCTGAAAACGCGCGTTATTTGGCGGTTTTCGGCAATAGCGTTTTCTTCTCGGTGTTTATTGTGCTAGCTGCCAATGTGCTGGGCATTGCAATCGCCCTGCTTGCGTCACAAAAGATTCGGGGCGCGACAATCTATCGTACCCTGATGATCTGGCCCTATGCCGTCTCCGGTGTAGTGGTCGGCGTCGTTTTCGCTGTGCTGCTGGGCGGCGGTGGATCGGGATTCTTGAACCAGAGCCTGCGTTTATTGGGTTTCGAACCTATACCGTTTTTGTCCGACGCCTGGTGGGCGCGCGTCTCGGTAGTGGGGGCGGCTGCCTGGAACAAACTCGGCTTCAACGTCCTGATCTATGTCGCGGCTTTGCAGGCTGTGCCGAGGGAACTGATGGAGGCGGCTTCGATCGATGGCGCGAATGCCTGGAAGCGCTTCCTCAATGTGACCATTCCGATGATTTCCCCCTACATATTCTTCGTCGTATTTCTCAATCTGAATTACAGCTTTTTCGATCTCTATGGCGTTATTGACAACCTCACGGAGGGCGGACCCGTGAACGCCACGACAAATCTGGTCGTCGATGTCATTCGGGTCGGCGTAGAGAGCCGAGATATTGGAAAAGCGGCGGCGCAATCCATCGTCCTTTTCATTGTGGTGATCGGCCTCACCTACATGCAGTTTCGTGTTATGGGTCGGCGCGTCACATACGGGGTTGATTGAGATGACTGCCGTCACTCACGGAACCTCGGCTGATGGACCGCCGCCACTTATTCGCGCTCTCCGCGAGCGAGTCTCCGCCAAGCGCTGGTATATCCATATCCTCTTGTGGATCGCTGTGTTGTTCATGGGCTTTCCGCTGTTTTACGCGGCTTTGGTCAGCACGCAGAACAATGCCCAGATGTTCAGGTTGCAGTTGTTTCCAGGCGACTCTTTCAACGTCAATCTGCAGACGGTGCTCGATCGCAACATTGCGCGTCTGATGTTCAATACTTTTGCAGTGGCGACAATGGTCACCCTTGGCAAAGTTGTCTTGTCGATCTTCAGTGGCATGGCGCTGGTCTACTTTCGCTTCCCCGGCAAGTCGCTCGTGTTCGGTTTTATCCTTGCCGCGCTGATGGTGCCGGGCGAGGTGACGATAATCGCGTTGTTCCGATTGGTCGCTTTGGAGTTGGGCTGGGGCAACACATGGACTGCCCTGGTTGTGCCGGCTGTGGCAAGCCCTACCGGCGTATTCCTGTTTCGGCAGCATTTCGCCAGTATCACACCCGAGCTATCCGAAGCAGCGCAGTTGGATGGCGCGAATCCCCTGCAATTCTTGTTGCGCGTCCTCTTGCCGCTCAGCCGTAACACGGTAACTGCGCTGGTAGTCATCATGTTCATTGCCGCGTGGAACAGCTATTTGTGGCCCCTTCTGATCGTCACAAATCCGGACTTGCAAGTTATTCAGGTGGGGCTAAGCACGCTGGACGATGGCGTGGAAATAGGACGTACCTACGGGCCGATCATGCTGGGCGCTGTTATCGCGAGTATTCCGCCGATCATCATCTTCGTGTTGATGCAAAAGCAGTTTTTGCAGGGCTTTGCCTTAACGCGGCACAAATAAACTGATCGCCAGCGCTCATATCGGCGACGCTGCCGACGATTGCGCGCTAGCCTTTCACTGCGGGCAACGACGGTCGATTGGAAGAATCAGCGAGATGTCCGATTGTAGAAAGAAATGCTAATGTTGCGAATCGTCACGCAGAATATCTGGGGCAAGAACAACCGCTGGCAAGAACGCGCGGATGCGATCGGGCACAACATGGACGATCTGGAAGTCGATATTGTCTGTATCCAGGAGTCGGCGCCCGACCACTTTGAGTATCTAAAGTCGCACAGCTTTAGTCGCTTTCCGCTTGCCTACTATGCGCCGAGCGATGACGGTTCCCTAACGCCTGGGCCGCAGGGACTGGCGATGTTTTCTCGCCTGCCCGTGCTGGACTCGGGCAAGGTCGATATTGGGCGGGAGCGTGAGACGCGCAATTCATGGATGCGTATTGTGCAGCACATTAAGGTGGAAACTCCATCTTGTCATTCCCTGACTGTTTTTAATACGCACCTGTTTTTGAGCAGCGGGCAGAAAGAAACCGGTATCAAGTCTTGCCTGGACTTCATGCGGCGCGAGCAATTTGCCGGCTGCCAGCACATATTGACCGGTGACTTCAACATCAATCTTGATACCCAGCCGGAATGCCTGACGGCGCTTGCAGAACATGGTTATGCCGACCTGTGGATCGCGAAAAACGGAAGCAAGATCGGATACACTGCTCCACATCACCTGGACCGGCCGCTCGCCAAACGCATTGATGGTTTCTTTGCGCAACAAGAAAGCCTTGACAGGGTGTTAAGCGTCACACTGGTCAATACGGAGTCGATTAACGATGGTAGTTTGCTGCTTTCTGATCACATCGGCGTAATGGCAACGATGGACTTCTGCCAGGACGTTGACGAGCGCGCTGATCGTGAAACCATAACCTACAGGACACAGCCCAAGTGACTAAGAAAGGAAGCAGCAGAAGGACAATCGCAGCGCCTCCTTCATTACGCTAGTGGTAGGGGGCGGTTGACGCGGTAACGCTTGGATGGTCTTGACTTGCTTGGGCGGCCGCCTATTGCATTTGCGGCAGGAGCCCATTTTTTCTCGAAAACGTGACTGAGCAAAATAGTAAATTAAGGAATGCGTCTTTACCGCGGCGCCCTTCCGCTTCTACCTAATTTGCCGTGTCTCTTATAGTGGCCGTCAGGGCAATTTTGGCAAATCGCCCTACCCAATCTGGAACAGTGTGGCTTGCTGAAAATTGATTACGCTAGGCTAGACAAAGTATGCTTAGCAAGCGCATTATAGCGCTGTATCCTGGATACGAGCGGCAGAAACCCCTGATCGGCGTACTCGCGGCGCTAGAAATCGGCCTACCCAAGATCCGCGCAGAATGCCCGCTCTTCGACGCCTGGCTCAGCAAACTGGAAAACCTGCCGGCCCTCCCCGCCTAGACCCCCCATATCAGCGCCAGACCCAGCAGCATCGTCAGCAGCGCCACAATCGTCATGCCGGCGCCCACCCGGGAAAAATCGCTGAACTTGTAGCCACCGGGCCCCATCATCAAGATATTCACCGGATGGGAAATCGGCGTGATGAATGCCAGCGAACAAGCCATAGCGACCGCTACCGCCATGGCCCGGGGGTCGCCGCCGAATTGCAGCGCGACTTTGATGGCGATTGGGCCGACCAGTAGCGGCGTGACTTGCCCGCCGATGACTTGTACGATCAGCATCGTCAGCAGGGCGATAGCCGCCAAAACCAGAATCGGGCTGGCGTCCGCCAGATTCGATTCCAGGATCGCGCCGACGCGGTCAGCCAGGCCGGTCTCGGTGATGGCGAGACTGAGAGGCAGCATGCCGGCTACCAAAAAGATCGTCCGCCAGTCCACCGCCGCGTAAAACTGCTCCATCCTGAGGCAGCGGGTGAGGACCATTGCCGCCGCCCCGGCCAGCATGGCAATGGGCAGGGGCATGATTTTCAAGAAGGCGAGCAACAAGACCATGACCGTGATGCCTACGGCGTAGGGCGCTTTGCGGCTTTCTATGGCTTGCGCCGAGTATTCGCCGGCCGGCACGATGAAATTGCTGTTGTAGGACAGATTTTCAATGTCGGAAGATTGGCCGACGACCAAAATCGCATCGCCGACTTGAAGCGGCATCTTGCGGACATCGGTGTGGAAGCTCTGCCCGTCGCGCCAAAGCGCTATCGCCAGCAAGCCGGCGTCGCGGTTGAGCTTCATTTCGGAGAGCGTCCGGCCGATGGCATTGGAACGGGGCGCAATCATGATCTCAATCGGCTCAATCGGCAACTCTTCGGCTGCCGCCCGCGCGCCGCCTTCGATCAACTCAATGCCCCAAGCCAGCAGTTGCTGGAGCCGCTCTTCGCGCCCGACAATCAACAACTTATCGGCCGGGTAAATCACTTGAGTCGATTTGGGAATGGCGATCGTCTCCCGTCCGCGCCAGACAGCCGCCACCGTCAAACCCAGCTCGGCATTGATATCGCTTTCCTGCACGGTTTGGCGGGCGAGGCGGGAACCAGGCATGACGCGCACCAGCCACATCCGCTCCGCCAATTCATAGGCATCGTGCAGGTCGACCTGATGGAAGGAATGCGTCAGCGACGGGCGATCGGGCAGCAGGCGCCGGCCGAACAAGAGCATGTATATGAGACCCGCCACCGCAATCAAACCGCCAACCGGCAAGAAATCCAACATGCCTAAACCGGCGATATCTTGCGCAATCAGCAATTCGCTCATCAAGATGTTGGCGGTTGTGAAATAGGTCGCCATGCCGCCGACAGTTACGCCAAACGCCAGCGGGATCATCAGCTTGGAGGCGGCGACGCCGCTCTCGCGCGATACTTGCAGGACCGCCGGCAGCAGGACCGCGCCCGCCGCCACATTGTTCATCAGCAAGGAAACAGCCGCCCCCGCCGACATGACCAGGGCGATCAGCTTGGCTTCGGAGCCGCGCCCGTAGCTATGAAGCTGCCGCGCCACCCACTGCATGACGCCCGTCTGCTCCAGACCGCGGGTGATTGCGAGAAAGCCGATAATGATGATGACCACCGAGCTGCTGAAGCCGGACAGGGCGGCGTCGGCCGGCACGAGATTGGTCAGCGCCACCATCAGCAGGACGAGCAAGGCGATGATATCGATGCGCAGCCGCGTGAAGGCGATCAGGGCGAGCAGAATCGCGATGATAGCGATGACGGTGAGTTCGGCGGATGTCAGCATGGCGCCAGTATACCTTATGGCGCAAAAAACTTGGTGTCCCGTTAATTCCAAGTTAGTAATGCAAAAATGTTACTACTGTTTGTACGGGCGAGCCGGTGGCTCGCCCCTACAGTATATTGTTATCGGGTTTGTTGTTTTGTGTGAGCCAAGTTGTGACATGAGACGGACTGTGGTTAAATCGTATTCATTCGCCACAGCAGAGGATGTAGCAATGACCAAGGTGAGTTTCATCGGCGCTGGCAGCACCGTCTTCGCCAAGAACCTGATGGGCGATATTTGGAGTTATCCCGAGTTGGCGGACGCGACCATCTGCTTGATGGACATTGACGCCAAACGCCTCCGGCAGTCCGAACAGGTGGCCGGGCATATCATCAAGACCCTGGGCAACAACCCGACGGTGGAAGTCACCACCGATCGGCGGGAAGCCTTGCGCGGCGCGGATTATGTGATCTGCATGATTCAGGTCGGCGGGTACGAGCCGGCCACGGTCATTGACTTTGAGATCCCCAAGAAATACGGCTTGCGCCAGACGATCGGCGATACCCTCGGCATCGGCGGCATCATGCGCGGTTTGCGCACCATACCGGCGCTGCTTGATATCGCGCGGGATATGGAGGCGCTCTGCCCCGATGCGCTGCTGATAAACTACGCCAACCCGATGTGCATGAATCAATGGGCGCTCAGCCGCGCGACCGACATTCGCACTGTCGGGCTCTGCCACAGCGTGCCGGGCACCGCCCATGAACTCGCGCGTGATATCGGCGTTCCTTATGAAGAAATCGATTATCTGGTCGCCGGCATCAACCACATGGCCTTCTACCTCAAGTTTGAACGGCGCGCGACCGGGGAAGACCTTTATCCGCTTATTCGCCGCGTGTATGAAGAAGGACGCGTGCCGCCGACCAATCGCGTGCGCTACGAGATGCTCATGCGGCTCGGTTATTTTGTCACCGAATCAAGCGAGCATTTCAGCGAATATGTGCCCTGGTTTATCAAGAGCGGCGCAGACGGACTGATCGAGAAATTTAATATCCCCCTAGACGAGTATATTGAGCGCTGCAAGGCGGGCATCATCAGCTGGCAACTGCTGGAACAAGCGGAAAAGGAAGGGCGCATTCCGGGCGAAGCTGAGATTCTGGAAGCTCTGCGCGATGTCAACCCGATGCACAAGGGCTGGACCGTGCGCAGCATCACCGACTTAAACAAGGTGGAGCGCAGCGTCGAATACGGTTCGCTGATCATCCACAGCATGGAAACCGGCGGGGCGCGCGTCATCTACGGCAACGTTCCCAACGCCGGCATCATTGACAACTTGCCGGAGGGCTGCTGCGTCGAAGTTCCCTGCCGCGTCGATGCCGAGGGCATTCAGCCGATTCCCGTGGGCGCGCTCCCGCCGCAGTTGGCCGCGCTGATGCAGACGAACATCAACGTGCAAGCCTTGACGGTCGAAGCGGCTTTGACCGGCAAACGCGAGCATATCTATCACGCGGCCATGCTCGATCCGCATACGGCAGCCGAGTTGACGCTGGATCAGATCTGGGCGATGGTGGACGAGTTGATTGAAGCGCATGGGGATTATTTGCCGGCCTATCGCTAGGCTGGCGCGATTTTTTGCCACAGAGACACAGAGCCACAGAGATTTTTGCTAGAGCGGCGCGGGATCGTGGGCCTGGCGTGGTTTTGTTTGCCACAGAGACATAGAAGTAAGTGATAGTTAGTCCTGCTAATGAAATCTGTAGGGGCGTTTCGGCGAAACGCCCAAAAAATGTGAATGGAAATGCGGGCGTCTCAGCGAGACGCCCCTACAATGTTCCTGATTTTTTGCATTACTTTTTTTGGCGCCACTCGGGCGACCCTACGATCATCGTTGATTCGACGCACTGCTCGGCTGGTCAAAACGACGCCTACGCTCTGGTATAATCTCTGCAATAGCAGAAAAGATTTCCGCAGGGACAACCCATGCCCAGAAAAAACTTGATCGGCGGCGAGTGGCGCGGCAGCGACGATGTCATGGAAGTGCGCTTTCCTTATGACGGCAGCGTAGTCGGCGCGGTCTCAATGGCGAGCGCGTCCGATATGGAAGATGCGATGGCGGCGGCGGCCCGCGGCTTCGAAGTCACGCGTCGACTGCCCAGCCACCGTCGCTCCGAGATATTAAACAATATCGTCCGGCTTCTGCGCGAGCGCTTCGACGAAGTCGTCGAGGCGATGATCCTGGAAGGCGGCAAGAATCGCAAGACAGCCCTGGGCGAAACGGCGCGCGCCCTGGAAACCTTGAAGGTCTCGAGCGAAGAAGCGCGGCGCATCGGCGGCGAAGTCTTCAGCATTGACTGGACGGCGGCCGGTGAAAACCGACAAGGTTTTACGCGCCGGCAGCCGGTGGGCCCGGTGCTGGGCATCACGCCCTTCAATTACCCGGTCAATCTGGCTTGCCACAAGCTCGGCCCGGCTATCGCCGCTGGCAACCCCATCATCATCAAACCGGCGGAAAAAACGCCGCTTTCCAGCGTGATCCTGGCCGAGATCGTGCTGGAAGCCGGTTTCCCGCCCGAAGCCTTCAGCATGCTGAACGCCTGGGGACCGGACACTGAAATCATGGTGACGGATCCGCGGATCTCCATGATCAGCTTCACGGGCAGTGGCCGCGTGGGCTGGGCGCTGAAGAGCAAAGCTGGTCATAAGAAGGTGACGCTGGAGCTCGGCGGCAATGCCGGCGTTATCGTGCATGACGATGCGAATTTAGCCGATGCCGCGGGTCAGGCGGCGGCCGGCGCCTTCGCCAATGCCGGCCAAAATTGCATTTCGGTGCAGCGCCTGCTGATCCAGCGCGGGGTCTTTGAAGAATTCACCGATCTTTTCGTCGACCAGGTGCAAGCGCTCAAGCTGGGGGATCCGCGCGATCCCGATGTCGATATCGGCCCGATGATCAGCCCGGCCGATGCTGAGCGGGCGGAAGCCTGGGTGGATGAAGCGCGGAAGGCCGGCGCGTCGCTGCTGCTCGGCGGGGAACGGGATGGGTGCATGTTCCCGCCGACGGTGATGAGCGAGACAACGAAAGAGATGCGTGTCAACTGCGAGGAGGTCTTCGCGCCGGTCGTGACCGTCAGCCCCCACGAGACTTGGGACGATGCCGTGGCCATCATCAATGACAGCCCCTATGGCTTGCAAGCGGGCGTCTTCACCAGCGATATCAAGCGGGTCATGGATGCCTGGGAGCGCGTTGAGGTCGGCGGTTTGCATATCAACAGCGTCTCGACTTTCCGCGTCGATCACATGCCTTATGGCGGCGTCAAGGCTTCCGGCTACGGCCGCGAGGGCATCAGATACGCGATAGAAGACATGACTGAACTTCGGCTGATGACGCTGAATCTGGTTTAGTTTTGCCACAGAGACACAGAGGATTTGTAGGGGCGACCGATTCGGTCGCCCGCCAACTGCCAACTGTGTGTACGGGCGAGCCGGTGATTTCGGTTGAAATAGTCTGGTAGGGGCGATCCGGTGGATCGCCCGATGCGTAAAACAGGATTGATATTGGGCGGCTCACCGAGTCGCCCCTACCGATTCGTCGGTATTAGAAGAAATTCAACCGACTCCGGTGGCTCGCCCCTGCAAATTCCTGGCATCACAGCGATGACTGTCCAATCAATTAGGCGAAAGCGATCAATTAAAAGATGAACCCAAAAGACATCCGCATCGGCTTCGTACCCATCGGCCGCCCCACATTCGATCTCGACCTGGCGCGCGAGCTGACGGACGCCGTTTACGCTGCGCTCAGAGACGCCGACTACGCGGTGTGTGGTAGCGCCGACCTGGTGATGGACGGCGACGCCATCGCCGAGCGCATCAGCCAACTGGCCACCGCTGACATCGACATGATCCTGGCCCTGCAAGCCACCTTCGCCGATAGCACGATGATCCTGGAATTGGCGCGGGCAATCGACGCGCCGCTGCTGCTCTGGGCCCTGCCGGAGCCGCAGGTCGGCGGGCGCCTGCGCATCAATTCATTCTGCGGCATAAACCTGGCGGGCCACGGCTTGCGCCGCGCCGGCATTCCATACGATTACATCTATGCCGCGCCCGCTGAGGCGGCCGCGCTGGAAAAGCTGCGCTGTTTTGCCCTGGCCGCCGGCATCAAGCGGCGGCTTGCCGAAACGCGCATCGGCCGCTTGGGCGAAAACCCGGACGGCTTCGACACCTGCCTGGTGAATCATGCCGCGCTGAAATCGCGCTTGGGCATAGACACTAAACAATTTGAACTGGATGAGGTCTTCGCCCGCGCCCGGAAGGCCGATGGAGCCAAGGTCGCCGCCCTCGCCGCTGACCTGGAAGAGCGGCTGGCCGATTTCGGCAAGATGGAGACGGAAGCGACAAATGGCACGCTGAGCGCTTATGTGGCGCTGGACGAGTTGACGCGCGAGGAGCGCCTTAGCGGCATGGCCGTGCGCTGTTGGCCGGAGTTCTTCACCGATTTGGGCTGTTCGGCTTGCGGCGCCATGTCTCTGCTCAGCGACGCCATGACGCCGAGCAGTTGCGAAGCCGATGTCAACGGGACGATTACGCAATTGATTCTGCAGTGGGCCGCCGATGAGCCGGCCTTCGGCAGCGATATTGTCGCCTTTAATAGCGACAGGGATGAAGCCGTGCTCTGGCATTGCGGCCTGGCGCCGCTTTCGATGGCCGATCCCGATGTACAGCCGGAGGCGACTATACATTCCAATCGGAACAAGCCGCTTCTGATGCAGTTTCCACTGAAACCCGGGCGCGTCACCATCGCGCGCCTGAGCGAGGCCACCGGCGAGTTTCGGCTCGTCATCGGCGGCGGAGAGATGCTGAAGGCGTCGGCCGCCTTCACAGGCACGAGTGGTACAATACGTTTCGACTCGGGCGCGGCGGCGGTGATGGATGCAATCATGCGCGAGGGACTGGAGCATCATATTGCGATCGTCTACGGCGATCATCAAGCGACGCTTGAAGCGCTCGCGGGCATCTTGGGCCTGCCCGTACTGCGCCTTTGACGCGCGGACGATAGCGGCGGGCTGCCGCAGCGCGCGCGCCACTGTTTGCCGCAAAATGCTAGAATGAAATTGAGCCGGGCCTTGCCTGTGCAAGACGGCCGGGCGTTTATGGAGTCTTTGGCGGGGACATTATGAAGAAAACAGGTATCGTCTGTATTTTGCTTATCGCGTCGCTGTTGAGCGCGGGCGCGGTTGCAGCGCAGGAGTCGCTGACGCTGCGTTTTCTCTGCTTCCAGGATGGCGTCGAATGCGATGTCTATGCTGATCTGCTATCCCGCTTTTCCGGAGAGAATGCCGGCATCGCCGTTGCCCTGGAAGTGCTGCCCGAGGCGGAGATTCTGCCGGCGCTGGCCGCTCAAGTGGAAGCGGGCGCGCCGCCTGATATCGCGCGGATCAACGACCTGGATGCCTTCGCCGGCCACTATCTTGATTTGCGCCCGCTTCTGGCGGATTCGGCTGCCCTCCGGGAGCATTTTCCCGATCTAATCTTTCGCAGCATGAGCGGCGGTTTCCAAGACATCGGACTTTATGGCTATCCTGACGCGGCGGCGGTGGTCGCGCCTTTTGTCAATGTGTCGCTATTTGAGCGGGCGGGTGTATCGCTGCCGGGTGAGGGAGCGAGCTGGGACGAATGGCTGGCGGCGCTTGATGCGGTTGTGGACGCGACCGATGCAGACTACGTCCTTTCGGTGGACAACAAAGACCATCGCCTGGTGGGCCCAGCCATGAGCCTGGGCGCCGAATACTATGACAGGGGCCGCTTGAGTCTGGCGGACGACGATGGCTTGCGGGAATTTCTCCTAATCCTCCATGGGTTGATGGAAGACGGCAAGACGCCGGCCGATACCCTGCTCGGAACGGGCAAATCACAAGACTATTTCGTTCGCGGCGAAACGGTGATGTACATTTGCGGGAGTTGGAAAGTTGAAGAAGTGGCGGCCCAGGTCGGCCATGCCTTCGACTGGACAATCGTCCCGAACCCGTCCGGCCCGGATGGCGGCACGGGTGTTGCGAAATTAACCGGGCTCGTGGCTTTCGCGGATACCAAGGCGCCGGAGGCTGCCGCGAAGGTCTTCGACTATCTTTTGCAGCCGGCCGTATACGCCGAGTTCTCGGCTCGCACGCTCACCATTCCGGCCCATCTTGGAGTCGCGGCCTCGACCATTGACTACGCAACGGATAAGGAAACCATCGCCGCCGCCCTGAACGCTTTCGCCCGCGAAGTGCCAAAGCTGCAGGGTCAGGCGATCGCCCTCGATTTGCATCGGCTGGCGCCGGTCTATTATGAGGCGTCGAATACCTTCCTGCGCGGTTACTTCGCCGGGGAATTGTCCCTGGATGAAGCGCTGGACGGGATCAAGGACGCGCTCAACGCGGCGGCCGGGTGATCTCTGGCGCTGAATAGCCTGGCGATTCTCCAAGGCGACTTGCGGATCCAACTGGAGCTGCTGACGGCGGCGTTTTCGAGCCGGTTAGCTTGGTACTGTATCAAAGTTGGTTGAATTTCTTCCAATACCGACGATTTGGTAGGGGCGACTGACGGGCTGTGTCGGCGGTCAGTGTCTACGCGACCCACGCGCCCCGGTGATTCGCCCAATTTCGATCCTGCTCGTACCCATCGGGCGATCCACCGGATCGCCCCTACCAGACTATTTCAACCGCTATTGGATACACTTCCGCTAGCCCGCCTGCCTTGCGTCACAATCGCGTAGAGCGCTAAACTCAGCACAGCCGCTGGAATCGCGTTATCGGCCCAGTTAGCCACATATTGCAGAACGGGCGAGGCGATACCGGTCAGATCATGAAGCAGGCCGAGCGCCGGCCGGAAGATGCCTGGATTCTGGCCAGTGCCTAGAAAATAGCTGAGTGGCGCAATGACGACAGCTGCCAGCAACCAAAGCGAATGATATCGGAAGCGGTTGCGCAGCGCGAACCACTGGAATATAGGGGGCGAAGAATACAGGAGCAGGAAAGCCGTCACGATAGCGAATTGGCCCCCAACCAGGAAGGCGCTGCTGGAAATGAATGCCTTGAAGCCGATGACGCCCGCAATCGCGCCAGCGATAGTGAGAGGCGCCCAGGCCCGCAATTCCACATGCAGGAAGCGGCGAATGACGAAGAACTGCAGCGTGCCGAAAGCGGTAAAATAAAGGAGAGTATGGATCTCGGAATACAATACATCGTCTGGTTTCAGCAGGATATCTGGAAGCCGACTTGCTAGGGCCCAAACCGCTAACCAGGCGATGACGAAGCGAAAGAGCTTGGGACGGGGAGGGTTTTCCAGCGTTTGTGATTGCATCGGCACACTTCGGCAAGGATAGTCTACATGCGTCGCCTGTATTTTATGGCAAGGCAGCGTGAAGGCAAATATCTATTTCATTGTCCAAACTTGTATTTGGCTTCGGCCCTTGGGCGGCGTAAGATCGTTCAGCGCATAAAGACGCGATTTCATGCTGAATCATTGACCTGATTGCGCCGCTCAAAATTGCGCATAGCGTGAGAACATGAGCAAGAACCCTCCCAAGATCGTCGTCATCGGCGCGGGCAGCGCCATCTTCGGTTTGGGCGCGCTCTCGACCATCATTCAGCATCCGGCGATGAAGGGCGCGGAACTGGCGCTCTGTGATATCAATACCGAAGGCTTGGCGGTCATTCATAAACTCGCCGAGATCATGAACCGCGCCTGGGACGCGGAGATGAGCATCAGCAGTTCGACCGAACGGCGCGACCTCTTGCCCGGCGCCGATTTTGCGCTGGTCTCGATTCAAGTCGGGCAGCGCGAAGAAGTCTGGGAGCAGGACTGGCGCATTCCGCTGCGGCACGGTCTCCGGCAGCCTTACGCCGAGAATGGCGGACCCGGCTCATTCGCCCATACCGCGCGCAACCTGCCGCTGATTATGGCCATCGCCCGCGACATGGAAGAACTCTGCCCTGACGCCTGGTACTTGAATCTAGTGAATCCCCTGATCCGGCTGACCTGGGCTGTACATCGCTACAGCCCGATCAAAGTTGTTGGCCTCTGCCATCAATTGCTCTGGGCCTATGCGATGGCGGCGGCCGTGCTGGCCGATCGCTGGGGCATCGCTGTGCCGCCGGGCTTTCATGTGCACACGGACGCCGACAATATCCCGACGTTCCTGTCCGTGGCGCAAGAAGCGGTCAAGCGTCTGGACATCAAAGCGGCCGGCATCAACCATTTTTCCTGGGTTTACGAGATCCGCGACAAGGCCACGGGCGAAGACCTCTACCCCGAATTGCGCGAGCGCTGGTTCAAGCCGGAGCGCCGCGACTTCGAACCGCTGACGCGGGAGTTGTTTCAGATCTATGGCCTGATGCCGACGGCCGGCGACAGTCATCTCTGCGAGTACTTAACCTGGGTGAGCGACCCCGTAAAAGAACCCTGGAAGAAGTACAGCTTGACGCTGCAGAACTGGGAGGGCAACCGGCAACGTCGCGCTTACCGCAGCCGGTTGGCCCGCGACATCGTCGCCGGGCGGGTCGCGGTGGATTCACTGCGCGACCTCGCGCGGCATGGCATGCTGGACGAAGGCATCCCGGAGATGGTCGCGGCAGTGCATTACGACCAGGCGACCGAACATCCCCAGCTCAATATCCCCAACCGCGGCGCGATCCCCAACTTGCCGGATGAAGCGATTGTCGAGTTGCCTGGCCTTATCAGCGGCGCCGGATTTGAAGCCGAGCGGATGCCGCCGCTGCCGGCGCCGATCGCCGAGATCTGCCGGCGCGAGTTGGCTTTGAGCGAACTGTATGTCGAGGCCGCTCTGAGGGGAGACCGCGAGCTGGCGCTGCAAGCCCTGCTGCTTGATCCGATGGTGACCGATATTGACAGCGGGCGCGCAATCCTTGATGATTTGTTGGCGGCGAATGCGGAATACCTGCCGCAATTTGCTAATGCCCTGAAGTCATAGGGAAATTGGGCCGGCTGACTGAGTGAACTGGGCGCGATGGCATCGCGCATTATGCGAAAGGCTAAACATGAAAAAAGTATTTGTGGTCTACGCCACTGACAATGTGGGCACGGTCGTGCTGGAGCCCATCAGCGTCGGCGATCATGTCAGCTGCAACGGCGAACGCAGCGATCTGGAAGTGATCGCCCTGGCCGATATCGCCTACGGGCACAAAATCGCGCTGATGGATATTGCCGAAGGCGACACGGTCCTGAAATACGGCTTGAGCATCGGCTCGGCCAGTTGTGATATTAAGGCGGGCGAACATGTGCACGCCCATAATGTCGAAAGCAATCGCGGTCGCGGCGATCTGGCCGATCGCGCCGCCGTCGCCGCTGAATAATGAAAACGTAGGGGCGACGCATTGCGTCGCCCGCAAGCATCATTAGGAGAATACGATGTCAGAATTTATGGGTTATCTCCGGCCAAATGGCGATGTCGGAATTCGGAATCATCTGCTGATTCTTTCCGGCACGGTTTACGCCAATGGCGTCTGTGAACGGGTGGCGGACACCATCCATGGCGCCGTGCCTATCGTGCATGCCAACGGGCGCTGTCAAGTGGCGCCGGATTTGCGGGTGACGCGGCGCTACCTGGCGGGCACGGCAATGAACCCGAATGTCGGCGCGGTTGTCATCGTCGATCATTTCAAGGAAGAGGGCATGACCGCCGAAGACCTGGCCGATGATATCGCGCCGACGGGCAAGCCCATCGCAACCGTCAACATCCGTGGCGATGGCGGCTTCATCAGCGCCGTGGAGAAGGCGACGCGGTATGCGCAGGACTTTGCCCGCCAGATCAGCCTCTGCCAGCGGGAGGCGGCCCCGATGAGCCGTATCCTCTTCGGCACCGAATGCGGTACCTCCGACACCACCTCCGGCCTGGCCAGCAATCCCGCCAATGGCCTTGCCGGCGAGATCCTCATCGCCAAAGGCGGGCGCATGCTGATGGCGGAATGCACCGAGTGGATGGGCTGCGAGAATTGGCTGACGGACAAGGCAGCCAGCCCGGCCGTGGCCGAGGCGATCTTGTCCGGCGTACAGCACATGGAAGCGCGGGCCTTGGCCAGCGGCGAAGATATCCGCGGCTCCCAGCCGACCGGCGACAACATGGCCGGCGGGCTTTCGACCATTGAAGAGAAATCGATGGGCGCCGTGAAAAAGATCGGCGACAGCCCCATCATCGAATACCTGGAAATCGCCGAAGCGCCGACGAAGACCGAGCCCGGCAATTATCTGATGTATGGGCCCGGCATGGGCGCGGAGAGCATCAGCAGCATGGCGGCGGCCGGCTGCCAGGTGCTGACATTCTGCACCGGCGGCGGCCACACCTCCAACCATCCCATCATGCCGACGATCAAAGTAACGGGCAATCGCGGCTCCTACGAATTGATGCGCGATACGGTCGATGTCGATGTCAGTGGCGTCTTCACCGATGAGATCACGCTGGCGGAGGCCGGGCAGATCGTCTATGACGAGGTTGAGCGCGTCTGCAGCGGTTATCTGACCAAGTCCGAGGCCCTGCGCGACAACAACAGCTTCGCCATTCATCGCGTGGGACCCAGCATTTAGCCAGCCACGGAGTACGTCGGGCCGTGTAGGGGCGAGCTGGTGGCTCGCCCACGTTCCCAGCATTAATCCATGCATTCCGGATGCTCCAGGAACGGACTCTGCCTATGCAACTGCGTCTGCCTTACGGCAAGAGCGAATTGACCGCCGAATTGCCGGACCGCTTCGCCATTGAATTTCTGCTGCCGCGCGAACAGCCGGCCGCCTCGGATCCGGCCGCACTGGTCCGCGAGGCGGTCTACAATCCACTGGGAGATGTGAAGCCGCCGCGCGCGGGACAGACCGTCGCCATCGCCATCAACGACAAGACGCGGCCCGTGCCCCATGAGCATTTGCTGCCGCCGCTGCTGCAGGGCGTGCGGCAGGCCGGCGTCCGCGATGAGGATGTGCTTTTCATCATCGCGACGGGCACGCATCCCGGCATGTCACCCGAGGAATATGCCACTATCTTGCCCGCGGATATCATCGACGCGTATCGAGTGATCTGCCACGATGCCGCCGACAAGACCAATTTGACCAGCCTCGGCCGAACAGCGCGCGGGACGCCGGTCTTCATCAACAGCTATTACCTGGCGGCGGATTATCGCATTGCGGTCGGCAATATCGAGCCGCATCAATTTCAGGGCTTCTCGGGCGGGGTCAAGAGCGCCGCCATTGGCCTGGCCGGGTTCGCAACCATCAATCACAACCACGCCATGATGCGGGAAGAAGGCGCGCGCCTGGGCGAATTCGCGCGAAATCCGGCGCGGCAGGACGTCGAAGAAATCGGCCGTCTGATCGGCATAGACTTCGCCGTCAACGCGATTCTCAATCGCGACAAGCAGATCATCAAAGCCTACGCGGGCGATCCCGGCGCCATCATGAAGGCTGGCATTCCCGAGGTACGTGCGCTGTATGAAGTCGCGGTTGCGGCGCCCTTCGACCTGATGATCGCCTCGCCGGGCGGGCATCCAAAGGACATCAACATTTACCAGTCGCAGAAGGGCATGGCGCATGCCGCTGCCGTGACGCGGGATGGCGGTCAAATAATCCTCTGCGCCGCCTGCCCGGAAGGTAGCGGCAACCGCGAATACGAGGACTGGATGCGGGATCCGAGCATGCGATCGCACGAGGCCGTGTTCGAGCGCTTCGAGCGCGAGGGTTTTCGCGTCGGGCGGCACAAGGCCTTCCAAGTCTCGCGCGATGCGGCGCGAATTCTTACGACTCTGGTCTCGGAACTGGACGATGGGTTGGTTCGTAGGTTCTTGCTCCATCCGGCGCCGGACTTGCAAACGGCGATAGATCGCGCGCTGGAGAAGCTGCCGCCGTCAGCGCGGATCGGGGTGATGCCGGCGGCGAATGCGACGATGGCGGTGCATTCGGCAGAGGGCTTACGCTAGTGGCCGAGACCGTCTTGACTCAGGCCGAAGCCGACGAGTGTATGGCTATGGAAAAGCATCGTTTGAGCGACGCACCGGTACCGTACCCTGCGCCCGGACGGAACATAACAATTGAGTTGCGGTCGACGGACAATCGCGAAGAGTTCCTACTCGACGTTTGGCGCAGCGACAAAAACCCGCGCAGAGCCAGATTCCAGATCCGTGTGAAGCGAATGATTATCTTGGCTCGGATCGATCTGGGTGGGCAGCCGCATTCCAACCACGAAGATGAGCCCGACATACCGGCGCCGCACCTGCACCTTTATCGAGAAGGGTGGGGCGACGGCTGGGCGAGGCCCGTGCCATCCGAGAACTTTACCGCTTTGGACGACCATTATAGGACTTTGGAGGAATTCATGGTTTACTGTAACATAACGACGCCGCCGAAGTTTAAGTGGGAACAGTTGTCATGATTGCCGAATTTCACGAGCTTAACGAACGATACTTTTCCTGGCTCAAGGAAAAGACTACGCTGCAAGCGATTGACGATTGGGTAGAAGTAACAACGCCCTTTTTGGATCGTCACAATGACTATATGCAAATCTACGTCAGGCGCGATGAAACAGGATACCGGCTGACTGACGACGGCTACACCATTAGCGACCTAGAAATGTCAGGCTGTCATTTGGACACGCCAAAACGGCAGAATCTCCTGGCGATGACGCTGAGGGGCTTCGGCGTGCAAAGGGACGAGCAGAGTAATGAACTTTTCGTGAACGCCAGCGACCAGAGTTTTCCCGTGCGAAAGCACCGTCTGATTCAAACAATGCTGGCAGTTAGCGACCTGTTTTATTTGGCTTCGCCTTACGTGGCAAGTTTCTTTCTGGAGGATGTCGAATCGTGGCTGGATGCACATAGTATCCGGTATTTTCCTAGACTGAAGTTGACAGGGGAGAGCGGATTTGACCATCATTACGATTTTGTCATTCCCAAGTCAACGTCGCGGCCGGATCGAGTGCTGCTTAGCCTGAATCGTCCGGATCGGGCTAATGTCGAACGGACGGTCTTTGCATGGGAAGACACCAAGAGGGCGCGACGAACGGATACGTGCGCTTACGTACTCTTGAACGATTCAGAGCAGACCATCGCTGATAATGCCTTAGCCGCACTGCGGGCATATCAGGTAACTGCCGTCCCCTGGTCTGAACGCGAGTCCGTACTAGAAGAACTCGCCGCCTGATTGATGACACAGCCGGCCGAGTATCCCCGGCGCGGCGCCGCGCGCATCGTCATCGTTTGCACGATATCCATCTTCATCATCTTCGGCATTCGCTTCTCCTTTTCGGTCTTCTTCGCCGAATTCGTCCTGGTGGAGGGCTGGAGCAACGAGGCATCCGCCGCCATTTTCAGCTTGAGCATGCTCTGCGTAGCGATATCCGCGCCGCTTTCCGGGATCGCGATCGACCGCTACGGTCCGCGCCCGGTCTTCGGCTTGGGCGTACTGCTGATGGCGGCAGGCTTGGCGCTGAGCAGCCGCGCTAATACGCTGACCGATTTGCTGTTGGCTTATGGCATCCTTGACGGATGCGGCGTGGGCATCACCGGTCTCGGCCCGGTGGCGTCGATCGTGGCGGGCTGGACGACGCCGGCGCAACGGGGACGGGCCATCGGCATCGCATTCGCCGGTTCGGGCATGGGTTCGCTGGTTTTTGTGCCACTGACGAATCTGTTGATTACGCTCTTCGACTGGCGCGGCGCCTACCTGGCTTTGTCGCTGATTTGCATTTTCCTGGTCTTGCCTTTGATGGTCATCGGCTTAAAGAAGCCTCCGGCTTTGCCCAGGCGTCCCGGGCGCCCGATGAGCCCGCGCGTTGCCTGGCGGGAGTTGCTGCGGCAACCTAAATTCTGGGCTTTAGTCGTCGTGGGGCTGACCGCCATGGGGCCGGTGAGAAGTTTGACCGTGCATCAGATCGCCTACATGGAGTCGGCCGGCATAGAGCGGGCGACCGCGGCCAATGTAGTCGGCTTGGCGGGCTTGCTGACGAGCATATTCTTTATCGCCATGGGCTGGGTGTCCGACCGTTTCGGGCGCGCCGCCGCTTTCACGCTTGGCGCCTGCGGCTTGCTCGGCGCGGTGTGGTTGCTGTTCCTGCTGCCTGCCGCTGACAGCGCCCTCATCCTGCTGCCCTATGCCTTGTTCTTTGCCTTGGGCGAAGGCACGCGCAGCAGCCAGACGACCGCCTTGGCCAGCGATGTCTTTTACGGGCAAGGTTTAGGCTTTATCAACGGGCTGATGGGCGGCATGTTTGGCTTGGGCGCAGCCCTGGGGCCCTGGATTGTCGGCCGCCTGCGCGACCAAAGCGGCAGCTACGATGGCGGCTTGCTGCTTGTTGTTATGATGGCGCTGGTGTCCCTGGTCGCGTTTTGGTATGTGGCGCGGGTCCGGCCCCAGACCTGAATCCCTGGCGCCCCAGCTCTTGTCGCAAGCATCTCAAAATGAGGGCGGGACTTGCTTGCCCCATTGCCCTGTGTCGTCCTTACAAGTATTGATACGCCGGCAGCGTGAGGAACTCGCTGAAGTCATCGGCGCGGATCATTTCATCGAATAGCTGCATCGCCCGTTGGAAGTGGCCGCTCTCGAAGCGCGCATCGCCGACCTCGCCGCGGATGGCATCCATCTCTTCTTCGAGCAGTTTGCTGTATAGCGCCAGCGTCAGCGGACGTCCGTCCGCCAGCGTGGCATTGTGATGCAGCCACTGCCAGACTTGCGCCCGGCTGATCTCGGCGGTGGCGGCATCTTCCATGAGATTGTAAAGCGGGACGCAGCCGTTGCCGCCGAGCCAGGCTTCCAGGTATTGGATGCCGACTTTGAGGTTGAGGCGAACGCCCTCTTCGCTGATGTCGCCAGCGCTGGGCGTCAATAGATCGGCCGCTGAGACATTGACGTCATCGCGCTGACGCTCGACTTGATTCGGCGTCGGCATGTATTCGTCGAAGACATCGCTGGCGATTTTCACCAAGCCCGGGTGCGCCACCCAGGTGCCGTCGTGGCCCTCGCGCGCCTCGCGCAGTTTATCGGCGCGGACCTTGTCCAGCGCCGCCTGGTTGCGTTCGGGATCGTTGCGAATGGGGATTTGCGCCGCCATCCCGCCCATGGCGTGGGCGCCGCGGCGGTGGCAGACCTTGATGACGTGCAGCGTATAATCCCGCATGAAGGGCACGGTCATGGTGACTTCCGCCCGGTCCGGCAAGAGATAGTCGGCGTGGTTGCGCAGCTTCTTGATGTAGCTGAAGATATAATCCCAGCGGCCGCAATTCAGGCCGGCCGAATGATCGCGCAATTCGTAAAGGATTTCTTCCGCCTCGAACACGGCCAGAATCGTCTCGATCAGCACGGTCGCTTTGATCGTCCCCTGCGGCACATCCAGCGCGTCCTGCGCATATACAAAGACATCGTTCCAAAGGCGCGCTTCCTGGTGGCTCTCGAGTTTGGGCAGATAGAAATAGGGGCCGGTCCCGCGGTCGCGGGCGGCCTGGGCATTGTGGAAGAAGTAGAGACCGAAGTCAAAGAGTCCGCCGGGGATCGGCGCGCCATCGACGAGGAAATGGCTCTCGTCCAAATGCCAGCCGCGCGGCCGCACAATCAAGGTGGCGGTTTCTTCGTTGAGTTGGTAGAAGCGGCCGTCGGGATTGCTAAAGGTGATGCTGCGATTGACGGCATCGCGCAGATTGATTTGCCCTTGCAGCATGTTGTCCCAGGAAGGCGCATTGGCGTCTTCAAAGTCCGCCATGAAGACTTTGGCGCCGCAGTTGAGCGCGTTAATGACCATTTTGCGGTCGGTCGGCCCGGTGATTTCGACGCGGCGGTCTTGCAGATCGGGCGGGACCGGCGCGACCCGCCATGAGGAATCGTCGCGTATGGCGGCGGTTTCGGGCAGGAAGTCGGGCAGGCTGCCGCTGTCGATGGCGGCTTGTCGGGCTTCGCGGGCGGCCAGCAATTCATCGCGGCGGGCGCTGAACTGCCGCGCCAGGCCGGCGAGGAAGTCGACGGCATCGGCTGTGAGAATGGACTCGTATTCGGGCCGGATTTGGCCGCGGATGTCGATGCCGGTGGGGAGGTTGGGATTGGTCATAATTCTTGTCGCCTCGGATGAACGCTATAGTCTATGGACGCCGACTATAGGTCATAAATAAAGAATGTAAAGATGAAGGAAAGCTACTGCATGGTTTAATTGACCGATCACGTGACGTGGTGGCGATATCTCTGCAAGATCGCACCCGTCTGTACCAGGCCATTTTGCAGCAATTGCGAAACATACTGGTCAAATGTATAGGCTGGATTCTGGAGTCGTGACAAAACACGGCTTACAGATGCGCAGAATCTGCGCGGATTCGATAGCAGAAGCGCAGCAAGGAAGTCGTCCGGGCGGTAAACGCGCAGGCCAAATGACCTGATGTACTCATGGGGAAAGTGTCGGATGTTATTGGTTACGAGCAGATTGCAGCCCCCGAAGATTGCCGCTGCGAGAACATGACGATCATCAGCATCCGGAAGATTCAGGCTTTCGACGAGATCTTCAAATCCAGCTGCCAGGGCATCTGGAAATGAATTGTTCATCGTGGACAGCAAGCGCTCAAGCTGCGCATCGCTTACATGAGGCGCCGTATGCCGGAGGGATTTCCGCAATTCGTTTTGAATCGCTAAGGACCATCTGACTTCAAAGCAAGAGTCGCGCGCGAGTTGAAGTAGGATGTCTCTAGTTTGCGCCGAATAAAGTACGTTCGCATCAAGCAACGCCGAAAGTTAGTCCATTGCTTAGAGATCATATAGACCTAATTCCTGAGAAAGCGCTACCAATTCGTCAAGTGCCGTGTCAGTCCTTTTGTCGCGCTCTTTCTTATAGGCCATCAAGTCGTCCATGCGTAGGCGAAAGAGAGACCGCGTCTTGCTGTGTGGAATCTCATCGTTTTCGAGCAGATTTAACAAGTATGAACGCGATACATGCAGGATATCCGCCGCTTGCGAATCGGTTAACTCAGCGTCACCGGGAATAAGCGTTGTTGCCTCATCCGCCTGCAACCGCTGCAGGATGTCCAGTAAAAGCGCTACCGTAGCTACCGGGATTTCGAGTACTTCTTCTGACTTCTTGTCAACAAGCTGAACGATGTCGTCCCGTTCACGGTACGCATGCGTGAGTTGCTTCAATGCCTGTATGACCGCGCTCAACTGCAGCTCCGCCACGTTTGACGAAGGCAGGTATTTGACTTCAATCATGCCCATAAATCCCTGGTCCAGTGGTCGATATCATATCAAAGTCGCCTGGCCATAGCAACGGGCCCGGCGCGACTCGGCATGAGGAATCGTCGCGAATGGCGGCTTGTCGAGCTTCGCGGACGGCCAGCAATTCATCGTGGCGGACGCTGAACTGCCGCGCCAGGCCAGCGAGGAAGTCGACGGCATCGGCTGTGAGGATGGACTCGTATTCTGGACGGATTACGCCGCGGATGTCGATGCCGGTGGAGTAGTTCTGCTTGTGCACAATCCTTCATCCTTATTCAGGACGCTGCCATTTGATGGGCAACTATAGGGCACAAGGAAGTTGGCGAGTAGGTGATTGTGTGATAGGAGTTTGGTGCTGTTAGTCATTCAAGGCAGTGCGCGTACTGCTGCAATAGAGATACAGTCTCGACTAAGCCGTCTTTCATGCGCATGTCAAGATACGTGTCTACGTTGTAAGCAGGATTCTTGAGTTTCTTCAGAACCGCTCGCGCCGACTCAAGCATGTCCTGCGGATGTGCCTCGAATAACATCACCAGAAATTCATCGGGAGTATGCGCTTCAATTCCGTACGACTCTAGTATTTCGGTCGGAAAGTCACTTATGTTCTGAGTGATGATGAAGTCGCAGTCGCCAGAAATGGCTGCTGCGAGAACATGTCGATCGTCCTTATCCGGCAGATTTATGGTGTCAATGTAGTTGTCATAGCCTAGGATAAGCGCGTCAAAGAAGAATGCATCCAAGTCCTTTTGGGTAAGCCTAACCTTTTCGGCAACATGATCTTCTCGAATCCTGCGATCAATGCGCATCCATTCGCGAAAAATATCTGGCGACCACTTGGGCAGGTAAAGATCGTATACGGCGGGCTGAATAAGAATATCCCGTATCCCGGCGGGATACAGGACATTTGCATCGAGTAAGGCAGTGTAGAGAGGAATGCTAATCATACAGGCCCATCTCTTGCGCTTCTGCGACCATCTTGTCGAGGATGGCCTCGCGCTCGCGGCGCAGTTTCTGCTTGTAAATCATCACATCCTCCCTTCTAATGCGGCGATGTCGTCCCACTTTATGGAACGGTATATCGCCCGATTCCAGCAGCTTTACCAGAAATGGCCGCGAGACATTAAGAATATCGGCTGCCTGTCTGGTAGTAAGTTCTGAATGCAATGGCGTCAAGGCAATGCCAAGCCCGTTCGCCGTCATTCTCAATATGCCCAAGAGCAGTGCCACAACTGAGGCAGGAAGCACGATCACTTCGTCATGCTCAGCATTACTGATGCGAAGTTGCAGATGTTCTCCTTTCCTAATATGGCGCGCAAGTATCTCGGATGACTCATTTGCGATGGCGGACTCGTCATTGGGCAGTGAACGCGGTCTACTCTCCAACAGAACAGTGGTCATGGCGCAATCCTCTCTACCCTCCTCCAAGAACTTCGTGGCAGACCGCCTGTGAACACGCATTCACGGCAGCCTTAATTGATTTCATTGTCTCACCTCCCTTGCATATGAACGTGGACTCAGAGTCTACCGTCCAAACGCAATAAACGCAATAAGTAAAATATTCGCAACGCTTCGCCCTCAGCCGACCTGCAGAGCTGTATCCGCCAACACCTCTTCAAACGCCGCCATAAACCGGTCCACATGCTCGCGCCGGAAGATAATCGGCGGCTTGAGCTTGAGCGCGTTGTGACAGGGTCCTTCCGTGCTGACCAGGATCCCGCGCTCTTTCATCCGTTCCGCGATATATGCCGCTTCCCAATCGGCCGGCGCCAGCGAAGCGCGATCGCGCACCAGTTCCACACCCAGGAACAAGCCCGCGCCGCGAGCCTGCCCAATGATGGGATAGCGTTCGCCCAGGGCGCGCAGCTCAGCCAGCCAGTAGGCGCCGGTGTCATGCGCGTTCTGCTGCAGTCCCTCTTCGGCGATGACGCGCAGCACTTCCAGGCCGATGGCGCAGGAGACGGGATTGCCGCCGAAAGTATTGAAGTACTCCATGCCATTGTCGAAGGCGGCGGCGATTTCGGGCGTCGTGACGACGGCGCCGAGCGGATGGCCGTTGCCCATAGGCTTGCCCATCGTCACGATATCGGGCTGGACGCCGCTCAACTCGAAGGCCCAGAAGTGGCTGCCGACGCGTCCGAAGCCCGTCTGCACCTCGTCCGCTATGCAGATTCCGCCCGCATCCCGAACCATGGCATAGGCGCGCTCGAGATAGCCCTCCGGCAGCGGCATTTGCCCGCCGCAGCCCAGGATGCCCTCCGCGACAAATGCGGCGACTTGCGCCGAGCGCGCTTGGATGCGGCCAATCCCGTCCTTGACCGAGCGAGCGTAGTAGGCGCCGGCGCGCGCGTCAAAGCCGCGGCAGGGCCCGCGGTAGCCGTCGGGCATGGCCGCCACCTCGACGTGAGCGGGCCGGCCGCGGCCGCCGGGACCATTGAACTTGTACGGGCTGATGTCAATGAGCGCGCTACTGTGGCCGTGATAGGCGTGGTCGATGACGATGAACTCGCCCCCGCCGGTATAAGCCCGCGCCAGACGCAATGCCAGTTCGTTGGCTTCGCTTCCGCTGTTGACGAAGAAACAGACCGACAGCGGATCGGGCAAGGTCGCGCTGAGGGCTTCGGCGTATGCCACGATGCTGTCGTGCAAGTAACGGGTGTTGGTATTGAGCAGGGCCATTTGCTCCCTTGCGGCGCGCAGGACGCGCGGATGGCTGTGGCCGATATGGGCGACATTGTTCACGCAATCGAGATAGGGCTGGCCGTCTTCGTCGTAGAGCTGATGCATGCGGCCGCGAACGATCTTGAGCGGCTCGCGGTAGGACAGACTGAGGGCGGGATTGAGCGCCGCGCGCCGCCTCGTCAGCAGACCAGCGCTTGAAGGTTTCGCCGCGGCCTCAATGGAGAAGGGCAGGCGCAGGATGAGGTTGGGATCGGGAGAGAGCGACCGCCAGAGGTCGCGCTGGCGCGGCGAACAAACACCGGGAAATTCGTCCCGGTGGTCCAGCATGTCGATGACGATTTGAAAATGCAGATGCGGCGTCCAGTTGCCGTTGCGCGGATAATCGCCGATATGCGCCAATAGATCGCCGGCCGCGACCGCCTGCCCGACCGACCAGCGGCTCAAGGTCGCGGGCGAGAGATGGCCATAGAGTGTGTAGAAAGCCAATTCCGGCGTCGGCTGATGCTTGAGAATGAGGATCGGCCCGAAATCCTGCTCCGCCGGGTGTTCTGCCAGGCTATGGACCCGGCCCGGCAAGGGGGCGTAAATGGCGGCGCCGGCCGGCGCAAAGAGATCAGCGCCGATGTGCACGCTGCGCCGCTCGCCCGGGGCGACATCAAACATTTCCGCCAGATAGATGGGTCGGACCTCGTTGTAATAGCCAACGCCGATCCTGCCCTCGCCGAGAAATGCGCGCAGCGGCGCAGCATAAGCAGCCGGGTCGGCCAGGTCGGGGACCTGCGCCAGCAGCCGGCTCGTCATGCCAAAGTCGACCGGCTTGCAATTCTCGGCGGTCAAGGCATAACCCATGATTGGGGCGGGGGACTGCGCGCCCAGCCAGTCAATGACGGCGGCGGTCTGCGGGCAGGGCGCCAAGTCGCAGGCGGCGCGGAACAGGTAGTGGGCGTATCGGGGATGGATCGCGCGCAATTGCGCCAGCAATTCCCAGGCGCCGCTCTCGCTCACGCTCAAATGACGGTTGTCCGGTTCCTGCTTCTGCTGATGCCAGGAGATGCAGACGCTGAGGCAGAGCCGGGCGGCGATCAGCGGGAAAAGCAGGCGGATCTCTTCGTCTTGCAGCGGGAAGGCGCGATGATAGGCGCGGACGACGGGCGCCGCCTTGTCCAGCGGTCGCTCGCTGGCCATCATGATATAGGCCAGGGCCACCGCCAGATCCACCACCGTCGGGCTGTAGACCATGTCGCCGAAGTCTATCAAGCCGGCGACGCGCGGCGCTTCCGCTTCGGCGGCGCAAACCAGGATGTTGCTGTCGTTTGGATCATTGTAGATATGGCTCTGCCGCAATTGCGGCAGCTTTGGCAGCGCTTCGTCTTCGTAGAGTCGCAGGAAATAATCGAGCAGTTGCTTTTTGTCCGCGGGCAGGTCGGCGCCGTATTCGGCGACCGCCTTGAGATTGCGGATGTTCCAGCGGTAGCGCAATCGTTTTTCGCGGTGGCTGAAGCTTTGCATGCGCGCGCTAAGCGCCCCGAGTTGCGCCCCGATATCAGCGAGCAGCGCTTCCGAATGCGGGCGAAAGTCGCACAGCGGGACGGCGTCGATATAACGCAGCAGGCGGGCGTGGTAGCTCCTGCCAGCAGCATCGGCGACTTCAACAGTAGCGTCGCCATTTTCCGCCGGGATGATGTCGGGCACGGTGTTCAGCGCGGCGCGGAGGTGCTTCAGCGTCTTGTTTTGCAGGTCGAGGACGTCCGCGGAAACGCTTCTATGCGCGATTTTCAGCACATATTGCTCGCCGCTGGCGCTGGAAAGGCGGTAGTTGCGGTCAAGCTCCGAGGGCAGGTCTTGGACGGAAAGGGGCTGGATGCCGTAGCGCTGCTTCAGGATGGCGCGAGCGTCGTCTTGGGAGAAGGGCGGGCGGATGTTGTCTTCCATCGTGAGCATGGCGTCCTGTCTCCCGCGGCGATGTTTCCTGAGTTTAATGATAAGCGGGCTGGTGGGGCGGGGGAAGGGTGTGAGCTTTGCTCTGCTCGGTCGCAAAGGCCTCCCCGAAGTGTAGTGGTCTCGAAAACTGGACACTTAGTAAAGAGAGTATACTGGATGCACAGTGACGGAGACAGGCACGTGGGGAAATACCGCAAGTACGCGCCGGAAGCGAAGGTGGGGATCGTGCTGGTAATCCTTCACCGAGCTAAGCCAGGCGACCGGCAAAGTTTGCGCGAGGCGATAGTGGCAGTTGCTGGGCGGCATATGCAAAGCGAGTCGGCCGGCGGTTGATGCGGGGATGGACTTGGCCATCAAACCGAAGCCGGTACGGGAAGTGGAATGGACAGCCGACATGGTTAGCGGACTTACCTGGATTTGATCAAAGGCGTTCGCGCAGGGCGTCCGAACCAGATCTGAGGCGCCGATATTGCCTATGTGCGCCATCGTAATGCTTGGATTTCGTCTAACTCGCCGTCATTGTGGATGTGTTCACGCGGTCGGTACGGGGCTGACACCTGAGTTGGTCATCGGTGAAGGACTTGACGCTGGCGGAGTTTGAGGCAGGCTGGCAGCGTAACCCTCCCGCAACATTCCGATTTTCCTGTCCAATATAATGGGACCACTACGTACAGAGATGGCTCCACCATGTGCGGCGTAATAGTGAAGCGGAAAATCTGGCGGAAGAGGTCGTCTGCGATATGGTAGAGATCAATCTGCTGAGGGAGATTGCTCCCGGTACCGAGTACATCCGCGACCGCATCATGGACTTCTTAGAGCGGTGACTCGGTTTTGATGTCGATGCCCCAGCAAACCGAGAATGGGAGCTAGCTAAGCTCATCCTGTCGAGACTGAACTGAAGGCCAGTCGAAGACCGCTTCCAGAGGATTGTTGCCGCGTAACTCAATGTGTTCGCGAGTTTTGGAGTCATCTCGGTTGTCCTTATAGATGATGATCGGCGATAAACCCCACCTCAATAGCTTGCTGGCGAAGCGCCGGTTTGAGCTGCCCAGGTCAGATTCCCAGCATCCATATACCAGGCGCGTAGGTCGCGCCTGCAGCGATCTTATGTTCTGTCGCACAGACATGAGAGCGCCCCCGCATCCCCATGAGTCGGCCCATGAGCCACATGGATGCCCACCGTCCTGGCGGCGCCCGGAGCGACGCGGCGTCAGCCTATCAGCGCGATTTTGCGTAGTGGCTCCGGACAAGGACCGCGGTCACTTAGTATGGCAAGCGCAAGAAGGGCATATGGCTTTTCTAATACGTGAACATTTAGTCGAGCAGTAACAGAACACATGTACTATTCTTGCTTCTTTCGATTGGCATACACGGAGAAAGGGAAATACGGTCATCGATTTCCGGCGAGTGAATTGAGAGAGTTCGTCAAAGAAGGGGTGCCGTGCGGACCGGCTTGTGACAGGGCAAAGTCCGCACGGCAGTTTCACAGACCTGCTTGATGATTAGCAGGGCAATTTCATTATACGAGAGAAAGTGACGCAAGTCCAACGAAGGCGAGAAAAGGTAGTGTCTATATTGGTGGACATATCTTGAATGCGAGCTTGGCGCAGGTTCATTCGCCACAGAGGGCACAGAGTTTTATTGTTAGGGTCTAAGGGAAACCACATCCACTACATTAGCCACTCCCCGAAAAAAAATGGCTTGGTGCCGGGACAGGCGGGCTGCCATCGGTCCGGTCGCTGCCCGGGAGGACTTGTCGATTCTTCTATAGCAGCTTGGCATCCCGGCGCTTTAACCGGGCAAAGAAGCCGCTTGTGCTCGCGTCCAACACCCGGCGCATCCTCGACGCGCTGAATTCATGCCGATGCTTCCGGCTGAACGAATGGATACTTCACCGTTTGCCTTGCTGCGAAAATTCCTCGATAGCTTTCTTTAAGATGTCGCGTTCTTCGCGCGTGACCGCCAACTCGCGGCGCAGGCGCCGGATTTCGGCCTCGGCTTCGCGCTCGGCGCTCGGCTTAAGCTCACCGCTGCTCTCGTCCACCCGATAGCGCTGGCGCCACTTGTTGATCAATCCCGGCGTGATGCCCAGGTCCCGTTCCACCTGAGCGACGTTCGCGCCGGGCTTGGATGCCAAATTAAGCGCCTCCCGTTTCAATTCTTCCGAATACTTCTTCATCGACTCCCGCCTGTCTTCCTAGCTTGATTTTATTGGACAACTTGGCTGCGCGCAAAATCTGGGCAAGTTCTTTGACTGGCGACCAGGAGGCAAAGCCAATAATGAACAGGCTGCGAGTTTCCATATTCCATTTAATCGTCACTGCCCCAATTGGCTTGGCGCGAGACACGCTGCCAGTTTCGGAAGCGGACGTTGACCGGCGTTTCTCGTTCGCTGCCAAGGCGCTCGCCCTGGCAACCCCGGTTTTTGGAGGAGCATTTTGCTCAAGATTCTGCGCTATACTGGGTAGACGAACGAAAGGTGCTGGGAGAGTAAGAATGTTAAGGAAATCTGCGATGCTGATCGCTCTTGTCCTGCTGCTAGTTGCGGTCGCCGGCGTGCAGGCGGATGCGATAGAAGACCGTGTCGATTGCCGTGAACTGGCTGAAGCCGATTGCCAGATCTTGCGGGACAATGTCGAAGTCATGGATGGCGTTTCCGCCTTGCATTTTGACATGCTGTTAGATCTCGGCGTTGATCTTGGCGGGTTTATGGACCTGTTGCTGGTGAGCGGCGCCGGCGGCGGTAAGTTAATTGTCGATCAGGCGGCTGCGGACGCTGCCCACGCGGCGGGTGGCGAAGATGGCGGCGGCGCCTGGATCGCCGTGTTGGCCACCGCGATATCCGGCGAAGTTTCGCTCCACCTCACTGGTGAAGCGGCGGAAGAAGAAATCGACACGCAATTCATCGTGCTGATGGAGAACGGCGTCTTTGTGCTGAACGAAGGGGCGATGGTTACCCTGGGCGGTCGCATGATACCCGGGGTTGAGTGGCTTGGCTATGATGCTCGTGGCGCGGTCGACGAACTGATGGCGGAAGTCGGCGATGGAGACTCAGCCGAAGAGGATAGCGCCAGGTCTCCCGAAATGGAGGAAGCGAACGCCAATGCCATGTCGCTGACCCGTCTGCCCGATGCCGAAGTTATGGGAATCCCGGTGGCGGTCCTGGAGACCAACGCAGATATCAATTCAATCGTTTCACTGATGACGCTCGATGATGTTCTTGCCGAAGCCGAACCTGATGAAGTCCAATACGCGGATTTGATGCTGGCGCTCATGCAGCAACTGGATGTGCGCGATTTGTCATACCGGCAGTATATCGGTCTCGACGATCACTATACTCATCGGATCGATTTCACCATGGGTGTGACCATCGGTGGCGAAGCGCTTGGCATGGAAGGGATGGACTTTAACATTACTATGTCCGTCGACATTGACCTGTCCCGCTTCAATGAGTCATTTGATGTGAAGTTGCCTGACGACGTGATGCTGATTCCGCTGGAAATGTTGCTGGGAATGGGCTTCTAGAACCGCGCGCCATGTTGCGGACGGGTGGGGGTTTGCCCGTCCGTTGCAAACTTGTCTTTGAGTTAAACTGCGGAAGTCTGGGCGCAATTATATAGCGCCTTGCTGTCCGACGCCGGTTAGTCGTCTCGGAGTTTTCGGAAAACACACGCATCCGTTTGGCGGAGTCGCCGGCTAAAAGCCGCCTTCGGCACGCGCGCGGTGATTATGCCGGCGGTGCTGCGTCAGGTCAACGTTGCTGCCAGCCGCGCCCGCTATTGTATCGGTTGCCCCGTCGACGAGCCGCGGCAGTCCAGCCAGCGCTATCGCAAATGCTATATCAGTCAAAACCAGGCCGATAAGTCCGGAGGCGTCGCCTGCAGTGGCGGCGCTTTTGCCCGTCGGGACAGCGTCATCAACTCTAATCGCGCCCATATTCGGGGCGCAAACTGGTACGTCGACTCCGTTGATTTAGCGGAGTCAATCCGTTCTATCGAGAACAGTCAGTTCAAGGATTTGCGACGACTCGAGGGATCCGGCGGCAGCGACCAGATCATCGACGCGCTGGTGCAAGAGATTTTCAGAAAACGAGAACAAATAGTCTCCCCTTAGCAGAACTAACGTGCTATTCTTAATTTAGTTTCCAATTGAAAGAAACGCAGCGCCGGTTGGGATGGCTTGTGACAGGGCGAATCGGCTGAGCGCGATCACAGACTAAGTTGATGATTAGTGGGGAGAGAAGACGATGCCGTACCGACGCAGTAGATTGCAAGACTATTATGAAGAGCTCCTCGGCCCTGATCCATCAGATGAGGGCGGTCCAGCAGAGCCGGAAGCTGAAGAGTCGGAGTCATGGTTGCCATCTTATATTCCTCCAATTGAGCCACCGACAGCGAGACCGGGGCTTACATCCGGGGAATCTGACGGTGATGGCAGGCCAGCGCCCCCGCTTGATGTGGATCCCGCAGTACAAGATTACGAACGCAACCTTTACCAGCGTCTGGGCATCGCTCCTCCGAATGAATTAGGTGAGTCAACTGGCGGGCAATCCAATGGGCTATCTGACGCGGACGAATCCCAGACGGAAGATACTCCCGACACTAATCAAGCCAAGGATGAAATAATTGTTCAGGCTATTCTACCGGATATCGCAGAGGTGCAAGATGACTTTGGCGCCAGTCGAATGGTTGATGAAAATAGCTGGGATCGTCTGCATCGCAACAGCAACCTAGATCTAATCCTTGTGCGACAAGACATAGAAACGCGTCCGCTTATATTTCAGCATTGCTTTCAACATTCTGCATCACGGCAAGAAGCCTTGGAGTGCATCTATGCATTTCCGCCAATCTCGGATGAGAATGAACTGAGGCATGAAGAACGGGTCGCTGATCAAAAGGCGCAAGAAGTACTCGTAGCGATGGGTGGGGACTCTGACGCTGAAAATGACGGTGTCTCAATTGGTATCGGAGTTGAGTATGGGTTTCTGCAAGAGTACGAGGGATGGTTGGAATCCAAGTACGGATTCGAAATCACATGGGGAAGAGGGTCTAACAAAACGAACAGGTTGCAGCAGTTGCAAAATCTGGACAAAGCCATAGGTTACATCATCAACTACCTTGCAAGGGAGGTATATGGAGATGAGAGCTTAGCATTGGCGGCTTTTCAACAGCACTTTAGCCAATCAGGATTTGGACAATTGGAGATTCGCCTCGGAATAGAAAGTGATCCCGAAGACAAAGGGTATGGTTCTGTGGCACTACCGTACTATGACGACAAGGGAAATCTCATAAATACTGATTTGGAAGCACTTAGGAAGATGAATCTAGGAAGCGCGGTCGATATCCCGACCATTGTGCACGAATTCGGGCATGTCATAGATAGAAGCAGGGGCATCACGGATCATCTTATCGATACAGTACCGCCGTACTGGATGTCGCGTATAGCCACCGCGAGCAGAGCTTACGGTGGAGACCATTGGGGACCTTACTCGTTTAATCTCGATGCGACAGTTCATATCGAGATAATCGAGGGCTTTGTCGCCAAGCAATACTTCGTGCAAGAATTCTGGGCGGACCTATTTATGACAGCAGTGTTGGATCCCTCAGTTTCGGGCCATGCATTCTACGTTAAGTCGATAGACGATGAACAGATACTGCGCCCAAAGCGAGACGAGGACACAGTGGATGAAGTGCCAGAATTTCCTGAGACAAAATTCTATTCGGACTTTAACAGTGAAGACACCGAAAGTGATCGCTACTTCTACAAGTGCGGCGACAAAGGAATTACTTGTGTAACGAAGCCGGTAATGTGGGAAGATACGACCTGGGCAGAAGCCGCCCAAAGTATTCTCCCCACACTTGTTCGAGAGCGCTTGGCAAGGGAAGGAGAACAGAGATGAGTAAGGTTTCAGCATGTTTGGCATCCATCTGCGTGCTATGGGTGTGCATCATCACGACCGCGCAAGACCGAGGCTTTGCGTCGGCCATCGAGTGGAGTCCGGACGGCGAAACGATCGCAATTGCCAGCGATAAGGGCGTCTGGTTCTTTGATAATGAATTCAACGAATTAGGCTTCGTTGAATTATGGCAAGACATGTATATCAGGTCGCCAAGATCCCTGAGTTGGAATGCCGATGGTGATCTTGTTGCTATTGCTTTTCCAATGTATTACGACAGTGAACATCCTGTTCTGATCATTGATGTCACGAGATTTAAAGTCATAGCTGAACACGACGTGCTGGCGCTTTGGACCCAGCTTGTTTGGCATCCCGAAGAGAATCTAATCGCGGCCGGCAACTGGGGCGGAGAGACATCAGTCTTGGATGCGCTAACGGGCGAAGAGGTCTTCTACTTTCAGGAACAGGAAACTGATAAGCAGCCCAGACTTTTCTGGAACTCAACTATGGGCTTCTGTTGGTTTTCGAAGAGCGTGCTTGCAATTATTACTCAGTGGAAAACCTATATCGTTGACGTAGAACTGGATGAGATACTGCAGTCGTTCGATATCAGAAATGATCTCTATCCACCAGAGTGTGACGGTGAGCTTAAGATCATAGCCGCACAAGAAGGAATGTTTCATGTCGAGCTTGGCGCCTATTCTGAATCCTTTAAGCATTGGCGCGATAATGAAATCGACTTCCTAAAGATGATCTTTCCTGTTTCACGTGAATCTCCACATGAACGTTTGCCAGTCACGCAAGACGATAAGATTTCACCCGATGCAAGTAAGATTGCATACATCCAAGAGGGATGCCGCATCAGCGTGTATGACATGGACGATGGTAGATTGCTCGTGGTAATCAGAGCTGGAGTCTACTTCGTTCAATTTCCATGGTCACCATATGAAGATTCGCTGGCTTGGCACCCTAGCGGCAGCCGGCTCGCGGCGGTCGGGCAATTCGGCGGCGTCCGCGTTTGGGACGGCGAGACTTTTGAATTGTTACAGCAGTTTGACGGATTTGAATCGGGATATGGAGAAATAGGTGGGACACTCAACCAGATTTATAGCGAGGAGGCACTGCGCGAGATAGAGACACTCAAGAACAGGTGCATTGCGGAATTGGACGCGGACCTTCCTGAAAAATAGAGTGCTCACAGTCGGGGGTGTGAGCGGTTATGGACACGGGCTTTAATGTCAGGAATTGTATTGGACAATGCCTTTGCTGGGTGATGGGCTGCGTTGATAAGTAAGAAATGCAGTGTTAATCGACCAATCAAGGAAAGGAACGAATAAATGTCAACAAGCTGGACAATCGCGATCGATTGGGATCGCAACGGAGACTTTAGCGGGGAACACGATGATATTACTCAACGTGTTCTATTAGCCGAGTGGTTTGTGGGGATGCAGCGACCCTACCAACTCACAGCAGATGGTTCGACGCTGGTGATGCGTCTAAACAACGCGGACAGGCGTTTCTCGCCCGAAAATAGTGCCGGTCCGCTACATGGCAAGCTGGCGCCGCTGCGCCCGGTGAAGATCGAATCAAATGACGAGACCAATGTCCGCACACACTGGGCGGGTTGGATAGCCGCGATTCTCCCGGTTGGCGGGAAATACGGCAATCGCCAGGTCGATATCATCGCCTTTGGCGCGATGCAGTTCCTGAAGGCAACCGAAACCAAGATCGAGTTGCAGGAGAATCAGCGCAGCGACCAGATCATCGACGCGCTCATCCAGGAAGTCATCTTCCCGCCGGCGCTGACGGATTCCTGGGTCCTGGGCGACCCGGACTACAGCAAGCTCGGCCAATCGACCAAGCTGGCCAATCTGGAAGCCTACAGCAACTACGATGAAGGCATCCTGACCGTGCAGATGGCGGGCGACAACTGGGTGCGCCAGGGCGGCTATTCGGACCAGGAGAAGGACACATTCGATGTCTACCGCGGCATCCGCGACATCACCGCCGCCGAGCGGGGAAAGTTCTTCTTCGACCGCGAGGGCAAGGCGGTCTTCTGGAACCGGCATCACATCTTGGATAAGGACACCGTCGACGCCAGCTTCGACGATGCCATGACCGACATGAAATACAGCTTCGCCAGCCTGGATCAGACGAAGAACGAGATCATCGTCACCTGCCATCCGCGCACAATCGCGGCCGAGGCGACGATTTTGTGGGAGCTCAAGGACGCCGTGATTCGGGTGGCGCCGGGGGAGACGCGCGAGGTCTACGTCAAGTACAAGGACGAGAAGGACAAGCGCATCGGCGGAAAAGATGTCACGGTCGAGGATGTGGAGTGCGTGCAGGGCAACTGCACGGTCGAGGTCGAGGCGAAGGCCAACGGCGCCAACCTGGTCTTCAAGAATGAGAGCGACCGGACCGAGGCGATTGTCGAAAAGTGCCTTGTGAAGGGCCGCAAAATCGTGGATGAGGGTCAGATGGACGCCCGCGCTATCGATCAGACAAGCATCACCTACTTCGGTCGGCGCACGATGAATGTCAACCTGCCCTCGATAGATGACCTGGATCAGGCGCAGTACATCGCCGACTTCGAGCGCAACCGGCGCAAGACGCCCTTCGGCCTGGCGCATATGATCACGCTGCAGAGCCATGCCGAGAACGGCGGCGCGCGCCACGCCGATCAGCTTGAACTGACGATTGGCAGCTTGATTCGGCTGTGTGAGACGCAGACCGAACATGACGGCACCTACATCATCATCGGCGAGGCGCATGAACTGGCGCGCGGTGGCAAACGCTGGACGACCAGTTGGTATCTGGAGCCGCAGTTGGAGACCCTGCCCTGGAAGCTGGATGATGGCAGCCGCAGCCAACTCGATATGAGCGCCTATCTGGCGTATTAGAGGTCGAATCGGTGAGATGAGACGGTTTGTGACAGGGCGCGTGTCATCTCACTGCTTCAGCAATCTCCAGAACAAGTAGCCAACTGAATCCACCCGGCGCTTGCGCCCTCGGCGGCAGCGCTGTGGCGGCCTTCAACCGTCACTCGGCTGCCTTCAAGTCCAAATCGTGCCGGGCGGATTTCCGCGTTGACTAGATCGGGGCGGAGCAGCAACTGGATGTCGGGCACATCGAACTGGAACGGCTGAATCATAAGGAGGAGCATCATGGATAAATCAAGAGCGGCGCCGCGCCGACTGTTGCAGTCGCGGCGCTTCTGGTCATCGATCATCAGCGTCATCACCCTGATCATCGCCGCCACGCGGCCGGAACTGGAAGAGCATCTGGATGTGCTGGCGCCGACGATCACGACGATCTGCGTCACGCTGGTTGGTGGCTACATCATTGAGGATCGCGAACTGGCCAAACATGCCGAATCCAACGGAAGCGAGGGGAACCATGAGTCAAACGCGGCCTAAACCGAATGGCGTCCAACTGGCGCTGCGAGAGATTGCCGAGGCGCGCGAGCATCTGCGTCTGGCCAGTGACGCGCTGAGTGCCTTCGGCGCACCGGAAGCGGTAGGGGAAGCGCCGTCCGCCGCCGCCCACGAAGGGCGTCAGTTGGAGATTGGGGCGCCGCAGGATCTCCTCAGTGTCGCGCATGAAGTCGTCCTGCAAGTCTTGCCCGGTCAACTGGCGCGGCGGGCGCATGAGGTCGGCAGCGCGCCGCGCGACTGGCTGTATCGCGTCTATAGCCTGTCCTGCGCGCCCAGGGACATCGCCGATCCGGTTGCGACCATCGTCGTGATGCTGGCGGCGGTCAAGTTCGGCCTGCATCACCAACTACTGCTGCAAACGGAGCGGCGCCTGAATCTGTCGCACAAGGCGCCGATTCCCAATCTCGATCGCTTCCTGGAGACGCTGTTGTCCGAGATGGCTCGAGCCGATCGGAGCGCTGGGCATTTCAATGACTGGCTCAAGCGGATCGTGGCCACCCATAATCCAGATTTTCAAAATAGCAGACGCTTGAACCTGCCAAACGGCGATTACTTCATCGTCCCCGATGCTATTGAGCCGGTCCGGCAGCAAGCGGCGGCATCGCTTGCCGCCTCCGCGTTCAGCTCGCCCATCGACCCGGCATCCAGCGTCATGATTCCGCCCGGCAGCGGCTGGAAGATCACCCTGCGTTACGCCGCCGTTCTACACAATGCCGACTACCCGGCCTTCCACATGAAGCATCACAGCGGCATCGACATATACAGATGGGATGCCTACCAAGCGCCGGTGCATGCGATGCGCGCTGGTCTTGTGATCGATTCGGTCTACTTGCCCAAGGGCTTCGGCAACACGGTCGTCATCGAGCACGAAGACGGAACCTGCTTGCGCTACACGCATCTCGACGAGAAGCTGGTTGAGAAGGGCGAACGCGTCGACCGCGGCCAGCAGATCGGCACGATCGGCAAAGGCGCCAAGAATATCTTCCCGGCCCATCTGCATCTGGACATGCCGCGCTCCAGCGCCCACGCCCGCGCGGGTACCTACTATGACACGATTGCAGAAGTGACTGAGCGTTTCATTGATCCGCTGAGCCAGATTCCGGCTGCCATTTGATATGTAAGTCCAATCGCCGGGGCGTCTCGCCGAGACGCCCGTCGCTGGCATCGAAATGCGTAGGGGCGTCTCACTGAGACGCCCGTCGCTGGCATCGAAATGCGTAGGGGCGACACTGTGTGTCGCCCGCGCCTGTTTGAATATTTCACCACAGAGGCGCAGAGGGCACAGAGGGGCGTTTCGCGGAGACGCCCGCTGCTGGTATCGACATGCGTAGGGGCGACACTGTGTGTCGCCCGCGCCTGTTTGAATATTTCACCACAGAGGCGCAGAGGGCACGGAGGGGCGTCTCACTGAGACGTCCGCCGCTGGCATCGAAATGCGTAGGGGCGGCGCTTGTGTCGATTGTGTCTGTTTGAATATTTCACCACAGAGGCGCAGAGGGCACAGAGGTTTTTTCACCACAAAGTCACAAAAGTAGTTCCAACAAAGAAATGAGAAACCGGAATTAAGTCGGTTGTAGGGGCGACATTGTATGTCGCCCGAAAATTCACGATTGCATCATCGGGCGATTCACAGAATCGCCCCTACAATGTCCCATTATTTTCGCATTAGTTTATTGGAACCACTAAGACACAAAGGGCACAAAGAATTTTCTCATGAACGATGATTGAATCGCGAACCATTGTAGGGGCGTCTCGCTGAGACGCCCGCCGCCGGTATCAGTATCCGTCGCGCGACACTTGCGCCGCCAAACATTGCCATCGGAATCCGTAGGGGCGACACTGTGTGTCGCCCGCTTTTTTGTATCAAGCGCCCGCTGAATATCCCCGATGGCTAGGGTCTGGAGGGCGAGCCACCGGCTCGCCCCTACCGCGCTCGCGAAGCGCGACGTCGCGCGGCGAGGTGCGATGCTCTGTGTCCTCTGCGCCTCTGTGGTGAAATAATGGCGGGCGAGCCACCGGCTCGCCCCTACCGCGCTCGCGAAGCGTGACGTCGCGCGGCAAGTCGCGATCCTCTGTGTCCTCTGCGCCTCTGTGGTGAATTTAACTTCGGGCGAGCCACCGGCTCGCCCCTACCGCGCTCGCGAATCGTGACGTCACGCGGCGAGTCGCGAAGCGCGATGTCGCGCGGCGCGTTGCGAAACTCTTTGCCTCTGCGCCTCTGTGGTGAAATCAATAGCGGGCGAGCCGAGGCTCGCCCCTACAGATATCGGCAATTGTGATGTCGCGCTGCACGTCGCGATCCTCTGTGTCTCTGCGCCTCTGTGGCAAATCAACCCACAATCGTATGCGATTGCTCGCGCATGTATTGCTGCAAGTAGTAGTAGCTGCCCGAGGCCTTGTTGCTGCCCGTGCTGCCCTTCCAGCCGCCGAAGGACTGATAGCCAGGCCAGGCGCCGGTGGTCGAGCCGGTCGTGCGATTGACATAGAGTACGCCGGCTTCCATATTCTCCAGGAACCAGTCGACCTCGGCCTGGTCTTCGCTGTAGAAGCCGGCGGTCAAACCGAGGGCGACATCATTGGCCAGCCGCATCGCTTCCTCCGCGCCCTCCACGCCGCGCACGGCGACGATCGGCGCGAACATCTCGTGCCGCCAGAGACGGTGCTCGTCCGGCAGATCGGCCACGACCGTCGGCGCGACGAAATAGCCATCGCCGATGGGCAGCGTCTCCCCGCCGGTGAGGATTTCGCCGGCTTGCATCTCATCGACATACTGCTGATAAGCGCTGTAAGCCGTCTCGTTGATGATCGGTCCCATGTAGGTGGCGGCGGCGGTGGGATCGCCGATGTTGATCTCCGCCGTGAGATCCACCAGTTTACCCAGAAACTCGTCTTTGACCGCGGCATCGACATAGACGCGCGAGCAAGCCGAGCATTTTTGGCCGGTCAGGCCGAATGCCGAGCGCATCACGCCCAGCGCCGCTTTGTCGAGGTCGGCCTTGGCGCTGACGATAGTCGGGTTCTTCCCGCCCATCTCGGCGATCACGGGGCGGAAGTAACCGGCGGCGGTGCTGAAATTCTTGATGATGCTCATGCCGACATCGTAACTGCCGGTGAAGGTCAAGCCGGCGAGATCGGGGTTGGCGGTCAGCGCCATGCCGGGCTCGTCCCCGCCCAGAACCATGTTAAACGCGCCGGCCGGAATGCCGGCGTCGGCGACGCACTGCGCGATCATCGTCGCGGTCAAGGAACCTTCGGCCGCCGGTTTGAGCACGACTGTGTTGCCGGCGACCAGCGCGGCGCCGGTTGGCCCGCCGCTCAGGGCGGCCGGGAAGTTAAAGGGACCGATCACGCCCCAGACGCCGTAGGGTTTGAGCAGGCTGCGGTTGAAGTGCTGGTCGGTTTCGCTTTGCAGCTGACGGTCGAAGCCCACATTCTCGCGCATGGCGTCGACGCAGTAGCGGATGAGATCGGCCGATTCTTCGACATCGCCGATGGCTTCCAGGCGATTCTTGCCGATTTCCATGCTGACGACGGCGGAGATTTCGAAGAGGCGTTCGCTGATGAGGTCGGCGAAGCGGTTGACCAGATCGCAACGCTCCTGCCAGGGCCTATCGCGCCAGGCCGGGAAGGCCGCCTTGGCCGCCGCCACCGCTTGATCGACATGTTCCGCGGAAGCCCGCGCGAAATTGCCCAGCAGCCAGCTCCGGTCAATTGGCGAGCGATTCTCGTAGGTTCCGGCGCCATAGACCCACTCGCCATTGATGTACATCTGGTAGGTCTTGCCGAGATTATTCTTCAACTCGGCGACATCCTCTTCAAAGTATTCGTGAAGCAAGGGATCGGGGCTGCCGAGCGTGGAATAAGTCACTTTGATATGTTTGCGTGTCTTCGCCATGGTTTCCTCTTTCCAAACGTGAAAGGCGGACGCTTATCCATATATTACTGCAAGTTTCGATGCAAACGGGCATTGTTTTGCAGACTGCACAATTCGGCGCTCGGTTTCGGCTTGCCGGGCTATTTCCAGTCGGGGGCGGGCTATCGGCGTCAGCCGGACTTTCATGTTGCCGTTCGGCCGCAGCGTAAAGGCGACATTCTTGGCGCCGGTGGCGCCGCCCGGCAGCGGCAGAAGCCGGTAGCGCTGCGCGATTGCGGCGATGATGATGACCGCCTCCATCAGCGCGAAGTGGCTGCCCAGGCAGGTGCGAGCGCCGCCGCCGAAGGGGATATAGGCGTAATGCGGTATGGCGCGCGCATTCTCGGGGAGGAAACGGTCGGGGTCGAAGCGGGCGGGGTCCGGGAACCAGCGCGCGTCCCGCCCCAGTGTCCAGGGCGAAACGAGAACGGTGCTGTTCCGGGGCAGGACCGCGCCGCCGATCTCGACATCTTCCAGGGTCGAGCGGGAAAAGCCCCAGGCGCTTGGGTAGAGGCGCAAGGTTTCCTTGACAACGCGATTGCAATAATCCAGGGCTTTGACATCCTCCAGGCGGAGCCGGCGCTCGCCCAGTGTCTGCGCCACTTCGGCGTAGAGCTTTGCCGCGACCGATGGGTTCTGCATGAGGGCCAGCCAGGCGAAGACGAGCGTGTAGGCAGAGGTTTCGTAGCCGGCGCCGATGATGGTAAAGGCTTCGTTGATCAGTTGCTCGTCGCTCATTTTGGCTGGGCCGTCGGCTGGCGCCAGCACCAGATTGAGCAAGGACGCCTCCCCAGCGCGGCCTGTGCGCCAATCGGCGATATATTTCCGTAGCAACTTGCGCACCTGCTTGGTCAGACGCCGCACTTCGCGGTTATCCGGCGTCGGCAGCCGGTTTGGAACCAGAGCGTAAAGCGCCATGCGCTTGTAGGCGAGATGAAAGAGCCGCGTGAAGGTCGCGACCAGCTCATCGGCTTCGTCGCCCAGATCGGCATCGAACATCGTCTCCATGATGATGCGCATGGTGACGCGGCTCATCGCCTCTTCCAGGTCAATGACAGCGCCGGCCTGCCAGTCTGCCAGCTCTCGCTCCATGCAATTCTGCATGATCTGCGTGTAGCGCTCGACATGGCGCAGGTGGAATGCCGGCTGCAGCGCTTGACGGCTGCGCTTCCAGGCGGCGCCATTGCTGGTGAAGATGTTCTCGCCCAGGATGTCGTCGAGCGCGCGCCGGACCAGCGCCGGTTTGCGGAAGGATTTGCTCTGCGCCGCCAAAACCTGGCAGACGTAGTCGGGATGGTTGAGGAAGTAGCCGGGCAAGGGACCAAAGCGAAGCCGCAGCAGGTCGCCCTGGCGCGCCGCGCTTTCCATGAAACTCAGGCTGTCCCGTTTGAAGTCGATTAAGTTGCCCCAAAGCCAGTGCCCTTTCAAGCTGGGGACGCTGTCCTTTAACATGATCAGTCTCCTCAAGAATCGCCTCAATTTCAGCATAGCGAACTTGTGATATATTTCACAAGCGCTCAGCTGGCGTTTTGAGGCTGATGCGGCGGGACTGATAGCTTTTGGCGGCGGTATGATGGCTTTTGATGGATTGCCGCAAGGAGGACGGGTTTTACGCCGGGCAATCGCTTCAAAATGAAAACCAGCTTTTATGACCGCCGTCAAGCGGAATTTCACCACCGAGTACACCGAGTAACACCAAGTAACTCATGCGAAATTCAGGATAAAGTCGAAATGTAGGGGCGACTGACCCGCAGTGTCTACGCGCGGCTGTGTGTCGCCCGCAAGTATGCCGCGAAAAATGATGTGCATTTTCAATTTCTTAATTGGGAGTACTTCTGTGTCCTCGGTGGTGAAGGAAAATATGAAGCGATTGCCCTCGGGCTTTAGGTCAGGTCATCGCTGTCCAGTTGGCGCTTGCGGATGCGCTCGATGCGCATTATGAGGCGTTCATCGACATCGGGGCAGGCGGCGACGGTGTCGCGGCTCATCCAGTCGTTCTCGGATAGTTCCCGCTGTTTTGCCGCGAGCAGGGGCAGGACGGCTGACAGGGCATAGATGCAGAAGTGCTTGCCGGCCGGGATGCGCAGCTTGGCGCTCTCGGTCAATTCGAAATAATCGCCGACCTCCAAACCGCAGACCGAGCGACCCTCGATGCGCTCGACGGTGACGCGCAGGTCGTAGAGTTCGAAGGGGCGCTTCATGCCGCGCTGCTCCACATATTAGTGAATCCGGCCTTATTCGCTGCCGTATTCGATAGCGCCGATATCGCAGGCGGCGCCTTGCGGCCGCGGCGTGCCGACTTGGTCTGTCGCTTCACAATAGTCGGGATCGGCGGCGTCGATGGCCGGGCTGCCCGGTTGCAGGGGGTAATAGCCAGGCGAGCCGTCAGCGGGTTCGACGGGTGTTCCGAGTAGAGGATCACTGCTTAGCGCCGGATCGCAGGAGCCGTCGGCGATGAGGTTGGCGCGGTTTTGATTAAGAACGACGTTGCAATCTCCGCCGTCGTTGTTGGCGATTAGGCTGTTGCTCAGGTTCACCACTGTTCCTTCTTGCTCTTGTCGATAGACAGAAATGCCGCCGCCTACCTTTGACAAGTTGTTTGCTACGGTTAGGTGTTGAAGGGTAGCTGTTACATCGCCGAAGCTATGGAATCCGCCACCCCTTTCTATCCCTACGTTGCGAGAAAGCGTGCAGTTGGTGAAGTTTAACGCGCCGTAATTGGCGACCGCGCCACCGAACAGGCGAGCCAAGTTGGCCTCGAAGCTGCTGCCGGTAATGTTTGATTCTCCGCTGTTGATGATAGCGCCGCCACTCCGCTCGGTCCCGTTGCCAGTGAATAAACTGTTTGTGACACTCATTCGAGCAAGGGGACCCTCAAAGGGAGTATGATTATCGATCGCGCCCCCGTTCTCTTCAGCGAAGTTGCCCGTAAACGCGCTTTCGGCGACGCTGAGCTGACCGGAGCCATTGAATATCGCGCCACCGCCGCTGTCTTTGGCAATGTTGTTTGTAAACTTGCTGCCGACGACGGACATCTCGTTTATGTTGCTTATCGCGCCACCGCTGAATGATGCTGTGTTGCTAGAGAAACTGCTGCTGGCGATGTTTGCCGAGCCATAGTTGGCAATCGCGCCGCCACTTGCATATTCTGTCGAATTGTTGGTGAAGCTGCTGCCGTCTATGTTTAGCCCGCTGATGTTTGCAATAGCGCCGCCACCTAACTTAGCCCGACTGTTGTTAAATATGCTGTCTGTGATGCTCAACATGCCATCGCTGATTATGGCGCCGCCGAAATGTTCTGCGGCGTTATCCGAGAAGCTGCTGTCGCTGATAATCAAGACGCCTTCGTTTTTGATTGCGCCGCCCTCGTCCGCGCTTCCGTTTGCCAGGGTCAGTTGGTTGATGGTGAGTGCCCCGCTGGCAACGTAAAAGATGCGAAAGGAGTTGTCCCCGCTGATGGTGTAGCCGCCGCCTTCTATCGTGATGTCGGAGGTGATTTGGGGCAGTTCCGCATCCAGCGTGATATCGCCTGACAGGTGAATAATATCCGCGCCGCTGCCGGCCGGGCAGGAGCCGGTCGCCGCGTCCGCATTGGCGGATGTGATCGCGTCGGCCAAGGAACAAGCTGGCGTAAGTGAAATGTCGGCGGCGATTAAGCCCAGAGTTGTAGGCAGGAAGAGAATACACAGCGGGATTAGACGATGTAGAACAATAGATTTCATGGCTGGCTCAACTCGTATCGCATAGTGGGATTCGCTTGAATGAAATTATATGACTTCCATTCTCAACAAATTAGGACCTTGACCTATCATGGCAGGTCGCCTAATCGTGCGTGAGTTCGACGGCGCCGATGTCGCAGCCGGCGCCTTACGGCCGCGGCGTTCCGATTTGGTCCGTCGCTTCGCAGTAATCGGGATCGGCGGCGTCGATGGCCGGGCTGCCCGCCAACAAGGGATAGTAGGCGGGCGAGCCGTCTTTCGGAACGAGTAGTGCGCCAAGAAGCGGATCGCCGTCGGCATCGGGTTCGCAGCTGCCGTCGGCGATGAAATTGCCGCTGGCTTCAGCGAGCGCAGCCGAACAATCGCCGCCATCGCTGTCGGCAATGAGGCTGTTATGCAGCGCCGCCAGCGCTTCATCGCCTGGCCTCCGGTAGACAAAGATACCGCCGCCGTCGTCCGCGGCATTCTCAACCAGCGTGAGATGCGCGAGCGACGCCCCGACCGTGTTCGAAAGGGATATAGCGCCGCCGCTGAGTTCGGTCTTGTTGGCGCTGAAACTGCTGTTGCTTATGGAAAGTTGGCCGGCGCTGCTCGAAATGGCGCCGCCGATGAGAGTGGATGTATTTGCTGTGAAGCTGCTGCCGCTGATGTGCTGCGCGCCATTTGCATTGAGGGCGCCGCCGTATTCCGCTGTGTTGGCGACAAAGGCGCTGTCCAGTACGCGCAGATCGGCCTTTTGACTCGAAACATCATCCCGACTGTTGATGGCGCCGCCCCATTGGGAGGCATTGCCGCTGAAGCGGCTGTCGCTTACCTTCAGCTTGGCGTTGTCGTTATTGATCGCGCCACCGGAATTCTCCGTCTGATTGTCGGTGAAGCTGCTGTTGGATACATCCGCTTCGCCTTTGTTTGAAATGGCGCCGCCAAAATCTTCCGCCAGGTTGCCGGTGAATTGGCTGCTGCTTACCGTAAGCTGGTCCATGTTATCGATGGCGCCGCCGCGGTCGGACGAGTTGGCGATAAAGCTGCTGCCGGAGACGGTCATGCGCTCATCGTTGTCCAGCGCGCCGCCGAAACCGTCGGCGCTGTTGTTTTCAAATGAGCTATGGCTGATCGTGACGACGCCGGATGCATTGTTGATAGCGCCGCCGCCCCATTCCGCCCAATTGCCCTGGAAGCTGGAGTCGCTTACGGTCAATTCGCCAGTTCCGCCATCTGACCCGTCGTTGTAGATGGCGCCGCCGGAACTAGTGACATCGCCCAGCCTGTCGGCAATGTTGTCGGCGAAGACGGAGTTGCTGATGGTCAGATGCCCGGCATTGTAGATCGCGCCGCCATCATTTTCGTCGGCCGTGTTGCCGCTTAAACTGCTGTCTTCAATGCGCAGCTTGCCCAAGTTGAAAATGGCGCCGCCGCGATCGGCCCGGCCATTAAGCAGCGTCACATTGCGCAGCGATAGTGAGGCCTGTAATTGCACATCAAAAATCCTTTGAGCGCCGTTCCCGTTGATGCTGTAGCCATTGCCTTCAATCGTGATGTCCGACGCGATCGCCGGCAACTCCGACACAAGCCGGTAATCGCCGGTCAGATGAATCGCATCAGCGCCGTCCCCGCTTTCGCAGCCGCCGGAGTCGCTGTCGCGGTTGGCGGCATTGATGGCCTCAGTCAGCGAACAATCCGCATCGACGGTGATGTCCGCAGCAAATACGCTCTGGACCGGCGAGAAAAGAAGGACGACAAGCGATAGGCCTATAGCAATAAATGGAGCTTGCGATTTTCTCGTCATTTTCCAGTCAGTCTCCGCTCAAATCAACATTCGTAGGTTACTTCAGAATTAAACTCGATCTATTGCCTAAGCTGATGCCACATTCCAGATGATAGCAGGATCTAGGCTTTCGATAACAACTGTAGACAGGCATCGCGGACGACCAGCTCCTCGCCCGGATTGAGCGTCATCGGATTGAGATGGAATTGCGCGTCGCTAAACGGCGAGACGGCGATGGACGGATCGTGATCGAGAAAGTCCTGGACGAGATCCTCGGCTGTCTTGCCCACTGCCGCCGGGTCGACGGTCACGCGGCACCAAGGCAAGGGCTGGCCGGCTTCGTTGGGAAAGACGCGCTCGGCTGTGACGCCGGCCAAGGGATTCAAACTTTGGCAGAATAGTTGCACAGTATCCTCACAGTATAGAGCGCGAGCGGCGTGATCCAGCTTGAGATAGCGTTCGACCGCCGCTAACAAACCCATCATTTCTTCTTTGCCGACTTTGAGCGGCCGCCCCAAACCGTGATTGGGGCTGCTAATCGGGCGGATGGCGTCGATCAGGTCGCGGCGCCCGAGCATGAGGCCGGTCGCCTGTGGACCGCGCAGGTCTTTTCCGCCGCTGAAGATCGCGATCGCCGCGCCCATCTTGGTGAAGCGCCACAAGTTCTCGACCGGGGGCAGCTGGGCCGCGGCGTCGACGATCACCGGAATATCAGATTCGTCGGCCATGGCGATGATATCTTCGAGCGGTATATCGTCGGCGCTGGTCATATTGCCCTGAAACCAGAAAACGCAAGCTGTTCGCTCGTTGATGGCGGCGCGCAAGGCGGCCGGCGCCGGTTCGAATTCGACGAATTTCAAGCCGGTCTGCCGCACGGCGAAGTCGTATTGGTTGCGGTGGCCGCGCTGCACGATGGCTTCGTCTTTGAATGACGAGATCCGCGGGAAGCATGCGGCCGCATCCGGGCGCCCGCGCAGGACGCAAGCGGCGGCCGATAGCATGACCGCGGCCGCGGCGCCCGAGGTGACATAGGCGGCTTCGTTGCCGGTCAGCTGGGCGATGCGCTCGCCGACCCGGCGCTGCAGCAGCGCCAATTCGACGAAGTCGCCGGCCGCCGCATTCATCGCGGCGAGGACTTCCGGCGGCATCAGCGAACCGCCGTATTTGGTGACGGTGGCGTAGGCGTTGATCATGGGTCGAATGCCGAGCGACTGGTAATTGGTCATGGTTAGGCGTTGTCCTTTGGATAGCGTATCTTCCAATAGTCGGGCGGCGCTTCTTGCCAGAGAGGGGCGGCGCGCCCATTAAGATCGTAGACGATTTCACCGGCGCGGATGGTCATCTCGCAGCCGAGCTTGCGATTGCCATTCATGCGCGCGCCGCCGCAATCCACATAGCCGAAGCGGCCTTCGTCTTGTCGCAAGACGGCGATATCGGCTTCGGCGCCGATGCTGAGCGTCCCGAGCTCGGGGCGGCCGATCTCGAGCGCCGGCGCGGCTGTCGAGCGGTAGATGAGCTCTGGCAGAGGCATGCCCATGCACAAGAGCTTGGACATCGTCGTCAGCATATCGTGCACGACGCCATTGACGTTGCCGATATGCAGATCCGTGCTGATGCTATCGGGCCCGAAGCCGCCTTCGTAAGCCGGAATCGCCAGACGGAACCAGAAGCTGCCTGCGCCGTGACCGAGATCGAAGATAATGCCGCGCTCGCGCGCCTCGAACATGAAATCCGCGGGCTTGTTGTCCGCATTGAGAATGGGGAATTGCTGGGCATAGACGTGGGTGTGAATATCGCCCGGCTGCATCTTCCGAAGCAGTTCTTGGTAAGTGCGGCCTTCGCGGTGCCAGAAGTCGACCATCAGCGGTTTTTGGCAAATCTCGGAGGCTTCCAGCGCGCGGTCGACCGCCGCCCAGGGCGGATGCGCCTCGTCAAATGCGCCGGAAACCCAGTAATGCGCCGTCTTGATGCCGACGCAATCTTCGGGATAAGCCAGCACGATGGAAGCGGCCAGCTCGGGATCCATCTCGCCGACGTCCTGCTCGAAGGGACCGACCATGCCGGATTTGACGATATTGATGAAAGCGAAGATGCGCGTCTTGGCGCGGTCGATGACCGTGCGCTTGAAGTGCAGGAAGTGCTTGGCGCCGGCTGTGCCGGTATCGACCACGGTGGTGACGCCGGAGCGGAAGCTGTGGTGATCGGCGATGACGCTCAGGGTCTCCGGCTCGCGCGTGTGATAGACGTGCACATGGATGTCGATGAGACCGGGCGTGATGTAGAGTCCGGTCAGGTCAATGGTTTGCGTAGCGTCAGCGGAAGGAATAGCGGCCGCGACGGCGGCGATGCGGTCGCCGGCCAGCGCGACATCCATAGGCGCGTCGATCCGGTTGGCCGGGTCGATGACATGTCCGTTTTTCAGCAGAAGATCGTATTTTGGCATTGCCGCCTCGCTGGTGGGGTATCGGAATTCGAATCAAATGTGACTATGGCGTCACGCCGAGCAGGACCAACGGGACGGCCGGCACGCCGCGACCCTGGCGGATCACGTTCAGCAAGTCGCGCTCATAATATGGCGCACCGGAAGACATTTCCCGTTCCATTTCTTTCATCGGCAGAATCTCTATACCGACATCAATGATGTCTCCTACAAAGAAACTCAGGTGCTTGACGAACAAGTCGTGGGCAACGAAGGCATATTTGCCGAACTGAACTTCGACCGCAATTCGGTTCTTCACAAAATCTGTCTGATTGTAGGATTCGATAGCTTGCCGGCCTGCATCTTCGATCGCCATTTTCTGCGAAGCTTCGGGTTGGTTATAAATGGCTCGCATCAGTCGTTCGTCGTCTGTGACCCAGAATCTAAATCGACGTTGCGACCAACCAAGTTTCTCGAAGCAGCGCTTGAATTCACGGTTCATGTCAGCCGGCGAATACAACAGTCTTCCCGGCATCGTCTTTTCTTTGGACACCTTTGTCTTGCAAGCCTCGGCATTGACGCTGGCGATGACATTTCGAATCTCTTGCCACAGGTCCTTGTGGTGAACGAGCATATATTCCAAGCCATTGAGATGGGAATATTGTGCCGCGATATGCATTAATGACCGCCCTTGGGCAGCGCCGGGTCGTAGACCGGTTTGCCCATCGGCCGCGTCTTCAGGCGGCCGGCGCGCAATTCCTCGACGCGCTCGCGGGCGATGTCGATATACTCGTCGACGATGTCGCAGCCGTAGCCATTGCGATTGTGCATTAGGGCGGCGATCACCGCCGAGCCCACGCCTACATAGGGGTCGAGCACCGCGTCGTTTTCATCGGTCATGGACAGCACCAGCCGTTCGACCAATTCCACGGGAAACTGGCAAGGGTGAATGGTTTTCTCCGGGTGATTATTCTTGACGTTCGGGAACTCCCAGACATCGCTGGGGTTTTTGCCTTTTGGGTTGCCCGACAGTTCGCCCTTTCGCGGTCCCTTGAAATGCCGTTTGCCCGGGTACTTTGAGGGAACGCGAATCGGGTCCAGATGCCAGGTGTAGTCGTCGCTCTTGGTCCACCAGTTAATGGTCTCATAACGGCCGGACAGGCGTTTTGTGCAATGCAGGCCGTGGCCGAAGTGCCAGACGATGCGATTGCGCAGCTTCAAGCCGAATCCGCGGAATATCGGAAAGAGCAGGCAGTCCAAGGGCAGGATCTCGCCGTTATCGGTGTAATTGCCCACCTGCCAGCAGATTGAACCGCGCGGATGGAGCGCGCGAACGCACTCGCGAATGACATCTTCTTGCGCGGCCAGGTACTGATCCAGCGACGACTTGGCTTCATAACTTTTGCCGATGTTGTATGGCGGTGACGTAACGATCAGCTTGAAGCTCTCGCTCGGCTGCTCGCGCAAGAACTCGAGATTGTCTCGGCATTCAAGCACGGCGACGGTCGCGCTCGCCTCCATTTCCGTCGGGGTGACAAGGAGCTTCTGTCTGGGTTCCTGTCGTACTGTTGGCTCGGGAGTGAATAAGGGCGCCTGACGAATGCGGACCTGATCGGATGGCGTTTCGATCAAATTGCCGTTTCTGCTCTGTTCCAAGCTGCCCATGCGGTCACCGTGCCTAGATTTGCATGTACTGTACTTCTGAAGCGCATGAAATGCAACATCGACCGAACATTTGTTTGCAGATTTGAATCCCGTCTGTCTGCGCGTTACCGTCCGAATCATGACAGGCGGAAAGCGCTCGAGCGGCGGCGCTACATCATGCTATTCTAGGGATAGGGCAATTGTTTTGCGGAGAGATAACAATGACGGATTTCAACGGGCGCGTCGCAATCATCACCGGTGCTTCGGGGCTCCTGGCTTCCGGCGTCATTCCAGTATTTCGGGATGGGGGCGCGCGGCTGGCACTCAGTTGCGGCGATGAGCGCTTGTACGACCGCTTTCCCGATCTGCTAAACGACAGCGATCATATCTGCTTTCAAGGCGCGGACTTGTCCGACCCGGCCGTGGTCGACGGCTTTGTCCAGCGCGCGCTTGAGAAATTCGGTCGCATTGATATTCTGGTTAATATCGTCGGCGGCTGGGACGCAGGCCAACCCGTGCACGAGATGACGCTGGATACCTGGGAGACGATGATCCGCCTCAACGCCACCATCGCGTTTCTGATGAGCCGCGCGGTGATCCCGGCCATGCTGGAGCAGGGCAGCGGCGCTATCGTCAATATCGGCGCGCGGCCGGGATTGCGCTCGAGCGGCAGAGATGCCGCCTACGCCGCCTCCAAAGCGGCCGTCCTGCGCTTGACGGAAAGCATGTCCGAGGAGTACAAGCGGCGCGGCATTCGCGTCAACGCCGTGCTGCCTTCCGCCATTATGACCGACGAACAAGCCGCGGCCGATCCAGATGCCGGCGTGACGCCGGGGCAGTTGGGTCGGGTGATCGCATTTCTGGCTTCCGATGCCAGTGCGATTATCACGGGCGCCATCATCCCGGCCTATGGCAGAAGATTCTAGGCGGACTGCGCGGCGCTTAGAGGCGCACCATGATTTCAGCGAGCGTTTTCTTCGTGATGACCGGGACCGTCGCCTTATCCGCCGGATAGCCGACCGGGATCAGCACAAAGGCGCGTTCGTTCGCCGGCCGTCCAAGAATATCCGCCAGAAACTTCATCGGGCTTGGCGTGTGGGTCAAAGTGGCGAGCCCGGACAAGTGCAAAGCCGCCAGAAGAAAGCCCACGGCGATGCCGACTGATTCTTCGCTGTAATAGTGCTTGACGCGGACTTCGTCCCCGTTGGCGTCTCGCTCCAAGCCATAGGCTTGTCGAAAAACGACAATCACATACGGCGCTTCTTCGATATGGGGTTTGCGCCAGTCGGTTCCCAGAGGCGCCAGGGCATCCAGCCACTCCTGGCTCATGCGCCGCTCGTAACTCTCTTTCTCTTCGGCTTCGGCGGCGCTGCGCATCCGGCGCTTGATTTCGGGATCGCTGACGACGACGAAGGTCCAGGGCTGTTGATTGGCGCCGGAGGGCGCGGATCCGGCAGCGCGAATGGCGTTGGCGATCAACTCGAAGGGCAGGGCCCGGCGGGAGAATTGGCGCACGCTGCGGCGCGTGACGATGCGCCGGCTGAATTCATCCGATCGCCGGATTTGCTCCGCTTCATCCAGTCTTTCAAAATCGAGCGCTTCAAACTTGGCTTCCGCAGGCATGGGCTTAGGCTCCCCCGTCTTGTTCACAGCTCAAAGCAATCCAGGTCGTTTGCGCCTATGACTTCGCCGTCATATTCGCTCTTTATTTCGGCCACCAGCTCCGCCGGTGTCTGTCCCCAAAATAGCTGGTGATACAGCAGCAGGCGGCCGGGACGGATCTGTCGCGCCAGGGCCGCCAATTCCTGCGTCGAGGTATGCGCGCGCGAGTGATAATCCCGCCAGGCCGGCGGCCGAGCGGGAAACTGCGCGGCCGAGTAGACCTCGTGAATCAAGACATCACAGCCGCTCGCCCAGTCGGCGAAGCCGGGAACCGGCTTGGTATCGCCGGAGATGACGATCGTGCCGCGCGCTGTGCTGAACTTGTAACTGAAGGCTTCGAGCTCGCCATGATCAGCCGCCAGCGCATGGACCGTCACGCGCTCGTCCTGGTAACAGAGACCGGCGCGCACCGGATGCGCGCGGATTTGATAACCCCTTGCGGTTGTCGGGTGCGCATTCGAATGCTCCCGGACATTCTCGGCGTAAGCGGCCTGAATATGCCGCGCCATATCACTTAAGCCGGCGGGTCCGAAAGCCATAACAATGTCGGAGCGACCGTGTATCCAAGGCGTGTAAAGCAGATCCGGCAGGCCTACGCTGTGGTCGGCGTGCAGGTGAGTGACGAAGAGGCGATTGAGCGCGGTAGTATCCCAGGCGATTAAACCGGCCGCATGCGCCTCGACAACCCGCTGCACGACGCCGTGCCCGCAGTCGATTAGATAGGGTTGGTCATCCACGGCGATGGCGACGCCGGAGCTGACGCGGCCGGCTTCGGCATTTGGCGTGCCGCTGCCCAGAATCACGATCCGCGCGCGGCTCATTGCGGCCACTGTTGGCGGAGATAGCGGATCTTCTCGAGCAGGTGATGCGTTCCGCCGCCTTCGTGGTCATTGAAGTAATATTCGCGCATATCTTTTTCGCCGCGCACATGATTGTACGAGGCGAAGACGGTCGAGGCCGGGCAGACCGTATCCATAATGCCGACCGAGTAGAGCGCGCGCGCCGACATGCGCGCGGCGAAGTTGAGGCCGTCGAAATAACTCAGCGTGCGGAAGACCGTATCGACCTTGTCGCGATGCACTTGCAGGAAGCGCGCGATCTCCGGATAGGGGTCGCGCGGCGTGATATCGACGGCGCGCCGGAAGTGAGAAAGAAAAGGCACATCCGTCAAACAGACCGCAACCTCGGGCAAGAGCCCGGCCGTTGAAATGGACAGTCCGCCGCCCTGGCTGCTGCCGGTTACGGCGATTCGAGCGCTATCGACCTCGGGCCGGCTGCGAACCGCCTCGACCGCGCGGGCGGCGTCGGTGTAAAGCCGCCTATAGTAATAGGTATAGGGATCCAGAATGCCCTGCGTCATGAAGCCGGGCGTTGATGGATTGGCGCCATTGGGCAAGTCGGCTGTATCGCCCTGCCGCCAGACGCTTCCCTGACCGCGGGTATCCATCACCAGGTAGGCGAAACCGGCTGATGGGAAAGCCAGCCAATCCAGGGGATAGCCGCGGCCGCCGCCGTAGCCGATGTATTCGACGACAGCGGGCAGGGGGCCGGAATGACCGCGCGGCCTCATGTACCAGCCTTTGATGCGATCGCCGCCAAAGCCGGCGAAGCTGAGATCGCAGACATCAACTGTGGACAGGCCGAAGTCGGCCGCTTTGAATCTCGCGTCCAGATCAAAGGCGCGCGCTTCCGTCAGCGTTTCCGCCCAGAAGGCGTCGAAATCTTCCGGCTCTTCGCGCGGCGGTTTGTAGACGCGCATCTCTTCCAAGGGCATATCAAACAGGGGCATGAGGCTTCTCCTAAACGGCTCCGACTTCGCGATCGATTATAGCCGGGAACTTGCAATTGCCGCAGGTTGCGCGCCATTCCGGCCGGCCCGTCCGCGCGCGCGGAGTTGGAAGGCGTCGCCGTCGCGGGTATGATGATTGGGGCCAAGGAGCGTAGCGGCGTCGTGATGAATGCAAAAGCGTTTTACCTGCGGGAGGTATATCCCCAGCTCAACTTGCCCTTAGCGGAGCGATATCCGCACGCGCGCCTGAGCGATGACGACGGCTGGCATGCGCTGGGCGATCATGATCTGGTCATGTTGGTGGCTTTGACCGGCGCCGGGAAATCGACGACGCTCGCTAATCTGCGGCGGCTACGCGGCCTGGAACTGGACGTCATCCCGACGCGGCGCGAAGTGGCGGATTGGATCGCGATTCCGCTGGCGCAGCGCTGGTCGGGCGCGCCGCTGAAACCCGAGCCGGATCGCGTGAGGCGATTTGCGCTCACGCGATTATTCGCCGGGCGCGTCGCCGGCGGGATGGCGGCGGCATTTTCTTGGTTGAATCTGGCGGATGCCTACAGCAGCCCGGTGTTATGCGAAGGCATCAGGGGCGACGTCGAGATTCGACATGCCTTGACGCGCTTTCCGCGCTGGCGCATCGTTGAATTGGCCCTTGATCCGCTGACGCGTTTGCGTCGTCTGAGCAAGCGGCAAGAGGCTTTTGACACAGCGGCCGGAAGCGCCGATGTCTCGTTCTTGCCCCCTGCCTTAAGATCGGCGGCGGAAGCCCTGGTGGAAGCGGGCGAGATTTCGGCGACGGCGCTGACGATCGTTCGCGCCGAAGCCGCAAATTATGGCCTCTATGCCTTTGACGATGGCGCGGCTTTTCCGAATTATCATCGCCTGGATGTGGATGGCGCCTCGGCTGAAGAAGTGGCGGCGGCCGTTCTTGACGCGATCGAGCCGCTTGAGGCGGGCGGACGGAGCGCGCCAAGCGAATCTTGCTGAGCGAGAAGGTCTATTATGCCGAGCATCCGGCGCATAAGCGCCGTTCCCTACAACGTTCCGCTCAAGAGCGCCTTGAATTGGGGCAGCAGCCATGAACTGCGACAGCTTGAGCACGCGCTGATACGGGTGGAACTGTCGGATGGCGCGGTCGGCATCGCCGAGGCGACCCCGCGCCCTACCATCTATGGCGAGACACAGGCTTCGGTTCTGCACATTGTCGAGCGTCACCTGGCGCCGCAGCTGACCGGCGAAATGGTGACCGATCGTAGTTCAGTCATAAGCTTGAACCGCCGGCTTGTGCAGATCAAGAACAACAATACGGCCAAGGGCGCGCTGGATATGGCTTTGCATCAAGCGCTGTGCGCCAGCCGCGGCGAGAGACTGCGCGACTACCTCTGGGCGAGCCGGGAACGGCTGCGCCTGAGCGCCATCGTAAGCACGGGCGAGCCGGCTGCGGTCCACGCCGATGTCGAATCCTTGTATCGACAGGGGCTGCGGGTCTTCAAGGTCAAGATCGGGCGGCGCGTGCAGGCGGAAATCGCGACGATCGCCGACCTTATCGAAAGCTATCCCGACGCCGATTTTTACGTCGATGCCAACGAAACGCTCGACGACGGCGACGCGTTGGCGATCCTGCTGCGCCTGCAGGCCTTGGGCGTGAAGTATTGCGAGGAGGCGCTGCCGGTCTGGCAGCTGCGCAGCCGCCGAGAACTGCGAAAGGATTGCTCGCTGCCGATCATCGCCGATGACTCGGCCTTCACGCTCTACGACTTGTATCGCGAGCTCAACTTTGAGACCTTTGACATCCTCAATATCAAGACGGCGCGGACCGGTTATTCGGAGTCGCTGCTTATGCTTAATACATGTAGGGGGCAGCGCAAGAGCGCAATGGTGGGCTCGCAGGCGAGTTCGCTGCTGGGCTGTTTGCAGGCGGCCGTGTTCGCCGGACGCGAGGCGGTGGACTGCCCCAGCGAATGCAGCTTTTATCTGAAGACTGAAGCCGACCTGAGCCTGGCGGCGGACATCGAGAACGGCTACATGAGGTTGGCCGCGGTTGAGGCGGCGCTGCAAAAGCTGCAAGCGGCGCTGGCGCGGGTCGTTTAGTCGCGTCAATAAGACTTTACTGGAATTGCGAGTCTGTCGCCGAAAACTTACCCCATCCCCCGGCCCCTTCCCCAGCAAGCTAGGGAAGGGGAGCGTCGCCTTGTGCGAAATGGAACGGAAATTGTGATATTTCCCCATTTGCGCTAGATATCCTGCAGGATATTTCCGCATTCTCTCACCACTTCTGCAATACTAATCAAGCCCAATAGAAACAAGATTGAGATCGGGAAAGAGGGAGGAAAATGAAAGTACTGATCATGTCGGATATGGAAGGGGTCAGCGGGATCGTCACCTGGGATCAGGTGATCGGCGGCCGGCCCATGTACGAAGAAGGGCGCGTCCTCTATACGGAGGAGATCAATGCGGCAGTGCGCGGGGCGGCCCGGGCCGGCGCCGATGAAATCGTGGTGGTGGATTGCCATGGCGCCGGCGGCGATTGGACGTTCAACTCGCTGATTCCGGAACGGCTCGATCCCGCTTGCACCTGGGTTGCGCATCATCCCTGGTCGCGTTATACAGAATTGCTGGAGCAGGGCGCGGACGCTTGCCTGCTGGTGGGCATGCACGCGCGCAACAATACCGCCGATGGCGTCATGTGTCATACAATCTCGACCGTGAAATGGCATAATCTCCGCTTCAATGATGACCTGGTTGGCGAATCGGGGATCAATGCCGCGCTCTGTGGCCATTACGACTGTCCCGTGCTGCTGACAACCGGGGATGAGGCGGTATGCCGCGAGGTCAAAGACTTGTTGGGCGATGGGCTGACCACAGTGGCGGTCAAGCGCGGGCTGTCGCGCTTCTCGGCCCGGCAGATCCCGCCGGTCCGGGCGCGCGAGATGATCGAGGCCGGCGCTTACCAGGCGCTGCAGGATCTGTCCGCAGTCGCGCCTTATGTGCCCGCGGCGCCCGTGACAATCGCGATTGACATCGATCAGGTTGAAAAGATGGCTGAATTTCAGGGTCGCTCGGGCGTCGAGTTGGACTACGAGGCGCAAACGGTATACAGCCGCGCCGCCGACTGGATTAGCGCCTGGGATCAGATCTGGCATTGGGCAGTCTAATGGGCAACGCTAACCTAGCATGTTCGGCAGCGCCAAACCCAAGACCATCAGCAAACCGAACTGACCGTGTAACTTGGCGGTCCGGCCTTGCGCCTGGTGCAGCAGGGGGATGGCGCGGCTGGTATTAAAGATGCGGATGAGGCGCAGGGCCTCGGGCAGGGCAATTGCTGTGAGCAGCGTCGCCAGCGGCAGGAACCCGGCGACGATGAGCAATAACTGAATCACATAAGCGCCCAGCACAAGAAAGATGAATTCGGCGCGGGCGAAGCGGATGCCGAACATGACCGCCAATGTGCGCTTGTTGACGGCGCGGTCCGCCTCCATATCGCGGATGTTGTTGGCATGGAGAATGGCGGCGACCATGAAGGCGATCGGCAGGGCGATCAGCAAGATTTCGCCCATGCGCATCGGACTGACGCCGGGCGACATCACGTAATAAGCGCCTAGGACCGCTGCCGGCCCCATGAATATGGCGACCGCAATCTCGCCCAGGCCGTTGTAAGCCAAGGGAAAGGGCCCGGCGGTATAGGTGATCGCCACGAGCACGCCGCCGATGCCGACCAACCATAGCAGAGGGCCGCTGCGCGAGAGCAAGTACAAACCCAGCAGACAGCCAGCCGCAGTCGTCAATATCGCCCCGTAAAGCACAGCGCGCGGCGCCAGGATTTTGTGTTTGATGGTCATGCCCTGGCCGGCTTGCTTGAGCCGATCCGCGCCCCGTCGATAGTCGGCGTATTCATTGATGAGATTGGCGGCGCTTTGCAGCAGCAGCGTCCCAATCAACGCGAGCAAGAACAGGGTCGCGTCAAAGACGCCGTCAGTCAGGGCGAGGATGCCGGCCAAGCCCAGCGGCACATAAGTCGCGGTGAAGACGCGCGGCCGCAGGGCTTGGAACCAGGCGCCGGCCCGGCTCAACTGTGGGCTGTCGTTTGTCGCTGCTGTTTCCATCGTTCAGAGTATACGCCGAGCGAGGCGAGTTTTGCAGATTCAACCGGCGCGCGGCGCTGATGCGTTTGCGGGCGCCTGTGTATAATCGCAGGAGGCGGCGGTGAAGGGCAGGGCGCGTGAGAGTTTTGTTTGTATCGGCAACTGACCGCGCGGGCGGCGCTGGAATCGGCGCTTACCGCCTGCATCAGAGTCTCCAGCGCGCCGGCGTAGAGAGCGAGATGCTCGTGTTGCGCAAGGTCACATCCGATCCCGCTGTGCATCGGCTGTCGTCCCGCTTGCCGCGCTGGCAGCGCGCCCGACGCAAACTTGCGGAGCGACGGCATAAGCGGCGCCTGCGGGTGAATGCGCGGCAGCCCGAAGCCGGGCACTGGAGTCTCAATCAGTTCAGTTATCCCATCGCTGTGGCCATCAACGCCTTCGATGCGGATATCGTTCACCTGCATTGGCTGGGCGACAACTATCTACCGATCGGGGAATTGGCCAGTATCAAGCCGCCGATCGTGTGGACCCTGCGCGATATGTGGGCCTTCACGGGTGGCTGCCATTACGCGGGCGATTGTTTACGCTATCGCGAAAGCTGCGGCAGCTGCCCGCAGTTGCGCGCCGGATCGCCGCATGACATCAGCGCGAGGATCATCCGGCAGAAGCGCGAGGCTTGGGCAGATCTGCCGCTTCAGTTCGTCACCATCAGCCGTTGGCTGGCGGATTGCGCGGCGGCCAGCCCGCTTCTGAAAGGCAGGCGAATCGAAGTCATCGGCAATCCCATCGACCCGGGCGTCTTCAAGCCGCTCGACCGAACAGCGGCCCGCCGCGCCTTCAACCTGCCCGGCGACAAGAGGCTGATTCTATTTGGCGCCATTGGCGGGACTAGCGATCGGCGCAAGGGTTTCAACTATCTGCGCGACGCCCTGCGCGGAATGGGCCGGGATAGCGGCGTCGAGCTGGTGGTATTTGGCGGCGACGGCCGCGCCGACCTGGAAATTGGGCTGCCGACGCATCAGGTCGGGCGCTTGGGCGACGAAGTGAGCCTTTGCCTGCTTTACTCCGCTTGCGATGTCTACGTCTTGCCCACTTTGCAAGAGGCGCTGGGCAACACGTTGATTGAGGCGCAGGCCAGTGGGACGCCCGCCGTTACTTTCGCTGGCAGCGGCGCATCCGATGTCATTCAGCATCGAGTGAACGGTTATCTGGCCCGCCATCGCGATCGCGCGGACCTGCTGGCCGGCATCGAGTGGACGCTGGCGCAATCATGGTCGCCGCAGGATTTGCATCGGGACATCATTTCCCGCTTCGGCGAACGCCAGATTGCCGAGAGATACATCCGTCTCTATCAATTGATGCTTGCAATGCTTGACGCTGCGCCGTGAACGCCTTCCCGCGCATCACTTTCGGCATCATCGTGCTGAATGGCGAACCCTTCATCACTTACACCTTGAACGCGCTCTATCCCTTTGCCTATGAAATCATCGTGGTTGAGGGCGCGGCGCCGGGCGCGAAGAACATCGCGACGGCCGACGGTCATTCGCAGGATGGCACGCTGGACAGCCTCCGACGGTACAGGGCGACGGCCGACAGCGAAGACAAATTGACCATTGTGACAAAAGACGGCTTCTGGAGCGAGAAAGACGAGATGTCGGCAGCTTATGCCGAACGCGCGACCGGCGATTATCTTTGGCAGGTGGATGTGGATGAGTTCTATCTGCCGGAGGATATCGAGCGAATCGGCAACATGCTGCGGACGCAGCCGGGGATCACGGCGGTGTCCTTCAATACGATCACATTTTGGGGCGCGCCGGGATACCGGGTGGAGGCCTGGCATCATCGGCGCGGCGCGCGGGAATATCATCGCCTTTTCAAATGGGGCGAAGGCTACCGCTATGTCGGGCATCGTCCGCCCACGGTCCTTGACCAGCGGGGGCGGGATCTGCGCGCCGGGCATTGGCTGACGGGCGCTGACATGGAAAGGCGCGGGATCAATCTCTACCATTATGCTTTGCTGCTGCCCAAGCAGGTGCGGGAGAAATCCGAATATTATCGCGGCGCGGATTGGGCGCTGCGCCCGGAGGCCGTCGAATGGGCGGATGAAGCCTTTTTTGCGCTGAAGCGGCCTTATCACTTGCACAATGTGGCGGAATATCCGGCTTGCCTCTACCGCTATGCGGGCGCGCATCCGCCGCAGGCGATGCAGATGTGGCGGGATATTTCGGCGGCCGGCTCTCCAGTGGAAAGGCGGCCTACCGCTGACATCGAAGCCCTGCTGCGTTCGCGGCGCTACCAGGTTGGGCGCGCGCTGCTGATGGCCGCCAACCCGCCGGCGCTCTGGCTGCGCCGGGCGCGGGGGTGCCTGAAGGCGCTTCTGGCGCGCTGCCTGCCGAGGGCGCTCAAAGACGCGCTGCGGCGCCAATAGACCGGGCCATTCGCTGCTCGCCGGGCAATCGCGTCGGATTTTTCTTTAACTACAGAGTACGCAGAGGACACAGAGTTTAGGTTCTTTTGACGAATTTTCTCATAAATCCACCGCTTGAATTGGGCAGGCTTGCTGCTATCGTTCCGATAAACTTCCTTCCCGCCCAAAAATTATGCATACCGCGAAATCTCTGGTCAATTGCATTTCTCGGTGCCCTCGGTGTCCTCGGTGCTTAAATTTCAGTTTAGTTTTGCTCGTCGCAACGGATGCCAGATTTGAAGCGATTGCCCTGTACCGCCCGCGCGCGGTCGAAAATCGGCGGAAAATCCGCTATGCTAGGAGCCACAAGCCAAGCAGTGGAAGAGTTAGATGCGATGATAGCGAACAATCACGCCGCGCTGGTGGAACAAGACAGCCGCCAACTTCACCCCATGTACCATCCGACGCGGACGGCGAACGCCGCCATGGTGGAGAGGGGCGACGGCGTCTGGCTCTACACCACCGACGGCAAGAAAATCCTCGACTCGATGGCCAGTCTGTGGAATGTGAATATCGGTTATGGCAATCGCGAATTGGCCCAGGTGGCTTACGCGCAGATGCTGGATATCGCCTACAGCTCGGGCTTTGCCGGCATGACGAACCCGCCGTCGGCGCTGTTGGCGGACAAGCTGGCCGGCTTCTTCCGCCCGAACATGAACTTCACCAACTTCACCTCAGGCGGCTCTGAATCCAGCGATACCTCCTTCAAAACCGCGCGCTACTATTGGCATCTGCGGGGCAAGTCGGAAAAGACCAAGATCATCTCCCGCGTGAACGGCTATCACGGGATGACGCTGGCGGCGACAAGCGCAACCGGCATGAGCAAGTTTCACAGCGCCTTCGGCGGAGTGATGGAAGGCTTCGCGCATGTGCCCAATCCCAACCCGTATCGCTATGAAGGCGATATGCGAGAGGGTGAATCGGTGGCGCAAGCGGCGGCGCGCGGGCTGGAAGAGGCGATCCTGCAAGAAGGGCCGGAGACGGTGGCCGCTTTCATCTCCGAGCCGATTCAAGGCGCCGGCGGTGTGATGATTGCCGATGAAGGCTATTTCGACCTGGCGCAGGCTATCTGCAAGAAGCACGAGGTTTTGTTCATCGTCGATGAGGTGATCTGCGGCTTCGGACGCACCGGCAACTGGTTCGGCAGCGACGCCTTCGACATCAACCCGGATATCATGCAATTCGCCAAGGGCGTGACCAGCGGCTATATGCCTTTGGGCGGCATCCAGGTGACGGATGAAATCCGCGATGTCATCAACGGCGCGCCGGAAGAACAAAGCTGGATGCATGGCTACACCTATTCCGGGCACGCGACGGCCTGCGCGGTGGGCTTGGCCAATATCGAAATCATTGAGCGCGACGGTATGCTGGAGAACAGCCAGCTGATGGGCGAGCGGCTGTTGAATGGCTTGAGCGCGCTGGTTGCTGAATTTCCCCATATCGACAATGCGCGCGGCCTGGGTTTGATGGCGGCTTTTGATGTGGTCAAGAGCAAGGAAAGCCGCGAGCCGGATGCGAAAATGGCGGAGAAGATATCCGACGCGGCGCTTGAGATGGGCCTGCGGGCGCGACCGATTGCCGAGGCGATCGCCTTCGCGCCGCCGCTCTGCATCACGGCGGATGAGGTTGATTTCCTGATCAATACGATGGGCGATGCGATCACGCAGGCGAGCGGCTGAGGCTGTTGCGGTTTCTGTATTGGGCGGAACACTATGCCTCGCTGATTTAGTCTCAAATTCACGATATTGTTTCGTTTCTGACGCACTCTATGCTAATATGATGGCATAGAGTCTATGCTCTGTTCGGTCTATACAAATGCTCAAGGGGATAAAATACCCATGCGAAAGTTTCTATTGCTCGCGGTAATGGTCTTGTCTGTGTTGCTTGGATTAATTCCCGCACTGAGTGTGGGCGCCTCGTCTGATTACGACAGCCTGCTTCAAGAAATAGAGGCTGCGAACCTCAGCGGAATGGGCAGCATCACACTTGCAGCGGACATTGAGCTGAGCGCGGCTCTGCCGCCGATAACCGGGGATCTTGAGATTGATGGCGACGGCTACTCCATCAGCGGCGTCAATGAATATCGCATTTTTGTTGTTGATGGCGGCAAGCTGACAATCACAGATATGACGCTGACTGACGGCAGCAGCCCCGAGGACGGCGGCGCGATCTTGCTGCGGAATGACGGTGCGCTTGCGGTCGAGAATGTCGCCTTCACAGACAATGCTTCTGAAAAGGGGGGCGGGGCGATTTCGACATCGCGCTCCAACGTCCGGCTGGAAGTGAGCAACAGCGTATTCGAGGGGAATGCAGCCAGGTCCGGGGGCGGCGCGATACTCGTCAACGGTGGCCGCGCCGATATTTCCGGCAGCAGTTTCCAGGATAATTTCGCCGGGCGTTTTGGCGGCGGCGTCGAAGCGTTTATAGGACGAGTCGAAATCAGCAATAGCACTTTCGTTGGCAACGAGGCAAGCGAAGGCGGCGGCATTTTGGTGAGTGGCGCGCAGACTACGCTAACCCATCTCACCATCGTGGACAACATCGCCAGGGAAAGCGGCGACGGCATCTTCAAGCGGGAAGGCAGCCTGCGCCTTTACAATAGCATTGTCACCGGTGGTAGCGACGCGCCAGATTGCAAGGGCGGCAATGACGGAAGCCTTGGGAATTTCAGCCAAGACGGCGCCTGCAGCCAATATATGGGGGGCGATCCGCTGCTGGCGGAGCTGACGGGTTCGCCCGGCTATTTCCCGCTGCTGGATGGCAGCCCGGCGGTCGATGCGGCCGACATGGCGCATTGCCTCGAGACCGATCAAACCGGCAAGGCCAGGCCCATCGGCGGCGGCTGCGATATCGGCGCCTTTGAATCAGAGGCCGCGGCGCCGGCTGCAGCAACGCCGACGCCGGACGTCTGCACATTGTCCGATCACATCCTTTCGGCCAATAGCAATACGGCGGTTGGCGCTTGCCCGGCCGGAACAAGCCACGACATCATCTCTCTCAGCGAAGACATCACGCTCGATGCGCCGCTGCCGCAGATCAACGGGACGATCACCATCGAGGGCAATGGATTCACGATCAGCGGGAATCACCAGTTCCGAATCTTCTCGATTGTCGGACGAACGCTCACGATCAAAGATTTGACGCTCGCCGATGGTTATTCGCCGGAAGATGGCGGCGCGATCCTGGTGGAAAACGGCGCTGCTCTTGTCATCGAAAATGCTGCGTTTGAAGACAACCGGACGGAGAAAGGCGGCGGCGCCATCTCCACCGGGAGCCCCGGTGACCGATTGAGCGTGAGCAACAGCCTCTTTCGGGACAATTTCGCGAACTCTGGCGGCGGCGCGATCCTCTTGAATGGCGGCAGAGCTGAGATTAGCGGCAGCAGCTTCCTGGATAACGAAGCGGGTCGCTTTGGCGGAGCGATCGAAGCTTTCAAAGGCCAGGCCGACATCAGCAACAGCACATTCAGCGGCAATCAGGCTGGTCAGGCGGGCGGCATCTTGGTCAGCGGCGCGATAACAACCATGACCCATCTCACCTTGAAGGACAACCTGGCGCTTTGGGACGAAGGCGACGAGATTGCCAAGCGGGAGGGAAGGGCGATTCTGCGTAACAGCATTGTGGATGGCGGGGGAGAAGCGACGGATTGCAGCGGCGGCTTGGATGAGAGCCGCGGAAACCTCAGCCGGGACGGGTCTTGCGCGGCGAGCTTGAGCGATGATCCCATGCTCGGCGGATTGACCGGCGAACCCGCTCATTTCCCATTGCAGGAGGGCAGCCCGGCGTTAGATGCCGCCGACCGCGCATACTGCCTGGAGACCGATCAAATTGGCGCGGCGCGTCCGCAGGGCGCCGGCTGCGATATCGGCGCGATCGAGTACGCCTCTGAAATGACATCCGCCGACCAAGCGCAAACGGCCGCGGATGAAACCGGCGGGCAGGCAGTTTCCGATTGTAGCGTAACGACCACCGATGTGCTCAACTTTCGCGACGGTCCAGCTGGCGACTGGATTGGCAACGTACCGGCGAATACGACGCTTGCAGCGATGGCGCGGACGCCCGCCTGGTTCAAGGTCACATACAACGGAGATACGGGATGGATCAGCGCCGGATATGTGACCATGGCCGGGGCCTGCGGCTAGGCGGCGACTGCGTGATCAATACGCTGGGCGCTGCGGTCACGCAGGCGCGCGGCTGACGAGAAACAAGCGGCAAGCTGAGGTCTTGCTTATTGCTCGTCCCGTTTCTCAAACTCATCCAGTCTAGACTTTGCCAGGTATTCGAGCCGCCGCGCTTGCGCCCAAAGCGTGCGCCGAATGCCTGGTCTCACGCTGCGCTCGCTGATAACCCGCGCGAGATTGGCGATTGTGCGCGCGCGTCGCGCCAATCGAATATCGGGATGTTCGCGCTTTTCTCGCAGTTCTGCGGGCAAGACTGAAACGCGAATCGACTTCGGCAGAACGATTTTGTCGGCGGGCTTTATTTCTTTCTCGTTGAGCACAACAGAGAATTGAGATTCTTGCAGCGCTTTCCGATACACCGCGTATTCGGCGCGATCAAGCGTGTCCTTGGCTTCGGAATTTCCGGCCGATTCTAGTTCCCAGAATGGCCACATTTCAATCTCTGCGACCTCAAAGGGATCGAGCACGCTCATCGCAACGGCGTCGGTGCGTTGATTTGTCAGGTGACGGCGAATGCGGCCCCGCAGTTTTTCAATGGTTCGGCCGACGTAGATCGGCTCACCGTCATAGTCGTAAAATAGATAGACGCCATACTTGCAGTCCCCGACTCGGCGACCGTCCCCATAATCGGTATCCAGCGCTTTCTTGACGCCGATGTAAAGGGCGGTTACGTCCTCAGGCTCTTTTTTCGGTTTCATTGACGCAACAACGGCAATAGGCAATTGTTGCCTAACCACTCAATGACTGGAACGCAGACCGCATCGCCTAAGGCAAACATCGCCTGCGATGGCGTTACCGAATCGTAGCGCAAATGCTCGGCGCCTTGAAGTCGGGCATATTCGGTCAAATTCATCCAGCGCACCGCGATTTCGCCGCGACCGGCTCGCACGATTGCCTGCTTTGCCGAGCCGCCGCGAGTCGTGCGAAGCGCGCCGGCCCGTTCATCCGCGCGAACTTCCCATACTGGCCGTCCGCGTCTCGTGCGGCGAAATGCGCCGTAATAGCCCGGCCAGAACCGTCGCTGATAGCGGTAAACGCGCTTTGATTGTATTGGCGACAAAGTTTCGAGAAACGCGTTGAGGCGATCGGGCGACCACCAGTCGCCCTCCGCCTGCGCAATTGAATCCAGTCTGAGATCTTGCCGAATTTCCGGCGGATGCGGCAATTCAATGGGACCCTTGTGGCCGAACAAGAATACTCTTGCGCGACTTTGCGGCACGAAAGCGCTGGCGTCAACAACTATGTGCGCAGCTTGATAACCTAATTTCTGGATTCCACTGACAACTGTCTCCCAATCACGGCCGTCGTTCGCCGTCAGAAAACCCATTACATTCTCAATCATTAACGTGCGCGGCGCGCGGCCTCCCATTTCGTCGAGAATCCGCAGGAAGTCCAAAACAAGGCTGGATTGCGCGCCGTTTAGCCCCTTGTATTTTCCGGCAAGCGACATGTCCGTACAGGGAAAGGATGCGGTAACCAGGTCAGCGTCCGGGATATCGTCGCCGCGCAGGGCGCGGATATCGCCAACGTTCAGCTCTGCGCGGCCCCAGTTATCGGCATAGAGCTTTGCTTTGGTATCGTCGATGTCATTGGCAAAGACTGTTTTGATACCGACGCGCTCAAGGCCGGCCCGCATAAGCCCCATGCCGGCGAAGAATTCAATGGCGCGCAACATTTTACACCGTCCCGATATGACCTTCTATTTCACATACTGAGTCAGTCGACAATAGCCATGCGGACGCCAACTCAATGACTTGATTCAACCCTAGTTTTGATTTGCCCGCGAGCGCGCATTCCCATATCGTCAGCACGCGCCAGCCTTCCTCAAGGAGCAACTGACGATTTGAAATATCGCGTTCCCGGTTTCTTGCGATTTTGCGGTTCCAATACTCAATATTGGAGTTTGGCATTCTGCACCTTGGGCAGGCATGACCGTGCCAGAAACATCCGTTGATTTGTATTACAGCCCTATAACGAGGGAATACGAGATCAGGTTTTCCGGGCAGGTCCTTGACGTGCAGCCGATAGCGGAATCCGAGCGCGTGCAGGCCCTTGCGAATCAGGAGCTCGGGCTTGGTGTCCTTGCTCCCGACCAGCGCCATTATCTCGCTGCGTCGTTCAACGCTAACGGTGTCGTTCAACGCTGCCGCCGCCATTCCACAGTGTAGCTGCCATGCTACACTGTCATAATTAGAACATTTGTAGGAATCGCTGTCAAGTTAAGTTGCTTTAATTCATGATACTTGCTGTGCGCCTCCCTTGAATTATATTAAAGGTGAGCGGAGTTTGTCAGTCGCCTTTGCGCCGCCGCTGCGCATTAGGGCGGATGAAGTTGATTTCCTGGTCAATAACATATGCGCTGCGATCGCGCAGGCGCGCGGCTGAATCCACGATGCCCGCCCAATGCTTGCGCAGTTATTGTCAGTAAGCCATTGTCACTGGAAATAATCAAATCGTTATTAGATAATGGCTCGCGCCGAGCTTCATCGATTGGCGCTCGACGCGACGGACGGGCTGTTGGCTGCGGAAGACGTCAAGAGCGCAAGCGGAGAACGGCATTCGAATTCTCATAATTTCAAGGAGTTTGCACATGAAAAAGGCATTCACCATCATTTTGCTAGTCGTCTTTGCGCTGCTGGCGAATATGTCGCTGGTCACGGCGGACATGCACGGCTGGTGGGCGGACGCGGCTGCGCCATACGCTGGCGCGACAATCCGCGGCGTATCCGAGAGCACCCCGCCCTCAAACTATGTCGCCGATGTTTTGGCGGCGCAATTTACGGAGCTCACCGGCATCAATGTCGAGTTCGAGACGACATCCTGGGATCAGATGTATTCCAAGGCGATCAACGACATGGAAGCCAATACCGGCATCTATGATTTCGTTTACATCGAGCAGGACATCATCTATTCCTACCTGGCGCAGGATTACCTCGTAAACCTGACGCAATACGCCGCCGACAACCCGGACCTGGCTTACGAAGGTTACGATGAGAGCGCCTTCACCAGCTTCGCCGATTACTTCAAGAACGCCGATGGCGATCTCTTCGGCGTGCCGATGGAAGCCTTCGTCAAGGTCTACCTGTATCGCAAGGACCTCTTCGAAGATGCCGATAACATGGCGGCCTTCGAGGCCGAATACGGCTATCCGCTGGCGCCGGCCGAGAACTTCGACCAATATCGCGACAACGCCGAATTCTTCACCAATTACGGCGAAAGCATGGACATGGACCTCTGGGGCACGACGGTGCAAGGCACGACCGGGCATCCGGCTTCGACCTATGAATTCCTCGAGACGATTGGTCCCTCCTTCGGCCTGTACAACTGGGGCATCAACCTCGAGGCCGGTTCGGCGCAGAGCGCCAATGGCGGCGCGCTGGATGGCGATACGGCGGTTGAGGCTTTGACCTTCTGGCTGAGCATGCTGCCCTTCGCTCCGCCCGAGGCCACCTCCAGCACCTGGGACGAAGTTGCCTCCACGTTTGCCGCGGGTCGAGCCGCCCAAGGTTGGGTCTATGGCGAGAACGCCGCCTGGATCGCGACGGATGAAAGCCGCTCCGCCGTGACCGGCAACGTAGGCGTTCGCCTGCCCGTCACCGCGCCGGGCGTCATCGACGCTGCCATGATGGGCGATGGCTACATCGGCTACTACGATGGCGGCGCTTTTGGCGTTCCGCATTCGTCGCGCAACAAGGAAGCCACGCTGCTCTGGCTGCAATTCATCGGTCAGGAATCGGTGCAAGCGGAATGGGCCGCCGCCGGCGCGCGCATCACCCACACCGCTACCTTCGATGATCCCTTGATCGCCGAGCAGGACATGAAGGTCGACGGCTACTACACGCTTCTGGAAGAGCAGGGCCCGCTCTTTGCTGGCGCGCCGCCCTTCCCCTTCCACGCGCAGGTGCGTGAAGTGATCGATCCCTTCATTCAACGCGCGATTCTTGGCGAGCTGACGCCGGCTGACGCTTTGTCGCAGGCGGCGATGGCCGTGGACGAAGAACTCTCGCGTTTGGGTTACGGCATGTAAGCCATAACATCAGGCAATCGAACAGGGTGACAACATGTCACCCTGTTTTGTCATTAGCATTGGGATCGGTTGATGCGCAATCCCCGCACTGGCTGGCTGCTGCTCAGCCCAACGCTTGTCATCCTTCTCATATTTGGTTTCATTCCCTTCCTATACGTCTTGTTTGTAGGTTTTAACGAGTGGAATATATTTGCGGCGGAAGACGGCCTGCGCTTTTCCGGCCTGGATAATTTTCGGCGGCTGGTTTTTGACAACGACTTCACCAACTCGGTCCAGCTGACATTGAAGTTCGCCACCTTCGCGATCTTGAGTCAGATAATCTTTGGTTTTCTGCTGGCGCAAATGCTAACGCGCAAATTCCGCGGCCGGTCGCTATTTCGCGTCATCCATACCTTCCCGCTGATGGTGGCGCCGATCGCGGTGGGCGCGATTTGGCGGCTGCTGGTCATCCCGGGCTTTGGTCCGGTGCCCTTCTTCCTCGATCGCTGGTTCGATCTCACATATCAGATCGGCAGCTATCCCGACCAGGCCTTGTGGACCTCGGTGATTATGGACGTCTGGCATTGGACGCCCTTCGTCACGCTGACGATGCTGGCCGGCCTGTCCGCGATCCCGCGCGAGCCGGTGGAGCAGGCGAAGGTCGATGGCGCCAATCGCTTGCAGGTATTCTGGTATGTGACTTTGCCCTTCCTGCGGCCGGTGCTGCTGACGACCGTCTTCATCCGCATAATGGATGCCATCCGCACGGTCGATGAGGTATGGATGCTGGCCGGCGGCGGGCCGGGCACGCGCTTCACCGGCATTTATATCTGGCGCGTGGTCTTTCCGCGCACCGATTACGGCTATGGCTCATCGATATCGCTCGTCACCTTATACCTGACGATTGTTCTGTGCTGGCTGCTGTTTATTGCGATATCGGGGCGGCGCAAAGGAGAGGTCGAATGAGGCGTCTAACCCCTTCCCCGACCGCCTGTGTCTACGCGGCGCGACCATACCCCAACGCATTGGGGCAGGGGAGCGGAGACAACAGGCTGGCGCGCCATGTGTCGCCTCCCCCCAATGCTTTGGGGGGACTGAGGGGGGTTGACATCCGCTGGCGCAAAGGAGAGGTCGAATGAGCGGCGGAGCGCGGCGGCGCGTACTGCGCTTTTTCACGACTTATGGCTTCTGGGTCTTCATGACCTTGCTGACGCTTGTTCCGATTTGGTGGATGTTCGTCGTCTCCATGCGCAGCCGCGTGGAGCTCTTCAGCCGGCCGAACTTGGCTATCAGCAGGATCTTCCTCGAGAATTACAGCAATGTGCTGACCGACAGCACCTTTCAGCGCTATATGACCAACTCCGTGGTGATCTCGACCAGCAACGCGCTGCTGGTGATGGTCCTGGCATTGTTGGCGACCTTCGCGCTTTCGCGTTACCGGCTGGCGGGCCGAGATAATATCTTCTTCTGGTTGATCACCAACCGGATGGCGCCGCCGGCTGCCTTCTTGCTGCCGCTGTTTATCATGTTCACGCGCAGTTTCCGCCTGGGCGACTGGACCATGTACGACACGCAGATCGGCTTGATTCTGCTGTATTGCGTTTTCAATTTGCCTTTCGCCATCTGGCTGCTCAAAGGCGTGGTGGACGGCATCCCGATTGAGTTGGACGATGCCGCAATGATTGATGGCGCCGGCCTGGCGGGCGTCTTGCGGCATGTCATCGTGCCCTTGGCGGCGCCGGGACTGGCGGTCACGGGCATATTGAGTTGGATCTTCGCCTGGAATGAATACCTGTTCGCGGCCAATCTGACCAGTGTGAACGCGCGCACGATCACGACGGCGCTGGCCGAATTCGTGACGGTGACCGGCACCAATTGGGGCGAGCTGGCGGCGATGTCGGTGATCACGCTGATTCCCTCGGCGATCATCGTGATTTTCGCGCAGCGCTACATCGTCATGGGCTTGACCTTCGGCGCGGTCAAGGAGTAGCCGCATGGAAGAGCAAAAGAGCCAAGACGGCAAGAAAGACTTCGACGGCTTCCTGCCCTTTTACACCAACGCCTTCGACCGCGTTTTCATCGGCGTCGTGATTTTGATCGGCATTCATCTGCTCTGGCTGCGCTTTGTGGAGCCGGCGCTGCCGATCGAGGCGGCGACGGTGCTGTCGCTGATCATCGGCTATTACGTGGTGAAAAAGGGCTGAGGCCTCAGGCCCCTCCGCTTATCTCCCCGAGCCGGCGGTCAAGCCGCCGATGAGCCGGTCCTGAAAAATCCCCGAAATAACAAGAATTGGCAGAATCGTCAGCATTGTGGCGGCGGTGATGATTTCCCAGGGGAAGGAGTATTCCCCGGGAAACAGCGAGATGCCAACGGGCGCGGTGCGCATGAAGTTGTCGCTCATCAGCACCAGCGATAGCGGGAATTCGTTCCAGGAGAAAATGAAGACGATGAGACCGGTTGATATCAGACCGGGTCCGGACAGCGGCAGGATGATGCTCCAGAAGATCCGCAGGTTGGATGCGCCATCGACGCGGGCCGCGTCCTCGATTTCGTAAGGCACAGTCTTAAAGAAGTTAGTCAGGATCCAAATGGCAATCGGTATGTATAGACCGGTATGCCCGATTATGAGACCGGGATAGGTGTTGATCAGCCGCAGTTCCAGGAAGGTGCTGAACAGCGATGGCAGCAGCGCCAGCGGAGGGAACATGGACATCGCGAGAATGAGAATCAGCGTAAGGTTGCGGCCGCGGTAGGTCAAGCGCCCCAGCGAATAGGCGGCCAACCCGCCAAAAGCCAGGATGACGAAGGTTGTGGCTGTCGAGACAATCGCGCTGTTCAATATGAAGCGCAGCAACTCCGGCGTTTCGCTGAAGATATTGTGGTAGTTTTCAAGTGTGGCCGGGATGGGCAGATAGACGACTGGCCAAGCGTAAATGTCAGCCTCTTCCTTGATCGACGTCAGAAAGAGCCAGACGGTTGGGAAGAAAGACAGAATCACGGTAATGGCGGCGACGGCGTAGAAGCCCCAGGAAGTCTTGCGCCGGCGCCGATTCGCGCCCGGGTTCTTGTGATCGCTGGTGGGGCCGATGACAGTTTTTCTCATCGGTCGTCCCGGCGCAAAGTCGCGATATAGAGAATGCTAATCGCCATGATGATGATGAACTGGATGATGATGGCGCTGGAACCCAGGTTGAAATTGACGTATTGGAATATCGCGCGATAGGAGTAAAGCGATAAGGTTTCCGTGGAGGTTAGGGGACCGCCGTCCGTAAGGTTGAAGGGCAATTCGAACGTGCGCATGGCGTCCATCGTGCGCAGCAAGACGGACACCAGTATGGCCGGGCGCAGAAGCGGCAGGGTCAAAAAGCGAAATTCCGTCCAGCGATTGGTCCCGTCAACGCTTCCCGCCTCGTAGAGATCATCGGGAATGGTCTGCAGGCCGGCCAGCAGCAGCAGCGCCATGAAGGAACTGGTTTTCCAGATGGCGACGAACATCATGGAATACATCGCCATCGGGATGGCGCCCAGCCAATTGATGCGCTCGACCAAGAGACCGATATCCGTCAATATCGAGTTGAACAGCCCGAATTCTGTGTTGAACATCCAGCGCCACATCAGCGCGTTGAGGGCAGTCGGCAGCGCCCAAGGAAACAGCACGGCCATGCGCACCAGACCCTTGCCGCGGAACCGGCGGTTGAGCACAAGCGCAAGTCCGATCCCGATCACGAGTTCGATGGGCACGGTGACCGCGGTGAAAAATATCGTGTTATTCAGGGAGGTGATGAAACGCGGTGTATTCAGAAGGCGCTGGTAATTCGCCAAACCGGCAAATTCGTAACCGGTGAAGATGCTGGTGCTGTTGTGGCCGAAGCTCAGAACGATGGTTTGTATAATCGGGAAAACAAGGACAAAGGCGATAATCAAGAGGGCAGGCGTCAAAAAATAGATACCTGCCCGATTAGCCTGTTTCATGTTGGGCCCGTTGGCCGTCGCTCGATCAGACGATAGCGGACGCAGACCGCGTGGCTGCGCCCGCAGATCACCGCGCGGTTCAGGGCATTATGGAAAGTATCTGCGCTTCAGCGTCAGCCAGGGCCTGCTCCGGCGTCTTCTCGCCTAGCAGGGCTGCCGAGATCTCGGTTTGCATGATCTCGGAGATTTCCGGATAAGCGGTACCGGTTGTTGCCGACGGGCGCGCGAAGGCGTAGACGAAGTTGGCGCCCAAAGCGGCCACGCCCGGCGCATCGGCGGCAATGCGCTCGTCGTCATAGACCGCCGGGCGGGTCGGCACCTTGCCCTGAATCAAGCCGGCTTCAACCTGTGATTCATAACTGGTGAAGCACTTGATGAACTCCGCGGCGGCCTCGATATTCTCGGAGTGCTTGTTCACAGCCAGCAAGAATCCACCGATGACGGTGGTATTTGCCATCTCATTCCCCTCGAAATAGGGCACCCGTGTGAATTGGACCGCATCCGCGACCGGCGAGTCCTCGGCGGTCAGCGGCGCCAGGACGAAGTCCTGCACCATCAGGAATACGGCGCGTTCTTGCTGGAAGAGGATGCGCGCATCGTTGGGGCGGAAGGTCAGGACGCTTTCGGGCGCAACGCCGGATTCGAGCATGCCGACCATCGTGGAGAGCGATTTGACACCGGCCTCCGTGTTGACCGACAGGTTGCCGTCCGCATCAAAGAAGGTACCGCCGGCGCCCTGGAAGAAGGCCAGCCAATTCATGAACAAGCCTTCAATCTTCGCCCACATGCTGACGAAGCCGGCCAAATCGGGATTGGCTTCGCCTTCGACGATCGCCTCGGCCTGCATGATCAAGTCTTCCCAGGTTGTCGGTACTTCGAAGCCATACTTCTCAAGCAGGTCCGCCCGATAGAAGAGGTGGATGCCGTCGATATAGAGCGGGATCGCGAAGGTATGGCCGTCGGTCTGGGCCGCCGCCAGGAATCCAGGTATGTATTCTGCGAGCTCTTCCGCGCTGAAGTAGTCTTCGATAGGCGCGATCCAGCCGCGGGCGGCGAAGTCGCCCGGCCAAATCACATCGACAGCGATGATATCCGGCTTTGAATTGCGAGCGGTGAAGTTGGTCACATAGATACTGCGCGATTCGTTGGGCACATCGGAGATGCGCTCCCATTCGACGCTGATTCCGCCGACTTCCCCCTCACAGGCTTCGATGAGGATGGGCGCGGCATCGCCAAAGCCGCGGGCGCCAATGGACAGGGTCAATTCGATGTTGTCTTGCGCGGCGGCCGGCGCCAACAGGAACAGGCTCAGCAGCGCAACGATGAGAAAAGGGCTGTAAAGACACTTGCCTTGAGCGAACATATTTCGTCTCCTATAGTTTGAATTTTGCGCGGAAAAGAGGTCGAAAGCCCACTGCGGCTTTCAAGCAGAGTATAACAAGCGCCACGCGCCTTTAAGTAGGGCGCGAATGAATAATGCCGTTCAGGCCCCCGCGATCCGCGGCATCCAAAGCGGCTCCAGGCCCCAGCGGCTGAAGAGCAGGGCTTGCGCCATCTCCGCCCGCTTGCCCCGACTGGCCGGGTCATCCCACAGGTTGCGCCGCCGCCCGGCATCGGCAGACAAGTCAAAGAGCTCGTAGCGGTCTGCCGCCGGATCGAAGTTGACTTGCCAGTGGCCTATATTGCAGCTCTTGAGATACATCCCCGCCGACTTGTTGGGCAGCCGCAACTGCTCAGCGCTCAGCGGCTCCTCCTCCTGCATTTCGGCGCGCAGAAATTCTTCCGTGAGGGCCGCGCGCAGGTCAGCATCCCGCCACAAATTCTGTATCTCGCCGGGGTCGGCGCACAGGTCGTAGATTTCGCCGTAATCACGCCCATAATACAGCGTAATCTTGTGGCGCGTATTGATGTAAGTTTTGAGGTGCAAGGTCGTCGGCTGATGCCGGTTCTCGACGATGACATACTGACGGGCGCCTGACTCGTCGCCATTCCAGATCCCTTTCTGGCTGAGGCCGGTCATATCGCTCGGGATATCAAGCCCGCAATAATCAAGGAAGGTGGGGGCGTAATCGACCAGGCTTTGCAAGCTCCCGCTGACGCGGCCGGCCGGGATGCGCCCGGGCAAGCGGGCGATCATCGGCACGCGAATGCCGTCGTCGTAGTGGAAAGCGCCTTTGGCGATGAGGCCATGCTGGCCGAAATAATGCCCGTGGTCGCTGGTGAAGACGACCAGCGTATTCTCCGCCAGGCCCAATGCATCGAGCTGGTCGATGATGCGGCCGATGTATTTGTCCATGCAGCTGATCATGCCGTAGTAGCAGGCAATGTCTTTGGCGAGTTCGTCGCGCTCGTGCAGGTGGGAATGGAAACCATGGCAGCCGCTGCCGTTCGGCTCCTGCCAGGCGGAAAAATCGGGATTCGGCTGCTGGGTCAGTTGCAGATGCGGCGGCGACGGAGCCGCTTCTGCGCTGCTGCTGGGGTCATGCTCGCCGGGACTGGCCGCTGGCACAGTGATATCGTCAGGATCGTACATGGTATCCCAAGGCTCGGGCGCGAGATATTTGGGATGGGGGTCGAAGAAACTGGCCCAGAGGAAAAAGGGCTGTCCCGAAGAAGAGCCGTCGGGCGGCTCGGCCGCCTGGAATTGGGACAGCAGCGCATTGCAGCGCTCGGCGATCCAGGTGTTGTAGTGATAGCGCTCGGGAATGAGCCATTTCCGGCGCTGCGCTTTGACATGGCCCGTTGGCGACAGGTAATAATCGCGCCAGTTTGGCAGACCTTGTTCTTCCATCCAGAGCGCGTAATGCTGGCCGACATGGGCTTCGTCGGTGTGGTTGCGCGCCAGCTCAATGTGCTCGAAGCCGTAGAAAGGTCCATCGAAATCCGCCCAAAAGTCGAGGTCTTGCAGCGTCGGATAGGCTTCCAGGGAGGGAAAGTCGTCGCTGGATTGCAAGGGCTGGAAATGGGCTTTGCCGACCAGGGCCGTGCGATAGCCGGCCGCCTGAAAGCGCTCGCCCACGGTGGCTTCGCTTTCCGGCAGCTTCGTGCCGAGCGAATAGGCGCCGTGCTGCGACGGGTACTTGCCGGTAATGATGCTGCTGCGGGTGGGCGTGCAGGTGGGGTTGGGGCAATAGGCGCGCTTGAAGGTCGTGCCTTGGGCGGCGAGTTTGTCCAGGGCCGGCGTTTGGATCTCCGGGTTGAATTGTCCCAGCGTATTCCAATGCTGTTGGTCGGATGTGATCAGCAGGACATTCAGTTTCGACATAGCGTCAGGTCCGTCTGGCATTCGAGTCAGCCGCGGTCGCGAAAGTAGCGCTTGCCTTGAATCGCCTCTGGCAGCAGGCTTTCGTCGGTATAGGCGCGATAGCCCTCGCCATAGCCCAACTCGCGCATCAATTGAGTGGGCGCGTTGCGGATATGCAGCGGTATCGGCAGGTTGCCCAGTTCTTTTACATCGTCAAGCGCGCGGAAATAGGCATCGCCGGCGCTGCGGTTCTTCTCGGCCCGGGCCAGGTAGGCGACGCCCTGCGCCAGATTGAATTGGCATTCGGGCAAGCCGATCGTCTCGACCGCGCGAAAGACATCGTTGGCGATGGCAAGCGCATTGGAATCGGCCAGGCCGATATCTTCGCTGGCGAAGATGACCATGCGGCGGGCGATGAACTTGGGGTCTTCGCCGCCGTCGATCATGCGGGCGCAATAATAGAGCGCGGCATCGACATCGCTCGCGCGCATGCTCTTGATGAAGGCGCTGATGGTGTTGTAATGCTCCTCGCCGGTCTTGTCGTAGCGCAGGTGCTTGGATTGCAAGGTCTCGCGCAGATGATCGGCAGTGATGCTGGCGCTGCGGTAGAGGCGGGCGGCGTTTTCGAGCAGATTGAGTGCGGCGCGGGCATCGCCGTTGGCGTAGTTGGCCAGGAAGCTGACGGCGTCGGCTTCAATTTCCAGCCCCAGCGCCTTACGGCCCCGCTCGATGATGCGCTCAATCTCGGCGATAGTCAGCGGGTTGAGCGTAAAAACCTGCATGCGCGAAAGCAGCGCGGAGATCACCTCGAAGCTGGGGTTTTCGGTGGTGGCGCCGATCAGCGTAATCGTGCCGTCTTCGACGTATGGAAGCAAAAAGTCCTGTTGGGCTTTGTTGAAGCGGTGAATCTCATCGAGGAAGAGGATGGCTGAGCCGGGTGAATCGGCCGCCTCGGGCGCGGCGAAGAGGCCCTTTTGGCCGGGCTTGGCGGCGCGGGCCGGCTTGAGAGTCTGGACGATCTGCCGCAGTTCCGCTTTGCCGGCGGAAACGGCCGACAGATTGTAGAAAGGCTGCTCCGTGACCGCCGCGATCATGCGGGCGAGTGTGGTCTTGCCGACGCCGGGCGGTCCCCAGAAGATCATGCTGGGCACGGCGCGCTGGCGCAGCGCCTGCTGCAGGGGCTTGCCGGGTCCGACGAGGTGCGCCTGCCCGATGAAGCCCTCTAAATCGCGTGGGCGGATGCGTTCGGCGAGGGGCGGGGGAGAATGAGACATGCAGCTTTCCGGCTGAACGAGCGGCAGATGGCGTTATTATAGCAGACCAACTATCCCACCTGTACCAAAGCTCTGGCTCGCCATAACTAGAAAAGTCCCTTGTATTCTTATAGAGTATGTACCAGATTGTGGTAAGCATTGCGGGAAAGGAGCAACGTCCGTGCTAATGAAAGAAGAGAAACTCAAAGTTTCGGACGAATCTCTTGGTTCTCTGATCAATGATATTCACAAGGGAGTCATACGTATCCCGCGCTTTCAACGGGAATATGTATGGAAGATGAAAGATACTTTGACACTGTTTGACAGTATGTACGAAGAATATCCGATAGGGACGATTTTTCTATGGGATATGCCGTCACAATTCAATAGCATGCTGCGTGAAATCGCCGATTTGTCGCAGCCACCCGTTGTGAAAGACAATCGATACAAAGTCATATTAGATGGACAGCAGCGGCTGACATCTCTCTATGCGGTAGTCAACTCATTGAAGATTGGTAATACTGATTTTGGCAGAGTGGTCGTCGATCTGGACGGCGAAGCCGGATCGTATTTCAAGAACCGGCAGCCTGACAATCTGCAATTTGTGTCAGTATTTGATCTGCTGTCACAGATGCCATTCACAATATCCAAGAGTCTTAATGAGGAGCGACAGTTTAGGTTCGAATCGGTTCGCGGTGTGTTGACAAGTTATCCCATACCCGTCGTGACAGTCCGCGTAGAAAACATCCGTGACGCGGTAGAGATTTTTGAGCGCATTAATCAGCGCGGCAAGAAACTAACACGCTATGACCTCATTTGCGCTAGTGTCTGGTCGGATGACTTCAACCTTCGGGAACGGGTCAATCATGACATTATTTTGAAGCATAGCTCTGTATTCGGCAAAATTCCCGAAGCTAGAATACCTCAGGCGCTTGCGCTGATTACGAGAGACAGCGCAGAAGAACGACATCAATTGGCTCTGGAAGTTGAGCAAGTCGCAAGCGTATGGGACGATTCTGTCAAGGGATTCGAACTGGCTATCGACTTTGTCCGGGAAAACCTCGGCGTCGCCCGGAGCGATTTCCTCCCTTATGACGCTTTTCTGCCCGTTCTCGCGAAATATTTCTATGAGCTAGGCTTACATGGAGTCAGTTCGCTAGAGCAGCGGCGGCAGCTTGAGCATTGGTATTGGCGAAGCGCTTTCTCTCTGAGATATGGCAGCTCAACTGACACGCGGATGACGGAAGACGCAAACTGGTTGAGGCAGTTAATTGAGGAGAATGCGCCATATCGGCAGTTACAGGTTGACAACCTCGATCTACCGCACTCCTACATGTCTAGAACATCCGCAATCGCCCGTGGCATATTATGTATTCTGAATCTCCAGCAGCCGCTTCACTTCACCAGCAGAACAAAAGTTAATCTGAACAACGACCATTTCTCGAAGTTCACAAGTGCCGAGCGGCATCATATTTTTCCAGCGGGATTTCTAGCCCAGCAAGGGTTCAAGAACTATCAGATGCGTAGCCTGCCAAACTTCTGCTTCATCCCGGCGGACCTTAACAAGCAAATATCCGACCGCGCGCCAAGTGCGTATATGAAAGAAATCCGTGATGGCTACGAGAGTCAGCATGAATTCGAGAGAGTGATGGCCACGCATCTCATCCCGGTCGGTCCCGATTCTGGTATTTGGACAAATGACTACGATTTATTCCTGCGGCAGCGCGCTGGCCTGATGATGGACGAAATCAAACGACGTTGTGGTATTGGTTCGCGCATACATGCGCAAGAGCGAAATTCGGTCGTCGATCGCGTGGAAATCGCGCTTCGAAACAGGATTCACGATGTTCTAAATGTGCAAGACGCAGCATATTGGAAACATCGTGTACCTGGCGAAGTTCGTAAGCGTGTCGAAGAAAGAATCGCTAAAGACTCCAAAAACTCGCCAGGCAGAAGTGGAATCCGCCATGAGGATAGTCGCGCAAAGCTTGATTTCTGCGACGTCTCAGACTATGAGGTCATAATATCGCGCAAAGACAACTGGCAACATTTCGTGAGCATATTCAACAACAAAGACGATTGCCGTCGCATGCTGAGGGACTTCAATGAGTTTCGCGCCGCGGTAAAGCATAGTCGAGACATTGGCCCGATCTTGGAACACAAAGCCCACGCTGCAATATTGTGGTTGAGCGACGCAATCGAACTGGATTTGCGAGACTACGGTATCTGAGCGGTCGCTAACCCCGGATGATCTTCACAATCTGATGCAAATGATCGAGGTCGTGGTAGGCGCTCAATACGAGCTGGTCATTCAGCGTGAAGCCGCCGCCACCGGCCGGGCGACCGGGCCGCTCCCAGAGCTCTTCATCGTCTTTGGGCAAGGAGGCCATGAATTCTTGATAGGGCGCTTTGACTTCCAGCCATCTTTGCAGCAGGTCCATGGCGTCTTGCTCGGCGTAACCGGCATCTTTGACCCGTTCGTCCACGCTGCGGCCGGAACCGGCCGGCGGGTCAACCCCTTCGGCCAGCGCGCGCGCCCGCGCCAGGAAGTAGCTATCGGTATCGCCGAGGTGGCCCAAAACTTCTGAAATGGTCCAGCCGTCGCCGCCATCGCGTTTGTCGAAGATCGCGGGATCGTCAATTGTCGAGACGATATGCTCAATGTTGAGCATATTCTTTTCCATCGCCATGAGTTGCCAGTTCCGGTATCGGGACAGTTGGGACATGAGTTGCTCCTTTTCCAGTGCCTGGCGGGCATTATAGCATAGCGCCGCAGCGCTCTGGGCGATGGATTATCCGCCGCGGGCCTCCTGCAGGATAGCCAGGGCTTTGCGGGCGATGGCTTCGGTTGGGTTGGCGCTGGTGCCGGGCGCGCGCTCCATCAAGACTTCGAGGAAGAACTCGTCGATGGCGAACAAGGCGACTGAACCATAGAGTCCGCGACCCATAACATGCGGTTTGGGGAAATCTTCAACCGAATTCTCATCCTCAATGCCTTCGCGGATGCCCTTTATCTTTTCATAATGCGCCAGCGCATCGGCGACCGAGTCAAATTGACCGTAGGTCATTTGGAAGTTGTTCGCCATCTGATCAATGTAGGCGACGCGCACTGCGCGGCCATTTACGATGTTCCGCGGTGTATTGACCCCGTTGTCAAAGCGGGAAAAATCGCGCCGCCACTGCGTCGTCGTGATGATTTGATTTGGCAGGCTGTCGAGGACGGCCTGCAATACATCTCTTCAACCGTCGTCCAAGGGCTCGCCAGCCTCTGCTTCAAAGGCCGCGCGATTGTTCTCAAAGAAACCCATGGCCTGCTCCGCGAGCGGCAACATGGGGCTGGTCGAGGTGGTGAAAATCTCGACAAAGACTTCGACAAAGTAATTGTCGATTTGGAAGAGGCCGAATGAGCCATACAAACCGGAACCGATGAAGTTTGGTTTGGGGAAAGCATCGTTCTCTTTCAGGTTCACAAGCGACTCTCGCAGGTCCTGCTTGCGATTGAACTCCGCGATAGCGCCTTCCGCATCCGAGAATACTGCGAAGTTGAGGCTCATTTTGCTGCCTTGCTGGGTGTAATAGTAGATTTCTCTGCCGACGGCGGGTCTGCGGACGCCGCGGATGTTCTTTATGCCTTCGTTGCCAATTTCAAAGTTCCGCTTCCATTCTTCTTCGCCCGCGGGCAGAGGGTCGGGCAACAACTCAATCAGTCGTTCCATGATGCCCAAATTGACGTCGTAGGGATCGACAAAGTCAGCCGGCGGGGGCGTCGGCGAGGGCGTGGGGCTGGGTTCAGGCGTTGGCGTCGGCGACGGCGTGATGTGAAAATCAACCGGCGGGCGACAGCCGGCCGAAACCATTAATACAATCAGCGCCAGAAGAAGGGAAAGGCGGCTCGATCTACTCGGTGTCGCGTTCATATTCAATCTCCAACTGCATCTTCTTCATACAGTCGCAAGCGCTCTGGGATCTGCCCAGTGACAATCATATCGGCGACTTCGTTTTCGCTCACTTCGCTTTTATAGAAATCGCCCAGCTTATGCCCGCGCTCAATGATGGTGAAGCGGTCCGCGACCTCGTAGACGTGGCGGATGTTATGCGTGATGAAGATGACGCTCATGCCTTTTTCTTTGGCGGCGATGGTGTAATCCAGCACCTTCTGCGTCTCGCCGACGGAAAGCGCCGAGGTGGGTTCGTCCAGGATGAGCAGCTTCTTGCCGAAGTATACCGCCCGCCCGATGGCGATGGACTGCCGCTCTCCACCGGACATCGTCCCGACCGTTTCTTCCGAATCGCGGATGTGGATGCCGACATCGGCGAGCGCTTGTATGGATTCCTGCGCCATCATCTTCTTGTCAAGGAAGCGGAAGGGGCCGATTTCGTAAGTCGGCTCCTGGCCCAGCCAGAAGTTGCGCGCGATGCTCATCAGGGGCACCAGCGCCAGATCCTGATGCACCGTCTCGATGCCGAGCTCGCGGGCATCGTGCGGCGAGTAAATGTTTACGGCCTCGCCGTCAAAATAGATTTGACCGCGCGTCAGACTGTGGAAGCCGGTCAGCACTTTGATCAACGTGGATTTGCCGGCGCCGTTATCGCCGAGCAAACCGACGATCTCTTGCCGGTCGACATGAAAATCTACGCCGCGCAAGACCTGTACGCTGCCGAAATACTTGTGGATATCGATCATATCCACGAGGGCGTCGGGGTTTTTCTCCTTATGTTGCATGATTCAAGCTCCCCTAATTCTGTCGCGCGCCGCGGACGATGGTGTTCAGGATGACCGCTACGATGATGATGACGCCGATCGTGCCGCTGAACAGGCGCGACTCGATGCCGACCAGCACCAGACCGGTTTGCAGCATGCCGAAGATCAGCGCCCCCAGCAGCGAACCGACAACGCTGCCATAACCGCCGGTCAGCAGCGCGCCGCCGATCACCGTCATGGCGATGACTTCCAATTCCCAGCCCGTGCCTTTGTTCGGGTCAACGCCGGGATTTCGCGCTGTCTCATAGATTGCCGCTATCCCGGTGAGCACGGCAACGATGGCAAAGTTCTGCAGCTTGACCCGGTCCACATTGACGCCCTGCGCGCGCGCCGCTCCCTCGTTGCCGCCGGTGGCAAATATGCTATTGCCGAAGGAGGTGCTGGTGAGGATCACATGGAAAACAATCACGAAGCTGAACCACCAAATGATCGCCAGGCGCACATTGGCGTTGCGCGGAATTTGAACGTGGACGAAGTCGCCTTCGGAGCCAATGGAGAGCACGCGCCCGTTGAACACATCGAAGTAGCCAACTTCCACCATCTCCCCGCCACCGGCGCCGCCATGGTAAGAGAGGACCGCCAGCAGCCAAACGACAAGAGCCAGCAGTATCAACAGAACCGCAACCAGCAATGCTGTCCGTATGATGGCGCCGGTTGTGCCGAAGTCGCCGTTGTTCCTTTGTATCGACCAGGCATGCATAGCGCCGCGATATAGAACGGGCAAGACCCGATAAGCGGTGAAAGCGACAACCAGCAAGCCGATAACCGCCAGCACAAGAAAGACGATGTTGCTGATGCTGATGATCGGCAGCGCTTCGTGATGATCGCTGTAGCGCAGGATGCGACCGCCGGCGATGGCGACCAGCGTAATGGCGCGGAATGCCAGCATCGTGCCCAGCGTTACAATAAAGGAGGGGATGCGGGTCGAGATGAGCAGTACGCCGTTTATCGCCCCGAGAATAAAGGCAATAAAGATGGCGAGCAGCGCGGCCGGGATGGGTTGCATGACGCCGAATACTGGCGCGCCATGGGTCATGAAGTTCATGAAGGAAAGCGCTGTCACGCCAAGAATGGAACCGACGGACAAATCGAACTCGCCGGAGATCATCAAATAGGTGACGCCGATGGCGATGACGCCTTTGGTGGCGATATTGCTCAAGAAAGAGGCGACCGAGCTTGGCTCCAGGAAAAGATCGGTGGCCATGGTGAACGCCATAATAATGGCGATGAAACCGATGATGGCGCCGGCGCTGGGCGATTTTGCCAATTCCGCCCGGATGTATTTGCCCGGGGTCAAGGCGATAGCCCGCCGCAGCTCGTCAGATTCTTCTTCGACCTGACGCACCAGCCGATAACCGAACAAGCCGGGCAGGAAGAAAAGCAAGCCCGCCAACAAACGATGATTCTCGGCATCGCGGATGGTGGTCGTGCCGGGATACAGCGGCACCACATAAGCGCCGGCAATCAAGACGCCGATGACGCCGACCGCCAAGACCGCGATGATCGCCAGGACGAAGCGCCGCGGCGGCGCGACGATCATGCGGATGCCTTCCATCTCGCGCAGGGATTCCAGCGGCGGGATCAGGAAGACAAGCAGGGCAATCAAGGCGATCAGGCCGGCGGCGAGCAGGCTGAGGCTAATCAGCGCTTCGCCGATGCTCAAAGCCAATGGCGCCAGCCCGCCAACATCGTTGTTGATGATCGCGCGCAGGTCGATATTTTGGCCCAGCAGCAGCGAAAACTTCAACCCGACCGGGATGATGACGCTGAGGAGGATTGCGCCGCCAATCATCACGGTGATGAAATACATCCACTGCGACCAGCGCAGGCTCGATTTTTCTCGAGTGCTGAGCCCGATGGCCGTCCTCGCGCAACCGGCCGCGTAAATGAGGCTGGCGATAATGACAAGGTACTCGTAGGTGTTGAAGTCGTCTAGCGGGATGTCTACATAGTCGCCCAGGGGCATCCACCAGAAGGCGATCATGTAGGCCACCGCGACGCCCAGGATCGCAAAGCCAAACATCAGCGCCGTCACAAGCGTGCCAATATTGGCGGCTTCTTGTTTTCTATCCAAATATGCTTGCATCATGAGCTGTTTCTCGAATACATATCAAAAATAGGTCCCGAAACTGAGGGAATCGGGCATACCTGCGAAAAGGCGCTGTCTGGCGGAAAACAACCCTCTAAAGGGTCCGCTGCCTTCACCTGGCATTGCCGTTGGGGCGTCTCAACCGCCCCGGCAATAAGAGGAGAAACTGGATGGGAACCGGGTTCCCATCCAGTGCGAAAACTGCCTTCAGCTTAGCGATAGCCTTGCGCGGTCAATTCGATGATGGCATCGACGTTGCTGCCGTCGATGACGCCAGGACCAGTCAGGATGTCGCCGCCAGGCGCCATCTGGAATTGGCTGTTCAGGTAGAGCCACATGATGGTCTCGAAACCTTGCAAGTACGGTTGCTGGTCGATCGCCTGGATCAGGTAGCCGTTCTGGATCATTTCATAGATCTCAGCGCTGGTGTCATGCGTGGTGGCGAAGAGTTCGCCCGCCATGATACCGGCTTCCTGGATGTACAGGTTCAACGAGCTGGCCGGGTTCGGGCCCAAGCTGAATACCGCATTGGTATTCGGGTTGGCGCTGAAGTAGTCGGCAAACGTGCCGGCGGAGGCTGTCACATCATTGTTGATGGTCAGCTGATCCAGCGGAATGCCAGCTTCTTCGAAGACGCTGCGGACGCCGGCGCAGCGGGCTTCCAGACCGCTGTGACCAACTTCCTGAATCGGGCAGACAGCGCGCGCGATTTCAACACCGGCGGCGTCAGCGGCATCCAATACCGCGTTGGCGTTGGAGCGACCGCCGAGGAACTCGTTGGCGCCGATGTAGAACAGGGTCGGCAGCGCGTCAGGCGTGCCCGCGTTCGGGTCAGCGGTGTTGAAGACGATTACCGGAACACCGGCTTCCGCCGCGCGATTCACGCCATCGCGGATAACTTCCGGATTCGGAACCGTCGTGCCGATGCCGTCGTTGTTGCGCGCCAGCGCGTCATCCCAATAGCCGGCCATATCATCGATATTGTCAACCGGGTCCGACAGCCAGGCGCAGTCCGCGTTCAGCAGGGCGCAAGCGTCTTCCATACCTTTGATCACAACCACCCAAAAGGGATTGCCAATACCGCCGTGGCTGACCATGCTGAAAATCAGCTGGTCTTGCGCGCCGACGCCGCCGATACCCGCAATCATGATACCCAGCGCCAAAAGCAGCACCGGGACTGTGCGAAGCAACTTTCTCATTTCTAGTCTCCTTCAAGGATAAGTTATGCACTATTGTCTCAGGCCGAATGCCTGTTGAGACCGATTCCTGCGCCGAGCGAACGTACGCAAATTAGACGAACGCCAAGCAAGTGTGCAGGATTGTAGCGCGGATTCGCTGACTTGACAATGCGTGGATTTCAAAGCCTTGCGGGCGGCGCTTAGCGGATATCTTCAACCGCCCAATGATCGCCCATCGCCCGGCGTCCGCGGGCAAGCCCCTCGCCCTCGGATACTTCGCGTAACAAATCGTTACGCCGCAGCGCCGATTCCCGCAAGTTCACGCCCAGCCCCGGTCCCTCGGGAATGCCCAGATGTCCATCGCTGACGGTCGGCGCCAGGTCCGTGAGTACGGGGAAGTATTCTTGGTAGAAGGCCCGCGCCGACTCGACAAAATATAGATTGGGGATATGCGCGCCGAGGTGCATGCAGGCGGCGTGGCAGATGGCGCCGGCGACATTGTGCAAGACGATGGGCAGGCCAAAAGTCTCGGCCAGGTTGGCGATCTTGCGCGTTTCGGCGATGCCGCCATTCCAGACGGCATCGGTCATCACGATCTGCGAGACATGTTTCTCCAGCCATTCGCGGTATTGCCAGCGCGTCAGAAGCAGCTCGGAGCCGACGATGGGGATGCTGGTCTTCTGCGAAAGCGCCTTGATTTCATCGGGATAAACCGCCGGCAGAACATCCTCGAGGAACAAGATATCGTAGGGTTCCAGGGCGCGCGCGATGCGCTCCATGCTGACGCGATTCCAGCGAAAATGACATTCAATGCCGATGTCCATTCGGTCGCCGACGGCGTCGCGGATCTGCCGGACCGGGATCAAGCCTTTTTCGATCTCGGCGGTTGTGATGCGCTGCCCGAAACTGCGCTCGCTGAATTGGTCGAAGGGCCAGATCTTCATGGCGTAGATTTCATCGTCGAGCAGGCTGCGCGCCAGCGCTCCCGCGTCCTCGTGCCAGGCGCGGTAATCCTGGCAGGCGCCAAAGCTGAGGCAGGTGTTGTAGGTCGGGATTTCCTCCCGCGTCTTGCCGCCGAGCAGATGATAAAGCGGCGCGCCATAGTGCTTGCCCATGATGTCCCAAAGCGCGACCTCAAAGGCGGAGAGCGCGCGCGTCTCCGCCCCGCCGTAGCCGTGGTACATGATGTTGTCCATAATGAAGCGCCAAAGCCCCTCGATATCGAGCGGGTCCTGCGCCAGCGCCAGCGGCGCGATCGTGCCGTGCAGGGCCGCCTTGGCGCCGGGGATCTTGTCCACGGTCTCGCCCAGGCCGATCAAGCCGCTGTCGGTATGGACGCGCACGGTGAGCAGGCGCGGATAGGCTGTCCATTGCAGGCTTTCGATTGCGGTGATTTTCATGGCGTGCCTACTTCTTGAGTTTCTAAAGCAAAGATCCTCTCACAAATAGAAGATGAACTTATTCCTCACCTGCTAAGCCTTCCTCACTTAACACTTGGTCAATAAATATGGCTCGCTCGTGCTTCCCACCTAGGGCTTCCCACTTCCTGTCAATTTTCCGCACTATCCTTTCTTGATCTTCAAGCGAGGGCAAGAACAGTAGTATACGTTGCATGTGTTCACGGGTTAGTCCCGCTTGACCTTTCTTGTTGTATGCGAACATTTTGACTTGCTTTTGAAAAAACGAACTCATCAAAAAATAGAACAAGTACTGAGGGTTCACATCAGGTTGCTTGCTCCTCACTATAAACACATGTTCGTTTACACAGTATGGTTGCCCATCATCATTGAATCGCGCACTTTTTCCCGTTTGTGCTCCATCTTTACAGATCAATATGTCGCCGTCCTTTACATGACCTGTCTTCATATTTTCGTGGAATTCCTTAGGCACATATTTCATTTCTGTCTTGTCAATCGTGCCATTGTCGCCATCGATATGTTCTCCGCCTAAACTACCGATGCCATCAATAAACTCCGATACGCCACCCCTTGGTCGGCTTCCAGACTCGAGCGTGGCAATGTAGTCGCCTAGATCAACCAGTTTGCTCTCATCGCTGTGTATCAGACGAAATCTGTCGATGAAACCGATTGCGTTTCCGCGTTTCCAATCTATCAGACGCTCAAGCGGGACAATTTCGAGATGTTCACGAAGCCTTTCGTTTATGTGAGTTACTGTGTGTCCTAGCATTGCACGCAGAACGTAACTGTTTACATATTGATCAGAGAATAAGTCATTATCATCAAAGAGCAACGTTTCTTCCCTAATTTTGATTCCTTCGCTGCCTTTTCTTTTACTAAACTCATAACCAAGAAACCTCTTCTCGACATCTTTCTCACCGCTCTTTGCAAGCACCACCCCACCAGTTTCTTGGGTGTCTATTCGGCACATTTCGCGATAACTCTCGGGGCTGTCTAGTGTTAATTTGTTCTTTCGTTTTCTCAGAAACATTACTGTAGTGTTTATTCCTGGAGCCATAAACGCGTGGGCACCAAGAATCACGATCCCCAAAATCGTGAAATTCTCGAAAATAGTCTTTCTAGCATCCGAATACACTCCCACATTATTCAATATCGACCTAGGCAAAATAATGCCCGCCACTCCGCCTTTTCTAACAAGTTGTGCCATTCTTTCAACAAAAAGTACTTCGATTTCGCCGCTGCGATCAGTTAATCTGTCGTAGATAGCGAAGGAATTGAACCCATCAGTCACGGTCTGCTTAAATCCCTTAACAGCATAGGGAGGGTTTGCCACAAGAATGTCAAATGAATTGACGCGGATCCCGTCTGGATAGGCGGAAAATGGTTCCAACCCAGAGGCGTGTACAATTCTTGCATTTCCATCGCCATTTAGGAATGAGGCGAGTTTCGATGTCTTTGCAAGTCGATAATCCCATTCGATACCAAAGACATAGTCCCCAGCCCATCCGTATTTGTCTTGCTTGAAAGCTCGAAGTCGGCTTACCTGAGTCGGTATCACGTCTTCCTCATCAACATCCTCAACAAGCTCCTGAACTATATCCATAGCCTCTGTTAGAAAGTGGCCACTTCCACATGCAAAGTCGATTATGTAAGGCAAGAAGTCCACATCTCTACTCTGCAATTTTTCGCTAATGATTGATTCTATTGGTAAGCATCTGAGTATAAATCGAGTTAACGGGACAGGAGTAAAGAACTGCCCTGACTCTTGCTTGAAGCCTGCGCTTAAAAGGAGTTCAAAAAACTCGCCGAGAAACTGTTGCTTATGCGTATATCTGATCTGCCAGCCTTGCAGCAGCTTAACTACCTCTATAACTATTCGCGCATTCTGCTTAAACGACTCACGATTGAAGACGTCGACAAACGCGAATTCTTGGTTCTTGTATAGACGCAACTCATTGATAATAGTCTTAATCTCTTCGCTAAGGACGTCGCCATTAATATCCTCAGGGCTGTAGTCCGTAACCTCTTTGTCGAGGTATCTGGACATCCCTTCCTTGTACAAAACGTTAAGCCTTCCCAAGAGCGATTCTTCGGTATCCCGTTCCTCTATCCATTGGAAGTCAAGTTCCTCGTCTGCATACCGGTCCTCATCGAGGATCTTGCAAAGGAATAAGTTGAAGATTTTGTTGAAGGCATTGCCCTTATCAGAGACGATGTTATGGCGTAGGATTTCAAGAAACTGATGGAAAATTCGTTTGCCGTCCTCGCTGCCCAACTCTTTTAGGTCATTGCGCTTTAATGGTGTGAATTTCACTCGATAGGCATTCACGTCTGTCTCGAACAGGCCTTTCAATAGGAACTGCTTATTCCATCTATTGAAAGCGTCCTTGACAGTGCCGGTATTTCTCATCTGTTCGTCGACCAAAATCATGCTATTCGCGTATTCTATTTGCCCGTTGTTTACCCTAGATGAGTATAGACACAGTATGTCTGCGTTCCTGTCTTGCTGCCAATACGAGAATAGTTGTCCACCTTCCTTGTCCAGCATGTTCTTTGCTTCGAATTCAAACTCATGTCCATAGGTCTTGCATTCGATCATTAGATACGCATCTTCACTGTCTCGTTTCTTCACGAGAATATCCAGTTTGCCTTTCCGCCGTTTTCCAACCGGCCAGTTCTTTTCCAACTCTATCCTGTCCGGTGGATAACCTTTGCTCAATAATCTAACCACACATTCCAATACAACAAGGTTTTCGGACTTGGAGAAATTGGACGTCGTCAGATCATGTACTTCCATCTTGCCAGGGTAGTAAATGCGTTCTTCGCCAAAATCCACTTCTATAACACAGTCGGGCTGCTCAAAGCTTTTCCTCCATATGGATCCCCCCGTTTGCTCAAGAGATCTGAATTCGAGTGTACTGAGCAAGTTCTTCATATCAGCTTTTATGGCCATTTCACCATTTCTCCTAGTCACGGCAAGTCAGACTTTTTATTTCACGTCCGCATTGATCCACGCCCGGTAAGTCTCGGGCGGGATTGCCGGCTCGACTGTCGGCAGGCCGAAATCGGGCAGCTTGAGCTGCGCCAGTTCGACGCGGCGCAAGCGCTCAAACCTCGATGACGCTGTTGCGCAGCGCGCCGATGCCATCGATGCTAATGTCGACGAGGTCGCCCGGCTGCAAGGTAAAATCGGCGTCGGGCACGATAGCCGTGCCGGTCAGCAGGATCGCGCCGCCCGGATAACTGTTGCTGCGCCCGAGATAGTCAATGAGTTCGGGAATCCTGCGCTTGATTTGGTCCGTGCTGATAGCGCCCGTGAACTGCTCGGCGCCGGCGCGACTGATGACCAGGCGAATGGTGGCAGCCGGCCAGCTGTAAGAGGGCGCCAGCAAGATGCCCGGTCCGATGGCGCAGGACGCGGTGTAGACCTTGGCCTGCGGCAAGTAGAGCGGATTGGCGCCTTCAATGTCGCGGCTGCTCATGTCGTTGCCGATGGTGAATCCGAGCATCTCCATGGCCGGGTTGACGACCAGCCCCAACTCGGGCTCGGGCACATTCCAGCGCGAATCTTTGCGGATGCCGGCCGCGTCCAGGTGGCCGACTGTATTCTTGGACGATGCCTTGAAGAAGATCTCCGGCCGTTCGGCATCGTAGACGCGGGCGTAGACATCGCCGCCATCGGTCGCTTCTTCCTGACGCGCTTTGCGGCTGGCGATATAGGTGACGCCGGCCGCCCAGACTTCCTGCTCGTCCAGCGGCGGCAGCCAATGCGCCGCCTCGGGCGCGGGCTGATTGTCCAGCTCGGCTGCCGGGAAGCGGAGGGAGGCGTCATCGGCGGCCCGTCCGACGGCGGCGATGAGACCATCGACATCGCCGACCGAATCCCGGAAGACATCAACCAGCGCCGGAAAACAGTGGCTGATATCGTGGACTGTCTCGCCGCGCAGCACGCCGACGCGCGCGCCTTCGCCCGGCCGATGGTAGCGAATTAACATGGGCGCATCTGACATGTTCAACTCCTCATACTTGGGTTTATATGGCTGGACTGTTATTGCGTTTTTCTACCCCATCCCCCGGCCCCTTCCCCAGCAAGCTAGGGAAGGGGAGCTAAAATCGGCAGAAATCGTAGTTTTTCGAAGAACATCGCAATGACACTCCGAAACGCCTGTGTCTTTTCGGTATTGTTCTAGATAATTGTCCGTTTGTAATGCTAATGCCAATTGAGCCTCACAAGCGCTCGGCTATGTCGTGATCGACGCGACTTCCACGCGCCGCCCGCTTTCATGGCTCCGGACGGCGGCGCTGACGAGGCGCTGCATGCGCGCGCCGTCATGGAAATCCGGCGAGATCGCCCGGTCCTCAATGATGCTGTTGATGAAACCGCGGATCATGTGGTCTTCGGACCGGAACATGTCGCGATAGGTGTTGTGCACGGTGTCGCGGCGGGCGCCGCCCCAAATATGATCCGGGATCGGCAAGTCGCGGATCATGCCTTCGCCGACGCGCGCGCCGCGTACTTGCTGGGTTTTATCCCAGTCGGTGAAGCTGTAGAGCGTGCCCTGCGAGCCGTGGAATTCCATGTGATGCGTTTGCCCAAAAGGACTGTCTTCATAACAGACGGCGCTGCAGTGGATCAGGCCCAGTGCGCCGCCGGCGAACTCCAGCGCGAGCATGCAGGAATCGTCCAGGACCTCATAGGGAATGCCTTGTGGATCCAGGGGCGGGCGCGGCACGCTGTATCCCAGGCGGCAAGTGATGGCGCTGATTTCGCCGTAGAGCCATTCGGCCAGATGCAGGAAATGCGTGCCCAGGTCGGCGACGACGCCGGCGCCGGCGACCTTCTTGTCGAAGCGCCAGAGGTAGTCGCCGTCGCGGGCGAACCCGGTGTAATAGCGCATATTGAGGTGGTAGGGGGTCCCGAGATAATCGCCGGCAATCAGTTCTTTGAGATAGCGCGCGGTCGGCATAAAACGATAGGTGAATGGCGTCAGCGTTTTAAGTCCCTTGGCTTCGGCCGCTTCCGCCATTTCCCGCGCTTGCCCGTATGTCAGGGCGATCGGCTTCTCGCAGAGGACGTGCAGGCCGCGCTCAAGCGCCTTCATGGCGATGGGATAATGCGAGTCGTTGGTTGTGGAGATGACGATGGCGTCAAGATCAGCGCGCTCAATCATCGCGTTGTAGTCCGTGTAGACCTGCGGAATGCGCCAGGCATCCGCCAGCGCCTGGGCATTTTCGCGGCGGCGGCCGCAGATGGCGACCGTGCGGGCGCCGGCGTGGCTGTGGAGCGCGGGCAGGTGCATGGCGTCCGCCCACCAACTGCTGCCGACAATACCGACCGCCACGCGGCGATCGCAACTGCGATTGCGGTTTTCAGTCATGCTCGTGCGGATTCCCGCCTGGGGCGAACGGAGCTTCACAGCGCTTGGATTGGGCGGCCCGGATCGGACGAGAAAAAAGGCAAGCGACAAGTTCAGGCCCTGTTCTTGCCTCAGGCTCGGACGTGGCGGTGAAGGACAGATTGTTGTCAGGCATCGGCATATTACGTACAATTCAAATGAGAAGTGAATCTATTGTAGATATTTGTATCGCTTAAGGCAATGAAAGCTCAACAGGACGAGTTCATGCGCGGATTGCTCGAAAATGAATTGGTCGAACGCATGCTCTTTGCCGCGATCGTGATAGGCATTCTAATGGCGGCTTATGCGGCCCTGCAATATGTGGTTCTCTCGAATCGGCTGTCGGGCAACATGTCGGCGCAGATCCACGAGAGCGGCGGGGAAGTCAAGCTGGAGAGCAAAAGCCAGGCGCAGGGCTTGATGGCCTCCGATATTGAGCGGCGCCGTCTGGTATCGGAACAGTACAATATGATGGTCTTTGGCGGCGTTGGCTTGGCGGTGCTGGGCTTGGGCTGGCTGGGATATGACCTGGCGCGCGGCCGCCGCCGCAAAGCTGAGGCGGCCGGCGCTGACACGGTTGCCGACAACGGGTAGCGCCGCAGTCGCCGGCATCCGAGCGTTCCCATGAACAATTCATCACCTTTAGATGCGGACCCGCCAAACCTGCGCGGCCGCTTGGCTTACCTGCTTCAACCATCGGTCTTGCTGCGCAGCCTCTTCGTGAGCGCCATAATCTGGCTGCTCATGGCCAGCGCCATGCCCTCTTATGCCCGACTGGTTTTCCATGGCAAGCTGGAGGCCTTCTTCGCCGCCGGGCTGGGCATCGTCATGGTCAGCGAAATCGTCGCCGTTCTGATCACCTCGCTCTTCAGTTCGGATCACGCGACGCTGGTGGTGCCGCAGAGCCCGACGGCGGTGATCCAAGGCATAGTCGCGGGCAGCGTGATTGCGGCTGCCCCGGCCGATATAAGCCAGGAGGCGCTCTTTGCCGTCGTATTTCTGATTATCGCGCTGTCTGCGGTCCTGACCGGGGCTTTTCTGCTTTTGCTGGGCTTGATGCGCGCCGGGGGATTAGTCCGTTACGTCCCCTATCCCATCGTCGGCGGTTTCATGGCCGGCTTGGGCTGGCTGATTGTCAATGCTGGTTTTTCCACCTTGGTTGGTCTTAGGCTAAACGCGCAGTCCCTGCCTGCGCTTTTTGAAGGCGCAGTCTTCGCGCGCTGGCTGCCGGCTGTCGCCTTCGCTCTGTGCATCCTTGGGCTGCGGGCTCGCTTCAAGAGTACGATGATTATGCCGGGCTGCATCATCGCCTTCTTCCTTCTGTTTAACGCCTGGGTCTACCTTGGCCCTGGCGATGCAAACAGCTTGGCGGAGGCCGGTTGGTTCCTGCCGGAAGTGTCCGGCACGATAAGCTGGCGCCTGCCCGATTTCGCCGCGGTCGCCCAACTTGACGCTTCCATGCTCGCGGCCAGCGTCGGCGGCATCCTGACTTTGATAATCGTTTTGACGCTGAATCTCTTCTTCCGGGTCAGCGCGCAAGAGCTGATCGTGAACCGCGAGCTGGATCTCAATCGCGAATGTATGGTTAACGGCGTCGCCAATATCGCCGCAAGCGTCTCCGGCGGCGGCATTGTGGCTTATCACGCTCCCATATCTTCATCGCTGGTGACAACCATGGGCGCCTACGGGCGCTTGGTCGGCCTTATTCTGGCGCTGATGTTTGCGCTGACTCTGTTTTTTGGCAGCGCGCTATTCGCGCTTGTTCCGCGTTTCATCCCGGCCGGACTCTTGATCTTCTTCGGCCTGCAGTTCATGAAGGAATGGCTGCTTGACACCTGGTCCAGTCTGCCGCGCCAAGAGTATGTCGTCATCATCGTCATCGCCTTGGTCACGGCTCTCTTCGGCCTTTTGACAGCCATCGCCATCGGCATCATGGTGGCGATCATCTTCTTTGTCTGGGAATACAGCCGGATGGAAGTGATCAAGCAGGAGTTTTCCGGCGGCTTCCACAGCAGCAATCTCGACCGGCCCTACGCGCAGTACCAATTCCTGCAAAGGGAAGGCGACAAGATTTTGGTCATGCGCCTGCAGGGCTACATCTTCTTCGGCACCGCTTATCGCTTTTACGAGCATGTCAAAGGGCGCCTGTCGGAGGATGCCGGCAAAGCGCTGGGATTTCTCATCCTCGATTTCAAAGCCGTGCGCGGCTTCGATTTCTCCACGACAAATGACTTCAAGAAGCTGAAGCGACTCACGGAGAAACAAGATATTGAACTGCTCATATCGAACGCCGCGCCCCATTTGCAGCCGGCGCTGGAAGATAGCGGCATTGTAGAGGGCGGGCCCGAGCGACCAGCGCTCTTTGAAGATCTGGACCATGCTCTGGAATGGTGCGAGAACGCCTTGCTAGCGGAAGCAAACCTGCTGGATAGCGCCCGAATCACCGTGGAGCGGCAACTGGCCCAACATACGATGATTGAAAGCCGCGATGTCAGCGCCCTCTACAGCTACCTGGAGCGCATTGAGACCCGAGCCGGCGATACGGTCTTCGAACAGGGCGATGAATCGGATGCCCTGTACTTCATCGAGTCCGGTCGCGTGGATGTGCTGCTGCGCCTGCCGGATGCCGGCGAGTTGCGCCTGCGCAGCATGACCGCCGGCACGGTGATCGGCGAAGTTGGTTTCTATCTGAAGAAGGCGCGCAGCGCTTCGGTCGTGGCGACGGAAGCGGGCGTGCTGCAGCGGCTCAGCCATGAAGCGCTGCGCCGCATGGGCGAGACGGAACCGCGGGCCGCTTCGGCCATCCACATTCTGATTGCCTCAGTTCTGTCCGATCGCCTGTCCGCCAGCAATCGCGTCATTCAGGATTTGCTGGATTGAGGGCGAACCGGCGCTGCTTTCGCCCAACAATGATCAACCCTACGGCATAATAGGAGGCTCGGTGTACGGGCGAGCCGGTAGCTCGCCCACTGTTGCTATAGAATTGCAATCAGTTTTTGCATGACTTACTTGACACTACTGACAACTAGATATTGAGTATTTTCCGCAAGAATTCCTTGCTCGTCGTTCCATCAATACGATTGTCGGGAGATTTGAATAGTAGACAACGCTATAACCGTGTTGGAAAAACTGTCTGACCTGGTGGAACTGAACCGAATCGCGTAGTGCGGGCAGTAGTAAACTGACCGGTCTTTCGTAAGTCTAAATTCGTCTCGAACTCTTCTGACCAATGCTGATTTGTCTGCGATTCCGTCTTGAGACTCAATGAACTGTATCAACGACAAGACCGCCTTATTCATAGAAGCGTCCTTTGCTGGCGAAGATTCTCTAAGGCTGAGTCTTTAGCAGGATTTGTGTTTCTCTCCCAAAACACGCCGTCAATGTAGCCCTGAATGCGATTATCCACTTCAGCCATCTTCAAGCGTTTTTCGGCCAGGCAGGCATAATGTTTGTCAATTTCTATACCTACGTACCGTCTTCCCAGCTTCTTTGCAACCACCGAGGTAGTCCCTGAACCCAAGAATGGGTCCAAGACGACATCACCTTCCTTTGAGCTGGCGAGAATAGCTTTGGCTATTAGCTTTTCCGGCTTCTGAGTTGGATGACCGGTATTTTCCGGCATCGACCAGAACGGCACAGTTAGATCTGTCCAAACATTAGACGGATGCGTTAGCCGGAAGTTTCCATTGCTTTCTTCTATCCAGTCCTTTGGCTTGCCGTTGTCATGTCGGTATGGCGCGATGACCCTCTTCTTCAGCTTCACCGCCGTAACATCAAAAAAGTACTCATCGCCCATTGTGGCAAACCAAATATCTTCAGACGCATTTTTCCAATTTGCTTTTGCGCCGCGTCCTTTCTCCCTCTCCCACGTGATTCTGTTTCTAATATTGACATAATCGGACAGTACGCGGAAAAGAGCGGACGAAGAACGCCAGTCGCCACAGACGTAAATCGACGCATTGGGCTTTAGCTTCGCGATGATCTTCTTAAACCAAGAACGCAGCCAACTTTCGTAGTCAGCGCTTCCCATTCTCTTGAAGCTTGACTTGCCGAAAACTTTGGTCATGTTATACGGCGGGTCAACAAAGAGTAAGTCAACAAAGCTTTCAGGCAGATAATCGAGCGCTTCGAGCGCATCGCCCAATATCGTTTGATCAAGCGCCTGCGCGACTTCCAATCTACAATTTGGAACAAGCAGACCTGTTTCAAAGCGCTCTTTCTCGGAATGAGAGAGTGTAATCGTTTTGTTTCTTGATGATTTGGTCATCATACTTGTCCTGACCACTCAAGGCCTATAAGAAGTAGATTACCTCAGTTCTCGTAATCCTTGCCGTAATCCATATTGGGTATGGGGCTCGCGCTGGTCCAGCCGCCGTCGACCACGATCGCCTGCCCGGTGATCCGGCTTGAGGCCGGCGACGCCAGAAATAGCGCCGCGTTGGCGATGTCTTGGGTCTGAATCGCTTCCCCCACCGGAATCAACTGCGACCAGCGCTCTTCATAATCGGGGTCGTCCTGCAGGTTGCGCGGCGTGATGACGGCGCCCGGCGCCACGCAGTTGATGGTGATGCCGTGCGGGCTCAACTCGAGCACGAGATTGCGGGCCAGCATCTCCAGCGCCGCTTTGGTCATGCCGTAGGCGCTGAGATAGGGCACGGCGCGATGCCCGGTGACCGATGACATCAGCAGGATGCGTCCGCCGCTGCCTTGCGCGCGAAACTGCCGCGCGGCCGCCTGCGCCAAGAAGTAGCTGCCGCGCAGGTTGACGCCGACGACGCGCTCGAAATCCGCCGCGTCGTAGCTGAAAAAGTCGCCCCAGGAGGTCAAACCGGCGTTGCAGACACAGACATCCAGCCCGCCGAACTCCTCCACCGCCCGCGACACGAGGCCGCGCACCGTCTCAATGTCGGCGACATCGCCCGGCGCGGCGACGCAGGCGGCGCCCGTCTCATCGGCGATTGTTCGCGCGGCGGCTTCAGCCCGTTCTGGCAGGATGTCGTTCAGAATGACCGAGGCGCCCTCAGCACAGAATTGCCGGGCGATTTCATAGCCGATGCCCTCGCCGGCGCCGGTGACGATGACGGTTTGATTTGAAAATCGCTTCTGTGTCATAATCTGTCCTGTTTAACGAAGACGGCACAGTTATTCTAACTACAGAGGGCGCAGAGGTCACAGAGGAAACCCGCTCGCCCGTACACCAAATCTCTTCTTATACCGTAGGGGCGACCCTTGGGTCGCCCGCAAGTATGCCGCGAAAAACGATGCGCATTTTTTCAATAACTTGCTTGCGTTTACTTCTGTGCCTTTGTGACATTGTGTCTTTGTGCCTTTGTGTTAAATCAAGACTCGGCGCCTCAATGAAAAAAGAGGGAGACGAACCCATGCAAAGCGAAATCTACGGCGGGGCGGATTTGCTGCCGACGACGCGGACCCGGGGGCAGGGCCGCGAAGGCAAGCTGCCCTTCGACGAAGACATGCTCTTGAACGAAGCCAGCGGCAACCTCTTTGCGATGACGCAGAATGTCGCGATGGGCTGGCATCCGGAAGAGGTCAACCGCGAGCAATACGTGATTGTCAGCACCAAGGGCGGCTTGCGCGCCGAGGACGGCCGCCCGATCGCCCTGGGCTACCACACCGGGCATTGGGAAATCAGCCTGCTGGTCAAGGAAGCGGCCGAGACGATTCGCGCGCAGGACGCCATCCCGTTCGCTATCTACTGTTCCGATCCATGTGACGGCCGCTCGCAGGGCACAAGCGGCATGATGGACAGCCTGGCTTACCGCAACGATGCCGCGCTGGTGATGCGGCGCATGATCCGCTCCTTGCCGACGCGCGACGGCGTCATGGGCGTCGCCACCTGCGATAAAGGGCTGCCGGCCGCCATGATCGCCCTGGCCGGCTGCGGCGACTTGCCCGGCATCATCGTGCCCGGCGGCGTGACCCTGCCGGCCGAGGGCGCGGAAGATGCCGGAACCGTGCAGACGATAGGGGCGCGTTTTGCCCACGGCCTGATCAGCCTCGATTACGCGGCCGAGATGGGCTGCAAAGCCTGCGGCTCGTCGGGCGGCGGCTGCCAATTCCTGGGCACGGCGGCCACAGCGCAGGTGGTGGCCGAGGCCCTGGGCATGAGTTTGCCGCATAGCGCGCTTGTGCCCTCGGGCGAGCCGGTCTGGCTGGACAATGCGCGGCGCTCGGCATTGGCGCTGCTGAATTTGAAAGCGTCGGGCGCGACGATGTCCAATGTCTTGACGCCGGCGGCGTTGGAGAACGCCATGCTGGTGCATTCGGCCTTTGGCGGTTCGACCAATTTGCTGCTGCACATCCCGGCGATTGCGCATGCCGCCGGGCTGACGCCGCCGACTGTTGACGATTGGATCCGCGTCAATCGCAGCACGCCGCGTTTGGTCGACGCCTTGCCCAATGGGCCGCGCAATCACCCGACGGTCCAGGTCTTTATGGCCGGCGGCGCGCCGGAAGTCATGTGTCATCTGCGCGACATGGGCCTGCTGGATACGGCTGCCCGGACGGTGACCGGCGATACGCTGGCGACGGTCCTGGATTGGTGGGAGAACAGCGAGCGCCGGCGCAACGCGCGCGAGCGCCTGCGCGCCAGCGACGGCATTGATCCCGATGATGTGATTATGTCCGCCGATGAAGCGCGGGCCCGCGGCATGACGAGCACGGTCGTCTTCCCGATGGGCAATATCGCGCCCGAAGGATCGGTCATCAAAGCGACCGCCATTGACCCGAGCGTCGTCGACGCCGACGGCAATTACCGGCATCGGGGGCCGGCCCGCGTCTTCACCTCGGAACGGGCGGCGATACGGGCGCTGAAGGGTTTGGAAGGCGAGCGGATAAAAGCCGGCGATGTGCTGGTGTTGACCGGCATCGGCCCTATGGGCACGGGCATGGAAGAGACCTATCAGTTGACCTCAGCGCTGAAATTCATCCCCTGGGGCAAGCATGTCGCCATCATCACCGACGCCCGCTTTTCCGGCGTATCGACCGGCGCCTGCATCGGCCACGTCGGTCCCGAGGCTTTGGCGGGCGGGCCCATCGGCAAGCTGCGCGATGGCGACCTGATCGAGATTGACATCGACCGCAACAACTTGACGGGCGCAGTCGCCCTGGTGGGCACGGCGGCGGGCGCGCTGAGTCCGGAGGAGGCGGGGGCTTTGCTGTACGAGCGGAGGCCGCATCCCGACTTGCAGCCCCATCCCGATCTGCCAGCGGATACGCGCTTATGGGCGGCGCTGCAGGCGGCCAGCGGCGGCGTCTGGGCCGGTAGCGTCTACGATGTAGACAGAATCACCGAGATCTTGAATGCGGGGATGCAGGTCGTTTCTCAACGAACTATCGAATCCGATGCCTCGGCATAGATTCCGCCTCATGGCAGGATGGCGGAACGACGTAGCAGCCTAATGCGCTGTCTCGCGAAAGATTCCCCCGGAGACTCTCAAGGGCGTACGCACGCCCTTACAGTCGAACTCCGCGAGTTACGGACTAAGCCCCGCTTTTAGCGGGGCTTACCTATTTCAATGCTCTGATTTTTTGTCAGACTATGGCTATTTGTTTATCGCGTTTTGTTTGCCATCAGAATCGTCATCGTCCCCTTCTTCGCCGCCAGACACGTCGTCCCTTTCGACAAGCCGATCAACAGATCGCTCCCTTGGCAAACCTGTCGCGCCCCAGGCCGCCATGTCCCTATAAATTTCGGCCTTGACTTGGTTAATGATGTCTTGGCGCAGCCTCTCTTGTTCCGCTTTTGACCGATCCTCTTCTCTATTCGCGAAATTCAGCATCAACGATAATATGCCAATCAGTAAAGTAACCGCTATGCCAATAATTGCTATCAGCAAATCCAATCCTTCTAGTGTCACGGGAAAATCCCGATATTGAGCATAACACTCGCGAGTAGAAACGCGGCAATAGTAAACGAGATGGCGGCGATCAGCGCCGAGAGAAACGTGCCGAATACGCGCGAACGTCTCCGGCTCGCTTGAAGTTCCGCCACTAGTCTCTCACTTGCTCTAAGCTGGTCCCGCATCGTGCGCAATTCTTCGTCGCGCGTCTCAGAAAAGTCAGCCGGCTGCACTTCATTCGCTATATCCATGATCGATTCCCGCAAACTGATTTTGCACAATGCTTCAATTTATTGTGATTGCACGAGCCCGCCAATCCTAGACTGGCCGCTAAACACAGACAATCATAGGATAATTTTGAGGGTGCAGTATGTCAAGGAGATCGTGTCAAAGCGAGCGCAATGGCGCTCACACATGCAGTTTCCTCTCAGGCCTGGCGGCGCCTTGGCGCATGGCGCTCTATTGATATGGAGAGACCGAGAGGCGCAGACCTCTCGCCCGTCGTGCCAGTCTCCCGAAAACCAGCGACTTTTATCGTTAGCCCGCTTCCGGAAATCCCGCGTCCAGATCACTCTCCTGCGGCCGCTCTAATTCGCGAACATTTGGTCGACAATTGTATCTCATTTTGCTACAATAGCAGCTATGAACTCAATATCGCCTTTAAGACACTTAATCCCTAAACAAACCCTTTCTATCTTCAAGCAAAGTCATTATGTCACCATACCCTCTCCTCTTAAGGCCAGATGGTTGCGGGTTGTTTGTCTGCACGACTTGACGAAGTCGAAGCAGTGTCAATCTGCCTTGCGGCAACCGACGAGTGACTACGCGCGATAGTATTGACGCAGCGCCGGACAAACCTTGTTGGGGCGGCCCATCGGGTCGCCGGAAAATATCATGATTGAGGGGAACTGAATTTATGACCACTGAACTGAACCAAGCGAACAAAGAGGCGGTCTGGGAATTCTGGCAGCGCCTCAATTACGTGTCGACCGACGAATTGCCCGGGCTCCTGCGCTCAGCGCTTCACGCCGATGTGGATTGGAATGTATCGGCGCCGATCGATCAAGCGCTGGGCGTTGAGGCGGCAGTTGCCGATTTCTGGCTGCCCCTGCGCCGTGCCTTTCCCGATTTGAAGCGCGCGCCTTATGTCTTCATGGGCGGCATTGACGCCGGCTCGGCGCTCTACGCGACCGCAGCCGGCGAGGAGTGGGTCAGCGGCTGTGGTTACTTCACCGGCACATTCGCCGAGGACTGGCTGGGCATCCCGGCCACCGGACGCAAAACCAATATCTGGTTCGGCGTATTCTATGTCATGCGCGAGGGCAAGATCGCGGAAGCTTATCTACAAGTGGATGTGCTGGCGGTGATGCGGCAGGCGGGCTACCAAGTGCTGCCGCCGGCTTTCGGCGCTGAAGGCGGCAAGGTTCCGGGACCGCGCGCCAAAGACGGTATCTTGCTGACCGAGCAGGACCCACTGGAGTCGCGCAAGAGCCAGCAGCTTGTGCAGGCGATGGGGCGGGGCATGCGCCGCTACCTGCGCAATCGCGATGGCGGCGATTTGACTTCGATGGAACAGCTTAAATACTGGCATGAAGATATGAAATGGTATGGCCCCAGCGGCATAGGCGCCTGCTTCAGCCATGAAGAATATGAGGATTTTCATCAGCGGCCCTGGCTGCAGGGCTTCGGCGACCGCCATATCAGCCGCGAGGGCAGCGGCCGGCGCATGGGCCGGGTCGGCGAGGGCGCTTATTGCTGCGGCGGCATCTGGGACACCGCTTATTCGCATCATCATGGCGAATACGCCGGCATCCCCGCCACCGGTAAACTGATGACGCTGCGCGATTTTGACTGGTGGAAGCGCGAGGGCGAGTACCTGATCGAGAATTGGGTGCCGATCGATCTGATCGACCTGCTGCGACAGATGGATGTCGACTTGATGGAACGGCTGCGTCTGCAAATTGAGGCGCGGCGGCGGGGCGTCCCGGGGCTCTGGTAACGAGCTGAGGCCGCGCCGGCGCCAATTGAATGCGGTTTGTTGCTTGCGCCCGCAAGGCTTGTTATTCTTGTATCTGTCTCTGACGTAGCGGGCTGATTGCGGTCAAGTTGATTGCCTTGCGACAAGCCATTGCGCCGGGGCCCGGTAGAGCGAGCGGAGGGAGGCGCCTAGACAAATCTCGGAAACGTAAGGAAATCGAATTTCAAGCCCTATAGGAGCAAGAAGATGACGAAGAGAGTACTGACAATAGCATTTCTTTTGCTGGCCTTGCTGCTGCTGGCGGCGCCGGCGCAACCGCAGGAGGCGAACGAAGGCGGTACGCTGATCATGATGCAATCCGCCGATGTGATTGCCTGGGATCAGACCAGAACGACCTGGCCCAGCATTCGCAACGTGCGTCCGCTTTATGACACGCTGCTCACGGTGGATGAAAACGACAATCTGCTGCCGTTCCTGGCCACCGATTGGGAGATATCCGAGAATGGCCTGGAATACACTTTCCATCTGCGCGACGATGTGATGTTCCATGATGGCACGCCTTGGAACGCCGATGCCGTGATCTTCAACATTCAGCGCCAGCTGGATGATCCCGACGCCCGCGGTCACACGCGCTTGAGCAAAATTCAACAGATGGAAGCCGTTGATGACCACACGGTCAAGATTTGGATCGACAAACCCAATGGCGACTTCATCTATATCGTAGCGGTGGGTACGGATGCCTATCAGATCAGCCCGACAGCCTGGGGCGATGATGGCTCGACCTTCCACGAGAATCCGGTTGGCACCGGCGCCTTCATGTTCAAGTCGCATGAACCGCAGAGCGAGATTCAATATGTCGCCAATCCGAATTATTGGCAAGGCGCGCCCCTGCTTGATGGCCTGACCATTCGCATCCATGGCGATACCACCGTGCGCTTGATCGAGGTTGAATCGGAAAACGTGCACTATGTGGACGGCATTGAGCCGGAAGACGCGGTACGCTTGCAAAATGATGGCCGTTTCGTAGTGAATACCCCGGTCGGCCCCGGCGTAACCATGATCAGCATCAACACATCGCGCTATCCCATGACCGAGCTGTCGCTGCGTCAAGCGCTGGCGCACGCGATCGATTTTGAGGCGATCATTGAAGAGATTCTCTTCGGCTTGCCTCAGCGCTCGCGCGGCGGCGTTTCTCCAAACTCGCCCTATTGGACTGATGATCTGCCGCCGATTGCGCCCTACGATCCGATGAAGGCGGCTGAGATGCTGGAGGAAGCGGGCTGGGCGCTGGCCGATGATGGCTTCCGTTACCGCGATTGCAACGATCGCACCGTAGACTGCGTGGACGGAAAAGAGCGACTGGTCGTCAACATCATCTCGGCTGACTTCGCGCTTTGGGGCACGTTCAACGAGATTTACCAGCAATTCTTGACGGACATCGGCATCGACGCCCCGATCAAGACGGCGGAATGGAACGCCATGCTGGATGAATGGCGCGAGAACCAGGGCAATTGGACCTTCGGCCACCACTCGCAGGGTTCCTTCTTTGCCGTAACATCAGCGATTGAAGCGGCCTGGGCGCCGGATTCCTTCTGGTCGATATACCAGATTGACGATGCCACCGATCCCTATCTGGTTGAGGTGGCGGCGGAACTGCAGGCGACATTCGACGCCTTTTCAGCCACGACCGATCTGGAAGAGCGCAAGCGGCTCTCGCACCAGGCGCAGCGCATCTTCCTGGAGCAGCAGTTGACGATCTGGGGTTGGCACTCGCCCTGGATCAACGTCATCAACCCGGCGGTTGAGGGCATCGTATGGGAGCTGGGCGGGCGCATCCCGCTCTTCCACAAGGCTTGGCTCAACGAATAGGGCCCAAGCCCAGCGATTTCGGATTGCAAAGGGACGGCGGGCGTCGCGAGGCGCTTGCCGCCCCTTCGTGCAACTTTTGACAGCGCGAACCTCACTGGCCTGGCTGGCGTCTTTGGCGCCGCCGTAGAGGTTAACAGGCGATGCAAAAATACATCGTAAAGCGCCTGCTTCTGGCGATACCAACAATACTTGGCGCGGTCACCCTGGTCTGGTTTGCCATGCAATTGGCGCCCGGGGACCCGGCCGTGATGTTCGTGCCGCCGGATTTCCAAGGCGAAGAGGCGGAAGAATACCTGGCGAAAGTCAACGAGAAGTATGGCTTTAACGATCCGCTGCCGCTTCAATATCTGCGCTACATGCGCAACACGCTGCTGGGCGATTTCGGCACCTCCTTGCGCACGTTGCGTCCGGTAACCGAAGATCTAATTCGCCGGATGCCACATACCTTTCGTCTCGGTTTCGCCGCTTTTGTGCTCTCGATAGCGGTTGGCGTTCCTCTTGGCGTATTGGCGGCTATCAAACGGGGCACATGGATAGATGGCTCTTTGATGGTCATCGCCTTGCTTGGCGTCTCGATGCCCAACTTTTGGTTCGGCTATGTGCTAATCCTCGTATTCGGTTTGTTTTTTCCCATACTGCCACCTTCCGGGCTGGGCGGCGCGAAGCATATGATCTTGCCTTCCATCGTCATAGGTTTGTCGATCGCAGGTTCGCTGGCGCGTTATTCCCGTTCGAGCATGTTGGAAGTCATCAATCATGATTATGTGCGGACGGCGCGAGCCAAAGGATTAGCGGAACGCAAGGTTCTCATTGGACACGCCTTTCGCAATGGGCTGATTCCTATCGTGACCATACTGGGCATAAACTTCGGTTTCATCTTGTCGGGCTCGGTCATTATCGAGAGAGTATTTGGCTGGCCCGGCGTCGGCTTGTATTTGATAGACGGCATCAACGGGCGCGATTTCCCGGTGGTGCAGGGGGCGGTATTGCTGATTGCGATTTCAGTTGTGATGGCCAATCTCGTTACAGATTTGCTGTTGGTATATGTAGACCCGCGCATTCGCTATGAATGATGGGGCGCCGCTGTCAGCAATGTCGACGCCGGTTGTCGTCAGGTGTTCAGGAGTTGCCGCGTGACTTTCACAGGACAATTTGAAGACCAGAAGCGGAAAAACTCGCAGCTCGAAGCCGATGAGTTGCTGCATATTTCTGGCGCCCGGAGAGCTTGGTACGAATTCCGACGCAATCGTTTTGCGCTGGTCGGAACCGTCTTCATCGTCTTCATCGCGCTGATGGGCATCCTGGCGCCGGTAGTCTCGACGCACGATCCCTACAAGCAATCGCTGCGAAAGCGCATGAAGCCGCCGTCGGCGGAACACTGGATGGGTACTGATGAGCTGGGGCGAGACGTTTATTCACGCCTCGCCTATGGCGCGCGCGTTTCGCTCTTTGTCGGCATCGTCGGCACTGCCGTCGGCGTCATCAGCGGCACCACTGTTGGCTTGATCTCCGGCTTTTTTGGCGGCTGGACTGACACGTTGGTCATGCGGGTCATCGATGTCATGTACGCCTTTCCCGGCATTGTGCTGGCGATATTGTTCGTGGCCGTCCTGGGACCGAGCTTGTTCAACTTAATCATAGTGCTGGCGATCTGGGCGACGCCAACGCTGTCGCGCATCGTGCGCGGCAACGTGCTCTCCCTGAAGGAGCAAGATTATGTGCAAGCCGCGCGCGCGCTTGGGGCGGGGCGGCTGCGAATCATGGTCCAGCACCTGCTGCCGAATACGCTGGCGCCCATCATCGTCTATGCGACCCTCGGCGTCGCCGGCGCCATCTTGACGACGGCGGCTTTGGGTTTCCTCGGCTTGGGCGTGCAGCCGCCGCAGGCTGAATGGGGCAATATGCTCAGCAACGGCCGGCAATATCTGCGCAAGGCGCCGCTTTTGATGATCTTTCCCGGGGCGCTGATCTCCATGACGGTGATCTCGATTAATCTGATCGGCGATGCCCTGCGCGACGCCCTCGACCCCTATATTCAAAGTTAAGGTTCCTGGAGCGCGCTGCCGCTCCTGGACCCACGGCCGCTGAACCTCATTGCGCCGAAAGGCGCTGCCTGAACGGGCTTGATGCAATTAATCGCTTTTGCGAGGAATCATTATGGAAATCAAATTGAACCTGGAGCGCGAAGGGGCGGCCGCCGCTGCGAAGAATTTATGGCAGCGTTACGTCCGCGCGGAACGCCTGCTGGCGGCGAATGCGACAGACTTGAGCTCCGACCTGCTGATTCAGCCCCATTGGATCGGGGATTCCGGCCGCTTCTGGTATCGCTGGAAGTCGCTGTCGGCTGTGGAATTTCTGCTCGTGGACGCGGCCAGCGGCGATCGCGCGCCCGCCTTCGACCATGACCGGCTGGCCGCGGCGCTGAGCCTGGCGACGGGTAAGCCCGGCAGCGCGGCGCAGCTGCCCTTCACGGAGATCGAATTTGCAGACGCCGGCAACAGCATCGAATTTGATATCGATGGGGAAGGGCGCTGGTCATGCGATCTGGAATCTTATGCCTGCGCGCGCATCGGCGAAAAGCCGCAAAGTCCCGGCGATGCGGTTCGCTCGCCCGATGGCAAATGGGATGCTTTCAGCCGCGATTTTAACGTATGGCTGCGCTCGGTTGAGACCGGCGAGGAACGGGCGCTTACGACCGACGGCGTGGAAAAGAATGGCTACGGCGAGGAACTGCTCTCGCCTCTGACGACCGGCGGCATCGCTGATCCGCCACCGCCCTGGCTGCGCTGGTCGCCCGATAGCGGCAAGCTGCTATTCTGCCGTATCGATCAACGCGAGGCGCCGCAGTTTCACCTGGTGCAATCTGTGCCAAAAGACGGGCGACTCCGCCCAAAATTGCATTCATTCGCTTATCCCTTGCCGGGCGATGAAGTCCTGCCCTTGGCTTACCCGGTCTGCGCCGATGTGAGCGCGGGCGCGCTCACTGCGGTTGATATCGATCCCATCGAGATGCAGTATCATGGCCCGCCCGTCTATGGCAATGGCTTGTGGTGGTCGGCCGATTCCGAAACGATATTCTTTGTGCGCCAGGGACGCGGTTATTTTAGCATTGACTTAATCATCATTGACGCGAAGACCGGGACTGCTCGCATTGCCATATCCGAGGAGAGCGGCACCGGCATCGATCCCTCAGTCTGGCGCGGCACATCAAACGTGCGCGTATTCGCCGACGGATCACGCGTCGTCTGGTATTCGCAGCGCGATGGCTGGGGGCATCTCTATGTCTACGATGCTGAAAATAGCGCTTTGATCCGGCAGATCACATCGGGCAGTTACGAAGTCAGCAATGTTGAGTTCGTCGATGAAGCCGCCGGAATGCTCTACTTCACGGCCATGGGCCGGGAAGCCGGGCGCGATCCTTATTACGACCATCTGTATCGCGTCAGCCTCGAGGGCGGCGAGCCGGAATTGCTCACGCCCGAGGATGCCGCGCATACAATCAGCTTTGCTCCCGGCGGCGGCTGCTTCATCGACAACTACTCGACCTTGGAACAGGCGCCGGTGATTCTGCTGCGGAAGGCGGATGGCTCACTCATCCGCGAACTGGAGCGGGCGGACATCAGCGCCCTTGAAGCGACCGGCTGGAAAAAGCCGGAGCGCTTCACAGCCAAAGCCCGCGATGGCAGCAGCGATATCTACGGCGCGATCTTCCGGCCCTCGGACTTCGACCCGGAAGCGCAATACCCGGTCATTGACTACATCTATGGCGGACCGCAGGCGATCCAGGCGCCGGCCGCATTTGCCGATGCCGCGCGCGAGCGCGACAAGAACTTCTGGGAGGCGCAATCCCTGGCCGAGCTGGGCTTCGTTGTGGTGATGATTGATGGCCTGGGCATGCCCGGCCGCTCCAAGGCGCAGCACGATCACAGTTATCGCAGGCTGCAGGACAATGGCTTGCCCGATCACATCGCGGCGATACGGCAGCTTGCCGATCGCTATGGCTACCTCGATATCTCGGGCGTGGGCATCTTTGGGCATTCCGCTGGCGGTTACGCCTCCTGCCGGGCGATGTTCGCCTATCCCGACTTCTTCAAAGTCGCCGTTTCGTCGGCGGGCAATCACGATCATCGCCTGGACAAAGCCACCTGGGTGGAGCGATACATGGGGCTGCCGGTTGGCGATCATTATGTCTTTTCCGCCAATCAAAACCATGCCGAGAATCTTCAGGGCAAGCTGCTGCTGATCCACGGCGACATGGACGAGAATGTGCATGTCGCATCAACGATGGTCGTCGTCGATGCGCTGATCAAAGCCAACAAAGACTTTGACTTGCTCATCATGCCGAATCAACCGCATGGCTGCACCGCGCATCCCTACTTTGTGCGGCGCCGCTGGGATTATTTTGTTCGGCATTTGCTCGGGGTCGAGCCGCCGAGCGGATACGAGATTGGCTAGAGGCTCTTTCAGCGCGGATTTCGCGAACTTGTGACTGGATGGGGACATAAGAATGTTTGGAAAACTGAATTATCCCGAAACGCCCAGAGGCGATGTGGTCGAAGACTTCTTTGGAAGCCCGGTTGCCGACCCCTATCGCTGGCTGGAGGAGGCCGAGCATCCAGATGTGCTGGCCTGGACGCAGCAGCAGCACGAGTTGGCGCTGGACTTGCTGGAAGGCCTGGAAGGCCGCGCGACCTTCGAGCGCCGCCTGCGCGAGGTCTGGGATTATCCCAAATATGAGACGCCGCGCAAACGCGGCGACCGCCTGTTTTATATGCGGAATGACGGCGTACTGGAACAGCCCATCCTTTATGTGCAAGAGGGCGACGAGCCGGAGCGGGTCTTAATCGATCCCAATGGCTTCAGCGAGGATGGCACGGTGGCGATCTTCGAATGGCAGCCGACGAGCGACGGGCGGCTGCTGATGTATGCCGTGTCGGACGGCGGGCTGGACTGGGTGGAGTTCCGCATCCGGGATGTGGAAAGCGGCGAAGATCTGGATGACCGGCTGGAGAAACTCAAGTTTTCTACGGCGGCCTGGCGCAAGGATGGCTCCGGTTTCTATTACAGCCGCTATGCCGATGGCGCGCCGGACGAAGGCCCGGACAATCCCGAGGTATCGCATCAGGTCTACTTTCATAAACTTGGCACGGACCAGTCCGAAGACAAACTGATCTTTGACGATCCCGAGCGCAAAGGCGTGACCTATAAGGCGTCGGTCAGCTCGGATGATCGTTACCTCCTGCTTACGATCGACTGGGAATCGCGGATTGCCAATCGCCTGTTCTACAAACCGATTGATAGCGAGGGCGAATTCCTGCGCTTGTTCAATGACCTGGACGCGGAGTATCGCTATGTCGGCAACGAGGGCGATATCTTTTACATCCTGACGACGAATGGCGCCCTCAACTGGCGCGTGGTCGCGGTGGACATCAACAGTCCGGCGCGGGAAAACTGGCGCGAGGTCGTGCCGGAAAGCGAAGAAGCCATCGCCGGCGTATCCATCGTCAATCAGCAGTTTGTGGTGACGGCCATGCGCCTTTGCCGGCATATCATCAAGATCTACAACAAAGACGGCTCGCTCGATCGCGAGCTGCTGCCGCCGGGCATGGGCGCTGTCGACCAGCGCGAGCAGGCCGGCGCCCATAACGGGGCGAATGACGACCGGATGTTCATCGCCTGGACGTCATTTCTGCAGCCGGCGCAGATCCTGCAATACGACTTCAAGACCGGCGACTTGCAGACTGTCTTCGAATCGAGCGTGCCTGGACTGGATCCCGAGCAATATGAAACAAGACAGGCATTCTGCCCGTCACAAGACGGCGCGAAGATTCCCATTTTCATCACCTGCAAAAGAGGACTGGAACTCAATGGCGACAATCCCGCCATCATGTACGCCTACGGCGGTTACCACTTCAGCCAAACGCCGAGCTACCGCAGTTGGCTGCCGGTTTGGTTGGAGAACGGCGGGATCTTCGTCGTTGCCAATATCCGCGGCGGGGGCGAATACGGCGACGCCTGGCATCGGGCCGGTATGTTCGCCGGCCGACAGAATACCTACGATGACATTCATGCGGCGGCGGAATGGCTGATTGAAAATGGCTATACCTCGAACAAGAAACTGGCGATTGAAGGCCGCAGCAACGGCGGGCTTCTGGTGGCGGTCTGCATGCTGCAGCGGCCGGATTTGTATGGCGCAATTCTTTGTCACGTGCCGACGATCGATATGCTGCGTTTCAAATACTTCACTTCGGGTCGTCACTGGACCAACGAATATGGCGATGCCGAAAGCAGCAAGGAGCACTTCGAGTTCTTGACTGCCTATGGGCCGCTGCACAACATTGTAGCCGGGCGGGAATACCCGCCGATTCTGATTCTCACGGCCGATCATGATGATCGGGTGGTGCCGATGCATTCCAAGAAGCTCGCCGCCGCCCTGCAACATGCGGACGAAACTGACAATGTCATTCTGCTGCGCGTTCTGACCCGAGCCGGCCACGCCCTGGGCAAAGCGACCTCAAAGTGGATCGAAGAGCAGGTGGATATCTTCGCTTTTCTCAACCGCATTTTTGACATGGGCGTGGATTAGCTCGCGGGGGCGCGGTGGACTCGGGACAGCAACCAGGTTTCAACTGGCCTTGTAACGTTTGCGACCGGCAAGGTTATCAGAACCGATTCCGAAGAGCCTTGTATTCGCTCAAGCTCCGATATTGCACTTGCGAGTCAATTGCGCGCGCCATGTCTGGAGTAAGATAATTCATCCAATAATCATCAAACGCCTGCTCGCCTTCGGAAGCAAATACGCCGTTTCCATTTACGAGGTCGTCAATACTTTTCACTGAACCAATGTTTTTTGTATTGCCGCTTCCAGTCTTGTCTGACGCTATCTTCCACTTTTCTTGGAGCAGGACTGTAAAGTCGTGTGCGACTGATTCAATGTTTTGTAGATCTTTTAATTCGAAAGTCGTCCTTTCGTTCATGACTTTGGAAGAGCGTGAGTAGACTATGCCCAAGACAAAATGGTTGCGATATTCCCCATACGGAAAGGTTGTATTCTTCTTAGATTCGCGATCTCGAAAATATCCTGTGAATGCTCCCAACGTAAAGCCATTTACGCTCTTGGCGCTTGTGCGATACGCAGACTTTAGGTCAAAAGCTGTTTTGATTCCGTTTGGCGCGACTAAAGACAGGTCGGGATAATGATTCTGATGTTCAGCCAAGTGAAGCGTATAAGAATTTCTTCGGGCAAAATCTGTGATTATGGGAAAAAGCATGAGTTCAATGAGTGTTGAAATGACCTTTGTATCAGCCGATATTGTATAGATATTCTGATAGGTATCGATGAATCCCTTAACGACCCAATCCCCAATATCGTTTGCAAGGGCCGACTTGAACTTTGGCAGATATTCCCGCATCCGAGCTTCGAAATCCGACATCGGCTACTGACCTATCAACAGGATTTCATTCGAGGTCTTGTTCTTTGACAGCGCGTATCGGTAGTTGCGAAACCTCTCAACTCGCACATCAGATTTGAATCGCGCGAGGAGCGCCGTCAATTCTGACTCGGAAGGGATTCCATCACTTCTGTACGATACAACGATAATACTGTCCGCGTGCCTTTCAAACACTTTCTCAAATGCCGTGTAAATCCTACGCTTGTCGATCCAATCGTTTGGCATTCGGATAAGCCGTCGGTGCTTTGATGTCAAATCAATCATTCCCGACCATCGGTCATAGTTGGCTAGACCTTCCAGAAAGTGATAAAAGTCTCGAAAGTCTACACCGACGCCTTTACCTGATATATATGGCGGATCGAAATACACCAGGTCATATTTGCCCTCAGTACAGTACACGTCCATATTTGTGGCCAGGCAGGTTTTTCCGCTGGAAAATACGGCCTGATTCGCTTCCATCGCAAAGTGCCGGAACCACGATTCGAAAGGTCGATCCCAACTTGTTTTGTTACCAAATGAACGTTCTACATCGGCAGTACGGACATACAGATTCTTTCTGTGAAAGAGATTGTAGGGCCTCTTAATGATGCAAGATTGGGCCAGGGCGAAAAACGCAAGCGCTCGCTTATAATTATTCTCAAGTCTATGGGTGTTTGTGATTACCTTGTCGAGCCAGCTGTTTTCCTCTTCCAGAAAGTAGATGTCCGCAAACGTATCGGCGATGAGCGTTGGATAAGACTCATCGTATGAGTTGAGAAGCCATTCAACGTCGTTTTCCTGCAACAGGACATCGGAATTCTCAATAAGAGCTTGTCCAATCCAATAATTGAATTTGAGAGAATCGTTGTAGGTTACCTGCTTGAATTCTCGCTTGAGACGATGCGAGATTGTTCCCGTGCCGCCGAAGGCGTCGAGACAGGATTCGAATTCCAGATCTGATATTTTCTCCCAAATCCAATTCGTGAGTTTGGCCTTGCTTCCCTGATACCTGGTTTTTGGGAATTTGATTTGTACTTGAGGGAATAAAGACAGTTGGTCAGCCATGGGTTGCGTCGTCCGCTCTGCAAAACTACAGATCAATTATAGCAAGAAGGGGCATCTTGGAGCATTCGCAGATGGGTGGGGAGTGGCTAATGTAGTGGATGTGGTTTCGCTTAGACCGTGACAATAAAACTCTGTGCCCTCTGTGTCTCTGTGGCAGATTAACCTGTGCCAAGCTCGCATTCAAGATATGTCCACCGATATAGACACTTCCGATGGCTGCGGGATTCTGCATGCTGTTGACAGGGCGGGGCGAATCTGCCACACTTTGCGCCAAATTCATGCGAAGGAAATTGCATCATGCTAACTGCGGAAGAGATCGCCTTTTATCACAGAAACGGCTATATCGTGGTCGAGAATGTGCTGAGCGATGAGGAATTGGCGGCCCTGCGCCGCGTCACTGACGAGTTTGTCGAGCGCTCGCGGACGATCAGCCAGCACACGGATGTCTTCGACCTGGAGCGGGATCACAGCCCGGAGCGGCCGCGGCTGCGCCGCATCAAGAACCCCAATCTGCATCACGCGGTCTATAATCGGACGCTGCGGCATGACGGCATTCTGGATATTGTCGAGCAGTTGATCGGTCCCGGCCTGCGCTTCAACACGACCAAGCTGAATATGAAAGAGCCGGATCACGGCAGCGCGGTTGAATGGCACCAGGACTGGGCTTTCTATCCGCATACCAACGATGACATTCTGGCGGTCGGCGTCGCGATTGACGACATGACCGAAGAAAACGGCTGCATGCTGATGGCGCCGGGCTCGCATAAAGGCGAGCTGCACAGCCATCACGAAAACGGCGTCTTCGTCGGCGCGGTCAGCGAGCCCGGTTTCGAACCCGGCGAAACGGCCAAATGCCAGGTCAAAGCCGGCGGCATCTCGATTCATCATGCCCGCACCCTGCACGCCTCGACGCCCAATCACTCGACCAAGCCGCGGCGTCTGCTGCTCTTTGAATACTGCTCGCTCGATTCCTGGCCCTTAATGAACGGGCCCACATTTGACGAATTCGCCGCCACGGTCATCCGCGGCGAGCCGAGCGTGAGGCCGCGCGCGGAAGCCGTGCCGGTGATCATCCCGCTGCCCAAGCCGGATAAAGCCGGTTCCATTTTTGAAATCCAAGAGTCCCTGAAGCGCAAGGAGATGGCGCAGCAATAGGCGCGCCGAATCTCAAGACGCAAGCTGAAGCGCCCGCAAATTGTAGAATATTTTCAGCGGGCGTTTCAGCGAAACGCCCCTACAGATTACAAAATCTGAGCAAGAATTGTCATTTGTCGGCGCAATTTCAGTTTTGTGCGATTGCCCTGCCCGGCTGTCAATCTGTATTGACAGCGCCTTGAAAGCGCAATAGGATAAACGCCCTGAACAAACTTTCTAGGGAGACATCCAATGTACAAGGTAACCAAGTACCCGCCGGGTACCTTCTCCTGGGCCGATAATACTTCCACCAATGCGGAAGCGGCCAAAGCTTTCTACACGGACTTGTTCGGCTGGGGCAAGATCGAAGAACCCATCGGCGAAGGCATGACCTATACCATGTTTCAGAATCAGGGCGAACACGCCGCCGGCTTCGCAGCGATGATGCCCGAAATGCAAGAGCAAGGCATCCCGTCCCATTGGACCAACTACGTTTCGGTTGACGATGTCGATGCGATGGTGGATGTCGTCACAGCCAACGGCGGGGCGGTCGTCTTCGGCCCGATGGACATCTTCGAAAGCGGGCGCATGATTCAAATCATCGACCCGACCGGCGCGCAGCTGGGCTTGTGGCAGCCGAAAAACCACATCGGCGCCGGCATCGTCAACACCGTCGGCGCGATGTGCTGGAACGAATTGCTCACCAAAGACGCGGAAGCGGCCAAAGCCTTCTACGCGGCTCTGTTTGGCTGGGAATACACCGTTGACGAGAACGGCTACATCATCATTCTGAACGGTGGGCGCTACAATGGCGCGATGATGCAGATGGACGAGAGCTTTGGGGAGATGCCTTCGGTCTGGCAGCCCTACTTCACCGTCGCCGATATCGACGCCTCAATCGCCAAAGCCGGCGAATTAGGCGCGACGATCATCATTCCCAAGACGGAAGCGCCCGGCGCCGGACATTTTGCCTACATGTCGGACCCGGCTGGAGCGCATTTCTACATCATTCAACAGATCCAGGCCGATCCCTGGGAAGACTAAGGCGCCCGAGCGGCCGGGCATTGGCGCGGCACAGCAAACGTCGATCTCGTTCGGGCGCGCCGCCGGCATGCCGCAACGATCGTAATGTCTGTACGGGCGAGCCGGTGGCTCGCCCTCAACAAAGACGGATTTGGTACGGGGCCCCGGTGGCTCGCCCTCAACAAACAAGTACTCGGTAGGGGCGACCGGGTGGCTCGCCCACAGCAAACAAAGATTCAGTAGGGGCGAGCGGCGGTCAGTGTCTACGCGACCCGGTGGCTCGGCCTCAACAAACAAGTACTCGGTAGGGGCGACCGGGTGGCTCGCCGGCATCAACCAAGTACTCGGTAGGGGCGACCGGGTGGCTCGCCCGCATCAACCAAGGACTTGGTAGGGGCGAGCGGCGGTCAGTGTCTACGCGACCCGGTGGCTCGCCCGCATCAACCAAGGAATTGGTAGGGGCGAGCCGGTGGCTCGCCCTCAACTCGCGCAGAAGATCAGGAGACAACAAATGTACACCGTAACAAAATACCCCCACGGCACGTTCAGCTGGGCCGACACCAGCTCAACCAATTCGGCGGCGGCAAAGCAGTTCTATATGGACCTCTTCGGCTGGGGCAAAGTCGATATCCCCATCAGCGACAGCATGACCTACACCATGTTCCAGCATCAGGGCCAAAATGTCGCCGCGCTCAGCGATGCGACGCCCGAGGCCCTCGAGCAGAATATCCCCTCGCACTGGTCATGTTATGTCTCTGTCGACGATGTCGATGCGCTCTTGCCGGTCGTCACGGAAAACGGCGGCCAGATCATCTACGGTCCCATGGATGTCTTTGACAGCGGGCGCATGGCCTTCTTAATGGACCCGACCGGCGCGGCTCTGGGCCTGTGGCAGGCGCGGAACCACATCGGCGCCGGCATCGTCAACACCGTCGGCGCCATGTGTTGGAACGAGTTGCTAACGCGGGACGCGGAGACAGCCAAAGCCTTCTACAGCGCCGTGTTGGGCTGGGAATTCTATGGCGACGAGCATTACATCCACATCAAGAATCGCGGACGCAACAACGGCGGCATGATCCAGATGGACGAGAGCTTCGGCGACACGCCGCCCTGCTGGATGCCCTATTTCAACATCGGCGAAATCAATGCCGGCGTCGCGCGCGTCAAGGAACTGGGCGGTCAAGTGCATATAGGGCCGAATGAAGCGCCGGATACCGGCTATTGGGCGCTGGCGACAGACCCGGCCGGGGCGCATTTCTATATCATGGAGCTCTTCAAAGCCGAGCCCTGGGCAGAGTAGACCGCGCCTGAAGACAGGCAAGCAATGTCGGGGCGAGCTATCAACTCGCCAAAGCATAACAAGGACTCGGTCGGGGCGAGCGGCGGTCAGTGTCGGCGGTCAGTGTCTACGCGACCTACGCGACCTACGCGACCTGGTGGCTCGCCCCTGCGGATGTCGAATGACGCGGGTTTGCCGCCTAATCGCAAGTCCCCTTTGTTTCGACGAACTCGGCCGCGATCCAGCCGCGCTCGCCATGATAATCCACCTTAAACCAGCCCGCCGTCCGCTCCAGCGCCGTCAGCGTGGCGTTGTGCGGCACGGCGCCGGTGATCTCCCCGTCGGGCGCGGCGCGGAAGTTGAGATTGAACTGCGTCCGCACCATGCAATTGCTCAGGCTTTGCGCCGAGATTTGCGCGTCCGGCGCGGCGCAGGCGGCGGGCGGATCGCCGGGCAGCAGGACCAACATGCCCGGCCCGTTGATCGTCCCGCAGGTCATGTCGTTCAGGCTGCAAGCGGCCAGATCGCTCATGGTGCGCGGCATGGCGGCAGTATCGATGAACTTGAAGGCGGCGCCGGCCGCCGTGAAGCAGATTTGCGTATTCGGCATGACCCAGGACCAGACATCGACAGCGTCGACGAAGTCGCCCTCTTTGATATCGGGATTGGCGATTTGCAGGGCGTCCACGCGCTGGCACTGGGTGGATTCGCTGAGGTTGTAAGCGGCGATGCCATCGAGGGTCAGGCAGGTGGAGACGGGCGGCGCCGTGACCTCTGATTCGTCTTCATCGTCTTCATCGTCGTCATCGCCTCCGCTTCCGCTTCCGCCTCCGCCAACGCTTCCGACATCATCGCCGGGGGGCGGGGGCGGGGAAACATCTGTGCGCGGCGTCGTCACCTGCGGCGGGGGCGGAGGCGACCAACCGGGGTCTTCGATCGCGCCTCTGTCGCACTTGTCGTTTTCGCCGGCAGGGTTTGGCCGCGTCTCTCCGCGCAGGTCTTCGTTCCACTTGTTAGTGACCGTTGAAGTCAGGCAGGCGACGGCATTGATGGCTGGTCCCCCGGCCTTTGGTAAGTAGTAACCGTTCTCTGGACCGCGCAAGCCGGGATCCTGGTTCGAGCCGTTCGTGCCCGCGCCGCAGTTGCCGCTGCCGATGATGTTTCCGATGTTGACGGACAGGGCGATGGTTTGGTAGCAGTCTTCCGGTGTATTGCCGAAGATGATGCTGTTGCGGACGCGCACGGTGGTTGTGGAGGAGACAAGGATGTTCGCCAGGCCGCCGCCGCGATTTGAGGTGGCGTTTTTGACGGTGTTGTTGGTGATGGTCACATGATTCAGATTGAGAGTGCCGCCGTCGTCCACCTCGATTGCGCCGCCGTATCCTTGTGATGTGGCGTGGTTGTTTTCGACAGTGTTGTTGTAGAAGCTGCTGTTATTGACGGTGACAGTGCCGGCAAAAAGCCTGATAGCGCCGCCATATATCTGGGCGACATTGTTGCGAAAAACGCTGCGATTGATGGTCGCCGTGACATTGCCGGAAACCTGCATCGCACCGGAAGTTGTGCCGCGATTGCCGTCAAAAACGCTGTCGTTGATGGTGAGATTTGTCCAACCTACCGCCATAGCGCCGGAGTGACCTGTGTTGCCGCTATACCAGGCGCTGCTGTTGCTGATGGTCACCCGGTTCAGCTCGAGGGTTACTCGCCCACCACTTAGTGGCGCAGAGAGTATTGCGGCGCCTACGGCATCAGTGCCACTACCTGCCGGCGACTGCATTTTGTCCAGCGTTAGATCGTTGATGGTGACCGAATAGCCGCCGACCCTGATATCGAAGGCTCGGTGGCTGTTCGCGCCGTCGATTTTGCGGCGGGCGCCGCTGCCTTGGATTGTCATGGCGCTGGCGATGTTGGGCAGGTCGGCGGTCAGGGTGATGTCGCTGGTGATGTTGATGATGTCGGCGCCGCTGCCGGCCGCGCAGCTGCCCGAGACTGCATCGGTGTTGGCGGCGGTGATGGCGTTGGCCAGGGTGCAGGCGCTGGTGCTGCTGACGCTGAAGGTGGTTTGAGCCGAGACCGGCGCCGCCGAAAGCAGCAGGAAGACCAGCGCGATGAGAATGAATTTTGCATGCGTTCCGGAGTTCTTGACGAACTCCGGCGAGTATCGGGATTTAGCTAGAGATGCGGGGGGGGGGGGGGGGGGGGCAAACTAAGCGCTACAGGCGAGCGGAAAGAAAGCGTCAGATTTCCGGCCTCGCGCAGACGTACAAGGTTGAGTTTCATAACGAGCCTCCGATGCGCCTGCCGCTGTGAAACGTTGCGAGCAGTTTCCTAAGATATGGAAGGATGATTATAGAATATATAGTAAGGTACGATATGTCAAGAAAAGCCCATTACGGCAGATTGCAATAAATTGCGGGCTGAGTAAGACGGGGATGGCATTTATATCTGTAGCTGCGGCGGGCCAGCCCAGGCCCTGGATCCCATAAAGAGGGAGAGGGCGCTATGGCGCAGCGTTGCCTACGAGATTTTGCTGTAAATTTTTGGCAAGATACTGGATGGATGCAGCGCTTAAGCGGACGTAGCCGCCTTCCGACGGTCAGTGTCTACGCGACCCGTTGGCTCGCCCGCAGCAAACAAGGACTCGGTAGGGGCGAGCCGGTGGCTCGCCCTTAACTCGCCCGAGCCTCAGTCGCTGTCGCGGGTTGAGCCGTTCTCGTGCAGGCAGCTGATTCGCCAGATATGTTCTTCGCGCTCGAGCAGGCAGTCTGAAGCGGCCGGACCCCAGGAACCCTTGGCATAGCTATGCATCGGCGGCGCGGCCGGGTCGCATTCCCAGCCCTCGATGATCGGGTCGACAATGCCCCAGGCGCTTTCGATTTCGTCGCTGCGGATAAAAAGCTGGGCGTCGCCGTTAATCGCGTCCAGAATCAGGCGTTCGTAGGCGTCGGGCAGGTTGTCCGCCAAGAAGGCGTTCTTGTAATGCAATTCCAAATCGACGGACTTCGCAATCTGCTGGTCGGGGATCTTGGCTTCGATCGTCAGGTGGATGCCTTCGTCCGGCTGGATGCAGATGGAGAGCATATTGCGTGAATAATCGCCGCTTTCGGTGAGTTCAAAGATGCTGTTGGGCGGCCGCTTGAACTGGATGTTGACCTGGGTGGTTTTCTGGCGCATCGCCTTGCCCGAGCGCAAATAGAAGGGGATGTCTTTCCAGCGCCAGTTGTCGATGAAGAGCCTTAGGGCGGCGAAGGTGGGCGTGGACGAATCGGGCGCGACCCCATCGGCGCGGCGATAACCGGCATACTGCCCGCGCACGGTATCCTGGACTCGCACCGGGCGCGCCGCTTGCAGGACTTTGACCTTTTCGTTGCGCAGGGCATCGGCGTCAAAGGCGGAGGGCGGTTCCATGGCGATCAATGAAAGCAGCTGCAGCAGGTGGTTCTGCACCATGTCCCGCATCACGCCCGATCCATCGTAATAGCCGGCGCGCGTGCCGACATCGACCGTCTCCGCCACTGTCACCTGCACATTGCTGATGTGGCTGCGATTCCAAACCGGCTCGAAGATGGTATTGGCGAAACGCATAAAGAGGATATTCTGCGCCGTTTCTTTGCCGAGATAGTGATCAATGCGATATACCTGCGACTCTTTGAAGACGGAATGCACGGCGCGATTGAGCGATTGCGCGGTTGACAGGTCATAACCAAAGGGCTTCTCGATCACGACGCGCCGCCAGAACGGGGCCGAGTCGCAGCCGCCGTTCTCCCGTGCCATGCCGAGCCGGCCTAAATTTGTGATGACGTCCCGATAAAACTCCGGCGCCACCGACAGATAATAGAGCCGATTGCTGTTGCCCCCGTCCAGCGCGTCCAGGTCGTCTTTCAAGTTCTGGTATGTCTCCGGTTGGGGCAGGTTCACCTTGCTGTAGGACAAGGTCTGGCGGAAACGGTCCCAGGCGCAGCCGTCGAATATCGGCGCGGCGTATTTTCGCAGCGAATCATGGGCATGGTCGATTAGCGTGTCATGCGTCCATTCCCGGCGTCCCACGCCGACGATGCGCAAGCGCTCCGGCAGCCTTCCCTTGATGAAATTGCTGTAGAGCGCGGGGATCAGTTTGCGCCGGGCGAGATCGCCGGTCACGCCGAAGATGGCTATCGCTGTGCTTTGACCTGACATGGCAGATCCTGTTCTCCAGATTGCTAGCGCGTATTCTATCGCAAAATGGAACTGTCAAGCCAATGGCGCAGGCAGGGCTAATGTATCCATTTCGCTTGCAATAGTCTGGTAGGGGCGATGTATCCATTTCGGTTGAAATAGTCTGGTAGGCGCGATCCGGCGGATCGCCCGATGGGTACGAACAGAATCGAAATTGGGCGAGCCAAGGCTCGCCCAAATGCGCCGGGCGGCTGTACTAGCGCGCCGGCAAGATCTACGCCAGGCGCTTTTTGACCACGGCCTCATCCAGTTCGATACCGAGCCCCGGCCCGGTCGGCGGCGTGATGACGCCATTCTCAAAGCGGATGGGCTCTTTGAATATATCGTTATGCAGGTCGCCGCCGTTGTATTCTTGAATGAGGAAATTGGGCGAGCATGCGTCGAGCTGTACCGCGGCGGCCGCGGCGACCGGGCCGCAATACATGTGCGGCGCAATCATGGCGTAGAAGGCTTCGGCCATGCTGGCGATTTTCTTCGATTCCAGGATGCCGCCGCATTGCCCGACATCAAGTTGAATGATCTGCGCCGCCTGTTTCTTGAGCAGTTCGGCAAATTCGAACTTGGTGACCAGTCGTTCGCCGCTGGCGATTGGAATGCTGGTATGCGCGGCCACACGCGCCATTTCGTCGACATTTTCCGGCGGCACCGGTTCCTCAAACCAGAAGGGACTGAACTCTTCCAGCTCTTTGGCCACGCGGATGGCGACGGCGGTGCTGAATTGACCGTGCGTGCCAATGCCGATCTCCAACTCGTCGCCGACGGCGGCGCGGATGGCTTTGAAGATTTTCGCCACATGGCGGATCGTCTTCAGCGAGAAGTCGCGCGGTTGCGGGAATAAGGGCGTGAAGGGGTCGAACTTGCAGGCCGTGTTGCCTTCTTCGACCAGCTTGATCGCTATGTCGCCGGCTCTTTCCGGTTCTTCCCAAATGCCTTCTGTCGGCATATAGGCATAAGCCCGCAGTTGCTCGCGCATTTTCCCGCCCAGCAGGTTGTAAATGGGCTGGTTCGCGGCTTTGCCCACGATATCCCACAAAGCCATTTCGATGGCGCTCAGCGCGGGCGTCATATCCAGGCCGGGATGCCGGTAGTCGTGCCGGGAGGCGTACATCGTCTGCCACAAGCGCTCGATCTCGAAGGGACTGCTGCCGATGACAAACTGCTCGCATAAATCGCGGATCAAGCTGATTTGTGAATCCAGATTGCGGGCATGGCCGGTTGGTCTTTCTCCCAAACCAATTATGCCTTCATCGGTCTGAAGTTGAATGAACAGCCAGTATTGGCCGCCGCGGTAGGGTTCGATATTGCGGATGAGAATCGTTTCAACACCGGTTACTTTCATAGTTCATCGCTCCTGCGCGCATGATGCGGGCGGCTTCTGTGGCTGATCACGTATCAATCGATGATTGCTTGATTGACTAAAACGCGCAACTCGCGCCGAATGGGGTAAGACGACGACGGCATAAGCTGGGTCAGAAAGATAAGGGCCATGTCCTCGCGCGGGTCCACCCAGAAGTATGTGCTGGCGGCGCCGCCCCAGGCAAAATCACCCGGCGAGCCCAGGATCTGGGCCGCGGCCGGATCGAGCAATACCGAACCGCCCAATCCAAAGCCGACGCCATCATGTTGCGTTTGACTGCGCAGGCCGCCGAGGCGCAGATTGTGCCGGGCGCCCAAGCCCATGCCAACCGCTTCTGGCCGCGTCTCGCTGAAGAGGATGTAGCCCATGCCCGTCAGGTCAGCTTGATCGGGAAGATGATTCTTAGTCATGAGTTCGACGGTCTTGCGACCGAGGATGCGCGCGCCATCCAGCCCGCCTTTGTTGAGCAGCATCCGGCAGAATCGCAGGTAATCGCTCGCGGTCGAAACCAGGCCGCCGCCGCCGGAGGGGAGCTTCGGCTGCTTTAAGTAGCTGCTTTCGCCGGGCTTGTCGATGAGACGGAAGCCGTTGTCATGGCGCTCGTAGTTGGCGGCGAAGCGCTCGACCTTCTCGGCCGAGACGGAAAAGCCGGTATCGACCATGCCCAGCGGTTCGAAGAGCTCGGCGGCGAAATACTGATCAAGCGCTTGTCCGCTGACGACTTCGATGATATGCCCCAGGACATCGGTCGCCACGCTGTAGTTCCAGCGACTGCCCGGCGAAAACAGCAGGGGCAGTTCGCTGAGTTGGCCGACCAGGTCCGCCAGGGTCATGCTCGGATCCTCGAAGAACTTGCGCTGACGATAGATCTCGTCAAGCGGGTGCGCGGGCAGATGGCCGTAGGTCAATCCCGATGTATGCGTCAGCAAATCGCGGATGGTCATCTCGCGCTCCGCCGGCACGGTCTGGTAGCTTGTCGCATCGCCGGATTCAAAGACTTCAAGTCGATCGAATCCCGAAATGAAGTCGGAGGCGGGGTCGTCCAATTGCAGCAGGCCGCGCTCGTACAGCATCATCACGCCGACCGATGTGATCGGCTTGCTCATGGAATAAATGCGGAAAATCGTATCCGCCTCAACCGGCCGCCCGGCTTCGACATCGCGCATGCCGTAGCGATGCAGATATGCCGCTTTGCCGCGCCGGGCGACCAGGACGAGATAGCCAGGAATCTTGCCCGCATCGACATAACGGTCGAAGTGCGCCGCCAGCCGTTCCAGACGGGCGCTGGATAAACCGACTTGTTCCGGGCTTGTCAACTCGATCATTTCAATACCTCGCGTCTAAGACAACAGAAAGCCCTCGTAGCCCTTTGCGGCGACCTCATTGCATTTTTCAACATAGGGCGGGAAGCCGGGCAAGGGCATAAAGACCCGGGGCTTGCCGGGGATGTTCGCGCCCAGATACCAGGAGTGGCAAGTCACTGCCAGGGAATCGGCCGCCACCTCATTGACATGGGCAACCCAGTCCTCTTGGGCGGCCTCAGTCGCCTCGATACAGGCTTTGTCCTCCGCGAGCATAAAAGCGATGCAATCCGACAGCCACTCGACGTGATGTTCAATGGTCATCATCATATTAGCCAGCACCGAGGGGCTGCCCGGGCCGGTAATGGTGAAAAGGTTGGGAAAACCGGGTACGCCCAGCCCCAGGTAATTGACCGGTCCGGCCGCCCATTTGTCGCGCAAGCTCAAGCCCTTGCGGCCGCGAATGTCGATCCTGAGCAGGGCGCCGGTCATGGCGTCGAAGCCGGTGGCGAGGACGATGAGATCGAGATCATATTCGGCGTCGCGGGTGCGGATGCCGCGGCCGGTGAGGGCCTGAATGGGGTCGGCGCTGATATCGACCAGGCGCACGTTGGCTCGGTTGTAGGTCTCGAAATAGTCGCTGTCGATGACGCCGCGCTTGCAGCCGAAGGTGTAATCGGGGCATAAGGCCGCGGCGACGGCCGGGTCTTTCACAATCTCGCGGATCTTCGCCCGCACAAAATCGGCCGCCGCCTGATTGCTTTCGGGCTCGCGCTTGATGTCGTTGAAGCTGTTGTAAAAGGACAGGCCGCCTTGCCGCCAACGCTCTTCAAAGATGCGCCCCCGTTCTTCCTCGCTCACCGCCATGGCGGAGAAGTCGTTGACGGGCGAAGAGGCGACATCAGCGCCCGGGCGCAAGCGATTGCGGGCGCGGAAGCCGGCGTAGTCGGACTTCACCGCGGCGACATAAGCGGGATCAACCGGCTGATTGCGCGCCGGGATCGACCACTGCGGGCTGCGCTGGAATACGGTGAGATGCGCCGCCTGCCGGGCAATGACCGGAATCGCCTGCACCCCGGACGAGCCCGTGCCGATGACGCCGACGCGCAACCCGCTGAGGTCAAGGCCCTCCGCGGGCCAGCGCGCGGTGTGATAGATGGGCCCGCGGAAGCTTTCCATCCCGGCGATGTCGGGTATGTTGGGCGCGGACAGGCAGCCCGTGGCCATGATCAAAAACTGTGCGGAAAAGGCAGCGCCGCCAGCGATTGACAGCCGCCAGCGATTGGAGGCCTCATCGTAGACCGCCGCTTCAAGCCGCGCGTCGAAACTGATATGAGGCCGCAGCTCAAAGCGATCGGCCACATGGTTGAGATATTCCAGAATCTCGGGTTGGGTGGGATAGCGCTCCGGCCATTCCCACTCCTGCTGCAGATCTTCGTCGAAGCTGTAGGAGTATTCCATCGTGTCCGTGTCGCAGCGCGCGCCCGGGTAGCGATTCCAGAACCAGGTTCCGCCCAGGTCCGGCGCCATCTCGATCACACGGGTAGACAGACCAAGCTGGCGCATGCGATAGAGCATATACAAGCCGGAAATGCCGGCGCCAACAATGACGACATCAAATTTGCCGCTTGAAGTCATGGCGATGTCCAGAATTTCATATCGCGCTCTACAGCTTAGTTCATCACATATCCGCCGGCTACGGTTAAGGAAACGCCGGTTACGCTTTCGGCGCGACTCAAATACAGCGCAGCTTCGGCAATATCAGCGGGACTCTGTTCACGCGCCAAAGGAACGAGGTCGCGGACGACGGCGTCAAAGGTGGCTGCTGCCGTTTCCGTGCCATATTGTTCTTGTCGCGTCTCGGTTTTGGAAAGATGATCGGACCACATCGCCGTATCGACATGGCCGGGGCAGATGGCATTCACGCGGATCGCGGATTCGGCGAGCTCGGCCGCCATGCTTTGCGTCAAGCCGATGGCCGCGAATTTCGAGGCGCAGTAGGCGGCCATGTGCGGGAAACCTCGCTTGCCAGCGACCGAGGCGATATTGATAATGACGCCGCCGTCTTTCCGCAGATGGGGCAGGGCCGCTTGCGACATCAGGAAGATCCCTTTGACATTGACGGCGAAGATGCGCTCCCAATCGGACTCGGCGAACTCGGAGATGGGCCCGGTTTGGATGATGCCGGCATTGTTCACAAGGATATCCACGCGCCCATATTCTTCTATCGTTCTGTCCACAAGATTCTGGCAGGAAGCGCGATCGGATACGTCGACTTCGATCGCTGCGCAAGCGCCGCCGCGCGCCTTGATGTCCTTTGCGGTCTGCTCCAGTTCACTTGCGGGCGAGAGCGCATAATTCCAGCCCGCCCTCGACGCGAGCGAACCCAGGTCCGCGGCGACAACATGCGCCCCCGCGCGGGCATAGGCTTCGGCGATGCCCCGCCCGATGCCGCGGGCGGCGCCGGTCACGATTGCGGTTTTGCCTTGAATCTCTATGATCGCTTCTCCTGCATTACTCTTTGGCGGCGCCAGCTTGAAACGACGTCCGCTTGCCAGCGCCGGCCCCTCAAGAAAGCCCGATCCCGCCGCCGCCATCCACCGAAAGCGAGATGCCGCTGACGCTGTCCGCGCGGCACAAATAGAGCGCGGCCTCGGCAATCTCCGTTGGCGCCTGCTTGCGGCCCAGAGGGACGGTATCTTTGACGAAGGCGTCGAAGGCCTCTTCAAATGATTGTCCGGGGTATTGCTGCAGGCGATGCCGGACCAGGTAATCATACTGCATCGGCGTGAAAACGTTGCCGGGGCAGATGGCGTTCACGCGAATGGAATCTGCGGCGAGTTCGGCCGCCAGCGACTGTGTCAAGCCGATCACGGCCGACTTTGAGGCGCAGTAGGCGCTATTGAATTTGGAGCCTCTTTTGCCAGCGTTCGATGCCATATTGATGATGACGCCGCCGTTTTTCCGCAGGTGGGGTATCGCCGCCTGCGACATCAAGAAAACGCCTTTGGCATTCACCGCGAAGATGCGATCCCAGGTGCGCTCGGAAACATCGGCGAGGCGCCCTAACTTGATGATGCCGGCATTATTCACCAGGATATCGAGGCGGCCGAAGGCCTCAACCGTTTTGTCCACGAGCTTGCGGCAAGATGCGCGCTGGGATACGTCGACTTCTATCGCGGCGCAGTTGCCGCCGCCCTGGCTGATTTCCCGCGCCGTCCGCTCCAATTCGCTTTCGGGGGCGAGCGCGTAATGCCATTCCGACTGCGGATCGGCCGCTAGCGAGCCCAAATCAGCGGCGACCACGTTGGCGCCTTCTTCCGCGAAGGCCGCGGCGATTGCCCGGCCGATGCCGCGGGCGGCGCCGGTCACAATGACGGTTTTGCCGCTAATCTCCATCGGCGCCTCAGAAGTAAATCCAAGAAAGTCCTGCAAAATGTGATGAGCAGTTTGTGGCAAGAGAGGGCGAGCCACCGGCTCGCCCGTACACCGAGTCTCCTCTTGTACCGCCCGCTAGTACGCTGCAAAAAACGATGCGCATCTTATAATTGCTTACTCGCGTCTGCTGGCGCGCAAGCGCATGCAGCTGATCACGTCAAGTCCAGCACGCTGCGGGCGACTTCACCCTTGCCCAGCGCGTCGAAAGCCGCGTTGACTTCCTCCAGCGGGTAGACGCGGGTCACCAACTCGTCCAGCTTGAGCTTGCCCGCTCTGTACAACGCGAATATACGGGGAAAGTCAATCCGCGGACGGCAGGAACCATACAAGGAACCGATTACCGTCTTCTCCAGCGCAAGTATTTTGGCGTCAAAATCAACCGGCGTGTTGTCGGGCGCGTGGCCGACATAGACCGTCACGCCGCGCCGCCGCGTGCACTGGATGGCCTGCGTGAATGGCTCGGGGACCAGGCCGATGGCTTCAAAGGCGTAGTGCGCGCCCTTGCCCTCCGTCAGCTCGCGGATGGCTTCGACCGGGTCAACCCGGGCCGAATTGACCGTGTGGGTGGCGCCGAACTGCCGGCCCATTTCCAGCTTGTTGTCCAAAATATCGATGGCGATGATGGGCTCGGCCCCGGCGATCGCCGCGCCCTGAATTACATTTAAGCCGACGCCGCCACAGCCGAAAACGGCGACGGACTTGCCGGGCTGGACCTGGGCGGTGTTCAAGGCCGCGCCCACCCCGGTCATGACGCCGCAGCCGACCAGCGCCGCCTGCCCGAAAGGGATCTCCCGGTCGATCGGGATGGCGACATCCTGGGGCACGATCGTCTCGGTGCTGAAGGTGCCGAGCGCATTCATGCGTTTCATGGGGCGGTCGCCGCCGGCGAAGCGGGGCTGCCCGCGCCGGTCCCAAGGCTCCTCACAGAGATTGGAATAACCCACCTGGCACATCTCGCAGAGGCCGCAGTTGCGCGTCCAGGACAGCACGACATGGTCGCCGGCTTTGACGCTATGCACGGCCGACCCGACCGCCTCGACCACACCCGCGCCTTCATGCCCCAGGATCACAGGCGGCCGGTTCACATCGACCCATTCCCCTTTGACAATATGCCAGTCGGAGTGGCAGACGCCGCTGGCCATCAGCCGGACGCGAACCTGATCATCCGCGATATCCGGCAAATCAAATTCTTCGATCTCAAGTGGCTTGTTCGCCTCGTAGAGCACGGCCGCTTTCATGGAGATTCTCCTTGCTCTGCGCTGGCATCAGGCCCGCATCTAAGTAAACGCAAGTAAGTAATTGAAAAAATGCATATCGTTTTTCGCGGCATACTTGCGGGCGAGCCCCTACGGTATAAGAGGAGACTCGGTGTACGGGCGAGCCGGTGGCTCGCCCACCATAGCTTCAAAATGCCCATCAGATTTTGCACGACTTACTTGCGTTTACTTATGATCCATATTTCTTGAGAACATCGGGATTCAATTCCAGGCCCAGGCCGGGCTTGGCGGGATCCGGCGACCACATCCCGTCGACCGGCTCGGGGAATTCAGTGTAAACGAGCTTATCATATTCCTCGGACACGCCCAAATACTCGACGACTCGCAGATTGGGCGTGGCGCAGGCGACATGCAGATGGACCACTTGAAAGGCATGCGGCGCCACCGGCAGATTGAAGGCATGCGCCATATTCGCCACCTTCATCCATTCGGTCACGCCACCGACCCGGCCGATGTCCGGCTGCACGATATCCGCGCCGCCGCGGGCGATCAATTCGCGAAAGCCGAATTTGCTGTACTCATGCTCGCCGGTCGCCACCGGTATATCAATCGCGGAGGCGATCGCTGCCAGGCCGTCGATGTCGTCGGCCAGCACCGGCTCCTCGAACCAGCCCACGCGGTAGGGCTCGAAGGCCCGCGCCATCCGGATGGCCTGCTTGGCATAATAGCCATTGTTGGCGTCAATCAAGATCTCAACCTCGTCGCCCACCGCCGCGCGCACGGCCGCCAGCCGCTCGATGTCCTCTTTTTCGCTTTTGCCGAAGTCTTTTCCCACCTTCATCTTGACCGACTTCATGCCCCGTTCGACATAGCCCACCTGCTCGGCGACCAGCTCGTCCAGGCTGAAGTGCGTCCAACCGCCGCTGCCATAGATTGGGACCGTGTCGGTATAGGTCCCCAGCAATTTGTAGAGCGGCACGTTGAAGTACTTGGCTTTCAGATCCCATAAGGCGATATCCACGGCCGAGATGGCGGCAAAAGCCAGGCCCTTGCGGCCGACGCCGCGCAAGCGCCAGAACATGTCATCCCAGAGCTTCTCGGTGAAGAGCGGGTCGGCCCCGATCAAGAGCGGCTTCAGCGATTCATTGATGAGCAGATCCGCTGCCCGCCCGCCGGCGCCTTGACCGAGCCCCTCCAAGCCTTCGTCGGTGATGATGCTCACAAAGGATTGGCCGCGGCCCGGAGTCGGGTGACGTATGGTCGCATCTTTTATTGAGCCGAGATGCGGAAAATAAATGTGAGTGGTCTTAATGTCTGTGATTTTCATGCGCTCGTCTCTTCTATCGCGCTCGCGCGATCAATCGGAATTGACTGCCTCGAGCAATTGCAACAGCTTGGCATCTCGCCATTTTCGTACCGCCGCCATATCCGTCTCCGCCAATTCCGCTTCCATTTCCGCGGTGATGGCTTCGGCCCATTCGCGCGCCAATTCCGGAGTGCGCGCCGGCGCCTCGCGCTCGACGCGGGAGGGAATGTCGTCCTCCAAACTGTGGTCGAGCTTCCGGTTGACCAGGGTGTCCCGCAATCCGCCCGGGCTGGTCAACATGCCCACAAGAAAAGGACCCATCAGCGCCAGACGCAAGCCGGGCCCGGTGCGGAAGGCGAGGTCGATCTCGGCCGCGGTCGCTACGCCGTTGCCCACCAGCCAGAGCGCTTCGCGGTACAAGACGGCCTGCATGTGATTGACGATATGTCCGCGGCATTCTTTGCGCGCCACCACCGGCACGCGGCCCATCCGCGCCATGAAGTCCCGCGCCAGATTAACCGTCTCGGCCGAGGTTGCTTCGCCGGGCACGATCTCCACCAGCGGCACGATATGCGGCGGGTTGTAGGGGTGCGCCACCACACAGCGTTCGGGATGCGCCGTCGCCGATTGAATCTCTGTCATCAGCATGGCGCTGGTGCTGGATGCGAGGACGACATCCGGGCGTACGAGCGCGTCCATTTCGCGGTAGATCTCCCGCTTGATCCGGTAGCGCTCGGGCCCCGATTCTTGCACGAAATCCACATCTTGCAGCGCCTCCGCCAGGTCGGTGCTGGCGCTGATGCGGTCACGGGCGGCGGCCGCTTCTTCCGCTGTCATCACACCGGCTTCGACCAGCGTCTCGAAAGCGGCTTGTAGCTCGCCATGCGCCTGGTTCAGCACGGAATCGGAGATGTCATAAATGTTCACGCGCAGGCCATGCTGCGCGAAGAGAACAGCCCATGAGAAGCCAATCGTTCCGCCGCCGACGCAGGCGACCTTGCTAATATCGTCGGGATTCATCCTAACTGTCACCGCCTTTGCATTCGCTGTTTGAGAGTGAATTGTAACAACTTACTGCGCGCGCGTCCGTTGACGTCGGCGCAGTCCGATAGAAAAAACGGGCGACCCCAAGGGCCGCCCCTACAATCTGACCTGTATGCCGCTACTTGGGCTTGTAGCGATAATCGGGATCGGCAGGCTCCTTTGCACCGAGCGTATTGCGCAGCGTGCCGATCCCTTCGACTTCAAGCTCCACCACATCGCCGGGCTGTAGATAGCGAGCGCCCTTGACGCCGCGCGCGATCGCTTCCGGGATAGAGCCGCCGGAAACGGTGCCGCTGCCCAGGACGTCGCCCGGGACAATGCGGCTGTCTTTGGAGGCGCGCTCTACAAAATCGGCCCAACTGAATTGCGCGGCGCCGCCATCGCTGGCATCCAACCAGAGTTCGCCGTTGACCCGGACCGAGCATTTGACCTGCAGCCGGCCATCCCGCAAGTAAGGCGCCATTTCGTCGCGCGTCACCAGCCAAGGTCCCAGAGTTGTGGCGGCATCCTTGCCTTTGGCGGGGCCAAGCCCGACCGCCATTTCGTCAAACTGCAGGTCGCGGGCGCTCCAGTCGTTGAATATGCAAAAGCCGGCGATGTAATCCATGGCATCCGCCGCCGCGATGTCGCTGCCTTCGCGCCCGATGACGCAGCCCAACTCCATCTCGTAGTCGAGCCGCTCCGTCGCCGCCGGAAAAGGCACCTCGTCCTCCGGGCCGAAGATGCGAAGGGTATTGGAAAAATAGAAGATGGGCAGGCGATACCAAGCCTCATGCAACTCGCGCGCGCCCTGTCCATTGGCATGCGCTTCATAACTGAAGAAGTCGCGCACCGTGGGCGGCTGCAGCACGGGAGCGCGCAGCCTGACCATTGGCAGGGGCAGTCCCGGCGCGGCGACGCCGCCAGCCAAGGCGTCGCGCAGGCGGTCAAGCGGCGCGTCTCCCTGCTCCAGCAAAGCGCGGACATCGCGCAAGGTCCGGTCGGCGCCGAGCAAGGCGGTCACATCTAGCACCGCTTCGCCCTTCAAGACCCCGCAGCGCGGTCCGCTGCCTGAGTCATAAGTCAGAAGTTTCATTTGTATTGCGTCCTCGTTTCTCCTAAATTGCCCAGCGCTCTACGGTAGTGGAAAGGCTTGTCCACTACAGAGCTACAAAATCTCCGCGCTTGCGAAAAAGAAGGCGCTACAAGGCTTGTCCGCATCTAAAATAGGCATATGTTCGTCGATGTTTTACCCCATCCCCGGCCCTTCCCCAGTGAACTGGGGAAGGGTGACTCTACGAAGCAGCTAGAAGGTTGACCCCGAAACACATAGAAAATTGCCAGTGAAGTCAGTCTCTTTCAGCGCGCTCCCCCTTCCCTAGCTCGCTGGGGAAGGGGGCTGGGGGGATGGGGTAGAAAAAGCGCAGCAGCATGATCCAGTATCGGACAAGCCTTACATGGGCGAGCCGCCTGCTCGCCCGTACACAAGTCTTAACTTGGACAGAGCCTGCGGATATTCGACAGCGCGGCTGGGAATCGCCCGCCGCCGGCTCAATCCAGCTTCTCAAGCGGCGCATGGTCGCCGAAGATCAATTCCGGTCCGCCCGCCGGCGCCGCCCAGCGCGCGGCATTGGCGATGACCTGAAGCACCTTGGGCTGGTAGTAGACGGGCAGCGTTTCGTGGCCGGGCCGGAAGTAGAACACCTTGCCGCGACCGCGGTGATAGCAGCAGCCGCTGCGGAAGATCTCGCCACCCTGGAACCAACTGACGAAGACAAGCGTATCCGGGGCGGGCACATCAAAAGGCTCGCCGTACATCTCGGTCTCCGGAATCTCAAAATATTCGGGCAAGCCGGCCGCGATGGGATGGCCCTGCTCAATCACCCAGAGGCGTTCTTTTTCGTCCGCTTCACGCGTCTTCAGCATGCAGCTGGTGCCCATCAGCTTCTTGAAGATCTTGGAATAATGCGCCGAATGCAGGGCGAGGAGCCCCATGCCGCCCATGTTCACGCGCTCATGCACGCGCTCGACGATGTCATCGCTGACTTCGTCATGCGCGGCGTGGCCCCACCAGGTCAGCACATCGGTCTGGTCCAGGACCTCTTCCGTCAAGCCATGCTCCGGTTCATCGAGCGTCGCCGTTTGTACCGCGAAGCCCTGATCGCGGAGATGATCGGCGATGACCTTGTGCATGCCCTCCGGGTAGAGGCGTTGCGCGCCCTCGGTCGCATTGATCAGCTTGTCTCCGCTGAAGCCGTAGGCCTTCAGGCGCGCTTGCACATCGGCATGCCGCAGCGGATTCTCATGCCAGAATTCGTTCCACACCGTCACGCGGATTGGCGCTGCCATGGGCTAAGCTCCTTTTTTGATCGCGTCGCCGAAGACGGCGCGCACTTCGTCCCGCATTTCGTCGACCCGCTGCCAGACCTCGCGCGTGCGCTGGAAGACATCGACCGGGTAGCCGCTTTGCAACATAATCGGCCCGTCAAAGCCGGCGTCGCGCGCCATCGTCAAGCAGCGCTGGAAATCTTCGCTTATGAGATCGCCCTTTTCATCGACCTCAGCCCAGGCGTGAATTGAAGTCGCGCGCGGCATGATCGCTTCCAAGGTCTCATACTTGTTCGGTCCGCGGGCGTTGCCGAAGTCGGCAATTACGCCGTAGTCACGCTCACTGCGCTCGAGAACGCCTAACAAATTGTCAGCCTTCAGGTTGAAGTTCCGGTAATTTTCGGTGGCGGGCTTCAGCCCAAGATCCACGGCGTAATCAAAGAGCTCGCGAAAGGCTTCTCCGCTCGAGCGAATCGTCTCCGGACTTGGCTCGCCATCACCCGGAACATAGCGCACGCCGCGCGCCCCAAGCTCGACAGCGATATCCATCCAGCGCTTGATATGCGCGACTCCGGCGGCGCGCTCTTCCGGATCGCTGCTGTCGACATCGCCGGTATCGATCAACAACTGGAACAACTCCACCCCGGCATCCGCAAAGGCGGCGCGCACGTCAGCCAGGTAGCCGGGCTCAATGCTCGGCAGGTGATAAACACTGAGATCGAATTCGTGAAAACTATGCGCGGCCGCCTTGGCCGGTATATCCAGCAGATCGATAGTCGGCGGCTCGATCGGCGCGCCCGCAACCTCCCCAGTGGCGGCATCCAACTCATACATCGGCAGTCCCAAATCCTTCATCAAGGTGACCGTTGATACTGCTGCGCTAACCATTAGAATCCCTCCCTTTACTTAAGAATTGCGTTCAAAAGCGTATGCCAAACTTTATCACTTCTTCCGGCTTGTTCACCACCAGGTCCCAGACCGCCGGTCCTTCATCCAGCGGGACCAGGGGCTGGATCAAGCCGGGGGCGGTCAGCGCGCCCTGGCGGATCATGCTGATGATGGCGTCGTATGCGCGGTATTCATCCCAGCGCGAGTAGTCCCGCGGTTTGTGACCCAGGTAACAGCCGTGCGGCACGATCATCGTCAGACGATTGCGATGGAATTCCTCGCCCAGCCGAAGGTCGCGCCCTTCGCCCAGGTAAACGCCGGATGCGCAGATCGTGCCTTCCATGCGCGTCGCGCGTATCGCGCTTTGCAAGCCGGCGTAAGTCGCGCTTAGCTCAATCGCCACATCGACGCCGGGTCCGCCACTGAGCTTGTGGATTTCCAGCGCGGCATCCACTTCAAAGGGGTCAAGTACATGATGCGCCCCGTAGTCCAATGCCAACTGCCGGCGCTTCGGCAGTGGGTCGACGGCGAAGATCTGTTCCGCGCCGCTGAGCGCCGCCAGGCGCACCGTCAGCAATCCAATCGCGCCCAGCCCGACGACGGCAACCGTATCGGCAAAGCGCAAATTCGATTCGCGGATGCAATGGAAGGACACGAAGGCGGGCTCAAAGCAGAGCGCGTCGAGCGGATCGATATCGCCCAAGGGCCAGACGCAGCCATCCAGCCAAAGCGGCGGACCGTCCCAGGGCAGCCTACGCCGGGTATTGATGATATTGGTCTCGCTGACATCCAGGAAGCCGATGACCCGATCGCCGACGCTCCATTCGGAAACGCCGGAGCCGACCTCGATAATGACGCCGACGCCGCTGGTGCCGACCGGCGCGCTGGCGAGCAGATTCTCCGTTGAAGGCTTGTCGCTCGGGACAAATAGACGCATCTCGTCGTCCCAGCGCTGGCCGGGATCGTTAAGTCCAGCCATTATCGCCAGGGGCGTGCCGTGTTTGCCGGAGGCGAACTCGGTCCGAACCCGCAACTCATGCGGCGCCAGCGGCCTCTCGTCGTATTCAACTATTTCTATCTTGCGGCCGCCGGTGAAAGTCAGCTTGCGCGGCATATTGATTTCCTTTGACGCTGCGGATACCTAAGGCGCCGCCCATTCGACCGCATTGGCGATGACCCGCTGAACTTCGCTCTGATAATAGATCGGGTAAGTTTCGTGACCGGGCCGGAAGAAGAAGACCTTGCCGCGTCCGCGCTGAAAACAGCAGCCGCTGCGCATCACTTCGCCGCCGGCGAAGGAGCTGATGAAGACGATCGAGTCCGGCGCGGGAATGTCAAAAGGTTCGGCGTACACTTCGGTTTGGGGAATGACAAATGATTTGCCCAAGCCGCGAGCGATAGGGTGGTCCGGCTCAATGACCCAGAGCGTTTCCGGCTTCCCGTCCACGCGCGGCGTGACGATGCAGGAGGTCCCCATCAGCTTTGTGAAGACCTTGGAGCCGGCGGCCCAATGCAGGGCGATGAAACCCATGCCGTCTTCCACGATGCGCCGGTGGACGCGCTCGGCGATTGCGTCATCGAAGCGATCATGCACAATGTGCCCCCAGCAGATCATGACATCGGTTTGATCCAGGACGGCTTCGCTCAAGCCATGCTCGGGTTCATCGAGTGTTGCCGTTCGCACGCTGAAGCCCGCCTCGCGCAAGGGCGCGGCGATAGCTTCGTGGATGCCGTCGGGATAGATCTCCCGCACACCTTCGGTTTCTTCTATGGCGCTTTCTTGGCTGTAGCCATGGCTCATCCATGAGCGCCGCACGTAGTCCCAATGTTTCGGATGTTCATGCCAGAATTCATTCCAGACGGTGACGCGAATCGCAGATGACATGTCTAGCCTCCGCTTCCGTCGCCGAATACGCTGAGAACCTCGTCGCGCATGGCATCGATGCCGGCCCAGAGATCCGGCGCCCACTCGAAGTTGTACATCCCATAGACGCCATGCAGCATAACGGGACCATCGAAGCCCTTGTCGCGCGCCATGGTCAAGCAGCGCCGGAACTCCTCATAGTCTGGATTTCCGTCTTCTTTGGGCAGCCACCAGGCGTGCATTGAGGTGGCGCCATTGAACAGTTTTTCCAAGCCATCATATTTGTCCGGTCCCTTCGGGTTGCCGGTATCGGCGATCCAGCCGTAGTCGCGCTCGGATAAGTCGACCAACTGCAGCAGGCTGTCGGCGTCAGTGGTGAATATTCGGTAGTTTTCGGTGGCCGGCTTCAGCCCGTGGCCAATGGCAAAGTCGTATAGCTCGCGGAAGGCGGCGGCGGTGGCCGGCATGTTTTCGGGCGTGGCCGGGCTGTCGCCGGGCACATAGCGCACGCCGCTGGCGCCTAGCTGGGCCGCGATCTCGATCCAGAATTTGGTGTGGTCAATGCCGGCGCTGCTTTCACCCGGGTCGGGGCTGCCGACTTCACCGGTGTCAATGAGCAACTGAAAGATCTCCACATTGGACGCTTCAAAAGCGGCGCGCAGCTCAGCCAGATAGCCGCGATCGACGCTGGGCAAATTCAGCATTGAGAGATCGTAACAATCATAGCCATGCGCGGCCATCTCGGCTGGCAGCTCTAGCAGGCTGTGGCTGGGCGTCGCGGTCTCCCATGCTTCCGGGCGCGTGGAGTCGAGAGCGGGCGCCGGCACTTGCTTCGCCTTTTCGGCATCCCACAAATAGGTCACCCATCCTTCAAGTTTTCTAACGCTTACCGAAGACAATGCCGGGCGAACCATGCAAACTCTCCTTTTCCATGAACAACTGTCTCAAAAGCGAACGCCGTATTTGACCACGTCGCTCGGGCTGTGCTTGACCATTTCGAAAGTTTCCGGGAATTCCTCGATGGAGACGAGCGGATCGATGAGCCCGGGCACAGTCAATTTGTCTTGCTTCATCATGCTGACGATGGCGTCGAAAACCCGATACTGATCCCACAAGGGATAATCACTCGGCGCGAATTCCATGGCGCCATTGCCGCGCGGGACGACCATCTTAAGGCTGTTCGTCAGAAACTCGCGCCCCAGCCACAACTCGGCCGCATTGCCTGCAATAGCGCCGGCCTGACAGACGGTTCCGCCGAAGCGCGCCGCTCGTATCGCCGTATTCAGCGCCGCGTATCCAACGCCGCTGATCTCAATCGCCACATCGACGCCGGCGCCGCCCGTCAACTCTTTTATCTCCAGCGCGGCATCGACAGCGAAGGGATCGATGACATGATGCGCGCCATAATCCAGCGCCAATTCGCGACGCCTGGCAATCGGATCGACGGCGAATATCGCGTCCGCCCCGGCCAGCGCGGCAACTTTGACCGTCAGCAGCCCAATCGCGCCCAGCCCGACAACCGCCACCGCGTCGCCGAAGCGCAGATTGGAATCGCGCACGCTGTTGACGGCTACGTAAGCCGGCTCGAAGCATAAGGCGGTCAGTGGATCGAGATCGCCCAATTCCCAGATCAGCCAGGGCGAGGGCTGGGCGAAACCGGGCCAGATGAAATCGGCCGGACGATCGACGGTGATGATGTTGGTCTCGCTGACGTCCATGAAACCGAAGACGCGATCGCCTACCTGCCAGTCGCGTACCGCCGCGCCCGTCTCAATGATGAGGCCAACGCCGCTGGTGCCGACCTTTGAATCGGGCACCGGGTCCGGATCAGGCTCATCACTGGGCAGATAGATGCGCTTTTCGTCGTCCCAGCGCAGACCCTGTTGGTTGCGGCCGTCCATCATGTGCATGGTCGTCCCATGCTTGCCCGAGGCGTATTCGGTCTGGATGCGCACTTCATTGGGCAGCAGTGGGCGCTCGTCGTATTCCAGCAGAACCGCTTCGTGGTCTTCGTTGAAAACGGCTTTTATTGGCATCGTGTTCCGTTCTCCGTCAGTTCCCCAGTCGCCGACCAACCCATGAGAAAAGAGTCGGATGTGGTAGGGGCGAGCCGGTGGCTCGCCCTTGTTGAAGGTATCTAATCTCCCGCGGCCGCCGCATCCCAACAGCCGCGCAAATACTCGACGCAGCCGCGCATATTCTCCAGCGGATCGCCCGGTGTCGGCATGCACTCCAGCGCCAGCCAGCCGTCAAAGTCGATCTCGCGCAGGGCACGGAAAGCCCCCACGAAGTCGGTATGTCCATGCCCGGGCAAGCGGCGTTGACTGTCCGCTAAATGCACATGACCCAGATGCGGCGCGACCGCCCGCAAGGACGCCGGGATATCGGCTTCTTCAATATTCATGTGAAAGAGGTCAGCCATGAGTTGGATGCTCGGAAGATCGGCGGCGCGACACAATTCAGCCGCCTTGCCCACCGTGTTCAGATAGGTCGCTTCGTAGCGGTTCAAGGGCTCGAGATAGATTGCCGCCTTGCAATTGGTTGTGCGCTCTATAACTTCCGCCAGCAGTGCCAGCAGCAGATTCGTAATCAGCGCATCTTCATCGGCATAGGGCGATAGATCGGGCATCGGCGGCGATGTTTCGGGCATGAAGGATGACGCGAAGATAGGCACCAGTATCAGGCCGCGCGCGCCGATTTCATCAGCGAACTCCAGCGTGCGGATGACATCGGCCAGCCGGCTTTCGCGCTCGGCCGGGTCGGGATGGATGATCGGTCCCTCGTAGTTGCCGCAGATGCTGCCGACCGGCAAGCCGCTAGCCGCCATCGCCGCCTCGATCTCGGCCTGCAGGTCGTATACGCGCGCCCGCCGCCCGAAAGCCAGTTCAATGCCATCCAGGCCGCACTCCGCCGCGCGCTGAAAACGCTCGGACAGATCCGCCCCTGGCAGCAATGTCTGATGCGCTGATAATTTCATGTGGCCTGCCTCCCGCAATACCGACATGTGTGCGCGCGCCGGTGGCTCGCTTCCCGCGCTACTCACCTGTGTACGGGCGAGCCGGTGGCTCGCCCTAGCAAACCATCGCCCGTTTCTTCATTTATTGTTTTCGGGCGTTTCAACGAAACGCCCCTACACCTCTTGGTATAACTTCTCCGCATCTGTGGCAAAATCTACCCCCGGGCCGCGTCCGCCATACAAACAAATCCTCGGTGTACTCGGCGCCCTCGGTGGTTAGAATCTCTGTGCCTCTGTGTCTCTGTGGCAATCATTTACCCCCGCACCGCGCCGGCGGTCAGACCCTGGATGAATTGGCGCTGGAATACCAGATAGACCGCCATAATGGGGGCCATGACGATGAGCGTACCGGCCATGGACATGCTGTAATCGACGCCCCATCGGGTGGTGAAGAACATCATGCCGGTCATGACCGGCCGCAGCTTGTCCGACTGCAAATAAATGAGCGGCAGCAGGAAGGCGTTCCAGGAGCCCATGAAGTTGAAGACGACCAGGGCGGCAACGGCCGGTCCAGCCAGCGGCAGCATCACACGGCGGAAAACGCCGAAGTCGTTGCAGCCGTCGATCTTGGCGGCGTCGGTCAAATCATAGGGCAGCCCGCTGAAAAAGGCGCGCATGAAGAAGATGCCGAAGGGCAGCGATATGGCCGTCTGCGGCAGGATCATCGCCCAATAGGTGCCCAGCACGCCGATATCGCGCAAGATATAAAAGAGCGGGATCATGATCGCCGTGAAGGGCACCATCAGCCCAATCAAAAAGAAATAAAAGATGAGCATTCTTCCCGGCATTCTGAGACGCGCCAAGCCGTAACCAGCCAGGCAAGACAGGCTCACAACCAGTATGACAATGGGAACGGTCACGATCACGCTGTTGACGAAGTAACGGCCGAACTTGCCCACATTCCAAGCGGTGACGATATTCTCAAAGCGCCAAGTCGGCGGCAGCCCCAGCGGATCTTGCGCGATCTCGAAGTTCGATTTCAGCGCGGTGAAGATCACCCACATGAAGGGCACCAGCACATAGAGCGCAAAGAGGATCAGAATGCCGTATTGCGCGCCTCTGGCGATCCAGAATCCCGCAGGCCTGCGCGGGCGGCGGGCGACCTGATAGCTCGCCCCTACATCGCTCGCCATGACGCTAATCGCCTCCCCGCTCGCAAGCCACCCACATTGTAGGGGCGAGCCTTGGCTCGCCCGAACCAGACATGTGACGCTGCCCCTACCATGACGCTAGTCGCCTCCCCGCTCGCGTATGGAGATAAAGATGAAAGACAGGACCAGCGACACCGTGCCCATTACAATCGCCAGCGCCGAGCCATAACCGACGTAGCTCTCGCGGAATGCTTGTACGTAGGTGAAGGTGCCGATGACATGGGTGGCCCGGCCGGGACCGCCGCGGGTCGTGATCCAGACGATGTCGAAGACGTTGACGCCCAAGATGAGCGTGAAGGCGGTGATCATCGTCAGCACATGCCGCAAACCGGGAATGATGATGTACCACAGCCTTTGGGGCCCATTGGCGCCATCGACCAGCGCGGCGTCGATCTGTTCCATGTCGATGTTCTGCAAGCCCGCCATGATGATGACAAAGCAGAAACCGAAATAGCCCCAGACGCCAGCGAAGATCAAAGCGGGCAGCGCCACATAGGGATCGCCCATCCAGCCCTTCGCCAGGAAGTCCAGACCCAACGCCTCCAGCGTCACATTGATGGGACCGAAGCGCGGATTGTACATCCACTTCCAGATGATGCCGACCGCCACCGGCGCCAGCACCACCGGCAAGAAATAGACGGTGCGGAAGAAGACCATTCCGCGCACGCCGCGCCAGAGCAGCACGCCCAGGAACAAGCCAATGGCGACCGGCGCCAACGTGCCCAGCACGATCCAGATCAGGTTGTGGCTGAGCGCGCTCCAAAGCCGGTAGTCGGCCGCCAACTCTTGATAGTTCAGGAGACCGACGAACTGCTTGACCGGCTTCGCCCCGTCCCATTTGGTGAGGCTGAGGTAGATGGTATAAAAGAAGGGATAGACGACGAAAAAGATGTATATCGCCAGCGCCGGCAGGACGAAGGCGTAGGCGGTCGCGTTATCGCGCAGCTTTCGACTGGCGAAGAATTGGCGGATGCTGTCGATCATTTAGTTTTTGTCTAATCCAGGTTGTGGTTATGCGGGCGACTCACAGAGTCGCCCCTACATTTTACATTTTTTGCTGTTGACGACTGTGTGGGCGAGCCTTGGCTCGCCCGTTTACACACCCGCGCATGTGGCTGTGGGCGAGCCAAGGCTCGCCCCTACAACTGCCTAAGCGCGGGTCAGGGGGGGTGGGGGTTCAATCACCTACCCCGTGATATCCACGTGTCGGCCTTCCGCGACCGCTTTCTGCATCTCCGCTTCCATGCGTTCGGCAACTTCCTGGGTGGTCATCCGGTCGCCAATTAGCTCGGCAAATATCTCCCACATCGCCTCGTTGAAATTCGCCGGTGTCAGCACATCGAGATGGTAAGCCACTGGGCCGTCCCAAGTCGAGACCAGGTTGGTGAAGTCGCGGTAAACCGGGCGCATCTCGTACGGGCTGTAGTCGACACCGGCTTGAGCCGGGAGCGTACCGCCGTCGAGCCAAAGTTGGATCGTATCTTCGGACGCCAGATAATCCAGGAAGCGAATCGTCTCCTCCGGATGTTCGGTGTCAGCCGCGATGAACCAAGCCGAGCCCATCAAGTGAATCATGCCCTGCGGCCGGTCATCGATGGGCGGCAAAATCATGAAGCCAAACTCATCGGTGACTTCGTCGGTGAAGAAGCCCATGGCCCAGGTGCTCATCAGCATCATCGGCGCTTCGCCGGTGTAATGCATGTTGTTGCCATCCAGGAAGCCGAGGGCGTAAGCGTCATCGTGATAACAGTCGGATCCTTGGACTTGATCCTTGATGATATCGAGTGATGCGACGATCTCAGGATCCGTCCAGGGATGCTTGCCGGAAATCGCCGCCGCTACCGTCTCAGCTGGTACATAGTTGGCCAGGATGTTGTACCAATTGTGTGCATATGGGAACGCAAACGGGTCGCCAAAACCGCCCGCCATCGGGGCTTCATAGCCGCGTTCGCGGAATATCCCGCACAATTCGATCACCTCGTCGAAAGTCGTCGGCGGCTCCAAGCCCTCCGCCGCGAAGAGCGTCTTGTTCCAGTACAAGCCCTGCGCCTCAAGCTCGTGGCCCACGCCATAGACATGACCGCCGAAGGTCGTCCAGTCGCGGGAAATCGGGATGAGGCGCTCGTCCCAGTTATTGGCGGCATAAGCTTCATCAAGCGGCAGCAGCAAACCGGCGTTCGCCAGGATGCCGGCATAAGCCGGACCGGCATCGTAGTAAATGATGTCCGGACCTTCGCCTGCCTCGATGGACGTCTTGGCGATGTCACGCATGACAATGGTGTTATAGGACTCGAGCACGATTTCGATATCCGGATTCGCCTCTTCAAAGTTGGCGATTATCTGCGCAATCGCCGCCTCCTGAGCTTCGTTGCCCAAGGTCTGATTCCAATAAAGGATCTGCACCCGATCTTGCGCGTAGGCCGTGCCCACAAGGACGAACACCAGCACGAGGGCAAAAAGCCGTAATACAGTTTTGTGATTCATCTTTCTTCTCCTTTAAGAAATAGATCTAAGCCGATCTTGCGAAAATGCGCTCGGCTTCACGTTAGGATAATATCGTAACGCAGGCTCCTTCGGAATGACTTTTGGACGAGCGCCGGACATCAAGCGGACACCTAGCGGACGTATTTGGCTGAGATCGCGGGCGACCAGGTTGGTCGCCCCTACGGTTTCCGACACAGAAGGCAGGTGTAGGGGCGACATATTATGTCGCCCGAATCCCACACCGGACATCACAGGCTGCGGGCGACCCAAGGGTCGCCCCTACACGTACTGTCCCGGGGTTACCCCGTGATATCGAAATTCGTGCCTTCTTCGATAGCTTTGTCCATCTCCGCCTGCATGTTGGCGGCATGTTCCTCCGCCGTCCGCCGGCCAGCCGCCACCTCGGGCAGGCCCTCCCACATCACGGTGGTGAAGTGCGCCGGCGTCAGGATATCGACGTGATAGCCGACCGGACCCGTCCAGTTCGAGACGAGGGTGGTGAAGTCGGCGTAGACCGGCGGCAAATCAAATTGGCTATAGTCGATGCCGCTGAGCACGGGCAGCAGCTTGGCTTCCATCCAAAGAGGCAGCGCCTCTTCCGATACGAAGTAATCCAGCAGCGCCAGCGTCTCGTCCGGATGCTCGGTATCCCCGATGACGACCCAGGTGCCGCCCAGACTCATCTTGAAGGCGCCCGGTTTGCCCTCGAAGGGCGGGTATGCCATGAAGCCGATTTCATCGACGATCAGGTATTGGAAGGTCAGGAACTGCATCGCCCAGGTGCTCATCTGCATCATCGGCGCCTGGCTGGAGTAGAAGAGCATATTGCCTTCCAGGAAGCCCAGGCTGCCGGCATCCTCGCTGAAGCAGCCCGCTTCAACCATATCACCCGCGACGATATTCATCGCTTCAACGATGCCGGGATCGGTCCAGGGATGCTCGCCCGAGATCGCCGCCGCGATCATGTCCGGACCCACCAGGTTCTGCAGGATCGGATACCAGTTGTGCGTCAGCGCCATGCCGTTGATATCGGCCCAGCCAGCCGCCATCGGCACATCATAGCCAAGCTCGCGGAAGGCGCCGCAGAGCGCCATCAGTTCGTCCATGTTCGCCGGCGGCTCCAGGCCTTCTTCCGCGAAGATGGTCTTGTTCCAGTACAAGCCGCCGCCCTCGAGCTCGTGACCGACGCCGTAAACTGAACCATCGAAGGTGGTGAAGGCGCGCGATGTCGGCACCAGACGGTCGTCCCAGCCGTATTGTTCGTAAGCGTCATCCAGCGGATAGAGCAGACCGGCGGTTGCCAGGATGCCCATATAACCCGGACCGGCGTCGTAGTACATGATGTCGGGACCTTCGCCCGCCTCAATCGAGGTCTTGGCGATGTCACGCAGGACTTCCCAGCCGATGACTTCGCGCACGACGTCAACGCCCGGATTGGCCGCCTCGAAATTCTCGATGATCTGATTGATGACCACCTCGGCCCCGGGGCTCTGTGGCTCGTCCCAATAGACGACCGTCACCATGTCGTCCTGAGCGAATGCCGCGCCAAATAGAGTGAAAACCAACACCAAAGCAACGAAGCGCAATACAGTTTTGCAATTCATCTTACTTCTCCTTTGAATGATCTATACGAAACCAGCGAAATAGCGCTTGGCTTCACTATTGGATAATATCGTAAGGGACGCCCCAAGCAAAATGAGTTTTGGATTTGAGGCGGACATCAAGCGGAAAATTAGAGGACATGCACAGGGAGATCGACCGCGCTTCCTTTGAAAGCGAACTGCGCGCGGCGCTGACGCACTTGTACGATCCGGCCGCCCTGCGCGACAGCCGGCTGATGACGCTCCTCGGCCTGGAGACCCGCGCCGACGCCATCGTCGCTCTGCGGCGTTTCTTGCTGGATGCGATTGAATCGCTGAAACCGGACGATGAGGCGCCGGTTCAATCACGCTCCTGGCGTTATTATCATATCCTGCACGGCCGCTTTACGGAACAACTCAAACAATTCGAGGTGGGCAACGACCTGGGTCTGAGCGTGCGCCAACTGCGCCGGCAAGAAAAACGGGCCCTGGCTGTGCTGGCGGACAAAATCTGGACCCGCTTCAAGCTGCAAAGCGGCGCGCCAGCCAGCCCGCCGGGTCCGCAGGCGCTCGGTGACGAGTTGGCTTGGTCGCAAGCCGCTTTCTCCCGCGAATCGGTCGAGGTGGACGCCTTGATCCGATCGGCTCTGGATACCGCCGAGCCGATGCTTCAGACATCGACGGTTGAGTTCGCTTACGAGCCGAGCGAAGGGCTGCCAAAGCTGGCAGTGCAAGTGGTCCCAACGCGGCAGGCGCTCTTGAATGTCATCACGACCGCGCTGGATTGGATGCAGGAGGGGCGGCTCGTCCTCCGCGCCGAGCATCAGTCAGACGACCGGCATGTGTTCCTGTCAGTCACCGGCTATGGTTCGCTCGTGGCGGAGGCGGCGGAGCTGGGGGCGGAGCGCTTAAGCGTGGCGCGCGAGCTGCTCAGCTTCTCCGGCGGATCGCTGCATCACGACGCTGATTCGGTCGGCGATCAAGTCTGCGTATTTCGCCTCAGGCTGCCGACGGACAAGCAAATCACGGTACTGGCGATCGATGACAATCCCGATACGCTGCAGCTGCTTAAACGTTACACCGCCGACACGCGTTACGGTCTGCAGGGCGAAAGCGATCCCGCGCGTTCGCTGGCTCTAGCCGAAGAGACCATGCCCGATATCATCCTGCTGGATGTGCTGCTGCAAGACATTGACGGTTGGGAGTTGCTTGGGCGTTTTCGCGCGCATCCTCAACTCGGCGACCGCCCCGTCATCGTCTGCACCATTTTGCCGCAGCGAGAGCTGGCGCTAAGCCTCGGCGCTGCCGGCTTCTTGAGCAAGCCCCTCAGCCAGCGCCAGCTCCTCGCCGCCCTCGACGCGCAGCTTGACCGCCCCCGGCGCTAAGACGCTGAGGAGGGCTTCCAGCGCCGTCAGCAACTGGGCAATCGTAATGCCGCCGCCGCGGACGACCGCGAGCGACTTGCTCACGGTCATTTGGCTCTGCGGATCGCGCGCCGATGTGACCACGATGGGAATATCCCGCAGCGCCGGATCCGCCTTCATTTCCGCGATCAACTGATAGCCGTCTTCCTCCGGCATGACCAGGTCGGACAAGACCACATCCGGTTTCGTATCCGCCATGATCTGCCGCGCCTGTCCGGCGCTGGATGCCCGCAGCACGCGGTAGTTCCGCCCGGCCGAAGCCAGCATGCGCCGGAACAAGCGCAAGACATCCGGCTCGTCGTCCACAATCAGAATTGTATTGACCTCGCGCCCGAGGCGATCCAGCGCCGCCAGCAGATCGTCCCGCGAGATCGGTTTGATCAAGTAATCATCCGCGCCCAGGGAGTCAGCGGCGTCGCCAAGGTCCGGCAGCGAGCAGACGATCGCGGGCAGTCCGAAGGGCAAGGCGATTTCGTTTTCGATCTGTTCCAGGCTTTCCCCCACGGAGGCTGCGTTCACCAGAAGCGCCTGCGCCGGCAATTCCGCGATCGCTTCAAGCGCCGCTTCCGCGCTGGCCGCCGGCACGAGCTCGGCATTGTCCAGATAGCGGGCGAGCAATCTGCTCAAGGCGCTTCCATCTTCCAGGACGATCAGGCGCGGACGATTCGCGGTTGCCGGAAGTGCTGGAATGTGGGTCCGCTCGACATAGGTGGAATAGGGCGAGAACCAGCGCATCATGCCGTCAGCCGCGGCGGAAACGGCCGCTTCAACCGGCAGGCGAAAATAGAATGTCGCGCCCTTTCCCGGCTCGCTTTCCAGCCACATCCGGCCCTGGTGCAAATCCACAAAATGTTTGCTGACGCTCAAGCCCAAGCCGCTGCCCGCCCAGTGACTATGGATTGAGCCATCCACTTGCTGAAACGGTTTGAAGATCTCATCCAATTCATCGGCTCGGATGCCGGGACCCGTATCCGCCACGCTGACGATAATCGCGTCGTCATTCCGGCGCGCGCAGACTCGCACGCCGCCCAGGTCGGTAAAGCGGCCGGCGTTGCTCAAGAGGTTGAGCAAGACCTGCCGGATGCGCAGTCGATCGCAATACAGGTCGGGCAGATTCGGCGGGATATCTGTGCTTAAGGTCAATCCTTTGGAGTTGAACAGCGGTCGCACTGCCGTAACCGCTTCGTCCACGATCGCCCCGAGCGCCGCGCGTTCCTTCATCAGCGCCATCTGGCCGGCTTCAATCTGGCTCAGGTCCAGCACATCGTCAATCAGGCTCGAGAGATGCTGGCTGTTGCGCAGCACGATCTCCAGGTCCGCCAGCAGCGATTGAGGGATGCCGCGCCCGTAGGTCTCCGGCGAGTTCAGCGCCATCTCGCTGAAACCGATAATCATATTAAGGGGCGTGCGCAATTCGTGGCTCACGTTGGCGACGAAGCGCTCTTTGGAGCGGCGCGCCTCGTCCGCTTGATGGCGCAGGTCATGCGCCAGCCGGTTTAGTTGCGTCAGTTGCTGATGGGCTTCGGTCAGATCGTCCAGCGCTTGCCGAAGCCTGAACTGATAATCGCGGCTTTCTTCCAGGGCCGCGCGGCTCTGCTCGAAGTTGGCTTCGAACCATTGCCTCGCCAGCAGCAAGGGGCGCGAGGCCAGCCAGATCAGCCATAACATTCCCCAGATGCTGATGAGGGCGGCGGCGCGCAGGGCCGCGTCAATCAGCGTGGAATCCGCCGTTCCAAACAGCAGCCAGAGGCTGCATGCCAGGGCGCAGGCGACGCCCGCGGGCAGGCCGATCAATACAGCGGTTAAACCCACCCCCAGCGCGAGTAAGAGGGCCGCTTCCGCCAGGCCGCTCCAGGCCACCACCATAAGAATCACCCCGAAGCAACTGCAAACCAGCATAATGGCGGCAAGGCGATAACGCGATGTCTGCAAAAGCAGCCAAATGCCGACCGACAGAAGCAAGAGAATAACACCGGGCACGGAACCCAGGTGCTGATCCGGCAAGGCAATCGCGACCACGTAAAGAACGGCGGCAGCCAGAAATAATCCGGACAGCGACCACGATAGCGCGCCGCTCCTCAATTCTTCGATCTCCGCTTCCAGTACAGCGACCGGAGTGCTTGAATCATCCATTGCGCATGCTCCCATTCGGCCGGGCGAAAGCCGCCGCCGATCGGTTGCGATCGCGCAGCAGGCGCCGCCGAGATCTGTATCGATGATAACAAAGGCGCTCTGCGGCAGCGAGCAGGGCCCCGCGCCAACCGCTAGGCGCGTTGGCCTTGTCCGCATTAAAAGGGGCCTGTGTTCGTCGAAGTTTACCCCATCCCCGGCCTGCGCCCTCTCGGTCCCCCGCCTCACGGGGGATGTTTCCCAGTGAACTGGGGAAGGGTGACTCTACAAAGAAGCTAATAGGTTGTTCCTGAAACCGACAAATAACAACAAATAATCCCAATAGCTCTCAGTCCGCTCCCCTTCCCTAGCTTGCTGGGGAAGGGGCCGGGGGATGGGGTAGAAAAAGCGCGGTAGCATGAACCAGTACCAGATAATTCTGTAGGGGCGACCCTTGGGTCGCCCGCCTTGAACCATTCAATTGCTCGCATCTGCCAAGCCTCGTATATGGCAAATCCAGAAACGTTTGCTTGACTTCATTGCGTCGCTTTGATAAGTTTCCGCCATTACAAGCATTTCAGATTCTTAAGATCAAATTCGACACATTTGAAACAACAGACTCGGTTAGCGCAAGGTAACGTGATGAGAGAACTGAATAAGGCAGCGCAACTTGCTGTGGTTGACTGTGAGACAACGGGCTTGGGCAAACACGACCGCATTGTCGAAATCGCCGTAGTGAAGCTTGATCCCGTAACCTGGGAAACTACGGACGAATACGACACCTTGATTAACCCCGAGCGCGATGTCGGTCCCGTGGGCGTACACGGAATTACGGCGACAATGGTGGAGGCGGCGCCTGTGTTTAGCGAGGTTGCCTTTGCCTTGAGTCGCAGGCTGCATGGATCTGTCCTGGTCGCGCACAATCTGTCATTTGACGCGCGCATGTTAAGGCAGGAATTTGACAGGCTTGGCATTGATCTCGATGTAGGCGCGGGTCTCTGTACATTGAGAGCCACGCGCGAAAAGCTGATTGCGGCCTGCCAACGGCACGGCATCTTGCTGGACAGTCAACACCGGGCGCTGGCTGATGCCCGCGCTACGGCAACCTTGGCCAGGAAAGTGCTGGATGATGAACCGGAATACCATTCGATAGCGCCGGCCGCCTTTGGTCGCGTCCAGCATAGGCCGGGCATACGGACCCTGCGCAGAGAGACTCTGGATGCAGGCGTCAGCGAGATGGCCCGGGTCGTGTCTCTCTGTCGCTATCCGAGTTCGGATGAAAATCTGCTTCAATATCTCGACGCGCTTGACTGGGTGCTTGACGACAACCACATCGACGAGCAGGAACATGCGGCAATCGCGGAATTGGCGTCAATCCTCGGGATCTCCGGCAGGCAACGGGAACAGGCGCATCGCGCTTACCTGCAATCGATTATTGCTGCGGTAGAACGCGATGGCATCGTCACCGAAAGCGAACGCGCGCTGGTTAGCGGCATAGCGGACAACCTGGGCATCGTGGACGTGCCCATACCAGATGTGACCGACTTGCCGCAAGCGAGCGGCTTACGGGCCGGCATGCGCGTCTGCTTCACCGGAAGCGCAGTAATTCGGGGAGTTGCAGTCGCAAGAGACTTCCTTGAGATGTCTGCTGCGCAAGCGGGAATGCAGCCCGTTGCTTCCGTCACCAAGAAGAACTGTGATGTATTGGTGGCGGCAGATTCTTCCAGCCAGTCAGGTAAAGCTCGTACAGCCCGCAAATACGGGATTCCCGTTTTGTCGGCGGAGGAATTCCTCTCTGCAGTAGGCATGACTTCGGATTAGCCGCTGCATTGCATATTCAGGCGGCCGGCGGCACAGGGTCAGGCGCATCTGAATGACGAAGTCACGATAGATTACTTCGCGGTTTCATTGCCAAACTTCCTCGTCTTTGAAGACGACCTCACGCTGCGCAATCACATCGACTGCCTGTATCTGATTGGGTTGGGACACCTGGGCTTGGGCGACAATGAAGAGGCAGTACGCAAATTTGACGAGCTCTTGGCGCGCGACCCCAACCATTTGGGCGCGACCTTGTTTCGTCAAATCGACGCGGCGCCATTTGCCGCAAAATTGGCAAACTGAAGTGGAAGGGGGTAGTATTAGGGAATCTACAATACTTGTAAGGGCAGACCCGATAAAGAAGGAGAAAGAAATGACTAGGCATACGCATTTTAAGATTCTACTTGTCGCCCTGGTGGCCCTGCTTTTGCTGCCGGGCGCGGCGCTGGCGCAGGACGCGACTGCCGTGACGCTCATGCACGGCTGGACCGGCGCCGACAATACCGAGATGCTCAACACCGTCTTCGCGCGTTTCAATGAGGAAAACGAAGACGGCTTGGTCATTGAGCCGACCGCCTTGGGGTGGGACGACCTGTTCACCCAACTGCGGCTCACCGCCGCCGCGGGCAACCCGCCCGATGTGGTGATGTTCCATAACACGGAAGTGACCGGGTACGCCAGAGAAGGCATCTTGCTGCCGGTGGATGATCTGATGGCGGCTGTCGATATCGACCTCACCGGCGTGCCGCAGAACATCATCGAGCTGAGTAAGATCGATGGCGAGTTCTACTGCCTGCCAGGCGACCTGCATCCGATGAACCTCTATTACAACAGAGACCTGGTCGAAGCGGCCGGCCTGGATCCGGACAGCCCGCCCACCACCGGCGAAGAGTTCATGGCTTGGGCGGAGGCGATGACGATCACGGATGATGACGGCATGGTGACGCAATACGGCTTGGACCAGCCATTAGGCGGCTCGCTCGGTCGCTGGTTCTTCCACACCTTGCTTTACCAATTTGGCGGCAGTTGGCTGGGTGAAGACGGCTTGGCGGCGGTCGATAGCGAAGAAGCCCATGAAGCGCTGCAATACATGGTGGATTTGCAGAATAGCGGTATTTCGAGCATGGGCTCGGGCGTCGGCGACATCAGCGCTTTCCAGAATGAGCGCGCCGGCATGGTTCTGGTTGGACCCTGGATGGTCAATTCCTATATCCGGGAAGGCAAGAACCTCGGCACGGCCGTGATGCCAACATTTGGCAATGTGCCGGCCACCTGGACCAATACCCACTGCCTGGCATTGACGCGCCAAGACAGCGACGAGAACTATCTGAATGGCATGAAAGTCATCAAGTGGTTCCTGGAGAACTACGCCGAGCCCGGCATCAAAGTCGGCATCGTGCCGGTATTGCCGGTGGCGCTGGCGGACCCCTTCTGGACCGATCATGATTTCGCCCAATACTATGCGCCCTTCGTCGATTCACTCTCCATCTCCGTTATGGAGCCAGCCATCGAAAAGTATACTTCTGTCTTCGCCTTTGGCGGTCAGTCGCCGATCCTGCGCAATCTCGAGGCGGCTCAAGCGGGCGACAAGAGCGTCGAGGAAGCCTTGGCTGACATGAAAGCGGGCATCGACGAGATCCTGCTGGACGAGTAGGGTAGGTTTACCCCCTCAATCCCCCGGCGGTCGGTGTCTACGCGACCCAAAGCATTGGGGGGATGGGGTAAAATCGTAGGGGCGACCAACCTGGTCGCCCGCCACCAATAAAATTGCCGTGAATTCAACGGGCGACCCAATGGGTCGCCCCTACCGACGCACCCTATCTTGGGAATGGGGCATGGCCAAACGGAAAACATCTCCCTGGATAAGCATCAAGAACGACTTGATCGCCTACGCGTTCATGGCGCCATATCTATTCCTCTTCATCGTCTTCCTGCTCCTGCCGGCTTTCGTCGGCGTCTACGCCAGTTTCACCAAGTGGGGCATCATCGGCCAGCCCAAGTGGGTCGGGCTTAAGAATTACAACAAACTAATCAACAGCGACCTCTTCATCGAGTCGCTGCAGAATACACTTTACTTCGTGGTTTTGGCGGCGATTCCGCTAATCGTTCTCGGCTTTCTGTTGGCGCTGCTGGTGAATCAGAAGCTGCGCGGCCGCAATATCGCGCGCGCCATCGTCTTTCTGCCGCATGTCGTCAGCGTGGCGGCGGTTGGCATCATCTTTCAATGGATCCTGGAACGCAGCTCGGGATTGTTGAATTATTATCTGGGCTTATTGGGCGTCAATCCGCCGATCAACTGGCTGGGCGACCCGGACTCGGCCATGCCAGCCATCGCCATCACTACCATTTGGTGGACGGTCAACGGCAATATGATCATCTACCTGGCGGGCTTGCAGGATATCCCGGAGGACTTGTACGAGGCGGCCAGGATAGATGGCGCGGGCCGCTGGCATGAGCTGCGCTATGTTACCATCCCCATGTTGATGCCGGTCAACGCCTTCGTCATCCCGCTGACGGTCATCGCCTGCTGGCGCGTCTTCGGCCAAGTCTTTGTCATGACCCGCGGCGGACCGCAGGGCAGCACCTTCACCGTCGCCCAATTCATTTATGAGACCGCATTTGTGAACTTTAACATGGGTTTAGCCTCGGCGGCTGGGGTGATTTTGATGCTCATCACGCTGAGCTTCACTGTCATTCAGCTACGCGCGATGAAGGTTATTTGACATGAGCGAATCCTGGCGTAATGACAGCGTCTACCGCGATGGCTCGCTCAATTATGGGCGCCTGGCGCTTTATGCCATCATGATCTTCGTCGCCATCATCTGGGGCGCGCCCTTCATCTGGATGTTCGTCACCTCGATCAAGCCCGATACCGAGGTCTTCAGCTATCCGCCCACCTGGTGGCCCGACGAGCCGACGCTTGAATTCTACACGCGGCTCTTCGAGTCCTTCCCCATGATGCAGTGGTTCCGCAACAGCCTGATCGTGGCGACAATCACCACCCTGCTGACCCTGGCCACCAATATCCTGGCCGCTTATCCTCTGGCGCGCATGCGCTTCCGCGGTCGCAACATCCTGCTGCTTATCATCCTTTCGACTTTTCTGCTGCCGGGCGAGATTCTGCTGGTGCCGCTCTTCCTGGGCATGATCAAATTCAAGCTGGCCAACACCTATTTCAGCATCGCCGTGCCGGCCGCGGCCAATGCCTTTGGCGTCTTCCTGATGACGCAATTCTTCCTGACCATCCCGGTCGAATTGGAAGAGGCGGCTCGATTAGATGGCTGCAGCCGCTTCGGCCTGCTCTGGCGCATCTTCGTCCCGCTGAGCAAGCCGGTCATCGCCACTGTCGCCATCTTCACCTTCGTCCGCAGTTGGAACGATTTCTTCTGGCCGCTCATCATCAGCAACACGGACGCGACGCGCACTGTGCCGGTCGGCTTGGCGATCTTCGTCGGGCGCGGGCTTTCGATGCGCTTCGGCGTCATCATGGCATCGGCGGCCGCGGCCACCATACCGGCGGTGATCTTCTTCCTGCTGCTGCAGCGCTATTTCGTCCGCGGCATTTCCACGACGGGCCTGCAAGGTTGATTTCACTATTCGCCACCGAGGCGCAGAAGTGGTTCCAATTGATTGATGCGAAAATACTGGGAAATTGTAGGGGCGATTCTGTGAATCGCCCGCAGACACAAGCGCGGATTTTCGGGCGACACACAGTGTCGCCCCTACATATCGACCTTATGCTGAATTTCGCATGATTTACTTGGTGTTACTGAGAAAAAGGGCAGTCCGGTGCCCCAGTCGCATACTGTAGAAGAATTCGATTTTCATGGCTGGGACGGCGTTCGCCTTAGCAACGGCATTATCGACGCCGTCTGCGTCCCGGAAATCGGCGGGCGCTTGATGCAGTTCAGCCTGGGTCCGCATGACTACCTTTTCATGAACCCGGAGCTATTGGGCAAACGCTTCAGCTTTGAAGAGCATGCCGGCGATGGCGAATTGGTCAACTGGAAGAATTACGGCGGCGCCAAAACCTGGCCCGCGCCGCAGGGCTGGGATGGCGAAGGACAATGGCCCGGCCCGCCCGATCCCGTTCTCGATTCCGGGCGCTACGCATATGAAACGAACGCGAGCGAGAAAAGCGCGTCCGTATTGATGACCAGCCCGCCCGATGAACGTTCCGGCCTGCGTATTCGCCGTCTCATCAGCCTTGAATCATCAAGCTCGCGAATGCAGCTCGATTTGTCCTTTGAGAATATCTCGGAGCGGACGATACGCTGGTCGATATGGGATGTGGCGCAGATGCTTTGCAGCGGCGCCGACGGTCAACTGAACGACGACTGCTGGCTCTACATCCCGACGGACCCCGAGCGCGAGCGACCATACGACATCATGTTCGGCGATGACAATCAGCAATATCAGTTGGATGCCGAAAGCGGATTACTCTCTGTGCAGTACCAAGGCATCGTCGGCAAGATCGGCGTGCACAGCGCGGCCGGCTGGATCGCCTTCGCCGACAGACGAAGCGGCTTCGTACTTTGCATGCAGTTTCCCTACCAGCCCGATGCCGAGTATCCCGATAATGGCGCGACGGTGGAATGCTGGACGGAATCGCCCGGCGCGCCCTCGCCGATTCCCATTCGCTCGCCGGGTTACATCTTGGAAGCGGAAATTCTCAGCCCGCTGCATACACTGCTGCCGGGGAAAACCGCCAGCCAGCGCCTGGCCTGGTCGGCGGCGTACTGCCCGGCGCCGATCGTCGATGTCACCGATGTCGGCTGCGCGCATCAGCCGCTGTCGGTTGATGTTGACGCTGGCTGGGCGCGCGTCCGCGGCGTTTTCGGCTGCTTCTTGACCGGGCGCGCCGCGCTCGAATGCCTTGACGAAGCCGGGAGGATCACGAGCCTGACTGACCTGGGGCCGGTATCGCCTCTGCGCGCCTTGCGCCTTGACGCGGTCGCGCCGCTCAACGCGGGGACAAGCCTTGTGCGCCTGAATATCCTGAACACGGACGGAACTTACGCTGGCACACTTGCCAGTAATATTGCGATGAATTAAGGCGACCCGCCGGGGCGCGTAGACACTGCCCTCCGGTCGTCCGTACACATAGATGTAAATGATCGGGTCGCTCATTAAATTTTCAACTTTGTGCGGGCGAGCCGGTGGCTCGCCCAAAAATTATTGAATAAACCTGCGATACAGCTAAGGCAATTGCATCAGGAATAGACGGAGACATTGGCATGACAGAACAGTGGACGCCCGAAAAAGCCCACCAATGGTACGCGGCGCAAGAACCCATCCGCGGCTGCAATTATCTGCCGCGCAGCGCCGTCAACTCGACCGAGATGTGGCAAGCTGAATCCTTCGACCCCGATACCATCGCTGAGGAATTGTCATGGGCGAGGGCGGCCGGCTTCAACGCCCTGCGCGTCTTTCATCAGTTCCTCGTCTGGCGGGACGATCCGGCCGGCTTGAAAAGCCGCATCGACCAATTCCTGGATCTCGCCGAGGCGAACGGCATCAAGGCGATGTTCATCTTGTTCGATGATTGCGCCTTCGCTGGCAAGGAACCCTATTTGGGAAAGCAAGATGATCCCGTTCCCTACACGCATAACAGCGGCTGGACGCCCAGCCCGGGCTTGAAGCGAGTGGTTGATCGCGCTGTCTGGCCGGATCTCAAAGACTATGTCCTTGATATCGTCGGCAGCTTCGCTGAAGACGAACGGGTGCAGGTCTGGGATTTATACAACGAGCCGGGCAATAGCGATTTGGGCGAGAAGAGCCTGCCGCTGGTGGAAGCGGCCTTCGCCTGGGCGCGCGAAGCGGGCCCGCGGCAGCCGTTGACCACCTCAATCTTTCGCCTGCATGACGAATACGCGATGGAAGAACGCATCCTGGAATTGTCCGATGTCACTTCTTTTCATCATTACGGCGACACCGGCGTCGAAGCGGTCATTCAACGCTGTCAGGCGTATGGGCGCCCGGTGCTCTGCACGGAGTGGCTGCGGCGGGTGGTTGGCCAGACCGTAGAACTGATCCTGCCCATCTTCTCCCGCGAGCGCATCGGCTGGTACAACTGGGGCTTGGTGGCCGGACGGACGCAGACCTATCTCGACTGGCGCCGCGAATTGAATAGCCCCGAGAGCACAACCTGGCAGCATGACATTTTCCACGCCGACGGCCAGCCTTATGATGCCGACGAGATCGAGTTGATCCGCAGCTTTTCATTTGCGGATTAGCGCTGCGCAGGTAGCTTGGCTTTCAGTCGCGGGGCTTCCCGGCCCAGCGCCCGGGGATGGTAACCAGTTCGCGTTCCACTTCCTGGCAAGCGCTCATATCGGCCTGCTGGAAGATGTAGCGGCCGCCCGGACGGCTGCCCATGCCGATGTGCTTGCCGTCCTTGTCCAGGGCGATCAGGTTCATGCCGCCGATGTAATCGCCGCCCAGGTCGCGCAGGTCCAGCATAGCCTGGCGCGCGGCCTGCTCCAGCGGCAGGCCCATTTTCAGGTAGAGCAGGACGCTGCGGGCGCTGCCGGCGCGGATCGCCATCTCGCCCATGCCGGTGCAGGCGCAGGCGCCGTAGCGATTGTCGGCGTAGTTGCCGGCGCCGATGATGGGGCTGTCGCCGATGCGGCCCGGGTACTTCCAGGCCCAGCCGCTTGTGCTGACGCCGCTGGCGATGTCGCCGGCGCTGTCCATGGCGATGAAGTTGACCGTGCCCGCCACCCGCTCCGGATCGGTCGCCAGTTGCACCCAGTCGCGCAGCGGCGCATCGTCCGGGATCGTGGACAAGTCCGCGCCTGAGGCGCTGTCCGCCAGGCGTTTCCGCCAGATCTCGCGTATTTCATCACTCAGCATCTCGTCCCGGGCTTCAGCGCCGATCTCGCGGGCGAAGCGCTCCGCGCCTTCAGCCGCCAGCAGCACATGCGGCAGCTTCCGGTCCATGACCTGGCGCGCGACCGAGATGGCGTAGGGAAAGCCGCGCATAAGGGCGACCGCGCCCGAATTCAGCGTCCGGCCGTCCATGATGCTGGCATCCAATTCCAGTTCTCCCAGAATGTTGGGATAGCCGTTGTAACCGACCGTATGATCTTCCGGGTCCGCCTCAGCCGCGCGGATGCCGATCTCCACCGCGTCCAGGGCGCTGCCGCCATTTTTCAGCGCCCGCATGGCCGCGTCAATGCCGATGACGCCGTTGTGGCTGGCGATGATGATCATGCTGCCTTCCTTCTGCGACAACTAGGGAGTAAGGCCTTCATATTCTAGCCCATCAGCGCTTGAAGCCGTCAATTTCGGCGCGGTGTTGGGGCAGCGGGTTACACGCCTTCGCCAGAGTATTCTGCGGGGATGGGGTAGAAAAAGCGCGGTAGCATGAACCAGTACCGGACAAGCCTTACAGACGGCGGGGCATTGTACGGCGGGCGCACAGGTGGCGCCCCTGCGCGATGGCGGGCGTTTCGGCGAAGCGCCCGCCAGATTGCGAGGAGATATGATAGCGGGCGAGCCAAGGCTCGCCCCTACCGATGTCCGGGGGATGATGCAACGGGCGTTTCAGCGAAACGCCCCTACGGATGCAGCGCGTTTAGCCGCAAGTCCCCTTCTTATCGACGTACTCGGCGCTGATCCAGCCGCGCTCGCCGTGATAATCCACCTTGAACCAGCCCGCCGTCCGCTCCAGCGCCGTCAGCGTGGCGTTGTGCGGCACTTCGCCGACGATCTCGCCGTCGGGCGCGGCGCGGAAGTTGAGAATGAATTGCGTCCGCACCATGCAATTGCTCAGGCTTTGCGCCGCCGGCACGGCCGGCGCGGCCTTGGCCGCTTTGGTCGCGGAGTCGGCGGCCGCCAGCGCGGGCCGGTCGCCGGTCATCAGAACGAGAATGCCCGGTCCGTCGACCTTCGCGCAGGTCATGCCGTCTTTGCTGTAGGCTTCCGGTTCATGCGCGGTTCGCGGCATCGCGGCGGTGTCGATGAACTTGACAGATCCGCCCAAAGCCTCGAAGCAGATTTCCGTGTCGGGCCTGACCCAGGACCAGACGTCGACGGCGTCGACGAAGTCTCCCTCTTTAATATCGGGGTTGGCGATCTGCATGGCGTCCAGGCGCTGGCACTGGGTGGATTCAGTGAGGTTGGAGGCGGCGATGCCCTCGAGGGTCAGGCAGGTGGAGACGGGCTTCGCCAGGACCGCCTTCAAGGTCTCGTCGTCATCGTCGTCATCATCGCTTCCGCTTCCGCCACCGCTTCCGCCTACTCCGTCATTGCTGGGCGGCGGGGGCTGAACCGGCGGCGGCGGCGGCACATAACCGGGATCCTCAATCGCGCCTTTGTCGCAATTCCCACTCGTCGGGTAGGGACGGGCCTCGCCGCGCTGGTCGGTGGTCACGGTAGACAGGCAATCCGCGTTGCCGATCGAGTCGATAGCGGAGCTGCCCTGGCGCGGTATGAAGAAGTTGCCTCGGCCATGGACGCCCGGCCCGACAAGCAGTGGATCGGCGGGGTCGGCATTGGGCGTGCAAGTCGTGTCGGAGCCGCCGCCGATCATATTGTTGCTCAGCGTGCCGACGGTAACCGAACTGCCAATCCGGCAATTTTCTTGATTGCCGCTGAAGATGTTGTCGTAGATGATGCTGTGTTTTATGTGCAATGTGCCGCCGTGGGCGCGCAGGCCCGCGCCGGTTTCGCTGCTGGCGCTGCCCTGGGCGTTGGTGGTGGTATTGCCGGCGATGGTCACATGTTCAAGCGTCACCGTGCCGCCGTCGATGTAAATGCCGCCGCCGCGATGACCGCTTGAATTGCCGAAGATGCTGCTGTTGCTGATGGTCACGCTGGCGCCGGTCGCAACATAGATGCCGGCGCCGTTGCCTGTGCTGGTGTTGTCATAGATGCTGGAATTCATGATCTGGGCGCCGGTGCAGCCGTTGCCCAGATAGATGCCGCCGCCTTTAGGGCCGCTATTGTCGTGAATGCGGCTGTTCTTGATAGTCAGATTCGGCCTTTCGCAATACAAGCCGCCGCCGTTTGAGATTGAGGCGAAAGTTCTGCTGTTGCGGATGGTGACATTATTCAGGGTTAAAGAACTGCCATTCTGGTACAGGATTGCGCCGCCATGACTGCCAGACGCGCCTTTGTTGTTGGCGAGCGTCAGATTGTTGATGGTCCCGCCCGCGCTGTTGTTCCCGACTAGAATTGGGGTGAATTGACCGCCGCCGTCGATGGTGTGGTTGTTGCCGTTGATGGTGACAACGGTGAAGAGGGCAGCGAGGTCACTGCTAAGGGTGAAGCTCGCAGTTATGTTGATGATGTCGTTTGCAATAGCGTTGTCCATCGCGGTTTGCCATTCGCTCACGCTGGAGACGTTGTGGGTGCTTTGAGCCGAGGCCGGCGCCGCTGAAAGCAGCAGGAAAACCAGCGCGATGAGGATGAATTTGAAAGGGAGGGTAAAACGAAAATCAAGAAGAGGGGAGAGATTAGGGTTTAATTCGGGGGGGGGGGGGGGGGGGGGGGGGGGGCGGGCTGACTAACCGCTCCAGGCGAGCGGGGCGAAAGCGTCAGTTTTCCGGCGCGCCGGGCAAGAACCTTTATGAATTTCATGACTGTACCCCCTTAGTCTGCTTTTCAGCACATTATAGAGATTTGCTATCTTTTGGGGACTATATCGTAATATTACCCAAAACGCAAGAATCTGAGGCCGGCGATGGCAGATTTGACGCGCTTGGCTTGGGGGCTGGCGCCGGCATGGCAGCAACATGGCGCAGAGGTCGCGCCGACACATGCGGCCGGCTGAATGGGATGTAGGGGCGACACTGTGTGTCGCCCGCCGACACAGGCGGCCGGCTGCGTGCGGCTGTAGGGGCGAGCCATTGGCTCGCCCGCCCGGTCGCCCCCGCGCGATCGCGGGCGTTTCGGTGGGTCGCGCATGCCGCGCCGTCACAGTCGGCCGCCTCGGTGCGGGTGTAGGGGCGAGCCTTGGCTCGCCCGCAAATTGACAATTACATCATCGGCCGATTCACGGAATCGCCCCTACGGATGGAGGGTGATGATGCGGCGGGCGAGCCACCGGCTCGCCCCTACCGGTGCGGGGTGTGATGATGCGGCGGCCGATTCGCAGAATCGCACGTACCGATGCCGGATGTGATTGCGCGGCGCGGCCCGCTCCCCGAATCATCGGAGAGGGGGAGCCGACTGAGAGTTATTGGTATTATTTGTTGTGCTTTGTTAGTTTGATGAGAAGCCCATTAACTTCTTTGTAGAGTCACCCTTCCCCAGTGCTTTGGGAAACATTCCCCGTGAGGCGAGGGACCGAGGGGGCACAGGCCGGGCATGGGGTAGAAAACCTGTCCGTCCGTCAGTAGCTTGCTGGGTCACGTAGACATAGACCTGCGGGAAGGGGCCGGGGGATGGGGTAGACAGAAACGGGGCAGCATCAACCAGCACTGGACAAGCCCTGTAGGGCCGCCCCTTGGGTCGCACGCAATCTGCGGGGCTTTATGCGCGGACGGTGCAGCGCAGCGTATCGCCCTTCTTGAGCGACTGCGTGTCTTCAAACCGCAGCGCGCCCAGGCCGCTCAAGTTGAATTCGTCAAATTGGATTTCGCCGCAGAGGACCTCAAACTCGACATCGCAGCCGCTGCCATTGGGCCTGAGCCGGCAGGCGCCCCAGGCGTATCCGCTCGACCAGAAGTGCCGGCGGCTGTCCGTCGGCGCCGCAAAGCCGATGCTCTTGTCGACGGCCGAATACTGGAAGCCCGTCAATGCCAGGATCGCCGCCCAACTCGCCATGGCGCGGGCATAATGATGGCCGCATTCGGCTTCGTCAAAGGGGTTGCGCTTCAGGCCGTCGTAGCGGTCGCGGATGGCGCCGATGCACTTGAGCCCGTTTTCGATGTCGCCTTCGTAGAGCATGCCGATGGCGGCGGTGTATTCGAAGCCGGTCATCACCTCGTTGTAATAGGGGAAGGGGCGTTCGGGCCGATTGCCGCGCGGATAGGTCGCCATCAGCAAAGCCGATTCGTCGTTGAGCACGTAGGAGCGCATGTGGTTGAAATGCCCGAACATATTCTCCTTGAAGTTGAAACGCATGATGCTGTTCAAGGTCTGCTTGACCTGGGCTTCGTCCAGCAGGTAACCCAGTCCGCAGACATGCGCCAGAAACTGCCCGACCAGTTGATCCACCAGGCAGCCCGCGCCCAACTGCAGTACCGGCTGGCTCGGGTCGGCCGCGCCCATTGTGCTCATCAACATGCCGAATACGGCGTCTTTACCGCTGGCCGGCCGGATCTCGTGTTCGTAGTAATCGCCGTTGAAGAGATTGGCGTCGATCCAGGCGCTGCCCTGGGCATAGAGCCGCCGGCATTCCTCGGCGAAGTCGCTCTCGCCCAGATGCCGCGCCATCTCTTCCATCGCCCGCAGGGCGCCAAGATACCAGATGCCCATCTGCGGGTTGGGGCCGTAATATTCGACATCCATGGTATTGTGCTGGCAGCCTTCCATCACGCCGTCGCGGTCGGCATCCCAGCCGCCCGGCAGCCAGCAGAACTCCAGCGCTTTGCGCGCGTTGTCCCACAACTTGCGCAGGGCGGCGCTGTCGCCGGAGAGCCGCCAATCGCGGTAGAGCTTCATGATGCAGCCCATCTGTCCATCCGCGGCCGCCAGGGACCAGGATGTCGCGTGCTCAAGCGGCAAATCCACGCGGAAACTCATCCCGCCGTCTTTGCGCGTGGCGTAGTTGAATTCGACCTCGCGCATGCCAAAAGCCAGTTCGCCAAACAGGAATGCGGTCGCTTGCTCGTAATTCCAGACGTGGGTGCAGGAACCAAAGCAGCAGCCGGCGTCGTCATCGCAGCCCTCCCAGCCGAACATGAACCCGTCCGGCGTGCGGAAGACCGTTTGCGAGCGCAAGGTGCTCAGGTTGAAGAGAGCGGCTTCCTTGACCACAGCCGGCAAGTCGCTGTCGCAGACGCCGTTGACGAAGGCGCGCGTTTCCGCTTCCAGCCAATCCAGGTTGCGCGCCGTATAGGCGGCCGCTTCCCAGGCATCAGCGTATTGCGTCGTGTAATAATTGCCGATGCGCGCGCCGGATTGGATCGGGCTCTGCGGGTGGTTCACGCCGGCTTCTTTCCAGGTTGTGCGGTTGGGAAAGTGCCAGCTGAGGAAGAAAAGCACGGCGACCGATTCATTTGCGGGAACGGTCAAGGATACGGCGAGCGAGCCGGTGGGACTATCGACCCCGTCGCGATCGCGTTCTTCCAGCCGGCCGTCCTCGCTGAAGTCGTCCCAAAAGTCGAGCAGGGAATCGCCCCAGCTGTAATTGGCCCAGGCGGTGCGGTGGGAGATACCCCCCTCGGTCCCCCCATCAGGATGGAGGGAAGACACGCTGCCGCCAGCCTCCCCCTGTCTTGACGGGGGGATTGAGGGGGGTTGGGGCGTCGCCAGAGCGAGAGTGCCCCATTGCACGGCGTCTTCCTGAACGCCTCCGGATTGCATGAACAATCCCGCCAAGCCATCCGCCTCGCGGTAGGTATTGAAATTGTTATTCGGCGCGCCGCTGCTGCCGTCGGCGCCGATGAAATTACTCAGATTCCCGCAGACGGCCGCTTCAACGGCGGCATCGCTCTTGTTCGTCAGCACGAAACGCAGAATCGCCACCGGAATGCCGCTGTTCTCGCTATCGGTCGGGATAAGCGGGTTGAAGGCTTCGAGGCGCGCTTCAAGCGGCACATCCTCATCGCTGAGATTGACTTGGCCGAAAGGGTAGGCCGCTTCAAAGCTGCAGGAGCGAAAGCGCGGCAGGCCATGATTGGGCACGATGGCGCCGCGCGCGCCTTCGTAGTCGGCTGGCGGTATGACGCCCTCAAGCGCGTGCGCCGTCTTGCGGCCATCGGCGGATTTTGTATAAAGGGCGAAAAAACTCTGCTGCAGGTCGAAGCCTTTAGCCGGCCGGTTGACGATTTCCCAATCGTGCAGGTTGCCGCGCCCGCCGAGGGAGACCACGCCCGTGCCGATGCCGCCCAGCGGCAGGCCGATCGCGCGCAGGCGATCCTGATCGTATTTGACTAATGAGGGATAGCCATTGGAGTCGGTCATTCCTTATTCCTGTCGCTGCTGTCAGTCTCTTGGATTCTCGTCCGAATTGGCGCATGCTACCGCATTTTCCCACCCCATCCCCCGGCCCCTTCCCCAGCGAGCTAGGGAAGGGGGGCTAAAATTGGCGGATTTCGTAGTTACTTGTTGATTTTCGCAAGGAACGCAGTTTTGTCGACATATTGCGGTATCGTTTTTGTCGCATCTGAGTCAGATTTTCAATACCGGATTAGCCTCTCAGCTGCGCCCCTTGGGTCGTCCGCGCAAGCATGCCTATGCCTTATGAAACTGCCGCAGGCCTCAGCCCTTCAAACCCGAGCGCGTCAAGGCCTCGATGATCCAGCGCTGCAGCGCGATAAACACGATCAGCACCGGGATGATCGCCATGGTCACTGCGGCCATGACAACCGATGGATTGCCCGAGCCCATATATCCGGTGAGCAGGGCGATCCCTTGCGGCAGCGTCATCTTGTGCCAGGAATTGAGGAATACGAGCGGCAGGAAATAGGCGTTCCAGGTGGCGTTGAAGGTAATGATGGCGAGGGTGGCCATGGCCGGGCCCGCCAGCGGCAGGGCGATTTGCAAGAAAGATCGGACGTGCCCGGCGCCGTCGACGCGCGCCGCGTCAAACAACTCCTGCGGCATCTGCTTGAAGAATTGACGCATCAAAAAGACGCCGAAGGCGCTTATGAGGCCGGGCAATATGATCGCGAGCGGATTGTCAATTAAACCCAGATCCCGCATCAGCAGGAATATCGGTATGATCGTCACCTGGCCCGGCACCATCAAGGAAGCGAGCAGCAGCAGGAAGAGCAGGTCCCGGCCCGGGAAGCGCAGCCGCGCGAAGGCGTACCCGGCGAGCGAGCAGGTTATGAGCTGACCGACCGTCACCGCCACCGTGATCCTCATGCTGTTGATGAACAAGTCGACAAAAGGCACGCTGGATTCGAAGGGAGCGACATAATTCTCCCAGCGGAATTCTGTCGGCAGCCAGGCCGGCGGCAATTGGAAACTCTCGGTTGTCGGGCGCAGCGATGTGGAGAACATCCAGGCCAGCGGCATCATGACAAAGATGGCGGCGATGGTCAAAATGGTATAAGAAATGATGTCGCTGATCTTGAGCGGCTTACGGCGCGATCGGCGCGGTTTTCTGCTCGGCCCGAAGGCTGTGCTTGCTGTCTGTGCCATTGTACGGTCCCGCTACTCGTAGTGAACCCAGCGCCGGCTGATCCAGAATTGCAGCGCGGTCAGCACGAGGATAATGGCGAACAAGGTCATGGAGACGGCGGCGGCATAACCCATGTTAAAGGTGCGAAAGGCGATCTCGTATATGTAGAGCACGACGCTGCGCGTGGCGTCGCCGGGTCCGCCCGCGGTCAGCACGATGATCGTGTCGAAGACTTGCAGAGCGCCGATCATAAAGATCACCAGGATGAAAAAGATAGTCGGGCTCAGCAGGGGAATCGTGACGCGAAAGAAGAGCTGCCGCTCGTTGGCGCCGTCAAGCTGCGCCGCTTCGTAATACTCGTTCGGGATGCTCTGCAAGCCGGCGAGAAAGACCAGCATAGCGAAGCCGGTGTTCTTCCAGACATCGAGGATGATGATGGCGGCCATGGCCCAATGCGCGTTGCTGAGCCAGGGAATGGCATCCACGCCAAATACGCCCAGGTAATAGTTGATGACGCCGGTGTCCTGCGCATAAAGGAAGCGCCAGATGACAGCGATATAGGTATGGGCGATGAGAACCGGGAAGAAAAAGATCGAGCGGTATAAATTGCGCATCAATACCGGCAGGCGCCGGTTGAGCATAACCGCCAGAATCAAGCCGACGCCGGCGTTGAAGAAAACCGCAAACAGCGTGAAGGTGACGGTATTGACATAAGAAATGCGCAGGCGGGGATCGGCAAACATCTGCGCGTAGTTGTCAAAGCCGATATAGGTCGAACCGCGCAACAAGCTGAACTCCTGAAAGCTGATGCGCATGGATTCGATCAGCGGGTAAAGAATAAAAATGATGAAGCCGACATAGGTGGGCAATATGAAGAGATAGCCCACAAATGCTTCGCGCTGTTTCGGCGTAATCTCGGGCAGAAGCCCGGCCTTTTGCATGCTCATTCTCTTTATGCGCTTATGGCAACAAGCCTGCATAAATCGCTATGCAGGCTTGTGCCGTTTCAGCTGCGGATGCCGGCGGTCTAGCCCCCGGCCAGTCTCTCAGCCAGCTTGTCCATGGCGGCGCTTAACTCGACATGCGCCATTTCCAAGCCCTGCTCCGGCGTCAGGGAGTTGGCCATAATCTGGGACATGTGACGCATGAATATGCTCTCGACCTCGGCGAAGTTCGCCGGCGACGGCACCGGTTTGATGTCTTCCAGGCTGCCGAAGAAGCGATGGGCGTTGGCCGGGAAGCTGTTGAAGAGTTCGTTCTCGGTGGCGCTGCGGCGCGCGGGCAGGGATGTGCCGACGGCGACCGCTTCCATATCCGTCTCAAAGGCGGCCAGGTCTTTGATCAACTCGAGCGCCAAGGGCACATCTTCGGTTGTCTTGGATACCGCCCAGCCGCCGGAACCGAAGACGGTCGTGCCGGCGGTCTTGCGCGGCCAAGGTGTGATATCCACATCCTTGTAACCGGTGGTGACATAAGTGTCGAAGGGCCAGCGTCCGGCGCCGGTCATGGCGATAGTGCCGGCCGGGAAGAGCTCGTAGGGGTTGACGCCTTCGACCGAGGGCGCCACGCCATGTTCGTGAACCAGCGAATGCACGAACTTGACCGATTCCAGCATCAAGGGATCGTCCAGGTTGGATTGCGACCAATCCTCTGTCAAGGTCGCTGTGCCGTTGGTGTGCCACCAGGGCGTCAAGCCAAAGTTGAAGAAGGGAATGCCAAAGCCGAATTGCTTGTCGCCGCCTTCGCCGTGGGTCAAGATAGACGCAGTTTCGAGGAAGTCGTCCCAGGTCCAATCCTCGGCCGGCGGATCCAGGCCCGCTTCTTCAAACTTGACCGGATTGTAGTGGATGATCATATTGTTCCACTCGCGCGTGAAGTAGTAGGTCTGCCCGTCCGCCCCCTTGAGCGCATTGTGCAGCACCGGCTCTACTTCGTCGACGATCGCTGCCAGTTCTTCATCGGCGGCGATGGCGTCATCCATCGGCAAGACCAGGTCTTCGAAGATCGTCTCGCGCGTGCCTTCAATGGCGATGGCGATGATATCGGTCTTCAGGCCGCTGGCGGCGCGCAGCTTCAGGTTGGTGATGTAGTGGCCCCAGCCCTCGGGCCAAGGAATATAGAGGTCTTCGACGAGGACGTTGGGATAGCGCTCGTTGAAGCGGGCGATGGCGTTGCCGAACATGCGCTGCTGCTCGGTGCCGCCGAAGTTGTAAATGACCAGGTGACCGGCCGTATCGCCCGGAGGCGCCTGCGCCAGGGCCGTGCCAAGCGGCATGCCATAGGCGGCGGCAAAGGCGGCTGCGCTGCCCATGCCGGTGTACTTCAAGAAGTCGCGGCGCGATAGGTTCTTGGACATGATAAATCTCCTTTGCTCTGAATTTTGTCCCTTATGCTAGCGGAATTATAGCGCGGCGCGTCCAATATGCAACACAACTGCTTGGCCGGCAGTGTATCTGAGTCGTTTGGATTTCTTAAAATACCGACGATTTGGTAGGGGCGACTCGGTGAGTCGCCCAATTTCGATTCTGTTTGTACTCATCGGGCGATCCGCCGGATCGCCCCTAGCAAACGTTTTCAACCGAAACGGATACATTACCGCTTGGCCGCGCTTAGGATTTGGCGTCGTGGAGCAGGTCCCGCTTGCCAAGCGGCTGGACCGGGCGCGCGTTGTTGCTGTAGAGAGCCGTGTAGGCCGCGATCTGCCGCGCCGACAGCTCAACCGGCGTATCCAGCAGCAGCCAGCGCACGATCTCGCTGCAGGGCGGCGTCGTCAACGAGCCCTGGTAGCTGTAATAGCCGCGCCGATCCGGGAGCAGCGACTGCAAAGCCAGCGGCGCGGGCAGGGCGGCCGGCTCGCCGGCTTCAGCCGGCATGCGCTCAAGCACGGCGGCGTAGGCGTCGTTGTCGCTCTCGCCTTCCGTCAGCAAGATGCCGACCACGGCCAGGTTGCCCGAGTTCGCGTCGCGGTGCACAAAATGCGCTTCCATGGGCGCCGCTTCGCCACGAATCGTATGCTCGCTGGGCGCATGGAAGTGGAATTGCAGCAGGTCGTAGCGGATGCCGTTGTAGACGATGCTGCGGCCCGGGGCGGCATCCACCTGTATCGTGTGTCCGTTGTTGCTGATGGCGTCGCTTGAGTCGCCGCTCGCTTCGGCTGCGTCGTAATGGAATTCGATGTCCACCAGCTTCAGTTCGCTGGCGTCGCGAATGTCAATCGGGGATTGGGCGCTGCCGTCGGCGCAGAGGACGAAGTCGGGCGAAAGTTCACCCCAGTTATCCGGACCGGCCTCGCCTTCGTAGCCCCAACGCGCATCGGTTGCGACGATTGTAAGCGCTATCATGCTCAGGTTGATGGCGCCCAGGCCGGCAAACAGGGCGAACCGTTTGGCTAATCGCATCGCCTAATGCTCCGCTCCAATGCGGAATCCGCGCAGAAATTGTAATCGAGGATCGCGATTTATAGAACGCAGAACGCTTGCCGATCCTTGACCTTGCCGAAACCGTCTTGCAGCTTGACAGAGTCATTTTCATGTATAGGATTTTGTAGGTTTTTAATGGTTTTTTCTAAGTGCGTCGGTAAATGAAGGCGGAGAGTCTTGGCTGAAGGAATGAAAACGGGAGTTTTAGTCGCGCAGCTTGGCACGCCGGATGCGCCCACAGGGCAGGCGCTTCGGCCCTATCTGCGGCAATTCCTCTCGGACCGGCGCGTGATAGACTATCCGCCGCTTCTCTGGCAGCCGCTATTGCGCGGCATCATCTTGCGCCTGCGTCCGCGCCGGTCGGCCAGGCTCTACCAGCGCATCTGGCAAGACGAAGGCTCGCCGCTGATGATTCACTCTCTCGCCCAGGTTTCGGCGCTGGAGGCGCGGCTGGGAGAGGAATTTCGCGTCCAGCTGGGCATGACCTACGGCAAGCCAAGCATTGCCAGCGCTATACACCAGCTGGAGAGCGAAGGCATCGACCGCGTGCTGGTGTTGCCCATGTTCCCCCAATTCTCATCGACGACCACCGCCTGCATCTATGACGCGGTCTATCGCGCGGCGGCCGGCGACCTGCCCTTCTGGTCCAGCAAGCTCAAACGCCATATCCCCGCCCTGCGCTTTGTCGCGCCTTATTATGACCATCCCGCCTACATTAACGCCATGAAGAGCCATCTCGAAAGAGAGATTGCCAGCTTGCCAGGCGCCCCCGACAAGTTTGTCATTAGTTTCCATGGCATTCCAGACCGTTATGTTAAATCCGGTGATCCCTACCGGACGCAGTGCGAAATCACGGCGCAACTGCTGGCGGCGAAAATGAGATGGCGCGATGAACAGTGGATCTTGTGTTTCCAGTCTCGTTTTGGACCGGAGGAATGGTTGCAGCCTTATACGGAAGACATCCTCCGAGCGCTGCCCGGCCAGGGCGTCAAACGTCCTTTTGTCTTCGCGCCTGGGTTCCTAACCGATTGCCTGGAGACGCTGGACGAGCTCGGAAACGAGGGCTGTGAGCAATTTGAGGAAGGTGGCGGCAATCAAGATTGCTATCAACTCGCGCCTTGCTTGAACGCTGGCCCCGAGTTTATGGATGCCCTAGCAGAAATCGTCCGCGATAATGCGATGGGCTGGCTGCATAAGGGTCAGCCGCCCGCTTCCGACATCGCCGATAAGGCCTTGTCCATAGCTGGTTAGGCAAGTTTCACTCTCCATCTGAATGCCGCAACCGCATCCGCCATATCGGGGCGTCGACCCTGCTCTGACGCGGGTTTCGACTTGGCGGCGCTTTGGTTTATAATGCCCAAATACAAGCGCGATATCTGCCGTGCCCGGCAGCAGGAAATGACTAAGAGGAGTTTTGCATGGCTGAACAAGGATTCACTCCCCCGACCGGCGAATGGTACCGCCCGTCAAACGACATTGTTGCCGCGGCGAACGTGCCGGATTACGACCTGGTTTATGAGTTGGCGCGTGAAGATCCCGAAGCCTTCTGGGCTAAGCGCGCCGAGGACCTGGAATGGTATCAGACCTGGGACAAGGTCCTCGATGATAGCAACAAACCCTTCTACAAGTGGTTTGTCGGCGGCAAGACCAATATCGCGCTCAACGCCCTGGACCGGCATGTGAATACCTGGCGGCGCAACAAGCTGGCCATCATCTGGGAGGGCGAAGACGGCGAAAGGGTCAGCATGTCCTATTGGCGCCTCTGGCAAGAGACGAACAAATTCGCCAATGTCCTGCGGGGCATGGGCGTCAAAAAGGGCGACCGCGTCACCATTTACATGGGCCGGGTGCCGGAGATCGCCATCGCCATGCTGGCTTGCGCCAAAATCGGCGCGCCGCACAGCGTGGTCTACGGCGGCTTCAGTGAACAAGCGCTGGCCAGCCGCATTGAGGATGCGCAAAGCAAGGTGCTCATCGCCTGCGATGGCGCCTGGCTGCGCGGCAAGATCGTGCCCCTCAAAGACACCGTCGATGAAGCGGTGCTGCGCTCGCCGGTTGTCGAGACCGTGATCGTCGTCAAGCGCACCGGTCACGAGATCAACATGGAGCAGGGACGGGATTACTGGTATCACGATCTGATGGCCCTGCCCATCGCCGGGACTCAGGCCGAGACCGAGGTGATGGATGCCGAAGATCCGCTCTTCATCCTCTATACCAGCGGCACAACCGGACGCCCCAAGGGCGTGCTGCATACGCACGGCGGCTACCAGGTTTATACATCCACGACATTGTCCTGGGCCTTTGACATCAAAGAAGACGATCGCTGGTGGTGCGCGGCCGACCCGGGCTGGATCACCGGCCACAGCTACATCGTCTACGCGCCGCTGATCCTGGGCGCGACCAGCATCATCTATGAAGGCGCGCCAACCTATCCCTATCCCGATCGCTGGTGGCAGATCGTGGCGGATTACGGCGTGAGCATCCTCTACACCGCGCCCACCGCCATCCGCGGTTTGATGCGCTTCGGCGAAGCCTGGCCCGCCCGGCACGATCTGAGCAGCCTGCGCCTGCTGGGTTCGGTGGGCGAGCCGATCAATCCCGAAGCCTGGCGCTGGTACCACCGCGTCATCGGCCAGGAGAACTGCCCGATCATCGATACCTGGTGGCAGACGGAGACGGGCGGCTTCATGATCACGCCCTTGCCCTCAACCGGCTTGAAGCCGGGCAGCGCCACCCGTCCCTTCCCCGGCATCGAAGTCGATATTGTCGATGACGACGGCGCGCCGGTGGGCGCCAACGAAGACGGCAACCTGGTCATCAAGTCGCCCTGGCCCAGCATGATCCGCACGGTCTACGGCGATGACGAGCGCTTCCTCAGCCAATATTGGGAGAAGTATCGCGATCAGGGCTGGTATCTGGCCGGGGACACGGCGCGCCGCGATGAAGACGGCTACCTCTGGGTCATCGGCCGCAACGACGATGTGCTCAAGGTCAGCGGTTATCGCCTGGGCACGGCCGAAGTCGAATCGGGCCTGGTCAGCCACAGCGCCGTGGCGGAATCGGCCGTCATCGGCGTGCCGGACGAATTGCGCGGCAACAAGATCTTCGCCTACTGCATCCTGGTGGAAGGCGAATCCGGCTCGGAGGCGCTGGAGTCGGAGCTCAAGGCGCACGTGCGGCACGAGGTCGGACCGATAGCGGTGCCGGCGCAGATCGAGTTCGTGGACAGCCTGCCCAAGACGCGCAGCGGCAAGATCATGCGGCGCGTGCTGAAGGCGCAGGCCCTGGGTCAGCCGCTGGGGGATTTGAGCACGCTGGAGGATTGATTAACTACAGAGGTCGCAGAGAGCGCAGAGATTTCGGCTGGGAACCGTGAGAATAGTTTGAAATGTAGGGGCGACTCTGTGAGTCGCCCGATTGTTCGCTGAAGGATTGATTCACCACAAAGGCACAGAGGGCACAGAGGTTCGCGTAGACACTCGCCGTCGACATTGACCGTCGGCACGAAGAAAGCCAAAACCCCGCCCGAGCGATCGAGAGAACAATTGCGCCCCCGCGATAAAGGCATTTGGCTCGCCCTGGTCATCCCGTTGATCGGCATCTTGCCGATGTTTGGCGGCGGGCTGGCCAACGGCGCTGACGCCCCGGTGCACGCGCATCGCATCTTCGCCCTGGCCCGCCTGATCGAAGCCGGCGATCTCTATCCGCGCTGGGTGCCATATTTCCATTTGGGCTATGGCTATCCGATCTTCAACTATTATGCGCCCGGCGCCAGTCATATCGGCGCCTGGCTGCATCTGCTGGGCTTTGATGTCGTAACCGCCTTTACCCTCACCTGCGTCCTGGCCTGGTGCATCGGCAGCGTCGGTGTCTGGCTGCTGGCGCGCAGCTTCTTGCCGGCGACGGCCGCGCTGCTCGCCTGCGTCATCTGGGTGTATGCGCCCTCCCGCTTCTTCGAATTCTGGTGGCAAGGCAGCCTGGCGCAGATCGTTTCGACCTCGTTCATCCCCCTCGTTTTCTATGGCATCTTGTTGACGCGGCGCAGTCCCAATCTGCGAAACAGCTTGTGGATCGCGCTGCCGCTGGCGGCGGTCATTTTGACGCATACGCCGACAACATATATCGTCATTATCTTTTCGCTGCCATTTTGCCTGGCCGCCGCTTTGGCCTCTCAGACGCGGCGCGAGGCCGCCCGGCGTCTGCTTTTCATCGCTATCGGTTTGGGGCTGGCCGCTGCGCTGACCGTCATATTCTGGCTGCCTGTCGCCGTCGAATTGCCCTTCGTGAAGATTGGCGGCGAAATTCGCGATACCGTCGACTTCCTCCGGCATGAATTCCTCAGCTTGACCGAACTCCTGAGTCTTCCGCAGATAGTTGACGGGAACGATGCGACGCTGATCATGTCGCGAACGCTGGGAGCGGTTGGCGCGGCATTAAGCGCACTGGGGGCGGCCGCTCTGTTGATTCGCCGGCGTTTCGGCGCTGCCTTGCTTCTCACCATCGCTGCCCTCGCCGCGATATTCTTGACCTTGGCGCCGTCCTTTGATCTCTGGCTGACCATGCCCGGCTTTCGCAATTTACGATATCCCTCACGCATCATCCGCATGGCCGCGCTCTTTGTCGCTTTGCTCGGCGCGTCGAGCCTGCTGCTGCTTCCGGCGCGCTGGCGGACGCTTGTGGCTTTCGCTTTGTCCGCCGCGGCGATCGGGCAGGCGCTGCCCTTCATGCACCCGCGCGATGATGATCGGGTTTGGACTCAGCTCTCGGCTCGGGACGAGATCGAGATGGAGTTCGTGGAGCGCAATTGGGGCACTACCTCCTACAGCGAATTCCTGCCAATCTGGGGCGAATCCACATCTTATGACCGGCCGCAAGATCTGGATGCTTACATTGAGTCGCCCCTGCAAATTCATGTATATCCGGGCGATTTTCCGCCGAGTCAACACGATGTCAGCTATCAATATCAAACGGACAATCAGATCTTGATCAGCGTTGCGGGCGAAGCGGCCGACCTGCGCCTGCGGCAATTTTACATGCCCGGCTGGCGCCTGACCGTGAACGGAGCGCCATATCCGTTTGAAGCGGACGAGCAATTTGGCTTGATCCAATTGCGGCTGCCCGAAGGCGCGCATCACGTACAGTTGGATTATGCGGGAACGCCGGTTCAACATCTGGCTGCGGTGATTAGCCTGGCGAGCGTAGTTGCCTGTCTCTTGATTCTGCGCATAGGCGCGTCCACGCCAAGCGGGCGGCTGCCCGAGCCGGGCATCTCCAGGCAAGCGGCGCTGCTGACCGGTGGCGGGGCGGTTGCCTTCGCTCTGCTTAATGCCGCCATATTGCAAGACAATTTCTTTCGCATACGGACTGACGACGGAAGTCCGGCTTATATGCGGCAAGAAGCCGGCGCGACATTTGATGGCGCCGTCACGTTGCTCGGCTACACCTTATTGTCGGACCAAATTAGCGAGAGTGAAGCGCTGCCTGTTCGTTTATATTGGCAGCTTGAAGCGCCGCCGCAGGCCGAATACCGGCCCGTCGTGCAACTGGTCGATCTCAACGTTTCCGGCGCTTGGGCTGTCAGCCAGCCGCTCAACTTTGAAGGCGGCTCGCTCGCCGAAATTGGACCCGGGCGATTCATGTCCGATGGCCACAAGCTGCTGCTGATGGGCCATGCTCCCGCCTATGTCGGGCGGATTTCAGTCCAGCTGCTTAATACAACCGATGGCAGCGCCTTCGCCGAACTGCCTGACGGGTCCGATCGCTACTTGCTGCCCGATCTGATAAATATCATGCGCCCCGCCGAGCCATTTCGCGGTCAGTCGCAAGCGATTGATTTTGGCGGCTTCTTGACCTTGCACTGCATTGAGACGCTGCGGAGGGCGGAGGCATTTGAGGGAACGCTTCATTGGGAAGTCCTGGTACAGCCGGCGCGCGATCTTAACCACTTCCTACACGGCCTTGGTGCGCGGGGTGAGATCGTCGCGCAGAACGACGGCCAACCCTTGGACGGCATGTATCCCACATCGCACTGGCGCGCCGGGCAGCATATCACAAGCCGCTTTTCGCTGGAGAATGTGGACGGCGTCGCGCAGGTCGCCTTCGGCTTATATGATCCGGAAGACGGCGCGCGCGTGCCCATCTTGCGCGCCGGCGAAGAAACTGATCGAATTCTGCTGGCCCCGGAGGATGCCTCCTGCGAGTGATGGCTGAAGAGTGTATGAAAGGGCGAGCCGCCCGCCTCCGTGCTCATGCCCTCCCAGCCATACACGCAGCCTCCCCTCATGCCGCAGGGGCGACAGTGTGTGTCGCCCGAAAATCCGCTGAAATAGTCTGGTAGGGGCGATCCGGCGGATCGCCCGACGGGTACGAACAGAATCGAAATTGGGCGACTCACCGGAGCGTGTGGACACAGCCCGACAGGCGCCCCCGCTAAATCGTCGGCATTTCAAGAAATTCAACTGACTCTGATACACTAGCCGGCCTGGCAAATGTTTGGTCAGGCAGTCGGATATTGGTTACACTAGGCATGTGGCGATTCATTCGATTGCCGCGTTTTGCAAGCCTGAGCCATTGCGTATGAACTGGAAAGGGAAATGATTCATGTCAAAGCTAAGTCGTAGAGATTTCTTGAAGGGCATGGCCGCCTCCGGCACGGTCGCCAGCATGGGCGGCTTGCTCGCCCGCATGCCCATGGCCGCCGCCCAGGATATGGTCGAAGTTACCTACGCCACGCCCGGCGGCGCGGTAGAGGATGCCGCCTGGGAACCTGTTTGGGAAGCCTTCAACGAAGAAAATGATGCCATCCAGGCCAATTATCTCGCTGTCGGCGGCGGCTATGGACCGCAGTATTTGCAGCTTCTGCAAGCGCAGCTTGCCGCCGGCACCGGTCCCGATGTCTTCTTTGTCATGGACGGCTTCACGGTTGGTTTTGCCGCTCGGGGCGTCCTGGTGCCGATCGACAGCTATGTAGACGCGAACCCGGATGTCGACCTGGAAGACAACTATCCGGGTCATATCGCGGCTCTCCGCTGGCAGGACCAGCTTTGGGGCTTGCCGCGCGACGGCGCGCCCTACGCCACCTGGTTCAATGCCGACATTTATGACGAAGCCGGCATCGATCATCCACACGGTTTGACCTGGGACGAGTATCTGGAACAAGCCATCGCGCTGACCGAGCGTGACGATCGCGGACGCGCCCGCGTCATCGGTGGCGGGCGCGGCGCCTGGATCGACTGGATCTGGCAAGCCGGCGGCGATGTGCTGAACGCGGAAGGCACCGAGTGTCTAATGGGCGAGCCGGAAGCGATCGATGGCTTGCGCTTCGCGCAGAGCCTGGTCATCGAACATGAGTGCGCGCCCTCCGCTTCGGATCTTGCCGATCAAAACGAAGGCGCGCTATTCACATCCGGCCGCATGGCGAGTTTCACGATCGCGCGCGGCTTCCTGGGCGCGGTTTGCAACACGCCATTCCGCTTTGATGCCGCGCTGCCGCCCGCCGGCGCCGTCCGCGTGGGACGCACAAACGTCGGACCGACGGTCATGTCGTCGGACACAGCCGACCGTGACGCCGCCTGGGAGTTGCTCAAGTTCATCAACAGCAGCCGCGGTCAGACATTGAAGATCAGTTCTGGCTACGCTTATCCGTCGCGCCGCTCGGTCGTGCAAGAAGACTGGTACGTGAACTTCACCTGCGGCAATGCCATCGGGACTGGGCTCAACACGGTCTTCAACGACATTATGGAAAACGGCTGGGCGCGGACCTGGCCGCAACATCCACGCTGGCCCGAGATCAGCACCGTCATCAACAGCGAGTTGGATGCGCTCTACAGCGGCGACAAATCCGCGGAAGATGTCGGGACGGGAATCGCCGCGCAGGTCAACGCGATACTTGCGGCGGAGTAGCGTAGATCACGCTCCAACTTGTCACAAATTGCATTGTAGGGGCGACCCATTGGGTCGCCCGCTGATTGCCTGATGCACATCCAAAAAATCTTCAAGCCCAAACGCCTCAGCTTCTGGGAGTCGCTCAACGCCTGGATCTTTGTGGCGCCCTGGATTCTCGGTTTCATCTTCTTCACCGGCGGCCCCATCCTCGCCTCCTTTGTCATTTCTTTCACCGAGTGGGATATTGTCAATCCGCCGGTTTGGACCGGCCTGGGCAATTACGAGCTCATGCTGCGCGACCCGCTCTTCTTTCAGTCCCTGAAAGTCACGACCATATACGCGCTGGTCGCCGTGCCTTTGCAGATCGTCGTCGGCCTCTTCATCGCCCTGCTGCTCAACACGAAGATTCGGCTCATCGGCCTGTATCGCACCCTGTTCTACCTGCCCGCCGTCTTGCCGATAGTATCCGTGGCCGTGATGTGGCGCTGGATCCTCTCGCGCGATTGGGGCTTGGTCAACTGGTTCTTGTCCGTGTTCGGCGTCTATGGCCCGGGTTGGCTGTCCGAGCCGGAATGGGCGCTGCCGGCGCTGATTCTGATGAGCCTCTGGGGCGTCGGCTCGGGCATGTTGATCTATCTGGCCGGTTTGCAGGGCATCCCGACCGATCTCTATGAAGCGGCGGAAGTGGACGGCGCCGGTCGCTGGGCCTCCTTCATCCATATCACCTTGCCGATGATCTCGCCCGTGATCCTCTTCCAACTGGTCGTCGGGCTGATCGCCGCCTTTCAAGTCTTTGCCCAGCCTTTCATCATGACGCAGGGCGGTCCGCAGAATTCGACCCTGTTCTATCTGCTGCATCTTTTCCGCAACGCCTTTGAGTTCTTCCGCATGGGTTATGCCTCGGCTTTGTCCTGGGTGCTCTTCATGTACATCGCTGTCTTGACCCTGCTGATCTTCCGCTTTTCCGCCGCCTGGGTCTTCTATGAAGGCGAAATCAAGAATGAGTGAGAATCAATGACGCCGATAAGCGCGCCGACAGCGCATAAAGCCGCGCCCAGCCCAAAGCGCCCGATCGATTGGGCGAAGATTCTGGCGCATCTCATCTTGATCGCCGGCTCCATCATGTTCCTGATGCCCTTCGTTTACGTCCTCTCGACCTCGCTGAAGACCGCCGGCGATGTCTATACCTTCCCGCCCGAGTTCATCCCTGATCCGGTCGCCTGGGAGAATTACCCAGAAGCGCTGACGGCTATGCCCTTCGATCGCTTCTTCCTGAATACCATCTTCCTCGCGGTGGGGCGTATTATTGGCCTGACCCTAAGCTGTTCGCTGGCCGGCTTCGCATTCGCCAAGCTGCGCTGGAAGGGACGCAATACGCTCTTCTTCGTCGTCCTGTTGACGCTGATGATCCCGACCGAAGTCACGCTGATCCCGCGCTACATCCTCTTCTCCAAATTGGGCTGGGTGGGTTCATTCGCGCCGCTGCTGGTGCCCGGTTTCTTCGCCGAGAACGCCTTTTTTGTATTCCTCTTCCGGCAGTTCTTCATGACCATGGTCCAGGACATCATTGACGCCGCCCGCATTGACGGCTGCAGCTTTATCGGGCTCTTCCGCCGCATCATCGCGCCCAACGCCAAGCCGGTCTTCGCCGTCGTCGCCATCTACATCATCCAGAACAACTGGAATTCTTTCCTCTTGCCGATGATCTATCTGACCGATCGCGCCAAATATACGCTGGCACTCGGGCTGCGCTTGTTCAACGAGCAATATTATTCGCAGTCGCATCTGCTGATGGCGGCGTCGGTCTTTGTGGTCATCCCCATCGTCATCTTGTTCTTCTTCATGCAGCGCTATTTCATTCAAGGCGTCGTCTTCACCGGCACCAAGGGCTAAAGTTTATGAGCGGCGCCACAGCTCACATCGTACTGATCACTTGCGACGAACTGCGCGCCGATGCCCTGAGCTGCTATGGCAATTCCCTCATCAGCACGCCGCATCTGGATGCCTTGGCCGCGCGCGGGACCCGCTTCGAGCGCGCCTACAGCAACAGCCCCTGGTGCCTGCCCAGCCGCTGCTCCCTGGCGACCGGCTTGTATCCGCACCGAAACGGATCCTACAGCAACTTTCGCGATTGCCCGCTGGACCCGGCCATAGCCAATATCTATTCGTTGCTGCGGGGCGCGGGATACCGCAGTGCGCATATCGGCAAATGCCATTACGCGCCCGTGCCCTACAGCCAGACGCGCCCCGACAAGACCTTGCCTTATGCTGAATTCCGCGATTATTACCTCAGCCTGGGCTTGAATCATCTCGACTTGCAGGACGATAAACAAGTCTCCGTCTGGTTCATGGACGATTATGCGCGCGAGCTAGATGCGGCCGGTCATCTGGCCGCCTATCGCGCCGCGACCTGGGACCGAGAGAATGCCAAGGTCTTCCCCTTTCCCGGCCCGACCGAATGGCATCCCGATAGCTGGGTCGGCCGCAAATCGGCCGAATACCTGCAGCAGTACGCTGGCGACCAGCCGCTGTTTCTCTGGGCCTCCTTCAGCGGACCCCACTATCCCTTCGACGCGCCGGCCGAATATTACGAGCGCGTCGATATGCGGGCCGACGAGCGGCTCGTGGACGCGGCCGAATTTGACGATCTCTCGCGCATACACAGCGCGACCTATCACGGCGGCCCGACCGGGGCGATTGACGGCCTGGGCGGGGCGCCCGACCGCGCCATGAAGAACTACAGCGAAGACTATTGGCGGCAATTGCGGCGCAATTATTTCGCCAATGTCGCGCAGATCGACGATTATGTCGGGCGGATCCTTGCCGCCGTTCAAGCGCGTTTCGCTGAGGATGCGCTGATTATCTTCAGTGCTGATCATGGCGAGATGTTGGGAAATCATGGCTTGTGGGGCAAGAATAATTGCGCCTACGAAGATGTCTGGAACGTGCCTTTGATTGTCAAGCGCCCGGGCCACGGGCAAGCGCGGACAAGCGATGCCCTGTGCATGTTGGTTGATATCTTGCCGACCTGCCTGGAGGCCGCTGGCCTGGCGTATGACTTCTGCGATGGCCTGCCCCTGCGCGAGCGGGTCGCGCGCGGCGGCGCCGATTATGTCTTCGCCGAAGGCGAGGGCTTCCTGGCGGTCAGCGACGGCCGCTTCAAGCTGACGCGCGTCGCCCAAGGCCAGCGGCAGCACAGCGAGTTGATCGACCTGGAAGCCGATCCGCATGAGTTTGTCAATCGGATAGGTGATCCGGCGCTTCACGCGGTGGCGGCGCGCCTGCAGGGCCGGATGCTGGAGCATTTGATGGCGCATGCGCTGAAATAGCGCGGCGCGGACCGGACATTCGCCTCAAACTGGGGTTCGCTGCGCCGAGCGAAAGCAGACTGAAATTTAGGCGTCGAGGACACCGAGGGTCGTGTAGGTCGCGTAAACAATGACTGCCGACACTGACAGCCGCACGCCCGTACACGGGATCTCCTGTTATGCGGTAGGGGCGAGCCGGTGGCTCGCCCGCCGGCGCCGGCGCGGTTTTTCGGGCGATTCACAGAATCGCCCCTACACTGAATCGCACAATATCGATCCTGTTTTAACCATCGGGCGATCCACCGGATCGCCCCTACCAGACTATTTCAACCGAAGTGGATACACTGCCGCCGGACGGGATTCGCGCCATTTGCGCGAATCTGCGCTATAATCAGGCGGACGCGCGAAAGCGCGCATCCAGCCGAAAGGTCGCATCATGGCCGAAGCCCCGCCCGTGCTCGAAGTTCGGGGCATCACCAAGCGCTTTCCCGGCGTGCTCGCCAATGACAATGTCAACCTCAGCCTGCGCAAGGGCGAGGTCCTCGGTCTGCTCGGCGAGAACGGCGCCGGCAAAAGCACGCTGATGAACATGATCTACGGGCTCTACAAGCCGGATGAAGGCGAAATTCTGGTTAATGGCGCGCCGGTCGAAATCTCCGGCTCCAAAGACGCCATTGAACTCGGCATCGGCATGGTGCATCAGCATTTTCAATTGGTTGATGTCCTGACCGTGACCGAAAACGTCATGCTCGGCAACGAAGCCGTCAGCGGGCCCTTCCTGCGGCGCGACCGGGCGCGGCGGGAAATCGAGAGCCTCTCCCGCGAATACGGCCTCGATGTGAACCCCGACGCCCTGATTTCCGATCTGCCGGTCGGCATTCAGCAGCGCGTCGAAATCATCAAGGCGCTTTATCGCCATGCCGATATTCTGATCCTCGATGAGCCGACAGCCGTGCTGACCCCGCAAGAAACGCGCGGCCTTTTCAAGATTATGCACACCTTGCTGGAACGCGGCGTCAGCATCATCTTCATCAGCCACAAGTTGAAAGAAGTGCTGGAGATCTGTGACGCGGTGGCGGTGCTGCGGCGCGGGGCGGTGGCCGGCCATGCCGATCCCAAAGTCTCCACCGAGCAATCGCTTGCGTCCTTGATGGTCGGCCGCGATGTCATCCTGGAGGTCGAAAAAGAAGAGGCGATCCCCGGCGACGAAATCCTCAATGTGGTCAACCTGCATGTGCAAGATGATCGCGGTTTGCCAGCGGTGGAAGGCGTCAGCTTCGGCTTGCAGCGCGGGGAAATCCTCGGCATTGCCGGCGTGCAAGGCAATGGGCAGACCGAACTGGTGGAAGCGTTGACCGGCATGCGTCCGGTCGCGGAAGGCGCTTTCTTCATCAAGGGGCAAGATATGACCAATGCCTCGCCGCGCCGCGTCACCGAGCGTGGCGTTGGCCATGTGCCGGAAGACCGTCAGCGCGACGGTATGGTGGCCAGCTTCAGCGTCATGCACAATCTGGTTCTGTCCACTTATTACAAGGACGAGTTTTCCAATTCAATCGTGGTGGATGACCGCGCCATCGCCGAAAACGCGCGGCAACTTGTCGAGCAATATGACGTGCGCCCGCCGATCATCAACAATATCGTCGGCGGACTTTCCGGCGGCAATCAGCAGAAGGTGATCGTGGCGCGGGAATTCGCCCGCAATGTCGATCTCTTGATCGCCTCGCAGCCGACGCGCGGCCTCGATGTCGGCTCGATAGAATTCATCCACAGGCAGATCATTCGCATGCGCGACGAAGGCGACGGCGTCCTGCTGGTCTCGTCGGAATTGGACGAAGTCCTGAGTTTGGCCGATCGCGTGGCCGTGATGTTTGAAGGGCAGATCATCGACATAATGCCGATTGAAGAAGCCGACCGCGATACTGTCGGCTTGCGCATGGCGGGCGTGCGCGACGGCGCGGAGGCCGAAGCATGAGCGCCCCAAGCGAGAGTCGGCGGCGCGGCGGCGTCATCGGAATCTGGGCCGGTCTTTCGCCCAGCCTGGTGCCGGTGTTGGCGGTGATAACGGCCTTCCTGGTCGGCATTCCGCTCATCACCATCACCGTGAGCGAAAATGCGCTGCAGCCGGATATCGCCAAGGGCTTAAGCGTCTCGTCGACCGCGTATGTCGCGCTGGTCGAGTCAATCACGGGCTTGACGGTCAATGCCGTGGCCGGCGTGGACGACTTCGACGAAATGCGGACCTACGCCGCGCAAAATCAAATCACCACCCGGCGCAGCCTGTCGCGGCAAGCGCGGCCCTTCGAGCGCATCCTCGAGGTGGGCAGGGAAGAGACGCGCGAATACGGCAACTTTTTCTCCCGCTTCAGCATTGACGAGGATGGCGCCACTGCGATTAGCGAGCGCCTGCCCACGATCAACGCGCTTGGCGAAGCGAGCCTGCGCGAACTGAAACCGCTTCTCGATGGCCTGGCCGACTTGAAACGCTCGGAAGTGGGCGAGCTGACCGAGCTTCTCACCGGAGAAACCGAGTTGAGCGCGCAGTCCCTGGAGCAGGCGGCGGCGCTTTATCCGCCGTTGGCGGAGATGAGCCCGGCCGAACGGGAAGCGGCGATTGCGGGAATCCGCCTGATTGCGGAAGAGGGCCAGGTCAAGTTGCTGCGCAGCCATGGCGCATTGATGCGCCTGGACGCGCTCGGCATCGGCGCTGACAGCGCGGAAGCCGAGACCCTGGCCGCGATAGTCGCGGCCGACTACGACGATGTCGAAGAGGCAATCGAGAGTTTGGCGACGCTTGACGCGCTGGGCATTGAAGATCCGGCCGCTTTGGGCGCGCAATTCCGCATCGTCGGCCGCATGTATGAAGCCGGCTACCTGACCGGGGACAGTGTGAACGCCGCCCTGGACCAGCAGTTGGACGCCGCGCTTGAGCAGCATCTGGTGATTCGGCGGCCGGGCAATCGCGTCTTGAGCGCCGATGACCTGGGCGCTGTGACCGTCGGCATCCTCAAGAACGAACAAAATCTGGAAGTGCTCTTTCTGCGGCTCGGAAACCAGGCGCTGCTTTTCATCCCCTCAAATCTGGAGAAAACGATCGTCCGCGCCATCCCCTTCATCATCGCCGGCTTGGCGGTGGGGCTGGGGTTCAAAGCCGGGCTCTTCAACATCGGCGCCGAGGGCCAGCTTTACGCGGGCGCGATTGCCGTCGCAGCGCTGGGCGCCTTTGCCGCGCCGGCTGCATCGCCCCTGGTCTTGCTGCCCGCTGTCATACTCTTTGGCATCCTGGGCGGTTTCTTATGGGGCGCCTTGCCGGGCGCCTTGAAGGCCTTCACCGGCGCGCATGAGGTCATCACGACGATCATGCTGAACTTCATCGCCATCCTGATCGTCGACTGGCTGATCAAGTCGGTCGATCCCGTCATCCTGGGCGATGTCAACGCCAGCGTGCCCAAAACGCCGGTCATACTGCCAGCGGCCATGCTGCCGACCATGGATACGATCCGAACACCGCTCGCGCTGATTCTATTGATGGCGGCGGTCGCCATTGTCGCTTATCTGCTGAATTATTTGCCACTGCGCCGCGACAATCCGCGGGCGGCCCGGCGCAGCGGTTTGATCTGGGCCGGCATCATGAGCGTGCTGCAACTCTTCCTGGTGCTGATCGCGGTGGGCGACCAATCGAAGCTGCATTTCGGCTTCTGGCTGATGATCGCGGCGGTCTGGCTGACGGACTGGTTCTTGATGCGCACGACCCTCGGATTCGAGTTGCGCACGGTCGGGGCGAATCAGAATGCGGCCAAATACGCCGGCATGAGCGTGCCGCGCAATGTCGTGCTGGCGATGGCGCTCAGCGGCATGCTGGCCGGTTTGGCCGGCGCGATTGAAATCAGCGGCGTCGAGCACGAAATGCTGCCGCGTTTCTTCGCCGGTGTCGGCTTCGACGCGATTGCGGTGGCGCTCCTGGCGCGCAACAATCCCAAGGGCATGGTCTGGGCCGGTTTGCTCTGGGGCGGCCTCTTGAGCGGCGCCGCCCTGATGCAGATCCGCGCCGATATTTCGATCGACCTGGTCAAAATCGTGCAGGCCCTGATCATCATGTTCGTGGCGGCCGACCAGATCATCCGCTTCCTCTGGCGCGTACCCAAGCGCAGCGCTGAAGAAGAGGGCGAGCTGGTCTTCTCCACCGGTTGGGGAGGCTAAGCATGAGCGCGGTCGCCAAAACCAAACCGACGCGGCGTCTCGCTTTTAAGCTGACGCGCCGGCGCATCATCGCCATCGCGCTTGTCGTTATAGGCATCTTCATCTTTGTTGAATCCAGCGCGCTTGATGCGGAGCTCGTCACAACGCTGACGTTCGAGTCGACATCCACCGGGCAGACGCCGACGGTCGGGAATATCCCGGTGCCGACCTCGGCTTATCTCCTGGTTATCGGCCTGCTCTTTGTGCTCAGCGGCGCGCTCAACCTCTTTGAGTTTGAAGAAACGCGTCCGCGGCGGCTCAGCCTGGTTTTGCTTGCGCTTTGCGCCGTTCTCTTTATTCCCACGATCATAATCGCGGCGGCGGCCGGCAACGAAACCAACCTGACGACGATCGTCGCCGAAAGCCTGCGCCTGGCGACGCCGCTGGCGATCGGCGCATTCGCCGGCATCTGGTGCGAACGCGCCGGCGTCGTCAATATCGCCATCGAAGGCATGATGCTCTTCGCCGCCTGCTTCGGCTTCACCACCCTCTTCTTCCTGCGCGGCACGGCGCTGCCGCTGGAAACGGCGCAACTGCTGGCGGTTATCATCGGCGTGCTGGCCGGCGGCGTCATCGCGCTGCTGCATGGCTGGCTCTCGATCACCTTTCGCACCGACCAGATCGTCAGCGGCACGGTGATCAATATCCTGGCCGTCGGCGTCACGAGTTTTATTCGGCGCGAATATCTTCTTTCGACCGAAGCCGGCGCGGCCAAACTCGGCAACTTCGCCATCCCGGTACTGAGCGACCTGCCGGTGATCGGCGAAGCGATTTTCACCAATCAGCCGATTTTCTTCATGATGTTTGTCATGCTCGCCTTCACGCATATTGTGATGTTTTATACGCGCTGGGGCTTGCGCACGCGCGCGGTCGGCGAACATCCGCATGCCGCCGACACCCTGGGCATCAACGTCAATCGCACGCGCTGGATGAACGTCTTCATCAGCGGCATGGTCGCCGGTTTGGCCGGGGTCTGGTTCTCGCTGGAAGCGACTGGCAGCTTCAATGACGGCATGACGCGCGGCGCCGGTTTTATCGCGCTGGCGGCGATGATCTTCGGCAAGTGGACGCCCATCGGCGCTTTTGGCGCCGCCCTGCTCTTCGGCTTCTCCGATTCCCTGGGCATCCGCCTGCAGATGGTCGGGGTCGGCTTCCCGGTGCAATTCTTGCAGATGGTGCCCTACGCCGTGACCCTGGTCGTGCTCGCCGGTTTCATCGGCCGGGCATCGCCGCCCAAAGCCGTCGGCCAGCCTTACGTGAAAGAGTGAGAAGCATTTTAGGCGCCCGGATACAACGAACAGCGAACAGCGAACAGTTTCGCCAATCTTTCGTAGACACCCAGGCAGGCGGCGATGAACGACAAAACGAATGCCCAGGTAGTTGGTCGGGCTGGCATCAGTATGCTCCGCGGCGGCACGGCTCTTTCCAGCAGTAATGTCGAGGCAAAGGGCCTGTCCATGAAACTCGCGGTGATTCCGCCCGGCGCGGTTATTCCTGCGCATCTCCACGTCGATTTCGAGACGATGATCTACATCCTTGAAGGGCGCGTGCGGCACGAATACGGCGACGGCTGCAAGCTCATCATGGAAAACATAGCGGGCGATTTTCTGTTCATCGAGCCGGGCGTGCCGCATGAAGTATTCAACCTGAGCGACAGCGAGCCGGCTGTGGCGCTTATCGCGCGGTCCGCGGCGGATGAACGGGAACAAACCATCCCCTACGATCGCTCGTCGCCCGGCATCGCCAGGCCTCCTGCCTGACTGCCTTTCGCCGATCCCGCCGCGCCGGGCGCGCTCCAAGCTCGGCCTCCTCCGTCCCGAATCAAAGGCCAAACATGGCGCGATCGCCTGCAATGAAGGGCGGCCTACGCCCCCAACACATTGAAAATCGCTCCTCGAAATAGTAAAGTATGGGCGTCAACTTCACTTCGCAAATTAACTCGTTGGGAGAAAATCACATGAAGAAGCTCATAGTCTTATTGAGCCTGATTGCGCTGCTGGGTCTTGTGCCTTTGGCTGCAGCGCAGGGCAGCGCGGAAACCTTGTGCCTGGTGACGGACATCGGGCGCGTCAATGACGGCACTTTCAATCAATTCGCGCACGAGGGCGCGCTGGAGGCGGCGGACGACTACGATTTGGAATACAAGTTCATCGAGACCCAGGCGGAGACGGACTACGATGCCAATATTCAGACCTGCATCGACGAAGGTTTTGAAATCATCGTCACGGTCGGATTCTTGATCGCGGACAGCACCCGCGCCATGGCCGAAGCCAATCCCGATGTCTACTTCCTCGGCGTCGATCAGTTTGTAATGGGCGGGCCGACAAATTACGTGGGCATTCAATTCCGCGAAGATCAGTCGGGCTTCCTGGCGGGCGTCCTGGCGGCGCAGGTCGCCGGCTCGGTCGGCTCGGATACGGTCGCCGGCATCTATGGCATCGACATTCCGCCGGTCAAGAAATTCCGCAACGGCTTTGAGCAAGGCGCGCGTTACATCAATGCCGATCTGAATTTGCTGGGCGTTTACATCGACAGCTTCATCGCGCCCGATCGCGGCGCCTCCGCGGCCGAGCAATTCATCGGCGAAGGCGCGTCGGTCATCTTCGGCGCTGGCGGACCGACTGGAACCGGCGGCATCCTGGCGGCGGCGCAACAAGGCGTCTTCGTCATCGGCGTCGACCAGGACGAATGGGTCACCAGCTTCGGCGGCGGGGAAACGCCCGGCTCCGAGTACATCATTTCCAGCGCGGTCAAGCGCGTCGATCAGGGCGTCTACGACATGGTGGCCGCGCTGGCGGGCGGCATGATGGGCGATTTCCCGGGCGGCGGCATCTACTTGATGGATGTGGCGCTGAACGGCGTCGGCCTGGCGGAGAAGCACGAAGCCGATATTGACGATGCCTTCTTTGATGTCGCGGCTGAAGTTGCCGGATTGATGATTTCGGGCGAAGTCAGCACGGGCGTTGATCCGGTGTCGGGCGATCTGGCCATGGACGACATGATGGACGATCAAGCCGCGGACATGATGATGGGCGTGGAAACCGTCTGCCTGGTCACGGACCTGGGGCGCGTGAATGACGGCACATTCAACCAGTCGGCGCATGAAGGCGCGGACGCCGCGGCCGATGAATACGATCTCGAATACAAATTCATCGAGACCCAAGCCGAAACCGACTACGAAGCCAATATTCAGACCTGCGTCGACGAAGGCTTCGAGGTCATCATCACGGTCGGCTTCTTGATCGCGGACGCCACCTATGCCGCCGCCGAAGCCAACCCCAATGTTTACTTCCTCGGCGTCGATCAATTCCTGATCGATGGCCCGACGAATTATGTCGGCATTCAATTTCGCGAAGATCAATCGGGTTTCATGACCGGCGTGCTGGCGGCTTATGTGGCCGAATGGCAAGGCTCGGATATGATCGCCGGCGTTTATGGCATTGACATCCCGCCGGTCAAGCGCTTCCGCAATGGTTATGAGCAGGGCGCAAGCTACGTGAATCCCGACTTGACGATCCTGGGCGTTTACATCGATAGCTTTGTCGCGCCCGATCGCGGGGCCTCGGCGGCTCTGCAATTCATCGGCGAAGGCGCGACCGTGCTCTTCGGCGGCGGCGGACCCACCGGCACCGGCGCGATTCTGGCCGGCGCGCAAGAAGGCGTCTACGTCATCGGCGTCGACAAAGACGAATGGATTACCAGCTTCGGCTCGGGCGAGACGCCTGGCTCGGAGTACATCATCTCCAGCGCGATGAAACGCGTGGACCAGGGCGTCTACGACATGGTCGCGATGTTGGCGGAGGGCGACATGAGCGGCTTCCCCGGCGGCGGCGTCTTCCTGATGGACGCGGCGATGAATGGCGTCGGCCTGGCGCCGCCGCATGAAGCCGATATTCCCGATTCAGTCTGGGACCAAGTGGACGCGGTCAACGCCGAGCTAATCGCCGGGAATATCGAAACCGGCGTCAACCTGATGACGGGCGACCTGCTGGAGTAGCGCTTCAGTTTGAGTTTGTAGGGGCGTTCCACCGGAGTCGCCAAATCATATGTGGAATGTACGGGCGAGCCGGTGGCTCGCCCTTTGCTATTCTTCCGGCGTCTACGCCATCCCCGGCCTAACGCCCCTACAACTTGCGCCATAAAGGAACCTTGTAGGGGTCAGCCATTGGCTGACCCGCCGCTTTCGGACCTTGTTACATCAAACATTTCCGCTCCACAGCATTGAAATGAGGAAGGGCGATCGTCATCGAAATTGGCTCATTTGCAGGGCTGTCGCGGACTTGGATCCGCGCGCCCGGGGCGGAAGGCTCTCTGCGCCGGGCCTGCCGCTGCGGTTCAAAGGAGCTACTATCCCCACGGCAACAGCTCTGTAGGGGCAAGCCCCTCGCCCGCCCACATGCTGTCCTCGCCAGTCAATAATGAAAACCGCGCGATTTGCCACCGGCGTCAGCGAGTCCACGCGAGCGATTGCCATGGGGAGATCGAGGGGATTAGAGCGGCGGTAGCGCCTCCCATACAATCCACCCGGTCCGCTCGCCAGCGAATTGTTGCGCGAAATTAGCTTGAATTAAGTAAGATTACAGTAAAGATGAAGTTGACAAACTCCACAATTTCGTACATAATCGAGAAGCAGGCATGTTAGCAGGCGGGAGCGCGTCAGTGGACCAGAATATGCAGTTTATCATCACCGTCGGAACCGTGGTCGGCGTGTTCCTGTGGTTGCGCAATGACATAAATCGGCTGGACAAAGAGATCTCTTCACTCCGTAAAGACGTGACATCGTTGCGCGGGGACGTGAATTCGATTAGCGCCGATGTCACATTCCTGCGGAATGAAGTGACTACACTGCACACGGACGTGACTTCGATCAGCGCTGAAACGAGCTCCACGCGCGAGTCGCTGGCCTGGATGCGCGGACGTATGGGTTATTCGGAGCCGCCGACGGACACGGAGGAGTAGTCAACGGCGCGCCCATGAATGCGGTTTCTGGTAACCGAATAGAGAAATTGGACTAAAACATGGCGGAACTCAATAACGATCATGAAAGGCGGATCGCCACTATCGAAGGCGAGATGAAGTCTCTAGCCACGAAGGCGGACCTCGCGGAATTCAAAGCTGAGATCATGGAGTACGTCCAGGCTGCGATCCAGACCGCGATCCAGACTGCGATTCGAGCGCAGACGGAAGAGTTTCGGACATCCTTCAATAGACTTAGCGAGGCCTTGGAAAAACAGAGCGAGGATATACGAAACCACAGCGAAGAAATCCGCGAGCTGCGCGAGAAGGAAAGCCGCTTCAGAGGCGCTGTCGACACGCTCAAATATTCGTTGCCCTTTCTCATCAGTATTGTTGCCGTGCTGGTGGCGGTATTGAAATAATCTTTGGAGACCGAATCAAGCGGGAATGCAGCCCGGTCAGATGCGGGGGCTAGTTTAGGTCAATCGGATGTTGGCGTAAAACGCGCTGAGTGGCGAATCAGGAGTAAGGTCGCGAATTTGCTAGAACTTTTGTCGACGAATTAGCATCATTACATTCATTGCCCCATAGACGAATTGGATCATAACATGGCGGAACTCAGGAACGATCATGAACGGCGGATTTCCACCATCGAAGGCGAGATGAAGTCACTCGCCACGAAAGCCGACCTCGCGGAATTCAAAGCTGAGATCATGGAGTACGTCCAGGCTGCGATCCAGAGTGCGATTCGGGCGCAGACCGAAGAGTTCCGCGCGACATTCGATAAGTTCAGCGAGGTATTGGAAAAACAAAGCGAGGATATACGAAACCACAGCGACGAAATCCGCGAGCTGCGCGAGAAGGAAAGCCGCTTCAGAGGCGCCGTCGACACGCTCAAGTATTCGCTGCCCTTTCTCATCAGTATCATTGCGGTGCTTGTGGCGGTCTTGAAATAATCAGCGGAATCCGCGTTACGCGGGAATGCTGCCCGGTTTGATGCTGGGGCTGTCACAGATGAAACAGATGTCGGCGATTAACACGGCTGGCGGCGGAGCAGGAATGAGGTCACGGAATCGCTATAATTCATGTCACTGAATTAGCATCACCGTATTCACTGCCTGATAGACGAATTGGATCATAACATGGCGGAACTCAATGACGATCATGAACGGCGGATTGCCACCATTGAAGGCGAGATGAAGTCACTCGCCACGAAAGCCGACCTCGCGGAATTCAAAGCAGAGATCATGGAGTACGTCCAGGCTGCGATCCAGAGTGCGATCCAGAGCGCGATTCGAGCGCAGACGGATGAGTTTCGCGCGACATTCGATAAGTTCAGCGAGGTATTGGAAAAACAGAGCGAGGATATACGAAACCACAGCGACGAAATCCGCGAGCTGCGCGAGAAGGAAAGCCGCTTCCGAGGCGCTGTCGATACGCTCAAATACGCGCTGCCTTTTCTAATCAGCATCATTGCCGTACTGGTGGCGGTCTTGAAATAATCAGTGGAAACCGAGCAGGAAAGCAGCCTCATCAAGTGATGCGGCTGACGCTAGCAGGTAATCGTCAACTGATTCCACTTCGTTGCCCAAGTCTCCATGATCCCGAATTTGTCGGCGCCGATGTTGGTACGGAGGACAATTTGATGTATGCCACGAGGTGGTGGGTAGGCATCTTCTATCTCGCCCGGTTGAAACGGATGCCAGATGCCAGCTAATTCGAATCGCCAATGGGCGTCTCTGTCGCCGGTGGGGATGCTGAACGAAATGTCTAAGCTAGGCATTAAATCGGCAACGATATGCATAATCGTGCACTCTGTTTCTGGCAATCTAGTACTCGAAATGCCGAACTCTTGGGTCTGCACTGGCAGCATCCCTTCGTCCGTATTTTCAGGCTTTGGGGCGCATTCACGCCAAACTTGGTCGTACCAGGCCGTAGCCTGTTGGTAGGTCTTGATTTGAATATCACGACCAAGTCTCGCGGCGCATTCATCAGGCGTTTCAGCCAAAGCAACACAGCTAAGCAATGCCAGCAATCCGATCACTGCCATCTTCATAAATTTGGACATGTTTGCTCCTCTGATCGTTGCCCGTGGTTGCAGCGCATTCATTGATATTGGCGGTCTTTTAGTTTGATCTCACCGCTTATTATCTTTTTCCATTGGTCAGCCCACTTGTACTTTAGCCACTCGCGAGCCGTGTGACTTTGAATTCGCTCTCCGTCTACAAACACATCGATCAAGTAGACGCTTGCGGATCCGTCACGCTCTTCCAGATACCTCGTCACATGGCCCGGTCGTTCTCCCCTGTATTCACGCACTTTCCTGTAAACCACTCCACATTCCAGCATTGGCCCGCTCACAATGCCCTCGCGCCGTAAAATCAGGAACTGAATTGAGATAGACATGGTCTCACCTTCGCGATGTAAGGTCGGCTTGCCGCATTGCCCAACGGAGGTTGTCGATGGCGTGCACCTGCTTTCGCCCAGAGATCTTTCTCGCTCTGCTCGGCTACGACACCAGCAAGCGTCAACACGAACGCCAGTGTAACTGAGATACTCTGATACAGGATCGGTCTCATTTGTATGTCACTGTCCGATGATAGCACATTGTCGGCTGGCCTGTGGATGCTGTATGACCAGCGCGTTATATGAACGCGATCGCACTCAACTCAATTGCGGCGGATTTTCGCGAACGTTCGCTTGCGCAGATGGGGCGCCGGCACGGCCGCTAGAGGACGGATGCGGAACTGATGTCGATTCGCCAGCTGGCCTGCGGCGAAGTTGGAATCGCGGCGTCTGGCGGTGTAGAGTGCTAGGTAATCTTGGTCGGCAAACTCTTCCAGGCTGATGTTGTGGGCGAATAGCAGTAGTTGTGACACCGGTCCTCCGCGGGCTATAGGCCGCCGCTTTATAGCGCACCGGTCGAATACACATCATCCACCAGACGCATGATCCCCAAGGGATTGCCATCCTTCAGCGCATCCGGCAGCACGGCGTCCGGCACATTCTGGAAAGCGATCGGCCGCATGAAGCGGTAAATCGCGTTCATGCCCACCGAGGTAGTGTTCGGCGCCGTTGTGGCCGGGTAGGGGCCTCCGTGCTGCATGGCATGCACCACGGCCACACCGGTGGGGAAGCCGTTCCAAATCACACGACCGGCTTTCTCCCGCAGCTGATGCAGCAAATCGCCGATGGAGGCCAGCTCATCGTCTTCGGCATGCACGGTCGTCGTCAGATTGCCCTCGAGCGCGTCGACAGTGGCGCGCAGGTCAGCCGCGTCTTCGCATATCACAAAGAGCGTCACCGGACCAAAATGCTCGACTTGCAGGCGGTCGTCGGCGCGAATGGCGGCGGCGCTTGTCTGCAAAACCGTATTGCGATAGGCGAAGCAATCGCCCTCGCTGAGGGCTTCGGCGCCCGTGAGGACGCTGATCTGCGGATTCGCGGCCGTCTGGCTCACCGCGCTTTCCAGGCCGGCGGCGATCGTTTCATTCAGCAGCACGCCGGCCGGCGCCGCCCCCATCTTCTCGGTGACGGCGGCGATGAATGCCTGGCTCGCCGGGCTTTCTTCCAGCAGGATCAAACCCGGATTTGTGCAGAACTGGCCAGTGCCCATGGTGACTGAGCCGACCAAACCTTCGGCGATGTCGGCCGCGCGCGCGTCCAGGGCGGCCTGCGTGATCACCACCGGATTGATGCTGCCCATCTCGGCATAAACCGGTATCGGACGCGGGCGCCGGGCCGCGGCATCGTATATGGCGCGTCCGCCGCGCAGGGAACCGGTGAATCCCACTGCTTCAATGCCCTCATGCGCCACCAGCCATTGACCGACATCTATGCCGTTGCCCTGCAGCATGGAGAATGTCCCCGGTGGAAAGCCCTGCGCTGCGATGGCGGCGCCAAATGCCCCGGCGAACATCTCCGATGTTGCGGGATGGCCTGGATGCGCCTTGACCACGATGGAGCAGCCGGCCGCCAGCGCGGAGGCGGTGTCGCCGCCGGCGACGGCAAAGGCGAATGGGAAATTGCTCGCGGCAAAAATCGCAACCGGACCGACCGGGAATTGCATCTGCTTGACGGCAGGCTGCCCCGGCTCTTCGCTGTTGATGATCGGGCGCAGGTAGGCGCCGTCGCGCAGCAGCGCAGCGAAGGCGCGGAATTGCCCGGTACTGCGCGCCCGTTCACCGGTCAGGCGCGGAAGTCCCAAGCCGGTCTCGCGATCGGCCGTATGCAGCAAGTCATCGCCCAGCGCTTCAATCTGCCCGGCAATTTCATCGAGAAAGTCGGCGATGCGCGCTGACGGGTAATTGCGAATCTCCCGAAAGGCGGCGACGGCGGCTTCCACGGCGCGGTCGACCTCGCCCGAAGTGGCGCTGTAAAAGGGCAGGTCGTCCACTTTCTTGCTGCGCGGATCCACACTGAAGAATGTGGGGCCGCCCTCGGCCGATGTGGCGCCGGCGATGTAGTTATGTCCCGTGAGTTGCATGGCTACTGTTCCTCCCCGGTTAATCGCATTCTTGCCTGTTTCGATTTGCTCAAATGATCCACGTGATTTGAAGCGTCAGCGTCTTTTACAGAAAGCCCCTCCCTCTCTATGGGCTGAGGAAAGGGCAGGCAGTTTTGCGGGCGAGCCAAGGCTCGCCCCTACAGTTTTCGGTACAAATGAACCTTGTAGGGGTCAGCTATTAGCTGACCCGCCGCTACCGTACCATGTTACGTCAAGCATGTCCGCTCCTCAGCTCGCTATGGGGCAGGGGTGCTTGATACTCTCAGGTCTAGTCCGTCAACTATAGCAAAGAAGGCGGGCAAATCACATTCGTCAAAGGCGACGCTGGGCCGGCGCACATAGGCGCTCTTGATCGCGCCCTGGCGTTTCATCAGATGCTTGCGCATGTGCAGCGAATATTCGTGTCCGCTGCCGGAAACAGCTCGGATCAAGGCATTGCCGGTTTCGATGATGTTCGCGGTTGCGCTGTCATCGCCCGCGCGCCAGCGTTCCCAGGCATCCAAGAAAATCTCGTTGAAGCCGACGCCGGGGATCAAGCCGGCCGCGCCATTGCGCAGTTCGCTCAGCACCGTGATGCCGCCGCCCCCGCCGAACATGCGCGCCTCGCCGGGCAGCAGCGGCGCCAATTCCGCCATCTTCGCCGTCGAGCCCGGTCCCTCAATCTTGAAATAATTCAGGTTGGGCGCGCGATCGGCCATCTCGGCCAGGAATTCCGCGGGCAATTCAGTGTGCCGATACTGGGGAATATGCGGCGCTTGCTGGACAATGATCGGCATGTCGACCGACGTGCCGACTTCAATATAAAAGTCCAGCAGGGCGCGCGCGCCATTGTCCATTGTCGGCGGCGGCAGTGTCATCAGCGCGGCTGGCTGAAAAGGCGCAAATTGCCGCGCCTGTTTGATGCCGGCTTCCGCGCTGTTGGGGGCGATGCCGATGATGAGCGGCCGCGCGCCCGCCATTTCGCTGGACACAATGCGGACGTTTTCCAGTCGTTCATCATCGGTCAGCTTGTAGGCTTCGCTGGCGAAACCGTTGATGCCGATGGCATGCACGCCGCCGTCCAACTCGAAGCGCAGAATCCGGCGCAGGCTCTCGGCGTCGATGTCGCCGCTTTCGTCAAAGGGGGTGAACAGAATGGGAGCGATGCCCTCAAGCATGGGCGCCTCCTGCAATTGCACATTCAACTGTGAGCCTAGATTAACCTATGCCAGCGCGCTTAACCACTGTCTTGAATCTGGAGGGCAATCGCATCGAAATCATGATAAGGCGTTCACCACGAAAAATGTGAAAATGTAGGGGCGTCTCGTGAGACGCCCGTTGAAAATGACTTGCAATTTGCGGGCGTTTCAGCGAAACGCCCCTACAAGGCTTGTCCGGTACTAGTTCATACATCCGCGCATTTCCCACCCCATCCCCCGGCCCCTTCCCCAGCAAGCTAGGGAAGGGGAGCGCGCTGAAAGAGACTGACTTCATTAGTAATTGTTTACGTGTTTTCGGGTCAACCTACTAGCTTCTTTGTAGAGTCACCCTTCCCCATTTCAATGGGATACCTCCCCCGTGAGGCGGGGGACCGAGGGGGCGCTAGGCCGGGGATGGGGTAGAAAAATTGGTCGTCAACATTCCGCGTGGAACTGCGGGATCTCGACCCGCGCGCCACCCTGCATCGCCGATTCATGCGCGCAGATGCCGGCGGCCGTCCAGGCGGCGGTTGTCAGCGCATCGGGCCAGGGCGGGCGCTCTTCTATGATGCTGCTGACGAATTCATGCACGAGATGCGGGTGCGAGCCGCCGTGCCCGCCGCCCTGCAAAAATGACAGGTGCGCCTGACTTTCGTCGTAGACGCCGCGCTGCGTGAAGCGGGCGATTTCCGACGGCAGCAGGTCTTGCCGATCGGGCACGTCGAGGCGCTCGGATGTGATATCATTGCCGCGGCCCCATTGCGTGACCACCGGCTTCATGCGAAAGACGACCGGCGGCTCGTCTTCGATCTGCTCCCATTCGAACGTGGCTTTTTCGCCGTAGATGTTGAAGCTCTCGGTATATCCGCGCGCGGTGTGGAAGAGGCTGCGCGTTATCTCGGCGGCCAGCGGTGGATCGTCGCTGAGTTCATAGATGGCGCTTTCCACCGGGAAGGGATTGCCATACTGCTCGTGCAGTTCGGGGCGCATCAGGCCGGAGCCGAAGCAATGCACCGCCTTGGCCTGCGTCCCTGCCAGGGCCAGAACGGGCGAAACGGCGTGAGTCGCGTAATACATCGGCGGCAGGCCCATCCAGTAGGGCGGCCAGAACTCCATATCTTGGTAGTGCGCGCCGCGCAGAAACTGGATGCGGCCGATCTCGCCATTCTTGATCATCTCTTGCACATGCAAGAAGCGCCGCGTGTAGACCGCCGTTTCCATGCCCATGTAATTCTTGCCGCTTGCCCGCTGGGCGGCGACGATAGCCTGGAGATCATCGATGCTGGTCGCCATCGGCACCGTGCAGGCGCAATGTTTGCCCGCGTTTAAAACCTCGACCGACTGCTCCGCGTGAAGCGGGATGGGCGTGACCAGATGCACGGCGTCGATCTTGTCGTCGGCGAGGATCTCGTCCAGCTCGAGGACGCGCTTCTCGACTTCGAAGCGATCGCCGATCTTCGCCAGCGCCTCCGGATCCGAGTCGCAGATGGTCAAGCTTTCGACATTGGGGTGGTGCAGGAAGATCGGCACGAATTCAGCGCCGAAGCTCAAGCCCGCGAGGGCGACATTGATTTTGCGAGAGGCGGTCATGGTGGTGGTCTCCGTAGTATTTCAAAAAATTCGGGCGACCTGATAGGTCGCCCCTACAAACAGCGTTCGATACCGAAACTGTAGGGGCGAGACTTGTCTCGCCCGCCCGACAAATCATATACACTGTACGGGCGAGCGAAGGTCTATGTCTACGTGACCCGGTGGCTCGCCCTCCAACCGCAACCCATCCGATGCAGTTGCAAAACTTGCATTCCCGCTAGCCCTGCACCGCGCCGAAGGTGATGCCTTCCACCAGTTGCCTCTGCGTCAGCATCAGCAGCGGCACCAGCGGCAGCAAGACATACATGCCGGCCGTCGCCACCAGATCGAGATTGCTCGATTGGTAATCCGCTTCGCGCGGCGGAATGGTATACAGCTTCGTCGTGAGCACTTGTGTATCCGGCGAGGTCGACAAGGTGAACACGAAGAGGAATTCGTTCCAGCCGGCGATGAAGAGCAGCAGGAAGCTGACGAAGACGCCCGGCATGGCGATGGGCATGATGATGCGGAACAGCGTGGTGAAGCGCCCAGCGCCATCAATGGCGGCGGCGTCATCCAGCTCGCGCGGGATGGCGTTGAAATAGGCGAATTGGAGCAAGGTCGCCAGCGGCATGCCGCCGGCTGTGAATACGAGTATGAGTCCGATGTGCGTATCAAGGAGATTGAACTGCATATAAGCGATGAAAATCGGTCCCAGCGTGACCATGGCCGGGATCGCCATGCTGGCGACCAGCAGCGCGTACATCAGCGTCCGGCCGCGAAATGTGCCGCGGCTGAAAGCGTAAGCCGCCATCGCCCCCAGCACGGTAGCGCCCAAGCCCGACCCGCCAGCGAGCAAAACCGTATTCCGCAGCGTCAGCCAGAAATCCCAAGCCCGGGCCATGAAGGGGTAATTCTCCAGGGTCGGGTAGCGGGGAAAAATCGTCGGCGGTATGAGGTTGACCTCGTTGACGGATTTCATCGAGGTGAATGCCATGAAGAGGACGGGGAAGACCAAGCCCAGCAGTATGACAGCGAGTAAGGCGTATAGCATGGCATTTCGCAGACGTCGCCGTTGATGGATCATCAGATCTCCCGCGAACGATACAAGAGCCAGGCGAATATGGCGCCGATGGCGATGGTCATCACAAGCAGCACCATATTGACCGCCGAGCCGTAGCCATACCGAAACTGCTGGAAGAAGCGCTCGAAGGCGTAAAGCGCCAGCGTCTTGGTGGCGCTGCCGGGTCCGCCGCGCGTCAAGCCATAAATCTGCTCGAAGGTCTGCACCTCTGCCATGGCGCGCAGCAGCAGCACCAGGTAGATGGCGGGCTTGAGCAAGGGCAGCGTCACATACCAGAAGCGCTGAAGGGTATTGGCGCCATCGACGGCGGCCGCTTCCAACACTTCTTTGGATAGCGAGCCGATCGCCGCCATGAAAATCAGCGCCACCCAGCTTACGTTCTTCCACACCGTCATGACAATCACGGAGAAGCGCGCCGTTTCGGCATTGCTGAGCCAGCGCACGGCGGCATTGCCAAAGCCAAGCTCCTGCAGAATCGCGTTCAGGATGCCGCCGTCTTCAAAGAAAAGGATCTGAAAAGCGACCGCAGCCAGCATCGGCGCGACCACCCAAGGCAGCAGCATGATGAAATTGCTCAGCCAGCGCAGGCGCAGGTTCTGCATCAAAAGCACGGCGATGCCTAAGCCAATCACCGTCTCAGCCACGGCCGACACGCCAGTGTAAAGCAGGGTCCAGCCCAGGCTGCCGATCAGGGTGGCGTCTCGCACGAGGACTTCGTAATTGCGCAGCCCGACGTACTGGCCGCCCAGGATGGTGCGATTGGTGAAGCTGATGAGCACCGTCTGGATGATGGGGATGATGGAATAGACCATGCGCAGCAGAAATGCCGGCAGGACGAGCACGTAGAATACGGCGTATCTACTGGAAAATATGTCTTGCAGACGGCTTTGCGCCGGCGGCGTCGCTTTGGCTTGCGCCATCAAGATTATTCCATATCGGGCGTTTCACGAAACGCCCCTCCAGAATCGCGGTCTTGTAGGGGCGACCCATTGGGTCGCCCGAAACTGCAATTCAAAGGGGTGGGGGCAAAGACCCTAATAGGCCAACCGGATTATTGTGTACTCATCCTGCGCCCACTGGAAGGCTTCGTCCACATTGCGCTCGCCGGAGAGGATCATCTCGCCCAGTTGATCGAACATCGACCAGAGCTGCGATACCTGCCGGTGGTTCACAATCGGATAACGGAACTGCGCGCCCTCCGTAATTTCCGCCCAAGACGGACCCGTCAAGCTCAGGATTGGAATCTGGGCGACCACCTCTTCGTCTTCAAAAAGCGACTTCAAGCCGGGCACGACATTGTTCAGCGCGACAGTTCTCAGTTGGTCGTAATGCCCCAGGTACTCAAGCACTTCTCTCGCCTGCTCATGCTTGGACGAGGCAGTGGGAATCGAATAACCCCAGCCGTGTGTCAGCAGGCTATCGTTGGCGGGCCCCATCGGGAAGCGGCCCCAGGCGAGATTGTCCTCAGTCACGCTGGTGTCAACTGTAGAAGTGATGCTGTTGTACATACCCTCGTAACCCCAAACCATGCCGGCTTTGCCGCCGGCCATCAGCCCAATGACCTCGCTATAGCCTTCGTTGATGGTTGAGGGCGGCGTGATCTCGTAGTCGTTCACCCAGTCGTACATCCATTGCAGCGCGGCTCGGGTGGCGTCGTCATCAAGCGTCTCCAGATCGGCGCCCGTATGATGCAGCGCCAGCAGCATGGTATTGAAGGCGTGGCCCTGGCCGCCCAGTGGACGCCAGCCCCATACGCCCGCTTCCTGGTCGGTGACGGCCAAGCCGGCGGAGACGAAGTCATCCCAGGTCGATGGATGCTCCGGTACCAGGTCGGTGTTGTAGAAGAAGGGTGTGGCGCCCATGAAGTAGAAGAGCCGGAAGACGCCGCCCATAGCGCTATCGAGCTGGTGCACGGGCCCGGTTATGTCTTCGCTGTTGTCGTTGTAGGCATTCAGATCGCTCAGATCCAGCGCCCAGCCGTTCATGCCATACATGCCAGCCAGCAGGTCGTCGGTCATCATAATATCGACGTGGGAATAGCCGGTCTGGCCCCAGAGAGTGAACTTCTGCATCACATCGCTCCAGCGCGATGGCAGACCCTCTCGATTGATCTTGATCCCGGTCGCTTCTGTCGCCCCTTCAAATAGCCCGTCGAAAAAGTCTGAGCCCCAGCCGATGATGTTGATCTCGTGGTTGTCGGCGCGGACGATGTTGGGGAAGTGCGGCAGCAGCGAGCTGGCCGCGACCGCGCCCGCCCCCTTCAAGAATGTACGGCGTGACATATTCTTGACTTTGCTCATTTTTAGCTCCTGTATGGATTCAATCGATAATCGGTAACGTTTTGTATTCCAGCGGATTCTAACCAATCTGAGCGGAAAAGCAAAAGATTTCCGCGATTGTCATCGAATCCCGTAGGGGCGTCTCGCCGAGACGCCCGCAGTAGCGCTGGAAGGACATGGGCGTTTCACGAAACGCCCCTACACACGATGGGGCAAATGTGTAGGGGCGAGCCTTGGCTCGCCCGCCTTGTCCTCCGAAACCCGACCCATCCATCACCGCATATTGTAGGGGCGTCTCGCCGAGACGCCCGCGCGAACGCCGGACCGACATGGGCGTTTCACGAAACGCCCCTACAGCCGTTCGGGCCGGTGCATAACGGGCGACCGGCGGTCTGTGCCGGCAGAATCCTTCGGCCGCCCGCATTTGACAGGCCAGCGCAAAGCCATTATGCTTGGCGCGTTTTACACACGAGGACAACCAATGCGACTATACATCACCGGCGGAACGGGACTGGTCGGCGGCAATATCATCCGGCTGGCGCGCCGGCGCAATGACATCGAAATCATCGCGTCACAATACGGTCCGGCGCCGGAGTGGGAGGTCGACTATCAGCTCGATCCCCTGGATATGGCGGATACGGGCGCCGTGCGCGACTCCATCCGCAAGTACAAACCCGACGCCGTCATACACTGCGCGGCCATCCTCGACCACGCCTACATGGATGCCAATCGCGCGGCGATTTGGCGGGCGACGGTGGATGCCAACCTGGCCTTCGCTCAAAGCTGCGCCGAGGCGGGCGCGCGTTATGTCTTCGTCTCCTCGGATTGGGTTTTTGACGGGCAGCAGCCGCTGGTGGACGAAGACTCGCCGCCTATGCCGGTGCTCTTCTACGGCTTCATGAAGGCGATCTGCGAGCGCGACATCATGGGCGTGCCGGGCTTGAGCTATGGCATCGGCCGCTTGGCCGGCGTCTATGGCATCAACTACAGCAGTCCGTCGCTGCTGCGCAAGCAGAACGATGTCGGCTTCGACCTGGGCAATTATGTGGTGGATCAGCTTTCACAGGGCTTGATCGCCGAGATCTGGACCGGCCCCAAGGTCAATGAAGTGGCGCATCCGACCTTGGCGTCGGATGGCGCCGAGATGCTTTTGCGACTCGCCGCGCATGACGAGAATGGCATTTTCCACTGCTGGGGCAGCGAAGCGGTCAGCCGCTTGCAATACGCCTACCACTTCGCCGATACCTTTGAAGTCGACCGGACGCTGATTGTGCCGGTCCCGACCGACCCGCATGTGCTGGATCGCTATCGGCACATGCGCATTCCCTTCCGCATCGTCAGCAGCAACGAGAAAACATGCGAAGCCTTGGGACGCAGCACGTACAAGGTCCTGGACGGCATGCGCGATTACAAGGCGCAATGGGACGAATTTCATGGCGTCGGCGTTTGAGCAGGGCATGGCGCTGAAGGGAGAGACCGGCAGATGAAAGCACTGACATTGACGGCGGAGTGGGCGCCGAAACCGGGTTACGACATGACGGCCAGCGAACGCGACCTGCGGCGGCCGCGCAACGCCAACATGACCTGGAGAAATCCGCGGATCGAGCTGGGCGATGCGCCCGACCCGACGCTGCAGCCCGATCAAGCGCTGCTTGAAGTCGCCGCGGTCGGCATTTGCGGCTCGGACATGCACATGTACGAAGCCGGCGCGGATGGCTACATGGTTTATCCCGGCTTGGTGCATACGCCGAATATCATCGGTCACGAGTTTGCCGGACGCATCGTCGAAGTCGGCAAAGAAGTGAAGGGCCTGGAATGCGGCGATCTGGTGGCTGTCGAGGAGATTCAGTGGTGCGGCGTGTGCAACGCTTGCCGCCGCGGCTTTGTCAACCACTGCCTGGACATTGAAGAGCTGGGTTTCACCATTCCCGGCGCTATGGCGCAGTACCTGCCGGTGCGCGCCAAATATTGCTGGAAGCTGGACGAAATCGCTGAGCGCTACGGCGAAGAAGAAGCCCTGGTTATGGGCGCCATGGTGGAGCCGACCGGCGTCTCCTATCAAGGCCTGTTCAATCGCCTGCACAACTGGCAGCCGGGCAACAACGTCGTCATCTTCGGCGCCGGGCCCATTGGCTTGGCGGCGCAAGCGCTGGTGATGGCGGCCGGGGCGGGCGCGGTCATCGTCTCCGACCCGTCAGCCAGCCGGCGCGAGATCGCCCTGAACATGGGCGCCTCCGTCGCCCTGGATCCCGTCGGCATCGATTTGGACGAGGCGCTCCTGGAACATACCCTCGGGCGCGGCGTTGATTACGTGGTGGAATGCGCCGGGTTCGCCGACAAAACCATCCAACCCCTTGACCGCTGCCTGGCGGTGAACGCCTCGATTATCGATATCGGCATGGGCGGCGATGACCCGACAGTGCCGATCGTGGCTTACAAGCGCATGGGCGTGCAATACGCCGGTTCGCTCGGGCATGCCGGCGGGCCCTTCCAGCATGTGATCCGCATGATGGCGGCCGGCCGCATCGACATGCGCCAGATGGTCAGCGCCCGCCTGCCGCTGGATGAGGCCATCGTTGCCTTCAAGCGCCTCGAGAGCCGCGCGGATGCCAAGATCATCCTGCAGCCGAATTAGGTTTCAGACTGGAATTTGTAGGGGCGAGCGGCGGTCAGTGTCGGCGGTCAGTGTCTACGCGACCTACGCGACCCGGTGGCTCGCCCTTTATCTGCATCAAAAAGACTGAGGCCAGTTTATGGGTGACTGGATTCTGATTCTAGGCGGCATCATCTTCTGGATACTGGCCGGGCTCTGCGCCTTCCGGCGTGACCTGGTCTGGCGCCTGTATTCGCTGGAGCCGCGCTGGCGCAAAGACAATCCCGAATGGACCGAAGCCTGGGATGAAAAGACGCGCCGCTCCGCGCTGGTCTTTGCCCTTGTCGGCGTCGCGGCGGTGGCGCTGGGCTTGCTGATATAACCTATATTCTACAAATCTTACCTCGAATCCACATAACGCTTACGCTGCAACCATAGGTGCGGAGACTACATGAGAGATTTCACGGTATTCATTTCATATAGCCAACATGATGGTCGTGAATATGCCGAGCAACTGGATGAACTGATTCGGTCCATATTTTCGGATATCAGGGTATTTTGGGATAGGCAACTCATAGCCGGCGAAGGTCTTTGGGACAACTTGCACGAAGAAGTACGGCATTGTGATGTATTCATTTATCTCGTATCAAATCGGTCTACCAAGATGCCTAGTGGATGCATACGGGAGTTTAGTTGGGCATGCTCGTATGAAAAGCATGTAATACCATGTATTTTGCCGACTTTTACTGACGACCCAAATGGCATTTCCGAATTGCCGGAGTTAAGCGAGTTGCTTTATGTAGACCTGCGCAAAGGCATCAACAACTGCGCTCAGGATTTGGCGAAATTATATGGAACTCTCTACGAAGCAATAGTCAACGCGACTCCAATAACCCAGTTCCATCGAAAAGAGATGATGTTGCTGTATGAGATACTTGGAAAGCTATCAGACGATCATGATGAAGGGGTATCGGGTCGCGAAGTTTATGAGCGCGGATTCGAACTTGAGTATCATCAATATCCCCGTATTGAGGGCAGAGTGTCCGCCGAAACGTGTATTGAAGTAGTTGATATATTAAGCATGATGGAAAGTCTTCAAGAGGCTTGGAGAAAATTCTCTGAGAAAGACCAGGCACGTATAAAGACAGCCGTGGACGAGACTGTAGAATACTTGGTGAACAAAGTGGGATTTTGGGTTAATGAGGAAGGTGACCACTACTCCTACATGAAGTTTATCAATGAACGAGGCGGCTTTACTCATTTGAATTATGCGTCTAACGGCGGAAACTCTCATATGAATAATCTGCCTCGCTATCGCAGAATGCTGCGCGAGTATCTACACATTAAGCATGATGATGGAAATGACTTCTTTCGTGGGAGGCGTGTATTGTCTCTAGAGGAAGTTATTCAGATTCTCCGCGCGCAACGTGGCTCGCTGTCGCACCCTTTGTAAACTGAGTATACGCAAGTAAGTAATTGAAAAAATGCGAATCGCTTTTCGCGGCATACTTGCGGGCGACCCAAGGGTCGCCCCAACGGCATCAGAGGAGACTCGGTGTACGGGCGAGCCGGTGGCTCGCCCACTGTTGCTATAGAATTCCGATTAGGTTTTGCATGAATTACTCGGTACTACTTGTGTGCAAAGCCGCATGGGATCAAACTTCAACCGCCCCCAAATTGTGATAGAGCCGCACCGCCGCTTCCAAGCCGGTGAAGAAGCTGTCGAGCTTGAGGTACTCATTCGGCGAGTGAATGCCCTCGCCCTCGCCATAGGCGAATGCCGTAATCGGCAGGCCGATCAAGCGATTGAAGACGCCAAGGATGGGAATGGATCCGCCCGTGCGCACCAGTTGCGCGCGCTTGCCGACGGTGTCTTCAATCGCGGATTGCACCGCCTCCAGCCAGGGGCCCTCGGTCTCCAGTTGGAAATACCAGGCTTCCTCCCCGAGCGCGCAGTCGACCTTGACCGTATCGGTCGCGAAGCTTTCGACATATTGCTTCAGCGCCCCCGCGACTTTGGAAGGATCCTGGTCCGGCGCCAGCCGCATTGTGACTTTGAAGCCGGCTTCGGCCGGAATGATGGTCTTGATGCCCGGCCCTTGGTAACCGCCCCACATGCCTACAATATCAAGCGTCGGGTAGACCGTGGCCCGTTCCGCCGCCGGCGCGATCGCATTGCCCCAGAATTGCCCGACGCCCGCGCTTTCCAGCAGCGTCTCCGCCTGGAAGCCGGCTTCAATGCGCGCCTTTTCGACCGCGTCAGCTTCCGTCACATCGTCATAGTAGCCGGGCAGTTGAATCCGCCCGCTGTCGTCATGAAAGGAACCGATGATCCGGCCCGCGACATGCAAGGGGTTTTGCACCAGGCCGCCGAAAAGCCCGGAATGGATATCGGCTGCCGGCCCGCTGACGCGCACCTGGGCCGTCACCATGCCGCGCCCGGCGTAAGTGAGTTTCGGGCTGTCCGGCGCCAGGTCGCCATCGCAATTCAACAGCACATCGGCTTTGAGCCGTTCCTTATTCGCCAATACGAAATCCCGGATGCTGGGCGAGCCGGATTCTTCTTCGCCTTCGAACATGATCTTGACATTGACCGGCAATTCGCCGTTCGTCCGCAGCAGCGCTTCGAAGGTTTTGAGGTTGCCCCAAACGCCGGCTTTGTTGTCGCTGGCGCCGCGCGCGTACATGCGCTTATCGCTAATGACGCCTTCAAAAGGCTCGGTATCCCAGAGCGGCAGCGGATCCACCGGCTGCACATCGTAATGCGCGTAGACCAGCACGGTCGGCTTTTCGGGTCCCGCCCGCAGCCACTCGCCATAGACAACCGGAAGTCCCGCCGTCTTGATCGCCTCGCAGTTGTCGAAGCCGAGCGCTTCGAGTTGACCCACGATCCAGTCCGCGCAGGCGCGCACATCGTCGGCATGCGCCGGGTCCGCGCTGATTGAGGCGAAGCGCAGCAGGTCCTTGTAATCTTCCAGCATTTTGTCCTGGGTTTCTTGCAGGAAATCGATGGCGTTTCTGATCGTGTCGGTCATCTCTGTGCCTCTTGCTTGTGATCCATGTCCGCCCAAGATCATAGCGCAGCCGGCGCGATATTTCCCCGCTCAAAGCAAACGCAAGTAAGTCGTGCAAAATCTGCTGGGCATTTTGAAGCAAGAGTGGGCGAGCCACCGGCTCGCCCGTACACCGAGTCTCCTCTTATGCCGTAGGGGCGACACTGTGTGTCGCCCGATAATCCGCGCGTGTGTCGGTGGGCGATTCACAGAATCGCCCCTACACCGAGTCTCTTCTTTTGTCGTAGGGGCGAGCCTTGGCTCGCCCGTAAGTATGCCGGGAAAAACGATGCGCAGTTTTCAATTGTTTGCTTGCGTTTGCTGATAGCGCTTGCATCGCCGAAACTTGCAATCATTCCGTTAGTTTTATCCGCTAAGCTCATGGACAGGGCCGCCCGGCCGCGGCGCTTTACCGGCCCGGCTGCGGTCGATATACAATGCGCATTGAAGTAGACTGCAAGCGATAATTGCAGACTGGCGGAGTGACATGGCGAAAGAACGCAATATTCTGGTCGTGGACGACGAACGAACGATTCGCGAAGTTGTACGGCGTTACCTGGAACTGGAAGGCTTCCGGGTCACCGAGGCGGAGACCGGACCGCAAGCTCTCTCGATTCTGCAGGAGATGCAACCGGATCTGGTTGTGCTTGATATCATGCTGCCGGGCGTCGATGGCTTCTCGATCACGCGGCGTTTGCGCCACCCATCGGACTACAACCCGCTGAGTATCGAAGGCGATATTCCTATTATCTTGCTGACGGCGCGCAGCAATGAGGTGGACCGCGTCGCCGGCCTGGAGCTGGGCGCGGACGATTATGTGACCAAACCTTTCAGTCCGCGGGAATTGGTGGCGCGCGTGAAAGCGGTGATGCGCCGCAGCGCAGCGGACGAAGCCGAAAGCGATACGCCGGTGGTCTTCGGCCCCCTGCATCTTGATCCGCGCAGCCGCTCCGTGAGCGTCGCTGACAAAGATGTCTCGCTCACGGCCAAGGAATTTGACTTGCTCTGGTTTCTCATGCGCCACCCGCGGCAGGTGTTCAAGCGGCAGCAATTGCTCGACAAGGTCTGGGGCTACGAATTCTATGGCGATGAAAGCACGGTAACTGTACACGTGCGGCGATTGCGCGAAAAGCTGGAGCCCAACCCCAGCAAACCGAGCTTCATACAGACCGTATGGGGCGTCGGTTACAAGTTCGAGATTCCAGACTAATAAAGTAGAAAGCGCCCAACATGACCCGCATAGACGAGCGATTGACGCGAAATCCCCTCCTGATTTTTCTGGTTGTGCTGGTGATTCCCATCGCCGGCGCCTTGTTCAGCGAGCTGGTCATGTTCGACTTGCCCGGGAACGAGGTGCAGCAATTGCTGGCCTTCATGACGGTGACGGGCATCACCAGCTCGCTCCTGTCTTATGCCTTTTATCGCTTGGGCGTGCTCGAATGGTTTCGAAGTTTGCGCTGGGCGATCTGGATGGTGATCGCGCTGCTGGTGCTGATGATCTTCCTCAATGTCTGGGTGATCGCGCGCTTCACATTCATTCAAAGCCACTACCTCACGCTGACATCGGTCCTGCTGATTTTCGCCGGCCTGTCCGCCTTGACGATTGGCTTCTTCGCCTCGAAGACCATGACCGACCGCCTGAGCAAGCTGCATGAGGCGACGCAGGCCCTGGCGCGGCGGGATTTCACCACCCGCCTCGGTATCTCCGGCAATGACGAAATCGCGCAATTGGCCGATACCTTCAACGACATGGCGCGCAACCTGCAAGAAGTGGAGGAGCAGAAACGGCAATTGGAGGAGACGCGTCGAGATTTGACCGCCTGGGTTTCGCACGACTTGCGCACGCCGTTGACATCCATGCGCGTGATGATCGAAGCGATTCTGGACGGCGTCGTAAAAGACGAAGAGACGGTGCATCGTTACCTGGATAACAGCCGCGCCGAAATCGAACACCTCAGCGCATTGATCGACGATCTATTCGAGCTGGCGCAACTGGATGTCGGCCATCTCCGGCTCAATTTGCAGCGGGCGTCGATCAGCGATTTGATCTCGGATACCCTGGGCAGCATGGGGGCGAAGGCGAGCCAAGGCCGAATCGCGCTCAAAGGCGAGGTCGCCGCTGATGTGGACCTCATCCAGATGGCGCCGGACAAGATTCAGCGCGTGCTGACAAACCTGGTGGATAACGCGATCAAATACACGCGCAGCGGCGAGGCGGTCACCCTGCGCGCCTGGCGCAGCGGCGACGAGATCCGCATCGACATCCACAACAGCGGCTCCTACATTCCGGAGGATGTGCTGCCGCGGCTCTTCGAGAGTTTCTATCGCGGCGAGGGCTCGCGCATGCGCGGCGATGACGGCGACCGCGGGACGGGGCTGGGTCTGGCGATTGCGCGCGGCTTCATCGAGGCCCACGGCGGGCGCATCTGGGCGACGAGCGTCGAAGGCGAAGGCGCCACTTTCAGCTTCAGCCTGCCGCAATAGCACTTTCAAGTAATAGATGCGATACCTAGAGAGTGGAATTGATGTTGCTGTTGCTCCAACATAGCTTGTTCGCTATTCTCCGATTCGAGTTTGCTTAGTTATACCCTCTCAGTCCTGCCATCGCAGTTCGATACTGCGTACCGGGCGATCCGCGAGGAAGTCACGGCCGTAGCTGATGAAAGCTCAAAGCAATTCAGTGAAGAGCAATTAGCGTACTTCGCGCTGCGTGACTCTTGCGAGCACGAAAACGTCCAGCATACAGTGTAGGAATACACCTGAATGACGTCGCTCCTACATTGGATCGAAATCATCTGGAAAATCAGGAGGTGTTGCTAAACCGGCGTGCTTCACAGCTTTACCGACAAGCATACGCGTCGACAAATCAGAAGGTTTGTTTTCAGTACAGCGCAGGCAACGTCCGCAACCACCTGCTTTTACGACTCAGCTACATTATCGCGAATGCGCTGGACAAGCGGCTAAGCGATTAGGACTCGATCGCCTAGTCGGGGTCACTTATTTTAGGTGATTCTGTCTTTGTCCTTTTTGATGCCGGCTGCGATTTTTTGCTTTCTCTAGGGTCTTGCGCATTGGAGTCTACAGCCGTGGCATGTGGAAAGCTAGTCGTATAGTTTGCCAAGGCAAGTGTCTTTCTGTGCGGCTTTTGGTCGCTCATCTCTGCACCTCGCTCGTAATGAAAAAACTGTTCCGGCATAGGATACCCCAATCGGCAATTGCTGGCACTTCAATATGGTATTCGTAATGTCCTGGACCAACGAAATCCAGCTCAACAATTCTCAACTGATGAATGAAGCGTGATGATTGCCGAAAGTCAAGTTCTATCGGTGTCTCTCGCAGCATTCTCTCACCGCCAGGCGCCAACCATCGCGCGGTTGCTGAGTAGACCTTGTGATCAACCTGGTCTTCTATCACCCAAAATGAAATGAGATTAAGTGGCGGGTTGAGATCGTAAGTCGCTTTTTCAGATGGAAGCGGGAATGGGACCGTTAGCCGATTGAGAACACGCCACAAGACAGGCTCGTCATTATGAAGTGTGTAATCTCTACATATTACTGCCCAATCGTTTCTGATCATCAGTGTGGCCCTTGTCAATCTTCTGGCGGCCGGCGTTCATCGTTTCCGGGCTTTCGCGTTATAAGTACAATCAGAATTGTATCGACGAGCGTTACACATCTTGATACAGTCTCAAAGTGCTCTGGAAAAAATAAGGCAACCGAGATTGCTACAATCACCAAGATGATTGCGACAATTTTCGTTACAGTATCCAGGAACTCATTGACTCTTCGCATTTCTATCTATATGCCAGATACACAACAGCGCCAGTAAGTATAGTAACGTTGGCTACGGTCAACGCATCGGCTCGATGTGCAAGGCAATAGACAGCGCTAGCTGCGAGCAAAGCCCACAGAATATTGCGGATATGCACGTTTTTCATTCGGCGTTCCTTTCTTCCGCCTGAAACTTTGTTTCCAGCCGTTTCTATCATGCGCTTCCCATTCTGATAGCCTGATGTATCGGATCTGTAGGTCTGACAATAGTACGCTGCCTCGAAGCCACCAGTGCTGGTGTCTGGCTAAGCATAACCAGATTTACCGAACCGTCGGCGATAAAGTCGGCCACGATGTCATGGCAGACGCCGAAATAAGGTAAATTCACAATCATGGTCTAATTTTGGTTCTTAGCGCGTGAAGCCCCGCCAGTAATGTTGTTCGCAGATCCCGCTGAATTTGTACTTGGCGATGACTCCTCTGCGTTTACCTGCGTGGGGCGCGATTGCGATACCAAACCGCGCGGTGGCTTGTACTTCGAAAGTTGATCGGTGATAGAATCGAGAGCTTGCATATCGATATTGCTCTTACCAGCTTTCATGTAGATCTCCCGTATCCTCCATTTCCATTATATGTTGGATTTCCAAGAGTGTATAGGATTTCTATCATTCATACCGTACGCAGTGTTTAACGCACTTTACCGGTATTGTCAAGTCGATCTCGCACTTATTCTTGTACAACGCACCACATTTATCGTGACCTGTCGCGAAGGCAAACTTGGAGATTACTAAGCTGTCACGACGTGGCAGAGGCACGGGCCTAGATGAGCGGCATGCCAAACTCTCATGACTGCCGTTGAACGACTGAGACGACAGGCAAGCGCCTATTCCACCAGCCGGTAGCACTCGTCCAGCCGCCACTCCTCCAATTCAATCCCGTGCTCGCGCATGAACTTGCGCGAGGGCGCGCTGTGCTCCCAGCTGGCGCCGATGATCACGCGCGGTATCTGATAGCGCACGATGGCGCCGGCGCACATCAAGCAGGGGAATGCGGTGGTGTAGAGCACGGTATCGGCGTAGCTCTCCTGCAGGCCGGCCGCCTTGATCGCTTCCATCTCGCCGTGGCTGAGCGGGTCGTTGTTTTGGATCATCAGATTGCGTCCGCGGCCGATGACTTCCCCGCCGCGCACGAGCGCCGCGCCAAAGGGGCTGCCGCCTTCGGCTTTCGTCGCCTTGGCCTCTTCGATTGCAATCGCCATGAACCTGTCCACTTGGAAAACTCCTTGTTTCGGCTATCCTTGACCGAAATGCCGACGATAGCGCCGCCCGCAGCAAAAGCTGATTGTACCGCAGCATTCGGCTTAAGTTGCGACAGCCGCTATAATCGTCTGTGACTAACCTGATCCACTTACGGATATTTTAGGGAGTGAAGGATTATGAGCGATAAAATGAACGAAGGACATCAGGCATTGCACAAGAATCGCCACGGCATCGCTACTGCGCTGGGCGTTGCGCTATGCATTGTTTTTGGCCTGGTCACGCGCAACGATGTGCTATTTGGTCTCGTCATGGCCACGGTATATGGCTCGGGCATGAAGGCCGGCTTGAAGATTTCGGAAGCGATCGATAAGAATCAAGATGCGCCGGCGGTTCCGGCGAAAATCATCGGCGCAATAATCTCCGGCGTCATTGCGGGGCTGATTATCGCTGTCGTGCAGGGGACGGGCGCCGTCACGCCGATGGAAGGCGACAATATCATTATTGCCATCATTAAACACTTCTTCGATCCAAATGCCGCCCTGATTGTGGCTATCGGCGCGCTGGTCGGCATTTACATCCACAGCGCGGAGTCAGACTAGCCGCGCCGATCGAATAGCCGCACTGTTCCTTTTGCGAGCGGCCGCGCCGCTTTGCAGCGTCGGCTGCATGCCCGTGGCCGTGATGAGCGCGCGCCCGGCAGCCCAAGCTCTGTAGCGCCAAGTCAGTTATGCGAAAACGGATAGGAAATCCATGGTAAGAGTGGGCGAGCCGCCGGCTCGCCCGTACAACTTTTCGCATGTTTCTGCAATTTCATGCATAGGCTAGGCAATTGTCATTGCCTGCCTGGATTAACTTCTGTCGTGACTGCTATCAAAAATATGCTATAATTACAATACTGACCAGTCAGTATTGTGAGACAGCATGGACGAAAGCACGAGCGACAAACCTTCCACCCGCGAGCGCATCCTCGACGCTGCCCTGAATATCTTCAGCGCCAAGGGCTTTCACGACACCAAGCTGGATGAAATCGTCGCCGAAGCCAGCATCAGCAAAGGCTCGATCTATTTCCACTTCCCCAACAAAGAAAAGCTGTTCATCGCGCTGGTGGACCAATTCGCCGACCTGATTGAGCGGCGCGCCAGCGAAGCCATCGCCAAGGAAAACCAGGGCATCCTGCGCGTCCAGGTCGCCCTGGAAGCAGTTCTGGAGACATTTGGCCGATATCGGCGGCCCGCCAAGCTGCTGCTGGTGCAGGCGGTCGGGCTGGGCACGGTCTTTGAGCGCAAGCGCATGGAGGTCACCGATCGTTTCGCCCGGCTCATCAAGACCTACCTCGACGAAGCCGTTGCCGATGGCTCTATCGCGCCGGTGAATACACATATCGTCTCCCATGCCTGGATGGGCGCGATATACAGCGTCGTCATCCAGTGGGTCTACACCGGCGAACCGAGCAAGGACGAAATCATGCACGCGCTGCTGCCGCTGCTGCTGAAAAGCGTCGGCTATCAGGATTGAGCATGGACGCGACAAGCTTCCCGCGGGCCGGCGTCAATCAGCGCTATGGTCGCTTGCTCAGTTGCAGCGTCCCTTGCAGCGGGCTCAGCGTCGACCGTTTCCTCGAGGCGGCCGAGAGTCAGCCCCGCTTCTACTGGGCGAGGCGCGGCGAGTCCGTCGCCGGCGTCGGCGCCGCCGTCGAGCTCATGGCTTGGGGCGAGGAGCGCTACAGCAAGATCGAAAGCGATGCGCGCGAATTGTTCAGCGGCGCGCATATCGACGATGGCGGGAAGGCGCAGGCGGGACCCCGCCTCTTTGGGGGCTTCGCCTTTCGCAGCGATTTTGCGCTGGACAACACCTGGTCAATCTATACCCCGGCCTTCTTCGTCTTGCCGCACTATCAACTGCTATGCAGCGACGGAGGCGCCTGGCTGACGATTAACGCGCAGATCCCGCAGGACGAAGCGCCGGAGCCGCTGATCCCCGACCTGCAGGCGGCGCTGGCGGAAAAAATCGACAGCTTGAAAGCCGATGCGCGGGGACAGGCCGCTGCCGAACAGAGCGCCCTTCTCGGCGTCGATTACCCGATGAGTCGCTCGGCCTGGGCGCGCATGCTTGCCGAAGCGACCGGTCGCATCCAGGCCGGGGAACTGAACAAAATCGTCTTGTCCCGCGCGGCCGAACTGCGCTTCGCCGGGCGGATCAAGCTGCTGCCCATCATGCGGCGCCTTGCAGAGCAATACGCCGATTGCTACCGCTTTCTCTTTGAACCGCGCCCCTATCATGCTTTCTACGGCGCCTCGCCGGAGTTGCTGGCCGCGGTGCAGGGCCGGCGCTTGCGCACCATGGCTCTGGCCGGCAGCATCGGCCGCGGCCGCGACGCCGCCGCTGACCGCGCGCTGGGCCAAGACCTTCTAAGCAGCCCGAAGGACCGCCACGAACATGACATTGTCCTGCAGAAAATGCGCGAACGCTTTACAGCGCTGGCCCGCTCCTTGTCCCTTTCGAGCACCCGCTTGCTTAAGCTCAGCAACATCCAGCACCTTTGCGCCGACATCGACGCCGAACTATGCAGCGAGCTGGGCGTCCTGCCCATCGTGGAGACGCTGCATCCGACGCCGGCGCTGGGTGGCGACCCGCGCGAAAAAGCCGTCCGGTTAATCCGCGCGCTAGAGCCCATCCCTCGCGGCTGGTATGGCGCGCCCGTCGGCTGGATCGACGCGCGGCTGGATGGCGAATTCGCCGTGGCCATCCGCTCCGCCGTGGCGCAGGAAGCGCGGGCCTGGATCTACGCCGGCGCCGGCATCGTCGCTGGCAGCCGGGCCGAAAGCGAATGGGAGGAAACCGAACTCAAATTCCGCCCCATGCTCGACGCGCATAGTGCGAATTGATGACTTATTGATCTTTTGCCACAGAGGCACAGAGACACAGAGGGAAAGAAGGGTGGACTACTATGCACGTAATGAATAAGCAAGATCCGCTGACCTACGAAATCATTGGCGCAGCCATTGAAGTACATAAAGTACTTGGGCCGGGATTGTTGGAAAGTCTTTACGAAGAAGCGCTATGTATCGAACTTCATGAGCGAAACCTGGAGTTTGAGCGACAAAAACTTCTTGAGATTTCCTACAAGGGTCACGACATAGGTACGTTCGTGGTCGATATCATTGTCGAGAATCGAGTAGTTGTTGAATTGAAATCAGTCAGGCAGTTAGCTCCCATACATGAGGCGCAATTGCTCAGCTATCTCCACCTGACGAAGTGCAGTATCGGCTTGTTGTTAAACTTCAATGTTGCCGTTTTGAAGCAAGGCGTCAAGCGGATGGCTGTCTGAACAAAAATCTCTGTGGCTCTGTGCCTCTGTGGCTGAAAAAATGCCTAATCCAAACACGCTTTTCGCCAACACATTCATAGACGCCTTGGTCGCGGCTGGACTGCGACGGGTGTGCATTGCGCCGGGGTCGCGGCATACGCCTCTGGTCCTGGCGCTGGCGCGGCATCGCGAGTCTATCGAAATCTACTCCCATCTGGACGAACGCAGCGCCGCTTTCTTCGCCCTCGGTCTGGCCCTCGGCTCGGCTGAGCCGGCGGCAGTGGTCTGCACCTCGGGCTCGGCGGCGGCCAACTTCTTCCCGGCGATCGTCGAGGCGCATCAGTCGCGCCTGCCCCTGATTGTGCTGAGCGCCGACCGGCCGCATGAGTTGCGGCAAAGCGGCGCCAACCAGACTATCGACCAGATCAAGTTATTCGGCGACTACGTCGATTATTTTGTGGACGCGCCCTTGCCGGAGGCGAATCCTCCGGCGCTCGCGCTGCGCAATCTCCGGACTCTGGCGGCCCGCGCCGTCCACATCGCCGAGCAGAGGCGCGCCGTCGTGCATATCAACCTGCCTTTCCGCAAGCCCTTTGAGCCGGGCGCGGAGGACGCCGACCGGCTTGAGATCGACCGGCGCGCGCCGACGCAGTTCTTGCGGAGACCGCCGCCGGCCTCGAGCGGGCTGGCTGACGTGCTGACCGCCGACCTGCGGGCGCGCCCGGGCCTCATCTATTTCGGCCATGGCGCTTGCCGCAGCGAAGCGGAACGGGCCGCGCTCGGGCCTTGGGCGCGGCGCTTGTCCGCGATCACGGGCTACCCGATCCTCGCTGAATTCAGCTCCAACATGCGCAGCCGCGACGCCATCGCGACGTATGAATGCCTGATAGAATCAGGCGCGGTCGACATGTCGGCGGTCGAGGTTGTGATTCGCTTTGGCGCGCCGCCTCTGCCGTCCAACATGGCCGAGTTTCTGGCGTCGGCGAACCTGCGCGCGCACATCCATTGCAGCCGCGGCGGCGCCTGGGCCGACGACAGCCACAGTGTCAGCCATCAGTTGGACTTTGATCCGGGGAGGGTGTCGCCGGCGGAATGGGATGCCTTCGAGCCGGCGCCGGGCGGCTGGTCGGCGCAATGGACGCGCGCCGCCGGCCTCGCCGCGGCGGTCATTGCCGATGAGGTCGAAAGCGGCCCTTATTTTGATGGCGCGGCGCTTTATGACCTGGTCGATCTGCTGCCCGCGGGGGGTACGCTCTTCGCGGGCAACAGCTTGCCGATCCGGCATCTGGATCAATTCGGGTCGGCGACTGATAAAGCAATATGGGCTTTGGCGAATCGAGGCGCTTCCGGCATTGACGGCAACGTCTCGAGCGTACTGGGCGCGGGGGCGGCCCGGCGCGGCTCGCCGTTGGCGGCCGTTCTCGGGGACATTACGCTCTACCACGACATGAACGGGCTGCTGGCAGTTCGACGCTGTGACGTTCCGCTGACGCTAGTCCTGCTCAACAACAACGGCGGCGGCATATTCCACCGGCTGCCAGTGCGCGACTTTGAACCGCATTTCAGCGATTATTTTCTGACGCCGCATGGCCTTGACTTCTCGCTTGCGGCCGAAATGTATGGCCTACAGTATGTCCGCTCGGACGATCGCGCCGCCTTTCGCCGCGCCTTTAGTCGCTCGGTCGGCAGCGGCGCCTCGACGCTCATTGAAGTGCGCAGCGACGCGGTCGCGGATCTCAAGCGGCGGCGCGACATCATGACGGCGGTTCATGACCGGCTGCGCAACAGCGACTTTTAGACTTGTATGGAAAGGGAGAGAAACATGGTGACAACAGCCGAGCAGCAGGCGCAGATCAAAACGGGCGATCTGATGCAACTTGTCGATTGGCAGGAGGTCCAGCCCTACGACGACATCAGCTACCACAAGGCGGAGGGCATCGCCCGCATCGCCTTTGACCGGCCCGATATTCGCAACGCCTTCCGGCCCAAGACCATTGATGAAATGACCGACGCCGTCCTGCGGGCCTGGCACGATGGCGAGGTCGGCGTTATATGGATTACGGCCAATGGGCCCAGCAGCAAAGACGGCATTTGGTCCTTCTGCGCCGGCGGCGATCAGCGCGTGCGCGGGCATTCCGGTTATGTCGGCGATGACGGCGTGCCGCGCTTGAACGTGCTGCAGCTGCAGCGCTACATCCGCAACATGCCCAAACCGGTGATCGCCGTCGTGCCCGGCTACGCGATTGGCGGCGGCCACGTCTTGCACGTCTGCTGCGACCTCACGATATCCAGCGACAATGCCATCTATGGACAGACCGGACCCATTGTCGGCAGCTTTGACGCCGGTTTCGGCTCATCCTTCCTGGCGGCCCATGTCGGGCAAAAGAAGGCGCGCGAGATCTGGTTCCTCTGCCGGCAGTACAGCGCCGCCCAAGCCGAAGCGATGGGCATGGTCAACACGGTCGTGCCTCTGGCCGATCTGGAGCGGGAGGCCTTGCAGTGGTCGCGCGAGATCCTGAGCAAGAGCCCGATCGCGCTGCGCTTCATCAAAGCCGGCTTGAATGCCGAGCTGGACGGGCAGACCGGCGTACAGGTGCTGGCCGGCGATGCGACCATGCTCTTCTACATGACCGAAGAAGGCAGCGAAGGCAAGAACGCCTTCCTCGAAGGGCGCAAACCCGACTTCGGCAAATTCCCGCGCCGCGCCTGAGCGGGCGGCAAGATCGTCAATAGAAAGGGGGCGGCCGTGGACGGGCTGCAGGCTAAAGTCAACCATACGCCGGACAACTTCTTTTTCGCCTACGGCGACTGGGGCTTGAGCTTTGCCAATACCAGTCATTTTGTAGCGCGGACCTGCGGCGCGATCTTGCGGCATACGCCGCTCCAGCCGGGCGACAAAGTGGCGATCTTGATGGCTGCGCCGCCGCCATTCATCCTGACACTTTTTGCGCTGATGCGGATGCGCGTCATCAGCGTGCCGCTCAATACGCGCTTGACAGCCGGCGAACTGGCCTGGCAGGTCAAGAATACGGATTGCCGATTAGTGATATGTGATGGACAGACGCGGGCGCTCGCCCAGGCGACCGGCGCCGCTGTGATGGAGATGCCAGACATTGATGGCGAAGCCCCGGCGGCGGAATTCGGGGACTTCGGCAGGATGAATCTCGCTGACGATTTCGCAATTATTCATACCTCCGGCACTAGCGGACGGCCCAAGGCGGCGATATTGAGCTACGGCAATGTCTATCAGAGCGCCGTCGCCTCCGCGCTTAAGCTGGAGACGCTGAAAAACGATGTCTGGCTCTGCGTCTTGCCGCTTTATCATGTCGGCGGCTTGAGCATCGCCTTTCGTTCGCTCAATTATGGTACGGCCATAGAAACGATGCCGCCGGGTCCATTTGACACGCAGGAAGCGAACCGCGTTCTGAGCGAACATCCGATCAGCTTGGTTTCGCTTGTGCCCACCATGCTGCAGCGGCTTCTGGATGCCAAAACGCGCCCGTGGAATGCGCGCCTGCGCCTCATTTTGCTCGGCGGCGAAGCCCCATCGCCCGAGCTCCTGGAGCGCTGCATGGCGGAACGTTTGCCGATCGCGACCAGTTATGGGCTGACCGAAGCCGCCACCCAAGTGGCGACCGCCATGCCCGATCTCGTCTACCGCAAACCCGGCACGGTGGGCAAAGCGCTGATGTTCACGCAGGTTCGCGTCATCAGCGAGCGCGGCGGCGACGCCCGGCCTAACGAACCCGGCGAGCTTTTGGTCAAAGGCGGCACGGTCACGCGCGGCTACTACGGGGATCCGGAGGCGACGCGCGCGGCGCTGCGGGATGGCTGGCTGCGCACCGGCGACATCGGTTATAAGGATGAAGATGGCGATCTTTTTGTTTTGCAGCGCCGCGCCGATCTCATTGTCAGCGGCGGCGAGAACATCTATCCCGCCGAAGTGGAACGCGCCCTGCGGAAGCACAGCGCGGTGGCCGAGGCGGTCGTCTTCGGCTTGAAGGACGCCGCTTGGGGCCAGCGCGCCGCAGCCATCGTGCAGTTGCGCGCGGGCGCGTCAACATCGCCGGAAGCGCTCATCAGCTTCGCGCGCGAGCATCTGGCCGGCTACAAGATCCCGCGTCAAATCGCGATTGTAGACGCGCTGCCGCGCACGGCATCGGGCAAGATTCAGCGCGCAAAAGCGCGACAGATTTTCAATGATGCGATATCGCGCCGCAACTAACGGTCATCATTATCATCAGCGGGCACGCGGCCAGGGCGAGCCGCTGCTGATGCTGCATGGCTTCAGCGGCGACAGCTCAAGCTGGGAGGAAGTGGCGCGGCGCCTGCCCGGCCGATTCCAATTGCTGGCCCTGGATATTCTGGGGCATGGGCAAAGCGACTCGCCGCCGGATGCCGCGAGCTACCGCATGGAGGCGGTGGCCGCGGATATCATCGACCTGCTCGACAAGTCGACTTCTGTTCCGGCGCATCTGCTCGGTTATTCGATGGGCGGGCGGCTGGCGTTGTTCCTTGCGCTGCGCTATCGCGACCGCTTTCGATCCTTGACGCTGGAAAGCGCGTCGCCTGGGCTGTCCGATGAAGAGTCGCGCGCCGAACGCCGGCGGCAAGATGAAAAGCTGGCAAGCGCCATCGAGTCCAAGGGCATCGAGCGCTTCGTCGATTATTGGGAGCGTTTGCCGCTCTGGGAATCGCAGTCGCGTTTGCCCAAAGAGACTTTGGCCGCGCAGCGCCGTCAGCGCTTGCGCAACAACCCGCTGGGCCTTGCGAATAGCCTGCGCGGCCTTGGCGCGGGCGCGCAGCCGCCCTTGTGGACCGAATTGCCGGGCTTGAACTTGCCGACGCTCCTCTGCGTGGGTGAGTTGGATCTTAAGTTTCGGCGGATCAATGAGGCTATGGCGGCCCTGATCCCGACCGCCAAATTGACGACTATCGCAGCGGCCGGGCACAATATCCACCTGGAGAAGCCGGACGCATTCTGCCGCGCTCTGCAGTCATTCTATCAGAGCTTGTAATTCAGCCAGCGCCGCGTCGACGAAGCCATCGTATTGAGCGCGCATCGCCGGGACGCGCCGAGGGTCACCGGCGAATGCGGCGTAGTGCGACAGCCTGTGCGCGCCCCAAAGATCCCAGAAAGGCAGGGCGGAGGCGTCCAGCGTCGGGCTGCCCGCCAGGTAGCGCGCCGTAAACCAGTTCATCGCCTCGGTCCCCAGCGCCCATAAGATCTCCAGTCGGCTCTTGCCCAGGTCGCTCAGCGGATCGCCGAGCATGGCGTCTTCCCAATCGATAATGCCTGTCAGCCGGTCGCCGCTCCACAACAGGTTCCCGGGCCAGAAATCGCCGTGCAGCAGCGCGGGCGGGTTCAGCCTGATCTTCGGCAGGCAGCGGCGCAGAGGCCTGACAATTCGATCCTCTTCCAGGTCTTGGGACATCAGACTCTGTTTAAGCAATTCTTCCTGCTCCGGCAGGAAGGAGAGATCCTGCCGCGCGAGATCGACTCTGTGGATTTCCGACAGGGCATCGGCGAGTTTTTCGCAGAAGGCGCGGTTATCTTCCGCGCTCAAGCGGGAGCATCCCGCGACAAATGTCGTGATGAGGAATGGCGGCATGTGCTTCGGCTCGAGATGCAGCGGCTGGGCCACCGGCAGGCCGGCCCGGCGCAAATGCTTCAGCAAGCGAAATTCGTCGCGCGCGATATCCGGGTTGCGCCGCCGATCGCCCGCGCTGTGCGTCAGGAGGACCAGCCTAATCCGGGAATCGCCCGCGCCGCTCACATCCAGTGCCGCAGCGCGTCGGCTCAGCGCTTGCGCGCCTTCCAGGGTCCAGGCGGGATCAATCTGCCGCAGGGCGCGCTCAATCGCGGCGCGCGGTATATTCATGGCGAGAATTGTAGGGGCGGCCGCTTGCGCGCGGATTGTCTTCAGGGACCGGCTTCGGGCGCGGCTGCCTTGTCTTCGGCCAGTTGCCAATGCGCTGCCAGATAGATGATGCCGCGATGCTCCATCTGTTCGATGACCTGGCTATTGCCGTGAACCTGAAAGACAAAAGCGTATGAGACGGAGTCGATCACCGGGCCGGCGACTTCGCGCGCGACTAAATTGATCCAGTATTGACCGGGCAGCAGATTGATATTGTCGATCTGACATTCCAGCGCGCAATCGCCGCTGAGCGCGATCGCGGGTCGCGCGGAAATCGGCACATCAATGAAGCTCAGGACCGTGCCGGCCGCGTCCACGATGCGCAGAGAAAAGCGATAGCTGGGCGCCGGCTCGTTGACCTTGAGGGCGATTCGGAAGCGCACGGACTCGCCGGTGGTGAAACTTGTGATCTCCCGGTCGCTTAATAAATCGCGCATGGTTATGGCGGTCACGCGAAAGGCGCCGGTGCCATCGCGCAGCTCGGGCGCAATCATGCGCTTGCCCCCGATCACGGTTGAGCGATCAATCGATTGCTCGAAGTAGGCGCTCAAAATATCGCTGGGCGCGCCCGACGCCGTGATCTCTCCGTCCTTCAGATAAAGCGCTCGCTCACAGATGCGCTCCACAGAATAAGGATTGTGCGTGACGAAGATGATGGTGACGCCGCTGTTGGTGAGTTCGTCCATGCGGTTCAGGCACTTCTTCTGGAAATTCACATCGCCAACCGAGAGCACCTCATCGATCAAGAGAATCTCGGCGTCGACATTCACGGCCACGCTGAATCCCAGGCGCGCCTGCATGCCGCTGGAATATTGCCAGACGGGCTTGTCCAGCCAGTCGCCCAAGCCGGAAAAGTCCTCCACCTCCGGTATCTTGACTTCCATCTGCTTGGGCGTGAAACCCATGATCGCGCCCAGCAGCCTAATGTTTTCGCGCCCGGTCAAGTCGCGGTGGATGCCCGCTGCCAGCTCAATCATGGGGAAGAGCCGGCCGTTCACCTTCATCCGCCCGTAAGTCGCCGGGCTGACCCCGGCGATCAACTTCAGCAGCGTGCTCTTGCCGGCGCCGTTTTTGCCCACAATTCCGAGCGACTCGCCCTTTTCCACCGAAAAGGAAATATCGCGCAGTACCCAGGGTCCGTAAGCATCGCGTTCGTTTTTGTATTGGCCGCGCAGGCGATCCCAGCGTCGCCGAAGGTAAGGCCTAATCGGCAAGCCATAGCGCTTCCATACATCTCGTACTTCAATGACCGGGTCGGTTGGCATCGCGAGCTCGTCTATACAACATCGGTAAAATAACTCGACATGAAGCGATAGAGCGGCAATGAAAATATCAAAACCGCGCAAGCCATGACGAGGCAGGTCAGCAGAAGGCTCAGATCGGGCGCTTGGCCAAAAATCAGAACTTTGCGGAAGCCATCAATGATGCCGACCGCGGGATTGAGCCGGTAGACGATATACATGCGTTCCTGCAGCTCGGTGACCGAGTAGAAGACCGGCGTCAGGAAAAGCCAGATCTGCATGATGAATTGGATGCCGTGCAGCAGATCGCGCCGGTATATGGAAAAGGCGGAAATGCCGATGCCCACCGCCCAGCCGAGGAAGCAGGAGATGAAGATGAGAACCGGCAGCCAGAGCCAGGCCCAGGTGATCGGAATGCCATAGAGCAGAAGCACGACAAACAAGACGCTGGCGCCCATGAACAGATCGAAGAAATTGGTCATCAAAACGACCAGCGGAAATATCTGCCGCGGCACCGGCATCTTGCGCAGCAAGGTGCCGTTCGCTAGCACGCCATGCGGAATGCGCACGACCGAATTCTGAAAGAAAGTCCAGGGCAACGTCCCGGCGAAGACAAAAACGACGCGGGGCGCTCCTTCAGTCTGAACGTCGATCAAGCCGCCCAGGAAGGTGAATATCGCTGTGGATAGGATAGCGGGCAGCACCGCCCAAAGCGGACCCAGCAGAGTGCGGCGATAGCGCGCCCGGATATCGCGACTCACCAATGAGATCAACAGGTTCCAGTAACTGAGCGCGAGCTGGACGTTATTTTGCGAGGGATTGTTATTCGACCACTGGCTCATTCTTTAGGTCGCTCTGAAGACGGATAATGCTCTCATTATCGCCAGAATACGCCATTTATACAGGTGAAATGCGGCTAGGATTTATTACACGATTGGCCGGGCGATGACTTCAATTCCGGCGGCTCGGCCGGGATTTGCTGCAGCAGTCGCGCCATCCGCCGGGCGACCGCGCCGCGACTGGCTTCCCGTTCGTACAGCGGCGATCCAAAAATCAGGCTGATATTTGGGTCGCGATAGAAGGGAAACATCATTTGAAAAGTCGCCGCGAGAAAATGGCGCGCCTCCGCGTCTTTGTAGCGCCTGACGACCGGGTTGCGCAGCGCCCGGCGCGAAAGGACGCCGCCCACAGCGACGGGCAACACCGCCAAACCCGGCACGTGACGGACGAAGAGTTCAATGCTCGCCGACCAGTCCCGCAGCGTCGCCAGCGCCTCTTCCTGATAGAGCGCGGGATCCGCTTCGATTTGGCCATGGGGATAAAGCAGGAGAGACCGCCCGGCTTGCAGATGACGAATCGCGGCGCGCAGCGCGGCCTGCGGGCGCGCTTCATCCACGACGATGACGAACTGCCGGAAGCGCCGCAAGCCGGGCAAGATGCCAAAATCGCGCGCCAGGACATGCGTATCCGCGCGCGGCGAGGACATCAGCAGCGCGTGGGCGTCGCCCAGGCCGGCGTGGTTGCCGACGAAGAGGATGGGCCCCGACATGGGCACATTTTCGACCCCGTGGATCTGGATGCTCTCGGCCGCGATATCGACCAGCCACTCGCTGGCGCCTTTGAGGTGGCCGTCGCGCGCGATCATGCCCTCCATCTTGATGCCGAGGCGCGCGAGCTCGAGGACGAAAGGGGCGCTGGCGATGTGCAGCAGGGCGTTGACGAGCGGGTTGCTGCAGCGGAAGGCTTGCACGACCGAGCTTGACATGGCGCGGTAGAGGCGCAGGAAATTGCTCATGAGATTAGACGGGCGAGTGGGCATGTATTAGTCGTGCGGGTTAGTGTAGCGGCTTAAGAATAGAGCGCAAATATGGGTTGCTTGAGAGCGCCAACGATTTGCAAGCTATTGGCTGTGACAAGTTGTGACCGAAACCCTGCAGGTTTGCGTTACTATTTGCAATGGTATACTACTTCGCGTCATACTTGCGCGAGGCACAGCTTCATTTTTTCATCACCAAGAAGAAAGTTGGCTATCGAACGTACCGCGCAACTTGTCGTCGGCGAACGAAAGATCTTAAGGCGGGAGAATAGTACTATGTCTGAAGAGAAACCAGCAAAGGAATTAGGTGGACTTTGCGGCTGCTTAGTTCTGCTAGCGAAAATTGGCTTCTTTCTTCTGGTTCTGCAATTCATAGCTGATGTGTTTACAGCCTCAGCAACGCTCTGAGGATTTCTGACAGATTAGACATGGGCAAGCTCGATTTCCATTCAAGCTCTGATCTTAGCGACTTTCGTTCAGTGGATAATGATTACGGAGAGATGCGGGCATGTTAGGTGTTTCAAAGTTTCTCGCGAAGAACATCGCCACGGTGCTTTTGATAGTAGTGGTTGTGGCTGCGACAGTGTTAGTCGTCGGTAAAGCTGAGGGCCTATGGAATTTCTTGTTTCCGGACCAAGTCATCGCCAGGCACAGATACACAATTGTTACCGGAATCCAAGGGCTTGGGCACTTGGTAACCGTTAAGCATGAGGTCGCCAAAACCGACATCAAAGTAGAAATTCATGGCGGCTTCCTCAATTCAGGCTATTACAGCGCGAATCACGAGGCCTTTGGCGTGATTGAAGCGGGCATTGCCTTTGACGAGATTGATCAAGACAACATTCGCTACTCTGATGATTCCTTCACTCTGAGACTGCCAGCGCCAATCATCACTAGCTGTCGTATCGAATATATCGATCAGAATCAGCATTCATTCACGCTGCTGCCAGCGGATTGGGACATGGTGCGGCAGATAGCGCAAGCCGAAGCGCTGGAGCATTTCGCCGAGGAAATGATTGAAGCGGGCATACTGGAGCGGGCCGCAGAGGAGGCTGCCCTGCGCATAGGCGATTTCGTTCGCAATTTGACCGGAGACCCTGCCAGTATCGATTTCGAGGACGGAAGTGGCGATACTGACTTGCCGGAGTCATGCCTACCTGTAGCGCCTAGTGGTTGGGAAAAGACGACAGAAGGCGGTTGGAAGCGCGCCGAGTAATGTCGGACAAGCAGAAGATCAGTCACCAACATCCACCAAAAGAGCGCAATCCTTTTACCCTTGTTTTGCTAGTGCTTGTTCCAATCGTGGCCATCATATTTTTTTCAGGACCGATCGCTGAAATTCTCCTGATTGTCAGCGGACATCCTAATGCCCCGGCCGCGATCCAAATTGCACGCGATCCGGACTTTCCACCCGAACCACTTCCGACATATACGGACTTCCCGACACTAACACCAGAGCCTACCTACACGCCCTTGGCTACGTATACGGATTTCCCAACGCTAACACCAGAGCCTACCTACACGCCCTTGGCTACCTATACGGATTTCCCAACGCTAACACCAGAGCCTACCTACACGCCATTAGCCACCTATACCAAGTTGCCAACGTACACGCCTGAGCCAACTTATACTCCGTTAGCTACCTATACGCCTTATCCAACCTATACTCCCCTGCCGACAAATACGCCAACCAATACGCCGACAAATACGCCAACTTCAACTCCATTCCCGCCAGGCGCCATAATCGCGCACATCCAGGCAGAAACTAAAGCCGAGTTAGTCGTCGCGGAGTATGAACTGACGGAGCTCGCTTTTCACGTTGGCGTTAGTGATGGATGGCGCAGTTTCGGCGGCGACTTCACAGCTTCGGGGACAATTGAGGCGGGGCTGGATTTGACCGAATTGGATGGAGGCAATGTCCGTTATGATTCGGAAACCCAAACCTATACCCTGATATTGCCATCGCCGCAACTCACAACGTGCGACATCAAGTACATAAGGTTGGTCAGAAACGATCCTAATCTCTTGAATCCGGACTTTGACCAATTGCGGCTACTCGGCGAAGTGCAGGTGATGAACATATTCATTGAGCGCGCACTCGAACGAGGCATCATCCAAGATGCCGAAGAACAGTCCTCATTGATTCTGGAAGATCTCGTCCGCGCCTTCACCGGGAAACAAGTCACCACCCAGTATGAAACCGAGAGCGGCGAACCAAATTTGGACGAGACTTGCGAACCGAGCGTTTCCGACACTTGGACATTTGATGAGAGCGATAACGTGTGGAAAGAGCAGTGACGCAATGTTGCGAGACCAGTAGTAGCTGGGTTGGCTGCGGACGCCACGGACCCAGCTAACCCCCGCCCGTCATCAGAAGGCCCAGCTGCTCCACATCGACATCGACATTCTCCACCTCGCCCACGATCTGCCCCTCGTACATGACCGCGATCCGGTCGGACAGGGCGCGAATCTCATCCAGATCCTCGCTGATGAGCAAGATGGCGGTGCCGTTGTCGCGCTCATACAAGAGCCGCTGATGGATGTACTCCGTAGCGCCGATATCCACGCCGCGGGTGGGCTGCGCCGCGATCAGCACGCCCGGATCGCGCGATAACTCCCGCGCCAGCACCAGCTTCTGAATATTGCCGCCGGACAAACTCTTGACCAGCGTCTCCGTGCTTGGCGTCTTGATCTCGAAGGTTTTGATGGCGTGACGGCAAGCATCGCGAATCTTGGTGAAGAGCATAAATATCTTGCCGCGCGTGAACTTCGGGTGGCCATGATCCTGTAGCACATAATTCTCGGCGACGGTGAATTCTTTGATGACGCCGTCGATCATGCGCTCTTCCGGGATATAAGACAAGCCGATGGCGTGTAGCAGGGAAGGATGGGCGTTGGTGACATCGCTGCCATCCACAATGACCTGTCCCGCTGTCGTTTCCCGCAGGCCCGTGATGCACTGCGCCAGTTCCTGCTGGCCATTGCCGGACACGCCGGCGACGCCAACGATCTCCCCGCCCCGCAAGCGCAGCGACACATTGTCCAGGCCCACCGTGCCGCGGTTGCTGAAGGCGCTGACGCCGGAGAGGATCAGCCGCTCATCGCCGACCTCGGCTGGATTCTTGTCATATTCCAGCAGCACCGGCCGGCCGACCATCATCTCCGCCAGTTTCGGGCGCGTGGCTTCGCTCGTCGGGATCGAGTTGACGCGCCGACCATCGCGCAGCACCGTGACGCGGTGGCTGATCTCCAGCACTTCGTGCAGCTTGTGGGAGATGAATACCAGCGCGTGGCCGTCGTCCGCCAATTGATTGAGGATGTTGAACAAGCCGTCGACTTCTTGCGGCGTGAGAACCGCTGTCGGCTCGTCAAGAATTAGCAGGGCCGCGCCCTTGTAAAGCGCGCGCAGGATCTCGACCCGCTGCTGCTCCCCCACGGCCAATTGCCAAATCGGATAATCCGGATCGACCTTGAGGTTATAAATCTCCGATAATTCCACGACGCGTTTGCTGACGACATCCAGATCCAGCCGGAAGCCGCGCGAGGACTTCATGCCCAGCGCGATATTCTCCGCCACCGTCAGTGAAGGCACGAGCATAAAATGCTGGTGGATCATGCCGATGCCATGCTGAATGGCGTCTTGCGGGTTGCGGATGGTCGTTTCTTCGTCATTGATGCGAATCGAGCCGGCGTCGGGATGATATAGCCCGTAGAGCATCTTCATCAGCGTCGATTTGCCCGCGCCGTTTTCACCAAGCAGGGCGTGGATCTCGCCCGACTTCACATCAAAATCAATGCGGTCCGCGGCCAGCACGCCCGGAAAGCGCTTGACGATTCCCGTCATGTCGAGCTGATTGATGCGGTCATGCCCGGTCGGCAGCAGATTGGAACTCAAGTCAGCCTCGCGTGAAAATGGTATAGGTAGGGGCGACCCGGCGGGTCGCCCCTGTGACATTGAGAATGCGGTCTAGCCGCTGAACTCCATGACCAGGCCGCCATTGGCCAGCGTCAGGACGTAGGATTCGCCGCCCAACACGCCCTCATTGATATGGGCGATGATGTCGGCCAAAATGACATCCCACTTGTAAATCTGGAAAGCGACGCCGGCGCCCATGGCGAGATCGCCCTGGCTGGCTTGGGTGCCGAACCAGCGCGCGCCGTTCTCAATCGCCACCGCGATGGGACCGACAACCATCTGGGCCGTGCCCGTCAGGATATCAGCGCCATTGGAGATGTGCGTCTCGGCCGCTTCGGTCGCCAGCGGGACATCGCTGAAGGACTGGATATAAACCACGTTGACCGTCGCATCCGGGTTGGATGCGCCGACGCCAGCCACAAAGCCATCGACATAGAGCTTGGCATCGCCCACTTCGATCGGCCCGACGACGCCGATGACGCCTGATTCCGTCATCAAACCCGCCATCACGCCGTTGACGAAGCCGCCTTCATCGGAGGCCGCCGTGTAGGCAAATACATTGTCCAGGCCGAAGGTGTTCTCGTCGGTGCCCCAGGCGAAGCTGACTTCGGGGAATTCCGCCGCCAACTCTTCCACGACCGACCCAAATTGCGAGCCATGCGCGATCACAAGATCGTATTCGCCCGAAGCCGCCCATTCGCGCAGAGCCACAGCGGCATCATCGACGATGAAGGTGCCATCCTGAAAATCGAACTGGAAGGCGTCTTCGCCCATTTCGGATTGAATCGCCATCAAGCCGTCGTAGATGCTCTGGCTGAAGGCGAGATCGTTTGTGGCGCTGGGCGCAACCGCCGCAACGCGGAAGGCGTCTTGCGCCATAGACGGCATCACCCCGACGAAAAGGGCGACAATGACGGTCAGCAGTAGAACTTTCTTCATGGGATCTTTCTCCTCTTACGCTTACTTATCGATCGGGCAGGATTACCCGTGAATAAACAAAACGCGAAACAGAATGCGAAACAATTCGCGCCGAGGCGGAAGCCGCCGGCGATCAACCGTCGTCTTCGCCATCGGAATCGTCCTCTTCCATCTCCTCGTCCATCTCGGGAATGGGAATAATATCGCCGGAGACGATGCCGGCAATGGTCTCTTCCGCAATCGCCAGCAAATCTTCGGATGCCTCAAAATCCTTGTCGTATTCCATGACGAGGCCTTCATTTTCCAGCGTCAGCTTGTAATACTCGCCGCCCAATTTGCCGTCTTTGATGTTGGCGATCATGTCCAGCAGCAGGACTTCCCACTTATAGATCTGGAAAGCCACGCCGATATCTTCGGACAGGTCGTCCTGGCTGGCGTCGGAACCGAACCATAGCACATCGTTGGCGACGCTGACCGCGATCGGTCCCACAACCATCTGGGCCGTGCCCGTCAAAATGTCCGCGCCGTTGGCGATATGGGCCTCCGCCGCTTCGGTCGCCAAGGGCACATCGCTGAAGGAGCCGATGAACACAATGTTCACCTTGATGTTCTCGTCAACGGAAGCCACGCCGTTGGCGAAACCATCCGCGTACAGCTTGCCATCGCCGACTTCGATCGGGCCCACCAAGCCAACCACGCCGGTTTCGGTGAGGTGGGCGGCCAGAACGCCGTTGAAGTAGCCGCCCTCGTCCGATGCCGCGGCATAGCTGTAGACATTGTCCATGCCGAATGTATCCTGCCGCGTGCCCCAGGCGAAGGAGACATCGGTGAATTCCGTCGCCAGTTCCTCCACGATCGGCCCGTACTGCGAGCCATGCGCGATCACCAGTTGATACTCGCCCGAGGCCGCCCAATCGCGCAAGGCGACCGCGGCGTCATCCACGATATAGGTGCTGTCCTGAATGGTGAACTCAAAAGCCTCTTCCCCGAGTTCTTCCTGGATCGCCACCAGGGCGTCGTACATGCTTTGGCTGAAAGCCAGATCGTTGGTGGCGCTTGGCATCAGCGCGGCGATGCGGAACACATCGTCATGCGCCGCGGATTGCAAGCAAGCCCAGGCAAAAACGCAGAAAATAAGGATGAGTCGTATCTTTTTCATGCTAGTTCCTTCCAAAATTACTTGAATTGCTCCAATACAAATAGTAGGCCCATGGCCGAAGAGGGTCATTCCCCTCGTTCGTAGGGTTTGGTTAATGCGGTCGGCTGTTCCTGACGTTTGCTGGCGAAGATCAGCGCGATGATTGTGATGACATAAGGCGCCATCACGGCAAATTCGGACGGGATCGCGGCGTCGATCACCTTGATTTGCAGCTGCAAGGCATTGACGAAACTGAAAAGCATCGCCCCCGCCGCCACCGCCCAAGGCCGCCAGCCGCCAAAATAAACCAGCGCCACCGCGATGAAACCTTGCCCGGCGGTGAGATTCTGCTGGAAGAGCTTGATGAGCGCGATCGAGAGCGACGCGCCGGCCAATCCCGCCATCACGCCGCCGATGATGGTGGTCGCGTAACGGACGCGCGCCACGCTGACGCCCATGGCGTCGGCCGCTTCCGGGTTCTGCCCCACCGCGCGGATCATCAAGCCGAAGGTGGTGCGATTGAGCACAAAGGCGGAAATGGGCACCAAGGCAAAAGCCACGTAGACCAGCAGGTTGTGGTGAAAGAATATCTCGCCGACGATCGGCAAATCCGTGAGAATCGGAAAGTCAATGCGGTGGAAGCCGTTGATCGATTTCGGCGTGCCCACCCATTGCTGAAAGAGCAATTCGCTGAGGCCGAAGCCGAAGAGAAAGACGCCGATGCCGCTGATGCCTTGCTTGGCTTTCAGCGTGACGCTGACGAAAGCCATCGCCAGGCCCATCAAGCCGCCGACAATAAGCGCCACCAACACCCCAAAAAACAAACTCACCGGTTCGCTCATCGCTTCCGCTTGCTGCGCCACGTAGACGGCATAGAAGCCGGAGAACGCGCCCATCAGCATGATGCCGTCCACGCCCAGGTTGAGAACGCCGCTGCGCTGCGCGAAAGTTTCGCCCAGCGCGGCGAAGATATATGGCGTCGCCAGACGAATCGCGGATGCGAAGACGCTTGCGGTGAAAATTTCCTCCAGGCCCATCAGCCGTCGTCCTTCTTCTTCTTCTCTTCATCGTCCTCGGCCTGGTCCGCCACGCTGACGCGGCGCTTGCTGCGCTGCAGGATGAAAATCTCGCTGCTTACAACGAAGACCACAATCAAGCCATTAACCGCCGTGATCAAGGACGCCGGCGTGCCGAGCTCGCGCTGCATCTTCTGCGCGCCGACCAGCAAGCCGCCGAAAAATGCCGCCGCCGGCACCGCGCCGATCGGGTTCAAGCCGCCGAAGAGCGCCGCCACGATGCCATTGAAGCCGGCCGCGCCGGTGAATCCGGCCGGCGAACCGTCAGTCTGCAGCCGATATTGCAAGCCCAGGACCTGCACCACGCCGGCTAATCCCGCGAAGCCGCCGGCCAGGAACATGGAAAACATCATCTGCCGCTTGACGTTGATGCCGGCGAAACTGGAGGCGCGCTGGTTCTCGCCCACGGCGCGGATGCGATAGCCCAGCGAGGTGCGCCAAAGAAAGATATAGATGATCACCGCCAGCACAATCGCGATGATCAAACCCCAATGCAGGCGCGTGCGCGCGAAGAGAAATGGATCGCCGATGGGCAGCGACAATCGCGGCAATTGCGCCGCCGTCACCAGCCGCGCCGTCTTGGGGATATTGTTGAATCCCGCCTCGGCCGGGTCGAGCAAGATGCCGTTGAGCAGAAAATTCATCATCTGCACGGCGATCTGGTTGAGCATGATCGTGCTCAGGATTTCGTTGACATCAAAATAGGCTTTGAGAAAGCCGGCGAGGCCGCCATAAAGCGCGCCCGCCAGGAAGCCGCCGATCAGGGACAGGGTCACGATGATGATATCAAAGGCGCCCTTCTCCTTGGCGAATTCCGGCGCAATCCGCAGATCGCCCAGGATCAAGGCGATTGTTGTGCCCGCCAATGCGCCGGCGATCATCTGGCCCTCGCCGCCGATGTTGATCATGCCGCCGCGAAAGGCGATGGTGATGCCGATGCCGACGAAGAGGATCGGCGTCGCTTTGACAAGCGTCTCCGCGGTCGCGTTCTCGGTGCCGATCGCCCCCTCCAGCATGGCGCCGTAGGCGGCGATTGGATCCGCGCTAAGCGCCAGCAGAAGCACCGACGCAACGACCAGCGCCAGCAAAAGCGCGATCGCCACCGGCGAAAAATCAATCAAGCGATTGAAACGAGAGCCGATGGCCTGTTGTGCCAGGCCCGAAACCTTATTCACCGATGTCCTATCCAGTCGCTATTCGGCAGCGCTTCAAGACAAGAATTCACGATTCATTGCGTTTTTAATACACCGCAGATAGTATGCCTTGCTTTTGGCGTTTATTCAACATTTCCTTAGAAGCTGCAGCGCGATAAAGGGCAATCGCTTCAATTTTTCTTAACCACCGAGGACACCGAGGGCGCCGAGTTTATGTTCTTTAGGAGACTTATCCTCATAATTCCACCGCCTGGGTTGAGAAATCTCCTGTCACCTTGTCAATAAACATAATGCCGCTCCCAAAATACACTAAAAGATGCCGGGAAATTCCCGAGCAATTGCTTTTCTCGGTGTACTCGGTGTACTCGGTGGTGAAATTCAGTTTGACTGCCGTCATAGAAGCGGGTCTTCATTTTGAAGCGATCGCCTTGCGGCGCGATACAAGATTGTCGCATTCGGTTTTGAAGTCTGTTACAGTGTTAATATGGCTGTCTTTCCCAGTTATGAGCTTGGCAATTTCAAGTTTCGGCCCGGCAAACCGCGTCCCTTCGGCGCGACTATCTTGCCCGATGGCATTAATTTTTCAATATTCTCTTGCCATGCCAGCTCCTGCAGCCTCGTGCTCTTCAAACGGGGCGGAGAGCGGCCCCTGGTCGAAATCCCCTATCTGGATTCTTTCCGAACCGGCGATGCTTATGCCATGACGGTGCTGGACCTCGATCCGGACGACATTGAATATGGCTTTCGCTTTGACGGGCCATACGACCCGGCTGCCGGGCATCGCTTTGACGCCCAGCAGATCTTGCTCGACCCCTACGCCAAATCAATCGGCGGCATGGAAGACTGGGGCCGAGTGGGCAGCAGGAACAGCATCTATCCCTATCGCGCCCGCCCGCATCGCGACGATTTCGACTGGGAAGGCGATCAACAGTTGAACATCCCCTTGGAAGACCTGGTCATCTACGAAATGCACACGCGCGGCTTCACGGCGGATGCCTCGGCCGGCGTTGAGTCGCCCGGCGCCTACGCCGCCATCGCCGAGAAAATTCCTTATCTGCTGGAACTGGGCGTCAACTGCATCGAGCTCATGCCAATCTTTGAATTTGACGAACTGGACAATGACAACGTCAATCCCGATACGGGCGAGCCGCTGCTGAATTACTGGGGTTACAGTCCCATCGGTTTTTTCGCGCCCAAAGCCGGCTATGCCAGTTGCGGCGACGCCGCCGCCGAACTGAAGAGTCTGGTGAAAGAATGCCACCGCCACGGCATCGAGGTTTGGCTTGACGTCGTCTTCAATCACACAGCCGAGAGCGACGAAAATGGACCGACCATCTCCTACCGCGGCATCGACAACAGCATCTATTATCTGCTCAAGCCGGACGGCGGCTATTACAATTTCAGCGGCGTCGGCAATACCTTCAATTGCAACCATCCCATCGTGCGCGTCATCCTGCTGGATTGCCTGCGCTATTGGGTGAGCGAATATCATATCGACGGCTTCCGCTTCGACCTCGCCTCCAGCATGGGCCGCGATCCCGAAGGCCGGCCCGATCCCGATCCGCCTCTGCTCGAGGTGTTGGCATACGATCCCATCCTGGCGCACACCAAGCTGATTGCCGAAGCCTGGGACGCCGGCGGTTTGTACCAGGTGGGCAGCTTTCCGGCTTATGGGCGCTGGGCGGAATGGAACGGCCGCTACCGCGACGATGTCCGGCGCTTCGTCAAGGGCGATGCCGGCCTGGTCGGCGCGATGGCGGCGCGGCTGCAAGGCTCGCCCGATATCTACGGCGACCGGGGACCGCGCGCTTCGGTCAACTTCATCACCGCGCACGACGGCTTCACGCTGCGCGACCTGGTTTCATACGCTCACAAGCACAATCTCGCCAATGGCGAAGACAACCGCGATGGCTTGAACGAAAACCTCAGTTGGAACTGCGGCTGGGAAGGCGAAACCGATGACCCCAAGGTCAATGCCTTGCGCCTGCGCCAGATGAAGAATTTCCTCAGCATCCTTCTGGTCAGCCAGGGTGTGCCGATGCTGCTGATGGGCGATGAAACCGGGCAGAGCAAGGGTGGCAACAACAACAGCTACTGCCACGACGGCCCCATCAACTACTTCGATTGGGAGCGGCTGCGGACCGATCGCGACTTGTTTCAATTTGTACAGCGCCTGATCCATTTTCGCAAAGCGCATCCGGTTTTGCGCCGGCGTGAATACCTCAGCCACCAGAGGGCCGCTGACGCGGACGGCGGCCTGCGCTGCGATAGCGTTTCTTACCATGGCACGGGGGTCTGGGCGCCCGATTGGTCCCCCGAAAGCCGCCGGCTGGCGCTGCTGTTCAGCGGCGCGGCGCTGGGCAATGGCGACCGGCCCCGCGACCTGATCTATGTCATCATGAACGCCCACTGGGAAGCGGCCGCGTTCGACTTGCCGCCGCTGAAGAAAGGCCTGCATTGGCATGTGGCCTTTAATACGGCGCTCTGTCCGCCCGCGGACAGCCATCCGCCCGGCCGGGAATCCATCCTGCAAGATCAAAGCGCCCTGCCGGTCGGCGCTCGTTCGGTTGTCATCCTGCTTGCCCGCTGAATCGGCCGCGCTTCAAGCAACTCCATGATGTACACTGTTCGGGCATCTGCATGCCTTCAAAAGGAAATCAGTTAGTGCAAGCAAGTCGTGCAAAATCTGATGGGCAGCTTGTAGCAACAGTGGGCGAGCCGCCGGCTCGCCCGTACAACCTGTCGATTATTTTGGCAATTTCTTTCATACGGCAGCAATTATCATCAATTATTTGGGTTTAATTCTGTGCCTCCTTGGTGAATGCGCATGTTCCTCGACACATTGGCAGAGCGCTGCCGCAACCAACCGGAAAAACTCGCCCTGCAATTCATCGACGGGCCGCCCGTCAGCTACGGAGAGCTGGCGGCGGCGGCAGACCGCACAGCCGATTATCTGCTTGCCCTGGGCATTGAGCCGGGCGATCGCGTCGCCGTCCAATTGCCCAAGTGCCTGCCTTTCATATATTTTCATCTGGCTGCCATGCAAATCGGCGCGGTATTCCTGCCGCTCAACCCGGCTTACCCGCCGTCTGAACTCCGCTACTTCCTGTCGGACTCGGGCGCGCGCCTGCTGATTGCCGACGCCGCCGATCAAAGCCGGCTCGATCCGATAACGGATGACTTGCCCGAACATCAGAAGACAGTCTACATTCACGAGCCGCAAAAGTCGGGCGCGCCCTGGCTGGAAGATCGATCGTCAGTCCGCGGCCGGCCCTTGCCGCGCGACCCGCATCAGACCGCCATGATGCTCTACACCAGCGGCACCACCAGCCGTCCCAAAGGCGCGCTGATCACGCACGGCAACTTGACTGCCAACATCGCCTCCCTGCACGAAGCCTGGGGCTGGCGCGCTGACGATACGCTGCTGCACGTTCTGCCTATTTTCCATGTGCATGGCCTGGTCGTCGCCTTGCACGGCGCCTTGCACGCCGGCGCGACAGCCATCCTCTGCCCGGCATTCGACGCGTCTCAAGCCTTGGATTTACTGCGCTCGCGGCGCTTCTCCGTCTTCATGGCTGTGCCGACCATGCACCGCCGCCTTTATCAACAGGCGGGCGATAGCCGCATCGACCTCAGCCACATGCGCCTGATGACATCCGGCTCCGACCGTTTGCCCGATGACCTCTTCTTCGGCTATCAGAAGACCTTCAATATGACGCTGCTCGAGCGCTACGGCATGACCGAGACCGGCATGAACCTGTCCAATCCCCTGAAGGGCGAGCGGCGCGTCGGCTCGGTGGGCATGCCGCTGCCCGGCGTCTCAGCCCGTATCGTCGATCCCGAAACCGACTTGCCCCTGCCCGATGGCGCCGTCGGCGAAGTGCAGATCAGAGGCGCGCATGTCTTCAAAGGTTACTGGCGGCAGCCGGAGAAGACAGCGGAAGCATTCAGCGATGACGGCTGGCTGCGAACCGGCGACATGGGCCTGCGCGAGCCCGACGGCTACTTCACGCTCAAGGGCCGCGCCAAAGACCTCGTCATCACCGGCGGTCTCAACGTGTATCCGCCGGAAGTGGAACTCGCGCTGATGGAGCATCCGGCCGTGGCGGCCTGCGCCGTTATCGGCTGCCCGGACGAGGAATGGGGCGAGCAGGTCACCGCCGTCATCATCCCCCGGGCTGGCGCGAGCGTCGACGAGGCCGCCATCTGCGCCTTCTGCCGCGAGCGCCTGGCGGCCTACAAAGCGCCGCGCCGCGTGATACTGGCCGACGACTTCCCGCGCAACGCCCTCGGCAAGATCCAGAAAGCCAAACTGCGCGAGGAGCTCTGCGGCTGACCGCGCCGGATAGGTTCTCTAAAGCTGGGAAAATGTAGGGGCGAGCCCGTGGCTCGCCCGCATGCCTGCGCCGCATTTTGCGCTCGCCCGCGCAACTGGTAAAATTGTGTGCACAGCAACGACATGACAAGGTTCGGACAAGGCATGGAAGTTAGAGAGCGAAAGATAACAGCCGAGCGCTTCTTTGAGTTGATGGAGCAGCCAGAATATCTCGATCGCGTGATTGAACTTGTCGAAGGCGAACTCATCGAGATGTCTAAGCCGACCCGGATACACGGAATTGTTGCAGCGCGATTGACTATGAAAATCGGCTTACATGTCGACGAGAAGGACCTCGGAGAGGTGACGTCCGGTAGCGCTGGCTTCATCCTTGAGCGCGACGCCAGCGGAAACGACACGGTTCGTGGTGTGGATATTGCATATGTCAGTAAATCAAGAGTACCCGATCCACCGGACTTCGCTTGGTACGAAGTGGGACCCGACCTCGCTGTCGAAGTGATTTCGCCCAACAACAAGACGAGTGACATGCATTTGAAGGTCATGCAGTTTTTGAATGCAGGCGCGCGTCTCGTCTGGCTGGTCTATCCCCAAAGCCGCACTGTCGTGGCGCATACAGTCGACGGCGCGACTACGCTGCGCGAAGACGATACCTTGGACGGCGGCGATGCGCTGCCAGGCTTCCAAATCCGCGTCGGCGATATCTTCCCGAGTTGATGACCCGCGAGCACTGCGCTGTGGGCTATACAGAAAACGAATCTGCGCGCGGCCCGGTGTGGCGGATTGCCAGCGTTTTTTCTACGTCAGTCCAACTGGTATAATAAGCGCGTCAGCAATAGTGCTGAAAGGTTCAGAAGTTACATGGCACTCAAAGAGCAATTCATCTCCGCCGACCGCTTCCAAGATTTGGTCGTTGCGCCCGAATATCAAGATCGCGTCCTCGAACTCGTGCAAGGAGCCCTCGTCGAAATGCCCAAGCCCACTTGGAAACATGGAATCATCACAATGCGGCTCGCTGTCAAGATCGCCAACCACGTTTACGACAACGAACTAGGTGAAGTACTTGCCGCGGAAACTGGTTTCGTCCTCGAACGCAATCCGCACGGTTGGGACACCGTGCGTGGCGTGGACATACCTTTCGTCAGCAAAGCGCGAATACCGGAACAGATGGATTTCACCTGGTACGAGTATGGGCCTGACCTCGCTGTCGAAGTAATCTCGCCCAACAACAAAGCGGGCGACACGCATCTGAAAGTGATGCAGTTCCTCAGCAAAGGCACGCGCCTCGTCTGGCTGGTCCATCCCGATAGCCGCACTGTCGTGGCGCATACTGCCGACGGCGCGACTACGCTGCGCGAAGATGATACCCTGGACGGCGGCGATGCGCTGCCGGGCTTCCAAATCCGCGTCGGCGATATCTTCCCGAGGTGACGACTCGCGAGCGCTGCGCTGTCGGCTATACAGAAAACGAAGCTGCGCGCGGCCCTGTGTGGTTGATCGCCAGCGTTTTCTCTTCGTCAGTCCAACTGGTACAATAAGCGGGTCAGCAATAGTGCTGAAAGGTTCAGAAGTTACATGGCACTCAAAGAGCAATTCATCTCGGCCGACCGCTTCCAAGATTTGGTCGATGCGCCCGAATATCAAGACAGCGTCCTCGAACTCGTGGAAGGAGTCATCGTCGAAATGTCGAAACCGAAGCGCATACACGGAGTCGTTACCATGCGGCTCGCTCTCAAAATCGCCAGCTTCGTGGATGCGCGTGACCTTGGCGAGGTAAGCGTGGGCGAAACCGGCATTGTGCTCGAGCGCAACGCGTACGGTCGCGACACCGTTCGCGGCTTGGATATCGCCTTCTTCAACAGCAATCGATTGTCGACGCCTCCGGACTATACTTGGTACGAAGCGGGTCCCGACCTCGCTGTCGAAGTGATCTCGCCCAACAACAAAGCGGGCGACACGCATCTGAAAGTGATGCAGTTGTTGAGTGCAGGCGCGCGTCTCGTCTGGCTGGTCTATCCCCAAAGCCGCACTGTCGTGGCGCATACAGTCGACGGCGCCACAACGCTGCGCGAAGACGATACCCTGGACGGCGGCGAAGCGCTGCCAGGCTTTCAAATCCGCGTCGGCGATATCTTCCCGAGTTAGTTCTCAAAGCACATTCTTGCCGATTTATGAAATGCGCGTCGGAAAATCGCTGAGGCCACAGATTGCTTCCGCAAGGGACTCCATCAAGAGGCGTCCCTACGCTTCGCTGTTTATATTTGTCGTCATTGTTGTTGCGGTCTCTGTTGCAGGTTATGCGCGTTATCAGCACGTGCAAGCGGAACTTGCCGCTCAGCAAACACTCTCCGCCAGAATCCAGAGGGGATTCAGCGACTGGCGCGACGACCTGTCGCAGCGGCTGGGGGATCTCACAGCAAGCTTCCAGGGAACGGCAGAGGGCGCTACAAATTTAATCGGCGGCGTTTGGGGGATCGTCAGATATATTGTTACGGCCCTTCTGGATTTTGTCGGCAACCTGCACATCATGATCCCGGTGACGGTCATCTATTTCGGCGTCGGCTTTTTCGGTACGCTCAGGATGCGTGTGGCGACTCTCATCGGCGCGCTCATTGCGTTTTTGCTATCAATCAGCATTGGCATTGTGTACGGAAGCGTCATTGGCTTGTTCTTGATTGCCGCCCTCTTGCTCTGGAACAAGATTGATCCGCGCCTGCTTACCGCAATTCAAGGATTGCCCGCGAAAATCAAAGACCGTATTCAACGGGCGAGAAACCCTTCCCATGGGAATTCCCAGGCCGAATCGGAGGCAGAGGGCGACGCTGCTGCCCCTCAAATCTGAACTCGATTTGCGAGGGCCACGTTCAACGATGAGGTCGGCTCGCAGGGTCGCCCGCGCTCAGGCTAAAGATTGTTGCGCGCAGGCTAAGGTCTACTGTGCGTACGGGCGAGCTCCCGGCGCTGTCTACGCGCTGAGGAAGCTCACCTCCCGCTCGACTTGCCCAATGCAGATTCTACTTAGTTTCGGAAAATGTAGGGGCGACATATCATGTCGCCCGCTTTCAGCCTAAAGCTCATTACGCGTTCAGGTCAAATCAGTTTGTGTGTACGGGCGAGCCGGTGGCTCGCCCCCTCTGTGTTTGGCCTAAAGGCCAAACTGCAGCGACAAGCGCGCAGATAAATCGCCTGTTAATGATGAGCATTCCGTCGCGCTTCAATCACGTTGATACAAACGAAAGGGCGACTCACAGAGTCGCCCCTACATTTGCTATGGCGTACTCAGTTTTGCTTAGCGCTTGCCATTCCCGCCGTTTGACTGCGAGCGCCGCGCCGGGCGCTTCCGCGGCAGGCGCATCGGCAGCCTGTGACGGCGGACGCCGTCAAACTGATAGAGCGCGTTGGCGACAGCGCCCGCTGTCGGTACCAGGCCGATTTCCCCGACGCCCTTGGCGCCGTAGGGTCCATAAGGATCCGGCACTTCCACGCCGATGACCTCCATCTCCGGCATGTCTTTGGCGCGCAGGATGCCGCACTTGCGCAGCATCGTGCTCTTGGGTCGGCCGCCTTCCATCGGCAGGTCCTCGCTGATGGCATAACCCAGGCCCATGTGGATCGAGCCTTCCAACTGCCCTTCAAAGAGCGTCGGATTGAAGATCTTGCCGGCGTCATGCGCGGCGATGATCTTCTCGACTTGACCGGCATCGTCCAGGATCACCACCTGTGTGGCGTAGCTGTAGGAATAATGCGTGTAGATCTTCTCGACCATGGCGCCGGGTTTCGTCGTCCAGTCCACCGTGAACTCGCCGCTGTACTGCCGTCCCACCAGCTCTTCCAGCTTGTGATATTCGAGATCGGTCTTGAAGCGCTTGCAGGCGTCGATGATGGCATTGCCGATTAACGAGGTCGCACGCGAGGCGGTCGTCATGCCCGTGACCATTTCGGAACTGGTTTCGACGCGCGCTTCAATCATTGAGGGCGGGATGCCGGTCTCGGTCACCAGGGCTTGCACGGCCATCGTATGCACGCCCTGGCCCATCTCGGTCCAACCGTGATCGATGATGACCTTGGCTTTCTCCTCGCCGTCGGGAGCGGCGGGGTTGGGGACGACTGACAGCGTCACCTTGGACGAATCGGGCATGCCATTGCCGATGCCGGTGTTCTTGATGCCGCAGGCGATGCCGGCGAATTTGGCATTGCGGAATTCGTTCTTCACCGCTTCCAGGGTCGCTTTGGCGCCCGCGCCCGCTTCGATCACTTGACCGGTCGCGGTCATATCGCCGTCATCGAGCGCATTCTGGTGGCGGAATGCCCAGCGGTCAAAGCCGCCTTGCTCGCAGAGATCATCAATGCAGCTCTCCAGCGCGAAGGCCGTCTGGTTGACGCCGAAGCCGCGCATGGCGCCGCAGGGCAGGTTATTTGTATATACGGCTGTGCTGACAATATCCGTGACCGGGAAGTTATAGGCGCCGGTGGCGTGGCCGGCCGAGCGCTCCAAAACCTTCATGCCAACCGAGGCGTAGGCGCCGGTATCGCCGACGAAGCGCCCCTTGCAGAAGGTCAACATGCCGTCTTCGTCGCAGCCGATGCTGTATTCCATCCAGATGGGATGCCGCTTGGGATGCATGAGGATGGACTCATCCCGCGTCAAACGCACCTTAACCGGAACGCCCATCAAGTAGGCCGCCAGCGCCGCATGCCCCTGCACCGAGAGGTCTTCCTTGCCGCCGAAGGCGCCGCCATTCGGCACCAGCACAACATGCACCTCTTCCTGCGGCAGGCCCAGCAGCTTGGCAATCTGAACGCGATCTTCAAAGACGCCTTGCCCCTGCGAAAGCACCTCGACGCGACCCCTATGCGCCAGAAGGGACTCTTCGCCAGAGTCCGTATCATCCTCCCGCCCATTGCTTTCGGGGGGACCGAGGGAGGGTTGCAGCGGATAAGCTACGCAGGCTTCCGGCTCCATGAAGCCGTGTTCGATCATCTGCGTCTCATAGACGCCTTGCGTCGTATATGCCGCTTCCGCCATTGCTTTCTCGAGATCGCCCCGATTGGTGATCGACTGCGACAGCACATTGCCGCCCTCGTGAATCGACGGGCTCTCCGCCTGCATGGCGGCGTGCATATCGGTGATCGGTTCCAGCACTTCGTAGTCCACTTCGATCAAGCCGACCGCTTCGCGCGCAGTCGCGTCCGTCTCGGCGACGACCACCGCCAGCACATCACCGACATAACGCGTGGTCTCGCCAACCGCGATCATCAGCGGCCAATCCTGCTTGATCAAGCCGATATGGCGATCGCCCGGCACATCATCGGCAGTGAAGATGCGCAGCACGCCCGGCAGGGCCTTGGCCGCGCTGAAGTCCATTGACTTGATGACGGCGCGCGGATGATCGCTGAATTTGAGCGCGCCGATCTTCATGCCGTCGATGCGAATGTCATCGACGTAGCGGTGCTGGCCGAGCACGAGATCTTGGGCCTGGTATTTCGGCAAGCGAGTGCCGATCCCGCCGCCGACATCCGGCATCTCCACTTCTTCTTCCTGGCGGATGGCATCAGCCGCGGTCTGTATCGCATCCACGATCTTCTTGTAACCGGTGCAGCGGCAGAGATGCGGCGTCAGGCATTTCTCGATATCGGCGCGACTGGGCTCGGGATTGTGGCTGATGAGGTTGTTGGCTTGCATGACGATGCCCGGAATGCAGAAGCCGCACTGGACGCCGCCTTCTTTCACGAAGGCGTTGGCGAATACATTCTGCCGGTATTCGCCCAGGCCCTCAGTTGTGGTGACGGATTTGCCGGCGACTTTGTCCATCTTCGTCACGCAAGAGAGCATGGCTTTGTCGTCAATCTGCACGACGCAGCAGCCGCAAGCCGCCTGCGGCGCGCAGCCGTCTTTGGGCGAGATGATGCCCATGTCCTCGCGCAGGACGTGCATCAATGCGCGATCGGGATCGCCATCATAAGCAATATTCTGACCATTAAGCGTGAAGTGAATCATGTCTCGTGTCTCCCTGTCATTTCTTTTGCGCAGCCAGCCAGGCACTTTTCGATAGGCGAACCTAACGCCGTGAGAGACACGACCCGGGGCTGTTGCTGCCTATTATGTCTAGTTTTATGATTTTTTTCAAATACTGAAGCAATATAGGTAGTGTATCCGTTTCGGTTGAAATAGTCTGGTAGGGGCGATTCGGCGGATCACCCTCTCTGTGCCTCTGTGCCTCTGTGGCAAAATCCCTCTGCGGCTCGACATGGTCTGCGTTACAATCCGCGCATGGACTCGCACCAAGAAACGGGCAGAAAATGTCATTAGCAAGCGCGGTCAAAGAGCGCTTCCACAGCGAATTCGGCGAAGCGCCCGCCTTCATCGTCCGCGCGCCGGGACGTGTCAACCTCATTGGCGAGCATACCGATTACAACGATGGCTTCGTCTTCCCTATGGCGATCGACCGCGCAACCTGGATTGCCCTGCGACCGCGCGACGACAACCGCGTGCGGGCCATCTCCATCGACATGGACGACCGGCGCGAATTCGCCCTCGACGACTTGCCGCGCCCGTCAACTGTTGACTGGATCGATTATTTGATCGGCGTCGCCTGGGCCCTGCAGAGGCGAGGCCATGCGCTTCGCGGCTGGGACGGCGTCCTCAGCGGCGATGTGCCCATCGGCTCGGGTTTGTCCTCGTCGGCCTCGCTGGAATTGGCGACTGCCCGCGCCTTCCACGCCGTTTCGGGCTTTCATTGGGATTCCGCGGCGATAGCCCTGGCCTGCCAAGCGGCCGAGAATCAGTGGCTCGGCGTCAACTGCGGCATCATGGACCAGATGATCTCAGCCGCCGGCGTACAAGACCGCGCCCTGCTGATCGATTGTCGCAGTCTCGAAACCTGGTCGGCGCCCCTGCCGCCGGGCGCGGCCGTCGTCATCCTCGATACCAACACGCGGCGCGGACTGGTCGATTCCGCGTACAACGAACGGCGCGCGCAATGCGAGGCGGCGGCGCGGCATTTTGGCGTCGCCGCCCTGCGCGATGTGGAGCGCCGGAGTTTCGAGCGCCGCGCCGATGAACTCGAGCCGCTAATGCGTCGGCGGGCGCGGCATGTCATCTCGGAAAACGAGCGGACGCTGCGCGCGCGCGACGCCATGAACGCGGGCGATGCCGCCGCGCTCGGTCAATTGATGGTCGAGAGCCACATCAGCCTGCGCGATGATTTCGAGGTATCCAGCCCGGCCCTCGACGCTATCGTCGATTGCGCCAATGCCGAGGCCAGTTGTTATGGCGCGCGCATGACCGGCGCCGGGTTCGGCGGCTGCGCGGTGGCGCTGGTTCGCGCGGAGGGCGCCGGCGCCTTCGTTGAACGCGTGCGCGCCTGTTACCGCGCGGCGACCGGGAACGAAGCCATCCTCTACATCACGGCGGCCAGCGGCGGCGCGGAGACGGTCTATCCTCAGGCGTCGAACTGAAAGAGCGAACAGCCGCCGTCGAGCGTGAGGATGCTGCCGGTCATATAGGCGGTCTGGGGGCTTGCCAGGTAGACGACGGCGGCGGCGATCTCTTCCGGCGAGCCGGGCTCGACCAGCGGAATCACCTTGGCCACGCGCGCGGCGTATTGCGGCTCCTCGCGCAGTTGACGGCCGGCCAGGCCGGCATTCACGATGCCCGGCGCCACCGCGTTGACCAGGATGCCATGGGTAGCCAACTCGCGGGCCATCTGCTTGACCAGCATGTTGACGCCGGCTTTGCTGACGGTGTAGGCGCTGATCTCCGGCCAGGGGATGGCGCCGACCCAGCTGGAGGTCAGGATGAGGCGCCCGGCTGTCCCATCCGCGACCATCTTGCGCGCGGCCGCCTGACAGACATTGAAGCAGCCGGTCAGGTTGATATCGAGGTGGTTCTGCCAATTGTCCTGGCTGAGCTGCAGGAAGGGCTGAGCGTCGACGATGCCGGCGTTGGAACAGACGATATCCAGTTGCGTCAGGTCGGCGATGGCGGCATCGACAGCCGCGCGGTCGCGGACATCGACCTCGGCGTAGTCGACAGCGGCATCATGCGCTGCGACGCGCTGGATGGCGTCGGCGGCATCCGCGCGCGCGACGATATCCCACATGACCACATGCGCGCCCTGCTCCGCCAATTGCCGCGCCATCGCGTTTCCCAGGTCGCCGGCGGCGCCGGTCACGATGGCTGTTTTGCCTTGCAGCATGGTGCGCCTTCCTTTTTGTACGTTCGAAGTCGGGAGTTGGTGGATGTCTTCGCTTTCTCAGTGAGAGAGAGAAGGCGTAACCAAACCGGCGGCCGGGCAAGCGAGCAGTTTCATGTTGGGACCCCATTCGCAGTTTTCGCGATACCACCGGCAATGGGGGGAGTTCGTCAAGTCGCCGTCGCAATGGTTGATTCCAATCACAGATCCGAAGGTCCCGGGCGGATGATGCGAGGCGACAAGGTCGGTCGCGGCATTATCCATACGAACGCAATCAGCCTCTTCGTTCACCTTGGTATAGCCGTTGTAGGGGCGTCCGGCGGACCTATAAGCCGAATGACAGGCGTAGTGGACAAGCGAAGACACGTAGCCGAAAACATTCTTCTCATGTTCAAAATAAGTATACGTCTCGCCGTATGGAGTCAAGCAACAGGACCCCGCCTGACGACTTCCTTTACAGCCAAGACGGGGATGGCGCTCAACGACCAAGCTCAAATTGCTCGTTACGTACTCGTACCATTGCGGCGCTCTGTCCCGCAGGGCGTCGAGCGCGTCCGTGATGATGCCCCTAAACAAGAAAGACCCGTCAATTATTACTGGGTGTCCCGCGACTGTCGCCGCTGATGAGCCGGGCTGCGCCGGGCACTCATTGCGCTGGTACGCCCAGTAACCGTCGATCCATTCCCGTTCGCTCTGGCACTGGCGATTGACAAAGCAGCAATTGTCGATGTCCGACGTCGTTTGGTCGCCGGCTGTATCTTGCCCGGCGGGCGTTTGATCGAGGCGGGTGTAGCCCACCCAATCCGCCAGCCAAAGCGTCTGGCCGCTCCGGTCGATTTTCAGCCAGCGATTGAAGCGGCCAACGACCTGCAACACTTCGCCGGCCAGCGCTCGCTCGACGATGGGACTGTTCAGGCTGTAGGACGCGCGCAGCCTTGAAGGCCAGGTGACGCGGATCTGATAGCTCTGCGCATAAACGGCGCTCGACATGAACAACAGGACGATAGCCACAGCTAGGTATTTCATCTTCATTTCTGACTCCTCTTGGCGCTAATGCTGCCACTGGCTGGCTGGATGGAGGATATCTTCCAGAAGGTATTGCAGGCGACGCGTCCGCCGTATTCTGCCAACTGCCGGGCCATGGCGCTCCCCAGGTCGCCAGCGGCGCCGGTCACGATGGCTGTTTTGCCGTCTAACATCATTGCGCTCCTTGCTCCGCTTTTGCCAGGTCACCGGGCCGAATTCAACGTAATGCTCAGGCGGACCCGGTTGGTCAAGCGGCTACCCGCGAACCGCGGACGCGGGAAAATGGCCTTCCTCGCCAAGTCTTAGAATCCCGCTTCTTTTTGCTTGTTGTTACACTCGATCTCCAGCGGCCGATCTTCCCATTCAAGCGACCAGTCGTAATTGTCGCCTCTGCCTTCTTGCCATTGATACAGGTGACAGGCCTCATGAATCAGTGTAGAAGCGAGAGAGCGGGTGTCGCTGTCGCTCACATCAGCTTCAAAGTACACCACTCTGTAGGGCCAGCCGGCGCAAGCGTAGCCCCCATTACAGCTGCCCGCTTCAGATTTCACATCGTCGATGATTGACAGGTAGGGCCACCATTGCGGAACCTCGTCTCGCAAATGATAGAAAGCTCTTGCAATCTGGCGCCTGAATACGTCGTCGCCGTAGATTGGTATTTCTCGTCCCTGGCTGTTCCATACGCGATGCGGCGCATCGGTGTCTGCTGGCGCTGGCGATTGGGAAACCGGCGCGGGCTGCGCCGGGCATTCATTGCGCTGGTACGCCCAATAGCCGTCGACCCATTCCTGTTCGCTCTGGCACTGCCGATTGACAAAACAGCAATTGTTGACGCCGGACGATGTTTGCGCGCCGGTTGAATCTTGCCCGGCGGACGCTTGATCCAGCCGAGTGTAGTCCACCCAATCCGCCAGCCAGGCGGTCTCGCCGTCCCGGTCGATCTTCAGCCAGCGGTTGAATTGGCCCGCCACCTGCAGCACAGCGCCGGCCGGCGCCCGTTCGACGATTGCGCTTTCCAGGCTGTATGAGGCGCGCAGGCGGACGGTCGAGGCGACGCGGATCTGGTATGTTTCCGCCATGGCGACGCTCGGCATGAGCAACAGGACGATCATTACAGCCAGGTATTTCGTCTTCAAATTCGCTTCTCCTTGACGCTAATGCCGCCATGGGATGGTCGGATGGCAGTTGTCTGCCATAATGCATTTCGGTTGCCGTTCTTCGCCAGTTGCCGCGCCATCGCGTTTCCCAGGTCGCTGGCGGCGCCAGTCGCGATTGCGGTTTTGCCTTGCGGCATGGCGCGCGCTCTTCTCCGTTCGCTCAAAGCTGGGAGTTGGCGGATGCCGTCGCTTACTCAGTGGTCGACTGTGGTCAGCCCCATCGCCGGGCAAGAGGTGATTTGATGGTCGGCTGACCATTCACAATTTTCGCGAACCCAACGGCAGCCCGGGTGCTTGGTCAGGTCGCCCTCACAATGCACCGAGCCGAGGCCGACGACGACATGCAGCAAGTGCGGCAGACCAGATTCCCTTAGGGCAACCTTCTCTTTTGCAATGCAGGCAAGTTCTTCCTCCACTTTGGTATAACCATTGTATTCGTAGCCCGCGAAATGCCGGTGGATATGACAGGCCTCGTGAACGAGCGCGGTCATAACTGAGGCAAGGTTGAAGTCTATATCGGACGTTGCGATGAAACGGCCGTACGGTGGTATGCCAATAATTCTCTGACCAGAAAGAGCATAACAGGTGGCGGTATTCGGGTCCTCTCTGATTAGAGCGTTGCTGCTGATCACGTAGTCGTACCACTTTTGAGAGCCTGCGCGCAGCCGATTCAACGCTTCCGATATTAAACCGACGTTGAGTGGCGAAGCCTCGATACGGATTGCGTGTCCTGTGAGCTGAAGAGCTGATGAACCCGCCTGAGGCGGCGCCGGGCATTCATTGCGCTGGTAAGCCCAATAGCCATCGACCCACTCTTGCTCGCTCTGGCACAGGCGATTCACAAAGCAGCAATTGTCGATGTCGGATTGCGTTTGCTCGCTCGCTGAGTCTTGCCCGGCGGGCGCTAGATCCAGCCGAGTGTAATCCACCCAATCGGCCAGCCAAAGCGTCTGGCCATCCCGGTCGATCTTCAGCCAGCGATTGTAGCGGCCAACGACCTGCAGCACATCGCCGGCCAGCGCCCTGGCGACGACTGGGCTGTCCAGGCTGTAGGACGCGCGCAGCTTTACGTGCCAAGTGACGCGGATCTGGTAGGCGTCGGCGAGAGCCGTACCGCTCAACATGAGTAATATGATGACGGCAAGGACGAGTCTTTTCATGCCTTTACCTTCTTACCACCATTGCACTTCGGGATCATAGATATTGGCGATGATCCACTTTATCCATTCGATCGTGGAGCGATCGGCGGGATTGACTTGTTGAAGCGCATGAAGACTGGCTTCCATGCAGGCTTTTTCTTCCTCTACTATTTGTTTGAAACGATGTCCCTCGTGAACGTGGCAGGCTTCGTGAACGATGCCGAAGATGACGTAGACGAGGCCGGCTTCGCCTGTGCCGTCTTTCATCACTTCCGAAAGCGTGTCTTGATAGGTTTTCGAATCCACATACACGGCCGAAATACTGCCCTCCGCGACCATTTTGATAACATTTAAGCCGCTGGTTGAGTACTTCCACCACTGCGGCGCTCTGTCCTGGAGCAAATGCAAGGCATTGCTAACCTGCGTGACAAAGGTTTGCGAGCCCTGAATTGAGATTCCCTGGGTGGGCGGCGGAATGTTGCATTGAAAGTGCTGAAATACATGCCAACCGGTCGCCCATTCCTCTTCGGTATTACATTGGCGGTTCACAAAGCAGCAATTGTCGACGCCTTCGGGAATGACTACCGACAAGGCGGCCTGTCGCTGCGGGTTGTCGCATTGATTCTCTTGATAAGCCTGATAACCGCTGTTCCAGTCGGCGTCGTTGTGGCACTGCCAGCCGATAAAACAGCAGTTGTTAACTTGACCGGAAGCGCTGCCGGCGGGCTGCGTCGCCGTCAGCGTTTGCGTCGGCGCGCCGCATTGATTGTTCTGATAAGCCCAATAGCCGTCCGTCCATTGCTGGTCGTTCTGGCACTGCCGATCCACGAAGCAGCAATTGTCCACGACGGCCGGCGCGGCGGCGACGGGCTGGGCGGTTGATGTGGCTTCGCTGGTCGGGCCGACCGGGCACTCATTCCGCTGGTAAGCCCAGTAACCGTCGACCCAATCTTGATTTGTCGAGCATTGCCGGTTCACATCGCAGCAGTTGTTGACGTCCGCTTGCGGCGCAGCCGGAGTGGGCGCCTGGACGCGGCTGTGGCTGACCCAAGCCGCCATCCAGAACTCCCGGCCCTCATGTTGAACGCGCAGCCAGCGGTCGCGATGGCCCAGGACCTTTACGGTTGTGCCGGCGCGCGCGCTGGTGAGAACGACGCTGTCCAGACTGTCTGAAGCGCGTAAATTGGTGTTCTTGGCGACGCGGATGTGATAGCTCTGCGCCGAGACCACAGCGGCGAGCATGAGCGGAATAAGCGTGGCAAGCAATCGTCTGATGTTCATATAACCTCCGTTAATCCCAGCCTCGAATGGCTGGGTCTTGCGCGATATTGGCGATGATTTGTCGGTACCAAGAGCGTACTCCGCCTATCGGATCCAGCGCTTCCTCTACGGCGAGCCGGGCCTCCACACAGTGGTTTTCGTTGCGCCAGCCGGTCAATGCCGTCCCGATTATCCATAGGAAGGCCCGGCAAGACTCAAGCGCGGCGCGCTGGCGAGAACGGCGCTCTCCAGGCTGTGCGAAGCGCGCAGGTTCTTGTTGCAGTAGACGCGGATTTGATAGGACGACGCCGCAACTGGAACGACCAAGAGAAATACGAGACAGTTTACGCTGAAAGTCCCGGCGATCATATTTTGCCCGAATTCATTTCCGATGTCGACCGGCGCTAGTCCCAACAATGGGCGGCGATCCGACTGCCTTCCTGGTTGTGCCACCATTGGCATTCCGGCTTTTCTATATTGGCGAGCAAGTTCTGCTCACTGCGGATCCGCCAAGGCTCGGCGCCGATCGCCTCCAGCGCCTGAATTTCGATTTGCGTGCAGGCGCGCTCGCCAACAACGTCGCTAACTGGAAACTGTCCGGAGCGGTGGCGGTGTACATGGCAGGCTTCATGCGCCAATACGGCGGCGATCCCCACGATTGCTCGGTTCCCCAACCAGCCGGAATCCCTTCCCCAAGTAACCTCGCCACCGGGAGTGCCGACCCAGATCCGGCGCCCCGCGACTTCCCGGATCTTGGACAGGCCATCGAGAGTATACCCATACCAGTGTGGCGACCGATCGCGCAGCAGCTTCAAAGCCTCATCCATCGTGGCTTTGAAGCCCTCGGATCCTTCAATAATGACGCCTTGATGCTCGCATTGACCGACCTGATAGTTCCAGAAGCCGCGCTCCCATTGGTGGTCGCTTTGGCAATTCCAGCCGAGGAAGCAGCAGTTGTCCACATCGGAAGCGGCGGTCTCCGGCGACGGAGACGGGGCGCTGACCGCAGTCGCGGGCGCGCCACATTGATTGTTCTGGTAAGCCCAATAGCCGTCTGTCCATTGCTGGTCGCTCTGGCACTGGCGGTCCACGAAGCAGCAATTGTCGATGTCTGCGGATACGGCCGTCGGTTGTGCGTCGACGCGGCTGTGGCTGACCCAACTCGCCATCCAATACTGGCGGCCCTCATGCTGGACGCGCAGCCAGCGGTTGTGCTGGCCGACGACCTCCAGGGTCGTGCCGGCGCTCGCGCTGGCGAGCACGGCGCTCTCCAGGCTGTACGAGGCGCGCAGGTTCGTGTTATTGGTCACGCGGATGTGGTAGCTTTGGGCCGCGGCAATGCCGCCAGCGGCAAGGGCTATGACGATGGCGATTAACAGGTGGACGAAGCAAGTTGTCCGTGTGTGCATGTGATGCTCTCCGTAGATGCCAGGATTGCGGCAGAGGCGTCGCGCGCCGCTTTCTGGCAGGGCCAATGGTCGAATTCTCCCGTTAATGGATCAATGTCATGTCCATGATGATGGCAGGCTTCGTGCGCCAGGATGCCCGCGACCGAAACGCGATAAAGTCTGCTGCCGCGTCCCCGCCAGTAAAGCATGCATATGCCCATCGACGTTTTGCCTGTGCCGACGTGGGCGAAGGCAGTTGTGCAATATTCCGATTCATAGTGTTCGGCAATGTGCTTGGTAACACCCAGTACGTATTGAAACCACTGCGGCGCATGGAGTTCCATCAGATCAAGCGTCGCAGCGATGCCGCGAACAAACTCGGGCGAACCTTCAATGAGCGGACGTCCAGAGGCGGCGGCGGTGGAATGCGCCGGCGCGGCGCATTGATTGTTCTGGTAAGCCCAATAGCCGTCTGTCCATTCCTGGTCTGTCTGACATTGCCGATCCACGAAGCAGCAGTTGTCGATGTCGGCGGCTGCGGCCGTCGGTTGAGCGTCGACGCGGCTGTGGCTGACCCAACTCGCCATCCAATACTCCCGGCCCTCATGTCGGACGCGCAGCCAGCGGTTGTGCTGGCCGACGACCTCCAGGGTCGCGCCGGCGCGCGCGGATGTGAGGACGGCGCTCTCAAGGCTGTATGAGGCGCGGAGGTTTGTATTGTTAGTCACGCGGACAAAATATGATTGAGCCGATGCTGCGCTGGATAGAATGAACAGGATAAACGCTACGGCATAGTACCGTGCCTTCACTCGGCGCCTCCGGACGGGCGAAATTCAGGTCAAAAGGTGACTGTACAATATTAACGGCGCGAATGCAAAGCATTGGCCGTCGGGTACAGGGCATTCGCTTCAAAACTGGCGCCGCTGCGACGAGCAAAACTAAACTGAATTTTAACCACCGAGGACACCGAGGACGCCGAGGAAAGCGATTGATCGGAGATTTCGCGGCATATTGTCGCAAAATTTTTGGGCGGGAAGGAAGTTCATCGGCCAGGTTGCGTCAAGCCTGCCCAATTTAAGCAGCGGATTTAGGGAAAAGTCGTCAAAAGCATCTAAACTCTGTGTCCTCTGCGTCCTCTGTAGTTAAAAGAATTTGAAGCGATTGCCCTGCCTTCGGGTACTGTATCAAAGTCGTTTGAATTTCTTCAAATACCGATGATTTGCTAGGGGCGACTGACCCGCAGTGTCTACGCGCGGCGGCGAGTCGCCCAATATCGATCCTGTTTTAAGCATCGGGCGATCCGCCGGATCGCCCGATGCCAGACTATTACAACCGAAATGGATACGCTACCGGCCGATGGCTAGGCGAAAAGCACGCGCAGCACCTGGCTGTGCAGGCGGCCGTTGCTGGCAATGATGCCGTTGCCGCTCAGCGGCGGACCGCCGTTCCAGGCGGTGATCGTGCCGCCGGCGCCTTCGACGATGGGAACCAGGGCGACGGTGTCCCACAGGTGCATGATCGGATCCAGCATGATATCGATATAGCCCGTCGCCAGCAGGAAATAACCGTGGCAATCGCCCCAGGTGCGGTTGTAATTCGTCTTGCCCATCAACTGTTGAAAGGCGATGCCGTTCTGATATTGGCCGACATGGATGAAGTCGGTGTAACACATTACCGCATCGCGCAGATGCCGCGTATCGCGCACGCGGACCGGCTCGTCGTTGAGACGGGCTTCGTCGCCGTCGCCGATCAGAAGGTGATTGGTGACGGGATGATGAATCGCGCCGACAATCGGCTGCCCGTCTTTCATCAATCCAATCAAGGTGCCAAATAGAAATGTGCCGCTGACGAAGGACTTTGTGCCGTCGATGGGGTCGAGCACCCATTGATACTCGGCGCTTTCGTTGTGCGCCCCGAATTCTTCGCCGATGATGCCGTGTTCCGGGTATTCCTTCATGATCATTTCGCGCATGATCTCTTCGGCTTGCTGGTCGGCGATTGTCACGGGCGATTCGTCGGCTTTGGCCTCCACCGCGATATCGCTGCGGAAGTAGCGCATGATGATATCGCCACTGGCGCGGGCGAGCGCTTTGCTGAAATCGATGAATTCCTGCATGGTCGCTTACTCCGTCAGTGTGCCTTTGGTGCTGGGGATGTCTTGCCGGCCAGGATCAATGGAAACAGCCGCCGCCAGGGCGCGCGCGAATGCTTTGAAGAGCGCCTCGGCTTTATGATGGTCGTTGCGCCCGTAGAGGACTTCGGCGTGCAGGTTCATCCGGGCCTGCGCGGCGATGGTTTCCAAGGCATGCGCGACCAGGTCAGTCGGCATCTTTCCCATAAGCGGCGTATTAAACTCGGCCTGGATGACGGCGTAGGGTCGCCCGCTCAGGTCGATAACGACGCGGGCCAGGGCTTCATCCATCGGCACATAAGCGGCGCCCATGCGTTGAATGCCGGCGCGCGATTCCAGCGCTTCGTCGATCGCGCGGCCGAGACAGATGGCGATATCTTCGACCGTGTGGTGGGCGTCGATATGCAGGTCGCCTTCGGCTTCGACGCGCAGGTCGAATTTGCCGTGCAAGGCGATATGACCCAGCATGTGGTCAAAGAAACCGATGCCGCTGCTGATATCGGCCGAACCGACGCCATCAAGATCGAGGCTGAGTTCGATCGCCGTCTCTTTGGTGTCGCGTTTGATCGTGGCTTTGCGCTGAGTCATGAACCGCTTCCTCGCCCCAAAAGATAACACAAACCGGGCAGCTGCATAAGGTTGGCAAGCGCTAGCCCCTGGCTATTGCCCACAGCGCTTCCAGCAGGCGGTCAACCTGTTCCTTTGTGCCCGCGCTGATGCGAATGTGGTCGAAGAGGCGCGGCTTTTCGTAGTAGCGGACGATGATGCCCGCCCGCGCCAGCCGATCGCGCAGATCCGCCGCCGCCATGCCAATGACGCGGTTGAGCAAGAAATTCGCCTGGCTCGGGTAAGGCGACAGGAATGGCAATTCGGCAAAGGCCGTTTCAAGGCGCTTGCGCTGGACCACCAGCTGGCGAACGCGTTCCAGCAAGTAAGCCGAATCTTGCAAGGAAACCTGCGCCGCCAGATCGGCCGCGACATTGATGTTATAAGGTTGCTTGATCTTCCAAAGCTGCGGCATCAGCGCGGCCGGAAAAACGCCATAGCCCACGCGCAGCCCCGCCAAGCCCGCCCACTTGCTCATCGTGCGCAGGACGATCAGGTTGTCATGGGCCTCCGTCCAGGCGATCAGGCTCTCCGCCTCGGCAAACTCGATATAAGCTTCGTCAACCACGATCGTCGTCGGCAGCGCGAGCAAGCGCCGGATGTCCTCCGGATCAATGACATCGCCGCTGGGGTTGTTGGGCGAGCAAAGAAAAACCAGCTTGGCGCGATGTTCCAGGACAGCCGCTTCGATCGCCGCGACATCAAGCGAGAAATCCGGATGGCGATAGACATCAATGACGCGTCCGTGATAAAGCGGCGTGTCAAAGCCATACATGGCGAAGGTCGGTGGCGTATTAATGACGACATCGCCCGGCTCAATGAACAGCTGCAAGATGAGCTCGATGAGTTCATCGGCGCCGGCGCCGCATAGAATCCGCTCGGCCGCTACGCCGGTGTAATCGGCGAGCAGCTCGCGCAGGCGCCCGGATTCAGGATCGGGGTAAACGTGCATATTGGGCAAGTTCGCCATGGCGTCGACGACCCGCGGCGAGGGACCATAGGGATTCTCGTTGGCATCCAGCTTGACCAGGTCCTCCGCCGCCAAGCCCAAGCGCTGGGCGAAGACTTCCAAAGACGTGGTTGGCGTGTAGGCGCTCATCGCAGCGATATCGCGCCGTATCCGGTGCTTCTCGCTCATTTGGAACCCCGCAATCGCGCCGCCGCGGCATGCGCGGTCAGCGATTCGGCGCGGGCAATCAGCTGGGCGGGCTGGCTGAGGGCGCGGGCTCTGTTCGGCGCCAGGGCGATCAAGCTGGTTATCTTGACAAAATGCAGCAGATTCAGGGGCGAGGCGAAGCGCGCCGTTCCGCCCGTTGGCATCACATGGCTGGGGCCGGCGACATAATCGCCGAGCACCTCGTAGGAATGCTCGCCCAGAAAAACGCCGCCGGCATTGCGCACCTGGCCAATCCAGGACCAGGGATCGTCCAGAAGCAGGCAGAGATGCTCCGCAGCATACTCGTTCGCCAGTTCAAAAGCCTGCGACAGGTCGCGCGCGATGACGGCGCCGCCGCGCTGGCGCAAGGATTCGCGCATGATATCGCTCCGTTCAAAAGCCGGTAGCTGTCGCCCTATCTCCGCTTGCACGGCCCGGGCCAGCTCGAGGCAGGGCGTGATCAATATGGCGGAAGCCAGGACATCGTGTTCCGCTTGCGCCAAGAGGTCGGCCGAGGCCAGCCGCGCGTCCGCGTTGGCGTCGGCGATGAGCATCGTCTCGGTCGGCCCCAGCGTGCCGTCAATGCCGACATCGCCGTAGACTTGCTGTTTCGCCAGTGTGACGAACAGATTGCCGGCGCCGACGATGGTGGCGACGCGCGGCACGCTCTCTGTGCCATAAGCCATGGCGGCGATGGCCTGGGCCCCGCCGACGCGATAAACGCGCTTGACGCCGGCAATCGCCGCCGCCGCCAATATCGCCGGATGCACGTCGCCGCCGCCGCTGCCGGGCGGCGTACAGACGATGATCTCGGGCACTCCCGCGACCTGGGCCGGGATGGCGCTCATCAAGAGTGAAGAGGGCAGGGCCGCCGTACCGCCCGGCACATAGACGCCGACCGAATCAACCGGCCGCAGCAGTTGACCCAGGGACCCGTCCGTCCCGGCGTCAATCCAACTGTGCAGCGGCTGTTGCTGATGGAAGGCGCGTATGCGTTCCGCGGCGCTGACGAGCGCGGCGCGCAAATCCGGCGGGATCGCCTCCAAAGCCGCTTCAAGATCTTCGGCCGGGACCAGGAGTTCATCGATGTCGCTGTGATCGATTTTACGATTCCAGTCGCGCAGGGCGTCGTCGCCGCCAGCGCGCACGCTCCCAATGATGCGCTTGACGGCCGCCTCGGGCGGTAGGCGCTCGCCGAAAATCTCGACTGCGCTTTCGAGCAAGCCTTCTGGCGCGTCATAATCGCGCAAGGAATGGCGCTTCAGAATGCTGCGTTGCGCTTCGGCGATATCGGTGAAGATGCGCCAATCGCCTTCGCTTCCCATGTCAATTGCCCTCGATCCCGCTGGATGGTCGAGATGTCATTGTATCAGTTTGAAAGTGATTCTCAACGGCAGCCGTTCGGCGGCGGCGGAGGATTTGACCTGGCCCGCGGCCCTCAGTCTATCGTGGCGTGCAGCGCCTCGACGGCGCTCAGCGGCGCCAAGGTCTCGGTCGTGCCAGCGAATTGGCACATGAGGCTGCCGGCCGCGGCGCCCCAGCGCGCCGCCCCCGAGACCGGAAGGCCCTGCAGCAAGCCGTATAACAAACCCGACTTGAATATGTCGCCGGCGCCGGTTGTGTCCCGGGGGCGGACGGCCGGCGGCCTAATCGTCGCGCGTTCGCCATTGCGCGAGAAAACGTTGATATCGCCGCCGGCGTTAGTGACGATGACATCGCAGTCGCCAACCGCCTGTAGTTCGACCGCCAACCGAGCCGGGTCTTTGCGCCCGTGTCGGTTGCGGATGATATCGGCGGATAGGACCAGCACATCCACCAGCGGCAGTATCGGGTTGTCCGCTTCATAAATGTCGTTGATGAGAACCGGGATCTTATGTTCCGCGGCCATACGCGCGGCTTCCAGGCGCATAGGCAGGGGCCCCGATTTGTCGAGATTCAGCCAGCGGATGTCTTGCAGCATTTCGACGCTTGGCGCGGTCATGCGGATATGCTCGGGCCAGTGGGTGATGAAGCTGCGTTCCCCGTCCGGCGTGACCAGGCAGGAGCAGCGCGGCGTTGTGTAGCCCTTGTGGCTGGCGACATGGCGCGTATCCAGATTCGGATGAGCGCTGAATACTTGACGGACGGCGTCGCCCGCCCGGTCAGCGCCGAGGTCATGGCCGGCCAGGCGCGTCGGCAAGCCCCAATTCGCCAGCCAGAGGGCGCTGTTGGCGGCGGCGCCGCCCACATTCTCGAATTCGTCCTGGCATACGGCGCTGCGCTCCATTGTCGGCAGACGATCGAGCTTCAGATAGATGTCCAGGTCGATTTCGCCGTAGCAGAGGATTGTCATTTTACACGCGGATTGTTCTTTGGAAACAGATGTCCCTACGGATCCCAACTCGAAGGCTGATCCTTACGATGCTCGGCAGATTTCTATGCAATCCGCCGAGCGTATGCTCCCCTTCCCTGATGCTTCGGGGAAGGGGCCGGGGGATGGGGTAGAAGGCTAGATTGGCCGCACCTCGACATCTTCACAGCCGATGCGCCCCTCTTCGCAGACGAGGGCGATGCCGCCACCGGCGAAACGCGCTTCCGGATCCTCCGCTTTGACCACCAGCGCGCCATCCAGATAACCGGCGAGCGTGTTGCCCTGGACCTTGAGCGCGAGCTCATGCTCGGTCCCCAGCGTCCAACCGCCACTGGCTTCCGCCAAGACCGTGTCTTGGCCTTCCAGCGTTGATACCAGGCGGACGCCGGCTTCATCGCAGAGCATGGCGTAGTGGCGCTTCATGCCTTGGACGCGGGCGCCCAAACCGCCGGCTTTGCACATGTGCGGCGTGATTTTGGCGCTCACCTGATAATCGGTCCAGTCGCGGCAGCCGGTCATCATCAAACCGCGCCCTTCGTTCTGGATCAGGCGGTAGGTTTCCGGATAAAAGTCCATGTAGACCATGCGTCCCTTGGCCGCGTCCAGCCCATTGACCCAGGCGCGCTTCCACATCAGGCCGCTCATCCTGCGATCCCAACGGGCGAAATCCCGACTGTGGGGGCGTTTCAGGCGCAGGCTCGGCATGCCGTCCCAGGTCAGCCAGTCGAGATAGATTCGGCCGCTGGCGCTGCCCGTTCCACTGATTTGCAAGCCAACCGTGGCGATGGGATAGCCTTCAAGGTCGGGGACTTGCCATTCCAGTTCCGCCGACTGCCCGGCGGAGAGATTTGCGCCGGAACCCTCCAGGCGCGTCAAGTCGTCTTTGCTGTCGTAATGCTGGACGTAAAGGGCGACATCCACAGCGCTGGCATTGCCTTCAGCCGAGACGACGCGAGCGCGAATGGTCTGGCCCGGGTTCAGCCTGGGGCTCGACATCAGGCCGTAGCCGCCCTTCTCGAAATGCGCGTTGATTTCAGCGGAGGGCACGAAGGTCGCCGTCTCGACCCGGCCGACGCGCCCGGGCGCCAGTCCGGCAAAATCCAGCGCCAGCAGGCGCTCGCCGCGATTGCTGAGTTCCGGCGCCTGAACGTTGCTGATGGCGACCACATCGCGGGCTTCGATCGAGTCCTGGTTCATGAAACCTTGCACGGCGCCGGGCAGGTCGAAGTGATAAAGGGCGCCGTCTTTGGGCGCGATAGGCGCCAATCCGCGCAGCGCGCGTCCGGTATTCACCAGGCGCACGCTTTGGGCGACGGCGTCGGTGATCGCATTGCCGCCATCGGCCGTCGGAATATACATGCGGTCGGCGACAGGTCCGCGATAATCGGGCCCGGCAGCCAAACCGGCCAGCCCGTCTTTGATGCCCATCAAGCAGCCGATATTGCCCGAGTTGCAATCGGTATCCCAGCCGCTGGTATTGACGATCATGAGCGTGCGCTGGAAGTCGTCATCGCCGTAGAGCATGGAGAAAATCATTAGACCGTGGTTGGGCACCATGTGGCAGTTGCCGCCATAAATGTGATAGCCGTAGCGTTCGGCCAGCAATTCGCGGCCCTTGCGCCAATCCGGCTCTTTGGCGTGCCATTCGCGGATGTCGTTTATCATGGCGTAGATGATCGAATCATTGGGGATGACTGACGCGCCGGTGTCGATCAACTTGTTGATGTCGGATTCGACGAAGGCTTGCGCTTCCATCGCCGCCAGGCATTGCGCGCCGTAGACGGCTTCGCCGCCATGGCTGACGCTGCCGGCGCGCCCGGCCAAATCGGCCGCGAATTCCGGGTCGCCCGGCGCCACCAAAGCCCAGCCGTCAATGAAAATTTGCGCGCCGATCTGCTCGGCGACTACCTTGCCGTTGAGCTCGACCGAGCCGCTCAAGGGCGCTTCCACCCCCTGCTTCAGGCGCAGATAAGCCGTGTGCTCGGTGGAGTTGCCCATGCCGCCCCACCAGAGCACGGTCTGCTCTTCGATCAGGTAATTCAGCCAGGTCTGGCCGATTTGCGCCGGCGATATCTCCGGGTCGTAGCCATAATCTTCCAAGGCGCGGATGAAGGTGAATGTGCCGGAGATGTCGTCGTCGGTGACGATCAAAGGCACTCCAAGGCGATCATGCACGTAGTAGTTGATCTCGCCCAGGCGCTCGCTGATGGCTTCGTAGGTCCAGCCTTCAAAGGGACGGCCCAGGTACACGCCGATGATCTTACCCAAGACGCCGGCGTATACGCGTTCCAAATAGTCGCTTGGCAAACTCATCAAACCCTCTCCTCAATTCATTAAATCGGTAAATGCCGTAGCTCTCGCCCGCGCGTCTTCGAATTGCCGCCGCTGCAACTTGAGGGCCAAACTCGCGAGATCGCGCGCTGTCGGCCGCAGGTCGATGCGGTTGGCCCGGTCAATCTGCTCGATCCACTCGGAGCGAATCGCGCCCGAGCCATGCAATGCGCCGGCGATCGCGCCAGCCATGCCGGCGATGGAATCGTTGTCGCGCCCATAGTTGATGCCGCCGAAGATGCTGCCTTCAAAGTTGCCACCGGTGAGGACCAGGTAGCCCAGGGCGATTGGCACTTCTTCAATGCTGTGCTCGCGGCTGGGCAGCCAGTGATTCGTGCCGGGTTTGCCGCGGTCGGCTCTGGATTCGGCGCCGGTGTCGTAGGGACGGATGGCGTCGCGCAAGGGCCCGTATGCCGTTTTCCAATCGGAAAGCTGGCGCGCGGCCTCCAGCACCGCTTCGATCGCCCGCTTGGTGCCTTCTTTGGCCTGGAACAAACAGGCGTCAATAATGGAATCGACGGTTGCGGCTGGCGCGAATGCGGCGGCTACCGCAGTCGCCATGACGGCCGCCGCCTCCAGGCCGAAACTGTGCTGATGCGCGCTGAAGACATCAACCGCTTCGCGATAAGCGCGGCCGGGGTCGCCGGCGTTGACGATGCCCACCGGCGCGGCGTACATGGCCGCGCCACAGTTCACCATGTTGCCGACGCCGCCTGGCGCGGCTCGGCATTGGCCAGGCGCAAGCGAATGAGCAGCCATTTTTCAGGATAAAAGAGCCGGTCGACCAGCTTCATGTGTTGGCCGCGTTCCGGCACCCAGATGTCTTCGTCCGCGATCAGCGGCACGATGCGGCGGGCGAAGGAATAGGCGTCGAGATGATCGTCCTCTTCAATGTAGCAGCGGCTGAGCAAACGCACCATGTGGCTGTCGTCGGTATAGCGCGCATCGCCCTTGCCAAGGTCCGACGGACCGTCCCAGCCCTCGACCATATCGGTGATGTAGCCGTAACGCGCCTGGATTTCCTCCGGCAGGCGGCCTTCGGCCGGCGCGCCCATGGCATCGCCGACGGCGCCGCCGTAGAGGCAGCCCAGAACTTTGTCATACAAGCGAGATTCTTCGATTGGGGGCATTTGATGTCCTGTTGCATTATTCAAGCGGGCGACTCACAGAGTCGCCCCTACGTTTTTGCGCTGCGCGGGCGACCCGATGGCTCGCCCCTGCGTTATTGCGCTGCGCGGGCGACTCACAGAGTCGCCCCTACATCTTTGCGCTGCGCGGGCGACCCAATGGCTCGCCCCTACATCCGCAAGGAATATCCGTTTAGGTTTTGATGCCGCCTTCGGCCAGGCCATTGATGAACTGCCGCTGCAAAGCCAGGAAGAGCACCATGACGGGAAAGATGATGATGATGGCGCCGGCGCTGGTTAAAGCCCAATCTCGGTCGAAGCGGTCGACGAATTTGTAGAAGCTGGTTGTCACCGGGTATTGGTTCGGGTCGTGAATGAATGTCAGCGCCAGCAGGAACTCGTTCCAGACGCCCAGGCCAACAACCAGGCCGACGGTCAGGAAACCGGGCATGGTCAAGGGGATGACGATGCGCGTCAGCACCTGGAATTCATTGGCGCCGTCGACGCGGGCGGCGTCCTCCAATTCGCCGGGCAAATCGATCATGTAAGAGCGCAGCAAGAAAATGGTCAAGGGCGCGTTGCCGGCCACATAGACCATGATAAGCAGGAACCTCGCGTCTACGCCGAGACGCTTCAAGGAGTTGATTTGCACGAAGAGCGGCACGATATACATCCACAGCGGGATGGTCGAAGCGACCAGGAAATAGAGCATGAGCGCATCGGAGCCGGGCGGCCTTTTGCGCGCCAAGGCGTATGCGGCCAGCCCGCCAAATACCAACTCAGCCGCGATGGTGGCTACCACATAAATGATGCTATTGCCCATGGTTGTGGCGAAATTGCCTTTATCCCAGGCATTGGGAAAGTTATCGGGGACAATATTGATCGGCGGTCCCAATGGGTTTTGACCGATTTCGAGGTTCGTTTTGACCGAGTTGAACGCCAATACCAAAAGCGGAATGACGGCGAAGGCGGTCAATAGCAGCAGCACCGCATGATTGAAGACCAGCAACTTGCTGCGTTCGCGGCTGCGCCCTCTTTGCAGTACGGCGTCTTGAAGCGAAACTTTGCCAATGGCGGTCATATATCCCATCCTCTCCGCCGCAGAGTGACGAATATCATGATGATGAAGCCGGCGAATATGCTGATGACGACGCCCATCGCCGCGCCGTAACCGGCCTCGAAGCGGAAAAAGGCGTTCTTGTAGAGCAGGGTGGCGATCACCTCGGAGGCGCCTCCGGGACCGCCCTGGGTCGACAAGAAGATGTAATCAAAAGCCAGGAAGGACCAGATAGCCACCATCATAAACATGAAGAGCACGACCGGTCGGATGCCGGGCAAGGTAACATGACGGAATTCGTCCCAGCGGTTGGCGCCATCAATCTTGGCGGCGTCGTATAGCACCGGCGGGATCGATTGCATGGCGGCCAGGAAGAGGATCATCAAGAAGCCCCAGAAGTGCCAATTGTCGATGAAGGCGATTGACATCAGGGCGGTCTCCTTGCGGCCGAGATAAGCGATATCCAAGCCCTGTATGCCCATTTCCGCCAAAGCGGCGCCGATGCCTCGCTGAGGGTTCAATAAGTTCTTCCAGATCGTAATGGTGACTACGCTGGCCAAGACATAAGGGATGAAGAGGATGCTGCGGTAGACCATGCCGCCGCGCTTGATCTGGCTGAGCATGGTGGCGGCGAAGAGCGCCAGGATAAAGGGCACCGTCAGGAAGAAAATCATCCAAATGATATTGTTGCCCAGAGCCTTGCCAAAGGTTTCGTCTTCGAAAAACAGCTCTCGGTAATTGTCCAGCCCGACGAAGTTGGCGTTTTGGCCCACGCCCTTCCAATCGGTCATGGACATGTAGATGCCTTGGACCGCTGGAATGGTGACAACATAGATATGGAGCAACAGCAAGGGCGCAATGAAAATCCAGGGGATGACTACATTCCGCAAGAACTTTCGGCGCCAGGTTTCATCATTGAGTTTTTCAAGAATAGTCGTCGGTTTCTTCTGTGTCAGAACCGCCATTGCGCTTGCCTTTCCTGACTGACGGGGGTGTGGAGTTGGCGCCGGCCGCCATGAAGACGGCCAGCGCCAGAGAACTAGGTTTAGCGGGACGGGATCGGCGGAATATCGCCGGCTTCAAGCTCTTCGGCGAAGAGCTCTTGCAAGCCTTGCGAATACTCCATCGCGGTGATTTCGCCGGTCCAGATGCGCTCTACTTCTTCATAGATGTAGACATCGCTCTTGGGCGGCCAGAAGGTCCAGGTGGTGTACCCGTAACGGTCATTGGCGGAGGCGTCCGACAGCTCGGCATAGAGCCGGGCGATGCGCGGATCAAGCTCGGCCATGACATCGGCGGAAATGTTGACGGGCGCGGGTCCCTTCAGGCAATTCGTCAGCATCTTGCCCTGCGTCGCGGGCGAGAAGTACCAGGTCAGGAATTGCGCGGCCGCTTCCGGATGCGGGCTGTTGGCGTTGATGGAGCTGGTGTTGCCCATGCCGATGGTGAAGTAGTCGGTGCCGTCATGGCTGGGCACAGGCACCCAATCCCAAGTCTGGCCGGATTCGCCGAAGTAATCGACCGTGCCGCGGATGGCCCAGCTGCCTTCGATATTCATCGCCGCGGAGCCTTCGGCCAGCGACGTGCGCCGATAGACGCCGTCGTTGGTGAAGTAGAGGTCGACGCCGCCGCCGTACCAGCCGGCTTGCATGTGCGCGTCCAGGAGTTCGATGGCGCTCACCAGGCTCTCGTCGGTCCAGGGAATTTCACCGGACAGGGCCTGATAGACCTTGTGGGGGCCGGCGACCTGCGTCCAGTATTCGCCCACGAAGTGTTCGTTGGTGGGGCGCCAGCTGGCGTTGCCATGGGAGAAGACGGTGAGACCGGCCGCCTCGACCTCTTCGGCCAGGGCGTTCAGTTCGTCCATCGTATCGGGCGGCGTCCAGCCGTTGGCTTCAAAGACTTCCACGTTGTAATAGAGAACCAGCGTCTCTAGCTCGTCGGACAGGCTGTAGAGCTGACCGTCGACCAGGCCGAGGTCAAGCGCCCAATCGAAGAAGAAATCGCCCCAGCCCATCTCATCGGCGAAAGCGTCCATAGGCAGGATCAATCCGGCCTGCGCCATTTCATAAACGAACGAGGGACCGGGCGTGCGGACGATGTCGGGTCCGCCGCCGCCGGCGACAGCGGTGCGGGTGACATTCCAGGTGTCAGCCTGCGGCACGATTTCCAACTGAACCGACGGGTCGACTTCGTTGAACTCGAGCATGATGGGACCCCAGCAATCGAGCGTGGAGCCTTCGCTGAACCACATGGAGACTGTGGTGACGTCTTGCGCGCCAACGGGCGCAAGCGCCAAGATCAAAACGGCGACTGCAAACAGAATCTTAAGCTGCTTCATCTTTCCTCCTCTGGAGTATCCGAAACTGTGTTGGGTAAATTGATTGCTGCGAAATGATGCCTGAAAGCGATAAAGAGGCGCTGGCCGCTGCGTTGACGGCCAGCGCCGGAACAGCTCGCCTTAGCGGGCTGGGATCGGTGGAATATCGCCGGCTTCAAGCTCTTCGGCGAAGAGCTCGTTCAAGCCTTCGAGATAATCCATGACGGTGATTTCGCCGGTCCAGACGCGCTCTACTTCTTCATAGATGTAGACATCGCTCTTGGGCGGCCAGAAGGTCCAGGTGGTGTAACCATAGCGATCATTGGCGGAGGCATCCGACAGCTCGGAATAGACCCGGGCGATACGCGGGTCAAGCTCGCCCATGACTTCGTCTGAAATGGTTACCGGAGCGGGACCCTTGCGGCAGTTGGTCAGCATCTTGCCCTGGGTCGCGGGCGAGAAGTACCAGGTCAGGAATTGCGCGGCCGCTTCCGGATGGGGGCTGTTGGCGTTGATGGAGCTGGTGTTGCCCATGCCGATGGTGAAGTAATCGGTGCCGTCGTGGCTGGGCACGGGCACCCAATCCCAATCCTGGCCGGACTCGCCGAAGTACTCGCCCAAGCTGCGGATGGCCCAACTGCCTTCAATATTCATGGCCGCGGTGCCATCGGCGAACATCGAACGCCGGGTCGCGCCGTCGTTGGTGAAGTAGAGGTCAATGCCGCCGCCATACCAACCAGCCTGCATGTGCGCGTCCAGGATTTCCATGGCGTTGACCATGCTCTCGTCGGTCCAGGGGATCTGCCCGGTCAGCGCCTTGTAGACGTTGTGCGGGCCGGCGATCTGCGTCATGTATTCGCCGACGAACCATTCGTTCGAGGGGCGCCAACTGGCGTTGCCATGCGAGAAGACGGTGTATCCAGCGGCGGCGACCTCTTCAGACAAAGCGTTCAACTCGTCCATCGTATCCGGCGGCGTCCAGCCGTTAGCTTCAAAGACGTCAGTGTTGTAATAGAGCAGCAGCGTCTCGAGCTCATCGGAAAGGCTGTAGAGTTGACCATCGACCAAGCCCAGGTCTAGCGCCCAATCGAAGAAGAAATCGCCCCAGCCCATTTCATCGGCGAAAGCGTCCATGGGCAGGATCAAGTTCGCCTGCGCCATTTCGTATACGAATGACGGACCGGGCGTGCGCACGATGTCGGGTCCGCCGCCGCCAGCGACAGCGGTGCGGGTGACATTCCAGGTGTCAGCCTGGGGCACAATTTCCAGTTGGACCGACGGGTCAACTTCGTTGAATTCCAGCATGATAGGACCCCAGCAATCGAGCGTGGAGCCTTCGCCGAACCACATGCTGACCGTGGTGACGTCTTGCGCGCCGACGGGCGCAAGCGCCATGATCAGAACTGCGATCGCAAAAAGAATCTTTATGGTTTTCATGTTGCCTCCTTCAGAATACATCTGCGTTTAACTGGACAAGATATGAACTGTTGCTGAATCGCGCTTGGTCGATATCGCCTCCCGGGATGTTTTGTCGTTGCCGCTTGTATGTCGCCTGTGATCAATGGCCGGTCCAGATCTGACGAATGAACCAACGCTACGCAGACCAAGCCTAGACATGGCAGTCAAAAAATAATAGCCATATAAATTCGAATGCGCAAGCGGGCAAAAGTTTTCACGGCAATTATTCGCGAGATTGGGGCAGGCGCTGGCCAATAATGCTTGCGAACGCGGGTTTCAATCGAGACCGGTTCCGGTGATCGCCTGCACATAATAGCGCTGGAAGGGGATGATGAGCAAAATGGGAACAATGGCGGCGATCATGGAGCCGGCCAGCAATTCATTCCAGACCGTGCCATATTGGCCGATCGCCAGTGAAATCTCCACCTGAACCACGCGCATCTCTTGCCGCGGCGCGATGAGCAGCGGCCAGAAGAATGAATTCCATTGGCCGATGAACATGAGCAAGCTGGCGGCGACGAGAACCGGTTTGGATATGGGCATGATGATGCTGACCAGGACGCGCAGCCAGGTTGCGCCGTCCACGCGCGCGGCGTCGATCAGTTCCTGGGGGATCTCGGCGAAAAACTGACGAAAGAGGAATATCACCAGGCTGTTGGCCAAGCCCGGTATCAGCAGGCCCTGCCAGGTATTGATCCAACCGAAGCTATTGACCAGGATGTAGCGCGGTATGGCGGTGAGATCGACCGGCACCATGAATGTGAGCATGACCACGGTGAGGAAGAGGACGTTCTTGCCGCGGAACTCGAAGCGGCCGAAGGCGAAGCCGGCCAGCGCATTGGCCGCGCCGCCGATAATCACGGTCGAGACGGCCAGGAAAAAGGTGTTGCCCACCGCGCGGCCGAATCCGCGAGCAAAGAGATTCTCATAGGCTTCCAGGGTGAAATCGACCGGGAAAAGCGCGCGCCAGGAAAAGGGATAAGCGTATTCGAAGACTTTGTGATTGGGCGTAAACGAGGCGGCCCCCGCCCACATCAGCGGCAGAACCACGATGATAATGCCGGCGATCAGCAGACAATAGGCCAAGGCGGGCCGGGCGTAAGCGCGAAGCGGTTTCCGGTTCGTCTTCACGGAAATCCCGGTTTGATTGCGCCGCTGCCCGGCGGTCTCAACGCGCATGTCTTTGTCCGATGCCTGCTTAGTCCTGGCCGCGCAGAACGTAGAGCTCGACGCCGATGATGACAAATACGATGATCAGCATCACCGAAAGCATGGCCGATGACGCGCCCAGATCCCCGTAAAGGAAGCCGCGGCGATAGGTCTCGTACATAATCAGATTGGTCGACAGGCGCGGGCCGCCCGACGTCAGCAGCAGGATAGGCGCGAACATCAAGAAATTGGCGACCGTGTCGGCCACGAGGACGAAGGCGAGCACGCGCCGCAGTAAAGGCAATGTGATCTTGGTGAATGATTGCCAGGCGTTGGCGCCATCGATTTTCGCCGCTTCAAGCACAGTTGGCGAGATATTCTGCAAACCCGCCAGCAGAAACAGGCTCCAGAGCGGGACGCCGATCCAGGAAGCGATCAGAATGATGGACCACAGGGCTTGATCCACCGAATGCAGAAAAGGCTGTCGCGGCAGGCCGAACTGGACCAGGATGCCGTTGATCATGCCTGAGTTCTGGTCGAGCATGAGGCCCCAGACGATGGCGGTGACGTTGAGCGAGACGGCGATCGGCAGCAAATAAATGCTGCGGAACACCCCGATGCCGGGCAGCCTCTGATTGATGAGAACCGCCAGCGCCAGCGCCAGGGCGATCTGAATCGGATTCACGAGCAGGCTGAATATGGTCGTGACTTCAAATGATTTCCAAAAGATGGGATCGCTGAAGATGCGCTCGTAATTGGCGAAGCCGGCGAATACGCGGTGCCCGCTGCGCAGGGACATGATGAAGGTGCTCTCCACCAGCGTGGCGATTGTCGGCACTAGATTGAAGACGATGAGCAGGAGCAGCGCCGGCAGCAGAAACAGGTAGGGGATGATTTGTCGGCTCAGACGCATCTCAAATGTCCAGGACGCGGTTGCAGGAGGCTTCGCTCTGGCTTGGGCGGTCGGGCAAATAAGCAAGAGCCGCGGAATCCACGGCTCCTGCCTATTTCATGCCTGAATTTAGCGATACTTCGCCATTTCGCTTTCGATGCGCTGGACCGCCAGGTTCAGCGATTCTTCGACATCGGCGCCGTTGCGGATGTCCTGGAAGATATTCTGCAGGATCTGCTCATATTCCAGGAAGCCGACTGTCACAGCGCGCGGCCGCGGATTGACCGTGGCTTCGTCAGCGGCGGTGCGCAGGTAGGACATCGGCAGTTCGTCAAATTCCGCTTCGGTCGCAAACAGCGCCAGCACAGATTGCTGCGCCGGGAAATCGCCGCTGCCTTCGCGCCACCAGAGTTCCGCGCCTTCGCCCGTGGAGATGAAATGTACGAACTTGGTCGCCGCCTCAACGTTTTCAGTGTTGGCGTTCACGCCGATATGCCAACTTCCCGTGGGCGTCGCCGCGACGCCGTCTTCAAAGTAGGGATGCCGGGAGACGCCCCAGTCGATTTCCAGGTCGGCATTGTTGGCGAAACGCGGGATATTCCAGGGACCGCCCACAAACATGCAGATATTGCCGGTTTCGAAGATATCGGCCGGCCAGAATTCTTCGCCCTGCGGCGCCGCATTCCAGACGTTGAACATGTTGTAGTAGTAGGTATAGGCTTCGATCCATTCCGGCGAATTGATCACGCCGTCGACCGTCAAGCCATCCTCGCCGATGGCGGGGGCGCCCAGAGATTCCGGCAGCACCTGCAATTGGTAGATACGGACCATCTGCTCCCAGATAAAGCCCCAGACATCGGGCGTGCCGTCGCCGTCGTCGTCAAATGTCATTTGCGGCGCAATATCGGCGATTTCCTCCCAGGTCAGGCGGTCATCGGCGCCCGGCGGCATCAGCCCAGCGCGGTCGAAGCAGGCCTTGTTGTAGAAGAGCAATTGCGTCGAAGTGCTTATCGGCGCGGCATAAAGCGTGCCTTCGTAGGAGCCGGCGTCCACAGCGGCCGGCAGCCAATCTTCGACTTCGTCGCCGGTGAAGATGGGATCCAGAGGCAGCAGCCAATTGCGGAAGGCATAACCCGATACCAGCGGGACGTCAACCGCAATGACGTCAGGCACTGCGGAGCCGGCGCCCAAGCGCACTTGAATCTGCGCGAAGAGATCGTTGAAACCGACTTGCTCGGCTTCGATCTTGATGTCGGGATTGCGCGCCTCGAATTCCTCGATAATGGACTCGAGCGGCCAGCCCAGCGTCAGCCAGGTGATGGTGGTGACGTCCTGCGCCAAGCCTGGCGCGTATGCCACCGTGAACAGTAGTACGACAAACAAGAGCCTTCTAACATGCATGATGCAATGCCTCCCCTAAAGAAAGTGTGGACAGAATTTCTCGCTCCGGCAATTCTAACGCGCTTGCGGCGGGAGCGCTAAAAGGCCGCAATCTGCCCATCGGCGCGCGGTTCGCTGCCGCCGTGCATGACGCCCGTTGCGGCATCGTACCTTATAATCTGCCCGCGCCCGAAGTTGCCCCGTCCCAGCCCGGCTTCCGGCTGGATGCGATGGCCGCGCGCGGCCAGATCCGCCATCGTCTTGAAGGGACTGCCCTCTTCGATTAGAAGCGCGCCGCCCGGCTGGCCGCGGTCGATATACCAGCGCGGACGATTGAGCGCTTCTTGCGGATTGAGATCATCGTCGACCATGGCGCTGATCACCTGGAAGTGGCCCTGCGGCTGCATGAACCCGCCCATCACGCCGAAGCTGGCCCAGAGCTGCCCGTCTTTCAGCGCCATGCCCGGGATGATGGTGTGGTAGGGGCGCTTTCCGGGCGCCAGCGCGTTTCGATGCCCGGCTTTGAGCGAGAATCCGGCGCCGCGATTTTGCAGCCAGACGCCCGTGCCTTTGGCGACGATGCCGACGCCGAAACCCATGTAGAGGCTCTTGATGAAGGAGCAGGCATTGCCCGCGCCATCGACCACGCTGAGGTAGATCGTGTCGCTACCGCCCGGCAATTCGCCCGCGATCGGCGGCGGGTCCATGGCGTAATAATTGGAAATGAGGCTTGCGCGATCAGCCGCGTATTCTTTGCTTAGCAGCTTTTCAACCGGCACATCGGCCCGGCTCATATCGGCGATGTATTCATGGGCGTCGGCCCAGGCCAGGCGCATGGCTTCGACCATGAGGTGCAGGCGCTGCGGCGAATCCCAGGGCAGCGATTTCAGATTAAAGTTCTCGGCGATGTTGAGCGCGATCAACGCCGTCAGGCCTTGACCATTGGGCGGGCATTCATAGACGGTGACGCCGCGGTAGTCGCTATGGATCGGCTCATCCCAGGTGGAATGGTGGTGCTTCAGATCGTCGAGCGTCATCAAGCCGCCTTGCTCTTGAAGCGATTCCACAATCGCCTCCGCGACCGGTCCGGTGTAGAAAGCCTCCGGCCCGCCTTCGGCGATGGCGCGCAGGGTGTTGGCCAATCCCGGCAGGCGAACCACTTGACCCGCCTGGGGCGTTGCGTCCTTGGGAAGGTATTCCTCGGCGTTGGCGGCCCCCCGCAGGAATTCACCCGAATGCTGCCAGCGGAAACCGACAACCGGCGCCGTCGGGAAACCTTCGCTCGCGTAGTGGATGGCATCGGGCAAGACATCCGCCAGCGACATACTGCCATGTCTCTGAAGCATGTCGTGCCAGCCGCGGACCGCCCCCGGCACGGTCACGCTATGCGCGTGCCGGGAGTTCATCTGTTCCCAGCCCATGTCCCGCGCTGTCTCCAGCGTCAAGGCCTGTGGCGCGCGTCCGCTGCCATTCAGCGCCGTGACCTGTTTCGTCCGCGCGTCGAAATAAAGGGCGAAGCAATCCCCGCCGATGCCGCAGGAGCCGGGATCCATCACATTCATCATGGCCGAAGTGGCGACGGCGGCGTCGGCCGCATTGCCGCCTTGACGCAGAATGTTGAGCCCGGCTTGGGCGGCCAGCGGGTTGCTGGCGCCGACCATGCCGCGCCGGGCGCTGATCATTGAGCGGCGGGACTTGAAATCGAAGGACATGGTTTTCATTCACAAGTCTTTCTATACATGTGCTGACAGAGAGTATTGTCGTATAGCGACTTGCGAAATCAAGGTGTAGCTGCCCGCAGCGAGGAATAGGACTTCTCAATCTTGCGGCCGCTAATGTTACATCTGGTCTCTAATTGTGGGATTCAGAAGCGTCCCACAGCCAGCGCCATCAAAATGTGAAATCGGTAACAGTCGAATCGTTGGCACCGCTTCTTGGCTGACCTTTTAGATTAGTTGACTTCCTGCACCAATGCGCCCAGCTGTGCTATGGTCGGGCGTTGCCCGAATCGGCTGACCTGCAGTGGACCATCGCTGTAGCGCACAAATACCGACGGGACTCCGGTGACGCCGTGCCGCTGCGCCAGCCGCACATCTGTGTCTACTTGATTGGCGTTCTGTGTGCACTGAAGGAGCTCGATAAGGGACATGTCCATCATGTCGGCGAAGATGCGCAGCGAGCTGTCACTGAAGGCGCGGGTGCTGGCGATTTGGAATAAGGCGTCGTGGGCAACCCAGAATGAGGTGGGGCGCAGGGTATCGGCGCATTCGGCCAGCTGGGCGGCCAGACGCGAGTAACCTGGACGCACTACAGGCAGCATCCGATATTCGAAGCGCGCTTTGCCTGCCGCTACATAAGTACCAATGTACTTATCGACGGTTGGCTTGTAGCGCTGGCAGGGCGGGCAGAGGAAGTCCTTGAAGACGGCGACTGTGATTGGCGCGCGAGGATTCCCCAGGACGAAACCGCCGTCGGCTTGTCTGCCTTGGAAAATGGTGGAGTAGTCGACGCGGGCTTCGCTTCGTGCATTCTGTCTTATAGAAGTGGCGGTCGCCGTCGCTTCTGCAGCTGGTTCTATGGTGGCCCGCGCCGCGTAAGCAATCATATTCTCGGCAACACGCCGCGCGATATTCGACGGAATAGCGAAGCCAAGCCCAGTGCCGCGATAGCCAGCAGTGGCGACACCGATGACCTCGCCCGCCTGATTCAGCAAGGGACCGCCGCTATTCCCAGACGCAAGCGCGGCATCCGTCTGTATCGCGCCTTCCATCACCGTGCCATCGTCAAACTCCAGTCTGCGATTAAGCCCACTGATGATCCCGCGGGTCAAGGTCGCGTCCAGTCCATGCGGACTGCCTATGGCCACCACCGCCTCGCCCACCACAAGCGCGTCCGAGTCGCCGAATGTCACTGCTTTGAGCCGATGACGCGCAAGATCAACTTTGATGACGGCGAGGTCGACGCGCGTATCCATGCCAATCAACGCGGCCGGGGCTTCGTATCCGTCGTGGAATTTAACGGTCAAAGCTCTGGCGTCTTCGACCACATGGGCATTAGTGACAATATGCCCGTCTTCGTCGATTACAAAACCGGCGCCGCCAGCTGTGTCAAACCGGCTGATTTCGACTTCGATCGACACCACTGACGGGCTGACGTCGCGATAAATGTCTGCTTCGTTCTGCGCCCAAAATCGCGCGGTCAGGGTCAATGCCAAAAGAATAATCAACCCGAGCCTGCGAAATCTTGTACCGCCGACCATGCCGCGCCGGGCGCTGATCATCGAGCGGCGCGACTTGAAATCGAAGGACATGGTTTTCATTCCGATACCTTTCGGCGCATTCGCTGATGCCAAGTATAGCAGCCGAGCGCACGCTCGCCGGACGAATCGAAAATGGTATGCCTTGCAATTTAACATCCAGTATGGTATGTTAGGCGAGATTGGCTACTATAAGTGTGATAAAGTACATCGGAGTCTTGGATCAAGGAGATGATCATGAAACGCTTGCTATTGCTTTTTGCCCTGTTCATCATGCTTCCCGCAGCCGCGCTCGCCGACGACAGCAAGGGCGACGGCGACAAGGTTATAGACAATGAAGCCCTCGCTAATGCTCGCGCTGTGGTTCAAAATTATGTCTCCCACCTGGGCCGGCCGTATCACTATGGCCAGTGCCTTTTGCATCTACAGGCGGATCTCAAGAATTTCAGCGTCGCTTTCGACTTGCCGGGTAAAACGCCCGATGCCTATATGGTCCGCTGGACCGGGCGGCGGAACGGCACTTATCGCGCCATGGACAAGCCCAACACCAAACGCACCGGCAACCTGATCATCAAGCACTCAGACATTGCGCAGAGCGGCGGCAGCGGCACAATCGCGTTAGATCCAATGCACGTCCCCGCCGGGCAGGCGATAAAAGTCAAAATGCGCGCTATCTATGGCAAGAGCAAAGGGCCCAAGTCTCAATTCGTTTTCAACACCGTGGCTTGGATTCGCGCAAATTGGGGCGACCAGGACGCAGCCTGCTAATAAGCCAGCCGCCCATTACAGACATCAAAGCCCGCCACTCGGCGGGCTTTTTGTTTGATTCCGGATTCCTCCGAGCTACCGCGTTTCCCCCGCAATTGTCGCGCGGCGCGAATTGAAATTGCAGGACATGGTTTTCATCAGTGTGGACCCCAATTGGCAGATTACCAGTCTATTCTGGCGCATCGGTCTTTGCTCGCGCAAGGTTTGGCGCACACTGCTATACAACGGCAAAATTGCTTTAGGGTAAGGAATTTGCCATAATCTGTAATCAGAAGGTGAAAGAGAGGAGTGATCCAAGCGCAGGATTATGTGGCAGCCAAAATAGCAAAAAATCATATAAATAAATGAAAGGCAGAATGATGAAAGAGCAAACGGCAAAGAGACTTTCCCGCAGAGATTTTCTTAAGGCGACCGCCGCGAGCGCCGCCGCCCTCGGGACGACGGCAATACCGGTTCCCGTGGCGGCGCAGGACGACCCCATCAGCCTCGTAATGTGGTCCAATTTTTCCGCCGGATCGACTCTCGAAGCAGTTGAGGCGATGGTGGCGGCGATCAATGAAGAGAACCCCGACATCACCGTCGAGCATGCTGGATTCCAGAATGAGGATTACAAGGCGACCATTCTAAACACTGCGTTTGCTGGTGGAGCGCCGCCGGACATTTTTGCCAGCGTCGGTTTCGAGTGGCTGTTTGCCTTCGTGCGCCCGGGCGCCGTTCTGAACATAACAGACTATTATGAGGCGAATCTGCGCGAACGCTATATCCCCGGCATTGAGGCGACCTATGACTTCCAGGGCGGCTTCTGGGCGGTTCCCTGGCGCGTTGGCAGCACACCCTTCATCCATTACAACGCCGGCTTGTTTGAGGAGGTAGGCGCGAGTCCGGACGATCTCGCCACTGTCGACGGACTGATGTCGGTCTGCGACAAAGGTCTTGAGGCCGGAATCACGCCCATCGGCTTCGGCAACAAGGGCCAGTGGAATGCTGTGCATTGGATCTCCAATTTCGTCAAGAACATCATGGGGGCGGAGAGCGCCAACGCGCTATTCAGCATGAGAGAAGGCAGTTGGGCTGATCCAGAGCCGATTGAAGGCGCAATGCGGATGAAGACCTTCGTCGACAATGGTTATTTCGGCAACTCGATCAACGATGACTACGGCGTCGGCTCGCAGCTCTTCTATAACGGCGGAAGCTTGATGCTCGGTACCGGCGGTTGGGAAGTCAGCGGACAGGTGCGGAAGATGGCAGAAGATCCGGACTTCCGTTCCGACTTCACGCAATTCCCGGTTGAAGCGGGCAAGCCCGGCTTGGGCAGCGACTGGATCTTCTGGGGCTCGCTTTGGGCGGCATCAGCTAGCGATGACAATGCAGCGATTCAGGCGCGCCTCAAGGTCTTGGACGCGCTCGGCTCCTCTGCAATGCATGGGCTGAGTTTCCAGATTCGCCAAGACACCTATGCGGCGCGCGGCGCGGTCGAAGCGTCGGGTGTGGAAATCGCCGGGCACACGGCCAAGTACTACGAACTGTACGGAAACGCGACGGCCTTGCTCCCGATCCCGGATGTGGCGATTCCGACGCAGGCTACGGCGACGATGTACGAGGAATTCCAAGGCATGCTTCTGGGTCACGTTTCGGTTGAAGACGCCTTGAACGAAATCGCGGACGCCATCGAGCGATTCCGTCCCGAATAGTGAAATGGGTTGCGCCTTGAACCGTTCGGGGCGCGACCGTTTTTTTCTCGATTCCACAGGATGTATTAGAACTCGTGCAAGCATTGAAGACGTCACCGATCCTCCGGTCGTCGCGCGTCATTCAGTTGCGCCGCTTCAATCTGTCAGGCAGAGATCTCGTACACGGTCTGATGGTCCTGCCGGCGCTGGCCTTTTACATCCCGCTCTTTGTGGCGCCCATCGTTCTAGGGCTCGCGATCAGTTTCGGCGACTGGTCGGGCGTCGCCGGGGCGCTGGACATGGAATGGATCGGGCTGGAGAATTACCGCGAGATGGCGGGAGATCGCAAGTTTTGGTCTTCGGTTGGCATCACCCTGCGTTATGCCGTTTTTGTTGTACCGTCGCTGACTCTGCTCAGCTTGTTCCTGGCCGCGGCGATTAACAGCAGCAAGGGACTGCTTGGCGACGGCGTCAAAGTCGCAATCTTGACGCCAATCGCTATGTCCGCGGTAGCGATAGGCATGATGGGTACATTTCTGTTCAGTCCTCAAGTCGGCATACCCTCGCTGATATCTGATAATCCAGTAGATTTGTTTCAGGAGCCGACCGGCGCTTTGCTTGCCGTCAGCATAGCGCATGTTTGGGGCGGGATTGGTTTCAGCACCTTTATTTTCCTCGCTGGATTGCAAGCGATACCGGCAGAATTGTATGAGGCGGCCAAGATCGATGGCGCCGGTCTTATGGCGCGCTTCTGGCGCGTGACGATTCCGCTATTGCGGGAAACGACGATCATCAACCTCATCCTTATTTTCATCGGCGCCTTTCGATCCTTCGGTCTCATCTTCACGATGACGCGTGGCGGTCCCTATCGCGCGACCGAAGTGCTGTCGTTCTTCATGTACAAGCAGGCTTTTATATCCTTCCGCATGTCCTACGGCTCAGCTATCGCGGTCATCCTTTTCCTGTTCATCGCCGTCATCACCGTGATTAAGCTGCACATCACTCGCGCCGGCACAACCAGATACTATTAGCGAGCTTAATCTTGAAGGACACATCGCCGGCATTAAGCATCAGTCGCCTCGCCATTTTCGCCTGTCTTTTGGTGGTCATGGCCTACCCCATTTTCTGGAGCACCATGGCCTCGCTCAAGACCAATGCAGAGCTGGTGGCCAATCCCTTCAGCATCCCGCGCGAACCGCAAGTTGACAATATCATCGAGCTGTGGCTCGAGGGCGATTTCATTCGCTACTTTCGCAACACGCTCATCATCAGCGTTGTTTCTGTGATCGGTGTCGTTTCAATGGCGACCATGGCCGGTTATGTCTTCTCTCAGCGGCAAAGCGGTCTGTTCAAGTTGCTGTTTCTGGCGTTCATGTTCGGCCTCATGGTGCCGCGCGAAGTGGTGATTGTGCCGGTATTCCGCATCATTGCCTCGCTGGGGCTGCGCAATACGCTCACCGGCGTGATTCTCGTGTACTTGGCAGGCACGTCATTCGGCATCGTCTTGATGCGCACCTATTACCTGACGGTGCCAACTGAGCTGCGCGAGGCGGCCCTGATTGATGGCTGTACCGAGTTCGGCGTCTTCCTGCGCGTTTATGTGCCGTTGGGGACGCCGGCTATGGTCACCGTGTCGATTTTCGCATTCTTCTTCAGCTGGAATGATTTGCTGTGGCCGCTGATTCTCATCCAGCATCCGGAGTGGTTCACCTTGGTGCAGGGTGTGCTGCGCTATGCCGATGAATTCACAATTGACTGGTCTAAACGCAGCGCGGGTCTGGTCTTCTCCATACTGCCTCCGCTGATCTTCTATCTGCTATTTAATCGCCGCATTCAAAATGGATTGACGGCCGGCGCCATCAAGATGTGAGCCAGGCCCTAATGCCGTCGCCGGCGCAATAATCAACTCTCTAGGAAATGTATCCATTTCGGTTGAAATAGTCCGGTAGGGGCGATCCGGTGGATCGCCCGATGGGTACGAACAGAATCGAAATTGGGCGACTCACCGGGGCGCGTGGACACAGCCCGCCAGTCGCCCCTACCAAATCGTCGGCATTTAAAGAAATTCAACCGAAATGGATACACTACCTGTCGCGAGCTTTGTTGCGATATGCGATGCCGCGTTTTATACTCGGTGCGCTCCGCTTGCCGAGTGCAGGCTTCGGCAGCTTTCATCATTAAAAGAGTCAGGAGTATGGCAAAGTGAACAAGCATCTGAGAAAAATCATCGCAAACCTCTCACCGCAGGAGAAGGCGCGGGTGGAAGAAGAACATCGCCGCGCCTACGATTACGATCCGCAGGATCCGCTTTTCGGCTTGAGTGCCGACGACTTGAGCGGTCCCCAGCTCAGCCGCCGTTCTTTCCTGCGCCTGGTCGCCGCCTCCGGCGGAACGCTCTCTATGGCGCAGTTGCTGGGCGCGGCCGGCATCGTCTTGCCGACTGCGGCCCGCGCCGTCGCCCAATCCGGCGGCCATTTGATTTGCGGCTGGGCGGGCACGGCTGAAATCACCACGCTCGATCCGGCTGTGATCAACGCCGTGCTGCAATTTCAGGTGGCTTCCAACGTGATGAGCGGCTTGACGCATATCAATGCTGACCTGGTTGCCGAGGGCGACCTGGCCACCGACTGGACCGTGTCTGACGACGGCTTGGTCTGGACCTTTAATCTGCGCGAAGGCGTGACCTGGCACAATGGCGATGCCTTCTCCGCCGCCGATGTCGTTTATACCTACAACCGCTCCAAGAACCCGGAAAACTCCATCCACTCCGGCAACTTGATCAACGTGCTTGATGTCGTGGCGCTGGATGACGCCACCGTGGAGCTGACGCTGGCGCGCCCCCAGGCGTCGCTGCTGGTCAAGACCCTGGAACGCTCCAGCGGCCGGGCGATGACCATCGTAAACGGCAACGCTATTGAGTCCATGGGCTTGCAGGAATACGGCTTGAAGCCCATCGGCACCGGCCCCTTCCGCGTGACCGAGCATCAGCTGGGCCAAGGCGTGGTGCTGGAACGTTTCGATGACTACTACGACCCGGAGCGCCCGGCCGTTGACAAAGTCACGATCATTCCAATCCCGGAGACCGAGCCCCTGGCGGCCGCCATCGAAACCGGCGATATTCATCTGATCGGCGGCAACGCCGTCGCCGCTGAGTTGATCGATCGCTTCCTGGCGAATCCGGACCTGGTGGTGGATGAAATCGCGGGCAACGGCTTCCAATCCGTCTTTGCCAACCCCTGGCGCGAGCCGATGGCAGTCGCGGATTTCAACCCCTCGGTCGACGAGCTCAAGACGCAAAGCGGCTTCCAAGTGCGCCTGGCCCTGGCCAAAGCCTTCGACCGCGAACGCTTCATTCAGCGGGCGCTTTTCGGGCGCGGCGTGCCCGGCTTCGGCACGATCAACCCGGCGATGGGCTTCTACTTCGATACCGCCATCAACGAAACCAGCGAGCAGCGTTTTGATGTCGAAGGGGCGCAGGCATTGCTGGCGGAGGCCGGCTACCCCAATGGCGAGGGCTTCCCCACGCTCAAGCTACTGACGACGCCCGCGGGCCGCCGCGCCGCCGAGGTCATGGTCGATATCTACCGCAACAACCTCAACATCAACCTGGAACTGGATGTCAAAGATTTCACCGTGCTCATCGAAGACGCCTTCCGGATGGAGTACGATTTGATGGCCCTGGGCAGCGGCGGCGACTTTGACCCGGATGACGGCTTGGTCGATTGGATGCAGACGACATCCCGTTTCAACGGCCCCAACCGCAATGACGCCGACCTGGTAGAAAAATACGGCGAGCGGGCCTTCGGCTCCTTCTCGGATGCCCATGTGGACGAACTGGTCGACCAACAAGCGGTCACTGCCGATCCCGAAGCGCGCAAGGTCCTGGTGCAGGAGGCGAATCAGATCACATCGGACAAGGTGGCTTCGATCTTCACGCACCACCTGACCGAGATTCTGGTGCACCGCGCCGAGGTTACCGTGCCGCCGGCGGGCCGCATCGTCGGCTTGCGCGATCTCGATCGCGTCTATTTCAACTAGCGCTTTTGCGCGCGGTACGTATGGGCGGCGCTTGCGTCGCCCATAATCCGCTCGAACGCTCCCGCACTTGAGGCTTCGTCATGCGCTATTTCGTCGGGCGAGTGCTGCAAGCGCTTATAGTCGTCTGGGCGGTGGGCACGCTCGTCTTCTTCATGCTGCGCGCCGTGCCGGGCGATCCGATCCAGGCCTTGCTGGCCGATGTCGACCCCAGAGCGGCCGAAGTCATCCGCGCCAAGCTGGGTCTGGATCAGCCGGTTTGGGTGCAATACTTGTTCTGGATGCGCAATACGCTGGCCGGCGACCTCGGGCAATCGCTCTACGGCAGTCACCAGGCCGTCAGCCAACAGATCGCCGAAGCCATCCCGCGGACCGTTTCGCTGGCGCTGGTCGCTTTCCTGATCTCCTTCACGCTGGGTTTGACCGCCGGCATTGTCTCCGCCGTCAAGAAGGACAGCTTCCTCGACTACGGCTTTAATCTCGCCGCCTTCCTCGGCATCAGCATGCCGTCGTTCTGGATTGGCATCGTGCTGATTATCGTCTTCGCGGTGAATCTGCGCTGGTTCCCGTCCATCGGCTACAGACCCATGAGCGACGGATTGGATCAATGGCTGCGCTATTTGATTCTGCCCGGCCTTTCGGTGGGGTTGCCCTTCTCCGCTTCGATCGCCCGCTTGACCCGCTCCGCCATGCTGGAAGTCCTGGGTCAAGATTACATCACGGTGGCGCGCTCCAAGGGCTTAAACGAGCGGCGCGTCATCTTTCGCCATGCCTTGCGCAACGCGTTGATCCCGGTGGTCACGGTCATGGGCATCTCGCTGGCGCTGCTATTTTCCGGCTCGGTGGTGGTGGAGAATGTCTTCGCCATCAAAGGTTTGGGCCGCGTCTTGATCCAGGGCATTCTCAATCGCGATTACCCGGTCGTGCAGGGCAGCATCTTGCTGGTGGCGGTCTTGCTGGTCTTCATGAATCTGGCGGTGGATATGCTCTATCGCCTGATTGATCCGCGCATTAGCTATGACTAGCGCCGATTCGGACCCGACCGTCGCTGTCCTGCCCGGCGCGCCGCCCCCGGAGATGCCGCTTCGCCCGAAAGCGCATCATCTGTTGCTGCGCGACAAGCGGGCGGTCGCCGGTTTGATTGTGCTTGGGCTGATCGTCATCAGCACGATCTTCGCCTCCGTCATCTCCCCGTACGATCCGCTGTCGCAGGAATTCGATATCTTGCTGCCGCCCTCGCCGTCCCACCCGCTGGGCACGGACGATTTGGGGCGGGATCTGTTCACGCGCGTCCTCTTCGGAGCGCGCGTCTCGCTCTTCGTCGGCATCAGTACCGTGATGATATCGATGCTCATCGGCGTGGCGATGGGGGTGCTGGCCGGCTACTACGGCGGCTGGATCGATATCGTTTTTATGCGCTATATCGACCTGCAGTGGGCTTTTCCCAATTTCATCATCGCGGTTTATCTGGTGGCGGTCTTCGGGACCGGCCTGGCTAACGTGATCGTGGCGATATCTTTGGCCTTCCTCGATGACTTCGCGCGAATAACAAGGGGCATGGTGCTATCCATCCGCGAAGAGGAGTATGTCCTGGCGGCGCGCTCAATCGGCGCCTCCGATCTCGTGATCATGCTGCGGCACATCCTGCCCAATGCCATCGCGCCCATCATCGTGCAGGCCACACTCAGCGTCTCTTTCGCCATACTGGCCGAGGCGGGCTTGTCCTTCCTGGGCTTGGGCGTGAAAGCTTCCACGCCGACCTGGGGCCTCATCATCAGCGACGCCCGCAGCTTCTTCACCCGCGCCTGGTGGCTGGGCATATATCCCGGTTTGGCGATCATGATCACGGTCTTGAGCATCAATTTCCTGGGAGATGCCCTGCGCGATGTGCTTGATGTGCGGGCGGAGTAGGCTAGGGCGACTTGGATCGTGCGTCAAGCGCAGCGAGCTCTAATCCTCTTCAGCGCCCAACTCGAACAATAGCCGAATCGCTGCCTCGGTCGCAATCTGGATGTCGTCGACAATGATGAATTCGTTCGGTCCATGCGAATTATCGCCCGAACCATAACCGAACATCGTCACCGGGACGCCCAACTCCCGCCCCAGCAGCCCGCCGATGGCCAGCGAGCCGCCATGCCGCATGAGCAGCGCCTCGCGGCCGAGCGCCGCTTTCAGGGCCCGCTGGATGGCGCGGATCTCCCGGCCGTCATCGGGCATCAGGAAGGGATGCGCGATGCTGAGAAGCTCGGCGTCGACTTTGATGCCCGGCTCGGCGAAGGCGGCAGCGTGTTCGACGAAGCGCCGCCACATGCCTTCGGAGTCTTGCCCGGCCACTGTGCGAATCGTAACTTTGCAACCCGCAGCCGCCGGGATGACTGCGCGGGTCTCATCGGCCGGGGGACCGCCGAAGATGCCGCTGACATCCAGCGTCGGCTGCGATGTGCTGCGTTCGGCGAAGACGCCCAGAGAATCGCCAAAGAAGTCTTCGACGCCCGCGGCCCGCTGCAGCGGCGGTCCGATGGTCTTCCACAGGGCATTCATGTCTCGGGTCTGCCGGTCCGTCATGGGAATGGCGTCATCGTAGAAGCCGCGTATCCGCACGCGCCCGCTCGCATCATGAAAGGAGGCGATGATGCGCGCCAGGTAATGAATCGGGTTTTTGACCGCGCCGCCATAACGCCCGCTGTGCAGCTCATGCGGCGGTCCCTGCACGCGCAGTTCGCCCATGACCGAGCCGCGCAGGGCGTTGCCAATCACCGGTTGTTCAGGCGAGAAGGGGCCGTCGGAAATGATCAGCGCGTCGGCCGCGAGCAGGTCGCTATGCGCGGCGACGAAAGGCGCAGTGTTCTTGGAACCGAGCTCTTCTTCGCCTTCAAAAAAGAGCTTGATATTGATTGGCAGCCGGCCGCATGTCGCCAGGACCGCTTCAATCGCCTTGAGGTTGATCCAGATGCCACATTTGTCGTCTACCGCTCCGCGCGCGACCAGGCGTCCGTCGATGATTGTCGGCTCAAAGGGCGGCGACTGCCAGAGCGCGGCATCGCCGACCGGCTGCACATCGTAGTGGGCGTAGAAGAGGATGGTCGGCGCGTCCGGGCCGGCGCGCAGCCAGTCGGCGTAAAGCACAGGATGGTCGGCGGTCAGCAGCTTCTGGCAATTCTCCAGGCCGATGCGCTCCATTTCGGCGTGGATCCAATCAGCGCAGGCATGCAGTTGCGGCTGAAAGCCGGGATCGATACTTATGGAAGGGAAACGCAGGAGCGTCCGAAAGCCTTCGAGGTTATGATCCTGACGCCGCCTGCTGTGTTCCAGAGCCGCGGCGATCTCTTTGTCGGTCATCTTTTGAGAAAAGGGCATATTTCGTACACGATCCTCGGCGCTCTTGTTTTTCTCGCTGTACTCCGTGGCAAAGTTTTTACGTTTCAACCGAAAAGTATACACTGCCCGTCGGCGCGCGTAATTGACAATCTGAAATCACTTGTTAGACTCTCACAATTGATGAAGTTTGGATATGGCTCCGTTTGCGCTGCGCAAGCCAACAACTTGACGGAAGAGGCGATGAGTTGCTCGTCGGGCGCCAACGCGGCTATGCAAGCTGACAAAGCTAAAGTGATTTTCTATTCTATCCCGGGAGGATATGGAGAATATGCAAGCACTGTATGAAACGAAAAACGCCGGCTTGGAAGATGCCTTGCTGGAGTCGCTCTCGCCGGATGAACCTTGGTCGCTCGTCGAGCGTTTCACCACGCTGGTGCGTGAATCCTCATCGGAAGATGAACGGACGGCCTTCAATTACGTCTCGGAGCGCCTGAGCGCCCTGGGCGTTCCCCACGAGATGCACATGCCGGAACAGTTCTTGAGCGTTCCGATCAAAGCATCGTTGGAGGCGGGCGGCACTACCTATCGCGCTAAGACACCGGGTTTTTCCATCAGCACGCCGGCCGGTGGCGCTAGTGGCGAGGCGGTCATCATTGAGGGATTCGCCGCGGGACGAAGCGTGGATTTCTTCGATTTTTCGCCGACGACCGAAGTCGATGTTGAGGGCAAGATCGTTGTGGTCGATGGCTTTGGCGGGCCGCCGCCGGTCTGGTATTTCCAAAACAAAGGCGCGAAAGGCGCAATCTTCATCAACCCCGGCGTCGATATCCATTGGGGCATCTGCACCACGATTTGGGGCGCGCCCGACCTCGACAATTACCATCGCCAGCCGACGATCCCGGTGCTGTCGATCAATCGACCCGATGGCGACGCCTTGCTGGCGCAGTTGGAGGCGGGCTTAACTGAAGTCACGCTGCATACCGAGCTCAAGGAAGGCTGGTTCGAATGCCCCTGTCTGGTGGCGGAGATCAAAGGCAGCGTCGAGCCGGAGCGCTTTGTGCTCGCGCATGGGCACATGGATTCCTGGGATATCGGCATCGGCGACAACGCTGTCGGCGACGCCACCCTGCTCGAGCTGGCGCGCATCTTCCACAATCGTCGCGATAGCATGGCGCGCAGCCTGCGCGTGGCCTGGTGGTCCGGGCATTCCACCGGACGCTATGGCGCGTCAACCTGGTATGCTGACGCCTTTGGGCTTGATCTGGCGCGGAATTGCGTGGCGCAGATGAATATCGATTCGCCCGGCTGCCGCTGGGCGACCGAGTACCGCGGTGTCACCGTGATGGCCGAAGTGGAGGACTTCGCCGCCAAGTCTGTGCTGGATTCGACCGGCAAAGGCTTCACCGGCGAGCGCCCGCATCAAGCCGGCGATTATTCCTTCAACAACATCGGCATATCGAGTTTGTTTATGCTGCTGTCTTCAATGCCACAGGCGAAGATCGACGAATTGGGCTTTTATGGAGTCGGCGGCTGCGGCGCCAATATCGCCTGGCACACCGAGAATGACAGGCTTGAGATCGCCGACAAAGACAACCTGATGCGCGACCTGCGCGTCTACGCGACATCGCTGCAGCGCCTGCTGAATAATCCGCTGCATCCCTACGACTTCCGCGCCTTGACGGCCGAATTCAAGGACACGCTGGATCGTTATTCGGCCGCGGCCGGCGACGAGGCCGACTTCGGCCCGGCATACGCGGCGCTGGCGGATCTGGATTCGGCGTTGAGCGATCTGCACGATCGGGCGGCTGACCTGGCGGAGGGCCAGGTTGGCGATGCCGGCGCGCGCGCCTACAACGACGCCCTGCTGGCGCTGGCCCGGGAACTGGTGCCGATTAACTTCACGCGCCAGGGGCGCTTCCGCAATGAGCCGGCCGTGCGCGTGCCGGAATTGCCCGATCTGGCGCCGGCGCTGGATATCGCCGCTGCCGATGGGCACATGCGGCGGGTCACGCGGACGCACCTCCTGCGCGGCGTCAACCGCGTGGCTTGGTCTTTCGAGACCTCGGCGAATATCGTGCGGGCGGCTCTGGAGAAAATTTAACTACAGAGGACGCAGAGGACACAGAGATTGCCTAATGCGAAATTCGTAGGGGCGATTCTGTGAATCGCCCGCCGCGCTACCGAAGAGGTGTAGGGGCGACACTTGTGTCGCCCGCCGAAATACCGAACAGATGTCGGGGCGACGCCTGGCTCGCCCGAAACCCAGAAATGCAATGTATGTACGGGCGAGCCGGTGGCTCGCCCATAATGGAGATCAAAACATGAAACTCATCTATCTCGTATCCGGACCCATGGGCCGCACGCCGGCCGGTCAAGCCGAACTCGGGCGCCGCCGCGAGTACCTGCAGCGCCAGGCCGCGCCGAACACCGATGTCGACATCACCGACATCCCGGCCGGGCCCGGCTCCATCGAAAGCATGTACGAAGAATACCTTTCTATCCCGGAGACGGTTCAGCGCGCGCATGAACTGCAAGCCGATGGCTGGGATGGCATCCTTTTGGGTTGCTATGGCGACCCCGGCTTGGGCGCCCTGCGGGAGATCGTGGATATCCCGGTAGTCGGCGCCGGGCAAGCGACGGCCTTGATGGCATCGGCGGTGGGCCGGCGCTACTCGGTCATCACCGTGACCGACAGCGTCATCGGCCCGTTGGAAGAGACGATGCGCAACAGCGGCGGCGGCGACAAGCTGGCCAGCGTGCGCGCCGTGAATATCCCGGTGCTGGAATTGCACAAAGACCGCGAACTGGCCATTGAGGTCACGCTGGAAGAAGGGCGCAAGGCAATCGAAGAAGACCGCGCCGACACCTTGATCGTCGGCTGCATGAGCATGGGATTCCTCGAGATCCCGGAAGCCTGCCAGGCCGAGTTGGGCGTGCCCTTCCTGAACCCGGCGCGCGTACAGCTCAAATTCCTGGAGGCGATGCTGGGCTCGGGCCTCAGCCACAGCAAACGCGCATACATGACGCCGCCGAAGATCGCCTCAGGGCAGGCGTCGTCGCCGCGCGATCTCTATCACAGCAAGAATTAAAATCCGGAAGCCAATATTCGTGCGGGCGAGCCGGTGGCTCGCCCCTACATCGAAAACGCCAGCGCGAAGGGTGCGATAATTCAGACAGTGATATCCGCTCAATTGTTGATTCGCCTCTTTGCGCTTCTGGTATATTTGCCCCTTGCCCTTATAGCGTGGCAACTGCTATTGCCGCGTTTGCGAAGGCCAGAAAAACGTTTGGCAGTTTGTATACTGGCAGCGCAGATATTCCTAGTTGCGATGGCGCTAGGGTTCTTTCCCACTACGGACTTCGATCGATGGCTTTGGCATCTTGACGAAGAACTAAATATCCCCGCCGGGCTTGCAGCGACGCAACTTTCAATTGTCGCGCTTGTCGCATTCGTAACAGCATTGCGGGCGCGTACTCTGCCAATCTGGCAACGTTTGTACTTCGGCTGTATGTCGGCGCTTTTTGTATACCTTGCGCATGACGAGTTCTTTCAGAGCGCCAACCGGAAATGGCCTGGCTGGGAAATGCACTACGCGGCCTTGGGCGCGGTAGCGGCGTTGGCAACGCTGTTTGTGGCCGCGCGCACAGCCTCGCTTGGCAGAATCTGGCATATCTTGTTCTTATTCGGTTTAGCGATCAGCGGCTTTGGCGCGCTCGTTGTTGAAAGCCTCCGTTTTGGATGCGTAGAATTGCCCATACACATTGTGGGCTGTATAGAGTCCAGTTCATACGAAGAAATTCTTGAATTTGCCGGGGTTTGGCTGACACTGGTAGCAATGCTTGGGCAGTTTTCCCTAGCTACCAGCGATTCGCGTTTGACCGGGCGCTGGTTCATTTATCTTTCGCCTTTGATATCGCTTGTTTTCCTTTTATTGCCATTTCCAGTTACTTATCTCGAAATCAACCACTTCTCTCGGCCGGCGTCAGTAGAATTGGAGGCTGATGTCAGGCTCGAAGCCTACCGTATTGAACGGCAGGCTGGCAGCGTGGGTCTGGCGACTTTCTTGGCATCACAGTCTTGGCATCATTACACTGGTCTGGGCTATTCGCTACACTTGGTTGATCAAGTTAGCGGCGCGTCTATAGCAGGCGTCGACAAGATGACGTCGCGCACATATCCTTGGGGATTGGAATTCTACACGCGCGCCCACAAATATCGTCAGTGGCTTCTGTTAGATATCTCGCCCGAAACCCCGCGCAACCGCGCATACTGGATTGTGCTCACATATTGGCGCGAACAAGTCGGCGGTTATGAACGTATTCCAGTCGCGTCGAGTGATCTTCAGTTGCTTGGAAAATCCCAAATAATTGTTGGCGAGTTAGCTCTGCCAACAGAATCGGCGGAGTCAATCGGTCAGCCCTTAGTTCAGTTTGGCGACGCATTCACGCTTGGCCAAGTCGATCTTCCTCAAAGCGCTCATCCGGGCGAGAATCTGTGCATTGATTTCTCATGGAGCAGCGCTGCCAATGGCGAAGATGACCTGATCCAATTTCTGCATTTTGGTCAAGAGGTCGGCGGCGAATGGTTCGTCTACGATCAACAGCCCTTGGGCGCGCGTCTGCCGACGCGTCTGTGGTATGCGGGCTTAGCCGATAGCGAGAAATGGCAAGTGCCCTTGCCGGCGGAGTTGGCGCCTGGGCGTTACTTGGTTTTTACGGGCTTGTATCGCGCGAGCGATAATGAGCGCCTGGCGGCGCAAAGCGGGGGGGGGGGGGGGGGGGCGACTTCGAAGACGGGCGTGTACCGCTGGGTTCGATACTTATAGAAGCCGCTTGATGTAATTGCGAGCGAGCGCCAGGGCGGTAACATGCGCTATATTTGGTCAGTAGTTGACGAAAGGAATTAGAGATGGAATTCACTTTAACCGGCGCGACCCTGATCGACGGTAACGGCGGCGCGCCGCTGACGGACGCCGCCGTGCACGTCCAGAGCGATCGCATCGCCTGGGTCGGAAGCGCCGCCGACTTGCCCGCCGCGGCGCAAGCGGCCGAGCAAATTGATGTCGGCGGCAAGTGGCTCATGCCCGGCTTGATCGACGCCCATATCCACATCTGCTACAACGGCAGCGAAAGCGTCTTCGCCTTGCTGGAAAAGCACCGCGACGAGCTGGTCCTGGAAGCGGTCGATATCTGCAAGCGCACGCTCTCCCATGGCGTGACGACGATCCGCGATGTCGGCGGCGAGCAATTCATCGAGATGTCGCTGCGCAACGCCATCAATCGCGGCTTCATCGAAGGCCCGCGCATGAAGCTTTCCGGCCGTGTCATCTCCATGACCGGCGGGCATGCCCACTTCATCGCCCGCGAAGCCGACGGACCGGATGAGATGCGCAAGGCGGCGCGCGAGCAGATTAAAGCCGGCGCTGACCTGGTCAAGTTGATGGCCACCGGCGGCACCGCCACGCCCGGACAGGATATCCACGCCAGCCAGCTCACCGTCGAGGAGATTTCCGCCGTCACCGAGGTGGCGCACATGATGGGCCGCAAGGTGGCGGCGCATTGCCATGGCACCGGCGGCATCCGCAATTGTATGCTGGGCGGCGTCGATACAATCGAACATGGCACCTATCTCGATGAAGAGACGGCCGACATGATGGTGGAAAACGGCGCGACGCTGGTGCTGACCCTGGGCGCCGGCAATCCTGATTTGGAGAGCTACCCGCTGTCGCCGGTGCAGCAGGCCGATGCCGAGCGGCGGAAACCCATGATCGAGCAGGGCATCAAGCAGATTCGGGGCACCATCGCCCTGGCGCGTTCCAAAGGCATCTTCCTGGGCATCGGCACCGACGCCGGCGGCAATCCACTCGCCCCGCACAACTTCAGCATGGCCCGCGAATTGGAGCTGCTGGTGGATAATGACCTGACCGCCATGGAAGCCATCAGCATCGGCACGCGCAATAACGCCGCCGTGCTGGATATGGAAGACGACATCGGCACAGTGGAAGCGGGCAAGTATGCCGATCTGCTCTTGCTTGACGCCGACCCGCTGGTGGATATCCGCAACTTGCGCGAAATCGCCGCCGTCTTCAAGGGCGGAGAGAAAGTGTAGGGGCGATCCTTGAATCGCCCGATAACAGGACATATATGCCTACGATAGCGGCAGTTGGCGATATCTTTCCGCAGGAGGCATTGCCGCAGACAGCGGAATTGGCGGCGGTCTCTGAAGTGCTGCGCGGCGTCGATGTCGCCTTTGGCAACCTGGAAACGCCAGTTTCGACGCGGGGCGCGCCGGTCGAAAAATGGGTGAATATGCGCATGCCGCCCGATTTGCTTGCCGATGTTCAAGACTTGGGATTCGACATTGTGACGCTGGCGAACAACCACATGATGGATTTCGGCGAGGTCGCCTTCTTCGATACGATGCGCTTCCTCGATGAACGTGAGCTGCCCTATGTCGGCGCGGGAGAAAATCTCGATGCCGCCTGGCGGGCCGAGGTTCTCAAGGCGGGCGATACAAGCGTCGCCTTCCTGGGCGCGGCGTCAACGCTGGGGCCGGGCGCCGCCGCCGCCGCGAACAGCCCGGGCGTCGCGCCAATTCATGTCTCCGAGTCCTACCATATCGATCCGCCGGCCAGCCTGGAGCAGCCGGGCAGCGCGCCCTACGTCTTCACGCGCGCCTGGCGCGAAGATCTCGAGCGCGCGACTCGCGCCATTGAAGCGGCGCGTAAGGAAGCGGACTTCATCATCCTGGCGCTGCATTGGGGCGTGCCGCCCTTTTGGCGGCCGCGCTTTCAAGACGGCTTGGCTGATTACCAGATCGAGGTTGGCCGCGCCCTGATCGACGCCGGCGCCGATCTCATCATCGGCCATCATCCGCATTCGCTCCAAGAAGTGGAGCTTTACCGCGGTAAGCCAATCTTTTACAGCCTGGGCAACTTCGTTTTCCATCACAACCTGGGCCCGGTCAGCGATACGCCGGTCAGCCGCAATTCGCCTTATGGCATGACCATGGCCCGGCGCAATCGAAACTGGTGCGAGACGGTCATTGTCCTGGTCGATATCGCCGCCGATGGCGCGTCGAGCTATTCTCTGCAGCCGGCCTTGCTTGATGACGACGGCAATCCGCAATTGCTGCGGGGCGAGGAAGCGCGCTCGCTCATCCAGCGACTGGACGACATGTCGCCCAATGCGCGCCTCCGTTTCCAGGATGGTCTAGGCCATCTGCAATTGTAAGCGGCTGAAAGCCAAACTTATTAAAGATGCCAATTCATGTTCTAGGGGAGGTGGGATAGAATCAGACCAGTTGCATTTTCGGAAGTTCCTGAATTTGCCGTACATTTATGTGGGTAAGGAGATAACCCAACCATGAACAGAAAGCTGAAACGAGTTACAAGCCTTATTGTGCTGCTCATGCTGGCGCTTGTGCTGGCCGCGCCCGCCACAGCGCAGACCATGGGCGAAATGATCCCGCCGATCATCGTGCATTCGGTGACGCAGGCGGAACGCCCGATTGAATACGAGACCACGCGACTGGTCGTCGAGAATATGCGCGAGCTGGGCCTGGAGGTCGAGCACCGCGCGATCCCCTGGGCGCAGTTGATCGATGAGATCTGGTACAGCCGCGTTGAAGGTCAAGGTCGCGCGGAACGTCCCTTCCAGATGACCTACTGGCGTATGGTCGGCCGTCCGGAACGTTCGGATCCCGATGAATTCACCTACAACCTCTTCCACTCCAGCGTGCGCGATGGCGGCTACAACTTCATCGGCTACAACAATGCCGATTATGACGCCCTGGCGGAAGCGCAGCGCGTGGAAGTGGGCGACAAGGAAACGCGTCTGGATATCATCTGCGAAGCGCAGCAGGTGATCCGCAACGACATGGTGAACGCCTACTTCGTGCACCCCTTGACGCCGCAAGTTGTCAATACCGATGTCTTCAATGGCGACAGCGTCGTGACGCAGGCCGGCATCGGCGTGCACAACTTCTGGACCTGGATCGGCATTGAGCCGACCGGCGAGAACAAGACGCTGATCACCTCGACCACGTCCTTCCTGAATTCTTTCAACCCGCTGGAGATCGCCGGCGACGCGCCCAGCCGCGTTACCGAGATGACCTGGGACCGCCTGATGCGCATCAACCCCATCGGCGTGGCCGAGCCCTGGGCCGCTGAAAGCGTTGTCTGGGAAGACCCGCTGAATGTGGTTGTGACCTTGCGCGCCGGCATGAAGTGGCACGATGGCGAGCCGGTCACATCGGAAGATGCCGCCTACACCTTTGAAGCGGCTCTGGCTGGTACGACCCAGGTGGACGAAGACGGCAAAGAAGAGTTCCGTCCCGAAGCGCCGGATTACCATCCCTTCGCCCGCAACGTCGCCAACATTGAGATCATCGACGACTTGTCCGTTCGCTACACCCTGAAGACGCCTTCGGCCGCTTTCGAGACCAGCTCGCTCGCCAAGCTCAACTTGATTCCCAAGCACGTCTGGGAACCGATTATCAACGACTTGCTGACGCGGGACGATGCCGATGCCGATTCGATCCAGGAAGAGATTCCCATCGGCTCAGGTCCTTTCAAGTACGTCGCCTTCGATGTGAATGAATTCGTCTTCCTCGAGGCCTTCGATGACCACTGGGCGCGCCCCAAGATCGACTCCTGGATTATGAACGTGCTGCCCAACCAGGAAGCGACGCTGGGCCAGATTCAATCCGGCGAAATGAACTTCCTCTGGGAATGGCCGGGCGACCCGGGCGTGCTGCAGGATATCGTGTCGGACAACGAACATCTCGATCTGTTCTCGGCGATCAGCATTGGTTTCCAATACTTCGCCTTCAACGTGCGCTATGCGCCCTTCGATGATGTCAACTTCCGTCAGGCTGTTGCGCATACCATCCCGCAGCAGTTCATCATCGACAACATCTACAACGGTTTCGCCGCCCCGGCGGACAGCTTCGTCTCGGCCGCGCTGGAATACTGGCGTCAATGCGACGACCTGCCGACCTACGACTTCAGCATCGACGGCGCGCGCGAACTGCTGGCCGGCGCTGGCTACACCTGGGATGACGACGGACGCCTGCACTACCCGGCGAACTGAGAGTCCCTGCCGCAGCGCAAATGACAGGTAGGGGGTCTGTGTCTACCCGACCAGACTCCCTGCAAAGACCGCAAATGAGAATGAATGGAAGGGCGACCCGTCGGGTCGCCCGACGGCTAACCGGAGAGGCGCGGACAACTGTGGAGCGCAAAGCATGAACCGAGGCGTCGTCTACTACATCGTCGGACGCTTCCTGCAGAGCGTGATGGTGCTTTGGATCATCGTTACGATTCTCTTCCTGCTTTTTCGGCTGGCGCCAAGCAACCCGCTGGCCAGCTATATTGACACCACTTTTACCAAAGAGCAGGAAGCGGCGCTGCTGGCGCGTTTCGGCCTCGACAAGCCGCTGCACGAGCAATACATCATTTATCTCTTTAATCTGCTCAAGCTCGACCTGGGCGAGACCTTCAGTTACGCCGGCAAAAGCGTCCTGGATATCCTGCGCGCCGATCTGCCCAACACCATTTATCTGACCCTGAGTTCCTTATTGCTGGCTTATGCCGTCGGGGTGCTCGGCGGCATATTGATGGCGGCTCTGCGCGGCAGTCTGTTCGAGCGCGTCGGGACGACTTTCACGCTGATGACGCGCGCGGCGCCGACCTTTTGGGTCGGCATGCTGCTGCTGACGTTTTTCGCCTTCCAGTGGAAATTGCTGCCGTCTTCGGGGATTGGCCCGGCCATGGTCCGCTACCGCTGGGAAACGGAGTGGGACAAGCTGATGTCGCCGGTATTTTGGCGGCACATGATCCTGCCGACTTTTACGCTGGTTGTTTACCTGCATGGTTTGCCGCTTCTGCTGATGCGCTCCAACATGCTCGAGGTGCTGGATCAGGATTATGTCACCATGAGCCGGCTGGCCGGCTACCGCGAGTGGCGGGTGATGATTCAGACGGCGGCGCGCAACGCCATGCTGCCGGTCTTGACCGCGCTGACCCTGGGCGTTGGCTACAGCATCGGCGGCAACGTGGTCATCGAGAATGTATTCTCCTGGCCCGGCTTGGGGCGGACGCTGGTGCGGGCGGTCCAGCAAGCCGATTATCCGCTGGCCCAGGGCGCCTTTTTTCTGATCGCATTGATTATCGTATTCATGAATTTCATCGCCGATATCTTGTACAGCCTGCTAGACCCGCGCGTCGGCGCATCGGCGCAGGCCCAGGTCTCTTGAGGCGGAGGTAGAGCATTGCAACAAGAAGCGATGGTTCGCGAGGCCGCGTCCGGCAAGCGTTCGGCGCAATTCCGCCAGGGCTCGGCCCTGCGCCAGCTTTGGGAAACAAACCTCGAAGTCTTCCAGCGCGACAGAATGGCGCTCTTCGGTTTGATTGTCTTCGCCGCCTTCGCCATCATCGCGGTCTTCGCACCCGTGCTCGCGCCGAACGACCCGCTGACGCCGCTCAAGAACAACGAGGGCGACTGGATCAAAGATGCCATGCCCTATTGGCTGGCCGAGCCGGGCGAGGATGTAGCCGAGGGTTACAGCAACGACTTTGTGCTGGGCACGACCAATATCGGGCGGGACATATTCTCCCAGTTGATTCACGGTTCGCGCGCGGCGCTGCTGGTGGGTTTCTCGGCGGCGGCGGCGGTGGCGGTCATCGGCACGGTGATCGGCTTGCTGGCCGGTTATTACGGCGGCTGGGTCGATACGATTTTGATGCGCGCGGCCGATGTCGCTTTTGGCATCCCCTTCATCCCTTTCATCATCGTGATCGCGGCCTTTTTTGATCCCAGCATTTGGAATGTCGTAATCGCCATGGCGATACTGCTCTGGCGGGATACGGGCCGAGTCATCCGCTCCCAGGTGCTGGTGATCAAGGAACAGGCATTTGTCAGCGCCGCCCGCGTTTCCGGCGCCAGCGACCTGCGCATCATCTTTGTTTATATCGCGCCCAGTATTTTGCCCCTGTCTTTCCTTTATGGTTCCTTCGCCATCGCATGGGCGATCCTGACCGAAGCCAGCGTCAGCTTCCTCGGTTTCAGCGATCCGGAAACGATCAGCTGGGGCTTCATGCTGCAGGACGCCTTTCTATCGCTGGCGCTAACGCGCGGCGCCTTTTATTGGATTATCCCGCCCGGCCTGTGCATCATGCTGACGGTTATGGCCGGTTTCTTCATCGGCCGCGGCTATGAAGAAGTGCTGTTTCCCCGTTTAAGAAGGATGTGATTAAGTTGTTTGCTACCGCTTGCGCTGGCCCCCACCCCAAACCCCTCCCCGGCGGGTCTATGTCTACGCGAGCCCAAAATGAGGGAGGGGCTTCATTTGACTTAGCCGGGTTAGTAGCGATCTCCCCGTCCCACCTGGTGGACGAAGGGGCCGGGGGATGTCGCCAATGAGCATTCTCTCCCTGCGCGATCTCAAAGTCGAATACGCCACACAAGACGGCAGCGTACAAGCGGTGGACGGGGTTTCCTTCGATATTGAAGAAAGCCAGCAGCTCGGGCTCATCGGCGAATCCGGCTGCGGCAAGACCACGCTTCTCAAGGCGATCGTGCAAGTGCTGCCGCGTAACGGCCGCATCAGCGCCGGCAAGATTCTGTTCAAAGGCATGGACTTGCTGCAGCTGCCGGCGGCCGACATGCGGCAACTGCGCTGGCGGGAAATCGCCACCATCCCGCAAGCCTCAATGGACTCGCTCAATCCGGTGCAGCGGGTCGGCAGCCAGCTGCTGAAACTGCTGAGGATTCGCGGCGGTTATGACAAGCGGGCGGCGCGCCGCCGCGCGGTCGACCTCTTCGACCTGGTCGGCCTGGATACCGAACGCTTGATGCACTACCCGCATGAATTCTCCGGCGGCATGAAACAGCGCGCCGTCATCGCCATGGCCCTGGCGCTTGAGCCGAGCCTGCTCATCGCGGATGAGCCGGTGACGGCGCTTGATGTGATTGTGCAGCACCAGATTCTCGAGGTCCTGCGGGAGCTGGAGCAGGAACTGAACTTGACGGTCATGCTCATCACGCATGATATCTCGGTGGTGGCGCAAGTCTGCGATTCGGTGGCCGTGATGTACGCCGGCCGCATCGTGGAGCAGGCGGCGGCGAAGCCATTTTTTGCCTCGCCCGCCCATCCCTACAGCCTCGGTTTGCAGCAAGCCTTCCCGAATCTCGCCCGCCCCCGGGATGTGCTGGTCTCGATAGAGGGCTATCCGCCCGATCTGCGCGAGCCGCCGGCGGGTTGCCGCTTTGCCGAGCGCTGCCCCTTCGTGCAGCCGGCCTGCCACGATGTGGATCCCCGGCTGGAATTGGTCGGCGAGGATCGCGTGGCGGCCTGCCTGCGCTCAAGCGAAATGAATGAACTGCGCATCCGGGCGGAGGACCCGACGCTCTGGCAGAATGTGGAAGTGGCGCAAGGGCCCATTCAACCCCCCCCTAAATCCCCCCCCATTGCAATGGAGGGGGACTTGGATGTCCCACTTCTAGCAACTAATTCGGTAGAGACGGCGGGTCAGCCGCCGGCTGAGCCCAACAGCAGTCCCTCAACATCCGATATCGGGGCTGATGGCGATGTCCTGCTCGAGATGCGCAATGTCTCCAAACGCTTCAAGATCGGCGGCGGCTTGGCTGGTCTCCTGCGCGGCGACAAAGAGCAGACCGTTTACGCCGTGAACAACATCTCCTTCTCCCTGCAACGCGGGGAGAGCCTCGGGCTGGCGGGGGAGAGCGGCTGCGGCAAATCGACCACCGGCAAACTGCTGGTCAAGCTGATTGACGCCAGCGATGGCGACATCATATTTGACGGGGCGGATCTGACGGAGATGGACGGCGATGAGTTGCTGGGTTTCCGCGAGCGCGTGCAATTGATGTTTCAGAATCCCTTCGAAGCGCTCAACCCGCGCTTCACGCTTTATCGCTCTTTGACCGAGCCCCTGATCATTCACGGCTGGAAAGACGAAGACAGACGCCTGCAGCGCGTGATCGAAACCCTCGACCGCGTCAACCTGCGGCCGGCTGAAACCTTTCTGGACAAGTATCCGCACCAGCTTTCCGGCGGGCAGCTGCAGCGGGTCGTGCTCGCGCGGGCCCTGGTCCTGCATCCGGATTTTCTGGTGGCGGACGAGCCGGTCTCGATGCTTGATGTCTCCGTCCGCGCCGGCATCCTCAATACGACGCGGCGGCTCGCGCGGGAATTGGGCTTGGCCACCGTCTATATCTCGCACGATTTATCTTTGCTGCAGTACACCTGCGATCGCATCGCCATCATGTACCTGGGCGAAATCGTCGAGATCGGCCCCAGCGACGCCGTGATCAACAACCCGCAGCACCCCTACACGCAAGCGCTGATTGCGGCCGTGCCGGCGCCGGATCCGACCCTGGAGAATCCGCCGCTGCGCATTCAGGAGGGCGTGCCGCGCCCGACCGAACAGTTCATCGGCTGCCCCTTCGCCCAGCGCTGTCCCGATGTCATGGAGGTCTGCCTCGACACGCGTCCGCCGCAGGTGACCGGCGACAACAGCCACATGGCGCAGTGTCACTTGTACGGCGAACATCGCGACTCGCCCAAGCTCAAGCGGGACGCAGTCGGCGAACCGGCCTGATATTGCCGCGCAATAAAGCAGCGACGACATGAGCGGCGGCGTGCTCCAAATCTCATCCGACACAATAGACTTCGCATTCATCATCTTGGTATATATCCTGGTCGCCTTGGTGGTCTACCGCTGGCTCGCGCCCAAATTGCCAAGCCCCGCCCGCTGGCTGGCAAGCGCTCTGCTGGCGGCGCAGCTCATCGTGATCATGGCTTCTCTGGCGAATCCGCCGACGGCGAGCGGCAACTGGTGGCTCTGGGATCTCAATCGAGAATTCAACTATGCCAGCACGCTGGCGTCGACGCAGCTGGCGCTGGTCGCGGGCGTCGCTCTGCTGACGGCCGCGCTGGCCCGGGCGCAAGCCGCCCCGCTGCGTCTGTATCTTGTCGCTCTCGGGCTGATTTTTGTTTTCCTGGCCTGGGACGAATACTACTCGGTGCACGAGCAGCTTGAGAATTGGAAGAGAACATACGCGGCGCTGGGCGGCTTGATTTCTTTGGCTACGATTGCTGTTGCGCTGCGGTCGCCGGGGCGCATACGGAAATGGCATGCCTGTTTTCTTGTCGGTCTTGCCATGAGCGGGACAGCGGCGACAGCCTTTGAGCTCTTGCCGACGACTTGTGGCGACCTGTTGATTTTCCGCCTGCGCGGCTGCCTCAGTTTTGGACTCTGGGAAGAGACGGTCGAGTACGCGGGCGCCTGGCTGATCCTGGTCGCTGCGCTGGGCCTTTTGAGCGATACAACAGCCGGGCGGCGGCGATTGAGCCAAGCGATCGTATGGTCTCTGCCGGCAATGTGGGTTCTTATGCTCCTTGTCCATGCAGCTCTGCCGCGCCTTGAACTGCAGCATCTCGCCCGCCCGGTTTCCGTCCAATTTGAGCAAGGCGCGCAGCTGCGCGGCCTTCGACTGCATACGGACGAAGGCGCCATCCGCCTCACGTTATTCACATCGGCAAAGCGCGGCGTACATGCCGGCCTGGTTTATTCCCTGAGTCTCGTCGATCAAGAAAGCGAGGAAGTCATCGCGACTCAGAACGCGCCGGCCCTGCCACGCTATAATTTCTGGATGCTGCGGCCAGGCGCAGCGCCGATTTTTCGGGGGCAAATCGAAGTTGCGCTGCCGGATCAAGCGCCGCTGAACCGAACATATTGGATCGCGCTGTCGATAATGCGCCAGGGCGAAGAAGGCCTGCTTCACCAGAAAATCCTCAGCAGCGATCAGCGACTATTGGGCGACGCGCGGGTTGCGCTGGGCGAATACGCGCCGGCTGCTGAAGCCGCCTCCTTGTCGGCTGATCCCCTGTCCGGGTTTGAAGGTCGGTTCGTTTTGCGGTCGGCCGAGATTCCAGCCGGGATTTAAGGCGGAAGACATTGCTGAACGCTGAGTTATTCATTTCAGTTGACGCCTTGAATCGGCTGATTTTCTTCGCGCTCTACCTGCCGCTTGGCCTGCTCTTCTTTTGGCGGATCTACCCGCGCCTATTGTCGGCGGCCAAACGCTTGGCCGCCCTCCTGCTCATCGTTCAGATTCTGCTAATCGTGATGTCGCTGACTCATCAGCCGAGCGACGCTTTTGAGAAATGGCTCTGGCGCTTGAATGGGGAATGGAATGTCCCGGCGACATTTGCCTCGACGCAGATGGCGCTAGTCGGCGCGGTGTCTCTGGCAACGGCCTGGCTCGCAAGAAGACGACCGGCCGGGCAGCGCCTTTATTTCGTCGCAATCGGCCTGGTCTTTCTGTTCGCCGCGCTTGATGAATACCGCGTGCTGCACGAATACGTCAGCCGCTGGCGTCAATATTACGCCGTGCTGGGTCTGGCCGTGGTCACGGCGACATTGGCTATTGCCGGGCGCTCGCCGCGCCGGACGCTGATATGGCATATTCTGTTCCTGGCCGGCCTGGCCATTAGCGCGTCCGGCGCCCTGGTCCTCGAACATTACCGCGATGTTGAGATCTGCGAGCGCCTGCTGCTCTTGCGCCTGGACGGATGTCTCAAGCTCAGCTTGTACGAAGAATACCTCGAACTGTCCGGAATGTTTCTGGCGCTTGCGGCTATGCTGGGCCAGTTTTCTGAATCTTCGCCGCTGGCAACCGGGCGCTCGCAGAAGGCGCTTTTCGCGCTGCCAATTCTGTGGCTGGTTCTGCTGCTGTCAAGCGATTCGATTATACCGGTCGCGCGCCAAGCTTATGCGCAGCCGGCAACTGTCCTATTCGAGTCGGGCGCGCAACTGCATGCTTTCCGCATCGAGCGCTTCAGGAAAGAAATAAACGCGCATCTTTTTCTTTCTCCCGGAAGCGGAGAATTCAGCGAGCTCGGCTATTCGCTTCATCTCGTTGACCAGGTCAGCGGGGATTCGCTTGTCAGCAGCGACAAGCATGTGAGCGCGCAAATCGACTTTCTGCTGGCGCCGGGCTATGTGCCGGTATATCGCCAATGGACGGAGCTTAAGTTTCCGGCCCCGTCCCCGGTCAACCGCGCCATGTGGATTGTGTTGGCGCTCTGGCGCGAGCGGAACGGCGAATTTCTGCGCCAGCAGGTTTTGTCCAGCGATCGGCAGCTTCTGGAGAATACACAGATTGCGCTCGCTGAATTCGCGCTGCCGGGCGAATCGACTCCGCCGGCAGCCAATGCAATCGCCCGATTTGGCAACGGTTTCACTCTTGAGGCGCTTGCAATGCCGTCGAAAGCTGTGGCGGGCGAGACGCTGGATATCGCGTTTTCCTGGCGCAGCGATGTCGCCGGCGCCGAAGATTACGCCCAGTTTTTGCATCTGCTGCATCAAGAAACAGGCGCGTTCTTCGGCTACGATCAGCACCCATTGGGCGCGCGCATGCCAACCCGCCTGTGGTACGCTGGCTTGAGCGACACCGAGAATTGGCGCGTGCCCCTGCCAGCGGACCTGGCCCCAGGGCGCTACAATGTCTACACCGGTCTGTATCGCGCGCGCGATCAGGAGCGGTTGCCGGCGAGCGACGCCGAGGGATCGTCCTTCCCGGATGCGCGCGCGCCACTGGGCGCGCTGACCGTTTATCAGTGAGGCCGCATCTGCGCGCCCTTCGCTTCTGATTGACCGGGCGCTACGGAGATACGCTGTTGTGGATGCCATTCATTCCTTGATCCGCGTCCTGACGATATTGCTCTATGCCCCAATTGGCGTCTTCGCCTATAAGAAGCTGATCCCGCGCTTGCCGACGGCCGCCCGGCGCCTTTTGAGCATCCTGCTGCTTGCGCAATTGCTGGCCGTCGTCATGGCGCTGGAGACGGAATCGCGTTCGGGCTTCGAACACTGGCTCTGGCATTTGAATGCCGAATGGAATGCGCCCGCAACGCTATCCACCATTCAGATGGCTTTGGTCGGCGGCGTCGCCATTGTCGCCGCCTGGCTCGCCAGCGGCCGCAGTATTGGGCAGCGCCTGTACCTGCTGGCGATCGGTCTGGTTTTCCTGTTCCTGGCCTACGATGAATACAGCAATTTTCATGAGTACCTGCGCAATTGGGAGCGGCTATACGCGGCGCTGGGCCTGGCAATTGTCATGTTAACGCTTGCCGCCGCGTTCGCCGGGCCGCGGTCCGCTTGGAAATGGCACATCTGCTTGCTGGCCGGCCTGGCGCTGAGCGCCGCTGGCGCGCTGTTGATCGAACAGCTGAAGCACGAAGACATTTGCATGAGCCTGGGGGCTGTGGGGCGCGACGGCTGCGTCTGGCGCTATTTTCTGGAAGAACCGCTGGAATTCCTCGGTATTTGGCTGGCGCTGCTTGGCCTGCTCGGCCAACTCTCAGCTGTTGCGCTGCCGCCGAGGCGCGCTGTCTGGGCACTGATTGTTCTATGGCCGGCGCTTTGGGTATTCTTGCTCGCGCAAACGACAGCAATCGTTACGATTCCAGGCCAGACCGGCGCGCAGCCGGCGACAGTCGAATTTGCTTCCGGTGCGCGGCTGCATGCCTTCCGCATTGAAGAGGCCACGGGCGATATCAAGCTGCATCTCTTTATGTCTCCCGCCGGCTGGGATTACGAGGGGCTCGGCTATTCCATTCACCTGGTTGACCAGGTGGACGGCTCTTCCGTCGCCGGCGCCGACAAACATGCGGACCGGCAACGAGACTTTTTTCTCGCTCCCGGTTACCAGCCCGTGTATCGCCAGTGGCTGCAGCTCGTAATCCCGCCGGACGCGCCGGTTAACCGCGCGCTTTGGGTGGTGCTGACGCTATGGTCGCAACTTGATGGCGAGTTTCGGAGCCTACGAGTGGTCACAAGCGACCTGCGCACCCTGAATGACAGGCAAGTCATACTGGGCGAAATGCTGCTGCCCGGGGAAACCGCGGCCCCGGGCGCGATCTTGGCTGCCTTCGACAACGGCTTCGTCCTTGAGGCGGTGGAACTGCCGCGGCGCGCCCAGCCCGGCGACAGCCTGAGCATTCGATTCAGCTGGCGCAGCAGCGTCGAGAGCAGTGAGGATCTGGTCCAGTTCCTCCATTTCGTAGGGGAAGAAGACGGCGCATTTTGGGGCTTTGACCAAGAGCCTCTGGGGCCGCGCTTGCCCACGCGCCTGTGGTACGCCGGCCTCGGCGACAGCGAAGTTTGGACTGTGCCGCTGCCAGCGGACATCGCCGCCGGGCCTTACAATGTTTACACCGGGCTGTATCGCAGCTCGAGCCTGGCGCGGATTCCAGCGCGCAGCGGGGATGGCGCGGCCTGGCCGAATGATCGCGTTCCGCTTGGCAATCTGACAGTTGAAGGCAGGCCGGATTGATTGACGATTAAACTTGACGCCGCCTGGCAGATCTTGATGACGCTTGGCGGCGAAACGCCACATGATATGTGTTATAGACATAATTTGGCAGGTCTAGCGCGGAGGCGGGTCGGCATTCAGTGGACGGCATGGAAGTAGTCGAATCAGCGGAAAACATCGTTCGCATCGTCTTCGTCTTGCTTTATGCGGCGGTTGGGTTTATCGGCAACCGCTGGCTGATTCCAAGGCTGTCGGCGGCTTGCGGGCGCGTCGCCCGTCTGATGCTTGCGGCGCAATTGCTGGCAATTTCGGTTTGGCTATTCTTCAGACCGTCCGCCCCGTTTGACGTTTGGCTATGGAATGTAGACGGCGAAAGGAACGTGGCCGGGACGCTTGCGTCGGCGCAGTTGGCGCTTGTCGCGATCGTCGCGCTGATGACGCTCTGGCGCGTCCGCAAGCGACTGGGCTGGCGCAGCCTGTACCTGTTCGGGATTGGCTTGCTTTTTCTCTATTTTGCGCGGGATGAATTCTTTGAGATTCACGAGTTTGTTCGCGATTGGCGCAAGTATTACGCTGCAATCGGCGTTTTGCTGGCGGCGGCCACAGTGCTGCTGGCGGCGCGTTCGCCTCGGCGCGCCAGGCTCTGGCATATTTGCTTCTTGGCCGGCCTCGCGATCAGCGCCGCCGGCGCCATCGCCTTGGAGGGATATCGCTATCCCTGGCTCTGTGGCCGATTGGGGCTCATGAGCCGGGACACCTGCCTGATCAGCCACATTGAAGAATATCTCGAGTTTCTGGGCATCTGGCTGGCGCTGATCGCCATGCTTGGGCATTTCAGCGATGCCGCGCAGACAGCCGGAAGCCGGGCCGAGCGGTTTCTGTATCTGGCGCCGCTGTTCTGGATCACTCTGCTCGCCATCGAAGCCGGCTTGCCTTACCTTGAAGCCCGGCGCCTGGCGCAGCCGGCAAATGTGGCCTTCGAGTCGACGGCCCAGCTTCACGGTTACCAGATTCGTCATGAAGAGAGCGCGCTGCGCCTGCGACTGTATACAACCGTCAAGCGAACGAAGTACCGAGGCATGGGTTTGTCGGTTCATTTGGTGGACCAAGCCAGCACTGATTCCGTCGCCAGCCTGAACGCGCATTGGGGCCCGCAAATTGGCCGGCTGATTGGGCCGGGCCAAAAGAACATCCATCGACAGTGGCTAACGGTCGAGCTCCCGTCGCGGACGCCGGTTAACCGCGCGCTTTGGGTGGTGCTGGCCTTCTGGCGCGAGCAGGACGACGAGTTTCTGCCCCTAAATGTTCTCTCGAGTGACCGCCGCCTGCTCGGCGCCGGGCAGGTGATTCTCGGTGAACTCGTGATTCCGGCTGCGGCAGAAATCGCACCGGGCGCTAGCTTGGCTGACTTCGACAACGGCTTCGCTCTGGAGGCGGTGGAACTGCCGCGGCGCGCGCAACCCGGCGACAGCCTGAGCATTCGATTCAGTTGGCGCAGCAGCGCCGACAGCAGTGAGGATCTGGTCCAGTTCCTGCATTTCGTAGGGGAAGAAGACGGCGCATTTTGGGGCTTCGACCAAGAGCCTCTGGGTCCGCGCTTGCCCACGCGCCTGTGGTACGCCGGCCTCGGCGACAGCGAAGTTTGGACTGTGCCGCTGCCGGAGGACATCGCCGCCGGGCCTTACCATGTTTACACCGGTCTGTATCGCAGGAGCGATCTGGCGCGGATTCCGGCGCGCGACCGCGACGGCAATCTTTACCGCGACGCCAGTCTACCGCTTGGCGCTTTGATCATTGAGCGATAGTTTGCCGCCTGCCACAGTAGAGGGAGCGCCGCATAAAGGTCTGTTTCGATGCCGGGTTTTGAACTTTACCTTTCCGTTGCCACGCTGAACCGCCTGTTTGTCCTTGTCGTTTATCTGTCGGCGGGTCTGGCATGTTATTGGTGGCTCTATCCGCGCTTGTCGCCGGCGCTTCGCTGGCTTGCTAGCGGCATGCTGGCGGCGCAAGTCCTGGTCATTGCGCTGTCCCTGGAATGGCAGCCCAGCTCATTCTTTGAACGTTGGCATTGGTATCTCGACCAGGAGCGGAATATCCCTAGCACGCTAGCCTCAGCGCAATTGGCTTTGATCGCGGCGGTCGCGCTCATGGCTGCATTTCTGATGCGACCGCGCTCGGCCGGCCAGCCTCTTCACCTCGCCGGAACGGGTTTGCTTTTCCTCTTCCTCGCGCTGGACGACTACCTTAACTTGCGGGCATACCTGGTCCATTGGCGAGCGGTCTATGTCGTCCTGGGCGCCGCGCTTGCCGCGGCGACGCTTTTCCTGGCTTGGCGCGCCCGCCCGCGTCGGCGCGCCTGGTACATTTGCCTTGTCTCAGGTCTCGCGCTCATTGCGGCGGGCGGCTTTGTTCTTGACAACCTGCCTAATGCCTGCGGTCAACAAGGCTTCTTGCACATCGGCGGCTGCCTCCGCTTCAAAGCGATTCTTGATGAAATACTCGAGTTCGCCGGCGCCTGGACGACGCTGGTCGCCGCGCTTGGGCTATATTCGGAGGCGGTTCCAAATGCGCGGCGTCGCGCGCAGCTTGCGCCCTTTGCGATTTCCGCGCTCTGGATCGGCCTGCTTCTGCATATTTCCCCCTTCATCCCCATTGAGTTGGCGCCGCCGTCTCAGTCGGCGTCCGTTCAGTTCGAGTCGGCCGTGTTCTTGTACGGTCACCGCATCAAACAGGAGGAAGACAGCCTGGAAATATCACTCTATGCGGCCACACCCTGGCGCCATCATCTGGGGCTGGGCTATTCGATCCACCTGGTTGATCAAGCCAGCGGAGACTCGCTGGCGGGTCGCGATGCCGAATGGTGTTGTCAGCGCGGCTTGCCGAGCTTCGTGCCGATGTACGAGCAGAGTGCGAAGGTCCTCATCCCGGCGGAAACGCCGGTCAACCGCGCCTATTGGCTTGTGCTCACGATTTGGCGCCGACAGGACGGCGAATTTGTCCGCCAGGCTCTTGTCAAGAGCGACCACACACGATTGAGCGCGACTCAAGTTGTCCTGGGCGAACTGGCGCTTCCGGGGACGGCGGGCGAGCCGGCGCCTGCCAGCCTGGCGGCATTTGACAATGGATTCAGGCTGGACGCTGCGGAATTGCCGCCGTCCGCCCGGGCCGGCGCGGCCCTGAACCTGAGTTTTGTCTGGCGCAGCGAGGCCGCCGGAGCGGAAGATCTGGCGCAGTTCTTGCACTTTGTGGCCGAGGAAGACGGCGCTTGGTGGGGACACGATCAGCAGCCCCTGGGCGCGCGCTTGCCGACCCGCCTGTGGTACGATGGTCTGGTCGAGGAAGAAGTGTGGCGGATCGCGCTGCCCGAGGACCTGGCCCCGGGCGCGTACACGGTCTTCACCGGTCTGTACCGCACCGACAACATGCAGCGCGTGCCGGCGCGCGACTCGGATGGCGAGCTTTTTCCCGACGCCCGGGCGCCCATCGGCAGCTTAACTATCGATTGATGGCGGGCGGCGAGCTTTTGACATAAACCGGACGCGCGGGGAGGTCGAATGCAGCCAGGCGGATTGGCGCCCTCATGACGGGCGGCGACAACACAGTTATCCCGGAATTATTGCTGCGCGCATTTGTGATCGCGCTTTATGCCCCGGTCGGCTTCATTTGCGCCCGCTGGCTGTTTCCGCGCCTTTCGACGATCTGCAAGTTGTCGGTAACTCTGCTTTTTGCCGCCCAGTTATTGGTCATTGCGCTGTCGCTGGAGTTGCGGCCGACTGGAGATTTCGAGAGGTGGATGTGGGACCTCGGCCGGGAATTCAATCTGCCCGCGTTGCTGGCCTCCGCGCAACTGGCCGTCGTCGGCGGGGTAGCGCTGCTGACGGCTTTTCTCGCCAAAGAACGCAGCGCCTGGCATCGCCTCTATTTCGTCGGAGTCGGCTGGGCTTTTGTGCATTTGGCGCGGGACGAATTTTTTCATTTTCACGAACTCATTCCGGGCTGGCAGCGGCAATATGCATTGCTGGGCGCGGCGCTTGTCGCGGCGACGCTTCTGATGCTGGTCCGTTCGCCGCGGCGGCATTGGCGCTGGCATATTTGTCTGATCGCCGGTCTGGCCATCAGCGCCGCCGGCGCTGTAGCGGTAGACGAGATTCAACAGGAAGGCTTGTGTATCAGCATCGCCCAATCTGGATATGAGGGCTGCCTCTGGAGTCATATTATTGAAGAATCGTTTGAGTTCATCGGCGTCTGGTTGGCGCTTGTCGCCATGCATGGGCATTTGTCAAGCATTGAACCCATGCCATCGCGACGCATTCAGTTGGCGATTCTTGCGCTGCCGCCGCTCTGGGTATTCTTGCTCACCCACCAATCGCTCGCGCCGACCATTCAGTATCTGGTCCAGGCGCGTCCCGCAGCGGTTCAATTCGAGAACCGCGTGGGATTAAGCGGCTATCGCGTTGATCGCGACGAGACATCCGTCGCCGTGCAGTTGTTCTCGAAAGCCAAGCGCCGCGACGCGCTGGGCGCTGGCTTTTCCATTCACTTGATCGACCAGGCCTCGGGCCAGTCCCTGGCGGGAAAAGACGAGCGGCTGGCGCGGTTTCGTCAATTCTGGCTCTTCGGCCTCAGGTATGAACGCCAATATCGACAGACTATCGAAGCGCCGCTTCCGCATCCGCTGCCGGCGAATCGCGCCATCTGGCTTGTGCTGACCGCCTGGCAGGAACTGGACAGCGGCTTCAAGCGCCAGCTGGTCGTCGCCAGCGATCGCCCGGTCCTGGGCGAGACGCAAGTGGTGCTGGAGGAGCTGGTCATACCATCAGCAGCCGGGGCGGCGGCTTCCTCTCCCCTGGCGAGATTTGACGGCGGCTTGGCGCTGGAAGCGCTTGAATTGCCCGAGTCGGCCCGGGCCGGCGAGGTGATGGCCCTGCCGGTTGCCTGGCGCAGCGACGCGGATGGCAGCGAGGATTACATACAGTTCTTGCATCTGCAGCACGAGGCGACGGGCGAATGGTGGGTCTACGACCAGCAGCCGCTCGGGCCGCGCTTGCCCACGCGGCTTTGGTATGCCGGCTTGGCGGATCAAGAAACCTGGGGTGTTCCGCTCCCGCCGGACCTTCTGCCGGGTCCCTACAATGTCTATACCGGTTTGTATCGCGCGCGCGACCGGGAGCGGCTTCCCGCGCGCGACCGGGCGGATCGCTACTGGACCGACGCTCGCGTGTCAGTGGGCCGTTTGATCGTAAATTGAGCTTATCGCGCAAGGAGGCGGCATGACAAGGACGATGTTGGCGGCGCGTTTCCACGAGCATGGCGAACGTGATGTGCTGCGGTTGGAGCAGGCGCCGCTGCCTCAGCCATCTGCCACAGAGGTGCGGATTAGGGTGCATGCCTGCGCCTTGAATTGGCTGGATGTCGGCATCCGGCGCGGGCCCAAATTCGGCGCCGTGCCCCTGCCGCTGACGACCGGCGTTGATGTCTCGGGGGTGATCGACGCGGTCGGCGAAAGCGTTGCCGATTGGCGCGTCGGCGACGCCGTCGTGCTCTATTCGCTGGTGACCTGCGGCGAATGCGAGTTCTGCCGGGCGGGCGAGGTCACGGTTTGCCCGGAGCACCGGATCATCGGCGAGCATACGGACGGCGGCCTGGCCGAATACCTGGTCGCGCCGGCGCAAAACCTGATCGCCAAGCCAAAGAATCTGACGCATGTCGAGGCGGCCGCCTTGCCCGTGGTCGCCGGCACCGCCTGGCACATGCTGATCACGGTCGCTGAATTAAAGGCGGGCGAGACGGTTTTCATCCCCGGCGCGGGCGGCGGCGTGGCTTCAATGGGCATTCAAATCGCCAAACATGCCGGCGCCAAAGTGATCGCCAGCACATCAAGCGCGGAAAAAATGGACAAGGCGCGGGAACTGGGCGCCGACCATGTGGTCAACTATCACGACGAAGACTGGCTGCGGCAGGCGATCGCATTCACCGGCGGCCGCGGCGTCGATGTCGCGCAGGACCTGGTCGGCGCGCGGACCTGGGCGGATTCTCTGCGCACATTGGCGCGCAACGGACGCCTGGTGGTCTGCGGCTCGCATTCGGGCGCGCAGTTGGACCTGGCCATTCCGCAGATTTACCACCGGCAACTGCGCATATTGGGCGCCAACGGCGCGACATACGACGAAGTTTGCCTGGCGCTGGAACTGGCGAATCAAGGCGTCTTGCGGCCCGTGATCGACCGTGTGCTGCCGCTGACGGCGATCCACGAAGGGCACCGCATCCTGGAAGAGCACGATCACTTCGGCAAGGTGGTCATGCAAGTCGCGCCGGCCGGCTAAAAGACCGTGAAGGGCAGAGAATGCGCGAGAGAAAAGTTGATATGAACGACAGGCCGAACATCTTGTTTGTGATGACCGATCAGCAGCGCAGCGATACCATCGGCGCATTGGGCAATCGCGCCATACGTACGCCCGTTCTCGATTCACTCGTGGAATCCGGCGCCGCCTTCCGCAATTGTTATACGCCGTCGCCCGTCTGCGTCGCCGCGCGCAGCGCAGCCATCACCGGCGTCCCGCCGCATCTGAATGGCTGCACATCCAACAACGCATCGCCGCTCGGGATGCGGAGCATCATGCAAGTCTTGCAATCTTCGGGCTATCAGACCCATGGCATCGCCAAGATGCACTTCAACCCGCAGGTCGACGCGCAATGGGGTTTTGACAGCCGCGATATATCGGAGGAGGGCGCCCGCGCCCCAAACGGCCGGAACGACTTTCATGACTACCTCAGTGAACACGGCTTCGGTCATGTGCTGGAGCCACAGGGCATACGCAGCGAGATGTACTATATTCCGCAACCGTCGCAACTGCCGGCGCGGCATCATCACAGTTCGTGGGTGGCGGACCGCGCCATCGACTTTCTGGCGCGGCGCGATCGCGCGCGGCCCTTCTTCCTCTGGGCGAGCTTCATCAAGCCGCATCCGCCTTTTGAAGCGCCGAGCCCCTGGAACAAACTGTATCGCGCCGCCGACATGCTGCCGCCGCGCCGGCCCGAAGGTTACGAGCGCCTGCTGAGTTACTGGAATCACAATCAGAACCGCTACAAATACCGCGACAAAGGTTATGACGAGATGCTATTCCGGACGATCAAGGCGATGTATTACGCCTGCATCTCATTCATCGACTTCAACCTCGGCCGCATCCTTGAAGCGCTGGGCGACGAGCTTGACAACACGTTGATCGTTTTCACAGCCGATCATGGCGAGATGCTGGGCGATTATGGCAGCGTGGGAAAACGTACGATGCTCAATCCGGCGGTGAAGGTGCCCATGATCGTCCGCGCGCCCGGCGCTATCGCCGCGGGCGCCCGCGTCGATACGCCCGTCAGCCTGCTGGATCTCTTCCCGACCTTCGCCGCGACCGCCGGCATCGACGAAGCGACGCCCTCGCGCGAGGGACAAAACCTGATCGAAATCGCCGCCGGCGACAGCGATCGGGATGTCGTCTTCAGCCAATTCAGCGAAGGCCCGACCGGCCTCTATATGGTCGCGGGGCAGGATCTAAAATACATCTATTCGGCCGCCGACAAACGGGAATGGCTGATTGACCTGCAAGTGGATCCGCATGAGACGAAGGACTGGTCGGGCAATCCGCGTTATGCCGGGCGATTGCGCGCTATGCGCCGCGAGCTCATCGAACGCTTCGAGCGCGACGGCTACGACAAAGCCGTCAGCGCTGGAAATTGGCGCGAGTACGATGCGCCGACCTTTCCCCAAGCCGGTGGAGACGATGGCCTGCTCTTTCAGGACCCGCCGCATTTGAGGACGTTGCTGCGCGAGCTGGGGCCGAGCTACTTCCCGGATTGAGTCAACGGAATTGAACGCGACAATCTGCTACAATCCCGCTGGTCCGCCCGGCACGGAAGGAAAGAAGAGTTAATATGTCCATGCGAATCAGCGCCTTCGGCGACGAAGCCGCCCTCGACTTTGAAGATCAGTTGCGCGCGCTGCAGCGCCTGCGCATCCCCTTGATTGATGTCCGCGCCGCCTGGGGCGTCAATTGCTCGCAGTTCAGCGACGATCATTGCGCGCGCATCAGCCAGCTTTGCGCGGCTTATGAGATCGCCGTTTCCTGCATGGGCAGCCCAATTGGCAAGTCGCCGATTGAGGCGCCGATCGGTATTGAAAGCGAAGTCCTGAAGCGGATCGGCGATATTGCTCGCCAACTCGGCACGCGCAATATTCGGATCTTCAGCTTTTATCCGGCCGGGGAAAACTACGCCGCGGCCATGGCGGCGTCGATTGAACGCCTGAGCATCTTGACTGAGATTGCGGCGGCGAATGACCTGTTGTTGCTGCTGGAAAATGAGAAGGGCGTCGTGGGCGACCTGCCGGAAAAATGCCTGGAGATCATGCGGGCGATTGATTCGCCCTATTTCCGCTTCATCTGGGACCCGGCCAATTTTGTGCAGTGCGGCGCCGCGAAGCATGTCGATGCCTTCTGGGATGACCTGGGCCCCAGCATCGGCTACATCCACATCAAAGACTCCCGCCTGGCGGACAAATCCGTGACTGTCGCCGGCGCTGGCGATGGGCAGGTCAAAGAACTGCTGACGCGCCTGAAAGCGAGCGGTTATACCGGTGTTCTCTCGCTGGAGCCGCACTTGCTGGAAGCGCGGCATTCCAGCGGATTCAGCGGCGAGGAGGGCATGGCGCAGGCGGTCGGCGCGCTGCGTCAACTGATGGCGGAAGCGGGGATCGACGAGCGCTAGGCGCGTTGCCGGCCCCGCCGCTTACAGCCGCGCGAATGTCGCCTGAAGCGCCGGATACAGCGAGCGGTAGATTTCGTAGCGTTCGGCGTACAATTCGACGTTCGCGCCGACTTCGACTTCTTCGGCCGTCTGAATCATCGCATCGCAAGCCGCTGCCGCGTCATCAAACAGGCCGGCCGCGACTGATGCCAGAATCGCCGCGCCGAAAGCACCGCCCTCGGTCGTGTTGATATTGACCAGGGGCGCCCCCAGCACATCGGCAATAATGCCTTGCCAGACCGGGCTCTTGGCGCCCCCGCCGCTGATGCGCGCCTCGAACTGATCGGGCAAACCCGCTTGCGCGATTAGAGTGAATGAATCTTTTAGGCCGAAGGCGACGCCTTCAAGCACGGCGCGGGTCATGTGGCCGCGGCTGTGACGGCTGGTCATGCCGATGAATGCGCCCCGCGCCAGTGGATCGGGATGGGGGGTGCGCTCGCCCGTCAGATAGGGCAGGAAGAACAGGCCCTCGCTGCCGGCGGGCGCTTCAGCCGCCTCCGCCAGCAGGGCGTCAAAAGCCATGTCCGCGGCGAAGGTGTCTTTGTACCACTGCAGGCTGCCGGCGGCGCTGAGCATGACGCCCATGAAATGCCAGGTCTCGGGCACGGCATGGCAGAAGGCGTGCAAGCGGCCCTCGCTCTCGTAAGCGTAACGGCTGAGCGGCGCGAAGACGACGCCGGATGTGCCGACGGTGACGCCGATTTTGTCGGGTGTGACGCAGCCCATGCCAATGGCGCCCGCCGCTTGATCGCCGCCGCCGCCCACAACCGGCGTGCCAACTTTCAAGCCGGTCGCGGCTGCGCCGGCCGCGCTGATGGTCGATGTGATTGCCGTGCCTTCATGCGCGGGCGGCATCCATTCGGCCGGGATCTCGAGCGCCGCCAGCACCTCGGCCGACCAGGCGCGTTCGGCGACATTGAGCAGCGATGTGCCCGAGGCGCCGGCCAAATCCGTGGCGTAGACATCGGTCAATTTGAAGCGAATGTAATCCTTGGGCAAAAGGACCTGGCGCGCGCGGGCATAGACATCGGGTTCATTGTCGCGCACCCAGAGGATCTTCGGCGCGGTGAAACCGGTGACGGCCGGGTTGCCGGTCAATTCGAGCAGCCGCCGCGCCCCAACGCGTTCCGTCATTTCATCGCATTGCCCTTCGGTGCGCTGGTCGTTCCAAAGGATGGAGGGCCGCAAAACCTCGCCCTTCTCGTCCAGCAAAACCAAGCCGTGCATCTGCCCGGTCAAGCCGATGGCGCTGATGTCGGCGCCCTTAAGGCCGGATTCCGCCAGCGCCGCGCGAATGCTGGCGCTGATGCCATCCCACCAATCGGCGGGATTCTGCTCGCTCCAAAGCGGCTTGGGCTGGCTGATCGGCTGCGGCGTGTTGGCGACGGCGATGACAGCGCCGCCGTCGTCGATAATCAGCGCCTTGGCGCCGGTCGTGCTGATGTCCAGTCCCATCAAGTAGGGCATCTTGTGTCCTTTCGAAATTGCCTGCGCGCTATGCCAAGGCTTCAGACGCAGGGGCGACTCTGCGAGTCGCCCGATGCGGCGCGCCATGCCAAGGCTTCAGACGTAGGGGCGACTCTGTGAGTCGCCCGAATGCGACGCGTCAGTGGTAGTGCCGGCGACCTAGCCTAAAACATCCTTATGATTCGGATCAGCGCACGCCCATCAGCACATCGAATGTCAGTTGATCCAGCCGCTCGTAGGGCAAGTTGCGCGCGCCCAGGCCGACGCGGTCGAATGTAGTCGCCTTGAGTCGATCGGCGCTTTCGCGGCTGTAACCCGCGCCGAGGTAGGCATAGCTGCCGTCATCGGCGTTGATTTCCTCGAGCAGCGCCTGGATCTCGGCATCGGCGTTGTACTGCGCCGCTTTCTCTTTGAACACCAGGTAGGAGCGCATGCAGCCGCGGGCGAATTCTTTCACATCCTCGTACTGCGAACTGCGGTAGGCATGGGCGTCAAAGTGGCGGCTGCCGTCATAGCCCACATCCTCCAGGAAGCGCACCAGGTGAAAATTCTGTTTGATCATCATGCTGCCGAAGCGGAAGTCTTGATCGTAGCGCCCGAACATCTGGTCATTCAGGTCGATATGGAAGAGCTTGCCCGCTTCCCAGGCTTGCGCCACCGCGTGCAAGAAATTCAAGCCGGCCATGTGTTCATGCGCGACTTCGGGATTCACGCCGACCATGTCCGAATCATCCAGCGTGGCGATGAAGCCGAGCATGCTGCCGACGGTGGGAAAATACATGTCGCTGCGCGGCTCATTGGGCTTGGGCTCCAGCGCGAAGCGATAACCGTAATCTTGGTCTTTCGAGTACTCGCAGAGGAAATTCAGCGCATCGCGCATGCGCTTGACGCCTTCGGCCGGGTTCTTGGCGCTGTCGCTTTCGGCGCCTTCGCGCCCGCCCCAGAAGACATAGACCTCAGCGCCGAGCTCCGCCCCCAGGTCCATGGAACTCATGGTTTTCTGCAGGGCAAAGGCGCGCACGGCCGGATCGTTGCTGGTGAAAGCGCCGTCTTTGAAAGCGGGATCGGTGAAAAGGTTGGTGGTCGCCATCGGGCAGACGATGCCCGTTTCCACCATGGCCCTTTTGAAATCGGCGACGATCCGGTCGCGCTCGGCCGGACTGGCGTCGATGGGCACGAGGTCATTGTCGTGCAGGTTGACGCCCCAGGCGCCGACTTCCGCCAACATGTGAACGATCGCTACCGGCGAGATGGGCGCGCGCGTCGGCTCGCCGAAGGGGTCGCGCCCGATATTGCCGACCGTCCAAAGCCCGAATGTGAATTTATGTTCCGGTTGGGGGCTGTAGTCCACCATATTCAAGTCCTTTAGTGTATTCAAGTTTGGCGGAGATTGTAGCAAATGCTTGCCCGGCATGACAGGAAAGGCTTTTAAGAGTGTTTTACTAACGCAATTCAGAATTGCTTGTTGGCAAGCAAGCAATTGGAAAAATGCGCATAGTCTTCGCGACATGCTTTCGAGCGTCTCACAGAGGCGTCCCTATGACATAAGGGGAGGCTGTGTGTACGGGCGAGCCGGCGGCTCGCCCACTCTTGTTAAACGCTTGCGCAACAGATTTTGCACGACTTGCGCGCGTTCACTTATAAAAGAGTGTTCTGTGATAATGACATTACAAATTTGGATTACGTGCGGCCCTGGAAAATGACCTGGCGCCGGAAGTGTCAATTTCTTTGCAGCATCAGAAGTTCATCCTGTTCCACTTGGATGACCCGCTGGAATACCTGAAGAGTTTCGCCACCTACACCTGGGACGAAGAATCCGATGCAGCCGCTGAAGAATTCATTCAGTGGTATGTGCAGCGGTTTAGGTCAGAACTGGAGCGGCAGAGGGAGCAGATCTGGTCGCTGGACGAGCTGAGCGACATCGAATTCTGGATCAGGGAAATTGCCAACGATGAGCGCGAAAGCGTCATCGTCTACGACCTGGACGCGGAGGAAACCTTGTTTCTGCGCTTCGGCGACAGCGACTCGGTCACTATGCAGTCCTTGCAGCAGAAGCTGGCCGAGGGGCGCAATATTGCGCTGATTCACAATCATCCCAACAACAGCGGCGCATCGCCGGCGGACCTGAGCGCGGACATTTGGCTGGACGCGGAATACATGATGATCGTCAACCCGGACGGAACCGTGCATCGCTACAAGAAAATGGACGGCGAGATGGTCGAGCTCGAGCCGCTTCATAACCCGGATTTCGTCGCGCCGGTCAATCCGCTGGAGACAGTGGTGGACAGCATTGCCCATTGGATTCAGAGTCAGCGGGAATCCGGCAATCCGCCGGAGATGGTTATGCGGCAGGACGAGGCGCTTTGGTGGCAAGAGGGGAACGTCATAGTTCCATATCACACTGATGAGACAATCGAGGAGATTGCATTTCGGATGATAGGCCCTCCACCAAGTGCAGCTGTCTCCAGAGTGCAGTATGATGAGTTGCACAGCGCGCACCAGAAGCAACTTGCTGAATTCACGGCGTATCTGCGAGAACTTAATCCGAGCGATACAGGCTTGGGTGTGATCAATATACCCGCGCCGGGATGGTCTATCTTCAAGGAACATACTCCTCGAGGAGCATGGCTCAGGGCAAGACACGCTACTAGGGCGGCATTTGAATACTTCATGGTTGCTAGTCCAGATCAGAGAATACAAGTCATAAGGCGCTGGAAGTCATTGTCCCCCGTTGAGCAGAAAATCGAAATGGCATTAATGGGCAGTGGTGCAAACGTTGATAGCTTCGTTCAATTTGATAATGCCGGCCATGACTTTGACTATACTTTGGCATGGCTACTAACGCATGAAAAGGCTATCAGTCAAGCGGCAGATGACTTTAAGATCTCTTCCATATCGCTCAATACCACGCTTGGATCAGAACTCATGTATGACTATGGTCACGACGATAGCCAGCAGGACGCAACTATGCGGTCAGGCCTTCGAGATGCTCCTTTGAGATTTGCAGAAATGCTTTCGAGCATCGCAGAAAAAGTCCCAATGATTGGCGATCTTGTTCCAATCGAAAAGCTTAAGACTTCATGGGACGGCGCTGGAATAGCAAATGCGCATTATCCCGCTCTCATTGATGCGTATTTTCATATAGACGATAAACTCGAACCAGGCGAAACCCACCCGTGGAATCTTGATCCTGACGCTCCCGATCTCGAATCGGCTCGGGCTCATCAACTGGTTCCATCCGCGAAAGATAAATCCAAGTATGTTGAAGACTGGGCGGACTTTTATGATAATAGGAAATTCGGCGAATTAAGTCAGCGCGAACAGGCAGCCGCATTGTTCTGGATACGTTCCGGGAAGCTCGGTGATGTACCTTGGGATTTGCGTCAGGATATTGCTTACTATGCTGCCAGCGTCGAGGGTTCCGTTAGAATCGCGGCTATGATCAATCGTATGTACAGTGACCAGCTTAAGGATATAGATAGTACAGCGGATGCCTGGGATAATCCTCGCGACATAGCGAGGGTTTGGGGACGCTATCGATCAGCCGACCAATATTTTTACTATTTGGGAAATGCTCACTTAGCCTATCCGATAGCTGAACATTTCAGCAAGGGTTAGCAATGAAGAGCAAGCGTAAACGCCAGTCGGTTCGCAGGAGGTTAATGCTCGTAATCCTGACCGTTGCCATTGCACTGGTTACTTGCTACATCGCATTGCATGCTACCGGCACGGTCATAGCGTGTTTGATTGGCTCGGATGATATCATTCGAGGTATGGGAACACCGCCTTCGGCAGTCAGGGAGTACTATGAAAGCCACTTTCCTTCCATTTGCATGCCAAGGCGATACTGGCTATTTGTATCAGATGAAGATTGACTCGTTGTATCAATATGCCATGCCGTTTGCTGGACACCTTTAATTCTCTAAATGACTGGTTGTCAACGATTGACAGAAAACCACCTCATTAATGCACGGAGGCTTGTCGTAGCAGTTTTCGGTACTTAACTAGCTTAAACCAGCAACTGCCAGCGAAAGCGACCCGCGCGACATTTCTCGTACGCAAATCGCCCAAAGGCAATCGCGACTCGCGCTTCAACAGCTTCAGCGCCGCCATATCCCGGGTCAACATCCTCGCGCAACGTGGTGTCCACATTGATTGCCCGCCGGCACATACCTGCTGCCGGCGGCCTGCCTTCAATTCCGGTTACCGCGACTAAGCGCGGCCGTCTGGCTGGACGCGGAATACATGATGATCGTCAACCCGGACGGCACCGTGCATCGCTACAAGAAAATTGACGGCGAGATGGTCGCGCTCGAGCCGCTACATCACCCGGATTTTGTCGCGCCTGTCAATCCGCTGGAGACGGTGGTGGACAGCATCGCCTATTGGATTCAGGCTGCGCGGGAATCCGGCAATCCGCCTGAGATGGTGATGGAGCGAGAGCCAGTCGAGGGTTCCGTTAGAATCGCGGCTATGATCAATCGTATGTACGTTGAAGATCTCAAGGCATCAGATGCTATGTCAACGCTCGCGAAGATCCAAGAGGCGTACGTCGCTTCCTGAGACATCGACTTGTTCACCCTCGGCAGTTGAATCATTATCGGCGACCGTCGTGTCGACGACGGTTATTCTGCCGCCATTGGCGTAAATGCCCGCGCCGCTTGTCGATGTGTTGTGGCGAATGCTGCTGAAGCTCAGGAAAAGCGCCCCGCGCTTCACGAAAATGCCGCCGCCGGCAGCGCCCGCCGAATTGCTTTCAATCCTGCTGTCGCTGATGTAAACTTCATCGCTGTTCGCGTAGATAGCGCCACCGCTCCACCGACTGAAATTTGCCTCGAACCGGCTGTCCGCGATGCTGAGCAAACTATCATAGCCAAGGCTATGGATGGCGCCGCCGTTGGACGCTTGGTTATGGCTGAAATTGCTATCGCGGACTTGCAGCGCCCCGTGCGCATTGCTGATCGCGCCGCCCTCTTCCGCCGCCTTGTTTTGATGAAATTCCGATTGCTTGATGACGCCGCGACCAAGATAGTGATAAATTGCGCCGCCCTCGATCGCGGTGTTGCCTTCGAATCGGCTGCGCGTCACATGGATGGCGCTGGCTGCGCTGTAAATCGCGCCGCCACGGTTGGCTATATTATTCGAGAATTCGCTGTCGTTGATAAAGAGCAGGCTGTTGCGAGCGAAGATCGCGCCGCTGTGAATCGCAAAACTGCCCCTGATACTGCTGGCTTCCAGGTATACTTTCGCGCCTTGATCCGCAAATATGGCGCTGCCCGACCCGGCTTTCCCATCTATCATTTTCAAATTCAGGACTCTAAGGCTGCCGCGATTGACTTCAAAGATGCGGAATCTTTTGTCTCCGCTGATGGAATGCCCATTGCCGTCGATGATGAAATGCCCGGTGATTGCCGGCAGCCGTTCCGTCAAGACAATATCCTGGCGCAATTGAAAGGCTTGCATGCCTTCCAGCAGCGGGCAGTTGCCGACCTCGCGACCGGAGTTCGCGGAGATGATTTGCTGGGCGAGCGTGCAGGTTGCCTCGGGCTGCTCGTCAAGGGCCGCATCTTGAGCCGAAAGACCGCCTGCCAAAACCAGCAACAGCATGAGCGTGGAAAATCTGCACAGGAAGTCGAACATAAGCCCGCCTTGCAATCCAAAAACTTGCTTGTTTGCTGAATGTATATTAGGGGCGCCGCCGCCGCTAATGCCCTGCGCAGAGCGCCCAGGAATCGTCGGTTAGGCGTTTTCGCTCAGAGACAATAGCTTGTCACCCGGCTTTCCGTTACACTAGCTGCTTGGCACTATGCGCTGCGAAGGAAAGCGAACGGCATGGCTCTTCTCGAACGAGAATCGCCCAAGGGCAAACGCGTCTCCCTATTTGTCACTTGCATCGTCGACATGATCTACCCGGCCACCGGCATGTCCGTGGTCGACATCCTCGAGCATCTCGGCGTTCAGGTGGATTTCCCGCCCGACCAGACCTGCTGCGCCCAGCCCGCCTTCAACTCCGGCTATCACGACGAGGCGCGCGCAGTCGCTCGGCACTTCTTCAAAGCCTTCCGCGACGCCGAGGTCATCGTAACGCCCTCCGGCTCCTGCGCGACCATGCTGCGGCATGAATACCCGCAGTTGTTCACAGCCGCCGACGGCGAGTTGTACGAGGCGGCGCGGCGGGTGGCGGCCATCACCTGGGAATTCAGCGAATTTCTGGTGGAGGGTTTGGGTATCGCCAATCTCAACCTGGCGCTGCCGCAGAGCGAGTCCTTCGCCATTCACGATGCTTGCCACGGCCTGCGCGGTCTTGGCCTGGGGCGGGCGACACGCGACCTGATGAATAACCTGGGCAATGCCGAACTCTGCGAGCTCAATGAATGCGAGGTTTGCTGCGGCTTCGGCGGTTTGTTCAGCGTCAAGATGCCCGATATCAGCAATGCCATGCTGCAGAACAAGCTGCTTAATATCGAAGCGTCAGACGCGGCGACCATCGTCACCGGCGATGTCAGCTGCCTGACGCAGATGAATGGCGGCTTGTCGCGCGGCAAATCGGCCAAGCGAGTGACGCACCTTGCCGATGTGCTGGCGAGGGGACTGCCGGAGCGCCGCGCATGACAATCGACCTGCAGTCGAATGACTTCATCGCCCTGGCCGATATCGCCCTGCGCAATCCCGACTTGCAGCATGCGGTCGGCTCGGGCACTCGCGGCGGCTACGCGCGCCGGGCGGAAGCGATGTTCGCCCACAGCGACGAACATGGCGAGTTCATGCGCGGGCAGGCGGCCGAAGCGAAACGGCGCGCCCTGCGCCAACTGCCCGATCTGCTGGAGACGGCCGAGCGCAACCTCAAAGCGAATGGCTGGGGCGTCGAATGGGCAGAGGACGCGGCCGAAGCCAATCGGCTGGTGCTGGATATCGCCCGCCGCCACGGCGTCAAGACGGCTGCCAAAAGCAAGAGCATGCTCAGCGAAGAGCTGGGCGTCAATCACGCGATGGAGGCGGCCGGCTTGCGCGTTGTCGAGACCGACCTGGGCGAATACATCATCCAGCTCAACAACGAGACGCCGAGCCATATCGTCGCGCCCGTCATGCACAAGACAAAAGACGAAATCCGCGACATATTCGTGCGCGAATTGGGCATGGCGCCCACCGACGACGCCGAAGCCATGGTCGCATTCGCCCGCAAGATGCTGCGCGAGGACTTCCTCACTGCGGAAATGGGCATCTCCGGCGGCAACTTCCTCATCGCCGAGACCGGCTCTATTGGCCTGGTGATGAACGAAGGCAACGGGCGCATGTGCACATCCCTGCCGCGCGTGCATATCGCGTTGGTCGGCATCGAGAAGCTGGTGGAAACGGTTGAGGATTACGCCACGCTGACGCAAGTTCTTCCGCGCAGTTCCACCGGGCAGCCGCTCACCGTCTATACCAATATCCTCAACGGGCCCGGCCGCGCCGATGAAGGCGATGGGCCGGAACACGCTTATGTCATCCTGGTCGATAATGGACGCAGCGAGATCTATGGCACGGATTATGCCGAGGCCTTGGCTTGCATCCGTTGCGGCGCCTGCCAGAATGCTTGCCCGGTCTATCGCAGCACGGGCGGCCACGCCTATGGCTGGGTCTATGGCGGTCCGATTGGCGCGGTCTTGACGCCCCTGATGGTCGGGCTGGAGAATGCCAAGCCCCTGCCGCATGCCAGCAGTCTCTGCGGCAGCTGCAAGCAAGTCTGCCCGGTTGATATCGACCTGCCGCGCATGCTGCTCGACTTGCGCCGCGATCTGGTGCAAAGCGGAGAATCGGAAGCGGGCTGGGATCTGGCGATGAAAATGTGGGCCGTCGGCATGACCTCGCCCAGGCGATACGCCCTCGGCGGCCGCGCCGCGCGCGCCGGCCAGGCGCTCATGGGCGAGTACATGCCGGGCGTCTTGGGCAACTGGAGCGCGCACCGCGACTTTCCCGAGTTTGCGCCCAAGTCTTTCCGTCAATTGTGGAAGGAGCGCGCCCTCTCTCCGGCGGGTGGGAGTCTACGCGACCCCAATATGGGGGAGGGGCTTTCATGAGCGCGCGTGAACGCATCCTCGGCCGCTTGCGAGGGTCGCAGCCGCCCTTCAGCGAGCTGGCGCCGATTGCCGAGCGTCGGAATATGGTGCCGCCGCAGGCCCTGAGCCCCGACGAGCGATTGGCGCAATTCACGACTGCGGCGGAGAGCCTGGGCTGCTTCGTCTATCAGCTGGACGAGAATAGCGCCATTGAGCAAATTATGGAGCTTCTGGCTGGCGACGATGCCGTCTTAAGTTGGGACGAAGCGCATTTGCCAATGCCGGGCTTGCATGGCATGCTCGCTTCGCTGGGCGTGGGGATTGCGCCTCACAACGATGGCGATGCGCGCGTCGGCATCACCGCGGTCTCGGCGGCGTTGGCGGCGACCGGAAGCCTGGTCATCGAGAGCGGCGCCGGGCGCCACCGCGCGACTTCGCTGCTGCCCGATCTGCATATCGCCTTGATGCGGGCTGATCAGGTTTTGCCGGATCTGGAGACCTGGACGGCGGCGCAAGCCGGGCAGGGCAATCCGGCTTTCAAGCGTTCAAGCAACACCGTGATCGTGACTGGCCCCAGCAAGACCGCCGATATCGGGCATCAACTGGTCAAGGGCGCGCATGGTCCGCGCGAGCTGCATATTCTCGTCTTGCCCGCCGCGAGGGGCGGACAGTAGTCTGACGTACTTCATCAAAGTCGGTTGAATTTCTTCAAATTCCGACGATTTGGTAGGGGCGACTGACGGGCTGTGTCCACGCGCCCCGGTGAGTCGCCCAATATGGAGCCTGTTCGTACCCAATGGGCGATCCACCGGATCGCCCCTACCAGACTACTTCAATCGAAATAGATACACTACCTAATCTGACTTGGATTCGCCCAAATGTTCGTGCACAATATTGATGCGCAGCGATCAGGACAGGCGCGAATCATGAAGATTGAAGTATCGGACGACACCGGCCAGCATTTGCAGGAACTCGCCGCGGAGCGGAATCTGAGCGTTGAGGAATTGATCAGCGCCATGCTTGATCGCTATGATGTCAAGCGGAAGGGCTTAACCTTGGCGGACTTAGCGGAAATTGCCTTGAGCGCGGGTCTCTCTTCAGATAAACCGGTGGACACTGCCGCCCGCAGCCGGGAAATTCTGCAGACCGAATATGCGGAATATCTCCATCGGCGGCGTTCCCGTGACGCTCATAGTTGACAGTAGTTTCATATACACTCTCTTTAACACGAACGAGACCCGACATTCTGAAGCCGCGCTCTTTGCCTTGGCACGCACCCGCGTAGAATCGGGCAGATCGTCGCGACTCAGCTCCACTTCCCAATCCGACTAAAAGCCAACATCCGCGTCATCCAAGTAACTGAGGAATGCGGTGATCGACTATATATTCCGCCGATATCCGGCGCCATCTGGTCAAAGGTCCGCATGAGCCGCATATTTTGGTTTTGCGTGCAGCGGAGCGCCTTTCTTGATTGTTGAAGAATCGCTGCTAGAATGTAGATGAGACGTAGCAAATGACAACGCGGCTGGTGAGACCAATGTCAATTGAAATCCCGTCGGATCTCGCGAATAGATTAGAAGAAGTGGCCAGCCAGCACGGGCTGACGGTCCTCGAATTGCTTTCAGCCATGCAGGCGGAACTCGAAAACGAGACGCCATACGCTACCTTAGCCGACATGGCGGAAAACGCGGCGAAAGCCGGCCTGCGTACGCCGCATCCGGTAGATACTGTGGCGCGCAGTCGTGAGATTCTCGAGACCGAGTATCAAGACTACCTCATGCGCCGCCGCGCGCCGTGACGGTCATTGCTGGCCAGGGCAATCCGGCCTTCAAACGTTCAAGCAACACCGTGATGGTAACCGGCCCCGGCAAGAGCGCCGATATCCGGCGCAAACTGGTCAAAGGCGCGCAGGGTCCGCGCGAGGCGCATGTGCTCGTTTTGCCCTAACCCCTTGCAGGAAGAGCTGTCAGCAATTCCTTTCTTCTTTTGGTATAATCCGTTAGGGGATTTGGGAATCTTCATCGGAAGGCAGAGATGATAATTGACGTTTCACCAGACCTTGCCAAACGAATAGCAAACTTGGCTGATGAACAGGGCTCAACTATAGAAGAAATCCTAGAAGAATTCCTGCGTGAGCGGCTCGACGAGCGCGAACCCAAGAAGCGGCGGCTAACTTTGGCGGACTTAGCGGAAATTGCCTTGAGCGCGGGTCTTTCGTCAGATAAACCGGTGGACACTGCCGCCCGCAGCCGGGAAATTCTGCAGACCGAATATGCGGAATATCTCCAACGGCGGCGTTCCCGTGACGCTCATAGTTGATAGCAGTTACATCTACGCGCTTACAAATCCCAGAGACTTCGACCATCCGAGGGCAGCGGCTTTCGCAAAAAACGTGCGAGAAGAAATATGGGTTCCCAATGTCGTGCTTCCCGAAGTCGCATATCTCTTCCAACGTGATTTTGGCAAGGCGAGCCTACCTTACTTTCTCAAACGGTTCCAAGAATTCGACAGCGCGCTTATCGCGCTCGAACGTTCTGATTTAGACAGAATATCTGAAATTGCTGAATTCTACGCCAGTGCCGCCTTCGATATCGTCGACTGCTGCATCATGGCGTTGGCCGAGCGGCTCGGCATCACGCGCATCGCCACCTTCGACCGGCGCGACTTCAGCATCTTCCGGCCCCGTCATTGCGACTTCCTCGAGTTGCTGCCGGCTCAGTGACAGGCAGTCGCCCGCTTGCAGCCGAGACCGAATCGAATGGCGCCGCTGGCCTAAAGCGCGTGCGTCAAGACCAGCACTCGCGTGGACTCGGGCAGATCGGCGCGACTCAGCTCCACTTCCCAATCCGACTGAAAATCGACATCGGCATCGTCGAAGCAGCTGAGGAAGGCGGTGATCCACTGCATATTCCGCGGCTTGTAGCGCAGCGTGCGGAAGTGCATGGGGATGACCAGCTTAGGCTTGACACGGTCAATGACGGCTTTCAAGTCGCTCAGTTTGATAGTCGGCACATCGCCGGCCAGGACCAGGAAGACATCGAGATCGTTGAAGAATTCAAATTCCTCCGGCGTGAACGGGTTGCCGACATCGCCCATGTGCCCGATGCTGATACCGTCCATCTCCCAGCGATACATGGCGCATTTGTCCGGTTCATGATAGGGATGCTCATACATCTCCGATGACTCGATGCCCTTGAAGGTCAAGCCGGCGGCTTCGATTTCGCCGCCTTCGCGCGCCACATCCAACATATTGATGCGAACGGGATCGCCGAGGATCAGGTCGGAGCGATCGTGAAAATCGTCATTGAGCGACGACGTGAGAACGACATCGGGAATGTCCGGGATGGGCTGATACCCGGATGTCTCCGGCGTGTAGGGATCGGTGATCACGGATCTGCCGTCGCTCGCGGTGATGATAAATGCCGCATGTCCATACCATTTGATCTTCATCTGCTTATGCTCCATTCAATGCCGGAACGACCTCTTCCGTAAACATGCCGAGGATCTCTTCATCGGGCGCGTCGATGATGTCGATCATGAAATAATCGATACCCGCTTCGACAAATCCGCTCATCAACTCGGCCACGCGCTGCGGACTGCCGACGAATGAATTATCTTGCGTCCATTGCGGTATGCGGGATTTGCCGCGCGCTTCGGCCTCCGCCTCCGTCCGGCCCAGGGAGACCCGCCCAAACCAGCTCAGTCGCAAGGTCGCCGGATCGCGGTCGATCTCGTCCAGATGCCTGCGCAGGATATTCAGCCTCTCGATGTAGGGTACCAGTGGTTTGTCGGGCAGATTCCAAATATCGGCGTATTTGGCGGCATGCTTCATCGTGGTATAGCCGCCGCCGCCAACCAGAATCGGAATCTTCTGTTCCGGCTTGGGCTCGCACCAGGCATCGTTGATGCGGTAGTGCTTCCCGCTATAGCTGACCGGCCCCGGCTCTTCCCACATCGTCTTGAGGATGATTAGCGTTTCTTCCAATTGCTCTACGCGCGTTTTTGCCGATGGGAAGGGATAGTTGTATGACAGGTATTCATCTTCTTTCCAGCCGGCGCCGATACCCATGATGAAGCGGCCGCCGGAGAGCGCCTGCAAGCTCGCTGACATCAGCGCCAGCAATGCCGGATTGCGATAACTCTGGCCCAGCACCATCGGGCCTACTTCGAACTCCGGATAGCGCGCCGCGATATAAGCCAGAACGGTCCAGGCTTCAAATGTGGGTTGGCCCTCCCACTGAAAATGATCGGTCATCCAAATGCTGCGGAAGGTCCCCTGCAGTTGCGGCAGCGTCGCATCCAGGTCCGCCAGGAATCGGTCTTGCTGTCCCCGGGGCGGTCCGTGTAGCAATCCCAAGCCGAAATCCACCATACGCCTACTCCTTGTTTGCCTTGTCCAGCGCAACCTGCATTATTGTAGCGCCTTTCGCTGAATTTCTCCGCACGCAGGGCAATCGCTTCAAACATTTTTTGCCACCGAGGACACCGAGGACACAGAGTTTAGGTTCCTTTGACGACTTTTCCCCCTAAATCCACTGCTTGAACTGGGCAAGCTTGTCACTATGTTGTCGACAAAGTTCATTCTCGCACAGGAATTTTGCGACAAAATGTCGCGAAGTCTCTGATCAATCGCTTTTCTCGTGCTGAAGGTCAGTGTCGGCGGTCAGTGTCTACGCGACCTACGCGACCCTCGGTGTACTCGGTGTACTCGGTGGTTAAATTACAGTTTGACTTTTGTGATCGCGGCGGATGTCAATTTTGAAGCGATTGCCCTTTCTCCGCCCGCGTTCCACAAGCATACGGCGCGCAGAAACGTTATTATCGTTGCATTAGCTGCATTAGCCGACGACGATTCTTGGGGGCTGCATGTCAACTCGACCGAATATCCTTTGGTACTGCACCGACCAGCAGCGCTTCGATACGATTGCGGCCTTGGGCAACGCGCATATCCATACGCCCAACCTCGACCGCTTTCTGTCCGAGTCGGCGGCTTTCAGCCACGCCTTCTGCCAGTCGCCGATATGCAGTCCGAGCCGCGCCAGCTTTCTCACCGGCATGTATCCCAGCGCTATTGGCGTCAACGGCAACGGTTTCCATACCTTCCCGCGACATTATGAAGATCGCCTGATTAGCAAGGCCCTGCATGACGCCGGATACGATTGCGGTCTCATCGGCAAGCTGCACCTGGCCAGCGCCTTCCTGCGGCGGGAAGAGCGCGTGAATGACGGCTACGACTATTTTCAATACAGCCACGATCACAAAGGCGGCAGCGAACGCGGCAACGAATATGTCGAATGGATCAAGGGGCAGGGCATCGATCATGATAGCGTGCTGCAGCCGCGGGGCATCGCCTCGCTGGAAGATTATCGCAACTCGCATGAGCATCCCGGCTTTGGCGGATTCAGCGAGCCGACTTTGGAAAATGACAACGTGCCGCCGCATCTGCATCAGACGCATTGGTGCACGGAGAAAGCGATCGAATTCATAGGGCGCAACCGCGAGCCGGACAAGCCCTGGCTGCTCTGCATGAATCCATTTGATCCCCATCCGCCATTTGACGCGCCCTACGAATATTATCGGCGCTACGATCCGGAAGCGCTGCCCGGCGCCCATTTCCAAGAAGGCGATCTGGAACATCAGAATCGCCTGACCGCCGCCGGCATCGACTTTCAGAATGTGGCGCGGCATCCCGATGACCTGCTGCACAAGCATCTGCAGGCCTCCTACTACGCCATGATCGAGTTCCTCGATGAGGAGTTCGGCAGGCTGCTGGACTTCCTGGAGGAGACCGGGCTGCGCGAGAATACGATCGTCATTTTCATGAGCGATCACGGCGAGATGCTCGGCGACCACGGGCTTCTCCTTAAAGGCTGCCGCTTCTACGAGGGCCTGGTTCGGGTGCCGCTGATGATCTCCTGGCCCGGTCGCGTTCAGCCGGGCATCAGAGACGACCTGGTGGAATTGGTCGATGTCGTGCCGACGCTGTACGACCTGCTCGGCATGGATGCGCCGCCTCATGTTCAGGGGCGCTCGCTCGCGCCGGGGATCTGCGGTCATGATGGCGCCTTGCCACAGCGCGAATTCGTGCGCTGCGAACACTATGCCGCGACCAACCTCGCCGACGAGACCCACGCCACCATGTACCGCGACCGGCGCTGGAAACTGGTGCTCTATCACGACAAAGGCATCTGCGAACTCTACGACCTGGAAGCTGACCCCTGGGAGCATCATGATTTGTCGGAAGTTCCGGAATATTCAGATGTAAAATGGGATCTGATGCGACGCAGCTTTGACGCCACCGTCTATTCGCATCCGGCGCAGACGGATCGGTATGGACCGTTTTAGTTGAGGCAATGGCGCGCCGCATTGAATTAGTACACATGTTCAAAGGAAAGGGAGCCGAATCATGTCAATAGCAACTTTGCCCGGCATCAAGGCAAGAACCGTCAAAAGCGCGCGCATCTCGACGCGCGTTCTTTCCGCGGGCGACGCAGACGGCATACCCGTCGTCTTCATACATGGCAACTTGTGTTCCGCGACCTTCTGGGAAGAGACAATGCTGGCGCTGCCGGTTGGTTTCCAAGGCATTGCGTTCGATCAGCGCGGTTTCGGCGAAGCTGACCCCGAAGCCGCCGTCGATGGCAGCCGCGGCCTGGCTGATATGTCCGATGATGCGCTCGCTCTGATGGACAGCCTGGGCATCGAAAAGGCGCATGTGGTCGGCCATTCCATGGGCGGCGGCGTAACCTGGCGTCTGCTGATGGACGCGCCGGAACGCCTGCTCAGCGCCGCGCTCATCGCGCCCGTTTCGCCCTTTGGCTTCGGCGGGACGAAGGACGCCGATGGCGCGCTCTGCGCGCCGGACGCGGCCGGTTCGGGCGGCGGCGTCGCCAATCCGCAATACACGCAAATGCTCAAAGACGGCGAGCGCGGCGATGGCGAAATGACCCCGCGCATGGTCATGAACAACTTCTATTGGAAAGCGCCCTATGCGTCCGAGCGCGAAGAAGACTTGCTCACGTCCGTCCTGCAGACGCACACGGGCGAGCGCGATTACCCGGGCGACTCGGCGCCGTCCGAGAATTGGCCCGGTGTGGCGCCGGGACGCTGGGGCGTGCTCAACGCTATGGCGCCCAACAACCAGCCCGATGTCAGCCGCCTCTATGCGATTGAGCCTAAACCGCGGCTGCTTTGGCTGCGCGGCGATAGCGACCAGGTCATCGCCGATATGTCGATGTTTGACCTGGCGACTTTTGGCAAGCTGGGCGTCGTGCCCGGCTGGCCCGGCGACGATGTCTGCCCGCCGCAGCCGATGATCGCCCAGACAAGGCAGGTGCTGGACAAGTACGCGGCGGCCGGCGGCAGGGTGGATGAAGTCGTGATCGAAGACTGCGGGCACACGCCTTTCGTCGAGAAGGCGGCCGAGTTCAATGAGGCCTTGCACAATTTTCTGGCTGGGGCCTGACCGAAGCGGTCGAATCTTTTGCATGGGCGGGGGATAAGCTATAATCCGCCGCGATTAGACTCTCGCGTCTTTTATGTTCATCCATTTCAGAAAGGAATCCGCTATGTACAAGCGACTTTTGCTTTTGTCCCTGCTGCTGCTGATGTTCGGCGCCTTTGCCGGGCAGGCGCAAGATGAGATCACCGTCTTCGCCACTGTCGGCGCCTACTACCCCGACGAACCGACGGAGAACAACCCGAATCCGCCCCGAATGATCAATGAGATCGTGGCTGAATATGAGGCGGCCAATCCGGGCGTAAGCATTGAACTGGTCGATGTACCGTCCAACATCTCGGGTGATCAATGGCGCAGCACCGTCTTCAACGGCCAGAACGAGCCGCATATCATCGTCAACAATTACATCCGCGTCTGGCAAGAGCAGGGCAACGACTGGTATGTGCCGATCAATGATTACATTGAGGCGCCCAACCCCCATATTCCCGAAGGTACGCCGGGCCATGAACGCTGGGCGGACAGCATCCCCGATGTCGTTTGGAATACCACCTACCATACCGGCAGCGGCAATCAATACGTCGTGACGGTCAACGCGGTGGCGGTGGGTTTCTACTACAACATCGACATGCTGGAAGCGGCCGGCATCGATACCGAATTCGATATCTCCTATTCGCTCTGGGAAGACTGGGAGACGATGATCGCCGAGATGGGCGCTGTCGCGGAAGCCGGCTACGAGCCCTTGGCAATGAGCATGTCCACCGCCTCGCCCTACACTTACAACTGGTTCGATGGCACCAGCTTGACCAGCATGTACATCGATCATATCGAAAGCTGGTGGGAGCCGGGCGCAAGCTGGCACGCGCTGAACCAGCGCGAATTCGCCTGCGCGATTCAGAACGGCTTGATCAGCGCCCATGACGATGCCTTCGCCGATTGGCTGGGGCTGCTGGCCGATTTCGAACCGATGTGGGTGGATGGCTACGCCACCATGACCTGGGACGAAGCCTATCGCCTTTTCATCACCGGCGAGGTTCCCTTCTTGCTGGGCAACGCCGCCAGCCAGACGCTCAACGTCACTCGCGACGCTGACTTCAACTGGGGCATCAGCTACTTCCCGCCGGTCACCGAAACCACCAGCCCGCATGCCGCCAACAACGAGAGCGCTTACCTGGTCGGTGGCTTCACCGCCGGCTTCACCGTGACCGATCGCGCCCGGCGCGAAGGCATCGAAGAGCAAGTCGTCGACTTCCTGATGTTCATGACGGCCCAGCCGCAGTGGGGCCGCATCGTCACCGATTCGCCGCGCAGCATTCCGACGCAATTTGGTCTGGATGTGCCCGATGCCTTGAAGCCGACGGTCGCCTTCCTGGAGCTGCCCATTCGCGCGCTGAAAGATCCGGATCCGCGCCTCAGCCGCCGCTATGGCGAAGATCATCGCCGTCTGATGCAGGAATACTTCACCGATCAGATCGATCTCGAAACGCTGATCGCCGAAGAAGACCGCCTGATGACGCGGGAAGCGCGCGTCGTCATCGCCGAGAACGAATGGTCCTGCGACTTCCAGATGGAATAAGCCCCGTCGCGATTGGGGCGACGCGGTATACGGTCGAGGGGTCAGCCGCCGGCTGACCCGTACAGCCCATTCAACAATTTGCAATGTAGGGGCGACCCGTGGGTCGCCCGCCGACCATCAAACATGTTTCCAAAGTATCGAATTGTAGGGGCGACTCTGTGAGTCGCCCGCCGACAATGACCTTACCCCACGTTCAGATGTCATGCTAAGACGTCTTTCCACCAGCCCTGCCGTCAGCGTCAGGAACCGCGAAAACCAGAGCCCGCTGCTTGTACGTGTCTGGCGGGCGAAATGGCTTTATCTGGCGCTGCTTGTCCCGGTCGCGCTGCTGCTGATCTTTGAGTGGCTGCCCGCCTTCAGCGCGCTCTACAACTCGCTTTACATCTGGAACGGCGGCAAAGTCCATATCTACGTCGGGTTCGAGCATTACGAGCGGATGTTGACGGACCGCACCTTGCACGTCGCCATCCGCAATCTAATCGGCTTCGTCTTCTTCCGCGTCATCATGCAGACCGTGCTGCCGTTCTTCGCCGCCGAGATGATCATCAATCTGCGCAGCGCCCGCTGGTCCTACTGGTGGAAAATCATTTTTGTCTTCCCGATGGTCGTGCCGCAGATCCTGAACTACTTGATCTGGCGCTTCGTCTACAACAAGCAGGTCGGCTTGCTCAACGAAGGCTTGGAGCTGATCGGGCTGGAAGAATACACCTATGCCTGGATTGGCGAGCCCGATACGGTGATGTGGGCCCTGGCTTTTGTGCGATTTCCCTGGCTGCCGACGTTGCAATTCCTCATCATCCTTGGCGGCTTGCAGACGATCCCGCAGGAGGTGCACGAAAGCGCGGCGATCGATGGCGCCGGTTTCTGGCGGCGGCTCTTTTATATCGATATTCCCATGACACGACGGCAGATCACGCTGGCGATGATCCTGACGATGCTCTTCATGACGCAGCGCTTCGATCTCTTCCTGGTCATGACCGATGGCGGACCCGGTTACAGCAGCATGGTGCCGGCGCTGCAGCTCTATCAGTCGGCCTTTCACTTTCTGGAATTTGGCTACGCCTCCGCCATCGGCGTCGTGCTTTTCGTCGCTATGCTCGCTTTGACCATCATCAACCTGCGCGTCTCCGCCGGCGGCGCAAATGACTAAATCTTCGGCGTCGCGGCTGGTCGCACATCAGAAATCTGTAGGGGCGACCTATCAGGTCGCCCGACGCAATACTGGGAGCGCCACTTGATAACTCGAAAACGCATGCGCCTGGGCAACCGCGATCTTCCCTTTCAACTGGTGCTGATCGTATTCGGGATCCTTACCTTTTTCCCGCTGGTTCTGGTTGTCATCACCTCATTCAAAAGCAACACGCAGTTCTACCACAACTTCTGGCTGCCGGAGCTGCCCTTGCACCTCGGCAATTATTCCTCGGCTTTCAGAATCATCTGGCGCTACATCGTCAACAGCGTCATTTATTCCGGTTCGACCATCTGCCTGATCGCCGTCATCGCATCGGTCGCCGGTTATGTCTTCGCCCGCTTCCGCTTTCCCTTCAAGACGGTAATCTTCCTGGGCTTCATCACGCTGATTATGGTCCCGGGCGTGCTGACATTGGCGCCCCGCTTTGTGCTTGTGCGCGATCTTGGCATGGTCAATACGCCCTTTGCGCTGATCTCCGTCTGGGTCAGCGGCGGTTTGGTGCTATCGACCTGGCTGATGCGCAGTTATTTCGAGTCGCTGCCGCAGGAGCTCTTCGACGCCGCCTATGTGGATGGCGCTGCTGAATGGCAGGTCTTCATCTATGTCTCTGTTCCGCTCGCCCGCCCGATGATCGCGACCGTGGCGATGACCACGCTGATCGCCACCTGGAATGACTTGATCTGGCCCCTGGTCACGATTACCGACAAGGACAAGATGCCCCTGGCGCTGGGGGTGATGCAATTCTCTTCGGATTTCGAGACCGACTGGGGCACGCTTTTCGCCGGCTATGTCATTTCATCGATTCCGCTGCTCTGTGTCTTCGCCGTTGCCATGCGCCAGTTCATCAGCGGCTTGACCAGCGGCTCAATCAAGGCTTAGTCCGGGCGGAGCAATCGCTTCAAAACTGACATCCGCCGCGATCGCGGAAGACAAACTGAAATCTAACCACCGAGTACACCGAGTCTCCTCTTATGCCGTAGGGGCGACACTGTGTGTCGCCCGATAATCCGTGCGTGTGTCGGTGGGCGATTCACAGAATCGCCCCTACACCGAGTCTCCTCTTATGTCGTAGGGGCGAGCACGTGGCTCGCCCGCACGTACGTCGCGAAAAACGATGCGCATTTTTTCAATTACTTACTTGCGTTTACTTCTGCGTCCTCTGCGTTCTCTGTAGTTTTGGCAAAATATGAAGCGATTGCCCGGCTAGGCCAAGGGTACTGTATCAAAGTCGGTTGAATTTCTTAAACTACCGACGATTTTGTAGGGGCGAATCGGCGAGTCGCCCAATATCGATCCTGTTCGTACCCATCGGGCGATCCACCGGATCGCCCCTACCAGACTATTTCAACCGAAATGGATACACTACCGACCGGGAAAGAGTTTGCAGCGACATTGGCCCTATCGTTATAATCTGCAGCCGAGCACATTCTGCCCGGGCCGCAGACGCGCGCTTTGGCGATTTGCTCGGAACTGTTTAACCGTACAAAGCTCGAATAGGAGAAACTCATGCGGAAGTTGAAACTTGCCTTATTGTTCTTGGTTGCGCTTTTGCTCCTTAGCGCGGTTGCGCCAGTTGCGGCGCAGGAGCTGGAGCTCTGGGCATTCGTCAATACCCACGCGCGCTGGTTCCGCGAGCAAGCGGAACGCTACGCCGAAGAGGTCAATCCGGATTTCTCGCTTAATGTCATCGAGATCGCTTATGGAGACCTGCACGACAGGCTGCTCATTTCGATTCAGTCGGGTGGCGTTGGCGCGCCGGATATCGCCGATGTTGAGCAGGGACGCTTCGGCAGCTTCTTGCGCGGCGGCGGCGATCCGGGCTTTGTTGAATTGAACGCCCTGCTTGATGAAGGCGGGCACACCGAAAATCTGGTGGCCGCGCGTCAGGCGCTCTACACCTCCATGGGCTCAGTCTACGGCATTGAACATGCCTTGACGCCGGTGGTGCTCTACTACCGCGCTGATGTCTGGGAAGGCGCCGGCTTTGACCCGGGTGAATTTGTCACTTGGGACGACTTCGTGGAAGCTGGACGCGCCATCGTGGCGGAGAACCCGGATGTGATTCCGCTGCACATTCACGGCGGCTTGCATGAATTGCTGCTGCGCCAACAGGGGCATGACTATTTCAACGCCGATGGCGATGTCACGATCGACTCCGCAGAATCGATCGCGCTGATGGATTGGCTGTTGGCTCTGAAGGACGAAGGCGTCGCCGGCGACCCACCGACGGGCGACGCGCTCTGGGCCGCTTTCAAAGACGGCACGCTGATTTCCATGGTCGGCGCGGACTGGTATGGTGGCTTCTTCAAAGACAATGCGCCTGAACTGTCGGGCAAATGGAAAGCGGCGCCACTGCCGGCTTTTGAAGAAGGCGGACGCCGCACCAGTGTCTGGGGCGGTACTGGCGCGATGGTGGTCAAGACCAGCGATCACGTTGAAGAGGCGCTGAGCTTCCTCGAATTCTCTATGTTGTCTATCGAGGGCAATGTACGCCGCTTCGAGCTTACTACCCTGTGGCCGCCCTATATCCCGGCGATGGCAAACGAGCGTCTTCATGCCGCCGACGAATATTTTTCCGGTCAGGACCTGGGCGCGCTCTTCGCCGATGTCGGTCCCGAGGCGCCGCCGCAATGGCAGAGCCCCTTCCGCTCGCAACTGAACGGCCTGCGAACAGCTGCCTGGCAGGACGTCATCGACGGCAACCGCAGTCCGGAAGAGGTCTTCACCGAAATAGCCGATACCATCCGCGACGAGATGGAATTCGAAAGTTAGTAAAACTTCAAGCTAGTGGTGGTGGGTTTGGCTCGCCACCACTTTCCATGTCCTCATGGGTACGTCATAAGGAACCGCGATGTTTGGACGCGGCCGTAAAATCGCGCCTTATCTCTTCATCAGCCCCTTCTTCCTCGGTTACGCCATCTTCTTCCTGTACCCGGTGATACAGTCGCTGCAACTTAGCTTCTACCGCCAGGTTGGCCTCACCAACCCGCCGCGCTTCATCGGCTTTGACAACTACATCCGCCTGGTCAGCAAAGACGCCCTCTTCATCAAGGCGCTGACCAACACCACCTATTACGCCTTGGGCAGCATTCTCATCATTGTGCCACTGGCGCTGCTTCTCGCGCTTATCCTGCACAGCCCCAAGCTGCGCTTTCGCGAATTCTTTCGCTTTCTTTATTTCACGCCGAATATCACCGCCGGCGTCGTTGTCGGCATCATCTTCGGTCTGGTCTTTGAAGAGCAATACGGCTTGATTAACAATCTGCTGTTGGCGCCCCTGGGCGTGGAGAATGTGCGCTGGCTGCGCGAGGCGCGCTGGATCATGCCCGCGGTCATCCTGCTTGGCGCCTGGAAGTGGACCGGCATCAACGCCATCTATTTCATGGTCGGCTTGCAGAATATCCCGCCCGAGCTGAAAGAAGCGGCGCGCGTCGATGGCGCCACCCGTCCCCAGGTCTTTTGGCATGTCACCTTGCCGCTGCTGCGCCCCATCCTCGCCTTCGTGCTGACCATCGCCATCATCGGTTCCTACAATTTGTTTGCCGAACCCGCGATTCTGGTGGGCATGGAAGGCGGACCCAATAACGCCGGCATGACCATGACCATGTACCTCTACGCGCGCGGCTTCCGCGAACTGAAAATGGGCTACGCCTCGGCCATCGGCTATTCGCTCGCCGTCATAATTCTGGTACTGAGCGTGGTTCAGCTTTTCCTGATTCGCGCCTTCCGCGAGGATTGACGATGAGACTCGCCCTGGCCCGCCCCTCTGACGCCGAAGAGCGCAAATCGCTCTATCTGAAGCTGTTTGAAGCGACGGTGGTCTACGCCATACTCTTCTTCTTCGCTCTGCTCGTTGGCATCCCGTTTCTCTACATGATCACCGGCTCATTCAAAACCAACGGCCAGCTCTTCAGCTGGCCGATCAATCTGCTCGCGCCGGAGCCGACCTTGAACAATTACGATCGCCTCCTCAGCGGCGAGGAAATCCCCTATCTGCGGCAAATGGTCAACAGCGTCGTCATCGCCGTCAGCCAGAGCGCCTTGACCTTGCTCTTCGCTTCCATGGTCGGCTGGGGCTTCGCCAAATATGAATTCCGCGGCAAAACCTTCTTGACTATCTTTTTGCTCTTCACCTTCGCCATTCCCTTCCAGGTGACGCTGGTGCCGCTGTTTCAAATGATCGTGCGCCTTGGTTTGCTGGATAGTTTCCTCGGCGTTATCCTGCCCAGTTCGGTCAGCGCGTTTGGCGCATTCTTCATGCGGCAGGCGATGGTGTCGATCCCGCAAGAATTGCTCGATGCCGGTCGCATCGACGGCGCCAGCGAATGGGGTCTCTTCTGGCGCATCGGCATACCGCTCTCGCGCGGCGCGCTGTCGATTCTTTGTGTGCTTGTCTTCCTGACAGCTTGGAACGACTATCTCTGGCCGCTGATCGTCCTGCGCACGCCGGAGAAGTTCACCTACCCGGTCGGCCTGGCGACGCTCAAGGGCTTGTACAAGATTGAATACGGCATGATTCTGGGCGGCGCTTTCATCGCCACCCTGCCGATCGTGCTGATCTTCGTCGCCGGCCGCAATCAAATCCTCGACAACCTGACCATCGGCGCGGTCAAGCAATAAATCATCACTCCGTTTCATCGTAGGGGCGAGCCTGTGGCTCGCCCGCTTTTGCTATGGAATTCCAATGAAATTTCGCCGGATAAATTCAGCCCTGATTAGAAGTGCAACTCCATCATGTGCAGATCGTAGTAGCGGCCGTCGATTTTCAGCTCGCGCCGCGCCCGGCCGACAATCTCAAAGCCGAGCTTCTGATACAGCCGAAGCGGCGCTGGCGATCCTGCAGTGACCGCCAAGCGCACCTTTTCGATCTGGTCGAGGCGCCGCAGTTCGTCGAGCAGCGTTTGCAGCATTCGCGATGCCAGCCCCGTGCCACGTTGCGCGGGCGACATGTAGACGCTGTAAACCTCCGCCACATGGCGCAGCTTTGCTCTGGCCGACCAGTTCGCCCCGGCCATGCCTACCAGCGCGCCGTCCACTTCTGCGAAAAACGTCAAATTGCCGTCTCGCTCGTAGGCCGTTGTCAGGCGAGCGGTCCAGACTTCTTCGGACAAAGCCGATTCCTCTTCGTAACTTGCGGCGAAGGCGGTCGGCGTGTCGAGCAGCGCTTCCAAGCGCAGATGCCTGACTTCCCTCCAGCGCTCCGGCGGCAATGTGACGATCGTGGATTTCGACATTTGGCTGATCCGTTTGGCAATTGTGGGTTGACTGGGTATTATCCTAGAAGTTATCTGCGGTTGCCAAGCGGCGACTTGGCGCGGATAGCTGAATGTTGTAACTAGATTCTCGTAATGGACAGATAAGGAGATAACGATGTCCGAAAAGAAACTTTCGCGCCGCGACTTTTTGAAAGCGGCATCAACCGCGCTGGCGGCCAGCGGCTTTGCGGCGCTGCCCGTTGGAATGGTGCGCGCCCAGGACGAAGAAATCAATCTCGTGCTTTGGGGCTTCGCCAGCAACCGCGTTGAATGGATGCAGAACGTGGTTGACGAACTCTGGTCCGACATGCATCCCAATGTCGGCTTCACCTTCGAGCAGACGCCCTATTGGGATTTATGGCCCAAGCTGACGGCGGCATTTGTCGGCGGCGCCGGCATCCCCGATATGGTCGATATCGAGATCAACCAGACGGGCCAATACGTGCGCGAACCAGGCAACGAGCCCTTCGCCGCCATGAATGACCTGCTGGGCGAGGACCTGGACGACCTTTCGATTCCCTCGGCCACCGCGCCCTGGACCGTCCGCGGCAATATTTATGGCCTCGGCAACGAGGTCAACCCGTTGCTGATGCTCTACCGCGTCGATGTCATGGAAGAGCTGGGCGTGGATGCCGAAGCGCCGGTGAGTTGGGAAGAATGGATCGAGCAAGTTGGCGGTCCGGTACAAGATTCGGGCACGGCGCTGGCGGAATTTAACCGAGCCGCGCAAAGCTGGCGCGAATTGAACAACGTCCTCAACGCGGCTGGCGGCCAATTCTTCGATGGCGACGGCAATGTAACGGTGCTGGAAACTGACTTGGCTGTCGACATCTTGCATTGGCAGAAGGGGCACGTCGATTCCGGCTTGTTCCTGGTATCGGACGCCGACTACTGGGGACTGATAGGCGATGGCGCCTACGTCACCAAGTACGCCGCGCCCTGGTTGCAGGGTTTTATGAAGCAAAACGTGCCCGACATGGAAGGTCAGTGGCGGATGCGCCACCTGCCGAAATGGAGCCCGGACAGCCCCAAGACCTCGCCCTATGGTGGCACCGGCATGGGCATCACCGCCGCCTCCGAAAACAAGCCGGAGTCCTATGAGTTCATCCGCGTCTGCAATATCACCGCCGAGGGTTCGCTGTTGGCCTTCCGCCGCATGAACCTCTTCCCGTCCTACACACCGGTCTGGGATAGCGAGGAATTGCTGCGCTCGGATGATTACTTCGGCGGGCAGGTGCCCGGTCAATTCATCGCCGAAGCGGCCGCCGAAATGGCTGTCATCAACGTCGATCCTTACTGGGGCTTGTTCGGCGATATCGTAAATCGCGTGGTTATGGATCCGGTCTTCGAGGCGGACGCCGACCCGCGCGCCGCGCTGGAAGAAGCGATCGAAGAATTCGAGTTCAGCAAGTAGCGCTGACCCACAGTAAAGTGAATGTAGGGGCAACTTATCAAGTCGCCCCCTAACCGTCAACGCGTTGCCTGTAGGGGCGAGCCGCCGGCTCGCCCGTACGCACGGCAGACAGTGGGGTTTGCCAATCGCAAACAACGGAGGTGCGCGCGTAGACACAGCGCTCCCAACCGCAACCGCTTCGCTTCCCGCCAGCGCTCCGGCGGCAAAACAATGATTGAAGTTTCAGGCATAAAGCTGACCCATTTGACAATTATGGCTCGCTCGGATATTATCTCAATCGTGATCGTCAACTGCAAAGCGATGACAGATTACGTTTTGCGTTGCGCGGCAACTCTATTAGACAAGTGGAATCAGAAGGAGAATACGATGTCTGAAAAGAATCTTTCGCGCCGTGACTTTTTGAAAGCGGCATCAACCGCGCTGGCGGCCAGCGGCTTTGCCGCGCTGCCGGTCGGTGTCGTGCGCGCCCAGGACGAAGAAGTCAATCTCGTGCTTTGGGGCTTCGCCAGCAACCGCGTCGAATGGATGCAGAACGTGGTTGATGAACTCTGGTCCGACATGCATCCGAATGTCGGCTTCACCTTCGAGCAGACGCCCTATTGGGATCTTTGGCCCAAGCTGACGGCGGCATTTGTCGGCGGCGCCGGCATCCCCGATATGGTCGATATCGAGATCAACCAGACGGGCCAATACGTGCGCGAACCAGGCAACGAGCCCTTCGCCGCCATGAATGACCTGCTGGGCGAGGACCTGGACGACCTTTCGATTCCCTCGGCCACCGCGCCCTGGACCGTCCGCGGTAATATTTATGGCCTCGGCAACGAGGTCAACCCGTTGCTGATGCTCTACCGCGTCGATGTCATGGAAGAGCTGGGCGTGGATGCCGAAGCGCCGGTGAGTTGGGAAGAATGGATCGAGCAAGTTGGCGGTCCGGTACAAGATTCGGGCACGGCGCTGGCGGAATTTAACCGAGCCGCGCAAAGCTGGCGCGAATTGAACAACGTCCTCAACGCGGCTGGCGGCCAATTCTTCGATGGCGACGGCAATGTAACGGTGCTGGAAACTGACTTGGCTGTCGACATCTTGCATTGGCAGAAGGGGCACGTCGATTCCGGCTTGTTCCTGGTATCGGACGCCGACTACTGGGGACTGATAGGCGATGGCGCCTACGTCACCAAGTACGCCGCGCCCTGGTTGCAGGGTTTTATGAAGCAAAACGTGCCCGACATGGAAGGTCAGTGGCGGATGCGCCACATGCCGAAATGGAGTCCCGACAGCCCCAAAACCTCGCCCTATGGCGGCACCGGCATGGGCATCACCGCCGCTTCGGAAAACAAGCAGGAGTCCTATGAGTTCATCCGCGTCTGCAATATCACCGCCGATGGTTCGCTGCTGGCTTTCCGCCGCATGAACCTCTTCCCGTCCTATACGCCGGTCTGGGATAGCGAGGAATTGCTGCGCTCTGATGACTATTTCGGCGGGCAAATACCGGGTCAATACATCGCGGAAGCGGCCGCCGAAATGGCCGTCGTCAACGTCGATGCCTATTGGGGCCTCTTCGGTGATATCGTCAATCGCGTGGTTATGGATCCGGTCTTCGAGGCGGACGCCGACCCGCGCGCCGCGCTGGAAGAAGCGATCGAAGAATTCGAGTTCAGCAAGTAACGTGTTCTTGAGGGTCAGCCACTGGCATGGGTCAGGTTCTACGCGACCTGACCTGTACAGTTCTCGCCTTGTTTGACAATGTAGGGGCGACCTATCAGGTCGCCCGTAAAGTCATTTTGGGTAATTCGGGCCATCAGGAGGAGATTTCCGCTTGTCCGCTCACACATTTACCGCCGCTAAGAATCCGCAGCCTTTCTCCCTCGGGGACTGGTGGTCGCGCAATCAGCGCAAGGTCATTCCCTACATCTTCCTGGCGCCCTTTCTGCTCTCATTCGCGATCTTCACCGTTTACCCGGCCGGCGTCGCCCTCTTCTTGAGCTTCCAGCGCACGCGCGGCTTCCAACAGGCGGAGCAAGGCGGCGGGGTCGTGCTCGAATACAAGGGCTGGGCGAATTACGAGCGCCTGCTGACCAAGGACAAGCGTTTTCGCGAAGCCATGATCAATGGCGCCGAATTCTGGCTGGGCACCTTGCTGGTGCAGATGCCGCTGGCGCTGGCCGTGGCGCTGGCTCTGAACTCGCCGAATATACGCTTCAGAGTATTGGGGCGATTAGCCTTCTTCGCGCCCTATATCACCTCGGCCGTCGTCGTCGGCTGGATATTTAGATTTGTCTACGACCAAAATTTCGGCTGGATGAATTCCGCATTGGCGCAATTGGGCATAGAAGGCCCCGCCTGGATTCGCGATGTCAATTTCGTGATGCCGTCGCTGATCATCCTCGGTTTGTGGACCTGGGTCGGCTTTAACTCGCTCTTCTTCCTGGCCGGCTTGCAGAATGTGCCCGATGATCTGAAGGAAGCGGCGCGCATCGACGGCGCGAGTACCATCCGCGTCTTCTGGCATATCACGATACCTTTCCTGCGCCCGGTATTCGTCTTCGTGGTCGTCACCGGCGGCATCGGCTCCTTCAGCCTCTTCAGCCAGCCCTACCTGCTGTTGGATTTCCCCAACACCGGTCCCTTCGATAGCGGCTTGTTCCCGCTGATGTATCTCTATGACATGGGTTTTTTGAATATCCGTATGGGTTATGCTTCGGCGATTGGCTATATCTTGACCGTGGTCATCCTTATCATCACCGGCATGCAATTGCTCTTGTTCCGTCTGTGGAAGGTCTGAGGCACGATGTTTAAGTCGGAACGCAAAAGCGCAATGGGCGCCAGCCGGGTCAATGTCTTGACTATGAACACCATCGTTCTCGTCGGCGTCTTGCTTTGCGCGATTCCCTTCGTCTATATGATTTCAGCGAGTTTCCGCCGCGAGGGCGACCTCTATAAGCTGCCGGTGACGGTCTATCCACGCGAATGGACCATGCACAATTTCCATACGCTCTTCGACAAGACGGAATATGTGCGCTGGTACGGCAATACCATCTTCACCGCCAGCATCCGCACGGTCCTCGGCGTCTATTTGGCCGCTTTGGCCGGCGCCGCCTTCGCCAAATACGAATTTCGCTTCAAGCGCTTCTTTTTCTTCCTTGTCTTGGCGACATTAACGCTGCCCTTCCACATGCTGCTGATACCGCTTTTTCTATTGATGCGCGATTTTGGCTGGGTGGATAACTATCTCGCCATCATCGTGCCCGGGATGGTGAATGCCTTCAACATCTTCCTCATGCGCCAATACATTGAGTCGGTACCCGGTGAACTGATGGACGCCGCGCGCATCGACGGCGCCTCGGAAATCGGCATGTTCCACCGCATTATCCTGCCGCTGGTGCGCCCGGCCCTCGGCGTCGTCGGCATCCTCACCTTCGTCTGGACCTGGAACGATTTCCTCTGGCCCCTCGTCGTCCTGCACGATGACGCGAAGTACCTGCTCTCCAACGGCATCGCCACAATGGATGGACCTTATGAAGTCGAGACCGGCGCGATCATGGCCGGCTCCTTCCTCGCCACCCTGCCCATAATCATCATCTTCATCTTGATGCAGCGGCAGATCATCGCGGGCCTCACGCAAGGGGCGATCCGCGGTTGACTCCAAAAGCTAACCCCCCTCGGTCCCCCCAAAGCATTGGAGGGAAGCGTCGGCAATCTCCCCTCCCTGATGCCTCGGGGAGGGGTAGACATGCTTCGGAACGCCTGGTGTTTCAGCCGGACGCCTCCCTCAGCCTGCAGCGCGGCATCAATCTGATCGTCGACGCGCTGCGCCCGACGCTCGGTCCCATCCCGCGCACGGTCGCCGTCAGTCAAGCTCTGGACAACAAGCCGCCGGAGCTGCTCGATAAAGGCGGTCTCATCGCGCGCCGCATCAGCGATTTGCCCGATCGCGATGCCGATATGGGCGCCATGTTGCTGCGGCAGATGCTCTGGCAGCTCTACGAAGATTGCGGCGACGGCACAGCGACCGCCGCTGTTCTCTTCCAGTCGATCTACAACGACGGCTTGAAATACCTCGCCGCCGGCGGGAACGCGATGCGTCTGCGGCAGGGTCTGCAAGACGGCGCCGATCTGATTTTGCGCCGCCTGGACGAAATGACGCAACCGATCGCGGGCCGCGAGCAACTGGCGCAGCTCGCCGAGTGCATCTGCCAAGACCGCGAACTGGCGGAGAAGCTGGGCGAGATATTCGAGTTCATCGGCGAGCACGGACAACTTGATGTGCGCCGCGGGCATACGCGCTCCATCAAGCAGGACTACATGAAAGGCATGTACTGGCGGCGCGGCGCCGTCTCCCGCGCCATGCTGCGCGGCGGGAAAGAGCAAGATCGCATCGTCATGAACGACGCTGCCATCCTGCTCAGCGATCTCGATATCGAGAAGCCTGAAGAGCTGCTGCCGGTTATCAGCATGCTTATGCGCGCCGGCGCCAAAGCGCTTCTGCTTGTCGGCGCGAGTTTTTCCGAGAACGTCATCAATCTCATTCTCAACAACAAGAAACCGGAAAAGTTCCGCATCGTGGCGGTCAAGACGCCGGGCAGCACGGACGACGAGCGCCGCGCCCATCTGAGCGACATGGCCGTCATCACCGGCGCGATTCCGCTCTTCAAAGCGGCCGGCGATACCTTATCTACCCCCCTCAGTCCCCCCAAAGCATTGGGGGGAAGCTCCGGCGCTTCGCACCGCAATGCAAAACAGGGCGCCTTCTTCGGGCAGGCGAAACAAGCCTGGGTCGAGCGCACCATGTTCGGCTTGGTGTCGGACCGCGACAATCAAGCGGAGCTCACCGAGCACCTGGCCGACCTGCTCGAGCAAGTCGAATACGCGACGGACAAAGACGCGGATGCCTTCTATCGCGAGCGCATCGGCAAGATCCTCGGCGGCGTCGCCATCCTGCGCATCGGCGACCCCGTGCCGACGCGAATGGACAGCCGCATCGCCAGCGCCAAGGAAACGGCGAAATCACTCCGGCGCGCGCTTAGCGATGGCATATTGCCCGGTGGCGGAGTCGCCTTGATGGCCTGTCGGGACGCGCTGGCCCAGGCGCCCGACAAGACAGCCGACGCCGAGCAGCGGGCGGCGCAGCGCATTCTCGCCCGGGCCTTGGAAGAGCCGCTCCGCGCCATCTGCCGAAACGCCGGTTATGACGCCGCCAAAGTCGCCGAGCTGGACGGCCAGCCCCGCGGCTGCGGCATTGATGTGCGCTGCGGCACGGTAGCGGACATGGTTGATGCCGGCATCATCGATGTCGCCTCGGTCGTCAAGGCGGCGCTGCGCGGCGCAGTCTCCGGCGCGGGCATGGCCCTGAGCATTGATGTGCTTCTACACCATGCGACACCCGAGGAGAGCTACAGTCCCTGATCCGCCAGGCTGCCGGGCGCGTGTGTTTGAATGAGCGCCCAGATTCCGCTAAGATAGATTCAGCGCAAGAGCAAGCTAGGAGGGTGGCGCGCATGTGGTCGGGGCGTCTGTGGCGAACGCTGGCGGCGGCCGATATCAATGACCCGATATTCCGGCGGGTCAGCCAGATTCACATGCCGATCCGCGCGCCAAGAGCGGGCCTGCGCCTGCCGCGCCCGGTCGCCGTGCTGGTTGCCATCGCGCTGATCGCCGCGCTGATACATGCGCCCGCGCTGATGATTCTCGTCCTCGTCATTCCGATGCTGCTCATCACGGCTATGGTGGCGGCGCCGCTGCTTCTGCCGATAGCGACCTGGCTCGCCGGCATCCATCTGACCGCCGCGGTCATCAGCGGCATCGACCGCGAAAAGCGGCAGAACACTTACGATCTCATCTGCGCCTTGACCAAAGGCCGGCTCAGCGCGAGTTGGTCCTTCGCCAGCGGAATCGCGCATCGCGGCGGCTGGTTTGCGCCCCTGCGCTGGGGGACGCTGGCGACACTGCGCGCGGGCATGGCGCTGCTGGGCGGGCTCATCCTGTTTGCGCTCCTGACCGCCGCCTTCGGGCAGGGGGCGCTCGGCATTGAGCAGGCGCGCTTGTTTCTGCTGATCCTGCTGTTTCTGGCGCTTTATTACAGCCATATCGCGCATAGCCTGGTCACCGGCCTGATTGTCGGCCTGCTCGCCAGCAGCTTCGAGCGCTCCAAGCCCGACGCCACCGCCCTGGGCATATTTGTCTATGTCGCCGTCAGCGCGCTGCCATTTCTGGCGGCCGGGCTGATTCTTGTGGCTTTTGAGTGGCTGGTCGTCGAGCCGGCGCCGCTCCTGCGCCTGGCGGTGGAGGGCGGGGCGCTGCTGCTGCTGATGGCGCTGCGGGAAGTGGCGGTTGGGCTGCTCTGGCGCGCGCTGGAGTGGCGGCTGGAGTGGGGGCGGAGTGATTCGATCGTCCCGATGCGGCGGATATTAGTCGTGCAATAGAGAAGCGGGCACTATCACGGCGACGCGGCGTATGGTGGTACCGGATGGGGTAATCTGCTCTTCCAATTTCCAGCGCCGTTCTCGGTATATCTTGCGTGCCTCTAATTGAATTCGGCGCCGCTCGTGCTGCGACCTGCTCGCGTTGTAAACCGCCCGACGGTTTGGGTATAGTTTCATTTGTTCTTGAAAGTGCGCTTCTTGGCCGAATTCGTACGCGACTAGAGACTGCAGACTACGGATCACTTCCGAACGTTCTCTGTTGATCCGCGCGTGTTCGCGTGACTCGATAGTTTCCATACTGGGCATAACTAGATTCTCGGCCGCATATTCCTCGATAATGTTATCCAGATACTCAGAAGCAATCCATTCGTCTTCAAGGTGACTGTGCAGCGGTGCCAATTCGTCCGCACGGGCCGGTCGATAGTCCAAGTTGGGCGCGGCACCGAAGGTCTTCGTTTCCCCGGCACGATCGATTTCGACAAAATATGCCTCGCGCTTCAGCACCCGCCCCTCACCATTGCTTAATTGAAAAGCATTTCTAAGCGTCCATTCGACGTAATACATAACGCGAGAAACTATCATCTCGCTGGATTCTCCGCTCTCATCAATCAAGACTGGAAACGTATCGCCACACTTGGGTCTAATGTTTTGCCAGCGATGTAATACCCACGCTATGGACGCTACCAGTAATGGATGCCCGGGGTGCACCAGTTCCGCATCTCTTGTCCCGCTAGCAAAACTTGTCGTAGAACGTTCAAATGAAATACGAGGATATTCTGTGCGCAAGTTCCGAATACCGGCGGCTTCAGCAGCCCTTATGATTACACCTGGAACACTGACTATTTCAAAGCAACCGTCGTCACTCCTACGGATCTTAGCAGTACGCACATAATCTCTGTTCAGAAAGGCAAAGACTCGTAGTAGAAACTCCTTTGCATAGTGATTTTGTAGGCGACCCGTGCCAGACTCCTCCATCATCGCCTGCAACTTGCTAAGGTTAACGTTTTCCGTCACGAGCATTCGACCTCGTACAAGATCGCGCACACGTGTTTGCTCGGTTGCATTGTCAACCGCGGCAAGTGTCTCATTAAATTCTGATTGCCGTGTCGGATCATCACCATAACGCACTGCATCGACCAGCAGGTCTCTCAATGGTACTTGCTGAAAGAGTTCACCAAGTACGTCGAAGACTTTCCCGTTTAAGGCATGGGCCTCATTTGCGATTTTCTCTAGCAGCCGCTTGTATACAGCGCCTTCGCGAGTTTCACCCGACACGAGGTTCCAGAGATGGCAAACTTCAGTCTGTCCAATGCGGTGAATTCGCCCGAACCGTTGCTCTAAGCGATTGGGATTCCAAGGTAAATCGTAGTTCACCATCAAATGTGCGCACTGCAGATTGATACCCTCACCAGCTGCATCGTTCGCCACAAGAATTTGAATTCGAGGATCATCGTGAAAAAGCGACTCGACAATTCGTCGCTCTTCCATTGGCATGCCGCCGTGGATTTTGACAATCGCAGCTGGGTCACCAAGCAAATCGCCTAGCTTCCTGACAAGATAGTCTATGGTAGCACGCCATTCAGTGAAGATAATGAGCTTACGCGCATTTCCAGCACCGGTCTCCATTTCTGGCAGTCGGACTTCCCAGATTTCGCGCAATTTCTGCCATTTGTAATCACTGTCGCTGCCACGGACCTCATTTGCCTGAGCCTCTAGCATGCGCAGGATGGCTATCTCTCTTGCAAGCTCTTCGGGAGACTCGGCAGCAGTTGCCAAAGCCAAGGCATATTCTTCCAGATCTTCGCGATCGCTTGCCTTAAGATCCTCGACTTCGTCCATATCGTAACGCATGCGTTTTATCTCAATCAAGAATTCCTGCCATTCTTTCAGCCGGTGCTCCAACGTATTGCGTCGCGTTTTTAGGGACTGATAAATTGCCTCCGGCGAAGATGCCAGCCGGCGTTGTAGTATGGTGAGGGCGAATCCCACAGAGGTTCTGCGGCCGCCGCGTAAACGACGGGCGCGATCGAATTCATTGCGGATATACGCCGTGACATCTTCATACAGTTCCCGCTCATTCATCGAAAGATTGTAGTCAACGGTATACGCTTTACGCTCTCGAAAGAGTGGGCGGCCATCAAACGTAAGTAGCTCCTCTTTCATCATTCGGCGATACAAATCGCTGGATGTGGATGCCGTACCTACGCCACTCATTCGACCTGCAAAACGGTCGCCGTCCAATAAACGCATGAATAGCCGAAAGTCCTCGTCCTTCCCGTTGTGCGGCGTAGCGGTCATCAACAGGAAGTGACGAGTCCGCTGGCTCAAAAGCTGGCCCAGACGATACCGCGCGGTGTAGGTGATGTCTCCCCCAGAGTATGTTGCCGACATTTTGTGGGCTTCATCGCAAATTACGAGATCCCATTCTGATTGGGCAAGCAATTCTCGTGCCGAGGCGAGTTTCGCACGGTCAATGCTAACAATCACTTGGTCGTGGTTCTGGAATGGATTACCATGTTGTTCATGAGCATAGATTCTGAAATACAACCCAAACTTTTCTCGCAATTCGCGTTCCCACTGAGCTTGAAGTTTTCCGGGCACACAGATTAGACACCGGCGCACATCCTCTCGAGCAATCAATTCACGAATAAGTAAGCCCGCCATGATTGTCTTGCCAGCGCCTGGATCATCCGCCAGTAGAAATCGTAAGGGCTGCCGACCCAACATCACTCCATAAACGGCGTCAATTTGGTGGGGAAGCGGTTCAATGTCTGAAATGTGTACGGCATGCCAGGGGTCGAAGAGATATGGATCGCGAATCCGGCGTGCTTCCCATGCTAACTTACCCAACTCCGCCTCTTCACCAACCGCCCAACTATCTTTCGCATCGTACAGCCGCTTTTCAACACCTTGACCTAACGTTTGCTTACCTAATTCGCCCACCTCGTCTTCGTAGGTCACAATTGACTTGTAACTTTCACTACCGCGTTCGCCCAATCCTCTAACCCTTATCAATTCAACTACCTGTTCAGGTATTAAGCCGCAGACTCGCATTCCCGGCTTCAGGTCTTCCAGCTTAATCATTTCACTATCCTTACCGTATATTGCACCTGATACCAGTTTAACAGAATCATCGAACAAATATCCTCTCAACAATTAGGGGGCTTAAGAAGTGACAAGTCATTTATGAATGCTGCCCTATCACTAACTCATCACCCTCCCACATATCCACACCCAGAACCGCGCCCACATCCCCAACACCTACGCCGCACTCAGCGTCGCCTAGCCCCCCATTCCTCACGAACAAACCACATCAATCTCATTCTCCATACCATTACCCTCCACATGCGCCCCATAACCCCTCCGCAGCAGCGGCGACCCACACAGCGTCACTCTCGACGCCTCAATCCCATAATCGCGCGCCTCCACGCTCAGCGCCCGCGCCAGAAAATAGGCTTCCTCCGGCGTGTAGGGCAGGTAGTCGCCCGCGGGATCGTCATACTGCGTGACGAGCCGCAAACCCAAGCCCAGCGACCCGGCCACATGCGTCGCGTGCGGATAGGTTCTCTCGTCCCCCATTTGCTCGATCACGAGGATGGCTTTGTTGCGTTCGCTCAAGCGCCGGTGGATGCCGTCGGAGCGGCTGGCATCCAGCGGCGGCACAATCAGCGCCGCGCGCGCCGGATCCCAATTGCTGAAGTCCAGCAGTATCGAGTCTGAGTACACGGTTGTGATGAGCGCGAAGGCGGAAATGTCGGCTCGCATGCGCCCGCGCGGCTCGGCTGAACGCTCGGCATAGCGCAGCGCCATAATCGCGGGTTGATTGTCGCCCGGGCGTTCCGGCGAGCCCCCGCCTTCCCGCTGTCGCGCGCCGGCATGCACAAAGCGCATCACATTCCAGAAGGCGGCCGATTCCGGATGGCTCAGCTCTTCCCGCAGGGCTTGGGCGAAGGGCGCCTGCAGCAAAGCCCAGAGACCGTCGTATTGCCCAAACGCCCAGTCCGGCGGCGGCGCTTGAGCCAAAAGCGCGGAGCTGTTCTGCGGGATTTCGATGTTTGTATCCAGCTGCAGGAAAGGAGCGAAGCCGTAGCGCCCGGGGCTGACTTCGAGATAGTCGCTGTACCAGAGCAGCGTCTCCGCCGTTTGCAAGTAAAGCTGATTGCCGATGGGATAGCTGTATCCGGCCAGGCGCGGCGCATTCGGAACCGGCGCCACTATCTGAATGAGCGCGGCCTGAATATCATCGCCTTCGCGGTTGTCCGCGACATCGCGCCGCCTCAAGCGCTCGGGCTGAAAGGTGGCGAACCAATAGCGGACGCGCTCGCGATAGAGGAAATCGCCGGCGAGATAATCTTCCCATTGCGGCGGTGTCAGCAGTTCCGGTTGAATCCAATTGAATACCGCGTTGCCTTCGCCGTCCCAGGGTACGGTATGGTCCCATTTCTCTTCGACATAAGTTTGAGAAAACGCCAGCGCAGCCAAGGCTTGGGCGCTCATGTTGGTGATCTCTGGATTGTTCAACTGACGGGCTGGGTCAAGGAAGAGGTCGCGGCGGGCCAGGTTTGTCAGTAGGGCATCACCGGCCGGCCGCTGGAAATTGTACTCGGCCCAATCGTTATAAACTGTAATATCAAAGTGCTGGCTCTCGGCGAACACGCGGGCATCGCTTAGGAAGTCCAGAATGCTACGCAGTTGCTCGGTGGACAACTGCGCTTGGTTCGCTTCTATCAGCGCCAGGTCGTCCGCGTGAATATCCGCTGTTTTCAAGCGCTTGAGCAGATTGTCCCGGCTCAAGTTCGCCAGCAGAGAATGCAGCGTCAGCGGGATGATAATCAGGAGCGCGCAGAGAATGATGGCGCGCGCTCGAGTCAGGAACAAGCCAGCACCCGCTCATAGGTCTCGCGCGTGTCGATATCCAGGAGCACGCCCTCATCCTCGACATCCAGGGTGCGCAGCCGCGAATCCCGCAGCGCGGCGCGAGGCATTGAGCTGGCTGGCAGATCCAGCATTGCCCGCCAGTAGGCCCGATCCAGCAGAACCGGGTGCCCGCGCTGCCCTTCGAAGCGCGGCGCGACATTCCAGCCCGGCTCATGCGCCGCCGCCAGGCGCGGGATCAGCTGCGCTGGCACGCAAGGCATATCGGCTGGCTGGATGAAGGCCGCCGCGACATCGGCCGGCAGCGCCTTTAAGCCAACCTTCACAGAGGACAAGATCTCGCCGGTGGCATAGTCGGGATTGTGAACGCAGCGCGCCTCCAGGCTGGCCAGCGCCGCTTGCACCTCGGCGGCATCGCGGCCCGTCACGACGATGACAGTTTCGATTCCGGCTTTGAGGTATTTCGCCGCTGCATGCGCGACCAGCGGCTTGCCGTCGCGCCAGGGCAGCAGGACCTTGTTCTCGCGCATGCGGCTGGACAGTCCGGCCGCCAGCACGATCGCGCCAAAGCGCGGGCGACTCACAGAATCGCCCCTACACATCCGTTATGCAGCGGGGCATAGGGCCGGGGGGTGGGGGAGAAGGGGGCATAATCTCATTCCGTCTTGCTGCGCGGCATTGGGCGCTCGGCGATGTCTTTCAGCAGACCGCCATGCCCCATCGACACCAGGTTGGCGCGGGTCAGGCGCTCGCCGCTGAGCAGGCGCGGCAGTATCCAGTCGATGACGTTTGTCTTGGGCGACTTGATGCAGCCCGGCGCGCCAACCACCGGTACCTCGCCCAGATAGCCCATCATCAGCAGCGTGCCCGGGTCGACCGGCACGCCGTGCAGCGTGATGCTGCCGCCGGCGCGCAGCAAAGCCGAGGGCACTACATCCTCGCGGTCGATGATGGCGGAGATGCCCGCCACCAGAATCATGTCGGCGCTACCCTTCGCATGCGCGTGAATCGCTTCGGCGATGGCGGCGGCGTCGTGGCGGACGAAACTCGGCTCGAGCAGTTGGCTGCCCCAGCCCTCGATGCGCTCTTGAACCGGTTGGTGGAAGCTCTTCAGCAGGCGCGCGCGCGTCGCTTCCGTGCCGGAGACGATCAGCGCCACCCGTTTGGCTTGCAGCGGCCGCACCTGCAATACGGCCGCGCCGACCCCGACGCTGCCCTCGACATCGATGACACGCGCTTCCGGGACGCCGAATGGCACAACTTTCACCAAGGCGACCATTTCGCCAACGGCGACCAGGCTGTAGGCGCGCAAAGTGGCGATGGTGATGCCATCGTAGATATTGTTGATCAATTCCAGCTTGGGCACATCAATGTGCAAGATGCCGCGCTCTGCCGCCGTCAGGTTGGCCCGTCCCACGCCCGGCGCTCGCATCCGCACATTCGCGCCGGCGACGGCCGCGCCGATGCGCGCGGCGGCGGCATTTTCGTGCAGATCCGCGGCGCCCAGGCGCGTCACGGTTACGCGCTCGCGCCCCTCGCGGCGCAGCACTGCCAGGTCGTCATGGCTGAGAAGATGGCCCTTGTTGAAGATCAGCTTGCCCGATTCGTCGTAGAGCTTATGCGCCAGTATCGCGCCCACTGCTTCGTCGATCGGCACTTCACCGAATTGCATCGCGCCCGCCCCGCCGCGTCATTTGCCGTTGTCGCCGCGACCGTCGCCCAGCCCATTGCGCACGGCGATGATCTCGGCAAGGATGCAGACGGCGATCTCTTCCGGCGTGCTGGCGCCGATGTCGATGCCGATTGGCGTTCGAATCTGCGCGATCAGTTCATCGCTGATGCCGGCTTCCTGCAGGCGCGCGACGCGCTGCCGATGCGTCCGGCCGCTGCTCAAAACGCCGATGTAAGGGATGTTCGCCGGCAAGGCCGTGATCAGCGCCTTGTCATCGATTTTGGGGTCGTGCGTCAATACGGCGAGGTAGCTGCTGCGGTCCAGACCCAGTTCTGGCAAGGCTTTGTCCGGGTAACTGTGGGAGATGTTGGCCACATCGGGAAAGCGCTCGCGGGAGGCAAACGCCGCGCGCGGATCCACAATCGAGACGCGGAAACCCGCCTGCGTCGCCATCGCCTGCAAGGGAATTGCAACATGCACGCCGCCGATCAAAATCAGATGCGGGCGCTCCACTTGCATGTCCACCATGACGCGGGTCTCGCCCAGCGCGGCCATGCCGCTCTTGCGGCTGCCAGCGGCCAATGCCTTCATCGCCGCCAGCATCTCATCCGTCAGATTGTTCGTTTGGTAAAGGACGCCGCCGGCCGCGTCCAGCAAGACTTTCTCGCCGATCAGATCGCCTTCCATGATCGTCACGGTCACGCCGAAGCGATCGTCCTGCGCCAGAACGGCCGCAGCCCGCCACCAGACGGGATCCAGCGGCTCGACAAAAACCTCGATGCTGCCGCCGCAGGTCAAGCCGACCTCCCAGGCCAGATCGTCGGCGACGCCGAATTTCAGCAAGCGCGGACGATGCTCGCGCATGCCGGCCAGCGCTTCTTCAACCACGGCGCCTTCAACACAGCCGCCGCTCACGGAGCCGATCATCGCTGGCGAATCCGCGCTCGCGCTGCCGCTGACGCCCATCTTTGAACCTTCGCGGCGCGGCGCTGAACCCCAGGTCTTGACGACTGTCGCCAAGGCAACCGAGCGCTCCTCATTTAACCAGCGGTTCATCGTCTCGAGAATATCCAGCATCGCCTCTCTCCCCCTAGGCAATATAGCGCTTGCGATAGGCGTCGGCGCTCGGGCGGGCATTCAGGTTGCCCAGGGCCTTGACGATCGCCTCAAGATTCGCCAGGTTCGTTATCGGCAGGAAATCGTGCACATAAGGCAGCAGGGCCTGCGCGCCCCGCGTCAGCGGTTCGTATTCCGGAACATCCAGCAGCGGATTCAGCCAGATCAGGCGTTTGCAAGCCAGGCGCAAACGCGCTATCTCCCGGTGCAGCAGCGGAATATCGCCGCGGTCCCAGCCATCGGTGATCAGCATGACGACGGCGCCGCGGCCCAACACGCGCCGCGACCAGGTCCAATTGAAGCGATGCAGGCATTCGCCGGTCATCGTGCCGCCGCCCCATTGCATGACCGTGCCGCCGATATCTTCAAGCGCGTCATCGACATTCTTCTGCCGGATCTGCCGTGTAATCCGCGAGATATCGGTGCTGTAAACGAAGGACTCCACTTGATTCAGCGAGCCCGCCAGCGTGTGCATGAAATGCAACAGGACGCGCGTATAGCGTTCCATGCTGCCGCTGATGTCGCAGAGCAATACGACCGGACGCGGCTTTTCCTTGCGGCGGTGCGTCGGCAGCAGCGTCACATCGCCGCGCTTGCGGATCATGTCCTTCATCAGGCGGCGCATGTTGATTTGCCGCCCTTTGCCATTTTCGAAGCGGCGCGTCCGGCGCATCCCCAGTGAATCGGGCATTTTTGCTATCGCGCGTTTCGCCATTTCCAGTTCGTCGGCTGTCATCTCGGCGAAGTCCTTGTAGCGCAGGCGCTCCTGCCGGCTGTAAGTTGGCACAAGCGCGATCATGCTCGAGTCGATGTCGTTGGCGCTTGCGCCATTCTCGCTCGGGCTGGCATCCAGCGGTGGCAAGAATTGCGTCTTCTTCTTGCGCCGCTCTTCGCCGAGGGACTGCAGATTCAGGGTGGTGAAACCGTCAGACGGCCGCCGCCAGAAGATATCAAAGGCTTCGTCAAAATAAGCGAATTCTTTCGGATGGTTGACCAAGTGCGTCCGCAGCGTGTAATAAAAATCTTGCTTGCGGCCCAGTTGGATATGCGCCAGCGCCCGGCCAACTTCCATCATGCGGTTGGGCGTCACATTCATGCCCAGCGCGCGGCAGACGCGCCCGAAGAGGATCAGGTTGTGCGTCAGCTTGCCGCCGCGATAGTCGTAAGGCGCATCGGCAGGACCGAGAAAAAGGCTTCTGATGGGTGGGTCTTCAGACATGCTTAGGCCCGCTGCGCCTCGACCTTCGCCCGCTCAATCATATTCTGAATCGTCGTCGGATCCAGCATCTCCACATCGTCCTGATATTTGAGGATCACGCCCAGCGTATCCTGCACCGTCTCCAGGGAGAGTTCATTCTGGTCGAGGGCGATCAGCGCCGCCGTCCAATCCAGGGTTTCGGCGATGCCGGGGCGCTTGAACAACTCCAATGAGCGCATATCCTGGATGAATGCCGTAATCTGCCGCGCCATCATCGGCCGCACATCGGGCGCCTTGCGTTCGACGATCTGCAGTTCCTTGCGGAAATCCGGATAATCGATCCAGAAGTAAAGGCAGCGCCGCTTTAGGGCATCGTGGATTTCGCGCGTGCGATTGGATGTAACGACCACGATAGGCGGCGCCGATGCTTTGATCGTGCCCAATTCGGGAATGGTGATCTGAAAATCCGAGAGCAACTCCAGGAGGAAGGCCTCGAATTCTTCATCGGAGCGATCCAACTCGTCAATCAGCAGAACCGGCGCGCGGCCGTCATGGCTCATTTCGATCGCCTGCAGCAGCGGCCGCTTGAGCAGAAAACGCTCGGCGAAGAGTTCGCTCTCCATCGCCTCGCGCGTCATATTTTCCGCCTCCATCAGCCGCAGGTGCAGGATCTGCCCGGCATAATTCCATTCGTATACCGCTGTGTTGACATCCAGCCCTTCGTAACATTGCATGCGAATCAGGTCGGTCTCCAAGAGCGCCGCCAGCACTTTGGCGATTTCCGTCTTGCCGACGCCGGCATCGCCCTCCAGGAAGAGCGGTTTGCCCGTTTTCAGCGCCAGGTAGATCGCCACCGAAAGGCCGCGCTCGGCGATATAATCCTGCTCGCCCAAACCAGCCTGTAATTCATCAACGGAGTTGAACATCAAATCCTACTCTTCCACATTGTCAATGGACGCGCGCCAGCAGCCCGACCGCGTGCGCCAACAGATTAAGGCTGTATTCTAGCGCATTGCGCTTCACAATCGCAGGGCGCGTTGCCGCCGGCCCGGGGCAATCGCTTTACATTGCTTTTAACTACAGAGTACGCAGAGGACACAGAGTTTACGTAGTTTTGAGGACTATTCCCCTGAATCCACCGCTTGAATTGAGCGGGCATGCCGCTGCCTTGTCGATACACTTCCTTTCCGCTCAAAAATGCCGCGAAATCTCCGATCAATCGCTTTTCTCGGTGTACTCGGTGGTTAACGCACAAATTGAAGCGAATTGCCCTGGCCCGCGGCGGCTGCTGCGATACTTGCTGTGGCCGAACCATTCGTTTATTAACTACAGAGTGCGCAGAGTGCGCAGAGTTTAGGCGCTTTTGAGGACTATTCCTCTGAATCCACCGCTTGAATTGAGCGGGCATGCCGCTGCCTTGTCGATTAACATCCTTCCCGCCCAAAAATGCCACGAAATCGCCGATCAATCGCTTTTCTCGGTGTCCTCGGTGGTTATACAGAAATTTGTACCGATTGACCCGCGTTCCCGCCCGGCTCGAGCCAGGCCCGCGGCGGCGGCTGCGAAACTTGCTGTGGCCGAACCTTATGTTCTTTAACTACAGAGTGCGCAGAGGACATAGAGTTTAGGTTCTTTTGAGGACTATTCCCCTGAATCCACAGCTTGAATTGAGCGGGCATGCCGCTTCCCTGTCGATTAACTTCCGTCCCGCCCAAAAATGCCGCGAAATCTCCGATCAACCGCTTTTCTCGGTGTACTCGGTGGTTAAAGCACAAATTGAAGCGAATTGCCCTGGCCCGCGGCGTCTGCTGCGATACTTGCTGTGGCCGAACCTTATGTTCTTTAACTACAGAGTACGCAGAGTACGCAGAGGACACAGAAGCAAACGCAAGCAAGTAATTGAAAAGATTGCGCATGGTCTTTCGCGACATACATGCGGGCGAGCCAAGGCTCGCCCCTACGGCACAAGAGGAGACTCGGTGTACTCGGTGGTTAAACAATAATTTGAAGCGATTGCCCTGGCCCCCGCCCGTCACGGCGGACGGAATCAGGCGATCCAGTCGCGCCACTGTTCGTTCCGCGCTTTCCCCATCGCCTTGAGATAGACGCTGACTTTGCCATAAAAGATCAGCATCGCCTCGCGCAAAATATCGAGGCTGATATGCACCGGCACTTTGTAGCCATCCCGGTCCATCTTCTTTTCGGCGACATCGTCGTCGCTGACGGCTTCCAGCGCCGCCTCCAGATTTTGGTCGAGCTGCGCGTACCATTCTTTGAGCGCGGCCACGCTCGTCAAATGGCGCTCATCGTCGCGGCGATAACTGAAATCGACCTTGAAGTTCTTGTAGGATTCGGCGTAGGCATGCTGCGTTTCGCCGAGCTCGCGGCAGAGCGCGCCCAGAGTCGGATTGTCGCCGCCGGGGCTGAAGGCGAGATCGTCGTCGCTCAGCTCGTTCATCAGGCTGTCGCGCAATTCGACATACATGCGGTTCAAGTCCCAGAATTCTTTGATTTGCGCGTTCATTGCTGCCTCCCGGCTTTGTCTCGTTCCGCAAGCGATTATAAGACGGGAGCGCTGAAATCGAAAAGAGGCGACAGCGCTCCGTCGTCTCGCGGCTGCGCGCCTGATGATCTTGTAGCGGAATGCGCGGCGGCTGGACTATAATCTCGTATTCAAGTTGTCGCAGGCGCAGCGAAATGCTAATGAGGATATTCCCATGAAGATGCAAGCCGCACTCCTTACGGAATTCAATACTCCCTTTCAGATTGAAACCGTTGAACTGTCGCCGCCCCAAGCCGGCGAGGTCTTGATCAAGATGGCGGCCAGCGGCGTCTGCCACAGTGATTGGCATGTGGTGGAAGGTTTGTCCTATTTCCCCCTGCCAATCATCTGCGGCCATGAAGGCGCCGGGATCGTGGAAAGCGTCGGCGACGGCGTGACGAGGGTGCAGCCCGGCGACCATGTCACCCTGAGCTTCCGCGCTAATTGCGGCAGGTGCTTTTATTGCCAGCGCGGCAAGCAAAACCTCTGTGAAGTCTATTCGCCCGTGCTGCGATCGGGGCTGCAGAAGGACGGCACAAGCCGCATTTTCTGGTGCGATGAACCGGTACATATTATGACCGGTCTGGGCTGTTTTGCGGAATACGTGGTCATCCCCGAGGAAGCCGCAGTGCCGGTGCGCCGGGATGTGCCCCTGGAAGTGGCGGCTTTGGTGGGCTGCGCTGTGTCGACCGGCGTGGGCGCGGCGATATACACGGCTGATGTGCGCGCGGGCGAAAGCGTCGCCGTCTATGGCGCCGGTGGCGTCGGCTTGAATATCATCATGGGCGCGGCCCTGTGCGGCGCCGACCCCATCATCGCGATCGATACCAACAGCAGCAAAATGGAAATCGCGCGCGAGTTCGGCGCCACCCATACGCTCTATTCGGATGAGACTACGATTGGGCAGATTCAGACGCTCACGCAGGGCCGCGGCGCCGATCACGTCTTTGAATCGGTGGGTTTGCAGGCTTTGCAGGAGGCGGGCCTGGAGGCGACGCGCCCGGGGGGCACGCTGACCCTGGTCGGCTTGACGCCCTTCGGCAGCGGAACCAACCTGCCCGGCGCCGTGATCACGCGCACGGAAAAAGTGATCCGCGGCAGCTTTTACGGCTCGGTGCATCCCCAGCGTGATTTTCCCATGTTTCTGGATATGTACAGCAACGGCAGGCTCATGCTGGACGAGCTGGTGACGCGCCGCTACCCCCTGGACGAGATCAATGAAGCCTACGCCAGCATGCTCACGGGCGAGGTCGCGCGCGGCATCATCGTCTTCTGAGCGCGGGGATTGAATTTGTGAGGCTTGTCCGTATCCAAAAGAGGGCTTTGTTCGTCGAAGTTTTACCCCATCCCCGGCCCTTCCCCAGTGAACTGGGGAAGGGTGACTCTACAAAGAAGCTGAGAGGTAGACACCAAAACACATAGAAAATGTCCAATGAAGTCAGTCTCTTTCAGCGCGCTCCCCCTTCCCTGGCTTGCTGCTGAGGACAGGACAGGTTTGTGGCAACTTGAAAGGCAGTAATTCGCGATCTATGTAAAGATTCATCAGTATCACTTCTAACCCGCGTAAGGAAAGAAAGGTGAAACTGATGAATCTTCCTTCATTGTACCACTGGCAGGAGCTGGTTTCGAAGCATTTTACAAGCTTTACGGTGTGGCAGAAAAAGCGTTTTGCGCGTTTCAGTCTAGGTGTGATGCTCAGCGAGCATTGCCAACAGTCAAGGATTGCAAAGGCGTTGGCGGGAGACGTCAGTGCTGACGGTATCGTGCGACAGTTGCGGCGGTGTATCGCGGATCAGAAATGGTCGCCCGCTCAGTTCTCGCTGGATTGGACACGCTGGGTTGTCAGCTTGTTGCCGAAGACGCGGCTCGTGTTGTTGGTGGACGAGACCAGTATCGGCGGGCGTTTTCGAGTGATGATGGTAGGTGTAGCGTATAAGCGGCGCTGCATTCAGCTAGCCTGGACTTGCTACAAGGCGAATAGTCAGGAGGACTATCCAATTGAAGGTCAGGTGAAGATGATTTCGGGCATGCTTGCGCAAATCAAGACAGTTTTGCCCGATGACAGGCCGGTTTTGGTGCTGGCAGATCGCGGCATCGGCAACTCGCCAGCGCTGTGCAGGGCGGTTGAGGGCTTGGGCTGGCAATATTTGTTCCGCGTTCCGAAAACAGTCAAGATCAAGACCGATGACGGGATAGCGCATCCGTACAAGGAAATGCGGAAAGGGGGACGATGGCGCGCGAGCGGATCGGTCTTTATTAAACGGGGAAGGGTTCCGGCGCATGTGCGCGCGATCTGGGACCGAGATTGCGACGAACCTTGGATTTTGGTTACGAACAATCCAGACTTGACAGGTCGGGAGTATAGGATGCGCAACTGGCAGGAACAGAGCTTCCGCGACTTGAAAAGCGGTGGCTGGCAACTGGAAACCTGTCGTTTGCGCTCGGTAGACCGAATGGCCCGATTCCTGGCGATCTTGGCGCTTGCGCAAGGCATGGCCTTAGCGCTTGGCAGCCAAGCTGTGATCACAGGTAAGGCACGCCGACTGATAAAGACCAAAGACAACAAGTTGAGGCGGCCACTTAGCCTATTCAAGGAAGGCATCGCCTACTTCAACAAGTATGTCTTACGCCATGACAAGTTCCCATCCCTGTCCGTCGTCCTAGATCAGAGGCTATGTTAAACCTGTCCTGTCCTCAGTGGCTTGCTGGGGAAGGGGGTTGGGGGGATGGGGTTGTAGTGGTCTCGAAAAACTGGACACCTAGTGGAGTGAGTATACTAGTGTTTGGTCACGAGGGGAGACGACTATGGCAAAGGCACGTAAGTATAGCCCGGAGTTCAAGGCGCAGGTCGTGTTGGAGATGGTATCCGGGAGGAAGAGTTTGGCTCAGTCGAGCCGGGACTATCAGATCAAGGACACGCTGCTTTCCCGTTGGAAGACGCAATTCTTTGAAGGGGCGCCCAGGATATTTGAGCCGGGCCGGCCGGCGGAGCAGAAGCGTCTGTTGGAACGCATCGATGATTTGGAGCGATTGGCGGGGAAACAAGCCATGCAACTGGAAATTGCAAAAAAAGCCAGTCGCTACTTAAACTCTCTACCGGTCGAAAACGAGAGCTAGTGAAGGTGTTAAGCCGGGAGTATCGGGTGACAGACTGTTGCGCGGCGCTGGATTTGCCGAGAAGCAGCTTTTACCATCGCGGCAAGCAGCGCGATGAGCGAGCGTTGCGGGAAGCGATAGCGGACATCGCTGGACAGCGCCCGGCCTACGGCAGCCGGCGGATCAAGGCGCAGTTGTCACGCGAGCCCTACTTCCTGAATGTGAGTCGCAATCGGGTCAGACGCGTGATGGGCGAGCTGAACTTGCTGTTCAAGCCAAAGCGACGGACAAGCACAACGGACAGCCGGCATCCTCACGGGCGCTACAAGAACCTGCTGCAAGGCATGACCGTGACGAAGCCGAACCAAGTCTGGGTGGCCGATATCACCCATGTGGGCTTGCGCGGAGAAGAGGTCTATCTGGCGGTGCTGATGGACCTCTACACCCGGGCTGTGCGAGGCTGGAACCTGAGTTGGTCCTTGGGTCAAGAATTGGTCCTCGTACCGCTGCGACAGGCCTTGCATCACTACCCGGCGCCAGAAATCCATCACTCTGACCAAGGCAGGCAATATTGCGGCAACTCACACGTCAAGCTCCTGCACGATCAGGGCACTCAGGTCAGCATGTCGGCCGTGGGAAAACCGAAAGAAAACGGCCACGTAGAACGGCTGATTCGCACAATCAAGGAGGAGGAAATCGACCGGAGCGAATATCAAAGCATGGCAGAAGCGCGCGAGCAGATTGGTTACTTCATCGAGGTGGTCTACAACAAGCAACGCGTTCATAGCGCCTTAGGCTACCAGACGCCGGCAGAATACGAGGCGCAGTGGTTGCAACGCAACCACCCCTGCGATTCTGAGATTTTGTGTCCAATAATTTGAGACCACTACAGGTAGAAAAAGCGCGGGAGCATGAACCAGCACCGGGCAAGCCTTGTAGGGGCGACAAATCATGTCGACCGCCATTGAAAGGAAAGCGCCATAAAAATGCACGCGGCGATCCTCGGCGAACTCGGTGGTAAATTCATCCCAGTTTCAATCGACTAGGATGCGTTATCTGCGTCGCTGAAACAGCCGTGTTATGATATAGACAGTGATTCCGCTACACTATAAGCAGTTCCGAGTAAGTAATGAGAATTGCCGGCGTATGAAAGAAATAGCCCATACGATCGAAAAGTTGTACGGGCGAGCCGGTGGCTCGCCCACTGATGCTATGGATTTCCAATGAGTTTTCGCAACGCGTCGAAAGAAGACTACGCGCAAGATATGGGAGACATCAAAGTCATTTTAACGCGCATAGAAGGCAAGTTGGACAATTGGCGCTGGACGCTCATAATCGTGTTAGGCATCGCCACACTCATTATCGGCTATCTTTTATCGCGGCTGCCCTCGCTTCCCTGAATCGCCTTTCGCCAACGCTGCCCGGATTCACGCTGCGTCTGTTTGCCGTCTAGCGCCACTTTCAGCAGGGCTTTCAAGTCCATGCCGACGCGCGATGTGAAGGCGTAGCATCAACGTCTTCTGAGCGACCGGATTGAGGCTGCAGGGCGACATATTATGTCACCTGCTTCAGAAAGGAATCCACCATGAAAATGCAAGCGGCGATCCTCACCGAAGCCCATTCGCCCTTCAAAATCGAAACGGTGGAGCTTGATCCGCCAAAAGCCGGCGAAGTGCTGGTGAAGATGGCGGCGACCGGCATCTGCCACAGCGACTGGCACATCGTCGCCGGCAAGGCGGATTTCGCTTCGCCCATGATCCTCGGCCATGAAGGCGCGGGCATCGTCGAGGCGGTCGGCTCGGGCGTCACGCGCGTCCAACCCGGCGATCATGTCACGCTCAGTTTCCGCGCCAGTTGCGGCGACTGCTTCTATTGCCAGAATGACCAAGCCTCTATCTGCCAAAATGACCTGGATGAAGTAATCGCCGGCGTGTTGGGCGATGGCACAAGCCGCATATCCTGGCGCGGCGAACCGGTCTACATCATGGGCGGGCTCGGCACATTTGCCGAATACATCGTATGCCGCGAGGTCAGCGTCGTACCAGTGCGAAAGGACGCGCCGCTGGAAGTGGCGGCGCTGGTCGGCTGCGCGGTGTCGACCGGCGTGGGCGCGGCCATGTTCACGGCGGAAGTCCGCGCCGGGCAGAGCGTCGCCGTCTTTGGCGCCGGCGGCGTCGGCCTCAACATCATCCAGGGCGCCGCCCTCTGTGGCGCCGACCCCATCATCGCGGTCGATACCAACAGCAACAAAATGGAGATCGCCCGCGAATTCGGCGCGACCCACTGCCTGATGTCCGACGATACGGTTGTCGCCGAGATTCAAAAGCTCAGCGCAGGGCGCGGGGCCGATCACTGTTTTGAGTCGGTCGGCATCCCGGCTTTGCAAGAGACGGCGATTGCGGCTGTGCGGCCCGGCGGCATCTGCACTCTCGTCGGCATCACGCCGCAAGACAGCGAGACCAGGTTTCCGGGCGCGGTGCTGACCGTGACCGAGCGCAAGATCCGCGGCAGCCTCTATGGCTCGATCAACCCGTCGCGGGATTTTCACCTCTTCCTGGATCTGTACATGGCGGGCAAGCTCAAGCTGGAGGAGCTGGTGACAAATCGCTATCGGCTGGACCAGATCAACGAGGCTTATGCGTCCATGCTGACGGGTGATGTGGCGCGGGGCGTGATTGTATTTTAGGTGTCCACAGGCGCCGCAATTGAATAGGGTAAACCGGTTGCGCATTTCTGCGTGATTTTCTGACCATGGATTAGCGAGCGTGAAGGCAAGGCGGCGATGGTTGCCCGAGAACGCGTTTATACAATTGACGATGTTTGGCGGCTCGAGTGCCAGCCTATGAATATGAGGGAGAAATACTACCTCATCGACGGCGAGCTTTGTGTCAAGACGTCGCCGAATCATTTGCATGGAAGCGTAACAAGCGAGATTGCGCGCCTGCTGGGCAATCATGTTGTCGAGCGCGGATTAGGCTGGGTTACTATCGAGGTTGGCTATCATCCGCCGGGAGAGCGCCACACAGTTCTGTTGCCCGATGTCGCCTTCGAGAGTCGGGCGCGGGCCGCGCGGACGCCCTTGCCGACCTACGCGCCCTTTATGCCCGATCTGGCGGTGGAGGTCGTTTCCCCCTCGCAGACCCTGGCGGAAACTCGCCGCAAAGCCGCTGTTTACCTGCGCCATGGCACGGACATGGTCTGGATTATTGACCCGGCGCGGAATAAAGCCGAGAGTTGGGCAGCCGCGGAAGACGGCAGCGCAAGAAGCGAGATTATTGAAGGGGATGGTGAATTAAGAGGCGGCGCGGTCTTGCCCGGCTTCACGCTGCCGCTAAGGCGCTTGTCTTCGCTCTAGGCGCTGTGTTCCGCTAAGCTTACACGATTGTGTTGACGGGGCATGTGGCGCTGGGCGTGATTGTGTTTTAGTTGTCCGCCCTATAAAGGATCGCAAGAATCATGAAGGCTTATTGGCATCCATCAGCCTAGTCTTGTCTTTTATGGCGGCGCTCCACCATTCTTCGATCGCTTTGGAAAAACCAGACGCCTGATCTGCTTGCTCGATTCCGGACACATGCATAAGCGCCGCCAGATAGATTTTCGACTCCATTTCATACATGCGCAACAAAACCACGCCACATGGACGCTCATAAAATGTGCCCCAGGCTTCTTGTCGCCATGCATGGAACGACTGCAGCCATTCTTTCAAAGACGGTCCCCAATCTGTTTCCAGCATCGCCTTTGCCATTAGCTGGATTCCGTCTATGGTTTTGTGAAACTGCGTCGCCCGTTCCCCGCAGCATAAGGGCAAATCCGCAACGGCACGATTGATCTCCAGCGCAATATGGGGGGCATGATTATTCTTCATCGCGGCCAAATCGATTTCTGCCATTGACCGCGCCTGGTCGAGAACACCGTATGCTGGTATTTGTTCCACCTGGCCTGTTAATCTTTCGAGCGCGAAATGATGAATCAGCGCTCCCAGCCCAAACATTAGGAAGACTGTACCATCACGAGAGTCGTCAATAAACTGTGCCCAATTTGTTTGCGTCCACAGATTAAGGGACTCGAACCAGCTTTCGTACGCGTCCATGTCTTCTGTTGCTTTGAGGTTGTCGATTAACTGCTGGAAGCCATCCAATGTGCTGTAAAAAGCCATCGCCTGCTCACGCGTGCATGGTTCTGGAATCACAATTGCATAGTTGATATACAGCTGTCTCCAGAGGTCTTCATCTCCCGGCGATGAGGTTTTAGGACCATTGAATATGGATGTCAGCAATTGAATTAGACGTCGCAGCAGGTCTATCAGACTTCCAAGAAATGACATTTCACTTATCTCCCTCGTAATCTTCCAGCGGCTAGTTATCCGTAGAATACCTTCAATCTGAATCCCAAAAGCCTGACTATTCTCGCAGGCCTGCGCGGCGACATTATTCTTCCAGGCCGAATCGACGGAGAAGGCGCCTGGTTTGCGCTGTGTGCCGTCCCATGATCGTCCTGTCCCTGAGCTCCTGCTTCAGCGTTGACACGTTGAGTTCAAGAAACTCTTGATTGACATCTTCGCCCACCGCGCGCATAAACGCATACAGGTAGGTGCGCGATTCGACATAGTACATATCGCCCAGAATGCCGCCGCAGGGCCGCGCGTAGTAGTCGCCCCAGGCCTCGTCGCGCCACTTGTGAAATGTCCCGAGCCACTCCCGCAAGGCCCCCCAGGAATCCACCCTGAGCAATGCATCAGTCACTTGCTCATAGCCCGGTCTCGTCCCGTAATACTCGAGCGCGCGTTCTTCATCGCAGCGCGGGATCTGCATCGCAATGCGGTTAATCTCCAGCTCGACATTGGGGCTATCGTTTAGTTCCATCGCCGCCTCATCGACCACCGCCATTTTGCGCAGGTCGGCCACGGCTTTGTCTGCCGGGATCTCCGCTGCTTCGCCAACAAATTGCTCTATTACACTGTGATAGATATGCGCGTTAAGAGCCTGTATCATCAAGCTAATCCCGGTTCCGATGTTCGCGGCATGTTGTGACCAGTTCGCATCTTTCCAGCCATTGTATTCGGCGAACCAGTCGCCTAACTCGTCCAGATCCTCCACTTCGGAGAGGCTGGAGTGAAGGGCGAAGTATCCATCCAAACTTGCATAGAAGGCGAGCGCCTGCTCGCGCGTACACAGTACCAGATCGTCGACAGACGAGTTAATGAGCAGCTTCCGATCGCCGCCGGCGGCTGTTTGCGGCTCGGCTTCAGAGCCGCCGAGCACTGATTTCAGCAACTGCGCCAGTTGTCGCAGCATATCTATCAGGCGTTCTAGAATCCGCATTTGCTTGAACCCCCCAATTACCGCGTAAGCGACTGAAAACCCGAATGCGCGCTGTGCGTCTGGTTCCCATAAGCCTGACCGACCGCGCTCGACTGCGAACTACATACGCGGATCAACTCCCCTTCAAAGTCGTCGGCGATGTCGCGCTGCAAGATAGTGTTTTGATTAGCGTTCAGGCATGTGTCTTTTAGGCTAAGCGCTGCCCTATCCATTGATAGTTGCCATATCACTCGTCGCTATGCTGCGCCATTCATCGATAGCTTTGGTGATCACACTGGCAGCGCCACTCGAGTCTTCGTTGTATTGCATACAGGCAGCTGCATATATTCTCGATTCCAGATGACAGATGTTTTCCAGAATAAGACCACAAGGTTCATCATAAAACCTACCCCATGTGTCTTCCCGCCATTCTTGAAAAGCAAATACCCAAGCCACTAGCGACTTATTCGAGTCAACATGCAATAGGGCGCGCGACTGCTCCTCCAATTTGTCTATGGTCGCGTAGAAGGCAATAGCCTGCTCTGGGCTACATGGAGGCAAATCTCGCACGATACGGTTAAGCTGCAGGATAATTTTAGGGGTGGAGACCAGTTCCATTGCGTAGGTGTCGTATTCCGCCAGCTCCAAAACGATTCTCATTATCGCATCCGCCGGAATTTCGCCTCTAATGCTGGTAACCGTACTAAGGACTGCCCACCAGGATGTCGCTCGCAGCGCTGTGGTGAAAAAGGAAGTAGCGTCACAGGGATCGGCATAGACCTGCTTCCAGTTCGCGTCGGTCCAGGCGTTGAATTCAGCAAACCAGACTCCCAATTGCTCATCGTCTTTTATCGATGACAGCGCCTCCATCTGCTGCTGAAAGCCTCTCAATGTGCTATAGAATCTGATCGCCTGACTGCGAGTACAGGGCCGTGGGTCCGCGATTGGCGAATTGATAAAGAGCTTTCGCTGAATCCTGACGACTTTCAGCGGAGGGACTTTGTCGCCAGTGAAAACTGATTTCAGCAGCTGAGCCAGATGCCGTATCACGTCTATCAAGCTCTCCGGCATAGACATGTTGTTGATCTCCGCGCTGTTCTGCTCGCAACTCGCTGTCAGCAGGCGATCTCACATCTGGTTCCCATAGGCCTGCCCCACCGCGCTGGCCTGCGAGCTGACCACGCGAATCAACTCATCATCGTGTTCGGCCACGAACGCGCGCAGTTCCGCCATATCCCTCACGCCCACATCGGCCAATGCCCGCGCCGCGTAATGCTTGAATGTATTCAGGTAGAAGACCATTGAATTGGCTTTTTCCGCGAAGAAGCGATAACCGGATTTGCCTTCGACATTGCGCGTCCGTCCGCCGGGGCGCAGGCGCTTGCGCGCCAGGGCCGGGTTGGCGCTTTCGATGATCATGGTCGGGGCGGAGGCGCTCCCGTGATAGGGCATGCAGACCACCCCGCTCTTGTGCTCGAAAAAGATATCCCCCTGCTCAATGACGCAGCGCGCCAATTGCTGATTGTAGGAGATCAGGTCAACTCCCATCAGCAGCAGATGCCCCATCGATGTGCCGATGCCGCCTTCTACCGCGATAGTCACATGATTGAAGCGCGGGTCGGTCGTGATGCTGTATACCTCTTCCAGCGTGGTCACCGCCATGCCGTTGGTCGCCGATGTGCATTGGCGGCCGCCGCCATGCCCGAAGAAGAGCCCGTCCGCGCGCACGTCCGGCGCGATGAGCTTGAGGCACTGGTTCTTGTCGCTGACCTGGCCGACGAACAATTCGACTTCATCGCCGAATTCGGCGCGGATGGCCGCCGCCACTTCGATCACGCGCGGGTCGGAATTGATGGTGTAGATGCGGAACAAACGCACGCCGGCGCGGTCATAAAGATAGCGCGCGTCCCGCACTTCATCTTCCACATTGCTGCAGCCGATGGCGGCGCCGATATTGCGCGCGGCCCGCTGATAGTCTCTGTCGTCCGCCAGCGCGCGCCGGAGCACAGCCTTCGCCGCCTGGATCACCGCCGCTTGCCGTTCGATGTAACCGGCGAAGATGCTGTTGCGGTGGGTGAAAATGGCATGATGGCCGATGGCGGCCGTCGCCAGCACATCGCGCCAGCCCGAGATGGCGGGCATGGAGCCGAAACCTAGCACGCTGCGCGGGTATTTGCCGACGCGATTGAACAAGCCGCATTCGGCGCTCTGCGTGCGCGACACATACCGCTCGGAAGACATCTTGCGATAACCCAGATCTTTCCAGGAATAGGTGCTGGTGATGAAGGGATTCTCATTCAGGCCCAGGACTGTTTCGACGGTCTTCGAGCGTTTGTTGCTGCGCGGCGGAATCGGATTGCCGTCATGGATGCGGTCGAGCGTCGCCAGCACATCCGCGCTCTGGTTGCTCCCGAAGAAATCGGCGCGCTGCGCCAGGCAGAGCGTGCGCCGTTCCGGCCCGAATTGCCAGACGATCGGCGTTCCGTTCTTGTTCATGTGCAGCGTGCCGCGATCGACATCGGTCAGGATCAAGCCGATGCTGCTGCTGCCGGCCTTGGGCAAATAGCGGCTGTAATAGATGTTCTCTTCGTATTCAATCGGCTGGTAATTGGGCGCGGCAAAATCTCGATTGGGCGGATTGCAGTCTTCCAGCGCCTCCAGCGCAAAGGCGAATTCCAGCGCCGCCTCGCTCTTGAGCGCGGCGTAATCCACCCGTTCCACCTCCTGCCGATAAGGCTCGGGGATCATGAAGACCGGCTGCCCCAAGGCGAAGGGTTCGTCATGCAGGGCCTGCAGCGCCTTGCGGCGCATCGAAAAGCGGTCCTTCTCGGCGCCCATCTCGGCGAAGGTCTGGCATGCGCCTTCGGGAATGAACATGTCGTCCCAGCCGAAGCCATCGCTCCCGCGCAAGCTTTCCGCGATGCGGCCGGCGGTAGAGCCTTCGCGAATATGCGCCTCGCTCCCGTCAAATACGGCGATCAAGACTTTGGCCAGCGCCGCCCGGTCGCGCCCCTTCAGCCAGCTCTCGACGATCATGCGCCGCATCTCGGCTTCTTCGCAGAAGTCCTTGATATAGGCGCCCGGTCGCCCGCCCAAGCCGCGCAGCGCCAGCGACGTTTCCTCCACCAGAATGGGATTGTAGTCGTTCGCCTTGTAGGCTTCGATTGCCTTATGTGCGACAACTTTGTAGGGGTCCAGGCTCTGGATCTCTTCGATGTCCAGTTTCTTGCCGATGATTTCGTAATCGGGCAAGAGGCGGCGGAACTCGGCCAGTTTGTTGCGGTTGGTTGTGGCCACTTCGAGGTATTTGCCCGCGGCCTCCCGCGACTTCAAGGTATTGATGACCTTGGGTTCGGTCACATAGAGGGGTCTGGGCATGGCGCTCTAATCCGGGGCTGTTTGAGCCTACATCGGAATTATCGCAGAGGCAGGCAGTTCGGGGTAGTGATAATGCGCGCCTGTGATACCGGCGCTAATCAGATGCGCGTAGGGGCGACACTGTGTGTCGCCCGAAAATTTGCGCTTGTGTCGCCGGGCGACTCACACAATCTCCCCTACCAAATCGTCGGAATTTCAAGAAATGCAACCGGATCTGACACACTACCAAAGTTAGGGGAGTGTCTATATCGGTGGACATATCTCGAAAGGGAGCTTGGCACAGGTTAATTCACCACAGTGACACAGAAGTGGTTCCAAAAAGTTAATGCGAAAATAATGGGACATTGTAGGGGCGATTCTGTGAATCGCCCGATGATGCAATCGTGAATTTTCGGGCGACATACAATGTCGCCCCTACAACCGACGTAATTCCGGTTTCTCATTTCTTTGTTGGAATTACTGAGGGCACAGAGTTTTATTGTCAGGGTCTAAAGGAAACCACATCCGCTACATTAGCCACTCCCAAAGTTAGCGATTCTTGAACTCTTGCAACTGATAGAGTACAATAGTTGTACTTTAAGACTAATTGGCGCGGGATGGTATTAGACGTCTGGATGATTGAGAGTGAACTACCGTGAGCGAAAGAGAGTCGTCACTCCCGGACAAACGGGGTTTCCTTTACCTGATTGCCGTCATCGCTTCGCTGACGGTCCTTATGGCTGTAATTATGGGGCGTCCGCCCCTTGATATCTTGGCATACCTCGGATTCACAACGGGCATCACCTACATCATATTCGGCTGATGCATGAAGCTGGTATTAAACATTCTCAGTAAACGCAAGTAAGTAATTGAAAAAAGCGTATCGTCTTTCGCGACATACATGCGGGCGAGCCAAGGCTCGCCCCTACGGCATAATAGGAGACTCGGTGTACGGGCGAGCGCCGTTTAAGCGAAAGACACGAGGAATTGAAATACGAGTCGGAACCCCTGGATTCATCACAATCTAGCGACGCGCGTTGATTGAAACTGAAACGCTGCTTTCTGTTGGCAGATTGATTTGTGAAGCAGCGCTAGTCTCGTACTCGTATTAGTATCAGCGCGCATATTCCCAGCTGACTATTCCGCCCGCGCGACAAACTCCAGCTTCAATTCCACATCGTCGGTCACATTCGCCACCGACCGCACATCGGGAATGACCAAGCCAAAATCGGCATGCAGCAGGTTCACCGTGGCGCTGCCGCGGATCTGCGTCTCGCTTTCCAGGCTCACTTCCGCGCTGAAGGTCACGCTGCGGGTGACGCCAGTCACCGTGAGGTCGCCCGTGATATCCAGCGTGATTGTCTCGCCGACCGCGACCGACTCCGCCGAGAAGTTTCTGAGCTCGCGCGCCTCGAAGACGATGAACTCGTATTCGTCCCGCGCGGACTGCAGGATTTGGCTGCGCAGGGCCCGGTTGCGGAAATTGTTATCCGTTTCCAGGGTGCGCGCGTTGATCAGTATCGTGCCGATGCTGGATTCGCGCGGATTCGCCAGGTCGACCATGACATTGCCGCCGACTTCGCCGGTCCTGCCGACGACCGTCGTGCGTTGGCCGCGCAGATCTTCTTCCAGCGTGAAGCTGGCGCTGCTCTCTTCGGCGACGATGCTGAACTCCACCGGCTCGCTCACCGGCGCGCGGGCTTCTTCAATGGCGGCCACGCTGGAGTCGACCGCTTCCGCCAGGGCCGCGACCGCATCGGCCACTACTGTATCCGCCATTTCGGCAATCGCCGTGCCCACCGTTTCCGCGATGTTGCTTTCGCTGGCTTCGCGTGTGGCCAGCTCATCTTCGATTGGCATGCTGGCTTCGCCCGAACCGCCGGTAATCCATATATAACCGAGGATGCCGGCCGCTGCGCCGCCCGCCAACGCGATCAGCAAAAGGAGCAAGACCAACCAATAGGGTACGCCACGTCCATTTGTTGTTGTCATATCGCCTTAAGTCTCCTGTAATCGGATGCGATCGACCTGACGCCGACCGACGCGCCTGTGAAGCGCAGCTACTGCCATTCTAGCCGATTGCGCGCGGAAAATGCAGATGCCGTTCGCTGCGGGCTTTTGACCGCTTAAGAGATTTATCCCAAGAATTAGCGTCGTATTTCCCAATATCCCAAATAGTCTCGATGAATTTGGGATAAACTTGGGAAATATCTTGTCCGGCGCGCGCCCGACATGTTTCGCATTGAGCGACAGAGGGTGCTACAATCTCGCCTATCACTACGAATCCAAAGCGCGGCGACGGGCAGGGAGGCGGACATGTCTGTTTCGATCAAGTGGTTGGGGCATTCAGCATATTCATTGGATATTGATGGACATAAAGTTCTGATCGATCCTTTCGTTAGCGGCAATCCCGCGGCGAAGACGGCGGCTAATGACCTCGAGGCCGAAGTCATTCTGCTGACGCATGCCCACGGCGACCACGTTGGCGATTCGGTTGAGATTGCCAAGCGCACCGGCGCTCTTGTTGTTTGCAATTTTGAAATGGGCGACTGGTATATGGCGCATGGCGTGCAAAATGTATTTCAAGGCAACCCGGGCGGGACCTTCCGCAACGACTGGATGAGCGCCAAATGGACCATCGCCTTTCATAGTTCCTCTTTTCCCGATGGCACTTATGGCGGCCAGCCGAACGGCTTCATCATTCGCGGCGGCGGATCGACCATCTATCACGCCGGCGACACCTGTCTGTTTGGCGACATGCAGCTGATCGGCGCGGAAGGGCTGGATCTGGCGCTGATTCCAATCGGCGATTGTTTTACCATGGGCATCGACGACTCGATCCAGGCGATCAAACTGCTGAATCCCAAAGTGGTTTCGCCCATGCACTACAATACCTTCCCGCCGATCGAGCAGGACGCCGCGGCCTGGGCGGAGCGGGTGGCGAGCGAAACGGAGGCGGTAGCGCGGGTCCTCGAACCCGATGGCGCGATCAGTGTTTAGGGCGCGCCGCTTCGTCATCTTCGCGGTGGAGTTTGCGGATGTAGGCTTCGATCTCTCGCTGGGCTACGACCGCCCAGTCATAGCCCAGCGTCCGCGTCAATTCACCTGTCAGTCGCCGAAACAAGTCCAATTGAATCAGAAACCCGGGCCATGATTCGGCCGCTCCCCAGCCCGTCCAGATCTTCTTGATGGCGGCTGCGCTTTCCAGGTCCGTCCATTCCTTAATGCGCTTGCCAAGTATCCAGGTGTTGACGTCGGCGCCGCCGACAGCCCGCGCATGCCACTCCAGCACGCGCAGAAGCATCAGTTTCATCGTCCAGTCCCGGTGCTTCACAACCCAGAACTCGCGCCGGCGGATATATTGCGCGACGTGAATCGCTTCGAACCAGAATTCATTGACGGTCGCCGCGAGCTCTTCGGGGCGGGGCGGCCGGGGCGCGGGGAAAACCCGCGGCGACGGCGGCAATTCCCGATAGAGCCCGTCCTTGTCCAGGACGACGCGGTAGCCCCGCTTGTATTCATCGCTCAGCTCGCCCCGCCGGATCAGGCTTTTCACGCTATCGACGTCGACGAACTGGAAATCGACCTTGATGCCGTCCGCGAACCAGACCAGTCGGTAGGGCGCAGCGGCCTCAAGCGGAAAGCGAATCCAAACCTCGCCGAGTTGATCCAGCCAGGAGTCGTCCGCGGTATAGCGCCCGATTTCGGATGTGATGATCTCGAGATCCAGATCGGAATATTCGTCGACGCTGCCGTCGCCCCTCGCTCGCGAGCCGGTGATCAGCACTGCGCGGATCGCGTCTTCCGTCGCCGCCCAGTTGATGACCTCGTCCAGATAAGAATGATGATCAGTCATGCGCTAGTCTTCCCGGCGTATTAAACCCGGCCGGCATTGTGACAAGAATGGCCTGCCGCCGCAATCGAGCCGGGCACAAGTAAGCCCAAGTAAGCAATTGAAAAAATGCGCAATGTTATCGCGGATTACTTGCGGGCGACCCAAGGGTCGCCCCTACGGCATACGAAAAGACAAGGTGCAGGGGCGATTCTGTGAATCGCCCGCCGACACACGCGCGAATTGTCGGGCGACACACAGTGTCGCCCCTACGGCATAATTGGAGAGTCAGTGTAGGGGCGATTCTGTGAATCGCCCGCCGACACACGCGCGAATTGTCGGGCGACACACAGTGTCGCCCCTACGGCATAAGAGGAGACTCGGTGTAGGGGCGATTCTGTGAATCGCCCGCGAGCACACGCGCGAATTGTCGGGCGACACACAGTGTCGCCCCTACGGCATAATTGGAGAGTCGGTGTAGGGGCGATTCTGTGAATCGCCCGAAGGGTATAACAGGATCGAAATTGGGCGACTCACCGAGTCGCCCCTACCAAGTCGTCGGTATCTGAAGAAATTCAACCGACTTTGATACAGTACCCGCGCTAGCGCTTTTGATGACCTGGCGGGACATGTGCTAGAATAGCGACGCGATTCTTGGTAAACAATCGGAGATACGCTATTTGCAGTCACTAGAATTGGCACATCGCATCGTTGAGCTCGTTGAAGAACGCAAGGCGGAAGACATTCTTCTGCTTGACCTGCGGCCCGATCAGATCATCGCCGATTTTTTCATCATCTGCAGCGGCGATAACGACCGGCACTTGCGCGCGCTGACGGAAACTGTCCGTCTGGAAGTCAAACAGCAATATCAGAAGCTGCCTTTCACAAACGAAGGCAAGGCGGAAAACGGCTGGGTCGTCATGGATTACGGCGATGTCGTGGTGCATTTTTTCTCGCCGGACAAGCGCGACTACTATGACCTGGAAGAACTTTGGGATGCCGCCTCGAAGGTGATGCTGCGCATCCAATAGCGGGATGCCGCGCCGAGCTCAATACAGATATTCATGCTAAGGAGATACCGATATGGAGCCGATATTCGCCGCGGCCATCGAGCGCTTTGAAGCCATGCACGCCGAGTATTTTCAGTATATGGACGGACTTTCGATGGCGGATCTGGATTGGTCGCCCGGTCCGGATATGAATTCGCTCTGCGTCCTGGCCGTGCATGTGACCGCGGCCGAACGCTTCTGGATCGGCGCCGTCGTTGACGACCTTGAAACGCGCGACCGCCCGGCCGAGTTCCGGGCGGCCGGCTACGAACTGCCGGCCTTGAAGGCGCTCTTCAGCGACAATATCGCCTTTTTCCGAAGGGTCCTGGAATCGGCGGCTTCAAGCCGCCTGGGCGAGGTCGTCGATGTCAGCCGCTATCGCCATTGGCCGCCACAGCAATTCACGCGCGGTTTTGCGCTGCTGCGCGGCCTGGACCACACGTCCGAGCATCTGGGGCACGCCGGCATGACCCGGCAATTGCTGGATCGGCGCTAGCTCAAGCGCTCTCGGCGAATTTCTTGAACGACTCCATCATTGTGACCGTCTGCTGGCGGAAGCGGCCGCTGCCCATGAAAAACGACATGATGCGCATGAATCCGCTGAACTGAAAGTCGGAATCGAGCAGCCAGTACGTCTTGTCGCCGTCTTCGAAAAAATAGTTGCGCACGATATTGTGCACCCCGCGGGCATCATAAGTGCCGGAAAATTCATCGGGCATGTTGCGCGTGATGATCGTCTCGACCATTTCCACGCGCCGCCGGCCCATCTGATACAGCAGCCGCGTCTTGGCGCCGGGCTGCCCCGGCTCCCCGCTGATCGGCTCGTAGCTGACCAAACCTTCCTGCCACTTTTTGAGATTTTCAAAACTGTCGAATAGCTCAACCACCCGTTCGCGCGGCAATTCGATCGCCATTTCGATTTTGTAGCGCATGTCTTTGCTCCGAATGTTCTCATTTGCGTACCGCGACGTCTTATTCTACCGCAAATCCGCTAAGGCTGGTCCGTCCCTGCATATCTAATTTATATACAACAGAAACAATACCAAAACTTCATGATAGAAGGGGCAATGCTTTCAGAAATCAACAGAATGCTACGGAATCCGCCAGGTTTGGCTCTCCATCCCTGGCTTGCTCCTGAGGAAAGGACAGGTTTTCTACCCCATCCCCGGCCTGCGCCCCCTCGGTCCCCCGCCTCACGGGGGATGTTTCCCAGTGAACTGGGGAAGGGTGACTCGTTGATGAAACTGTGAATAAATGCGCAACAAAGAACGAAAATGAGCATAAAATACCATCTACTTTCAGCGCGCTCCCCTTCCCTAGCTTGCTGGGGAAGGGGCCGGGGGATGGGGTAGACCTTGCGGCGGTCGAGTTTTTCGGATTGCTGTCTTGGCGGACGGCGCGCCCGGTCTATTCCCGCAGCCGGCGCCAGACCGATTGCAGCAGGTAAACGGCGCCGAAGATCGCGCTCAGCGTCAATACAATGCAAGCGCCCGAAGGGATGTCAAGGTAATAGGAGGCGTAAAAGCCGGCGATGCCGCTGACGATGCCGACCAGCGTGGCAATCAGGATCATGTGATGGATGCGGTCCACTAGCAGGCGCGCGGTGGCCGCCGGCGTGATGAGCAGAGCCAGCATGAGCGCGATGCCGACCGCCTGCATGCTGGCGACGATTGTCACCGCGATCAAAACCAGCAGCAGGATATTCAGAACCTGCACCGGCAGTTTGAGACTATGCGCCAGGCTGAGGTCGAAGCTGACGATGAGGAATTCTTTGAAGAGCAGCAGGATTACCACCAGGACGATTGCTGTCAAGGCGGCCATGGTGAGGAGGTCGTCCCGGCTGATGCCGTTGATGCTGCCGAAGAGGATATGCGTGAGATCGGCCGTATAGCTGCCCTGGGTGCTGACGATGGCGATGCCCAGGGCGAACATCGTGACGAAGACGATGGCGATGGCGCTGTCTTCCTTGAGCTCCTGTTTGCGCGTCAGCCAGGCGATGACAATCGCGGATATGACGCCGGCGCCCAGCCCGCCGGCGAAGAGGTTGCTGTGCACGCTGCCGCCGCTGGCGATGTAGGACAGGGCGACGCCGGGCAGAATGGCATGGGACAGGGCGTCGCCGAAAAAGGCCATGCCGCGCACCACGACAAAACAGCCGACGACGGCGTTGATGCCGCCGACGATGATAAGCGCGAGCATGCCCCGCTGGATGAAGGCATAGTTGAGCGGCTCGGAGAAAAAGCTTGCGAGGTCCATCGGCTTATGTTCGCCCGGCGTCCGCGCGGAAGAGCAGCAGGTCGTCGCCGTCGAAGAAGACGGGCAAGGCCGGCCCGAAGGCTGCCTTCAATTGCGGTCCGCGCAGCGTCTCTTTCGGCGCGCCGTATGCCAGCAGCCGCTTGTTCAAGATGAGCGCCTTGTCAATGCGGAGGGCGGCGTAATCCAAGCGGTGCGTCGAGAGGACGATGGTGATGCCATGCCGCGTCAGGGTGTCCAGGGCCTCGATGATTTCCTGTTCCGAAACTTGGTCAACGGCGGTGAAGGGCTCGTCCAACAGCAAAACGCGCGCATCTTGCGCCAGGGCCCGCGCGATGAAGACGCGCCGCCTCTGTCCGCCGCTGAGCGTGCCGATCTGGCGTTTGGCCAAGTCGCTCAGGCGCAATTGCATTAGCAGGTCGTTGACGATATCGCGGTCGGCTTTGCCCGGCATGCGAAACCAACCGATGTGCCGGATGCGGCCCATCATCACCACATCAAACACCGACACCGGAAAGGTCCAGTCGATTTCGCTCTGCTGCGGCACATAGCCGACATAACTGTGGCTGCTATGGCAATCCATGCCATGGATCGATATATGACCGGAGGAAAAGGGCAGCAAGCCAACAATGGCCTTGAAGAGCGTGCTCTTGCCGGCGCCGTTTGGCCCGATCACCGCCACGCGCTCGCCCGCGTCAACCGAGAAACTGACATCGCGCAGCGCATGCCTGTTGCCCGGATAACCCGTCGACAATGCCTCGACATGCAGCGCCGGCTGGCTCAGGTCGAAGTCCTTGCCCAAGCTCATCACCATTCCATTCCCGCTCAGAACGACTTTCTAAATTGTACTACCGCGCTCGCCAGCCGGCGTCATGCTGTATTGGGCGAGCGCGGTAGCGCTGATTAGTCGGATGCGCGCCTTGCGGCCGCTATCCTCGCGGATGCGTTCACATGCTGAGCGCATCGACAATGGCGCGGAAATTGTAGCGCATGTAATCGAGGTAGTTGGCAGCCGGTCCGTCGACGCCCAAGCTATCGGTATAAAGGACGACAAGCTGCGCCCCCGTCTCGCTCGAGATCGCGTCCATCACGCTCTGGTTGACGATGGTCTCGCCGAAGATTGCTGGCACGTCCACTTCGTTGACGAGGTCAATCAAATTGGCGACGTCGCGCGCGCTGGGTTCGACATTGGTTGAGCCTCCGGGAATCAAGGTATCGATCACCTGAAAATCGAAGGTCGCCGCCAGGTACCCCATCGAGTCGTGGCTGGTGACCAGGATGCGATCTTCCACCGGCAATTCAGCCAGGAGCGGCAGGATGAAGTCGGCTTCCAAAGCGGCCAATTCTTCAATATAGGCGGCGGCATCGGCCGCGTAGCCCTCAGCCATGTCCGGATCGAGCGTGGACAGGGTGTCGCGGATCATCAGGGCCCAGAACATCATATTGTGCGGATCCCACCAGACATGTGGATCGCAGGCGCCCTCTTCGTGCGCATGCGCGCCATGATCGTGCCCGCCGCCGCAGTCTATATCTTCCAGCCGGCCCAAAACCATGGCGTGATCATGTTCCTCGTGCTCGCCCATGTACGCGCCTAACTCGGCTTCGTGTTCGTCGCAATGCGTTTCCATGCCTTCGGCGTGGTCGTCTTCATGCATGTGCTCGTCTTCATCGGCATGCTCGTCTTCATGCGCATGTTCGTCTTCATCGGCATGTTCGTCTTCGTGACCATGATCGTGCGCGGACGCGCCGATGGGAATGATCTCTATGCAGGCCGATGTTTCGATGATTGGCACGCCTTCAGCCGCGCCGTAAACCGACTCGAGCAAGCTTTCTTCAAAAAACGCGCCATTGACGAATACCACATCGGCATCGGCAAGCGGCGTCAAGTCTCGCGGGCTCGGCCGGAAACTGTGGATGTCCGCGCCCACCGGAATCAGCGTCTGCAGCTCAATGCGGTCGCCCGCAACTGCGCTCACAACATCGGCCAGGATACCGTGGGTCGCGATGACTCTAAGCGGCTCCGCCTGGGCCAAGCCGCCGAGGCTGCCCATTTGAAGCCATAGACAAGACAGGACTAGCAAAATGATCTTATGCGACATCGTAGTGAACTCCGATTCTCTATTGATACGAAGTCTCATTATAGGCGATTCTTTTTGGGCTGGCAAGATAGTCTTGCCAGGGGGAGTGTCTATATCGGTGGACATATCTTGAATGCGAGCTTGGCACAGGTTAATTCACCACAGAGACACAGAGGGCACAGAGATTTATTGTCAGGGTCTAAGGAAACCACATCCACTGCATTAGCCACTCCCGTGCCAGGGACATGCGATATAATTTCTTGCGCAACCATAAGAACATGCGATGCGTCAACGCCGGTCTAGGGGCATTGCCTCGGGCGAACAGAACTTGATGCGGACAACAACGCCGGTCCCCGATGACACCCAGCAGGCGGCGCGCGCTGCGCCTCTCTACATCCCTTCCAATCGCGGGCGGATGCGCCCAGGCGGCTGGGTTCTGCTGGCCATCATCATCTTGATGTCTTGCTCCCTCATTGTGACGACCAGCTTGTTCGTCCGCGCGGTCTTGACTGTCACGGGCATTGGCGCCGCCGGCAAGGCGGTTCAGCTGCAAATTGACGGGACGCTGCGCCAGCTGGAGACAGACTCCGAAACGGTGGGCGCCTTGCTGCGGGAACAAGGCATTGACTTGCCGGCGGCTGCCGTCCTGTCGCCGGCGTCAAACGCGCCCCTCGCGGATGGCATGACCATCAGCGTCCGGCTGCCCCGCGAGGTGACAATTGCGGAAGCGGGGCAGGCGCGCATATTCCAAACGGCCCTGGAAAGCCCGCTGGCGATTTTGGAAAGCGCCGGCGTCGCCCTGGGCAGCGCCGACAAGATCTGGATCAACGGCGCGCTGGCTAACTTCGAGGCCCTGGCGGATTGGCCGATCCCGGCGCGACACATTCGCATCAGGCGGCCGGCGCAGTTAACCATTATTGAAGATGGGGAATCGCGCTCCCTCCTGACTAATGCGGATAGCGTCGCCGAAGCGCTACTTGCGGCCGGCATCGTCCTGGATTCGAGCGATAAAGTGAGCCCGCCGCTTGAAAGCCCGCTTGGCGGCGCGACCACCATCCGGATTGAGCGCGCGCTGCCGGTCGAGCTCTTGGTCGACGGCGTCGTCATTGAAGCGCGGACCAGCGCGGCAACCGTGGCTGAGGCCCTGGCCGAATTGGATGCGCCGCTCTTCGGCCTGGATTATGTACTGCCGGCGGCCGATGCCGCCCTAAGCGCCGGCATGACGATTGAAATCGTGCGCGTCACCGAAGAGTTGCTTGCGGAGACTGAAACCATCCCGTATGAACGGCGCCTGCAAGCGGATGCGCAGATGGAGCTGGATCAACGGGCTCTGATCCAGCCCGGTCGCGATGGCCGGCGCGAGCATCGCTTTCAGGTCCGCTATGAAAACGGCGCGGAAGTCAGCCGCGTTCCCGCCGAGACGGTTGAACTCGAGGCCCCGGTCGCCGAGATCGTCGCATACGGCACGCGCGTCGTCGCGCGCGCCGTCCCCAATGCGCCGGGACTGCAATACTGGCGCGTCCTCTGCATGTTAGCCACCAGCTACAAGCCGGAATCCCAAGGCGACAGCACCGCCACGGCAATCGGCGAGACGCTGCGCAAAGGCATCGTCGCCTCCGATCCCAACCTCATCCGCTATCGTACGCGCGTCTTTGTGCCGGGCTATGGCGCCGGCCTGATGGCGGATACGGCCGGCTATCGCAGTTCGCCTTATTGGATTGACCTCGGTTATAGCGATCACGATTGGATAACCTGGCGATCGTATGTCAAGGTCTACCTCTTGACGCCGGCGCCGGCCGAAATCAATTATCTGCTGCCGAGCTGGACGCCCAACCGCAGTTATCCGGGCAATTGCAATTAAGCCTCTTCTTCCAATTCCTGCAGGGCCTGGGCCTGCGTCTTGACCGGGATATAGGGCTCCTGCCACCATTCGGGGAAGTCTTTCCGCGCCCGGCCCAGGTAGTCATCGAGGATGCGTCGGATCATCGGCGCGACGACCTCCGAACCCTCCCGCGAGTGCGCCATCACGCCGGCGAATGCGATTTCCGGTTCTTCCGCGGGCCAGAAGGCGACGAACCAGGCATGGGGATTGCCCAGGGTTTCCGCCGTGCCCGTCTTGCCGCAGACGCTATAGTCCGCGTCCCGAAAGACGCGCTCGGCCGTTCCCAGGTCGCGCACAGTCGTGACCAGGCACATCCCGTCGCGGGCGATATCCAGCGCTTCCGGATCCAAATCCAGGTCCGCGGCGGCGGTCGGCTCGTTCTCTATCTGATAACCCGGTTGGCCCGGGTTGCCGATGTGGCTGACGATATAGGGCTGCCAGAGCGTGCCGCCATTGGCGACCAGAGCCGTCAACTGCGCCATTTGCAAGGCGGTGACGGCGACATTTCCCTGGCCGATTGCGTTGTTGATGGCGGCGGCCGGCTCGTTGGGCAATGCCGTTTCGCCAGCCGCTTCTATGCCCAGCCCGCGCAACCCGGTTGCCTGGCCAAAGCCGAGCAGGTTGGCGTAAGCGGTTTGCATGTCCGGGCGGGCGTCGAACATAAGCGCGCCCATCTCGTAGAAAAAGGGATTGCAGGAGGCGGCCAGGGCCTGTGTTATAGTGACCGGCCCGGTCGGCGGGGGCGGGCCCGGTTCCAGCAAACGCCAGTCCGTGCGCCGCGGCTCGGAATCGCCATAGTCGCCGCCATACCAGAAATAGTCGCAGTCAAATACCTCGTCTCGCGTCCATACGCTCTCGGAAGCCGCGGCCAGCGCCGTCACAATTTTGTAGACCGAACCCGGCGTGTACTGTTCGGCCAGGGCCTTGTTGGCGAAGGGATTGCGAATATCGGCGTTGAGACGCGCGACCGACCGCGCCACGTTGTATTCGGTATCCGGGTTGAAGATCTGCGGGTCAAAGCTGGGGTAACTCGCTAGGGCGAGAACCTCGCCGTTGTTGACATCCATGGCGACGATCGCGCCGCCGGCGGTGATCCCGCCCCAGTTTATCAAGGCATAATTGACGGCGTCGGCCAGCGTCTGCGCCGTGATCTCCTGCAAGCGGCGGTCGACGGTGGTCGTGACGGGCTGGGGATCCTCGCCCTCCGCGCCGGCCATTTCGCGGATGAGGGTGTTGCCGCCTTCCACGATGCGCAGCAAACGCTGCGGGCGCCCGGCCAGCGTCGCCTGATACGAGCGTTCGATGCCGGCGCGGCCAATCTGGTCGCCCGCTGCATAACCCAAGGCCTCCCAGCGCTCGAGTTCATCGGCGGGAACGGCGCCGATATAACCGACCGCATGCGTCGCGATACCGTGGCCATAATAGCTGCGCGCGCGATACTGCCGCACCTTGCTGAATGGGCCCTCGCTCGGAAAGATAGCGCAGTTTTCTTCCAGCTCCGCGCGATATCGGTTGTAAAGCACAGCGTCGATCTCGGCGATATGGAAACGCGTCTCGCCCAGGTAATCGGCGAAAACGGACCGAAGCGTGTTGAGCTGCCGCCGCGTCATCGCAGCCAGCGTCTCCAGGCAGGCGTCGATGCTGCGCATATCCTGCTTCACGGCGTAGAGGCTGTATACCTGGCTGTCTTGACTGGCCAGGGGCTGGCCATCGCGGTCGAAAATGTCGGCGCGCGGCGGGAAATCCGCCCGCTGGTCCAGGCGCGCCCGCGCCGACAAGCCATTGATGATATCCAGGGTGGACCAGGCGATCTTCCAGCCACCGTCCTGGACCATTCGCATCACCCGGCCCTCGTCCGCGATAGAGCCGAATGTCGGCGATTCGATCTGAATATCGTAATTCAGGATCGCCGTACTGCCTTGATATTCCACGTTTTTCAGCTGATATTCCAACCCGCCAAAGCGAAGGACGCTGTGGGCGGCCGTATACTTTTCGATGAATTGCCGCTGCGGGTGGAGTTCGCGGCTGCGGCCCGCCAGCAGCCCATACATGGTTTCAAAATCTTCGTTGCGCCAGGCATCCAGGAAGGCCGCCAGGACTTCTTCGGGTTCCGAGTTGCTGGGCCGGACGGCCGGGGCGGGCGTGTCCGCAACGGCGGGCGAGATATCTTCCAGCAAAATGGAATCGCAGGCGCTTAGCATGAGCAGCGCGCCTAGAACGAGGCATGCCAGTAATCCGGTTTGCCGAGGCGGTCTCATGCGGGCAGAAAAGTTCATGGTTCGCTCGCGGCTTGCAGGCGGCCGCGACTCAGGGAACGGTGCCTGCATTATGCCCCTGGGCGCGGTGAATGGCAATTGAGGCGCGCCTGGGTAATGTATCCATTCCGATTGAAATAGTCTGGTAGGGGCGATCCGGCGGATCGCCCGATGGTTAAAACAGAATTGAAATTGGGCGACTCACCGCCGCGCGTAGACACAGCGGGTCAGTCGCCCCTACCAATTCGTCGGCGCCTAAAGAAATTCAACCGACTCTTATACGCTACCCGCGCCGGCGCCCGGGAAACGAAGGCCGGAATACGCCGCAGGATTGCGCAATACGCGCTTTCCCGCCATCATGGGCAGCGTGATGTCGAATGCAAGCGATTCAACGGCGGCTGATGCAATGCGCGCCCATATCCTGGAGCGGGCGAGGCGGCTCTTTGCCGAGCGCGGCTATGCCGCCGTCAGTTTGGCAGATGTCGCGGTCGCTTCCCGCGTTTCCCTGGAAGACTGCCGGCGTCATTACCCGGACAAACTCGCGATCGCGCGGGCGCTTTACGCCGCTCAACTCGACGACCTGATCGCCATGATTGATGCGCTGCCAGCCGGTCAAATGGCGGACCGCTATAAGCAAGCTTTGCATCATGCCATCGCCGCCATGGCGCCGGATCGCAGCGCGCTGGCCGCGCTCTTTGGCGCCGCACTGGCGAGCGAGGTCGATTTCGAGCTGATGCGCGGCGCGCCTGGCGAGCGCCTGGCGGCGGCTTATCAGCGCTTGGCGCGCGAATCAGACGATGCCCTGCGCGACCCCAAAGCGCGGGATTTGGGTGTCGCCTTGTATACGGCGCACACGATGATTGTTCTGTTCTGGCTCTATGATCGCTCGCCCGGCGGGCAGTCGACGCTGCAATTATTGGGTTTTGTTCACGACCTGTTCAAGCAGTTGCGGCCCCTGTTCTTCTTGCCGATGTTCCCGCGGGGGATCGCGCGGCTGGCGCAGATTGTTTTGCCGCAGTTGGCCGGCCGCTCAGTAAGCGCCGCTGCGCAAGAAGACGCGGGGCACAGTCAATAGCAAGATTTCGATGTCCATCGCAATCGACCAATTGTCGATGTAATACATATCCATCTCGCACATTTCGTCAAAGGGGATATTGCTGCGCCCGCGCACCTGCCACCAACCCGTAATGCCGGGCGTGATTTGCAGACGACGCGTGTGACGCGGCTCGTACAATTCCACTTCGCGCGGCGTGGGCGGTCGCGGTCCCACGAGGCTCATTTCGCCGCGAAAGACGTTGATCAGGTTCGGCAATTCGTCAAGGCTGGTGCGGCGCAGGAAACGGCCAACGCCGGTGATGCGCGGGTCGTCCGTAAATTTGGGATGGCGCGGGTCTTCGCCCGATTCGCGCAGCATCGCTTCCTGCAATTCCTCCGCGCCCACCACCATGCTGCGGAATTTCACCATTTCAAACTTCTTGCCGTCTTTGCCGACGCGCACCTGCCGAAACAGAACCGCTCCCTCGCCTTCAAGCCAGAGGGCAATCGCCACCAGCAGGCTGATCGGCATCCAAATCGGAAAGCCAATTATCACCAGCAGCATGTCCAGCGCGCGCTTCAGCAACTGATTTGCGCGGCTGAAGGAGCGGTGGGCGCCGATGCCTAGCAAGGGTATGCCGTCGAGATTCTCCACCTGCACCTGGCGAATATTGAGCTGCATGATCTCCGGCACGATCCGCAGGTCGGTGCCGGCGACGCGGCAGACTTCGGTCAATTCCTGAATGCGGTCGTAATGCTTCCAGCGGAAGGTGATGATCACCGTATCGATATGCTGCGCCCGGATGACATCGGCCAGTTCCGCCGTCCCGCCTAGGGCTTCGACGCGGCCCATGCTGATGCCGCTTTTGTCCTCATCGTCATCGAGGAAACCGACGGGCTGGTAACCCAGCTCGGGACGCGCCAACATGATGCCCAGCAGCGAGCGGCCGACATCGGCCATGCCCACGATCAGCACCCGTCGAATCCCGATGCCGTGATTGCGCAGATAAGCCAGCACCCAGCGCCGGCCCAGCCGGGCGACCGCGCTCACGATCAGCGTCAGCGCGGCGACATAGACCAACATCAAACGGCTGGTGACCAGGGGCTGCAAAATGAAGAACATCGCCAGGATGATGACGATGGAAACGGCCACGCCGCTCGCGATCAGATACACTTCTTCCAGCCAGGCGCGGCCGACGATATTGCGATACAAGCCGTTGCGCTGGTTGTTAAGCCACATGAGAACGGCGTAAACCGCGGCGAAGGGGATATAAGGCACGAATCCGCGGCCCAGCGGGTCGAAGGCGGGACGAATGATTTGCAGTTCATAGCGCAAGGCGTAGGCGAGCGCGAAGGCAATAAAGGCGATCGCCGCGTCAACCAAGGGCAGAAGCCAGCGCGGCTCTACAGTTGGGCGTTCCGATAAAGGAAGATTCGAATTCATAAGCTGTCGCGCCAGTCGCTAAACTTGCGCCGCCGGGCTGGCTTCACCGGCGCGCCGCTAGGGCTCAACGCCGGCCGCCCGTTCGCTGTCGCGGCGCGGAATGTCGCGCTCGGCCAAGGCTCTGCGGTAACTGGCCAGCGTCAGTTCGGCCGTTTGCGCCCAACTGAACATGCCGGCGCGTTCCAGGCCTCTTGATCGCGCCGCGGCGCGCCAGTCCGCGTTTGCTTTCAGTTCCCGCAAGGCGGCGGTCCAGGCCTCCTGCTCCTGCGGCGGGAGCGATTTGCCCGCCGCGCCGACTACCTCCGGCAAGGACGAGGCGCTTGAAGCGAGCACCGGCGCGCCGCAAGCCATCGCTTCCAGCACCGGCAGACCGAAGCCTTCAAACACCGACGGGTAGAGAAAAGCTTCCGCGCCATTGTACCAAAAGGGCAAATCGGCGGTAGGGATGAAACCGACATGCCGGACGCTCTCGCCCAGGTCGAGCCGCTCGATGGCCGCGAGGACGGCGCGTCCGCGCCAGCCGATGCCCCCGCCCAGGATGAGCGGCAGGCGCTCCGCCGGCGCCAGCTGCCGGTAGGCGCGCAGCAGCATCAGCAAGTTCTTGCGCGGTTCCAGCGTGCCAATGTAGAGCCAGAAGCGTTCCGGCAGCTTCCGCTTGCGGCGGAAATGCGCGATCGCCGCCGGCTGCAGGGGGCGGAACAGGGCGCGGTCATATCCCAGCGGCGTAACATCGATCTTGCCGGGCGGCACGCAAAGAAGGGCCGTCAAGTCATCGGCGGTGCTCTGGCTGATCGCCAGGACGCGGCGCGCCCGCATGCAGGTCAAAGCGGTCATGCTGCGCAGGTAAAGGCGGCGCGCGCGGCTGAGCCGCTCGGGATAGCGCAGAAAACTCAGGTCGTACACGGTGACGACCATCGCCGTGTTGAGAACAAGCGGCGCGACAAATGCCAAAGCGTGATATAGGTCAAAGCGGCCCAGTTGCGCGGGTTGCAGAACTTGCTCCCAAAAGATCCGGCTCAGGGGCGATTGCGTATCAATGGACGAGCGGGCCATCGCGACGCCGGGGAAGGAGGCCGTATTGGCGGCGCCAACCAGGGCCTGAAATTGCCAATCGGCCGGGGCATGTCCGGGCAAATGGCGCAGCAAATTGCTGATGTAACCATGAATGCCGGCCGACCGGTATCCCTCGCCCGCGGAAAGAAGGTGCGCGTTAAGTCCAACCCTCATAGGCTGCAGTATAACACATGCGCCGTCACTGCCTTGAATGCGCAAGCCGCGGCGGCCCGCCGACCTGCACAGAAGCGACCCAGGCATTTACAATAATGCAAGATCTATAAGGACAGTTGCATCATGACGTCCGAGAATAGAATTGTCATCTCGACATTTTACCGCTTTCTGCCGCTGCCGGATTATCGCGACCTGCAGGGGCCGCTGCTGCAGGTTTGCCGCGCCGCCAATGTGCGCGGCACAATTTTGCTGGCGGCGGAGGGAATCAACGCGACTATTGCCGGCGAGCGCGCCGGCGTGAATCAGGTCCTGGCCCACTTGCGCGCCGACCCGCGTTTCAGCGACCTTGCGACAAAAGAGTCCTTCCATGAGTCCATTCCCTTCGGGCGCCTGAAGGTGCGGCTGAAGCGCGAGATCGTGGCGCTCAAGTTGCCGGAAGTCGATCCCATCGCGCGGACGGGAGTCCATGTCGACGCCGAAGACTGGAACCGCTTGATTGAGCAAGATGACGTCATTCTCATCGACGCGCGCAACAATTATGAAGCGCGGATGGGCAGCTTTCCCCGGGCTCTGGACCCGGGGACGGATTCTTTCCACGAATTGCCGCGTTTCCTGGCCGACCGCCTGGATCCGGCGCGGCACAAGCGCATCGCGATGTTCTGCACCGGCGGCATTCGCTGTGAAAAGGCGACGGCGCTGCTCCTGGATTGGGGATTCGACGAGGTCTACCAGCTGCAAGGCGGAATCCTGCGCTATCTGGAGCGCATTAAGCCGGCGGAATCGCTCTGGCATGGGGAGTGCTTCGTGTTTGACGAGCGCGTGTCGCTCGACCAGAATCTTCAGAAGGGAAGCAGCATCATTTGCGACGATTGCAAAATGCTTGTCACGGGCGAAGACGCAGCCTGCCCGCATTGCCAATCGACTAATCTGCTCTGAATCTTGCGAGCCGCCGCGGCCGTGAATTGGCGCTCGTCTCCGTGGATATTATGCAGGCATCTTGCTTGCTGGGCTTCAGTGTTCTATCACGTTCTATGATAATGTTCGCAGGTGGTTGCGCAGTGGTCAACGTTGGTTGCGATGTAGGATTGCTTTAATGTGTGGCGGCAATGGCGATTTATCTACGCTGCAAGATGCCTGCTTCACTCAATTTAGCATATATGCCAGAAGTTGTAAAGGAATTTCCTGTATGAAATAACTAACATGGCGCTGAGACGATGTGTGCGCTACTGGACAACTGAATTGCGTATGGCGCAACAATATGTCTTTTATTGAGCCGGGCAGTCTATAGCAAGAGTGGGCGAGCCACCGGCTCGCCCGTACAGCTTTTCGATTGTTTTGAAAATTCTTTCAGACGGCAGAAATTGTCATTACTAGGCTGGGTTTGCTTCTGTATAAACTCGCGCTGCGCAGCAGCCGCCCACGCAAAATGCCTTGAGTCCCGCTGTGCTTGGCTCCCCCTTCCCCAGCTTGCTGGGTCACGTAGACATAGACCTTCGGGAAGGGGGCTGGGGGGATGGGGTTGCAGGGGCGGTTGTCGGTCCGCGCCGGTCGGCTGCGGATAACGCTCTCAAACGATTGCCCCGAGACCGGGGCAGAGCCGTCATAATTCCTGTCTCTACATCTGCATCAAGCCGTCGTATAATGCCTCATATATTGAACGGTTAGGGTCGAGTGTGAATGCAGATAGGGATCATTTCGGACATACACGCGGATTACGCCACACTAGCGGATGTACTCGATCGATTTGACAGACACCATCATGTAGACCAGGTTCTATGCGCGGGCGATTTGGTCGGGCGCGGTCCCCATCCCGATCGCGTCATTGACCTCATTCGCGCCCACAGCATCCCGGTCGCCCGCGGCAATCACGACGAATGGGTCTACGGCCTGCGACAGGATAATCTTCGTTATCTGCAGGCTCTTCCGCTGGATTGGCAAGGCGAATTGGACGGCATGACCGTCTATATGTGCCATGGCAAGCCCGGCAACAACTTGTGGGGCATGTATCGCGATCACTTGTCCAAGACTTATCTAAAAATGGTGCTGCGCTCGCTGCGGGCGGATGTGCTGGTCACCGGGCACACGCACTTGCCGCTGCATGTCGCGACCGAATGGGGCTGCCTGGTCAACCCCGGCTCCTTGTATACGTTCAAATGCGCCCGCGCCACTTCGCATACTTATGGCGTGCTGTCGTTGCCGGATTTGAGCTTCCGCGTTTATGACGCGAATGCCGGCTGCGGCGAGCCGCCGATCAGCATCTAGCGGCGGGTCCTGGATTGCGCGCGCCGAGCGCGAGAGGGAAGAGTTCATGAAGCCGCTCCGACCGCCGGCGGTTCCGCTAGTCGTCAATGACCCCTATATGAGCGTCTGGTCAATGGCCGATTGCCTCAGCGACGACGACAGTCGGCACTGGACCGGGCAGCCGCAGCCGATATGCGGTCTGATCCGCATTGACGGCCAATGCTGGCGCTTTGCAGGCGGCTCGCTCGATTACATCGGCCTTGACCTGCCGGCAATGCGGCAAACGGGCTTGACCGTCGCGCCAACGCGGACGATTTATCAAATGGAAGCCGACGGGATCCAGCTCAGCTTGACCTTCCTGACGGCGGCTTTGCCCCATGACCTGGACATGCTCGCGCGGCCAATCACCTGGCTGGATATGCAAGTGCGGGCCAGCGACGGGCAGGCCCACGCGGTTGAGCTCTATCTCGATGTGACCGGGCACTGGGTCGTGGACAACCCGGCTCAGAAGGCGATCTGGGGCCGGCATCGGCTGGAAACACGGGACTTGCTTTGGCTGGGCTCGCTGGAGCAGCCGCTGCTGGCCAAATCCGGCGACGACCTGCGCATCGACTGGGGCTATCTGTATATGACATCGCTGCAAGCGGCGGCCGGCGCCTTGGGCGACAGCAGCTCGCTGCGCCGGGCATTCGTCGAATCCGGCGCGTTGCCCCTGAGGGACAGCACAGAAATGCCGCGCTCAATCGACAGTCGCCCGCCGCATCCGGCTATGGCCTGGGCCTGGTCGGCGCCGATAGACGAGCGGCCGGCCAGTTGGCAGGTCATGCTCGCCTACGATGATGGCTTCTCGGTTGAATACATGCACCGCAAGCTGCGCCCGTATTGGCGCCGGCAGGGCAGGGGCGCGGCCGATTTGATCGCGCTGTCCCTGGCGCAGTGGCCCGAAATCAAAGTCGCTTGCGCCGCCTATGATGAAGAGTTGATGGCGGATCTGCGCGGGGTCGGCGGCGAGGCATACGCGCAGCTGGCGGCGCTGGCATTCCGGCAGTGCCTGGGCGCGCACAAGCTGGCGGCCGATATCGACGGCAGGCCGCTTTTCTTTTCCAAAGAAAACTTCAGCAATGGCTGCATGGCGACGGTTGATGTCAGCTATCCCAGCAGTCCCTTTTTCTTGCTCTTTAATCCGGACCTGCTTGAAGCGATGTTGCGCCCGATCCTCGATTATGCCGAGTCGCCGCGCTGGCGCTTCGGTTTTGCCCCGCACGATATCGGGCGTTATCCCCTGGCCAATGGCCAAGTCTATGGCGGCGGGGAAGAATCCGAATTCAAGCAGATGCCGGTCGAAGAATGCGGCAACATGCTCATCATGCTGGCGGCCCTCTGCAAAACCCGCGGCGATTGCGATTTGGCTCGGCGTTATTGGTCGACGCTTTCGACATGGGCGCAATACTTATTGGACAACGGGCTCGACCCGGCGCATCAGCTTTGCACCGATGACTTCGCCGGCCACCTGGCGCACAACTGCAATCTGTCGATCAAAGCGCTGATCGCCATCGCCGCTTACGCCTGGCTCTGCGAACAGCTTGATCTGCCCGCGGAGGCGCGCGCAATCCGCTCGCGCGCCGAAGATATGGCGCGGGATTGGCTGCAAATGGCCGATGACGGCGATCATTACCGCTTGACCTTCGACCGGCCCGGGAGCTGGAGCAGCAAATACAACCTGGTCTGGGACCGGCTGCTGAATTTGGACTTGTTTCCGGCCGAGCTGGGCAAGAAGGAAATCGCCCACTACAAGGCGATGCAGGGACCTTATGGACTGCCGCTGGATATGCGCAGCACTTACGCCAAGCTGGATTGGATCGTTTGGGCGGCCTGCCTGGCGGATACGCCGGAAGACTTCGAGTCTTTCATCGCGCCGCTTTACAAGTGGCTGAACGAGACGGAAAGCCGCGTGCCGCTGACCGACTGGTTTTATACCGACAGCGGCTTGCAGGTTGGCATGCAAGCGCGCTCAGTCGTGGGTGGAGTCTATATCAAGATGCTGTATACTAAGTCGGTTCATAGAAAGTGCTTGGGTCGACGCCGCAATTTCGACTGAGTTTCGGCGCCGGCGGTCCACAAGAGATCAAGAAGGGAATTCCGTGCGATTAATCATTCTGCTGGCGCTGGCCTTGCCTTTGCTGGTCGGCTGCGCCTCACAAGCCACTTACGGCGATGCCATCACCCAAGGGGAGCCGACCGCCATCCCGACGCCGGTCGTGCCGAGCAAACCGGTGTACCAGGTCGAACGCGGCAAAGTTGTCTACGAGCGCCGCTTCTTCGGGCGCATCGCGCCGGTTGTCACTGAAGAATTCGGTTTTGAGATTGACGGGCGCGTCCTGGAGATATTCGTCGAGGCCGGCGCGGAAGTGGAAGCCGGCGATGTCCTGGCCCGGCTCAACACCGCCGCGCTGGAAACGCAATTGCTGGCGGCGCAGGAGGAATTGGCGATCGCCACTTCAATCCTGGAGAGCGCTGACGCCAAAGTGCGCTTCGACAGCCGCCGCGCCGCGCTCAATCTCGAGATGGCGCAACTGCGTCTCGATCATGCCTTGGCCCAGGCTGCGGAACCGCCCAGCAGCGATGAGGCCCTGGATATCAATCTGTTGACGATTCAGCGCGACCTGGCGCGGGTCGAGGTCGAAGAATTGACCGAAGGCGTCGATCCGCAGCTGCGCTTCGATGTGATTCGGGCGCAAAAGCTAGTCGACGATATCACGGCTACGATTGAGAAAGCGTCTCTGGTCGCGCCAATGAGCGGGCGCCTGGTCTACTTCGCTCCCGATCCGGGCGATCCCATTCTATCCTTTGACCCGATCGCGGTGGTGGCGGATCTCTCCGTCCTGGAAGTCACGGACGAGATGGACGCGGATGACCTGAATGAATTGGCCGAGGGCATGCCGCTGACCATTCAGCGCGCCGCCCTGCCGGGCAATGTTTATAGCGGCAAGATCGCCAGCTTGCCCGCGCCCTATGGCTTGTCCACCGACGAATATGTGCATGTGTCTTTTGACGAGCAGCCGCTCGCGGATGAATTCAAAGTGGGCGACCGCATGAACTTCACCGTGCTCATTGAAGAGCGCGACGATGTGCTTTGGCTGCCGGTATCGGCGATCCGCCAATTCAGCGGCCGCAACTTCATTGTCGTGCAGAACGAAGGCGTGCAGCAGCGCGTGGACGTCCGTCTGGGCTTGCAAGGCGACGGCCGGGTCGAGATTCTGTCCGGCGCGGAAGAGATGCAAACGGTCATCGGTCCATGAAGCGCGCCTATCTGCGAACGCGGGCGATCTTTGTTGTTGCCGTCAAGCGGTTGCTGGCGCAGCCGCTGCTCTCGCTTGCCACCATCACCGGCTTGACCGTCGCCGTCGCGCTGGTGCTCACCATCCCCATATACTCGGAATCGGTCGCCTTCCGCGTGCTCACCGAGCGCCTGACCGAGGGACCCGACCGAATCAATCGTCCGCCGTTCTCCTATCTCTTCAGCTATATCGGCTCCTGGAACGATCCGGTCAATTGGGAAGCCATCGGCGACCTGGACGACTATCTGCGGCAAAAGGGCGGCAGCGAACTCGGCTTGAATACCACCCGCATCGTGCGTCATCTCGAAACGCAGAACTTCCGCCTTTACCCCGCCAACGAAACCAACTACCGCAATGAAAACCGCTCGCTCGATTATGTCAGCTTTGGCACAACCGAGAATATCGAAGAACAGGTGGAAGTCGTCGATGGCCGTTTGCCGGCCGCGGCCGAAGCCAGGCCGGACTCCGTCGTCGAAGTCTTGATTCACGAAGGTTTCGCCTCCGAGTTTGGCATCCAGGTCGGCGAAGAATATTCGGGATTCAATTGGCGGCTGCAACCGGACGACCCGATGCAGATTATCACCATACGCGTCGCCGGCGTCTGGCGCGCGCGCGATGTGGATTCCGAATACTGGTTCTATCGCCCGAATGTCTTCAAAGACATTCTGCTCATCAGCGAGGAGACCTTCGTCAACCGGCTGGCGCCATTCACCGAGTCCGAGATCAATCTCGCCGTCTGGTATCTGGTGACCGATGGCGCCGGTGTCAACACCAGCCGCGTCGACGAGCTCATCCGCCGCCACAACGATACAGAGAAAATCGCTGATCAATACCTGCCCGGCACCTATATCCAGGCCTCGCCGCTCGATGAACTGCGTCCCTACCAGCGCATCGTCATCGTGCTGACGCTGACGCTGACCGTGTTCAGCATTCCGATCGTCGCCCTGTTGATCGTCTTCTTGATTATGCTGGTCGGCCTGGTCGTCGATGGCCAGCGCAACGAGACAGCCGTTATGCGCAGCCGCGGCACCTCGCCCTTCCAGGTTGTCGGCTTGACCACGGTCGAAGGCTTGATCATGGGTTTGATCGCACTGGTCATCGGCGGCTTGCTCGCCGTCGCTTTCACCCAGCTCATCGGCACGACCCGCAGCTTCATGGACTTCCGCTGGGGGCATCATTTCATCGTCTCAGTGCCGCCGACAATCGGCTCAACGATCGCCTTGGCCATCGTATTCACCATTCTCATCCGAGTCGCGCCGACAATCGGCGCCGCCCGCCACACCATCATCAGTTACAAGATGGACCAATCGCGCCTGCTGCGCCCGCCATTGTGGCAGCGACTCGGCGTCGATATCCTCCTGCTCGGGCTGATCGGCTATTTCTATTATCAAGTTGTGCAGCAGGGCGCGCTGATCGAGGTCGAAGGCGGGCTGCGCAGCATCGAAGACGCCTACGATCAGCCTTTTGTTTTCCTGCTTCCGCCCTTGACCATCTTCGGGCTGACCTTGTTCCTGCTGCGCTTCCTGCCGCTGATTCTGCGCGGCATGGCCTGGCTGATTCAGTGGACGAACAGCGTCGGCTTGTTGATTGTGACGCGGCAACTGGAGCGCTCGCCCGGGGCTTATTATCTGCCTTTGATTCTGCTGGTCTGCACGATCAGCCTGGGCATCTATACCTCATCCTTCGCCCGCACCATTGACCGCTATCTATACGAACAGCAGTATTACCGCACATCGGCCGATCTCTCGGTCCGCGTCTTCAGCCAGCAGCCGGGCGGCATTCCGGGCGGAGGCGGCGGCAGCGACGCGCCGCCGGCATACATGCATATCTCCGAATTCACCGCCATGCCGCATATCATCAACGCGACCCGCGTCGGCGAATACAGCGCGAAAGCCCGCCTGACATCCGGCAGCGTCGAAGGGCGCTTCGTCGGCATCGACCGCGCCGATCTGGGGCCGGTGGTCTTCTGGCGCGCCGACTTCGCGCCGATCCGCCTGGGTTATCTGACCAATGCGTTGGCGCTGCAGCCGGACGCTGTCCTGGTTTCGCGCGAATTCATGCAGCAGCGCGCCCTGGACATCGGCGACCTCTTGGAGCTGGATGTGCGCAGCGGCGGCGAAACCTTCAAGGTCAACTTGCAGATCGTGGGCGCGCTCGATTTCTTCCCGCGTTGGTACCCGGAAAAGGACGGCACGCTATTCGTCGGCAATCTCGATTATCTCTTCGAGCAGGCGCAGGTGGAACTGGCGCATCGCGTCATCGCGCGGGTCGATGACGAATTTGACCTGCGCGCGTTCACGCGGGCCGTCTTTGACCGCGGCGCGGCCGGCGTCCTGACCGAGGAGCCGACCACGCGCATCGATCGCGAGCAGGCGCGGCCGGAGCGGCAGGGCCTCTTCGGTCTGCTCTCAATCGGTTTCATCACGTCGTCGCTGGCGACGATGATCGGCTTCCTGCTCTACACGGTCTTTTCCTACCGGCGTCGCTATGTGGAGTTGGGCATTTTGCGCGCGATCGGGCTGTCGCAAGCCTCCATGATTCTCTCAGTGGCCTGGGAACTGGGCTTGCTGATCGTGATGGGTTTGGCGCTGGGTTTGGGCATCGGCCTGGCGGTGAGCCTGCTTTACATCCCTTATATGCAATTCGTCAGCAGCCTTGAGGGGTTGGTTCCGCCTTATGTTGTGACGATGGCCTGGGCCGAGATCGCGCAGATCGTGGCTCTGTTCCTGGGCACCTTCATGCTGATTATGCTGATTCTGCTCGTCATTCTGCGGCGGATGCGCATCTTCGCCGCGGTGAAATTGGGCGAGACGGTTTAACGCTTCCGGCGGCGGCAAGCGCGGCTAGCGCTCCGGCGCCAGCAGCACCTTGGATACGTCGCCGGGCGCTTCGATCAAGCGCTCAAACCAATGGCCGCCTTCGCCCAGCGGCGCCTCATGAATCCAGGGGTCAAGCCGGACCGCGCCTTGACCCAATAATTTCAAAGCGCGCGCGAAGTTCGCCGGCGAATAAGCGAAGGCGCCCTTCGCCGTGATTTCGCTGCGAATCATCGCGGCGACCGGCATGGCGCTGGTTTCTTCGTGCAGCCCGCTGAGGATCAGCGTCCCGCTCGTCCTGGTCGCCGCGACGCATTGCTCGCGCGTTACTGCGCTGCCAACGGCATCCACCGAGACGGCGACACCGCCGCCGTCGGTCGCCGCGCGCACCGCCTCGGCGGTATCGACCGCGCGCGGCTGGAGCGGAATCCCGCCCAGGGCCGCGCCCATTTCCAGGCGCGCCTCGTCCAGTTCGGCGATGAAGACGCGCGCGGCGCCCTTGTAACGCAGCATCTGAAGCGAGAGCAAGCCAATCGGTCCCGCGCCGATGACCAGGCAATCGGCCTCGGCGACCGGGCCCGCCAATTCGGCGACGCGCACGGCGCAGCCCACCGGCTCGGTCAAAGCGCCGGTTCGCGTGTCCATGCCTTCCGGCAGCGGCAAAGCCAGCTTCGCCGGCGCGCAGATATATTCGGCGAAGGCGCCCGGCCGATGCGCGCCCAGCAGGCGGCGATTGGCGCAGAGCTGGTTTGTGCCGGCCGCGCAGGCCGCGCAATCGCCGCAATACCAGAGCGGATTCACGGTCACCGCCGCGCCGGTTTCCAGGTCCGGCCGCAGCGTCGGCACGAGCGGTCCCATTTCGACGATCTCGCCGGCGAATTCGTGGCCCATGATCAGCGGCGGCACGCGCAGCGCGTTATGCCCCAGGTAGCCGCTCAACTCCGAGCCGCAGATGCCGGCGTAATCCACCTTGATGAGGATCTCGTCCGCGGCCGCCTCCGGTTCGCGCTCGTCCCGCAATTTCATCTGCCGCGCCGCTTCCCATACCAATGCCTTCATCGCAATGTCCCCTGTTCCTTGCGCGTCGGTTTGACCGCGTCCATGCAACCGCATTATACTCGGCGAAATATCGCAAGCCACCAGGCAAGAGCGGGGAAATGCGCATGAAAATCAAGAGCATTGAAGTTGTCGACGTGAACATCCCGAGCCGCGAATACAGCGTCAAAGCCCGCGGCCCAAGCTGGAACGACACCGATGAGGTCGCCAATCCCATGTCCGGGTACGCGCACGTCAAACGCCACCGCAGCAAGTGGATTGACATGGGCTGGGGACCGGTCTGGGTCAAGGCGACGCTCGAGGATGGAACCTGGGGCCTGGGCTCTTCCACCTACAGCCGTCCGGTCGCCGCCATCATTCAAGACCATCTGGCGCCGCAGTTGGTCGGGCAAGACGGTTTCGCTATTGAGCGCCTGGCCGATATGATGTTCCGCTTGACCAAGCTCTACGGCACATCCGGCCTGGCCTCTTACGCCATCAGCGCGATCGATCTGGCGCTCTGGGATGCCAAAGGCAAGGCCCTCGGCCAGCCCGTCTACAGTTTGATCGGCGGACCGATTAAAGACCGCATCTACTGTTATTCGACCGGCAATGACATCGACTGGTATCAGGAATTGGGCTTCACCGCGCACAAGCTGGCCTGTCCCTACGGGCCCGCGGACGGGCTTGACGGCTTAAGTAAAAATGTCGAGTTGATCGCGCAGGTCCGCGAAAAAGTCGGCGACGCCTGCGAGATCATGCTGGATTGCTGGATGTCATTGGATGTCGATTACACCGTGCGCCTGGCGGAGGCCCTGCGCCCCTACCGCGTCAAGTGGATTGAAGAATGCCTCATCCCCGAAGACTTCGACGCCCACGCCGAATTGCGGGCGCGCCTGCCCTGGCAGACCCTGACCACGGGCGAGCACTGGTACAGTCATGTGCCTTTCCAATACGCGCTGAAGCACAACCTCGTCGATATCCTGCAGCCCGATATCGAGTGGGTCGGCGGCTTGAGCGCATGCATCAAGATCGCCCACGCGGCCGAAGCCGCCGGCAAGAAGGTCATCTTGCATACCGGCGCGCGCACGAATTATGGCCGGCATTTCTCGGTCGCGATGGCGGCCGTGCCCTGGATCGAATATATCATCCTCGCGCCGCCGGGCATTCCCTTAAGCGAATCGACGACGCTGCCCGGCATGGCCAGCGCCGTCGACGGCTGGCTGGAAGTCTCGGACGCGCCCGGCTTCGGCCTGGGCATTGAAGAAAGCTGGATCGAACCCTACTCGGGTTGAGGCGGCGAGATTTGAGCAAGGCAAGAATTGGCCTGGTCGGCGCCGGCTGGTGGGCGACAACGGCGCAATTGCCCGCTCTGCGCTCACATCCAGATGCCGACATCGCCGCCATCTGTGATCTGGACGCCGCCAAGTTGCGGCGGGCCGCTGATGCCTTCGGTATCGACAAGATTTATACCGATCTTGAGACCATGTTCGAACGGGAAGCGCTGGATGGCGTCATGGTCGCCACGCATCATGCCGCGCATTTTCCCGTCGCCAAGGCTTGCCTGGAGCGGGGCTTGCACGTATTCATCGAAAAACCCATGACCCTCCTGGCGACACATGCCCGCGAACTGGTGGAATTGTCGGACTCAAAAAGCCGGCGCATCGCATTGGGCTACAGCGCCAATCACAGCGCCCTGGCTCTGCGCGCGCGCGAAATCATGCAGAGCCGGCAGCTCGGCGCTGTGCAATATATCAATGGCTTGTTTTCCCAGCACAACTACCCGCTGCTGCGCGGCGATGACGCGGCGGTAATTCATCCGGTCAATTCACCGGGGGATGTCTACAGCGATCCGCTGCGCTCCGGCGGGGGCCACGGGCATTTACAGATGACGCACTTGGCCGGCATGCTGTTCTATGTGACCGGTCTGCGCATCGCCCGCGTGTGGAGCCAGATGGCCAATCACGGGCTGAAGGTGGACCTGGTGACGGCGATCCTCGCCGAGTTTGAAGGTGGCGCTTTGGCGAGCCTGGGCGGCACGAGCAATTTGCCCGGCGGCGGACGCAGCTTCCGGCTCACTGTCAATTGCGAGGGCGGCTGGCTTGAGCTTGACGATGCCGGCGGTAAATTGCTCATTCACCGGAATGGGGCGCCCCCTGAATCCCACGAAATCCCTGTGGCCACCGATTTCCCGGATGAACTCTCCCTGGCGCCCACGCGCAACTTCGTCGACTTGGTTCTGGGGCGGCCGGCGGACAGCAGCGGCGGCTTGACCGGCTGGCGCGCCGCGGAGCTGCTCGACGCCGCTTATCGTTCGGCTGCCCGCGGCGGCGCCGCGCTGGCGCGGGCCGAACTCTATCGGGAGGCGGTCGGATGATCATAGACTCGCATTGTCACGCCTGGCCCGTGTGGCCCTATCAGCCGCCGGTCCCGGATGCGGCGACGCGCGGATCCTTTGAGCAGCTGCTCTTCGAAATGGATCGCAACGGCGTCGACCGGGCGCTGATCGTCTGCGCCGAGATTGACGGCAATCCCGACAACAATCAGTACGTCCACGACAAGGCAGCCGAACACAAAGAGCGGTTCGATTTTGTCATTGATCTGGACAGCCTGTGGAAAGACAGCTACCACCAGCCGGGCGCGGCCGAGCGGCTGCAGGCCGGCCTTTCAAAGTGGCAGCCGGCCGGTTTCACGCACTACATCAATGATCCCGCGGACGACGCCCGTTGGCTGAATTCGGCCGCTGGCATGGAATTGTTTCAGTTGGCGGAGTCGCGGACGGTCCTGGCCAGCATTCACTGCCGCCCGCAGCATCAGAAGCAGATCCGCGAGTTGGCCAGCCGCTTTCCGCAGCTGCGCATCTTGCTGCATCACATGGGTCATCCCCATGCCCTGGATCCCGAAGGCTTGTCGGAGATCCTGGCGACCGCCCGCCAGGACAATGTCTTCGTCAAGGTCTCGGGTTTCTATAACAGCACATCTCAGCCGCCCTGGGATTATCCTCTTAGCGATGTCCAGCCGGTCTTGAATGCGCTCTACCGGCGCTATGGCGCGGGACGCCTCTTATGGGGTTCCGATTACCCGGTCTGCCGCTTTTACCACAGCCATCGTCAGGCCATCGAGATTCTGCGGCATCACTGCCGTTTCATTAAGCCGGCCGATATGGACGCGATCATGGGCGACAATCTTGCCGACCTTCTGCGTCGGTGAGCGTCGATCAGCCGCTGGTATTGCTCGCTTGGCGGCTCGAGTCTAATGCTTAACGCGCTCTAACTCTTTGCCGGTTTCAGACTGGCAATTCCAGCTTCGTCAACTTGCAGTACTTCGCGTCTGTTCTTTCTGGTCAAAGTAATCAATAGCCACACAGGCAACCACAAGCCAAGAGTAAAGAAAGAAACAATCAGATGCATCACATGGTTTGTCTTCTGCGGCGTCGCTAAAACCGCCTGAAATTCCCCACTGCTTTCAAGACGCATGCCGGTGGCTTGGCAAATGACTATCTTTTCCTTCAATATTTTCTGACGTTCGCTTGCGCTTATTCTCTGCCGCTCGCTTGCGCTTGTTTTCTGACGCTCGCTTGCGCTTGTTTTCTGACGTTCGCTTGCGCTTGTTTTCTGACGTTCGCTTGGGCTTGTTTTCTGAGGCTCGCTTGCGCTTGTTTTCTGACGTTCGCTTGGGCTTGTTTTCTGACGCTCGCTTGCGCTTGTTTTCTGTCCAAAACCTTTTCTTTCCTTATCCTTGTAAATGACCGGCGTTGCTTTTCGCGAAGCGCTAGCCGCTGTGCTTCTCGGCGCGGGCAAGCTCGTCAGATTCTCGGAAGCCCACTTAATCACTTCAATAGTCATGGCGACATCTGCCGCGGCCTCATGAGCATTTCTTGCGTCGATTCCCATGCGTCCTGCAAGCCTGGAAAGCTGTTGCCAGCGCGCTCTATCATCCGCTCTATCAACAACACGGACCCTTTCAATCTTGCCTCTCCGTTGCCCGCGCAAACCTGCGAGCGGAGACAACAGCTTCATAGCGCAGAAAACCCCAGCCCGCGGGATGTTTTCAACATTGCGGCGGGCGCATATCTCATCGAGAAATCCAACATCAAATGCCGCATTCCAGCAAACCCAGCGCTTGCCCGCCAGCGCTTCGCGTATTTGAGGGTAGGCTTCCTCAAACGTCGGACTGCCAATCAGATCGTCTGGATGAATGCCGTTAATGTCGTAGGCGCATTTGCCATCCTTGCCCTTTTGAAGAAGACGCTTCGGGCGCTTGGGCATAATCAAGGTTTGCATCTCTACCTGATCAACTGGCGATTTGACCGCAATCGAAACAATCTCCTCCCATTTTCTATTGATCCCCGTCGTTTCAATATCAAAAACCACTGAACCCGAACTGAGCATATCCGGCAAGGCTTCAATGATTCTCCGGGCGTTATTTCGACTAATTTCGACTGTACCTTTGGTCGGCGCCATGGTTCAAACCCTGTCCTGTCATCTCCTCAGAGATCCGCATTGGGCACAGCGCAACACTCTAAGCCTGTGATTGTCAGTTTGCTCTGTCTTGGTCTCGCGCGTATCAAGATGGGGAACGCGTTATTGGACTGCGCGCCTCATATTGTAGACATTCGATTCGCTTTTGACAATTATGTGACGAATGGCTACCGGGCAATCGCTTCAAATTATTCTTTAGACAGCGAGAACACGGAAGTAAACAAGAGCAAGTCGATCAAATTCTGATGGGCGGTTTGTAACAAGGGAGCGAGCCACCGGCTCGCCCGTACATACAGAAGCCGTAGGGGCGACCCGCTGAGTCGCCCGCCGCAGCCACAGATTGCCATGCCATCCCCTTCTGCCTCAGCCCTCGATCTATTGATATCTGACGAAACGGGGGAGTGGTTAATGTAGTGGATGCGGTTTCCCTTGGACCCTGACAATAAAACTCTGTGCCCTCTGTGTCTCTGTGGTGCATTAACCTGCGCCAAGCTCGCATTCAATATGCGTCCACCAATATAGACACTGCCCGATACGGGATTAACTTGACAATTCATACAGTAATGGATATAATCCGCGAATCATTCCATATCTTGAGGAACCGCTCGCGGCGTTTCGCAGTTGTATGCGCATTGGAGGATTGTCGTGAAATTCAGTTGCAGCTTCGCGCGCGCGGCCGGAAAACTGAGGCTTTCTCTCCGCTCGCCGCGATTAACTAGCTTACCCCCCCCCCCCCCCCCCGTAATATCGCGTAATAATATACAATTACTTGATTCTCGCTCCGCCCTTCTCCTCAAATTCATTTTAATCGCGCTGATTTTGCAGCTGCCGGCGCTGCCCGCTTACGCCGCGACCATCAACGTCGACGCCACCTGCACCCTAGCGAACGCCATCAACGAAGCCAACGAAGCGACGACCAACGTCGGCAGCTGCGAAGCCGGATCGGACGGCTCGGGAGCGACCGGCGCCGACACCATCGTCATCCCGGCCAATACCCCGATCACGCTCTCCGCCTTTTTGCCCGCCATCACCACCACAATACGGATTAACGGCAATGGCAATACGATTTCCGGCAATGACACGCATTCCATTATTACGGTCAATACGGGCGGAGACCTGACAATCGACAACTGGATCCTGACCAACGGCTTATGCACAGGCGCCAACCCTTGCGATGGCGGCGCGATATATGTATATCGCAGCAAGCTGACGCTGCAGAATTCAGTCGTGAGGAATTCCAACGCGGGCGACACGACGTATTCCGGGAATGGCGGCGGCATACGCGCAGAGGGAATAGCAAGCGCGGCAGCCACCCTCAGCATCACGAACAGCTCGATACACGGCAACTGGGCTCAAGGGAATGGCGGCGGCATTTCTTTAGTCGGCGCCTTCACCTTCTCGATGAGCGGCAGCGCCGTCTACAGCAATACCGCCAGCAGCGGGCCCGGCGGGGGCCTCTCGATTCAAGGCACTGCATCATCGGGCACTGCCAGCGGAAGCATCATCAACAGCAGCATCTTCAGCAACACGGCGGGCGCGGAGAGCGGGGGCATCTACGCGAGTTTTAATTTGGCGGCCTCAACCCTGACGCTGACGCATCTGACCATCACTGGCAATACCTCGAACTCTTCAGAGGCGGACAAAGGCGACGGCATGCATATGGCTAGTGGCGTGCTGTTTTTGCGCAACAGCATCATCGCCGGCAACACCACCCGGGATTGCGATCTCGCCAGCGGCGTCACCGTCAGCGCGCTAAGCAACAGTATCATCAACGAAAACCGCAGCAGCGCGACATGCTCCGTCAACCGGGTGGCCAACGTCGCGCGCCTCGCCCCCAGCACGACCGGCAGCCCGCCTTATTACAAGTTCTACACCGACAGCCGGGCATTGAACGCGGCCGGCGACTGCACATCACTGACGACGGTGGACCAAGCCGGCACAACGCGGCCTGTGGGCACTGCCTGCGATATCGGCGCTTACGAGGGCGAGGGCGAAGCGCCGCCGGAGCCGACCGCGACCTTCACGCCCACACCCACGGCAACGCCGACCGCTACCGCCACCAACACACCCACGGCAACGCCGACCGCTACCGCCACGCCGACTGATACGCAGGCGCCGGAGGAGCCGGAGGAGCCGCCAGCCGAGGTGCAACCGCCAGGCGATGGGCAACCGCCGGGCGATGGACAGCCGCCAGCCGAGGTGCAACCGCCAGGCGATGGACAGCCGCCAGGCGATGGACAGCCGCCAGGCGATGGGCAACCGCCAGGCGTTGGAGAGGCGAGAAGCGAGCGCCGCCGCCGGCCCAGCGCGACGCCCACCGCGACGCCCACGGCGACGCGCACCAAAATCCCCCCGAACGTCACCTGTCAGCGGCTGTCGCCGGCCGTCGCCGTCAGCAATTTAAGCTCTGGCACGTCTTGCAATCTCGTCCTGCCATCCGGTTACGGGCATCCTGATTTGCAGGCTGCCATGCCGCTAAGCGTCGTTGACGTCTGGGGTTGGGTAACGCCTGATACGCGGGTCTGTTTCCGCGCGGCCAGCGGCTCTATCAAGTTCGTCGACACGACAGTTACGCCGCGGACGCTTACGGACCTGCCCGCCTACGGCTTGAACGGCATGGTCTGCGCCGATATCCCGGGCGCCGGTCAGGTGGCGCTGATCGCTGGTCCGCGGCCGCCGTCGTTCAACCCGGCCGCGATCGCTTCCGCCGCGCCGCCCTTTGTCGCGGCCCCGCCGGCTGCAAAAGCGCTAAGCGGCTGCATGGTGCGGTCGAATTACATTCTGAATTTGCGCGACGCGCCGAGCGGCGAGGTGATCGGCGCCGTGCCATATTACGTGACGCTGACGGCCCTGGCGCGGACGACCAGTTGGTTCAAGGTTGATAATTTGGGCCAGCAGGGCTGGGTCGCCGCTAATGTCGTTACGCCGCTCGGGGCTTGCGATTAGCGTCGCCGCGCGCGGGCGGAATGGCATGGCCACCCGCCGTATCGCGATCTGTAGGGCTGCCGCGTCCTTGCGCGGTCAGACGCTTAAGCCCAACCGCTGGTATTGCTCGCCTGGCGCGTCATTGGCGCGCATCAAGCCAACCAGCTTCTCAATCATATCGGCTTCCACCGCCGCATCCTGAATCGGATTCAGTTGCCCCGGATCCGCTTCCAAATCGAAAAGCAAGGTCTCGAATTCTACCGGAGCGCGGATCGGCGCGCGTTCGCTGGTGATCCGCATCGTCTGGCAGCCCTTGGTGAATGCGAAGGGCGCCGCCAGTTGGATTTCCTGCAGTTCTTCCACCTGGAAGCGATTGCGCATGTGCGTCGTCATCAAGGTGTAGTTGTAAATCGGCTGATTGTCCGCATTCGCCGCCGCGCGCATGTAAACATGGCGGCCGTCGGCGACATTGACGTGCCCGCCGTGCGCGCCATAGAGCGCCGCTTCCCGCACCGGCGAATCGTCCGCGACCGTCGCGCCCAGGGGCTGACCCTGCATGTCCGCCGGACGCTCGACGCCGAAGTATTCGAGCAGGGTCGCCGGCACATCGATATTCTGCACCAGACTCCCGCGCCGCTCCCCCGCCACCTTGGAGCGCGGATCCCAGACGAAGAAGGGGATATTCGCCAGCTCGTTGTACCAGGGCATGAGCGCCTTGCCCCACCAGTCGTGCTCGCCCAAATGGAAGCCATGGTCGGTCGTGACGATCAGCAGCGTGTCCTCCCATAGATTCAGTTCGTCCATCAGATCCAGCACGGTTCCGAGATAGTGATCGCACATGCTCATCAGCGCGGCGTATTCGTAGCGCATGTGCTGGACCTGCTCCGGCGGCTCGCTGATGCGCTGGTAGGGCGGCCAATCGAAGAGCGGCCCGTCGTACTCATGCGGATAGAGTTCTTTCCAGCCCGGCTGCGTGAAGAAGGGCTCATGCGGATCAAATGTCTCGATCTGCAGATACCAGTTTTCGGCATCGGCATTCCTGCGGATGAACTCCAGGCCCTTGGCGAATGTCTGGGCCTGCGGCATCAGCGCTTCTTCATTGAGATATTCGCGGTTGACCTGATCCTGCAAGCGCGTGCGCAAGCGTCGATCGGCGCCCTTGCTGGCGACGCCGGCTTCGACAACGCCTTTCCAGGGATCGCCCTCTTGACCACGCGAGAATTCGTGCGTCGTAAAGCGCGTGTGATAGGTCGCGCCGCCATCTTCCCAGTAGTGTTGATGATCGGTGACTTTATGCGAGTGCACGCCGTTTTCATCGAGGATTTGCGGCATCGAGTCGTCGAAGGGCTCGAGCGGGCCCCAGCCGCGATGCAAAAAATTGTAGCGCCCGGTATGCAATTCGCGCCGCGCCGGCATGCAGGGCATGCTGCCGATGTAGGCGTTTTCGAATGTGGCGCTGCGTTCCGCCAGGCGCGCGAAGTTCGGCGTATGCACCCAATCGCAGCCGTAGGGCTGCATCAAGCGCCGGTTCAGCGAATCGAACATGACCATGATGGCTTTCATAAGTTTTCTGTCTCCAATTTGATTAAGTCAAGTAAGGCGCCGGCGGTTCGCTGGACCGCGCCGGTTGCCGCTTTAGCCCTTCAAGCCGCTGGTCAAACCGCCGCTGACCAGGAAGCGCTGCAGGAAAATGTATAAGATGATGACCGGCACAACCGCCATCACCGAGGCCGCCATCAGCTCCGCCCATGCCGTCCCCTGCTCTTGATCGAACAGGCTCAAGCCCAGCTGAATGGTCTTGAGGCTGTCTTCCTTGACCACCACAAGCGGCCAGAGGAAGTCGTTCCAGGACCATAGAAATGCGAAAAGCGCCATCGTGCCCATCACCGGCTTGGAGTTGGGGACGAGAATGCGCCAGTAAACGCCAATGCGCGAGCAGCCGTCGACGATCGCCGCCTCTTCAATCTCCTTGGGGAAACTGAGATAGAACTGCCTGAAGAGGAAGACGCCGAAGACCGAGACGAAGTTCGGGAACATGATGCCGCCGAGCGTATTGATGAGCCCGGTGCCGCCTTGACCGAGCAGGTCATTGCCGCCCGCCAATGGAAAGAATTTGATGAGCAAGAAGACGGGAATGATCAGCACTTCGAAGGGCACCATCATTGTTGTCAGCAGGGCGAAGAAGAGCAGCATCTTGCCGCGGAATTGCAGGCGCGCGAAGACGTAACCCGCCATCGAGCCCAGCAGCACCTGCGAGGCAACCGCCACCGCCGTGACGACCGCGGTGTTCAGGAAAAGGCGCGGCATATTGGTCTGCTCGAAGGCGTCGCTGTAATTCTGCAGATCCAGCTCGGTGGGGATCCAGCGGATCGTATCGCCGAAGATCTCCCGGTCCGGCTTGATGGATGTGGAGACCATCCAGGCGAAGGGCATGAGCATGACGATAGCGCCGATGCCGAGGAAGACGTATGTCAAAATCAGCGGAAGGCGGGCTTCCCAAAGGCTGAACGAGCGCGGATCTCGATGCGGCGCGGCCACGATCAAGCCCCCTGTCTTTCCCGCAGGACGCGGAAACTGATCAATGTCAAGATGAGCACAATCACCAGCATCACAACCGAAATCGCCGCGCCGCGGCCCAGGCGCAAATAACCGAAGACGTTTTGATAGACCTCCCAGACCATGGTGTTGGTGCGGTTGAAGGGACCGCCCTGCGTCAGCATGAAGATCAAGCCGAAGTTGCGGAAGATGCTGATGGTGAATGTCACCACGACGAAGAGAATGACCGGGCGCATGAGCGGCACGGTGATGAGCAAGAAGTTCTGCAAGGCATTGGCGCCATCGACCCGCGCCGCTTCGATGATATCGCGCGGGATATCTTGCAAGCCGGCCAGGAAGATCACCATATTGCTGCCGATGCTGCCCCAGATCGTAACGATCACCAGGCTGATCAGCGCCAGATTGGGGTCATTGAGCCAGTTCTGCGGCGGGATGCCGATGAGGCCCAGAAAGTAATTGAGCAGGCCATGCTGCGGGCTGTAAATCCAGCGCCAGATCATCGCCGAAACCACCACCGAACTGACGACCGGCAGGTAATAGAGCGTGCGCAGGAAGACGCGCCCGCGTATCGATTGGTCGAGCAATTTGGCGATTATCAATGCCAGGGCCGTGCCAATCGGGACGGCTTCAATCGTGAAGAGCAGCGTATTGATGATGGACTGGCGCGTTACGCTGTTGCTGAAGACATAATTGTAATTCTTCATGCCGACGAAACGCGGCGGCTCAAAGAGTTCGTAACGCGTGAAGCTCAGATAAAGATTGTAGAAAACAGGCCAAATCTTCAGGGCGGCCAAGAGCAGCACCGGCACAAGCAGAAACAGAAATGCAACGAAAGCCTGGCTGTTGTATATGCGATAGAGCCGGCTGCGCCGATCCAGAAGCTGGGTCTCGCTGACCGCAGATTTGTTGATCGCGACAGTCATGTTCGCCTCGGCGTCCCGGTTCGCCCCTTGCCTGGGAGGCTCGGCCGCAGTGGAGCGGTCAATCAAAGAAGCGAGGCGCAACCTCGCTTCCTTGATTCAAGCGCAGCTCGATTGCCTTCGCGCTGCGACCGCATCGCGGCGCCGCGCCTAGTCGTCCGCCAGGATCTCGTTGATGGCGCTGGTTGCGTCGACCAGGGCATCGGCGGCCGCCTTGTTGCCGCTTAGCGCCTGCTCCAGCTCGGCCGCGATCGGGCGGAAGAGCGCGATCAGGTTGTGATGCTGCGGGAATGTGCGGGCGTACACCGCCGATTCCAGAACGACCTTGTGCTTGTCCGACATGTATTCAGCATCCAGCAGCGAGAGCCGCGGCGGCGTGTTGTTGTTGGAGGCCGAATAAACCTCGAGCATATCCTGCCGCGTCATGAAGCGCAGCAAACCCCAGGAGGCGGACACGTCGGGCGTCTGCGAGGAGATGAAGAATTTGTTCACCCAGGAGTGCGTCGCCTGGACGTTGCCGGTGAGCGGCAGGCTGGGGTAAATCGTCTCCACTTCGTCGGGCGCATAGAGGTTGACAACCCGTTCCATATCGGCGCTGGAAAGTTGCATGGCGGCATTGCGCCCGGCCAGCACATTGAGATCGCCCTGCGGATCCAAACCCGGGTAGGATGTCACCTGATGTTCGTGAACGAGGGCGACCAGCCACTCGAGCGCCTCAAGCGCTTGTTCGGATTCCAGCGCGCAGGTCGTCAAGTCATCGCTGAGGAATTGCCCGTCGGCCATGTGCAGCCACATCAGGAAGGGTTGCCAATCGCGCTGCCAGTTGCCGCTGGCGTCGGAGTAATGGTATCCCTCGACATCATAGACATTGCCCTCGCGCACGGTCGCGGCCTGCGCCGCCGCCAGGAACTCTTCCCAGGTGGTCGGCGCTTCATCAATGCCGGCATCCGCCAGCATCTCTTTGTTGTACCAAAGCGTGCGCAGGTCCTGTCGGTATGGCACGGCGACAATATCGCCGCGAATGGTGACATCGGCCTGCAAGCCGGCCGGGAAATCGTCCCAGTCCCACTCGGCATCGGCGCTGATGAAGTCGTTTAGCGGCACCGCCCAATTGCGCCGCGCCATCTGGGGCGCCCAGACCGCGCCGCCCTGGAAGACATCGGGCGTGACGCCGGAGGCGAAGGCGGTGGTCATCTCTTCGTTGTAGCGTCCCCAGTTGGTCCAGTTGATGGTCACGCTGGAACCGGGGTTTTCTTCAATGAATCGCGGAATGATCGTTTCTTCAAAGGCGGTCTGCACCGGATCGCTCCAGTCCACCATCGCCAGCGACAACTCCGCCCCGTCAGCTTGGGCGGCGATGGACCCGGCGCCGAGCAGCGTCGCGCTCGCCGCCGCGCTTGACGCCGCGGCCAACTTCAGAAAATCGCGTCGGGAATATCTTGCGCTCATCGGTAGATCTCCTCTTGAACTTTAGTCATTTCGGTTCGGATTCAATGTAATACGAATCATAGCCCAGACGCCGCAAAGCGCCAATGGTTGAGCAAGGCATGTTGGCAGAGGCGCCAGCAAGGATACGAATTCCCTATGATCAGTTGCGCGCGTTTGCCGATGCCGGCGCAGTCGCGGATAATCTCAGGAAACGATGCATTCTTTATGGAGTTGCGCTATGAAGAGGCTCTTCCTTTTAGTTCTTTTCCTGCTCTTGTCTTCACTACCGTCATCGCTGGCGCAAGACGGGTATCCGCCTTGTTGGCAGAGCGATCTCCAAGACACCCTGGGTTGGTCAGATTATTATGTCAGCCTGCGCTCCTCCGGCGACAGTCTCGACTCGATGGACGATTTGCTGGCTTTCGCCGACGGCCAATTGAAGTATAGCCGGGGCGTTTGGGATACCGCGCCGCGCTGCGCGGAAGCGATTGATTTCGCCTGGCGCACGGCCCGGGAAGTGAACTTTATCGCCGCGTCCAAAGCGATGGAATTTGGCATTGATGATGTGTGGCGGGGCAGCGCCGAAGTCAAACAGGAGCTCAATCCCTTCCGCGGCGCGCTTACCGAACCGTTTTATCCCCAAGCGTTTAACGACATGGTCGACGAGATGAATGCCCTGGTCGAAAGCGGAGAGCGCAAATACATAGCGCCGGTGGACACGCCCTTGCCCGCCTGTTCGCCGGCTGAGCTCGCCAGCCTCTTGCCGCTTCGACAGGAATTCCAGAAAGTCGTCGATGCGGCAGCGGTTGGGCAGTCCTTTGATGATTTACTGGAAGTGGCGAAATTGCACATCACCTGGCGCGAAACATGGGCCTATGTCAAACAGTCGACAGACGAAGAAGGGCAATTCGCCTTTGTCCCGCATGATGGCTTGGCGCTGCTGCCGTCTTGCGCCGAAGCCAGAGAGTTTCTGTGGCTGATGAACCGAACAGTCGCTGATGCCATCATGAATATTGCGCTGGCTTACGCTGGCGCAAGCCATGAAGAGGATCCTTATGCTGCGCCCGTGCGCGCAAACGTTCGGCGCCTGAAAGAAATCATCGCCGCGATCGAAAGCAGCACGGCGCAACCGACGGATAACAGCGGCGCATGGATCAGTTGCGCGCTAGGCCATCGGACCGAGCTGCTGAAGGTTCGAGCCGAATCCAGTGAATTTGTTGAAGACGAGACGATATTCGCGTCTCTGGGCGAACTGCTGAAGTATAGCCGGGTCGAAATCGCCTGGCGGCAGAACTTGTGGAACAGCCTGCCGAGTTGCTCTGACGGCATTGATTTGGCCTTGGCCTTGAGCCAGGCCGCCACTGACCGAGCCGCCGCCAGCGCCTTTTCGTTGCTGGGTGTCGCCGCCGATGAAAACCCCTATCTATCGGCATGGACGGAGAGCCAACTGAATACCTATGCGTTCTGGGGGGGATTGAGCAGGCCCGAGGTCAGGCGCGAAATGCCGGGCAGGCTGCGCCGCTGCGCCGCTGAAGAAATGGACGCGCTCTCGTTGAACGCCGCGCAATTCCATATTCTCAATGAGCGCATGTTGGGTTTCGGCGGCATGGAACGCTTGCTGCCGCTGCTTGATCTGATGATCGCCTGGCATGACCGGCTGCTGGAAGAGCTTCCTGCTTGTGACTCGGCCATCGAATTGGGCATCATGATGAGCCAGGGGATTGCTTATTATGCGTCCATGATGGGTTTGATATATGCCGAGCAACTGGACGACGACAACCCATACCTGGACGCTTTCTTTGCGAAAACCAGCGAACTGGACCGTTATGTCCGGTCAAGCGATCTGATTGCGGATTCCCGCCCGGCGCTATGGCAATACGGCGGACAGATGGCCGGCTGCGAAGTGGAAGAGTTGCGCGCCCTTGGCGCAATCGTCCGCGAGTATCAGAGCCTAATGGAAGGCGCGCGCGCGATGGGGAGTTTGGAAGACTTGCTTGAATTCAGCAATGCCCAGTCCGAGTGGCGCCAAGACCATTGGGCGCGTTTGCCGGCCTGCGCAGAGGCGCTCGAGCTGGGCCTGTTCATCTACCGGCGGACCGGAGACTACATTGCCCTCTATGCCTTTGACGCGGAACAAGATGCCTTGGGGCGGCAGTTGGGCGGCGAAAAAAGCCTCGCCGATCGCCTGACTGAGATAGTTTCCAGCAAGGTACTCAATGCCGAGTTGCGCCAAACGCAGCCGCGCGCCATGCCGGCGCCGCGCTGCTCTGATGCGGAGACTGAAGCGATTCTGGCGACGCTGACGGATTACCAGGACCTGCTCGAACTTGCTTCCACTTTCACGCGTTGGGGCGGTTTGCAGCAATATTTCGACGCGAGGATTGAATTGCGGGAGCGCGCAACGTCGCAGATCCCGGCCTGTCGCATCGGCTTGGATCTATCGGCGATACTCGCCGGCGACCTGGCCGGCGCGCTCGCCAAGTCGATTCCCGGTGTCGGGGCGGCCCTGTCCGCCAATGACATTCTGCTGCAGCAGCTCTCTGAACTCGCCGCAAGCCGGGCGGAGGGCGAAGGCGAAGCAGCGGCCCCGCGTCCCTTCGCCAACAATCTGCCCGCCTGTTCCGAGGCCGAGCTGGCCACAATCGCCCGGAATGGACCGGGCTACCTCAAATTGCTTGAGGAGATGGCGGCGCAGATGCGGACGGCCAAGGGCCTGTTCGAATACATGAACGAGCCGCTCAATTGGCAGGGCAGCGCCTATACGCATTTCAGGTGGTGTTCGGAATTCTTTGAGATAGGCGCGCTGATCCATGCGGTTGGCAGTGATTTATTCACAGCGGCGACGCTGGAGCACGCGGATGTGGCCTCAGTTGCGGACCATTTTGCCGCCGAGCCGGCCGATCAAGCTCTGCTGGAGTCGCGGATCGATGAGGCCTCCGCTTCAAGTGAGGGCGGTGAAGGGGCGACGCCCGACGAGGACCTGGCGCTGTTGCGCGCGCGCTTCGGTACAAATCAGTCGCTCCCGACGCACGAAGAGGACGCCCTGCCGCGCTGCACCGACGCTGAACTCGCCGAACTGCATGCCGAAGTGAAGGACTTCCAGGTCATCTCGCGCCTGGCCATCCAAAGCGAGAGCATCGACGACGCCTTGGCTTACATTCAGCCGCACCGCGAATGGCGACGCCAGACCTGGTCGCGGCTGCCGGCCTGCCACGAAGCTTATGCGGCCGGCATCCGCATGACGGAGATGGGCGATATCTTGTTGAGCCACACGGTCTTTGAGTATCAGGGCCATTCGATAGTCGGCTCGCGGATCCATCGGCAAATGGCGAGCAACAGCCACCACATGTTCAATTGGCTGACCCTGCTGGACCGGGGCGATCGCGACGCTATCGACGCCTTTCTCGAGAAGCCCTACGCGGCCGGGGTGTAGATCTTACGGTCCAGACGTCCTAGCCTGAGACAGCCGCCTTCAGCGCCAACACAGCCGCCTCTTCGGCATCATGGACCTTCAATACGTTCTCGCGAATGTCGGCGCGCAGGTCGGCGATTTCGCCGTCTTTGAGCGGGAAGTCCGTCTCCGCTTCGCTTTTCATGGCGTCCAACTTGTCGCGACAGGCGATGATCTCATCCAGTTCGGCGGCGCCGCTCTCGATGAAGAGCGCGGTCTTGCGGTCGATGGCTGCGCGCGCTTCGCCCAACATGGGCGCGTCCGCGGGCAGCAGGCTGTTCAGCAAGCCCTCCCATTCCGCCGCCGACTCGCGGTACTTGGCCGCGACATCGCTCAGCGCGCTCAAATCAAGGGCCTGCGCTGCTTCATCCAGGAAGCCGGCATAGACATCGCGCTCCGCGCCCATCGTCTTGCCAAAGGCCGGACCCAGAAATGTGTAGGAGCTCATCAGAACGGCCAGAAGCGGACGACCGCTGGCGTATTCGCGCGCCCAACTGCCTTTGCTCGTCTTCTCCAGCATTTCCGCCCAATGCTGCAGCGCGCGCAGGCCGAAATTCTTCGCCGCGCCCTTGGGCGGCTTTTCCGTCATAAGCTGGATGGTAGTGTCGATGCCGGCGCGGATCGCCGCCTTTAGACTGGCTTCATCCGGCGCGCCGAGCAAGAGCAGGCCATGCCGATCCTTCTTGACGCGGGCCCGCGCCGCATCAAGCTCGTCCGTACTCACGGTCAAACCGACGCGGCTGCGATCGGAAATATAAGCCTCGCCTTGCTCCGGCTCATAACCGTATATGACCAGCGGCATGGTGTACCAGTTGGCTTCATCGTAGGGCAGGGCATTGTAGGGCAGCAAGGCGCCGTCCGGGCTGGCGATCGGCGCATAGCCCTCTTCCAGCGCGTCGATGAGATTCTGCCGCGCTTTGTTGGCGCTCCCGCTCTTCACCGAGTCTCGCGGTATTTTGAGACGGTCGAAGATCGATTCCATCGGCGCGAAGGTATTGCGCGTCAGCAAGTTGACCTGCGGGTCATAACCTTTGTAATGGAAGGTGAAGTAGCCGAAAGTCGCGCCGCCGCTGACGCCGAGGAGCATGGCTTCGCTGAAGGGCTGGCCCGTGTGCGGCGCTTTGACGCCTTGGTAATCAAGCGCATTGCGGATCGAGGCGCTGTCCCAGTAACGTCCTTCAAATTGGCTGTAGTTGGGGAGGGTTGGCATGAGTTTGATCCCTTCTCGCTTATTCAGGCCGGGCGGGCGCAAGCGGCTGAATTCGCCGCTTAGTCGCCGGGCGGCCCTGTGCTGTAGTTGCTTTAGGCAGTGTACATCTTTCTGCGCGCAGTCGGCGAAATCTGCGACATACTCGGCCAATCAGACGGCTTCAGCCTGGGCGTCGCTGGTGGCGACCACGCCCGCCCCCGAGCCGCCGACCAGGACATCGAAATCGACGCCGCGATCTGCCTGCTGCACATGGTCAAGAAATATCCGCGTATAGCCGCGGGCGCTGTCGTCAGTCGCGGGCCGCCAGCATTTGTGCCGCCGCGCCAATTCTTCCGGCGGCACATCGAGATGCAGGCGGCGCGCCGGCACGTCCAGCTCGATCATGTCGCCCGTTTGCGCCAGGGCCAGCGTCCCGCCCGCGGCTGCTTCCGGCGCGATATGCAAGACGACAGCGCCATAAGCCGTGCCGCTCATGCGCCCGTCGGACAGCCGCAGCATATCGCGCAGGCCCCGGTCGAGCAGCTTGCGCGGCAAACTCATATTGCCCACCTCCGGCATGCCGGGGAAGCCCTTGGGGCCGACATTCTGCATTACCAGCACCGTGTTCTCGTCCACATCAAGCTCGGGGTCGTCAATGCGCGCGAGAAAATCCGTCAGCGAGTCGAATACCAGAGCCGGCCCGCGATGCTGCAGCAAATGCGGCGCGGCGGCCGACGGCTTGATCACCGCGCCGTCCGGGCAGAGGTTGCCGCGGAGCACGGCGATACCGGCATTATCCTGGAATGGTTCATCCAACGGCGCGATGACCTGCCTGTTGTAACAGACCGCACCCGCGGTGTTTTCGGCCTGGCTGCGGCCGGTCACCGTGATGGCATCCAGGTCGATGATTTCGCCCAGGTTCTGCATCACGACGGGCAAACCGCCGGCATAATAGAACTCTTCCATCAGGAAGTCGCCTGCGGGCTTGAGATTGACCAGCAGCGGGATTTCGGCGCCCAGACGGTCGAAGTCGTCGAGGCAGAGCTCGACGCCGATGCGGCCGGCGATCGCCAGCAAATGCAAAATCACATTGGTCGAACCACCGATGGCGGCGTTGACCACAATCGCATTCTCGAAGGCGCGCCGCGTCAGGATCTGGGACGGTTTCAGGTTCTCCCGGGCCATTTCAACGATGCGATTGCCGGTGTAGTGGCAGTGGCGGCGGCGGCGCGCATCGGGCGCGGGAATGGCGGCGCCGCCCGGCAGCATCAATCCCAGAGCCTCGACCACACAAGCCATGCTCGAGGCTGTGCCCATCGTCATGCAATGCCCGTCGCTGCGAGACATGCAGGTTTCCGCTTCGATATAATCGGCGCCGCTCATGTTGCCGCTGCGCCACTCTTCGGTGAAACGAAACTTGTCCGTGCCCGCGCCGATATCCCGGCCCTGAAATTTGCCGTTGAGCATGGGACCGCTGGTTACTACGATGCTGGGGATGTCGACGCTGCACGCCCCCATGATGGCGGCCGGCGTCGTCTTGTCGCAGCCGACCAGCAAGACCACCGCATCCAGGGGATTGGCGCGGATTGATTCTTCGACATCCATGCTGACGAGATTGCGGTAGAGCATCGTCGTCGGGCGCATCAAGGTTTCGCCGAGGGACATGACCGGGAACTCCAGGGGAAAGCCGCCGGCCTCCAGCACGCCGCGTTTGACATGTTCCGCCAGGATGCGCAGCTGCGCGTTGCAGGGCGTCAATTCGGACCAGGTGTTGCAGATGCCGATGACCGGCCGGCCATCGAACATTTCCTGTGGCGTACCCTGGTTTTTCATGCGGCTGCGCGCTTTGAAGCCCGCCTGTCCGCTACGTAAAAACCAGTCGTGACTGCGCAGGGGCATGCTCTATCTCCTCGTCGCTCCGGCGAATCCGCGCCGAGTATAGCAGAACTTGGCCGGGCCTCCGCCCGGCGCGCGCCCTGTCCGGGCGAATTTGCCACTTGAGCAAGCGATTCTCTTTACCTATTCTGTCAGCCGTGCAGAATGGGAAATGCTGAACGGGCCACATGAAACGAAGCTGGAAGCGGCCGTCCATCTATTACGGCTGGTATATCGCCCTAGTCCTCGCCATCACCGAAGCCGTCTCCTACGGCGTCATGGTCTATGCCTTCACCGTCATGATCGCGCCGATGGAAGCGGATTTGGGCTGGTCCCGCGCGGAGATTTCGGGCGCATTCTCGCTCTCCCTTTTGCTCACCGGCTTCATCGCCTTCCCGGTCGGTTACTGGCTGGACCGGCGCGGCTCGCGCCTGTTGATGACGGCTGGATCTATCGGCGCGACCATCATGGTGTTGCTCTGGTCGCAAGTGAATACCTATCCCGAGTTCATCGCCGTCATGGCGCTGATGGGGGTTTGCGGCGCGGCCATTCTATATGAGCCGGCTTTTGTGGTCGTCGCCACCTGGTTCGTGCGCCAACGCGGCACGGCGATAACGGTTATGACTCTCATCGCCGGCTTTTCCAGCACGATATTTATTCCTCTGGCCGATGCGCTGCTGGTCGCCCACGGCTGGCGGCAAGCGATCTTCATCCTCGGCCTATTGCTGGGCGGCATTACCATACCCTTGCACGCCCTGGTGCTGCGGGGCAAACCGGCGGATATGGGCTTGCAGCCCGACGGCGCCGCTGAAGCGCCGACACAGCAGAAGCAACCGGTCATCAGCCTGCGCGCCGTCTTGCGTTCGCGTTACTTCTGGATACTGACTCTGGCGTTTTCCTTCTCCACGCTCAGCATCTCGGCAGTGCGCGTGCATTTTGTACCGCTTCTGATCAGCATGAACATCCATCCGAGCAGCGCCGCGCTGGCCAGCGGCGCCATCGGTTTGATGCAGGTGGTCGGTCGTGTGATCTTTGTGCCGCTGGAGCGCCGCTTCTCGAGCAAAACAATGGTTATCGCCGTGTTTCTTCTGCTGGCGGCGGCAATGGCGACCATGCTGCTGGGCAGCGCGCTGCCGCTGATCTTCGTCTTTGTCGCCCTCTTCGGCATGGCCATCGGCACGCATACGCTCAGTCGGCCCTTGATGATCGCCGATAGCTATGGCGCCGCCTTCTTCGGGCGCATCAGCAGTTTGATGGTGGTATTCCTCACCTTGACCGGCACGACCGCGCCCTTCGCCGCCGGGCTCATCTTCGATCTCTTTGCTTCCTACCGACCGCTGCTCTTCCTGGTCACCGCCTTGAGCCTGCTCGCGGTTGTCCTGACGCTGTTTTTGCCTCGACATGCGCTGGACCCGAGCTGACTACCACTACAACCCCATCCCCCGGCCCCTTCCCCAGCAAGCTAGGGAAGGGGAGCGCGCTGCAAGTAGATGGCTTTTATGCTCATTTCTGTACTTTGTTGCGGGTTTATTCAGAGTTTCATCGACGAGTCACCCTTCCCCAGTTCACTGGGGAAGGGCCGGGGATGGGGTAGAAAACCGAGCCGCTCCTCATCCCTAACGAGAAGCGCGGACGCTCAGCGGCTGTCCCAGCCGGCCGCCAGGCGCGCGGCGGTCGCTTCCCAACTCTGGACGCCGCTGGTGGCGTCGGCCGCTTCAATATTGCAGGCGGCGACGGCGCAAGCCCAGCGCGCGCAGGCCGCCGGCGCCTGGCCGCGGAGCAGGGCGGCCAGCAGACCAGCATAGGCGGCATCGCCGGCGCCGGTTGTGCCGGCCACCTCAACTTGAAAAGCCGGCTGCCAGGTTCGCGCGTCCGCCCAGAGTTCCGGGCGCTGCCCAAGCGCCTCGAGGAAGCGCAGCCGCTCGGCCGCTGACGCGCACTGCAAATACAAGCCGCGCTCGCCGAGTTTGAAGCCGGCGATGCCAGCGCCCATCGCCAATATCTCATCGGCTAAACCGGCCAGGTATTCGGCGCTGATGTTCTCGTGAGGCCGGTTGCGCCAGCGCTCCAGATCCCGGCGTCGAAGCATATACAAGATCTCTTGCAAGCTGGGCAGGAAGATGTCGACGAAAGGCAAGCAGCGCTGCAAGATGCGCCGCCAATTCGCCCGCCCGCTCGGTTGATCCGGCGGCGGCAGAGACATGTCGATTGAGGTGATGACGCCACGATCCTTGACGGCTTTCAGCAGCGCAAGCAGGCCCGCGCCATCGGCGGCGAAGAGGCGCGGCAGCAGCGTCGGATAACCCAGGTGGAAGATTTTGCAATCGGCGACCAGGTCGAGGTCGATATGCTCCACGCCGTAATCCTCGTAGACGCCGGTGTAGGTGAGCAGGGTGCGGTCATGATTGCGCGGCTCAATGACAATCGTGTATGGGCTGGCCGCACCGGGAACAATCTGGATGTGATCGCCGAGCTCGGCGCCGAAGCTGCGGACATAATCCAGGATGGCGCGCCCGAGCCAGTCGTCGCCGACGGCGGCCTGCAATCCGACCTCCATGCCGAGGCGGCGCAGGGCCAGGCCGGTGTTCGATACGGCGCCGCCGGTCGAATGAGTGAGACGGCCAATCTCATAGACCTTGCCTTCGTCAATGACCTGATCGGCGCTCAGCGACGACAGGCCGGGCAATATATCCAGCGCGATATGACCGGCTACGATGATTTCAAAGGGCATACTGCCTCCCCCGCCGCTCGGGCTGGCGCCACCCCGCCTTGGACGCCATGCCTGGTTCTAACACGGAAATCAGACGAAGGAAAACTCGCGCGGTTGCGCCAAACGGCGATAATCGACGGCATTCATAGCGAGTGAAAAGCGTCGATCGCCAGCGTTGAATACGATGCGCGCTTCTTCAAACAGCTCGGGCGCGGCATAAACCGGCAGATCGAAGAAATGGCCAAAGGGCGGAACGCCGCCCGGTTCAACGCCGCCGGTCAGGTCCGCCACCTCGTTGGCGCTGGCGAAGCGGATATCGCGGGCCGAGAAGTAGTCCTTGACGGCTTTGCTGTTGAAGCGGCGATCGGCCGGGAAAACGAGCATCACGAAGAACTTGTCTTTTTTTGTCCGCTTCACGCGCAGGATGAGGGCTTTGGCGCCTTGACTTAAGTCGTATCCCGGGCGCGTCGCCGCCGCTTCTTCGCTTGTGCGCACGGGCGGATGATGGAAAGTCTCGTGCCAGCAGCCTTCCGCTTCAAGCAGGTCGGTGATGCTGCGCGCAATCGGATGCAAGTCGTCCATCGTAATAATCAGTTGTCATGCCGCGCGTCGGCGATTGTCAGGGAATCCGTAATTGGATTGCCATCAACTGTGAAGGCGCTGTGATCGCTGGCGTAGAGCTGGACGGACAGCTGTTCGGCATCTTCCGGCAGCGATTTCAGATAGAACCACTCCCGGCCAACCGTCGCAATCTTTGAGCCATCAAGATAAAGATGCGCATGTCCCGCGCGCGGCGCCGGCGCCTTGTCAATATCTTGCGGCTTAAACGTGAAATTAAGCGTCTTCAGGCGCAGGTAGAATCCGCCGCCATCAAGCGGGAACAGTTGCAGATCGACCGTGGGCGCGCCCTCCGCTGGCAGCGCAAACGTTTGGCTGTGGTCCTCGGTCATGGCCCCTTCCGGGATGACGGTATCGCGGTAAGGATTCTGCCCCGGCGCAAGCGGCGTCCAATAGGCGTCGTATGTGGCGAAACAGTCCGGTTCGCCGCCAAAGACTTCGCTTTGGCCGATCACAAATGTATAACGGCCGATCTCGGCGCGCGGATGCCAAAGCAGCGCCGTATACGCGGCGGTCTCCGGCGCCACAAAGAACCTGTCTTCCCAATTCCAGTAATACTTCCTTCCAAAAGGCTCGAACCAGTAGACCGGCTCTTCGCCCAAATCCAGCAGCATGGCGCCGGATCCCGCCGGCAGTTGCACGCCGGCGGGCAAGGCCGGGGCGGCGTCAGTGGCTATGCCCGGGCCGATCAGAGCCAGGACCGGCGTATACACTTCAATGTCTTCTATGGCGGGAATGCTCATGCTGATGAGCACGGACTGGCCCTTTTCCGCTTCAAAACGGAAAAAATCCACATCGCCGGCCGGATAGACATTGCCAAAAAAGGCATAAGAGATTCTGGCGTCCGGCACCGGCCAAGGCGCGTCGGCGGTCAAGTCGGCGAATTCACAGAACGGCTGATGAGCCGCAACCGGGACAGTCAAGCCGCCCAAATACAGGCTGAAACAGAATATGACGGGGAAAACGTAGCGTGTCATTTTTATACTCCTCCGCCGGCGCGGCGCAATGCCTGCCGACGACAGCCGGCGCAAGCCTGGCCAAGGCCCTCTAGCGGTCAAGGCTGGCCTTCGCAGCGCATCCCCAGCCAGGTAATCAGGCAACGCTGGTTCGGCAGGACATTTGTATATTCGTGATATTCGCCGTTGAGCCAACTGACGATGACGCGCTCAATCGCGGCTTCGCCCAGCCCGAAATGCAGAAGCAGTTCGTCCCCCGCGCCCGATTGCAACTCGCGGACCTGGGCGAGACCGTCATCCGTGACGACCTTGACGCGCGCGCCGAAGGCGTCGCGGGCGATCGCGCCGCCGCCTTGCAGCTCAAACGCGATCCAGCCATTGCTCGCGGCGTCATAAGAGCGGTTTTGCAGCAGGCGCGGCCCTTCATTCAAGCGCGTCAGCAGGAAATCGACGCGGCCATCGCGGTTGTAATCGGCGGCGCTGAAGCCCATCGCCGGATAAACGCTATCGCTGAAAAGCGCCTGGGACATCGCCGCGAATCTGCCGTCGCCCCGATTATGATAAAGCATGTCTGGGTAGGGCAGGAGCGCCCCCGCTGCGTCATGACCGGGCGAGACTCCCGTGGCGGCCAAATAGAGATCGAGCCAGCCATCGTTGTCATAATCGAGGAAGCCCGCGCCCCAGCCGGCCGCCTCGCCGGTGTCATAATCCAGGCCCGCCCGCGCGCCCGCTTCCACAAAGCGACCGTCGCCCGTATTCTCCAGCAGCGTCATCGGCGCCAGCATATTGGAAATGTAAAAGTCCAGATCGCCATCGTTGTCATAATCGCCGGTCGCCAGGCCCATGCCGGGCGTTGTGATGCCGGCGCCCGATGCCGCGCTGGCATTATGGAAGCACCAGCCGCCGCAGCCCGGCCCATCGTTGCGCCAGAGCACATTGCCCAGGGCATTGACCCGGCTGTCGTTGACCACGTAGAGATCGAGGTCGCGGTCATTATCGTAATCGACCCAGCTGACGGCCGATCCCGCGCCCAGCAGAGCCTCAAAATCCAGCAAGCCGCTGACATCGGTGAAGCTGCCGTCGCCCTTGCCGCGAAAGAGCGCGTCGCGGCTGCGCGAAAAATCGCTGTCTTCGCAGGCCGGCGCGCAAGACCCGTTGGCCACGTAGAGATCGAGCTGGCCATCCTCGTCATAATCGCCCCAGGCCGCCGCCATGCCCGCGCCGATATCGCCGACCCCGGCTTCAAGCGTCACATCGGCGAAGCCCGCGCCGGCCAAATTGCGAAAGAGCCGATTCGGGCCCTGGTTCAGCACATAAAGATCGCGCCAGCCGTCATTGTCGTAATCGGCCCAGGCCGCCCCGCCGCTCGGCGTCTCCGGCAGGCTGAGCAGTTCGGAGAATTCGGAAACGGCAAAGCTGCCGTCGCCATTGTTGCGGTAGAGCGCGTTCGGGGCCAGGTTGCCGGTGACGAAAAGATCAACCCAGCCATCGCCGTCATAATCGGCCCAGGCCGAACCAGCCGCGGGATAAGCGCCGGCTAAAGAATCGGGCGCGATTGCGTCAGAAACGCCCCGATGCGGCGCCAGGATGCCGGCTTCGTCGCTGACATCCTGGAAAAGCGCATTGTCCTGAATGAAATAGAAGAGAAATAGAAATGCCGCGGCCGTCGCCAGCATGCTTGCGCTAGCCCCCGTCGGCGATCTGCCCGTCGACCAGCGTGATGACGCGATCGACATACTCGTCCACGATCGGGTCATGGCTCGAAAGCAAGATTGAGGTGCCCTTCTTGCTGACGAAGTCGTTCAGCACGGCCATGACCTTGTGCGTTGTTTCGCTGTCGAGCTCGCTGGTCGGTTCGTCCGCCAGGATCAGATCGGGCTCGGCGACCAGGCCGCGGGCGATGGCGATGCGCTGCTGCTGCCCGCCCGACATCTCGTAAGGCCGATGATCATAATAATCCAGCAGGTCCACCAGCTCGAGGCTTTCCAGGATGCGCTCGCGCCGCTCCGAGCGCGGCAGGCCGCCCAGGCGCGCCATCAGATCGAGATTCTCATAAGCGGAAAAACTGGGCAGCAAACCCATCTGCTGGAAGACAAAACCGATATTTTCCCGCCGCCAGCGCGTGCGCTCGGCTTCGTCCAGCGTCGAAATGTCCACGCCCTGTATCCAGATCCGCCCGCTGCTTGGCTTGTCCAGGCCGCCGATGCAATTGAGCAAGGTCGTCTTGCCACTGCCGGAGCGCCCGCGCAGCGCGACAAAGCGCCCGCGCTCGACGGCGAAGCTGACGTCTTTCAAGGCATGCACATCACCCGAATCGGAGGGGTATACGCGTCCCACATCCTGCGCCGCGATTGCCAAATCGGTCATTGTTTCTTCCCCCGAATGCGCGAAAGCAAGCCGCCTTGCGCGCCATTGCCGGCGCGAATCTCCCGCTCAATCTGAATCTCGGCCTGGGACGAAGTCTCATCGAGGTTGCGCGCCGGGCGGATCAGGATGCCGCCGTCAGCCACTTCCATCTCAACCCGATTCTGGAACCCCAATTCTTCGCGGTAATGCTTGGGAATCTGCAAGCGCCCGGCCGAATCCAATACGATCAACTCTTCAAAATGCTCGTCCCAGCGAGCGTCGGCGCCGGTCGCCGTCTCGGCTTTGCGCGCGGCCGCCTGCGTCCCCGGGCGCCGCCGCACGGTCTCGGCCGCCAGCTTGCCATCGCGGATCTGCACCAGCCGCTGCACCTGCTCGGCGATCAAGGGATCGTGGCTGACGATGCAAATCGTCAAACCCAGGTCGCGGTTCAGGCGGCGGAAGAGCGCGTAGACCTGGTCGGATGTGGCGGAATCCAGCTCGCCGGTCGGCTCATCCGCCAGCAGCAGCTTCGGCTCGTTGGCCAGGGCGACGGCGATGGCGACCCGCTGCTGCTCCCCGCCCGATAGTTGAATCGGCTGATGATCATAGCGATCGGCGAGATCGACCAGGTCCATCAATTCGCGCGCGCGCTGATCGACTTCGCCCCCGGCTTTGCCCGCCAGCGTCATCGGCAGGCGGATATTATCCAGCGCGGAAAGGTAAGGGATGAGGTTGCGGCTGCCCTGCTGCCAGACGAAACCGACTTCCACCTGCCGGTAGGTGGTCAATTCGCGCGCGCTGAGTTTGAGCAGATTCTTGCCATCCACGATGACTTGCCCGGCCGAGGGGCGGGTCAAGCCGCCCAGCACGTTCATCAATGTGGTCTTGCCGCTGCCGCTGGCGCCAACCACGCCGACCAATTCGCCCCGCTTCACCGTCAGGTCCAGCCCCTGCAGCGCCATCACCTCGATATCGGCGACCTTAAAGATCTTGTACAAGTCATCGCAGATGAGAAATGCGCTGGACTCGCCTTGGTTTTGCATCTTGCCTTGCCTCCGCTGCTGGCCGCCCGCGGGAGCAGCCGGCGATTCTTCAGGAATGCGCGCGCCCAATCGCGGACGCGGCGCGCGGACCGTCGTCCGCGGTCAGCTATTATTCCACAAATTGCAAAATCGATATAGCGTTGGACTTGCTTTCGAGCGCAGTTCTTTTAGTCAGGCGCGCCCGGGTGGTTCGGCCCGATCCAGATCTCTTCCGATGTTTCCGCCGGTTCGATATCGAGGTTGACGACGATGGCTTCCTGGTCGCTGCGCACGAGGATGCAGACCAGCGGCTCGTCCGGCTTGGCGTTGATCTCCTGATGCGGCACGTAGGGCGGCACATAGATAAAGTCGCCCGGATCGGCTTCGGCGACGAATTCCAGGTTATCGCCCCAGCGCATGCGCGCGCGCCCGCTCATGACATAGATGACGCTTTCCAGTTCGCCGTGGTGGTGGGCGCCGGTCTTGGCGTTCGGCTGGATATTGACCGTGCCCGCCCAGAGTTTGTTGGCGCCGGCTTTGGCATGGTTGATGGCTGCGGCGCGGGTCATGCCCGGGGTCTGCGGCGTGTTGCTGTCGAGCTCGTGGCTGCGGACGATGCGGACGCCGTCCTCGCGCCAATTGGGTTTGTCTGTCATGGTTGGCTCCTTGGGTGGTGCGTGCTTGTCACAAGGATTTTACCACCGAGTACACCGAGTACACCGAGGGAGAGAGATCACAGCGAGATTGTAGGGGCGAGCCTTGGCTCGCCCGCCTTCTCCCCCTCAGCAAAGGAACAATTGTATGGACGCCTGACGGGTAGCGCCTGCGCGTTGCCCGCAACAAAACGAACCCCACGCACAGCGAGATTGTAGGGGCGAGCCTTGGCTCGCCCGCCTTCTCCCCCTCGGCAAACGAACAATTGTATGGGCGCCTGACGGGTAGCGCCTGCGCGTCGCCCGCAATAAAACGAACCCGCGCACAACGAGACGGTAGGGGCGAGCCATTGGCTCGCCCGCCTTCGCCCTCTCAGCAAAGGAACAATTGTATGGACGCCTGACGGGTAGCGCCTGCGCGTCGCCCGCAACAAGACGAAACCGCGCACAACGAGACGGTAGGGGCGAGCCGGTGGCTCGCCCGCCTTCTCCCCCTCGGCAAAACAAAACAATTGTATGGGCGCCTGACGGGTAGCGCCTGCGCGTCGCCCGCCATAGAACGAACCCGCGCACGACGAGAACGTAGGGGCGAGCCATTGGCTCGCCCGCGTTCTGATCTCATAGGCTCTCTCAAAATTTCAATATCGTCCTTTAGTGGCTGATGCGCACAGTGAATGTGATATGCTGGGTATGTTTGGTTGGTGATCGAAGAGAGGTTCGGTCGGAAAAATGAGTCGACGGGAAGAGAACGAGCGAGATAGGCAAAAGCGTTTGGGGCGTTACAAGACGTTCTGGCTGGCGGTCGTTTTTCTCGCTTTTCTATACGGCGTGTACAGATACATAGAAGCACGGCATGCGCAGGGATTAGATGATTTCAACCTAAATCTTTCGACAGAAATTTTCGGCGTAGTAGCAAGTACGGGTGTAACACTTCTCTTCCTCGACAAGTTGAACGAGCGGCGTGACCTGAATAACCTAAAGCGCCGGCTCACAGCTGAAGCCGGAAGTCGATCAAATGATATCGCGATTTCGGCTGTCGAATGGATGCAACGTGAGTGTTGGCTGAGGGGCGAGGATGGGCTGCTAAAAGGCGCGGACTTGCGTAAAGCTCGCTTGATGGGTGCGCGGCTGGACTGTGCGAATCTGCAAGGCGCGAAGCTGCAATTTGCCAATCTAAGTGGCGCGGAACTGAAGAAGGCAAACCTGATGGACGCGAGTCTGACTGGAGCCAGTTTTGAAAAGGCGTGGTTAATCGGAGCAAAATTGCAATTTGCAGACCTGATTGGCACAAGCCTCAAGTCCGCAAACCTGAGCAAAGCAAACCTGCAAGGAATCACAATGATAAGAACGGATGTTGAAGGCGCGATCTTTTATCAAACAGACTTAACCGGGGCCACTCTGCTTGAAATGGTCAATTTGCGAGGCGCAAACTTCTCTTTACATCAGGAAGACATCTTGCCTTCAGGGGAATCGTATGAAGAGGCACTCAAGCATAATGCTAATTTAGAAGGAGTCCAACTGCGTGGCGCAGACTTGAAGGATGTCAATATTAGAATGCTAAATATGAAAGGCGTCGATCTCTGGCTAGCCGACCTGCGCGGTGCGAAACTCGCGGGTACTAATTTGCAGGACGCGAATCTGTACGGTGCGCTGTTAGAAGGGGCTGCAATCAACTATAAGGATCGGGGGATAGAATTTAAATGGACTGAAGCGCCAGATGATGGTAATGATATCCCATTGTTCTTTCCAAAGACTGACTTCTCAGGCGCGACGCTTCCAGATGGGAATACTTTTACCGGTGACATGGACTCTGAAGCAATTAGACAATTCACTGACCCGAACCATCCTAGATTTCCGGCTAAGCTTGCCGAAGTGGAGCAAATTCGCGATCCAGTTTAGTTGTACCTCCGCGGAATAGACAACTCTCGATGACCTCGGTGTCCTCGGTGGTCAAAAATCAGCTTCGCAAATGCCGCACACCTCCCTCGCCCGCAACAACCACATCGCTCGCCATGCCAATAAACAAACCATGCTCGACGATCCCGGCCCGCGACTTGAGCGTCGCCGCAAGGCCAGCCGCGTCGGCGATCGGCCCGAAGCGACAATCGAGAATGAGGTTGCCCTGGTCCGTTCGGTAGGGCCGGCCCTCATCCAGCCGCAGCGTCGCCTCCGCGCCCTGCTCCTCCAGGAAGCCGGCCTGTGATTCCCAACTGAAGGGCACGGTCTCCACCGGCACGTAGAACCGCGTACCCAGCCTCGGCGACAGCTTGGATTCATCGACGACGATGACCAGGCGCGCGCTGACCTGGGCCACGATCTTCTCGCGCAGCAGCGCGCCGCCGCCGCCCTTGATCACATTCAGCTCGGGATCGACCTCATCGGCGCCGTCAATCGTCATGTCGACGCGCGGATGCGCGGCCAGGGTCGTCAGCGGAATGCCGAGGGCCTTGGCGGCCGCTTCCGTGGCGAGCGATGTCGGGACGCCGAGGATATCCCGCAGTTCGCCATGGCCGAGGCGCTCGGCCAGGCGGCGCGTGGCGAAGATGGCCGTGCTGCCGCTGCCCAGCCCGACGACCATGCCGGATTCGACCCATTCGGCGGCGGTCTCGGCCGCTTGCTGTTTGAGCGTTTGAGTGTCCATAGCGGTCTCCTGCGAGCGAGATTATAGCCGATTCAGGCGGCCGCTGGCATAGCTGATGACTTCCAGGGGAATCGATTCTTTTTGTTTTAACTACAGAGAGCGCAGAGGACACAGAGGTTAACGCAAGTATGTACAAGTATGTAATGGAAAAATACGCATCGTTTTTCGCAACATACATGCGGGCGAGCCACGTGCTCGCCCCTACGGCATAAGAGGAGACTCGGCGTGCGGGCGAGCAGCGGTCAGTGTCGGCGGTCAATGTCAGCGGTCAGTGTCAACGCGACCTACGCGACCCTCGGCGCTCTCGGTGTACTCGGTGGTTAAACAGAAAATTGAAGCGACTGCCCGGTGATGACTTCAATGCTGTACTGCGCGGCGGGGGCGAATGCGGTATCATTCTCGGCGTGGATTGTTTGATGAGCATTCAATTGAAAGGGAGTTGCCATGTACAAGACCTTAAGCCCCGGCGCGCTCGGCATCCGCGGGCTTTCACTGGCAGATGGCATCGCATTGGCGAAACAAAGCGGATTCGGCGGTCTGGACTTCAACATTGTTGAAGCGGCGGAGCTGGGCGCGGACGCGGCCAGCGCGCTCTTCGCCGATGCCGGCATTAAGTACGGCGCCTGGGGCCTGACGGTCCGCTGGCAAAGCGAAGAATGGCGGGATGATCTGGCCGAACTGCCGCGCTATGCCGCGGTCGCGGCCGAGATGGGCGCGACCCGCTGTTCCACCTGGTGCCCGCCATCGTCGGCGACGCGCCCCTTCGCCGAGAATTTCGACTGGCACCTGGAGCGCTTCGCGGCGATTGCCGAGGTCTTGAACGAAAATGGCATCCGCTTTGGCATAGAGTTCATCGGCCCGCAGAGCCTGCGCCCGGCCGACCAGCACGACTTCATTTACAACATGGAGGGCATGCTGGAGTTGGGGGCGGCCTGTGGCACGGGCAATGTCGGCCTGCTGCTGGATGCCTGGCATCTCTACACCTCGGGCGGCGCGGTCGATGACCTGGACAAAATCAGCAATGCCGACATCGTCAATGTGCATGTGAACGATGCGCCGGAAGGCTTGACGATGGCGACCTACAACGATCACGACCGGCGCTTGCCGACCGAGACCGGCATCTTGCCGCTGGAAGGTTTCATGAAGAAATTGATCGCCCTGGGTTACGACGGCCCGGTTACCCCGGAGCCTTTCAGCAAGACCGTGAACGCGATTGAAGATCCGCAGGAAGCGGCGCGCCTGACCGCGGACTATATGGATCGCTTGTGGCAGGTGGCTGGCTTAAGCTAGCTTCGCTCGGCGCTCAATATCGCAAAATCCAGGCGTCCGATGACAGATCGCGCGAAACTTCCAGCAGGTTTTGCTCCGGATCGATGAGCAGTTTGCTCGGTCTGCCGTTGTGGGCGACGTAGACTTCGGCGTAGACGGCGAGGTCCTGCCGCCCGGCGTAGGGCTGCTGGGCGGCGAGATAATGGGCAAATTGCAGGATCATGTCGGGCTGGTAGGACATGTGCCGCAGTTGCTGCGGCGTCAGGTATTGGTCTCCGAATAGGACTTGCTTGTGGCCGCGCCTTTCATCCACCAGATAGAATGTGGCGAAGCCCGCCTTTTCATTCAGCATCACCCGCCAGGCGAAACGATAGCCTTCCATCGTCCAGTTGCTATCGCCCGGGTAGAGATGATGGCGCAAGGGCAGCGCCAGCTGAACAATGAAGAACAGAAGCAGGACGAGCTTTGCCGGGCGCGGCAGGCGAATCGGCGCGTGGAAGGAATCGCGCGACAGCTTGGGGCGCCTGATTCCGGCTCGCTTCAGTAGGCCTCGCAGGTCGCTGCCGCTGAAGAAAATCAGCGTGCATGCAATCATCACATAAGGGAAGACACCGATTGGAAAGAGCAGCGCTGTCAACAGGTGGAATACTATGACGGTGGCGTAAGCGCCGAGGCGCGTGCGGCGCCAGGCCAGCCACAGGACAATTGTGAGATCGTAGGCGGCGGCCGCCCAGCTGAGAAGAATCGCCACCCAGTTGTAATCGAAGAGTGGACCGATCAGCGGCAGGGCCGTGTTTGCCTTCAGCCAGATCGCCATCGGACGTCCCTGCAATAGCCAGTCCGGGTTAAGTTTGGCGAAACCGGCGAAGAAATAGACCACGGCGAGTTGCAGTTGGATGAGGGCGATGCACCAACGCGGCGCCGTCCGCGTTTTCAGCTCGGGGCGGCGCCAGACGTCCAGGGAGAGATATCGGTGCGCCGGCATAAAATTCAGCAGAAAGCTCAATAGCGAGATGAAATAATAGTGGTTGAGGTAAGTCGCCTGGTCGATCAGCTCAATATATGTGAAGAGCAGGAAGAAAAGGGCGATGCTGATGCGATACATGAAACCCAGCCCAACACAGGCTGAAAGAACCAGCAGCGCAATAAAGACCAGCGGCATGCCGGTGCCGGGCAGCGGCTTGACCCACTCGAAACCCAGGTAAGTAAAGTGGAATTCGGGCTGGATATAGAGCGCCTCGACCCAGCCCTTCAGCATGAAACGCAAAGTGCTGAAGAACATCAGCGCGCCGAAGGCGATGCGCAAAACCGCCAGCGGCAGAATGTCCACCGGCTGCGCAAGATAGCGGCGCAAGTCGTCAATCAAATGCATGGCGCGCCATCGGCTTACGCGCATTGATCCGCTTCTTATTGATCCCCATCGCGGTCGGACAGGGTGATCAGAATGCTGAGATGGCTCTTCATATCGGCGCGCAAGGGGATCTGCAATTGGCGGAGGTCTTCGTAAAGCGCCGCAACGGCCTCCGGCGCCTCGACTATGGCCGCAGCCAGTGGCAGCTCCATAGCGTCAATGGAATCGATACAAGTTTGGATGCGCGCCTTGATGACATCGGACAAGGGCTGACCGTCGAATTCGGCGCCGAGGAAATCAAGGTAGTCATCAAAGCCGAGGTCCTCAGCCGCGGCGCCGCCGTTGAAAATGTTCCGCAGGCCGATCAAGCGGTTGCCGATATGCTGAAGCGAATGGCCGCTGCGGCGCGCTTCCACCAGTTCCGGCCGCGCCACGCCATCGCTGGCGATGCCGGATGGTTCTCCGATCCACATTTGCAGGTCGGTCGCCAGCATGACGTAGATCTTATTGACCAGCATGTTGATTGAACCCCCCAGTTGTCCACCGGCCTGATCAGCTTTGACGAAGCGTTCGCCATATTTGCGCCCCTCCGGCGACCAGTAATCGGACACTTCTTCGGCTTTGCGCGCGACATTCTGCGCCAGCGCCAGCAGAAAATCGCGCCGTCGCTCGTCTTCAAAGCGGCTGACGATTTCTGACGACGTCGAATCAAACGAGAAAATCAGATATTCGATCGCCGGCAGCCCCTTGGAAGTCGAGCCGATGCCGTTGACGTAGGCCTCGGTGATTTCGTCCTCTCCGTGAAGAATATCGTCAATGAATTCGTAATTTGGCGGCCTCTTGTCGATTTGGTTGTGATAAGACGTCAAGCGCAGATCCAGGTCAAGAATCGCGATTTGTTCCCAGGCATCCGAAGCGTCGCGCCAGGCCCGCTGCAACTTGGACAAACCGTCTTCCGTCGGATCGTCCAGGAAGTCTTCGGCGGCGCTAGCCAGCTCGATGCTGGCGGCGCGGAATGCCTGCTGACCGAGGAGGATCACATTGTCGACGATGCTTTGCAGCATAGCGCGGCGATCAAAATTGCCTTGGGCCTTGGCGATGATGCCGACGGCAAGCATGGAAAGCGACGCATGCATCCCCAGGGCGATCATCACAACGAGGAAATGGCGACGGATGGCGGGCATGGCGGATCTCCTTAAAGCCGGCGGCATCATAATGATTTCAGGAATCTAATGAGCGCCTCGCGATCTTCCGCCGGAAGTTCTTTGAAGGCGTCGCGGGAGTATTCCGCCTCGCCGCCGTGCCAGAGAATGGCTTCGGTCAAGTTCCGCGCGCGGCCATCGTGCAGATAATAGGTATGCCGGTTGACAACTTCAATCATGCCGATGCCCCAAAGCGGCGCTGTCCGCCATTCACTGCCGGTCGCCTGGAAGTCATCGCGATTATCGGCTAGCCCTTCGCCCATATCGTGAAGGAGCAGGTCGGTGAAGGGGTGGATGGTTTGATGAGAAAGGGCGGGGACGAAAGGATGTATGCCGGTCTTGTGCGTATCAACATGACAGGACCCGCAGCCGATTTCATTGAATACGCGCTCCCCGCTCTGTACTGTGTCGTCATCGAAGTCGCGTTGCGCCGGGACGGCCAGCGAACTGAGGTAGAGCGCGACTTTCAGCAGGTCATCGTCGCTTATTTCCGGCTCGCCGCCATGTATTGCCGCCCGACAGGCCGCTTGCGCCGGGCTGCAGTTCTGCTCCGGGAATATGCTGGTGGTGATGCCCAGGTCGCCGTGAAAAGCGGTGGCTGTCTGCTGCAGGATGTTGGGCTGGTTGGATTTCCAACCGAAACGGCCGATGACTTGCCGGTTGCTAACTTTATCCCAAACGTAGTTGGGACGGCCGGAGATGCCGTCCTTGTCAGCGTCATTGGGATCGGCCAGTTGAAGCAGACGCGCTTCCGGAATCGCTTCGAGCAGGCCCAGGCCAATTAGCTGGTTGCCGACCCGCGCCGATGTCAATGCTTCCGGGTGCATATCGCCATAAGCGAGATTCTCGAAGCGGATTACGGGTTTCCGCAATTCATACGGACGGCCGTCAGCGAATTCGCCTTCAATATACTCGTAGCGCAGAATCAGGTCGCCTTCTTCTTCGATTTCTTCCAGGGCCGTATCCTGAAATTGGCCGCCATAATTGGGCTCGGGCAAGCTGGCCCAGGTGAGGTCGCGATCGCGCATGCTCAGGCGGACCAGGAAGCCGGTGGGCGCTTCGCCATCGAATTCGGGCGGGCGTCCGCGGCCGTCTTTGAAATGGCAGCTGGCGCAGGAACGGGCGTTGAAGAGCGGTCCCAAGCCGTCGCGAGCGGTGGTGGAGGCCGGCGCCGTCACCCAATTCTGATTGAAGAAGGAGTTGCCGACGAAAAAGAACAACTCTTGCATGCGCTCCAAACCGGGGGCGGGCTGCCCGAAGGCATTGCGCGTCGTATTGAAGATGGTCGTCTGGCCGCCGAGCAGCTCGCTGCGCCGCGACGAGGATTGCGAATACGTCGTGGATGACAGAAGCAAGAGCGCGGCGAGCGCCGCCAAGCTGACGCAAGCGGCCAGTATGATCTTGAATGTCCAGCGCGGCAGTCGAATCACGGCGAAAGCGTCCAATCAGATAGAGTCCCCGACGCAAGTGGCCGGGGACCAATACGAATTGTTACTCAGGCAGCGCCGTGTCGATGACCAGGTCCAAAGACGCGGCCAGTTCGACAAGTTTGTCGCCGACATCCTGCAATGTAAAAACCGCGTCAAAGACGCCGGGACGCGAATCGGCATTGACGATGGCGCGGTCGAAGGGGACAAAAATGTCACTAACCTGCTGCTCGGCCAGTTCCAGCAATTCCAGCATTTCGGCGTTCAGGTCCGGCGCGACAGCTTCAAAGAGATCGGCCAGGCCCGCGCCCTCGACAACGGCGCCATCGACCTGGACGTAGCGACCGCGGTAGACATTGCTGACGCCCATGAAGTTGGTGATGATATCGCGATGGGTATTGTCGCTGAAGCAGGAGTGTTCGTCTTCCTGATCCTGGTTGTCATAGGCGGTGAACATGCGCTCGCCGGCCAGTTCGGATTTGGCGAGAACGCCGATACCGGTCAGCATATTTGTGAGGGCGACATCGGCCGGTCCATCGTGCAGCTGCCAGAAGTAATTGCCTTCGTTCTCATGATCCCACTGGTCGACCATGTCTTGCAGGTTCTCCACCAGCAGTTCGCCAGTAATCAGGAGATACTGTCCGCGGCGTTTGGCATTGGGCGCGCTGCTGTAATCGGAAGCGGGACGCTGGCCGGCGCTGTCTTCGTAGAGATCCTGCCCCCAGAGGAGGAATTCAATGGCGTGGTAGCCGGTGCTGATATTCTCTTCGGCGCCCACTTCGTTCAGCGAAATCAGCAGATCTTTGCTGATCTCGGGATAATCGTCGGTATTGTTGATGATGCCGGCATCCATATCGCCATCGACATAGTCAACGTAGGCTTCGTCCAGGGGCCAGGCGTTGAGCAAGCCTTCGGGACCGTCCTCGTCATCAATGGGTCCGCCATAGAAGCGGTAGGCTTCCGTCTGCCCGTAGGGTTCGTTGGAAGCGAGCCAGGCTGCGCGCGCCGCCGCAAGGCTGTCTTCGCTGGGGTCGGCCACAAAAGCGATGAGCGCATCGTTAAGCGCCATCGCCAGTTCAAGCGAATCCTGATAGCTGGCCAAGACAATTTCCGAATAAGATTCGACCACATGGTGTTTGAGTTCAGCTATGTCGTCGTCGGCGACGGCGAAGCCGGCGTAAAGCGCCAAACATGCGCACAAGACCAGCAGAACGATGAAGCGTTTCATGGGAGTTCTCTCCTGAACTTGGGTGTTATGTCAAAATTGACTTGGTCATTGTAGAGGAGAGCGATTTCCGTTTTCCACGCCGTCGATTAACTCGAGAATTTATTCGTCGACTTAGAATGTAATACAGCAAACAATTATGAAGTTTCTGTAGTTTTGCTTAGTTTCGATGTTCCTGGTAAGTAGAAAATGCGCGCCGGTTAAAGCTTGGAGTACCGGTGGTTAACACTAGCGGCCAGGGCCGCAAGATTGACGGATTGCGATCGACGTCTGCATCCTGATCTTCAAGGGGAAGCAATCGCCAGGTTAGTTATGCGAATAACAATTGGCAATCTAAAGCGGGAGTGGGCGAGCCGCCCGTTCGCCCAGGCGGAGCGGCGCGCGCCAAGCGGATAGCGGCGGCATGCGCTACTTGACAAATCTCGGCTAAGATTATCTAATCAGCGTTCAATTAAAGAGGAACAAGTTATGCCTTTGAAAATCGCTATGATTGGCGCTGGATCGGTGGGCTTCACCCGACGGCTGATGACGGACTTGCTCACCGTGCCGGAGTTCGCCGATACGCATTTCGCGCTGATGGATATATCGGCGCGCAACCTGAATATGGTGGCGCAGTTATGCGAGCGCGATATCAAGGCCAACGGATTGCCAGCGACGATCAGCGCGACTCTCGACCGGCGTGAGGCGATCGCCGAGGCCGATTATGTCATCTGCATGATCAGGCAGGGCGGCCTGGACGCCTTTCGGCTGGATATCGACATTCCCTTGAAATACGGCGTTGATCAATGCGTTGGCGACACGATCTGCGCCGGCGGCATTATGTACGGCCAACGCACAATCCCGGCGCTTCTGGATATCTGCCGGGACATCCGCGAGGTCGCTAAGCCGGGCGCGCTCTTCCTCAATTATTCCAATCCCATGGCGATGAACACCTGGGCCTGCAACAAGTACGGCGGTGTGCAGACTATTGGATTGTGCCACGGCGTGCAGGGCGGTCACCGTCAGATCGCCGAGTGCATTGAACTCTGGGCGCGGCGCGAGGGGCATATCGGCGCGGACGAAAGCGTGACGCGCGACGATGTCGATATCATCTGCGCCGGCATCAACCATCAGACCTGGTATGTGCAGGTTCTCTGGCGGGGCATGGATATGACGCCGCGGCTGCTGGAAATGTTCGAGGCGCACCCGGCCTTCCGCGAAGAGGAAAAGGTGCGGATTGATGTGCTGCGGCGCTTTGGTTATTACTCGACCGAGTCCAACGGCCACTTGAGCGAATATGTGGCCTGGTATCGCAAGCGGCCAGAGGAGATCGGCGACTGGATCAGCCTGAATCGCTGGATCCTGGGCGAGACGGGAGGATACCTGCGCGTCTGCACTGAGGGCCGCAACTGGTTCGAGACGGACTTCCCCAACTGGCTGGAAGAAGAGCCGCCGACGATCAGCGCGGCTGACCGCAGCCATGAGCATGGCTCCTACATTATAGAAGGGCTGGAGACCGGGCGCGTCTATCGCGGGCATTTCAACGTGCCGAACCAGGGCTACATCACCAATCTGCCCGATGGCTGCGTGGTCGAGATCCCCGGCTATGTCGACAAGAACGGCATCAGCATGCCGGTTGTGGGCGATTTGCCTCTGGCTTGCGCCGCCACCTGTTCCGCCAGCGTGCGCGTGCAGGAGATGGCGATGGAAGCGGCTGTGCGCGGCGATGTGACGCTGCTCAAGCAAGCCATGCTGCATGATCCCCTGGTGGGCGCGGTCTGCAACCCGGAAGAAGTCTGGCAGATGACCGATGAATTGCTGACGGCGCAGGCCGAGTGGCTGCCAAATTATTCCGCCGATGCGATTGAGGCGGCGCGGCAGCGTTTGCAGGCGCATGAAGCGAATGGCACGCGCGTGCATTTGAGCGCCTCAGCCGGCGCCGCGCGCTTGCATACGCGGACGGTCGAAGAATTGGCCGCCGACAAGCTGCCGCAAGAAATGGCGCAGACAAGCGACAAGGGCTAAAACGGCCTGGGCCGCTTGTAGGGGCGACCCACCGGGTCGCCCGTAGAGTTTGAAATGGTCCCTTATGAATGCAAATAACGGCGCCGAGCCGATTCTGGAAGTCAAGAACCTGAAGACGCATTTCTTCACCGACGCGGGCGTGGTTCAAGCGGTGAAGGGCGTCAGCTTCCAGCTTGCGAACGGGCAGACGCTGGGCATCGTGGGCGAGAGCGGCTGCGGCAAAAGCGTGACGGCTAGCTCCATCATGCAATTGATCAAGTCGCCGCCGGGCGAGATCGTCGATGGCGAAATCATCTTCCGGCGGCAGAAGCGCCGCGCCGAGACGATCGACATCGTCAAGCTGGATCCCAAAGGCGTTGAGATGCGCAGCATCCGCGGCGGCGAAATCTCAATGATCTTCCAAGAACCGATGACATCCTTGAATCCGCTGCATACAGTCGGGCGGCAGATTGCGGAAGTGGTGGAGCTGCATCAAGGGCTCGGCCGAAAAGAGGCGATCAAAGTCGCGATCGAAATGCTGGATCGCGTCCGCATCGCCGACCCGCAAGAGCGGGTGAAACAGTATCCCCATCAGTTGAGCGGCGGCATGCGGCAGCGCGTCATGATCGCGCTGGCCCTTTCCTGCAATCCGTCGATCTTGATCGCCGATGAGCCGACGACGGCGCTGGATGTGACGATACAAGCGCAGATTATCGACTTGATGGAAAAACTACAGGAGGACTTCGGCTCGTCGATCATCATCATCACGCATAATCTGGGCGTCGTTTCGCAGATGGCGGATTATGTGGCGGTGATGTACTTCGGGCGCATCGTTGAATACGGCACAACCGTTGATATCTTCCGCAATCCGCAGCATCCCTACACGGTGGGTTTGCTGGAGTCGATTCCCGTATTGGGGCGGCGCAAGGACATCCTGGTGCCGATTGAAGGCATCGTGCCGAATGCGACGACCGAGATCGCGGGCTGCGCCTTTGCCGACCGCTGTCCGCATGTGATGGCGAAATGCCGGAGTCATCTGCCGCCGCCGACCGCGGTTGCGGGCGAGCATCAGGTGGCATGCTGGCTGCATGAACCCGCGACGGCGGGAGCGACGAACGCGTCCGCAGTGGCGCATTAACAGCAGTTTGTGAATTAACCGGCCGGCGACGCCGGCGGGCTAATTTTTGTCAACCTACATCGGAGGAATAGAAATGAAACTCCCCACTTGTCTACGCATCCTGCTGGTGGCAGCGGCGATGCTCAGCATGGTCGGATCCGGCTTTGCCCAGATGGGCGAAGTTGCTGATCCGGTTCCCTATCCCGAGGGTGTGCAATTGGGCGACAACCCGATTGTGACCTTCTCGCTTGATGAGTTGCTGGTCTACCAGGCGCTTGATTCTTATAGCGAGCCGGCCTGGGTGACCGAGCTGGTTGAAGCCGGCGAGCTGCCGCCGGTGGAAGAGCGCCTGCCGGACAATCCGCAGGTTATTCTGAATTCGGGCATGTCGACTGGTCCTGGCGTCTACGGCGGCGTCTGGCGCGACTTCTCGGCGGTGCCGACGGCCGGCTGGAACCTCTGCGCGCGTCAAACGCAGGGTTGGTTCGGCATCAACTACATCTATGGCGAATCGCTGGTCAAGTCCGGCCCCATGTTCCTGCGCCATGACAACCTGGAGCCGCTGCCGAATCTGGCGACGGACTGGGCATGGAGCGAGGACGGCACGCAGTTGGTGATGAATATCATCAAGGGCGCCAAGTGGTCCGACGGCCATGCCTTCGGCGTTCATGACATCTTGTTCACCTGGGAACACATCATCCTCGATGAGAACGTGAATTCCTGGACGAACCGCTCGACCTGGCAGATCAACGACGAAGACATCGTCCTGGAACAGACGGGCGATGATCAGATCACCTGGACTTTCCCGGTCGCCTATCCGGTTCAGTTGCTGTTCAAGATGGATTTCCTGGACTTCAACATCTGCGCCGAGCATGTCTACGCGCCGATGCACCCGGCCCTGAACGCCGAGTCCGATTACGATACCTTCGAGACCTTCCAGGTACAGGACGACTTGCCTGTTCCCACAATGGGTCCCTGGGTAGCTGTCGACTACATCATCGACGAGTTCATGGTGCACCGCCGGAACCCGTACTACTGGAAGGTTGACGAAGCCGGCAACCAACTGCCCTACCTGGACGAGGTCACCTTCGAGAAGGGCCCAAGCGGCATCGGCCGTACGCTCGGCACCTTGGCCGGTTCGGTTGATCACACCAACCTCGAGAACCCCAGCACCTACGTCGAAGCCATCACGCGCTCGCAAGAGGATGACGCGCACTTCCGCATCGAGTGGGGTCCCGAGACCTTGGCCTTCGATATCGAATTCAACCTGTCGGCGACGCTTGGCGTTCAGGATGATCGCGATCAGGCGCTGCGCGAGCTCTTCCGCGATCAGCGCTTCCGCCGCGCCGTGCAGCACGCGGTTGATGGCGACGGCATCGGGCAAGCGGTCATCCGCGGTCCCTTCATGCGCGCTTTCGCCAGCGGCATCACGCCCGGCTCGCCCTACTACGATATCGACAGCGTGACCTACTATCCCTATTCGCCCGATTCCGCCCGGACGCTCCTGGCTGAACTGGGCTTCGAGGATACGGATGGCGATGGCATCGTCAACTGGACCGACGGTCCCTTGGCCGGCGATAATCTGGTTGTCGTGCTGAATACCAGCGTTGCGGCCGAAGCGACCGGGCAGATCGGCGACGCCTTTGTGCTGCTGATGCAGGATGTCGGCGTGCAGGTCAACCTGCAGCCGCTGCAGGGACCCGCTTCGAATGACGCGATCACAACCGGCACCTGGGAAATGCGTGTTGATCGCATCGGGCAGGAATACACCACCTCCTTCACGCGTTGCCAGGATTTGGGTCCGGTGACGGACATCACGCCCGATTTCCATCGCGCTGATGGCGGCGTGCGCGATCTGCTGGACTTCGAGGTCGAGATCGTTGAGATCGTGAATGCCTTCTGCCTCGAGCCCGATTTTGACGCGCGCAAGGCGCTGATGGCCCGCTACAATCATCTGTTCACCGAGAATGTCTACAAAGTTGGTGGCATCGTTGGTCGTTACGGACTGGGCTTGGCGAAGCGCTTCAACAATATCCCGGTTGGCGCGCCTCCCTTCTTCTATCAGTGGACCTGGGGCAATGTGATTCCGGAAGCGGTTTGGGTCAATCCGGATGAGCAGATCGCCCAGATCTTCCCCGGGACCTTGCCGGTCTATGGCATGGACGATATGTAAAGCTTCAATGACGGGATGAGCGCTGTTTCGTCCCGATCACCGCAAACGAGACAGGGGCGCGCGTTGCCGCGTCCCTGTTGTCTGTGCGGCAACTAATGATTTATACTTGGGAACGCGTTTGCTTTGCCCCATCCGTTGACTAAAGGGTCAACCGTCGATGCTCCAATTCATAGCGCAGCGTTTGATATCATCGATATTCATTTTGATTGTCATTTCGATGGTGGCTTTTGTCATAATTCAGATACCGCCCGGCGATTTTGCCGATGTCTACAAACAAGAGTTGATCGCGCTAGGCGGCACATCTGAAGAAGAGGCGGAGGCGGCCGCCAACAAGCTGCGCGACAAATACGGCCTGCTCGATCCGCTGCCGATCCAGTATGCCAAGTGGATGTGGGCAATTGTGCGCCACGGCGACTTCGGCTGGTCCTTTTCACAGCGAGTCGATGTCAGCGATTTGCTGGCGCAGAGGCTGCCCCGCACGATCTGGATCGCCCTGGCCGCCCATGCCATATCTTCGCTTGTCGGGATCGCGCTGGGCATCTATGTCGCCAACCGGCAGTACAGCATCGCGGACAATACGGCGGCGGCTTTCGCCTTTTTCGCGACATCCTTTCCCCGCTTTTCCCTGGCGTTAATCATCATGTACTTCCTGGCCTTTGGTTTGGGTTGGAGTCATGTCAGCGCGCTGCATTCGCCGGAATTCCGTTATGCGCCCTGGTCGATTGAAAAGGCGATTGACCTGCTGAAGCATGTCGGTCCGGTGATTCTGATTGCGGGCTTGGGCGGCGTCGCGCGGAATATGCGCGTGATGCGCGGCAACTTGCTGGATGTGCTGAATCAGCAATATGTGACGACGGCGCGCTCCAAGGGCTTGGAAGAGCGCAAGGTGATCAATCGGCATGCGGTGCCGAATGCCCTGCACCCGATCATCGCCTATCAGGGCACGGTCTTGCCTTATATGTTTCAGGGCGAGCTGGAAGCGGCGCTCGTCTTTGGCATCCCGACGATAGCGCCGATGTTCGCTGAAGCCCTGCTGAAAGAGGACGTCTTCCTCTCGGGCAGCATCTTGCTGCTATATGGCATATTGCTGATCTCGGGCAACTTTGTCGCGGATATGGTGCTGGGCCTGCTGGACCCGCGCATCTCCTTTAATTGATTATGGAATGGCGAACCGTGCAAGAACAGGACATCAACGAAGCGGTCATTGAGGAAGAAGCGGAAGAGAGCAGCGACTCGTATTCGCAGCTGGTCTGGCAGCGCTTCAGCCGCAGCAAAGCCGCCATCGCCGGCGGCTTGATGGTCATCATGCTGGTTGTGCTGGCGATTTTCCCCGAGTTTTTCTCGCCCTACAATCTTTATGCGACCGCTTTGGGCGATTCTTATACGCCGCCGACGCAGATCCGCTTTTTTGATCTGGACGGCAACTTTAGCCCCCGTCCCTTTGTCTATAAACAGGAATTGGAAATCGATCCGGTCACGTATCAGGCGCGGCCGAAGATTGACCCGGATAGTCGCTACGATGTGCAATTCTTCGTTCGCGGTTGGGAATACAAGCTCTTCGGTTTGATCGAAACGGATCTGCATCTGTTTGGGCTGGATACAGACGAAGCCCGTTTGCACCTGCTGGGAACGGATCGCTTTGGGCGCGACCTTTGGGGGCGGATCTGCCTGGCCGGGCGCGTATCCCTGTCATTGAGCATACTGGCTGCTGTCATCGCGATTGTCGTCGGCTCCTCGGTCGGCGTGATTTCGGGTTATTATGGCGGCGCCATCGACAATGTGATGCAGCGTTTTGTCGAGGTGATCATGTCCTTCCCGGAGCTGCCGCTTTGGATGGCGCTGGTGGCGGTGATACCAAAGACCTGGACGGGCGAGCAGAAGTTCATGGCGATGGCCCTGATCTTCCCCTTCTTGCGCTGGGCGGTGTTGGCGCGGGAAGTGCGGGGCAAGGTGCTTTCCCTGCGGGAAACGGACTTCATCCTGGCCGCCAAGGAACAAGGCGCGAGCGACTTCCGCATCATCTTTAAGCACTTATATCCCAATGTATTGAGCCACGTGATCGTGGTTTTGACGCTGTTGATCCCCAGTATCATCCTGGCGGAAGCCTTCCTGAGCTTCCTGGGCATCGGCATCAATGAGCCGCTGACAAGTTGGGGCTTTCTGATGAAGAGCGCGCAGAGCCTGGAGACCCTGGGGCAGAACACCTGGATTCTGACGCCCGTGATTTTCATCGTCGTGGCGGTGCTGGGCTTGAATTTCCTGGGGGATGGCCTGCGTGACGCCGCCGACCCCTATTCGAATCTGTAATCGGAGCGACCCGAGCATGGCGGACAGGGCTGGCGAAATCGACAAGCGCGACATCATTCTAAAGGTCAATGACTTAAAGATGCACTTCCCCCTGCGGCAGGGCATGCTGCAGCGGCATGTCGGCACGATCAAGGCGGTGGACGGGGTCAGCTTCGAGTTAGGCGAGCAGGAGGTGATGGGGCTGGTCGGCGAGAGCGGTTGCGGCAAGACGACCGTCGGCCGCGCGCTCCTGCGCCTCTACGACCCGACCGGCGGCGAGGTGCTTTTCCACCGCGCCGATGGCAGTTGGGTGGATGTGGCCAAGCTCGGCCGCCGCGAAATGAAAGATCTGCGCAAGGAGATGCGCATGATCTTTCAGGATCCCTTCAGCTCGCTTAATCCGCGCTTGACCGTCCGCGATATTATTGCCGAGCCGCTGGTTATCCACGGCACGGCCTCGGGCGAAGATATGACGGCGCGCGTCGCCGAGCTCATGGAGGCGGTGGGTTTGAAGCCGGCTTACATGGGGCGCTACCCGCATGAATTCTCGGGCGGGCAGCGGCAGCGCATCGGCGTGGCGCGGACACTGGCGCTGAATCCGCGCCTGATCGTGGCCGATGAACCGGTCTCGGCCCTGGACGTCTCCGTGCAGGCGCAAGTCTTGAATCTGCTGCAGAGCCTGAAAGACGACTTGCGGCTGACATTCATCTTCATCTCGCACGATTTGTCGGTGGTGGAGCATATCTGCGACCGGATTGCCGTGATGTATGTCGGCAAGCTGGTGGAGCAGGCGGCGACCGCTGAACTGCTGAAGAATCCCAAGCATCCGTATACCGAAGCGCTGGTTTCGGCCGTGCCGCCGGCCGACCCGCTGATCAAGATGGAGCGGATCATCCTGGAAGGCGATGTGCCGAGCCCGGCCAATCCGCCCGCTGGCTGCGTCTTTCATCCGCGCTGCCGCTATGTGCAGGACATTTGCCGGGAAGAGGCGCCGCCGCTTGTGGATGTCGGCCCCGGTCATATCGCCCGCTGTCACTTTGCCGATGAACTGGAATTGCAGGGAGTGGCGCATGTCGAACCTTGACCGCCTCCCTAAAGCCCCCGCCCATAAAGAAGGCGGGACTTCAGAGCGACGCGTATTCGCGGCGCTGGCATATCTCCTGCCGGCGCTCGGCGGCTTGATCGCTCTGGCGCTGGACGGCGACAACCCTTTCACGCGGCATCACGCCCGGCAGAGCATCGCGGCCGTATTAGCCATGATTTTGAGCTTCTTCGTATGGGTCGCGCTGGGTTATCTGATCGCGCTTATTCCGATCGCCGGCCCGATCGTCTCCATTGCGCTTTTCTCTCTGGTGATTGCGACGGCTGTCTTCCTGGCGCTGCAATGGATCCTCAGTTTTATTGCCGCGCTGCGCGGTGAAGAGCGGACCATTCCCTTGGCGAACCGCATCGTCCTGCGCCTTTTTGAGAATGCCGGCGCGACCAAACGCCGCAATTGAGCCTCATGCTTCTGCCCCGGTTACGCGACGAGGTCTGCGCGCTTCACGCCGAGCTGCCGAAGAACAATCTGGTGGCATGGACCAGCGGCAATATCAGCGCCCGCGATCCGGCCACCGGCTTGATTGTGATCAAACCCAGCGGCCTGCGCTTCGAAGAGCTTACTGCGGCCAACATGGTCGTGGTGGATCTGCAGGGCCGCGTCGTCGATGGAGACCTGGCGCCATCTTCCGATACCGCGTCGCATTGTTACATTTACCGCCACATGCGGCAAGTCAATGGCGTGGCGCATACGCACTCGCGTTATGCCACCGCCTTCGCCGTCCAGGGCGAGGCGATTCCCTGCGTGACGACCGCGATGGCGGACGAATTCGGCGGCGAGATTCCCTGTTGCGGCTTCGGCTTGATCGGCGGCGAAGAAATCGGCAAGCTGGTGGTCGATGGCTTGGCCGGGCAGCGCAGCCCGGCGGCGCTGCTGCGGAATCATGGCGTGTTCACAATCGGCGAGACGGCCGCGGCGGCGGTCAAAGCGGCGATGATGACGGAGGACAATGCCGCCATCGTCTGGACGGCGCGTCAATTGGGACCGGTCGTCCCGATTGCGCAAGAAGACATCGACAGTTTGTACGATCGCTATCAAAACGTCTATGGCCAGCGCTGATCATTTGCCACAGAGGCGCAGAGGGCACAGAGGCTGTTCCCAAATGCTAGAATTGTAGGGGCGATTCTGTGAATCGCCCGCCGACAAGCGTGCGGATTTACGGGCGACACACAGTGTCGCCCCTACATATCGACCTTATGCTGAATTTCGCATGATTTGCTTGGTGTTACTGAAAACGTGTCGACCAATTAGAATTGTAGGGGCGACCCTTGGGTCGCCCGTCATTTAACCCAAGCGTCCAGCGCAGAAAGGAATGATGAACAATGTTTCGTTTTCTAGTAGCCCTCGCCCTGCTCGCTTTGAGCTTTGCCGTGAGCGCGCAGGAATGGGTCGAACGTGATGATGTGGAATACAATTGCAGCACCATAAACGCGATCATCGCGGATTACGGCCAGCATGACTTGGCTCGCGTTGAGGGACGGGCCGCCAGCGTGAAAAGCATGTTTAAACTCATTTTTCCCTTCTGCCCAGCTGCCGACGCCGCGCCAAGCGAGTCAGCGGAAGCTGACGCGGGCGATGACACCTCCGGTCGCGTCGCCGTATCGTCCCAAGACGGTCGCTTTTCTTTCGCGAGCGATAGAGACGGCCAACAGCCGGTACTCGGTCCGATTTCCTTGCCCGCGGGCCTGTATCAATTTACGCTGGTCGCGGTTGATACCATTCAAGTCGAGCCGATTCCGATGTCCGATGACTGTGGTCGCGATTTCAAGTACGGCGCGATGAGTTCCACGAGAGGCAAAGCCACATCGGGCATTCAGAAACTGTATAATGCCGCGGCGGATTGCGACCTGATTATTCAAGTTAAGTATACTCGATCGGATTGGACCCTGGACATTGAACCGGTGGATCCGGATCGGGCGCCCGTAATGGAGATTGCGGCGGATACCGTTACATTCAGCAGCGACGAAGCGGGATATCAGCCCGTGCTGGGCCCAATCACGATCGCCGCCGGCACATATACCGTTACCGCTACATCGGACAAGTTCTTCGACGTCATGCCTTATCCCTTGTCGTCAAGTTGCGGCCTGGATTCTGATATGCCTATTCTCTTCTTGGATCCCGAAGAAGCAGCTGCCAGCGCGGAAACGGTGATCGAAGTGGAGTCCGATTGTATTGTGCTGCTGGATGTTGGCGGTCTGATGGACAATTGGACCATGGTCTTTGAAATGGCGTCTTGAGCGAGCGCAAGACCGCAAGCGACAAAAGGAAGGGAAGCATGGCACTAAGCAATTGTCAAATCTGGTTCTTGACCGGCAGCCAACACCTCTACGGTCCCGAAGCAATCGAGCAGGTAGGCGCGCACTCGCGGGAGATCGCGGCTTACCTTAGCGCCGCCGCCGCGATTCCCCTGGAAATCGTCTACAAGCCGGTGCTGACGACCGCCGACGAAATCCAGAGCGTCTGCAGCGAAGCCAATACCAGCGCCGATTGCGTCGGCCTAATCGCCTGGATGCATACCTTCTCGCCAGCGAAGAACTGGATCGCCGGGCTGATGTCGCTGCAGAAGCCGCTGCTGCATTTGCACACGCAATACAATCGCGATATCCCCTGGTCCGAGATTGACATGGACTTCATGAACCTGAACCAGGCCGCGCATGGCGACCGCGAATTCGGTTTCATGCAGAGCCGGCTGCGCATGCGGCGCAAAGTCGTCGTCGGGCATTGGCGGGATGAAGCGGTGCAGGGGCAAGTGGGCGTCTGGGCGCGGGCGGCGGCGGCCTGGGCGGAAACGCAAAACCTGAAGGTGGCGCGTTTCGGCGACAACATGCGCTCGGTAGCGGTCACCGAAGGCGACAAGGTGGCGGCGCAAGCGCAATTCGGCTACCAGGTGAATGGTTACGGAGTCGGCGATCTCGTGGAAGTGGTGAACAAGGCGAGCGAGTCCGATATCGACGCGCTGGTCGCCGAATATGAAGCGACTTACCGCCTGGGCGCCGATCTGCGCGCGGGCGGCGACCGGCATAAGTCCATCCGCGAGGCGGCGCGCATCGAGCTCGGTTTGAGCCGCTTCCTGGAAGATGGCGGCTTCGGCGCCTTCACCACGACATTTGAAGATCTGCACGGTTTGGAACAATTGCCCGGTTTGTCCGTCCAGCGCTTGATGGCGGCCGGTTACGGATTCGGCGCGGAAGGCGACTGGAAAACGGCGGCGCTGCTGCGCTCGCTCAAGGCGATGGCCGAAGGCCTGGAGGGCGGCACGTCCTTCATGGAGGATTACACCTACCATTTCCACCCCGATAATATGGCGGTCCTGGGCGCGCACATGCTGGAAGTCTGCCCGAGCATCGCGGCCGGGCAACCGAGCCTGGAGGCGCATCCGCTCGGGATCGGCGGCAAAGCCGACCCGGCCCGCCTGGTATTTGATACGCCGCCCGGCGACGCGATCAACGTCTCGCTGGTGGATCTGGGCGACCGCTTTCGGATGATTGTCAATGCGGTTGATGTGATCGAACCGGAAGCGCCGACGCCCAAGCTGCCGGTGGCGCGGGCCCTGTGGAAGCCGCGGCCGAATCTGCAGGTTGGCGCGGCCGCCTGGATCTATGCCGGCGGCGCTCATCATACCGTCTTCAGTCAGGCCCTGCGCGCCGAGCATATCTATGACTTCAGCGAGATGGCCGGCGTCGAATATCTGCAAATCGACGAGTCCACGGACTTAAGCGCTTTCAAGAACGAACTGCGCTGGAATGACGCGGCGTTCAAGCTGGGCGGGTGATGACTTGCCAGTCGATTTCTCCGCCTTGCTCCGCGTCCGCGCCACATGCAAACTCCAGGGCAATCGCTTCAAAAATGACATCCGCCGCGACTGCAAAAGTCAAACTGAATTTAACCACCGAGTACACCGAGTACACCGAGGCGCCGAGAAAAGCGATTGATTAGAGACTTCGCGAAGTTTTGTCACGTAATTTTTGGGCGAGAAGGAGGAAGATTATCGACAAGATAGTGGCAAGCCCGCCCAAGTCAGGCGGTGGATTTAGGGGAAAAGTCGTCAAAAGAACCTAAACTCTGTGTCCTCTGTGATCTCTGTAGTTAAACAAAATCTGAAGCAATTGCCCGGATGCAATTTCGCGAATACTTGTCAAAGGACTTGATTCTGGGCTAAAGTGAGAACTGTAATTGTTCGTCTTTAACACATCAGCGCCGGGCATTTCATATTCTTTGCGTAATGAAGGGTGAGGACCATGGCAACTGCGACAGACAGCGCGCATCAAGACGTCGGGCTTGTCCGCAATTTAGGTTTGTTTGACATCACAATGATCGGCGTCGGCGCGATGATCGGCGCCGGCATCTTCGTTTTGACCGGCATCGCGGCGGGCACAGCCGGCCCGGCGCTGATATTGGCTTTCGCCATGAATGGCGTCATCACCGTGTTGACGGCGATGGTTTATGCCGAATTGGGTTCGGCCATACCCGAGGCGGGCGGCGGCTACCTCTGGGTGAAGGAGGGCTTGCCGGGTCCCAACGGCTTCCTGGCCGGCTGGATGAGTTGGTTCGCGCATGCCGTGGCCGGCAGCTTGTACGGCGTCGGTTTCGGCGGCTTCATCTACGAGTTGTTGCGAATCTTGTTTCTAGACCCGGCCGCGGTTCATGACGAGCATGCCGGCATTTTCCTGCATGGACCGCTGCACTTGCCCCTCGGCATTGAATTGACCGAAGGCGACCTGGTGCAAAAGATATTCGCTGTCCTCATCATCTTGCTCTTTCTCTACATCAACTACCGCGGCACATCGGAAACGGGCGCGGTCGGCAATATCGTGACGGTGCTCAAGGTCATCATCATCGGCATCTTCATCGTCAGCGGCTTGTTCGTTATCTTCGGCGAGCCGGCGCGCTTCGAGAATTTCCAGCCCTTTGCGCCGCGAGACATCATCGGCATTGTAAGCGCGATGGGCCTCACATTCATCGCCTTTGAAGGCTACGAGATCATCGTGCAGGCGGGCGAAGAAGTGCGGGATCCGCGCCGGAATATCCCGCGGGCTGTCTTCCTGTCCCTGGCGATTGTCGTTCCGATTTATATGCTTGTCGCCTTTGTTGTGATTGGAGCGGTGGACCCGCCGGACGGGCGATTAATCCACGAATGGCTGGGCGATCTCGGCGAGATCGGGATCGCAAGGGCCGCCGCCCAATTCATGCCCTTTGGCCTCTTCCTGATCATGGTTGGCGGTTTGCTCTCGACCATGAGCGCGCTTAATGCCACGACCTTTTCGTCGACGCGGGTATCTTTTGCGATGGGGCGGGACCGGGCCCTGCCCGACAGCTTCTCCAACGTCAGCGCCAAGACGCGCACGCCGCATATCGCTTTGGGCTGGTCGGGCGTTCTGATCCTGTTTGTCGCGCTGACCTTGCCCATAGAAGATGTGGCCGCTTCCGCCGACATCATGTTCATCTTGCTCTTCTTGCAGGTCAACCTGGCGGTGATCACAATTCGCAGCAAATACGGCAAAGACCTGAAATACGGTTTCCTGCTGCCGTTTTTCCCGATCCTGCCTATGATCGCCATCGGCATGCAATTCCTGCTGGTGCTGTCGCTCTTCGAGGTGTCGATAATCGCCTGGGTTTACGCGGCATTCTGGATCGGGGGCGGCTTCCTGATTTATTTCTTCTACGCGCGGCCGCGCCAGGAACGGGCGCATCGGACACCGGTGGTGCAGCAGACGGAATTGATGACGCCGACGCAGGACGCGCCTTACCGCGTGCTGGTGCCGGTGGCCAATCCCGATACCCTTTCGACATTGCTGCCGCCGGCGATCAACGCCGCCCGTTTGAACCGGGGCAAGGTCACGCTGCTGCATATCGTCACGGTGCCATTGCCCACGCCCCTGTCCTCCGGCTATCGCTATTTGACCGCGAGCGACAGCTTGCGCGAACGCGCGATCGCGATGGTGCGCGATGAGGACGTCGCGGTGGAATATATCGTTCGCGTGGCGCGCCGGGTCGCGCCCGCCATAATCGATACCGCCCTGGAACAGCAGGCCGATCTAGTCATTGTCGGCTGGCAAGGCGTGAAAACGGCCGAAGGCCGGACCGTGCTGGGCGCCAACATCGACCAGGTTCTGAGCGAGGTCAACTGCGATGTGATGATGCTGCAGACGGGCGATACCGCGGAGGCAACGCGCATCCTGCTGCCCATCGCCGAGCCGCGGCAGGTCAGTTATTCCCTGCAATTGATCCAGTTGTTCTCGGAGACCGGCATGACCTTGGATCTGCTGCATGTCTTCTCGCCGGAGACCACATCGGCGGAGCGCGAACGCATGACGCGCGCATTGCAGCGGCAGATAGACGCGGTCAAGGTGGCGGGCGGACAAGTCAACTTGCTGACGGACGTCAACCCCGATCGCATCGACGCCATTGTCCAGGGCTCGCGCGAATATGATTATCTGGTTCTGGGCGAAACGCGGGAGACCAAAGTGCGGCAGCGCCTCTTCGGCAATACCTCCATGATCATCGCCGATCGTACGCCGACGCCCGTGCTGCTGCTGCACCCGGAGACGAGCGATGTGGAATTCGGACTGCGACAGGTGGCCAATTATGTGAGCGGCGGTTATGCCTCGGTCGATCCGGAATCGCGGCAGCGCCTGGCGGAGCACGGCTACATTGACGATGAGGCGGCGCCAGGAGACGGCAAATTGAAGTCGACGGTCAATCAGCCGGTCGTCTTCGTGATCGGCCTCCTGACCGTGATCTCGGCTGTCATGATGTATGCCGGCGCCGGCGACACCCTGACCTGGATTGGCGCGCTGCTTTACTTCGGCAGCTTGCTGGGCTTTACGTTTGTGGCCGTGCGCGCGGCCAGAAGCACGGCATAAATGCTTGACGGCATCTAAGAGAGACTTTTGTTCGTCGGAGTTCGTACCCCATCCCCGGCCCTTCCCCAGTAAACTGGGGAAGGGTGACTCTACAAAGAAGCACGTAGATTGACCGCAAAACACATCGCAAATTGCCAATGAAGTCAGTCGATTTCAGCGCGCTCCCCTTCCCTAGCTTGCTGCTGACGGCCGGACAGGTTTTCTACCCCATCCCCGGCCCTTCCCGAAGGTCTATGTCTACGTGACCCAAACCATTGGGGAAGGGTGACTCGTTGATGAAACCGTGAATAAACGCGCAACAAAGTACAAGAATGAGCAAAAAAAGCCATCTACGTTCAGCGCACTCCCCTTCCCCAGCTTGCTGGGGAAGGGGCCGGGGGATGGGGTAGAAAAAGCGCGGTAGCATGAACCAGTACCGGACAAGCCTACAAAGGTAGCCTCGGTGTACTCGGTGTCCTCGGTGGTTAAGTTTCAGTTTAGTTTCTTGCGTCGCAGCGGATGCCATTTTTGAAGCGATTGCCCGGCCGCGTCTAGGCGCGGCCTCCGCGCTCTTCGACCTGCCGGCGCAGGCGCTCCATGAGGTCGACGCCCATCTGCCGGCAGAGATCGATCATGTCGATGGGCACCCAATTCTCGATCAGATAATCGCCCTCGCGCTTCCACCAGTCGAAATCGCGCATAGTCATCAGCTTGCCGGTGGCGGGTATGCCGGCATAATCGCCATTGTTGTACGAAAAGGTGAAATCCCAAACGCCGCCGCTGGCGTATTTCCCTTCGCCGATGAAACCCATGCCGACGCCGCTGCGCTCGACGTCTAGCTGGCGATCGCCAAAGCCATGCAGCCAGTTGCGCTGGTGGAAGTCTTCAAACTCTTCCAGCGTGAAGCAGCCGCCGATGCCGCTGGATCCGTACCACTTCATGTCCTGGCGCCAGTATTTGTCCTGCTCCATACGGCTCATGTCGCCGCCGTCACGGCTGCGCACGTAACGCATCAAGCCCTTGCCCATGGCTTCGACAAGCTGCAGGCTCTTGCGGGACTCCAGCGGGTCCTGCTCCGTCAGCAAAATGCCGTCTTTGGCGACTGGACCCGGAACCTTGCCGCCTTCCGCGCCCGGCGCCGGCGGCAACAGTTGGAAGCCCGCTTGGCGCGCAACCGCCAGGACATCGTATTGGACGTAGCTCTCGGCGATTTTGCCGTCGCGCATCTTGTAGAACTGCCCGAACCAGATGTTGGTCTTGATGCCGGTGGCGGGTATGCCCAGCCAGTCGTTTACGAAGGTGCCAGTGAGATAGCCGCAGCCCGAAACCCACTCGCTACCCGCTTCGCTCGCCCACTCGGATTCGCCGACATCGATGCCGCCCATGAAGACGTAGGGACGGATCTTGATATCGGGAAAGGAATGCAGAAGAGGCAGCCAGAAACCCGAGATCAGGTTTTCCACGCCGAGGATCTGGTCGATGGGCGCGGAACCATTCCAGTCGACATCTTCATGCACGGCGGCGCGGATGGCGGCCGGCACGTTGTCGACCCCGACGTGATTCAGTTTCTGCCAGTAATCCCATACGATTTCTTTGTTTTTCTGATTCAGCAGACTGGACATTGCGCTGCTCCTGTTCCAAGCGTGTAATATGCTAGTGCCCAATTGCGGACGGGCGCCGCGCGAAACATTTATCCCTTCACCGCGCCGGCGGTAAGACCCTTGACCAATTGACCCTGGAAGATGAAGACCACGATGATGATCGGCACGGCGGCGGATACGGCGGCGGCCGCGGCCAATGTGATATGGCCGGGATCTTCGCCCGCGGCATACTTCGAGATCGCCACGGTCAGCGTCCAGTTGGATTGGGTCAGGATGCGCACCAGCAGAAAATCGCTGTATGCCAGCAGCATGGTGAAGAGCGCCGTCGAGATGATGCCGGGCCACATAATGGGGATGATGACGCTGATGAAGGCGGTCAGGCGGTTGGCGCCATCGACCATGGCCGATTCTTCGATTTCTTTGGGGATATTCATGAAGAAGCTGCGCAGCATCCAGATGGTGAAAGGCTGGTTGATGGCGACGAGCGTTATGATCAGCAGGATATGCGTATCGTAGAGGCCGGAGCGCTGGCCGAACCACCAGTAGGGCAGAATGTATGACATGCCGGGCAAGGAGCGAAAGCCGAGCGCGGCCACCAAAATGACGACGCCGGCGATGCCGCTGTAGCGCGCCAGCCCGTAACCGGCCATGCAGCCGATCGAGATCGAGATGCAGATCGTTCCAGTTGTGACAATAATTGTGTTGAGGAAATAGTCGTAGAATGTCTGCGTTTTGACATAGCCGGGGATCGACCAGAGGACGGCGAAGCCCAGGGCGAGAACGGCCAGGTAAACATAGCCGCGCGGTATCGGGAAGCGCCGGGCGTTTATGGCGATCAAAACCAGAAGGCCAAATATAGCCACGAGAACGATCGTGATAAAGAAGGGGTCATCCGGGATTACCTTGAGCCAGAGGTCGGTGTAATTGTCCGCCGTCGGCTCGAAGATGAAAAGCGGCACGCGGGAATTGGCTTGGCGCGGGGTCTTGAAGGATTGGATGGTCGTCCAGAAGAAGGGGATGACGCTGAAGATGGCGTAGGCCGTAAGCAGCAGGTAGATGACGGCGAGCGCGTAACGATTTTCGATCCTCTTCATGTTAGCGCTCTTCGGTCTGCTCTCTGTATGTGCGATACAGGAAGGGCACCAGCACAACCAGGATCATCACAACCGTGATAACCGACATGGCATTGGCTTTGCCCAGGCGCTGCACGCTCATCGCCGTGCGGAAAGTGTAGAGCATCATCACTTCGGCTTTGTAGATCGGGTTCTGTTCCGTCAGCACAAATACGCTATCGAAAACGCGGTATGAATCCATGATCGATATCAAGCCGACGAAGACGAAAAGCGAGCGCAGGTGCGGGATCATGATGTAGCGGACCTGGCGCAGACGACTGGCGCCGTCAATCATGGACGCTTCGACCAGTTCATGCGGCAGGGTCTGCAAGCCGGCGAAGAATACGATCAGCGAGAAGGGCGTCGCCGCCCATAAGGCATGGACCAGGATGAGCCCTTTGACAGTCTGTTCTGTGAATATGAAGCGCGATCCAACAATTTCCCGGAAGAGCCAGGCGACGATGCCGCCCGATTCAAATAGCTGCTTGACCATCAGCGTACCGACCACCGGCACAACGATGAAGGGCATGAGGAAGGCGGCCAGATAGGCGCCGCGGATGCGCCGGGAGACTTGATCGAGCAGGACCGCGATCAAGAATCCGGTGAAGATCTGCATGGGCACGGCCATAGCGATGTAGGTCATGGTGAAGGTGAAGGCGTTCCAGAATTTCTGGTCTTCAAACACCGCGACATAATTCGTCAGGCCCACAAATTCCGGCTCATTGATATTGCGGAAGGTCATATATTGCATGCTCAGCCAAACGGATGTCAGCAAGGGGAAGACCATCAGCGCCAGCATGACCAGCAAGCTGGGCGACATGAACATATAAAAGGTGCGTCGTTTCATTGCGCTGGCCCTGGCGCTGACGGGCGATTCACAGATTCGCGCCTACAAGGCTTGTCCGCATCTAAAATGGGCATTTGTTCGTCGATGTTTTACCCCATCCCCGGCCCTTCCCCAGTGAACTGGGGAAGGGTGACTCTACGAAGAAGCTAGAAGGTTGACCCCGAAACACATAGAAAATTGCCAATGAAGTCAGTCTCTTTCAGCGCGCTCCCCCTTCCCTAGCTCGCTGGGGAAGGGGGCTGGGGGGATGGGGTAGAAAAAGCGCCGTAGCATGATCCAGTACCGGACAAGCCTTACAATTGTCACGTGGCTGCGGGCGACCCAAGGGTCGCCCCTACAATTGTCATGCGGATGCGGGCGATTCACAGAATCGCCCCTACACAGTGCTGAATGTGCGCGGATTGCGCCTAACCTTCGATATAACCCTGGGCGGTCGCTTCGGCGATATATTCTTCGGCTGCGCTGTCCAGCGCTTCTTCCGGTGATACTTCGCCAGTGCCAACCAGCGGCAGCCAGTTGCCGAGGGCCGTGCTCACTAGCGCCGCAGCCGGGTTCAGCGAGCTGCCGCCGACGCCCTGGCCGAGGGAAACGCCCATTGCCGGCAGGTTGCGACCGCCGTAACCGGCTTCGCCAACCGAAGTGCGAACGACCGCGCCGTGCGCGGCGCCACCGACCTGACCCGCAAAGTCAAATGTCTCCATGATGGCGCGGAAGACCAGATCATGGTCTACGCCGGAGCGCTTGGCGATCGAGTAAGCGTCAATCCAGGCCGAGCCGCCCAGGATGCCGCTATCGGGATTGGGCGCGGGCGAGCCGGCAAATCCGATGATGCCAACGTAATCCGATTTCTCTGGATCGTCCATGTTCGCCGCGCGGCTGGCCCAGATGTGGACGAATGCCAGCGTGCCGGTTTCCATGCCGATTTCGCTGTCGTCGATGCTGTAGGTCAAGCCTTCGACGCCCATGCAAGCGTCCACTACTTCCTTCATCTTGCTCAAGGCGGCCACGCCGGCGTCGCTATTGAATGTCGGCATATTGGTTTCGTCGTCCAGGAATGCGCCGCCGAAGGAGCGGATGAAGTGCATGAACTCAATCTCCCAGGCCCAGCCCGCGTGCAGGTTCATGGTGAAGGGCAGGTCGATGCTCGGTTCGTCCTTGAGGACTTCGCAAGCATCCATCACTTCGTCGTATGTGGTCGGAACATCCAGCATGTGCTTTTCAAATAGGTCGGTGCGATAGAAGAGGTGCATCGTGTTCGACATGAAAGGCACACCGTAGATATTGCCGTCGATTGTCGCGGCATCCCATACCGGCTGCGGGATGTCATCCAGGTTGTACTCGTCGCGATACTGCTCGACCAGATCGTTGAGCGGGACAAGCGCGTCAAATTCGGACAGCACTACCATGCGCGCCGGGGTGGTATGCAGGACCGCCCAGGGCGAATCGCCGCCGCCGGCCAGGGCCAGGTTGGCTTGCTCTTCCGCGCTGGCGGAATCGAGCAGTTGAATATTGACGGTTACGTTGTCAATTTCGTTGCATTTTTCCAATTCCGCGGCGAAGAATTCGGTGATGGGGAATGCCCAGCCCATAAAGTTGATCTCGGCCGCATCCATCGGCGGATCCAGAACACAGGGGTCCATATCGTCTTGCGCCAGGCTTGGCAAAGCCAGCAGCGCAATGGTCAACAAAACAAGCAGCTTCTTCATTTGTCGCTTCCTTTCAATTGAACAGATGCCCAAGCGGATGGTCAGCCTGGCGAAGCATGCGCGTCCGCCATGCCCCCACCGCGCTGGAAGGCTAATGATAACCGATTGCGCGGGACTTTCAAAAATCGCTGACGCCGCGCAGGCTCAGCGTATCGGCGAAGTGGCAAGCGGCGACATGCCCCGGCTCCACTTCTTTCAGCGGCGGCGTTTCTTCGGCGCAGACCGCCTCCGCGTATGGGCAGCGCGGGTGAAAATAGCAGCCCTTGGGCGGGTCGGCCGGGTTGGGCAGTTCGCCGCGAACGGGGACGCGGCGTTTTTTGATGGCCGGGTCCGGCCGCGGGATGCTGGATAGCAGGGCTTCGGTATAAGGATGCTTGGGGCTGTGGTAGAGGCGGGCGGTATCGGCCCGTTCGACGATCTTGCCCACATACATGACGGCGACATAATCGCTGATGTGTTCCACCACGCTCAGGTCGTGGGCGATGAAGAGGTAGGACAGGGAGAATTCGTCCTGCAAATCTTGCAGCAGGTTAAGCGTCTGCGCCTGAATGGAGACATCAAGCGCCGAGGTCGGTTCATCGGTGACGATAAATTGCGGATTCAGGGCGAGGGCGCGGGCGATGCCGATGCGCTGACGCTGCCCGCCGCTGAAGGCGTGGGGGAAGCGCCGCATATATTCCGGACGCAAGCCGACCCGCTTCAAGAGCTCCGCCACACGCTCGACCAGGTCTTGACCCCTGGCGCCGTCGTAGATGACCAGCGGTTCGCCAATCAGGTCGAGCAAGGTCATGCGCGGATTAAGCGAGGACTGCGGATCCTGGAAGACCATCTGCATATTGCGCCGCACGTGATACAGCGTGTCTTTGTCGGCCGCGGCCAGATCGACCGCGCCCAGCTCACGATCATGGAAAATGACTTGGCCGCCGGTTGGTTCCAGCCCGCGCATGATGGTGTGCGCGGCTGTGGTCTTGCCGCAGCCGCTCTCGCCGACCAGGCCCAGGGTCTTGCGCTCCGGGATCTCGAAGGAGATGTCGTCGACCGCCTTAACCTGCCCGACTTCGCGCCGCAGCAAACCGGCGCTGACCGGGTAATACTTCCTCAGGTTCTTGACCTCAAGTACGAGGCGCCCCTCATCCGCCATGGCCTGCCCCTCCATCTTCATAGAGGAAACAACTGACCCAGTGACCGCTGCTCGTCTCTTGCAGTTGCGGCCGGCGGCTGTTGCAGACGCCGCTGATGAAGCTGGCGCAGCGCGGGTGGAAGGGGCAGCCGGCCGGGATATTCCGCGGCGAAGGCACCATGCCGCGAATCGCTTCCAGGCGTTTGCCGTCTTTGCGCCCGATCTTGGGGATCGATTGCATCAGCGCGCGCGTGTAGGGATGCTGGGGCTGGGAAAACAGCGTGTTGATATCCGTTCGCTCGACCACCTTGCCCAGATACATCACGGCGACATCTTCCGCCATCTCGGCAATGACGCCCAGATCATGCGTGATGAACAGGATCGCCATACCCAACTCATCTTGCAATTCGCGCATGAGCTCGAGTATCTGCGCTTCTGTGGTCACGTCCAGGGCGGTTGTCGGTTCGTCGGCGATCAGCAGCTTGGGCCGGCAAGACAGGGCCATGGCGATCATTACCCGCTGGCGCATGCCGCCGGACAATTGGTGCGGGTAGTTTTTCATCACATCGGCCGGTTGGGGCATGCGCACGCGATCGAGGGTTTCGACCGCAATCTTGCGCGCTTCCGCCTTGCTGACATCCTGGTGGTAAAGGATGGCTTCCATGATCTGGTTGCCAACCGAGAAAAGGGGATCGAGCGAGGTCATCGGCTCCTGAAAGACCATGGCGATCTCCGCGCCGCGCAACTGGCGCAGGGCTTCGCTCCTGTCCTCATAGGCGGTCAAATTCTCGCCGTTGATTGCATCGCGTCCATAATAGCGGATATCGCCGCCCACGATTTTGCCCGGCGGCCGCACCAGACGCAGAATTGAAAAGCCGGTGACTGACTTGCCGCAGCCACTTTCGCCGAGCAAACCCAGCGTACCGCCGCGCTTGATATTCAAGCTTACGCCATCGACGGCGGGCACAACCCCCTGCTCAGTGAAGAAGTGCGTCTTCAGGTCCGTGATTTCAAGCAGGTTGGGATGCATGGCGCGGCGCTCAGTTGGAGAAGGGATCGGCGGCATCGCGCAGCCCATCGCCCAGGAAGTTGAAAGAGATAATGGTGACGACAACGAATAAGGCCGGCGTCAGCAGCCAGGGCTGCTGAATCAGAACGCGAATGTGCTGTGCCTGGTTGAGCAGCAAGCCCCAACTGGTCATAGGAGGCTGAATGCCCAGGCCCAGGAAGCTGAGCGCGGTTTCGCCCAGGATCATGGCCGGGATGGAAATCGTGGCGATGACCAGAATATGGCTCAGCGTATTGGGCAGCAGATGCCGGGTGATGATGCGCCAGTCGGAGGCGCTGGCGTAACGAGCGGCGATGACGTAATCCTCTTCGCGCAGGGCGTAGACCATGCCGCGAACCTGACGCGACAAGCCGCCCCAATTGACCAGGGACAGCACAATCGAAATGGCGAAGAAGCGCTGCACCGATGTCCAGGTCGGCGGTATCAGCGCCGCCAGCGCCAGCCAGAGCGGAATCTGCGGGAAGGAGATCAGCACCTCGATAATGCGTTGGGAGATATCGTCAAAGAGACCGCCGAAGTAGCCGCCAGCGATGCCGATGAGCGTGCCGAAAATCAAGCTCAAGCTGACGCCGACCAGCCCGACCGTGAGCGAGACCTGCGCGCCATAAAAGACGCGGGAGAAAAGATCGCGGCCCTGCTTGTCCGTGCCAAGCAAGAACACCTTGGCCGGCTCATTGACATGGAAGAGGTGAATGTCCGTCTTGATGAAGCCGAGGATGGTGTAGGGCGTACCGCGCGCGAAGAAATGGACATAATGTTTGACTTCGGTGTTGGGCGTCAGGACGCGCTTGAATGTGGCGGGATCGACTTTTGACTCCATCGCGTAGACGAAGGGGCGGAAACTGAAGACGCCCTCTTCGTCAACGAAGCGCGGCAGAAGCGGCGCCGACGCCGGGAACTTGGCGTGGGTTTCGCGCAAGCCGTAGGGACCGATGAAGCCGGCGAAGATGGCAGCGAGGTACATGATGACGAGCACGACGCTGCCGATGAGGGCGAGGCGATTGCGTTTGAAGCGCAGCCACATCAAGCGACGGACGGAGATGACATCGGCCTCTTCGGCGTCGAGGTCGCCAAACGCAATTTCGTCTGGTGGGATTTCAGGCGCTTGCATGAGCGGTTAGAACCCCTCCCCCGGCCCTTCTCCACTGCAATGCTGAGGAGAGGACAGTTTTTCTACCCCATCCCCGGCCCTTCCCCAGTTCACTGGGGAAGGGTGACTCGTTGATGAAACTGTGAATAGACGCGCAACAAAGTACAAAAGCGAGCATAAAATGCCATCTACTTTCAGCGCGCTCCCCTTCCCTAGCTTGCTGGGGAAGGGGCCGGGGGATGGGGTAGACGTTGCGGCGCGCGACATTGTGAACCTGTCGTGTCCTCAGATGGCAATACGGAGGGGTGACTCGTGGTCCGAAGACGGGTCCCATGCGATGACGATTTCGCCGTGAAGCAGTTAAGCATGACTTCAAGCTAAGAGCGCAGCCCACTGTACCTCCGGTCATGCGGATCATTGGTAGCGGATGCGCGGGTCCATCCAGGCCAGGATGATGTCCGCTAAAAGTGTGCCAATAAGAACGAGAAAGCCGATAAGAATGAGGATCGTGCCGGCAAGGTAGACGTCTTGCTGCAGGGTGGCGTTGAGATAGGCGGTTTGGATGGTCGGCAGCTCGAGCACGATGCTCGTAATCGTGAAGCCGTTGATGAGCCAGGCCAGCGTCTGCCCCAGCGCCGCAATCAGCGGGTGTAGTGAATTCTTGACGGCGTGCTTCCAGATGATGACGCGCTCCGGCACGCCTTTGGCGCGCAGGGTGACGATGTAATCGCGTCCCAGTTGATCGAGCAGGTTGCCGCGCATGACGCGCATGACCCAGGCGGTACCGGTGATGACGACGGCGAACACCGGTATCACCATGTGTTTCAAGAGATCGAGCAGCCTGGCGAGCGACCAGGGCTGATCGAGGAATTCGGTCGATTGCAGGCCCGTCAGCACCTCGCCGGTTAGCTGCCAGCCGAGGACAAGAAAAGCCAAGGCCAGCAGAAAGTCGGGCAAGCCCAAGCCAACGAAGGTGACGGTGGTCAGGAAGTTGTCGGATTTGGAGTATTGATGGGTGGCGCTGTAGACGCCGAGCGGAATGCCGACGCCCCAGGAGATGGCGAATGTCGCCAGGGAGATGGTGAGGGTGAGGCCAATGCGGTCGTTAAGGATTTTGCGGACGGGCTGGCGCAGGTCGAAAGAATCGCCGAAGTCGCCTTGGACGAAGCGAGCGAGCCAGCTAACGAAGCGCTCATAAACTGGACGATCCAGGGCGAAAAACGAGCGCAACTCCTCTTCGATCCTCGCCGCCTCGGTGTTGCCGTGCCCGTATTCGCGGACGATGTAACTGGTGACGTAGTCGCCTTCCGGCGCTTCCATGACCAGGAAGCCGAAGATTGTGATGAGAAAGAGCGTCGGCAAAATGGCGACTACGCGGCGCAGGATGTATCTGGCCATGGCGAGTTAGGGTCTCTGTTCGTCCTGTCTTTGTCCTCCGCCCAAACCTCCAGCAAACGCTGAATGCAGGCGAGCGGATACCAATTCATCGGCTGTGCTAGCGATATCAAATCTGTACATTGATGTGAGATTCGGGCGACCCGCCGGGTCGCCCCTACCGTTGTCTAGCGAGTTGTAGGGGCGACATATTATGTCGCCCGAATCCAGGAACTGACATCATTAGCCGTCTTGATCGAAGAAGAACTGTTCCGGATCGGCGGTGCCGGGGAAAGCCAGATCCCAGCCGGCGACCAGGCCGAAGTCTTGTACATTGCGGAAGTTGTTCTTGACGATGACCGGGCTGGGATGTTCGCCGATGGTGCCGATGGTGATGGGACCTTCGTCGATGTGGATTTGATAGGCTTCCAACAGTCTGGCTTCGCGCTCGTCGGGATCAACGATGCTGATCAGCTCAGTATAGGCGTCCTGGAGCTGCTCGAGCATAGAGCCGGGCCGCGGCGCCACGCCGCGTTCGCCGCCGGAATTGTAATAGTCGCCGATTCTGGCGCCACCAACTGAATAGGTCACGCCTTCAATCGGCGTCCAGACTGTAGCCGCGGAGACCAGGCCCCAGGCGGCGGCGCTGCCCCAGGCGCGGATCATGATCTCGCCCGCCAGGTGACGCGCGCTCACGAGTTCCCCGGCGATAATGTTGAGCACCGTCTTCAAGCCGACCGCTTCCCAATCTTCCTTGACCAGGTCCATGCGGTCGATTGAGCCGGTGTCGCCGGCCGGGATATCGACGATGAGCTCAAGCGCGCTGCCATCGGGCCGATCGCGCCAGCCATCGCCGTCAGCATCGACGACGCCGATGCCGTCGAGCAATTGGCCCGCCAGTGCGGGATCGTAACTGGCGTAGGAGGCCGCCCATTCCTGATAGAAGGCTTGGCCCTCCTCCGTCTGGAATTCGGGACTCTCCGCGCTCAAGGAGAATTGGCGCGCGGTGGCCAGCCCGAGCGATGTGATCTCATTGATGCGATCGCGATTGATGGCGTGGGACATGGCTTGCCGGAATTCTTTCATGTACATCAGATCGAGGATGTCTTCGTCCGGATAGTCATACATGGGGATGATCCAGGGCCAGGCGTAGTCGCCGCGGCTCCACATGATGACGCGGTAGTCGCCCGCTTCCTGGTTTTCCAGCACAAGCGGCACATCCAGCAGATTCACATCGCGGACTTGCATATCCAGTTCGCCGGCGATGCCCTTCAGGGCAACCAGCTCGGTCGCGCTTCCCTGGGGAATCTCGACATCCAGTCGGTCAATATAGGGCAATTGGTTGCCTTCGGGATCGACCTTCCAGTAGAAGGGATTGCGTTCCAGCACCAGCCGCTGGCTGGCGACATAATCGACGGTCATCCAGGCGGAGATCGTCGGTTTATCCGGATAGTGCATGCGACTGCCGAAGTTATAGCGGTTGACCAGCTCGGTGGCATCCTCGGCGTCGCTGTATGCCGGGTGAAACTGCCGCATATAGTGTTCCGGCACGATATGAATTGACGAATGGTAGGCGCCGCGCGACTTGTATTCCATGAAGAGCGGGTTAGCGTGCGGGAAGCTGAAATGCAAGGTGTAGTCGTCGATCTTTTCGACTGACATCAGCTCGCCGCGGACGGTGGTGCCGAAGGGCGCGTTCACGGGAACATCTTCATCCAGCACCATGTCGTTCCACCAGAAGAGATAGTCATCGACGGTCATGGGATCGCCGTCCGACCATTTGATGCCCTGGCGGAAGTTGACGGTGAGTTCGGTGGCTTCGTCATTCCATTCCCAACTGGTGACGATATTGGGGCGGAAGCCATTCACGTCGCGGTTCCATTTCAGGAATGGTTCCACATTCATGGTCATCTGCGTCCAGCCGTTGCTGTCGTTGTTATCGACCAGGCGCCAGGTGCCGCCGTACTGGCCGATTTCTTCGACCGGTTCGATGACCAGCGGCTCAGCGGGCAGGCGCTCGTCGACGGGCGGCAGCTCGCCAGCGGCGACCATCTCGGCCAAGGCGGGCGCTTCGTTGTACATGCCCTGGCTTGAGACAAGGCCCAGCGCCGCAATGGCGATGAGCAGAACGGCGAGAAGGGAAAGTTTCTTTAACATCTGTAATTTCTCCTGTCGGTACGTTTTGGACTAAAGATTTGAAATGCTGTAAAGGCAATTGGTCGCGCCATACCTCCTTGAGATTGACATCATTATCTTGGGCTTCCAGCAGATGATAACACTTTTGGCGCCTGGACAAAAACGCGCGCGGAGCTCTCCCAGGGCAATCGCTTCAAATTTCCCTTAACCGCCGAGGGCGCCGAGGGCGCCGAGATTATGTTCTTTTGGCGACTTATCCATATAATTCCACCGCCTGAGTTGAAAAATCTCCCGCTGCCTTGTCAATAAACATAATGCCGCCCCAAAAACTCATTCCACTAGGTGTCCAGTTTTCGGGACCACTACAACCCCATCCCCCGGCCCCTTCCCCAGCAAGCTAGGGAAGGGGAGCGCGCTAAAAGAGGCTGGTTTGATTTGCAATTATGTACGTGTTTTAGGGTCAAAGTATACGCAATTGAGTTATTGAAAAAATGCGCATCGTCTTTCGCGACATACATGCGGGCGAGCCAAGGCTCGCCCCTACGGCATAATGGGAGACTCGGTGTACGGGCGAGCCGGTGGCTCGCCCACCCTTGCTTCAAAATGCCCCTCAGGTTTTGCACGACTTACTTGCGTTTACTTCTGTGTTCTCTGTAGTCAAACAAAAAATTTGAAGCGATTGCCCTGGCGGAATCAGGTGGTTTATGGCGAGGCGCTACTGCAATAGGTAAACTTCGCTGAAGATGGCGATTAGAAAAACAGTTGTGTGGGTGATGGTATGAGTGAAAATATCAGAGCGCAGTTGCTGGACAAGCTGGAATGGCGCTGCATCGGACCGCATCGCGGCGGGCGGGTGGTGGCTGTCGCCGGCGATGTCTCGCAGAAGATGACCTTTTACATGGGCGCCTGCGCCGGCGGCGTCTGGAAGACGACGGACGGCGGGCAATACTGGCGCAACATTTCCGACGGCTACTTCAATACAGCCGCGATTGGCGCGCTGGCGGTGTCAGCCTCCGACCCCAACGTGATCTACGCCGGCACGGGCGAGAGCACGATCCGCGGCAATGTCTCGCACGGCGACGGCGTCTACAAGTCGGTCGACGCCGGCTTGACCTGGCGGCACATCGGGTTGAGCGATTCGCGGCATATCGGCAAAATCGTGATTCATCCGGGTAATCCCGAGCATGTTTATGTCGCCGCCTTCGGCCACGCATTCGGGCCGAATGAGGAGCGCGGCGTCTTCCGCTCGCTGGACGGCGGCGGCAGTTGGGAGAAGGTTCTCTACAAAAGCGAGCGCGCCGGTTCGCACGATGTGGCAATGGATGTGAACAATCCGCGCATCCTTTTTGCAGCGATCTGGCAGGCGCAGCGCTACCCGCACAAACTGGATAGCGGCGGGCCCGAATGCGGGCTCTGGCGCAGTTTTGACGGCGGCGATACCTGGCAGGATATCACGCGCAACCCGGGCCTGCCGAGTGGATTGCTCGGCAAAATTGGCGTGGCGCTGTCGCCGGCGCAGGCCGGGCGCGTCTGGGCCTGCGTTGAAGCCGAAGATGGCGCCGTCTTTCGCTCGGACGATTATGGCGAAAGCTGGATCCGCCTCAGCGAAGAATCGCTCTTAAGGACGCGGCCCTGGTATTACATGCACGTCACCGCCGATACGCTGGATCCGGACACGGTCTACATCCAGAATTACAGCATGTGGAAATCGATTGATGGCGGCGCCACCTTCGAGACTCTGCCGACGCCGCACGGCGATGAACACGCCCTCTGGATTGACCCGGCTGATAATCAGCGCATGGCGCGCGGCAACGACGGCGGCGCTTGCATATCCTTCAATGGCGGCAGAAGCTGGTCGTCGATTCTCAACCAGCCGACGGCCCAGATGTATCATGTCTGCGCCGATGACCGCTTTCCTTATCGCGTCTATGGCTCCCAGCAGGACAACAGCGCCATCAGCGTGCCCAGCGCGACTGTCGATGGCGGCATTCACGAGCGGGACTGGTACGCGCCCGGCGGCGGCGAAAGCGGCTACATCGCCATCAAGCCGGACGATCCGGATATAGTGGTTGGCTCCGGACCCACCGGCCAGCGCGCCTACAACGACCACATGACGCTCTACAACCATCGCACCGGCCAGAAGTGGGTCAACACGGTCTGGCCCGAGTTGTACGGCTGGGGGGTCGGCGCCGAGGGCTTGAAATACCGCTTCCAGTGGACCTATCCCATCATGTTTTCACAGCACGATCCAAATGTGCTTTACGCTTGCAGCCAGCACCTGCACCGCTCGACCGACCTGGGCGCAAGCTGGCAAGTGCTCAGCCCGGATCTGACGCGCAACGATCCGGACAAGCTCAAGTCCTCCGGCGGACCCATCACGCGGGATAATACCGGCGCCGAAATCTACTGCGATATCTTCGCCCTGGCGGAAAGCCCGCACGATGCGCAGGAGCTCTGGGCGGGCAGCGATGACGGCCTGGTGCATATATCGCGTGACGGCGGCGAAACCTGGCGGGACATCACGCCGCCGGACCTGCCGGAATGGGCGCTGATCAGCATTATTGATCTCTCGGCGCATCAGCCGGGCGCGGCTTACCTGGCGGCCACGCGTTACAAACTCGACGACACCCGGCCCTATCTCTACAAGACGACCGATTACGGCGAGAACTGGACGCCGATCATAAACGGCATTCCCGAGCACGAATTCACGCGCGTCATTCGCGAAGACCCCGATCGGCGCGGCCTGCTCTATGCCGGGACGGAGACCGGCGTCTACCTCTCATTTGACGACGGCGCCAACTGGGCGCGCGCGGGCGGCAACCTGCCCGTCTGCCCCATTCACGATCTAATCGTCAAGGAGGACGACCTGGTCCTGGCGACGCACGGGCGCTCCTTCTGGATCCTGGACGATCTGTCGCCGTTGCGCCAGGCGCCAAGTGAAGCGGGCGCCATTTTGTTCGCGCCCGCGCCGAAAACGCGCCTGCGCGCTTACGCAAGTTTCGGCGGCTGGGACAAGAGTTATGGGCCGGATGTGGTCAACTATGGCGGCATCGGCACAAGCGTTGTCGGCTTTACGACATCCGCGAATTCGGATGGGCCCGCCTTTCTGGATGCCGGGACGAATCCGCCGGAGGGCATCGTCTTCCGCTATTACCTGCCGGCCGCCAGCGACGATTCGGTTCTGCTCAACTTCCGTATGCCGGATGGCGAATTAATCCGCAGCTACAGCAGCGCGGATGCCGACGGTCCCTGTGTCGAGGCCGGCTTGAACCGCTTCCATTGGAATCTGCGTTATCCCGGCGCGGAAGCGGTCGAAGGCGTTGACGGCTGGTGGGAACGGCCGGACGGACCGCTGCTTGTCCCGGGTCAATACCTGGCGGAGTTGCTTGTCGATGGCGAGAAACTGACGCAGCCTTTTGAGCTGCGGGCTGATCCGCGGGTCGAGGCGACGGCGGAAGATTACGCGGCGCAACTGGCGATGCTGCTGGAGATCCGCGATCGCCTGTCGCAGAACAATACCTTGGTCAACCGGCTTGTGCAGCTGAAAGCACAGGTGGGCGCCTGGACAGCGCGCTCTGACGATGAGGAATTGCTGAGCATGGGCGAAGCGCTCCGCGCCGAAGTTGACCGGCGGCTGCCTCAATTGATCAACGTCGGTTATACCGAATCGCAGCTTTATGCCAGCGGATTGCACGAGAAGTTCAATGCGCTCTTCTGGTCGGTGGACAGCGCCGATTACGCCCCGCCGCAGCAGGCGCGCGAGGTCTTCGCCGAGCTCAGCGCTGAATTGGACGGGCATCTGGCCGACATGCGCTCGGATTTGAGCGAGTCCCTGGCCGATTTTAATGCGAAGATCCGCGCGCTGGGGCTAGAGGCGCTGGACGCGATTGTATACAATGGCGTGTAGACGATCAGTTGCGGCGCGCTCGGGCCAGCGCTGATGTGAAAGATCGGGAGTGAAAGGAATAGTTTCATGAGCAAGCAGACTGCCGTCTCCGTCATCGGCGAATTCGCCGCGGCGCGACGCTACAGCGACTTGAGCGAGCTCACGATTATCCGCGCGCGCCAGGTTCTGCTCGATTTTGTCGGCACCATGATCGGCGGCTATCAGACCAGGCTCGGTCAGCTTTCCGCGGATTATGCGGCGGATATGATTCCGGGCGACGAAGCGACCATTGTCGCCGATGGCCGCCGCAGTACGGTCGAAGGCGCCGCCTGGGCCAACGCCACGATGGGCAAGTTCCTCGGCATGGATGATTCGCACCGCATCGGCGGCCACGTCGCCTCGCAGTTGGTCCCGGTTGTGCTGACGCTGGGCGAACAGCTTAGGCTCAGCGGTCAAGAGATGATCACGGCTCTGGCGGTGGGTTACGATGTGATGGAATTGGTGCATGGCGCGGTTGATGTCTGGCAGCGCGAACGCGGCCTCGATCACAAGGGGCAGGCGGGCACGCTGGGCAGCGCGGTGGCGGCGGCCAAAGCAATGGACCTGCCCGCCGAGAAAATCGCCCATGCCCTGGCGCTGTCAATGGATATGGCCTGCGGCACGGAGCAATATGTCTACGATGCCGGCGCTTGCGATACCAAAGACCTGCTCGCCGGGTATGGCGCGCGCAACGGCATCCACGCCGCGAAGCTGGCCGATTTCGGCTTTCGCGGACCGCCCGGCGCCCTGGATGGACCTTATGGCTACTTCCATGCCTTTGGGCCGGGCCGAGACGCGCCCGCGCTCGATCGGCTCGATGGCGAAGCGCTGGCGCGCACCGGCTTCAAGCCGCATGCCGGCTGCCGCCATGTGCATTCCTGCGTCGATGCGACGCTGGAATTGCTCAAGAGCGGCCGGCCCGATCTTGATGCCATCGCCTCCATTGAAGTCGATACCTACCTGGAAGCCATCACGCCCGACTTCCGCGTCAATTATGCGCCGGTGAACGTCGGCCAAGCCGGCTTCAGCCTGCCGGTTACTGTGTCCGTCATTCTGACGCGCGGCAATTGGTTCCGCGAGGATATCGCCAGCTTTGATGAACCGGAACAGCGCCGCCTGCGGCAGTTGGTCAAGGTCGGTTTGGACGAGAAGATCCAGGCCGGGCATCCGTTGACGAACGGCTGTGAGGTGCGCATCATCACGGAAGACGGCGGGCTGCATAAGGGACGGGTCGAATACGCCAAAGGCGAACCCGAGAATATGTTGACCGATGCCGAATTTGAAGAGAAGTTCCGCTACCTGGTCGGCGATATGCTGCCGGAGGAACAGATCGCCGCGCTCCTGGATTGCGCGGGCCGCCTGGAACAACTCGCGGATGTGGGCGAGCTCGTCCGCTTGACGACGCCGCAGATGGTGACGGTTTGAAGCAGCCATGAAGATTACAAGTATTGATAGCACGGTCGTCAGCATCGATCGCAGCCGCGATCTGGCGACGGCCTACGGCGTTTCGACCGCGACCAATACCGTGGTCGTTCAAGTCCACACCGACGACGGCATCACCGGCATCGGCCAGACCGTCGCGGCCGGCGCCTGGGGCGGCGACACGGTCGAGACCGTCAAGCACCATATTGACGACCGGCTGGCGCCGGCGCTCGTCGGTCAGGATCCGTTTAACATCGAAGGCCTGCATCAGCGTATGTTTCAGGCGCATCGCGCCGCCGTTAACGCGCGCACGGCGCTCGACTTTGCGCTTTGGGATATCAAAGGCAAGGCGCTGGCTGTGCCGGTATACGAGCTGCTCGGCGGGGCCTGCATGCCGGGCGCGGTCTGCCATGGCTTCGTCGAACGCGAAGAGCCGGCGGCGATGGCGGCGCGGATTGAAGAGATGACGGCGGAAGCGGGCTGGACCTGGTACAAAACCAAGATCGGGTTCACCGTCGACGAGGATGTAACCTGGTACAGTCAACTGCGCGATTTGGTCGGCGACGAGATCCGCTTCCAACTGGATGGCAATACCGGGTATACTCTCGGCGATGCGGTGCAGGCCTGTACGCGGCTGGAGCGTCTGGGCGGCGTCGCCCTTTTTGAGCAGCCGGTAAGCCATCTGGACGAGATGGCGCATCTTGCGACGCGCTTGGAGACGCCCCTGCAAGCCGACGAGTCGACCGGCGGCGGGCCGCGCAGCGCCTATGAAATCGCGCGCGAACGCGCCGCCCACGTCTTGCACTTTAAAATCCACCGATATGGCGGCTTGCTGCCGTCGGCGCGCATGGCGGCGATTGCGGAAGCGGCCGGCCTGGAGATTTCGGTGGCGCCCTATTTTGATATAATCGCCGCTGCCGCCGCCAACCTCGCCGCCGCCACGCCGGTGGCCAAATGGCCGGCCGGTTTCTCGGATATGACCGATACCATCCTGGCCGAACCCTATGAGCCGGAGGGTCAGATTCTGCCGCCGCCTCCGGGTCCCGGCCTGGGGGTTGAAATTGATGAGGACAAGCTCGCTTTCTATGCCGCTCAACAGTGACAAGATTGGCGAGAGTTCACAAGTCTGAAACATAAAAGGAGGTGGCTATTGCCTATTGGTCTGAACGCTGGTTCTGCTAATATCGATTCGTTTAAGCTACAGAAGGAGATCACCGTGAAAGCAGCAAGACTATTTCTACTCGTTAGCCTGGTCGCTCTTGTTGGCGCCCTGGCAATCGGGCCGGCTGCGGCGCAGGACGACATGAGCGAATTCGTCTTCGCCCATAGCGGTCCCATCCGCCCGATGGATCCGCACTCGCATTGGTACGGCTCCACCCACCATTTGCTCAACTTGTATTACGATTGCCTGATCTGGCGCGCCGCCGATGGCAGCGGCTATGTCCCGCAAGCCGCCCACAGCTGGGAGACGGTCGACGACACCACCTGGCGCTTCCACCTGCGCGAAGGCGCGACCTTCCACAACGGCGAGCCGGTGGACGCCTCGGCCGTCAAATGGAATATCGACCGCGTCCGCCATCCCATCGGCGACATTCCGCTCTATCAGCAGTGGGCCTTTGTCAAAGAAGTTGTGGTCGTCGATGATCTCACCGTCGATATCCTCACCAACGAGCCCCATGCCTACTTCGAGAATGACGTCAGCTACAACGGCTGCGAGTTGATCCCGCCCGCTTACTTTGAAGAGGTCGGCCAGGAAGAGTTCAACCGCAATCCCGTCGGTTCCGGTCCCTACGTGCTGGCGGAACTCAGCGAGAACGACCGCTATGTCTTTGAGGCTTGGGACGATTATCACAGCGGCCGGCCCGAGGTTGACCGCGTGATCTACCAGGTCATCCCCGAGCCGTCGGCCCAGGTCGCCGCCTTGCTCGCCGGGCAGATTGACATGATGAAAGGCGTGCCCGTGCCCGACCGCCCGACGCTGGAAGACGCCGATGGCATCACCCTGCTGACCGAAAGCGGGAACAGGATGTACCACTATTACGCCCGCGTCGATACCGAGAGCGGCGCCTTCCCCGAGACCTTCCCGGATTATGAGCCGGCCACGCTCGACATCAATGTGCGCAAAGCCATCACCCACGCGCTTGATCGCCACCTTCTGGCGGAAGTGCACGGCTCGGCCAGCGCCCGCTTGGCGCGCGTCTGCTCCTACTATCCGGAAGGCATGGCCGACAAATACGCCGATCCCGATGTCATCGCCGAATGGTACAACCCCGACCTGGCGAAGGAATATCTGGCGAAAGCCGGCTTCGCCGATGGCGAAGGCCCGACCCTTTACCTGGATACGCCCGTCGTTGGTCGTGGCGGCAGCGCCAAAGAAGTCGCTGAAGTCGCCGCCGCCTTGCTCGAGGACGTTGGCTTCATCGTGGATCTGACCGTGCGCGACGCCTCCGCCTTTGCGGTCGAGGTACAGCGCAGCGGCAACAATCGCGATCTGATGCTGGCGGCTCTCGGCTGCGGTCCCGCCCTGCTGCCCCTCTTCTACCAATGCGACTGGTCGGCAGTGGCATACAGCATCTGCGACGAAGAGTGGGATGCGGTGGCCGATGCGATCCAGGTGACGATCGATCGCGACGCCCGCCTCGACCTCTGGGAACAGTGGTGGGAATACTACATCGACCTCACCCAGACGATCACGATCTTCGAGATCACCGACGTCTTTGCATTGAATACGGCCGAATTCGACTTCACGCCGCGCAAAGACGGCTGGATGACCTTCCGCGATCTCAAACTCGCGGGCATGTAGTTTTACCCCTCCCCCAACCCCCTCTCCATTGCAATGGAGAGGGGGCATAAGGCGGAGTCCTGTGTGTTGATAATGGCCTGATCGTCGGAGCGCTCTTCGAGTAAAGGTCTATCAGCCCCCCAATCAGGCAAGTCTCCCCCCATCGCGATGGGGGGAGACATAGCGGGGGCAAGGATAATCATGCGCGGATTCATCGTCAGCCGACTTGTACAATTGTTCGTGACGATGTATATCGTTTCGATCGTGGTGTTTCTTATCCTGCGCCTGAGCGGCGACCCCATCCTGGTGGTGGCGCCCGATTTCTTCAGCGAAGAGCAAATTGAGCAAATGCGCAAGTTCTGGGGCTTTGATCGGCCGCTGGGCGAGCAGTACCTAACCTTTTTGCGCAAAGCGGTCACGGGCGATTTCGGCATCTCTTATCTCGCCAAGCGCCCGGCCATGGAATTGGTCTTCGAGCGTCTGGGCTATTCCTGGATGCTGGCGGCGGCCGCCGCCGCGATCGGGCTGACCGTAGCTGTGCCCCTGGGTATCCTGTCCGCGCTGAAACGCAACAGCTTTCTGGACCTGCTGATTACTATGATGTCGTCCCTGGGCACTGCCATGCCCAGTTTCTGGCTCGGTCTCATGCTCATCATCATCTTCTCGGTTCATTTGCGCCTGCTGCCGGTCTTTGGCGCTTTGGAGCCCAAAGCAATTATCATGCCCGCGGCGACTCTGGGCGTCGGCATGGCGGCGCGGCTTTCGCGCATGACCCGCTCAGCCATGCTTGAAGTGCTCAATCAGGACTACGTGCGCACCGCCCGCAGCAAAGGTTTGATGCAGAAAACGGTTGTCTTGCGGCATGCCCTGCGCAACGCCCTCATCCCGATCGTCACGGTATTCGGGCTGCAGCTCGGCTGGCTCCTGGGCGGTTCCGTCGTCGTCGAGAGCGTGTTTTCCTGGCCGGGCCTGGGCCGATTGATGATCGACTCGATCAGCGTCCGCGACAATACTGTCGTGCAAGCCGGTCTGATTTGGTTCGCTCTTTCCTTTATACTGATCAATTACGCGATTGATGTGATCTACATCCTGCTTGACCCGCGAATCAGGATCCAATAGAAATCCCTAATGGACGCGCAGAACATTCACGATTCCAAATCGGGCGAGATTGCCAGCATCCCGGAGCGGCGCAGCCTGCCGCTGCGGATCTTCGCCATCTTGCTGAAGAGCCCGGTCGGCGTCGCTGGCAGCCTGATCGTGACGGCCGTCGTGGTGCTGGCATTTGTCGGCCCGCTGATTTCGCCTCACGATCCTATGGGCCGGAATATCCGCGCCCGCTTCCAGCCCCCGGGTTTTGTGGATAGCAAGGGCAATCTCTACACCCTGGGCAACGACCAGCTCGGCCGCGACATCTTAAGCCGCATCATCGCCGGCAGCCGCGTATCGGTCTTGGTCGGGGTCGTGTCCGTGCTCATCTCCGGCACGCTCGGCGTTATCTACGGCCTGATCAGCGGTTTCATCGGCGGCATTCTCGACAGCGTCCTCATGCGCATCGTCGACGGCTTGCTCGCCATCCCCTTCATCATTCTGGTCATCGCTATCTCCGGCGTCGTCGGCGCCGGCCTGTCCACCCTGATCCTCATCCTCGGCTTCACCGGTTGGATCACCTATGCCCGCGTCATCCGCGGCGAGGTGCTCAAAGTCCGCGAGATGGAATATGTCATCGCCGCCTACGCCCTGGGCCAGAGCCGCGCCAAGGTCATGCTCCTGCACATTCTGCCGAATGTCGTCTCTTCGGCAATCGTTCTGGCGGCCGTGCAGGTCGGCGTCACCATCCTGGCTGAATCTTCCCTGAGCTTCCTCGGCCTAGGCGTCAAGCCGCCCACCGTCACCTGGGGCTTGATGCTGGCCGATGGCCGACAATACATCAACAGCGCCTGGTGGATGACGGCTTTCCCGGGCATCGCCATCACCATCACCGTGCTGGGCGTGGTCTTCCTCGGCGATTGGCTGCGGGACTTCCTGGATCCCAATGTGCGCGGCCGCGCCTGATACCGCGATGGGAGAGAGTTTCCGCGTCCCGCGTTCCCGCGCCAGCCAGACCCACCGGGAAATGCGCGAAGAGATCGAGGCCGCCCTGGCGCCCATCCTTTTCGGCGCTTATCAAGACAGCTACCAGATTCGGGCGGCGCTGGAATGCGCTTTCGCCGAAGAAGTGCAAGCGCGCCAGGCCGTAGCCGTACATTCGGGCACCGTCGCGCTATTCATCGCCTTGCGCGCTTGCGGCATCGGGCCGGGCGATGAGGTCGTCAGCGTCGGCAATTCCGATATCTCGACCACCGGCGCCATCCGGCAATGCGGCGCTATCCCCGTCCTTTGCGATGTACAGGCCAGCGATTACACCATGGATCCGCAGTTGGTTGAAGCGCTGATCAACGAGCGGACGCGCGCTATCTTGCCGGTCGATCTGCATGGCCACCCGGCCGATGTCAAATCCCTGCGCGCCATCGCCGACCGTCATCAACTCCAAATTGTGGAAGATGCCGCGCTGGCGACGGGCGCGCGCGATCATGGCCGGCCGGTCGGCGCCTTCGCCGATGTAACTATGTTCAGCTTCGCGCCCTTCAAGCCGCTCGGCAGCGCGGGCAACGGCGCTATGCTGGTCACGGACGACGATGCCCTGGCGGAGCGGATCCGTCTGCTTGTGAGCTATGGGCACGATCCCTCGGGCGAGACAGCGCCGGGCCGCCAGAATTACATCGAAGAGGGTTACAATGTGCCGCTCGACGGCTTGCAAGCGGCGCTGGTTTTGGCCAAGCTGCCCCATTTGCCGGCTTGGACCGCCAGACGGCGGGCAATCGCCGCGGCGCTGGAGAAAGGTCTGGCGGGAACGGCCGTCGTAACGCCGCGCTTCCGCCCCGAATCGGAATCCACCTTTCGCTCCTACGCAATCACCGTGGCCGGGTCCAGTCCTCAGAGCAGCGACCGGCAAATGGAGCTTTATCACGGGTTGCGCGCCGCCGGCATCGAAGCCGTCATCCATTACGCGCCGCCGATCTATGACTACTCGATCTATGCCGATACCTTCCCGAATGTCGATCAGCTGCCGGTCACCGATCGCCTGGCGCGGCAATATGTGAACCTGCCGGTCACGCCGGAACTGACGGCGGAAGAAGTCGAGTATATGATTGAAGCAACAAGAAAGATTCTTGCCTAACTTTGTGACGTGCGCGTCGCTCGCGCCGAATGGGGAGCCAACTCATGAACTTGCTCGAACAAATTGTGGATTACGCCCTCGGCCTGGAATATGACGATATCCCGGCTGAGGCGCAGGACCTGGCGAAGACAATCGTCTTCGATTCGATTGGCGTCGGCCTGGGCGGCTACCAGCGCGACCTGGGCCAGAAAGCGACGCGCTACGCATCAACGAGCATGCCCGGCGATGAAGCCAGGCTGCTGGGCAGCGGCGAAGTTGTCTCCCTCGAAGGCGCCGCCTTCGCCAACGCGGTCATGGTCAAGATCATGGGCATGGACGACTCGCACCGTTCCGCCGGGCATATCGCCTCGCAAGTATTGCCGGTTGTCCTGGCGGTGGGCGAAGCCTACCGCTGCAGTGGCGCGGACATGCTGGCCGCCATCGTCGCCAGCTATGATTTCGCCGTGCGCGTCGGCCGGCAGGTGCGGGCGACGCAGCGGGCCCGCGGCAACGATCTCAAAGGCACGGTCGGGCCGATGGCCGCGGCTCTGGCCGCCGCGCGCTGCGCCAACTTCGACCGCGAAACCAGCATCAATGCCCTGGCCCTCGCCGCCGATCTCGCGTCTGGCACCGAGCAGTACGTCTATGAGGCCGGTCCCTGCGATACCAAAGATCTGATCTCCGGCTTTGCCGCGCGCAACGCCATCTTCGCCTTGAAGCTGGCGGACTCCGGCTTTGACGGCCCGCGCGGCGCGCTGGATGGCGAATACGGCTTTTTCAGCGCCTATGGCGAGGGCTTCGACCCGGACTGTTTCGCCGATCTCGGCAAGGACTTCGCCATTCTCGGCACGGCCTTCAAGCCGCATAGCGGCTGCCGGCACACACACCAGGCCATCGACGCCGCCCAGGCGCTTCTGGCCGATGGCCCCCTGGACACCGGCGCGATTGAAGACATCGTGCTGAAGACTTATGGCTACGCCACCCGTCCGATTTTCCGCGTCGATCCCAACCCGGCGCGGGAAGTGGCCGGCATGAGCATCCGCGTCTCGACAGCGGTGGCGCTCAGTCAAGGCAGCGCCTGGCCGCGGGACTTCGCCGCCTGGGACGATCCGGAAGCGCGCCGACTGCGCAACTTGATCGATGTGCAAATCGATGAGGAGATTGAAGCGGCTTATCCGGCGCTGAACGGCTGTCGACTGCAGGTCACAATGAAGGACGGCAGCCGGCGCGAAGCCTATCTGCCGAATATGAAAGGCGAGCCGGAGTTTCGCATGAGCGGTGCGGAAATGCGCGAGAAATTCAGCGTGCTCACGCGCGAGCTATTCCCGCAGGAACAAGCCGATGCGATCTATGATTATTGCAGCGCCCTGGAATCGGCCGCGGATATCGGCCGCTTGACGCAGCTCTGCGCCCGCCCGCAGCCGGTGATCGCCTAGGTTTGGCGGCTGAGGATGTACCAGGCTTTCTCGCCGACGCGCTGGAAGCCGCTCGCCACATAACCGGCCTCGAGTAAAGCTGTCATGGCGGCGCGCATTTGCAGCTGCCAGTCTTGCGCGCGGCCGATGTCAGCGGCTTTCAAAGCGGCAAAATCCACCGGTATCTCGATGCCGTAGCGCGCTTCTTCAAAGGCGGCCGGCTCTTCGCGCCGCAAGCGGCCGTCTTGATCCACAGCCAGCAGCATGTTGATGGCGCCGACGTCTGAAGCAGCCGGCGGGCTTTCGCCGCGCGCCAATGCTTGCACGCGGGGTGAATCCAGTTGCCACTGCGCCTCCAGCCGGTCGCTGGCCAAGCCGGCATTGATGCCGTCTTGCATGTTGCCGTAGTGATTGACGGAATAGCGGCGCGCGCTCACGCCCAGGAGGTTGAAGTTGAAATTGGCATTGCCGCTTTGCATCGGGTCGAAGGTCCAGGCCATGCGCCGGTAACCCTGCGCCAGCGCCCATTCGCGCTGCGCCTGCTTGAGCCGAAAACCGATCCCTCGGCCCTGCAGCGCGGGCAGGACGGCGGCCATGTGCGACCAGAGCCAAAGCTCGCGCGCGCGCCAGGCGGCCATGCCAAAGCAGAAGCCAACCAGCTGCCCCTCGGCTTCGGCGCCAAAGACAGCGCCGCCGCTGTGCACAATCGCCTTGAGCGTATGCGGCGACGCCGCTTCAATGTCATGCATGCCCCAGACGGCCTTCTGCAGCTCGGCGGTCGCCGTCAGGTCCGGCATGGCGGTCAATTTGCGGATGACAATTTCTTCTGGCATGCGCAACACTATTTTTGGAGATTGAACGCCTGCAATGATAGCAAGCGCGGCCGCAAATGGCAAAGCGCCTAGTACCAAACAAGCCACGTAGGGGCGACATATCATGTCGCCCGCCGGATCAAGATAACAGTCTAGGGTCGCCCGCCACGCGCGCCGAATTCCCGCTCGCTTGGTCGATCCGGGTATAATCACCGAGAGTTGATTTGCTGGCGAAACCGCGCCGCTGCGGCCGTTGAAACGAGGAGAAACACAATGTCGGCGCCTCGCGATTCACTGTCCCAATCCGTGCTTGATGTCATCGGCAATACGCCGCTGGTCGATTTGACGCGCATCACGCGGGACATGGACGGGCGGATTTTCGCCAAGCTCGAGTTTCTAAACCCGGGTTACTCCAAGAAAGATCGCATCGCCCGGCAGCTGATCGAAGACGCCGAAGCCAGCGGCGCGCTGCGGCCGGGCGACACCGTGGTCGAGTTGACCAGCGGCAATACCGGCGCCGGCCTGGCCATCGTCTGCGCCGCGAAAGGCTACCGCTTTGTCGCCGTCATGTCCCGCGGCAACTCCAGGGAACGCGCGCGTATGATGACGGCGCTCGGCGCGGAAGTCGCGCTGGTGGACCAATGCCCGGACTCCCGGCCCGGCCAGGTCTCCGGCGCGGATCTGGCGCTTGTCGAGGCGCGGACGCGGGAGATCGTCGCCGAGCGTCGCGCCTTTCGCGCCGATCAGTTTCAGCTCGAGGGCAACGCGCGCGCTCACTACCGCTACACCGCGCCTGAAATCTGGCGTCAGGCCGGCGGCATCGACGCTTTCTGCGACTTCATCGGCAGCGGCGGCTCCTTCGCCGGCTGCGCCCGCTATTTCAAAGAGCGCGATCCAGCGATTCAATGCTACGTCGTCGAACCTCAGGGGGCGGCCGCCTTCGCGGGCGAGGCGGTCACGCGGCCAAATCACAAGATACAGGGCGGCGGATATGCCATGACGGAGTTGGCGCAGGTCGACCGCGCCCTGGTTGACGGCTGCCTGCAGGTCAGCGACGCCGAGGCGGTGGCTATGGCGCGGCGGCTGGCGAAAGAAGAAGGTTTGTTCGCCGGTTTCTCGTCCGGCGCCAATCTGGCCGCCGCGCTGCAACTGCTGGAGACGGCGCATCCCGGCGGGCGCATCGCCATCCTGCTGCCGGATTCCGGCTTGAAATACCTCAGTACCGAGCTCTGGCCCTAGGCGCGCACGTTGGGATCCAGGGCGTCGCGCAGGGCGTCGCCGATGATGTTGAGAATGAGCACGACCAGCGTGATCGTCATGCCGGGGAAGACGGCGATCCACCATTGCGTGCGCAAGTAATTTCGGCCGTCGGCCAGCATCGCGCCCCACTCCGGCGTCGGCGGCCGCACCCCCAGGCCGAGGAAACTCAGGCTGGCGCCGGCGACGATTGCGCCGGAAACGCCCAGCGTTGTCAGCACAATCAGCGGACCCAGCACACCGGGCAAGATGTGGTAGAACATGATCCGCAGCGAACCCGCGCCCATGCTGCGCGCCGCCATCACATATTCCATCTCGCGGATCGAAAGCGTGATGCCGCGGATCAAGCGCGAGAAAGTCGGCAGCGAGAAGAAGGCGATCGCTATGATCACATTGCCAATGTTCGCGCCCAGAAGGCTCACCAGCCAGATCGCCAGGATCAAGCCGGGGAAGGCGAGGATCAGGTCCATGATCCGCATGATGGCATTATCCGGCAGACCGCCGAAGAAGCCGGCGACCAGACCCAGCGGCCCGCTGACGGCGACCGCCAGCGCAATCGACAGAAAGCCGACCTGCAACGATACGCGCCCGCCATAGAGCACGCGGCTCAGGATATCGCGGCCGAGCTTGTCCGTGCCGAAGGGATGCGTCAGGGAGGGCGGCTGGTTGCGCGCCGGCGTATCTTTGCCGATCGGGTCGTAGGGCGTCACCTGCGGCGCGAAGAGAATCGCCAGCAGGAGCAGCGCCAGACAGAATAAACCGGCCAAGGCCACGCGATTGCGCACGAATTTCAAGTAGACCAGCGTATACAAGCCGGTCGGCCGTTCAGCGCGCAGTTGGCTCGCCTCAGGCATAGCGGATCCGCGGATCGATAAAGGCGTAGATGATATCGACGATGAGATTGACGAAGACGAACGAAGCGGCCACCAGGATCACCGCCCCCTGGATCATCGGATAATCGCGGTTGCTGATGGCGTCAATCGCCAGGCGGCCGACGCCGGGCAAGCCGAAGATGCTCTCGGTGATGACGGCGCCGCCGAGCAAACCGCCGACCGATAATCCGACCACTGTTGTCACCGGTATCAGCGTATTGCGCAAGGCATGGCGCACCAGCACGCGCCGACGCCCCAAGCCTTTGGCCCGGGCCGTGCGCACATAATCGGCGCTCAGCACTTCGATCATGCTGGAGCGCGTAAGGCGCGCGATCAAGGCGCTCTGCCCGACGGCCAATGTCGCCACCGGCAGGACAAAATGCCGCCAGGTACCCGCCCCCTGCACCGGCAGGATGCGCAAGCCCACCGAGAAAATCAGAATCAGCATGAGCCCCAGCCAGAATGTGGGAATCGAAAAGAAAAACACCGTCAGCACAATGCCGAGGTTGTCGACCCAGGTGCGCTGATAGACGGCGGTGAGGATGCCGATGCCCAAGCCGATGGTCGTGCCGACCGTGACGCTCAGCAGGGTCAGAGTCGCGGTAAAGGGAAAGGCTTTGGCGATGACGCCGATGACCGGCTCGCGAAACTTGACCGAACGGCCCAGGTCGCCGCTGGCGAAGTTGCGCAGGAAGATGAGATATTGCTCGAAGACCGGCCGATCATATCCCAGCTTTCGGCGGATAATCTCGATTTGCTCCGGCGAAGCGCGATCGCCCGCCATGATCTGGGCCGGGTCGCCGGGCAGGGCGACGCGCAGCATGACAAAGACGACCGTCGTCACCGCCAGAATCAGGGGAAAGGCAATCGCGATCCGGCGCAGGATGTATTGGCTCAAGCCTGAACCATCCTCAACAAATGCTGGACATGCGGGCGAGCCACCGGCTCGCCCGTACAGTTTTGCGTTTTGGCGGGCGAATCACAGCGTCGCCCGTACAGATTACAACATCAATGGATACGTGTAGGGGTCAGCCATTGGCTGACCCGCAGGCTGACCCGCGTAATCGCCAGGATGCGGTCGCTACTCCGTCTCGAAGTACGCATTCCAATACAGGAAGCTCGTATCCGGATGGATGCGCCAGCCCATCAACTCGGCCCGGACGCCGGTCAGCGCCGGCGGCACCGCCAGGTAGACCCAGGGCGATGCTTCGATGATGTACTCGCTCACGGCGGTCACCGCTTCATAACGCATTTCCGGATCCAGTTGCGAATCGGCCGCGACCAGCAAGTCCGTCAATTCATCGGTCGAGAACCAGGCGCGGTTGCTGCCGCCCTTGCGCTCCGGATCGAAGAAGTAGGTCAAAATGCTGGGATCCTGGTAGCCGTAGAGCAGTAGGAAAAGATCGTGCTCGCCCGTGGTTGTCAGGTCGATCAAAGCCGAGAATTCCAGCACGTCAATCTGCAGCGGAATGCCGACGGCGCGCCACTGCGCCTCCAGCACTTCGGCTTGACGCAGCCACTCATCCGGGGAGGCGGTCGCCAGCGGCACCGTCCAGGCATTGCCCTCCGGGTCTTCCCGCAAGCCATCGCCGTCCACATCGACATATCCCAGCTCATCCAGCATCGCGCCGGCTTTGTCCGGGTCGAAGCTGGGCGCAATCGCGTTCAGGTCGGGGTTGTGTCCCCAGATCGTCGGCGGCAGCGGCTGATAGAGCGGATCCGCCAGATCGTCCCAGGCCAAGGTGACAAATTCCTGCCGGTCCGTGGCATAGGCGAAGGCTCTGCGCAGATCCGGATTCGTCCAGGGATCCTTCGACGTGTTGAAACCGACATAACGAATCTGGCTCAATTTGGCGACATGCACGTCAATGTCCGGGTTCGCTTCCGCATCAGCCAGATTCTGCGTCGGGATGCCGGCCAGCGATATCTCGCCCGTCTCCAAAGCGGCCAGGACCGTCTGCTCCTCGCCGATGAAGAGAATCTGCAATTCGTCCAGGAAGACCGGACCGGGATGATCGTACAATTCCGGCGGCGCCCAGTTGAAATCCGGGTTGCGCTCGAACAGCGCGTAGTTATCGGTGACCAACTCCTTCAGGATGAAGGGTCCGCCGCCGACCGGGTTGGTGCCGAAGTCATCGGGTCCGATTGCTTCGTAGGCCGCCGGCGAAACGATCTCCAGGCCGGCAAGCACGAAGAACAAGGGCGCATGCGGCGAGTTCATGTGCATGGTGAAGCTGTAGTCGCTGTGGACCTCAATGTTATCCAGCAGCGTGATCAAGGCGCGGCCGGTCGAAGCGGTTGATTCCGGATCGGCGTATTTTTCCAGGTTCCATTTCAGCGCGGCCGCGTCGATCGGGTTGCCATCGGTGAAGCTGGCGTTCTCGATCAAGTTGATCGTCAGGGATTTGGAATCTTCCGATACTTCCCAGGTATCGGCCAGGTAGCCGATATAACTCATATCCTCGGCGCGCGAGAAAAGCGTGGGATAAATGGCATAATGCGGCCAACTGTGCCAGGACGAAACGAAGGGATCAAAGGAAGTATTGGAATTGGCATCCGCCACGACCAACCGGCCGCCTTTGCCCGCCATCATGTCGTCTTGCGCCAGCGCAGCGCCGGCAATCGTCAGCAATACGATCATCAGCAGAAGCAGCATTGCATTTCTCAACTTGTACACGTCTTAATCCTCCAGATTAGATTCAACTCAACGAAGAGAAGCCATACCGCAGATTGTCGTTACGCCCTCCCCTCGCTGCCTAATCCATGCTCGCGAATGCATCGTATACGGCGCGGCCGATCTGGCCCATCGCCGTCTCGACTTCGAACACGCGCTGATGATGTTCCACCGGCTTGTTCCAGACCGACGCCTCATCCCATTCGCTGAAGATCGTCAGGATCACATGACTATCTTCGCCGATCGTGATAATACCACTGTCGTTGCGGATGCCACCAATGGTCCCGGTCTTGTTCGCGGCTTTGGTTCCCGGCGGCAGGAAGCGCGGTATGCGCTGGCTATATTGCTGCTTGTGCAAGATATCAAAAGCCAGGGCGCGGACCTCATCCGGGAATAGATCCGTATGCATCCGCTGCAGCAGAGCGTTCATGGCATTGGCTGTGCTGACGTTATTCTCCGGCCCTTTGCTGAAGGGCAGGCCGTCGCGCAAAATGTCGTTCTCAATCGTCCACTTGACCAGTTCTTCAATCGGCAATTCCGCCACCTCGGGCGGGAAGGCATGCCGCAGCAAGTCCTTGCAATTCAGCTTGAAGAAGATCTCCCGCAGTCCAAGCTCGTGCATGTAGCCTTCGACGACCGCCGCGCCACCCAGATAATCCACCATGATATCGGTGGCGCTGTTGTCGCTGATGATGATCATCAGCGTCAGCAGGTCGCGCACGCTCGGTTCCAGGCCGGCTTCAAAGAAGGGCAGTATGCCGCTGCCCAGGCTCTTGTCTTCATCGCGCAGCGGGACGCGGCTGTCGAGGCTGATGCGTCCCTCGGCCAATTGCCGGCAGGCGGTCGCCAGAATCGGAATCTTGAATGTGCTGGCCATCGGGAAGGGTTCATCGCCGTTGATGTCCAGCCGCGTATCCGACTCGATATGCCAGACCGCCACGCCGACATGCATGTCGGCCGCCGCCGCGATAGCTTGGATCTGCTCAACCAGCGTCATCGCTATCCGCCTTTCCCATAGGGGCACTTATCGCGCCAGCGCTGTTCGGCTTCTTCCAGGCGGTCGCGCTGCAGCTCGACGCCGATGCCGCTGCCGTCGGGCGTCGCCAAGGTGCTGCCCGCGTCGAGCGCGAAGGGCGGTTCGCTGATGTCGGCGGCGAAATAGCGGTCGGTTGCCGATATATCCGACGGCAGAGTAACGCCCGGCAGCGCGGCGAAGGCGACATTGGCGGCGCGGCCCACACCGGTCTCCAGCATGCCGCCAATCCACAAGGGCAACTCATTCGCCACGCAGATGCGATAAATCTCCAGCGATTCGCTGAATCCGCCGACCCGCGCCGGCTTCAAGTTGAGGACGCCAATGGCGCCGACCTGCAGCGCCAACTGCAAATCGCTGGCCGATTTGACGCTTTCATCGAGGCAAACCGGCGTTTTCAGCCGCGCTTGCAGCCGCCCGTGCTGAAAAATGTCGTCATGCGCCAGCGGCTGTTCGATCATCATCAAGTTGAACTGGTCAAGCTGCGCCAGATGATCGGCATCTTCAATCGCGTAATCGCTGTTGGCGTCGAGCATGAGGGGGACATCCGGGAATTCAGCGCGCACGGCCCGCGCCACCTTGATGTCCCAGCCGCGTTTGATCTTGAGTTTGATGCGCCCATAGCCTTGCTGCAGGCGCAGGCGGATCGCATCGCAGGTGGCTTCCAATGACGGTTGGATGCCGATGCTGACGCCGACCGTCGCCCGCCCGGCCGACTCATGGCCTTCGGGCGCGTGCTGGGCGAAGAGATCCGTCAGCCGCATGTCATTGCTCTTGGCGAAGGCATCCCAGACGGCCGCTTCCAGGCCGGCGCGGGTATGGTGGTTGCCGCGGAAGCGCTTGATCAGCGCCGGGAACTCGCTCGGGCAAGCCAAAGTCGCGCCGGTTACGGCGGGAACGAGGAATTCCGACAAGATGTGGCGGGCGGTTTCGGCCGTCTCCTGGCCATAGCCGGGCCAGAATTCGATGGCGCATTCGCCCCAGCCGGTCACGCCGGCGTCGGTAATGAGCTCGACCAGCACGGCGACCTTGTCCGTTTCGGCGCCGAAGCTGGTTTCGAAGGGCGCCAGATAAGGCAGCAGCACGGTATGCAGCTTGATGGATCGAATCGTAATTGGTTTCAAATGAAGCTCCTTGACAGGCCGGCCCGCGCCGGGATTGCTTCCGTCGATGCGGCATGAGGCAGCGCCGATTATAACGTCGGATTATGCCCAGTCCAATCGCTTCAAATTGTTTTTGAACTACAGAGAGCGCAGAGGGCACAGAGGTAAACGCAAGTAAGCGATCAAAAAAATGCGAATCGATTTGCGCGACGTACATGCGGGCGACACACAGTGTCGCCCCTACATTTCGACTTTATACTGCATTTCACATGACTTACTTGAAGTTACTTCTGTGCCGCTGTGGTAAAACCGCTTTGTGATCTTTGTGCCTTTGTGTCTTTGTGATGAAATAAATCTCTGTGCCTCTGTGTCTCTGTGGCAAGATCCCTCAGTAAACGCAAGTAAGTCGTGCAAAATCTAATGGAGATTTTGAAGCAAGAGTGGGCGAGCCACCGGCTCGCCCGTACACCGAGTCTCTAGGGGCGAGCACGTGGCTCGCCCGCATGTATGTCGCGAAATCCTTGATGCATCGCATTCCTCTGTGTCCTCTGCGCTCTCTGTAGTTAAAGAAAATTTTGAAGCGATTGCCCTGACCAAGCCCGCAACACGCATTGCGCCGGCGCGGCGAAAGCACTATATTCTCCTGAACAACTGACGCGAGGATACGCGCCCATGAGAGTTTTCGCCGGCGGGATTGCAACCGAAACCAATACCTTTTCGCCCATGCCGACCGGCTTGGCGGACTTTGAGGTCCAGCGCGCCCGCGACCTCGATGAATCGGGCGAATTGCCCGGCTTCGGCGGGCCCTTCAACGCCTTCCGCAACCGCTGCCGGGAGCGGGGTTGGGAGTACATTTTCAGCCTCTACGCTTTCGCCCAACCGGCCGGGACCACCGTCCGCGCCGCCTACGAAAGCCTGCGCGATGAGTTGCTGGCGGCGCTGAAGGCGGCCATGCCGGTCGACATTGCGCTGCTGCCGCTGCATGGGGCCATGGTGGCCGAGGGCTATGACGACTGCGAAACCGACATCGTCCAGCGCGCCCGCGCCATTGTCGGGCCAGAGGCGAAGATCGGCGTCGAGCTCGATCTGCATTGCGATCTCACGCCTGCGCTGGTTGAGGCCGCCGATGCAATCGTCATCTATAAGGAATACCCGCATACCGATATCAATGAGCGGGCCGAAGAACTCTTCGCCATCATCGCCGACGCCGCCGAAGGGGCGACCCGGCCGACCATGGCGCTCTACGATTGCCGGATGATCGGCTTGTATCTGACACCCTACCAGCCGATGCGCGGCTTCGTCGACGACATGATCGCGGGCGAAGCGGCGCCGGAGGTACTTTCGCTCTCGCTGGCGCATTGCTTCCCCTGGGGCGATGTGCCAAGCTGCGGCACGCAGATGCTGGCGGTGACGGACGGCGATCCGGCGCTGGCGGCGCGGCTGGCGCGCGAATTCGGCGAGAGATTCTTTGCCATGCGCCATGCGGTCGACCCGCCCTCGCTGCCGCTCGATGCCGCGCTTGACCAGGCGCTGGCGGCGGAGAGCGGTCCGGTTGTCGTTGCCGATCAAGCGGACAATGCCGGCGGCGGCGCGCCCAGCGATTCCACCTTCGTCCTGCGCGCGCTTCTGGAGCGCGGCGTCAGCGAAGCCGCGCTCGGCATGATCTGGGATCCTATTGCGGTCAAAGTGGCGATGTCAGCCGGCGAAGGCGCGGAACTGGACCTGCGCCTCGGCGGCAAGATGGGACCCATGTCCGGCGATCCGCTTGATCTGCGCGTCGCCGTCTCCCGCATTATTCCGAACATGAAGCAGCAATGGACGCAAAGCGATGGCCCGGTCGCAATCGACTGCGGCGATTCGGTCGCGCTCCATTGCCAAGGCATCGACATTATTGTCAACAGCCGGCGCAGCCAGGTCTTCAGCCCGACCGTGTTTTCCAATTTTGGCATCGATCCGCGCGCCAAACGCCTCTTGGTTGTCAAGTCGACCCAGCATTTCTATGCCGGTTTCGCGCCGATCGCCGATCAGATCATTTATATGGCGGGCCCGGGCGCGGTCGCGCCGCGCTTCAAGGACATCCCTTATCGGCGCGCCGACCTGCGCAAATACCCCTGGCTTGACGATCCCTTCGCCGAATAGGCAGGGGCGCAGGGCAATCGCTTCAAAACTGACATCCGCCGCGATCAAAAGAGGCAAATTGAAATTGAACCACCGAGTACACCGAGTTTCCTGATATGCCGTAGGGGCGAGCCACTGGCTCGCCCGCATGTATGTCGCGATAGACGATGCGCATTTTTCAATTACTTACTTGCGTTTACTTCTGCGTCCTCTGTAGTTAAAAAAACAGTTTGAATCGATCGCCCAAGGGAGGGGCGCCGCAAGATGTGGAAAATAGCCGCCGGCGGCATCGCCATCGAATGCGCCACGTTCTCGCCACTGCCGTCGGAGCTCTCCGATTTTGATGTGCTGCGCGGCGACGCGCTGCGCGAGCGCTACGCCTTCGCCGAGGGGCATCGCGATGTGAAACTCCTGCCGCTGTTGCAGGCGCATGCCGTTCCCGGCGGCGTTCTGCGGCGCTCGGTCTACAGCGCGCTCAAGGCAGAGTTCCTGGCGGGCTTGGCCGCGTCCGCGCCCTGGGACGGCGTCTACCTCGATATGCACGGCGCGATGGCGGTCGAAGGCCTGGATGACGCCGAAGCCGATTTCATCCGCGCCGTGCGCGCCGCTGTCGGCCCAAACTGCCTCATCAGCGCCAGCTACGACCTGCACGGCAACCTGTCGGCCGCCGTCGTGAAGGCGCTTGATCTGATCACCGCCTATCGCACGGCGCCGCATGAAGATGCCGCCGAGACCCGCGCTCGCGCTTTCCAGCTGCTGCTGCGCTGCCTGCGCGCCGGCCGCCGTCCGATCAAAGCCTTGGCGCCAATTCCGGTGCTGCTATCGGGCGAGCGCACGATGACGCTGGTTGAACCGGGCAAATCCGTCTACGCCGAGGTGGCGCGCGTCAGCGCTGGCGAGGCCCTGCTGGATGCCTCGCTGCTTGTCGGCTTCACCTGGGCCGATCAAGCGCGCAGCCAGGCGGCGGCGGTGGCGCTGGCCTGGGATGCGGACGCGGCGCGATCGGCGGCGCGCAAACTGGCGGGGGCCTACTGGGACGCGCGCCATGCCTTTGATTTCGCCGTTCCGACGGGCACAGTCGACGCCTGTATCAGTATGGCGCAGGCGTCGACGGCCTCCACCGTTTTCCTCAGCGACTCCGGCGACAATGTGACGGCGGGCGCGGCTGGTGATCTGCCCTACATGCTGGAGCGCCTGCTGGCCCAGGGCGCGCCCCGGACGCTTTTCGCGGGCTTGGCCGATGCCGCGGCCGTCGCCGCCTGCTTCCGGGCCGGGCTCGGCGCTCGCCTGGAATTGCGCCTCGGCGGTAAACTTGATCCGATACATGGCCGGCCATTGCCGGTTACGGGCCTGGTCCAAGGGCTGCATGATCTTGGGCGGGCCGGGCGACAGGCGATCCTGCGGGTCGATCGCGTCGATGTCATCCTGACGGAGCGGCGTCTGGCTTTCACGACGCTGGCGCAGTTCAGCGACTTGGGCCTGGCCCCGCTGAGCTACCGCATCGTCTGCCTCAAGCTGGGTTATCTCTTCCCCGATTTTCAGCGGATCGCGCCGGAAGCGATCATGGCCTTCAGCCCGGGCGCGGTCAACGCCCGTCCCGAGACCCTGCCTTTCCACAATATCCAGCGGCCGATGTACCCCTTCGACCGCGACTTCGACTGGTCGCCGGACCCCAAGATAGTGTAGGGGCGAGCCCGTGGCTCGCCCGCCTTTCCCGCGATATGGTAGGGGCGACCCGGTGGGTCGCCCGCCTGCCTCAGAAAGATCTGGGGGCGGCCCTTGGCTCGCCCGCCCGCAATGCATACACTCAATCGGCTGCCTAGGCCTCCAGCTGCATATAATAGCGATCGGCGTGATGCGGCGACAGCCGGACCGCGCCCTCGGCCGTGACGAGGAAATTGTCCGAGATCAAGAAGCCGCGGTCGTTCTCCAGCACCGTGCCCGGATGGTAGGACAAAACCATGTTGGACTTGAGCGTGAAATCCGGCGCGCTGAGCGAGTTGGGACCGTCGCTGCCATCGAGCCCGGTGCTGTGGCAATCGGGCGTGTGCTTGCCGTCCACCGGGTAACCCCGGTCGCGCAAGGCCTTGTCATTGGCTTCCGAAATATCGCGATAAGTCGCGCCTGCCTTTGCCACCGCCGAACTGGCCTCCACGGCCGCCAGGTAGCCATCAAGCAAACCGCGCGCATCGTCCGGCAGCGGCTCGAAGGAGAAGACCGTCGTCATCTCCAGCCAGTAGCCATAAGGCGATTCGTAGACGATCTCGAAGTTGATAATGTCGTCGCCGCCCATGCGCAGGTCCTTGGGCGTGGGCACGGTGTAAGGCGTGCCGTCAAGCGAGAGCTTCGTCCGGCCCCAGAAGGCGCCGAAGGACTTGATAAAACCTTCGACGGCGGCGCAGGCATCCCAATAGCGAACGCCAACGCCGGCGACATCCTTGAAGACATCCATGGCCGAATCGAGGATGGCGCCGTTCTGTTGGATCGCCTCCAGTTCGAAAGGCGATTTGATCTGGCGGATGGCGTCGAAGGCGGCGCTGACTTCGACCATCTCATAACCCTCAAGCGCGCCTTTGAAGGCATTGTAGGTGCCCAGGCTCATCAACTTGTTCATATTGACCATGCCGATGCGTTTGCTGCCGGTGGCATAAGCTTTGGCGCTATCGGCGGTGGCGGCGACGATGTCTTCATAAGGCGAGAGCACGCGCTCGGGCAGGGTAGTGGTTTCGTTGCGGCTCCAGACGGCCTGGTAGGAGCTCCAGACTTGCAGCCAGGGATGGGGGTCGTCGGCGCCGAGAATGGCATAGGCGACGCCGCCCCAGAGGTGAGCATGGGTGATGTAGCGGATGGCGCCCATGCCCCCTGGCATCGCCTGCCCGCAGATGATGAGCGCATCCAGATCCTGCTCTTTCATCATGGCTTGCAGGCGCTGCACGCGGCGCGCCGTGTCTCGTTTCAGTGCATCGTGGGTGAGCATTCCTTCGTCTCCTTACAATTCGTATTCGTATGCTTGATCAAATGCAAAGCTGCTGCCGATGTCGGCAGCCAGAGCTTTCTCGTATAGGCGGGTCGCCACCGCCACATCTTCGATGCCGGTGCCGCCCGACAGGAAGAGCGTCCACTTCGCGCCTTCCGGCCGCGCGTGGACTTTCCCGGCGACAAGCGCGCCCAGGTCGCCTGCGACATGGGAGGCGTCGATGAGGCCCGCATCCCGCGGCATGATGATTTCGCCTTCTTCGGCCCAGCCCTGTTCCATCTCGTCTGTGAAGACGCGGCTGTTGACCGTCGTATGGTCATCGACCTCGCGCACCCAGGGATAATGGGCGCCCAGGGCATTGATATGCAAGGGCTTGTCCGACAGGTCTGTCCCAGCGAATACGGGCGTCGGCGAAGTCGTAATGGTGATGACGATGTCGGCTTCCGGCAGCGCGGCCGCCGGGGTTGCGGCCGGGCTGACCGCAACGCCCAGCTCGGCGGACATCTTTTGGCAGAAGGCGCGGCGGTTGGCTTCATTCCGGCTGTAGGCTTTTACGCGCTGAATCGGCAGGACTGCGGTCAAGGCATGGAGTTGCGAACGGGCATGCCGACCTGTACCGAATAGGGCCAGCGTCGAGATGTTTTCCGGCGCCAGATAGCGCGCCGCCAGCGCCGAAACCGCCGCTGTCTTCAGCCAGTCGTAGTAGAGCACCTCCATGACCGCGGCCAGCGCGCCCGTGTTCGTGTCGTAGAGGAACATGTAGGTTTCGAGCCCGGATGGCAAGCCGGCGGTGTAGGCTTGCATGCCGGCGCCGCCCATGCCCGGCAGAAGCGCCGCCTTGAATTTGAAGGAGGCTTTGCTGCCGGCCGGCAGATGCCCGCCGCCCTGGCTCTCGTCTCTGTCGCCGCGGATCCAAAGATTTTCGCGCGGGAAGGCGGCGCCGGCGCCCATGCCGATTTCACGGTAACCGTCTTCGACCGCCGCGATATATTCGGGCAGGTCCATCAGTCCGCGGATTTCATGATTGCGCAAGAATAAGACCATGAGCGCCGCCTAGAACTCGAAGTCGTAAGGTTGGCCGAATTCAAACTCAGTACCGATGCCGCGCTCCCGCGCCTTTTGGTAGAGGCGCGTCGCCACGGCTACATCGTCCACGCCGGTCCCGCCGGACAGGAAAAGCGTCCAGCGCGTCCCGGGCGGACGGCCCGGCAGGGCGCCCGCCGCCAATGCGCCGAGATCGCCGGCCACATGGGAGGCGTCGATCCGGCCCTCCTCAATGGGAATAACTAACTCGCCATTCTCCATGAGGCCTTGCCGCAAGACATCGACGAATACACGACTGTTGACGACAGTCTCTGAATCGATCTCCCGGACCCAGGGATAATGCGCGCCCAAGCCATTGATGTGCAGCGGCTTGTCCGGCAGGGCGGCGGCGGGAAAGACGGGCGACGGCGAGGTCGTGATCGCCGTGACGATATCGGCATCGCGCAGCGCCGCCTCGGCCGACGCGACCGCGACCACCTCAATGCCGAGCTCGGCCGACATCCTTTCGCAGAATGCACCCCGCTTGTCCGGGTCGCGGCTGTAAGCCTGGACCCGCTGAATATCCGCGACCCGGGTCAGGCCGTAGAGCTGCGAGCGGGCGTGGCGGCCCGTGCCAAACAGCGCCAGCACGGCGCAATCCGGCGGCGCCAGGTAGCGCGTCGCCAGCGCCGATACCGCCGCGGTTTTGAGCCAACTCAGGTACATCACTTCCAGGATGGCGGCGAGCGCGCCACTGTCCGTATCAAAGAGGAACATAAAGGTGGATAAACCGCCCGGCAATCCGGCGGTGTAGGCGTTGACGCCGGCGCCGCCCAAGCCAGGCAGCAATCCCGCTTTGAATTTGAATGAGGCTTTGCTGCCGGCTGGAATATGCCCGCCGCCCTGGCTCTCGCGGCGCTCGCCTTTGATCCAGAGGTTCTCGCGCGGGAAGGCGACGCCGGCGCCCCGGCCGAACTCGCGGTAGCCGCTTTCGACCGCGTCAATGTATTCGGACAAGTCCATCAATCCGCGTATTTCGTGATTATGCAGCAGCAGGACCATAGCTATAAGTTCACATATTGCTGAGGCAGCCCATCGGGCCGCCCGCATGCATCGATAATTTCAGTTTTCGGCTCGGCTTCCTGTTGTCTACGCATCGGCGCCCCTTCTCTACAAATCCAGCAGGGGCGAGCGCGTCGCCAGCATCCAAAGGCACATCAGCGTCACGCAGCAGCCGGCCGCGGCCAGCACGATCGCGATGCCATGCAGCTCGGCCAGCGAGCCGGCGACCAGAGTCGTCACTGGGATCAAACCCCAGACCATGCCCCAAATGCTCATCATGCGCCCGCGCATGTCATCCGGGACTGTTGTCAGCAGCAGGGCGTTGATCAGCGTCAGGAAGATGCCGGAAAAGATGCCGACGATGAAGATGACAGCCCAGGCGAGCAGCGGATCGCGCATGAGCGAAAAGACAACCATGCCGATGCCGAAGAGCGCCGAGAAGACCAGGACGGCCAAGCCCTTGGGATAGACATCGCCGATGAGGGCGACGGCGAAGCCCGAGAGCGCCGAACCGAGGCTCGCGCTGCCCACCAGCAGACCCAGCAGCGCCGGTCCCTCGGCCAGCACCTGGTCGACGAAGATCGGCATCAGCTTCTGATAGGGCATGCCGAAGGGCACAAACACCAGGGCGAGCAGGGTCAGGGCGAAGAGCGCGCGTTCGCGCCGCAGCCAATTGATCACTTCCCGGTAGGCCGTCAGGAAATTGCCGCCCGCGCGATTCTTGCGTTTCGGCTGCGGCAAGCTTAGCGTCGCCCGCAGGTAGATGCCGGCGCCAATGGCGAAAAGCAGGGCCTGCACGGTCAGCGTGGTGGCGATATCGGTGAAGTCCAGCAGGAAGCCGGCCAGCACCGGCCCGAAGAAACCCATCAGGCGCGTGCCGGAATAACTCAAGGTTGCGCCGTTGAAGACCATGTCCTCGGGCAAGAGATTGGGCAGAATCGCCAGCCGCGCCGGCGCGTAGAAGCAGAAGGTCGCGCCCAGCGTGAAAGATGTCGCCAGGATTTGCGGCGCGCTCGCGCCGCCAGCGGCCGCCGTCAGCGCCAACAGGCCCGATGCCAGCACGGCAACGCTCAGGGACGCGCCAACCAGCCATTGCCGCTTCACGCGATCGGCCAGAGCGCCAGCGAAAGGCGAAACCACCAGCAGGGGCATGCCGTACATGAAAGCCACCAATCCCACCTGGAAAGGCGAGCCGCTCACCTCCAGCATGTGCCAGCCCAATGCCACCGCCTGCAGCAGATAGGTGATGTGCACCAGCACGTTGCCCGCCCAATACCAGCGATAGACGCCGATGCGGAAGCTGCTGCGGTTGATCAAGGCGAGGATCATGAAGCGACTCGGTCCGCCGATTCAAGCGACAATCGGCCGCGGGCAGGCAGCGCCTGCGCCTGACTTTGGCGATATCTGAGTTCGCCGCTGCCGCCTTCGATTCTGCGGGACATTAGCTGATGGCGATCTCTTCCACCGCGTCGCCGAGGATCGCCAGCACGGCATCCTCAAGCGGCACCGGCCAAGACGCGCCGCCGTCGACCACGACGCCGTCGCGGGGGGCGCGGATTTCTTCAAGCATTTCGCCGGAGAAGGGATGCCGCACATAGCCCAGCTTGTCGCCCGCTTTGACGGCTTGGCCGCGCAGGCTCTTGTCCATGAAGGTGAAGCCGCGCGCGCCGGTGCATCTGATGACCGTATGTTTCCGGATCACAACCGTCTTGTCCACATCCGACGACAGCGCGCCCTCGATCATTCCCAAGTGGCGCATGGCGTTGAGCACGGCGTTGCGCATCCGTCCCAGATCGCGGTCGCGGTAATCGCGCAGGCCGGGCCCGCCGCCGATATAAGCGACGACAGTGGCGATGCCGTCTTTGGCCGCTTCATGCGCCATCGATTGGTCGGGCCCCTTGCCCAGCAGGACATGCGGCAAACCAAGCGATGCGGCCAGCGCTTTGGACTTTTCAAAATCGCCGTCATCCCAGACCGACGCGTGATGATGGTAGCTCCATTGGGAGCCGGTGCGGATGTCGAGCAGGGCATCGGCTTTTGCGATTGCCGCATCATAGTAAGCGCCGACAAGCTGCTCGCTGACGCTGCCGATTGCGTTGCCGCGCCCGACCTTGTTCAGGTGCTTGTCATCAAATACGCTGTTGATCTGCGCGAATTCGAAGCCGGATGTATTCATCAGCGGCGCCACGACTACGGCGCCGCTTATCGCCGCCGGATCAAGTTCGTTGACGACATGCGGCAGGATCAGCGAAGGTTCAATCTCGAGCCCGCTGGCCCCGGCCTGGACGACGAGCGTCGGTCCGTCGGCCTTGCCGTTGACGATGTGAAGCGGGATGTGGACGGGGAAGCGGCCATGGGTCTCGCCGACCTGGAACATGCCGTAGGCTTTTGCGCCGCTTGCCGCCTGTATATTGCCCAGTTTCATGATTTGATTTTCTCCTTTTTGCTGCGCCCTGGCCCCTCGCGCTGAGTAGAGGGGCTTGGCGGCTTAATCAAAGCTGACCGACAGGTCCATTAAGCGGCGGTCTTCGACGCGGTCGATTGTGCCGAGGATGCCGATGGAGGTGGCGCCAACCGTGGGCCACTCCTGGCCGCTGGGGATGACGATGCCATTGGCCGGCGTCGGCATCTCCGCCAGCAGTTCGCCGGTATAAGGATCGACCAGACGGCCGTAAACATCGCCCGTCTTGAGCGCGTCCTTGAATTGGGCATCGCGGATGAAGAGACCGTCGACATCCGGTTTCCAGATGACGACGCCGGCGTTGTAAACCGTGCAGAGCGGGCCGTCGGCTTCCAATTCGCCGTCGATCATGCCCATGGCTTTCATAATGTTCCAGATGCCGCGGTTGGCGTCGCGAACGTTGTCCTCGCCGTTCTTGTACCAGCCGGTGCCGCCGCCGAATTCCAGCGTGATTTGCAGGGTGTTCGCGTCCTCGATGGCGGTTTTGGAGGCGCCGCTGCCGAAGGTGCCGGGCGGGAAGAAAGCGGCTTGATCCAGCCCGAAGGCGACCACCAGCTTGCGCCGCCGTTTTTCCATGAGGCTGAGGTTGTTCGGGTCATTCTCGACGGTGAAGAGAACGTAGCGCTCGTAGGCAGTGCGCGCGCCGGCGTGAAAATCAATCAAGACATCGGCCTGGCTGATGGCTTCCTTGAAATAGATATATGCCGTCTGGTCGGAGACGCTGCCATTCTTGTTGCCGGGGAAGAGGCGGCTGATGTCTTTGTCGTCCACGCTGGAGCCGCGCTCGCCCAGCTCGAAGCCGGCGCGATTGACCACCGGCACGGCGATCACATTGCCGCGGATGGCGGCCGGGTCGGCCTTCGCCACAAAGTCCAGGATCGCGATGCTGCCGATGACTTCCGCGCCGTGGATCGCGCCTTGCAGCATCAAAGTCGGCCCGCTTTCGGCGCCGGCGATGAGATGGACCGGAATATCCAGCCGCATCCCGGAGCGCGAAGCGGCCGTCTCCAGATAGCCGAAGGTCTTCTCCCCCGGTTTGGCTCTTAAGTTGCCTACTTGTAACATCAAGTTTCTCCTTCTGTTTTTCGGGCGACCTGATAGGTCGCCCCTACGCTTCTGACAATGTTTGTTGTTCGGGCGGTCGCCCCTACGTTTCTGACAATGTTTGTTGTTCGGGCGGTCGCCCCTACGCTTCTGACTATGTTTGTTGTTCGGGCGGTCGCCCCTACGTTTCTGACAATGTTCGCTGTTCGGGCGGTCGCCCCTACGTTTCTGACAATTTTGCGGGCGACTCAATAAGTCGCCCGTTCAGGTTTCAGACGCTTGTCGCCATCAGGCGGTTTCCAGTTCGATTGCATGCGCGCCTAGGTGCTGCTTGAACCAGCCGAGGATGCGGTGAATCCGTTCGATGCGGTTGCCGGGCCGGCCGCCACGGGACAAGCCGTGATCTTCGCCCTCGAAGATGACCAGCTCGACCGGCTTGCCGCGCCAGCGCAGCGCCGCAAACATCTGCTCCGCTTGCTCCAGCGCGCAGCGATGGTCTTGATCGCTGTGGATGATCAGCAGCGGCGTATTGATGTTTTCGATATAAGCGACCGGCGACTGCGCCCAACTGCTCTGCAGATCCCGCCAGGGGTCGGTGCGGGTTTCGCCCCCGGTGCATTCCGGCCCAATGTCGGAGGTGCCGAAGAAGCTGATTTGATTGACGATGGAACGCTGCGTCACCGCCGCGGCGAAGCGATCGGTGTGGCCGACGACCCAGTTGGTCATGAAGCCGCCGCAACTGCCGCCGGTGACACCCATGCGCGACCCGTCAATGTAAGGCCGCGACACTAACTCGTCGACGCCGAGCATGATTTCGTCAAATTCGGCGCCGCCCTGGTCGCCCTCGCTGGCTTTCGTCCAGGCTTGGCCATAGCCGGCGGTGGTGCCGCGCTGGTTGAAATAGGCGATCGTATATCCGGCGTTGGCGTAGATTTGGAACTCGTGATTAAAATCCCAACCGAACATGGAGCAATGCACATATTGCACATGCGGGTAGGCTTTGCCTTCTTCAAAGTTCAGCGGCTTGATCAGCCAGGCATGCACTTTGGCGCCGTCGACGCCGTCGTACCAGTAGCTCTCCGGCGGCGACAGCTTGTGGTCGCGCAGCCAGGGATTGAGATCGCTCAGCTTTTGCGTCTCGCCATTCCGCCAGATATACAGGTCGCCCGGGTTCGCCGGGTTCGATTGCCCAAAAGCGGCGACGCCGCCGACTGCCGGCGAATATTCGAATGTGATGGTTTCGCCGCTGATAAGGCGCTCGTATTCGCCCTCCGTGTTGATGCGGAAGAGATTGGCCGCGCCCTGCTCGGTGAGCAGAAAATAGATCCACTCGTCGCCGGGCGCCCACTTCATGGTGACGTTCGACAAGCTGACGCGCTGATCCGCAACCGAATAGTTGCCGACTTCTTCGTCGATATCGGCGCCGAGCTTCCAGGCCGTGCCCGCCTCCACATCGGCCAGGTGCGGCTGCCAGAAGTTGCGGCGGTTGACCGGCGGCGAAAGATTATGCCCGGCGAAGGCGATATATTTGTCATCGGCGCCCCAGACCGGGCTGAAGGCCGTGCCCTGCCAATCCGGGATGAGAAGCTGCGGTTCGCCGTCCGGAAAATCGCAGGTGAAGATTTGGCCATAGCCGAGGGGAATATTCTGTTCGCGCGCCATGCCGACGAAGGCAATCCGCGCGCCGTTGTTGCTCCATTTCGGCTCGGAATAATCGCATTCGCTGTGCGTAACCTGGGCGAAGTCGCCGGTTTCCAACTCGAGAACCCAGATCTGCTTGAACCGGTCATGCACCCAGCCGACGCCGTCCTGCTTGTAGCGCAGGCGGCGCACAACTTTGATGCTGGGTTTGGGGATGCCGGGCGCGGGCCCGCGATCATCGGCCGAGCGCATGGGCGTCCAGCGCACGCCGGCCAGCTTCGAGCCATCGGCCGACCAATCGAGGCCGGACATGGGCATGCCGTCGGTCGCATAGATCGCCTCGAAATCGTCATCGACTTCGATCACGCGCACGGAGTCGCCGTCGGCGTCGCTGTACGCATAGGCGAGGCGGCTGCTGTCGCGGCTCCAGGCGATGGAGGAAACTTGACAGTCGCCATCAGTCAAGCGGCTGGCGCTGTCGCTGCGCAGGTCGTAAAGATATAGATGAGAGATATAGCCGTTGGAGGGAGCGTGGGGGCGGCGGACGGTGTAGGCGATTTGCGAGGCGTCGGGGGCGATGGCGATTTCGGCCAGCCAACTGAACTTCATCAGGTCTTCGGGGATGAGCCCGCGCCGCCGGTCTACAGATATATTTGGGTATTCGTCCATATTTTCCGTCCTCAAGTCTTACGCGGGATCAAATTCGACGCCGTCTCTTCCACGACGCCGAAGGTGCAGCGCCCTTCAATGACCGCGGGCCGGGCGCGCATGCCCGAACCTGCCGCCCCGCGCGATTCCGCCGGGAGCGGCCGCAGCTTTTCCGATCGTGATTGCCCCTGTCATAGATGCGCCTCGGATTTGCTTCGGTCGATCACAAGCTGAATGCTACGCCGATATCAGCCGCCAGGTCGCGCAAGCCGTCGACGGTCTCGCGCGAGACCGGGATGCCCTCCGCACGCCGTTCGGCCATGCGCCGGAACTCGACTTCGCCCGGCAGCAGGACCGGACGCGCCGGATCGATCGGGGGCGCGCCTGTGACCTGCGCGACCAGCGCCTCAAGCCGCCGCTGATAATCGGCCGCCGGCATCAGAGCCGCCGGATCAATGGCGATCAGCATGTGGCCGACATCGAAATTCGTATCATCCTGAAAGACATCCAGCCCGAAAAGGGCGCCCGTCATCACACCGGCCAGCACATCAGTCAAGAGGCTCAAGCCGTAGCCTTTGTATTCGCCGATGGGCAGAAGCGGGCCGTCCATAGCCGCGGCCGGATCAGTCGTGACCGCGCCGTCCCGCGTCAGCGCCCAGTTCTCGGGCATTTCCCGCTTCTCGCGCTCGTACCAGCGCATCATGCCTTTGCCGGACATGGTCAGGGCCATATCCAGAACAATTGCGTTTTCCTCCCCGCGGGGGATGGCGATGCCCCAGGGGTTGGTGCCGAGGACGACCTGCGCCGAGCCCCAAGGCGCCATTTCCGCGGCCGCGTTGGTCATCGACCAGCCGATTAAGCCGGCTTTGGCCGCGCTGAGGGCGTGGTAGCCGGCAATGCCGAAGTGATTGCTGTTGCGCACGCCGACCATGGCGATGCCGTTGACCCGGGCTTTTTCGATAGCGCAGGCCATCGCCCGCTGCGCCGCCACATAGCCGAAGCCCTTGGCGGCATCGAGCAGGGCATAAGCGGGTCCGTCCGTCTCGAAGCGCATGGGGGCGTCCGGCAGGATGCCGCCATTCTTGACCCGGCGATGATAACGGAAGAGTTTTTCGATGCCTTGCCCCTGGCCCGGGTGCCACCAAAGCGATGCCGTCATCAAGCCATCGCTTATGATCTCGGCTTCGGCGTTGGTCGCGCCCAGTCCGCGCATAAAATCGGCCGTGAAGGCGCTTAAGGTCTCCAATGAATAATGATTAATCAGCGACGCGTCTTGAATGTCGTATGCCATTTGCCGACCTTACATAAAAGGATGATCAAGCGGGTTCAGCACCGCTTCGTTGACGACGAACTCGGGCGGGCTCTTCGCCATCTGCAGGATCATTCTGGCTACAACTTGCGGGTCCATCGATTCCCGCCGGGGCAAAACGCCGATGGGCGCGCCCCGCCAGCCTGTGTCCATGCCGCCGGGATAAAGGATTGTCGAACGTATGCCCAGGTCCTTGCCGGCTTGGGCGATGGCGGCGTTCAAGCCGGTCATGCCGAATTTGGCGCTGCCGTAGGCTGGGCTGCCGCCGCCGCGCAATCCGGCACTGCCCGAGATATTGATCACATAGGCTGAGCCAGCGCGCTGGAGGCAATCCCACAAGGCGCGCGTGACATAGAATACGCCGGAGAGGTTGACGCCGATCACTTCGTCCCAATCGGCGAAATCAGTCTCGGCGAAGCTGCGCGGGGCGGGAATGCCGGCGTTGTTGACGAGAATATCGACCTGGCCAAAGTCCGTCTGGATCTGGGCGGCCGTCGCCTGAACTTGATCGACCTTGGAGACATCGCAGGCGTAGGCGCTGGCGTTGCCGCCGGCGGCGCGGATTACGGCGGCCGCATCGTTCAGCGGCTCCGGGCGGCGGGCGATCAAGGCGACATGGGCGCCGGCCTCCGCCAATTGCGTCGCGACCGCCTCTCCCAAGCCATGGCTCGCGCCCGTGACTACCGCTATCTTGTCATTCAAATTGCTTTCCATTGCCAGTTTCCCGTCCGTTTAGCGGCCTGATCAAACCGCCCTGCAAGTATGTTGTTCGAAGTTGTCCCAGTTACACCAAGTACGTCATGCGAAATTCAGTATAAGGTCGATATGTAGGGGCGACACTGTGTGTCGCCCGAAAATTCGCGCTTGTGTCGGCGGGCGATTCACAGAATCGCCCCTACACCGTTCTTCAGATTGTTGCATTGCTTACCTGGCCTTACTCCTACTGCCCTTCCATGATGTCGCTCATGGCCGTCTTCATCCGCTCCAAGCCTTCGATCAGTTGATCCTCCGGCTGCAAGAAGGTCATGCGCAGGTAATCCTTGCGATCTTTGGAAAAGGCGGAACCGGGATAAGCCAGGACGTGCTGTTCCGTCAGCATGCGCTGGGCGACCTCGGCGCTATCCAGCCCGGTGAAGCCGATATCGGCGAAGACAAATTGCCCGCCCTGCGGCAGGCCGTATTTCATGCCCATGGCGTCCAGCGCGTCCAGCACCAGGCGCCGCCGCTTGCGATAAGCTTCCGCCATCATTTCCACCGGTTCCTGCGGGCCCGTCAGCGCGGCGATGCCGGCATGCTGGGAGATGACCGAGGCGCCGCCGCTGATGGCCGCCTTCAATTCCGCCACGCGCGCCATCAAGTCGGCCGGGCCCACAATCCAGCCGATTCGCCAGCCCGTCATGGAATAAGCCTTGGACAGGGCGTTCAGCGTGAGCGTCCGCTCCTTGCCGCCGGGAAGCGCGGCCGGGCTGGTATGCACAAAATCGTCATAGACGAAGAGATCGTAAATCTCATCGGACAGGATCATCAGGTCATTCTCGATGGCGATATCGAGCATCGCCGCCGTATCCGCCGGCGATATGACGCTGGCGGCCGGATTATTCGGCGATACGAGCAGCAAGGCGCGGGAGCGTTCGCTGATGGCGGCGCGGACGTCAGCCGGGTCGGCGCGGAAGGCATTGTCGGGCCAGGTCTGCACTTCGACTTTGACGCCGCCGGCAAAAGCCAGGGAATCGGCGTAGGTATTGTAATTGGGTTCGGGCACGATCATCTCGTCGCCCGGCGCGATGACGGCCAGCACCATCAGGAAGAGCGCTTCTTGCCCGCCATTTGTAACCACGACTTCAGTCGCGGGATCGACATCGATGTTGTTGACGCGCTTGACCCGCTCGGCGATCGCCTCGCGCAAGGCGGGCAGACCCTCGGGCGGACTGTGATCGGCGTGATGATGGATCATGGCTTCTTTGGCGGCGGCGACAATATGCGCCGGCGTGTCGAAGTCCGGATCGCCGCGGCCCATGACGATGACGTCATCGTAAGTCCGCGCCTCGCCGATCAAGCGGTAGAGCAGGTTGGTGCCTTGGTCCTGTTTCTTGCTCATCGTCTTCCTTTCAGGCCCTCAACTCAGCGCGTCGATCGCGGCTGCCGTGCCGCTGCCGACGCTCAAGCGGATCACATTTGGCGCGCCGAAATGCCCGCCATCGGCGGATTCGTAGCCGGCCCGGCGCAAGCGTTCGACAGCGCCAGCCGCGCCCCCGGCTGTCTTCAGCGCGATGATATTGCTGGCGCCGCCGCCGCAAACTTCAAGCTGACGGGAGCGCGCCTGGCCCAGGGTGGCGTCGCGCTGGCGCTTGAGCTGCGCCAATTGCCGCGCGCGCGCCTCGGCGAAGAGGTCGCCGGCTTCCAGGGCGGCGTACTGGCTGGCGGTGTCGGTGCAGATCGCCATGATCTGTTTTTGTGATTGCATCGGCGGCACGAAATCTTCCGGCGCCGCAATATAAGCGATGAACCAGCTTGCCAAGCCCTGGCCGGGCCAGGTTTCGCCGATGGCCGCGACGCGCGTCGGCGCGCTCTCCTGGGCCGCCAGGCTGCTGTAAGCGCCATCAACCCAAGGCGCCAAACCCTGATCCCAAATGGCGGCGGCATCGCTGTCGCTCAGGAGCTCCCCAAGTTCAGCCACTTCCGCGGCCGAATAAGCGGCGCCGGTCAAGCGCGAGGGCGATTCCAGATAGAGCAGGCGGCAGCCGTCGCGAACGGCCGCGGCCAGCCCGGCCAACGTCGGCAAATATCGGCCTTCAGCATCCACCGGCAGCGAGACGATTTGGCGCTGACGCACGCCCAGCGCCTTGCGCGCGCCGGGATGCACGACCTCGGGCACGGCGATGCTTTCGTAGAGCTCGCCGATTTTCTGAATCGTCAAGAAGCGGGATTCCTGAACGCCTGCGGTGACGATTATATTGCCGGCTTGGCAGGCGCTGCCCGTGCTCTCGTTGAGATAAGCCGCGATCTTCTCGCGCAAGGGGCCGATCCCGGGCACATCGACATAATGCGTCTGTCCCGCTTCCATCGCTTCGGAAGCCGCGGCGATGATGCGCTCGTCCAAGGGACTGATCGCTTCGTCCGCCGCCAGGTCAGCCGCGTGCCGCATCATCGGCCCGGGCGCCGGCCTGTTCAAATCCGCGTTCGCTTCATGCCGTTCGAGTAAGCCGCTCTTGTTTTCTGATGACAATCCTCTTGCTCCTGTTCTCTGTGTCGGCGCAATATTCCCTGTTGCAGAGGCTGCGGGCATGCCGGCTGCCCAGCACTGCGGCGCATTCGGCGCAAATTTGCGATACCGCCGCAGGCGATAGATGCCGCCTTGCCCAGCAAGATGTGAATCGGGAGCGGGTATAATATTCCTGAATGTCGACAATTTCGCCCGAATTCGTGAAATTATATGCCCGCAGCCATAGCGTGTCAAGCACTTCAAGCCTGGAGGCGAGCCGCGATCGAAGCTCTGCCTTGCCAGCGACGCCGGCTTCAGCGATGAAGGCGCTGTCCGCTGCGCTTCTGCCGCGCCGGCGCCTGCCCGGCTTGAACCGGCAGGTGCTGCTCTTCCTCTGCCACAGTCTGCTTTTTCATATTGGCTTGCTGGGAATCGCCGATATCCTGCTCAACTTCTACCTGGTGAGCATCGGCTACGACTCGATGACGATCAGTCTGCTGCAATCCTTGCCCCGCTTGAGCGGTTTTCTGATCGGGCTGCCGATTGGCCTGGTCGCCAACCGCATCGGCAACCGCCGCCTGATCCTGCTGTCCGCCGCTGGCATCGCCCTGTCGGTGGCGGCGACGGCGCTGAGTCCGCACTTCCTTGTGATCGCCATCAGCCGCTTCTGCTGGGGCGCATGTTTCGGCGCCAATCAAGTTGTCAAGTCGCCTTTCATGGTTACACTGACCGACCGCAGCGAACATACGGCGCAATTCGCCTATCACAATCTGGTCAGCATGATCGCCGTCGCCCTAGGCAGCGCAGTCGGCGGTCTGCTGCCCATCCTCATGAGCCAGCTGCTGTCGATTGAAGCGACCGGCGCGCTGCGACCCGAGCAGATGCCACTGGCTTATCGCGCCGCGATTATCGCGGCTTCCTTTTTGCTTCTGCTCAGCATGTTCCCGATTCTCGCTTTGAAGAATCGGCCGGCGGCGGGCTTGGAGGCGCGGCATAATCGCCTTCGTTTGACCGCGCATGCGCCCTGGCGCCGAATCATGCGCCTGGCCTTCCCGCTTTTGGTCTTCGGCCTATCCGGCGGCTTGACCTTTCCCTTCTTCAATCTCATATTTCGCGATCTCTTTGGCATCAGCGACAGCGCCATCGGGGGCGTGATCGGCTTGGGGTGGCTGGCGATGGGTTTGCTGCCGCTGCTCAATCCGGTCTGGGAAGCGCGGATGGGACGGGCGGGCGCCTTGACGGCGCTTATGTTCGTCAGCGCGCTCGCCTTCGTCGGCTTCAGCCTGTCCCAGGTCTTGACCATTGCCGTCGTCTTCTATGTCTTGGCCATCGGCATACGCAATACGATGCAGCCGCTTTTCCAGCCCCTGCTGATGGATTCGCTCGACGCCGCTTATCACAACCTCGCCAGCAGTATCGGCCTGGTGTTTTGGAATATCGGCTGGTTCGCCTCGACGCTGGCATTCGGTTGGCTGCAGGCGGGGATCGGCACGCGGAATATCATGCTGCTGGTGGCTATCCTCGTCCTGCTAAACGGACTCAGCATTCGTCTCACGGCCCTTCGCCGTTGATGCCAGAATTGAAAAGCCTTAGCAAGGAGCTCGATCATGACAAATGACAATCATTCGACTTTTATGCGAATCGCCGAACAAGTCGACGGCCGGCGGGCGGAACTCGGCGTCCCGGGCGCGACCTTCGGCCTGATGATCAATGGCGAAAGCTACACCGGCGGCGTCGGCGTCACCCATGCGCAGCATCCGCTGCCGGTCACTGATGAGACCATATTTCAGATTGGCTCGATCACGAAGACGGTGACGGCGACGGCCATGATGCGCCTGGTCGAGCAGGGGAAGCTAGATATGGAGTCGCCCGTGCGGAATTACTTGCCCGAGTTCCGCGTGCGCGACGAAGAAGTATCGGAGGGTGTCCGGGTCTGGCATTTGCTGACGCATTTGGCGGGCTGGACCGGCGATGTCTTCAGCGATACCGGCGACAATGATGATGCCGCCGAGCGCTATGTGGCGGATATGGCGTCTTTCGAACAGCTGGCGCCGCTGGGACAAGTCTTTTCTTACAACAACGCCTCCTTCTGTGCGGCCGGGCGCATCATCGAAACGCTGACTGGATTGACATTCGAGGCGGCGATTCAGGCGATGATTTTTGCGCCCTTGGGAATGGAGCGCAGCTTCTTCTTTCCCAAGCAAGTGATGCTGCATCGCTTCGCGGTCGGGCACCAGTTGACAGAAACCGCAACGAAAGTCCTCAGTCCCTGGGCGATCCCGCGCGGGATGAACGCCGCCGGCGGGATCAGCTGCCACATCAAGGACCTGCTGCGCTATGGCGCGTATCACTTGGGCGACGGCGCGCCATTGCTGCGCCGGGAGAGCATGCAATACATGCAGCGCATGCACACTGCCGCCATGCCCCACATGGGTTCATGCGGCCTGTCCTGGATGCGCAGCCGCCACAGCGGGAGGGATCTCATCTGGCACACCGGCGGCACAAACGGACAGAATGCCGTTTTGGCCCTGGTCCCGGAAAGTCAACTGAGCCTGGGCATGATGACAAATGGCGAGACGGGAACGGCGCTGCACGAATGGTTCATGAAGGCGGTTCTGCGGGAATTCCTGGATATCGATATCCCCGAGCCCCAAGCCATCGAATCTTCGACCGCTGAGCTGGCGCCCTACGTCGGGCGGTACCACGGCACGATGCGGGCAATCGAACTCGACATGGAGTCCGGGGGCTTGCGCGCCGCCATAGTCATGCGCGGCGGCATGCCCAGCGATCGCGAACGGACCGATATTCCGCCGGCGCCAGTGGCGCGCTGCGGCGTCGATCAGTTGCTCCTGCTCGAGGGCGAATTCAAGGGGACGCGGGCGGATTTCATTCGCGACGAATCCGGGGCGATTCGCTATCTGCGCTTCGGCTCGCGCATTCACGTCAGGCAGTAGTTCTGGCCAGCATATCGCCCAGCAATCTCCAGCAGAGCCACAGGGCGCGCGGCGTATGGAAGAAGCCTTTCCACATGCCGCCTTTCAGCGGCGTCGATAGGCTGCCGTCGCGGCGCAAGTATCCGTACCAGCCGCCGTATTCCGGGTCGGGAAAGTGCTGAAAGGTCCAATCGTGCATGCGCTCGAACCAGTCGGCGTACTTCTGATCCCGGCTCAGATGATAGGCCAGCAGCAGCGCGTAGAGCGCTTCGGCGTGGGGCCACCAAAGTTTCATATCCCATTCCAGGCGCGTCGGCGGTTTGCCCTCGGCGTCGACAAAGTAGAGCAGCCCGCCATATTCTTCGTCCCAGCCCCGCGCCATGGAATAATCGATCATCTTCAGCGCCGGCGGAATCAGCGTCTGATCAGCGCGCGCCATGGCTTCGTGCATGACAAATGCGGCCGATTCCATGGCATGGCCCGGCGTGACGCGCCGGCCGTCGTCCGTATCAAGTCGCTCGTTGTCGACGCCGAGAACTTCGAAGACGGCTTGCGCTTCCTCGTCCAGAAAGTGATTGACAATCTGATCGAGGGCCTCATCCACCAGCTCTTCAAAGAGCGGGTCGGGCCCGGCGGCCAGGCGCAATTCCTGCGTCGTCGCCAGCATGATCATCGAGACGTTGTGGGCTTTGGCGCGGCGCGTCTGCGGGAATACCTTGGGATCAAGCCGGCCCGGATTGCGCAGGTGATCGACCACCAGGCGATAAGTTGCCAGCGCCCGCTCCAAAGCGCGGGCGTCGCCGGTCGCGCGGGCATACTCCGCCAGGCCGATGATGGCGAAGGTCTCGGTGAAGAGGTAGCGCCGTTTGCGCAGGGGGCGGCCGTCGGCGGTGACGGCGAAGAACATGCGGCCGTCGCTGTCGAAGCCGCAGCGCATGATGAAGTCGTAAATGTGCCGTGCGGCTTCCAGCCAATCGGCGCGCGCCTCAACTTCGTTGTAGAGCTTGGCGAACATCCAGAGCGCGCGGCCCTGCAGCCACATGGATTTGTCCGTGTCGAAGACGCTGCCGTCGCGATCAAGCGAGTTGAACTGCCCGCCGTTGACTTGATCCAGCGAGTGATTCAGCCAGAAGGGGACGACGCTATCAAGAAGTTCGCGGCGGTAGATTTCGCGCAGATCCAGAAGGCGGGCGCGCTTCATCCCTTAATGCCGGAGACCATCATGCCTTCGATGAAGTAGCGCTGGAAGAAGACGAAGAGCAGAATGACGGGGATGGTCGCCATGGTGGAAACGGCCATTGCCACCGCCCACAGAGGCTCCCGGTCAAGCGACTGGGAGAAGTAGGTGAGGCCGACCGGCAAGGTGACCAGGTCGCGATTCTGCGCGATCACCAAGGGCCACAGGAAATTGTTCCAACTGAAAAGAAAGGTGATGATCGCCAAGCTGGCGGCGGCTGGCTTCAGCATTGGCAAGGCGATGCGGCGGAAAATAGCGAACTCGCTCGCGCCGTCTATACGGGCCGCGTCCAGCAATTCATCGGGGATATTATAGGCAAACTGGCGCATCATGAAAACGCCGAAGGCGCTGATGAGACCGGGCATGATGATGCCTTCGTAGGTATTGTGCCAGCCCAATTGGTGCACGAGCACGAACATGGGAATCACCAAGATCTGGAAGGGCACCGTCATGATGCTCAAGATGAAGAGGAATAGAATGTTTCGCCCGGGAAAGCGATACTTGGCGAAACCGTAACCGGCCAGCGCGCCGAAGAAGACTGTGGCGATGGTCTGGACAGCCGCGATGAGCAGGCTGTTGATGTACCAGCGCTCGAGCCGCGTCTTCTCGAAGGCGAACTCATACTGACGCAAGCCCTGGAACTCATGCGGCAGCCAATGCATGGGAATGGCGAAGATCTCGCCCTCGGACTTAAAACTGGAACTGAACATCAGGTACACGGGGAAGAAGAAGAGCAGCGAGATTAGCAAGCCGACCGAGCAGAGGATCAGGTTTCGGATGCGCCTCCGCAGGCGCGCCTCAAAAGCCCAGTCGCTTTCATAAGGTTTAGCAGACGCCATGTTGCCGCTTCCGTCTGCTGACAAGACTAGCCAAATCAACTGAGAGAGAAATCATCGCTGCGTCCCAGGCGCAATTGGAACAAGGTAAAGATAAGAATAAAGGCGAAGAGCACGACGGAAATGGCGGCCGCGTCGCCCATGCGGAAGAATTGGAAACCGTATTTCCAGATGACGATGCCTAGCGTCGTGTTGACATCGAGCGGTCCCCCTTGAGACGGCGACATCACGAACTGGATGGAAAAGCCCTGAAAGGCGCGGATGGTGGAAATGGCGGCCACGAAGACAGCGGTTGGCTTCAGCAAGGGCAGCTCGACGCGAAGGAAAGATTGCAGCGCGTTGGCGCCGTCCACCCGCGCCGCGTCGCGCAATTCCGGCGGAATCGCTGTCAGACCCGAGAGCCAGATGATCATGTAGAAGGGCGCGATGTGCCAGTCATGCACCACGACCGACATGATCGGCGACAGCTGCAGATCGAATAGCCATTTGATCGGCATCTGCCCCACTATGGGACCAATGACTGTGGACAAGATCCCGGACGGATGCAGCAGCAGCTTCCATATCACCGAAACGACCACAACCGAAGGCAGCAGCGGCGTGAAGAAGAGCACCTTCATCAATTCGCGCCCGGGGAAACGCTGGAAAAAGAGCACCGCCATACCCAGCGAAATCACCCAGACGGGCACGGTGCTGCCCAATACAAAACCGATCGTTACATTCAGCGACTTCAAAAAGAGCCGGTCGTTCAGCAGGTCTTGGTAATTCTGCAAACCGACCCAGACCGGTGGTTTCAGCAGCGTAAAATCTGTCAGGCTGAGGCCGAAGCCGATGACGATGGGATAGAGGAAGAAGATCAGGAAGAAGATAGTGGCCGGGGCGACGAAAAGCAGCCCGTAGTATTGGCGCTTCTGCACCAGCCCCATCGTCCGCCAAGCGGTGAAAAGCCGAGAAATACGCATATTGTTCATCAGTATGCTTTATGATGCGCCCCCGCCAAGACAGTCTTTTGCCCAGGCGGGGGCGCATGATTTTGCGGAAGCGGGCGAACTAGAATTCGGTCTTGGCCCGCTGCAGGATGGCGTTGACTTCGTCTTCGGTCTCCGCCAGCACGGTATCGATGTCTTCGCCGGCGATGACGACGCGGTCGCGCATGCGCATGATGGCGTCAATCACCTCGTTGAATCCGGCGAAACGCGGGTGGAAGTAGCTGGATGCAATCTCCTCGAGGAAGACCGGCATGATCTCGTTGTTCATGAAGTCTTCACTCTCCAGGTACTCGGCTTTCGGCTGGAACAAGCCCGCCTCGTTGAGGTAGCGGTCGGGCCGGCTCGACAGCCAGGCGATCAACTTCCAGGCGGCTGCCTGCTCCGCCTCGGAAGAGTTGGCGTTGACCATCCAGTAGAAGCCATAGTTGGCGAAGCCGTTGGGGTTGACCGCGTCTTCCCAGCGCAGCTGCGGGTAGATAGCGTAGTTGGGAGCAAAGCTGTCTTCGGCTTCCAGCCCCGGCACCGCCCAATTGCCCATCGTGCACTCGGTCGCCATCCTCTCCTCACCGCGGAAACCAGTGCGCGAAACGACGTATTCGGGACCGCCAAGGTTCCATTCGTTCGCCCAGTTATCCCAGTATTCAAGCACGCGCTTGACCTCGGGCGTGTTGATATTGGCGACGTAGTTGACCTCGTCAATCATGTCGCCGCCGAGCTGCTGCACCATCGGGTTGAAGTGCAGCATCATGTAGATGGCCGCCGACCAGTTGAAATCGAAGCCGCGTCGTGTGATCACGCCGTTTTCGTCGCGGATGGTCAACTTCTCGGCGACTTCGGGCAAAGCTTCATAGGTGTAGGGGAAGTCCTCCGCCGGGTCGAGGCCCGCATCAGCCCAGGAGTCAAGGTTGACATAGCAGGCGTAGGCGCTCATTTCCGTGGGAATACCGTAGAGCGTGCCATCGTAGGTGGCGCCTGCCAGCATGCCCTCGGCCATGTCGCTGCTGCCGTAAAGCGCCTTCACGTCTTCAACGGACTCAAAGCCCCAGGCAGCCGGATCCACCTGCGCAAGGATGCCTTGGAGGTAGAACTGGGCGCTGAAAGGCGTGAACTGGTTGAACGCGTCGGGTCCAGCGCCGGATGCTAGCGCGGTATTCAGCGTGGCGTAGTAGTCCGACGGTACGGGCTCGTACTCAACTGTGATATGCGGATTAGCCTCCATGAAGGCGGCGATCATTTCTTCATCGAGCTCGACGCGGGGCAGGTGATTGTGACCCCAGGCGGTGATCGTCACCGGTTCGTCCTGCGCCAGCGCAGATGGCAGGAGCAGGCCAACTATCAACAGCACAAGCAAAACTTTGACTTTCATGATCGGTCCTTTCTTTTGCATCTTGGCTTGATTGAACTTTGTTCAAGAATGTTAGTCTGACACATCGAATGAGATAAAGCAAACCATGTGTTATATTTCAGATGATGAGACACTCAGGCGAGCGCCCCATGTCCAAGCCCAAGATGATTGTCGATACCGATTTACATCCAGTGCCAGTGCACGAGCAGGTGGCGGAATACCTCGACGAGCCCTGGCGCTCGCGTTACCTGCGCGGCGATCACGGCGCCGGGCATCCCAATCTTTACAATCCCAACGGCGTGATGAAATCGGACGCGGTCACGGAGGACGGGCGGCGCATCGAACGATCGCCCGACACGATGGCGTCCCACTTTTTGGACCGCTACAACATCGACTACGCGGTCATGAATCCGATGGAGTCGATGGAGCACTGTGTCTCGCCCGACGCCCATTATTCGGCGGCGGCGCTGACGGCGGTGAATACACATTTTGTCGAAGACTGGCTGCCGGCGGACGAGCGTTATTTGGCCTCGGTCATGGTCGCCTTCAGCAATATCGAGCTGGCTGTGCGGGAGATCCATCGCCTGGGCGCGCATCCGCGGGTCGTGCAGGTGCTGCTGGTGAGCGGATCGCCCTTCCCGCTGGGCCATAGCTATTTCCATCCCATCTACGAAGCCGCCGTTCAATACGATCTGCCCGTGGCGATTCACCCCGGGCTTGAAGGGGTGGGCATCGCCGGCTCCGGCGGCACAGCCGGGTTTGTCGCCAACTATCTGGAGTGGCACACCCTGCTCGCCACGTCGTATATGACACAATTGGTCAGCATGGTGGTCGAGGGCGTTTTTCAGAAATTCCCGGCGCTGAAATTCGTATTGGTCGAAGGCGGCGTCGCCTGGCTGCCGCCGATCATGTGGCGGCTGGACAAGAACTGGAAAGCGCTGCGCTCCACGACGCCCTGGCTGACGCGCCCGCCAAGCGAGATCATTCAGGATCACGTTCTGCTCACGACGCAGCCCATCGAAGAGCCGGATGACCCGCGGCATTTTCGGCAAGTGCTGGATATGTTCGATGCCGAAAAGATGCTGATGTTCTCCAGCGATTATCCGCATTGGGATGGCGATACGCCGGATTTCGCCATGCGCGCTATAGACCCGGCCATGCGCGAAGCCGTGATGTATGGCAACGCGCTGCGTGTATTCAAGATTCCGGCAACTGAACATGTCGTCTGAATCTGAAGTTCATGTCGCGGCGCTGGACGAACTGGCGCCTGGCGAGCGCCGTCTGATCACGGCGTCCGGCAAGTCCATTGCGGTCTTCAACACCGGTTCCCAAATTGTGGCGGTCTTGAATATTTGTCCGCATGCTTTCGCGCCCGTCTGCCTGGGCAAGCTCGGCGGAACGACCTTGCCAAGCCCGCCCGGTCAATTTGTCTGGGGGCGGGAGAATGAGATCCTGCGCTGTCCCTGGCACGGCTGGGAGTTCGACCTGCACAGCGGCCAGTGCCTGACGGACCGCCGCCGGCTCAAGCGTTTCCCCGTCATCATCCGCGACGATCAGATCTTCGTCGAGGTCTAGCGGCGGCCAAAACTCCTGTGTCAAGAAAGCTAGCTGACGACCATGGAGTTTTCTACCCCATCCCCGGCCCTTCCCGCAGGTCTATGTCTGCGTGACCCAGTGAACTGGGGAAGGGTGATTCGTTGATGAAACTGTGAATAGATGCGCAACAAAGTATAAAAATGAGCATTAAAGCCATTTACGTTCAGCGCGCTCCCCCTCTCCGGTGATGCCTGAGGACAGGATAGTTCTGGGGGCTACACATTTATCTTCAACTGCGATATGGCTATTGAGCCTGCTGGAGTGGGGCGAGTAATAGCTAGACAAGTATGCGGAGGATACAGTGGAAGATGTTCTCAACAATTCCATTTGTCTATTGGCAAGCGCCTGATATATGAAGATTCGGTCAGTTGAATTGTTCTCGGAATTCGGCCGATTCACATTTTGCACAGACGAGGGTTTGAGCCACCGTATTCTCTCTCGGGTCAAAGATCTCATCTGGTCGTCGATTCGCCGAATCTTGTACCAAAGCAACAGGTGATATACTATTTTAGCATAGCATTTTACTCAAGGAGGTGTGAGGTGAGTAAGCTGGTGGCGAATAGGAAGGACATATTGATCGCCATCGTTGCAGCCGCTGGGGAGAAAGGACTCGACCCGGTGCAGTTGCAGAAGTCAGTGTTTTTGGTGGGGGAGAAGTTCGAGGGCTGTCTGCCAGAAGACTTCTATCAATTCAAGCCACATGATTACGGGCCGATGGCTGTTGACGTATATCGAGATATTGAGGCCTGTTGTTATGAACGATCGGTGGATGTCCGTGCTGACGCAGACAATCGCCCCAACTACCGTGTGAGGGAACAGACGAAAGGCGCATTGCCTGACCGTTTGGTATCGGAAATCAGGAGAATCGTTGCGTGGGTGACTTGCATGTCATTCAATGAGCTAATTCGGGCAATCTACTACCGCTATCCGGAGCAACAGGAGAACAGCAAGTTTCGGTGGTACTCGGATAAGTTAGCAATGGAGGAGAGCCTCAAGCGCAGTTTCCACGACATGGCCGCAGGTCGCACGCGACCTGTCGAAAAGTTGATCGCGGAACTTTCGCCAGAACATCCGCAATGACGAACGTCAAGCGAATAGTTTCGACACAAGAGTTTGATGATAGTGTGGAAGCGTTATCGAAGCCCAAGAGGTTTCCCAAGTTGCCGCGCGACATTGAGGAGTTTAAGTCTCGTCTCGCGGTTGGCAATGTTCAATCGAAGCAAGCCCGCGGCATGAATGCCGCACCTGTGTTTGGCGCACGAGTGAGGGACAGAACAACGGGTAAGGGGACACGAGGAGGCTTTCGAGTCCTATATTTTGAAGGCGCTGATGAATGTACACTATTGTTTATTGACCGTCGCAGTGAACTTGATGACTGGCCGACTGATTTGATTCTTGAGCTTTTGGAGAGGCTAGGACTCTGGCCGCCCTGAATTGCCCGCAATTGGCTTGATCAGAAGCGACAGAATAGCGCAAATATGATGATTTCACTGCGAAGTTAAGTATGTAGGCCCCACAGTTTTTCTACCCCATCCCCGGCCTAGCGCCCCCTTTGCACTCCCGCCTGACGGGGGATGTTTCCCAAAGCATCCGAAGTGGAAGGGCGACTCTACAGAGAAGCTAGTAGGTTGATCCCATAACGCATAGAAGATTGCCAATGAAGTCAGTCTCTTTCAGCGCGCTCCCCCTCCCTGATGCTTCGGGGAGGGGGCCGGGGGGTGGGGTTGGCCTTGAGATTTACGCGCCACTCACGATCGTCGACTAACAATTAGCCGCGACGTTCATTCGTTAACCTGGATATATTCGACGACCTCGCCGCTCGGCCCCTTGAAGAAAGCCAAGGTGATATTCAGCGGTCCCATTTGAACCGTTGTCTTTTCGACGGTGATTTCCATGCCGGCGGCGCGCACGCGTTCCAGCGCCGTGTCGATGTCGGTGGTCTGCAGGGCGAAGTGGAAGACGATATTGCCGGTGGCGTCATTTGAAGGCTGCGTTCCCGGTATCGGCTCAAACAGTTCCATGTGGCTGCCATCGCCGATGTCGAGTATGACGGCGCGGCGTCCTTGGCTTACGAAGCCGACGACCTCGGTCATGCCCATGACTTCGGTGTAGAAGTCGACGGAGGCTTCGTAGTCGGTGGTCTGAATGGCGATATGATGGCTGCCGAGCCCGGCAATCGCTTTGTTCCCGGTTCCAATGGGCATGTCTGTCTCCTTTTTTGGGTCTGTTGGACTGCCTGGGATTATAGCCATGATTCGGTCTAAGCCAAATCGCGACGCCTGGCTTCAGCCTATCATCATCAGAGCAATCGCATCAAAACTGGGATTCGCTGCGACGAACAGAACTAAATCTAATTTTAACCACCGAGGACACCGAGGCGCCGAGAAATACGATTAATCAGAGATTTCGCGGCATGTTGCCGCAAAGTTTTTGCGCGGGAAGCAAGTCTATCGACAAGATAACGGCAAGATGCCCAATTTAAGCAGTGGATTTAGGGAAAAGGTTGTCAAAAGAATCTAAACTCTGTGCCCTCTGCGTCCTCTGTAGTTAAAGAAAAATTTGAAGCGATTGCTCTGGCTTAATCATTCGCCTTGCTTGACACTTTAATGTCCTTCCTTTATAGTCTTACGGCTGTTTCGCCGGAAAGGCGAATTGTGCAGACCGCCGTCAATCGTCAATTTCTCCAGTCCGGTCCCGGCGGGTCATTCGCCAATCCGCTTGCGAACATCGATCACTCTTATCCGTTCACTAGCATCAGGAGAGTAGAAAATGCGCAAAGTTTTAGCTTTATTTGTCATCCTGACCTTGCTCGCGTCGGCGCTGCCGGGCTTGACTCAGGACATGGTTGAATTGCGGATCCGCTGGTATGACGACGGCAACGAAGGCGAAGTCCTGCGCGACCTGCTGGACCGTTTCGAAGCCGACAATCCCGATATCAGTGTCGAGATTGACACCGTGCCCTACCGCGCGATTCTGGAGAACTTGCCGCTGGACCTGGCGGCGGGCGAAGGTCCCGACATGGCCCGCGTCACCGACCTCGGCGGCTTGGCCGAGTACTATCTGGATATGACGCCCTACCTGAGCGATCCGGATTATTGGGAAGCGAACTTCGGTCCCTTCCTCAACTGGAAGCGCCTGCCCGGCGACGATGCCAGCATCCCCGGTTTCATGACGCAGTTGACGATCACCGGTCCCTTCATCAACCGCACGCTCTTTGAGCAGGCGGGCGTTGATGTACCGAGCGATATGTCGGATTCGGTCAGCTGGGACGAGTGGGCGGAAGCCTCGCGCGCCGTCGCCGAAGCGCTGGAAATCCCCTATCCGATGGCGATGGATCGCAGCGGCCACCGCTTCGCCGGCCCCGCGATCAGCTCCGGCGCCATGTACTTTGACGACATGGGCCATCCGACTGTCATGGACGAGGGCTTCCGCGATATGGCGGAGCGCTTCGTCAACTGGCACCTTGATGGCACGATGCACCCCGAGATGTGGCCCCTGAGTGAAGGTTATGCCGGCGCCAACGAAGAATTCGCCAATGCCGAGCTGGTCTTCTACATGTCCGGCAGTTGGCAGGTCGGTCAATTCAGCGAGCAGATCGGCGATGCCTTCGATTGGCAGACGGTGCCGAATCCCTGCGGACCCGGCGGCTGCACCGGCATGCCCGGCGGCGCGGCTCTGGTTGGCATCGGCGGGACCGAGCATCCGGAAGCAGTCGCCCGCGTGATGGAATACCTGGCCAGCCAGGACGTCCTGGGCGAGTTTGCCGCGCGCACGCTCTTCATCCCAGCCCATGCCGGTTTGTCGGCCTCCGGCGTTGACTTCGATACCGATCTGCAATTGGCGAAGGACTCGCTCGGCGTATTCGTCGGTCAAGTCGGCACGCTTGAGCAGACCGCCTTTGACCTGCAGGCTTATGCTTTCAACCGCGCGGTCTTTGACGCCACGCGCGACCGCTTGACGCAGGCCATGGTCGGCGAGTTGACTCTGGATGAAGCCATCGACCGCATCCAGGACGATGTGGATACCGCTCTGGCTGAACAGGGCTAAATGCCCCCACCCTAAGTCCCTCCAAGAGCATTGGGGGGACGGTCTACCCGCTTAAGTCGGCTGGAACCGCGGCTTAACTCCCCTCCCAATGCTTTGGGGAGGGGCCGGGGGATGGGGCTGAGCGAAGGCAAAACCCTTGCGCATCTTAAGCATCCTCGATCCTGTAACGCGCCCGCTGTTGCTGCTTCTGGTGACAGTGATTGACCAGGTTTTGACCCCGATTCAGCGTCGCGTCGGCATCGACAAGATGGGCTACTTCTTCGTGTTGCCCAATCTCTTGATCTTCGGCATCTTCGTCTTGTTCCCGATGCTGCTGAACTTTTATTATGCGATGACCGGAGGCACCAAGCTCTTCCCGCAAGATCGCCCCTTTGTCGGTTTGAATAATTTCCAGACCTTATTCGACTGCGAAAATTTCACGCAGCCCAATAGCTGCCAGGAAGATTTATTCTGGCGCGGCATCTTCAACACCATTCAGTACGTGATCTTGCAGGTCAGCGGCATCGTCCTGTTTTCCTTGATGACGGCTTTGGTTCTAAATCGCAAGATTATGGCGCGCGGCTTCTTCCGCAGCGTGTTCTTCTATCCGGTATTGCTTTCGCCGGTGGTTGTCGCGCTGATCTGGAAGTGGGTCTTGCAGCACGAGGGCGTGCTGAACGCCATCATTGAGATCCTCGGCGGCGAGAGCAAGCGCTGGCTGCTGGATACCAACTGGGCGATGTTTTGGGTGGTATTTGTCAGCGTCTGGGCGCTCATGGGCTTTTACACCTTGATTCTGCTGGCGGGTTTGCAATCGATACCGCCGGAGCTTTACGAAGCGAGCGCAATTGACGGCGCCAATAACTGGCAAGATTTTCGCTTTGTCACCATGCCGCTGCTGATGCCGACTATGTTCGTCGTCCTGGTATTGTCTCTCATCCGCGCCGTGCAGATGTTCGATCATATTTTTGTTTTGACGGGCGGCGGACCGGGCACGCGCACGCAACTGATGGTCCAATATATCTATACGACCGGCTTTTCGAATCAGATTCAACTCTTCGGCTTGTCCGCCGCCGCGTCGATGGTGCTGGGCGTTTCCCTGCTCATCCTGACGCTGCTGCAGCTGCGCGTTGGCAATCAGTCGAGTCTGGCTTAGGTCTGGAATCATGCCGCTGGATCGAAGCTCCATTTCAGGTTTCCTCTTCCGACGCAGCGGCGGCAAGCGCCTGGATCTGTCGGATGCGGTGACCTATCTTTATTTGACATTCGGCACCATTCTGATGTTCGGTCCCGTGCTTTGGCTGGTCGCCTCTTCCTTTAAGACGCAAGCCGGCTTGGTCAAGTACCCGCCGCCGCTTCTGCCTTATCAGCAGGTGCAGGTTGAGGTCGAAGGCTACGACAAGGCGCTGCCGCTATTTACAGTGACGATGGAGGACGGCTCTCTGCGCGAACTGGCGCAGATCCGCCGCGTCGGCATTGAGGCGCAAATGGTCGATCCGGCCGATCCGGACGCGGGCGTGATCAAGGTGAACATCCGCCAGCGCGAGCCGATTGAAGAGGTCAAACTGGCTTGGGAGAATTACCTCGATCCACTGGTTGAGCTGGAGAATTTCGACTTCTTCACTTACCTCAAAAACAGCATCCTGGTCACGACGGTGGCGACGCTCATCACCTTGATCATCAACAGCATGGCGGCTTTCGCCTTGAGCAAGTATCAGTTCAAGGGACGCAATGCCATTTTTGTCTTGTTTATCTCCACTTTGATGATTCCCATCACCGTGATCCTGGTGCCGGTTTTCCTGGTTATCACCTCAATCGGCTGGAAGAACAATCTCTGGGGCGTGATCATCCCCGGCGCGGCCACGCCGACCGGCATCTTCCTGCTGCGACAGTACATGCTGACGATTCCGATGAATTGCTTGATGCCGCCCGCATCGACGGCGCCAGTGAATGGCATATCTATTGGCGCATTATCCTGCCGCTGGCGCGGCCGGCGCTGGCTGTCCTGGCGATCTTCTCGGTGATGTGGCGCTGGAATGATTTCTTGTGGCCGCTGATTGTGCTCAGCCAGAACGATTATTTCACGCTGCAAGTCGGCTTGAATGCTTTTCAGGGCGAGCTGCAGATTCAGTGGCATTATGTGCTGGCTATGACCGTCGTGACCCTTCTGCCGATCACATTGGTCTTCGCCTTTTTGCAGCGCTTCATCACAACCGGCATCGCCACCACCGGTATGAAATGATGAATGGGCAACGGGTCCGGGTCGCCGCGGCCGGCCAGGTCGCGCTAGAGGCTTTCGAGCCGGCGCCGCCGCAGGCCGGGCAAGTCCTGCTGCGGGCGCTGACGACGCTGATCAGCCCCGGCACGGAACGCGCCTTCTTCCTCAATCTCGAGAATACCGACCCCAGTTATCCTCTGTATCCCGGTTACAGCTTCATTGGGGAAGTCAGCGCTTGTGGCGCCGGCGTGACCGGGCTCGCAGTCGGCGACCGTGTGGCCTGCGCGGCGCCGCATTGTTCACATGCCCTGGTGGAAGCGCAGGCTTGCCTGCCGGTTCCGGCCGCGCTCGCCGACGAGGAGGCCGCCTTCTTCAACTTGCTGGCGATCGCCATGCAAGGCGTACGCAAAGCGCGCATTGAGCTGGGGGAGTCGGTGGCGGTCTTGGGCGCGGGCCTTGTCGGCATTCTGGCTATGCGCCTGGCGCAACTGTCGGGCGGATTGCCCGTGCTTGGGCTTGATCTGGACGCGGGCAGATTGGATTTGGCGCGGCAGATCGGCGTCGACCACACGCTGATCGGCGACGAGCGGATGCCGGCGGCGCTGAATGAGGCGCTGGGCGGCGCTGGCGCGGATGTCGTGATCGAAGCGACCGGGGCGCCGCAACTGGTTTCCACGGCCTTTCAACTGGCGGCGGAAAAGGGTCGGGTTGTTCTGCTCGGCAGCACGCGCGGCGATGCGGATGGGGTGAACTTCTATCGCGATGTGCATCGCAAGGGTCTGCTGGTCATCGGCGGGCATGAAATCACGCGTCCGCGCCACGAGGACAGCCCCGGCTACTGGACGCAACTCCGGGAGCAGAAACTCTGCCTGGAATTGCTCGCTTGCGGTCGCGTAACTGTCTCGCCCTTGATCACGCATCGCTATGGCTGGCGGGACTTTCCTGTGGCATACGCGCATTTGGCGAACTGGCATAAAGAGGCGATGGGCATGGTGATCAAATGGACCTGATACCGAATCCAACTGAAACCCGGCGCGACCTGTGGCGGCTGCTGGGCGATGCGCCCGAGCCGACCTTGCCCCAAGTCGAAATCCATTCAAGGCGAGACGAAGGCAGCTATACGCTGGAGCATTTCACTTTTCTCAATGGCATCGGCGATACCGTCTACGGTTATATGCTGCTGCCGAAGGGCGTCGCCTACCCGGCGCCGGCGGTGGTCTATCATCACGAACACGGCGGCAAGTATTCGCTGGGCAAGGATGCAGCGCTTAAAATCCGCGAGAATGGCTATGCGCCGGGCATTGAACTGGCAAAGGCCGGTTTCATCGTTATGGCGATCGACGCTTACGGCTTTGGCGAGCGCGAGCATCAGGGACCGGGCGGAACAGCGGAAAGCGGCGCTATGACCGAGTTGTCGCTCTTCAAGCGCTTTCTTTGGGACGGGCGAACGCTCTGGGGCATGATGGTCCACGATGACTTGTGCGCGCTGGCCTATCTGCGCAGCCGCGACGAAGTGGACGAGGCGCGCATCGGCGCGGCCGGCATGAGCCTCGGCGCTACGCGAACGACCTGGGTCGCCGCGCTTGACGAATCGATCAAGGCGGCCGTGCCCATCTCGCAGATGACGCGCTGGCGCGACTTCGCCGATAGCGGCAATTATCGCATGCACGGCATTTATTATTATGTTCCGGCCGCCTTAACTTCGGGCGTGGATATGGAGCATATCGTCGCCTTGACGGCGCCGCGGCATCAGCTCATTCTGACCGGCGACTGCGATCCGCTCTCGCCGATTGCGGGCATCCACACAGTGTTGGCGCAGGCCCGCGCCGTCTATGCGCAGCTGGGCGCGGCGGAGAATCTGGAAGTCGTCATTTATGAGGGCGTCGCCCACGCCTACCTGCCGGCGATGGTGGAAGCGACAGTCGATTTTTTCCGCCGAACCTTGTAGCGGACGCAGCCGTCGCTCAATCTTCCATTAATTTCCAGCAAATAATGCTTGCGATTCTTCATGGAATTGCGCTATACTGACGGCAGCTTGTGCGCGGAATAGTGCAGTCTCTTCGCACGACGGCTCAGGATGGCATCGTCGGCAGCGGCGAGCGTTCACCGAGAAGAGCGTCCGGATACGGGGTGTAATTCGGACGCTTTTTTTGTTCTTGGACAGGTTTCGCGCGACATACAGTGCCGCCCCTACAACCGACTTTATTCCGGTTTCTCACTGATTTGTAGGAACTACTTAGAAAGCAAGCGCTTCATTGCGAGACCAGCTTCCCCCCATTGCAATCTGAGGAGCGGACATGTTTGATGCAACACGGTACGATAGCGGCGGGTCAGCCAATGGCTGACCCCTACAAGGCGCCTATATGGCGCAAATTGTAGGGGCGACCTATTAGGTCGCCCGAAAATCTCCGAAATAATTCCAGGTTTTGCAGCGATATCACGGCTGACGTAAAGGTGTCCGCTCCTCAGCTCATTGCAATGTGGGGATTGAGGGGGGTGACCGCAAGCGAAAGCCGCTCTAGGCCGACGTCGCGGCCGGCAACGGCAAGCCGGCGCCGATCAACGCAGACTCGATCGCGGCGCGCTGCCGCGCCGAACTCTCGGGCATTGGCATGCGCGGCCGCCCGGCGGGACGGCCCTGCAAAGCCAGGGCCGTCTTGACATTCGCCGGCATATTGTCGTCGGCGAGGGCGTTGAATATCGGCAGCAATTTCAGGTGCGTGTCCAAAGCGCCGCTATGATCGCCGGCCCGCGTCTGGTTCCACAGCTCCACGCAGAGCTCCGGGGCGGCCGTCAGAATCGCGGCGATCGCGCCGTGGGCGCCGAGGCAGAACGACGGGTACATCAGCGCGTCCACCGCCGACATGATGATGCCGGCATCGGCCGATGCCATAAGCAGGTCGGCCAGCAACTTGAGATCGCCGGCGCTCTGTTTCACGCCGATGATCCCGGGAATCTCGCGCAGCATGCGGTCGAGCAGGGCGGGCGAGCAATAAGTCCAGGGCACGACATTGTAGATCATGACCGGATGCGCGGCGGCTTCGGCCAATTGCGCGAAGTGCGCGAAGGTCATCTCGTCGCTTGGGCGGAAAAGATAATGCACCGGCGTCACTTGCAGGGCGGCGACATCCAAATCCGCCAGCGCCTCCGCTTTTTCGATGGCTTGACGCGTACTGTCGACGATGATGCCGGCGATGACCGGCACGCGGCCGGCGGCAACTTCCACCGCATTCGCCACGACGCGGCGCAGTTCGTCCGTCGTCAAGGCGTGGCCCTCGCCTGTGCTGCCGCCCACCGCCAAGCCATGCACGCCAGCGGAGGCGATCAGGTGCTCGGCTTCCGCGCGCAGCAGCGCTTCATCGACAGTTTCGTCGGCGGCGAATGGCGTCACCATCGGCGGCACGATGCCGTGAATTTTCATGTGTGTTGCCTCTCTCTCTGTAGCGCCAGGCAAGTCATAAAATAACTGATTGGAATTCTACGGCGGCAGTGGGCGAGGCGCCGGCTCGCCCGTACACGCTCTGGATTATTTTGCGAAATACATTTCGGCGGCCGTCATTTTCAATTTTTGCTTGGGATTGCCTACGGACCTCAATCATTCCTGGATCAGATCCGCTGCTTCGCTTTTAACTCCATCAGGCGCGTCTTCACGCTGGATGGTCTCTTCGATGATGAAGCGAGGACGCCGCCGCGTCTCATCCAGGTTGCGCCACATATACTCGCCTATGATGCCGAGAATCAGCATCTGCAGGCCGGCCGCGATCAAGACGACCACGATCAGCGATGCCCAGCCCTCGACATCGCCGCCGAGCGCCAGCCGCGAATAGATCACCCAGGCGGCGTAGAGCAGGCCGACCAGGCTGAAGAGCAAACCGAGGGCGGAGGACAGGCGAATGGGAAAATGGGAGAAGGCGACGAATGAATCGATGAAGTACTTGATCTTTCGGCTCATGGTCCACATCGATTGGCCATAGCGCTTCTCGCGCGCGATCCGGTCGTAATGGAGGATCTTGGGCTCGAAGCCGAGCCAGAGTATTAGTCCCATGAGATAGGCATTGTTTTCTTGAATGCCGTTGATCAAGGCGCAAACCTGCCGGTCGATCAAAAAGAAGTCGAAGCCGCGTTTCGGCATCGACTTGATGGCGAAGCGGCGAAACAAAGCGTAGAAGGTATCCGACAGCAGCGATGTTGGGAAGGGATCGCCGCGGCCGCGGCGCGCGGCAATGACCACTTTGTGCCCTTCGCGCCAGCACCTAATCATATCGTGCAGCAGCGCCGGCGGATCCTGCAAGTCGGCGGCGAGCGCGCCGACGGCGTCGCCTTGCGCCAGGCTCAGCCCGGCCAGGACGGCCGGGTTCGAGCCGAAATTGCGCGACAGCTTGGCGACCTTCATGCGCGGCTCGTCCGCCGCCAGCGATTTCAGCACCGCGAATGAGTCGTCCTGGGAGCCGTCGTCAACGAAGATGAATTCGAAGTCATCGGCTGGGTTGCGCTCGGCGACTGCTTGAAATTCCGCCAGCAAGTCGGGCAGGCTGCGCGCATTGTGGAAGACCGGCACGACAAATGAGAACAGGCTCATGGCGTATCTGCCGGGTCCAATCCAAAGTGCTGCAAGACTTGAAGGCGCATGTCTTCATTGATCTTGCGAACTTCGCGCGCGGGCACGCCCACAACGACCGTCCAGGGCGGCACGTCCTTCACCGCCAAAGCGCCGGGCGCAACGATGCCGCCCATGCCGATTTCGACGCCTGATCCAAGCGTTGCGCCGCTGCCAACGACCGCAAAGCGCCTGACTGTCGGCGCCTTGTGCGCATAGGGAATCAGCCCGTAGCGCGTGAGGAAGACGTCGTTGTCGTTGACTGTACTCACCGTCGCGCCGAAAAACACATCTTCTTCGATGTAGGTGTGCCCGGTCAAATGCACCAGCTCATGCAGGCGGCTGCGCGCCAGCATGGTGACATTGTGGCTGACAGTCGTCGAGCGGCCGACGACGACGCCTTCCGACAGGCGGCTGCCTTCGCGCACGGTCGCCAAATCGCCGATCAGCACATCCTCGCCCAGATGCACATCGGTATAGAGGACGGCGTTGGCGCCGATGACGCTGTTGGCGCCGATGACCGTTTCTTCCGTGCCAAGATCGATCTTGCGCGTGATGCTGCCCGTGGGCAGCGGCGAGCGACCAATGACCGCGCCCGCGAGAATCTTGACGTTTTCGCCGATATCGACATTGGGATACAGCGTCACATTCGGACCGATATCGACGCCGGCCGCCAGGCGCGCCACCCCCAGGATTTTTACATTGTCCTGAAGGCTTGCCGAGGGATGTATGTCTTGTTCCGACATTTCAACTCCAATAGTGTCTTTTGTTTTCGCGATAGAATTCGACCGTCCGGCGCAGGCCATCTTTTAGCGATGTGCGCGGCGCCCAGCCGACCAGGCGTTTTATCTTGCCGATGTCGCTGTAAAAGTCGCCCGGTTCCTGCGCTTTGCGCTCCGCTGTAAATGGCGCGAACTCCCAGCGGCCGCTACCGGCCACTTGAATCAAGGCATCGGCCAATTCTATAAAATCGCAGGGCTGGTCGATGCCCACATTCAAGACTTCGCCTACGGCCTTCTCTTCCAGCGCGCATAAAAGTATCGCTTCCACCGCGTCGTCAATGTAAAGGAAATCGCGCAAGATTTTGCCATCGCCGAAGACCTTGATCGTCTCGTCATCGACGGCCAGCCGCACAAACCAATTGGCGACGCCGTAGCGCGGATGTTTCATCTGGGCGCGCGGACCGTAAATGTTGGTCAAGCGCAAGAGGACGGATGCGATGCCATGCGCGTCATTATAGACCTGGATGATCTTTTCGGCAGTCAAGTTGGAAATCTCGTAAATGCCTTTGGGATGCGTCGGCGCGTCTTCGCTGACCGGCAAGGACACCGCCGGACCATATTGACCGCGGGTACCGGTATATATGACCTTGGCGCCCGGGTTATGCTTGCGCAGCGCCTCCATGACAACCGCTGTGCCTTTGATGTTGATGCCGATATCGGGGAAGGGATCGGTCAGGCTGAGAATATGATCGACTTGACCCGCCAGATGAAATACATAATCCTGCCCGCGCACAAGATAATTCATGGCGTTGACATCGCGGACATCACTGTAATTTAGCTTCACCTTGCCCTTGATCGGCTCAATGTTGAAGAGGTTGCCGCCGAGCTCGGGAATCATTGCATCGACCAGGGTGACATCGGCGCCGGCGCCGACCAGGGCGATCGCCAAATTGCTGCCGGTGAAGCCCAAGCCGCCCGTAATAAGTGCGCGCTTGCCGCGGAAACCGCCGCCGTAGTCCATTCGCATCAACCCCGCAGCCGCTCGATCTCAGCGCAGACGCGCATCACGTCTTCGTCGCTCAAGCCGATATACAGCGGCAGAGACAAGATTTCCCGCGCCGCTTGCTCGGTCTCCGGCAGGGCGCCCGGCCCCAAGCCGAGGTCGCGATGGGACTCCTGCAGGTGGATAGGAATCGGGTAATGAATGAGCGTGCCGATTCCCCGGGCCTGTAAATCCGCCATCAGTTGGTCGCGTTGGGCGTCGCGGATCACGTAGAGGTGATAGGCGTGATGCGCCTCCGGCGCCTTGCCGGGCCTTTCCACGCTGCGCAGATGGCGGTCGTAGAGCGCGGCGATCTGCTGGCGGCGGGCATTGTGGCCATCGAGGTGGCGCAGTTTGACGCGCAGGACGGCCGCCTGCATTTCGTCGAGCCGGCTGTTTGTGCCGCGCGACTGATGCGTGTAGCGCGTGGTCTGCCCATAATTGCGCAGCTTGCGCAGCCGGTCCGCCAGTCCGTCATCGTCCGTGATAACCGCGCCGCCATCGCCGTAAGCGCCCATGTTTTTTGTGGGATAAAAGCTGAAGGCGCCCAAATGCCCAACGGTGCCGACCTTGCGGCCTCGGTAGGCTGCGCCATGCGCCTGCGCGCAATCTTCAAGCAGCAGCAAACCATTTTCGTCGGCGAGGGCGCGCAAGGCATCGAGTTGGGCCGGGCCGCCATAGAGGTGCACGGCGACAAGGGCGCGCGTCCGCCGGCTTATGGCGGCGCGCGCCGCGGCTGGATCAATAGCGAAATTGCGCCGGTCAATATCGACCAGGACCGGCGTCGCGCCGGCGCGTTCGATGGCGGTCGCGGTCGCCATCGCCGTATGCGCTACCGTGATGACTTCGTCGCCGGGTCCGATGCCGCCGGCGCGCAGGGCCAATTCGATGGCGTCGGTGCCGCTGGCGACGCCGACGGCGTGCTCGACCCCGTGATAGGCGGCGAATTCGCTTTCGAAGGCTTCGACCTCAGGACCAAGGATGTACCAGCCGCTATCGGCGACCCGGCAAATCGCCTCGTTGATCTCGGGAGCGATCAGGTCCTGCAGGGGCTTCAGTTGATTAAAAGGAATCATATATTCCGCCAGTCCAAATCTACAATGCGACAATTATAGCTGATGAACTTGAAGCCCGTGTCCGCTATTCAGGCGGGCGCGGCGCCGCGGTCCGGGATTATGTCGCGTTTCCCGAAATAGGTCCAAATCAACCAGAGCGCGCTGGGCGCCACGAGAATCACGCAGCCGAAGAGCAATACCTCTCTGATGCTCATGGTCGTATCGATCAGCCAGCCGGTTCCGCCGGAGGACACGGCGGCGAGCAGCGAATACATGGCGAATTCGGTTGAGAAGACGCGTCCGCGCACCTCGTTCGGCACAATCTGCAGCAGCAATTGCGTACCCAGGACCCAGATCAAGCCGCCGCCAATGCCGCGCAGCAGCGCGCCAAACAGCACCACCGGCAGCGAGGCCAACGTGGAGACGATGCCGAAGCCGGCGATGGTCGCGACATAGCCCAGGCCAATCATGAGCCGCAGTTGCCGGTCGCGATCGCGCGCCCAGTTGCGCCCGAGAATCGGCCCAATGCCGGATCCAATCCCGGCCATGACGTAGATGAGCCCCAGGCTGATGCTGCCGCCTTCGCCAATCGGGAAATACTGCTCGGCAATGGTGACCTGAACGACCTGGAAAAAACCGATGATCAGCAGTCCCAGGAGGCCTTTCTGCATGGCGATGGCAAAGGTATCGATGTGCCGGCGCAAATAGCCCAGCCCCTCCAGATACTGCCGGACGCCGGCCAGAATGGACTGATCCGAATCGCCGGCGGTGGTCTTGCGATAGGGCATGTGGAAGATGATCAGGGCGCTGAGCAAGAAGGTGACCGCGTCGATCACAAAAGCCGGATAAACCCCAATCACGCCGGAAACCAGCCCGCCCAAGGCGGCGCCAAAAGCCAGCATCACCGACCAGGTGGCGGAAGACAAGGCGTTGGCAATGCCAAGTTCATGCGGCCTGGCGATATCGGGCAGCATGGAATTCCAGGCGGGAAAATAAAAGCCCTGCGATGCGCTCTGAATAGCGGTCAGCACATAGATCAGCCAGACCTGCTGCGGGTCCCGCACCAGCACGTATCCGAGCACAACAAAGCAGCGCAGGACATCGGTCGAAATCACGATGGCTTTGCGGCTGTAGCGATCGGCGACGACGCCGGCGATCGGGCTGACCAAAAACGGCGCCAGCATGCGCACGACGAACAAACCGCCGATGGCTGTGCCCGATTGGGTGAGCGCGGCTACCAGCGCGGCCGATGCGATCAGGTTGAACCAATCCCCGGTCAGGCTGATGATTTGACCCGACCACATGTAACGAAAGGACCTGTTGCTGCGAATGAGCTGCAAATAACCGGATTGCTTTGCTTCAGGGCGTTTCAAGTTTTGTAGGCTTTCAGACTTGAACTCTTGCGTGAATATGGCCTGGTGGCTTCGCCGGCGCCTGCGCGCATGCCAAGCCGACATTGTATATGCTCCCGCCCGCGATACATATTGTCAATTGCGCCGGCATCGCAGCGCTGACCAAGAACTGGACTGGTTTTGCCGCTGGCAAGGCATTATATTCTTGGCTGTTTACGGTAAGATTGTGGGCGTGAAAAACTCGCTTGCCGCAACTCGTATTTATCCCGGCAGGAGCAATTGATGAGGGTATTCATCGCGGGCATTGACGGATATCTGGGCTGGCCGCTCGCGATTCATCTGAGCGCGCATGGCCATGAAGTCGCCGGGGCCGATTTGCTGCTGCGGCGCGAATGGGTGGCGGAAGTCGGCGGCGTCAGCGCCCAGCCGATCGCCAGCCCCGAAGAACGCTTGCGCGCCTTCCGCGAGCGTTTCGGCTGCGAGCTCGATTTTCGCATTGGCGACCTCACCGATTACGACTTTGTCGAGCGCATATTTGCCGAATTCCAGCCGGAAGCGGTAGTCCATCTCGGGCAGATGCCTTCAGCGCCCTACTCGATGATCGACCAGGCGCATTGTGTCTGGACGCAGCAGAACAATATCGTCAACAATCTCAATCTGCTTTGGGCGATCAAGGAAGCGGCGCCGGACGCGCATCTTGTCAAACTCGGCACGATGGGCGAATACGGCACGCCCAACATCGACATTCCCGAGGGCTTCTTCGATATTGAGTTCCGCGGGCGGCGCGACCGTCTGCCTTTCCCGCGTCAAGCCGGCAGTTGGTACCATCAGAGCAAAGTGCATGACTCGCACAATACGCTATTCGCGTCCAAGATATGGGGCTTGCGCGCGACGGATATCATGCAGGGTGTGGTCTTCGGCACGCAGATCCCGGAAATGGTCGACGATCTGCGGCTGCGCAGCCGGCTGGATTTCGACCAATGCTTCGGCACGGCCATCAACCGCTTCTGCTGCCAGGCCGTCATCGGCCATCCCCTGACATTGTACGGTATCGGCGGGCAGACGCGCGGTTTCTTGCCGCTGCGGGATTCCGTAATCTGTATGCGCCTGGCGGTTGAGAATCCGCCGCAGCCCGGGGAATACCGTGTATTCAACCAGTTTGAGAATGCCTATTCAATTAGCGAATTGGCCGGCATGGTCCAGGAAGTCGGGCGGGACATCGGTCTGGATGTTCAGATCAAGCGCTACGAGAATCCCCGCGCCGAGTTGGAAGAGCATTACTATAATCCCGACAGACAGCATCTGCTTGACCTGGGTTATCAACCAACGCCGGACATCAAGTCGGTGATGAAGCGGATGATGAAAGATCTCCTCTGCAACAAAGGGCGGATTGCGGCCCATGCCGAGGCGCTGGTTCCTGACATTCGCTGGGACGCCACCCGAAAGCGCTCAGCGATAATCGGATGAGCCGCCGGATTCCGCTAGGCGCGGGCGGCGCCGGAGCTGTCTTGGCCCTGGTCGCTGCGCTTCTGGCCGGCCTTTTGCTGCTTCTCGCCATTCTCAATACGCCGCCTCCCAAGATCGACCGGGTTTATGGGGAAACCAGCATCAGGCTAGCGGCCGATCGCGCCTGGACGCTGTTCCCCGGCGATTGCGTCAATCTTTCCTGGGAACTTGAAGGGATAAAGACGCTTTATATCGAGCGCGAAGGCAAAATCGGCCGGGGCGAGATGGCTTATTGCCCCGGTATCAGCGCGGGCGGCCCGCGCATTGAAGTTACAGCCCAGAACGGAATCTACCGCAGGCTCAATCTGCAGATCAATCATCTGCCGGACTTGCTCCTGTATATGGCCGGCTTTGTCGGCTTGCTGGGGCCATTTCCAATGGCCGCCTATTTCTTATGGGCGCGCCGGGCGGAGCGTCCGCCGCCGCTATACTGGATTGTCATCGGCGCTATTTGCCTGGCGGCATTTGGCGCTTGGCTGCGCTTGCGCCCGGCCGCGCCGCCGCTAATTGATGTAGACGAGGGCGACGTCGCCGCGCGGCTATGGGCGGAGCAGGACATAATCGTGTTTCCGCATGAATGCGTTGAAGCAGGCTGGTCGGTCGCCGGCGCGGAATCGCTCACTGTCAACGGCGACAACTACGATCATAGCCGGCTGCGCGGCGAAACCCGGCATTGCCCGGAAGACGGCGACCGCGTCCTGCTTGAAGCCCGGTCCGAAGCTGGCGCCGTCTATAGCTACAGCCTTCCTATGCCTTCACTTTTTCCTGCCGCTCCGTCGCTGCCATATTTACAGATTTGGGGGCTCTTCGGCCTCTTGCTTGGCGCTCTGGTCTTCTTACCCCTTGCCGCCCGAAGCCTGAGGCTGGGCTGGCGACGCCGGCATTACGGCGATTTCGCGGCGGTCGGCGCATTCGCCGCGTTTGTACTGCTACTGTACTTGCCTTTTGGTTTTGATAGTATCGGGCATTGGGAAGAATGGCATGTCTTTGCCTATTATGAAGGCGGCCCATTCTTTGTGTTTGCCGCAGAAAACGCGTCGCGCTTCTTGTCCACGCTGCCGCATGCCCTGGCTTATCTCATCAGTTCCGAGTCCTTCGTCGGCTATCATCTCGTGCACTTCGCCCTCTTTGCTGGAAAGATGGTCCTGTTCTACGGCATTCTGCGGCAGCTGCGGGTCACGCCTCTGTACGCTTTTTTGACCGCCGTTTTGTTCACGGTCTATCCAGTCAACTCCGCTTTGATGTCCCTGCGTTCCCTGCCCCTGAATTTCAGCATGTGTTCGCTTCTGGCCGCGGTCTACTTCATGCTGGAATACATCAAGCGTCCGGGTCGGCTGACGCTGGCGGCCCTTTGGCTGGCGCTGCTGTACAATGTGGCATCCAACGAAACGGGCTACGCCGTGATTCTGGTTGCGCCGCTGCTCTGGTGGCTGCGCTGCCGCCGCCTCAGCTGGCGCAATGTCAACCTGACGGCAATCTGGTACATCGTTCCCGCCTTCAAACTCGCCTTGCTCCTTCTGCTGCAATTGACCAATCGCGGATACTATCGAGGCCCCGGATTCGACGCGGCCGCGGTTTCGCAAGAAGCGGCGGCAAGCATTCCCGAAATGCTGCTTCAGCTGCTGTCAGCGGTCTATCGACATGCCTTTTTCGACGGCTGGCGCGATGCGCTCGCCGCCATTGAGCACAGTAGCTGGCGGCCGGAGTCCTTCATCGCGCTGCTGATTGTCGCTGCTGTTGGCTGGCATCTATCACGCTACGGCGCGAGCGCGCATGAGCCGGATCTGCGCCGGAGCGCCCTCTGGCTGATTGGCGGGTTGCTGTTTGTGATACCGGCGGTGGGCGTCCTGATGTGGATTCCCTTTTATCATGGCGACCTTTGGCGCCTCTACTTTTATGTGCCGCTCGGGGCCGCGGTCGCGGTCCTCGGCGCCCTGCTTATACTTACGAATTCGATACGCGCTCCGCGGCGGCGGCAGGCGGCCGTGCTGGCGATCTGCCTTTTGCTGATGCTGCCCGCGACTTCGCGCCTGTTCGCGCAGCATCAGCAATATGTTCAAAGCGCCAACAACAAGGCGCGTATTCTATACGGCGTGCTGGAAAAGGCGCCGGCGGTCGCGCCAAGCGCCAAGATAGTCATCACAACCGATATGGGCCCGCCCGAGCTCAGCGCAGCGGGAATCTTTGAATTTGTGCATCAGAAGATGGCGAACATCGTCTTCTACCTGCTTTACGAGGACTCAAGACCCGAGTCCGCAAGCTTCTGCCACTTTACGCGCATTTGCGGTTTGCCTGACGGTCAATACAGCCGGCTTGATGCGCTTGTTCTGGCGGATTTGCTGCCGCAGGTCCTGGTATTCCGGCTCAACCCCGATTTACGCGTCGACCTGATTGAAGATCCGGCCGCGTACTTTGGCCTGAATACCGACGAGGCCTATGACGCAAGCGGATTCTATGACCCCGATGCCCCGCTCCCGCCGCGCGCGCGCACTATGCTCGGCGCCGCGCTGCGGGACTGAACGGCGAAGCCCGCATTCTGGCCGCGGCGCTTCTGTGCTATAACGAAGACCCTGACCGCTTGGAAAAGCGAAGGCGCTCTTAAATGGCACGGAAACCGGTGCTGCTGATCATTCTGGATGGCTGGGGCTTGCGCGCGGCGCAGCGCGGCAACGCGGTCGCGCTGGCCAAAACCCCGAACTTCGACCGCTGGCGTCAGAATTGCGAGCGCGCCATTGTGCATACATCGGGCGAGCACGTCGGCCTGACACCCGGCCAGATGGGCAATTCGGAAGTGGGGCATCTCAACCTGGGCGCCGGGCGCATCGTCTATCAGGATATCTCGCGCATCGCCAATGCGATTGCCGACGGCTCGCTGGCGGAGAACCCGGTCCTGGGCGACGCCATGGCACATGTCCGCGCGCGCGGCGCCAAGCTTCATCTGATCGGCTTGCTGGGCAGCGGCGGCGTACACAGCCATTCCGACCATCTCTACGCGCTGATGGATATCGCCCGCGCCCGGGAGATCGATCCCATTCTGCATCTCATCACGGACGGCCGCGATACGCCGACGCGGAAGGCCATAGAATTCTGCGCCGACTTGATGGACAGGATCGCGGCCGATGGCGCCGGCCGCGTGGCGACCGTATGCGGGCGCTATTATGCCATGGACCGGGATGAGCGCTGGGAACGGACGCAGCGCGCTTATGATGCGATGGCTTTGCGCAAGGCCGCCGCGGCGCCCGACCCGCTCAGCGCCATCCGCGGCGCATATCAGCAAGATCTGACCGACGAATTCATCCCGCCGACGCTAGTTGGCGCAGATGACGACCTCGGGATCGACGCCGGCGATGCGCTGCTCTGTTACAATTTCCGGGCCGACCGCATGCGGCAACTGACGCGAGCCTTCGTCCGGCGCGATTTCGCCGGCGGGGAGCGCTTTCTGCCGATCCCCGATCTGCGCCTCATCACCATGACGGAATACCTGCCGGGCTTGACCGACGCCGTGCTATTCCCGGTTGAATTGCTCCGCGATACTCTGGCCGAGACCATCAGCCGCGCCGGCAAGACGCAATATCACAGCGCCGAAACCGAAAAATATCCCCATGTCACCTTCTTCTTCAACGGCCGCGTTGAAGCGCCTTTCCCGGGCGAGACCCGCGATATCCTGCCGTCGCCGAAGGTCGCCACCTACGACATGCAGCCGGAGATGAGCGCGTATGAATTGACGGGCAATACGCTGGAGCGCCTGGCCGCGGCCGACGATGACTTTGTCTTGGTCAACTTCGCCAATCCGGATATGGTCGGGCATACCGGTTCTCTTCCCGCGGCGATCAAGGCGGTCGAGGCGGTGGACGATTGCGCCGGTTGCTTGGTGGATGCGGCGCTGCAAAAGGGCGGTGTCGCCATCGTCACGGCCGATCATGGCAATTGCGAGCGCATGATTGACGCGGTGACCGGCGAACCGCATACCTATCACACGGTTGGGCCGGTCTCGCTCTTCCTGCTGGATTCGACCTCCGAATTCGATCTGCATTCCTGGGGGCGCCTGGCCGATGTCGCGCCGACCGTGCTCGATTTGATGGACATCGAACAGCCGGCGGCGATGACAGGCCGAAGTTTGATACGCGGCGCGCGCCGACTCGACGAATAAGCGCCCTTGCAGATGGAAGCACTGCCTATGCCGATGCTCTTGGCGTGAATCGTCGAGTATTCATCGGTTAGACGGTAAGGTCGTCGCCTTTCTACCCGGTAAAATGGCGGCAGCAATTCGCCAAAGTCCGTCTCAAATAGTTGAAATGCGACCGAATCATGAAGAAATCTCTTTTGCTTTCTCTCATTCTCCTGCTGGTCCTTGGCAAGTCCCTGGCGCAGGAATGGGTCCAAACCGACAGCGGCGCCGCGTCCTACAATTGCACGCTTATTGGCGCGTTATCGGCTGAATTCGGCGCCTACGACATCGCCAGAGTCGATGGAGACTACTACACCCCTATTCAGTTCTTTCAAGTCGTCGTTTCCGACTGCCTGTTCGAGGGCGAGGTGGCAAGCGCAAGCCCCGACCATGAACCCGACTGGAAGAAAAGCGCGGTGCACCAGACAGAATACGATTGCGCGCTTCTGCAAGCCATTCATGCGGAATATGGCGATGAAACACTGGTTCGCGGCGAGGGCGATATCACATATTCCTTGCGCGAGTTTTTCGCCAGCCTGGTTCCCGATTGCGCGCCGGAAGTCGACACTGATGAACTGATCTCCCGCATCGAGACTACAGAAGGTTGGGTGAAAGGCAGCAACGAGGACTACGAATACAATTGCGGCTACGTCAGCGCCGCCGCCGCCGAATATGGCGATCTGCCGATTCATCGATCTGAAGACGGGATCCTGTCCCTGCGTGATTTCTTATGGCAAAGCGCTCCTCGCTGCAGCGCGCGAGAGGATCTGCCGGCCAAGCCGGCGTCCGAGCATCCGAACGACAATGAATGGGTCGAGATCATCCCCGGGCAAGAGTCGGCTTGCGCGACGGTTAAGCTCCTGCTTTACGAATACGGCGCGCATGACTTTCTGCGGGGCCGCGATGTCAGCTGGACGGTCTTCAGCTTCTACCAGCAAACCATTCCCAACTGCGTGCCCTTGGCTGTGCTCGCCCGGAAGGGCAGCGTTTTGCAGTCATGCCCTGAGAAGGCATGTGAACTTAGCGCGGCGCTGGACCGGGATATGACGCTGCCAGTCACCGGCCTATACGAAGACGGCTACCAGGTGGAATACCGCGATGAGCCCTGGTTTGTCGCCTCGTCGTCAGACGTGATCGCGCCCGATGAAATCGTAGTGCCGAATGACGGCATCGACATCGACGAATTTGGCTGCTTCTTTTCACCGACAGCTAATACTACGCGGTCAGATGATGTCAAGCTCATTGATCTCTCGGGAAGAGGCAATGGAACCGCCATCAACTTATATCGACCGCTGGATTTCCTGGGCGTTTACTTCGTTGAATTCCTGAAAAATGGCGCAAGCCTATACATCGCTGTGCCGGCGCGCTACCCGGCGAATTACGAGTTTCTCGTCCAGTGCGAATGACGGCGACCGACAGGCGCTTTCCGCTGTAGTAACAGACTGTGGGGAGAATTGGCCGATAAGCCAGGTGCCGGTCTGGCTGCGCGACGTATGCCGCTCTATGTTCATAGTCGGCCCGGAATGCAGTATCCTATTGCGGGGAGAGCGAGCCACATGAAACGAATCATTCAAGCTATCGGCATCTTTGTCCTTTTGATCGCTGCGGCGCAGGCCCAAGATTGGGTCAATAAGCCGTACGAGGAGCTGGAATTTAGCTGCGGCTATATGTCTATCATCACCGTTAGTTACGGTCACTTCGACCTTGTACGCGACGAAACCGGCGTTACATCCCTCCTTGAATATTTCGAGGAGCGCGTGCTGGAAGGCTGCACGATGGATTCCGGACAGGTCGAGCAAGACGAAGCGGCGCGTTGGGCGCTTGGCCCGGATGGGGAGAGCGAATGGAATTGCGCGATCATTGACAAGCTCGCCCTGACTTATCCAACCTGGTCAATTATCCGTCAGGACGGAATTGAATACACGCTCGCGGAATATTTCGAGACGCTCGCGCCCGCCTGCATCGACGAGGATCGTGTCGCCGGCGCCATTGCGACCCGGGTCCACGTCCCGACCTGGGCAAGAGAATCAACCGGCCATTATGAAGTCAATTGCGAGACCTTGCGCGCCATCAGCGATCATTACGGGACGCGCGACTTTTGGCGGGATGGCGATACCGTGATCGCCTTTCGCGACTTGTATCACCGGATCGCCTGGGAGTGTTTCAAGGCTTCTGCGCGGGATGACGATCAAGAGACGCGAGAACCCTATGTCCTGGCGGCGCGCGCTAGCTATTTGCGGGATTGCGCTGGATCGTCCTGCGCAATTGCTGGCCGCGTCCCGGAAGGCGCGGCTTTGACCGTCCACGGCGAATCAAGCGGTTGGTACCATGTGAGCTTCGGCCAGCGCAGCGGGTATATCGCCAGCTGGCTGACCCGGCCCGACAAGCAAAGCCAGCGCTGGGAACAGGCCTCATATCATGCGCTTGTGACGCAGGGCAGCGTTCTTCGAGACTGCGCCTCGAAGACTTGCGATCCCATCGGCAAGGCGCACGCCGGCACAGTTTACGAAGTGATCGATTCCCTTGACGGCTGGCGCGAAGTCCTTGTTGACGGCGGCACTGCCTTCATCGACTCGCTCGCTGCGGAAGCCGGGCCGGGTTCAATAATCGGAATTGAAGATTCGGTGCGCGTCGATGGCATCGACTGTATCGTTAGTGTGTGGAACTATAACAGCGGGGGCCAGCTGGAGATCTCATTCGTGCAGCGCGCCGGACCGGATGTCGGATTGCGCGTCGACTTCTATCGTCCAGCCGATCGCTACACTCTGCAATTGGTTGACCCGGCGCTGAAAACGCTTGCGGAGCGCGTGCCCGGCACGACATCGCAAATGTACCGCTCATACGCCGATTTCAGGCCGGGACTGTACATAGTCGAAATCGAAATGAACGGCAACGTCGGCCGCGTTGGATTCAATGCGCCGGAGACCAAGGGCTACGAGATCAACGCCTACTGTTGAACCAGCGCGATTTTGGGATGAACAGACAAGATACCTTGCAATCCCTAAAGGACGAGCCTGATGTCTCCGTCCTGATCATCGGCGGCGGCGTTAATGGCATCGGCGCCTTCCGCGATCTGGCGCTGCAGGGCGTCGACGCGCTGCTGGTGGAACGCGGAGACTTCGGCAGCGGCGCCAGCGCCGGCTCCTCCCACATGTTGCATGGTGGCATTCGATACCTGGAAAATGGCGAATTCCGCCTGGTGAATGAAGCGCTGCGCGAGCGCAACCGCATGCTGCAAAACGCGCCCCATTACGCCAAACCGCTGCGCACGGCCGTGCCAATTTTTCGCTGGTTTTCCGGCTTGCTCAATGCGCCGCTCAAGTTTGCCAACCTGCTGGATCGGCCGGGCGAGCGCGGGGCGCTGGTCATCAAAATCGGCTTGACTCTCTACGACTTCCTGGCGCGCCGGGAGCGTGCGATGCCCAAGCATGACTTCCGCCTGCGGGCGGCGGCGCTGCGCGCATACCCGCGCTTGAATCCGGCGATAATCTGCCTGGCCAGCTATTACGACGCCTGGATGCCCAGCCCGGAACGCATCTGTTTGGAAATGGCGCTTGATGCCGAGGCGCTGACAACGGATTGCCGCGCGCTCAGCTATTGCAGCGTCATCGCCGGTCAAGGCGACGCTGTGACCCTGCGCGATGAGCTGAGCGGCGAGACCTACAACTTGAAGCCAAAAGTGGTACTGAACGCGGCCGGACCCTGGATCGACTTCGTCAATGACGGTCTGCGCGCCAGCGGACAGCGCTTCATTGGCGGCGCCAAGGGCTCGCACCTCGTCCTTGATAATCCCGACTTGCTCGAGGCGACGGGCGACAGCGAGTTCTTCTTCGAAAATGACGACGGCCGCATCGTGCTGATACTGCCATTTTTCAATCGCGTGCTGATCGGCACGACCGATATTCGCATTGACGATCCCGACCAAGCGCTGGCATCGGATGACGAAATAGAGTATCTGCTGGCGATGGTTAAGCGCGTGTTTCCCGGCATTGAGGTCGATCGCTCGCAGGTCCTGTTCACCTTTTCGGGGGTCCGGCCGCTGCCCTACAGCGAAGGCGGCGCGACCGGAAGCATCAGCCGCGACCACAGCATCCGCAGCATCATGCCCACCAACGAGCGCCCCTATCCGATTCATTCGCTCATCGGCGGCAAATGGACGACATTCCGCGCCTTCGCCGAAGAGGCGACGGATCTGGCGCTGCGCGATCTGGGCCGGGCGCGGCGCCAAAGCACGGCGGATCTAGCCATCGGCGGCGGCCGCGATTATCCGCGCGGCGACGCGGCGCTTGCGCAATGGTTGAATGACCTGGCGCGGAAATGCGAATTGCCCGGCGCGCGGCTGCTGGAACTCTTCGAGCGCTATGGCACGCGCGCGGAAGCTATCGCCGCATTCGTCTCAAGCAAAGGCGATCAACCTTTGCGGCAGCACCCGCGCTATTCGCGTTCCGAAATCGAGTTCATACTCCGGGAAGAAAAAGTCGAGCGGCTAGATGATCTGCTTTTGCGCCGAACGTCTATCGCCATGCTGGGCGAGCTCAACCGCGAGTTTATGCAGGAACTGGCCGATATTTGCGCCGATGTCCTGGCTTGGTCGGCCCGGCGTAAAGAGGCGGAGATGCAACGCGCGGTCGAACTGCTGCGCCTCAAGCATCGCGTGGAATTGTAACCGGGCGCTGCCTAATCCAGCCGCACCGCTGTCCCGCTGGCCGACACCATCAGCATGCTGCCGTTTGAGCCGACGGTCTCATAATCCAAATCGACGCTCAGCACGGCATTTGCGCCCAACTGACGCGCATTCTCACTCATCTCGTGCAGGGCGATGTCTTTGGCGCGGCGCAATTCTTCTTCGTAGGCGCCCGAGCGCCCGCCGACGATGTCGCGGATGCCCGCGAATATGTCCTTGAACATATTTGCGCCCATCACCGCTTCTCCGCTGACGATGCCCAGGTAATTCTCAACACTGTGCCCTTCCACGCTCGGCGTTGTTGTGATGATCATGTTTTGCTCCTCTTCGGTTTTCCGGTTAGCGCGCTGTAATATACAGGTCAGCCGGGGCTATGGCTAGAGCGCATACACGCGCCGCCGGCCGCAATGCGCGCCCGAGGTTAGTTGTCGGGGAAGAGCCGCTTCAGCAATTTCGCCGCCGCAAGCGCAGGCGGCATCTCGCCTTTGACGACAGCGTCCTCGATTTTTGGCAGCGCGGCGCGTAGAGCCGGATGGTTCCGGGCCCGCTCGATCAGTTGCCGCTCCAGCGCGGCATGCAGCCACTCGCGCCGCTGCGATTGACGCCGCTCCGCAAACAGGCCGCTCGCCTTTGTCGTCAGAAGGAAGTCGTCGATGGCGCTTAAGATCTCATCGATTCCACGACCGGTTAAAGCCGAGGCGGTCAACGCCGGCGTCGCCCAGCCAGCGGTCGCCGGCGCCACATAACGCAGCGCGCCCTGGAAATTTGCCCGGGCCGCCTCGGCCGCGGCCATGTTATCGCCATCGGCTTTGTTGACCACCAGCGCATCGGCGATTTCGACCACGCCTTTCTTGATGCCCTGGAGTTCATCGCCGGCGCCGGCGATGAGGAGCAGCAGAAAAAAGTCCACCAACGAGCGCAAAGCCAGCTCGCTTTGACCCGTGCCAACTGTCTCCACGATGACGACATCAAAGCCGGCCGCTTCACAGAGCAGGATCGTTTCGGGCGTTCGAGCGGCCACCCCGCCCAGGATTCCGCCGGTTGGGCTGGGGCGGATGAAAGCGGCGTCGGCGCGGGCGAGGTTTTCCATGCGCGTCTTGTCGCCCAGGATGCTGCCGCCCGTCAAGGCGCTGCTGGGGTCAACGGCGAGGACGGCGACCCGGCTTCCGCGCTCGATGAACCTCAGGCCCAGCGAATTGATAAGCGTGCTCTTGCCGGCGCCGGGCGCGCCGCTAATGCCGATGCGGATTGAATGCCCGCTCTCCGGCATCAATTCGGCCAGCAAGGCATCGGCCGCCGCGCGGTGCGGCGCCGCATTGCTCTCGACCAGAGTGATGGCCCGGGCCAGCGCGGCGCGGCTGCCGGAGCGCAGAGCGGCGGCCAGCGCCGGCGCGTCAGTTTTCAGTTGGCTGCCACTGTCATCCATGCGATTGCGCCGGTCGATTCCTTTCGCTCATCTTACCGCAGGCGCCGGGCGGCGGCGAATTTGCCTGACGCGCGCACGGCGAAGCGGGTCTGCTTGGCTGCCTCAAAACCCGGCTCATCAGAATAGCGCCATTATCTGTTACACTCTAGTCAAACACAAACCGGCAAGGAGGCCGATGATGGCGCAATATCTTTGGCAAGCATCTCTGACATCTTCCGCCTGGAAAGACCAGGTAACGGGAGCAATCGACGCGATCTTCGATACCCGCGACGCCGAGGCGGCGCGCTTCGGCGGCGAAGTCCTGCATTCATGGGTGGCATTTGGCGAGCACGACTTCATCGCCGTGGTGGAGATGCCCGATAATGAAAGCATGGCGGCCTACGTCCTGGCGATGACGGCCAAGGGCCACTACTCGGCCGGCAAGACGACGATCTTGCTCAGCAGCGACGAAACGGCAGCGGCGATGAAGCGGGCGGCGTCGGGCTGAGGCCGCAGCGCCGCAGCGCCGGCGAACTAAATCGCCGCCGCGCGTCGTTCCAATTCATTCAGCACCGTTTGCGCCGCTTCCGGGATGACCGTGCCCGGCCCAAATATGGCCGCGGCGCCTTGCTCGCGCAACAATTGATGGTCCTGCGCCGGGATCACGCCGCCAATCACCACCATCATATCGGCGCGGCCGAGTTTGCGCAGTTCCTGCATCAATTGCGGCAGCAGGGTCCGGTGCCCGGCCGCCAGCGAGTTGATGCCGACGATATGAACATCGTTTTCCACGGCACCTTTCGCGACCTCGGCCGGCGTCTGAAATAGCGGCGCGATATCGACATCAAAGCCCATGTCAGCGAATGCGGTGGCGATTACTTTAGCGCCGCGATCGTGGCCGTCCTGGCCCATCTTCGCCACCATCAGCCGCGGACGCCGGCCTTCGCGCCGGGCAAAGTCTTCACTGCCTTGGCGAACCGCGGCCACGGCCTGGGCCTCGCCGAATTCGCCGCTGTAGACGCCGCTGATGGCTGTTACCGTCGCTTTGTGCCGGCCCCAGACCTTCTCCAGCGCCAGGGAAATCTCCCCATTTGTCGCGCGGGCGCGGGCCGCGTCGATGGCAAGAGCCAATAGGTTGCCCTGGCCCGATGCCGCGCAATCGCTCAGGGCTTGCAGGGCCTTATTTGTCGCGGCTTCGTCGCGATCGGCGCGCAACTGCCGCAGGCCTTCGATCTGCGCCTGACGCACGGCGCTGTTGTCAACTTCGCGGTAGGCGATCGGCGTTTCTTCCTCCGCTCGGTATTTGTTGACGCCAACAATTGTCTCGGCGCCGCTGTCGATATGCGCTTGCCGGCGCGCCGCCGCTTCTTCAATGCGCCGCTTGGGCATGCCGGTTTCCAGGGCCTTTGCCATGCCGCCCAGCGCTTCAATCTCCTCAATATGCGCCCAGGCGCGCCGAGCCAGATCCTGCGTCAAACGCTCGACCAGGTAAGAGCCGCCCCAGGGATCCACGACATTGCAGATGCCCGTTTCATGCCGCAGGTAAAGTTGCGTATTGCGGGCGATGCGCGCGCTGAAGTCGCTTGGCAAGGCGATGGCTTCGTCCAGCGCGTTGGTATGCAGCGACTGCGCGCCGCCCAATACGGCCGCCATGGCTTCGACGGCGGTGCGGATGACATTGTTGAAGGGCTCCTGCTGCTGCAGGCTCCAGCCCGATGTTTGACAGTGCGCGCGCAGCGCCATTGATTTGGGATTCTTCGGTTCGAAGGCGGCCGCGATCTTCGACCAAAGCAGGCGCGCCGCCCGCATTTTGGCGATCTCCATGAAGTAGTTCATGCCGATTCCCCAAAAGAAGGACAAGCGCGGCGCGAAGGCGTCGATGTCCAGGCCGGCATCCAGGCCGGCGCGCAGGTATTGCAGTCCATTCGCCAGCGTGTAGGCCAGCTCGATATCGGCGGTCGCTCCCGCTTCCTGAATATGATAGCCGCTGACGCTGATGCTGTTGAACTTCGGCATTTCCGCAGCGGTGAATGCAAAAATGTCGGCGATGATGCGCATCGATTCCGCCGGCGGATAGATATAGGTATTGCGCACCATGTACTCTTTCAGGATGTCGTTTTGAATTGTGCCGGTCAAAGCCGCCGGGGCGACGCCCTGTTCCTCGGCGGCGACAATATAGAAGGCCAGCACCGGCAGCACGGCGCCGTTCATCGTCATCGAGACTGACATCCGGTCCAAGGGAATGCCTTCGAAGAGGACGCGCATATCGCGTACGCTGTCCACCGCCACGCCCGCCATGCCCACATCGCCAACCACGCGCGGATGATCCGAATCGTAACCGCGATGCGTGGCCAGGTCGAAGGCGACCGACAAGCCCTTCTGCCCGGCGGCCAGATTGCGGCGATAGAAGGCGTTGCTCTCTTCGGCCGTTGAATAACCGGCGTATTGCCGGATCGTCCAGGGGCGCAGGGCGTACATCGCCGGATAGGGCCCGCGCAAGTAAGGCGGAATGCCAGCGACAAAGCCGAGATGCTCGACATCTTCCAGGTCTTCGGCCGTATGAAGGGCTTTGAGGTCGATGTCTTCCTGGGTATGCCAGATCTGCGCTTCGGCCGGCGCGCCGGTCTGCGCCGCAACTTCCCGGCGCCACTGCGCGATATCCGGCGCCGGGCCGGTGGGATCGTACTTGATCTTGCTGAAATCGGGCGATTCGCTCATGCCTCGGCCTCAGAACCCGGCGACTCCGTCTCGAAAGGCGCCGCCAGCCTTATTGCTTCCAGGGCCCGCGCCGTGATGGCGCCGCAGTCCAGGGCTGCGTTGCCGGCGCTCGACTGCAAAGGCAGCGTCGGCAAGCTTTCGCCGGCTTCCACATATTTGTTGCCGCCGACGAGAATGGATTCACCCGCCGCCATATCGCGCCGGCGCATATCGGCAATCGCGTCAATTTCTGCTTGCACATAACCTGAACGCAGGCAGGCCAACATGCCGCCGCGCGCTTCGATTTCCTGGAATTGGGCCCAGGCTCTGCGCGCCAACTGATCGGTCAGCCCGTCGATGTGCCAGGCGCCGCCGGCCGGGTCGATCAATTGCGTCAATTGCAATTCCTCTTGCAGAATGAGTTGCAGGTTGCGCGATAGGCGGCGGGAAGAGGCCGCTGAGGCGCCCGGCGTTTGATCGAAGGGCGCGATGCAGATGCTGTCGACGCTGCCGAAGGCGGCCGCCAGCGCCTCCGCCGTCAAGCGCAGCAGGTTGACATGCGGGTCGCGGCGGGTCTTGTTGCGGCGTCCGCTGCGGGCATGCAGGACGATCTTTTGCCCGGCGCTTTCTATGCCGAAGGCCCGCGTCATTTGCGCCCAGACCAGCTTGATGGCGCGGAATTTGGCGATCTCGAGGAAGAAGTCTTCGCCGATGTTCAGAAAGACATGCGTCCGTCGGCCGAGCCCATCTATGGCGTGACCGCGGGTCAACAGCGCGCGGAAGTAGGCGACGGCCGTCGCCAGCGCCAGCGCCAATTCTTGCACGGCATTGGCGCCGGCATCGTGATAGACGGCGGTGTCGACCGCGATGCTGCCCAATTCCTCCGAATGCGCTGCCAGCGTATCCACGTGCGCGGACAGGCGATCAAGGGCGTCGGCCGGCATGGCGCCATTGCGGGCCAGGTCGCCGAGCGGATCGCCGCCGATACAGCCTTGCAACCTGGAAACGGTATCGGCATCGAAAGCCGCGCGCAGCAAGTCATAGAGGGCGCTCGCCCGTTCAAGCGACTGACTTGATTGGACGATGATGGGCAAGCGCGCCAGGTCGACACCGGCCAGGGCGCGCCGCAAATCGGCGGACGCCTGTAAATGCAAACTGTCATCGAGCATGATCGCGCTTTGTCCGTTGGCCAGGGCGTCCTTTAATTCCTGGTTGAATTCCCGCGCATCGGCGATATTGATTTCCTGGGCGATAAGCCAGGGCGCATTGCGATAACCGGCGGCGCGGGTTCCGCGGACGAAGGGGTATTGCCCGGGCAAACTCTGCGCATGCGCGCTTTCAGCGCCGGCAACGGTCAGCGGGTGGATGTCGATGCCTTCATAGCTGCGCCTGACCAGCTCTTCAAGCGGACGGCCGCGCAAGGAGGCCCGCGCGGCGTCCAGCCATTGTTCTTGTGTCGCCGCTTCAAACTCGGCGAATAGTTCAGTCACAGCCCGGTCCCATCAATCTGGCGATTAGTCGGCAGATGTACACAATTAGTACCAAGCAAGTCATGCAAAAGCTGATTGGAATTCTATAGCAACAGTGGGCGAGCCACCGGCTCGCCCGTACACACTTTGGATTAATTTGCGAATTACATTTGGGCGGCAGTCATTCTCAACTACTTGCTTGGGATTACTCAGATTATACAGCTAGACCGCCAAGCGTGGAACAGCCTTGCGCCGCCCGGTCTACCAGGCGACGCGCAGGGACACCGGACCGCGGAAGGAGATATTACGCGTATACTCGATTTTCTGGCCCGGCAGAAGCCGCAGGCCCGGCAGTTCCCGCGTCAGCGCTTCCAGCAGAATCGCCATCTCCAGCCGGGCCAGGGGCGCGCCGACGCAATAGTGAATGCCGTAGCCGAAGGCGAGGTGATCGCGCAGGTTGGCCCGCGTACTGATGATCTCGTCCGGCTCGGGGAAAACCGCCTCATCGCGGTTGGCCGCGTTGAGCATGAGCAGCAGGTCAGCGTCGGCCGGGATGTCGACGCCATTGATGCGGCTGGCTTTTGCCGTCCGGCGGCGCCAGGCGCAAACCGAGGGATCGAAGCGCATCATCTCTTCCAAGACCTGCGGGATCGTCTCCGGCGCGGCGCAGAGCCGCTCCCAATGCGCTCGCTCGCTCAAGAGATGCAGCAGGGCATTATTGATCTGCGCTGTCGTGGTCTCGTGCCCGGCCACCAGGAGGGTGATCATGCAGCTGGCGATTTCGTTGAGCGTCAGCACAGTGTCATCGCCAGCGCGCATGCGAATGAGGTCGCTGGTCAAATCGTCTTGCGGTTTGCGGTTTTTCTCGGCCACCAGGCCGACCACGTAGCGCCAGAAGGGTACCAGATCGCGGGTCAGCGCAATCTGCTCTTCTGCCGTCGGACGACCGTAATAGAGTGTAATCCGATTGCCCGCCCAGGACTTCACCTGCGGCACATCGGCTTCCGGCACGCCCAGGACATGGAAGAGCACATAGGCGGGATATTCGTAAGTCAAGGCGGCCACGATATCGACCGGCGCCTGATCTCTAATCCGACGGACGCCGCGCGCGGCAATCTCGCGGATCGCGGGCCGGAAGCTTCTCATGCGCCGGGGCGTGAAGAGGCGGTTGACGAGGGCGCGGATGCGCGTATGGCTCGGAGGCAGGTTGTTGGACAGGACCGGCTCCGGGCTGTAGTCGCCGTCGGCGAGCATCTTCCGCACGGCGGCGGAGAAGGGCACGATGGGCGTGATTGTGTTGGCGGCGGTGTAAGCGTCGTGGTCGCGGAAGATGGCCTTGACGTCGGCGTAGCGCGTGACAACCCAGTAGTTGATGGCCGGGCTGTAGAATACCGGCTGCTCGCGGCGGGCGCGGGCGAGCAGGGGGAAGGGGTCGCGCAGGTCGAGCGGGTCGAAGTCGCTGCTGAGTTTGGTCAATGGGCAAGGCATTAGCTGTCCCGCCTTCCGGTGAATATCAAGCTGTGTCCGTCGCCCCTATTGTAGCGGTTAATGCTTTGCGGCCGCGCCTGTCCGCATCTGCTTCGTCAGCCGGTCAGGCGCTGATATCCAAGGCGGCATAGACGTTGCCCAGCACCAGGCCGCCCGTGTCCGTGACCACAAGGAGCCACTGCCCGTCGCGGGACAGGTTTGAGTTCAGCCAGGACCAGGTCTGCGGGTCAGCCAGCGCGGAAAGTTCATCTTCCACCGCGAAGCGCCGCTCATAACTTTCAGTATCAAACAACATGACGTAGTCGCCCTCGTTGACAATCACGGTTGAATCGCTCGTCCAGGCGGCGATGTTGTAGCTTATTCCCCAATCGCGCCAGAGCAATACCGTAATCCAGCCGGTCTGACGGTCGAAGAGGTAGACATCGCCATACCAGGGATCGTAATAGAAGTGTTCTCTGAGGATCCAGTAACGATTATCCGGACTCGTCGACAGCAGGTCAAGCATGCTGATTCTGTCTTGGCCGATATAGTCGCTCGTCCACTCGGTTCGGATTGAATCGCCGTCCTGCCAGACCAGCATATCGCAGCTGACGATCAAATTCTCCTCGGGGAATTCCCAAACGATGGCATCCGAATATAGCAGACCCCAGCAATACCAGATGTTCAGTTTTGTGATGAGGCCCGTTTCCAGGTCAACGTGTTTCACGCCTAAGTAATGCCTGTGATCCGCCAGGTTTTCACCGGCGTCCACCAGAAACACCGCCCGTCTGTCACCGTCGACAAACTGAATCCCGGGCTCGGCAGCGTTGGGAAACATGGTCGTCATTTCCGGTTGCAAACTTACGAGGTCGCTGATGTTCACGAGTTGGGATGGTTTACGCGGATCGCCAGCGCTTGACCAGCGATCTGTCGCCGGATCGTAAAGAACCCAATCCGAGTTGAAGGACCAAGGCGGATCAATGAATGCATCGGCCCATATTGCGAAGCCGGACTCTACTGGAACGACTGCGGGCCGGCCTTCCAGCGCGCTGGGCGTCAGAACGGTCCGCCATGCGCTGATGCCGCGATCAGCGTTTGCTGCTGCCGGCGCTTGCGCCTGCGCCACTTGAACAAACAATGCAATATACAGAATGACTGCAAGCATGAATCTCATCAGTCCGCGCTCCGAATTCTATCGGGCAAAGCATGGGCCGCGAGCGCAGTAGCGACACTGCGCTGAAACAGCGCGCCGTCGCCGGTGGCGACGAGTAGCCAGGCCCCGTCCCGGGAGAGCGTAGTTGTCATCAGCGCAATATCGCCCGGGAGCCCGGCTATCTCCTCTCGCAGCAGTTCATGGCGCAGGCGCTTTGCCATGTCCAGGTGGAGAATATAGTCCCCCACGTTTGTCAGGACAGACGAATTGCTGAGCCAGACAAACAGATCGCGCTGCGGTTTGCTCGGGAGGTTCCAGAGCAGGACGGCCGTCTGACCGGTATGGCGGTCGTAGGCATAGAAGTTGCCGGTATCATCGCGATAGAATTGCGCCTCGCGCATGATCCAATAGCGCTGGTCCGGGCTATGAGATACCAACTGAAGCGGGCTGGGGCGGTTCCTGCCGATAAATGCGTCTGTTGCGCCAAAGCGCATTGAGTCGTCCGCATGAGAGATCACCAAGTTGCAAATGACGGATAGCTCCTGTTCTGGAAAATCCCAGAGGACGAGCTCCGCCTTTGGCGGTCCCTCACAGAACCAGAGATGCCTTGAGGTCGCGGTTTTCTGGGCTGGATCGACAATGACCAGATCTGAATAAAAGCTGGTCTCAGCAAACATATAGTCGTCCGGGATCAGAAAGGCCAGCTTGTTTCCAGCGTCGACATACTGATATCTGATGCCGGGGACATCCGGAATCAGATGCGCGATATCCAGGCGCGCCAGGAGATCGTCGCTCAGCGCCATGAGAGCGGATTCCTCCGAAGGCTTCTCGTAGCCGGACCATCTTCCCGCAGCCGGGTCGTACAATTGCCAAGGCGAGCCGAAGCGCCAGGACGGGTCCTTGAATGATTCGGCCGCAAGGACGAAGCCACGGTCGACGGCGACGATCTGCGCTCCCGGCTTGAGCGACCCGGCCGGCAATACATTTTCCCAGCCGGAGGCGCGCGCGACTCGATCTGATTGCTCTTGGGCGGCGGCAACCTGAAGGATGCAGAGCAGCGAGACCAATGCCAGGAGTGTCTTCATAAGGGACGCCTTTGCCCCAGTACTTGCTTTCGCTCATTCTATTCGCCGACGACGCGCCGATGACGATTTCGTAGGCATTGAGTGGGGCAAAGCGTCGGCTAAGCCGTCGCCGAGCACAGATACCGCAAATCTAAGCCGGCAAGTCGATTCAAGGCCTAATAGTTGTTGAGAACCAAGGCGGGTGGCTGTACTCATTTCGCGCGGAATTGGTTATCATTACGTCTTATTCCCGCTCTGGCATTCAAAGGGACAATGATGACAATAAACGTGGGCATAATCGGCGCGGGCCGCATCGGACGGCTGCATGCCAATACGCTGACGACGCGCGTGCCCGGCGCGGCAGTTGTCGCCATCGCGGACATCTTCGAGGAATCGGCGAAAGCGGCCGCGCAAGATTACGGCATTCCCGACTTCAGCGCCGACCCGGCCGAATTGATCAACAGCGGCGACATCGACGCCATTGTCATCTGCTCTTCAACCGACACCCATACGCGCTTCATCACTGATGCGGCGCGCGCTGGCAAAAATATCTTCTGCGAAAAACCCATCGCCTTCGAGTTAGCCGAAATTGACGCGGCGCTGGCGGCGGTGGCCGAGCAGGGCGTGCAGTTGCAGATCGGCTTCAATCGGCGTTTCGACAGCAACCACGCCCGGCTGAAACGCGCGATTGTGGACGGCGAAATTGGCGAGCCACATACGCTGACGATCATCAGCCGCGACCGGTCGCCGCCGCCGCTCGACTACATCAAGGTCTCCGGCGGCCTGATGATGGATATGATGATCCACGACTTTGACATGTGCCGCTTCTTGCTTGGCGAGGTCGCGGAGGTCTACGCAATCGGCGATGTGAAGGTCGATCCGGCGATTGGCGAGGCGGGCGATATCGATACGGCCAAGGTGATGCTGCGCTTCGAGAATGGCGTCATCGGCACGATCGAGAACAGCCGCCAAGCCCTGTATGGATACGATCAGCGGGTGGAGGTATTCGGCAGCAAGGGCGCGGCGACAACCGGCAACTGGCACCCCAACGCCGTCACCATCAGCGACGCGCAAAGCGTCCGGCGCGATCTGCCGCTTTATTTTTTCATCGAGCGCTATATGGACAGCTACGTCACTGAGATGATCGCCTTTGTCGAGGCGATCGCAACGGGAAAAACCGTGCCGGTTGTCGGCAACGACGGACGCGCGCCCGTGCTGCTGGCCATGGCCGGCATGCGTTCGATGCGTGAAAACCGGCCGGTGCGCCTCAATGAGATTGCGGGGGCAAACCCATGAGCAAAACATACGACTCCCTGCACATGGGCCGCAGTTCCATTGACCTCTATTCCAACGATGTCGGCTCGCCCTTCGTCGAGATCGACAGCTTCGCCGCTTACATCGGCGGCTCACCAACCAATATCAGCGTCGGCGGAAAACGGCTGGGACTGAAGACGGCGCTGCTGACCGCTGTCGGTGATGACCCGGTGGGCGACTTCATCCTGCACTTCCTCAAGGGCGAAGGCGTGGAGACGCGCTTCATCCCGCGCAAGCCCGAGCACCGCACGGCGGCGGCTGTGCTGGGCATCGAACCGCCCGACAAGTTTCCGCTCGTCTTCTACCGCGACAATTGCGCCGATATCAACCTGAATATCGACGATGTGCTGGCGGCGCCAATCGAGGACTGCGAGGTCTTTCAATTCGCCGGCACCAACTTGAGCCTGGAGCCGAGCCGCAGCGCCACCATGCTCGCGGCGGAATTGGCGCGGGCCGCCGGCGCCACCGTCGTCTTTGATGTCGATTTTCGCCCCGATCAGTGGCATGATGTGCGCGCCTTTGGCGTGGTGGCGCGGAGCGTTCTGCGCCTGGTTGATGTCGTCATCGGCACCGACGACGAGATCAACGCCGCCATGCTCAGCGATGTCGCGCAGATGAGCCTGACGCACTCGCAAGTCTCGGATACCAAAGTCGCGGGCGATACCCGCAGCGCCATCGAGTACATACTGGGCATGGGGCCGGAAGCGGTGCTCGAAAAGATCGGGCCCGAAGGCGCGCGCATCCACCTGCGCGGCGGCGAGATCATCGACGCGCCCGGTTTCCCGGTCGAAGTGACCAATATCCTGGGGGCGGGAGACGCCTTCGGCGGCGGCTTCATTTACGGGCTGGTCAAAGGCTGGGGCTGGTACCGATCGGCGCGGCTCGGCAATGCCTGCGGCGCGATCGTCGTGACCGAACACGGCTGCGCCAATTTCATGCCGACCATGGCCGAAGTCGAAGCGTTTGCGCAGCCCTACGGCGGGCTGGATTGAAGGCAAGACGCGTAACAGTTTGCTGGTAGGGGCGACTGACCTGCAGTGTCTACGCGCAGCGGCGAGTCGCCCGCATAAACAGATGGGCAGATCATGGTAACAGAAACGAACGAAGACGGCTGGATCACATACATGAGCGCGGACGACCTGCTGGAGCGCGCCCTCGACGAACGGGCGGCGCTGGCGGCGCTCTGGCGCGGCTTGAGCGAAGAAGAAATGATTCGCCGCCCGGGCCCGCAGCCGGATTGGTCGGTCAAAGATGTCATCGCCCATATCACCTGGTGGGAGGGCGCGATGGCGGATTGGGTCAAGCGCGCGCTGACCGGCGAGATGCTCACGCGCACGGAAACGCCCGACGAGATCAACGCGCGCATCCACTGCGACAACCGCGATCTGCCGCTGAGTACCGTGCTGGAAGCTTTCGCGGCCAGCTTCCCCAGCGTCGAATCGCTGCTGGAGCGGCTCACAGACGAGGAGATCAATGACACCGAGGTCTGCAATATCCGCGATATGCCGCTGCTCTATTTTCTGGTGGGCAATACATTCGCGCATTACGCCGACCACGTCGACGACCTGCGGGCTTATATCGAGCGGCTTGGTGAATGATATATTGAACTTATATTGAACTACAGAGGACGCAGAGAGCGCAGAGCTTTTGTAGGAATCAGAGGTCGTAAACAGAATGCGCTAACGCTGTGTTTGCACCATTGTAGGGGCGACCCTTGGGTCGCCCGCTGTGGCTGCGGCGGCCAATTGCGGGCGTTTCGGCAAAACGCTCCTACAGAATTCGACCGGACCGCAGATGGCTTTCGGCGCGACCATGGAGCGAGTCGACGGGGATAGAATAAAAGTCATAGAATCTAAGTCATTTCTCTGTGCTCTCTGTGTCCTCTGTAGTTCAATATTCTCTGCGTTCTCTGTAATTTGATTCGTTTGAAAATGCGCTAAGGGATGGACAACATGCAATACACATCAGAAACGATGCTGGTGAAATCGAAGGACGGCGGCGGATCGGGCATCTTCGCCGAGGTCAGCGCCGGGCAAGCCGGTTGGGATTATCTCAACATGGCGGCCATGCGCCTGGGCCGCGGCGAGAGCTTCAGCGTCGAAACGCGCGAGCACGAAAACGCCACCGTCATCCTGGGCGGCAGTTGCGACATCGTCACCAGCGACGGCGAATTCAAAAACGTCGGGCGGCGGCCCGATGTCTTCAGCGGCATGCCCTACGCCCTCTACCTGTCGCGGCGCAAAGAGTTCGAAATTACGGCGAGGAGCGATACGCTGGAATTCGCCTCTTGCTGGGTGCCGACCGATCAAGATTATCCCACGCAACTGGTGACCCCGGCCGACAGCGAGATTGAGCTGCGCGGCGGCGGCAACGCATCGCGCCAGATCAACGGCATCCTGCCGCCCGGCTTCAACTGCCACCGCATCGTCTGCGTCGAGGTCTACACGCCCTCGGGCAACTGGTCGAGTTATCCGCCGCACAAGCACGATGTGCACAAAGAGGACGAAGACGGCAACTTGCTGGAAGCCGACCTGGAAGAGGTCTATTTCTACAAGATCGATCATCCCGGCGGCTACGCCTTTCAGCGCGTTTACAATGATGACGGCAGCATCGACGGCGTGATGATGGCGCAGAATCATGATACGGTGCTGGTGCCGGAGGGATACCATCCGGTGGTCAGCGCGCATGGCTATACGACCTATTATCTGAACTTCCTGGCCGGTACTGCGCAGTCCCTGGCCAACAGCGATGACCCGGCCTACGCCTGGGTGCAGGGGACCTGGACTTTCAAGGATCCAAGGCTGCCGCTTGTGCATCACGGCATGGAGGGGTAGGGCAGTCAGGTTATAATGGGGATGAAGTTGGTCGCGGAGGTCTAATCCTTATGCGTATAACCAAGGTGTCGGTGAAGAAGCTGTTTGGGATTTTCGATCATGAGATTCCGCTGAATCAGGAGTCTCGGATTACGATTGTGCATGGTCCGAACGGTGTGGGGAAGACAGTGTTGTTTCGGATGTTGGACGGGCTGTTTAGTTCAAGGTTTAGCGTTTTCCGTGAAATTCCGTTTGAGCGCTTCAGTGTGGAATTCTGCAATGGATCGGGCATAGAAGTTGAGCAGCAATTACCAATTAGGCAAATGCAGCTTCTGATGCCTGACGATCATGCGTCTTTTACCGAATGGAGCCGGTCGAGTGTACAGATTGTAATCACGCATAGTCATTCCGACGGGACTGGCATTCAACCGTATTCGCCGACGTATTCTCGCGCCAAAGGACGCAAGTTCTTAGATGTTGTTTCCGCTATTCCTGAACTAGAGAGAATAGGAAGCGACAGGTGGATGGATGAAGATACGGGAGAGATACTGTCGCGCGCAGACATAATCGACACCTATGATCTAGATGCAGCTTTATACGGAATACAAGAGCCTAATTGGCTTATGCATATAAATGAAAATATTCACATTAGGTTTGTACAGGCTCAGCGGTTACAGTCTCCAGCCGACCAAGCAGAAATCAGGAATGCATTTGCCCATGGTATTGCTTCTGTTTCACCTGCCGCCACAGTTGAGCGGTACTCTGAGGAAATCGCTAGAAAGATACGAAATACGATTGCGCTATATGGGCAAAGGTCACAGGAGATTGATCGAAGTTTTCCGACACGTTTGATGGACACGCGAGCAACCCATCAATCGAATCCCGATGGGTTGCAGGTCAAACTAGCCGAGCTCGAAGCAAAAAGTTCAGAATTGATGGAGCTTGGACTCTTTGAACGCAACGATGCACCGGACATTCCGAAATTGGATATGACACATGAGGACTTGACGAATGTGCTTTCGGTCTATGTCCAGGACATTGAGGAGAAACTATCCGCATTTGACGAGATTGCTACTCAATTGCGATTACTCACTAGCATAATCAATGAGCGCTTCCAGCACAAAAAACTCCAAATAGATAAACAAAAAGGATTTGTGATTGTGGCGACAAATGATCAGCGCATACCGATCGCAAGCTTGTCGTCCGGAGAACAGCACGAGTTAGTTCTATTCTATCAACTATTGTTCGATGTCGAGCCTAATTCGCTGATTCTGATTGATGAACCGGAAATCTCACTGCACGTTACTTGGCAGGAGTGCTTTCTGGAGGACATAGAAAGGGCATCGAAATCAAGAGAATTTGATGTACTAATTGCAACTCATTCTCCAGACATCATCGGAGATCGACAGGATTGGATGGTGGGACTTGGTAGCCCGGAGATGGCATAGCAAATGTGTATTCAAGAGAGGAGAAGAAGACCAGGCAGGATCTATACAGTACTTAAGCAGAAGAACAGCAAGGATTCAACAAAGGCCTATGTTTTGTTTGAGGGTCCAACGGACCGGGCTTTGTGGTCAGAGTATGTTGCGTCGCGCTGTGAACTCGTACGTGCATACAATAGGGAAGGAGCTTTGGCGGTACTGAAACTTGTCAACGACAGGGAACCTTCTTGGCGAAACGTTGCCGCGATTATTGACCCTGATTATTTGCTAGTCGAAAACTCTGAGGAGCTTCAAACTCCTAACCTACTGTATGATGACGCTCCAGATTTGGAGATGTCTTTGCTAGATTCTCCCGCGCTGGAGAAAGTTCTACGCAACACTTTCATTCATATGGAAAACAATGACATAGCCGAATTCACGACCCTGGTCATGAGTAAGTCGACCCGTCTGGGTGCCGAGTTTGGCTATTTCCGACTGATTGACTTTAGGAATAGACGATACAATCTCAGCTTCAATAAGGTTAGCTTCGAAGATGTGGCTGATGTTGCTAATGAGATGATTGATCACGATATGGCCGCCAAATTGCTAGTACAGTCTTCGAGTCTCACCGCTGACGAGCTCACCACTATGGTTTCTCAACTTCGCGTTTCGTACCCGCCAAGCCGAGATTTGTGTCGCGGCAAGGACGTGATATCTCTAATCACAATAGTTGCGCCAATTGTCTACCGAGATACTGTTGGCAAAGATCTGTCTGCCAAGGCAAAGATACAGATCAAGAGCGATGAACTTTATCGGACGCTCCGAATGGCATACGAATTTGCTTACTTCATTTGCACCCAACTCTATAGACGCATCCGTGAGTGGGAATCCGCGCACAGACCATACCGCATTATCCGCGACTATCCAGCCGAAAGGACTCCCGCATGACAACGCAACGTCTCACTATGGCCCAAGCCCTCGTCAAATACCTCGCCGCCCAGCACGTCAGCCGCGACGGCGTCGAAAACTCCTTCTTCGCCGGGGTATGGGGCATCTTCGGACACGGCAACGTCGCCGGCGTCGGCCAGGCCCTCGAGCAATTCGCCCCCGACCTGCGCTACTACCAGAGCCGCAACGAACAAGCCCAGGTCCTCGCCGCCGTGGCCTACGCCAAGCACCGCAACCGCCTGGCGACATTCGCCTGCGCCTCTTCCATCGGCCCCGGCGCCTCCAACATGATCACCGGCGCGGCGGTGGCGACAGTCAATCGCATTCCCGTGCTGCTGCTGCCCGGCGACATCTTCGCCGAGCGGATTCAAGCGCCCGTCTTGCAGCAGCTTGAAAGCGAGCATACGCAGGACATCAGCGTCAACGACTGCTTCAAGCCGGTCTCGCGTTATTGGGATCGCATTTATCGCCCCGAGCAGTTGATTACTGCCTTGCCCGAAGCCATGCGCGTGCTCACATCGCCGGCCGATACCGGCGCGGTCACGCTGGCCCTGCCGCAGGATGTGCAAGCCGAAGCCCACGATTACCCGACGGCGCTCTTCGAGAAGCGCGTCTGGGAGATCCCGCGCAACCGCGCCGACCGCGCCGCCATCCAGCGGGCGGCCGAGTGGATACGGGAGTGCAAGCAGCCGCTGATCATTGCCGGCGGCGGCGTCCATTACAGCGATGCTTATGACGCGCTTGAGTCATTTGTGGCGGCGACCGGCATTCCCAGCTGCGAGACGCAGGCGGGCAAGGGCGCGCTGCAATATGACAATCCGAGCAACCTGGGCGCCATCGGCGTGACCGGCACGGAAGGCGCCAACATCCTGGCGACGGAAACCGATCTGGTCATCGGCATCGGCACGCGCTACAGCGATTTCACCAGCGCCTCCAAGACCGCCTTCATGCACGAAGGCGTCCGCTTCATCAATATCAACGTCTCCGAGTTCGACGCTTACAAGCACAACGCCCTGCCGCTGGTCGGCGATGCGCGCGTCACGTTGGAGGAATTGTCGGCGGCTTTGGGCGATTACGCTGTCGCTTCGGATTACCGCGCGCGCGTTCAGGAATACAATCGCTCATGGGATGCCGAGGTCCATCGCATCTACAATCTCGAGCATGAACCGATGCTGAGCCAGGGCGAGGTGATTGGCATGGTCAACGCCTTGTCCGCGCCCGGCGATACTGTGCTCTGCGCCGCCGGCAGCATGCCCGGCGACCTGCACAAACTCTGGCGCACGCGCAATCGCAAGGGTTATCACCTCGAATACGGCTACTCGACCATGGGTTACGAGATCGCCGGCGGCATGGGCGTCAAGATGGCCGATCCCGAACGCGAGGTCTGGGTGATGGTCGGCGATGGCTCCTTCCTGATGATGCACACCGAGATCGTGACGATGGTGCAGGAGGGCATCAAGGTGAATATCGTGGTGCTGGACAATCACGGTTTCGCCAGCATCGGCGGCCTGTCCAAGAGCGTCGGCAGCGACGGCTTCGGCACCAAATACCGTTACCGCAGCGACAGCGGACACCTGGATGGCGAGACGCTGCCCATTGATTTCGCCAAGAATTGCGAAAGCCTCGGCGCCCATGTCATACGCGCGCGCGATCGCGAGGAATTCTCCCAAGCGATGGAGGAAGCCAAAGGCATAACGGGCGGGCCTGTCTGCATCGTCACCGAGGTTGACCGGCGGCAGCGCGTGGATGGCTACGGCTCCTGGTGGGATGTGCCGGTGGCGGAAGTCGCCGAGAGCGAGTCGGTGAAGCAGGCGCGCGCGGCTTATGTCGCTTACAAGGAAAGGGAATCCTACTATCAGTGAGTTGCGCTTATCCATGCGGCAGCCGCTGAAATGACGCGGTAGGGGCGGCCTATCCATTCAATCTGTAGGGGCGAGCCTTGGCTCGCCCGCTCTTGACCAGGGAGATACCTTGATGCATGTCTTGACGCAGGAAGATCTGGCATTCTGGCGCGATAAGGGCTACGTCATCGTGCGCAACGCCGTGCCGCCGGAAAATGTGGCTGCCTTGGTCGATGTCATCTGGGCATTCATGGAGATGGATCGCGACGACTCCGAGACCTGGTATCGCTCGCCGGGCGACGCTTCCGGCAAGCCAAAGTTAAAAGAATCGGGCATGTCGGAGCTTTACCAGCACCAGACCCTGTGGAACAACCGGCAGCATCCGCGCGTCTATGGCGCCTTTGTGGATATCTGGGAGACGGAAAAGCTCTGGGTGTCCATTGATCGCGTGAACCTCAACCCGCCGGCGCGCGCGGATTGGGACTTTCAGGGTTTTGTGCACTGGGACATCGATACATCGCTGCGTCCGCTCCCGAAGCGCGTGCAGGGCGTCTTGTCCCTGGTTGATGTCAGCGCCGAAGCTGGTGGCCTGCAAGTCGTGCCGGGTTTCCATCGGCAATTTGCGGATTGGGTGAAGACGCAGCCGTCCGACCGCGATCCGCGCCAACCCGACATGAGCGGACTTGAACTCGCGTCGGTGGAGATGAATGCCGGCGATCTTGTGATATGGCACAGCCTGCTCCCGCATGGCACCGGGCGCAATAACTCGCCGCGTCCGCGATTGGCCCAATACATCACGATGTTCCCGGCAAAGGAAGACGACCAAGCCATACGACAGGAGCGGATCAGCTTGTGGCGAGAGCGCAAGTCGCCCGAGCGCAAATTCTTCCCCGGGGATCCGCGCCGCTGGGAAGTCGAGCACGGCGAAACGGCCGAGCTGACGCCCCTGGGCGAAAAACTGCTGGGCTTGAGGAACTGGTAGGCGCGGATGACGCGTCGGCCTTCTGAGGAACAGGAAAGGCAGCCAGCGTGCGCATCACGAAAATCTCGGTCAAGGGACTTTTCGGCATGTTCGACCACGAGATTCCGCTGAATCGGGAGTCGCGGATTACGATTGTGCATGGTCCGAACGGGGTGGGGAAGACTGTGTTGCTGCGGATGGTAAATGGATTGTTGCGTGGCGATTTCGAATTGCTTGGATCAACCCCATTTGAACAATTACATGTTGAATTTGTGGGAGGCGATAACTTAACAGCGGAGAAAAACTCGGTTGAAGGTAAATTGTCGATTCGGTATGAAGACGGTGCCGGGACAGACTATTTGCCATTTGAACCAGTAATACTTGATAAACACAATCTTATTGTAGCAGTACGACGTCATTTACCAGATCAAGGACTGTTACTGAAACTAGGCGAGCCGTATTGGCTACCTAACGACATACTCGAATTCCATACTGGCAAATATGTCGACGGCGATGATCTGGCAGCGTCCCTTATGGACAGGGAAGGACTTTTCGACTGGTGGTATGAAGTAGGTTCGACGACCGACCTATATCCAACCTGTCCATTCGCCGAAATGCCCAACTGGTTTGGGGATATCCGATACGGCAGGCACACCTATATTGTAGAAATACATCGACTTCTGCGTGACAAAGACGAAGGTTTCATAGTCAATTTTGATTCGCCATTTGAATCAACCAACGCCTTTTGGGTACAGGACGTTGAACCAGCAGTGCAATCACTACCGCAAGAACTCAAATTCACCTTTTTTAAACAGTTCCAGCGTGCGCATTCGGCACGGGACATGAGTCAGGTGTCTAAGACGCAGGAGGCAAGCTTGATATTCGCTGACATTGTTAACGAACGAATTCTCTTCAAATTCTTGCGATTAAAGTTCGATAACAGTGGATTCGAGCTTGTTGACGACAGGCATAGAGTAGTCCCACAGTCAGTCTTGTCGTCAGGAGAGCAACAATTGCTCATTCTTTATTATAAGCTCCTCTTTGAATTCGAACCCGACACCCTCGTCATGATCGACGAACCCGAACTCTCCATGAACGTCGTCTGGCAGCGCAACTTCCTCAAAGACCTGCAGCGCATCATCGAACTGCGCGAGTTCGACGTCCTCATCGCCACCCACTCGCCGGAGGTCATTTACGACAAGTGGGACTGGACTGTAGCCCTGGGCGCAAGGGTTGATGACTGATGTCACCAAGAAGGTCACTTCAAGCTCTCGTCAATAATATCAATACTCATCAGACATTCTGGCAGCAATACGGCTTGGGTGAAATGTTTGTCATGGTAGAGGGCGGCACCGACGAGGATCTGTGGAAAAGATTTTGCTCGGAAAAGGACTGCACCCTATTTTCCGCTGATGGTAAAAGAAACATTACAGATGCTCTCGACATAACGAATAATCGCGGCTTAACCGGCGTTGCTGGCATTGTAGATGCGGATTATGAGTTGATTACGAAATCGGAGAAACTGCGCCAAGACAACCTGCTGTATGACGAATGCTTCCCTGATGCGGAACTTATGATCTTGGATTCAGCCGCCTTGACGGATGTCTTGAAGGTAAAATTCTACCTCGACGATGATCCGGACATAAAGAAACTTGCCGACTTATTGCAAACGGAAGCAAAGCGTTTGGCTATGGAATTTGGCTACTTTCGGTTGCTCAATGAATTGGAACGCTACGGCATTAGTTTTAAGGAATTCTGGGAAAGCCGCTGTGATGACTTTGATGAATTCGTTGATGTCGAACACATAGACTCGATACAGTTTCGTCGCAAATGCTTCGCTATACGGCTAACCGAATTCCATAACGCAGGGAGGAAGCGAGGGCAAGCAGAGTGGATTGAACATTGGGAGCTATTGGAGGGCGTCGCCCAATTGAAGCAAGTAGACAAGTTTCAGACACCGAACATACAACTGTGTCAAGGGCATGACACCGTCGCTCTCATTGCGTACCTGATGCCGACTATGTTCAAATCAGTGTTTGGAAGCAGTTTGCCATCTGATTTCAACGAATTTTGTGACCGATTGAAGCTCGAAAAGAAGTTGCGAAATAAATACATGAAAGAACATTTTATAACGACAACGCTTTGCGAATCCATCAAGAATTGGCAATGCGCCAACAAGCCTTACAAAATTCTAAAAGCCTAGAGGACTGTCTATTGTGCCGGATATAGTTTCCCTTAGTCTCATTGAAAAACCTCTGCGCTCTCTGCGTCTCTGTGGTGAATTAACCTGCGCCAATATCGACACTTCCAACCCGAAACTTGAGGCCAAACATGAGCGAGACGCTTAAAGTCGGTCTCATCGGGTGCGGCAATGTCGTCTATTACGGCCATCGCCCGGCCTTGACCACGCTGCCCGATGTCGAATTGCTCGCGCTGGCCGATATCACGCCGGCCCGCCGCGCAATCGGCCAAGACTGGTTCAGCCTGCGCGCCGACCAACTCTACGAAGACTATCGCGACCTGCTCGCGCTGGACGAGATTGAAGCCGTAGTCATCGCTGTGCCCCAGAAGTTCCGCCCGCAGATCGTGCTCGATGCCTTCGCCGCGGGGGTGCATGTACTCAGTGAAAAGCCGATCAGCAATGTGCCGGCGATCGCGGATGAGCTGGCGGAAGCGGCAGCGGCGGCCGGCTTGAAAATGGCGATGGTGCACAATTACCATTTCTTGCCCGAGTTCTGGCAGATGAAGCGCATGCTGAGCGACGGCCTGATCGGCGATGTCCGCGTGGCCACCCTGCACTTCCTCGGCGTCATCGATTATCCCGGCGCGGCCGAGTTCCAGGCCGATTGGCGGCATACGCTGCTGGCCGGCGGCGGCGTCCTGATGGATATGATCCACGCCGTTTATTTGGCGGAATGGCTGATCGGCGAAGAAGCGCAGCAGGTGATGGCTTTTGTCGACGCCCTGGAATACGCGCATCGAGAGCCGGTGATTGAAGACCTCGCGCTGCTGCAGATCGCCTTTCCCAGCGCCTACGCCGCCATCCACATGGGCTGGGGCGAGGGCGTCGGCGGCGTCGATATCAGCGGGGCGGACGGCCAGATCCGGATGCGCTACAAGCAGTATCAGTCCGGCGGCTTCAACCAGCCCATCGAGCTCTACAGCGTCGACAAAGATTGGAAGCGCAGCGACCACGCCATCGCCAACCTCGAAGAGCACATGGACAGCGTCGCTCGCTCTTTCACGTTGCTTTGGTCGGACTTCCGCGATGCCATTCGCCAGGATCGAGCGCCGGTGGCGCCGGCGGCCGCCGGCGCGCGCGCCCTGGAAATTGTGCTCGGCGCTTATGCCTCGGCCGTCACCGGACGCGTCGTCAGCCTGCCCCTGGATCGCAACAGCCCGGTATACCAAAAAGGCATAGACGGCATTGTCGATCTGGCGGTCTGGCCCGGCAGCAAGACAAAAGCAGCCGGTCTATTCGGTTTGCGGGACTGAGGCGCAACCAATGGAGACGGCCGGCGGCATCCTGACTCTGGATCAACTCGCGGCGCAAGCGCGCCAGGGCAACATTGAAACGGTGATCATCGCCTTCAGCGATCATTATGGCCGCCTGATGGGCAAGCGGCTCGATGTCGATTTCTTCCTGGCGGAAGCGGCGCAAAAGGGCACCCATGCCTGCAATTACTTGCTCACAACCGATATGGAGATGGAACCGGTAGCGGGTTATGACTTCGCCAACTGGGAACTCGGCTACGGCGATTTTCATCTGGCGCCGGATTTGGCGACCCTGCGCCAGGCGCATTGGCTTGAGAAGACCGCGCTCGTCCTCTGCGATGTCGAAGATGACCGGGCGCATCAGCCGGTGGCGGTCGCGCCGCGCTCGATCTTGCGCCGTCAATTGGACGTGGCTGAGTCCGCGGGCTTCCAAGTCGCCGCCGCCTCGGAACTGGAATATTACCTCTATCGAGATTCTTATCGCGGCGCGTATGAAAAGGGCTACGCCAATCTTGAGCCGGCGGGCTGGTACCTGGAAGATTACAATATCTTACAAGCGACGCGCGAAGAGCCTTTCACGGCCGCGGCCCGGCGTCATCTCAGCCGATCGGGCGTGCCGGTTGAAAGCAGCAAAGGCGAGTGGGGCCTGGGCCAGCATGAGCTCAATATCCGCTACGCCGATGTGCTGTCTATGGCCGACCGCCACACGATCCTGAAACATTGCTTGAAAGAAATCGCCGATTCACTAGCGTGCAGCGTCAGCTTCATGGCCAAGCCCCATGCCGGGCAAGCCGGTTCGAGTTGCCATATCCACCTCAGCTTGTTCCGCGACGGGGAAAACGCTTTCGCCGGCGATACCCCATTGGGACCGGTCAATGGCTCGGATTTGTTTCGCTGGTTTCTGGGCGGCTGGATGCAGCGCTTGCCGGAGCTCATGGTCTGCTACGCGCCGACGATCAACTCGTACAAGCGCTTTGAAGACGGCTCCTGGGCGCCGACGCGAATCGCCTGGAGTTACGACAATCGCACGGCCGGCTTCCGTGTGGTTGGCGCGGGCGACAGTCTGCGCATTGAATGTCGCGCGCCCGGCGCCGATTGCAATCCTTATCTGGCTTATGCGGCCGCGCTGGCCTCGGGTCTGGATGGCATCCGCAATCGGATCGAACCGCCCGCCATTTTCGAAGGCGACATCTATGCCGCGCGTCACCTGCCGCGCGTGCCTTATACATTGGAGCAAGCGGTCGACAACTTCGAGCGCAGCGACTTCGCCCGCGCCGCTTTTGGCGACGATGTGCAGCGGCACTACAGTCATTTCTTCCGCAGCGAAATCGAGAGCTTTCGCAGCGCCGTCACCGACTGGGAGCGAAAGCGCTATTTCGAAAGGATTTGATTAGAACGCAGAGTGAAGCCGCTGCAATGACTGCTTCGCAGGCGACGTGTTTGCTTCCTCAAATGCGTTGCGCTATATTCGTTCAGCAGGCGCATTGCGTTCACAGGTTATTATTTCAAAGATCATGGGTAAAATTCTATATGCCGGGAGGGTCATTTGATTTCCTTTTGGCGTTTTGCACGAGAATTCCTTATATGAGCAATGACAACGCTATACTGAACACAAGCAAGAATGTAGATTTTGATGGGATGAATTTCGACTCGTCGATCTTTCTGGGTAGTGAATCGGAGGATTCTGATGCAAAAGATTACTGTTCACATCGTGAAAGATGGGGATGGTTACGTTTCTCACTGTCTGGACTATGACATTGCTAGTCAAGGAGAAACTCGAGAAGAGGCGAAGAACAACATCCTGGAGGCAGTGTCTCTGTTTCTGGAATGCGCATCGCAGGATGAAGTCTGTAGACGTTTCAACCCGGTACCTTGATGAACATCATTCGTCGGTCGGGATTGCCAAGGGAGTTGTTTGAGTAATCTGGCAGGACCTTGGCGACAGTGGCGCACAGAGTGATAGCCGCACTGCCTGTCAGTTGCCTAGTCGCTTTTCTCCATCAACAAGACCTGCATTACCGCGCAGGTCTTGTTGATATTTGAATGGATGTCTCCGCGAATCTGGTCTTGGCTCTTGAATTGCTCGAAAAGCATGAAGGATTTCCCATGCGACTCAAAGACAAAGTGGCGCTCATCACCGGCGCCGGCAGCGGCATCGGCTACTGTACGGCGCAGCTCTTCGCAAAAGAAGGCGCGTCTGTCCTGGCCGTCGACATCAATGACGAGGCGGGCGAAACCTGCGTCGCCGAGATCAGCGCTTCCGGCGGCGCCGCCGCTTATGTCCATGCCGATGTCTCCCGCGATGCCGATTGCCAGCGCATGATCGCGACCGCCGAATCGGCCTTCGGCAAGCTGGATATCCTCTTCAACAACGCCGGCATCAGCCACGCCGATGACGCCGACGCCATCGAAACTTCGGAAGCCGTCTGGGACCTGACCATGCAGGTCAATGTCAAAGGCGTCTTTCTCGGCTGCAAATACGGCATCCCGGCCCTGCAGCGGGCGGGCGGCGGCAGCATCATCAACACCGCTTCTTTCGTGGCTCTGCTCGGCGCGGCCACGCCGCAGCTGGCTTACACCGCCAGCAAAGGCGCCGTGCTGGCGATGTCGCGCGAGCTGGCGCTGATCCATGCGCGCGAGGGCATCCGCGTCAATGCCCTTTGCCCCGGCCCCCTGCGCACCGAACTGCTGATGAAGTACCTGGACACGGAAGAAAAGAAGCAGCGCCGCCTCGTGCATATCCCGATGGGGCGCTTCGGCGAAGCCGAAGAAATCGCAAAAGCCGCGCTCTATCTGGCATCGGACGAATCCTCCTTTGTGACCGGCAGCGCGTTCATGGTCGATGGCGGCATCACCGCCGCTTACGTCACGCCTGAATAGAGGCGCTGGCTCGCCCGCCCGCTTTGCCGCGGCGGCGGCCTGTAGGGGCGAGCCACCGGCTCGCCTGCCTGCTTTGCCACGGCGGCGGCCTGTAGGGGCGAGCCGGTGGCTCGCCCGCCCGCATTGCCACGGGGGCGGCCGGTCATATATCACGGCCGGTAGGGGCGAGCCATTGGCTCGCCCGCCTGGTATGCCACGGCGGTGGCCGGTCATATATCACGGCCGGTAGGGGCGAGCCGGTGGCTCGCCCGCCCGCTTTGCCGCGGCGGCGGCCGGTCACATACCGCGGCCTGTAGGGGCGAGCCATCGGCTCGCCCGCCTAATTTGCCACGGCGCCCGCCCATTGTGGCGGCCGATTACATACCGCGGCCCGTAGGGGTTCGCCCGTGAATCGTCCAATGCCGTAATCGTGGATATTCGGGCGAGCCACCGGCTCGCCCCTACCAAAACGTCGGTATTACATTAATCCAACCAGGGCTGAACCGGTGAATTCGCACGATGTTGCAATCGCGGATTTTCGGGCAAGACGCCCCCGCTCCCCTCGCCCTTCGCTTTTAAGACCTAGCACTCGCTTCTTGCCGCAATCTCGCGCTGATAGAACCACGCGTCGTAAATCTGCTTTCCGCTCGCGAAGCCAAACTCCCAGGCTTCTGTGGAATTGCAGCCGTTTGCCCACACCGAGTAACAGAGGTTGTATTTTCCGCCGCTTCGACCGACGGCTAATGGCGGCGGCGAACCCGGCGCCAAAATGACATGCCCGCGCGTCGCATGATAGGATCCATAAGCCCAGTGCGCGTCCGTTGAGCAATCATAATCCCAAAAGCAGGTGTTGGCGCCCCTGACGCCCGCATCGCCCTGGGCCCAAGCGGCCTGATTCGCCTGCGCCTGAATGCCCAGGCGCGCGTAATGACCTTGCCATTGACCGCTGCCAATCGCTCCGTAGTTGCCGCCTTCGGGCGGGGACGGGCAGGGCCTGGGGGTGGGCGTGGGCGTTGGCGCGAACGCTGGCGTTGGCGTTGGCGTTGGCGGCGGCCTTAGCTGGCTGCCGTATTCAATCGCGCCGATGTCGCAGCGGCCGCCGACGGGCCACGGGCGCAGATAGCCGCGCTGGTCTACCCGGGTTATCTCCCTGCAGTTGCCAGCCGCGTTGATGGCCGGGCTGCCTGCCATAAGATCGTAGTAGGCTCGCAAGCCGCTGACGGTGGGGCTGGCAGCCAGCATGGGATCGGTAATCGCCCCGTCGGCGGTTACAGCCACATCCTCGCCAGCGGCGTCGATGGTCGTGCAGTTGGCGGACGCGGTCGCGCCGATGATATTGCCGGTCACTTCTGTGAGGACAAGATCTTGAGGGTCGCTTGCAAAGCGGCAGTTTTCGTTGGCGCCGTTGTTGCTGTTGCCGGCGATGATGCTGTTGCGCAGGGTCAGCGTGCCGCTGTCAAAGCGTACGCCGCCGGTAGTCGCCGCGGTGTTGGCGGTGACGGTTACATGATTGAGCGTGAAGCTGGCAAGTTCGGGATCTTCTCCGCGTCCGTAGATGCCGCCGCCATTTCGCTCCGCTCTATTGCCGTAGATGCTGCTGTTGTTGATTGTCGCTTGTGTGCCTAGCGCGAAATAGAGGCCCCCGCCATTGGTGGTAACGGACCTGTTGCCGTAAATGGCGCTGCGGTTGATTTCGACGTAGACGGGGTGGGTAAATAATTCTTTGCGCGTAAAGATGGCGCCGCCATCGCCCCAAGCTCGTGAATTGCGCAGGACGACATCATTCAGTGTCAGGCTGCTCCGCCCTTGCGTCGCATCCGTGTCAGTTTGGATCCAAAACCTGATCGCGCCGCCGCCTAAGTTGGCATGGTAGCATTCTTCAATGATCACGTCGTTCAGGGACAGGGACAAGCCGGCCGGCGGGACTTCCTCTACGATATCGAAGCATCTGTACATGGTTTCGCCGCTGATGATGTAGCCGTTGCCGTTGATGGTGAGGCTTTCTGTGATTATGGGCAGGTTGGCGACGAGGTCTACATCGTCGGTCAAAATGATGGTGTCGGCGCCGTCCTCGCCGACGCGGCAGCGGCCCGCGTTCATGTTCGTGTTGGCGGCGCTGATGGCGTGGCGCAGCGCGCAGTCCCTGGGGACATAGAGAACGGCGCCGAATGCCGATGCCGGCACGTATTCAAGCGCGCCGATGTCGCAGTCGCCGTCGGCCGGGTAGGGACGCGCCTGGCTCCGCTGGTCTTCCGTGGTTATCTCCGCGCAGTCGCCGGCCGCGTCGATGGCGGGGCTGTCTGCCATGAGATCGTAGTAAGGCGGTACGCCATCGAGGACGGTGGGGCTGGAAGCCAGCCCGGGATCGGTGATCGCCCCGTCGGCGGTTACCGCCACATCCTCGCCATCGGCGTTGATGGTCGTGCAGTTGGCGGACGCGGTCGCGCCGATGATATTGCCGGTCACTTCTGTGAGGACAAGATCTTGCGTGTCGCTTGCAAAGCGGCATTGTTCGTCCGTCCCGTTGTTGGTGTTGCCGGCGATGATGCTGTTGCGCAGCGTCAGCGTGCCGGTGTCAAAGCGTACGCCGCCGGTACTGCCCGCGGTGTTGCCGGTGACGGTTACATGATTGAGCGTGAAGCCGGCAAGATCGGGATCTTCTCCGCGTCCGTAGATGCCGCCGGCTCCCGTCGCCGCGGTATTGCCGTAGATGCTGCTGTTGTTGATTGTCGCTTGTGTGCCTAGCCCGAAATAGAGGCCGCCGCCACCGAGATCGGACCGGTTGTTGTGAATGGCGCTGCGGTTGATTTCCACGTAGAGGGGGCGCTCAAATTTTTCGGCTTGCGTAAAGATGGCGCCGCCATTGCCGTTGCCATGCGCCCTGCGCAGGACGACATCATTCAGCGTCAGTTCGCTCCGCCCTTGCGCATCGTCAACGTCCATGTTCCAAAACCGGATCGCGCCGCCGGCGGCTCTATGGCGGCATCGGTCAAGGATCAGGCTGTTCAGGGACAGGGACAAGCCGTCCTCCGGGATGTCCGGCTGTTGGACATCGAAGCAGCTGTACATGGTTTGGCCGTCGATCTCATAGCCGTTGCCGTTGATGGTGAGGCTTTCCGTGATATCGGGCAGGTTGGCGTCGAGCTCTACATTGGCGGTCAAAACGATGGTGTCGGCGCCGGCTTCGCCGACCCAGCAGCGGCCGACGGCTTTGTTCGTGTTGGCGGCGGTGATGGCGACGGGCAGCGCGCAGTCCCTGGGGACATAGATAATGGGTCCTAAAAGCATTTCCACTGGCAGCGTGAATTCAAAAGCGCCGATGTCGCAGGGTCCGCCGGCCGGGAAGGGACGAGGCTCGCCGCGCTGGTCTTCCATGGTTATGCTCGAGCAGTCGGGCACTGCGTTTATGGCGGGGCTGGTTTCCACAAGTTCGTAGTAGGGCGGTATGCCCCCGCTGACGGTGGGGCTGGCTTTCAGACCGGGATCGGTGATAGCCCCGGCCGCGGTGACCGCCACAGGCATGCCAGCCGCGTTGATGGTCCGGCAGTTCGCGGTCGCGCCCGAGCCGATGATACTTGTCGTCACTGTTACAGTAATCATTGCGGCGGCGGTCTCCAACTGGCAGTCTTCGACGGTCCCGGCGTTCATGTTGCCGGCGATGATGCTGTTGCGTATCATCAGCGTGCCGCCCGTAAAGCGTACGCCGCCGGCTCTGACGGGGCTGGTCGAGAGGCTGGCGGTGTTGCCGGTGACGGTTACGTGATTGAGCGTGAAGCGGGCGCCGGCGGGGGTAGCCGCTTGCCCGTGGATGCCGCCGCCTCTGTTATCCGCGGTATTCATGTAGACGGTGCTGTTGTTGACTGTCGCTGTTGTGCCTTCCGCGAAATAGATGCCCCCGCCATTTTGATTGCTTCTGTTGTCGTGAATGGCGCTGCGGTTGATTTCCACGTGGACGGGGTGGTCCAGGTTATTGGCGCCTGTAAGGATGCCTCCGCCACGGCCCGAAGCTAGTGAACCGCGCAGGACGACATCATTCAGCGTCAGGCTGCTGCGCCCTTGATCATCGGTCACGTCTTGTTGGTTCCAAAACCTGATCGCGCCGCCGCCAGCGGCAGTCTTGCAGTCTGCAATGATCACTTTGTTCAGGGTCAGGGACAAGCCGGCCGGCGGGATGTCCGCCTGTACGACGTCAAAGCAGCGGTGCGTGTCCGCGCCGCTGATGACGTAGCCCTCGCCGTTGATGGTGATGCTTTCCGCGACAAGGGGCAGGTTGGCATCGAGGTTTACATTGCCGGTCAAAGTGATGGTGTCGGCGCCGGCGTCGCCGGCCGCGCAGTCGCCGGTGGCTGTATTCGTGTTGGCGGCGGTGATGGCTTGGGCCAGGGTGCAGCTCGCGCCGACGGTGATGTCGGCCGCGAAGGCCGTCCCCGCCGGCAGCAGCAGAAAAGCGGCGGCGAGCAAGATGAGTTTGAGAATGTATCCGGAGTTCATGAGCAACTCCGGGGAAGATGGGGATTTAACGCGAAATTGGGGGGGGGGGGGGGCTGAGAATATTAGTTCGGGCGCGCTGGACGAAAGCGTCCACTCTCCTGCCGCGCGCCCGATAGCGTCAGTGATTTTCATTGCCAGTCCTCTCTTCTCGGTGTCGTGGCTTTCGCCGGCGCCTCGCCGATAAGCTAGAACTGTCTCTGAAACAAGTCAAAGAATCTCCAAAATCTGCAACAATCTGGAACTTTTCGCGGCCTGTAGGGGCGAGCCATCGGCTCGCCCGCATGGTTTGCCGGCGGCGGTCCGTCCATTTAGGCGGCCAATTGCACACCGCGGCCTGTAGGGGCGTTTCGCTGAAACGCCCGCCTAATTTGCCGCGGCGGCGGTCCGTCACATATCACGGCCTGTAGGGGCGAGCCTTGGCTCGCCCGCCCGGTTTGCCGGGGGCGCCCGTCCATTGAGGCGGCCGGTTGCATATCGCGTCCTGCACGGGTGCGCCCGTGAATCGTCCAATGCCGTAGTCGTGGAAATTCGGGCGAGCCACCGGCTCGCCCCTACCGTACTAGAGGAGATTCGGCAATCGCGATCGTGGAAGGCAATGACAATCAAGCCTTACACGCGCTTGGGCGGGCGGTTCTGCGATGCGCCCAATGTTGTAATCGTGGATATTCGGGCGAGCGCGCGGATCGCCCGATGTTCTAATCGTGAAATCGCGGGCGACACGCAGTGTCGCCCCTACATCTCGACGATACGCTCAATTTGGAATGACATAGAGGCGGGCGAGCCACCGGCTCGCCCCTACCGTACAAGAGGCTAGCGCGCGGATCGCCCGATATTCTAATCGTGAAATCGCGGGCGACACACAGTGTCGCCCCTACGTAACAAGAGGAGAATCGGTATACGGGCGACGCGGCGGGCAGCCCCCAGGGATGTCGAATGATCCGGGATTGCCGCCCGGCCGCAAGTCTCGTTCGGCTCAAGCTAGCAGGGCGGGACGCCGCGCTGGATCAACCAGCCGTCGTATATCTGTTTTCCGCTCGCGTAGCCAAACTCCCAGGCTTCGGCGGAATTGCAGCCGTTTTTCCATGCCGAGAAACAAAGGTTGAATTTGCCTCCGGCGCCGCGATCGACGGCCGTGGGCGGCCGCGATCCCGGCGCCATATATACATGTCCACGCGTCGCCTGATAAGCGCCATAAGCCCAGTGCGCGTCGGACGAACATTCATAATCCCAAAGACAGATGTTAATGCCGCTGACGCTCGCATCCCCCGCAGCCCATTCCGCTTGCCTGGACGCAGTCTGGGCCTGGATGCCCAGCCGCGCGAAATTGCCGCGCCAGCCCTCGCTGCCGATATGCCCGAAGCGCCGCGGCGAGCCGGGCGGGGCTGGGCAGTCGCGATTATGCGTCGGCTCTGGCGTCGGCGCCGGCGTTGATGTCGGCGGCGGCGTCGGCGTCGCATCGTAGGTCAGCGGCGCCGTGTGGAAATTCTCGATCAGGGATTCCGGGCAGTCGCGGGTTCTTCTGTCGCTGATGATGCCGCCGCTTTGCTCCAGGGTCGTTTCCGGCGGGCTGTTGCGGATGAAGGCGGCGCAGCCCGTCAGCGTTATCCTGGCGCTGGGGCCAACAGCCCAGAGCGTCGCCCGCGGGATGCTGCCATCGCCGTTGACGATATCGCGGAATATGCCTTCGCGAATCTTCGTCACGCCTTTTCCTAAGTAGTAGAGGCTGACTATTGCATAGCTGTTGGCGGCCGAAAAATTAAGATCGTCAAGCAACAGCCGATTGAAATCCGCTGTGCCCAGGTTCAAGAGGAAGCGTTGATCCAGGTCGCGAACCGCCAGGATCTCCGCCTTGATATGCCCCCAATTGTTTATGCGAACGTTATGCAGCACGATGTTGTTCAGATTCAGCGTGCTGCCGTGGCCGACCCAGATTATCGCGCCGCCGGTTGGGCCGCGAATGGCTTTGGGGTCGCCGATGACGGTGACTTTAACGCCCTCGGTGATGTACAAGTCGCCGGTCATGTCGCAGTCGGCCGTTAGCGTGTATTCGGCGTCCTCGCGCACTTCGCCCGCCGCGGGGAAACCGCAAGCTTGCGCCGCCGCCGTCGCCGTGTCCAATGTGTCGTCATTGCCGACGTTTCCCGTGCAGGGCTGCAAATTGTGGCTGAATCTGCCCTCGACCAAGCGCGGGATATTGGCCGCGTCCGACAGGCAGCCGCTGGCGTTTACGGTCGAACCGCTTTCAATCGTGAGAGCCGCCGATCCCGCAAGGTTCTTTTCAAAAGCCACATTGTTCATCGTCAGCGAACCGCCGTCTCGCACCAGCAGCGTAGCGGGATCGCCCGCGAGCGAGCCCGAATTGTTGCGGAAAAGGACATTGGTCAAGCTCCAGATCTCCCCCGATATAATGTAGCCCCAAAGGCCGCTGTTGTTGCCTTGAAAGGTGACATTGGTTGCGGTCAAATGCTCGGCTCGAAGCGCCGAGTTCATGCTCGTTTCAGCCGCGTCCAGCGTGACGTTTTGCAGCACGACTCTGTGCATATCGTCGCCTGCGATAGAGGTTCTAAAGAAACCGCCAAAGCCGGCGAGAGCCGCGAAACTGCTGCTTGGCGCGATCGTGTATCCGGCGCCGTCGATGGTCAAGGTAGTGTCGCTGCCCAGCACATCCACTATCAAGGGCTGGTCCAGCTCGCAGTCGGCAGTCAGCGTGTAGGTGACGGTTTGTGTGATGTAGCCGCCGGCAGGCAAGCCGCAGGCTTGGGCGGTCGGATTCTGCGCCTGGGCCGGCGCGCTGGAAAGCAGGATGGCCAAGGGCAGCGCGATGAATGCCAGGCGCATTATTCGCCCGTTCATGGCAGCCAACGCGGAATGAGGCTCAGATGCCGAGCCGAATAACGCGGGGGGGGGGGGGGGGGCATTTGTTCCAGGCGCGAGCCGGACGAAACCGTCAACTCCGCGACGACTCGGGCGAGAAGGCCGTTGAGATTCATCGCGAAATCCTCCTCATCACGCCGTTCTTGAACTTATGGCAGTGTTTATATGATTGCGACACTTATAGGACGATGCACTGTATTTATATCATATCTATGAACGGAAGGCAAAAAATGGGGCGGCGGGGCATCGCGGCGCCGAGAAATGCGGCATTCGCGTAAAATCGCGCAGGGGCGATTCTGTGAATCGCCCGCCGACACAGGCGCGGATTTTCGGGCGACACACAGTGTCGCCCCTGCGTCACAAGAGGAGAATCGGTGTACGGGCGAGCCGGTGGCTCGCCCCTACCAGACTCTTTCAACCGAAATGGATACACTGCCTCGCATAGTGTCGCCCCTACATCTCGACCATGCGCTGAATTTGGAATGACGAACATGCGGGCGAGCCACCGGCTCGCCCCTACCGTACTAGAGGAGATTCGGAAAATGACATACTTGCTTTTGCGCCGTCACGGTCAAGCTGACAAGCGGGGCGACATCCCGTATAATCGGCGGCAGCGGGCGCGGGCGGGCGAGACAAGTCTCGCCCCTACAGAGCTTTGGCAAGGCGGGGAGGGTCTTTATGTTATCGGGCTTGATGATGGATTATCCGCTGACGCTCGACAGAATCGTCGAATTCGCCCGGCGCATGACGCCGCAGAAGTCGATCAGAACGAAGCTGCCCGACGGCGACTGGCATGAGTACAGCTATGCCGAGTTCTTCCGGCGCGTGAAAAAGCTGGGCAATGTTCTGCGGACGCTGGGCGTCGAGCCGGGCGACCGCGTCGGCACCTTCGCCTTCAACAATTACCAGCATTTGGAATTTTACTTTGGCATTCCCGGCGCCGGCGCGGTCTGCCACACGCTCAATATCCGCCTCTCGCAAGAACAACTCAAATACATCATCAACCACGCCGAAGACAAGGTCATATTTGTCGAAGGCGCGCTGATTCCCGCGCTGGAAGCGATCGCCGATCAGCTAAAGACGGTGCGGCATTTTGTCGTCTTCAACTCCGACCCGGGCGCGGAATGCCGCCTGCCGAATGCGCTGCGCTATGAAGATTTGATGGCGGCCGCCAGCGCCGACTGCGAATGGCGCTGCCCGGACGAGAATATGGCGATGGGCTTGTGTTATACCAGCGGCACAACCGGCATGCCGAAGGGCGTGCTCTACAGCCACCGATCCATGATGCTGCATACGATGGGCGTTTTGCAGACGGCGGCCATCGGCGTGACCGAAGCCGATGTTGTGCTGGCGGTCGTGCCGCAATTCCACGCGATGGCTTGGGGATTGCCCTATGCCGCCGCCTGGGTGGGCGCAACCATCGTCATGCCCGGCCCGCACCTGCAGCCGGCGCCGCTGGCGGATATGATCGAGCGCGAGCGCGTCACGATCGCGGCCGGCGTGCCGACCATCTGGAACGGTCTTTATCATGAATTGCGCCGGAACCCGCGCGATGTCTCCAGCATCACGCAGCTTGTCGTCGGCGGCTCGGCGATGCCGCGCGGCTTGATCGAAGCCTACGAAGATGACTTCGGCGTCAATGTCGTGCACGCCTGGGGCATGACCGAGATGTCGCCCATCGGCAGCGTCTCCAAATTGCAGACGCGGCATCAGGCGCTGGACGCGGCCGGGCGCTGGGATATCAAGGCGAAACAAGGCTACTTCGTGCCCGGCGTCGAGGCGCGCATCGTGGACGGCGACGGCGCGGAACTGCCCTGGGACGGCGAAACGCTGGGCGAATTGCAAGTGCGCGGCTTCTGGGTGGCCGGGCAATATTTCAAGACCGAAGTCGATCGGGAGCACTTCAGCGCGGACGGCTGGTTCCGCACCGGCGATGTCGCCACCATCGACCGCAACGGCTTTATGACCATCGCCGACCGCACCAAAGATCTGGTGAAGAGCGGCGGCGAATGGATCTCGTCGGTCGATCTGGAGAATATGCTGATCTCCCACCCGGACATTCTCGAGGCGGCGGTGATCGCCATGCCCGACGAACGCTGGGGCGAGCGGCCGCTGGCCGTGCTGGTGCCCTTGCGCGGCGAATATGATGCCGATGCCCTGAACGCCTACTTGCTGGAGCGCTTTCCGAAATACTGGCTGCCCGACCGCTACGCGCAGGTACAAGAAATTCCCAAGACCGGCGTCGGCAAAATGGACAAGAAGGTCCTGCGGCAAATGCTCGCGGATGGGGAACTGTAAAGTCGTATTCGTAGGGGCGACACTGTGTGTCGCCCGAAAATTCACGATTATAACATTGGGCGATTCACAGAATCGCCCCTACAATGTCCCATTACTTGTCGCATAACTTTATTGGCACTACTGTAAAGACCGCACTGTGCAAATGTTCCCCTTCGCTCTTTGTGGGGCTCGGGGATGGGGGTATGGTTTCATGAAAATCACAGGAATACGCACGATCCTTTTCGAGCACCAGATGGCGCGGCCGATCGGCGACGCCAACAATCCGCGCGGACGCGATCAGTACGCCGCGCTGGCGGTCTTCCTGGACACCGACGCCGGATTGACCGGCGTGTCCCTGGGCAACCCGGCGGAGGGCGCCGCTATCCAGGCCATGGCGGAGAATCTGCTCGTCGGGCGGGATCCGCGCGGCGTTGTCGGCTTGTGGCAGCGCATGGCCGATTTCGCTTTCAAAGGCGGAAACCGCGGCGCCGTCACCGATGTCATCGGCACGCTGGATGTGGCGCTTTGGGACCTCAAAGCCAAAGCCAACGACGAACCGCTTTGGAAGACGCTCGGCGCCTCGAGCCGCGCCGTCAAAGCCTATGCCAGCGGCATTGACCTCTGCCTGAGCGATGAGGGAATCCGCGCCTTCTACGAAGGTCAGGCGGCGCAAGGCATCTGCATCGGCAAGCTTAAGGTCGGCCTGGATCGGGAAGGCGATCTGCGCCGCATCGGCATCATGCAAGAGGCGCTGGCGACATCCGGGCGCGAGCCAATCCTGCTGATTGATTCCAACGAATATTGGTCGCCCAAACAGGCGATCCAACACGTCCGCTATTTCGAGCGCCATCACGAAATCTTCTGGACGGAAGAGCCGGCGCGCCGCTGGGACTACACCGGCTTGCGCCAGGTCTCGACGGCGGTCAACGCGGCGGTCGCCACCGGCGAAAACCTCGATGACGCGGCCGACTTCCGCGCCTTGATCGCGCATCAAGCCGCCGACATCTTGCAGATCGGCGTCGGCACGGGCGGCATCACCGGCGCCATGCGCGTCGCCCAGATGGCGGACGGCTTCGACCTGCCGGTTTCGGTGATGAATTGCCCGGGCAATTTCATGGCGCACTTCGCCGCCGTGCTGCCGAATCACATCTGGATGGAAGTGGTGGATGCCGGCCAGGACCGGATGTTCAATCACGACAGCCGGGTCGAGGACGGCTATATCATCCTGGGCGACCGGCCGGGGGTTGGCATTGAATTCGACCTGGAGGCGCTGGAGCGGCATCGCGTGACGGCGCGCTCGGCGGGCGCTGCGCCGAGTCCCTGGGGCCGGCGGCGCGGCGCGGGTCTGCATATCGTCGCCGATGGCGAGCCTGATGAGCTGGGGCAGGAGTGAGGGGCTTACCAACACACTCTGCGCCAGCAGGCTTTCTTACGAGTTCTCCGTCTTTTCAGACCGTCTGAACGGTGACCAAAAACTGCCTTCGTCTATAATTCCGTAGGAAGGCTCTGGCTTCGGCTTGGGTTCAACAGCTTGGAGTTTCGGCGGCGTGTCTTCGCTGCTCGCGGCGGTTTGATTATCTGATGATACCTGAGGTTGATTTTCGCTCTGACTTTGCTTGTTTTCTGACATGTTTACCTTGCAAAAAATACACATCCCACCTGGAAGAATATACAGTGGAAATACCCTTACATCAAATCTCGCTGCGCCTTGCCGTCGTTGCTTCTATGCCGCGCGGCCTGCTTGAAGGTCCCATGCTGCGGCGGCATATCGACGCCATCCCCGCCCAGCAGGTCGCGAATCGACAAGATTTGTAGCTTGCGATACTGCTTCTCCCAGAATGGAGATTCATAATAGCCGGCCGTCAGCGCCTCTTTGACCATCGGCTGAGTCGGCAACTCCAGCGTGATGAAAACGCCGATGGCCGCTTTCTCCCGCTCGACTGTCCAGTTCAGATCGCGGATATCCTTCGCGCTCACCACCCCCGACTTGACCTGGACGATGACTTTGCGCGCTTTCGCTTTACCCTTGTCGTCACCCTCGAAGAAATTGATGACGCCGTCTATGCCTCTGTCCGCGCCTTTTTTGCCGCGCCTGCCGCCAGCCTGCCCGCCGACCGGCTTCGCCCCCACCAGCGACAGCGCCCACCACTCAAATTGATAACGCCCTTCGTTGGCGGAATCGGTCGCCAGTTCCCGCGCGCCCGCTTCGGTCGTCGGCTCGCCAATGACCGCGTAGTCTTCGCCCGAAACCAACTCGAACATGTCCTGCAAGCGATACTTCTGCAGGGCGATGCTGAGGTGGGTGATGTCGATGCCGATCCACTTTCGCCCCAGCTTGTGCGCGGCCGCGATGGCCGTGCCGCAGCCGCAGAAGGGATCCAGCACGACATCGTTTGAGTTGGAAGAGGCGCGGATGATGCGTTCCAGTAAGGCTTCTGGTTTCTGCGTCGGGTAGCCGAGGCGCTCTCTTGCGTGCGCGCCGATGGGTGGAATGTCTGCCCAGGAATTGCCCAATAGAATGCCAGGGCTATCCTCCATGTAGTATTTGAGTCTAGGCATGCCGTCCTTTTTGGCGGGCCAATGTATTACCTGTAGACTGTCCAACAAGTCCATCTTGGCATGAATGCCAAGACTCGTCCAATCAGCCTCGCTTGGCAACAACTCTACTAGCCATCCAGGAAGACGATGATAGCCTGGCAATGCCCAAGCGCGACCGTTGCTAGGTCTCCTTCCCCGCCAAGCTCGATATGCTTCCGCGCCTCCAGCCTTGCCACCTATCATATCTCGAGTGGCATACGCGCCTCGTTCATCGACATGAGGGAAACCCTTAATATTCTCGCCATCGTTTATTTCAACGAAAGCCCAATTCCAACACCAATCGTCAGTCTTGCTGTACATTAGAATCACATCATTAACAGCAGGCCATTGCTTCGCTCCAAGATCATGAGCCGAGGCGCGCTTCCAAGTGATCTCACTTCGAAAATACTCCGCGCCAAAGATCGCATCCAGCACAATCTTCAAATAATGACTCGCCGTCGGGTCGCAGTGCAGATACAAACTGCCGGTCGACTTTAAGACCCGGCGCAGTTCGACAAGCCTCGCTGTCATCATCACCAGGTAAGCCATCATCTGGTTGCGGTTGATCAGATTCAGCAGCGCCTCTATCGCCGTGCTGACTTTCTCCGGAGCGTCGGTGATCAAGTCGCGGTAGGTCTCCTCGGCTGTTTCGCCCCAGTGCCAGGTGTCCTCAAAGGCAGTGATCTGCGCCGGGCTGTCCGCGCCGCTCTCGGCTTTGAAGAGGACGTTGTAATTGCGGTTGCTGTTGAAGGGCGGGTCAAGGTAGATGAGGTCGACGCACTCATCGGGGAAGTATTCGCGGTTGCGCAGGATGTCGAGATTGTCGCCGTAGTAAAGCCGGTTTGTCATAGCTTATCTCGCTCTCCGGGCTTGCCCGCCAAGTATAACACGGCGCTTTGCGACTGTATTGACAGTGGGGGGACGTCGGACTAAACTATGGGCATCGGACTGGAAATTGAATTGGACATGGCAATGAGCGCGTATATGCCTGAGACCAATCGCTTGCACCGTGTGCCGACGCCGACCGCCTGGACGGGCATAGGCAGTATGTTTGACATTTGCGGCATATTAAACACCTACACTATAGCGCCGTCGGGCGAACGCGCGGATTACGAGGCGCTGCGCTCCGATTGGCTCGCCGTTGGGGATTGCATCGCGGAAGCTATCGCCCTGCGCAAACAGGCGATCGAGAATGAGCGCGCGAGTGAGCGATAGAGAAGCCAGCGAAGAATCGCTGGAAAACAGCCTCTTCCCTCCCGAACTAATCGAGTATATCCCCGAAGACAAACGCGAAGAGCTCATCAGCCAATTTGTTCTTAGAGAGCAGTATTCGGGGCCCTTAGCGCATCCGAGAATTGTAGCGGGTTACGAGCGCTACTTGCCGGGCAGTACCGATCGCATTCTCTCAATGGCGGAGGAACAACTGAGACACCGGGTGCAAATGGAAGATCGCGGTCAGGCGGCCGCCATAGAACGTGACAAGCGCGCCATGAACCGCGGTTTTGTATTGGCGCTGGTTTTGATGCTTTTGAGCGCGTTCGCGCTCTATTTGGGGTCTGATTTAGCGGGCTTTGGATTTGTGGCAACTTCTGTTGTATCGCTCGCTGGAGTTTTTCTTTACAGTCATCGCAGCACCCGCCAGGAATTGCGCGACAAACATGAAGGTTTGCAGAAGCCGGCCGCAGCGCCCGAACTGCCCGACAGCGCCGACGGCGGCGCAAGTTAACTCCCCCAATTTGCGACATCCCGCCAGATCAAACCGATCTCTGCGCCCTCAGCGAGTCGAATAAACTGATGCGACAACAAAATGGAGATTGTAGGGGCGACAATGTGAATCGCCCGGCGGTGTCATCGTGAATTTTGGGGCGACTTAATAAATCGCCCTACAACCGACTTTGTTCCGGTTTCTCATTACTTCGTTGGAACTAATTCTGTGCTCTCGGTGGTCAAATAGCCCCGAACCCACGCGCCTCCGCTCGAACCCGATGGCAAGCCGTTGAGTTGGAGCAAGCTTAGACGGCTGTTCCCCATGTTATACTTGTGCTGCAAAGCGAAGGGCAACGGCATGGACGCGAGCATCGCCATCCTCATCCCCACACCAACCCCCGATTCACTCGAGCGCCGCAATGATGGATAAACGTGCCGCAAAAGCCCCGCGACGATTTGGCTGCCTCCGGCGTTTCTGCCTGGCTTTAGCGCTGCTCTTTTCCATCGGCTTTCTGTTGACCCAGGCTCATCAGCGCCTCTATTCCCCGCCGGTTCAAAGGACCTTCGACCACGTGAGACAATCGGTCCTGGGCCGGTTGCCGGCCGACAAAGTGTCGGACTTGATCGCCTTTGTATGCTGGGGACCCGAACGCTACCGCGAGCGGCTCTTCACGCTGCGCGCCGACGGCAGCGACTTGCAATCGATATTTGAGACCACAACGCAGTACGTGACGGACATGTCCTGGTCCGCCGATGGCGTCTGGATCGCGTTCGCGCTCAGGTACAGATATGGATACCGGCCGCTCTTCGGAGGCGATTCGGATTCGGAGATTTTCCGCGTCCGCTTTGATGGCGCCGTCTTTCGCCGCGTGACCTATAACGACCGCTATGATTCAAGCCCGCAGTGGCTGCCCGACGGCGGCAGCATACTGTCTTATCAGCACGGTATCGTTCTGCATACTAGCGCGGGCGGTTACGAGATTGCCCGTATTGATCCGCTGCATATATGGCATTTCGACTTGTCGCCTGACGGCAGAACGCTCGCCGTCATCAGCAATAGCCCGATCCCCGGGCGATACGCGCATGAAATCCATCGGTTCAATCTTGATGGCGGCGACCGGAAATACCTGGCGGATGTCGGGCGCGGGCAGCGATTTAATCGCCTCAAATGGTCCCCCGATGGGCAGTATCTCATGCTTTACTCCAACGCCTATTCGAGCTGGCGAAACAAGCCAAAGCGCCTACGCATCATCAGCGCTGCAAACGGCAGCTATATCACGTCGCTGGAGTTCAATGTGAGCGATGCCGAATGGTCGCCGCGGGGTCGCTGGGTCGCCGTTCTGGGCAAGAAAGACAAGGATGCGGCGCGTGAGCTTGTTCTCTTTGATGTGGAGACCGGCAACAGCCGCAGCATCGCGAGCGATGTCGGTTACGCCCTCGCCTGGTCGCCGGATGGCGAATGGATCGCCTTTTACGGCCCGGGCGAGAGCGGCCTGGATCAACTGTTCAAGGTCAGGCGCGATGGCAGGGAATTGCAGCCGATCGCCGAGTTGGACTGCGATGTCAGCGCTGTGAGCTGGTCGCCTGTGTAAACCTACGCTGGGCGCCGTCGACCGCGCCATTGTCTTATGATGAGGCCGTTGACGCCGGTTCATCGTCGGCAAGGGCGAGCCGATTGAGACGGGGCAGGCGTAACAGCAGGAGCGAAATCCAGTGGCATACCCCGCGAAGGAAAAGAGAAAACGCGCGCCGCGGTCGCGCGGACGCGGCTGCCTGCGACTGCTGGTCTTGACCTGCGTCTTTCTGACGACGACTTGCTCGCTCTTCACCGTAGCCGAATATGTCTTCTACACGCCTTATGCCCAGCGAGGCATCTACCGACTGCAAAGACTCGCGCGGACTTCGAATCCCGAGCGCAAAGACTCGGACTACATCGCATTCAGCTGTGGCGAGCGCACGTACACGCTGAAGCCTGACGGCAGCGCGCTCCGACAGATCCATGAGGGTTACGCCAAGTCGCTTGATTGGTCGCCCGATGGAATCTGGCTGGCGCTGCCGGCCTGGAATATCGGCGGCTGGAGAAAGACTGAACTTTTTAACGTTCGCTTTGATGGCTCGGATACAAGACGGCTGACCTTCAATTACGCCCGCGAGAGCGTCCTGCGCTGGTCGGAAGACGGGACATCGCTTGACTTCCTCAGCGGCATACAGCCGCTGTATCGCGTTTCGGCCGACGGCAAGGACCTCGAGAGTATAGGCGAACTCGATGAGGTCACATACGACTCCGATCGAATTGCCTGGTCGCCCGACGGGCGCTATTTCGCCCGGCTGCAGCATTGGTATCGCTCGATGCCATTCACCACGCTTGTCATTACGGCGCTGGATGACGAGGATCGAATCTGGGAGCATCGCGTACCGGGCAATGTGCAAGGCATCCGCTGGGCGCCGGATAGCCGGCGCATTGCGCTTGGCGGAAAAGAATTGCACATTTACGATGTCGAATCGCGTAACACGGTATATCTGGCGGAACTCGGCGTTACCAATCTCAGTTGGTCGCCAAACGGCCGCTGGCTTGCCATTTCCAGCCAGATCGGTCGTTCCAGCACATACCGTCTGCAAATACTGGACACGGAATCAGGAGAGATGCGGAAAATCGTCGAGGGGGCAAGTTTCCGCAGCTCCTGGTCGCCCGACAGCGAGTGGATCGCCTTAAAGATGGTCGCGCCGGACTTCGTCGATCAACTGCACAAGATCAAGCGTGACGGTAGCGACTTGCAGCAACTGACGAATTTGGACTGTTGGGTGGACAAATTCAGTTGGTCTCCGCGCTAAGTCCTGGGGGATTTGCTGCCGCTGGGATTTGGATCGCATGCCGCGGTACTGCATCAAAGTCGGTTAAATGTCTTCAAATACCGACGATTTGGCCGGGGCGAGTCGGTGAGTCGCCCAACATCGATCCTGTTCGTACCGATCGGGCGATCCACCGGATCGCCCCTACCAGACTCTTTCAACCGAAATGGCATCACCAACGATTCCGCGCAAGACGCGGTCATCCAGCGGCGAATGTGGTAAAACATGAACATGACGGGACGCAGGTAGAGGGGAACGCCGTGACATTCAGGAGGGGCGGCTGCGGCCTATATCTGAAGCGCATCGGCGCTATCCTCTTCTTGATCGTTTCCCTGCCCATTTTGGTCCTGCATGTTCTGTTCTCGCCGCTGGAACAGCAGCTGATCGACTACGCGCATCAAATCATCAATTACTCCAGGCCGGCCCCAAAAGAGTCTGACCTGATCGCCTTCACATGTGGTCATGATGTCTACACGGCGCATCCCGACGGCAGGAACCTGAGGCGAATCCGGCAGGGCAGCTTTTTCCGCTTTTCACAAGATCTCAGCTGGTCGCCGGACGGGATCTGGCTGGCGCTTCCACTAACTGAACCGCTGACCTGGCTCAATGACAGCATCTATAAGCTGCGCTTCGATGGTTCCCTTTCAAAGCGGCTGACATACGACCGTGAGGATGGACTCTTGGCTGTCTGGACGCCTGACGGCGCTGCCGTCCAGTACGTCACGGATAAGGGCGTCTGGCGCGTTTCTGCTGACGGCGGCCAGCCGACGCAGCTTGATCTCGCTGGATTCAAATTATGGGGCCGGGACGCCGCCGCTTGGTCCCCGGCCGGTGATTTGCTTATTGTGGACAAGGCCTATCTCTTCGGCGTCGGCACGGTCGGTTCTTTGACGTTGCTGGCGCCGGGCGCGGGCGGCAAGATCTGGGAGCATCCAGTAGCGGAAAGCCTGGAATGGCACAATGTTCATGCCGGGTTTATTGAGCTCATTAGATGGTCGCCTAAGGGCGATCGCATTGCCTACCGGACATACCAGGAAGGCTTCACAGACGAGGAAGAAAACTTCATTGAGCATTACAAGATACGCAGGGAAGTCCATATTTTGAATCTGGAAACCAGAGAAGAATCTACGATTTACAAGTCCTATGCTTATAACTTTCAGTGGTCGCCCAACGCGGACTGGATTGCCATGATCGCCCCTGGCGGCGTGGGCCGCGCCGATCAGAGTATTCTGAAAAACATCAACGCAGCGATCGCCGCAGCGACCGCCCCTCGCGGCGAGGACCGCGCCAATCAGCGTACTCTGAAAATAGTCAACGCCGTTTCCGGCAGTATCCGTGAAATCACAAGCGAGATCCCGGATGGCAAACTGTGGACTTCCCTGGCATGGTCGCCTGACAGCGAACGGATCGCCTTTTCCCTTGGCCGCCCGATTGCTGGCGGGAAGCAGGAACGCAGCAACCGCATCTTTACCATCCGGCGCGACGGTACCGGCATGAAGCAGATCGCCGAACTCGACTGTCTTCCCAAAAACATCAACTGGTCGCCGCGATAATCAGCCCCGGCACAACTGCCCGGTCGTCAATGTAACGTAATTTCGAGCGGCATCCGCCACGCGAATCCCTGCAGATAAAACATCAGACTCTGTAACCTGCCCTTCCTCAGTGGTTTAATAGCCCCTTAGCAAGTCGACAGCGCAAAGGAAACTCCGCTATGCCACTCAAAACCGGCGGCGAAGCCATCGTCGAAGCCCTCATCGCCCACAAGGTCGACACGCTCTTCGGCCTGCCCGGCATCCAGAACGACTGGCTCTACAACGCCCTCTTCGACAACCGCGACCGCATCAGCGTCATCCACACCCGTCATGAACAGGGCGTCGCCTACATGGCCCTCGGTTATGCCCTGGCCACGGGCGAGCCCGGCGTCTTTAACGTCGTGCCGGGTCCCGGCCTGCTGAACGCCACAGCCGGCTTGGCCACCGCCTATGGGCTCAACGCCCCGGTCTTCTGCCTGTCCGGTCAAATCCACAGCGCCCGAATCGGCAAGGGCATGGGCGACCTGCATGAGATCCCCGAGCAAAGCGCGCTCCTGCGCGGCTTGACCAAGTGGAGCGATATTGTGCGGCATCCTTCCGAAGCCGGGCTCAAGCTGGCGCAGGCCTTCTTCCAGATGCGCTCGGGTCGTCCGCGCCCGGTCGCGCTGGAAATTCCGCCCGATATCCTCAAACGACGCACCGAGGCGCCGCCGACGCCGCTGCCGCTTGCGCCCTTTGCGCCGCCCGTTGACGCCGGCGCGGTGGAAGCGGCGGGCAAAATTCTGGGCGAAGCGAAACGTCCCATGATCTTCGTCGGCGGCGGGGCGCAAGGCGCCAGCGCCGAGGTCAGGCAGCTCGCCGAGATGCTGCAGGCGCCGGTTGTCGCCTATCGCACCGGCCACGGCGTGCTCGATAGCCGGCATCCGCTCAGCCTGAAAAATGCGGAGGCGCACAGCTATTACAAGACAACCGACGCTGTGCTCGCCATTGGCAGCCACATGCGCGTCCCGCTCGAGCGCTGGGGCCGCGACGATCAGATGAAGATCATCCGCATCGATGTGGATTATGCCGCGATGAGTGTGATTCAGCGGCCGGACTTGCCAATTGTGGCGCGTGCGGAAGACGCTCTGCCGCCTCTGCTGAATGCTGTGGACAAGCACAACCGCGTCCGCGAATCGCGCGCGGACGAAATGTCTGCGCTGAAAGCGGATTGGGCCGCGGCCAGCGCCTACCTCGAACCCCAGAATACCTACCTCAGAATCATGCGCGAGGAGCTGGGCGAAGACGGCATCTTCGTTGATGAGCTCACCCAGGTCGGCTATGCGGCCCGCTTCAATTTCCCGGTGTACCATCCGCGCAGCTATATCACGAGCGGTTATCAAGGCACGCTCGGCTTCGGCTTTCCGACCGCCTTGGGCGCCAAGGTGGCGCGGCCCGACCTGCCCGTGCTTTCGATTGCCGGCGATGGCGGCTTCATGTTCAGCGTGGCCGAGTTGGCCAGCGCCGTTCAGCACCAAATCCCGCTCGTGACGATCATCTTCAACAACGATGGCTACGGCAATGTGCGCACAATGCAGATTCGCGATTATGACGAACGCGTTATCGCTTCCGACTTGCTCAATCCGGACTTTGTTAAACTAGGCGAATCTTTCGGCGCGAACGCCTTTCGGGCCGTGGACGAACGGGGATTGCGCGAGGCGCTGCGCTATGGCTTCGCAAGCGACCTGCCGACGATCATTGAAGTTCCGATCGGCGAAACCCCGAGCCTGGACCGTTTGCGCGATCAAGGGCGCATCCGTCCGCCGCGACAGGCATAGAGGCGCCAATGTCCGAATTGATTCTGCTGCCCGATTCCGCAATACATCATACCTTTGACGAGCTCATCAAGCGCGCCGATATGGTATTCTTTGCCGGCTTGCCCGGCGTCGGCAAGAGCCTGCTGCTGGGGCAATTGGCGCTGATGGCAACTGAAGCCGGGCGCCCGCTTCTACTGCTGCAATGGGATGTGGCGCGCCTGCCCTTCGAGACCGGGCGCTACCCCCTGCAAGACGGCGCCACCCATCCGATGGTGATCCGCGCGACTGGCCTTTGGCTGCGGAGCGCGCTCCTGGAATGGTCTTCGCGCGACCGGCCGACGGCCGCCATGCTTATCGGCGAGGTACCTCTGGTCGGCGGGCGCTTGCTGGAAATCGCCCGACCGCTGCCGGATGAAGCAGAGGCCCTGCTGCGCGATCAACGGGCGCAATTTCTCGTGCCCACGCCGTCGCAGTCGCTGCACGCATTGATTGAGTCCAAGCGCGAAAAATCCATCGCCGCGCCACAGCACGAACACGAAGCGCATGACGCGCCGCCGACCGTGCTAAGGGCATCCTGGCAAGCGGTCTTCCAGGTCGCCGTAGATCTCGGCTTGGCGGAGGCGGATGCTGCCGATCGCAGTTACTCGCCCGAAATATACAGCGCTGTGTACCGCCATCTGCTGCGGCATCGCAACGTCCGCGTCTTGAAGCTCGACGAGGCCTTGCAAACCCGGGGCTCCGTCTACGACGTCAGCGATCGCTTGCCCAATTTGCGGGCGACCGCTGCTCAAGCGGCCGCTGCATTCGCCCGTTTGGAAGCGGAGCATTCGGTTGCCGAAGTCGCGGCCGCGGCCGAACGTTGGTACGCATTCTAGACAGTCCCTCGCTCAAGCGCGCTCGTCCGGGATCACCGCGAAGACATCAATTTCAAAATCGGCATAGGGCTTGCCCAGGGCTTTGACCACGACGCCGGTGGAGCAGGGGTAGACATCGGGCATGTGGCGGGCGAGAACCGGATAGACCAGATCGCGATGCGCGGCGTCGGTGACATAAGTCGTGATTTTGCAGATGTCCTCCATCCGCGCCCCGGCCGCCTCCAGAATGATCTTGACATTTTTCATGGCATTATCGGCTTGGGCGGCCGGATCGCCCTCGCCGACGAAGGACTTGTTGTCCATGGTTATGCCCGTCTGCCCCTCCACGAAGACCATGTTGCCCGCCCGCACCGCTTTGCTTGTGCGATAGTCAACATCCGGGAAGATATCGCCGCCCTTGCTGGTTTTGGTGTGGATCCGTTGATGCGCCATTCCACGCTCCCGTCTTCTTCGCTTTCGCCCGAATGGACTGTAACATGCCCGCGCGCTCGGGCGCTAACCGGGCAGTCGCTTCAGATTTTTGTTGAACTACAGAGGGCGCAGAGGACGCAGAAGTAAACGCAAGTAAGTCCTGCAAAATCTGATGGGAATTTTGAAGCAAGAGCCGTAGGGGCGACACTGTGTGTCGCCCGATAATCCGCGCGTGTGTCGGCGGGCGACCGAATCGCCCCTACACCGAGTCTGCTCTTATGCCGTAGGGGCGAGCACGTGGCTCGCCCGCATGTATGTCGCGAAAGACGATGCGCATTTTTTCAATTACTTACTCGCGTATACTTGTGTCCTCTGCGTTCTCTGCGTTCTCTGTAGTTAAAGAACAAATGGAAGCGATTGCCCTGGGGCGCTAACCGCGGGCCGCGCCCTTCGCATCAGAATCAGTTAGAATCAGGCGCGTCTGCACGAGCGGGAATGGATGGTCGGATGAGCGGGAGAAAACGATACGCCATCGTCGGTACCGGGTCGCGCGCCGGCATGTTCGTCGAGGCGACGACCGCATCATTCGCCGACTATGCTGAACTGGTCGGCCTCTGCGACCTGAGCCATACGCGCATGAACTGGTACAACCGCGGTCTGCGCAGCGCCGGCCAGCGCCCGATCCCGAGTTTTCACGCCCGGGACTTCGACCGCATGATTGCGGAAACCCGGCCGCATTGCGTGATTGTGACGACCATGGATGCCTGGCACCATCATTATATCGTCCGCGCTATGGAGCTGGGCTGCGATGTGATCAGCGAAAAGCCCTTGACGACAACGCTTGAACGGCTGCGCGCTATTGCCGCCGCGCTCGAGCGCAGCGGCAAATCCCTGCGCGTCACCTTCAATTATCGCTACGCGCCGGCTTACGCGCGTTTTCGCCAATTGATCGCGGACGGGACCGTGGGCCGTCCGCTGGCGGTTGACTTCTCCTGGCTCTTGGATACCAGCCATGGCGCGGACTATTTCCGCCGTTGGCACCGCGAAAAGGCGAACAGCGGCGGCCTGCTTGTGCATAAGGCGACGCATCACTTCGACCTGGTCAATTGGTGGATTGATTCATTTCCGCGGCAGGTCTTCGCCTTGGGCGATCTGCTCTTCTACGGAAAAGACAACGCCGCGGCCCGTGGCGAGCACTATAGCTACAGTCGCTACACAGGCAGCGAAGCCGCGGCCGATGATCCCTTCGCCCTCTTCCTCGATCAAAGGGCGGCTTATCAGGGGCTTTATCTGGACGCCGAGGCGGAAACCGGCTACATCCGCGACCGCAATGTCTTCGGTGAGCCGATCACGGCCGAAGATACCATGACCGTCACCGCTCGCTATGCCAACGGCGTCCTGCTGTCATATTGTCTGGTCGCTTATGCGCCCTGGGAAGGCTTGCGCGTCGCGGTGACCGGGACGCGCGGTCGAGTCGAGATGGACGTTACCGAAAATGTCACTCACCTGAAATCGGAGGACGCCTCCGCCGCCGCTAGCAAAGGCGCCTTCAAGAAAACCGAGATCCGCGCCTTTCCCATGTTTGGCGAGCCTTACGAAGTTGAGGCGCCCAAGGTGGAGGGCGGGCACGGCGGCGCCGACCCGCTGATGCTGGAGCAGATCTTTTTGCCGGACCCGGCGCCGGATCCGCTGGGGCGGGCGGCTTCGTTCCGGGATGGGGCGGCGTCTATCCTGGTGGGCATCGCGGCGAATATGTCGATCGAGTCGGGCGAGCTGGTGAATGTGGGCGATTTGTTTGATTTGGCGGAGGCCTGAGTTTTGCCCACCTGGTCCTAGGTTTGCATTGGGAGAAACTAAATGGATCATAGATTCGCTATATCTATGTAGAGGCCCTAACGGTAGCGGCCCTAACGAATCCTGTGCGTTCGCTTAGCGTAAATGTCTCAGACTGCCGTAAAGTTGTCAGAACAAGTTGGAAAGTAACCAAGATGAATGAAGAAAAGACAGTTCCAGAAAAGCGAAGTCGATTCTTGTCGACTGCAATCATGCTGATATGGACAGTCACAATGCTTGCAATTTCGCTGTTCCTGATGAGCACAGTAGTTGTCCGGCTCGGAATCAATTAACTCTCAACCTGGAGATATTGGCTGCTTTAATTGGGTACATCGCAGCTATATTGTCAGTTCAGCCAAGCCTTGTTGCTCACTTAGAACATAGATGCTAATTGCATATATGAGTCTAATGCATGATGCGCTATACTTTGATTACGGGTGAGGGGAGAGCATCATGAAACAGATTGAGGTCAGCAATAGCGAGATACTGCTGGCCATCATCGCGGCTGCTGATGGGAAAGAACTCAGTCGCGTACACTTGCAGAAAGTGGCTTTTCTGCTGTCTGAGGAGTTCAAAGACAGGTTGCCCGCGGATTTCTACAAATTTGACAAATGCGACTACGGTCCCTTTTGCATCGACATTTACCATGACACGGAGATGCTCCACTATTGGGGTCGGATCCATTTCAATCCGGGCCCGGAGCGTCGACACGACAGCTATTCTATTGCTGAGCCCATCGACATTGCGGGATTGCAGATTGACGACGACATCAAGACCTACATCGAGGACACGGTTGCATGGGTGGCTGACATGTCGTTCGACGAAATTGTGCGGGCTGTCTACTGGCTCTTCCCGGAATATCGCGCGAATAGCATCTTTCATTATTCAGAGGCGGATGCCGAAGTCGAGAGTTTCAACAGAAGCATAAAGCAATTGCGAGAGGGCAAGACTCACCCGGCCAAAGAACGCCTGCAAGAATTAAAGCAGACCATCATGGCAAATGGTTAGAGAGATCAGATGGTCTGATGACTTTGACCGCCAATTCACGAAGTTAGCGCGCAAGCGCCAGCGGATTCTTGAAGACTTGGAAAAGCTGCTTGAGAAGTTTGCCGAGGGACAGCTACCGGGAAAGACCGCTCGGGGTGTACAGGGACTGACGGTAAAGGAAGCCAGAATCAGCGACCGCAGCTCCGGGAGAGGCCAAAGCGGCGGATACCGCGTGGCGTATTACTTTGACGATTCCCTGATTCTCCTGACCTTCATAACGACTCGTGACCGGCTTGACCAGAGGTCAACGCTTCGGATAGTGGATACGTTGAGGCGCGAGGGCTACGATCCCAAATAAAGCGTCTGCATTGCTGACGCCAATCGTTGCTAGGGCAAAGGCAGAATCGAGTCGCGCGGAACTGATGTATGCAAGCGACCGGATAGATCGCCCCTTCAGATTCCTTGAGCGATAACGATAGCGGCGAATCGCGCTTTGTAATTCTTAGTACCGTCAAGCTCTGTAGTACTTGTAGAACATAAATGCTAATTTCAAATATGTATCTTATGCAGCATGTGGTATATTTTGAGGAGGGGCGCAACGCTTGCCGGGGAGAGCAGCATGAAACAGATTAAGGTCAGCAATAGCGAGATACTGCTGGCCATCATCGCGGCTGCTGATGGGAAAGAACTCAGTCGCGTCCATCTTCAGAAGGTTGCCTTTCTGCTGTCTGAGGAGTTCAAAGACAGGTTGCCCGCGGCTTTCTACAAATTTGACAAGTGCGACTACGGTCCCTTTTGCATCGACATCTACCATGACACGGAGATGCTCCACTATTGGGGTCGGATCCATTTCAAGCCGGGCCCGGAGCGTCGGCACGACAGCTATTCCATTGCTGAGCCCTTCGACATTGCGGGATTGCAGATTGACGACAATATAAAGACATACATTGAGGACACCGTTGCCTGGGTGGCTGATATGTCATTCGGCCAGCTTGTTCGCGCGATATATCTGCGTTATCCCGAGTTCTTGGAAAGGAGCATTTTCCCATTCGATAAAGAACAGGCAATCCACGAGAGCTTCGAAAGAAGCTTGCGACAACTGCAAGATGGGCAAACTACTTTGGCCGCAGACTTTATTGACGAGTTGTAGGTTGCAGCGAGGCAGAATGGATAGGGAAGTCCGACTGGGTGAAGACTTCAAGCTGGAAATTAAGAAACTAGGGAAAAAGCGCAAACATATAAAAGCGGACCTCAACAAACTGCTCAAGAAGTTCGACAATAAGGCCTTGCCGGGAAAAACCCTGAAAGGCGCGGACAGCTTGTCATTCAAGACAGTGAGGATGAGCGATAAGTCGTCGGGCAAGGGTTCAAGAGGCGGTTTCCGCGTCACCTACAAATACACATGCGCAACTGTGATTCTGCTGCAGGTGGTTCCGCGCAAGGAGGAAGATTACATTGCGCCATGGAGGCTAAAGAAGCTAGCGGAGCAGTACGGTTGCGAGTGTGATCGTATTGCCTAGTCAGAAATCAACTGTGCAACTTACAGCAATCTTCTATCAACCCATATCTGGACCGTTGCAGAAGCATTTGCATAATCAGAGAGTCGGACCGCCCTCATTCTACGGGTAGTTGCTAGCGATAGCGCGAATCAGCGCCAGTGCCCCACATATCGGGGTCAGGACCGAGCTTGGCCTTCAAGTCCGCAGTCGCCTCGTCCAGCCGCCGCGTGGTTTCATCCGAAAGCGACAAGCCGCCCGCGATCATATTGCTCTCCACCTGTTGCACACTGCGCGCGCCGGCCAAAATCGAGGTCACCGCCGGTTTGTGCAGCAGCCAGGCCAGGGCCACATGCACCATTTCCTGCCCGATATCGGCGCAGATCTCGCGGATGGCCTCGACGGCGGCGAAGGTCTCGGCTTCAAAGCCGGCTGTGCCGTGGCGGGAATCGCGGCGGTCGCCGCGGAAGTGCCGCGTCCGCGTGCGGGAGTAGGGCATCTCGTCCGCGTGGCGATAGCGTCCCGTCAACAGCGCCTGGTTGAGCGGGCTGTAGGGCAGGATGCTGATATTCCGTTCGACGCAAATCGGCTGAATGTCGAATTCAATGGCGCGCCAGAGCAGGCTATAAGGCAATTGGTTGGCTTCATAGCGCCCGCAACCCAGCATATCGGGCATGTCGAGCGGTCCAAAATTGCTCACGCCGATGACGCGGATCTTGCCTTCGCGCTGCAAATCCAAAAGCGCTGACATCGTATCGTCGAATGGAATATCGCGGCGCGGCCAATGCACCTGATACAAGTCGATGCGGTCCGTATCCAGGCGCTTCAGGCTGCCTTCGCAGGCGGCGCGCAGGGCGGCCGGCGCCAGGTTGCTCTGGCCTGCCTTGCTCGCGATGATCGCCTCGTCGCGCCGCCCTTTGAGCGCGCGCCCCAGCATCACTTCCGAATAGCCATCGCCATAACCTTCGGCCGTGTCGAATAAATTGATGCCGGCATCCAGGGCGGCATGCGCGGTGTTGATCGTATCCGTCTCGTCTTGCTCGCCCCAATAGTCGCCGCCGACAATGCCCCAAAAGCCGACCGCGATCGGCGAGACCATCAGAGAGGTATTGCCCAGTTGTCGTGGCTGCATGCGCGCTTGTCCTTTTCCGCTTAGTTGACGCTCAGTTCGTCTTCGGCGCGTTCGATCATCGCGCGCATATAAGCGATGGCGTAAGCTGTGCCCGCGCCAAGATGGAAATCCCCGACGAATTCAGGCGTATGATCGAGGATTATCGTACCGTCATATTCAGTTTCGACCAATACTTTCATGGCCTGATACATATCGAAATAGCCATTATCGAGGAAGGTCTCGGTGAAGACGGGCTGCGGCGCGCTGACATTGCGATAATGCACAATGCAGATGCGCTTCTCCCGCGCGTAATGACGCATCGAATCCAGCATATTGCCGAAGGCCGGCCCGCCTTCCAGCCAGCAGCCGGTGCAAAACTCCATGCCGAGATGGGGACTGTCGGCGATGGCGAAGGCGCGGTCGTATCGTTCGCGGCTGTTGATCAAACAAGGCACGCCGCCGAGCGCGTCGGTTGGCGGATCGTTGGGATGCAGCGACAGACGCAGGCCCGTCTCCTCGGCCACCGGGATGATGGCGCGCATGAAATAGGCGAAGTTCACCCACAATTCATCCAGGCTGTATTCGCGTTCATGTGTGAAGGGTTGGGCTTTGAGCGCGGCCAGATTGACGTGGCGCGCTTTGGCATGACGGCTGCTTTGCGGCGCCGAGCTCCAGACCTGATCCGGCTCCCAGGTGAAGGTGGTTATATTGATGCCGGCGCGGCCCAGGTCCCGCAGCATTTGCGCGAAGCGCTCGATATCTTCGTCGCGTCCGGGTTTGCCCAGGTGAATGCGCGGCGACTTGCCCAGGCCCAGGTTGCCGGCGTTGTAGAGTGTCAAGCCGGCTTGCGAAACCCGCTCCGTCAGCCTCGCCAGATGCTCGTAGTTCGTGAGCGCGTCCGGCAGCCAGGTATAGCAGTAGGACAAGCCCAACTGCCGCAAAAAGAGCAACTCTTCATCGCTCGGCTCGGGATTGATAAAAGCCGAAAGCTTGATCTTTGAGCGCAGGTGGTTAGCGCTGCGGCCTTGACGCTGCATGGGGATTTGCCTCAATGCCTATTAGGAACTTTGCCGCGATTCTACGCGCCGCCGCCCCCGGCGTGAAGAGTCGGCTGGCCAGAAGCTCACGGCGCCCGCGAGCAGGGCAGCGCGCTTGCGACAGACTACGGCTTGTTAGCGCTGCGTACTTGCGATAAACTGCTTGGGCGCGTCGCCAGGTTTGCCCAGACGCAGGTCGCCGAACGACGGCGTTCGTATCCCGAATTACAGGAGAATCATCATGTTTAATGTTTCAAGTCGCAGGCTTGTTCTGCTTCTAACAGTGGTCTGTTTGCTGCTCGGCATGTTCGCCTCGGTCAGCAGCGCCCAAATGGCGGAAGTCCCGCGCGAAAAGACGCTGGTCATCGAAAACATCAGCGTTCGCAACCCGGCGCCGGAGAATTACAATCCGCTGGCTAATGGCTCGCTCGGGCATGCCGGCATGAACCAGGTTGGCTTCGAATCTCTGTTCTATTACAACTATGAAACCGGCGAACTCGTGCCCTGGCTGGCGGAAAGCGCCGCCTTTAATGACGACTACACCGAACTGACAGTCAACTTGCGCGATGGCGTCATGTGGAGCGATGGCGAAGCCTTCAACGCCGATGACGTCCTCTATACGCTTAACTTCCTGTTGGAGAATCGCGATGCGCGCTTCAGCGACCGGCATGCCGATTTCGTCAGCGAGGTCGCCGCGCCGGACGACTTGACCGTCGTTATCTCCCTCAACGCGCCCAGCCCGCGCTACCTGTTCAACGCTTTTGGCGTCGGCATCTACTGGTCCACCTACATCGTGCCGGAACACATCTACTCGATGCAGGAAGACCCGCTCACCTTCACCAACTTCGATCTGGATGCCGGTTACCCGGTCGGCACCGGGCCCTATCGCCTGATCATCTCCAACGAGACCGAGTCGGTATGGGACCGCCGCGATGACTGGTGGGGGGCGGCGACTGGCTTCAAGGAACTGCCCGCGCCGGAGCGCGTCATCTTCCTGGCCGCCGGCAACGAAGAACGCCGCGCCGCCATGGCCATCAACAATGAACTGGATACCATGTGGCTGATGGGCCGCAGCACTTTCGAGACGGTGGTCGCCCAGAACCCGGCCGTCACCGGCTGGTACAGCGAGCTGCCCTACGCCTACCTCGATCCTTGCCCGCGTTACCTGGTGGTCAACAACGCCGTTTCGCCCTTCGACAATCCGGAACTGCGCTGGGCCATGAGCTACGCCATCAATCGCGACGCGCTGGTGGATATCGCCTGGGAAGGCATGACCAGCACGATCAACTGGATCATGCCCGGTTACCCGCCCTTGCTGGAATACATGGATGCCAGCGCCGATATCTTTGAAGCCCATCCCACCCTGGAACAGAACCAGGACAAGGTCGATGAGCTGATGACGGCCAACGGCTTCACCCGCAACGCCGACGACCTCTGGGTTGATGGCGACGGCAACACCGTGCAGATGGATTTGGCCATCCGCCAGGGCGAGACCTTCCAGGTGAAGATGGCCCCGGTCATCGCCGAATTGCTGCAGCGCGCCGGCTTTGACGCCACCTTCAAGCTGCAAGACAACGCCGCCTTCAACGAAACCGCCCGCACCGGTGGCGCCAACGCCTGGATCGATGTCGCTTGCGGCGCCGTGCGCGATCCCTACGGCACGCTGGATAACTTCCACAGCCGCCATTCCGCCCCGCTCGGCGAAGATGTCACCGGCTCCCGCACCCGTTTCGAGAACGCCGAATACGATGCCATCGTTGACGAAATGGCGCTGACGGCCAGCGAAGACCCGGCCATGCAAGATCTCTTCCGTTCCGCGATCGAGATTTGGCTGACGGAATTGCCGGCCATGCCGCTGACCGAAGCCTCGCTGCTGACGCCGTTCAATAATCACTATTGGACGAACTGGCCGACGGCGGACAACAATTATGTCCACCCCGGCTTCTGGTGGCAGACCGCCCTGCTGATGATCACCGAGATCGAACCGGCGGGCATGTAGCTCGACCATTTGGACGGCGCCCGGAACTTGATTGCTCCGGGCGCTTTGCTTGCCGAAGCGCAGAAACTGTAGGGGCGAGCCACCGGCTCGCCCGCCGGAAAGCGCAAAATGTAGGGGCGACTCTGTGAGTCGCCCGCAAACGCAATTTGTGGGGTACGGGATTTGAATTACTTCGTCCGCCGGCTCATCATGTTCGTGGTCGTGGTGATACTCGCCGCCACCCTGAACTTCATCATCCCGCGGCTGGCGCCGGGCGATCCAATCGGCGCGGTCTTAGAAGAATTGCGCGCCCGCGGCGCCTCGACCGGCGGCGATGCCGAAGACGAAATCGTCGCCGCTTATCGCGCCCGCTTCGGCCTCGACCAACCGGTTTTCATTCAATATCTCCGCTTCTTGACCAATACCTTACGCTTTGATTTGGGACATTCCATCTCCTATTATCCGCAGAAGGTCGAGGCGGCGCTCTTCCGCGCGCTGCCCTGGACTTTAGGTCTCTTGGCGATATCCACCCTGATGTCCTTCGCCTTCGGGTCTTTTTTCGGGGCGCTGATGGCTTGGCCGCGCGCGCCGGCCGCTGTAAACCGCTTTCTTCCATTCTTTATGGTTTTGTCGGCCGTGCCTTATTATTTGCTCGGGCTGATTCTTGTCTACATATTTGCTTTTGTTTTGCGCCTGCTGCCGCTCGGCGGGGCGTACTCCTCGGGCACAATGCCGCGCATGGATCTGAATTTCCTGCTGGATGTGATTCGCCACGGCATCTTGCCGGCCTTTTCCATTCTCTTGACCAGCGTCGGTTTCTGGGCTTTGGGGATGCGCGGGACGATGGTGACCGTGCTGGGCGAGGATTATCTGACGCTGGCGGAGGCCAAAGGTCTATCCGACAGGCGTATCTTTTTCGCTTATGCCATGCGCAACGCGCTGCTGCCGCAGGTCACGTCGCTGGCGATCGCCTTGGGGACGGTCGCTTCCGGCTCGGTGCTGGTCGAAGTCGTTTTCAATTATCCCGGCATCGGCTGGCTGCTCTATAACGCGCTGCGCAGCTCGGATTATTACATGGTTCAAGGCGTCACCTTCTTCCTGGTGCTGACGGTGGCGGTTTCGGTGCTGGTTGTCGATCTGATATATCCGCTGCTGGATCCGCGCATCGAGCGCTAGGACGGAAGCGAAGCGAGTCGTTTATGATCGAAACATTCTTGCGCCGCGGCAAAGCGGCCGGCAGCTACACGCTACGGACGCCGAAGCTGCTGCTGGGCCTTGTTTTGCTCGCGTCCCTGCTGGCGCTGGGGCTCCTCGGCCCGCTGTTTTTGGATGTGGAAAAAGCGCGCCCGATCAGCGTGAAGCCCAGTCAACCGCCTTCAGCCGAATACCCGCTGGGGACGGATAGCGGCGGACGCGATGTCTTGGCCGTCATCATCGTCGGCACGCCGCAAACTCTGCGCATGGGCCTGCTGGCCGGCGTCGTCGGCGTTGTGTTGGGAACGAGCCTGGGTCTGATGGCCGGCTATTACGGCGGCCGCATCGATATGGTCATCAGCACGGCCACCGATACCATGCTGACGATACCGCCCCTGGCGATCTTGCTGGTGGTGGCGGCTTCCGTTCGCACCATGAGCGTGGAGAATATGGCGATTATCATCGCGCTTCTCTCCTGGATGTTTCCCGCCAGGACGATTCGGGCGCAGGTGCTTTCCTTGCGCGAACAGCCTTATGTTCACATGGCGCGGCTGGCGGGCTTGAATGACATCCGCATCATCTTCGAAGAAATCATGCCGAATATTCTGCCGCTGGCGGCCGCCAGTTTTGTCGGGGCGACCTCGGGCGCGATCCTGGCCGGCATCGGGCTGGAAGTTCTGGGCATGGGACCGCAGCGCACGCCGACGCTCGGCATGACCATCTATTGGGCGCAGCTTTATTCGGCGCTGATTCGCGGCTTGTGGTGGTGGTGGCTGCCGCCCATCATCGTCCTGATCATTTTGTTCGTCGGGCTTTTCCTGGTGAGCGCGGCCATGGACGAATTTGTGAATCCGCGCTTGAGGAAGACGGGATGAGCCAGGACATTGCCCTGCAGATCAAGGGCTTGCGCGTTTCTTACCGCTCCGGCGATCGCGAAGTCAAAGCGGTGAACGATGTCAGCTTTTCGCTCTATCCGGGCGAGCGGCTGGGCATCGTGGGCGAGTCCGGCTCGGGCAAAACCACGCTGGCGCTGGCGCTGATGCGGCTGCACAAACCGCCGGCTTATATCATGGGCGGCGAGGCGATCCTGGATGGCCGCGATATCCTGGCGCTTGGCCCGGAAGAAATGCGGCAGACGCGCTGGAGCAAGCTGTCCCTGATCCCGCAGGGTTCGATGAATTCGCTTAATCCGGTGGTCAAAGTCAAACATCAGATGGCCGATGCCGTTGAAGCGCATGAGCGCGGCTTGACAAGGAGCCAGATCGCCAAGCACATTGACCACCTCCTGGGCCGCGTCGGCTTGCCCGGCAGCGTGGCCGAAATGTATCCGCATGAATTGAGCGGCGGCATGAAGCAGCGCGTTTGCATCGCCCTGGCGATTATCCTGGAGCCGAGCGTCATCATCGCGGATGAGCCGACCAGCGCCCTCGATGTCGTCGTGCAGCGCGTCGTCATGCAGACGCTCAACGATGTGCAGGCCCAACTCAACGCCGCCATGATCATCATCGGTCATGATATGGGCCTCATGGCGCAATCTGCCGATCGGCTGGCGGTCATGTACGCTGGAAAAATGGTCGAGGTCGCGCCCATCTCCTCCTTCTTCCACGATCCCCAACATCCCTACAGCAAACTGCTGATCAGCTCCCTGCCCTCGCCGGAAGAAAAACGCGAGCTGGCGGGCATCCCGGGCAGCCAGCCGTCCTTGCTTGAGTTGCCGTCGGGCTGCGCCTTTCATCCGCGCTGCCCCGTGGCCGAGGACCGCTGCCGGGCGGAGATTCCCGCTTTGCGTCAAATCAGCAGTCAAAGATACGCCGCTTGCCACCTGGTGGAAGAATTGCCGTGAGCGCGGAATCCTTACTTCACTTTGACAACGTCACCATGGCCTTCAGCGGCAATCGGCGCAACCCGGATGGCGTGGTCGCGCTGGAAAACCTCGATCTGGAGATCCGCGCCGATGAGCCCTCCATTATCGCCATCGCCGGCGAAAGCGGCAGCGGCAAGTCGACGCTGGCTCGCCTCGGCCTGGGCATGCTGAAGCCGACCGGCGGACGCGTCATCTACAAGGGGCAGGACCTCTGGTCGATGTCGGGCGATCAACGGCGGGATTATCGCCGGGAAGTGCAAGCGATCTTTCAGGATCCCTTCGCCGTCTACAATCCCTTCTATACCGTCGATCGGCTCTTGCGCACGCCGATGCGCACCTTCAAATTGGCCAAGAGCAAGGCGCATGCCCGCGAGTTGATGGAAGACGTCCTGGACAAAGTGGGCTTGCGCGCGAACGAAGTGCTCGGGCGTTATCCTCACCAGCTCAGCGGCGGGCAGCGCCAGCGCATCGTCGTCGCCCGCAGCCTGCTCCTGCAGCCTCATCTCATTGTCGCCGATGAACCCGTCTCGATGATCGACGCCTCCCTGCGCGCCAACATCCTGACCAAGCTGAAAGAACTGCGCGACGAATTCGGCATCTCGCTGCTCTATATCACGCATGACCTGGCGACCGCCAATCAGATCAGCGACAAGATTCTGATTCTCTACCGCGGACGCGTGGTTGAAGTGGGCGATGCCAGCACCGTCATCCAGCGCCCGCAGCATCCTTATACGCAGCTGCTGGTCAGTTCGATTCCGCGCCCCGATCCCGAGAAGACCTGGGAGGGCCGGGTGGAGATTCCGCTGGAGGAATTGACGCCGGGCGCCGACCGCGCCGGCTGTCTCTTCCGCCATCGCTGCACGCACGCCATGCCCGAATGCGAGACTACTCCAGATTATTACGAAGGCGGCTATGGGCAATCGGTCGCCTGCTACCTCTATCGCGAGAATGGCGCGGCGGATTAACAGCCCTTGCCGTAACACCTAAGTGTAGGGGCGAGCCATTGGCTCGCCCGCTCTTGCTTTAGAAATCCAGATAACCCGAAGTGTGTAGGGGCGAGCCATTGGCTCGCCCGCTCTTGTTATTAGATTCCAACTAATCCAAAGCGTGTAAGGCTTGGCCGGTACTGGTTGATGCTACCGCGCTTTTTCTACCCCATCCCCCCATCCCCCTTCCCCAGCAAGCTGGGGAAGGGGGAGCGCGCTAAAAGAGACTGACTTCATTGGCATCTTCAATGTGTTTTGGGGTCAGCCTACGAGCTTCTTTGTAGAGTCACCCTTCCCCAGTTCACTGGGGAAGGGCCGGGGATGGGGTACGAACTTCGACGAACAAAGCCCAATTCTAGATGAGGACAAGCCTTGTACGCGCGAGCCGGTGGCTCGCCCTTTCATTTCCTCGAAAAACGAAGCGGCAATGGTACAATAGCGCCGTTTATCAACAAGCGAGACGAGAACCATCCATGCAAGATCGCTATTTCTCCGCCGACCCGGAGCAGAAGGCAGCCGCGCGGGAACTCTACGCCAGCGTCAAGGACTTGCCACTGATCTGCCCGCACGGCCACGTCGATCCAGGCCTCTTCGCCGACCCCGATTATCAGTTCGGCAGCCCGGTCGATTTGCTCATCATCCCCGACCACTACATCTTCCGCATGCTCTATTCCCAAGGCATATCGCTGGACGAGCTCGGCATACGCCCCGCTGATTCTCCCCCCATAAAGACGGGAGACTCGCCTGAATCCGCGAAGGGCGATCATCGGGAAATCTGGCGGACGGTCTGCGCCAACTGGCATCTCTTCCGGGCCACCCCGACCGGCATCTGGATCCGCGATGAGCTGGCCGATGTCTTCGGCATCAAGCTCAAACTCAATAGCGAAAACGCCGACGCGATATACGATGCGATAGAAGCTCAATTGAAGAGCGATGCATTCCGGCCGCGCGCCCTATACGAGCGCTTCAACATTGAGGTCCTGGCGACGACGGACGCCGCGACCGATTCCCTGGCCCAGCATCAAGCCATTCGCGACTCCGGCTGGGGCGGGCGGATCATCCCGACATTTCGGCCGGATGCCGTTGTGCAAATCGATAGCTCGGATTGGCGCGCGCAAATCGAGAAACTCAGCGCCGCCGCCGATATCGACATTCACAATTACGCGACCTACATCCAGGCGCTTGAAGACAGACGCGCCTACTTCAATTCCATGGGCGCGACCGCCACCGACCATGCCGCATTGACCGCCTACGCCGAATCATTGAGCGACGCCGAAGCCGACGCCCTGTTCCAGCGAGCGCTCGCGGGCGCAGCGTATACGAAGGACGCCGCCCGCTTCACCGGCCACATGCTCATCGAAATGGCGCGCATGAGCCGCGAAGATGGCCTGGTCATGCAAATGCATGTCGGCTCTTGGCGGAATCACAACCCGGCTTTACATGCGCGCTACGGCCGCGATATGGGCGCCGACATTCCCATCCGCAGCGAATTCACCAAGAATCTCAAAGCGCTGTTGGATCGCTTTGGCAACGATCCCGATTTGCGGCTTGTCTTGTTCAATCTCGATGAGACGAGCTACAGCCGCGAACTGGCGCCGCTCGCCGGGCATTATCCGATTCTGCGGCTGGGCCCGCCCTGGTGGTTCTACGATAGCTGGCTCGGCATGACCCGCTTCCTGGATGCGGTTGTGGAGACGGCCGGCATCTACAATCTGGCCGGCTTCAACGACGATACGCGCGCGTATCCCTCCATCCCGACTCGGCACGATGTCTGGCGGCGCGTCTGCGCCGATTGGCTGGCCGGGCAGCTTCTGCGCGGATTCATCGACGAGCAGGACGCGCTGGAGATGATTCGCGCCCTGGCTTATGACCTGGCGAAAGAAACCTACAAACTGGGCGAACAAACATGACACAACTCTTAAATCGTCAAGTCCGTTCCGAAGCCAAACGTTACCCGGAACGCATCGTCCAGTTCGGCGGCGGCAATTTCTTGCGCGGCTTCCTCGACTGGGTCGTCGACCTGCTCAATGCCGAGACTGATTTCGCCAGCGGCATCGCGCTGGTCAAGGCGACGCCCGGCCGCTACGATGCCCTGGACCAGCAGGACTGCCTCTTCACAACCTACTTGCACGGCATTCAAGACGGCCAGTTCGTCGAAAATACGCGCCTGATCAGCGCCGTCAATCGCACGATCTATCCCTACTCGGATTACGCGGCTTATCTGGCGCTGGCGCGACAGCCGGAGATCCGTTTCATATTCTCCAACACAACCGAATCCGGCATCGTATTTTCCGCTTCAGACCGCCAGGCGGACGAGCCGCCGGCGACCTTCCCGGCCAAACTGACACGCTTTCTCTACGAGCGCTATCGTCATTTCGACGGCGACCCGGCCGCCGGCTGCATCGTCATCCCGACCGAGCTCATCGACGATAACGCGACTCGCCTGCGCGCCATTATCCTGGAATACGCCGATCTCTGGGAACTGGAGCCGGGCTTTTCCGTCTGGATCAAGGACGGCAATACCTTCTGCAATACCCTGGTCGACCGCATCATTCCCGGTTATCCGGCCGACAATGCCGAGCGCATCTTCGCCCAATTGGGTTATGAAGATCGCCTCTTGGTGGCGGGCGAAATCTATCACAGCTGGATCATTGAGGCGGCGCCGAGCCTCCTGGCGGAGTTTCCCGTGGACCAAGCCAAGACGCCCCTCAACGTGAACATCGTGGCTGACGCCGCGCCTTATCGCACGGTCAAGGTGCGCCTGCTGAATGGCGCGCATACCGCCATGGTGCCGCTGGGCCTGCTGCTGGGTATCGAATCGGTGCGCGCGGCGGTTGAGCACGATCTGCTCGGCCCTTTCATTCGGGACCTGATCTTCCAGGAAGTGATTCCGTCGGTTTCCGCGATTCCGCGCGCCGAGCTGGAAGCCTTCGCGCGCGCTGCCTTTGATCGCTTCCTGAATCCCCATATCCATCATCGCCTCTTGACGATCGCGCTCAACAGCGCCTCCAAAGTCAAAGAGCGCATCCTGCCGTCGCTGCTGGGCTACTACGAGTCGACCGGCGTATTGCCGCCCCGGCTCGTGATCGCGCTGGCCGCCTTCATCCGCCTCTATCGCGGAGAATGGCGCGGCGGAGCCATCGACCTTAACGATGATCAAGAACTGCTGGACTGGTTCCGCCAGGCTTGGGCGCAAGCCGAGTCGCCCGAGGCGCTGGCGCAGGCCGTCTTATCCCGGGAAGCGCTTTGGGAGCAGGATCTGAGCGCGCTGCCGCACCTGGTGGCGCAGGTCGGCGCTTGCCTGCGGGCGCTGGAGGCGGGTCATCTGCCGGATCTGCTGCGGCGGGCAGAGCCATGAGCATTGACCTGATCACCGTCGGGCGCGTATCGATGGATCTCTTCGCCCGCGATATCGGCGCCGAATTCCATGAAATCAGCGCCTTCGAGACCGGTGTGGGCGGCAGCCCGGTGAATATCGCCATCGGGACGAGCCGGCTCGGTCTTAAATCCCTGGCCTTCACCGCCGTCGGCGCGGATGAAGTCGGGCGTTTCGTGCTTCGGTATCTGCGCGACGAAGGCGTGATCACCGACTATATTAAGCAGAAGCCGGGACGGCGCACGGGCATGGCGCTTGTGGGCGTACAGCCCCCGGACCGGTTCCCCTTGCTCTTTTATCGGGAGAATCCGGCCGATATCCACCTCAGCATCGACGAAGCGCGGAACTTGCCGCTGGCGCAGGCGCGCGCTCTATCGCTCTCCGGCACCGCCCTGAGCCGCGGCGGCGCGCAGGACGTTACGCTCTACCTGGCGGAGCAGGGGAGGCGGCAGCGACTTAAGACCTTCATCGACCTTGATCTGCGGCCGGATCAGTGGTCGAATCCACTGGCATTCGGCTTGCAGATCCGGCGCATTCTGCCGCTTTGCGATGTGATTATCGGCACGGAAGAAGAATTCTACGCGGCGCTCTCGCCGACGCCCGAAGCGGTGATGGCGGGCGAGAAAGCGGCCGATGCCATCGAACTGCGGAACCTGCTGCTCGATTGCTGCCGCAGCACCGCGGCGGTCCTCATTCTGAAGCGGGGCGACCGCGGCGTGACGGTCTTTCAAGGCGCGCGGGAAATCGATGTGCCCGGCTATCCGGTGACGATTGTAAACACGGTCGGCGCCGGAGACGGCTTCGCCAGCGGCTTGATCTATGGTTGGGCGCGCGGTTGGGATTGGGAACGGGCCGCCCGCTTCGCCAATGCCTGCGGCGCCATCGTCGTGACGCGGCATGGCTGCGCGCGCGCATTGCCGCGCTTGAACGAGGTCGAAGATTTCATGCGGGAGCGCCAAGGGGGAGGCAGATGAGCAATCATTTGAAGTCGAATTATGCTGAGATGATCGTCTTGGATGTAACGCCGGCATCGGCGAACTGGGATTATCTGTCCTATCGCATCGTCAACTTGAAAGCCGGCCAAGTCTATCTGCATCAGACCGGCGATACGGAGCTGGCGCTTGTCCCGCTGTCGGGCGGCGGCCGGGCGCAGACGGCAACGGGCGACATCCCGCTGGCGCGCGCCGGGGTCTTCCAGGAGAAGCCGCATGTGCTTTATGTTCCGCCGGGGCATGAATTTGGCGTCGTCACATCTGACCGTTTTGAATTTGCCATAGGCGCCGCGCCGGCGACCGGGCGCTATCCGCTCCGCTTGTTCAGGCCGGAAGAAATCAAGTCGGAATTGCGCGGGGGCGGCGCGGCGCGGCGGCAAGTCAATCACATCCTGGCGCACCCGCTGCCGGCTGAACGCCTGATTCTCTACGAGGTCTATGTCCCGGGCGGCGCCTGGTCGGGTTATCCGCCGCATTGCCATGACGGCTACGGCGGCTCGGCGCATCTCGACGAGACTTACTACTTCCGTACCGATCCGGCCGAGGGCGTCGCCCTGCATCGCAACTACCGGCGCGACAATGACTTTGAGGAGATCTTCGCCGTGCGCGATAGGGATCTCGTGCTGGTCACTCAAGGCTTTCATTCGACGGCGGCCGCGCCCGGCTCCAACCTGTACTTCTTAAATTATCTGGCGGGCGAGCTCACAGATGACGAGCGGGCGACGCCGCCTTATGACGACCCGGATTACGCCTGGCTCAAAGACAACCTCACAGCCGACCGTTTGAGCTTGCCGCTTATGTAGCTTGGCAGCCGCAATGCGGAAAACCTGTTTCCAAGCGCATACTCCGGCATTCTTCTGCCCCGGCTTGGGAATTGCATCAGAGTCGGTTTAATGTCTTCAAATGCCGACGATTTGGTAGGGGCGACTCGCTGAGTCGCCCGAAAGTCCGCGCTTGAGTCGGCGGGCGATTCACAGAATCGCCCCTACATGCCCCGATATTTTCGCATTGCTTTATTGGAATCACTTCTTTTTCCTCAGTTACAGCAGGTAACTCCTGCGAAATTCAGCATAAGGTCGGTTGTAAGGCTTGTCCGGTACTGGCTAATGCTACCGCGCTTTTTCTACCCCATCCCCCCAGCCCCCTTCCCCAGCAAGCTGGGGAAGGGGGAGCGCCCTGAAAGAGACTGACTTCATTGGCATCTTCTATGTGTTTTGGGGTCAACCTACGAGCTTCTTTGTAGAGTCACCCTTCCCCAGTTCACTGGGGAAGGGCCGGGGATGGGGTAGAAAAACTGGTCTGCCGTCCGCAGCGAGCCAGAGAAGGGAAACTGACCTTGACGCATTTCGCAGTAAAATGTTGACTATCGCGAGGATCGCACGTTAATCGTAGTATTTTGCTATTGTTGCTGTTGTATTGGAGCACGGCTCATAGTACCGGACAAGCCTTACCAAACTATTTCAACCGAAATGGATATATTGCCGAGGCTTGGGCTGCGCCGCGCCATTCGCAGAATATGATAGACTCAATACAAACACTCGCTGGTTGAGGGTTGCTATCGGTGAGACTGCTTCATCTTCTGGTTGCGCTCGTTCTCTCGCTCACGATATTCAAGGCTGCGGCGCAAAATAACCTGACAATTAGGACCGTTGCCGAGGGATTGTATTATCCCGTCGGCATGGCGCTGCTGCCGGACGGCGGCGTTTTGATCGCCGAAGCGGGCGGCCGCGGCGAACGAAGCGCCGGCATCAGCCTGCTGCGGCCGGATGGCGAATTGGGCCGTCTGGTCTCCGGCGTGCCGAGCGGGCCGGTCAGCCGAAACTTGATCGGCGCGCCAGCGGTCGCGCTGTCGCCCGATGGCGCAAGCATTATCATCGGCTTTGCTGGCTCTCAATTCCACAGCCTGCCGATCGCCGCGGCCAGTCGCCTGCCGGACCAGCCTCTTAGCCCGCTGGACCTTCAGCGGCGGCAAGCCGGGCGCGGCATTATCTTCCTCTTGCATCCCTTCGATATCAGCTTTGACGCCGCCGGCATGCCGGTGGCCACGGATGCGGCCGGCAACGGTTTGGTGCGCGAAGAGGCGGACGGGCGCCTGGGCCACTTGCATCGTTTTCCCGCGCTTGACGATCCCAATCACGCAGGCGGCCGGCTGGAAGCGCTGCCCACCGGCCTGGCCCGCCACGACGGCGAATTCTATGTCACGCTGTTGGGTGGCTGCCCCCATGCGCGCTACAGCGGCGAATTGGTGGCCTGGGCCGACGATGGCGCCCAGCGCACAATCGTCGACGGCTTGACCATGCCGATTGATGTGGCGGCCGATGCGCAGGGCAATCTCTGGCTGTTGGAGTTTGCATCATTGCCGCCGGGCAGCAACTGCTTCTACGAACTCGATCAATACGGGGCCAGCGGCAGGCTCAGCCGCATCAGCGCTGATGGCCGGCTGGAAACTCTGGTCGAGGGATTGCATTTCCCCGCCGCCGTCCTGCCCCTGCCGGACGGCAGCCTGTACATCACGGAAGCCTATAGCGGCAAGCTCCTTCACATCGCCTTTGACGCCGTCCCGACGCGGCCGCGGCGCTTCCCGCCGGCTGAGCCGCCAGCCGAAACTTACCGCGAAATCCGCGATTTTGACGCCGCGCTGCGCGCCGCCATCGCCGCTCACGACTTAACTGCCTATCCTGGCCGCGATTTGAAAGAGCAGGAGAGCGCGCTCACGCAATTGGGCCGCGATCTATTCTTCGATCCGATTCTCTCGGGCGATCTGAACATTTCCTGCGGCAGCTGCCACCATCCGGCTTTTGCCATGACCGACGGCCGCGTCTTGCCGATTGGCGCCGGCGGGCACGGGCTCGGCGAAAGCCGAAGCTTCCAAGAAATGATCAACTTGAACGGTGAAAGGAGCGGCGATCACACCGGTACGTTGCTCAATCCCTTCGTGGATGTTTTCATCCCGCGCAACAGCCCGACGATAATCAACAGCGCGCTACTGCGCAGCCAATTCTGGGACGGGCGCGTCGAGCAGAGCGAGTCCGTGCAAAAGGTTCAAACGCTTGAGGATGCCATCAATGACCTGGACTTGACCGATCCGCTGATGGCGCAGGTGCTCTTCCCAATCATATCGCAGCACGAGATGGCCGGTGTGACCTTCGGCAATTTTCCGCCGATGGTCATCCGTTCCGCCTTGCTCAATCGCTTGCGCCAACAGGAAACTTATGTGGAGCGCTTCAGGGAGGTTTTCGGAAGCGACGACATCAGCCTGCGTCGATTGGCGCAGGCGATCGCCGCCTTCGAGCGGCAACTGATATTCACCGCCTCGCCCTGGGACGATTATATCGCCGGCGCTGACAATGCCCTGAGCGACGGGCAAAAGCGCGGCGCGCTGCTCTTCTTCGGCGCGCTCAAGGAGGGCGTCAATTGCGCCGCTTGTCATAGCGGCGATCTCTTTACCGACCAAGGCTTTCACAATCTGCTGGCGCCGCAGATCGGCCCCGGCAAAGACAACGGCAGCAAGGGCCTGGACGATTTCGGCCGCGCCAATGTCAGCTTCGATTATCGCGATCAATATCGCTTCCGCACCCCGGGGCTGCGCAATGTGGAGCTGACGCCGCCCTATTTCCATAGCGGCGCCTACGCCACGCTGGAGGCTGTCATTTGGCACCATGCCAATCCCTGGCGCGCCAACATCGTCTATGAGCCGGCGGCGCATCTGCCGCCCGCTTTTCAGGATCAGGTCCTGCCTTACGACTTTGAGCGTCAAGCGCATTCGGTCGCCGGGCCCATGCGTGGGGGCATGCCGCTGGACGAAGCGGAAGTGGCCGATATCGTCGATTTCCTGCGCGCCCTGACCGACCCGGCCGCGCGCGATCTGTCGCAGTTCGCGCCGGATCAGGTTCCTAGCGGCTTGCCCCTCGATCCGCTGCCGCCGCGCTGATTTCGCGCCGGGCGGTTATTGCGGCCGATTTAGGCTACACTTTCACAACTTGATCTAACCTGCGAGGTGAAGATATGAGCCTGTCCGCTTATGGAAAACTGCCTGTGCCGCGGCTAGGTCCCGAGCTGCTAAGTTTAGTCAAATCGGGCCGGGTCTACAGCCTGGGCGTCGATTTTCAAGAGGGGATGCTGACGCCCGGCGACGCCATGAAGTCCTATTCGATCGTGCCGCATTTGCGCCACAGCGACCCCTCGCGCATTGATCCCGGCACGGCCGCGGCCGAAGTCATTCGCATGTCGATCCATGTCGGCAGCCATATCGACGCGCTCTGCCATATCTCTGAAAAGCAAGATGCCAACGGCGCCCCCGCGGCCGATGGCGAGCCGCGTCTCTATGCCGGCGAAGGCGAAACCGTCGCCGCAAGCGACTGTGTGACCTCGGCCGGGCAGACGCACCTCAGCATTGAAAAGATGCCGCCGATCGTCGCGCGCGGCGTACTCCTGGATATCGCCGGATACAAAGAACAGGAGACACTCCCGCCCGCTTATGGAATCGGCGCGGACGATATCCGCGGCGCAATGGAGAAGCAGGGCAGCGCCATCGGCCCCGATACCGCGGTTCTCCTGCGCACTGGCTCTTACTATTTGCTCCGCGATGGCGATCCGGTTTATCGCGATGCGCAGACCGGCTTAAACCTGGAAGGGGCGCAATTCCTGGTCGAAGAGGGCATGACCTTGGTCGGCGCCGACAACATGGCTGTGGAAGCCATGCCGCCCATGGACCATTCGGTGCATCGCTTCTTGCTGGTGCATTCCGGCATCACGCATGTCGAGAACTTAAACCTGGATGAGTTGGCCGCGGCCGAATGCTACGAATTTCTGCTGATAATCGCGCCGCTGAAGCTGACCGGCGCCACCGGCTCCTGGGTGAACCCGATCGCCATCGCCTGAGTCCGATGATTCAGTCCTTGAACAAGGTTTCGATTTGCGCCGCCCAGGCGAGCAGCGCTTCATCCTGACCGAAAGGCGCGATCAGTTGCAGGCCGATCGGCAAGCCCGACATGCCGCGCCCGGCCGGCAGGGACAGCGCGGGCATGCCGGCATCCGTCCAGGGCATATTCATCTTGGGGCTGCCGGTTGAATCAATGCCGATTGGCGCGACATCGGGCGCCGCCGGGCAAATCCACAAGTCGATGCCTTCCGCAGCCATGACCCGATGCAGCCGCTCCCGAAAGCGCAAGCGGTGCTGGCGCGCGCTTTCCAGGCGCTCCCGCGAAATCGTCCGGCCATATTCAATCAGTTCAGCGGTTTGCGGGCGGTATAGATCGCGATGCGCTGGATACCAATCCCGGTGCTGTATAGCGAGTTCGGCCGCGATCATGTCCTGATGGCAGCCGTCAATCGTATCGATGTCGTCCAGCAAGCGGATGCGCTTGACCGGGAAGCCCGCTTGCTCCAGCACATACACTTGGGCTTCAAAGACATCAAGCGCCGTCGATTGCTCCAGATAGGCGCCCTCGGGCAGCCCGAGCCGCGGTTGCCGGCTGCCGACATCGCCGTTCTTCCAATTCGCTATGACCCCCGCCGCCACCGCCTGCATATCGGCGATATCGGCCGTGAAGAAGCCGACGTGATCGGCCGACGGGGAGAAGCTGACCAGTCCCGCCGTTGAGACGCGCCCGAGGGAAGGCTTGAATCCCACGATGCCGCAATATGCGGCCGGGCGAATCACCGAGCCGACGGTCTGCGTGCCTATGGTGACATGGGCCAGGCCGCTGGCGACGGCCGCGGCCGAGCCGCTGCTGCTGCCGCCCGGCGTCCGACCCGTGTGATGCGGGTTGCGCGTCGGTCCCGGCTCGAAGTAGGCGAACTCGGTGGTGACGGTCTTGCCCAGGATCAAGGCGCCGGCGCGTTTGAGGGACGCGACCGCGTCCGCCTCGGCGCCCGCCAACAGGTCCGCCGGTAGGCGTGCGCCAGCGCGCGTGACGAAGCCATCGACATGGAAGATGTCCTTCACGCCGAGCATGGCGCCATAGAGTGGCGGACGCTCCTCTGCGTCGCGATAGCGCGCTTCCAATTGCTGCGCCTCTCGCCGTATGCGGTCGAAGCGATTCCGCTCGGGCAGAAAGGCCTGGATCGCCGGTTCCGATGCTTCAAAGCGCGCCTGAATGACATCGATCAGACTGTCAAATGACAGTTCGCCCCGCCGCAGCGCATTCACATCCGCGCGGAGGGAAATCTTTCTGACGTGATCGCTGCTTGACATGAGCCGGGCTGGATACCTCGCTGCTTGCCCCTTCGGCCGCGCGTTCCTTATACTTCAGTGTACGCGCGATTTCATTACATTCTACGAAGTATTGCCCGAATTGGCGCAGTCATTTGCGCCGGACTCTTGCCAGTGATAGGCGAACGTAGGATTCCAGCCCGGGAATTTTCGATATCGCTCAAGTTCTGATTTTCGCGAATCACAGGCGCATACGGATAGGTCAATTGCGTCAAAATCATGGGAGTGGCTAATGTAGTGGATGTGGTTTCCCTTAGACCCTAGCAATAAAACTCTGTGCCCTCTGTGTCTCTGTGGTGAATTACCCTGCGCCAAGCTCGCATTCAATATACGTCCACCGATATAGACACTCCCAAAATCATAATGAGCTGTTCGCCCGGAAACTGGTGAACATGTAGGAAGACGCCCGTTGAAAAGGGCCCGAAAATTTCGGGCGCTTCAGCGAAACGCCCCTGCAGATTAGGAAATGGCTACAAAGACTGTCATTTGTCAGCGCAGTTTCATTTTTGTGCGATTGCCCGGCGCCAAAGGACTGCGGGCTTGGCGGAAAGGCAATGGAAGCGATACAATGCCCGGAGCCAATTAAGCAGTTCCGGGGAGCATGCGCCCTTGCTGAGATTTCTGCATATCAGCGATACGCATATCAGCGCCGATCCGAGCTATCATTTGCCCGAGACATCGGGCGAATTGGCGCATCCCAACCGAGGCGCGGAAGCTCTGCTCGAAGCCATTCAGCGCCTTCCATTCTCCTTTGAGTTCATCTTGCATACCGGCGATGTCTGCGCCGATCCGACCGCGGAAGACTGCCGCAGCGCGCGCGAGCTGCTGGTGAAGATGCCGGCGCCGGTTTATATGCTGCCCGGCAACCACGACTCCGCTTCGCACATGCTGGATATCTTGCATGACGGTCAAAGCCTGCATGTCCTTCGCGATGCGAGCCTGCGCTTCGGCGATTATCATCTGATTACAATTGACACCTGCGAAAACGGCGATGTCCATGCGCCGGTGCTGGGCGACGACAAGATCGACTGGCTCGACCGCCGCCTGGCGGAAGTGAGCGAAGATACCGCAATCGTCGCCCTGCATCACCCGCTGCTCGAAACCGGCGTGGCCTGGATCGACGAGCAGATGCGCGTACAGAACGGGGAGCGGGTTCATCATGTCCTGCGCCGGTACAGGGCGCGTATCGCCGCTGTCATTCACGGGCATATCCATCAGCAAGCGGTCACGCATTGCGATGGCTTGCTGTACCTCTGCTGTCAATCGACCTGGTCCAACCTGGCGGCCTATCCGAATTTGGGCGAGCCGGAAGCGGATCCGCATACGCCGGGCGGGTTCAACCTCGTAATGCTGCAGAAGGGGCGCGTATTCCTGCGCCGCTTCAGTTTGCCGGCGTTGATCGGCTAGACGGCTGCCCTCCCAGTGGAAACGAGCGCCGATACCTTCCTCTTGCGAGACTTCGCCTTTAACTCCGGCGACAGTCTGCCCGAATTGCGCCTCCATTACCGCACCTTGGGCCGGCTGCGGCGCGACGATAGTGGGAAGGCGCTTAATGCCGCGCTCGTCTTGCACGGCACGACCGGCAACGGCGGCCAGTTTTTGCGGCCCGAATTCGCCGGCGAACTGTTCGCGCCCGGACAAATCCTGGACGCCGAGCGCCATTACATCATCCTGCCCGACAGCATCGGTCACGGCAAGTCGAGCAAGCCCAGCGACGGCTTGAGAATGCGCTTTCCGCGTTATGGCTACCTCGATATGATTCGGGCGCAATACCGCTTGCTCACCGAGGGCTTGGGCGTCGATCGCTTGCGTTTGGCGATGGGCACTTCGATGGGCGGGATGCAGACCTGGCTCTGGGGCATCCACTATCCGGACTTTATGGATTGCCTGGCGCCGCTGGCGTCTCTGCCAGCCGAAATCGCCGGGCGCAATCGCATGATCCGAAAGATGATTATGGATTCGATCCGGCAAGACCCGGCCTGGAAGGGCGGCGAATACGCCGAACAGCCGCCCGGGTTGATGAACGCCGCCCACCTGCTTCTCATCATGACAAGCTGTCCGCTGCAATGGCAAAAGGAAGCGCCCACGCGCGCCCAAGCCGACGCCTCCCTGGCGGAACGGCTGCGCCAGGCTGTCGGCGCGCTGGATGCCAACGACATGCTCTACCAGTTCGCGGCATCGGAAGATTACAATCCAGCGCCGGATCTTGGGCGGATCCAGGCGCCCTTGCTGGCGATCAATTCGGCCGATGACCAGGTGAATCCGCCAGAATTGGGCATCATGGAAGCGGCAATGCCGAAGTTGAAGCGCGGGCGCTATATCCTGCTGCCGATCAGCGAAGAGACGCGCGGCCACGGCAGTCATACGCTGGCGGCGCTGTGGAAGGGCGAACTGGAGCGCTTTCTGCGAGACCAGTCGCTCGCATAATCGCGCTTCATACGCGGGCTGATTTATTTCGGATTGACTTTGGCCCTCGCGTCAGTTGCTGGATTGGATCTCCTGCACGAGCTTATGTACGCGGGAACCGGTGCAATTGAACTCATCCGAATCGCGGGCTGTGACTGAATCAAATTCTGCGTTCTGTACCGCCGCGCTTACTTTCGGCATATAGATCTCGCTGTCGAGATTATTCCTTTTGTATCCGGGATCAAATTGCTTAAGGTGCTCACTGATTACTCTGTTGCAACTCTTGACCAGTTTGATATGCGATAATTCGGGGATATCGGCGAGTGTACTGAAATGTTGCATTAGCCATGCCTAAAAGCACCGAGGGGATCTGATTAGGCATCATCACCTGCCCAGCCTATGTTGCTGACGCTAAGTGGAATCGGGGTGGCGCCAAACCGACCTTGGAGGTATTCGTCCCTGACGTCGCCGCTCGGGCGCGGCGTGAATTCCTCAAGCGAGAAAAGCGATGAGGCCCCATGCTGATCCTTTTCTGCGAACCAAATCTCATCAGTTCGGAGCAATCCCAAATCAAGAATCTGCGTTTCGTGCGTTGTGACTATCAATTGCGCGGGCTTCTGCCCACTGTTTTTCAAGAACATGTGCAGAATCAAGAAACTCAATTTTGGATGCAACTTTCTTTCGAGCTCGTCAATCACGTACACTCTGTCATTGTTCTCGCGAAGGAAGTCGAGCATTACAGGCGCGAGTATTAACAGGCGTCTTGTACCCTCCGACTCTTGCCCGAGCGGAAACATGACGGTATAGCCCTGCCTGGCTTTGTGTCCAGCGAAAATCTCCGTAGACTTAACCTCCTTATTCTCGTCAACATCGAAAAGCAAGGTCGTTTCATTCAATTGAAGTGATCTATAGCCTTCTGCGGCGTTCGACGTTCTACGGGCGGCTCTTCTAACGGCCTCTTTGAACGAGGGCGGAAATCGCGTGTCTTCTTCAAGATCAATAGGCTCGAGTCTCACCCCTGATAAACCAACACCAAAAATGTCCATAAGTTCGGCAAGTTTGGATTCAAATCCTTCATCAATTCGCTGTGGGAACGGTATTGGCATGTCGCGAGAATCTGGAAAAACAAGCACAAGCCGCCTAAGGAACCAATCGTAGAGCGCTTCAAACTCCTTCAGGCCGCGATTATAGGCCTCATTCAAAAACAACTGGTTTGGTCGAGTGCCCGTGAGCAGGTAGCTGACGGACACTATACGTGAATCGGGCGTTGTGTCGCCTTCAATTAAGGGCGTTTGGATTGGTTCATGCGACATTTTCTCAACAGCTGCATTCAGTAATGTACCGATTTCATAAGACTTGGACTCATCTAAACGCCTGAACCATAGCTCCCACTTGTCCGCGATCCATTCGAAAAGCCACTCTGAAACCACCAGCTGATCAGTTAATTCAAAGCCATACAAGAACAGTCTGCTGCCACACTTGACTTCAAACTCGAATCTCGAAGGCTTGCCCATTAGTTCATCGTCGAACATAAAAGGCAATCTAGGAATCTTTTCACCGCGTTGGGAAGCCAATCTCCCGAGAATAAGATCTCTGGCAAAGTCCAAAGCCTTGACAAAGTTGCTTTTGCCAGAAGCGTTCGCGCCGTAGATCACACCGGTTTTGAGTATGCGCTTCTCGGTTGAACCCTCGTGTGCGATCACGTGGTCTTGATGGCTCTCGACATCGGCGGCCATCATAGAGAATTCCGTTTCGTCGCGAAACGACAGAAAATTCTTTACTTTGAATCGAACCAGCATGACTTATGCCTTGCTCCGGCGCGGCCGCAACGGCACCAAACAGCGCATGCGCCGCATGTGACGGATTTTACTTTAGTTGATGCTTTAGTCAACGACTTGTCGCTTGGAACGCAAATCAATACAAGGTGCGGTACGTAATGATTTGACTCGCGCTAGATGAACTTGTAGCGAAGCAACGCAAAGCAAGTTACAATTACCGCCCAGCGCAGATTGTAATTTTGCTCGGCTAAACATCAGGTTGCGCCTGCGCAAGTGACAATTTCGTGCCGGGCAAGTTATAATGGCGCTGTAGGGCAAGTCCACTTTGTTGACGCTGAGAAGATACTGGAATTGAATTGGAGGCCTTTATGCAAGTTTCAATCACGGTAAACGGGGTCGTACAGGAACGTGATGTCGACCCCCGCACGCTGCTTGTTCACTTTCTGCGTGAAGAATTGGATCTGACCGGCACCAAGATCGGTTGCGATACCAGCCAATGCGGCGCCTGCACCGTCCATCTGGACGGCAAGGTGCTCAAATCCTGTACGTTGCTCGCCGCGCAAGCCGACGGCGGCGCTGTCACCACAATCGAAGGCCTGTCCGAGAACGGCGAACATCATCCCATGCAAACCGCCTTCTGGGAAAACCATGGTCTTCAGTGCGGCTATTGCACGCCCGGCATGATTATGGCGAGCGCCGCCTTCGTGCGGGACAACCCCGGCGCCTCTGAAGGCGAGATACGCCATTACCTCGAAGGAAATATCTGCCGCTGCACCGGTTATCACAACATCGTCAAGGCGGTAAAACAGGTGGCGGACGCCGCCGCCGCGACGTAGGAGGTGAGCAATGAGCACGCGCATATTTGGCAGTGGCATCAAGCGCCGGGAAGACCCGCGCCTGATCACCGGCGAAGCGCGCTACACCGACGACATCAAGCTGCCCGGCGTCCTTCACATGGCGGTCGTGCGCAGCCCCTACGCGCACGCCAATATCGTGAGTATCGACAGCGCGGCGGCCGAGGCCATGGATGGCGTTGTCGCCGTCTTCACCGGCGACGATGTCGACCTGGCCGGCATTCCCACCGCCTGGCTCATCCCGGATAGCGACTTGAAAACGCCGGAGCATCCCGCCCTGGCGAAAGGCAAGGTGCGTTATGTCGGCGATGGCGTCGCCATCGTGCTGGCGGACGACCGCTACCGGGCCCAAGATGCCGCCGACGCCGTCAACGTCGAATACGAAGAGTTGCCCGCGGTGATCGACCCGGAAGAGGCGGCTCAAGAAGGCGCGCCCCTGATTCATGACGATGTTGAGGGCAACATCGCCTTCAGGTGGGCGCCATTTGACAAGGCGGCCAGCGATGCGGCATTTGAGGCGGCCGATGTGGTTGTGTCGGAGCGGATCTTGCAGCAGCGCCTGTTGCCGACGGCGATGGAACCCCGCTCGGCCATGGCTCAATACAATCCGGCCACGGCGGAACTGACGCTCTGGTGCACATCGCAGAACCCGCATATCCACCGTTTCATCATCAGCGCCGTGACCGGCTTGAACGAGAACAAGGTGCGGGTGATCGCGCCCGAAGTGGGCGGAGGCTTCGGCAGCAAGATCCCCTGCTATCCCGATGAAGCGCTGGTCAGTTGGGCGGCAATCAAGCTCGGCGTGCCTGTCAAGTGGACCGAGACGCGCTCCGAGAATTATCTGATCACCATCCACGGCCGCGATCATGTGCAGCATGTCGAGATGGCAGCCAGCAACGACGGCGCGATCCAGGGCGTTCGCGCCACGGTTTACGCCGGCATGGGTGGCTATCTTTCGACGGCGGCCCCGGGCATCCCCACGATTCTACACGGCTTGCTCTATGTCGGTCCCTACACGATTGACAGCGTATACTGCGAATCTATCGGCGTCATGACCAACGGCACGCCGACCGATGCCTATCGCGGCGCCGGACGGCCGGAAGCGACTTTCTTGCTCGAGCGCATGATCGACAGAGTCGCTGACGCCATCGGCATGGACCCGGTCGAAGTCAGGCGCAAGAATCTGATCCCGGCTTTTGAAGATGGTTACGAGGTCGCGGCTGGTCTTAACTACGACAGCGGCGACTATCCAACCGCCTTTGAGAAAGCCTTGGGCATGGCGGGCTACGACGACTTCCGCGCCCAGCAATCGGCGGCGCGCGGGAAAGGGCGCTATCTCGGCATCGGCGTCACCGCTTATACCGAGATGTGCGGCCTGGGACCTAGCCAGGTCGCGGGCGCGGTTGGTTTCCAGGGCGGCTTGTGGGAGAGCGCTACGGTGCGCGTCACGCCCACCGGCAAGGTCCAGGCGCTGATCGGCGCCTCGCCGCATGGCCAGGGTTCGGAAACGACGCTGGCGCAGATCATCGCCGACGAAATTGGTTTCCCGGTCGAAGACATCGAGGTCGTTCATGGCGATACCACCGAGACGCCGATGGGCTGGGGCACGTATGGCAGCCGCACCACGCCGGTGACGGGCGCCGCTCTGGCGCATGCCGCGCGCAAGCTCAAGGAGAAAGCGCGCGTCCTCGCCGCCCATTTGATGGAAGCGAGCGTCGACGATATCGAATACGCCGATGGCAGTTTCTCGGTCAAGGGTTCGCCCGATCAAGCGCAGAGCATCCAGGATGTCGCGCTGATGGCGCATCTCGCCTGGAACATGCCCGAGGGGATGGATCCCGGCTTCGAAGAGTCGCAATTCTACGATCCGCCGAATTTTGTATTCCCCTTCGGTACGCATATCGCCATCGTCGAAGTTGATGCTGAAACCGGCGTCATCGACTTGCAGCGCTATATTGCGGTGGACGATTGCGGCCCGCAGATCAACCCGGAGATTGTCGCCGGGCAGATCCACGGCGGGGTCGTGCAAGGCGTGGCGCAGGCGCTTTGCGAAGGCGTGATCTACGATGACAATGGGCAACTGCTGACCGGCACCATGCAAGATTATTGCATGCCCAAAGCCGATATGTTCCCCAATTTCGAATTGGGCGAAACGGTGACGCCATCCCCGCATCATCCGGTCGGCGTGAAGGGCGTGGGCGAAACTGGCACCATCGCCAGTACGCCAACGGTTTATAATGCCGTCCTGGATGCGCTGGCGCCCCTGGGCGTGAAGCAGATCGACATGCCGCTGACCTCGGCGAAAGTGTGGTCGGCGATTCAAGCAGCAAGTGCAAACGGAGGAGGAAACTAGGCATGTGGCCAAACAAATTTGAGTATGCGCGGGCCGGGTCAGTTGATGAAGCGCTGTCCCTGATCTCGGACGATGGCAAGTTTCTGGCCGGCGGCCATAGCCTCTTGCCGGTTATGAAGCTGCGCCTGGACGCGCCCGAGCAATTGGTCGATATCGGCCGGGTGCCCGAATTGAGCGGCATCAGCGCGGATGACGGCTTGACCATCGGCGCCACGACCACCCATGACGAGATCGCCACCTCGGACGCGGTACAATCTATGTGCAGCGCTTTGGCGAGCGCTTGCGGCCAGGTTGGCGACCAGGGCGTGCGCAATTTCGGCACCATCGGCGGCAACATCGCCCACGCCGACCCGGCCTCCGACCCGCCGACGGTTTTGGTGGCTTGCGGCGCCACGATCAATATCCAGGGCGCGGACGGCGCCCGCAGCGTCGGCGCGCAAGACTTCTTCGTCGACCTCTTCGAGACTGACCTGGAAGATGGCGAGCTTATCACTAGTCTCAACCTGCCAAACTGCAGCGACTGCCAGTGCGCATACGTAAAGTTCCCGCATCCGGCTTCACGCTATGCCATCGTCGGAGTCGCGGTCTGCCTGAAGATGGACGGCGGCACTTGCACGGGGGCGGATGTGGCGGTCGGCGGGGCGACGGTGAAAGCCGTCAAATGCGCCGGCGCGGAAGCGGCATTGGCCGGCACATCTCTGGATGATGCCGCCCTGGATGTGGCCGCGGAAGCGGTCAAAGCCGATATCGCTGATTGGCTGGCCGGTGACATCGCCTATCCGGAAGCCTATCGCCAGCAGATGGCGGGGGTCTTCCTCAAGCGGGCGGTCGCCGAGGCGACTGGCTGAGTCCGAAATTTCGTACAAAGGAAAACTAGGGGCGACCATAGGGTCGCCTCTTTGTGTTGGGGTTGTGACGGGCGGGCGAGCCAATGGCTCGCCCCTACCGATGTCGTGGCGTCGGGGCGGAATAGGGCTGTGAACTGCCTCGATTTTGTGGACAGCCAACTCGTTAAGCCTCAGCCGCTGCCGGCAGCATTTGGTGAACCTGCGCAGCGTCGCTATAATGGCCGCAGTTGGCATTGCGTTGCGGAGGGCTCTGTGTACACCGACATCAGCACGGATGAATATCGCGAGCAATTCGCCGCCGGGAAGGTGGGCGCATACCAATTCATTGATGTGCGCGAGGACGATGAATACGCCGAAGGGCATATTCCCGGAGCGATCAATATCCCCTTGAGCGAATTCATGGCGCGCGTCGACGAAATCAGCGAAGAGCAGCCCGCCCTGCTCGTCTGCAACACCGGCGTCCGTTCGTCGCAGGCGGCGATGTTCCTGGCGAGCATGGGTTACGAAGAGATTTTCAATCTTGAAGAGGGCACCAAGGGCTGGAAGGAAAAGGGCTACGCTGTAGAAAGCGCGCCCGCGCCTTAGTCCGAAGCAAATGAAGTTTCCCATTTATTGACCCAAGAAGGAGTTAGAGGCGATGGTTTTACGCTCGATGGTAGGCGCAAGCGTCAAACGCAAGGAAGACCCGGGGCTGATTACCGGCGCCGGCAAATATGTCGGCGATATCAAACTGCCGGGCATGCTCCATGTCGCCTTTGTCCGCAGTCCCTACGCCCATGCAAAGATTCTGAGCATCGACACGGAGGCGGCGGCCGCGCGCGACGGCGTGGTCGCGGCGGTCACCGGCGCTGACATGCGCGATCAGTGGGCGCCGGTGCCGGTCGCGGGCGGAGACAAGGCCCAGGAGAAATTCAGCCATCTCGCGCTTTCGGTGGATCGCGCGCGCCATGTCGGCGAAGTTGTGGCCGCCATCATCGCGACTTCCGCCGAAATCGCCGAAGACGCGGTCGAGGATGTCGAAATCGAATGGGAGGAATTGCCGGCGGCGGCCGACTTGCTCAGCGCTTACAGCGGCGATGCGCCACCGATATTTGAAGGATTGGATACAAATATCGTTGATACCGGCGAGAAGAAAACCGACGATGTCGACGAGGTATTCGCTGCGGCCCCGCATACGCTAAGCCAACGCATGCAGAGCCAGCGCCTGGCCGGCGTGCCGATGGAGGTGCGGGCGGTCGCCGCGGCGCCGGATGCGGTCACCGGCGGCATCACGCTCTGGTCCAGCACGCAGATTCCCCACGGCGTACGTTCGTCTCTGGCGACGGTATTGCGCCTGCCCGAGAATATGCTGCGGGTGATCGCGCCCAATGTCGGCGGCGGCTTCGGCGTGAAGAACCAACTGTATCCGGAAGAAATCGCCGTGGCCAAGCTGTCGCAGATCTACGGCGCGCCGCTGAAGTGGGCGGGAACGCGGGTGGAGCATTTTGTATCCACGACGCACGGACGTTCCCAGATTGCCGATATCGGAGTTGCCTTTGACGATACCGGCAAGATACTGGGCTTGCGCATGCACGTGATCGGCGAATTGGGCGCCTATCCGCCCTTCTACGATATCGCGCATCTCACCGGTCTGATGGCGACGGGAAACTATGACATTCCGGCGGTCCATTTCAAGGCGAGCAACGTCTTCACCAATACGGTTGCGGTTGCCGCCTACCGCGGCGCCGGCCGCCCGGAAGCGATCTATTATGTCGAGCGCGCCATCGACATGATCGCCGACGAACTCGGCGTCAATCCGGCTGATGTGCGGCGGCGGAATTATATCAAGCCGGATCAGTTTCCCTACAAGACGCCGACCGGCTCGAACTATGACACGGGCAATTACGAGGCGAACCTGGATAAAGCGCTGGAAACGGCCGATTACGAAGCGCTTCTGGCCGAACAGGCGCAGCGGCGCGCGGCCGATTCCGGGCGCCTGCTGGGCATCGGCATGGCGACTTATGTTGAGATGTGCGGTTTTGGACCCTACGAGAGCGGCCAAGTGCGGGTCGAGCCCAGCGGCACGGTCACGGTCTACACCGGCACATCGCCGCATGGGCAGGGCTTGCAGACGACATTCGCGCAGATCGTGGCTGACGAGATCGGCGCCGACTACGACAAAGTCATCGTGCGGCATGGCGACACGGGCGCGGCGCCGATGGGTACCGGCACCTTCGGCAGCCGCAGCTTGGCAATCGGCGGCTCGGCGATCATCCGCTCGGCCGGCGTCGTGCGCGAGAAAGCGACCAGGATCGCCGCGCACATGCTGGAAGCCGCGCCGGGCGATATCGAATTTGCCGACGGGCAATATCGCGTCAAAGGCGTGCCCTCCCGCAGCTTGAGCCTCGGCGAAATTGCCGCCCGCGCCTATTCCGACCGCTTGCCCGATGACATCGATACCGGCCTGGAAGCGACTGATTTCTTCCGTCCGGCCGATTTTATATACCCCTTCGGCACGCATATCGCCGTTGTCGAGATCGAACGCGACACCGGCGTCATCAGCCTGCGCGAATATTATTCCGTGGACGATTGCGGTCCGCGCATCAGCCCATTGCTGGTTGAAGGGCAGATCCACGGCGGCCTGGCCCAAGGCATTGGCCAGGCGCTGCTGGAAGAAATCGTCTTTGATGACCAAGGGCAATTGCTGACCGGCACGATGATGGATTACGCCATGCCGCGGGCGGACGACTTCCCCGGCTTCAACATCGAACAGACGGTTACCGAAACCACGCTCAATCCGCTCGGCGCCAAAGGCATCGGCGAAGCCGCCACGATCGGTTCGACGCCGGCGGTGGTCAACGCCGTAGTCGACGCGCTGTCACCCTACGGACTGCGCCACTTGGACATGCCCTTGTCGCCCCGCCGGGTCTGGGAAGCGATGCAAAACGGCGGCTAGCGCCATGTCAAGAAGATACGCGCTCGAGCGCGACCTGGACGAACTCCAGCGGATGACGGAGCGCCTGCAGGAATACATACTCGGCGACCAGCTATATTTGTCGATTGGCGCCGGCTTCATCCGTGGCGACAGCATGCCGCAGATGACCTTGGGCGCGACGTTGTTGCGCCGCCGGCGGCTGGCGTCATTGCGCGCGCGCCTGGATGCGGGGCAGGCGGCCCGGCTCGAGGCAGCGCTCGCGGAGCACGATAGCAGCCAGCGCGAGTGGACATTGCATTACGAGAAGAAACTGCGGGGTGAAGCGCCGGCGCGCCTGAAATTGATGCGGGCCTTCTTCCTCGATTGCCAGCAAAACCCGCACGATTGCGGCGGCGCCTATCCGGTCGAGGCGCTGCGGCGCACCATCGTGCAAGAGATCCTGCTGGCTATGGCCGAATTCCAATATGACGCAGAAGAACTGCGAACGGCCGCGCAGATTAACGACCGGGCGCTTCGGCCGCTGCTGGACGCATGCGACTTCATCTGGTCACCGTTGCTGGAGAAGGCCTACCCGCGCGCTACATTCTGGTGGCTGTACGGGCGGCCCGGTCACTGACTCAAGCGGGCCTTCGGCGACAGATCCCGGTTTAGACGCGATATCCGCTTGGCACAATTGCTCATGAAAAAGTGCATGGCTTGACGATCTAACTGTCCGCCAGCTTAATATTAAGTAAAGGCAAGTAAGTCCTGCAAAATCTTAAAGGCAGTTTGTTGAAAAAGTGGGCGAGCCACCGGCTCTCCCATACACCGACTCTGCCCCTATGCCGTAGGGGCGAGCCTTGGCTCGCCCATGCGCCGACTCTGCTCTTATGCCGTAGGGGCGAGCCTTGGCTCGCCCGCATGTATGACGCGACAAACGTCCTGCGTTGAGCTATCTTGGCGATGTTGTATAATCGGGATGAATTGCGGATCGCAGGAGTTTCGTGATGAAGACCTACACAGTTGAAGACGCCAAGGCAAACCTTGACGCGGTGTTGGAGCATGCAGCGCAGGGCGGAACCGTCATCATTATCGGCGAGGACGAAAAAGCGTATCAACTTGTATCGACGATTGCGCCGAAAAAGGGTCCGCGCAAAGCGGGTCTATTCAAAGGAAAGATTAAGATAGCTGATGATTTCGACGAGCCGCTGCCTGAGTTCAAGCCCTACATGGAATGAGCTATCAATTTGATTCGTCGACCTTCTTGTGTTATGTATCCGCGCGAGACACAAAGGATCTGCGAGATGAAGACATTCACGGTGGATGAAGCAAAGACAAACCTTGACGCGGCGCTGGAGCATGCCGCGCAGGGCGGAACAGTAATCATTATCGGCGAGGACGAAAATGCGTATCAACTTGTCTCCACGATTGCGCCGAAAAAGGGGCCGCGAAAGGCGGGAAGCGCCAAAGGGCAAATCATCATTACGGACGAATTCTACGAGCCGCTGCCTGAGTTCAAGCCATACATGGAATGAGCTATCAATTTGATTCGTCGACCTTCTTGTGTTATGTATCCGCGCGAGATATAAAGGATCTGCGAAATGAAGACCTTTACAGTTGAAGAAGCAAAGGCCGACCTTGACGCGGTGTTGGAGCACGCTGCGCAGGGCGGAACCGTTATCATAATCGGCGAGGACGAAAATGCGTATCAACTTGTGTCCACGATTGCGCCGAAAAAGGGGCCGCGCAAAGCGGGTCTATTCAAAGGCAAGATAAAGATAGCTGACGATTTCGACGAACCCTTGCCCGAATTCAAGCCTTATATGGAATGAACTATCTTCTGGACACCTCTTCGTTTCTATGGTTCGTGAATGACGACCGGCGTCTAAGCAATGTTGCCAGGGAACTCCTTGAAGCTCCTGCCAACAGTTTCAGCCTGAGCATTGTAAGCGTCTGGGAGACAGCAATCAAAGCGAATCTGGGTCGAGGATTAGAATTGCCTCTTCCATTCGCACAGTTCATTGACGCCGTCATCAATCGATACAGATTTCCGATCCTAGAAATATCCATTGCACATCTCAAGCGTGTGGCGGAGCTTCCCTTAATCCACAGAGACCCCTTCGACCGGCTTCTCATCGCGCAGTCCCTCGTCGAAGATCTGCCGATCATCACCAGCGACGGCATGTTTGACGCCTACGCCATTCAACGAGTCTGGTAAGCGCCACAAAGTCGAATGAGCCTCTTCATCGTTTTTATCCTGGCGGCGGTACTGCTGGGCGCGGGCGCCATGCTTTCGCCGGCCTGGCGCACAGCGCAGCCGCGCGTCGCCTTATCCGCCGCCTTCTGCCTGGCGCTGGTCATGGGCGGCGCTGTCTTCTACGCCGAAGCCTTCGGCTGGGACACGCTGGTCGTCGATTACCTGCTGTTTGCGCTGCTCTCCGGCGTCGTGCTCGGCGGCACGCTCTCCACCGCGCAGGCGCGGGCGGAAGCGCGGGGCGAGCGGCTCGCGGACCGGGATCTGGGCTGGCCGGGACCGAAGGACCTGGCATATTTCGCGCTAGTTGCGCTGGCGATATTGATTCCGCTGATGCACTTGTCGGCGCCTTTGGGGGCGCAGGGGCAAATCGCGGGCAGCCACAGTCTGGGCGCGCGCGAGGGGGCGGACTTTAACGCGCTGGCGCCACATCAAACGGAATGGCCGGCGGTCGTCTCGCCCGGCCTGCACGCGCTCACCGCCTACCTCAGTCAGCAGCTTGGGCATTCGATCCCGCTCATCCAGCTGAGCCTGACGGCCGTGGTCGTGTTCCTGCTGGTCTGGCTCATGTACGATTTTGGCGCGGAACTGCGGGATAAAAGCCTGGGACGCGCGCTGTCGGTGGCGACGCTCTTATGCGCCGGCATCCAGCACAGTTACCTCGACGGCCGCTTCGCCGAGTTGCTGGCTCTGCTTTTCACCTTGGCCTTTTTGCTCTTCGCCCTGCGGCTGGCGCGGCAGTTCAACCTGGCCGATCTCATCGCCGGCGGCCTGATGTTGGGCGCCGTCATATACACCAGCCTGAGCCTCAGTTTGATCGCGCTGTTGGGCTTCGCGGCGCTATGCGCGCTGGTTTGGATCAGCCGACGCGAGAGCATCCCGGCTGCTTCGCGCCGGGGCCTGACGCTGGGCCTGCCGCTGGTCGCGCTGATCGGCATCGCGCCCTGGCTCATCAACAATCTGCCGCTCATGCTGCCGATTCAGCCCTCGCCTCACCCGGCGGATCTCAGCAACCTGGCAGAAATGACGCGCGGTCAAGGCCTGCTCATCGTACTGCTCGCGACGTTGGGCATGAGAGTCGGCCTGCGCGAATCCGGGCCTCTGCGTCAGTTCTCGCTGCTGATGTTCCTTTGGCTGCTTCTGATTTTAGACTTCGCTTTATTCGGCCTCATTGGCCGGATTCTGCCGCCGCTTGGCGAAATCAGCAACGCGCCGAATCTGGCGCGGCACGGCGTTATCTTGCCATACGCCTGGTTCGGAGGCTTAGCCTTGCTGCATGTTTGGAAGCGGCGGCTGCCGCCAGAAATCAAGCAGCGCCTGCGCGCCGCCGCCTATCCGCTGATGGCCCTAACCGGCGGCGCCATCTTGCTGATCGGCGCGGCCTTCCATCCCATCCTTGACGCGCTGCGACCGGCCCTGGATTTGCCGCCGCTGACGGTCAGTCGCGACGATGCCGCGGCCATGACCTGGCTGCGACGCAACAGCGGGCGCGCTGCCCGGCTGCTGTCCGCCGATGGCGAAGGTTGGCTGCCGGTCTTCGCCGAACGACGGGCCCGTGACTTTCGGGCCGTCGCTTACTTCGAGTGGGGCGAGCTGAAACGTCCGGATAGCGTCGATCAGGAAATCGACTATGTCTTCGTGTCGGCCGGCGCGGAATTGCCCGCGGGCTTGCCTGCGACGCTGGTATTTGAGCAGGGAGAAGCGCGGGTTTTCAAGGTGACAGGAGACTGAGCGCGGTGTAGGGTCAATTCTGGCGGGTTCGGTGTACTCTCAGACGCGGACGGTTTCGAGGCGCTCTAGCAGATCGGAAGGTGCAACAAGTTCCTCAGGTGGTTCGTTATCTTCACCGTTGGGGCGAGGGTAAGCGCTCTCCTCAAAATTCACTTCTGAATGCTTCTCCCCGACGCGGTTTCATACTGTTTCAAGGATTGGTACAGCATTTCTCCGATATCACGCCAAGCGGAACTTACAACATCGCGTTCAGACTGCCGCTCATCCTCCCGCAGGTTTGCCAGCAAATGCTCCGCCCTTCCCTGATTTAAGACAGCGAACATGTCAAATGCACTAGCTATGCCATGCAAGAATGGCCGTTCGGGCAGGAGATACTTCTCAGCGATTTCTTTCTTCTGGTCTTTCATTTACGCTGTCCTTGCGTAACGTCTAACTTCCGCAACTATTTTATGCGCTCGGCGGCAACGATGTCAACTGATGCGATCAGATGCCGCCAGAGCTTTGCAGCTTGCTTTGCGCAATGGCCTAGCTATAGTTTAGCCATCTCATCCAACACGGGAGCCAATACATGTCCAAGCGAAGAGTGGTCGTCACCGGCGCCAGCGGCACGATCGCCGGCGTCCTGTTGCCGGCGCTGCGAGAGCGCTACGAGCTCACCCTGCTCGACGCGCGCCGCCGAGACAAGCGCGGCGTCGAAATTGAAGGCCTGCAAATCGTCGACCTGCTGAACAAGGATCGCGACAGCTATCGCAAGTTCTTCACAGGCGCTGACGCGGTTCTCCATTGCGCGTATCACTGCGCGCAGGATCAAGGCGACGACATTTATTTCAGCTCCGAACTCGAAAACTTGCAACTGACCTACAACGTCTATCAGGTCGCCTGGGAAGAGCGGGTGCGAAGGCTGGTCGCGGCGAGCACAAATCACGCCGCCGATCTATACGAGAATTACGTTCTTGACGGGGCGGCGCCGATGGTCACGCCGGACCAAAACGCATCGGACAATTGGTACGGCTGGGCGAAGATCGCATTCGAGCAGATTGGGCAAGTCTACGCCAGCGGCGTCACGCATGGGGGACGTCCGCTGGAAAATGTGCAGATTCGTATCGGCGGTCCGCGCGAGACGGATCTTGCCGATATCGCGCCGGGCGACTTGCGCCGGATGCGGCGGGCGCTGGCCGTCTATATCAGTCAGCGCGATATGGCGCAGTTGTTCATCAAGAGCATCGAAACCGAGGACATTACTGATGACCTGGGCCTGCCCTTCCAGATCTTCTACGGCATCAGCGCCAATTCACACGCGATCTGGAGCATTGCCAACGCGCGGCGCGTCATAGGCTATGCGCCGCAGGACAATTCCGAAGAGCGATTCTTCGATCGGATTCAGGCGCATATAGAGGCGGCCGGCGTCAATCGGGCGGACGGTCGCGCTTAACCGCCACAAAAAGCAGCGTCCACAAGCGGCCTCTACGATTGAAGACCCGGCCTGGCGACGGACGGGACACGGGAGAATCCGTCTTGTTGCGCGGTCAGCGCGCAAGCAGGCGCGGCGCAAGCTCGCGCATGTAGGGCTTCAGGGTCTCCAGCGCTCCTTCGACCGCGGCAAGCGCGAAGTCCAGGTCCGCCTCTTGCACGGCGGTGGACATGCTGAACAGGCCGCGATTGCTGGTGTAGACGCCGCGATTCAGCAATTCCAGATGAAATAGCTGGCCCAACTTGCCGATGTCTTGACCGGCGCGCCGGGCGTCAGCCAGGGTTCGGATCGGGGCGTCGCTCCACTGTATCTGCTGCAGGGAGCCGTAGCCCAGGCATTGGGCGCGAATTGCCAACCGCTTAAACATTTGGTTGATCTCGGCTTGCAGGCTCTGGCCCAGCTTATTGATGCGGTCGATCGCCGCCTGATCGAGCCGCTGCATGGCCGCGAGGCCGGCCGTCATCGTGACATTGTTGCCGTTGAAGGTTCCGCTGTGGAACAAGAAATCCGGATGCAGGTCGGGATCGAATTGCTCCATGATGTCTACACGCCCGCCAAAAGCGCCAACCGGAAAGCCGCCGCCGATGATCTTGGCGAGCGCGGTCATGTCGGGCTTCATGTTCTCGATTTCCTGGAAGCCGCCGCGGCTCAGGCGCAGCGTGACAATTTCGTCAAAGAGCAGCAGGACGTCGTATTCGTCCGCCAGGGCGCGCAGACCGCCCAGGTAACCGGGGGCGGGCGGTACCATGCCGCCGGCGTTGGGCATGGGCTCGATGATGATGCCCGCGATGTCTTGGCTGCGCTGTCGCAGGAGCGTTTCCATCGCCCCGAGATCATTGTAAGGAACGACCATCACGGCGTTGAGTACAGCAGCCGGCACGCCCCGCCCTTCAATCTGCGCCGCGGGCATGTCAGCGGCTTCGACATCGGCGCTGACGCTGACCTCGACGAAGTCATGCGAACCGTGATATCCGCCGTCCATTTTGACGATGATATCGCGGCCGCTGAATGCCCGCGCCGCCCGCATCATCATCATGGTGGCTTCCGTGCCGGAATTGGCGAAGCGCAGCATGTCGATGCCGGGCACACGGTCGATCAGATGTTTGGCGAGGGCAACCTGGGGCGCCGCGGCCGTGCCGAAGACCGTGCCGCGCGTCAATTGGTCGGCGGCTTCTTCCACGATATCCGGCTGCGCGTGGCCATGGACCAGCGATGTGAAGTTGTTGAGCAGATCGAGGTAGCGGTGGCCGTCGCCATCGCTGAGCCAGGCGCCGTCGCCGGCGGTCATGTAGGTGGGATACGGGGCGAAGAAGGTGGAGGAACGCGTGTCGCCGGCCGGCAGATATCGCCGCGCCTCCTCATGCCGGGCGCGCGAGGCCGCTGTGCGCTCGCGATAGCGCGTCGTGATTGCGGATTCTATTTCAGCAGCCCGTCCGACGCTTGTCATACGGTTCTCCTTGCGCAAATGATGTTCGGTCGAGCGAACAGTGATGGCGCCCGCCCGCCAAGCCAGATTGTAAACCCGACCGCTCGGAAAGGACAAGCGACGCAGAAGTAAACGAAAGTAAGTCGCGCAAGATCTGCTGGGCATTTTGAAGCAAGAGTGGGCGAGCCACCGGCTCGCCCGTACACCAAGTCCCCTCTTTTGCCGTAGGGGCGAGCCACCGGCTCGCCCGTACACCGAGTCCCCTCTTTTGCCGTAGGGGCGAGCCTCGGCTCGCCCGCATGTATGTCGCGCAAGACAATGCGCATCTTTTCAATTACTTGCTTGCATTTACTGCGGCGAAGAAGCGTAGGGCAGCGCGCGCGCAAGCCGTCCGCAGGCGATAGGCAGGTTTTGGCGCCTGTTCTATAATCAACCACAGGTACGACTACGTGATGGAGCAAAAAATGCGATATCTCAAATTGCTTCTGCTTGCTGTATTCGCGCTCGCCGGCGCAGTTGCCGCCCAATCCGACGACTTGATGCTGGATTGGAATCCGGCCATGAGCACAATTAGCGGGTCGGTTGAATTGGTCGGCACGGCAAACGTGCCCGATCAAGTCTGGTTTTTCGCCGAGGCGGCGCCACATACGCCGGGCAGCGCTGCCAGCGCCTGGACGCCGGTCAGCAGCCCGCAATTCTCGCCGGTCGTCGCCGGCAGGCTCGGCATCTGGAATACGACAGTCCTGACCGACGGCTTCTACCAGTTGCGTCTGCATGCCGTCAACGGCGATCAAGAGAGCTTCTTTTATGTCCTGGCGCCGATCGCCGTCAACAATGAAGGCGCAACCGTGAGCTTTGAACTTGTGCAGGTACTTGGGCAAGCCCCGGACGATTCCGCTCCCGACATGGCAACGACGACGATGCTGGAAAACCGCTTGCCGATTCCGGTAGGCGGGCACATCTTGCGCTTCGATGAGGCGACGGTCGAGGCGCTGAAGAGTGCGGGCATGACCTGGGTCAAGAAGCAGGTGCACTTTGGCCTTTCGGACGGCAAAGATCTCATTGAGCAGGCGCATGCCCATGGCTTTAAGGTATTGCTGGGCGCGCTGGGAGACAAAGACCGGCTGGCGACTGATTTCGAAGGTTACATCGCCGAGTTTGCGGAATATGTGGGCTACCTGGCAGAGCTGGGCGCGGACGCGATCGAAGTGTGGAATGAACCCAACATCGACCGCGAGTGGCCGCGCGGCCAGGTCCATGGCGCCCGGTATGTGCGCTTGCTTGAAGCCGCCTACCATGCCATCAAAGCCAAAAACCCGGATACGATGGTCATCAGCGGCGCGCCGGCGCCGACGGGATTTTTCGCCGGCTGCGGCCTGGGCGGTTGTGACGACAACGTATTCATGCACCAGATGGCGGTGGCTGGCGCGGCCAATTATGCCGACTGCATCGGCGTGCATTACAACGAAGGCGTCGTGCCGCCCCACAGGCAGGGCGGGGACCCGCGCCTGGACGATTATGCGACGCGCTTCCTGCCTTTGATGCTGGAGCGCGTGGCCTGGCCCTTTGGCAATTCTAATATTCCCATGTGCATGACCGAAATGGGCTATTTGTCGCCGGAGGGTTACGGTCCCTTGCCGCGGGGCTTTGAATGGGGCGCGACGACCTCGGTGGCGGAGCAGGCGGAATGGCTGGCGCAGGCGATTTTGATCAGCGCAAATTATGTGCGGATGCCGGTCGAAATGGTCATCGTCTGGAATATCGATTTCGATACCTACGATGCCGACCCGCAGGGCGGATTCGCCATCATCCGTCCCGACGGCAGCTGCCCGGCCTGCGCGACTATTGCCGCGCTTGAGCGCTAAGGCTGGGTCGGGTTCTTCCCATACCCGTCCCCCGCGCCAATTCCTGGGTGAGTACGGGCGAGCCGGTGGCTCGCCCGCTCCGTGCCCCTATTTACGGGGCCGGCCTCGGCGCCACCCGCCAGCCACTCGAGGTGTAGGGGCGAGCCTTGGCTCGCCCGCATCAAGTCACCTCTCCAACCAAGCCCCCGCGCCAATCCCCCGGCGTGTACGGGCGAGCGCCCGTAAAACTATTCTAAATTTGCGGCATTTTATTTCATGCGGCAGCCATTGTCATTTTTCACTTGCTTATGCTTCCCTGCCTCTGAAACACCAGAAATGGAATGCAACAATCAGAAGAACAGCGCGGGGCGATTCGGTCGCCCGCCGGCGCAAGCGCGGACTTTCGGGCGACACACAGCCGCGCGTAGACACTGCGGTTCAGTCGCCCCTACATTTCGAGCTTATGCTGCATCCATTCGGAGTACCGGGCCAGTCGCCAAGAACGCAATCCGCCGTTCCATTATAAGATTGGTCGTAGAAGGGTTTAGCACGGACTGCAATATGCTGCGCATTTTTCGATCGCTTCTGCTGGGTCTGCTTCTGGGCGCGCTTGTCGGGCTGTATTTCGGCTGGGTCCAATTTCCAGCCGACTCCCGCAGCAGCGCCTTGAGCGATCTGGCGAAGCGGCATCGCGACGACTATATCGTCATGGTCGCGGCCGGATACGCCGCAGATGATGACCTGGCCGGCGCCCTGGAGCGATTGCGGCGGCTGGAAATCGACGACCTGGGGCCATATCTGCGTCAAATGACGGAGGCGATCATCCGCTCCTCCGCGCGCGATCTGAATGATATACGCTTCCTGGTCGCCTTGAGCTCGGGCCTGGGCCAACTGACGGCGCCGATGGAACCCTTCCTTGATCTCAGCGGGGCACGGGCATGAATCACGGCGATCCACAGTCCGACGGACCCGCAGCCGCGAAGAAACGCGGAACGAGCTATTTCTCCAACGCGGTATTTGCCTTCAGCCTCGCGCTGGGCCTGGCGCTGGGATTGAGTCTGACGCGCATACTAGGTCCGCAGCAGCGCGGCGGCGCCGAACCCTGGCAACTTGGCGCTGACGATCGCAATCACTATATGATGGCTATCGCCCTGGAATACGCGGCGCGGCGCGACTTGCCGACCGCGCTGAACAAGCTGATCGCCCTGCGCCCGGCGCATGATCCGCTGGAAGCGCTGGCGGAAGGCAGTTGCGACTTGGGTGGCCGCGGCTACCTGAGCAGCAAGAGCGGCATCCGGGCGCTGCGCAGCGCGGTTGATTTATATCGTTCGCAAGGGCGCGCCGGCTGCGCTGAACGTTTGCTGCCGCCCCTGGACGCCGCCAGCGCGCCGACGGCTGCCGCGCAGGACGAAGCGGATATCGTCCGAGCGACGCCCCAGCCCACCAAACCGCCGCTGCATGATGCAACAGCCAGTGCAGCCAAGCCACGCGTCATCCCGACGCGGCCGGCAACGCGCCGTTTTGAAGGCCGTCCAGTGCGGTCGTTCTGCGATCTGGCGCGACCGGCCCTGATTGAAGTCTACGTCGTGGATTATCTGGGACGGGGCATACCGGGCCAACGGATCCGCGCACGCTGGGACGACCAGGAGAGCGTTTTCCTCAGCGGCCTCAAGGTCGATCGCGGCGATGCCTACGCCGATTTTCAAATGGAGGCTGATATCGATTACAGCCTCGATATGCCCGGCGCCGCCGAAGCGCTGGCGGCGAGCCTGCGCACGGGCGCCTGCTATACCGGCAATCGCCAATCGCTCAAGTCCTATCGCGTGACATTTGTCGCCAACTGAGGGCCGGCGAAACTCTGCATGGGCAGCGCAACGACGCGCAACCCCGTGCGGCAGCGCGCGTATTAGAAATAGCGGACTCCGTCAATTATGGGATTGGACTTATGAACGCGGAAAAAAGCGAAAAAGCCTCGCAGATCGGGACCGGCGTCTTCTTTGTTGGCCTCGGCCTCTTGTTTCTATCGGGTTGGTGGTGGCCGGGCATCATGTTTGTGATCGCCGCCTCAATCTTCGCGCGGACGATGGCGGCGGGCGAGCGCTGGCAATCGGCGACCGGCGCTTTCTGGCTGATTGCCATCGGCATCGTTTTCGGCTTGCCGGGTTTGGTCGGCGATATCGCCGGCGCATTTGGGCAGATCTTCCCGCTGATTCTCATGGGCATCGGTTTGTTCATGCTCTTTGGCGGACGCTACCGGCCCAAGGTCGACGGCAAGCGCAAAAACGACGAAGACAAGCGCAAGGTTTAGTCCTCCGCCATGTCGCAGAGCAATCGATTCAAAACTGGCATCCGCTGCGACAAGCAAAACTAGACTGCAATTTAACCACAGAGGACACCGAGTCTCCTCTTATGTTGTAGGGGCGAGCACGTGGCTCGCCCGCATGTATGTCGCGGAAGACGATGCGCATTTTTCAATTGCCTTCTTGCGCTTACTTCTGTGTCCAATGTGGTTAAAGAAGAATTTGAAGCGATTGCCCGGCGCCACGTCGCGCTCAGGTTGACATTCAAGCCGCCCGGCGTATACTGATGCCTGCGGCGGGATGGTGGAATGGCAGACACGGGTGCCTTAAAAGCACCTGCCCGTGAGGGCGTGAGGGTTCGAGCCCCTCTCCCGCTACTCTATGCGCTCTATTGAGGTAAACGTCCGTTTTCGCTTATACAGCGCTTCGATATAGTTCCACAACGCACTTGCAAATTTGAATAAGCATTTCCCGCTTCCCGCGCGGTTTTTCAAGCTGTTTAAGCTTGGTCTGGCTACTTTGAGCGATGCCATTTACTCTTGAAAACCACCGACTTCTTCCTTTCCAAGCCTGTTACTCACATGTATATTAATTCCGTAGACAAGCAGACCAATTTACGAAAGATTAGTCAGATGCAGACCGGCATGCATTCAGGCGGATGATTAAAGGATTTAACTCTATTCGAAAAGGCAAAGTCTAATGACCGTGAAGAAGAAAAGCAATCTTCATCGTATAGAGCTGTTTCGTAGGATGGAACACCTGTACAGTGATGCAAAGAACTATGAAGTTTATGTATCCAAGAAGACGAGCCCCGAACTGAATCGTAAAATCAAAAGCGGAGAGATCAGTATAAGTCTCCAAGACCTGCTTGATGCGGATGGCGACGTCGCCAAACTGCAAGGATGAATTGCAACTAGAATCTTGATCGGTCTGTATCTCTGTAAGAAAAACGTATCGCTCCGGCAAACGGAACTGCGAAAGATTGTCGATTGGGGTTGAGCGTATTGGATATCCGGCTGCTACCGCGCCATCTGTAAATCGTGCAAGCCAGCATACACCCCATCGCGCTCCATCAACTCGGCATGGCTGCCCTGCTCGCATATACCGTCCTCGGTCAAAACCAAAATGCGATCGGCATTGCGAATCGTCGACAGACGATGGGCGATGACCAGGGTGGTGCGGTTCTCGATCAGACGTTCAAGCGATCGCTGCACGACCCGTTCGCTTTCGCTGTCGAGGGCGCTGGTGGCTTCGTCCAGGATGAGCAGAGGCGGATCCTTCAGAAAGACGCGGGCGATGCTGAGCCGCTGGCGTTGGCCGGCCGACAATTTGACGCCGCGCTGGCCGATTTCGGTGGCGTAGCCCTGTGGCAGCGCCTGGATGAAATTGTGGGCGTTGGCGCTTTTTGCCGCCGCGATCACCTCAGCGTCGGTCGCCCCGGGATTGCCGTAGCGAATATTCTCGGCGACGGCGCCGGCGAACAGGTACACATCTTGCTCCACCGTGCCGATGTTGCGCCGCAGCAGCGACAGATCCAGCGCGCGAATGTCGACGCCGTCCAGGCAAATGCGCCCGCCGCTGACGTCGTAGAAGCGCGGAATCAAACTGCCGAGCGTCGTCTTCCCGACGCCGGAGGCGCCGACCAAAGCGACATACTCGCCCTCGGCGATGGTCAGCGTCAAGTCGCGGAAGACATCGCCAAATTCCGTCTTGTAGCTGAATCTGACATTCTGCAGTTCCAGGCGGCCGCGGATCCGCTCGGGCCGGCAGGGCCGCTCGCGGTTCTGAATGGCGGGCGGCAGCTCGATCATATCCATGAAGCGATGAAAGCCGGTGATGCCCTCCTGATACCAGCGGGCGAAATTGACCAGTCGCCTTATCGGCTCGACCAGGATGCCCACATAGAGCAAGAAGGTGATCAGATCGGACAGGTCGAGGTCGGCCTGGAGGATGGCGAGAGCGCCGAAGACCACAACAACCACCGTCATCAACTGTGTGAAAGCCTCCATACCGCCGTAGAAGAATCCCTCGCTTTTGTATTCCAGGCGGCGGCTCTCGACGAAGCGCGCGTTAGCCCGATCAAATTTCGCCTGCTCCCAATCCTCACTGGCGTAGGACTGCGCCACTCGAATACCCGCCAGACTGTCCTCCACCTGCGCGTTGACCTCTGCCACCCGCTCCTTGCTCAAACGCATGGCGCGGTTCATCTTGCGGTTGAAATGCAGCGAGAAGACAAACATTAGCGGCAGGAAAGCGACGACGATCAAGCTCAGCGCCGGATTGATGCTCAGCGTGATCAGGAATACGCCAATGAATTTGACGATTCCCAGGAACAAATCCTCCGGGCCATGATGCGCCAGTTCCGAAATCGCGAACAAGTCGCTGGTGATTCTGGACATCAATTGACCAGTTTTCTGCTCATCATAGAAGCTGAAAGACAGTTTCTGATAATGGCTGAAGAGCTCGCGGCGCATATCGCTCTCCATCATGGCGCCCATCATATGGCCCTGGTAATCAACAAAGAGATTGCAAAGCGTATGGGCTGCGACAAGCGCCAGCATGATCGCGGCCATCACCGCAATATCCCGAAGCTGATTCGGCGCGCCCGCTACCAGCAGGTTGCCTGTGATATGTCGGACGCAAAGCGGAAAGATCAGTGTGATGGCTGAAATGATCAAGGCGCAGACAAGATCCAGCGTCAGCAAGCCCAGGTAGGGCCGGTAAAAAGAAAGGAATTTCGCAGCGCGGGATGGCACAATATCGCTCCTTAGCCTGGACCCACTATCGTCAGCCGATTATAGCAGTCTGCGCATGCGCCTCCGCGCAATTGCCTCAAAGCTGACGTCCGCCGCGATCACAGTAGTCGAACTGAAATTTAACCACCGAGTACACCGAGGCCCCTCCTATGCCGTAGGGGCGACACTGTGTGTCGCCCGATAATTCGAGTCTGTGTCGGCGGGCGATTGACAGAAACGCCCCTACACCGAGGCAACTCCTATACCGTAGGGGCGAGCCTTGGCTCGCCCGCATGTATGGCGCGAAAGACAATGCGCATTTTTTCAAATGCCTACTTGCGTATGCCTCTGTGCCCTCTGCGTTCTCTGTAGTTAAACAAATTTGAAGCGAATGCCCAGATCCGCGGCTCTGTACGTGCGCCATATTGCCTAGCGCTGTGTTAGAATCGTTCTGTCACATTTCGTAACCGCGCTGTCGACGGGAGGTGAAACGTGAAACCCAGGCGTCGGATTCTAGCGACGGCAATGTCCGCGCTTTTCCTGGCCGGCTGCGCCACCCTGTCGGCCGGTATCCGCCAGGAGATGGCGCCGCAGATCAGCACCGAAGTGGCGCTGCAACTGGCGACGGCCATTGCCGAATTGCCGAGCAGCGCGCCGCAGTCGGGCGAGCCGGCCGCGGCGCCAGCCGAAGAGATCGGGCGCGTGACGCGCGTCGTCGATGGCGACACGATCGACGTGCTGCTCGACGGCGTCAACACGCGCATTCGCTACTTGCAGATGAATACGCCGGAGCGGGATGAACCCTGCTCCCGAGAGGCGACCCAGGCGAACGCGGATCTGGTCGAGGGCAAGATCGTGCGTCTGGTGGCGGACAAAGAATTGGTGGATCCCTTTGATCGGCTGCTGCGTTTCATTTATGTCGACGACCTGCTCGTGAACCGCGTCCTGGTCGAGCAGGGCTACGCCGAGGTCGTGCTCTATCCGCCGAATGACATGCACTATGAAGAATTCCTGCAGTTGGAAAAGGAAGCAGCGGCGGCCGGCCGCGGCTGCCACCCGACCGGCGTCTTTGATGACGGCTCGACCCGGCGCTAGGTTCGTCCGCAGGATAATCGCTTCATATTTTTCTTTAACCACCGAGTACACCGAGGGTCGCGTAGGTCGCGTCGACACTGACCGTCGACATTGACCGCCGCTCGCCCGTACACGAAGTCTCCCCGCAGGCCGTAGGGGCGAGCCTTGGATCGCCCGCATGTATATCGCGAAAGACGATGCGCATTTTTTTCAACTACTTACTTGCGTTTACTTCTGCGTTCTCTGTAGTTGAAAAAATACGAAGCGATTGCCTCGGCTCGCGGGCCGCATAGCTGACAATCTGCGCTCACATGTGGTAAATTGACGGCGCAAGCGACAAGGCGAGCCTACAGGCGAGTATTCCCGGCATGGCAGTCAAGCAATTGGTCTATTACCCGCAGGCTGAGGCAAAGCTGCGGCAGCTGAGCAAGCCCGCAGCCAACTTGAAAAACCGGCGCTTGAAGCGGCTGATCCAGGACCTGAAGGATACCTTGGAAGCGCAGCCGGGCGCCGCTATCGCCGCCCCGCAGATCGGCGAATTGAAACGCGTGACCGTGGTCAAGTTCGGCCAGAACGATGATGCCGACGAAGAGCCCATGCTGACGCTGATCAATCCCGAAATCATAGAAGCGGGTCCGCCCGAGCCCGGCTTCGACGGCTGCCTGAGCATTCCCGACGTCTATACCTGGGATACGCCGCGGCCAAGCTGGATCCGCTTCCGCGCCTTGGGCGAAGACGGCGGCGAGATCATGCGCCAGGTGACGGGCATGGACGCGCGCGTCCTGCACCATGAGATTGATCACCTGGACGGCATCCTGTTCCTGGACCGCCTGCGGGATCCGGACGAGCTCTATACGCCGGTGGCGGATGATGACGGAAACATGCAAATGATCCGATTGACCGACTTGCCCAAGATTGTATGGTGAGCGGCCAGTTGCTAAGTCGGGATACGCTTTACAAGCGCTTGAAGACGCAGGCTTCAGACGAGCGGATCGCGCTGGTTCTGGAGCACCTGGCGGCCGGTCCGCCGCGCTTGGAGAACCTGCGCGCGGGCTTGTCGGCCGCGGAATCGACGCGGCCCCTGGGTGAAGGCGAGCGCAGCTTCAAACGCGATGTGACGCACCTCATCTATTGCGCCGAGCGAGGATCGGATCCGATTCATCATGCCTTGCTGCTACGGGAGCCGTTCATGCCGCGCATTCATGCCGAGCGCGATTGGGGCAAGCTGATGGCTTACGAGGCCTTTGATATAGAAGAGTTGATGGCTTATTTCCGCTTCCGCCGGACGGCTTTGCTGCGCATCTTGCGCGCGTTGAGCCGCGACGACTGGGAGCGGAGCGTGCGGCGGGAAGGGGTCAAGCGCTCCGAATCGGTCTATTACGCGGCCCGCGGTTTATGCCTGCACGAACTGGGGCATTTGGAAGACCTGGCGGGCAAACTCGGCAAAAAACTCAGCCCTTGATGCCGGATGTGGCGATGCTTTCGATGAAAGCTCGCTGCAAGGCCAGATAGAAGATCAGGACCGGGATCGTCACCATCGACAGGTAGGCCATAATCTCGCCCCAGGCGATATTCAGTTGGAAGAAGTATTGCAAGCCGACCATGATCGGGCGCAGTTCTTCCGAGCGGATTGTCATCAGCGGCCATAGGTAGGCGTTCCACATGATCAAGAATTTGAGAATGGCGGCCGTCGCCAGAATCGGTCCGGCGATGGGCATAATGATGCGCGCGTAGATCTGCCAAATGCTGGCGCCGTCAATCCGCGCCGCCTCGACCAGCTCGTCGGGCAAATCGCGGAAGTATTGATAGAACAGAAAGATGCCCAGCGAGTCCGCGATAAAGGGGATGATCTGCACATGGTAAGAATTCAGCCAGCCGATCTCAATGCCCTGCGGACCAATCCAGGGCAGGTTGTTGGCAATCAGCAGCATCGGGATGGCGACGACCTCGAAGGGCACGATGAAGGTGGCGATGATCAAAGACAGCACAAACGTTTTACCGCGCCATTGCAGGAAGGCGAAAGAAAAAGCCGCCATCGAATTGAGCAAGATGCTCGCCCCGACCGAAACCGCCGTCGTAAATACCGAATTAAAGGCGAAGCGCGCAATTGGCACCCGTTCAAAGGCATCCGCATAATTCTTCAGCGAGATTTCCCCCACCGGCAAGAAGGCGCGCAAAGACGCCGAATCCCGCAAGAGCTGCAGATCCGGCTTGAGCGACGACATCACCATGAAGAGGATGGGGAATATGAAAATCGCGGCGATCAGAATCAGCAGCGCGTAACGCAGGCTGAGGCTCAGTTTTTCTCGTGTTTCAAAGCTCATCGCCGTCATGGCTAGCTCTTGTCCCGCGTAAGATAGCGCTGCACCATCGCGATGGTGAAAACAATGACGAAGAGGATGACCGAAATCGCCGCGCCTTCAGCGATGTCCTGCTTGTGGTAGCCGCGCTGCACCGCCTGAAAAACGACCGACTGCGTCGCGTCTAGCGGTCCGCCGCGCGTCATGACGTCAACCTGCACAAATAAACCCATCGCCTGAATCGTGATGACAATCAGCACCAGCACCGCCGTATTGCGCAAGCCAGGCCAGGTGACAAAGCGAAATTTCTGAAAGGCGCCAGCGCCGTCCAAGCCCGCCGCTTCGTAGAGGCTCGCCGGAATCGTCTGCAAACCCGCCAGCCAAATGACCATGTGGAATCCCACAGCTTGCCAGACGGACATGGCGACAATCGCCGGCATCGCGGTGTATGGATTGCCCAGCCAGTCGACCGGCTGGAAACTGCCGAAGCTGATCATGCCCAATATCGTATTGAGCAAGCCGTTTTGCCCGTCATAGATGAAGCGCCAGAGGAGCGACACCACCACCATCGAGACGACCACGGGCGCGAAATAGATCGAGCGAAAGACATTGATGAAGGGCAGCGCTTGATTGAGCAGGAGCGCGAGCAGCAGCGCCAAGCCGCCTTGCAGCGGCGCGATGACGGCGGCGAAGATCAGCGTGTTGATCAAGGCGCGCAAAAAAACGACATCGCCAGCCAAAATCACCGTGCGGTTGTCGCCCGACTGCCAGGATGTGAATTCGCGCAGCCCATCCAACTCGGGATAATCCGGATTGTTTCGCGTGAATTCGCGCAAGCGAGGATAGCTCAAGCTTCCGCCATCATAGACGTAGGCGCCGCTTTCGTCCCGCTCCGGCTCCAGCGTAAAAGGCCTTATCGTGAGCAGCCGCTCAAAGTTGCGAAAACCGACCCACTCCGCCGGATTCGGCGAGATGAGCTGCTGATTGGTGAAAGAAATGACAAATGCCATCAAGAAGGGGATGACCAGAAACACAGTCAATATGATTAGCGCCGGGAATACCATCAGCCAGCCCATAATCGCGTCGTTGCGCTGGTAGAGCGGCGCGCCTCTTGGCAAGAGCAAGCGGACCCAAAGCGGCGCTTTCTTTCGGGCGGTTGCTGCTGAAATCACCAGGTTGTCCTTCAACACTATGCGAGGACGGGTACGATCTGCGGAGGCAAGCGCGCGTTAACCCGTTTGTTCGGATGGGGGGCGAGCATTTTGCTCGGCGAATACCGGGGAGGCGTGGGCGACTCTGGGAGCCGCCCACGATTTACTGTTGGTAGAGCCTGCTTACATTTCGAAGCCGTAGCCGCCGTTGTCTTCAATGTCCTGCTCGATTTCGTCGACGGCGGCGTCCAGGGTGTCTTGGACATCCGCGCCGTTGGCGATATCGGCGAAGACTTTTTCGACGATGAGCCCCATGGTGGCGTAACCGGGCGTGACGGGCCGCACGAGCGCCTGCCGGTTGCTGAGCTCGAAGAAGACCTCAAGCAGACCGCCCTCGGAGTAGTATTCCGAGATCGCGGCTGCGCCAGAGGTGGACGGGATCAAGCCGATGCCGTCGCTGAAGGCAGCCAGGTATTCGTCCTGGATGGCGAACTCGATGAAGGCGTTGGCGCCCTCTTTATTCTCGCTGGAAGACGAAATGCCGAATTGCCAGGAGGCGGCGCCAATGGTCGAGCCCTTGCCGAAATCGGGCGCGGGCAGGAAGAGCGCGTCATCACCGAGAGCATCAAGCGCCGTGATGGCCGCCCAGTTGCCGTTCCATTGCAAGGCATAGCGGCCGTCAATGAAGCCTGTCTCACGGTCAGCGCCATCCTGCGAGGTGCCGGGTACCAAACCACGCTCGAACAAGCTCTGCCACCATTCGCCGAAGGCTATGCCGGCGTCGCCGTTCAGGACGCCTTCCGAGCTGAGGTAGGTCGAGCGGTCGATCAGGTCGCCGCCGAAGCTCTGCAGGAAGGGCGCGAAGGCGTAGTTATACCACTCGCCGGCCCAAGCCATTCCCACATCAAAGGCGTACTCGAATTCACCGGTCGCCTGGAGCGTCTCCAGAATGCCGTCAAATTCGTCGCCAGTCCAGGGATCGTCCAAGGTCGGGATGCGAATATCATTCGCTTCCAAGACCGAACGGCGCGCGTAAATGGCCACAGCCGCGTCCCAGAGACCGACAGAATAGACTTCGCCATTCCATTCGCCGATAGCGCCCGGCAAAAAGTCATCCAACGCGCCTTCGGACAAATTCAGCGGCGACATCCAGCCGGCCCAAGCCCAACCGGGCATCACGGGACCATCGACATCGATGATATCGGGCAGGTCGCCGGCTAGCGCCGCGGCCACGATGGAGGAGTTGTAGGATCCTTGCGGGAATTCTTCGAGCGCGACCGTGTAATCGGATTGGGAGGCGTTGAAGTCGTCGATGATCCCGATCAGGATCGAGCGCTCGATTTCGTTGCCAGCGCCGTGGTACCACAGGCTGAGCTCGGTTTGGGCGGAGGCGAGTCCGCTGAAAGTGATCAACATGATCACGACTACCAGGAGGGATACAGATTTCTTCATTTCAACCTCGTCAGTCTAACTAAATGGGCGATACCTGAATTCAGGTCATGAAGGGCTTTTGCGGCTTTCGACAGGCGGCTCCTTTACTTCCGACGGGCAGGTTATCAAGCTGGCAGATCACCAGATCGATGACAGTTCCCAAATGTCCATGCGCTTCAACGCGGCCGCGCCGAGGACGCGCAAGCCCTGGTTCTCGGCGTCAGTCGGATAAAAGCGGCTGGTGATTCGGCTGCGTCCGTTGGCGATGACTTCAATGACGGAGCCGTCAAGCAGCACGCGCAGCTGCAGATCTTCGTCCGCGTCCAGAGGATGCGGAATGCCCTCGGGCGCGCAGTCGAGACCGGGGACGGGACCGGCATAGCGGCGGTGGATACGCAAGGTTTGCAGCCCGCGATCGTAGGCGATCGCCACGCCCTCGCGCCCATCGGCGGACAGCGCGACTTCAATGCCGCAGCATTCGGCGGCGTTCGCATCAAAGGTCGCGTCGATATCAAGCGACAGGCCGCGAACTGACAAGACATCGCCGGTGAGGTCATCGGCGCTGAAATGGTGACGCGAGCCGCGGAGCGCTTGGATCTCGGGCACGGGCTGGCTGACGAGGCGATTCTTGGCATCGAGGCTCAGGACGCGCGGTACAGCTTGTACGCCCGTCCAGCCGCACTGATATTGCAGGTCGAAGCTGCGCCCTTCACGAATCCAGGAATAGATCAGCAGTCGCCCGCTTTCGTCCCTGTGGACGATGCTAGCGTAGCTGTAACCGACATCGTAGACCATTTCGCGCTCGGGGATGAAGCAGTGGTTTTCGAGCGAGCCGACCAGGTAGATCGTCTGCGTCGGATGCAGGTCAGCCTGGGCGGAGATAATCAGCACGCGCTTGTCGCCCAGGCGGAAGAAGTTAGATAATTCGAAGTTGCGGCCGCTGCGCGCTTTTTCGCCGATGTAGAGTGGTCCCAGATAGTCCCAGTCGATCAAGTTGGCCGAGCGATAGAGCAGCACTACGCCGCCGACGCCGACGATATGCGTGGACAGGGTCATATACCAAGCGCGGTCTTCCCTCCACACATAGGGATCGCGGAAGTGCTGCGTCTGGCCCAGCGAGTCCGGCGGATCGCCAATGACGGGGTTGCCGGCGAATTTCTCCCAGCGCGTCAGGTCTTGGTTGCCGCGCGCCATGCACTGCGTCTGTACGCTGTAGTCGTCATTGACGCCGGTGTAGAAGGCGACGGGCGTGCCATTGTCATTGACGACGCTGCCGGACCAAATCCCGCCGCGATCGGGCGAGTTCGGCGTCGGCGCGATGGCGATCGGCAACTCTTGCCAATGCACGAGGTCGTCGCTGACGGCGTGGCCCCAATGCATATTGGCGTGGTAGGCGCCATCGGGATTGTATTGGAAGAACAGGTGGTAGCGCCCATTCCATTGAATGACACCGTTGGGATCGTTCATCCAGTTGGCGGCCGGCAGGAAGTGATAGCTGGGGCGGTGGATATCGTTTCTAAATGCGGAATCCGGCACGGTTGGCATATGAGATTCAGCAGGCCTACGATTTGCTCATCACAGCAAATACAGTATCGTTACCAGCCTCTTTCAAAAAAATCCAGTCAGATGACCATCAAAGATTGGGGCGGAAGCTATGGTATCGTTACCAAAGCCCTAGCATAGTGAATGGCGAATGAACTCGCAAGAGGCAATTCTGATTCCTTTTCTTGAGTGTCAACATACGAGGCAAAAGGCAACGACAAAGTGGCGATGAACTGTTATAGCGCGCTGGCGGAGCTCGGGCTGCGCGTGCCGGAAGACGTCGCGGTCATCGGCTTTGACAACGTCGCGCATATCGCGGTAGAGCTGCTGCCGGCGCTGACGACCATGCAGCTTCCGCATTATGAGATGGGAAGTTGGGCGGCGCAGTATCTAATGGATAATCGCGGCAAGGGGCTTGAGCCGGTGCAGGCGGCGCTGCCCTGCCCGCTGGTGCGGCGGGCGTCGGTTTGAGAACACTCTCACGCACTTAATGCTGAGGAGCTTCCGCTGCCTTGGTAAATTTCACCACTCACGTATCGGTGATCTTCGGGCAATCCGATTCGACTTAGAAAATACGCAAATCGGCTGTTGAGATGATCACTGTACGGCCTCAGCAGTCTACATCTTTTCAATGTAATTCCTTCACTGATGCTCGAATATAGAAAGTCTCTCGGTACGGTAAAGAAATCCTTAAAGTCAATACCGAGCGACCGTAGCCCTTCGCCCTTCAAGTCAAGTGAATCGTCTATGCGTTCCAGAAAATGATATCGTTCGTCTTTGTTCTGTCTAGCTTTGTTCCAGGGAGTTTTCGTTTCGAATCTTTTGTTTGGATCCTGATCGTTGTTAATACGCTTAGCAAGATCGCTTGAATACATAACTGTACACAATAGTATGTTCTGAATTAGCTTGCCTTTGTTGGCCGTATCGTGTTTCGCTTTGAAATCCCAATCTAAATCACAGTCGGGAGTAATCACAATTGCATACGGACTAGTGACACGTTTCGCAGTCGGCGTGGTCGTCTGAACCGTGCTGGGAAGTAGATCAATTTGAACTACGTTAGACAAGATTTCTCCTTGACGTAATGCTCCGGCATCCGTTGACTTCTCGTACTTAATATGTTCGCTCTGCTGCAAACCACAATCCTCGTTATGAAACGTTTCGAGGGTACTCGGTTCACCCTACGACTGCTTCAAGTTTAGAGAGAATACTTCTACTGTCGGCTCTGCTGTGGTCGGATCATTTACACAAGAGTAAAAGTCCCGAATGCCATCAATTGTGTCAAGAAGCTCGTCGAATCCATCATCTGGAAAATATGGCAATTGCAGATTTAGGGCAACAGATTTGTCGAGTCTTGCATCGTCGACGAAGGAAACGGCAACTACTGCAAGTATGTATCGCTTGAGCAGTTGATCTATGAAGCTATCGGAATGCGGAAGATTGCGTCGATCGTTGAGAAGTGAGACGAAGCCATGAAGCAAACTTTCAATCGAGCCCGACAAACTTGCTATGCCTAAGTCAAGCTGCTCAATTTCGTTATTCTTGTCAGGTGTTACCTGCGTAACCGCAGGCTGATTCTGGTCCCATCGCCTGGTGTAGTCTCTCGCTGATACAGAGCCAGAAGAGTCTCCTGTTAAGCGTATTATATCTGTCGATTCTGCTGGCAACATTGTTTACCTCCGCCGGAATTACAGTATCGGTATAAAAGTCATTGTCTAGAAGAAATCCTTCCTGAGCAGTGAAATCCGTATTTTCGGTACCCAATCCATATTGAATCCTTACGAACTCACCTTCATCAGTTAGCCGCAAAGTAAACGCACCATGATTTTCTACTACTCTCGATAGCATCGTCTTTTCAGCAAGAGGTCCGATAATGAATCTATCCAAGAGCTCGTGCCACGATGTACCTTCTAGACCCAGGTTAGCTCTGCTAATAACATTCTGGTACCGCAAACCGACCCTAGTGAAATGCGCGGGCCGATAAACCTCAATTAGGGAAGTGACTGCGAGAACCAAATGGCTCCGAAAGTCCTCCCACCTTTCGTATTGCTTTACTTCAAGGGCAAGAAAATCTTTCGTCAAACTTATTGACCGACTTTTGTCAGAAGAGATAAATTGGTAGCGCTTGTTACCGTGTATGGTGAGTGATTCCTTGAGCTCTGTTGGTACTAGGCGAGCAATATCATCCGGCAAGGATAGGGTTGTGCTGTCGCCAGCTTGCTCAAATAGTGGAAAGTCATCTCTCACTCTCTCCTGAAACTTGGCTGGAATTTCCGCGTCAATAATGAGTATTGGCGGGAACCTCAACTGACAAATCACTGATTTCAGTGGATTTAGTCTATATATCACTCGTTCGACTTCGGGAAATGGCATATTGCAGCGCACTTTCGCTACCGCTTCTTTTCGACCAACTATAAATTCTATACGTAAGAACGAGCCCAAAAGCGACTGGTTGGCCGCACCATTGGCAGATTATACAGATATTTTACACTTGTACCACTTCCTGCGTCCTAATCCCCCTCAACAATCCCCCGCGCCAACTTCAGCAACTCTTCCCGCCGACCCGCCTCCACATCGCGCCCATCAAAATAGCGCTCCAGCAATTCCAGCGGCGCCAGGCCTTCGGGACTGACGGCCAGGCGCGTCCGCGCGCGGCGATCGACCTCCTTGCGAATCCCGGCGATGTGGAAGACGCCGGCCCGCTTGAGCGCGCCGAGGATCTGCGCCTCGTCGAGCAGCGTCTCGCTTTCCGGCGTCAGTCGAATCTGCAGCCGCGCGATGGCATCGCGCAGATCGGCCCGGCGCAGCGCGTCGAGGACCGCGCCAGTCGGGTCGTCGCTGCCGCGGCAGTCAAGCGACAGCGTCCGCATGGCCCGCGCCGCCAGCTCAATGAATCGCCAATCGGCGCGTCCCCGCTGCAATTCGACCCAGCAGAAGCCCTTCGCATCGTCTTCTTCGTCGAAGTCGATGCGTTCCGGGCTGCCGCTGTAGACAACCGGCGGCAGATCGGCGCGATTCGCCGTCAGATTCTGATGCCGGTGCACATGCCCGAGCGCGACATAATCCCAGCGCGGCTGGGCAATGGCTGCGAGATCGACGAGCGGGTCCCAGCCGAGCATGACCGTCCGCTCGCTGCCCCAGCTTGCGCCGCTGACGCTGAAGTGCCCCGCCAGCAATCGCGGCGTATCGGCATTGGCCAGGGCTTCGGCTTCCTGGCCCAGCGCTTCCAGGCGCGCATGCAGGCTGCGCTGCAATTCAGCGTCTTGCTCGGCCGGGCTCAAGCGGCGCGCATCGGCTTCGGCCAGCAAGCGCGCGCGAACGGGATAGGGCGCCGCGCCCAGCACAATATCGCCGCGCGCCGTGGCAATTCGCCGGGCGGCATAGTCTTGGGCGACCCAGATATTCGGCACGCCCAGCGTGTCATAGATTTCGACTGTCGAGGCTTTCGAGGCGTTTTGCGGCAAGTCCTGATTGCCCAGCAGCAGGACCGTCGGCGCCAAGCGCGAAAACTGACGAACGCGGCCGGCGAATTCGCGCTGGTAGGTTGGGCTGGGGCTGCGGCTGCGAAAAGCGTCGCCGCAGAATAACACCAGATCGACATCGCCTTCACGCGCGAATGCGACCATGTCGTCCAGGCGCTGCAAGAAGTCCTTTACGCGATGGCTTACGCCGGTCTCGACATCGGTGCCGCCATAGTTTTCCATGCCGACATGGACATCGGCGAAATGCAATATTCGGATGGGCGCGTTCATGGCGAAGCCTGGCAGGGGCTACAGCTGCGTTTATTCGTTCAGGCGATGGTCCTCATCGCCCGTGCCGACCGGTTCATTGGTCGTGGTGACGCTGGTCCACTGCGGGTAATCGCCGCGGAGATGGCCAAAGATGGGCTTCTCGTTTCGCAGGATGTCGACAAAGGCGTAGATGTCGCTTATCGGCATGAAGATGGCGCCGCGCCGGTTGCCGATTTCGACTTGCGGTTCGGGCGTATCGCTGTCCGGCGCGAGGAAATAGACATCAAGCCGATAGTCGCCCGGGTCGGCTGTGCCGATGCCGTTGCAGCGGACCAGCCCGCGAATCCGCGCCGACACGCCGCCGAAGTCGCGCTCTTCCAACTGGCGCCAGATCACCATATAGTTCTTGATTTCGAATACCGCGACACGCTGGTCGGTCATCGCGCGCCCTCCCTCAACTGGAAGCCCGGCTGCTTGACATCGCCTGAAGCGCCACCCATTATAGCGCTTAATCCGTCGGCGCAGATACCGCTAAACCTGAGGTGCTGTATCAAGTTCGGTTTAATATCTTCACATACCGACGATTTTCCAGGGGCGACTCGGGGAGTCGCCTAATGTCGATCCTGTTTTACCCATTGGGCGAGCCACCGGCTCGCCCGTACACCGAGCCTCCTCTTGTACCGTAGGGACGAGCCACCGGAGTCTGTTGAAAAACGCGTTCAAATGGATTGGGTCGCCAGGAACTGGATAGAAAAAGAATCTGTCACGTAGCCCAGATACCTCGCCAAGCGCTTCAGATTTACCGCAGTGGCTGTGAATGCCGCTTGCAATGTGGCTTTCTTTTGTCCGCGATAACGATTTTGCCTCAAGCCATGTCTTCGCGTCAGTTCTCCTATCGTGCTTTCAATGCGAGCGCGGGCATGCATTTCCTTGACAAATCCGGCGCTGGTTTGCTCTCTTCGTCGTTTTGTCAACTGCTGATGATAGGGCGAGATCTCGAGGCTGCGTCCGCGTTTCTCGGTCGTACACAGGGAGTTGAAAGGACATCGCTGACACTGCTTGCCGAAGCGGACGTTCCAGGCGACATCATGTTGAGAAGAGGGGTTGAAAACGGTCGCCTTCTTGCCGGCTGGACAACGGGCCTGCCGCCGCTCCACATCAACATCGAAATCTTGCAAACGGAAGCCGACCGGCTTGCGCGAATTGCTGCCGATGAAACCGCGCAGATCAAGACCCTTTTGCTCGCTGTCTTGCAGGGTCTTGCCGTTGCAATAAGCCTGATCCACATACTGCTTTTCCGGCAACAAACCCCGCTGCGCCAAGCGCTTTAGAATCTCTTCCAGCGCCTTGCCATCGGCTTCATTCGCGCTGTGAATCCCGATGTCGGTGATGACTGGGAAGGCGCCATCCACTGTCTCCGTCACTTGCGCCTTGTAGCCGAGCCAGGCTGTTTCTTTCCCTTTGCGGCTATAGCGAACGGAGGGCTCGTGCGGCGAAGTAATCACATCCCCTTTCGCGTCAATATTGGCTTTGGCTTTCAGACCTGATTCACCGTCCTCATCGCCTTGATCAAACTGCTGCGAAAGAACCTGAGACAGCGTGATTATCTCGGGCAAATCCTGCCATGCCGCTTGCCCATGCTGCGCAATCTGCGACAGCAGCCAGAACCCGTCTTGCCCAGCAGCCAGCAGCGCTTCCTTGGTTTGCGCTGGGCTCAAACGGAATTCACTCCGCTTTTGACTGTTAAATTTGACAAAACTGACCGGCAAGACTTGGCAGACCCATTTCGCATCGGCGTTGATTAAAGCGTCCAAAGCCAAACGCAGCGTCTCCCAGACCAATTCCAGGCGACTTAGACGCTCCACCGCCGCCAATACATGGGTCGCATCGGTCCGCTGGCGCTTCGACTTCACGTAGCCCGACCTCGACAGATACGCCAGCACCTGCTCAAACATCAGATATTCCTGACCATGCGCATAAAGACGCTTGCGAAAATTGCAGAGACTCGAATAGTCGAAACCTGGCCAATTCAACTCCTGCCGCAGCGCGTACTTCCAATCCATGCGTACCTTGACCATCTCAGCCGTCCGACGATCCGGCAGCTTATCCATAAATTGTAAGACCAGCACAAAGCAAAGAAGCACCGGATTGATGCCGCCGCGACCGGTTTGATGATACATCGCGGCCAAGGCGCTCTCATCAATAATCTCTTCGGCCTTTTCGCCGAGCAAGCGGCATACGCTATCGGCAGGCAGCATGGCTTCGACTGCATCACGGGTTCTCGCGGGAATCTCTTTCGGAAAAGCCTGTTTCAATGACATATCACGCTCGTTATGATTGAGATACAATGCCATTATAGGTCAATTCAGTTTTTCAACATTGTCCACCGGCTCGCCCGTACACCGAGCCTCCTCTTGTACCGTAGGGACGAGCCACCGGCTCGCCCGTACACCGAGCCTCCTCTTATGCCGTAGGGGCGAGCCTTGGCTCGCCCAAATGTATGTCGCGAAAGACGATGCGCATCCTTTCAATTGCTTATTTGCGTTTACTCCTATGCTTTACGCCAGCCGCGCGACCGCAGAGCCAGCGCAGGCGGAAGGCGCGATCGCGCAGGCGGTCCAAGCGAGCGATACGACTGGGCGATGCCAAAGCCCCGCTCCGGGGCCGTCCGCGGTCGCCCCGACCTTTGCCTTCGACGGCCTCCGCCTAGTGCATCTTGTCAGGGTCATATTGGCAAACTAGAATCGCTGCGATGACGACGATTCTGCTCATAATTTATGCCTTATGCGCGCTTGCGCTTGGCCTTTACACCGCGGGCCAGGCGGTCTTGCTTTGGCGCTATTGGCGCACTCGCCGAGCCGCAGTTGAAGCGGCAAGCCTGACGTCGTACCCGCGGGTCACCGTGCAGTTGCCGCTTTACAATGAGTATCATGTCGCCGGACGGCTGATTGACGCGGTGGCCACCCTGGATTATCCGCGCGACCGGCTGATGATTCAAATCCTGGATGACTCTGATGACCGCACGGTCCAGCTTGTGGAGCGGAAACTGGACGATCTGGCGGCTCGCGGATTTGTGGCGCAGCACATCCGCCGGGCCGAGCGCGTCGGCTTCAAGGCCGGCGCCCTGCAGCATGGCCTGAGGTTCTGCGAGGGCGAGTTTATCGCGATCTTCGATGCCGATTTCGTGCCGCCTCCCGATTTTTTGCGCCGCACTCTGCCTTACTTGCTGGCGGATTCAAGCATCGGCATCGTGCAGAGCCGCTGGGGGCACCTCAACGCCGGCGAAAACAGCTTGACGCGGGCGCAGCGTTTGTCGATCGACACGCATTTCGTCGTGGAGCAGGCGGCGCGCAACCGCAGCGGCTGGCTGATTCCCTTCAATGGCACCGGCGGTGTCTGGCGGCGCCGCTGCATCGAGGCGGCCGGCGGCTGGTCGGCCGATACTCTCACGGAAGACCTCGACCTCAGCTACCGGGCGCAGGTGGCAGGCTGGACTTCGCTCTTCCTGCCGGATGTGGAAGTGCCGGGCGAAATCCCGCCGCAGTTGGCCGCCTACAAACAGCAGCAGACGCGCTGGGCAACCGGCAATACGCAATGCCTCATCAAACTGGCGCGCCGGATCCTGGGCGCGCGCTTGAGCCTGTCGCAGAAAATCATGGCAATCCAGCATCTCTGCCAATATTTGCCGCAGCCGTTGATGCTCTTGATGCTGCTGCTGACGCCGCCCCTGCTGCAGGCCGACGCCCTGACGGGCTTGCCCCTGGCGCCCCTGGGACTGCTGAGCCTGGCGTCTCCGCTGATGTATGCGGCCAGCCAGATTCGCTTGTATTCGGACTGGCTGCGCGGCATGATGGCCTTCCCGGCTTTGCTCTGCATCGGCACGGGCATGGCGCTGAGCAACAGCTTGGCGGTGCTGGCCGCGCTGCTCGGCATCAAGACCGGTTTCCGGCGCACGCCGAAATTCGGCCGCGATTGGGCGCGCAGCAGCTATGCCCTGTCCGCCGATATCACGATCTGGCTTGAACTCGCGCTGAGCTTCTACGCGCTTTGGGCGGCCGCGCTGGCATGGGAATTGCAGCGCGAGCTCAGCGTTTATCTGCTGATTTTCGCCGTGTCCTTCGCGTCGGTTGCCGCATTGAACCTGCGCGAGAGCTTGATCCTGTGGCGGGAGCGAATGATCGCCTCCGGTGAAAAGGAAGGCGGGGCGGCGCTGCCATTGCATCGCTAATGGGCGGGAATGCCCCCGACTCGGCTATAATGAGCTAGACGGAGGAGGCGCAGCGCTTTGAGACAGATGATGCAAGACAAACGCATTCGGCAGCTCGTGATCGCGGTGCTGGTCGTGGTGCTGGTTCTTGGCCTGCTCAACATCGTCTCTACCGCATTCAGCTTGCTGGTTCCGTTGGCAATTGCCGCCGCCGGCGCCTTCGCCTTCTACAAGATCGCGCTTGAAGGACGGGACAAGCCGTCCGCCATGGCGGACGAAATCGCGGAGACGGCCGGCCTCGCCGCCAGCGCTGAGGCAGAGGGCGCGGACCTTCTCGCAAGCGACGACGACCTGGATGAGGAGAGCGATGCGGCGCGCAAACGGCTGAGCGCTGTGCAGCGGGCCGAGGCTGAATTCATCGAAACGGCGTCTCCAGCCGAAGAGATCCTGGAACAAATCAAGTCGCGGAAGCGGCGCTTGCAAGGGAACGACGACACATGAAACTGCTGTCTGTGAATGTGGCGCAGCCGAGGGAGGCGACAAGCGGCGGGCGCAGCTATCGCACCGGCATCTACAAACGGCACGTCATGGGACGGGTCTGGCTGGGGCAGCTGGGCCTTGAGGGCGACGGACAAGCCGACCGGAAAGCGCATGGCGGACCGAACCGCGCGGTCTATTGCTATTCGCATGAGAATTACAATTATTGGGCGGCCGAGTTGGAGCGGGACGATTGGCATTATGGCGCCTTCGGCGAAAATCTCACGCTGCTGGGCTTGGGGGAAGATACAGTTTGCGTCGGCGACAGCTTCCGCATTGGCGGGGCGGTGATTCAAGCCTCACAGCCGCGCGTGCCCTGCTACAAGCTGGCCGGGGCGCTGGGGATCCCCGGTTTCGAGAAGACCTTCTTGCGCGCGAACCGCATCGGCTTCTATGCGCGCGTGCTGGAGGAGGGTTATGTCGAAGCCGGCGATCCGATTCAGCCGCTTGAAAAAGACGCGATTGGCATGACAGTCGCCGAGGTCAATGCTGCGCTGCTCCTCGACAGGAAGCCGGAATCCACGCGGCGCGCGCTCCGGCTTGAGGCGCTCTCGCCCGGTTGGCGGCGGGATTTTCAGGCGCTTCTGGTAGAGAGCTAGCGCGGGCGGTTCGTTGGGTCGCGTAGACAGGTACATACACCGCCGCGCCCCGGGATTGTCAAGTTAGCGGAAGATAGATTCTCGCGCGGAGAACGATGTCGTTTGAATGTGGGATGGCGGCGCCCATTGGTCATCCCAATCGCATCCAGTAGACTCTTGATTCTGCAACGACAGGATTAACTTGACTGTTCTTTAAGGCGCGCTCACAGCGTAGGCAGCAATTCCAGATAATCGCAATGGCGGGGACGAAAGATGCTGAAATCGCGGCGGTCGAAGGTGGCGATTCGGGTGACGTCCAGTCGCTCGGCCATCGCCATTAGGCAGCAGTCTACAATGTCGAAGGAGGCGCTGGCATAGGCGGTGGCGATGTCGTGGATCGCGCCCAAATCGCTCCTAACCAAGGGCGCAAGCTCTGTCTCGCTATCCCTCAAGTTTTCCAGGAGCGTAGTCAGCGCCACATAACCCAGGTCGCGCACCAACAGGTAAGCCAATTCGGTGAGTGCGACATCAGGCAACAGCATCCTTTCAGATCCAGTCTCGAATGCGAACGCTGCTGCTGCTCAATGGTTGATGTCTTTGGAATTGTAGAGCGCAAAGAGGTAGCTGGTGTCTGCGATAATCGTCATCGACGGATTCGCCAGTCAATGTGGTCAGCAATTTCAGTGTTCAGAATTTCTCGACTTCGAGCGGACGTATCAACGAATTCTTGGGAAGCCATACCTGATTTGAGGGCCATTTGCGCGAACCTGCCGAGAGATCCCGGTGGATACAGTTCATCACGCAACTCGTCAATCGCAGCAGAAGGCTCTGCTCCTGGAATTTCCATGCCTCGCTCAGTAGATTCGATGCAAGCAGCGGTCTGCTTTTCAACAAGCAATTCCGAGAGCAACCTCTTAATGGAGATGCCACGCTGGTTTGCTGACTCGAGCAACCATTGCGCGAGTTCATCCGGAATCTCGACCATCATTGCAGAGGCGCCCTTTCCCTGCCAATCTCTTACTCTTGAAGCCGAAAGCTACACTCCTGCCAAGAGTATACCCAAGATATCTCAGAATCAAGACAGGCAGCTTGTGCGAAGCGGCGCGTCGATTACGCGGCGCCGGCGAGATTCAAGACCGTGACCGAATGCGGCGGGCAGTCGAATTCAAAGTCGCCCGGGTCGGCGACATCCATTTGCCTTTCGACGATCCTCACCGCGTCCGGTTGATCGATGTCATTGTAGGCATCGGCCGAAGCGCCGAGCACAGTGCGCGCCGTCGCGCGCTTTGACGCGCCGCCCGGCAGTCCGCGAATCCGGCAGGCAATGGCGTCTTCGCCATGCAGGTTGACCAGCGTAATGCCGACATCGCCGCTTGCCGCAGCGCGCGTGACCACCGCGTCCAGATGCCGCACGGATGTCGCGGTTCCGTCCTCCGACGCTACATCGAAACTCGGCGACGCCAGCGCGGAATGCAGGACTTCTTCAAAGCTGTGATTGGCGAATAGATTGAAGACATGATAGGTCGGGCGCAGCACGATGCCATCTTCATGCGTGAAAATGGCCCCCACCGTGTTAACCGCGGGCGAGAAATTCGCCATGCCGACGACATCGCAATGGCGCAGGCAGCTATTGAGGAAACAGGCGGTGAAAACGGCGTCGGCCATATTGTAATTGCTGTTGATGTCGTTGCAGTCCATCAACGCGTGATCGGCGGGACCGAAACTCATGAACTCAGGATGGCACCAACCGCGCAGATTCCACTCGTCAAAGGCGATGCGCAGCTTTCCCAGATAGCCCAGCGAACCCAGGATATGCTTGACGGCGACGATCCGCTCTTCCGGCTGGAAGGCGCGGGCGATGAGATTGTCATAGCCCTTCTCGAAGATGCCTTCATCGCTGGCGCGGGACCAGTAACCGTGTATCGAAATCCAGTCCAGCAGATCGCCCGCCTCGCGCAGCGCTTTGGCGTTCCAATCCAGATCCGGGATCGAGGCGATGGCGAGCTCAATCCGGTGATCGACGCGCTTCATCATCTTGGCCGATTCCAGGACCAGGCGCGCCCACTCGTCGGCCGTCTTCGCGCCCATTTCCCAGTGGCCGTAATTTTCATTGCCGATGCTCCAGTAGCGCACGTTGTAAGGCGCGTCCTGTCCGTTCGCCCGGCGCCGCCCGGCCCACTCGCCAATATCGAGATTGCAATATTCGACCCAATCGGACATGTCTTCCAGGCTGCCAGTGCCGGCATTGGTGCAGATGAAAGGCTCCGCGCCGATCTCGCGGCATAAGGCAACGAATTCGTCGGTACCGAAGGTATTGGGTTCTTCGACGCGCCAGGCTTTGTCGTAATAGGGAACGCGCTCGCCGATGCCCTTCTTCCAGGGATAAGCCGAGACGAAGCAGCCGCCGGGCCAGCGGATAACCGGCGTTTTAATCCGGCGCAGCGCCTCGATGACATCGCGGCGAAAGCCGTTTTCGTCGGCCAGATGGCTGCCCGGGTCATAGACGCCGCCGTAAACCTGCCGGTGAAAATGCTCCAGGAAGTGGCCGAAGATCATGAAATCGCGTATGCCGTCTACGTGATCGGGCAGAACATCAAGTACCGCTTGTTGATTCATCCTTTGCTCTCCTCCCGAATCTGATGCCTGCTAACTCTAACACATCAGCGCCCAAGAATGGGTTCCGTTTCATCTTTCGCGCTCGACTCTTCCAAGGTAGCGAAAGGCCTTTCAAGAGCGATGGCGCGGGAATCTGAGCAACAGCATAAGGTCGAATTGCAGGGGCGACACTGTGCGTCGCCCGAAAATCCCCGCTTGCGTCGGCGGGCGACCGAATCGCCCCTACAGCGCTCTTCAGATTGCCGCGCCACTTACTTGCTTTTACATGTGTCATTGACGTAATCAACTCGATGGGCGACGGGATCGCGAACGAAGCTCGCTCCAAAGCTGGCAATTGCACATGTTATTGGGTAATATGAGATAAATTTTTCCAATGGTTTCAGAAGTGTCTCAGTTTAAATGCAAACGACTTGCGCCCTTGTTGACGCTATTGATTCTACTCAATGCGACCTTGGCGCACGCTTACTCAATTCAAGTAACTTACAATACGAACCTGAGAGCCGCGCCCAGCCTTCAAGCCAGGATAGTTGAAACAGCGGCCGCCGGCGCCACCTTGACCGCAGTCGGCGGCAGCAATGGCTGGCTGCGGATAAGCCGCAACGGAAACGAAGTCTGGATGTCCAAGAGCGTGAGTTACACTCGCGTTGAAGGCGGCGAGAACGCAGCGCCTCAAACGACTGCAGCAACTCAGATTGACAATTGCTGTTTCATCGACCGGCAATGCATTACTGACGAAGAATGGGTAAGCGGCTACTGGGCATTTCAAAACAATCAATGCGCCGCGCCGTCACAGCAGCAGCAATCTACAGCCTCGCAATCACAACCGCAGCCAGGGACATCAGAGGACATCGACAATTGCTGCTTCATCGGATGGCAATGCAATACGGACGAAGAATGGGTTAACGGCTATTGGGCTTTTCAGCAGGGCAATCAATGCGCCGCGCCGTCACTGCAAGGGCAACAACAGCGAGAGCAAAATAGCAATCAACAGCAGAGCGGACAAGGACGGCAGAGCCAACAGGAACAGCAGAGCCGACAGGGACAGCAGAGCGGACAAGGACAGCAGAGCCAACAGGAACAGCAAAGCCCGCAAGGACAGCAGGACCCCCAGGATACAAAAACCCAGGATCCGCCGGAAAATGAGCCGAGCGGCGATCTCGTCTTCGTACGGCTAACGGAGGAAGAATGGGATGATGCCCGCTGTGACATCTACGGGGGCGCCTCGTGCGACTGACAGCCGCCTGCGAATAGCGCCGATGAATTCGCCGACAGCGGAACGGGACTGCACAAGGCGGAGACTATTGGTCGGTACAGCCGCATTCGGTTTCAATTCTCTCTTGCGCGACTTGGCAAGCCGCACCTGCAAGGCTTGTCCGCAAGCGCGCAAAGGCGAAAGCTCCAAATGAATGTATGGCGCTAAACCCCTACCCCGACCGCCTTGTCCTCCAGCGCTTCCGTCCACAGCCCCATCGACGCCAGCCCGTTCATCTTGGCGCGGTGATAAAGGGCCGCTTGCGCCGCCGCCACGTTCTCCGCCCGATTGCCCCATATCGCCATCGGCTCGCGCTGCAAGGCGCGGGCGTAGGAAAAGCTCAGCTTCCAGGGCAAATCGTAGTTCGCGTTCATGGCGTTAAGGCGGGCGGTGGCGTGGAAGTCGCTCTGCCCGCCCGAGAGAAAGACGATGCCCGGTATCGCCGACGGGATTTGCCGGCGGAAGCATTTGATCGTCTGCTCGGCGACAGCGTCGACATCGGCTTGCTGCGGGCAATCGCCGCCGGACAGCACCATGCTCGCTTTGACCAGCGCGCCTTCCAAATCGACGCGATGCAGATAGAGCGCTTCAAACGTGCGGCTTAGCGCCCATTCGGTGACGGCGAAGCACTTTTCAATGGAATGGTCGCCCAGAAGCATGACCTCGGGTTCGACGATGGGCGCGATTCCCGCTTCCTGCGAGAGGGCGGCCACCTGCGCCATCACATAGGCATTGGCTTCGATGGCGTAATAGCTGGGCGTCCCGGGTCCGATCTGGAAGGCGGCGCGCCACTTGCTGAAACCGACGCCCATGGCGGCGTATTCCGCCAGGCGCTCGCGCAGGCCGTCCAGTCCGCTTCCGACCGTTTCGCCAGCGCTGCCCGCTAATGTGACCATGCCCTTGAAAGGCGAAATGCCGGGAATCATGCCGCGCTCGATCACCTGCTCGATCAGGGGAGCGCCGCCGCTGTCGGTCAGTCGCGTTTGCTCATCGGTCATGATGATGCCGCTGACGCTTTCGTTCAAACCCGGCGCCAGAAAGAGCAGTTCCGACCAATTGCGGTAGGATTGTTCATCCGCCGGGATGCCTTCCGATTCAAGCAAGTCATAAAATGCTGGCGACGGGCGATCAGCCGCCATGATGCCTTTGCCCGCCGCAACCAATTGTTGGGCGATTTCTATTGCGCTCATATCTGTCTTGGTCCCCAGACCCATCTTGGTCAACGATAGCCTTATTCTGCTTCTTCTGGCGGCAGGCGCAAGGTCGGTCTGGAAAAAAGAAGCGAGCAATCATCGTGGACTGCTCGCTTTCCGTCTTCAATGAAACATCGGCTTCGGCTTATGCCCCGGCCGCTGTCGCCGTCATCCGCTTGCCGCAAGATCAACTGGGAAGATAATGAGGACTTTTCCGCCAACTCTTGGTCCCGGACGCGGGATCAGCCGGGTAATTGATGACCGATGTCTCTGACCAAGCTCCCAATTGATTTTCTTTTAGATCTTCATATAGCGCTCGGCCGCGCACCTTGATTCGCTGCCCGTCCGGAATACTCAGACCGCCAATCTCAATGTGGAACAGGATCGTGCCGTCATGACCAACAAAATAAACGCGATCGTGTTTCACAGTCACATTGCCCGCGCGAGCTCGGTTGGGTTTGTCCGCGCTGCGCCATCTGCCATTCGCGCGCGCCGTCCAGGATATGCGATAAGCATCGGGTATTTTACTCGGAGCAAAGCCACTGACGGCGAAGCCGGCAAGTACAAACGAACCATCCGCCGCGACTAGATATTCCGGCTCAAAGATAAAGAGCTCGCCAATGACATAGTCGCTACTGTCCTCGCCTTCATCCGCGAGGGCTGCCCAGCCTGGGAGCGTCAATGCCACGAAAAAGAACGCAAATAAAACTCGCTTCATGTCCCTGGTTCCTTTCAACAAAACGGGATGATTGCACTATTATATCCCATTTTGATGGCGCGTCAAAGGCAAGGCAAGTTTTGGGAGTGTCGATATCGGTGGACATATCTTGAATGCGAGCTTGGCGCAGGTTAATTCACCACAGAGACACAGATGTAAACGCAAGTAAGTCGTGCAAAATATGCTGGGCATTTTGAAACAAGAGAGGGCGAGCCACCGGCTCGCCTGTACACCGAGTCTCCACCTATGCCGTAGGGGCGAGCCTTGGCTCGCCCGCAAGCATGCCGCGAAAAACGATGCGCATTTTTTCAATTACTTGCTTGCGTTTACTGAGGGCACAGAGTTTTATTGTCAGGATCTAATAGAAACCACATCCACTACATTAGCCACTCTCCAAATTTTAGCCGGCGGCATAACGCAAAAGCGGGCGCTCGACATGGAACGCCCGCTTTCAAAGTCTGATGACAGACGGATTCGTCTTAGCCGCCTGCGGCCGCCAACGCAGCTCGCTGTTCGGCGATCATCTCCGGCGTGCAATGAAGGTCGGCGAGGAATGCGGCATCTTCCGCTCTGCGCTCTTCCAGCGTCATGTCGGCCAAGCCAATTTCGCCCGGGATTTCGATCATTGCGCCGCCGCCCATTCCGCCCTCAACGATGTATTTCGCCTCCGCCAAAAGCGCTTCGGAGATTACCAGGCCCTGGGTCTCGGCCGAATCCAGATTGACGGCGACAGCGAAACTTGGGGTCGAGGCGACGGCGGTGGTCGCGATATCAAGATTGCCTTCGAGATAGGCGATTGCCATGCGCGCGGCATGCACCCCTTCGCGATACCAGCCTTCGAATCCGGCCGCTATCGTCACGCCCTGGAGCACATCGGAAATCAGCGGAGAAAAGACCGGCACCCCGTAGGCAGCGTCCACGATTGACGAGATGCCCGCCGCAGACCCGGTGTAGGGCAGCACGCCAATTGCGTCTACATTTTTGTCCAGCAGCGATTCGGTGGCGATGGCGTAATCGGCCGCAGTCACAACCGTCTCGATCTCAACCTCTAATCCCAGCCGCTCGCCAGTAAGATGAACGATTTCGATATAAGCGGGCGTTGCCGGGTCATTGGCGTTCCCAATGAAGCCAATGCTCCGGAAATCCGGGATCTGCAAGTTTGCGATCCTGAAGCTTTCCGATTGATCAAAATGCATCAAAGTGCCAGTCACGTTAGGCGGTTTGACGCAGGTTGCCGTCGCCATACCGGTTGCGAGCGGATCAACCATGATGGCGAAGATGAGCGCCGGCGGTTGATCCATGTCGCTCATGGCGTTAAGCGCGATCATGCCCACCTGGGTCGAGACCGTGAGCACGACATCCGCGCCTTCGTCCAAGGCGTCTTCCACCATGAGGTTGGCGGTGGGTAAATCGAAGCCGGCATCGCGATAGAGAATGTTGATGTTTTCCCCGCGCAGGTCATTGCCCGCTTCCAGCGCGCCCCGTTCTTCCGCGCTGATAAAGCCATAAACTTCCAGCATGTCCAGCACGGCCATATCGGTCAATGCGAAAGCCTGCGATTGGCCGAAACGCAGAAATGCCACCGTCGGCTTGTCATCGTGGGCCGTTGTTACAAAAGAGGCTGTCAGAAGCAATACGCATAAAAGAATGAGCGGCAGCCCCCTCGCCAACGAGCCAGCGGCTCGGCGTCGGCCTTGGCCCGCCCCGTCCGCGCGAATGCGATTCTTCAATTGTCGATACATAGCGTATCCCCCTTCTGGTTAAGTGGACATGAAAAGCAGTTGGTCTTACTATTCATGTTATGAAGTCTGCAAGCCTGAGGCAAGCGCAGTCGCCTGTTTGCGGGGGAAACAGGACGAAACTGAATTTCTATGTCGCGGACGACCCGCGCTTTACATAATATGTTTTATTACGGCGGTGGAAATCCGATTTGGATCAGCGCTGATTTGACGCTTTCCAGCGGCAAGCCGACCACATTGCTGTAACTGCCTTCGATCCGCGCGACCGGAGCAAAGTCCTCGTTCTGGATGGCGTAGGCGCCGGCTTTATCCATGGGATCGCCGCTGGCAATGTAGCTGTCGATTTCTTCATCGCTGTAGTTGCGCATGTGAACCGTCGTCATCGCGTGGCCGGTGATGAGGCGCGGCGTCTCGCTGTGCCGGTAGAGCGTGAACGCGGTGATGACAAAATGAGCGCGCTTTCGCAGCCGCCGCAGCATTTGGCGCGCTTCGGCGGGGTCAGCCGGTTTGCCGAGCATTTCGCCCGCCGCATCCAGCCGCGTCGCGTCGGACTCGAGCGCCACGATGGTATCGGCCGCGATAATCAGCGCCGGCTCGCCCCGGAGCGTCGTCGCCACCGCTTCCGCCTTGTCTCGGCTGAGCCGTTCGGCATAAGCGACAAGCCCTTCGCCGTCGTGGCGGGACTCGTCAACATCCGGCCGGATGACAGCAAACGGCAGACCGAGCTGGGACAGAAGCGCTTGGCGGCGCGGCGACGAAGAAGCGAGAATCAGGCGCATGCTCTCTACCATCATTAGACGCGAATGCGTCCGCATTATAGCAGGCGGCCGGGCAAGCTGTTGGGCGCAAAGCAGTATGCCGCGCAGCTCCGAAGTCCAGGATTTGCCGGAGGCGGCAAATCAAACGGAAGCGGATTAGTAAGAAGCGAGTAAAATCCAGCCGACGACCGCATCCAGAAGGTGGTCAATTCGTTATAATGTTTAGTATAATCTGGCGCATGCGTCGCCAAGTGACGCTTAGACAGGCAGGAGGACCAGACATGAATTTTAACCCCAACGCGCCGACAATCGAAATGACGGGCAAGATGAAGCGCCCGCTCGACTCGGTACAGTTGAACGCGGTGATGCGAAATGTCTACGGCTGGATGACCATGGGTTTGGGCATCACGGCTTTCGTATCGATCTTGTTGAGCGCGACCGGGTACGTGCCCGGGACGGCGATGTTTTTCGTCGTGATCATCGCGCAGTTCGCCCTCGTCGTTGGTTTGAGCCGCATGATGCACCGTTTGTCGGCGACCAATGCCGGTTTGCTCTTCTTCACCTATTCCGCGCTGACCGGCGTGACCTTCTCGATCATTTTCCTCGTCTATCCGATCGGATCGATCGCCGCCGCTTTCCTGAGCACCGCCGGCGTCTTCGGGGCGATGACGGTTGTCGGCTTGACCACCAAAACCGATTTCAGCCAATACAGCAGCTATTTCGCGATGGGCTTGATTGGCCTGTTCATCGCGATGGTCGTCAACTGGTTCCTGGGCAGCGCCATGATCGACTATCTGATCAGCATCGTCGGCGTGCTGCTCTTCACCGCTCTGACGGCTTACCACACCCAGCGCATCGCCAATATGGCGGCTGACCCGCACCTGGAACTGGATCCGGACAACAAGGTGAAATTCAGCGTGATGGCGGCTTTGACCCTGTATCTGAATTTCATCAACCTGTTCCTGTTCATGCTGAGATTGTTCGGCGGCGGACGCGACTAAGGGTCGCTGGAATAGCGGAAATAACCGGGGCGAGCCAATGGCTCGCCCTTTCATTTGCGCTACGCTTGTCGCGTTCTAACCCTTAGTTTGCCGCTCCGCGCGGTAAGACGTTATAATCCCGGCGCAACGCATGCGCGCGACGACATGCGGCAACGATAGAACAGTATTCCTAAGGAGAAGCATCATGAAGAATCTCTTCGGCAAGAGAATGATCGTCCTCGTCAGCCTGCTTTTCTTGCTCTTTGGGAGCATGGGCGCGGCTGCGCAAGACACCGTCACGCTGACCTGGTGGACGACTTCCGGGCGCGATTCGCCGGAGCCCGCCATCCGCAACGTGATCGCAGCTTTTGAAGCCGAGCACCCCAATATCAAAATTGATGTCAGCATCATGGCGGAGGGCGCATACAACGATCTCATGAACACGGCCTTTGCCGCGGGAGAAGGCGTGCCCGATCTCGCTTGGTATTGGTCGAACAACTGGTTGCCGCAAGCGCTCGATCTCACTGACCGCCTGGATAACGATCCTGATATCAGCCGCGACATCTTCCACACCGAATACTTCAACAACTGGGTCGTTTGGAATGACATGGTCATTGCCCTGCCCTACGATATTGGCGCAAATTTCGTCATGTACAACAAAGATGTATTTGATGACGAAGGCGTCGATTATCCGACCGAGGAATGGACGCCGCAAGACTACATCGAAATCGCCAAGGCCTTGAGAAATGAGGACAAGCGCCGCTGGGGCGGCGACCGTCCTCGCGGTCCCTTCCGCGCCCTCTGGCGCAACATGGGCGCCACCAATCCTTACAGCGACGACAGCACGACTGTCGAAGGCTATATCAACGGTCCGGAATCCGTCGCCGCCTATACCTGGCTGTGGGATCTAGTCGATAGCGGCGCGACGCCGACGCCAGCCGATCTCGAAGTGCTCGGCACCGAAGGCACGGGCCCGGTTGATCTTTTCATTGCCGGCCGCCTGGGCATGGCTACGCTAAACCCCGGCAGCATGGTGTCGACGCTTGAAGCGGGTGTGAATTTCGGCGTTGTGCCCGAACCGCGCGTCCCGGGCAATGAGAATTGGGTCCATGGCTGGGCTTTGCGCGCCGGCATCTGGAAAGACAGCGAGCACCCGGACGAAGCCTGGGAATTCCTGAAGTATTGGAACGGCCCAGAGGGCCAGCGCATCTTGATGGAACAAGGTCTTGGTCACTTCCCGCCGATTCCATCCCTGCTTGCGGAATACGCGCACGCCGATACCGACTGGTTCCAGGGCTTCTTGAATGTGCTCGACGCCACGCAGACGGCCTCCTGGCGTAAAGATCATCCCTGTTGGCGCGGCGCCGTCATCCGCGGCGTTAGAGATGCCTGGGATCTGATCATGCTGGGCGAAATCGCGCGCGACGAGGTGCAGGCTACGCTAGACGCTATGGTTGAACCGGGTCAAGCCGCGCTGGACGAATGTGTGCCGCGCCTCGGCGGCTAAGTCATCGTTATCGAATCGGACCGGTGCGACCGGTAAACGGCAAATACATTCCGCGCCCCTTTTCCAAGCGAAATAAGGCGTGTAACAAATCCCTCCCCCCACATGGGGGGAGGGATGTAGGGTTGGAGTGGTTGACCCATGCTCTCCGTCTGGCGTAAACTCACACCGCAAGAGCGCCGTGACGCCCGCACTGGTTACCTCGCGCTCTCGCCCTGGATGGCGGGATTCGTCGTCTTCTACGCTTTCCCCATACTCGCCACCATATATTTCAGCTTTAACGAATGGACATTGGCTGAACCGCCGATTTGGGTCGGCCTGGACAACTACGCGCGAATGTTCACGCGCGACCCGCTATTCGTCAGCTCGCTGCGAGCGACCAGTTCGTTTGTCGCGATATCTCTGCCCTTGAAGCTCGTGCTCGGTCTGATGCTGGCGTTGCTGCTCAATCTCAAGATACCGGGCATGAATGCCTTTCGCACGATATTCTTCATCCCTGCCGTCATATCCGGCGTCGCCGTCTCGTTGATGTGGATTTGGTTCTTGAATCCGGATACGGGCGTGGTCAATACCTTGTTGAGCTATTTCGGCATAAGAGGTCCATTATGGTTCTGGGACCTGCATTGGGCGCTGCCGTCGGTCGCCATCATGAGCATCTGGAAGGTCGGCGGCGCGGCGATCATCTATCTGGCCGGGTTGCAGAACATTCCGGCGCATCTCTACGAAGCCGCCAAGATCGATGGTGCCAACAGGTGGAAGAGCTTCTGGCGCATCACCCTGCCGCTATTGACGCCGACTCTCTTCTTTCAGCTCATCATTGAGCTCATTGACGCCTTTAAGATCTTCACCGAAGCCTACGTCATCACCAAGGGCGGCCCGCTCAAGACCACATATTTCTTTCTCTACTATTTCTACGAGGAAGCCTTTCGCAATGCCAATATGGGTTACGCCTCGGCGCTGGCGCTGTTCTTGCTGGTCGTCATCTTGTCGGCGACCGTATTCGTGAACTATACATCCAGAAAATGGGTCTTCTATGAGAATTGATCCATCCCGGCTGAGCGCGTCCGAACAGTTGCTGAGGAGTACCAGGCAGCGCCGCGCCAGGAAGCTCCTGGGGCATGCAATCGTCTATGCCGTCATGGTGGCTCTGGCCTGCATATTTATGCTGCCGATCTTTTGGATGGCGTCTACATCGCTCAAGCTGCCGCGCGAGCTCATGGCCTGGCCGCCGGAGTGGATCACATCCAATCCGCAATGGGGCAACTATGCCGAGGCCTTCAGCAAGTACCCGCTCGCGCGCTACATGCTAAACAGCGCTATTCTCGTCATCGCCAATATCATCGGGGCGCTCCTGTCGGTCCCGGTCATCGCATACGGCTTCGCCCGCTTCAACTTTCCCTTCAAGAACGTGCTCTTCATCTTGATGTTGAGCATGATGATGGTGCCCGGGCATATCAAACTAATTCCACTGTACGTACTCTATCTGCGCCTGGATTTGATCGATACCTATTGGCCCCTGATTTTGCCGGCCTATACTGGCAGTCCTTTCTTCATCTTTTTGATGACCCAATTTATGCGCACGATTCCCCGCGAACTCGATGACGCCGCGCGCATTGACGGCGCCGGCAACTGGGGCATCCTCTATCGCATTATCATCCCGCTCTGCCGTCCCGCGCTGACCGTCGTGGTTGTATTCACGTTTCTGTGGACCTGGAACGACTTCCTCGAGCCGATCATCTTCCTGCGCGACTACGAGTCGTTTCCCATCTCGGTGGGCTTGGCCTTCTTCCAGGGGCGCTACAGCGTCGAGTGGCACCTCTTCATGGGGGCGACGTTGGTTTCTATCCTGCCTATCCTGGTCGTCTATTTCTTCGCCCAGCGCCACCTTATTGGCGGGCTGGCTTCCATCGGCATTAAGGGCTGAGCAACCGCGCTCATTTTGCTTTGCGTCGGCGATAGCTGAGCAGGACCAATGTGGCGAATAAACCGGACGCGGCCCAGAGCAGGAAGGGCGCATTCAAAGCGATCTGCGACAGCGAATTGCCCAGCGGCGGCGTCACGGTCATGCCCAGGCTCTGCAAGACGCCGCCGAAGCCCAGGGCGCTGCCCATCAAGGCCAGCTCCAAGCCTTCCACCTCGGTGATGGCGGCGCCTTTCAAAGCCATGAAACTGTCGAAACAGAAGCCGGCGATCGCCATGGCCAGCATAACGGGCCAGAAGTTGTCCCCGGCGAAATACATCAGGGCTGTGCCCAGTGTCATCATCGCCGTGCCGAAGGCCATCACCAGCCGGCGATTGCCCAGACGGTCGGAGAGATAGGAAATCGGCACGACGCTGATCAAGCTGCAGAAGAAGAAGACCGTGACGGCGCTATCGGCATTGACGTCCGACCAGCCGATCTCGCGCAGGTAGGTCGGCACATAGCCGACGAGACCGCGCATCAAGCCGAGCACGCCAAAGACCGCCAGCGCGATCACCCACAATTCACGAAAGCGCATGACATGGCGCAGGTTGGCGATGACCAGCCGCATCTCCATGCCTTTGCGCGCGCGCCGGTCGGATGGCGGATGCACAATCGCCCAGAGGACCGCGAGCGCGATGGCGCAGACGCCGAGGAATATCAAGACAGCGCGCCAGCCGCCCAGCAGCGGCGAGAGCTCTGTGGCGCTCAATCGGGCGCCGAGCATCAAGCCGGTGGCGAAGCCGGCAGACATCACGCCGGCCGCGAAACCCAACTGACGCGAGGCGAACCATTCGCGGTTCAGCTTGACAAAATTCATCGGCAGGATGGGCTGGAACATGCCGAACAAGAAGGATGTGAAAAGCAGGGACCAGAAATCGAAGGCGAGGCCGCGCAGGGCCCCGGTGACGCCGGTCGCCAGGCAGAGCAGAACCAGCGTGCGGCGCGTGCCAAAATAGTCGATGAAGGCGCCGCCCATCAGGGCCGTGAATATACCCATCACCGAGGTGACGCCCCAGATCACGCCGATCTCGATCAAGTCGAGGCCCAGCGAATCGGCGATTTCACTGAACATGGCGGAGAGGCCGGTGGTGGGGAATCCCATCGCCAGAAAGCCCGACAGGGTCACCATCGCCAGGATCACCCAGCGATAAGGCGAATTCTGGCGTTCGCTTGGCTCAACGCGTGGAGGCATTTACGCTATCCAGTAAGATAAGGGCAACTGCTATATCGTAACCCATGCTGGACTGATAACAAGGCAGGGGGCAGGCGCCGCCTGCGGCAAAGCGGGCCCCGCCCGCTGAATGCGCGCCGAGGCAAGTTGTCGAATTACATTTTCAAACTATAATCTATGCACAATTATCAATTCTTGGAAACGGACGGCTGCTTGGCAAGGAATACTTGTACATTGCGCGTCAACAGCGATCGGCTGCGGGCGGATTTTGAAGCGCTATCGGAGATCGGCGCCACCGTCGGCGGCGGGGTATCGCGCTTGGCTCTATCCAACGAAGATTTGGCGGCGCGCTCCTGGTTCGCCGACCGCGTTGAAGAAGCCGGGCTGCAGGTGAAGGACGACGAAGTCGGCAATTTGAGCGGGCTCCTGCGCGCCGAAGACCCGGCCGCCAAGACCTTGATGATCGGCTCCCACCTGGACACGGTGCCGAACGGCGGCCGTTATGACGGCGCAATCGGCGTTTTGATCGCGCTGGAATGCTTGCGGACGGTCAAAGAGGCGAGCCTTACGCCCGGCTATCACCTGGAAGCGATCAACTTCACCGATGAAGAAGGCACCTGGAAATCGCTGTTCGGCAGCAATGGCCTGATCGGCAAGATCGCCGCCGACGATATCAGCGACACCATGCAAGACAACATGGCCTTTCGCGCAGCGCTGCACCGCGCGGGCATCCGGCTGAACGAGATCAACCGGGCCCGGCGCGACGCCGCCTCCATTCTGGGCTACCTGGAAGTGCATATCGAGCAAGGCAAGACCCTGCACGAAAAGAAATATGACCTGGGCATCGTCGACCGCATCGTCGGGCGCACAACGTATAATCTCGTCTTCTATGGCGAGGCGGCGCATGCGGGCACCACAACCGCAAGCGAGCGCCGCGATGCCTTGCAAGGCGCCGCCGCCTTCATCATTTCCGCGCACCGGCTTGTTCAGGACGAATACCCCGGGGGCGTGGTCAATTGCGGCCATGTCGCCGTGGTGCCGGACAGCTTCAATGTCGTGCCGGCGGAGGCATCGCTGCGCGTGGAGTTTCGGCATCCCGACAAGGATACGCTCAAGGCGATCGAAGCGCGCCTGATTCGGCTGGCGCGGGACTGCGCCAAGGACCACCGCCTTTCAGTCTCGACCAAACGCGCCTTGTACCGGGAACCGGAGCGCATGTCCGGCTATCTCTGCCGGCAAATTGAAGAGGCTTGCCGGGCGGAGAACCTGCGCTGCATGCCAATCGCCAGCTACAGCGGCCACAATGCGCAAATCATGAATCAGTTGGCGCCGGCCGGCATGATCTTCTTGCCATCGGTGGACGGCATCAGCCATAATCCCCGAGAATTCACCGAATGGCGGCATGTGGAGTTGGGCGCCAATGTGCTTCTGCGCACGATTCTGCAGTTGACGCTGTAACACAGAACGGCAATTGTAGGGGGGGGGGGGCGTCCGCCCGTTAGAGAATCTGTGTAGGGGCGCCTGTGAGTCGCCCGCTCGTTAAAGATTGTGTGTAAGGTTTGTCCGGTACAGGATCATGCTACGACGCTTTTTCTACCCCATCCCCCCAACCCCCTTCCCCAGCGAGCTAGGGAAGGGGGAGCGCGCTGAAAGAGACGGACTTCATTGGCAATTTTCTACGTGTTTTGGGGTCAATCTACTAGCTTCTTTGTAGAGTCACCCTTCCCCAGTTTACTGGGGAAGGGCCGGGGATGGGGTAAAACTTCGACGAACAAAGGCCTATTTTAGATTCGGACAAGCCTTGTAGGGGAGACTCGCTGAGTCGCCCGCGCTAATCACAAAGAACCCAGGAATTTCCCATGTCCCAACTCAGCCGACGCCAAAAAGAACGCGAGATGCGCGCCGCCGGCCGCCTGCCGAACGGACAGTCCCTGACCGAGAAATTCCCGGTTCTCACATACGGGCCGACGCCGAGTTTCGATCCCGCCACCTGGGACCTGCGCGTCTTCGGGGCGGTTGCGCGGGAAAAACGCTGGACCTGGGAAGAATTCCTGCAACTGCCGACCGGGACAATGACGGTGGACATCCACTGCGTCACGCGCTGGAGCAAGTTCGACACCACCTGGGAAGGCGTCATGTTCCGCGATTTCCTGCGCGAGCTGGAGCTGACCGCGGAGGCGCGCTACGTGATCGCCCACTGCGAATACGGCTACACCGCCAACTTGCCGCTGGAAGTGATGGACGACGAAGATGTCATGCTCGCCTACAAATACGAAGGCCGCTTCTTGCACGAACCCGACTTGATGGACCACGGCGGCGCGCTGCGCACGGTGGTGCCGAAGCGCTATTTCTGGAAGAGCGCCAAATTCTTGCGCGCCCTGGAGTTCAGCCCAGTGGACAAACCGGGTTTTTGGGAGCAAGGCGGCTACCACAACGAGGGCGACTTCTGGAAGGAAGAGCGCTTTCAAAGGCGCGGGTTTTTCTAGGTTGACGCTTCGACAGGATTTTTGCCGCCGAGTGCGCCGAGATCTTTTACACAAAGGCACAAAGACACGAAGGTCACAAAGGGACATTTGTAGGCGCGACCTATCAGGTCGCCCGCCCTTTTTGTCTAACCACCGAGTACACCGAGGTCACCGAGATTTTTCGCCACAAAGGGCACAAAGGCACAAAGACGTAGTTGTAGCGGCGAGCCCGTGGCTCGCCCGCTGCGCGCTGAACTCGCTCCGCATGTGAATAGCAAGGTCTGCGATATTTGCGCCAGCGCCAAGTTTGCGTTAACTTTGGGCGAGATCGGATTCTCACATCAAAATAGGATCGCTTTATGCCCAAAATACTGACTGACAAACAAATTTCCTTCTACCACGAGCGCGGTTGGTTGAAAGTTGAAAATGTCGTGCCGCCGCGCAGCATTGAGCTGGGACGCGAGGTCTGCGCCGGTTGGGTCGACCGCGAGGTGCAGAGCTGGGTCGATGAAGGCTTGCTCGAAGACGATTTCGCCCATCTTGACCTTGAGCATCGGCTGAAGGTCGCCTGGAACGAAGCTGGCAAACCGATGTACCATCGCAGCCCGCGCCGCCAGACCGTGTGCGCGGAGCTCTTCCAATTCATGAGCGAGCCCAACATCATCGATCTCGCGGAAGACTTGCTGGGCAGTCCCGAGGTCTTTATGCACGGCGTCTTCAATCTGCGCCCGAAGCTGCCCGATCAACGCTGGACGCGCACACCCTGGCATCAAGATTCGCAGTATTATCCCTCGAACACTCGGGTGCATACGATTTCGATCTGGATGCCGCTGATGCGGGTGACGACCGAAAACAGTTGCCTGCAGGTGGCCGAGGGTTATCATCGCGGCGACATGTACGCCATCACCGAAGACGAAGAGACTGGTTTCCTGGGCATATCGAAAGAGGAGCGGGCGGCGATACCGGGCATCCCGGTCGAGATGGAGGCGGGCGACGCGCTCTGCTTCACGCAGTTGACGCCGCATGCTGCGCTGCCCAATAAATCCGACGCCGTGCGCTGGTCCATCGACCTGCGTTATCAAACCATCGCTGACGCCATGGTCCCTGAACACAACACCGAACTCAGCGGCGGCCGCGAAAAAGGCTTCATCGCCCGCAGCGAAGCCGATCCCGCGGCGGTGGCCACCTGGGAGCAGTGGGAACGCCAGTGGGAAGGAGACCCCTATAGCAACTACTAGTCAGAAAATGCCGGGGCGAGCGGCGGTTAGTGTTTACGCTACCCATTGCGTCGCCCGCCCTCTTAAAAACAAATGAGTTTTCCCGGAAGGAAAAAGAATGATGAAACGTTCGTTCGCTCTTTTCACAACCGCACTATTGCTTCTGAGCCTGCTCATCGGCGCTGGAACCACCTCGGCGCAAGATGACGTCACCCTGACCATCTGGACCTTCGGCGCCTTCTTCACCGATTTGTACAAAGGCATTGAAGACGACTACAAAGAAATCGCGCCCCATGTCACCATCGTGGTCGAAGAGATGCCCTTCGTACAACTCTACGACAACTTGCAGGGCGCCTTTGTCGCCGGCGTCGGCGCGCCCGATATCGCCGATGTTGAGCAAGGCGTCATCAGCCGCTTCCTCAAAGGCGAACCCGGTCTAGTGCCGCTGAACGATCTGATCGCGCCTTACGCGGATGACTACATCATGGCCAAGACCGGCTTGTACGCGTATCAAGGCACCATCTACGGCATCGATCATTGCCTCTGCCCGGTCGTCCTGTACTATCAGCATGAGATATTCGCTGAGGCCGGCATCGAGATGCCCATCGCCACTTGGGATGAATTCATCGAGGCCTCCGCTGCGCTGACCGAACAGGGCATCGCGGCGCTCGTCTTGGACGACCGCAGCTGGGGCGATTATTACATGCTGCTGCTGCAATCGGGCAGTCCCGGCTTCTTTGACGCCGAAGGCAGCGTGATAGTCGATTCGCCGGGGAATATCGCCGTGCTCGAATGGTATCTCGACTTGCTCGAAAGCGGCGTCGCGATTTCCACGGGCGATTTTCACGCCACCATGGGCTTATTCGCGGAGGGTAAGATCGCCGCTGTTATCGGCGCTGACTGGTACGCCGGCAGCTTGAAGAACGAATTGGCTGACGGGGCCGGCAACTGGCGCGCGGCGCCCCTGCCCGCATTTGAGGAAGGCGGCGCCCGCACCAGCACACACGGCGGCACCGCTTATACCATCACCACGCAGAGCGAGCACCCGGAAGAAGCCTGGGCTTTCATCGAATTCGCCCTCTTCAACGAGGACAACAAAATCCTCGAATATCACGTGAACAACCTGCTGCCGCCTGTGCTTTCGCACCTGGATAACGAAGCGCTGCTGGCGCCCGACCCCTACTTCGACAATCAGTCGGTGGGCGAGCTCTTCCTCGAGCTGGCGCCGGAAGTGCCTTTCCAGGAGCGTGGTCCCTGGTTCAACGAAGCCACCACGCTGGTAGCCAATGCTGTATTCGAAGCGACCCAGGGCGAGAAGACGGCCGAGCAAGCCTTGAAGGACGCGGCTGACGAACTGCGCCGTCAGATCGATTTCGGTTAGGGCGCGCACGTAGATCGTGTACGAGCGACCCAAGCGTCGCCCCTACAACGTCCGCCAAACTTCGCAACTGTAGGGGCGACATTGTATGTCGCCCGTGAAACGCCGCAACGGTAGGGGCGAGCCGGCGGCTCGCCCGTACAAGTTTCCATGATTTTGAGCCTTCCATCAGGTAGCTGCGCGCGTAAAGACAATTGCTGGTCAAGCCATACAAGTCATGGCGGGATGGGTGGCTAAATCGTGAGCAGCGCCTCAATTGTTGAAGACCGCGGCCTGCGCGCCTGGTGGAGCCGTTCCGAGCGCAAGGTCGTACCTTACCTCTTCATCTCGCCATTCTATATTCTCTTCATCGTCTTCTCGGTCGGTCCGCTGATATACGCGCTCTACCTCAGTTTGCATCGCTGGCCCGGCAGCGGTCCCATGCGCCACGTGGGCTTGGGCAATTACACCTACCTGGCCGGCGACCCCGTCTTCCTCAAGTCCCTGTGGAACACGGTCTACTACGCCATCGGCGCTTTTCTATTCATCTTGCCGCTGGCGCTGCTGCTGGCGCTGCTGATCAACTCGACGCTGATCCGCTTGAAGAGCATCTTCCGAATCGGCTACTTCCTGCCCATCCTCACCAGCACGGTCGCCGCCACCCTCATTTTCCTGATGATCTTCAACAACCAGTTCGGTCTGATCAACCAAGGTTTGGCGCTGCTGGGCGTCCCGGCGCTCAAATGGCTGGACGAAGAATTAGTGAAGATTTCAGTGTTGGCGGTGGCGACCTGGCGCTACACTGGCATCAACGTCTTGTATTTTCTCACCGGCTTGCAAAGCATCCCGCCCGATTTGTATGAAGCGGCGCAGGTGGATGGCGCCGGAACCTGGGCGCAATTCCGTTACATCACGATCCCGCAGCTGCGCCCCATCGCGCTTTTCGTCGGCGTGGTCACTATGATTGGCTCCTTCCAGCTTTTCGCCGAGCCGCTGCTGCTGGCGGACGGCGGACCCAACGACGCCAGCCTGACCCTCGCCAACTATCTCTACCGCATGGGCTTCACCAACGCCAAGCTCGGCTACGGCTCCGCCATCGGCTGGGTGCTGGCATTGATTATCTTCGGCTTGTCCTTCATCCAGCTCTATCTCTTCGGCGCTTTCAGGAAGGATGACTGAGGCGATGGACAACACGCCCACTCGCCGCGCCCAGCGGACCATCGCATACGGCTTTCTCTTCTTCATCCTGATCTCGATGGCGACGCCTTTCGTCTGGATGATCTCCAACACCTTCAAAGAACAATATGAGATCTTCCAACTGCGGCCGACGCTGATCCCGGACGAGCCCCACCTGCGCAATTATGTCAGACTCTTCGTTGAATTCGACTTCGCCCACCACTTCCTAAACAGCGCCTTCATCGCTGTGGTACATACCATCTCTCATCTTTTCCTGGCATCGCTGGCCGGTTTCGCCTTCGCCAAATACATCTTCCCGCTCAAAAACTTCCTCTTCCTTGTCTTGCTCGGCTCAATGATGGTGCCGCTATACACCATCTTCATCCCGCTCTTCGTCTTGGTCATCCGTCTCGGCTTGGTCAATAGCTACGCCGGCGTCATCATCCCCGGCGTCGCCGCCGCATTTGGCATCTTCTTCATGAAGCAGAGCATGGAAGCAGTGCCGGATGAATTACTCGATTCGGCGCGGATCGACGGCGCGTCGGAGTTCCGCATCTACTGGCAGATCGCGCTGCCCCTGGTGCGTCCGGCGCTGGCGGTGTTGGCGGTGCTGGCTTTCATGAATTCCTGGAACGATTTCGTCTGGCCGCTGGTGGTGCTGCGCAGCCGGGAATTGCAGACCCTTCCCGTGGTGATGGCGGGCATGATGGGTATGTACCGGATGGAACACGGGGTAATCATGGCGGCGTCGCTGCTATCGACCTTGCCGATTCTGCTGCTCTTCTTCGCCTTGCAGAAGCAGTTCGTGCAAGGGCTGACCGTCGGCGCGATAAAATCATAGCGCAATGGACTGCCTGCGATTCAGCGGCAACATCCGCAGAGATTTGACAGGGCAATCGCATCAAATTGAAATTGCGCTGATAAATGACATTTCCCCCTCTGTCTTCGAAATCTGTAGGGGCGTTTGTCGGTCAGTGTCGGCGGTCAGTGTCTACGCAACCCGCTGAAACGCCCACAATTTGCAGGCCATTTTCAACGGGGGTCTCACGAGACGCCCCTACATTTTTATATGGCCATCGGCGGAAAATGTTTTGATGCGATTGCTCTGGGCTTGCGATATTTGCGCCAGCGCCAAATTTGCGTTAACTTTGAGCAAGATGGGATTCTCACATCAAATCAGGACCGCTTTATGCCCAAAATACTGACTGACGAACAGATTGCCTTCTACCACGAGCGCGGTTGGCTGAAAGTCGAAAATGTCCTCCCACAGCGCAGCATCGACTTGGGACGCAAGGTCTGCGCCGGCTGGGTCGACCGCACGGTGCAGGCTTGGGTGGACGAAGGCTTGCTCGAAGACGGCCTCGCCCACCTCGACCTGGAGCATCGCTTGACGGTCGCCTGGAACGAAGCGGGCAAGCCGATTTATCAGCGCAGCCCACGCCGCCAAATTGTCAGCCCCGAGCTTTTCGCATTCATGTCCGAACCCAGGGTGATCGACATCGCCGAAGATCTGCTCGGCACAGCTGAAGTCTTCATGCACGGCGTCTTCAATCTGCGGCCCAAGCTGCCCGATCAACGCTGGACGCGCACGCCCTGGCATCAGGATTCGCAGTATTATCCCTCGATTGCGCAAGTGCATACGCTTTCGATCTGGATGCCGCTGATGCGCGTGACGACCGAAAACAGTTGCCTGCAAGTGGCGGAGGGCTATCATCGCGGCGATATGTACGCCATTACTGAAGACGAGGAGACCGGCTTCCTCGGAATCTCAAAAGAAGAGCGGGCGGCGATACCGGGCATCCCGGTAGAGATGGAAGCGGGCGACGCGCTCTGCTTCACGCAGCTGACGCCGCACGCCGCCTTGCCCAACAAATCTGATGCCGTGCGCTGGTCGATTGACCTTCGTTATCAGTCGATTTCAGACGCCATGGTCGATGAATACAATGTCGAGATCGGCGGACGCGACAAAGGCTTCATCGCCCGCAGCGAAGCCGATCCCGCGTCGGTGGCCACCTGGGAGAGCTGGGAACGCCAGTGGGAAGGAGATCCCTGTAGCGCCTACTAGTTAGAAAGTGTAGGGGCGACTTATCAAGTCGCCCGCCGACCAACCTTCTATTGCGCGGTTGCAGGGGCGAGCCGGTGGCTCGCCCTCTTAATCAAAGATCAACGGATTCCTGGAGGAAGAAAAATTATGAAACGCAATATCAGTGTTTTGATCTCCATTTTGCTGCTTCTGAGCCTGCTCATCGGCGCCGGAACCGCCTCGGCGCAAGACGACGTCACGCTGACCATTTGGACCTTCGGCTCTTTCTTCACCGACTTCTACGAAGGCATTGAAGCCGACTACAAAGAAATCGCGCCCCATGTCAGCATCGTGGTGGAGGAGATCCCTTATGGGCAGCTCTACGACAATTTGCAAGGCGCCTTTGTGGCGGGTGTCGGCGCGCCCGATATCGTTGATGTCGAACAAGGCGTGATTAGCCGCTTCCTCAAGGGCGAGCCGGGTCTGATACCGCTGAACGATCTGATTGCGCCTTACGAGGAAGACTACATCATGGCGAAGACCGGCTTGTACGCGCATCAGGGGACGATTTACGGCATTGATCACTGCCTCTGCCCGGTCGTGCTTTACTATCGGCACGACATCTTCGCCGATGCCGGCATTGAAATGCCCATCGCCACCTGGGGTGAATATGTCGAGGCGTCCGCTGCGCTGACGGAACAGGGCATCGCGGGGCTCGTCCTGTCCGACCGCAGTTGGGGCGACTTTTATATGCTGCTGCTGCAATCGGGCAGCCCCGGCTTCTTTGATGCCGAGGGCAATGTCATCGTCGACAGCCCGGAAACCATCGCCCTCCTGGAATGGTATCTCGGCTTGCTCGATAGCGGCGTTGCGATAGCGCCGGGCGATTCGCAAAGCATCTATGGGCTGATGGCTGAGGGCAAAATCGCGGCCGCGATCGGCGCCGACTGGTATGGCGGCTTTATCAAGAATAATGTCGCCGATACCGAGGGTCTATGGCGCGCGGCGCCCCTGCCCGCTTTTGAGGAGGGCGGCGCCCGCACCAGCACGCACGGCGGCACCGCCTATTCGATCACGCAGCAGAGCGAGAACAAGGATGAGGCTTGGGCTTTCATTGAATTCGCCCTGTTCGACGAAGACAACAAAATCTTCGAATTTGAAGTGAACAACCTGCTGCCGCCGGTGCTCTCGCATCTGGATAACGAAGCGCTGCTGGGTCCCGACCCATACTTCGACAATCAGTCGTTGGGCGAGCTCTTCCTGGAGCTGGCGCCGGAAGTGCCGCATCAAACGCGCGGTCCCTGGTTCAATGAAGCCAGCACGCTGGTGGGCAACGCCATATTCGAAGCTGTCCAAGGCGAGAAGACAGCCGAGCAAGCCTTGAAGGACGCGGCGGAAGAACTGCGCCGCACGATCGACTTCGGTTAGGGCCTACGCCAAATAATGGGTCAGCCACCGGCTGACCCTTACACATCCACTATGTTGAATTGTAGGGGCGACCCGGTGGGTCGCCCGTAGATATGCGCAGAATGACCCTGTTTGATGACGTTTACGCAACCCTGCGAAAAGGCGTCCCTCTGTCAGTTATTGATGACGGAACTAACCGGGGAATGGGGGGGGGCTAATTCGTGAGCAGCGCCTCAATCGTTGAAGACCGCGGCCTGCGCGCCTGGTGGAGCCGATCCGAGCGCAAGGTCGTGCCCTATGTCTTCATCTCGCCCTTCTACATTCTCTTCATCGTCTTCTCGGTCGGCCCGCTGGTTTACGCCCTCTACCTCAGTTTGCACCGCTGGCCCGGCACCGGTCCCATGCGGCATGTGGGCTTGGGCAATTATACCTACCTGACGGGCGACCCGGTTTTCCTCAAGTCCCTTTGGAACACGGTCTACTATGCCATCGGCGCGTTTCTGTTCATCTTGCCGTTAGCTCTTGTTTTGGCGCTGCTGATCAATTCGACGCTGATCCGCATCAAGAGCCTCTTTCGCATCGGCTACTTCCTGCCGATTCTGACAAGTACAGTCGCCGCCACCATCATGTTCCTGCTTATCTTCAACAATCAGTTCGGCTTGATCAACCAGGGCTTGGCGCTGCTGGGCATCCCGGCGCTCAAATGGCTCGACGAAGAATTGGTGAAGATTTCGGTGCTGGCGGTGGCGACCTGGCGTTACACCGGCATCAACGTCTTGTATTTCCTCACCGGCTTGCAGAGCATCCCGCCCGAGCTCTACGAAGCGGCCCAGGTGGACGGCGCCGGAACCTGGGCGCAGTTCCGCTACATCACCATCCCGCAGCTACGGCCCATCGCGCTCTTCGTCGGCGTCGTCACCATGATCGGCTCCTTCCAGCTCTTCGCCGAGCCGATGCTGCTGGCCAACGGCGGACCCAACGACGCCAGCCTGACCCTCGCCAACTATCTCTACCGCATGGGCTTCACCAACGCCAAGCTCGGTTACGGCTCCGCCATCGGCTGGGTGATGGCGCTGATCATCTTTGGCTTGTCCTTCATCCAGCTCTATCTCTTCGGCGCCTTCCGGAAGGAAGACTAAGGCGATGGACGGTACGCTAACACGCCAGGCGCAGCGCACAATCGCCTACGGCTTCCTCTTCTTCATCTTGATTTCGATGGCGACGCCCTTCGTCTGGATGATCTCCAATACGATCAAGGAACAGTCGGAGATCTTCCAGATGCAGCCGACGCTCATCCCGGACGAGCCGCACCTGCGCAATTACGTCAGCCTTTTCGTCGACTTCGACTTCGCCCGGCATTTCCTCAACAGCGCCTTCATCGCCTTGGTCCACACCCTCTCCCATCTTTTCCTGGCTTCGCTGGCTGGTTTCGCCTTCGCCAAATACACCTTCCCGCTGAAGAATTTCCTATTCCTGGTGCTGCTCGGTTCGATGATGGTGCCGCTATACACCATCTTCATCCCGCTTTTCGTGCTAGTGATCCGTCTGGGTTTGGTCAACAGTTACGCTGGCGTGATCCTGCCCGGGGTCGCTGGCGCATTCGGAATCTTCTTCATGAAGCAGAGCATGGAATCGGTGCCGGGCGAACTGCTCGATTCGGCGCGGATCGACGGCGCCTCGGAATTTCGCATCTATTGGCAGATCGCGCTGCCTCTGGTGCGTCCGGCGTTGGCGGTGCTGGCGGTGCTGGCTTTCATGGGCTCCTGGAACGATTTCGTCTGGCCGCTGGTCGTCTTGCGCAGCCGTGAATTGCAGACGCTGCCGGTCGTGATGGCGGGCATGGTGAATTTGTACCGCATGGAATACGGCGTGGTCATGGCGGCGTCCTTGCTTTCGACCCTGCCGATTCTGCTGCTCTTCCTCGCTATGCAGAAGCAGTTCGTACAGGGGCTGACGGTCGGCGCGATTAAGTCATAGGCGCGCGATTCAACCCCTCCCCCCGACCCCCTCCCCATAGCAATGGAGAAGGGGAGCGCCCGCACAGATTTGACCCCTATCTTGCGCTCTGGCTATAATCCTTGGGAAAGCAATCCAACAGAGGAGGTGCGCCGGGAAGGTATCCGCCACATTTCCGTTTATGTTTGTAGATTTTATGAGAGAGGTATTACCATGTATGTTCGCAACGTTCTGAGGCTTATTGTTCTTGCACTTTCTCTGTCTCTGCTTCTCGCCGCGCCTGCGCTTGCGCAAGACACGGTCGAGTTGAGTTGGATTACCGACTTGCCCGGCGCGGAAGAAGTCGCCGAGCGCTTCACCGAATACAACCCCAATATCACCGTCCGCGTCGACAAGGTGACCTTCCGCGAAGTTTTCCAGCAGAATCAGATACGGCTTGGCGCGGGCTCGCCCGAACCCGATATCGTCAGCGTGGACGCGCCGGTGGTGGCGGCTTACGGCTTCCGCGGCTGGCTGCTGCCGCTGGATGACGCATTCTCCCAGGAGCAGACCGATGGCTGGATTGACGCGCTTTATACATCCAGCATCTACGATGGCCAACTGCTGGCGCCGCCGATCTGGAATTCGGCGCAGGTGATGTATTACAACGCCGACCTGCTGGAAGCGGCCGGCATTAGTCCGCCGGCGGCCGATGAGCGCTGGACCTGGGAACAAGTTACGGAGGCCGCTCAAGCGCTGGCGAATGACGCCGACGGCGATGGCGTCAATGATGTCTGGGGTTTGCAATTCGGCCAGTACAATCGCATTTATCAGCTGCAGCCGATTCCAGAGAGCTTGCCGACGGCAGTCCTCGGCGAGGACGCGCTGACCGTCGAAGGCATCATCGATTCCGAGGACTGGGTCAAAGCCTTCACCTGGTTCGGCGATCTGCACAATGCGCTTGGCGTTTCACCGCAGGGCGGCATCAGCTCTGGCGAGCTTTTCCGCAACAGTCAGTTGGGTCTGTATGTCGACGGCGGCTGGATGATCAACCAATTCATCAATAACCCGGTCGAATTCTCCTGGGGAACGGCGCCCCATCCCTACTGGGAAGGCGGCGAGGTCACCGTGCCGGGCGACAGTTGGCACCTCGGCGTCAACGCCAACACCGAGCACCCGGAGGAAGCGACTGAGTTTGTGAAGTTCGCCAGCTCAGTCGAAGCCGGGCGCATCTGGTTTGATGTCTGGGGCGTCTGGCCCGCGCACGAAGTGATGATCCAGGAGCTGATTGACGATCCAGACAACGCCGAGTGGCCCAACCAGGCATTCGTCGTCGCGGCTGGTGAAGCGCCATACGTCACGCCGCGGCCGCTGACCGTTGGTTACCTCGAATACGAAGAGATCCTCTCCGATGCTTTCGAGGATATCCGCAACGGCGCTGATCCCGCCGAGGCATTGGGCCAGGCCGCCGGTCGCATCCAGCGCGAAATGGATAAGTACCGGCCCTAAGGGGGCATGCACCCCTCACCCCCCAGCCCCTCTCCCACAGGTGGAGAGGGGCTGATCTCGCCTGTGCCTGCTGCTTTGGAGAGAATCCGTGCTCAAAAGCTTTAGCCTGGATCGCTGGACGCCGGTATTTTTCCTCGCGCCAGCTTTCATTCTCCTGCTTGTCTTCCGCTATATCCCAATCGTGCTGGGTTTTGAAGAAGCCCTCTATACCAATTCGCTGAGCCAGGCGGGCGGGCGCAAATTCGTCGGTCTGGCGAATTTCCTCGCCGTTTATGAAGATCCGGTCGTCTGGGGTTCCTTCAAGACGACCTTGATATTCAGCCTGGTCGTCAATCCGCTGCAGGTGGGCCTGGCGCTGCTGCTGGCGGAGCTTGTGAATGTACGCGTGCCGGGCATCGCCATCTTCCGCGCCATCTACCTGGTGCCGATCGCCATTTCCGCGCCGGTGACGGCAATCGCCTGGGGCCTGGCGCTCGACCCGAATTACGGCTTGGTCAACGGCATCTTCCGCACCATCGGGCTGCCGCGTCAGCCCTTTCTGCAGAGCCCCGATCAAGCGCTCTGGTCGATCATCGGCATCATCAGCTGGATCGGCGTGCCTTATTGGAGCCTGTTCTTCCTGGCTGGCTTGCAGGGCATCTCGAGCGATGTGCTGGAATCGGCGCGTGTCGATGGCGCTAGCAGTCTGCGCGTCTTCGTTTCCATCAAGCTGCCGCTTCTGCGGCGCATCATCGCCTTCGTTCTCGTCTCCGACACGGTGGTGAACTTCACCCTCTTCGCGCCGGTCTACCTGCTGACGCGCGGCGGGCCGCAGCTTTCCACCCATCTTGTCATGTACGAAGCCTACCGCCGCGGCCTCGTTTACGGCGATATCGGCATCGCCTCGGCGATTGTCTCCGTTCTGCTCATCGTTGTGATCGTTTTCGTCGCCATTGAGTTCATCATCCTGCGTCCGCAGCATTAGTCGCGAATTGGAGCCCGGATTGTTGAGGCATAGGAGACTTCAAATCCAATGGAGCGGCAGGGCATGACCTGGGACGCTGCAACACGGGCAAGGCTGCGGGTAGCGCGCCGCCATATTCTGCTCTACGCGCTGCTCATCGGCTTGGCGATTGCGGTGATTCTGCCGATCTCCTGGATTATTGCCTCTTCCTTCACGACGCGTGAAACGGTCTGGAAGAACGCCCTGCCCTTCAGCTGGCGCGCCTTCTTCCCCGAAGAATTCACCCTCGACGGTTACCGCGCCATTTTCGAAAAAGACTTCGGAACGGCTCTGCTGAATACTTTCTTTCTCGGCGCCGTCACCGTAATCCTAGGCATCGCGGTCGGGGCAATGTCGGGATTCGCCTTCGCCCGCCTGCATTTCCGCTGGAAGAACTTCCTCTTCGCGCTGGTTGTATTCAGCTTCATGATCCCCGGCGATTTGACGATTATCCCTTCATTCGTCCTGGTGCGGGAGCTGGGCTGGCTGAATACCTGGCAAGGTCTCATCGTGCCCGGTCTGGCCAACGGCATCGTCATCTTTCTATTCCGCCAGTTCTTCGCCGAGATTCCACAGGATCTCATCGACGCGCCGCGCGTCGACGGCGCCACCTGGCTGCAAGTCTTCATTCGCATCATCCTGCCCGTGTCCAAACCGGCTCTGATCAGTGCCGGCGTGATTCTGTTCCTGGGTCAGTGGAACAACTTCTTCTGGCCGATTCTGGTCGCGCCCGTTCCCGAGCTGCGCGTGGTACAGGTCGCCGTATCGATCATCGGCATTGAGCAGAATGTCAATCTTTGGGAGCAGATGTTCGCCAGCTCGGTTCTGGCGATGCTCGTCCCGGTGCTTTTGATTCTGCCCTTCCAACGATATTACGTCGGCGGCATCCTCGGCTCAGGCCTAAAGGGCTAACCCAATGACAATAAATATGCAAGCCGCCATAGCGATATAGCGGCAGTTTCTCGCCGGGTTGGCCGTCGGCGCGGTCAATTCCTGGCGGCGCAGGCTATTGTCAACAGTCGACCATAAGGACATCGCCGACGTTAGATCCGACTCTGTCGTGGCCGGATTGCATCAGCATTTCGCCCGCGTCCGGTTTAAAACAGTCTTCGTCACCAATTACGGTAATCACGGGCGAGTCAGGATTTTCAGCGCCCGTGTACGTTATCGTTTTCGTGACGCATCCGTCGGCGTCGGTAGTTGTTACAACCTTATAGTTGTCCGCGCCCATTCCTTTATCCCTCTGATTCCACCCAACTTGACGGCCGGGACAGCGCGGCTTCATATCGTCCATGCTCATTTAAGCCTCAGACATGAGTTCCGCGGTGGGCTGAATGACAACAAGTTGGCTCATTTAGCCCCCGTCTGTGCCACCTAGATTGATGTTGCGCAATCTGATAGAGCGTAGGACGGAAGTAGCGTCCGGCGTCGGCTGCATCTCGCCCATCTCGTCCATCTTGTCCATCTCGCCCATCTTGTCCATCTCGCCCATTTCGCCCATCTTGTCCATCTCGCCCATCTTGTCCATTTCGCCCATCTTGTCCATCTCGCCCATCTTGTCCATTTCGCCCATCTTGTCCATTTCGCCCATCTTGTCCATTTCGCCCATCTTGTCCATTTCGCCCATCTTGTCCATTTCGCCCATTTCGTCCATCTTGCCCATCTCACCCATCTCGTCGCTTGGAGTCGCCTCCACAAAGATATCGCCACAAATGGATTGAACGTCGCGGAGCAATTCTATCACGCCGGCGGCCGCGCTTCCCTCCGCCGACATATTGGGCGATAAAGCCACTTCGTCGCAGAGGGCCGATTGCGACCGATCAAGGCTGACCCGCGCGTAATAGACATTGCAGGACATATCGGCAATCGTGAAATTCCAGCCAAGCACGACTTCAGAACGCTTCTGCATAAGCGGAACGTCGCTCACGCAATTGTCGATTCCTAATGTGCCGTATTCCTGTGCCATCGCCGGCGTGCCCCAATTGTCCTGGTCGAATCTGTAGCCGTAAATCACAAAGGGCGCGGCGAGGGCGCTGCGCTCCGCTATGATGGCTTCGCTCGCGACTTGCAGTCCGTCGCGAACCCGTTCCGGCAATGCCGGCTCGTCCATGGCGTCTTGCGCAATTGAGACAGCGCCTAATCCGACAAGGAGCAATGCTAGAAGAAATAGACGCAAAAGCCGCATGCCGCGCGGGCTGCGAAAGTAGCCGAGCGAGTCTTTGGTTCTGAATCGGGTGCGCATAGTCAAATCCTCCAAATGCTAAATTAGATGCCGCAACGGTAGATGAAATCCCCGGCTGGTTTTTTGATTGAAGCGCGCCGGGGCGCGAATGCCAAGTTCCTCTATTGGTTCATAGTTGTCGAAGAGCGGACGGCGTCAACCGGCCGCCAATTGCGAACCGCCAGAGCTTGATGAGTCGGCATTGTATCTCATAAGCACTATAAAGCCCATTAAAGCTCCAAAAGACATCAAGACAGCATAAGTATAGCGGAATATGCTCGGCGGGTATACTCTCATTTTTCGCGAGCAGCGCGACAAGCATAATGAAGCGCGGCCCCGAAGTTCGCTGCGGATTCATTTTTGTGGCTCGCTATCGCTTGCCGCTGTGGTTAATCGTCGCGCTGATTTAGATATGTCATGGCGGATACTTGTTTTGAGGCGATTGCCCGGCCGCCCGTTCCCAAAATGTGGAGCCGGGAACTTGCGCGGTATCATTATGTATTGAACTAGCCCTCGCCCCCGCCGGACAAAGGACAAGTTTATGAAAATGCAAGCGGCGGTGCTCAATCAAATCAACCGCCCGTTCAGTATCGAAACGGTCGATCTGGCGCCGCCACAAGCGGGCGAAGTTCTGGTCAAGATCGCCGTCGCCGGCATCTGCCGCAGCGACTGGCGCGTCGCCATCGGCACGGCGCCGAAACCAATGCCCATCATCGCCGGGCACGAAGGCGCGGGAGTCGTCGAGGCGGTCGGGCCCGGCGTCGCGCGCGTCGCCCCCGGCGATCATGTCACGCTCACCTGGGCGCCGACCTGCGGCGAATGCTTCTATTGCCATCGGGGCAAGCCCAACCTCTGCGCGGCATACGGTCCGGCGATTGCATCCGGCTTTCTTGACGATGGCACAGCGCGCATCCGCTGGCGCGGCGAGCCAGTCTACATCCTGGCCGGCCTGGGCGCATTCGCCGAATACGCCGTAGTGCGGGAAGCGAGCTGCGTGCCCATTCGCCGCGATATGCCGCTAGATGTCGCGGCCCTGGTTGGCTGCGCCGTCGCCACCGGCGTCGGCGCGGCGATGTATACGGCCGGCGTCAGCCCGGGCGAGAGCGTCGCTGTCTTTGGGGCTGGCGGCATCGGCTTGAATATCATCCAGGGCGCGCAACTCTGCGGCGCCGACCCCATCGTCGCCGTCGATACCAGCGCGGCTAAACATGAGCTGGCGCGGCAATTCGGGGCGACGCATGTCTTGCCCTCCGACGAGAGGACCGTCGCCGAACTGCGGGCGCTAAGCGGGGGCCGCGGCGTCGATAAGGCATTCGAAGCGGTTGGCTTGCCACAACTGCAAGAGCGCGCCTTCGAGGCCGTCCGTCCCGGCGGGACGCTGACATTGGTCGGCACAGCGCCAGACGGCAGCACGACCAACCTGCCCGGCGCGGTCATCACAAGAACGGAAAAGACAGTGCGCGGCTCTTTCTACGGCTCGGTGCATCCCGAGCGCGAAATTCCCGCGCTGCTGCATCTATACTCCGCCGGCCGGCTCAACCTGGAGCAATTGATCACGCGCCGCTACCAACTAAGCCAGATCAACGAAGCCTTTGCCGACATGACCAGCGGCAATGTGGCGCGCGGCGTCATCGTCTTTTGAGCGTCTTCCACCATCAAACTTCGCAGGAGCAAGCCGGTGGCTCGCCCGACGCAATCCTGACTGCCCCAGCCAACACGAGTTCTGTAGGCGCTCGCCCGCCCGCCACGACGTCGGTAGGGGCGAGCCATTGGCTCGCCCGCCTGTCTCAATCCTAAAAAAAGGGACAACTCACGAGGTCGCCCTACACGTATCGCGCAACTGCGGGCGACCCAAGGGTCGCCCCTACATTTCTTGTCATACGAAATTCGGCGTTGACCGCTTCCAGCGCCGCGACTGTTTCCCATCCCGCAACCCTTTTCCGCCTACACACCACGCATCGGTAGGGGCGAGCCGGTGGACAGTGTTGAAAAACTGAATTGACCTATAATGACATTGTATCTCAATCATAGTGAGCGTGAGATGTCATTGAAACAGGCTTTCCCGAAAGAGATTCCCGCGACAACCCGTGATGCAGTCGAAGCCATGTTGCCTGCTGATAGCGTATGCCGCTTGCTCGGCGAAAAGGCCGAAGAGATTATTGATGAGAGCGCCTTGGCCGCGATGTATCATCAAACCGGTCGCGGCGCCATCAATCCGGTGCTGCTATGCTTTGTGCTGGTTTTACAATTTTACGAGAAGCTGCCGGATCGTCGGGCAGCCGAGATGGTCAAGGTGCGCATGGATTGGAAGTACGCGCTGCGGCAGGAGTTGAATTGGCCAGGTTTCGACTATTCGAGTCTCTGCAATTTTCGCAAGCGTCTTTATGCGCATGGTCAGGAATATCTGATGTTTGAGCAGGTGCTGAAGTATCTGTTTAAGTTGGGTTATGTGAAGTCGAAGCGCCAGCGGACCGATGCGACGCATGTATTGGCGGCGGTGGAGCGTCTAAGTCGCCTGGAATTGGTCTGGGAGACGCTGCGTTTGGCTTTGGGCGCTTTAACCAACGCCGATGGGAAATGGGTCCGCCAAGTCTTGCCAGTCAGTTTTGTCAACTTTAACAGTCAAAAGCGGAGTGAATTCCGTTTGAGCCCAGCGCAAACCAAGGAAGCGCTGCTGGCTGCTGGGCAAGACGGGTTCTGGCTGCTGTCGCAGATTGCGCAGCATGGGCAAGCGGCATGGCAGGATTTGCCCGAGATAATCACGCTGTCTCAGGTTCTTTCGCAGCAGTTTGATCAAGGCGATGAGGATGGTGAATCAGGTCTGAAAGCCAAAGCCAATATTGACGCGAAAGGGGATGTGATTACTTCGCCGCACGAGCCCTCCGTTCGTTATAGCCGCAAAGGGAAAGAAACAGCCTGGCGCGGCTACAAGGCGCAAGTGACGGAGACAGTGGATGGCGCCTTCCCAGTCATCACCGACATCGGGATTCACAGCGCGAATGAAGCCGATGGCAAGGCGCTGGAAGAGATTCTAAAGCGCTTGGCGGAGCGGGGTTTGTTGCCGGAAAAGCAGTATGTGGATCAGGCTTATTGTAACGGCAAGACCCTGCACGACAGCGAGCAAAAGGGTCTTGATCTGCGCGGTTTCATCGGCAGCAATTCGCGCAAGCCGGTCGGCTTCCGTTTGCAAGATTTCGATGTTGATGTGGAGCGGCGGCAGGCCCGTTGTCCAGCCGGCAAGAAGGCGACCGTTTTCAATCCCTCTTCTCAACATGATGTCGCCTGGAACGTCCGCTTCGGCAAGCAGTGTCAGCGATGTCCTTTCAACTCCCTGTGTACGACCGAGAAACGCGGACGCAGCCTCGAGATCTCGCCGTATCATAAGCAGTTGACAAAACGACGAAGAGAGCAAGCCAGCGCCGGCTTTGTCAAGGAAATGCATGCCCGCGCTCGCATTGAAAGCACGATAGGAGAACTGGCGCGAAGACATGGCTTGAGGCAAAATCGTTATCGCGGACAAGAGAAAGCCACATTGCAAGCGGCATTCACAGCCACTGCGGTAAATCTGAAGCGCTTGGCGAGGTATCTGGGCCACGTGACAGATTCTTTTTCTATCCAGTTCCTGGCACCCCAATCCATTTGAACGCGTTTTTCAACAGACTCCGGTGGCTCGCCCGCCTCCCGCAATCCCAACACAAATGGGCGACTCATACGATCGCCCCTTCACGTATTCCCCATCCTCATTCCGCCCACACACCAGGACATCTGTAGGGGTGAGCCATTGGCTCGCCCGCCTGCCGCAATCCCAATATAAAGGGGCGACACACGCGGTCGCCCCTGTTTTCTTTGCCAAGGAGCACATTTGAGTCTAACTTTGTGTTTTCCATTGTGTAAAGTTAACAGATTCCTTGTGGATTTCCGCAGAATTTATGACACTCATTGTGGCAGCGGAGAACACCTCTCGCTCCTTGAGATGCCGATGAAACTGAAGCGGCAAGCTCCTTATGTAGACTGTGTCATCCGGAGAATTGTCGTCACGCATGCGGCTCAGACCGCCAAAAACAGGTTAAGCCATTGAGCTGACAAAGCCGGTGCGCTGCCATTCCCAAAGTCGTGACGGGAAGTGCCAGAATGAATAGCAACCAGCGTGTGAGCGCTGCGGCTTTGTTCGTTGATGAGTTGACGTACGACGTAACTGCTGGTTGTGTGGTCGACTGCGAATGAAACAGGCAAAGCCTTTTGCGTGAGCGGCTGCCGTGCAGCGCGGGTGTCTACAAGGCTTGTCCGGTACTGACTGCATGGCGCTCAAATCTGCCCCCATCCCCCGGCCCCTTCCCCCACAAGGAGCTGAGGACAGGGCAGGTTTAACATAGCCTTTGATCTCGTACAGCGGGCAGGGTTGGGAACTTGTCGTGACGTAAGACATACTTGTTGAAGTAGGCGATGCCTTCCTTGAACAGGCTAAGTGGCTGCCTCAACTTGTTGTCTTTGGTCTTTATCAGTCGGCGTGCCTTACCTGTGATCACAGCTTGGCTGCCAAGCGCTAAGGCCATGCCTTGCGCAAGCGCCAAGATCGCCAGGAATCGGGCCATTCGGTCTACCGAGCGCAAACGACAGGTTTCCAGTTGCCAGCCACCGCTTTTCAAGTCGCGGAAGCTCTGTTCCTGCCAGTTGCGCATCCTATACTCCCGACCTGTCAAGTCTGGATTGTTTGTAACCAAAATCCAAGGCTCGTCGCAATCTCGGTCCCAGATCGCGCGCACATGCGCCGGAAGCCTTCCCCGTTTGATAAAGACCGATCCGCTCGCGCGCCATCGTCCCCCTTTCCGCACTTCCTTGTACGGATGCGCTATCCCGTCATCGGTCTTGATCTTGACTGTTTTCGGAACGCGGAACAAATATTGCCAGCCCAAGCCCTCAACCGCCCTGCACAGCGCTGGCGAGTTGCCGATGCCGCGATCTGCCAGCACCAAAACCGGCCTGTCATCGGGCAAAACTTTCTTGATTTGCGCAAGCATGCCCGCAATCATCTTCACCTGACCTTCAATTGGATAGTCCTCCTGACTATTCGCCTTGTAGCAAGTCCAGGCTAGCTGAATGCAGCGCCGCTTATACGCTACACCCACCATCATCACTCGAAAACGCCCACCGATACTGGTCTCGTCCACCAACAACACGAGCCGCGTCTTCGGCAACAAGCTGACAACCCAGCGTGTCCAATCCTGCGAGAACTGAGCGGGCGACCATTTCTGATCCGCGATACACCGCCGCAACTGTCGCACGATACCGTCAGCACTGACGTCTCCCGCCAACGCCTTTGCAATCCTTGACTGTTGGCAATGCTCGCTTAGCATCACACCTAGACTGAACCGCGCCAAACGCTTTTTCTGCCACACCGTAAAGCTTGTAAAATGCTTCGAAACCTGCTCCTGCCAATGGTACAATGAAGGAAGATTCATCAGTTTCACCTTTCTTTCCTTACGGGGGTTAGAAGTGATACTGATGAATCTTTACATAGATCGCGATTTACTGCCTTTCAAGTTGCTACAAACCTGTCCTGTCCTCAGCCACAAGGAGGGTAGGGGAGCTAGGTAATTCGAGATTCGCGCAAAAGAGCCCATCCCTCTTCATGGGATGCTTTGCCATAGAGATGGCAAAGGGGTTTGGGGTGGGGGTTTTGTGAAGTACATTTCTTCAAGTCCTTCACGTTTGACCAGTACCGGACAAGCCTTACAAGGCTTGTCCGGTACTGGTTCATGCTACCGCGCATATCCCCCCCCCCCCCCCCCCCCCCCCCCCCCCGTTGTACGGGCTGAGGAGCGGACGCCTTTACATCAGCCGTGATATCGTTGCAAAACTTGGAATTATTTCGGTGATTTTCGGGCGACCTGATAGGTCGCCCCTACAATTTTCGCCATAAATGAACCTTGTAGGGGTCAGCTATTAGCTGACCCGCCGCTATCGTACCATGTTACATCAAACGTTACATCAAACATGTCCGCTCCTCAGCGTTGTACGGGGGGCCGAGGGGGAACAGGGCTGGGGGGCGGAGTAGACCTTGAAGTGCGCGACTTTGCATAACTGCCCTGTCTTCAGCAATGCATTGTGGTGGGGAGTTAAGTCGCCCGGTTTTGCGGTTTATTGCGGCGCTAACGTTGAACCGCAGAAGTAGTACCAAGTAAGTCATGGAAAACAGATTGGAATTCTATAGCAACAGTGGGCGAGCCACCGGGTCGCGTAGACACTGACCGCCGCTCGCCCGTACACACTTTGGATTATTTTGCGAATTACATTTAGGCGGCAGTCATTCTCAATTACTTACTTGGGAATACTGAGTATTGGGTCTGCCCGGTGCGGGTCAAACGGTAAGTTAGGTTAAGTGGCTTTTCTGCACTGGCATCGTGAGGCGGAAGGCTAAGCCCGGCCTTTCGCGGTCGTCAATGATCGTTGCTTAGCCGCCAATCCGCGCCGTCAAGGGTTGTAGGTCTGTATCTTGGGGGCGCTGTCGCGGCGGCGCAAGCGCTCCATCCGCGGCCGGATATTCTCCATGATTTCATCCTTATCGAGCCTGAGGTGCTCGCGCTCGTGCATGATGATCTGCCCGTCGCAGATGACCGTTTGCACATCGCCGGCGCGGGCGTTGTAGACCAGGCTGGCGCTGACGCTGTTCAGCGGCAGGTGATGCGCGCCGCTCAAGTCGACCAGGATGATATCGGCCAGCTTGCCGCGGCTCAGATCGCCAAGTTCATCGCCTTGGCCATAGACTCGCGCGCTATCGACGCCGGCGATGGTCAGGGCCTGCGGAATCGTCAGTTTTTCCGCATCGCCCGTCAGTTGTTTCTGGCCCAGGGCCGTGAGGCGCATCGCCTCCCAAAGGTCAAGCGTGTTATTGCTGACGGCGCCGTCCGTGCCCAGGCCGACAGCGATGCCCAGGGCGCGGCACTCGACCACATTCCTGTAACCCATTGCCAGCTTGGCGTAGGTCTTGGGGCAATGCGCGATGCCCGTCGGCTCCCGCAAATCGGCGAGGATTTCCAGGTCGCCCGGCGTCGCGCCGACGGCATGCGCCAGGACGGTCGGGACATCGAAAACGCCACAAGCTTGCAGGACCTCGATCGGCGTTTGTCCGCGCCGCCGCAAGCTGGCCTGGGTCTGTTCAATCGTTTCAGCGACATGAATGTGGATGCCCGCCCCGATGGCTTCGGCTTTGCGGGCGCTCGCGCGCAGAAAATCATCGTCGCAGGTATAAGGCGCGTGCGGCGCCAATATCGTGCGGATGCGCCCGTTGGCCTGTCCATCCCAGCGCTTGGCGAAGGCGGCGGTTTCATCAATCTGCGCGCCGCCGTTTGCGCTGAACATGGCTTGCCCCAAGAGCGCGCGCGTGCCGGCTTTCTCGACGGCGCGGGCGGCAAAATCCATGTGCCAATAGTGATCGCTGACGGCGGTGATACCGGCTTCGATCATTTCCAGCAGGCCAAGCTGCATGCCCCAGAAGACATCTTCCGGCTGCAGGTTGGCTTCGAGCTGCCAGATATAGTCGTTAAACCAGCTTTCGAGGTTGACATCTTCGCCCAAGCCGCGCCAGAGCGCCATCGGCACGTGGGCATGACAATTGATGAAGCCGGGCATGGCCAGCTGCCCGGCGGCGTCGATGACCTGCCGCGCATGGGAGGCGTCAAGCGCGCCCGTCGGCGCGATACTCTCGATGCGATTGCCGCGTATCAGAATGTCGTGATGGGGCAGGACGCGCGCCATTTCGTCGCGCAACTGCAAGACCCGGGCGCCGCGAATCAGCAGATCGGCCATGGGCGGGCCCTATTCGGCGCTTGGCTCGAGCGAAGTGAAATAATCGCGCACGACATCGCGCAGGCCCAGCGGCACATAGTCGCTCTCCAGGGCGCGATTGGCGGCGTTCTGATAGTCGCTGAAAACGGTGTCATAGCTGACCCGGGATTCGCCCAGCGGATTGTCGTCAAAGTCGCCTTCCCGCACGATGGTGTCGTTGGCATCCGTTTGCAGGCGTATCTCTTCCCCGCCGCCGCCGCCGATGCCGCTCGGGCTGTAGAGCGCTTCATATTCGATTTCGGCTTGGCCGGTGGTGCGATTGCCGGTGTCCGCGCCCTGATCCTCGCCGCCGCTTCCGGGCAGGCTGACATTGCTGGGCGCGCCTTCGCCAGCGCCGGCGCCGGCGGAGCGGCTGTCCTGGTTCGGGCCGGCGTTTTCACCCGAACCCGGTCGATTGCTGTCGGCGCTTCGCCCGGCCTGATTGGCGCCCGGCCGCGCCTCATCCGATTCCTGGTCGCCCGGCTGGCCGCCGCGCTGCGCATTTTGGGACTCTTCGCCTTGGCCCAGCCGCGGGTCCGGCGCCTGCTTTTGGCCTTCCTGGGCCTGCTCGCGCGCGATGGCTTCAGCCGTTTCCTGCGCCCGCTCGGACTGATCCTGCAGCATGCTTTGGGCATCCCGGTTTTGCTGACGTTGCTCCTGCTCCTGGGCCAGCTCTTCCCGCGCCGCGTCCAGCGCTTCTTGAAGGGCCTCGGCCTCGGCTTCCGAGAGCGCTTCGGACATCTCGTCGAGTCGTCGAGAAAGTTCGCTGCTCGATTGGGACAGGGCGTCAGAAGCCTCCTGCAGGGCTTCGGCCGCGGCCGCCACTTCCTCCGGGCTCATTTCAGCGGCTTCCTGCGCCAGCGCATCCAGCGTCTGCGAGAGATCCAGCAGATCCTCCGACAGGGCCTGATCTTGCAAGGAGGAATCGACAATTTCCTCCGCGCGCTCGGAGGGCCGGTAATCCTCAAGCGCTTCAAGCGCGGCTTCCGTCGTGGATTGATCGAGATCAATCGTATCGCCCAGGGCGTTTTCCAATTCTTCCAGTTCCGACGCCAACTGGCTCATGGCGGCGAAAGCCTCTTCTTCGCTGATGTCTTCTTCCTGCAGGCGCTCCAGCGCAACTTCAAGCGCCTCGAGCAGTTCTTGCCGGTCGACATCGTCCAGGTCTGTGTCTGTCGCGACCGCCTCTATGATCTCCCGCAGCTCCTCGCGCGCCGCTTCCACGGCGGCCGCGGCTTCGTCCGCAAACCCCTCGAGGTCGACATAGCTCGGCAGCAGGATCAAACCCAGCATCGCCAGCGACAGCAACAAAAGCGCGGCGAGTTCGCGCGGCCGGAAGTCCATTTGAATGCGCGCGCGGGGGTCGATGGCGCGGGCGTGCGCCAGCGCATCGGCGATCTGGCGCGATTCGATCTCCGGATGCGTCAAGAGCCGCCCATGCATGAGCTCGAAGGCGGTGGAGACGCGCTCCTGCAAGTCAAATTCGAGGTCAAAATAGCGGGCGCGGATCTGCAGCGGGCGCGGGAATAGCAGCGTGTAGAGCAAGTTGAGGACACCGCCGGCGGCGCAAAGTCCGCCCGTGATCAGAGCTAGCTGCTCGGCGGAAAGGCCGAAGCGCAGATAGCCGACAACGCCGGCAAGGAGGCTGATGAGCAGCGCCAGCAGCAATGAGCGCGGCAGCGTTCTTGAGAGCAGACGCCATTCGTGGCGGCGCTCCCAACTGTCGACGATCAGTTCGAGTTCGGTCGCTTTGTTCTTGTGCGAAGGCTGGATGGCCAAGAAGGCTCCGCTGCAATTGTGTTAGCACTGCGTCCAGTGTAGCAAGTTCAGCCCTGGAATTCCAGCCGGCGCGGGCCTGTAGAGTATCGAGGTAGGTTGAATGTCTTCAAATGCCGTCGATTTGGTAGGGGCGACTCGGTGAGTCGCCCAATTTAGATCCTGTTTTACCCATTGGGCGATCCACCGGATCGCCCCTACCAGACTATTTCAGCGGGAATGGATACTCTGCCGTGGGCCCAGTAGAGTATCAAGGTAGGTTGAATGCCTTCAAATACCGTCGATTTGGTAGGGGCGACTCGGTGAGTCGCCCAATTTAGATCCTGTTTTACCCATTGGGCGATCCGCCGGATCGCCCCTACCAGACTATTTCAACCAAAATGGATTAACTGCCGCGTGCAAAGCACCCGGCCCATGGCGCTGGCGCGAGTCAAATGCACCGGATCGGCCGCGCCGAGCGAACCCCGAATAATGTCGATACCGCGCAATCGCAACTGCTCAAGGATCTCCGGGGACAGATTCTCGTCGAGATAGAAGCTCACGCGTCTTATCGCCATAGGGGGATTCCACCATCTGATCATGGTTCAAACTGGAAAGCTCGTTGCAAACATCGATGTACTGTTTGTGATCCGCATAGTAGTTCAACGCGTCTTGCGCCATGGACAGCTCAATCCACAGATGGTCGGCGATTTGCGGCGCATCCATATCCTGGAAATTCCGCAGTCCTGCGATGGTCGTTACCGTAATTCCCGTGCCTTCAATGCAGGGCCGGCCGCCCCGCACCAGCGGATGCGTCGTGATACCCGGCGCCAGCGTCCTGAATTTGACGCCGTCAATATGGTCCCGCAGGTTTGGTCCGCGCCGAATGGCAGCGGCGCCAAGAGCCTGCAAAAGCTGCCGGCTCTAAAGCAGGATCCATGGCGCACAACCGGGCTAGCCCTGCGAGCATCTTTGGGCGGCTATTTCAGGAGGCAGGTTTTCGTCGAGATAGAAGCGAGTCTTGTCGTGATCCATAACGGGCTTCCGCCAATTGCTCGTGATTCAGGCTATCAAGCTGTATGTCGGTGTCGATGTAGTCGGTATGCGCGGCGTAATAACTCAGCGCATCTTCAACCATGCTCTGTTGTATCTCGAAATGATCTGCGATTTCAGCCGGGACCAACTTGTGATACTTTTTTGCGGCGACGACATCCGTAACTTTCAGTCCCGTGCCTTCAATGCAGGGCCGGCCGCCCCGTACCAGCGGATGCGTCGTGATGCCCGGCGCCAGCGTCCTGAATTTGACGCCGTCAATATGGTCCCGCGCGTTTGGCCCGCGCCGTTCAATCGTCTTGTCTTTGCTTATCGAATCCATTGCACCGCTCCCTCTGAATGCCGCAACGCCCCTCGCGACGTGCAATGATTATAGTCCAAAGTCGCGCCGTCAAGCAGTGGCGACCAGCGCAGCCGCTTCAAGTTTTCTTTGCCGCAGACAACACAGAAGTAAACGCAAGAAAGTCGCGCGAAATCTGATGGCCATTTTGAAGCAAGGGTGGGCGAGCCACCGGCTCGCCCGTACACCGAGTCTCCTCTTATGCCGTAGGGGCGACCCGTGGGTCGCCCGCAAGTATCCCGCGAAATCGCTTTTCTCGGTGTACTCGGTGGTTAAATTGCAGTTTGAATTTTTTGACGAGGCGGATGTCAATTCTGAAGCGGCTGCCATCCAGCGGCGCCAGGCGCAAGCAAATGCTGCGGACTTCGCTTGCATTTTCGGTATAAGACAATTAGGGTTTCGGATGAGCGCAGAAGAGGGCAAGAATGCCAGAAACTTATGTCGTGACGGGCGCTGCCGGCTTCATCGGCTCGCATATCGCGGAACGCCTGCTGCGGGATGGGCAGCGCGTGCGCGCGGTCGACAATCTGCTGACCGGCAAACGCGAACATCTCGATCACCTGGAGTCGCTCGGCGGCGACCTGTCCGTCACGCTCGGCAGCATCACCGACCTGGACACGATCCAGCGTCTCTTTCACGGCGCAGATTATGTGCTGCATCAGGCGGCCCTGCCGTCGGTGCCGCGCAGTGTGGCCGACCCGCTGGAAACGCATCGGCACTGTGTGACAGGCACGCTGAACGTGCTGATTGCCGCCCGCGATAACGGAGTAAAGCGTGTGGTTTACGCCGCGTCTTCGGCGGCCTACGGCGACCAGCCGGGCGCCTCAAAAGTCGAGACGATGCGCCCGGCGCCGATCTCTCCCTACGGCGTCGCCAAGCTGGCCGGCGAGTATTATGCCGCCGCATTCAAGCACACGTACGGGCTGGAGACCGTCTCCCTGCGCTATTCCAATGTCTTCGGCCCGCGCCAGAATCCAGATTCGGCTTATGCCGCGGCGATTCCCAAATTCATCAAGCTGATGCTTCGCGGCGAAAGGCCGACGATTTACGGCGACGGAACGCAGACCCGGGACTTCACTTATGTTGATAATGTCGTGCATGGGAATCTGCTGGCTTGCCGGGCAACCGAGGCTGTTGGCGAGACGATCAATCTGGCGGCGGGCGGACGGGTCACCATTAATGACTTGGTGGCGAAACTGAACGCCATCCTCGGCAGCGATCTCGCGCCCATTCACGGCGCTGTGCGAGCCGGCGATATCAAACACTCGCGGGCCAGCGTGCAGAAGGCGCGCGATCTTCTGGCTTATGAGCCGATTGTCAGCTTTGAAGATGGGCTGCGCCGGACGGTCGCCTGGTATCAGAGAAACTCAGTTCAATAGCCGACCCTCGATCCCGGCATGCTCACGCAGTAGCGGCCGAATGCGCTGTCGCCTTGCTGCGGCGGCGAAATCCCCGGTCTCTAGGCCAGCTTTATCGCATAATCCAGCGCCGCCCGCAGGCTGCCCGGGTCGGCAATGCCTTTGCCCGCGATGTCAAATGCGGTGCCGTGAGCGGTTGTGGCGCCGACGACGGGCAATCCCATCCATATCGTCGCGATATCCCCACGCGGCTGCAGCTTCCGCGCGATATTCATCTGATCATGATACATGCAGACGACGCCGTCAAACTCACCATCCAACGCGCGCTTGAATACGATATCCGCCGGCACCGGTCCCTCCGCCCGGATATCCTGTCGAATTGCGTCATGCACGGCCGGCGCGATCTCGTCAATCTCTTCGCGACCGAATAAGCCGCCTTCGCCGCCATGGGGATTGAGGGCGGCCACGGCGATTCGCGGCTCGTCATAACCGAGGCGGCAAAGCGCCGCATGCAGGCGTTCGATGAAAGCGCGCACGCGTTCGCGGCTGATATAAGTAACGATGTCCCGGAACGGGATATGCTCCGTCACCGCCACCGCCCAGACCGGCCCGGCCGCTCCCAGAATGAAGGGCTCGTCGCTGCCAGTGACATCGCCCAAGAACTGTAATTCATCGTAATAGTCGTAGCCGGCCGCGCGAAAAGACTCCTTGTTCATCGGCGCCATCGCGACCGCATCGACTTGTGACTCCAGCGCGAGTTGATAGGCCAGCTCCAGGTAGCGCCCGGCCGCCTCCCCCAATTTGGGATGCACGCTCGGCGGCGGCAGCGCTCCCAGTTCGAATTCCGCCGGGCTCAACACTTCAATTGTCGTCGCATCGAAACGCGCCTGGGTCAAATCGGGCAGGGCCCGGAATAGGATCGGCGCAGCGAGCGCGCTGGCATTGTCTCGCATGACCGCCAGGTCGCCGATGATGAAGGGCCGGCAGCGGTCATGCCAGTTGCCCTCAGCCAGGACCTTAACGATGAGCTCCGGTCCGATGCCGGCCGGGTCGCCCATTACGATGGCGATTACAGGTTTTTCACTCACAGCGACGCCTCCACGCTTGCTCATGCCGAATCCTAGCTGAAAACTAGCCTTGCATCCAGCAAGGCTCTCGCCCGGCCTGGGTCTTCGTTTTGCGGATAGCTACCGGCTTGAGTAAACTTCACAAGAGCCGAATAACAAAACGAGTTGGCGAGAGGCATCGTCATGATGAGACTGCTCTGTATTTTGAGTTTGGCCCTCTTGACAGCATGCGGCGCCGCGCCGCAGGAAGAGGCCGCAAGCGAGGAGAGCGAACCGGTCGACATGTGTGAATTGCTGGCGTTCTACGAGCTTGCGCAATATAGCAACGACGTAGACGACGAGGCGAGAAGCAAGTACATGCTGCTGTCTGTCGCCATGAAACCGCTCTTTTCGGAATGCCAGGAAGCTGTATCCAGCGATTCATCCGGAGCTCTGCCCGCGACGGAGATTCCGGTTACGGTGCTGCTTGAGAATGATGAGTGGTACGAATTGGATGAGGTGGGCTGCCGCGCAATGGTGGCTGCGCATGGAGAATTGCTGTTCTTTGCGGGAGTCACTGGAGACAGCCTGGAAGGACTGGCGTTAGACATCTATTTTGCTGGAGAAAGTCAGCCCGTGGAAATGGACCAAATCATAGTTACTACTGAGGCCGATAGTGGCATCCCCATGAAAGTTTTTACGAAGCGGGGTCGGGTATTTCCCTTGGGTCTGTACACTTTCGATGTTCATGTCGACGACGAAACTTTGCGACTGCACTGGAACCGGGAGAGCAAAGTACACCGGGCCTTCCTGCTCGAATGCCCGGGCCGAACGCCCCGAGCCGCGGACAGTCCCATGCCTTTGCATGAAGGCGCAATGCATCCATTTGCTGGCGTCGAATGTGCGTTGCTGCTGGACAAAGTGGGCGAAAACTTAAATGTGCAAGTGAGCGGCGACTATATTGACGAGGCCTCCGTTGAGGTCTTTCTGCCGGGCGAGACGGCGCCAATCGCGTTTGACGGTGAAGTTAAAGACCTGCTACACGGTAAAACCCCGTTTAGACGGCAATGGCTGGAAGGCGAAGAATTCCCAACAGGCGCTTATAACATTGTCGTGACATTTGAGGGAGTCGAGTACAAATTCACTTGGGAGCGTACTGGCGCCGAGTATGACAACGTGCACGTCGTTTGTGTGAATCGGGAAGCGTGACCGACCGGCGCGATCGCCGCATATTTCCTGGAACTGCTTGGGAAAGTATCCGCCGTAAAGACTCCTCTAACTATGTCGGCGGAAATCAGAACAAGCCGAGATTCACCGCGAGGTTGCCAGCGCCTACCGCAAGCGACAGCAGAAAAGCGATCCCGACTGCCACGCCCAATGCCTTGGTCTGTCTACGTTGTACGCCTTTGATTGCGTCTTCGAGCGTGTCAAACCTTGTGTCCATGCGCTCAGTTTGCTTGTCGAATCTTGAGTCCATGCGTTCAGTTTGCCTGTCAATAGCTTCCTGTACATGTTCTTTGGTTGCCAGCCCTTCCAGGCGGCCTTCAATGTACCCAATTGCTCGCTGTTCCTGTGGATTGCTGTTTTGATCCATGTCGGTCTTCCTCGTCAGCAGATATAGTTGTGCTCGAATGTTTTGGCGGAAATTAGAACAAGCCGAGATTCACCGCGAGGTTTCCAGCGCCTACCGCAAGCGACAACAGAAAAGCGATCCCGACTGCCACGCCCAATGCCTTGGTCTGTCTACGTTGTACGCCTTTGATTGCGTCTTCGAGCGTGTCAAACCTTGTGTCCATGCGCTCAGCTTGCTTGTCGAACCTTGAGTCCATGCTTTCAGCTTGCTTGTCGAACCTTGAGTCCATGCGTTCAGTTTGCCTGTCAATAGCTTCCTGTACATGTTCTTTGGTTGCCAGCCCTTCGAGGCGGCCTTCAAGGTATCCAATTGCCCGCTGTTCCTGTGGATTGCTCTTTTGATCCATGTCAGTCTTCCTCATAAGCAAATGTAGTCCGGGTCGGGCTCATATCATACTGGTTTCTTATGACGAATGCAAACGGATTGTAGATTTCAATCGAAATTGCGTAGAATCCATTGACAGCGAGTGTTGATCAAATACAGCAACTCAATCGGATTGGGCAAGCCCGCCATCCGTCGGGATTCCGTTTTAACCCGATGCAAATCCGTCGTCTGCAAGAGCGCGGACAGCGCTACTATATTGTTAGATTGACGCAATTCAGGTAAGATAAGCGCAAGAGATTTATCCTTGCCGCGAACCCCGGCATCGATAACAAGGTACGGGAAGATGTTTACCACGCAGAACGCCGCCCAGGTGATTACCATAATCGTCGCCAGCTACTTGATCGGCTCCTTCCCGACCGCTTATTTCCTCGGCAAGCTGAAGAACATCAACATATTCGAGCAGGGCAGCGGGAACATGGGCGGCACGAATGTCGCGCGCACCATGGGCAAAGGCTGGGCGATCCTGACGATCAGCGCCGATATCGCCAAAGGCGTCTTCGCTGTCTGGCTGGCGCGGGATATGATCCTGCCCGAGCAGATTGGCGTGGCCACCTCGGTCGCGGCCACCTGCGTCGTGGTCGGTCACAATTGGTCCCTCTTCGCCACTGTGCTCACGGCATCCATCAAGGAAGGCAAGCTCAAGCTGATTGTGCGCGGGGGCAAAGGCGCCGCCACCGCTTTTGGCGCCATGCTGATGATCCAGCCCTTTCAGATTCTGGTCGCCGGCTGCATCGGCATCGCGGTCATCGCCCGCACCCGCTACGTCTCCCTCGGCGTCTTGATCGGCTTCGCCATCGCGAACTTCTGGCTCATTCTCCTGGTCGGCGCCGAGTTTCAGAAGCCCATCCTGCTGCTCTATGCCATCGCGCTGAGCGTCATGCTCTTGCTGCGGCATCGCGGCAATGTGCAGCGTCTGCTCGCCGGCACCGAACGCCGCCTGGGCGAGCCAGCCACCTGATTGCCAGCAGACATTTGAAGGAATCTACATATTGGATTGAAAAAGTCCGGTAGGGGCGATCCGGAGGATCGCCCGATAGGTACGAACAGAATCGAAATTGGGCGACTCGCCGAGTCGCCCCTACCAAGTCGTCGGTATTTGAAGAACATCAACCGACTTTGATACAGTACCAACTTGGCACAATCTTGACATCGTGAAGGCGATATAGTATACTCCCCTCAGCAATACTGAGGGGAGTAACTGGCTACTGCCGTCTGGCATGTATGAAATGCCAGATGACTACGAGCATCAAATGCCCGTAGACACGAACAGTTGCCTTGACAAGAACAAAACCGTTCACAGCCTCCTCCTTTCAGAATAAACAAGCGCCCGGCATGGCGCTTGTTTGATTTCTGGCGAAGGATTTCGCCTCTGTTATATTGACACATTACGTGATTATTTTTAATAGATAATAATGAATGTCGAGCTATTCCTGAGAAAGCCCTGACTCGAGATTGCTCTTTCTGATTGCGCCCTTGAAGGCTTGATCCATGCACCGGCATGGCCGTCAATGGCAAGGAAAAGCGCAAGTCAAGCGGGTAGACAGAAGGTACGCCAAGTAGGTCATACATAATTCAGCATAGCGTCGATATGTAGGGGCGACACTGTGTGTCGCCCGAAAATCCGCGCTTGTGTCGGCGGGCGACCGAATCGTCCCACGCCGTTCCTCAAATTGTTGCGTTGCTTTTCTGGCGTTACTTGGAAGCGACCGATCGCAAGCGCGCCGCAGGAGTTCTCTGAGAAGATCGACAGTACATTTGAAAACGCTGCAGGGGCGAGCCGCTGGCTTGTCCTCGTTGAACAACATCGCCTTGATATCGGCGCAACGGTCTACGTTCCCAAGCCCTCCTGTGCTATGATGACGGCATGACAGAATCGACGCCAGCCTTCACGAACAGACGTTACCTTGACGCCATCGACGACCATATCGTCATCTTCGACGGCGCCATGGGCACGAGCATCCAAAGTCATACGCTGACGAAGTACGACTTCGGTGGCGTCGCATACCAGGACTGCATCGATTACCTGGTCATCACCCGTCCTGATATCATTCGCGAGATTCATGAGTCCTTCCTGAACGTCGGCAGCGAAGCGATCGAAACCAATACGTTTCGCAGCAACCGCCTGACTCTAGCCGAACACGGCCTGGGCGAGCGCACGCTGGAGATCAATCGCGCCGCCGCCCGCATCGCCCGCGCCGCCTGCGATCATTTCGAAGCGGAGACCGGTATTCCGCGCTTCGTCGCCGGCAGCATGGGCCCCAGCGGCATGCTGCCTTCTGGCGATGATCCCGATCTCAGCGACATCACTTTTGACGAACTCGCCGATTTGTTCGGCGAACAGGCCCGCGGCTTGGCGGAGGGCGGGGCGGACCTGCTCTTGCTCGAGACCGGCCAGGACATTCTCGAAGTGAAAGCGGCCGTGCATGGCATCAGTCGCTATTTCGCCGAAAGCGGAATTCGCGTCCCGCTGCAAGCGCAGATTACGCTGGATGTCAGCGGGCGCATGCTCTTCGGCACCGATATCGCCGGCGCTGTCGCGACCCTGTCCGCGCTGCCGATTGATGTGCTGGGCATGAATTGCTCCACCGGTCCCGAATATATGCGCCTGCCAATCCAGTATATGATCGAGCGCTCGCCTTTTCCCATCAGCGTCGTACCCAACGCCGGCCTGCCCATCAATGTCGATGGCGAGGCGGTCTATCCCATGCAGCCCGAGCCCTTCAGCGAAATGGTCGCCGAGTTCACGCGCTGGGGCGTCAATGTGGTCGGCGGCTGCTGCGGCACGACGCCCGAGCATATCGCCATGCTCTACGAGCGCGTGCACGGCGTCAGCTATGCCGAGTCCTTGACGCGCTCTGCCCCGCGCCGAGCGCCCGCCCGACGCGACCTCATCCTCGAGCCGCGCGTTTCGAGCGGCATGACGGCGGCGCGCATGATCCAGGAGCCCGGCCCCACGCTGATCGGCGAGCGCGTCAACAGCCAGGGCAGCCGGCTGGTCAAGCGCCTGTTGCTGGAAGACGACTTTGACCGCATTGTTGAGATCGCCGTCGGCCAAGTCAACCGCGGCGCGCACATGCTTGATGTTTGCGTGGCGCTGACCGAACGGGATGACGAAAAAGAACAGATGCAACAGCTGGTCAAGAAGCTGTCGATGGCGGTGGAAGCGCCGCTCATCATCGACACGACCGAAGCTGATGTGGCGGAAGCGGCGCTCGCGCTCTATCCGGGGCGCGGCATCATCAACGGCAACAACCTCGAAAATGGCCGCGAGCGCATTGACGCGATCCTGCCTATCGCCCGCAAACACGGCGCCGCCGTCCTCTCCATGACGATCGACGAAGAGGGCATGGCGCACAGCCGCGACAAAAAACTCGAAATCGCCCGCCGCATCACCGAGATCGCCCACCGGGATTACGGCATGATGCCGGACGATTTGGTATTCGACACGCTGACATTCCCGCTGACGACCGGACAGGAAGAGTTGCGCAATGACGCGGTCGAGACGATTGAAGGCATCCGCTTAATCAAGGAGCAGATCCCGGGCGTGATGACCGCGCTCGGCATCAGCAATGTCAGCTTTGGCGTCGGCGCGGCTGCGCGCGGCGCGCTCAACAGCGTCTTCCTCTACCATGCCGTCAAAGCCGGCCTGGATATGGCGATTGTCAACCCGGCCCACATCACGCCCTACTTCGAGATTCCGGACGACCAGCGCGCGGTTGCCGAAGACCTCATCTTCAACCGCGACGTCGATGCCCTGCCGCGCTTCATCCAGTATTTTGAAGAGAACGAAGTGCAGCTTGCTGGCAACGAAGTGATCGACCCGACCGCCGATATGAGCAGCGAAGAAGCCTTGCACTGGCAGATTGTGCATCGCAAGAAGGACGGCGTCGAAGCGCTGATCGACGATATCCTCAGGCGCCGCGACGCGGTTGAGGCCTTGAATCAGGTGCTGCTTCCGGCGATGAAAGAGGTCGGCGACAAGTTTGGCGCCGGCGAACTCATCTTGCCCTTCGTCTTGCAATCGGCCGAGGTCATGAAAAAATCGGTTGCCTATCTCGAAGGCTTCATGGACAAGCTGGAAGGCGCCAGCAAGGGCATCGTTGTGCTCGCCACCGTCTACGGCGATGTGCACGATATCGGCAAAAACCTGGTCAAGACCATTCTCAGCAACAACGGATATACCGTTCACGATTTGGGCAAGCAGGTGCCCGCCAACACCATCATCGATAAAGCGCTGGAGTACCGAGCCGACGCCATCGGCTTGTCCGCGCTTCTCGTCAGCACTTCCCGGCAAATGCCCCTGATCGTCAACGAGCTCGCGCGCCGCGACCTGCAGATCCCGGTGCTGGTGGGCGGCGCGGCGATCAACCGCCGCTTCGGCCGCCGCATCCTATTCCTCGAAGATTCAAAAGAACCTTACGACGCCGGCGTCTTCTATTGCAAAGACGCCTTTGAAGGACTGGCTGTGGTCGATCAACTGCTTGATGCCGAGCAGGGCGAGCGCTTTCTTGAAGAGGTCTTCAGCGAAGCCTATGCCGAAGTTCAGCGCGCCCCGCGGCGGCGTCGCTCCGGCCGCGGCGATCGCAGCCGGACCGTAGCGCCGGCGCCCGACATCCCGACAGCGCCATTCTGGGGCGGCCGCGTCGTTCGCTCCATGCCGCTGGAAATCGTCCTGCAATACCTGCACAAGCCGGAGCTTTTCCGCCTGTCCTGGGGCGCGAAGAACACACAGGGCGAAGCCTGGGCGGAACTGTCCGCGGCCTACGAAACGCGCCTGCTGCGCATGGCGAAAGACGCCGCGCGCCGCCGCACGCTGCAGCCGCAAGCCGTTTACGCCTACCTGCCCGCCAACAGCGACGGCGACGACCTGATCGTCTGGGACGCTGAAGCCTACGCCGCCTCCGGCGCGAAGCGCGAAAGCGCCCGCTTCAGCTTCCCGCGCCAGCCCGACGGCGAATACCTGTGCATCAGCGACTACTTCGCTCCGGTTGATGGCGGCCAAGTCGATGTCCTGGTCCTGCAGACCGTGACCGTGGGCCACGCCGCAACTGAAGAATTCGACCGCATGCAGGCCGCGGACCAATACAGCGAAGCCTATTTCTTCCATGGCCTGGCGGTGCAAGCGGCGGAAGCGACCGCCAATTATCTGACCCATATCGTTCAAGGGCAATTGGGCATCCCGGAAGGGCGGGGCAAACGCTACAGCTGGGGTTATCCCGCCTGCCCGGAATTGGCCGATCATGAGATCGTGCTGCGCCTTCTGCCGCAACTGACCAGCGAGCTCGGCATGTCGCTGACGGAGTCCTGGCAGTGGCTGCCCGAACAGAGCACCGCCGCGCTCTTCACGCACCATCCGGATGCCAAGTACTACAGCGTCGGCAACATCGACCGCGCGGCGCAAATCCTGGGCTAAGCCGGCCGGCCGCGCCCTCCCTTCACATTCAACAAAGTAACGCCAATTAAGTCATTCAAAATTCAGCACAAGGTCGATATGTAGGGGCGATTCTGTGAATCGCCCGAAGAGTCGCGCTTGTGCCGGCGGGCGACCGAATCGCCCCTACAGCGTTCTTCAGATTGTTGCATTGCATTCTTCGCGCTACTTCAGTGTTCTCGGTAAACGCAAGTAAGTAATTGAAAAAACACGCATCGCCTTTCGCGACGTACATGCGGGCGAGCCAAGGCTCGCCCCTACGGCATAAGAGCAGACTCGGTGTACGGGCGAGCGGCGGTCAGTGTCTACGCGACCCGGTGGCTCGCCCTCTCATGCGATAAACTGCCCATCAGAATTTGCACGACTTACTTGGCGTTACTTCTGCGCTCTCTGCGCTCTCTGTAGTTAAAACAAATTTGCAACGGTTGCCCGTCCCGAAACATCCGCTTTTTGACACGGCTGCAACGCAGAAATATAATCACCTCAGCGTTGGTGTATCGATTAAATTATTGTGGAGAAAGCTCATGAAGAAACTCTTTTCCCTTGTTCTGTTCCTTTTGCTGCTGCTTGTTTGTTTCAGCGCCACAATGGCCCAGGACATGTACGGCGAGGCGCCGATGTTGGCGGCTCTTGTCGAAGCCGGCGAGCTGCCGCCTGTCGAGGAGCGCCTGCCGGCGGAACCCCTAGTGATCACGCCTTATGACAGCATCGGCGACTACGGCGGCGAATGGCGTTCGGCTATGGTCGGCGGCTTGGATCATATCTGGATGATTCGCCTGATGGCTTACGAAAACCTGATCCGCTTCACGCCGGATTGGTCGGGGCTGATGCCGGGCGTCGCCAAATCCTTCTCCTCCAATAGCGAGGCGACCGAGTTCATCTTCGAATTGCGCGAAGGCCTGCGCTGGTCCGATGGCGCGCCTTTCACGGCGGACGATATCACCTTCTGGTATGATGATGTCCTGACGAATGAAGACTTGACCCCGACCATCGCGACCTGGTTGATATCCGGCGGCGAACCACTTGCTGTGGAGAAGGTCGACGACTTCACGGTGAAGTTCACCTTCAATACGCCTAACGGCCTGTTCTTGCAGAACCTGGCGTCAATCCTCGGCTGCGGACCAACCAGTTATCCCCGCCACTACCTCGAGCCCTTCCATGTCAACTACGCGGAAAACATCGACGAGTTGGTGGCGGAAGCCGGCGCCGGCGACTGGGTGGAGCTCTTCCAATCCAAGGGCGGCGTCGAGCCTTGCTTCTGGACCAATACCAGCTTCTGGCAGACGACCGAGATCCCGACTATGCACGCCTGGCGCTTGACATCCACCTACGGCGGCGGAACCGGGCGCGTGGTCGCGGAGCGCAATCCCTACTACTACAAGACCGACCCCGAAGGCAATCAGCTGCCTTATATCGATCGCATGATCTTTGACCAGCTTGAGGATAAAGAAACGCTGCTCTTGCAAGTCCTCAATGGCGATATCGACATGATGGCGCGGCACTTCAATTCGGCGGCCAATCGGCCAATTGTCTATGACAACCGCGAGGCCGGCGGCTACTACGCCTACGGCGTGGTCGGCGAAGACGCCAACATGACAGCGCTGGCGATCAACCTCACGCATCTCGACCCGGTCAAACGCGAGATCTTCCAGAACAAGCACTTCCGTATCGGCCTTTCGCATGCCATCAATCGGCAAGAAATTGTTGATATTGTCTACCTCGGCCGCGGCGAGCCAAGGCAGATCGCGCCGCAGGCGGATTCGCCCTTCTACGATGAAGAATTCGCCCAGCAGTACACGGAATACAGTGTCGACCTCGCCAACGAGCACCTGGACGCGGCCGGCTACAGCGAGCGCGATGACGAAGGTTTCCGCGTGGGTCCGGACGGCAACCGCATCAGCATTGTCATCGAAGCCGGCGACCTGTTTGGGCGCGGTTGGCCCGATGTTCTGGAGTTGATCCAGGGCTATTGGGGCGCCGTGGGCATCCACATGGAACCGCGCATCATTGACCGCTCTTTGTTGGTCTCGCGCAAGGTCAACAGCGAACATGACGCCACGATTTGGGGCGCCTCCGGTGGATTGGATGTATACCTCACGCCGATCTGGTATTTCCCGTCTGATCCGGTTGAGAGCGCCTACGCGCCTCTCTGGACGAAGTGGTACTTCGACCCTGAAACCGGCGAAGAACCGCCCGAAGCCGCCAAGAAGCAGATGGAACTGTTTGACCAGATCAAAGCCACGGGCGATCTCGAGCTGCAAGCCGAGTTGATGGCGGAACTGCTGGCGATCGCGAAGGAAGAATTCTACGTCATGGGCATCAACTCGAACCCGGGCGGTTATGGCATCGCCAAGAATTACTTCCGCAACGTGCCGGCCACATCAACGGGCTCCTGGAAGTTCCCCTGGCCAGCGCCGATCAATACGACTCTGTTCTACATTGAAGAGGGCGCGCAGCAGTAAGACGTTATATTGAAACTCATCCGCCGGGCAGGTTTCTCCGCCCGGCGGATGACCGTATCACTGTGTCCTTGTTTGTCGCGCACGTCGGCCCACTTGAATGGCTGTAGGGGCTTGTCCGTATCCAAAAGAGGGCTTTGTTCGTCGAGGTTTTACCCCATCCCCGGCCCTTCCCCAGTGAACTGGGGAAGGGTGACTCTACAAAGAAGGTAGTAGGTTGACCCCAATACAAATAGAATATTGCCAATGAAGTCAGTCTCTTTCAGCGCGCTCCCCCTTCCCTAGCTTGCTGGGGAAGGGGGTTGGGGGGATGGGGTAGAAAAAGCGCGGTAGCATGAACCAGTACCGAACAAGTCTTGTAGGGGCGACCCTTGGGTCGTCCGCCGCGCATGAGGCAGGAACAACCCGATGCCCAGCCAACGTCCCAACATTCTATTCCTGATGAGCGACCAGCATCGGGCCGATGTCGCCGGTTATGCCGGTGATACGGTCGTGCGCAGTCCCGTGCTCGACGAGCTGGCGCGGACCGGCGTCGCATTCAACAACGCTTATACGCCTTCGCCAATCTGCATCCCGGCCCGGCAGAGCATGGCCGCCGGCCAACTGCCGCGGACATGCGGCTGCGAAGTCTTTGGCGAAGACCTGGCGCCCGGACACATGACTTTCGCCCGGCGACTGTCGCAGTATGGCTACGCGACGGTCGCCGCCGGCAAGCTGCATCATAACGGCAACGACCAGATGCAGGGCTGGACCCGGCGCATCGGCGACGGCATGAGCGTTCGCCACGATTTCATCGAAGGGCGCAACCTCGAAGCCATGCGGAACTTGCCTCTGGCCACCGAGCACAAATGGCCGCAGACAAAAGAGGTCAAACGCGCCGGCATCGGGCGCGGTCCCGTCAACGGGCAAGACGAGTACACGCTGGACGGCGCGCTGCGCTTTATCGAGAATTTCTTCGCCGATCCCTTTTACGACCGCGCCACGCCCGCGCGTCCCCTGCTGCTCAAGGTCAGCTTTGTGCGGCCCCACGTTCCCTTCCTCACCACGCATGACAAGTTCACATATTATTTGAACCGCGTCAGGCCCTATGTGGATGAACCCGTTTTTGATCATCCCTTTCTGGCGCAAAGCGAGGTGCGGCCGGGCCGGGACGTCAGCGAACGCGAGATTCGGCGCGCAACGGCCGCCTACTACGGCATGGTCGAAGCGATCGATGAAGACTACGGCAAAGTGATGGCGGCGCTGGAGCATGTCGGCCAGGATCTGAAGGACTGGATCATCATTTACACCAGCGACCATGGCGAGATGCTGGGCCAGTTCAGGCTCTGGGAAAAGACCAGATTCTTTGAAGGCAGCGTCAAGGTACCGCTGATCATCCGTCTGCCGGGCCGGGAAAATGCCGGGCGCATTGTGGAAGAGAACGTCAACCTCTGCGACCTGTTTGCGACGATCTGCGAGTTGACCGGCGTGCCAGTGGTACCCGGCCTGGACAGCCGCAGCCTCGCGCCTTTGCTCAACGGCGACAACAGCAATTGGAACAATGAAAGCGTCTCGCATTACGGCGGCACCCACCTCGGCCATGAAGACTATTTCGATCGCTATGAAAATCTGATGATCAAACGCGATGATCTCAAATATCAATATTATGGGCGGGAGATGCCCGAAGTCCTGTTTGACCTGTCCCGCAATCCGGCGGAAACGGTCAACTTTGCGGCGGACCCGCGTTATGCCGATGCCATGGCCGCATTCCGCGCGCGCCGCGACGCATTGGGCTACGGACCAAATGCCGCCGAATACCAAAACGCGGGTTATGGAACTTGATCGGGGAGTGTCTAAATTGATGGATATTATTTCTTTTACCCCATCCCCCGGCCCCTTCCCCAGCGAGCTAGGGAAGGGGAGTTTTGCCGCGATATTCAAGCGTAGGCTGATATTCCATATCCACGCTTTCGCCGCTCCATTGACCGCGCCCGCTGGACGGCCTGAGCGATGATTTGGTACATTGCCCGCCGCATCCTCTATTTGATTCCGACGCTCCTGGTCGTCTCGATTATTGCGTTTGCCGTGATTCAGCTGCCGCCCGGGGACTTCCTCGCCTCCCTCATCAGCAAAGCTGAAGAGACAGTTGACCAAGCCCAGGTTGATGCCTTGCGCGAACGCTACGGGCTTGATGAGCCGATTTACGTTCAATATTGGAAGTGGATCAGCGGAATCGTTCTCCGCGGCGACTTCGGCGACTCATTCGAATGGAATCGGCCGGTCAGCGACTTGATCTGGGAGCGGCTGGGACTAACTATGGTGATCTCGCTCTTCACGCTGGCCTTCGTCTGGATTGTGGCCATACCCATCGGCATTTATTCCGCCGTCAAGAAATACACCATCGGCGATTATCTGGTGACCATCATCGGTTTCATTGGCTTGGCGGTGCCTAATTTTCTGCTGGCTCTGGTTTTGATGTATATCGCCTTCCGCTATTTCGGCCAAAGCGTCGGCGGTTTGTTCTCGCCCGAATACATTGATGCGGACTGGTCGCCTGAACGCGTGCTGGACCTGCTCAGCCACTTGTGGCTGCCCGTTGTCATTCTGGGCACGGCGGGCACGGCCGCGCTGATTCGGGTTATGCGCGCCAATTTGCTGGATGAATTGTCCAAGCTCTATGTCGACGCCGCCCGCGCGCGCGGCCTCTCGGAATTGAAGCTGCTCTTCAAGTATCCGGTGCGGGTCGCCCTGAATCCATTGGTCAGCGCAATGGCCTGGATCTTCCCGGCTTTGGTCTCGGGCTCGGCGATCACGTCCATCGTCTTGAATCTTCAAACCACCGGCCCGCTTCTGTATCGTTCTCTGCAAGCGCAGGATATGTATCTGGCCGGCAGCCTCATTCTGCTGGTCAGCATTCTTACCATCATTGGCACGCTCGTGTCCGATATCCTTCTGGCCTGGATAGACCCCAGGATTCAGCTGCAATGACCCGGGATCCGGCGCAATCGCAAGCGGAGAATTCTGCGCTTCCGGCGAACGAGATCGGCGGGGAAACGCGCATCGTTGTCGCCAATCAGTGGCAATTGATTTGGTGGAAATTTCGCAAGCATCGGCTGGCGATGGCCGCCGGCGCCTTCACCATTCTGCTGTATACGGTCGCCTTGTTCGCTGAGTTCTTCGCGCCCTACTCGCCGGGCGCATATAGCGCCGCCCACACCTTCATACCGCCGCAGAGCATTCAATTGCTACAGCGGACGGAGAGCGGCTGGCGCCTCTATCCCCATGTCTACGGCTTTAAGGTGGAAGTCGACCCCGAATCGTACAAACGCACCTATGCGCTAGATGAGACGATCGTCTATCCGGTTGGCCTGTTCGTTCGCGGCGAGAGCTACAAGCTCTGGGGGCTGTTCGAGACGGACCGGCATCTTGTCGGCGCCGCGCAATTCGGCGACCCGGTTTATCTCTTTGGAACCGATCGCCTGGGCCGCGATGTGTTGAGCCGAACCATATACGGCACAAGGGTGTCGATGTCGGTCGGCCTGGTCGGCGTCGGTTTGAGCCTCTTGCTCGGCGTCATATTGGGCGGCATATCCGGTTACTACGGCGGAATGATCGACAACTTGATCCAGCGCGCCATCGAGATTCTGCGCTCCTTGCCGACGATTCCGCTTTGGATGGGCCTTTCCGCGGCCATTCCGCTGACCTGGCCGCCAGTGCGCGTGTATTTTGCCATCACCGTGCTTCTGTCCCTGATCGGCTGGACGGCGCTGGCGCGCGAGGTGCGCGGCCGCTTCCTGTCGCTCAAGACCGAAGACTTTGTCATCGCGGCGCGCCTGGATGGCGTCCGCGAACTGCCGATCATCCTTCGTCACATGGCGCCTTCCATGACCAGCCATATCATCGCTTCTGTCACCTTGGCGATTCCCGGCATGATTCTGGCCGAAACCGCCCTCAGCTTCCTGGGCATCGGCTTGCGGCCGCCGGTGGTGAGTTGGGGCGTGCTGCTGCAGGAGGCGCAGAATGTGCGCTCCATTGCCACGGCGCCCTGGCTGCTTTTCCCCGGCCTGGCAGTCGTGAGCTCCGTCCTGGCCCTGAACTTTCTTGGAGACGGTTTGAGAGATGCAGCCGATCCCTACCAGACCTGACAGCAACGGCGCGCAGGACGATGAGATCTTGCTCGATGTCAAGGACCTGAAGACGCATTTCTTCACCGATGAAGGCGTCGTCAAAGCCGTTGACGGCGTCAACCTGAGCTTGAAGCGCGGCCAGACGCTCTGTGTGGTGGGCGAATCCGGCTGCGGCAAGTCGGTAAGCGCCCGTTCGATCCTGCGCATCGTGCCGCCGCCGGGGGAGATCGTCTCCGGCGCGATAAACTTCCGCGAACGGGATGGCGGAACAATCGACCTGACGACGCTGAATCCAAAAGGCCGGGAGATTCGCCGAATCCGCGGCGGCGAAATCAGCATGATCTTTCAAGAGCCCATGTCCTCGCTGAGTCCGGTGCATACCATCGGCAGCCAGATTATCGAAGCGATTCTGCTCCACCTGCCGGTTAGCAGGCAAGAAGCGCGCAAGCTGGCCGTTTCCATGCTTGATCTGGTGGGCATTCCCCGGCCCGGCGAACAACTCGATGCCTATTCATTCGAGCTCTCCGGCGGCATGCGCCAGCGCGCTATGATCGCCATTGCCCTGGCCTGCGAGCCGCAACTGCTCATCGCCGATGAACCGACCACGGCTTTGGATGTGACGACGCAAGCTAATATACTCGACCTCATCCGCGACCTGCAGCAAGCCAGCGGCATGTCGGTGCTTTTCATCACGCATGACCTTGGCGTGGTCGCGGAAATCGCGGATGAAGTGGTTGTGATGTATCTGGGACGCGATGTGGAAAGCGGCGATGTCGATTCCATATTTCACGATCCCAAACACCCCTACACGCGCGCTCTCCTGCAATCGATCCCGCGATACGACAGCCGCCGGAGCCGCCGGCTCTATTCCATCAAAGGCGCCGTGCCGCATCCATTTGACCGCCCCATGGGCTGCCCCTTCCATCCGCGCTGCGATGATGTCATCGCCGGGACATGCAACACGATCGACCCGGCGCGCCAACTGACCAACCCGGGCCATAGCGTGCGCTGCCTGCTTTATGCCGACGCCATTGCAGGCGAGCAAGCCCAGGCCACCAGTGCCGGGACAGAAGACATGGACATGCCAAATTGAACGGCAATTCTGAATTGGACGGCGGCCCGCCGGGCCTGCGTCCGCTGCTGGATGTGCGCGGGCTGCACATGCGCTTCCCAATCAAGCGCGGCATCCTGCGGCGCACGGTCGGTTTTGTCAACGCCGTGACCGATGTCGGCTTCAGCATCCTGCCGGGGGAAACCTTGAGCCTTGTCGGTGAATCCGGTTGCGGCAAAACGACAACCGGCCGCTGCATCGCGCGCGTATACAAACCCAGCGCCGGTCAAATCATTTACCAGGCCGAGGCAGAGCAGAGCATTGACCTGGCGGAATTGGACAACCGGGAATTGCGGCCCTTCCGGCGCGAGATCCGCATGATATTTCAGGACCCGTTCTCCTCCTTGAATCCGCGCTTGCCGATCCTGCAAATCATAGGCGAGTCGCTCAAGGTGAATCGCGTCGCCAGCGGTTCCGAGCTTGAAGACCGGGTGGCTTCCCTGCTGCGAAGGGTCGGCTTGCGGCCGGAATACATCCGGCGCTATCCCCATGCCTTCAGCGGGGGCGAACGGCAGCGCATCGGCATTGCGCGCGCCCTCGCCCTCAATCCCCGGCTCATCGTCGCCGATGAAGCAGTCTCCGCCCTGGATGTTTCCGTGCAGGCGCAGATCTTGAATCTCTTGCAAGACCTTCAGGAAGAGTTCAATCTGGCCTACTTGTTCATCGCGCATGACCTCAGCGTCGTCGAGCATATCAGCCATCGCGTCGCCGTGATGTACGTCGGCAAGATCGTCGAACTGGCGGATACCGAGACGCTATTCGCCAATCCGCTGCATCCCTACACCGAAGCCTTGCTTTCGGCTGTTCCCAAGCCGGATCCGCGCCTGCGCAACCGTGGCGTGCGCATCCGGCTGGAGGGCGAAGTCGCCGACCCCAGCAATCCCCCCAGCGGCTGTTATTTTCACCCCCGCTGCCCCTACGCCCAAGAGCGCTGTCGAGAGGAAGAACCGGCCGTGCGGGAGATCGACGAGAAGCATTGGGTCGCCTGCCATTTTGCCGAAGAACTTGAGCTGCGCGGCTTCGAAGCCATTGGCTCGACGATCGACAATTGAGTGGCGCGCTGCAGCTGAAAGGCGCATGAGAAATGCTAGAACCGGACGATCTCTTTCCGACAGCGAGCGCGGATGCGACGTCGCTCTATTACGACCCGGATGCGCATCTTGTCGCCAATACCATCGACAATGGCGTTTTTCATTCGGCCTGGCAATCGGCGGAATACGCCGTCGCCTTGGTCGAGAATGCTTCGCCGGAAGCGATCGAGCGGGCCGAAGCCGTCATCGCTGCTGTTCTGGACTGCCAGGATACCGACCGGCGCTCGCCGCATTTTGGCAATTTCAAATGGGAGCATGAAGACGGAGCGGTCGAGGACTTAAACGCGGTGCAGTTTGTGCTCGTCCGGCTGATTCCGCTGCTTTTGAACCATTCGGACCGCTTGTCGGGCCCTCTTGTTCAGCGGACGCGCGAACGCATCGGCTACGGCCTGGAAGCGATCCGCCGAATAGATGTCTCGCCTATCTACTCCAATATCGTGGCGCAAGACATCTCCAATTCCCTCTTGGGCGGCCAGCTTTTGAATCTTCCGGAATTCATCGAGCGCGGCGCGGCCAAACTTCGCCGATGGATGGCGCAGATCGATCAGAGCGGCATCCCGCATGAATACAACAGCCCTACCTATTCATTCGTACTGATCGAGGCCCTGCACAAGGTTGTCGCCTTGTCGCAGCATGCTGAAAGCAGGCTGCTGGCTGAGCTCTTGATTGCGCGCACCGGCCTGAGCGTCGCCTTGCGCCTCCATGCCAAGTCAGGCCGGCTGGCGCCGCCGCACTGCCGCGCTTACTATCCCTCGTTGACCTGTGAGACGCCGCCGGAAGCCGCCCAATTCGCCCGGCATATCGCCGAAGGCAGGCTCCCGGCCTGGCTGGATACGGTGCGGACACAGCGTCCCAGCCCAATGACCGTCGTCGAGACCTCCGATGTCAACGCCGGCGTCGCCATCAGCAGTTACCTGGATGCCGAATTCAGCCTGGGCGTCGCCACGCAAGAATTGGCGACGCAGTCGAACCGCTTCATCAGCAACCAGTCGAATGTCTTCTCAATCCACTACACTCGGGAAAACCAGCCGACGCCGGGCGTGGTCTTCTCCCGTTATCTGATCAATGACAAGTGGCTGGGCGATTACCGCACCACGCCTTCGCGGACGAACAATCATGTGTTCCGCGACGAAGGCAGCTTCCGCGGCGTACTTGCCGGGCCGCGCGCCATCGGCTTGTATACATCGCGCGAGCTGGATGCCTGGGCGCGCTGTTCAAGCGCCAAAGCGGCGCTGATCTGGCATCGCGCCGCCGATGTCGATGAGATTTGGGTCAATGGCGCGCCTATCAGCGCCCTGCCCGCGGATCTGCCGGAAGCGGCGCTGGTTGTGGTCGGCTGCGGCAACGTCTACATTGTCGTTCGTCCGCTGGGCCGCCGGAAACTCGGTCCCGAAGCGCCGATCCGCGTGGTCGAACATCGCGGCAGCCTCGTTCTGGAAATGTACAACTATCTCGGTCCGGAGAAGACATTTTGGGAACTGGCCAATCCCGGCGCGTTTTTCCAAGGCTACGTCCACAATGGCTTCTTCGTTGAAGTCCTTGAAAAAAGCCTCTTCGAAAGCGGGAAGGCGGTCTGCGAAGCCTTCCAGAGCGGGACAGTGCAAGAGAATCTGGAAGAAGCGCGCACCTTCGACGGCGCGAATTCCCGGCATTACAGCGCCGCCTACAGTCGTGACGGGCAGAGCCTCGGGATCGAAGTCGATCTCATGCGCTGGCGGCTGCAGCGGCGCTGGTCGAACGGCGCAGATCTCGGCTTCCCAATGCTATCGTCGCCCCTCGCGGTGCAGAGCCGATCGGGAAGCATCAAGCTTGCGGATGCGCGTCTGCGCTGGGACAGCGATGCCGCCTGCTGGCTCGTCAGCGCGCCGGAGGCGGATTTGTGGGTGGCCGCTTGTCACGGACCCGAACCATCGGCGCTGACGCTCGATGTCCCGGCCGGCCAGGCGCGCGTCCCGCGTTTAAAGGCCGGACTAATCGTCTGGGATAAGGGACATGTCTCGATTGACGCCATCGGGCTGGAGGCTGAACCGCATGTAACCGGCGCGATGTCCGTAAATGTCCTGGGCGGACAATAGCTAAAACTGCGGCGCAAGGCCCCTGTACGGATTAGGCGCCCGGACGCGCTGGAGCGCCGCCCGGGCGGCCATTCAGCAGGGACAGCGCGGCGACCAAGGCCTCCAGGAAGAAGTAGTCGCCCCACATGACGCTTTCGTTGACGCCCAGGCCTTTGCTCTGGTGATACATGCCGCCCCTCAAGATGCCTTCCCAATTCGGCGTCTCGCTGGCGAGGAATGTCGGCTGCAAGAGCGTATCGAGGATCTGGAAGGCGTATTGCTGATACCTGCTTGCCTGAAGCGGGTCAGCGCTCAGATCAGACAATTGCAGGAAGGCGCTGGCGGCAATCGCTGCGGCCGAGCTTTCGTAGGGCTGCGCCGGATCGGGTTCGGTCCAGTCGTTCGGCGGCAGGCCATGGTCCGGCGTGTATTCGATATAGTAGGCGGCGCAGGCTTCCGCCGTCTCCAGGAAGCGGCTGTCGCCCGTGAATTGATAGGCGCTGCCGAAACCGTAGATGGCCCAGGTCAAACCGCGGGCCCAGGATGAATCGTCGCGCCAGCCCTGGTGCGTGCTGTGCCGGATGAACCTTCCCGTATCCGTGTCGAATACGCCTTCGTGCGCAGTGCTGCCATCGCCGCGAACCAAATAACGCCGCGTGGTGAGGCAGTGCCTGGCTGCCTTATCCCAAAGGCTCTTGTCTCCGCTCTGCTCGGCCGCGTAGAAAATGATGCCCACATTCATCATGATATCGATGAATGTGCTCTCCTCGGATACAAAGGACGGCAGGTACTGTCCCCGCTCGCGAAAGCGCGAGCCCGCGGTTTGCCCGGCTTCAATGAGGACGGCATTTATGAAATCTTCCGGATGGTGATCCAGCCAGCGCCGCCAGGTCGACCAGAAAAGGAAGCCCAGATCATGCACTGTATCATCGGTCTTGCGATGTTCAATCAGCCGCGAGTAGTGGATGGCCCGCTCAAGCCACCAGTCGTCCCCTGTATGCGCGTACAGCAGCCACAGTTGCCCGCCGAGAAAACCCTCGCACCAATTGGTCCAGGCTTCGCCTCCATGCTTCCAGCGCCCGCCCGCGGTGTACATCGGGAAGTAATCGGGGTGGGCGGTCACCAGATTCCGCAGTTGCTCCCCGGCGAAATCCAGGGCATCCTGGACGCGCTTTGTAAACGCGGCTCTATCCTGGATCATTAGCGTTCTCGCCCTTTCTCTCGCATTCCTGGCCCGTCATTTGCGGCCGGGTCAATTCTAATTCCGGGTTAATCAGCATTCTTGGATGAGCTTGGCGTAGTGCCAGGCTGCCGCAATCAGGCTGATATTGTAGCGCAGGCGATTTTCTTTAGCACCGGGTACAGCGAGGCGCCGGGAACAGCGATTGATCGGAGCCTTCGCGACATTTTGTCGCAGAATTTTTGGGCGAGACGGAAGATCATGAACAAGTTAGTGGCAAGGCTGCCCAATTCTAGCGGTGGATTTTGGGGATAATCCGCAAAATGAACCTAATCTCTGCGTCCTCTGCGTTCTCTGTAGTTAAACAAAAAATGAAGCGATTGCACTGTCGCAGGTGCGACAGGTCGGCGCATCGAGTTTGACGCGGCGCATCTCCTCCACCACTTTTTGACAGCGATTAGCTATCCAACTATCATCCTCTAGTGAAGCTTTGGCTCGCAGGCAATTACATATCTGGACTCGCGCATGGGATTCAGCAAAGAACTTTCGCTCGACGCCGCGGCCGCCTTGATCCCGGATCATGCCGTGGTTTCGGTCAGTTCATCCAGCGGCTTGGGCTGCCCGGACGCCACCTTGCGGGCGATCGGCGCGCGCTTTGAAGAGACGGGCGCGCCCCGCCAGATCACCACCATCCATCCCATCGCGGCCGGCGACATGTACGGCATTGATGGTATCGATCACATTGCCCGGCCCGGCCTGCTCAAGCGCGTCATCGCCGGTTCTTATCCCAGCGGTCCGTCCTCAAGAGAATCGCCGCGCATCTGGCAGATGATTCACAATAATGAGCTTGAAGCCTACAATCTGCCCAGCGGCATCATCTTCCACATGCATCGCGAAGCGGCGGCGAAGCGACCCGGCGTCTTGACCCGGGTCGGCTGGGATACCGTTGTTGATCCCGCCCATCGCGGCGGAAAGATGAATGAGGTCACAAGGGAAGACATCGTGACGCGCGTGGAATTCGCCGGCGAAGACTGGCTGTTCTTTAAGTCCATCCCGGTTGATGTCGCCATTATCCGCGGCACGACCGCCGATGAAAACGGCAACCTGTCGATGGAGCACGAGGGCGCCTATCTGGGCCTGGTGGACCAGGCCTTGGCCGCGCGCAACAACGGCGGCATCGTGATCGCGCAGGTCAAGCGCGTCGCCCCGGCCGGCGCGCTGCCGCCGCAGACGATCCGGCTGCCCGGCGCGCTCGTCGATCATATTGTGCTGGATCCCCAGCAAATGCAAACCACGCAGACGCCATACGAACCGGCGATCAGCGGCGAGCTGGCGCGTCCGCTGGCCAGCTTCTCCCCGGTGGAATGGGACCTGTCCAAAGTCATCGCCCGGCGCGCCGCCATGACCTTGCAGGCGGGCGAAACGGTCAACCTCGGCTTCGGCATTTCGGCGCTGGCGCCTTACATTCTGCTGGAAGAAGGCCTGCATGGCGCGGTCACCTGGGCGATAGAGCAAGGCGCCGTCGGCGGTTTGCCCTTGCGGGATTTCCAATTCGGCTGCGCGTCCAACCTCGAAGCCATTGTCGCCTCCCCCGATCAATTCACCTTCTTTCAAGGCGGCGGCTTCGATCGCACGCTCTTGTCCTTCATGGAGGTGGACGCGGCGGGCAGCGTCAATGTCTCCCGATTGGCGGCCAAGCCCCACGTGACCGCCGGCATCGGCGGCTTCATCGATATCACCGCCCAAGCCCGGAACATCGTCTTCAGCAGCTTCTTCACCGCCGGCGGGCTCCAGATCGAAATTGAAGGCGGAAAGCTGCGCATCCGGCAAGAGGGGCGCTTCAAGAAGTTTGTGCCCGCGATAGAAGAGGTCACATTCAGCGGGCGGCAGGCGCGCGAGATTGGCCAGAATGTGATGTATATCACGGAACGCTGCGTCATTGCTTTGGAGAAGGGCGGCCTGACCGTGACTGAAATCGCGCCGGGCATCGACCTGGAAAAGGATGTGCTCAAGCAAGCCGAAATTCCGCTGCGGGTCAGCCCTGAGCTGCGGGAGATGGATGCGCGCCTCTTTTCACCCGAACTGATGCAGCTGCGCCTGAAAGCGCGCGAAGGCCTGTCATGAGTCGAATCAACTTCGCTATCCAGGGACATATCGCACATATCGAGTTGAACCGGCCCGAAAAGCTGAACGCCATCGATCGCGCGATGCTCGGCGAATTGGCGGATGTCGTCGAAGAAATTGACGGCAATGCCGATCTGCGCGCCCTCGTGATACGCGGGGGCGGCGAACGCGCATTCTGCGTCGGCGCCGATATCCACGATTGGACGGCTCTGGCGCCTATCGATATGTGGCGGCGCTGGATAGTCGACGGCCAGCGCCTGTTTGCTCGCATTGCCGCGCTCAGGCAGCCGTTGATCGCTGTGCTGAACGGCTATACCTTGGGCGGCGGCCTGGAACTGGCGCTGGCCGCCGACATACGCCTCGCCGCGGAGGGCATTGAGCTCGGCTTTCCCGAAGTTTCAATCGCCACCGTCCCCGGCTGGGGCGGCACACAGCGCCTGCCGGCTTTGATTGGCGCCGGCCGCGCCAAACAGATGATCTTTTCCGGCGGGCGCATCTCTGCCGCTCAAGCCGAACGCTGGGGATTGGTCAATGAAGTTCTGCCGCGCGATCAATTGGATGAACGCGCGGGTGAACTGGCGCGGCAGATTGCGGCAAATGCGCCGCTGGCGGTGCAATTCGCCAAGCAAGCCATCGACGCCGGGCTGCAGGGATCCGCCGGCTACAGCCTGGAAGCGCTCGCCGGCGCGCTCTCCGCCCATAGTCAAGACGCGCAAGAAGGCCTGGCTTCATTTCGGGAAAAGCGCCCGCCCGATTACGCCGGCGAATAGCGCGCAGAATCCGCCCGGCTGCGCCGGCGGCATTGATAGGGCAGGGGAGACCAAACAGTGAGAATATCTACGCTGCCGCGTATGCACGCTACGCCATGAGTATGGTCTACCCTGACAGACTGCATATATTGCGCAATTTACACCGGCAGGCAATGCTGTTATCTTGTATGAGAAGTATGAATAACTGTAGAGGACATGCTAATGGCTGAATTCCCTTATGCTGCTGTCCCATCAAAGCTGGAATCCCTGTTTGAAAAAATTGGCGCGGTGGGGATTCCTGACAAGGCGACAAAGGCATGGTTGCACTCGATCGGATTTAAGTCCTCGAACGACCCGTCGATGTTGCCTGTCGTCGAATTTATCGGATTGGTGGATTCATCTCGCCATCCGACAAATATCTGGAGCGAATTCCGGCAGAATAGCAAAGCGAAATTCGTATTAGCCGATGCGATAAAGCAGGGCTATTCGTCCTTGTATGATACTCATGTCGACGCACACCTTTGCAATGAGAAAGAGTTGAAGGATTTCTTCAAGACTCGCTCGACGGCAGGCGATCAAGCGGTCACGCGCACAACAAAAACCTTTCAGACCTTGTGTTCAATGGCGGATTTCAGCGCGCCGTCAGACAACGGAGCGCTTGCCGCTGAAAATGGACATGCGAGTGAGAGCCTGGGCCAGCCTTTGGTCGCTCCCCCGGAAAATATCGAATCATCGCCGCCCGCCCTTCACATAGACATTCAAGTGCATATCTCGGCGGAAGCGTCTGAGACCCAAATTGACAAGATATTTGAAAGCATGGCCAAGCATCTTTACGGCAAAGTCGCTGAATAATCAATATGAAGCGGCTTGCCAGGAGAGCTTTCGTCGACGCCGTCAAGCAGATTAACCGCTATGTTGAAGAAACATACCAACCGCCTCGCGAAGGAAAGATACCAAGGACTGATCAGGTTGTTGAATACAGTTTGGTTCAAGGCACGAGGGGCTACATTGAAAAGATCGTAATTCAAGTAAATGGCTCGTATGAGAACGGTTGGTATGATGCCTGCGCAGTTATGCTTCGGAAGCTGGCGGAGACCTTGATTATCGAAGCTTATGAGGCCAAGGGCATCGAAGCGAGAATCAAGACGAACCAGCAAGAATACGTCACGTTTGAGACTATGATAAACAGAGCCGCCGGCGATCTGAACCTGAATCGAGATATGGAGCGTATTCTACGAGAATTGAAGCAACTGGGCGATCGTTCCGCTCACAATAGGCGGTTCTATGCGCGTCGTGCCAACATAGAACGTTTATTGCTCGACATTCAGACTATGGTTCAAGAGCTAACGTCCATCGCCGGTTTCAAATGATACTGCAAATGTAGAACTGGACAATCCTATGACCTATACACTCAATCGCATCGGATTTGTATCCGCCGTCAAGATCGCCGCCATTATCGCCGCCGCCGCCGCGGTCCTGCCCATCCTGCTGCTTATACTGCTCAACGCCATCTTCAAATTCTGGGATATCGAAATCCCGCCCGATGTCCTCGCGCCCATGCTGGCGCAGACCGCCATGATCGCCGCGACCTTGGGCGCCGTCTCCACCGCGCTCACCGTCTCGATCTACAACATCTGCGCGCCTATCATGGGCGGCATCAGCGTCGAGCTCAAACCGCAGCGCCCGTCGCGTAAGCAGAAAGACGAAGTCGATATCGACTAGCGGCGCGCGCCTGAGTCAGCGGACGGCGGCTTGACAAGTTGGCGGACGCGCTACATCATTCCTTCATCGGACAAGTGTGGATTAGTGTTGCGTCTTCTCAAACAAATGATGCTCCCGCGAGGCAAGAAATGATCGATTTACGCAAACAATACGACGAAAAAGGTTATGTAATCGTCCGGAACGCCGTGGATGCCGATCTCGCCCAGGAGACCGCCGAGCATGTGCATTGGCTGACCGCGCGCAATCCCGGCGTCCGTCCCGAGCGGCTCATGCACGATATGCTGGTGACGGACCCCTTCATGCACCGCCTTGTGGGGGACGAGCGGCTGGTCGATATTGTCGAAATCTTCCTGGGGCCCAATATCGCCATGTGGGCGGCGCATTATATCGCCAAGCCGCCCCGACACGGCCAGAAGGTGCTTTGGCACCAGGACGGCTGCCTCTGGCCCCTGGAACCGGTGGAAGTGACGACGATCTGGCTGGCCGCCACCGCATCCACGCGCGAAAACGGCTGCTTGCGCGTTTTGCCCGGCACGCAAGATATTCATCTGCTCTCCCGCAAGGAACAAATCGCGGCCGACGATGGCAATAACGTGCTCGGAACGACCGTGCATCCCTCGCTGATCGACGAATCCGATATTGTCGATCTCGAGTTGCAGCCCGGCGATGTCTCGGTTCATAATCCGCGCATCATCCACGGTTCGGAAGCCAATACATCTGAGGGCTGGCGCATTGGGCTCACGTTGCGCTACATCCCGACATCGACCCGTGTCAACCGCGAGAACCACCCGGCCATCCTTGTTCGCGGAAAGCCGAACGCCGGCAACAGCAATGAATACGCCGGACGCCCGACGTACGATCCCGCCATGCACATGCCCTTCAGCGGCAAGGAAGATTGGGTCTGAGCCGACCCGCTCAACCGGGCGCAATCGCAAAACCGACGCCGGGCCCGGGTTGCCGATCGCGCGTGTTTGCAGGATGACTGGAAAGTGAGCGAAGCCGCTATGCCCAAACCCAACATTATCTATATCCATTCGCACGACACCGGGCGCTATATCCAGCCTTATGGACATGCCATCGCGACGCCAAACTTACAGGGCTTGGCCGAGCGCGGCGTCCTGTTCCGCCGCGCCTACTGCGCCGCGCCCACCTGCTCGCCCAGCCGCGCCGCCCTGCTGACGGGCCAATCGCCCCATAGCGCCGGCATGTTGGGCTTGGCCAATCGGCATTTCATCCTGCGCGATTTCAGCCAGCACATCATCCACACCTTGAGAGGCGCCGGTTATACCTCGGCGCTCGCCGGCATTCAGCATCTCGCCGGCACGAAGCACCATCGCGGCGCGGATGAAGTGGGCTACGCTCAGGTCTTGACGATAGAGCGCCCCGAGGCGCACAAGGCCGCGGCCGATTTCATCCGCTCCAAACCGAAGGCGCCCTTCTGGCTGACCGTCGGTTTCTTCGAGACGCACCGCGAATTTCCCACTGAGCACGATGTCAATCCCGATTATGTGCAGCCGCCGGCCGGCCTGCCCGATACGCCGGCGGTACGGCAGGATATGGCGAATTACATCGCCATGGCCAAGATCCTGGACGACAAGATCGGGCATGTGCTGGCCGCGCTCGACGAAAGCGGCCTGCGCGAGAACACCCTGATCATCTACACCACCGACCACGGACTTGCATTTCCCGGCATGAAGTGCAATCTGACCGACGCCGGTATCGGCGTGGCCTTGATCATGGCCGGGGCCGAGCCCTTTGCCGGCGGCCGCGTCGTCGATGGCATGGTCAGCCATATCGATATCTTCCCGACCCTCTGCGACCTGCTCGATGTCGAGCGGCCGTCTTGGCTGCAAGGGCATTCTCTTATGCCCCTGCTGCGCGGCGAGACGGCAGCGGTCCGCGAGGAGCTATTTGCCGAGGTGAGCTATCACGCCGCCTACGAGCCAAAGCGCGCCGTCCGCAGCGATCGCTACAAGTACATTCGCCGATACGACCGGCGCGAAGGCCCCGTGCTCTCCAATATCGACGACGGCTTGGCCAAGTCCGAGCTTGTCGCGGCCGGCTACGGCCAGCAGGCGCCCGCGCCCGAAGCGCTCTACGACACCATTCTGGATCCGCTGGAGAAAGTCAATCTCGTCGACCAAGCGGATCAGGCCGCGGTTCTGAGCGACATGCGCGCGCGCCTGGACCGCTGGATGCGCGAAACGGATGATCCGCTCCTGCGCGGCCATGTGCCCGCTCCCGTCGGCGCCGAACTGAACGATCCCGATGGCCCTTCGCCCCGCGGTCCCACAAGCATCACTGCGTCGACCGACTAGGCCGCGCCCGGTCATACAGGACAGACGATGACGGAATTGCTGCAACATCAAATTGAGTATTACCGCGCTCGCGCCCCCGAATACGACGAGTGGTTTTATCGCCGCGGGCGCTACGATCAGGGCGCGGCGCATACGCGGCAGTGGGAACGGGAAGTGCGTCAAATACGCGAGCAATTGCACAGCGCGGGCGCTTTCCAGCATATCCTGGAGTTGGCGCCCGGCACCGGCATCTGGACGGCGGAACTCGTCAAGATCGGCGAGCGCGTGACGGCGCTTGATGCGTCGCCCGAAATGATCGCCATCAATCGCGCCAAACTGCAATCCGCGGCTGTGGAATACAAGCAGACCGATCTCTTCAACTGGCGGCCCGAAGTCCAATACGACATGGTCTTCTTCGGCTTTTGGTTATCGCACGTGCCCGGCGAGGCGCTGTCCGGCTTTTTGGAAGCGGTGCGCGCTGCGCTGAAGCCCGGCGGCCGCCTCTTCTTCGTCGATTCCCATGGCTTCGATCGGGCGAAGTCTCACACCGGTACCGAAGACCTCGGCGGCGAAATCCAGCGGCGCGAGTTGAATGATGGCCGGCGTTACGAAATCGTGAAGATCTATTATGATCCGGAAGACTTGACCGCGATCTTGCGCGCGCAGGGCTTCGACATCGAGGTCCGCGTCACCGACAACTTCTTCCTTTATGCCGATGGGCTTAAGGCGGAGTAGGCCCTCCGCGCTTCAGGCGCGCGGCGCGAGCGCCTCATGATATAAGCTGACTACCGCGTCCGCGGCCGCCGCCCAAGTTCGCGTCCGCGCCTGTTCACGGCCGACCGCGCCCATCCGCTGCGCCAATGCCGAATCTTCCAGCAGTCTTAGCAGAGCCCGCGGCAATTCCTCAGCCATATTTGCCTGCGAAATGACCAGGCCGGTCAGGCCGTCGGCAATGGCATCGGCGACGCCGCAGTTGTCGCTGCCGACAACCGCTGTGCCAGCCGCGCTCGCCTCCAGCAGAACCAGACCGAATCCCTCGAACCAGAGGCCGTCATTCACCGCCGGCAGCGCCACGACATCGGCCGCCGCCAGCCAGGCATGCAGGCGGTTTTCATCGACGAATCCCTCTATTCGCACATTGTCCTGCAGGTTCAGAGCGGCGATTCGATTCTTCACCTCGGTCGTGTAGGCGCTGCCAATTTGCGGATTGCCCAGGATGACGCACTGCGCCTCGGGAATCCGCTGGCGCAGCACGGCCATCGCCTCCACCAGAGGCAGCGTGCCCTTGCGCGGTTTGATGCCGCCCGCGGTCACGATTGTCGGCGCGGTCAGCTGCAGGGGCGCTGCCGGCGTCGATGCAAAGCGCTTGGCATGCACGCCATTGTTGACAACATGAATCGTCGCTTGCGGCAGAAGATCGCGGGCGACGCGCGCGGTATAGGCGCTGACGCAGATCAAGCGGGCGCGCGTGAAGGCGCGGCGATACAAGGCGCCCACAGGAAAACGGCGCATCCGCGGCAGATTGACATAACTGCCGTGCGCCGTCGCAAATAGCGGGCGCTTGCCCGCGGCCGCCGCCGCCAGAATCGCGTAAGGCTCGCAGGTGGCGTGCAGGATATCGCAATCGCGCAGCAGATGGCGCAGGCGCGGCAACTGCCGCATCGTCTTCAGGTAGGTATGGCGCTCCGGCGGCGTAACCGTCGGTAGAATGGGATGAATCGGAAAGTCGGTCGGCGGGCTGTTCCGCGCGCAGACGACCCGGATGTCGAGGCCACGCGCAAGCAGTTGCCGCGCCAGGTTCAGGCTATAAGTCGCCCAGCCGTTATTTGTGCTGAGGTCTGAGGCAATCAGTCCGATCCGCATGCCCGGGGCGGGGTTCGCGCGCGCTGTTGAGCGCTCCGCCAGCTAGCTGTCGCCGACTTCGGCGCTCTGCCCGTCAGCCCGGGCCGCCAGCCGCGCCCGCCAGGCCAAGACCGCTGCCGAATCCTCAGCGGCGATTTCGTCGTGGAATTCTTCTTGCGTGCCGAGCCGCATCACGGCCAGCAGCAGGGCAATATTCAAGAGGATAATCACGAGCATCACCGCCATTGCCATGGCCGACCTCCGCGTATCTTGCGTCAAGGCCCACATTATGACCGACTATTCGGCTTCGGTCTAGGTTGCTTTATTCGGCGAGGGCTTGCATGCATGCGGATGTATTCGCCAGCTGGCGCGCCGAAAGCTTTTGCCACAGAGGCACAGAGGCACAGAGATTTTTCACCACCGAGTACACCGAGGAAATATGTAACTGGAACGGACCGGGGACTTGCGCTGAGCGCGTCACCCTATTGATGCAAGCCCGATTAGCATCTATCATCTTGTTTTCCCAAACTACCCTGCCGGAAATGAGAGGCGCGCCTTGCTCAAGCCACTCGATCTCAGCGACAACGCCCCCTGGAAAAGGCGCTTCCGCGCGCCCTCAATCGCCTGGTCCCGCCTCGCCGCGCAGAAGCCGACGCGCGGACTCGTCTGCAGCAACAAGGACGGCGTCTATCAGCTTTACGCCTGGCGGCCGCGCAGCAATCAGTTGACGCAGCTGACTTCTGATCCGGCCGGCGTCTCGCGCGGCCACCTCTCCGCGGACGGCGAATATGTCTATTATTTGCGCGATCAGCGCGGCGACGAAATCGGCCATTATGCGCGCCTGCCCTTCAGCGGCGGCGATCCCGAAGACATCAGTCCCGACTTGCCCGAGTACGCCTCGCATCATTTGAGCGACAGCGCCTCCGGAAATGCGCTCGGCTTCGCCGCGGTCGATGACGATGGCTTCCACTTCCATGTCTACGCCGCGTCAAATCTCGATCGGCGCCTCTTCACGCATAGTACCGGCGCGCTAGCGCAGGGGCCTTACCTTTCGCATGATGCCGAGATCGCCGTAATCGCCTCGACTGAAAAGACCGGCGTCGCCGAATACGCGCTGGAAGCCTACGACCTGAAGACGGGCGCGCTGGTCGCCGAGCTCTGGGATGGCGCCGGCAGCGGCATTGACCCGGGCGGCTTTTCGCCGCGGCCGGGCGATATGCGTTTCGCCGGTTCCTCCAACCGCAGCGGCCATCACCGCCCCTTCATCTGGAATCCGCTCAGTGGAGAACGCCGGGACATCCAGTCCGATCAGTTCAGCGGCGATGTGACGGTCTGGGACTGGTCAGCCGAGGGCGGGCGCCTGCTGCTGCATCAGGTCGATCGCGCCGAACACGCGCTTTACGTCTGTGATGTCGCTTCCGGCGGCGTTCGGCGTCTGGATATCCCGGCCGGCGTGCCGACGCGCGGACCCGGCTTTGTCGCCGACGGCGGATTGCAGGTCCATATCAGCGATTCCGCCGCGCCCGCCCGCCTGGTCGAGCTGGATGCGGCGTCCGGCGCATTCCGGCGCAATATCATCGATCTGGCGGATGACGTACCCGCCGGCATCCCCTGGCGCTCCGTCAGCTATGACTCGGCCGACGGCACAGCGATTCAAGCCTGGCTGGCGACTCCGCCCGGCGACGGTCCCTTTCCCACGATCGTGCATACCCACGGCGGACCGACGGCGGTCCAAGCTAATACCTGGAAACCGGACGCGCAAGCCTGGCTCGATCATGGCTTCGCCTTCTTCAGCCTCAACTATCGCGGATCGACCACCTTCGGCTACGATTTCCAGCACGCCATCGACGGCAACCTGGGCGATCTGGAAGCGCAAGATGTAGCCGCCGGCGCGCGCTGGCTGGTCGACAGCGGCATCGCCCAGCCGGGCGCCATACTCAAAACCGGCGCGTCCTACGGCGGATACCTGACCTTGCAATCGCTGGGCAAATTTCCCGATCTCTGGGCCGGCGGCATGGCAATTGTCGCTATCGCCGATTGGCGTTTGATGTATGAAGATCAAGCCGGCACCCTACGCGGCTACCAGCGCAGCATGTTCGGCGGCAGCCCCGCCGAAAAGCCGGAAGCCCATCGCCGCGCCTCGCCGATCACCTACGCCGAAAATATCGCCGCCCCGCTCCTTGTGCTGCAAGGCGAGAATGACACGCGCTGCCCGGCGCGGCAGATGCGCGCCTACGAGGCCAAACTGAAAGAGCTGGGCAAGTCCATCGACATCTACTGGTTCGACGCCGGGCATGGCTCGCTCGAGACCGAGGAGCAGATCGCGCATCAGGAGCTGATGCTTGAGTTCGCTTATCGGGTTATGAGATAGGGTCGCTATGACATTACGCGTGGCATCGGTTATGGGGCTGTGTTAAGTTGCGTACTTGAAAGAATTACGCAACGGAGCAGATACAATGGAGCAGACAAAAGATAAATTTCAAACTGACGATGAAGGCGGCCGCGCTCGAGCGATTATTAGAGTTGCCTTGGCACTGCCGGGTACAAAGGTTGACCGGGCAGCCTTTCTGCGTGACCAACTGCGGGCACATTGCTCAGAGCGTCAGGTCGACTCGGCGATCAAATATAACCCTGCCCATGCAGGGATACCTATAACAACTATTGATAAAATCGCAGACAGTGTCATTAGATCGCAATACCTAAAGGCCGCGTTGGGTTCCTTTGCAGCTGGCATGCCCGGTGGAATCGCTATGGCGGTAACTGTCCCTTTGGATCTTGCTCAGAACACTGGACACGCGATTGTCTTGGCTCAGAAGCTTGCTTATCTCTATGGATGGCCCGATTTATTTCAAGAAGGCGCGCCAGATGAAGAGACTCAGTCACGTATGGCAATGCTTTTGGGTTCAATGCTCGGTCTCCAGAAAGCAAACATTCTGCTTAGCGAAGTCTCATCGCGATTTGCCAATGAGGTCGCGACTCGTTTGCCTCGCTATGCACTGACCAAGACCGCCTATTATCCAGTCATTAAGGAGATATGTAAGTGGCTTGGAATCAAACTCACAAAGACTATCTTCGCGCAGGGAGTCGCCAAGTTAATCCCCGTCGTGAGTGGTTGTATATCCGGAACTGTGACAGGAGGTGTTCAACGCAAAATGGCGCACAGGCTGAAGAATCACCTCAGAGAATTGGAGTTCGCCAAACCTTCGCGAGACAAGCCCACCACAATTATTATTGAGTCATGAGCGCTTCCCCCGCCCAACACTTCGCCGCCATCCAAGGCGTCATGACCGTGCCCCTGCAAGCCTTCGGCGACGAGCGCGGCCGCTTCATGGAGACCTTCCGGAAAGAATGGTTCCCGGGCGTCAATTGGGATCGCCTGCAGAGCAATCGCAGCGACAGCAGCGCCGGCGTCCTGCGCGGCCTCCATTATCATTTCAAACAGGTGGATTACTGGTGCGTGACCCGCGGCCGCATCCGCGTCGGCCTGGTCGACCTGCGCCGCTCCTCAAGCACCTACCTGCGCTCGGCGGCAATCGACCTGGGCGGCGACGTCCTGCTGGGTCTCTTCATCCCGGAGGGCGTGGCCCATGGCTTCGCCGCGCACAGCGACTGCACGCTGATCTACGTTGTGAACAATTATTACGACGGCGGCGCCGATGAATTTGGCATCGCCTGGAACGATCCCCAAGCCAATATCGATTGGGGCATCAGCGCGCCGGCGCTATCCAACCGCGACCGGGACAACCCGCTCATCGCCGACATCCCGCCTGAGAATCAACCCAGATGATACTCATTCTTGCAACAGGGCAATCGCATCAAAATCATAATAAGACGTTCGCCACGAAAATTGCGAAAATGTAGGGGCGTCTCGTGAGCCCGCTGAAAATGGCCTGTAACATTGCGGGCGTTTCAGCGAAACGCCCCTACACGATTCTTCTGATTGTTGCATGACGTTCTTGGAGTGGCTTCTGTGTCTCTGTGCCTCTGTGCCTCTGTGGCAAAATCCCTAGCGCGCCATCCGTCCGTGCCGCGCGACCGTGAGTTCGCGCATGCGCTCGAACACATCCACGCCGATCTGCGCGTAGACATGCAGCAGGTCGACCAGCACCCAGTTCTCGCGTATCAGCCCGTTCTCACAGCGCCAGAAATCCAGGCTGCGCATCGTAATCTTTTGATCCGCCGGCGCTATGCCCAGCCAGCCGTCGCCGCTGATGGTCATGCCCATGCCCGGCCAGGCGGTGAACGCCACATAATCGCCATCGCCGAACATAACGCCCTTGTCCATGAAGACGCCGCGGTCGGGCATCGCCTTCAAGAATGGAATCTGATGCCAATTGCGAAAACCGGAGACCCGCCGCATCGCGCCGATTCCCGCCGGACCGTACCACATCATCTTCGGATGCCAGTAGCGGTCGATCTCCATCGCTTCCAGGCCTTCGGGCGAGCGCCCCAGGGCATTGAGCATCGCTGTCACCCAGTCCAGGCTGGCCTGCGATTGCGCCGCGTCGTAAGGACCCGTAATGATGCCGTCTTCGCTGGCCGGCCCCGGCGCCATCCAATTGGGCGCCAAGCTCGGCGACATGGGCCAGGCGCCCGCCTGCATCATCAAATGCGGGATATCCCAAAGCGCCTGCATCTCAACGATTTGGCCATCTTCGAAGCGGAAGAATTCGTGATATCGCATGGCGATCAAGTGCTGCGTCGGTGGGATATCCAGCCAGGGCTTCTCGAAGACGCCCATATAATGCCCGCAGCAAGCGACCCAGTCCGCCCCCTGCGATTCGCCCGCCATGAGTATATAATCGCGCCGCTCCAGATCCGGTATCGCCTCGAGCAGCGGCACATAAGCCTCTTCAAAGAGCCCGGCCGCGCCAGCCAGATCTTCCAGCGGATGCGCCAAATGCGCGGCGCAATCGGCCGCGAAGATTTCCTCCAGTTGGCGGCGCAGCCGGCCGGCATCGCAGTTGTAAAGCGCCTCGCGAAATTGCCCGAGGCGCGCCTTGTTCCGGTTATGAATCGACTCCGCCATCCTCTGCCTCTCCAGTCTTCGCCGCTCTGCGTTTCTTTTCTTTCAAGCCTTAGGGATTCTTCTTGACGCGCCCTGGTGTTCTTGTGTGAGCTGCGATTTTAGGGCTTGTCCGTATCTAAATTAGGGCATTGTTCGTCGAAGTTCGTACCCCATCCCCGGCCCTTCCCCAGTGAACTGGGGAAGGGTGACTCTACAAAGAAGCTAGTAGGTTGACACCAAAACACATAGAAAACTGCCAATGAAGTCAGTCTCTTTCAGCGCGCTGCCCCTTCCCCAGCTTGCTGGGGAAGGGGGTTGGGGGGATGGGGTAGAAAAAGCGCGGTAGCATGAACCAGTACCGGACAAGCCTTTTACCGGCGCGGAGTCCATTTGCGCTCCACCAGCCATTCGCTCGCGCTACTCGCCTCCCGCTGCCGAAACTGATGCCGCATGCGCCCAAAAACATCCAGGCCCATTTGCAGCAGAATATGCGGCACATCAATCGGCACCCAGTTCTCCACGATTGTCTCGTCATCGCAGCGGTAAAAGTCCATCACCCTCATCTTGATGCGCTTGCCGGTCGGCGGCGCCCCGAACAATTCGCCGCCCCGGTGCGTCGCCTCCAGGTAGCCCCAGCCGCCCGTGACCGCGTAATAGCCGTCGCCGATGCGGATAAAATGCCCTTGAGCCGACCCGGCCCGATCGGGAAAAGCCACAAGGAAGGGGATCTGGTGGTAATCTTCATATCGTTGCTGTCCGCGCGCTGTGCCGATTCCTGCAGGTCCATACCAAATAAAGTTACGGTGCCAGTGCTTGGCCTGCTCCATCTCGTCGAGGACTTCGCGCGTCGGCGCTTCGCCGCTGTAATAGCCCAGGGCGGCGTGCATCTTCAGGATGGACTCGATTGTCCGTTTGGAGCGCGCTTCGTCCTGCGGCGTCAGGATGACGCCATCCAGCGTGCGCGGCGGCAGCCAGCGCATCTCCCGGCCCAGGCTCGGCGCCAGCGGCCAATAGCCGGCCTGGCGCATGAGATCCAGAAAATCAAGGAAGACGTAGCTGGCGACGATCCGGCCGTCCCGCAATTCATGGCCTTCGCAAAAGCGCAGGTTGACCAAGCCGCGCGTCGCCGGAATGCCCAGCAAGTCCCGCTCGAAGTTGCCCAGATAGTGTCCCATACAGGCGATCCAGTCGCCATCGCGGTAGCGCCCGCCCGCCACAAACACTTCGCGCCGCTCCATGTCCGGCAGCGCCCGCCGCAGCGGCTGCCAGAGCTGCGTCAAAGCCGCCTGCGAACCGCTGACTTCGTTGATCGGATGGGTCACATGGAGGGCGAGGTCATCGGAGTAGCCATCGGCCGCCGCTTCCGGCAGTTCAGCAAGCGGCGCTTCAGCCAGTGCCCCCATGATCGCCATGACCCGGCGCTTGTTGGCGATGTTCTCGTCCTGATTGATCGGACTGTATTGGAATGCGGCGGTGAAATACTTGTCGTTGCGCTCAGCCTTCAAATCGCTCTTGCCTTTTCTGTGGTGAAATCGCTTAAGTCCATCCGAAAGGCGGCAGCGCTAGGCATAGATTTGCTTCAGCAGGACAAATTCGTCAAAGATCGTCCACTCGTTTTGCACGCGGCCATCGACTATCAGATGGTGGCTGAAGCCCAGCAGCCGAATCGGATTGCCCGTCGGCTCGCCATAGATGCCGTAACCGGTATGCGTCCCGCTCAGCGTCCAGCGCGTCGCCACGCGGTAGCCCGCCCGTTCATCGCCGACATGACAGAAGTGATCGCAGTGAATGGCCAGATCGGGGAAGGGCGAGAGCAGGGAAAGCGCGTATGCTTGAAAATCGCCGATGCCTTTGAATGCGCGCCGCGACGGGCCTTCAAAGACGAAGTTCTCGTGATAGTATTCGCGCGCCTTGTTCAACAGGCGCCAATTCCAGATCTCGTGCATCATGCGCCCGATGAAATCTTCCGGATCAAATTGATCGGATTGCGATTCAGGCCAGGGCTCGGGCGGTAATTGGCCGACGCGGCGCTCAAATTCGCCGGCGATGCCCAAAGGCAAATCGCTGTCCTTTTCTTTGGCGACCATCTCCTTTGCCGTTTGCACCGGGTCCAGTCCCAGCTGCATAACCAGCAGCAATTCGTCCCGGGAGATCCACTCTTCGACCACCATATTCCGCAAACAGAAACAATCGGCGATGGCGCGATAACTGACGCGTTTTCCCGTCGGCGGACCGTAGGGCGTCCAACCGCGATTCGTGCCTTCGTGCCGCAGCCGATGCGACGAATAAAGCCCATCGACATCATTGCCGCCCCAAATCACCTCTTCGCCGAAAAGGCGCCGATCGGGAAAAGACGCTTGCGATTCGATGGTCGCCGCGATGACCGCCTCCCGCCCAAAGCGCAATCCGCTCGCGGTGTGCATGCGCACGGTGTTGGCGTAATAGTCGTAGAGCTTGCCGATGCCGTGCTCTTCCCAAATCTCGTGCGTGACGCCGATAATATAATCGACGATGTCCTTGTAACGCGGATTGAAGCCCGCCATCGACTGCGCCGGCTCGCCCTTTGCGTCTTCCATGAACTGTATGTCATGTTTCTTCGGCAGCGTGATCCGCGACTTCTCGTCAGCGGCCGTCGCCGCGCTCACCTGCAGCGCTTTTGAATTGCCTTTGTCTTCCGCCATCTCGTCACCTGCATTCATGTCCAATTGATTCCCGGATCTCGCCGTTCCAACGGAGCATCGACTCCCTTAAACGAGCAGGCATAGACTAGCACGTCCGGCGGATTTCTTCAAACAAAGGCGGACAGGAGTAACACCAGGAAAGCAATGCAACAATCTGAAGAACGGTGTAGGGGCGATTCTGTGAATCGCCCAATTTCGATTCTGATTTACCCGTTGGGCGAGCCACCGGCTCGCCCGTACACGCAGTTATGTGTTTACCATGTCCGCGAATCCGGGCGCTGCCCGCCTGCCCTGCCTGTTGGGGCTCAGGTTTGCAGCGCCCAATCCAGGGCCGCCAGCGCGTGCAGCGCCGTCGTATCGTAGCTCGGCAGAGCGCTGTCTTCCGGTTTGATCAGCAAGCCGATCTCCGTGCAGCCGAGAATGACCGCCTCTGCGCCGGCCGCACGCAAGTCTTGTATCACCGCCTGATATATCAGGCGGGAATCCGACTTGATTATGCCGCGCACGAGCTCTTCATAGATGATGCGATGCACGGCGTCGCGCCCGGCCGCGTCCGGCGTGATCACATCCAGCCCATAGCGCTCGATCATCCGCCCCTTGTAGAAGTCCTGCTCCATGGTGAAGCCGGTGCCGAGCAAACCTACCCGGTGATGTCCATCGGCCCGAATGGCCGCGGCTGTGGCATCGGCGATGTGGATCAGAGGCAGATCCAGCGCCGCTTCGATATCCTTCACCATTCGGTGCATCGTATTGCTGCAGATGACAATGCAAGCCGCGCCGCCCCGCGCCAAATTCTGAGCCGCCCCCAGCATCAGCGCTGTCGCCGCTTCCCAATCGCCCGCCGCTTGCAAAGCTTCAATCTCGGCGAAGTCGAAGGAATACATGAGGCAATCGGCTGAATGGACGCCACCCAGTCGCTTCTGCGTTTCCTGGTTGATTATGCGGTAATACTCGCTGCTGCTTTCCCAGCTCAAACCGCCGATCAAGCCGATTGTCTTCATCGGCCTCAACCTTTCGCCTCGGCCTTCAGCCGCGCCAGCCGATGCAAGGCGATGTCCTGACGCGTCGCGCCATGCTGCGCCAGATCGGTCATGACCTCGCCGATGGCGCTCGCCATCTTGAAGCCGTGCCCGCTGAAGCCGGCGGCGACCGATACCTGTGGCGCGCCGGGCAAGGTATCCAGGACCCAGTGCTCGTCACGAGTATTCGTGAACATGCAAACGACCATATCTTGAGTCGCGCCGGCGCCATCGGGGAAATAACGCTCGGCGAAGGCGCGCAGCAGCGCCTCGTCTTCGGCGTAGACGCCCCGGTCAACGGTATCGGGATCGCAGATTTCGCCGCGATGGTGGTAACGGCCCAGCTTCATGCCGGGCGTGCGCCCGCTCGGATTGAACTCCGGCAGGCCATAATAGCGCCCTTCTTCGACCTGGGCATTCCAGACGGGAAAGCGCTCCAGGCCGAACCATTCCGGCCGCTTGGGCTGAAGCCAGATCAACACCTGACGCTCGGGCAGGGCGATGCCGGCCAGCTCGGGCGCGAGCTTGCTGGCCCAGGCGCCGCCGCAAATGATCAGCTTCTCGCAGCGATAGACGCCGCGATCGCTTCTAACTTCGACGCCTTCATCCGGCAGCAAATCCCAACCCAGCACGCGTTCGCCCGTTTGGACCGCAGCGCCGCGGACGGCCGCGAGTTCGACATGCGCGCTGATGCAGCGTTCCGGCGCCAGCAGGCCGCCATTCGGCTGAAAAACCGCCATCGTCTCCGCCGGCATGCGATAGCCGGGGAACCGCGCCCGCAATTCGCCGCTGTTCAGGACTTCATGCTCAAAGTCGTTTTCCAGGCAACTGCGCAAGCTGCCGCTGAAGACCTCGCTGTCCTCCGGCCCCATGTCTATGCTGCCGGTGCGGAAGAAGAGCTGCTCGCCAAATTCGCGCTCCAATTCCTCCCAGAGCGCATAAGACCGGCGCAGCAATGGCACATAGGACAGGTCTTCGTAATAGGCCAGTCGTATGATGCGGGAAATGCCGTGGGAGGAACCCAGGTTGTGCGGGACCTCGAATTGCTCAATGCCCAAGGCTTTCAGTCCGCGCTTCGCCAGATGATACAGCGCCGCGCTGCCCATCCCGCCCAGCCCGATGACGATGGCGTCGTAGTGTTTGCTCATGTCATGTCTCCACTTGAAAAGCTACTGAGTTGTTTCATCTCGCTCGCTGCATTCACTTATGGAGTTCCTCAGTAAACGCAGGTAAGCCGTGCAGAATCTGATGGGCATTTTGAAGCAAGAGTGGGCGAGCCACCGGCTCGCCCGTACACCGAGTCTCCTCCTATGCCGTAGGGGCGAGCCTTGGCTCGCCCGCATGTAAGTCGCGAAAGACGATGCGCATTTTTCAATTACTTACTTGCGTTTACTTCTGTGTCCTCGATGCTGATTTCCTACGCGCAGCCCCCCGCCAGATCCAGCCACCAGGCGCCGCCATCGACGCCATTGGCCGCCAGCGCCAGCTTGCCGCCATCGGGCGAGAGCCAGGCCCAAGCCCGCGACTCCCGCGTCAAGCGCAGGGGCAGGGCGCTGATCGTCTCCAGCGCCCGCGTCGAACGATCAAAACATTGCAGCGTCGGCACATCGTCGATCGGGCGAAACAGATAGATCAACTCCGGCGTCACAATCGGCGCCGGATAATTGTTGCCCGGCAAGTCCGCCTCCAGCAGCAAGTCGGCGCCGCCGAAGGCATATTGCCAGTAATAGGCGTTCTGCCGGCCCACAAGCGCCGCCAAACCGTCGGGCGCCAGACCGGGCGCGATCTGCGAGCCAGGCAGCTCTTCCAGGCGATCGCTGACCAGCCGGCCTTCGACATCGGCGATGAAAAAGCGCACCGGCTCGCCGTATGACCCGAAGTAGTACGCCAGGAAAACGCCGGGTTTCTGCGCCCAAGTGAAGCCGCGCAGGCTGTGCTGATGCAGCTTGTCGTGGATCAAGCGCTTGTAGCCGCCGTCCGGCTCGGCTGAAAATATGGTATGCAGATCATTCTGATAGACGATGCGGCGCGCGGCCGGCGGAAACGTCATTTGCGAGCGGTAAAAGAGGGCGGGATTCTGCTCGCCCGACTGCGTGATCAGGGCGGCATCGCTGCGCGCGATCATCTCCGGCGTCACCCGCTGCGCGTCCGGATGTTCAATCTCGCTGAGGGCGCGGTCGGCGAGACTGTAGCGCCACCAGTCCAATTCGGTGAAGACATCGCCATCGCAGCCGACGCCATAGATCAGGGTCTGCTCGTCCAGCCACTCCAGCATGATCGCCTCGTCTTCGCTGATGCGCTGCAGTGCCGGCGCCTCGACCCGCGCCGGCGCCTCCCAGGCGACCGCATTGGCGTCCACGCTCAACTTGACCTGCGCCACCTCGCCCCCGGCGAAGAGCTCATAAGGCGCCGCATAAGTCTGCGTCCGCCCGGGCGGCAAAGCATAATCCAGGAGCGCCGTGCCGCAGGCATCCACCAGAAAACCGAAGCCATCGCCGATCAGCTGCAAATCGCGGTCGTAAGCTTCGACACCGATGCTGACATGGCTGTAGGCTTCCGATCCATGGTTATATAGTTCGCCCCGAACCACCAGCACTTCGCCGCCGAAGGCATCCGCCTGCACAGCCAATTCTGTCGAGGTCAAGATGAGCGCGGACTCAACCTGGGCCCCGACCAAACCCGGGCCCAGCCAACTCAAGAGAATCAAAATGCCTAAAGCCAACCGCATCGCATGGCTCAATCAGACCAGTCTGCGCTCACCCGATTATATGAAGCCGCTTGCGCTTGACCAGCCGCATCCGCCCCATAGCACATACTCGCCGCAGCGGAAAATGCCGGGCTGGGCATCAGGGCGCCGGCGGAACCACTACACCCACCCCGGTCCCAGTACGCCCGCAATTCCGTAGAAGAGTGTAGGGGCGAGCCTTGGCTCGCCCGAAAGCCTGCCAATATCAGCGACTATTGCCAAGACGCTCCGAAAAAAGATGCGCTCTTTTTCAATGACTTGCTTGCGATTACCGAGGCGCAAAAGAGGGCGAGCCGCCGGCTCGCCCTCAGTCATCTCTATGAGAGTTGCAGGGTCATGCGGGCGACTTTAATGTCGCCCATCTGCCTGCAAATGTTGCCTGATCCGCGCTTATTCGCTCGCGCCGATCATGCCCTCCAGCAATTGCGGCAGGAACCAGATGTCGAGCAATGTCACCGGCTCCATGTCGCCCGCCAGCGGCGTGCCGTCCTGCAAATTCAGCGGACCGTTCCACAAGAAAATCTCGCCGGCATGCATGGGATCGGTCTGGAAGTCGTGGATCTCCTGCGCGAAAGCGGTGAGCGTTTCGCGGTGATCCATGGCCAGGCCATCGCCGAAGACATAGCCGCTGACGCTGTAATCGGCATCGGTATAGAAGCCATCGTCGCCGATCTCATCCCATTTTGGCTCCCACCAGAGCCACTCTTGCGACCAGCTGCCGTCGAGCACGCGCTCAACCACGCTGAGATAAGCCGGTCCCCAATTGTAGTAGGCTGAGCCCAGGCAAGCCTCGGGCGCTTCCGAACAGCCGTTGATGTTGCCGTAGGGCACGCCGTAGCTCATATCGCCCTCGGCCATGTAACGGCCGGCAACGGTGATCGCCTCGGTCGTGTCGATGCCGGAGATGATGACGTCAGCGCCGCCATCGAGCATTTGCTGCGCCACCTCGACCGGGTCCAGCGTAACGCCCGGAATATGGAACCAGAAGCCGATCCACTTCACCTCAAAGGTGATGTCGTCCGCGGACATGTCATCGCGGTAATTGTCGGCGCAATAACGCGCGCCCAGGTAGCTGGATGCGACCAGCCGGCGCGTCTCCGGATTGATCAAGGCGCCCAGGTAGCCAATGTGCCCCGATTCGCTGGCGAGGGCGGCGGCGCAGCCGGCGATCATGCGCGGCAGCTCCATGTAGGTGTTGAAATTGCCCACATTCGCCGGCGGCAGCTCTGGCAGGTCATGCATTATCGCGTGCTCGCCCTCGACGATATTGTTGGCTTGAATCGCATTGCTGCCAGTAATGTTGATGAAGGTGACATCGGGGAAGGCGGCCGCGACGACGTTGGTATCTTCTTCAAAGCTGTCCGATGTGGTGAAGATGACGCTCGCGCCTTCATCGACCATCAATTCAACGACATCCATCAAGGTCGTCTCCGGCGAATCCGCCGGGTTGAGGCTTTCAAATTCGAGGATCGTCGCGCCCGTCATAGCGGCGACATACTCCCCGGCTTCATGGTGAGATGTGCTCCAGCCGCGGTCGTCATTCGGCCCGACCAGCACAACGCCCACCACCAGATCGTCTTGCGTCAGCGCGGGCAAAGCCACGAACGCAAGCAATGCAAGGACCAAAAACAAGAATGGCAATCTGCGGAACATAGATTCCTCCAAGGTATGCTTTTCACGGTTTGAATATGCGAGAACTGCCGCAGCTACGAGTGTAACAAATTCTTGAAGAGCGGCAAACTTTCAATGTCAACCGCTCTATCGCCGCTTTGTCAGCATTCTTCGCTATTGATGAATCCGGCTGGAGCCAGCGCAATCGCGCGAAAGATGCGTCATGCGTTATTCGATAGAACCGGCCCCATATTGCCGGCGCTCATTCCGAAGCATCCAAGGCCGCTTGCTGCTCGGCGATCATCTCCGGTGTGCAGTGCAGGCTGGCCAAAATCGCCGATACGTCATCCATCCGCCTTTGCGAGGCAGATAAGGCGATAACTTTCGCCATGATGTCTGCGGGCAGGTCCAATTCCGTTTCACCGCCGCCGACCGCCATTTGCTTAAGCGCTTCAAGCACGAGCTTGATCGTCTCGTCGTCCATGCCCAAGGCCGCCAGGCGTTCGATCGCGCCCTGATCCACAAAACGGCCGTCCTGCAGCAACACGCTTGCCTGCTCCATCAGCGAAGGGCTAATCTCAATGCCCTGCTCCGACGCCGAATCCAGGTTGAGACCGACATCCAGTTGATCAACCAGCCCAATGCCCGTGCTGGCGATATCCAATTCGCCGCTCAAATGCCCGACCAGCATGGCGCCAATCAAGTTGCCTTGCAGCGCATATTCGACCGTGCCTGCGCTGACCGTCGCGCCCAGATTGATTGTGTGCGCCGTCGAATGAAACACCGGTATGCTGTTCTCGATGGCGATTTGCATGATCGCCGGCAATCCGCTCATGGTGAGCATGTCTGATGGCAACAGAAAGGCTTCCACGCCTTTGTCCACCAGCGATTGAGCGGCAATTGTCAAATCCGGGATGCTCGAGATAGCCGCGACTTCTACGGCTAGGCCATGCGCTTCGGCCGCGGCCGCGATCGCTTCCGCCCCGCTCTGCCCGCTCGTTTCCGCTGAACTGAAAATCGTGCCGATCATTTCAATATCCGGGTTTTGCAAGAGCAGCAGCGGCACGATGTCTTCATATAGCGTCACCGATTCGACGCCGCTGACATGGCTCGGCTTTAGGCAAGACGCTTGGGCGATGCCCGCTTCAAAGGGATTGAATACCGATGTGAAAAGCACGATCGGCGGGTCGTCCATATCCGCGGTGATGTTCACGGCGGCTTGCGCGGTCGGGGTCGACAGCACGATCAAGGCGTCCGCGCCACGATCCAAAGCGTCCTCGACGATGGCATTTACCGCCGCAAAATTATAATTGGCATCGTTCCAATGCACATTGATTCGCTCGCCTTCGAGGTTCTCTCTGGCGCGAAGCCGGGCGTGTTCCGCCTCGCTGACCAGCCCGGCCCCGAGCATGGTATCCAGGATCGCGTTCTCAATGGAGGTGAAGGAAATGAATGAACCGAAGCGCAGCATGGCTACGGTGGGATTGTCTTCCGCTTGCCCGGCGACCGGCAGCGCCAACAACAGCAAACTTAACAAGATCAGCATGACTTTGAACATGGACCGGCTCCAATCCGACTGTAATTCCAATAGAATTACTATAATCGAATTGGGCCATTTTGCAAAATATGTGCCTTAAATCCGCCGATAGCGCGCAATCAGCATCTCCCGCCGTATGCGAATGAGCGCTCCCGTCGGTTCGCCGGCGAGCAGGGCCTCAATCCGCTCGAAGATCGACTCCGGCATCACGCTCCGTCGTAAGCCGGCCTGGAAGTCCCGCAGGTCCGCCAGCGTATCGAGATCGCTCAAGTAGTGGAAAGTCGTTTGATGTTCGCGCCGGAATTCGCCCGCTCGCAGCGCCGCGTCCAGCGCCTCATTCGCGACAACGTGGTCGGAGAATGTAATGGACGAATCGATTTCGCCGATGAAGAGGGTCGCGGACGACAGCGCCAGTTCGACCCTGCGATTGCGCATGGTCGGGCGCAGGTCAATCAAGCGGCCGCCGGGCTTGAGCGCGCGCCGCGCTTCGGAAAGGGCATGAACCATGCCCTCCGGTTCAATTCATCACAAGGAGAGCGAGAATATGGCGGCGTCGAATTGCTCCGCCTGAAAGGGCAGGGCAACCGCGCTCGCCGCCGCCACTTCCGCCAGCTCTGGAAAGGCGCGGCGCCCGGCGGCCGGCAGCGACTCCGGCAGATCGATGCCAACGACCGTCACCAGCGCGGCGTACTTCGCCGTCAGCCGTCCCTGGCCGCAGCCGATCTCCAGCACGCAGCCGACATCGCCGCCCAGCATATCCAGCAAGTAGTCCCGCTCCTGACCGGATACATCACTGCGTATGGCCAAGTCTTCTCGCTTCCAGTTCAGCCGCAATCGCCATTGCGGAATACAACTTCAATGTTGACCCAGCCCATTATGCCTTCATATTCGACCTGGAACCAATCCCAGAATCGGTCGGTGGCGGTCAAATCGGTCAAGAACGGGATCTCCAAAATGACGTCATGATCCAGCCCCGGCCCGCTGCGCAAGTTGATGATGTCGCCCGCGCGCAGCCGGCAGTCGGTCAAGGCCGCTCCCATCCGCCCGGGCGCGTCCGCAGGCGCTACTTCAGTCGCCGCAGCCTCCGGCGCCTGCGTTTGCGCTTCCTCCGGCGTTGCTGGCGGCCAAATGATGGCGACCGTATCGCTGACCGTATCGCAGTCCCCGCTCGCATCGACATATTCAGCGCTGATCCAACCGATCTGCCCGGAGAAAGCTACCCGGTACCATGCCTCCGTTTTTGCCATTGCCGCCAGGCGCCGGTTCGGCGGAACGACGTCCAGACGCGCGTAGTTGAGGCTGGGCCCGACGCGCAAGCTCACGTAGACCGTAGTCAACAACTGGCAGGCAGCGACCGAGTCGTCCTCGGCAATCTCGGCGGTCTCAGCAGGCGCGGCGGACTCGTCAACAACGGGCGCCGGCTGGCTTTCAGTCTGCTCTATCGCTGTCGTGGCGGCATGGAGCAGTACAACCGTTCCCGCCCGATCGATCTGGCCGCAGGTCATGCCATTGATATGCGCGGCCGGCAGGTCCATCACCTGACGCGGCGATGTGGCGGCATCCAGGAACTTCAAGATGCCGTGGTTGTGGAAACAGACTTCTACATCAGAGTCGCGGCCCCAAATGTCGACGGCGTCGATAACGCCCTGGGCGACCAGGGATGGAACGCCAACGCCGGAGGCGCCAACAGTCTGGCAGTGCGTCCCGCTGCCGAGGCCCCTGACGAGCACGCGGTCGGGGCGCTCGGCGCAACTGAAGATCGGCGCCGTCTGCGGCGCGGCAGGGTTGCAGCTTTCCTTGCGCGCTACAAAATTCACCCTGCCAACCTCCCCGGCATTTGAGTACAAGTCAAAGCTGTAGAATCGTTTTCCTCCCAGGTTTTCCATAACAAAGGAGGTTCCGCCAGTTGGACCGAATTGCTGAAAACCATCGTTCTGATACAAATAGTAATCGCCGTCGTCTGCCGCGCCGTCCCAAACCAACTCGACGCTCCTGCCGCAATTCTCTACCACGCGCAGATTTCTTGAGTTGCCCTGAGACCATACGGCGCTGGTCGCCGACATCAGAACTAAAAGTAGAAGTAAACGCAGATCCCTTCTGAAAAAACTGTAAATATTCATCTCTGCCTCATCTGAACGCACAATATACACACGGCTTGCATTTGGCTTACTTAAATCATAGTCTAATTTTATGTATATTTGCAAATGTTATACTAAGCATAACGCGACTCTAATCTTAGTTCCGATCTCGCTCGCAGTAACTGTTTATAGAAGTTCTTTACTGCGCAGGCACTGCGAATGGCGGATCCTGGCCAGCGGGCCAGCGCCATTTGGCATTTGGATATACTTGGCGCTAAAATTGGATATAGACCTGTATTCTTCCTGAACTGTTGGATCGCCCGGTGCCAGACCTCCCGCTGCGCGTCAGCCTGCAACGCGAAGATGAAGTCCCGATCTATCGTCAATTGATCGCGCAGATCCGCGAGCAAATCGAAAGCGGCGCCCTGCCGCATGGAACGCGCCTGCCGGCCAGCCGCAATCTGGCCCGCCGCCTTGGCGTCAGCCGCATCAGCGTCGTCAATGCCTACAGCGAGTTGCGCGGCGCCGGTTATTTGAGCGCCCGCGCCGGGCGCGGCACCTTCGTCAGCCGCCAGCGCGGCGGCGCCCCAGCCCGTCCGCCAAGCCGCGCGCCCCGGCAACGCGCCGCTTCCCTGCGCCGGATGATGCGCCTCGCCCTAAGGCCCGGCGTCATCGACTTCAGCGGCGGCTCCCCGCCGACCGAGTTCTTTCCCGTCCGCTATTTGCAGGATGCCATCAATCACGTCATTGAACGCGATGGCGCCGATGCCCTGTCCTATGAAGCGGCCGAGGGCTATCTGCCGCTGCGCGCCGCCGTGCGCGATTATGTGCGGGCGATCGGCATCAACTGCCGCGCCGAGAATGTGCTGATTACCGGAGGCGCGCAGCAAGCGATCGATCTTGTGCTGCAATCGCTGATGAACCCGGGGGAAACGCTCTTAACCGCCGACCCGACTTACCTCGGCGTCATCGACATCGCCAGCGCGCGCCGCGTCCAGATTCATGGCATCCCGATTGACGAAGACGGCATTCGCATCGACGCCCTAGAGAACGCCGTGACCGATCTGCAGCCGCGCCTGATCTACGTCATGCCCAGCTACCAGAATCCAACCGGCCACCTGATGCCCATGCACCGCCGCCGTCAGTTGCTTCGTCTGGCGGCGCGGCAGCAAATCCCGATCCTGGAAGACGAGGTCTACCGCGAGTTTCGCTATGACGGCGAGGAGCTGCCGCCTCTGAAAGCGCTTGACGACAGCGGCGTCGTCATCCACACCAATGCCTTCACCAAGGTGCTGCTGCCGGGCATCCGCATCGGCTACCTGGTCGCTGACGGCGCTTATTACGAGCGCCTCGTGCGCGTCAAGCAAGCGGCCGATATTTCCACCTCCGGCTTGAACCAGCGCACGATCCATCTCTTGCTGGAGCGGGGAATGCTGGCGCAGCAACTGGAGCGGAACCGCATCGAATTGCGCCGCCGCCGCGTCGCCGCGCTGTCCGCCGCCCAGGCGCATTTTCCGCCCGGCAGCCGCTGGGTCGCGCCGCAGGGCGGGCTCTACCTCTGGGTGGAATTGCCTTCTGCGGGTCCCAGCGCGGCCGAGACATACATCGCCGCCATTCAGCGAGATGTCGCCTTCGCCATCGGCGGTCTCTTCTACACGGGCGACGGCGGCAGCCATGCCCTGCGGCTAAACTTCGGCACGCATCAGCCGGCCGCCATTGAAGAAGGCTTCAAGCGCATCGGCGCGGCCTGGAGCGCGCTCGAGGCCGAGTACGGTTCTATCGAGAAATCGGTGGTTTGGTGAAGCGCCGCGGCGCAGAAGTAAACGCGAGTAAGTCGCGCGAATTCTGATGGGTATTTTGAAGCAAGAGCGGGCGAGCCGTCGGGTCGCGTAGGTCGCGTAGGTCACGCAGGTCGCGTAGACACTGACCGCCGACACTGACCGCCGCTCGCCCGTACACCGAGTCTTCTCTTGAGCCGTAGGGGCGAGCCTTGGCTCGCCCGCTTTCGCCAGCCAACGCTAGCAGCGGAGTGTTGTTGCCTAAGTTGAGGGCGCTGAAGGGCGCGCAGATTTCAGAAGATGCCAAGCGTCCCGGCCAAGGCAGACCCTAGCCCCTAAACAATAGATTCACCACGCCCATGCTCGCCTCCAGCCGCGCCGTCTCTCGCGCCACCAGCGCCGCATCGCTCCAATCGCGCAGCGTCCCGTCCGTCTGGATTTCATGCATCCGCGCGAAGCCCATACCCAGGGCCTCGTCCAGCGCCGCGATCGGCGCGTGGCCGAATGCCCGCAGCGCGCAGGGGTTGTACTCCATCACCAGGGCCAGCCCGGGCGAATCCGCGATCAGGCCGCGCATGCCGCGCAGCGCCGCCAACTCCGCCCCTTCGATGTCCATCTTGACCACATCGACCCGCTCCAGGCCCAGCTCGGCCAGGCAGTCGTCCAGCGCGACCGTTCGCACGCGATAGCGTTGCGGCTCAAAGCCGGTTTGCCGCCGCGGCGCCATATCGCCCGCGCCCATCTGCGACTGCTGCTGCCGCGCCAGGGTCTCGTCATAGTGCAGCGAGCCGCTCGCCGACATCAAGAGGTAGTCGAAGAGTTCGGCGCTGCCCTCCGCTTCCGACGCCGCCAAGCGCAGCGCTGTCACATTCGGCAGCTTGCGCGTGTTTTGCCGCAGCGCTTCATGCGTTCCCGGATGCGGCTCCAGCGCGATGACGCGGCCGGACGCGCCCGTCCAGCGCGAGAAGAGCCGCGTGAAGTAGCCGACGTGCGCGCCGACGTCGAGCACGACCATGCCGGGCTGGACGAGCTGCCGCAGCAGCCGCCGCGTGCCGACCTCGTGCTGCCGCGTCAGCAGCTCCAGCCGAAACCAGAACGGGTCCTCGCGGATCGTCCGAAAGTCGCTGGCGCGCTCCAGCCCCGGCAAAAGCGCGATTCCGAGAAAGCGATGAATCGCGCGGTGCGCGGGACGAATCCGCTTGACCGTTTTGCGGTAGAGCCAGAGGCTGATATCCAGTGCGCGCATATTGTTCTATCGGGAAGCCGGCCTGGCTGTAGCCTAAATGAGCGCCCGATGGCGGTCAATCCTGAACCGACAGGGGCGCGGCCGCCGCCTCGACGCATTGCGGGTCGGCTTCGATCGCTTCCAAACCTTGCAGGATATTGCTGATGGTGGCGGCGTCGGCGGCCGCCTGCGCCAGCGTCAGCGAATCCCGCAGCAGCGTCCAGCCGCCGGTGCAGTCGCCAGTGTAGTAGCGGGACAAGCCGAGGCGATAGCGGCAGGACAGATCGTAGAAACCGTCATCGTATTCGAGGCAGCGCTGGAAAGATTCGCGCGACGCCTCGAACTGACGCTCGCGATAATAGAGCATGGCCAGTTGGAATTGCGCTTCCGGATCGCTGGGATCGTTATCGACCGAGTCCTTGCAAAAGCCCAGGGCCCGGGCGAACTCGCCGACCTTGCGGTAAGCCAGGCAGAGGCGCAGCATAGCGCGCGCGTTGCGCTGGTCGAGCGACAGGATGCGATCGTAGAGATCGATGGCGCTCTGGTCTTCATCGCGGGCGAGGTGCAGCCCGGCAAGCTCGAAGTGCGTAGGCAGATAGCTCGGGCGCAGATCAATGGCGCTCTGCAAATAGCGAACGGCTTCGTCATAGGAGCCGACCGATTGCAGCGCGTAGGCGTAGGCGCGCAGCAGGTCGGCGTCTTCCATGCTGACGGACAGGCCGCGCTCGCCCGCTTCCAGGGCATCGGCCCAGCGCTCGGCATCCACGTAGGCGCGGGTCAAGGTCGCGTGGAGCGGAGTGAAGCGGGGATTCCGCTCCAGCCCCGATAGCGCAATGGGAATGGCGCTTGATGGCTGCCCCTGCCAGGTTAAGGCGGCCGCTTTGAGCGCGATGCCGCGGGCGTCGCGTGGATCAATATCGCCGATCGTCTCCCCGATCGCATGCGCTTCGTCATAGCGCCCCAGCTCAATCAGAACGCGGCCATGCTCATAGAGGTAGCTGAAATTCGTCGGGCGCTGCGCAACCGCTCTTGACAGCAGTTTTTCGGCGTCAATAAGGTCGCCGGCCAGCAATCTTTCAGCCGCGCGCATCGCCAGCTCGCTCGCGGGCGGCGTGGGACTGGGCGCTTCTTGGCCCAGGCTCAGCAAGGCGGGTTCCACAAGATCCCATTGCCAAAGGATGCCGAGCCCGAGCAGCAAGCCGAGAAAAATGGCGAACAGGATATTGCGAATGCGGTGACGTTTGGGCTGTCGGAAGAAGGGCTGCGAGTAATCCCGCTTGATCCTCATGCCCTAAATGCCTCCGATAGGCGTTGGCGGGATGGGCGTCGGCGGAATCGGCGTGGGCAAGCGGGCGGCTTCAAAACCGGGGCAATTGGCGCGAATGCCGCCCAGCCCTTCGTTGATGATATTGATGATGTGCGCCTGGTCGGTTAGAGCCAAGGCCTCTTGCAGCACCTGCCAGGCGGTATCGCAATCGCCCAGGAAGTACTCCGCCAGGCCGCGGATGTAGTAGCACTCCACCGCTGTGGAGCCGAGGGCGACGCAAGTGCGCAGGGATTCCAGCGCGCTTTCGTAGTTGCGCCGGTTGTACTGCAATTGGCCGAGCCACTGCCAGGCGGCGGCGTAGTTCTCGTCAAGCTCGGTCGCCGTCTCGCAGAATCGCGTGCCTTCGAGGAACTCCCCGACCTCGGCATAAGTCTGGCAGATGCGCAGGTAAGCTTTGGCGTTATTTGGTTCGAGTTCCAGGATACGCCGATAGATGCCGACCGCCATCTCCTGGAAGTTCTGCTGTCGATATTGTAGCGCCAGCTCAAAATAGGGCGCGGTCAGATTGGGATTGATGGTGACGGCCGTCTCCAGGGCCTGGATCGCTTCGGAGCGCCGCCCGGTATAAATCAGCGGGATCGCCAGGGCGCGGTGCGCGAATGAGTCCAGCGGGTCGAGCGTGGTGGCGCGCACACCGCGCTGCAAACCTTCGTCGAAGCGGCCGATATTGGTATAGGCGATCGCGAGGGCGGCATGCAGAGGCGCAAAGTCCGGGTTGCGCTCCAAGCCGGAGACAGCGTAGGGAATAGCCGCGCCCGGGTCGCTCCACATCAATGCGCGCGCGGACAGGGCATATCCGCGCGCGTCAGCCGGCGCCGCCGCCATCGCCCTTTCGCCGATCTCGACCGCCTTTTCAAAATCGTCCATTTCGATGAGTATGCGTCCATATTCATAAAGGTAATCCACGTTGTTTGGGCGCTGGCTGACGGCAAGCTCGAATTCCGTCAAGGCCGCTTCGACCTGGCCGTCGTTGTACAGGCTGATTCCCTGCTGGGCGTGTTCGCTGGCGTAAAGCGTGGGCTCCGGCGCTATGCCAAGCAGATCAAGGGCGGCGAACTGCGCTTCGCCATACAAAAGGCTGCTGATAGCGAGCACGCCAATAATCGCGCTGAAGATGGTCAAAACCATTAAAAGGAGCGGCAGCCCGGCGCGTCCGCGCCGCCGCTTGCTGAAGAAAGGTTTGCTATAGTTGCGTTTGATTTTGCGGTAGGGTTTCATCGGGCCGAACCTGCGGGACTGCCTGCGCATACTTTACCACAGGCGCCGGGCGCGCAACCGGCGAAATTCGGCGACTGCGCTCGCGCGTACACCGAGTCCCCTGTTATGCCGTAGGGGCGACACTGTGTGTCGCCCGATAATCCGCGCGGGTCGGCGGGCGATTCACAGAATCGCCCCTACACCGAGTCCCTTGTTATGCCGTAGGGGCGACACGGCGTGTCGCCCGCAAGCATGCTGCAAAAGCCGATGCGCATTTTTTCTATTGCTTGCTTTTACCTGGAAGCAGAAGAACGACCCGGCCGCCGTCGCCGTGTATAATTGCAGCCGACGATTAAGCGGACCAAGGTCAGGAATGAGCAATCGCATCGAATGGGCGCGGCGGATTGCGGCGCTGGCGCGGACGGGCAGGCACTATAGCAGCAATCACTACGACGCGGAGCGCTACGAGCAGTTGCTGAACATCGCCTGCGACATGCTGGCGGCGGCCTCCGGCGAAGATGAGGCGACGATAGAGCGCCTGCTGGAACCGGACGAGGGTTATGTCACGCCCAAGGTTGATGTGCGCGGCGCCGTCTTTCGCGACGAGAAAGTGTTGCTGGTGCGCGAGGCCGCCGATGGCCTGTGGAGCTTGCCCGGGGGTTGGGCTGATGTCGGCGACGCTCCATCCGCGGCGGTTGAGCGGGAGATCCGGGAAGAAAGCGGTTACGAAGCCCGGGCCGTTAAGCTGCTGGCGGTCGAAGACCGCAAACGCCGCCATCCGCCTTCCTTAAACGAAGTTTACAAGCTGGCATTCCTCTGCGAGTTGATCGGCGGCGCGGCGCGACCCAGCGAAGAGACCAGCGCCGTCAGCTGGTTTGCGGAAGACGACCTGCCGCCGCTGTCCACCGCGCGTGTCACGGCCGAGCAGATCAGGCGCTGGTTCGCCCATCATCGGGGGCCAGATCTGCCCACAGAGTTTGATTGAAGCAATACCTTCAGCTACGAGCGGACCGCGGATCGCCTGTCTCGTCAACTGGGCCCTGCCGCAGGGCTGGCGCTGCCACGCGTATCTGCGAATTGTATCCATTTCGGTTGAAATAGTCTGGTAGGGGCGATCCGGCGGATCGCCCGATGGGTACGAACAGAATCGAATTTGGGCGACTCACCGAGTCGCCCCTACCAAATCGTCGTTATTCAAAGCAATTCAACCGACTCTGATACACTACGCATTTCTGGAAACATTGACAGCGTTGAACCGGGCGCGTAAAATCGTCAGAAATCAGTAAGTAAGCGGTTAATGATACCAAGTATCAGTTGCGAGATGCGGTGATGCGGACGCGGCGCTTCAAGATTGGCAACATGGACTGCCCGGGCTGCGCCCGCGAGCTCGAGAGCGCTGTCGAGAAGCTGCGCGGCGTTCACACGGCGCGTGTCGATTACTTCAGCAATAGCATGCAGCTTGTTGGCAATGTCGAATTTGGTCGGCTGCAAACGCAGGTGCAAGCCTTGGGCAAGTCAATTGCGCCGGGCGAGCAGTCGTCGCAAGCTGAGCGCGCCGCGAAGAAACGCGCCGGCGCGCTTGGTTTCTGGGATTATCTGCGTGCGAAGCCGGATAGCCGCCTGGCGCTTGTCGGCGGCGGATTGCTCCTGATCGCCATCGCCTGCGACCTGCTGCAACTGCTGCCGGCCGCGGCCGGCAGCCTGGTCTATATCCTGGCCATGCTTGTTGCGATGAAACCGATCGCCTTGAGCGGCATCCGCGCCCTGCTGAAGAGCCGCCAATTCAGCATCAAACTGCTGATGACTGTCGCCGCCCTCGGCGCATTGCTCCTCGGCGAATACCTCGAGGCGGCAACGGTGATCTTTCTTTTCGCCATTGGCGAAGCGCTGGAAGGCTATACGGCCGATCGCGCCCGAGACAGCCTGCGCTCATTGCTCGCGCTCAAGCCGCCCACGGCGCAGCGCATTCGCGGCGACGGTACCGAGGTCGTCCCAGTGGAGCAGTTGCGGATCGCCGATATGATCCGCGTGCTGCCGGGCGAGCGCGTGCCGATGGATGGCACTGTGCTTCGCGGGCAAAGCGCCGTCGATCAGGCGCACATCACGGGCGAGAGCGTGCCCGTCCTCAAGCTCAAGGGCGACCAGGTCTACGCCGGTTCAATCAACGGCGACGCGACCCTGGAGGTCCGGGTGAGCCGCCTTTCGCAGGACAATACGCTGAGCCGGATAATCGATTTGCTGCAAAACGCTCAAGCGCGGCGCGCGCCAAGTCAGCGGCTGATCGATCGCTTCGCGCATGTCTATACGCCGGCGGTGGCACTGGCCGCGCTGGCTGTGGCGATTGTCCCGCCGGTATTTTTCGGGGGCGGCTTCCTGGATTCGCCCGCCGGACCGGGCTGGTTGTATCGGGCGCTGGCCATGCTTGTGATCGCCTGCCCCTGCGCATTGGCGATCAGCACGCCGGTGACGGTGATCAGCGCTCTCACGGCGGCGGCGCGGCGCGGCGTCTTAATCAAGGGCGGCGCGCCGCTTGAGGCGCTGGCCGGGACGACGCTGATGGCCTTCGATAAGACCGGCACATTGACGCGCGGGGAGCTGCGGGTTGAGGAGACCCATACAGATTTCTGCGCTGTCGACGCCCACTGCCAACCTTGCGATGAGCTTATCGCGCTGGCTGCGGCGGTGGAAGCGCAGAGCACGCATCCCTTCGCCGGCGCGATTCTGAAGGCGGCCGACAGCCGAGACCTGGATTATGCAGGCGCGACTTATGTTCAGAATCTTGCCGGGCAGGGCCTGCGCGGCCGGGTGAATGGCAAACAGGTGACGGTCGGCGGACATAGCTACTTTGACGCTGCCTTCGCGCATACAGACTACCTCTGCGCCCAGGCGGCGGCGATTGAAGACGCGGGCAGAAGCGCGGTGCTGGTCCATGACGGCGACGACGTTCGCGGCGTGATCGCGCTTGCCGATGCGCCGCGCGCGGAGAGCCGCGATGTGATTTCCGAGTTGCGCGAAATGAAAATCGAGTCGGTCATGCTCAGCGGAGACAACAGTCAAGTGGCGGAATCGATTGCCGGGCAAGTCGGCGTCGACCGCTATCTCGGCGACCTGCTGCCGCAGGACAAAGTGACCGCGCTGGAGAAGCTGGCGGAGGAGCATGGCCAGGTAGCGATGGTCGGCGATGGCATCAATGATGCGCCGGCGCTGGCGCGGGCGTCGGTCGGCATCGCCATGGGCGGCGCGGCCAGCGCGCAAGCGATGGAAACGGCCGATATCGTTCTGCTTGCGGACGGTTTGCGACAGTTGCCCGGGACCGTACGGCGGGCGCGCTTCGCCAAGCGCTTGATCCGCCAGAATATCGCTTTGTCTTTAGGCTTGAAGGCGCTGTTTCTGTTGCTGGCGCTGACGGGCAATGTGACGATGCTGGTCGCGGTATTCGCCGATATGGGCATGTCCCTGGCGGTGACGCTGAATGGGATGCGGGCGCTGCGGAAGTAGCTCAGGCGCTGAAGTCGCGTTGTGCAGCTTGCTGGAAGAAGCGGCGGGCGAGAACGTCGTCCTAAGGCCGCGGTCAAGGCGTTTTCAGGCGGTTTTTCATCTCTTGGATGGCAGATTGCACAGAACGGGCGCCCAACTGCTCTCCAAGTTCACGCGCTTCGCGGATGGCCTTGTCAATTGCAATTTCGTTATCGCAGTAAAAGACCAGCGCGCTGTACACAGTCGCCAGCGGTATGCGGTAGTGCTCGGCGGCTGCCTGCGGGCCATCGTTCAAAGCCAGGTTCGCTACGAGAAAAGCTTTGTAATGGGTCCCGACGACTATCGCATCCAGCGGGTTGTCCCCTCGTAATTGAATGTGTTCTCGCATTTCCAGAGCCATGGCCTTGCCTCAAATATAATTGACGCGGTTGTCTACATCCTCTTGCAGAGTCCCGGCGCCAACTGCGATGTTTTCATCGTCCAGCAACTTGAACACGTTCGTAGGATATCATCCAAAGCGGCAGCCTTGACTTACCGGCACGGATCGAGGCTTATTCTACTGGACTGCCAGGAGTTTTCCTAGCGTCTGGGTCGGCATCGCCATGGACGGCGCGGCCAGCGCGCAAGCGATGGAAACGGCCGATATCGTTCTGCTTGCGGTGACGCTGAATGGGATGCGGGCCCTGCGCGAATAGTCAACTTCCGAAGTCGCGTTCAATGACTTGCTCGAAGAATTGGCGCGCGAGAACTTCCACCTTGGCTTCTTGAACGCCGCCGACCGTCCAGGCGACGAAGGTCTGCTCTTCCATATCGAATCCAACTTGATAGATATCCGGCTTGTTTGACTGGGCCATGTCTTGCAGCCGTTCATATTGATGATTGATATCCTTCGCCACATAAAGAATCACTCGGACACGATTCGACAATCTGTAGTCAGCGTAGCCATAGAAGAACAGATAGCGCGCGCGGCTTTGACCTCGCCTGAACTCAATGCCGAAATCCCAGCTGCGCTTGGCGGATCCGCCATCTCGCAGGCTCATATACCTGTGGAAGTCCAGTGTGCCGAAATCTCTATAGTGTAGAGACATACTGCCAGTCGAATTCTGCACGTTCCAAGCGTCAACGGTTTGCTTGAAGTAACCGCTAAACAGATCCATCGCCCGGCGCCAGACTTCATATTCGTTGCGCGCGCGCTTGAGTTCAGGCTGTTCAAATTTGGCTGTTACCGATGTGAGCCATTCCTTTTGCTGCTGCTGTTCTTGCGCCGCTTTTTCCCATTCCTCAATACTTTCTTCGACATTTTCATATACCAATTCAACAAGCGACGTCAGATCGCCGGCTTGCGATTCTTCGAGCGCGTGATAATAACGCCGTCTATCGTTGCGCGTGATGATGCAGACCGGATAGCCATGTCGCATCAGGATAAGATTCAGGAGAATGCGGGCGGTGCGACCGTTGCCGTCAACAAAGGGATGGATCTGCGCGAACCAGGTATGGGCCGCTGCCGCGCATAAAATTGGCAAGTCTATGGCAGATGTGTCGGCTAGGGTTGCACGGGTCAGGTATTTGCCCAGATCGTCCATTTGCTGCGGCAGGAGATGAGCTCCCGGCGGACTGAACTCGGAGCCCGAAATATGCACCTCTCCGTCGCGATACTTCCCGGCAAACTCGTGATCGATACTTTTCAGAATCAAGGCGTGGATCTGACGCAGATCGTGCAAAGTGATAGGCTTCTCGCGTGAGTCGGCAATCGCTTCTATAAAGTCCAAGGCCTCGGACAGGTTTGTTGCTTCGGCCTGATCTTTGAGCGTTTTGCCGGCCAAAGTCGTGCCCATCTCGACGACCAGGCGCGTTTCGTCAATCGTCAGTGCATTGCCTTCGATTGCGTTCGAATGGTATATGCCCTTGATCTTAAAATACTCTCGGATGCGCTTCAGAACTTGCGAGCTGAGCTTGCCCGCTTCGCGCATTTCTTGTATGCGCTCGTGAAGCGCCTCAAGACGTTCAGTAGCCGTATCAAAATACTCGAAGGGAGTATCTTTGATCGGCAGATATCTGTTCATTCACAGCCCCGCCTGATTGCCGCTCTTGACATTGTACGTGGCGGGGTTCAGCTCTTCAACATCGCCATTCGACCTGCTGGCAGGCGACCTTTGCTTCACCCCCGCGGGCGCGACGCGAAGCTGTAGCTGTCGTGGAATTCGTGCTGCCGACTGAGATCTGTATATTGCCTTGAAAAGCGCCGGCGCGTCTCAGGGTCCAGCGTCACGCGCATGTCCCAGGCATCTTCCCGGTCATTGCGATAATAATTCCGTTTGCGCCCGACGCGGCTGAAGCCGTATTTGCGATACAGTCTCTGGGCGATTGCATTGCTGACCCGCACTTCCAGCACGATGAATTCGGCGTTCAGTTGCAAGGCCTTGCCGAACATGCCCGCGAGCAAGATCTCGCCGTAGCCATGGCCGCGGCAGTCCGGGTGGGTGGCTATGGTGCTGACGTGCGCCTCGCCTTCGATTTTCCACAGCCCGCCGTATCCCAGGATGGCGCCCGTGCGGTAGCCGACTTGGCCCTCGCCGCGCAGGCGACCGCCGAGCCGCGATAGCCAGCCATCCTGCCGGACCGGTTCCGGCTGCAATTCGCCTGCCAACTGCTCCAGCACCACCATGTGGCTGACGCTGGATTCCGTGATTTCGAAGGCATAAGAGTCTTGCGACCAGGAGGGATGAAAACAGAGCCGATCGATAGCGAGGACGGGGCGCACATCGCTCAGCCTCATGTAGCGCAAGAACAGGCTCATCGCAAGATGTACCAATATTACGACACAAGCGCAGAGTTTAGCGGTGATGCGCCAGCGCCACAAGGAATTGCCCGGGTTGCCTCAAGAAATTCGGCGGAATCGCGCGATCGCGGCTGGGCCGCGCGGAAATTAACCCATTTGGAAGACTTCTACCACATCGACCGTGCCGAATTCAACAAAGGGGCAGGTCTTCGCCATTTCGACCGCCGCGTCCATGTCCTCCGCATTGACGACGGTGAGGCCGGTCAAACGGCCTTCTGTCGGCGCCGGTTCCACGCCCGCGGCCGTGATGCGCGTCGCCGGGCCCATCGGCATGCCCGGTGTAACCACGGCGTCGCCCAAGCTGCCGATGTATGCGAACCATTCCTGTTGATGCGCCTTTGCTTCTTCCGGATCGTCGAAATGCGGTTCTCCCAGATAAAGAAATGCGAATTGAGCCACGACAGTCTCTCCTGCTGGATTCGATTTTGCCTTGTCAGCCCAGCGTATGTCTTCGGATCGGCGAACAGAATAAAACCGCGATAAGCATAAGACGGCATCGAATCAGGTCAATACCGAAGTCCGCTGGATTCAACCGGACGCGCCGGGGCCCTCGGGGCAATTGCTTCAGATTTTCTTTAACTACAGAGGGCGCAGAGGGCGCAGAGGACGCAGAGGGCGCAAAGGGCGCAGAGGACGCAGAGGACGCAGAAATAAACGCAAGTAAGGAATTGAAAAAATGCTCATTATTGTTCGCGACATACGTGCGGGCGAGCCAAGGCTCGCCCCTACGATATAAGAGGAGATCCGGTTTAGGAGCGATTCTGTCAATCGACCGCCGACACAAGCGCGGATTTTCGGGCGACACACAGTGTCGCCCCTACATATCGACCTTATGCCGGATTTCGCATGGCTTACTTCATTTTTCTCTGTGTCCTCTGCGTCCTCTGTAGTTAAAGAACAAAGTTAAACAAAATTTGAAGCCATTGTCCTCCCCCCGGCTCCAATCATCTTGTCGGCGCGTCTACCCGCATGGTAACGTAGAATTTGCGGCGGGGGATCATTGCTAAAGATCCTGAAATGTGTCGAGCCTAAAACAGACCGCCCGCCGCCTCGCAATCGGGGGATTCAGACTTTGCTCAGCATCAGCGACCTGGAAACGCTGCGGAGAGCTTATAACGTTCACGACGATTTGAGCTATGCGGAAGCCATGCGGCGAATCGGCAATCCCTCCGCGACGTCGCTGATCGACTTTGCTGTCGCGCAGATGTCGCACCCGGACCGCAATGCGCGCGCATTGGCGCTGCGCCTGCTGCGGCATCAGCAGGGCGAGATCGCGATGCGCGGCGTTCTACTCGGCTTAAATGACGAGAAGCGGCGCGTCTGCGCCATCGCGATTCAAGCCTGCCCCAACTACCTAACCTACCAAGAAATCGTCGCGAGGCTGGAAGCCATCGTCCGCGATGACTCGCGGACGCGCAAGTTGCGGCGCCGCGCTTTGAGCATGCTCGCCGGCAACGACGGCCGTCACCGGGGCGAACTCTCGACGCCGGTGCAGGCCGCCCTGATGCGCTTGCTGGCGGATTCGCGCTTTCGCTTTTCAATCCTTTTCGGCTTGGCGCGCCTGGATTTGACGCCGCACGTCGAAGCGCTGCTGCGGCGCTTGGCGGATTCCGCAAGCGAGCGGGAACGGGATTTGGCGCGGCGCGCCCTTCAGGGCGAGCGCGTCGTGCATATTGACGCCTATGCCAAAGACCCGGCTGCGCAGCAGCGAATCATGGAAACCTGCGATATCGCCCACGGGCGCATGTATTACTGGATTCCGCGAACGGGGATGCCGGTTAAGACTCTGCCGCCAAGCTAGCTGGCGTCCGGCGGCCCGAACAGCGGGATGCCCGGAATGCCAACGCGGACGCGATACAAGGCGCTGACGCAAGTGATATAAAGACTGCATAGATCGTCGTCGCCCCAGGTGAAGTTGGGCGCTTGCATCGGCGTAAGCAATCGGCCGAGCAAGTTGCCATCGGCGCTGAAGATATGCAAGCCGCCTTGAGCGCAGCAATAGACATTGCCGGCGCTATCGATCTTCAGTCCGTCCGGCACGCCCGGGCCGTCGCCCCGCGTCTCCGCAAACAGGCGCTTGTTGTCAATCGCGCCATCCGCGCGCGCATCAAAGACGAAGATCTTGTATTCGGGACTGTCCGCCACATAAAGCAAAGTCTCATCGACAGAGAAACAAAGTCCGTTAGGGCGGTTCAGCGCTTTGGTCAGCAGTGTGAGCGACTCATCGCCCGGATCCCAGCGATAGACGCCGTTGAAGTCCAGTTGGCATGGGCGCGGAATGCCGACTTTGGGTTCGCGTCCATAAGGCGGATCTGTGAAATACACGCTGCCATCGCGCTTGACAACGATATCGTTGGGACTGTTGAGCTCCATGCTCTGGTAGTGTGAGGCGAGCACTGTCATCGTCTCGCCGTCCATGCGCGTGACCCGGCTGCTGGCATGATGACAGCTGAGCAGCCGGCCTTCGCGGTCATAGGTATTGCCATTGGCCATGTGGCTGTTGCGCCGGTATAGGCGCAAGCCGTCGGCTTCCGACCACTGCAAGGTGGAATTGCCGAGGATATCGCTGAAACGCAGGTGCTTTTCGTAGGGGTGCCAGGCCGGCCCTTCGAGGAACTTGAAGCCGCTCGCTACCGTTTCGAGTTCCGCGTTCGGATCGAATATGTCTTTTAGGCCATTGTCGTGAATTTCAAGTTCAATTGCCGGCATGAGCGCCTCCTCGCTGTTTGCGCAATCATCCTCGCAAAGGCAGATTCCCGCAACAGTGGCTTGTGCGGATTCGCCAGATCTGCACTTGCGGCGCCTTCATCGTTCGTATAATTGTGCGATATGGATGGACCGGGAGGGTAGGCAAACATGTACGACATTGCGGTGATCGGCTTGGGATTGATCGGCAGCGCGGCGCTGCGGCATCTGAGCGCGCGCTTCCCGAACCTGCGCCTATGCGGTATCGGGCCGGATGAGCCGGAGGACCGCAAGACCCACACCGGCGTATTCTCGAGCCATTACGATCAAGGGCGGATTACGCGTATCCTGGACCCGAGCCAAGTCTGGGGCGCCTTGGCGCGCTCGTCGATCCAGCGTTACGCCGCGTTTGAGGCGGAGAGCGGCCTCAAATTTCACCATCGCGTTGGCTGCCTGCGCGCCACTGACATTCCCGAAGCAATCGCCGAGGTCAATGCCTGCGCCGAGAGGGAGCGCCCGCCGCACCGGCGGCTCGACGCGGTCGGCGTTAAGGCGGCTTATCCATTTCTGGCATTTTCGGATGCGTTTGTCGCGTGGGACGAGAAAGGCGCCGCCGGTTACATTAATCCGCGCTCCCTGATCGCGGCGCAATTGAAGGTCGCTACGGATCGCGGCGCCGATGTCATCCCCGAGATTGTCAGCTCAATCGAATGCCTCGGCGCTGGCCTGACGATACGGACGCGCGAAGGCAGCGTGCTGCGGGCGCGCAAGGCGCTGCTCGCGGCCGGCGGCTACAGCAACACCCTGCTCGATAGAAAGCTGGACCTGCAGACCAAGGGCCACACGATTCTGCTGGCGGAAATGCCCCTGGAGGAAATCGAGCGTTTGCGCGCGATGCCGGCGATCATCAGCACATTTGACCACGCTGCCGTGAGTTCGCTTTATATGCTGCCGCCGCTGCCTTATCCCGATGGCAAAACCTATATCAAGCTGGGTCCCAGCGGACGACCGCAGGAGCTGCCGGCGCCCGAGCCCTATTTTGACGCGGTCCATGACGACCGCCAGCTGCTGGACTGGTTCCACTCCGATGGCCGCCGCGACATTGCTGAATGTATGATTGCGGCGCTGCAGCGCATGATCCCCGGCTTGAAGGCCCGGTCCTATCATTCCGTTCCCTGCTTGATCAGCAATTCGGCGCATGGCAAGCCCTACATTGATGAGCTCGAAAACGGGCGGATTTACCTGGCGACGGCCGGCAATGGCTATGCGGCCAAATCTTCAGACGAGATTGGGCGAATCGGCGCTATGCTCTGTGCCATAGGTGAGTGGCAAAGCGATTTGAACCGAGAAGACTTCCGCGCTGTCTATGCGCAGAAGTAAATCCAGGCAAGCAAAGAGAATGACCGTTGCCCAAATGACATTCCCAAAATAATCCAAAGTGTGTCCGGGCTCGCCCACTTTTGATATAGATTTACAATCCGTTTTCGCAGTCTTCGCATATCTATCTGGGCGCGCCTTCCGCATCCGATGGCACAAGATGCACGAGAAATGTTCGACCGCCCCATGGGCGAGCTTGCAGTTGAGGGTAGAGATCAGTCGCCCGGCGGATCGAAATAGGCGTCGGGCTGGCAATCCAAGGCAAGCTGAACGATACGGCGGTGGCGGGGCAACATATTCTCCGGCAGCGCGCCGGCGGGAAAATAGCGAATGTCCTGCGACTCGTCGTCATTGACGCGGGGCGCGCAATCTTGCAGCGGGCGGCAGCGAAACACAGTTGTCACCGTCGCCATCTGGTCGCCATTGGGGTAGGTGACAAAATACTCCGCGCCCGAAAGAACGGCGATGACCCGCAGCGGCTCAATCTGAAGGCCGGCTTCCTCATATACTTCGCGGACCGCGCATTGCGCCACCGTCTCCCCGGGTTCGACGCCGCCGCTCGGCGGCGCCCAGCTGTCCGTATCTCGACGAAGCTGCAGCAGGACCTCCTGCCGGTCATTGATGACGACGGCGGTTACGCCCGGCAGAAGCAGCAAGTCGCGGCCGATCTTGGCGCGGATATTCTTGATGTATTCGGAAACGGGCATCCAGCCGGTCCCTGACGGCGCAGGCCTAGCCGACGCTCACCCTGAGATTGACGGCGCTCTTGAGTGTGTTGGCGACGATGCAGGCGCGCTCCGACATTTTGACCAGTTTCTCGAAGGTGTCGCGGTCTTGATAAGCCGAGCTGACGACCATGTCGATCGCGGAAAAGCGAGCGGGCGCTTCCGCCAGTTCGCCGCTGACCGCAATGTTGATGTCGTCGATCTCAAGATCGCGGGCGCGAATGGCCGCCAGCAGATTGCTGTTGAAGCAGCCGCCCAGCGATGCCAGAAGCAGTTCGCCGCCCATCGCGCCGCGGTCCTGGCCGCCTTTGGCTTCGGGACGGTCGATGTCGATGCGGTGCCCCCGGACCTTTGCGGCCGTGGTGGCTGCGTCAACCTGGCTCAGATTTACAGTGATTGTCGCCATGATATTCCCTCATTCGCGAATCGCGCCATTTAACCTTTGACCGCGCCCATGGTAAAGCCTTGCACCAGGCTGTCAAGGAAAAGGTTGTAAGCCAGGCCGACCGGGATGGCGATGATCAGAGCGGCGGCCAGCAAGGGTTGCCAGAAGTATACATCGCCGAGGATGAGCTCGGTGGGTACGCCAACACTGAGCGTGCGCTGTGAGGTATCGGCGATGAAGACCAGCCCATAGATGAACTCGTGCAGGGTCAGGGTAAAAGTGAAGACGACGGTGGAAATGATGCCGGGCAGGGACAGGGGCAAGACGACGCGCAAGAAGGCTTCCACGCGGTTGTAGCCATCGACCAGCGCCGCTTCTTCCAGCTCCGGTGGAACGGCTTTGAAGAACCCTTGCAGCAGCCACATGCTGAAGGGGACCGTGAATGAGGGATAGACGACGATGAGCGACCAGGGGCTGTCCTTCAATCCCAGCAGCACGACGATGCGGAACAGAGGGATGAACAGCAGGGTCGGCGGCACGAGGTAGACGAGGAACATCAGCATGGCGGCGCGCTCGCCCCAGCGTCCCGTGAGCCGCGCCAGCGCATAAGCCGCGGGTAAGGAAAGCAGCAGCGTGATGATGACGACGGCAATGCCGACGCCGACGGAATTGCGAATAAAATCGAGATAGGCGGTGTTGTTGAACAAGGCATCGAGATGTTCAATCGTCGGCTCTTGCCGGAAGACGAAGGGCTGCGGCCGGCGATAGAGATCGCCGTCGGTCTTGAAGGTATGCAGAAACATAATCAGGAAGGGCGCCAGAGCGAAGAAGCAGAAGACCAGCACCACAATATAAAAGGGAGAGCGACGCAGGATGTACGACAGTTCTTCCCGCGTGGCGCCGTATTTGTGCAGGCGCCAGGCGATGCGCGCGCCAACAAGCGCCACTAGCGCGATGAAGAGCAGCGCCCAGAAATTCGTCAGCACCCAGCCCAAGACGCCCATCAACGGACCTCAGCGCGGCTGGCCGTGCGCAGCATCAGGATTGCCATCGCCAAAAGAAGCGGGAATGCGAAGAGCGAGATTGCCGCGCCCTGCGCCAGATTGCCGCCTTCTATGCCAACCTGGAAAGAATAAAGCCCGAGGACGCGCGTGTAATCCACCGGGCCGCCGCGCGTGAGCACGTAAACTACCGTCATATCCCCGAACATCGTTATCATGCTGAAGAGCAGGGCGATGACCATAATCGGCAATATCATCGGCAGCTTGATCATCAGCAAAGTTCGCATGAAGCGCGAGCCATCGACCTCGGCTTGATCGAGGATGTCCGTTGGAATGGAGGAAAGGCCCGCCATCAAGATCACCGTGGCCAGCGGCGTCATGCGCCAGACTTGTACAAAGATGACGCTGATCTGCGACAGACTGGGCGTGGCCAGCCAGAATAAATTGCGATCGTCGCTCAAGATGCCGCCCCGGCCGAGGAAGCCGGTTTGCAGGAGCAAATAGTCGATGGGGCTGTATTTTGTATCCAGCATCCAGAGCCAGCCGATCATCGCCAGCGAAACCGGCGTCGCCCAGGGCAGTATGAAGATAAAACGGGCGAACCACTTGCCCGTGAAATCTTGCGTGAAGATAATGGCCAAAATGTTGGCGAAAATGAGAATGAACAATTGGGAGATCAGCGTGAATCGTATCGTCGTCTCAAAAACTTGACGAAATATATCGTTCTCCCATACCGCATAGAAGTTGCGCAAGCCGACGAAATTGAGATCGGTGTTGCCGACGGTCACATCGGAAAAGCCAAAGGCGATCGCCAAAACAAAGGGAAAACCCACCAGCAGCAAGATGTATATGAGCGCCGGCACCAAAAACAAAATGCCGACCAGGCGCCGATTGTCGAGCGGAAAAGCCGGCAAAGCCAGGGACGCCATCAGACGGCTTCCCGCAGGTTCTGCGCTTCGATGCGGCGGCCCGTGCCCGCGTCAAAATATTTGAGGTCGCTATGGTGCACCGCGAACTCATAGTCTTCCTCGACATTGAGCGAGACGCGCACATTGGAAGGGACCTTGGCCAAGGTCAGGTCGCTGTCGCGCCCGCGCACATAACCGTAGACCAGCCGGTCCGACCCCAGATATTCCACCCGCTTCACGTAGTATTGGAAGATGCGCGAATTCTCGGGATTGTCGCTGAGCGTCTTGGGCAGGAAGTGCTCCGGCCGGAAGCCGAAGCGGAAGCCGTCGGCGCTGAGAATGTTCATGCTTGGCGACCCGAGAAATGTGGCGACAAATTCATTCGCCGGGTCGTCGTATATGCTTTGCGGACTGCCGATCTGCTGGATCTTGCCCTCGGACATCACAACAATCCGGTCGCCCAATCCCATCGCTTCAATTTGGTCATGCGTGACAAAGACGGCCGTGATGTCGGATGAACGCTGAAAGTCCTTGAGTTCGTCGCGAGCGTTGGCGCGCAATTTGGCATCCAGGTTCGACAGCGGCTCATCCAGCAGCAGGACGGCCGGCTGCGTGACCATGGCGCGGGCGATGGCGACGCGCTGCCGCTGGCCGCCGGATAGCTGCCGCGGGCGCCGGTCCAGCAGCATATCGATCTCCAGCAGACGCGCCGTATTCACGACTTTGCTGTGAATCGTCGCTTTGTCAAGTTTTTTCTCGCGCCGTTGGGCGCGCAGGGGAAAGGCGATATTGTTGAAGACATTCATGTGCGGATACAGGGCGTAACTTTGGAAGACCATCGATACGCCCCGCTTGCGCGGCGGCAGATCGGTGACATCGGCGCCAGCGATCGAAATATGCCCGGCCGTCGGCTTTTCCAAGCCGGCGATCATGCGCATCAGCGTGGTCTTGCCGCAGCCCGATGGGCCCAGGATGACCAGAAACTCGCCTTGGTCGATCGCCAGATCGACGCCGTCCACCGCGCGAACGGCGTCAAAGTGCTTCTTGAGACCGCTAATCTGAACCAGGCTCATGCAGGAGTTTCCAGCGTCTGTGATTTGAACGGGCGACCCACCGGGTCGCCCCTACCGTATTTCATGTGTAGGGGTCAGCCATTGGCTGACCCGATGCTGTCGTACCCAGTCGCTCAATTGTTCCCCCTTCCCCAGCTTGCTGGGGAAGGGGTCGGGGGATGGGGTAGAAAAACCCCCTGTCCCCGCAACTACATCCCGCCGCCGACCATGCCGCGCGCGCGCCAGTCATTGAAGATTTCTTCAATCCGCTCATGCGCGGCGGCGACGGCATCTTCCGCGCTCTGCTCGCCCAGGGCGACCTGAGCGACCATATTCGGGATGATGCTCTCGGCGAAGACCTGGCTGACGGCCGGGTTGGTCACACCGGGGAAGCCGAGGTGAACGGACCAGTCGTTGACGGTCTTCAGCACTTCAAACTTGTTCGGCGGCTCCGAACCCCAGGGATCCGCTTCCAGCCAGCCGTCCAGTTCCTCTACCGTGCTGGGGTAGCAGGGGAAGTTATAGAGCTCGCTGTAGTAGGTGGCGTCGCTGTAATTCTCGGTGTGGTCGAGGATGAACTGCTTGGCGGCCGCCAACTCATCGCCTTCGACATACTTGGGAATGACATAGATCTGCCAGACATGCGACGATGCCCAGGCCCCGGCCGGCCCGGCCAGCGCCGGCGTGAAACCAATGTTGGCCGCGGCGGCTTCGTCGATCTTTTGCAGACTGCGGTAAGCGGAATTGGAGTTGAGGATGTAGCTGACTTCGCCGGCGATGAGCGCTTGGTTGTTGCTGGCGGCCGTCCAGCCGAAGACCTCGTCGGTCATGGCTTCGTTTTGCAGCTGCGCCAGGTACTTGACCGCGGCGATCGTCTCCTCGCTGTTGAGCACGACATTCTCGTCCTCGTCCTGGACGCTGCCGCCGAAGCTCCAGATCGCCGCCCGGTTCGCCATGCGGCTGTCGAGTTCGGGGCTCATGCCGATGCCGACCGGGATGCCGGTCGCTTCGTAGATAGCGCGGCCGCCCTCAAGCAGATCGTCATAAGTCTTGGGGCCATCGGGATAGCCGGCCTCGGTCCAAAGCGCGATGTCGTAATCGCCGGGGTCGGGCACATAACCATGCGTGTAGGCGTAGAAGGTGTCGTTGATGGGCAGATAGGAGGCGGCGTGGCAGGTGCCGGTGCGTTCGCCATGCGCCGCAGCTGCCGCTTCATTGATGTCGCGCAGATCATGCAGTCCGTCGATGAACGATGCCGGCGAGAAAAGCACCTCGACGATCGTGTGGCCGGCGCCGGCGTCAATCTCCGCCGCCAGGGTGGAAAAGAGCTCGGTGAAATTGACGTGGTCAACCGTCACGCCCACGCCGTTCGCCTCGCCCCATTCCGCGGCATAGCCGTCGAACCACTCGTCATAACGCGGCACGAAGTGGCTCCATTGCAGCAAGCTGATTTCGGTGCCTTCGGCGTAATTTCCTTGCGCGGCGCCGCCGATGCCGAGGGCGGCAAAAATGCAGAGTACGATTAGTAAGCGTATCGCTCGGTTCATGAAACAGTCTCCTCAAGTCATTGAAAGTTTTCATACCAGCCGGTTGGCCGGTTTCCAGTTTGGATTTTAGCGAACAGTGATTTGCTTCGCAATGATTCTATGCGTGGTGCCGGAAGCGTCGCGCTCGGCGCGTCAGTCTCCGCCGCCGACGAGACCTCGGGCGCGCCAAGCTGAGAAGATCGCTTCAATCCGCTCATGCGTCCGCGCGACAGATTCTTCCGCGCTCAGTTCGCCCAGGGCGACTTTGGCGACCATCTTTGGCAGTATATTCTCGGCATATATCTGGCTGATGGCGGGATTGGCGGCGCCGGGGTAGCCGAGTTGCGCCGACCACTCGCTCACATTGGCGAGAAAGCTGAATTTGTCCGGCGGCTGCGAAGCAAAGGGGTCCTCCGCCAGCCAGGCGTCAAGCTCGCTTGCGCTGTCGGGATAGCAAGGTAAATTGTAGAGTTCGCTTTGCCAGACCACATCGTCGTAGCTGGCGAGGTAATCCAGCAGGAATTGCTGCGCCGCTTCCCATTCCGCGCCTTCGACATACTCGGGGATGACATGGGTCAGGACGTTTGTGCCGACGAACGCGCCGGCGGGTCCATTCAGCGCGCCGCTCAAACCGATGCTGGCGGCCGCGGCTTCATCGACTGTCTGCAGGCTGCGATAGGCGGAACTGGGATTGAGGATGAAACTGGCGTCGCCGGCGATCAGCGCCTGATTATTGCTGGGCGGTCCCCAGCCGAAGACCTCGTCCGTCATCGCGCGGCGATGCAATTCCGCCAGGTATTTCACCGCGGCGATGGTCTCGTCGCTGTGGAGCGCGACATTCTCGTCGTCGTCCTGGACGCTGCCGCCGAAGCTCCAGATCACGGAACGCACCGCCATCTCGCTATCGGGTTCCGGGCTCAAGCCGATGCCGACGGGAATGCCCGTGTCCTGATAAATAAGGGCGCCCACTTCCAGAAGGTCAGCCCAGCTTAGCGGCCCGGCGGGATAACCGGCTTCCGTCCAAAGGGCGATGTCATAATTGCCGTGATTCACCACTTGCGCGCCGACGAAGCCATACCATTTGTCGTTCGCGGGCAGATAAGCGCTGGCGCGGCAGTAAGCCTGCTGTTCGCCGAAGCGCTCCCGCGCCCGCTGGTTGAGTTCGCGCAGGTCATGCAGGCCGTCGACAAAGGCGGCGGCCGGAACTGGCATTTCGTAGATGCTGTAGCCGGATCCCGCGCCTATGCCGGTGGCGAGAGATGAAGGCATTTCAGCCAGGTTGACATGATCGACCGTGACGGCGACGTTGTTGGCTTCGCCCCAGTCCCGCGCCCAGTTGTCGAACCACTCGTCGTAGCGCGGCACAAAATGATGCCATTGCAGGAGGCTGAGGCTCGTGCCATCGGGGTATTCAGCCTGGGCCGTCGCTGTGGCGGCAAGGATCGCCAGAACAAAGAACCTACGGAAAATCGCTGTCATGCCGGTCTCCCGCGCCTTTGGCGTCGGCTGAATTGAAGATGCCTCTATCATAGTCCAGAGCGGAACAGGCGACAACTTTGGGCAGTGTCTATATTGCTGGACGTATTTTGAATGCGAGCTTGGCGCAGGTTTATTCAGCACAGAGACACAGAAGTCAAAGCAAGTAAGTCGTGCAAAATCTGCTGGACATTTTGAAGCAAATGTGGGCGAGCCACCGGCTCGCCCGTACACCAACTCTGCTCTTATGCCGTAGGGGCGAGCCTTGGCTCGCCCGCCCGTATGTCGCGAAAGACAATGCGCATTTTTTCGATTACTTACTTGCGTTTACTGAGGGCACAGAGTTTTATTGCTAGGGTCTAAAGGAAACCACATCCACTACATTAGCCGCTCCCCAACTTTACCTTGCGGTTGGAGCTCGCTGAGGACTGCGGCCTAGAGCAAATCAAGTTGCCGCGGCAACCGCCTGCCGTCGAGCAGCACATATTTCGCCAGTTTATTCGGGCTGCGAATGCCAATCTGCTTGAGATGCGTCAATTCGGCCAGCGTACCAAGCCGGCGCGCGCGGATGATGGCGTTGGCGCCGACAGGACCGATTCCCGGCACGCGCAGCAACTGCTCGCGCTCGGCCCGCATGATCTCGACGGGCTGGTGAATCAAGTTGACATCGGCCCAGGCCTGCTTGGGATCGACATCGGCGCGCAGGTTGCCATCGCGCAGGAAAGGCAGCTCTTCGACATCCCAGCGGTAATCGCGTAGCAAGAAGCTGGATTGGTACAAGCGAAACTCGCGAATGGCTTCGGTGGCGGGCAAGCCCTCGAAAGGCGTGCCCGGCACCGGTGAAAAGGCCGAGTAATAGACCCGCGCCAACTTGGCCTGGCTGTAAAGTTTGTCGCTCATCGTCAGCAATTCGAGGTCGGTATCGCCGACGGCGCCGACGACAAATTGGGTCACGCTGCTGGCCAAGCGCTGATGTTGGTTGTCCTGGCGGATTTGCTGCGCCCACTGCAGCATTTGCAGCAGTTCTTCGATGAAAATCTTCTTTGGCGCCAGGGCCGACAGGCGCGCGCTGGTCGGCGCTTCCAGATTGACCGAGATGCGATCCGCCAGTTGCATGGAACGGTAGAGTTGGTCGTATTCGATGCCGGGCATTATCTTGAGGTGAATGTAGCCGCGGTAGCGGAGCTTGTTGCGGATGATGTCGGCGGTGTCGATGATCTTGTCTTGCGTGGCGACCGAGCCCTTGATGATGCCGGAAGACAGGAAGAGGCCATCGACTTTGCCGTTGCTTTCCATGGTATCGAAAGCCGAGGCCATTTCATCCGGCGAAAACGTGACGCGTTTGGTCTTCGCGCGGCCGGCGCGGAATACGCAATAGTGGCAATTGCGCTCGCAGGCGGTGGTCATCATGGTTTTCAGCACGGGTTTGGGCCCGCGCGGCGTTTGCAGGTTGGCGATGCAATCGCTGAAATTGTATTCTTGCTTGCGCTGGCGCCGGGCGCGCTCGCTCTGCGGGCTGTCGCCGGCCGGTTCGTGCAGGGTGACATCGCCCATCTGCGAGAGCTTCGTCAAGGTTTCGGAGACAAGTCGGCCAGCCATGCCCCCATGTTATAGAACATGTGTTTCGTTGTCAAGTTGAATTAAATTGAATCTTGCGGCTGGAATTTCTTCTGTTTCAGCTTTCGGAATCTTCTTCAATCCAGTCCAGAAGCAGGGGCGGCTGAAAGCGCAGCCAGGCGGGCCCGTGTTTCTTGAGCGCGGCCAAAACGGCGTCAAAGACCTGGGGCAAGGTTGGGTTGGCGTCAACGGCGATGATTCTCTCTCCCGCGTCGCGCAGCAGGGAGATTCCCGCCTCGTATTTTTCAGCCCGTTCCGTCAGATTCCTTTCGAAGAGTTCACGATCGTTCGGGCGATTGCGCATCCTTGCGTAACAGTTATGGGGACTCACATTGAGATATAACGTCAAATCGGGCGGACGGGCGCAGCGATTAAGCTCGTAGACCTCCGCCATGCTCCGGCCCTCCGCTGATTGGTACACCAATGACGACAAGACATAGCGATCGCAGATGACGACGCGTTTGCCTGCGGCCGACAGGAAAGGATCGATGACACGGTCGAGGTGGTCGAGGCGATTTAGGGCGAAGGCATAGGCCAGCACAAGCGGGCTTGCCTTGGCGCGTTTGGCCAGCACATCGCGGATGTACGCGCCGGCGGCGGACGCGTCATGCGGTTGATAGGTGCGGGTTACGCCGTTGGGCTGCGTTTGGGCGAGAGCGGCGTGGAGCAGGCGGGAGACGCTGGATTTGCCCGCGCCGTCCATGCCTTCAATCACAATGAAAAAGCTCTCGTCAGCCACGGCGCCTCGACCGCAGAAATACCAAAATCGCCTGCATAGCATAACTGTCGCCGTTGCGGATGACAAGCGCAGCGCCGGGCATGACATCGGCTATACTGTATGGATGGCGAATCAACAAAGGTTGCGGGGCCGACGGCGAACACAGAATCGCGGATTCAGCCGAAGGCAGGTCCTGGCGAAGTTGGCGGCGATAAGCGCGGCCGGCGGAATCCTGGGCTTGGGCGCGGCCCGCGCGCTCTGGCGCAAGGACGATCCGCGCATCGTAGTACTGCCCAATGCCGATGCCACGGCCAGCCCGCCCGCAGCTTCGCCGGAACTTGCGATTGTGAGCCGGGAAGCCTGGGGCGCGCTGCCCATTGATCACAGCGCGCGAAACGAGCGCGGTCATTATGACAGCACTAGCAATCCTTATGGCTGGTATGTCTATGCCGGCGCCCTGAGCGAGAGTTATCAGACCTTGGTCATTCATCACAGCGCCTTCTATATGGAGAACGGATTGGCGACCGTGCACGAGGTGCAGCGACTCCATCGCCATGATCGGGGCTGGGCCGATGTCGGCTACCACTTCATGGTGGACGCCGAGGGCCTGATCTATGCCGGGCGCAGCTTGAGCGCGCGCGGCGCGCATACCGCCGGGCACAATACCGGCAGCGCCGGCATCTGCCTGCTGGGCGACTTCCGGTACCGCGCGCCCTCAGTAGCGCAGTGGGACGCTCTCATCGAGTTGAGCCGATGGCTGGCTGCCGAGCTTGAACTGACGCACCTGGCGGGCCACAGCCAATTCAACGCCGGAACCGCATGCCCCGGCGAAAAAGCGCGCGAGCGGTTGCCCGCGCTCGCATCGCTGCTGGGCCTGGACTTCGGTCGGGATGGTTATGTGCCGAGCGCGCGGACGGATGCAAGCTGCGCTTGCTGTCAATGCCTGAGGCCCATGTAAGACGCGTTATGGCGTCTGGCGCGGGAAGCAATTGAACCGGAAAAGCAAGGGGAGGTGGAGAGGTGGCTAAGGCACTGAGTGAAGCGGAGATCAGCGCGAGGCTGGATGAATTGAACAACTGGGAACGAGACGGCGACAGTCTGGTGAAGAGCTACAAGTTTGACAGCTATCTGGCCGGGCTGGCATTTGCCTCGGGCGTCGGCGTGATCGCCGAGGGCTTGAATCATCATCCCGATATCAGCATCGGCTGGCGCAGCGTCAGCCTGTTATTCACGACGCATGACGCCGGCAGCAAGCTCACGGAGAAGGACTTCGCGGCGGCGGCTGCGATTGATGCGCTGGGCTATCCGACGTAGCGGGCGGTCAATCGAATCTACAAATGACGCGAGCATTCACTGGCTCAGATCTTGCCGGATGTTCTCAAGTTCAGGATCTAACGCATGCGGTTCCATGCGATTCCAGTGTGTCATGAGCATGGCGAGGAAGGCATAGCTCAGCCAGCAGCTGATCGCAATCGGCGCCAATTCCGATCGATAATGGAGCGCGGCCAAGGTGAGTATAATCCCCCAGAGTATGAGCCGGCCGGAGGTGTAGATCAGCGGGCCGCGCTGCACGATGGCGCACTCGACCAGGGAGCGCCCAGGTTCGAGTTCGCGAATGCTCCCTTCGATCGTCTTCATAGGACGCCAATCCGACCGGCGCCGTCTGATTTCAAAGTAGTATGTGTCGTCTAGTTTCTCGCTTGATACGCGGTAGGGCCAGACCTTGTTGGGTTTGGCATAGGGCTTGGGTACCCAGCCCTCCAGGCGCGCCATCGCGGTTTCGGCCGGCAAGGGACTCTCGAATTGAATCGAATTGTAGGTCTTGCCGCGGCGTTTCGGGCTCTTCTTCATATTCGTCCTGAGAACGCTTCGGCGACCGCGACGCAATAGGGCGACGTTCGAAATCGCGTGTAGACTATAACACAGCCTGCTCCGAATCAAACGATGGTTGAGCCTTGCCCAAATTGCGCCTCTTGCTCTTCAACTTGATGACGGACGACGCCGATCCCGTTCTCGGTTTCGCCAGCAATTGGCTGCGGGTGCTGGCGGCGCGCTGCGCTTATGTTGATGTGCTCACCATGTATCAAGGGAAGCTGCGCCTTCCGCCAAACGTCCGCGTGTATTCGGCCGGGCGCGAACGCGGTTTGAGCAAACCAGCGCGCCTGATGAACTTCTATTGGCAGCTTTCGCGCTTGCTGCTGACGCGGCGCTACGATGCCTGCTTCGCCCACATGATGCCCCTCTTCGCCGGACTGGCCGGACCGCTTCTGACCGCGCGCGGCATCCCGACCGTCCTCTGGTACACGCATCGGCAGCGCTCGGCGCAACTGCGATTGGGGCTGGCGATGTCGCGGCGCGTCGTCAGCGCGGACCGGACGAGCTTTCCTTACGAGACCGACAAGCTGCGCGTCATCGGGCATGGCATCGACTGCGACTTCTATACGCCGTCCCCAGCCCCGGGGTCCCAAGATGGGGGAGAGGGAAGGGCTCGGGATGGGGGAGATCCCCTGGTCGTTCAGGTGGCGCGGCTGGCGGCGATCAAACATCAGACCACGGCGATCGCCGCGGTCGCGCCAACCGGAGCGCGGCTCGCCCTGATCGGCGGCGCCCAAACCGACGCAGGCGCCGCATACGAAGCCCAGCTGCGGGACTTGATACGCGAGTTGCGGCTTGAAGCGCGCTGCGAACTGACGGGCGATCTGCCGCCGCTGGCCGTGCGCGAGTGGTATCGCCGGGCGACTGTCGCCGTGAATCTCAGCCCGCCCGGTCTCTTCGACAAGGCGGCGCTGGAGAGTATGGCTTGCGCCGTGCCAACGGTGGTCAGCAATCCGGCTTTTGCGCCGCTGCTGGGGGATTACGCCGACTTGCTTTTGACGGCCGGGCCGGAAGATATCGCCGGATTGAGCGATCGCCTGGAGCGCTTGTTTGCGCTTTCGGCGGGCGAGCGCGCCAATATCGGCGAGCAACAGCGCGAGAATGTGCGCCGCGAGCATAGCCTGCCGCGGCTCATCGACCGTCTGCTGGCGGTCCTGGAGACGGGGGAGCTGCCGCAATAGCAATTTGGCAGCGGAGGACGAGCCACCGGCTCGCCCGTACACACGTCGAAAGCAGAGGCGGCTCGCCCTTACTAAAGTCGCGAATACGCGGCGCTAGCCGGCGTAGCTCCAGCCGAGTTCGGTCAGGGAGAGCATATCGGGCGGCGCGCCTTCTTTCATGATTTCGGCGCTGACCGCTTCCCCGACCACGATATCATGATCGCCGCCGACATCGATGATCTGCGTCACGCGGCATTCGATAACGGCGGCGGCGCCCGCCAGAACCGGCACGCCGGTTTCACTTGCCGGGCTGTATTCGGCGGCGTCCATCTTCTCCGGCTTTTTGGCGCGCCCGCTGGTGACGGGCATGATGGCGTCGGAATCGGCTTGCAAGAAGAGGTTCAAGCCGAAGACGCGGCCGGCTTCCACAACGCCGCGCGAGTAACAGGTCTTCTGGATGCCGACGGCGATGAGGCGGGGCGCGTAGGACATCTGGGATACCCAATTGACGACCATCGCGTTGACGTCATCGCCATTTTTTGTCGTGAAGGCGTAAAAGCCGTAAGGCATCATCTTCAGGGCGTCTCTGATGCTGTCGTCTGACATGGTGTGTTTCTCCAATGGCATGTACACAGGATACATTGGACTATAGCAAGGCAATGATGCCTTGTCCACTTGGGCGGCGCATGACGATGGCGGGCTTTCTCGCGACTCAGCGAGAACAGCCTGGCGGTTGGGATGTGATGCTGGGCGAGCCGCCGGATCGCCCAAACGCACGTTGGCATTATGATGTGATGGCGGGCGGGCTGCCGGCGCCGATTCCCTCAACGGCATTACTCCGCTTTGTCTAATTGCATCGATATTCGTTCGAGGACTTCGAGGATTTTCTCCTCGGTGGTCGGTTCGGGCTCAGGCTCGGGTTCTGGCTCAGGTTCCGGCTCGGGTTCAGGCTCGGGTTCGGGCTCTGGCTCAGGCGCGACTTCCTCTTCTTCTTCGCCGTCGAGCATATCGCCGATCTCATCGACCGCTTCATCCAGCTTGTTGACGAATTTGATCAGGAAGAAGATGGCGATAGCTGTGATGAGAAAGTCGATGACGACATTGAAGAAGCTGCCGATGTTGATCGTGGCGACTTCGGCGGCGTCTCGGCCGAAATTCAGCAAATCGAGCGGGATGACCCAGTGGGAGAAGTCGAGCCCGCCGGTGAGTTGGCCGATGGGCGGCGTGATGACGTCTTTCACGAGCGAGGTGGTGATGCCTTTGAAGGCGGTGCCGATGATGATGCCGACGGCGAGGTCGACCACATTGCCGCGCATGACGAACTTTTTGAATTCTTCGATTATCCCGCTCATTTTGCGTCTCCTGGAATAGTGGCTGAATTCATTTTAGCAGGGGTGGGCGTTCGCCACAGAGGCGCAGAGGGATTTTGCCACAGAGACACAGAGGCACAGAGGATTTAGCACAAAGACACAAAGGCACAAAGGTCACAAAGCGGTTTTACCACAGCGGCGCAGAAGTAACATCAAGTATCTCATGCGAAATTCAGCATAAGGTCGAAATGTAGGGGCGAGCCTTGGCTCGCCCGCATGTATGCCGCGCAAGACGATGCGCATTTTTTCAATTACTTACCTGCGTTCACTGAGGGATTTTGCCACAGAGGCACAGAGGCACAGAGATTTATTTCATCACGAAGACACGAAGGCACAAAGGTCACAAAGGGTTTTGCCACAGAGGCGCAGAGGCTTTTACAAGTACCACGGCAACGGTATAGGGTCGAGATGCATTTCCTTGCGAAGTGCGTTGACTCTTTCCAGCACCGGTTTGAATTCCGGATGAGTAGGATCTGTGAACTTTTCGAGGTTGACGCCGTTTTGAAATATCGTTCCGTCTGGCAAGATTGATCCAGGATTGCGAGTCTCGCCGTTCAGGTGATAAGCGGAGGAGAATGCCACACCTTGTAGGTTTGCTAACTGCAAGTTCGCACCTGTCAGATTTGCGTCCTTTAGCATCGCGTTATTCAGATTTGATTGCCATAGACTGGATCCCTGAAGCTGTGCACTGTGCATCGATGCTTCTTGTAGATCAACTTTTGTCAGTTCCGCAGATTGAAGATCTGCGAAATCTAGGTTGATATTTCGCATCGTACCGCCCGTAAAGCGCGCTCTTTGAAGCTTCGCCTGCATCATGAACGCTCTATGCAGGTCGATCCGAAAAGCTCTTGCACCGCTCACGTCTGCACTGCCTAAGCCCGCACTTTGTAGCACCGCGTTGTCCAACGTTGCCTCTTGCAGGTTTGCCTCTTGCAAGTCCGCGGCCTTGAGATTTGCATTGCTCAAGTCAGCCCGTTGTAGATTCGCGTACTTCATGTATGCCCCAGCAAGCACACCGTTACTACCAATCAGCCAGCCCATTCTACGCAACTGCTCTATGGCATCGATCGCTTTGTCGTTAGACCGGCTGCCAGCGTCCACTATCAATCGCGCCATTAACCGCTGCCTGCCACGCCGCTCATTTATGCGGTCGATAACCAACGCAGTTATGGCTATGCCGACGATGACGCCCATTCCTTCAGTAGCCAGATTCATCCAGTAGCCCGTACTATCCTCAGCAAAAATAGCCGCGCCAATCCAGATCCCGATGCCAAGCGCAACGACAACTGCCGTGACGACGTAGTGCCACTTGTATTGCTTTTGAATCGCGCGTATCTCTTCTCGCCTTGTCCTGTAGGCCATCAAATCCCCTTTGTGTCCTTCGTGTCTTTGTGATTCAAACGCGGGCGAGCCAAGGCTCGCCCCTACACCGTCCATTACGCTGATGCCCTTTCCAAGTTCAACTCCAACAGCCGCCGCAGGATCTCCTCCTCGTCCTCCAGCACCTCATACTCCCAGCCGTAGGCATCGCAGACCGCCTCGTCCAGCGCCCGGTGCAGTGCATCCAGGCGCGGCGCGAAGTTTCCCGCGTCCGGCTTGACGCGCATGTCGTCCAGTCCACGATAGACTTGCAGGGCATTGTAGAGGTTGGTGAGGGTGAGGTCTTTGAGTTGCTTTTCGCTCTTGTCGGGCGGGTTCAGCCAAGCATCGCGCTCTTCATGCAGCTGCTTGGCGGCGGCGCTGATGCGAGCGTGAGCCGGGTGGGCCCTGTCTTCGCTTCCGGGCGACCAGGGGAAGGGGAATGTCTCGAATGTGGTACTTGCGGAATATCGAGGATCGTTGCCTTTGCCTAGATTTGTTCCTTTCGCCAATACCCATACCTCATGGGGTGTTGAGTGAAGAACGCCAAAGAAATAATCATCATCACGGGCGATGGCTACCAGTAAGTTAGACGGAAGCACTTCTTTAGGTTGCCAAATGAAAAGCCGATGTTTTGACACAACCGGAGTGCAAATGAACCGTTCAAGGTTCTCAAGAGCATTGCGCATGCCGGGGCGTGATTCGCCATGAATCCACCAGCGTTCTCTAGTCCTTGTGCGGCGATTGTTGACTCGGAAAGGTTTTACATGCTCAAGTACATACTTGTATGGCGCTTCATATTGCTGTGCGTTCTCTAGCGGCATTTCGCTAAAGTCAATCAACCATGTATTGCTTGATTGATGAACAAGGTCATGCGCATTGGCTGTTGGCTTCACGACGTCAGAATTGTTTAGCCCGCTTAGGTTACATGCCGATAGCAACTCTTCCGCTGTGTCAGATTCAATATCGAACGGTCCACTCTTTTGCACTCCTATGAAACTTAACTCTTGATTCTCCTCAAGCACCTCTGCCCTCGTGACATCAACTCTCGCTGTCAAATCGTGGTTAATGGAATCAGCTGGCAGCCCGTCCAAGACGCGCAGCTTTTCTTGCCCATCATCAAACCCAATCATCGAAACGCGAACAGCAGCGCCGTCAAGAATCCAGTCGCGATCCGACCAAGCCATGAAAATGTCGCCCGTGTTCTTGATTCTGGTAAGGACTGTCCGATTAGATCCGCCGCGTACCGAATTCGTTGCCAGCAGTCCAGCCCGTTTCGCCCGACCGCTTCCAATATGTTTTCGCGCGTTTTCGAACCAGTAGGTCACCAAGTCCGCTCCGCCTGGCACGCGACCGCGATAGTATTCGCGCAATCTATCAACATATTCGTCACCCAGTTCGCCGCGCATCATCTTGTCGCCCAAGAAAGGCGGGTTGCCGACGATGACATCGACGGCGGGCCATTCCGGCTCGGTGGGCTCCCCCTCCTCGTCAAAAGCCAGAATCGCGTCTTTGCGGACGATATGTCCTTTCAACTCTTCCAGGATAGGTTCGCGTATTGTGTCTGCGTAAGCATTATTTGTGCGCCACTGGATGTAGCCGATCCAGACGACGATGCTGGCGAGGGCGTGAGCGATGGGCTCAATCTCGATGCCGTACATTTGGCGCGGATGGACTTCTGGTGTCGCCCGCTGGAGACCAGCCCAAAGATGATGTTCGATGATGTCTCTCTCCAGATCCATTAGCAGTTGCAAGGAAACATAGAGAAAATTGCCGCTGCCGCAAGCCGGGTCGAGCACGGTGATACCCCGGATTCGCGCCAGAATCCGCTCCCGTAGCGCGAGCAACTGCGTTACGGCTTGGTTGCGGGCGCGCCCGGTTCTAGCATTGTCGTATCGCTTCCGAATTGGTTCGGCTTCCAGTTGCACGGTGTCCCATTCATAGCGTAGCGGCTGCAGGAGGACGGGTTCGATGATGAGCAGGATGTCGTCGCGGGAGGTGTAGTGAGCGCCAAGTTGGGCGCGCTTGGAGGGATCGAGGCTGCGCTCGAAAAGGTTGCCGAAAATCGATGGCTCGATGGCTTTCCAGTTCAAATCCGCAGCCTTGACAAGAGCCTCCAGAGCTTCAGGCAACAGTTCCTCGACATTCGTATAAATGAAGAGAGTTCCATTGAAGTAACGAATACTGCGCATCATCAGTTCACCACCGTCATTCATGGCAGCGAATAGGTTTTGCAGATACCGTTTGAAAATGCTGGGTCGATTAAGTGACTGCTTGACGATGTGTGTGAAAATCCCGTCTGGGTTGTCGTCAGCGACGGTTGGGAGTAAACGCACATCCTCCGCGAACATGCAAAAGATCAACTTGGTCAGGAAGTAGGCAATTTCAGTTGGCTTGGCGTTCCACTGGCTCATATTATCGGCAATCAGCCTAAAGGCCGTAGCCGCGTCTTGTGTCACGTTCTCGGTGTGGCGTTGAGGATGCAGTCGTTGCGGCTCATGGAACATATCGCGCAGCCAACCGCGAACTTCTGAACTGCTGGCGATTTCGCTGTGATGGAAGACATAGGGGCGGTTTTGGGTATTGACGAAGTTGGTATGGATTTCCCAATTGTTGATATCGGTGACGACCAGTAGTGGCGGGTTCTTTAGGGCATCCTTGTAGTCCGTCAACTGCTCGAAAGCGGCTTGCAGATCTCTATATTTGTCCGGCGTCTTATATTCGATAGCGAAATGATTTTCATAATAGACATCGGCTCGACCGCGACCGCTGGATGTGTTGACCAAATGTTCAAAAACAAAAAGCTCGCCGGCTTCGGTTTTGCCGTCGCCGCCGGGCATGTCGACGCCAACCAGGCTACAGACGTCTAGGAAATGGGACTGCGCAACCTGGGTCTCATTCAGTTGCGTATCTTTCCATTTGTCGACGAATCGTTGTGGGTTCATTGAGTCTTCGCCATTTCCATCCGAACTTGCCGCATTCTACCACCCAGCGCGCCCCCGCGAAATCCGCGCCCGCCGCCCCCACTCCCATTCCCGAACGATGCTATACTGCGCGATATGGACGCACAGTCGGATGTTTCACGCTGGATCGACAGCGCCAATCGGCGCGGACAAATCCCCTTCCTGCTCGCGCTGCTTGATGTCATCGAGCCGATCGCCCCGGTCCTGGCCGGCGGCCTGCACGCGGCCCAGCCGCTGGCGCGCCACTGGCGCGGGGCGGCCGGCCTGCGGGAACTGGCTGATTTGCTGGAAGAGCCGGGCGGCCTGCGGATTCTGCGCCGTCGTCTGGCGGAGCATAAGCCGGAGTGAGCGGATTGGACGAGACGACTCTGCAGATCTACAGCGGCCTTGTTCTGCTGGCGACGGCGCTGCTGGTTTATGCGGCGCGCTTGTTGCGGCGGCGCCGGGCCCAGCGCCGGATCGCCGGCCTTGAGCGCCTGCCCGCCTGGACCGGCCGCGCGATTGAGACGAATCGGCCGCTGCATTTGTCCTTCGGCAGCGCCGGCATCGGCGGGGACAATACGCCCCTGGCCCTGGCCGGCAACGAGCTTTTTCATCATATCATCGCCCGCGCCGACGCCGGCGACGCGCCGCCGATGATGTCCATGTCGGCCGCCATGTCGCTTCCGCTGGCCCAGGATACGGCGCGGCGCGCCTGGAATCGCGGCGGGGACTTGACGCGGCTGCGCTGGCTGCCGTCCGGGCGGCGTTCGCTGGCTTATGCGGCGGCGCTGACGGATACGGCGCGCGCGGAAGAACCGGCGGCCCATGTCTTGGCCGGGAGCTTCGGCCCCGAGCTGGCGCTCATCCTCGATAGCGCTGAGCGGCGCGGTCAGCCGAGCCTGGCGGCCAGCGATCAATTGGCCGGGCAGGCGGTCGCCTATGCCCTGGCGGATGAAGCGCTGATCGGCGAAGAAATGTTCGCCGCGCCCGCCTATGTCGCCGATGACGGGCGCGCCGGCGTTGACTCCATCGTCATGGACCTCTGGCGCGTATTCATGATCATCGGCGTGACCATCGCGCTGTTTGCGCAATTCTCGCAACTCTTGCCCGAATTTTCTTGGCCCCTGCTCGCGGCGGGCGGGGCTGTTCTGCTGATTTTGGGCATGGTCGGCTACATCAGGAGATAAAGCTTGAACTTCGGTCAGCGTCTCGGCAGCGCGTTCGCGGCCTTCGTCGCCTTCGCCGTCGGCGTCATTACTCTTCTCAGTTTGCTTCTGGGCGATAATCCGGCTCTCTTCAACAATCAGCCGGGCAGCGAGCGCCTGGCCGAGTTGCTGGCGCTGCCGGGCGACGTGCTCTTGCGCCTGGTCGTGATTGTGCTTGCGCTTAGCGTCATCATCGGCATCGCGAATCTGCTCTATGTGCATGTCGGGCGCGTCGCGCGCGGCAAGGTCTACAGCGGCGCGCTGCTGGCGAGTTTTGCCGTCACCATCTATTGGCATTTGACGACGCAAGGCGATCCGACGCTGCTGGAAGCGGTGCAGCTGCCGATTGAATCGTCTTTGGCGGCGTTGCTCTTTGTGACCTTGGTCGCTGGCGCGTCACGCGTGATGCAGAAGCGCGCTGACATCTGGGGGCTGCTCTTTGTGGCGGTGGTGGTCATTGTGCTTCTGGCCAGCGTGCCGCTGGTGGAGCTTGCGCCGCTGAGGGGCTGGCGCGATTGGCTGATGCGCGTGCCGGTGAGCGCTGGCGCGCGCGCCTTCTTGCTCGGCATCGCCCTGGCGACGGTGGTCACGGGCGTACGCGTTCTGCTGGGCCAGGACCGGTCATACCGGGGTTAAGCGATGAAGGACGATTTCAGTTGGCTGGATGACGAGCGTCCGCTGGAGCGCGCGCCTGATTCGAGCGGCGTCCGCCGCGGTCTTCGGCGTTTCTTGCCGCGATTGCCCGGTCTGCCGCGCCTGCGCCGGCGATCGCGCCCCCGAGTCGACGCAGCCAGCGCGCCGGATTCGGCCGCCGCCATGCTCGAGGCGCGCGACAACCGGCCGGTCGAAGAACTGGACGATCGGCTGCGCTCGCTGCGGGAGCGGTCCTTCGGCGGGCAGCCGCCGGGCGCGTCGGGGTCTGCCGCGCTCTTTGATGTCGATGAAGTCCTGGTCACGCCCGAGTTTCAGCGCAAGCCCGGCGGCGTGATCAGCGCCGTCGCCCTCTCCAAAGCGCAGGAACAGCAAGTTGAATTGCTCAAGGATATCGTCGGCGGGTCGCTGGACGCGAGTGACGAAGACGACGGCGGGCGCCGCCGCCTGGATCTGGCGCCGCGCTTCTCCCTCAGCGCCTTGATCCGTCTCGCCTTGTCCGCGCTGCTGATGACGGTTGTGGCGCTGCCATTTGTCTCATCCGATTACGCCATTGGGGACTTGACAGCCCCCGAAGATCGCCCGGCGCTGACGAGCATGTACGACTTGCTGGACGACCTGGCTCAAGATGAATATGTCCTGGTCGGCCTGGAGTACGGTCCGACTGCGGCCGGCGAGCTGGACGCGCTGGCGGATTTGCTGCTGCGGCATATCGTCGCGAAGTCGGCAAAGCCCCTGATCGTCAGCAGCAACCCGATCGCCTTGATACATGCCCAGAATATCATCCGCAAGATCAATCGTTCGGTTGCGGCTGCCGGCCTGAGCCTGGAAGCCAATCAAGATTATTATCTGCTGCGCTACCTGCCCGGCGGGGCCCTCGGCTTGCGCGAGCTCAGCGAGAATTTTGCTGATGTGGCGCGCGTTTCCGCGAAGGGCGAACTGACCGGCCTTGAAGTCAGCGCGCTGGAAGACATGAGCCTGATCTTGTTGGTCGCGGAAAGCGCGGAAGACCTGCGCCTCTGGGTGGAGCAGGTCCTGCCCGAAACGGAAGACGCCCGGCTGCTCGCCGCCACGGGCTACGCCGCCGCGCCCCTCGCCGCGGCTTACGCCGACAGCCTGGAAGAGATTGTCGGGCTGGTCGTCGGCTTTCGCGACGCCTATCTCTACAGCGAAAAACTGGCGGCCGCTTATGGCGCGCCCAGAGGAGCGCAGCGCGAATCGGCGGTCGAAGCGGCGCCGGCGGAGGACTCGCCTGATCCGCAAGATGCAGCGCCATTGCCAACTGTGAAGGCGCAAGCCACGTCCGCGCCGACGGCGACAGCGCCACCGACCCTCACGCCATCGCCGACGCTTCCGCCGCCGACGGCGACGCCGCCGCCCACCGAGACGCCGCTCCCAACCGCCACAAGCGAACCGGTTCTATATGTCGAGGTGACGGCGAATCAATTGATCAACATTCGGCGCGAGCCCACGACCGCGGCTGATATCCTGGCCGTGGCCGGCCGGGGCGACCGCTTCGAAGCCCTCGGGACAAATGTCGACGGCAGTTGGTACAACATCCTTCTGCCCGATGGACTGGAAGCCTGGATCGCCGAATTCCTCGTGGAAGAGCTTTTGATTGCGCCGGGCGATGAAGTAGATTCGGCGAGCGCGCCCCGGGAACAAACGTTAATGCGCTTGGAATTCCCGCTGCGCCTGGGCAAGAATCAACCGCGCTTCTATCAAGCGCAGGCGCCCGGCAACGGCGACCAGTCCGCATACATTGTCAATCGCGATCGCCGCGGCGAGACCTCGCGCCTCCAGGCGATGACGCTGGGCGCATTGGGATCCGTATTGATCATCGTCTTTGGCAATCTGGTTTCGGCATTGCGCGCCTTTGGTCTGCGCCGCGCCGGGCCGGCGAGTTGATGGAGCGCTGCTGATGACGGAAAGCATGATTGCGCTCGTCGGCTTCGTCTTGACACTGATGGTCTTCAGCTATCTGCTGGGCGATCTGCCCCTGATTGGCAACCTCTACCGCCTGGCGGTCTACATCTTTATCGGCATGACGGCCGCCTTCACGCTGATTGTCAGCGCCGAAGGCCTCATTCTCCCCTACATGCAAGACATCCTCGATCCGGCGACGAGCTGGACAACTCTGGGCAGCCGCGCCGATACATACATATTCCTGGCCGCCTTGCTCGTTGCATTTCTTTTGCTGCTGAAGCCGGTCCGCTCCTTGACCTGGCTGACCAACAGCGTCTTTGCCGTGGTGATTGTCGTTAGCGCCGCGGTGGCGGTGGTCGGCGCCTTGACGGGCACGCTGTTTCCTTTGCTGCTCGCCACTACCGCTGCGCCAGCCGACATTCTGACGGACTTCGACGCCATGGTCGATACCCTGCTGATATTCTTCGGCACGCTGACGGGGCTCTATTATTTCCACTACCAGACGCGACAGGACGGCGCGGGGAAGCCCGTTCAAAGCCGCTTCGGAAGCGGCCTGCGCCATATTGGCAAGGTCTTCCTGGTGACCGCTTTGGGCGCGATCTACGCCTCTGCCATATTATCCAGCCTCACCATCCTGACCGAGCGGATGAGTTTCCTCTTTCAGTTCGGGGCTTGACCGATGGCGGAGGCGCAGAATCACTCGATCCTCGCCGTCGATTTCGGCAGCGCCAATACACGCGCGCTTCTCTTTGAATTGGTCGATGGCGAATATCGCTTGCTGGCGCAGGATATGGCGCCGACCACCATTGGCTCGCCTTTCGATGACGTTCATGTCGGTTTGTCCGCGGTTTTGAGAAAGATCAGAGGGGCGACCAATCGCCGCTTCCTGGACGATAGCGGCCGCCTGATCAAGCCCGAGCAGAGCAACGGCGTCGGCATCGATTGTTTCGTCGCCACCACAAGCGCCGGCGCGCCGCTGCGGACGCTTTTGGTTGGGCTGTATCCGCAGGTCGATATCGCCGCCGCCCGCCGCGCAATCGCGCCATTTTACCTGGAGGCGGCATCAGAAGTTCACCTCGAGGACGGTCTCGGTCCAAAGGGGCGGCTCAACCGCATCGTGCACAGCCGTCCGCAATTGATCATCATAACCGGCGGGACTGATGACGGCGCGCGATCGGCCCTGCTCGAGCTGATTGCGCTTGTGCGGCAAGCGGTGGCCCTGATGCCGCTGGGCAATCGCCCGACAATCGTATTCGCCGGCAACAAGAGCCTGGCGCAATCCGCGCGGGAGATGCTCGGCCAGCAGACGGAAGTTTTGTTCGCGCCGAATATTCGCGGTAAAGATGGTTTGGCGCTGGAACCGGCGCGGGCGCTGCTGGCGCGCTTCTTTGACGAGCGGAAAAGAGGCAGCAAGAGTTTCCAGCGGGTCGCCGCGGCGGCGGATTCGGGCATTGCGTCGACGGCCCGCGCTGTAGAAACGATGACCGCGTTCTTCTCCCGCGCCAGCGATTGCGATGTGCTGACGCTTGACTTTGGCAGTGCGCGCGCGATGTTGGCGCATGCGCGCCGCGGCGCCGTACAGACGGCGATTCGCAATGACATGGGGCTTGGGCAAAGCGCGGCGCGGGCCCTGGAATTGATCGGCGAGGAGGCGGTAGCGCGCTGGCTGCCCTTCCACCCGCGCAAGGGCGAACTGGAGCAATATGCGCAGAACAAAGCCATGCGCTCGGGCCGCGTGCCGCTGGACATGCGCGAGCGCTGCATCGAATACGCGCTGCTGCGGGCCGGCATCCGCTTCATGCTGGGCGAACTGGGCGCGGACGGCCCGTCCCAGTCCGATTGGTCGCAAATAAAACTGGTTCTCGTGGCGGGCGCGGCCATCGCCGGCAGCGGCCAGGGGGCGCTTGATATGCTGCTTCTGGCCGATGCGCTGGAAAGCGACGGCGTCGTTCAGGTCAAGTCGGACGCGCAAGGCACCCTGGCGGCGCTGGGGGCGCTGGCTGCCGTTGAGCCGCTGGCGGTCGTGCAATTGGCTGACGGCGGCGCGCTGGAACATGTCGGCGCTTTGATTCGCGTCGGCGGTCGAGCGGACGCCGGCGTGACTGCGCTGAAAATCAAGGCCGATACTGACACCGGGGAGAGCATCTCGCGCGAGCTCGCCGTTGGCGATGTCTGGCGCCTGCCTGCGCCGGCGGGCAGTACGGTCGATCTGCGCATTCAAGCGCGGCGCGGCTTGTCCATTGGCGGCCGGCGCAAATTGCGGCTGCAATTGCCGGGCGGCCGCGGCGGCCTCCTCTTTGACGCCAGGCTGGATGCCATGGCGAGCGGGACAATGAGCGAGCGCGCGGTGAAGATGCTGCGCTGGTTCGCCGCCGTGACCGGCCAAGAGCGCGCGGTGGCGATCCCGGAAGATTGGCTGGCGGCGCCGGAAGCTTGACCTGCATTAAACTGGATGCGCAGAAATTGCGCCGATGTATTGGACAAGAAACTCTTTTGGGTAGTGTATCCATTTCGGTTGAAATAGTCTGGTAGGGGCGATCCGGTGGATCGCCCGATGGGTACGAACAGCATCAATATTGGGCGACTCGCCGAGTCGCCACTACGAAATCGTCGGTATTTGAAGAAATTCAACCGACGTTGATACAGTACCCGCTTTTGCCAGTATTTGACTTCTGTATAGAATTGTGGTAGTTTCCTACTTCAAAGCAAACGAGAAAAGAATTGATTAGCAAGCATTGTAACGCGATAAGTCCCGGTCTTGGCGCATGCTTAGTGTTTTCCAGACTCGAACAATTCATTGGGATCGAGAGGCGTCCGAGTTTGATGACACGCAGACGACTGCAATTGCCACAGTTATGTTAAATGATCCCGTGTTTTGGACAGAGCTTGAAATAGGCGCGGCGCGAACGCATTCGTTTGACCATGAGGGTCGTCGTATATTGGTTGTTGTTGACTGCTTAAGTCCTGTAGACGACATCCAATTGCAGATATTGAGCGTTCAGTCTTTGTAGGGGAGATAGACATGAGTATCCAATATCCGCAGGAGATTCTCGACCAGCAGGTTAAGGTTAAGAAAGAGCTACAGAAGTTGGCAATTATGCGTATCGACTATCTGAGATCTATTGGCCGGCTGCCTCCGTCAGTTGCCAAGCAAAAGCCGACGCCAAGCGATGCAAACCGAGTCGCTTCCACTTCAACTTCGGGACAATCCAAAGTCACCGCCTCCTAATCTGGAGTTTTTTCCGCAAGCTCACACGCAGGGCTGCTCAAAAGCGGAGATTGATACTTGGTCGCGCGTATTACTTCACCGCGCCCATGGTCAGGCCGTCGACCACATTCTGCCGGATGAACATCGCCAGAATGAAGATTGGCGCCATCACGACGAGGCCGGCGGCCGCCATCTGTTCCCACATGATGCCGCGCGCGCCGCTCGTGGTCATCAGCGCGACCTGCATCGTGCGCATTTCGCGGCCGATGATCAAGGCGTAGAGGAACTCGTTCCAGGACATGATGAAAGCGAAGACCGACGCGACCAGTACGCCCGGGCGGATCAGCGGCAAAGAGATGAAGAACAATATCTGAAAGTCGTTGCAGCCGTCGACAAAGGCGGCTTCTTCGATCTCGCCGGGCAAGGCATCGACAAATCCTTTGATCATCCAAATCGCATAGGGCAGGACGATCGACATATTGACGATGATGAGCCCGAGTTGGGTGCCCAGCAGCGGCTTGCCGAAGATAACAACATTGCGGAAGAGCGTGAAGAAGGGAATCGCGACCACAATAGCGGGAATAAATTGCGTCGTCAGGATCCAGATCAAGAGCACGCCATTGCCCAGGAATTGGAATCGGCTGAAGGCGTAAGCGGCCAGGGTCGCCAGTGGAATCGCAATGAGGATCGTTGCGCCGGAGACGATGATGCTGTTGAAGACATTGGGGATCATATTGCGGCCGACTTCGCCGCGCTCGCGGTCGGTGCCTTCGTTGATGAGGACCGATGTATCGGAGAAGATGATTTCGAAATTCTCCAGCGTCGGCGCAAAGATCAGCGTGGTTGAGTAGGCTTTTTCTTGGGGCTTGATCGCCGTGATCGCCAGCCAAAGAATCGGCAGCATGATAAAGGCGATAATGAGGAGCAGGGCGGCCGTCTCCAGCGCTTTGGCGCTCTGCTGTCGGAAGCCCGACCGGTTGCCCGTGGCGTCTGTCGTCATGGCTCAATCCCGATTCAGAACCAGCGAAACGTAAAGCGCGGCGCAGATCGTCAACAAGACCACCAGGATGTAAGACATCGCGGAGGCATAACCGATATCCAGGCTGCGCACAAAGCCGACCTGATGAATGTAATAGTTGATGGTCTGGGTGGCGCGCACCGGTCCGCCGCCGGTCATGGTGACGACCTGGTCGAACATCTTCAGAGAAAAGATCGTCTTCAGCATGGTGACGATCAGGATGACCGGGCGCAGCAAAGGCAGGGTTACGCGGAAGAAAATCTGCAAGCGGTTGGCGCCGTCAATCCGCGCCGCTTCAAATATCTGCTCGTCGATTGAGCCGAGCGCGCCCACGAACATCAGGGCGATCAGCGGGGCCCAGCCCCAGGTCTCGCTCATCGCCAGCATGAACAGGGCCCAAAACTTGTCGCCCAGCCAGACGATCGACTCGCTGATCAACGGAATCTGCAGGAAAGGCAGGGCGTTGATTAAGGAGAGGACGGCATTGATTGGCGCCACGATCAATTGGTCAATGAGCAGATCGTAGATGCCGTAATTCTCATTCAGCATGAAGCGCCAGCTGTAACCCTTTAGCGCCGGACTGACGGCGAAGGGGAAGATCAGCAGCACTTTCGTCAGCGTATGCAGGCGGCCGCCCTTCTGCACGATGACGGCGATGCCCAGCCCGATGACGACCGAGAGCGCCACGCTGATCACGGTGAACCAGAATGTGACTTGCAGGCTGTTGATGAAGCGCGAGTCGCTGAAAGCCAGCGCGTAATTGTCGAGCGTCAGCAGGCTCCAATCGATGTGCAGCCCGCCTTCGCCCCATTGAATCGCGAACTCCGGCGGCCTGCGCAGCCGGTATTTGTGGAAACTGAAATAGAGCGCCGCCAGCAAGGGATAAATGGTCGTCAGCACGATGACGAGCAGGGCGGGGCCCACTAAAACCCAAGGGACCCAGCGTTTCTTGCGCATTGCCTTTACCCCGCGGCTCGGGGGACGAAAGTATCAGCCAGGCGTGAATGGATCGCGTTCATCATCAGGCAGGAACGGGCGACCCAGCGGGTCGCCCCTACAATTTCACCAGTGCTCAAGCTCAGCCGTAGTAACCGGCGGCTTCCATTACAAAGCGCACGTCTTCCGCGGTCCGGTCCAAGACAGCCTGAATATCGGCGCCGGGATCGGTGGCGATCTCATTGATCGCTTCCGCCAGGAAGGGCACGATCTCGGTGTATTCCGGAATCAAGGGGATGGTGCGCGCATCGGCCAATACGGCGGAGGCGACGCCCTGCAAGCCGTTGTGGACTTCGTTGACTTCTTCATCGGCCAAGACGGAAAGACGAACGGCGACATTGGTGTCGAGCGCCGGATCCGAAGCGTCCAGCACGATGCGCCGCTCGGTGATCGGATGCGTCAGCCATTTCAGATATTCCAGCGCGGCATCGCGGTCGTCGGATTGATCAAGAATGCCGACAGCCCAGAGATAACCATAAGAAGTGGTTTCGCCGCCTTCCCAGCCGGGCGCCGGTGCGAAGGCCGCGTTGTCAGCGACTTCAGGAATCTCGGAATTGGTCATGCGGCTGGCCATCCACCACCAGCCGATGAACATCGCGGCGCGGCCCTGCACCAGTTCCTGATTGGCTTCCTGCTCGTTCCAGGCGACCGAGGCTTCCGGGCTGTAGCCGTCGCGGACGTAGCTGACATATTGCTCAGTCGCCGCCACGCCGATTTCATTGTTGAAAATCGGTTCCCAATTCTCGTCAAAGATATCTGAGCCGGCGCCCCAAAGCTGGGCGAACCAATTGAAGAGATTCTGATCGACATTCAAGCCGTAATACATGGCGATGGGGGCGATGTCCATGCCGCTGGCTTCGATCGCCTCGCCGATGGCGGAGATATCCTGCCAGGTCGCGGGCGGGTCCATGCCCACCGCTTCCAGGACGTCGGCGCGGTAATGGAGCAGCAGGGGATGTCCGCGGAAGGGCATGCCATAAATCGTGTCGCTCATGCCGGTGGCTGCGCCCTGGTAGGCCGGTGAATAATCATCCCAGTCGAAACCGGCTTCTTCAACGAAGTCGTTCAAGGGGTGCAAGAAGTCATAGATGTTTGTGCCCCAGGCGTCGACAAAAGCGACGATGTCAAACTCGGTATTGGGGTTGGTCGCTTCCAGGTAGAGCTGCTCCTGGAAAGAGCCAAAGGGCAGGTCGCCCCAACTGACGCTGATCCCGGTCATGGCGGTGAATTCGGCATCGCCTTTAACGGCGGCCGAGGCGAACTGCGGCGCCGTGCTGCAGCAAATTAGAAACTTCAATTGCGTGCCGTCGTATGGTTTGCTGGCGTCCAGGCCGAATGTGGCTGGATCCATCACATCCTGGGCGCTGACCGAAGCAAAAGGCAGTAACATGAAAACCGCCAAAAGCATAAGCGCAATTATTCTGCGTGCGATAGTCATCGGTAGATTCTCCTCATCGCTAGTTGGTTGACAGGTTTGGTCCGTCGAATTGCTGCGCTGAACTGGAATACGAGTGTAACACAGAATGTCGACAATCCAAAAAAGTCGGCGGTCCACAGGAGTATACGCAAGAAAGTATTTGAAAAAATGCGCTTCGTCTGTCACGACATACATGCGGGCGAGCCACGTGCTCGCCCCTACGGCATTAGAGGAGACTCGGTGTACGGGCGAGCCGGTGGCTCGCCCACCCTTGCTTCAAAATGCCCATCAAATTTTGCACGACTCACTTGCGTTTACTGGGGCATTGTATCCATTTCGGTTGAAATAGTCTGGCAGGGGCGATCCGGCGTGTCGGAAATAGTCTGGTAGGGGCGATCCGGTGGATCGCCCGATGATTGAAACCGAGTTGAAATCGGGCGACTCGCCGGGGCGCGCGGGTCGCGTAGACACTGACCGCCGACACAGCCCGTCAGTCGCCCCTGGCAAATCGTCGGCATTTGAAGGCATTCAACCGCCTTTGAACCAGTACCGGCGGCCTGCGCGCGGAGGGCAAGACGGCATCGGCGGCTTCGCCATCTGCGCGCCATTGAGGCGGCGACGCCCGGACGACCTACGTCGTAGGATTCCAAACGAAGGAATCGCCCTCTGCGCTGACCCGCCCCAGGCCGGGGAAGGGCAAATGGTAGAAGAAGGTCAGCAACTCTTCGTCGGCGCAGCGCTGCAAGATGCGCCGCCGCGTGTGCACGGCGAGATCGGCATCCGAGTCGAAGGAGAAGCGCCAGTCGGTTCGCGCGAACTGGAAGGGCTGGTGCAGGATATCGACGACATGCAGCAGCCGATCGCCGCCCGCTTCCACCAGCAAGCCCGAGTGCCCGCGGGTGTGCCCGGCCATATCGACCACGCTGACGCCCGGCGCGATCTCATCGCCATCTTCGACGAAGCTGAATCGGTCTTGCAGCGACGTGAAGCGTTCGAGATTCAGTTGATCGCCCGCGCTGTCCGAGTCGCCCCAACGGCCCATCCATTCCTCCCATTCCGCCTGCGCTGTCACAAAGCGGGCTTTGTTGTAGACCGGCGCGCCATCGGCATCAAAAAAGCCGGCGATATGGTCGCCATGAAAATGCGTGAGGAACAAGATGTCGATGTCCGCCGGCGCGACGCCGAGGCTATCAAGCGCTTTCACGGTACCGCCTGTGCCGGGCGGTCCGGCTTCGCCGAAGCCGACATCGGCCAGGATTCGCGTTTCTCCGCTCTTGATATAAAGCAGGTTGAGGCTGCCCGAGGCTGCCTCGCCAGCCAGGGCGGCCGCGATCTCTTGGCGGCTGACATCGGGGTAGCGGCCGGCGAGCTCGTCAAGCGTCATCGCCGACTGTCCCTCCTGCAGAACCGCGCATTCAATGTCGCCGATTTGCAGTTGATATGCAGTCATATTCTCTTCCTTTCGCAGCGGATGATATGCGCCCGATCAAGTTTAATTCGATTGGATTGCCGCTCAAGCGGCAAAAGTGTATTGGCCGTAAATCGCCAGCGCCGTAAGCAGCAAGACCAGGCCGGCGCCCATCCTTCCCAATAGCGCCGCGGCGGTCGATTGCGTATAGACCTTTAGCAAACTGAAAAAAATGGCGATGCCCGCCGGGAAAACGATGCCGTGCCAAAATGGATCGTAGAAGGCATAAGGCTCGATGAATACCAAATAATACAAGGCCGTGTATAAGGCGGACGCCCCGATCAGGCCGCCCCAATGGCCGAATGCCCAGCGCAGGCGCGGCAGCAGCACCGCCTGAAACACGAGCGTTTCCGCCAGCGGCTGCAACACAATCAGCATCAGCGCCGCCAAGGGCAAGCCCAAGGCCTCAAGCGACTGGAAACGCCAAATCTGCGGCACGGGCCAGAATGCGCCGCTGGCCAGGCTGACGCCCAGATCGAGCGCCAGCGCAATGGCGATGCCGATCAACAATGCCAGAGGCAGCGGCAGCTCCCCTTTGACCAGCCGCAGCGCCTTCCAGCTTTCGTCGCTGCTGCGGTGGCTTACCAATATGAACACGATCGCTATCGCCATGCCCAGGGCCCAGCCAAGTATCAACTCGCGCGAAAACAAGACCTGGCGCGCGCTGCCTAAAGTCGCCAAAGAGGTGCCGACAACCGTCAGGCACAGGAACAGGATGCCATAGCTGAGCAAGGCCGAGAACAGGCTCCAGGGCGGCGCCGACGCCTCCGGCAGCGTCAACTTCTCCAGCAGCGACATTTCCCGCCGCTTCTTTTGGTCTTCACTCATAGGCGCCATCCTTCAGCCGCGCGCAACCCGCTCATAGACCGCCGCGGTTTCCTCCGCCGTCTTGCGCCAGGAATAGTTGCTGGCAAGCGCCAGACCCTGATTGATCATGGCGTCGCGCAAGGGCTTCTGAATCAACAGGGCGATTATGGCGCCGGCCATCTCTCGCGCATTATTGACGATATAGGCGGCATCTTCCAGGATTTCTTCAAATACGATTGCGTTTGAAGCAACTACCGGTGTGCCCGACTTCATCGCTTCCAGAGCCGTCAAGCCAAAGCCTTCATACAAGCTGGGACAAACAAAGACATCGGCGAGGCGATAAAGCGCCGGCTTGTCTTCTTCGTCGACGAAGCCGATCCAGCGCAGATAGTCGTCGATGTTGAGGCGGCGGCTGTAGGCGCGCAGATCCGGGAAGAGCCGGTTGTCGTAATCTGGCTCGCGCCCGGCGATTACCAGCGGGAAGGTATCGCCGTCAGCTTCGCCGACATAGGTGTAGGCCAGAAGCAGCGTATTGACCTGCTTGCGCCAGTCGAAGCCGCCGAGATAGAGGACAAAACGCTCGGGCAGATCGTATTTGGCGCGGACCGCCTCGTCATTTTCAGCGCCCAGGCGCGGATGAAAGCGCTCGTCGGGCGCGAGGTAGGTCACGCTGATGCCCTCCTCCGCGATGCCCAGCTGCTCCTCAATATCGATTTTGGCGGTCTCGCTGATCGCGATGATGTGGTTGCTGCCGCGGGCCGCCGCGCTGACCAGCGATGTGTACAGGTTTGTGAACAGCCCACGGCTATAGATGGGATACAACAAAGGGACGACGTCGAGCACGGTGGTCACGAGCCTTATCGGGCAGGCCAGCGGCGTGCCCCAATAAGGCACATGGGCGATATCGGCATTGATGGCGCGGGCCGCGCGCGGGAAGTCGCGCTGCTCGAAGCGGACTTTGCCCAGTTTGCTCGTCCGGCGGCGGCGGCCGGTTTCGATCGCGCGGACGCCGGCTGGGATATCGCCCGGCGCCGGCAGATGCGGCGGCAGGATCAGCGAAAGCTCAAGCTCGGGCGCGACAAGCGGCAGATGCGCCAGCAGCTGACGCAGGTACTGTCCGCTGCCGGTGGACTCTTGCGCCCAGAACCAGCCGTTGATGGCGATATGCAAGTTGACCTCCGACCGCCCGCCCTTTGCCCGGGGCTTGCCGGGCTTAAGCCCGTGACCGGGTCATCTCCGTCCGCAGATGGTCGATGATCTGATCGACGGTCGTTTCAAGCGGCGTGCTGGGCCGCCAGCCGATCGCGTTGCCGATCTTTTCGATGCAGGGCACGCGCCGGCGGAAGTCCTCAAAGCCGTCTTGTTGATAGGCTTGCTCGTAGGGAACGAGCCTGATCTCCGAGGCGCTGTCCGCGCGATCGCGGACCAGTTCCGCCAGTTCCATGATGCTGATTTCATCGTTGCCGCCGATATTGTAGAGTTCGCCGATGGTGGCGTCGCTCTCCGCCAGGCCTTGAATCGCGGCCACAACATCGTAAACGTTGCCGAAACAGCGCTGCTGCCGCCCGTCGCCGTAGACCTGAAGCGGTTCATGCGCCAGGGCCCATTGCGCGAAGCGCGGCAAGACCATGCCGTATTGCCCGATCTGCCGCGGGCCGACCGTGTTAAACAGACGAAACAGCGTGACCGGCAGGCCGATTTCCGCATGATAGGCGAAGGCGAGAAACTCGTCTATCGCCTTGGACGCGGCGTAGCTCCAGCGGCTGCGCCGGGTTGGCCCGGAGAGCGTATCGTCATCTTCGCGGAAAGGAAAGGCAACGCCTTTGCCATAGACCTCGGAGGTGGAGGCGATCAAGACGCGCCGGCGATAGCGGCTGGCCGTCTTCAGGATCATTTCCGTGCCGCCGATGTTGACCTCGATGGTATTGATCGGCCGGTCGATGATGTTGCGCACGCCGACGGCCGCCGCCAGATGAAAAATGATGTCGCATTCGCTCACGAGCCGGTCGATGACGTGGATATTGCGAATGTCTTCGACGGCGAAGCTGAAGTTCGGGAAGGCCGCCAGGCGTTCAATATTTTCGAGCCGACCGGTGGAGAGATTATCGACAATAGTCACCTCGTAGCCGGCTTTCAGCAGGCGCTCCGCAAGGTGACTGCCGATGAAGCCGGCGCCGCCGGTGATTAATGCGCGTGTCATGCATTGGCCCTTTGCGTACGCGGGACGGATGCTACAAGAGGATTGTACACGCTAATCAGAATCGATACTTGGTCGGCAATTGGGGAGAGTCAATTGCGGCGGGCCAGGTAAAGCAAAGCGACCGTCTCGCGGACAATCTCTCCCGCGAATTCAGCGTTGATCAGCGCCTCAACCCTGGCGCAGAGCCGCGTCAGCTGCCCGGCCTCCAGCGCGAGATGGTCCGACCAGGTCTGCATCAGATTCACATATTCGGTGGCGCTGTAGGCCGTCGCGACATAATGCTTAAGTATCGCCAGATCCTTGAAGCAGCCGCTGCCCGGAATGAGGTCTTCATATTCGGTCTTCACGCCATCGGGCGGGGGCGGATTCTCGTAATCGCGCGCCAGCGACGGCGCCTCTCGCGCATAGACTTGCTGCAGGGCGCAGTTGAATTGCTGGCTGACATGCGTTTCCACCGGACGATGCCAGAACAGCGCCAGCGCCCCGTCCGGCTTCAACATGGCGCGGGCCTTGCGGAAGCGGACTTCCGGCGCGACCCAGTGGAAAGCCGTTGCCGAGAGCAGAATATCGTAGCCGACCGCCGCCGGGTCATAAGATTCGAAATCGCTGCAGAAGATTCTGACCCCGGGGTAGGCGGCCAGGTTGTCACGGGCGATTGCGGCGAGCTCCGGCCCGGGTTCAATGCAATCGATCGCGCAGCCGCGCTCGGCAAGCGGCAAGGTCGCCTGGCCGGTGCCGCAGCCGACCTCGAGGATGCGCGGCGGGCCTGGAACATCGGCGTAAGCCAGGATGTCATCGAAAAGCGCCGCGGGATAACCGGGCCGGGCGCTGTCGTATAGCGCCGCGATCCGGTTGTAACTTTTGCGGCGCGGTTCAGATTCGGTCATCGCAGCCCTCAGAAGCGATTCTGCATTGAGTCGGCATAACCGGTCAGCTCGGCATAGCCGTAACCGTTCTTGTCGCCGCTGATTTCAACTGCGCCTTCCCAATAGACGATGCCGCTGCCATGCAATTCCTGATCGGCCTGCAAGGGTCTTACGGCAATGCTGAATCCATCGTCGCCTTTGATTTCGATCTGCCAACCGGCGGGATAATCGGCATCGCTGTGCGGGCTGCGCCAGGTTGCCGTGACCGCGATATGGATATCCTCAGCGCGCAGGTAGGTACTGCTCCCGTCGCGCTGGACCAGCAAGCCGCCGAAAACGGGCTCGATGCCGCCGTCGGTCAAGCGAATCTGCCCGACCATCAGTTCCGTTCCATCGTCGAAGATCAAGCCGAACCAGTCCCAGCCCTGCGCGTTCTCGCCCAAGGCGCTGGTGCTGAATTCGTGATCCATCCAGGTATTGCCGCTGACGGTGAATTCTTCTTCGCCGACCCGGATGCCGCCGTCAGCGAGCAGCCTGGTCAAACTGTAATAGTAGCTGGCGTTGCCGGTTTCCGCGCTCTTGGGGCTTAGACCATTGTCGCCTTGCAAGGCCGGGCTTTTCATTTGGCGAAGCTGTAGATCGACCGCGACTTCTTCGCTGGCGGCGGTTATTCGCGTCTTGTTGGCCATGTCGTCATCGGCGACAACCTGCCAATCTTCGAGCCAGACGCGATAAAAGGGATCGGCCGTCGCGCCGGCCAGGCCAGCGCCGCCGCGCGCATAACGCACATCGTGATAAAAGTCGCCGCTGGCGATATCGCTGACCGTGAAGTGCGCCATATAAATGTCATTGGTACGGAATTCCGATTCACTTGCCGGGGAAGGCGGCGCCAGAGCGCGGCGAAAGATGGTGAATTGAAAACCGAATCGACGTCCCTCTTCGGTCGCGAGCACGCCGGTGTAATACCACCATTCGGTTTGAAAGTCCGGGTGGGCGCCATGATCGCGCGGGAACTGCCAAGGCCAGGGTTCGATTGCCCGCGCGAAGCCGCTGATGTCCGCGCGCGGGGCTTCGAAATCCGTATAGGCTTGCAGCGCGGCATCGCCGGCCGGCTCTATCAGGCGCAGACCGGCGAATATCAGAATGGCGATCGCCAAAAGAATAATGAGAATGCGCCAGTTCATGTCTTGTCCCGCGCCCGTATGTGTCGGCTTCGCATTACGTGGCGATTATGCTTGAGGCGCGGGCGGGCGACAAGACTGGCCGGTCCCGCATACGCGGTAGGGGCGACTCGGCGAGTCGCCCGCCGACATTCAACTGGCCAGGCCGGCCACATCCAACACGGCATGCAGCAGCACATTGCAGACCGCTTCCAGATCCTCCGGTTCCGCGCTTTCCGATTCGTGGTGGCTGATGCCGTCTTTGCAAGGCGCGAAGAGCATCGCCGTTGGAACACGCGCGGCGACGTAACAGGCATCGTGACCGGCGCCGGAGGTGATGTACTGATGCGAGACATCCAGCCGCTCGCAGGCGCGCTTCACGGCGGCGACGCAGCTTTCATCAAAGGCGACCGGCGCGGCGTAAGAGATCTGCTCGAGCGACAGTTCCAGGCCGATATCGGCGGCCGCTTCCGCGCAGACTTCGCTCAGCGCGCTATCCATGGCGCTGAGCGTCTCGGCTGAGGGATGGCGGATATCGACTGTGAAGTCGACCCGGCCCGGGATGACATTGCGCGAACCCGGACCGACTTCGATCTGGCTGCCGACGGTGCCGCGCGCCAGGGGCGCGTGTTCATGCGCGATGTCATCCACCGCTTGCACAACCCGCGCCATGCCCAAAAGGGCGTTGCGGCGGCCGACCATCGGCGTCGAGCCGGTATGTTGGGCGAAACCTTCCAGAGAAACATCGTACCAGCGGAAGCCCTGGGCGGCGTCGACGACGCCAACGCTGATGCCGCCGTCATCTAGGATGGGACCCTGCTCGATGTGGCATTCGAAGAAGGCGGAAAAGTCGCGCTCGACCACGGGCAAATCGCCGTGATAGCCGATGCGCTGCAATTCATCAAGCAGGGTCGCGCCGCTGTCGACCGCGCGGCGGGCATGCGCCCAGTCCCGATCAAAAATGCCGCCGTAGACGCCGGACGCGATCATGGCCGGGGCGAAGCGCGCGCCCTCTTCGTTCGTCCAGTTAACGACTTCCAGGGGCGCGACGGTGCTTATATTGTGGTCGTTTAAACTGCGGATGACTTCAAGGCCAGCGAGCACGCCGAAGACGCCGTCGAAGCGTCCGCCGTAGGGTTGCGTATCCAAGTGGCTTCCCATGCCGACGGGCGCTTGGTTTTCGCTCGCGCCGGCGCGGCGGGCGAACATATCGCCCATGTCGTCGACGCTCAGCGTCAAGCCGGCCTCCGCGCACCAGTTGGCGAATAGATCGCGGGCGACCTTGTCCTCGTCGCTGAGGGTGAGGCGGTGGCTGCCGCCATTGGCGGTTGCGCCGATCTGCGCCATCTGCATGATGCTATCCCAGAGGCGCGCGCCATTCACGCGGATTTGATTTGTCATTGTGGTTCTCCGGCGGGCGAGCCAATGGCTCGCCCCTACAATTATCGGTATTTCGGGCTCGCGCCTACGATTTTAGGCTTGGACGGACCTGGCATTTGCAAAACGGTCAGGCATCGGCAAGGACGGGATCGCTGACGCGATTCTGGCGTTCTCGCAGGCTGCGCTTCAGTGTTTCGACCAGGTCGGCATTCTCCGGCTTATTGACAAGGTCGTTGATCTCGTAAGGATCTTCCGCCAGATCAAACAGCTGCCAGGTTTCTTGCCCGCCGACGACGGTCTGGATCAATTTGTGGCGCTCGTCTTTGATGCTGCGCTGGTAGGGCTGGCCCTGCGGATGCCCGAATAGGCCCTGATAGGCGGAGAAGATCTGACGGCGATGTTTATAGGTGAGCTCTTCAAGCAGCATGTTCAAGCTGTGGCCGATGCTCGTCGCCGGAACCGGGACGCCCGCCATTTCCAGCAGCGTGGGATAGAGATCGAGCAGGTAGAGCAGCGCGCCGCAGCGCAAGCCGGCCGGGACGCCCGGCCCGCGCATGATCAAAGGAATGCGCATGCTGTGATCGTAAAGATTCTGTTTGCCCATCAGTCCATGCTGGCCGACGCCCAAGCCGTGATCCGAGGTGTAGATGACGATGGTATTCTCGCCCAATCCCCGCGCCTCCAGCGCATCCAGGATGCGCCCGATATCCATATCCATGTGCGAGATCATGCCGTAATAATCGGCGATGTGGCGCTTGATTTCGTCTTCGCCGCGCGGATAACCAGCCAGGACTTCGTCGCGGATGTCGCGCACGCCGATGTCGAATGAATGCTCGGGCGCAAAGTTGGGCGGCAGAGCGACTTCGGCGGGATCGTACATCGTGTCGTATGGCGGCGGCGGCGTGCGCGGATCATGCGGCGATGTGTAGGCGATGTAGGCGAAGAAGGGCTCTTCGTCGTCGGCGCTCCGCGAATTCAGAAAGTCGATCATTTCGTCGCTGAAGACGGTGGTGGCAAAGCCATCGGCGATATAGGTCTCTTCGGGCGGGTATGCGCCGGCCGGGTCGAAGTCATTGACGGGCATGGCGTATTGATCGTTCATGCCGCCGAAAAAGACTTTTCCGCTTTCTCCAAAACAGCGGGCGTAGCTGCCGCGGCGGTTATGCCATTTTCCCGTTCCGAAAGTCGTATAGCCGTTTTGCCGCAGGAGCTCGGGCAGCAGCGGCACGTCATCGGGCAGCGGATCGGGCGTATCGAATAGGCCGCAGCCGGACATCAACATGCCGCGGCTGGGCATGCAGACCGCGCCCGAGGTCGAGCCCATGATATGCGCTTGGGTGAAGCAGGTTCCATCGGCGATTAGCTGGTCGAAGATCGGCGTCGATACCGCCTCGGTTCCCAGCGCGCCGAGCGCGGAATGGCGATGGTCATCTGCGATCATAAAAAGGATATTGGGTCGGCTCATATCAGCAAGTATCTCGATTGGCTTCTACGACGATGATACAGCTTGCGGGCGCAGCGGGTCAAGATAGGGCATGGCCGGGAGTGGCGACGAAGTTGGATTTTGAACATCAGCCTGCGCGTGAAATCCCCACCCCCGGCCCCACCCCAATGCATTCAACTGGAAAATCAATGGGCGAGCCACCGGCTCGCCCTTACACACAATTGCGCGTGAACCGCGTCCACGATTCAACACTCATCCCATTCAGGGCAAGCGCGCCAAAATCCTAATGAGCCGTTGGCCACGACCATTGTGAAAATGTAGGGGCGTCTCGTGAGACGCCCGTTGAAAATGGCCTGCGAATTGCGGGCGTTTCAGCGAAACGCCCCTACAGATTGCAAAATGTGCGGGGAAATTGTCATTTATCAGCGCAATTTGATTTTGATGCCATAGCTCTGTCCCTCCATTCTCTTTATTTGCAATACGTTCGGCGCATTGGATACAATCTGTCCACTGCTGGCGAAAAGCCGAGGAGGTGGTATTTCCGAATCCTTGAAGCAAGATCGCTTTGTCCGATAATTTTCGTTGAGGAGATGGAAGAAGATGAATAGGTTCAGATTACTATTAGTGTTTGCGCTGCTGCTGGGGGCGGCAGTCGGCGTAGCGGCGCAGGACGACGGACTGGTCAGCGAAGCGGGCACTGGCGAAATCCAGTTGCTTTTCTGGAACGGCTTGACCGGTCCCGATGGCGAGACCATGATCCCGATCATTGAAGACTTTGTAGCGCAGAACCCGGACGTATCGGTGCGAATGGAACGTCTGAATTGGACGCAGCAATACTTCCCGAAACTGCTGGCGGGTTTGGCGGCCGGCAATCCACCGGATATCTTCCTGATGCACGAATACGAGATGACGCAATTCGCCACCATGGGCGTCTTGCGCGATCTGAGCGACCTGTATTCGAGCGGAGGCGGTCCCATTCCGATTGACGATGTGTCGCCCGCCATCATCGACGCGCTGACCTTTGATGGCAAGATCATGGGCGTGCCGCTGGACTTCCACGGTTATGGCGAATGGCACAACTGCGATCTGTTCGACGCGGCCGGCGTGCCTTGCGATACCTTGGCGACCACGCGCGAGGAATATCTGGATTTGGCGCAGAAGCTGACGCTGGACGCGAACGGCAACAACGCGCAGTCCGACGACTTCGATCCGGACAATATCGTCCAGTGGGGCACCTCGATATTCTGGTATCGTCCCGGCTTCCTGACGGCGCTGGCGCAGAACAGCATGAGTTGGGCGGATGATATGGGCCAGGCCCTGCTTGAAGATCAGGCGATCATCGACACGATGCAATGGTTCCAGGATCTGGAGTGCGTGCACCATGTCGCGCCGCCGCCGGCCGGATTCGACCGCTATCGCGCCTTGTCGATCAACATGGCGATTTTCAACCATGGCAGTTGGGCCTGGAACTTCGTCAGCCAGAACGTAGAAAACTGGATGGCGCTGCCCTATCCGGCCTTGGGCGAAGAGGGCAATAGCGCGGTATGGGCCAGCGCCCACGTCTTCTATTTGCCGATTCAAGCCGATGGCGAGCGCCTGGAAGCATCAAAGCGCTTCCTGGCATATATGTCCGATGCCGGTTTGGATTGGGCGCATTCGGGCATGCCGCCGGCGCGCATCTCACAGATTGAGAACATGGATCCGGAAGTATATCCCTCCGCTTCGACCTTCGGCGCCAATCTGCTGGAGAACGGCGTCTTCGACCGGCAGCATCGCAACTGGCTGGAAATTGAAGCGCAGTACGCTGATGCGATGGCGCGCGCCTTCGAGAGCGAATGCGAAGTCTCCATGGCGGATGTCTTCCCCGAGGCGAACGCGCGCATCCAGCGCATTTTGGATCGCTATAACTAGCGCGATACCTCCGAAAGCCCCTCTTCGGCGGGTCCGCGTCTGCGCGACCCCATGACGGGAGAGGGGCTTTATCGGCTCTGTGCGGGTCAGCCAATGGCTGACCCCTACAAGTATCGTAGGTTAAGCCGATGTCGGGTCGGATCGGCGAGCCGACTCTGACACAAGCGAGAAATCTGGAGTGTGCGAATGATCGGCCGGTTGAGGCATTCGCTTCTACCCGAGAAGAAAAAGAGAGCTTCGGGGAGTTGGCGCAGTTGGAAGTGGTATGTCGGCAATTACGCCTTCATTTTGCCCTTCATGCTTCTCTTCGTCATTTTCATTTTGCGGCCCATCATTGCCAGCTTTCAGATGAGCTTCTTCCGCTGGGAGATCTTTGGCCCCAAGCCCTTCATTGGTTTCGAAAACTATGAAGAGTTGTTGACTGACGATCTTTGGTGGGTGGCGCTGCGCAATACGGTTTATTTCGCTTTTTTGACCAGCGCCCTGCTGACGACGATTCCGATATTCATCGCCATCGCGCTGAACTTGCCTTTTCGCGGACGCAATGTCTTTCGCACCTTGTTCTTCTTTCCTTATGTGCTGAGCGCATCGGTCGTCGGCCTGGTGATGAGGTGGCTGCTGGGCCAGCAATTCGGCATCGTCAATTATCTGCTTGGCACGGTCGGCGTCGGTCCCATTCCCTTTATTGCCGATTCGGATCTTGTCATTCCCTCGCTGAGCGTGATTACCTTGTGGTGGGCTTTCGGCTTTCCGATGCTGATCTACCTGGCTGGGCTGAGCAATATCCCGCAAGACATTTATGAAGCGGCCCGAATCGATGGCGCGCGCGGCTGGCAGATGACCCGTTACATCACCATCCCCTTGCTGCGGCCAATCATCCTTTTCGTCGCCGTTACCCAGCTCATCTCGCACTTCCAGGTTTTCGCCCAGCCTTACGTGATCACCAACGGCGGTCCCGCTCAAGACTCCTTCACGGTCATCTTTTATATGTTCCGCGCGGCCTGGACTTATTTCCGCATGGGCTTCGGCACGACGATGGCGGTTCTGTTGGCGGTTATCATCATGGCCTTCACCTTGCTGCAATTCCGCTTTGGCGGCCGCCGCCTCGAATACTAAGGAGTAGCTGTGCAGGGGGAAGCGCAACCTCCGCAGTTGACGGAACGCAATACGCAGATTTCGCGCATTGCGCTTTATGTGCTGCTGACCTTGCTTGCGATCGCCATCCTCTTCCCCTTTTACTGGATGGTCGCCACATCTTTGAAAACGAATCCGGAGGCATTTTATTATCCGCCGGACTTCTACCCGCCGCAGCCCACCCTGGAACACTACGAAATCATCATGACGCGCGATGATATCAATGTGCCGCGCTGGGGTTGGAATAGTCTGGTCATCGCGGTTGCGACGACGGCGGTCACCCTCTTCGTGACCAGCCTGGCCGCTTATGGCTTCGCCCGGCTGGATTTTCCATTTAAGAACGTGATTTTCATCGTCGTTATTTTTACGCTGATGATTCCATCGCAGATCTACATGATCCCGAATTATCTGCTTGTGCGCGATCTGGGCTGGCTGGATAGTTATCAGGCCTTGATTTGGCCGGCGGCGCCCAATGTCTTCGGCTTGTTCTTGCTGCGTCAGTTCTTTTCCACATTTCCGCGCGAGTTGGAGGAAGCCGCGACAGTCGACGGCGCGAGCCGCTGGCGCATTTACTGGCAGTTGATGATTCCAGTCAATCGCAATGCGCTCATCGCGCTGGGCATTTTTGTATTTCTGCACTCCTGGAACGATCTGTTTTGGCCGCTGATTGTTCTGAGCCGGGTCGAAAACAGGACTTTGCCGGTTGGTCTGGCGGTGCTGGCGGGCGCTTATGGCGCGGGCGATTCCTTCTCTGAACCGGCCCTGATCATGGCCGCCAGTTCCATGTCAAGCATTCCCGTGCTCATCGTCTATGTGATATTCCAGCGCCGGATCACGCAGAGCTTCATGCTCACGGGCATGGGCGGACGCTAAACAAGGAAAGATCGCAGGATGCTCAAGCCGATACCCGAAGTCATGACCGTGCCCAAGTTTGAGGGCGGCGGGATCATCAGTTTCCACGAGAAAGACGTGCCGGTGCCGGGCCCGGGCCAGTTGCTGCTGCAGGTGGGCGCCAACGCGCTTTGCGGTTCGGAGCGCGGCCAGTTCTACGAGGGCAGCGCGGTGACGCCCGGGCACGAAGGCGCCGGCATCGTCGCCGCGGCCGGACCGGACACGACGACGCCGGTCGGGACGCCGGGCGCGGTCTTCTTGATGGACTTCTGCGGCGAATGCCGCAGCTGCGCGCTGGGTTTCACCAATCAATGCCTGTGCAAACGCGCCGATTACGGCTTCAATGTGGATGGCGGCTTCGGCGTCTATGAGTTGGTTAATGAGAATGTGTTCTTCGCGGTCGATAGCGATATGAGTCCGACCGAGGCGACGCTGCTGCTGGATATCATGGGCACGAATGGGCACGGCGTCCGGCGCGCCCGCCTGGTTCGGAAAGATATCGAGTCGGCGCTGGTGACCGGGGCCGGTCCCATCGGCTTGGGCATGCTGGCCATGCTCAAGGTGATGCTGGGCTTTGACACGCCGGTGGCCATCAGCGATGTTCTGCCCTATAGATTGGCGCTGGCGGAGCGAATGGGCGGGCTGCCGGTGAACGTGGCGGAACGGTCCCTGGCGGATGGCTTTAAGCGCCACGGCTTATCCGAGGTTGATGCGGCCTTCGATACCAGCGGGGTCAGCGGCGCGCGGCGCAGCGCCCTGGATTGCCTGTCGAAGCGCGGCGTCTTGGTCTGCATTGGGCATGGGCAGGGTTTGGAGCTCATGGTTTCGCCCGATTTGATTGGGCCGGAGCGGGCGGTGATCGGCAGCGAATACTTCTGCTATGACGAATTGCCCGAGAACCTGGAATACCTGCGGGCGCACCGCGACTACCTCATGCAGATCATCACGCATCGCCTGCCGGTGGGCGACATTCAGCGCGCCTTTGAGCTCTTCTTCGCCGGCGACACGGGCAAGGTTGTGATTGAACAATGAGCGGGCGCGCGCGCATCAGAGTTGCGCTGGTGGGCGCTGGCCGCTGGGGCTATCAACATGCGCGCGTCTTCGCGGCGCGTGACGATGTCGAGCTCTGCGCCGTTGCCGGGCGAACGCCGGAGCGGACCCAGGCGCGGGCCGAGCAGTTCGGCATGCGCCCGTATCTGGATATCCGGGCGATGCTCGATAGGGAAAAGCCCGATTTGGTCAGCATCAGCCTGCCAAACATGGCGCATTATGAACCGACGCTTCAGGTGATTCAGGCCGGTTATCCCCTGCTGGTGGAGAAGCCGCTGGTCTTTGATATTAAGGAAGCGGAGACATTGCTCCGCGAGGCGCAAGCGCGGGATCTTTTTTTCGCCATCAACTTCAATCATCGATATGCCAAGCCGGTGCAAATGGCGAAGGCGGCGATTGACGCCGGTCGCCTGGGCGATTTGGTTTTCGCGACCTGGCGCTTCGGCGGCGAAGGCGGCTGGGGCGGGCATCCTCACGCCAACCTGATCGAGACGCAATGCCACGGCTTTGACATGCTGGAGCATCTTTGCGGTCCCGTCGCGTCGTTGCAAGCGGAAATGACCGATATCACCGGCATCGGTTTCAGCACGATGGCGCTGTCCCTCAAGTTCGCCAGCGGCGCCGTGGGCAGCCTGGTCGGTTCTTACGATTCATCCTACGCCTATCCCGATACGCATCGGGTTGAGGTCAACGGGACCGAAGGCCGCATCAGCATCGAGGACACGGTGAAGCGCTACAGTTTTCATCGCGCCGGCGAAGAAACGGGCGAGACCTGGGAAGCGGGTTACTTCAACGATTGGGACCGGGAATTCCACCGCAGCTTTGACGATCATCTTGATGCGCTGCTGGAGGCCTTCAAGCGTGGCGAGGAAGCGCCGGTTCCCGCGCGCGCCGGCTATCGCGCTTTGCAGCTGGCGCAGGCCGCCATCGAATCTTACGAAACTGGACGGCGCGCAGCCGTGAAGAACGAGGCGGTCGCCGCTGGCTGACTCATCCGCGAGCTGACGCCGCCGCGGCCTGCGCAGCCCGTCATCAGAATTTAAGATTTCTGTGCTAAGCTAGGCGCATGTAACCGGCTTAGATTTGACAGGTGCTGTCAATGCTTCGTAATCTTATACTCGTCGTCACTTCGCTTTTCTTGACCGCCCCGGTTCTGGCGCAATCGGCCGCTGCCGAGTTGCTGCTGGAGCATGATTCCGGCGTGGTGACGGCGGCCTGGAATGCCGAAGAAACGCAGATCCTCACGGCGACGGAGCGCGGTCTGGCGCAGGTCTGGTCGGCTGAGGACGGCGAGCTGCTGCAGTCGATTTCGCATGACGGCAGCCCGATCACGCATGCGCTTTGGATGCGCGGCGGCGCCGCCATTCTCTCCGCCGATGAGAGCGGCTTGGTGGTATTGAGCAATGTTGCCGACGGCGCAATGCAGCGTAGTTGGCGCCTCGAGGGCATGCCCATTGCGCTCTTGCCGAATGCGGAGGAGACGGCGCTTCTCGCCTTCACGCGGAGCGGCAAGGGTTCGATTCTGTCGCTTGCCGATGGCGGGCGCCTGATTGAATTTGAGGCGCCGGTTGAGATTACCGGCGCCGTCTGGAGCGCCGACGAAAGTCAAGCGCGCGCCTGGAGCGAAGAGGGCCGCGTTTATGTGTGGGATGCGGCAACTGGCGCAGAATCCAATTTCGCGCTTCCGCAGCGGGGCATGCTGCTCGGCCTGGAATGGAACGCCGACGATTCCCGTGTGCTGGCCTGGTTCACCAATGGCGCTGTGCAGGTGTATCAAACGGAAGGCGCAGGCGTCGCTTCAAGGGCTGTGAGTTCCGTGCGCCACCGCAGCTTCGTGCAGCAAGCGATATGGTCGCGCGATGAATCCATGGTCATGTCCTGGGCCGGCGACGATACCGTGCATATCTGGTCGGCAAACAACGGCCGTTCTCTCAACGTTTACCGGCATGAGGACTGGGTCATCGGCGCGCGCTGGGATCCGGACGAAAGCCGCGTCCTCTCCTGGTCGCACATTTATGTCTATCTCTGGGACGGCGACGACGCGCCGCAGCGTTTTCGGCATCGGAACCTGGTTCGCGGCGCCATCTGGAACAGCGATGCCAGCCAGATTCTGTCCTGGTCCTGGGATCGAACGGTGCGGGTCTGGCGACCGTGAATCGCCCTTAGAGGAGCGCGCCCCAGAAACCGACCACGGCCAGCGGCGTGAGCAGGCCGATCAGTACGCCGAGAAGTACTTGAACGGCGGTGTGCCGCTGCAGCACCAGCCGCGCCAGAATCACCAGCAGCAGCGCCGGCAGAAAAACCAGGCTCTGATTGAAGCTGTACATCACCGCTGTGGCGGCGACGATGCTGGACATGGCCATGGCATGCAAGCTGATGTGCGCGAAGAATGTGCCGAGCAGAATGATGCCCAGCTCGACGATGCTTACCAGAGTCACGATCAAGAAGATCGGATCTGCCTCCAGGCGCAGGAAGATAAATTCGCTGACGAGGCCGAGCGTGATGGCGATGGAGTAGGGGATGAAACGCTCGCGGCTTTCGCGCATGTGCAGGTCGCCGATTTTGCCATGCCGCACCATCAAGGCGACAAAGAGCATAGGCAAAATGCAAATGGAGCCGGCGAAGAGCGACGCAAAGAATAGCGCGGCGCCGATGTCGTCAGCGGATGGCAGCGAAACCGCATAGATCCAAACCGTCCAGACGACTGGCGGACTGAGAATCAGCGAGATGAAATGCGCCCAGAGGTTTTCTTTGGCCGGAACGCGGTGACGGAGCGCGGCTGGCAGCGGCAGTCGGATGTCCATGGCTTTCACCCGGTTAGCGGCTCTGCACTCGCATTATAGCATCCGATTCTTAGGCATCCCTAATCGCCGCATCTACGGGTACTGCATCAGAGTCGGTTGAATTTCTTCTGCTATCGACGACTTGCCAGGGTCGACTGACGGGCTGTGTCGGCGGTCAGTGTCAGCGGTCAGTGTCTACGCGACCTACGCGACCCACGCGCCCCGGCGAGCCGCCCAATTTCGATCTTGTTCGTACCCATCGGGCAATCCACCGGATCGCCCCTGCCAGACTATTTCAATCGAAATGGATACACTACCCATCCACGTCATCGCCGGCTGCTGTCTTTTGCGGCAGCGATCGCGTCGAATGCGCGCCCGCATCCTCAAGAAGCTTGAGCAAGCCTTCCGGATAAAGAGGCGGCGCATCGCCACCCCTGAAGAAATCGAGCGACCGCCAGCAGGCTTCGTACAAGATCTTGGCGCCATCGCGGCCCTGAACATAAACATCGTCGGCATTTAGAGCCGGGTCGGTGAAGCGCCCATCGTAGATCAAAGCGATTTCATGCCCGGGCGCATTCTCGTAGCTGAAGATATTCTCGAGCGCGCCCAGATAGGTCAGGTCCGTCGCCTCGGCATTGAGCTCTTCCCGGACTTCGCGGATGACGGCCTCGCAGCCGCGTTCGCCAAATTCGATGCGGCCGCCGACCGGTCGATAGAAGGTTTCATCCTTGTGCGCGTCGTAGCCGCGGGCGACGAAGATCATGCTCTCGCGCCGGAACACACAGAGCGCCAGCGGGCGAATGCGCTTCTTCTTGCGTTTCTTGCCCATGTCGCTTGCCCGCGCCTAAGGGAACTGGCTCATTCCATCTCGAAGCGCGTGCCCAGCGCTTTTGGCGGGTCCGAGCGCAGGAAGGCGCGCAGGCGGCGCTGAACTGGCCGCGGCGCGTATTGCAGCAGGCGTTCCGTCAGCCCGCCGCTGACGATGAGCAAGGTCACAATCATCAGCAGCCAGGGCAAGGTGTTCAGCAGGACAAAGGGAAAGTTGATTTCCTGGCCGAAGATGAAAAGGCCATTCGTCTGTATATTGCTGGAGACAGCGCGCAGGGCGGCGAAGAGGTAAGCGCCGAGCACGACGCGGAAGGGATGCCAGCCGCCGAATATCACAATCGCCAGGGCGATCCAGCCATCGCCTTGCATCGCCGGCGGGCTTGCCCAGCCGGGCTTGACGTTCAGCGAATAGGCCGCGCCGGCCAAGCCGACCAGGGCGCCGCCGAGGAAGGTATACCAGTAACGCAGTCTCTGCACGCTTGCGCCGCGGGCGTATGCCGCCTCCGGCCGCTCGCCGATGGCGCGCAGGGTCAAGCCGCCGTTGGCGCGGAAGAGCCAGAACCAGATGCCGAACATCAGCAAATAGCTGAAATAAACCAGCAGATTTTGCCGGAAGAATACCGGCCCCAGGATTGGCAAATCGGAGAGCAGCGGCAGCGCGAAGCGCGTGATCTGCGGGCCCGGGATGCGGGTATAGTCCGCGCCCAGGAAGCGCGCCAGGTCGGCCGCCAGCAGCGTCAAGACGAAGCCGACCGCCACTTGATCGCGCCGCAGCTTGATGCTGGAAAAGCCGACCAGCAAGGCGATCAGCGCGCCGATCAACATGGCGGCGGCGATGCCGACCATGATCTGCATCGGCAGGTCCAGTATGCCGGTTTGCTGCGCGGTCCAGGCGGCGGCGAAGCCGGTGACAGCGGCCAGCGCCAGGCTGCCGTCAAGCGAGAGGTTGACGACGCCGGCCCGCTCGGTGATGGTCTCGCCCAGGCTGGCGATGACCAGCGGCGTGGCCGTGCCGATGATGCTGCCGAGCGTGTTGAGGAATTCTTCGTTCATCCTGCTTAATTCACCAAAATTGCATTCGGTAGGGGCGACTCGGTGAGTCGCCCGATTTCAAAAGTCTGTTCTAGATTACGGGCGAGCCACCGGCTCGCCCCTACCGATTTGTGCGCTATTGAGATCGGTATGTTCTTCATCATCTTCACACTCTGCTTGACTCGGTGGAAACCGGGTTGTCAACCCCATCGTCGTCGTCAGACAGCGTCCCCGGGAAGAAGACTTCTTGCACGCCATGAAACAAAATCACGAACAAGACCAGCATGCCCTGCAGGACGCCGGCCAGCGATGAATCGAGTTTGACGACGATCTGCAAGCGAGTGCTGCCGGTGAGGATGGCCGCGAAGGCGAAGGCGATCAGCGGCACCCAGAGCAAGCGGATGCTGAGCAGCAGCACAACCAGCAGTCCGAGAAAACCGATCCCGCCGGATGCCAGCGGGCGCAGATTGTCAAAGGTGAACAGGACGCGATATGAACCGGCGATGCCTGCCAGCGCGCCGCAGACCAGGAAAGCGCTCATCGATGTCCGTTCGGTGGCGACGCCGAGCAGCAGCGCCGAGCGCATGTTCACGCCCACCGCTTTCAAGTTCAGCCCCCAGCGGGTGGCGTTGAGCATGATATAGACGATGACGAAGGCGGCGATGACCAGGGCGATCATGAAGAGATTGACGGGAAAAGTAGGGGCGAATTCGGGCAGCAGGGCAGGCGCGGGAAAGGGTTCCGTGCCCTGGGCCGAGCCGCCGATGCGCGGCTGCCAGGGGCCGGAAATCAGGTAGATCGAAATGACGTTGACCAGGGCGTTCAGCGCCACGCCGCCGAAGATCTCGTTGACGCCCAGGCGTATTTTGAGGATGCCGACCATGAAAGCCCAGAACATCCCGCCCAGCGCCGATAGGGCGATGAGGATGACGTTGAGCAAGGGCGACAGGCTCTCGGGCAAAAGCAGGAACTGGGCGCCCCAACTGGCGAAGATCGCGCCCATCATCATCTGGCCTTCGACGCCGATATTCCACAAGCCGGCGCGGAAGGTGACAACCAGGCCGATGCTGACCAGGGTGAGCGGGATCCAGAAGTTGAAGACGCCGCCCAGCTTGCGGCTGTCTTTGAAGGCGCCTTTCCAGAGGGCGTCGACGACATCAAAGGGGTCGCGGCCGACAGCGATGACCAGCGCTGCAGCCACCGCTAGCGAGATGGCGATGGGCAGGAGCAGGAAGCCGATTTGGATGGCGAGTGCGCGTGGGTTTTTCATGTCAATAAGGCCAGTCGTCGCTGGCTTCAGTAACCTCCGTGTTCAAGTCCATTAGGGCAATCTGGGCAGGCGCCTTCCGTTCTTCCAAATATACCGCGTCTTCAATTGCCTTTAGCTTGCCGTCACGATACACGATTGACAGATTGTCAATGGCCTGCGCTGGTTGCGGCACCTCAAAGTAGTTCTGCAATTCGTCCCAATCATCGTTGCGCAAAGTGGCTACCTGATCCAGATATAAGCTGACCCAAGCGTCGCCGATTTTGGAGTTGGGTTGCACTACGTCTGCGTGGTCGCTCGCGATTTTAACGTAATTCGCGTCGATATCCGTACCCATGAAATTTCTACCCAGTCGCTTGGCGGCGACGGCTGTTGTGCCCGTACCCATGAAGGGATCCAAAATGACGTCCCCTTCGTCCGTACTCATAAGAATAATTCGTTCCATAAGCGGGATTGGCAATTGGCAGGGGTGTCTGTCGCGGCGCTTGTTGTGACGGATGCGGTGCAGATCCGTCCACACATCAGATACGAGTGGACCGAAGGGATGCAGGCGCTTTTTCTTGCCACCATAGTCCTTGCGAAGGGTATTGCATTTGCGACAGCGATGGTGGGGATAGCGAACATCGTAAAACTTGAGTTGGCTGTAGTCTTTGGCGTAAAAGAGAATGCCGTAGTGGGTGGGCAACAGTGTTTTGCCGAGTGGAGTGCCAATCGCTTCCCAAGAGATCCAGTGGCGGAATTCGGCAATCTCATTCAACACTTGGCAATAGTAACTTAGCCATTTCGGGATATTGTGAATGAATATGCTGCCGCTTGGCTTGGTGACGCGCACCAGTTCTCGCAGCCATTGATGACACCAATCGACGTACTGCGCAACGTCCAGGTTATCCCAATATGCGCTGTATTTCTTCTTAAGATTGAAGGGAGGGTCGGCGAACGTGACGTCAACGCTTTCGTCGGGAATGTCGCTCAGGTAATCTAGGCAGTCGGCGTGGGCGATTTGGTTGAGATTCATGCTCATAGGGCAAAAGTGTCTCGCAGCAACTTGTGGAATCTCTGCAATTCGTCTTCATGAAATGTAAATACTTCGTGGAAGGCGGATGTGATCCGCCTCAGATCCCGTTTTCGCACGTACCACCCGATTCCATCGACAAACCCAACAAACAGCGCGCTCGGATAATGCACCCTGATCCGTTCTCCGTTTCTGATCGTTGTCTTCGCTTTATCTCCCATGTTTGAGCTAGTTGTCGCTTGGAATGAGCTCTCAACAATGATTCTAGGCTGCTCTTGGTTTGGGATGATGAAATCCATCGTTCGGTCTGTGTCGTCGCTGGTAGCCCGCAGCCGCTCAAGCACGACTCCACTCAAATAATTGATATCGAGTGAGTCTAAAATTGCCGCAATCTGTTGGTCGGCGTTCGTGTTTTTCTGCCCGGAGTGAGAGCCGCCTTCCTTGTATCGCACCAGCGTATCGAGAATGGCGTCATGTGAAAAACTCAGTTTGTTAATGCAGAGTTTCTTTAGATGGAACGGCGGAAAGTGACGGCGAAGATATGAGTTTGTTATGCCTTTGAAGAATAGATTGATTATTCCAGAACGAAATGCAGCATTCGTTTGCACGAGCGAAGCGATCTTATTCGAAGTAAACTCCGAGATATCTTTTGGATTGTTGCCCTCGTTTATATTCCAATCTTTACGATGCAAGAGTTCATTGAGGCTCGGATCATTGGAGGCGCGCGCTACCGTAGTTAGACGCTTCAGATTCTCGAGGGAAAGTCCGTTCAAAGCGAGAATTGCGGTTAGACCGTGTTCCTCCTGCAACACTTCGTCAATGAGTGCGCGATTTACACCTTCACTGGCTACTAATTCGCGGAGATTGTGAAGAATGCCAGTAACAGCTGAAATGTGTCCAACATCGTAATCTTCTTCAACACCATCATCAAAGAAGTAGAAAGTATTCTTTTCAATTACACGCTGGTAAAAGTCGGTAGCCGTCGCCACTCTCTAGCCTTTATCATCGTCTCAAGCCAAAACGATAATAACGGCGCCACAAGTGGTGCCAAGTCCTCTAGTCAAACAAGAGGCGCCAAGACCTCACTTCAACGTAATCTTCACCCGATGCCAGGCATTATTCACATAGCCCTTAAAATTCCAGACGCTGGCGATCGTCTCCGGCTGACTATTCGCCGCGCTGTCCCAGGCGCGCACGATGAACTCGTGCGTGCCCGGCGGCAGATCGAACTCCGTCCGCCAGAGCTGCCAGGTCCAAAGCTGCGGCTCGTTGAGGAATTCGGCGCGCTGCCAGCTCGCGCCGCCATCGGGCGAGACGCTGACCCAGGTGATCTCGTGCTCGCCATCGCTCATGGCATAACCTTCGACCGTGACCTTTCCCGCCGGCAGCAGGCTGCGATCCTGCGGCCGCACGATGACCGAGTTGACCGGCAGCTTGGTCAACTGCATGCCATCGTGATAATCGACATTGTACATGTTGATATGCGGGGGGAAGAGCTTGTAGCCGACTTGCTGGAAGTGATTGTCGGACGGGTCTTCCTGAACGCGGATTTCGCTGAGCCACTTGACGCTGCGCGCGCCGATGTAGCCGGGCACGATGACGCGCAGAGGGCAGCCATGCGCCAGCGGCAAGTCTTCGCCGTTCATCGCGTAAGCCAGCAGGACTTCACTGCCCAGCGCTTTGTCCAGCGCGATCGAACTGCCGAAGGCTTCTCGATGCCCATCGCGCATGAGCGTATCCAGCCCGAGGAAGGCGACATGGCCAGCCGATTCGTCGCTGATGCCGGCGGAAGTCAAGATGTCGCCCAGGCGGGGGCCGGTCCATTCCGCCGTGCCGATCGCTTCGATATCCCAAGCCAGGCCCTCGTCGATGGGTTTGTAACTGACCAGTTCCTTGCGGCGGTTGCCGGCGCATTGCAGCGTGGCCACGAGCTTGCGCTGTTCAAACTTCGTCTTGATCTCATCCAGGCTGAGCGATAATTCCCGCGAGACCAGGCCCTGAACGCGCAGGCGATAGCTGTCCAATTGCAGATGCGGGATCTGGGAGTGATTGCGCACGAAGAACAGCTCGGTCGGCGTCACAAAGTCCCGCGCCAACTGATCGACAGGCGGGCCGGCGTTGAGGATGTCGTCGTATGTTTTGGTTTCGTCATGCTTTTCGCTGAGTGGCATGTCTCTTCCTTGCGGGCTGCCCAGGCTGATGCGTCAGGCGCTGGCCTTGAACTCCCCGCCAATTAAGTAACCCAGCTCGTCGATGCTGGTATCCTTGGCGTTCGGCACTTCGTGTACGCGCCCGGCGAAGAAAACGAAGATGCGATCGCTGTATGTGACCAATTCTTCCAGATCCGACGAATTGAAAATGATGGCGGCGCCGCGGCCGCAGCGCTCGAGCAGCTGCGTCCAGATCCAGCGCGCGGAATCAACATCGAGCCCGCGCGTCGGCTGCTCGAGGATCAGCAGTTTCGGTTCATCGGGCAGGAGCCCAATCAGCATGCGTTGCTGATTGCCGCCGGAGAGCTGCTCGATATTGTCAAAAGCGCGGCCCTTGATGCGGTACTGTTCGATGCGCGATTCCGTGCGCTTTTGCACAGATTTCCAGTCGATTTGCAGGTTTTCGTCGGCGACCAGAGCCGTGTGCTCGGTCAGGGTCAGGCCGGCGATCAAGCCCTCTTCCAGGCGTCCGTCGGCGCCGAATATAAAGCCGCGCCGGAAAAGTTGGCGGTAGCTCGCGCCCAGGATATTCCCGCCATCGAATTGCAGCGAGCCGCTGTTGACGCGCTGCAGACGGGCGCAGGCGCGCATGAAAAGCTCTTGTCCGCTGCCGCCCAGCCCGGCCAGACCGATCACCTCGCCGGCATGCGCGGTCAGTGAAATCGGCTGCATATCCAGCCGCAAATCGTGCACGACCAGATCCCGCGCTTCCAGCACGGGCGCGCCCTTGTCGAATTGCGGGCGGCTCTGCGCTTCCAGCTCCTCGCCGAACATCATCGTCACCAGTTGGCGTTTGGTCTCGGCGATGACGGCGCCGGTGAGCTTTTCATCGGAGACCGGCATATCCATGTCGCCGACCAGAACGCCGGCCCGCAGCACGACCACCTCATCGCAAAGGTCAATCACGTCTTCCAGCTTGTGCGAAACCAACAGGACAACCAAACCTTCATCGTGCGCCAGCTTGCGCAGCGCGTCAAAGAGGATCTCCTTTTGCTCTGCGGAGATGCCGGTGGTCGGTTCGTCGAGGATCAACGTTTCCACGCCGAGCGCCAGGAGCCGGATGATCTCAAGCTGCTGGCGTTGGGCAATCAGCAAATTGTCGATGGGCTGATGCGGGTCCAACTCGAAGCCGAAGCGCGCCGCCATTTCCCGCAGGCGCGCTTCGGCTTGGGCTCGCTGCAGCGTAATGCCCTCGGCGCCGCCATATATGAAATTCTCAAGGACCGTGAAGGCGCCGACATCGAGGGGATCCTGCTGCAGCATGCCAACGCCGTTGGCGATAGCCGCGGTCGGGCCGGTGTAATCAATGACTTTGTTGTCGATCAAGATTTCGCCTTCATCGGCGGGCTGGAAACCGGAGAGGATCTTCATCAGCGTGGACTTGCCGGCGCCATTTTCCCCGAGGATGCCGACGATGCGCCCGTGCAGGAAGCTCACATTGATGTCGTTATTGGCATGGACCGGTCCAAAGCGTTTGTGGATCTTGCGCAGTTCAATGTCCATCGCTGGTCCCGCTTGCGGCGCCCTTCGCGAAATGCAGCCTCTAATTGTAGCGCACTCTCATCATTTGACCAGTTTGCAGGCTGGCCGCGCCGGGCCAGTCCCTCAAATTTTTTTAACTACAGAGAACGCTGAGGACACAGAGTTTATGTTCTTTTGAAGACTTATCATTTTATTTCCACCGCCTCTGTTGAGAGGTCTCCCGTCGCCCTGTCAGTCAAAAAATGCCGCCCCAAAACCATCGCAGAACGCTGGGTAACCTCCGGGCAATTGCTTTTCTCGGTGACCTCGGTGTACTCGGTGGTTAAAAAGTAATTTGAAGCGATTGCCTTCGCTGGCCGCGGCTCAGCCCGGCGCAATGACTTCCAGGGCGATGATATCGGGATGGCTGGCTACGCCATCGGGCCGGTAGGCGATGACGGTGAATTTGTGCCAACCCAAGCCCCGGGCGAACCAGTTCATTGTGACGCGGAATTGCCGATCGTTGCCGGCTGCGCTTTCGCTGGATTGCGCCAATTCCTCGTCGACATAAAGTTCGACGCGCTGAATGCCTTGCGCCTCGTCAAATGCGTGGATGTCAATGTCGAAAACCACGCCTTCAATCACGCGCTGATTGTGCGGCGGAGAGAGAATGCGCACCTGGGGCAGAGCCGGGGTCGGCGCCGGCGTCGCCGTCGACGCCGGCCGGCCCAGGTTGCAGGCGCCGGCAAAAACCAGGGCCAGCGTCAAGAGCAGAGCGAGGACGGGCGAGAACCCGGTTCGACGCTGTGCCTTGACGCTCCGGCAATGTCCGGCGGGCCGATCCGGTTCCCGCCGCGCCCGGCGCTGCGCGCTCATCTGCCGCCTGAGCCGGCTCGCGGTTCGGTTGTGCATACATTCTCATTATCCGATTTGCTCAATATGTCCGCAAGCAGTATCCCGGCAGTTTGCCGCGCGCGGGCGGTTTCACTCGACAGTTTTCTACCCCATCCCCGGCCCTTCCCCAGTGAACTGGGGAAGGGTGACTCTACAAAGAAGCTAGTAGGTCAACCCCAAAAACATAGATAATAGCTAATGAAGTCAGTCTCTTTCAGCGCGCTCCCCTTCCCTAGCTTGCTGGGGAAGGGGCCGGGGGATGGGGTAGAAAAAGACCGGAAGCATGAACCAGTACCGGACACGCCCAAAAAGACTTCGTGATATGAGAATCGCTATTCCCTATTACAGGTCTTGTTTGCATTTACCTGCGACAGCATGTCATCCACGTAGGCGGCGGTCCGCGCAAGAATCTCTTCCTCGGCTATGCCGTCGCAAGGCGGATATTGGCGCCAGATCCAGGCTCTGTCGATCAGCCCGGCCCACTCTGGAAACTCGCGCTTCGCCCATTCCGCCGCGATTCGCTTTGAGGCGGCGCGCCGATGCCGCAGCGTGTATATGCCGCGCGCGACCGTCAAGACGACATAAGACACATTGCGCCTTCTCGGCTCAAGCCCCCGCAAATCACGATAGGCCGCGATGTGCTCCTTCACCGCAGCCAGATATTCGTCGGTGGAGATTGGACCGAGCAGCGTTTCGATGCCGGGCCCGTGCAGCGCGATGCCGTCTTCCCGCAATTGATGCCAACTGATCAGCCAGTCACGCCCGGCTTGGAGGCGATGGAAAGGTTCGCCCGGGCTGATAATTCCAATCGCGCTGGCGCGCTGGCGAAAGTCGCGCAATCCGGCTTGGGAAATGTAAGCCAGTTCCAGGCGATCCAGCCATTGCGGATGTTTGTCTATGATTCGCGCATGGAGTTGCTGCAAGTCCCGGAAGCGACGGTCATCGAGTTCTTCTTTCAGGACTACAACCAGATCAATGTCGCTGATTCCCGGGTCAAAATCGCCGGCGATCAATGAACCGTAGAGGTAGATGCCGACCAGTTGTCCCTGCAGCGCGGACTTGAGCCCGGGGATCAGAAGGCCGAGGACGGACGCGACTTCTGGATGCTCGGCGCTGGGATGGGAATTTGGCATATCGGGCGGCCTGCGGGTGCGCGCGGGACTATCATCAATGCGGGCGCGAAATCGCGTAGAATCCATTACACTATATCGAATTGCATTTTAGAGAAAGAACGCGCCAAGATGAAGATCAAGGGCCTTGAGACTTATGTTGCGACCCAGACCTTGGAAACGCCGTTCTACTTTTCGCAATTTGGGTTCTCGGCGCGCCAGACCTGCCTGGTCAAAGTCATTGCCGAGGATGGCAGCTACGGCTGGGGCGAGGGTTATGGGCCGGCCAACGTGATTCGCGCCGGCATTGAATTCCTGGCGCCGCTGGTCATCGGCGAAGACCCGCTGCATGTGGAAGCGATCTGGAGCAAGATGCATCTGCGCAGCCTGGACTACGCGCGCCGCGGCGTTCTGGTGGCGGCGCTCAGCGCGATCGATATCGCGCTCTGGGACTTGCGCGGCAAACTGCTGGGGCAGCCGGTTTCGGTGCTGCTGGGCGGCCCGCGGCGCAATGAGGTCAAGGTCTACGCCACCGGCATGTATTTTGTCGAAACGGAGGACCTGGTCGGCAAACTGGTCGAGGAGGCGCGGCAGTACGCAGCCCAGGGCTTCCAGGCGCTGAAGATGAAGATCGGCCTGGGCGTTGAGACCGACCTGCGCCATGCCCAGGCGCTGCGACAGGCGCTCGGCGACGATGTGGAATTGATGGTGGATGCCAACCATGCTTATTCTTTGGCGGAAGCGATCAGCTTTGCGCGGCGGGCTGAAGGCCTGAACATCAGCTTCTTTGAGGAGCCGGTCTCGCCCGAGGATTATGAGGGCTACCGCGAACTGCGCCAGCGCAGCGCGATTCCAATCGCCGGCGGCGAATGCGAGTATCTGCTGGCCGGTTTCCGGCAGCTGCTGAGCAATCGCTGCGTCGATATCGCCCAGCCCGATATCTGCGCCGCCGGCGGCTTGACCGAGAGCAAGCGCATCGCGACCCTGGCCTCGGCTTTCCAAACGAACCTCATCCCCCACAGTTGGGGCACAGGCATCGCCTTCGTGGCCGGCTTGCATTTGGTCAGCACGCTGGATCCCGTTCCCGGCCGCCTGCGCATGCCGGAGGCCATGCTGGAGATGGATCGTTCCGAGAATCCATTGCGGGACAAGCTGACGACGCCGCAATTCGAAGTTGTGGACGGCCGCGTCGCGGTGCCAACCGCGCCCGGACTGGGCGTGGATGTCGACCCCGATCGCCTGGATGAATTCTGCAAGGACGAATAAGTGATCGAGGGCATCCCGCTGGAAGAGATTCAGGCGGCGGCTGAGCGCATCGCCGCTTCAGTATCACGGACGCCCCTGCTGCGTCTGCCGCTGGACGACTGCCCGGCCGAGATCTACCTGAAGTTGGAAAACCTGCAGCCGATCGGCTCATTCAAGCTGCGGGGCGCGGGCAATGCCATGGCCCTGGCCGCGGCGGACGAGTTGGCAAAGGGAGTCTATACGGCGAGCGCCGGCAATATGGCGCAGGGAGTGGCCTGGAATGCGCGCCGCCTGGGCATCGCCTGTCAGGTGATCGTGCCCGATCATGCACCGGCGACGAAGCTGGCGGCGATTCGGCGGCTCGGCGGGCAAATCATCAAGGTACCGTTCGAGCGTTGGTGGCAGGTGATTGTAAGCGGCGAATTCGAGGGCTTGGACGGACTCTTCATTCACCCGGTGAGCAACCGGCATGTGATCGCCGGGAACGGCACGATCGGCCTGGAGATCCTGGAAGACCTGCCCGATGTCGACGCCGTGCTCATCCCTTATGGCGGCGGCGGCCTGAGCCTTGGCATCGCTTCGGCGCTGCGGGCGCTGAAGCCGGAAGCGCGCCTATATGCGGTCGAGGTAGAGACGGCCGCGCCATTGGCGGCTTCGCTGGCGGCGGGCCAGCCGGTCGAGGTCGAATACCAGCCGAGCTTTGTGGATGGCATCGGCGGCAAGAGCGTGCTGCCGGAGATCTGGCCGCTCGCGCGCGAACTCCTGGATGGCTCGCTGCTGGTCTCGCTCGATGAAGTGCGGGAGGCGATCCGGCTGCTGGCGGAGCGTCAACGCGTCATCGCCGAGGGCGCCGGCGCGGCCCCGCTGGCGGCGGCCCTGGCCGGACGCTCTGGTGGCGGCAAGGTCGTCTGCGTGGTATCCGGCGGGAATATCGACCGTGAGGCGCTGGCCGGGATATTGGCGCCCATCGCCTAAGCCCTTCCGCCAGAATGCGCTGAGGAGCGGACATGTTTGATGCAACATGGAACGATAGCGGCGGGTCAGCCAATGGCTGACCCCTACAAGGCGGGAATTGTAGGGGCGACCTAACAGGTTGCCAGGGCGCCACTATTCGCTGCGAACGCAGCCCTGCCTCAGACAGCGACTTCCTCAAACAGAGACGGGAAGTGCCGCAGCGGGTCGCCGGGTTCGCGCAAGAGAATGCGCTGGCGCGGCGTCAACTCGACATCGGTAGGCTCTTCAACCCGCCTCGAGGTCCAGGCAAGATGCGAGACGCAGTACTTCAAAAGCAGCGTCCGCCGTTCGTGCTCGGCGCGCCAGCCAGCCGTGCCGTGACTCAAGGCTTCGGAGAATAGCAAGACCGAGCCGGCGGGAATCTCCGGCATGATGACATGGGGCGAGCTTTCGTGTTCGTCAGTGATTTGCTGCGGCAGCCGGTAGTTGCTCTTGTGGCTGCCCGGGATGCAGCAGAAGCCGCCATGCTCGGGTCCGGCGTCGGTCAGCGCCCAGGTCACGACAACGAAGCCTTCGTAAATCTGATTGCTGCGAAAAGCGTAATATTCGCCCGGTCCCGCGCCCGAGTGCGGCGCAGAGGCGCCGTAATCGGAATGCAGTTTGCCGTAGCGCATGCCCTTGTGCATATACATGCCGTAGATGCGGTCCAGGCGAATGCAGTCGCCCAGGCGCATGCGCAGTATCGGCAAGATCGCGGGATGATCCAGCAGGTCGCAGAAGGGCTGGCCCCAGTTGAGGAAGCCGGCGCCGACCGGCCGCTGACGCTCCTCCTGGCGCTTGCTTTCCGGCGCGTTTTCCGGCTTGAGCATGGAGGCGCCGAGTGTGGGCGCGCTGCCGAAGCGCGGCGATACATCCGGCGGCGGCAGGTTCTGCGCATCAATCAGCCGGTTCAGCGCCGCCACCTCGTCTGCACTCAAAGCATTTTCAATGACCAGGTAACCATTCAGATCAAATAGATATTGTTGCATTTCCTGATCGCGCATGTGACGATTCTCCGTTGAAACTTGTTGGTTTTTGCATAGGCGGGCGAGCCAATGGCTCGCCCCTACATCGGCAGGACGATGCCGCCGGGCTCAATCGGCGGGCGGAACGGCGGCCAGCACGGGCAAGCCGGCCTGGGACTCGACATCTTCGCGCCGGCGCACGATGGCGCTTTCCAGGTACTCCAGCACGAAGACGATAATCGCGCCGACGAAGACGCCGGCAATGAAACCGACCAGGGTGTTGATGCGCAGGTTGGGGCGGGCGAGAACGGTGACCGGATTGTCTTGCAGGCGGGCGTCGATGCGGTCTTCCTGGCGCGCTTGCTGGTTTTCGTCGTTGCGATAAAGCACGAGCAGCTGCGCCCATTCAGCGGCGATGCGCGCGGCCTGGCCCGGGTCTTTGCTCTCGGCGTCGATCTGGATGACCAGGCTGTCCAGGTTGGGCGCGAAGCGGACATCGGCGCGCAGCTGCGCGGGCAGCATGTCGAGCTGCAGGCGGTCGATGACTTCGGCCGCGCGCAGGGAACTGTCGAGGTAGGCGACGTGGCTGTTGAGCAATTGCTTGGCGGCCTGGGTCAAGCCGAAGTCGGTGCGGCTGGGTTCGATGCGCACCTTCTGGGTGGCGCGGTAGACCGGGTCGAGCGTGCGGCTGAAGAAGAAGGCGGCGCCGGCGGCGATGAGGCCGAGCAGGAGCATGATCCAGCCGCGGCGGATGAGGATGTTGGCGTAGTCGATGAGGTTCATGCGGTCATTTTAGCACAAGGCGTGGGGGATTTAGCCACAGAGACACCGAGACACAGAGAAAACTTTCACCTCCGAGCGCGCCGAGAAGGTTCTTAAGTTGATACAGCGCTTTGGCATTGGATTCTTAGGCATGTGGGGTGCGGGTTGGTGGACGGTCGCGGGTGTTGCCGCAGAGGGTGGCGGGGCGTGGTGCTACGAGAACGAGAGATAATCCGCGAGGAAATTCTTTACGCCTCTTACCATAAGTTCGACGTCATCTCGATTAAACTCAGAGAACTCGCCGTGAGCAGCGTAGTTGCGTACTTTCGCCCACGAGCGAAGCTGATCGGCTTTTAGCTTGTTGAATACATTCGCTTTCTGCAAGTCTTGTATCAGTGAATTAAGTTTCTTGGGATCATCATTCGGCTTTCTAGTTGCTACTTGGGGCGTCTGTCTTGCACAAAGGCGTCGTAGGGCATCTTCTAACACTGCGCCACACAGAACCGCGGCCGGAACATGGTCGTTCTGACCGGGTATCCCTTCATCGAATAAGCTCTCGACTTGTGTCATATAGTCAGCTGAGATGTTAGCCGCAACTCGCGTTTCCAAATCGTCCAAGAACCCATTTTCGTAGACGTCTTTTAGACCATTTAAAGTTCCCTTAATTTCTTCGAGTACATAAGGAGACCGTGAATTAGCTGTACGCTGCTTTATGCGCTTTGCAATTTCGCGCTGCTGTTGCGATTCGCCTAACACAGTCTCAATGAGAGACAACACCTTTACGACAACAGCTTGAAACTCGGATATATGCCCATAATTTGGGTAGATTCGGCCAGGGTTCTTCTTTTCACGCGCTCTCATCTTTGAACTTAACTCGTCTGTCTCGCCGATCAACTCATCAAATCGACTTCGGATTTTCTGATCCAAAGCTGGTGGCAATGGCATGTTGTCTACTCCTTTCGATACTTAGGACACCATAGCTGCATTGTATTACACATCTGTTCGATAAACAATCTCAAAACCCACCCACCCTCCACCACGCGCGCCTCAACCTCACTCAACTCGCAGAAGTCAAAGCGCCCGGGCGGGGCCAGTCCCGTGCGGCGGTCATGCGCTGAGGGTAGCGGGAAATGGGGCCGGGGAGGCGACTGTATGGGCGCGTGTGGGGGATTTCACCACAGAGGGCGCGGAGTTTGACAGGCTGGTACGGCGCCATTATACTGGATGCGGACTCAAGGAGGCGGCATGGCAGTCACAACAGACATTCGATTCAAGCGCATGCAAGGCGAGTATCAGGTTTTGCGCGATGCTCAAGACGAGTTGTTTGATAAAGTAGATACTTTAGAATCAGCGGTGCTGGGTTTGACAGAGATAGTCTCGGAGAACCGGGAACTGATTCTGGCGAACAAGCAGCGTATCGACGTGATTGACGGCAAACTGGACGCCATCATCAAGCACCTGGAAGTGCCCTACAAACCGCCTGCGGGCTTTGTCAAGGAGTGAGTTCCAGGTCGCATTTGGCGACGAAAGCCGACCTGGAGCGGCAGACGCGGCAGTTAATCATGTGGCTGGTCGCTAACGTTCTTGTCATTGTGGGCATCTTGAGCAGCGTGTTCGCGGCGGGTTTCTTCTATATCATCGAGCGCTTGCCGGCTTAGATTTGACATAGAGGCACGGTGGTTGTTTCACTACATAGGCAACTGTGGTATAATCAGCGTAATGAAAGGAGAGGCCAAATGAAGCAGTACAAATACAACGGAGAGGTCTTTCAGATAACTCAGGATGAAGACTGTAAGTTGTTGGTGTCAGACGGCAAAAACTCCGTATCCGTAGAAGCAAGCGGCGAAATCGGGCAAGAGCCTTTCGTATATCGCTTGGAAAATGGACTCGGCTGGCAAGCAAGTTCGGAAGAGAGTGCCGTCGAAGGCGCATGCAATAAACTGATCGAGTTGCAACGACCACGCCTTGGGCGCGAAGAATTATGCAAATCCTTGTCAGAGTTCTATGACAAACTCGGCTAACACACTGACATATTATAAGGAGCTAGCGAATGAAGAAAGACGCCACACAATTCCTCAAGAAAAATGACGACGTTGGCTACGTTATGTTCACGCCAGACGGAAAACTACTGATCGGCGGCCCCTTCGGAGTGACCTGCAATTATGATGGTCTGGAAATGTACCATATTTTGATGATTGCAGAAAATCACTTCAGCAACTTATTGGCTGCTGCTAACGATCCAGACCTGCTGAAGGACATCGTGAAATTGCAAGCCGAATCCCAGGGACGATGATGAATCAGATCTGATGAACAGGGCTAGGCTAACATGACCGCGAAAGCGGTCTCTTGTTTTGGGTACGTTGCTACATACGCGCCGCTATAAGGTAAGTCTCTGCGTATCCTCCCGCACCCTCCACCACGCGCGCTTCATCCTCTGCCAGGTCGTACAAGTCATGCGCCCTGGCGGGACCAGTCCCGTGCGGCGGCTATGCGCTGAGGTTTGCGGAACATTGGGCGGGGAAGGGGCGAATGGATGTGCGTGGGTTGCGCCGCCAGTATCTTCAGTTGGGTACTATGGCATGTTCAAAGGGTAACGTTGGCTCAAAAGCTCAATGTCTTCATGTTGTAGTCCCATTTCCACCAAGAAGCACAGGCGAAGCAGTTTGCGCAGTTTCCTTACATAGTCAGGATACTCGCTCCGCCTAAGCACGTATTCGTTTCGCTCTGTTAGTCGATGCGTCAGGTAGTGTCTAGTTTCTGCAACTCTGTTTACAAAATCCGAAGGATTCTGTAGCAGTTCTTTCACAATCTTTTCGTTGCCCTTAAGAATATCGGTACGAATGACATTTAAGCGTTTTCGTAAGGAATACTGGTTGCCATGTTCTACTGTGTCATTCAGCTTGCTCATTAGCGACTTGATTGTGTCCGCTTCATATTCTTTCTCACTCCAAGTTTGGACAAAATCTGCTGTGAATTGAAAGGTAATAACAAGTTCAAGAATCCTCCTTAGAGGCTCATAATCCTCCGGTTCAATATATACGTCCTTGTGAAGACTTCTATGATAAGCCTCAACCGCTTGAACCAGGAACAGAAATTGTGTTCGGACATCAATATTGCTTAAGAAATAACGCTTGAAGTATAGGTCACATGCTGACCGCAGCGCCTTTGACTTTTCGATCCAAGTCCTCAAATACGTTGGAAAGTTGGACTCGATAAACTCATAATTGACTGTCAAAGAAACTTCCACCCGACGGCGCGCATCGGGATCAAAGCCCGGAATCCGATAGAATATCTTGACGAGTTGCTTTTCGTTGTAGGGCGATCTTGTCGCTATGTTGAATGGATAGTTTGGTTCGCCGGTTACTAAGTTTAGGAAGTCGCGCACATAACGGTCAATATATGGGATGAGTGTGTTTCCGGCATCCGCATCGTCGTTCACATTTTCTCCTAAGCCCATCTTGTCGTCTGACTGTATTTCCACGATCAACACTTCGGGATTGGGAGCTATGTTCGTTTCGATGTTCTCGTACGATGCGCGATAGAGAAGTATATAAAGACCATCGCTAGTTGACGTGGCCACGCCTTCAAATGGCTTCATATACGGTTCGCCGTCCTCATCGTGTGCGAGTCTTTGTATTCCGAGCCAATTGTCCAAATGCGTGTAACTAGCGGACATCCAGTTAAACGCGATATCCTGTAAGGAGCGAAAATGGACACCGAGGAATACGTAGTCAGTCCAGATAATTGCAGTTTGGGTGTATGCGTCTCGCGCAATATCTCTATTGGATCCGCTTGAATATCTCTTGTGGCATCGTATTAGTGTAACTTTCCGTCCATCAATTTTGCCGTGAACAATTGGTATACACTGATCACGCGAACTCTCGAAAACTGGATGTTCGGCACCCGCATCATCAAAAGTCAGTGACAGTTTTCCACCTTTCTTTGGGTCAAACGAAAGCGGGCCGTAAAACTTTGCCTCGGTTGGATCATTAGGGATCCACCAAACTCCAGGAAACTCAAAGCTTTCCATCTGGCTTTCCTCTCATCTCTTCGTGAATCTGCGTTGCAAAATCACCCGCCCTCCACAACCCGCACCTCATCCTCGCTCAACTCGTACAGCGCATACACCAACTCGTCAATCTCACGATCCGTCCGCTCAATCCGCGCATTCACAATCCGCAGCGCCTCGCCGGTCAAGCCGGGCAGCTGCTTGTGCCAGTCCAGCATTCTGTCGACGAGAGCGACCATCTTGTCGTGCCGGGCGAAATCGGCCGGGTTGTCGAAGTCGATTGTGCGGACAGGAAAACCGGAAAGGTATTGTCCGAAAAATCTCAAGTAATTGTCACCCGTGCCTTCAAGGCCCGCGCATACCTGCACGAAGTAGAATTGACCTAGCCTAGAGTTCAAGATGCCCAAAAGGAATTTGTCAGTTACCGGCAGATAATAGGTAGTGTTCGTGCCGTAAAAGCCAGTCGTGTCGAGCGCAAATCGAGTAGTCGTTCCAATGTCGGGAAAGATGATTTTGGGATTGTCCATGTATTCCGAGAATCTGTATTGCGGCTGTTGCAACTCGTACCATTCTTGTTTAGTGGCCCGCTTTTCTAGTCGTTGTCGGAATGAGCGCAGGTGTTCTTCAACTGCGGGGAATCTCGCTATTTCGACACCGTGATACGCATAGATTAGATGTTTGTTGCCGTAGTTGATTTGGTATTTGCGGATATCCCGACCGTTCAACAAAGGCTTGATAATCTCCACGGCTTCGGGATTGCTCTCGACAATATTTCTACGAGTTGTGTCATCAATAACAAATGCGTCCATAAGCCCCGACTTGACACCCATGCATACCGGTAATGGTAAGATATAGTCCGCGAGTGACTGAGTAGTTTCGTACAGCCGTTGCATCAGACGGTGTACGTGTGGTTTAGCAAAACTCCAATTCTCTCCCTCAATTTGCTCATGCTCGATTTGGTACGATAAGTGGCTCCGCACAGCCGATAATTTACTTGCTGAATTGCTTATCGTCTGAAAGTCTTCAATGGACATTACGGGTACATATCTGACACTGCCTCGATTGGTACCCTTTGCGGATAAGATGATGATAGTTCTTACGGTCGCGCCTGTAAAAACCGGTAATCCAGCTAAATCAAATATCTCAATTAGATTTGCGTTATTGGCAATGTATTTTCTTAGTCCCTTGCCATATCTTGCTCGGATAAACTTGTTGCTCACAATCATTCCAAATAGTCCGCCGTCGCGCAAAAGCTGATGTTCCTTTTCGATAAAATATCCGTATAAATCCATGCGGTCTGCGTGAATCGTATATTCGGAACGTAGATACGGCTTAATGTCTTTGAACTCTTCCATTCGCACATAAGGCGGATTGCCAATCACCGCGTCAAAGCCGCCGGACCGCATGACCTCGCCGAAGCCGTCCGCGCTATCCCAATCGAAGGGCTTGACCTTGAGCAGTTCTTCATCGTCAAAGAACGTCATCTGCTCGCCGCTGTAGAAGTCGCTGCCGATGAGGGAATTGCCCCATTTGATGTTGCCGCTGAGGTCGGGCAGGATGCGCTCGCCGGCGCTGAACATGACCGTCTGCAAGCCGGTCGCGTCCGAGCCGTCTTCGTTTTCCAGCATCTTCAGCAGCAGCGACAGCTTGCTCACTTCCACCGCGTTCTGGTCGAGGTCGACGCCGTAGATGTTGTTTTGCAGGATGCGGCGCTTTTCGACAGTCGTCAGCACATAGCGGCCCCGCGTTTCGCGTATGACATTGCGATAGCGCGCCGGATCGCCGCTGTAGAACTTGAGATGCCAATCCAGCAGGTATTGATAGGCGCCGGTCAGGAAGGAGCCGCTGCCGCAGGCCGGGTCGAGGATGCGCAGCTTCTCGGCTTCTTTGGGACTCTTGCCCCAGAGCAGATCGCCGACCGTGTTCTCCACGATGTAGTCGACGATGTAGGCCGGCGTGTAATAGACGCCGCCGGCTTTGCGCACTTCCGGTTTTTCTTCGACGCGCACGCCGCCGCTGATTTCGATGACCTTGCCGAGGAATTGCTCGTAGACCTGGCCCAGGATGTCGGCGGACAGCACGGAAAATTCGTAGGGGCTGTAAGGGAAATACAGGCTATTGATGATGCGGCGCAGGGGCTGGTCGGGGATGTGGATGTTCAGCGAGAGGGTGTCGGGTTCGCTGGCGCGCTTTTCCGCGCCGAAGTGGAAGAGGCCGGAGTTGTACTTGTCGTCCGCTTCGTTGAAGAAGATCTTCAGTTCTTCATAAACTTGCTTGCCGTCGGCGGCGGCGCTGCGCAGGCGCCCGTAGGCTTCAATGTCGCGGTCTTCGGCGATGCGCAGGAAGACGATGCGGTCGATCGTGCGCTGGACCAGCAGATTGAGATCGCGCTGACTCAGGCCGCGGTTGTGCAGGGCGATTTCCTGGGCGAGGGTCTCGCGCCAGTTTTCCATCTCGCGCAGGAAGGCTTGGTCGACGCTGAAGAAGCCGCGGATGCGCTCGCCTTCGACCCACTCCCGCAGCGCGCCCCCGGCCACGGCGTCGCGGCTGAAGCGCTTCTCAAGCTCGTCCCATTGCTCGATGTATTCGCCATATTGGAAATAGCGCAGGCGGGCTTTATTGGCGGGGTCGCTGCGCAGCGGCTGGATGCGGCAGTCGTAGACGCTGAATTCTTCGAAATCGGTCAAGACGCTGACGGGCGCATTGCCCGACCAGCCATAGCGCCGCAGCTGAAACGCCGGGATGGGGTTCCGCTCGAGGTTGACATGCGGCATTTTGGTCTCGACGAAGAAGTCGGGCGGGTTGCCGATATGGAAGCTGTAATCGGGCCGCTTGGATCGTTCCAGGCCGGCTTCCTGGATGATGACCCGCGGCTCATGCCGCACCTGCCGCTTGTCGCGCATGTCCCAGCCCAGGGCCTTGAAGAGCTCGTCGACAAACTGGACGCGCACCTCGGTTTCGCTGCCGGGCTTGTGGCGCTCAAACTTCTCGACTAATCGGTATACGCTCTCCGGCGCGCCCATGATTTTTCCTCAGTAACACCAAGTAAGAAATTGAAAGAAACGCGAACCGTTTTACGCGACATACATGCGGGCGAGCCAAGGCTCGCCCCTACGGCATAAGAGCAGATTCGGTGTACTCGGTGGTAAAAAAATCTCTGTGCCTCTGTGTCTCTGTGGCTAAATCTTTACCCTTCCATGTTCACCACGATCTTGACCGCGCCTTGGTTTTCCCTCGGTGACCTCGGTGACCTCGGTGGTGAAAAAATCTCTGTGCCTCTGTGTCTCTGTGGCTAAATCTTTACCCCTCCATATCAACAACGATCTTGACCGCGCCTCGGTTTTCCCTCGGTGACCTCGGTGTACTCGGTGGTGAAAAAATCTCTGTGCCTCTGTGTCTCTGTGGCTAAATCTTCACCCCTCCATGTCCACCACGATCTTGACCGCGCCTTCATCCTGGATGCGATGCAGCTCGTAGGCTTCAAAGACATCCTCGAACTTGAAAGCATGCGTGATCATGCGCCCGACATCGACCGCGCCGCTGCTAATCAGGTCCAGCGCCCGCCGCGTACTGGCGTGGCCCGGCTCGAAGATCGTGCCGACATTGGAGCGGGCGGTCACCGACTTCCAGAAGTATTCGAAGATGGGGAATTGCATCGTCTCGAAGCGGGGCACACCGAAGTAGAGAATGAAGCCGTCCCTCTTCACGATTTCGACCGCCAGGCGAATCGACCCTTCTTCGCCGGCCGCTTCCACCACGACATCGGGCAGTTCGCCGCCGTTGATCTCGCGCAGGGCGTCGGTCGCTGCGATATCGGCATTATGTATCGTGTGGGTCGCGCCGTAAGATTTGCTGTAATTCAGGCGGTATTCCTTGAGGTCGAGGGCGATGACCTTGGCCGCGCCGCGCTCTTGCAGGGCGAAGTTGAACCACAGTCCGGCCGAGCCCTGGCCGATGACGGCGGCGGTCTTGCCGCGCAGGTCGGGCAGGCTCTTGCAGGCATAGAGCACAGTGCCGAATTGCTGGGCCTGCACGGCGTGTTCCAGCGGCGTCGCCGGATCAAGCGGCAGCAGGCGGTCGATGGGCGCGCGGTAATATTCGCACATGGCGCGGTGATCGGGCGCGAGGCAGAGCACGCGATCGCCGACCTTGTGGCCGTTGTGGGCCGGGTCGATGGCGTCGATGATGCCGACCATTTCATGGCCTGTTTCGCCGACGGCCGTGGGATAGTAACTATCGGGCAGGTAATGCAGATGGCGGACGTCACTGCCGCAGAGGCCCAGGCACAGTGACTTGACAACAGCAGTGCCCGGCTGCAAGTCGGGTTTGGGGGCATCAACAAAGACGGGCTTTCCGCGGGCGATAATTTGCACGGCTTTCATCGGCTGGCGCTCCAAATGGGGATGGCACAATGCCGAGCAGTATAACAGTTTTAGCGGCGTTGGTCATGCTGCGCCCGCGAGCGCCTCTGCGTTAGAATGTGAGCATGAAATCCCCGCTTAATTTTCCTTTGTGGCTAAGCCTCATCATCGCGCTGGCGGCTTGCGGGCGCGCGCCGGAATCCACGCCGACGGCAGTGCTGCGCTTGACCGCCGAGCCGACGCCGACGGCATCGCCCGCGCCGACCGCCGCCGCCTGGCCGACTCTGACGCCGCACATCTATTGCGCGGACGCGCTCGAGTCGGTTCTGGTGGTGGGGGAGCGGGGGCGCGTGACGCTGACGGCTGATGGCAAGTGGCTGAATCTGCGCGCCGGGCCGGGCACACAATTTGATGTGATCGCGCAGATGGCGCCCCGGCATGACTTTCTGGTGCTGGATGGCGCCCGCTGCGCTGGACCCTACGCCTGGTATCAGGTGGAATATCGCGGTATCGAGGGTTGGATCGCCGAGGGCTTCAAGGGGCAGTACTACGCCGAGCCCTGGCTGACGGGGTAAACGCAGTCTTTCAATGCTGGAGATACCGAGGGGCTTCGGACTCGGGTTCTCGGATGCTGGGGGCAATTGTGGTCTCCGCCTCAAATTCCTGCATTGCAATGTTCATATACTTGCCAACGAACGTCCACGATCTTTCCACATCAGATCGACCGTAACGACGCGGATAACGATCTCGACCGTACATAGACGGCACACCGACTACACCGGTCACGCCATCAAGAATAGCTTCCGCGCGCAGTCTCAATCTGTCGCTCATTCATTTATCTCCCATAGCTTATTGTGCAGACTCATCTATCCAAACGCACAGGAGTTTCGTTAGCATAACATTTTCGCTGCAAGTATTGCTACGTATGATTCAGTTCTAACTGGCAACATGAGAGTATACGTTAAGTCTCAGGTATTGCTGCCTTTACGGACATGGTCGCCAAAACGATTCCGACTTTCCAAATGCGGTTCGCATTTTCACGTTTGCTATAAAAAGCGAAGTTGCCAGAAATCGCTGGAACGTATGTGTTTCTTATTCAACTATAGTTTACCATCTTGTTTTCATCTTTCACTAGTGCTATAGAAAACAGACGCGGCATACGTGAAGCAAATACCAATGCGTGCAACGACGGCGCGATGTAAAGAGGCGAGGACGGAGAATGAGCGAACAACATAGCTTTCAGGCGGAAACGCAGCAACTGCTGAATATCCTGATCCACTCGCTTTACACGGAGAAGGAGATCTTCCTGCGCGAGTTGATCTCGAACGCCTCCGATGCCTTGAACCGCTTGCAATTTGAGATGCTGACCAACGACGATGTGCAGGATCCGCAAGCGGACCTGGAGATACATATTGAGTTCGACGAAGAAGCCAAGACGCTGACCGTCAGCGATACCGGCATCGGCATGAACCGCGACGAAATCATTGCCGGCTTGGGCACGATCGCCAAGTCGGGCGCCAAAGCCTTCATAGAGGCGATGCAGGCCAAGCCGGAAAGCGCCGCCGATATCATCGGCCAATTCGGCGTCGGCTTCTATTCGGCATTCATGGTGGCGGAGCAGGTTGATGTGATTTCGCGCTCATATCGGCCGGGCGACGAGGCGATCAAGTGGTCGGCCACCGGCGGGACGAACTACACGCTCGAAGCGGCGGACAAGGATGTACGCGGCACGCAAGTCGTCATCCATCTGAAAGCCGATGAAGAAGAATTCACGCGCGGATTCCGCATCAAAGATATCGTTCGGCGGCATTCGGATTATGTCGCCTTTCCCATATATGTGGGCGACGATGAAGAACCGACGAACAAGCAGCAGGCGATCTGGCGGCGCAGCCCGGCGGAGGTCGAGGACGAAGAATACGACAGCTTCTACAAGATGCTGACGATGGATTTCGGCGGCGCCCGCCATCATGTGCATGTGCGCGCCGATGTGCCGATGCAGTTTTACGCCCTGCTTTACATCCCCGGCAGCGGGCAGCAGAACATGTTCAGTCCCCGCCCCGAGCCGGGCTTGAAGCTATATGCGCGCAAGGTGCTGATCGAAGAATACAATCGCGAATTGCTGCCGGAGTACTTGAGCTTTGTACAGGGCGTCGTCGATAGCGAAGATCTGCCGCTGAGCGTCAGCCGCGAGAGCATCCAGGCGACGCGGGTGATGGCGAGCTTGAAGAAGACGCTCACGCGCCGCCTGCTCTCGGAATTGAAGCGCATGGCGAAAAACGACCGCGACAAGTATCTCAAGATATTCGAGGAGTTTGGCGCCTATCTGAAGCAAGGGCTGGTTGTAGACGCGGAAGATCGCAGCGACCTGGAGCCGCTGATGTTCTTCCAGACGACGCAGGACGACGACCCAAGCCAGTATCATTCTCTGGATGAATATGTCGAGCGGATGCGGGAGAACCAGGACGACATTTATTACGTGGTTGCGGATGATTACAGCAGCGGCGCGCGCAGCCCGCATCTGGATGTCTTTCGGCAGCGCGGCATTGAAGTCTTGTACTTCACGCATCCGGTTGACGCCATGCTGCCCATGGGCATGACCGATTTCAAGGGGCACAAACTGGTCAGCGTCGATTCGGCTGAGTTGGATCTGGATGCGGTCGGCGAGGTCGACGAGGCGGACCAAGAGACGACAGAGGTCCTGGAGGCGGATTCCTTCACGGCTTTGCGCGAGCGCGTCCAGGCGACGCTGGGAGCGCGCGTGAGCGATGTCCGCGAAAGCAGTACATTGGTCGGCAGCCCTGCCCGCCTCGTCAGCGAGGACGGCAGCGGCAATCGCTACATGTTCCGCATCAACCGCCTGCTGGACAAAGATTATGAGCTGCCGGTGAAGACCCTGGAGTTGAATCCGCGTCATCCGCTGATGCACAACCTGAGCCGCATGATCGCCGCCGACGGCGATGCCGGCCTGATTGACGCCGTTGTCGAGCAGGTCTTCGAGACGGCGCTGCTGCAAGATGGCATCCATCCCGATCCCACGAGCATGGCCGATCGCTTGACCTTGCTCATGCAAGCCGCGACCGGATCGGCGAGCGCGGAGTTGGACTTTGCCGAGGTGAAGACTGTCATCAGCGAGCCGGCGGTGGCTGAAGCGCCTGCGATCGATTTGCACGATCTCGATATTGAGGATGTTGACTTCGAGCCGATCGACGATGAGGGCGAAAAACCAGGCTCGAGCTAAATCCCTCCCCGAAGCTTCAGGTCGCGTAGACACTGACCGTCGGGAGGGACCTTTGTCGCCGACGGCAAATTGCGGCCACGCGGCGCGATGCCGGGCCTTGAGTACCAGGCGAATGACGAAAAGGAGATGCGCGCATGGCGCAGAACAAAACACAGCGCAACGATGGCGATGTGCTGGCTTATCTGGAGTCCGTGAAACACAAGCGCCGGCGCGAAGATTCGCTGGTCGTCAAGCGGATGATGGAGGAGGTCACGGGCGAGCCGGCCGAGATGTGGGGGACGAGCATCGTCGGCTTCGGCAGCTATCATTACCGGTACGCCAGCGGGCGCGAAGGCGACTTCATGCTGACCGGTTTCGCGCCGCGCAAGCAGGCCCTGACGCTCTACATCATGGGCGGGCACGAGCGCTATGAGGATTTGATGGCTAAGCTGGGCAAACATCGCACGGGCAGCAGCTGCCTTTACATCAACAAGCTCGATGATGTCGACCTTGATGTGCTGCGGGAGCTGATCGCGGAGTCGGTGGCTTATATGCGCAGCGCCAATCATATCGCCGGTTCTTGAGGCGCAAGGCCGATGCGCGCCGCAACCGACGCGCCGCCGGCTGCGTAATTGGGTTAGGGCGGAAGGCCGGCTGACGCTTCGGTGTATAATGTGGAAAAATGGGCATGCGGGGCGCCAGTTTGATGGATGGATTGAAGTTACTCGGTCAGATCGGCAAGGGCCTTGTCAAGACGGTGGAACTCGTCGGCAAGGGCATCGGTTTGACCGGGCAAGCGCTAAATGACGGCTCAGTTGCAGTGAGGACAGCCATGCCAGTCACAGAATTGACTTCGGTGTTTAATACGACCGACGAGACAATCAGATTCATCAATCAGGAGTCGCCGCGGGATAGCAAAGAAATCCTGCCGCAGAGCGCGGTTTCGATGAAGACGCAAAAGACCGAAGGCGCCTGGGTGCCCTGGTTTCACCCCCCGCGCTTCTCCCCCTTCAGCCGACGGCGCATGGAAATCGTGGTGGACGATGTGCCGGTGATTTATATGTGGCAGCGCGATGACCATATCTACTGGTGCAACCGCCTGGACAGCCAAGGCAATCCGGCCAAGGCTTATGAAGTGCCGGGCATTTCCCATGTCGGCGGCAAGCGCATGCTGGTGGTGCGCAATGACCCGGAGAACGGCTACAGCGCCTTCCTCAGCGAGAGCGTGGAGAATAAGTAGGCGGTTTCCGCTCCTGCTTCTGCCACAGAGACACAGAGACACAGAGCAAAATCATGATCACTTCTATCGCAACCGTCACCGTCTTCGTCGAAGACCAGGACCGGGCGAAGGCCTTTTATACCGAAAAGCTCGGCTTCAATCTGATTAACGACTCGGAGATGTTCCCGGGCTCGGGCCTGCGCTGGATCACAGTCGCGCCCGAGGGCTGCCCGACGGAGCTGACGCTATTCCCCATGGGCGGACAGTGGGAGCACTACCGCGAGGCGATGGGCAAGCCGCAGTGCTTCACCTTGCATTGCGACGACATCATGGCGACCTACCGCGAACTGACGGAAAAGGGCGTGCAATTCCTGGGCGAGCCGCAAGCGCAGGATTGGGGCAGCTTCGCCATGCTGGTCGATTCCGAGGGCAACCAGATTGTGCTTGGCCAGCGCAGCGACTAGGGGTTTCACGCATAAGCAGTCCAGATCAGCGTGAAAATACAAATAGTTCCCACCTTAACTTTAGGGTAGATACGAATCGTTGCGCTGTCCCCGCTCAAGTGGATACGCTCTCGCGTTCTGTTTTCGCTAGTTGCGGCTGTTTCTTAATCGCCGGCTGTCAGGATTCCTGTTGCGAAGCATTCGGATAATGCGCCCAGGGAGGATCGTCCGAGCTAGGGAACGCATGGTGAATCGCCGACGCGGAAGGCGGCGCAAGCGATTGGGCGGTTTTGACATGGGGGCCAGCTTATGCAGAAGCGCCAGACCTGTGCTGCCAAAATACTGTGTCAACTGCAAGTCATCTTCGTTGGCATAAAAGAAATCCTGGACGACGTGACCGATAGAGCGCCATGCGATCTCTTGATTTGCATTGTCTTTGCGCTTGCCACGCATGAAGGGCCCGGGGTCAACATCATCAAAGGCAAGCCAGCCGTTTTGACGAACTAGCGGATACCACAGCGAAAGCAGATGCTCGACATGCGTCGCGTCGTGCAGGCTGTCGATATAGATGAGGTCGATGCCCTCCTTCAATATCGGCGCTTCATTCAGGATTCGTTCCTGCTCGCAGTCATCGACCTGTATAAATGTCCAGCAATCGGATTCTATAGCATCTGAACAATCCGCGATGTCCAAGGAAATTAAGCGTCCGCCTTTTTGCTCGACGGCGTGGGCCAGGACGCCGGTTGACCAGCCCTCATTGACGCCGCATTCCAACACAACCGGCACCTCGATCCGGCTGACGCAGCAATGCAATTTCATTAACTGCGTGGCTACCTTGCCGAAGGTCGTCGCTCCGCCATCCGCTTCAAACACGGTCTGCAAATCGTAGTGCTTTGTTTGAACCATTTTCTCTGTTTTGTAACCTCTCGCGTGGAGCGGGTGGAGCAGAAGCTGGATTAGCCGACCGCCAAGTCCACGCGCCTGCGCCCGTTCCCGCCCATACTGCGCGTCATCGCGCTCATCTGGCGCCGCCTGTCCAACGGTCTCGCGTTGCGCCGGCCACTGAACTCAATTGCGTAGCGATAGAGACGCTCAGGACACATTTGCCGATGCGTTCCCCTGTATCCTTGTTTGAACATACTCGGTAAGCCCAAGCCGGCATTTGAAGAAACGCACGTGTTCTACGCTGCATACTTTCGGGCGGCCCCTGCGGCATACGAAGAGACTCGGTGTACGGGCGAGCCGGTGGCTCGCCCACTCTTGCTTCAAAATGTCCATCCGATTTTGCATAACTTGCTTGGCGTTGCTTCCAGAAGCTCTCGACGCCGCTTGTAGCAATCTCTCCGTCTACATACTTGCCGACCAACTGTGTGACTGCGCTGCGCTTCAGCGACAATCCGAAGCAGGCATTCGCTACGCCTTTATACACGATTGTATCTTTTCGTACACAATTGTATCTTGTGTTTTGTTATCTGCTTCGGATTTATGCAGGGTTTCCTTGGCAGCAGATTCAACGAAATGCGCATTGGCTTTACCCGTATCCCGATCCCGTACTCCTATAACCGCAGTCTTGCCGACAGCGCCGAGCCCTGCTCGCAGCTCCGCCATGCTGGTCCATTCCGAGGGCAACCAGATTGTGCTCGGTCAGCGCAGCGACTAGCCGCCCGGCGAAGTCACGGGCGAATTCTGGTCTTGCGGAGTTGCCAACCCTTTCTGATCCCTCTTGTTTGACGTAACATGGCATCGAACATCTGGGCGACCGGCCGCAACTTGACGCCGCTCTCGGTCGCCCGGAAGAAGCCGCGCATTGAGGAGACACAATCATGATCAAGAGAGTGGGAACGGTGTCGATATTTGTCGAAGATCAAGACCGGGCGAAGGCCTTTTATACCGAGAAGCTCGGCATGGACTTGCACTCGGACGACGAAATGTGGCCCGGCGCGGATGCGCGCTGGCTCTCGGTGGCGCCGCCCGGGGCGGAGACGCAAATTGTCCTTTACAAGTTCGACCAAAACTGGGAGCACTACCGCTCAACCTTTCAGCAATCGCAATCCCTGACGCTGCAATGCGAAGACATTGACGAGACCTACCGCGTCTACAAAGAGCGGGGCGTCGAGTTTCTCGGCGAGCCGGAAACGCAGTTTTGGGGGCGCTTCGTGATGATGAAGGATTCCGAAGGCAATACCTTGATTCTGGTGCAAGTCCAGTGACGCAAGACCTGACGACGCTATCGCAGCGGGTGGGCGCGGCTTTGCTTGCGCGGGGCGGAAGCGTAAGCGCCGCCGAATCTTGCACCGGCGGGCTCATTCTCAGCGCGTTGACCGATTGCGCCGGAAGTTCCGCTTATGTCGAGGGCGGCCTGGTCACTTATTCCAATGAAGCCAAGATGCGGATGCTGGCCGTGCGCGAAGACACGCTCTTGCGGCAGGGCGCGGTCAGCGAAGCGACGGCGGCTGAAATGGCGCTGGGCGCTCGCGCTGTCTTCGGGACGGACTACGCCTTGAGCGTTACCGGCATCGCTGGACCCGGCGGCGGCACGGCGGAGAAACCGGTCGGTCTGACCTTCATTGGCCTGGCCGGTCCCGACGGCCTGCTGCAGGTGGAGCGGCGCGTCTGGGATGGAGACCGCGCCTTCAACAAGGTCGCGAGCGCGGAGGCGGCGCTGCGGCTCCTGCTTGAGGCCCTGGGCCGCTAATCCCGTGACGCTTCCGAGCGAATGCCCCGGTAGACTTGATCAAGTGGATGCGCGCGCCGCGGCCGGCTCACCACAGATCCAATGTTCCGCGCAGGCTTCCGAACTCCCCGATGTGATAAGAGTTGTGCGCGACGATGACAAGAATCTCGCGCAGAATGCTGTGCCCTGCTTCACCGTGCGGAATCTGCGCCAGAATATCGCGGGCTGGATCCTGGACGATTTTTACGAGCGCCTCGAGATCCTTTTGGAAAGCCGCGATCGTCGCCCGCCATTTCTCGCTGTCGGCTTCCAGATGGCGCGCCGGCCAGTAGTCGTCCGGGAACTTCAGATACTGATAATCGGGATTGACGATGTAGTCGAGGATGTCCGCCTGGGTGATGCGCAGATGTTCGAGCAGCTGCCAGAAGCTGTAGGGCAGATTCGGCGGGCGCGTATTATAGTGCGCGGGCGGGAATTCCTGTATGGCATCGCTGAATAGTTGATGCGCCTGGCGCTTGACGAGGGCATTGACCAATTGCTCCCGCAGATGCCGGTCCTTCATATCGCTTCCTCCTTAATGCCGCTGCCAATCAGGCTGCCGCGCTGCGCGCTGGCTTCGGATGGTAGTGTATCTATTTCGGTTGAAATAGTCTGGTAGGGGCGATCCGGTGGATCGCCCGATAGTTAAAATAGGATCGATATTGGGCGACTCGCCGAGTCGCCCCTGCCAAATCGTCGGCATTTGAAGAAATTTAACCGAACTTTGATACAGTACCCTTCGGATTAAGTTTTGCAATTTGCCTCGCAAAAGCTATAATCTGCACGGGCGCCGTGGGAAGGCGCGCAAATGCGTCGGAGAGCAATCGCCTGTCCGGTCCTGTATAAATGGATGACTGAAGATCGTGTGGCAAGCGTAGATTTGGATTTGGCGGCAATGGCAGCTTCTGCGTTATACTGCATGTAATGTCCTTCGAGGGAGATCATGTACGACAAATATCCCGTCTACGATGTGCCTCGGAATAATATCGTTCAGCGCTTCTTCGGCCAGCGCTGGAGCGCCATCGTCATTGAGATCGCCTTGACGATTGTGCTGGCGGTTGCGGCCGGCCGCGCCCTCGACCTGTTCGGTCCCCTTCCGGAGCGGGCGGCCATTGCCGGGCAGGGCGCCGCTGCGGTTGAAGCTGAGCGACGCCCCCTAATCTCGCTGGACAGCGTGAAGGAGCGCGGCCTCGCCTACCTCGGCGCCGGGCATTTTGAGGCGGCGGCGGCGATGTTTGACCTGGCGATCGCTGTCGATGCCGAAGACGCCTCCAACTATAGCTGGCGCGGCTATATTGATATGCGCGCCGGCGCCTATGAGGCTGCAATTGACCGCTATCAAAAGCTTTTGGAATTGGAACCCAAAGATTTTGACGGGCATAATTCTCTCTGCTGGGCTTATGGGGAAACGGGCGAATTTACTTCCGCCCGGGCGCACTGCGACGTGGCTTTGAAGACGGCGGATTCTCTGCCGGAATATACAATTGCCCTGGAAAATCGTTGTTGGCTGCAGGTGGAAATGGGCGAACTTGCGGCGGCGACGCGGGATTGCCTGCAAGTCCTGGAGATCAGCCGTCCCTGCGCGCATGAAGTCTGCGCCCTGGCGCATTACAACCTCGGTCGCATACTCGCAGCGCAAGGCCAGACGCGGCGGGCGCTGCGTCAATTCAACCTGGCTTACGAAATTGGCTCGACATATTCGGAGATGTATTTGGACATCGCAGAGTTTTACGATACACTAGGTTATCGTTCAGCGGCGCAAGCAAGTTATCAGCGGTATTGGTCTCTTGGGGGCGGCGCATAGTTGGCATAGGTTAGACGATGGCGACGCGGCTTGACTATTGCGGCGCCAAATGTGATATACTTAGATTTAGTTAGTTGATCCTGTGGTCGGTAGCTGAATTGCGAGGGATTGTTATGACGAAACAGTATCCGGAATACGATATTCCCAAACGTTCAATCAAAGATCGCATTCTCGGCCAGCGCCCAAGCGCTCTCATCATTGAGGCCTTGTTGGTGCTGGTTGCCGTTGTAGTTACCATTGGCTTTCTGACGCCGGCAGCGACGGTCGACGATAATCGCGACGCCGTAATTGCCGAGTTGGAAGCGATCATCGCCGCGCAGGAAGCGGCTTTGGCGCAGGCGGCGGAAGTCGTCAACGCGCCGGGCGGTTTCTTGAGCGCTAGCGCAGCCAAGAATATGGCATGGTCAAGCCTCTCGAATGAGGAGTTCCGCTCTGCGATTGCCCTCTACGATGTATTGATCGCGGAAGGCGCGGCTGATATCGATACGATCTTCGCCCGCGGCTACGCCTACAGCATGGTTGATGAACATGCGCTGGCTGCCCAGGACTATTCGACGGTGCTGGAGCAGCAGCCGGACAGCCTGGCCGCGCTCAACAATCGTTGCTGGGCATTCAGCGAAATCGGCGAGCACGAGTTGGCTTTGGCCGACTGCAACCGCTTGATGTCGCTCGCGCCGGAGGCGGACTATCCCTACCTGAATCGCGGTATCGTCTATGAAAAGACGGGCGAGATGAACGAGGCGATGTCCGATTATGTCGAGTGGATCAAGCGCAAGAAGCAGCGCGTGATTCGCAACGAGAATCTGGCATGGGAAGGCAGCATTGATGTGCCGATGTCGGAGGGCATTGTCTACCTATTCCCGTTCAATGCCAGCGCCGGCCAGGATATCGTCGTCTCCGCCATCAGCAGCCAGCGCGATGTGGACAGCGACCCCCTCGTCCTGATCCTGGATCCGCAGGGCAAGCCCTTGACCGCCAACGATGATACCGGCGAATGGTGGGACAGCTACGTGCAACTCCGCGTGCCGGCAAGCGGCGAATACGCCGTGCTCTTGACGCACGCCGGCGGCAGCACCGAGGGCCGCGTCGAAGTTTCCTTCGAGATTTCGGGCATGTTCACGCAAGGCAATGACGGCGCCAGCTTCAAGGCCGACGCCTACCGCGCTCTGATGTCCGGCGATTATGTTGTGGCGCTGGACAACTTCCGCCGCGCGTTGAAGCTCAACCGCCACGATGCCGAAGCCATGAATTGGATGGGCGTGACCTATCGCCACATGGGCGAATACGAATCGGCGATCATCCACATTGGCATGGCGATGCGCCTGGATGACAGCTATTCCCTGCCCTATCTCTCGCGCGGGATCACCTACGAAGAAATGGGCGAGTCTGAAGCGAGCGCGGCCGACTACATCCAATACGCGATGATGAATCGCAGCCGCACGCTGTTCCACGAGGAACTGAATGGCGATAGCAGCTTTGAACTGCCGATGCGCGAAGGCTGGGTATACAGCATCCCCTTTGACGCGAAACGCGGCCAGAAGGTTGACATCTCGGTAGCGACTGTTGCGCCGGGCTTCGTCGATCCGCTAATCGTCTTGGTCGATCCCGACGGCAAAGCCTTGATCGGCGATGATGACATTTCGCGCAGCGAATATGATGCGGTCATTTCCGATTACAGGCTGCTCAAGAGCGGCCAGTACAAGCTGGTTGTCAGCCATGCCGAAGGCGGCGCCAATGGCACGATCAATGTCGATGTTGACTTGAGCCAGCTGGCGATGTCGGGCAGCGGTTATGGTTGCTCGGAGGGCCGCTACTAAAGCGCCCAATTTTCAGAACCCAAAAGGGGCAAGCCATTCGGCTTGCCCCTTTTTTGTTTGACGCCCCCCAGCTGCGCCGGCTGGCGCGACTAGCCGGTGACCGATGCGCAGTTGCGGAAGATCTGTCGCAGCCGAGCCAGGTGTTCCGGCGGCAGCGGCGCCCGCGCGAAGCTCGCCAGGTTTTCATCCAGATGAAGCGGGTTGCCGGTGCCGGACAGTATGACCTGCGCGCCTGCTTCAGCGCGGCAGAAGCGGTAGGCCGCGTCCGGGATGCTCGCCGCCGCGCCGTCCTCCAGCAGAAAACCTAAGGGATTTTCAAGATCGATCGCCTCAGGCTCGAGTTCGCCCGAGTCGATGAGCGCTTGAAGCGTCGCCGCCAATTTGTCCGGCCGGCTGAGAGCGCGGCGCACGGCGAACATAATCAGGACGCCGATGTTCTTCTCGATGGCGGCCGGCAGCACGCTTCGGCGCGCCGTCTGGTTGAGCAGGTTGAAGCCGACCATGATCACATCCCAAACATCATCTTCCAGCGCGCGCTGCAGCATCCGATGTTGGAGGTCGCTGGACCAGGATTCCGTCACGCCGATGAAGCGGATCTTCCCCTCCCGCCGCAGGTCTTGCAGCGCCGGTACGATTTCCTGCAGGTAGTATTCGTATTGTTCGTGGCGCAAGCCATGCAAGTGATAGATATCAACATAGTCGCTGCGCAAGCGCCGCAAGCTGTCCTGCAAGCCGGCGCGCAATTCCTCCGGACTGATGTTTTCCCGGCGGAGGCGCTTCTTGGTCGAAATGACGATGCCCGTGCGGTCGCGTTGGGCGACGGCCGCGCCGACGATGTCCTCCGTGTCATAAGCTTCGGCGGTGTCGACGAAGTTGACGCCGGCGTCAAAGGCCCGCAGGAGCAAGTCGACCGATTCCGCCCGCGAGCGCATGTTGTCGCGTTGGCCGAGCCGGCTGGGCCCGCCCGCGCCAATGCCCATTTCTGAAACCTCTAATCCGGTTCTTCCGAGAGTCAGGTAGTTCACGTCCGCTCCTGCGCCATTGACGTTTCCAGGCTGCTTATTTTGCGCCATGCCGGGGCTGATGGCGATACTAGGTTTTGATGAACGAGCCGGATATGTCTGATATAATCTCAGTAGTATCAAGCAACTCATGCAAAAACTGATTGGATTTCTATTGCAAGAGTGGGCGAGCCACCGGCTCGCCCGTACACACAGTCTCCCCTTAAGCCGTAGGGGCGACTCTGTGAGTCGCCCGAATGAATGCTGCGAAAAACGATGCGCATCTTTTATGACTTACTTGCGTTTACTTCTGCGCATCAATTAGGCCGAGGCGATGATGAAGTTCAATACCTATTCGATAGTCGCCTATAGCGAAGAAGAGAATGCCTGGGGCGTCGCCGTCGCCAGCAAGTTTCCCGCCGTCGGCGCGGTTGTGCCATGGGCCGAGGCGGAAGTCGGCGCGGTGGCGACGCAGTCCTACGCCAAGCTGAGTTTTGGCAGCGATGGATTGGCGCTGATGGCGGAAGGTCTTGGCGCGGCGGAGGCGCTCGAGCGCCTGCTTGCGCCGGATGAAGGCCGCGAGACGCGGCAAGTGGCCCTGGTCGACAGCTGTGGAACGGCGGCGGCGCATACCGGCAGCGCCTGCAACGAGTGGGCCGGCCACCGCACGGGCCCGGGCTTTTCGGTGCAAGGCAATCTATTGGCCGGGGAAGCGGTGCTCGAAGCGATGGCGGCGGGCTTCACCGGCGCGACTGGCGAACTGGCGGACCGGCTGGTGGCGGCGCTGCGGGCGGGTGAATACGCTGGCGGCGACCGCCGCGGCAAACAATCGGCGGCGGTGCAGGTCGCGCGCCCCGGCGGCGGATACGGCGGGGACAGCGATCGTTATCTCGATCTGCGCGTCGATGACGCTGAAGAACCCGTGATTCGCCTGATTGAGCTTGTGAAGCTGCATCATCTGCATTTTCAGCCGCCCAGGCCCGAAGACAATATCAGGATCGATGCGGAGATCGCGCGCGAATTGCAAGCGATGATGATTGAGCAAGGTTATATGACCGGCGAGGTCAACGGCGTTTGGGACGAGGTCTGCCAACAAGTCTTCTGGATGTTGATCGGCAACGAAAACCTGGAGATGCGCTGGTCGCTGGAGCAGCACCGTCATTCGATCGATCGCGTCGCCCTGGAGTACTTGCGGGAGCGCTTTGGCTAAGGGGCGGGCGATTCCTTTCAGCGGCCTGTCGCCCCGTATCGCAGTCCTTCTCCTGACGAGCCTCATCCTCTTTCATCAGCTTGCCCGCGACCAACGCTTTCATCCTGATGAAGCATTCTTCATGACCTTCGCGCGCGCGGCCGCGGTAAACGGCGATTGGCTGATGCCGGGCGCGCTGGACAAGCCGCCGCTTTCAATCTATGTCAGCGCCTTGAGCATGGTCGCCGTCGGCAACACCGCCGATGCGGCTGGCGTGCTGCGCCTGGATACGCGCCTGGGCGAATTCGCCGGGCGGCTGCCGAATGCGCTGCTGGGCACTCTGCTCGCCGCGCTCATGCTGCGGTTGGTCTGGCGGCTGCGCGGCGACGCCATCGCCGCCATTCTGGCCGGCTTGCTGACGGCGACATCGCCGATCTTCGCAGCTTATGGCGCCAGCGCCTTCACGGATATGAGCCTCCTGTTCTTTTCTGTTGTCGCGCTTTATTTTGGTTTGGCGCGCCACTGGGGCCGGGCCGGCATCGCGCTGGGCCTGGCTTTTTTCTGCAAGCAGCAAGCGATTTTCGCCGCTGCCTTCCTCCTGCTCTTGTGGCTGGGGAGCGGCGCAAGACGGCGCGATGGCATCCGTTTGGCGTTGCCCCTTTCGGCACTGCTCGCCGTTCTGCTGGTCTGGGATGGCGCGCGGCCGGAGGCGAGCATTTTCCTGCAGGCCGCTGCAAACAACCAGCCTGCCAACTGGTTGGCCGATCCATCGCGGTGGATCGGGCGCTTTCTGGAGTGGCTTCGCATGGGCGCCTGGCTGCTTGGACCGCCGGTCGTAACCGTCAGCATCGTCGTCGCCGCCATGTCCTCGCTGTGGCGTCGGCAGCGGCCGGCGAAGGCGGGGCGGGCTTATCCGTTCGAGCGGCTCATGTTTCTGTCGCTGATCGCCTACATCGGCATACACTCGCTCATCGACTTCAATCTCTATGCGCGATATCTCGCGCTCATCGCACCCTTGTTCATCCTGTTGCTTGCCGGTCGCCTGGCCGCCCGGAACCGGGTTGGCCGGATCCTGGCGCTCAGCACGGTTGCGCTGGTCTTGGCCGGCGCCGCCTACAGCTTGGGCTCGAGCTCGCCCTTTGACGAAGCGCGCGCCCATTCCGCTGGCATTGACAGGCTCGCGGCGCATCTTAATGGCAAGCCCGTCGCCGCGGTGATATATGACCCCTGGTTGGGCTGGGAATTAGGTTATTACCTGGGATCTTGGCATAATAAGAGGCGCGCGCACTATCCGACGGCCGAGGCGCTGGCGGCCGGGGCCCTGGCCTTGGAAGAGACGGAACCGCGCTACCTGGTCGCGCCGGTGGACAAGCCCTATCAGGCCTGGCTGACGGCGCTGCTTGACGCGGGCTTTCGCGCGGCTGAAGATTATCGCCGCGATCGCTTCGTCGTCTATCGACTGCTGCCGCCTCGGGCCCAGCCCCCAAAAACTGGGGGTTAAACAGCCGGATTCTCCATTATACTTAAGCATATAGGTGGACTGTGGAGGTTGAGATGGGCTGCCTGGCGCTCTTGATTCTGGCATTTGTTTTCCGCGGCGCGATATTCGCTATACTGGGCGCATTGCTGTCATTGGCGCTGAGCCTGGGCTTTTGGAGCCTCGTTCTGATTCTGTTCCTGTTTGTTGTGGCCGCCGCGCTCGGCCAGGGGTAGCCCTATGGAGTTTCTCACAGATCCAAATGTAATCTATCTGCTGATGATGGCCGGCTTATGGATCAGCGCGACCGGGACCTATATTCCGGGCACGGGCATCGCCGAGATCGGCGGCGCCGGGCTGATACTGGCTACGCTCTATTTGATGAGCCTGCTCGCGACCAACTGGATCGCGGTGATTGCGCTGGTGACCGGGGCGTCGCTGTTCTTCTTGCTGCCCCTGTTCAAATCGGAATGGGAGAACATCGCAATCGCCGGCCTGGGCGTGCAGGCGGCCGCGAGTTTCCTGCTATTCGCCGAGGCCAGCGTATCGCCCTTACTCATTCTCTTCGGCGTTCTGCTGGCTTGGGGCTATCACCGCAGCATACTGCGGTCGATACTCAAGCAGCGGCTGGAGCTTTCGTCCACGCAAAAGGATGCCTTCCTGGTTGGAGCGCGCGGACGGGTGATGGCGGATATTGAAGATCGCGGCACGGTGCAGGTGCGGGGCGAGTTGTGGACGGCGCGCAGCCGCGCGCGCCTGGAGAGCGGCACGGAAATTGTGGTAACGCGGCAAGACGGCTTGGAATTGCAGGTGGAAAAGGCGAAAAGAGAAGAGGCGCAATAGCCTCGTCAATAAAAATAGTGGCGTCTCATCCGGGCGTCGGAGAGTGAGGAGATGGACATGAATGAATTGGGACAGGCGATCAATACGGGAGGGCAAGGTTTGCTTGGCGTAATCCTTATTCTCTTTATCGTGTGGCTGCTGCGCACGACGATACGCGCCGTCAAGGAATATGACCGTTTGGTGATCTTTTTCATCGGGCGTTTCAGCAATGTGCGCGGCCCGGGTTTGACCTTCGTGCTGCCCTTCGTGGAGAAGGCGACCAAGGTGGACATGCGTGAAACCATCATCGACATTCCGTCGCAGACGGCGATCACCAAAGACAACGCTTCAATCGGCATCGACTTCCTGGTCTATTACCGCATCACAGATCCGGAATTGGCCGTGACCAAAGTCGAAGATGTGGTGGAGGCGACCGGCAAGATCGCCACGACCACCTTGCGCGCCGTCATCGGTGATATCGTGCTGGATGATGTGCTGTCCCGCCGCGACCAAATCAACGATGTGCTGCGCGTCAAGCTGGACGAGACGACCGAGCGCTGGGGCATGAAAATCACCACAGTGGAAATCCGCGAGATCGAGCCGCCCCGGGCGATTCAAGAGGCGATGAATCGGCAGATGAGCGCCGAGCGCGATCGCCGCGCCGAAGTGACAATGGCCGAAGGCGAGCGCCAGGCCGCCATCGCCCGCGCCGAAGGCAGCAAGCAATCGGCAATTCTGGAAGCGGAAGGTCAAAAGCAGTCGCAGATCTTAAAAGCCGAGGGCGAACGCCAGGCGCAAATGCTGCGGGCCGAAGGTTACGCCAGCGCGCTCAAAGCCATCTACGAAGAAGCGCGCGATGTCGATAGCAAGACGATGGCTCTGCAATACATGGAGATGCTGGAAAAGGTGGGCAGCAGCCCTTCGACCAAGTTTGTGCTGCCGATGGAACTCACCAGCATGGTGCAGAATTTCGCCAGCACGATGGGCGCGGCAGCGGCCCTCTCCAGCGACAGCAATGGCGCTGATGTCGCCGAGCCGGAAGCCGCGCGGGAAGCCCTCCCGCAATAGCGGACGAATGTCGAACGGGCGGCTCAAACAAGGTCGTCCGAACTTTAGTAAATACTGTAAACGGGCGACACACAGCCGCACGTAGACATAGGCCTTCGGGAAGGGCCGGGGATGGGGTAGAAAAACGCGGTAGCATGAACCAGTACCGGACAAGCCTTACAGTAATCTGAAGCACGGTGTAGGGGCGATTCTGTGAATCGCCCGCCGACACAAGCGAAAACATTCGGGCGACACACAGTGTCGCCCCTACACGGCTTGTCCGCATCTAGAAAGGCTTTGTTCGTCGAAGTTTTACCCCATCCCCGGCCCTTCCCCAGTGAACTGGGGAAGGGGGTTGGGGGGATGGGGTAGAAAAACGCTGTAGCATGAACCAGTAACGGACAAGCCCTACACTCTTCGCGACTTCCCCGTCACTCGAGCGTAATCGTCCAGGCGGCCACGCCGATGACAACCCCGCCATCTTTGACGAATACGACCGGCAGGGCCGCTTCGTCCGCGCCGACGAATGCGATCGGGTCGCCGATGCGCGAATCGTTGAAATAAGCGCTCACCGCGCCGCTCTCCGCATCGCGATCCAGGCGCAGGCGCGCAATGACATTGTTGACCGAGCGCTGGCTTACGCTGTCGGCCTGCCCGTCTTGGACCAGCGCCAGGCTGATGTCGCTCGGCCCAAGCTGCTGAATCTGGATCCCGGCATCTTTCTCGCCATCGACTGTCCGCAGCAAGAGACCGAAGTAGACATCGTCGGCGGTGACGACGGCCGGGTTGGTGCTGCGCAATGACAGTTCGGCTTCAAGCTGGCGGATGCGCCGGGGCGCGTCCGCGCCATAACTCCGGTTGAGCAGGTCGGCGGACGGGAAGAAGAAGACAGTCTCGCCCGGCGTTTCGTCTCCGCTGCCCAGGCGCCAGGAATTGCCCAGCAGGCGGAACTGCTCCGGGTTCCAGAAGGGCGCAGTCTCGGCCGCCGCATAGAGCTCGAGCAGGTCTTGCGCGCCGGTCAGTCCCTCGGGCGGCAGGGCGGCCGTCGGCTGCGCAACCGCGCTTACGAGAGTTGGGATGTCAGTCGGCACAATCGTCGGCGCGGACGGATCTGTCGCGACCGCGGGCGCTGCCGCGTCGGCGCTTGCGCCGTCGGCGTCTTCAGTCTCGGCGGGCGCGACCGACGGCGCGTCTGTCGCGTCTGAACCTGGCGCTTCGTCGTCGGCCGCGGCGGCCGCCAACTCGCCGCCGTCGCTGTTGGCGGCGGAATCCGCTGTCGGCGCCGGCAGCAGCGCGGACATAACCCGTTCCAGGTTGCCGCTCGCCGCCAGCGAGATTAAACCGCCGACCACAAGAACAAGACCGACGAGCAGGGCGGCGTTGAAAAGCCAGCGGTTGACACTGGGCCTTTCCGCCGCCGCCTGGACTTCCGGCATGGTATCGGCCAACTCCACGCTGTCGCTTGCCATCGCTGTTAGTTCAAGGGCCTTGGCCGGCTCAGGCGTCGCCTCGTCTTCTTCTTCCGGCGCTTCCTCCGGGCTGGCTTCGACCAGCCGGTACCAATGACGGAAGAGCGGGTAGGCCGGGTTGCGATCGATGAACATCGCCTTGAAGAGTTCGTCCATCGCTTCCAGCTTCTGGCTGCGGCGTTTGTCGCCGTCGTAGATGCCCACAAAGGCTTCATAAGTATCGCGCCAGCCGAGCATCATCTGCGCGTGTTTGAAGCCGAGCAGATCTTCGGTGACATCCGCTTGCAGGTGGATGGCTTCGCGCACGCTCGGCTGCGGCTCGTCAAGTTGACGGTCGATGTCCCGGGTGAGATTGCGCCGGTTGACGCTGAGCTCCGCCAGCGCTGCATGCAGCTCCGTCATCCAGGCGCGATAGGCGCCCAGTTTGATGTTGGCGTTGGATTCGGCTTCGGTGACGCTGCGCAGCGCCTGGTCGATTTTGTTGCCGGCGCCGCGGAATTCGGCATCGGCCCAATCGTGCAAAGCCGATTCCAGGGCGCGCAGGCTCTGAACGCCCGGCGCCAGCAATCGCGCTTGAGGGCTGCTTTCCAATTGACGCGCGAACTCGCCGATGCTATCGACGATCTGTGGACCGGCGACCTGGTCGAGAATGTTGGCGGCATTCTGCAGCGCCTCGCGCCTTTCAATGAATTCTTCCAGTTTTTGCAGCGCGATATGCCGCTCCGCTACATCCGGCAGGCTGCGCTGCGCCGCGGCTTGCCAGAAACGGGCGTCGTCAATAATGCCGTCATGGGCGTCCAGCACGCCGGACAGAATGTACTGCCCGTAGAGGATGCGCAGGGCGGCTGTGTTTGCGCCGGCGAAGGCTTGCACCAGGCCTTGGCCCATTGCCTTCAGGTACGTTTCGGTGCTGGGCATCTGGGTTGCAAAACCGTTGATGGCGCGGTTTTCCGCTTCGGTGAACAGGTCTTCAACATCCATCAGCGCTTTCTGGGTGCGGTCTTCGCTTTCGACGCCGTTCCGCTCGACCCAGTCCCGCAATACGCGGGACAGCCGCCAGAGGCGCTCGGCGATGAATTGCTCGGCTTCGCTGCGCGTGATCTCCATCGCCTGCTGCCCGAGCCGCTGCGCATCGGCCAATTGTCCCTGGTCGAAGGCGGCCCAGCCATCGGCCAGGGTGCGACCCAGGTGACCGGGCACCGAATGCCGTTCGACATATTGGGCGCCCTCGACAACCGTCCGCAGTTGATTGAACCAGGTGGAAAGCGTCGGGCTGATGTCGCTCACGGTTTGCGCGGCTGTGCTCAGGACGTCGGTAGCTTCCGCCCGGTTTCCGGCCACGATCACATCGCGGTATTGCTGCCAGGCGGCTTGGGCGGTCGATAACCCGTCCAGCATGTCGCTCAGCATCTCGTCAAAGAGCTGACCGGCGAAGGGCAGAAGATCAGCGTAGGTATCGCGCAGCCACTTTTCCAGGTCGGCGCCATCGGCGGCCGGCGTGAAGCTTTGGCAGCCTTGCAGGATCTCGTAGAGCAGGCCGAGGTAATCTTCGATCTTGTCCCAAACCGGGTTGGCCGGGTCGATCGCGCGGCTGGCGTCGAGGGCGCTCAGGGCGTCGCGCGGATTATTGGCGGCTTGCTTGCCAATGACGTGCATGTTATCCGTCAGCGCCATCGCGGCGTTGAGGGCCCGCGTCAGCGCGTTGAGCGGCAAGCGGCGTTCGGCGAATTCATGCTGCAGGCTCAGCGTTTGCAGATTGCTGTTGAGCGCGGACAAGCTCTCCACCGTTTCCCGATAGATATCGCGCAGGTCGCCGGCGCTTGGTTTATCCGCGCTCGATGCCTGATCCAGGGCGCGGTTAATGCCAGCCAGAATTTCAAGCGCGTTATCGACCGGTATGCCCTCCGCTTCAAGCTGGCGAACGGCTTCATCAAGCCGATTCAGATTGGGGCGCAGGAGCAGCACATCGGGAAAATGGGAGGATATGCGCTCAGCCATGCGCCAATGCAAGTTGCGCAGGCTGTCGTCTAGAGACAGGTCGAGCAGCAGTATATTGGCCGCTTTGTCCGCCCGGTAGTCGAAGAGCAGTTTGGTCGCCTCGGCAATGGAGGGCGGCGCGCTTTCCCGCGGGCTGTCGCTAAGCTGCATGCACCAATCCAGCAGCAGGCGCACCAGCGCGCCCGTCTTGCTGCCGGCGCGCTCCCGCAATTGGGCCAGCAGTTCGCCGGCGCTGGTCCAGTTGCTGTTGCTCATGTAGATCTTGACCGCGTCAAGATCGGCCGCGACCTCCAGATCGCGCAGGCGATCGACAATCTCGCGGGCGGTGTTGCGCGCGGCCGGGTGCGCCGGGTTGTGGCGCAAAGCCGATTGCAAATTGGATTGCAGCGCCAGCAGATCGTTCCGGCTGAGGTTCTGCTTTTTGAGTTTTTCTATCGCGCGCGAGATGATGATATTGCGGTCCTGCTCCATCGGACTGCGAAAGCGCAGCAGATCGGCGTTCATTTCGGTCAGCGTGGCGTAACGGTAGCGCAGATTGGGGTGTACGGCGCGCGTCACGATGGCTTGCAGGCGCGTATCGACCGCTTCGCTGTCGCCATGAAAGTCGACCCGGAATTCTGCATCGGCATCGCGCGGCACTTCGACCCGATAGCCGCCGGACAAGATGAAATAAAGCAATTCGCCCAATTGGTAAATGTCGGTCTGCCGGCTGACGCCCTGCAAGGTCACATCGTCGCCTTCGAGGAAGACGGCGTTGCCCCAGTCGATCACTTTGAGTTCGTATTTGTCGCGGTTCCAGAAGAGGTGCTTGGCGTCGACATCGTTGTAGACGATGTCGATATCGTGCGCATTGCGCAGCAGGTCCATCAGCCGGTCGATGATTTCCAGCATTTCCAGCACGGGCAGGCGCTGGTGCTGGCCGGCGAGCCGGGCGACCTCATCGGCGATGATCACGCCTTCGGCGCGTTCCATCACAATATATTGGTGGGGGATGCCGCCGACGAAGAACTGACCGCTGCCGAGCAGTTCCGTCAAGACCGGGTGGCCGGCCAGCCGCGTCAGCGCGTCGCGCTCATTGATGATGCTGACTTCCTGACCGGCGCGGATCGGCGGGGCGTCGTTGGGGTTGGGGCGTTTGATGACGACGGGGCGGTCTTCATCCAGCGTATCGACCGCGCGCAAGGTTTCGCCCGAGCGGCCGCGCGGGTAAATGTAATTGTAACGGTAGCGGTTGTCAAACAAACTGTCCGCCATAGCGGCTTCCCTTAAGAGAGGCTTCTGCTGAAGAACCATAGGCTGTGTCGTTTTGGCTGCTCCCTCAAGCGCTGCGCTTGTCCCGCTCGCCTTTTGCCCGCGCCGGGTCACGCTCGCGCCGCTGGCCGCCCCCAAGGGGCCCAATGCCTTGCAATTCGCCAGTTTGAGCGCGATTGGAATCGCGGATGCCTTTAATTCTAGGTCGATTCGACGGACGCGCAAGGGATATATCGCAGAATTCTTGGGATATAAACGCGGCCTCTTGGGATATGCCGATGCGCGCCGCTTGACTAGGCAAATTCTTGCAGCCTGTGTATAACAGATGTGAATCCTCTTGTGGGGATGCAGCGCATGCGAAAACTGACCTAAGCAATGCCGATGCCGCTTCTCCGCCGAGCAAGGCCGGATCTCGCGCTCATCCTCTTCTTGCTGCTTGCGCCGCTGGCGATGTTTCATCAGCAGACATTGGGCGATCGGACGCTGCTGCCGGCCGAGAACCTGTATCAGTATTTGCCTTATTCGGCCTACCGCGAGGTCGTCAAGGCGCCGGCGATTCCCCACAACCATCTGCTTTCGGACCTGGTTCTGCAGAATTATCAGTGGAAGCAATTCATCCGCGCCCAGATCGCCCAGGGCGAGATACCGCTTTGGAACCCGCATCTGTTCGCGGGCATCCCCTTCTTCGCCGCCGGGCAGCATTCCGCGCTTTATCCCCTGAGCCTTCTTTATTACGTCCTGCCTCTGCCCGCCGCTTACGGCTGGTTCATCCTGTTTAATCTCTGGCTGGCGGGATTGTTCATGGCCGGTTACATGCGCGCTATCGGCATCGGTCGCTGGGGCGCGGCTTTGGCCGGTCTGGTCTATCAACTTTCGGGTTTCATAATCGCCAACGCGGTCTTCCCCATGATCGTGGCAGCCGCGGTCTGGCTGCCGCTGATCTTGTGGATGATCGAGAATATCTTGCGCGGCCGCAGCCTGTGGATCTTCCGCCGCACCGCGCTGCTCTGGCTGGCTATCGGTTCGATCGCCATCTGCTTTAACATCCTGGCCGGGCACGTGGAAATGACCATCTATACGCTGCTGATCGCGGCTTACTATTCGCTCTTCCGCTTGACCTGGAACTTCCTGGGCCAATGGCGCGGGACCGGGCGGCCGCCGTTGCGCTGGCTGGCAAGCTCCTCCATCTGGCTGCTATTGCTTGCGCTGCTGGGTATCGGCCTGGCGGCGCTGCAACTGATCCCGATGTATGAATTCGTGGGCAGCAACTGGCGCGCCGAACGCTCCAGCCTGGAGACGGTGCTGGGCTATGCCCATGCGCCGCGCGACCTGCTGCAGTTTCTCTTGCCGAACGTCTTCGGCAGCCCGGCGCATCACGGCTATTTCGATGTCTTCAGCGGCGCCTGGATAAACGACCTGCGCGGAAGCGCCGGCCTCGCGCGCGACCACATCTATTGGGGCGTCAAGAATTATGTCGAAGGCGCTGTCTATCTGGGCTTGCTGCCGCTGGCATTGGCCGCTTACGCCCTGGTGGCGGGCTGGCGGCCGCGCCTGCGGGAGGCGCAGTACCTGATCTTGTTCGCTTTGCTGGCCCTGCTGGCGCTGTCCTTCATGTTCGGCTTGCCGACCTATGGCATCATCTATCGCCTGCCCGGCATGAACCAACTGAATACGCCCTTTCGCTGGATTTATGCGCTGAGCCTGGCGATTGCCGTCATGTCCGGCATTGGCTTGGAGCTGCTGTCGGCTCGTTCGCGGCGCTTGAGCATGGCCGCCTTTGGTCTGGGTTTGCTGGCGGGAGGGCTGGCGCTGGCGCTGGCGACGGTCGCCATGCAGCAGGACTTCAGTCGCTTCCAGGCGCTATTCGACCGCATTGTCGCGAACGCGGCGCATGCGGACGCCGCCTTCAGCGACGGGCGCATGCTCTTCAGTTACCTGCAGCCGCAGTTGCTGTTCCTGGCTGCGATGCTTCTGGCCGGCGGCGTCGTTTTTCTCTGGGCTCTGCGCCGGCGTTCCCGGTTCTGGGCGCTATTGGCGCTGGCGGCGACCGGGCTGGACTTGCTTGTCGCTTCTTATGGCTTTAATCCGGCGGGCGATCCGGCGCTGCTGGAATTCGAGCCGCCGGCGGTCGAGTTCTTGAGAGGGCAGCCGGGCCATTTCCGCTTGACGAGCCTGGAAAGCGGCGGCGAAAGCGGTCCGATTCTCAACCCGAATATGGGCTTGCAATTCGGCCTGGACGACCTGCGCGGCTATGACAGCATCATACCGGCCGGCTACGTAGCGACAATGCGGACGCTGCAGCCTCAGCGGCAGCTCGACTTCAATCGGATTGCCCCGCTCTACACCGCGCCGGAGCGCAACTATGTTAGCTATCAACAGCTTCTGCAGTCCGACCTGCTGCGGCTGCTGAACCTGCGCTACGTGCTGACAGCGCCGGACTTCGAAATGCGCGTGCCGGGCTGGCGGGCTGTTTATCGCCAGGAAGTCGCGATCTGGGAAAACGAGCTCGCCATGCCGCGCGCCTTCAGCGTGGACAAGGCGGATTGGCAGGACCGCTGGCTGGCGGAACATGGCGGCGGCTTCAGATTCGCCGAATTGAATATATTGGGCGGCGGACTGCATGTGCCGCGTTTTCAGGCGGCCAGAATCACACGCGACAGCGGGCGCGAGAAATTCCTTGACGTCAGTGTGGAAAGTGACAGCTGGCTGGTCATCAGCGAGAGCTATATGCCGGGCTGGCGCGCCTTCCTCCGGCCTCGGGGCGCGGGCGAAGAGCGGGAGTTTGGCGCGGAAGTGCGTCTCGTGCTGGCGAATCTTCAAGGCATTGAGCTGCCGGCGGGGGATTGGACGGTTCGCCTCATCTATAGCCCGGCGAGCGTGCAGTTGGGCATGTTTGCTTCGTCCATCAGCGTCGCCCTGCTGGTATTCATGCTGGGCGCCTGGTTTTGGCGCGCCTACATCGGATTGAACACGGAAGAGTCCTCGGGCCTGGCGCGGGTGGCGCGAAACAGCGTCGCGCCCATCATCCTGAACCTCTTCAACCGCGGCATCGACTTCGCTTTCGCGATTGTGATGTACCGCTTGCTGCTGCCGGCCGAAGTGGGGATCTATAACTTCGCGATCGTCTTGTTTGTCGCCTTTGATATCTTCACGAATTTTGGCCTGGATCTCTTCTTGATCCGCGAGGCATCGCAGCAGCGGAAGCGAGCCGGTCATTTCTTCTACAATTCTTCGCTGTTTCGTCTGCTTTTGAGCGCGACGGGCGCGCCCTTGCTGGCGGGCGTGCTGCTGCTCTGGGGGAGCTCGGGCGCCGAAGCCATCAGCAGCGCCGGTCTGACGGCGATCGGCCTGCTCTACATCGGCTTGTTCCCCGCGAGCCTGTCCAAGGGCATGACATCGCTCTTCTACGCCAATGAACAAGCGGAGAAGCCGGCGGCGATCGCCACCATCACCACGATGAACAAAGCGGTGCTGGGCGTGATCGTCTTGCTCCTGGGGCAGGGCATCGTCGGCCTGGCGGCCGTGAGCATATTCAACAATCTGCTGACCTTGCTGGTTTTGCTTTGGGCCGGGCGCCGCTTCATCGGCCCGATCAGGCGGCTAATGCCGGATCTCGCGCTCATTCGCGGCATGGTTGCGGAGAGCTTCCCGCTGATGCTCAACCATTTCCTGGCGACAGTCTTCTTTCAGGTGGACATCCTCATCCTGCAGGCTTTGAAGGGCGCCGCGACTGTGGCGCAGTACAGCACCGGCTACAAGTGGCTGCTGGCGATCAATATCGTGCCGGCCTTCTTCACCCAGGCGCTCTTCCCGGTGATGTCCCGGCAGGCGAAGGAAGATCCGCCAGCGCTCGGCCGCACGCTGCGCTTCGGCCTGAAGCTGCTCTTCGCCCTGACATTGCCGCTGGCGGTCGCTTTCACAATTTTGGCGGAACCGCTGACGCTGATCCTGGGCGGCGAACGTTACTTGCCAGATGGCGCGATCGCCCTGCAGCTGATGATCTGGAGCATACCGCTCGGCTGGATGAACAGCCTGATGCAATACGCGCTCATCAGCCTGGGCTTGCAGCGCACGATTACGCGCGCTTTTGTCGTCGCAGTCTTGTTCAACGTGGTCGCCAACTTCATCTTCATCCCGCAATATGGCTTGCGGGCGGCCGCCATCGCCACCATCGCCTCCGAGGTCGTTCTGTTTCTGCCCTTTGCATACTTGCTGCGGCGCGCGCTGCGAGATTTGCAAATGGTGAAACTGGTATGGCGTCCTTTGCTTGCGCTTGGCGCCATGCTTTTGACGCTAGCTGTGCTGGGCGGGGCGCTGCCGGCGCTGCTGGCGGCTGGGGCGGTTTATGCCGTGGTATTGCTGCTGCTGCGTCCGCTGGAGGCGGCCGAAGGCGCGGCGCTCGGGCGTTTGCTGCCAGCGAATGCGCAAGGCGCCGCCGCTCTGAGATGGATAACCGGCCCGGATTCAACCTCAGTCTGATATTCACGTTTCGGCATGGCCCGATTCCATTGCCGCAGCCGCGTTCGCCGGGCGCGCCCAGCGATTGCTGAAGGCGAGATCGCCAATCTCGATGGCATCGTCGAGGTCGCTCGGCGGCATGTCGAGCACAGCGACGTATAGATCGTAGACCGCGCCGGCATCGTCGATGAGTTGCAGCATGAAATGACTGTCGGGTGGCAGATCGGCGCTGAGCATTTTGAGCATGATATGAGCGCCGCCCGGCTGCAATTCGACCGTCTCGCCGGCCGGGATGAGCAAGCCGTCCAAGGCTTCCATGCGCGCCATGTCTTCTTTGATGATTGTCCGGTGCATTTCGACGACATCGGCAGCTGCGCTGCTGGCGCTCCGAAGCGTGATGGCGCTATCGCCTCGATTCATGATGCGCATATAAACGGCGCTGGATCCGCCGCTCATGGCGCCCGGTTCCATGCCGTCTCCCTGAGGCATTTCCGCCATGTCCGCGTCGCCGTTCGCCGACATGATCGTGAAGTGGAAGGTCTCGCGCGCGATGTCGCCGCTTTCAAGTTGCAGGCTCGCCTCGACGATCCAGTCGCCGGCCATGGTCCATTCGAAGGGCGCGTTGAATACGCCGTCCGCCGCCTTGTCCACTGTGACCAGGACCGGCGCCATGCCGGCATGATCCATATCGCCGCGCAGGCTGAGCGCGCCTGGACTGCCGATGGCATTGCCGGCCGCGTCAAAGACGCTGAGCGTCAAGGTCGCCTCGCCGACCTGCCGGGCGCTTGCGGACAGCTCGAGCTGTAAATCAGCGTCGGCGCGAGGCTGTTGGCGGCAGGCGCTGAGGAGCAGCAAGGGAATGACGAGCCAGCTGAAAAGGCGGCCGCGCGCCGATGTCATTTTTCTTTCTCGCTTGGCGCGATTTCCGGCGGCAAGCCGGGCGGACGCGAGAGCAGGCTCAAGCCGTATCCGAAAGCCCCGGCCAGCGCGGGCACGCCCAGCCACATGTGAATCAGCCACCACAGGCCCGTATCCGACCATACCGTTGTGCCGAGAATTTGTACGACAATCATCGCGCCCAGGCTGTAGACAAATGGGACCAGCACAGCCGCCGCGCGCAAACGGCGGGTGTCGGCGGACTTGTCTCCGCTCAGCAGATAATCCGCCAGCAGGCCGGCCGCGGCCGCGCTTAGGGCGAAGAGAAACTCTTCCAGATGTTCAATGCGCATCCAGACCATCAGAAGGGAATTGACGAAGAAAATAAATGTGAAGGCGCCGAAGGGCAAGCGCCAGCGCCGAGTCATGAACAAGACGGCGCCGATGAGAAGGCTGCTGTGCAACACGAATGACAAGATGCCGGCGATGTCGTACAGGGCATGCCACTCAGGTCGCGGTCCCACGAGCAGGACGGTCCCCGGCGTAACCGCAGCGAATGAGGTGAAAAAGGTGAATATGGAAACCAGGCAGGCCGAGCAGAGTATGACCGGCGTCAGTTGAAGCCAGCTGTCATTGGCCGGTCGCCGCCATATCGCGCGGATGGGCCCGCTGATGATCAAAATGCCGGTGAGCGCGAGCAAGAGATGCGAGGGACTGACGAGCGCCTCGATGCCCTCCTCGAAACCGAAGGTTTCATGCCAGATCATATCGACAAGGCCGCCCGCGCCAAAGGCGAAGAAACCGATCAGTGAAAGCGCATAGCCGCCGGGCAAGGCTTGGCGCCAGCGATAGCCGCGGTTGACATTTCGGAAATGCGTGACGATCAGCGCCAGCCCGGCCAAAGCCACAGCGCCGTAGAGCAGGGCATGCCAGGGCGTGAAGAAGCTGTCATCCACCTTGTCGTGATTATGCGCCCAGCCATCAATAAACAATCCGAAGACGATGGCGCAGGAAATCAGCGACATCGTCCAATCCAGGCGCGGATCATCCGCCGCGCTGCCCCTGATGGCGCGCGCTCTGGAGGAGGGAGAAGCCAATTGCCCGGCGCGGCTAGTGCTGGTCATATCCGTTTGCCCTTGTTCGCCCGTTTCCTGGATTGTATTTGACAGCAAGGCGCCATAGCAAGCGGCGTTCCAAAGGACCGCTTCCTTCAACTCAAGCGAATTTGAGGTCGGTTATTACATCGCTAGCGCGGTTTCGGCATTCAAGTAGAATCGTAATAGCTGTCGAAGCAAGCCCCGTTGGTGTGGCATGGCTTTTGAATTGGAAGCGCTGGTAGGGCACCTCTACATCGTGGGCGGGCGCGTAATCAACGTAAATCCGCCCGGCGCGCTGGTTGAAGTGGCGCCGTCCGCCGCCGCCCAAGGTCGCGAAGGCGATACCTTCTTCGTTCTCATCGCGCCTTCCGGTTCGATCGCGCCGACCACCTTCTACGAACAATTGGCGCAGTTGGCGGCCGAACGCTATTTCAACATGGGCGGCAGCGTCACGATCGCCTTGCGCACGATGTTCCAGCAGATCAACCGCGATCTGTATCAGCACAACCTCGAACATGCCGAGGCGGGCCGGCAGCGTTTCGAAACGAGCATGATCGCCGCCGTGCTGCATGAAGACGATGTCTATGTCGGGCGCGTGGGACCGGTCGTATCGGTCTTGCAGACGGCCGGATTAACGCTGACCTTTCCCGAAGATCTCTCTGACGACGAGCCCTTGTTCAGCGTTCCCCTGGGTTTGCTGCCGGAGCCCGAGATTTCGATGGTGCGATATGGCGTAAATGCCGGCAGCCGGCTGGTTCTCTCGGACGGGAATCTCGCCGACATACCGAGCGATCGGATCACGAGCATCCTGCTGGAAAACGACATTGAGAAGGTGTTGCAAGGCTTGCGCCGAACCATCAAGATCCAGAGCCAACTGATGCTGGTGGAGTTGGTGCCGCCTGAATATGAGGGTCCGGTGCTGGCGGCCCCGGGCGAATCCTCGCATGAAGTGAATCTGCGGCTTGGCGAGGCGCGGATGCAGCTGGAAACGGACGCGGCCGAATGGGCGCTGCCGCGGCGCGGCAATTTCGCTTCGCTGCTTCGCTGGGGCTTCGGGCGCCTGGCCGGGCGCATTGCTGGCGTACTTTTCTGGCTTGGAGAATTGTTTCAGCGCTTTTTCCCGCTGCCGGAGTTGGCGCCGTCGCGCCGTTTGTCTTCGGGCACGATATTGCTTACCGTCCTCCTCATCCCCTTGCTCATCGTCAGCATGGTCGTGCTCTCCTGGGTATCGAATCTGGGGGAAACCGAGTTTGAGCAATGCCTGGGCAAGCTGCAGGAAACGGCGAGCCTGGCGCGCTCCATCGATTCCAGCAACCGCCGCAGCGTCGCTTCGGCCTGGAATGCCGCCTTGCAGGTGTCCGAAGCCTGCGATGTCATGCGCCCGAACGACCCGATCGTGGCTTCCATGCGCGAGGAAGCCCAAACTTTGATCGATACGCTGAACAATGTCAAACGGCGGCAAGCGGCGCCGCTGACCAATTTCGAGAATGCCTATATCACGCGCTTGCGCTTGCAAGGCACGGATATGTACGCGCTTGATTCCAAGAATGATCTGGTATACCGCATCAAGCTGACGGATGACGGCGTCGCGCCCTTGCAGCAAGAGCCGGTGCCGCTGATGCGCCTGGGCGCCACGCACCAGGGCTACACGATCGGGCAGATTGCCGATATCGCCTTTGACGATCACTCGGGCGATATCGCCATGCTGGATGAAAATGGCACGCTGATGCGCTGCGCGCCGCAGTTCATCTTGAATTGCGATGTGCAACGCGTGCTGGATGCGGAGAATTGGGAAAAGCCGATTGCCCTGACGATTTGGGATCGCAAGCTCTACATCCTGGATAGCGAAGGCGGGCAAATCTGGCGCTACGACCCCTCCGGCAGCACCTATGTCAGCGCCCCGCGCGAGTATTTTGCCGGTTCCGCCCTGCCGAACCTGCGCAATGTGGTCGACTTCACCATCAACGCCAAAGGTTATATTTACGTGCTTTACGCCGACGGCGTCATGAAAAGCTATGTCTCGGGCAACGAAGCGCCTTTCGCCTTCAGCGGGTTCAACGAAGGCAGCGAACCGCATGTCGTGCTTACCGAGGGCTTCTATCTGAATGACAGCATCTTTGCGCCCGGCATCTTCCTCATCAGCCGACGCTCGCGCACAATCTTTGAGACGACCGCAGCCGGCACCTTTATGGACAGTTTTCAAGCCTTCGACCAGGACAAGCTGGAGTTGATGTCGGCCGTTGTCGCCTACCCGGAACAGAATGCCCTGTATGTGGCCTCGGGCAATACCATCTTCCGCATCAACATGGAGTTTCAGTAGAAGCGGCCTTCATCAATTCACAACCTGTAAGCAGGCGCCGCGTCCGCTGCCGCGTTTGGCGATTCGCTGCGGACGCGAGCGCCGCCTGTTTTACGCTGTCATTTGCGGGTATAGTTGCGGGCGTACATAGGGCGAGAATGAAAGCGGGAAGAAAATGAGCAAAAGGGTTCTGATGGCTTATGGCGGTTGGGAAGGGCATGATCCCAAAGAGACGACGCATCTGTTTGCCGGCCTGCTGGAAGAGGCGGGCCTGGATATCACGCTCTCGCAGTCGCTGGATAGTTACCTGGATGCGGACTTGATGGCTTCGGTTGACATGATCGTGCCGATTTTCACGATGAGCACGATCACGCGGGAGCAGGAGGCCGGTTTGCTGAACGCGATCCGCGGCGGCGTCAATGTCGGCGGCTGGCACGGGGGCATGGCCGACGCTTTCCGGAACAACACCGAATACCAGTTTATGGTGGGCGGGCAGTGGGTGGCCCATCCCGGCAATATCATCGACTACCGCGTCAACGTCAACGATCAGGAGCATCCGATCACCGCCGGGATCCCTGATTTCGACATGCATTCGGAACAGTATTACCTGCACACCGACCCGTCCAATGAAGTGCTGGCGACCACCACCTTTGGCGGCGAGCACGCGCCCTGGATCGAAGGCACGGTGATGCCGGTCGTTTGGACGCGTCATTACGGCAAGGGCAAGGTATTCTACAGTTCGCTCGGGCACGTGGTTGGCGACTTTGACGTGCCGGAAGCGCGGGAGATCGTGCGGCGCGGTTTGCTATGGGCGGCCGATAGTCTCTAGTCGGAGGTCGTCCAGCCCGGATCCGAGCGGGGCCTCAGGCGGCGCTGCGCCGGCGTCAGCCGACGATGGCGGAACTTGATCTGCCAGACGCGCAGCGCCGCTTCCAGGGCGATCGCGCCCGACATCTTGGATTCGCCGTATTGACGATCGGGAAAGTGAATCGGTATCTCCCCGATCCGGTAGCCCAGCCGGTGGGCGACATACATCATCTCAATTTGAAAAACATAGCCATTGGCTTTGATTTGGTCAAAATCAATGCCGAGCAAGCAGTCGCGACGCAGGGCGCGGAAACCGGCCGTGGCATCGCGCACCGGCGCGCGCAGAATGCCGGGCGTATAAACGCGGTTCGCCCACCAGCTGAGCAGCTTGCGAATAAAACCCCAACTGTTGTCGACGCTGCCGCCCTCGATATAACGCGATCCGATGATGACGTCCCGCTCCTGGATTGCCGCCAGCAGAAGGGGGATGTACTTTGGCTGGTGCGAGAAATCGGCATCCATCTGGATGATGATGTCTGCGCCGAGGGATAGCGCGCGCCGGAAACCGGCTACGTAGGCCGGTCCTAGTCCCTGCTTGTTCTTTCGGTGCAAAACCGTAAGCCGTCCAGCATTGCCGGCCTGCCGCCCAAGTTCCTCCGCCTTCTCGCCGGTGCCATCGGGCGAGTTGTCATCGACCACCAGCAGATGCAGGTTCGGGATGCCCAGGGCGAATAGCGTCGGCACAATCCGGCCGATGTTTTCACTTTCATTGTAGGTCGGCAGGACAACCATCACCTTGGGCGGCGCAGCGGACATCTTGGGCTCGGAGACCGTCACTCGCCGAACAAGGAATTGACCGCATCGGCGACGTGGCCGGGCGTCAGGCCATAGGCTTCGTAGATTTCGGCGTAAGGCGCGCTGGCGCCGAAGCGGTCGACGCCGATAGCGATGCCGGATGGACCGATATATTTGCTCCAGCCCAGGGTCGCGCCGGCCTCTATGCTGACGCGTCGGCTCACATCCGCCGGCAGGACGCTTGCCTTGTAGCTGTCGGGCTGCCGCTCAAACAATTCCCAGCAGGGCATAGAGACCACGCGCGCGCGGATATCGGCATCTTCCAGCAAACCGGCCGCATCCAGGGCGATTGAAACCTCGCTGCCGCTTGCCAGAATGATGGCGTCCACATCGCCCGATTCATGTTCGGACAGCACATAAGCGCCGCGGGCGACGCCTTCGTGGATGCCGGCGTCATTGCCCGCCAGAACCGGCAAGTCTTGCCGGCTGAGCACGATGGCGGCCGGGCTCTCAAGTTCGGCGATTGCAGCCCAGGCGCCGGCTGTTTCCGTGGCGTCGGCCGGCCGGAAGACGTGCAGGTTGGGCATCGCCCGCAAGGACATCAACTGCTCGATCGGCTGGTGCGTCGGGCCGTCCTCGCCGAGGCCGATGCTGTCATGCGTGAAGACGTAGACGGTCGGCAAGTTCATCAGCGCGCCGAGGCGAATGGCGGGCCGCATATAATCGCTGAACGTGAAAAATGTCGCGCTGTATGGCTTGACGATGCCGCCGTGCAGCGCCAGACCGTTGACGATAGCGCCCATGCCGTGTTCGCGCACGCCGAAGCGCAGGTTGCGCGCCGCCGGCCGACCTTTTCCGGTGTGAAGGGCGTCGGCGATCAATGTCTTCGTGCTGCCGGCCAGGTCGGCATCGCCGCCGATCATGGTCGGGGCATAGCGCGCCAGCGCGTTGAGGGCTTCGCCGCCGGCGTTGCGCGTGGCGGTGGACGCGCCCGCCTCCCAGCTGGGCAGCGCGGCCCGCCAGCCCTCAGCGAATCCTCCTGCGGCCGCTCGATCCCATTCCTCCGCCAAATCGGGGTAGGCGGCGCGCCAGGCCTGAAACTTGATCTGCCACTCGGCTTCAGCGCTGGCGCCGCTGTCGATGGCGCCGCGGAAATGCTCCAGGGCGTCGCCCGGCACGAAGAAGCTCTCGCTTGCGCTCCAGCCCAGATTCTGTTTCGCCAGCAGGACTTCCGCTTCGCCCAGGGGGCTGCCGTGCGCGTCGCTCGTGCCCTGCTTGTTCGGGCTGCCATAGCCGATGACCGTGCGCACGGCAATGAGGCTGGGTCGGTCGCTTTCGGCTTTGGCCGCGGCGATCGCTTCGCCAATCGCGGCGACATCGTTGCCGTCGGCGACGCGGCTGACATGCCAGTCCATCGCCCGGAAGCGCAGCGCCACATCTTCGGAGAACGTCATGTCGGCCGCGCCGTCAAGCGTGATTTGATTGTCATCGTAAAGGAATATCAGTTTGCCCAAGCCCCAGTGACCGGCGAGCGCGGCCGCTTCCAGGCAGACGCCTTCCATCAGATCGCCGTCGCTGACCAAAACGTATGTGTGATGATCGACGACTTGATGGCCGTCGCGGTTGAAATATTGCGCCAGGTAGGCCTCCGCAAGGGCCAGGCCCACGGCCGTGGCGGCGCCTTGGCCCAGCGGACCGGTGGTCGTTTCAACGCCGGGCGTATCGCCATGTTCGGGATGCCCGGGCGTGTTGCTGCCCAATTGGCGGAAGCTCTTCAGATCGTCCAGCGCGACATCGTAGCCGGTGAGGTAGAGCAATGCGTAAAGCAGCATGGAGCCGTGCCCGGCGCTTAGAACGAAGCGGTCGCGATTATGCCAGGCCGGGTTGCGCGGATTGAAGCGCATGTGCTTCATCCAGAGCGAATACGCCATGGGCGCCGCGCCCATCGGCAGGCCCGGGTGACCGCTATTGGCCTTTTGTACCGCATCCATTGACAAGGTACGGATGGTGTTGATCGCGAGCTCGGTCAGTTCGGACACCGCAGCGCTCCCCTCTGTTGCCTCGGCTTTGACGGCGTGAATTATAGCAGCGGCATGGCGGACGCGAAAAGGTCAGCCCTCAGCGAAAGCGCTTGCCGCCTCGGTTGCAACGACTCCGGCCGGACTGGTTTTTTTGGGGTCGCGAGACAGTCTGCCGCAGCGACGCGCCAAACACGTTTAGCGCTGCGAGCCCTAACCGTATTCTGGAAACTTATGCGAGCTTGACGCTGAGGAAACTGACGCATCAGCGGACGCGAATCTCACTATTGGCGCGCCGCAAGCGTTTGAAACCTGGTTTGTCTTACTCCGGCCGGGGCTCGACGCGGAAGCGCACCGCCGTTCTTTCTTGTCCATCAATGTCCACTTCCGTGAAATACGGAGTCGACACGATATCCATTTCATCACGCTCGAGGTATCCCCGGGCAATTGCCAAGGCTTTCACGGCTTGATTGACGGCGCCAGCGCCAATCGCCTGCACTTCGGCGATATTGTGCTGCCGCATCACCCCGGCGATAGCGCCCGCCACCGCCGTCGAACGGGAGCGCGCCGACACTTTGATCACATCCGGCTTGTCTTCAGGATATGAATCAGCGTCTTCCGCGTATGGATCCGATAGGGGCGCGCGGCTTTCGTATTCGGTCATTCTTCCCCCTTTGTAAAGCACGACGAAGCAATTGCAACGTTATCCCACTTAACATAATTTTACAACTTATTCGGCGACAAGTCTATGAAATGCGAAGAAATATACAGAAATGCAAACTAAAACCTATATTTTCTGTCAATAAAGTAACGTTCTAGCCGATTTGGTCACGGTTTCTGCTGAAACGGCGGCAGCGCGGCATCGTTCGCGCATGACCCGGCGCCATGGCCGCCGCCGCTCCAACCGGCGTAATAGTCGGTAATCTTATGGTCTTGGCAAGCCGCCGCGCGCTCGGGCCGACAACCGGCTGGTCTTGCGCAGACGGCGCGATCAAGACTTGCCGACGGCTGCGGACAGCGCTGTTTTCTCCTTGCGCGCAACCGGCGCCAATGACGCTGACCCTGTGAAGTCGAAGGCCTTGTCGCTACAATCGCCTGTAGTCGAATGCTCGACTTTGATGCGATTGCGTCAGCCAGCAGAATTGCGAACGGGATAGCCGATCGGCACATTGCATGCAATTCACCGCGCCGCAGATTGCCCTGCTTTTGCTCGTTCTATTGCCCCTCTTTTGGATCATTGGTTTCCCGCGCCACGCGTTTCGCAGGCGGCGCGATATCAGCAGCATCGTCCTGCGCACGATCATCGTTGTTTTGCTTGTGCTGGCGCTGGCCGGCTTGCAGAGCGTACAAGCGGTCGATCGCCTGGCGGTTGTATTTCTGGTCGATGTCTCCGACAGCATGGGCCATGACGCCGAAGACGGGCAACTGGCATATCTGCGCGAAGCAATAGAAGCGAAACAGGCGGACGACGCCTGGGCGGCCGTCGTATTCGGCGACAACGCCGTAGCGGAAACGGACTTCAGCCTGGTGGCGGAATTGGAGGGATTCCGCGCGACGCCACTGACGACCGGCACCGATATCGCCAACGCGATCCAAACGGCATTATCGATGTTCCCGCCCGATGTCTCCCGCCGCATTGTCGTTTTGAGCGATGGTCAAGCCACGGGCGGCGATGCCATCGCCCGCGCGCAGCGGGCGGCCGTCTCCGGCGTTGAAATCAGCTATGTGCCGTTTTTCCGACGGCCGACGCCGGATGTGCGGATCAGCGCCATGGATGCGCCCGGGCGGGTGGCGGAGAACCAGAGCTTCGATATTGCCGTGAGCATGCATGCGGAGAGCGCCACGCCGGCGACGCTGTTGATCTTTTCCGGCGGCCGGCTGATTCACGAAGAGGCGCTGGATCTGCAAGCCGGGGATACGCGCTTTCATTTGACCCAGACCAGCGACCGCAGCGGATTCCTCGACTTCACGGCGCAGATTGTGGTGCCGGCCGAGCATGACAGCTTCATTCAAAATAATCAGCTTGGCGCTTTCAGCCAGGTGCTGGGTCCGTCGCGCGTGCTGCTTGTCAGCGTGGACCCGTCCGAAACCGAATTCCTTTTGCCCGCTCTGGAAAACGCCGGCGTTCTGGTTGAGCTGGCGGCGCCGGCTTCGCTTCCCGTGAACATGGCGGGCTTGGCGAATTACAAAAGCATAATCCTGGGGAATGTGCCAGCGACCGATCTGAGCCGGGCGCAGATGACCCTGCTGGATCAATACGTCAGCGAGGTCGGCGGCGGCCTGGTCATGATCGGCGGCCCGGAGAGTTATGCGCCGGGCGGCTACTATCAGACGCCCCTGGAACGCACTCTGCCCGTCGACATGCAGATCAAAGATCAAAAGCGCTTGCCTCAGCTGACGATTGCCTACCTGATCGACCGTTCCGGCAGCATGGGGCAGGTCGGGCGCGGCGGCGTGCCGAACCTGGAATTGGCGAAGCGGGCGATCGTGCTTTCCCTGGAGTTGCTCCAGCCATCAGACCGCGTCGCCATTGGCACATTCGACACCGGCGGCGCCTGGGTCGTGCCCTTTCAGCATGTCAATGACGCGCAGGCGCTGATCGCCATGACCAACACCATTCGCTCGGGCGGCGGGACTGATATCCTGGCCGGCCTGCGCCTGGTGGAACGCGACATCATTGAGGAGCCATCGCAGGTCAAGCACCTCATTTTGCTTACCGATGGCGGGGCCAGCCCAACCGGACTGGTTGAGTTGACCGAGTTTCTGTATGAATATTTTGATGTAACGCTGTCGGCCATCGCCATCGGCCGCAGTCCGGCGGCCATTCTGGAAACCATGGCCGAGGCCGGCGGAGGGAATTATTATGCGGTGCAAGATGTCGAGCAGATTCCGCTGATTTTCGCGCAAGAAACGGTGCTCGCTTCGCGCTCCTACATCGTCGAAGAAGACTTTGCGCCGCGCGTGAGCGCCAGCAGCGCGATCCTGGACGGCATCGCCAGCACGCCGCCTTTGCGCGGCTACGTCGCAACGACGCCGAAGGTCGCCGCCCAGCGCATTCTCAGCGGCCCCGAGCCCTACTCCGATCCGATTCTTGCCGCTTGGCAATACGGCCTGGGCCGCGTCGTGGCCTGGACCTCCGACGCCAACGCGCGCTGGGCCAACGAATGGGTGCAATGGCAGGACTTTTCCCGCTTCTGGGGCCAAGCCGTCAACTGGAGCATCAACGCCGGCGCCGGCAATAACCTGGAGACGCGGGTGACGCTGGAAAACGCGCGGGCGCGGATTGTGGTTGACGCCCGCGATGACGAGGGCATGTTCCTCGATGGCCTTTCATTGAGCGGCGCCGTGCTGAATCCGGCCGGCGGGAGTCGGCGCATCCCCTTGCAGCAGACCGCGCCCGGCCGTTACGAAACAAGTTTCACGCCGGAAAACGAAGGCGCCTACTTTCTGACGATAAGCGGGGAGGGGCAGTCCGGCGACGCATCTACGGCTTTGACCGACCTGAACGGCTGGGTGATGTCTTATTCGCCCGAGTACATCCCGCGGCCGCAGGACGAGCGCACGCTGGCGGAGATTGCGGCCATCACTGGCGGCGGCAACCTGGCTGAGCGTCCGGCGGACGTCTTTGCGCATGATTTGGGCGAACAGGATGCGGCGAGCGATATCTGGGAGCGTCTGGTCCTGCTGGCGCTGATCCTGCTGCCGCTTGATATTGCCCTGCGCCGCCTGATCATCACGCGCAGCGATCTGATGCGTCTGCGCGCCTTTCTCTTGGGGCGTGGCCGCGACAGCGCCCGCTCCCAGCAAATGGAGGCGCTGTTCAGCGCGCGCGGACGCGGGCGCGCCGCCACCGGATATGGCGAAGGGATTCGCTTCCGTCCGCGGCCCAGGCCGCGCCCGGCGCCTCGTCCAGCGCCGCCGCCGGCCCCGGTCGTCAGGCCGTCGTCAACGCGCGAACCCGAATTCATCCCGCCGCCGGAAGAAGTGCGCAACCTGGGCGGGGACCTTCTGCGCAGCCGCAGTCGGCGGCGAAACCGCGACCGCTAGGCGCGCTGGATTCAAATCGAATCAATTTGAGCGACTCTGCTAAATCAGCTATAATGAATCAAATGTTCTCATATTCGTTAAAGGACTTTTAGCCATTACACAGCTATTCCCGTCCACTTCGGCAGAAGCCGAACTGAGGAGAGTTTACGAGGCGGACCGCGCGACGCTCTCTGAGGCCCGAGTTGAACTGGAACTCAAGTACAACGCTATATTGCAGCCAACACAGAGCTTTAATCGTCAGCTCGTGAGCTACCAAGCTAACAAGAACGTGAAAATGCACCGCTGGTTTAGGTATAAGGAAGCATTCTCCGCGCAACTGGTTCAGAAGCTAATTGAGAATTTTCAATTAAAGTCGCGTAGCCATATCTTTGATCCGTTTTCAGGAATATCCACAACCTTGCTCGTTGCGCGCGAATGCGGACACGATGCTACCGGCATTGAAGTGCTGCCGATTGGCGACATTGTTTGGAAAGCCAAGTCTCAAACTGGACCAGACGTCGTATCAAAACTGAAATCAATACGCAAATGGGTTGAGTCGACGCCTCCAGGAAAGTCAGCGCGTCCTTTCCCTCACATACCAATTACTCAGCACGCCTTTGCTGCCGAGCATGAGGCGCAACTGATGTGGTACGACGAGCAGTTCGCGGCCTTCAATATAGACAGTAATCTAATGGCTCTTTTGAAGTTCGTGCTGCTCTCCATTCTTGAGGACATCAGCTATACAAGCAAAGACGGACAATTCCTGCGTTGGGACAGTCGCTCCCGCAAAGTGCGAATCCGCAATGAACAGCGCGTCGCCGCCGGGAAGAGACCATATAAGGAATTTCATAAGCCATCAATCATTGATGTACGGACAGCCATTCTGAAGGCGCTGGACCTGATCGTTTTTGACATATCCTTGCACAAGGATGCTCGAAATGGGTCAGGCAAGCAGGAACTTATTCAAGGGACTGTGCTGGATACATTGCCGCGGCAAACTTCGGAACAATACGATGCCGTGATTACGTCTCCGCCATATTGCAATCGATACGATTACACTCGTACTTACGCGCTTGAGCTGGCGTTTCTGGGAATAAGCAACCAGGAGATGCTGGCTCTTCGACAAGATCTGATTAGTTGTACAGTTGAAAACCGCCCGAAGCTGCGGCGCATTCAAGCGTTATACGAAAAGCTGGGGCGATTGCGCGACTTTGACCGTATTAGGAAAGTTCTGGAAGACAACAACGCGTTTCAAGAGATTCTGCAGGCGCTGAGGATTCGCAACCGGCGCGGCGAGGTCAACAACAAAGGGATCATTTCTATGGTGGAGGGTTACTTCACAGAATTGGCCTTCGTTAGTTTTGAACTCTTTCGGGTATGTAAACCTGGCGCCTATGTTGGGATCGTAAATGACAATGTGCGCTACAGCGGCGAAGTAATCCCGGTGGACTTGCTCATGACCGATATTGCCGCCAGCTTTGGATTCTTGCCGGAAAAGGTATATGTTCTCGATCAGCGCAAGGGAAACAGCAGCCAACAGATGGGCAAGTATGGCCGGGAAGCGCTGCGAAAAAGCATACTGATTTGGAAAAAACCCGGACGATCTGATGCAATCTGACAAGCAACGAGCTTGGGCGCTGGACCAGCTCCAAAAGAGCCTCTTCTTCCATCAGCGACTTCACGAATGGAAACTGGTAGATGTAGCGGAACAAATTGAAGGCATCTCGGGCGAAACTCTCACTTGGGATTTACAAGATCTACAAATATCCGATCTGGCTTGGAATAGAATAATTCACAGCGGGATCAAGCCAATCATCGTGTTTGCTCATCCTACTGTCTTGATGACCGTTGAGAACTCCGTGAGCTATTACCGAATGTTGTCGATGGTGTCGCAAAAGTCCATGAACCAGATTGGGCTGCCTACAACGCGATTTGAGCAGACGGAAAAGCTGCCGGACTTCTCGTTGGCAAGTCGCATTTCTCGGCGGGTAAACACGCTGGTTAGCACATTGATTGAATTGGAGCAGGAAATAGAGAGACGCGAATTCGATCTATGGCGCGGCATGGCGGCGGGGTCCCAAGCGCAAGGATCTTGGCAAAACAGAAAGGGCGACCTTGTTGAAGCTGTGATGAGGCAGGATCTGCTTTCTCAGTTGTATCGTATGGACTTGATTGAAAATAGTCCCATAGACGCTTCTCCTCGTGTCGTGGAGTTAAATCTTAAAGACGGTCGAGCGCTTCGAATGGGGTCGGAGCCAGATATAGAGGTATACACTAGCGGCAGGATACAAGCGGCCGCTGAAATCAAGGGCGGAATTGACATCGCGGGCGCGCTCGAGCGGGTCGGCGCCGCGATAAAGAGCTTGAGGCGCGCTAAAGAAACAAGCCCAGGCGCGATTACTATCCTTGTGATGCCTGCGGTTTCACTGTCTACGCAAGCGATAAACGATATCCAATCAAACCGGTTCAGCGTGAATTACTTGTTCACTGTCGAAGAGATTCTTCACGACGACAAACGGAAAGCGGAATACTATAGCTTGCTGGGTTTGGACTCCTAGGCGCCCTGCGAATCAAGAGACGCTCTCATTTCTCGGCTGCGCAGGCCTTCCCTTCGAGAATCTCGCTTTCACTAACGAAGACGGACTGCTCCGCGCTGCCGTTGATGCTGTTTTCATACAGTGAGGCGTAGGAGCCGAACAAGACGCTGATGCCGTTTTGCGCGCTGCCGAAGATGCTGTTGCCCGCAAGCACCGCTTCCGAGTGATAGTCGACGGTGATGCCGTTGCCTTGACGGATATGCCTGGGTTTGGCGTCGCCCCGCGTGTCATCCACGATGTTGTCGCAGATCAGCGCCATCGACATATCCAGCAACTGTATCCCGGTAATCGCATTGTCGTCGACCAGGTTGCCGAAGACATCGGCATGCGACATTTCGGTGACGGCAATGCCGTGTTCGCCGTTAGCGCGGACGATGTTGTCCTCAATGGTGATCATGCCCGTCATGTTGGTATAAATGCCGCTGCGCGCGTTGCCGACGACGATATTGCCCGCCACGCGCGACTCCGGCCATTGCGTGGTATTCGTGACGTGGATGCCCATGCCATAAGGCGGCCGGGAATTGACGACGGTGTTGTCCAGGATGTCGGCGGCGCCCAGCCGCACCTTGATGCCGGTCAAGCGGCTGTCGGAGACATGGTTGTCCCGTATGGTCACATTTTGACTGCGCGTCACGAAGATGCCGTATTCGCCGCCCAGGATCGTCAATCCGGCTATTGTCACCGCCTCGGTATCAAGGACTGAGATAACCGGCTGGTCGTCCGCGGCGGCAATGACGGCGCCGCCCGTTGCCCCGCCGCGCAGGACAACGGGCCGATTTAACGTCAGCGCCTCCCGGTATGTGCCGGAGGCCAACTCAATCACGGCATGAGCGGGCGCGGCTTCCAAAGCTGCCGATATGCTTGCGTAGTCCTGTGGAACGCGGATGACCTCGGTCAAACTGAAGGCGCCTGTCGCCCAGGCGAAGTGCAAGGCGACGACGCATAGACGGAAAAGGGTCTTGGCTTGGGTCCGTTGCTTTTGCATGCGCGCTCTAACCTTTGACCGCCCCGGCCGTCACTCCGCGCACAAAGTAGCGCTGCAGGCTGAAGAAGACGATGAGCGGCACGACCATGGTGATGAATGCGCCCGAGGCCAGTATGTCCCATTCATTGGCGTATTGCCCGACGAGCTGGCGTATGCCGACCGTGAGCGGGAATAGCTGTTGGTCGACCAGGAAGATCAGGGCGTTCATCAGGTCGTTCCAGATCCAGACGAACTGGAAAATGCCCAGGGAGGCAATTGCCGGCATGGAGAGCGGTATGACGATGCGGAAGAACATGCCAAATTCGGATGCGCCATCGACGCGCGCCGCTTCAAAGAGCTCGCCCGGCAGGTCGCGGAAAAAATTGTACAGCAGAAAAATCGCGAAGGGCGTGCCATAAGAAGCATGCGCGATCCAGATGCCGGGGAAAGTGCCGATTAAGCCGGCCGCGTTCAGCATGCGCAGCACCGGGATCCAGGTGGTTTGCATGGGCACGATCAGCATGGCAATGCACAACAAATAGAAGATGTTGCGGAAGGGCAGATCCAGCCAGCAGAAGGCGTAGGCAGCGGTCGCCGCGAAAACGATCGTCAAAATGGTGCTGGGTATGGTGATGATAAAACTGTTCTTGAAGAAGTTTAAGAAGCCCGGTTCCGCCAGTTGTTCGCGTGTGAATACTTCGACATAGTTTTCCAGCGTCAGCAGCGGATTGACGATGCCAAGATCCATCTCAACCGTGCCCGTGAAATCAGGCGCGGCTTTGAACTCAAACTGACCAGTGGCGCTGACATGAAGCATCCCGGCGAGCGGCAATTGAATATCGGTGTTGGCGTCTGCTGTCAATAAGGGAGCGCCGGCGCGCTCCATGGCGTATTGAATTGTGAATGGAGGGTTAGCGATGGCGGACTGGTCGATCTTCGCTTCAAAGGTACCGACAAAGCTTGCGCGCGGCTCGAATTCATAGCTGCCGTCATCATTGACGATGATTTTGCCAGCGCGGGGAACGCGCTCCGATTCTCCGATTTCTTCGATTTCCAATTCGCCTTGGATGGACTCGAAGCCTTGCAATTGGAATTCGGCGCTGAAGGGCGTTTCCGCGCCGTCGAATTCAATCAGAAAAGCGCCGTCATAACCGGCGGCCGGCGCAAAACTGTGGGCGCCGTCCGCGTGTACGGTGACCGTTCCCACGCCCGCTAGTTCAATGGGCTGATCGAATGCCTCAACGGTGATGCTGCCGATGATCTGCTGAATGCGGACCCGGCCGATTGTGGCGGCGGGTATTCCTTCAATGGCGTCGCTCAACAATTCGCCGCTGATGCTATCGCCAGCGACAACTGTGTTTTCGCCGCTCGCGCCCGACTCGAGGACGCGCAGCTCCCAAAGCTGATCGGTGACAGTGCGCTGCCCGCTGGCGACGGTCCACCAGCCGGAGGCGGAGATATCACCGCGCGTGCGAAACGACGTGACCGCCAGCCCCACTGATGGCGCCAGCCAGATGATGCCGATGATCAGCAATATCGCATGTATTGGTCCGCGCCTTGTGATGGTGATGAGCGCTTCGGTCAGGCTTGGCCGCCTGTTGATGTTCAGGCTATGCGCGTCCAAGGCATCCTCATAATTCGCGGCGAACGCGCCGCACTTGATAGATGATGAAGGGCATAACGAGTATCAAGAGAATGACGGCGACGGCGCTGCCATAACCGGATCGATTATTATTGAAAGTCTCCCAGAAGACGGTGTAGCCGATGATGCGGGTGGCGCCGCGGGGCGCGCCCTTGGTCATCACCAGCACCAGATCGATCATCTTCAGCGCGTTGATGATCATGGTGACGGCGATGAATGTGACCGGGCCGCTGAGCATAGGCAGGGAGACGCGCCAAAAGAGCTGCCAGGCGCTGGCGCCGTCGATGCGGCCGGCTTCGTGTATTTCGGCGGGAACGGCTTTGTAGGCGGCTGATAGCACAACGACGGAAAGCCCGGTGGAAATCCAGACGCCGGCGAATATCACAGCCAGATTGGCGACCTCAACGCTGCCCAGAAAAGCGATCGGTTCGAAACCGGGGAAGAGCGACGCCAATAAAGCGTTGAGCGAGCCGAGGTTGGGATCTTGATTGTAGAGCAGGCGAAAGATGACGGCGGCGGCGGTGGCGGAGATGGCCATCGGCATAAACATGATGGATTTGATGATGGCTTCGTATTTGACCTTGTCAGCCAGGACGGCGACTAGCAGGCCAATGAGCACAATGGCGGTCGGAAATACGATAAGCCAGGCAAAGCTATTGACCAGCGCGCCGCTGAATGCGCCGTCCTCGAAGCTGAGGAAGAAGCGGTCTTCGGTCAAGAGAATGCGATAGTTGTCAAAGCCGACGGTTTCCTTGGCGGGTGTCGTGATCGTGCCGCGGGTGAAGCTCAAGAAAATGGTTACGATGGTCGGATAGACAAAAAACAATGTCAACGCGATGAGTGCCGGCGCGGCAAAGAGCCAGGGAATCAGTTTGCTGAATCTGCGCGACTGCATTTTGGAATTGTCAGTTCAATCGCTGCCCGACTGGAAGCCGAGCGAATTGGCAAAAGAGGGCAGCCCGTTTGGACTGCCCTCAGTGTTTGCGATGGGCTTGACCTACATATCGTAGGCGGTATCGGCGACATCCTCAATGAATTGGGCGACCTCAGCCACCGAATCGGGATTGGCGACCAGATCTTGCAAGCCGGTGAACATGGCATCGCCACCGATCGCGCCCGGCGCCAGATCCGAGCCGTCGTAGGCGACATGGTTGGCATTAGCGACCATCGCCGCCGCCATACCGTCACAGGGCTCGGCGTAGACATCGGCGGAAACGTTGTAATTCGCGGACAGCTGCGGACCCGTTTCCTGCGTCGCCATGAGTTCCTGTGCTTCGGCGCCGGCGAGCCAAACGATATACTCGCGCACTTCGGGCCGGTCGTTGAACATGATGTAGAAATTGCCGCCGAGCACGACTGAATTGGCGTAGTCTTCGTTAATTGTCGGGAACTGGAAGTAGCCAAAATCATCGGGGCAGGTCTGACCGGGGAAGTTGGCTTGGCCGAAGCTGCGCATGAAGCTGGCGAGCGGGAAAAGACCGGCGTCGCCGTTCATCACCGCGTCCATTGCGTCAATGAAGCCGCGGGCGAGCGTGCCATCGGAGCCGCCGTAGAGGCGCGTGTCGGTCGGCGAAACCGCTTCGGCGAAATGCTCAAGCGCGCTGATGACGGTGGGATCGGTCCATTCTACTTCATGCGTCACAAAGAGCTTGTGATACATGTCGGGACCGGCGATGTTGAGATAGAGATTCTCGAAGATGTCGGTGAGCGTCCAGCCATCCAAAGCGGCGAGCGCCAGGGGCGGGATGCCTTCTTCCGACAGGATGTCGAGGTATTCGATGAAGTCGTCCCAGGTGGCGGGCGCGTCTTCGCCGATATCCTCGAAGACATCGGTGCGGCGCCAGGCGATGCTCTTGGTGCTGACCGCGGTGATGACGCCATAAAATTCGCCGTCAACCGAGCCCAGGTCAATCAGCGCCTGACCGTAATTGGCTTGGACATATTCATCCGTCATCACCGGATCATCGCCGCTGGTGAGGGGAATGATCAAGCCTTCGCGCGCCATTTGAGCCATGACGCCGGGGCGCGGCATAGCGGAGATATCGGGCGGGTTGCCAGCGCTGGCCATGATTTGCGGCAGCAGGTGGCAATCGCGGTCGTCGATATGCTCGACTTCGATGCCGGTCTGCTCGGTGAAGACGGCGTTGACCCCGTTGAAGCCGATGCCCTCGGGCCCGCCCCAACAGGTGACGACGGTCACTTTAGCGGCGTCCTGGGCGAGCAAGGTCGCCGGGACAAGCGACACTGCGACAAGTACTAAAACAGTCAGAAAAACAATCTTGCGCATGATATGGCTCCTTTCAAAAGCCTAATCGCGAATCAGAAATTTGCTTGGCGGCATGTTTGGTGCCCCACAGCTGGGAAAGGACAAATGAGAGAACCCATCTGTTTGTCTAGAGTTTAGCGAATCTCGCCTGACTCTGCAATTGCGCCAGAGCAATCGCACAAAAACGCTATCCGCCGACGGCCACGCAAAATGTAGGGGCGTCTCGTGAGACGCCCGTTGAAACGGGTCAATAAATTGTGGGCGTTTCAGCGAAACGCCCCTACAGATAACGAAATGTGAGCAAGAATTGGCATGCATCAGCGCAATTTCAATGTGATGCGATTGCTTTGCAATTACTCCAAGGTGGTCCGCCGTTTCGTTCTTCACCCTTCCGCCAGCAAGAACTCCGTGAAGTCGAGATTCCCCGGCGAATGACCGAATCCGGTCAAGAGGGCGGCGCATTCCGCGCGATGCTGCGTGCCATGATTCACGACATGGGCCAGACAATGCCACAAGACTCGATGGCGCATTACGTCGCCTTGATAGCTGATGATGCCGCTCAAGTCTTCAGCGCTCAGGCTTTCAAAATAGCGCCAAAATGCCGCTCGTTCTTCCGCCCAGCGCGCGCGAATGGCGGCAACATCGGGGAAGTCCTCCGGCTGTAGCCATTTGACGTGATCGCCCGATTTGAGCAGATTTCGCCAGTGATATTCGGCGTCCATCAGGTGCACCAACGCGCCGCGCAAGCTGCCCCAACCGAAGTCATGCGCCGCGCTCAGCTGCTCCCCTGTCACCTGCTCGGCAGTGGCAAGGATCCGCTCGTTGGCCCAGTCGTTGTAGCGAAAGAGCAGTTCTATGTCTTGTCGATTTATTTTGTCGCTTGCGCTCGAACTGATACCCTGGCTGTTCAGGAACAAAGTGAAATCCATGTCGCCCGGAGAATGGCCGAAACCGGTGAGCAACGCGGCGCATTCGGCGCGATGCTGCGTGCCATGGTTGACCACATGCACAAGCGCCTGCCAAAGAACCCAGTTGTATGTCTTGCCGTTGCGTTCCCTGCTGTGGACGCGCGACAGATCGCCGTCCTCCAAGGAATCCAGGCATTCGCGCGTGACCTCGTTCTGCTGCGCCCAGCGGCGGCTCAAGGCGCCAACATCAGCAAAGGACTCGGCCTTGAGAATCTCGTCCGGTCCGCGCTCGAACAAGAAGTTGAACCAGCCGAATTCGGCATCTAGCGTGTGGACGAGCGCGCCAAGCAAACTGCCCCAGCCGAGATCATTGGCTGCCCTCAATTGCTCGGCCGAAACGTTCTCGGCCGCTTTGAGGATGCGATTATTCGCCCATTCGTTGTATGCATAGTACAGCTTGATGTCTTCGGCTTTCATGCGCCCTCCCGCGCTGCCGCGGCGTCTTGCGGCAACTTGTCTGCAGTGTTAGCGTAATAGTGGCAGGCGATCCTGGATTTGGCTACTGTTGATGCCGATCTGTTATGACGAGGCGGTTCCCTTCTACGATGCCACGCGCGGCTACCGCGCCGGCGTTGCCGAAGGCTACCGCGATGCCTGCCTGGCGGTCGCCGGCCCGGAACCCGAACCGCGCATCCTCGAGTTGGGCATTGGCACCGGGCTGATTGCAGAGCCTTTCATCGCGGCCGGACACAGTTATTGCGGCGTCGACTTGTCGCGCGGGATGATGCGCGAGCTGGCGGGCAAATTGCCTGGCGCCCGCCGTCCCCTCCTGGCGCAGGCCGATATCTTGCGGATGCCCTTCGCGCCGGCCTGCTTTGACATCATCCATGCTGTCCGCGTATTCCATCATGTGGAGGCTTGGCGCGCCGGCATCGACGAGGCGCGGCGCTTGCTGGCGGCGGACGGCGCCTTGCTCATCGTCGAAAATGTCCCGCCCGCCGGCGCGGATCCGCCGCCTTGGGCCCTGGTCCAGAAGCGCTGGGACGAGATCCTGCGGCGCATGGGCGTCGGCTCTGCCGAGGAGCGTCGCGACATGCGTATGGCCGACGAAATCATGCTTGAGTACATGCGGGCCTGCGGCGCGGAAGCGGCGATCGTCCATTTGCTGGAATACCGGGAGAAACCGATTTCCCCGCGGATGATGGTGGAGCGCCGGGCCAAGCGCATGTTCAGCAGCGATTGGGCATTGCCTGACAATGTCCACAGCGACGCGATGCGCGCGCTATACGATTGGCTGGAGCGGGAATGCGACGCGCCCGATGTAATGGTGGAGCGAACGATGATCTTTCGCGCCGTCGTCGCCCGCTGGTAGGCGCTGGGACGAGCAAAACTAAACTGGAATTTAACCACCGAGGACACCGAGGGTCGCGTAGGTCGCGTAGACACTGACCGCCGACACTGACCTTCAACACCGAGAAAAGCGATTGATCAGAAGCACACGCAGGCAAGTCAATCAAATAATGCGGATCGTAATCGCGACATACTTGTGGGCGAGCCACGGGCTCGCCCCTACGGCATTAGAGCAGACTCGATGTAGGGGCGATTCTGTGAATCGCCCACTCTTGCTTCAAAATGCCCGTCAGATTGTTGCGCGACTTGCTTGCGTTTACTTCATTATTGTCGATGATCTCTGTGATCTCTGCGATCTCTGTAGTTCAATAACAAACGTAAGCGATTGCCCGGCAAGCCGACAAGAAGAAATAGGCCCCCAATTTGAGCAGAGGATTTAGGCAAAAAGTGGTCAAATGAATCTAAACTCTGTGTTCTCAGTAAACGCAAGAAAGCAATTGAAATAAGGCGCATCGTTATCGCGGCATACATGCGGGCGAGCCAACGCTCGCCCCTACGACATAGGATGAGGCTCGCTGTCCTCTGCGATCTCTGCGTGCTCTGTAGTTCAATAATAAATGTAAGCGATTGCCCGGCTAGCCGACAAGAAGAAACAGGCCCCCAATTTGAGCAGTGGCTTTAGGGAAAAAAGTCGTCAAATGAATCTAAACTCTGTGTTCTCAGTAAACGCAGGTAAGTAATTGAAATAATGCGCATCGTCATTCGCGACATACATGCGGGCGAGCCAAGGCTCGCCCCTACGGCATAAGAGGAGACTTAGCGTCCTCTGCGATCTCTGCGTTCTCTGTAGTTCAATTACAGTTGTAAGCGATTGCCCGGCAAGCCGACAAGAAGAAACAGGCCCCCAATTTGAGCAGTGGCTTTAGGGAAAAAGTCGTCAAATGAATCTAAACTCAGTGTTCTCAGTAAACGCAAGAAAGCAATTGAAAAATGCGAATCGTCTTTCGCGACATACAGGCGGGCGAGCCAAGGCTCGCCCCTACGGCATACGAGGAGACTCGCTGTCCTCTGTGATCTCTGCGTGCTCTGTAGTTCAATAACAGATTGAAGCAATTGCCCGGCAAGCCGACACGGCGACATAGCGCCGGCGCGACTGTCGCTGTATGATATGCGTTGGCGCAGCAGCCATTGGAGCCTGTTACATGGTTGAAGTTCTCGCGAGTCTCGCGCTCATCATTGCGTCGGTTTTTGTGCTGGCAATCATCACCGACAAGTTTTTCATTCCCAGCCTCGATGCCATCTCGAGCCGGCTGAAGCTGTCGGATGAAGTGGCCGGCGCGTCGCTGATGGCGATCGGCTCATCAGCGCCGGAGCTGGCGATCGCCTTGATGGCGCTCTTCACCGGCGGCGGCGCGCACAGCGATGTGGGCGTCGGCACAATTGTCGGTTCGGCCGTCTTCAATATTCTGGTGATCACCGGGGTCTCGGCGGTGGTGGCGGGCGGATTGCATATTCATATCTTCGCCGTCAGCCGCGATATTGTCTATTACCTGGTTTCCATCCTCTATCTGGCTCTGGTCTTCTTCGATGGCCATGTCTCGCTGATTGAAGCCATCCTGGGCTTGGCGGGATATGTGGTTTATATGGGCGTTCTCATGGTCTTGAAAGATCCGGAGGCGGATGACGCGCCGCAGGAAGCCGAGACCGTCGCCGCGCCGCCGGGAAAAGTCGCGGGCTGGCATCATCTGGAAGTCTTGGTCGAATCGATACTGCGGCGCATCACCGGCGCGCCGGAGAAAAACTTCGTTTGGGCTTTTGTGGTATCAATCGTCTCCATTGTCGCCTTGAGCTATCTGCTGGTTGAAGCGACGATAGTTTTCTCGGCCGGCATCGGCATACCGCCGGTCGTCGTCGCCTTGACGCTGCTGGCGGCCGGCACATCGGCGCCGGATCTGATGGCGTCGGTGGATGTCGCGCGGGAAGGGCGCGGCGGGATGGCGGTCGCCAACGCTGTCGGCTCCAACACATTTGACCTGCTGGTGGGCCTGGCTTTGCCCTGGACAATCGCGCTTTCAGCGCTCGGCCTCAGCGGGATCAATGTCGGGACGGGCAACCTGTGGACCTCGATCGGCATCCTGGTGCTGACGACGCTGGTGCTCTTCGGCTTCTTGTGGACCGAGCGCGGATTGAGCCGGCGCGAGGGCTGGATTCTGCTCGGGCTGTACGCGGTCTTCATCGTGTACACGCTTGTCAGCGGGACTGCCGTTTAGCCGCTGAGATTCGAGGCAAAGGCAGAAGCATGAACGCTGTGCAAAAGCCTCATACCCCGGTTATTGGCATGGATGTCTTGCGGCTGCCCTTGCTGGGGCGCGCGCTGCGGCACAGGCATGGCCGCGTCGCCCTGCAGCTCGCCTTCACGGCGGTCGCGCTCGCCCTGGTGATCGATGGCTTCGTCGGGCCGCAGTCGGCGGCGCGCAATCTGGCGACGGTGGCGCCCTGGGTGCACCTGCGCGGCGTCGTCGTCCTGGTATTGCTGCTGGCGGGCAACTTGATCTGCATGGGCTGCCCCTTTACCTTGGCCCGCAGCCTGGCGAAGCGGCTGTCGGCCGGCGGCCGCCGCTTTCCGCAGCGCCTGCGCAACAAATGGCTGGCCATAGCCTGCCTGTTTGCCCTCTTCTTCGCTTATGAATATCTTGACCTCTGGGCCAGCCCCTGGCTGACGGCTTGGCTGATCATCGCTTATTTTGTCGCCTCATTTCTGCTGGAAGCCATCTTCGCCGAATCGGCCTTCTGCAAATACATTTGCCCGCTTGGTTCTTTCAATATGGTTTATTCGGCGCTTTCCCCGACGCAGATTTCGGTGAAGTCTCCCGATGTTTGCGCGACATGCGTCGGCCGCGAGTGCGTCAATGGCAGCTACGCGGCGCAAACGGTCATCCGCGTCGACGAGATCCCCTCCGACTCCGCTGGCGCGCCGCGTTCGAAAGAAGTCCTTCACGGGCCCGCGGGCGCCCTGGGCTGCGGAACCGAGTTGTTTGCGCCGCAAATCCGCAGCAATCTGGATTGCACCATGTGCCTGGATTGCGTCCGCGCCTGCCCGCATGACAATGTCAGCCTGTTTGCGCGCGCGCCCGGGGTCGAGTTGAGCCGGCCCGACAGTTGGCCGCGGCGCTGGGATGTCTCCCTGCTCGCCATTGCTCTGGCTTTCATGGGTGTCTCCAATGCCTTTGGCATGGCGCCGCCCTACTACGAACTGCAGGAATGGCTGGCGCTGAACCTCGGCATCAGCAGCGAATTCGTCGTGCTGCTCCTGATATTCGGGACGGCGAATCTGCTGCTGCCGCTTGTGGCTTCCGTCGCCGCCGCTTGGCTGGGCGCGCGTCTGACCGGCTTTTCCAAGCGGGATTCGATTCGCGATACCGTCGCCGCCTTCGCGCCCGCCTTCGTGCCGCTGGGCTTCGGCATCTGGTTCGCCCATTACAGCTTCCATCTGCTTGTCGGCCCCGGTTTGATCGTGCCGGTGCTGCAGGAATTCCTCGGCCGAGTCGGCGACTGGCAAGCCTGGAGCTTCAGCCTGGACTCGACGGCCATCGGCTTGATTCAATTGACGGCGCTGATCGGCGGTTTCCTCTGGAGCCTGCGCGTCGCGCAGCGGAAGGCCCTGCGCTTGTACCGCCGCAAAGCCCTGCTCGGTTTGCTGCCCTGGGCCCTGCTCTTCTTGCTGCTGATGCTGCTCGCCTGGCAGATTTTCACGCTGCCGATGGAAATGCGCGGGATGCTTGAGTTATTCGGCTAGCGCGGGCGGGCCCACATGCCGGCCATTCTCCAGCACGGGCTCGGCGCGGCCCCACAATTTTGTGCCATCGCGATTCATAATCGGCTCGGCTGAGTATTGCGCCAGGTAGCAGCGCCGATACTTGTCGGTCATATTGGGACCGCTGCGGTGGAAGGTGCGGCTGCTGAAGACGACGATGCTGCCGGCCGGCACGATGGCGGGCAGGCCCGGGTCATCGCCTTTGTAGCCGACTTTGTCGTTGCTGCGATTTTGAGTCGAATGGTCGAGGATTTCATCAGTTGAGCGCCGCCCATCGCGAGAATAGGGCAGGATGTAGACGGTTCCGTTCTCCACCGACATGTCATCCAGCGCGCACCAGCAAGACAGGTAGGCGCGGTGATAATGCCCGACATAGCCGGAATCTTGATGCCAGGCGAATTTGCTGTCGGTATCAGCCGCCTTGACCACATATTGCTCGTGGAAGAGGTAGGCGGTTTCGCCCAGGGTGGCGCGGCAGACCTCCGCCATGAGATCGCTGAAGAGGAAATCCGTCATGATCGGGCTGCTGGCGCTGCGGCTGGAGATGAAGTAGCGCTTCTTGTAGTGAGTGATGTCCTCGGTTATGACCCCCTTGGCTTCCATTTCGCGGTCGCGCTCCTGAACCAGGCGCATGCACTCGTCCAGCAAGGCGGCGACAATATTCTGCGGAATCACCGATTCGAGGATGAAATAGCCTTCACGCTGAAATTGCTCCTGTTGCTCCTTGGAAACAAGTGGCATAGCGCCTTCTCCTGTCGGCCGCGTCTCATGGCAATTCTAACGTGTTGGCGTTCCTTGTCAACTCGCGCGCCGCAAGGGGTAGCGCATCAGGAGTAAACGCAAGCAAATAACTGAATAAATGCACTTCGTCTAACGCGACATACATGCGGGCGAGCCACGTGCTCGCCCCTACGGCATTAGAGGAGACTCGGTGTACGGGCGAGCCGGTGGCTCGCCCCTATGGCATTAGAGGAGACTCGGTGTACGGGCGAGCCGGTGGCTCGCCCCTACGGCATTAGAGGAGACTCGGTGTACGGGCGATCCGCCGGATCGCCCCTGCCAGGCAATTTCAACCGAAATGGATACATTAGCGCAGCGAGCGGCTGAATCTGGGATAGCCCGTCAGCGCGGTGTAAACTCGGTGGACAGACTTTCATAGATTCAGGAGGCCCGGATGGACACACGGCCGAATATCGTCTTGTTCCTCACTGACGACCACGGCGCCTGGGCGAACGGCAGCTATGGCAACGTAGAAACGCATACGCCGACCCTGGATGCGCTGGCCGTGCTCGGAACCCGCTTCCCGCATGCCTATACGCCCTGCCCGGTTTGTTCGCCGGCGCGCGCCTGCCTTCTGACTGGCAAGATGCCCTCGCAGCTGGGCATTCACGACTGGCTGGAGGAAGCGACGCCCGAGATCGGGGAGCGGGACTGGCTGGGCGGGACGCGCACGCTTTTCGATGACTTGTCGGAGGCCGGCTATCACACCGGATTAAGCGGCAAGTGGCATCTCGGCCAATCGCATCAGGCGCCGTCGGGCGTGGATTATTATTTTGGCCTGCCGGGTTGGCAAGGCGCGCACAACGAGGCTTATACCTACGCGCGAAACGGCGAAATGGTAGAGTTGGAAGGCAACAAGTCGCGCTTCATCACCAATCACGCGATTGAATTTCTGGACACCGTGCCGGAGGACAAACCATTTTTCCTCAACATCGGTTATATCGCCACGCATTCGCCTTACCGGCAGCAGACGCATGATCCGCAGTATACGGCGCAGTATCAGGATTGCGCCTTCGCGCTGGTTCCGCCTTATCGGCCGCATCCCTGGGTCAATAACGAAGGCGGCGCAAATGCGCTCAGCGAGCAAGAGCTGCGCGATCGCTATATCGGATACTACGCCGCCGTGACCGAGATTGACGACAACATTGCCCGCGTCGTCGGCGCCTTGAGCCTCCGCGGACTCTGGAAAAACACGATCGTCATCTATACATCGGATCACGGCTGCGCCCTCGGGCATCGCGGTTTCTTCGGCAAGGGCAACAGCACGCGGCCGCTGAATATGTACGAGGTCTCGCTGCAAGTACCGCTGATTATTGCCGGACCGGGCGTGACATCGCAGGCGCCCGAAGAATACGTGGATCATTGCGATAGCTACCACAGCATCCGCGAATTGGCGGGCTTGGGCCGGCCGCGGGACGGCGTTTACGCGGGCGCGTCTTACGCGGCTATGCTGCGCGGCGAACGCGGCGCCTGGAATAATATGCGCTACGGAGAATACGGCGATCTGCGCATGGCGCGGGATGAGCGCTGGAAGCTGATCCGGCGCTACCCGAATGGACCGCATGACCTGTACGATCGTCGCCGCGATCCGGCTGAGAATGACAACGTCTACACGAAGTATCCGAAAATTGCGGCGCATTACACGAGACGGCTGGATGCCTTCTTCGCCGAGCGCGACGATCCCCGGCATTCGGGCCTGCGCGTGAAGGAACTGCCGGTGCATAACCGCAACGAAGCCTGGCGCGATGGCAAGCGCGAGGCGCGCGGCTTGCAAGTGTATTGAAGCTTGCTCTCCAGCTTGACTCCGACGGGCGAGCCACCGGCCCGCCCGCTCGGTCGCCCCAGCGCGATCGCGGACGTATCGGCGGGTCGCGTAGACGCTGACGGCAGACACATGCGGCCGGCTCGGTGCGGGTGTAGGGGCGAGCCATTGGCTCGCCCGCAAATTCACAATTACAGCAACGTCCGATTCGCAGAATTGCGCATACCGGTGTCGGGTGATTGCGCGGCGGGCGATGATGCGGCGGGCGACACACAGTGTCGCCCCTACCGATGCAGGGAGATGGCGCGGCGGGCGTTTCGGCGGGTCGCGTAGACGCTGACGGCAGACACATGCGGCCGGCTCGGTGCGGGTGTAGGGGCGAGCCATTGGCTCGCCCGCAGAGTCACATTTACAGCATCGGCCGATTCGCAGAATTGCGCATACCGGTGTCGGGTGATTGCGTGTCGGGTGATGATGCGGCGGGCGACACACAGTGTCGCCCCTACCGATGCGGCGTGTGGTGGCGCATCGGGCGTTTTAGCGAAACGTCCCTGTACAGATGGCGGGCGATTCACAGAATCGCCCCTACCGATGCAGCGCGTTTAGCCGCAGGTCCCCTTCTTATCGACGTACTCGGCGCTGATCCAGCCGCGCTCGCCGTGATAATCCACCTTGAACCAGCCCGACGTCCGTTCCAGCGCCGTCAGCGTGGCGTTGTGCGGCACGCCGCCGGTGATCTCCCCGTCGGGCGCGGCGCGGAAGTTGAGATTGAACTGCGTCCGCACCATGCAATTGCTCAAACCCTGAGCCGAGATTTGCGCGGCTTGGGCGGCCGGGGAGGCGCAGTCTGAAGGCGGATCGCCGGGCAGCAGGACCAACATGCCGGGCCCATTGATCGTCCCGCAGGTCATGCCGTTCAAGCTGCAAGCGGCCCAATCCTGGACCGTGCGCGGCATGGCGGCGGTGTCGATGAATGTGAAAGACCCGCCGGCCGCCTCGAAGCAGATTTGCGTATTCGGCATGACCCAGGACCAGACATCGACGGCGTCGACGAAGTCGCCCTCTTTGATATTGGGATTGGCGATCTGCATGGCGTTGACGCGCTGGCACTGCGTCGATTCGCTGAGGTTGTAGGCGGCTATGCCGTCGAGGGTCAAGCAAGTGGAGACGGGCGGCGCGCTGTATTCGTCGTCCTCTTCGATTGAGTCTCCGCCGCCACCGCCACCGCCTCCGACATCATCGCCGGGCGGGGGCGGGGAAAAATCTGTCCGTGTCGTCGTCACCTGCGGCGGCGGCGGCGACCAACCGGGGTCTTCAATCGCGCCTTTGTCGCAATTCCCGCCCGGTGGGTTGGGTCTGGTTCTTCCGCGCTGGTCGGTGGTCACGCCGGACAAGCAATCCGCGTTGCCGATCGAGTCGATAGCCGGACTGCCAGCGCGCGGTATGAAGAAGTTGCCTTGGCGATGGACGCTCGGAGCGACAAGCAGCGGATCGGCGGGATCCGCATTAGCCGTGCAGTGAGGCGCGGCGTTGCCGGTGGATCCGGGGCCGACGATATTGTTGGCCGTGACGGGGGCAAGGGCCGCGCTTTGGCTGGCGGTGGGCAGGCCGTCGAATAAGCAATTGCTGGCTGCCGTGCCTGTTTGGAAGTTGCCGCTGATGATGCTGTTTTGTATCGTCACCTTGGTGGCGACGACATATAAACCGTCGCCGCGCTGAGTCTCGGCCAGGTTTGAGGTATTGCGCGTGATGGTGACATGGCGCAGGTTCAGCACAGAGGTTGTCGACTGATAATTCATGCTGGCTTGGATGCCGGCGCCGCGCCCGGCCGTCGTGTTGCTGAAGATGCTGCTGTTGACGATTGTGTAGGTAGCGGGCGTGTTAGCAGCGTTTCGTAAAGCCAAACCGCCGCCCCCGGCGTTTGACTTGCTTTCATTGCTGTAGACGGCGCTGTTATTCATGGTGAAGGTGGTCTGGCCGTTTGCGTAGACGCCGCCGCCATCTGAGTACGCCAGGTTGTTGTAAATCGAGCTGTTGCTAACAGTCAGCGTGGCCGACTTTGTAGTGGTGCCCCTGACATAGATGCCGCCGCCATCCTTGACCGTAGCGCTCGTGCCGGCGGTGTTGCCGTAAATGAGGCTGTTGGTGATAGTGACGCTGGGAGCGTTTGCGTTTACTATGGTCCCGCCCCAGATGTGAATACCGCCTCCGTTGCCTGTGCTGTCATTGTCATAGATGCTGGAATTGATGATCTTGGCGTTCGCGCAGTTAGAGCTTATGTAGATGCCGCCGCCGTCAACGCCGGTATTGCCGTGAATGCGGCTGTTTCGGATGGTCAGATTAGGCGCCGTGCAATGTATGGCGCCGCCGTTTGTGTTGCTGCCGCTGTAGGAAGACTCGCTGTCGCGGATGGTGACGTTATTCAGGGTTAAAGAGCTGCCGTTTTCGTAAAGGATTGCGCCGCCGGCAACGTTGGTTGGAGCCTGACTGTCGGTGATAGTCAGATTGTTGATCGTCACGTTCGCCCCTGATATCGCTAAACTAATGGCTCTGTGACTGCCCGCGCCGTTGATGGTGTAGTTGCCGCCGCTGCCGTCCGAGCCGTTGATGGTCATGCTGCTGAAGATGTTGCTGAGGTCTGCGGAGAGCGTGAAAGAGGCGGTGATATTCACGATGTCGTCTTCGCTGGTGCTGAAAGCCGCTGTCATCGCGGCGTTCCACTCGCTCTCGCTGGAAACATTGTAGGTGGCGGCCTGGACCGGCGCCGCCGAAAGCAGCAGGAATGCCAGCGCAATCAGGCATAATCTGAATGGGAGGGTGAAGCGAGAATCAAGAAAACGGGAAAGATTAGGGTTTAATTCGGGGGGGGGGGGGGGGGCAGGCTAACCGCTACAGGAGAGCGGGACGAAAGCGTCAGTTTTCCGGCGCGCCGGGCAAGCGCATTCTTGAAGTTCATTACTTTACTCACTTTGTAGACCTTACGGCACATTATGGCGATGTAATGGCTTTTGGGCAATATATCAGTATTCGTCTCGAAAAGCAAGTATTTGAGGGCGGCGATCGCGGTTTTGAAACGCTTGCGCTTGGCTTCGCGCCGACACTGGCGGTCGGTATGGGGGTAGGGGCGACACTGTGTGTCGCCCGCCTGGTCGTCCCAGCGCGATCGCGGACGTTTCGGCGGGCCGCGTATGCCGCGCCGGCCGCGCAAACACAGGCGGCCGGCTGGATGGGCGTATGGGCGACGCTGTGTGTCGCCCGCCAACACCGTCCTCCGACATCGGTAGGGGCGAGCCGGTGGCTCGCCCGCCTGGTCGCCCCAGCGCGATCGCGGGCGTTTCGGCGGATCGTGTAGGCCGCGCAGGCACAGGCGGCCGGCTGAATGGGATGTAGGGGCGACACTGTGTGTCGCCCGCATATTCAAATTTACGGCAACGGCCGATTCGCATAATTGCCCCTACCGACGCAGGGTGATTGCGCATCGGGCGTTTCAGCGAAACGCCCCTACCGATGTCGGGGGGTGTCGAGGCGGGTGATGGTGCGGCGGGCGAGCCAATGGCTCGTCCCTACAGATGTTGCGAATGCCGTGTATGCCGCGTATATCGCCGCGCAATTACCCGCAACTACCCTTGGGCTCGACGTACTCGGCCGCGATCCAGCCGCGCTCGCCGTGATAATCCACCTTGAACCAGCCCGCCGTCCGCTCCAGCGCCGTCAGCGTGGAATTGTGCGGCACTTCTCCGATGATCTCCCCGTCGGGCGCGGCGCGGAAGTTGAGATTGAATTGCGTCCGCACCATGCAATTGCTCAGGCTTTGCGCCGCCGGCACGGCCGGCGCGGCCTTGGCCGCTTTGGTCGCGGCGTCGGCGGCGGCCAGCGCGGGCCGGTCGCCGGGCATCAGAACGAGAATGCCCGGCCCGTCGATCTTCGCGCAGGTCATGCCGTCCTTGCTGTAGGCTTCCGGTTCGCTTTTGGTCCGCGGCATGGCGGCGGTGTCGATGAATGTGAAAGACCCGCCGGCCGCCGTGAAGCAGATTTCCGTGTCGGGCCTGACCCAGGACCAGACATCGACGGCGTCGACGAAGTCGCCCTTTTTGATATCGGGATCGGCGATCTGCATGGCGTCCAGGCGCTGGCACTGGGTGGATTCAGTGAGGTTGTTGGCGGCGATGCCCTCGAGGGTCAGGCAGGTGGAGACGGGCGCCGCCAGGACCGCCTTCAAGGTCTCATCGTCATCGTCGTCATCATCGCTTCCGCCGCCGCTTCCGCCGCCTGAGCCGCCTCCGTCATTGCTGGGCGGCGGGGGCTGAACCGGCGGCGGCGGCACATAACCGGGATCCTCAATCGCGCCTTTGTCGCAACTTCCGCCTGTCGGGTAGGGACGGGGCTGGCCGCGCTGGTCGGTGGTCACGGTAGACAGGCAATCCGCGTTGCCGATTGAGTCGATAGCGGAGCTGCCCTGGCGCGGTATGAAGAACTTGCCTTGGCCATGTACGCCCGGCCCGACAAGCAGGGGATCGGCGGGGTCGGAATTGGGCGTGCAGGTGGAGTCGCTGCCCGCGCCGACGATATTGTTGCTCAGCGTGCCGACGGTGACGGAGCTATGAATCCGGCAGTTTTCTTGATTGCCTTTCAGGGTGTTGCCGTAGATGATGCTGTGGCGTATGTGCAATGTGCCGCTGTACATGCGCAGCCCGGCGCCCGTATCGCTGCTGGCGCTGCCCTTGGCGTCGGTGGTGCTATTGCCGGCGATGGTCACATGCTCAAGCGTCAGCGTGCCGCCGCCATCCATGTAAATGCCGCCGCCGCGATGAGCGCTTGTATTGCCGAAGATGCTGCTGTTGCTGATGGTCATGCTGGCGCCGCCATCGACATAGACGCCGCCGCCATTGCCTGTGCTGGTGTTGTCGTAGACGCTGGAATTGATAATCTGGGCGTTGGTGCAGCCCGAGTCCAGATTGACTCCGCCGCCTTTATTGCCGCTATTGTCGTGAATGCGGCTGTTCCTGATCGTGAGATTGGCCGCGTTGCAATACAAGCCGCCGCCGTTGCCAGTGCTGCCTGAAAAAGCGGAGGCGCTGTCGCGCACGGTGACATTGTTTAGCGTTAATGACGCCCCTGCCACGTATCTGATCGCGCCGCCATGTTCGTTCGCTATGCTCTGGCCATTCGCCAGCGTGAGATTGTTGATGACTACATTTGCGGTGGCTTCGTTGATGGTAATGGGGCGGTGGCTGTCCACGCCGTTGATGGTGTGACCGTTGCCATGGATGGTCGTGGAGCTAAAAAGAGCGCCGCCGTTGCCGGTCAGCGTAATGTCGGCGTTGATGTTGACGATGATGGCTGCGGTTGCCCCTTGGATCAAGCCATGGGAAAAGGCGTCAGCCAAGTCTTCTTCGGAGCTGACGTTGTAGGTCGTGGCTTGGGCGCTGCTTGTGAATGGCAGCAGGAAGAGCAACGCAATTAGGCATAATCTGAATGGGAGAGTGAAGCGAGATTCAAGAATAGGGGAGAGATTAGGGTTTAATTCGGGGGGGGGGGGGGGGGGGGGGGGTAACTTATCGTTCCAGGCGAGCGGGAGGGAAGCATCAGTTTTCCTGCCGCGCGCGCGAAGCCGCAAGTGAGTTTCATGACCAGGCTCCTATTCCTATGCTGATGTGAAGCGTTTCGAGCAGTTTCCTACAATATGCAATCCTCTGCGTATTGTAATGCAATAAGCGATGCGTTGTCAAATTACAGCCCGTTTCTACGGTATCAGAGTCGGTTAAATTTCTTCAAATGCCGACGAATTAGCAGAGGCGACTCGGTGAGTCGCCCGCCAACATCGTCGTCCGTCACCGGTAGGGGCGAGCCGGTGGCTCGCCCGCAAATTCACATTTACGGCATCGGGCGATTCACACAATCGCCTCTACAGATGCCGCGCACGTCGCATAGACACAGGCGGCCGGCTGGAAGAGGCGTAGGGGCGAGCCATTGGCTCGCCCGCAAAGTCACATTTACGGCATCGGCCGATTCGCAGAATTGCCCCTACCGACGCAGGGTGTTTGCGCATCGGGCGTTTCAGCGAAACGCCCCTACCGGTGTCGGGTGATTGCGTGGCGGGTGGTGGTGCGGCGGGCGACACACAGTGTCGCCCCTACCGATGTTGGGTGTGATTGTGTGGCGGGCGAGCCAATGGCTCGCCCCTACAGATGTTGCGAATGCCGCGTATGCCGTGTATATCGTCTCGCTAGCCGCAACTGCCCTTCTTATCGACGAACTCGGCCGCGATCCAGCCGCGCTCGCCGTGATAATCCACCTTGAACCAGCCCGCTGTCCGCTGCAGCGCCGTCAGCGTGGAATTGTGCGGCACTTCTCCGATGATCTCCCCGTCGGGCGCGGCGCGGAGGTTGAGAATGAATTGCGTCCGCACCATGCAATTGCTGAGGCTTTGCGCCGAGACGGGCGCGGCTTGAGCGGCCGGTCTCTGGACGACGCAGGCCGCGGGCGGATCGCCCGGCAGCAGGACCAACATGCCCGGGCCGTTGATCGTGGCGCAGGTCATGCCATTCATGCTGCAAGCGGCCCAAGCCTGAACCGTGCGCGGCATGGCGGCGGTATCGATGAACTTGAAGGCGGCGCCGGCCGCCTCGAAGCAGATTTGCGTATTGGGCGTGACCCAGGACCAGACATCGACGGCGTCGACGAAATCGCCCTCTTTGATATTGGGATTGGCGATCTGCATGGCATTGACGCGCTGGCATTGCGTCGATTCGTTGATGTTGTAGGCGGCGATGCCGTCCAGGGTCAGGCAGGTGGAGACGGGCTTCGCCAGGACCGCCTTCAAGGTCTCATCGTCGTCATCATCGCTTCCGTCGCCGCTTCCGCCACCGCTTCCGCCACCGCTCCCGACATCACCGCTGGGCGAGGGCTGGGAAACAATTATGCTTGGCGGCGGCGACCAACCGGAGTCTTCAATCGCGCCTTTATCGCAATTCCCGCCCGTCGGGAAGGGACGGGCGCGGTCGCGCTGGTCCACGTGTCCGCCCGCGCTCTTAGGCAGACAATCAGCGTTCCCGATCGAGTCGATGGCGGGGCTGCCGACGCGCGGTATGAAGAAGTTGCCCTGGCCATGGACGCCCGGACCGGCCAGCAGGGGATCGGCGGGATCCGAATTAGGCGTGCAGTGAGGCGCGGAGCTGCTGGTGGAGCCTGGTCCGACAATATTGTTGCTGAGGGTTGGCGCGTAGCCGCCGCTTGCGGGTATTTGATCGAAAATGCAATTGCTGTCGGCGCTGCCTGAATTGCGTTTGTTGCCGTGAATGATGCTGTTTTGCAGCGTCACCTTGGCATTGACGGCATAGAAGCCGGCGCCTGTGGTGGTATCGGTTGAGCTTGTCGTATTGCCGGTGATGGTCACATGCTGCAGGTTGACAACTGAGGTGATACCGGCAGTCGCGTTAAGGCTGGCGTAAATGCCCGCGCCGCGCCCGGCCCCCTTGTTGCTGAATATGCTGCTGTTCACGATTGTTAAGCCAGCGGGCGTGTCCCCATAGTTTCTGAAAACCAGGCCGCCGCCGCTCGCGGAGGTTGACTTGCTTTCATTGCTGTAGACGGCGCTTCTGAACAGGGTCAAGGCAACCTGGCCCTGGAGGAAGATGCCGCCGCCCTCGTGATAAGCCAGGTTGTTGTGAATCGAGCTGGCGGTAATCGACGCGCTGGCCGGGCTTCCGGCGCTGGCGGTGACATAGATGCCGCCGCCACTCTTCGCGGAGGTGCTGGTCCCGGCGGTTGAGTTTCTGACGACCGCATTTACAAGCTCGAGCTCGCCGCTGGTGACATGGATCGCGCCGCCGTGGTCATTGCCGCTGTTGCCGTTGGCAAGGACGAGATTGTGGATTGCGAGACGGCCGCCGCTGGTGACCGTGAAAATGCGCCGGGCGTTGTTGCCGCTGATGGTGAAGCGGTTGCCGTCGCTGCTTATGAAGGCGATATAGGTCGAGATGGCGGGCAGGTCGGCCGTCAGCGTGATATCAGCCTCGATGGTGATGGTGTCGGCTTCGCTGTTGCCGTTGGCGGAATTGATGGCGGTGACCAGCGTGGCGTGGTCGTTGGCGGTGAAGCCGGCGCCATAGGCGGGCCCCGCCGAAAGCAGCAAGAAAACGAGCGCGATGAGAATGAACTTTGCAAGCGTTCCGGAGTTCATGACGACCTCCGGCGAGTAACGGGATTTAGCGCGAGATGCGGGGGGGGGGGGGGGGCAAACTAAGCGCTACAGGCGAGCGGGAGGCAAGCGTCAATTTTTCGGCGCGCCGGGAAAGAACCTTATCGAGTTTCATCACTGTACGCCCTTTATCTGTTCTGCGGCATATTATAGAGAATATCTATCTTATGGGCAATATAGCAAAATATAACCCACAGCGCAAGCATTTGAGGCCGGCGATGGCAGTTTAGACGCGCTTGGCTTGGGGGCTGGCGCCGGCATGGTAGAAACGTCGTCCGACATCGGTAGGGGCGAGCCGGTGGCTCGCCCGCCCGGTCGGCCCAGCGCGATCGCGGGCGTTTCGGCGGATCGCGCCGACACATGTGGCCGGCTGAATGGGTGTAGGGGCGACACTGTGTGTCGCCCGCCAACACAGGCGGCCGGCTGCGCGCGGGTGTAGGGGCGAGCCGGTGGCTCGCCCGCCCGGTCGTCCCAGCGCGATCGCGGGCGTTTCGGCGGATCGCGCAGGCCGCGCAGACACATGCGGCCGCCGTCCCGACGCTGGCCGGACGGGAATCAAAAGAAAACGGGGATTATTGAGAGATCTTATGCGGGGAGCGGGGATGTTTCACGCGGCTGTATCGGTCTCGCTCTCGGATGCCAGCCGCTCTTCGCGCCCTTCAAAGCGGCCCTCGAGCCGCGCCAGGCGTTGGTTGCTGTCGTCGACTTTGTTCTCTACTCGCCGGAGGTCGCCTCTGAGTTCAGTGCGCAGGTTGTCCTGACCGGCTTTGAGTTCAGTACGCAGGTTGTCCTGACTGTCTTTGAGATCGGAGATCTCGCCCTTGAGTTCAGTGCGCAGGTTGTCCTGACTGTCTTTGAGATCGGAGATCTCGTCTTTGAGTTCAGTGCGCAGGTTGTCCTGACTGTCTTTGAGATCGGAGATCTCGTCTTTGAGATCGGAGATGTCGCCTTTGAGCTCTTCTCGCAGTTGGCCTATCATGCGCTCGTTTCTGGAATTCAATTGCCAAACAGCGATTACAATACCCAGCAAGGTAAGTATGATATCCAGCGACAGCGTCCCATCAAAGGTCATTGGCTTCCGCCTCATGCAATGGTTAGCCGCATTATACACCGTTTTCAGACAAAAAACACCGTGTTCGGTTGCTCGCGTCGGTCGCGCAGGTCGCGCCGACACAGGCGGCCGGCGGGATGGGTGTAGGGGCGACACTGTGTGTCGCCCGCATATTCACATTTACGACATCGGGTGATGGTGCGGCGGACGAGCCACCGGCTCGCCCCTACCGATGCAGGGAGATGGCGCATCGGGCGGGCAGGTTGCGCCCCGGCGTGATGGCGGGCGTTTCAGCGAAACGCCCCTACGGATGTCGGGTGGTGGTGTGGCGGGCGAGTCACCGCTTCGGCGCCTAGGGCCGCTCGAGCGACACCTCGAGCGTTATCGCGTCGTCAAAGCCGAACTTTTCCAGAGTGACGACGACGCGCCCGCCCATCGGCGTGACGAAGGCCAGGGGCAAATGCTCCGGCACGCCCATTGTGCTGTAAGCCATGACTTCCATGCCGTCGATGGTGGCGGTGACATAAAGGTCTTCGACATCGCCGGCCAGCTTGTCCAGATTGAGAACGAGCAGCTCGTCCTCTTGAACATCAAAGACAACCAGATCACGAATGGCTTTGTCATTGAGATTGATGACGGTTTCGCCATCTTCCAGGGCATGCGCGGGATTGCGCGAGATGGAAAGCGCGCCGGCGCCGCTGGCGCCCTCATCGAAACTTGACAGGACCAGAATGTATTCCGCGGCGCTGTCAAAAACCAGGTTGCTCAACTCGGCGTCAAAGCCGCTGCCGCTGTCGTCATCAAAGGCGTATTCAGTGCCGTCCGGCGCGACAACCTGCAGCAGCGTATCAAGCGCGCCGCCGCTGTCGACCCGGACCGTCAGACTGTCGCCGGTTTCGACGGGCAAACTGTAGAAGCGCGCCGGCGTCTCTGCCGAAAGCGAAAAAGGCTGGTCCGATTCAAAGGCGATCGGCTCTACGCGGACGCTGGATATTTGAACGCTGAACTCGCCGTCGATTGCGCCCTGCGCCATCATCAGGGGCGCCGCCGTTATTTCGAGCGCATATTGGCCGGAGTAAGGCAGCAGCAGGGGGCCGATAATGGCGTCCTTGCGTCCGCGGCTGTCGTCGCTGAAGGCAAGTTGGCGATCATCGCGGTCGAGCAGCGCTGCCGCCGGATCGAAGTCCGCCGATGCGACGCGGAGCAGGGCGTAACCCCCGCGCGCGCCGTCGAATTCGATTCTCGCGCGGCCGTCTTCCAGCTTACCGGAGACGACCCGGTCTTCGTCCGCAGCGGCGACAATCGGCGCGCTTGGGTCCGCTGCGGTGGCGGTCAGTATGACCGCCGGCTGATTGCCTGCCGCGCGCTCAACAAGCACGGTGTAGTTGCCGGGTTTGTCTTCGGCGTCGGTGAATAATTCCAGCGCGATTGCGCCGCTGGCGTCGGCGGTCTTGTCGCTGCGGTAAACGGTTGCGCCGGCGAAAATCACATTGATTTGCACATTCTCATGCGCCTGCAAGTTGCGCACGGTGATGCGGTGGCCGGAACCGATCGGCGCCGACTGCGGCGCAATCGTCGCGACGGCATCTGGGATGGTCGGCGTTTCTTCGGTCGCATCCTCCTCGTCCTGAGCTTGGGCCTCCGCAGTGGCAGCGGTGACTTCAAAGCTTGTTGTCGCCAGCAAGTTTCCCGTTTCGTCGCGGACTTCAATGGTATAGACGCCGGCTTCATCTTCCTCTGTGCTGGATAGGGTCAGACTGAACGCGCCTTCAGCGTCCGAAACCCGCGCGCTGCGCAGCGCTTCGGCGCCGGAGGGGGCAAGAAAAATCAGGCTGTATTCCGCCTCCGCCGCCAGGCCGGACGCCCTTATCTCGTGCTCGCTGCCTCGCGCGCCCGCCTCCGGGTCGACGCTGATGCGCGCGGACGCCGTCTCGGGCGCGCCCGCCCTGAGCGTAAGGCTGGCAGTCGCGAGCTTCTCGCCTTCAATGAAGATGGCGACAATGTATTCGTCCGCGGGTAGCTCCGGGGCCGTCGCGAAGCGCAAAGTCGCTTCCCCCGCAGCCGAGGCTTGCTCGAGCGTGGTATCGATGAGCACGCCGTCGACGGTCGTGATCTGGGCGGTGATGCTGTCCAGGGCCGCAGCCCCGGCCACGGCGATTTCGACCGTGCCGCCGGCGGCCAAGGCGGCTGGCCTCAGTTGCATGCTCAGCTCGCGCCCGGCTGGCGCTTCAATTGCGAATTCGCCGGTGGCGATCAACTGGCCGCCGGCGTTGTAGACGGCGATCTCATGCCGCCCGGGCGAATCGCCCGCTTCCGCGAAGACTTCGATCTCGATAACGCCGTCGGCATCGCTCCTGAGTTGCCGGCGATAAGCCGATTGCTGCGTCTCGCCGGCTGTGATCGCCAGCGCATAATCGCTATCCGACGCGAGTTCGGAAACGCGTATCGTCTGTATTTGCCCAAAGGGCGCCGTCTCGGGCGAAACTGTGACAATCCCCGGAAGCTCGGGTCGGTCTTCCGCGCCCTCGACCGCGGCGATCAGTTCAAACTCCGCGCTGACGACGACTTCGCCCCGATGGAGCGCGCGAATTGTGTAGGCGCCGGCTTGATCGCCTTCGGTGCTGCGGACGGGAAAGGGAATGACGCCGGCGGCGTCGCTTGTTTCTCCGCTGCTGAACACGACGGCGCCGGCAAAGAGGATCTCGACCTCGAATTCTGTGTCCGGCTGCAATCCACTGATAAAGATGTCAAAAACGGCGCTCTCGGCCGGGCCCGCTTGAGGACTGATGGATATCGCCGGCGCGTCCTGGGCCTGGATCGACAGCGCGAATGTGAACAGGAGCACAATCAGGCGAAAAAGACGCGAGATCAATGACGGCATAAGAATGTCCTTTGCTCGATCCGACGGCGCTGCATGCGGGACGGCGCTCTCTGGAGCGCGTCCCGCTTACCATTATAGAGTTTTTCATCGCTTTTATGCGGCGGCGTCCGCCCACTTTACAGTGCTTTTACCTGCCGCGGGCCGGCTGCAAGCGCGCTTCGACGCGCAATTCGATTTGCCGCGCCCGCGCTGTATAATCGGCGCATGGATGAAGGCAAGCGGGCATTCGCGAATTGGGGCGTCATCGGCCACGAGTGGGCGGTGGATTTTCTGCGTCGCTCGCTGCAGAACGGTCGCAATCGCCATGCGTACTTGATCAGCGGCAGCCCGGCGCTGGGCAAGATGAAGCTGGCCCGAGCATACACAATGGCGCTCAACTGCGAGAAGGCGAAACTGGCGGAGCGACCCTGTTTTCAGTGCCGCGCCTGCAAAGCCATCGAGCGGGGCGCCGCGCCCGACCTGATCGAAATCGGTCCAGTCGATGGCCAACCGCCCAAGATTGATGAAATACGGCAGGCCGCGCATACGCTGGCGTTGAAGCCCTTTGCCTCGCGCTACCGTGTCGCCATATTTGACGACTTTGACCTGGTTGCGCCCCTGGCGCAGGACGCCCTGCTCAAAACCCTGGAAGAACCGCCGGATTATGCGGTAATGATATTGATCGCCAGCAAGGCCGAGGGCATATTGCCCACCGTGCGCAGCCGCGCGCAGTTGCTGCCGCTGCGGCCGGCCTCGCTTGAACAGACGAAAGTCGCGTTGATCAGCCGCGGCTGTGATGCCGAGCGCGCGGAATTGATCGCCAGTCTAAGCTGCGGCCGCACCGGCTGGGCCCTGGACGCCATGGCGGATGGCGAGACGCTTGCCATGCGCGATGACATGCTGAATCTGCTTCGCGATGTCCTGGACGGGACGCGGCTGGCTCGCATTAAAGCCGCGGACGAGCTGAGCAAGCGCGTGGGGCGGGACAAAGCGGAACTGCGGCAAATCCTGGAGATCTGGCTGACGTTTTGGCGCGATGTCGCGCTGCAATGCCTGGACAGCCCGGTCAAACCCTGCAATGGCGACCGCCGCGATGAAATTCGCGCGCTCGCCCAGCGCATCGGGCCGGCGACGGCCCTTGACGCGCTGAAAGCGACGCAGCGGATGCTCGAAACGCTGGATACCAACGCCAACCTGCGCCTGGCTCTGGATGCTCTGTTTCTGGACTATCCCGGTCTCGATTGAGCGCCGCTTATTCGATCGGGATCCAATTGGAGGGTTTTTTCTCGGCTTCCAAAATCGAATCGGGCACGAGAATGATCTTGCCGAAACCGGGCGATTTCTCGAGTTTTCTATGGGCCTTTTGGGCTTGGCTCAGCGGCATGACCTCGTCCACCAACGCGCGATAGGTCCCGTTCGCCAAGCCGCTTAAGATCGATTCATGCTCCTTGGGCTGGATGGAACCGCTGGCGCCCAGGATGCTGAGGTTCCTCAAGTGCAGGTCCAGCGCGTCGAAGCGGGTTGCCGGTTTGCGCAGGGCGCAAGCGATAACCAGACGGCCGCCATTTCTGAGCATGCCCAGGGATTGAGCCAGGTCGAGCTCTTCGCTGCAATGCAGAATGAGGCTGGCGCCTTCTTCCATGCTCGCGAGTTGAACCTGACGCAGCAAATCGTCGCCGGCATCCTCCAGCACGACCGCTGCCCCGATTTCCCGCAAGCGCCCGGCGAATTGGCTCTCGCTGATGGCGATGACTTTGGCGCCGCGCGCGGCGGCGATCTGCACCGCCGATGCGCCGAGGCAATTGCCCGCGCCGCGCACGGCAACGGTGTCCGCTTTTTTGAGTTTGCCGCAGGTCAACAGGGCCTGGAAAGCGGCCGCAAATGCGGCGCCGGCGGCAACCGCCGATTGATAGTCGAGATCCTCAGGCAGCTTGATCAGCTGATCGGCGGGCAGGGCGCAATATTCCGCATAAGCGCCGTTGATTTCGCAGCCGAGCCGCTCAAAGCAGGCGGCGACGCGGTCGCCGATTTGCCAGCCCTTTACATCGTCGCCGAGCTGCGTGATCTCGCCGGCCAGGTCCGCGCCCAAGATATGCGGCATGGGCTTGCGAACGAGCAGGCGCCCGCTGCGGAGCAAGAGGTCCTGCGGGTTAACCGAGCTGGCATGAATCTTGACCAGCGCTTCGCCCATGCCGGGTTTTGGACGGCGAATCCGCGTCACCTTGAGGGCGCGCGGACGGCCGATGTTTTCGATGATGACGGCGCGCATGCTGCTGCCGGATTCCGTCATGCAATCCTCTCGTTTTTCTCGGCGTTCCGGGCCGTAGTCTAGCGCAAGCTTTTGAGCGTGTAAACGGCTCAGGCGCCGCCCAAGCGCTTGGCATATCGGGCGCGGGCCCTGGCGATTTCCGCTTCGCGGTTGCGGGGCGGCGCCGCGGTCTGCAAGGAGTCGAGCAGGGCCGCCGTCGCCCGCGCGATATCGGCGACCGCCCGCTGAAAGGCGGCTTCGTTTGCGGCGGAGGGCCTGGTATAGCCGCTCACTTTGCGCACATATTGGAGGGCCGCCGCTTCAATGTCGGCGTCCGTGCTGGGCGGTTCGTAATTGTAGAGCGTGCGGATGTTGCGGCACATGGGCGGCTCCGGATCTCCGGGCTTTCGGCTGCGTCTATCCTACCATGCCCGGGGCAATCAGTCGCGATACAGCGCCGGCGTCAAGCCTTGATAATCGGGCAAGGTGAATTCGCCGATGTCCTCCAGGTTGAGAAACTCCGCCATCAGCTCCATGCTGTCGGGCTGGCCGGGGCGGGTTGCCTCTTTCCAGATTAGATAGGGATGCAAGCGCAGGCGCGCGCAGCGGAATTCTTGAATGACGAGCCGCGCGGTAACGCCGCCGCGTTCGGCGAAGCGCTGCGCCGCAAAACGCGCGTAGTTCGCCTCGTTGGAAAATGGGACCCGGCGGCGCGCGACCAGTTTCCAACCGCTTGCGTCCCCGTCGAGAATCATATAGCTGGCGCTGATCTCGCCGTCCAGCGGAATGCCGACCGAACCGGGATTGAAGATATGCCAGCGGTCAACGCGGCGCTCCAGGGCAATGTGGCTGTGGCCGCAGATGACGGTGGTTTCTGGCGCATCGGCCAGCCAAACCTTGACCTCGCGGGCGGAGGCGCTGGGGCTGATCGCCTGGAAGGGATTGCCGGGAATCCCGTGAACCATGCGGATCGCGGGCGCGTCCACAAAACGCAAGCAGAGTTCATCCGGCAAGCAGGCGATGATGCGGAGCCAATCCGCGCCCAGGTGCTCGCGCAAGATCGGCGGCATGGTGAATGAGGACCAATGCGGCGGCATGCGCGGCGTGTCGTAATCGAGGGCGTATAACTCGTTGTTGCCGCGGATGACCGCCCAGTGGCGCGCGCTGATGATCTCCATCACCTCGCGCGACCAGGGTCCCCAGTTGACGCTGTCGCCGGCGACCACAACATGATCAACATCGAATGGCGCCATGTCGTCGATGACGGCTTGCAGCGCGGGCAGGTTGCCGTGTATGTCGGCGAGAACGGCCAGGCGGGTCATATCAGCTCCTCCTTGTACGAGGACTGATACAGAGGCAAGCGCCTATTTCACCACTCAGGTTTCATAGCCGCGGGGATGCCGCTGATGCCAATTCCAGGCGGTGCGGATGATCGACTTGAGATCCTTGTATTCGGTATCCCAGCCCAATTCGCGGCCGATCTTGTCGCTATCGGCGACCAGGACCGGCAGGTCGCCATCGCGGCGGGGCGCGGCGACGGCGGGAATCGGATGGCCGGTGACGGCGCGGGCGGCTTCGATAACTTCCAACACGGAATAGCCGCTGCCGCTGCCGAGATTGTAGACGCGGCTGCGCCCGTCCGCCAGCGCATCCAGCGCCAGGATATGGGCCCGGGCCAGGTCGAGCACGTGCACATAATCGCGGATGCAGGCGCCATCGGGCGTGTCGTAATCCGTCCCGAAAATCTGAATGGAGTCGCGTTGCCCCAGGGCGACTTGCAGCACGAGCGGGATGAGGTGGGATTCGGGATCGTGGGCTTCGCCGATATGGCCGTCCGGGTGAGCGCCGCAGGCATTGAAATAGCGCAAGCTGCAGTACTTCATGCCGTAGAGGCGGTCCATCCAGGCGAGCAGGCGCTCCGCCATATACTTTGTTTCGCCATATACGCTGCCGGGCTTCAAAGATTCATTTTCGTCGATGGGCACGCGCTCGGGCTCAGCATAAAGGTTGGCGGTGGAGGAGAGGATGAAGCGATTGACATTGTGGCGGCTGGCCGCTTCCAGGACATTGATGACGGTGTAAACATTGTCCCGCAGGTAGGTGAAGGGCTGCCGCATGCTTTCGCCGACCAGGATTTGCGAGGCGAAGTGCAGGATGCCGTCGAAAGCCTGCGCTTCAAAGACGGCGGCGAGCGCGGACTGATTGTGCAAATCGTCGACAATGAGAGTCGCGTCCGGGTGTACCGCGCCGCGATGGCCTGTGCTCAAGTTGTCGTAGACGACAACCTGCACATTGCGCTCGACAAGCAGTTGAACGACATGACTGCCGATATAACCGGCGCCGCCGGTCACCAAAACCCGCATAAGTTGGCCTCTCCTCTCGGCAAGACATTATAGCCCGTCAACTTGGGCGGTCAAATATTGCCTGGGCGCGGACGGACGCGGGCCTAACTTGAAGGTCGCGCGTAAACTGTGGTTTAATCGAAGGCATCCAAGGGCGCTGTGGGGATGGCGATGGCGGGTGAGGACGAAGTCAAGCGAGGCTGGTCGGCGGCTGAGCGCGCGGCGCTGCGCAAGCTGATCCGCATGGCGCTGATCATGCTGCTGGCGATTGTCGTGGCCGGCACGCTCGCGGCGCTGCTCAGTTCGGCGCTGGGTCCGCCCTAATCCGCGCTGGGTGATTACTGGAAGGCATTGGGGTACAATTGGGCGGAGGTAAAGGAGCATCGCCATGATAAAAGCGCCTGCACAAGATGTGTTCTGTCTAATAACCGATTTCCTGGCTTCTGATCCGACGGATGATGACCTGCTCGCCTTCGTGCTGCCAGACGATATGCAGGCGCGCGTAAGCTATCTGCTCGAACAGAATCGCGAAGCCGAGTTGACCTGTGAAGAGCGGCACGAGTTAGATGACTTCGTATATGCCGATAACATGATTAGTCTGCTCAAAACAAAGATGAGGTTGCGGCAAAGTGGCAAGAGCAGACGAGAAAAACCCGTGATTGATACGCCAGTGCGAAATGTACCTGATGCAATTGCTGAATTCTTGACTTCTGACCCTACAGATGATGAATTACTCGCTTACATGTTTCCCGAAGACATACAGGCGCGAGTTCATTTTCTACTCGACCGCAACGGCGAGGGTGAGCTGACCATACTCGAAGAGCGCGAGTTGGACGATTGCCTTCGAGCAAACAGTTTCATGGCGCTGCTGAAAGTGAATACTGAGTTGAGACGCCAAGGTATTGAGACTTGACGATCTCTGCGCAGCAGCGTGATACAGTTCACATTCTTGCGTCAGGGTACTGCGAATACTGTCGCGTTGGAAGAGGAGCCCAATCTCTAGGATTTCATGTTGATCATATCATTGCGAGTAGTCATGGAGGTGATGACAACGATGAGAATCTTTGCCTGGCTTGCCCGGATTGCAACCGCTTCAAGGGCGTAAATGTTGCTGGATATGACCCGCAAACCGACAAACTAAGTAGACTGTTTCATCCGCGATTGGATAGCTGGGATGAACATTTTCGCGTCAATCCAGATGCCTCTATTATTGGTCTCACTCCCGAAGGGCGGACAACAGTATTCGTTCTGCGAATGAATGCCGCTTCTCGCATTCGGCAACGTTTTCGGGAATACCTGCTCGGCAGCTATCCATGCCAGAAGAAATCCTAACGCTCGTCGCCAATGAAGTCAAGCAGCGCCTGGACATATTCCTGCTGGCGCATCTGCCCGGCTACTCTCGGGCGCAGGTCCAAGCGCTGATCCGCGCCGGGCATGTGCTCGTCGATGGCCAGGCGCAGAAGACCGGCTACAAATTCAAAGGCGGCGAAGTCGTAAGCGTGAGCATCCCGCCGCGCCCGGAAACCTCAGTCGAGCCGGAAGACATCCCGCTTGATGTCGTCTACGAAGACGCGCATCTCGCCGTCATCGACAAGCCGGCCGGTATGGTGACGCATCCCGGACCCGGCAACGAGACCGGCACGCTGGTGAATGCGCTTCTGGCGCGCTACCCGGAACTCGCCGACATGATGGACGACCCCGAGACGCAGGAGCGCTTGGGCATCGTCCATCGTCTCGATCGCGGCACGAGCGGCCTTCTGGTCGCCGCGCGCAACAAACCGGCGCTGCTGGCGCTGATGGCGCAGTTCCAAGCGCGGACGGTGGAGAAGATATACCTGGCGCTGCTCGAGAAGCGGCCGGATTCCAACACGGGCCTTATCGACGCGCCCATCGCCCGCGATCCGCGGCAGCGCAAACGCATGGCGGTACGGCGCGCGGGCAAGCCGGCCCAGACCGAATTCGCGGTGCTGGACGATGACTTCCAGGGCGATCGGGCGCTGGCGCGCTTGAAGCTGCTGACCGGGCGAACGCATCAGATTCGCGTTCACATGGCTTTTATCGGCTGCCCGGTTCTGGGAGATGCGGTCTATGGCCGGCGCAAGCAGCGCGTGAAGCTGAAACGGCAGTTCCTGCACGCGCACGAGCTGGCCTTTGACCATCCGGTCAGTGGCGAGCGGCTGCGCTTTGTGAGCGAGCTGCCGGTGGGGTTAAGGGCGGTGATGGAGAAGCTGCGGTAGGGGAATTTTGCCACAGAGGCACAGAGGCACAGAGATTTATTCAATCACAAAGACACGAAGGCACAAAGGATTTGTCGGGCGGTGTTGCAGAAGCTGAGTTAGGACCCAAATGGATTGGGATCTATTCCGAGATGATCCGCGATCTTTAGCAACGATTGGCTTTGCTCGTCTTGAACTTTGCGCATGTGAAGGACATTTTCCAGGATGGCTTGCATAGGGTCTTCCACTTGGGATACGCGTAGTTCAAGACCAGCAACGCGCTGTTCAAGCGGTTCAGGATTGTTCGTTTGCATTTCAGTTGCTTGAGCGCTCATTGTGTCTTCCTAGCATGATGTAAGGGGCTACACCTAAGCTATAGTAATACGCTTGAAATTGCAAGGCACTATTTCGCGTGATTCTACGGTCGCTGATTGTGAAGCTGCGTTCGTTTCTTTTGCCACAGAGGCGCAGAAATTTATTCAATCACAAAGACACGAAGGCACAAAGGACACGAAGGATTGGATTGTGGCGTTGCGGTAGGGGAATTCACCACAGAGGCGCAGAGGGCACCGAGAAAACAGTCAGGATATACCGAGCACTCTTTGGCGCAGCGCTTCATCCGTCATATCCCATCCGGAGATAAATCTTATCATGTGCTCTTTCCCATCAGCCGGATCGACCACGTGCCAGAATTTGAATCCGTTAGGGAATGTTCTCGTCGGCTCAAACTTTGGATCGACGGAACGAATGGCCATGACCGCCGCATTCTTCAGCCATGTTATCTGTCCCTTGTAGCGAATTTGGCCGCCGCCAATGGTTAATCCACTCTTGATACTTTCCCGAAGCAATTCAGCTTCGAATTTGTGACCTTCATAGTAGCCGAAGACCGGGATGTATTTCTGTGGCTTGGGCGACGGGTCTGGCTCGGGCTCGATATCACCCCCATTTATGATGGGCGGTTTGTCGATGACAATCTCATCACCCTTAAGCTCGTCCCAGGCCTCCTTCACCAGCCGGCCATAGCGCTGAACGTCCGCTTCAGTCAGCCGTCCCGAATGCACTTGCTTGGCGAAATGCCGAACGAATGCATCCGACGGCTGGCTCATTTCCTGCTCTAGCAAGCGCGCGATCCGCTGCCTCTGCGCGCCGTCCAGGATGCGCTTGAGGTCAAAGCCGGACTTGGTGAAGCCTTCCAGTTCTATTACCAGCCTTTTGTCGAGATCCTGCATATCAATCGTCATGAACGGTTGCTTGTCCATGATATTGCTTTTATCCAGGTCGGCGTAGAAGCGGTATTCGATGCCATTTGTGAGCACGCCAAATCGCGCGTCTCTAGCGTTGTAATAGTTGTGCAGTTGCTTCCAATGCGTCTCGTTTAGCTTGACGTCAATTGACTTCGCTTCAATGAAGACCATTGGCGCGCCATCGCGCAGCAAGGCGTAATCGACGCGCTCGCCGCCGTAGGACTTGGCATCCGCAGAGTACTCCGACTTTACCTCCGCCAGATTTTGCAAATCGTAGCCCAAGGCGCGGATGAATGGCTGGACTGAAACAAGTATCGTGTCCTGCTCTGATGTAATCAGGTGCCGCTGACGCTGTATCTGTTCCGAAATCTTGCTCAACGAATCAAACAGGCTCATCTTGCGTATCCTTGATTTTCTCGCAGCCCGTCACACAGTGTAACATATCCGCCTATTGATCGCTTTTCTCCGCGCTCTCTGCGAACTCTGTAAGCGCAAGTAAGTCGCGCAAAATCAGCTGGGCATTTTGTAGCAAGGGTGGGCGAGCCACCGGGTCGCGTAGACACTGACCGCCGCTCGCCCGAACATCGAGTCTCCTCTTTTGCCGTAGGGGCGAGCCTTGGCTCGCCCGCAAGCATGCCGCGGCGCCGCAATACAAGATCTTAAGACAGCCTACGGGTTTTCTGCTTTCGACGAAGGACGGGCAGAATGCTTACATGTACTTCGCCGCCAATTCCTGGCGAAGTCGGCCGCCTCTTTGCACGTCGTCGCATATCGCCTTTATCGGCAGATCCTCGCCGCTTTTAGGGTGTATGAATCGCCAAAACACAATGTTTGACTTGCCCGTCTTCCTGTTGGGGTTAATCGAGCGTAGGGCCGTAAGAGTCGCATTGTTGGCTGTCATGAGTTCGCCCTCAAAGCTCAGCTGTATTGGTCTCTTGTGCCAATTCATGACCTCGTCAACAAACAATGTGGCCTCGAATCGGCGACCGCTGTGGGTGGCAAAAACCGGAACTTCAATTACCTCAGATGAATCAAGCGGAACTGACGCTTCGTCCTGTTCATCCTCATTCTCGCGCGAGCTTCGCTGCAGACGATTGGCGATTTCTTGCTCCACCAGATCGCGCCAAGCCTGTTTCACCAGCCTAGCGAAATGCGGCATGTGAGCATCGAATTGCCCGCCCGAATGAATCTGACGGGCGAAGTGCTTTGTAAAATCCTTTGATGGCTGACTGAATTCTTGCGCCAAAAGACGAGAGATCGCCAGTTTCTGCGCGCTGGATCGAATCTGCTCGGCGTTATACCCTTCCTTGGCGAAGCCTTCCAATTCTGCCGCCAGCCGCTTGTCGAGATTGAGCATATTCAGCGTCAAGAATGGCTCTTTGTCCATGATGTTGTCGGCCTTGAGGTCGGTGTAAAAGCGGTAATCGACGCCATTCGTCAGGATGCCGTAACGCAGGCCAATTTCCGCGTTGAAATATTGGAAGAGCTGCTTCCATTCCTTGTGTTGGAGATTGTTGCCGGCCGCCTTTGCTTCAACGAAAAATACTGGAATGTCATCACGCAAAATAGCGTAGTCGACAGCGTCCGTGTTCAAGATTGGGTACTGCGGGTAGACTTCGTCGAGATCCTGCGTGTTGTAGCCTAGCGCGCGTATGAACGGGGCAACGGATACGTTTATAGTCGCATCCTCGTTATTTTTCATTTTCTGCAAATTGCCCTGCACCATGTGAGCAATTGCCTGGAGATTGTCGAATAAAGTCATATCGCGCTTGCCTGCCGTCATTTCTGCTTAAGCGCAAGTGTAACATATTCGCCTACTAGCCGCTTTGCTCTGCGCGCTCTGCGCCCTCTGTAGCTCGCCCAAAACAGGCTTTACGCGCATCCAGGCCAACCGCGCCGGCGCGTCCGAAGGCCTGCCGCCTGATGGCCAAGCCGCAGGCGCCGGAAGCAATTCCGAGCGTGACAAACGATCTCAAATGCTGATGCCCTGATTAGACGTATCGCTTGCGAGCCGAAGTTGAGGTCGGGGGATTTTGCCACAGAGGCACAGAGACACAGAGGGCTCGGGGACTTTGGTTTACACAAAGACACGAAGACACAAAGGTCACGAAGGATTAGATTGTGGCGTTGCGGGATGTGATGGAGGTACTGCTGTAGGAAGTGGTTTTCACCACAGAGGCGCAGAGGGCACAGAGATTAATGCAATCACAAAGACACGAAGGCACAAAGGTCACGAAGGATTAGATTGTGGCGTTGCGTGATAGGCTGGCTACGTTGGGGTAGGAGGATTTCACCACTGAGGCGCAGAGAAAAACGAAACCATTTCAGATATTCTTGTAGTCGTTGCGGAGCAGGCGGTGCAGCAAGTCAACGTCTGTAAACAGGTCGGCAATTGGTCGTTCTCTTTTGTCGTGGGCATCATATAAGTGCCACCATTGATTTCCACTCCAAGAATTAACGCTCGGATTTATGGAGTTTACAGCTTTCAGCGCTGACGCGGATGCCGTCATTAAGGTGTCCCGAAATCGAATAATTTTTTGACGTTTCTTCAACTCGTGCCGAAGAAGAAGAGTAGCTTTAAACGTGTGACCTTTGTATTTGCCAAATACAGGGATTTCGATTGGATCTGTTGTAAAGGATGTTTCTGCTTTCTCAAATTCAGCCGGCTGAGGGACATTGGTGACATTAGTGAAAGACGTCTCGCGGACATCCACCATCTTGGTTCCACTGTTCTCAAATGTACGAGTCGATTTTCTTTTGCCTTTTGTGTCACCAGACTGAAGAATTGTGTCAATTACGAGGTGGACTAAGTCAAGAACTAGAGTACCAACAGCACTAAGCAATACAATTGCCGAATTACCCGCATTCCTCAATATCTCTGCCACAGTCGTACTTACATGCCAGATATGTTCAAGTGCAGAAATGCTAAAGGCCCAAATGCTCCCAGCCACTCCCTTGCTAATGGCCCATAGGAGCACGATGGCAAGCAGCACAAGAGCAAATGTTTGTGTATCCACGGTGCCGAAAAATGCAACTACTTCTGTACCTTTAGAGATGACGAGCGCAATTGTAGCCACGCTCAGCAACAGGAAGAGGACAGCGCATCCGTATCCATCAGTTTCGCTTTGCATAGACTCGGGAAAGTACATAGATGCATCAAACAGCTCGGCTAAGTAGGCCAGCGCTTGGCCAAACATAATATGTGCATAGAAGCTTCGGTCCAGCGAGAGTTGCAGGATGTCAGCACCTTGAGCAGCCGGCAAAATAATGTTCCAGCCTACGACCCACCAAAGCAGACCAAACATCAAGCCACCAAACAAAACATTCCTTAACGGATTGCCGAAATCCAGGTAGGACGTGAACCCACTTATGTAAAGGGAGCCGATGACCATGCTGACGATCAGGTGAATGACAAAACCAATGAATGCGCCTGAGCCAAACATACTCCCGATGACATCAGACATGCCGGGGCCTGCATAAGCGAGGAAGATGTATCCGGCAATCAATCCTGGAAGGACACCTCGTTCATAATCTTTCATATGCATTGTTAGGACTTCCAAATACCGTGATAGTACTGTTTCAATTCTGCGATTGGCGCACGGCGACGCTAATGGAAAAACAATGAGAACACGGTCCTCCAACTGAGAAATAGTTTTGCAACCTGTCTCATTCCTAGCTTCACTTACGCTCCATTGCAACAGTTTCATCCATTATAGCAAAATCCACCCGCCCTCCGCTTTTCTCTGTGCCCTCTGTGCCTCTGTGGTGAATTAAGCTATACTCCCCACCATGCAAACTACCACGCAACAACCCACCGCCTTCCACCTGATGACCAAGCCGCGAGGCGCCATCTGCAACCTCGATTGCAAATACTGCTACTTCCTCTCCAAAGAAGCGCTGTATCCAGGCAGCAAGTTCCGTATGTCGGACAACCTGCTCGAAGAATACATCCGCCAGTACATCGAGGCGCAGCAGGTCAATGACATCAACTTCGCCTGGCAGGGTGGCGAGCCGACGCTGATGGGCGTCGAGTTCTTTCGGCAAGCCGTCCGCTACCAGCAGAAGCACAAGCGCCCGGGCATGCGCATCAGCAACGCCCTGCAGACCAACGCCGTCACCCTCGATGATGAATGGTGCGAGTTCTTCGCCGGCAATGGCTTCCTGATCGGCGTCAGCCTCGATGGCCCGCGCGATGTGCACGACTACTATCGCGTCGACAAAGGCGGCCAGCCCACCTTCCAGCGCGTCATGGACGGCCTGCGGCTGCTGCAGAAGCACGAGGCCGAATACAATGTTTTGACTACGGTGCATGCCGCCAACGAAGGGCAGGGCGCCCGCGTCTACAAATTCCTGCGCGACGAGGTCGGCACGCAGTTCATGCAATTCATCCCCATCGTCGAACGCGATAACGACACCGGCTATCAAGAGGGCGATCGCGTCACCGACCGTTCGGTCACGGCGGCGGGTTATGGGCAGTTCCTGATTGATATGTACGAAGAGTGGGTGCGGCGCGATGTCGGCCGCGTCTTCGTGCAGATCTTCGATATCGCGCTGGCCGCCTGGACCGGCGCGCCGCCCGGGCTCTGCATCTTCGATGAGACCTGCGGCCTGGCGCTGGCGATGGAGCATAACGGCGATGTCTTTTCATGCGATCACTATGTCGAGCCCGATTACAAGCTCGGCAATATCATGGATGTGCCGCTGAGCGAGATCGTGGTCATGGACGAGCAGATCAAGTTCGGCCAAGACAAGCGCGATACCCTGCCGCAATATTGCCTGGATTGCGAAGTCAAGTTCGTCTGCAACGGCGGCTGCCCCAAGAACCGCTTCATTTCGACGCCGGATGGCGAGCCGGGCTTGAATTACCTCTGCGCCGGTTATCGCGCCTTCTTCAATCACGTGCGGCCGACAATGAGTTTCATGGCGGCTGAGTTGGCGGGGCGCCGGCCCCCGGCTAATGTGATGCTGCAGATGGCGCGCTATGACGCCGAATTGGAGCGGGCATTTGCCGCCGCCGGGCGCAACGATCCCTGCCCCTGCGGCAGCGGGAAGAAGTTCAAGCGCTGTCATGGGCGGCGGCGCTGGTGACGACCGACGGCGCTGGCTGCAATCAGTTGCAATGAAGATTATGAAGCCGGGATGGAATGCGCATGGAGCAGCCGACCAAAGAACTGAGAGTGCCCGCTTCGATTTATGAGCTGGCGGAAGCGATCGCGAACGAGACCAATAGCACTGCCGAGTCTGTGCTGGTTGAAGGCTTGGCTATGCTTTTTTCCCCAGACCCGGAAAACGTTGAAGACCCGGACAAGTTGTCGGGCTTTAGCGACGAGCAGTTATGGATGATTGTTCAACAGCGGCTTACCCCCAAACAAGAGTCGCGCCTGCACGATTTGGCTGACCGCGGCAGCAGAGGCGTTCTTAACAACTTGGAAATCACAGAACTGGAAGCCTGGGTCGCGCGCGTCGATCACCAGACGCTGCTGCGTTCGAGGGCGCTTCTCTTGCTCAAGCGGCGCGGACACGATATAAACCGCTACTTCGAAACGACGGTTTAACGAATGGCTAGGGTACCGAGTCGCTTGCGTCGGCAAGTTGCCGCACGCGCGCGTCACCTCTGTGAGTACTGCCAAACTCAACGAAAAATCGTAGTCACAATGCAGATTGACCATATCATTCCACAAGCCGCCGGCGGGACAACGGATCTGGACAACCTCTGTTTCGCCTGCATTGGCTGCAACAGCTATAAACTCGATTTTCAAGTCGGCTTAGACCCGGTCATCGGAATAGAAGCGCCTCTCTTCAATCCGCGGCAACAACAATGGGACGACCATTTCAATTGGAGTGATGACAGTTTGCGCTTGATTGGCCTAACAGCGACAGGCCGTGCGACAATCAATCGGTTGAGAATCAATCGAGCTGCTATGGTCGAATCCCGTCGCGAATGGGTTGCGATGGGCAAACATCCGCCCGCACAATAGTCTCATAAGCTCGCGAAAAGCGGGAAGAAGTTCAAGCGCTGTCATGGCCGGCGGGGGACGAAGTAGCGCAAACGCCCAAACCAGTATTGGGCGGGATTTCTACTGCGACAGTTGTATCCCATTTACTGATGTGTTTCGTCAATCAGACGCCGAACGGTTTCGTTTGGGATATCGGAGCGTTCCGTCTTGGAGTAGACGATGAGAAGCAACACGAGCGTTGCCTCTTTTACATAGTAGATGACACGAAACCCGCCGCGCTTGCCACGCCGCGCCGACCGATTCGGCAGGCGGACTTTGAACGACGTGTAGCCGATTCCGGTCAGCCTGATCCCTGGTCGCGCGCCATGCTCAAGCTGCGTTGTCAGCAGGTCAATATCGACTTCCAGCGATGGGAACTTTCGAGCTAGCCGCTCCGCTTCTCTTTCAAAAGTCTCTGTGGTGTTGACCAGCGTCTTCATCTGCGGTTAGGGTTTCCCGGAGTTCGCGTAAGAATTCTCTTGCTGGACGGGTTCGGCCAGCTTTTACATCCTCGAGGCTTTCGCGGAGCATTTCAATGAGTTCTTCCGAAGTCGGCTCGTCGTCATCAATCGTCGGGGCGAACTCGCTGGCGTCTTCTATCACCTCAGCCGGAGTCTTGCGTTCAATGGGATCCATGAGAGTATCCTCTCCCTTGACACTCACGCTAAAGATACCACAATGCCCCCACGAATTCCATTCGCTCAAAAGATAAGGGTAGCGAACATGCCAAAACAAGTCATTTCCACGGACAGCGCGCCTGGCGCTGTCGGCGCTTATTCGCAGGGCATCATCGCCGGCGGCTTCGTCTTCACCGCCGGGCAGATCCCGCTAATCCCAGGGACGACGGACCTGCGCGAAGGCGGCATCGCCGCGCAGACGCGCCAGGTGCTGCAAAATATCAGCGCCGTGCTGGAAGCGGCCGGCAGCGGCATGGACAAGGTGGTGAAGACGACCGTTTTCTTGGCCGATATCAATGACTTCGCCGAATTCAACGCGGTCTATGGCTCATATTTCCCGGAGGACCCGCCGGCGCGAACAACGGTGCAGGCCGGCGCTTTGCCGGCCGGCGCCTTGATTGAGATCGAAGCGGTTGCGTTGCTGGGAGCCTAGACGCGCATGCTGCGGCTGGCGTTCATCTTCTCTCTATTTCTTGGCTGCGCGTTGCCGATTCCGGCGCTTGCCGTCGAGGAAACGCATACGATCGCCGGGCAAGAAGTCGGGTTCTACTTCAGCGGCCTGGACAAACCGACCCTCGTCCTTTGGCATCAGTTCGACTTGCAGACGTCTCTGGGCATTCCGGCCGGGCGCGCAAGTTGGGAAGGCCTGCTCCAGCGCGAGCGCGGCGAAAGATTGCTATCCCAGTACAATATCTTGGCCATCGACCATCCCTGGTTCAACCCAGCGGCAGCGCAACGATTCACCTGGCGGCGCTTCGCCCAATTGGTCGTCGAGATTCAGGATTTTCTGCGCCGGCGCGGATTGTGGGGCGGGATCTATACTATGGGCGCCAGCGCCGGCGGCGCCCTCGCTATCTTGCATTGCGACTTGTTGCCAAGCGCCTGCCAGGGCGTTGTCGCGGTCGGTGCTTACATCCGTTTTGACGAGGTGGACGTCGCCGCGCTGGTCGACGAGGATTGTTTTCATGGCATTAACCTGCTGGCGTTGAATTCACCGGGCGATGGCATGGCTTCGCTGCAGGAACACGTCCGCCGCAGCGAATGCGCCAACATAGGCGCCTTGGCCACCAACGACAGCAATTTGCATGGCATGGTCTGGCTGCTTGAACAGCCGGCCAATGGCGCCGTCTGGGGCAGGCTAAGCCAGTTCTTCGGCCTGGCGCCGCAGGAGGAGCAGCGGTTCAAAGGCGGCGATGGCTCTGCTATACTCTTGGCGCGAGCCATGTTCAAACCATAGGCGGAAACAGACCATGATTGATGTCAATCAATTGCGGAAGGGCGCGACCTTCACCGAAAATGGCAATCTCTATCGCGTCATTGAATATCGCCATCACAAACCCGGGCGCGGCAAAGCCACGATCCGCGTGACGGTGCGCGACCTCCGCAGCGGCGCCACCACCGAGATGACCTTTAACTCCGGCGAGCGGGTGGAAGACATCCGCGTCGAAGCCAGCAAAGTCGAATACCTCTACGCCGACGATGACTTCGTCACCTTCATGAATACGGAAAATTATGAACAGCCGCAGCTCAGCCGCGCCATCTTCGGCGACGACCTCAAATTCATCAAAGACAGCATGGAGATCAAGCTGCTCAGTTATGAGGGCGAGATCATCGACTACGAGTTGCCGAAGACGATGGAGTACGAGGTGATTGAGGTGGAAGCGGCGGTCGCCGGCGACACCGCCAACAGCCCAACCAAGCGGATCAAACTTGAAAGCGGCTTTGAAGTGCAGGCGCCGATGTTCATCAACGTCGGCGATGTGGTGAAGGTCAACCTCGAAGAAGAGAGCTACGTCACACGCGTCAGCAAATGACGGACGGCCCGCTGGCCTGGCCGCGAATCAGCTTGCGTACAGATTGCAGATCTGCTGCTTTTAGCCGGGTGAAAGGCCGGGCGCGATCACCCGAAACAAGAGATAAACATCCAGCGGCAGCAGGCAAATCAGCGCCAGCGGCGTCAGCCAGCGCGACGCCTCCCAATTCCCCAGCAGGCGCGCGCGCCAATGGTCAACGCCAAGGACCAGCGTGAAGGCGATCGGAATCAGCGCCGGAAAGAGATAGCGCCCCTGCCATTGCAGGAACTCGGCATTGTAATAGGCAAATTGCAGAAGTACCAGAAGCGCGGTCGTCAGCAAAATAGCGCTGACAGCGGCCTGAAATCGGCGGTCCGGTTCCCGGCTGTCCGCCGACCTTCGGCTCTGACGCGCCGCAAGCAGCGCGCCCGTGCAGCCGACCAGGGTGAAGACAGCGAAGCCCCGGTATATCCAGCCGCCGAAGACGCCATCGAGCGGCAGCGCCATCCAGCCGAACTGCCCCCAAAAACTCTTGAAACTCACGCTCAAGAGCTGACTGACAAAATGCGCGCTGCCATGCGCGGCGATGAAATCGGCTGTGCGCAACTGGTCGGCGACAACCCGGTCATGCGCGGCCAAACCGAAGAAATCAGGGAAGCCATATACGTCGATGTTGCGCAGCCACCAGACAGCGCCAATGACGCCGGCCAGCAGCGCGAACACAAGCGCCGATCGCAGCAATTCGCTCACGGGTTCGCCCTTGTGGCGCCATTTGAGCAGGATCGCCAGCAGCGCCGGGAACGCAAGAAAATAGATCGTCAGCTTGGTCCAGAAGGCCAGACCGACGATCAAGCCCAGCTGCCAGACGGGCGCGGCGTCGGTCCGCAGGTAGCGCAGGATCCAAAGCATGGCCAGCCCAACCAGCAGCTCGGCCAGCCCGTCGTTGTTTACCGCGCTTAATATATGCAAGTGCTGCGGCAGGAAAGCGGTCAGCGCCATCGCGCCAAGCGCGACCTGCGGCAGGTCGGGCCGGATGCCTCTGCTGACAAAATAACTCAACGCGACTACGGCGCCCCCCAGGAGCAGGCTGAAAAGGCGCAGCGCGACGAGGTCGCCGGCGCTCAGCTTGAACACAAGCGATGCCATCAGGTAATAGAGCGGCGGATGGTGATCTTCGTATTGAATGCTATCGAGCTCGTCAAGCAGCGCCGGCGCAAAGCGCGCCGTCGTCAACTCGGACAGAAAGGCGCTGTCCCAGTCGCCGGCGCGGATGACCGGGCAGCAGCCGTCCTCGTCTATCTGTCGAATGTAGTTGTAATGGGCCGGTTCGTCAGGCGCCTGCCAGGCCGGCGTGTATACGGCGTAGAGCGCGCCAACGCAGAAATACGCAAGCAGAATGAAGCTGAACAGCGTCTTTTCCAAAGCGGAGCCGGGCATGGGCGCTTCGATCGAATGGCCGGTGGGCGACAGGCCATATCATGGCACAATTCGCTTGATTTTCCAGCGCTTTCACGGGCCTCCGCAGGCGGGCAAAGCCTGGATCTGCCGCTGAAATTTCCGCTGTCGCGGCCCGGTCTTGACGCGCCCGAAGGCGTCGCCGCCAGGCGAATTAACCGGCGAGTTGGCGCATCGCGGAAAAACTTCTGCGCTATACTAGGACATTATTGCGGTCGACTTATGCGGGGCTGACACTGTATGAAAGTCGTTGCTATTGGCGGCGGTTTGGGCGCTGTGCAGGTGATGCAAGGCATGCAGCGCCATTCCAGCGATCTAACCGGCATCATTGCCGTCACCGATACCGGGCGCAGCACCGGCATCGTGCGCGAATTCGCGCAGATTCCCGCCCCGGGCGATATCCGCAATGCCCTGGCGACGCTCGCGCTCAAGGACGACCCGCTCTTGACGCGGCTCATGCAGCATCGGATTGTCGCGCCGGGCGACCCCAATCTGGATGGCATGGCTTTTGGCAACCTGTTCATTGCCGCCTTGACTCAGATGTCGGATAGTTTCGTTCTGGCGATAGAGCAGCTCAGCGAATTCCTCGATGTGCAGGCGAATATCTACCCGGTAACGGAAGAGAACACGCATATATGCGCCGAGTTGGTGGACGGAACGATTGTCGAACAGGAGTTCAACGTCAGACAATTGGACAAAGCGGCCATCAAACGCATCTTCGTGCAGAATCCGGATGCCACTGCCTACGCGCCCTGCCTCGCCGCCCTGCATGAGGCGGACCTGATTACAATCGGCCCGGGCAGCCTGTTTACCACAGTGATCGCTTGTCTGGCATTCCGGGAGATTACGCAGGCCATTCGCGATTCAAAAGCGACCAAGGTCTATATCTGCAATACCACCACCCAGCCCGGTCAAACCGACGGCTATACCTTGTCGGATCATGTCCAGCAAGTGATATCCTACCTGGGCATCGGCGTGCTCGACTTTGTGGTGCTGAACGCCACGAAACCAAGCGAAGAATTGATGGACCTGTACGCCCGCGAGCAGGTGAATGTCCTCCTGCCGACGACGCACGAAGTGCACAATATCCTGACGATGAACGTGCGGCCGGTCTTGGCCGATGTGGCCGATACCCAGTCCGGCAAGCGCGCGCTCTGGCAGAAGCAGGACACCATCCGCCACAATCCGGAGTTGATCGCCAATACGCTGATGGAACTGATGGCGGAGCGGGCGGCGGTCAGCTTTCCGAAATAAGCAGCGGGCTGGGCTCCCCTTCCAAGTCGTCGCTGCTGTTGACAATATGTTCAATCTTGTCGAATTTCCGGTCCAGCGCTTTTGTCCGCGTCATTGTCAGTTGGTTAAACTTGTTTTGCAGGGTTGAGAAGTTTTTCCCCATTCCATCCATCAAATCGCTGTACTTGCCCCATTCGAAACGAATCTCTTCAACTATGGAGACGATCTCGCGCGAGCGCTGCTCAATGTTGAAGTTTTGCGCCGCTTGATGGATGACGGCCAGGACAATGTATAGCGTCAGCGGCGAACACAGGATTACCTTCTGTCGCAGCGCCTTGTCGATGATGGATTCATCTTGCTCATGGATGAAACGATAGACCTGCTCATTGGGGATAAAGACAAGCACGCAGTCAAGCGTTTCAGCAGAAATGTATCCGCGGTTTTGGATTTCTGCGACGCGCTGGCTCACATCGCGCAGGAACTTCTGGCTGTATTCCTTCTTGTCGGCGTCGCTTTCAGCGTTGAAATAAAGCATATAGTTATCAAGCGGAAACTTGGCGTCCATATTGAGCTGTTTTTGGTTGGGCAGCAGAAAAGTAAAATCTGGGCGGCTTCCTGAGTCAAGCGACGCTTGCTTGACATAATTGACGTTTTCCACCAGACCCATGAAGTTGAGCATATCTTCGGCCATCCGCTCGCCCCATTGTCCACGCGCGCGATTGTCCGCCAGCGCTTGCTGCAGTGAATTGGTAGTTGTTGTCAGATTCTGCAACCGTTCGCCAAGTTCGCCGAACTGCTCTTTGCGGTCGGTCTGCAAATCCTGGACTAGCCGCTCGACTTTGCCCAGCTTCACATCCATATCAGTAAGACGTTGGTCGATGAGTTCCTTCTTGCCCTCCAATTCCTTGCTATGCTGTTTCGTCTGCGTCTCGGATTTCTCCGTCAACTGCTCCAGGTAGCTCTTGTTCGATTCCTTGATATTCTCAGCCGATTTGTCAAGGACCTCTGTGACCTTGCTCTGGTTTTTCTCCAATTCTGTCGGTACTGTCTTGAGCGTTTCTGACATTTGCTGCAGTTGCGTGTCTATGAGTTCCTTCTTGGATTCGAGTTCGCTGCCATGGAGTTGTCGCTGATCGGCAAACTTGTCACTGGCGACAGAAATAAACTGCTCCTGGCTGTCTTTCAGGGCTTCCGATGACGAGCTTTTGACGGACGTATTAATGGTGTCGGTCACATTTTCAAACGTATTCTTCACTTCATCAGCCAAGCGCTCGGACACATGGTTGAGAACGCTCCGTCTATTTGCGCGACTGACCAACATCGCGCATATGAAGCCGCCTACAAGGCCAATGATGACGCTCAGTCCGTCCAAGCCCGCAATGAGGCCAGCGATATCGTCCATGAAATTACCTCCCGCGCTCTGCCGCATTCAGCTTACTCCGATTCCCCGACCTGTCAACAGGCGCATGTCAACTGGAACGGCGATTTCTAAGGGCATCATGTATTTGCGCAAGCGAAAAGGAATTCTCGGTATTTGCAAGCAAGTCATGCAAATACTGATTGGAATTCTATAGCAAGAGTGGGCGAGCCACCGGCTCGCCCGTACAGCGAGTCTACTTTGCGCCGACCGATAATTGGCGCGTGTGTCGGCGGGCGATTCACAGAATCGCCCCTACACCGACGCTGCTCTTATGTCGTAGGGGCGAGCCACCGGCTCGCCCGCATGTATGTCGCGAAACGCGAAAATCGAAGCGCATTCTTTCAATTGCCTGCTTGGGACTACTGCGAGCGCAGAGAAGAGGGTATTGCGCAGCGAAACTTTAGCCAGTTGCGGGAGACTTTCCTGCTGGTTCTGAATGATATAGTCATTTCAAAGCGGCGCCTTTCTATTTGAACAGAGCAGTAGCGAGGAATTCAGGCAAAAGGGAAACAAACTCGGTGAACTCGGTGTACTCGGTGGTGAAGAAAATCTGCCGCGATTGCCCAGAAGCGCTTGCTCGCTTGCCCTTTCGCATGCCGATGCCCGTGTTATAATCAGCGCGAATACTCCCGGGGGCGCAGCGTGCCCGGGCCGACGCCAAACGCTTTTAAACGAAAGGCCGTCACGTGACCAGCCTCGTACTGACCGTCAGAGAAACACTGCGCTACCGCGGCGCTATCGGGCAGTGGAGTTGGGTTCTGCACCGTCTGACCGGCGTCGGCGTGGTCTTGTTTCTGGCCCTGCATGTGGTCGATACATCCTGGGCGGTCTTCTATCCCGAGCTCTATGTCAAAGCCATCGCCGCCTATCAATCGCCGATATTCACGATTGGCGAATTTGGCCTGGTCTTCGCGGTGGTCTATCACGCCTTCAATGGCATCCGCATCGTCATATTCGATTACAAGCCGGAGTTGTGGCGGCATCAGGCCCAGGCGGCGGTGGCCGTGCTGGTCTTGACGCTGCTGGTGCTGGCGCCGGTTTTCCTGGGCATGCTATCGCATGTCATCGACTTTTATCTCGTCGAACAGGCTATCGCCGGGGACCGGCTGCTGGACGTCGTCCTCTTCTCGGTCCTGGAGCAATTGCCCTTCATCGCCGGTTTCGTCGCTGTTCTGGCGGCGGCGATTGTGCTGGCGGCGGTTTACAGCTTGATCAGCGGCGATTCTTCTAGCCGCTCAAAGTACCCGCAAGCGAGCCCGATCGAAGGCTTCTGGTGGGCTTTCATGCGCTTGAGCGGCATCTTGATCCTGCCTTTGGTCTTCGGTCATCTGGCGCTGATGCACGTTGTGCAGGGCGTCTTTGACATTACCGCGGCGCAAGAGGTCGCCGGCACGCTGGCCAGCAACGGGACGATTGGCCCAGTGCCGAGCGCGGTCGAGTTCGTTTATCATCGCTGGAGTTATGCGGCCGGCGGCGTCTTTGTCTGGCGCGTCTACGATATGTTTCTGCTGGTGCTGGTGACGCTGCACGGCTTCAACGGCCTGCGATACGTCCTGACCGATTTCACCAGTTTCAATCGCTTCGCCCGGCGGACAGCGGTCGCACTGTGCACGGTGATCGCGGCCGTCTTGCTGGCGCTGGGGGCGGCGGCGCTCTTCGTGCCGCTGGAGAAGGACATCATCGGCGAAGCCATGGCGGCCACGGCTGAGATCTATGAGCTGCGCGGCGAAGAAGTGCCGGCCGAGCTCGAAGCCTGGCTGAATGGCGCCGGCGGCGCGGAGGCGGGAGAATGAGCCAAATGCGCGCCCGGCGCTCAAGATCGCGGGCGCGCGCGGGTCGACAGCTGCAGGAGCGGGCCATTCATGCAAATTCATAAACACGATGCAATCATCATTGGCGCCGGCGGGGCCGGATTGATGGCGGCGCTTTATGCCAGCAAAGGCGGCGCCGATGTTGCTGTGGTGAGCAAGCTCTACCCCACGCGCAGCCATACCGGCACGGCGCAAGGCGGCATCGGCGCGGCGCTCGGGAATCTGGACGAGGACCGTCCGATCTACCACACCTATGACACGGTAAAAGGCGGCGACTATCTGACGGATCAGGCCGCGGCGAAAATCCTGGCGGAGAATGCCGTAGACGCCGTGATCGAGTTGGAGCACATGGGCTTGCCCTTCGACCGCACTTCCGAAAAGCGCATCAGCCAGCGGCGCTTTGGCGGGCACACGCGCAACTTCGGCCAGGAGTTGGTGCGGCGCGCCTGTCATGCCGCCGACCGCACCGGCCACATGATCTTGCAGACGCTGTATCAGCAGTGCATCAAGAACGAAGTCAAGTTCTTTGACGAGTTTCAAGTCGTTGACATGATCGTCGTTGACGGGACACTCGCCGGCGTCGTCGCGATTGAGTTGGGCACGGGCGAGTTTCACATTTTTCATGGCAAAGCCAGTTTCTTCGCCACCGGCGGCTGGGGGCGCTGCTGGTCGGTGACGAGCAATGCCCATTCGCTGACGGGCGATGGCGCGGCGATTGCGCTGCGCCGCGGCGTGCCGCTTCAAGATATGGAATTTTTCCAGTTTCATCCCACTGGCATATATCGCATGGGCATCTTGATCACGGAAGGCGTGCGCGGCGAAGGCGGCGTGCTGGTCAACAGCCGGGGCGAGCGCTTCATGGAGCGATATGCGCCGAGCGCCAAAGACCTGGCGAGCCGCGATGTCGTCAGCCGCGCCATTTACCTGGAGACCCGCGCCGGGCGCAGCATCAAGGACCGCGGTTATGTGCACCTGGATGTGCGGCCGCAGACGGTCAACCGCTACTTCGCCGAAGAAGGGCGGGACCGCAAAGATTTTATTGACGAGGGCACGGTCGAGCGCAAACTGCCTGACATCCTCGACTTTTGCCGGACCTATCTGGGCGTCGACCCGGTGAAGGAGCCGATGCCGGTGCAGCCGACCGCGCATTACGCTATGGGCGGCATTCCCACAAATGTCGATGCCGAGGTTGTGATTGACGCCAACGGCGCGGTCATGCCCGGGGCTTATGCGGCGGGGGAAACCGCCTGTGTCAGCGTGCACGGCGCCAACCGACTCGGCACCAATTCCCTGGTCGATCTGGTTGTATTCGGGCGGCGAGGCGGCATGAAAGTCGCTGAATATGTCAAACGTGCCGACTGGACGCCGCTGCCCGCCGACGCCGGCGCGGAAATCCAGGCGGAATACGAGCGGATTCGCGGCGGCTCGGGCAAATCTCGCCCGGGCGAGCTGCGTCAGTTGATGCAACAAACGATGATGGACAATGTCGGTGTCTTCCGCACCGAAGAAACCTTGCAAAAAGGCATCGACGATTTGGCGGAATTGCGCGAGCGCTTCCGCAACGATCTGCAAATCGATGACAAATCGCGCGTGTTCAACACCGATGTAATGGAAGCCTGGGAGCTGGGCTGCCTGCTGGATCTGGCGGATGTGACGGCGCGGACGGCGATCGAGCGCAAGGAAAGCCGCGGCGCCCACAGCCGCGAGGACTTCAAGAAGCGCGACGACGAGAATTGGCTGGCGCACTCCTTGATATATCAAAGCGGCGAGATGAGCGATCCTTCCTACGAAGCCCATTTCGACAAGAAAGTTGACCTGTCGCTCTGGGAAGAAGAGATCGAGCAGGGCCTGCCGGAAGACCAGCAGAAGTTCCGCCCGATAGAGCGGGTCTACTGATCGGCGTAAATCGCGGGACTCATTTGTCAACGGATGACAATCATGCGCTCGTTATCTACGATCCCTTAATTCGCGACGGCAATGCGCGACCTTTGAGGTCGCCTTCTTGGGAAATGATTTCTGCTTGGAGAACCCAAAGATGAAGCGATGGCTGGCACTGGCTTGCGCCCTACTGTCTTTAGTGACCGGACCGCTAATGGCGGATGCCAGCGAATGTTCATCGCGTGAAGTGGTATACCCGAGCAAAGTCGTAGCCATCCGAACTGAAGCCGGTCATGCGAGCGCGACCGTCCGCTTTACGGCGCCGGGAGAGCGGCTCGACATAATCAGCTCGCAGGTTCGCGGCCTGTATTGCTGGTTGCAAGTTAACGACGGCTGGCTTTTGGATAGCGCGCAATACCTTAGCGCTAGCCCGGTTGGAGCAACTGCGGAACGAACGGAACAGGCGTCTGGCAATTGCTATCAAGCTGAAAATGCCTACGTTACCGGCGCGATGAACATTCGAGCGTCCGCCACGATTGACAGCCCGGTGATGGCGCGCGCGCAGGCAGGCGAGTCTTACCGAGTAACGCAATCGACGCGTGGCGCAAGCTGGTGCTGGCTTGATATTGGCGCTGGCTGGATGGCCAAGACTGCGCGGGTCCAATCGACGAGGCCCGTTCAGACGGGCGCCGCGCGCGCTGGCGCGGCGCGGCAAGTCGAGCAGGCGACGCAATCGGACATCGACAACTGCTGCTTCGTCGATCGCAAATGCAGCGCCGATCACGAATGGGAAGCCGGTTATTGGGCCTACCAGCGAAACCAGTGCGGCGTCGCCGTGTCGACGACCAGCAGTACCTCCGCGCCAACCAGCGCAACGGATGCCTCAGATGTAAACAATTGTTGCCAGGTTGGTTGGAATTGCCAAACTGACCTTCAGTGGGAGCAAGGCTTTTGGAACTATCAAGCTGGACAATGCGAGCATCGAGGCCTGATTATTGAAGGATCGGATGCATTCAAGTCGCTGATGGACCAAGCCTTGAAACTGCTCAGAGACCGGTCGCCGCATTGGTATGCCTATGCGACGGAATATGTCTCCAAGATTTCACAGAACTGGGATACGCGGATCCGGGTGACTAGCCGGACCGGGCAAATCAAGTGGGGCATTGGCCACGGCGCCTATACGGGAGGAAACTTGGAAGAGATAGCAGCCATATTCGTGCATGAAGCTTGCCATGTGCACCGTCGCCGCCGCGGCGCATTCCCTACCGGTAAACTCCCTGGCGAGACCGAATGTACCGAGATGGAAATCCAGGCGCTTGAAGCGATCGGGGCAGCGCCCTACTTGATACATAGTCAGCGCAACTTGCTCGCAAACATCCATAGACCAGAATGCCAATGGTGGCGCGACCCGGGGACTTCTCTCCCCTCTAGCTGCTATGGATAGCGCCAGGGGCGTCCAGGCTCGAGCGCGGAATTTTTCTCCCGCAGTTGATCAAGCCGGGCTTCTTGATGAGAGATACAAATTGACATCTGGAGTGAAATAAGGCAAATTATGGAAGTCGCATTTCATGTCAGAGGCTGGATTCCGTCTGCGCCGGGCGCGCGGGAATCGTCTACAAGGTTGGGTGAGTATTGCGAAGACTGCTATGAAAGACAATCCTGTCGCGCGCTACATCATTGATATCTTTCGCTTCTACGGCTTGCTTCTTCGGTATTGCTGGTTGCGGCTGGTTTATGTGTATTTGCTGGTGAAGCATTTTTTCATCAAAACGGGGGGAGCGGCGCTCATAGAAGCTGTGGAAATATGGTACTCCATCAAAACGATGTCAAATCAAAACCGCATCATTTTCGCAGCCTGCATTGCAGTATCGATTTATGGCCTGGCGCTCATCACGCTTATCCGCCTTTAGACTGGACGTGACCGCATGGACGTAACTTTCAGAATCAGACGCCAGAACCCGGATGTTGCCGGCCAGGAAAAGCCCTATTGGCAAGAGTTTGCCCTGCGGGATGTGGACCCGACCGACCGCGTCCTGGAGATGCTGCACCGCATCAAATGGGAGCAGGACGGCTCGCTGTCGCTGCGGCGTTCTTGCGCGCACGGCGTCTGCGGTTCGGATGCGATGCGCATCAACGGCGTCAATCGGCTGGCCTGCAAGATTCTGATTCGCGATGTCGGCGAAAAGGTGCAGGTGGAGCCGATTCTGGGACTGCCGGTGATCAAAGATCTGATCGTCGATATGGAACCCTTTTTTGATCATTACAAGCAGGTGATGCCCTTTTTTGTCAACGACGAGCCCCTGCCCGAAGACGGGCGCGAACGCCTGCAAACGCAAGCCGACCGCGAACAGTTTGACGATACGACCAAGTGCATCCTTTGCGCCTGCTGCACGACGGCCTGCCCGAGCTTTTGGGCAAACGGGCATTATGTCGGCCCGGCCGCGATTGTGGGGGCGCATCGTTTCATCTTTGATACGCGCGATCAAGCCGGGAAAGAGCGCCTGGATATCCTCAGCGAGCCGAACGGCGTCTGGCGCTGCCGCACGATTTTTAACTGCACGCCGGCCTGTCCGCGCGAGATTGAAGTGACCAAGGCAATCGGCGAAGTCAAACTCGCAATTCGGAAAGGAGAAACATTTGGCATTATTCAAATGAATGAGGTACACTAGGTTGACGGAGAAGAATTCCGGGTGTTTTGCGGCAAATTGACCTGCAATTGTGGTGCAAGAATTGGAGGAAAATATGAAACGCACACAATACTTAGAGCGCAAGTCTTTGTTTTGGTCCCGCTTGCTTGGATTGCTGATCGCCTTCGCGATCATTGGCGTGTTGGTCTTCGGTGGCGTCAAGAACCTCATGGGCGATCTGTCGGCTGCGCAGGAAGCCCTTGCCGCCAGTCAATATGAGCTCGGCAAGACGCAGAACGAGCTTGACCACACGCGCAGCGATCTGGCCGCGGCCGAACAGAGCATCAAGGATCAGTCGCTTGTCTTGCGGAAGAGCGCCAGCGCGCTTGAATATGCCGGCGAGCACATCAGGCAGTTGACCAACCATCGCGATCACTTGACGCGCAGGCTGGGCGCAGCCGCCAATCAATTGGCGCGGGGCGCGCAACTGCTTGAGGCGACGGACAATGCCAGGCGCGCGGCGGAAGCCAAGCTTACGCACTATCTGCAGCAGCCCAAGCTCAGCATGGTCATGACGACCGAGCGCCACTACCAAGCGGGCAAGCGCGAGCTGTTCGCCGCGTCAGAGACGCGCATGCTGGCCGAAGGCGCTGGCGGGGCGATGTTCTATGCCGGCAGCGAGGTCTTCCACGAGGTTGAGCAGTATGAGGCCTATGCCGAGCGGACGCAAGTCGTCTTGACCCAGACCGGACCGGGCGACGATGTCCTGCGTTGCTTGCAAGATGGCTGCGCGATGATCCTCGCGGCCGGGCAGAGCCAGATGCAGATGCAAAGCTACGCCTATCAGTCGGAGTACCGCAGCAGTGAATTGCTGTTGACGGAAGGTCGGCGCGGGCGCCGTCCCGGCAGGCGGGGCTAAGCCCGGCATCGACTGATTGTGGTCGCTATGTGTGGATAGCGACCGCGTGAAAATCTCATAGCGACAATAGTGACGGGCATGCTGTCCAGCGGCAGCATGTCCGTTTTTTCTTGGATCGAGGGGGCAATGAAGAAGATTGAGCGCGTCAGCGTCATCGGCGCCGGCACAATGGGCTTGGGCGTCGCCGAGTGCTTTGCGCTTGCCGGCCTGGAAGTCGTCATTGTCGACGAGACGCCGGAGCAATCGCGTCAGGCATTGAATAGACTGCTGCGGCGCGTGCGCGGGCATGTGGAGGCGGGTCTGCTGCCGGAGCAGGCCCTTGACGCGGCGCGCAAGGTTGCAACCGCCGCTGACATCGCAACGGCTGCAGCCGGCGCCGATCTGGTCTTTGAAGCCGTGCCCGAGCGCATCGAGATTAAAGGCGCTGCGTTAGCCGAATGCGCGGCGCATGCGCCGGCCGAAGCCATCATTGCCACGAATACATCTTCCTTGCCGATTGACGACCTGGCGGCATTCGTCCAGCGCAAGGACCGCTTCCTGGGTATGCACTGGTTCAATCCGCCGGAGTGGACGCCCGGCGTCGAGGTCATACCGTCGGCCTTTACCGATCCCCAGGTTGTGGCGGAGGCGCGCGCATTTCTGCTGGCGCTGGGCAAGCGACCGGCGACGGTCGGCAGCGCTCCCGGTTTTGTCGCCAATCGCATACAGCTGGCGCTATTCCGCGAGGCATTGGCCTGCGTTGAAGCCGGCTTGGCGACGCCGCAGGAGGTCGACGAAGTTGTGCGCAGTTGCTTCGGTTTTCGGCTGCCCTTTTATGGGCCGTTTCAAATCGCCGATATGGCCGGCCTCGATGTCTACGCCAACATATTTTCCGTACTGCGGGATGGGCTGGGCGAGGAATGGGCGACGCCGCAAGCCCTGGAGGATATCGTGGCGAAGGGCAATCATGGAACGAAAGCGCTCGCCGGCTTCTATGACTATAGTGAAGATGAACGTGAACAATTGCTGATCGAACGCGACAAGCGCTATGCCGCGCTCGCTCGCTTGTTGGCTGAGTTTCCTTCGGGGGCGCTAGGCGAAGGCAGGCAGGAATGACGCAAATAATAGGGGTCGCGGTGATTGGCGCCGGCACAATGGGCCGGCAAATCTCCCTGCAAATTGCGCGGCACGGCTTTCCGGTCGCGCTCTACGACATCGAAGCGGCCGTCCTGATTGAAGCGGAAGCGTCGCAGCGGCAGACCGTCGCCGACTGGCTGGCGGAAACTGGACCATTCGCTTGCGACGCGGACGCGATCTTCGCCCGAATCGCTTACGCGACGAGCCTGGAGCAAGCCCTGCGCGGCGTTGACCTGGCCATTGAAGCGGCGCCGGAACGGCTTGAGTTGAAGCGGGCGCTCTTCGCCCAATTGGACAGACTGCTGAATCCGGGCGCGATCATCGCGACAAACAGTTCGTCGATCCGCGTCAGTTTGCTGGAAGACGCGACCGAGCGCCCCGAGCGGGTGGCGAATCTCCACTTTTACCTGCCGGTTTGGGATAGCCCGATGGCGGATCTTGGCGGAGGGAGCTGCACGCGTCCCGATGTTATGCGTGACTTGACGCAATTCGCGCGCGCGATCAAGATATTGCCCTTGCGCGTGAACAAAGAAAGTACCGGTCTGCTTTTCAACCGCGTCTGGCGCGCGGTCAAGAAAGAAGCGATGCGCGTGGCGGATAGCGGCGTGGCCAGCTTTGAAGATATCGACCGCGCCTGGATGATCAAATTCGGGCGGGAAAAACCGCCGCCCTTCGCGCAAATGGACCGCATCGGCCTGGATGTGATCCGCGACATCGAGCTGGTTTACGCGGCCGAGAGCGGCGATCCCGCTGATTTGCCGCGGCCGATTTTGACGGATCGCATTGAGCGGGGCGAGCTAGGGGTCAAGGCTGGCCGCGGCTTTTACCGCTACCCGAATCCGGCCTGGGAACAGCCCGACTTCCTCGACCCGGAGGCCGGCGCAGGCTCTTGACAAGGTTGGAGCGCCGTCGTACAATCAGCGCCCATCACGGGAGATTTGCCTTGAGCCTGCTCTGTCCGCGTGGTAGACTTCCGGGTCTGCGCCACCATAGCTCAATTGGCAGAGCGCCTGTTTTGTAAACAGGTTGTTCTGGGTTCAAGTCCCAGTGGTGGCTCTGGCTTAACAGCCAAATAAAGAGGGTCGGTGCCCGAGTGGCTAAAGGGGGCGGACTGTAAATTCGCTGGCGAGAGCCTACACTGGTTCGAATCCAGTCCGGCCCACTGATTTGCCGCCGCCTGCTTTGCGCGGGCGGTGAAACGCCTCCGTAGCTCAGGGGTAGAGCGCTCCCTTGGTAAGGGCGAGGTCATGAGTTCAAATCTCATCGGAGGCTCTAGCCCGGGGCGGTGCCTGTAGAAGTTGATTGAGGAAAGATTATGGCGAAAAAGGGACAGCGCATCGTCGTCAAGATGCGCAGCACAGAAAGCGGCCACATCTACATCACGGAGAAGAGCCGCCGCAATACCCAGGGACGGCTTGAATTGCGCAAGTTCGACCCCTACCTGCGCCGGCATGTGCTGTATCGCGAAACCAAGTAGATTTGTGCAGCGTATTGGTGTATAGTAGTTGCGGGACGCGCGAATCACATAGGGGCATAGCTCAGTTGGTAGAGCGCCGGTTTCCAAAACCGTAGGTCGAGAGTTCGAGTCTTTCTGCCCCTGTATTGAATCACATAAACACCGTCCTCCGCGGCGGTGTTTATATATCAGGAACGGGCCGGCAGTGGCCCGCATGCGAGTGAGGAGCGTCAGCAGATGGCGGTGGAAGAAAAAACCCAGCGAGCGATTACCCAGAAAAAAGGCAAGGCGACGCCGGGGCGGCGCAGTCGCAAGGTCAAAAATGTCAAGAGCGAGCCGCAGGGCAACACCTTGACGCGGCCCTTGTATATGACGGTCGACTATTTTGTTAACGTGCGTTCCGAGTTGAACAAGGTGTCCTGGCCGAGCCGGGAAGATACGCGCCGTCTGACAATCCTCTGCATCAATGTCACGATCGTCTCGGCGATTTTCCTGGGGATTCTGGCTGTCATTTGGTCCGAATTCATGCGCATTGGCTTGAACCCGGGCAACGCCTGGATGCTCTTGGCGGTGATTGTGGCGATGGTCGGCGGCGCCTTCTTTATGATTCGCCGCGGCTCGATTTAGCCGGTACCTTGGACGCTTCTGTTAGTCTGGACGAATTGATCTCATGGACGAACAAACGATTACAAGCGCGGAAACGACAGATTACGATCCGGCGCCGGTTTATCTGGACGAGGCGGAAGCGCCTGACACGGTCGAAGATGCGCCGGAGGCGCTCGACGAGGCATCGGCCGAAGACGAACTGGAACGCAGTTGGTTCTTCATCCACTGCTATTCCGGTTACGAGAAAAAGGTTGAGCATGCCTTGCGTCAGCGCATCGAAACGATGGGCATGCAAGATCTGATTTACGATGTGCTCATCCCGACTGAAGACGAAATCGAGGTGAAAGACGGCAAGCGCCGCACGGTTGAAAAGCGCGTTTTCCCCGGTTATGTCATGGTGCAGATGCGCTGGATGAAAATCTGCCCGAGGTGCCGGAAGAGCGCCCTGATTGAAATGACCCTGCCGGCCGAAGCCGATGAGGAAGCGAAAACAGAATGGCGCTGCGATACCACGAGCGGCGGCTGTGGACACGTCATCACCGAAGAAGATGTCGAAGAAATGGAATCCGGCTGGGAGCGTGAGCTGGACAAGGACGCCTGGTATACGGTGCGCAACACGCCGGGCGTGGTCGGCTTCGTCGGCGGGGAGAGCCAGCCGACGCCGCTGCGGCCGGAAGAAGTCAAGCGCATCATGGATCGCATGGACTCCGAGGACAAGGTCGTCAAGGTCGATTACAAGATCGGCGAGCGCGTACGCATCGTTGGCGGCCCCTTCAATGACTTTCCCGGCACGGTGGCCTCCATTGATTCGGGGCGGGAGAAAGTGCGCGTCATGGTCGATTTCTTCGGGCGCGAGACCGCCGTCGTGCTCAGCTTTATGGAAGTGGAGCGCATGTAAGCTCCGCATAAACCGGATGAGACAAGTTTGTTGATAGCGCGCTGCCCGGCTCTTGGTTGCCGGGCTAAGTTTGCGAGTGAGTGAGGAAAAAGCATGGCGAAGAAAATCAAAGCAATTGTGAAGTTGCAGATTCCAGCCGGAAAAGCCAATCCCGCGCCGCCGATCGGGCCGGCTTTGGCCCAGCACGGCATCAATCTGATGCAGTTCTGCAAGGAATACAACGGCCGCACCTCGAGCCGCATGGGTGAAATCGTGCCGGCGGAGATCACCGTCTTCGCCGATGGCTCCTTCAAGTTCGCGCTCAAGAGCCCGCCGACCTCGTTCCTGATCAAGAAGGCGGCTGGTTTGCAGAAGGCGGCTTCCAATCCGCTTACGGAAACCGTCGCCGTCTTGAATCGCGACCAGGTGCGGGAGATCGCGCAGGTCAAGATGAATGACATGAACGCCATCGACATCGAAGGCGCGATGCGCCAGGTCGAGGGCACAGCCCGGCAGATGGGCGTAAAAGTATCCGACTAGCGCCGCAGCGTATCGACAAGGAATTGTGGGAGGGCGCGCGCGCCCGCTGACCACCGGGAGAACAGAAAATGGGAAAACGCTACAAAGACGCAATGAAAGCCTTCGATCGGCAGCAGAACTACCCGATGGAAGACGCATTGAAGATCGTGAAGAGCAACGCCAGAGCCAAGTTCGATGAGACCATTGAGGTGCATTTCCGGCTGGGCATTGATCCGCGGCACAGCGATCAACAGGTGCGCACGACGGTCATGCTGCCGCATGGCACGGGCAAAAGCGTGCGCATTCTGGCATTCGTCGATGAGCAGCACGAAGAGGCGGCTTTGGCGGCCGGCGCTGACATCATCGGCAACGACGAGGTGATCAACCAGATCCGCAACGCCGGCTGGCTGGAGTTTGACGCGACCATCGCCACGCCGCCGATGATGCGCAAGATTGGGCCAATCGCCCGCATCCTTGGTCCGCGCGGCTTGATGCCGAATCCCAAAGCGGGCACGGTGGTCCAGCCGGACGATATCCAGCGCGTCGTCAACGAATTGAAAGCCGGGCGGGTCGAGTTTCGGAATGATCGCACCGGCAACCTGCATATACCGGTCGGTAAAGCCAGCTTTTCGCATGAGCAATTGGTGGAAAACTTGCAGGCCGTGGTGGATACGGTTCATGGCGTCAAGCCGGAATCGCAGAAGGGCGCCTATGTTCGCCGCATGGTTTTGACTTCGACTATGGGGCCGGGCGTTCGCGTTGAGGCTGGGGCTTAAGGCTCGGCGACGCGGAATCAACTTTGCACATGCAAGGGCGAGCCAGCGGCTCGCCCTTTTTGTTTCCACATGCCGGCCACGCGGGTCCGATCAGTCCGCCGGAAACGCCTTATGTGCTGCGCTATCGCAGGGCAATCGCATCAAATTGAAATTGCGCTGATAATTGAAAATTTCCCCTCGGTTTTTGTAATCTGTAGGGGCGTTTCGCTGAAACGCCCGCAATATGCAGGTCATTTTTTTAACGGGCGTCTCACGAGACGCCCCTACATTTACACAATTTTCGTGGCAAGCGGTTCATTTTGATCTTGATGCGATTGACCTGAGCATCGCGGACGAATCTCCGCGCGTTGCCAATCTACTGCTTGAGCCGCTCGAAGTATTGCTTGCGGAACTTGGCGACTTTCGGCGCGATGATATAAGCGCAGTAGCCCGAGCGCGGATTATTGACGAAATAATCCTGATGATAATCCTCGGCGACCCAGAAGGTACTGGCGGGCGACACCTCAGTCACGATCTTGTTGCGATACAGGCCGTCGCTATTGACGCGCGCAATTGTCTCTTCGGCGATGCGTTTCTGCTCTTCGCTGTGATGCCAAATGCCGGAGCGATATTGCGGTCCCACATCGTTGCCTTGCCGGTTCAGCGTGGTCGGGTCGTGAATCGTGAAGAAGATATTCAGTACATCCTGGAAGCTGATGACGTCGTTGTCGAAGGCGACGTTGACAACCTCGGCATGACCGGTGGTCTTGGCGCAGACTTGCTCATAAGTCGGATGATCGACATGCCCGCCCATATATCCCGATATGGCGGACTCGACGCCGACCAGTTGATTGTAAACCGCTTCCACGCACCAGAAGCACCCGCCCCCCAATGTCGCGACTTCTTTGCTCATGGTTCTCATCCCTCCGCTTGTCCTCTCGCTTTCCAGTATGGACGCTGAATCTTGCCGAAATCCTACGGCCGCGTAAATCTCCCGTCAGAGCGGCAAATCGGCCGCGGCGACCACGCGCGTCAAGCGCGCCCATTCTTCCAGCGACAGGGTCTCGGCCCGGCGTCGCGGATCGATGCCGGCGGCGTCGATCAGCTGGCCGGCGCCGGCCGCCTTCAGGCGCAGTCCGCTCGAAAGGGCGTTCTTTAGCTGTTTGCGCTTCAGGCTGAAGCCCGCCCGCAGGACGCGGAAGAACAATGGCGTCGATGGCAGGTCCACCGGCGGCGCCTCGTGCATGTCGATGCGAATGACGGCGCTGTGAATATTGGGGCGGGGCCAGAATACCGCCGGACCGAATTTGCTGACAATTTGCGGGCGTCCATAGAGTTGCACGGCGATTGAAAGCAGATTCATGGCGCCCGGCTTGGCGATGACGCGCTCCGCCACCTCCAGCTGCATGGTCATGAGCAGGCGCGCGGGCGGACGCCGCGACTCGACGAAATGCCACAGAATCGCGCTGCTGATGTAATAGGGCGCATTGGCGACAACGATGTAGTCCTGGTCTCCCACCAAAGTCGCGACATCAGTTTTCAGCACATCGCCAAAATGGAGATAGACATTCCGCCTGTAATCAAAGCGCTCTTCCAGGATCGGCTGCAAGCGTTGGTCGACCTCGATTGAGAAGACCTGGCCGGCGGCTTCGGAAAGCAGATCGGTCAGCGCGCCGGTTCCGGCGCCGACCTCGACCACGGTGTCCCGCGGCTGCAATTGGGCGAGGGAGACAATCTTCGCCAGAGCCTTGGGGTCGTGCATGAAGTTTTGCCCGAGGCTCTTCTTGGGCAGGATATCGTAGCTTTCCAGCAGCGCCTTGGGACTAAGCGACATCGTCCACCCTGGGTCGGCCGGTTCGTGGGGCGCATTCAGTTGACCACAGCGCAGGCGGATTTGCTAGGGTATGCGCCGTCGTCATGACGCGCGAGTCTGCTAGAATGGATGCGGAAGCGGCCGGCCTGCGCCCCGCGCGCCGGACCTAAGAAGCCGGGCAATCGCCTTAAAACTTACGCCCGCTGCGGCGAGCAAAACTAAACTGAAATTTAACCACCGAGGCCACCGAGAAATGCGATTGATCAGAAATTTCGTGGCATATTTTCGTAGAATTGTTGGGCGAGCCAAGGCTCGCGCGTACACCGAGTCTGCTCTAATGCTGTAGGGGCGAGCCTTGGCTCGCCCGCAAGCATGCCGCGAAAAACGATGCGCATTTCTTGATTGCTTACTTGCGTTTAATTCTGTGTCCTCTGTGTTAAAGAAGAATTTGAAGCGATTACCCTGGCGTATGAAGCGGGAGGCGCCGCCACTTTGCAACGATCAACGGCCCCTATTTTCTTGATTGTAATCGGCGTCCTGGCATTCTTTGGATTGCGGCTGCATCGGCTGGACGCGATTCCGCTTTTCATCGACGAAGCCGTCGCTATCGAGCGCAGCGAAAATATTCGGGACGGCGTCTACCTGCAGCATTCCCGCACCGGCAAATTCCTGCTGCCTTACTACCTGCTTCCATTTCAGCCCCAACACAATGCCGCCTGGATCTCCCGCGCCAGTTTCCTTATTCTCTGCTGCCTGGGCTTCGCCGCCGCGGTTGCGATAGCCAATCGCTATGGCGGCCTGAAGGCGGCGTCGCTGGCGGCAATGGCGCTTGTGTTTTCGCCGGCGCTGTTTTTCTTCGATCGCCTCGTCCTGGCGGATACGATGCTGCATGTCGCGCTTGGCCTTTGGATCTGGTCGCTGTTCGCGGTCTTTGACCGGCCGCATCCCGGCTCCAGACGGGCGCTATTTTCCGCTGCTCTGTACGTCGTCGCTCTTTTGGCCAAGGCGCCGGCTTTGTTCGTATTGCCCTTGCCCGTCGTGTTCGCCTGGGCGCTGCCGCGCTGGAGCATGCGCGAGCGCTTGCGCAGCCTGCTCGCGCTCTATGGCGCAATCGCCGCGTTGTGGCTGCCATTTGCGCTCGCCGTCGCATCGCGGGGGATTGACTATTTCAGTAAATCAGCCGGCCTTCCGTCGGCAAGCGCCTTATTCAACTCCGAGCGGATTGGAAACAATCTCTCGGCTCTGCTGGATATGTTCAGCGCCTATGACGGCGCGGTCTTCATCCTGGTCGCGGCCCTGGTTTGTCTCGCTGGCGTATTCCGCCGACCCCGGCCCTTGCTTCCGCTGCTGGCGGGCATCGCCGGCTACGAATTCGCCCTGATCTGGCTCGGCGGCGACGCGCTCTTCAATCGCTATTTTCTGCCGGTGTATCCGCTTTTCATCGCGTCGGCCGCAATTGCCCAGGCCGACCTTTCTCAACTTGCCTCCCGCAGGCTCAAGCGCGGCATCTTTCCGCTAATTGTTGGCCTGCTGCTAATCTGGATTGCCAGCCAGTCATTGCCATTCATCCAGGCGCTGCGCCAGGAACCGGCTTCCGCAGATCTGGCGCCTGCGGATTGGGGCGAATATGTTGGCAGGAACTCATCCGGCTTCGGCCTTCCCGAGCTGTCATCATACTTGAGCGAGCTGTCCGTGGACGGCGAAATTGTGATTGAGGGCGCCGTCGTCGGCTGCTACACCCTGCGACTGTATGTCGCGGATGCCGACAAGGTCCTGATTCATTGTCCGAATGTGCTGTCTGGCGAACGGCGGGCCGCCTACCTCAACGCGAGACTGCCGCAGCAAGCAAACATTCACGAGCGCTATTATCTGCTTCTGGAAACGGGCGGATTAGTTTCGCGCGAGGAATTGACGACGGTTCCTCTCCAACTCCAGGCGGAGTTCCCGCGCCCCGGCAACTTGAGCAAGCTGCAGCTTTATGCCGTGACGCGCTGACCGGACCAAGCGCGGCGCTTATTCTATAACCGGCAACATATCGACGAAGTAGGTGGGGAAAGCCAGCACGCGATGCACCGGGCATTTGCTGGCGATATCGCGCAGGCGCGCCAACTGCTTCTCGTCGAGATCGCCGTGAAAAACCAGAGCCTCGCGCACTTCATGCACAAAAAGCTCATCGCCGTCATGCGCTGGATAATCCCGTCCTCGAAAGCGTTCGTAATCCAGCTTGACCTCGACTCGCTGCAGATCCCAGCCCTTGCGCTCGGCATAGAGTTTGCAGGTAATCGCCATGCAGGAGCCGAGGGCGCCCAGCATCAACTCGCCGGGCGTGGGCGCGGTATCGGTCCCGCCATCCTCAATAGGCTCGTCGGCATGCCATTGGTGATGCCTCACGTTAATGGTCGTGCGCGTACCTTCAGATAGTACGATGTCAACCGGCATGCGACTCTCCTTGAGATTGTTCAGTCAAATCCTGGCGACGAATCCTGCGCCAGGTCTCACGCGCTTCTGGATGGCGAATGCGAATCAACTTGAGCGCCAATCTTCACCCCAGTATAGCATGAATGCGCTCCGGGTTTTTCGGGACCACTACAACCCCATCCCCCCATCCCCCTTCCCCAGCAAGCTGGGGAAGGGGGAGCGCGCTGAAAGTAGATGGCCTTTTGTGCTCATTCTTATACTTTGTTGCGCGTTTATTCACAGTTTTATCGACGAGTCACCCTTCCCCAGTTCACTGGGTCACGTAGACATAGACCTACTGGAAGGGCCAAGGATGGGGTACGAACTTCGACAAACAAAGGCCTATTTTAGATGCGGACAAGCCTTAAGAGGGCAGGACGGCGAAAATCTGCCTGACGCTCAGCTCGAATCCGGGCAAGACCGCCCCGCCGCTCAAGTCGCCATCCTGGCTGACGAGCTCGATCTGCAAGCGGGAACCATCAATGAGGCGGCAGACTTCAACCGCCCGCTTGTCCGGCTGGACCAACCATACAATGCTCGTCCCGTGGCGCAGGTAGACTTCAGCTTTCTGGCGCGCCTTGCTCAGGCTCTCGCTTGGAGACAGGACCTCAACCGCCAGATCGGGCATGACGGGATAGTAATTGTCAGATGTTGAATCGGGGATTCTTTCATGGCGCGTGAAAGCCACATCCGGTCCCAGCAATGTGTAGCGGTATTCGGGCGGATGGTGACCGGATTCTACTACAACCTCGCCAATATCATTCATTCTTGTGAAGGACCTTAGAAAAAATGCAATCTCCGATGCAAGAAGGCCATGTTGTCGGCTCGGGCGCGTCTCGCAGATCAATTCTCCATCAATGAGTTCGAAAAACACATTTTCATTGGCGGGATCCTGCGCCAGTTCCCAAACATCATCAATGGTGTAGATTTGCTTTTCGACAATCATGGGCGATGGCGCCCCGTCAGCCTGTTTGAGGGCAATAAGACAAAGGCTCGGCCTGAATTGTCATCCATGCGGCGGGCGGGCAATTTGTCAGACGCCGTAGCCAACCGGCGGGATGGCCAGCAGGTACATGATTGACAAGGCGGCGATCAGAAGGGGCAGCAGCAGCACGACGGCCAGCAGCGGCTTTTCATCGCGCAGGTGCATGTAGAACCAGATCACCAGGCTCGATTTGATGACGGCGATGCCAAGCAGCAGGATCGCTTTGATCGCTTGCAGCGTCGCCGCCGCCTCCGGGGCATTGTGGATCGCCTCTTTGAGATATTCGGCGCTGAGGACCTCAATCACCGTCAAGATGGCCAGGACGCCAAAGACGACCGTATAGATGCCGCCTTCAACCGTGATTTCAAAACCGAACAATCGAACGGTGTTGCTGTGGTGTCCGTCTTCGTGATGAGTCGCTTCCGCCATCCCGCGCGCTCCTATACCAGATAAATCAAGGTGAACAGCATGATCCAGACCACATCGACGAAGTGCCAGTAAAGCCCGAACATTTCAATGCCGATCGGATTGTGGTCATATCGGCCCTTGGCGCCGCGGCGCAGGACTTCCAGAGCCCAAATCACACCGACAAAGACATGCGCGCCGTGGAAGAATGTCGGCGCGTAAAAGCGCATGCCCAGCGTGCTCCATTGGGATTCGCTGTAGCCGAGTACAATGCCCAGGTGGGCCAGTTCGCTGTATTCGATATATTGCCCGATGAGGAAGACTGTTCCGCCGACGGCGGTCAGCCCGATCCAGCGCAGCATGCCGGCCCGATTGCCCCGCTGCATGGCGCGCAAACCCATCACCATAAAGAAGCTGCTCGCGAGCAAGACGAAGGTATTGGCCGTCACCAAACCGACTCCGAGTTGCTCATGCGCCTGTTCCACCACCGCCGGCTCGTTGATGCGCAGGATGATGTAACCCACGATCATGATGGAGAAAATCACAATCTCGGACGCGAGATACAGCCAGACGCCGAGCTTGAGGTTTTCGTTCTGCTCTTCTTCGCTGAGGTGGCCGTGATCGTCGTGAGCCGCCGCGCTGAGCTGATTCGCTGTCAATTCCGCCATACTGGATTTCTCACTCTTTCTGAACAATTCGGCGCGACATTACCGAACAAGGGCGGGCGCGCGACTATTTCTCATAGCCGATCGCGCGCGGGATGGCGCGAATGAAATTGGCGACGCCGCCCGCCAGCTTGCCCGCCTCGCGGATGGGCAAGATCTGCGTGCGTTGGCCGTCGGTCGGTTCAAACTCTTTCACTTCGCTCACGCCGCGATGCGCCAGATAGAAGAAGATGGCAATCCCGGCGGCCGCCAGCGCGAGCGAGATAAAGATGATAAAAATGAAGCCCAGCAGCACCGTGAACTGGCTCGTGCCGGCAATCGTCTGATTGGCAAAATCTTCGGGCGGCCGGACCAAGCCCATGATATCTTGTATGGGGATGACAAAATCGCCGAAGCCATTGGCGAAGAAATCAGCGTTAGGCTCGGTCGAGATCTGCAAGCCCAAGCCATGCGGCAGAAGGGCAAACGTGAAGAGCGCGATGGTGACGATGACGGCGATCGTCAGCACAAGGAAGAGTTGACCGGCATAGAAGGATATCGTCTGCCAGAGGCAGGAAATGGACATCAGAATGACGCCCAGGGTTCCGGGTATGCCGGCGAATGCCAGCAGAACCGTCCACCAGACGAGCACGCTGAGAAGCAGCCAGATCAGGAACCAGACTACGGTCACGAGCCAGAACAATTGAAGGCCGGCGAAGGTGATGGTGACAAGCAGCATCCCCCAGCCTATGACACCGACGGTGAACCAGGTGACGAGCCAAATCAGCTTCACGACCGCGTTCAAAATAAAGATGAGGAATGGTTGCCTGGGAAAATGCCAAAACGTGCGCGAATTGTTGATCAAGCTCCAGGCGAGATTCCAGAGCCACTTTCCGAAGCGGAAGACGCGGCCGCTGCTGCGCAGGGAGAAGTCTTTCTCGGGCGCTTCGTCTTCGTGTTCTTCGGCGTGCTCGCCATGCTCGCTCATCTTGGGGTCAAAGGCGCCGACCCCCCACATGAAGGCGCCCATGCAGACAAAAGCCGCCAGCACCAGGCCGACCTGCGCGCCTTCGCTGGTCTCGGCATTCATCCAGACCGGTTCCATATTCTGCAGCGTACGCAGGGCATAAACGACGGCCAGCGATGCGATGAAGCCCACAATGAGAGCCGGGATCGCCCTGGCGAGTCCGGGTTTATCCATGTCTTGCCACTCCCTTAAGCCAAAAGCCTGCCGCGCGCCGCGCTTGATCGATATCGTTTGCGTTCAAGTCGCATTCCTCAACGGATCCAGTAAAGCGCCAGATAGAATAAAATCCAGGCGAAGGTGACGAAATACCAGAGCTTGGCCGTCCCTTCCACCGCCCAGGAATCATAGGACCGGCCGCTGCGCATCGCGTACAGGCGGTCGCGGTAGACCCATAGCATAACCGCCAGAATCGCCAGCGCGTGCACAAAATGAAAGCCGGTCATCAGGCGCATGGTAGCACCGTATTGCGTCGCCAAAGCCGCCTGCGAAACCGTCACAAATTCATAGATGATGATCGCCATGAAGGCGACGCCGAGCGCTATCGCCAGGCGCCAGAATGCCCGGAAGCCGCCGCCCTCATCCGTCCGCAAGCTCTTTCTGCCGCGCCGGGCAAACAGCGCGCTCAAGAGCAGCGCCAGCGTGGCGATGCTGGGCAGAAGCGGGTCAAAAGGCGTCACGCCCACCGGCGGCCACTGGGCGTAACTGTAGCGCAGCTGCCAGTTCACGACAATCATCGCGAAGAACACCATGATCCAACTCGCCTGGAAGATATTCATGCCGAGGCGATTGTTCTTCAGGCGCAACTCGGCATCGCGGTCGAGGCCGAGCTTGGGCTTTTCCCGCCGCTCAACGTAGCTGGTCATACCCCCCTCGCAGCGCTTTCTTTAAAATGAGACCTCATGCCGGTCAATGCTCCGCGTTTGCCGGGGAAGCGCCGGGACTGAATGCCGCCTCCACCGCATCGACGTATGCGGCGGCCGCTTCCGTGCCATAGCCGTAGGGGTCTTCAAAGGGAATCGGATCGTCGACGAAGTTGGTCACAGGCGGCGGCGATGTGGTCGCCCATTCCAGGGTCAAGGCGCGCCAGGGATTGGCCCCGGCGATGGGCCCGCGATAGTAAGACCTGATGACGTTGTAGACGACGATAAAGGTCGAAAAGCCCAATACGAAGGCGGAAAAGCTGATCAGCTGATTCCAGGCCTGGAACTCGGGCACATAAACCGCCACGCGCCGCGGCATGCCCAGCATGCCGACAATGTGCATCGGGAAGAAGGTGAAGAGGAAGCCGAAATACGTGAAGGCGAAATGGATACGGCCCAGGCGCTCGTCCATCATGCGTCCGGTGACCTTCGGGAACCAGTGATAAAGCGCGGCGTAAATGGCGAAAACACTGCCGCCGAAGAGCACAAAGTGGAAGTGGCTGACGACGAAGTAGGTATCGTGGACGTGGATATCGAAGGGCAGGGCGGCCAGCATAACGCCGGTGATGCCGCCGATGACAAACATGGACATGAAACCGAGGGCGAAGAGCATGGCGCTGGTGAAGCGGATCTTGCCGCCCCAGATCGTGCCCAGCCAACTGAACATCTTGATGCCGGTGGGCACGGCGATGATCATCGTTGTAATCATGAAAGGGATGCGCAATTCCGGCTGCAAACTGGTGAACATGTGATGCGCCCAGACCGTGAAGCCGACAAAGGCAATGCCCATGCTGGACAAGCCGACCATGCGATAACCGAAGACCGGCTTGCGGCTGTGGACAGACAGCACCTCGGAGAGCACGCCCATGCCCGGCAGCACCATGATGTAAACCGCCGGGTGGCTGTAGAACCAGAAAATATTCTGCCAAAGCAACACATCGCCGCCGCCCGCCGCGTCAAAGAAGGTGGTTCCCGCCACGCGATCCAGCAGCAGCAGGGTCAAGGCGCCCGCCAGGAATGGCGTGGCCATGACGGCGATGATGCTGGTCGCCAAAACGGCCCAGCAAAGCAGGGGCATACGCCAGAGCGTCATCTGCGGCGGCCGCATGTTGAGGATGGTCACAATGAAATTGATGGAGCCCATGATCGAAGAGATGCCGAGCAGGTGCGCGCCCAGGGCCCAAAGCGTCTGGCCGTCGCCGCTGAACAGGGTGGACAAGGGCGGGTAAGAGGTCCAGCCTGCTTCCGCCGGGCTGACGAAGTATCCCAGCAGCACAACCACCGCCGCCGGCGGAATCAACCAGAAGGCGAAGGCATTCAGCCAGGGAAAAGCCATGTCTTTGGCGCCAAGCTGCAGCGGCACGACAAAATTGCCGAAGGCCGCCCACATCGGGATGATAAACAGGAAGATCATGATGGTGCCGTGGATGGTGAAGAGGCTGTTGTAGGCGGCGCCCGAAACCATCAGGTCAAGGTCCGGCGTCCACAGCTCCAGGCGGATGCCCATGGCCATCGCGCCGCCGATGATAAAGAAGAGGAAGGACGCCACGCCGTATTGAACGCCGATGATTTTGTGATCGACGCTCCAGCGCAGGTATTCGCTCAGCGCCGGACGCGCGACCGCTTCCGCCGCTTGACCTTGCTCCCGTGCCCCCAGGGGGACGGCGATTGTTGCCATATTTGCGCCTTTTCACTCCACTCTTGTTATCAATGGCTGACGAGCGAATCCCGTGTATGCGTCAGTCGGATTCGCTCTCCGCTTCGCTCTCGTCGCTTGCATCTGCTGCTTCGGCTTCCGCTTCACTTTCGTCGCTTGCATCTGCTTCTGCTTCAGCTTCGCTTTCGTCGCTCTCGTCTTCCGGCTCGGCATCCTCGTTGTCGTCTTGCCCGAAGCTGATGTCAACTTCCAGACCAAAGGCGGTTTCGATCGCCTCCGGTATCGACTCGGTCAGGTTTTCCAAATCGCAATCGGATTGTTCGCCTTGGGTGCAGAGGTAGGCGACGATCGAATAAAGTTCGTCCGCGGTCATATAGTTGGCATCCGTCTGGTCCGGACCGAAAACCGCCATCTGCTCGTTATAGCCGGGCACCACAAAAGCCGGCGCATTCCAAACCGAGATTGCAATGTATTCCTCAGCCGATTGGCCGGCGACGCGCTCGCCAGCGCGGTCGGCGATGCCATTGAGCGAAGGACCGGTGCGGCTGCTCCATTCCAGGCTGTCCAGCGTGTGGCAACTGTTGCAGATGTACTCTTGAATGACGATCTCGCCGCGCAGAACGGGATCGGCCGGCGGGTTGAGGATGGCGTAGACGGCCGGCTCGAAAAACTGCGCGAGGAACTGGCTCTCGTCTTCATGGACGACAACCGTGCCGCGCATGCGACCGTGGCCATCGCCGCAAAGCTCGGCGCAGACGATGGGATATTCGGCCGGGTATGCCGCGCCCTCGACGCGAATGGGCGTGAAACGGATTTCGGTTGGTCGACCGCCCAAATCCGGGTTGCCGGGCAGCAAATCCTGTTTGACGCGCATCGCCGGCACCCAATAGGAGTGGATGACATCTTGCGTGCGCAGTTCCAGGTCGACATTTTGGCCGATGTAGGTATGGAGCTTGTCGCCGCTGTTGATCACGATCGGGTCGCCGTCGGCATCCAGGCGATTCGTCTCATAGGTATGCGTCCAGGCATAGCGGGCGCCCGTCACCTTGATCTTGATCTCTTCGCCTTCGATCATGTTGACGGCCGCTTTTGGTTCGGAGTTCTGGGTCCAGATGTTATAGCTGACCACCGCCAGGAAGACGATCACCAGCGCCGGAATGATCGTCCAGACGATTTCCAGAAGCGGGTTGCCATGATAGGTCGGCCCATCGCCCAGGTCGCCATCGCGGGCGCGGAAGAACAGCACGGAGATCAGCAGCATGCCCTGGATCAAGAAGAAAACCACGCCGCCGATGATCATCAAGATGTAGAAGAGTTCGTCAACGCTCTTGGATTCAGCCGAAGCCTGCGGCGGCAGCACGCGCGGCACAAAAGTCGTAAACCAGTTGACGCCGATAATGCTGACGAGCAGGAAGACGGCGGTTACAACGACAGCAGCCGGGCTTATCGACGGGATATTTGAACGACTGTTATCCATACTGGATTACCACCTGAATTTACTGGCTCTGCGTTCAGCCTCGCTCGCAAAGCGCGTCCGTTCGCCAAGCATCGGCGGAGGCGCCGCAAGCGCATCTTTCACTGGCGAAAACTCGCTTGTTAAATTTGTCACAATTCTAGCGAATTGCTGTCGCCTTTTCAAGTTCCTGTCTGCGAGAGCAAAGTGAATCGCCCAATGGCCTAATCTCGCGCGGCGCCAGCGAAGCGGGGCTGGCGCTTGAGCTTTGGCCCCCCTCTCGGGTAATATGTGGCTGAGAGCTATTTTCCGGGCTGCCTCTGTGTACAAAGAAAAGAACTTGGCTAAGCCGCATATCGTGTCTGTTGTTCTTAATTCCCTGCTGCTCGCGCTTGTCATGGCGCTGGGCCTGGTGGCGCTGTTTTCGATGTTGGAAATTGTACTGACGATCGGCGCTCATGTGATCGTGGCGACCATAGACAGCGCGACGCGCAGCAAATACGCCTTGGTGACCGTGCGCAATGTCTGGCTTTTGGGCGGCGGGGCGGTCTGGCTCGGCATCATTATCTATTGCCTGGATTACTTCTTCAAGCACTGGCGCGAACGGGGCATTCAGCGGCGCTTCCTGAAACTGCTGGCGCTTGAAGCGGCGATCATCGTCCTTCAAACGCTCATCACCGGCTGATGCCATCCGCGCCGAAAAAGTAGTACTCGAGGATGTCACGCGTCAGTGGCGCGGCAACGGCTGAACCATCGCCCACATTTTCCACCATCGTAACGATCGCGATCTGCGGTTCTTTGGCCGGCGCGAAAGCGATGAACCAGCTATGCGGCGGCTTGCCCGGTTCTGGTACCTGCGCCGTTCCGGTCTTTCCGCAGACGCCGATTTCCAGCAAGGGCGAACCGTAGAATTGATGCGCGGCCGTGCCGCTGTAGGTGTTGACGACATCGCACATCCCGCGGCGGATAATGGCGAGGTTGGCCGGATCAAGCTCGGCATCAAGCATGACATCGCGCTCCGACATGGGCGTCCTCTGGTCGAGGATGCCGCGCTCGCGCACTAGATGCGGGCGCAGGAGATAGCCGCCGTTGGCGATTGCCGCGTACATGCGCAGCATCTGCAGCGGCGAGGCTTGCACCTCGCCCTGGCCGATGGAGAGATTGACGGCATGCGCATAGGACCAAGGCAATCCGGTTGTGCGCTCAACATTGTCGGGTGTCGGGATATTGCCCGCTTCCTCCGGCAGCGCGTTGATTCCCGTCGCTTGACCCAGGCCCATCTTCAGAGCCCAGGAGGACAGCAGACCGGGATCGACTGCGTTCAGGCGGAAGCCGACTTCATAAAAGAAGGGGTTGCAGCTGTTGGTGACGCCGCTCTGCACCGACATGACGCCGTGCCCGCCCGCCAGCCAGTCGTAACGGACATCGCCGCCATAATTCCAGACGCCGATGCAAGTGTAGCGGGTCGTCTCGTCGTAAACGCCGCTTTCGAGCGCGGCCAGCGCGCTGAGCCCCTTCATCACTGAGCCCGTGGGATACGCGCCTTGCGTTGCGCGGTTCAGTTGCGGCCTGCGTTCATCCTTTGCCAACTCTTCAAGCGCCTGGCGGGCTTGCGCGCGGCCCATTGTCGGAAAGGGATTGATGATATTGGCGTCATAGCTCGGGTAGCTGACCAGGGCCAGAATCTCGCCGTTGTTCACATCCATCAACACAACCGACGCGCCGTCCGACTCTTCCCCCCAGTCTTCGCGCTGATATGCGCTCTCAAGCAAACGCATGATTTCAGCCTGGAGCGCGGCGTCTATTGTGAGCCAAAGGCTCTCCGGCACCTGCGACGGGACATCGCCGAGCACGCGGACGCGGCGGCCGTCGCTCCCCACAAGCGACAGTCGTCCGCCGGGGCGCCCGGCCAGCGTATCGTTCATGCTGGCTTCAATGCCGGCTTTGCCGATGATCGTCTCGGCATTGAAGCCGATGGCATTTAATTGGGCGATTTGATCGGCATCCGGATAACCGACATGGCCGAGGACATGCGGCATCAGCGCGCCCTGGCTGTAACGGCGCGTGGCTTTCTGCCGGAAGTCGGCGCCGCAGTCCCGCTTGATGCGATCGTTGCTCTTGATGAAGGCGTCGGGTTCCAGGATACCCGCTTCCACCAACCAGTCCGCGCCCGAACGCAATTCAAAGAGTTCGACGATATCCGCCAGCGATCTGTCCAGCACCTCGGACAGGACTTGATAGCAGGCTTCACGATCGGGAATGCGCTCGTTGTTGACCAGGACGCGCACGACGCGCCCGTTTTGGTCGGCCAGCGCCTGGCCCTTGCGGTCGTAAATGTTGGCGCGGCCCGGCACCTGCGCTTCAAAGAGTAGGGAGGCGCCCTGGCCCAACTCGGCGAAAATGTCCGCCTCTGACCAGGCGACGCGCCAGCCGCCAACCTGCGGGTCCAAGACCAGATGCAGCAGTCGATCGGCATCGGTAAAGTTGCCGAGCACGCGCGTGTAAAAGGTCATGTCGTAATGGAATTTGAGTACGCCGCCCTCGCCCGACAAGGTGTGCGGACGGTATTCCAATTCTTCCAGCCACATTCTGTTCTGCGCCGATTCGTAATAAGCCTGGAAGGCGTCAAAGGGCGTGAGTTCGCGGTTCCGGAAGGTGAGGAGCCCGTGCATCGTTGCGAAGTCGCCCGCCAGCCAGGCATCCAGAAATGCGCGCGCAACCTTTTCGGCGGCGACCAGATCGGACACCGGGCTGCTTGCGGGCGGGGCGGTCGGCAAGGGGACGGCGGAGTCTGCGGAATCCCCCCGGCATCCGCTTAACAAGACCAGGGCAATGAGCCACAATGGGATTTTTCGGCGCACGGCAACCTGCGGCAAGACGGCTGAATTTGCGCCTTCATTATAGTGGAATCGCGAGATACGGCGCGGCGACGGTGGGGGAAACGCGCGCGCAACACTCTTCTGTTTGCGCCGGGCGCGCCTGCCCGCCCGCGCTTGAGCCGAAGCTAGGCGTCGCCGCGCACCTGGATTTCGGCAATGTGCAGCCCTTCGCCCCCGTCCGGCGCAAGCAGGCGCCGCCATGTCTCGGGATCGTACAAGCCACTGACAAGGTGATAGGTCCCGGGCGCGAGATCCGCCGCGAGATCCAGGGTGAACTCGCGCCCGAACAGGATTTCTTCCGGATCGTCCCAACTTGTACTTGGCCGGCGTTCGTCCCAGAGCGGAACATAGTCAACCTGGGCGACAATTTCGCCCTCATTGTTCAGCAGGTGATTGTAGACATGCTGAGCGGAGTCGGTCGCTCGATCGGCCTGCCAATAATGGCGTAGCACGATCGATTGACCTGCAGTGAATTCAGTCGCGTTGATGTCGTAACCTCGCAGTCGAATCGGGCCAAGCTGGCCCTCAGCTTCATGCTCCATAGGATAGAGGCGCAGCACAACCATGCTCGGTCCGCGGAAACGGCGATCGGGCGGAAAACTCTTGAGCAGGATGGTCTCGCCGGGAAAATAGAAGTCCGAGTCGGCCGCGTAAGGCGCGATCGCATAAAGGGCGTCATGCGCGCGCCAGGTCTCGAGCGGTTCGTCGAGCAATCCCCAGACTTCCTGCGCCAGTGGAAAGTCATGCGCGCCGTCGTATCCGCCCCAGGATCGATTGAACACCGAATGATTGGGATCGTCCCGGTCGGCGATGAACTTGCCCGGCGGCAGCGATGTATCCATGTAACGCGCGAGTTCGTTGCGCCGGTCCGGCAAGGTGAAGTTCTGCGCAATCGCATCGGCTGTTCTGTAGGTGGGCAGCCAATTATAGGCGACCAGAAGCAGCAGCGCGCCGGCCATCAGCAGTTCAATCCGCCGCGGCGTCAAGTTGGGAAGCTTGAGACGCGCCAGCGCTTCCTGCCCGGCGAAAAAGAGGCCGGTCAAACCGCAGCCGTAGAGCAATGCCAGGATCGCCCCTACCGCAAAATAGTGCCGGGCCCGCTGAACGTTAAACATGCTCATGCCGAGCAGCCAGGCCAGAGCCGCCGCGGCAACCACGAATAGCGCCATCGCGTTAATCCGCCGGCGATAGCGCCAAAGCAGCAAACCGGCAATCGCCACAAAGAGCCAGCGCGCCGTCCAGGGAAAAGGCCGCCAGACATTGTACAAACTCGCCCAGGCCGACTCCAGCGACGGAAAAGACAGGTCGTCGTAGGACATCGCAAAATAGACGATTTTGTCGGCTTCGAGCGTCGGATATATCAGCAGCAGCCAGAACAAAAAAACCGCAAAGCGCAGGCAATTCCAAAAGGTCTGTCGCCGGGCGTCCTTGCGCCAGGCTGGCGCGCGCCACCAATTCAGCATGGGCAGCAGGAGAATGATCGGCGCGACAAACATCGCCTGCGTCTTAAACACGGTGGCCAGCATAATGAAATAGACCGATGCCGTGCTGAAGCTGCGCCGCCTGTGGACAAAGCCAGCCAAAGCCAGCCATAGCGACAGAATGGTGAAGCAGGTGAGGTAGGCATCGGGCAGAGCGAAGTGCGCCCGTTCGACGACCCAGGGGTTGACGATCCAGACCGCCGCCGCCATGAGCCCGGTCAGCGGGTGTATGATCAGCGCGCCGAGCAAGGCGACGCATACAACCGTCAGCAACCAGGCGCCGATCGAGAGCAGCCGTATCGCTGGCAGCATCGTTGCTTGATGGGCGTCGGCGGCTTTGATGTGCTTCAGAAACAGGTAATTCAGGGTTTTCATGCCCGGCGCGTATTGCTCCAGCACGCCGTTTTCCCAGCCGAAGTCCACGATATGCTGGGCCGCCAGCAGATGCATCGCTTCATCGCTCTTGACCAGGTAGGGCAAGCTGACCTGATAGCCGCGCACATATAGCCAGGAAGACAATAAGAGCAGAAGCGTCAGAGCGATCCACCACCAGCGCGATCGCGGGAGAATTGTCGCCTTGTCCTGCCCAATTTCAGACATCGGTATCCGCCCTCGGGCTGCATTCTACACGACGGCCTCAGTTCGGCTTTTGCATGCGATACCAACAGGCGGGCGCGCCGATGGCGATGTCATCGCCCATTTGCCGCCAGCGAAGCACGAGTTGCCGGCCGAAGAGACTCTCGACATTCTTCGGTTGCCAGCCGACATTTGAATCGGGCCGCGGCTGGCTGGCGTAGAGCATGAATGCGCCGCCGGGTTTCAAGCGACCGGCGATGGCGCGGACGTAGTCGCTTCGAGCCGACTGATCAATGCCGTGCCCACATCCGATATCGATGATGAGGTCGTAGGCATCGCGCAGCGCCGGCATCGCGCCGAGCCGCGTTACATCGGCGTGAAACAGTCGGAAGCGCTCCGGCGGAAACTCGGCCAGCTTTTGAGCCGCCAGTTCTATGGCGCGCTCGACGAAATCAATGCCATCGGCCCGCCAGCCGGCGCGCAGCAGATCGCGGATGACCGTGCCCGTCCCGCAGCCAAGATCGAGGGCGTCCCCGGCCGGCAGCTCGGCGAAGATTTCCTCGATTTCCGGCGGCGTCAGGCCGCTGTCCCAGGGCATGTCGCCGCTGGCGTAACGCCCGCTGAACATCTTCTGTCGATCTTCGGCCATAACGCTTGATCTACCGGGGCGGGCGGAGCGTCGCCATTAGGTGTTGGCGCGAGCGCGCGATCAAGTAATTGGCACCATGTGCGCGACCGTGACGCCGGCGCCGCCTTCGTTATTTAGGCCCGCCGTCACCTTGCTGACGAGCGCGTGGTCCTTGAGAAAGGCGCGAACCGCCTGCCGCAGCCGGCCCGTTCCCTTGCCGTGAATGATCTTGCCGAAGGGCAAGCCGGCATTGTAAGCGGCGTTGATATAGCGATCGAGTATCTCGAGCGCGTCGTCGACGCGCGCGCCGCGGATATCGAGTTCCATGCCGGGCGATTCGGCCGCGGGCGGCGGGGGCTCGGCCGGTTCATATTGGCGGATGTGACCGCGTTCGGCGGCGCGCAATTCGCTGCGATTGCGCTTGCGCATGTCGCCATATTTGGCGCGCACGCGCAAGGCGCCCACCTGCACCTGCGCCTCTTTCGCCTCCAGCTCGACAATGACGCCCTCCGCGTTTAGCGTGTCCATGAAGACCGTATCGCCGATCCGCGGCAGCCAATCGACATCGTCGATCTGCTGGACTTCTTCCGCGTCATCCAGCGGCGCGTTGGTCCAACTTGTCATCTTGTCGGCGGCGGCTTTCAAGGCGTTCAATGTCGTGGCGGGCATGCCGGCCGAACGCAGCTCGACCCGCATTTTGCGCAGTTCTTTATTGAAATCAGACAGGTCGTCTTCGGCATGGCGGCGGGCGGCGCGGATCACATCGCGACGCTCGTCTTCGATGCGATCCAAACGCGCTTGCAGCTCATCGCGCTGCGTCGACAATTGCGCGCGCAGGAGATCCAGTTCGTCGTGTTGCAGGCGAACTTCGGCGCGCGTGCGCTGGATCTCGTCGAGCAGGTCATCCGCCTCCAATTCGGCGGTGGCGACCATGCCGCGGGCATCGGCGATAATCTCTCCATTGAGGCCGAGGCGCTCCGCGATTGCCAGCGCGTTGGAACGGCCGGGCAAGCCGACGATCAGGCGATAGGTGGGCTTCAGCGTCTCCAGGTCAAATTCGACGCTGGCGTTGCGGACGCCGGGGGTTTCGACGCCATAGATCTTCAGTTCGGGATGGTGGGTGGTGACCATGGTGGTGACGCCGCGATTTTTGAGGCAGTTGAGCAATGCCCGCGCCAGGGCGGAGCCTTCGGCCGGGTCGGTGCCGGCGCCAACCTCGTCCAGGATCACCAGCGATCGGCTGTCCGCTTGTTCCAGGATGTCGATGATATTGGTCATGTGCGAAGAGAATGTGGAGAGCGATTGTTCGATGCTCTGCTCGTCGCCGATATCGGCGTAGACGCCAGCAAAGACCGAGAGTTCCGCTTCGGCGGCGGGAAGATGCAGGCCGCACTGCGCCATCAATATCATGAGGCCGACGGTCTTGAGGGCGACCGTCTTGCCGCCCGTGTTCGGCCCGGTGACGACCAGAACCCAACTGTCATCGTCCAGGCTGAGATCAAGCGGGACGACCTGGCCTTGCAGCAGGGGATGGCGCGCGCCTTTGACCTGGACGCTGGAACCGGGCTGGGGCGCTCCAGCGCGGAAAGGCGCGATTACCGGTTGAATGCAGTTGCGGTCGAGGGCGTAACGCGCCTTGGCGAAACTCAGGTCGAGGTAGCCGAGCAACTGTACCGTGCGAACAATGCGTTCGCTCTCGCCGGCGACAGCCTCGGTCAGATCGGCCAGGATGCGGCGGATCTCCTTTTCTTCTCCGACTTGCAGCTCGCGCCAACTGTTGTTGAGTTCGACCGTTTCAAGCGGCTCAATAAATATGGTTGCGCCCGAGGCGGAAGAATCGTGCATGATGCCTTTGATCTTGCCTTTGTGTTCCGCCTTGAGCGGAATCACATAACGGCCATGCCGCATCGTGACGATGGCTTCTTGCAATTTGTCCTGGTTTGCTTTGCTGGCGACGATCCGGTTGAGTTTGTTCTGGAGGCGGTCAAAGGCGACCTTGAGATCGCGCCGGATGATGGCGAGGCGGGCGCTGGCCGTGTCTTTGATTTCGGCGTTGTCGTCGACCGTGACTTCAATCGCCGCTTGCAGCTCGACGCATTCTTCAATCTCATTCGCCAGTTCCGCCAGCAGGGGAAAAGAAGCCCCCATCCGCCCCAGCGTGCGCTTCAGCGTGGAACCGCGCCGCAGGGTGTAGCGAATATCAAGCAAGGTAGTTGGCTCGATGATGACGCCGCGCAGGGCGCGAATGACGGGCTCGCGCACATCGCGCGCGCCGCGCACGGTCACGTTGGAACGTTCTTCCAGCAAGGCGACCGCCTCGGCCGTTTCCCGCTGCCACAGCTGAACCTCTTCCAGCTCGGTCGATGGGTACAATTCCAGTGCGAACTCTTCGCCGGCGCCGAAGGTCGTGTAACCGGCCAGTTCCTGCAGAATCTTATGCAATTCCAGCGTGACGATTGTTTTTTCGCTGATCATTTCTCGTGTCGCCGGCTAAGGCTGGCGCCTCGCAAAACGGCAGCCATTGTAAGGGAAGGCGGCGCCTCTGTCAATCAGACCGATACCGGGCAATGTATCCACCTAGGTTGAAATATTCTGGTTCGGGCGATCCGGCGGACCGCCCGATGGGTACGAACAGAATCGAAATTGGGCTACTCGCCGGGGCGCGTGGACACAGCCCGTCAGTCGCCCCTAGCAAATCGTCGGTACTTAAAGAAATTCAACCGACTCGGATACACTACCTAATGTCGCCGCTGTTTTCGGGAACGGGACAGGCGACCTACGGCGTAACGCCCAGTTCGCGCAGGCGATCAACCGCCTGCATCAAGAACAGCGTTTCGGCGTGGCGCGGCGCGGGCCCATAGTCCATTGCCGCGGGAAACCCGGGATCGCGGGCGGGCGCCGGATGCACAACAATCTCCACCAGGCCATCCAGGCCGGCGACGCGTCGACAAAACTCATCAACCGGCTGCGACATCCAACCCTGGATCGCCGCGAGGTGGTCCGGCATATAAAAGCTGTCTTGATCGCGGCGGCGCTGCGGGCGGTGAAAGGGGTTGTGCGGCGAAACGTTGGCGCGGAAATCATGGCCGCGGACCCAGTCGACGCCGTACCGGGCCGCCAGTTCATGCACGATCCGCCGCAGCGGCTTCATCGAATGAAAATGATGATGGGTCGAAATATGCTGCGGCCGAATGCCGACATCCGTGAAGCGCCGCATTTGCGCATCCAGCTCTTCGCGCAGCCAGTCGACGGTGTCCCGATTGAAAAAATGCGAGCGCAAGTACAAACTGAATTTGTTGCGGAAATCACGATCGTCTTTCAGCAGATGCGAATGAAGCGGGCCCTCTTCGCTGACCGGCCGGCCGTCGGTGAGCGTCAGGTGCGCGCCCAGATCCAAGCCGGGCCGCCGCCTGAAAATGTCCAGGGCATGGCGATGGGCCGGGAAGTTTGGCATCACGCTGGCGGCGGTGATGTAACCGCGCTGATGCAAATCGTCGACGGTCTGGTTGATCGCTTCGGACAAGCCGCAGTCGTCAGCGGTGATAATCAGTTTTGGCATTGGGCTGAAGCCGGCCGCTCGCCCCACTGCGCCGCGAATTCATGCAGGACGTGCTTCTGGCTGCGCGTCAAGTGAATGAAGGGGCGCACGCGTTTGATGCGCTGCAGAGCCGCTTCCGGCGACAGCCCGGTGGTGACCAGGTAGGCGGCCGTCATCGTTGGCGCCCGGCCGCAGCCGACAGCGCAGTGAATGTAGACCTTGCCGCCGCGCTCGATTTCGGCGCGGATGAAGGCGCTTCCGCGACGCAAGTCGACTAGCGTCGGCGGCGTATTGTCGACCGTGGCCAGATGCAAATGCCGCTCGCCGGCGATGCCCTTTTCCTGGTCGCAATGCTCCTTGCGCATGTTGACGATGGCGCTGATGCCGAATTCGCGCATGCGCTGGTAACCTCGTTCGAAATGCTGCCCGCCGAGGAGCAATTGCGGCGTCACCGCGCTCAATGCCCAGACGGGCGCGCCGGTCGCGCGGCGGTAGATCTGGTCCAGCCAGCGCAGGGCGACGGCGCGGGGACCGGCGCTCAGCAGGCTGCCGATGCGCATGATGGGGTGGGGCGGTTTATGAACCTTTTCCATGGCGGCATTATAGCATAGCCGCAGCCTGCGACTCACCGAGATTAAACGCTCGCCCAGGGCAATCGCTTCAAATTTTTTCGTAACCACCGAGTACACCGAGTACACCGAGGGTCGCGTAGGTCGCGTAGACACTGACTGCCGCTGGCCAGTACAAACAGTCTCCCCTTATGCGGTAGGGGCGACCCGGTGGGTCGCCCGAAATTATGCTCCGAACAATTGCTTTTCTCGGTGTACTCGGTGTACTCGGTGGTGAAATTTGGTTTGACTTTTGTGATCGCGGCGGATGTCAATTTTGAAGCGATTGCCCTGACCTTCGCAACTGCCCTGCCTTTGTGATAACTTAGGGTGAATCGTCGACCCGAGAAAGGCAGCGCTATGAGCGCGATGGAACAGTTGGCGGATGCCGCCGCGCCGATTCTTCTGCACCCGTATATCCGGCGCGTCCGCCGCAATCACGGCTTGGAACACGCCACCATTCATGTTCTCAATCGGCGGCGCTACCGGCTCTCCGGACGCAGCAGCGACAAAGGTTTTGTGCTGTTGGGCGAAGCGCCGACGGAACAGGTGGAGAGCGCCGTCGCCGAAGCGCTGCAGCGCATGAAAGCGGGCGAGCACAAGCTGGCGATTCATCCCAATTGCGGGACGAATCTGGTGACGACTGGCTTGCTGGCGACGGCGACGGCTTTCCTGGGTTTCGCCGGGCGCGGGCGCCGCCAATGCTGGGAGCGATTCCCGATGATGATGGTGCTGATGATGGCTGTCGTCTTCGTGTCGCTGCCCCTGGGCTTGAGCTTGCAGCGGCATTTCACGACCGAAGGCGATCCGGGCGAGATGGAGCTTGTCAGCGTCACGCGGGAAACGATGACCCTGCCTTTCAACGGGCAGGAAATCACGCTGCACCGCATCGCGACCCGTCAGGCTTAGCCGAGCCATGAGCGCGACGCCGACATTCTACATCTTGCACGGCGACGACGGGTTCAGCCGCGATCTCGCCCTGCAGCGCATGCGCGCGGCCCTGGGCGAGGAAGGCGATCTCAACCTGTCGGTATTTGAAGGCGACGATATCAAGGCGCTTGATGTGCTGGCGGCGGTCAAATATCTGCCCTTTATGGCGGAGAAGCGGCTTGTCATCGTCAAAGGACTGATCCGCCAAACCGGGCGCAAGCGCGGCGGAAAGCGCGCGGCCGAGCGGCTCATCGCGGAATTGCCGAATCTGCCGCATTTCGCGCGGCTTGTGCTGGTGGAAGAAGGGGCGCTTAAGCCGGGCAACCGCGTGCTGAAAGCGGCGCAAAAGATGAAGAATGGCTACATCAAGGAATTTAGCCCGCCGCAGAACCTGGCGGGCTGGATCATGGAGCGCGCCAAAACGGAATATGCTGCCGCGATAACGCCAAGCGCCGCGCAAGCCATCGCCTCGGTTGTGGATAAAGACCTGCGCCGCGCCGACAACGAATTGTGCAAGCTGGCCGCCTATGTCAATGGCGAGCGCGCAATTGACGAAGACGATGTCGCCGCCTTGACGCCCTACCTGCCCGAAGCCAATGTCTTTGAGATGGTGGACGCGCTGGCCAACGGCGATGGCAAACGCGCCCTGGAATTGATCAAGCAATCCCGGCGCGACGACCCGAGCGACGCCGGCTTCCGGCTTTTTGGTTTGATCGTGCGCCAATTCCGGCTCCTGGCGATGACGCGGGATCATCTTGACCAGGGCGGCCGGCAGCACAGGGACGCGATCGCCAAGGCGGTCGGCGTGCCTCCATTTGTGGCCGGCCGGCTGACGGCCCAAGCAGGACGCTTCCGCGCCGAGGACCTGGATGCGATACTGAAGCGGCTGCAGCAATATGACCAGGATATGAAGACCGGTCGGATCGACGCCCAACTGGCGCTTGATCTCTTGGCGACCGGTCTGGCGAATGTTTGAATTTGTTCCGCGCCCATTTAGACGAGGATGAATGCGATGAGCCAGGAAACATTGGAGCGAATGGATGAGATGGATGCGCCCGCCGCGGCTGATGCAAGCCCGCCGCCGATTGATGTGAAGGATTTGATCGACAGCTTGCTGGGCTGGCGCGACGAGTTGACCGACGCGCTCGAACAGATGACGCGGGATTCCTTCGAGCGCTTGATCCTGCGCGTGCTGGACAAAGACGGCGTCAACGGAATCGAGCTGAGCAGCACCAACGACACGATCGAAGGCATGGGCGTATTCGGCGGCGGCGGCTTTCTTTCCTTCCGCGTGTCCTTCCGCTGCATCCGCGGCGGCGGACGGATAAGTTCGGCCGAGGTGGACGATTTCCGCCGCGGCGTGATGGTGGGCCGGGCGGACAAGGGCCTGCTGATCACGACCGGCAAGTTCACGCAGGAGGCGTCGCTCAAAGCGGCGAGCGATCGCGCGCCGGAGATCCGCCTGATCGACGGCGAGGAGCTGGTGGACAAGCTGAAGGATCTGCAGCTCGGCGTGCGGACCGAGCAGGTGCTGGTCGAGCGGGTGATTATTGAGCGGGAGTGGCTGGCGGGGGTTTGACACGCACAGTGACTAAATCATGAACAAAGTCTCATATCAGCAACTGTATGATGGCACATTGCAGGCTCTCCACAGGCGGGGCGGCTCCGCTACCATTCACGAGATTCACGATGAAGTGGTAACCAGCCTTGGGCTCACCGAGGACGAGATTGCCTTGCCGCATGGACCCCGCCCGAACAGTCCGACAGATATCAAGTATCGTCTTGGATGGGTCCGAACTTGGCTAAAGAGATATGGCTTGCTTGAAAACTCCAGCAAGGGCATTTGGTCGCTCACCGCCAAGGGCCGTGGGACAACCGAAGTAGATCGAAAGGAAGTTGATCGCGTCGTCAGCGAGCAAATTAAGCAAGAGAAAGAATCCAAAAGGAAGTCAGCCCTTGCGACAAAGGACGTCGAAGACTTATTCGGAATCGATGACTCTGCTAGTGACGAGTCCTGGCGAGAACAGCTTTTGACCGTACTTACGGAGATGGATCCAAGCGCCTTTGAACGACTTTGCCAAAGAATGCTTCGGGAAAGTGGATTCACGCAGGTCGACGTGATTGGCAAGTCGGGGGATGGCGGCATAGACGGCATTGGCGTCATGCGAATTGGGGGATTCCTTTCTTTCAAAGTGCTATTTCAATGCAAGCGCTGGCAAGGATCAGTCAGCGCAGGAACGGTAAGAGACTTCCGTGGCGCCATGACAGGCCGAACGGACAAAGGGCTAATCGTTACAACCGGTGGTTTCACCGCCGCAGCCAAAGAAGAAGCCACACGAGACGGCGCGCCTGAAATCGATCTCGTCGATGGCGAACAACTCATTGACAAGCTGAAGGAATTGCAGCTAGGCGTACGGACGGAGGAGGTGCTGGTCGAGCGGGTGATTATTGAGCGGGAGTGGCTGGCGGGGGTTTAGGGTGGGCAATAGTACAGACGAAAAGCGTATCGGTTGAGGCTAATGTGACATGTCCAACGTTAGATTGCCAAGTGTGAAAGAATTGTATGTGCCAGTGTTTGAAGCGCTTGAGAAACTCGGCGGTTCAGGTTTGAACGAAGCAATCGAGCAAGAAGTGATCAGATCCATGAATTTGAGTGACGAGCAGCTCAGCGTTACATATGAAGCTCAATCGAAGTCTGTTGTCCTGGATCGAATTGGTTGGGCGCGCTCACATTTGAAGATCGCTGGTTTTTTGGATAGTCCGCGGCGCAAGACCTGGGTGCTTTCGGAAAAAGCCAAGAAGACCAGCCGCATAGATCCAACTGAAGTCTCGCGCCTTGTGCGCGCTAGAAGTAAACCGCGGCCGACAGCGGAGGCTGAAACTCAACCGAGACCCGTTGGAAGCACGCGCAATTTGCCAATTGTACCGCTAGAACATCTCCTTGCTGGCACAGTACATTGGCAAGACGAGTTGTACGCCCTATTGTATCAACTTTCGCCCGTACAATTTGAAAGTTTCTTCAAACGTATATTTAGGTCTGAAGGAATCAATCAAGTCGAACTCGTGGAATCACGAAGTGATGGCGATATCGTGGGAACGATGGTCAGCGGAGGCTTTCTAACGTTTCGCGTCGCCTTTAGATTCATTCGAGGGGAGAAATTGGTCGGTGCTCATGAAGTAGACGAGTTTCGAAGGTCTGTTCGCGCGAGCCGAGCGGACAAGGGGCTCTTCATTACGATGGGAAACTTTACGCAGGAAGCCGAACGAGAAACGATCCGTGGCCATACGCCGAACGTTGAACTAATCGACGGAAGGCAGTTCATTGCAAAATTAGAGGAGCGTTCGCTGGGAGTCGACACCAAGCAGGTCATTGTTGAGCACGTTGTCATAAATCGGGGCTTCTTCGACAATCTGTGAGTGGAAGCCCCCTCACTTCAGCCGCCAGGGTATCCCCGCCACCAAGAGAATCACATCATCCCTGCGCCAAAACGCGCCCGCGCGTCAATGCAAGTTATACTTGGCGCAGCTTATATGTTTGAAGCGGAGATCTGCCATGCCAACTGTTGTCGCCTTGCTGCGCGGCATCAATGTCGGCGGCCGCAAAAAGATCAAAATGGCGGACCTGCGCGCGCTATTGGCGGCGCTGGGCATGCGCCGGGCGCGCACCGTCTTGCAAAGCGGCAATGCCGTCTTCGATAGCGACGAGACCGATCTCGCGCAGCTGCAGAAGCGGCTCGAGGCGGGCATCTGCGAGCGCTTCGGTTTTGAGGCGCAGGCAGTTCTCCGCGCGGCGGACGATTTCAAAGCCGCCCTGGCGCGCCATTCCTTCAGCGCCGAGCAACTGGAGCGGGGCAATCATGCGATGATTGTCTTCCTATCCGCCGAGCCTGAGCCGGCCGCAGTCGCGGCTTTGCGCGCGGAAAATCCCGGGCGCGAAGTGATCCAGGCCGCCGGGAGCGAGCTATTCATCTTCTATAGCGATGGCGTCGCCGGCTCAAAACTGGACAACAAGCGCATTGAGCGCGCCCTCAACCTGGTCGGCAGCGCCCGAAATTGGAATACCTGCCAGCGCTTGTTGAAACTGCTGGATTGAAGCTTCCGCTACTTGATCTGATTGACGTAGCGCCGCGCGTTGTCCCGCAGTCGCTTCCAATCGCGGTCGGCCACCGCTTCATTGTTGATCAGCGACGAGCCGACACCCAGTGCAAAGGCGCCATTGTCAAGGAATTCGCTAATGTTCTCGGCATTGACGCCGCCGGTGGGCATCAGCCGAAGCTGCGGCAAGGGCGCCAGCACATCCTTGATATAGCGCCGTCCCAAATGGTTGGCGGGGAATACTTTGACGACAGCCGCGCCCTGCTCCCAGGCTTGCAGAATCTCCGTGGGCGTGAAGGCGCCGGGCATCGCCGGCAAATTTGCATCCTGGCAGGCCGCGACCACATCGCGCTTGTAAACGGGCGAGACGACGAATTGGGCGCCGGCCGCCGCAACCGCGTCGACCTGTTCCACGCTGATGACCGAACCGGCGCCGATCGCGACCGCGGGGTCCACGAGCTCTTTTATAGCGGCGATCGTGTCAACCGCGGCCGGATTGGTCAAGGTGAACTCGATGGCGCGTATGCCGCCGTCGATGAGGGCCGCGCTTAGCTCTTCTGCGATCGACAAGTCGTCGAGGCGGACGATGGCGACGATTTTATTTTCCGCAATGATATCGAGGGCGTTCATCCTGTCATGCTCTTATTTTCAGCGTTGGTCACGGGCGGCTGGCCAAGGCAAATATACCCAGAGCGCTTCTCGGCGGCAACTGCCAATGCCGGCGCCTCCGTGATGTCAGCGCGACCTAGCCGTCACTGAGATTGGGGATGATGGACGCATCAAAGTTGGGATTCATTGGCGTCCAGACCGGATATTTGTCCTGGAAGCGGGCCGCGCCCGGGCGCGGCCGCAAGGCGATGATGCGCCCGCCGGTCATGCTTATGTAGATCCAGCCCTCCGGGCTGACCGCCACAGCAAGCGGCTGCTGCGGATAAAAGCCCCAGCCCTGTTCGTTGGCATGGATGAACTTTCTCCAGAATAGACCGCTGCCGGTGTAGGGCAGGTAGGCTTGGCGGCCGCTTTCATAGCGATAAGGGATCAGAATCGTCGCGCCCAGCGCGCGGCCGGCATCGTCAAAACTGATCATGATAACTTTGTATCCGACAATATCAATCTGGCTGGGTTCGCCGCTGAGCGCGACCAGCAAGGTGTCGGCCGTTCCCGACACGATGTCGTGCGGATAAGCCGCCAGGCTGCGCGGGTTGGCGCCGCTGCCGAATTGCATGACCGGCGGGATGCTCCGCGCGCAGTCGCTTTCGGCCGCGCCAAGGTTGGGCGTATTCGCGCCCAGGCATTGCGGAAAGCCATACCAGCCGCCGGCTTCTACAAGGTTCAGTTCATCGAGGGCGTTGCGCTCCCGCTGCAGCGGCGCGCTGTCGAGCGTCCAAAGCTGGTCGCGAAATATCGCGACATCGGCGGGATTGCGAAAACCGCTTGCGAAGACCTGCCGCTCGCTGCCATCCAGGTTCATGCTCAAGATTGCGCCGCGCTCGGGCGCCGCGTATACGCAGTTGTCACAGGGCGCGCCGACCGCGACATAGAGCTTGTCGGCGCTATCAATCGCCAGGCCGCCGGTCCAGAATCCGGCGCCGGATGGCAGATCATCGACCAGCGTCTCCACCCGGCCCGCTGGCGAGATTCGATAAATGTTGGGTCCGCCGGCGACGTAGAGATTCCCCTTGTGAAAAGCCAGGCCGTTGGGAATCGTCAGCCCATCGGCGAGCGTCGTCATGGCGTCGGGCAGGCTATCGCCGTCGCTATCTCGGATTGCCATGACGCTGCCGTTCAGCGGACGCGTCGCGTAGAGCGTGCCGTCCGGCGCTACTGTCATGTCCGTGAAAGCGAGCGGCTCGATCTGCCGGTCGCGCAGGATTTCTTCCGGGCACCAGCGGTCGTTATCCACATACAACTCGCCGTGAATGTATGTCGGTCTTGCCGAACAGCGGCCCAGTGCCCCGTCTTGCGCCCGTACGACGGCGCTATAGGCGCCGACGAATATCAGCCCAAGCAGGAGCAGCCAGACGGGCCGAGTCAATAGCGCAGGGAGAGACAAGTCAAGCCACCATCCATTTTGACGAACTCGCCCAGATCCAGGGCGATGACCCGGTCATGGCGCTTTGTAGCGGCCTCGTAGGCCGCCGGGCAATGAGCCGCGATGAAAAGCGTATCGTTGACCGGCATCACATCGGCCGCGTAGCCTTCATGCGGCGGCAAGGTGATGACTTCCGCCCAACTCAGGTCGAAGTCCGTCTTGAGAGCCGGATCTTTGATCAGAACGCCGGGCGCCAACTCGGTTAAGCCGCTCTTGAGATGTAATACGCCGCTGAATGGCAGGGGCTCTACATTTATGTCCGCCTGGACCGATTCTAATGCCCGGCGCAAAGCCGCAAAGCCAGCCGCGTTGCTTCGCGCCGAGAGACCCACCAGGACGCGGTCAGCGCAGAACAGCACATCTCCGCCGTCCATGCGCGCGTCGGGCGGCGGATCGACAATCCTCAGTCCGGCGAGATGCGGCTTGAGCGATTCCGCTTCGCCCTGGCGCGATGGCGCGCCCGAGCGACAGTGAAAAGCCAAGTCGCGGAAGATCACGAAGGGGTCTTCGACGAAGTGCCCATCGGGAAAACGATCATCGGCCGGCAGCAGCGTCACCGCAAGGCCGCAATCGCGCAGCGCTCCGACATAGGTATCGTATTGCCGCATGGCCTTGTCGAAGTCCGGCCTGCCTAGATGTGGCGCAGTCGTTTCCCCATCGGCGAAGTTGACGGACGGACGCCGCATCAAGGCGCGGCTGAATCGCGGGAGCAACGTCGGCATGGCATTTCATAATGCAATAGACTTGCGACAGACCTAGTGTAGCGAAAAAGCGAGGAGTGGAAATAGCCCGGCTCTGGCCGGGCCTGGTCAGGGCAATCGCTTTAGATTTTTCTTAACCACCGAGTACACCGAGGGCACCGAGTGTCCTCTTTTGCCGCCCTGCGGATTTCGATCGCAATGTTGGCTGACACAAGTGCCGCCCAACGAATATTGATACCAGCGACGGGCGTCTCAGCGAGACGACCCTTCAATCGCTGGCGATTCCAACCTTATCCAAGAGAAAAATCTTTGTGCCCTTTGTGACTTTGTGCCTTTGTGATGAAAAAACCCTCGGTGTCCTCTGTGTTCTCGGTGTACTCGGTGGTTAAGAAAAATTTGAAACGATTGCCCGGTAGAGATCTTGGTTCATAAATCAGTGATTCGCCGCTAGAATGTCGGGAATGGCCGGCCCCGGGACGTTTAATGCTGACTGACAGCAAATACGAATTTGATGCCGAGGCGCATCGCGCGCAGTTGATCCCCTTGCTCAAGGTCATACTGGACGCGCCGCGGCGCTTGAGTTCGCGCGAACATCAGCAGTTGATGCGCCGCCATCCCAAGCCGGCCGGCGAAGGTTTCTACAGCCTGGCGAATCTCGTGGATGCCTGGCGCGCCTTCGCCGGGCAAGACGGCCTGCCCGCCTACGATGAGGCCCTGCTCTACAAATTGCGGCGCAAGCCGGTGCGCACCCTGTCCGGCGTTACGCCGCTCACCTTGTTGACCAAACCCTTTCCTTGCCCCGGAACCTGTATCTTCTGCCCGAACGATGTGCGCATGCCCAAGAGCTATCTGGCCGACGAGCCCGGCGCCCAACGGGCCGAAAAGAACGCCTTTGATCCTTACTTGCAGACCTGGATGCGCTTGCAGACCTACCACAATCTGGGGCATTCCACCGACAAGATCGAGATTATCATCCTGGGCGGCACCTGGTCCTTTTATCCGGAGACCTACCAGCTCTGGTTCGTCAGGCGCATATTTGACGCGCTGCGCGATTTTGGGCGGGGCATTGACCGGCGCGATGAGGTCGTGGCGGCGCTGCGCGGGAAATCCATGTTTGCCGGGGAACCGGTCAGCAATGTGACAATTCTGGGTCGGGACATGCCCGCATCCTACAACCAAACGGTCCAGCAGATCTATGCCGACGAGATGCGCCGCTCGCGCGGTTTGGCCGAGCAGATCGCGCTCGGCGAACGCGAACGCGGCAGCGCGGACGAATACGCGACCTGGGAGGAACTCGAGGCGGCGCAGCGGGAAAACGAAAATGCCAAGTGCCGCGCCGTCGGTTTGGTCATCGAGACGCGGCCCGACCATATCAGCGAAGCCGAAGTCATCCGCTTGCGGCGCCTGGGTTGCACGAAAGTACAGATCGGCTTCCAAAGTTTGAACGACACCGTACTTGCGCTGAACAAGCGCGGGCATGATGTCGCGGCGACGCGGCGCGCGGTCAAGCTGCTGCGCCGCGCTGGATTCAAGATTCACGCCCACTGGATGCCCAATCTTTATGGCTCTTCCCCAAGCGCGGACCTGGAGGACTATGAGAGAATCTTCGGCGACCCGGACTTTCGGCCGGATGAACTGAAGATCTATCCCTGTTCCTTGATCGAAAGCGCCGAACTCATGCAGCAGTACGAGGCGGGCGAGTGGCGGCCCTACAGCCATGAGGAGCTTTTGGAATTGCTGGTCGCTTGTTTCAAGCGGACGCCCGAGTACTGCCGCCTGACGCGCGTCATCCGCGATATCCCGGGCCCAGACATCGTCGATGGCAACAAGGTGACCAATTTTCGGCAGCTGGTCGAGCGGGATATGGCGCGGCAGGGCGCCAAGAGCGCCGACATTCGCGCGCGCGAAATCCGCGTCAAAGCGGTGGAAGAGCAAGATCTGCGCCTGGACATACAGCTCTACCGCACAAGCGCAGGCGAGGAACTCTTCCTGCAGTTCATCACCGAGGAACGCGACATCGCCGGCTTCCTGCGCTTGTCCCTGCCAGCGCCCAACGCCCACCCATTGACGCCCGAGCTAGAAAAATGCGCCATGATTCGCGAGGTGCATGTCTATGGATTGGCGCTGGGAATCGGCGCGGCTATGGCCGGCCGGGCGCAGCATGCCGGGCTCGGCCGGCGCTTGATCGAGCGCGCGGCCGACTTGGCCTCGGCGCGTGGATTCAAAGGCCTGGCGGTCATCTCCTCCGTTGGCACGCGCGAGTATTACCGCCGGCGCGGCTTCAGCGATGGCCGGCTTTATCAACTGCGCGATCTGACGGGCGCGCCGGCGCAGGATTCGCCCCTTCCGCTAGAATAGCTTTGACGCCGGCGCCCTGAACGCGCCGGGCCATCTGCCAAGTTTCAGCCACAGCGCGCCAGCCGATGAGAACGATCGACGTCATCCAGGGCCAGAGCAATCGGAATCAGCGCTTGCGCCTGCTGATGCTGTTGATCATCGCCGGCACCTTTCCCTTTTATTGTCTTGGCATCTATATCATCGGCAGCGCGCCGGTGGAACGGGCAGCGCCTTCGCCAACGGAGGCGGGCCCGGCGCCCACCTTCACGCCCCTGGGCGCCGAGCTTTTTGCCTCGCCGTCGCCAACAGCGCGGCAAGCGCTCGCCCCCACCTTTACGCCATTGCGCGAACTACCGCCGACGCCGGCGCAATTTCAGCCGCCGACGCCCATTCCCGCCCAGACCATTGTCGCGCAGACCATCATCAGCCCGTCGCCAACCGAGGTCGAGCCGTCGCCGACGCCGGCCGCGACCGTTGCGGCGGGCCCGGCCGATGCCGATTTTGACGGCGTAGCCGACGACAGCGACGATTGCCCGGAGCAGTTTGGCTACGCCGACAATGCTGGCTGCCCCTATCCCGATGATAGCGACCTGGATGGGATTCGCGATGCCAATGACGTCTGCCCGCAAGAATTCGCGCCGGGCACGACGCGCGGCTGCCGCGACTTCGATGACGACGGACTCGATACGGCGGACGATGACTGTCCCGAGCAGGCCGGTCCCTCAGCCAATCAGGGCTGCCCAATAAGCGAATAGAAGCGCGATTTCTCGCCCAACGCCATTGCTGTCTGATTCAACGGCTGCTGTTCGCCGCCCTGAAGAACTAGACGAGGCAATCTACGAGTGTTCTGTAGTGTGTTGGTCTACTGGACTCTCTGCAGATGATGGCGCAGGACAATCGCATCAAATTAAAATTGCGCTGATAAATGACAATTTCCCTCAGTTTTCGTAATCTGTAGGGGCGTTTCGCTGAAACGCCCGCAATTTGTAGGCCATCTTCAACGGGCGTCTCACGAGACGCCCCTACATTTTGACAATTTTCGTGGCGAATGGCTCATTATGATTTTGATGCGAATGCACAGCCCGCCCCGGTTCGGAATCCCCGGCGCGGTTCGCTAAAATCAGGCGCAGTATGGCGATTATGCGAGGTCCGGGCATGGATACGATTCGGGTGGCGGTGGCGCAGGTCGCGTCGGTCTTCGCCGACAAGGCGGCTTGCATCGCGAAGGCGGCCGATGTGATTCGGGAAGCGGGCCGTGAGGGCGCCGATCTGGTCGTCTTGCCAGAAGCCATGATCCCCGGTTATCCGCGCGGTTTCGCCTACGGCGCTTATGTCGGCAATCGCAGCCTGGCCGGCCGGCAGGATTTCGTGCGTTACTGGAAAGCATCGATGCGGCTGGGCGCCGGGGAGGCGCGGCCCTTGCAGGAAGCGGCGCAGGATGCGGCCGCCTTCGTCGTGATCGGCGTTTCGGAACGCAGCGAAGCGGGCAAGGGCGGCACGCTCTACAATTCGCTGCTCTACCTGGGGCCGGATGGCGCAATCCTGGGCCTGCATCGCAAACTCATTCCGACCGGGTCCGAGCGATTAATCTGGGGCAGAGGCGATGGCAGCACGCTGACTGTCGTCGATGCCCCCTTCGGCCGGATCGGCGGCTTGATCTGCTGGGAGAACTATATGCCCCTGGCGCGCGCGACGATCTACGCCAAGGGCGCCGGCATCTATGTCGCGCCGACCGCCGACGCGCGCGATTCCTGGAGCGCGACGCTGCGCCATATCGCCTGTGAGGGCCGCTGCTTCGTGCTGGGCTGCAACCAGTATTTCACCAAGTCAATGTATCCGCGCGACCTGGCGCTCTACGCTGAATTGGCGGATTTGCCGGAAGAACTTTGCCGCGGCGGCAGCGTCATCGTTGATCCCTTCGGCGAGTACATTTGTGAGCCGCTCTATGGGAGCGAAGGCCTGCTCTACGCCGAACTCGACTTGAACAAGATTCATCAGGGTCATCTCGATTTCGATGCGGTTGGGCACTACAGCCGGCCGGATGTCTTTAAGCTCACAGTGAACGAGAGGCCCAATCCGCCGCTGACGGTCGAGCGCGACTGATGTTCCCGCCCGGATGGTTCTGCGGTAAGATTGTGCCAGCAAAGACGGGACATAAGGACTAAGCCATGTCGATTCTGGAAAAAGCCAATGAAATGCAAGAGCAGTTGGTCGAGTGGCGGCGCGATATTCACATGCACCCGGAGCTTGGATTTGAAGAAGAGCGGACTTCGCGGCTGGTTGCGGATTCCTTGCGCGACATGGGCATCGAAACCGAAGTCGGCGTGGCGCAAACCGGCGTGGTGGCGCGGATCGGGGAAGGGCGGCCGGCGGTGGGCATACGCGCCGATATGGATGCCTTGCCAATCCAGGAAGCGAACGAAGTCCCCTACAAGTCGCAGACCCCCGGCTTGATGCACGCATGCGGCCATGACGCGCATACTTCAATGCTGCTCGGCGTCGCCAAGTTGCTCAATGAAATGCCGGATAGACCGTCGGGGGAAATACGCCTGCTCTTCCAACCGAGCGAAGAAAAATGGCGCGAATCCGATGGCCATAGCGGCGGCAGCCTGATGGTTGAGGAGAAGGCGCTGGAGGGCCTGGACGCGGTAATCGCCTGCCATGTGTCAAGCGGCTCGCCGATGGGGCTGGTTGAAGTGACCGATGGCTTTTCCCTGGCCGCGCCCGATGTCTTTGAAGCGAGGATCATCGGCGAAGGCACGCACGGGGCGGCGCCGCACGATGGCTTGGATCCGATCTGGCTGCAGGCTCAGGTCGTCAACGCCCTGCAGGCGATCCGCTCGCGGCGGCGCGACCCGACCGAGAGGTCGGTGGTGACCATAGGCACGATTCACGCCGGCATCGCCGACAATGTCATCCCCAACGAAGTCCTGATGACGGGCACGATCCGCACCTTCGAGCGGGAAGCGCGCGAAGAGATTCACCGGCTGGTGGAAGAGGCCTTTGCGTTGGTGCGGGTGTTCGGCGGCGATTACGAGTTGAAGATTTCAACCGGTTATCCGGCGCTCTTCAACGATCCGGGCGTCGCCGAACTGATTCGCGCGGTCGGGAGCGACCTGCTGGGCGAAGAGAACACGGGCGAGGGCGAGCCGATCATGGCGGGTGAAGACTTCGCCTACATGACGCAGAGGGCGCCGGGCGCGATGCTGCGCTTGGGCGCAAAATTGGACGATGTCAATCGGCCGCATCACAGCCCGATATTCGACATCCACGAAGGCTGCCTGCCCATCGGCGTCGGCGTCATGGCGGAAAGCGCGCTGCGCCTTCTGCGGCAGAGCGGGGCTTAGTCGACGATATCTGCGGGCGAGTCACCGGCTCGCGCCTATCCTATTCCTATCAATTGAGGAGTCGGGCGACCCGTCGGGTCGCCCCTACCGTTCTGCGGTTTCAGCGGTACCGAGATTGTCATGCCTATTCGGATTGGAATTCGATAGCAAGAGCGGGCGAGCCACCGGCTCGCCCCTATACTATTCCTATCCAGTGAGAAGTCGGGCGACCCGACGGGTCGCCCCTACCGTACCGCTGCGGTTTCAGCGGAACCAAGATTGTCATGCCTATTCGGATTGGAATTCAATAGCAAGAGCGGGTGAGCCATCGGCTCGCCCATTCACTATTCCTATCAATTGAGAAGTCGGGCGACCCGACGGGTCGCCCCTACCGTTCAGCGGTTGCAAGATTGTCATGCCTTTTCGGATTGGAATTCAATAGCAAGAGCGGGTGAGCCACCGGGTCGCCCCTATCATATTCCAATCAATTGAGAATTCGGGCGACCCGACGGGTCGCCCCTACCGTTCCTGTTTTCGGAGAGTTCCGCGGAATCTAGCCGCTTTTCACCTTCATGATCTGAATCAAGTTGCCGCAGCTGTCGTTGAAGATCGCCATGATTGCGGTCCCAATATCGCTCGGCGGCATCGTGAATTCGACGCCCAGCCCGTTCAACCGCTCGTATTCGGCCTGGACATCGTCGGCTATTAAGATTATCGAGGGGAAGCCCTGTTCCATCAGCCCCTGCTGGAAGGCCAAGGTGATGGGATTGCGGTTCGGCTCCAGCAGAAGCTCGACGCCATCCGGCCGCTCGGGCGAGACAACAGTCAGCCAGCGGTCGCCTTCGGGATTGCCGAGGGGCATATCGTGCTTGGTTAGGAAACCGAGGGTCTCGGTGTAGAATTTCAGAGCTTTTTCCTGGTCTTCGACGGCTACGCTGGTCACGCCTATAATCATTTGCTTCAGCCTTTCCTTAGCTTGCGTTCGCTTATTTCCCGCTTGTAAAAGTCGAGCAGGTCCTGGTCTTGCCGCTCGTCCCAAACCATCGGCTCGCGGCAGGCGTCGAGCGTGCTTTCACGCGTGCTGATGCGCTGGCGCAGCCCGACTTCTGTACCGTACAAAATAATCGGCGGATTGGGCAGGCGCATTTGTGTTCGCACAGCCCGCTTGAGCGTTTCGCTGTCCTCCCCGGCGATGAGGGAAAAGCGGTCCATATCGTGGTTGTCGACGAATGTCGGCAGCAGGAAGTCCGCGCCGAAGTATTTGCTGTGCGCCTCGACGAATGTCCTCATGCGCGCTTCCTCCCAGTCGCCCCAGGCGTAGGTCCGGCGCAGCGCTTCATTCATGGAGAAATCAAGGCAGCCGTCCAGACGCCCGCGATAGGTTCGCAGGTATGCAGGCGTATCGATGATTTCGCCGATGAGCAGGCATTCCGGCTTCACGGCGCGCAGGCGCGGACGGCAGTGCGTCCAGAAATTGGGGCCGGCCCCGGCCGCCACGTCCAGGCGGAAGCCGTCGACATCGAATTTCAGCAGACTCTTGATGGCATTGCCGATCATCCAGTCCCGGGCCGCGGGCGTCTCGAGGTTGATCTTGGGCATCTGCTCCACGTCAAAAAAGCAGCGATAGCCATGCGCGTATTTGTCGTCAAATATGAACCAGTCGCGGAACTCGCTGTTTTCGCTGGCTTTTGCGTCCAGGAATACCGGATGTTCATTCGAAAGATGATTCGCCACCAGATCCAGCAGGATGCGGATGCCGCGCTTGTGCGCGCCTTCAATGACGGCGCGCAGCGCTTCTTCGCCCCCCAGCCGCGGCTCCACGATATCATAATCGGCGACGTCATAACCATGATGGCTGGGGCTCTTCCAGGTTGGGCTGAGCCAGAGGCAGTTGACGCCGAGCTCGGCCAGGTAATCGAGCTTGTCGCGCACTCCCCAAAGCGTGCCGCCGCAAACCTTTTCCACGTCCGTGTTCTGCTGCCATTCCTGGCGGTCCCCGGGGTGGAAGCGATCGAGAAAGATATGATAGACGACGGCATCCCAGGCCCATTCCGGGCACTTGAGGCGGTCGACATGGTAACAGAAGACCGGGATCAAAGTCTGAGGCGATGGCGCAAAGGGACTGTCCGCCGGAATATTTCTGAAGTGCAGCATGGTCGCGTGTTCAACGCGCTCGTCCGCATCGGGATAATCAGCGTAGATCTCATCGCCGGCCGCCGTCAGACCCTTGATGAAATAGGTCACCATCGCGCCTTCGGCTTGCGCCGGGATTTCCGCCTGCCAGAAGGTGATATAGTCCCAAAGCAAGGTATCCCATTCGGTGTGGACGGGATGGAACGCTGCGGCGACGGCCGCGCTTGTCCGCGGGTCCGATCTATCGGTTGTGTATTTGAGTTCGGCGCTCTCGATTGCCGGCGTCGACCGCGTGACGATATAAATGTTGACGCTTTCGCCCGGCGCCGGATCTGGCGGGGATATATTGTGCCGATGCTGCAGGCCGCTCAATAGCGCGCGGTGATTGGTCAACTTGAGCTCATCGCTGATGAGTTTCCCGAAGGTGGAATCCATGTTGCCGGCTCCGCCAGATTAAACTTGTCTTAGGCTATAGTACCGCCTTTGACGGCGCGATTGCCAATGTCAATGGCGCAAAGCCCGGGCAATCGCATCAAATTGAAATTGTGCTTATGAATGACAGTTTCCCCTCGAATTTCGTAATCTGTAGGGGCGTTTCGCTGAAACGCCCGCAATTTGCAGGTCATTTTCAATGGGCGTCTCACGAGACGCCCCTACATTTTCACAATTTTCCTGGCGAACGGTTCACTATGATTTTGATAGGTTCGCGCGGAGGCGGCAAGACGGGGAAGCTTCCAGCCGCTTCGGTATGCTATAATCCTGCCTGAATTGAACGACAACATGCGATGGATGAAAACATGAAGCTCAGTCATGAAGCGAAGAACATGTTGGCGGTGATGGCGCTTGTGCTGGCGATTGTCTTGGCGCTGAATGTCGCGGTGGGCGCCGAAGGGAACCGCGACATGTTCTCCTGGACGCTTGGCTTGGTGGCCGTGGCGGTCCTGTTTTGGATTTGGATGCGCCGCGATGCCTTGGCCGAACGCGACGCCGACGCGGTCGAGGCGGCCGAAGACGCCGCGAGCGAAGCCGAGGATTTGGCGCGGCGCACGATCGTCCGGCGCGAGGGCGAAACGGAGGGCGCCGAGCCGGATGATCTGACGAAACTCAACGGCGTTGGCGCGGTGTTTCAAACCGTTTTGAATGACGCCGGCATCAACACTTACGCGCAACTGGCGGTGACCGCAATCGAGCGGCTGGAAACGATTTTCGACGAAGCCGATCGCAGCCGGCCGAACCGGCTGGAGACCTGGTCTACCCAGGCTGAATTTGCCGCCAATGACGACTGGGACGGCCTGCGCCAATATCTCGATTCCCTCGGATAAGGTCTCTCGCTGTAGGTTGCGTTGGACGATTGAGGCGGCGTCTCAGTCGTTTTGTTTTGGGCGGCCGCGTCACCCGGATTGTGTCACGAGGCCGCGGCCCCTGGCGATTCAATAGCGTCCGCGCGAAAAGCAAGTAAACTGGAACCTGGCGCATCGTCCACGATTTCGAGCAGAACAATGCCCAGTGTCGCACAGGTTATCCGCCGCCGCCGCAATCGCAAAGTCCGCCGCAAAGGGAGGGGCCGGCGCTCCGCCTTATGGCTATTCCTCCTTGTCTGCCTTCCTTCCATGCTTGCCTTGGCGCCCGTTCTGGCTGGCTTGGGTTTGTCGCTGTGGTTATATGGCCGCGCTGCCAGCGCATTGCCAGCGGTTGAAGACCGCTTCAAATCCGATGCAGCGGCCGGCGTCACGCAGTTCTACGACCGCCATGGCCGGCGCGTTATCCACAGCGTAGTTGATCCGCTGGGCGAAGACAGGCGCTGGCTCAAACTTGGGGATATGCCGCCGGGTTTCATAGACGCGACCTTGCTCGCGAGCGCGCGAAAGCTCCCGGACGAAGGCGCGAGTTTTGATCCCCTGCTTACTCTGCTGCAATTGTGGCGCTATATCCTCGACCTGCCAATTGAAGCGGACGGAAGCATCGCTGGCGAGCTGGCGCGCGAGGCCATTCTGCCCCGGGCTCAAGCGAGCGGCTTGGACCGGGACCTGCTGGAAATCGTTTTGTCCGCCGAGAGCAAGCGCACGATGTCGGCTGAGGAACTGCTGGAATGGCGGATCAACAGCCAGCATTACGGACATGACGCCTACGGGATTGAGGCCGCGGCTCAAGTCTATCTGGGCAAAAGCGCCGAATCGCTTACGCTTTTGGAAGCGGCGGTCCTGGCGGCGGTTGGCGCCGAGCCATCGGTCAATCCCTTCTCGTCGCTGGCGCGCGCAAGGGAAGGCGGGGCTGACCTGCTTTTCAAGATGCTCGAAAGCGGGACGATCGACGAAACGGCATTTGATGAAGCCGCGTCCCAGGAACTGGTCTTGCGCGAGTCGGCGGCCCGCGCCGGCGCCTTCGCGCCCGCCTTCATTCAGCAAGCGCGCGCGCAAGCGAAAGACATCCTCAACTGGCTCGGTCTGGATGCCGCCCGGCTGATTGCCCATGGCGGTCTCAAGATCACAACCGCGCTCGATCTGGATCTGCAATTGCAGTCGGAATGCCTGCTGCGGGCGCATCTGCGGCAGTTGCGCGGCGAAACCATTGCAACAAGCGCCTTGGACGGTTCGGACTGCGCCGCGGCGCGGACATTGTCGCCGGCGAGCCGCGAGCTCATTGCCGCGCCGGACCGCGGCGCTCTGACCTTGATCGATGCAAATAGCGGACAGATCTTGAGCATGGCGGGCGAAGCGACGGCGCCGGCTCATCAGGCCGGCATCTTGCTGCAGCCCTTTGTCTATATGGATGCCTTCTTGCGCCGCGAATATACGCCGGCGTCCATGGTGTACGACATTCCGCAAACTTATCCCAGTCCGTCCGCGGGACTGATCTATGCGACGGCCAATGCCGATGGCCGCCATCGCGGGCCGATGAACTTGCGCGATGCCATGGCCGCCGGCCTTTTGCCGCCCGCGGCCCAAGTCGCGAATGCAAATGGAATCGCGTCGGCGATTGAATTGGCCCGCGCCCTGGGTTTCAGCAGCTTGGAGGCCGGGCGCTATCATCTGGACGCGCTGGAGCGGGGTGGGGAAGTTTCAGTTCTGGAAAGCGCCTACGCGTTCAGCGTCTTGGCCTCGCTCGGCAAGCTGCGCGGATTGCCCGCGCCGGGCTTGCGCGGGCATGAACCGGTGGCGATTTTGCGAATTGAAGATAGCGCCGGCAATCTGCTCTGGTCGCTTGAGCAAATGGATCGCGATTCTAAAGAAACGGCTATCATCGAGCCGAGCCTGGCTTATCTGGTGAATCACGTGCTGGCGGATGCCGACGCCCGCCAACGGGCCCTGGGCGGGCCCGATCCGGAATTGCAGTTGCGCCGGACAGCGGCGGTGATCGACGGGCTAAGCGCCGATAGCCGGGACAGTTGGACCGTCGGCTATACGCCCGATTTGGTCTTGGCGCTTCACATGGATCGCGAAGACGATGGAGCGCTGAGCCTAGAGCCTTATGAGCGCGCGGGCACAGCGCCGGTCTGGCGCTCGCTGATGGAATATGCCCAAGATCATTTGGCTGCCCCCGCTAAAGAATGGCGCGCGCCGCCCGATGTCGAAGAGTTTCTGGTTTGCGAAATCTCGGGTCTGCTGCCGGCGACCACGGACCACTGCCCGACACGACAGGAGATTGTGCCGGCGGGCACGCGGTTAAGGCGCGACGACTTTTGGAAAACGGTTGAGATCAATCGCTCGACCGGTCATTTGTCGACGGTGAATACGCCGGCGCATCTTCGCGAAGGCGCGAGCTATTTTCTGCCGCCGGAAGAGATTCTCGACTGGTGGCAGGAAAACGGGAAACCGCTGCCGCCGAGCAGCTACAGCTCGGATGTCAGCGATACCAGCGCCAAGCCCGTGCAAATCATATCGCCGGCTGAATATGCCTATCTGGGCGCGCGCGTCGCCGTCCGCGGCCGCATCAACCGCCCCGGCGCCGAAACCTGGCGGCTCGAGTATGGGGCGGATGTCAATCCCGAGCGCTGGATCGCGATTGGCGAATGGCGGGCGGCCGCGGACGGCGGCGATGTCGCGCGGGAATGGGAGACTGCGCTCTTCAGCGGAATCTTTAGTTTGCGGCTGACCGTGACCTTTGAAAATGGAGACCGGGAGTTTGACAGCAAGTTGCTGACCTTTGACAATACGCCGCCAGCGGTTAAGCTGTCGACCGCCGACGGCGGCGACCGCTATGCCTTGGGGCAGGCGATCGCTTTCGCGGCCGATGTCAGCGACAATCTTGGCATTGACCGCGTCGAATTCTATCGCGGAGACGAACTCCTGGGCGTGGATCGCAATTGGCCTTACGGTCTTGAATATCGTCTGGAGAGCGCGGACGAGACCGTATTCAGGGCGTCGGCATTTGATCAGGTTGGCCATCGGGCGCAATCGACGCTGACGATTTCCCTGGCCGCTGAAGGGACGGGTTAGCGCTTGCGACTCGCAAACAAGATGACGCGCGTGGCGAACAAGTCGGCGCTGAAGTGGCTTCTGCTGCTGCTGTCTTTGCTGCCGGCCGCATTCTTCGCCTATCTGGGGCATTTCAGCCGCTTGATGGGCGATGATTATCGAGCCTTTTCCAAACTCAGGGAGCTTGGCGCATGGGACAGCATGCTCTATTGGTGGAAGAACTGGAACGGCAGCTATTCGGTCAGCCTGCTGCATGGACTGCTGGATCCGCTGGGCGCAGAAAGAATACCCTCGATATTCCCAGCGATCATTATGGTTTTGTGGCTGGCGGGCTTGTCCTGGATCTTCATGCAAGCGCTGCGCCGCCTGTCAATCGGTCACAGTCGGCTTCCGATTGCCATCGCGTTAGCTGCGCTGGCAATTGCGGCTATGATTAAGGGCTTCCATACTTGGGAATCAATATATTGGTATTCCGCAAGCGCGCGTTATGCCTTGCCGGGCGCGATTTTTGTCATTTATCTGGCTGCTGCGTTTGAATTCGCAGGGCGGCCGCGGTCCCGGCGGCTGATGGCAATAGCCGCGCTTTTATCGGCGGCCGCCTGCTTTATATCCGCCGGACTGTCTGAACTGCACCTGGCTTCCCAGATCGTATTCCTGATCATTGTTCTCGCTGGCATCCCTTGGTTGGCGCGCTGGGCGCAGCGCCGCACGCTTCTGATAATGATAGGCGCGGGCATAGCGGCCACGTGCCTGAGCGCAAGTCTCCAACTGTTTGCGCCTGGCACGGCGGCCCGAATGGCGCAGGCATCGACCGCGCGCTGGGCGTATCCGGCTCGGCGGTTGTCTGACCTCTTGGAAGAAACGATAAGTCATACCTTTCGCTATATTGGACATGAAGAAACCTTTGCCGGTTTCATGCTGCTGTTCGGCGTCGGTTTGTTCACCGCCATGACGCTGTATAAGCCGGCGCCGGGCAAGCCTGACCTCGCTTCCCCGACATTCGCCCGGGCGCCATTCCTGTTCGGATTGATAGCGCAGTTGGCTTTCCTGCCGATATTGTGGATGCACGATAGCGATTCCGCTCAGTTTTTCGGGCGATTCAGCCTGGCGTTTCTATCAGCCGTGGCCATAAACCTTGGGATGATCCTCGCGTTTGTTCTTCTGGTTGCGCTCGCGCGTCGCGGCGCTGGGCCGTTCAGATCTGGCGAAGCGAAGCTAGCGGCATTGTGCGCTTCTTTCCTTCTGGCTGTCATAGCGCTATTCATCCTTACGCAGTTTCGCAGCATTCACTTTAGGGCGGCGAGTTATATCTTTCTGACCGCGCTCATGTTGTTGATTGTATTGGGTTGGCAACTTTCCAACGCAATCTCCGATTCGCGCGTCAGGACATTCCACAACATCGCGCTTGTCTTCAGCGTTGTCGCGATAATTGCTACCGCTGCGCCGACCGCGGTTGGACTTTATGTCTATGGCACGGTTTTTGTTCGAACTCTTGCATCAGCCACGATGCTGCAAGTGATTTCAGGTCTGATTTGGGGAATGTTTACCGGCTTCGCGATACGAAGCGGACTTAAAAGCGACAAGGGCAAGGTCTGGAATGCGCTTTACAGAGCATTTGGACTGCTGCTTGCCTTGGCGATCATATTGGGTATTCTGTCCCGTCAGATCCATCTTGCGCCGCAGTTTGTGGTCTTCGCCGATGAATGGGATCAGCAGCATGAGTTGCTTCTGCTAATGCCTGAAAACGGCATGCAACGGGCGGAATTGCCAGCATATTCATTTGATCTTAAGGCGCATATTTTTGTCAACGTATCGGATTCGCATGACCTCGGATGGGAGGCGAATTATTACGGACTTGAAACCATAAAACGAAGCGCTGTCGCCGGCTGAAAATGGATTCAGTTCCCGCTGGCCTGCCTACCTTGAACCGGAGCTCATCGCTGAAGTGGCTTCTTCAGCTGCTGTCTCTGCTGCCGACCGCGTTTTTCGCCTATCTGGGGCATTTCAGCCGCTTGATGGGCGATGACTACAGTTATTTTTCCACCGTGCTTCGGCTTGGATTCCGCGATAATTTCAGACACTGGTGGAATAGCTGGCATGGCAGCTACACCTTTATCCTCGCCTTTGAAGCGCTGACGCCGCTGGGCCCGGAATTCCTGCCGCCCCTGATGCCGGCTGTGCTTATCTTGACCTACACGCTGGGCTTGGCCTGGATCATCTTGCATCTATTGCGTGGACTGGGGCTGCGCCAGGATCGAGCCGCCATCGCGATCGTCCTGGCCGCGCTCGCCGCCTTCGCGACCATCATCGCCTTCCATACGGAAGAATCCTTTTACCATTTCACGGCCGCCTTGCGGCACACCTTGCCGGTCGGCTTGCTGCTTGTCCTGGTCGGTCTGGCGCTGGAGCTGGCGCTACGCATTCGGTCGAAGGCCGCGCTGATCTTGATTGCCGCGGCTTTCGCCCTGCTTTGTTTTATCACTGCCGGGCTGTCCGAGCTTTATGCTCTGTTGCAGATGCTCTCCATGCTGTTTCTCGTCGGTCTGTGTGTTCATATTGCCGGCTTGTATCGCAGGACCCGGGCCGGTTTGTTTGCCGCTGGGCTTGCGGGCAGCGCCATCAGCTTGATCGTTCAACTGTCGGCGCCGGGCTCGGCCATCCGCGTCGAGCAGACGGAAACTCTGGAGTATACCGATCCAGTTCAAGCGCTGCCCGAACTCGCCTGGCAGACCATCGAGTCCGCATACGCGATCATGGGCAATCGCGGAAGCATCCTTGGTTTCTTGCTCTTGCTGGTCGCGGGCCTGCTTGCGGCGTTTGTTGTCCGCCGCCGGGTACAGACGCAAACCGCCGGGCAGACGCTCAAGTTGCCCGCCGCTCCCTTGGCTTTTGGCCTGCTCCTGCAATTGATCTTGCTCCCGCCTGTTTGGTTCACCGGCGGCGCAGAGCTAACTGACAGCGCGATTGCCGCGGGCGCTGTTACGGTCTTGCGCTGGCTGAATGTTCTTTTGCTGCTTGTCTTCAGTCTCGCCATTTGGCGAAGAGATCATTTAGAGGCCTGGCTCAATCGCCGCCATGACGTGTCAGCGCGACTGTCCGCGGCGGTATTGCTAGCCGCCTTCCTATTGCTCGCCGGCGCGCAGCACGAGGGCTTCCAGGCCCAAGGCTCGGCCTATATGTTCATCAGCGCCCTGGCGCTCCTGGTTATTCTTGGCGCGCTGCTGGCGGGGCCGAATGGCGACAGGCTGTCGCGGCGGGCGTATCAGGCCGCGCTGCTATCGCTTGCGCTTGGCTTTGCCGGCATCGCATTGCCGATCGCGATTGGTCTATTCTCATTGGGCTATGTTTTTGAACGCACGCTTGTTCTTTCGTCCCTGTCCCAGGTTATCGTTGGCTTGATATGGGGCGCGTCGCTCGGCTTCCTGATTCAGCGCGCTCGTCATGCGGCCGCGCCGCCTGCGCAACTGATGGAGCGGACTGCCATGGCGGGCGCCTTGCTTGCGGCGGCGCTTGTCATTGGCGGCGTTGTCTTGCCGCGCCTGGATCTGATTCCGGAGTTCCGGGCTTTTGCCCGCGAATGGGACGCGCGGCACGCGCGCATCGTTGAGTTGCGCAGCCGTGGCGAACGCGATGTCGTCGTTGCGCCCTACAGCTTTGACATGACCGCCTATGTCTCGTCCCGGGGTCTGCCGATGGGCAAGATCTCCACCTACTACTACGATCTGGACTCGGTCACGGTTACCGAACCGTAGCCCGATCGCGTGGACGGGCGGCGCGGGGCGCATGACTATGACCGAGCCGAGCCGCATTTTAGTCAGTATGTTCATATACACTATCCAAATTTGAGTCCCAAATCATGTATACTTGCGAAGTCGCCGGGCCAGATTTCAAGTTAAATGCAGTCAATTGGACGGTCCAGTTTGTAGATGCTCAGTACGCGTAGTTGGCAATATCTACTTCTCTTGCTCGCGGCCATTCCGGCGTGCATATTCGCGTACCTTGGGCATTTCAGTCGTTTAATTGTAGACGACTATTGCTCGTTCCACCCGGAACGAACCATGGATGCGTGGAAAGGCATACTCTTCTACTTTGAGACGCAGTCAGCTTCCTGGTCGCGAGTTCTGTTGCACTCCATTGTGTCCCCATTCGAAGTCCTCGCGGTTGCTTTGACGCCGCTTGCCATTGTCGCGTTGTCGACCATCGGTCTCTATTGGATCCTGCGACAGGCGGTCGTGAGCCTACTGCAGGGACGGCCGCATAGAATAACCCTATGGATCATTTCACTTCTTGTTTCGGCCGCGGCCATTAACGCATTCGTTTCGCCTGAATCTTTCTACTGGTACAACTCAAGCGCCGGCTATACTTTGCCCGCCGCTCTTTTCATCATCTATCTCGCGCTATTGATCGCTTTGTGCGGAACGGACCGGTCAGCGTTCGCGCAATATGCGGGGCTGGCGGCAAGCGCGGCAATAGGCTTTAGCTTGGGCGGGGCATCGGAAATGTTCGCCGTCTTCCAGTTTGCGTTTCTAGCGGTCGCTATCTTATTGATCATTCTATTTGTTGCGTCGTCTCTCAGACGGCGCTTCCTGTATCTGTTTCTGGCTGGCTGGCTTGGGACTACGGCGGCGCTGATTGTGCATCTCAATTCTCCCGGCATGCACGCTCGGGTGGCAGATATTGAAGCTGGACCCATCGCGCGTATTCAGAGTCTCCCCGATCTTCTGAACAGCTCACAAAAGGCCACCCTGCATTATCTTGTGCAGCCGGAGGCGTTCGCCGGTTTCATGCTTCTGTTTGGCCTAGGGCTAGTGGCAACCCTGTTACTGTACCGTCCTGCCATATCTGCCGGGCAATCAAAACCGCTCGCGCTCGGGACGGCGCCGCTTTGGTTCTGTCTGATTTCGCAGTTGCTCTTTTTGCCGATCTTGTGGACGCACCGAAGTGATTTGCCTCAGGTTGCGGATCGCTTTAGTTATGCCTTTGCCGCGGTCCTGCTCGTAAACCTGCTGTCCCTGGTCATCATACCGGCTATGCTGCTGTGGCGCAGTCGGCTAGAGCGGTTGGCTCTCTCAAAACGCAATGGCTTGCCTTATTATGTGACTTTCATATTGCTGGTTGTAATCGGTCTTTTCGCCATGACGCAATGGCGGAGCATCGACATTAGGGCAGGCACGTACCTGTTCCTCTCTTCGCTGATTTATCTTGGCGCGCTGGGCTGGCAACTTGCGCCACTGACGGCGGATCGGCGCGCTACAAAGTTTGCCCTGCTGGCAACAGTATCCTATATCGTGCCTGTCGCTTCCACCGCTGCGTTGGTTGCCGTTTCGCTATACGGCCGCGGCTCGGTAACGGAGCGCATACTGGCGCCAGTAGCTTATTTGCAGGTGATACCCGGGCTTATTTGGGGGGCCTATTTCGCGTTTCTGATTCAGCGCTTGCGTCTGCGGTCAGGAGATAGCAAGCGCTGGATTCCCGTCTCCGGCGCGATCGGGATTGTATTGCTTGCGTCAGTGGCGACTGGTATCGTCTTCGGTCACGCCAAGCTAATTCCGGACTTCTCGGTTTTTGCCAGAGAGTGGGAGGCGCGCCACCAGCAATTGTTACAGGCGCGTGAGAATGGCGTTCAAGACGTCGAAGTTGGGCCGCTGGCATATGACTTGTCGTATTTTCTGTTGGGCAAGGACATGTCGGATCATGTTGAGAGAAATTGCGCGCAATTATATTACGACATCGACAATATCAGCGTTGTTCGTTCGTGAGGAGTCCCTGCCGGGTTTGTTAGGCGAGTAAGGTCAGGGTTTACTTTTGTCATTTGTGCCCTTGCGCCGCTTGCAAACTTGTTCAAGGAAGTCTCATTTGAAGCGCGGACGCCCGGCAAGACCGCCCGAAATCATTTGATGCCGGCAGCATCAATTGAAACTTGAACATGTATACTGCATCGTCCAATTGCACACTCGGGAAACGTGCCCGGCCTCGATTCAAGGTCGCTCGTCACGTCGTTTCCAGTTCAAACGTTTAGGCGCGCGATGACAAGAACGCGCATTTGGCAGTTTCCCCTTCTCGCTATTGCGGCTATGCCGGCGTTCCTCTTCGCGTATTTAGGGCATTTCGGCCGGCTGATCCTGGACGACTACTGCATATTTCATATTGCCAAAAGCATGGACGCCTGGCAAGCGATCGTGTATCACTACAACACAAATACCGCTTCTTTTTCCAGATTGCTGTTGAATTCACTGTTTGCGCCGATTGATAAATTGGCGATCGCTTTTACGACACTCGCTGTGGTCCTATTCTCGATCGCCGGCTTGTATTTGATTCTGCGTCGAGTCCTTACCAGTCTTCTCCGATATCGTCCGCACAATAGCGCGCTTTGGATAATCGCGGCGCTGGTCACGGCGGCGGCGATTAACGCTTTTGTAACGCCGGAATCTTTCTATTGGTATAACGCAAACACCGGCTATGCGCTGCCGGCCGCAATTTGCATCTTGTATTTCGCCCTGCTGTTCGAGATCGCCCACAAAGAACGGTCGACCCTGACTATGCGCCTGGCTGTGCCGGTAAGCGTCGCGATCGCATTCGGTCTGGGCGGAGCATCTGAAATGTTTGTGTTGTTTCAGTTCGTTCTTGTGGCGCTCGCCATCATTTTCAGCGCCATTCTCCTCGGGTCATCCCTTCGTCTGCGCTTCTTGTCCTTGATCTTCGCAGGTTGGTGCGGGACGGTCGCGGCGCTAGTCATTCATCTCCTGTCTCCAGGGACCCGTCTTCGGATCGAAGACATCGAAGCTGGACCACACCTGCCGATTCGCACGGGATCGTTGCTTCTAAGCCAAGCTGTTGAACCCGCTTTGAAGTATCTGGCGCATCAGGAGGCCTTTGCCGGCTTCATACTCCTGTTTGGGCTGGGGCTCGCGCTGACCTTGATTCTATATCGTCCCAGGCCAACTCCCGCGCCGGTTAAAGCGAGAAAGCTCCAATTTTGGCCGCTCCAGCTCTGTCTCTTGCTTCAACTGCTGTTTGTGCCAGTACTGTGGACGCATGTCAGCGATCTTCCACAGGTTGCTGGTCGCTTCAGTTACGCGTTTGCGATGGTGATGGCGGCCAACGCGCTGTCCATCGCCGCGATGGCAATTCTGCTTCTGTGGCGCAGGCGAATCAGCCGGGCGCTTGGTTCAAGGCGAAACGGCCTAATGACATATTTGATCTGTGTATTGCTTTATGTTGTGACGCTCTTTGCCATGACGCAATTCCGGATCATCGACTATAAGCCGGCCGCCTACCTGCTTTTGTCTTCCCTGTCCATTCTATGCGCGTTGGGCTGGCAGCTGACCTTGTACCTTGGCGATCAGCGCGCCGCGCCATTTGTCCGGCTGGCAACGCTATCTTTTATCTTGCCTATAGCGACAACTGTTGCTCTGCTGGCTGCTTCGCTGTATGGCACAGGCGCGGTGACGGAGCGCATGCTGGCGCCGGTTGCATACCTGCAAGTGATTCCCGGGCTTATTTGGGGAGCGTACTTCGCGTATCTGCTTCAGGGCTTGCGCTTGCGGTCATGGGCAAACGCGCGCTGGCAAGCCGTTTATGGCGCGCTAGGCCTCTTGCTCGCGGCATCGGTGACCATCGGCATCGTACTTGGCCATGCCAAGCTGATTCCAGACTTCGCCACTTTCGCCAGGGAGTGGGACGCGCGCCACCAGCAATTGCTGCAAGCGCGCGACGCTGGACTGAGTCATGTCGAAGTCAGGAATCTGGGGTTTAACCTGTCGCAGCACGTGACGGGGGGATACGACAATTGGTACGGCATCGGGCGTCGCTGCGCGCAAATGTACTATGGCATCGACAGTATCATCCGTGTGGGTTCTTGAAGAATCGCTGCTCGTACAAATGTGTTGGGCATCCGCACAGTATCCTGCGGCTGTCTAGCATGGACTGGTTCGGCATTGGGTTGCGCCCTACAGCCCTTATAAGACAGCTTGGGTCTCTTCTTGGGTTTTGCCGTCGGCGAAGACCCCCGCATTCTATGTTGACCTGGCTTCGTTAGAGATTTCTCAATTTCAGTGTTATCTGGAATGCTGAAGCCTGCGATGGTCTGCCTTGGCCGCTTTTCTTGCCTTGGCAGTTGCGCTTTCTAAACTTGCGCAAACTTGCCTCAATCGTTTCACATCTGCCGCAGATAGCGGCGCGAGAATGTTGATTTTGACAATGTCAATCAAGATTTGAACATGTACACTACATAATGTGTCGACGCTGCGAGTATACTTGCCGTCTCTCAAGTCAAGGTTTGTCGGCTCGCCGTATTTGCTTCAGCGGTAACGAAATTCGATGAATAGACCGCGCATTTGGCAATACTTGCTGCTCGCGCTTTCGGGCGTTCCTGCGCTTCTATTTGCCTACCTGGGTCATTTCAGCCGGCTGATAATAGACGAACATTGCGTATTTCATGTCGCCAAGACCATGGACGCCTGGCAGAGTATTGTACATTACTACAACACGCAAACGGCTTCTTTTTCGCGAAGTTTGTTGCATTCTGTACTTGCCCCAATTGATGTCCTGGCAACTTCCTTCATGCCGCTGGCAATTATAGCGCTGTCCGCCGTGAGCCTCTATTGGCTTCTGTTTCGGATTGTCGTCAGTCTACTGCGCGGACGGCCAAACCGAATCGCCCTTTGGATCATATCTCTGTTGGTTCCAGCCGCTGCAATAAACGCATTCATATCGCCGCCAACCATCTATTGGTATAACTCCAGCACCGGTTATATATTGCCAACTGTATTATCCATTATGTACCTCGCCCTGTTGCTGGAACTCGCTTGCCGGGAGTGGTCGTCATGGGCGACCAGATTGCATATAGTCGCAAGCGCTGCGATAGCCTTTGTATTGGGCGGAGCATCAGAAATGTTTGTGGTATTCGAGTTTACATACTTAACGCTCGCCATCGCATTCATCATTGTGTTCCTGGCATCATCGATACGCCGCCGCTTCTTTGTCTTGTTCCTGGCCGGTTGGCTTGGAACCATCATCGCGATTCTCGTTCATCTCAGTTCTCCCGGTCTCCGCAGTCGAGTAGCGGCTACTGAATCCTGGTCAACAGTCGAGCCGATAAGAACGGCTTCAGAAATACTGCAAAGAACGCTGGATTCGACAATTCATTTTCTTACGCATACGGAGGCCTTTGCCGGCTTTATGCTGCTGTTTGGCCTTGGGCTAGCAGCGACCCTGATCCTCTATCGGCCAACCAGCGCGCCTGTACATAACCGAGCGCTAACTTCTTCGCGGCGGTCGTTCTGGCTCTGCCTGCTTGTTCAGTTGTTTTTTGTGCCGATCCTTTGGACACATGTAAGCGATCTGCCGCAGGTCGCCGGTCGCTTCAGTTATGGATTTACTACGATCGTGGCAATCAACTTTGCTACCCTCGCTCTGTCTGTGTTTGCGCTGATGTGGCGCAAGCGGATAGACGCTTTTATTGGCGCCAGGCGGAACAGCCTGATGATGTGCTCGACTTTCGCGCTTCTTTGCGTTGTTGTGCTTTTCTTCATGACGCAAGTGCGCAGCATCCACATCAAAGCCGATGCCTACCTTGTGATAAGTTTGCTGACGTATCTCGGCGCGCTTGCTTTGCAACTGTCGCATTGCATCGCGGATCGGCGCGCCAAATGGTTTGCCTTACCAGCCGCGCTCTCGATCATAGTGCTTATCGCTACGACAGCGGCGCTGACGGGCGCATTGCTATACGCGCGCGGCTGGGTACCTCCGCGCGGTCTGGCAGCCATTGCTTACACGCACGTCCTTATCGGACTCATTTGGGGCGCGTATATTGCATTTCTGATCCAGCGCGCGCGGGCGATATCAGGAGCGGATCAGCGATGGATCGCGCTGCAAGGCGCGATTGGTCTGGTCTTGGTAGTTACGCTGTCCGTCGCAATTGCGTTGGGACACGCCAAGAAAATTCCTGACTTCGCCGCCTTTGCAAGAGATTGGGACGCGCGCCATCAGCAGCTGCTGCAAGCGCGCGATAGCGGAATACGGGAGGTCGAGGCGCCGCCTCTGAAGTTTGACTTGGGGGCTTTCGTGATTGGCAAGTACGTAGCGCATCATGTCGAGGACAAGTGTGCTCCGCAGTATTACAATTTGGATGCTATCGATACTGTTCAGTCTTGACCGGCCGCTCGCCCCAGAGTTGTCTCGTTTTTCAACCAAACTCGCGATCGTCGATCTTGGACCGCTTATGGCACAGGCGCGGCAGCGGAGCGCATGCTGGGCGCCGATTGCATGCCTGCAAGTGATTCCCGGGCTCATTTTGGGAGCGTATTTCGCGTTTCTGCTACAGCGCGCTTTTGCCGCAGATAGCGGCGCGAGAAAGTTGATTTTCACAAGGTCAGTCAAGACTTGACTATGTACACTACGAATTGCAGCGACGCTGCGAGCATGCTTGCCGTCTCTCAAGTCAAGGTTTGTCTGCTCGCCGTATTTGCTTCAACGGTATCGAAATTCGATGAATAGACCGCGCATTTGGCAATACATGCTGCTCTTGCTTTCGGGCGTTCCTGCGCTGATATTTGCTTACTTGGGGCATTTCAGTCGGCTGATCATTGACGAACATTGCGTGTTCGATATCGGCAGAAGCATGAATCCCTGGCAAATTATTCTGCATTACTACAACACGCATACGGCTTCTTTTTCGCGAGTCTTTTTGCATTCTGTATTCGCCCCAATTGATGTCCTGACAACTTCCCTCATGCCGCTGGCTATTGTCGTGCTATCCACCGTGGGTCTCTATTGGCTTTTGTATCGCATTGTCGCGAGTCTCTTGGGCGGACGGCCAAACCGAAAAGCGCTTTGGATCATTTCTCTGTTGTTTACAGCCGCTGCAATAAACGCATTCATTTCTCCGCAGTCCATATACTGGTTTAACGCCAGCGCCGGTTATACATTGCCGGTCGCGCTGTCAATCGTGTACCTCGCCCTCCTGCTGGAACTCGCTTGCCGGGAGTGGTCGTCATTGGCGACATATATGCAGATAGTCGCTAGCGCCGCGATTGCCTTCTTATTGGGCGGGGCATCGGAAATGTTTGTGGTATTTGAGTTTGCATGCTTGACGCTTGCGCTCCTTTTCATTGCGGTATTCCTGGCATCGTCAATTCGCCGGCGTTTCTTGATCCTGTTCCTCGCAGGCTGGCTCGGAACCCTCGCTGCGCTCTTCGTCCATGTCATTTCTCCTGGTCTCGGCATTCGTGTAGCGTACATTGAAGACGGATCGACAGTCGAGCAGGTAAGAGCGGCGCCAGAATTATTGAAAAGAACGCTGGATTCGACATTTCAATATCTCACGCAGGTGGAGTCCTTCGCCGGTTTTATGCTGCTGTTTGGCCTCGGGCTATGCGCGACGCTGATTCTCTATCAGCCGAGCAGCACGACTCCAAAAGACCGACCGAAAACTTCTACGCGCTTGCCGATCTGGCTTTGCCTGCTGGTTCAGTTGTCCTTTGTACCACTCCTTTGGACACATGTGAGCGATCTGCCGCAGGTTGCCGGTCGCTTCAGTTATGCGTTTTCGGCGGTTGTTGCAATCAACTTGGCGGCCGCTTCTCTATTAATTTTTGCGCTGATGCGGCGCAAGCGGATAGATGCTTCGCTTGGCGCCAGGCGAAACGGTCTGATGATGTGCTCGACATTCGTTCTTCTCGGCGTTGCTGCGCTTTTCTTTATGACGCAGCTGCGCAGCATTCACATCAAAGCGTACACTTATCTTTTGATTAGTTCGCTAAGTTTTCTCGGCGCGCTTGCTTCGCAGCTTTCGTACGTCGTCGCTGATCGGCGCGCCAAAAGATTTGCCTTGCCGGCCACACTTTCGTACATAGTGGTAATCGCCACGACTGCGGCGCTGGCGACTGGTTCGCTTTATGGGCGCGGTTGGGTAACGCCGCGCGGAATGGCGCCCATCGCCTACGTACACGTTATCAGCGGCCTTATTTGGGGCGCGTATATTGCATTTCTGATCCGCCGCGCCTGGGCGTCGTCAGGAGCGGATCAGCGATGGATCACGCTGCAAGCTGCGATTGGCCTGGTCTTGGCAATAGCAGTGTCCGTCGGTATCGCGCTGGGACATGCCAAGCAGATCCCTGACTTCGCCGCCTTTGCAAGAGACTGGGACGCGCGCCATCAGCAGCTTATTCAAGCGCGCGATAGCGGTATCCGGGAGGTCGAAGTACCGCCTCTGGAGTTTAACCTGGGGCGTTTTCTAATGGACAAGGTCGTAACAGAAATTATCGAGAAAAGATGTGCCGAGCAGTATTACAACATGGATGCCATCAATATTATTCAGTCCTGATGGGCCGTCCGGCCCAGAGCAGTGTCGTTTTTCGCACAGACTTGAGAACGCCGGTCTTGGACCGCTGCAGTGAATCCGCCGGTCAGCTTGGCAGATTTCCCGCTTGCCGCGAGGCAACTTAAGTTGCCGGCGCCTGTGGGCGCCGCGTTCGCATCAAGTGCATTAGAAGAGTATAATTTCTCTGGCAATCGTTCTTCCGTTCTGCCAATTCTATTGACTCTCTATGCAGATTCTGCCAAGTAACGGCTGGAAGCTTGGCATTTGACTATGGAGAGAGCCAAGTTTCCGAGAAAAGCGAGTTATCGCTCAACGATTTTGCCCTTAGTGCAGAGGGAAAAGAACATGCCTCTAAGCATCGGCCCGCTATGTGATAGCGTCCTGGTCGAGCCGGTTGAATCGGAAGAGACCTTTGCTGGTGGCGCGCTTGTATTGCCCGAATCCGGCAAGGACAAACCCAGCGAGGTCTTTATCTGCGCGGCGGGACCGGGAAGATACGATGATGAAGGCGAAAAGCGCATTCCTGGAACAACCACCGCCGATAGCACGACGAGGATACTGATGTTTACAAAGTCAAACAAGACTTGAATATGTAACACTACATGAAGTAGCGACACTGCCAGTATACTTGACGTGCGGTGTTTCAAGTCAAGGTTTGTCGGCTGGCCGTTTTCACTTCAATGGTTAAGATATTCGATGAAAAGATTGCGCATTTGGCAATATTTGCTGCTCTTGCTTTCGGGTGTTCCTGCGATTTTGTTTGCGTACCTTGGGCATTTCAGCCGGCTGATAATAGACGAATATTGCGTGTTCGACATTGGCAGAAGCATGGGTGCCTGGCAAATTATTCTGTATTACTACGACACGCAAACGGCTTCTTTTTCGCGAGTCTTTTTGCACTCTCTATTCGCCCCAATTGATGTCCTGGCAACTTCCCTTACGCCGTTGACTATTGTCGTGTTGTCCACCGTGGGTCTCTATTGGCTTTTGTATCGCATTGTCGTGAGTCTCTTGAGCGGACGGCCAAACCGCTTGGCGCTTTGGATCATTTCCCTGTTGGTTACAGCCGCAGCGATAAACGCATTCATAACGCCGCAATCCATGTATTGGTTTAACGCCAGCGTCGGTTATACACTGCCGGTCGCACTGTCAATTATGTACCTCGCTCTGTTGCTGGAACTCGCTTGCCGGGAGTGGTCGTCATGGGCGACCGGTTTACATATAGTCACAAGCGCCGCGATTGCCTTCGTATTGGGCGGTGCGTCAGAAATGTTTGTGTTATTTGAGTTTACATACTTAACGCTCGCCATCGCGTTCATCATTTTGTTCCTGACATCTTCCATCCGCCGCCGCTTCTTTGTCCTGTTTCTCGCCGGTTGGCTCGGAAGCATCGCCGCGGTTTTCGTCCATCTCAATTCTCCCGGTCTCCGCGGTCGTGTAGCAACTACTGAATCCTGGTCAACCATTGAGCCGATAAGAAGGGCTTCAGATCTATTGACAAGAACGTTGGAATCGACAGTTCAATATCTCACGCATACGGAGGCCTTGGCCGGCTTTATGCTGCTGTTTGGACTCGGGCTAACAGCGACGCTGATTCTCTATCGACCGTCCAGGACACCTGTACAAAACCGACCGCTAACTTCTGCGCGGTGGCCGTTCTGGCTCTGCCTGCTCGTTCAGCTATCGTTTGTGCCGATCCTATGGACACATGTAAGCGATCTGCCGCAGGTTGCCGGTCGCTTCAGTTATGGATTTTCGACGGTTGTGGCTATTAACTTGGGGGCCACGGCTCTTTTTGTGTTTGCGCTGATTTGGCGCAAGCGGATAGATGCTTTGCTTCGCGCCAGGCGAAACAGTCTGATGCTGTGCTCGACTTTCGTTCTTCTGTGCGTTGCTGTGCTCTTCCTTATGACTCAAGTGCGCAGCATCCACATCAAAGCCGACGCCTACCTTTACATCAGTTTGCTGACGTATCTCGGCGCGCTTGCTTTGCAACTGTCGCATTGTATCGCGGATCGGCGCGCCGATAGATTTGCCTTGCCAGCCACGCTCTCGTTCATTTTGCTTGTCGTCACGACAGCGGCGCTGGCGGGCGCATCGCTCTATTCGATCGGCTGGGTAACGTCGAGAGGTCTGGCAGCCATTGCCTACACACAGGTCCTCATCGGACTGATTTGGGGCGCGTATATTGCATTTCTGATCCAGCGCGCATGGGAGATATCAGGAGCGGATCGGCGATGGATTACGCTGCACGCTGCGATAGGACTGGTCTTGGCAATAACAGTGTCCGCCGGTATCGCGTTGGGACATGCCAAGCAGATTCCTGACTTCGCCGCCTTTGCTAGAGATTGGGACGCGCGCCATCAAAAGCTACTGGAAGCGCGCGATAGCGGAATCCGAGATGTCACAGTGCCGCCTCTGGAGTTTGACTTGGGGGATTTTGTGATTGGCAAGCGCGTATCACATTTTATGGAGACCAAATGTGCTAATCAATATTACAATTTGGATGCTATCGAATTTATTCAGTCTTGACTGGCCGTACGGCCCAGAGCAGTGTCGTTTTTCGCACAGACTTGAGAACGCCGGTCTTGGACCGCTGCAGTGAATCCGCCGGTCAGCTTGGCAGATCTCCCGCTTGCCGCGAGGCAAATTGAGTTGCTGGCGCCTGTGGGCGCCGCGTCATGCGCGCGGCGGGACCGGGAAAATACGGTGATGAAGGCGAAAAGCGCATTCCTGGAACAACCACCGCCGATAGCACGACGAGGATACTGATGTTTACAAAGTCGAACAAAACATGAGTATGTATCACTACATGAAGTAGCGACAATGACGGTATACTTACCGTGTTTCATGCCAAATTTTGTCGGCTGGCCGTTTTCACTTCAACAGTTAAGACATTCAATGAAAAGATTGCGCATTTGGCAATATCTACTGCTCCTGCTTTCGGGCGTTCCTGCGCTTTTGTTTGCGTACCTTGGGCATTTCAGCCGGCTGATCATTGACGAACATTGCGTATTCCATATTGCTAGAAGCATGGATGCTTGGGAAAGTATTCTGCATTACTACAACACGCATACGGCTTCATTTTCGCGAAGCCTATTGCATTCTGCGCTCGCCCCAATTGATGTCCTGGCAACTTCGTTCATGCCGCTAGCGATTGTAGCGCTGTCCGCCTTGAGCCTCTTTTGTCTTCTGTCTAGGATTGTCGTCCATCTCTTGAACGGACGGCCAAATCGAATCGCGCTTTGGATCATATCACTGTTGGTTACAGCCGCCGCCATAAACGCATTCATAGAGCCGCAAACCATGTACTGGTATAACTCCAGCACCGGTTATATATTGCCAGTTGTCTTATCAATAATGTATCTTGCCCTGATGCTGGAGCTCGCGTGCCGGGAGCGGTCGTCACGGGCAAACTATTTGGCCATAGTTGCAAGCGCCGCGATAGCCTTCGTATTGGGCGGCGCATCAGAAATGTTTGTCGTATTTGAGTTTACATATTTGACGCTTGCCATCGCATTCATTGTTGTTTTCCTTGAATCATCGATTCGCCGTCGCTTCTTTGCCCTTTTCCTCGCCGGTTGGCTCGGAACCACCTCTGCGCTACTCGTCCATCTCATTTCTCCCGGTCTCCGCACTCGTGTCGCAAACATTGAAGCTGGATCAACAATCGACCCGATAAGGACGATGCCGAGGCTATTGGAAAGAACGCTGCATGAGACAAGTCAATATCTAACGCACACGGAGTCCTTTGCCGGTTTTATGCTGCTGTTTGGCCTTGGGCTAACAGTGACCCTGATTCTTTATCAGCCGACCCGGGCACCTGCAGAAAGACGACCGTTAAATTCTACGCCGATCCCGATCTGGCTCTGTCTGCTCGTTCAGCTATGTTTTGTTCCAATCCTTTGGACACATGTGAGCGATCTGCCGCAGATTGCCGGTCGCTTCAGTTATGGATTTACGACGGTTGTGGCAATCAACTTTTTGGCCGTCGCTCTGTCTATATTTGTGCTGATGTGGCGCAAGCGGATAGATGCTTTGCTTCGCGCCAGGCGAAACAGTCTGATGCTGTGCTCGACTTCTGTTCTTCTTTGTGTTGCTGCGCTCTTCTTTATGACGCAGCTGCGTAGCATCGACATCAAAGCATACACTTATCTTTTGATTAGCTCGCTAAGTTTTCTCGGCGCGCTTGCTTTGTGGCTGTCGCAACTTGTCGGAGATTGGCGCGCCAGAAGATTTGCCTTGCCAGCCACACTCTCGTTCATAATACTTGCCGCTACGACAGCGGCGCTGGCGGGCGTTTCGCTGTACGGACGCGGCTGGATAGCGCCGCGCGGAATTGCGCCCATCGCTTACATTCACGTTAGCATCGGACTTATTTGGGGAGCGTTTATTGCATTTCTGATCCAGCGCGCACGGGCGTCTTCAGGAGCGGATCAGCGATGGATCACGCTGCAAGGCGCGATTGGTCTGGTCTTGGCAGTTACGCTGTCCGTCGGTATCGCACTGGGACATGCCAAGCAGATTCCTGACTTCGCCGCCTTTTCCAGAGACTGGGACGCGCGCCACCAGCAGCTCATACAGGCGCGAGATAGCGGAATCCGGGATGTTGACGTGCCGCCGCTGGAATATAGTCTGGGAAATTATCTTTTGGGTAAGGTCGTATCACATTTTATCGAGAAAAGATGTGCCCAGCAGTATTACAACTTGGATGCCATCAATATTGTTCAGTCTTGACTGGCTGCTCGACCCAGAGTTGTAACGTTTTTCGACCAAACTCCCGACCGTCGATCTGGGACCGCTCCATTGAATCCGCCAGCCAGCTTGGCAGATCTCCCGCTTGCCGCGGGGCAACTTGAGTCGCCGGCGCCTTTGGGCGCCGCGTTCGCATAGAGTGCATTAGAAAAGCATATTTTTTCTGGCAATCGTTCTTCCATTCTGCCAATTCTATTGACTCTCTATGCAAGTTATGCTAATTTACGGCTGGAAACTTGGCACTCGACTATGGAGAGTGCCAAGTTTCCGAGTGAAGCGAGTTATCGCTCAACGATTGTATCCGAAGTGCAGAGGGAGAAGAAAATGGCTGTAAGTATCCGCCCGCTAGGTGATCGCGTCCTGGTCGAGCCGGTTGAATCGGAAGAGACCTTTGCTGGTGGCGCGTTTGTATTGCCGGAAACCGCCAAGGAAAAACCCCAGCAAGGGCTTATCCGCGCGGCGGGACCGGGAAAATACGATGAAGAAGGCGAAAAGCGCATTCCGATGGATGTCAAGGAAGGCGATCGCGTCCTCTTCGCAAAGTACGCCGGCACCGAAGTCAAGCTTGATGGCGCCACAATGCTCATTATGAAAGAATCCGACATTCTCGGTATCGTCGTCGTCTAGCGTGAACTTGAAGGAAACCGAGATTCAAGGCTGCAAAAACAAGTTGGAATGAAACCAGGAGGAATCAATGGCAAAGCAACTCGTATTCAAGGAAGATGCGCGCCGCAAGCTGCAATCCGGCGTTGACAAAGTCGCTAACGCGGTTAGCACGACGCTCGGTCCCAAGGGGCGCAATGTCGCGCTCGACAAAAAGTTTGGCGCGCCGACGGTTACCCATGATGGCGTCACCGTGGCCAAAGAGATCGAACTGGAAGACCCTTATGAAAATATGGGCGCCCAGTTGTTGAAGGAAGCGGCGACCAAAACCAACGACATCGCCGGCGATGGCACGACCACGGCAACCGTCCTGGCGCAGGCTATCGTCAGCGAAGGCTTGAAGAATGTGGCGGCCGGCGCCAACCCGATGCTGCTCAAGCGCGGCATCATTCATGCCGCAGACATCGTATCGGGCAACATTCTCGAACAGTCCACGCCGATCGAGACCAAAGAAGAAATCGCCAATGTCGCCAGCGTTTCGGCGCAAGATTCCGAAATTGGCGATCTGATCGCCGAAGTGATGGACAAGGTCGGCAAGGACGGCGTCGTCACCGTCGAAGAGAGCCGCGGCCTGGAGTTTGAGACCGAGTACGTGGAAGGCATGCAATTCGACCGCGGATACATCAGCCCCTACTTCGTCAGCAACAGCGAGACGATGGAATCCAGCATCGAGGAGCCTTATATCCTGATCCACGACAAGAAGGTCAGCGCGGCCCAGGATATCATCCCGATCTTGGAGAAGCTGCACCAGGTTGGCAAGCGGGAGTTGGTCATCATCGCCGAGGATGTCGATGGCGAGGCTCTGGCCACCATGGTCGTCAACAAGCTGCGCGGCGCGATCAACGTGCTGGCCGTCAAGGCGCCCGGATTCGGCGATCGCCGCAAGGCTATGCTGCGCGACATCGCTGTTCTGACGGGCGGCGCCGTCATCAGCGAAGAGACGGGCCGCAAGCTCGACAGTGTGACCGTGCAAGATCTGGGGCGCGCGGCCAAGGTCGTCAGCACCAAGGACGACACGGTCATCGTGGATGGCGCGGGCGAAGAAGGCGCAATCGTGGGCCGCATCGACGAGATCCGCCGGGAAATCGACAGCAGCACCAGCGATTATGATCGTGAGAAGCTGCAGGAACGTCTGGCGAAACTGAGTGGCGGCGTGGCGGTCATCCGCGTTGGCGCGGCGACCGAAACCGAACTGAAAGAGAAGAAGCATCGCGTAGAGGATGCCCTCAGCGCGACCCGCGCCGCCGTTGAAGAGGGCATCGTGCCGGGTGGCGGCGTCGCCTTGATCAACGCGGTCAGCTCCCTCGATGGCGTCAACATGGATATCGGCGATGAGAACACGGGCGTAACGATTATGCGCCGCGCGCTGGAAATGCCCATGCGCAAGATCGCAGCGAACGCGGGCGAAGACGGCGCAGTGATCATCCAGAACGTGCGCCGGGCCCAGGCCGACGACAGCAACCACCGTGTTGGTTTCAACGTCATGAACGGCGAATATGGCGACATGATCGAAGCCGGCATCCCCGACCCCGCCAAGGTGACCCGCGGCGCCATTGAGAACTCCGCCTCAATTGCGGCGATGATCCTGACGACCGAGGCGCTGATCACCGACGTGCCGGAAGAAAGCCCTCCGCCGATGCCCGCGGGCATGGACGGCATGGGTGGTATGGGCGGCATGATGTAATCTGGCTGCAAAACCGGCCGGAACAAGACAACCGGAGGACTGCCCAGCGGCAGTCCTCTTTTGTTTTGAATCCTCAGAAAGTTGAATGTCCAGTCGAAGCAAGTTCTCGAAGCGCGGCGCCCGGCCGCTTCTTCAGGCGTCCTCAAGCACAATCGCATCCACCTTGTAGAACTTCGGCGCGAACTCGTGCTCGTGTAATTCCGGCAATCGCATGTATTTGGCCAGATCAAATGACAAAGGCCTGACCGATACTGTCCTGGCCCCGGCGTCTCGCAAATCGATAATGCGCTGATGGCGCGCATCCCACTCGGATGAGTACTGCACGAATGAAGGCAAGAGCCTGGCATGGCCAATGAAGATGCCTGCTCCGATCAGCAGAGCGGCAATGAGACATATGCCACTGAGCAGTTTGCTACCGTTTCGTCCGTCCGGAGGCGCGCCCTTGAAGCGCTGGATGGCGTATCCCAGATACAATCCCCAGACTAAACCATGCAGCGCCAGCCAGTAAGACGCAAAACTTAGGACGCGCGGAAACACGCGCACATAGTTAAAAAAGACCAGGGTTGAGACTGCGGCGATTGTGAGCCAGGTCGCGCCATAGACGAAGGCCGCGCCGGAAGCGAATCGCAGCCCGGTTGATTTCGCCAGCGGAATCGAAAGCTGCCAGCAGCACATGATCAGCAGGGTATGACAGCTGATGTAGATGAAGAATGCTGCCCGCCAATGAATGCTGCGCGCCTGCGTCAGAGCGAAGAGGAGAAGGACGACAAGCAGCGCCACTGAAAGCGCGTAGGTCCAAGAGTTGCTTTGCTCCCGCAAGCTATTGTTAATGCGGGAACGCGCGCGAATCAAGACGGCCAGGCTCACAACAAAAAGCAGATTCAGCCCGATTACGATCGCATAACCGTAACTGTATCGCCCCAAGAACTGCGGATTGTCGCTCAGATGATTCCACAGCAGCGGCAGGCACAGCAGTTGTACAAGCAATCCAAATAACAGTGGGGAACGCGCGAGCCGCAAAGGGCCGCGCAGCAAGCGCTGCTCTGTCGGTCGGTAGACCGCGAGCATGACGAATAGACCGAGCGCCAGCAAGAGAATGAAGCCCGCGAAGATCTCCGGATCTATGGCAAGTTCAAGCATTTCTGCGGCGGATTTCCCGAGTAGACTGGAAAGACTGCGGTCCGGCACTCCCCAATGCGATGTCATGGCGCCAGCGCGTATCGCAACACCAGACGAAGTCAACTGTACAATCATGCTCGCAAGGCTGGCGAGGAAACCGGTTCCAAACATTACGATAATGTATCGCCGAGGCGGGCCCTTGAGGAACACATACGTCGCAGGCAGGCTGACGATGAAAAACATCAACTGCACGACAAGGTACATTTCCGAAAGCCCGGCATTGAAAAAGCAAATTAGCGCTCCGGCGATCGCCGTCCATCGCAGTGACCCTTGCCGCGTTAACATCTCCACGGTCAGTGCGAGGAAAAGCGAATGTATAGCGAGGGGCAGGGTATAGCGAACGCTGGCGGCAAACCAGTAAATGGCCCGCGGAGTAAGCAGACCGTTGATTGTTACCGCGGCGATCGCGGCGCCAACGGCGATTGCAGTCGTTCGCGGATATTTTTTGACCTGGGCGAATGCCAATACTCGATATACAAGCCAGACTAGTCCAATAAACCAGAGCGCGATTGTGATCACGGGAATGACGCGCGGCGCGGCCGCCCCCAGGGGAGCGACCAGCGCATGCAACACATAATCGGAATAGCTGCCATTCCACAAGTTGCGCTGATTGAGCACGTTTTGCCACGGGCCCAATTCCAAACCGTTGACCAGGTGCAAATAATCGTCAATGATCAATCGGCTGTGGCTGCCCAAGTAGGCAAAGAGCATTAGTGGCAGGCTTGATAGAAGGAGCAGTAGCGCCCAGCCGAGTTTAGGCCCGTATCGATTCATGCTCGCCTTCAAGTCTGAGTTTGTGCCGTTGTCGGCAATCGTATGTTTCTGAACATGAAGTTGGCGCCGACGCGATAATTCCTTCATAGACGCGATGCCGTTCGAAGATCTTCACCATCGCCGCATATTCACAAGTGATTATACTGCCGATCAATATGGCTGCGTTGGATACCAGTTTGAGAATCTCGTCGGACAGGGAGACGGCGCATGGCTCTCGAATATACGACGGCAAAAGAGTCACGCGTCGTCCATAACAAAGGCCTCCACCCCATAGTAGTAGGGCGCGTGTGGATCAATCAGGAACGGCTTAATCTGCTTCATATATGTGCCCAGGTCGAATGACAAGGGCGAAACGGCGATCACGCGTTTGCCACTGTCGCGCTCTGCAATGATGTGATCCTGCCGCGCGTCCCATTCACGCGCGAATGTCTCGAACGATGGAATCAAATTCGCATTCCGGCCGACAATGGCGATAGAAATCAGCATGACCGCGCAAAAGCTGACCTGCCTCAGGGTATTCCCGCGCATGAACTGCTTGCTTGAAGAGCCACTACGCTGCTTTAGACCGTAGCCAATCAATACCCCCCAGAGCAGACCGAGCAGAACCATGCTATAGGGCAACATGGTTAAAGTTCGCGGAATTACTCTTAGGTGCGTATAGATTTCGGGCAAGATTGCGGCGTTGTTCAAAGCCAGGCAAGCGCCGTAAACACAGACAGCGAAGGTTGCCAATTTCCGCTGAAGGGACTTCTGCGCCAAAAGCCAGGCGAGCATCGCAAGAATTATATGACTGCTGATGAAAAGAAAAGCGAAGGCTTTCCAGTGGATTGAGCGAATCTGAGTAAGGGCAAAGAGAATCAATAGAATCAGCAGGGCTGCCAAAGCAAGGATTTCAGCGCCTGATTGACGATCGGCAAGCCAGGCATTGATTCGCTGACGATACACTAGCAGGATGCCCAAGCCAACTAAGAGACCGCCATTGATTACAAATACGATCGAATAAGCATAACTGTATTTGCCGAGCGCCTGCGGAAGGTCGCTTGTGTGCGAATATATGAATGGAATAGACAGTAGTTGCGCCAGAAATCCAAAAAGCAGAAACCTGCGAGTGATACGGATTGGTTCATGATCGCCCGAATGCTGTCCTGGACGATATACGCTTAGCGTCGTGTAGAGGCCGAGGAAGAGCAGGAGCACAAAGCCTGCAAAGATATCGACATCAAACACAAGCTGAAGCGTCTGTGCGAGCGAGTCTAAAATCAGTTGGGCGACGGAGGCAGTGTAGTCGCCCAGGACATCTTGGGCATAAGAGTGCCGGTTGGCGACCCCGGGGGCGCTTACTTGAATGAGGAAACTGGCGAAGGAAGCCAGCCATCCGCCTCCGAAAAAAGTTAAAGCCGCGCGCCTGATGCGGCCGCGCATGAACAGAATGAACGCGGCGAGCGCTAGCGTTATGAACGCGAGCTGATAAACCAGGAACATCTCCGAAAAACCGGCGTTGAAAAAGCAGAAGATTGACCCGGCCAGGGCGGCGACAGCGAGTTGTCGGCGATCATTTATCCGAGGGATCAAGAGCAGAGCTGCCGCTGCGTATACCGTGAGAAGAGCCATCGGCAGGAGATATTTGACCGCGCCCAGGTAATAGTAGATGGAGAGGGGCGAGAGAATGCCGTTGACGGTTGCTCCCACAGTGAACGCGGCAAAAACAACCGAGATTATCAGGCGATGGCGCCCAATTTTCAGCCATCGCAAGCCTTGAAATACGATAGCGGCCAAAGCAATGATCCAAATGATCATGATGATAGCGGGCATGATGCGTGACGCGGTTTCCCGCAATGGCGCGACCAGACTGTGCAAGAAAAAATCGCTGTATGTGCCGGTCCATGTGCCGCGCCAATAGAGTATGGATTCCCAGGATCCAAGATCGCGACCTTTGCCCAACATCCAATAATCGTCACCGACAGGGCGGCTCTGCGATCCGAGATATATGAATACCGCCAGCGGAGCCAGCGACAGAATCAGCAGAACAATCCAGTCTACGCGATTACGAAATCGAGCCATTTGCATCTCTTTACACTAAAGCCCGAGGGCTAGTCTGCGCGGCAGGCCGCATCAGGCAATTTAATCCAGGCCTTCGGCAACTCTCCGCCAACTATCTCGGAGTTCTTGCCGAGGTCAGCGGATTATCGTTCGTTTGGACTTGAACCGCGCTTGCCAAGGCCAATTGCCGACCAGTTTAGCATTGGCGAGCCGAAGCGCCAGTTTCAAACCTTGGCAGAGGCCAACTGCTCAAGCGCGAATCGAGACAATGGCCTCTACGGATTGAAAGCAGCGACATGAAGACGGGCTTTCGACAGGCGACAGTGCATCTGAATATGGTTTGGGCAGATCTCGTTTAGTCAGCGGGACCTGCCCTAGAGCGACAGCGACAGCAAGGTCTGTGAGCTGTTGCTGGCCTGGAAACTGCTGCAGAGCGCTCATTCAGTTATCCGCCGGCACTATGGCGTCCACCTCATAATACTCCGCGGCCTTACGCAACTCATCGGTTCCGTGGCGTCGAAGCAAGTATAGTTTTATGCTGTAAGCCAAAGGCGAGACCGTCACCGTCCTTTGACCGCCGTCTCGCGCTTCGATGATTTGCCGATTCCATCTGTCCCAGGCCTCCGAATATCGCGCGAAGTCGGGCGCAAGTTTAGCAAAATTCAAGGTGATTCCCGCGATAATGGCCAGGATAGCGATGAGAAGGATTTGTCGCGCGAGTTTCGTCAGTGGTCGCGCATCCTCACCGGCGCTGTTGACGCGCTGCCAGGCATATCCCAAGAACAGGCCCCAAATCAATCCATCAAGAGACATGAGGTGGACAAGGATTGTCATAACGCGCGTCGGCAGACCAGCAAGCCCTAATGTGTACACGCTACTGGCGACGAACAAGAAGCAGGGCGCCACGGTCGCGCCGTATGCCAAGAGGGCGACTATTGCAAAACGCCGGCCGACTAAGGGTGGAAGCAGCGCTGAGATCTGCCAAATCGCGATGACTAGAATCATATGTGTGGTCAAGACAATATAGGTCGCCGGGCGCCAATCGATGTTGCGGAACTTGGTCATGGCAAATAGCGCCAGGATGAGAATCAGCGAAACCAGAAGCAGCGCCTGCAGACCGTTGCCCTTGCGCTGCAAAACTCCATTTGGATAGGACCTGGCGCCAATTAGCGCCAGCAAACCCGCTGCCATGATCAGGTTCAGCAGGATCACGCTGGCATACGGGTAGCTGAAGCGACCCAAAAGCTGCGGGTCATCGCTGACGTGATGCCATAAGAATGGCGCGCACAGCAATTGAACCGCCAAGCCCAACAAGAGGGGCTTTTGCCTGAATTGAAATGGGCCGGCGAGCTCTGGCCTCCCGCAGGGCCGCCAAAAGCTGAGCATGAAAAACAGTGCAAATGCGAACAGGAGAATGAATCCGGTGAAAATGTCCAAATCGACGGCATATTCCAGCGCCTTAGACAAGGACTCCCGCAGCACATAATCAAGATCGCGCTTAGCTATTCCGGCGAATTTTTCCTGGAGGATTGCCGCGCGTATCGCAGTGCCGGGCGCAGTAATCTGAACGAGAGAACTTGCGACAGTTCCGCACCAGCCGGAACTGAACATGACCAGAGCGACGCTGCGTTCGCGGCCGCGCAAGAAGGTAAAGGCGGCGAAGAACGCGGCGCTGAACAGCAAGATCTGTAAGGCCATGTGCAGTTCGGAAAAGCCGGCGATGCCGAATGAGGCTACCGCTCCAGCGAGGGCCGCTAGCGCTTTGCCTCTCCGGGAAACTTGTCTTTTTGTTAATTCGAGGCTAATTGCGAGGTAAAGCGTAATCAGAGCCAGCGGCAAAGTGTAGCGAACGCTTGCCGAATACCAGAGAATGGACTCTGGTGAAACCAGACCATTAATCGTAGCGCTTAGAATAGCGGCCGCCAGCGCGACTGCGAGCGTCAGGCGCTGCTTCTTTATCCGCAAGACTGTTAATCCCTGGTAGCACAGCCAGGACAGACCGAGCAGCCATAGCGCGACTATGATCGCGGGCAATATGCTGGTTATGCCGGGAGCGAAAGATCCAACGAGTCCGTGGAAGAAATAGTAGCTGTAGCTGCCGTTCCAGGTTTCGCGCCAATGCAGCATGTTGCTGATCGGATCTAGTTCCCGCCCAGTCTGGAGATGCAGATAGTCGTCGCTAAGGAGCCGAATATGGCTGCCCAGATACGCGACCAGCAACAAGGGTAGGACGGTGGACAGGAGCAGCAGGCGCGGCCGGGTGAATATGGATTTGATGCTCACCCTAAGGCCTGCTTAAGTTGTGATAGCCAGTTGGAACTCGGGAGTTTGCAGGCGCGCGCCGCCGGCCCGATTAGAGCTGGGCCTCAATCTCGGGAGCGACTTCTTCATCCTCGACCGTGTACATCGTCAGCGCGCCATCGTCGTCCGCATCAATCCGCACGACGCTCGCCAGGCCGAATTCGCCCGTGAGTATGCCATCGGAGAGGCGGTCTTCGACTTCATTTTGGATCAGCCGGCGCAGGGGGCGGGCGCCGAATTCCGGGTTGTAACCGTTGTCCGACAGCCAGTCGATGCCGTCAACCGTCGCTTCGAGGGTGATGGCGTGTTCCAGCAGCCGTTCGCGCACCTTGTTCAGTTCGAGATCCACAATCTGCCGGATCTCGTCCCGCGTGAGCGAGCGGAATATGATCGTGGCGTCGACGCGGTTGAGGAATTCCGGCCGGAAGCGCCGCTGGAGTTGATCCGTCACATTGCGGCTCATATCCTCATAAGCTTCGTCATCGAGCTTGCCCGCATCAAGCGGCGTGTTGAACCCCAGGCTGGAATTCGGTTTGATGAGTTCGGCGCCGACATTGCTGGTCATAACGATCATCGCATTGCGAAAATCTACGCGGCGACCGCGGGCATCGGTCAGGGTGCCCTCTTCCATGACTTGCAGCAACATATTGAAGGCTTCCGGATGCGCTTTTTCAACTTCGTCAAAAACAACGATGCTGTAAGGACGGCGCCTGACCGCTTCTGTCAATTGCCCGGCATCTTCATAACCGACGTAGCCGGGGGGCGCGCCAACGAGACGGGCGACCGAATGCCGCTCCATGAATTCACTCATATCCAGTTGGATCAGCGCGTCTTCGCTTCCGAAGAGAAACTCCGCCAGGGCCTTGGTTAACTCGGTTTTGCCGACGCCGGTCGGGCCAAGAAACATAAATGAGCCGATCGGACGCCGCGGGTCCTTCAAACCGGCGCGCGCGCGGCGCACGGCTTTGCTGATCGAGACGATAGCTTCATGCTGCCCCACGATGCGCTCATGGAGTTTTTCTTCCATCTCCATCAGGCGCTCGCTCTCTTCGTTGGCGATCCGCGTAACCGGAATTCCGGTCCACATCGCCGCTACTTCGGAGATATCATCGCCGATCAGACGCGGCTGGCCGGTCTCTTCGTTCCAGTTATGCCGGATATCAGCGATGGTCGTATTGAGCGAATCCCGCCGCAGGTGCAGGGCATCCAACTCGTCTTGCTCGCCGGTAGCCTCCGCCAATTCGATCTCCTCGTGCAGTTCTTCCAGTTCGTCCATGACGCGGCGCACGGAGGCCGCCTCCGGGCTCTTGTACATGCGCAAGCGGGCGGCGGCTTCATCAATCAGGTCAATGGCTTTGTCGGGCAAAAATCGGTCGGGGATGTAACGGGCGGAGAGGCTGGCGGCTGCTTCAATCGCGTCATCGGTGATTTCGACATTATGATGATCTTGATAAGGAAATTTGATGCCCTGCAGGATTTCAACGGTTTCTTCGATTGTGGGTTCAGCCACCTGAATCTGCTGAAAACGGCGCTCCAAGGCGGCGTCGCTTTCGATATGCTTGCGATATTCGTCCAATGTAGTCGCGCCGATACATTGCAGTTCGCCGCGCGCCAGCGCTGGTTTCAAGATATTGGCGGCATCGACGCTGCTCCCGGCCGAGCCCGCGCCCACCAGCATGTGCACTTCGTCGATAAACAAGATGGTGTCGGATGCTTTAAGCTCTTCAATCACGCGTTTGAGGCGCTCTTCAAATTGGCCGCGGTACATGGTGCCCGCGACAAGCGAACCGACATCCAGTTGCAACACGCGCTTGCGCAGCAGGGGTTTGGGCGTGTCGCCTTCGACAATGCGCTGGGCCAGGCCTTCAACGATGGCGGTCTTGCCCACGCCCGGCTCGCCAATGAGCGCCGGGTTGTTTTTGCGGCGTCGGCTTAAGACCTGGATCACACGCTCGATTTCCATCTCCCGTCCCACGACCGGATCGAGTTTCCCGGTCTCGGCTAGGCTGGTCAGATCGGTGGCAAGCTGATCGACCAGTGGCGTACTGTCCTTGCGCGAGGGTCTGCTCTGGGGCCGATCATGCGCCTTCTGCGCCGATTGCACCGGGCTCTCTTGCAGGACCTTGCTCGTCTGCCGGCGGACCTCCTCCGGGCTGACGCCGAGCCGGCGCAGCGCATCCAGGGCGATGCCTTCCTGCTGCCGCACCAGTCCCAGGAGCAAGTGCTCGGTGCCGATGTAGTGGTGGCCCATACGCCGCGCTTCGTCCACGGCCAGTTCGAGCACCTTTTTTGTCCCCGGCGACAGATCCAACTGCGGGTGCGGGCTGCGGTCATCCGCAGTCGACAGACGCGTCACCAATTCTTCGACGCGGCGCAGGTCCAAACCCAGATCGCGCAGGACGCGGCCGGCGACCCCGCCTTCTTCGCGCATCAAACCCAGCAAGAGGTGTTCCGTGCCTATCTGGTGATGCTGCAGGCGTTCCGCCTCTTCCTGTGCCAAACTCAATACGCGCCGCGCCCGCTGTGTGAAGCGTTCCATTTTATTCGGCACGGTCTTTTCCTCCGTGGTCAGTTGCCCGCCTGTGGGACGCGTCCGAAATCTTACAATTTGCAATATTATAGCAGCAGTTCGCCAATTACTGGCATAGCCGTCGTGAAAGAATGCCATCCTCTTTCGCCAGGCAATGGGCTTCAGCCAGTGAAGTTATGGTAGCGGACGCCCGGGAATAAATCAACGGAAAGCCGGCGGCGTAACGGCAAGAGACGGCGCTGCCGCCGTCGGCGCTCCGGCGGACGCTGTACGGCGCTATCGCGGCCGGCCGGGTCCCTTTGCCTGGCCGCACTGCGCGCTCAAAGCGGAAGGCGCGCAGCGATGCGGCGATGCGGACTCAGGCGAATATGAACGGCAAAAGAGCCGAGGGGAGAAGCTCCCGCCCGGCCAATGGCTTGTCAACTGTAAAAGGATAGCGGATTATTCTTCGGGCGCCGCTTCGGATGGCGCGCCCGGCTCGGCATCCGTTTCCGCGGGCGGCAGGCTGGCCGCGTCTTGAATCGCCATTTCCCAATCCAGATCCAGATACTCGGTCGACTGCACGGATTTCAAACTCAAACCCAGACGCCGGTCCTTGATGTCAATCTTGATAATGCGCAGGACAAGCTCATCGCCTCGATTGACCACTTCGCGCGGATGATCGACCCGTTCGCCCGAGAGCTCGGAGATGTGAATCAGGCCTTCGACGCTGTCATGGTCAATCAGCCGGGCGAATGCGCCGAACTTGGTCAGCTTGGTGACGCGCCCGCGAATCAGTTGACCGCGACGCACTGATGTCGCAATTTCGTCCCAGGGATCGCGTATGACGCGGCGTCGGCTCAAACCGATGCGCTTGGCTTCGCGGTCGACGTTGATGACCTCGACCTCGACTTCATCCCCAATGCTCACCGCCTGGCGCGGATGCGTGATATGCCCCCAAGCCAATTCGGAAACGTGTATGAGACCCTCGCCGCCGCCGATATCGACGAAGGCGCCGAAGCTCTCCAGGCTCACGACCTGGCCTTGGCGAATCTCGCCCACCTTCAGGTCCGCGATCAGGGCTTCTTTGCGGCGCTGGCGGACTTCGCGCGTGGCGGCCCGTTCGGACAGAATGAGCCGATTGCGATGACGATTGACCTCCATCACTTTGACGCCGATGGGCTGGTTGACCATCGGCCCGAATCGTTCTTCGGGCGTGTCCCCGCTCAAGTTTCGAACGCGGTCTTCCCCCAATTGACTCTGCGGCACGAAACCGCGCAATCTGCCAAATCGCACGATCAGGCCGCCTTTGTTGTATCCGCCGACTTGCGCCTCATAGACCTCTTTGCTTTTGGCGAAGCGGTCGGCATTGCGCCAATCGAGTTCTTCCAGGGCATGGTTGATCGACAGGACTGTTTCGCCGCGATGATTGCGCGGGTTGACGACGTAAACATCGACTTCGGCGCCAACCGTCAAAGACTCCAGCATCTTGCGCGTCATGAGTTCCAATTCCCGGCCCGGCACCAGGCCTTGATCGCCATCGCCAAGGTCGACGTAAACGGCGGTTGGCGTCGTGCTGCTGATCACGCCCGGATAAACCCGCCCCCGCTGGTATTTTGCCTTTTCTTTGGCCGGCGCCTTTTCAGCCGGGGCTGAAGCGGGATCCGCGGCCGCTTGCTCGTCCTCCGCGCCGGATTCGCTGGCTTCGGCCGTCGATTCGGATGCTGCCTCGGCGGGAGCGGCTTCCGCCTGCGCCCCGTCTTGCGCTGCGGCTGCGCCATCAGTCGGCGCTTCCGCCTCGACCGAATCCGAGTCCGCGGATTCATCCGGCTTTGTCAACTCGCTCGAGTCAACTTGTTCCGGCATCGCGTCCGGCGTCGAACTCGCCTGCGAACTATTTTCGACGGCGGCTGCGGCAGTCTCGGTCAATACCTCACCATCCTCGGGTTTCGCTGGGATGGGCGATTCTTGCGGCGGCAACTCGGCAGACGCAGCAGCCTGTGGCAGGTCCTCGCGTTTGCCGCGTTCTTCTACAGTCATGGCGGTTTCCATTTCACCTTGATGATAGGCGCAGCAATTATAGCGATGGCGCGGTTTTAGTCAAAGGACAATTCGGGCGGCGCCCAGGGCAATCGCTTCAAATTCTTTTAACTACAGAGGACGCAGAGGACACAGAGTTTAGATGCTTTTGACGACTTTTCCCTAAATCCGCTGCTTAAATTGGGCAGGCTTGACGCAACCTGGCCGATGAACTTCCTTCCCGCCCAAAAATTTTGCGACCATATGCCGCGAAATCTCCGATCAATCGCTTTCCTCGGTGTCCTCGGTGGTTAAATTTCAGTTTAGTTTTGCTCGTCGCAGCGGCGCCAGTTTTGAAGTGATTGCCCTGGGGCGGCGCCGCCGCTGGCGCCGGGCATTACCGCCTGCTCTGCAAGCAGAATGATCAGTTGGGAGGAAATTGTGATTTGAAAGCGCGAGACAGGTCAGTTACTCAAGGCGATCGATGTCTTCGTGGCGGCGCGGCGGCGGCGAGGGAAATGGATCGAATTCGTCGTCATCGTCGGTCTGCGAAAGAAAATCGGCGAAGTCATCGTCCTCGTATTCGGCGTCGTAGAAATCGCGCTCCGGATAGCTCTGCACAAAGGGATCATCGTAGGCGCGGGTCGGCTTCGCCTCGCCTTCTCGGTAATCGCTGTGTTGGTCGGCGTGGCGCGTAAACGCGAGGTTTTCGTCCTTTTCGTCGATGACGACCAGGTCGCCGGCGCGGAAGTCGCCTTTGAGCAAGCGCAGGCTCAAAGGATTTTCGATATGACGCTGTATAGCGCGGCGCAGCGGCCGCGCGCCAAATTGCGGATCAAAGCCTTGCTTGGCCAGCCAATAGCGCGCCGGTTCCGTGAGGTGAATCGCCAGGTCGGACTCATCCATGCGCGCCGCTAACTCGCGAATCTGCAAGTCGACCATCTTTTCAACCGCTTCCAGCGTCAAAGGTTCAAAGATGATGATTTCGTCTATGCGATTGAGGAATTCGGGCCGGAAGGTATCGCGCATGGCTTGTTCAATCTTGCGGTGATCGGCGACTGCGGCGTTATCTTGTTGCAAAAAACCCAGGGCGCCGCCGTGTTTGGCGAATTCTGTGCCCAGGTTGCTTGTCATGATGAGAACGGTATTGCGGAAATCTACGGTATGGCCTTGACCGTCGGTCATGCGTCCGTCTTCGAGCACTTGCAGCAGGACGCTCCAGACATCGGGATGCGCCTTTTCAATCTCGTCGAAGAGGATGACGCGATAGGGGCGGCGGCGGATGGCTTCCGTTAGTTGGCCCCCGGCTTCGTAGCCGACGTAGCCGGGCGGCGCGCCAAAAAGGCGGCTGACTGTGTGTTTCTCCCGGTATTCGCTCATATCGACGCGCACGAGATTGTCTTCGTCGTCAAACATGAATTCGGCCAGGGCTTTGGCCAATTCCGTTTTGCCGACGCCGCTGGCGCCGAGGAAGATGAAAGAGCCGATCGGCCGCTTCGGATCTTTCAGTCCGCTGCGCGCGCGGCGGATCGCATCGGCTAGCGCGGCCACCGCCTTCTCCTGCCCGATGACGCGCTCTGTAATCACTTCTTCCATCCGCAGCAGCTTTTCCGATTCTGTTTCGAGCATGGCTTGAACGGGAATGCCGGTCCATTGCTCGACCACCTGCGCGACATTATCGGCGGTCACCAGTTCGTCCAGCGTGTTTTCCCGGCGCCATCTCGTGTGGGCATGTTCATATTCTTCTTCAAGCTGAATGCGCTGCATCTTGCAGTCCGCTGCCCGCTCATAATCGCGCGATAAACCAGCCGCCTGCTCTTCCAGGGCCAGCTGATCGACGGTTTCGCGCATCCGCTTGAGGTAGGGCGGCATGGAAAACAGCGCGACTCGCAGTTTGGCTGCCGCTTCGTCCAGCAGGTCAATCGCCTTGTCCGGCAGCTTGCGCTCGGTCAAATAGCGGGCGGACAGGCGGGCGGCCGCTTCAATCGCGTCGTCGGCGATGTTGACGTTGTGATGGGCTTCGTAGCGATCGCGGATGCCGTAGAGCATCTCGATGGTGTCCTCGACATTCGGCTCCTCCACGAAAATGGGGGCGAAACGCCGATCGAGCGCGCTATCCTTTTCAATATGCTGCCGGTATTCGTCCATGGTGGTGGCGCCGACGGTCTGCAATTCGCCGCGCGCCAGCGCCGGCTTCATCATATTGCCGGCATCCATGGCGCCGGCCGCGGCGCCCGCGCCCACCACCTGATGCAGCTCGTCGATGAAGAGGATGATTTCGCCTTCGGAGCGCTGAATCTCCTCAATGGCGCCTTTGAGGCGCTCTTCAAATTCGCCGCGAAAACGGCTGCCGGCGAGCATGCCGCTCAAGTCGAGGCTGAGCACGCGCTTGCCCAAAAGCAGGTCGGGCACGTCGTTCACGGCGATCTTTTGCGCCAGCCCTTCGACGATGGCGGTCTTGCCGACGCCGGCTTCGCCAATCAGCACGGGATTGTTCTTGGTGCGGCGGCTGAGCACTTGAATGACGCGCAGAATCTCGCTGTCGCGCCCGATGACGGGATCGAGTTTGCTCTCCTGCGCCATGCGGGTCAAGTCGCGGCTGTATTTCTCGAGCGTTCGGTAGCGGCTTTCGGCTTGGGGATCAGTAACGCGCTGCCCGCCGCGGATATCTTTGACGGCGTCGGCAACGCGCTCTCGCGTGATGCCGTACTCGGCCATGGTATTGGCCACGTCAGTGTTGCGTTCGTTGAGCAGGGCCAGGAAGATATGTTCGGTGCTGATATATTCGTCGCGGAGCCGATTGGCCTCTTCGTTGGCGCGGTCGATGATGCTCTTTAGCCTGGGCGTGATGAAGACCTGGTTTGTGCCTTGGCCGTAGATGGTTGCCGTCCGCGGGCTGCTGCGCAGGATGTCATCGACGCGGGAGCGCAATGCGCCGACATCGGCCGACAGCCGCTCCAGGATCTGCGGGACGACGCCGTCCGCTTGCTCCAGCAGGGCGAGCAAAATGTGCTCGGTATCCACTTGGGAGTGGCCGTATCGGTGGAGGATTTCGTAGGCGCGGGCGGCGGCGTCTTGCGCGCGTTCGGTGAATCGGTCGAATCGGATCATGGATGTTCCTCTATTGCCACCGATGACAGTTCCTTGTCGCGGACGGGATAAACCCTATTGTATAGCGACGCGCGATTCGCGCACTGCCTAGCTTTAGAATAACGCGGCAGCATTGGAAAGACATTTGCGCCTTGGATTGACTGCTGCGCGGGTGCGCTGGTTGAAGGTTTAGAGCCGAATCTGGATTCTTCTATTCGGAACTCAATCCAATACACAAAGCTATGGCGGACATCACCTCCATGAGCAGATCTCGAGACCTGATCGTTCCTCTAAGGTTGACGAATCGATCCACTGAAACTGACTTGAACTGGAAAGTATCCGCGAACGAGTCGTGGTCCAAGCCGTTTGAGTTGTTCGCGCGGATTCCCACCATCCAAAAATGGCGCAGGAATCCTGGATTGCCCGTTGTAATCGGCACGACCATCCGTAGCTTTATACGCCCGGCATCGCGAACATTCATTACGAGCGCGGGGTGTATGTTTCTGATTTCGTCTCCTCGTGTTCGGTCAAAGTTTACATTCCAGATTTCGCCGCGCTTGGGATCAATGATTGCCATAGCTAGAATTCTTCCTCGCCGAAAGCTTCAAAGATTTCAAAATCAATACCGTCTGCCCCTTCAAACATCTGCGAAATCCAGCGCTCGCGCTCGCCTTCGCCCATTGCCAGTAGGTCAGTCGCTGAAGGGTATTCGCCTCGCGGCATAATGTCGCTATCGGGGTATGAGATTGCAAGGTTCAAATGTTCGAATCTGTCTGGCGCAACCAATCCCTCAGCGATTGCGCGCTGGGCCATTTGTTTGAACTGAATTGGCTCCTCATCGCCAATATATTTCACCGGTTCCTCTTTGTGCCAGCCACGACGCTTGTACTGAATATTCATCGTCTTGTAGTGCGAATACGTTATGATGTTCAAGTCGTATGCGCGTCGTACCCATGCTGCCATACTGATGCCGTATTTCCGCTTTAGAATCCGGAGTTCGCCCCAGTCGAGATGGCGGCACTTCTTACCGAGCTCCTTGTACGCATGATTGGCAGGCACGAGAAGCGCGGCCGCAAATCGGAATGCGAGAGCTTCTTCATCTAGGTTGGCGCCGAAGCCGGTGTCCATTACCAAGTGCCCGATTTCGTGAGCGAGAGTCAGTCGCCTCCGATCAAGGGGAAATCTAGAATTTACCACCGCTACCGGTTGATCTCCGCATCGGCCGGACAGACCATCAAAGAGCCCCGAGCAATCATCCCAGCCCACCACCACGATATCGCGATCTTCAGAAGTCTGTACCAAATTGTCCAAGGGACGGTCGCCAACGTCCCAGTGGCATCGCAGTTGCTCCGCCGCATTTTCGGCATCTTCAAGGGTTGCTACCGGCACGGAGGGCAATTCACACCGGGAGTCGGGATAGAGCAGTTCGCGCAGTTCAATCTGAAGCTCGGCAATGTCGCTGGCATAGGCCTTGATGCGCTGTCGCTCTGTTTGGCTCAGCTTCTTTCGACAACGAAATTCCAACCATTCGACCGTGTGCGAAGGCTGATGAAGCAAGTACGCGCCCGGTACATCAAGCGCGGCGCTCGCTCGCAACATGAATTGCGCTGTCGGATAGCTCTTTTCCTTTTCGTATTTTGAGATTGCCGCCGCTGTTATCTTGTAACCCGCTTCACCCAGCGACTTGGCAAGCTCCCTTTGCGTCATTCCCTTCAGCAATCGCGCCTGTTTGAGCCGTGCGCCAATCATGTTCGCCTCCTCGTCCCGTTGACAAGTTTAGCATTTCAGGGCGAAAAATCAACGGACATCGTCTGCGCTTGATTTAGCTTTTGCTGGCTTCGATCAACTCCAGATACACGCTCTCCAAGGCCGCGGTCACGGATTCCCAGCTGTGCTTCTCCGCCACGAAGCCCCACGCCTCCGCTCCCATCTCCCGCCGTTTCTCGCCGTCTCGCAGCAGCTCCCGCAGCTTCGCCGCGAAAGCCTCGACCGACGCTTCCGCCACAAAGCCCGCGCCATAATCGTCGACTTCGTCCATATAGCAGCCGGGCGATATCACCGCCGGAAGACCGGCCGCCATCGCCTCGAGCAAGGCGATCGATTGCCCTTCGCCGGTCGCGGGCAAGGCAAAGACATCGCCCGCCGCCAGCGCGGCCAGGCGTTCGCTCCCGTCCAGATAGCCTGTGAAGACAATGCGCGGGTCGCCCCCGGATATTGCCCGCAAGGCTGGACCCATGCCTTCGTCCGGTCCCACGATGAGCAAGCGGGCATTCTCAACTTCGGCGGCCAGGAAAGCCTCAATCAGAATGTCGACCCCCTTGCGCGCCTGAAGCCGACCCATGAAGAGGACAGTCGGCGCATCCGCCAGGCCGTAGCGCGCGCGGAACACGTCAGCGCCGGGGAGCTGAGAGAATTCCTTGGGGCGCACCGCATTCGGAATGACGCTGAAACGGGTTGGCGATTCGCGCGCGCCGAAAGATCGCCACAGCGATTCGGCTTCCGCGCTTTCATGCTCGGTCAGGGCGATGACCTGGTCGATCCTCTGCGCCAAGGCGGGGCTCAAGATGCGATCCCAAGCGGCTTTCAAGCGGCCGCGGCCGGTTTCCAGGTTGAGCGTGCCATGCGGCGACAGCAGGATCGCTTTGCCAAGTCGCTGCGCGACCGGCGTCACGAGCAGGTTTTCCACCGTGCGAAACTCGTGGATATGCAGGACATCAACCTCGGGTAGAAGCGCTTCGGCGGCCCGTTTCATGCTACGCGGCGTGGACAGATTGAAGCGGCCGCGCAGCCAGGGTGAAAAGTTGGGGCATCGCCAGATCTCGACGCCGTCGATGTTTTCACGTCGGGCCCCGACAAGACGGCTCTGCTGATCGGCGGCGTCAGTCGTCAAGACTGTGACTTGGTGGCCGCGCTCCACCAGGGATGAAGCCATGCCCTCGACCGCGCGCACGACGCCGCCAAAGGCATAAGCCGGTCGATAATAGGGCGTCAGGTGCAAGATATGCATGCCGCGTCACCAGCTTAGCTCGACATCGCGCTTCCAGAAACGCAGCAATATCGCGCCGCCCGGCGCCGCCGCGGTCAACCGGTAGAGAAGATCCCAATCGTCTTCGCGCAAGACCGGCCCCAGGATGATGCCTGCCGTATAGATGCCGAGGCCGCAAATCAGCGGGATCGCGATGAATTGCTCGCGCAGCGCGAAAAGAGCCAGCGCAGTCGGTATGCCAATGAGCAGCAGGCGAATGGCGCTGCCGCCGACGCGCCTGGCATCCCAGCCGACCGCGCGGAAACTGGCCAGCAGCAGGCCCACCACCAGAATCTCGCCGATTATCGAGGCGATGACCGCGCCACGCGGGTCGCCCCAGCGGATTAGAAGGATCGCCGTCAGCGAGATGTTCAGCGCCAGGCCGGTCGCGCGGATCTGCAGCAGCCGCCGCTGCCGATTTTGAACCAGCAGGCCTTTGCTGATGACATTGCCGAATATGGTGATCGCCGTGTACCAGATCAACAGGCGCAGGATGCCGGCGCTGGGCGCGTAAGCCGCGCCCAACAGGGGAAGGATGATCCCCTCGGCCAAGATGCTGACGCTCAGCGCCATAGGCAGCCCGACCAGGATCATATAAAGCGCCAGCTTCTCGATCATGAAGCCGAAGAAAGCGTTGCGGCCGTCGTCGTAGTAACGTGAAAGCAGCGGGTATGCCGCCACCAGCACGGTGGTGCTGAAGAGCTCGATCGCGCCAAAATTGATGACGAAGGCGGCCGTCAAATAACCGGTTACCCGTTCGCCCAGGATGCCGGTGGTCAAGAGCTTGTCGGAGTGGTTGTAGGCCAGGGTCAGGAATGCCGCTAGAGCCAGCGGCGCGCTGTTGAGCAGAAGCGCTTTGCAGATATCGCGGTCAAGCGGAAAACTCGGGCGCAGGCCGGCGCGCAGATTCAAGCCAACAAGAACAATGGAGCGGAGCAGCCCGGACAGAATCGCCGCAATATAGACGCCGAGCAAACCCCAACCCAGCGTCAGCGCCAGAAACGCCAGGCCAATGCGCAGGAAGATATGTACGATCTCGACCAGAGAAGTCTTGACCATGCGCTCTTGCGCCAGCAGCAGGTCATAGCCCATGTTGCCGAATAAGTCGATGAAGAGGTTGATGCCGGCCAGGGCGACGAAGGCGCGCACAGCCTCGCTGTAGACGACGGAGAATCCGTTCATGCCGACATAAGCGGCGATAGCCAGCAAGGTCTGGGAAAACAGCATGGCGGTCCAGTAGGCCCCCGCTTTGCCCGGCGAGCGAGCGACATCGCGGATGACGATCAAACCCATGCTGAAACTGGCGACGGAGGCGGCCGTCACCATCAAGCCGCCGACGGTGCCGTAGATGCCATATTCGGTTGGGCCCAGCAGCACCGAGAGCGCGATTTGCCACAGATACAACGCGCCTTTGCTGATGATGCTGGCGATCATCAGCGCGCTGACATTGCGCGCGGCCCGCCGGGCATCGCTGCCGGACAAGGTCGCGGATTCTGAGTTGCTTGTCGGTTCTGTCATTGGTCTCGCATCGAAATCTAGCCCAAAGAGCCAGACAATCACAAGGGCAAAGCTATGCTTGGGGCTGGCACTGCGCCAAAGACGACATCCTTCCGCATACCTTGCCCGCTAAGCTTGCCTAACTCTCACGCGCCTGTGGTTAAATGATGGTGTACCATGCAACTCTATACGGAGAGACAGAATAACCGCCGATGTTCGATTCGATGGATGCGGCGCTCGACTATATATTTCAGACGCGCCGCCGACTAGATAACGCGCCGCGCGGCCTCGACGAGTATACACGCGATACCGCCGCGACGCGCAGTTTGCTGGATGCGGAAGGCCTCTTGGCGACAAGGCGCAAATACGCCGTTGTGACCGGCAGTCGCGGCAAGGGCTCCGTCAGCGCCATCATGGCCAAACTGCTCGAAGCCCTGGGGCATCGCGCCGGCATGCTTACCAGCCCGCACCTGGTCCATTGGAACGAGCGAATCCGCGTCAACGGGCGTATGATACCAACGGCGGATTTCCTGCGGATATTGACTGACTTGCAGCCGGCCATCGACAGCCGAGTCGCGGCCATGTCCGGCGCGCAGTACATCAGCCCGCAGGGGATTTTCCTTGCTATCGCCTTGCGTTATTTTGATGAAAACGATGTCGATGTCGCCGTCCTTGAGGTTGGGCGCGGCGGACGCTTCGACGACATTGCGATCGTGCCCAACAGGCTGGCCGTCTTCGCGCCGATCATGCTGGAACACCAAGCGCTCTTGGGCGACACGCTGCAGCGCATCGCCTGGCACAAAGCAGGCATCATCAAAGAGCGCGGCGTCGCCTTGAGCCTGGCGCAGCCGGAAGAAGCGCAAGCCGAGCTGCGGCGGGAGGCTGTGAGACAGAAGGCCAGCTTGACATTTCTGCCGGCTGCGGAACAAGCGCGCCATATCGCCGATCTGCCCGCCGGCCAAGTCATCCAACTTCCGCCTTACGGCGAGATGGATTTGCCGCTGCTCGGCCGCTATCAGATAGAAAATGCCACGCTTGCCATCCGCGCTGTGGAGTTGATGGCGCGGGCGGCAGAAGCTCATGCTGCTGAAAGCGCGGCTTTCGCCGAAGCCATACGGCGTGGATTGGGCGCGGTCAAGTGGCTGGGACGCGTGCAGAAGCTGGCCGAGAAGCCGGCGGTCTATGTTGACGGCGCGATCACCGTGCCATCGGCGGAATCCTTCGTCGCCAGCTTGTCCGGTCGGCTAAGCGAGCCGGTGCTTGCAATCGTCGGCGTACCGCGCGACCGGGATTATGCCGGTGTATATGCTGTCATGGCGACGGTCAGCCGGACGCTGATCATCACTGAAACGGATATCAACCCGAACACGCGTTTCCCGGCGCGGGAAGATGCCCTGCGCGCCGCGCGGGATCTGGCTGAGGATGCCCATCATACCCGGGACTTGACCCAAGCCCTGGAACTCGCGCGGGCTCGCGCGGGCGAAAGCGGCACGATTCTACTGGCGGGGTCGCTGATGCTCGTTGGCGAAGCCATGCTAATCTGGCATCAGGATACGACGGCGATCTGAACCCGCGCTTGACAAGTTGCCGGGTCGCGCGGATAGATGCAAAGTTGACGGCGGGCAAATGACAGAGAAGAAAGACATCTACGAAAGCACGCGCGCCGCCTGGGAAGACATCTGGGCCGACGCCTCCATCGAAGCCGAGCTGGAAGCGATCAATTATACGCGCTCGCAGGAGACGATTCGCGCCTATCTGCCATTTCTGAACCGGCAGGACCTGCATCTCGAAGCGGGCAGCGGCTTGAGCGCCGTTGTCATCACCCTGCGCGGACGCGGATACAAGGTGCAGGGTCTGGATTACGCCTTTAACGCCCTGCGCGACTCGCGCCAATATGATCCCTCGCTGCCGCTGACGGCCGGGGATGTGCACCGCTTGCCATTTCCGGACGATTGCTTCGGCAGCTATTTGTCCTTTGGCGTGCTGGAGCATTTTGAACACGGGATGCTGCCGGCGCTCCGCGAAGCGCATCGCGTGCTGAAACCCGGCGGCGCGCTTGTGCTGACGATTCCTTATCCCAACGTGCCGCATCGCGCGCTGCGCATCCGCCGCAAGCTCGCTGGACGCACGGCACTGACGAACGAGCGCTTTTACGAAAGCGCCTACAGCCGCCGCGAGCTCGAGGCCCTGGCTGCGGCCGCGGGCTTTGAAGTTGAGCTGGCGCAAGCGACCAGCCACGAATTCACGCTTTGGGGATTGGGCGGCGTTTTCCGCGCGCCCGGCTACTATCGGACGAGCGCGCTGGCGGAGGCGCTCGGCGGCATGCTGAAACGGCTGCTGCCCTGGCCCTTCAACTTCACCACCCTGATCGTCGCGCGCAAGCCAGGCGCCGCCGCGCGCAGCTAAGTTACGCCGGGAAAATAATGCAACAATCTTAAGAACGGTATCGGGGCGACTGCCGGTCAGTGTCGACGCGACCTACGCGACCCTGTGAATCGCCCGCCGACACAAGCGCGGATATTCGGGCGACACAAAGTGTCGCCCCTACGCGCTGTTGCCTGCAACGGGGGAGTGGCTAATGCAGTGGATGTGGTTTCCTTAGACCCTGACAATAAAACTCTGTGCCCTCTGTGTCTCTGTGGTGAATTAACCTGTGCCAAGCTCGCATTCAAGATTTGTCCACCGATATAGACACTCCCTGCAAGGGTCGCTGTTTGACAAAGCCCCGGCTTTTCAGTAGGCTACGCGGCAAACTTCTACCGTTTGTATTTGACCCGAAGGAAGAAAATGGAATATCCAAAACAGACGCAGGAGAGCATGGCGGCGCGGGTGATGCGCTTCGACGAACTCAAGCAGAAGGGCATCCCGATCATGTTCATCGACAGCATGTTGCCCGGGCACATGCGCATGAACTACGCCGTGATTGGCGATACGGCCGCGGAGAACCCGGACTTCAGCATTCAGCGCGCTATCACCGAACCGCACCGCTATCAGATTGGCATGGTATGGGCGCCGCCCGGTTGCGGCCCCGCCTGGCACACGCATGATTACGTCGAGTCATTCTTCATCCTCTCGGGTCCCTGGACCTTCTATTGGGGCAATGAGGACGATCCGGAAAAGGTCGAAGGCGAATTCCTGCTGAACCAGTGGGATATGATTTCGCTGCCGTCCGCGATGTACCGCAGCTTTGAATACACCGGGGACTCGATCGGCTGGATCTTCGCCGTGCTCGAGTCGCACGAGGTATTCGAAGGCAAGGACCCCTACTGGTCGCCCCAGGTCGAGGCCGCGGCGCGAGCCAATGGTTATGCGGCGAATGAGCTTGGCAAGATGGTCCACCCATCCGACTACGAAGAACAGAAAGCGCAGCAGAACGCCTACTTGCTCAAGACCTTCCGCGAGTTGACAGGCGTGGACCTGCAGGATTTCCGTCCGCCTAACTAGAAAGAGAAGGGCGCCCATGATTACAAGCAGCGAAAGAATCTTGACGACGCATGTCGGCAGCATGCCGCGTCCCCAATACGTGGTCGATCAGCTTTTTACGCAGGATCGCGACGAAGCTTACGATCAAGCGGAATTTGACCGCGTCATGCGGCAGGCGGTGGGGGAAGCAGCAGCCAAGCAGGTGGAAGCCGGCGTCGATGTCATCAGCGATGGCGAAATGAGCAAGATCAGCTATGTCACCTACATGCGGCATCGCTTCACAGGTTTCGAAATCGGCGATGTGCCGCGGGCGACGCCGCAGGACTTGGATGATTTTCCCGCCTACAAACAGCGCCTGGCCGATGCCGGCGGCACGCCCGTATATCATCGGCCGGTCGTGCGCGACGCCATCACGATCAAAGATATGCGTCCGCTGGAAAACGACATCGCCAACTTGCTGGCCGCCAAAGAAGCAACCGGCGCCAGGGAAGCCTTCATGAATTCGGCGTCGCCCGGCGTCGTCGCCGGCTTCCAGCCCAATGAATATTATCCGAATAAGGAGCAGTATTTGGCGGCGCTGGCCGATGTCTTGAAGGTCGAATACGAGAAGATCGTGGAAGCCGGCTTGATCCTGCAGGTGGATTGCCCGGACCTGGCCATGGGGCGGCATATCCTGTTTCGCGACACCGATACCGCCTCGTTCTTGAAGGCGGCCCGGGCCCAGGTGGAAGCCCTGAACTACGCGCTGGAAAATGTGCCGGCCGACCGCGCCCGCTTGCATCTGTGCTGGGGCAATTACGAGGGACCGCACCATCACGATATCGACCTGCGCGAGATTATCGACATTGTGTTTGCCGCCAAGCCACAGGCGATTCAATTCGAAGGCGCCAATCCCCGCCATCAACACGAATGGCGCACCTGGGCCGAAGCCGATATTCCCGACGACAAGATTCTGATACCGGGCTGCCTGGATACCACGACCAACTTCATCGAGCATCCGGAATTGGTGGCGGAACGGATCGAGCGTTATTGTGAAATCGTTGGCAAGGAACGCGTGCTGGCCGGTACCGATTGCGGCTTTGGCACCTTTGCCGGTTTCGGCGCCATCCACCCCGATATCGCCTACGCCAAGCTGCGCTCCCTGGCCGAAGGCGCGCGAATCGCCAGCGAGAAACTCTGGGCCTGAACCTGAGCGCCTGACGCACGGAAGCATAAACAATCGAGAGAATTTATGGCCATCCAATACATCAAGCGCGGCAAGGCGATAGAAGACAGGGCGGAAGACGACGCCCAGGTCCAGCAGGTCGTCCGCGGCATACTGGCCGATATCCGCGAGCGCGGGGACGCGGCCGTGCGCGATCTCTCGCAGAAATTCGACAATTGGAATCCGGCCGACTTCAAGCTCTCGGGCGAAGAAATCCGCCAAATCATCAGCACTTTGCCCGAGCAGGCGATATCGGATATCCAGTTTGCCCAAGAGCAGGTGCGGAATTTCGCCCTGGCGCAGCGGACGGCGCTGCAAGATATCGAGGTCGAGACCATTCCCGGCGTTGTGCTCGGGCACAAGAACATCCCGGTGAACCGCGTCGGCTGCTATGTGCCCGGCGGGCGCTACCCGATGGTGGCGTCGGCGCATATGAGCGTGGTCACGGCCAAGGCGGCCGGTGTCAAACAAATCATCGCTTGCACGCCGCCGATCCGGGGCGAGATGCCGGCCGCGACAATCGCCGCGATTCACTTCGGCGGCGCCGACGAGATTTATATCCTGGGCGGCGTGCAGGCGCTGGCGGCCATGGCTTACGGCAACCTGGGCATTGAAGCGGTTGATATGCTGGTCGGCCCGGGCAACGCATTCGTCGCCGAGGCCAAGCGACAGCTTTTCGGCCTGGTCGGGATTGATTTGCTGGCCGGACCGACCGAGGTCTTGATCGTCGCCGACGAGACCGCCGATGCCGAGTTATGCGCGGTGGACTTGCTGGGGCAGGCGGAACACGGCCCGACATCGCCGGCGGTTTTGCTGACGACCAGCCCGGAACTTGCCGCGAGCATTGAAGCCGAGATCGGCCGGCAACTGGAGAGCCTGCCGACGGCGGACCTGGCCGGCGTCGCCTGGCGCGATTATGGCGAGGTCATCCTGGTCGATACCGACGAAGAAATGCTGCAGGTCGCCGACGAGATCGCCAGCGAGCATGTGCAAATCCTGACGCGCGAACCGCAGTATTTCCTCGAGAATATGAAAAATTACGGCGCGCTCTTCCTGGGGGCGGAGACAAACGTGGCCTACGGGGACAAAGTCATCGGCACCAATCATACGCTGCCGACCAAAAAAGCCGGGCGCTACACCGGCGGCTTATGGGTGGGCAAGTTCATCAAGACGGTGACGTATCAGCGGGTGACGGAAGAAGCCAGCGCCCTCATCGGCGAATACGGCAGCCGTCTCTGCGACCTCGAAGGCTTCATGGGCCACAAGGCGCAGTGCGACCTGCGCGTCCGGAGGTATGGCGGCGACTAGAGGCGTCTTGCGCCACTCTTGGCGCTCCGCCAAATAACAACAAAATGCAATGGCAAGGCAAGTATGCCGATGCCGGTACTGAATACGAAAAACCATAGTATGCCATAGACCGGACTGCCGAGAAAGATCAGCGCAAGTCCGCTGCCGACCTTGCCGTTAAACAGGTGCGCAAGGCCGAGCAGACCAAAGAATCCAGCAATTACGCCTATGATGAAAGCCGCGTCATTTCTTGTCTCAGCGACAGCGGGCGCTGGCGGCAGATATGCGGCTTGATGGGTGACATTCACCACCTGTTGCACAGGACGCTGAGCCTGGGCTTGGCGCGCCAAGTCCTGGTTCTGTTGGATCAGATCCCGAATTGCGGCGTCGGATGGCGGCGTTTCATAGATCTTCTCAATCTTCGTCTTCTGTGGCTCGGCCCGTTCCAAACGTGATAATGCGCGTTGGGCTTCGCCATTCTTGGGGTTGGTTTGGAGGATGCGCCTTATGATGCCAAGCGCTTCGTCGTGGCGCTCGTCCATTTCTAGCGCATGGGCGCGATTGATCAGCGCTTTTTCGTCAGGCAGCGGTTCATACATGTTCGGTCTATCTCCCGATAAATGTTATTTCTCTTAATGTAACAATTTCGCGCAGGCCTGCGCCAGTCGAGCGCCTGGGTAGCGATTCAGACTCGGTTGAATTTATTCTAATGCCGACGATTTGGTAGGGGCGACTGACGGGCTGTATCCACGCGCCCCGGCGAGTCGCCCAATTTCGATTCTGTTCGTACCCATCGGGCGATCCGCCGGATCGCCCCTACCAGACTCTTTCAACCGAAATGGATACATTACCGGCGCCCGCAAGACCAGGCGCGTTACGATGTCTCAATTCGCTCGTCCAGCACAATCGTGCCCGCCATCTTGTCGTGCCAGGCTTGCTGTTCTTCATCAAAGATTGCCCAGAGATAACCCAGCAAAAAGATCTGGCTGACTGTGTAGCCGAAGACATTGCGCAGCAGCGCATCCAGGATCGAGATGCGCCGGCCGTTCTTCTTGACCACCCGCATTTTGAACAGGACCTTGCCCAGCGTCTGGCCGTTCAGCAGGGTCAAAAAGGCCACATTGTATACGGCGCTGACCAGCAGATTCACCGCGATGGTTTCCGTCTGGAACTGGTTGAACGCGGCCGAAACGGACAGGTCATCGGCGCTGTACATCGCATCATAGAGCGGCGCGAAGGAATCAGTCACCGCCATGACGGCGAAAGTCGCGATGCCGACGATGAAGGCGTCGACCGAGAGGGCGAGGAAGCGCTTGGTCAAACCGGCCAGCTTGACATCAGTTGCCGGGTCCGCTTCTTCAGGCGCCTCGGCTTGCTCTTCCCGCTTGGCTTTCGGCTTGTCTGGCGCGGCCTCGGCCGGGGCGGCCGTTTCGCTCGCTTCTTCACTGGCCGGCATGGCGATATCGTTCAATTCTTCCCGGGCCGGTCGGTATTCCGGATCGAGCTCCAGCGCCTTGTGCAGGTATTCGACGCGCTGCCCGTGGTTCAGCGCCGCTTGAGAAGCCAGGTAATAGGCGGCGGCGCTGGGCTCTTCGTCGAGTTGCGCGCGCGCCAAGGCCCGCGCCTCGTCCATGTGGAAGCCATCCAGCGCCCGCTGGATTTCTTTCAGTCTGTCGCCCATGCTGTCTCCCCGCCGTCATTGGCGCTGTCAAAGCTAATCTTACCTGATTTTGCATGGCATGTGTTATGATATGCCCGGCTCGGCAGAGCCTTGACTAGCGCAGCCGGCTGCGGAACGCGGACGATGAGCGAACTAAAAGAGTTAATCGGCGCGAGCAAAGCCGGTCGGCGTTTTATCGCCCAGATGCGTTATTACAATGCCGGCGATTTCCGCAAGTTGCGCGGTTTCATGCGCAGCGGCTACTACGACCTGGTTCTGATGGAGAATCCGGTCGAGCGCCGCTTGCTGGATTTGAAGGCGACGCGCCGGCTGCACGGCCGCTTGAAAGTGATTGAAGTGGAAGACGCCCAGGATTATGCGATCCGGCTGGTGCTGATCGGGGAGAAGGGCCGGGCGCGTTTGCGCCTGCGAATGAATGTCAATGAAAGCTATCCGCATCAGATCACGCATTATTCCTTGCAGCCCTTCGCTGCAGATGGTTGAGGCGCCGCGTTGACCGCTGAACCCGCCAACCCGATCCTGCCGCGGCTCAAGATAAACGCCGCGCTCGCGACGCGCATTCTAACCGGGTTCATCCGCGACAGCATCACCAAAGCCGGCATGGAGCGGGCGGTGATCGGCCTCTCCGGCGGCATAGACTCGGCGGTCGCGGCTTATCTGTCGGCGCGGGCATTGGGCGCGGAGAACGTGCTCGCCTTGCGCATGCCTTATCGCACGTCCTCTGCGGAAAGCCTGCGCGATGCCGAAGCGGTAATTGAAGACCTGGGCCTTGCCCATCAAACCGTGTCAATAAGCGAGATGGCCGATCCCTTGATTGAGCGCTTCCCCGGGATGAGCGCCTTGCGCAAGGGCAATATCATGGCGCGGCTGCGCATGACCGCGCTCTACGATCAGTCGATGGCTTGGGGCGGCCTGGTTATGGGCACCAGCAACAAGACCGAATTCTTGCTCGGTTACAGCACGATCTATGGCGACAGCGGCGTCGCCTTGCATCCAATCGCGGATCTGTACAAATATCAGGTGCGGCAGATGGCGCGTTTTCTCGGCCTGCCGCAGTCCATCCTCGACAAACCGCCGTCGGCCGATTTGTGGGTCGGGCAGACCGACGAAGCGGAACTGGGCTTCAGCTACAATCAAGCCGACCAGGTTCTCTTCCTTTTGGTCGACGAGCGTTATACCGTGGCGGAAGTGGCGGAGGAAGGCTTCGACCGCGCCTTCGTCGAGGGGATATGGGAGCGGGTCAAAGCCAACCATTACAAGCGCACCATGCCCAATATCGCCAAGTTGAGCAAGCGCAGCATCGGCCATGATTTCTTGTATTTGCGCGATTACACCGGGCGCGCCGGGCGCGTTTGAGGCCCTTACATCCCGTTGACTTTGCTCGGCTGGATCTTGTAGATGACCCGCGTTTCCTGTCCCTTGCCTTCGGGATTAAAGGAATAATAGTCTTCGTTGCCGGCGTAAATGCCGGATAGCTTGTTGATGTGGGCGATGGCCGCCTCGCTTTCATCAAACTCGACCACCTCGCCGCGGATCTCGGCCCAGTGAAAGTCATTCTCCGGGTCAAGAACCATCACGGTGACCTTGGGGTTGTTTCTGATGTTGCGGTCTTTGCGCCGCCCGAGGGCGGAATTGATCCATACCTGGTCGCCTTCCAGGCTCGCCCAGACCGGCGTCACCTGCGGCTGGCCATCGGGATTGCTGGTAGCGAAGGCGACAACAATTGGTCGCTCAAGCAGGCCCTTCAGGTTCTCGGGAATCGTTGCGGACATCGTCATTTTCTCCTCATTGAATTGGATCGTTCTTGCGCCAAACAGCGCCGTCTAGGTCTTGTCGGTATCTTCATCGGAAGCCAGCAAGTCGGCAATGCGCAGGCTGCTATCGCTTATCGGGTCGGCTTCCGCCGGCAGGTCCGCGGGCGATTCGGCCGGCAGCGCCGGCGCGACCTGCCTTTGCTGGAAAATGCCCGTCAGCAGTTGCGCAAAGTCCTCGCGCAAGCGGGCTTTGAATTCGCGCTTGCTTTCGCCGGGCAACTGCCCATTCAGCGCGAAGCTGAATTGCTCGGGTATGCGCGCGCCCGTCTGGCCCAGCTCCGGCAACCAGCTGTCGATCATGTGCCAGGCCTCGTCGCGATACAGATACAGCTCGAATTGCACGCGCGCCCGTTCAACATCGCCTTCAAAACGCATGTCAAACGCGATCGGCAGCATCAGATTCTGCTTTTCGATGCCGGATAATGCTCGCTTGGCCAGGCGCTTCGCGATTTTGGCGGCGGCCTTGTTTAAGTCCCGGCTGTCCAGGCTGGCGGCGCGCTGCGCCAGCTTGTTGAACTGCCGGTTTATCGACCTCGGCATGATGACTTCGCTGCGGCTGATGCGCCCGTAAATGTCGTATTGCGCGCTGCGCAGAGCGGTCGCACCCCAGCCGCCGAGGGCGACGCCGCTCTCATCAGTCAGCCGCTTGATGACAGTCACCTGATCGGGCGCCGGCTGCGCGCTGATGATGTTGTTCTGGGCATGGAACTGCCAGCTTTGGCGGCGGCCCATGGCCGAGTCGGGATCGTACCAGCTATTCATAGCGTAAGGCGGCCGCCAGGTATCAAAGGCGGGCGGCCGCCGGAAGATGAGACGCAGGACCAGGCTAAGCAGCCAGAGGCAAAACAGCGCTGCGAGCAGAAGGCCGAAGCCGACAAGGATGTCCCGGCTCGAGATAAGGCGCTGGTTTAGTTCTACGCCATCCGCATTGAAATTTACGCCCAGGTTCAGGAGCGGGATGTACAGGTCGTACGTCGGCGCCGGGGGCGGATCCGCTGCTGTACCGGGCGCGTCGCCGGACCGTTCCCGCGCGGCGCCCAGGTCGATGTTGAATAGCTGCAGATTGTTGCGCGCGATCTGGCTGCCGGCTAATTCAAACTGATCGATGCCGGCTTCAATCTTGAAGGAGATGATGCCCTCTATCGACCAGCCGCCCAAGGGCAGTCGCAGGCTGAAGACTTCCTCTTGACCGGCCGCCAGCGCGGGCAAACGCTCGCTGACTTCGACGCGCCCGGACTGATACTCGGCGATGATCACTTGCGACGCTTCGAGAGCGTCGCCGCCTTGATTGCTGACCGCGAAGGAAACGACGGCGGCGCTGCCGTTATCAACAAAGCTCACGCGCGGCGACGAAATGGCGTAATCGCGCGGCTGCGCCTGCGCAAAGGCAAGCTTTGCGAAGAGAATGATGAAAATCAGTACCAGCAAAGGCCTCAACATACGTTGCCCGCAAACCGCCTTGCGCCGCGCAGTATCGCGCCATATTCGGCTATCCGTCTTGATTCTAAATATAGTGCTGAAACAGGCCTTTTCCAAGACCTGCGCCGCCCGCTGATTCGCCTGCGCTGCTTTTTGATGCCGGCCAGTTTACAATGCCTGCCCCAGCCTGCGTTAAAATTCTGCTTGAAGAGCGATATATTGGTCGACAAAAGCCGCCGGAATTGCGGCGCAAGGCAGGACAAATTGGCCCCCAGCGATCGCGAAATCGACGCCCTCATTCATGCCTTGTCCTGCGCCGATGTCGGGGATGACGCCTTTAACGAATATGCGCCGGGCGAGAAGAACAACGCGATCCGGCGCGAGAACCTGCGCTTGTATCTCCGCGCGCTGGCGACGCGTGGCGCCTCGACCCTGCTCCTGCTCGAGGCGCCGGGATATCGCGGCTGCCGCTTGACCGGCGTGCCGGTGACCAGCCGCAAGGTTTTGCTTGGGGGCATCCCCGAACTAAATATGTTCGGCCGGGAATCGGGCTATCAAGATGTCGCCGACGCCGGCTTCGAGCGGGTTTACGGCGAGCAGTCGGCGACGATCCTTTGGTCTACGCTCGCCGATCTGAAGGCGCTGCCCGTCATCTGGAATACCTATCCCTTTCATCCGTACAAAGCCGGGCAGCCGCTCAGCAATCGCCGGCCGCGCCGCGCCGAGCTGGAAATAGGCGGGTACTTCCTGAGACGAATGCTGGATATGTGGCAGTTTGAGCAAGTGATCGCGGTGGGCCGGGTTGCGCAGGAAGCGCTGCTCGCCCAGGGGCTGGATTGTCAGATGGTGCGGCATCCCGCGCACGGCGGCAAGAAGGACTTCGTGGCCGGCCTCAAGGCGCTGTTTTCAGTCGGATCCTGATGTCGTGATCGTATCGCTCAGCTCTTCGTCGGTTGCGCTTGCGCCCTCTGCTTCAGTTTCCGGCTGCTCTGTGCTGCCGCCTTCTTCTTCGTAGACATCGGCGAAGAGCAGCTGCACGGAACCGTCGGGCAGGCGATTAAGCTCGGCGCCGGCTTCCTGCCCGACGGCCGACATCAAGGCTTCCCGCTGACTATCGGTCGACTGGAAATAGATCTCGAGAATGCGGTGGAATTCGGGATTGCCCTGGGGGCTGCCCGTGATGTGAACGACTTGCCGGCGCAGGATATTGGGCATGCGCTCGACCAATGCCAGGAAGTCTTGAAAGATATTTTCGAATGCTTCGGCATCTTCCGGTTGCCGAAACAAGATGATGAATTTGATCATGTTGAAAGCCGGGTGATGAACTCGCGCCGACGGTCGCAATACGATACGAGACATCAGTTTGATATGCAAGGGGATTGCCGCGCCGCCGAACCGGGCTCATGGCTGGTTAAGTGACGGGGCAATCGCTTTGGTTTTTTTCTTAACTACAGAAGTAAACGCAAGTAAGTCGTGCAAATTTTGATGGGCAGTCTCTTGCAAGAGAGGGCGAGCCACCGGCTCGCCCGTACACCGAGTCTCCTCTTATGCGGTAGGGGCGACCCGGTGGGTCGCCCGCAAGTATGCCGCGAAAAGCGATGCGCATCTTTTTAATTTCTTGCTTGCGTCTACTGAGAACGCAGAGGACACAGAGTTTACGTCCTTTGGACGACTTTTCCCCTAAGTCCATTGCTTGAAATGGGCGGGATTGCCCCTGCGTTGTCGGTGAACTTCCTTCCCGCGCAAGAATTTCGCGACACAATGCCGCGAAATCTCTGATCAATTGCTTTACTCTGTGCCCTCTGCGTCCTCTGTAGTTGAAAAACATGAAACGAATGCGTTATGCGCGCGGGCGATTCGCTTTGTGATATGCCGGCCTTGTGGTAAATTCTCCCGCAGTCGGCCCGCCCGATCGCAAGTCTAGGAATCCAGACTGTCAGGAATAGGTGATGCCCCAACTCGAAGATCTAGGACGCTTGCCCGACCCCTCAGACAACTGCGCCATCGCCATACGCGACCTGCCGGCCGGCTTAACCGTAGGCAACGGGCAGGACAGTTTCGCACTGTCGCATCATATCCTGGAGGGACATCGCTTCGCCGTCCGCCGCATCAGGGCGGGCGAGCCCTTGACCTCCTGGCGGCAGCGCTTTGGACTCGCGACCCGCGATATTGCCGCCGGCGAATATGTGATTAACGAAGGCGTGCAGATTGAATTGGCGCGCCGCAACCTCAGCTTTGAACTTCCGGCCGCATCCAATTTCGACAATATGACAATCGCGCCCTACGCCTTTGACGAGGCGAGTTTTGTTCCAGCGCCGCCGGTCGAGCGCCACCAGGATATGCGCTATTTCTCAGGATACAAGCGCGCCGGCGGCCGCGGCGTCGGCACAAGAAACATGATCGTGGTCTTGGGCACATCGTCGCTGGTGGCCGGCTTCGTGCGCGCCTTGACGCAGATTACGGCGCCGCTGGCCGATGGCTACGCCAATGTCGATGGCATCGTGCCGGTCGCGCATACGGAGGGCGGACACAAGAATCCCAACAATCGCGAGCGCCTGCTGCGCACTCTGGCCGGTTTCGTGGCGCATCCCAATGTCGGCGCGGTTCTGGCGATTGACTATGGCAACGAAGCCATCAATAACGCGGACCTGCGCGAATACTTGCTTGCGAACGACTATCCGCTCGAGCATGTGATCCATCGTTTCTATTCCCTGTCCGCCAGTTTTGAAGACAACGTGAACATGTTTAAGGACTTGCTGGCGGATTGGCTGCCGCGCGTGAACCGCTTTGTGCGCAGCCCGCAGCCATTGTCCGAGCTTAAGATCGCTTTGCAATGCGGCGGCTCCGACGCATTTTCCGGGATCAGCGGCAACCCGCTGGCGGCCTGGGTCGCCAAAGAAGCGATCCGCTACGGCGGTTCGGCCAACCTGGGCGAAACCGACGAGTTAATCGGCGCGGAGTCCTACGTGCTGGATAAAGTGGAGCGCATTGAGACCGCGCGCAAGTTCCTGGGGCGGGTGGCGCGCTTCAAAGAATGGGCCGACTGGCACGGCCAAACCGTCGAAGGCAACCCGTCGGGCGGGAACAAATTCCGCGGCTTATACAACATCTATTTGAAATCGCTGGGCGCGGCCGCCAAACGGCACCCGGATATACCCTTGCATGATGTCATTGACTACAGCGAGCGCATGACCAGCGGCGGTTTCTATTTCATGGACAGCCCGGGCAACGACCTCGAATGCATCGCCGGGCAGGTGGCCAGCGGCAGCAATATGATCTTCTTCATCACCGGCAATGGATCGATCACCAATTTTCCCTTCGTGCCCACCATCAAATATGTCACAACTTCGGCGCGCTACGACTTGCTCAAATACGATATGGATGTGAACGCTGGCGAATATCTCGATGGCACGCCGCTGGACGAACTGGGCGCCCGGACGCTGGACCTGACCGTCGATGTCGCCAGCGGCCAGCGCACCGTCGGCGAGAAGGCGGGCCATTATCAGGTGCAGATCTGGCGGGATTGGCAGCGGACAAGCCCGGCCAACGTGACGCTGATGGACGCGAAGACCTACAGCGGTCAAGCGCTGCCGATCGCGGCGGCTGCGCAAGTACCGACACTGGAAATACCGGTGTACGACAACAATGGCGAATTGACCAGCGAGCAAATCGGCCTGGTGATGCCGACCAGCCTCTGCTCCGGGCAGATCGCCAAAATGACGACGGACACTCTCAACGCGCAGGGCTTGGGCGAGGCGGCCGGGTTATCCCGCTTCGCCACGCTGGTGCATACCGAGGGCTGCGGCAGCAGCGTCGTGCCGGAATACAAGGAGATGCAGCTGGGCTATTTGCAGCATCCCAAGCTGCGCCACGTATTGCTGCTGGAGCACGGCTGCGAGATCACGCACAACAGTTATTTCCGACAGATGATGGTCGAGCGCGGTCTGGACCCGCAGGCTTTCGGCTGGGCGAGCATCCAGCTTGACGGCGGCATTGATGCGGTTATGCGCAAGATTGTCAACTGGTTCGGCGAGCGGCTGCGCGCCGATCTGCCGCCGCAGCGGCGGACAGCCGGCACGGAAGCGCTGCGAATCGGCATGTTGACGCAGGGCAGCGCGCCGGCGCATGTCGCGCGCGGCCTGGCGGCATTGTGCCGCCTCATCGTCAGCGGCGGCGGCACGGTTGTCATCTCGGATAAAGACGCTTTGCTCGGCGGACCCTTCACTGCGGAACTCGAGTTGCCGGAAGCGTCCGCGGCCAGCTTGGGTTACGGGCAAAAGGCGGCGGAACCCGGCTTCCACCTCATGGCGAATCCGCGTCAACATTGGGGGGAGACCTTGGCCGGTCTCGGCGCCTGCGGCGTGGAACTCATGCTCGGATATATTGAAGCCTATCCGCTGGCCGGGCACCCGCTGGTTCCGGTCTTGCAAGTGAGCGACAGCGCGGCCGCCGCGACGGACCTCGACGCCATCTTAACCGACGGCGATGATGTTGCCGTGCAATTGCTGCAGTTGCTTGTCGCGACTATGGCGGGCGAGCATCAACCGCGGCATCAGTTGACCGGCAACCAGGACTTTCAGGTGACCCGCGGTCTGCTCGGCATATCCTTTTGACCGGCTCTTCAGTTCGTCACGGGCGCGCCGGACTCAGCCGCGGCGGATGGCGAGATCCCGCCAATACGTGACGATTTGCTCAATGAGAACCGCCTCCGTGATATAGGTCGTGTCAAACTCAATCACATCGGGGATATCGCGAATCCGCCATTCTTGCTGCAGCTCGCCTATGGCGCGCGCGCGTTCAGTTTGGCTGTGGTAGCGGCCGCCCAGCGTGAGATGCATGCGGCGCAGAATCGAATCCAGCGAGGCGACCAGACAGATCACCAGGCCGTTGCGCTGCAATTCCGGCAAGTGACCGCTGTTCAACACGGTCGAGCCGGAGACGCGCACCAGCGCCCGGCGGTGCAGCATGATCCCGTCCATGACCTCGGTTTCTATCGCCTTCATGCGCCGGTCGCCGAAGCGCGCTCGCAGTTGGGCGATGCTGTCGCCGGAGCGTTCTTCGATTTGCCTTTCAACATCAATGAATTCGAGGCCGAGGCGCGTGGCCAACTGACGCGAGATCCGCGGACGATTCGGTTCGACGTAGCCGGTGACGATCAGATTAAGATCGCCATGCAGAGGATATTCACGCGCCACTGTTTTGCCATCCCGGGTACCAGGCATCCAGGATGGCGGGCAGTTCGTCCAGTGAAGAGAGACTGCCGTGGGTATCGGGCCGGTCCCGCTGGTAGCCGGCGAAGAATGCCCGTTCGCGGGCGGTTCGCCGGGCGGCGGCATCGAAATCCGCCCGGCCCGTCAAACGCAGAACCGCGCGCATGCCCGCCCTTTGCGCGCCGCCGATATCCGCCACCGGATTGTCGCCGACGAATATAGTCTCGGCGGGCGCCGTGCCCATGCGGGACAAGGCTTCCGCAAAAATGCGCGGATGCGGCTTCAGATATCCGATGTCGGCCGCCGCCAGCCGACAGTCGGGGAAGAATTCGATCAGACCGTGGGCCCTTAATTCGTTGTCGCGCAGGGACATCGGTTGCGAAGCGTTGGTGACGATGCCGAGTTTGATACCCGAATCGCGCAGGATTTTCAGCACAGGCGGAACATCGGAGAAGACCACTGTCCCCGGCACGACATTCCAGTCGTAGGCTTCCAGGATTTCCCGGCGATACAAGTCCGCCCCGGCAACGCCGACTTCGGCCAATGTCCTCATGAGGATGTCAGGCATGTTCGGCGCGCGCAGATCTTTCCGCGCCTGCGCCCAGGCTTCTCGCGTGCGCTGACTATACAGATCAACCAACTGGCCGAGATCGGCCTGGCGCTTCAATCGCTTCTGCTCGAGAAAGTCCAGGACGTTTGCAAGATGCTGCGTTTCCAATTCACGCCAGCCGAACTCGACGCCGCTCCAGTCGATCAAGGTGTCGTCTAAATCGAAGAGCGCGCCTTTCAGCCGGGCGGTCATTTCGCCTTAGCCTCTGGCGGCGCGTTTGGCTTTGCGTTCCAGCGCTTTACGCCGGCGCTCTTCGCGCTTGGCATCATCTTCATTCCAGGGGGTGGGCCCGTCGGATGGCGGCGGCGCGGCCGCTTTGACCGGCGCGGGCGCCGGGGCGGGCTCTGCTTTAACGGCGGCGGGCGCTTCCGGCGCGGAGACCGGTTCCGGCAAGGCGACATCATAAGCAAACGCCGCGATCGCCGCCGCCGCCGCGTCTTCGTATTTGTTGTAGAAGTCGTCGGCGTTGACGGCATCTTTCATGCGCCAGACCAGGGCCGTCGCCTCTAGTCCGCTTTCGATGCTGCTGTGCCGGGGCTTCCAGGCGCATTTCTCTCTCAAGCGCTCGCTGCTGATGACGATTTCCCGCGCCAGGAGCTTGTCTCGCAGCGTCTGCTGGCGCAAGCCGCTCAAGAAGTGCTCTCCGGCGAAGGCGGCCGCGGACAAGCCCAACGCTTCGGCCAGCGCCTCCGCAAATTCATTCGGGCTGCGCGGCGAATCATCGGCGGCGTTGATGATCTCGACGCCGCTTGCGCCCGCGTCAGCCTCCAACAGGTTGGCAATCGCCTCCGCCAAGTCGTCTTCGTGGATCCAGGACGCGGGCCGCAAACCAGCCGGCAAACGCTGCGAGCGCTTGATCGAATCGGCGAGCGCGGTAGTACCGGCGCTATGACCGCCATAAATGTAGCCGCTGCGGACGATGCAGCCCTTTAAGCCGCTGTCGCGGACGATGGCTTCGGCTTGCAGCATAGGCTGATAATCGGCTTCGTGGATGTCATGGTCGCCTTCTTTGGCTGCGCCCGACCCCGCTTCGTAGAGGTAGGCGAAGCTGAGCGAAATAAAGCGCTTCACTGCTTGCGCTTTCGCCGCCTCGACTGCCGCCGCCGTATAAGCGAGCAATTGATCGCCGCCGGTAGCGCTGATCTGCGGCGCGCCGCCGTAGAATTGCGGGCCGGCATGGACAACGGCGTCAACTTCGGCCAACTTCAGCGCGCTAAGCAGCTCGCTGGCGCGGGCGAGATCGGGATAGACCGGCAGCGCGCCGATCTGTCGCAGGGCCAGGGCGCCTTCCGCATCGCAGGCGGTCGCGACGACGTTATGCCCCCTTCGCAACAAGGCCCGCGCCGTCGCCAAACCGACGCCCTCGGCGCCGCCGGTGACCAAAACATTCAACGTTTCATTTGCCTCTGCCATCTTATGCTCTCTCTCAGCGCCGGAAAACTGGCGTCATTATGCCATAGAATTGCTTGCTGCGGCACGTCCGTTTCGCCCCGGCGGAATCGCGCCGGGCAGAGCAATCGCATTAAACATCGTCCGCCGATGACTATGTAAGAATGTAGGGGCGATTCTGTGAATCGCCCGCCAACACAAGCGCGGATTTTCGGGCGACGCAAGGGTCTCCCCTACTGCATAACAGGAGACACGGTGTACGGGCGAGCCGGTGGCTCACCCACCCATGCAACAATCTGAAGCACGAGTAGGGGCGTTTCGCTGAAACGCCCACATTTTGTAGGTTATTTTCAACGGGCGACACACGGTGTCGACCCTACATATCGACCTTATGCTGAATTTCGCATGACATACTTGACGTTACTTCTGCGCGCCGGGCAGTGTCTATTGACAGCGCGCCGCATCGGCGCTAAGCTAGCGGCAGCTTGCGGGCCTGTAGCTCAGTTGGGAGAGCGCCACAATGGCATTGTGGAAGTCAGGGGTTCGAGTCCCCTCAGGTCCACTGCCGCAACAAACATTGGAGCATACATCATGGAATCGACAATCAACACCGAAGCGCGACTCTCTCGGCTGGAAGGGCGCGTTGACGAGGCCTTGTCGCATGTGGCAACTAAATCGGATACTGCCGATTTAAAGGCGGACATTGCTGAACTGCGCGGCATCCTGCGCATCCTAATCGCCCTGAACATCGGCATCGCTCTGGCGATTTTTTCGATGATTGTGGGATGGCTGCCGGCGGGCCTTTAAGTTGCTTGGCGCTGTTGATCTGGCATAGCGGCGCAATTTTGCGGACTCGGAAAGGAATGCTCTCACAGTGGCGAAACACAAGCGCAGTGTCTGGGATGAGTTGCTGGAAATGGGGCGGCGCGTTCTGAAGGAACTGGACGATTTGCTGGTCCCCGAAGCGCAGCGCCCGCGCAAACCCGCTCGCGTTCCCGTGCCGGCCGGCCGGCGGCGTCAGGGCGAACGGAAGCCTTAGGGCGCGTGATTTTTATCGGTATGCGGACGCAGTTCAGTCGGACTGCGTTTTTTGTTCCCGATACCCCCGGCGCTTCCAAGCGTCAATTTCAAGATGCTAATGATCATAACTGCCGTATGAAAGAAATTGCCAAAATATTGGAAGAGTTGTACGGGCGAGCCGGTGGCTCGCCCCTACAGTATAAGAGGATTCTCGGTGTACGGTCGAGCAGGTTGAAGTTCTTCAAATGCCGACGAATTGGTAGGGGCGACTCGGCGAGTCGCCCGATTTTGATCTCGTTCTATCCATCGGGCGAGCCAAGGCTCGCCCCTACAGTATAAGAGGATTCTCGGTGCACAGTCGAGCCGGTTGAAATTCTTCAAATGCCGACGAATTGGTAGGGGCGACTCGGCGAGTCGCCCGATTTTGATCTCGTTCTATCCATCGGGCGAGCCAAGGCTCGCCCCTACGGTATAAGAGGAGACTCGGTGTACGGGCGAGCCGGTTGAAATTCTTCAAATGCCGACGAATTGCTAGGGGCGACTCGTTGAGTCGCCCGATTTTGATCTTGTTCTATCCATCGGGCGAGCCAAGGCTCGCCCCTACAGTATAAAAAGAGGCTCGCCTGCTCTTGCTATGATTTACAATCACTTTTTGCATGTTTGTCCTGGAACTATAGAGTTGCAAAGGCCGACATTTGCTGACATCATCTAAGGTCAGCGACAAACCGGCAATCGCGGAGAGGGATCATGCCCGCATATTCGATTTTTGACGGCCACAACGACACATTGTTGCGCTTCTATCGCGATGAAGGCGTGGCTTATGGCGACTTCCTGAGCGAAATGGACAGCGGCCACATAGACCTCGTTCGCGCGCGTCGCGGTGGCTTCGCCGGCGGCTTTTTTGCCGTGTATGTGCCGAACCCGGATCGCCGGATCGCGCCGGACAGCATGCCCGATCTGAGCAAGCCCTACACGCCGCCCCCGGTCGACTTTGTCTTTTCCCAGGGCGCGGCGCTGCGCCAAATGGCGGATTTGTTCCGTTTAGAAGAGGCGTCGAATGGCCAGGTCAAGGTGGTGCGCACAGCCGACGAATTGCAGGCTTGCATCGACAACGGCGTATTTGCGGCGCTCATGCACTTTGAAGGCGCGGAAGCGATCGACGAAGACCTGAATGCGCTGGAGGTCTTCTACAAAGCCGGCATGCGCTCGTTGGGCATCGTCTGGAGCCGGCCGACCATCTTCGCGCATGGCGTGCCGATCGCCTTTCCTTCATCGCCCGATATCGGACCGGGCTTGACCGATGCCGGGAAACGGCTGGTCAAGCGCTGCAACCAACTCGGCATCATGATCGACCTGTCGCACATGAACGAGAAAGGCTTTTGGGATGTGGCGGAATTGAGCGAGGCGCCGCTGGTCGCCACGCATTCCAATGCGCATGCGCTCTGTCCGATTTCGCGTAATCTGACGGACAAACAACTGGATGCGATTAAGGCTTCGGATGGCATGGTCGGCTTGAACTTCGCCACCGGCTTCCTCAACGAGGACGGCGCCTGGGATAGCGACCGCCCGCTGGATGTGATGGTGCGCCACCTCGATTACCTGGTCGAGCGCCTGGGTGAAACCCGGGTCGGATTAGGCTCCGACTACGATGGCGCGCGCGTGCCGGATGCAGTGGGCGATGTTTCGAAGCTGCCGAACCTGATCGCCGTGCTAAAGGACGCTGGATACGACGACAGCCTGCTGCAAAAGATCAGTCATCAGAATTGGCTGCGGCTGCTGCGCAAAACCTGGAAAGACTAGCCGCCGCCTTTGGCTTCAATCATAGACATTAAAGGTGTCTATCGCTTCCCTTCTATCCCAGCAACAGTTGTCCAAATCATAAACTTCAATTTCGCCGCTGGGCCAGTGCCCCACGCATACCTTCCCCTTGGGGCAATCGTAGCCGAGGCGGTAGTTGCCGCGTCTGGTGTTTTCTTGCTGCGGCGCGGAGGCTCGTGTCTGGCGAGGCGCGGCCGCGCTGGCGCTTGACGAGGACGAGCCCCCGCCGCCGCTTGACGATGACGTCGAGCCCCCGCCGCCGCTTGACGATGACGTCGATCCCCCGCCGCCGCCACTTGACGATGACGAATCCCCGCCGTCCCTCGACTGCTGCTGGCTGGGCTCTTGCGGCGCGCCGCATGGCGAAAGACCCGCGCGGGCTCTCGCATCACACCAGCCATATCTCCAATCTTCCTCGGTTTCGCAAACGCTCCCCTCCCTGAAGCAGACATTGGGGTCATTCGTGCGGTCCTCGTCGGTCCAGCGCGGATCGTCGGCGCTATATTCGGGTTGCGCGCCAATCATTATCCCGCTTGTCATCAGCGCCATCAGCAGCAATAAAAGAAGCAGCAATCGCCTTGTCTTCATGCTTAATCCTCTTCAAGGGGCAATATGAATAAATGCGAACCTAGTGGTCGCGGCCGTCTTCAGGCGGCGTCGACGTTGATGGATTCGGCTAAGGCGCGCCCCGCCGGCGCCAAGAACAGAACCAGCGCGGCCGCCAAGACAAGAGTGGGCAGTCTGGAGTGCGTAAATATGGCGGCCTCTCAAGCGCTATCAACAGCGGATATGACGGAATACGAAAGGAGGACAGCGTCCGCTTGCGTCCGCTAAAGACGCGCAACCTGGTCCAGGCGAGCTATGAACTTGACGCACAGCGTGTGAGGAAATGCGATTCGAGACGAAAACTGTCAAACAATGGCTATACATAAGCGCGCCAGCGTGATCTCGAGCGTAATCGTCGTTACAGGACGCTAAGGCAACAGGATTCACTTTTGGAACGATGCGCCAATTATAGTGTCATTATGTATATTGTCAAGCTTATGGGCAAATTAGGGCCGAGTTGTCAGCTCGCCCGTAAGTCCGCGCTGGCGCGCATCTCTGGCGAAACCCCTTTGTGATCTTTGTGCCTTTGTGTCTTTGTGGTAAATCTGCGGCGCCTGCCGCCAGGAAATCAGCCGCGCTTATCCAGAAGCCGCGCCGACAATAATTTCCTCCCCCGGCATGATCGGCGGTATTGAACTGTTCCATACAATCCCGTTCAAGCGCAGAAGCTCGCCGAAGGTCAGGTTGTAGACAACGGCGATCATCCACAGACACTCGCCCGGCTGCACGATATGCGCCGTCGTCCCGTCCGCGCGCGGCGCGTTCGACTGCTTCTCCGCAGTACAGACGGGCGCTGGCGCGGGCGTCGGACTTGGCGCGAGCGCTGGCGCCTGCGCTTGAGGCGCGGCGGCGGCCGGCGAACCCGCCACCAGCACGACAATGCCCGGACCGTCAATCATCGTGCAGACCATGCCGCCATCGCTGAAAGTCGTCTTGTCCATGGTCTTGCGAGGCATGACATCCGTGTCAATGAAGCGGATCGCGCCGCCGTCGCCCTTGAAGCAGACTTTTGTGCCCGGCGCGACCCAGGACCAGACATCGACGGCTTCTTTGGCGACCGCCGCCAGAGCTGCATCGCTGATGCCGGGGCCGGACACTTCCTGGCATTGCGTCTGCGGAACCATAGGCTTGACTTTGATCTTCGCCGGCAGCGTTTCGCAGGTCGAGCGCCGCTGTGTGGCGACGGCCCTGGCGTCGGCTGCCGCGCCCGATTGCCCCTGGCTGGCGTTGGCGCCCGGCGGCTGGCCCGGCTGCGGCGGCGGGTTGCCGCCCGGCGGCGGATTGTCGGCCGGCGGCGGTTTCTCATTCTCCGGCGGCGGATCCTCGGCTGGCGGTGGATCCTCGGCCGGTGGCGGGTCCTCGGCCGGTGGCGGGTCATCGGCTGGCGGCGGGTCATCGGCCGGTGGCGGATCATCGGCCGGCGGCGGTTCTTCTTGAGTCGGCTCCTCGGTTGGCTCCTCGGTCGGCGGCGGCGGCTTGGGAACGCCCTCGCCCTCCCAGGCGCCGTATTCGCAGCCAGTGCCGACCGGCCGGGTCGTTCCTAGATAGTCAACTGTGTTGCTCCAGCAATTCTCTCGGTGGGTTTCGGAAGGGACGGCCGCGTTCAGCGCCGGGCTGCCGACATAGAGCCGGAAGTGGGGATAGCCCTGATTGCCTGTGGGGGGCGCCAGCAAAGGATCGGCAGTGCTCACCTCGCTGTTAGGCGAAGTATTCTTTTTGCAGTCCGTATCGCTCGAGGGGTCAATAATGCTCTGCTGGATTACCACGACCGGCGAACTGGCCAGCTTGCAGTCGCTGCCGGTATTGCCATAAATGATGCTGCGGCTGACTTGCAGGTCGCGCGTCGAATTGTAGATGCCGCCGCCCTCTACTGTGGAGCTGTTGCGCGTGATGGTCACATAATGCAGGCGGCTGGCGGCGTAGGTATTACTGCCGGTGAGGAATATGCCGCCGCCGGTGGGCGCGCTGTTGTCAAAGATCATGCTGTTGTTGATCGTGGTGGCGGTTGCAACCCCGCTGCCGCCCATGTCGTGGTAGATGCCGCCGCCATTTTGGGCGCTGTTGTTCCTAAAGTTGCTTCGATTAATGGTCAGGTTGGCGTTTTCGGCGTAGAGGCCGCCGCCTCTTAGCGAGGCGCTGTTGCCTATCAGGGTTACAAAGTTGAGCGTCAATTTGCCCCGGAGATGTATTCCGCCGCCGTTGTCAACAGTCTTGCCGTAGCCTATGCCCAGATTATTGATTGTGACGTCCGCGCTGGCAGTGATAACAAATAGAGCGTAGGTATCAAGTCCGGATACATTATGATTGTTGCCGTTGATCGTTAGCTTGGAGGTGATGGAGGGCAAGTCGGCCGTCAAATTGACACCGCTGCTGATGACAATGATGTCGTTGCCGTCTTCGGGCGGGCTGGCGCTGGAATCGGCGTCGGCGCCGTCTTCGCACTGGTTCATGCTGGCGCCCGTCTGCGCGTCGCCATTGGCTGAGCGGATGGCGTTGGCCAGGCTGCAGGTGGCGTCGACGTTGATGGTCGTGTCGGCAACGGCGGGCCCGGCCGGCAGCAAGAACAGGATCAGCGCGGCCGCAGCCGCGAGGACAAGAGTGGGCAGTCGGAATTCCGTAAACATGGCCGCCTCTCAAGCGCTATCAACAGCGGATATGACGGGATGGGCAGGGAGGAGAGCGTTCGCTTGCGTTCGCCAAAGACGCGCAAGCCGGACCAAGCGAGCTATGAACTTGACAGGCAGGGTTAGAGGTTCTGCGATACGAAAGGAATACTGTCAAACAACTGCTAAACATGAGAGCGCCAGCATAATCTTGAGCGTAATCGTCGTTATAGGACGCTGAGACACAAAGTTTCACTTTTGGAACGATATGGCAATTATAGTGTCATTTGGGATATTGTCAAGGTTTTGGGCAGATTAGGGCCGAGTTGTCAGGCCGACCGTAAGTCCGCGCTTGCGCCGCCCCTCCGCTGAAACTCCCTTCGTGACGTTTGTGCCTTTGTGTCTTTGTGATAAATCTGCGGCCCTTTCCGTTGACTGCTCCCGGGGTCTACGGAAGTTGACGGCGCGTGGAAATTGATGCTATATTTGCCGCAAGCGAGCGCAGAGGACAGAATCCCATGCCATCGGAATCGATCAACAGCCGGCTCGACCGCATGGAGAATCGGGTGAACCAAAACGCGACCAACATCGCCGAGCAAAAGGGCGCGTATGAACACCTCGCCACCAAGGCGGATCTTGAACGAGTAGAAAAACGCTTGCAGAGGTTTATCCTCGCGGTGGCTACGGTTATGGTTATCGTGCTGACATACTTGCAAAAACTTGAAGATGGACGAAATTTTGTCCCGGCTGCCTTGAGCGTAGCGGCCAGCGGTCCCCGCACAATCCGGGATGCAATCAGCCCGGTTGCGCATAGACGATGGTGGCGAAGCCGGCGGCGCTTGCGCGCCTTTCCGTTGAAATGCCTCTTTGTCGCCTGCCGATTCACATTTACGCATGTCGACCATACTTAGCCGTTTACGCGGATTGCGTTTTGTGTTACTGTCATTGGCGATCTGGACGAAAGCAGGCTTGAGATGAAAGCGGAAACGGCATCGGGTTTCGGGGTGGCCCGCTCTTTCCTTATGTAGTCCATAGCGACTGCTTGCTTCGTTTCGCCCCGCGCGTGAAGTCCCTTCTCCGTATTGACAGCGCAAATGAAACACCGAATGGTGGGCGGCCTGTGATGTCGCGCCTGGGTTCCGCCTGCGGCGGCGGGCGGGGTGTGATGTCGCGCCTGGATTTGGCGTATGGCAGGCGGGCGGGCGCCTACAGTTCGCGCGTTGGCGGGCGAGCCAATGGCTCGCCCCTACAGTTCGCGCGTTGTGTGGCGGCGTTAGAGGTTGGGCGAGCGCATACGCGTCGATTTGAGATCTGATTTCAGGACTGATTTGAGAGGAACAGGGAAAGCCAATGACCGAGACCTATCAACCGCATGAGATAGAAGTGAAATGGCAGCGTAAATGGGAAGCCACCGAGCTATACCGCTCCAAAGTGGATTGGAGCAAACCCAAGCACTACGCCCTCACCATGCTGCCTTATCCCTCGGGCGATCTTCACATCGGGCACTGGTTCGCCATGACGCCATCCGACGCCCGCGCCCGCTGGATGCGCATGCGCGGCTACAACGTCCTCTTCCCGATGGGCTTCGACGCTTTCGGCCTGCCCGCTGAACAAGCCGCGATCTCGCGCAATATCCATCCCTGGAAATGGACTTACGCCAATATCGAACGCATGCGCGAGCAGCTGCGCAGCATGGGCGCGATGTTCGATTGGGAGCGCGAAGCCATCTCCTGCACACCCGAGTATTACAAGTGGTCCGAGTGGTTCTTCAAGAAGTTCCACGAAAACGACATCGCCTACCGCGGCTCCGCCCTGGTTAATTGGTCGGAAACCTTGCAAACCGTCCTGGCCAACGAGCAGGTCATAGACGGCAAAGACGAGCGCACCGGTCAGCCGGTAATACACAAGATGATGGAACAGTGGTTCTTCGCCATCACGAAGTACGCCGACGAACTGCTCGATTTCGCGGGCATGGATTGGCCCGAATCGATCAAGATCATGCAGACCAACTGGATCGGGCGCAGCGAAGGCGCCCGCGCCGTTTTCCATACCGAAGTCGGCCGACATCCGATCGAGATCTATACCACCCGTCCCGATACGCTCTGGGGCGCCACCTTCATGGTCCTGGCGCCGGAGCACGATCTGGTTGAGAAGATCACCAGCGATGAACAGCGGGAGGCAGTCGCCGCCTACATCAAACAAACGGCGTTGGAAACCGAAGTCGAGCGCATGGTGGAAGACCGCGAAAAGACCGGCGTCTTCACCGGCGCCTACGCGGTTAATCCGGTGAACGATGAGAAGATTCCGATCTGGATCGCCGATTATGTCATGATCACCTATGGCACGGGCGCGATCATGGCCGTGCCGGCCCACGATCAGCGCGACTTCGAGTTTGCGCGGGCCCAAAACCTGCCGGTCCGCGTCGTCATCCAACCAGACGGCATGGACGAGCCGCTGACCGCCGACGCGCTGACGGAAGCCTATGACGGGCCCGGCTTGATGGTCAACTCCGACGCGATGAACGGCAGTGTCAGCACCAATGCCAAGGGCAGGAAAAACCCGGCCATCAACCGCGTCATCGATTGGCTGGAAGAAACGGGCAAGGGCGAAGAGGCGGTCAACTACCGGCTGCGCGATTGGCTGATCAGCCGGCAGCGCTATTGGGGCAGCCCCATCCCGATGATGTTTGAAGACGGCGCTGTCATTCCGGTGGCCGATGAAGATCTGCCGGTGGTGCTGCCCGAAGATGTCGACTTTGTGCCAACCGGCCGCAGTCCCTTGACTTATCACGAGCCCTTCTACAAGGTGAACGAGACGCTCCGCCGCGAAACCGATACCCTGGATACCTTCATGTGCTCGTCCTGGTATCAGCTGCGCTACTTGTCGCCGGATTGCGACAGCGCGCCTTTTGACGCCGAAGAAGCGGCTTATTGGCTGCCGGTCGATGTCTATACCGGCGGCGCCGAGCACGCGGTTATGCACCTGCTCTACACGCGCTTTTTCAGCAAAGCGCTGCGCGATATCGGCGTTTATGACGCGGCCGCCGAAGCCATGCGCCGCAACGGCCGCGATCCCGACGGCGCTTTCGACGAACCGATGACCGTGCTGCGCAATCAAGGGCAAGTGCTGGGCGGCGAGCGGCAGGGCGACTTTGTCTTGTGCAGCGGTCGCATGGTCGGCGAAAGGCTGCTGGCGCAGCGCGTCGAGGCGGTCGATTGGAATCAGGTTCCGGCCGGCTTTGACGGCGTCTTCGGCGAGATTGCGCATCGCACGGAAGATGTCTTGCATGTGAATATGGCCGGCCTCACGCAATTCGTGCAAGTCTTGCCCGATGCCGAAGTCATCATTCCCGATATCCCGGGCGCCAACAACGTCAATCAATTGCGCCAACATCTGGATATACAGCGCATGTCCAAAAGCAAGGGCAATGTGGTCAATCCGGATGAATTGGTCGAGACCTACGGCGCCGATGTCGTGCGCTGTTATCTGATGTTCAACTTCGATTGGCAGAAGGGCGGCCCCTGGAACGAGAACAACATCAAAGGTCCGCAAGGCTGGCTGCAAGATCTCTGGGAGATCGCCATGGCGGGACCGCCTGAGGCAACGGGCGATCCGGCCGCCGAACGCGATATCGAACGCAAGCTGCATCAAACCATCGCCGTCATCGACCGCGGCCTGGAAGACTTCAGTTTCAATACCGCCATCGCCGAACAGATGAAGTTCAAGAATGCCCTGAAAGCGGCCCTGCGCGCGGAAACGATCGGCCCGGATATATGGCGCTCGGCGATGCGGGCGGCGGTACGGCTGCTGGCGCCTTTTGCGCCGCATATCGCCGAGGAGATCTGGGCGCGCCTGGGCTGGGAATACAGCGTCCATACCCAGACTTGGCCCGCCTATGATGCCGATAAAGCGCGCGAGGAAAGGGTAGACCTGGTGGTGATGATCAATGGCAAACCGCGGGAAACGATCACGGTGGCCGTCGATATCGAGCGGGAACGGGCGCAGGAGATGGCCCTGGCCAGCGGCGCGGCCCAGCGCGCGCTGGGCGGCAAGCCGCCGAAACGGACGATCTTCATCCCCGGCCGCAACGGGACCGATCCCAAGGTGAATATCGTTGTATGAATCTACATTGGGCTCACGCTTAGATATGAATCTATGATGCTCTAATTCAGAGTAAAGGGTAGTTGTTGCGAGAGTGCGTCAAGCGCCTTTTGCCTTAGGTTAAGGCAGTGATTATTGTTTGGATTCATCGCAAGTCCGCGCTCCGCTGCCTGCAATGCTTTCTTGTTTTGCCGGCTCTGCATATACAGCCAGCCAAGGCGAGAGCAATCGTCATCATTTGCTTCATCAATTCTGTTTTCCATTAACTCTATTAAGAGATCTACAATCTCTTCCTTATTGTCTTCATCGAATATGTATCTCTGTTCCCTGCTAATGTTGTTGAATCTATTTACGGCGTTGCTTATTCTATCGTAATGAGTATGAGGAAGTTGGGCTAATTGAATTCGGGCAAACAGCTCATCAAAAAACCTACTATCCGACTGATAGTGATTCGCGAGCTTCTCCCATACCGTCCTTTTCGATTCAATATCATTGGAGAATTCCAAGTAGCGCTTTAGTGTTTTCTCGAATTTGGTTAGATTGCTGAGTTTCCCTTCTTTGTAGAGTTTCTTATAGAGTTCAGCCAAGTGTAACCAGGCATCTGGAAGTTCACGTTTTGCTACTTGCTCTTTTGCTACTTGCTCAACAATTGGTTCGAATTCTTCTATGGGTACTGGATCGCGGTCGCGTAAAACCTGTGCCTTTATTTCATTGAATAATCTGTCCAATCTTGGCTTGATTCCTCTTGTCGCATCTGTCTTCATTGTCGTTCCAAAAAATCTTAAGAACTTAGTGTCGGCTTCAATAGCCAACTTTGAAGCATCAATCTCAAGTTTCCGTAGTCCGAATTGGCGTGCTACTAAGTTTACGCCCCAATATGTTTCTGAGTCTACAGACGACGTATTCTTTTCAATCATAGAACTGTTGTAAAGTTCTTCAATGGCAGATGATATGTATCCCATCTCTTCATTGTTAGGTCGCAGCAACACAGCCTTGATTGACGTTTCTCCGATCAAGGATTTCCAATTGCAAAGCGTGAGAAAAACCCGTTCTGCGGTTGGCGTTAGTCTTTCATAAGTTCGTTCGAAAAGGGTATCAAGGATATCATCATAGCCTGCAATAATTCTTTCAATTCTGCCAGTTCTTCCCGATTTTTTGACTTCGCCCAAAAGAATCTTCAATACATAAGGATGACCGTCAGATGCATTGATAAGCTCGTTTACGAATTGGCCCGTAATCAAATGAGTTATACGCAATTCTCGCGAGGTTACATCTATAAGCTTCTTGGATTCTTCTCGAGTCATTCCATGCAATTCCACCGGGTAGTCCCCGCGAAACTCACGAAATCTGGTTGTTATTAATGCCTTGTTGGGCAGTCTAAGATAATGATCTATCCAATTATAGAGTTCGATTGGGCTTGTTACAGTCTCGAAGTTGTCAAATACATACAGTATCTTGCCTAATGCGGATTCATACATGTTTTCCCTGAGGAATTCTATCTTGTCGTATCGCTCATTATTGATAGCCTCCGAGCTAAGAAAATATAGACCTACATGCTTAAAGAATTCCTTTGCGATATCTTCTTCATTCAGTATATGCGGTTGTACTCGCTTTGCACCGTCTGCAAGCAAGTCGATGTCACGAGCGCTAAACCACAGAATAGCGGTGTAAACCTGTTCCTCGAATATTCTATGTAGCACTTCCAACGTAAGCCACGTCTTACCGATTCCACCACGACCGACTAACGTGATAATTCTATGTTGGTTGTCATCCACAAGTTCACTATATAGTCGTGCTTCGGGTTCCGGCCTTTCAAGATAGCCAGTTGGTCGGGCAGGCATAGTATGAAAGCTGTCCACGCCTACAGCTGAAGATAAGCCCTGTGTTTCGCTTGGCGGAAGGTCTGAAACAGGCGTCAGGTACGCCTTTGCATCAAGTTCTTTGGTCTTGTTACTTAGGCAAGAATGTATTTTATGTCGTCTACCGTTCCATCCACCGTTTGGAAGAAAGACGTCACTCATTTCAACGTCGGAGAAGATTAAATCGGCCTTGCGTAGTGAGTCTTCAGATATTGTGTCCGCAAACTGAATGTAAACTCCGGAATTAAACTGGTACTGCTTACCTTCAACGCCTTTCAACATGTCCAAGCTATGAGCTCGTTCAGTCCAACGAACTACTCTATACTTCCCATTTAGATTTTGGAACAAATAGGCCCAAGGCCGCTGATAGAGTCGAAAGTTATCGATCAGCAGCTTTATGGAAGAATGGAGATAAGGACACATGGCGCTTGCCTGGCTGCTCTGCAAAGCGTCGTGAGCACGCCGGTTGCGTAACGCTGAAAAGAATGTAAACCACATTTTCCCGGCCAGTCTCTTTCTAATTGCCTCTTCGTTAGGATTAGCAATGCGGAGGCAATCATGTAACAGCCTTACGCTTTCATATTGCCATTCTCCTGACTTAGTGATCTTTGTGAGTTGAAAGCTCTCGTTTCCATGACCTCGAATACCTTGGAAAGTATGTTGGGCGGGGACAACATTGAGCATTTCTTCTAAGACTTGACTCCAGACACCCACTCCATCAGCCTGCACCAATTTACGTCTAAGCCGATATTGATGTCTCTCACGGCCTTCAACTACCGCGGCTACCAATGCAGCCACAGTGAATTTGGTGACCATTTCGCCGAAATACATTAAGGAATTGAAATAGGCATCATCGGAAATATCTTTCTGAATTTCGACATGGTCCCACATTCTGTCAAAGGGCTTGAACTGCATGTAAGGAATCCTTCGTTGCTCTGTCTATTCGTCCATTATAACGGAAAATAAAGCACATCAGAATGATTCGTATTTCTCTCAATTAGGATATCCAGTTTGCATCTCCAGCGGGACAGTCTTGATCTAGCGCAAGCGGCGCGGCCCAGCGCGCGCTGGGCGGCAAGCCGCCGAAACGGACGATCTTCATCCCCGGCCGCAACGGGACTGATCCCAAGGTGAATATCGTCGTATAAGCGAAACGCCCCGCCCGGAAGGTCCCGGGCGGGGCGTCGCGAAACCTGTGCTTGCGCCGGGCTCAGCCGCAGCCGCCGCGCAAGACCCGGCGGTGATAACGGCTGATATAGCCCGTTTTCCCTTCGAACTCGGTCTTGTACCAGAAGCCGTTGATCTCGAATGCCGGCACTTCCGAATTGAGCCAGACCAGGCCGATGATCTCCCCGGCCGGTTCGGCGCGCAGGAAGAGCGTTTCCACCAGCTTGATCTGGCAGTCGACCAGAGGGATGGGCTTGAAGGGGCTGGGCTCGAAGACGGGCAGCGTGGGGGCTGAATCCCGCTCCACCAGCGCAGCGGTCGCCAGCAGCGCCACCGTGCCCGGGCGGTTGATGAGACCGCAGGTCATTCCATCGCGCTCAAAGGACTCCAATTCCATGAGCATGCGCGGGGCATAAGCGGCATCCAGGAATACCAGCCAGCCCTCATTGCGGAAGCAGACATCCACATCGTGCGTCTTGAAGTTCCAGACGTCCACCGCGTCGATGACGCCGCGCTGGATCAAGTCAGCGCGCCCGATGCCGGCTTGGTCGACCATCTGGCATTGGGTGCTGCCGTTGTAGCCGCTGACATCGACTCGGTCCGGCAGGTGCGGGCAGGTCACGTCTGGCGGGCGCCAAGGCGCTTCCTCTTCTTCGTCATCATCGTCGTCAAGTTCCACACAATGGGCCAGGTACCACACTTGTTCTTGTTGAAAAAGATTGCCAAGAGCTTCCAAGGCGCCGCAGTCATATTGCGCTTGCGCCGCTGCTGCAACCAGCATGCATAGCCAAACGACCAACAGCGCCATCAATCCCGTTCGCTTGCTGTTCATTGCGCCTTTCCTCTCGCAAAAATCAACTGATGCCCATAGTTTAGGCGCGAGAATGAGGCGGTCAAGCGAATTAGCAGGATAGTATATCAGCCGCTTGCACTGCGTAGGTTAACAGTAGGCTGTAATGTAGGTTAATATAGCGCGTCCCATCGCTGTAATAGAATAATTAGTATCGGTCCGTGGCGATCCGGGCGCCTAGCCGCAATCCGCCGTCGGCGTCACATAATCAGCGCTCAGCCAGCCTCGCTCGCCAAGATAATCGATCTTGAACCAGTCGCTGGTCCGCTCCAGCGCCGTCAGCGTGGCGTTGTGCGGCACGCCGCCGATGATCTCCCCGCCGGGCGCGTCGCGCAAATTGAGGATATATTGCGTCGTCACCATGCAATCGAGCGGAGCGGCGGCCTGCGCCACAGGCTGAGCGGCTTGCCCGGATTGGATTCGGTGCGGCAGCGCCAGATTTGTGTAGGGCAAGCCCGGCGCCGGCCCATAGGTCGTCCGCATATCAATGACGCCTCCGCCCAGGCCGCCGGCGAAGGTGATATGCGCGATCTTGCCTTCATAATTGGGTCCCGCCTTGATCGTGATGTTGTCGTCGGGCCAGACGACCGCCAGGACGCGGCCGTCCGCGGAGACGGCGACGATTTGCTCGCCTTGCAGCGCCGCCGCCTGCGAATTTGTCAAAGTCAGTTGATGAAAACCCTTGCTCTCGCGATCGATTTCGTAGACATGCACGACGGTCTCGCCAGCTTTGCTGTAGCGGAAGATGCAGGCGATATCGCCCAGGGGCAGCGCTTCGATCTCGCTTTGTCGCTCGCAGATCTGCGGTTGCGGCGGCGGGCAGTTGTGGGGGTTGCAGCCGCTGCTGTCAGCGGCGGGGGCAGGCGCGGCGGGCGCGGGCGCGAGCACGGTGGGAGTGACGAGAAAAACCTTATCCGGCGGGCAGGGTCCTGTCCGGTTGTCGATCAGAAACCCGGAGGGGTCGAGTATGTCGCGCGGGCTGTTGCCCTCAAACGCAGTGCAGCCTTCCAGCGTCAGGACGGGATCTGCGCCGTATTGATAAGACCTGCCGGTATAAATCACAGAGAGGCCGCCGGCATTATTGCGCAACACGCTGTCGCGGACCGTAACCCGCGCCGACAGGTTCATGAAGATGCCGCTTAGCGAGTTGCTTGAGCTTTGCTGATGGTTTTCGATCAACGTGTCCTCCAGGCTGAAGTTGCTGTCCTGGATTACCAGCGGTCCTGCGTTGTCGCGGAAGATGCTGTTGCTGACGCGCATATTGCGGTCGAGATAGGTCAGAATGGGGTAGCGGTTTACGCCGGACACTACCGCGTTGCTGAGCTTGAATTTGCCCGCGACCGCGAAAATATCGGACGGGGCGCCGGAACCATTGATGGTATAGCGGTTGCCATTAATGACGACATCCGACTCGTAAGGAATCCACAGTCTGGAGCTTGGCGCGCAATCGCCCTTCAGGTTGAATATGCGTTTCCCGTAGATGAAGCCGCCGAGGGGCAAGCCGCAATCTGAAACCGGCGCCTGCGGAAATTGCATCTCGGATGAGCCGCCATTACCGACTGTGCCGCTGCAAGCGCCCGCGCTGTTGTCGACGATATCGCCGTACCAGACGCGCGGGAAAACGCCGTCGACCGTGAGGCAGCCGCTGAAGGTCAGCCTGCCCCTTGCCGCTGTACCGCCGCGGATATAGCGATCGTTGGCGCCGATGGCCGAGTTGCTCGAAAAGATGCCCCGCAACGCTATATTATTGATGTTCAGGCTTACCGGTCCGATGGTATGCAGAGCCGCCGGGATGCCGTGCGCCGTCGAGTAATACTCGCCGCTGACGCCCTCGAAGAGCAAGTTCGACAGCGAATGCGTGACGGCCGGGCCCGTCTCATTGTCCAGCCTCAAGGCTGTGCAAATCGTTTGCAGAAAGGTCACATTGCTCAACGCGGCCGAATGCTCTGAATTGCGCAGCGTTAGGGCTGCGCCGCCTCGCCGGCCGCCGTTCTTGATCGTCACATTATTGAGATTGAAGGCGACATTGGGCTCGACAACGATGGAATCCCGGCCGCTGCCGCCGCATGCCTGCGTTGTGCCGCTGATGCTGTACCCGCCGCCGTTGATCGTGATGTCGATCTTGCTGGCGTTTTCCGCCACTGTACCGAAGCTAAGCGTGTCCGTCAGCGCGCAGTCGGCTGTCAGCGTGTAGGTCGCGGAGGCGGCGACGTTGCCCGAGGTCGGCAGGCCGCAGCCTTGCGCAGACGCGGGAACTGACGAGAAGGCGAATAGCGCGGCGAGCAAGCCCGTCAAGGTGAACTGGCGCATGCTTAATCGGAGATACTTGAGCGCGTGAACAATTGCATAAGATCGGGGAGAGAGGGCGTTGAGGGACAGAAATTTATGCAACTCTTGCTTTTATGGGATGATATATTAGGTATAATATCATAATGGATAAAACGCAAGCTCGCGTTTCGCGGGCAGAGTATCGATTTCGATTGAAATATTGTGGTAGGGGCGATCCGGTGGATCGTCCGCTAAACCATCACACCCTGCATCTGTAGGGGCGTTTCGCTGAAACGCCCGATGCGCCATCTCCCTACCGACGACGGACGCCGGTGCTGGCGGGCGACACACAGTGTCGCCCCTACACCCCACCAGCCGGCCGCCTGTGTCTATGCGACGTGCGCGGCCTGCGCGGCATCTGTAAAGGCGATTGTGTGAATCGGACGTTGCTGAAATTGCGAATTTGCGGGCGAGCCACCGGCTCGCCCCTACCGACGACGGACGACGGTGTTGGCGGGCGACACACAGTGTCGCCCCTACCAAATCGTCGGTATTTGAAGAAATTCAAACGACTCTGATACTTTAGAAACGGGCTGGAATTTGACAAATCATGCGTTATTGCATTACAATGCGCGAAGGATTCCATAATTCAGGTAACTGATCGAAACATTTCACTGCAGCATAGGCATAGGAGCCTGGTCATGAAACTCATTTGCAGCTTCGCGCGCGAGGCAGGAAAATTGACGCCTTCTTTCCGCTCGCCGCGATCCTCTAGCTCACCCCCCCCCCCCCCCCCCCCCCCCGTAATATCTCGTAATCCTTCCCCATATCTTGATTTTCGCTCCGCCCTTATCCTCAAATTCATCCTCATCGCGCTGGTCCTGCTTGCCGCAGCCTTGCCCGCCCATGCCGCCACCATCACCGTCGGCGCGAACTGCACCTTCAAGCAGGCTTGGGATTCCGCCTTTGACGATTCCGCCCCCACCGGCAGCGGCTGCACAGCCGGCAGCGGCAATGACACCATCGAATTGCAGGCCGACGCAGTGCTGGGCGCGAAAATCTGGGAAGGCAGCGCCGGCAGCGGCACGCTCACGGTCAATGGCAACGGCCATGCCATACGCGGCGACGGCACTTACTCCTTCTTTGGTCTTTGGGGCGCGCCCACGATCACGTTCAACAACATCACCTTCACCGGCGCGGCCGGCGGCGACCGTGAAAATGGCGGCGCTTTTAACCCCTATACTGGCGCCGGGACCTACACCTTCAACGACTGCGTCTTTCACAATAACACGGCGCTGAAGGTCGTCGGCGGCTCGGGCGGTTTCGGCGGCGCGATTAGCGCCGGCGCTGACACCACAATCACCATCAACCGCTGCGCCTTCTACAATAACCGGGCGAAATTGGAAGGCGGCGCCATTTACACCGATGGCGCAATTACTGTGAACAACAGCAGCTTCTTTAACAACCGAGCGGAAAATAGCGGAGGCGCCATATATCTGGCCGACACTACAGGCAGCAAAACCGTCCGCCTGCGACATGTCACCATGACCAACAACCAGGCCAGCGCCACGCATGGCGCGCTTAACATGAATAGAGGCGCCGGCGTTCAAATCCTCAACAGCATCCTTTACGGCAATAGCCCCACCGATTGCCGACGCGTGGACCAACGCGAAGACGCGGCAACTACGCCCGCTGAGCTTAACAACAACAAATTAAACTCCAACGCAGGCAGCATCATCGGTACTTCGAATTGCGATTTCGTCAATAATGCGGTCGGCAATACCGCCGTCACTGACAATCCTCAACTGGTCGGTCCCACCACGCATAACTTGGGCAGCTTCTACATACCCCGCCTCGGCAGCCCGGCGATTGACGCCGTTACTTGCCTGGCCGCCAATGTCGGCGGCAACATCGACCAGCGCGGCCAGGCGCGGCCAAAACCGGCCGGCGAAAACGACAAGTGCGACAGAGGCGCGATTGAGCACACCGGTTATGTCCCGCCGCCGCCGCAGGTGACAACGCCGCGCACAGATGTTTCGCCGCCCCCCGGCGATGATGTCGGAAGCGGTGGCGGAGGCGGTGGCGATGACGATGAAGACGAAGACGAAGACGAAGACGAATCAGTCGGCATGGCGCCGCCCGTCTCCACTTGCCTGACCCTCGACGGCATCGCCGCCTACAACCTCAGCCCGTCCACCCAGTGCCAACGCGTCAACGCCCTGCAGATCGCCAACCCCGATATCAAAGACGGCGACTTTGTGGACGCCGTCGATGTCTGGTCCTGGGTCATGCCGAATACGCAGATCTGTTTCGAGGCTTCCGGCGGCGGCGCCTTCAAGTTCATCGACACCGCCGCCATGCCGCGGACGGTTCAGGCTTGGGCCGCTTGCAGCTTGAACGGCATGACCTGCGGGGCGATCAATGGGCCCGGCATGTTGGTCCTTCTGCCCGGCGACCCGCCCGCGGCCTGCGCCGCCGCCCCGGCCGCCCAAGCCGCGCAAATCTCGGCGCAGGCCTTGAGCAATTGCATGGTGCGGACGCAGTTCAATCTCAACTTCCGCGACGCGCCCGACGGGGAGATCACCGGCGGCGTGCCGCACAACGCCACGCTGACAGCGCTGCAGCGGACGGCGGGCTGGTTCAAGGTGGACTATCACGGCGAGCGCGGCTGGATCAGCGCCGAGTTCGTCGAAACCAAGGGGACATGCGGCTAGTAGGGGCGTTTCGCTGAAACGCCCGCCACGCCATCACGCCGGGGCGCAACCTGATCGTCCGCCTCGACACCCCCGACATCGGTAAGGGCAATTCTGCGAATCGGCCGATGCTGTAAATGTGACTTTGCGGGCGAGCCACCGGCTCGCCCCTACCGATGTCGGACGACGGTGTTGGCGGGCGACACACAGTGTCGCCCCTACACCCCGCCAGCCGGCCGCCTGCGTTAATGCGACGTGCGCGGCCTGCGCGGCATCTGTAGAGGCGATCGTGTGAATCGCCCGATGCCGTAAATGCGAATTTGCGGGCGAGCCACCGGCTCGCCCCTACCGACGACGGACGACGGTGCTGGCGGGCGAGCCAAGGCTCGCCCCTGCCAAATCGTCGGCATTTGAGGAATCTCAACCGACTCTGATACAAGACCCGAGAAGGCGACCTTTGCGATTTTGCGCGGATGGTTTACAATAGATCAATCGAATGATTTGTTTCGGAAAGGACGCGATCATGCAAGAAGGTGGAATGGACATTGTCGTCAAGTACTGCGCAACTTGAGGACACCAACCTAATGCCGTCAGTTTGACGGACGAAATCTTGAACGAGCGCGAAATTGAATACTTCATCAGCAGTTGGAAATTGGTGCCCGGCACCGGCGGCGTCTTTGACGTCTGGGTCAATGGCGAATTGGTCTTTTCCAAGGCGGCCGTTGGGCGTCACGCTGAATCCGGCGAGGTCAGAGCGGGCATCATGAAGGCCCTGGAAGCTATACGGCCCGCCAGTTTTGAAATGGCGCCCAAATAGAGACTTCCGCCACAGCCGCGTAAGCGTCTGCTAACTTGACAATTTGTAAACCGTCCCGTTAAGATGATTTTATCGGGCGGTTTTATTTCTGTTGTTTGATGCCGTTTTGACTTGTCAGGCGGTGCGACTCGAAATAAACTGAACTCGTGTATTTCGCCGAAAAACTATACGGCGACGCGGGGAGCCGGCGCGCAGGTTCCGAAAGATTACCTAGCCCCCGAGGAGGAAGGCAAAAATGAAACGTCTCTTTATGTTGACAATGCTTCTGGTCATCGTGCTGGTCATGGGTACGGGTTTGGCCGCCGCTCAGGATGGGCACATTGTTGAGCGCATCCGCGATCGCGGCGAGTTAATCTGCGGCGTGAACTCAGTGCTTCCGGGTTTCGGCACACAGAATGACGCCGGTGAATTTGAAGGCTTTGATGTTGATATTTGCCGCGCCGTTGCCGCTGCCATTCTCGGCGACGCCAATGCCATCGCTTTCCGTCCCTTGACGGCTGCTGAACGGCCGACGGCCCTTGCCGGTGGCGAGATTGATATGCTCAGCCGCAATACGACCTGGACGCTCAGCCGCGATACCGAATGGGGCGCCACCTTCGGTCCCACCACCTTCTATGACGGCCAGGGCATCATGGTCAAGGTTGAGTTCGGCGTGACCAATCTGGCCGAGCTCGGCGAAGAGAGCATCACCATGTGCGCCACCGCCGGCACGACCACCGAGTTGAATATCACCGACACGGCCGACAGGCTCAACGCGGACTGGGAATTGAGCACCTTCCAGGACTTTGACGCCATCATGGACGCCTACGAAGCCGGCGCCTGCGACGCCTTCACCAGCGATGTCAGCAGTCTGGTTTCCCGCAAGGCGACCTCGGCCGATCCCGCCGCGCATCTGATTCTGCCGGAAGTGATCAGCAAAGAGCCGCTCGGTCCGGTCAGCCCGCAGAATGACGCCAACTTCGCCGATATCATTCGCTGGACCGTTTGGGGTCTGGTGACTGCGGAGGAATTCGGCATCACCAGCATGAACATCGGCGACTACATGGACAGCGAAGATGCCGGAGTCGGCCGTCTGCTCGGCCTGGGCGACAACGTAGCCGGCGACTACCTGGGCATCGACGATGGCTTCATGGTTGATGTGATCACCCAGTTGGGCAACTACGCCGAGATCTACGATCGCTGGCTCGGTCCGGACACCATCTTCGGTCTGGAACGCGGCGTGAACGCGCTCTGGACGGACGGCGGTCTGCTCTACGCGGCGCCCTTCCGTTAAACCGGCGCCAGAAGACAGATTAAACTCGGCGGGGCGCGTTGCCAACCAGGTGGCGCGCCCCGTTTCAATTTCAGCGCGGATTGAGATTTATTTGCGTATCAAACCCTATACGGACCCTACATATAATTGGAAGCGGCGGAAAAATTTGTCAGATACCGCCGCATTGCGTAAAATTGAGCCAACCCGATCGGGTTGAAGCCGCCCTCAAACGGATCTTATTGAAGAGCGATTGATGCGGATGCAAACGGAGCAAGCCCAATTTGGCGGCATTCTGCCGGCGATTTTCCGCGACGGCCGCATCTTGCAAGGGATCGCTCAGTTGATATTTGTCATGATCATAGTCGTGGTCATGAATGACTTGAGCACGCGCATCAACACCGCCCTGGATTCCACCAACCAATCCCCGAATTTCGAATTCCTGCAGAATCGCGCCGGGTTTGACGTTGCCGATTCCGGCGACTATGAGTCCAGCGATCGCTATATCGATGCCTTTCGCGTCGGCTTCATCAATACGCTGCGCGTTGTGCTGCTTGGCTTGATCGCCACGACTGTGATCGGGATCCTGGTGGGCATCTTCTTGCTCAGCCGCAACTTCCTGGTGCGCTCGATTTCCCGGGCTTATGTCGAAGTTTTGCGGAATACGCCCGTTCTGCTGCAGATATTCGCCTGGTTCTTCATCGTTATATTCGCCCTGCCGCAGCAGCAGGAGTCCTTCGCCTTCCCGCGGGAAGGCATCCGCAGTCTTCCGCTCCTGCAATATGCCTTGTCGTTCGTTGTCATTCTTTTCATTTGGCAATACAGCGGATCGCTGCGCCGGCCCGTCCGGCGGACTATTGTGCGCCAGGTGGGCATCGCCCTTGTCGTCGCGGTCAACTTGTTTGGCATCGTGCTGGTTGGTTCCGGCTCGCCCATAGAATTCCTGCCCGGCATCTACATCAGCATCAAGGGCGTCGCCATCTTTGAATTGATCCCGAGTTCGCTCTTCGGCGTTTGGATGGTCTTTGTGGTCATCGGCATCGTCGTTTCGATGATCTTGTGGCGCTACTTCGGCTACATCACCGAAACGACCGGGCAGCCCTTCCCGCGGACGCGTTACGCGCTTGCGGCTTTCATCGGTTTCACCGCGCTGGGATGGCTGATTATCGGCATGCGGCCGACGCCGGCGCAGATCGCGGTTTTTGACGAGGAGCGCGACGAATACGTTGAAATGGAGTATGACGACGCCTTTGAATCGGGCATGCTCAGCATCGAGCAGGAGCTTGAATTCACGCGCCAGCCCTTGCTTTATCGGCCGCCGGCCTTGGATCGCCGCGGCCGCAATATCGAAACCGGCATTGAAATCTCGCCTTCCTACCTGGCGGTCTTCCTCGGCCTGGTGATTTACACCTCGGCCTTCATCGCTGAAATTGTGCGCGCCGGCATTCAGGCCGTGCCAAAAGGGCAGTTGGAAGCGTCGCGCGCGCTCGGCTTGAGTCAAGGCGATATGCTGCGCTTGATCATCCTGCCGCAGGCTCTGCGCGTCATCATCCCTCCCCTGGGCAATCAGTTTCTGAATCTATCGAAGAACTCCAGCCTGGCGATCGCCGTTTCCTATACGGACATTTTCCAGGTGACCAACACGATCATCAATCAATCCGGGCAGTCCGTCACCGGCATCCTGATGATTCTGCTCGCTTATCTATTTATCAGTTTGTGCATCTCTTTGGCGATGAATATGGTTAATCAGCGCTTCCAATTGGTGACAAGGTAGCAGGCCGATGTCGGAGCCGGGCAAGGCTGACGCCAGCCAGACATTCATTCACTACGATGATGAGCCGTCGCGGCCGCCGCCGAAGCTGGAGGTGGGGCTGGCCGGCTGGCTGCGGCAGAATCTCTTGGGGTCGCCCGCCGATATCGTCATTACAGTATTGGGCAGCCTGCTGATACTTGTGCTGGTGGTCGGCTTTTTCGAGTGGTCGGTGCGGACAGCCAACTGGTTCACCATCATCAACAATCAGCGCCTCTTCATGCTTCAATCCTTTGAACCGGCCTACGAGTGGCGCATCGCGCTCACCGTGTTGTTCACGGCAGCGCTGACCGGCATAAGCCTGGCGGCCTGGGCGCGCCGCTCCGTCCGCTATCTGACGGTCGTCGCGCTGGCGCTGATTTCCGCTACCGCCGTTCTGCCCCCTCTAATCGAAGCGACCATCCCGCAGCCAAATTCCTATTTTACAGCCGGCAATGTGGACATCATCGACCGCGCTACGGCCCTGGTACCACAGAAGAATCTGGGTTTCATCGCGCAAGCCGGGGAACGCGTATCGGTCGCGCTGGCCCGGGATGAGGTCGGCGATATCGAGAGGCTCAGCCGCATGTCCGGCTTTTCCGATCGCGCCGCCAACGCCCTGGCGAATGCGGCGCGCAATCGGCTGGAGCAGCGCGAAAAAACCGGTCATACGTTCGACGCCATGCTCAGCGGCGAAATGACCGAAGGGCTGGAAGAGCGCACGCGGCTCTCCATTCGCACTTTCCGGCGCACCAACGACTTGCTGGCCTCCACCCGGGAATATGTCGCGCGACTGGATGCGCCCCTGGCCGGCGCCGATGCCACCGTCGCCGAGATGCGCTTCTGGCTGGCGCGGCTGGAAAGAGCGGCCAAGGGCCTGGACCCGCGCGAGGCGGCGATCCTCGAGGCGCTTGTCGCCGTCGAAGACAGCGCGATAAACCTCTCCATGACCGATGCCATACCGTCGGCCGCGGCGGCGGCCCTGGCGAATCTGCATGAAGTTGTGCTGGCCAGCGAGCAGTTGGAAGACCTGGGCGACCTGATGGTGGTGCAGCTCTCCGAAGACCTGATCGGCGAACCGGATCAGAGCGATGCTGACGAAGAACTGATTCGGCCTTTGCCGCGCGAAGCGGCCTTCCTGCGCGATCTGTTTGTGCGCCTGCTGACGCCGCAATCGGTTCTCGATCTCTATGCGCTCGGCCAGACGCCAATGGCGGTCGCCATTCGCGACGCGGCGACGCTCGAGGTCATGGCGGAGGGCGTCCTTAGCGGCGCGGGCGATGTCGTCTCTTATGAGATCCCCAAGGATGGCTGGTATATCCTGACCAAGGACGCCGTCGAAGGCAGCCAGGGCACGGCGATTCTGTCGGCGACCGGCATCCATCCGGTTGTGGAGCGCACGCTTAGCGCGACCGAGTCCCGCTTTGTGCGCTTGACCGACAACGAACTGGTCGTCACGGCGCCCCGGCCCCAAATCGATGGCAAGAACATCCCCTTTGTCGCGCTGATCGACAATCAGTTTCGCGGTTTGCGCGACCTTGAAACCTACCTCGTGCATTTCATTCCGCCCTTTTTTGAGCAGGTCGAATCTCTGCTTCTGCCCTTTGTGCTGACGATCATCTGGGGTTATCTGCTGGGGCGCGGCGCCGCCCACCTGCTGGGCGAGAATACAGCCTACCGTTCGCGCGACAGCCGCCTGGTCGTGCTGGCCTGGTCAATGTCGCCGCTGGTCCTGCTGCTGGCCTATTTTGCGCTGCTGGATCGCGGCGCGCTAATTTCGGGTCCCGCCGCTGAGATTCTGAAGATCGCGCTGGCATTTGGCGCCGTTCTGCTTGCGCAACGCGTTGAGAGACGCCTGAGTGCGAGCAATCGCGGCGAAGATGCCGAAGGCTCGCTAAACCGGCTGCTTGTATATGGCTGGGGGCTCTTTCCCTTGGTCATGTATGTGCTGGCTTCGGGTGTTGGCGATTTGTCGGGCGGGGCGCTGGGCAGCCTGGTCGCCGGGCTGGTTTGGCTCTTGATCATGTACCTAATCGGGCTGAATTATCACGGCGCTTTGGGTCATGCCTTGCTCATCGGCGGCTTTTTCTTGCAGATCGCCCAGGCCTTTGTCGTGAATCTGGTCTGGCCCGGCTGGCACGAGGCCCCGGTCCATTCGCTCCTGTTCTGGCTGCTTCTCGCGATATTCGGCGCGGCCGCGGGCGCGCGCGGCGCGGCGCTCAGGAATCTGGATTTCGGCATCAAGCGCGCCGGTTATTTGATATGCTGCCTCGCCTTTATCTTTGTATTCATCAACACCAATTTGACCGAGCAGGATGCGTCCGGCTCGCCGGCGCTCATGGCCGCTATCGCCTTCGCGCTCTGGCTGGGCTGGATGTTTTTCTCCGGCGCCGTGCAATTCAATTCCACGCGCATTATCGTCGGTCTGCTGCTGATGACATTCATTTGGATGCAAACCTGGACTTCGATTGATCGCTGGTCAATCGTCTATTATACGCTGTGGCTGGCGGCCGGCGCGCTCGCATTCAAGCGCGGCGAAGGGGAGCAAGGCGATCAGCGCAAATCCCAGGAAGCCGCGCGCGGCAACCTCATCCAGCGATATCCGCGGGAAAGCATGTACGCGGCCGCGGTCGCCTGGCTTGTTGCCCTGCTCTTTATTCCCAGCGCCGTTAACGGCCTTGACGCGCAGGGCCTGCTGCAGACTTCGCCCGGCGACCTTTTGCCGGTTTCCGACAAGCGGCTCTGGGGCGGCTTGATGCTGACGATGCAATTGACGATCCTGGGCATTGCCGCGTCATTCCCGATTGGCCTGGCCCTGGCAATCGGGCGGCGCAGCAATCTGCCGGTCGTCAAGTATGTGTGCATTCTATACATTGAAGTCCTGCGCGGCGTACCCTTGATCACCGTTCTATTCCTGGCGACTCTGCTCGTGCCGCTGGTCGATCCGACCCTGGCGACAATCGAAAATGCCGTACGCGCCCTGGTCGGCATCACGCTGTTCAGCGCCGCCTACCTGGCGGAAAATGTGCGCGGCGGCTTGCAGTCCATCGACCGCGGCCAGACCGAAGCGGCGCAGGCGATCGGCCTGTCCGGCTGGCAGACGACGCTGCATATCTTGCTGCCGCAAGCGCTGCGCGCGGTGATTCCGGCTTTGGTCGGCCAATTCATCTCGCTCTTCAAGGACACCTCGCTGGTCTTCATAGTCGGTTTGGCGGAAATACTCGGTATCGCCGTTCGCGTGGTCGCCCAGCCCGAGTTCTTGCAGCGGCGGCAGGAAACTTTCCTCTATGTCGCCATTATGTATTTTGTCTTCAGCTACATCATGTCTTACATCAGCCGACGCATCGAAAAGACCGGATCGGGCGTGGTGCGGGCGCAGCAATTGTAGGGTCCCGGGCGGCCTGCGCGATCGCGGATGCGCATGGCCGGCACAGTGGAAATCGCGGAGGGAGCAATGGAAAACAGCGCCAAGCAAGTGATGGCGGGCGACGAGCCGATCATCATCTGTCGCGAGATGAACAAATGGTTTGGCGATTTTCACGTCCTGCGCAATATCACCCTGGAGGTGATGCCGCAAGAAGTGCTTGTGATCATCGGACCATCGGGCTCGGGCAAATCGACTTTGATCCGCTGCATCAACCGCCTCGAAGAGCATCAAGACGGCACGATCGTCGTCAATGGCATTGAACTGAGCCATGATGTGCAGAATATCGCCGAGATCCGCCGCGAGACCGGCATGGTCTTCCAGCAATTCAACCTCTTCCCGCATTTAACGGTCATGGACAATATCACGCTTGCGCCGATGAAAGTGCGGCATTGGGCGCGCGACCGCGCCGAACAGCGCGCGATGGAATTGCTTGAGCGGGTTGAAATCCCCGAACAGGCATTTAAGTATCCCGGCCAGCTATCGGGCGGGCAGCAGCAACGCGTGGCGATCGCCCGCGCCCTGGCGATGGAACCGAAGATCATGCTTTTTGACGAGCCGACCTCGGCGCTGGATCCCGAGATGATCAAGGAAGTGCTGGATGTGATGAAGGAACTCGCGAAAACCGGCATGACCATGCTGGTCGTCACGCATGAGATGGGCTTCGCGCGCGAAGTGGCCGATCGCGTCATATTCATGGATATGGGCCGCATCGTCGAGGAGGGCCCGCCGGAGAACTTCTTCAGCCCCGAAATCGAACACCACCCGCGCACGCAAGAATTCCTGGATCAGATTCTGTAGCGGTAATCGCTGCGCTACATTCGCAAGAAAAGGAAAAGGGCGACCTAAAGGGGTCGCCCGTTCTTTTGCGTCCGCTTATCCGCCCAGCTTGTCCAACTCCGCCCGCAGGAGCTCCCGCAGGCGTTCGGGATTGGCGTTGTCCACAGGCGAACCGGCGATGACAAATGTCGGCGTGCTGCGAATCCCGAGCGCCAGGCCGCGCTCATGGTCGAAACGCACCGTGCCGGCATGCGCGCCCGATCGGTAGCATGCGCGCAGCGCTTCCGCGTCCAGGCCAACTTCGCCGCCCAGTTCAATGAGTTCATGCGCGCTGGCGCGGCCTTGATCGGCCCGGCTGAAGATCGCGTCGTGCATCGTCCAGAATTGCTCGTTGCCCTGGTCGAGCGCGCACTGGGCGATTTCGGCCGCCCACTGGCTGTAATCCGGCACGATGATCGGAATGTCGCGATAGGTGAAGTTCACTTGGCCGTCGAATTCTTCAAGGATGGCTTCGACAATGCCCTCTTCATGCCAGTGCTTGCAGGCGTGGCAGCCGTAAGCGCCATATTCGACCAGAGTCACGGCGGCGTCGGGATTGCCGAGGATCGGGTCAAGTTCCTGGCGCGCGATCGCTTCCGCCGACGGCGGCTGGAATCCGTAGACTCCGGTGTCCGGGTAGAAGGCGGCCCAGGCGAACCAGAAGTGCGGGAAGGCGTTAATCGAGCGCAGTTGCGCGCCAGCCAATTCGCCTTCGACGGCGCTTCCGAAGATATTCCAGCGGCTGCCGGTTTCTTCGTCCATGATGGCGCCTTCCGCGGCTTCAAAAGTCAGCGTCCGCCCATCCAGCTCGCGCGAGAAGAGCGCGGCCATGCCCACATCCTTCGATTGATCGATGTTGGCGGCATCCAAAGCGCTGAAGGAACCCGGCTGCCAGAGCGCCACGACATCCGCGCCGGCAATCGAATCGTTGATCACCGCTTCCTCGGCCAAGGTGGCGAAGGGGTAGGCGACGCTGACATCGCCGACGGTCGCGCCGAGAACGCGTTCAGTGGCGAAGAGGCGCTCATCCGGCGTACCCATGAAGAGGAAGGGCCGCGGGCTGCTGTCGTAGTTGACGTAGGGATTGCTGCCGTAATGGCGGCTGCCCCGCGACAGCACTTCGCCCTCGGGATATTGCGCCTTAAAGGCGCCATAACCCACCAGTTGCGACGGCACGATATCGAGCCAGACGCCGGTGTGCGCGCCGACGATGCCTTCGCCCGTCAGTTGCTGCCAAAGGGATTGCGTCTTGTCGTCCCACATGATGAGATCGCTGTGGCGCAGCATGCCGCTGACGCCTAAGCGCAGCGTCTCGCCCTGGACCCGCCGGTCAAACACGATTGCGCTGTTGCAAAGCGGGCAGAAGGTGACGGCAATGGGAATGTCGCCGATGCTGTCATTGGCGATTTCGTGCCGGGTCAGGATCGCCAGCGGATAGGCGCGGGCCTGGCCGCCGATTTCCACCGAGATGACGGGAGAGGCATCCGCCAGCCAAAGGTCAGCGGTCGCCAGGTCGTCGAATAGCGGAGAATCGATTGGCGGAATGCCATCGCGCCCGACGCCGCCGGAAATGATCTCGAGGAAGACGCCTTCCTGGCTCTGGCAGACATCCATCAGGTTCCAGGTCCGCTGCCAATTATCCAATGTCCGCTCGTTGTCGAAGGGCGGGGGCGGCTCGGCGCAACTGAGCTGGGCCTGCGCCGCCGCCGGCAACAGAGCGCTGACAACGAGGAAGAGGACTATCAACGACACTTTCGTTTTTCTGTACATGGGAACTCCTTGCTAATTGACGTTCGGCAGATCTTTGTAGCGGCTATTGCTCTTGCGCATCCGGCGCCAGGTCTTTCAATAAGGTATCGGGATGGAAAGCCGCCCAGGCGAACCAGAAATGCGCGGCGGCCTGAATCTGTCGCAGCGCCGCGCCTTGAAGCGGACCGGCGACGGCTTCCCCGAGAATATTCCAGCGGCTGCCCGTTTCATTGTCCAGGAATGCGCCGTCCTGATGGCGGAAGGTCAGGCTGCGACCGTCATCGAGCTGTCGCGAATACATCAGCGCCATGCCCACATCCCGCGATGAATCGATATCTGTCCGGTCAAGGGCGCTGGCGGCCCCCGCCTGCCAGAAGACGACGATGTCCGCCGAGTTAACGCTGTCATTGATCACCGGCTTTTGGCGCAAGAGGGAGAATGGATAGGCGACATCCTGTTCGGCAACCTTGCCGGCGAGCACGCGCTCGGTTGGATGCAGGCGTTCGTCCAGGGGTCCGGCGAAGAGAAATGGCGAACTGTCGCTGTCGTATCCGCGGTAGGGATTCTGCCCGTACATGCCCAAGGGGCCGCGCAGTACCACGCCCTCCGGATAGCGCTCGCGAAAGACGCCGAAGCTGATCAATTGCGACGGCAGCATTTTCAGGCGATAGCCGCTGTAGGCGCCGACGATGGCCTCGCCCGTCAGCTGCTGCCACCAGGATTCGCTGGCGCTGTCCCACATGATCAGATCGCTATGGCGCAGATTGCCCGAAACGCCAAATCGCAGCGCCTCGCCGTCGACGCGCCGGTCGTATGCCAGGGCGCTGTTGCAGAGCGGGCAGAAGGTCACCGCCACGGGAACGCCCGCCACGACATCATTGACGATTTCATGCCGCGTTAGCACTTCCAGGGGATAGGCGCGGGCATCGCCCTCAATGTTGATGGCGATTACGGGAGACTGCGGCGCCAGGTCCGTGACCAACTGCGCCGATATGAATTGCGGGTCGTCGATAGGCGGGATGCCATCGCGCGGCACACCGCCGGACATCACTTCGTCCAGGTCGATAATCTTCTGATCGAAGTCGGTTTTCCAGCCCGACCACGGTCCGCCGAAAGCGTCGCGCCCCAGCAGCGCCAGCGCCACCGCGACCAGAGCCAGGGCGACAAGTTTCCGCAAGTGTTTCTTTCCAAATCGCATCGTCTTCGTTTCCCGAAGCTAGAATCGTGAATTCGCGGCCGGAAGCGTCATGCGCCAGCGTCTTGCGCGCTGCCGTATACTTCGGTCTCCGGATGAAAAGCCGCCCAGGCAAACCAGAAATGCGGGAAAGCATCGATCCATTCCAATTGCTCGCCCCTTAATTCGCCGTCGACCGCTTCGCCGAATGCATTCCAGATGGAGCCCGTTTCCAGATCGCTGAAGCCCCCGTCCTCGTTCGCCCGGAAATGCAGCGCCCGGCCATCAAGCGTGGATCGATACATGCCGGCGCTGCCGATATCGCGGGCGGTATCGATTACGCGGTCGCCCAATGCGCTGGCGACGCCGCCCTGGAAGAATATGACAACCGGCGTTGCGCCGACGGCGTCATTCAGGACGCGCTCGGCGCGCAGAATTGAAAATGGATAGGCTTTTGCGATGCCGTCAATTTCGGTTGCCAGCACATGGTCAACGGCGGAATCCAAACGATTGTCAACCTCGCCCCGGAATAAGAAAGGTTGTCCCGGTCGGCTGTCGTAGTCGCTGTAGGGATTGATGCCATATTGACGGTTGTAGCCCGTATCCCGGGACATGACCAAGCCTTCCGGGTGGCGCTGCGCGAAACTGCCGAAGCCGATTAGCTGGGACGGCACGATTTCAAGCAACTCGCCGGCATATTCGCCGACGAGGCCTTCGCCCGTCAATTGCTGCCACCAGGACTCGGTCAGGCGATCAAACATGATGAGATCGCTGTTGCGCAGCAATCCGCTCACGCCAAAGTCCAGGACGGAGTCATTCACGCGGCGATCAAAACTTATGGCGCTGTTGCAAAGCGGGCAGAAGGTCACGGCGACCGGTATGCCAGCGATTTCGTCATTTGCGATCTCGTGCCACATCAGTATCGCCAGTGGATAGGCGCGGGCTTGCCCGGCCAGTTCCAGCGCGATCACGGGCGAGCGTCCGCTCAACCATTCGGAAGCCGAATCAACGCTTTCCATAACCGGGTCGGTCAGCGCCGGAATGCCATTCTTGGTGGGGTTGCCGACGATAATTTCAGCGAAGTCCACAATCGACTGGCAGAAGTCGGTTGACCAATTCACGGTGCGCAGCTGAGACGGGCGGCAAGACGACTCGTCTTGCGGCAGCGCCTGTCGCGCGTCGATCGCCGCGAAGCCGGCTATGACCAGTATCAAGATGCCGACCTGCCAAAGGCCTAGTTTTCGTATCGACATGAACATTGTCGCCGCCCCGCTGACTTCTCGATTCGCTACAAGCCTAGACCGCGCATATTACGCAGACGTTACGCGCAAGCCGACGTTAATAGTCGGCGCCAGCGCTTAGGAAGAGATTCCTGAGATCCGGGGCAAATTCCGCGCCGAAAATCAAATAATGCGCATGTGGCGGAGATGTGCCAAATGGTATAATATCGCTATTATAATCCCAGTTTTCCCGACTCTTGCTCACGGAGAAAAAATGTCGCGCAAGGCAAAGTCAAAACTGAAGACCGGGCTGGCCTATCTCTTTGTTGCGCTTGGCATGCTCCTGGCTCTTTTAGGATTGGGCATCGACTATCTCTTGCCCGGCACGAGCCCGGGTTTGAACCTTCCCCAATTGCTGATCATCGTCGCCGGGCTGGCGCTCGCCGCCGGGTCCTGGCGGTTTCGGCATGGATTCCCCGGCCAGGGAGCAAAGACCGCTGCCCTTGGGCTTGTGATTTCGCTGGCGACGCTTGTGGTTTTGGAGATTGTGTTGACCCTCATCGGCATAGCTACCTATTTGCCTTATGACTTTCCCGAAATCGAAAGCGATGTGGCCCTGACGCAAACCTGTGACGATCGAGGCTGCCGTCTTAATTATGACGCGATCTTGGCGCGGTGCGCGGCGGGCCCGGCCACTGGCCGAGGCTGCATCGTGAATCGTCAAGGCTATCCGGACAGGGACGAGTTTGTCGCAAGCGACGATATGGCAGACCGAATGCGCATCATGGTTATGGGCGATTCATTTGCGCATGGCTATTCAGCTGATGTTGGCAATTCCTTTGTCGAAATTATTGAATCCAAACTGCATGACATCGTATTGTGGAACGTGGCAATCTGGGGCACTGCAACAAACCAGGATCTGGCGGCATTCAAAGAGTTCGCGCCGCAGCTTCAGCCGCAACTCTCAATTCTGGGATTCATGACGAATGACCTCGGCGGCAATTTAACGCCTCTGGACGGCCGGTCAATAATTGCGGAGGACAGCGGCGAATCAAGATCTTTGACGCGATTCAGGTATAACCGATGGGGAATCACGGTCGAACTTCGTGACGACTTTGTCTTTGCCTACGCAATCAGAGGCAAAATGCCGCCCGTTAGCAATCTGGAACGGATTATTGGGCGGACGCGCCTAGGAACCTTGGCGCTTCGGCTGCAGGATAGTTTGATTCGCATGACCCTCGATAATTCTATTGCGTATCGAATGGACGTGACGCGTTCGCATCTGAGGGACTTGCGGGACAGGGCCAAAGCGCTCGGCAGCGTACTGCTGGTGGTCCTCATTCCATATCCCGAAGACATTGAAGCGCGGAGCGAAGACTACCGCGCGGCCATCAATCTGTTTGAGGAGATCGGGATTACATATCTGGAAGTCATCGACAATCTCGATCCGATTGCTGACTATGCCGAGCCGCCTGACGACCACTGGAACAACAGCGGTCACCAAAAGGTCGGCTTGATTCTTGCCAAGTGCATTGAGGCCTTAAGCGCGAGTGGAGATCTGGGAAACTGTGATAATGTGGTTGTGCCGCGAGAAGCGAGCGCCAGTTGACCTTGAGGGCACTTGCGCAAGTTCAGCGTTGTGGCTGGCGAGTTGCCGCCCGGCGATAATCGGCTGGATTCTTTAAGCGCGGGGTTTTATCTTGCAATTTCAGCCGGTCATATCTTGTTGAGTTCTCCAGCGATAGCGAAACCAGGCGGTCTCCTGTCTTGAATTACCTTTCAAGTTTCTTAATCGCTCTCGGCGCTGCGATTGCCCTTTTCGGCGCCGCCTTTGATTTCATCGTTCCCGGCGCGAGCCCGGGTGTGAATCTCCCCCAAATGCTGATCATTGCGGCAGGTTTGGCGCTCGCTGCTGCCGCATGGCGGCTTCGGAGCGCGCGTCCGCGCCGCCGTATACGGGCCTCTAAAGCGCGCGCGATTGCTATTTCGCTTTTGCTTTCGCTGGTTACGCTCTTCGTGCTGGAGATTGTCCTGACAGTCGGGGGCATTCCTACGTATTTCCCGAGTGAGATTCCCGATCGCAGTGTCATTGTCAGCGATTCGCGGACCTGCGACGATTTGGGCTGCAGGCCGGGTGTTCAAGCAACTCGCCGCGGCTGCGCCGACGGCACAATTACCGGCAGACAGTGTATCGTTAACCAGCAAAGCTTTGCCGACAGCGAAGACTTTGTCGTGAAGGACGACTTCGACGAGCGAACGCGCATCATTTTGATGGGCGATTCTTTTGTGCAAGGCTATTCGGCGGACATCGGCAAATCCTTCGCTGCGCATCTGGAAGCAGAGTATCCGGAATTCATCATCTGGAACACGGCGATTTCCGGCAACGGAACGCGCCAAGCGGAGGCCGCGTTTCGCGCTTTTGCGCCACAGTTGCGTCCACAGTTGGCCATACTTGGCTTCTACATGAATGATTTTCGCGACAACCTGTTGCCTCATGATGATCGTTTGTTATTGCAGGACAGCGCCGGCGTTTCGTACGTTGTGCGGCGATTCCAAATTGATAGATGGGGTAATCCGGTTCAGTTGCCAGCGGATCTAGTCAACGCTTATTTGGCCGCAGGCTACATTCCGCCAGTCAGCGAACTGGAGCGCGCCATTGGGCTGACGCGTCTGGGTACGCTGGCGCTGAGAATTATGGACGTACTAGGCGCCGGGTCTATTGACGAGTCGATGGAAAACCAACTGCGCCTGACAAGGGACTATTTGACTCGCTTGCGCGACAGCGCGTCCGCGCAGGACACGACGCTCCTGGTCCTGCTCGTGCCACGAAGAGCGGACATAGATGAATTCAGCGAGCTGTACTTGACGGCGATTGCGGTGATGGAGGACCTGGAGATCCCCTATCTGGATCCGCGCCAATTTCTTGATACCGTCAACGACTATAAGCCCTCGGACATCCATTGGAACAATAGCGGCCACTTTAAGATTGGCGCGGTCCTAGTGGAATGTATCCAATCCTTCATCGCGAGCGGAGATATGGGAAACTGTGACCATGTGGTCGTGCCGGCTCAAGAGAGCGCCATTTGACCCCGTGGGCGTTTAAGCAAGTTCAGCGTTAAGGCGGGCGCATTCCCGACCGAGCGCGCAGCAGTCATTGGTCTCCTTTATTGTTCTTGCCCCTGCGCTGGAACCGCAAATGACCGTGGCGGGATTGTTCTCGGTTGACTTCGACGATTGCTTGCCGCCTTTGCATTCCCGGTTGAATGCGGCGGCTTGATAGATTGCAAGCGCGTCCTTTTGCCTTAGAATTCAGACTGTAAACAGCGCGATTGCGAAATCTAACGGAACCATGCCCAAAACGCGCAGCACCTTCATCTGTTCCAATTGCGGCAAACGCAGCCCGACGCCGTACAAGCTCTGCCCGCAGTGCAGGCAGTTTGGCACCATGGTTGAGCATATTGAGCAGGCAAGCCAGGCGCCGCGCAAGCGCCGCCAGCCGACCAGCGACGGCCCGGCCGCGCCCCAATCGCTTGTTGAGATCGACTTAAGCCAGGAAACCCGCATCCCCGTGCCCATTGAAGAATTCAGCCGGGTATTGGGCGGCGGCTTTGTGCCGGGCAGCCTGGTCCTGCTCGGTGGCGAGCCCGGCATCGGCAAGTCGACGCTGGCGCTCGATCTGTCGGCGCAGTTGGCGCGCTCCGGCTATCCCGTGCTGTACGCCAGCGGCGAAGAGAGCGCCCGGCAGATCAAGATGCGCGCCGAGCGGCTCGAAGCGGATGCCGCCGATCTGTTTGTGCTGGCTGAAACGGATTTGGAGGCGGTCATTGAGCAGGTAAGGTCCCTGGACCCGCAATTGCTTGTGGTCGATTCTATTCAAACGACGCGCTCGGCCGCGCTCGATTCCACGCCGGGCATGCCGGCGCAGGTGCGCGAATGCACGCTGCAGCTGCAAGAATTGGCAAAAACAAAAGGCCTCAGCATTCTGATGATCGGGCATGTGACAAAAGACGGAAACATCGCCGGCCCGCGCGTTCTGGAGCATATTGTGGATGCCGTGCTCTATCTCGAAGGCGATCCCTTTCAGCAATATCGCTTGCTGCGCGGCGTCAAGAACCGCTTCGGCGCGACAAGCGAGGTCGGCGTCTTTGAGATGCGCGGCAGCGGCTTGATCGAGGTGAGAAACCCATCCGAAGCGCTTCTGGAAGAGCGGGTCATCAACGCGCCGGGCTCGGCTGTTTCCATCACTTTGGAAGGCACGCGCCCGCTGCTGGTCGAGTTGCAAGCTTTGACCAGCCTATCCCCATTCGCCAATCCGCGGCGCACGGCCAACGGCGTCGACATGCGCCGCATGCTGCTCGTCAGCGCCGTCTTGAGCGCGCGACTGGGATTGAAGCTGGTGGATCAGGATATCTTCGTCAATGTCATCGGCGGCTTGAAGATTTCGGAGCCGGCTTCGGATTTGGCGCTGGCGCTGGCGGTCGCGTCCAGCTTTTACGATCGGCCGCTTCCGGCCGATCTGGCAGTGGTTGGCGAAGTGGGCTTGAGCGGCGAAGTGCGCCGCGTGGGTCAGTTGGCCGCGCGCTTGAACGAAGCGAAGAAAATCGGTTTCAAGCGTGTCCTGGTTCCGCGCTTGCGCCGGCATTCGGAAGCTCTTCCGGCTGGAATCGAAGCGATTGAAGCGCGTTCTGTCGGCGACGCTTTGCGCTTGGCGCTGCCGGAGTGATGCGGCGCGAGCGCTAGGGATATTTGCGGTTGAGCAAGCGCGCGTACGGAATCGTCTCGCGCACATGGTTTAAGCCGCAGATCCAGGCCACCGTCCGCTCAATGCCGATGCCGAAGCCGGCATGCGGCACCGTGCCATACTTCCGCAGGTCAAGATACCACTCGTAAGCCTCGCGCCCCAAGCCCATCGCGTCGATGTTCCTGGCGAGCAAATCGTGATCGTGGATGCGTTCGCTGCCGCCGATGATCTCCCCGTAGCCTTCCGGCGCCAGCAGGTCGACGCTGCGGCAGACTTCCGGCCTGCCGGCGACGGGCGTCATATAAAAGGCCTTTATCGCGGTCGGGTAATGATAAACAAAAACCGGCCGTTCAAACATTTCCGCCAGCGCCGTCTCATGCGGACTGCCAAAATCCTCGCCCCATTCGATCGCGATGTCTTCTTGCGACGGCACGGCGTCTGATTGCTGGCGCAAGCCCTGCAAGCGCGCCACGGCCTCATCGTAGCTGATGCGCGCGAAGGGCGCCTGGATGGCCTCCAACTTCTGTATATCCCGCTCAATCATCTTCAGCTCTCGCTGGTGTTTATCCAGCACTTGCCCAACAACATAAGTCACCAGGCCTTCTTCGATGTCCATCAACTCTTCGAGGCTGCAGAAGGCGATCTCGGGTTCCAGCATCCAGAATTCGATCAGGTGGCGGCGCGTCTTGGATTTTTCGGCGCGGAAGGTGGGCCCAAAGCAATAGACCTTTCCGAAGGCCATGATGTTCGCTTCGTTGTAGAGTTGACCCGTTTGCGCCAGGAAGGCCGCTTCGCCGAAATAATCGACTTCAAAGAGGGTGGTGGTCTCTTCGCCGGCGGCCGGCGTGAAGATCGGCGTATCGACCAGCAGAAAGCCCTCGCCGTCCAGCCAGTCGCGCATGGCTTTGATGATCGTCGCCCGTATGCGCAGGATCGCCCATTGACGGTTGCTGCGCAGCCATAGATGACGGTTGTTCATCAAGAATTCGGTGCCGTGCTCCTTGGGCGTTATCGGGTATTCCAGCGCCTGCTGAACCAATTCCAGGCGCTGAATGCCGATTTCGTAGCCGCCGGGGATGCCCGGCGCGCGTTCATCGGCGCGGACCGTGCCGCTGATGATGACGGAGGACTCCTGCGTCAAAGCGCGGGCGATTTCAAATTCATCCGGGTCCATTTCCCGCTTGAAGGCGACGCACTGAGCCTGGCCGCTGCCGTCGCGCAACAAGATGAATTGCAGGCGGCCTTTGCCGGTGCGACTGTAGACCCAACCGCGGACGCTGACCTCCTGCCCGGCGTAATCCGCGATATCCTTGATTTCTATAATTTTCGCCACAGCTTATTCCTTAGCGCCCTTGCGGTATTGACTGGCGGCATTATATCACAGGCGCGTGCCGGCGCTTATCGCTGCGAGATTCAGACCTGGAACCACAGGCTGCCGCCGCCAGCGCCGTCGCTTCCCGCGTAAGCTTCCAGCATCAGATCGCGATGATGCTCAATCATGTAGCGGTTGCCGAAGAGGATTTGCGCGCGCCGGTTGTGGATGAGATAGGCTTGCACCATATATTGTTCGTTCCAGAACAGGTGCCGACCTTCCAGCCAATGCCGCGGATAGTCAAAGGGCAAGAATATATCGTGGAAGTGCACAATGACGCCCGGGCTTAAGCGCGGCAGAACCTCCAGCATCAGGTAGGTGACATCGCTGCCGGTATGCGCGACGTGGGAACTGTCGATGAAAAGAATGTCCTTGGGCTGCAGGCGCTCAAAGAAACTGACGCTTGTCTGCTGCGCGGTCTGCTTGACGTGATGAATATCGCCCGCGAGAGATCCGAGGAAATCGTTGGCGTAGGGCTCGATGGCGGTGACACTCGTCCGTTCATTGAGGCGGGCGGCATGCGCCGCGACCAGCGTGGAAAAGCCGGCGCCGACTTCGACCACCGTCGCCGGCTTAAAATGCCTGATCATGCAGTGATAAACAAAGGGATCGTGGCCGATGAATTCCAGCGTCCGGCCGGCAAAACGAGCGTCAGCGCGGAAATCGCGGAAGAACTGACGGTATTCATCGGCGTACTGCGGAAAGACCTCGCGCAGCAGCCGCAGCTGGCCCGCTTCATTCCACTCGATCCCGGGCATTTCAGATACGGGACGATAGACTTCGTCCAGCGCTTGCGTATCGGGAATCGGCTGATAGAAATGCACCGGCGTCACATGGTAACCCTGAGATTCCACATAGCGCCATAATTCGGGATTGTGGTAAATGAAGCGCAGGCGCGGCGTCATCCATTTCACCAGAAGCTTGATCAGCCACTGCTTCATGATCGCTCCACCCGGGCCCGGTCAAACCTCGACAAGCGAACCGGCCGAGGCGCGCAGGAGACGGTCCCAGACGGCCAAACCCAAGCCCTGCTTCTCCGGCGCGCGCGCCAGGATCAACTCGACGCCGGCTTCGTCGAAGGCGCGCAGGGCCGCGAATAGGCGCCGGGCGGCTTGATCGGCGTCAGCTCCCAGTCCAATGACGGCCACATCGTCGTCTTCGAATGCGCGGGCCTCGGCGTCGCTGGTCAGAACGCCAACGCGCCTGTGCCGGGCAATCTGCTCGCGCATGGCGGCATGCGCCGCCGCGACATCGTCGCCTTGAAAAAGTACCACGCGGGCCCGCGGCGAATAGTGCTTCAGCATGCTGCCGGGCGCCGGCAGCGGCGATTCGCCGTCGAGCGCGAGCGGCTCATAGCGCGCATCGGGCACGATTTCGCGCAGCGCTTCGAAGGAAACGCCGCCCGGGCGCAACAGGCGCGCGGGTTCATCAACCAGACTTAGAATCGTGGATTCCACGCCGATGGTCGTCCGGCCCGCGTCCAGCAGGACATCAATCTTGTCAGCGAGATCTTCCAGGACATGCTCGGCTGTGGTCGGGCTGGGGCGGGAAAAGCGGTTCGCGCTGGGGGCGGCGATCGGCCGCCGCGCCGCGTGCAGCAGCGCCGCCGCCACCGCATGATCCGGCATGCGCACGGCGACAGAATCCAGGCCGGCGGTGAGATTGGCCGGCATGCGCGCGGACTTTTTCAGCACGAGCGTCAAGGCGCCGGGCCAGAAGCGCCGCGCCAGCGCATGGGCCAGATCCGGGATTTCCCGCGCCACCGCCTCGAGCTGATCGATATCGGCGATATGAACGATGAGGGGATCATTTGCCGGGCGGCCTTTGGCGCGGAAGATCTTGTCCACCGCCGCTTCGTCGAAGGCGTCCGCGCCGAGTCCGTAGACCGTCTCCGTAGGGAAGGCGACCAGGCCGCCCGCTCGTATCGTCCGGGCGGCGCGCTCAATGGCATCCGCCGCCGGTCGCCGGGCATGAACGCGAATGATATGTGGTTTTTCAGGCGAGCTCACGGCGCGAACGCGCCGGAATCTCGCGCGGAAATCGTTGATTGCTCTGCCATATCGACCTATTCTACCACGCGCTGCGGGCCCGGAATGGCGGGCGGGGCGTCCGGGGCTATTGCTTGAGATTATTTTTTAACTACAGAGGACGCAGAGGTAAGCGCAAGTAAGAAATTGAAAAAATGCGCACCATTTATCAAGGCATATTTGCGGACGATCCAGGACAGCATAACAGGAGACTCGGTGTACGGGCGAGCCGGTGGCTCGCCCACTCTTGATAGAAACTGCCCATCAGGTTTTGCATGACTTGCTTGCTATTGCTTCTGTGTTTTCAGAAAACGCAGGTAAGTAATTGAAAAAATGCGCATAGTTAATCGCGGCAAACTTGTGGGCGAGCCAAGGCTCGCCCCTACGGTATAAGAGGAGACACGGTGTACGGGCGAGCCGGTGGCTCGCCCCTACGGCACAAGAGGAGACTCGGTGTAGGGGCGAGCCGGTGGCTCGCCCCTACATATCGACCTTATACCGAATTTCGCATGACTTGCTTGGGCTTGCTTCTGTGTTCTCTGCGTTCTCTGTGTTCAAGATTAAAGTCAAGCGATTGCCCCGGCGGCGCCGGAAGGCTTGTCCGACAGTAGCCCGAATCGCTTATAATTGAAGTAGGGGAATATCTGGAGGGCAGACGCAATGACAGTTCTGGTGACGGGCGCTGCGGGTTATCTAGGCAATCAGACTGTTAAGAAACTGGTGGACTTGGGGCGGCCGGTGCGGGCGCTGGTGCGGCGGCGCGCGAAAGCGGCCGAACGCCTGGGCGATGTCGCGGAGCAGATCGAAATCATGGAGGGCGATGTCACGCGGCCCGCGAGCCTGAAACCGGCCATGCAAGACATCAGCGCCGTGATTCATTATGTCGCCATCGCAATGGAAAAAGGCGGGCAGACATACGAAGGAGTCAACTATCAGGGCACGGTCAATGTGCTGAAAGCGGCGGAAGCGGCCGGCGTCGAGCGCTTCATCAATATGAGCCAGAATGGCGCGCGCGCCGATCTGCCTTATCGCTTCCTCGCCAGCAAAGGCCGCGCTCAAGAGGTCGTGGCTTCGTCGAATCTGGCCTGGACGGCGCTGCGTCCCTCGGCCATCTTCGGCCCGCAGGACGAATTCTTCAACAGCTTCGCCCGTCTGCTCAAAGTCACGCCGCTTGTCTTTCCTTTGATAGGCAGGGGCCGGGCGCTATTTCAGCCCGTGTCAGTTTACGATGTCGTCGAAGCGGTGGTCCGCTGCCTGGACGATGACAGCACCGTCGGGAAAGAACTGGCGCTGGGCGGGCCCGAGGTCTTGACGCTGGGCGAAATCGAAAGGCGGATCATCAAGGCGATGGATACCTGGCGGCTTTTGCTGCCGACGCCGGTCGCCTGCTTGCGCCCGCCGGTTATGCTCATGCAGGCGCTGCTGCCCGGTTCGCCGGTCAGCACAAGCTTGCTCGATTTGCTGGCCCTGCCGAATACCGTGCCGGACAATGCGCTGGTCAATCACTTCGGCATGAGTCCGATTCCCTTCTCCGGCGAAAACATCGCCTATCTGAAGGACAATACGCTGGGCGGCGCGCTGGCTAAATTCCTGCGCAACGCCACCATCAACTGAGGCGCAGCAGCTCCTCAAAGATATCGGCATAGGCGGCGGCCGACGCGGCCGCTGAGAACTTCGATTCGACCCGCGCCCGGCCCGCCGCGCCCATGCGCGCCCGCAAATCCGGATTCCGCAGCAGCGTCATCGCGGATTCCGCAAGCGCCTCGGCATCGCATTCGACCAGGGAGCCGCTGGCGCCAGCGACGATCGTCTCGCTGGGTCCCCCGCGCCGTGTGCTGACCACCGGCCTGCCGCAGGCCATCGCCTCCAGGTTGGCTTTGCCAAAGCTCTCGAAGTCCGATGGGCAAACGAAGACATCGGCCGCGGCATAGACCTGTTCGACATCGGCCCTAAAGCCGAGAAAATGCACGCGATCGCGCAGGGCTGCGCTGGCTCGGGCGCGCCGGTGAATCTCAGCGCGATAGGCCTTGTCCGCGGCGACGCCGAAGGCATCGTCGCCAGCGACGATAAACTGCGTCCCCGGCAAATCCTTGAGGATACGCTCGGCCATGTCCAGAAAGCGGCGCTGCCCTTTGACCGGCTGAAAGCGCGCCACCATGGCGACGACCGGCGCGTCATCGGCAATGCCGATCTCTCGGCGCAGAATGCCCGCGCCAGTTCCGGGCTGAAATCTCTCAGTATCTATGCCCGAATAGATGACGGGCAAACGATCGGCGGGCATAAAGGGGGGCGCCCCCAGGAAGCCGGCGCGGATCGCTTTGGAGCGGGCGGCGGCGCGGATTCCGCGGAAAAAGGCGCGCTGCCAGGGCTTGGGCTTAAACCACCAGCCGTGAACGGTCCACATGACCGGGCGGCCGGCGCGCCGGGCGGCCGGCGCAACCAGGGGCAAGCTGTGATAGTCGCAGTGAATCAGGTCTATTTCTTCATGGATGATCAGCCTTTCCAGGCGATTGACGACCGGGAAGCGCGCCCAAATGGCGGGCAGAAAAAATGTGGAGGCGCCGCGAAACGGGACGATATGGCAGCGCCGGCCACCCTCCCGCCAACGGGTCGCCAACTGGCCCTCGGTCGGAAGCAGCAGTTGGCATTCAAAGCGATCGGCATCCAGCGAAGCGGCCAGGGTCAAGAGATCTGTTTCGCCCCCGCCCAGGCCGGTATACCACGACGTAAAAAGGATGCGAGGCATTTGAATTATTCGCAGAGCGGAACGACGAGATACTGCTCGCGCTCGGCGCAAGTGAGTTGTCGCGGCTGCGCCGCCTCCGCAATCCGCGCCAGCGTCTCTTCCGCCCTCTCGAGCTGCCACAGGCGGGCTGCGCCGCGGGAATCCAGCGTCAGCAGGCGACGGCCGTCGCGGCTATGGCTGAAGTCGAGAATGTCATGCTGCTGCGAAAAGCGCTGATCCAGCTCGCCGCTGGCCACATCCCAAACTTGCAATTCCAAACCGTCCGCGGCGATGAGCAATTCCCGTTGCGGCAAATAAGCGAGCTTGCGCGCTTCCGAACCGATTCCGTTCAGATGATGGACGGGCGCGCCGCTCTCCGTTTCGATGATATAGACGCCGCCATCGGCGCGGACCAACAAGAGGTAGCGGCCATCGGCTGTGAATTCGCCATGCGCAGCGTCAATGAAGGTATGACGCCTGAACCGGTTATCCTCCAGCTCAATCGCAGTCAAGCCGGCCAGCGCGCCTTGCAGTTGCACATAGAAGTAGAGCGTTTCCCCGTTCGGGGAAAAGGCGGCTTTTAACTGGCTGCCAGGCGCCGGCCCAAGGGGATAAGCGCCCAGCGCTTCGCCGCTTGCGCCCTCCCATAATATGGCGTACTCGCGATGCAGCGTGAGGAATCGCTCGCCGTCCGGCGCGAAGCTCACCGCGGAAGGCGCGCCGAGGCCGCCTGCGCTCAGCCTCTGCCCATCCTCGCTGCCGCTCTGCAGAAGCCACAAGCTGTCCCCGTCGGCCAGGATAACGGTCTCGCCGTCCGCGGCGGGAAAGATCTCTGCATCGCTCTCCCATGCGCCCGGCCAATGCCGCCGGGATTCGCCGTTTTCGGCATCGTAGACCGTAAGGCCGTCCTCCGCGAGCCGCGCCAACGCTGAGCCGGCCAGCTTGATCGGTCCCGCCCCGAGCTGCGCCTTGCTTGCGCCTGCGTCAATATCCCAAAGGCGGGCGCCGCTGTCACTGACGAGAATGAGGTTTTGACCGCTTGGGCTGAGGCTGGCGCCCGCTTGAGCGTCGGCCTGCGTCAACAGCGGTTTGACGGCGGACGGGTTCAGGCGCCAAAGGTTAACGTTGCTGGCGGCGCTGCGCCCAAATACGGCGCCGCCCGCGGCGCTGACTTCAATCTGGGCCAGCGCCGCGGGCGCGCTTCCGATTTCCTGGATCGCATCTTCGTCTTCCAGCGACCAACGGAGCAGACGATTGTCGGCGCTGGCGGACAGAATCGTCCCGTCGTTCAGAAACTTGGCTGTTTTCAGGCTGTTTATGATCTCGTTTTCCCGGCTGAGCAGGACGACGCCGTCTTGGATGTCCACCAAAATCACGCGCTGCGCGCCGTCGCTGCGCCGCACAAGCAGCAGCGCGTCCCCGGCCTTGAAGCTGATGTAGCGCAATTCGTCCGTGGCCGCGGTGAGGTCGCCGCTGCCGAGCAGGGACCAATTGAAGCCCTCCGTCATTCGCGCGATTTCTTCACCCTCGCCCAAGTCCCAGAATACGAGATCGCCCGCATTTGGGTCGCCGGGGTAGGCGGGCAAGCTCCTTCCGCCGGTATAAGCAAATTTGCCCCGGTCGTCTGTTCCGCGGTAGACGGGCGAGCCCGCCCCGTCATCAAGTAATTCCAGGCTTTCCGCCGACCATTGCCTGACGGAAGTTTCGCCCCCATGGCCCGTCCAGCCGATGACGCGGCCGCCGTCAGCGCTGATCGTCAAATCGCTGATGGCGCCCGCTCCGCTGTCTTCGCCGTCGTAGACCGCCAGCTCCTCGCCGGTATCCAAGCGCCAGGCGACCAGCATCGGCTCGGCGCCGGCAGTGACCAGCAGGTTTTGCGCCGGATGCGACGCTATCGCGCTGACAGCGCCCTCATGCCGGCGCAGACGCTGCAGAGGCGCGCCCGTATCGCCGGCGCGAATGACAACCTCGCCATCGGCGGCGCCGGTAATCAGATGTTTGCCGTCGCGGCTGTATGCCGCGGCCGTCACGCGCTCGGCCTGGTCGGTCGCTTCATGCAACAAAGCCCATGACCGGGCGCTGTATATCTGTACGCTCGCCGACGACTCGCGCGCCAGAACGAAGCGATCGCCCTGCGGCTGCAAGCGCAGGATCGCGACATCGTCGATGGTCAGCTTGTTCCGCGTTTCGGTCGCGCGGCGCAAAAGCCGGACCGCCGGCATTGGATCTTCGAGCCGGTTCGTGGCTTCCCAAGCCAGCGCCAGCGCCAATTCCGCGTCGCCTTCTGCGAGCGCGGCCTCGGCGCCCTGAATGAGGCGCTGCGCGCCTTCGGCGCGCGCCTCTTCGTAGATTTTTGTGGCGCGGGCCTGCGTGGCGCGAATGTCGGCGGCGTATTGCGCGGTCTGGGTGGCGCGGGCCGCTTGCCGGGCCGCGGCCGCCTGGGCCTGCTCGGTTAGATTGACCGACTCGGCAATGCGAACGCTGGTCGCCGCAATTTCATCAAGCAAGCCAAGCGCGCTATCGTTGGCGGCGGTGGCGGCGGCCGCTGTCAGAGCGACTTGACGCTGCGCCGCGCTGGTTTCCGCCGCGGCCGCTTGCGCCGTCTGATAAGCGCCGATCGCCGCCCCCAGCAAGGCAATGCCAACGGCGCCCAGGATGATGACGATGGCGGCCAGTACAAGATAAGCGCTGATGGGCCGGCCCGCGGCCGGGCGCTGACGCCGGCTGCTGTGAATGTATTCCACTTGCAATGGCGATGGCTTGGGCCGGCGCACGCCGGCCGCGGCCAGCCAACTGCGCGCTTCTTCGACGCGCTCGGCGGGCAGCAGCAAGTCCGGGCTGCGGGCGCGCCGCTGCCAGCGGTCGGCCGCGACAAGATAATCGGTGTGCAGTTTTGTGTCCTGGTCGACAATCAGATAGCGGCGCAATTCCTCAACGCGCTCGGGGAAATCGTCTTTTTCGCGGAAAAACACAAAGGGGTTTTCCGCGATAGCCGGGTGCACTTCCGATTCGATATCGTCATCGAGGACCAGCGTGATCAAACGCTTGCTGTGATTGACCCCGTGTTGAATGAGTTCGTTGCAGAGCTGGCTCGCGGCGGATGATGGCGAAAGCACGATGCCGACGGTGTAAGAACGCAGCAGATCGGCCTGCAACCGTTGGATGTCCACCCCGCTTTTGCTGAGGACCGTCTCGTCCAGGCGGCTCTGAACGCCGAGAGCCATCAGCTGGGCGGCGGCGCGGCGCAAGAAGTCGATGTCGTCGGGATGATAAATGAAGAAGATGTCGTAGAAGCTGTCCGTTTCGCGCACGGTTACGCTGGCTGTACCTGCCTCCGATAATGTCTACACCGAATATAGCATAGATGCATCAGCAGCATGGCCGCGCTGACGATGTATCGGCGCGTCCGGCGCTGCTATAAAGGAAAACCGCCGGCCGACGCCGGCGGTTTTCGTCTTGCCAAGCTCTTTTGCTGTCAGCGCAATTGAGCGCTATTCGGCCGCCTGATGCGTGATGCGGCCCTGAGTCTCAACGCTTAGCGGGCTGTTGGCGGCGATATAATCCGCCACGACCTGGTCCAACGGCCGTCCGTAATCGTAGGCATTCATGGCGTTGCTTACGAGGATGGAGTAGCCGTCGCCGCCGGCGCGCATGTAGTCGTTGGTGGCGACTGTGTAGACCGCCTCCGGATCCAGCGGGCTGTATCCATCGGCCGTCATCACATCAACGCTGACGATGCGGCTGCCCGCTTCTTGCGTCGCGTCAAAGACATAACGAATGCCGGCCACCTGCGGAAAGCGCCCGGACGCGCCGTCGACCACGGGGTTGTTATTCTCGTCCACTTGAACCCGGTTCACGCCATTCTCGAGCGCAGCCACGACATCCGCGCCGGTCAGCTCCAGGGTGCTGATCAAGTTGCCGAAGGGCAGTACCGTCAGGACATCGCCCAGCGTAACCTGGCCGGCTGCGATATTGGCGCGGATGCCGCCGCCGTTCTGTATCACGATATCAACGCCGGTTTCTTCCAGCATGGCGTCGGTAATGACATTGCCCAGCAGGCATTCCTGAACGCGGCAGAGGCGCGGGCTGGCGCCGGTGAGTTCAACCGCCGATTCGCCGACGGGCTGGGCGCGCAGCTCGTCAATCGGTTCCACCAGGCCGGCGATCAAAGCGCTGATTTCCGGATCCGGGCTGATGTAGCGGCTGAGCAGAATGGAATCGCCATCCCAATCGGTCAGCAGGCCGGCGCCGTCAAATTCCACATCGAGCCGCCCGAGATAAACGGTCTTGCTGTCGGATTGCACGACCAGCATCGGCTCGCCGCTGGAGCTTTCGAGGACAATTGGGTATTCGTCGAACCCGTCCGCGTAGCGGTTGCTCAAGAGGGTGTGGGAGTGGCCGCCGATCACGATATCTACGCCGGTCACATTCTGCGCGACGTCCAAATCGGCGCCAAGACCGATATGCGTCAGCAGGATAATCTTGTTGACGCCTGCAGCCGTCAGTTCGTCTACGTGATTCTGCGTGATTTCGGCCATGTTGTAGTGGAAGACCAAGTGCTCGCTCGGCTTCGCCAGGATTTCAGTTTCCGGCGCGGTCAAACCGATGATGCCGATCTGTTCGCCGCCGACCTCAAGTATGACCCATGGCTCAATCAAACCCGCCAGCAGCGGATCTTCGCTGAAATCAATGTTGGCGCTGAGCGACGGTAAATTCAGGCCCTTTACGAAATTGGCGAGCACTTCGCTGCCGTCGTCAAACTCGTGGTTGCCGAGCGCAATGGCATCATAAGCCATGGCGTTCATGATCTGTACGCTGTCTTCGCCGCGATATTGCACATGGAAAAGCGTGCCGGTGAAGCGGTCGCCGGCATCAAGCAGCAACTGATTGTCCACCTCGGCGCGGATTTGCTGAACAACCGTCGCTTGTCGCGCGGCGCCGCCGTCTCCGTTCCGCTGCGGTTCGTGGTGGCCATGCACATCGTTGGTATGCATGATCGTAAGCGAGAAACTCTCGTCCTGGGCAAAAGCGACGCCGCCCCATATTACAAGCAGGGCGCACAGCAGTAGCAACTTGCGATTCATGATTCTCTCCTTCTGCCGATTTTATTCATCATTCATGTGGCCTTCATGGATGTGGACCTATATTCTAGCGATTTTCGGCTGAGTATTCAAAAACTGCGTTTAGACTGGCAATCGCTTCAAGTTTTTCTTAACCACCGAGTACACCGAGTACACCGAGTCCGCTGTTATGCCGTAGGGGCGGCACTGTCTGTCGCCCGATAATTCGCGCTTGTGTCGGCGCGCGGGTTTTCCAGCAGGCCGACGACCTGGAGCCAGGCCGGCTCGGGCCCGGGATTGCGATACAGCCGCATGCCCAGCTTTTGCATGGTACGCTGCGATGCGATGTTGTCATATTCGGTCGTGGCGACAACCTGCCGAATGCGCAACTCGTCGAATAGAAAAGCGACGAGCGCCTGACCGGCTTCGCTGGCATAGCCGCGCCGCCGATATTCCGGCATGATTCCCCAGAACAGCCCGACTTCCGGGCTGAGCAAGTCGTCCGGCCCGTCGCCCGTGAGCGCGCCCCAAGGCGCCACGGATGGCACGATTCCTGCCGAGCCGATGAAAGCGCCGGTCCCGGCTAATTCGACCGCATAGTCGGCGTAAGGCGGCTGGCCCAGTTGCGCCAATTCGCGGTAGCTGTCGATCGTCCACCGCAACCAGCGCTCTACTGCTGTTCTGTCCTCCTCAAGGCCAAAAACCTGCTGCCGGAACTGGATGCAGTTATCGATGTCGGCCTCGCTAAAGTGGCGAATGCGCAAGCGCGCCGTCCGCAGATCAATCTCTTTAATCATCACTGGCTGCAGGCCCGCTCAACTGCGAAGATAGGAGGCGCCGTTGAGGTCGACGATGGCGCCGGTGCTGAATTCCGCGCCATCTGATGCCAGGAACATGGCGACGTAAGCCACTTCTTCCGGTTTCGCCACGCGGTTGAGCGGCGATTGCGCGCGAATGGCAGGGCCATCCGGCTGGGCGAGCCGATCCGCCGCCATGTCGGTTTCGACGAAACCCGGCGCCACCGTGCCGATGAAGATATTGTGCGGCGCCAGCAGCTGCGCCAGAGATTGGCCCAGGTTATTCAGCCCGGCTTTGCTGGCGCCATAAGCGGGCGCGGTCGGCTCCCCGCGGAATGCGCCCCGCGAAGAAATGTTTATGATGCGCCCGCCGCCGTTTGCGATCATGTGCCGGGCCGCGCAATAGCTGGCGTTTGCCGCGCCCAGCAGGTTGACATTCAGGATTCTATGGAAGTAATCCACCCAGTCCTCATAGCTCGTTTCGGGAAGGGGCCGCTCTTCATAGATGCCCGCGTTGTTGACCAGAATGTCGAGCCCGCCCATGCGCTTGACCACCGTATCCACCATGCTTTCGACCGCGGCCGGGTCGGCAATATCGGCTTGCGCAATGATATGCCCGTCGCCATCCAGCAGCGCTTTTGTCGCTTCGGCCGCTTCGCGGTTGCTGCGGTAATGCGCGGCGACGCGGGCGCCGCGTTCGGCAAAACCCAGGGCGATTGCGCGGCCGATCCCGCGCGAGCCGCCCGTGACCAGGACAACTTTATCGTCAAATCTCATGCTTTGGCTGCTTTATCTCCACTGCTGTGTGCTCTGAAATCTTGGTAATCCCAAGCAAGCAATTGAAAAAATGCGCATCGTTTTTTGCGGCATACTTGCGGTCGACCCAAGGGTCGCCCCTACGGCATAAGAGGAGACTCGGTGTACGGGCGAGCGGCGGTCAGTGTCTACGCGACCCGCTGAAACGCCCACAAATGAAACGCCCATAATTTGTAGACCATTTTCAGCGGGCGTCTCACGAGACGCCCCTACATTTTGCATGGCCATCGACCCGGGCCATGCGGCGCGCCGGCCCCGACTTGAAGTCGCCGTTCTTATCAGCAATTGTCTGAAAGAGTCAGATACGTCGAATTCAGCCAACCGATGACGTTGTAGTAATCGACGCGGTACCAGTGGTTTGTCTTCTGGTCCGCCGCGAGCGTGACATTGTTGAGCACGTTTGCGCGAACCGCGCTGCTTGTGTTTGGCTCGGAGCGCAAATTCAATATATCGGTCGTGGTGACCGTGCAATTTGTCAGATCCCAGACGTGTGCGCTAATCGCGTCCGATGTGAAGAAATCGAGGTTCATAAGCACGGCCGTGCCGGGCCGGTCGACATTGGCGCACTTCATGCCGGAGTCCTGCCAGGTGCGGAGCGGAACTATCGTGCGCGGCGATTCCGCGGCATCCAGCAGGACAAAAGCGCCCGTATCGTGCTGGATGCAGACTGTGATAGCCGAAGGCAAATAGCCGAAGACATCTACCGCGTGATACATGCCGGCGTCAATCAAAGTCTGATTGCCGACGCCGGTTTCGTCCGCGACCTTGCATTGCGTGCTGCCGCTGACGTCAGTGACGAGGATATGCGCGGGCAGGCTTAGACAAGTCGATGGCGTTTCAGTCGGCGCCTCCTCTTCCGGTTCCGGCGGGAGCGGGGTCGGGGTCGGGGTCGGCGCGCTGCCGCCGGAATCAGGCGGGGAAAGCGCCGCCAGCGCGCTCTGAATCTGGAAGGTGAATATGCCGGCCTCATGCTCGGCGGCGCCTATGTCGCAGCTGTCCGCCAGGCGGCTGATGCCGCGCTGATCCGTCGTCGTACAGTATTCGGGGACCGCCGCGTCGATGGCCGGGCTGCCGAGTTGCGGCAGATAATATGCCGGCGAACCGGCCAGCCGCAGCAGCATCGGATCTGCTTCAAGCCCGTCATGGTTGCAGGAGCCGTCACGTATGATATTGCCGAGGTTTGCATTCAGCGAACCGTTGCAATCCCCGCCTTCGTTGTCGCTAAGGATGCTGTTGTAGAGCAGCAGCGTGGCGCTGTCGTTGATGCCGCCGGCGCTGATTGACGCGTTCCCAGTGACGGTGACATGCCGGAGGATGCTGTTGCCGGCATTGAAGAGGCCGCCACTGCTCGCGCCGGATCTGTTGGCGCTGATGGTGGAGTTGCTGATGACCGCGGAGCCGCTTGCGATATACAAGCCGCCGCCAATTTCGGGCGATTCGTTGTTGTCGATGCCGCTTCTATCGATGGTCAACTCGCTGGTTTCGCCTGCAAAATACAAGCCGCCGCCGGCCAGACCCTCGACATCCGGCAGTTCAGCCTGGGCGACAACTTCGATCTGTGGACTGTCGTCGCTCTGGGCGTCGGCACTGTTTTCGCTCGCTTCCGGCTCTTCTTCAACCAGCACGTCTTCGAGGCTGGCGTTGGTCAAACTGTCGCTGATGGCGCTGTCAACCAATGTGACATCGCTATTGAGAGCATAGACGCCGCCGCCCAGTCCGCGCGCGCCGCTGTTGCGGATGGCGCTGTTGTTCAGCGTCAGCGCCGCATCGGCGACGGCGATGGCGCCGCCGTTGCTCAGGCTGAAGCCGCTGAATAGCGTCAGGTTTTTTAAGGTGAGAGCGCCCGCCGTCACATTGAAGATCTGATTGCCCGCGCCGTTGATTCGACTGCCCCGACCTTCAATAACAATTGCCGAACTGACGGACAAAGTTGCGTCCAACGCGATCGTGCCGTTCGCCGTGCCGGCTACGTCGATCGTTATGGTGTCCAGTCCGCTGTCGCCGGCTTCGCATTCCGCCTGCGGCTCCAGCATCGTTTCGCCATTAGCCGACAGGATAGCGTTCGCCAGGCTGCAATCCGCATCAACCGTAATATCGGCCGCCAGCGCCGGCCCGATTGGCAGCGTCAGCAGGAAGAGCAGCGCTGGAATGACGTGCAAGCTGAACTTGAATCCTGGTATCTTCACGGCTCGTTCCCATCTTTAGATTTGGCCTCTTGGGCGCGGGCGCCTGGCTTCTCGCAGCCGATTGCCGCCGCGTCGCCCATGTTCGCTGTGAACAGGCTGGAAACCTTCGCCCCGCCTTGCCGGTCGCGAGAGGCCATGGACCAACTTCATTTAAGTACGTTTCCAGCTATCGCACAAATGGTTACGCCACATATTTGCCCCGCGCGGCGGCTGACTCTAGCGCGCGCTGGAACTTTAGGCACCGGGTCTTCAGCCCGCTTCAGCCATGCGCTGCACGAGCGCCAAGGCCATGCGGGCGTCGTCGAGCGCGTCGTGCGCCCGGGCGACGCTTAGGCCTTCCTGGCGGACGGCGTTGCTCAGCCGATGCCATACGTAGTTGCGGCCATTGTCTTTTCGCAGGCCCTTGAAACGGGCATATTGCTTCATGACGCAATCTCGCTTGCCGATGCGCAGCGCCGGCAGCCGATAACGGCCCGCCGTCTGCTCAAGCATGCGCCAATCGAAGTCCATGTTGTAAGCGACCACAACCTGGCCCGCCAATAGCATGGACAACTTGATGTAAATGTCCTTGAAGCGCGGCGCGGCCGCCACGTCTCGGTCAAAGATGCCATGTATGGACGAGGCGGCGCTGGGGATCGGAACGGTCGGCTTGATCAGTTGATTGAGCAGAACCGCTCCGCCCTTGTCGACGACGCCGATCTGCACGATTTCGTCCGTCTTGCCCAAGCCGGTCGTTTCGGTATCGAGCACGTAGAATGGATGCGCAAGCAGGTTCTGCGCCCATTGAATGGCTTGCCGTCGGTGCGCCGGGTGGAAATGCTTTGTCACGCGCCTTCGTCCGATTCCGCTGTCTCCGCCGATTATAGCACCGCCGTCGTTGCCCGGCTCGGCTTGTTCAAGCGACCGGTAGCGCATCCATTTCGGTTGAAGTAGTCCGGTAGGGGCGATCCGGTGGATCGCCCGATGGGTAAAGCGGGATCGATACAGGGCGACTCGCCGAGTCGCCCCAGGCAAATCGTCGGCATTTGAAGAAATTCAACCCACTCCGATACACTGCCAGGCGACTCGGCGCTTGCCCTCGGCCGGCGGATGTGCTATGCTTTTGCCATCTGTCGGCCGAGTAGAGGAGGTGATCAGAAATGTTAGGTTCCAAGGGGGCTACCCTCTAATCGATTCACACCTCTAGGGGTAACTCCATTAGGGGGTGAACCCGAAAACCGTTAGACTGTGAATTCAGCAGTCGAAGGACCGCAGACTAATCCTCTGCGGTCTTTTCATTTTTTGCTACGATTCCCGATATAATTTGCTTGTGAAGTCACGCAGGACTATGCGCAATGAACTCCGCAGATCTTTTTTTTGAGTATATGAAAGATACAGACAAATCTCCTTGTTTTATATGCGGCGATGCGCAACAAGTGCTTCGATCCCTCCCGTCAGAATGCGTCGATTTTTGTATGACCAGTCCGCCTTATTGGAATCAGCGAGAGTACAACAATGGCGGTATTGGTTTGGAATCGAGATATCAAGATTATGTAGACAAATTGTTGGGAGTTACATACGAGTTGCATCGTGTACTAAAGGATTCCGGGTCGTTTTGGTTGAACCTTGGAGACAGTTATTTGAATAAAGGCCTGGCGGGCGTCCCTTGGCGCGTGGCGCTAGGCATGATCGATCAGCAAAGATGGGTAATGAGAAATGACGTGATATGGAACAAAATAAAGGGAATGGATACGTCGACAGACAAGCTGCGCCCGGTACATGAATATGTCTTTCACTTTGTGAAAGAGAATAGATACTATTATGATCTTGACGCCATTCGCGCCAGGCCTAGACAGTCGAGTGTAAAGAACGGCGCAATCGTATCCGCAACTGGCGTTACTGGCGTCAAGTACAAGCGGCAAATTGAAATGTCTACAGAATTATCCGCGCGTGAAAAAGACCTCGCGGAGAAGGCTCTTGCGGAGACATTGACAAGGTTGGAAAAAGGCGAGATTTCAGACTTTCGGATGGTAATACGCAGGCAACATCGCACGACTCATTCTGATTCCACGAGAGTGTCCGGTCGGGCGAAAGAGTTAAATGACCGTGGATTTTACTTCTTGTTCTATCATCCAAAGGGCAGCAAGCCGGGAGACGTATGGGAAATAATACCGGAAGATACGACTAAGCGCGGCGCCCATTACGCGTCATATCCTGAAGACCTCTGTAAAATTCCAATTCTTGCGACTTGCCCTCAAGATGGACTTGTGCTTGATCCATTCTGCGGTACCGGTACAACAAATCTCGTGGCATTTCAGCTTGGACGAAAATCGTTGGGGATAGATATTTCTCAAGATTATTTGAATTATGCCGCGCAACGGTGCCGCATTCTATTATGAATGGCGAAAGGGTAATCGAGCTTTTTGGCCGTTCCACGTCTTCTCATGACAATAAGAGAAGTAAGGCCAAGTAAGTCATGCAAAATCTGATGGGCATTTTGAAGCAAGAGGGGGCGAGCCACCGGCTCGCCCGTACACCGACTCTGCTGTTATGCCGTAGGGGCGAGCCTTGGCTCGCCCGCATGAATGTCGCGAAAGACGATGCGCAATTTTTCAATTACTTACTTGCGTTTACTGAGATGAAATTGTCAAAACTTGAACTCAATGCGATACTGTCCAAACTCGAGGAAAAGATCTCGTCAGAAACCTTACTTCAAATCTGAACTGCCGCAGTTGACTGATTCAAAATAATCCTCGCGCAAGATGGCATACCACAGCACGTCCTTATACCGGTCGCGGTGAAAGATATATTGGCGCCGCCGACCTTCGCAGCGCATGTTCGCTTTGAGCATCACCCGCCCCGAAGCCGGATTGTGTTCGAAATGCCCGGCTTCGATGCGGTTCAGATTCAAGACATCGAAGCCGAAACGAATCAGCAAGCGTAGGGCCCCGGTCGCGACGCCTCTGCCCCAATATGGCTTGCCGACCCAGTATCCAACTTCGGCGCGATCGTGCTCAAGCGCCGGATGGATGCCCATGCAGCCGACGAAACGGCCGAGGCTCTTGTCTATGATGGCGAATACATAGGCTTCATCGTATTGCCAGCGCTCGCGGGCGCGCTGGACGAATTCCTGCGCGTCTTCCGCCGTATAGGGACGCGGAACAAAAGTGTTGGCCGCGATTTCCGGCGCTTCGACCAAAGTCGGTATCTCGTCAATGTCGCCCGCTTCAAGCGGCCGCATAAGCAGGGCTTCCGACTCCAGAATGGTTTTGTCCATCGTCCGCGCCTTATTCCGAAGCGCTGCAATCCAGGACGCGCTGATTGCCAGCGACCGGGTGGGTTTGCAGCGTCAGCTTGATTTCAACCGTCTGCTTGTCGCGGATAAGCAGTAGCTTGACCTCATCGCCCGGGCGCGTCTTTTGCACGAGGTAGGTGACCAGCTCATCCAGATCGGCAAAATGATGGTCGTTGATGGCCACGAGCAGATCGCCGCCGGCGCAAACGCTTTCCCCGCGCAGCTCAAGCAGAGCGCGCCCGCCGCGCAGGCCGGCCGATTCCGCCGGCGAGCCTTCAATGACGCCGCGCAGCAATACGCCGCGATCCACCGGCAAGTCCAGCGCCCGGCTCAAACCAGCCACGCCGAAACCGCCGTCCTCCCGCATGACCGAAATGCCCATCCAGGAGTAATCGACGCGGCCGCGCTCAATCAGTTCCGGAATGACCCGGCGCATGGTATCGGCGGGCACGGCGAAACCGATGCCTTGAAACTGGCCGCTGTCGGAGCGAATGGCGGTGGTGAGCCCGACTGCGCGGCCCTGCGAATCGAGCAGGGGGCCGCCGGAACTGCCCGGATTAATCGCGGCGTCGATCTGGATGATGGATGGGTTCTCGAAGCCGGGCATCGCTTCTCCCTCCAGCAGGTCCGCCGAAGGCAGGGTCCGGCCCAGGCCGCTGACGATGCCGGTGGTCATTGAGCTGCTCAGCCCAAAGGGATTGCTGATGACAATTGCGCGCTGCCCGACTTTCAGGCCGGCCGATTCGCCGATCCACAGCGGGGTCAATCGCTCCGCGTCGGCCGCAACTTTGAGAACGGCCAGATCGCTGAAGCTGTCGGCGCCGACCAATTGGGCATCCACGACAATGGCGTTTTGCAAGGCGACGCGAATGTTATAAGCGTCATTGACCAGATGCGCATTGGTGACGATATGCCCTTGCGTATCGTAGACGAAACCAGAGCCGCGCTGCGTCGCGATCGCTCCCGTCGTCTCGTCGAGGCGCCCGGATTCAATGTTGACGACGGACGGGTTTGCGCGCTCATAGATATTGGTCAGGAGCATATATTCGGCGTCGGCGGTGGAAAGCGACTCGCCGCTTAGGGCGGTCGGCGTATGCGCGGCCGTCGCAGTCGCGCCAGCGGATTGCCGTCCGCCGTCCGCCGAACCGCCGAACTCGATTCCGCAGGCGGTCAGCAGCAGCAGGCAGGCGAACAGGCTTAGGCCGGGTAACATGAGCGATTCTCTTATAATGTGAATTGCGACAAGAGGCAGCCGAGATAGTTTAGATTTCTGTGTAAGCATGGAAGCCCGCATTCACTGCCGCCGGGCGGCTGATCCATATTGCATCCCCATTCTAGCAGGCTTGCCGCCGTCTATGTATCGGCGCTTGTTGCGAAGGCTTTTCGTAGGAATGCCAAGACTTCCCGGCGATACCGAACCGGGTCCAACTCGTACAGGTCGCTGTGTCCCCCGCCTTGAAATACGGACAATTCAACCTGAACGCCGACGGCCACCATTTGCGTCGCCTGCGACAGCGGAATGGCCTCATCGTCGCTGCCATGCAGCAGCAGAACCGGACGCTGCACCTTGGCCAAGTCATCAACGGGACGCAGGGCGGCCGGGTCGGAAGCGCTCAAGGCGCCGAAGACACGAATGAACAAGAACTCGGACAATGCGGCCGGGAATCCAAGGCGCGCGCCGCGGGCCCGCGTCAGCGCCGCAAAATCGCTGAATGCGGCGTCGGCGAAAAGACCGGCGGCATCGACTTCGCTCATCAGTTTGCAAGCGACAGCGCCGCCCATCGAATGCCCCCATATCGCGACCGACTTGACTTCCGGGCGCGCGCGCAGAAAGGCGTAGGCGGCCCGCGCGTCTTTGATCTCGTGGAATCCCATTGAAGACACGCGGCCCTCGGATTCGCCGTGATTGCGGAAATCGATGAGCAAGACGCCGTAGCCGGCTTCCAGCAGATAGGCGGCATGCGGCAAGAGTTGATCGCGGTTGCCGTGCAGGCCGTGCAGCAACAGCACGGCCTGGCCCGCTGGCGACGGCGGCGGCGCGAACCATGCGCTTATTTCCAGGCCGTCTTCCGTCGTAAAAGACACGCGCTGGAATGCTGAATCCGCGCTCTGCGGCAGGACGGGCGGCGACTGCGGGTAGAGGCGGACGCGCGCCTGAAAATACGTGATTAACAGCGCGATCGCGGCGCTGGAGGCGAGCAATAAGAGCAGGAAATACAGCATATTATCGCAGCGCGAGCATGGTCTTTAGGGCAGCAAAGACATCGTCGGGGGCGCGTCTAGCCGAGGCTGTCGCGCAGGGCTTCGGCCAACTCGCGCTGCGCCGCGTCCAGTTGCGTCGGGACCGTGATCATGACGCGCGCGTACAGGTCGCCATAGGCGTCGCCGCCGCGTAGAATGGGCATGCCCTTGCCGCTCAAACGGAGCTTTTGGCCCGATTGCGCGCCGGCCCGCAGTTTCATCTTGACCGGGCGCGTCAGGGTTGGCACTTCCACGTCGCCGCCCAGGATTGCCGTGAAAGCATCGACCTTGACATCGACGCTTATGTCGTCGCCCTGGCGCTTGAAGCGCTTGTCCTCCGCGACATGCACGCGCAGATAGAGGTGGCCGGAGGGCCCGCCGTTGCTGCCCGGCGCGCCTTCGCCCGCCAGGCGCACCTTGGTTCCCGTTGCGGCGCCGCGGGGGATCTTAACGTTGATATCCCGTCCTTCTTTGCTGATGATGCGCTCGGCGCCTTCATAAGCCTCGCGCAGGCTGATATGTACATCATGCTCGATATCCCGTCCGGCGCGCGGCCCATTGAAACCGCTGAATCCGCTCGCCTGACGGCGCCGGCCGCCCCCGCCGCTGAAGAACGAATCGAATATGTCCGATACGTCGCTATACGAGGCGCCGCCGCCGGAATGGAATGGATTCCCGCCGTTGACCGCCTGATATTGCTCCCAATTTGCGCCGAAACGGTTGTATGCCGCGCGTTTATCCTCATCGCTCAGCACTTCGTAGGCGGCGTTGACTTCCTTGAAGCGGGCTTCCGCCGCCGGATCATCCGGATTGGCGTCGGGATGGTATTGTTTCGCCTTGCGGCGGAACGCGCGTTTGATTTCTTCATCACCGGCGTCCCGCGTTACGCCGAGCACATCATAATAATCTCTGCTCATGCGGCTGTTCCGATGCCATTTGCTTTCGGCGTCAATGGCTAATTGTAAAGCCTGTAGCCGCGACGGTCAATTCAGCGGCCGCGCGGGGAGTGTCAATATCGGTGGACATATCTTGAATGCGAGCTTGGCACAGGTTAAACTGCCACAGAGACACAGAGGGCACAGAGTTTTATTGCCAGGGTCTAAGGGAAACCACATCCACTACATTAGCCACTCCCGCCGCAAGCGGATGGCGCATGCGACTGCTTGAACGCCGCGTTCCGCATCAGCATAACATTGATCTGTTAGATTGCCGTTGGCGCGGCGCGCTGGGAAGGGCCGGAGGGCTGGCCTCCCGGCGCTTGTGATATGATATGTTTGCCGGCTAGGCGATACAGCCTCCGACAGCCGTCCCGGCGCGGAAGCATTCCCGAGCAGGCAATTGAGAATGACTGCCGCCTAAATGCATTTCGCACAATAGTCCAAGAGTGTACGGGCGAGCCGGTGGCTCGCCCACCGTTGCTATAGAATTCCAATCAGTTTTTGCATGACTTGCTTGACACTACCGAGGCCGGTCATTGGGGCGAGGGAAGGAATATGCGCAATCTCGTCGAGAGACAGTCACAATCGGTAGAGGACTTCCTCAAGTCGATCTATAACTTGCAGCGCGAGACCGATCGCGTATCCACAAATGCTTTGGCCGAGGCCCTGGACATCAGCGCCCCGGCCGTGACCGACATGGCGCAGCGTCTGGTGGAAGAAGGCACGGTCGATTATTTGAAGTATCGCGGCGTGCGCTTGACCGACCTGGGCGAACAGGTGGCGCTGAAAATGCTGCGCCGCCATCGCCTGATTGAAGCCTACCTCGTGCAGGACCTGGGTTATGAATTGCATGAAGTTCATGATGAAGCGGAAGCTTTGGAACATACCGTTTCCGATCGCTTTGTCGAAGCGATTTCGCGAAAACTGGGCCACCCCCGCTATGACCCGCATGGCGACCCCATTCCCGATCTCGACGGCATTATGCCCGAGCGCGACTTGCAGCCCCTGTCCGAGTTGACGCCCAACCGACCGGCGCGCATCCGCCGTCTGCGAATGAACGACCCGGCTATGCTGCAAAACACGCAGGAACGCGGCCTGCTCCTGGGCATGACGCTGGAGGTGGTGGAGCGCGATCCTTTTGACGGGCACGTCGCCGTGCGCGTGGGCGCGGCCGACCCGCAAATCATCGGCTACGGCATGGCATCGCGCATACTTGTTGATTTTGTTGACCGCTTGTGTTAACATCAACTCCCTTTTGACAATTCAATAACTTCCTTGGATTTCGGCGTCCGATCGTGTGCGGACGCCGCGCGGAAACCAGCGCCAAGTCGACCTCAACGCGAGTTTGTGTGGACGGACTTCTGCCGGACGAAGCGACCTATGGAATAGATTTAGCGAGGCCGAGGCCTTCTGGAAACGGCGGAAGGGCCGGGTGGAATGCAGAGATGTTAGCCGAGATCAATCGGATTGGCGCAATTGACCAGCGCGTGCGGGCGATTCTCTTGACCGGGAACGATTCCGTTTTGCTGATCAAGCGCCTGAAACCGAACAAAGCGGCACCTTACTGGGTCGCGCCGGGCGGCGGCGTCGAGACCTCGGATAGCGACTTGACGGCGACGCTCGAGCGCGAGCTCTATGAAGAGTTGGGCGCCGTCGCCACGGTTGTCGATACGGCCTTCATCCTCCGGCACGAAAAGGCGGGCAAGCGCCTGGAAGAGCACTTCTTCATCTGCCTGCTCCATAGCTACGATATCAGCAAACGTTACGGACCGGAGTTCGACGATCCTTCGCGCGGCGAATTCATCCCCGTCGAGATTCCGCTGGATCGGGCTGCCTTGAGCCGCCTCAACCTCATGACGCCTGAGCTGCGCAATTGGATGTGCGGCCATCTGGATGACTTGCGCAACCTGCAGCGGCTCCCCGCGCGCTTATAGCCTCCTGACCTGTTTCTCATCATTGTGAATTATGCTCGCCGGCGGCGCGTTAACGCGGCGCTCGCTCGGCGTTATGCCTGAAATAATTGTAACGATACTTTGCTAAGCACTCTACAAAGAGCTGTGTAGAGTTGAAATTTAGTTTGACGTCCAGGCTCGGCTAGGGTATATTTCTTATTTGTCTTATCTATCGCTATCCTAGCAAAATAGCAATCATAGGTGCGCTACACGATGATAAAGTCTACTGTTTTGCTAATCGTCAAAGATGTACGGGTACGCACGAGCGTTGGCGGTTTCCTTGTCAACGCCGGCTACAGCGTTAGCGCGCATGGCGACTTGTCGAGCGCGGTCAACCATATTCGGGAACGGGAGGTGCCGTATATTGCCCTGATTGCGGCGGAATTGACGGGCATGCACGGCTTCGAAGTGGCGGAACGGCTGAAGGCGGTAGCCGATCTGTCAATCATCTTCCTCATCACTTCGGAGTATGAACGGATTGATGTGGATAACATCATGAAGTATGGAGAAGACTTCGTGATCGAGCCGTATACGCTTGATGAATTGGATGCGCGCATCCAGATGGTCTTCGGGCGGATGCCGACCCTGGATTACGCCGCCGACGCCATCATTCGCGTGGATGAATACCTGAGCATTGATTTCGCCAACAGCCGCATCATGGTCGGCGGCCGCCGCGATCATCTCACGGCGACGGAATCAAACCTGCTCCATGTCTTGCTGCGCCATGCGCCGCGGGTCGTGCAGAACGAGACCTTGCTGGCGCGCGTCTGGCCGGGCAGAAATGTGTACGAGGATACGCTGCGCGTGCACATGCATCGGTTGCGTCGTAAGATAGAGGTGGATTCTCATCATCCGCGATATATTCGCACCGAGCGCGGCATCGGCTATCGCTTCCGGCAGCGCCCGCCCGGCCTTTCCGAAGAGACCGCCGATGAGACCAACGACGAGACCGACGACGATTTCGAATGACGGCATGTCTGCCAGGCCCAGGGAACAACTGAATAGCGCGCCCGTCAGCGAAGTCTTGCTGATGCTGCTCAGTCATCTTCGCGCTGACCTCGCCGACGCCGGCTTGGCTTTGAGCGGCGACGCCAATCAAGAATTGGCGGCGGCCCTGGCCAACGGGGCGCCGCATGGGCGCCGGGAAGCGCTGATTAGGACGCTGACGGCGCTTGTGGACGAGAGCTTACACGCGCTGCAAGCGGGCTGGGGCCAAGATTTCGCCGACGCTCTCGGCGCGGAGGTCAGCGCGCCCAGCGCTTGGGAAACCACCGCCGAATATCTCGCCCAGGCGAACCTGAAAGCGGAATTGGAAACGCGCATTGTGACCGGTTCCGCCCTGCTGGTGGCGGCGGGCCGCGGCGAATACGCCAAGTTCCTGCAGGATGTCATTAAGCAGGATGCCGGCGCCATGGATGTCGATGCCATCGTCGCCGGACGCGTCCTGCGACATGTCGGCGCCGCAGGGCCGGCCCCGCCGCCCAAAGCCTGAATCTCTGCCGCGCCGGCCGGCCGCATCTCCATAATTGCCGCGCGCGGGGCGCTCGTTTATGATACGGCGAGGCAGCGGGCAGGGGAGGCGGCGCATGCGCATAAATGTCGGTCTGGCGCAGATTTACCCGAAACTGGGCGACCTCGAGCATAATCTCGCGGTCCATCTGGACTACGCCGGACGGGCGCGCGCGGCCGACGTCGACCTGCTCATCTTCCCCGAGCTCTCGCTGACCGGCTACCAGGTCCAAGATCTGGTGCCGGAGGTGGCCCTGGGCGCGCCGGACGCTGACCCGGCCTTTGCGCAACTCCTCGAAGCCAGCCGCGACATTGACCTGGTCGTCGGCTTCGTGCATGAAGACAGCCGCAAGCGCTTCTACATCGCCAATGCCTATCTATCCGGCGGCGCAGCCCGGCACATCCATCACAAGCTCTACTTGCCGACCTACGCCATGTTCGACGAATCGCGCTACTTCGCCCAAGGCAACAGCGTGCGCGCCTTCGACACGCGCTTCGGCCGCCTGGGCATGTTGATCTGCGAGGACTTCTGGCATGTTTCGCCGCCCTATTTGCTCTGGCTGGACGGCGCCGACATGCTGATCCTCAACAGTTCCAGCCCCTCGCGCGGCTTGAACGCGGATGACCGGCTGATGGGCACGCGCTGGGTCGAGCATGTGAACCAGGCTTATGGCAGCATGTTCACGTCTTACATCTTGCATTGCAATCGCGTCGGCTATGAAGATGGCAAGAACTTCTGGGGCGGCTCGTCAGTGGTCGATCCCGACGGCGAGTTCATGACGCGCGGGCTTTATTTCGACGAGGCGCTGATCACGCAGGCGATCGACTTGAATCAGCTGCATCGGACGCGGGCGCGTCTGCCGCTGCTGCGGGATGAACGGCCGGGATTGGTGAGAAGGGAGCTGGGCCGGATTTTGAGCGAGAGTTTGGGGTAAATGGCATTGACCAGCAACAGTTTCTGCGAAATCCACTGCAAGTCTGCATCTGAGATGTTGCATGAGCTTGACGAAACGCATGCGCGCTGGAAGGGCGACACTTGGATATTCCGCGGACAGAATGACGTAAGCTGGGGATTGCATCCAAGCGCAATGCGCGAAGACAGTCTGATAGAGAAACATGTAAGCCAGAATCTAGACAAATACCTAGATGAATTTATTCCTGATATGGAGTTGGCGCGACAAATTTTTGATACACAGTTCGGTCCATATAAGAAGCAGGTAGTCTTTAGGGGAAGGACACTGGAAGACATAGTGTTGGCAGATATAGAACAATTCCGTCGAAACGTTGTTGCCAGAATACTGCATGTTATGAAAGAGATGCTACTTGTGGCTGCCTTTGAACAACTCGCTGATCGGGCAGGTCTTGAAGTTCCGATTGATCGGTTTTCTTCGGTCTGGAATCGGCCACTTAGAATCGCTGACCTCTTTCGGCATATGATAGAAAACGGTCTAAGTGTAAGCACTATTGATCCCACAAGAATTGTATATGCTCTAGCGCAACATCATCGCGTGCCTACGCGGCTACTTGACTGGACGTATCGACCACATGTTGCAGCTTTTTTTGCTGCATATAACTTCGGCGTTGATGAACTTGTTCAGCCTGCCTGCAGGCAACCTGAGTTTTGGTCTGAAGAGCCTGAACCCAACTCAATTGTAGTGTGGGCGATTAACCAGCGTGTGGTGCGCAGCAAGGGCTTGCAAGTTGTTAGGCATCATCGTAGCCAGATTGGTTTCTTGCGGTCGCAGGATGGCGTATTCGTGTACGACGTACATGCCGACAAGAACTTCATGGTCATGGGACAGTGGCTACCGTTCAATTACCACTTGACTGATTTGCCTAAAAGTGAATCCGCATATCAATTAACGTTGCCATATTCAGAAAGGCAAGAATTGCTCGAGTTGCTAAACAAGAAAAGGATTTCAAAGCCAAACCTCATGCCATCATTCGATAATGTGGCAGATGAAATAAACATGATGACCGATGAACAAATTGAAAGATTAATTGAATAACCCATGACCCAACCCACAACCCTCCTCCGCAACGGCGCCATCTACGACGGCAGCGGCGCGCCACCCCTCACCGGCGACATCCTCATCCGCGGCGACCGCATCGCCGCCATCGGCGATCTGCGCGCCGAATCCGCCGCGCAGACCATCGACCTCGACGGCCTGGCCGTTGCGCCCGGCTTCATCAACATGCTCAGCTGGGCGACTGAATCCCTGATCGAAGACGGCCGTTCCATGAGCGACATCAAGCAGGGCGTCACCCTCGAAGTCATGGGCGAAGGCACATCGATGGGCCCCCTCAACGACGACATGAAGCGCAACCGCGATACCATCCTCTCCACCGCCGATATTCACTACGACATCGAATGGACGACCCTGGGCGAGTACCTCGAATTCCTCGAGCGCAAAGGCGTGGCGACCAACATCGCCTCTTTCGTCGGCTCGGCCACGCTGCGCGTGCACGCCGCCGGCTATGACGACCGGCCCGTCAGCGCGGACGAGATGGGGGCGATGAAGGGCCTGCTGCATGAAGCCATGCGCGAAGGCGCTATGGGCATGTCCGCCGCCCTGATCTATCCGCCGGCGACCTATCAGAGCACGGAAGAATTGATCGAACTCTGCCGCGTGGTCGCCGAATACGATGGCATGTACATCACCCACCTGCGCAGCGAAGGCGCCCAATTCATGGAGGCGCTGGACGAACTGATTCTTATCATGCGCGCCACGGGCGTCAGCGGCGAGATCTATCATCTGAAAGCCTCCGGCGCGATGCACTGGGACAAGATGGACGAGGCGATCGCAAAGGTCGAAGCCGCGCGCGCCGATGGCCTGCCGCTGACCGCCGACATGTACACCTATCCTTACAGCGGCACCGGCCTGGCTTCCTGCATTCCCGCCTGGGCGCATGACGGCGGCTTCGAGCGCTTGATCGAACGGCTGAAAGACCCGGACTTGCGCGAGCGGATCAAAGCTGACATGCGCGATCCCTCCGGCCGCTGGGAGAATATGTTTTATGAGAACGGCGCAGACGGCATCATGCTGGCCGGTTTCGCCAAGCCGGAACTGCGCCGCTATCAGGGCAAGACCCTGCGCGAAGTGATGGCGGAGCGGGGCGCGGCATCGGCCGCCGACGCCGCCATCGACCTGCTGATCGAAGACAACAGCCGTATTTTTTCGCTTTACTTCTGCATGTCCGAGGACAATTTGCGCAAACAGGCGCAGCTGCCCTGGGTCAGCTTCTGCTCCGACGCCGGCTCGATCGCGACCGAAGGCGCTTTCCTCAGCTATCACCCGCATCCGCGCGCCTACGGTAGCTTCGCGCGCGTCATCGGCAAATACGTCCGCGATGAAGCTGTGATCACGCTGGAAGACGCCGTCCGCCGCTTGTCCGGCTTCGCCGCCGACAACCTCAAGCTCGCGGATCGCGGTTATCTCAAACCCGGCTACTTCGCCGATATCGCCGTGTTTGATCCGGCGCGCGTGCGCGATCATTCCGCCCCGGGCGATCCGCACCATTACAGCGAGGGCATGGCGCATGTAATCGTCAATGGGGCGCAAGTCCTGCGCGATGGCGAACATACCGGGAACTTGCCCGGGCGCGTCGTTCGCGGTCCGGGCTGGGTCGGGGCATAGGCTGCAAAGACGAGATAGCATGCAATCGAAGCCATCAAGCCCCACAACCCCGATAATTGGGGAATCCGGGCGGCGCTTGTGATATGGTATAATCAGTCCGTATAAAGGAAATTGCAGTCAAAAACGCTGCAAAGGAGCAGTCATGAATTTTGGCGGTCTTTTGGGAATTGTCGCGATACTCGCCTTCGGCGTCGGTATCCTGGGTGTCGCGTTTGCCTTCACATTGGCGTCGCAAGGGCGCTCGGCCCGCGGCGGCTTCTTGCTGGCTGTGGTCGGTTTCGCCGGCGGTATCGTCCTCTTCATCGTCAGTTCCGGCATCTTGATTGTGCAGCCGGCGCGGGCGGCGGTGATCGTCAATGTGCTGTCCGGCGAGCTGGAAGATCCGGCGCGGGCGCCCGGCACCTCGATCATCATCCCCGGCTTGCAGGAATACATCATCTATCAAACCGATCAACGCGAATACACCATGTCGGGCATCAGCACCGAGGGGCGCCTGCAGGGCAATGACGCGGTGGAAGCGCTGACCGAAGACGGGCAGGAAGTGCGGCTGGATATCACCGTGCTTTATCGTATTGAGCGTGTGGATGTCAATCAGATCCACCTGAATTGGCAGAATCGCTATGAAGCCGATTTCATCCGTCCCACCGTGCGCGCGGTGGCCCGTGATGTGGTGTCCCAATTCGAGGCGGAAGCGATTTACGGCGAAAAACGTGAAGAACTGGGCAATCAGATCGAAGATGTCGTGAGTACGCAGATGAAAAAGGAAGGTTTGACGCTGACTTCGCTGCTCGTCCGCCAGATCGACTTCACGGCTGCCTTCTCGCAGTCGATTGAAGAAAAACAGATTGAGGAACAGCGCTTGCTGCGCGCGCGGACGGAAGCCGAGCGCGTCCAGACTGAGGCCAGCGGTCAAGCCGACGCCGCCGAGCAGGCAGCGCGCGGTCGCGCCAACGCCCGCTTGATCGAGGCGGCGGCCGAAGCCGAAGCGCTGCGTGTGATCAGCGACCAGATCGCCGCCAATCCCAACCTGATCCAGTATCTCTATGTCGCCAACCTGTCGGACAATGTTTCCTTCGCGCTGCTGCCCTCCGATTCGCCTTTCATCTTCAACGTAGAAGACTTCGCGGATCTGGGCGCGCAATTCGAGGCGCCGGAAGTGACGCTCCAGACGGACGGCTAGCTCCCATTCGCATCTAAACTCGCACGGCGCTCTGGAATCCAGAGCGCCGTTGCTATTTCCGGCGATAGCAGGTTGCGCGCGCCGAATCCGCGCTTTTGGACGATTCAACTGTCCGACCAGCGCGCCCTGTCTACGCGCGCAGGAGGGCAACTTGCTCGATTGTTATTTCTACACTTTCCACAATCCGGCCGGGAACCGCTTCCTGCGCGGCAGCGGGACCTTCCCCGATGTCAGGACGATCGATATCCCCTTGCGCGGCCGGCCGGCTTGGGCGGTCGGCTATGCGCAGGCGACGGCGGTCTGGCACATCGTGCTGGAAAACGGCGACCTGCAGGTGGTGGAAGTCCAGCCCGACGGCAAGGCCCAGACCCTCGCCTACGAATCCGCTTGGTTCGACCGGGCGCAGCCGCCGGTTGTCGGTGTTTCCATGGTCGAGGGCACATACGTGCTCCGCAGCGACGACTCTGTTTCCCCGTTGACGCACCCGATCGCGGTCAACGATTATGAACTGCTCTATCTCAACCGCGCCGGCGATCTCGTCCTCGGGCGGGAGGAGGGCGTCGTCAACAGCCTGCCGCTCAAAGCGCCGCCCGACGCCCGGCTGGTGATGAACCGCGTCGGGCAAGTCGCCCTATACGCCAACGCCACCGACCAGCGCTATGCGCATGGCGCGCTCGGGGACCAAATCGAAGGCTCGACCTTGCTTGTGCTTGAAGTCCGGGATAGCGCAATACGTCTGCTTTCCCGCGTGGACCTTCCCGGCGAGGATGTCTACGAAGGCCTCGCGCCTTTCTGGGCCGATATTGACGGCGACGGCCAGGAGGACCTGGTCACAACCGTTTCAAACGGAACGCTGGGCGCGCGCCTGCGCCTTTATCTCTGGGATGGCAAGGCTATTCGGCAAGAGGTCGACGGCCCCGCCATCGGACGCGGCCTGCGCTGGCGGCATCAACTAAGCGCCGGCGCCTTCGCTCCCGATGGCGAAGTCGAAATTGCCGCCCTGCTGACGCCGCATATCGGCGGCGTCATGGAATTCTTCCGATTCACCGGCGATGCGCTGCAGCTTTCCGCCAGCCTGCCGGGCCTCAGGTCCCATGCGCTGGGCGCGCGCAATCTGGATCAGACTGCGGCCGGCGATTTCAACGGCGACGGCCGGCCCGAAGTCCTGGCCATGTCTGCCGATCGCCGGGCGGTTCTCGCCGTCCAGCGGAAGGCAGGTGGGGCTGAGGTCGTCTGGCGCCTGGATGCCGGCGCCGAGATCCTCAGCAACTTCGCGCCGGTCGAATTGCTCGACGGCGGACTGGCGCTGGCGGTTGGCGCGGCGGACGCGCGCCTGCGCGTCTGGCTGCCGCTTTGACTCGGCGCGGCGGCGCTACACGACGCGCCTTACAGTTTGACATCCATCACATCCAGGACGGTCTGCATCGGCGTGAAGATGGTCGCCCGGCGCGAACCGGCAAAGAGCAAGCCAATCGCGTTTAAGCTGCCGGCTTCAATAATCAGCGCGCCGGAATCCCCGCCCTGGCTCATCGGCGTCGCGATCACCTGCCCGACGAAGCGCGCCTTTAGGTCTTCGCCATAGGAGACATCGACCGTCGCGTTCAAGAGCGTGATCCGGCCTTCGGTATAACCGGTGGTGCGTCCCTGCTTGCGGATTTCCATGCCGAGCTGCGGGCGCTTGATGCCGTTGGGGCGGCCGATATCCGCTATTGTATGCTGGAAAAGCATAGGGTTGTTGGGGCGGGCCAGCGCCGCGTCCACTTGATTGGGATAAATCGTCGGCGCGTCCGTCTGCGCCTTGGGCGCGGGCACGCTGGCCAACCGCTTGGACGATCCGCTTAGCTTGCTCAAGACATTGCCCACCGAAACAAAGAGCTCGACCAGGTCGCAGCCGCCCGGCGGAAACAGCGGCGGCGATGTCCGCGGCGGCACGATTCCCGTCCCGGCGTCGCCATAGAAACGGAGCAGCTCGAAGCGGTGCAGCTTGCCGACCGCATCGTCGGGCCGCAGACCGTGATCGGTCGGCCCCGGCTGCAGGATGGCGTCGCCAATCTCGGCATCGTTGCTATTGGCCAGCACATGGTTATTCGACAGAAGCAGCGGTTCGCCCGTATTGCGGTCGAGCACGACCGCGCCGAGCGTGCCCGCCGTCACTTTGTAGTGGCCGATGCTGACGCCGCAGGGGATGTTGGGGCGAAAGCGGTCGCGCGGATTCACCAGCGCTTCCAGGCGGCCGATCTCGACCACATCGGTGCGCGCGCCGTTGACATCGGGCGGAATGAGGTCTTCCGCGCTGAGCGCCTCGATCGGTTTCTTCTGCTCCACCAGCACCGCCACCGCCAGTTGGTCGGTGAGCTGCTCCTTGTAATTGCGAAAGCCGATGCCGACGCCGACGACGCCGCGCCGCCGCAGCAGGTCTTCCTGCGCCAGGCGCTGCGCTTCGAACAGCTGACGGAATAGATCCATCGACATGCGGCTTTGACCTCAGCACTGCGCGTCCAAAGATTGCCCGGACATTATACGACAGAATGATGATCCTAGATATTTGCCGCGCCGCCGACTAAATCGACTTGAGGCCGCTGCCGGTCAGCGCCAGGAGGAGCTCGGCGCCGGCGCCGATGCGCGCCCGAATCTGCGGCAGCGCGGCCGCCGGCGCGGCGCTGGTCGCCTCGATGATGAATCCCGCCGCGCGCATTTGCTTCTGCGCCGCCAGGATGCGCTCGTTGCCGACGCGCAGGGCGAAGCCATCGCTCTCGTACAACGCCTGCAGAATCTGCGCCCCGCGCACGGGCGCGTCCACAAGGATGCCGTCGGCGACGCTCTGAGTCGGCGTCAGAGCCGCGACGCCTTGGGACCGCCTTTCCCAAGCGCGCACGATGGGGTCGACGCCGGCCGATTGCACGGCGATCATGCGCGGCATCTCGTCGATCAATCCGGCCGCATGCAGGGCCTTGAAACCGCGATAGAAGCCGAGGAAAAGACCGCCGTGCCCGACCGGCGTCGCCTGCGCCGCCGGCGCGCGACCGCCGAGCTGCTCCCAGGTTTCCCAGGCGGCGGTCTGCTGACCCAGGACAAAATAAGGATTCCAGGCATGGCTGGCGTAGGTGGTTTCTTCGGCGGCGCGGTAGACATCGGCCAGATAATCTTGCGATTCGACGATGGCAGCGCCGAATGCCCGGATCAGCCGTTTCTTGCTCTCGACGGCGGTCGCGGCCGGAACAAAGACGGTGGCGCTTTTGCCCGCGGCGCCGGCATAGGCGGCGAGCGACGCGCCGGCATTGCCCGAAGAATTGTCGATAAAATCGTCGGCGCCCTGGCTGACGAGGTGGTTCAGCATTACGGCGGTTCCGCGATCTTTGAATGAGCCGGTCGGGTTCAAATATTCCAGCTTGGCCAGGAACGGAGAGCCATCCAGGGTCGCCGGCGCCAGCGGCGTCATGCCTTCGCCGAGGCTGAAGCGCCGCTTCACGGGCAGCATGGCGGCATAACGCCAAAGGGAGAAGTCGCCGCGGTCGATGAGGGCGGGGTCAAAGCGCGGCAGTTCAAGAAGGTCCAGCGAACCCTCGCAGGCGCGGCAGCGCCAATCCAGCGGACCAGCCGCCGCGCCGCATACATTGCATTTGATATGCGCCATAGTTTCTCCTCGCATTTGTATTCTGTAGGGGCGCTTCTGTGAACCGCCCGCCGACGCAAGCGCGGATTTTCGGGCGACACACAGTGTCGCCCCTACAGATCGACCTTTTGCGGAATTTCGCATGAATTACTTGTTGATGCTTCTGTGTCCTCAGTAAACGCAAGTAAGTTGTGCAAAATCTGATGGGCATCTTTTAGCAAGGGTGGACGAGCCACCGGCTCGCCCGTACACCGAGTCTCCTCTTATACGGTAGGGGCGACCCTTGAATCGTCCGCCGACGCAAGCGCGGATTTTCGGGCGTCACACAGTGTCGCCCCTACAGATCGACCTTTGAATTACTTGGCGTTGCTTCTGCGCCCTCTATGCTAAAGCATAATTTGAAGGGATTGCCCGGCCGAGAATCCAATCTCATATCTGATTCTAAGCGAGATTTGCTATACTTGCCGAGTCCGCGCCGGCGCAGCGCGTCAATTGCCGGTCGCCACGCTGGACTGATCGGTCTATGGATTGAGTTGCCGATGAAACTGCTGGATCAATATAACAGGCCCCTGCGCGACCTGCGCATTTCGGTGACGGACCGCTGCAATTTCCGCTGTCCCTACTGCATGCCGGCCGAGATCTTCGGCGAGCGCTATCGATTTCTGCCCAAACCGCAACTGCTCACGTTCGAAGAAATCACGCGCTTGACGCGCATCATTGTGCGGCTAGGCGCGGTCAAGGTCCGGCTCACCGGCGGCGAACCGCTGCTGCGGCAGGATATCGAAGAACTCGTCGCAATGCTCAACGCGGTTGAGGGCGTCGAAGATCTGGCGATGACCACCAACGCCTACCTCTTGCCGGCGAAAATTGACGCGCTCAAAGCGGCCGGATTGAAACGCCTGACCATCAGCTTGGATACTCTGGACGACGATGTCTTCCGCATTATGAATGGCGGCCGCTCCGGCGTGGAAAAAGTCTTGGCCGGCCTGGAAGCGGCTGAGGCGGCCGGTTTCTCGCCGCTCAAGATCAACGCGGTTGTGCAGCGCGGGGTCAACGATCACACGCTGGTTGATTTGGCGCGTTTCTTCCGCGATCGCGGTCATATTCTGCGCTTCATTGAATATATGGATGTGGGCAACAAGAATGGCTGGCGGATGGAGCAGGTCCTGCCGTCGGCCGATGTCGTCGAGATCATCAACGCCGAAATGCCGCTGGCGCCGGTCCCGGGCAATTACTTTGGCGAGGTGGCGCAGCGTTATCGTTACGCGGACGGCAGCGGCGAAATCGGCTTGATCAGTTCGGTGACGCAGCCCTTCTGCGGTTCCTGTACGCGCATGCGTCTGTCGCCGGAAGGGCGGATCTTCACTTGCCTCTTCGCCGTTGAAGGTGTCAGCCTGCGCGATCCGCTGCGCGCGGGCGCGACGGACGCTGAGCTGGAAGCGATCATTCGCGCCACCTGGGGCGAACGCGATGACCGCTATTCTGAGATACGCAGCTCGCTAACGCAGGAATTGCGCGAGCGCCGCAAGAAAGTGGAGATGTACCACATAGGCGGCTAGCGCCGTCACTAGGCCTCGCATTTGAATCGGCCGGCATTCCCGGCCCGGGCGCGGTAGTGTATCCATTTCGGTTGAAATAGTCTGGTAGGGGCGATCCGGCGGATCGCCCGATGGGCACGAACAGGATCGAAATTGGGCGACTCACCGAGTCGCCCCTACATTTCGACTTTGAGCAGAATTTCGCATGAATGATTTGGTGGTCCTTTTGTGTCCTCTGCGCCCTCTGCGTCCTCTGTAGTCAAGAGAACTTAAAGCGATTGCCCGCCAGCCCGGGCGCATAATCTTGCCAATGGACTGGCGGCTGTGGTATTGTCGCGGGCGTATTGGCAGCGGATTCAGACGACAAGGATCGATATGAGCAACTCCGACTTTGATCTCACCGGGCAGACGGCGCTGATCACGGGCGCAGCGCGCGGCATCGGCTTGGCCACGGCGCGCCGCTTCGCAGCCGCTGGCGCCGATGTCATCATCGCCGACTTCATCGCCGATGTCGGCCGCGAGGCCGCCGCCGAAATTGAAAGCATGGGCCGCCGATCCATGTTCATCGAGGTTGACGTGCGCTCGTCTGAAAGCGTCGATCGCATGGCGGCCGCCGCCCTCGAGCAGTTCCCGCGCATCGATATTCTCGTCGCCAATGCCGGCATTGCCCAGGCCGTGCCGGCGGAAGAATGCAGCGACGAAGACTGGCTGAATATGATCGCGGTCAATCTCAACGGCGTGTTCTGGTGCTGCCGCGCCATCGGCCGGCACATGCTGGAACGGGGCAGCGGCGCCATCGTCAACACCGCCTCCATGTCCGGCATGATTTCCAATACGCCGCAGCCGCAGGCTCATTACAACGCCGCGAAAGCCGGCGTCATCCTGCTGACGAAGTCCCTGGCGGGCGAATGGGCCGACCGCGGCGTGCGCGTCAACTGCGTTTCGCCGGGCTACATCGGCACGGATATGACGCTGGAAGGCTTCAGCAACGATGATTGGCGGCCCACCTGGCTGGGGATGACGCCGCAAGGGCGGATCGGAGCGCCCGAAGATATTGCCGCCGCCATCTATTATCTGGCTTCGCCGGCCGCCAAATTCGCCACCGGCACAAATCTGGTTGTGGATGGCGGTTATACGTCCTGGTAGAGTTGGGCCCGTTCCAAGCTAGATGCTGAAATCGCCGCTTTCGACGACATCTATCGCGATGCCTTCCAGTTCGCGCGGCAAGACCGCATCCGCCGCGAGTTGCTTCGCCGGGATTTTCCGCCGCACAAGCGCAACCAGGCATAATTCCCCGGTCGGCGATCCTGCGATCCGGCGGTAGCCGATTCCGGTTCCGACCACATTAGGGAAGGCCATCAACCAGGCGTCGAAGCGGGCTTGAATCTCGGCGATTTGCTTCGCCCGCTCTTCGTCAGGAATTTGGCTAATCGCGTGCGACACCGGATCAGCTGAATCAGGGAACGGGCGGGCAGCGCGTGCCCGGGTCCACGTGCACGATGTCGCTGCGAATCCAGCCCTCCACCGACGCGTCATCCACGGTCACGCTGATGAAATACCAAACTGGTCCGGTCGGGTTGCGGTCTTCGCGCTGCTGCCGCAGGACCGGCGCGACCGTGCCCGGCGCGAGCCAACCGACAACGATCGAGCCTTCCGTTGTCGGCCGGGCGCGAACGCGTATCGAGTTTACGTTGATGACCACCACGCGGCAAAGCTCGCGCGGAGTCGCGGTTGGCGTCGGCGTTTGCGTCGCTGTCGGCGTCAGGGATGCCGTCGAGGTGATGGTCGGGGTGAAAGTCGGCGTATAGGTGAAGGTCGGCGTGAAGGTGTCGGTCGGCGTGAGCGTATCGGTTGGCGTCGCCGTATCGGTCGGCGTGTCGGTGAAGGTGGGCGTGTGGGACGGCGTGAATGTCGCGGTCGCCGTCGGCGTTATGGTAGGCGTGTAGGTCGGCGTGGGCGTGTTGGTTGCGGTGGGGAAGAGGATGGCTTCCCACTGCGGGCGCGTCATGGCGGCGGCGACGCCGCCGAGCCCAACCAGGATGATGAAAATGAACAGCATCACGACGCGGCCGCGGTTGCGCCGGCCGCGAATGATGCCATCAATGCGGGATATATCGGCGCGGCGGCCCAGGATGCGGAAGGGATCGTCGCGCATGGCTTCCAGCCAGGTCCGCGCCTCGCGCGTTTTGCCTTCGCCCAGCGCTTCTTCCGCCCGCTCCAGGTAGCGCGCGAACAGATCATTAACGGTGCTGCGGAAGCGCTCGTCCTGGGCGTAATCGCCCGCCATTTCCGCCAGCATCTGCCGCGCTTGCGCCAGCTCCGCATCGAAGTTCTGCGAAACCAGGGCCTGCGCCCGCCGGATGGTTTGCTGCGCCCGCGTGATATCGGCCTGCAAATTGCGCGAGCGCATCAGCATTTCGGAGAATGTGCTATCGGTGGGGTCCAGCTCCAGCCCCAATTCCATCAGCTTGATCGAGGCATTCATCAGCAGGATGCGTTCGTCAAGCGTGGTCGAATTATTGGCGTGGTTCAGCGACATCTGCGCCTGGTCGTTGACCTGGCTGCGAATGCTGGCGAGTTTATTGTCGAGTTCCTGCTGCATCTGGGCCAGGCGCTGGCTGTTGGGCAGCATCTGTCGCGTATGCGAGAGCAAGCTGCTGACGCTGGCGATCTGGGCGACCTGCTCTTCCAGGGTGCCGCCGATGGTGTTCATGTTCACCGCGACTTGTTCGTAGTCGCGCTGGATCCGGCGGATCATTTCCAGACGCTCTTCCGCTTGCGGATCGTTGGGCACGACGCGCAATGCGCCTTCGTATTTGCGCAGCGCCTCCGCCCAATTGTCGTTGGACATCAGGCGGTCGCCGTCGGTCAACAGCTCCCGCGCCAGCGCCAGATCCTGGATGTCCAGAAGCGCCTGCTCAACATCTTTCCAGGTCAGGATGCCGTCGCGCTCCGCCAGTTCCCGCGCCTCGCGATACAAGCCGGAGGCCTGTTCGTAATTGCCGGCCCGCACCAGCGAATTGGCGCGGTTGTAGGCCACGCGCGCTTCGAAAGGAATGCGGTGGTCGGGTACGATTCCCCGAATCAGATTGTCTTCGGACTTCTCGCGGTATTCCAGCGCGGTCGGGTTGTTCGCCTGGATCGCCAGAATGCGATTCGCGACGTCAATCGTCTGTTGATAGTCCCCCGAATAATAGCTTTCGCTGAGGCGCGTCAACAATTCATCGGTCGACGAGGTCGAGGGCAACGCCCGCTCTTCAGCCGGAGAGGCGGCGGATTCCGTCATTGGCGGCCGGCTGACAGGCGGATCAGAGGCGCGAGGCGGGGCCGATTCCGCGGGCGCGGACTCGCGGGTTTCCGTCGACGGCGCCGAGCGGACGCCATGCCGGTCAAAAAGCTCCTGCACGCGCTGCCGGGCTTGGGCGCTGTGGGCGCCGGCGCGCTGCAACAGATCGATGACATCGCTGCTGCTGGCATCCATGCGCAGGGCGTCGGACAGGATATCGATCGCTTCGTCAATATCGTCGTCGTCGCCGGCGATCTCTATGCGGATGCGGGCGCGCCGCACCAAACCGCGCAGGGCCGCCGTGTTCGGCCGCGCCGCGGCAAATTGATTGCCGGCGATCTCGGCGAAGAGCGCCTGCGCCATTTGCTCAAGCGGGGTGTTCTTGGCTTCGGTCAGAAGATCGCGGGCTTCCCGTTCCAGTTCGCTTGATGCCTGCGGGTCGGCTGTTCGCTGCGCGCGTTGGCGAAGTTCCTCAATTGCCCGTTGCAATTCCTGCATGAATGGCATTCCTGTAATGGAGCGTCCGCCAAGGCTGGGGAGCAGGGGGGGCGCTCACGGCAGACGACTAGCGGGATAAAAGCCTTATCAGGCCGAGGCGTTCTATGATAGAGTAGGTTCAGACCAAAATCCGACTGCGATCGACCGCTTATGGCATCATTTCAGCACATCAGACCGCGCTACAAGCTCATATTATTCTACAATATCAAAGTTGACAAACAAGACCAATACTATCGGTACATGTTGAGCAGCTTCGTTCCCGCTATCCAGAAACTGGGCGTGTACATGCACATGGTCTGGCATGTCGCCTATGGGGATTATCCCATGCGCAAGATTGAATTCGTGACGGAAAGCGCCGATATCCTGCGCCAACTCTTTCTGAGCGATGAATGGGACGATCTGGAAAATAAGCTGCAAAGTTATGTCGATGACTACGAACGAAAAGTCGTCGACTATCGCAACGGCTTTCAGCTTTAAGCGGTTCCGCGTCGTCTGCCGGATCCTGCCTGACGGCGAATCTGCCTCCTCCAACTCTCGATCCGCGCTTTTCCCGCCTTCGGCCGCGGCTTGTGAACGCAGGCGCCTAAGGCGCGCTCCGCTTGCAAAACGACAATGTAGACGTAGAATGGAAGCTGTCCTGTGGCAATGATTCTTGAAGGCGTCCCCGGCTTATGAACCCGATTGACCTAAGTCCCCTGCTGCAAGACCAGCCGGAAATCGTGCAGCGCATCGTCATCGAGCTCTTCCCGTTTCTCCTGGCTTTGATCTTAATACTTCTGCTGCGCTGGCTGCTGACGCTGATCTTGCTGCGGCCCTTGCGGGCGATGGTCCGCCGCACCGAGGGCGAACTCGATGACGCCCTGCTGGAAGCCAGCCTGACGCCAATTCGCATCGCCATCGTCGGCTTTTCGCTTCTGCTGGTCACCGTGCTCTTCAGCTTTGATGCCGCCGTGGTGAATATCGCGCAAGCCGTCGGGCGCTCGCTGCTCATCGCCTCGGTATTCTACGGCCTGGTCAAATTGCTTGATGTCGTATCGCTGCGGCCGGAGGCGGTGAAACATGTCACCGGCCTGACAATTCCCGAGCGCCTGCTGCCATTTCTGAATACGCTTGTCAAAGTCCTGATTCTGGCCTTGGGCGCGATCTTCATCCTGCAGGAGTTGAGCTTTGATGTCGCCGCCTTGATCGCCTCTCTCGGCGTCGTCGGCCTGGGCATTTCCCTGGCGTCGCAAGACACCGTCAGCAATATGTTCGGCTTCGCCGCCATCGTCTCCGACAATCCGTTCAAAGTCGGCGACTACATCAAGACGCCGGCGGTCACTGGCGTCGTCGAATCGGTGGGCGTGCGCTCGACCCGCGTCCGGCAGCTTGACCAGGCCCTGGTGACGGTGCCGAACAATCTCTTGACCAATGCCGTCGTCTTGAATTGGGCGCGCCTGGAAAAACGGCGGCTCGATGTGACCTTGAACTTCACATACAGCACGAGCGCCGAACAGATGCGGGCGGCCGTCGCCGGCATACGCGAGTTGCTGGAAAACACCGAAGGCATCGACGCGGAATCGGTCATCGTGCATTTCATCGATTTCAGCGCGAGCTCTCTTGATGTCCGGGTGATATGCCAGGTCCTGCTGACCGATTGGCGCGAGTTCACGGCGCTCAAAGAAACGCTGTTTTTGGATATCATGGGCATCGTCGAGGGCTTGGGCATAGACTTCGCGTTTCCCAGTCAATCAGTCTATGTTGAGTCGATGCCGGCGGGCGACGCCAAGGCAAGCCAGCCGCCGGAAGAAACGGCGCCTGATGGCTGATGCGGGGGCGCTGATGAAGGCGCTGCAGTTCACTGCCGGGGATCTCCAGGCAAATCGCAAGGGGAATCTGAGTCAAGCGCAGATGGAAAGCATCCGCGCGAAGCGCCGCCGCTACAGCGGGGCGGCTGCCATTGGCTTCGCGACAATGGTTGTCGCCGCGACCGTATTGATGTTTCTGGGCCAGCGCAGCGGCAATCTCATCCTGCAGGGCGCGGGCTTGCTCCTGGTCGTCATCAACGCCATTCTGGTTGGCTTCGCCGGCCGGTCCTACATGCGGGTCGCTGGCGACCTGCGCGCGGGCCAGGTGGAGGCGCTGAAGGGCGAGGTCCAGCGGGTCTTGCGCCGCGGCCGGGGCGGGGACAGCTATCTCCTGCGGATCGACGGCGTGGATTTGCAGGTCAGCCGGGCGGTGTTTATCGGCTTTGAGCATGAAGCCCCCTACCGGGTCTACCGCACGGTCCACGCCGGCCTCTTGCTTTCGGCCGAGCGTCTGGGCTGAGAGCTCAGCTTGGGCTGCCGCCGCGGCCTGCTGACACGTGACGGATTGTTGAAGGCGATACGTTGTTAAGTCAAATCCGCTACCAGCGCTTGGTCGTAATCATTTCTTATCTGCTGGCCGCCTTGTATTTGACTGCGCCGCTCTACAGTTCATTTTCCACAAGAATTCTCGGTGGAGAAACGGGCGAGGCTTATGAAACCGCTCGGCATATTTGGTGGTTCACGACGGCGCTGCGACAGGGGCAGAATGTCTTTGACCACGCCTTGCTCGGCTACCCGGCCGGCTATCCGGTCGTGCAGCTTTGGGCTCATCCCTTGCAGTTCTTTCCTGCCTGGCTCTTTGCCTTTGTGCTGCCATTGGCGGCCGCCTACAACGCAACAGTCCTGCTGACGCTGGTTCTGAATGCCTGGTCCATGTATTTGCTGGCGCGCCGGCGCTTGCCTACATCACATGCCTTCCCGGCCTTCGCCACCGGACTGGTCTTCATGGCGTTTCCGGCGGCGCAGGGGCATCTTGTCGCCGGGCAGCCGGGCCTGCTTGTTCTGTGGCCCCTGCCTCTATTCATCATTTGCCTCTTCGATTATGCCGATGACGGCGGCTCCCGACGTTATCTAAGCGCGCTGCTCTTTTTTCTGTTGTCGGCGCTGGGAAACACCCTGCAGATTGTCTATTTGCTTGTTCCGCTCGCCGCGCTCTTTTTATTGGCGCGGGTCTATCGCCGCGACCAGGTCGGCGCGATCCGTCTTCTGGCTGTGGTCCTGGTCGGCTGCCTCTTGCTCTTCTTCTTCGTATCGCCGGTCTTGGGCGATATGCGCGGCCATCCGGCTTATAGCGACGCCAGCGGCGTCCTGCGCGACAGCGTTGACCTCCTGGCTATCGTTAGGCCTTCCAGCGCCAATCCCTTCTGGGCGGATATCGTCGCGCCGGCCTCGGGCTCTATGCCGGACGACATGGGGTCGGGCCGGAGTTATGTCGGGCTGCTCGGCGGGATATTGGCGCTCTTGGGAATGCTGTCGCGGCGCGAGACGCGCTGGTGGCTGTTGCTGGCTCTGGCCGCCTGGCTCCTGGCGCTTGGACCGATACTCAAAGTTTCGCAGCAGGCGCTTACGGCATCGATAGCGGGTTACGATGCGGTTGTGCCATTGCCCTTGGCTTTCTTGCTGAACCTGCCGCTGTTCGAATTTGCGCTGAAGCCGAGCCGATTCATGCTGCTTTTCGCTCTGGCATTTGCTCTGCTGGCCGGCTTTGGCATGTCCGCGCTCTGGTCCAGCCGCTTCGCGCGCAACCGTCACCGTTACGCGCAATATGTTCTGGCCTTCCTGCTCGCGCTGGGCTTGCTGGAAGATTACAAGCTGTATCCCGGCTTTCCCGCATTGCCGGCCGAGATTCCCAACGGCATCCACGCCCTGGAGCGGCGGCGGGATATCCGGGCGATCTACAACGCGCCTTATGACGATTTGCCGGCGGCCCGGCAGGCGATGTATCTGCAGACCGCGCATGGCAAAGCCATCATCGCCGGGCACGATGCCATTGCGACGACAGCGGATCCGGCACGGCTGGAACTGCTCCAGGGCTTTCAGCCCGCGCTGCTGGGCGAGGCTGGCGCCGATGTGGTGATCATCAACAAGGCGCGCGCCCGGGAGACGGGCCAGCTTGATCTCTTGCGCTGGCGCGCGCAAACCTTGCTGGGGGCGCCTTTCTATGACGATGCCCGCTTCGCGCTTTATGAAACGCCATTTACGCGAGACGCGCCCTCGGCCGTCCTCGCGACCACAGCGAATGCGCAGTCGCATAGCACGTACATCTATAAAGCGCAGCCGGGCTGGTTGGAATTCAGCGCGGTTTTGGAAGCGGTGAATCGAACCGTGCATCTCACCCTGAACGACACGCCGCTGGAGTCATTGAATGTCAATGGGCGGATTCCGCTCTCCATCCCGCTGCCAATCGCGCGGCGTGGATATCACATTCTACGCATTGCCCAGGATCCGCCTTGCCCGGAGCGCATTGATACGACCTTGCTCATTTGCCAGCGGGTCAGCGTCGAAGATGTCGACATCAGAGTTCTGTCCAGCGGCGCCATCTACGATCCCATACGCATGGAAGGCGGGATTGTCCTGGCCGGTTACTTCTTGCCGCAGACTGCGTCCGACGCCGTGTCGATCCGACTCTGGTGGCAATTTGAAGCGGATCGCACGGCAAACGATGTGCGCTTCGTACACATTCTGGATGCCAATGGCCTGCCCGTGCCGGAGCGGCCGGCGGATCGCTCTTTCGGCAAGATTGAAATAGGCACTGAGTTGACCGAGACGGTGACGCTTGACGCGGAACAGCTGGCCGTGGGCGAGTACAGCGTCTTGACCGGATGGTATGCCTTGCCCGACGCGATCCGCTACGATGTGCTGACCAATGTGGATGGCGCACAAAACGATACAATTGTATTGGGCAGCATTCGTGTCTCCGAATAAGGCCTGGCTCTGCGCTATCCCTCAATTTCTTCAGGCGCGGGAATCTCTGCGTAATAATTTGGCGCTATTGTGTCGGCACAGCGCCGATATTCCGGGAGGCGGTTATATGAACGGTTTTGCGAAAGGCATCCTCGCGCTCTGTTTGGCCGGGCTATTCGCCTTGCCGGCTATGGGGCTGGACTTTGATACGTCCAATTACCGCAAGACGATGATCCAACTGCTGGCGGCGGCGCAAGATTCGGCGCGCGGCCGCGCCATGGATCTGGCCATATTTGACGCCGTCGCCGCCTCCGGCGACCTCCTATACACGGCGCCGCTTATCGACATCGCCTATTTCACGCGCGCGCCCGAGTTGGGCGACCGCGTCTTGGGCGCCCTCAGCAGCTTGACCGGCCGCGATATGGGCTGGAAGGGACATTTCGAATGGGCGGGCGAGAACGATATTGCCTTGCCGCCGGATTACGACGAATTCAAGGGACAACTGCTCGCGGCATTCGTCGATACCGAATTCACGCGTTTTTTCCAGCCCGGCGTGATAAACAGCGCGAATGTCAATCTGGTCGAGGCGGTTTGGGGCGGCGTCACCGTGGACGGCATACCGTCGCTGGTCAACGCGCGGCAGATCAGCCCGGTCGAAGCTCGGGATGAAGGGCATAGTTTCGTCGACTTCTGCCGCGATGGCGATTGCAGCTATCCGGCGGCCGACGAATTGGTCTTCGGCCTCAGCTTTGATGGCGACAGCCGCGCGTATCCGCTGCGCCTGTTGAATTGGCATGAGATGTTCAACGATGTAATCGGCCAGGCGCCGCTCTTCGCAGCGCCAAATGGCGAGCAGGTCTGCAGTTTCCGCGCGCCCAGACCGTTTGAGGCGCGCGCTCGCTCCGGCGAGAGCTGGGTGATGATTGCCGGGCGCTCGGCCAACTGCCCGCGCGAGGGCTGGCTGCGCGCCGAGGCCATTTTGTGGCGCGACGGCGACGCCTCGGCGGCGATCGCGGCATTGCCCGATATCGCGGCCGGCGAAAGCCAACTGGAAGCCGGCGGCCTCAGCGGGCAAGTGGAAGGCCGTCCGGTCATGCTGGCCTACTGCACCTTGTGCGGCGCGGGCGTCCTCTACGATGTCAGCATTCCGGACCTGTCTTACACCGATATCGATGGCGACGCTGTTAATTTGGGCGAGACGGTCCTGGAATTCGGCTCCACGGGCATGCTGATGCGCTCGAACAAGCTAATGTACGACCGCAACACCGATACCGTCTGGAATGCAATCACGGGCGAACCGGCTTTCGGTCCCCTGGCGACCAGCGGAATCCTGCTTGATATCTTGCCGGTGGTGGTGACGGATTGGGCCAGTTGGCTGGAGGCGCATCCCGATACCAGCGTGCTGAGCCTGGACACCGGCTTCCGCCGCAATTACACCAACGGCGCCGCCTACAGCGACTACTTCAACAGCGTTGATTTGATGTTCCCGTCCTGGCAGCAAGATACGGCGCTGATTGAAAACAAGGATATGGTCTTCGCCTTGCGCCTGGGCGGGCAGCCCAAAGCCTATCCGCTGGCGACGATCATTCCGGAGCGCGTCATCAACGATGAATTGGGCGGGCGCGGACTGGTGATCGTCGCCGAGGCGACGCCGGAGCGAGAGTTCTTTGAACCGGGCGGGGCGGCTGTGCGCGCTTATGATAGCGGCGGCAACCTGTTCAGCGCGGGAGACGACGATCTGACCCTAGTCAGCGCTGACGGCCGCACCTGGCGGATCAGCGAAGAAGCGCTGATCGGCAACGATGGCGCGCGGCTCGAGCGCATCGGCGGGCACCTGGCATATTGGTTTGGCTGGTTTGGTTTCTATCCGGATACGCTGGTCTACGGCGAATAGGCGACTACCGCCGGGGCTCGGGCCTGTCATTGCTTGAAGCGCGATACAGGTCCTTGTAGGCCAGCAAGTCGTCGTCTTGCGCATAGCCGCGCTTGCCCGGGACTTGTCCGTCTGCATTCGCTTCTTCCCGGGCCGCCCTGCGCTCATCCTGCAACATTAATATCATGAAGCCCGCAATCATGCCCACCGCGGCGCCGAGACAGCCGCCGGCCATGCCAAAATTCTCGACGCCAAAATAGCAACAGATTAGACCGCTGGCGAAAAATACCCCGCGTGCATAAAGGGTGAAGGCAAGCTCCTTTTTGAATTTATCCCACTTGTTGTTCACGTTCCCTTACACCCCTTCGATCTTGCGGCGTCTCCTTCTCCTTGTCGAAAACTCGTTTTGCCAGCCGCTGATGGGCATCGGTCCGATAGGCCTCTCGGACGAGATTGCGCCGCGCGGTGGTGGTGAGGTTGCTATCGTGGATGCCGGCCGCTTCATACTCGAATGATACCGCCGGCAACTGCGACTTCCGGCAATGCATCTGCCAGCAGGTAAACAATGGCCCCGCCCAAAACGGCCGCGATTAGGGAATAAGCAGCCGGCCGGATCAACGCGGGAGACGAAGACTCGACGCTCGTCAGCGCTGACGGCCGGACCTGGCGGATCACCGAAGAAGCGCTGATCGGCAACGACGGCGCGCGCCTGGCCTTCTGGTTCGGCTTCTATCCGGGGACGCCGGTCTCCGGGGATTAGGCGATTAGGGTCTAGGCCCGGGCCTGTCATTGCTTGAAGCGTACGACGGGTCGTCGTACGCCGGTAAATTGTCGGCTTGCGCATGATCCCGCTTGCGCAGGCCGTGACCGGTTTGTTTCGCTTTTGCCCGGACGGACGCGCGGTCTTCCAGCAGCGTCATAATCAAAAGGCCCGCAAACATGCCCGCCATGATGCCAAGATAGCCGCCCGCCTTGCCATAATACTGGAAGCCAAACAGGCAGCAGATTAGCGTGCAGGCGATGATTATCGCTCGCCCAAGCAAATTGAAGGCAAACTTCTTCTTGAAGTTATCGCGCTTGTCGTTCATGTTGCCCTAAACCCGTTAGATCCTGCGGCCTAATCTCATTCTCATAGTCGTCGTCCATTATTGCAAGCCGCTGATGGGCATCGGTCCGATAGGCTTCTCGGACGAGATTGCGCCGCGCGGTGGTGGTGAGATTGCTATCGTGAATGCCGGCCGCTTCATACTCGAATGATACCGCCGAATCGCCAGCGCCCCGGCGCACCGCCACCATCAGGCCGATGCTCGCGCCGATCACCGCGCCGGCAACCGCGCCTTCCGGCAAGCCATCCGCCAACAAGTAGACGATGCCCCCGCCCAGAAGCCCGGCGATAAAAGCGTAAGCAAGCAGCCTGATCAACGTTCGCTCTCCCCATGTCTGCCGAGTTGGGCGTCGCCGGTATGTGAACCGCGGGCGGCCATATCTTCTAATTTCCTCACGGGTCTCATTCCGGCGATGGATGTTGATGAATCGCTGTGGAAAGCGCAGATTTGCCTTTCGCGCGCGGACAAAAGCGCGGCGCTGCGCTTTGCCGCATCCGGGTCCGAGCTGGCAAACGAGTTTGCGCTGCGCCAGGCATCCAGGCGCGCGCCAATGAGCGCGCCAACGCTGCCGCCGAGAATTGCGCCCATTATCGCGCCTTCGGGCAAGCCGCCGGCCAGAACAAATATGGCGGCTGCGCCGATGGCCGCGCCCAGCGCGGCGAAGAGCGAGACGTACAGGACTAATCGCAACATATCATTCTTTGGATCGCGAACGCAAGCGCCAGTCACGGACCGGAGGAATGATCATGGATATTGCCTCTGACAAGCGCCTCGGCCGCGTCTTTCGCCGCGTGATTCAGCGGGTTCGCCGGCTCGCCCGGCAACTTGCCCGAATGCTTGTAGCGCTCTATGTTGTCGTGAATGCCGCTGTGCATGCCGATGCGCGCGGCGATGCCCAAGCCCGCCAGCGCGCCGATGATGGCGCCGGCGGGCACGTTCTCCGGGTAGTCCGGCGCCGTGACGTAGCCGGCAACCGCGCCGATGATAGCGCCCGTCAGCGCCGCTTTGGCAACTCGTTTCAGAGCCTGTCGCATGTTCTGCTGTCCCTAGAGAGCACAGATCTCGCGGACTTGCGGGCGATCGAGCGCAAACCACTCGCCGTTTTTCCGATAGTCGGCGTAGCGCTGATGGAGCTGCCACTCAAGCGTCGCCGCGTCTTCAGTCTTCAGGATGGCAATGATTTCGGATTGCCCGGGCAAAATGGCGCGAATCTCCTTCAGGCGGCGCGCGGGATTGTTGCTTCTGCCGATTTTGTAAAGTTTGCTGTATTCAAGATCTTGAATGACGTAAACGTATCCAGCCGGCGGCGTCAGGGTAGGCAGGCCCGCGGGATCGTCGAATCTGCAGCGGAGCTCCGCGCCGCGGCCGATGATAAAGAATGCCGCCGCAGCAATACCCAGACAGAGGAGGACGGCGGCGACGGCAAGGCGCCCCCGCTTGAACCAGATCGCGATTATGCCGAGACCGCCTAGCGCGAGAATTGCCAGCGCGACAAGCGCGCTTTCAGCGACCTGGTAAGCAAGCAAAGCGCCGATTGCGGCGAGCATGGAAAGGAGAATCGTTCGTTTCATTGGCGCACTTCCCTTTTAGGAATGATACGCTGACAAGCGGCCGAACGTCGCGGAGTCCGGTAGAAATGGCGGACCGCGCCTTTGAGCGTCAGGGCGAACATCAGCGCGCGCTCAGCTATCTGCTCTTCCGCTTCTTCGGCCGCGCGAAGAAAGCCTGCATGATCGCCCGCGCTTCTTCCGAGTACAGGCGCTGCCCGATCATCTCCAGCTCGATCGCCATCGTGTCTTCGACCACCCGCGCCGCCCCGCGCCGCAGCAGCATCTTCGTCTGTCGCAGCGCCTCGGGCGGTTTGGCCGCCAACTGCTCCGCCTTGGACCAGGCCAGGGCCGCCAAGCCATCCGCCGCGACCACCTCGTTGACGATGCCGCAGTTCCGCGCTTTCTCGGCGTCGAAGGCTTCGCCCAGCATCAGCAATTCCGCCGCCCGGCCGTATCCCAGCATGCGCGGCAGCAGATAGCTCGAAGCCGCCTCCGGCAATAGCCCGAGGTTGATGAAGGCGAAATCGAACTTCGCGCCCGCGGCCGCGTAGACGAGATCGCAATGCAGGAGCATGGTCACGCCCACGCCCACGGCCACGCCGTTGACCGCCGCCACAATCGGGACTTTGGTCGCGGCGATCGCTTGAATGAATAGGGCCGCGGCGGAGGATTCGGGCTCTTGCAGGAAGCTGCTCAGGTCGTTGCCGGCGGTGAAGCTGTCGCCGCTGCCGGTGAGGAAGATGACGCGGATGTCGCTTTCCTCGTCCGCGCGCTCAATGGCTTCGCGCAAGGCGTCGTACATGGCCGGGGTCAGGGCGTTTTTCTTCTGCGGCCGGTTGATCTGGACGCGCAGGATGTGGTTTTTGAGGGTGGTGCGGATTTCGGGCATGATGGGTTCTCCTTGTATTGCATGCCCCTGCATTTTAACGCGGAGTTCTCGGAGATGCAGAATAGGGGGCTACGTGAAAGCCCCCTCTAATTTCTCTAATGGCTGCAAGCTGATGCAACTTGCGCGGCGCTTAGCACGAACCATTCGGTGCCAGCGGGATGTCCCACGATATTCTGAGGCTTGTATTGCGCCTTCAATGATGTTTCCAGGAGTTTCATGTCGTCAGTTGAGATGATGCACGAATATTCCACCTTGCCGCCGACTGTCTTATTCAGATGATTTTGCACCTGCTGAAGACGTTTATCAGGTTGAATCGTCTTGCCGAACTTAAAGCGTCCGGGAGTAGTTACGTCGTCGATGACATACACGTAACCATTATTCCCGCTGCCTTTCTGCAATCGAGTAAAGAAGCGAGCGTTTAGTTTGTTTCTTGCCAGTCTGAATCCTGACCCTATGCCGCTGCCTGCCGCACTTAGTTTCTGCCCTACGCGACTAATAAACGGTTTGGCTGTGTCGTCAACGATCACAGCGCTTCCTGCTACTGACGCAACATCGTCGATACTTCCAACAGCCGATTTCGCCACATCATCAATAGCATTTGCCGCGTGTGCAGCTACATCGTCGACTAGCGTAGCCGCTGGCGCACGAACGCCTGTCAGTATTCCAGCAGCCGGGATAGCTGGAGCGAGTAAAACCCCAACTGTGGAGATTGCAGCGCCTCCAGCAGCGCACCCTGCCGCATCTTTAGCTACATCCTCTGCATCTTCTCGGGAGATTGAACCATGCTCGTGGTATTTACTGACAGTTCCGGTGACAGCGCATGTTGCGCCACCGACCGTTGCTCCGACTGCTGCCGCGCCGGCAATTGGCGCCGCTACGGTCGCCACGGCGAGCGCTCCATTTACGAGCGGCGCTAGTGCGGCGGCTATCGCTGGTAGGAAAATCATGAATGCCTCCGAATAATACAATTTGCCATTGACCTAATGAAAGCTGAAAATAGTGGGCGGCGCATCCCCAATAATTGGGGGGCTTCTACCCTCTGTGCCTCTGTGTCTCTGTGGCAAATAATCAAGTATCTCCCAGCAACCCCTCCACAACACTCAGCCGCTGATCCACCCGATGATTCGCCAGCGCATGCGCCCGCGCCGCCGCGGCAATCCGCAGCTGCGCGTCGTAGATGGCCGGGATCAGCCCGATTTCCTTCTGCGGCCGGTTGACCTGGACGCGCAGGTTGTGCCTTCTGAGGGTGGTGAGCATTTCGGGCATGGCGAATCCGCTTTGATTTCGACAAAATATCTTGAAGAGCCGGGTGCATTTCAGCAGATGTAAGTATTGTCGGTTTTGCCGATCTTGATCACATCCGATTCGCCAGGCCATATTCCTGGTTGCGGTTTAAGTTCCTCCATCCAGAACCAGAGCCGTCTGGGCGAACTGTGCCGCGAATGTTGCCGTCGCGCGCCTTGCATTTTGAATCGCGTGTACACTGGTTTCTAAATTGCTGATAGGTCGAACGTCGTGCAACTCTCCGTATTTTTCTTTTCTGTTTATGACGCTTAGACGCAATTATTCTCGCTTTCTCATCGTCTATCATCATCTTCCATTTTGCATAGTCTCCTTCTGCCTGCCGCAACCAGTCTCGGCATTTTTTTTCGCCATGTGCGTTAAACGAGTTGCCCGCCTGACTTCGTCGAGGATCTGTCAACAATATCCCACAAATCGCGCAAAGGTCATTCAGAAATGCTATACGGCGCTTCTTGTTTCTCTGGGACATCTCTTGTCTCCTCGTAAGTTCCATTGCATTGAACCAAGTATGGAACTTCGAGACACCGACATGCACCCCAACAATTGGGGGGCTTGTTCCCATTGTGCCTCTGCGCCTCTGTGGCAAATAATCAAATCTCCCCCAGCAAGCCCTCCACCGCTTCCAGCCGCTGATCGACGCGATGATGCGCCAGCGCATGCGCCCGGGCCGCCGCGGCAATCCGCAGCCGCTCGTCGTCATGCGCCAGGTAGTAGCGCACCTTCTCCCGCAGGTCGTCCGCATCGCTGAACGTGACCAGGTGCTCGCCCTCCGTGAACCACTCATGCACGCCCGGCCGATCGTCCACGATCTGAAAGGTGCCCAGAGCCGCGCTCTCGAAGAGGCGCATATTGCCGCCGTAGCGCATGAAATCGCCGTGCGCGTTGATGCTGATCTTCAGCGAAGACAGGACCTGCATCATGCGCTCGCCCAGGGCGCCGCCGCGATGAAAGGGCTTGAGCGAGTCCGGCGCCTCGTGCACGCTCCAGATGCCCAGGTCGAAATCGCGCAGGCTCTCCAGCGCCCGGACGCGCTCGCTGTAGAGATTGTCCGGCACGAGCGTGCCGACGAAACCCACATCGCAGAGGTATTCATTTGGCACATCGGTGATCGGCTGCGGCCGGTGCAATTCGGGGTCGATGCCGACGTATGGCAGGCATTCCACCCGCGGCGCGCCCAGCTCCCGCCATTGCGTTCCGTGATAAAAGTCGTTGACCAGAATCAGGTCGTACAGACGGGCGGACGCCCTTTCGATCGGGTGCGAAAAGACGATGGGCGAAACGCCGCTGACGTAGATGATCTTGCAATTATGCGCGCGTTTTAGCCGCGTCAGCGTCTCCGGCAGGATGACGCGGTTGTCGCCCGAGAGCCAGATGAGGTCGGGCTGGAAGCGCGCCGCTTGCGCGAGCAGAAGTTGGTTGCGCCGGCGCAGATCGGGATGCAGATGCGGCGGCAGGCGGCGCATCAGCGCGGCCACGGCTTTGCCCGGTGTCAAACCGGGGCGATGGACTTCGTGGCGCAGACGGCTGATTTCGCGCGCGCCGTAACCGGGCAGGTTACGCCAGAAGACATCCAGCGCATAACCGGACTTGCGCAGCGCCCGTTCCCAGGCATGCTGGCCCATGCTGCGGGGGAAGAGCGGCGGTTCGGCCGCGGCGGCCGCGGCGGCGATGTCGCGCAGCAATTCTTCCGGGTGATGGAGGGTGGCGATGAATAAGACGCGGCGCGAACTGGCGGTAGCGTGGCTCATGAGCCGCGGCCTAATAGGAATCTTTCCAGTAGTTCTGCCAAAGGGCTTCCGGCCCATCGATTGCCACTTTGCGAATCGTCGCCCAGACCAAGTTGCTTCCAAATTGGCGGTGAGAAGTCGTAAACAGTCTTTCGCTATTTTCGCGAATATACCTTTCAAGCGAGTCTATTTCGCTCACAATGTCGCCATCTCCCTGCCAATGGCGGCGAATCAGGTCAGCATCCATATCGCGATGGCGCAAGAGCCAATAGAGTGTCAGCACAAGCACGGCGGCGTCATCAACTAAACCTCTTACATCCAGCCTGTCTTCAGGCATCAGGTCAACCGAACTAAACACATAATTTGCCGCGATCATCAATTGAGTTTTGCATTGATATGTTACTTGTTTGTCGTGGATCATGCTGACAACGACCGCCAACAGCTTAGCCAAATGCTGCAGAATTCTTGCCTGTATTGAAGCGCGGTTTTGTACATACCATCGTTTGATCTCGAACTCCCACTCGCTAAGCCAATGTTTGCTGAATTCGCTCACGGTTCTTGGCTCGCTGCTGTCGTCGTCAAGCGGGTGCTTGACCTCTTCAAGATAGGCATTTAATGAATCGCTAACTTCAAGCGCTGTGATCGGACTAGGTTCAATGAAGCTATGTTTGTAACGGACCCAGACATCGTTGGCTTCTCCAAGAGTTGTAGGCCCAAATTCAACAAAGCGATAGCCGAAGTGGCTACGTAGCTCGGCGAAGATGTTGAATTCTTCATAGAATCCGATCCACTTGCCGAGCCCCCACTCATTTACTGGTTCTTCATTTTCCTCCCTTTCGTCAAGGTAGTTTTGCAGTTCATTTGCGAACCCCGGGTCTTCAGCTTGTAGCTTCTCCAGGAGTTCGAAAAAGAGCATCTCCAAGAGTAATTCTATTGCATTGCACGTCGTAAGAGTCGCGGCAATATATAACCCGAAATGAATGCAAATATCTGCCTCTTCCCGCCTCAGCGAGATTTGTTCTCGTTGGTCAATTGGTAGCATAATTTAGTTCTACTTGCCTAAATCAACAGGTATGCAATTATAACTTGGGATTACGGGTAACTGTTAATGATGCGGCTATTGCGCCTGGCGATTTGCTCGGATCTTTACTAATTCAAGCAAAAGGCAATTGTTTGGTGTTGCCTCTGGCGCAGACATGGCATCCAGCCGTCATAAAGACTATGCCACGAGTGGACGTTGCTCGGCAGTTTGTAGATTATACCCCGCTCAAATCCAGAAGGCGCAGCGGATTCTCAATCAGTTCGCGCAGGCAGTTCATGAATTCCGCGCCCTCGGCGCCGTTGCTGACACGGTGGTCGACGCTCAGCGTCATATTCATCCGCGTCCCCACGCCCAGGCTGCCATCGTCCAGCACAACCGGCACGCGCTGCGACGAAGAAACGGCGAGGATGCCCGCTTCCGGCGAGCTGATGATGGCGGAGAAGTCCTTGACATTGAAGGGCCCCAGGTTGCTGATGGTGAAGGTGGCGCCGCGGATATCGTCCGGCTTGATGCGGCCCTTGCGCGCGCGCAGGTACATCGCCAGGTTGTTGACCGCCATATCGCTCAGTCGAACCGTATCGGCGTCATGGCATACGACATTAACCAAGCCGTTTTCCGGCAAGGCGACGGCGATGCCGATATTGATGCGGCTGTGCTTCACAAAGCGGTCGCCGTAGTAGTGCGTGTTCAGGTTCGGGAATTCGCGCAGGGCCAGCGCCAGCGCTTTGATCAGCATGTCGTTGACGCTGATCTTGATGCCGCGTTCGGCCAGCGCGCTGTTGATTTCCGCTCGCAGCGCCAGCAGCGGCTCGACATCGGCTTCGACCGTGACATAAAAATGCGGTGTGTTGCTCTTGCTGCGCACGGTGCCGTCGGCGATGGCGCGGCGCATCCGCGATAGCGGGATCTCTTCCACATCGGCATCCGGCACCTTGCCCCAGGTTGCCTGACCGGCTGTAGGAGCGGCCGCGGCCGGCGCGGGCGGCAGCATAGGCGTCGCCGACAGATCTTCGACATCGGCTTTCACAATCCGGCCGCCGGGTCCGGAGCCTTTCACACGGCTAAGGTCAATGCCTTTGTCGGCGGCGATTCTGCGCGCCAAGGGCGACGCCTTGATGCGCCCGTCCGCCGGCATCGCCCCGCCATTGACGTCGGCTGCCGCTGGCGTATCCGGCGCGCGCGCTGCGTCGGCTTGCGCCGCCTCCGCGGCCGGGGCCGGTGATTCGCCCGCCGCGCCGATGACGGCAATGACGCTGCCTTCGCCCAGCTCATCGCCCGGTTCCGCGCGCAATTCCAGCAGTTGGCCGCTGCCGCCGGCTTCGATTTCTACGGTCGCCTTGTCCGCCTCGAATTCGGCGATGATATCGCCCGCGCTGACGGTATCGCCGACATCCTTCAGCCAATTGATCAGCAAGCCGTCTGTCGTGAGCTTGACTTCGTGCGCCATCTACACAATCTCCTTGACCGCATCCGCGACCTTTTGCGCATTGGGCAGGGCCAGCAATTCGATCTCTTTCGAATAGGGCAGGGGGACGTCTTCAGCGGCGACCCGCTTGATGGGCGCGTCCATATAATCGAACATATTCTCTTGCAGCAGCGCCGCGATTTCAGAGCCGAAGCTGTACATGGGCAGCGATTCTTCGACGATCACGCAGCGGTTTGTCTTTTTGAAGCTGCGGTACACCAGGTCCATATCCAGCGGGCGCAGCCAACGCAGATCCACCACTTCCGCCTCGACGCCATCGCGCGCCAACTGCCGGGCCGCCTGCAGCGCCCAGTCGACGCCGCGGGCATAAGCCACCAGGGTGACATCGCCGCCCTCGCGCTTGATATCGCCTTTGCCGATGGGAATCAGGTAATCCCCGTCCAGATCATCCGGCATCGGGCTTGGTTTGGGATAAAGGGCGATGCTCTCGGTGAAAAGCACCGGATTATCGTCGCGGATGGAGGCCTTCAACATGCCGTAGGCATCCAGTGAATTGGACGGGCAACCGACATAAATGCCCGGGAAATGCGCGAAGATCGGTTCCGGCGCATGCGAATGCGATGCGGTCGCCTGGTTGCCCCAGCCGCTGGCCGCCCGATACACCAGCGGCGCCTTGAACATGCCGTCAAAAAAGTAACGCACTTTGGCGGCGTGATTGGCGATGGCGTCCAGCGCCAGGAAGGCGAAGTTGATGGTCATGAATTCCGCCACCGGCCGCAAACCGGCCAGCGCCGCGCCCACAGCCGCGCCGCCGATCGCCATCTCGCTGATAGGCGTATCGCGGACGCGCCGTTCGCCGAATTCTTCGAGGAAGCCCCGCGTGACCCGGTGCGTGCCTTGCCAATAAGCGACCTCTTCACCCATGACAAAGACGCTCTCGTCACGGTGCATTTCTTCTCGCAGCGCCCGGCGGATGGCTTCCCGCATGGCGACATTTCTAGCTGCCATTGTCCCTACCTTGTCCGCTGCGCCTCTGCAATATGAGTCTCTTGGCGAATTGGGCCAGTCCGACGAAACCGCGCGATTCAGTCAATGCCGGCGCCGACGGAACCCTCGCTCTTGTGCACCAGCTCGGAAGCGACATAGGTATTGCGCATCAAGTCTTCATAAGTCACGGGCAACTCGCTCGCTTCGGCGAATTTCACCGACTCGGCGACAATGCTCTTGGCCTCGGCTTCGTGCCCGGCCAGGATCGCCGCGACATCGCCGTATTGACTCTCGATGCAATCGCGCAGGATCTTGATCGGCTCGCGCGTGGCCATCCATTCTCGCAGCTCCGCCGACATGTCGTCGCGCGCGTCATATTGCTGGTCGGAGACGCCGTGCCCGCGATAGCGATAGGTCACATGCTCAATGACGGCCGGGCCCTGCCGCCGCGCGTATTCCACCGCTTTGGACGCGACCGCATAGACATCCAGCGCGTTCTGCGCATCCACGCGGCCGAAGCTCTTGATGCCGTATGCCTCGGCTTTGCGATGCAGCTCGACCTGTCCGCTGGCGCGCTCAACCTCCGTGCCCATGCCATAGCCGTTGTTCTCGATGATCCAGATCACTGGCAAATCCCATATCGCGCTCATGTTCAGCGATTCGTGGAAGTAGCCGTTGTTGGTGGCGCCATCGCCAACGTAGGTCATGGTCACAGCGTCCTCGCCGCGATACTTGCTGGCCAGCGCGATGCCCGCCGCCAGGGGCAAGTGCCCGCCGACGATGGCGTAGCCGCCCCAGAAGTTATGCTCGGCGGATGCCAGGTGCATGGAGCCGCCTTTGCCGCCGCTGGAGCCGGTCTTCTTGCCCATCATCTCCGCCATGACCGCCTTGGCGTCCATGCCCAGGATGAGGGCGATGCCGTGATCGCGGTAGGCGGTGATGACGTGATCGGTCTTGCGCAGAGCCGCCATCGAGCCGACGCCGCTGGCTTCGTGGCCGCTGTACAGGTGGAGGTAGACGCCGGTGATGCGCTTCTCTTCGTAGAGCCGGTGGCAGGTCTCTTCGAATTCGCGAATCAGCACCATCTGCCGATACCAGTCGAGGAGCATCTCCTTCGTTGGCGCCGCCATCGCGTTTCCTTCGTCGATGATCGTTGTTTGTCGTTCCATATCAGTCGGCAAGTATAACATAGATAATTCGAGTTTTTGTATTGCGGCTTTCCGGCGCCAGGGCAATCGCATCAAACGATTCTTAAACTACAGAGAACGCAGAGGACGCAGAGTACACAGAAGTAGGGGCGACATTGTATGTCGCCCGAAGATTCATGTTCTTATTGGCGGGCGATTCACAGAATCGCCCCCACAGTATCCCATTGTTTTTGCATTAATTTATTGGAATCACAGGGTTCTGCTTCTTTTGATGACTTTTCACCTATACCTACCGCTTGAATTGGGCGGGCTTGCCGCGTCTTGTCGATAAACTACCTTCCCGCCCAAAAATTCCAAAACCGAATGCCGCGAAAACTCTGATCAATCGCATCTCTCGGCGCCCTCGGTGGTGTAATTTCAGCTTAATTTTGCTCGTAACGGCGGATGCCCGTTTTGAAACGATAGCCCTGTTGCTGCCGCGGCTTGACAGGCGAGCAAAATGATCATATAGATCAAGTGTGCGGATGCCCAAATGCCGGCGGCCTAGAATGCCCCAAACGCGCTCACACGAAATCCACAACGCGAAGCCCTTTGTCAAATGGGTGGGCGGCAAGCGCAGTCTCCTGCCCGAATTGCTGCTCCGCGCGCCCGCCCGTTTCAATAATTATTACGAACCTTTCGTCGGTGGCGGCGCCCTCTTCTTCGCCTTGAAGAATGAACGTAAACTTAATTTGGCGGGGGGGGGGGGGCAGGCATTCTTAAGTGATGTTAATTTTGATCTCATCAACACTTACCAGGTTATCCAGCGCGACCCCGAGCCCCTCATCGCCCGGCTGAAGCAGCACGCCTGCAAGCACAGCAAAGATTACTACTACAGGATTCGAAGCCAGCATCAACTCGACGACCGCGTTGAGATTGCCGCGCGCTTCATCTACCTCAACAAGACCTGCTACAACGGCCTCTGGCGCGTCAATTCCAAGGGCGAGTTCAACGTGCCCGTCGGGAAATACAAGAATCCCGCCATTTGTCAGGCAGAGCTGCTTCGCGCTTGCCATGCGGCGCTGCAAGGCGTCGATGTGCGCATGCGCGATTTCCGCAAACTAGATGCCGGCGCGGGCGATTTTGTCTACTTCGACCCGCCGTATCGGCCGCTGGATAAGACCTCGTTCACCCGCTACGCCAAGGCTGACTTCGGCGAGGCTGAACAGGAAGCCCTGCGCGATCTTTGCCTGACGCTGCATGAGCGCGGGGCGAAGTTCATGCTGTCCAACAGCGATACGTCATCCACGATGTATCGCAATTCCATCTTCAAGGTCGACAGCGTCAAAGCGCCGCGCTTTGTCAATTCCAAGGCAAAAGCTCGCGGACCTGTCGACGAGTTATTGATTACGAACTACTAGGGGGGAGCGTGTCACAATCTCAAGGCGGAAGAGCGAACATGACTGGCAATCGACTTGAGCAGGTTATTGAAGCGTGCTTAAGGAATTGTGGCTATGAAGAGTATAAGAACAAACAAGAATTGGGATCAATGGCGGAAGAAGAAAAGCCCGTCTACAGCACTCAGGTTAGGATTGGACACAACATTTATGACACCGCGCTAAAATGCGATTTCCTTCTCTTTCACCCACAGAAATGGCCAAAAGGACTGGTAATCGAAGCGAAATGGCAACAAGTTGGTGGTTCTGTAGATGAGAAGTATCCGTTTCTTGTCCTCAGCATTCGTAAGTCAATTTTTGAAACGATACTACTATTGGATGGTGGCGGATACCGGCCCGGCGCCGAAAGATGGCTTCGCGGACAAACTGATAGCAAGTTGCTCCATGTATTCAATCTGACGGAGTTTCTCACTTGGGTAAACAAGGGCAATCTTTAGCGCTTCTGAGTGAACTCAGGAGTACGGAGTTGGTCTCGCAATATAATCGCGTTGCTCGTTGCGGCAGACAATCGGGCGACCCACCGGGTCGCCCCTACCATGTCCCCAGAGAATGAGGCATTAGGCGGCCGACCTGTCACCTGTCGTGTACGTCCTTAGCAATACAATGCTTGTGAATTCTCACTATTTTCTTTGACTTGCTTCTGCGCTTCACAAGTAAATCAAGACTCGCCGCCGTCCTCAGCGCTCAGCAGCCCAGCCGCCACCACAACAACTGCCGCGCCCAGCGCCCCGACCAAAATCCCGCCCAGGAAGGGCAGCTTGACCAGACCGGTTATGCCAAAAATCGTGACCAGCACCGAGCCGACGAAGCCGCCGGCCAGACCCAGCAGTATATTGCCCAGCAAGCCATAACCCTCGCCGCGCAGCAGCTTGCCCGCCAGGTAGCCGCTGGCAGCCCAAACCAGAAGCGACATGACCAGGCCGATCACCTTGCCCAGCATGCCGGGCAAAATCAATAGCGCTAAAAGAATCAGTATTGCCAAGCCGATTCTGATTTTGAAGTTCATGCCAGCCCGCCTCCCCGATCTGCCTACGACCATTATACGCGATAGCGGCGCTTGCGGTTGCAGGCATGACAAGCGGCCGGCCGGGCAATCGCTTCAAGTTTTCTCTGCCGCGGAGAGCGCAGAATCAGTTCCAACATAGTATTTTGAAACCGGAACTAAGTCGGTTGCAGGGCTTGTCCGCATGTAAAGATTGCTTTTGTTTGTCGAGGTTTTACCCCATCCCCGGCCCTTCCCGAAGGTCTATGTCTACGCGACCCAGTGAATTGGGGAAGGGTGACACGTTGATGAAACTGTGAATAAAAGCGCAACAAAGTACAAGAATGAGCACAAAAAGCCATCTACTTTCAGCGCGCTCCCCCTTCCCCAGCTTGCTGGGGAAGGGGGCTGGGGGGATGGGGTAGAAAAGTCGCTGCTGCTCTAGAAATCCAATCAACTTTTCTATAACTCTTTTGGTGCTGCTTATCTTGTCGACAAAATATCGCGAGGTCTCTGATTAATCGCTTTCCTCGGCGCACTCGGTGTACTCGGTGGTTAAATTCACCTTCGAACGGCCGCGGCCGTTTCGCAATTTCATTGGGCATATTGTATGATGTTAGTATTACGATTGGCTGGATGCACCTGCGAAAGCGAGCGGTGACATGATTGAGGTCGGGGAGACTCAGGCGCCGGAACTCACGCCGGAAACCTTTATCAATCGCGAGCTCAGCACCATCGAGTTTCAGAAGCGCGTCCTGGCGCTGGCGGAGGACGAAAGCACGCCACTGTTGGAACGCGTGAAATTCATCGCCATCGTCGGCAACAACCTGGACGAATTCTATATGGTCCGGGTCGGCGCCTTTTTCCAGCGCCTGCAGCTCAACAACCCCTGGATGCGCCCGGACGGCACCACGGCGGCGCAACTGCTGCGGCGCGTCCATGATGAAGTCTCCGCCGTGATCGCCCGGCAACGCCGCATCCGGCGGGAAGTCTTTGAATTGCTGGCGGATGAGGGCGTGTACTTCATCACCACCGCCGATCTTAGCGAGGGCGAACGCGATGCCATCACCTATTATTTTCGCTCGGAAGTTTATCCCGTCTTGACGCCGCTGGCGGTTGATCATGCGCGCCCGTTTCCGCACATTTCCAATCTCAGCATGAACCTCGGCGTGTATTTGGAGCGGGACAATGGCGATATGGCGACCGGCATCGACTTCGCCCGCATCAAGGTGCCCGTCGATATCCTGCCGCGGATCGTCCGCCTCGAGACGATCATGAGCAACTATACCGGGCAAGAGCAGGACGGTTACCACTTCCTCTGGATGGAAGACATCATCGCCGATTACCTTTCCGACCTCTTCCCGGGTATGCAAATTCTGGAAGCCTTTCCCTTCCGGATTCTGCGCAATGCCGATATCGATTATGAACACGAGCAGGATGAAGACTTGCTGGATGTCAAGTCGATTATTGAGCAAGGCGTGCGCGAACGTCGCTTCGGCTCGGTCGTGCGTTTGAGCGTGCCGGCCGGCATCAGCGAGCGTATGCTCAACCGCCTGGCCAGCTCGCTTGAGGTGCCTTCCACGCGCGAAGTCTTTCGCATCCCCGGCAAATTGGGCTCGGCCGATCTCTTTGAAGTGCTGCAAGTGGATCGGCCCGACCTGAAAGATCCGGCTTATACGCCGCGCTTGCCGACGCCCTTCGCCCGCAGCGCGGATTATTTTGAAGTCATCCGCAAGCAAGATGTCATCGTGCACCTCCCCTACGATTCTTTCGCGCCGGTTGAGGACTTCTTCAAAAATGCGGCGCGCGATCCGGATGTGCTGGCGATAAAGACGACGCTTTACCGCGTCGGCAAGAATTCCCCGGTCGTCAATGCCTTGATGGATGCCCGCGACAATGAAAAACAGGTCACGGTTCTGGTTGAGCTCAAGGCGCGCTTTGATGAAGAGAACAATCTGGAATGGGTGAAGGCCCTGGCGGAAAAAGGCGTGCACGTCATCTACGGCGTCGAGGAGCTGCCGGTCAAAACGCATGCGAAGATCTCGCTGGTCGTCCGCCGGGAGCGCGACGGGCTGCGGCGCTATGTGCATTTGGGCACGGGCAATTACAACGCGGCCACCGCCCGTCTCTACGCGGATATTGGCTTGTTCACCTGCAACGAGCAAATCGCCGACGACGCCTCGCGCCTCTTTAATCGCTTGACCGGATACGCGCCCGATACCGCTTACAATCACTTGCTGGTTGCGCCCGAATACCTGAAGAACGCGCTGATCGCGCTAATTGACAATGAGATTGAGGCGGCGCGGCGCGGCGAAGACGCCCGACTGATCTTCAAGATGAATCAGTTGGAAGAAGATGACTTGATTCTTAAGTTGTATCAGGCGTCGCAGGCGGGCGTGAAAATCGACCTGATTGTGCGCGGCTTGTGCTGCTTGCGCCCGGGCCTGCCCGGCGTCAGCGACAACATCCGGGTGAAAAGCATCGTCGGCCGCTACCTCGAACACAGCCGCATCTACTATTTCCGCAACGCGCCCGAGCGGCAGCAGCTCTATATGGGCAGCGCCGACTTGATGCGGCGCAACCTGCAAAACCGCGTGGAAGTGGTTTTCCCGGTCCTTGATCCGCGCATTCAGTGGCGCGCGCTGCGCATCTTGAAGACGGATCTGGAAGACGTGAAAAACTCCTGGCTGCTCAAGAGCGACCGGACATATCAGCGGCTCTGGGATACCCGGGACGCTAATGCCTTTGACTCGCACGCGCAGTTCAGGAGCGACAGCTTCGGCCTCTGCGAAACGCCGGATTGAGCGGTTAGGCGGCGTCCTTCAGTTTTGTCGAAGCCAAGCGCAAAAGGAAAACGAAAGGGCGACTCTGCAGGCCGCCCCGGGTTTGGAAACGGGCTGATGTAACCGGGCGCGGCTGTCTAGGGCGCGCCCTAGCGATAGCCGGGGAACTTGTACTGCACGGTGTAGGTCAATGCCGCTTCCGCTCCCGGCGCCAAGCTGACGCGAAACTCGATCGTCGAGGCGTTGAGCTTCTCAAAGGGCGCCGAGCTTTCGACGATCTGCCAATCGCTCCAGCGGTAGAGCCGTTCCGGCACGCGAACTTCAACCGTTTCAGCTTCTTTTCGGCTGCGCAGTTTTATCTCGAAACTCTCGCGAATCACATCGCGGGATACCGTCTCAAATGCGGTCCGCGTCCTCTCGCCGACCAGGTCAAAAGCCTTGCCCAGCGGAATCCGCAGTTCTTCGCCTTCGGGACTATGCTCTATGCGATTCTCCCCGATCAGCAGGCCGGCGCCATCGACATCGGTCTGATAGACGCGGACGCGGCCAGCCGGCAGGTCCGCGCCGATTCCGCTCTCGTCACCGGTATTGAATTGCAGCACAGCGCTGACGGCGCCGCCGCCCGAACCGAAGCCTTCGGGGTAGTCGATTGGCGAATAATAGCCGTCAAACGGAGGCGAGCCATCAAAGACGAAATATGTCGTCGCGGCGATATCCGCGCCGCTGACAAATTCGATCTGCTTGATCTCCTGACCTGAGATGGATACCGGGCGCTCGACGTCGTAAAGCTGATATTCGAACAGGTCTCGTTGCGCGATGCCGGCGGCGGCGTCTTCCTGCATTTCCAGCGCCATCATACGCGAATCGGCATGGACCGCTTGCGGCTGTATGCGTCGCAGGCTCCCAGCCACCAATTTCAAGCTCGCCTCGTCAAAGCGGTGGCCGCTGCTGTTGCTCAGCGTGATCCAGCCTTTCAGGTCAAGCGCCGTCGCCTCCTGGTTCAGCGACAGATTGTAATCGGCGCTCCAATTTATGCCTCCGGCCAGATAGGTCAGCAGCGCGTCTTGCTCGCCCGCGACATCGGCCCGCAGCAGCAGGCGCAGTTCCGGCCCGGGGCTGAACTCAGGAGACGGCGTCGAAAACTTGATGCCGCGGATATCGCGCAGCCTGATGAAGACGACTTCGCTGCCGCCCGTTTGCAGGACCGCCATGTCATCCTGCAAGCGCAGCAATTCGCCGCTGTAAAGCGCATCGCCGACGGTGATATCCACGCTGCGGCCGACGAATGGCGTCAGCAGCGTGTAGGCATCGAGAATGTTGGGCCGGAAGCTCTGCTCAAGGACCTGCATGCCCGCCGGGTCGCTTAGAGAATGAAAGCTGACCGAAGTCGGGTCTATGGTCGCGGCGACATCGTGGATCGTTACTTCATTGATGCCCGGCTCGAGGCTCAAGCTGCGCTGATCGCGGATCAACGCCCGGCCTTCATTGTAGACCGTCAGCGCGATGGCGCTGTCTTGCGCGCTGGCGGCGGCCGGCCAGATGACATACAGAATCGCGACCAGCGCGAAAAGACGCCTTCTCATGCGAGCGCTCCTCTAGATTTCCAATTGCAGGCTGTGTGAATTCACGGCGATGCTATAGCTGCCCTTATCGAAGCGGCCTTCCAGTTGGATCCGGCCCTTGTAAGGACGCAGAATCATCGGGCAAATGACATCCGCCGGCACTTCGCGGTAGATCTCCACGCGGATCGCATTTCCGGCGCGCGACTGATCGACGAGCACGGGAAAGTCACAGCCATCGGGATGCTCGCCTTCGACATCCAGGCTGATGCGCGCCGGCCGCGCGGCGCCCACATTGGCTTCGACGCGCATGATGTTGGTCAATACCTTGTCGCTATCGCTCACAGTTTCCGTCTCCATCTCGCTTATCTCATAGGCATTCACAGACAGTAACGCAGAGACGGACAATTCGGTTGCGGCCAACTCGATCGTTTCGTCGATTTCTGCCAATACAGTCGGGCAGAACGTTTCGGGGTCGATTGCATTGTATACGCCGAGCATGACGCCGTCTTGCGTCTCGCGCCAGGCATAAAGCAAAGGCAGGTCGCAGCCGACCGCCTGACTGCCGCGAATGCGCAGCGCGCGCTCGCCGCTTTGCGCACCCGGTTCGGACAGGGTCGCGCTGTCGACTAAAATCGGCGCGAGGCTCAATTCAACGAAAAGCCGCTCTTCTTCGCTCTCGGCCCGCGCCCAGACTTGATCGTTGACGATGATATAAGTCCACTCCGCCCCGGATTGCAGGCTTAAGTGAACGCCGAAGGGCTCTCGCTCCTCTTCACATTCGGCCGCAGCCGGAATGTCGCGATAGACCTGAACATCGATATTGTCGGGAAAATATCTCACTTGCGTTTGAAGGGGCGCGCCACAGTCTTGCGCCGGCCTCGTCCGCGCGTGAAGCTGCGCTCCCGAAGAGCCGTCCGCCGCGCCCGGCGTCAGACTGATCCCCTCAATTTGCGGCCAGTTACGCCGTACTTCGCTGTCGCCCTTTCTATGCGCGGCCAGTGGCGCCAGCGCGAGCGCGAGCAACAAGAGCAGGATTTCCAGTTTGATCATGCCGCCTCCTCATTTACGGCCAGCGCGAAGCAAAATCACAGCGGCCGCGCCGGCGCCGGTTCAGGTCAATGCTGTCCATTCGCCATCCTGGAGCTGCCAGACTTCAGGCTGCCCGTCGCTCCGGTCCCATTCCGACGGATGCGGGATCAGCGCCAGGTTCTGGTTGCCGGGGCCGGCGGCAAATGGCGCGGCAAGCGTCTTCATGTAGCTGTCGCGCCCGCTCTCAAGCTGCGCCGCAACCAGGAGCTTGTTTGCGGCCGCGCCTTCGTTGAGCCGGTTAATCGCCGCCAGCGCGCGCTGCCATTGACAGGAGAAATCAAATTCGATCTGCCATATCAGAGCGGCGATATAGAAGAAGCGCTCCGGTTTTCGCTCGGCGGTTTCGCCCTGGGCGATGCGGCAGACAGTCATGTCATGCAGCAGCGCCTCCGTTCCGAAGTCGGCGCGGTTGCCCCGTCCATAAGTTGAAAAGACGCGCGCGTCCTCATCGGCGAATGCGGCTTGCATCTGCTCGGCCAGCGACTTGCGAAAGGCGCGCTCCCGCGCCCGGTTGAGCGTCGCTGGCGATGTTCCCATGACAAAAGCGCGGGATGCTTCATCATAACTGTCGTCGATCATGCGTCGGATGTTCATGCCCATATTATACCCGCCATGACCGGGCGGGGAGGAGCGCCGGACGCTGCGCTCGGCCAAGCTCGCGCCTGCGGCATAAGTGGAGACTCGGTGTACGGGCGAGCCGGTGGCTCGCCCACCCTTCCATCCCGCCGAAAATTTCTGCGACAAAAGGCCGCGAAATCTCTGATCAATCGCATTTCTCGGTGTACTCGGTGTCCTCGGTGGTTAAAGAAAAATTTGAAGCGATTGCCCTGTGAGATGTCCGCATTCCTTCGGCCGACGCCGAAGCGGTGCTAAAATTGAGTTAGTGGGCGTTTCTCCAATGCGCGCCGCTATGCATCGGGAAATGAAGATTTGACGTGAAGAGCCTGCCGCCGAGCGATTACGAATCTATGCCAGCGCTTTCCGCGCCGGCCGCTTACATCCTGGTGATTCGCGATGTCGATGGCGACCGTTTTCGCATCGACGCGACGCAGCAACCCAAGCCATACCTGGATGAATTGCGGGGCGAGGGAGTTCGTCGCTACGGCTTTGAACTTATCGCGGTTGTTGAGACGGCTGACCTCGCGGCGAGCGAAGCGGAACTCTACGATCGTCACCTGGCGACGCTCAGCGACGCCTGGCTGCATCTGGACAGCCATCAATTGCGCGAACTGCGCGAGTCGATGCTGGAAACCGGCGCATTCCGCAGCCGATACATCAGTCCGCAACCGAAAAAGCCAGCCGCGTCAACTTCGAGGGATCTTAGGGCGGACACCCAATTGCCCGGCGCCGGGCCTTCGAGATCTGGCCCGCGGGATAGACCGACTGCGCCTTCAAGCCCGGTATTTGTGCGATATGGAACGAGGGCCTTGGACGGGCATCGTCGCCTGTCGGCGCAATCAGATGCTGAATTTAGCCGCCGACGCGTGCCCATCCGCCAAGCGATAGGGCATTTCATTGACGATCTCTGGACGAAGCATCCCGGCAAACTTGTCGCCTTCATCGTCGTCATCGCTCTCGTCTGTCTATTATCTTTGGACGGGTCCCCATACTCCTCATGGTGAACAGCGCCACCGCCACAGCGCCGCCGATTGCGCAAGATCCGACGCCAACGACGGCTTGGCGGATGGGTCGCCGGGAGTACGTGGTTGAGCGGAGCGCGGGTGTGAGGAGTTGCCCCTCATTTCAATGCGAGTATCTCGGGCTTTTGCCCGTCAGATCGGCAGTTCGCGCGCTCTCATTGGTTGACGGCGAGGAAATTAATGGAAACGCCACCTGGATCGCGTTCCGCTATTACGATGGCGAAGCCTACGCGCATAGCAGTCGGCTGCGAATCAGCGACGCTTAGCTGGGCTAGCCGCGCGCAAGCGTCGCGTCCCGCGCCTTTGCGACGCGAGAAGCGCCAAAAGCGCGATTGCATGACGCCGGCGCTCTTCAGTCCATTGCAAACAGATTGGTGATAAAATATGGCTGATGCAGCGTCCGCTGGATGGGCGCGGAAATGCGACAGGCCCCAGTACCTATGAAGAGCCTCCCGCCCAAAGAATATGCTTCTCTCCCCGCGCTTGAGGCGCCGGCCGGGTATATCATCGTGATACGCGATATCGATCGCGATACCTTTCGGATCGACGGTACGCGGAGTCCCGGGTCTTATGTGGAAAAGCTGCAACGGGAATCCCAGCGGCGCTTCGGCATCGAACTGGTGTCCATTTTGCAAACCCCGGACTTGTCCGCGAGCGAAGCGGAACTTTACGACCGGCATCATGCGAGTCTGAGCGAGCAATGGCTCGCGCTGGATCCCTACCAAGTCGAAGAACTGCGCCGCTCCTCGCTGCAAATCGATGCGCAGGAAAGTCTGTACCTTAGTCCAAAACAAGAGGCCGCTTCCGAACGATCCGCATTTGACCAGACGGCGCCGCGCAGCGACCGCCCGGCAACGCGTTACGTCTCGTCGGCCGGCGGCAACTATCACCGGTCAACGGAGGCGATGGAGTTTCGGCGCGCCTATGCGCCAAGGCCGCCGCGCTCTCGCTCGCCCGGCTATCGCCGTTACGCCGATTCACTGCGTCTCTATCGGGAAGAACAGGCGGCCGCGCGCCGAGCCGATCCCGATGACCCGATCGGCTGGTTGATGCACTTTTCGCGGCGCAGCGACGAGTTCTTCAAGACCTGCCTGGGCAAGGTTGTGAAGTTCGTCCTGGCGCTCTTGTTGGGAATAATCTTGTACGCGCTGGGCTTTGACATCTGACCGCGCACCCGGCTCGCCCAATATTACTGTAGATTTCCAGTTCGTATTCGCATGACTAACTTGGCGCGGCTTCCGGTCGCTGATGAGGTTGTTCTGCTTGCAGGCGCCATGCTTGATTCTCTTGTCGCGATCTTTCTTGAATCTTGTGTTTGACATCATCTGCGATACCTCAAAAATTGGGGTTATTCGGCCCCACTGCTTTGTTAAAATGTTACTAAATATTATGAGAACGCTGCGTGCCAAAAATCACGCGAAAAGATCGCAGAAGATACAAAACGCTTCCCAAATTAAGCGCGCCGGCCGGCTACGTCTGCCTCATCCGCGATGTCGACTACGGCAACAGCTTCGCCTTTCTCCGCGCCCAAGATCCGAGTGAGATCGATCGCTTCCGCGGCGCCTGGACATTCAAGACGCAACTGGAGCAGATTTTCGAGGCGGATGACGCGGCGGCGGCTGAACGCGAACTGCAACAGCGTTACAACCCGGCCAAAAGTGACTGGTTTGAGTTGAATGCGGCGCAACGGCGAGAGCTCCGTCGCTTAAGAAGTCTGGACCAGACTAGATCGCAGAACCGACAAAACAATCGGCCGTCCCGCGCCAAAGGCCAACATCGGCGCGGCCTAAACTGGGCGAGCATTATTGTTCTGCTGCTGATTGCCTACGTCGCTGTGTCGATGGCGCTGGAATACCGCGAGAATACAAGCCGCATCCCGGGCTATGTCAGGCCGAGCTATACACCCTGGCCGACCCGTACGCCAACTGATGCGCCAAGCAATACGCCAACTGACGCGCCGACCAATACGCCGACCGATGCGCCAAGCAATACGCCAACTGACGCGCCGACCGATGCGCCAACCAATGCGCCGACCGACACGCCGACTGATATACCCACTAGCACGCCTACCGACACGCCGACTGATATACCCACTAGCACGCCGACCGATGCGCCAACTGATATACCCACTAGCACGCCGACCGATGCGCCAACTGATCTGCCAACTGACGCGCCGGCCGATACGGCAACGGCGACTTCCACCGCGACGAATCAGCCAACCCTAACTGCCGCGGCGACTATTGCTTCACCCGCCAAGTATGTGGTCGATACGGCGCGCAATCTCAACGCCAATATCCGCGCTTGCCCGCGAACGAGTTGCAGCATTGTCGCTTCGCTCCCCGCCGGCGCCCCGGTCGAGGTTCTAGGCTCGGTAACCGGCGAAACTGTATTTGAGACAGATATCTGGTTTGAGATCAAGCTGGAAGATGGCAGCGCATATATTCACAGCGCGCTTGCCGAAGTTTCTCCGCCAAAACAGTCGAGCACTTCGATCGCGAACCTTGAAAGATACTCCTCGCCAGCGCGCAGATATACGCACAGCCGGGTCAACATCCGGACGGGACCCGGCGCCCAATATCCCTTGGTGGAAACTGTGCCAGCCGATACAGCGCTTGAAATCGTCGGGAAAAATGGCGACTGGTATTTGATTCGCCACGACGGCCGCGAAGTTTATATAGCGGGTTGGCTCACTCATGACGCGCCGTTACCCGCTTCACATGAATCACAAGACAACTGAATCCAGAAGACTGTCCTTAACAGCCCCAATGCAGAAGCTGCCCTTGGTTTCCAGGCGCCAGACGGCGATAAAGATGGCGTACCCGGCGAATCGATCTGTCGCTAATCTCGATTGCGCGTCTTCACTAATCAAACATCCAGCGTCAGACTGATCGGGCAGTGGTCGCTGCCCATCACATCGGCGTGAATCTCCGCCGCGGCCAGCTTGTCGACCAAGTCGGGCGAGATGAAGAAATAGTCAATCCGCCAGCCGACATTCTTAGCGCGCGCGCCGCTGCGCATCGACCACCAGGAATAAGCGCCTTCCTTATCCGGGTTCAGATGGCGGAAGGAATCGATGTAACCTTGCTCGACAACTTTGTCCATCCAGTCGCGCTCAATGCGCAGGAAGCCCGAGTACTTGGCGTTCGGCTTGGGATGGGTCAGGTCAATTTCATTATGCGCGGTGTTGATGTCGCCGCAAAACACGACTGACCGGCCCGCCGCCCGCAGGTTGTTGGCGTAATCCAGAAAGGCTTCTTTGTACTCCATCTTGTAGTCAAGGCGCTCGGCGCTGGCTTTGCCATTGGGCAAATAGGTGCTCATCAAGACGAATGCCCCATAGTCGGCGATGATCGTGCGGCCTTCGCTGTCGAATTTTTCGATGCCCAAGCCCAACTTGATATCGACAGGTTCGGTTTTGCTGAACAAACCGACGCCGCTGTAGCCCTTTCGCTCGGCGCTGACCCAGCAGCTGTGGTAGCCATCCGGCTGCCGTAATTCGGAATCAAGCTGCTCGGGTTGGGCTTTGGTCTCTTGGATGGCTAATACATCGGGCTGCGCGCTGTGCAGCCAATCGAGGAAGCCTTTCTTCTGCACGGCCCGGACTCCGTTGACATTCCAGGAATAGAGTTTCATGTGGCGCTCCGCTAAACCTTCGGGATGCCAAGGCATTATAGTCTAGCGCAGTTTTGGCGGTAAGGCGCAATCGGCGAGGGGCGCGCTCATCCGCAAGCGCCGAAAAACATGCTGGATTGAACTCAGTAGTACCAAATTAGTCATGCGAAGACTAACGGGAAATCAATTGTAAAAGTGGGCGAGCCACCGGCTCGCCCGTACACACTCGGGATTATTCTGCGAATTCCAAACAGGCGACAGTCATTACGTCCTTGGATTTACGTCCGACGCGGGCGCATTGCTGATAAACTGGGTGAGAATGTAAGATTTTGAACGCAAACTTGTGCCCAGCCGCCGCAGCAAATCCGCTCGGCTGCTGCGCGATTGCCCGCATAGATCCAGAGCGATGAAGCGATGATCACGATCAACGAAGACCGATTGCTGAATGACTTAAGCGAACTTGGGCGCATCGGCGCGACCGCGGATGGCGGCGTCAATCGTCCCGCCTTGACCCATGCCGATATTGAAGCGCGGAACTGGTATCAGCGCGCCAGCGCTGAAGCCGGGTTGGACTACGCCATCGACGGCGCCGGCAACCAGTCCGCCATTCTATACAGCGACCCGCCCAGCCCCAAGCGCATTCTGGCCGGCTCCCACCTCGACAGCGTGCCCAACGGCGGGCGCTATGACGGCGCGCTGGGCGTGCTGGCGGCCCTGGAAGCGCTGCGCGTCATGCGTGAGAATTCGCTGAAGCCCGCCTTTACACTGGAAGCGGTCAACTTCACCGATGAAGAGAGCGCCATCATGGGGCTGATGGGCAGCAAGGCGGCCGCAGGTCAATTGACTGTGGCCGACTTCGAGCGTAGCCGCGTGGATGTCGAGGAGTTGAAACGGCGCTTCTCGTCCGTGGGCATCAGCCGCCAGTCTATGCTCGCGGCCCGGCGCGATGATGTGCTGGCCTGGGTGGAGCTGCATATCGAGCAAGGGACGCGGCTGGAGGATGCCGGCGTCGACATTGGCGTCGTCAAGGCCATCGTGGGCATACGGTCGATTCATGTGGTTTTCCGCGGCGAGGCGGCGCACGCCGGCACGATGCCGATGGACCTGCGGCGCGACGCGCTTTGGGGCGCGGCGGCATTTGCCTTGCGCGCGCGGGAACTAGTGATGCGCAACTATAGTCCGGGCGTCTGCAACGTGGGTATGATCAGCGCGAAGCCGGGCGCCTTTAATATCGTGCCGGCGGAAGTCTATTGCGCCCTGGAATTTCGGCACGGCTCCGAGGCGGAAATGGACCAGATGCAAGCGGATTTAACCGGATTGCTTGAAGAATGCGCCGCTGAATACGGCCTGAGCGTTTCTTACCAGGCGACGCCGCCGGTGATACCTGCGACCATGAGCGAATCGGTGATGCGCGCCATCGAGAGCGCGGCGGACAAGCTCGGCCTGTCGCATCAGCGCATGCTGAGCTTTGCCGGGCATGACACTCAGAATATGGCCGGAATCGCGTCCGCCGCGATGTATTTTGTGCCCTCGGTCAATGGCGTCAGCCACAACCCCAGCGAATACACAAACGCCGCCGATTGCGTCAATGGCGCGAATCTGATGCTGCATACGCTTCTGGAATTGATGAAGGCCTTGGATTAGGCGCCGGTCGGCGTCCAGATATTCTTGACCTGAATCGCTTCGCGCATGAATTCGGGTCCGGCGCCTTGAGCCGGATTGCGCCAGTCGCGCTCCAGGCCATAGCTGACCCAGGTGCGTTTGACGTTGTGCGCTGAGCGCGCCTCCACTTGCCGGCTTCCTTCGGCATCGCCGAAATACCAAACGCTGTCGACATCGTCATGCTCAACCAGGGTCTTTGTCAAATGGTCGCGATCGCCGCTGACAATGTTCACCACGCCCGCCGGCAGATCCGATGTATCCAGGACTTGGTAGAGATCGGTCGCGCTGAGCGGGTAGGGCGGGGATGGGATGCAGATAACCGTATTGCCGCGCGAGATAGCGGGCGCGACTAGCGAGACAAACGCCAGCAGCGGCGACGCGTCCGGGCAGGCGATTCCGATGACGCCCACCGGCTCATGGATGGCGGCGACCAGACCGCGCAGGGTCGTCTCCTGCACGGTGCCGCCCGATTTGTCGGCGAAAGCGGCCCAATGAAACAACCGCTCGACAGCCGCATCGACTTCGCGCAAGGCGTCGTCGTCCGCCGCCCCGGTCATGGCGACGAGGCGACCGGCAAACTCCCGGCGCCGGGCGGCCAGATTTTCGGCGATGTAGTAGAGGATCTGGGCCCGGCTGTGCGGCGCGTAATAAGCCCAGTTTCTGGCTTTATGCGCGGCTTCCGCGGCGTCGCGTATGTCCTTGCGGTTGCCATCGCCCGCTTGTCCCGCGAATGCGCCGGCGGGACTGAGGACCGGCCGCGTATAGTTGCCGTCCGGGCGCTTCTGCGCGCCGCCGATATACAGCTTGGCCGTGCGGTCGACGTCCGATGCGGCTGGCGCCGCGCCCACGGGCATGGGCGCCGGCGGGACATGCGCCCCCCAATCAACCGGCGGCTCGCCCAATTGTGGGCGCGCCCGCTGCAGCCAGCGCGGACGCAGATAAGCGAACAAACCTTCTTTGCCGCCTTCGCGGCCGTATCCGCTTTCGCGATAGCCGCCGAAACCAGCGGCGGCATCGAAGAGGTTTGTGCTGTTGATCCAGATGCTGCCGGCTTTGATCTTGCGCGCCGTCTCCAGTGCCAGACTGATGTTCTCGCTCCAGATCGACGCGGCCAGGCCGTAACGAGTGTTGTTCGCCAATTCGACCGCTTCGCCGGGTGTGCGAAAGCTCATGGCCACCAGGACGGGACCGAAGATCTCTTGCTGCGCGACCGCGGCCGAGGCCTCCAGATTGCTCAGGAGCGTAGGCGGATAAAAGCAGCCGGCCGCCGGCATGTCGCACTCGGGTTGATAGACATCCGCGCCTTCGCTGATGCCGCGCTGCACCCACTTGTCAATCGCCTCGTATTGCACGGGATCAATCAGCGAGCCGATGTCTATGCCTTTGTCCAGGGCATCGCCCAGGCGCAGCTGCGACATGCGCGCCTTCAATCGGGCGATGAAGGCATCGGCGATATTCTCCTGAACCAGCAGGCGCGAGCCGGCGCAGCAGACCTCGCCCTGATTGAAGAAGATCGCGTCGACCAAACCTTCGATCGCGCCCTCGAGGTCGGCGTCGTCGTAAACGATGAAGGGCGACTTGCCGCCCAGCTCCAACGTCAGCTTGACGCCGGTGCCGGCGGTCGCTTCCCGGATAAGCCGACCGACAACGGTTGAACCGGTGAAGGCGATCTTGTCCAGGTCGCCATGCGCCACCAGCGCCGCGCCCGCTTCATCGCCGCCGGTCACGATATTGATCACGCCCGGCGGCAATCCGGCTTCGGCGATAATCTCGGCGAAGAGCAGGGCGCTCAAGGGCGTGTAGGGCGCGGGTTTGATGACAACTGTGTTGCCGGTGGCCAGGGCGGGCGCGATCTTCCAAGCCAGCATCAAGAGCGGGAAATTCCAGGGGATCACCTGGCCGACCACGCCGAGCGGGACATAATCGCTCAGCTCCGTCTCCATCAATTGCGCCCAGCCGGCATGATAATAGAAATGGCGCGCGACCAAGGGGATGTCGATATCGCGCGATTCACGGATGGGCTTGCCATTATCGAGGCTTTCGACCACGGCAAGCAGGCGCGCGTGCTTTTGGATGTTGCGGGCGATGGCGTAAATGTGGCGCGCGCGCTGATGCGGGCTGAGGGCGGACCAGGCCGCCTGCGCGCCGCGGGCGGCGGAAACGGCGGCGTCGATGTCGGCGGCGCTGGCGTCCGCGACCTGCGCCAGGGTTTCGCCGCGGGCCGGGTTGCTGACGGAGAGAGTGTTGCCGGCGGCCGGGGGCGTCCACTGGTTGTTGATGAAGAGATCGAATTGGCGGTTGTGGGCGTCGAGCCAGGCGACCGCGGCGGCGTCGGACTCCGGCGCGGGTCCGTAGGTCATGCTGTGGAAGAGTTCGGCTATTTGGGGCATGGTGTGCAATTCATGGACGGCGGACTCTTTGCCACTGTGAATGCGTCCGACTAAGGAATCCGAAAGTCGAGTTCTCGGATAAGATCGAAAGTATCGATGCAACGAATGCCTAACTTTCGGCATACGAAGGGAATCTTTCGCTTATGTCGTTTCATTGCATCTGTAGCGTTTTCTTGCTTTGCCTCAAGCGTCACGATAATTGCGTTCTTGCGAGCAAAGGCGTAAGCGATAAGCAATGGATCCTTTCTCACTTTGTTCAACTCGTCAAGGGATGGCTGCGGCAACTCGTATCCTTCTCTAAAGACTCTGTTGACTGCCCATTGATCGGCGTTAGCGTTAAGAAGTAAGTCCTTCTCATGACTGTTCTTCTTAAGCCATCTGAATAATTCGTCTTCTTGATTTTCGGCATCTCTTTTGGGCTGCCCAGCTTTAACTTCGGCCATCATCTCAAAGGGCATCTTTATCTGACCTTGACTGGCATGATAGATGATCCATTCCCAAAACTGCGGGATCCGATCAATCGGGTAGTAGTCATCGTGAGCTGTGATGAGCACATTTGCATCCAAGAGGTAGAGCACTTATTTCTCCCGCCGCAGACGCTCGGGATTCAGGAATGATCGCACTTTTCGCGGGTTTACGCCAAGCAACGTGCTCGCTCTGGTAGGTGTCAGAGCGCCGCTCGCAACTGCTTGGCGCGCAAGGTTAAGTAGAGGTTCGCCCAGTGAACTACGCCTTACTACATTGGCGTCAATTGGCGTACTTTTGCCAAGCGCTCTGTCAAGCTCACGCTGCTCCTTTTCCAATTGCTCGTGCACGGCATGGTCACGCAATAGCCTTTCATGAATCTGATGCCATGTATGCAGGCTGATGTGTTCTTCAAGCTTGAGATTGTACGCGATCATTGCCCGGCTAAGGTTTCTGGAGTTGGCAAACTCTGTGATTCTGTCAAGTGCTGTGTCGAACGAGTCTTTACGCAGCGACGACAGTTCAAATAGCTCATGACGCGGCAGTAGAATATTACCTGCAACGCGATTACAGAATTGCTCTAAGCTGGAGCTAGACTTATCTATCATGCCCGAAATTCCACTAGTACCCAGCCACAGATGCGCCACTTCATGCAGGGCAGTGAACGCCTGCGCGCGTTTATCATCCTTGCGATTAATTACAATGTACGGAGCGATATCATCGGCAAGAGCGAATCCACGAAAAACTGAGACCGGAATTGTAGTGGTCTGAGGATGACCTAAGTCGCTCAGCAATAGAACGAAAATCCCTGCAGATTGAATTTGAGATCTAAGATACTTGAACGCTGTATTGGGCTGACTTGGGCGCCGCCGATATTGTTCAAGGTTGAAACCGATAGTTTGAACTATGTTGTGGGCGACTCGTTCGACGCCCATCCTGGTTGAAGCCGAAGACACGAATCGAAGTGGTTCTGCGTCTTCATCTTCAAGGAGATCTCGCGTAATACTCTGACGTGCTTTTACATTGCTTAGAAGGATTGCCAAATGAGCATTTGCAACGATGTCCTCCGACTTCTGTCGAATCGTACGGTAGTCCTCTCCAAGGTCGCTTTTGCGCGGTTCAGAATCTAGGTAGAAGGTAACTACCGGTACACGATAAACATTCGCCATTTTGCTCAATTGCGGCTGAGTCGGGAGTCTTTCGCCCGTTTCAATTCTCTGCAGCTTTTCGACAGCTGTACTTTTGCTTGAACTCATAAGTCCAAGTTTCTTGGCGGCATCTGCAATGCTTAACTTCGCAGCATTGCGCGCCCATCTTAGATTGCAGGGATTTACCGAAACCATGTCGATGCGCCTAACACGTCTTCTAAAATTATAATCGTAGTATGAGTCATTTCCAATTTATCTTCTTCAGGGATCTGAGCTAGCTATCAACACCAATCTACTGCTAGCCTCCAACCTCAACCCTACAACATCCCGACCCAGCAGGAGACCCCCCATGCCCAAGCAATACAGCAGCCCGACCGCCATCCTCTCGACGCCAAGATGACATACCGACGTGTGACCCATTACGCGGGCAATTGGTAATGAAATGGGTCGGCGCGTTGCTCGACGAGATCCTGTTGAGCTGTCAGAATTGACGAATATCCGTATCCCATGGTCAAAGTTTCGGACCAGTCCCGCGCATCAACTTCTTCATCAAGCTCCAATATGCCGCGATTTGACTTCACCCATTGAGATAGTTTGTCTGTACCGCGCAGGACTTCGTCGATCACCTTTGTCGGAATCTTGATGCTATCATTAGAGGCATGGTGCAGAATCCAATCCCAAAATTGAGGAATGCGGTCGATCTCGTAGTAGTAGCGGTTTGCAGTGATCAACACATTGGCGTCCAAGAGATACAGCATCAACTACGCTCCGCCGCCAGCTCTGGATAAAGCAGTGGATGCACGTTAAGCGGCTTTACGCCTAGGACAAGCGCGGCCTTGGTCGGCTGCAGCTGGCCGGTATCTACGAATTGCTTGGTAACCTCCAAAAGCGCGTTGCCCAAGTGATGACGTCGTACGACATAGTAGCTTGGTCCGCCGCTACTGCTTTTGGATTCAGCATTGCCTTTCGCTTCAGCCATGCTATCCATTTCAAAATTGAGGTTAAGGCGGCGCCATGTTTCCTCATCAAACTTGCCCGACAAAAACAATGAGTAAGCGACCATAGCGCGGCTCAGCCGTTTCTCCTCAGCAATCGAGCCGATGACTTTAGTTGCATCGTCGGTCTCGTGGATCACGTCTTTTGCAATCGCTTGACGTTCCTGTGAGGGAAAGAGAAGCTCCGCGGCGACTTGATTGCAGAAGCTCTCCATGTGGGTGGCGCCCCATTGACCGGAAACCCCACTGGAACCCAGCCAAAGGTGCGCAACTTCATGAAGTGCGGTAAAGCTCCAGGCGGAGATTGCATCCTTGCGGTTGATAACGATGAAGGGCGCCAATTCATCAGCGAACGCGAAACCGCGAAATACGTCGACGGGAATAGTTGTGTGATGGCTGCCAAGATCGCTCAACAGTAGAACGAAAATGCGATTGGCTTCTAGCCGATCGCGCAAATAGGCGAATGCCTTGCTAAAGGTTTTTGCTCGCCGGAAGGTTTCAATTTCGAAGGTCAATGTCTGGCTGATATCCTGTGCCAGTGCTTTCACACTCATTGAAGTGGTAGCCGAACTTACGAAGGGCAGGGCTTCAACATCGTCTTCTTCCATGGCGTCCCGTATCAAGCCCTGCGCAACCTTGACGTTTCGCATCAGAAGCTTCAAGCGCGCATTGCCTTTGTGGTCTGATGTCCGCTGCCGCGTAGTTCGAAAGTCAGCTCCCCAGTCAATGTCAATCGGTGGTTTTTCCAGGTAAAACACCAGCAGAGGCTGAAAATATGCCTTGGACATCTTGTGTAGTTGCGCCTGCGTAGGTTCTACTTCCCCGCGCTCCAGCAATTGCAGTTTCTCGTTGGCCGCGCGAGCCTTGGAGTCTCGCATGTTTAGTTTGCGCGCCGCTTCGTCGATGCTCAAAGCCGCATTTTCGCGCGCCCAGATTAGTATTTCCGGATTGACCGCAACCATTTGCCAAGTCCTCGCCAACTGAACAAATTATAGTGCCGCAATACCCGCTTGCCAACGAGAACAAGAAACTACGTACTTTCCGCGCCACTGCTTGTCTGATAATGTCAGTCGAGATTCCATTCAGACTCAAGGAGCCCACCCCATGCCCAAGCAATACAGCAGCCCGCCCGCCATGCAAATCGACGCCAAGAAGGTATACCGCGCCGTCATGAACACCAGCAAAGGCGCCATCAATATCGAGCTCTTCGCCGACCGCGCGCCGATCACCGTCAACAACTTCGTATTCCTGGCCCGCGACGGCTTTTATGACGGCGTCATTTTCCACCGCGTCCTCGAGGGCTTCATGGCCCAGGGCGGCGACCCCACCGGCAGCGGACGGGGCGGACCCGGCTACCGCTGGGATGACGAGGCTTCCGCCTTGGCCATCCGGCACGACGCGCCCGGCAGCCTTAGCATGGCGAACGCCGGGCCCAATACCAACGGCTCGCAGTTCTTCATCACCTTCGTTCCCACGCCGCACTTGGACGGCCGCCACGCCGTCTTTGGCCGGGTCGCTGACGCGGACAGCCTGCAGGTGCTAAGCGCGCTGCAACGAATTGATCCGCAGCGCCCGGACCCGGCCATAGCGCCCGACGCCATCAAGTCGATCACGGTGACTGAAGAATAGGGCGCCCGGAAGCGTCCGCCGGCGGCACAGAATTGACGGGCCTGCGCTCGGCGCGCGCGCTGGCCCGGCTGTATTGACGCTGAAAAACCTGTCGCAGCGGCCGGCGGCTGAAGCGGTATAATCGATTCGCCCGGCTCGCCTGAGTCGCCGCTTTGCCTGCGGCGGGCGGCGCTCTGGATGCCGCTGAAAACGGCGTCTTCATCCGTGCCGGCCGCGCGCGGCGCGCCCCGCTTAAACGCTGAAATCCTGCGGTGAGAATTGAGCTAACTTCTTCGTTAGAAATTACCATAATAAGAAGTTGTATATTTTCGAAAATTGCGTTAACATTCCTTGTCCATGATTAGGTATTAGTTCGGCTGGCGTGGAAAAACTTCATAGCCGGTAACATTAATGACATTATTTGTAAGAATTTTGGAATCATCGGCTTTTTGTTTCCCTTGTAAGTTGTTGTGCGTGGAAAGGTATCGGCATGTTATCGCATGAAGTCACGAGTGTCTCATTCGAGTCATTCAGAGAGTCTTCCGCGGGCAAGAAGGTCGTGCTGCTCTATCCCTGGTCGAATTTCCGCAATGTCTTCCTTAGCTACTTTCTGAACGATTTGGCGGAAGGCCTGCTCTATTACAGGATTCCCGAGCGGAGCCCGGTCATGCGCGATTGGCTGCGGGGCTTGCTCGAAGAGATCCGTCTGGCGAGCGCGGGCTTTGGCAAAGAGTTGAGCGCTATGTTGCCGGACGGGACCGCGGGCGATTGCGGCAAGGCCTTGGCCGCAGATTTGGCCGGGCTGGAGTTTGAGCGGGTGGTCTTGTTCCTGGACGAGTTGGATCGCGTTACGCAGGACGAGGACTTTCGCCAATTCATTGACGCGCTGGTGGACAACCTGCCGAATAACGCCTTGTTGACCGTGAACTCGCGCCTGTTGACCTATGAACCCTGGATTAACTGGGCGAACCGCGACGAGGTCGTCGTCCTGGGCGCCGCCCACAGAAGCAGCAATCTCCTGTTCACCAAAGAAACGGCATTGAAGCCGCAGTTGGAGATATACGCCTTCGGCCGCGGGCACGCAGTCTCCAACGGACGCGAAATCGGCAGTTGGGATGGCGCCTTGCCCCGCAACCTCTTTTTCTATTTCATCGACAATCCCTTGGTCACGCGCGACCAGATCTTTGATGTCTTCTGGCCCAAGTTGTCGGTCCGGGATGCCACCAACGTCTTTCATGTAACGAAGCGCAAGATCACGGAGCGCATTTCGATGCATGTGGACGACGGGCAGAATTATGAATTGACCAACTACTCCACCGGCTTCTATGTGCCCAGTTCAAAGATCGTGCGCCACTACGATGTGGCGGATTTTGAGGGGGCGATGGAAGGCGCCATGCTTTCGAATGATATGCGCGAGCGAGAGTTGCTCTACAGGCACGCGATCGATATTTATAAGGCGCCTTTTCTGCATCCGGTTAAGCTGCCTTGGGTCGTTGCCAGGCGCAAGCAATTGCAAACGATGTATGCCGAAGCCTTGATCGGAATGGCGCGGGTAAAGCGGGATGCCGAGGCTTGGGAAGAGGCGCTCGGCTATTTCGCGCGGGCCTTGAAAGAGGCGCCGCATCGCGAAGACGTTCATCGCGGCGCGATGCAAATGTATATCAACCTGGGCCGCAATGCCGACGCCGCCCAACAGTATATGCATCTTGAACAGCTGCTCAAGCGCAAGCTTGGCGTTAAACCATCGCGGGAGACGCAGGATTTGCTCAAACAGATACAATAATCTGTGGGCGCGGTTCCGTTTCCCGCAATTCGCGGAAGCGGCCGGGTCTCTTGAATAACTCGCGAGCATGCAACACGATGCCGGCGCGCAGCTAACAATTTATTTGACGGCGGATGAAGCAGATGCCCTTAAATCAAGGTTTCGCGCCCTGGCGGGCGGAACGGCAAGTCCCCTCGGCGCGGGGCAATTCCGGCGAACAACGCGGCGTATTGCTGGCCGCCTTGCTCATGTTTATGGTCGGATGGGGCGGGTTGATCTATCTGATTGTGAACGCGCGTCCGCGAATTGGCGGCGAGATCTGGCTCTTTTTTGTGCTTTTGCAGATTGCTGTGACCGGATCTGCGATTCCCTTCGTCCGCTTGTTTTGCGCGCGCCGGGCAAGCGGCAGTGACGAGCAGCCCTTAACCGGCATTGTCGTGCGGCGCAGCGTCTGGATCGGCATCATTGTCGTCACCTGCGCCTGGCTGATGATCCCGCGCTACCTGACGCTGCCCATCTTCTTCATTGTGAGTCTGCTCTTTGTCGTGATCGAAGTCTTCCTGCGCAACCGCGAGTTAGCGCATGAACGATAGAGAAGCCTTGCTGCGCGGCCTGCCTTCAGTCAGTTCCTTGCTCGCGAAAAAACCCATTCACAAGCTCATAGTAGATTACAGCCGCGAATTGGTGGTTGATGCCATTCGCATGGAGCTTGATCGGGCGCGCGAATCGATTCTGCAGTCGCAGCCCGTCGACATTGACGCAAGCGCTCTTATCGCCGATGTCGAAAACTTGCTGCGCGCTCAGCAGCGGCCGAGCCTGCGGCCGGTCATCAACGCGACCGGCGTCATCATTCACACCAACCTGGGGCGCGCTCTGCTTTCGAAGTCGGCGCAAGCGGCGATGACGCAAGCCGCCGCCGCGTACAATACGCTCGAGTTTGACCTCGAGAGCGGGAGGCGCGGCAGCCGGCTCTTGCATGCCGGGCAGCTTCTGCGCGAGCTCACCGGGGCCGAAGCGGCGCTGGTCGTCAACAACAACGCCTCTGCCCTGATCCTAATTCTGAGCGCCTTGGCGAAGGAACGCGATGTCATTATTTCGCGCGGACAACTGGTTGAGATCGGCGGCGGCTTCCGCATTCCGGCGATCATGCGAGAGAGCGGCGCGCAGCTCCTGGAAGTCGGAACCACGAATCGCACGCGCATCGCCGATTACGCCGAGGCGATCGGCGCCGACGCCGCGATGCTGTTGCGCGTGCACGCCTCCAACTTCAAACAGGTCGGCTTTGTGGAGCAGCCTCCGCTTGCGGCATTGGCCGAGCTGGCGCAGCGACAGGGCATCCTTGCGGTGGATGACCTGGGCAGCGGGACGCTTCTCGATACCGCGCCCTTCGGCCTTAATCATGAGCCGACGATTCAAGAATCCGTCGCCGCCGGCGCCGACCTGGTATGCTTCAGCGGAGACAAATTGCTGGGCGGGCCGCAAGCGGGCATCATTGTCGGCAAGGGCGCGGCGATAGACAAGCTCAAACGGCATCCTTTGGCGCGGGCGCTGCGCGTTGACAAGCTGACCTATGCCGTCTTGATCGCCACGCTCGAGCATTACCGCCGGAACGAAGCGCCGGCGCAGATCCCGGTCTGGCGGATGATCGCTATGAAAACGGATGCGATCGCCCGCCGCGCTCAAGCCTGGTCGGAGGGGGTCGGCGGCCAGGTCATCAGGGGCGAATCAACAGTGGGCGGCGGCAGTTTGCCCGGCGAGACCTTGCCGACGGCTTTGCTGGCTATCGACAGAGACAGGCCGGACCGCTTCCTGGCGCAGTTGCGCCAAGCGGTCCCGCCCGTGATTGCGCGCATCGCGGATGGGCGCGTTCTGCTCGACCCGCGCACGGTGCTTCCGGAGCAAGACGCCGATCTGCTCAGTGCGCTGGCAAGCGTAGACCCCTGATTAAGCCGGCGGGCTGTATTTATTGGTCGCGCAGGCGTTCGCATATATTTCTAGGCGGAGAGTGAAGAGATGAAAGCGGATCTGGATCGACTGATGTTGGAGCGCGAGCTTGATGCCTTCGTCGTCACCGGCGGCGAAGAATTCAACACGGCCCGTTATTACTTGTCCAACGGCGCAAACATCACGCATGGCTCTATCTTCAAGGTGAGGGACAAGCCGCCCTTGCTCGTTTGCAATCGGATGGAATTGGAAGAGGCGGCCAAGAGCGGCCTCGACGTCAAGACGGATGTCGAGCTCGGTTACTACGACCGGCTCAAGGAGACGGAGACCGACAGCCTACGAGCGACTGTTCTGCACTGGTCCGATGTTTTCAAGCGCCTCGGGCTCGAAGCCGGGCGCATCGGACTCTATGGAACCTGGCAGGTCAACCGGACGATCGCGCTCTATCATGCGCTTTGCGCGGAACTGACGGCTTATGAGTTCGTCACGGAAGCGAAAGCGACCCTCATTGAAGCCGCGATGCTGACCAAAGACGCGGACGAGATTCGTCGTTTGAAGTCTGTGGCGCGGCGGACGAATGACGTGATGGAAATCGCCTGGAATTTCATTGCGGATTTGCGCGCGGATGGCGACTTCTTGCTGGACGAAGACGGGCGTCGGGTGACAATCGGCGCTGTGAAAGACTTGGTCCGGCGCGAATTGATGGCGCGCGGGCTGGAAGATACCAACATGATATTCGCGCAAGGCCGCGATGCCGGCTTTCCCCACAGCCGGGGCGAGGCGGATATGCCGCTGCAAATCGGTCAGGCGATCGTCTTTGATCTGTTTCCGCGCGAGTTGGGCGGCGGCTACCACCATGATATGACCCGAACCTGGTGCATCGGCCATGCTCCGCCGGAAGTGCAAAAGACCTATGACACCGTCATGGAAGCCTTCGACATTTCGGTTGAAGCCTTTGGCATCAACAAACCGACGCATCTGGCGCAAGAGGCGGTGCAGGACCATTTCGAAGCGGCCGGCCACCGGACCACGCGCTCCGATCCGCGCGCGATGGACGGCTACATTCATACCCTCGGTCATGGCGTCGGCATTGACATTCATGAGGCGCCTTCGATCAGCCACCTGAACCAGGACGATGTCTTTCAAATCGGGAATGTCTTGACCATCGAACCCGGCTTGTATTATCCTGAGCGCGGCTACGGCGTCAGGGTTGAGGACCTCTTCGTGGTTGAAGAGGGCGGCGAACTTGTTTCGCTGACGCCCTTTCGCAAAGACCTGGTCATCCCGCTTAGTGACGACGAGTAATCTGCATGAGCGAATTCGCAAGGGAAGCAGAAATGGCGCGGGTGGCGATCATCGGGTCCGGTCCCTCGGGCTTTTATGCCGCCGATCACTTGCTGAAACAGAACGATCCGCAAATACATGTCGACATGTACGAGCGGCTGCCGACGCCCTTTGGTCTGGTGCGCGGGGGCGTGGCGCCGGATCACGAGAAGATCAAATCCGTCACCAAGCTTTACAGCCGCATCGCCGCGCATGAACGCTTCAGCTTTTTCGGCAATATCGAATTTGGCAGCGACATCCGCCGGGACGAACTCAGCGAGCATTACCATGCCATCATCTATGCGGTTGGCGCGCAGACCGATAGAAAGCTGGGCATTGAGGGCGAAGACCTGCGCAACAGTTATGCCGCCACCGAGTTTGTTGGCTGGTACAACGGCCACCCGGATTATCAGCAGTATCGCTTCGACTTGAGCGGCATCAAACGCGTCGCGGTGATCGGCGTCGGCAATGTCGCGATGGATGTCGCCCGGATCCTCGCGCGCACGCCGGAAGAACTTTATGGCACGGACATCGCCGATTACGCTCTGGAGACCCTCAAATCAAGCGAGGTGGAAGAGATTTACATCCTCGGCCGGCGCGGGCCGGCCCAAGCCGCCTTCACCAATCCCGAAATCAAGGAATTGGGGGAGATGGCGGATGCCGATATCGTCGTCGAATGCGAAGACGCGTCGCTGGACGAAATGAGCGCGACCCACCTCAAGAAAAGCCGGGACCGCGCCGCCATCCGCAATGTCAAGATTCTCCAGTCCTATGTCGATCGCGGCTTGCTGGGCAAGTCGCGCCGCATCATCATGCGCTTCCTGGTTTCACCGGTCGAGATCATCGGCGTGGAAAATGTTGAAGCGATGAAGATCGTCAAGAATGAACTCTACCTGGACGAACGTGGATCCCTGCGTCCGCGCGCAACCGGCCAGCACGAAGTCCTGCCCGTGGATATGGTCTTTCGCTCGGTTGGATATCGCGGCGTATCCTTGCCCGATGTGCCCTTTTACGACCGCTGGGGCACCATACCTAACGACAACGGCCGCGTTCTCACCCGGCACGAAGGCAAAGAGCGCTTGACCGGCAACTATGTCGTCGGCTGGATAAAACGCGGTCCCAGCGGAATCATCGGCACCAATAAACCCGATGCGGTTGAAACGGTGGCCTGCCTTCTCGAGGACCTGCGCGCGCATGAGGCCTTGCAGCCGACTGACGCCAGCCAGCGCGCCATCGTCGACTTGGTCCGTTCGCGCAAGCCCTCTTATACCACCTTCGACGACTGGGAAGTCCTGGACGAGATTGAGCGCAAGCGCGGCGCGGAAACTGGCCGCAGCCGCGTAAAATTCACCACCGTCGAAGAAATGCTGGAAGCCCTGGGCAAGACGACCGAGATGGTCGGCGCGGGAAAGTAGGCCGGCGCGCCGCAAAATATAAGCTGTCAGCTTCAGCATTTGCTTGAAATCTGTATATTTGGATGGAATTTACTAAGATTCCTTGACATTCCGGCTTGAAACAGGCTAAGCTGTAAGCAGGAATTACGATTATTTGAAGCATATTTCTTCCGTTCTCCTAACGCCCCGCGGCCCGCGGGGCGTTCTGCTTTATGGCGACTTTATTTCAACTGCGCCGAATCTCCTGCGTCCGGATGAAAACGGAGGCGCCGGCCCGGGCAGTCGCTTTAAGTTATTGTTTAACTACAGAGGACGCAGAGGACACAGAGGAAAACGCAAGTAAGTCGTGCAAAATCTGCTGGGCATTTGAAGCAAGAGTGGGCGAGCCACCGGCTCGCGCGTACACCGAGTCTCCTCTTAGCCGTAGGGGCGAGCCCGTGGCTCGCCCGAATGTATGTCGCGAAAGACATGCGCATTTTTTCGATTACTTGCTTGCGTCTACTTTTGTGTCCTCTGCGCTCTCTGCGCTCTCTGTAGTTCATAAAAATCTGAAGCGATTGCCCTGTGCCGCCGGCTGCCTTCTCTTTTAATTCGCCCGCGAATGCGCTAATCTCGGCGCGGACGAAAACACGCGCGAAAGCGAGGGAAGCCGATGGACGCCCAAGAGAGCATCCTGGAATACATCCGCCAGAATGACGAAGAGTTGAGCTTTATCGCCAAAGAAATTTGGGACCGCCCGCAGGTCGCGCTGCAGGAAACTTTCGCATCCCGGCTGCTCGCCGACAAGCTGGCGGCCGAGGGTTTTTCGCTGGCCTGGGGCGCGGGCGACATGCCAACCGCCTTCATCGCCGAGTGGGGCGCGGGCGCGCCGATCATCGGCTTCCTCGGCGAGTATGACGCGCTGCCCGGCTTGTCGCAGGCCCTGTCAAGCGAGAAAACGCCGCTTGAAGCTGGCGGACCCGGGCATGGCTGCGGGCACAATCTTTTCGGAACTGCTTGCATGGCATCGGTCATGGCCCTGAAGCAAGTGATGGAACGCGACGGCATCGGCGGAACGATCCGTTTCTATGGCTGCCCGGCGGAAGAGACGCTGGTGGGCAAGACCTTTATGGCGCGCGCCGGCGTCTTTGACGACCTGGACGCCGCGATCAGTTGGCATCCGGGCGACAGCAACATCACCTGGAACGGTTCGTCGCTGGCGATGAATTCTTTCAAGGTGAATTTTCATGGCATCGCCGCGCACGCTGGCGGCTCGCCCTGGCTCGGGCGCAGCGCCCTGGACGGCGTGATGCTCATGGATGCCGGCGTCAATTATATGCGCGAACACGTTCCGCCGGATACGCGGATTCACAGTGTGGTCACCAGCGGCGGCCAGGCGCCGAACGTGGTGCCGGCCTTCGCCCAGGTCTGGTATTTTCTGCGGGCGCCACGTCGCGCCCAGGTCGAAGAGATGTTTCAGTGGATGGGGGATATCGCGCGGGGCGCGGCTTTGATGAGCGGCACGCGGCATGAAATCGAATTGATCACCGGCTGTTATGAATTGCTTCCCAACAACGCGCTGTCCGATCTGCTTTATGAAAAGATGGCGGCGGTCGATGACATGAGTTTCACCGATCAGGAGCGCGAATTCGGCAAGGCCTTGCAGGCGACTTTTCCCGAAGGCGCCGTTCAGCGCGGATACGACTGGCTGCAGTTGTCGACAAGCGCGGCGCTTGATCCGGCCGCGCTGGACGACCCGCTCTGGGAAGGCGTCTATCCGCATTCGCCGACGCCGCCGCTGATGGGCGGTTCGACCGAAGTCGCCGATGTCAGTTGGATCGCGGCCACCGGGCAGATCTCAACCACTTGCTGGCCGCTGGGCACGCCCGGGCATAGCTGGCAGACAGTCGCTTCTTCCGGATCCAGCATCGGCGCCAAAGGCATGATCTTCGCGGCCAAGGCGATGGCGCTGGCCGGCTTCGACCTGCTGACCAAGCCGGATCTGCTGGCCGCGGCCCAAGCCGAGTTCAATCGGGCGCGCGCCGGAAAAGCCTACGCGACGCCCCTGCCGCCGGAAGCCAGACCGCAATAAATGTGCGCCACCACTATGCCACAAGGCGTCGTCGCCGGCAGCATCCCGCTCTTCGCCGGCCACCCGGCGCATGATCTGCTGCCGATTGAGGGGATCAAAGCGGTTGCCGACGCCGCTTGGCCCGCGCCGAATGTCACCCGTCTCTTCAACTACGGCGATGAACGCGGCAATCCGGAGCTGATCAGCTTCCTGGCGGATCGTCTCAATCGAGAAGAAAACTTGGGCCTCAGCCGCGAAAACCTGATGATCATCGGCGGCTCGACCTGGGGCGTCGACATGGTCGCCAAGCAGCTCGCCAAGCCGGGCGACGCCGTCTTGGTGGACGCGCCTTCCTATCGGGATGCCCTGCACATCTTCCGCGATCATCAGCTTGAACTCTTCGATGTGCCGATTGACGCCGGCGGGGCGATCGTGGAAGAAATGGCGGCGACGCTACGGTCCCTGGCGGCCCGGGACCGAAGCCCCAAGCTCTACTACGTCGTGCCGAATTTCCAAAACCCGTCCGGCATTACCATGCCCGAGGCGCGCCGCCGCGCCATCGTCGAACTGAGCCGGCGCTACGGCTTTGTCATCTTCGAGGACGATGTCTACCGAGACATCCGCTTTGTAGACGATCTGCCGCCGAGCTTCTTCAGTTTGGCCGAAGGAAAGAATGCGCTGCGCTTGGGCACCTTCTCCAAAACGCTGGCGCCCGGCCTGCGCATCGGCTGGCTGATCGGATCCGCTGACCGCATCGCCGGCTTCATCGGCAGCGGCAAACTGGTCATGGGCGGGGGCGCCAACCCGTTCAGCGCAGCCATCGTCGCCGACTTCTGCGGGAGCGGCGCCTGGCAACAGCATCTGCGCTGGCTGCGCGGACAATACCGCATGCGACGCGACCTTGCCCTGGGCGCATTACAAGACTCCATGCCGGCGGCGGTCGAATGGAACCGTCCCGATGGCGGCTATTTCGTATGGCTGCGTCTGCCGCGGTCGCTGAATGTAGACGACCTGGCGCAAAGGGCGCAAGCGCGCGGCATATATTTCGCCTCCGGCCGCGGCTTCTTCGTCAATCCAGCCGACGGCGCGCATCATTTGCGGCTGTCTTTCAGTTACGTTCCGCTGGACGATCTGCAGAATGGGATCGACGCGCTTGGCCAATTGATCGGGCGGATGCTGGCCGAGCGAGCCTGATGGAAATCAGGGCTGCGCGCGACATAAGAGCCGAGATGGCCGGACGCGGTTACAGCCTGCTGCGGGCGGCCGAGCTCCATATCAGCGACGAAATGATGCAGGACTGGTTAAGCCTGTCCATTGACTTTGCCAGTCTGCCGCAGGTTGAACATTCGCAGGGCGGCGCGCAGATCTTTCGCCGATTTGGGCGTTTTTGCTTCTCGCCGGAAAGCGGCGAACTGGCGCGCTTGTCTCGGCAAGATTATTCTGTGGGCGCCGATATCAGCCCGGCGGGCGAAAATAGTCCCGATCTCCCGCCGCTGCTGGATACGACCTTTGACAACCCCTTCCTAAGGGAGTTGATCCGCTTCGATTTTGCATGCTTTCCCCTGGCCCGCCCCATGCGCCGGGAACCTTGGGAGGCGCATGTCCATTTGATTCGCGTCAAGGCCGCTCAGGACGAGCCGGCGCTGGAAAGCATCCGCCACGATAGCGCCCGCTTTGTGAGCGTCTATCTGGCCGAGTTGGTCAATGCGAAGGGCGGCGTGGTCTCGATCTACGGCGACAAGCGGCAGTTGCTCGCGCAATTTCGTCTGGAGCAAGTCCTGGACAGTTATCGCCTGGACGCATCCAGATTGGGGCAGGCCGCCGATCCGATTCGACCGCTTGACCCGGCGCATGGGGCGATCCGCAGCATGCTTGTGATTGCCTTTCACTTTCCAGCGGGCGCGGACGCGTACTCAAGCGATTGAATGCCCACGAACAGCAAAGTCCGCGGCCGCGGACTTTGTCGGTCATGCTTGCAGGGAAGAAAGGACTCGAACCTTTAACCTTGTGCTCCAAAGGCACCTGCTCTGCCGATTGAGCTACTTCCCTAATCCCGCCGAGTATTGTAGCAAAACGCGCGCGAAGCTCAAGCGCGAAACCGACGCGTGGGTGCGCCAGAGTTGAAAGCGCATCCATGTCGGTTGTAGGGGCGACATTGTGTGTCGCCCGAAAATTCACGATTGCAACATCCGGCGATTCACAGAGTCGCCCCACGCTATCCCACATGAAACCTGCATTACGTTCTCGGAGTTACCTCTGCGGTCAAACTGTACCGGCTCATGTGAATATCAACCGCCTTTGATACGCTAGCCCAGAACCTGACATTTATATAACGATTGGGCATATTTCGTACATTACGATATAATCCCGTCCGTATATATCGCGGCGGGGGATAATCTGTGAAGACCAAGTGTTTTGCAATTCTGATCGCCTTCTGTCTGCTCATCGCCCATGCCTCGGCGCAGCCCTATTCCATTCGCGCGAACCGGGGGCTGAACTTGAGAACGGAACCGAGCCTCAATGCCAGTATCGCGGAGACGATCCATTCGGGCACGGTCCTGCAAGTGGTCGCCAAATTCAATCGCTGGCTGAAAATCGACCGCGATGGAAGGGAAGTTTGGCTGGCGGATTGGGTTAATTTCAGCCGCGTCGAAAGCGGCGAGCCAAGCGGATCTCAGCAGCCGACAGCGCAAATCGACAACTGCTGCTTCGTCAACCGGCAATGCGGCAGCGATCAGGAATGGATTGACGGCTATTGGGCCTTCCAGCGGAATGAATGTCCCAGCGGCCAGCCGGCTGCCCCGGTATCCGCGCCGGTGTCAGCGTCCGCAGACGTCGACAACTGCTGCTTCGTTGATCGGCTGTGCAGCAGCGACCAAGACTGGGCTGACGGCTACTGGGCCTATCAGAATGGTCAATGTGGCGCGCCATCACAAAGTCAGACGCAGCCGTCGCGACCGCTCATCGAAGGCTCAGCGCGCTTTGCCGTCCGCATCAAAGCGGCGCTTGACCTGATGCAACGCAGCGCGCCCGAGTGGTACGACTATGTCAGCCGCTATGTGGATTTGATTCGCGAAGTTCCCGACGCGTATCCAGATTGCTGGTCATCCAAAGCATTTGTCTACCATGAGTCTGCCAGAAACGTATACGTCGAAACCTGCATGGCTTTTCCTTGGTACCTCGGTAGCGAAGGACGCGCGATACACATGTCCGGCGTATTGGCGCACGAGGCTTGCCACAAGCGTCACGAGTATGAAGGCATTGTGTATCCCGGGGGGCGTTGGGAAGAGGAGTTGGAGTGTATGAAACCCGGCGCAGCGGTGACCCGGGCCTTAGATCCGGGTGAGCGCGACGGCCGATCTTTTCTCGACGTGGATTTTGTAATCGCGCGGCTGCGGGCGACCAATTGCTTCGCCAATATCAACAGCTATGAAGACTACTCCCGCGTGCTTGATAACTTCTGGGACGGCGGTGGCGCGGACTATACCTGTTAGCGGTCCCCATTCTCAGGCTGGCGGACGCTAATCGCCTCGTCGAGGGGCAGGACCAATGCCAGGCCATGATTTGGTTCAAGTCCGCATTTATCGCGGCGGGAGATAATCTGTGAAGACCAAGTGTATCGCAATTCTGATCGCCTTCTGTCTGCTCATCCCCCATGCCTCGGCCCAGCCTTATTCTATTCGCGCCAACCGGGGCCTGAACTTGAGAACGGAACCAAGCCTCAATGCCAGTATCGCAGAGACGATCCTGTCGGGCACGGTCCTGCAGGTGGTCGGCAAGTTGAATCGCTGGCTGAAGATCGACCGCAACGGCAGGGAAGTTTGGCTGGCGGATTGGGTTAATTTCAGCCGCGTCGAAAGCGGCGAGCCAAGCGCATCCCAGCAGCCGACAGCGCAAATCGACAACTGCTGCTTCGTCAACCGGCAATGCGCGACGAATCAGGAATGGACTGACGGCTACTGGGCCTTCCAGCGGAATGAATGCCCCAGCGGCCAGCCGGCTGCCCCGGTATCCGCGCCTGTGTCAGCGTCCGAAGACGTCGACAACTGCTGCTTCGTTGATCGGCTGTGCAGCAGCGATCAGGAATGGCTCGACGGCTACTGGGCCTATCAGGCCGGGCAATGTGGCGCGCCATCACAAAGTCAGACGCAGCCGTCGCGACCGCTCATCGAAGGCTCAGCGCGCTTTGCCGTCCGCATCAAAGCGGCGCTTGACCTGATGCAACGCAGCGCGCCCGAGTGGTACGACTATGTCAGCCGCTATGTGGATTTGATTCGCGAAGTTCCCGACGCGTATCCAGATTGCTGGTCATCCAAAGCATTTGTCTACCATGAGTCTGCCAGAAACGTATACGTCGAAACCTGCATGGCTTTTCCTTGGTACCTCGGTAGCGAAGGACGCGCGATACACATGTCCGGCGTATTGGCGCACGAGGCTTGCCACAAGCGTCACGAGTATGAAGGCATTGTGTATCCCGGGGGGCGTTGGGAAGAGGAGTTGGAGTGTATGAAACCCGGCGCAGCGGTGACCCGGGCCTTAGATCCGGGTGAGCGCGACGGCCGATCTTTTCTCGACGTGGATTTTGTAATCGCGCGGCTGCGGGCGACCAATTGCTTCGCCAATATCAACAGCTATGAAGACTACTCCCGCGTGCTTGATAACTTCTGGGACGGCGGTGGCGCGGACTATACCTGTTAGCGGTCCCCATTCTCAGGCTGGCGGACGCTAATCGCCTCGTCGAGGGGCAGGACCAATGCCAGGCCATGATTTGGTTCAAGTCCGCATTTATTGCGAAGGGAGATAATCTGTGAAGACCAAGTATATCGCAATTCTGATCGCCTTCTGTCTGCTCATCGCCCATGCCTCGGCGCAGCCCTATTCCATTCGCGCGAACCGGGGGCTGAACTTGAGAACGGAACCAAGCCTCAATTCCAGTATCGCGGAGACGATCCATTCGGGCACGGTCTTGCAGGTGGTCGGCGAGTTGAATCGCTGGCTGAAAATCGACCGCAATGGAAGGCAAGTTTGGCTGGCGGATTGGGTCAATTTCAGCCGCGTCGAAAGCGGCGAGCCAAGCGGATCTCAGCAGCCGACAGCGCAAGTCGACAACTGCTGCTTCGTCAACCGGCAATGCAGTAGCGATCAGGAATGGACTGACGGCTATTGGGCGTACCAGCGGAACGAATGCCCCAGCGGTCAGCCGGTTGCCCCGGTATCCGCGCCTGTTTCGGCGCCGGCGGGCCAGCCAATCGACAATTGCTGCTTCGTCAATCGCCAATGCATCAGCGATCAGGAATGGATCAATGGCTATTTGGCATTTCAGAACAACCAATGCGCTTCTGCCACTCAATCTCCCGCGCGCGCCTTGTCCAGACCACTAATAGAAGGCTCAGATGTCTTTGCGCGCCAGATAGAAGCAACACTTGATTTAATGCAGAACACTGCGCCGGAATGGTACGAATATGTAATTAGCGGCATGGACAGAATCTTTGAAGTTCCGTCGCTTCCCGGTAATCCATCTTCATGCATTGGCCGCGCGCACTCGCCGGGCAAAACGGCGTCGGCGCATACGGGATGCACTTTTCTGGCGTCGACCTGCTGGTCGCAGCGAATGTGGTGGATTGGCTTGCTCGCGCATGAAGCCTGCCACATTCACACTTATGAGGCTGGAATCGACTACGCAGCGATGGGCTTGGATGAGGAAATCGAGTGCGGGAAAATCGGCTATGCCGCCTCTCTCGCGGTTAATCCCGCTTGGGCGAGAAGTGTTGTCAAACGTAATTTGAACGCCACTCGTGTCAGTTTGGGACAGTCAATCATCGTTCCGACTTGTTAGATAAATCGGCTTGCGAACGGCGCGTGAATCAGACGATCGATTCAAAAATCAAGAGTCGGGTTCTTCTGCGCTCTGCGTAACCGCGCGGATTCGGTATTTGCCGTCGCGACAGTGCATTCGCCGCGCTTTTATTCCTGGCTGTCGTCATTGTCGGGATTCCGCACACCGATCGCCTAGTCCAGCGGCACGACAAAGGCGACGCCGTGATTCGGCTCCAGCAGGTCGCCCATGACGGTCCGCGCTTCATCCAGGAGCGTCGACGCCAAGTGAGCGGGCGCCAACGCCTGACCTTTGCGAAGCGAATTTGCAGGTCGCCGCTTCTGCGGTATATTCCACTCCGTATGCGTCACGGCGGGAGATAATCTATGAAGACCAAGTGTATCGCAATTCTAATCGCCTTCTTTATGCTCATCGCCCATGCCTCGGCCCAGCCCTATTCCATTCGCGCGAACCGGGGCCTGAACTTGAGAACAGAACCGAGCCTCAATGCCAGTATCGCGGAGACGATCCATTCGGGCACGGTCCTGCAAGTGGTCGGCAAGTTCAATCGCTGGCTCAAGATCGACCGCGATGGAAGGGAAGTTTGGCTGGCGGATTGGGTTAATTTCAGCCGCGTCGAAAGCGGCGCGCCAGGCGGATCTCAGCAGCCGACAGCGCAAGTCGACAACTGCTGCTTCGTCAACCGGCAATGCGCGACGAATCAGGAATGGACTGAGGGCTACTGGGCCTTCCAGCGGAATGAATGCCCCAGCGGCCAGCCGGCTGCCCCGGTATCCGCGCCTGTGTCAGCGTCCGCAGACGTCGACAACTGCTGCTTCGTTGATCGGCTGTGCAGCAGTGACCAAGAATGGCTCGACGGCTATTGGGCTTTTCAGTATAATCAGTGCGCTGGCCCCGCGCAGGTTTCAACGAAGACGCCATCGGGACGCTTGCCCGTGATAGAGGGCTCGGATGAATTTACTCGTCACGTTGCCGCGACGCTTAATTTGATGAAGAGCAAAACGCCTGACTGGTACAACTTCGTAATAAGCGGAATGGACTTAATCGTGGAAGTCCCCGTCCCCTTCGTTGATGGTAATGTGCAAGAATGCGTGGCGTGGGCAAATGGGCGCGAAAGAAGAGTCAGACTGGAAACTTGCTGGACATGGATAAGTTCGTGGGCGACTGGTATCCCTGAGCACGATCAATTGGATACGGCTGTGGCGCTCGCCCATGAGGCTTGCCATATACACACACATGAAGACGGGATCTATTTTGCGACGCAGGAAGACGAGGAAGCGAAGTGTAGGGAATTCGGAACGGGTGCATACGTACCCCTTGCCCTTGCCCTTCAACGTGATCTGACGCGAGGGGAGATTGGCTTCGACAGAGTAAGCGCATTGAGGCGGATAACGCATTCCTGCTCTCAAGGGTATAGAGCAGAGCTATTTTGTCCGACAATTGAATTGCTGCAAGCCGGATAAGTCTGCCATACGCGGTCTTTCCACCTGGAGCGCCTGACTGGATGGAGTGGTGAGCCTTAGCCGTCCCCGCTCTCGGGCTGGCGGACGCCGATCGCCTCATCCAGCGGCACGACAAAAGCGACGCCGTGATTCGGCTCCAGCAGGTCGCCCATGACGGCGCGCGCCTCGTCCAGCAGCGTCGGTATGAGTTCCTTTGGCGCCACCGACAGCAGCACATGATTGGTATGGTCCATCTCGCGCAGCACATACGCCATCGCGCTGGTCATTGAACTGGCGACATGCAGCGGCAATTCCAGCGAATCGCGCATGATTTTGCGCTGCAAGCTGTGGAGACCGACGCTCTTGAGCACGGTCACGCCGGGCGCGCCCGCTTCTTGCCAGCGCATCGCGACATCAAAACCGTTTTCAATGTTGGACGTGATCAGGATGATTAACTTCATCTTCATTCTCCCTTGGCGGTGGCGACGCGAATCGGGTTGACGCCGGCTTCGGCATTCGGGCCGCCGAAGACCCAGCGCACCAGCGGCGGCGTCAGGACCGTCGTGAGCAGGATCACCATGAATAGCGCGGCGTAAAGTTCGCTGCTGCTATCGAGAATGCCGCTCGTCAGGCCGATTGAAATGATTATCAGGCCGACTTCCCCGCGCGATACCATACACACGCCCACGCAGAGCGATTCGCGCAAGTTGAAGCCGCCCATGCGCGCGCCCAGGCCGGCGCCGAAGACCTTGCTGATCACCGCCATCAGCAGCAGCAGCAGCATGAAAGGCAGGGCGTCGATGGGAAAGGCGCTGAGGTCCGTTTCCAAACCGACATCGACGAAGAAAATCGGCACGAGGAAGACATAAGCGAGATGACTGGTGCTCCGTTCAATGTCGTGTTTCATCTCTTTTGAAGTCAGCCGGCTCAAGCCGACGCCGGCGATGAAGGCGCCGGTGATCGCCGCCACGCCGCCCAGGTACTCCGCCGACCAGCCGAAAAGCAAGGCGCTGATAAGGGCGAAGATGGGAATGCCATAAGATTGGGACAAGGTCGGCTGATCCTGAATCCAGCGCATCAGCGGCGGCAAAGCGTACCAGGCCAGCGCGAAGGCGATGACAATGTAGCCCGCCATCTGCAAGACGATGACCAGCAACTGGCTGAAGTCGGCGCCTCCCTCCGCGCTTCCCGCGCCCGCCAGCACCAGCGTCAAGGAAACGAAGAGGATGGCGAGCACGTCGTCGATCAATGCCGTGGCCAGCAAGGCGTTGCCTTCTTTGGTGCGCAGGTAACCCAGTTCCAGCAAGACTTGCGCGGAAATGCTGACGGAGGTCGCCGCCAGAGTGACACCGGCGAAGAGGGCCGGGATCATGTCATAACCGGCCGGGAGCGCAACCAGCAAGGTCAAGGCGACCGGCGCGATCACACCCAGCGCGCCAGCGAAGACGGCAACTTTGCCCACCTTCATCAATTCGCTGACGTGCACCTCCAGGCCGATGTTGAACATCAGCAGCAGCACGCCCAGCTCGGCAAATTCTTTGATCGTATGTTGTAGATCAACCCCTTGCAAAATCCCCCAATGCAGCATATCGAGCACAGTCGGGCCCAGCAGGATGCCGACGATCAGCTGGCCCAGCACGCGCGGTTGATTTAGGCGGCGGGCGATGGCGCCGCCGGCGCGCGATGCCAGCAAGATGACGCCCAGCGCGAACATAAGCGGGATGAAGGGATTGACCGCCGCCGCGTTGTCGTCGGTCGTCGCCGCCAGGGCAGGCGCGTTGCCAATGACGAAAAGCAAAGCCAGGGGCAGGGCGAGCAAGAAGGGGCGCCGAGGCAGCAGTCGGCTCAAACGTTTCAATGCGAAGGCCTTTCTCCAGCGGTTTGGCAGGTCCCTATCGTGGAATTATAATCGAAGACTCAAATTCTGGAAGTCGATCAAGAAGGCGGCTCAATGAAGATTAGGCAGCTTGAACTGTTCACAGTGCCACCGCGCTGGTTGTTCCTGAAGATCTCCACGGACGAGGGCTATGCAGGCTGGGGCGAGCCGATCGTCGAAGGGCAGGCGGGCACGGTCCGCGGCGCGGTGCAGGATATGAGCGATTATCTCCTGGGCCGGGATCCCTTGCAGATCGAAGATATCTGGCAATCGCTTTTTCGCGCGCGCTTTTATCGCGGCGGCCCGGTGATGATGAGCGCGATCGCCGGCGTCAATCAAGCGCTTTGGGACATCAAGGGCAAGTATTTTGGCGTCCCCATTTATGAGCTTCTGGGCGGAAAAGTCCGGGAGAGAATGCAGGTCTACGCGGGCATCGGCGGGGACCGTCCCGCTGATGTCGCGCGGCAGGCCCAGCAGCGCAAAGACGAAGGCTTGCGGGCGGTGAAGATGGGCGCGGTCAATGAAGTCCACTTCATGGACACTTATGCGCATATCGACGAGGCGGTCGCGCGCGTGGCCTCGGTGCGCCAGCAAGTGGGCAACGATTTCAGCATCGCCGTTGATTTTCACGGACGCGTGCATAAGCCGATGGCGAAAATGCTGATCAAAGAGCTGGAGCCCTATCACTTGATGTTCGTCGAAGAACCGATTCTGCCGATGCACAACGAGTCCTTGCTGGATCTCAAACGCTCGACCTCGATACCGATCGCCACCGGCGAGCGCATGTATTCGCGTTGGGATTTCAAATCCATTCTGTCGGAAGGCAGCGTCGATATCATTCAGCCCGATGTATCGCACGCCGGCGGCATCTCCGAAGTCTTTCGGATCGCGGCGATGGCGGAAGCCTATGATGTCGCGCTGGCGCCGCACTGCCCGCTGGGGCCGATCGCCTTGGCCGCCTGCTTGCAGGTCGACGCCGTGGCCTACAACGCCTTGATTCAGGAGCAGAGCCTCGGCATACATTACAATCGCGCGGCAGACCTCCTGGACTACCTGGCTGATGCAACCGTGTTCGACTATCGGGACGGCTTTGTCGCGCTGCCGACGGCGCCCGGGCTCGGCATCGAAATTGACGAGGAAAAAGTCCGCGCCGCCTCCGACCACGATCTGCGCTGGCGCAATCCGCGCTGGCGCCGGTCCGATGGCTCGGTCGCGGAGTGGTAGTCCTTCGCCCGCCTTCGTTTCCTCACATTGGTTGGACAACTTGGCTGTCCACAATTTCAGGGCAAGTTCAGCCAGCGCCATGCCCTAGTCAAATCGGGATACATCAACGGCGCCGGCGGACAGGCCGTTGAGCAGTTTGTCCACGGCGCGCTCGGCTGTGGCGGCCGCCAGCGCCAGGCCATGCCCGGTGAAACCCACGGCGAAACCCACGCGCGATCGACCCGGGAGCGTGCCGACCAGCGGCAGTCCGTCCAGGCTGAAACCCATGATGCCGCTCCAGCGCTGGGCGACCGGCGCCGTCACATCCGGGAAGTACTTCTCCAGATACTTATCCAGGAAGCCTTGCACGTTATGGTTGAGCCGATCTTCCGTTGTGTCCTGCTCCTCTTCGGGGAAGAATTGCCGCCCGCCGCCCAAGAGGAAGCGCCCGTCGAAAGTGCTGCGATAGTACATATAGCCATAATCGCTATAGCCGCAGTAGGGGACCGGCACATGGTCGATCGGCTCTGTGACCAAGCATTGGGCGCGCGTCGGCAGGACTTTGCCAATGAAGTAGGGGTCGATCAAAGGCGAGTAGGCATTGGTGCAGAGCATGACGTATTGCGCCTCGAAAATAAACTTGCGCGTGTAGACGCGAACCCCCTCCCCGGTCTGCTCAAAGTGGTACAGTTCATTGTTGGCGATCATCTCGGCGCCGCTCTGGGCCATGACGGTCTTCGCCAGCAGATAGGGCTGCACGCCGGCGTCAAGCGGCTGCTCAATGGCGGCGTAATAGCCGCGTTCGAGCGGATCGCGGCTGTAGTATTCGATGTCGATTTTGTCGGCGGACAAGGCGCGGGCCGCAAGCTCCAATTCCCGCGCTTCCTCCGGGCTCTCCGCAAGCAGCAGCGACCCGCTGTTGTCGATAGGCACTTCAAAGTCGCTGCCCTCGATGAAGGCGCGCCAATGGGAGAAGCTTCGGGCGGACATGCCCCAAACCTCGCGCGCGACTTGATGCCCATATTCTTCGATGGCGCGGTGATAAAAGGTATCCAGGCCGCTGATCATGAAACCGGCGTTGCGGCCGCTGGCGCCCAGGGCGACATCGCGGGCGTCGGTTGCGACAACATCGCGCTTGTGTAAATGCTTGGCGAAATATGCGGCGGCGGCGCCGGCCAGGCCGGCGCCTACGACGAGGAAGTCGACCTCGCGTTCTTCTTGTTCGGCGCGCTGCCAGTGGGAAACGGTCATTTCGAGACCCGATTTTGCGCGGCTTGTATTTTGTCAAACATGGCCATCTGATTCGGATTTTCTCTGTTTGGAAGGTCAGCCTGTGCAACAGATTTGGACAGACGGTACTTTGCAATCTCCGCAAACTCCTTCTTGATTTCAAAGCATATAAACTGCCGTCCAAGTTTTCGGCTTGCGACTGCTGTAGAGCCACTCCCTGCAAAAGGATCCAAGATGATCTGCTCTTCCCGTGTAGACAGTGAGATTAGGTACTCCAAAATCGAAATGGGTTTCTGCGCTTCATGCCACCGTTGCTCGTCCTCTCCAAACCAGCATTTGATTAAATTGGTAGGATTCTTGCCTTCGCTTTGCACAGCGGCGACGTTCACTGCGCCAACTTCATTTTCTAGTACCGCATCTGTAATAGTGTGTGGGTAAGGCTTAAAGAACCAGGCGACTGGCTCCCAAATTGGCGCAAGGTTTCCCAGGCGCCATCCGGACCATTTTTCCGCTTCATCCTCAAGTCCCCTTCTGGACATGACAATGCTTATGCGTTGCGCTCGATGGTGCGCATTGTTTTTTTCCCAAGCCAAAATATCCTTGAGCAGGAATCCACAGTCTTCTAACGCAACAATGGCGCGATGCAAAGTACGGCGAGCGCCAAAGATGAATACGCTTGCGCCGTCTTTCATCTTTGGATACAGCTGCGACGCCCATTTGTAGCACCACGCCTGATACTCTCTTGGAATCGAACGATCAGCTTCGCTCCAACCGCGAATTGGCTTGCCGCGTCGCTTGAAGCCGCTTTTCCCTCGTTGCGCAGGGGACTGCCCTAGAAGCGCAGAGTTAGTGTTTTGGTGCAAGACATCCCATTCGTCGAGGCTGATGCCGTATGGGATATCTGATATGCAGCAATGAATGGAATTGTCTTCCAATTCTGGTATCAAGGCCAAGGCGTCCCCGACCGTAACTTTGTTTAGGAGCTCATTCATCCAGGATATGACTCGCTTTTTCAATCGACTTTGCAATGACATTGATCTTTTGATCGATTCTCTCGGCTTTGATGAGCTTGGAAATTGCAGCTTCCTTTGAAAGTTGACCGTAGTCTCTTTTAACTGATTCCCAATACGCTATGCCTTCTTGACCGACTTCGTCGGCGCCTGCGATTGACTCAATCAATGAAACCGCGTTGGATCTGTTCACCGCATCTCCCGTGTCATGCTACTAGTCAATCCCGTTGTGGCACGTAATTTCAGTAATGTCACCGTTTTCAATGCGTTTGGATAGTCGCTTGCTGAAAGTCGACTTTATCTCCATAGCTCTTGATATTAGTCGGCAAATCGCAATTGTCAAATCGCGCGATTGTTAGGAGGCGCGCCGAATAAGTGTTAGAATAATCTTGTCATCGTAAATCAAAGGCGCTGGCGAGGCGCCGTCAATGGAGGCTACAAATGCAAATCCTTAAGAAAGCACCCTTTCTGTTTCTTTTGTTGCTTGCCGCGCTGTCCTTTTCAGTTGCGCTGGCGGATGGTCACCTGCCCGATCTGGAAGGGCGAACCGTGGTCGTCGCCGTGGAAAACGCCTACATCCCGTTCAATTTCATCGACGAGAACGGTGAAGCCATGGGCTGGGATTATGATGTCATGGCCGAAATCTGCGCGCGGCTCAATTGCGTCACGGAGTGGATCGAAACCGGTTGGGAAGGCATGATCGCCGCCGTCTCGCTCGGCGAATACGATTTGGCGGCCGGCGGCATCACCATCACTGAAGAGCGTAAGGAGATCGTCGCCTTCTCCGATGGTTATATGAGCACGATACAGCGGCTGATGGTGCGCTTGGATGAGGACCGCTTCGCTTCCGCTGCGGAATTTGCGGCGGGCGACTTCGTCATCGGCGTGCAAGTCGCGACCACCAATTATGTCGCCGCCGCTGATTTGGTCGGCGAAGAGCGCGTCGTTCCCTTCGATTCCTTCGGTTTCGCGGTGCAGGCGCTGATCGCCGGCGATGTTGACGGCGTCGTCCTGGATGACGTCGCCGGGCAAGGTTATGTCGGCGTCAATTCCGGCGACATCAAGCTGCTGGACGACGAACTCGTCTCCGACGAGCTCGGCTTCATTTACCCGAAGGATTCCGATTTGGTCGAGCCCTTCAACCAGGCCCTGGCCAGCATGCGCGAAGATGGCGCGCTGGGCGCTATCAACGCCAAGTGGTTCCCGCCGGCTGAAGCCGAAGAGGAGATGATGCTGCCCGATCTCGACGGTCGCACAGTAACGGTGGCGGTGGAGAATGCCTATCCGCCCTTCAACGTGCTCAACGAAGAAACCGGCGAGGGCGAAGGCTGGGACTACGACACCCTGGGAGAGATCTGCGCCCGTTTGAATTGTGTGCCCGAATACATTGAGACCAGCTGGGAAGGTCTGATCGTGGCGGTCTCCAACGGCGAATACGATATGGCCGCCGATGGCATCACCATCACCGAGGAACGCGCCCAAATCGTCGATTACTCAGAAGGTTATATCGATGTGATCCAGCGCATGATGGTGCGCGTTGGCGAAGACCGCTTCAGCAATGCCGATGATTTTGTCGCTGGCGATTTTGTAATCGGCGTGCAGGTGGCCACCACCAACTATATCGCCGCCTCCGAGCTTTTGGGCGGCGATGAGGAGCGCATCGTCGGCTACGGCGAGTTCGGCCTGGCGGTGCAAGCGCTGATCACCGGCGACATTGACGCGGTTGTGATTGATGACGTCGCCGGCCAGGGCTATACGGGTTTGAACGCCGACAAGATCAAGCTGCTGCCCGATGACTTGATCAAGCAGCAACTGGGCTTCATCTACCCGCAGGGCTCCGAATTGGTTGAACCCTTCAATATGGCGCTCGACGCCATGCGCGCGGATGGCACGCTGGCTGCCATCAATGCCAAGTGGCTGGGCGGCGACGAATAGTTGCCGGACTACGGCGCTACAGTCGCGATAGCGGCGGAGAATGTCTATCCGCTATATGATTCCGCCTGCGCCGCCGGATGCGAAAGCGGATGACTGCATAGGCGCATACAGGGCCAAGCGCTGCGGTTGAGGCGCCCCTTCAGGCAACTGCCGATTGTGGGACGGGGGAGACCCTGTCCCATTTCCTGTTTGACGCGCTATCGCCAGGAGTTGACGGGGAAACAGCATGGATCAATCATCGCGGCAATCCGGCGACAAGCGTTCCGACTATGAGCCGGATCTGGCGCAGATCGTCGCCGAATCCCGCGGCCGGGCTATGCGCCTGGCGCGCTTATACACCTTGCCCTACTGGATCTTGTTTCTGGTGATTCTCGGCGTTTTGCTGGCGATCAGCATCATCACCGACAGCGTCTATTCGAACATCTTCACGCAGCTTATGGACGGCGTGGGCATGACGCTATTCGTCAGCATCGTTTCATACCTCTGCGCCCTGTGCACAGCCGTTGTTGTGGGCATCATCCGCTCGAATCCGCCGGCGCCGCCCCAATCGCGGGAGACCATGCGCCGCGGCGTCATGCGTGTCTTGCGCATCGCGATTTACAATGTCTGCACGGTTTATGTCAGCGTGATGCGCGGCATTCCGATCCTGGTGGTGCTGCTGGTCACCGGCTTCATCATCGTGCCCGCCTTGCGCGGCGTGATCAACGACGTGGTCGTCGACGGAGTCCGCGATCTGGTCAACGATCAAGGGATTCCCGATCTGATTTGGCGCGGCAGTTCGGCCGGCACGGCCATCGTCGCTCTGGCGATCACTTACGGCGCCTATATGTCGGAGACGGTGCGCGCCGGCATTCAATCGATCCCCAAGGGCCAATTCGAAGCGGCCTATTCGGTCGGCATGACTTATTGGCAGACCATGCGCTCGATCGTGCTGCCGCAGGCATTTCGCAATGTGCTGCCGCCCCTGGGCAATGACTTCGTGGCGATGATCAAGGATTCGTCGCTGCTGGCTTTCCTGGGCATACGCGATGTCACCCAGATCGCCAAGACCTCGTCCGGGCGCTCATTCCGCTATGTCGAGACTTACGCCGTGGTCGCCTACATCTATTTGACCCTGGTCATCCTGGCGACAACGCTGGTCAATCTGCTCGAGGATACGATCAATATCGAACGCGAAACGCCGGCTCTGATTCAACGTTTGCTCGGTTTGCTTCCCGGAAAAAAGAAACGCAAGCCGATTGCCGAGTCCTTTGATTAGCGCTCACTCTTGGGAGTAGAAGCCGACCTTGTTGCCTTCCGTGTCTTTCACCCAGGCGACAAAGCCGCCGCCGGCATTTTCGCCCAGTTCCGTTTTGGGCAGAAGCACCTCGCCGCCGGCATCCGGCACGCGCGCCAGCGCGTCATTCAGATCGCCGCTGATATTGAAATATACCAGCGTACCTTCTTCCGAGGGCGTATAGCCAAATTGGGGATTGTGAACCAGGCAGCCGCCGACGCGGCCATCGTGCGCGAATACGCCGAGCATGCTGCCCATCGTCTCGCGTTGATCGCTGACATGTATTTGACGACCAGTGACGACGCGGTAGAATTCCAGCGCTCGCTCAAAGTCTGCCACGGGGACTTCAAACCAGTTGATCACGGACATTAGGGCCTCCTCGTCGTGGGCAATCGATTCGATATTGAAATTATCTCCGCAAGCAAAGATAAAGCCTTTGCGCTTGGGCGGTAAGGGTTGAATTGGGGTGAGGGCGAGGCGGCTGAAGCGTCAGCCGATGTTTCGCTGCTGCTCTTCTTCCTTCGCGGCGAGGACCATGCTGTCGATCTCTTCCTGGCGCGCCGCGCTCAAGCGCCGCTGCTTGATGCGCTCAACTTCTTCGACATCAGAATTGTCCAGCTCGCTGATCGCCTGTCGGAAATTGTCATTCAGGTTTTGACCATGAAAATGCACTTCGTCCATGGCATCGATGGTGTCCTGCAATTTGTCAATTTCGTCCTGGATCTCCACGCTCAATCGCTGACCCCGGGCGCTGTTGGCGTCCTTGGTGCCGAGAAGCGACATCTGCGCGTAGACCGTCCCCAGGGCGGACAGGGTGCTTTCCAACTGGATTTCGGCGCGTTTGATCGTGCTGGCGCTCGCCTCCAGGCTGATCAGTTGCCGCTGCAGCATTTGCAGCTGCCCTTGCAGGTCGCGCCGGGTGTGCTCGTCCTTGACTTGCGAGACGCGATGTTTGACCTGCTCGATCTTGCGCGGCACCAGCTGCAGATCGCGCGCGGCCAGGTCGTTGTTTTCGAAGTGATCGATGCGGTTCGCCAGATTGTACATGTGGGCGATCCAGTCGTTGATGCCGCTGATGAGATTGCGTTGGCGCGTCCGCATGGCCCCGCGCGCCACATCCGCCAGCTTGAGCATGTTGCGGCGGTACTCAAAAGCATCGCGCAGCCGCTCGCGCGAGACGCGATTGCGTATATTGCGCAGGTCGTATTCGCGCTCGAAGTCTTCGGCGAGCGCCTGTTCAGTCGCCTCCGGATCGCTCAAGGTGGAGGCGACCAGCACCGCCTCCGCCAAGCCGCCCAGGACCAACCAAAACCAGGGCTGCCATTCCAGGAAGGGCAGGCTGACATCGCGCACGAAGAGAAAGAGGATGGCGGTGACCATGACGGTCACCAAAGTCTCCCAACGCAGCAAAGCGCTCGCCAATAGCGTGCCGATAACTTTTTGACGCGCCTCACTGTTGACTGTCATCAGCGTCCATTGCCCCCTGGTCGTTTCCCCGCAAATGAATCCCGGATATCCGGCGGCGGCGCGGCGGCGTCCCAGCCGAGCGCGGCGCCGCTATTTTGCCCGGCTCGTTTTAATTGTCGCCCAGCAGGCGCTGCCGCCGCTCTTCCAGCTGCAGCTCAACCTGGCCGATGCCGACGGTGTCTTCAATTTGATCGGTGAGTTTGCGGCTGGCCAATTCGGCGCGGGCGTCTTCTTCGTCGATCTGCGAATAAATGGAATCGAGCAGGCTGTCGATCTCCTGATCCCCCGAGGTGTCGATCTTGTCCATGCTCTTGAGCGTCTTGGTCATGACCTTCTTGGTCTCCGCCAATTCGAGCAGGGAACGCATCTTTTCGCGTTCTTGCTTGATCGTGGTCAGGCGCCCATCCAGTTTCAAGCGCATATTCAACATGCCTTGATATTGCTCTTCTTGCGCTTGCCACTGTTCGTAATATTCCTGCGCCAACTCTTGCTTGGTATTGAGCTCGGCCTGGGCTGCCGCCGCCAGGTCGTCTTTGCCGCGCAATATCAAGGTGTCGATATCGCGATCCAGCTTGTCCGACTGGTTGGAGAACTCTTCATATTTTCGTTTGAGCGTGCGCACGGAACCGCCGACGGTCGCCGCCGAATCTTCAAGCGCTTCCAGATTACGCTCGACCTGGCGGATGTATTCATCCATCACTCGTAACGAATTGGTCTCCAGCGCGCGGTCAATCATGCCATGCATGTTGGCGCTGAATAAAGTTTGGACTTTTTGCAATATAGATGGCATGTTCGGATTATCCCCTTACTGAGCCGGGCTCCCAAAGGCTACGGATTGCAGCCAGTATAACATAGTTGCGAACGGCTTATCAAAACTGTGTCGTCCCTACATTAGAAGTTTACGCATTATTTGCGCGCCCGTTTCGCGGCCGCCTATTGTGAACGGGAGATCGCCAGCAAGTCGGTCAAAATGGCGCTGCCGGTCGCGAGTTTGCCGGCGCCCGCGCCGATCAACGTGACCGCGCCCAGCAGATCCGTCTCCAGCGTGATCGCATTCGTCGCGCCGGCGACGCTGGCGAGCGGGTCGCTCAGCGGAATCCGGCGCGCGCGCACTTCGCCGCCGCCGGGCGTCGCCTGCGCGATCAGCTTGTAGCGCTCGCCGGCCGACCGGGCCTCGGCAATATCGGCCGAATCGATTCCGCTAATGCCGCTGACATCGAGATCGTCCATGCGCATCGGCCGGCCGAAGAGCGACTGGCACAGGATCAAGACCTTGGCGGCCGCGTCCCAGCCTTCGACATCGCCCGAGGGGTCGCTTTCGGCGTAGCCCAGAGCCTGGGCCTGCGCCAAGGCCTCGCTGTAGGACATGCCGCCTTCCATTTCCGTCAGGATGTAATTGGTGGTGCCGTTCAAGATGCCGCGGGCGGAGCGAATCTCGCAGCCGGCCAGAGCGTCCTGCGCCAGGCTCATGACCGGCGTGCCGGCCATCACCGTGGCTTCGCAGCGCATCTGCAATCCGCGCTCAGCGGCCTTTGCCGTCAGATTGGCATAGTCGAGGGCGACCGGCCCCTTGTTGGCCAGGACGAGGTGCATGCGGTTTTCGAGGGCCAGATGGCAGAAGGAAAGGGCGGGTTCGGCTGTATCCAGGTCCGTCGGGCTCGCTTCGACCAAGGCGTCGGCGGCGCGCTTTTCAATCATGGCGTCGGCGGACAAACCGCGCATGAGACCGGCTTGCTCCGGATAAGACGCGAAGCTGCCGCTTTCCGCCGCGCCGAGCAGGGAGTCGATGTCGAGACCCTCAGGCCGGTAGAGCGTCCCTTTGGATGCGGTAACTACGCCGATGATCTGCGCGGAAAAGCCTTGCTCCTGCGCCAGTTGCGCCGCTTTGTCGCGCAAGATTTCCGCGAAGCCCTGCCCGACGACGCCGAATCCAATCAGGATAAGTCTCATCTTCTATTCCATGCTCCCGTCCTTCGATTGCGGCGCTATGATACAAGGCTTGTCCGTAACTAAAATAGGGCTTTGTTCGTCGAAGATCGTACCCCATCCCCGGCCCTTCCCGAAGGTCTATGTCTACGTGACCCAGTGAACTGGGGAAGGGTGACTCGTTGATGAAACTGTGAATAAATGCGCAGCAAAGTTCAAGAATAAGCGCTAAAGGCCATCTACTTTCAGCGCGCTCCCCCTTCCCTAGCTTGCTGGGGAAGGGGGTTGGGGGGATGGGGTTGTAGTGGTCCCGCGCTGCCGGGCTAGTCTGATTCAGCCTGAGGCCGCGGGCAGCCCTTCCACCGCCGCCAAAGCCTTGCGCACGCTTTCTTTGGGACGGACGCCAATCTGCTGATCCACCAGGAAGCCATTCTCGTCGATGACCCAGTAAGAACGGGTGGCGGAAATCGGCAGCTTCAGGATGAACAAGTTGAAGCCCCAGGCATCCCAGGCATCCAACATCTTGTGATCGGGATCGGAGAGCAAGTCGTATTGCAAATGCTGCCGGCGCTTCCAGCCGGACAGGACCTCGACGCTGTCCGCGCTGACTCCGAGCACGACCGCGTTGCGCGCCTCGATTTGCGGAAAGGCATCGCGGAAAGAACAAGCCTGGTTGTTGCAGCCCATCGTATTGGCTTTGGGGAAGGCGAATATGATGACGCGCTTGCCGCGATAATCGCTGAGCTTGACGGCGTCGCCATCCTGATTCCGCAATTCAAAATCCGGCGCAATTTTACCGAGAGTTGGCATGGGCCGGCGCTCCTGTGGTCGCGGCTGTCTTTGTCTTCAATTATAACGCCTTTGGCCTCGAGCCTGATGAAGCGCTTATGCCGGTAGTGTATCCATTTCGATTGAAATTGTCTGGTAGGGGCGATCCGGCGGATCGCCCGATGGGTACGAACAGGATCGAAATTGGGCGACTCGCCGAGTCGCCCCTACCAAATCGTCGGTATTTGAAGAATTTCAACCGCCTTTGAACCAGTACCCTTTTGCTGGATCCGGGCCGGTCGCGCGCGCTAATGACTCACAATGCCGCGTTCCGCATCTTCCGCGCGGGCGACGCGCTGCCCTTCGGCGATATCGACGCGGCTGAGCAAGTAGCCGCCGAGGACGAAGAGCGCAATCAGGCTGAGAATGGCCGGGCGGCTGCTCCCCAGTACGATGCCGGCGAAGGCGAAAATCAGCGGACCGATGATGGAAGCGAATTTCTCCATAATGCTGTAGAAGCCGAAGAATTCGCCGCTTTTGGCGGTGGGGCACAAACTGGCGTACAAGCTGCGACTGAGCGCCTGGCTGCCGCCTTGCACCGTAGCCACCATCAGCGCCAGCATCCAGAATTCCAGCGTCGAGTTGAGGAAATAGCCCCAGTAAGCGATGATGCAATAGACAAACAGGGAGAGCAGGATGCTGCGGCGCGTGTCCAGCCAGTTCGACAGCGGGACGAAGCGCTTGCGCAGGGCCCAGGCCAGGATAAAAGCGACGACCTCGAATGCCAGAATGATCGCGATAATCGTCGGCAAGCTGCTGGCGCGCGACGGCGGCAAAACCTCGACCTGTGAAATCGCAATCGTGTTGCCAACCGCCGCGGCCCGCTCCGCGGAGATTTTGATGATTTCCAGGTCATGCAAGCCGGCGCTTTCCAGGCTGATGGTAGCGGTTTCGCCGTAGCGGACCGTATCGCCAAATGTATCGATTATGAAGGGCGCGCCATCGTCGCCGGTTAAACTCTCGCCGTCGACGATAAAGCCGATCAAACCGCCATCCGGGGATTGGCGATATGTGAATTCAAGCGTCCGCCCGTTGAAGGCGAAGGTCGCCGCCGCGTCCGCTTGCGCCGTCTCGAAATAGACTTGTTCGTCCGGGCGCCCGACCAGGAGCGCGGTCATTTGGCCCAGGAAATCTTGACCGACGAGTTCATCGGCGGGCACTAGCGTCTCCGTCCAGTCGCCGCTTGTTGTCAAGACGCCCGCGGCGATTTCATAAACGCCCTCGCCGACGTAAGCGCCTTCGCGCCCGTAAGGCGCGGGCGCGGCGCCGCTCACATCCTGCGGCAGAGCGTTGACCAGGTTGATGCCGAGGAAGGGCAGCGCAATGGCGTTGATTAGAATGAAAGCCAGATAGAAGGGCGCGCGACGGTCGTTGTGGGCGGGCAGCCGCCCGAAAATGATGCTGAAGGGAATGCCGGCGAATTGCACAAGCAAAATCGCCAGGACCAGTTCTTCCAGGCCAAAGCCCAACTCGGCGCCATATATCGCGGCTACGGCAATGATCGTGCCGATGGCGTCGTTGTAAACCAGGAAGGCAACCAGGTACTTGAACAGCTCGCGGTATTTCTGGATATTGCCGAAGGTCTGGCGCAGGCGCCTGAAGCTGACGCCCAAAACGGTCTCGCCGCGGGCCAGCGTCACGGAATCCGACGGCGGTTCGGGAACCTGGCGCAGGATCGGCAAAGAAAAGACAAGCCACCAGATGGCAACGCTCAGGAAGGACAGGCGAATGCCGGCGTTCTCGAAGACGCTGTCGGGAATGAAAAGGAACATTGCGACATTGATCGCCAACAGGATGCCGCCGCCGAGGTAACCCAGGGCATAGCCGCGCGACGAAACCCAGTCGCGGTCGTCTTTGCGCGCGACATGCGGCAGCAGCGCGTCATAAAAGATGATTGAACCGCCGAAACCGATGCGCCCCAGGACGAAAACAAGCGATGCTAGCAGCCAATCGCCCGTGCTCACGAAGATGAGCAAGCCGGTGCCGATGACGCCGGCGCCGATGAACAGCGACAGAAAGCGCTTCTTGTTGCGCATGACATCCGAGATAGTGCCCAGGATCGGCGAAAGGATGGCCAGGACAAAAAGCGAAAAACTGATCGTCAGCGACCAGTAGGCGGTGGCGGTGGCTTCGCTGGGCAGCGTGCTGCCGGCGACGCTGCTGTAGTAGATGGGCAAGAGGCTGGCGAGAATGGTCGTGGCAAAAGCCGAGTTCGCCCAGTCATACATCGCCCAGGCGTTGATGCGCCGCTTGTAAGTGGCTTCGTCCGCTGCTAGCGCAGTAGCCATTATCACGTCCCTTCCCGTCGCCGGATTTCTCCACAGTTAAAGATACATCGAAAGTCGCCGATTGTCACAGTTGTTATTGTTCGATCAAACAAGCGACACAAGGGAAAACCCAAGCATTCCCAAGAAAGCAGTTGAAAAAATGCGCATCGTCTTTTGCAGCATGCCTGCGTGCGGCCTCTACGGCTTAAGCGGAGAGTCAATGTACGTACGAGCCGGCGACTCGCCCACTGTCGCCATAGAATTCCAGTCTGTTTTTTTATGACTTTCCTGGCGCCGCTTATCCATGACGGCTGGGGAGTGGCTAGTGTAGTGGATGTGGTTTCCCATAGACCCTGACAATAGAACTCTGTGCCCTCAGTAAACGCAAGTAAGTGATTGAAAAAATGCGCATCGTTTTTCGCGGCATACTTGCGGGCGACCCACCGGGTCGCCCCTACCGCATAAGAGGCGATTCGGTGAACGGGCGAGCGGCGGTCAGTGTCTACGCGACCCGGTGGCTCGCCCTCTCTTGCTTCAAACTGCCCATTAGAATTTGCACGACTTACTTGCGTTTACTTCTGTGTCTCTGTGGTGAATTAACCTGTGCCGAGCTCGCATTCAAGATATATCCACCGATATAGACACTCCCACAGCTGCAAGAAATTGATTGACATCTTGCCGCGCTGTATACTGATGCCTTGACTTCCGCTTCAGCGGCGTCGGCGTCTGGCATGCCGCGCCGGAAGCGCAGATGCGCGGAGATTGCGCCGAGCGCGCGAAACTGAATTGAGGATGAACAGTCAAATCCGGCTTGATCCCGGCCTGGCCCTGGTATTGTTGTTGAGCTTGTTCTCCGCCTTGCCGCTCGCGCTGAACCCGGGCTTGCCAGACGCGGCTGAGCTGGCTTCTCACAGCGCGCTGGCCATCGACTTGGCGCAGAACATGGCGAGCGTCTCCCCCTTCGCCGCTGACATCAGCCTGGCCCACTTTTGGAGCGGCTTGCTGCATCTGCTCCTCGGCGTCGACATGCTGGAAGCCTGGCGCGCCCTGATCTTCTTGAGTTTCCTCGGCAGCGGCGGCGGCATGTACCTTTTCAGCCGACGGCGCAGCGGTCGGCTTGGCGCAATTATCGCCGGCTTGCTCTTCGTCAGCAGCCCGGGCCTGATGGTCAACCTGGCGTACGCGCGCGGCGCTTATCCGGAATTGCTGGCAATGGCGGTTTTTCCCGCCGCGCTCTGGCGGCTGGATGCCCTGCGCGACAAGCCCAGCGCCGCTAACTTCCTTCTGGCCGTCGCCATGCAACTCCTGACATTTGCCAGCGACCGGGGGCTGGCGCCGGGCCTGGCTTTTATCGCGCTCCTCTGGATCGGCGCGGAATCCCTGATTCAGTACATCAACCGTGAATCGAGCCGCGTTGATTCGCGTCCCGATGGGTTGGCGCTGCTGGCATTATTGCTGGGCGTATCTGCGGCCGCAGTGTTCTGGGCGCCGCCCGGCCCCGAAAGCAATCCGATGACAGGTGTCGGCGCAGCCGGCCTGACCATCACGGATTTGCTGTCGCCGCCGCCGCTTCAAGATGCCGGCGCCATCAATGGATTAAGCGAAATCCACTCCCTGGGCTTGGCGCAAACCGGGCTAGCTTTGCTTGGCTTAGCCGCTACCGCGCTGATATACACACGCGGCTATCGCAGCCGTCATCCGGGCGCTATGCTCGGTACGCTTCTGTACGCGCTGATTGCCTTGGCTCTCATCGGCTTGACCCTTGCTGCCGCGCGAGGCTGGCAGGACGACCTTTTCCTTTGGCGATATTTTCAGAATTCGCCCGCTCTCCTGGCCGCGACATCCGCCTGCCTGGCGATTGTGGCCGGCGCAAATGGACTTTGGCTGGAGCGGCTCGAGGCGCGCTTTCAGGTCAGCCTGGTCGCTCTGCTGGTAGCCCTGCCCATGCTGACGGCGATTCCCCAGCTCTATGTGCCGGAATGGCGCGTTGAGACGGCCGCTGCCCTCATCGCGCCTCCGCCGGGCCAGGCGCTTTCGGCGATTCGGCCGGGCGCAGCCGCCGCGCTGCTCAGCGCTGCGTCGCTGCTTGTCGCCGGCGCTGTTGCCGCGTGGATGCGCAAGCGACCGCTCAGGCCGCGTCCCTATTGGACGACTCCAGCGCTTGCGCGCCCGGCGCTGATCGGAATGGTCCTGGGCGCGCTGACGACCGGCCTGATATTTCCAGTTACTTTTCGCGAAGGCGTCGCCTGGCTCAACTCGCCGCCGGGTCAAGCGCTTCCGGCGCAGGTCCAACTGGATTATACGTTTGGCGGCGACCTAAAACTGCTGGGATATGATCTTGACGCGAGACGATTGAAGCCGGGCGAGCGCCTCATTCTGCGGGCCTACTGGTATGCGCCGGAAGCGACGTCGGCCCGGTATGCCAGCTTCTTGCAGCTGCATGGCGCTGGACTGGCGCAAATGCAGGTCGTCAATGCGCAGCCGGGCGATGGCGCCGCGGCCGCGGGCTGGCAACCGACGGGCTACGTTCTCGACCGCCTCGTCTTGCAGACGCCAGCCGACATGCCGCCGGGCGAATACGAATTGAGCATCGGCTTGTACCTTTGCGCCGCCGCGCCGGCCGACGGCTGCGCATACAGCAGGCGGGCAAGCGCGGCGGACGCGCTCGGCCGCTCGGTCGGCGACAGCGTAACGCTGGCGACCATTCGCGTGGACGGGCCTTAGTATCCGCCTTTGGGATTGGGATAAGCGTGTCCGCCGCCATAGCTGAAGGAGGGCGTGGGCGTGGCGCGCGGCGGCAGCGGAACGCTGTAGTCGATGGGCAGCGAGCTAATCACCGACCGCGTCTCAAGTGTGAAAAGCGCCATCCAGCCGATGTCGCCGCCGGCCTCGACCTGCACCCAGGGGCTGTAGGGGCTGCGGGCGAGCAGCTTCACTTCCAGGCCGAATGGCAGCGTTCGCTTGATGCGGAAGGCGGTATCCGGCGCTTCCCGCAGGTTGCCGCCAGCGGCGACAGAAACAGTCGCGTGATTGGCGTGCATTCCCAAGCGCTGCGGCGGCGCCGGCGTCAGGTCGTAGACCTTGCTGATTTCACCGAGATTCTGCACCAACAGCGCGGCGCTCATCCAGCCGGTTTCGCCGTTGCCAAAGCGGATATGCAGCCACTCGCTGTCGCGGCTGATGCCGAGCACGCCCATCGTTTGGCCCTTGGGCACCTGGAAGAGCAGGCGAGAATTGATATCCGGCGCCACGCGCATATTGACGCCGCCCTGGGTCCCGGCGAATCCCGGCTGCGGGATCGGCACGGGGCGAGCAAATAGCGAGACCGGCAGATCTTTTATCAAGTCGAATTCGAGGCGCGTCGGCGCGCCCGGCAGGGCGGCCGGCCGCGTCCAATCCCCTTCCGCGTAGGCGACATCCAACTGCTGCCCCACCTGCAGCGTTTGGGAATCGCCTTGAGCGCTGAGCCGAATTTGCCCCTCGATGGCGATGAAGCTGGTTCTATGCTCCCGCGTCAGCGCGATGAGCGTGCCATTGATATCGGCTGATACGCCGTTGATCGCCAGGCTCGCGCTCAATCCGTACAGACTCTGAACCACTAATGCGCCGACCGTGGGCGCCGTCGGGCAATCGCCGTCAGAAGCGCCGCTTTCGACGATCAACGCGCGCCATTTGTCCGCGCCTTCCCGGCCGGAAGCGGCGGACTGGATGCGGACAGCGCCAACCAAAAGCGCGTCCATGCGCAAGCCCTCCTCCAGCCGCAGCCAGACCAGGCCGTCGCCCGCAAATGGCTGGCTTTGCAGGCTATCGACGCGGGCGGCTTCAATCCTGGCGCCGGCGGACTCTAAACTTGCGCTCGGCGGTTCAATCAGGGGCGAGGTTCCGCCGCTGCAGAAAAAGCCGGAGGGTCCGTCCAGGCACAGGTCGCTGGCGGCCGCGTATTGCCGCTGAAGCCGCTCATCGCAGGCGGCCGGGTCAAGCGCAGCTGGAATTTCTGTAACGGGTTGCGGCGTATCGGACGCGACGAAGCGCACCGCCGTGGGCACCAATGTCGGCCTCGGCGTCGGCGTGACGTAGACGATCTCGGCGCTGGGTCTCAGGTCTGCCGTGAGCGGTTGCGGGGCCGCCGCTCTCGCCGAGCAGCCGGCGAGACAAGCAATCGACAAGAGCCCCGCGATCACCTGCGTTTTCATAGTGATTGATCCAAGCCGATTTGCCCTTGAAAACGCGGTTATTGTACCAAACGCGAAGCGGGCGCTACTTAACGTTTTGCCATTGTCTGTCCTACTGTATGCGAATGCCCAATCGCCTGATGGCGCCGAAATCAGCCGCGCGCCAGAAACTTGAGCGCCTTCTCGATGCTCTTCTTGGGGCTGACCTTGAGTTGTTCGTCCAGCACTGTGCCATCTTCGCCGATAATCCAATGCGAGCGGATCACGCCCATGTACTTTTTCCCATACATCGACTTCTCGCCCCAGGCGCTCCAGGCTTCCAGCACCTGGTGTTCCGGATCGGAAAGCAGATCGTAGCCCAGGTTTTCCTTGTCGATCCACTTGGCCAGGGCGGCCGGCTCATCCGGGCTCAAACCCAGGACTACAGCATCCGCCGTTTCGATCTGCGCGAAGTTATCGCGGAAGCCGCAGGCTTGCACCGTGCAGCCCGAAGTTCCCGCTTTGGGATAGGCGAAGAGCAATACCTTTTTGCCGCGGAAGTCGCTGAGTTTGACCGGCGCCCCATTTTGATTCAACAACTCGAAGTCGGGCGCGACTTTTCCTACACTGGGCATGATCATTTCCTTTCATGTTATCCACATGCTGTGTTGGCTTTTGCCGTCCGATTCTAACGCATGGTCTTGACCGCTGTGTAGTTGCGTTGCGCGATTTCGCGGCGCGCCCGGTCAATGCCGAGCCACATGGTCGCCGTCGCCTGCGCCGGCATTTGCAGATGCAATTCCGCCGGAAAATGCGCCAGGAAATCTGCGTCGCTGCCGATGGGCGCGGTCAGGACGCTTGCGGCTTCGGTTTCGTCGGCGGTGGCGAAGGGCATATCGCTGTCGGCGGCCATTATGCGCGCGTGCCAATCGGGATCGTGTATCAGCAGCAGCGCGCCAATCTCGGGCCGCAGCGTCAGGAGGTTGACGATGACGCCGGTCGCGCAGAGTTGGGCCGCGTCCGTCTCTATGAGGCGCAGCAGATAGCGCAGCGCCGGGTGCTCATAGAAATAATCCCAGCGGTCGGCTTGCGGCTGTTCCGGCAGATTGAACATCTCTTCCAGCACTTCGCGCAGAATTTGGTGTTTCAGGCTCCATTCCCGGGCATCGTCGAAGTCCGCGGTTGTCGGCCCAAACATCATGGCGGGCAAGACATGAAACATTCCGCTATCGAAGGCGGTGGCTTCGGAGCGGCGCGCCAGAATCGCTTTGTAGACGCCGCCGTCGTTGAAGACGGTGAGAGCGCCGATGCCGATTGCCGCGCTGCGTTTGCGCCCAGAGCGCAGCGCCTCGGCCGGCGGAACCTGACGATGGTAAGCATGACGCGCGGGCGCGCGCAGCCAGCCCTTGACCGCTGCATGGCGCAGCTCGCGCTCCAGGGCGGCGCAGGTCGCCAGCATATCGAAATATGAGCCAATTGCCCCGCGCAGTCGCAGCGGCTTTTGCCGAATTTCCTTGAGCGTGAAGGTCGCGCCGTCATATAAGGCGGGCTTGGAATTCTGCAGATTGTTTAAGTAGCCGTAGTCGTATATGGCGAAATCTCGACTTTCGGGCTTTGGCGGTGTTCGGTCGAGCAGGCTGTCGATGTCATGGATCTGCGCGGGCTCGGGATAGTGGACGACGACCGGATGCTCAATGCCGTTCCGCGTGAAAAGCTGACACTGATACAAGCGCCGCAGGCGATTGGTCATGGTCCGGTAGTCTTGGCTGTTGCGAGTCATGTCGAGCCGCCGTCGATTCGCGTTCTCGCGTTAATCGCGGATTTCGGCGAGCCTTTCGGCCAGCCTCATCATGGCATCGGCGGCGACGCCAAGCAGGAAGAGCAGCCCCGTCAAAGCGATGCTGATGTTTGCCCCGTGTGGCAGGCGCCGCCAGATCTCGCCGAGGCTACCCAACTGCGCCAGCAGCAGCGCCCAATCTCCCAAACCGGCATACGCGAGAAACAGCAGATACTCGGCCTCCGTTGAAATCTCGGCGTCGCCGCGCAGGATGCTGCCGATGGCCAGGACGGCGGCCGCGACAAATACGAGTTGCGCGGCGACGATGATCATTTGTATCAGCAGGGCGTAGATGCGCTCTCTGATTGAAACCGTGAGCAGGATCCCGGCGACGGCGGCCAATGCGATGGCCACAAGCGGCTGCAGCAAGCTCACGGTCATGTTCAGCGCGATGTACAGCAAGCCCAAGCGCGGATCGGGCAGAGGCGGCTGCGCTTGCGCGCCCAGCATTTCGACATACAGACCGCCGAAAGCCGTCATTTCGGCGAGCGCGCCCAGGGCGAAGACGAGCCGCACGAGCGCGATGGCGGCTATCGGCGCGCGCAGTCGATACAAGATGCCAACCCAACGCGCGCGCAGGGCCTGCCCGGCGCCGCCCTCCGTCACGCGCAGGTTGTCCCAGGTCTTGCGGCTGCGCTCGCCGTCGACGGACCCGGCGCCGAGTGTGAACGCCAGGATAAAACTGATCAGTTGCAGGGCCAGAGTCGGAAAATACAGGCTTTGCCAGATGACGGCGGAGACGTTGCTCCCCGTCAGGGGCAGATCTGCGTCGGCGAAAAACGCGGCCGCGCCAGCCAGGAGCAGCAAGAGCGCTCCCACTTGCAAGAAGAAGGCGCGGCGCGTAGTCGCTCGCCCGAGATGCGACAATTCGTACTGGACGAGCGGATGATCGGGCCGCGCCCATTCCGGCAGCAGCCATCTGAGCAATCTAGCCCTCATGCGCTGCCGCCCCAGAAATGACCGATTCCAACTCTTCAAGCTCGGCGATGCAGTCGTCGCTGGCGAGCGGGATGATTCGATTGGCGCGCAGGTAATGGACATAGGCTTGCGGCGCGCTTTCCAGTTTCAACCTCTCTTGCGCCGCCGCCGCGTATGCGCCCAATTGCAGGCGATATTGCTGTGCATGCTCTTCACATTTTTCCCCGCTGACGGCGCTTGTTTTGTGGTCGATGACGCGCCATACGCCGTCCGCTCCCATCAGCAAAACGTCTATCACGCCGTGGATTACAAGTCCATTCCTGCGATAGATGAAGGGCAATTCGGTATAGACGGGCCGCCCGTCCGCGCGCGCCTCGTTGATCCATTGATGCGCCTTGCTCCGCATATACGCCCTCAGCAAGGACCGTACCTCATTTTCGACGCTTTTCAGCGCGCCGGGATTGGTCAGACCATGACCCCAGGCGATCGATTCGATCATGCTGCGGCTGCCGCTTGCGATAGCCGCGTAGCCTTCATACTGCACCATCGCATGCACGATTGCGCCGATCAAGCGCGGCCGGGCGCTTCGGCGCTGAATGTTCAGGTCAGCTTCCGGTTCGGCCGGGCCCAACTGCACGCCCTCATAAAATTGCTGCAAGGCGGCCCTGCGTTCGCCCTCGCTTCTGCCGCGCAGGTCCTCGCCAAGCTGGGCGAGTTGCGTGGCCTGGATATGAAGGCCCGCGTCCGAGCGATATGGCGACAAAGGCTCGAGAAGCCGCGGCGGGTCCGCCGGACGCTCGCCGACAGCGATCTCAAGGTCGCGCATGTCGCTCGCTGATTGTGGCGCGGTCGAGCGGCTTTCGGGCGTGGGCGGCTGCAGGGGCATCCGGACGGATATGCATTCCCCGGCAAATTTTCGGGTCTGCTGGACTTCTGACGGCAATTCGGCTAAATCAAGCGCGGCGATGAGTCTCCCGAGCCAGCCGGCGGCCGTCCACTGCTCAGCCTTGTTGCGCTTGGTTTGGCCGCTCGCCAGCAGATAATCTTGCGCCCTAGTGGCCGCGACATAAAGCAGCCGCTTGCGTTCGGCCGCTTCTCGATGCGCTTGCAGTTTCAGGTTGCGGCGATGCGCGAATCCGTTGGCATATTCGTTCGCATCAGGATCGTAGACCTGGCAGCTCAATCCATGCGCAGGGTCCGCGAGCAGGGTCGCTGCGCCGGGGCTGCGCCGCGTCCAGGAGGCATCGGCCAGGATAACAGCCGGAAACTCCAGTCCTTTGCTCGCATGAACCGTCATCAGGCGCAGGGCGTCCCCCGCCTCCACATGCGCTTCGCCTTCCCGCACTTCGCGCGCGCTTAAGTCATTTAAGTATACCGAGAACTTTTCCAAGGTGACTTTGCCACTGTCTTGCGCCAGATCCAGCAGCTTTTCGACATTGCCGCGCCGCCGCTCGCCATCGTGCAAGCCGGTCAATATCGCCAAATAATCAGTCTCCGCCAGGGCCCGCCGCAGCAATTCCGAAATGGTCAGACGCCCGGCGACCTGCCGCAGATCGGTCAAGGTATCCAGCGCCTGCCGCAGCAGCGGGCGATCGTTCTCGCTGATGCCGGGCGCATCAGACGACTCCGCCAGCGACAGCGCGCTAAAGAGGGGGGCGGGCGCCCTGCGATCCTCAGCCACGATCAGGCGCAGGGCAAAGAGCAGGTCGTCGCTGAAGGCGAAGAGCGGGGAGCGCAAGACCGTCGCCAATGACAGGTCATCGGCGGGATTGTGCAGAAAGCGCAAGAGCGCCAGCACATCCCATACTTCCTGGCGATCAAAATAGCCGCGGCCGGCGATGGTCAAGAAGGGGATGCCGCGGGACTTGAGAACGTCCTCATAGATGCCGACATTCGACATGGCCTGAAAGAGGATCGCTATATCGCCGTATTCCATTTTGCGCCATTGACCTGTCTCTTTGTCAAATACCCGCCGCCCTTCCTTTCGCCCTTCCTTACGCCAGGCGGCGACCCGATCGACAATTTCATGCGCTTCCCAGCGGCGCATGTCGGCGGCGTTGCCTTCGCTGCGGTCCCTGTCCAGCAGCAGAAGCTCCAACGACGGCGCCGGAGGCGACTTCTTTCTAAAGGCTTTCATCGGCTTGCCTAATGCGACCTCGTATTCCGGCGCGGCGCCATCTTCATCCGGCGTCAGCAGAATTTCAAATAGTTTGTTGAATTGATCGACCAAATTGGGATGGCTGCGGAAGGAAACGCTCAGGTTGAGCGCGCTACCGCCGGCGCGCGCGGCGATCTCTTGTTTGGCGCGGCCGAAGGCGCTGACATCCGCGCCGCGAAACTGGTAGATGCTCTGCTTGGGATCGCCGACGACGAAAAGCGAACCGCCGCGGTTCAGGTCGGCCAGCGCCTTGATGATGCTCCATTGCGCGCGGTTGGTGTCCTGGAATTCATCGACCAGAAGGTGCTTGAACTCGGCGTTGCGATAGCGAGTTTGCACCGCCGGCGCCGCAAGCGCCTCGGCGGCCAGGCGCTCCAGATCGTCAAAGTCGAGCCGGGCATCGGCGTCCTTGCGCGCGCGATAAGTTTCCCGCACAGTGCCCAGCAATTGACGCCAGAGCGGCAGCATTTGCGCCGCCAAGCGGTCGATGGCGCCGGGCATATCGCCGACTTCTTTCAGCGTGTCAGCGATTCGGGCGCGCAGATCTCTCAGCAGTTTCGCTGCCGCGTCTTTTGCCATGGGGCTGCCCCATTTTTTGACCGAACCTTTGGTGTGGACGGCGCCGTCGCGTCGGCAAGACTCCAGCATCCGGCAGATGTCGCGGGCATCATCGGCTTGACCGATTTTGAGCACATACCTTTCGTATTGCGTAACCAGTTCGCTCAGTTTGTCGCCTGCGGGCAGGAAGCCTATATGGGCCAGCGCAACCGCTTCCTCAGAGGCGAGCAGCCGCTCGCGCGCGGCGAAGACCGTCCGCGACCACTCTTGCAGCCAAGATTGAAACAGGGCGTCAGGTTCTTCCGGCTGGGGCGGATGCTCGCCGCCGACGAGATCCATGCGATTGAGCGTCTCGCGAATGCGGCCGGCGTCATAGTGGGCGAAAAGCTGGTCATGGGGCGCTTCGATAGCGGCCAGGACATCATCGACCGTTTCGCTCAGCAGGATGGCGGCGTCGGTTTCGTCCAATACTTCAAACTTGGGATCCAGGCCGGCATGCGCCGCGTTGGCCCGCAGGATGTCCGCGCAGAGGCCGTGAATGGTGTCGATGCGCGCGCTGTCCATTTGCGCGAGATGACGCGCCCATTGCGCGCCCGGGTCCTCTCTCGCGCGCTCTTCGAGCTCTTCGCGCAGGCGCTGCCTCATCTCATAAGCCGCTTCGCGCGAGAAGGTGATCGCCACCAGGGCGTTGAGCGGCCACTCGGGATTGACTTCCAGCATTTGCAGATAGCGCTGCACCAGGACGCGCGTTTTGCCCGAGCCGGCGCTCGCCACAACGACCAGGTTCCGGTCGCGAATGTGGATGGCGTCATGCTGTTCCGGCGTCGGCTTATCCTTTGGCTTAATCTCTGATTTCACGTTGGCGCTCATGATGTTTTGTAGCGGCTGGTGACCTGCATGCGGCAGAGGCGGGAGAACTCGCAATAGCGCGCGCATTTGCCGCTTTCCACCTTGTTGGGCTGAACCGGGAATTGCCCCGCCCGTCCCATCTGTAGATTGCGGGCGATATGTTCGCGCGCCCGGTCCAGCGCGGCGCTGTCCTCCTCATCGTCGCTATAGAAGCGACCGCTGGTTTTGAGATCGCGAATATGCCAGAACAGGCCGCCGGCCGCTTCGCCCGCTTCGTCGCCGGGCAGGCTTTCCAGGGCCGTTGAATACGTCAGCATTTGAAAGTCGCGGCCTTCTTCGAGTTCGCGCCGGTTGATCGGCGCCGTGCCGGTCTTGTAATCCACCAGAACGAGTTTGTCGTCGACGCGGTCGATCCGGTCGATCATTCCGCGGATGCGAATTGGCCCAGCGCCCCCCGGCAGTTCCAGCTCGATGTCCCTGAACTCATGCTCCAATTGCTCGACCTGTCGGTTTCGGCCAAAGCGGCGCAGCGGGCTTTTCGAGGAGAAGTCCATCTTCACCAGGGCCTGAAGCCGCTTGAGTAAGATTTGCTTTTCTTGGCCCCAGGTTGCGGTCGCGCGGAAGTTGAATTCCGCGGGCGCTCGCTCTAGTAGCTCCTCAGCCACATCGGCAAGTATCGCCAGCGCCTTGTCGACATGCTGCCCCTGGATGGGCAGGCCGAGCGCGCGGATGTGCCGATAAGTCTCTTCGAGAATCTTGTGATTGAGCAAGCCCAGTTGCAGGGAATCGACGCCCGCTTCCGGCTCGGCCGCTTCCTCCAGATGCAACATCCGCTTGGCGAAAAACCGAAAGCCGCAGAGGCCGTAGTCTTTTAGGCTCGTGGCGCTCCAGACGCGCTCCACGCCTAGGCTGCGCGCGGCTTTGTCCCGCAGAATCGGATGCGCGAGAAGGCCGCTGTAATTGTCGAAGGGCGCGTTTGAAAGCCGCGCGGATTCCAGGTCGCGCCTGCGCAGAACGCGCAACCATTGGGCGTTGCGCTCCGGCTGCGCGCGCAGCCAATTCAAGCCCGACAGGAAGCCTTCGCTTGCGGCCGCGTCGCCCCGGACTTCTTGATCGGCCATGGCCAGCATCAGTTCGGTTGCGTTGGCTGCTTCCTTGGGATCAATCACGGCGCCCGCCGCGAGCCGGCAGACCGTCTGATCAGGAAAGACTTGTACCACCGCCCGCCAGAAGTGGCTCTCGATCCAAGCTTTGCCCGCCGTGAATGCCGGGCGCGACAGGGTCAGCGATTGCCGCGGCAAGCTGATCAATTCATAGAAGAGGCCTTGGTCGTCCGCGCGCTCGGCCTGCGACGCCAGCCGGATTCCCCGATCCTGCAGGACCTTACGCTCGCTATCGAGATAGAGCGGGTCGGCGCGCGCTTCGGCCGGGAAGATGCCTTCCGCCAGGCCCAGAATGTAAACATGGGCATGGGGCAGGCCGCGGGCTTCAACCGCTGTCGTCGCCAGGACTTTTCCTTGACGACCGGGGCTGCCGCCATCGTCCGAGGCTGTTTCCAGCGCGAACCGCAGGTCGGAAGCGAATCGCTCCCATTTCTGCTTGGCGGCTTTCCCGAATGTCTCCCGCAGGGTGTCTTCGCAGGCGAGCATCTCGCGCAAGATCTGCGACAGCCCGTTAAGCGCCCGGATATCCCGGCTGACAATGGCGGGATTGACGCCCTCCTGCGCCCACACGTTGGCGTCGATGTTCAAGGAGTATGACAGCGGCTGCGCTTCCGCGGCGTCGAAGGACGGCTCAATGCCGAGCAAGCGGCTGAGCCAGCGAATGAAATCCGGGATGGCGGCTTCTTCCGGCGGCGTGACGGCGTCGATAAAAGCGGATAGACGCGCGCTCAAACTCTCCGTCCGCTCCGCTGTCAATTCGGTGAATTCGTCGCTCGGGCGGGCATGCGCGGACCGCCGGCCCGCAAGCCGGATTGTTTCCAGCCAGTCGGCTTTGCCGCCGCCGATGAACTGCTGCTCGCGGCTGATCTTGTCCAGCAGGTCGATCAGTTCGCCGTCCAGCCCGGCGTCGATGTAAGGCGAGCGCAAGACATCCAACAGGTCAAGCCGACGAAAGCGCGGCGCCAAAGCCAGCAGGTCCAGGATGGCGGCGATCACGGGAGAGCCGACGAAGGCCGGCTGATGGTGCAGCTGAAGCGGCAATTCATATTCCGCCATCCCCGTCTCAAGATAGCTGGCGTAGCGGCCCCAATCCCGTATGGCGATGAGAATGTCATCCGGCTTTGCGCCATTGAGCAATTGTCTTTTGACTGCGCGCAAGACGGCGCGCGTTTCTTCCGCCTCGTTGGGCATCTCGATCAGGCGGATGGCGTCGCTTGCGCCAGTCGCCGGCTCGTCGCTGAAGATTTGCCGCGCAAGCTGCGCGAGACCCTCATGCTGCCCATCATCCTGCGCGTCGACTTGTCGCTTAGTCAGATCGACGCCGGCCTTCTCAAAAGCCTTCGCCAGGGCGTTGCGCGCCAATTCGCTGCGGCCTGGCGCCGCGCCGCGCCGATCAGATCTGGGCGCGCTCAAGACGCAATGGACGCTCTTGATGCTGCGGGAAAGCTGTGCCAGCAGCTGCGCCTGCACGGGCGTGAATTGATCGTAGCCGTCGACCAGCAGCAGTTCGACATTCCTGGCGATTTCGGGGCGGCGTCGCAAGGTCGCCAGGGCCAGCCAGCCTTCGCCCTCGACATCAGCCAGGTCGCTTTTGCGCAGCGTCTCCTGATAGCGACTGTAGATTGTCGCAATGTCCCGGTCTTTGTCGTCCTCGGCGGCCTCGGCGAATGCTTCCACGTCAATGTGGTTCTGTTTGAGTTCGTCAATCAGATCGGCCAGCACGGCCGCGAAGCCCGGTTTATCGGCGATGCGCTGAAAGAAGCGCAGTTCGCCAGCCGCCGCCAATTGCGCCAGCAGGGCGCGCAAGATCGCGAAGCGCGTCTGATTATTGAGACGGCGGACCGGTTCGCCCGCAAGATTTAATAGCCTGGCGTTTAAGGCGTAGAAGTTGAATAGCTCAATGTTGAAATAGGCATTGGCATCGGCGGCGCTTTCTATCAGGCGCGCGCGGAAGTTGAGTTCCTGGCGGCGCGTGGCGGTCAGCACCCATACTCGCGGGAAGAGGGCGTCGATTGATTGCGTCTCCTCCTGGAGCTGCCTGATGGCGATTCCGGTTTTGTCTTGGCCGACCGGCGCCAGATGCAGTGTGGCGGGCAAGATCCCTCCTAATGGAACAGCAAGTTGACAACTTCTTGCACGGCGGTCGCATCAAGCCGGTTTTCGGCGAAGTAGCTGTCGCGCAAGCCGTCGATGAATTCGCCGGCGTAGACCACCGGCACATCCGGGCGCTGCAGCTTCAGTTGGACATCGGCCGCTTCCCGGACGAATACAACCGCCGCGAAGACCGGCACATCCGCGCGGTCAAAATCGCGCAAGTAGCGTTTGATCCGTTTGGCATCGGCGACAATTTCCTGCGTCGGATTCCAGCGCATCAAGCGCCAGTTGCCGTTGCGCCGCCGCCGCAGCCACTGGCCGCCTTCGTTGAAGAACTGCCCCTTGCGCCGGGTCACGCGCAGAACCAGGACGCCGTGCTTGCTCACCAACGCGGCGTCGACAGTGCCGAGGGCGCGCCGGCTGATGTTGCGGATGAAGACAAACTGCTGATCGAGTTGCGGCGCCAACAATCGCCCAAGCTGGCGCGCGCCGGCGTGATCGGTTTTCCAGCTGACCGAACGCAGCGCCATTATGATGGCCACAAGCGTGAGTCCCATTCCCAGCAATATAAGGGCTTTACGCGTGAAATCGTAAATCTCGTAACCGCGATTGAATGGCACGACCAGGCTGAGGATGTGCAGGCCGATACCGACGACGGCCAAAGCCGCGCCAAACAGGAATACCAGCGCGGCTGCGAGCAAAAAATCGCGGGAGCGCCGGTTCAGGCGCTGTGAAGGCGCTACGTTCTGCATCATTCGGCTGAGAACCGGTCTACCTTGCTGCATTCATCTAAGATAATAGCCCATCCTTCGGCGCTCGCAATCTGCGCCCGCTTCAGTTCGCGGGGCTTACTGACTTTAACTATAATCAAGCCTTAGAGCAGTTTGACGACAGGATTGCAGGTACAAGACGCGCCTGCCTTAATGATGTCAAGAGCCGTAGCGCATTGCCAGTTGGTTTGAATTCATGAACGCCATGCCGCCAGAACAGAGAGAGGGCGCAGCCGGGCTGGGCGAAGTTCACCGCCTGGGCGCCGCGGGCGAATCGCTTTTCAGCCGCCTGTATAGCAGCCTCAATCGCCGGCGGCAGCTTGAAGACGAGCTGCGGCAGCAATTGAGCGAAGCATCGGCGCGGCAGGAAGACATGCAGCGCCAGGTGGAGCGACTGCGCGGCCAGCAGCGGCAGCGCGGCGACGAATTGGCGCGGCTCGAGGCGGTCCTGGGCAGCCTTGAGGACGGCATCATCGTTCAAGATACCAACGGCAAAGTCACCATGATGAACCGGGCGGCCGAGGCGATGCTGGGCGGCAAGCGCGCCTTCTGGGACAGCGCGCTCGGCACGCTGTTTGAACAGCATCGGGCGGTGCAAGAAACTGCAGCCGACTTGACGCCGCTGGCCGAATCTGACGAATTGGCGCTGAACAACCGCATCCTGCGCGCGCAACTCATCGCGATCGGCGATGAGGGCGGGCGGCGCATCGGCACGGTCATCATCCTGCGCGATGTCACCTACGACGCCCTGGCCGAGCGGCTCAAGCACGGCTTTGTAAGCTATATCGCCGAGGATATGGAGCGGCCCGTCGGCGTGATCAAGCTGGCGAGCGAGCTGATGAGCGCGCAGCCCGAAGATGCCGCGGTCAACCGCCGGCTTCTGGAAAAGCTGGCGCAGAATGTGGACCTGCTCGATCAGCTGTCGCTCGAGCTGCTCGATATCGCCCGGCTGAATGCCGGCGCCTTTGATGTCGCGCGCGAGCCGGTGGATGTGGAAACGGTAATCTGGTCGGTGGTCAACGGCATCGAAGAGGAGGTGAAAAGCCGCGGCGTCGATCTGCTGGTGATGACGCGCGGACTGAGCAGCGTCATGCTCCGCGGCGATGCGACGCGCTTGCAATGGGCGCTGGGGCATCTCATACGCAACGGCGCCGAATTCAACGCGGAAGGCGGTTATGTGGCGCTGGCGGCGCGGCCGGAGACGCGCAATCGCAAGCGTTATGCGCTCATAAGCGTCAGCGACAACGGCACAGGCATTCGCGGGGAAGACTTGCCGCATATCTTCGAACGCTTCTATCGCGGCGGGACCGCAACTGAAAACCAGCGTCAAAGCGCGTCGCGCGGGCTGGGGCAGGGCTTGTATGTGGCGCGGGCGATCTGCGAAGCGCATGGCGGTTACCTGCGTGTGCAAAGCCGCGAGCGCGTGGGCAGCATCTTCACCATGGCCATTCCCGTTTACGCTGAGCCGGAAAATGAAAACGCCTGACGCGGAAACGTCAAGCGCCGGTTGATGCGCCGCCTGCGATCGCGGCGAACAATCAACAACTGAGACGCGTTCCATGCCATTTCTGATTGACGGACACAATCTCATCGCGGCGTTGCCCGACATCGACCTCGCCGAAGAGGACGACGAAGCCCAACTTGTCATCAAGCTGAGGGGCTTCGCCGCCAGGACGGGCAAGAAATGCACAGTCATATTTGATGGCGGTTTGCCCGGCGGCGAATCACAGCTGTCGAACAAGAGCGTGAAAGTCATCTTCGCCGCGTCCCAGCATAGCAACGCCGACAGCTTGATCATGCGCCGCATTCTTAATACCAGGGACGCGCCAAATTGGACGGTCGTCACGTCCGATCGGGAGATACGATATTTCGCGGGCAGCTACCGAATGAGGACGCAGACATCGCAGGAGTTCGCGCGGCGGCTGCAGCGCAATCCTCGGCGGCAAGACCCGCGTGGCGAAGAAGCGCATCCCAACCTGCCGCCGGAAGAAGTCGAAGACTGGCTGAGAATGTTCGGATGCGGAAACGACGAGGCGGACGGCGGCTAGATCTTGGCTTTACTTTAGCGCTTGCAGGCGCTAGAATGCGGTGTCGTTCGGGGCGTGGCGCAGCCCGGTAGCGCGCACGGTTTGGGTCCGTGAGGTCCCCGGTTCGAATCCGGGCGCCCCGACAGCCGGGCCAAGGCTGCGGGTATGGTGTAACGGTAGCACTCCACCCTTCCAAGGTGTCAGTACGGGTTCGAATCCCGTTACCCGCTCTTTCACAGCAATGTCGGCGACATATATTCGGACGATGTTTACGGGTCCATAGCTCAATGGTCAGAGCAGTCGGCTCATAACCGATTGGTTCCAGGTTCGAGTCCTGGTGGACCCACTCGACACTATGTTTTCAGCGCGGAAATTGTCCCTCGCCCGCTTGCCGCTAAGATGAATACGCTGCTTGAAGTCGCGCTCAGCTCCAGCGCCGATGCGACTTTATCCGGTCGTAAGCCGATTTCACCTCTTTGAATCGCTTTTCGGCTTCGCTTTTTTCATGCGCGCTGACATCGGGGTGATACTGCCGCGCGAGCTTGCGAAAAGCCTCCTTGACCGCTTCTTGCCCGGCGCCGACTTCAATCTCCAGCGCCAGGTAAGCGGCATTAATCTGCTCGGCCGGCGGTACATCAAGCTGCTGACTATGTCGCGTTCGGTAATGAAATCGCTGCCGCGCCCGCTCTTCGCTGATGCGGCGTTTGAAGGCCGGCGAAGCGATGTCGCCGATATACCAACTGCCGCGGATATTGGTCCGATACTCGCGGCGGCGCACGGCGAGGGCGTCAAACGGAAAATCGATCGTATGCCAGACGGCGAATTGATTGCGCTGCGTCGTCTCTTCCAGGTTGACGTGAATCAATTGGAGGCCGTCGTCCTTCAGCCTGTAAGCGTAGATTGCGCCCATATTCATCACGCGCAGATCGTCCTGCCAATCCCGCAGCTTCCCGCAATAGCCGTCTTCCGGCAGCAGAGCGGCGTCAAGCATGAAGAGGCTGCCGATGCTGGCGCCGGTGTTTTGCTTGAGGATGGACTTGAGCGCGCGCGATTTTGGCGGGCGGTCATAGAGGTAGACAAAGAGGCGCGTGTTCATCCAGGTTTCGACCACGATATCCGGTTCATGGCCGCGCTGGGTGAGCGTGGCGTCGGGCCCTGCGCTCGCGAATTTGACATCCTGAATCTCCAGGAAGCGCAGTCGAATTTTGGCCGCAACCTCTGACGCCACGATGGGTCTCTTTCCCCCGAATGGGCTGCACCATGATACGGCGTTGGCCCCGGCTTTGTCAAATCTGGCCCGGCGACGGGCGGTAGTGTATCAGCGTCGGTTGAATTTCTTAAAATACCGACGAATTGGTAGGGGCGACTGACGGGCTGTGTCCACGCGCCCCGGTGAGTCGCCCGATATCGATCCTGTTCGTACCAATCGGGCGATCCGCCGGATCGCCCCTACCGGACTATTTCAACCGAAATGGATTCACTACCCGACGGGCCGACTCTTGCAATAGGCGCTGGACGCGTTATACTCTAACTCAGACCGAGGGCCGTTAGCTCAACTGGCAGAGCGCCTCGTTGACGTCGAGGAGGTTACAGGTTCGAGTCCTGTACAGCCCAATGAGTCAGCAAAGAACCGGCAGCGCTGTCGGTTCTTTGCTTTTGAGAGCAGTGAATTGTGGGCACAGCCCGTAAGTCGCCCCTGCGCCTCGTGTCAAGTCGCGAGCCCACTAAATTCACCACCCCCCGCTTTTCAGATTTAGGGAGTGGCTAATGTAGTGGATGTGGTTTCCCTTAGACCCTGGCAATAAAACTCTGTGCCCTCTGTATCTCTGTGGTGAATTAACCTGCGCCACGCTCGCATTCAATATACGTCTACCGATATAGACACTCCCCAGATTTTTGACAATTGGAATTGGCAAATCTATACTTCATGTATCTGTTTATCTGGAGCGCAGCGAAGGGATGAATTATCGCAGATTGACGTTTTGTAAGGGATATAGACGAATTGAAAACGTGAAAGGACTTTGAGATGAGCAAGAAGTTAAGCAGACGCGAGTTTCTCAAGGCGGCCGCCAGCGCCGGTACAGTCGCGGCCGCGGCGGCCAGCAACATCAACCATTTGCCGGTCTTGGCCCAGGGCGATTATCAAGGCGATTTCGTCGTCATGAGCGCCGGCGAAGCCACGCAGCAAGAAGAATTCATCGCCAGCATCGAGGCGCAATTCCCAGGCGTGAATGTGGTATGGCGCAGCTTGACCAGCGAACGTTATACCGAGCTTTTCGCCGCGGCTGAAATCGCTGGCGATCAAATCGACATCATGGATCTCAACGGGCAGGACTTGCGGCGCTATGCCGTAGGCGGCCGCTTGAAGGACCTGACCGACGTGGATTATCTCGATCGCTTCCGCCCGATCGGCCTCGAGACCTATTCAATCGGCGGCAGCCTTTGGGCGATACCGAACGGCGGCATCAGCGGCTTCCCCTTCTTCTACAATCAAAAGGCCCTGGACGCGGTCGGTTTCGAAGGCGAGCCGGAGAGCTATGCCGAAATCCGCGATCTGGCGCCGGAATTGAAAGCGGCCGGTTATGCGCCATTCACGCATTCCGGGCTGAACATTTATTTGTGGCCGGTATGGCAATTCTGGGCATACGCGCAGACTTCGGGCAATCGGCCGGTCGAAGGCACATTTGATGTTTTGACGGGCAATACGAAATTCACCGATCCGGAGCATCTGGCCGGTTTGGAGATTTTGCAGGCCTACACCGACGATGGCATGTTCGTCGACGGCGTCAACAGTATGGATGTGCCGGCGGCGGAGCTGTCTCTGACCTCGGGCACGGCCGCCTTCTGGTATCACTGGGGCGGCTGGGTCGGCAGCTATAGAGCCGGGGACTTCCCCGATCTGGATCTGTCCTTTGTCAACCCCTTGCGCTCGGTGGATGACGATATGGTGAAACGTCAGTTGCCGGGCGGCACCGGTTGGGCAACGGGCATCTATTCGCGGATTGCGCCGGAACGGGAAGAGTTGGCTTATGCCATTCTGGACTTCTGGACGACCGACGACATGGTCGCCTTGCGCAATGCCGTCTACGCCGACGCGGTTTCGACCAACATTGGCGTCCAGCCCAGCGATGATCCGCTGTCGATTCGTTACGGCGAAATCTCTGCGCCCAATCAATTTGTCTATCTCGATTGGTTCTGGCCGCCGGAAATCACGCGCGCCTACCAGGAGCAGCAGCAGGGGATTGTCGCCAAGACAGTCACCGCCGGTGAAGCCGCCGATAACATCCAGGCGGTCTTGGATGAATTGTACGCCGACGGCTACGAATTCGAATTCTAAACAGGCTGCGGCAGATTTGGGGGCGAGGGTCGATGCCCTTGCCCCGTTTCAGCAGCGCGCTGCGCATGAGGCTGCTTAGCGCGAGCCGAGCGGCCAATTTCTCTTGTATTGCCTTCGTACCGCATCCTTGACGCAGAGGTTCAAGGCGCGTGCCTGTGAGTTCACAACCGATCAACAGGCCGGCTAATACGCTGGGGAGGCGCTTGTCCAGGCTGGCGCCTTACCTGTGGATCTTGCCGGCTCTAACGGTATACGCCATCTTCAAATTGTATCCCCTGGTCAGCGGCCTGCAGATGTCACTCCTGCGCTGGGACGGCATTGAAGACCCCAGATATATCGGCTTGCGCAATTTCGAGAAGATTCTGAGCGATCCGATGACGGGCACGGTCTTGCTGAACAACGTGCAATATGCGGTGGGGACGGTGGTCGGCAAGATCGTCCTGTCGCTGTTTTTGGCGATTCTGCTGCATCAGGCGCTGAAAGGCCGGACCTTCTATCGCACCAGCCTCTTCATGCCGGTGGTCATGTCCTTTGTGGTCGTGGGCGTCTTGTGGTCCTGGCTCTTCAATCCGCAATTCGGCTTGATTAACAGCTTCTTGCGCGGGCTGGGCCTGGATTTCCTGGTGCAGGATTGGCTCGGCGACGCCGCGGTGGCGCTGAATTCCCTGATCCTGGTCGATATCTGGAAGTGGTACGGCTTCCACATGGTGATTTTCCTGGCCGGCCTGCAGTCGATACCCGACGAACTTTATGAAGCGGCGCGGATTGATGGCGCGTCGGTTTGGCAGCAGTTCCTGCACGTCACCTTGCCGATGCTGCAGCCGGTTATGATTGTCAACGTTACGATCTCGGTCATGGGCGCTTTCAACGTCTTTGATATTCCTTTCATCATGACGGCCGGCGGGCCAGCCAATGCCACAAATGTCATGGCCCTGCACATCTATATTCGCGGATTCAAGTTCTATCGCTTCGGCTTTTCAGCCGCCTTGTCTTACGTCCTGCTTGTCATTGTTACGCTGGTAGCGGCAATCCAACTCAAACTGATGACGAGCGGCGACAATCAGGACTGAAAGACGAATCGCATGAGCGCAAGCCAATACAACAGGCGGGATACGAAAGGGGCTGGCATCCATTGGCGCCCCATTCTCGCGACGCTGTTCAATCATTCGATCCTCATCTTGTTCACCGTGATCATCGTCTATCCCGTCTTGTGGATGATATTGGCTTCCTTCAAGACGCCGGGCGAGCTCGTCTCCAATACATGGGGCTTCCCCGCCAGTCCAGCGTTTGAGAATTATGCCGTCGCCTGGGACAAGGCAAAGCTTGGGCGGGCGCTTTTGAACAGCGGCATCATTTCGATCGGCGCCGTGCTGGTGGTCGTTTGCTTGTCTTCGATTGCCGGCTACGCCTTCGCCAAGTTCTCGTTTCGCTTCGGCACCGTTATCCTGCTGATCTTCGTTTTCACCATGCAAGCGCCGGTGCCAATTATTCCTTTCTACGTTTTGTTTGTGCGGCTGAAGCTGACCGATAGTTACCTGGGTCTAATCCTGGCGATCGCCTCCGGCACGATTCCTTTGTCGATCTTCATCTTTCAAGCGTTTTTCCGTTCCATCCCGAGCGAGCTGCGGGAAGCGGCGAAAATTGACGGCTGCTCCGAGTTCTCGGCTTTCCTGCGCGTCGTCATGCCGATATCCGGACCGGCCGTGGCAACGGTCTCCATTTTGACATTCGTCGGCGCCTGGAATGAATATTTTATGCCCCTGCTGCTGATTCGTTCGGATGAGCTTCGCCCTCTGACGTTGACGATCCAGGTCTTCTTCCTTCAGTTTGGACGGGCGGAATGGAATGTCATATTCGCCACCTTGAGCATCGCCAGCATTCCCATGATCGTGATCTACATCTTCTTGCAGCGCTGGTTCATCCGCGGACTGACCTCGGGATCAATTAAAGGCTGAGGAGAGAAACCGATGGCCAACATCGTTTTGGAAAACGAATCGCTTCGCTTGCTATTCCGGCGGGACAATGGCGCCCTGGTCGGCTTCACCGCCAAGGACGGCGGCTGGGAAGTGCTGAACCGCCCGCATCTGGGTCTGTCCTTTCAGTTGATGGTCCCGCTGCCCGGGCGGCGCAACAATCCGGTCCACGGCGAAGAGCAGCCGGTCGCCTCCGCCGAAGTTGCCGCTGACGGCGACAGTGTAGTTTTCGCCTGGGAAGGCGTGAAGTCGGCCTATGGCGGCGAACACCAGATCTCGCTCCGGCTTGCCGTCGCGCTGGAGGGCTCCCGAGTTAGATTCGCGCTTGATGTCGACAATCAGTCGGAACATGTCGTTGAATTGGCGCATTGTCCATTCTTTGGCGATGTCCAGCCGCCGCCCGGCGCCGCGGACTTCGAGATCTTTCATTATGGCTATGCCACAGCGGAGCAGCGCAGCCTTTATCCCGTTTTCGAGAATACTCTGGGATATTATGGCTTTGACCATCCGGTGCAGTACGGGCCGGATACCTGGCGCAGCGGCGCGCCGATGGTGCCTTATGTCTTGCTGCGCAACGCCGAGCAAGGGCTTTATGTGGGCGTCGACGACAATAGCTCGGAACTTGTCGCCTGGTTCAACGAACTGCGACCGGGTTATGACAGCGCGATTGACTCTCGCGTGCCGGAAGCGTCCGCCATTGGCGGCCTGGAAGTGGCGTCGCGTTTTGCCGCCGTTCACCTGCCATTTATTCAGCCGGGCGAGTCGCGCGCGCTTACGCCGATTGTCGTGCAGCCCTACAAAGGCGGCTGGCAGCATGGCGTCGATGTCTACAAGCGCTGGCGGGAAAGCTGGATGAAGACGCCGGCTTTGCCCGAGTGGACGCGCCATCCCCATGCCTGGTGGCAGTTGCACATCAATTCCCCGGAAGACGAGTTGCGCATTCCCTTCAGGGAACTGGGCAAGATCGGCGCGGAGGCGGCGCGCCATGGCGTGAAGGCGATCCAATTGGTCGGTTGGAATGACGGCGGGCAGGATCAAGGCAATCCATCGCACGATCCCGATCCGCGCCTCGGCAGTTTCGAGGAATTGCAGGCGGCGATCGCTGAAATACAGTCGCATGGGGTCAAGTTGATCATCTTCGCCAAATTCACCTGGGCCGATCGCGCGACCGAATGGTTCCGCGAGGAATTGCACCGAATGGCAATCAAGGACCCCTACGGCGATTATTATGTATACGTCGGCTATCATTATCAGACCGCGACACAGGCCCTCGATATCAATACAAAACGACTGGTCCCCATGTGCTTCGGCAGCCCGGAGTATCAAGAAGTGTGCGCGCGGGAATTCCAGAAAGTGCTGGATCTGGGCGCTGACGGCATCCTCTACGATGAAAACCAGCACCATTCGCCGGCTTTGCTCTGTTTTGACGAGAGCCATGGGCACCGCTTGGGCTTCCCGGTCTATTCGCAGGATAATGAATTCCAGGCCAACCTTGAGCGCCTCAGCCGCCAGGTCAACAGCGAGTTTCTCTTTGCTGGCGAAGGCTGTTACGATTGGCAGTTCGCGGCCTACCACCTGTCCTACCATCGCAGTTGGGACAAACGGCATGTGCCGCTCTCGCGCTACATGCTGCCGCAGATTCCTCTGATGACGGCGATTAGCGGCTTCAACGACCGGAATATGGTCAACCAGTGCCTGCTCTACCGTTACATCATGAGCTACGAGCCATACAACTTCAAAGGGCATCTGGATGATTTCCCGCTGACCATGGATTATGGGGCGCGCATGGACAAGCTGCGAACGGAACTGCGGGACTACTTCTGGGACGGCGAGTTTCGGCATGAAGACGGCGCGACCGTGACATGCGGGGGCGGCGAAGCGCATCATCCTTATGCGGTGTTCATCAGCAAAACGGAAGGCCGGCCGGGCGTCGCCATCGCCAATTATGAAGACGAGGCTGTGACCGTCGAGGTCGCGCTGGACGGCGGGGAACTCAGCCGCAGCCGCCTGGTCGATGAAGACATCTGGCGCCCATTCTCGGGCGGGATCTGCATCCCGGCGCGTTCAGCTGCGGTTGTGATTTGACGACGGCCTTTGGCGCGCGGTTAGAACTCAACGCCGGCCGGCGCGGCGTCGTCAGGCCTTATGACTTTCCAGCGCGTCAAGGACATCTTGAATCAAGCGATGGCTGCTGCTGCGGCCATTGATTTTTAATTGCCAGGTTGCTGCCTTGCCGTTGGGCTGCAAGCTGATTTTGACCGCGGCCGCGCCGTCGCCGACGCTGTAACCGCTGCGTTCCAGGGCGCGGCGCATCCAAATCAGGGGCGGTCCCTCGCCATTGAGGGAGACAGCCGGCCCAGGCGGCGGATCCGGGGCGAAACTGCCGCGAAGCTGGTTGAAGTGTATGCCGTCGGCCTGGAAGGTCGCGCCGAGGCGGCCATCCAGCGCCAGATCTTCAGGCGCGCCGGCCGCGATTCCCCCAGGGCTCATCAGCCAGAGCCGGTCGCAACTGCGCAGCGCCAGATCGAGTTCGTGGGTGGAAACGAGGATGGCGCGCCCGGCCTCATGCGCAATCCGCTTGAGAAGCTGCATCGTTTCCACGCGGCGGGGCAGGTCGAGGTAGGCGGTCGGCTCGTCAAGCAGCATTATCGCGCTTTCCTGCGCAAGCGTCCGCGCAATCATGAGCTTTTGCCGCTGGCCGTCGCTGAGTTCGGCCACCGGCCGCTCCGCCAGGTCTTGGGCGCCAACCGCGGCCAGAGCGCGGACGATCGCCGCGCGGTCTTGATGCCGCAGGCGTCCAATCCAATCCGTATGCGGATGCCGCCCCAAAGCGACGAGCGCGTAGCCATTCATCAGGTTCGGTTGCGGCGCCGCCGTGAGCACGAGGCTGAGGCGGCGCGCCAGCTCGCCTGGACTGAAGGCCGCTATTTCGGCGCCCTCCAGCAGGACCTGGCCCGCAAGCGGCCGTTGCATGCCCGCCAGCGTGCGCAGAAGCGTTGATTTGCCGATGCCGTTCGGCCCCAGCAGGCCGATCAATTGTCCGCGCCGCAAGCTCAGATTAAGCCCGCGCGCGAGTATGTTGTCGGGTCGGCCGCGCCGGCGGTAGCCGATGGCGAGCGTTCGCGTCTCAAGCGCTGGACCCGTCATGAGATCCCCCGTACTTTGCGCAGGACGACGAGCATCACCACCGGCGCGCCCAGCAAAGCCGTCACAACGTTGAGCGGCAGCACCAGGTTGTTGCCGGGCAGCTCGGCAATGATCGATGCGCACAAGGCGATGCAAGCGCCGGTCAGCATTGTGCCGGGCAGCAACAGGCGATGATCGGCGCTGCCGAGCAATCCGCGGCAGAGATGCGGCACGGCGATGCCAAGAAAAGCGATTGGCCCGCAGAAGGCAGTGACAGCGCTGACCAGCAGAGCGGTCGCCAGCACGATGCCGAAGCGCGTCAGTTTGGGATGCATGCCCAGGCTCAGCGCGTACTCTTCGCCCAGCAGGAGGGCGTTCAGCGGTTTCACAAGCGCCGTCGACAGCAGCAGACCGGCGGCGACAATGAGCGTAAGGATGGGCAATTGCGCAGTCGTCACGCCGCTGAAGCTCCCGAAGGTCCAGTTGATGTAAGCTTGAATCCGTTCCGGCAGCGCGAAATAGAGCAGCAAGCTGACCAGCGCCGCCACCAGATAACCGAACATCAGGCCGAGGATGAGCAAAGTCACGCTGCTTTGCACGCGCAAGGCGACCAGCATGACCAGGGCCATCGTGCAAGCCGCGCCCAAGCCGGCAGCCGCGGTCAGCAGCAGATCGCCGGCCAAGCCCAAACCGGCCAGCAGCGCGCCGCCGACCCCGCCGGCAGTCAAGACGACAAGCGCGACGCCGAGGCTGGCGCCGGAGGATACGCCCAGGACAAATGGCTCCGCCAGTGGATTGCGAAAATAGGTTTGCATCAGCAAGCCGCTGACGCCCAGCGCCATGCCCGCCAGCACAGCCGTGACTGTTTTGGGCAGGCGGAACTTGAGCACGATATTTGTCCAGGCGATTTGGTCCGCCTCCCCGCCCAGCAGCACGCTCATGATCTGATCGAGGGGTATTGAAGCGGAACCCAGCGCCAGACTCAGAAGCAGCAGCAGGAGCAGGAGGAAGGGCAAGACGAGCAAGAGCATCGGCCGGGCGCCGGCGAACTCCCGCCGCTCCAGATGCTGGCGCCAGGCGAACAGTCCCAAAATCGCGTCGGCGAGCGTCGACCTATCGCCTGCGCCAGCCCGGGCGCGGTCACGAATGGCCGGTTGCCCGGCGCTCTGCCCGGTCAGCTCCGTCATCCTACTCACCGTTCAACTGTCGATAGAAAGCGAATTCATGCGCCGGCTGCAGCTGCGGGTGGAAGATGGCCAGAAGGTCCGCCAGCACCAGATGCGGATTGGTCACGCCCCATTCATAATAATTGTTGCCGCCATTGGCATTCTCGTCGCGGTTGTTGTTCCAGACCGCGCCTGTCTGAAAAGCGGTGAAATCCTCGAAGCGGCTGTCCAGCGCCAGCAAGTCGGCCGCGGAAGAAACGCCGAATGTCTCCACCAGCCAGACATCGGCATCCAGGCCGGCTTCGTATACGGCTTCAAAGCTCAGACCCTGGCTTGCAGCGGAGCCTTCTTCGGCCAAGAGCAAATCGCCGCCAGCATCGCGGATCAGCCGGCCGACGTAGGTATCTTCGCCGGGGATAAACCAGGCATCGGCGTAGCCTAGAAAGGAATTGATCAAGACCTCAGGACGCTCCGCCGCCGGGACGCCGGCGGCCATTGCCTTGGCCGCTTCATACTGCGCGGCGATTTCGGCGTAGATGGCGTTAGCCTGTGCCTCCCGGTTGTAGAACAGAGCCGTGAATTTCAGCCATTCCGCCCGGCCCAGCGGCGAAAGCTCGCGCCAGCTCGCGTCCAAAGCCGTGAAGATGCCGGCCTCCAGCAGCACCGGATGGGCATCCGTCGCCGGATTGAAACCGTAGGTCATCACCAGATCGGGCCCGATTTCAAGCACGCGCTCTATGTTGATTTCGGCGCCGAATCCGACTTCGGCGACCGTGCCGGCGGCGATCCGCTCCAGCGCTTCCGGCGTGCTGATGTAGAAGCCGCTGTCGACGCCGACTAAATGATCCAGCAGCCCCAACTGCGACAAGGCCGGCAGTTGCGTCGTGGACAGGGTGATGAGATCGCCCGCCGGTATCTCGATGAATTGGGCGTCGGCCGGGAGGTCGGCGCTGGCCGGCACAGGCGTGCCGCATTGAAAAAGCACGTAGCTGAAGTCACGCGCGCCGTCAAAGGCGTCAGCGACGCTGATTACTTTGTAATGCTTGAAGTATTCGACGCTGAAATTCACGGCGTCGGTGATTTCAACCTTGTCGGGAAAATAATCGACATCGGCGGCGTATTCGCTTACGCAGCCATCCGTCAAATTGCCGCGCTGCGCGCTGACGGGCATATAGCCGGCCAGCAGCGCGATCAAAACAACAAGAAGCGCTTTCATCATGTCCCTCCTGTGGACTTAGGAGGAAACGATTCTGGAGAGGGTGCCCACAAAAAATGCCCGCGAGTCGGGCGGGCATGGGTTGCTTCTTCCATGCTCGTCTCCCTTTTGACGCGAAAGATTCACGAGCTAAGCCTCAGGCAGGCATTCGGGCTTCTGGCTCCCCGCCAGTTACCGCTGCGCGACAGCGCCGGACTTTCACCGGCTTCCCCTTTTGCGTCGAACATCCGGGTTCAGACGCGCCTGAGTCTTAGAATATGTAGATGGGCGGAGCTTAACACAGCCCGGCCGGGCTGTCAAATCCGGGCGGAGCGGTACTGTATCAAAGGAGGAGGAAATTCTTCAAATACCGACGATTTGGTAGGGGCGACTCGGTGAGTCGCCCAATTTCGATTCTGTTTTACCCATCGGGCGATCCGCCGGATCGCCCCTACCAGACTATTTCAACCGAAATCGCGTATGCCGGGCATCGGCCGCGGTCAGGCGGTCAATAGGCGCGCCCTATTCGAAGGGATAGCGCAGCCCCCAGCTCGCGCGGATTCGATCAAGCGTTTCCATGATCGCAAGCGTCTCGTCCAGCGTATAAATGGGGCTCTCGGTCATGCCGGCGCGGATGCAATTGCCGACTTCGATCGCCTCAAATTGGAAGCCTTCGCCCTCATAGGGGAAGCGCCAGGTTTCCCGTTCTTGCCCCGGGCGCACGAGCGTGAGTTCGCTCGGATGCCAGAAATCGGGCATGGCGATATAACCTTCGCTGCCCATGACCCGGGCTTCGTGCGGCGTTCCCAAACGGATGGCCGAGGTCAAGGTCGCCATTTCATAGTCGCTGTATTTCAACACGGCAACCGACAGTTCGTCGACGCCGGTTGAGCCGATGGTGTATTGAGAGACGATATCGTTGGGCTGTTTGCCATAGATCATCGACGCGAACTGCAGACAATAGGAACCGACATCAAGCAGGGCGCCACCGGCCAAGTCGGGATTGAAGTGCCGCTTTTCCGGGACTATCGGGCCGCGTCCGCCGAAGTCGGCGGTTACCAGCATGACATCGCCGATGACCTTCTCCGCCAGCAATTCACGGAGTTTGTACATCGCGGGAAAATACCGCGTCCAGAATGCGTCCATCAGGAAGAGGTTCTTTTCCCGCGCCCGCTCGATCATGATCTTCGCTTCGGGCGCATTGACGGCGAAAGGCTTCTCGCATAGCGCGTGCTTGCCGGCATCGAGGCTCATCAGCGTGTGGGCCAGGTGATAATTGTGCGGCGTGCCGATGTAAACGACATCCACATTCGGGTCATCCGCCAGTGCTTGGTAGCTGCCATAGCATTTCGTCGCGCCGAACTCCGCGCCGAAGGCATCGGCCCGCTCTTGCGAGCGCGCGGCGACGGCGTAGATTTCGGCATCCGGCACGAAGGCGAGGCCCTTGGCGAATTTCCGCGCGATCCAGCCCAGACCGATCAAACCCCATCTGATTTTCTGGCTCATGCCGGTTTCTCCTCGGTTTTCAATTCAAGCCAGGCGATCTCCTGGGGCGAGAGTTCGATGTCGGCTGCGTCGGCGTTGTCCGCGATCTGATCGACCTCCCAGTTGGCGACGATCGCGTTGATAAGCGCGCCGTTGTTGAGCACATAAGCGACCGAGATCTGCGATGGAGAAAGGCCTCTGTCCTCGGCCAATTCAATGACGCGGTCCAGCCGGCGGAAATTATTCTCGTAAGCGTAAGCGCCGATGGGGTTGGTATCCCAGTAGGCGGTGAAGCTGTCGAGGTTGTCGCGCCTGAATTTGCCGGTCATGAAGCCCCCGGCCAGGCTCGACCAGGTGAAAAGCGAGATGCCGTTTTCGGCGTACCAGGCGCGGTCGGCTTCGCCCTGCGCGCCGCTGACGCTTATGCAGCCTTCCCAGGGCGCTTTCACCATTTCGGCGACGCTGAATTGCGGGCTGACGATGGTGAAGGGCGTCTTGTCGTTGGCGGCCGCGTACTCATTCGCCGCCTGGACGCGATCGGCAAACCAGTTGGAGCCGCCATAAGCGACAATCTGGCCTTTTTCTTTGTGCTCGTGCAGCACATCGACGATCTCGTCGACGGGATAATCCCGGCTGTCGCGGTGGAGCAGGAAGAGCTCGATGCAGTCGGTCCGCAGCCGCTCCAGCGATTCTTGCAGATCGCTGCGGATATATTTCGGCCGTACCCGATCGGCGATGCCGTCTTCCGGATGCGCGCACTTGGTCAAGACGACCACCTGGTCGCGGATGCCGCGCGAAGCCATCCAGTCGCCAAGCATGCTGTCGCAGAGACCGGCGCCATAACTGTGCGCGCTGTCAAAGGCGTTGAAGCCTTTTTCAAAGCAGGCGTCCAAGAGGCGGAAGTTCCAATCGCGATCGTCGGCGCGGAGCATGATCGTGCCTTGCAGCAAGCGCGATATCGGTTTATCGATTCCATCAATGCGAACGTATTTCATCAACTGCGCTCCTTTCTATTCGGGCAGTATTGTAGCGCAAGGCCGCGGGATATGCAGTCGGGTATTGTGGAGAGCAATTCTAAGCGGGACTAGAAATTTTTGATGAATAATTCGTTTCCGCGTTCAGCTTTGCCTTGCTTGTAATTGTTCATTCCGTATTGCAATGACCACTCAAAGACGCTGGCGAAGCTAAAGAGTTCTCGAATGACAGGGGAGTCATCGTACGTAATTAGCCATTTGTGATTACACCGGCGCATATTCTCCGCAAAGCGCTCATGGTCGAATGACGTATGCAGTTGCCCATTTACGCCGTATAGTCTCGATTCCGTTGCGCTCCAATAGGGCGGGTCAAGAAATATAAACGTGTCTTCGCCTTCTTCGCGGAGCAGACTCTCATAATCGTCGCAATTTATTTCGACGCCTTTTAGGACCGGTCCGAGCTGTTCCAAGCGAAGAATGGACGACTCCGTAAACCGGCGTTCGAAAGCGCTCTGCGAGTACCCGCCCGCGTCTACAACTCCTGAGAAAGTTATGCGATTCAAAACGAAAAACCTTACAGCGCGGTCAAATTCTGAACGCATGTTTCCGTCGGCTCTGAGAAAGCGCCAAAGTTCCCTTCCATCTTGGAAACCGTCTTTGAATCCTTGCACCTCTCCGACGAGATCGCTTATGTGGTCTCTGGCGCATTTCCAGAAACAATATAGATCCCAGTTTAGATCATTGATTCGGTATCGTTCAATCTGAGGACCAAACAGGCCCATAATCGCCAGGAACACAGAACCGCCGCCTACAAATGGCTCTCTATACTCCTTTATGGTAGCGGGAACATGGCGCAGAATGTGCTTTATGGCTCGGGATTTTCCGCCCGGATACCTCAGTGGGCTTTTTACGTAGCTCATGCGTAGCCCTCGATATGAATTGAGAGACCTCCATTGACTGTGCATTCTTTATTCAAAAGCTTAACCTTACATACATCGCTTTTGCCAAATTGAATTTCTTTCAGAATATCATCCAGAATCTGCTCATTATCGACTGGCAAGATTAGACTTCCATTAAAATTCCCTGTCAACTTAAGCCGTGTCGAAAAAGCTACTTCGGTTGCGCCCAATTTAAGCTCATGAATATTGCTATGAAGTATGCATTTGAATAAACCATCCTGAATATCGCCATTAGACGGCAATCCAGATCCTGTGGTGTTTTTCGATTCTTGAAGCACAAGCTTGCCGCTTTCCCAGAAAGCTTCATCTGCCGTTAGATGGTACGTGCCACCAAGTCGGTTCTTAACTTCCAGATGTGCGTTACTACCGTCTGTAAGACGCTCCAATTTGTGAGTGGTTTCTGCCTCTCTTCTCGCAGCAGATAATGATCCTGAAAGCGTTGCTTTTTTGAATGCTTCTATACTAAAGTCGCCATGTACCAGGAACCGTTTCAGTGTGTTCATATGGCGCGAAGCAGGGTGCATTTTACACCCAAGCTCGCTTCCAATGGCTTGGTAGCGTTCTATAGCGCGACGATATATGAACTCAAAGTCATTCTCAAAGTGCATTTCATTCCAATGCATGGCCGATTTTCTGTTTAGTCGGATTTCCTGCAGTTTCTGTATTATGTATGAATTATTGAAACTATGATTCGTAACTTTGTTGGGTTTGGTGGCATGCCGCTCTGCGTCATCGTACCAAGCAAGAATGATGTATACATCCATTAAATTCATCCACGAAAGAGTCATGAAGTTGATTCGGTCATTGTCGCCATCAATCCCTTCGTCTTTGATAATGGGAATTATCGTGACGATCTTAGGCAGATGGTAAGTACTGTAAATTCGAGAAAAGGGATATGTCCGGGTTCGTTTGGGAGAAACCCACTTTGATAAGCCTATCATGTATTCTTCATCATATTGGACGATGCACGAACCAAGTCGAACGTTGGAGTCGAATGTGGAGAGGTCATACCTCTTAAGTTTTCTGCTGTGAAACTGAGGCAAGTATCTGACATTTCGTATGATGCCCGACAAGTGTAGAGTGTTCGCCATCTGATGTTGACTTTCTAAATCATGCAATGAATACAGTCCGAATCAGGATGTTGTGACGTTCGGACCATATTGACGTCATAGTTTATCGTGAACGCCTTAAGCGCGAAATCCCCGCCGGTCCAGGCTATTGCGGCAGCACATCGCGCGGTTTGGAGCTGCCCTCTTTGGGCGGGCCGACGACCCCGCGTTCTTCCATCATATCCACCAGGCGGGCCGCCCGCCCATAGCCGATGCGCAAGCGCCGCTGCAATAGCGAGATCGACGCCTTTTCCAGGCGCCGCACCATTTCCACCGCCGTTTCATAAAGCTCGTCTTCGTCCGGATCCGCGGCAGCCTTCGCCTCTGTTTTCGGCGACATGTCCCAGAAGGCGGCTTGCCCGCCGGGGCTGCGCTGCGGCCCGCCGTTTTCGACGTTGCTTGTTGAGGCTTTGGAAGGCGGCAATGGAATCGGCTTGATATTTTCGAGGCCGGCGCCTTGCAGTTTCCAGAAGCGCGAAATCTGATCGATTTCTTCGTTGGAGACGTGCACGCCCTGCATGCGCAGCGGCGCTGGCGAATCGCCCGAGAGGTAGAGCATATCGCCCTTGCCCAAGAGCCGCTCGGCGCCGGGCTGATCGAGGATGACGCGGCTGTCGATGCTGCCGGCTACGGCGAAGGCGATGCGCGCCGGGCAATTCGCCTTGATCAGCCCGGTCACCACATCGACCGACGGCCGCTGCGTGGCGATGACCAGGTGGATGCCGGTTGCCCGCGCCAACGCCGCGATGCGGGCGATTGCGCGCTCGGTGTCGTCCGGCGCCATCATCATGAGGTCGGCCAATTCATCAATGATCACAACAATATAGGGCATGGGCGCGAGATCGGGATCGAGGATGCTGTTGAAGTCGATTATGTTGCGCGCGCCGGAGCGACTGAATTTCTTGTAGCGCTCGTCCATTTCGCTGGTCACCCAGCGCAAGACGCCGACGATGCGTTCCAGTTCGACGACCACCGGCGCCACCAGATGGGGCAAGCCATTGTAGCCGGTCAACTCCACCCGTTTGGGATCAACCATGATGAACTTGACCATATCGGGCGAGTTGGTGGCGAGGATGCTGTTGATGATTGCGTTGACGCAGACGGACTTGCCCGAGCCGGTCGTGCCGGCGATCAGCAGATGCGGCATCTGCGTCAAGTCGGCGGAGATCGGGCTGCCATCGACCGACATGCCGAGGGCGATTGCAAGCGGCGATTCGATGCTCTGGTAGCTGCTGGACTCCATGACATCGCGCAGGCTGACGCGGGCTGTATCCGGATTTGGCACTTCAATGCCGACATAGCCCTTGCCCGGCACCGGCGCTTCCATCCGCACCGAGCGCGCGCCCAGGGCCAGCTGCAAGTCTTTATCAAGCTTGGCAATCGCGCCGACTTTGACGCGGCTGCGTTTGCCCGCGCTCGAGGTCAAATAACCCGGTTCAACGCCGTATTGTGTGATGACCGGTCCGGAGTTGATTTCCACAACCCGCCCGGGCGCGCCGAAACTGGCCAGGGTCTCTTCAATGATTCGCGCCTGCCGCCGCAACGGTTCCTGGTCCAGTTCGCTAGCGGATCCGCTGGTGAGCAATTCGCGAAATTCCGGCGCCTCCCAATCGATGCGCGGCCGCGGCGGCGCGCTTGCGGCGAGGGCATTGTCAGCGCTCGCCCTGTCTTGCGCCGGTTCAGCCGCGGGCTCAACATCGGGCATGTCCCGCGCCGCGCTTTTCTTTGCCGCCCCTGCGTCTGCGCTTTCGACTGTTTCGGGAGCTCTTGCCGCGCCTTTGTCCGTGCCGGCTGTTTCAGGCTTTTCCGGCGCTGGCATATCCACCGGCGGCATGGTCCTCGGTTTGACGGCTTTGGCATGCGCCGCAGCGCCGCCGCCGTTCTTCGCTTCGGGGATCGCGCGGGGGCTGGATGTTTCGCTTGGCGCCGGCGGCTCAGGCGCAATGACATCCGCGCTGGGCGCTTCCGCCGCTGGATCGGGCAGATCATCGCCCAGATTGAGGAAGCGTTCGAGGTAGCCGGCGTTGGGCAAAGCGGCCGCTGCTGTCGGTTCCTCGGGCTTATCAAAGCGGCCGCCGCGCTTCAGATAATTCGGTACAAATTGCCTTAGGCCCTCGCCTGCGCGCGACGCCGGCGCTTCAGCGACCGCTTCAGTCAGCGGCACGGGCGCTTCGGCGCGGCGGCGCGGCCATTTGAAGAGATCGAGAATGCGCTCCGGGATCGGTATGGATTCGAGCTTGGGCGCCGGCAAGGCGGCCGCTCGTCCCATAGCGGAGAGACGCGGCGCCTCGGGCTTGGAGACGCGTACATCGGTCGCGCCGTCGGCCGGGGCGAGTTGCCCCAAGGCTTCCAGACGCGCGGCGCGCCTCTGCGCGGCCAACCGCTGCGTGCGACTGCGCAGGTTGCGCCCCATCCCAATCGCCAGGACCGTCAGCTCAGCAATGGTCAAACGCGTGATCATCATGGTGGCGAAGGTCAGCGCCATGAAAACGATGACAAATGCGCCGATCTCGGTCAGATTGTTGACCAGGGCGCTGTAGAGCCAGCCGCCGATCAGCCCGCCGCCGCGCGCATTCTGGTAGGACTGCTGAACCAGGGCATCGACGCAGCCCGCGCTTGCGGGATTGCGGCACTGGCCAAGCTGCCGCATCGCCTCGCCATAACTGAGGCTGTCCAGAAATTGGAAGGCGACCAGCGCCCCCAGGAAAGCCAGGCCGATGCCGGCCAGGCGAACGGCGTCAACGGTGGGCGCTTCATCCCCGAAGTGACGGATGATCAACCACAGGCCGACGGCGAACATGGCGACGGGAACGGCAATTGCGCCCCAGCCCAGGGCCTGGCCGATAAGTTGATGCAAAGCGCCGATCGTAGCCCGTTCGGCCGACAGGGCGCTTAAACTGAGCGCGATCGCGCCAAAAACCAGCGCGACGCCGAGCAGATCCAGTTTGCGATCCAGGTCAAGCCAGTCGCTGGATTCCAGGCGCGGCGCTCGGCTTCGGGGCGCGCGCGCTTCGCTCCCGGCTTGCTCGCGAACCCGCCCGGCGGCGTAGGCGGCGGTGGATTTGGCATCGCCGGGTTTCGCGCTGCCGCGGCTGGCGCCGTCTCCGCGCGCGCCGAACGGGGCGCCGGCGCGCCGATCTTGCGCTCGGCGCTCTGGCGCGTCGCTGTCGGATTGCCCTTTGGAAGAAAGCCGCCCGTACAAGCCGCCGACCTGCGCGCGCAGGCCATGGGCCAGTTTTCCCGCTCGACTTGACTTTTGCCGATTACTGTTAGCAGGGGGTTTGGCGTCCCCTTTTTTCCCGCGGGAAAAGCGCGCTCGTATGCCGCTGAGGCGCCCCTTTGGCTGGGCTTGCTCGGCGGCGGGTCGCGCCGCTTTGCTCCGCCCTTTGCTCGCCGACGCCGGCTTTTTGCCTGGAATGCTCTTGCCGGCCAAGCGCGCGCGGCGCTCTTCGCTGCTGGCGACAGACGGCGCCGGATTGCGCGATCGGGCGCTGGCGCGGCCGCCGCCTCTTTTGGCGCCGCGGTCGCGCCCGCCGCGCGTTGAGGCAGCCGAATCCTCCGGCGCGTCGTCTAAGGAATCGCGCGAGAAACTCGAGCCGCTGCCGCCGAGCACATTTGAAGCCGGCCGGGCCGCGCCCCCGGCATCGGGGTCGAAATAATCTTCGTCATCAATGTACTCGGGCTCGTTCTGGCCGCGATTGGACATGGGCTGAACCTGTTCCACTTGGCGAAACAGTGACGCATAACCGACTATGGCGCTTGTTCAGCATAGCATAGTTCCTGAATATGGGCGATTCAGCCTAGAACAAAATTTCGCGCGGCGGCGCCGGGTAATTTGAGTGGGAGAATATCGGAGGCTAAAAGATCAGCAGCGCCTTGCCCATCACGCGCCGGTCCATGAGTTCGCGCAGGGCGGCCGTCGCATCCGAAAGTGGAAAAGTCTTGTGAATGCGCGGCTTGATTTCGCCGGCTGCAACCATCGGCAGCAGCTCCGCGAATGAACGTCTGATGACCGCCGGATCATTCTGGAAATACGCGCCCCAGTAGACGCCGACGAGGGAGGCATTCTTCAGCAGCGCGATATTTGCCGGCAGAGACGGAATGCGCCCGCTGGCGAAGCCAACAACCAGGTAGCGCCCTTCCCAGGCGATGCGCCGCGCCGCTTGATCAAAGGCGTCGCCGCCGACCGGATCGAAGACGACATCGACGCCGCGGCCGTCGGTCAGCGCTTTGAGGCGCTCGCTCAGGTTCTCGCGGCTGTAGTCAATCAGCTCGCGAGCGCCGTAAGACTCCGCCAGGGCGAGTTTCTCTTCGCTGCTGGCGGCGGCGATCACATGCGCGCCGAGCCGGGCGCCGAGTTCCACCGCCGCCAAGCCGACGCCGCCGGCCGCGCCGAGAACGAGCAAGGTTTCGCCCGCCTGCAGATTGGCGCGGCGCGTCAGGGCGATATGCGCCGTGCCATAAGCCAGCGGGAAGCTAGCCGCCTGCTCAAAGCTGATATCCGCCGGCAGAGGCGTCAGTACAGCGGCGGGCGCGACAGCTTCTTCCGCGAAGCCGCCATGCGTCAGCGTCGCCATGACCGGTTGGCCGGGCTTTAAGTCGGCGACGCCGTCTCCAACTTCGACGATGCTTCCGGCGACCTCCAGCCCGGGGCTGAAAGGGAAGGGCGGTTTGAATTGGTAGAGTCCCTGGATCATCAAAACATCGGGGAAGTTGACGCCGCAGGCGCGCAGGGCGATCTTGACCGTTCCCGCCTGGACTTGAGGACTGGGAAGGTCTTCAAGCGTCAAATCTTCCGGCGGCCCGAAGCGCCGGCACAAGATCGCTTTCATTTGTCCGGTCTCGCCGCCTAGAGCTCGATGGGATTGGCCAGCAAGCCGGTCAACAGGTCGATGCAGGCGCTTACATCGTCGAGATCCACTGTTTCACTCGTGGTATGCAAGAAGCGGGTGGGAATGGAAATGCAGCCGCTGGGCACGCCGGCATCCGCCATTTGAATCGCTGCGGCATCGGTGGTGCCGCCAACCAACAGTTCCAACTGATAGGGAATGCCGTCGGCTTCGCAGCGAGCCACCATCCAGTTCTTGATCGCCACCGGAACCACAAGTCCCGGATCATGCACTTTGATGGCGGCGCCGCCACCAAGCTGGACCAGCATTTTGCTGCCGCGGATCTGGTCGCCGCTGCCGGTGACGTCAATCGCGATGCCGATGTCGGGATGGACGCCTTGAGCGGCTGTCTTGGCGCCGCGCAGACCGACCTCTTCCTGCACGGTGAAGGCGAAATAAACTTCATTGGGACAGTCTCCGCCCAGGCGGCGCATGGCTTCTATGGCGACAACACAGCCGATGCGATCGTCCAGGGACTTGGCGACGAGGCGCTTGCCGCGCACTTGCAGCTCGCGCATGAAACCGGCCGGCTGTCCGACCGGCGTCGCGTTGCCGCCGGCCTCCGCTTGCACGTCAATGTAGAAATCGCTGAGCGCTTTTCCGCCGCCATCCTGCACGGCGATCACGCCGACGGTCCCGTCCTCGAATTGAACCCGATTGCCGTGCAAGGTGTCATGCCGCAGGCCGCCGAGGTTGGTGAAGCGCAGGTATCCGCTTTCCTGCTCCTGATAGTTGGCCATCAAGCCGATCTCGTCCATGTGCGCCGCGATCAAGACCTTCTTGCCGCCATTGCCAACGCGGCAAATCAAGTTGCCCAGGCCATCAACCCAGGTTTCAGCGGCGAAGGCGGCTGCTTCCTCGCGGATTAGATCCCGTATGCGATGTTCGTAGCCGGGCGGTCCCCAGGTTTCCACAAGTTTTTTGGTCAGTTCAATCACGGGCGGAGCCCTCCATCAGCGCAGGATATGCAGGTAATTGTACCGTGAATTCTTGATGCAAGTGAAATTGGCCCCGGTTTCGACCTTGCATCAGCCCGTGGCGTATAGCTTGGATTCAGTTTCACCAGCCGTTCCGGCGGTGTCGGCGGGAATCGACCGCCGCTCGAGCCGCATCGGCAAGCCATCGCGCGGAAACATGGTGATCAAGGCGGCGGGCTTGATCTCGACGCCGTCAATCAAGCGCAGCTGATAGCGCTGGGCAATCGTCGCCAGCAGCAGATTCGCTTCCATGATCGCGAAGCTGTTGCCGATGCAAACGCGCGGACCGCCGGCGAAAGGCAGGTAGGCGTACTTGTGCAAATCTTCGATCTCAGGCTCTAACCAGCGCTCGGGCCGGAAATCGTTCGGCTGCTTCCAGTGCTCGGGATGGCGATGAAGCAAATAGATCATGACTTGCGCCGTTGTGCCCTTGGGCATGGGATAGCCACAGGTTTCCGTATCTTCGGCGGCGGTGCGGCTGACGGACCATACAGCCGGCATGAGCCGCAGCGATTCCTTGATGACGATGTCGGTGTAGGGCAGGCGGCGCAGGTCTTCCAATTTGGGCGGGCGCCCGCCCAGCGTGGAATCCAGCTCGGCATGCAGTTTGGCTTCGACTTCGGGATGCTGCGCCAGCAGCCACCAGGTCCAGTTCAGCGTATTGGCGGTGGTTTCGTGCCCGGCCAGGAAGAGCGTCACCGCCTCGTCGCGGGCTTGCAGGTCGGTCATGCGCTCGCCATCGGCATCTTCCGCCAAGAGCAGCATCGACAAGAGGTCGCCGCGGTCTTCGCCGCTTCGGCGCCGGTCATTGATGAAGCCGTAGACGATTTTATTCAGCGCGTTATTGGCAAGCCAGGAGCGCAGCCGCAGCGGAGTCGGGAGCCAATAGGGCAGGATGCTGGCGGTGTTGTTGGCTTTCTGAACGACCGCGACAGCGCGCTTGACCTGGTTGACGGTGCTCGAAGCATCGGCGTCGAAAAGCGTCCGCGCGACGATCGTAAGCGTGAGCTGCATCATCTCTTCGTCCACATCGAGGACTGCGCCGTCGCTCCAGCCTTCCAGCCGCTTCAAGGCATAATCGACCATGGTATCGGCGTAGGCATGGACGCGGATGGCGTGAAAAGCGGGCGCGACCAGGCGGCGCTGCCGCTTCCAGAATTCGCCGTTGCTCGTCACCAGCCCTTCGCCCATGAAACGCGCCAAGCCGCTCTTCTTGCTGGTATAGGCCGGTCCCTTGATAAAACGTTTCGATTGGCGCACGAAGAGTTCATAAATGACATCGGGATTGGCGACCGCATAACTGTGATTGTCGCCGATCATGTAGTGCCAGACATCGCCGTAGGTCTCCATCCAACGCGTGACGTAGCTCAGCGGGTCTTTGAAGAACCGACGGTAAAACAAGTAGTTCTGCCAGGCGCCTTCGCCCATCTCGGTGGGGCCCGGCGGGAATTTGCTGGCTCCGGGTGATCTGTTTTCAACGCTCGCCGCAGGGTTCACTGGCGCCGCTTCCTTTGAGCTAGGCTTCTATATACATCGTAGCCGATAAGGACGCTTGTGACTATGCCCCGCGCCGGGGGGCAATGTATCCATTTCGGTTGATATAGTAAGGGCGATTCGGTCGCCGGCCGACGCAAGCTCGGTTTTTCGGGCGACACACAGTGTCGCCCCTACGGCAACGGAGCAGACTCGGTGTAGAGTCGATTCGGTCGCCCGCCGACGCAAGCGCGGATTTTTGGGCGACACACAGTGTCGCCCCTACGGCAAAAGAGCAGACTCCGTGTACGGGCGAGCCGGTGGCTCGCCCACGTTTACCTCTGCGTCCTCTGCGTCCTCTGTAGTTAAAGAAAAAGTAAAAGAAAAATCTGAAGCGATTGCCCTGCCGATTTGCCATACGCGCTCGCTTGAAGGACAATACGCGACAAGATCCGCAATACCATGAAGCGAGGGCGGCGCATGTATACGATCGGTTTGGATTTCGGTACGCTTTCGGGACGCGCGGTCCTGGTGGACGCGCGGAACGGCGCGGAAATCGCCGAGTCAGTCTTTGATTATCCACACGGGGTCATGGACGGCGAACTGCCATCCGGCGACCGGCTGCCGCCCGATTGGGCGCTGCAGCATCCGCAGGATTATCTTGATGTCTTCGCGCATACGGTGCCCGCCGTCCTGCGGCAGAGCGGCGTCGAGCCGGCCGCTGTCAAGGGCCTGGCCATTGACTTCACCGCCAGCTCGCCCATGCCAACCACCGCTGACGGAACGCCCCTCTGTTTCCTCGAAGAACTGAAGCGGGAACCCCACGCCTACATCAAACTGTGGAAACATCATGCGGCGCAGCGGCAAGCCGACCAGATCAATGAGACGGCGCGCCAAATGGGCGAGACCTGGCTGCCGCGCTATGGCGGCAAGATTTCATCGGAATGGTTCTTCAGCAAATTGCTGCAGATTCTGCAAGAGCGGCCGGACATTTATCGACAGATCGACCGCTTCGTCGAGGCGGCCGACTGGGTGATATGGCAACTGACCGGGACTGAAACGCGCAACACCTGCACAGCCGGCTACAAGGCGCTGGTCCAGGATGGCGAATTCCCCGACAGAGCCTACTTTGCCGCGCTGGACCCGGCTTTTGAAAATGTCGTCGATGAAAAAGTCGGGCGGGTTTTCCATGAATTGGGCGCCAAGGCGGGCGAACTCACAGCGGAGATGGCGGAGATGATGGGCTTGCCGGCCGGCATTGCCGTCGCCGTCGCCAACGTCGACGCGCACGTCACCGCGCCGGCGGTCAAGGCGACCGATCCGGGCGTCATGGTTTTGGTCATGGGCACGTCCTGCTGCCACATCATGTCCGGCCGCGAACTCGGCGTGGTCGAGGGCATGTGCGGCGTCGTCATGGGCGGGATTATCCCCGGCCTCTACGGCTACGAAGCCGGCCAAAGCGCGGTCGGCGACATATTCGCCTGGTTCGTCGATCATGGCGTGCCGCCGGCCTATCATGCGGCGGCGGAAGCGGCCGGCCTCAATTTGCATGAATACCTCGAGCGGGAAGCGGCGGCGCAGAAGGTCGGCGAGCATGGGCTGATCGCTCTGGATTGGTGGAATGGCAACCGCAGCACCCTCGTCGATGTCGATTTGACCGGCATGATGCTGGGGATGAACCTGGCGACGCGGGCGCCGGATATCTATCGCGCGCTGATCGAAGCGACCGCATTTGGCACGCGGGAGATCATTGAGGCCTTTGACGCCCAGGGCATCGCTGTGAACGAGTTGGTCGCGGCCGGCGGCTTGCCGGAGAAAAATGCGCTGCTCTGTCAGATCTATGCCGATGTCACCGGCCGCCGCTTCAAGCTCTCCGGTTCCTCGCAGGCGCCTGCGCTCGGCGCGGCCATGCACGCCGCCGTCGCCGCCGGCATCTACCCGGATATCCAGGCGGCTTCGGAAAAGATGGGCAAACTGAAAGACGAAGTCGTCACGCCGATTTCGCAGAACCAGAAGCTCTACGACAAACTTTACGGGGAATACAAGACGCTCTACGACTATTTCGGGCGCGGCGCCAACGATGTGATGAAGCGGCTGAAAGCGATCAAACACGAAGCGCTGGCTTGAACTTGCGCCCGCTGCCGGCCGACTTATAGTGAAAACGTACAAGAGCCGGCAGCCTACACAGTGGTAATCCATACAAGCTCCGCATTAATAGGGTCCGATTGCGTATAAGCGTTGCCGGCGGCGCGCCGAAACGCGGCTATTCCTCGTGAGCCTTAAGCAGCTTTCTCTATATTTTGAGACGCGCTGAATTGCGTATTGGTAAAAATAACCAAAGGGAATGCCGGCAATTGGGATAAAATTGCGCTAATCTTCGGCGAAGCCGCGCCATATACTCCTGACTATCGCGAAAACGACTACGGATTCGTCCCCGCGGAGGGCTTCAGATGAAATTGCGCAAGGTCATTTATCGTTTCATCTCGATACTGTTGGGTCTCGTCATCCTCTACAGCTTTGGTTTTGGCACAATCGCACAAGACGAACCGGCTGAAGATGAAGCCGCTGCCGAAGTGATGGAGGCGGAGATCACCGCCGCTGAAGTGCAGTTCAATCTCGATCAGACCTGGATCCTGCTGGCCGGTTTCCTCGTCTTCTTCATGCAGGCCGGTTTCGCCATGCTGGAAGGCGGCATGATTCGCGAAACCGGGGTGGTCAATTCCCTCGCCGAAAACTTCATGGATGCCTGTGTCACGGGCATTGTATTTTTCATAGTCGGTTACGGCATTGCCTACGGCACCTATGATGCCGGGCTGGAGGGCGGCAGCCTGACGCCGCTGAACATCCCGCTTCTGCTGAGCAATGCCGATGGCACCGGCGAGGGCGACGGCGCTTTGCTGGTGGGTTTCTTCTTCCAATTCGCATTCGCCGGCGCGGCGGCGACGATCGCTACCGGCGCCATGGCGGAACGGACGAATTTTGTCGGCAAGTTGATCTACAGCGCGATCCTGGGCGCGATCATTTATCCGGTGGTTGTCTTTTGGACCTGGGGCCAGGGCTGGCTCACGGCGCAGGGCTTCATTGATTTCGCCGGTTCAACCATCGTACACATGACCGGCGGCATTGTAGCGCTGGTCGGCGCTTATATGGTGGGCCCGCGCGCCGGTCGCGTATTCGGGCGGCCGCCGGCGGCATCCAACCTGGCGCTGGCGGCGCTGGGCACCTTCATACTTTGGTTCGGCTGGTACGGCTTCAATGTCGGCTCGACGCTGGGCGCGGGCGATGTGAATGCCCTGGGGCTGGTGGCGGTGAATACGACGCTGGCGGCGGCCGCGGGCGCGCTTGGGGCGATGTTTCACACCTATTTCGTCACGAAACACTGGAATGTCAGTTTTGTATTGAATGGCGCATTGGCCGGCCTCGTAGGCATCACCGCCGGCTGCGCCTATGTCGTTCCAATTAACGCTGTTGTCATCGGACTTCTTTCCGGCATTGTGCTGGTCATCTCGATCGGCGTGGTGGAATCCATGAAGATCGACGATGCGGTTGGCGCCTTTTCCGTCCATGGCGCTTGCGGCGCCTTTGGCACGCTGATGATCGGCATCGTGGGCTCTTCAGCGTTGGGCGCGCCGAGCCTCTTTGACGGCGGCACCCTGGACACCTTGGGCGCGCAAGTGATAGGCGTTGTGGTCGTCGCGGTTTGGGTTGGCGCGACCAGCTTCCTGATGTTTGGCGCTTTGAAAGCGGCCGACCTCCTGCATGTCGCTCCCGAAGCCGACAGAATCGGCATTGACGCTTATGAGCATCATGCCTCGGTCTGGCCGAATGTGCTGCCGCTGCGCGAGACGGAAGACGACGAATAACAGTCGCGCGGAAGCAAACAAAAACCGAAGAGGCGATCCATACGGATCGCCTCTTTTGATTTGAAGCGCCGGGTCTCAGATCTCGTCGCTGTCCAAGAGGATGGTCACGGGCCCGTCATTGTCGATCCTGACCTGCATCATGGCGCCGAATACGCCATGCTCGACCCGGCTCACGCCGGCCTGGGACAGGCACTCGGCAAAGCGCCGCACCAGCGGCTCGGCCTGCTCCGGCCGCGCCGCGCCGATATAACTCGGGCGGCGGCCTTTGCGGGCATCGGCATACAAGGTGAATTGGGAGACGACCAGGGCCCCGCCACCCACATCAAGCAGGGAGCGATTCATTTTGCCTTGCGCATCGGAAAAGACGCGCAGGTTGGCCGTCTTTTGCGCCAGCTTTTCGGCTTGCGCTTCCGTATCGGAATGGCTGACCCCGACGAGAGCGACGAAGCCGGTCTCGATTTCGCCGGTTGTCTCGCCGGCGACTGTGACCGAGCCGGCGGTCACGCGTTGCAGCAGGACGCGCATGGGATATCCTCTCGCATTGGCCGGATCTAGTTGCGCCGGTTGAGCGTCTGCATCACCTGCAGCAAGAAACGCTGGCAGCAGGCGTCGACATGATATTGAATTTCCATCTGCTCGACTTCGTTGTCATACACGCCGCTGATCTTGAAACGCGGCGCGGCGCCATGTTCGCGGCAGACGACCTTGTGAAACTTGCGCCGCAATCCGGCGCCGACCGATTGCCTTGTGCTATCAAAGAGCTGGTCCAAGCCGCGGGCATCAAGGAAGGCATCGGGCAATGCCTCGCCCTCAGAGCGCAGGTCAAAGTCAATCTGGAGGCCCACGGCTGTTAGTCGATCATGCTCTGTTTGCGTTGCACAAGCTGAATGACGTTGCCCCAGGGGTCGCGCAGGAATGCCAGCCGATCGCCATTCGCCCGTTCGTCGATGTCCCCGTCCAGGCTGGCGCCGGCTTCAACCAGGCGCTCGCGTTCCGCGTCCATATCAGCGACGGCGAAGGCGAGGTGAAAAGTGACCGGGTGATGCGCGCCGTAATCGATGATTTCGCCGAGCGGATTGCTGTAAATTTCGATCAGGCTCTTTTCGGCGCTGTCCGCCAGGAAGTGGATGTAAGGCGCCTCGGCGAAGGCGCGCACAATCTTCATGCCAAGATTGTCGACGTACCAGGCGGCCAGGCCGGCCGGATCTTCAACATTGAAAGCCACATGTTCCAATCTCATTTGTCTCTTCCCCTATTTCAGTTCGAATCGATCAACGTCTGACGAGCCGGCTGCTTCGCCTTCGTCCGCTTCATCTTCAGGCAGTTGCTGGCTGCGCACCCAGCTTAATCCCATCATCCCCAGGAATACAACGGCGATGCCGAAGAAGATGATTTCGTCGAAAGGACCTAAAGCTCCATGAGCCAGGATGACGGGCATGTCGCTCCGCGGCGGTTGAATGCTGACGCGCATTATAGACGATGCCGGGCGAAATCCAAACCGGCGCTTGCCAGCGTCGAATCCGGCGCGCAGAATGATTGGAGCGGCGGGCGAAATGACGCGTGCCCGCCCGGCGACTTATGGAATCCCGACAGAATCGGCGGAAAACGTGACGCGACAAGTCTTGCGGATAAGCGCGCTGCAAAAATACTACGGCGCCAAGCTGATCCTTGACGATGTCTACCTGCTTCTGAACCGGGGCGATCGCGCCGCGCTCGTTGGCGAAAACGGCGCGGGCAAATCGACCCTGGCGCGGCTGATTCTCGGGCGGGAGGAGGCGGATGCGGGCGAAATCGCCCGGTCGCCGGGAACGCAGACGGGTTACCTGCCACAGGAATTGCAAGTCGATAGCGACATTTCGGTTGCGGATTACATTGCGCAAAGCGTTGGCGAACTCGCCAGCCTGCGCCGACGCCTGCGCGAATTGGAAGCGCGAATGGCCGAAGACGGCGATATCGCAGCGGCGCTGGAGGAATATGGCCAATTGCAAGAGACCTTTGAAGCGCGCGGCGGCTACACGCTAAGCAGCCGCCGCGAGCAGATCTTCGCCGGGCTTGGCTTGACACATATCGACGCGCAGCGGCCGCTTATGTCTCTTAGCGGCGGCGAGAAAACGCGAGTCGGCCTGGCGGCGCTGCTCTTGCGCTCGCCCGATCTGCTGATCCTGGACGAGCCGACTAACCACCTGGACTTTGCAGGCCTGGCCTGGCTGGAAAATTATCTGCTGGCTTATCAGCAGGCCCTGCTCATGATCACCCATGACCGCCGCTTCATCAATCGCGTGGCCAGCAAAATCTTTGATCTGTCGCCGGTGACGCACAGCCTGACAACCTATTTCGGCAACTACGATGAGTACCGCGCCCAGCGCGACGCCAAATATCAGAGCGAGGTCGAGGCTTATCATGCGCAGGTGAATCGGATGAAGGCGCTGCGCATCCAGATGAAGAAGGAGACGCACGGACATCGCAAAGCCAAGCGCCCGGACGACGGCGACAAATGGATCAAGTTCGTCGGTCAGCAGCAATCCCAGCGCAGCGCCAGCCGCCTGGTAGGCGCCGCTCAGCAGGAATTGCGCTGGCTGGAAGCGGCTCGGCTCGATAACCCGCGCCACGTCTGGCATATTCAGTTCGACTTCGATCCCTTGCCCTTGACGAGCATGGCGCCTGTGCGCTTGAGTTCATTGAGCATGTCTTTTGGAAGTCGGCGCCTGATACGCGAAGCCGATGCCGTCATTCTTAAGGGCGATCGCATCGCATTGCTGGCGCCCAACGGCGCGGGGAAAACGACGCTGCTGCGCATCATCCAGGGCGATTTGCGTCCGACCAGCGGCGAAGTCAAGATTGCGGCCGGCGTCAGGCCCGGTTACCTCGACCAGACCGGCGAATCCTTTGACGAGGGGCAGAATATCCTGGACGCTTTGAGCGAGATCAGCCATGACAGCCCGGATAATCTGCTGACCTTGCTGCACCGCAGCGGGCTCTTCCGGGATGCGCATTTGGCGCGCAAAACGGTGGCGGACCTCAGCCTGGGTCAGCGCCGCAAATTGGGCTTGGTCTGTTTGATCCACAGCCGGGCCAATCTGCTGCTCCTGGACGAACCGACGAATCACCTGGATCTGATGAGCATGGAAGCATTGGAGCGGAGCTTGCGGCGATTCCCGGGCGCGATCCTGGCGGCGACGCATGACCGCTGGTTCGTCGAGCGGGTCGCCAACAAAGTCTGGTCCTTGCGCGACGGCGTCCTCGTCGTCGAGGCGCCGAATCAGGTCATTCGGGATCTACCGGGATCTTGAGGCTGCCGGCGCGCGCTGGCGGTTCATCATCATCGGGCTTCTTCGCTTTTTTCTCCGCCTGCGAACTGATGTCGATGCGCACCGGTCGCTTGCCCAGTTGCGGATTCTTCGTTTTCCTTTTGCCGCGCCGCCCGCTTTTCTTTTTCGGCTGGCGCAGCGTCACCGCCACATCGACTTCTTCGTCGCCCGGCTCGTCTTCACTGACGCGGATCTGTTTGGACTTGGTTCGCCGCGCCGGTTTTTCTTTTTTGACTTCGACGCTTTTGCCGCGCTCGGGCTTATTCCCCGCGTCCTCGATATGCGCCTGCTCTTCGGGGGGCAGCCCGGCGCGCATTTCTTTAACGACGGCGATGATGTCCTCTTCAAAGATATCCCAGCGCGATGGCGCCAGCGATTCCAGCATCAAGTCCATGGCATCCAGCAGCGCGACTTGCGGCGACCCCGCGCTGTATAGCGCGAAGATATGCCAGGCGCGCAGCGGACGGTAGCTCGGGTGCAGGCGCAAGCCCTCCTGGATGATCGCCAGCGATTCATCGAACTCGCCGAGGATGCGCAAGGTTGCGCCAAGCTGCGTATACAGGCGCGGCACATCCTTAGGCGGCAAGCCCTGGCCCTTGGGCATAGCCAAGAGCTCGCGATAAAGCGGCAGGGCCTGTTCCGGCACGCCAAACGCGCGCCATGCGCCCGCCAATTCAAACATGATGCGCGCGTGCCCGGGGTAAGTGGCGAGCAGCTGCCGAAAATGTTCGATGGCGCCCTTCTGGTTGCCTTGCTCTTTCAGCCGCAAACCCGCGTCAATCAACTCGGTGATCACTGCCATATAGGCCTGGCCTCATTCTCAAACCCGCAATTCAGTATAACACGCCCTAATGCAGCTACGTGATACGCGCGCCTCCGTCGCCGGGCAATCGCTTTTGATTTTTTGACACAGAAGCAAGACCAGGAAAGAAATGCAACAATCTGAAGAACGGTGTAGGGGCGATTCGGTCGGTCGCCGACGCATGCGCGGATTTTCGGGCGACGCACAGTGTCGCCCCTACGGCATACGAGGAGACTTGGTGTAGGGGCGCTCGGCCTGGTTGCAGGCATCAGCGCGCAGGTTAGGATTCCTGGCTTGCTCTGCCGCATTGTCCTTAGCATAATGGCGCTGTTCCGCATGCTCATAAAGGTCGCTTGATGTTGTTTTTGCCGGAATCCTGTACGCGTCTGATCTTGCTTGTCGTCGCTGTCGCGTCGCTGACCGCGCCGATCTTGGCGGCTGACAGCGGCGATGCTTCGGATGCGACCGCGGAGGCGCCGCTTGAACTCGGCGATGCGCTCGCTCTTGTGAACGGCGCAGCAATCGAACGGGCGGAATTTGACCGGCAGCTTGCGCGGACTGCGGCTTATTCTCGGGCGGCGCACAGCGATACCTTCGCGCTGGATTTGCTCAACAGGCTGATTGAACAAGAGTTGATCATGCAATACGCCGCTGCAATCGGCCTTGATATTGAACGCGAAGTCGAGGAAGAATTTCGACGCTTGAAAGCGGAATTGACGAGCGCGGCCTGGGAGATTTTCCTGAACGAGAACCTATTCACGGAAGCTGAATTCCGGAGCGCGCTGCGCTTGCAATTCACAACGGACGCGGTGCGCGATCATGTGACCGCCTATCTTGACGGCCAGGTGGAGCACGTTCGCGCCCGCCACATACTGGTGTCGCAGCAGAGCGAGGCGCGAGCCGTACTGCGCCGCTTGGCCGCTGGCGAAAGTTTTTCGGCGCTTGCGGCCGAATTCTCACTTGATGTCAGCACGCGCGATTATGGCGGCGACCTCGGCTGGTTCATCCGCGGCGAGCTGCTGGACCAGAATCTGAGCGATGCCGCTTTTGCGCAGAACGTGGGCGAGATCGGGGGACCGATCGCCACCCGGCTCGGTTATCACATTTTGCAGGTGATGGCCGTCGCGCGCCGCTCCATTGAGCCGGGACGCCGCGATTTTTTGGTCGATAACATTTTCCGGCTCTGGCTGGACGCACAGATAGAATCGGCCGAGATCATCTTCAATCTTGAAGGCTTGAAGGCGCTCGGCGCGGCTAATCCCTGATCACCGGCACAACGTATCCCTCATCCAGCCAGGCGCGCAGGCGCGCGGCATCGGCGGCGTCGGCTCTGAAGCCGGCGGGCTGTTCGCGCGTCAAGCGAATCAGAGCTTGGTCGAGTTGATAGTCGCTGCGGAAGTCGTGGAAGATGCCGCGCGTCTCCGAGACAAAACACCAGGGCGACAGCCGGTAGCGGGTATCGGCCGTGAGCCGCGGCACGCGATAGTTGAGCCTCGGTCTTTTGCTCGCATTCAGGATGACATCGGCGTAACGCTTGACCATCGCCCCCTGAGAGAACTCCGCCTTGAGGTAATTCATGGTCGCGGCCGATGTCCGGCGGCGCTCGCGCAGGATGGCGTCGGCGCGCTCGGCGGCGCCGTCGATGTCAGCATAATCCACGCGGTCGATATGTTCATCCGGCAAAAGTTCGCGGTAGGTGGCGACGCGCGACACAATCGGCGGCGTGCCGCATCCCAGGGACTCGAAAGGCGTGTTGCCGAAGGTTTCGACGCAGTTCCCGATGCACAGCGTGACATCGGCCAGGCTGTAATATTCGCTGATCAGGGCTTCGGGGATCCAGTCGTGGAATACGAAGACGTCCTCAAGGCCGACTTCGCTGATCTTCCGCCGCAAGTTCTCATAATAAGCGCGGTTGTTCGGCTCAGTTTCGGCGTCAAGCCAGCGCGGCGCCAGCGCGCGCAGATCGCTCCAGCCATATTCCCGCACCAGTTTCGCGGCGACCTCGATCACCTCATAAATGCCTTTGTGGACTTCGGGCCGATGCGGGAAGAGCAGGATGGGATGTTCGGCAATTTCCTTCGGGATCATTTCAAAGATCCGGTCCGGCGCCGTATACGTATAGAAGTCCCAATCGAAACCGTTGTGAATGGCGTGCATGCGCTCGCCTACAGCCGGCGCAAACTGCGCAACGACTGCCTCATACGAGGCGCGGCTGTGTTCCGAAGGCAGAATCCATTCATCGCCTTGAAAAAGGAAGGCGCATTGCAGCGTCTCCGGATAGACGATGCTGCGCAAAGAAATCACGGTCGGAATGTCTTGGTAGACATACGGGAAAATAAGTCCGCCATCGTGGCTGTAATGTATGTCGGCTTCGGCGATGGCGTCGCCGACGCTGCGCATGGCATTGGCGATATGATAAAGCGGCGTAAAGTAGGGCTCGGGGTAGGGCTGCTTGAAGCGCAGAACCGGCTGAATCTCCACGTTTTCATGCCACTTGAATGGCGTCGTTGACCCCTCGCGCCGCGTCGATAGGATGTTGAGGCGGTGCCCCAATTCGCCGAGGTGCAGCGCGACCTTCTTGAGTTGGACTTGCCCGCCGCCCATGGCGAATTCCGGGAACAAGGGCGTCATGGAAAAGACGACGATATGTTTGCTCGCGCTCATGTGCCAGGCGCCTTTGTCCCCGAGGCATGACTTATAACTTCAAGTGTAACATCGGCCTGGGCCGGGACAAATCAGGCGCGGGCCCCACGCCGAGGGATTTCTAATCGCTGATCAACGTGCCAACCGATTTATCGCCCCGCAGCACTTTGAGCAAGTCGGCGGGATTCCAAAAGTTGACGACGACGATCGGCATGGCATTTTCCTGGCAGAGGGTGAAAGCGGTGGTATCCATGACCCCCAGCTGTTCGTCGAGAACTTGCTGATAGCTCAGGTTGCTGTAGCGCAGGGCGTCCGTGTTTTGCATGGGATCGTCTGAGTAGACGCCGTCGACCTTGGTCGCTTTGACGATTAAATCGGCGTGGATTTCGCTCGCGCGTAGAGCCGCCGCCGAATCGGTGGTGAAGTAGGGGCTGCCGATGCCGCCGGTCAGAATGACAACGCGGCCCTTTTCCATGTGGCGGATCGCGCGGAGCCGGATATAGGGTTCCGCAATCGAATTCATTTCCACCGCCGTCTGCACGCGGGTGATGATGCCGAGGCGTTCGATGGCGTCTTGCAGCGCCAAGCCGTTCATGACGGTGGCGATCATGCCCATGTGGTCGGCAGTGCTGCGATCCATGCCGAGTTTTGCCGCCGGCTCCCCCCGCCACAGATTGCCGCCGCCGATGACAATCGCGACTTGCATGCCGAGTTCATAGACCTCCCGAACCCTCTGCGCGATATAGGCGGCTTTTTCCGGATCGATGCCGGCGCCGTTGTCGCCCGCCAACGCTTCGCCACTGAGTTTCAGCAAGACTCGTCGATAGGGAAGGCCTTCGGTCGCTGTCATGTTCGCTCCTTCTTCGATGTGATCGCGGTTTCGCCCGGCTGTCGCTTCTTCAGGCGGGCGGCGCCGTCCAGAAGCTGTCCCTCAAGCCCAGGGACTGAAAGATCTGAATCGCGCCGGCGGCTGTGCGTCCGCGGAATGAGGCCGCCAGACGGTCGCCATACCACTGGCGGGAGAGAGCCCAGACCTGATTCAATGATAAAACGGCGCCTTTCGCTCGGCTTTCATTCTGACGCCAAATCTCAATTTCCTCTTCCGACCGGAAGAGCAGAATCGTTGCTCAAGTATCTACAATGTCGTCGTACCAATGGCGAAAAGCTCGGGCGAAATGCACAAGGCCGCTGCCTTGCAGCTGGCCGCCGACGATGGCGAAAGGCATGTCTTCGCCGTCCAGGGGATGCCGCGCCTTGATCCGCGCGTCGCCGCCCAGCATTGCCGGAATGCCCAGAGAATCCCAGGCGCAATTGGCATACAGGCTTAATCCGTCGACCGTCACGCGGTAATCGGTTGGGATTGCGGAGAGCGGATTCGCCATGAGGATTTCGCCGCCGTCTGCTTGCAGCACAAGCGCATGCGCTTCATGCAGGCGCTTCAGCGCCCCGCCGGCTTCGCGCCGGGACAAGCTAAACTCGCGCGCGATAGCGCTCGCCCTCGGCGCCGCGCCGCTGCGAAGCCAGTCCTCGTATATGAAGTGGCGGATGCGCCAGTCTGTTTCCGTCGGTGTCATGCGATGCGCGGACGCAAATCGAGGATTGCGCCCGACTAAGCTCGGGATGAATCCGCGCGCTTAGGGCGGGCGCGGCTTATTGTTGCCCGGATGCGCAAGGGCTCAAGCCCCGTCGCCGATGGCAAAGCGCTGGAAGCGACCGATGTTGATGGTCTCGCCGACCTCGGCGACCGTTTCCTGGAGATAGCGGCTGATTGTCTTGTCATCGTCCTTGATGAAGGCTTGTTCCATCAGGACGATTTCTTCATACCATTTGTTCAGGCGCCCGGCGACGATTTTCTCGGCGATATGCTCCGGCTTGCCTTCTTCAAGCGCCCGCTCCAGCTGCATTTTGGATTCGGCCGCCACCAGATCCTCGGGCACATCTTCCCGCTTGACATACCTGGGGTCCATATTGGCGATATGCATGGCGATGTCCTTGGCGAAGGACTGGAATTGATCGGTCGCGGCCACGAAGTCCGTTTCGCAGTTGACTTCCACAATGACGGCCAGCCGCTTGTCGAAGTGCAGATAATTGCCGATGACGCCTTCGTTGGCGCTGCGGCCTTTGCCCTGCAGTTTAATGCCATCCTTGAGCGCCTTTTCGCGCAGGAATGCGGCGGCGGCGTCAATGTCGCCGTTGTGCTGCTCCAGCGCCTTCTTGCAATCGAGCGGACCGGCGCCGGTTCTGTCTCGCAGTGCCTTAACTTCTTTTGCGCTTACTGCCATTGCTGTATTCGTCTCCGTTGACCTCTATCCCCGGTATCAGGCTTGCGCTTCTGTGGGCGCGGACTCTTCGCTTTTGCTTTCGGCGCCTTCGGCTTCGGCGCTCGACTCAGCGCCTTCTTCGTCGCCGAAGAGTTTGGAATCGCGCAGTTTGGCCAGGGTCGATTCACCCAGCAGGTCTTCATCGGCCAGCTCTTCGTCATAGGCATCGCCGAAGAATTGTTCTTCTTCCTCTTCCACGCCGGCCGATTGCCGCAGGTTGTGCCCTTCAAGCACGGCTTCGGCCAATGCGCTGATCAGCAGCCGGATTGAGCGCATCGCGTCGTCGTTGGCCGGCAAGATGTGATCAACCAGGTCCGGGTTGGCGTTGGTGTCGACAAGCGCAAGCACCGGAATCTTGAGGATATTGGCTTCCTTGACGGCGGTATATTCCCGTTCGGCGTCAACCACGATGAGCAGGTCGGGCGTGCGCGTCATCTCGCGGATGCCGCCCAGGCGCAACTGCAGCTTCGAGATTTTGCGCTCCAGCACCAGGCCTTCCTTCTTCGTCAGGCGGTCGAATTCACCGGCATCGCGCCGCCGCTCCAGTTGTTTCAGCGTATCAATGCGGCTGCGTATGGTCTTCCAGTTGGTCAAGGTCCCGCCCAGCCAGCGATAATTGACATAGGGCATGCCGCAGCGCTCGGCCTCGCGCTGGACGATCTCCTGGGCCTGGCGCTTGGTGCCGACGAAGAGAACTGATCCGCCGCCGGCCACCAGGTTGGAAATCAGATCGTGGAATTCGTTCAGGTTCTTGAGCGTGATCTGCAAGTCGATGATGTGGATTCCGTTGCGCTGGGTGAAGATGAATTCCCCCATTTTGGGATTCCACTTGTTTGTGCGGTGCCCGAAATGCACGCCTGTTTCGAGCAATGTCCGCATTCTAACTGCTGAGGGCATCACGATTCTCCTTGGGTAAATGGTGTTTTGAACTCGCACATCGTTCATCCTCCGGTGTAAATCCGCCGCAGCGGACAACACCCACCGAGAGTCCCGATGTGTGGGATTTGGGAAATGCGGCACAAGCGCCGTTTTCCGCGCCGCATCATAGCACAAGCTGAAAGCCCGGACAATAACATGTTTGGCCGGGGGCGCGCCGGGCAAGCCCGGCTTATGCCGCGCTGAGGATATCTTCGAGGGCCGCGATAAAGGCGGTATTGGCTTCGCGTGTTCCCAGGCTGAGCCGCATGCCATAAGGCAAGCCGTTCCCCGTTTGCCCGCGCAGGCGGAAACCGCGCGCCAGCAAAAGCGCCTGCAACTCTTCGGCCGGGATGCGCGTCTCAAAAAGCATGAAGTTGGTGGCCGTCTTCCAGTGCTTGATATCGAGCCGGTCGAATTGCGCGCTAATCCAGCGCGCCTCTTCACGCAGGTAAGCGACGCACTTCCGCACATGCGCTTGATCGGCGCAGGCGGCGATGCCGGCGGCCAGCGCCAGCTTGTTCTGGTGGAAGCCGCGCTGCAAGCCGGCGATATAGTTGGCGATGTCCGGCCGGGCGATGCCGTAGCCGAGGCGCAACCCGGCCATGCCATAGGCCTTGGAGAAGCTGTGCACAATCACGATATTCTTGCCATCCAGCGCGTATTGCATGGAATCCGGATAATCGGCATCGTCGACAAAGTGATGGTAGACCTCGTCGGCGACCACCAGCGCGTGCTCGGGCAACTCGCGCATGAGCGTCGCCATAGCGCCGGCTGAAATGATTGTGCCGGTCGGGTTGTTGGGATTGCAAAGCATAATCAATTTGCTGCGCTCGGTGACCGCTTCCAGCACGGCTTCGGCGCGATAAGCGAATGTTTCGGGCGCCAGCGGGACATCCACGATCCTGGCGCCGAGCGGCAGCGAGATCTTGCTGTATGCGCCGGTAAAGGTTGGTGAAGACAGAATCAATTCATCGCCGGGGCCGAGGAAAGCGCGCGTGATCAATTCCAGGGATTCGAAGCCGCTGCAACCGGTGTAGATATGCTCGGCGCTGATTCCGCGCCCCAGCACGCCGGCGATGGCGCGGCGCAATTCGATGTCGGTGTATTTCGGATAGGCGCCCAAACTGGGAGCGACCTGCGCCAGCGCTTCGATAACTCTCGGCGAGGGACCGAGCGGATTCTCATTGTTCGCCAGTTGGTAGAACTTGGCCGCGCCCTGCGGCGGGAGAACGTCCTCGCCGGAAGGTCGGGCGTCGTCCCGCGCGAAGGCCTGGATGTCTGGATTGAGTCGCAATTCACTCATGATGGCGGCCGCAATTCCCTAAGTCGAAAATGCAATTAAACGCAAGCAAGTCGTAAAAAATCTGATGGGCAGTTTGTAGCAATTGTGGGCGAGCCACCGGCTCGCCCGTACACGCAGTCTCCCCTTATGCCGTAGGGACGCCCCGCTAAGTCGCCCGAAAGTATGCCGCGAAAAGCGATGCCCATTTTTTCAAATACCTGCTTGCGCTTACTGATATGGCAGAGCGATGATAATCGATTCGGCCTTCGGGCGTAAGAGGGCGATTCTAATGCCGCTCGGCGCGGATTTACCGGCTATTCTCCAGTTTCATGGAGGTTTCCCGCTTGACCCGGAAACCGAATCTGGCGTAAAACGCGCCGAGGCCCGGCTCGCAATCAAGCATGATTTGCTCGACATGCTGCAAACGTATCAAGAGTTTCTTCAGCATGCCGGAGGCGATGCCCCGTCCGCGATAGGCGCTGTCGACCACCACATCGTCTATCAGGGCGCGATACATGTCGTCGCTGATGACGCGGCAAAAGCCAATCAGACGGTCTTCATCCCAAACGCCAAGCGTGATCTGGCTGCGATCCAACATCAGTTGAATATCCAGCGGGCTGCGATTGTTGGCCCAACCGGTCTGCTGCAAGAGCCCGTGCAATTCTTCCGGGTTGATCGGTTCGGTGAATGAGTAGATATAGCGCGTCGGCATATTGCGTCCCTTCCGCAGCGGGCAGGCGCATCGACCTGAGCCGGGCATATTGAGCGGTGGAGCGTCGCTCCAGCCATATCTTACAGCAGAGCGGCACAAGCTGTCATGTTCTTGTGCGTTTTGTCCTATACCGACGATTGGGTAGGGGCGACTGACGGGCTGTGTCCACGCGCCCCGGTGAGTCGCCCAAAATCGATCGTGTTTTGGCCAGTGGGCGAGCCACCGGCTCGCCCCTACCAGACTATTTCAACCGAAACCAGACTATTTTAACCGAAATGGATACACTAACCGCGTCGGTGGTAGTGTATTAGAGGCGGTTGGATCTCTTTACATACCGACGATTGGCAAGGGGCGACTCGGTGAGTCGCCCAATATCGATCGTGTTTTGGCCAGTGGGCGAGCCACCGGCTCGCCCCTACCAGACTAATTCAACCGAACCAGACAATTTCGACCGTAACCCGACTATTTCAACCGAAACCAGACTATTTCGACCGATATGGATGCACTACCCGCGCCGGCTCAGATTTTCCCATCGAGAACGCAGGTGCTACAATGATGCTGTTCGCTTCCGCAGCATTGAGGTAGGCGCCGCGTGGCTTCATCGCGTTGGAATTCATTCATCCAATTCTTGTGCGAAATCTATCAGACGGAGACTGAGGGCCGGCAAGGCCTGGTGGATGAACTGCTCAATAGCCAGGGCGAATGGCCCTGGGTCGAACGCAACAAGGCGACCTTCGTCTACGAGTCGATGACGGCGCAGAGCGTCGCGTTGAATATTGACATCGTCAATCGCGATCCGCCCTTCGAAAATATGGTGCGGCTGGACGATACCTCGCTTTGGTATTTCCAGCGCTACTTCGAGCGGGATGCCCTGGTCGATTATATGTTCGCGGTGGACGATCCCGGCACGCCCTTGGCGCAAGAGCTCAACTTGATGGATCGGGTCGTCCGGCATTGGGAAGCCGATCCGCGGAATGCCCGCTCTATCAGCGCCAGCCAGGTCGATACGTCGGTATTGCAGATGCCGCGGGCGCGCCCGCTGCCCGATTGGAGCGCCATGCCGGCGGTGGCGCGGGGCCGCGTCTATCGCCACAAATTCAGTTCGGCGCAACTCGGCTTCCAGAATCGCAATCTCTGGGTGTATACGCCGCCCGGTTATGATGCGCGGGACGGCCTGAATTACCGACTGCTCGTCTTGATGGACGGGCAGTGGGCAATGAGGACGATGGAAGCGCCCTACATTGCCGATGCCCTCATCAAACACGGGCGGATGGAACCCATCATCATCGCCATGATCGCCAGCGGCGGGCAATCCGAGCGCATCAAGGAATATGTAGGCAACGACAAACATTATTCGATGATCGCGGCGGAACTCCTGCCCTTCTTGCAAGCGGAACACCGGGTTGAGCCGCTTAATCTTGGTCTGGGCGGCGTCGGCGAGGGCGCCATAGCGGCCGCTCACGCGGCGCTTAAGAACCCGGCCATCTTTGGTCATTTGATCATGATCTCCCCGCCTTTGGGTCGGCCGCCGGCGGTGCAGCTGCTGAAAGAATATGCGCAGCGCTTTCGCGATTCGCCGATTCTGCCCAATCGCATCTTTCAGTCGGTCGGCCGTTATGAGCAGGACCTGCGCTTCCTCAAACCGGCGCTGGCATTGCGCGGGATCCTGGAGCTGCGCATGACGCACGACCCGGATCTGAAGTACCGCTTCGTGGAATTGGGCAGCGGGCATAGCCTGGCCGCTTTCAAGAGCGTCTTGCCCGAGGCCCTCGCTCATGTCTTTCCGCCGCGCCGGGAATAAGGACGAGCCGAGGGGCAGGCGCTGATGGGCAGGCTCTACATCGTGCCGACGCCGATCGGCAACCTCGAAGACATCAGCTTGCGCGCGCTGCGCGTCTTAAGCGAAGCGACGCTTATCGCCGCTGAGGACACCCGCACGTCGCGCGTATTGACGCGGCATTACGACATCGATACGCCGATGACCAGTTACCATGAGCATAACAAGCTGTCGCGCCTCGAAGACATCTTGAGCGCGCTGGAGCGGGGCGATGTCGCGCTGATATCCGACGCCGGCACGCCCGGCATCTCCGACCCCGGCTATGAGTTGATTGCGGCGGCGATCGACGGCGACTTTGACGTTGTGCCTTTGCCGGGCGCCAGCGCCATCACGGCCGCGCTGACCGGATCCGGCCTGGCGGCAGATCGCTTTCTCTTCGTCGGCTTTCTGCCGCGCAAGACCGGCGCATTGCGCGAGTCGCTGGCGGAATTGGCGCTGCGGCGCGAGACGATTGTCGCCTATGAAAGCCCCTATCGATTGCGGGAGACCCTGGCGATCCTGGCTAAAGTGGCCGGCGCCGATCGCCGCGTTTGCGTCGCCCGCGAAATCAGCAAGAAGTTCGAACAGTTCGTACGCGGCACGGCGGCGGAACTGGCGGAACATTTCAAGCGGGAGAACCCCCGCGGCGAAGTGACGCTGGTGATTGCCGGCGCTGATGCGGCCGCTGCCGTTTGGACGGAGGCGCAAGTGCGGCAGGCGCTGTCCGCGCGGCTGGCCGATGGCGCATCCCTGTCGCGCGCTTCCAGCGAAATCGCCAAGTCCGCCGGTTGGAAGAAGAAGGCCGTCTACAAGCTGGGGGTCAAACGCGGATAAAGCGCGCCGGCGGCATTAGTCGGAATCGCCCGAGAATTGGCTTATATCGACCTCAATGCCGTTTTCGCCCAGGGCCGCCTTCAGATCCGCCCATTGATCGGCGCGCACGGCGCAAGCCATCGGCCCCAGTCGCGCCCCCAGATAACGGCGAAATGCGGGCGCAGCGAAGATCTTTTCCATGGTTTCTTCCGATGTGCTGCGCAGCACGGTCAGCGACTCCAGGGCGACCGAGGTTTTGGCGCCCGCCTGCCAATTGCGCAGCAGCTTGAGCAGGGGCAGGGGAATCGCCGTTCTATCCAGGTGTTTGGCGAGAAAGGTCTGAATATGTTTGCTGGAAATGCCTTGCGGCGCGGCGCGTTGGATGCTGTCGCCGTCGATGGCATAAATGTAAGGGTCGCCCGCCTCCAGGCAATGGGCGAAGCGCGCCAGCTGAAAGCGCTCAAAGCGATTGACGCGGCGGGATGCCAGAAGCCGGCCATCGGCGCGGGCTTCAATGCGAGCGGGCGGCTCGGCTGGCTGCGGCCAGGCGCTATGCTCGAGGAAGGCGCGGCCGTAAGCGGTCAGGCGCATGACATCGTCGCCAATATCAACCAGGCCCAGCCAGTGCATCGGCCCGACAATGTAGAACTCGATCAGCGAGCCTTCAACGGCATCCCAGCTTTCGAAACCCGCGAGATATTCGCCGGCGTCATTGCGGATGTACCAACTGTCGTAGTCGCCATTCAGCCGCTGGAAATCCGGCTCCACGTCCTTGATGACTTCAATGAGGTCATTAACCGAGATCCAGCCGCGCTCCGGCAGCAGGTCCTCGAACAGCGCGATTATGGCGTTGCGAGCGGCGGCTGGATCGTAGGACCAGCCGGAATCCTCCGGATACAGACCGGGGATATGCCACATGTCGCGCCAGTTCTGGCTCTCCCGCCAAGCTTGAGCCAGCGTCCGAATCTGCTCGGCGCGCGCGGCGCTCAGCCAGCTTCGCGCTTGCTCGCGGCTGGGCTGGGCATTTCCCTCTTCCAGCGCGATGATGCGAGCGCTGAGGCCGATGCCCAGCATGAAGTTCAGGCGGCTCTCGCTTGGGTTCAGAAGCTGCGGCGCAATATCGCGGGCTGTTTCCGGCGCGAAGCGCGCGCCATTGATCGGGGCCGGCTTGGTTTGCAAAATGGCCAAAAGCGTCGTCATGTCATCGACGATTGAGGTATCAGCCGGCTGAACCTGGTCGACATCTTCAACCAGATCCAAACCCGGCAGGCCGTCGTCATGCGCGGCATCATCCCGGTCCAGGTTCTCGAAACTCGTCTTGTGCAGGGGCAGCGCGGCGACGAGATCGGAGGGTACATAAATGAAGCCGATGACACTGTCTTCCAGTTTGTCGAAGCCCTCTCCGATGAAGCCGCGGTAATAGAGGGTTTCGGCAATCGTCTCCCCGTGCCGATGCGGCTGCTCCCGGTCGATCTGCCCCTTGCCCATCTTCCGAATCTTGCCGTAGAAGCGCTCGAACTGCGCGACCTTCATCCTCGCTTGCCCACTGCTCACCAGCAGTTGCAGGGCTGTTCTGGCCGGTTCGTCCAGCTTGTCCCAAACGTTTTCGGCAAGCGCCGCATCCAGCATTGCTCCCTGCAGCGGCCGGATCAGGTCTTCGGGCGCGAGGCTTTTGCTGTCGATGCCCCAAATCTCCGCCAGCGCCGGCAGCATGCCGGGGTCATAATCGCGCAGGGTCGCCAATATGTTTTTCATTTGCCGGGCTTGCCTTCGCCGACCAGGGCGGCGTAGATCTCAAAGTGATAGGCAATCTCGCTGTAGTCCTGGGCGCTGTATATGATGCGCGTCGGCGCATTGCACGCGGGGCAGTAGAAATCGATGCAGCCTTGCTCATCCGCCGTCAGCTTCGGCGTCAGATCTTCAAAAACCCGGCGCAGCTTGCGTTTGAAAAGCGGGCGGCCATTCGCTTGATAAAAGCTGCGCCAGCGGAAGCGGATGCGGTGGGCGCAGCGCGGGCAGCGGTACAGACAGGCGCCGCCGACGCGGTCGCGGAAGCCTTCTCCATCCAGCAAGCCGCGGAAGACCGCGCGCGCGTCAAAATGGTCAACCACCTGGCTCCGCATCACACCTACCGCCGCGACATAACAAGCTCATTTTAGCACAATAAGGCAGCGCGCCCGGCTAGCTGAACTCGAGCGTTCCAAAGCCCATATAGGCGCAGGCGCCGCCGACGGCAACTGAGCTGAAACGGCCGTCCTGCTGCTTGACCCGGATATGGATGAAGCTGGGCCGTCCCATTTCGATGCCCTGTTCGCTGATCAATTCGCCAGTTTGAATGAGGCCGTATTTCAGCAGATAGGCGCCCAGCGGGCCGCTCGCGGAACCGGTCGCCGGATCTTCGATGATGCCCAGGCCCGGGGCGAACATGCGGCTGTGCGCGGTGGAAGCGCTGAATTCGGTTTCCAATGCGGTCGCGAAGATCTGCTCGGCGCCGCTCCCGGCCAGGCGCTCGCGCCATTTGTCGAGGCGCAGATTGATGCGCTTCATCGCCGCAAGGGAATTCACCACGACGAATAGAAAGGGCAAGCCGCTGCTGAGGACTTGCAGCGGCGCGTCTTCTACAAGGTCTTCCCGCGACAAGGACAGCACTTCGGCGATGGCCGCGCGATCTTCGCGCGTTTCGAGGAAGCGGGGCAGGGGCTGCTCCATCCAGGTCTCGCTTGGCTGTCCCGTCTCGTCAGCGCTTATCCTCACGCGGATCGGCCCGACGCCTTCTTCGAACACGATCTCTTTTTCCCCGTCCAGTTCTCCCAGCCGGCCGAGCCGGGCCAGGGCGAAGGCGCTGCCCACGGTTGGGTGGCCCGCCATCGGCAGTTCCGCGGCCGGCGTGAAGATGCGCAGCTTGAAGTCATGGGCCGGGTCGGCCGCTGGAAAGACAAATGTCGTTTCGGACAGATTCAACTCGGCCGCGATTTTCTGCATCAAATCGGCGGATAGATCCAGCGGCGGATCTGGGAAGACGGCCAGAGGATTGCCGCCGAAGGGTCGATCAGTGAAGACATCAAGCAGGTGATAATTCAAACGCATGATGGGCGGCATCCTCCTGGATATTTACGTCAGGCAGACCTGTTTATAGCACAGCCGGCCCGGCCGCGCATGGGCTATGCCGCTGTCGCGCCCGAATCGCGACGCTCGCCGGTACACCGAGTCTTCTCTTTTGTGGTAGGGGCGACTCGGTGAGTCGCCCGCAAGTTAGCCGCGAAAAACTATGCGCATTTTGCTAATCGCTTACTTGTGCTTTCTTCTATGTTCTCTGCGCTCTCTGCGCTCTCTGTAGTTAAAGAAAAATATGATGCGATCGCCCTGCCGGCAGCCCGCGACTTGTGGACGAGCCTGGTGGATTTGGTCTAGAATCTGGGCGAGATACGGCAACCAAGGAAGAGGGAAAGCTCATGGCGATTGATTATCAGGCGCGGTTGGATACCTTGTTGGCGCGGAGCGAGGCGGACTTGGTCGCCTTTGTCCCGGGCGAAAACATGGTCTATTTCACCGGCTTGCACTTTCATCTCTCCGAGCGACCGATCCTGGGCCTCTACAGCCGGGCCGGGCTTTCCTTCATCATTCCCGAACTGGAAGTCGCCAAACTGGAAGCGCGGCCGGACCTGGAGGCGCGACGCTTCATGTGGACGGACCAGAGCGGATACGGCGAGGCCTTCGCGCAGGCGGTCGCAGCGCTGGCGCCGGGCCGGGCGCGCTGCGCGCTGGATGGCCAGACCCTGCGCTACTTCGAATGGCTGGCGCTGGAAAAGGCCGGCTTGGAGGCGGCGAACACGCTTGATGGCGGCGAACTGTTCCTGGACCTGCGGGCGCGCAAGGCGCCGGAAGAAATAGCCAATATGCAGCGGGCGGTGGACATCAGCGAGGCGGCGCTGGCGGCGACGATGGAATGGGCGCGCCCGGGCCTGCGCGAGCGGCAAATCGCGGACCGGCTCTCGGCGGAAATGCTGGAGCGCGGCGCGCAGGGATTGGCCTTCATGCTGGTGCTGACGGGCGAGAAGAGCGGCTTGCCGCATGGCGATACCGGCGACCGCATTTGGGGCGAGGATGAATTTCTGCTGATCGACTTCGGCGCGCGCTTCAATGATTATCCGGCTGATATCACCCGGACTTTCTGTTTTGGAGAGCCGACCGAACAGATGCGCTTGATGTACGAGGCCGTATATGGCGCGAACAAGGCGGCGCGCGAGTTCGCGCGGCCGGGCGTCAGTTGCGAAGCGGTCGATCAGGTTGCGCGCGCTGTTATTGAAGCAGCCGACCTGGGCGAGTACTTCATCCATCGCTTGGGGCACGGGCTGGGTTTGAGCGTGCACGAGCTGCCCAACATTGTGGAAGGCAATCAACAGATCCTTGAGCCGGGCATGGTCTTCACCATAGAGCCGGGCGTTTACCTGCCGGGCGTCGGCGGCGTGCGCATTGAGGACAATGTGGTCGTCACCGAAGACGGACTTCAGGTCTTGACGTCTTATCCGCGGGAACTCTAGGCCGTTCGCCGGGCCTTGTCATGCGCCCATCACGCCGCAGACTGGCGCGTCCCAGGGCAGATTGCTGTGCTGGGCCTGCAGCGCTTGCAGGCGGCTGCCGGCTGGGTCCGGGAAGGGCGCGCCGCGGCGCTGTACGATGTCCACGTTCATCATGACGAGTTCAACTGTCGCGGCCAATTGTTCACGCGTCTCATTCACCAGGAATCCGATGAAGTAGGCGCGCTTGGGCGTCAACTCCAGCAGGCGGATATGCACGCTGACCAGGTCATCAAGCAGGAGTTCGGCCAGATAGCGGATATGCTGCTCCAATGCAAAATTGCCATAGACATCGGCTTGGGCGTAGACGGCGCCAAGGCCGACGCCATCAAAGAGCGCGCCCAAACCCTGCTCGACCAGATGCAGATAGTATTGCACGTTCACATGCTCGTTCTCATCGAGAAAATCGCGCGGTATGCGCCGCTGGTATGCCCTGTCGAGCTGGCGGATTTCTTCAAGCGTGGTCCTGACCCGGGTCATAGCGCCTCTCGTTGCGTCGGATAGACCGCCATTATAATCTCTGCGCCGGCCATGTCATAGCCGGCGGAGTAGGAGGAAGGGACCAGATGCCGCGGCCGATCGACCGGGGGAATGCGGGGGCGCTGCGCTGCCTTGGGCAGCTGAGTTTCGGCTGGATCTCGCAGCTGCGCTGGTCGCCGCGCGGCGATATGCTGGCCATCTGCGGCGACGGCATCGCCTTGTACCGGGAAGGCTTTGGCGGCAACCCGAGCTTCCGCGCGCTGGCCGGCGGAGCGCCGGTGAAGGCCATCGCCTTTAGTCCGGATGGCGCGCAGTTGGCAAGCGCCGGCGCCGATACGCTGCTGCGGCTTTGGAATATCAGGCCAACCGGGCTCGAAGAAATCCGGACACTGCAAGGGCATGCCGGGTCGGTTGAGGCGCTGGCTTTCAGCCCGGACGGGCGCTTGCTGGCCAGCGCGAGCGCCGACAATAGCGTTCGCCTCTGGGATGCCGCGTCGGCGGCGCCTCCTATCGCGCTGGAAGGGCATGACGACGAGGCGACGGCGCTCGCCTTTGACCGGCTTGGCACACGTCTGTTTTCCGCGGGCCGCGACCGGGCTATTCGCGCTTGGCAACTTCAAGCGGGTTTCCCGTCCCAGCGGATTGAGGCGCACGACGACTGGATCCGCCATTTGGCGCTGCGGCCGGGCGGGGCGCTGTTGGCTTCCGCGAGCCGAGATATGAGCCTGTGCTTCTGGGATACTTCTTCCGACCGCCTGATACGGAAGCTGCCGGCCCATGCCGGCGGCGTCGACGCCCTGGCTTTTACACCAGCGGGCGACTTGCTGGCGTCGGGCGGCCGCGATAACTGCGTCCGCATCTGGGATATGGATTCCTTCTCCCAAGTGGCGGTCTTGGAGGCGCATTCCCGCCCCGTCCTGTCCCTGGATATCAACGCGGCCGGCAGCATGCTGGTTTCGGGCGCGGGCGATAATCTTGTGAAACTCTGGGCTTTGCCTTGACCGCCGGCTGGGCAATGGCGACGCCGCGCCGGTCCGACTAGAATGTATGCCAAGACCAGCTTTTAGTGAAAAAGGGAATGCCACATGACAGGTCAGCAAACGACAATGGACCAGGTCCGGAAACGTCAGATTGCGGCGATGCGCCTTTCGCTTGACATACTGGAGCATATCCTGAAGGGCGTCCCGGCGGAAAAGGCGCGCAGGCTGCGCGATGGCGATGACGGCTGGTCTATCATTGAAATCCTCTGCCATCTGCGCGACTTCGACGAGATCTTCTACAATCGCGCTCAGATGATGCTGAACGAAGATCATCCGCAGCTGCCGGCTTATGATCACGAGGCGATGGCGATCGATGGCGCCTACCAGCAAGAGGAGTTGGGCGGGAGCCTCGCTGCTCTAAAGGCGTCGCGCATGCGCTTCACCGAATTCTTCAAGTCGCTCAGTCCGGCGCAATGGGAGCGTGGCGGCGTCCATCCGGAGCGCGACAGCTTCAGCATGACCGATGCCCTGATGCAGGTTGGCCTGCACGATCTCGACCATCTGGAACAGATCACGCGCGTCCTGTCGCAAGAGTAGGCGCGGACGGACTCGGCGCGTCAAGCCGATGAGCGGAAACTTGAATCTGGCGAGCGATCGTTGCACAAATCTGAGTTGAAAATGGCGGGTTCAGGAGGAGCGTGATGAAAGCGTTGATCGACCGCATTCGCGCGGAAGGCGAGCATCTTGGCGGCGGCATTCTCAAAGTTGACAGCCTGATCAATCATCAGCTGGATCCCGGGCTGATGGCGGCAATGGGAGCGGCCCTGGCCGCGCGCTTCGCCGGGACCAAAGTCGACCGCATCTTGACGGCAGAGATTTCCGGCATTGCGCCGGCTTTGATGACCGGCATCGAGATGGGCGTGCCGGTCGTCTACGCGCGCAAGCGGAAACCGATCACAATGGCGGGCCCGGTATTCCTGGAAACGGCGCCAAGCCATACCAAGGGCGGCGAGACCTTGCTGCTGGTTTCAGCCGAGTTCCTGCATGCCGGGGAAAATGTATTAATCATTGACGACTTCCTGGCGACCGGGCAGACGCTGCTTGCCTTGGCGCGTATCGTCAGCAGCGCCAAAGCCAACCTGGTCGGCGTCGGCGTTGTGGTTGAGAAGACATTTGAAGGCGGACGCGCCGCCATGCAAGAGAAGTTTGATGTGCCGATTCAGGCCCTGGCTACGATTACCGCCATGGACGGGGATGAAATCACTCTGCTGGACAACTGACCGCCGAGATTACAGTTTGACTGCCCGGCCCAAGCGCGCCGATTCCTGGGCGGCCAGGGCGAAATGCAAAACCTCGCGTCCTTCCTCCCCGGTCAATTGCGGCGGCTCGCCGGCGAAATAGGCGTCGATAAAATGTCGGCTGGAGTTGATGAAGCTATGCTCCCAGCCCACCGGCATATCCGAGAACGTGCGCGTTTGCCTGTCCCTATACATGACCACCGGCGGGACATCCAGCATTTTGCCATGACCGCGAGTCACCCAGATGACGCCTTTGCTGCCGGTGATTTCGATGCGATCGTCCTGGGCATAATGCGCGGTATCCAGCGCCAACTCGGGTGAGAACACGGCTTCCAGCGAGCCGAATCGGTTGCCGGGGAACTTCCAGGATACGATGGCCGGCGCATCCAGCCAAGCGCCCGGCGCCACCTCGGTGCTGCCGATCCAGGCGTGGACTTCTTCCGCCATTCCCATGAAATGCCAGCCGAGGGCGAACTTGTGATGGCCGTCATCAAAGACGAGCGGCCCGCCGCCGCATTCTTCCGGGTTCAGGCGCCAGGCCCGCGCCGACGCCGGCACGTTCCACTCGGTCGCGCTGATGCCGGAATTGCTCTTGACGCGGATGGTCAAGGGATCGCCGATTTCGCCATTGTCGATCAGGGCTTTGGCGCGCTGCACCGGCGGATAGAATATGAAGTTTTCATAGACTTTCAGGCTGAGGCCGGCGGCGCGCGCGGCTGCGATCATGCCGTCGGCTTCGGCGACGGTCAGCGCCATTGGCTTTTGCACCGAGACATGCTTGCCGGCCGCTAGCGCGTCAAGCGTCGCCTGATAATGCAAATGATGCGGCAGCAGGATTTCCGCTAGATCGATATCCGGCTGCGCCAGCAGCTCATGATAATCGGCGTAGATTCGATCGTCCGGCAGGCCCCATTTTCGGCCGCGCGTCCGCGCCAGTTCGCGGTTGCTATCGCATACGGCGACGATGTCGGCGCGCTCGTCATCCAGATAGCCAAGGGCATGCAAGTCGGAGATTCTGCCGGTGCCGATGAAGGCGACGCGTAATTTGTCCATTTTTGTCCGCTTTCTTGAGAGTGCAAAGATAGTGATATGGTATTGGCAAAACCGGAATTTACTAAGACCTATTTTGCATGGCGGCTGTTCCCTAAGCGCGCTGCGATAGGCGTCCGCCGCCCCTGCCGTTGTCATTCGTCGGCCGATAATGATACAATGAGGCGGAGCGCGCCCACATGCGGCGCGCCCGGCCGAGGTTCAAGATGCACTTCCAGACCGACACCCACTCCATGAAACTGCTTGATCTGCCGCTAATGCTGCGGCTTAAGCAGAATGCGATTGTTTTGCACAGCGAGCTGGGCTTGACGGAAGACGCGCGCGGCCAAAACAGCGCCTTGCTGTCCAGCATTGTTTTCCCGCGGGGCCTGCATACGCTGCTCGCCCATGTGGATGACAAGGATGTCGTCGGGCAGTTTCGCTATCGCCAGAGCGAAGCAAACGCGCATATCGTCTACCTGGCGCCAACCCTTGAGGAAGGCGACGAAGACACCATCTGGCTGCACATGCTGGATGCGATGGCCCAGCAGGCGGGCAAGAACGGCGCCCAGACCCTGGTGGGCGAGGTTGAATTGAGTCATCGCCTGTTTGAGACGATGCGCCGGGCCGGTTACGCCGTATACAGCCGGCAGGTCATCTGGCGGCGCGGCCCGATTGACCGGGCCTTCTGGCCGACCGATTTGCCGATTTCGTCGGAGAACGGGAATGATCAGGATGGGATCGCGGCGCTCCTGGGCTGCACGATCCCGCGGATTCTGCAGACGGTGATGGAACCCTCGACCGAAATGTCCGGCCTGGTCTATCGCAAGGACGGGCGGATCGAAGCATATCTCGCTTACTCCGAGGGCAAACATGGCGTCTTCGTTATGCCTTACCTGCATCCGGAGGTGCTCAGCGAGGCGGCGGATATCGTGGCGGCCTCCCTCCAGCAAATTGGCCGCAGCCGCAAGTTGCCCGTTTATGTCTGCGTGCGCGGTTATCAAGGCTGGCTTGAGAATGCGATGTTGGATCTGGGCTTCGACCCCTGGCTGGAGCAAGCGGTGATGGTCAAGCATCTGACGGCCGGTGTGCGCCAGACCTCGTTTGAACAGGTCAGGTTCAACGCCAGCGGCGGCAAGCGGCCGGCCGCAACCATGCAAGTTATCGGGAACGGCAGCTATCGCTCGGGCGCCTGGAAAGAAGAAGGCGGCTCGCGCGGTTGATTGAATTGGTCCCGCGTTTGACTGAACAGGAAGCGAAGGCAGATTATCGGAGGACGGCGGCGGAGGTATATGGACAAACGCATAACGGATGATTTTGAGATTCTAAGAGAGGTATTGCCGCCGAGGATACGCACTGAGGTAGATGCCTACGGGAAGACCAGCCAGCTTCTGGAAATCGTGCTCGACCTGGGAAGGATACCCACAGCCCGCTACATCGACGGAGAAATTGAACTCGCGGACCACGAGGTGCGCGAGGAAGATTTGTTGCAGCTTGTCGCTGAAATTGGCGAGTTTGATGACGACAATCGCGCCGGAATCGAGCGATCCCTGCATCGCATTTCGGCGATACGCAATCGCCGCGGCAAGATCGTCGGCTTGACGGTGCGCATTGGCCGCGCCGTCTACGGTACCATTGACATCATCGCCGATTTGATCGAGTCCGGGCAGAGCGTGCTGCTTGTGGGCCCGCCCGGCGTTGGCAAGACGACCTTGCTGCGCGAAGCCGCGCGCGTCCGCGCCCGCGACAAACGCGTGGTGATTGTGGATACATCCAACGAAATCGGCGGCGATGGCGACATCCCGCATCAGGCCGTGGGCAAGGCGCGGCGCATGCAGGTTTCGCAGCCCGATCGCCAGCATGAAGTGATGATCGAGGCGGTGGAGAACCACAACCCGGAAGTGATCGTGATCGACGAGATCGGCCGCGAGTTGGAAGCCCAGGCGGCGCGCACGATCGCTGAACGCGGCGTCCAGTTGATTGGCACAGCCCACGGCAACACGCTGGAAAACCTCATGCTGAACCCGACCCTCTCCGACCTGATCGGCGGCATCGAGTCGGTGACGTTATCCGATGACGAGGCGCGCCGGCGCGGCACGCAAAAGGTTGTGCTGGAACGGCGCACGGCGCCGACATTTGACATAATGATCGAAATCCAGGCCCGCGACCGGCTTGTCGTGCATGCGGATGTAGCATCGGCGGTGGACGCCATGCTGCGCAACCGTCCTTTGCCGGCGGAGTTGCGCGTGCGCGACGACGGCGGGACGATTCATGTGAGCGAGTTCGTTCAGGAAGCCGGCTCGCGTTCAGCGCCCGCGCGCGAGGGCAAGGGGCGGCCGCGCGGCAGCGCGACAAATGCGCATGTCGTGCGCGGCAACCGCGATAATGGCAAGACGCGCAGCGAGATGAAAGACGATGTGGCGCAGGCCGATACGCGCGGCCTGCGGCCGATCAAAGTTTTTGCCTACGGCGTCGCCCGCAACCGCCTCGACCAGGCGGCCCGCCGTTTGGCCGTGCCCCTCTTGCTCAGCGACGATCTCGGCGAAGTGGAAGCGATTGTCACGCTCAAGACGCATTATCGCCGGCGACCGCGCTTGATTAGCGATGGCGAAAGAAGGGGACTGTCCATCTATGTCCTGCGCGCGAACACCGTGACGCAGATGGAGAACTTCCTGGTGGATCTCTTCCGCCTGGGCGCGCGCAAAGACCCCGACCCCTTCGGCGAGGCGATCCTTGAGGCGGAGCGGGCCATCAGCCGCATCCGCGCCGGCGAAGACTATATCAGCCTCAAGCCGCAAGCCAGCCAGATTCGCAAGCGGCAGCATCAACTGGCGCGGCAGGCGCGCATGCAATCGGCCAGCGTCGGCGACGAGCCGGGCCGCTTCGTCACCATTTACCGCGGCGCCTGACCTCAAGCTTCGGGCTCAAAGTCACGATGAACCCGCCCTATGCGGCGCCGGCGCCAATCCGCACGGATCTCAGCAACGCCTTCGCCAACAACACCATGCGCGTTCGCCTGCCGGCCATCATCGACGAAACCCTTGAGGGGAATGCCGATTATCCCGCCGGCATCAAGGCGAGGCTGCGCGATCTGCGCGACCGCATCGCCGGCGGCGCGCCCATTCCCCGGCTTGACGCCGAATCCGCCGCCGATCATGCCGAGTGGGACGAAGCGCTTCGGCGGCAATGCGCCATCGTCAGCGCCGAAGCGACCTGGCACAACGCCGAATGGTTCTTCGCCGAAACTTATGCCTATCGCTGTCTGATAGAAGCCGCGCGCTGGCGGGAAAGCGGACGCGATCCCTTCCTGCCGAAGAAGCGGGCCGAGCTGCATGGCGATGCGCTCTGGCAGCTTCTGGAGCGCGCCACCGAGCCGGCGCTTAATGCCGAAGAAGACTTGCTGCGCGCGGTCGCGCTTGACCTCTGGGCGAATCGCATTGACCTGAGTTACGAGGCCGCGTTGACGCGCGGGACGGAGATCAGCCCGGATGACTTGCTCGTGGATGATCGCGGGCCCCTGCTGGCATACCTCGCCGCGACGGCGACGGAGTCGGGTCGCTTGCGCGGCGTCGGCAGCATATACATTGTGGCCGACAACGCCGGTTCCGAATTGGCGATGGATCTGGCGCTCAGCGACTGTTTCCTCCGTCATGTCTGCGATCGGGTTGTGCTTTGCCTGAAGGCGCATCCGACATTCGTCAGCGACGCGACGCCGGCTGATGTCTGGATGATGCTGGCCGAGATGGATCGGCGCGGCAACCGCGCGGCTGACTTGGCCGGTCGCCTGCGCGCCGCCTGGGAAGCGGAACGTCTGCTTTTCCTGCCGCATCCATTTTGGACCAGCAGCCATTTCCTCTGGGACCTGCCGCCGCCGCTGCGGCGAGGATTCAATGACGCGCGCCTCGCAGTCATCAAGGGCGACGCCAATTATCGCCGCGCTGTCGGCGATTGCATCTGGCCGGCGCATACGCCCTTCGCCCATGTCTTGAGCTACCTGGATGCGCCGGCACTCTGCCTGCGCACGCTGAAAAGCGACCCGATCGTCGGACTGCCCGCGGCCGAAACCGCGGCTCAATTGGACCTTGTCGATTCAGAATGGCGCGTCAACGGCAAACGGGGATTGATTCAGTTCAAGCCTCAAACATCGAAGAGCCAGCATGTGGCGCTTGAGGGATAATCTTTCTCCTGCCAGGCCATGACCTTGCGCGGCAGGAGGCGGTAAAGGCGTGCGCCGTCGTCTACTTGCAACTCCGGATCCAAGCCATACTTCTCGATGTACGCGGCGTCTATGGCCTCTTGCAGTTCAGCTGACGCCTGCGCTTCAAGCAGATTGCCTTCAAAGATCACCGTATCATCGCCGCTCTCCAGATGCACGACGACGCGGTTGTCGCGGCTGATGTTCCGCGCCTTGACCGATTGCTTGTCGGTTCCGAAGTACAGGCTGCCCTCAACCCAGGCGCCCCAAACCGGCACAGCATGCGGGCCGCCATCAGGACGCGTGCTGCAAACCCAGTAATTTCGCGCGGCTTTCATGCGGCCGGCGACCCAATCCCAACTTAACATGCCGTCGGTCCGCTCGGGCAGGACGCCGTAGCGGGGCATATCCGGGCGGACGCGCCGGGCCTTCGGCGGCGAATTCATCTGGCTCTGTCTTGATTGCGCCGTTCGGGGCAGAGGCGGCGCTCGCCTATTTGCTCATCGGCATGACCACGTGGACGAAGTCGTCGCGATTCTCCGGCTTGAGCACGCCCGGGTTTTCCGGTCCGTTGCTCTGGAAGATCACGCGTTCCTCTTTGATGACGCGCAGCACATCAATGAGATATTTGATGTTGAAGGAGATATCGAGGGCTTCGCCTTCGGCGGTGGCGTCGAGCATGCCTTCGCTGTCGCCGCGTTCAGCGCTCTTCCCAACGATCAAGACTTCGGCCGGCTCGCCGGGATTGGCCGCCGGCTTCACGCTCAGGCTGGCGCTATTGGCATTATCGCGGGCGAAGACTTCCGCGCGTTGGCAAACGAGCAACAGGTCATTGGTATACATGACGGTGGATGTGACAAAGGAACGCGGGATGATCGATGCGAAGTCCGGAAAGCGGCCATCCAGCAGCTGCGAGGACACCAGCACATTCGGTGCGAAGAACGTGACGCTGTTGCGCTGATTCGGCAGGGCCAAGCCGACTTCCTGATCATCTTCGACAATGCGCGCAATCTCGTTCATCGTCCGCGCCGGAATGACCATATCGCGCCGCTCGTCGAAGGACTCGCTGATTTCGGCCGTGCGGACGGCGAGCCGATAGCCGTCGGCGGCCGCCATCGTGATGGTGTTTCCGTCCAGCTGCAGGTAGACGCCGGTCAAGATAGGCCGGTTCTGTTCGCGGGCGGCGGCGAAAGCCGTCTGCAGGATCATCTCGCGCAGCGTCTCGCCCTCGAGCTGCAGGTCGGCCGCTTCGTTGTGATTGATCGGCGGGAATTCGTCGGCGTCGATGCCGCGGATGCTGGAGGTCTGAATGCCGCAGCGCATTTGCAGGGTATGCGTCGAGGTGTCCAGGCGCATATCGACCCGCTCGCGCGATAGCATACCGACGTATTCGCTGAGCGTCCGCGCCGGCAGGGTGATGCTGCCGCTCTGTTCGACCTTGGCGCCAATCCAGGCGCTGATGCTCATATCCAGATTCGTCGCCGAGATCTTCAGTCGGGAGTCTTCTGTTTCCAGCAGCACGTTGGCCAGAACCGGCAACGGCGGATTGCTATCGACTGCTTTGGTGACGATGTTAAGGCTGTTAGCCAAGTTCTCTTGGAGGACGCTAACGATCATGATGTACCTCTTGATTTTTAGGAATGACCTTCAGCAGCGCGTCCAATGGCATGGCATTCGCGCGCATGTATGCTGTGCGCAAGTATAGCCTAAATCGGGCGCGTTTCCCACTGCAATCCGCTTGAAGGGCAGGGCAATCGCATCAAAACCAAAACGAACCTTTCGCCACCAGAATTGTGAAAATGTAGGGGCGTCTCGTGAGACGCCCATTGAAAATGACCTGCACATTGCGGGCGTTTCAGCGAAACGCCCCTACAGATTACCAAAACTGAGGGGAAATCGTCATTTTTCAACGCAATTTCAATTTGAACCGATTGCCCTAGCGGGAGGGGCTTATGGCCGACTGCTGCGAATCAGAGATTGCAGGGGCGATAATCTTGCGTGGGCGGCCGCCCTGCAAAATCTACTCGTCGGGATGCGTGACGTCGGTGACATTGTCGCTTGAGATTTCAATGGTCTCGGCATCGTCGTCGATGGTCTCCACGCGCACGATTTCGATCTTGAGTTTGGCGATTAGCGCCGCAAGCGCGCCCAGGGCCGCCAGCACCGGATTGATGATCGTCGCGACCCCGCCGACGACAACGGCCGGCGTCAGCGGCACTTCAATCAGCACATCGTTGTTTGCATTGCGGATGATCAGGCGGCGGACGTTGCCTTCCGCGACCAGAGCCTTCACGCGGTCGACCAATTCGCTACCGGCGACTTCCATCTCTTCAACCCAGTCGCGCTGATTCTTGGGCTTTTCCGGCTGGGCATTCATGTCAATTTCTCCTCGGTTTGCTCATCTGCTATTACGCGCAATCGCACGGTATCGTTGCGGGTCCGCCGCCGGGAAATCAACGCAGCAGCTGATAGAGCAGGTCTTTCCAGCGGCCCGCGTCCACTTGCCAACAGATCAGCGGTTGAGTCCTGTTCGTCCGCGCTTCGCGCCAGACCGCGGCATTGCGCGCGTCATCGCTGATGTTGAGTTTGTCAACCACTGTCATGCCGCGCGTGAGCTCGCTTTCGCATTCGACATCCACATAATGCCGGCTCTTTTCGAGGCAGATCGAAGGATCAATGGCGACCGCCATCGCCACGCCATCGGGCAGCGAAATGCCAATCTCGCCCGTCTGTATTTCGTAGCCGCGCATGCCCTTGATATTGCAGTCAATCGTGAAATCGGCGTATTCAGTGTTAATAGAGCGCACATGGTCGATATCGTCCGGCTTCAGCACGAAATCGCCGATGCTGAACTCCCAGCCGACCATCTCCAGGGGTAGGCCGGCGCGGAAGACGATGCGCGCCGCTTCGGGATCGCACCAAATGTTATACTCGGCCGCGGGCGTGACATTGCCGTTTGTGCAGGCGGCGCCGCCCATTACAACGCAGCGCGAGATTAGCGCGGCGATATCGGGCGCTTTTCTCAGGGCCAAAGCCAGATTGGTTAAGGGGCCCAAGGTGACGATGACAAGCCCGGGTGTCTCGCGGGCGGCGGCGATAATGGCGTCGACGGCGTGCCAGGCGTCGGGCCGCGTCCGGCGCCGGCGGTAGCGTTCGCCCCAATCCCCCAGGCCATCGGCGCCGTGGAACCAATCCGCCGAAACATATTCGCGCAGCAGGGGCCGGTCAGCGCCGGCATACACGGGCACGTCGGCGTCGCAGAGTTCGGCGAAGTAGAGCGTATTCTCAACGCCCTGAGCGAGCGGCACATTGCCCGCGACCACGGTCAGCGCCCGCACTTCAACATCCGCATGGCGCAGCGCCATCAGAATGGCGACGGCGTCATCGGAGCCGGCATCGGTGTCGATCAGAAAGGGTCGACGCGGCATGGTGGCAGCCTCCCTGGCTAGACGGTCGTCACAAGCTGATCCACCGCGGCTTTCAGCCGATCGAGACCCTGCTCCAAGATCGCGCGGGGACAGCCGAAATTCAGCCGCACAAAACCGTTGCCGGCGTCGCCGAAGAACTCGCCCGGGCTGGGCGCGACGCCGGCCCGGTCTTGGCAGAAATCGACGACATCGCCTTCAATCGGCAGTCCGCGCATATCCATCCAGAGCAGATAGGTCGATTGCGGAATCGTGGTCTTGATTTGCGGTATATGCTCGCGAATGTACTGGATCGCGAAGTCGCGATTGTCTTTGAGATAGGCGAGCAGCTGCCGCAGCCATTCATCGCCCTCGCTGTAGGCGCCGTACGCCGCTTCATAACCCATGATATTGACGTGGGCGCTGATGCCCTGCAGCGCGGCCGCCGTGGTCTCGCGGATTTCCTGATTTTGCGCGATGAGCACCGAACAGGCCATGCCGGCCAGATTGTAGGTTTTGCTGGGCGCGATCATCGTCAGCGTGTTTTGGGCGACCTCATCGGACAGGGTGGCGATGGGGATATGCGCGCCCTCCAGGATCAGGTCGGAATGAATCTCGTCGGCGACGATGAGCAGCTTGTGCCTCAGGCAGATTTCAGCGACGCGCTCCAATTCCGTCCGCGAATAGAGGAAACCGGCCGGATTCTGCGGATTGCATTGCATGTGTATCGATGTTCTCGGGTCGCGCGCCACCATCTCAAATTCATCGTAGTCATTTTCGTAGTGGAAAGTCTGGCCGTCGTCGGCGACATATTCCATATTGATGTTGGCGGTGAATTTCCGATTGGCGCGCACGGCTTTGAAGAAGGAGCCGTAGACCGGCGTCTGAATCAGAACGCTGTCGCCGGGTTCGCCGAAGCCGCTGCAGGTCGCGCAGAGCGCCAGCACCATGCCCGGCGAAAACAAGACGTCTTCAGGCGTAATCTCCCAATTGTAGAGCCGGCTCATGCGCTCGACCACAACTTCCTTGAGCTTGGGCGGGTCCAGCGTGTAGCCGAAGACGCCATGCCGCGCCCGTTCGATCATGGCTTCAATGGCGGAGGGCGGCGAACGGAAATCCATATCCGCCACCCACATCGGCAGGCAGTCGTCGGCGACAGCGCCCCATTTTGCGCTGTGATGCCCGCTGCGGTCGATGATTTCGTCGAAGTTGTATTGGGTCATGGTTGGCCATTCCGTGGCGTAAAAGAGAAAGCTGACGGTCAGAAATATAACCGATTCGCCGAATCCATGCACGGGCGGCTTTTTGGCAGCCAGACAAACGAAAACGGGCGAGCGCGGACTCGCGCCGCCGGGCAAAATGGGGGAAGGCTCAGCGCAAGCGGGCGGCTAAGCCTTTTGCATGGATTCCTGCAAGCGCGCCATCAGCGCGGCCGCATCGACAGTCGCGGCTTGGGCGCGGCAGCGGACGGCGAACAGGCGCCGCGGATCGTCGTAGACGCGCGTCGCTTCGATTGGCGCGGCGTAGATCTCGGCGACGCAGCCGGTCAGCTCGGCGCGGATCTCGTCAAGCTTCGCGGCCTCGTTTCGATAATGCATACGGTCGAGGAAGCTGATTTTCGCCGACGCAAAGTCGAAGGCGATATCGTCCGGCGCTTCGGCTTCCAGGGCGCGGGCGGCTTGCAGCGCAAAGTAGAAGCCTTGGCGCAGCGCGCCCGGCAGATCCCCGGGCAGCCCCCGCTTGCGTATGTAGTGCAAGCCGATTTGCCCATCGCCGAGGTCATAAGCGAAGTCGGCTTCGTCGGCGATTAAAACGATGCCCGGGCCCTCCGGCACATGTTTATAGTCGATGACGTCAATCAACATGCCATCGACTGTGTGCTCCTGAATCCAGCGCTGGAAGATGGGAACGATGTCCAGCGGCTGCAACTGCGGTTCGCGAATCAGGCTGAACTTGACGCCCAGCCGTTTGGGTACTGATGCCATATTTGCTCCGATGCCATTCAGCTAGCTGACGATGACGCCGTTGATGCGCTGCTCGGCGCTGTGCACATTTTCGATGAATAGCTGCGTTTCATCGATGATTTGATGGGCGTAATCTTCGTTGATGCGTTCGGGCGCGCTTCCATGCCGCTTGAACAGATAGCGGGCGAATTTGCCTTTGGCGAAGCGGTCGAATACCAACTCGGTATCGTAGAAGCGACTGCGGAATTCATCGACGATATTGTCATAATCGTCGCCGACATCGAGGTACTTGGTGCGCACCAAGGCGCGCGCGGCCAGCACCATCGCTCTATAGGCGTTCTCATCGGCGAGCGAATAATCGCGATCGTCCAGCGCCAGCAGCGCCTCGAAGTGCGTCGATTCCGCCTTGGCGATCTCCATGGAGAAAAGCGAGACCACCTCGCCGGCGCATTCGCCGACGCCGATATCGTCGATCGTGTAGACGCGCGAATCGCCCCAGTCGCTGAAATATATCGGCTTGTCCTCAAAGCTGGGAAGCTTCGTAAAGGGCTGCAGCATCGCCTTGATCTCTTTGCGGCCGAGGGCCTTGACCCAAACCTGGAAGCTCTCGTCATCGGCGCGCTCGGCGACATAACGCTCGGTCAGCGCTTCCAGCACATCGGGCACGGTCTTCGCTGGCACTGCGCCGACCGCCAAGCCATAGGCGCCGGCGTTCTCTTGCCATTGCCCGCCCAGCACAACCTGAAAATGCGGCATCTTGTGATTGCCGGAGCGGCGGCTGTTGCCGAAGAAGCCGATATCCGCGACATGATGCTGGCCGCAGGAATTGAAGCAGCCGCTCACTTTGATCTTGAGCTCGCGCACGGCATCCGGCAGCAGATTGATCTTTTCAATCAAGCGCGTGCGCAATTCGGCGGTCAAGCCGCGCGAAGAGGCGATGCCGAGCTTGCAGGTGTCGGTGCCGGGGCAAGCCGTGATATCGACGATTGTGCCGGCGTGGGCGTCGCCCAGGCCAATTGCGCAAAGATCGCGATATATCGCCGGCAGATCGGCATTGGCAACCCAGCGCAGGACGACATTCTGTTCAACCGAGAGACGGATATTGTCGCCGACATAGCGCCTGGCGATATCGGCCAATTTGAAACCTTGCTCCGATGTGAAATCGCCCAGCGGCGTATGCAGGGTGATCGTGCTGTAGCCGCCCTGAACCTGGTGGTAGACGTTGCTGCGATACCAGTCGACGAAGCCGGCGGGCACAGGACTGCCATTAAGCGCCATGCCAGCCTTCGCCGGCTTGTACGTGAAGTCGCTGAGATTGTCGATGTAGGCGCTGTGGCGCTCATCGTGAGGCAGAGTCTGCAGCTCTTCTTCGACCAGGCGGCGGAATTCGTCGATGCCCAGCTTGGCCACCAGGAACTTAATGCGAGCGCGATTGCGATTTTTCTTCTCGCCCAGGCGGGCGAAGACTCGAGCGATCGCCTGGGTCAGGGGCAGCAGCTCCTCCTCGGTGGCGAATTCAGCCAGGACCTTGGCCTGGTGTGGCACGGTGCCCAGACCGCCGCCGACATATACAGTGAAGCCGCGCTGCAACTCGCCGTCGACTTCGCGCGTCTGCGCCAGCAAGCCCAGATCGTGCATCTTGACCAGCCCGCAAGCGTGGCCGGCGCAGCCGGAAAAGGCGACTTTGAACTTGCGGCCGAAATCTTGCACGTCATCGTGGCCGAGCAGGAATTGAGTCATGGCATCGGCGTAGGGGCTGACATCAAAGACTTCGTCGTGGCAGACGCCGGCCAGCGCGCAGGCGGTGATATTGCGCACGGAATTGCCGCAGGCTTCCTGCGTGGTGATGCCAACAGCGGCCAGGCGCCGCATGAGATCGGGCGTGTCGTCGATATGCACATAATGCAGCTGAATATCCTGACGCGTGGTGATATGCAAGATGCCGTCCGAATACTCATCCGCCAGCTCCGACAGCACTTCCAGCTGTTCCGCCGTCATGCCGCCGTAGGGAATCTTGATGCGCTGCATGCCCGGCGCGTCCCAGAGCGTATCCGGTCCCTTGACGGTTTCGTCGGAAGGGTAGTACAGGTCGCGCGTGCGCACGCCGTCATGGCGCTGGCCGTTGTCATAGCGCTGGCCGTAGACGCCTTTGCGCAGGCGCTGTTCAGCGAAGACTTTTTCGTCCAACTTGCCCTGCTTGCGCAATTCCATTTGCGCTTCGTATATGTCGATGAGATTGCCCATTTCGGCGGGAATCCGGTCGCTGAGCTGCTCTTTCCAGGTCGACATCAGAATCATTGTCCTTTCAATTCGACTTGTCAGAAGTCGACTATTCTCTCTATTTGCCGGCTAGAACCGGTTCCGCCGGCTGCAACAAATCGGCAGGCCGCAATTCATACCAGGCGACGCCTTCTTCGCGCAGGCGAACGACCTCGCCGATGACGGTAATCGCCGGCGGTTGAATCGCTTGTTCGCGCGCTACATCGGCAATCGTTTCGAGATCGGCAACATAAGTCCGTTGCCGGGGCAGCGTGCCCCACTCAATGACGGCGGCCGGCGTCGCTGCCGCCAGACCGTGCTCCAGCAACCGGCGCGTGATGCTTCCCAGTTGCTTGACGCCCATCAAGACGACGATTGTGCCGCCCAGATTTGCAAGCGCCTCATAATTGACGCCGCTCGCGCCGCCTGGCGCCGCTTCATGCCCGGTGATCACGCTGAAGGCGCTGCTGAGATGGCGCTGCGTGAGCGGGATGCCGGCATAGGCGGGAACGGCGAAGGCGCTCGAGACGCCGGGTACGATTTCAAAAGGAATGCCCTTGTCTCGGCAAGCCAATGCTTCTTCGCCGCCGCGGCCGAAGACAAAAGGATCGCCGCCTTTCAGGCGCAGGACGACTTTGCCGGCCAGCGCGCGGTCAACAATGATCGCGTTGATGTCGGCCTGGGCCAGACGATGCCGTGTCGGCGCTTTGCCGGCGTTGATCAGTTCGGCGTCATGGCGGGTTTCTTCGAGCAGGGCGTAGGGAATCAGACGGTCGAAGATGACGACATCGGCCTCCCGCAAAAGATTGAGTCCCTTGCGCGTGATCAGATCGGGATCGCCCGGTCCCGCGCCCACCAGATAGACTTTGCCCCGGCTCATGGCTTTGCCTCCCCCATTTTCCGCGCGGTCGACAGCCAGAAGTTGCAGGGCGAAGGGCAGGGCAAGCCGGCCGCGGCCGGTTGCGGGCCCGTCCACCAGCTCGGCTGCCGGATGCAAGCGCCGCAGACGCCCACGATTGCCTTCTGCATCAATTCCCTCGGCAGTTTGTGAATGTTCTTGAACATGCCCTGCTGCCGGCGGCCGATTGATTCCAGAGTTTGGATGCGCAAGGTCTTTGCCTTTTGCGCCGCCCAGTCGGCGATCAAGCCGGGATAAACCGTCTCGATTACGGCATGAGCTTGTTCCGGTTCCTCAAGCGGGACCTGCCAGCCGCCGGGCAAGTCCCGTCTGCTCGGCAAGGGACGGAAGGGATTTTCTCTCAACCGGCGGCGCAAATCGGCCGGCGAATTGACTACGCTGCATTCATTGGGATCCCGGCCGCTCCAGACGAGCTCGCGGCTGACGTTGATTTGACCAAACTTGAGGATTCTTCCACTTTCCAGTGCTTTCATCAAGGCGCGACGGCCGGCTGCGGGAAAGCCGGACCAGTCGCCGTTGCCCGATTCAGCTTCGAAGGGCAAGCCGGCCCCGCGCGCCAGATCGAGAATCGCCTCGCAGATGGTCTCGTCGGCGCCGACCGGCTCGCAATAATAGACGCGCCGGCCCTTGACGCGCTCCAGCGGCCGCCGCCCGCTTATGCCCAAGGCCCGCGGCACATCCTGAGAGACGTGCGAGCCTTCCGCCAGGAAGTAGGGCAGGGCGATGATATAGGGCGAGCGGGTGGTCCGATACAAGCTGGGAATATCCGGTTCATCGTCCAGATAGACATCGACCACTTCATTGAGCCAGCGCAGTCCGCGAATGCGCTCGGCTTGATGCCGGGCGGTATCGCGGCTGCGGGAATTGCGGCCTGTGCCATGCCCGATGATGGCGGCCGCCGTTTCACTTGGCGCCAGCCCATGGCGCGCAAGGGCGTCGCGCAGGCGCATTTCAACGATTGATTCCAAAAGCGGATGTTCGCCCAGGGCCGGCGTTAAATGAATGCGCGCGCCGTCGACTTCGGACAGGCCGCCCGCAAGTCCCATTTCCGTCGGCAGAACTTCAGCGCTGAAATAACCCGCAGCCGTGAACAGGGGAACGACGACGACATCCGCCGACTCCACCGTCGCCAGCGCGCCTGAAAACTCGGGCGCTTCTTTCCAGAAGCAGGCTGTGACTTCGTCGGCGACGCCGCTGCGCCGCAGGCGGTCGACATATCTCCAGACGATGCCGGCCGTATTGGGGCTGACATGGGAGCCGTGCCCGGCAAGGATCAGGGCGACGCCGCTCATTGGCCCGAGACCTCCAACACGATTTGATCAAAGACCCGCTGCGCGTCCGCCTCGTTGCCTTCTTGCAGGAGCGACAGCACTTCGGAATGCAAGATTTCTTCGTAGAGCTTTTGGCGTTCGGCTTGGGCCGGAGACTGCATGCGCCGCTCTTTGCGTATCGCCCCCAGCCAGTCCGCCAGCACGGCGTATTCTTCGCCAATCTCATCCGACAGCCGCGACTTGAGCAGGCGCAGCAGAGCCGGCGAATGGCCGTTTGTGCTGAGCGCGATGGTGAGCGGCGGCCGGTCGATCTGCGCCATGTTGCTGAAGTCGCTCTGGTCGCTGCTGCCGTTGGCGACATTGCAGAGGGCGCGGATGCGGTGCGCGTCCTGCGCTACTTTCTGGTTCGTCCGCTCGTTATCGGTTGCAGCGATGACGATGACCGGCATGAATTCATTAAACATGTCGCGCTGATAAACCGAGTCGATCCACTCGATTTGACCGCCGGCGGCCAGCTCGCTCAGCTCCGTGGAAAGAGCCGGGCTGATCACAAGGATGCGCGCGCCGGCGCGGAGCAAGCGATCCACCTTGCGCGTGGCGACGCGGCCGCCGCCAATCACGGCGACTGGCTTGTCCTGCAGGTGCAGCAGGACGGGATAACCCGCTGTCAACTCAGACACGGACTGGCTCCGGCGTTAATTCGACCGCTGTCGGCAGGTGGATGCCGCACTCGGTTTTGCTTTGATTCGACCAGCGGCCGCTGCGGCTGTCGCCGTCGGCGCTTGCCGCCCGCGTGCAGGTCCAGCAGCCGATGCTGGGATATCCCTGGTCGTGCAGCGGATTGTAGGGCAGATCGTGGCTGCGGATGTAGCGCCAAACGATGTCCGCGGACCAATTCGCGAAGGGCGCGATCTTGACCCGTCCGCTATGACCGTCGCGGCTGACTATGGCTGTATCGGCGCGGCCGGCGGACTGATCGCGGCGCAGGCCGGTAATCCAGGCGTCGAAGCCGTCCAGCGCGTCGCGCAGCGGGATCGTCTTGCGGATGTGGCAGCAGCGGTCGGGATTGCGCTCCCACAAGCGGTCGCCGTAGTCGCGCGCCTGCTGCTTTGGCGTCTGCCGCGGCTTGATGCGGCGCAGGTCCAGGTTGAAGCGCGATTCGTAATGGTCGATGAGGTCCTGCGTCTCCGGGAAGAGCAGGCCGGTATCAAGCGTGAGGATCGGCGTCCTGGGCGCAATCCGCTGCATCATGTGCAAGGTGACGATGCCGGTCGGCTGGAAGCTGGTGACGATGGCGAGTTTGTCGCCAAAAGTCTGGCGCGCCCAGGACAGGACTTCGTAAGGGCTGGCGTTTTCAAGTTCTTCGTTCGTTGTCTCGAGTTGCTGGTTATGCATGTTGTCTCCAGAATTGCGCGGTTGAGGCCGTCAAACAAAAACGCTTCGGCTTATCCGAAGCGTCCTGTGATTCTTGAACACGCTACTGGCAACATCGGCCAGCCAGCCTCGGATAATCCGCCGTGGGCGGCGCGCAACAACAGCAACAACACAGGCAAATGCGGCGATCGGATTTCATGTTCATGCTTCCACCCAAACACTGTCCAAAGAAAAAGCCCCGTGTCGTCACGGGGCTTTTGGAATTTGCTTGTTTCGCATCAATTGCGTATTAACAAGGCAACGCCGCGCGACTCCCGGTCGAACCTGAGGGACAACAACAAGGGGCGTAACAGGCGCGCATCATCAAGTGAATTCCAGTCGAAACCTTAACTGTGGGAGAGCATAACGCAGGATCGCCGACTTGTCAACTAAATTCTGGAAATTGCATCGCAATTGCTTTTTCTTTAACCGTCGACGATTTGGTAGGGGCGACTCGGCGAGTCGCCCGATTTCGATCCTGTTTTAGCCATCGGGCGATCCACCGGATCGCCCCTACCAGAATATTTCAGCCGAAATGAATACATTATCTGGAAATTGCATGGCAGTGGCTTCAAATCTTTTTTTGCCACCGAGTACACCGAGGACACCGAGTTTTTGTGCTTTTGGCAACTAGTCCTAGGAATTCCAACGCCTGAGTTGAGAATTCGCCGCTCGACCTGTCAACAAAAATGTCCGGATTTGGCTTAGGTCGGGCCCATACGCAGCGCGCCGTCCAGACGGATCGTCTCGCCGTTGAGCATCGCGTTTTCAAGGATCTGCTGCGCCAGCTGCGCGTATTCGGCGGGTGTGCCGAGGCGCTGCGGAAAGGGGACTTGCGCGCCCAGGGATTCGCGCACATCTTCCGGCAGGCCGCCGAGCATCGGCGTATCAAAGATGCCGGGCGCAATTGTGCAGACGCGGATGCCATAACGCGCCAGGTCGCGGGCGATAGGCAGGGTCATGCCGACGATGCCGCCTTTTGAGGCCGAGTAGGCGGCTTGGCCAATCTGCCCTTCGAAAGCGGCGACCGACGCCGTGTTGATGATGACGCCGCGCTCGCCGCCGGCATTCGGTTGATTGTCCATCATCATTGTGGCGGCAAGGCGGATGCAGTTGAAGCTGCCGAGCAGATTGACGCGCAGGACCGCCTCAAATAGATCGAGCGAATGCGGACCGCGGCTGCTCGTTGTGCGCATGGCGGCGCCGACGCCTGCGCAATTCACCAGCGTGTTCGGCCTGCCGAATTCTGAAACGGTGAAATCAAGGGCGGCTTGGACCTCGTCGGCGCTGCATACATCGGCTTGAAAGAAGCGCGCGCTATCGCCCAGCTCAGAGGCCAGTTTCTCGCCCGAGTCCCGGTCGCGGTCGAGAATGACGACGCGGGCCCCATTCTGAACGAAACGCGCCGCAGTCCCGGCGCCCAAGCCGGATGCGCCTCCCGTGATCAGCGCGATGACATCTGCAATGTTCATGCGTCCGCCTCCGGCAGTATGCCCAAGGAGCGTGGATCAAGACTGAGCTGCGGCAATGGTCAGGCAGCCGTACAATTGTCGGCGGGTGCGGGCGGCTTAGCGCCCGTTGCCGCCGTGCAAGCTGTTGAGGAAGCTCTCGTTGGTATCGTAGAGACGGAAGTTATGCAGCAGTTGTTCGGTCGCGCCGACGATGCCTTCCGGCTGTTCCGACAGATGCGACCACATGCGCCGCATGGTATAGACACGCTGCAGAACATCCGGACCGAGCAGCAATTCTTCGCGCCGGGTCGAGGACTGGTCGATATCAAAGGCCGGGAAGACGCGCCGTTCCTGCAGCTTGCGGCTGAGGTGCAGTTCCATGTTGCCCGTGCCTTTGAATTCTTCGTAGATGACATCGTCCATCTTGCTGCCGGTATTAACCAGGCAGGTGGCGACGATGGTCAAGCTGCCGCCTTCTTCAACATTTCGGGCGGCGCCGAAGAGCCGCTTGGGCGGGTGGATCGCCGAGGGATCCAAGCCGCCGGACAAGGTGCGTCCGCTGGTCGGCACCACCAGGTTGTAGGCGCGGGCCAGCCGCGTTACGCTGTCGAGCATCATGACGACATGGCGCCTGACCTCGACCAGGCGCTTGGCGCGTTCGAGGGCCATTTCCGCCACGCGCACGTGATGATGCACGGGATCGTCGAATGTCGAGGCGATGACCTCGGCGTCAACTGAGCGATCCATATCGGTCACTTCTTCCGGCCGCTCGCCGATTAGCGCCACCATCAAGTGCACTTCGGGATAATTCATGCTGATGGCGTTGGCGACATCCTTCAGCACGGTTGTCTTGCCCGCTTTGGGCGGGGATACGATCAAGCCGCGCTGGCCGAAGCCAATCGGCGCAATCAGATTGAGCATGCGCGTGGACATGATCCGCGGCAAGGTCTCCAAATCGAAGCGCACCTCCGGGAAAATCGGCGTGAGACGCTCGAAGTTGGCGCGGTTCTTGATTTCATGCGGATTGAGCCCGTTTACGGCATCTACGCGCAGCAGGCCATAGTAGCGTTCGGTGTCTTTGGGCGGGCGCACCTGGCCGATGACCATGTCGCCCGTGCGCAGATTGAACTTCTTGATCTGCGTCTGGCTGACGTAGATGTCATTCTTGCCGGGCAGGTAACCTTCCGCCCGCAAGAAACCGATGCCGTCATCGACAACTTCCAGAACGCCGCCGCGCAATTCGTGGCCGCGCCGCTCCGCCTCCTGGCGCAGCAGACCGATGATGAGGTCCTGCTTCTTCAACCGGCTGAACCGCGGCACATTATGACCGCGCGCCATCGTGCGCAACTCGGGTAGTGTTTTTGCTTCAAGGTTTGCGATATTCATTCATTTCATCCTGGGCTGATAGCCGGCGCGGTGGGGTTAGGGCCAGAGCGCCGCTTATTCGTGGTTGTTTCCGGTTAGCTAATCGGAGGGAAACACTCCGTTCGATTATGGAATGACGTGTCGGTAAGAACGCCAAACAAGGTTTTTGACATCTGGGGCGACGGATCGGTTCAGTTAAGCCAGTGGAAATTAAACTTTCGAACTTGACTATAACACGCTTCTAAATCCGCGTCAACTCAAGTTGCCTTGATTATATGTATTTATTACGCTCGCAAGGGCTTCGCCCAATTGCCGCCGTCCTCAGCCCGCCGTATTCGGAAGCCGTCGGGTTGATTCTATCATCGGATACGGACGGGCGGCGGCGCATTCGCTGGGAATCCGCGCCGCGCTGCCGGGAGTTTTCCTGGAATAGGGCGAAAGGGCAGCCGGGCTTGTTTGATATGCCTTTGCGAGGATCCCGCCAGGCGGCGGAAGCCCCGCAAAGACAAGTTTCAGCGGGCTTTAGCTGTCAAGTTCTTCGTGTAGATCCGCCGCCTCCGCATTCAGTTCGGCCAGGGCGTCGGCCGCTGGCGAATCGCCATGCGCGACTTCGGCGATGGTGTTGGGCACGATGCCGCGAACAGCGCTGTAGCTCGGCAAACCCGGCGAAGAATAGACACTCAGGTCGGCATCGGCGAGGATGCCCTGGACCTCGACGAAGCGGGCGTAGGGCATGCGCGGTTCGGTGAAATCGGCCTCGGTTACTTCAATATCATTGCGGATGCTGAAGTAGCCGGTCGCGCCCGACCAGGCCAGTTGCGCCGCCGGGCTCGCCAGGTACTTGACAAAAAGCCAGGTGGCGACTTCGGCCTCGGCTGTCGAAGTAAGGATGGCCTGGCTGGGCACAAAGAGTTGCAATGTGCGCCCGACGCCCTCAGCGCCCGGGAAGGCGGAGACAACCCATTCGTCGGTCATCTCGGCTGTGGCCGCGTCCCAGGTGATGAAGGGGATGCCGGCCGAACTGCCGGCGGCGAAAGGCGTGAGGCCGATCGCAAAATCGCCGGTGTTTTGATAGCGCTCGGCAAAGAGGTAGGCGCAGTCGTTCGCCAGCATGCGCGTGAAGAGTTCCATGGCGGCGACTACCTCGTCGGATTCGAAGATGTATGCGCCGGCTTCGCCATCGAAGATCGCGCCGCCGTGCGCAGCGACGAAGCTCTCAAAATGCGAGGTGCCGGTGTCGAGCGGATAACCCTGATACATCTCGCTGGCGCCGGCCGCGCAGGAGATCTCTTCAAATTCGGCCAAGGTCTCGGGCACGCGGCGCTCGAAGCCGAGGGCTTCGACGATGTCGAGGTTGGTGTAAAAGACGTTGAGCGAGTTCTGATTGGCCCAGGCGACGCGCATGCCATAGAAGGGCGGAAAATCCAACTGATTGACATCGAGCAGGTCGAAGTTCAACATCGCTTGCTCATCCGCCGGGATACCCCATTCCGGACTGTTCAGCAGCAGGTTGATATCAACCACCACGCCTTCGTTGGCCCAGCCGGCGACCGCGTTGGCGTAACCGGCGACCATATTCGGCAGCTCGCCCGACAGAATGGCGGTGTTCATCAGATCTTCAATCGGACCGTAACTGCCCTGGTGGATGGCTTCCACCGTGATGCCATATTCGTTTGTGCTGTTGAAATCTTCGACGAGACGCGCCATCGTATCGCCCTGTGAGCTGTCTTCGGTGTATTGATGCCAGTAGACGACGGTCTGCCCGCTGGGATCAATGCTTTCGTAGTCTCGGTCGCCCTGCGCCCCGGCCGCGCCCAGGCTCAAGACAAACAGAATCAAAATGATGCAGGTGAGCTTCTTCATGCTGTTTAACTCTCTTTCTCGCTAAGCTTCGGTATAGGAAAACTTGGATCTCGCTTTCCGCTGTGGCCTGCCCGCCAATTCTAAGTTCAACCGGCGATTCACGCGATAGGGGATTGTAGTTTAACCTCGAATGCCGGTCTGGGCGATGCCTTCCGTGAATTGCTTCTGCGCGATGAAGTACAGGCAAAGTATGGGAATGACGGTGATCACCGACGCCGCCATCTGCAAGTTCAGGTCGCCTGGCGTATCCGAAGTCACAAAATTGGAAAGACCGACCGCGATCGGCCGCCAGTCATCGTTGATGGTGACCAGCAGCGGCCACATCAGGGCATTCCAGGAGCCGATGAAACCGAGCGTGATGATGGTCATGATTGGCGCTTTGGAAAGCGGCAGCACAACGGCGATGAGGAAGCGCGGGTGTCCAGCGCCGTCAATGCGGGCGGCATCCCACAAATCTTCGGGAATCTGAAAAAAGAACTGACGCAAGAGGAAGATGTTGAAAACGGAGGCGAAGAAGGGAATGGTCAAAGCGGGCCAATTGTTGAACCAGGCGCCGGCCGGCCCAAACAGGCTCTCGCTCAAGCGCCCGAGCCAGATCACCGTCAGCAAATGCGGGATCAGCATGACGATGCCGGGGATCATCATCGTCGATATGAAGACCGCAAACAGGAAATTGCGCCCGATGAACTTCATGCGGGCGAAGGCGTAAGCGGCCGGAATGCAGACCAGCAGTGAACCGCAGACCGTTATCAGGGTAATGCGTATGCTGTTCCAGATATAACCGGAGATGCCGACAGCTTGCAGCGCGCCCGTGCTCGGGTCGGTCGTCAACTCAATATCGAGGAAATTGGCCCGGCGCAAGGCGGTGGCATAATTCTCCCAGAGCAATTCTTCCGGCAGCAGGCGCGTCAGATTGACCTCGCTGAGCGTCATGAAAGAAGCGCTGACCATCCAGAGGAAGGGACCGACCGCGATCAGCACGCCCGCAAAAAGCGCGGCGTAAATGCCGATCTTGCCGAGGTTCAGCCGCTCGCGCGGATCCGGCATGGGCAGCCGGCCGGCGCCGTCGTCATCCATAAAAGACGCGCCTCCCCATAATGCGATTCTGGAATAGCGTCATCAGCAATATCAGGGCGAAAAGCACAAAAGCCATCGACGAGGCGTAACCATAGCGATTGCTATTCTGCAGTTGGTCGAAGATATAAACGCTAGCGGTATTGACCTTGTTGCCGACGGCGCCGGTGCGCAGGATCCAGATCTGCGTGAAGGCCTGGAAGGTGCCGATGATCGCCACAAGCGAAAGAAAGAAAACCGTCGGCGACAAGAGCGGCAGCGTGATGTGCCGGAAGATGCGCCAGCCGTTGGCGCCGTCAATGCGAGCGGCTTCGTTGAGCTCGCCCGGGATATTGCCCAGGCCGGCCAAGAAGATCACGGCATCGTAACCGATGTAGGTCCAGGTGGAGTAGATCATGATGACAACGAGCGCCAGGGCGGGCCCGGCCAAAAAATCGGGCAGGCCGAGCAGACTGCCGAGGCTCGAGCGCTCCAGGATCCAGCGCTGCGGCTCAATGCCGACAATGGTCAGCATGCGGTTGGCCGGCGCGTACTGGCCGGCGTCGAATATGACGCGGAAGACAATGGAAGTGGCGACGAATGGCGTGATGTAGGGGATGAAGTAGACCATGCGGAAGAAGGCGCGGAAGCGTATGGGCTGGAAGAGCAGGTAAGCCAGCAGCAAACCGATGGCGAGCTGAACCGGCACCGTGCCGGTTGCGTACATGACGGTGATCCAGAAGCCGCTAAGCAGGTCGTCATCGGCCGCGGCCAGCGCCGCCGGCAATTCCGCCATCAGGATGTATCCGCCGACCGCCAGCGCAAGGCCGCCGAGCGCCAGCAGGACGAAGCGCCGGTTTTCATGCGCTCGTATCCCGCGCTGAAAAATGACGTAAGCCAGCGCCAACAGCGCGCAGCCGGCGCTGATGAAAACCAGCTGCGACCAAATCGGCAGGGATTCGCCCGCTTCCCGCGCCGCCAACAGGGCCGCGTCAATTTCGGAGATTGTCAAGCGCAGGGCGAATGCGGAAGCGATGAGCAGGACCGTTGCGATCGCGGAGTTGATGACGATTGGCGGGCTGATTTCTTGCCGGAATCGCCAGAGCAGGACTGCGACGATTAGCGCCGCCAAAAGCAGGCCGATGAGCATCAGATTGCCGGCGGCGAGGACTTGCGGCTGGCTGAAGCTGTCGCCCAGCTTCTCCATGAAGAGCGCGAGCGAGGTATCCTGCCCGCGGACTTGACGCGGAATGAGCATGATGACCGGGACGAGCTTGAAGAACCAGTCCAGCGCCAGCAGGGCCGCATAGCCGCTGACAAGTCCGGCCAGCATCGCCAGAAGCGGGCGACCGCCGGCCCTCAGTTCAGGCCCGCTGAAGAGCCGCTTGCCAATCCGGGCGGCGGCGGCAAAGCCGAGCAGGGCCAGCCAGAAGAACAGGATATAACCGAAATTGCCCAGGGCTTTTTCATAATTGGCCAAGCCGGCATATTCATCGGGAAAGCGGCGCCAGCGATGCAAGCTGACGAAGAAGGCGAAAGCGACCGGGAACAAGCCGAAGAGCAGGATCAGGCAACCGGCCGGCAACAGGAATAGATAAGCCGTCAGGTTCTCGATGAGTATTCTGCCGCGACGGGTATTCAGCATGACAATTCTACAAATGGCTTAAAATAACGATAGCGCCCTTTATTTGGCGACGGCGTCCGACCTGGCCCGCGAAATGCGACGCGACCATTGAGCATCGCTTGAACACGTGTCTCTTGACTGCGACTCGATTATAACTTGCGCGCAGCAGTTGACAACATGAGCCGACTTTGCTGTGGAGCAATCTTATCAAAACATGATCGGCCTATGGCCACGCAAGAGTGTAATGCTTGTCCGGTACTGGTTGATGCTACCGCGCTTTTTTTACCTGTAGTGGTCTCAAATTATTGGACACAAAATCTCAGAATCGCAGGGGTGGTTGCGTTGCAACCACTGCGCCTCGTATTCTGCCGGCGTCTGGTAGTCTAAGGCGCTATGAACGCGTTGCGTGTTGTAGACCACCTCGATGAAGTAACCAATCTGCTCGCGCGCTTCTGCCATGCTTTGGTATTCGCTCCGGTCGATTTCTTCCTCCTTGATTGTGCGAATCAGCCGTTCTACGTGGCCGTTTTCTTTCGGTTTTCCCACGGCCGACATGCTGACCTGAGTGCCCTGATCGTGCAGGAGTTTGACATGTGATTTGCCGCAATATTGCCTGCCTTGGTCAGAGTGATGGATTTCTGGCGCCGGGTAGTGATGCAAGGCCTGTCGCAGCGGTACGAGGACCAATTCTTGACCCAAGGACCAACTCAGGTTCCAGCCTCGCACAGCCCGGGTGTAGAGGTCCATCAGCACCGCCAGATAGACCTCTTCTCCGCGCAAGCCCACATGGGTGATATCGGCCACCCAGACTTGGTTCGGCTTCGTCACGGTCATGCCTTTCAGCAGGTTTTTGTAGCGCCCGTGAGGATGCCGGCTGTCCGTTGTGCTTGTCCGGCGCTTTGGCTTGAACAGCAAGTTCAGCTCGCCCATCACGCGTCTGACCCGATTGCGACTCACATTCAGGAAGTAGGGCTCGCGTGACAACTGCGCCTTGATCCGCCGGCTGCCGTAGGCCGGGCGCTGTCCAGCGATGTCCGCTATCGCTTCCCGCAACGCTCGCTCATCGCGCTGCTTGCCGCGATGGTAATAGCTGCTTCTCGGCAAATCCAGCGCCGCGCAACAGTCTGTCACACGATACTCCCGGCTTAACACCTGCACTAGCTCTCGTTTTCGAGCGGTAGTGACTTCAAGTAGCGACTGGCTTTTTTTGCAATTTCCAGTTGCATGGCTTGTTTCCCCGCCAATCGCTCCAAATCATCGATGCGTTCCAACAGACGCTTCTGCTCCGCCGGCCGGCCCGGCTCAAATATCCTGGGCGCCCCTTCAAAGAATTGCGTCTTCCAACGGGAAAGCAGCGTGTCCTTGATCTGATAGTCCCGGCTCGACTGAGCCAAACTCTTCCTCCCGGATACCATCTCCAACACGACCTGCGCCTTGAACTCCGGGCTATACTTACGTGCCTTTGCCATAGTCGTCTCCCCTCGTGACCAAACACTAGTATACTCACTCCACTAGGTGTCCAGTTTTTCGAGACCACTACAACCCCATCCCCCCAGCCCCCTTCCCCAGCAAGCTAGGGAAGGGGGAGCGCGCTGAAAGAGACTGACTTCATTGGCATCTTCTATGTGTTTCGGGGTCAACCTACGAGCTTCTTTGTAGAGTCACCCTTCCCCAGTTCACTGGGGAAGGGCCGGGGATGGGGTAGAAAAACTGGTCTGCTGTCTGCAGCGAGCCAGAAAAGGGAAACCGACCTTGATGCATTTCGCAGTAAAGCGTTGATTATCACGAGGATCGCACGCAAATCGTAGTATTTTGGTATTGTTACTGTTGTATCGGAGCAAGAATTTTGGTAACGGACAAGCCTTGTAGGGGCGTCTCGTGAGACGCCCGTTGAAAATGACATGCGAAATCAATCGCAAGCTAAGATTTGTCAACTCTAACTGGCGATTCCGGCGCATTGCCAGGACTAGCAACTAAACGCTATCAAGCAATTGAAAATATGCGCATTGTTTTTCGCGGCATACATGCGGGTGAGCCGCGTGCTCGCCCCTACATCAAAGGAGGGGGCTCGGCGTACGGGCGAGCCGGCGGCTCGCCCACTTCCGCGCGGAGGAAGTCAATCACAGCGAGACGTTTCTTCGTGATACAATCAAAATAGGCTTGCAGAGACAAAAGGATAGAGACGAGTGCCGCGCATCTTTGTCATTGGCGCGCTGGTTTATGATATTGTGTTTGCGGTCGCGGATTGGCCGGCGCCAAACCGCGCCGTCCATGCCAACGCCGCCACGCTATCGCCCGGGGGCAAGGGGCTGAATCAGGCCGTAGCCGCTCGCCGCCTCGGCGCGGAGGATGTGCGTCTGGTTGGATGCGTCGGCGACGATCTTTTTGGCGCGGAGCTGCTGGACGCGCTGAAGAGCAACGGCGTCAATGGCGATTTTGTATACCGTCATCCGTCGGCCCGGACGAGCATTGCCGGCATCGTTGTCATGGACAAGACGCCGGGCTTTGTGGGCGCGCCCGACGCCAGCCGCAAAGTCGACGCCGGGCATATCCTGGCTGCATTGTCCGGCCTGGAGTCGACCGATATTCTTTTGGTGAATTTCGAGATTCCTCAGCCTATGGTGAAGTTCGCGCTTGAACTGGGGCGAGCGGCGGGCGCGACAACTGTGCTGAATCCCGCGCCTTACTTCAAGCGCGATTCCTTTGTCGTCGACTATATGCGCCTGGTGGATATAATCATCCCAAACCAGGACGAGGCGCGGCTCATCCTCGGCTGCGCTGCCGGGGATCTTGACACGCTCGCCCGCGAGTTGCAGGCCCTGGGCGTGGGGAAGGCAGTGCTGACAATTGGCGATCGCGGCAGCGTTCTCTATGATGGTTCCCGCGTCATCCGCCAGCCCGCGCATAAGCTCAAGGCAGTGGATACATCGGGCGCGAGCGATGCCTTCGTCGGCGCCTATTGCCAGGGCCTGGCTCTGGGTTGGCCCGATGCGAAGATTCTGGAATTGGCTTCGGCCGCGGCCGGGTTGGCCTGTACTAAGCGAGGCACCATGACGTCATTTCCGCATCTGCGCGAGGCGCAGGCTTTGCTGGCGGCTGGGCCGGACTGAATATCCTTCCGAAGAGGCATCCGTAACCCGCGCGCGGATCATGGGTTTAGGCTAATACAACATGCGCAATCCATTTGCCAGACGTCGCAAATACGAAGCCCTTGACGATGGGGAATTGATCGAGCTGGCGAAGGAGGACCGGCAGGCATTTGGCTCGCTCTACGAACGGTATTTGCCGAAGATCTATAGTTATGTCTATCATCGAACCGGCAACAGTCATGATGCGGAGGATTTAACGGCGAAAGTCTTTCAGCGCGCGCTGGGCCATATCGGCGGCTATGAAGATAGAGGCTTGCCCTTTCAAGCCTGGTTGTATCGCATCGCCCACAATCTGGTCGCCAACTGGCATCGCGATCAAGGGCGGCGCAAGATCATCGCGCTGGACGATTATGTAGCGCATTCGCTGCGCTCGGAGGGGCCCGACCGATTGGCCGAAGAAAATCAGGAGCGGGAGCAGTTGATGGAAGCGGTGCGGCGGCTGCCCGAAGATCGGCAACAGTTGCTGCTGCTCAAGTTCATTGAGCAGATGTCAAATGCGCAAATCGGCCAGATCATGGGCCGGACGGAAGGCGCCGTCAAATCACTCTACCACCGGACGCTGTCCGCGCTGCGCGAGGACTTGGGGGCGCAGCAAGAAGGCGATGCGATTGGGCGGCTCGGCGGCGGAAAGTAACAGCAATTTGTGGGGGAATCATGACGGCACCTTCGGATTCGCAAGCCCAGGATATGCTTGAAGCCATTACGGCCGGCATTCAAGCGGGCGATGAAATCGAAACGGTTTCCAAGGGGAGCGGGGCCTCGGCCGCCGGCATGCAGGGCTATGCCGAGATCATCCAGGCCCTGCAGTCGATACTGACGCCCCTGGAACCGCGCCCGGAATTCGCGCGTCAATTGCATGCGGATTTGCTGGATCAACAGCAGGGCGTCGTGGAGCGCATGCGGCAGTTGCCCGCGCGCCTGCAAATCGCCGCGATTCTTGCGCTCATCGCCGGTTGCCTGCTCTTCCTGACGCGACGCCTCTTCGGCTCGGAATCCGCCGCGGAGATTCAAGAAGAAGTTGTCGCGTCTCCGCTGTAGGCAAGGCAGCGCCGCTGCCCGAGGCCTGCAATTGGGCGCTTCGATTGTCCGCATCAAGATATGACGTCAACTATCCTCAGCCGGAAGCAACTGAATCGGACGCTGCTGGCGCGTCAAATGCTTTTGCAGCGCAGCGCCGACGGCTGCGAAGCCGCGACCGAGCGCTTGGTCGCCTTGCAATCGCAGATACCCAATCCGCCCTACATCGGCCTTTGGACGCGCCTCGCCGGTTTTGAGAAGCGCCGCCTCAGCGAATTGCTGGAAGCGAGGCGAATTGTACGCGCGCCCTGGATTCGCTCCACTTTGCATCTGGTCACGGCGGCCGATCATCAGCGCTTTCAGGCGGTGATCCAGCCGGCGCTGGCGCGGGGCTTGCGCTCGTTTTTTGGCAAGCGCGCAAAAGGGCTGGACATCGTTCGGCTGATTCAAATCGCCAAGCCTTATCTTGAAGCCGAGACGCCGGCGATCGGCAACCTGCGGGATATGCTTCTCGAGCACGAGCCGGATCAGGATAAACAAGCGATGGCTTACGCCGTCCGCAGTTATTTGCCGCTGGTGCAAATTCCGCCGAGCGGTACCTGGGGCGTCGGCACCCGCGCGACCTATACGACGGCTGAAGCCTGGCTGGGCAACCCGACGCCGGCTGATTTGCCTGCGCTCTTCCGGCGTTATCTGGCGGCCTTTGGCCCGGCGACTGTGATGGATTTTCAGACCTGGGCCGGCATGACCGGTCTGAAATCGCAGCTGGCGCCCGCCCTTGTGGAACTCGCGCGCTATCGCGGCGAAGACGGCGCCGAGTTATACGACTTGCCCGGTTCGCCCATCATCGAAGCCGATCGACCGGCGCCGATCCGTTTCCTGCCGGAATATGACAACATCCTGATTGCGCACAAAGACCGCCGGCGCATCCTGCCGGAAATCCACCGCAAGAAGGTTTTTGTGTCAGCCGGCCGCGTTCTGGGCACGGTCCTCATCGACGGCGTCGTCGGCGCTATATGGAAAGCCCGCCAGGACGGCAATGCCGCGATTCTGCAATTCACGTTATTCGAGCGCCGGAATGATGATGTCTGCGCGGCGATCGAATCCGAAGGCTTGAATCTGCTCAAGTTCATCTATGACGGCGAGGCTGAAAATCTGCGGGTTGAATTCGCCGCGGTTGACTGACGCAGGCCGGAGTACACTTTGCCTGCGGGCCTTTCGGTGGTAGGCTGTCCCCTTGACGACTTTTGTGATAGAGCGGGAAGATCGGCATGGCAACGGCCGACAAGATTACAGCGCTGCGCGGCATGCGCGATGTTTACAGCGCCGAACACAGCGCTCGGCGCGAGGTTGAAGCGGCGCTGGCGCGGCATTTTCTGCTGCATGCTTATGCGCCGGTCGATCTGCCGATCCTGGAGAACACCGAGCTATATCTGCGCAAATCCGGCGAAGACATCGCCGCGCGCCTCTACGAATTCCAATTCAAGAGCCGGCGCATCGCCCTGCGTCCGGAGTTAACCGCCTCGGTCATCCGCGCCTACGTGGAGCGATTGCAGGACGAACTCTTGCCCTTGCGCTTGCAGTACCATGGGCCGGTATTCCGCTATGAGAAGCCGCAACAGCACCGATACCGGCAGTTTAGTTTGTGCGGCGTTGAATTGATTGGCGCGGCCGGGCCCCTGGCCGATGCCGAGCTTATTCATCTGGCCTGCGGCGCGCTGGAGCGGCTCGGCATCCGCGACTACGAATTGAGAATCGGGCATAGCGCGGTTCTGCAGGCCCTGCTCGACAAGCTGGCTCTGCGCAATCAGCTGCGAAGTTTTCTACTGCGCAATATGGAGAATCTGCGCAAACGGGGGCGGGCGCAATTGGTCGATTCCCTGCGCGCGATTTACCCGGAATACGACGCCGCCGCCGATGAGGGGCGGCCGGCGGGCGACGGCCAGCAGCTCATGAACGTGCTGCGCGACATGAGCGATGACGAGGCGCATCAGGCGATCACGGATTTCCTGGGCAGCTTGAGCATTCGCATCGACACCAACCGCGACGAGAGCGAAGTCATTGACCGGCTGCTGCACAAGATACGCGAAGATCAGCAGGGTCCCAAGCTGCATGTCGCGCTCGACTGCATGCAGCGTCTGAGCGAGTTGACGGGCGCGCCGGAAGACGTACTCGAAGGGGCTTATGCGCTCGCGGAGGAATTCCAGCTCGAGACCGATGCGCTCACCGACCTGGAAAAAACCATTAACGCGCTGGCGGACTTCGGCGCGCCCAGCGGTCAGATTCAGTTGGACTTGGGCTTAAGCCGCGGCCTGCATTATTACACCGGGCTGATCTTTGAGATTCATCACCGCTCAAAAACTGACGAGTCAATTCAGCTTTGCGGGGGCGGCCGCTACGACAATTTGGTGAGTATCCTGGGCGGCGCGAAGTCGACCGCCGCGGCCGGCTTCTCCTTCGGCGTCGAACGCCTGCTGAGCGCGCTGGATGGCGACGCCGGCCCCGCGTTGAAGCCACCGGCGGTGACGGTGATCCCGGTCCAAAGCGACGACATTGGCGCCTGCCTGGCGATTGCCGCGGCGCTGCGGAGGCATAATGTCGCAACCGAAGCGATGACGGATGGCCGCAGCTTGCGGCGCGCGCTCAAATACGCCGACCGGCGCGGCGTCGCGCTGGCGATCATCATCGGCGAAGCGGAGCGCGAAGCCGGCCGGGCGCTTCTGCGCGACATGCGCAGCCATCGGGAGCGGCAGGTGCCTATAGACGCCTTGCCGGCCGAGGTCGCTGCGCTCCTGGGCGAGGGAGGGTAGGCCGATGACCGCGGACAGATTGATCATCGCCTTGCCCAGCAAGGGCCAACTCGGCGACGCCTCGGACCGTTTTCTCGGCCGCGCCGGTTTGCAGATTTTCAAGCCGAATACCCGGCAATACACGGCCAGCATTCCCAGCTTGCCGGGGGCGGAAGTGGTTTATCAGCGTCCGCGCGATATTCTGGGCAAGGTGGAAGAGGGACGGGCCGATATCGGCATCACCGGTCTGGATATCGTCGCCGAACACAGCGAGGACTCGGCCGCGCTGATGGTCATTGACCGCTTGGGATTCGGCGCATGCGAATTGCTTTTGGCCGTGCCCAACTCCTGGATTGACGTGACTTCGATAGCGGATCTGGCCGACCTGAGCCTGCGCCATCAAGCGCGCGGCAGCCAGTTGCGGATCGCGACCAAATACAGCAATCTGACCAAGAGCTTCTTGTACCGGCAGGGGATTTCGCATTTCTTGCTCGTTCATGCCGAGGGCGCCTTGGAAGCGGCGCCGCGCATGGGTTATGCCGATCTGGTCGCAGATCTGTCCGCGACCGGCACAACCTTGCGGGAGAACCATCTGCGGCCGCTTGATGGCGGCGTGATCATCGCCTCGGAAGCGGTATTGATCGGCAACCGCAAGACTTTGCGGGCATCGGACGCGAAGCTGGAGACCCTGCGCGAAATGATGGAGTTGGTTGAGGCGCATCGGCGCGCGCGCCATTTTGTATCGCTGCGCGCCAATATCAGCGGCGAGTCAGTCGAGGATGTGCAGCGGCGCATTTTGGCCAATCCGGCCTTGAGCGGCAGCAAGGGCCCCGGCGTCGTGCCGGTCGCCAGCCAGGCCGGCGCCCCGTACACATGGTTCGAAACCAATCTGCTGGCGCCATCCAACCTGATACACAAGACGATGCAGCATCTGCGCGATCTGGGCGGCACGGATATTATCGTGACCCGACCGAATTACGTTTTCGACGCAAAATCGGAGACTTATGATCGCTTCGAGCGCTTGCTCAATTCGGACGAGGGCTTGGCAAACTAAGGCGGAAGCATGAGCAAAATAGGCATCGTTAATCCCGGCGAGATGGGCATATCCATCGCGGCGTCGCTGCAAGCGGCGGGGCAGGCGGTCTATTGGCCGCAGGAAGGGCGGAGCGCCGCGACCCGCCGCCGCGCCGAGGAACATCAGTTGCGCCCGCTCGCGTCAATCGCGGAACTCGGCGCAACTTGCGACATGATCTTCTGCGTGTGTCCGCCGCATGCGGCTGAGGCGGTCGCCGCCGCCGTGCTCGAGTCCGGCTTCACCGGCCTCTATTGCGATGGCAACGCCATCGCGCCGCAGAAGACGCGGGCAATCGGCCAGCGGCTGCAAGCGGCCGGCATTGACTTCGTCGACGGCAGCATCATCGGGCCGCCGGCCTGGAAAGCCGGAAGCACTCGCTTCTATCTTTCGGGAGCGGCGGCCGCGCGAGTTGCGGCATTATTCGCCGGCAGCGTCACCGACGCCATCGTCATCGGCGACGAAATAGGAAAAGCTTCGGCGCTGAAAATGGTCTTCGCCGCGCAAACCAAAGGTTTCACCGCCTTGATCTCGGCGATACAAGCGGTGGCGGAGCAGCTTGGCGTGCGGGACGACCTGGACCGGGAATGGGCCATGCGCGATCCGGATTCGGTCGAGCAGAAGCGGCAGCAAGTGCGAAACGTGACGGCGAAAGCCTGGCGCTTCACCGGCGAGATGCAAGAAATCGCCGCGACATTTGAATCGGCCGGCCTGTCGCCCGGCTTCTTCCTGGCGGCGCATGATGTTTATCAGCGCATGGCCGGGTTCAAGGACAGCGATGAAACGCCAGCGCTGGAAGCTGTGCTCGCCGCCATGCTGGAGAATCCCGGCTAGCCGGGCAAGGCATCCAGCAATTCCGGCAATCCCTTGAAAACGGCGTCGGGCTGCACCTCGCTTGATCGCAGACTTTCTTCGGTCTCCACGCCCGTCATGACGAGCGCGGTTTTGATGCCCAGCGCTTGCGCGCCCATGATATCGGTGTTGATGCGGTCGCCCACCATCAGCGTCGCCTCCGGGCGCGCGCCCAGCTGCTGCAGGGCGGCGTCGAACATGCCGCGCCCGGGCTTGCCGATGACTGTCGGCTCTGCGCCCGAGGCCGCGGCGATCAGGGCGAGCAGGCTGCCGGCCCCGGGCGCCAGCCCCTCCGGCGTCGGAAAAGAGGAATCCGGATTGGTGCCGATGAAACGCGCGCCGTCCCGGATCAGAAACGTTGCCGCGCGCGCTTTTTCATAAGTAAAGTCGAAGTCCAGGCCGCAGACAACGACCTCCGCGCCGGCTTCAACCAATTTGTAACCGGCGTCGCCGAGCATCCGTTTCAAGCCCTCCCCGCCGATAACAAACAAGCGCGTGCCGGGCGGGTACTGGTTCTTCAGGTAACTCAGGGTGGCGGTTCCGCTGGTGACGATGTGACGCGGCTGGACGCCGTTCACGCCCATAGCGGCCAGCTTCTTGACATAATCGGCCTGCGTGTTGCGGCTGTTGTTGGTGGCGAGCGCGAATTTGAGCTCGCGCGCGCGAAGCAGGTCGAAGAGCTCGGTTAAGCCGGGCAAGGCCATGGAGCCGCGCCACAGCACGCCATCCATGTCGCAGATGAGGGCTTCTATCCGCTCGAACAATATGGAGCATCCTCTCGCCAGCGGGAACAGCGCCCCATTCTAGCGCATCTCACTCGTCAGGAAAGGTTGCGTCCGGTCCCGGCTACTTCAGGCGCTCCAATGTGCCTTGTTCCAGCGCGTATAGCGCCTGTTTCTCTTGCGCTTCCAGCAGCCGGGTTAGCCGCGGATAGCCATTCTCGTACTCGCGCGACCATTCGGTGGAGAAGTCGCCATTGCGGATCTCATCCAGCGTCGCTTCCATCAGTCCTTCGAGCTTGAGTTCCTTGAAGCGGTGCAAACGGCTGAAGATGCCATATTGGCCGGTCAGCGAGGACAGGCGCAGCGCATGCAGAAGGCCGCGTTCGGAGGCCCGCGAAAGGTAATCGGTGAATTCGCCGGAGATGATCAGATCCAGCATCACCGCTTCCGGCGGATATCCCAATTCCAGCAAGACTTCGGCCGCGGTGGTCATGACATGGTGGAAGGCTGGAAGGATCGCCTGTTGCACAAAAAGATCCAGTTGCGCTTCCTGTTCGATTGAGATCTCTATAGCGCCGGCGCGGAGGCTGCCCATTGCTTTCGCCAGGGCCAGCAGCGTCTCCAGCGTGCCGCCGGTGGCATCCTGGCCGACGCCGACAAAGCTGAAAAAGCCGCTGCCATTGAGGAAGCGCGTCCTAACCGCCTCGCCGATGGTTCGCGGCGCGATCAAGCCGACATCGACAAAAGGCGGCGGCTCAACGAAGCCGAAAGCGATGTTGTATCCGCTCGCGAATACGAGCAAATGCCCGCGCGCGAGGAAGGGCGAAATCTGCTCCAGATAAACTTCGGAGACGACTTCGTCCGGCAGAAAAAGCATGAGGATATGACAGCGGGGGATGACGCTTTCGATATCCTGCGGCTCGAAGCCATCGTCGCGGGCGTGATCGCGCGTGAAATCTTCGCGCAGGCCGACGAGAATGCGCAGCCCGGAATCGCGCAGATTGTTGGCGACCGGCCGCCCCAGATTGCCGTAGCCGATGATGCCGACCGTCTTGCCGCTTAAGACGTTCAGGTTGGCGTGGATTTCTCGGTAGATGGTTGCCAAGTTATGCCTCCGCGGATTCCCACATGTTTGTCATTTGAGTTGTTTGCGCCAAAGTTCGATATCATTGCCGTTGCGGAAAAAGCCAAAGCGCTCGTAGAGACGCTGCGATGGCAGGTTGCTAAGCTGCGTATTGACCGAGATCGTTTCGACTTGCCTTCGCTTGAGAATTTGCAGCAATTGGCGCAAGAGAAGCGACCCGAAGCGCCGCCGCTGCTGCGCCGGGTCCACCGCCAGCCGCGCCAAATGCCCGATCGACTCGTGCTGCGTGCTTAGCTGGTAGGCGACGACATGATCGCCCAGGGCCGCCACCGAAGCAATTGTCGAATGGCGCAGCGCCTGCCGCAGGTCGGGCAATGTCAGTTGCCAGGTGGGATCGAAGGCGAGCTGGTCGATTTCCAGCATGCGCGGGATGTCTTCCCATTCGGCCGGGCGCAGGGTCGCGCTGGCCGTCGGCGCTGCCGGCAGGCGGCTGCCGATGTGGCTCATGCTGATAACGTCATCGTGGAATTGGAAGCGATGGCGGGCCAGGTAGGCCGGCAGCCAATTGGCAGTCATCAGAATCGCGACTTCTATGATGCCCTGCTCGCGGCAGGCCGCTTCAGCGCCCGTCCACAATTCATCCACGATTTGCCCCGGCATCCGGCCGCCGCGAATGCCGAGCATGCGAATCCAACTGCGGCCGCTGTTCGGGGGAGACAAACTGATATAGCCGGCCAGCTCCTCCCCCTGCCAGGCGAGTAGGGTGAGGCCCAACTCCATATCCAGCCATTGAGCCGTCTCGTACCAATCGAGGTGCGCATGCGTCCAGGGGCTGGTCGCTGTCAGGTCCAGCAGGGCGTTTCGGTGCTGTCTGGCGAAAGACGAGATGCGCAGCCTTGTGCCCAGCATCAGCTTGGTTTATTCGTTCGTCTGACGAAGCTTTGCACCGGACCCATCTCGTGCCACTCGCATATCCGCGGGTCAAACAGGCGCGTGGCCAGGCGCGGCATATCTTCTTCAATGCCCTCTTTCGTCTCGGAGGTCGTGAATACAGTGGCCGCGCGAGAAAGGTAGCGGTAGTCAAGAATCTGAAACAGCTTTTCGTCGGCCCATTCGGATGTACTTGTCGTTCTTAGGTCATCGAGGATAAGAATCGGGATGTTTACGATGTCATGAAAGCGTTTGTCAAAGTTGGCATGCGATTTTGGATTGAATGCCCCTCGCAGAAAATCGAGCAAGTCCGGCACGGTGTAGAACAGCGCGTCTTTGCCGCGCTCGCGCAAGTCATTGGCAATAGAGGCCGCCAAATGCGTCTTGCCGGTGCCGTAGTCGCCCATCAGGCAAAGCCAGCCCGCCGGTTTGAGCGCCCAGCTTCGCGCAAGTTCTATTGCATTCTTCAAGCTTGCGGTTTCTCTGGGATTGCGGCTGTCTGTAACAAACGTATCAAATCTCATGTGACCATAAAGTTGCAGATTGATAGATCGGATGTCGAGCGATTGCGAGCGCGCCGTTCGCCGATAATCGGGCGCTGTGATCGCGATATGCTTGACGACCGATGCGTCGACAATCCTGCTGCTGAGCCATGGGTCCATTTCATCCAGTTCCGTACTCGTGGTGATCACCGTTGGCAGCTTGCTGACATGGCGCGAGTTCAGAAGCTGGAACATTTTCTCCTTGGCCCAGGGGCTTGGGTTTTCTACGCCCAGGTCGTCCAGGACAAGCAGCGGCACATTGCGAATCTGCTCGAAGTAATCGTCATAGGATGTTTCGGTATCGCTTCCGAAGCTCGTGCGCAGAAAGTCCAGCAAATCCGGCGCCGTGATGAAGATCACCTGCTGGCCGTATCGCTCCAGCCGTCGGTTGGCGATAGAAACGGCCAGATGCGTCTTGCCGCAGCCTATTGGGCCTTCATAGACGAGCCAGCCATCGGGATCCGCGGCATAAGCCATGCCCTGGCTCTTGGCGTTGCGCAGCGAACTGATGACATTCTGGGTATAGCTTCCGCCTGTGGGTTCGGTATCAAAACTGGCGAAGGTCTTGTCGCGGTAGGCTTGCAGATTGCCGTAGCGCCGCAGCCGCTCCTGCATATCGCTGTCGGCTTCGACCGGGTGGTTGGGGCAGCGCTGGAATTTGCCGAAGCGCGGGTCATTGACCGGGACGTCATAGGCGAAGACGCCCATGCCGGCGCAGATCGGGCAGGGAAGCTCGCTGTTTTCCGGGTCGCGGCAAACGGGCTCGAAGCGATCCTCAGTTAGCGCGGAGGCTTCAGGATCTGACTGTCCTCTGCCGTTTTCCGGTGGCGGTACGCCTGCGCCGTCTATCATCTCTCCCACCCGTCTCAAGGCTGCGTCCTTCCTGCTGCCAGCGTTCAAGTATCTTGGCGATATAGCGCCAGTTGCGCGCATTGCGCTCCACGGCGATGCGCATTGCGTTTTCAATCCAGTCGCGCCGGTAATTCGCCTCGGCCTCGCGAATGGCGTCGGCGATCATGGGCGTCAATATGCCGATGTTTTCTTCGTACAGCGCATAGAGCGTCGGCCGCGCCGGCAGCACTTCGATTTCACGATCCGCCGCCGGCCGCCAGGCCCCGGCGAGAATGCGCTGCTGCAGGGCGCTGCCGCGCTCGTCGTTCAAGAAATAAAGCTGTCGCCGACGGCCGCTGACATTGAGGTCCGCCGACAAGAGCGTGCCGCGGCGGACCGCCGCATCCAGGGCGTCGCCGAGGACTTCAGCTTGCGCTCGCGACCCGCCGCCCGGCGCAAGACCTTGCATGAGCCGCTCGTCAGCCAAAAATTCGTCCAATCGCAGAAAGCGATAATCGCCCTCCTTCTGCTGCAGCGCGGCGAGGAAAAAAAGCGTCGCCTTCAATTCGGCCAGGCTGTCGATTTGCGGCGCAACTTGCGCGAGGAAATGAGCCGGAAGGCGGACAAACGCTTCCGAGAGCGCGGAACTGGCCCGGTCATTTTGGTTCACGGCGTTCATTCCAGGTTGCGCAGATCAACCCGTCGCATGTTGACATCCATGAACTTGGTGATCGACTTTTCAAAGTATAGCTGGACTGTGCCGGTTGGTCCGTGGCGATGCTTGGACAAGATCACCTCAGCCTGATTGGGGAATTCGGTTGTATCCGGGTTGTAGAGCTCGTCGCGATAAAGGAACATGACGGCATCGGCATCTTGTTCGATGCTGCCGCTTTCGCGCAGATCGGAAAGTTGCGGGCGTTTGTCCTGCCTTTGCTCGACAGCGCGCGAAAGCTGCGCGGTGGATAGCAGACAGACATTAAGCTCGCGCGCCAATTCTTTCAGCGAGCGGCTGATGAAGCTGATCTCCTGCACGCGGTTGTTTTCATAAGCCTTGCCCGCCGACATCAATTGCATGTAATCCACCATAACGATGTCAAGTCCGTGTTCGTGCTGCAGGCGCCGGCATTTGGTGCGCATCTCGATCGGCGTAATCGAAGGCGTATCGTCGATGAACAGCGGCAGATTCGCAATCCGTCCGATAGCTTCGGTGAGGCGCGTCTGCTCGCGCGGTGAGATATTTGCCATGCGCAGCTTCTGGATCTGAATGCCTGTTTCCATGGAAATCAGGCGCTGCGCCAGTTGTTCCACGCCCATCTCCATGGTGAAGATCGCGACGCGCTGATCCCGCCGCGCCAGCTGCAGGGCCACGGTCAAGATCCAGCTTGTCTTGCCCATGCCCGGGCGGCCGGCGAAGACGACCAGATCGGACTTCTGGAAGCCGCCCAGCAGATCATCCAGCATCTTGAAGCCCGTCGGCATGCCCACGGCGCCCGCGCCCATTTCCTGCAGTCGTTCGATTTCTTCCCAGTAATCGCTGAGGGCGTGGGACAGGGGCACAAATTCGCGCTTGATCTGGCTGTTGCTGACGGCGAAGAGCGCTTGTTCGGCTTCGCTAATGACGCGGTCGATGGGCAATTCGCCGTCGTGGGCCAAGCTGCGTATGTTATCCGCGGCTTGCAGCATCTTGCGGCGCGTTGAGGTGCGCGCCACCATTTCGCCATAAATCTCGGCATGGACGGCCGAGGGCGTATTGTTGACCAAGCTGGTCAAATAAGCCGGGCCGCCGATTTCATCAAGCAGGCTCAAATCCTGCAGTTCGCGCTCAAGGGTCACATAGTCGATGGCGTCGCCGCGCTCATGCAGGCGGCTGATGGCGATCCAGATATGCTCGTGCCGCTTGCTGTAGAAGTCTTCGCCTTTCAAAAATGCGGCGACGGTTAGAAAGGACTTCGGTTCCAGCATTATGGCGCCAAGCAGGGCCTCTTCCGCCTCGAGGCTTGCGGGAGTCTGCAGTTGCGGTTGTGGCGCCTGGACATCCATAAACGGGTTTTCCGCGCAGATTGACTGGACGCCCGAGGACCTGAGAGGCTCGCATCAGGCGGCGCTTACGTCAATTCACTTGTCATTGCATCTAGCCCAACGGGCCAATACTTATTCTTCGTCTTCGAGATCTTCCAGGTTGAGGGTATCAACAAAATCGGCAAAAGCGCTGAGTTTGCTCTCGTCGACGCGCTCGCCGCCTTCGCCTCGTTCGTGCATGTCATCGGGCAAGCCCAGGATTTCCGGCTCGACATTGCGGTCCGGCCGGATGCCGGCATGGTCGATGACCTGGTTTTCGACATAAATCGGCGTGCGCAGGCGAACGGCCAGCGCGATGGCGTCGCTCGGCCGGGCGTCAATCTCGATTGTTTCGCCGCGCACGTCAATGACAATCAGCGCGAAGAATACATCTTTGCTGAGGTTGTTTATGAGAATGTAGCGCACCTCGCCACCCATTTTGTGGATGGTGGACTTGAGCAAGTCATGCGTGAGAGGGCGCTCGCGGTCCATAGATTGCAATTCGAGCGAGATGGCTTCCGATTCGAATTGCCCGATCCAAATCGGAAGATAGCGCTCGTCTTCAACATCTCGCAGCACCACCAGCCGATGCTGGGACATCAAACTCACCTGAATCCGATCGACGATCATTTCTATCATGAGGCGGCCGCCTTATTTGTCATCAATCACGCCCATATTATACACCCTAATTGCGCCGCTTCAATCTTTTGCTCGCCGCCGCAATACCGACGGCGCCGGGCGGCCTCAGCGCCACAGGCTACAATTCCGGCGTCGGTTTCGCTACACTGGCGCGGGAAAGGGCAGCGAGGGACAAATGCGGATTCTCTGGGCAGTGCTCGTTCTTACGCTGGCCGCAGCCTGCGGCGCCGCGCGCGATCTGGCTGCGCCAGTGAAGGCGCCCGCCGCCGGCTATCGCTATCTGGATCTGCTGCTTGAGGACGGCTTCGAAAGCGGCGAAGATTGGCGCAGTTATAGCGACGGCGAGGATCTGTTCCTGGGCGTCAAGGAAGGAAAGTATCTGATCGACTTCGTCGGGCGGAAGTATGTCTGGACGCAAAGCGATGATCAGTATGCCGACAGCGTTATCGAAGCGGAAGCGACGCATCTGGCCGATTTCGATCATAACGCCTTCGGCCTGGCTTGCCGGCTCGACGGCGGCAACCGCGGCCGCGGCTACTATTTTCTCATCAGCGGCGATGGTTACGCCAGCATTCGCTGGAGCGACGGCCGTTCATTGCGCCCTATCGTGGCGGCGGCGCCCGCGGACGCGGTCAAGACGGGGAATTCCAGGAATCTACTGCGCATCGTTTGCATAGAAGATTATCTGGCGCTTTGGGTCAATGGCGAAATCGTGGCGGAAGCGCGGGACCAACGGGCGAGCGAGGGAGCGGCCGGTATGGTGGGCGTCATGAATTATGAAGGACGGCGGCTCACGCTGGCATTCGACAACTATAAGCTGTGGCGCGCCGCCCTTGATGATCGCGGATGACAGGACAGGTTTTTACAGGCCGTATATAAGACCGGTGCGGCAGCATCTACAGGCATCAAATCTGTTGAAAATTGTAGGGGCGACTCTGTGAGTCGCCCGCCGGAGCGCGAAGAGCGTAGGGGCGAGCCTTGGCTCGCCCGCCATTTCCAATACGCGATTTGAAAAATGCCGAGTTGACTTGCCCTAGGAAAAAATGTCCTGTCCTCAGGAAGCATCGGGCATGGGGTAGAATAGGCGCCCGCTCCTCAGTGATGAATGGTGGCGAGCTTCGCAACGCTGATGCGCCGATTGCGTATATAGATGATGACAGCAAAGCGGAACGCGGCGGAATCTGAGCATGGGTTTTGAAGACAACATTGCCGAAGCGATTATCATGGCGCTGGACGAACTGGCGGGCAGTCCCGAGCGGGCGGTAAAGGCCGCGCTGGATTGCGAGTCGGTCGAGCAATGGACCAAGCAGGAGACAACCAAACTGGCGCTCATCGGCGGCGCCGAGATGGTCGTGCCCGGCTTGCACGCCTTCACAATCCCGACCGGCGTCAGCTATTTGCTGCACAAGCTGGGATTTATCAGCTGGGGCATCGGAGCGCTGAAAGGCGCCTTCATCATCGAAACCGAAGCCTATTCCGACCTGCGCAACATCCTCGCGCTCTGGGCGAACGAAGGCCAGTTTGACGCCAGCATCATCGAGCATCTGGCGATTTCACTGGATGCGCTGCGCTGGGCGATGAGCGAGCCGGGTCAGGCGGCAATGCCGGATTTGCTGGCGGCATCAGAAGACAACGCCACCCTGCGCACCTACCACATTTTGCAGAAACTGGCGGAGAACTTTGTCGCTGGCGACGAACGCGGCTACGCGGTTGCCGAAGCCATGCTCGGCGCGGAAGCGGCGGCCCAGATGCTGGAAACGGGCCTGGAAAATGTGAAGCACCTCAACTGCGAGGTGATGCTGACGCGGCCAATGGGGCGGAAAATCGGCCGCCGTCTGGCCAGCCGCTTGGCTTCGCGCATCGGCGCGCGCATCCCGGCGCGCATGATCGTCGGCTTCCTCCCCGTTGCCGGCGCCATCGCCAACTCGTTTATGAATGTTCAGACGATAGGCAGCATGGCTGCGGTTGCCGAAAAGTATTACGACCGACGCCTGCGGCTCGATCATTTGCAAGCGGCGGCTTCCTGAGGCGCTTAAGCCGGGTCGCCGGATCCGCGCAACTTCGCGCCGATTCCCAGCACGATTTGTTTGAAACCTTCAAGCTGTTCAGCGCTGCCGAGGTAGGCCAGGGGAAAAGTCGGCCGGCGATCGGCCTTTGCCATGCCGAAACGCTCTCCCGGAGGCAGCAGGCGGTTGAGTTCTTTTAATGTCGCGCGGCGCAAGGCGCGGCTGTCGAAGGGCGCATGCGCCGCCAGCCGATCCAAAGGCAACTGAAGGGATGGCGTCTTGGGATAAGCCCAGACTGAAAAGAGGGTCAGCATCCGGCCCGGCGCCTGCACGCGGCCGCGGAAGCCGGGCTTGCTTCGTCCGCCGAATGCCACTTCATCGAGTTCTTGCACTGCCCAATAGAAAAGGTCCTGCGCCACCAAGCGCGCGAGATCGCCGCTGGGCAATTGCTCGAGGTAAGGGAAGAAATTCGCTTCGACCGGCCGGCGCTCGACCGCGGCCACCGCGTATTTAGCGCCGCCGTCGTCGGCGTTCAGCGTGGAATCCAGCGAATTGACCAATTTCGCCACTCCGGTCGCGGAATCAGCCCGCAAGTCGCAGTACTGAATGTTGATGAGATGCAATGGTATCAGCACATCAGCGACCAGCGCAGTCAGCAGCGGCTTCTTTAACTGAAAGGCATAAAGACATTCCCGCTCGACCCAGACGGATTCCACACTTGCCTTGGACAATATCGCGACAACCGCATCGCAACGGGCGATGCCGGCTTGGATCTCGCAGAGCCAGTCGGCGCCGCCGCGGATATTCTCGAAATCGACCCAGATGTCGAATCCAGCCCGCCTTAACGCGTTGACGACAACGAGAGTGGCAGCATGATCCTGGTTGCTATGGCTGATGAAGACCTTGGGCATTAAATTTCATCACCGCAAAGAATCGGACGGCGTCTAGTTCTGGCTGCCGGCGCCGTAGCGCTTGATGACATCGCGGGCCACGACCATGCGATGCACTTCGGAGGCGCCGTCGTAAATGCGGAAGGCCCGCGCTTTCTCGTACCAGGTGGAAAGCGGCAAATCGCGGGAGATGCCGCGCCCGCCGCAGATCTGCACGCAGCGATCGAGGACGCGGCTGACAATCTCGGAGACCTGGACTTTGGCGACCGATGTCTCCACGCGCGCCTGTTCGCTTTGGGCCAGGCGCCAGGCCGCTTCCTGAATCAGAAGACGGCCCATCTTCAATTCCATCTCCGAATCGGCCAGCATCCATTGTATGGATTGATGCCCCGAAAGCGCGCTGCCAAATGCCTCGCGCTGGCTGGCGTAATCCGCGGCGATTTCGAGGGCGCGCTGGGCGATGCCGGTCCAGCGCATGCAATGCGTCAAACGAGCCGGGCCCAGTCGCGATTGCGCCAGCATGAAACCTTGGCCTTCTTCCCCCAGGATGGCGCTATCCGGCAAGCGCAGATCTTCGTAGACAATTTCAACATGCCCGCCGAAGTCTTTTGCGCCCATCACCGGCACATCGCGCAGGACCTTGATGCCCGGCGTATCGCGCGGCGCCAGGAATTGGGTGCAGCCCTGATAAGGATGCACATCGGGATTGGTCCGCGCCATGATGATGAAAAAGTCGGCGATTTCGCCGTAACTGGTCAGCCACTTGTGCCCGTTGATGATCCAGTCGCCGCCGTCGCGCCTGGCGCGCGTGCGAATCATGCGCGGGTCGCTGCCGGCGCCGGGCGGCGGCTCCGTCATGGAAAATGCGGAGAAGGTTTTACCGCGCGCCAGCGGCGCCAGGTAGCGCTCGGTCTGCTCTGGATTCGCCCAATGGCGCAGCAAGTGCATATTGCCTTCGTCGGGCGCGGCGCAATGAATCGCCATCGGCCCGAGCAGACTGCGCCCGGCCTCTTCGAACACCGGCACGATCTCCTGGATATTCAGCGCCATGCCGCCCCATTCCTTCGGCATTGTCGGCGCCCAGAGCTGCGCCGCCTTCGCCTTGGCGCGCAAAGCTTGCAGCGTGTCGACGCTTAGATCCTCGCCGGCGCGCAGCAGTTGCGTCTCGACCGGGATGACTTCTTCATCCAGGAATTGACGAACGCGGCGGACGATCACTTCCACATGGCGGGGAATGGTAAAATCCATACGCGAGGCTTTCAGAGGCTTGGGACGATTGTTGACCGCGAGTATACCATAGGGCCGGCCGCGGGGGGCGCAATTATGTTCACGACCGTCGGGCGACATGCAACCGGCCCGCCAATCTCGGTCCTTGCAAAAGCCGAAATAACCCGGGGATAGACACATGAGAAAATTCATCATCGATACCGATACCGCGTCCGACGATGCCGTTGCGCTTGTCATGGCGCTGCAGCGCCCGGATATTGACGTGCAGGCCATCACGGTAGTGGCGGGGAATGTGCCTTTGCCGCAGGCGCTTCAGAATGCTTTGTATACCGTCGAACTCTGCGGGTCTGACGCGCCGGTATACGCCGGTTGCGCCAAGCCGCTTCTGCGCGACCTGGAATCGGCGCAGGCGGTGCACGGCAATGACGGCATGGGCGATATTGGCTTGCCTTTGGCCGGGCGCGCGCCGGCCGCCGGGCACGCGGCCGATATCCTGCGCGATGTCATCGAGCGGTACGCCGGGGAGATCACGCTGGTCACGCTGGGTCCGCTGACGAATGTGGCGCTGGCGCTCTTGCGCGAGCCGGCGCTGGCGCAGCAAGTTGAGCAATGTTTCATCATGGGCGGCATCGGCGCCGGGCATGGCAACGTGACGCCCTTGGCGGAATACAACATCTGGGTGGATCCGGAAGCGGCGAAAATCGTCTACGAATCCGGCATGAATATCACCATGGTCGGCTGGGACATATCCTGGAAGTACGCCACCTTTGACGCGGCGCAAGCGGAGGAAATCCGACAGATCGGCACAGAGCTGGCCGCCTTCGTCGTGGACATTCAGGCGACGCTGACGGATTACGCCCAGAGCGAGACCGGCCTGGCCGGTTTTGATTTGCCCGACCCGATTACGATGGCGGCCGCAATTGACCCGTCAATCTGTGAATATCAGAATTACCGCGTCGATGTCACGACAGACGATGGCTTGGCCCGCGGCCTGACCGTCGTTGATGTTCTAGGCGTCAGCCAGGAAGCGCCGCAGATTCGCGTCGCGACCCGCGCCAATCGCCGCGCCTTTGTCGAGATGCTGAAAAGCTGCGTTTCCTGAAGGGACGTTCCGCCAGCGCCTGTTGAGAAACTCCCGATTCCTGCGCTGGATGCGTGGTCGAAGAAGCGCACTTCATCGTGGGTCGCGCCGCCCACCGGATCCCAGAAGTAGCCGGGTGGGGCTGTCGTAGGCGGCCTCCCGCGGCGAGGTCAAGCGCAGGGCGTTTCAAGCCGCGCCCTCGTCGGAAGCGTCTTCGGCTGCACGTGCCGCCTCGGGGACCCAGCGACCGGCGAAGCCGCTGCCGGGATCGGGAATTAGAAGTTTCGTGCCAGTGTAGAGTGTGAAAGGCTCTTCAATGCCGTTGGCGCTGATGATTGCCGCCACGCTGGTTTCGAACTGCCGGGCGATGGCATAGAGGCCGTCGCCGCGCTTGACGGTGTAATACAAGTCGGCCGGCGCGCTGAAGGTCTCATATTGTGGCCAGCCGTTGGCGGCAGCGTGGGCGTTGATGGCCGCTTGCGCGCGCTGCCCGCGGGCGAGTTCCGCCGCCGACGCCGCCAAGGCGCCGCTCCAATCCAGCACTTCGGAATCCCGGCGCGGGGTCTCGCCCAGAATGCCGAGCACGCTTTCGCCCTGGCTCACCGTCTGCCCGAAGATTGTGGTGGCTTCGCCGCGGTGAACCGTCATGCTAAGCGCATTGCGGTGCACTTGCTGAAACGTGACCATGGAGGCGATATGGATGTCGACGCCGTTGACCGTCAGGCTGAGGGACATATCCTCCGGCGTCTGAATGGCAATAAATGGCTCGGCTTCGTCGCATTCCGGCAGTCCCGTGCCAGTTGACAGTGAGAAAGCTTTTAAGGCAAAGGGCTGCCCGACCGCCAGCCGGGGCAGGCTCTCCATCGCTTTGAGCCGCGCCAGCTTCTCGCTTTTCACCCAGGAAATAGAACCGCCGGTCACATCGCGAAGCCACTCGCCGGTGAGGTCATAAGCGTCAACCAGCAGCAGCTCATCGGCGGCCAGTTTGCCCACAGTTGCCGGAATCACGCCCGGAAGCTTGAAACGCGTCGCCGCCTCAAGGGCGACTGTCGTCAAAGGTTCGGGGATCTCCACAACCTGCTCGGCCTCGGTCTCGTTGATGATTTGGGCGGCGCCGGCGAGGAGAATAATCACGCCCGGTCCCTCATAAGTCCTGGGCGAATTGGCGCCCAGATGGAACAGGGCCGCGCCCCAATGCCCTCGCTTGGGGTCGAGCGCGCCGGTCCTAACGCTTGAGATCCCGCGCAGGTCCAGGCGGTCGGCCGGCGCCACTTGCTCGGGTAGGGAAAAGCCGGAAGCCGCCGCGACTTCGACCTCGGGATAGCTGTAGCAGAGGCGGTCGCGCGCCAGATTAGCGCAATTCTGAGCGATAGATTCGAGGGCGGCTTCGACAACCGCCTGGCAAGTGCGATCCTGAGCCGACAAGCTCAGCCAGCCCAACAGGGCGATCAGCGCGACAGAAAGGGAGCGGAATGTCCGGTACAAATCAATGCCGCCTGGATCCGACTTGTTTCCGCAGAATCATAGATATACAGCAATCCCGACCGCAATTGCCCCGCTCGTCACGTCGATGCGCGGGGCGCTTGCCGTTTCCGTCTACGTTTCTTCTTCTGTCCGGCTTTGTTCTGGTGCTTCCGCCATTGATCGCGGAGCGTTACCGTGCGATTGAAAATCAGCTTGTCCGGCCCGGAGTCTTCATCGACGACGAAATAGGCCAGGCGTTCAAACTGGAAGCGCTCGCCGATTTGAGCGCCGCGCAGATGCGGCTCGACATAGATTGGATCGACCACTTTCATTGAATCGGGATTGATGAATTCTGTGAAATCCTTTTCGCTGTCGCGCTCGGGATACTCCTCGGTAAAGAGGCTGTCGTAGAGCCGCGCTTCCGCTTGGATGGCATGGGCCGCGGAAACCCAATGCAAGGTCGCCTTGACGCGCCGGCCATCGGGCGCGGCGCCGCCCCGCGTGGCCGGGTCGTAGGTGCAGCGCAATTCGATGATTTCGCCGGAATCGTCTTTAACTGCCTCGTTGCAAGTGATGAAGTAGGCGTAGCGCAAACGCACTTCCCGCCCCGGCGCCAGGCGGAAGAACTTGCGCGGCGGATCTTCCATGAAGTCGTCGCGCTCGATGTAGAGCGTTTTGGAGAAGGGCGTCAAGCGCGTGCCGGCGCTTTCGTCTTCCGGATTGTTGATCGCTACCATCTCTTCGACCTGATCATCGGGGTAATTTGTTATCACGACCTTCAGGGGATTGATTACCGCCATGACGCGGTTCGCCCGGCGGTTGAGATCCTGCCGAATGTGGTACTCCAGCTTATGCAGATCGACGACGCCCTTGACCTTGCCGACGCCGATCTCATCGCAGAAGTCGCGGATGGCGGCCGCTGTATAACCGCGGCGGCGCAGACCGGCAATAGTCGGCATGCGCGGATCATCCCAGCCGCGCACATAGCCCTCCTGCACCAGGCGAATGAGCTTGCGTTTGCTCAGCACGGTATGGCTGAGGTTCAGGCGGGCGAATTCGATCTGCTGCGGATGGAAGATCTCGATATTGTCCAGATACCAGTCATATAGCGGACGGTGATCTTCGTATTCCAGCGTACAAATGGAATGGGTGATCTCTTCGATGGAATCCGATTGGCCGTGGGCAAAATCGTACATCGGGTAGATTTTCCATTTGTCGCCCGTGCGCGGATGTCGCGCGTCCAAAATGCGGTACATCACCGGGTCGCGCAGGTTGATATTTCCGCTCGTCATGTCAATCTTCGCGCGCAGGACCGCTTCGCCTTCTTTGAAGCCGCCGTCGCGCATTTTCTCGAATAGGGCCAGGTTTTCCGCGACTGGCCGATCGCGGTATGGGCTTTCGACGCCCGGGGACGTCAAGGTGCCGCGGTATTCGCGGATTTCCTCCGTGCTGAGCTCGTCGACGTAGGCGCGGCCGATGCGTATCAGCTCAACCGCCATGTCGTAAAGCTGATCGAAATAATCGGATGCGAAATAGAGGCCTTCGCCCCAATCGTATCCAAGCCAGCGCACGTCTTCGGTGATGGCGTCGATGTATTCCTGCTCTTCTTTGGCGGGATTGGTGTCGTCAAAGCGCAGGTTGCACAAGCCGCCGTACTGCGCGGCGATCTCGAAGTTGAGACAGATCGACTTGGCATGGCCGATATGCAGGTAGCCATTGGGCTCGGGCGGGAAGCGCGTATGGACGCGGCCTTCAAAGCGCCCGCTTTCATTATGCTCGTCGATGATTTCGGTGATGAAATTCCGATTGTTGCTGTCTGTCATGGACCGGTTCTCGGCGCTGCCTGAATGCTTCTTTAGCTGGCTCGATATCTTAATCAATGTGTAGCGCTCCTTCAATAGCGTTTCGACAGGCGCGGATTCCGCCTTGCCCGGTCGGCGTACAGGCCGGCTTGAATCGGGTAAAATGACCCGGTGATGATTTCTTCCTTTCAAGCGATTCAAGCATGACAGCCAGGAACTGGCTCGTCTGCGCATTGCTTCTGGCTGCGCTCGCGCTCGGCGTCAGCGCGCATGGCTATGTCCTGCGCGCCATCCCGGCCGATCGCAGCGTTCTGGAGCGTCCGCCGACGCGTTTGCAATACTGGTTCAGCGAAGATCTGGAACCGCGCTTCAGCGAAATCAAGCTGCGCGATCAATCCGGGCGCATCATCGCCAGCGGCGGCGTTGACGACTTGAATCGGGCGCTCCTGGCGCTGCCTGTGCCGCCGAACCTGCCGGATGGGGCCTACATCGTCGAATTGCGGCCGGCCTTTGCCAGCGACGGCCATGTCATCGCCGAGAGCCGCGTATTTTTCGTCGGCGATGAAGTGGGCGGGGTTTCGGGACGCGCGGCTAATGACCAGGCGATACCGCTGGAAGCGCTCTGGCGCGCCGCTCTGAATCTGGCGAATTTCTTGTTTTTTGGCGCTTCCACATTGTACGTGACGGTGCTGCTGCCGGCCTGGGGCAGTGAGCAGCATGAAGGCGGCGGATTGCCGGCGCGCGTCATGCGCCGCCTGCGCAATTGTCTGATTGCCGGGCTCGCCCTGGCCTTCGCCGCCAGCGTCGTCGCCCTGGCGCAGCAATCGATGGTCTTCTTCAACACCGGCGTCGATCAAGTTATCGCTCAAAATCTGTGGCAAGTTGTCTTGATCGGTTCGCGCTTTGGCGATGTCTGGACATTTCGGCTCGTGCTCCTGATATTCAGCGCCGTCCTGCTCGGCGTCGCCGAATATTACCGGCCGCTGATGCCGCAGTTGGCGGCCGGCATCTGGCGCGGCCTGCCCTGGCTCGGCGCGCTCTTCATCGGCTTGACCGTGGTGACGAGCCACGCGGCCGGCTCGACCCTGATGCCCTGGCTTGCGATCGCCGTTGACTGGCTGCACGCGCTGGCGGCGGCCTTCTGGCTGGGCGGGACGCTGGTCTTGGCGCTGATCTTGCCGATTGCGCTTTCGCCTTATGCGCCGGACGAGCGCGATCGCGCGCGGCGCGCGGTACTGCGGCGTTTCTCCCTGCTTGTGACGCCGCTCGTAGCGCTAATCATTGTCTCCGGGCTGTACACCGCGCTGAACTTCATACTCACGCCGGCCGATATTGGCAGCAGTTATGGAAGAACGCTCGGCCTCAAATTGCTTCTGGCGCTGCCGGTCTTGATTGTAGGCGGCTGCCAACACATCGCCCTGCGCCCGCAACTGGCGGCCCGCATGGAGTCGGCAATGCGACGAACGCCCGCATTCCTGCAGAAGAGCGCCATTCGCTGCCGCGCCGGCGCGCTACGCCTGGAAGCGGCCTTGATGCTGATCCTGCTCTTGGCGGTTGCCTGGCTCAGCGCCACGCCCATATCCGAACCGCAATCGCTGGAACAGGCGGGGGCCGCGCCACAGGCGACAGAGACCGTCGGCGCGCTGACGGTTTCCGCCGCCATCATTCCCGGCGGTCCCGGCGTCAATTCTTATGACGTTGTGCTGAGCCGAGCCGGCCGCGCGGCGACAGATCTGGAGATCCACATGCAGTGGATCCAGCCCGAGCGGGGCATCCGCAGTGAATGGCGGCGTCTGGATCAAATCGAAGACGGTCTCTATGTCGCGACCGGCGATGACCTGGATATGCCCGGCCGCTGGTGGGCAATACTGGATATCATCGTACAGGACGACGAGCCGGCGCGGCTGGCGCTGGCCTGGGAGATCAGCGCGGCCGCGTCAATCCAGCAATTGCGCCAGCCGAGCCCGCTCAACTTGCTCGCGCTGCTGCTGGTTGCCATTGCGCTGTTGGTCATCGTCTATCCGGCAGCGCGCCGCGCCCTGACGCGCCTGCAGGTCGGCGCGGTCACAGCCTTGCTGGCGCTGGGAGCGACCGTTGCCTCGCTTGGCATTCTGTTCATCGGCGCCGGCTTGATCGCCGAGCAGCAGCGCCAATACGAACTCACGCTCAATCCGCCGCCTTCCGTTGTCAACGCGGTTTTGCCCGATGCCGAGTCGCTGCGGCGCGGGGAAGCGCTTTATCTTGAGAATTGTCTAGTTTGGCAGGGGCAGTCGGCCGATTTCCGCGCCCTGCGCAACCGGCTGGATAGCGCGCGCGATGACTATTTGTACGCGGCTCTGGTCGACGGCTGGCGCGGCCTGCCGGCCTGCGCGGACGCGCTGAGCGAGCGCGAGCGCTGGGACGTTGTCAATTATTTCAGGGCGTTTGAGGAGCGGGATTTACTACGCTGAGTGCAGAAATCTGTCGTCTGACAGAACCGCCCTTATCATCCACTTAGGCGCAGGTACGCCCTCGTCTTCAAGTTTCTCTTGGATCTCATTGGTGGTAAGCGGTCCGTGATGCTCAAGAATAAAGCGGGTCATTTGCCGAACTAGTTCCCAGGGAGGCAAGACATACAAGACTTCGTCAGCCTCGCGGATTCTAAATGTATACGATCTGTTGTCGCGAAAGACATATCGCTTTGCTTCGCTGTAAAGAATGCTGTTGACCAGCTTTCTATTAACATTGATATCACCAACATTTGGAAGGCTGTCGAGAATTTGCAAAGCTGTACGCGGGCGTCCGTCGCGCAATACCTCCAGGATGGCTTCCATCACGACCTTGCGATAGTGCCATTCGTGCTCGTACCGGGTCATGCTCCGCGCCTTTCCTACTTGTTTGCGTTGCACCAAGTATGAAAGAACGGATTATGTTGGAAAACACCAGTATTTGGGGGTTTAGCGCAGAAAGCCCTCTTGCAGGCCCCCGTCCACGTTGATGATCTGCCCAGTCGTCTTGCTGAAGGCGTCGGTGATCAAGAGGTACGCGACCTCGGCCTGATCCTCCGGACTAATGGCGGCTTTGGTCAGCGTGCGTTTGGCATAGAACTCGGCCAGGCGCGAGCGCAGCGTCTCACTGTCATCGTCTTCACTGAACTCGATATTGTATTTGAGCAGGGAACTGATCACGCGGTCGCGCGGGAACAAGCTGCTGCCTTGGACGACGGTCGCCGGGGCCAGGCCATTGACGCGCACCAAAGGCGCCAATTCTATCGCCAACTCGCGCACCAGATGATTGGCGGCGGCTTTGCTGGCGTCATAAGCCAGCGAACCGGCTTTGGCGACCACGCCGTTTACGCTTGTGGTGAGGACCAGGCTGCCGGGCAAGCCTTGCGCCGCCCAAAGCGAACGCGCGCCATCGGCGACGACATAAGCGCCGCGAACATTGACCTCGAATGTTTTGCGCCAGTGGTCGTCCGAGATGCGGCCGCTGGCATCCGGGGCGAAGAAGACGCCGGCGGTGACGATGATGTCGTCCACGCCGCCATAAGCCAATATCGACTGCTCGAGCATGTCGGCGACGCTTTCCGAAGACGTGACATCCACGGAAAGGGCGATGGCGGGGCCGCAGCCGGATATGCCGGATCCGGCGACGCCAATGCCTTGGCCGTAGTTTGCCGTAAGCGCGTCGGCGGTGGATTGCGCGCTGGCGAGATTGAGATCGGCGCAGACGACATGGGCGCCTTCCGCTGCAACGCGCTCGGCGGTGGCAAGGCCGATGCCGCTGCCGGCGCCGACCACCGCCACGACCCGGCGCTCCAGGGTTTTTTCCGGCGGCATGCGGCGCAGCTTGGCTTCTTCCAGGGCCCAGTATTCGATGTCGAAGGCTTCTTGCCGGGGCAGGGCGACATATTCGCCGACGGCTTCCGCGCCGCGCATCATGGCCACGGCGCAGTTGTAAAACTCGGCGGTGACCCGCGATTCGCTTTTGTTCTTTCCGAAGGCGATCATGCCCAATCCGGGGATCAGGATCACGGTGGGGTTGGCATCGCGCATCGGCGGGCTGTCCTCGCTCCGGCAAGCCCGGTAATAGGCGGCGTAATCCTGCCGATAGGCTTCGATGCCGGTCTCCAGCTTGTCCAGCAGGAACGCGAGATTCTCGGCTTTTGGATCCCAATCGACGTAGAGCGGTTTAATCTTGGTGCGCAAGAAATGATCGGGGCAGGAGGTTCCCAATTCCGCCAGGCGCTCGGCCTCTTCGCTGTTGACGAAGCTCAGGATGTCGTCATCGTATTGGACGGTGGCGATGAAGCGACTTTGCCGCGAGACCATGCCGCGCAGTCGCGGCAGCAGGTCAACCAGCAGGGCCCCGCGCTCGACGGCCGGCAGATTGGCGTATTTCGCGCCGCCGAAAGCCGCATCGCCCCGATCCCGTTCTTCCAGGAAGCGCGCCGCTTTTTCGATCAGCGTCAGCGACAAGTCGTAACAGGCTTTGTCCTCATCCGCCCAGTTGATCAGGCCGTGGCCGCCGAGCAGGATGCCGACGATGCCCGGATTTGCGGCGATGGTTTCTTGCAGGACCAAACCCAGATCGAAGCCCGGGCGCTGCCAATCGACCCAGGCTACGGCATCGCCGTAGATTTCGCGGGTGAGTTCTTCGCCGTTGCGGGAAGCGGCGATGGCGATGACGGCGTTGGGATGAGTGTGATCGACATGGCGGTGGGGAATGTAGGCGTGCAAGGGCGTATCGATGGAGCTGGCGCGCGGGTTTAAGTTGAAGACGCAATGCGGGTACATGGAGACCATCTGGTCTTCGACGGGCGATTTGACGCCTGCCTTCGCGGCCGTGCGGTACAACTCCGGGAGCCGCAGCAGCTTGTCCATGTAAAGCGCGGCGAAGTTTTCGCGCTTGGCCGTGCGCAGATCGCCGCCCGAGCCTTTGACATACATGACATCAACATCGGCGCCGCTCATGGGGTCGGTCTGCCGGATCTTGCTCGAGGTATTGCCGCCGCCCGTGTTGGTGATGCGCTGGTCGCTGCCGAGCAGATTGGAGCGGTAGACGAGACGCTCGACCGGGTCTAGCGTGTCGGCGTATGCCGCGTCCCAGAGGTAATTCACATGACGATATTCCGAGGGATCAAATAATTGCATGGGTTCTTCCGTTTCATTCCGGTCAGGCTCAGTTGTCGGCCAAGTATAAGATTGCTGCGATAAAGCGATAAGGGCGAGCCAATGGCCCGCCCCTAAGAATCTCCAATGTTGGATGCTCGGCTCTGTGCCTGCTACTATCGCTGCGACTGCACCGTCCGCTCGTATTCGCGTATAACGTCCATGAAGGCAAAGCCAACCGGCGCTTCTTCCATCTGACAGTAGTGGTCCCAAACGGCGCCGAAAGGCAAGCCCTTGAGTTCTTCCAGCAGCGCCAGGCGCCCGGTGAAATCGCCGTCATTCTCGTATGCCCGCAGCAAATCGCGCGGTTCGAGCAGCGCCATCAGCAGGGCGCGGCAGGCATTGCGCGTGCCGATCGCCCAGGCGCCAACGCGGTTGATGCTGGCGTCGAAAAAGTCCAGGCCGATATGCACGCGTTCGAGGGCATCGCAGCGGACGATCTCTTGCATGATGGCTTGCAGGTCGTCCGTGAGCGTCACGACGTGATCGCTGTCCCAGCGCACGCCGCGGCTGACATGCAGCAGCGCTTCGGGCACATAGAAGAGAATGGACGAGAGCTTGTCGGCAATCGTCTCGGTCGGGTGGAAGTGCCCGGCATCAAGGCAGAGCAGGATTTGACGAGAGGCGGCATAACCGAGGTAGAACTCGTGCGAGCCGACTACATAGCTCTCCGAACCCAGGCCGAAGAGTTTGCATTCGACGGCGTCAAGGCAATGGGCCGGATTCAACTTGTCCGCGAACATCTCATCGAGCGCGTCGATCAGCCGCTGCCGCGGGCCCAGCCGGTCGGCCGGCATATCTTTGTAGCCGTCCGGGATCCAGAAGTTGTTGATGCAGGGGCTGCCGAGCTCGCTGCCAAAGTAGGCGCTGATTTCCCGCGTACGCTTGCCATGCTCAATCCAGAATTGGCGAATGCTGGCGTCGGCATGCGACAGGGTGAAGCCGTCATCGGCGAGATCGTGGGAAAAGAAGGTTGGATTGAAATCCAGGCCATGGTTATTGGCTTTGGCCCAATCCACCCAGGATGCGAAGTGCTCCGGCTTGAGTTCATCGCGCGGCACCTTGGTCGGGCTATCGAGATAAGATCCGTGCAGGGCCAGCCGATGTGTCCCGGGGATGAGGCTGTAGGCCATGTCCAGGTCGCCGCGCAGCTCGTCGATGTTGGTCGCCTTGCCCGGGTAGTTGCCGGTCGCCATGATGCCGCCGCTGAGCCCGCGTTCGGGATCTTCGAAGCCGCCGACATCGTCGCCCTGCCAGCAGTGCAAGCTGATGGGCACGGTCTTCAGCCGATCGATTGCGGCGGCGGTATCGACGCCGAAGGCGGCATAACGCTCGCGCGCAATGTCATAGGCGCTCTGTATTTGCTTATCCGTTGCTTGGAAGTTCATTCGTTCATTCCTTTTGCGGGACGCCTTATCGCGCGCTGGCGGCTTGCAGGCAGGCTTGCATGTGACCGCGCGCTTCGGCGCCGATGGTGATGCATTGCTCGAGGCTGTATCCCATCCGCTTGGTTCCGATCACTTCCAGGCTGAGCGGACCGGTATAGCCGTGCTCGTGAAGCACGCGAATGTAACCGACCAGGTCGATATCGCCGCGGCCGTTGGCTTGGTCTTCAGGCGCGCCCGGTCCCTGCTGGCTGCCCTTGCAATCGCGGATGTGCACGTGCTTGATGCGATGAATGACCGCTGCAATCGCCTCGACCGGATTCTCGCCAGCGCGATGGATATGCGACGGATCCATATCCAGGCCGAAATTGGGCGACGTAATGTCATTCAGGATCTTGAGGCTGGTCGGCGTGTTGTAGACATAATTGTTGACATGCGCCTTGACGCAGAGCATGACGCCGTAATGCTCGGCTCGCCCGACCAGCGCGCCCAGCTCATCCAGGACCTGCGGATAAGTGGACTCATCGTCCGATTTTCCGCCGGGACCGACATTGATGATGGGTATGCCGGTTTCGACCGCCGCCTGCATCGCGCGCTCCATCAGGTCGGGATCGCGCGAGGATTGTTCCATCGCCAGCAGCTCGAGATCGTATTCTTTGGCCAGGCGTACAACCTCCGGCGCGCATTCCTGCCAGCGCGACAAGACGAGGTGCTGGCTCATCTCGTCGATGGCGGAGATTTCGATGCCGTCGTAACCCGCCATCTTCAGGTATTTGAAGGCGGTCTCCATATCCCACGAGCCGAATAGAAGTGAGTTTGCTCCGAGTTTCATGATTTATGCCTCGATTCTTTCTCAGTAGTACCCAGTTAGTCCTGCGAAAATCCTGCTATTTATCATGGCATATTTTTGGGCGAGCCACCGGGTCGCGTAGACACTGACCGCCGCTCGCCCGTACATCCAATTGGCAGTTGGCGGGCGACTCACAGAGTCGCCCCTACGGTTTTTGTACATATCGGGTCGACGCAGACAACCGACTCCGTCTCAAGCGACTCAATCGCCGCCGCAAGCACCTTCTGCGCCGCCAGGCCTTCAGCCGCGCTGCCGTCGATATCTTCGGGCGCGACGCCGGCGCCGACCTGCCGCAAGAAACAATGAATGCGCTCGCGGAAGGTATTCTCAAAATTGTGGAAGCCGCCAAAGAGCGGATCGGTATAAACGGTCTTTTGCAGGTCCCCGGCCGGGTAAAGCGTCAATTCGCGCCACATGTCGTCCAGCACGAAACGCCCGCCGGTGCCGGCCACTTCACAGCGCTCCATCGGGTGGCCGCGCTCAATGTCATAACTGCCGGTCAAAGAACCGACGACGCCATTAAGAAAGCGGAAGCTGAATTGGGCCGTCGACCAAATCTGCCGGCCGGGCGCCTTGGTCGCGAAGCAATGCACCGCCTCAATATCGCCGCAGAAGTAACGCATCACATCGACGGTATGCGGGTGCAGGGACTTGATATGATAGTGAGGCGAGGTTTCGGCCGGGTTCATAATCCACATGGCCATGTTGACAAAGAGCAACTGGCCCAGCCGGCCCTCATCCACCCAGGACTTCGCGAGTCGGGCCGCCGGCGTGAAGCGGTGGTTGAGGTTGATGCCATAGCAGAGCCCCAGCTCGCGTCCTTTAGCCACCATTTCTTCCGCCGGCGCGATCTCGTTGGAGATCGGCTTTTCGCCCAGCACATGGCAGCCCGCTTCCAGCGCCTGCATCGTCGGCAGGTAGTGATCGCTGCTGTTTTCATAGCCGCCGGTTGTGACGCTAACGACATCGGGCGCCAGATCGCGCAGCATGGTTTCAACATCGTAAAAGGCAGAAACGTTGTGCCGCGCCGCCGCCCGATCCGCGCGCTCGCGATCAATGTCGCAAAGTCCGACAAGCTCGGCGAGCTCGTCTTGCGCGTACAGTTTCGCATGCAAATTGCCGATCGGTCCCAAGCCGATGACCGCTACCCGTAAACTCATTTATTGGCTACTCCATTCCTTTAATGGGAAGCCCCTCCCGCCCGCTGCGGGCTGGGCATTGGGCTGGGGGCAAGCCCGGCTTTTTCCGGTATCTCATAGTTGTATTCGCGCATGGCCGGCGCAAAGAAATCGAAATAGTTGACGCCGTCGTCATGCCGCCAGCGGTTGATCGTATCCTGCCGCATGACGATGCGCGCCAGCGGTATGCCCAGAAAGGCTTCCAGGCGCTCCAGGGTCTCTTCCTGTTTTGTCACCAGGTCTTCAAAGCGCACTTCGATCCAGCGCCTGGGCTTGGGCGTGGATTTGACCAGATCGTACTGATATTTCCAGGAAATGGCGCGGCGGAAGCGCTCGTCTTCCGTTTCCGGATACTGGATGCCGAAGTCGCGCATGTCGTCGGTTTTGTGTGAGCCGATGATGCAATCGCGGGGATTGCGAATCCAGTAGATGTAATGGATATCCGGGTACATGCGCAAGATCCAGGGGAAGATCAGCGTGGTCTCGGGCACCTTCCAGCCCTTTAGCGGCCGCTTGTGATTTAATACCGATTCCAGATAGCGATTCAGGTTTCTAACAAACGCCGGCGGAATCTCGGTATTGTGGGCGCGGCTGAAATCCCAGGAGAGGTCGCCATTCCATTTCACGTAGCGCGCGAAGACGCGGCAGGCGTCGTACATGGCGTGGGCCGGGACCAGGTCGCCTGAGCGGTTCAGCGTTTGCCCCATGTAGACGCCGGAGGCGTAAAGCGTATGCGAAATCGCCCGCGTGCCGCTGTGGCCGCGCCCGATGACAGTTATCACAGGGAGACCGCCTGCTTCGTATCCCAGGATTCAATGGCCGCTTCAATGATGCGCTGAACGTGCAGGCCGTCTGCGCCGGAAGCGTCGATCTTGTCCGGCGCGACGCCGGCCAGATTCTGGTCCACCCAATGGCTGATGCGGGTCTGGAAGGTTTCACCGAAATGGCTCATGCCGCCGTAATTCTCGTGACGCTCCGTCGTGCCTTCGAAGCGGGGATAGTAGATGAGTTCTTCGCAAGCGTCTCTGAGGAAGAAGCGCCCGTCCGAGCCGAAGACATCAAGCGTCTCCAAGCCGTAGGAGCCGCCGCCCATGCTGGTGTGGCCCCAGTTGCCGTCGTAGCTGCCGCGCAGGTGACCGATGATGCCATTCTCGTAGAGCAGGTTCACCTGCACGTTGGACCAGATCGCCCGTCCTTTGCCCTTCTTGAATATCGCATGCACTTGACTCACGTCCGACCCGGCGAAATAGCGCATGACATCGAGGGAATGGGGGTGCAGCGCGCGCATGTGGAAGTGCGGCGAGGTTTCGTTGGGGTTGTTGATCCACATGGTCATGTCGATCATATTGACTTCGCCCAGGCGGCCGCGCAGCAGCCATTCTTTCGCCAGCGCGGCGGCGGGCGTGAAGCGGTGGTTGAGGTTGATGCCATAGCGCAGGTTGTTTTCGCGGGCCAGCGCGACCATTTCTTCGGCGTGGTCGACTCGGTTGGAGATGGGCTTTTCGCCTAGTACCGGGTATCCGGCGGCGAGCAGCTGCATGGTTGGCGCATAGTGGTCGCCGCCGTTCTCGACGCCGGCTGTGGTGACGCTGGCGGCGTCGAATTCGACGCCGCTTTCGAGCAAAGTTTGTACGGAGTAAAAGCCTTGACAGCCGAAGGCTTCGGCCGCTTTGTCCGAGCGTTCCTGGACGATGTCGCAGACGGCGACGACTTCCGCTTCCGGGTGATTGCTATAGCAGCGGCCGTGGTTGTTTCCGATGCCGCCCATGCCGACGATGGCTATGCGCAGGGTCATACCTGGTCTCCTTTATCGTATGCGGGCGACCTGCTAGGTCGCCCCTACATTCTCGTTTTTTGCGGGCGACCTGCTAGGTCGCCCCTACATTTTCGGTTGCGGACGACATGTGCGGTCGCCGCGACAGTTTCTCCAAGTGCGGGCGACTCACAGAGTCGCCCCTACAGTCGCCCCTACCGGTTTTCGGGTCTTGATTATTCTTCCTCGCGCGATTGCGCCTGCAGCCGGATCGCTTTGTTGACATCGCCAATGTACAAGGTGTCGTAGGCCTGCTGAGATGTTTTGAAGGCGCCGACGCCCTTCGTCCCGTGCCAGTCGCCTTGGGTGAGCATGGGATTGGTCAAGCCGGTTTCAGCCTCGCGCTTGGCGATCCAGGCCTCCATGCGCGCCCGCAAGGCGGCGACAACATCCGGGCGCTCCTCCGCCAGATTATTGTTTTCCTCAGGGTCTTCCACCAGATTGTAAAGCTCGATCGGCGGCCTGAAGTGGAAGTCCGGCTCGAGCGCGATCATCAGTTTCCAGCCGGGCGTACGCCAGCCATGCTTGCGCATCCAGGTGCACTCGGTGATATAGAATTCGCTGTCAAATGATGAGACTTCTCCATCCACCATCGCCATGAGAGTCTGGCCGTCGAATTCGTATCCGTCGTCAGCGGCTTGGTCCGCCAGCCCAGCCAAGTCGAGCAGGGTGGGCAGCAGGTCCTTGTGCTGGTTAAATCCGCTGAAACGCGAGCCAGCGGGAATGCGATCAGGATAACGGATGATCAGCGGAACGTGCAGAACATTGTCGAAGATGCCGTGATGATCGAACCAGATGTCGTGATCGTAGAGCGTCTCGCCATGGTCGCCATTAAGGGCGACGATTGTATTGTCGAGGATGCCCATACCGCTTAGCGCTTCAAAGATCGACTGAATGCAGGCGTCCATGTAGGCGACGGCGCCGTCATATTGGGCGATAACGTAATCTTTGTCGCTAATGCCCGGCGGCATCCAGGATTTGAAGAAGTCGCGGAAGGGCTTGAAGGCGAGTACCGGGTCCATCGAGCGATTGTCCGGGTCGCATTCGTCGCCGTGGAAAAACATGCGCTCGTAAGGTTCGGGCGGCAGGTAGGGCGGGTGCGGGTCCATGTGCCGCGTCGTGACGAACCAAGGCTGCCCGGTGGCATGGAGCCGCTCCAGCTCGGGTATCAGGGCATCGTTGAGGTTCTGCGCCTTGGGGCTCCGTCCCGTCGCATAACTTCCCCAACCATCGAACTCCAAATAGTTGTCGAAGCCGCGTGAACTGGGATTGCCTTTGAAGCCGACCGAGGTGGTGTTGTAGCCGTAGCGCCGAAGAATTTCGGCCGCTGTTGGCGCTTCCGCCCGCAAAGGCCCCTGATGGCGCAGCGCCACCACTTGGGTGCCGAAGCAGTCGCGTCCCGTGAGCATGGAGGCGTAGGCGGGCGTGGTCGGAATATGCGCGCTGAAGGTATTTTCGAACAGGGCGCCGCTTTGGGCGAAGCGGTCGATATGGGCTGTGGTCAAGCGCTCATATCCGTAACAGGACATATGGTCGGCGCGGATGGAATCTATAGCAATCAGAAGTACATTGGGCTTATCTGGCATACGCTGCCCTCCTGTTTCGGGAAAATACTCTGCCGGTTAGCAAGAGACGTTCTAGTTTTGCCGCAGCGCGGCTGCGCAAAATCGCTGCCGCCCGGCGTCTGTAATCGCGGGGAAGTCTAGCACAAAGCGTTTAAGGTTGCTATAGAATCGAAAGCGCCAATTGAGTCCACGCTGGAATCTTCGCCAAACCCAATACACATCGGGAAGCATTTGCATTCGCCGCGGCGGCAGATAGCCGACTTGACGATTCCTTTGCGTCGGTTACACTCAAGGCCAAGGTGACGTTGGAGGTCCGGGCGATGTACGAAGGCGCAGCCATCTCGCAGGCATTGACAAGCAACGGATATACGCTTTCAAGCGCGCCGAATCGCCTGGGTTGGCTGACCCCCTCTGACCCGGACGCGTCGATCAAGGCGCTTCAAGAGCAGTTCCAGGAACAGGGCTACCTCTGGCTCAAGGGCATCCTCGACCGCGACGACGTCCTGGACTTCCGCCGGCGCTACTTCACCGCCTTCGCTGAAACGGGCTTGGTCCGCCGCGACATCGATCCTGGCGAAGGCATCTACGCTGGCGCGAATGAAGACAAGAACCTGATACTTAAGATGCAGATGGAAAGTCATCGCTGGGCGGCTTACGAAGCTTTCTGCCTGGCCAAACCAATCTATCAATTCTACGAAGCCTTCTTCGAGGGCGCGGTCTACCTGCACAAGCGCAAGCTCATCCGCCACATCCCGCCCGGCGATGTCAGCACGACCGGCGCGCATTACGATCTGGTTTACCTGCGCGCCGGCACCGATGCCGTCTGCACAAGCTGGATCCCCATCGGCGATATTAGCCCCGACATGGGCGGCTTGATCTACCTGGAGAACTCGCATCATTTCGGCCGGCGCAAGGAAGCCGAGTTCAGCAAGCTCAATGCCGATTTAGCGCCGGAAGAACGCATCAATGCCTTCAACAAGAATATGGGGCTGCATGGCTGGCTCACCAAGGACTTGCCGTCGCTGGCCGATCGCCTGGATACGCGCTGGCTGCTGGCGGATTACGAAGCCGGCGACATGGTTGTGCACGGCGCCTACACGACCCACGCCGCCACCGCCAACGCATCGCCCGACGGCCGCATTCGGCTATCGACCGATATTCGTTACCAACGCGTAAAAGAAGAGATCGACGTTCGCTGGAGCAACCACTGGTCATTCGATGACGTCCAATAATCCACAACCCCGGCGTACGCGTCAATCCCACCCCATCCCCCCAACCCCCTTCCCCAGCGAGCTAGGGAAGGGGGAGCGCCTCCGTCGACCACAAGGGTGCGCTGTGTTCTGTCTGTTACCGCCGCCGGATCATCCAAATGCGCGTTTGAGTCACCCCTCCCCAATGCATTGGGGAGGGGCCGGGGGAGGGGTAACAAACCACGTTCCGCCCACGCCATGCCTGGCGTCCGTAGGGGCGAGCCGGTGGCTCGCCCACGTTTGGCGCTAGCGCGACTGAAAGGAGGTGATGGCAGGAAATACCAATACTAGATGGAACGCATCACAACGATTGTCAACCCTTTCAGAGAATGGAGAATTATCATGTCTCAAAACAAGAAAAACAGTATCTCCCGCCGCGACATGTTGAAGGCGATGGCCGGCGGCACAGGCGCTGTCGCGCTTGGCGCGTTGCCCGTCTCCGGGGTGATGGCGCAAGACCCGGTCACCATCACCTACTGGCATGGCTGGACCGAACAGTGGGAGAATTACGTCCAGGACATCGTCGACGCCTTCCACGAACACCAGGACGCCATTCGCGTCGAGCCGCTGGTCGTCCCTTATGCCGATTTCCTCGTGCGTTTGACCGCCGCCATCTCGGCCGGGACTCCGCCGGATATCGTCACCTTCTTCGGCTCCAATGAATTACCTGGTCTGGCCGCGCTTGGCGGCATTACAAACTATGCCGATTTGGGCAGCGCGGAAGAGATCGCCGCTATCATAGAATTCCTCACGCCGGCGGCCTTGGCCGGTGGCGTCGTCGACGGCGAGCTTTACGGCACGCCCAGCGGCTTCGGCGTCTACGATCTGGCTTGGAACAAGAACCAATTTGAAGAATCGGGCTTGGATCCCGAAGTCGGACCGAGCACGATTGAAGAGCTGGATGCATTGGCGGAACAGCTCACGGTCGAAGATGCCGATGGCAATCTGGATCGCGTTGGCCTGCTGCACCTCGGCTCGCATGCCTCCCACCACCGCGCCTGGTTCGGCAACTTCGGCGGCCAACTCTACGATGCGGAGAACGACGCCATCACCGCCAACCACGCCGGCAATGTGCGCGCGCTCGAATGGATGATGAGCTACAGCGAAAAATACGGCGTTGAACGGCTGCAGCGCTTCCAGTCCGGTTTGTCGGGCGAACGCGGCGCTGCGCAAGACCCATTCATCGCCGGCCGCCTCGCCATGCATCTCATCGGTCCCTGGAAGCTGGGCGACTTCCACCGTTTTGCCGCCGACGGCTTCCGCTGGGGTTTGACGCATCTGCCGCCGGTCGCGGGTGAAGAAGATTCGACCGGTTGGGGCAGCTGGATCTGGGGCAACTACCAGGCCATCCCCACCGGCGCGTCAAATCCGGCCGCCGCATACGAGTTCGCCAAGTGGTGGTCCGGCTTCACCGATCCGGACGTCATGGCTATCGTCGCCGCCTGGAAGGATACGCCGACCACGACCACTGGCTCTCTGGCCGCGCTGGAAGTGGATCGCATTGCCGCCCTCTTCGACGACCATCCCGACTATCGCAGCTTCTTCGAAACGATGGGAAGCCCGCGCGGATTGACGACGCCGATGATCCCGGTGGCCAACTTCTACATGGACCGCTTGGGCTCGGAAGTCGACCAAGCCTTGCGGCTGGAGAAATCGGCGCAAGAAGCGCTCGATGCCGTGCAATCGGCCGTCGAAAACGAATACCGCCAGTTTTAGGAATGACGGCAATGGGTCAGCCACCGGCTGACCCGTACAGTTTCAACGACGATTCCAACTGTAGGGGCGAGCCCGTGGCTCGCCCATCTATCACCAGTACGCAGTTTTCGTAGGGGCGGCTCTGTGAGTCGCCCAAAAACCGCCTCGACAAATGATCGCTAATCTCGGCGTCAAACGAACGGACATAAACAAGGCTGTGTCATTCGGCCTGCTGGTCGTCTTGTCCGCCGCTTTCATCCTGCCGCTCTTCTGGATGATCACCACCTCGCTCAAACCCATCGACCAGCTCCTGCTCGACCCGCCGGTTTGGATACCCAGTCCGCTCGAATTCGACAATTATCCCAGCGCCCTGGAAGAGCAGCCTTTCCTTCAGTACCTGGGAAACTCGCTGCAAATCGGCGTGGCTGCGGTAATCGGCGCGCTCGTCTCCAACAGCCTGGTCGCTTACGGCTTCTCGCGCGTGGAATGGAAGGGCCGCGATGCCGTCTTCGTGCTGGTGCTGTCGACGCTGATGCTGCCTTATCATGTTGTCATGATTCCGCTCTTCGTCAGCTTCAGCAAAATCGGCTGGGTCAATACCTGGCTGCCGCTGATCGTGCCCGCCTGGCTCGGCCATCCCTTCTTCATCTTCATGCTGCGGCAGTTCATGCTGGGCATCCCCAAAGAACTCTCGGAAGCAACGCGCATCGATGGCGGCTCGGAATGGGTCTTGCTGACGCGCGTCATCCTGCCGCTCTGCAAGCCGGCGCTGGCGACGGTGGCGCTGTTTCAATTCATCTGGTCCTGGAACGATTTCATCGGCCCCCTGATCTATTTGAACGAGCGCTCGCTCTACCCCATGTCGCTGGGGCTGGCGCTCTATCATAACTCGCAAGGCATCACCGATTTCAGCATCCTGATGGCCGCTTCGACCATGGCCGTTGTGCCGATCATCCTCATATTCTTTTTCATGCAGCGCGTTTTCATTCAGGGCATTTCGCTGACGGGTTTGAAAGGCTAAAGAATGGCAACCGCCGCCAACGTCATAGCAAAATCTGTAGGGGCGACTTATCAAGTCGCCCGCGCCCAATTCCTTATGCGATCTGCGGGCGACCAGGTTGGTCGCCCCTACAAGCCTTGGACAAGGCGGGTTCGTGTTACGCATGAGCCTAGTCGTGACTGGCAAGGGACATTGGTGAACAAATAATGCTGACGCCACGTAATCGCCGCGAGCTGCGCAAGATAGGCGTGGGCCTGGTATTCATCTCGCCCTGGATCGTCGGCTTCCTTGCGCTGAACCTCTATCCCATCATCGCTTCCTTCTATTACAGCCTGACGCGCTATTCGCCGATTTCCGCGCCCCGTTTCATCGGCTTGTTCAACTATGAGAAGCTGCTTTACTTTGATCCGCTCTTCGTCAAGGCGCTGACGAACACCTTGTATTTTGTGGTTTTCGCCGTGCCCCTGGGCAACATGCTGGCGCTGGCGCTTGCCGTTCTGCTGAATCAGAAGGTCAGGGGCTTGTCCCTATTCCGGACGATTTTCTACCTGCCCAGCATCCTGCCGCTGGTGGCCACCAGCATCGTCTGGACCTGGCTGCTGCATCCGCAGTACGGCGCCGTCAGCGTCATTATGGCCGAGTTGGGCTTGCCTGTTATCAGTTGGTTTTCCGACCCGCAGTGGGCGAAACCGGCGCTGATCATGATGAGCATGTGGGGCACCGGCTGGATGATGCTGATTTACTTGGCGGCGCTGCAAGATGTGCCGCAGGAACTCTACGATGTGGCGTCGCTGGATGGCGCCAGCTTGTGGCGCAAGTTCCGCCATGTGACCGTGCCCATGATCAGCCCGATCATTCTGTTCAATACCATCGTCGGCTTGATCGGCGCCTTCCAATATTTCACCGAGGCTTATGTCATCACCGAGGGCGGGCCGGGCGATTCCACACTTTTCTATTCGCTCTATCTCTTCAACAACGCCTTCGCATACTTCAAGATGGGTTATGCCTCGGCCATGGCCTGGCTGCTGTTTCTGGTGATTCTGATTCTGACCTTCATCATCTTCCGCAGCTCAGCCAAGCGCGTCTATTACCACGGCGGCTGAGCGAGCTATGGTCGTCGACGAACCAAAGAAAAGCGCGCCTGTCGAGCAGAAAACTCATTACATATAGTCGGCGAAGTCTTCCAGGGGATCATCAAAATCTTCGGACATCCATACTTGTCCGCGGGCGCTTCCGGCTTTGCGCGGTATTTTCGCCCGTATGGGAGTCGGAACGAGCTTTACCGCCCGGCCATTTTCTGCGGCGATTAGGACCGTCTTTCCTTTATGCGCATCCGCAAGCAGTTCGTTCAGGCTGCTTTTAGCGTGTTCTACGGTGTAGGTTTCCATCAGTCGTTCCCCAGTGCGACCAGCATACTAAGTGTAGCAGTTCTAGTCGCGCCGTCAATGAAGCCGGATGCGAAGCGGCCGCGTTTGCATGCCCTATCTGTCATACTCCAGGGCCACAAGGAAAAGCCGCTTCAGTCTTTGATTGCGCATGTCGGAAGCCTCAAAATGCCGGACCAGGCGCGCCTTGAAATCAGCGATGAGCCCGGCATATTGCGGATCCTGAACCAGATTGTTCATTTCAAAGGGATCTTCCTGCAAGTCGTAGAGCTCGTTCATGTCATTGATCGAGAAGACATATTTGTAGCGGTCGTTCAGGATCATGCGTTGGGGATAATAGTGTCCGCCATGTCCCATGTGCTCGCAGATCAACTCGTCGGGCCACTGGTCCTCCGCCCCATCGCGGCCGAGCGGAAGCACGCTGCGGCTGTGCATATAATCCGGCGCGCTGATGCCGGCGGCATCCAGCATGGTGGCGGTCGCGTCCATGTTGGTAACAAGCTGATCGGTACGTTGCCCCGCTTCAATCGCGGCGGGCCAGCGGATCGCCATCGGCACGCGCATGACCTCCTCGATAAAGGTTGAGGACTTGTCCCATAAGCCGCCATGACTGGCCACGGCATCGCCATGATCCGCCAGCCAGATCACGATGGTGTTGTCCGAAAGCGATAATTCATCCAGCGTATCCAGCACGTTTCCGATGGCGGCGTCGGTTTGATAACCCTGCGCATAGCAGCGGGCGAGGATCTCTTGCCAGGTGGACCATTCGGGAAAGGCGGCGGCGCTGCCGTGGGAGATTTCACGGTGGATGATGTGGCGCAATGGGCGCCCGGCCATGTCATCGCGGAAGCTGGGATACTCGGGGATCGCGGCCGGGTCAACCATGTCGGCGTATTCGGCGGAGGGGTAATAGGGCTGATGCGGTCCCCACAGGCTGACGACCAGGCTGAAGGGCTGATCTTCAGCGGCAAATTCGCGCAGCTTCTCGCAAGCAAGATGGGCGACGAATTGCTCTTCATGCGCTTCCGGCGGACCGGCGAGAACGCCGGAGCCATTCATAAACTTCCAGGGCGATGGATCGTGCAAGACGATCTCCTGCCCGCGCCACTCGGGATAGTTGACGTTGTATTCCATTTGGGCGCGCGCATCGCCGAATCCGCGTTCTTCGGCGTATTCCTTGTAGGCGTCCGACATGTAGATCTTGCCATAATCGGGCAAGCTCCAGCCTTCAATGCCGTAGTCGATGGGCAGGCGCTCGCGGCCGCAGTGCCATTTACCGACATAGCCGTTGCGATAGCCAGCCTGCGACAGATAGTGGCTGTAGAGCGCTTGACCCGAGTCAAGATCGGACTGATTCCCGAACCCATCCCCCTCGGTATTCATGATGATGCCGTGCGAGCTGGGGTAGACGCCGGTCATCATGCTGCTGCGCGCGGGAGAACAGAGCGGGCAGACCGAGTAAGCGCGATCGAAACGGATTCCGTCGGCGGCAAAGCGCTCGTAAACGGGCCACTTGTACTCGTATTCGCCTTCGCGATCGTGACCGTAAAAGGCTTGATGATCGGTGATGATGAAGACGATATTGGGTTTTGAATTAGCCATGCCGTTCAGCCGTCCTTCTCCAAGTGTGAATGCAAAATGTTTGCCTCATTTTAGCGAGCCTACTGTGATGCCCTCGATGAGATTGCGCTGGAACATGATATAGACGATGATCACCGGCACCGCCGTGATATTGATGCCGGCGAAGGACAAAGCGAAGTTGGTGAAGTATTCGTCCTGGAAGGCGGTCAAGCCCAGCGGAAGCGTGCGTTTGCTGTCTTCGTTGATAAGCAGCAATGCCTGGAAGAATTCGTTCCAGGTGCCCATGAAGACAAATATGCCCAGCGCCATCAGCGATGGCTTGGACAGCGGCAGCAGGATGCGCACATAAAACTGAAAGCGACTACAGCCGTCCAGCAATGCCGAGTCTTCCAGTTCCTGCGGGAAACCCTGAAAGAAGGCGCGCAGCATCAGAATCGCAAATGGCAAGCTGCCGGCCACATAAACCAGGATCAAGCCGAAGCGGCTGTTTGCCAGGTTCAGTTCGTACATCAGGGAGAGCAAGGGACCGAGCTTGGCGGACAGAGGGAAAGCCATGCCGATCAAGAAGACAAAGAAGATCAACTGGTTGCCGCGAAAACGCATCTTCGCGAAGGAATAGGCCGCAAGCGAGCTCAGAAACAGCACAATGGCGACGCTGGTCACCGTGATGAAAATGCTATTAAAGAAGTACTGATCGAAGCTGGCGCCAAACCAGGCGTCGACGTAGTTCTGAAAGCGCCATTCACCGGGCAGCGCCAGGGGAGCGGCGCGTATTTCTTTGTTTGATTTGAGCGCGCTGGCGAATACCCAGATGATCGGAACCAACGTGACGACCGTCGCTGCCACCAATACGAAGTAGAAGGGCAGGCTGCGGATTTGGCGCTGCAGATTGCGGTTTATGAACTCCATGAAAAGCGCTCCCGCAATCTGATAAAGCTGGTTGATATAAACACAACAATGATCGTGTTGACGGTGGCCGCCGCCGTCGCCCAGCCCATCTCAAAATTGCCAATCATGCGAAAGACATAGATATCGATGACATCGGAGTTGTAGTAGGGTCCGCCGCCCGTGAGTATGTAGATGACGCCAAACACGCCCATCGCGGTAAAGATGCGCAGCGTGATCACAAAGGTGAAAACGTCATACAGATAAGGAATTGTGATTCTGAAGAGCTTTTGCCAGAAGTTGGCGCCATCGACCCGCGCCGCGTCAAACATATCGGTCGGAATGTCTTGTAAGCCAGCTAAAAAGATGACCATCGAATAACCGAAGCTCGCCCAGGTGTAGGCGACGAAGGTGGAATAAAGCGCGATGTCGCCATTCCCCAGCCACATTTGCGTCAAGGCGCCCAGCCCGATCACCTCCAGGACAGCATTCAGGACGCCGGCAAAAGAATGATAGATCCACTTCCAGACATAAGCGATTACTACGCCGGAGAAGATGGCCGGCAAGAATAGCGCGGCGCGGAAAAAGACGCGCCCTCTGCGAATCTCGTAGATGAATACGGCGAGCAGCAATCCGATTGAAACCGGAATGACCACCGCCAACCCGAGAAAGATGAAGTTATGGCCCAGCGCATTCCAAAACCAGCGATCATTCAGGATGAAATCATAATAATGAAAGCCGATGAACTCTGTCGTCGGCGTGAGCAAGTCCCACCGGAAAAAGCTGAAAATGAAGGATGCCAGCACCGGACCAAGGTTGAAGACCACATAGATGACAACGGCGGGCAGGATGAAAAGATAGGGCATCAGATCGAAGCGAAAGCGAGGCTCCGCGGCTCGTAACGCTTTTCTGCCCGGCAATTGCGCCATGCTTGAGTTATCCGTTTATTCAGGACTGGTCCGTCCGCGCAGAGGCGGCGTTCTTCAAGTAAACAGGCGCGACGCCTGTTTGAGCAGCGTCGCGCCTGCTTAATTCTGTTGCTTGCTCTTATCTAGTTTTCCGCCAGATAGGCGCTGTGCGTCGACTGCATTTCGCTAAGCAGTTCCTCAGGCGTCAGCATGCCGCCGATCATGCCTTGCACGATCTGGTTCATATCGCCGAAGACCTTGGGCGGCAGATAGGTGACGGGCCAGAAGCCGATTTTGTCGATGTTGGCGGCCGTCTCCGATGCGATCTGGTAGGACAGCGGCAGAATATCCTCCGGCACTTCGATGGAGAATGCCGGCAGCACGAAGGCGTCCCTAAGCGCTTGCACGGCAAGTTCTTCGGTAGTCAACCATTCCACGACCTTGAAGGCGGCGTCCACGTCGGCGTATTCGGCGACAATGATGGAGCCGCCGATGCCGCCGAGCGTCTTGATGTCGGTATTGGGATTGACCGCCGGCAGGTAGAAAAAGCCAATTTCGAAATCTGGCTCTGCCGCCATCGCGTCGTCGATGAACCAGGGCCCGTTGAGCACCATGACGTTGATCTGCTGATAGAAGAGGTCCAGCGACTGATTGTAGTCTATGCCCAAGGGATCAGGATTTGCGTAGCCGTTTTCAACCATGCCATAGAAGGCGTTCAGGCCATCCAGGCAGTTGTCGCATTCGGTCCAGGGCTGCGTGCCGCTGAGCACGTCAATGTATTCCGAGCCGGCGCTGCTGTACATGAACATGGAGGCCATCAACGCCGAGGGCCAGCCGCCGGCCAGTCCCATCGTATAGCCAAAGTAACCCGCGTCTTTCACCGCCTCCAGGACATCGATGTATTCTTCTTGCGTTGTCGGGACCTCGAGCTCCAATTCGGCGAAGACATCTTTGTTATAAAAGACGCCGACCGATTCCATGTTTTGCGGGATGGCGAAAATCCGCCCCTCGATCGTGACTTGCGCGAGAAGATTCGGCGGAATGCGATCGATCAAGCCGGAAGCGCGGTAGTACTCGGTCAGGTCTCTGACTTGCCCGGTTGAGACCAGCGCCTGCAAGTTCGCGCCAACATCGACGCCGCCGAGGACATCCGGACCGGCTTCATTTTCCAGCGCGATGCGCACCTTCTGGTTGTTTTCGGTGAAGGTGCCGGTCAAGACATCTTCGTAGACAATCTGGACATCGTCATGCGCTTCATTGAATTGCTCGACAAGCGCGTCATTGTAATCTCCGCCGTATCCAAGCGACCAGATGAGCACATCGGTCGCGTCCTGCGCGATAACGGCGCTGAAGCTGGTCGCCGCCAGCAAGAGCATCACAAGGGCAAGAAGCGCCAAGCGATTCATTCGTGAATGAAAATGGTTCTTATACATTGTTTCGGATCTCCTTTTGCGTCCGCAACTATTGACCTGCCAGTTTTACCGCGTTTGATGCAGGTAGCGCAAGTTTATCCCCCTTTATTCACAATGACACGGGCGCGTTTCTATAATTAGCTTAGTCAGCGAGTCGCGCGCCAAAGCTCGTTGGACAAGGGTGATACAGAGTAATCCAAAGTAAGAAATTGAAAAAATGCGCATTGTCTTTCGCGGCTAATTTGCGGGCGACTCGCCGAGTCGCCCCTACCGCATAAGAGGAGATTCGGTGTACGGGCGAGCCGGTGGACAGTGTTGAAAAACTGAATTGACCTATAATGACATTGTATCTCAATCATAGTGAGCGTGAGATGTCATTGAAACAGGCTTTCCCGAAAGAGATTCCCGCGACAACCCGTGATGCAGTCGAAGCCATGTTGCCTGCTGATAGCGTATGCCGCTTGCTCGGCGAAAAGGCCGAAGAGATTATTGATGAGAGCGCCTTGGCCGCGATGTATCATCAAACCGGTCGCGGCGCCATCAATCCGGTGCTGCTATGCTTTGTGCTGGTTTTACAATTTTACGAGAAGCTGCCGGATCGTCGGGCAGCCGAGATGGTCAAGGTGCGCATGGATTGGAAGTACGCGCTGCGGCAGGAGTTGAATTGGCCAGGTTTCGACTATTCGAGTCTCTGCAATTTTCGCAAGCGTCTTTATGCGCATGGTCAGGAATATCTGATGTTTGAGCAGGTGCTGAAGTATCTGTTTAAGTTGGGTTATGTGAAGTCGAAGCGCCAGCGGACCGATGCGACGCATGTATTGGCGGCGGTGGAGCGTCTAAGTCGCCTGGAATTGGTCTGGGAGACGCTGCGTTTGGCTTTGGGCGCTTTAACCAACGCCGATGGGAAATGGGTCCGCCAAGTCTTGCCAGTCAGTTTTGTCAACTTTAACAGTCAAAAGCGGAGTGAATTCCGTTTGAGCCCAGCGCAAACCAAGGAAGCGCTGCTGGCTGCTGGGCAAGACGGGTTCTGGCTGCTGTCGCAGATTGCGCAGCATGGGCAAGCGGCATGGCAGGATTTGCCCGAGATAATCACGCTGTCTCAGGTTCTTTCGCAGCAGTTTGATCAAGGCGATGAGGATGGTGAATCAGGTCTGAAAGCCAAAGCCAATATTGACGCGAAAGGGGATGTGATTACTTCGCCGCACGAGCCCTCCGTTCGTTATAGCCGCAAAGGGAAAGAAACAGCCTGGCGCGGCTACAAGGCGCAAGTGACGGAGACAGTGGATGGCGCCTTCCCAGTCATCACCGACATCGGGATTCACAGCGCGAATGAAGCCGATGGCAAGGCGCTGGAAGAGATTCTAAAGCGCTTGGCGGAGCGGGGTTTGTTGCCGGAAAAGCAGTATGTGGATCAGGCTTATTGTAACGGCAAGACCCTGCACGACAGCGAGCAAAAGGGTCTTGATCTGCGCGGTTTCATCGGCAGCAATTCGCGCAAGCCGGTCGGCTTCCGTTTGCAAGATTTCGATGTTGATGTGGAGCGGCGGCAGGCCCGTTGTCCAGCCGGCAAGAAGGCGACCGTTTTCAACCCCTCTTCTCAACATGATGTCGCCTGGAACGTCCGCTTCGGCAAGCAGTGTCAGCGATGTCCTTTCAACTCCCTGTGTACGACCGAGAAACGCGGACGCAGCCTCGAGATCTCGCCGTATCATAAGCAGTTGACTAAACGACGAAGAGAGCAAGCCAGCGCCGGCTTTGTCAAGGAAATGCATGCCCGCGCTCGCATTGAAAGCACGATAGGAGAACTGGCGCGAAGACATGGCTTGAGGCAAAATCGTTATCGCGGACAAGAGAAAGCCACATTGCAAGCGGCATTCACAGCCACTGCGGTAAATCTGAAGCGCTTGGCGAGGTATCTGGGCCACGTGACAGATTCTTTTTCTATCCAGTTCCTGGCACCCCAATCCATTTGAACGCGTTTTTCAACAGACTCCGGTGGCTCGCCCCTACCGCAGGAGAAAGCAACAACCCGGCGCCAATGCGTCGGGTTGTTGAGTTTGCCTTGTGGTCCGCAAATTTCTGCGGTCTTCAAATTGAACTGCGCGATTTTGCCTGCGCTCAGGCGGTTTCCGGCGTGACCAGGGCGACAATGCCGGGCCGGTCGACCTGGCCGCAGGTCATGCCGTCGCTGGCATAGGACGCAAGCGGATGGATATCTCGCTCCGGCGTCGCGGTATCGATCAGGACCAGATTGCCCTCGAAGGCGAAGCAGACTTCCGTTCCCGTAGCAAATGACACGGCGTCCACCGAACATGTAGGCAGAAGCAGCAATTGGCCGACGCTCAACTGGTCGGATTCCAGGCTGTTATGACGCCTGAGAACCTCCACCGTCGTATCATAGTCCTGCGCCAGACGATACAGGTTATCTCCCTGCGCGACCGCATGCGTGCATTCCTCATCGGTGCGCCACAGTCTCATCGCGAACCTTATGCCTTGCAAAGCCGGATGTTTGTCAATCGTAATTGTATCCACCGCGGCGCATTGCATATCCTCGTAAGGCGACCTCACGATGATGCGATCGTTCACCGGGCAAATGGGCGCCTCGGGAACTTCCGGCGTAGGCGGCGGCACGGCGGGCGGCTCTTCCGGCGGCTCGTCTTCATCGGGCGGATCCTCCGGCGCTGCCGGCGGAAGCGGCGGCCGCGGGTATTCGTATGCGCCTATGTCGCAGTTGCCGTATTGCGGACGCGCCTTAAGGGGTTGATCGTCAAGCAAACAGTAGAATGGATCGGCGGTGTCAATCGCCGGGCTTCCCCACTGAAGCGGGTGATGCGGCGGGTTGCCGGAGAGTCCGCTGATCATGACATTGGGCTTCTCGGACGCGTCTTGAGCCTCGGCGACTACAACCTGAGCCTGGGCCTCTTCGCTTGCGTCAGCGGCGGGGGCGGCTTGGTTATCGGCAACTATAGGCGTACAAGAGCCATCCTGGATCAGGTTGCCGGTGAACTCGATGATGATGTTGGGATTGGGCCCGCTGTGGCAATCGCCGCCGCTCTTGCTGTCGGTGATCAAGGTATTGCGGATCTTGAAGTTGCCCGTCCAGCCGATAATGGCGATGCCGCCGCCTTGTTCTTCCGCCGAATTGTAAGCCCAGGTTGTATGCGTGAGAGTCACGAAGGAGCTAAACGAACTCAGGCCGCCGCCTTCTCTGGCGCTGTTGTTGCTGAAGGTGCTGTTCGTGATGTTAAGCGTGGTTTCGCTGCTTTCGATAGCGCCGCCTTCATCGGCTTGGTTTTCGATAAAGGTGCTTTTGTTTATGGTCGCGATTCCGCCCGCTGTCTTTAATGCGCCGCCGTCTTCGGTCGCCACGTTCTTCTTGAAGGTCGCGCCCGTGATGTCCAAGGTGTGCAAACCGGTGGAACTAATGAAGTAGACGGCGCCGCCGTGGCTCTTTACGGTCGTGTTTCCGGTAAATTCGGAATCGGCAATGTCCACATCGCTGTCGATGGCGTAGATAGCCCCGCCAATGTCGCTGGCTTTGCTATTCCTTATCGAGCTCTTTCTGACGGTCAATGAGCCGCTGTTGATGTATATCCCGCCGCCAACAGTCCCGGACAAGCCTCTGTTGATGTTCAAATTCTTAATGCTCAACTTGCCGCCAACGACCGTAAGCACGCGATATTTGGCATCGCCGGAGATGGTGTGGCCATTGCCCTCGATGTGAACAGTGCTGGTTAAGGACGGCAAGTCCTCTTGCAGCGTGACGTTCTTCTTCAACAGAATGATGTCGTCGCCGGTCTCGGGCGGGTCGGCGCTTTCATCCGGGTCGGCGCCAGCCTCGCAATCGTCATTGCCATCGGAGTCGCCGCTCTCTTCGACTTGGGCGTTGCCATTGGCCGAGCGGATCGCGTTCGCCAGGCTGCAATTGTTGTCCACCATGATGACGCAGGGAATCGAAAATGTCGCGCTGAGCGTCGACAAGGTCTCCGTGTCGGCCTGCGGGACGACCTCCACGCTGGATGTCTGGCCGCAGTGCTCGGCGTCGACGACCCAGGTCGCTTCCGTCGCGTTATCGTCTTCGGTCGTTTGCGCGGCATCGGTATCGTACTGCGGCGTCCACACCGCCGATGTCACGGTTTGATCGCCGCCGCTCAACTGGCAGCGCAGCTTGTGCTGGTTGTTTTCGATCACGTTTTCGCAGCTAATGGCGAGCACATCGGCCGGCGCCGGGGAGCACTCAAGCGTGATTGTGGTTTCGGCGGCTGTGTAAACCGTATCGCCGTCCTGCGCAACCACCGTGACAGTTGTGCTCTCTCCGCAATATTCATCGGCGATAACCCAGTTGGCTACCGGACGGCTGGTTGTCTGCGCGTACTGAGCCTCGAAACTCGGGGTCCATTCAGCGGAGGTGATGGCGGCATCGCCGGCGTCCGCCGTGCATTGCAGGATGTCGTGGTTGTTGCCGGTCAGGATTTCGCAGCTTACGGTTACGGTGACTGGCGGTAGCGGCGCCGTGGTCGGGTAGTCGACCTGGACGGAATCGGACGCGTCGCTTCGTTCGGCGCCGCGAATGGTTTTAATTGCGTAGGTATACCTGTCTCCAAGCTCGGTGGCGGTGGTATCGGTGTAGCTGGTGTCGCTGTTGCCGGTATCGTTCACCAATGTGCTTAGGTCGGTTTCGCCTTGCCAGGGACGACGGCGCAAGATTTCATAACCATCCACCTGTCCTTCCGGCGCCGTCCAGGTAATGGTGATGCCCGTGTGGTCGGCCGTCCCCGCCAAGTTGGTCGGGGCTGAAAGGGCGGTCGCCTGCGCCGTAGCGAGATGCTGCGGCGCAACAATGAGCGGGAAAACGCATAGCATGGCGAAGAGGAGGAGCGGAGCGCTGACCCGCAGGGACCCGCCCCTTGCGCGCAGCAGGCATTGAGCCGCCAAGCGCGGAACGATCTTCAGCGATGAAATTCTCATTTGTGTCTCCATTCTGCATGAATTTGCTATCTGCCAAAGATTGGGCGCCCGCTTGAGCGACGCAAGACAAGAGATAGCCAGCTTCTTACTGAAACGCATCTTCATCATTGACCTTTGCGCGCGGCGTCGAACGAGCCAGGACTTGCTCATCCGCAATTCAGTTTCGCTCCCGGCTGGCTCTTTGCCGGTTGCCTTCGCCGCGCGTTCAACTGTCATCACGACAAATTGCCACCGCTAATAGGCAACTTACGAAGTCAGTATAGCATTGTGATTTAGGCGCGCAACCAGATATGAGGCTTGTTCGGTTGCCGATCTGGAGGCTGTTTCAAGGCGCGTACAAGTAAGCAGTTAATAGTGTATTCGAGTGGAGCAATCCCGCCCGCATTTGACGCATGAAGCGGTCGCGGCCGTCCCGGGAAAGCGGCGCGCCCTGCGGACGCCAAACGGCACATTGATTGCAACATAACATGCGAGGCGAATAATTCGCAGAGATTGTCGCTCCAGACCCAGTATAAGCCTGCGCTCGACTGATAGCGCTCGACTACGACAGGACTTTTAGGCGGCAATCCTCGTCGGCGTCCGCGCCAAAATGAAAAGGGAATGATGAATTGTGGACAAAGTTCAAACATGATTGTGTGTACGGGCGAGCCGGTGGCTCGCCCATTGAATTCCCGGTTGCAGGAGATGGGCGACTCAAAGGGGCGCGTGGGCACAGCCCGTCAGTCGCCCCTACTAGGCTTGTCCGGTACTAGAATTCTTGCTCCGATACAACAGCAACAATACCAAAATACTACGATATACGTGCGATCCTCGCGACAATCAACATTTTACTGCGAAATGCGTCAAGGTCAGTTTCCCTTCTCCGGCTCGCTGCAGACGGCAGACCAGTTTTTCTACCCCATCCCCGGCCCTTCCCCAGTGAACTGCTGAGGACAGGACAGGTTTGTGGCAACTTGAAAGGCAGTAATTCGCGATCTATGTAAAGATTCATCAGTATCACTTCTAACCCGCGTAAGGAAAGAAAGGTGAAACTGATGAATCTTCCTTCATTGTACCACTGGCAGGAGCTGGTTTCGAAGCATTTTACAAGCTTTACGGTGTGGCAGAAAAAGCGTTTTGCGCGTTTCAGTCTAGGTGTGATGCTCAGCGAGCATTGCCAACAGTCAAGGATTGCAAAGGCGTTGGCGGGAGACGTCAGTGCTGACGGTATCGTGCGACAGTTGCGGCGGTGTATCGCGGATCAGAAATGGTCGCCCGCTCAGTTCTCGCTGGATTGGACACGCTGGGTTGTCAGCTTGTTGCCGAAGACGCGGCTCGTGTTGTTGGTGGACGAGACCAGTATCGGCGGGCGTTTTCGAGTGATGATGGTAGGTGTAGCGTATAAGCGGCGCTGCATTCAGCTAGCCTGGACTTGCTACAAGGCGAATAGTCAGGAGGACTATCCAATTGAAGGTCAGGTGAAGATGATTTCGGGCATGCTTGCGCAAATCAAGACAGTTTTGCCCGATGACAGGCCGGTTTTGGTGCTGGCAGATCGCGGCATCGGCAACTCGCCAGCGCTGTGCAGGGCGGTTGAGGGCTTGGGCTGGCAATATTTGTTCCGCGTTCCGAAAACAGTCAAGATCAAGACCGATGACGGGATAGCGCATCCGTACAAGGAAATGCGGAAAGGGGGACGATGGCGCGCGAGCGGATCGGTCTTTATTAAACGGGGAAGGGTTCCGGCGCATGTGCGCGCGATCTGGGACCGAGATTGCGACGAACCTTGGATTTTGGTTACGAACAATCCAGACTTGACAGGTCGGGAGTATAGGATGCGCAACTGGCAGGAACAGAGCTTCCGCGACTTGAAAAGCGGTGGCTGGCAACTGGAAACCTGTCGTTTGCGCTCGGTAGACCGAATGGCCCGATTCCTGGCGATCTTGGCGCTTGCGCAAGGCATGGCCTTAGCGCTTGGCAGCCAAGCTGTGATCACAGGTAAGGCACGCCGACTGATAAAGACCAAAGACAACAAGTTGAGGCGGCCACTTAGCCTATTCAAGGAAGGCATCGCCTACTTCAACAAGTATGTCTTACGCCATGACAAGTTCCCATCCCTGTCCGTCGTCCTAGATCAGAGGCTATGTTAAACCTGTCCTGTCCTCAGCAGTGAACTGGGGAAGGGTGACTCTTCAAAGAAGTTCGTAGGTTGACCTCAAAACACATAGAAGATTGCCAATGAAGTCAGTCTCTTTCAGCGCGCTCCCCCTTCCCCAGCTAGCTGGGGAAGGGGGCTGGGGGGATGGGGTTGTAGTGGTCCCGAAAAACTGGACACCTAGTGGAGTGAGTATACTGGTGTTCGATCATGAGGGGAGACAACTATGGCAAAGGCACGTAAGTATAGCCCGGAGTTCAAGGCGCAGGTCGTGTTGGAGATGGTATCCGGCAGGAAGAGTTTGGCTCAGTCGAGCCGGGACTATCAGATCAAGGACACGCTGCTTTCCCGTTGGAAGAAGCAATTCTTTGAAGGGGCGCCCAGGATATTTGAGCCGGGCCGGCGGAGCAGAAGCGGCTGCTGGAACGCATCGAGGATTTGGAGCGATTGGCGGGGAAACAAGCCATGCAACTGGAAATTGCAAAAAAAGCCAGTCGCTACTTAAACTCTCTACCGGTCGAAAACGAGAGCTAGTGAAGGTGTTAAGCCGGGAGTATCGGGTGACAGACTGTTGCGCGGCGCTGGATTTGTCGAGAAGCAGCTATTACCATCGCGGCAAGCAGCGCGATGAGCGAGCGTTGCGGGAAGCGATAGCAGACATCGCTGGGCAGCATCCGGCCTACGGCAGCCGGCGGATCAAGGCGCAGTTGTCACGCGAGCCCTACTTCCTGAAAGTGAGTCGCAAGCGAGTCAGACGCGTGATGGGCGAGTTGAACTTGCTGTTCAAGCCAAAGCGACGGACAAGCACAACGGACAGCCGGCATCCTCACGGGCGCTACAAGAACCTGCTGCAAGGCATGACCGTGACGAAGCCGAACCAAGTCTGGGTGGCCGATATCACCCATGTGGGCTTGCGCGGAGAAGAGGTCTATCTGGCGGTGCTGATGGACCTCTACACCCGGGCTGTGCGGGGCTGGAACCTGAGTTGGTCCTTGGGTCAGGAATTGGTCCTCGTACCGCTGAGACATGCCTTGCATCACTACCCGGCGCCAGAAATCCATCACTCTGACCAAGGCAGGCAATATTGCGGCAATTCACACGTCAAGCTCCTGCACGATCAGGGCACTCAGGTCAGCATGTCGGCCGTGGGAAAACCGAAAGAAAACGGCCACGTAGAACGGCTGATTCGCACAATCAAGGAGGAGGAAATCGACCGGAGCGAATACCAAAGCATGGCAGAAGCGCGCGAGCAGATTGGTTACTTCATCGAGGTGGTCTACAACACGCAACGCGTTCATAGCGCCTTAGACTACCAGACGCCGGCAGAATACGAGGCGCAGTGGTTGCAACGCAACCACCCCTGCGATTCTGAGATTTTGTGTCCAATAATTTGAGACCACTACAGGTAGAAAAAGCGCGCAAGCATCATCCAGTATCGGACAAGCCCTACTTCACCACCCCCATGAAAATCATGCCTTTAAGGTTTGCTTCGTTTGCGGTAAACTTCACAAATGCGCCTTACTCCGTCATTCACAGCCCTGCGCGAATCACAAATTCAGGCGGCGCCCGTCCTCGTCCTGAGAGCGGGAAGATGCTGACGGCGGCCTATGCGCGCGATTGTGCATAACTTGCGGTGTTGGGAATTTACGATAGTATAGGCTAGCGTCGCCCGAAGCAGGTACGACCGAGCGTCAGTTCCGACGCTCGATAGTGTTCTATCCACAAGGTAAGGAGTTTCAAGAAATGGCAAGAAAGCTTGTTTTACTCGTTCTGTTGGCGCTGCTCACAGTGCCAACGCTTGTTGGCGTCGCCCAGGAGCCGCAAGGTCTACCGGTTGATGTGCCGGGCGGGCGCGCGAATCTGTTTGTCTTCGACCAGATCTTTCGTTGGGGTTCTGTAGGCAATTTCAATGTTTGGCGCACGGGCGGCAATACGCCGCATCACCACGCGCTGATGCTGGAGACATTCTGGAATGGCGACCAGGAGACCGGCGAAAACATTAACGCGCTGGCAATTTCCGGCCCCGTGTACAATGAGGACTTCACCGAGATGTCGGTTGACCTGCGCCAAGGCGTCATGTGGTCCGATGGTGAAGAATTCAACGCCGATGATGTGGTCTATACTGTTGAGACGGTCAAAGCTAACTCTGGCTTAACACAACAAGGCTGGCACGCGCAGTTGACCAAATTTGATGTCGGCGTCGAAAAGACCGGCGAATTCAGCGTTAAGTTCACCACCCTGCCAAACCCGCGTTTGCATACCGTGTTTGAATCGCGCTGGGCGGGCTTGTACATGATGCCGAGCCACTACGTTTCCGAGGTGGAAGCGAATCTGGCTGATGGCGAGACCCTCGCCGATTGGCATTGGGAAGCGGAAGATGTCATCGTGTTGGGCAACTACCTGCCGCAGCAGGTCGATCCCAACGGCTATTGGGAGCTGTTTAAGCGCCGCGATGATCCGGAGAATTCGTTGGCTGGCATCATCACCGGAGGCAGCGGTCCTCCCTATGTGTTGAGCATCTTCTACGGCAACGAGAATATCAAGAAGGCGATCGCCATGTCTCGTGGCGAGCTGGATGTCTACTTCGATGTCGATATCGAGTCCTTCGAGACGACGCTGGATACCACGCCGACCGCGCGCAGTTGGTACAAAGATTTCCCCTGGGCTTTCCCCAATGAGTACAGCACGCGTCACTTGGCTTTCAACTTCGAAGGCGACCCCTTGCTGCAAAACAAGGACGTTCGCTGGGCGCTTGCGCTGGCGATCAACAATGTTGAGTTGGCCGGCGATTATATCGGCGGGCTCGCCAAAGTCACAACCTTTGCGGTACCGCCGACGGCGGCCATGACGGGGATTTACCATGAGGCAATGGAGCCCTGGCTGAACGAGTTGCAGATTGACTTGGGCGATGGCGAGATGTTCTCCGTATATGACCCGACTGTTCCGGACCAGCTCAACGCCTGGGCGGAAGCGCAGGGCCATACGGTGCCGGGTACGCCAGCCGAGATATTTGGCACCGGTTGGTGGAAGTTCGCGCCCGACGCGTCCGAGAAACTGCTGATGAAAGCCGGCTTGAGCCGCGATGGCGGCGGCAACTGGCTGACGCCCGATGGCGAAATCTGGACTCTCGACCTGCAATCGGACCCTAGCGAGAATGATGCTTACCGTATGGGGCAAGCGGCTGCCGATATGTGGCAGGACTTCGGCATTGACGTCAACTTCATCACGCTGGATCGCGGCGCCTGGTCGCAGAACCACCACGTTGGCGCCTATGAAGTCAGCACGCCCTGGGGATCCTTCGCGCTGCCGGCCGGCGACTTCTGGCCGCGCATCAACGGCATGCATTCGGACTTCTATGCCCCGGCTGGCGAAGATTATCGTCCCTTGGGCGGCAACAGCCTTCGGCGCCTGGTCGATCCCAAGATCGATGAATTGCTCGATGCGATGGAGGCGGTCGATCCGGTTGGCCAAGCCGATCAAAACATCGCCTTGAACATCGAGTTCATCCAGCACTGGGTCGAGAACATGATCGACATCACCTGCATCGCCTTCAAGAAGCTGGTCACCTGGGACGAGAAATACTGGACCGGTTTCCCCACGGCTGAGAATCCGTATGCGATGCCCTTGTACTGGTTCCAGGGCGGCAAGTACGCCATCCAGGGCTTGACGTCGACATCGTAACTTGAGTTTTGTGCGGGCGAGCCAAGGCTCGCCCCTACAGTTTCGATTCCGTCGAACCGCGTGTTTCCATGTGTGTACGGGCGAGCCGCCGGCTCGCCCCTACGCGCGCCCTAGGTAAAGGACACCGGATGAATCTGCTACGCACCTACATCCTGCCGCGCATCCTGCAATGGGCGCTTGTCATCTTTGTCGGCATATCAGCCACATTTCTTATTCCGCGCTTATCGCCGATCAATCCAGTTGACGAAATGATCGGGCGCATGACCGCGTTTGCGTCAATCGACCCCCATGCGGTTGTCAGCATGCGCGAATCGGCAACGGCGCTGTTTGGTCTGGAAGGCACATTACTTGAGCAGTATATCCGCTTTTGGGAGCGTCTGTTCACCGGGGACCTTGGCGTGTCCTTTGGGAATTTCCCGCGCCCGGTCTCGGATATCATCGGCGCTGGCTTGCCCTGGACGATTGGTCTCTTAAGTGTAGCCATCCTCATTTCCTGGGTATCGGGCGTATTTCTGGGCGCGCTGGCCGGTTACTTTCATGATCGGCGCTGGGCGCAATTCCTCGAGCGCTTCGTCGTCGTCGTTTATCCCATTCCTTACCTTATCATCGCCTTTGTCCTCATTTTTGTATTCGCCTGGTGGTTGAAGTGGTTCCCGCTGGTGGGCGGCTCGCGCGGGCAACCGGGGCTCACCTGGGACTACATCAGCACGCTGCTTTATTTTGGCTTCTTGCCGGCATTATCTCTTGTCATCGGCTCCACCGCCTTCCGCTTCATCATGGCGAAGTCGCTGACGACAACCGAGATCGCCAGCGATTATGTGCAATACGCTGAATTGGCTGCGGTGCCGAAGCGCAAAATCATCTTATTCTATGTCGCGCGCAACACCATGCTGCCGCAGGTGACGGATTTGGCGCTTTCGCTCGGCGCGCTCTTTGAAGGGGCGCTGATCACCGAAGTATTATTCGCTTATCCGGGTTTGGGTTTCGTGCTTTACAACGCAATCTACAACGCCGACTACAACATCATCATGGGTATCACGCTCTTGTCAATTGCCGGGATCGCCACTGCATCACTGATCATTGATTTGCTCTATCCGATCTTCGATCCGCGCGTCCGTTTGCGATAGGGATTCACCGTGCTAACTACGATTCGCGATTTATTCCGCTTCAGCCCATCGTTTCGCTTTGGCTCGCTGATTCTGATGGTCGTCGCCGCTTTTGTGCTATTGTCTGCATTTTCTCCGTATGAGGAAGACAGGTTGCGCCGGAAGGTAAAACGCAACCAACCGCCCTCGGCCGACTTCGTTTTCGGCACGACATCGCAGGGGCAAGATGTCTTTTGGGCGCTGACATTCGCCATTCGCAATACCCTGATTATTTCCAGTATCGCTGTCTTCATCGGTCGCGGCATCGGCGTGTCTCTCGGCATGATTTCCGGATACCTGGGCGGGGTGTTTGACCGCGCGGCCCAATCCCTGGTCGAAAGTGTCATTGTCGTTCCGCGATTACCCTTGCTCATATTGATTGGTGCCATTCTGCGCGGCAGCCTGACGATGTTTACCCTGGGCATTCTCATCGGCATACTCGATTGGGCTTATCCCTCAAAACGCTACCGCGCGCAAGTCTTGAGTCTGCGCGAGCGCGACTTCACGCACACGGCCGTATTCAGCGGCATGGGCAGTTTCAAGATTGTGCTTCGCGAGCATCTGCCCTTCATCATTCCCTTCCTGCTGGCGGATGTGATCAGCGGCTTTCTCTTCTCCATTGGCATCGAGGTGACGCTGTCCTATCTCGGCTTGGCAAACCTGGACAGCCCAACGATCGGCACCATGATCTATTGGGGCAATTACTACCAGTCGATTCCCGCGGGCAGGCCCTGGGTGATGGTTGTGCCGATGGTCACCGCGATTCTTATGGTTTTGGGCTTCTACCTGATGTCAGTCGGCTTGGGCGAATATCTCGATCCGCGCAAGCGCCTTGTTCGTTTGACGGCGCATGCGGGCGAAGAGGCGGAAGACGACGATCCGCGCAAAGAGAAGGACGACGCATGGGCACCATAATCGAAACCAACAACCTGCGCGCCTATTACATCACCCAGGCCTACGGCGTTGAGCGCACTGTCAAGGCGGTTGACGACATCACGCTGCGCATTCAGGAAGGCGAGGTCTACGGCATTGCGGGCGAATCCGGCTGCGGCAAGTCGACGCTGCTGCGGATTCTGCTGGGCGCCTATCAGCCGCCGCTCACTGTGGTGGGCGGAGAAGTCGTCTATCATTTTGATGGCGAGGCGATCAACGCCGCCGATATGACCGAAGAGCAGCAGCGGGATCTCCGCTGGCGCACGATCTCATATATCCCGCAAGGGTCCATGCACGTGCTGAACCCGGTGCGCCGCATTCGCGACACCTTCCACGATTTCATCAGCGCCCATCGCGAGGTGACCAAGAAAGAATCGTTCCAACTGACGGCGGATTACCTGCGCGATCTGGGCTTGCCGGAAAAAGTGATGGCCTCTTACCCGCATCAGCTTTCGGGCGGGATGCGGCAGCGCGTGACTATTGCCCTGGCGACTATACTTTGGCCCAAGCTGATCTTCGCCGATGAGCCGACCACGGCCCTGGACGTCGTTGTGCAGCGCGGCGTCATACAGATGCTCAAAGATGTGCAGCAGACCGAGGGCAGTACGCTCGTGCTGATCACGCACGATATCGGCGTGCACGCCAATCTGGCCGATCGCATCGGCATCTTGTATGCCGGGAAACTGGTGGAAGAGGCGTCGACGGAGACGATTCTTGAGAATCCTCGTCATCCTTATACGCGTTATTTGATTGAATCGCTGCCCAGCCTGGATTCGCGCGAAGAGCGCATGGCCATTCCCGGGCGGCCGCCGGCGCTGGACCGCCCGCCATCCGGCTGCCGTTTCCATGAGCGCTGCCCGCTGGCGAAAGACGTATGCAAGACAGTCGAGCCCGCGCTCATCGAGATTGAGCCCAGCCACTTCACTGCCTGCCACGTCGTTGAGGAGGAACTGAGCCGTGTCGCAATCTGAAGCGCTCCTTGAAATTGACGACCTGAGCAAGATCTTCCATATTCGGCAGGGCTTCGCATCGCAGGAATTCCACGCGGTTGACAGCGCCTCGTTTGTAATTGATTCCGAAAAGCCGGAGATATTTGCGGTTGTGGGCGAGAGCGGAAGTGGAAAGACCACCCTGGCCAAGATGGTGCTGGGCATGGAGGCCGCTTCGACAGGCGTCCTGCGTTATAAAGATCGCGTGATTAACGACATCAGTCGCAAAGAAATGAAGACCTGGTTTTACCGCGAGGTGCAGCCGGTTTTTCAAGACCCGTTCGCCGCTTTCAGTCCGCTCAAGCGGATCGACAGCTACCTCTACGAGACGGCGAAGAATTACAAGATGGTGTCGGACAAAAAAGAATTGCCCCGCTATGTCAATGAGGTGTTGAGCGAAGTTGGCTTGACCCTGGCGGAGATCGCCGGGCGCTATCCCAACGAGCTTTCCGGAGGGCAGGCCCAGCGCGTTGCTATCGCCCGGGCCCTGATCACAAAACCGTCGCTGATCGTGGCCGATGAGCCGGTCTCCATGTTGGACGCCTCGCTGCGCATGTCCATTGTGAACATGTTCCGCAAGCTGAAGGACGACAACAACGTCAGCGTCATTTACATCACGCACGATTTGGCCACCGCTTACTACACCGGCGACCGAATCGCCGTCATGCTGCGCGGCTGGATCGTGGAAATGGGCCCGACCGAGCGCGTGCTCGGCAATCCACTCCACCCCTACACGCAGAACCTGAAAACTTCGATACCCAGCATCCGGTCGAGCGACGCCTGGGACGAAAAGATCGATCTGGCGGTCATCGAGACGGACGAATATACCCGCACCGGCTGCAAATTCGCCGGGCGCTGCCCGGCGGTGATGGATATCTGCCACGACCATATCCCGCCGAGCGTCATGCACGAAGGCCGCAGCGTGAAGTGTTTCCTTTACGATGAATCGATCGACTCCGCTCTAAAGCCGGCTTTGAAGCCCGCCGCCGTCTGAACCCCGCGGGCTACACCAAGGGACCCGCCTGAAGCTGTCTCATAGCAGCGGTGTTCGGTGACAGTCCGGCAGAAGTTCCCGCCGTTGAAGAGAATTCAAATCTGGCCGCGCGCTGCCGCAGACTTGCTCGCGCGTCCCCCGCTCTGGCGAACCTTGCGGCGCGACGCCCGCCATCCAATCGCAGCGCATTTCGCGCGGCGACTGAAGCGCGGCCGCCGTTTGCCGGTGCTGGCGCTCAGTATCGCCGGCGGGCTTCTGCTTTTCTTTGCGCTCGCCTTTCTGCATTCGCGCATGTCCGACGCCGTTGTCTGGACGCTGCCGCTGTATCTGCTGCTGTTCAGTTCGGTCTATTGCGTGATTTGGATCACGCAGATCGTCGCCTTGCTCCTACAAGGGGCGCGCGAAGGCCTGCTGGAAGAAGTCAGCGTCATTCCGCCCGGGCGCATTTTTGTTTTCATCTCCGTATGCAAAGTGGTCTTAAATGCCGATGACGCGATCGTCTGGCTCAGTTTGCTTCGCCGTCTGATGGCTGGCATTATCGCTTTCATTCTGTTGATGGCCTCATGCATCGCCTTCACCCAGTTGTCCGATGTCGATCCGGTCGAGCTCGGTTCGCTCTTGCTGGAGGTTGCGCTCTTCATCCTTATCATCCCGCTCGAACATTCGCAGTCGGCCGTGCTTGCCTGCCTGACGTCAATTGAAGCGGTCAATCGCTTTCCCGCTTCAATTGACCGGATCAGCGCCGCCTGCGTCGCCTTTATCATGCTGCAGATGCTCAGCTATGTCCTTGCGCTGGCGATCGGGCTTTTGTTCAGCGCGGACCATCTCAGTCTCATGCTGCTCGTCTTTATCCTCGCGCGGGAATTGCTCATCTCGGCTTTGTGGCGTTCAATTCTGCGTCAAGCCAACGCCGAGGGGCAAGCCGATAACTGGAGGGAGTTGCTGGAGGTCGACATACGCTGAACGATCTTTCGCTGCGACTGCGGACGGACCGTAATGTATCCATTTCGGTTGAGTTAGTCTGGTAGGGGCGAGCCGGTGGCTCGCCCACTCATGCTACAAACTGTCCATCAGATTTTGCAGGACTCACTTGCATATACTGATATTTGACAGGCCCCTTGAAGCGTATCATACTCTGCGGCGACCGATTCCGATGAGACCAACGCCGGCTTCAATCCTGTGGAGACCTGGCCTGGCGCAGAACTAAAAACATCGTGAACAATTTATGAACATGGAAGAATGGAGGAGCTAACGATGAATGCCCGGGTGACAGATGAGCAGATTCAGTTTTATCAAGAAAATGGCTTTGTCGTCATTGAGGACTTCCTGAACGCGGAAGAACTGGAGACCTGGCGCCAACATGTCGGCGAGGCGGTCGCCAACCGCGGCAAAAGAAAATTGGCGGGCGCCGATTGGATCGAAGAAGACAATTATTATGCCCGGGTGTTCGCGCAGCGTATCAACCTGTGGCAGGACCATGAAGGCATGCGGCGCTTGATGCTGGATGACCGGCTGGGAAAGATGGCGGCGGACCTGGCGCAGGTCGAGGGCATGCGCATCTGGCATGATCAAGCGTTGATCAAGCCGCCTTGGGGCAACCCAACCGGCTGGCACCTGGATAATCCCTACTGGTCCTTCTATTCGCGCGACGCCATCAGCTTGTGGGTAGCGCTGGACAATGTGACGCGCGACAACGGCTGCCTCTACTTCTTGCCGGGCTCACAGAAGACGGCGACCTACGACAATGTCAGCATCGGCAGCAACATCGGCGATCTTTTCACGGCTTATCCCGAATGGAGCAAGACGGAGGCGGTTTCTGTCGAGATTGAGGCTGGTTCCTGCACATTCCACAACGGTCTCTGTGGTCATGGCGCCGGCGCCAATATGACACCCTATCATCGCCGGGCGATGACCTGCGCCTACATGCCCGACGGCAGCGCGTTCAACGGCCAGCAGAATATCCTCTCGGATGAGCAGATTGCCAGCTATCAGATAGGCGATCTGCTGGATGACGATGCGCAGTCGCCGCTGATCTATCACCGCAGCAAAGCTTATGTGAAATTGGACGACTGACGGGTATCAGCGCTGGATGGGCACGGTGCCGGTGTTGTCCAGCGGATAGCCCCATTTCTCGATGTAAGCCATGCCCTGGAGGAATTCGTCGCCGATGGTGTCGAGTTCGCGCTGCAGGAGGGCGTCCAGTTCGCGCTGCAGCTCGGCAGTTTCAGCGCGATTAACCAAATTCTCCTGCTGGAAGGGATCGCTGTCGTTGTCATAGAGCAGCCAGGGGCCGTCCAGAGAGCGACAATAGGTATAGCGCGCGCTGCGGATGCCCCGGTATTCGCGGCCGCCCACATCGCGCGACCATTCGCCAAAGGGGTGGAAACAGGCGAGCAGAGCGGCTTCGTTCGGCCGGGCGTCGCCCACTAGAACCGGCGAGAGATCCGCCCCCTCAACACTATCAGGAATCGGCAAGCCGCAGACGCCCAGCAGCGTCGGCATGATGTCATGCGCATTGAGAAAGGCTTCGGTTTCTTGCGCACGACGCCCATATCGCGCCGGATAACGCAACAGGAAGGGCACGCGGATGGATTCTTCCCAGGGCTTCTGTTTGCGCGTCATGCCCTGGGAACCGAGCATATCGCCATGATCGGAAGCGAAGACCAGCACGGTATCCTCCGCCAGATCGCGCGCCTCGAGCGCCGCAACGATGTCGCCGACGCTCTTGTCGATAGCAGTGCAATGGGCATAGTACCCGGCCAGATCTTCGCGCGCTTCCGCCGCCATTGAAGGCGGCACGTTTTCGCGAAGCTCAATCTCGTCCGCGTCATACAGGTTCCGGTATTCCGGCGGCGCGGTCTCGTAGGGATTATGCGGCGGCCCCCAGGAGAGAACGAGCATGAAGGGCTGTTCGCTTTCCCCGGATTGGATGAATTGCAGGGCGTCAGCCGTCTGCGCGAAGACATCGTAGCCCTCCCAATAGCGCATGTCGGCGTCGTCTTGCGCGTAGTAGGCCGATTCATTGTAATCGTGGCTGCATTCCAGGGCCTTGAAATAATCGAAGCCCAGGCGGCGCTCGGGCGGAATATAATTGCTGCGGCCGCGGCCATCGACGTGCCATTTGCCGATGAATCCAGTGCGGTAGCCGGCGGACTTGAAGGCGTCGCCCAGCCCGACCGGCGCGCCGCTGATGGGCACGTCGTTGACGATCACGCCATGCCTCAGCGGGTATTGCCCGGTCAAGAAACTCGCCCGCCAGGGGCAGCAGACCGAATAACCGGATATGGCATGTTTGAAATTGACGCTTTCGCCGGCCAGGCGATCAATGTGCGGCGTCCGCACTTGCCGGTTGCCGGCGTATCCCAGCGCCTCTAGACGCCACTGATCGGTCAGCAGGAAGAGGACATTTGGCTTTGACATTGTGTCTCCAGGGCCGCGGCCCGATTTCTATGGCCGGAAGATCAAATACGTAAACGCAAGTTAGTGAGTGAAAAATTGCCCATCGTTTTACGCGGCAAACTTGCGGACGACCCAAGGGTCGTCCCTACGCCATAAGAGGAGTCTCGGCGGACGGGCGAGCGGCGGCCTAGAATCTCTTTTTCACCCCTTCTCAGTCGCAATGTCTCGGTTCGGGGCCGCGCAGACGTTGGCTCAAAGCGTCGAGAAGTCTTGTCTTTTCTTCGTAGGCTTCGCGCAATTCCGCCAGACTGGCCGCGCCGCTCTGCGCCAGGTCGATCACAATGGCTTCCGCCGCCGCGAATTCGCCGCAGGCATCGGCGGCATCGGCGGCGATCTCCTTCGGAATGGTGGTGACGCCGCTGCCGTCGCCATGCACCAAATCATTTGGGTATACGCTAATGCCGCCGACTTGCACGCCGACGTGCAAATCAAGCAGCTGATTGTAACCGTGGGCGGCCACGAGTCCGTCGCAAAAGACGGGAAAGTCGATGGCGGCGATTCCAGGCAGATCCCGTCCCGGTCCGTCCGTCACCAGACCCGTCGCGCCGAATGCCTTAAAGGAGCTGCAGATGACATCGCCGAATACGGCGGCGGCGCCCCCGGCATCCAGATTCTGAAGCACGGCGACGGCCGGCCCGGACAGTTCCTCGAAGCGCGCGATCAGATCCGGGGCCCCGGTTTTCTGCTTGGGATCGGGTTCGACGAAGGTGCGGCAGGTGGCGGTGGATGCGAAGCCGACCATTGGCGGCAGATCGGGAAAGGCGGCTTTGACGCGGCGGTCCATGAAGCCGCGGTTGCGCGGACGCAGCTCGAATAGCTCAATGACGTTGCAGATCGTGGCGCTGTCGCATTCGCGCAGTTTCGCCAGGACGGATTCTTGCATTGGCTCTACCTCGGGGGATTGCTTGCGGATGCGCGCGATTGTACCACTAGCCCGCGCCCGCCGCCGCGCGCAAAGTTTCGACGTAGAGGGCCTGGCTGGGCATCACATTGGCGACATTGCAGTCGGCGCCGAAATGCCTGAAATAGCTCTCCAGATTGTCGCGCCAGATCATCGGTCCCTCTTTGGGCGAGGTGGCTTCAAAAACCAGAAGCTCCAAACCCAGGGCGGCAACGACCCGCCCGATTTCTTCGGCGGCGCGCTCGCCTTGCAATTCAAGCTCGTCGTGGTCAATCATCAGCGCAAAAGCGCCATCGGCGAGGAAAGGCTCGGCTTCGCGCAGGATGTCGTCGGCGCTGGCCGCTTGCCGCGGAAGCGACTGATCCCAATTGTAGAGAGGATGATGCTCGAAGACGACGCGCATGCCCAGCTCGGCCGCCAAGGCGCGCCAGGACGCCCATTGCGCGGGACTGATGTCCTCGGCCGTATTCATGAACTCGACTGCGCGGAAACCGAGTGCGCGCCCGGCTTCGAGCGCTTTTTCCACGACGCCGCGCTGGTATGCCCCCATGAAGAACGTATGATCCAGATAGGGCTCGACGCCGTGACGCTGATATGTGGCGATCTTTTGTTGCAGCCAGTCCGCCGGGCTGTTAATGACCTGCGTCGTGACGATCTTGACATAATCCAATCGTTCCGCCGCCACGGTCAAAAAATCAGCCAACTCCGCCAATCCCATGCGTTCGACATAATTTGGCGCCTCGTCGAAGCCGACATCTTTGAGCCAGGTTTGGCGCAGCGACCGCGGCTTTTCAAAGCGCGGCAAGCCAAAGACCGACTTCATTGCTTCTGATTCCAATTGCTCCTCCTCCTCGTTCATTTGCTTGTCCAATCGATCAAAATGCCGATGGCGTCCAGGTCTCGGCGCGCCAACAGCGCATAGGCGTCCTCGAATTGCCGCCAGCCGAAGCGATGACTTATCAAAGGTTCAACCTGAACCCGCTCCTTTTCCAACAGTTTGAGGGCAAGTTTGTGCTCCGCTTGCAGGCGCCAGCGACCGGGCGCGGACTCTTTTCGACGCGCGCTGCTGATATGCGCGCCAATCAGGGTGATAGATTTTCTGTGCACCAGCGAATAAAAGTCAAATGAGGCGGTATTGCCGCGCGCGCTGCCCAGGAGCGCGACTCGTCCTCCGTCCGCCGCGATCTCGCAGGCAAGTTCTATCGCTGCGGGATTGCCGGTCGCTTCAATCACGACGGGGATATCGCCGGCGGCCTCTCTTAGCGATGACATGGCGCCATCATCGTCGACGCAGAGACAATGGTCTGCGCCGAGCCGGCTTGCCAATTGCAGGCGGCCCTCATGCCGATCCAGGGCGAATATATCCAGCGCGCCCGCTTGTTTCAGCGCTTGCAGCGTCAGTTGGCCAAGCGGGCCAAGACCGATGACGGCGGCCGCCTCGCCGATTTCGATGCGCGTTTTGCGCACCGCTTGCAAGGCAGTGGCGAGCAGGGGAGCGAATGTGGCGCGCGCGTCGCCAAGCTCTCCAGGATTTAAGACCTGGCAGTCTTCCGCCTTGACCAGAACGTGGCTGGCGTGCCTCGCTCGGCTGACGACGCGCTTATGCGCATGAAAGGCCGGCAGGCCGCTGCCAACTTCAATGATCTGCCCCACATTGCAGTAACCAACTTCTCTTGGATAGCGAACGTTCTTGCCCGGCAGATTCAAAAGGATGGCGCGCTCCGTGCCCGGGCTGATCAGCGTCTTGCGGGTGCGCAGCAGCAACTCCCCCGGCCCGGGCCGGGGCATATCAAAGGCTTCCAGCCTCACTTTGCCGGGCGCGGTGACAATCGCGCGCATCGCCCTGTCAGTCATGCTTTCTCAGCCTCTTGTCTGCGTAGACCGGCGCCACCCAAGCGAGAGCCGCTGTCCCTCGAAACATGAATTGCGCGTCGCGTAGACCTTTGACGACAAGATTTTTATAATCCTAGCATAGACAGACACGGTAGGGCAGGTAGGCTGGCCGAGCGCAACTGGCCCACGCAACCGATGTAATCATGGTCGCTGGATGCTATATTCAATCCGTATTCACTGTGAGCCGAGATGCACGCTCGCATCGTTTATAATTCCCATTCCTAATCACTACCGGATACCCGCATGCGATCGAGCCAACTTATTCACATCGTGAGCTGTCATGCCGAAGGCGAAGTCGGCAATGTGATTGTCGGCGGCGTCCCGCCCCCGCCGGGCGATTCGATCTGGGAGCAAGCGCGCTGGATCGCGCAAGATCAACGCTTGCGCCAGTTCGTATTGAATGAGCCGCGCGGCGGCGTGTTCAAGCACATCAATTTGCTCCTGCCGCCGAAGGATCCGCGCGCGGCTTATGCTTTCATCGTCATGGAACCGGAGCATACGCCGCCCATGTCCGGATCCAATTCCATCTGCATCAGCACGGTTCTGCTCGATACCGGCATGGTCGAAATGCAAGAGCCGGAGACGGTCTTCTACCTTGAAGCGCCAGCGGGATTGGTTCGCATCCGCGCTTTATGCGAGGCGGGCAAAGCCAAGAGCATCGAGTTTCAAAATGTCGCGTCTTATGTTGACCGGCTGGACGCGCCGCTGGAGTTGGAAGGCTTCGGCACGCTGTCGGTTGACCTGGCTTATGGCGGCGACAGCTTCGTCCTGGTTGACGCGCGCGCTCTTGGCTTCGAGATTGTGCCGGACGAAGCGCTGGACCTGGCGCGGACGGGCGCTATGATTACCGCCGCCGCCAACGAGCAAATCGGCTTTCAGCATCCGGTGCACGAAGAATGGAATGCGATTTCTTTCTGCCAGTTCACGCTCCCGGTCGAGCGGGAGCCTGGCGTCGTCAGCGGGCGCAACACGGTTGCAATTGATCCGGGCAAACTCGACCGCTCGCCCTGCGGCACCGGTTGCTCGGCGCGCATGGCGGTGTTGCATGCCCGGGGAGAGCTTGGGCTCGGCGAGCGCTATGAAGCGCGCTCGATCATAAACTCGCGCTTTGATTGTCATATCGGCGAACTGACGGAGATTGCCGGCCGCCCGGCTGTCTTGCCGCGCATTCGCGGACGCGGCTGGATCACCGGCGCGCAGCAGTTGATGCTTGACCCGGAGGATCCCTGGCCCCTGGGCTACCGGCTGACGGATACCTGGCCCAAGCGCTAAAGACGATTCAGCCAGACCGTCATCTCTCCGGCGCCGCGGTGCCCCCAGGCGTAGTAGGGCAGGGCTTTGAAGGCCCGGGTTTCGCCGGCGGCATCTTGCGCCTCGCCCTGAATGACGGTGACGCCGCCGAGCAGATTGGGCGCGGGAGAACTTGCCAGCACGGTCGAATCCTTCAAGCCGAGATCCAACAGGCCCGCGCCATTGTCGGCAGCTTCCAGCGCATAAACCAGCGGCCCGCGCTCGAGCGCGACCTTGCCTCTGAGCTCGGCGACGGCCGAGTCCGCCAGCGCGCGGCGAACCGCCATCGGCAATTCGAGCGCAATCTTTGTCGCGCCCTGCCATCGGCGCGAAATGACGGCGTATCCGTCATGCAGATCGACGGGATGTTCTTCATCGGCCACGCTCAGACGGACGGGCGCGGCCTCCGCCTCAATATAGCGATAGAGTTCGCCGGGCAGGGGATATCCTTGCGCGAAGGCCGGAATGCGCAGGCGCAGCGTGAACTCTCGCGGCGCCGATGTCTTGACGTCCAGTTCAATCCGGCCGTCCCAGGGATAATTGTGGCGCTGGCGCAATTCGATGTTGCTGTCTCCGACTTTGACGCGGGCGTCGCCGGCGATGTAAAGATTGACGTAGAGGTCCTCGGCGCGGCTGGCGTAAATGTACCCTGACAATGCCGGCAGCAGCCGCACCACATTCGTCGGGCAGCAGGCCGTTTTATACCAGGGCTGCCGCGCCATGGATGTCTCTCGGTTGAAGCGGAATTCCCCATCGCAGGCCAGTGGATTGACATAATAGAAGGACTCGCCATCCATGCCGACGCCGGACAAAAATCCGTTGTATAGCGTGCGTTCCAGGATATCGATGAACTTCGCCTGGCCTGTAAGCTGGAACATGCGCTGATTCCAGAAAATGCTGGCCTGGGCGGCGCAGGTTTCGTTATAGGCGGTCAAGTTGGGCAATTCATAGTCGGCGCCGAAAGCTTCGCCTTCGTGGCGGGCGCCGATGCCGCCGGTGAGCGACAGCTTCTTGCCTGCGACATTTTCCCAAAGTCTGTGAACCGCTTTGACATAATCGCTGTCGCCGGTCAAAGCCGCGATATCCGTCATGCCGGCGTACATATAGACGGCGCGCACGGCGTGGCCGACGGCTTCGCTCTGCCGCGCGACCGGTTCATGATCCTGGCAGTAGGGACCATAAATCTCGCGATCATTTGCCAGCCCGCGTTCATCGAGGAAGAACTTCGCCAATCTCAAGTAGCGCTCGTCGCCGGTGACCCGGAACAGTCGCACCAGGCCGATCTCGATTTCCTGATGGCCGGGCACATCGCGCAACTTGTCGACGCCGAAGACCGACTCGATCAAGTCGGCGTTCTTCAAGGCGATATCGAGGAAGTTGCGCTTGCCGGTCGCTTCGTGGTGGGCGGCCGCGGCTTCGTACATGTGGCCGACATTGTAGAGTTCGTGATTGACGGCGAGGTTCGACCAGCGCTCGGGTCCGCAGGGTTCAGGCGGATTGACCGGATCGATCGTGCGCGCCGTGTAGAGATAGCCGTCGGCTTCCTGCGCGGCGGCGAACTGGTCAATCAGGTCGTCCAGGTAAGAATCCAACTCGGGATTCGGCGCGACTTGCAGGGCGTAGGCTGCGCCTTCCACCACTTTGAAGACATCCGAATCGTCGTAATAGATGCCCTCGTGCTTCCCCGGCATCAGTCCGCCGGCTTTGGCGAAATTGTCGATGCGGCCGGTGCTTTCGCATTTGTCGAAATCGTAGGGAATGGTGACGTAAACAGCGGTGTCGATGCGCGGTTTCCAAAAGCCGTCCTCGATGGAAACATCAACGAAACTGACTGGCCGATAGGCGTAATCGCTGGCGGACATGTTCACTCGCTTTTCTCCGCATCCTGGGCGACTGGAAAAGCCGCGATGCGCAAGCCGGTGGCGCCAAAAGGAATCAGCGAGATGCGCTCGACCGGCGAATCGGTCGCGTGCGGCCCGACATCTATATCGTCCGCCGAGTTGTCGCGCAGCGTCCACTGCGGCAGCTTGCGGGCGGCGACATTCAGTGTGACCGGCGGCTGCTCCGAAGCAAATGGCGTGTCGCCGGGCGGCGCAGTTTCCACGGTCAAACCGGCGAGCGCGGTTTTGTCGTCCGGCAGCAAGCCGTAATTCCAATCCGACCGGGGATAAACCTCCCAATCCGCATGCGGCAATTTGCCCGCGATCTGCTTCCATTCTTCATCAATCTTTGAGCCGAAGAGCAGCGCGCCGCGGTGCACGGAGAGCAGGCCGCGGTGGCCTTCACTCAGGCGCACGTTCATCGGCAGATCGAGCCTGACGCTGTCGCCCGATCGCCAGGTCCGATTGATGACATGGAAACTGCCGGGCGCGCGCAGGGATTCGGTCTCGGCGCCGACGGTCAGCGCCGCTTCCTGCGCCCACTCCGGGATGCGCAGGCGCAGGTCGAACTGGCATGGCTCTTCCAGCTCCAGCGTCAGGCGGATTTCGCCGCTGAAGGGGTAATCGCTTGTCACGGTAACGGTCACCGGAATTCCGCCAGCAACTGTCGTTTCCACCTGACAAGGCGCATAAGCGACCGCCGCCAGCCCGCCTTCGGGCGTCGCCATGAAGAGGCTCTTGCTGAACTTGGGCCAAGCCTGGTGCATATTCGCCGTGCAGCAGCCAAAATGCGGCTCGAGACCGTAGATGTTGGATGGATCCGTATTGTCGGTCCAGTTGCGTTTGGCGACCGTCGCCAGCGCTTGATTTACCTGCTGGTCATATTGGTGCGCCCACATATCGGCGGTGCAAGTGGCCGGAAAGGCGTTGAAGGCGACGCGCTCCAGTTGGTCGCCGAAGAAGGGATCGCCCAGAATCCGCATCAGTTCTTCCAGCGAGAACATATACTCGGCAACCGCGCAGAGCTCTGTGCCGCTGACGGGCGTTGTGCCGTTGAGGTGTTCGTCGCAGCTGAAGACGCCATTGGGTTGGCCGTGATGCCGCATCAAGTTTTCGATGCCGAGGCGCGAGGCCAGGCGGTGCCAGGGCTTGCCCGTCTGCACATAGAAGACAGCGCCGGCTTTGACGCCCATGGCATTGTTGGGGCCATGCGTCATCATGCCGCCGCTCCAATCCGCCAGCGGCAGTATCTCGCGCAAGCTGTAGTTCGCCTGCAAGTCGGGCCAGTCGAGCGTATGCTCAACCAGAAACTGCCCCAGTTCCAGCAGGAAAGCGTCGCCCGTGAAATTGTAGAGCCATTGCGCCGCCAGCAGGTTGTCCATCGCCCGCGCCCAGCCCCAAGTATGCAGCGGCCGCGCCGGCAAAACGCGCAGCTGATAGCGGAAGTAGCTGGTCATCAACTCGTGGACGCGCTCGTCCTGGCTGGCTTCGTAGTGCATCATCAGCACCTTGAGCATGATCATGCGCGGCCACCAGTCGGGGTCGCGCGTGCCGAAGTAACCGCGCTCGTCCTGGCTGTTCAGCGTCCACTCGATCCAGGGTTCGACCTTGTTCAGCAGGCGCTCGTCCTGGAGCAAATGAGCGAGGGGCAGCAAGCCATCGAGGTAGTAGGGCCCGCGTTCCCAGGCGTCGCCATCGCCGCCCAGCCAGCCGTTGTTCGGCCCCACATCGGGCCAGAACTCGTCAAGGTGGCCGCTAAGGCCATTCGCCTGCACTTTCAGCTGATTCAGCAGCCAGCCCCGCGGTTTGATCGCGCCGAGCGGCAAGGCTTGAAATGCGCCGGGATACAGCGGTTCGCGATTCTTGGGTAGCTTGTCCATTTGCAGTCTCAGTAGAACTCATTCAGTAAGGCGAAAAGGGATTGGAATCCCGTATTAAGGCTGGGCGAGCGGCGGTCAGTGTCTGCGCGACCCGGTGGCGCGCCCGCACACAATTTCAATTGTTTCGGAAGTTTTTTCCCTATGGCCGTCATTGTCATTATTTGCCTGGAGTCCGGTCCGCGGCCGCGAATCGCTAATTCTTGACGGCGCCGCCCATCAGCCCGTCCATGTAATAGCGCTGCAGGGCCAGGAAAATGCCCAGGCTGGGGATGATCGATATGATGACGCCGGCTTGCAAGGCGCCCCAATTCACGGATCCCCAAAGACCGCTTCGAACCATAGTAAGAAAAACCGGCAAGGTGAAATTGTCTTGATCGGACATGAAGATCAGCGCGGCCAGGAATTCGTTCCAGGAATTGATGAAAGCATAGATCGCCACGGTGACGATGCCCGGCAGAACGAGCCGCAGCATCAAGCGATAGAGAATGCTCAGCGAACTGCAGCCATCCAGCAGCGCCGATTCTTCGATTTCGCGCGGAACGGCCAGAAAGCTGTTGCGCATCAAGAAGATGCCAAAGGGCAACTGAAACGTGATATATACCAGGGCGAGGCCAAAGAGCGTGTCATGCAAATCGACTTGCACGATCATGACAAAAAGCGGAATCAAGATCGATTGAAAGGGGATCATCAAGGTGGAAAGCACCATGATGAACAGCAGATTCTTGCCTGGAAAGTTGAAGCGCGCGAATCCGTAGCCGCCTAATGTGCTCAACAGGATGCTGCCGGCGACCGTAATCAGCGCAACCACAGTGCTATTGTAGACATGCTGAATGACGCCGAGATCCTCGCGATCTTTTTCGCCGGCTCGGCCGAAGGTCGTGAGCTCGATATAGTTGTCGAAAGAGATGACTTCGGGCAAATAGGTTGGCGGCACGGCCATTGCCTCCGAGGGCAATTTGATCGAATTAAGGAATGACCAAAGAATAGGGAAGAGGAACAGAATAGCCAGGACAAGCAGCGCAACGTAGCGCAGCCACAAGAGCGCGCGACGGCGCAAGCGGCGGATTTCCTGCTGCGTCATCGCGCCTCGTTCAGCGCCTGCGCGCCGCGCGGAAGTTGAAGCCATCTAATCTTTTTCCCTTAGGACATAGAGTTGAGCGCCGGTAAGCGCGACCAGGATCCCCAGCAGCACGATGGACATGGCCGCGCCATAACCCATCTTGAAGTAGGTGAAGGAGTTGTTGAAGATCCAATAGACGATGGATATTGTGCTGTTGCGGGGTCCGCCGCGCGTCATGATATAGAACTGATCAAATGCCAGGACCGAGCCAATGACGGAGAGGATTAATGCCAGCGCGATGAACCGGCGCATGAGCGGCAATGTGATATAAAACAGCTTCCTGAAATAACCGGCGCCATCGACTTCGGCTGATTCGTAAAGTTCGTCCGGGATCGCCTGCAAGCCCGCCAGCAGCAGGATCATCGTGAAGCCGACTGTCTTCCAGACCACCGATAGAATGATGACGTTCATCGCTGTGTTGGGCCGGCCCAGGAAGAGTTGCGCCTTAGGGACCAGGTTCATGTCCAGCAAAATCTTGTTGAATATGCCGATCCGATCGTCCAGCATCCAGACCCAGAGCAGGCTGGATACGCCCAGGCCAATCACAACCGGCATAAAAAAGATCGTGCGGAAAATCCCGATGAATTTAATTTTGTGCCGGACGAGCGAGGCAAGAATAAAACCAAGAATGAATATGGGCGGCGTGATCAGCGCGGTGTAGCGGAAGGTGAAATCGAGGCTCTTGAGATACTGCCGATCGCTGGATAATTCCCGGTAATTTTCCAATCCGATGAATGTATGCTCGCCAAAGAGGGGCCAATCATGAAAGGAAATGACGATGGTCATTATCAGGGGGATGATGAAAAACACCGTCACGAAGGCGACAGTGGGCAAGACGAAAAGCAGCCCGGTCAATTTGCGGCGCTGTTCCCAGCTGAGATTCAAAATCGGGGACCACATAAGCAACGGGCGATTCTTTGATAAGTTTGCGGCTGCCAAGAAACTGTAGGGGCGTTTCGCTGAAACGCCCTCAACATTGCCGAACGGGCGTCACATCGTGACGCCCCTACAAGTATCGAATTTGGAGCGCTTGCCAGGCCGTCGTTCGATCCGGCAGGCGCTCAAAAGCCGAGAGGCTAACCTTCCATGATCTGGGTGAATCGCTCCTGTCCCAGTTCCAGCGCGCCGTCGATGTCGCCGTCCAGAATTGCCACTTGCAGCATTTCCAGCCAGGGTCCATTCGGATCATTGAAGAGATCGTTGTAGACGGTGGTGTAGGGCGTATGGCCCACTGAGAGCGCGCTGCCGGAGGTGACAAAGCGCGGGTCGGCCTGCGAATATTCGTTATCGGCCAGCGAAAGCCGGACGGGGATCTGACCGTTGGCGGCGTAAATGTCGATCTGCGGTCCCTCGGTCAGTGTCCACTCGATAAAGCGCCAGGCCTCTTCGACATGTTCCGTGCCGGTGGCAATGGCGATGACATCGCCGCCGCCGAATGAGGCAGTGCCGCCCTCTTTGCCGGGGATATGGAACAGGTCGAAATTGATGTCGGGGAACTCGTTCTTATATCGGCTAAGGCTGAAGTTGCCCGTTCCCGCCATGCCGATATTGCCGCCCGCGAAGGCATTGGTGAAGTTGCTGCCGTTGTCAATGCTCGCGCCTTCGGGAACGAGCCCTTCTTCCCAAATCGTGTTGTAGAACTCGAGCGCCTCGCGCACGATCGGGTCCGATGTGATGGTCGCTTCGGAATAGTCGTCGCTGAGCACATCGCCGCCGCTGGCCCAGATGAAGGGCAGGAAGGTGAAGGCGTTGCAGCCGGCGCAACCCAAAGAGAACCAATAGCCGTAGATGTCGTCGCCGAGGGCGTCAATGGCGCGCATCGCATCCAGCATTTCGCCCCAGGTTGATGGCGGATCATCCGGATCCAAGCCGGCTTGCTCGAACAGGTCGACATTGTAGATGATGAAGGAGCCATCAACAGCGGTTGGCACCGCATAGTTGCGCCCTTCGTACATGCCAAGTTCCATGTGGGCCGGGGTCAGATCGTCGGCATAATCCAGCGCTCTGACGTGTTCCGTAATGTCCACGAGCTGACCGGCCGACGAAAACGCCGGCGTGTAGATCAGGTCGATGCTGGCGATATCGGGCGGTTCTCCCGCGGCGATGGCGGCGCCCATCTTGGTCACGAATTCGCCGGAGGGGATGACGGTTAGTTCGATTTGGCTGTCGTTGTTCGCGTTCCATTCATCAACCAGTTTCTGCGTCTGGAAGCTGATCGTGCGAACCCACATGGACATGTTGACTTGGTCGTCCTGCGCCGCCACAGGCAGCGCGGCGATTACCAACAGTACGAGAAGCGCTACCCGGGTTAGTCTGTAAATTGACATCGCATTGTCCTCCTACTTGGACTTGCTCATTCGGTTAAGATAACAGCTTGTGCCACATTTTTCTACCATATAGCCTCCGTGAAAGATTAACTTGACGCGCCTGCATTGTCGCGCGCGTAGTCACGGGCGTAAACGCCGCTGCCTTCGGGCGCGCCACAGGACTGCCGGACGATGAGCTCGCCGGGGATCAACTGCTCGGCGTATTCCCGATCGTCAGCAGCGAGCTGACTCAGCAAGTTTTCCGCCGCCACCTGTCCCATCAGAAAGAGCGGCAATGTGACGGTCGTAATCGTCGGATTGGCGAAACGCGATATTTCATGATCGTCATAGCCCACAATTGCGACATCCGCCGGCACATGCAGTCCTTCGTCCTGTGCCGCAAGCAAGGCGCCATAAGCCAATCCGTCATTCGCGGCGACGATGGCGCTGGGCTTGTCGTCTGCGGCGAGAATCTGCCTGGCGCACTGATAGCCGCTGGGCACCTGCCATTCGCCCTGGGCTATCCAGCCATCGCGCGCTTCAATGCCGGCGGCGCGCATCGTGTCCCGGTAAGTGTTGAGTCGTTGCGCGGATGAAAAATAGCGCGCGTCGCCGGCAATATACGCTATCTTCCTGTGCCCCAGCCCCAAGAGATGTTTCACCACCAGCGCGCTGTTGCGCCTTTCGTCCGGGATGATGCTGTGGGGATCCGATTCGTGAAACAGCCGATGCACAATGACATAGGGCCGATTGTTGAGCATGTCGCGGCGTTCGCCGACGGGATGCCAGGTTTCGACGAATATGAAGCCATCTACGGAATGACCCAGCATATCTTGCACCACATCCGCCTGCGAGTGCTTTTCCCATGGGATGTTGACCACGAGCGTAAAGTAACCGCTGTTATGGAGAATATCCTGGATGCCGCGGATGATGACCGGCGCCCACTGCGAATCGAAATTGTCGAGAATGACGCCAATCAGAGAAGAACGCTCGGTGCGCAAGCTGCGGGCGGCGCGGTTCGGCAAGTAACCGACATCTTTGGCGACCCGCAATATCGTTGCGCGAGTCGTCTCGCTGACGGGATAATCGCTGTTGCTCATCACCCGCGAAACGGTAGCGATTGAAACGCCAGCGATTTCTGCGACTTCTTTGATCGTGACCATTGAGAGTCAACAGACTTCTTGCGATATAGAAAACGTTTACTGTCAACTAAAAGCCTATTAGAAAACGTTTACTATGTCAAGCGATTGGCCAAATGGCAATGTATCCATTTCGGTTGAAATAGTCTGGAAGGGGCGATCCGGCGGATCGCCCGATGGCTAAGACGAAATCGATATTGGGCGACTCGCCGGGGCGCGTGGACACAGCCCGTCAGTCGCCCCTGCGAAATCGTCGGCATTTAAAGAAATTCAACCGGCTCTGATGCGCTACCGGCCAAATTGGAGTGAGCAAACTTAAAGCAGATTCGGCGGGACGCCCAGCTGCCGGAAAGCGGCGCAGGCGGCGTCCAGGTGCGCCTTGCCGCCCGTCAGCGAAATCTGCAAATGCCCCGGAACCAGCGCGTCGAAGTCGTAGGGCTCGAGCTTGAACATGCTGTCGGCGTAGGCGTCGATGCGGCAGTCGTGGATGTTCTGCCAGACGACTTTGCCGCCCCAGAAGACCAGGTCGGCGCCGAGCAAGTAGACGCGGTCGCCGCCGCGCATGAGGAAGCTGAGATGGCCATCGCAGTGCCCGGGCGTCTCGAAGGTCTCGAGTTCCAGGTTGCCGACTTTCACCGCATCGCCCTCGACCAATTCCACATCGACCGGGCAGGGCGGCAGATAGAACTCGTCCGGATAGAAGCCGGCGGCTTTGGCGACATCCAGGGCGACCGCTTTTTCGTCGGCTTCGCGGATGACGGGCGCGGCGAAGGCCGATGAATAAACCTCGACATCCAGCCGCTTCTGCGCCTCGGCCGCGGCGCCGATGTGGTCGCAATGATAATGCGTCAGGATCAGCTTGCGGATCTTGCCCGGATCCAGCCCGTCTTCGCGAATGTTCTCGAGAATCCGGTCGAAGTCCCGCTCCATGCCCATGCCGGGATCGATGAGCGCGAGTTCATTTCCGCTGTTGAGAACGAAGACATGGCAGTCCAAATAGCCGGACAGCCCGAATCCAAAGTATCCGCCGCCAACTACGTGCAGGTCGCTGGTCATTTTCATGGGCACTCTCCTCACTCTCCGGATGCCTTACAATTAGAACGAATTCGGCGCGGTTCATCAAGCGAAGCTGTGCCTGTGGGCAGGGCAATCGCTTCAAAGATTTCTTTTAACTCTTTTAACTACAGAGAACGCAGAGGACACAGAGGTAAACGCTAGTAGACAATTGGCAAAATGCGCATTGTTTTTAGCGACATACGTGCGGGCGAGCCACGCGCTCGCCCCTACGGCATAAGAGGAGGCTTGTTGTAGGGGCGATTCGGTCGCCCGCCGACACAAGCGCGAGTTTTCGGGCGACACACAGTGTCGCCCCAACATATCACCCTTATGCTGAATTTGGCATGACTTACTTGCGTTTACGAAGAACACAGACCTTAAGTTCTTTTGACGACATTTCCCTTAATCCATCGCATGTATCAGGCAGGTTTGCGGCGGCCTAGTCGATAAACTTCCTTCCCGATCAAGAACTTTGCGACAACAGGCCAGGAAAACTTTGATCAATCGCATTTCTCTGCGTCCTCTGCGTTCTCTGTAGTTAAACAACAGTTAAACAACAGTTAAACAACAGTTAAACAACAGTTAAACAAAAATTTGAAGCGATTGCCCTGCGCTGGCGGGGATAATGCGCGCGCTTCCGCCGACGTGATATACTTTCGCCGTTGTTTCCCCATTGAAGGGAGTTGAGAATGATTCATGGCATTGACCATATCGTCATCGCGGGACCGGACCTGGACGCGCTGGCGGCGACCTTCGCGGCGCTCGGCTTCAATGTGGTCGGCGGCGGACGGCATCCAATCGGCTCCTACAACCGCCTAATCGGCCTGCAGGACGGCGCTTATATTGAGTTGCTTTCCTTCTATGAGCATAGCCCGAAGCACTACTGGTGGGATGCCGTGCATGAAAAGGGCGGCGGCTTGATCGACTTTTGCGCGCAAACAGACGACATCCGCGCCGACTACGCGGTCTTCGCGAACGCGGGCGTCGACATGAGCCCGCTTGTCGGCTTGAGCCGCGTCCGCTTTGACGGCTACCGCTTGTCCTGGCTGAATAATGAGGTCTATGGCGAATATCAGGGATTGATCCCATTCATTATCGAAGACGAGACGCCGCGTGAAGAACGCGTGCCCAAAGAAAACGAGCACGACAACCAGGTGACGGGCATTGACAGGATCACGCTCGCAGCGCGCGATCTGGGCAAGGCGCGGCGGATCATGGACGCGGCGCTGCAACAGGAGGCCGAGACGGTGCATGACGCGGCGCTGAACGCGCGTGGCATCGTCTATCAGGTCGGGCCGCATCGTCTGGAGTACTTGACGCCTGCCGACGACAGCAGCCCATTGCATGAACATATCGCCGCGAACGCGCCGGTTCCCTGGCGGATCGTCTTCAAGACAGAGGGCGCCGCTTGCTCTATTGCGTCGGCCGATGCGGCTGGCGCGCGAGTTGAATTCGTTTCAAATTGAGGCCGGCCCGCATCTCTCGCGATATTCTGGCTGCCGCAGTGAGCGGCTAGGATAGTGTATCAGAGTCGGTTGAATTTCTTTAAATGCCGCCGAGTTGCTTGGCGCGACTGACGGGCTGTGTCCACGCGCCCCGGTGAGTCGCCCAATTTCGGTTCTGATTTGCCCATCGGGCGATCCGCCGGATCGCCCCTACCAGACTAATTCAACCGAAATGGATACATTACCAGCGGCGACGAATTGGTAGGGGCGACTCGGCGAGTCGCCCAATTTCGATTCTGATTTGTCCATCGGGCGATCCACCGGATCGCCCCTACCAGACTAATTCAACCGAAATGGATACATTACCAGCGGCGACGAATTGGTAGGGGCGACTCGGCGAGTCGCCCAATTTCGATTCTGATTTGTCCATCGGGCGATCCACCGGATCGCCCCTACCAGACTAATTCAACCGAAATGGATACATTACCAGCGGCGACGAATTGGTAGGGGCGACTCGGCGAGTCGCCCAATTTCGATTCTGATTTACCCATCGGGCGATCCGCCGGATCGCCCCTACCAGACTAATTCAACCGAAATTGATTTATCGCCGCGGCTTGCCCATTTTGGCGCAGACGCGACATTGGCTATACTTTGGACAAAGTTGCGCCTTCTATGGCTTTTCCGTCCGGCGGCTGCCGGATAAAGGCGGGCTTGCAGGATACGGGCAATTGATAGACGAAAGGAATCTTTATGAGCGCAAAAAGACAATACCCCGAGTGGATGGGCAAGATGCGGGCTTTGAACGCTGAGGAAATCCAGGAGTTCCTGGACGGCCCCATTGTCGCGCGCATCGCCACGGTCGACAGCAAAGGCGACCCCTACATCACGCCCGTCTGGCAGGAATGGGACGGCGAAAATATGTGGATCATCCCGCGCGCCAAAACCATTTTCGCCCAGCATTTGCTCCGCCTGCCGCGCTGTTCGGTATCCTGCGCCCTGGATACCAGCCCCTACACCCGGGTCTTGTTCCGCGGTCCCGCGGAAGTTGTTGAAGGGCCGGCCCTGATGCATGGCGAGTGGCTGGAAATCGGGCGGCGCATGTCCGTGCGTTATTTGGGCGAACGCGGCCCCGAGTATCTGGAGCCTTCGCGAGTGCGTCCGCGTTATCTGGTCAAGATCACGCCGGAGAAGACGATTTCCTGGGAAGGCGTCGAGTGGGCGGCGAAATATCTCGATGACCCGGATGCGCCGGCCGCCCCGCACTGAGCGCCGGAGCAAAGGCCGCCGGCGCCGATCCTATTGACCTGTAGGGAAGCGAATGAGCCTCGCTAAGCCATACGAGAGCGCAGCCAGCGCAAGCAATTGGCGCATGCGCAAGTTCATAGCGGACTTCGGCGTATACATTGCGCTGGCGGTCTTGCTGTTGGCGGCGACCGTCTTGACGCCGAAACTTTTCGAAATCAATACGATCGCGGTGGTCATGCGCCAGGCCTCGCAGTTGGGCATCGTCGCGATTGGCCAGACGATGATTCTGTTGGTCGCGGGCCTCGATCTGTCGATTGGCGGCATCTTCCTCATGACCTCGATTGTTGTGGCGGACGTGACCAATGGGCGCGATGAGATGGTTTTGCCGGCGATACTCATCTCGCTTGCGCTTGGCGCGCTGATCGGCGCGGGCAATGGCGTTCTGGTCACGAAGCGCCGCGTGCCGCCTTTTGTCGCCACATTGGGCATGCTGGTGCTGGTCAAAGGGGCGACCCAGGCCTATACCAAGGGCGTGCCCGGGGGCTTTGTGCCGGATGTCCTGGGAATTGTCAATCAGTCCTGGTTCGTGCTTTCGATTCCCTTGCTGCTGTGGCTGGGGCTGAACGCCTTTTTTGTTTTTGTGTTGCGCGGCACTTCATACGGCCGCAAAGTTTATGCCGTTGGCAGCAATATCGAGGCGGCGCGCTTGTCCGGCATTTCGGTGGACGCCATCCGCATCTCGGTTTACATCCTCGGCAGTTGCCTGGCGGTGGCATCGGGCGTCGTGCTGACGGGTTACGTCGGCTATGTCGACCGCTTCATCGGCACCGGGCTGGAGCTCGATTCGATTGCGGCGGCGATCGTCGGCGGCACGGCATTTGTCGGCGGCCGCGGCGGATTGCTGGGCACAATCGCCGGCGTGTTGATCATCCAACTGCTCAGTACGATGGCTTTGCTGATGGGCCTGGATATCGAGGTGCAGTTCATCATTAAGGGTTTGGTGATTCTCGGCGCGGTTACGTTGTACAGCCTCGCCAATGTCGAAGACTAGGGACTGGAGTGAAAAGGGGGCGCATTGGGACAATGGAGCGGTTTGGAAAGCGGGTCAGACGAAGCGACTCGTATTGACCCTTAGTCATTTTAGGGAGGAAGCAAGATGTTTAGGAAGTTCGTTTACGCGTTGCTGATTCTGTCTTTACTGCTCGGTACCTCACTCGTGTCGATCGGGCAAGACGACGGGATGATGGAGTTCGAAATCACGCAAGAGATGATTGATGCTTCGCCATACTTGCAGAGTGTGATTCCGCGTCTGGATCAAGAGTATGACACGAGCGAGTTTGCAAAGGATCCGCCTTACCGCATCGCTCTGGCCGCGCAAGGCACAAGCAACGCCTGGTCGGCGCTGTTTGACGCGCACGCCTACTGGTACGTGGAGCATTTGGGCGAGGAGGTTATCTCCGAATTCCTGTATGGCGACGGACAAGCCAGCGCTGATATCCAGGTGCCGCAGGTGGAAGACCTGTTGGCGCAGGAACCGGACGCGCTTATCCTTGTACCGATGGGCGCGGCGGCGCTTTCCGCGCCAGTCGAGCGCGCTATGATGCAGGGTGTGCCGGTTGTGCTTTGCGCCAGCGCCGTGGAGACCGATAACTTCGTCACCGAGGTCGGCACCAATCTCTATAGTATCGGCGCAACGCTGGCGGAGTGGCTGATTGACACCGTCGGCGCCGACGGCAATTTCCTGATGATGACCGGCATCCCGGGCACGTCCACCTCCGACATCATGGAAGAGGGCGCGCTGGCCGTCTTTGAATCCCACGGCATTGAATTGCTCGACAAACAGCCGGGATTCTGGTCGCCTGCCGAAGGCAAGAAAATCATGGAAACCTGGCTGGCGCAGCATGGCGACGCGATTGATGGCATCTGGTCCGGCGGCGCGCAGATGGTCCAGGGCATGATCAGCGCCTATGAGGATGCCGAAATGGCGATTCCGCCGATCGCGGGCGGGGAACAGCAGAATGGTTTCCTGCGCTCGGCGATTGAGCACGGCTTCGAATTCTACGCCTGGATGTACCCGAACGCGATGATCACGATCTGCCTCGATGCCGCCATCCAGATTCTGCAGGGCGAGCCCATCCCGCGCTTCATCGATTTCGTCGACACCATGCCCGAAGCCCGTCCCTTCACCGATGCCGAGGCTGAAGATTACTACAGGCCGAGATGGAGCGACGACGTTCACGGTCCGGTCACCATGCCCGATGAAAAACTGGCGGAGCTGGGCTTCCTCGTTGAAGAGGAATAAGTTAGCCGCCAAAGCGTAAAGCATTTGCGGTATCCGGGGCGCCAGATTGCTCCGGATGCCGCTTTTCCGTCGAGGGACGGGGCGAAGCATGAGCGAATTCATCCTGGAAATGCAAAATATCTCGAAGTCATTCGCTGGCGTGCAAGCGCTGAAGGATGTCTCCATTCGCTGCCGGCCGGGCCAGGTTCACGGTCTGGTTGGGGAGAACGGCGCCGGCAAATCCACGTTGATGAAAATATTGGCGGGGGCTTATAAAGCTGATTCGGGCAAAGTCATTTACAAAGGGCAATTGCGCGAGCAGGCCACCGCCGGCGAAATCATTGATAGCGGCATCAGCATCATCTATCAGGAGTTGGCCCTCGTTCCGGAGATGTCGGTGGCGGAAAACATTTTCCTGGGCCGGGAGCCCCGGCGCGCGCTCGGCGTCTTGAATTTGCATGAGCTGCACCAGCGCGCGGCCGCTCTGCTCAAGCGGCTGGGCATTACGCCGAATACGAGCTTGCCCATCAGCGAATTGACCGTCGCCCAGCGGCAATTGGTGGAGATCGCCAAAGCCTTGTCGCAAGACGCCGATCTCATCGTCATGGATGAGCCATCGGCGATTCTGGCCGGCAACGAGCTTGACCAGCTGTTTCAAATCATCGAGTCCCTGGTTGAGCAAGGCGTCACCATCATTTACATCTCGCATCGTCTGGAAGAAGTCTTTCGCATCGCCGATGAAGTGACGGTGCTGAAAGACGGCGAATTGGTGGACACCCGTCCGATCACGCAACTGGACCGCGCGACGTTGGTCGAAATGATGGTGGGCCGGCCCCTGGACGAAATCTTCCCGCAGACTCAGCATGAGCAGGGCGAGTTGGTTCTGGTCGCCGAAGATATCTCGACGGATACGATTCTGACGGGCGCGAGTCTGGAGCTTTACGCCGGCGAGATCCTGGGGGTCGCCGGCATGGTTGGCTCGGGGCGGACGGAGTTGGCGCGCGCCCTCTTCGGCGCGGATCCGCTGACGAGCGGAACGATCAGCCTGGTTGGGGTAGACGGCGGGACCTGGAGCAATCCGGCGCAAGCGATCCAATCGGGCCTGGTTCTGGTGCCGGAAGATCGCAAGGCGCATGGCTTGTTCACAGCGCTCTCGGTCCGCATCAATGTCACCATACCGATCTTGCGGCGTCTGACGCGCTTCGGCATCGTGCGCGGCGCCGAGGAAGAGGCGGTCGTCGAGCGCGCCCGGGAACGATTGTCCATCGTCATGGCTTCGGCCGATCAGGAGACGCAATACCTCAGCGGCGGCAATCAACAGAAAGTTGTGCTGGCCAAGTGGCTGGAGACCGATCCCACCGTGGTCATCCTCGACGAGCCGACGCGCGGCGTCGATGTCGGCGCCAAATTCGAGATCTACAAGCTGATGCGCCAGCTCAATGATCGGGGCATCGCCATCGTGATGATCTCGTCGGAATTGCCGGAAGTCATTGGCATGAGCGATCGCATTCTGGTGATGAATGATGGCCGCATCGTCGGCGAAGTGGGGCAGGGCGACGCCACCGAAGCCGGAATCATCGCCCTGGCGACCATGAGCGACGCGGGAGCGAATGGCCAATGAACCTCGTGGCGCGCTTCACCAGCGGCTTGACGCCATCCCAGCGCTTGTTCCTGCGGCGCAATGGGCCGATTTTTGCCGTCTACGGCTTCATTCTCGTCTTAATTTTTATCGGGGCGACGCAATCCGAACGCTTCATGAGCGTGCGCAACCTGACGAATGTCGCGCGGCAATCCGCGTTTTTGGGTATTGTCGCCCTCGGCCAAATGCTGGTGATCTTAACGGCCGGAATTGACCTCTCGGTGGGCTCGCTGATCAAGCTGTCGATCCTGGTTTCCGCGCTGGCGATGAATGGCGAGCCGGCCAACCTAGGTTTTGCCATCCTGCTCACCCTGGGTTTGGGACTGCTGGTTGGCCTGATTCACGGTTTCCTGGTGAACGAAGTGAAGATCGCGCCCTTCATCGTCACGCTGGCTTCGCTGGGCATCCTGCGCGGTGTCAGCCTGAGCATTTCGACTTCGCCGGTCGGGTCGGCCAGCCGCGACTTTATTATGTTTTATGTTCAGAAAATCGGTCCCATTCCGGTTATTGCGCTGATGTTCGTCGTCTTGCTGATTTTGACGGCGCTTCTGCTGCGTTATACCGCCTTCGGCAAGTACCTTTATGCCATCGGCGGCAATGTTGAAGTGGCGCGGCTTTCCGGGGTGCCGGTTAAGCGGGTTCGCTATGGCGTGTATGCCCTCTGCAGCATTACCGCGTCAATCACGGGATTGCTCTGGCTATCGCGCATGGGCGTCGGCGACCCGGCCATCGGCGATGGCATCGAGCTGCAAACGATCACCGCGGTTATCATCGGCGGCACGAGCTTGTTCGGCGGGCGCGGCACAGTCATCGGCACCTTGGGCGGCGTTCTGCTCCTGGTTGTTATGGCCAACCTGCTTGTGATGCTGGGCGTGAATCAATTCGTTCAGGGACTCATACAAGGCATCATCATTGTGGCGGCGGTGGCGCTGTACAAGCAGGAAGGGGACTGAGCCGCATGGTCTTGCAGGCGAACCGACCGGCGGTGCAGACGCTGCAGCCCAGCCTGATCCGCAAGCTGTCAAATACGGCAATCGGCCGAACCGATGTCATTCCGCTCTGGTTCGGCGAGCCGGACAAGCCGACTCCGGCCTTCATTCGTCAAGCGGCTAAAGACGCCATCGATGAAGGGCAGACCTTCTATCAGCCCAACCTCGGCATCATGGAGCTGCGCGCCGCCCTGGCGAGCTACACGAACGAACTCTACGGGACGGCAACTACGGTCGATAATGTCGCGGTCACGCCCTCGGGCATGAGCGCCCTGGCGGTGGCGCTGCAATGCGTCGTCGCCGAGGGCGATACGCTTGTCATCGTGTCGCCGGTCTGGCCAAATTTGCCGTCCACCGCCGAGATCCTGGGAGCCGAAGTCCGGCGCGTACCGCTGCGGCCGCGCTGCGGCAGTTGGCGCCTCGACCTGGACGAACTCTTCGCCGCTTGCGACGCGAATACCAGCGCCTTGCTGTTGAACTCGCCCAACAATCCAACCGGCTGGATGCTCAATGACGACGAGCAGCGGACCATCCTCGAATTCTGTCGCGCGCGCGATATTTGGCTGATCGCCGATGAAGTCTACAATCGCATCGTCTACGACCGCGATTGCGCGCCGAGCTTCGTCGACAAGGTCAACGATGGCGACAAATATCTGATCGTCAATAGTTTCTCCAAATCCTGGGCGATGACGGGCTGGCGCCTGGGCTGGCTTTTGGCGCCCAAGCCCCTGATCAGTTCTTTGGAAATGGTCAGCGAATTCAATTTTTCCAGCATATTCGCGCCGACGCAGATGGCCGGCATCACCGCTTTGCAGCAGGGCGAAACGTTCATCCGCGAATCGAGAGAGCGTTATCGCCGGGCGCTGGCCCTGATTGAAAGCGCATTTGCCGAGTTGCCGCGTGTGAGCTTTCCGCGGCCGCATGCGGCTTTCTACGCCTTCTTCGCCGTCGACGGCGTATCCGACAGTTACGCCTTTGCCGAGCAAGTCCTGCGGCAATGCGGAGTCGGCTTGGCGCCCGGCGCCGCATTCGGCCCGCATGGCGAAGGCTACCTGCGGCTCTGCTTCGCCGCTGACGCGCCCTTGCTGCAACGGGCGCTGGGGCAGATGAGCCCGCTCCTGCGGTAGCTGGTATGCCTCACAAGACCAGAGCCTACTTGGCTATCGCAGCCAATGTCATCTTAATGAAGAGGAGTAACACCACGTAAGTCATGCGAAATTCAGCATAAGGTCGATATGTAGGGCTTGTCCGGTACTGGTTAGTGCTACCGCGCTATTTCTACCCCATCCCCCCAACCCCCTTCCCCAGCAAGCTAGGGAAGGGGGAGCGCGCTGAAAGGGACTGACTTCATTGGCAATTTGCTATGTGTTTTGGGGTCAACTTACGAACTTCTTTGTAGAGTCACCCTTCCCCAGTTCACTGGGGAAGGGCCGGGGATGGGGTAGAAAAACGCGATCAAAGAACGCAATGCTAATCAAGCACTACACCGTTCTTCAGATTGTGTTATTGCTTTCCTGTTGTTTTATTGCTTTCCTGGTGCTACTGAGGAGACCATCCATGAGAAAAAGCAAGGTGCTGGCGAAGTGGCGGGCGGGCGCATTCGCGCGTTTCTGCGGCATGGGCCATGTCCTGCCTTTCTATATTCGATATGCCGCGCATTTTCGATTCGACGGCATCTGGCTCGACAACGAACATCGCAACTTCGACAATCGCGAGGTGCAGCATCTGCTGGCGCTCTGCCAACTCTACGACATCGACTGCCTGGTCCGCCCACCGACCGTCCAGCGCAGCCGCTTGTACCGTTATCTGGAAGATGGCGCGGCCGGCCTGATGATCCCCTTTGTCTCGGATGCGCAAATGGCGCGGGAAATTGTGAAAGCGACCAAGTATCCGCCCATCGGCAATCGCGGCCTGGACGGCGCCGGACTGGATGCTGATTTCGGCCGCTTCAGTTGGCAGCCGAACAGCACTTATGTCGCCGATGCCAATCGCGAGACATTCATTGTGGCGCAAATCGAAACGCCGGAGGCCGTGGCCAATGCCGATGAAATCGCCGCGGTTGAAGGAATCGACGCGCTCTTCGTTGGCCCGGCTGACCTCGGCCTGCGCTTGAATGCGGATGCGGCGCTTGACATGACCCTCGACCAAGCGGTCGCGATCGTGGCGGAAGCGGCGGCGGAACATGGCAAGGTCTGGGGGCGGACCGCCGGGTCGATTGAAGAAGTGGATCAGTATCGCCGGCAGGGCGCGCTCATGGTTCCGCATGGCAGCGATTTTGCCCTGCGTGATGTTCTGGAAACAGCCGCTGAGGAATTGGACGGCATGCTCGGCGCGCAATCTTGACGCGCTCAAGCGCCCTACGGCGTATCAGTTGTCCCAGGCGGCGTATAACAGGCGCAGCCAATTGCCGTACATGATGTCCTCAATGTCGGTTTGAGCGTATCCGCGATTGGCCAGGGCCGCCGGAATTTGCTGTAAATCGGCGATTGTATCCAGGTCGCAGGGGGACTGTTCGCGGCCGAAGCCGCCGTCAAGGTCGCTGCCGATGCCGGCGTGCCGGCTGTTGCCCGCCAATTGACAGATGTAGTCGATATGATCGACGACCGTCTCGATGTAGACGCCGTCGTTGCTGTCGCCGCGCATATAACCGGGCTTCAGCATCCAGACGTCAAAGGCGGCGCCTATCACGCCATCGCGTTCGAAGATCAGCTTGAGTTGCTCGTCGCTGAATTGACGTTGATGCGGTACCAGCGCCCGGCAATTGTTGTGGCTCGCCAAGACCAGGCCGTCGTAAATGCCGACCGCTTCCCAGAAGGCGGCGTCGCTGAGGTGCGTGAGGTCAAGCACAATGCCGAGGCGTCGCATCTCCCGCAGCAGCGGCGCGCCCAATTCGCTCAAACCCAGTTCAATTCCGGTGCCGCCGGCGTAACGGCCGTTGCCATAATGCGTCGGCCCCAATAGCCGCAGACCCGCTTCCCGCCATTCTTCAAGCTGTGCCGGGTCGCGAATGGGATCGGCGCCTTCCATGCTGATCACAAAACCGAGCGGCGGCTGTGTCGCGGAGTCGGCGCCTTGAGCTTCCCAGGCTTCCCATTCGGCGATATGCGCGCGCAGTTCCGGGCTGTCGGCGAGAATGCGAACATGCCCGTCCGTTTCCAGCGCGCGGTAGTAAGCCAACTGTCCCATCGCCGCGCCATAGGCCTGGGCTTGAGAGCCGAAGTCGAGGTGCGGGACGGTCTGCCCGGTTGAGCGCGCGAGCAAGGTGGCGAAGCTGAGGGCGACGCGTCCCTGACGCAGCTCGGGCAGGGCGACGGTATTCTTCGCCCGCGCCTTGCCCGGGCTGCGCATCTCCTTCGCGCGGATGGTATAGACCGAGTCCAGCAGATCGCGATTCCAACCCAGGGCGTTCCAGGCGAGGTCGAGGTGCGCGTCTATCGCCAGCATCGGCTGCTCCCTTTCAAGATCAAATTCTGATTTGCATGCGAAAGTTACCAGACCATGCCGCGGGCGGCGACATCCCAGACCTGTTCAATCTTGTCGCCGCGGACGCCGTAAAGCTGGTTGTGCAGATTGCTGATGACACAGGTGTGGACGGGAATGATATGCAGGATGTCGCCGACCGCGGGCGCGGTTTCACAAGCGCTGAAGTCGACGTAGCCGTGTTCTTCGTTGAGCTTGTGCAGGCGCGCGTCGGGATACTCGAGAATGTATCCAAACAGATCGCCGACCGTTTCGGAATGCACCGCTTTGCTGCCGCCGTCGAGGATGACGCGACTCTTCTCGTTGGCGCTGACGACGGTGGCGCGAACGCGCATGGCGCAGCTTTCAAATTCGGCATAGCCGCTGTTCACGCTGTTCCAGTCATAGAAGACGTAAGTGCCGACGCGCATTTCCGTCAACTCCGGAAGCAGATGCGCTTCGAGGATTGCGCCGCTGCCGCCGCCGCTGACCACTTCAGCCGGGATGCCGGCATCTTCCAGGAGCGCCAGCGCCTCCTGCAATCGCGGACGAGTCGCGGCGATGGACGGGTAAATCATCAGGCCGGCGAAATGCAGATTGTCGGTCGCCGCAATACGGCGCGCCAGTTGCAGGGCGTCTTCCGGGCTCGTGCCGGTGCGTTTATCGAGCGAGACCAACTCCACCAGCATGTTGATTGTGGCGTCGGCTTCCTGGGCCGCGGCCGCGATGCCATCGATCACCGTAGCGCTATCGACCGTCACGGTGACATCGGCGAGTTTCGCCAGCGACGCCAGACGTCGGGTTTTGCGCCTGCCGACGATGTTGTAGGGAATCTGAATATCGCGGAAACCGGCCGCTAGGAAAACTTCGGCTTCGCTCACCTTCTGGCAGGCGATGCCCACTGCGCCCGCATCCAACTGCCGGCGGGCAATATCCGGGATCTTATGCGTTTTGATGTGCGGCCGGAACTGGATCCCCAACTCGTCGCAGCGCGCTTGCATGGACGCGATATTGCGATCCATGATATCCAGGTCAATCAGAACGCTGGGCGTTTCCAGATCGTCGACAATGGACATGGCCACGTCAGTATTCCTCTCGATATACTGCCTTAAACTTAAAAGCGGCCGGGCGCGCTGCTTCTAGCTCCCTTGGCCCGGCCGCGCGCTGAATTACCAGCCGCGCTTGCCCAGGATGACTTCCTCGGGCGTCACGTTGATGCCGACCATGGCTTCGCCCAGGTTGCGGCTGACATCGGCCAGAATCTGCGCATCGCTGAAGTGCGTCACCGCTTTCACAATCGCCTTGGCGCGCTGTTCGGGATTGCCGCTCTTGAAGATGCCGCTGCCCACAAAGACGCCGTCGACGCCCAGCTGCATCATCAGCGCGGCATCGGCCGGCGTGGCGACGCCGCCAGCGGCGAAGTTCACCACGGGCAAGCGCCCGAGCTCAGCGGTTTCCTTGACCAGGTGATAAGGCGCGCGAATGTCTTTGGCATAGGTGTAGAGCTCATCCTCGTCCATACAACTGATGCGGCGGATATCGCTGTTGACTGAGCGCGCGTGACGCACGGCTTCAACCACATCGCCGGTGCCGGCTTCGCCCTTGGTCCGCATCATGGCCGCGCCCTCGTTGACGCGCCGCAGGGCTTCGCCCAGATTGCGGCAGCCGCAGACGAAGGGAATGGAAAACTTCCATTTATTGATGTGATGTTCTTCGTCAGCCGGGGTCAGGACTTCGCTCTCATCGACATAGTCGACGCCCAAGGCTTCCAGAATCTGCGCTTCGACGAAATGCCCGATGCGCGCCTTGGCCATGACCGGTATGCTCACGGCATTGATGATGCCTTCGATCATATCTGGATCACTCATGCGGGCGACGCCGCCCTGCACGCGAATATCCGCCGGGACGCGCTCCAGCGCCATAACGGCGACGGCGCCGGCATCTTCGGCGATCCGCGCTTGCTCGGGCGTGACCACGTCCATAATGACGCCGCCCTTGAGCATCTGCGCCAGGCCGCGCTTGACCTTGTCCGTGCCCTTTTCGCTGCCATTCTGTTGATGTCCGTTTGTTGCCATGTTCGCGCCTCGATTCTTCTCACATGATACTGCTGCCTATCCTACGGCATACGCCGGGAAAGCTGTATGTCCAATGCAGTCCAATCATAGCGCCGCCGCTTCCTTGCCGCGCAGCAATCGCATCAGAACTTTGCCCGCCGATGGCCGTGTAAAATGTAGGGGCGTCTCGTGAGACGCCCGCTGAAAATAATCTACCGATTGTGGGCGTTTCAGCGAAACGCCCCTACAGATTACGAAGTGTGAGCAAAAATTGTCATGTATCAGCGCAAACTCAATGTGAGGCCGTTGCTCTGTTCAATGCCGCTCCGCCAATTGACCTTCCCGAACAGACGGGGCTAAACTTGGGCTATGACAGCCCTTGACCATTTAGAACAGATCCGTATCGAGACGATCTTGCCGCGCTATGCCGCGGCCCTGGAGCAATTGCAGCGCGATTGCTTTCCCACGGTTGCCGACGGAGAATTGATGCGCGCGGAGCACTTTCTTAATCACTGCCGCCTCTTCCCCGAGGGCAATTTTGTGGCTCTAGTGGGGGAGCGCGTAATCGGTTTGGGATCGGGATTCTTGATTGATTTCGATTTCGAGCATGCGCAGCACCGCTTCCAGGATATCATCGCCGACGGCTTTTACAGCCATCACGATCCGCATGGCGATTGGTATTACGGCGGCGACATCAGCGTGCATCCGGATTTTCGCCGGCGCGGCGTCGGCTCCCGGCTCTACGCGTCGCGCAAAGGCATCGTAAAAGGATTGAACCGGCGCGGCATCGTCGCCGGCGGTCTGATCCCGGGCTACGCCGAGTTCAAGCCGACGCTGTCGCCGCGGGAATATGTGGACCGCGTTGTCGCCGGCGAAATGTACGACAGCACCTTGTCTTTCCAGTTGGGGCGCGGCTTTGAAGTGCGCGGCCTGCTCGAAAATTACATCGACGATGAAGCCTCTGACAATTGGGCGACGCTCATCGTTTGGAAGAACCCGGATTATCAACCGGCGTAATGCAGCAGCCAGTATTCGCCGTCCGCGCCTTCAACCGTCCAGCCGGCGATGTTGGCGTTGCGCACATAATACCAGTTGTAGCCATCGGCGCAGACCGGGCCGGCTTCAACGGAGACGACCTCGCCGGCCTGAATGGCGCCGATACGCCCGGCGTTGAGCGTCGCGCCGCTGCGCACGCGATTGGCGAGGCCCGGGCTCACCATTGCCCGCATTCCCAAGTTGAGCCTGGGCGGCAAGCTGCAAGCGGCCGAGGCCGCCGCCTGGCCGTCGACAGCAGTCACGCCGGTTGTCACCCATTCCGTCGGCGCCCAGACCGCGCTCACCGGCTGCGGAATCGGAAAGGCCTGCCCAGAACTGGCGTCGCTGGCCTGCCCGCGATTGATATCGCTGATGCCGATATGCCAGGTGCTGATGCGGTCGCCGTTATGCCAAACCATTTGCGCGCCGTCGCTCGATAGCCCGGGGCGATCAATTCGATTGACGCGGGCGCTGCGGTAGCCGGTATCGTAGAGACCGGAAGCGGCGGCCGCGTACCAATGGATCCGCCAGCCGCCGCCGCTCACCGCGACCGATGTCGGAATCAACTGCAAGCCTCCGGCCAGAAAGCGATTCCTGAGCCGGGGCGGCGCCTGGAGCCGACTGCGATTGCCCGTCGCCGGATCCAGCAGCTCCCAGTAATCCTGAATCTGCAGGGCCATCAGCGCGCGACCGCCGTGGTTCACCCATTCAAAGTCGCGCGCGGTGTTATCGCGGCTGGCGTTCAAGCCCAGATTGTATTGAACGGCGGCGCCGGCTGCTGGATTCAGAAACTCGATGAAGAGGAAAGGATTCTCGTCGCCCGTGAGGTAGGTGAAGAGCAGCCAGGCGATGCCGCCTTCGCCCCAGCGTATGCTGGGCATCCGAATATGCGCCCCTTGATGGCCGAGGTTGACATTGCTGTGTAGAACCCCGGTCCTGCCGTCATCGAGGCTGTAGACCTGCAAGCTTGCCGTGTCCAGGTCCTGCCGGTTGGGGTCAATCTGCAGCCAGGCCAACTGGCGGCTGTCGGGCGACCAGTCCGGCAGGGAGCGCAGGTAGCCGGCGTCGCTCGCACCCGTTTGCTCGGCGACCAGTTGGAAACTCTCCGTGGCGATGTCCATCACCCAGATATTGGCCGGCGCCGTCCCGCTGCTCTGGCTGACGCTTCCCGCTTCGTAGCGGGCGATGAATTCCGCGGCCGTCGATAAATAGGCGATCTTGCGGCCATCAGGCGAGAGGATCGGGCCGCCGTTGTAGCCCCAGTCGGTCAACTGCGTCGCTGTGTTCGCCTGCAGGTCGTAGCGCCAGATATCGCCGTCGCGGTAGGCGAATATCGGCTGCTGAATGGATTGCGCCCCGGCGCCGCCCGGAAGCAGCAGCAGGCAGAAAAGGATCAAGATAGTGGAGACAAACCGGCTCATTGTCGCTCTCCCGCAGGTGAATGCGCCTCCAGCTTAGCATAGGAATGCGCGCAGGGATAATCGACCGGCGCGGCTATGGAGGGTCGAGAATGCTGTTGCGGATTCTGACTAGGAGAATCGCCGCCAGATCAGACGCGCCGCCAGGAGGGTTCCGGCAATATTTGCGATGAGATCGAGCCAGGACGCATGCCGATCAAGCGTATAGCTCTGAAGGATCTCGGTGACGCCGCCCAGCAGGATCGCCAACAGGCAGGCGATGGCCAGGCTGGTTCTGAATTGCAAGTGGCGCCGCAGCGCCCAGAACCAGCAGAAACAGGTGATGCCGAATGCGATCAAGTGCAAGGCGCTGAAGAAGACTTCGCGAGCGAGCGCGCTATCGCCTTGCGGCAGACCGAGGTCGATGACCGGATCCGCCTCCGGCTGCAGCAGAAACAAGCTGAGCAGGGCGGACCAGGCGATCGCGATTCCCCAGCGCAGAAGGCTTATGTCGAGAATAGGCGCAAGGCGCTTCATCAATTGCCCCTCGTTTTATCTCGCCGCAAGAAAATGGCGAGCGGTAGGGGCGAGCCGGTGGCTCGCCCGCAGGCATGACCGGTAGGATCGTCGCCCACCGCAAGAACATTTTGAACGGTAGGGGCGAGCCGACGGCTCGCCCGTACAAACGGCCTGGCGGCTCGCCCGCTCTTGCTTAAGATCTCGTATTTCTAACTTGCTACTACTAAGGCGCATAGGCGCAACCGGGCCTACGCGCCGAAAAATGCGCTGCTCCGGTCTAGCCGGCCGCTGGACGCCGCCACCACCAGCCGGCGGTCTTGCGCCGGCCAAATCGCAGCTTGACATCAAGCCAGAGCGCCAGCCGCCGCCAGCTGTTGCCCAGCATCCAGCGCAGAATGCGATTGCCCAACTTGGAAAAGTCTTTGTTATAGGGGCAGACGCGGATGCAAATCGAACAGTCTGTGCCTTGATTGGCCCAGAAGGTGAAGCACTGTTTGGCGTTGATCGTCCACTTTCTGATGCCCTTGATGTGGGAGACGCCATCGTGGGTATCGAAGCTGGGCGCGGCGCTGGGGATGGCTTTGACCGGGCAGGCGTCGCTGCAGCGCCGGCAGATGTTGCAGGTCTCGGTGACGCCGAAATCAATCGGCTCGTCCGCGATCAGGGGCAGATCGGTGAAGATCTTGGCGATGCGCACGCGCGGACCGAATTCGGGCGTGATCAAGAGGCCGTGGCGACCGTATTGACCCAGGCCGGCTTGAATCGCCAGGGGAATGGAAAGGGCTGTGTCATTAAGGCTGGCGACGGCGCGGTAACCGAGGTTGCGGATATACTGCGTCAACGAAAGCACGGCGATGATGTCGCGGCTGTAGCCTTGGCCGGTCGCGGCCCCGCTCAAGGCGGACGGCACCGTCTGGATCGTCTCGTGATCCATTTCGTTGGCGATGACAACCACATGCGTCAGATCGTCGGGCAGATCCATTTCCTTGTCGGTCAGCTTCTGTCGGCTGTAGTTATGCGTGTAGACCCAGCGCTCGTCATAGTCGCAGATGCCGATGGCGTCGGCGCCGAGGAATTTGCCGGCGCGCTTCACTTCAGCGCTGTTCTCTTCGGCGCTGGCTTCCGTCTTGCGCGTCGCCCCTTCGCGGAACATGGTGTAGGTATCGAGGAAACCCTCTTTGCGGTCGCCCGAGGTTTCGAGCAGGTCGGCGGTGAAATCGGCGATGTACCAGGCGGCGTTGCGCAGGGCGTAATCCCGATGCTGAAAGCCCTCGACGGCGCGGAACTCGGCCAGATCGGTGAAGTAGGACTCGAAGAACTTGCGCGCGCGATCCGAGCGCACGTTCTCATCCCAGACGGCGCGGTTGAACATGTCATATTTCTGATTGAAGCGCTGGAATTCCGCTGTGATTTCAAATCCGGTTTTGGCATCCACTGGTTTGCGGATTGCGCGTCCGGCGCCTTGTATCTCTTCAATCGCGGCGGGGCTGATCATGTCGGGCTCGCTGGCCAAATGTGCTGGACTTCAGATGATAGCACCATGTGGGGCGGATTGCGATTTGATCGCCGGCCGGGCCGGGCAATCGCTCCCAGGTGTGATGTAACTACAGAGAACGCAGAGGACACAGAGTTTAGGTTTGTTTGACGACTTTTCCCCCAAATCCACCGATTGAATTGGGCAGGCTTGTCGCGATCTTGTCGATACGGTTCCTTCTCGCCCGGAAATTCTGCTACAGAATTTCTCGAAGTCTCTCTTCAATCGCATTTCTCAGTAAACGCAAGTAAGTCGCGCAAAATCTGATGGTCATTTTGAAGCAAGTGTGGGCGAGCCACCGGCTCGCCCGTACACCGAGTCTCCTCGGGGCGAGCACGTGGCTCGCCCGCATGTATGTCGCGAAAGACGATGCGCATTCTTTTAACTACTTACCCGCGTTTATTTCCGTGTCCTCGGCGGTCAAATGTCAGCTTGACTTTTGAGATCGCGGCGGATGTCAACTTTGAAGCGATTGCCCTGGCAAACCGCCGACGCTCAGCGGTCGAGGACGGTTGTGCTCGAGTGCCGCCAATGGATCCTGACCGGCTGGCCAATCGAAAACTCGTGGTTGTCCGCCTCATTTATGTTTTGCAAGCGCGCCACCACTTCAATGTCATCCTGCAGCCGCAGGATGTAACGCGTGTCGGTGCCGATGTATTGGCGGTCGGCCAGAACGGCATCTAGCGCGGTGACTTCCCCGTCATCGGCGGAGGCCCGATCATCCAATGCGGCGATGCCAATCCGCTCCGGGCGGATCGCGACCGTGACCGGTCCATCGGCGCGGCCGAGCGCCTCGGATAATTGCGCCCGGATAATGCTGCCGTTCGCCAGCTTGACCTTGCCGTAGCCCTCAGGATAGCGTTCCAGCAGTGTGCCGGGGATGAAGTTGGTCTCGCCGATAAAATCCGCGACGAAGTGCGATTCGGGATGTTCGTAGATTTCTCGCGGCGAGCCTGTTTGCAGCATCACGCCTTCATTCATCACGGCGATGCGATCGGCCATGGTGATGGCTTCTTCCTGATCGTGCGTGACATAGATAAAAGTGATGCCGACATCGCGCTGCAGCGCTTTGAGCTCATATTGCATATTCTTTCGCAGCTTGAGATCGAGGGCGCCCAGCGGCTCGTCGAGCAACAAGACGGCGGGCTGCTTGACCAGGGCGCGGGCCAAAGCCACGCGCTGCTGCTGACCGCCGGAAAGCTGATGCGGCTTGCGCGCGCCCACGCCCGGCAGCCGCACTTGCTCCAGCGATTCTTCCGCCCGCTTCCGCGCTTCTTTCTTGTCGACGCCTTCCATCTGCAAGCCGAACATGATGTTCTGCTCGACGGTGAGGTGCGGGAAGAGGGCGTAATCTTGAAACACGGTGTTGACCGGCCGGTGGTAAGCCGGGATGCCTTCCATCGCCAGGCCGCGAATGAGGATGCGGCCGGCGCTGGGCTGTTCGAAGCCGGCGATCAGACGCAGTGTCGTGGTTTTGCCGCAGCCGCTGGGCCCGAGCAGGGCGAAGAATTCGCCGTCTTCAATCTCGACGCTGACATGATCAACCGCGCGGACCCTGCCCCCGCCGGAATCGAAGTCTTTGACGATGTCAATCAGTTCGACATCGTAGCTGGACATGGGCCTGTTCCCATCTATGGGCCCCTTCCCTCAAGGGCGAGGGAAGGGGAATGTTCACGAGGCATGGCCCGCGGCCTATCGGCAGCCACAGGCGACCAGGCGGGCCGTCTATTGCCCGAGGAAAATCAGCAATTCGTCCCAGGCGTTGTTGATCAACTCTTCCGCTTCCGCGCCGACGTCAATGATGGCGAAGAGATTCGCCACTTGCTCCGCCGGCGGGAAGATGGCGGGATCGTTGAGGATCTCTTCGTCAATGAAGCCGGATTCAATCGACGCCTGGTTCGGCGAGGCGTACCAGATGTAATTGGTCAAGTCGGCGCCGACTTTGGCATCGAGAATGTAATCGATGAATACCATCGCCAAATCAGGATTGGGCGCGTCCACCGGTATCGCCAGATTGTCAATCCAGACGTTGCTGCCTTCATCCGGGATGGCGTATGCGTAGTCGTCGCATTCGCAGTCCCAGGAGATCTGCAAAATGTCTCCGTTGTATTCGACCGCGATATCGACATCGCCGCGTTCCAGCAGAACCTGCCCGTCATCGGCCGCAACCGTGACGACGTTTCCGCCTTTTTCAATCAGATAGTCGCGGGCGGCATTGATCTCGTCCGCGTCGGTCGTGTTGGGGTCGGTGCCGAGGAAGAGATGGGCGATGCCGAGCATCGTCTGACGATCGTCCAGCCAGGCGACCGGTCCGTCATGCTCCCAGACCTGATCCCAGGATGAGATGCCGTCCGGGAAGACTTCCGTGCTGTAGCCGACGCCGACCGTGCCCCATTGGTAAGGCAGCGAGTATGTGTTCTCCGGATCATAAGCCGCGCCCATCAGATCGGGGATCAAGTTGGCGACATTCGGGATCATTTCCTTATCCAGCGGAATCAGCAGCATTTCTTCCGCCATGCGTTGGACCGTGCCGCCGCTGGGTACGACGATGTCGTAACCGGGATTGCCCTGTCGGATGCGGGCGAGCATGGCTTCGTTGCTCTCATAAATATCGTAATTGACGGTGACGCCGCAAGCCGCCTCAAAGTTGGGAACGGTATCTTCGGCAATGTACGTGGACCAATTGAAGATACTCAGGGTTTGCCCTTCGTAACCTTCGGGACAGGTCCAGGCTTCGTATTCCATATCCTGCGCCAAGGCCAGCGGCGCCAGCAAGGCAAGAACACAGATCAAAATCGATAATCTCTTCATGAGCTTCTCCTCCAGTTTAGGGTTATGAATCAGGCGCGGGACGCGGCGCGCCCCTGCATTGCCAAAGATACGCCGATCAATAGCGTACTTAAGAGCATCATAATTGTCGAGATGGCGTTTACTTCCGGCGTGACCGTCAGCTTGAGCAGGCCGTAGACAAATACGGGCAGCGTGCTTGTGCCTACGCCCGATGTGAAAAATGTGATGACGAAATCATCGAGCGAGAGCGTAAAGGCCAGGAGCGCGCCCGCAACCACGCCGGGCAGAATCAGCGGGAAAGTCACGCGCCAGAAGGTCCGCCAGGGGTTGGCGCCCAGGTCATTGGCGGCTTCCTCCAATTGCGGGTCCATATCGGCCAGGCGCGCGCGCACGACGATCGCGACATAAGAGATGTTGAAGGTGACATGCGCCATGATGATGGTATGAAAGCCGGGGAAAATCCGCTGCCCGCTGATGAGATCGAACCAGTCGAAGACGACCTTGAAGAAGATCGCCAGCGAAATGGCTTGCGTGATTTCCGGGATGACCACCGGCAAGAAGAGCAATCCATCGATCAGGCCCTTGCCGGGAAAGCGGCCGCGCGCCATCGCCAGCGCGATCAGCGTGCCGAGAACGGTGGCGATGGCCGTGGCTATCGTGCCGACGAATAAACTGTTGCGGAAGGCATTGAGCATGATTTCGGTGGAAAAAGCCCGTTCCGCCCCCATGACATTGTTGATGATGTTGCTATACCACTTGAGCGTGAAGCCGGTGAATGAGGCGACCGACCGGCTTTCGTTGAACGAAAAGAGCACCAGAATCAGGATCGGCGCCCAGAGGAAGAAATAAGCGAAGACGGGATTCAGCCAGAGCCCGATGCTTCCCAGCCGGCGGATGGCGCGGTTGCGCCCCATCGCGCTTTCGTTGATGAGCGTCTGCCGCGCCGCCATGATTAAGCCCCGGTGTTGCGCCGATTGGCGAATACATAGACCAGCAGCGATAACATCACCACCGCCATCATGACGATGGAAAGGGCCGAGCCCAGGGGCATATTGCCCGAGCCGCCGAACTGATTGTTGATCAGATTGCCGATCATCAGTCCCTTGGTGCCGCCGAGCAAGTCGGGCGTGACAAATGCGCCTACGGACGGGATGAAAACCAGGGCGCAGCCGGCCAGCACGCCCGGCAGCGTCAAAGGCAGGACGACGCGCCAGAACGCGCGCAGGTCGTTGGCGCCCAGATCATGCGCCGCGTCCACGAAACGGAAATTGAAGCGCTCAACCGAGGCATAAATCGGCAGGACCATGAAGGGCAGGAAGCCGTAGACCAGCCCCACCAACACGGCAAACTGCGTATTAAGCAGGGGAAGCGACTCGCTGATTAGGCCGAGGCTGATCAGAACGCCGTTGATCGTGCCCTCGTCGCCCAGCAGGATGCGCCAGGCGTAGGTGCGAATGAGGAAATTCGTCCAGAATGGCAGAATGACCAGAAACAGCGTAACTTGCTGCACCAGGCGCCGCCGGCGCGTGCTGATGAAAAACGCCAGCGGATAACCCACGAACAGGCAGACGACCGTGGTCAAGGCGGCCAGGCCAATCGAGCGCCAGAGGATGATCGAGAAGATGCCAAAACTGCGCGCGTAATGTTCGGGCGTGAAGGGCAATTCGGCGACGCCGCCGCGTCCGCGCGACATGAAGCTGACAACCAGCACGATCAGCAGCGGGAGCACAAAGAAGACGAGCAGCCAAACGATGGTGGGTAGGGCGAGGAGATGGCCGTCTTGTCGCATTCGGCGCCAGCGGCTGGTCATAAGGCACTAAGTCTCTCTGACAGAAGTGTCGCGCTTGCTGGTATAGTATCGTATTGAGATAGAAAACTCTAGCAGGTGAAGGGGCGCATGAGCGAAGAGCCGAGCAAAGACGAACTCGACGATATGGTAGAAAAGATTGACGGGGCGATTGCAGGTGATCGCAGCGAGGAGAATCTCGCCGCCTTGAAGCAAGCGCTTGATGGCAGCTGGCCCGAGATACAGATGCATCTGCTAGAGCAAGCGGAAGAAGACGAAGACACCAAGTATGAGACCAGCTGGGATGGCAAGCGCAGGGTGCGCCTGAGCTTCGACTCGTGGTGGCTGAAGGATTTTATACGCGAAGATGTCCTGTTGGAATTGCCTCGCATTGCCATAATGAACAGCAAGCCATGGCATGTCGACAGTGTCTGCATATCTTTGCGCAATGCCTATGGCCTTAGCGGTCGTGATGACTGCGATGACTGTTTCGATCAGCAAGATATCAGGGCGCATATCGAACGCTTCCCGCAAGGACAATTTGTCGCGCAGCTGATCAGCGGACCCAACGCCGGCAACTGTGCCGGCATGGCTGTTACGATGCGCAGCTCGCGCCCGCCCACGGCGCCGGTCCTGCCCTGGCGGCAAGCCATCGGCGACCTGCGCCTCAGCGCGCACGATCCCGATGGCGACTGGCTCTATGGTGTCGAAGTGGCGGTGCATCGCTTTTATCAAGGGCATGGCATCGGCACGGGTCTCTACCAGGCGCGTTTCGATCTGGTCAAGCGGCTGAACCTGCGCGGCTGGTACGCCGTCGGGATGCTGATGGGCTACCGCGACTATGCCGATAGCATGGACGTGGTGGAATATGGCCACAAGGTGATCGCGCGGGAGATCAAGGATCCGACGGTGACGCTGCAAATGAATCGCGGATTCCGCGCAGAGCGCGTGGTGACTGATTATTGCGACGAGCCGGCGGCCGGAGATGCCGGCGTCTTGATCGTATGGGAGAATCCAGAGTATGAAGTCTAGGGCGCGCGAATGAAAGTTCTGGTCATCGGCGCGGGTATCGCCGGTTTGTCCGCTGCCTACCACTTGAATCGGGCGGGCATTGAGGCGACGGTTTTGGAGGCGCGCGATCGCATCGGCGGCCGCGTCTGGACCAGTCGCGACTTCGCCGATATTCCGGTGGAATTCGGCGCGGAATTGATTCACGGCCGCTCGCCCGAGGTCAATACCTGGAAATGGGTGCGGCAGCTTGGGCTGAAGACCTGGCATTGGAACAAGCTCGACGACTCGATGATTCGCACGGAAGAGGGCGACTGGATGACGATGGGGCAGGCCCGCGCCGCCTCGGCCGAGCTGGACGCGACCCGCTCCTGGGCCCTGGGCGATGTGGCCGAACCCCGCAATGACGAAAACCTGGAGACATACCTGCGCCGCATCGGCTTCAGCGAAAAACAGTTGCGATACGTGCAGCGCTCATTCGCCAATGCCGAGGGCGACAGCATGCGCCATCTCAATGCCAAGGCGCATGCGCATCTATTCAAAGACAGCGATGGCGCCGATGCCTACAGCGACTACCGCATCCTCGACGGCTATGACGCCTATTATGAAAAGCTGGCGGACGGGCTGGACATCCGCTTGAATTGCGTCGTGCGCGCGATCGACTGGTCGCAGGGCGCGCGCGTGACCACCGCCGCCGGCGCGACTTACGCGGCCGATGCGGCTGTGCTGACTCTGCCGCTTGGCGTTCTCAAAGCGGGTCGGCTGCGCTTCCACCCGGCCCTGCCCGAAAGCAAGCGGAGCGCCCTGGCCGGTTTGCAGATGGGGCCCGTGATAAAGCTGGTCTATCAGTTCGAAAAGCCGATCCTCGACCGATCCATCGGCGCGATTTACGCCAAGGGCAACCCGCCCATGTGGTGGTCGCCGTCATTGGGGCGGGAGGAAGGCGCAACCGTCTGGACCGGCTTCCTCACCGGCGATTATGCGCGCGCGCTGCTGCCGCTGGGCGAGCGGGCGGCGCTGCGCAAAGGGCTGGAGACGCTGCGGCGGGAGACCGGCATAAAGGACTTGGAAGCCTTGAAAGCGCGTTGGGTCAACTGGCCCGAAGACGAATTTGCTTTGGGCGGTTATTCTGTCTGCTTGCCCGGCTGCTATGAGGCGCGCGAAAAATTGGCGCAGCCGACCCCGCCGCTCTATTGGGCGGGCGAGGCCAGCGCGCCGCATCATCTGACGGCGATGGTGCATGGCGCCTATTTCACCGGAGAACGGGCGGCGACGGAAGTCCTGGCGAGCGGAAAGGTTTAAGATGCGGGATATACATGTTGCCCTGGCGCAAGGGCATTGGACGGGCGAGCAAGAATCGACGATGGCCCTCTATCGCGACTTGGTCGCGGAAGCGGCCGCGACCGGCGCCGACCTGGTTTGCTTGCCGGAATTCAGCATCTTGCCCTATTTCCCCGGGCGGCGCGATCGGGCCGGGTTCCGCTGGGCGGAGCCCCTGCGAGGCGGCATATCCGACCGCTTCTTCAGCCTATTGGCCCGGACCCATGGCGTCTTCATCGCTGGCAGCCTGTTCGAGCGCGATGCCGATGGCAAGCATTGGGATACGGCGACGATTCACGACGCCGCCGGCAATTTGCGGCATTTCACGCGCAAGGTCCATATCCCTTCGGGCGAGGGCTACCACGAAACAGATTTTTTCGACGGGGGCGATCAGTTCCCGGTGCACGACATCGGGCCCGTCAAGATGGCGGCGCCAACCTGTTATGATCAGTGGTTCCCGGAGCTGGCGCGGATTTACGCGCTCGAAGGCGCCGAGTTCATCTTTTACCCGACCGCCATCGGCTCCGAACCGACGGCGGTCGAGTTCGATTCCGCCGAGGCCTGGCTCACGGTTATGCGCGGTCACGCCGTCGCCAACGCCGTATTCGTCGCCGCTTGCAATCGCGTCGGGCGGGAGAATGCCGTGACCTTCTATGGCAGCAGTTTCATCTGCGATCCGCTGGGCAAGGTGCTGGCGCAGGCCGGCCGCGATGGCGATGAAGTGGCGCATGCCATTTTGCGGGCCGATGTTCGGGCGCAATACCTTGAGCTCTTCCCGCTTCTGCATCAGCGGCGGCCGCAGCACTATGGCCGATTGCTCGCCGGAATCGACGAAAAAGCGCCGCCCGGCTGGAACGATTCGCTTCAAGAAGAAACGGGCGTCTGACATGTCGCGCATGGAATTCTATATCGTTGATGTCTTTACCATCGGGCGCAAGTACACCGGCAATCAACTGGCCGTTTATCTGGGCGATCCCCCGGCCAGCGTGATGCAGCAGTTGGCCAAAGAAATCAATTTTTCGGAGACGACTTTTGTGACTTCGGCTCTGCCGGAAAACGGCGGCTATAATGTGCGGATATTCATGCCGGAGGTCGAAGTCGATTTTGCCGGGCATCCGGTGCTGGGCACGGCTTATGTGATCGCGCGCGAGTTGATCGGCCGCCCGGTCGAGCGGCTGCTGCTCAATTTGCCCGTCGGTCAGATTCCGGTGACCTTCGGCGCCGACGGCGTCATCTGGATGCGGCAGAATCCGCCGACCTTCGGACCGCGATTCTCCGCGGGCGATTTGGCGCGGATTCTCAATGTCGCCGAAGAAGACATCGACAGCCGATTCCCCATTCAAGAAGTTTCGACCGGCATGGCCTTTGTGCTCGTGCCGATGGCGTCGCTGGATGCGGTCAAGCGGGCGCGGGTCAATCTGGATCGGCTGCGGGCGCTCCTCGGCGCCCATGACGCGATCGCTCCCGCCATATTCTGCGCCGAAACATTAAATGCGGAAAATGACATCCATGTGCGCGTGCTGGATGACATCTATGGCGCGCCGGAAGACCCGGCCACGGGCAGCGCCAATGGCTGCATCGCCGCCTATATGCTGCGCTACCGTTACTTCGGACAGGAGCGGCTGGCGCTCCGCAGCGAGCAAGGTTATCAGATCGGGCGGCCTTCATTGCTCTACCTGGAAGCTGAGCGCGCCGCCGATGAAATGCTGATTCGCGTCGGCGGCCGCGTTGAAATGGTGGCGAAAGGGCAGCTCGCCGCTGACGAGTGATTTTGGGCTGAATCGATCCAGGACTGTTGCGAGAAAGGAATCGACATGGATTATAGATTGCTGGGCCGAACGGGAGTCAAAGTTTCGCCCTTGTGCTTCGGCACGATGTCATTTGGCGATATCGCTGACCGGGCCGAATCGGCGCGTATGTTCGAGCGCTGCCGCGACGCCGGCATAAACTTCTTTGATTGCGCCAATACCTATGCCGGCGGACGCTCGGAAGAGATTCTGGGCGAATTAATCGCGGATTGCCGCGACGAGATTGTGCTGACGACCAAAGTTGTATCGCGCACCGGCGATGACATCAATCAAGGCGGGGCATCGCGACGGCACATTCAAATCGCAGTTGAAGACAGCCTGCGGCGCCTGAACACCGACCGCATTGATGTCTATTTCCTGCACCATTATGACGCCGATACCCCGATTGAAGAAATGCTTGGCGCTCTGGACGATCTGGCGCGGCAGGGCAAGATCCTTTACCCGGCGGTCAGCAACTGGTCGGCCTGGCAGGTGATGAAGGCCCAGGGCATCGCCGCCGGGCGCGGGCTGGCGCGCATCGAATGCCTGCAGCCGATGTACAACCTCGTCAAGCGCCAGGCTGAAGTGGAGATCCTGCCGATGGCGGCTGAAGAGCAGATCGGCGTCATCCCCTACAGTCCGCTAGGGGGCGGCTTGCTCACGGGCAAATACTCCGGCGCTTCACAGCCGGATTCCGGCCGCCTGCTGGAGAACCGCATGTACATCAAGCGTTATGGCTTGCCGGACTATCATCAGACGGCGGCCGACTTCAGCGCGCATGCCGCCGAGCGCGGGCTTAGCCCGGCGACGCTGGCCGTGGCTTGGGTGATGGCGCACCCGGCGATTACCGCGCCGATCATCGGGGCGCGCAATTTGGAGCAGCTGGAAGCATCGCTGGCGGCGCTGGACGTCGATATGACGCCGGAATGGTACGCGGAGATTTCAGCGCTTTCCGCGACGCCGCCGCCGGCGCATGATCGTCTGGACGAAGTTGAGTAAACGTAGGGGCATTGCCGGATTAGTCGTGTTAGAATTGAGGCAAGTTCGAAAAACTGGGAGTAAGAGATGAGCTTTTCCAGCGCTTTCAAATATCCGTTCAATAATTTTGCCCGGGTATTCAGCATCGTTCTGGTTCTTACGATTGCCTTCGCCATTTTCATCGGTTTGATGCTGAATTCGCATGACTGGTCGCCGCTGTTGGCGCAAATCTACGGCCTTGATCCGGCAGAGCACAATATCGGCGAAATGGGACCGCTGAGCGGCTCAGCCATTGTCGGCTTGTTGGGCCTGCTTGCCGTGGCGATAGTCTCCGGATTCTGGCTGTCCGGTTACAGCATTGAGGTCATCCGCTCGGTGGTAAGCGATATCGAGTATATGCCGGATATGGAGTTCAGCCGCAATGTCAAGGACGGCTTCTACCTGTTCTTGTCGAGCGTCACCTATTGGCTCGCCTTGGTCGTCATTCTTGTGGTTTTGATGTTCGTGCTGAAGGCCGTTGAATCCATTGGCGTATTGCATTTGCTTGTTGCGACAGTTGGCTTCTTCTTCACGGTGGCGGCGATGTGCCTGATGGGCTGGGCTTATTTCATCGGCATGGCGCGCTTCGCGCTTGAAGGAGAGTACCGCGCATCCTGGCAGATCCGGCGCAATCTGGATACTTCAATGGCGAATTGGCGCTCGGGCGCGGCGCTGCTGGTCTATATGATCTTTATGTCGATCATTTACAACATCATGCGCGGGATCGTCGACGGCATTCTCGGCAACGTTGGCGGAATGATGATTGGCATCACGCTCTCGATTGTCATCTATTACTTCTTCAATCTGATGCAGCACTTTTCCACGCAGCATCTGATTGCGCAGTTCGCCACCGAGATTGGCTTGCGCAGCGACAACTACGATCCGGAGAAAAGAAAGTTCTAATCCACCGGGCGACTCACAGAGTCGCGCCTGCGGCATAAGGGGAGACCCTGTGTACGGGCGAGCCGGCGGTTCGCCCGCTCCTGATTCAAAATGCCCATCAGATTTTGCGCAACTTACTTGCGCTTACCCAGGCGGTGATGCGGAGAAGACGAAGTTCGATTATTCCTGAGGCGGCGGAAATGTCGGTCCGGAACTGCGGCCGCCGCCATCCAGCACTTGCTTGAGATTGTCCCACTCGCGGCGCAGGACGCCCTTTAGCGTCAAATTGAAATAAATCCCGAACCAGAAAAACCAGCGCGTGCGGATATCGAGGGTTTCGCGGATGTTGGTTTGCTGGCCGCGGTGATCAAATGTGATCGTGGAAACAAACGGAAAACCCCAGTACGAACCCTTGAGTTCGATCTTCTTGTTGCGCTCGTAGTCGGTGACATCGCTGTTGACAAATCCGTTGCGCCCGACGATGCGGCGCGTCATGGCCACCATCGTGCCGGCGCGAATCGGGTCGCCGCTTGTGATGCCGACATTCTTCACGTTGCGCCAATTCACATCGTTGTTGAAATCGCCGACATAGCGAAAGACCTGAAAGACCGGCTTATTGATGAGAACTTGAGTTTCAAATTTCGGCATGAAGCACCGACTTCCCGCGGCGATTAGGCGCGCATTATCCAAGTTTGACCTGTCACATTATATCGCATAGTCGGGGCGCGACAAAGCCATCGCGGGAAAGCTGACAGGGCAATCGCTTCAAAACTGGCGCCGCTGTGACGAGCAAAACTAAACTGAAATTTAACCACCGAGGACACCGAGGACACCGAGGAAAGCGATTGATCGGAGATTTCGCGGCATATTGTCGCAAAATTCTTGGGCGGGAAGGAAGTTCATCGGCCAGGTTGCGGCAAGCCTGCCCAATTTACGCAGTGGATTTAGGACAACAGTCGTCAAAAGCATCTAAACTCTGTGTCCTCTGCGTCCTCTGCAGTAAAAAGAACTTGAAGCGATTGCCCTGGGTAAGCTGATCATGCTTGCGTGGCCGGGTTGTCTTGGCCGGGCCGCTTGGCAGTTGGCACGCGACTAAACCATGCCGACTACGTAGAGATAAAGGAATACCCAGGTGGCGACCCATACCAGCGCGTCGATGCGGTCGAGCACGCCGCCGTGGCCCGGGAAGACATTGAAGCCGGCCACATAACTGTCCTTGACGCGGAAAAAGCGCTTCAAAGCCGATTCAAAAAGATCGCCGCTAATCGCCAGGACGGGACCCAGAACCACCATCGGAATCAGAATCGGCTGGAGCGCGCCGCTGAATAGCAGGATGCAAAAGGCCGGGATCCAGGCGCTCAAGATGCCGCCGATGGCGCCTTCCACCGTTTTGTTGGGGGAAATCAAAGGCGCCAGCTTGGTTTTGCCGAAGACCTTGCCAAATACATAGCCGAAGGTATCCGTGCCCCAGGTGATGGCGTAGACGACGAACAGCCATATCAAGCCATCGCCCGGCAAGTTGCGCAGGCTGATGAGAAAGGCGGCCGGCAGGGCAATATAGATCACGCCGCACAAGGTCGTGCCGATCTGCGCCAGCGCTCGCCCAATCTGTTTGGGATGCCGGGCAAACTCCAAAATCAGTGTCAAGACGATGCAAAGGACCAGCGCCAGTTGCCAGAGCCAATCCAAACCGAGATAGAAAGCCAGGACGATGGCGATGCCGGTGGGTATGCCGGTCAGCGAACTGCCCTGCATCTTGGTGTCTTTCTCCATGACATAGAATTCAAGCATGCCGATGCACATCACCGGCAGGACCAGGCAGAGAAAGAGCCAGCCCCCGGCCAGAGAAGCCAGGATAGCAACCGGCGTCAAAATGCTTGCGGTGATCAGACGAACGCGCAGTTCGGTGGAATCCGCGGAGTCGGTGACGAGACTGTCGCGCATGTCACCCGCCTCCAAAGGCTTAATCCGTTCTTAAGCATCAATTTTGTGGCTTTTGCCGAAATCTGTCAAGTTGAATGGGCGGCTGCCCCAGGGCAATCGCTTCAAACATTTTTTGCCACCGAGGACACCGAGGACACAGAGTTTAGGTTCCTTTGACGACTTTTCCCCCTAAATCCACTGCTTGAACTGGGCAAGCTTGTCACTATGTTGTCGACAAAGTTCATTCTCGCACAGGAATTTTGCGACAAAATGTCGCGAAGTCTCTGATCAATCGCTTTTCTCGGTGTCCTCGGTGGTTAAATTTTCGTTTAGTTTTGCTCGTCACAGCGGCGCCAGTTCTGAAGCGATTGCCCTGGCGCTTGCCCGATCGCCCTATTCCATGCGCGCAGGCCATGCGTGCGCTGTTTGGGCGGCTTCCAGTCATGGCATATAATCTTGACCGATGCGCGGATGCGCCGGGCGCGGCAGCGCAAACAAGGATTGCCCCGCCATAGTCACAGTACAAAGATGATGTCGACAGACCTGATTGGCAAGCACGTCAATGGATATGAGATCCTCAGCCAGGTTGGCCAGGGCGGCATGGCAACGGTTTTCCTCGCCCGGCAACGGTCGATGAATCGCAATGTCGCGCTGAAGTTTTTGCCCGCCGTCTTCCTCAATGACGATAGCTACCTGCAGCGCTTCGAACGTGAAGTGAAGATCGTCGCCCGCCTGGAGCATCGCAATATCGTGCCGGTCTATGATTACGGCGAATTCGACCAGCAGCCTTATATCGCGATGCGCTACATGCCGGCCGGCTCGGTGGAAGAGCTCCTGGCAAAAGGCAAGATTCCCTTGCGGCGCGTGGCGAGCATTATTGAACAGGTCGCCTCGGCCCTGGATTACGCCCATCAGATGGGCATTCTTCATCGCGATCTCAAACCGAGCAATATCTTGCTTGATGACGGCGGCGGCGTATTCATCACCGATTTTGGCATCGCGCAAATCTTGAGCGAGGGCAGCGGCAAAATCACCACGCAGGGCGCGGTCGGCACTCCCAGCTATATGTCGCCGGAACAAGCGCGGGGCGAGCCGCTTGACGGCCGCAGCGATGTCTATTCCCTGGGCGTCATGCTCTTCGAGCTGCTGACCGGGCGCCGGCCATTCGAAAGCGACACGCCCTATAGCATCGCGGTCATGCACGTGACGACGCCGCCGCCATCGCCGCGGGAAATAGAGCCGAGCGTCTCCGCGGCCCTGGAGGCTGTGATCATGCGCGCCTTGCGCAAAGACCCGGCGCAGCGTTACGCCAGCGCCGGCGCATTGGCCAGCGACTTAAACGCTGCGCTGGCGGATTCGCTGACTTCCGAAGAGCGGACGGACGCGCCGCCAAGCCGGCCGACCGGCGCCTTGACGGCGGAAGGCGTCGCCTCGCCCAAGACGACGCCCGGTTCAATGCCGGCGGCGACGCCGCTGCCGGCGCAGAATCCATCTCAAGCTTCGCCTCTGTTGCAGCGGCGGCCCGGCCGGCGGCGCGCGTCCTTCAGCATTGCGGCCGGCGGCCTGCTTGGCTGCGCCATATTGACTGCGCTCATTCTGCTGGCTGTCTTGGCTTTCGGCTTCATATCGCGCGATGCCAGGCGAGAGGCGACGGCAACGTCATTGCCCGCGGTCGGACCGGTAGAGACGGCGCGGGCAGCTGATCGGACAGTGCCCAAGCAGCAGGCAACGCCGCAGCCCGGGCGCGCTCCCGATCAGGTTGCGCTGGACGCGCTCAACGCCGCCGCCGATGCGACATTCACGGCGGAGGCATTGGGGAGGGAGGCTCAGGCGACGCCGGGCGGCATTCAACCGGTTGGCTTGCGCGGCAAACCGGAACTGAATGAAGCGCTTCAGGCCGTCAGCGGCGAGCTGGTCTATTTTGCCAAGAGCGATGCCAGCGACGAGAGCGATCCGGTATTTGAAATCGTGACGCTGGACCTGGAAACATGGGAGACGCGTCGCTTTGGAGCGGGCGGCGGCAGCAGCACCTATCCCCAGCCCTCGCCGGACGGACGCTGGATCGCCTTCCAATCCGACCGCGACGGCGACTTCGATATCTATCTGAGCAACCGATTTGGCGGCCAATTGCTGCAACTGACTCACAACGCAATTTGGGATCGCCTGCCGGCCTGGGCGCCGGCCGGCGACTGGATTGTTTACTCGTCCGATACCCGCCGCGATGAATCGCTGGACTTGTATCGGCTGCGAGCAATCGGAACGGAGCGGCAGCCCTTCTACAGCGACGGCTGGCGCAACAGCCACGCCCGTTACAGCCCTGACGGCAACTATGTGGTCTTCACATCCGGCCCCGGCGTGCGCGACGCCAGCACCTGGGAAATACGTCTCTTCGACCGGCGCAATGGCCAAAGCCGGCTGCTAACGCAGAACGCCGTTCGCGACGCTTCGCCGACATTCAGCCCCGATAGCCAGCGCATCCTCTACGTGACGACCATCGCTGGCGAGCGCGCGCTGGCGAACATGAATTTGCAGGGCGAGGAGCGTGAAGCGCTTTATACCGGGCCGGGCCGCGTCTGGTCGGCGAGCTACAGCCCCGATGGTCAGTTCATCGTGGCGACCGCGACGCAGAATGGCGACGATCAATTGTTTTTGATGACCGCGGATGGCGGAAGCGCGCAGCAAATCACAACCGGCGGCGGCGCCTACGCATCCTGGATTCCAAAGCCCGCCGATGCCTAATGGCCGCTTTTGACTGGCCGGTACTGTATCCAAGTCGGTTGAATTTCTTCAAATGCCGACGATTTGGCCGGGACGACTCGGCGAGTCGCCCATTTTCAATCCAGTTTTACCATCGGGCGATCCAGCGGATCGCCCCTACCAGTCTATTTCAACCGAAATTGATACATTACCGACTGGCCCTGGCATACCCGGCCGCCCAAATAACGATATAATGAGGGCGTTGCCTGGCGCTATCCACTGCGCCTTCGTTTATGAACTGGGCTATTGAGCGCGCGGCGGCGCTGAGGGTCGGTGGCAGGTTAGATTTCGAGGGGATCGGTCAGAATGGGGTGGGCAAGATGATTGAAGAGATTTTGGAAGAAGCCACCGGCAAGATGGAGTCGACCCTCTCGGTCTTTCGCGATGAGTTGAGCAAGATGCGCAGCGGACGCGCCAGCACGGCTTTGGTTGATCGGATGATGGTGGATTATTACGGGCAGGACACCGAGCTGCGTCAGATCGCCAGCGTCTCCACGCCGGAAGCGATGCTGATTCTCATACGTCCTTACGACAAGGCGGCTGTGCGTAACATCGAAAAAGCGATTCAGATGTCCGATATCGGCGTCAATCCCAACATTGATGGCGAGAATATCCGCTTGAATATGCCGGCATTGACGCGCGAGCGCCGGCTTGAATTGGTGAAGTTTCTCAATCGCCGCATGGAGGATACGCGGGTTGCCATTCGCAATATCAGGCGTTCGGCAAACAGCGACCTGCAGGACTTTGAAAAGGAGAAGCTGATTTCGGAAGACGATCGCAAGCGCGGCGAAGCCGATGTGCAGAAGCTGACGGACAAATTCATCGAACGCATTGGCGACCTGGGCGCCGCCAAAGAAAAGGACATCATGGAGGTATAAGCGCCTGCGGACGCTGAACTGAGGAGATAGCGGCGCGAGAGTGTATGAGGTGGATGGCGAAAGCGCCTGACATGACAGATAGCCGTCACAAGGAACATTTATGGCTGTAATGACAAGAGCTGAAAGGCGCCTGCGCTTTGACCTGCCGCGCCTGGAAAAGGTGCCGACCCATGTCGCCATCATCATGGATGGCAACGGGCGCTGGGCGCGGCGGCGTGGATTGCCTCGCTCGGCCGGCCACCGCCAGGGCACGGAGAATCTGCGCCGGATCATTCGCGCGGCGGTGGAGTTCGGCGTCGAAATCATGACCATCTATGCCTTTTCGACCGAGAATTGGTCGCGGCCCAGGCGCGAAGTCCGGCTGTTGATGCGCATCCTGGAAATGGTCATCGATCGCGAATTGGAGGAGCTCAACGACGAAGGCGTCCAGATCCGGCATATTGGCGAACTGGACGGCATCGACCGGCGCCTGGCGCGCAAGGTGCTGGAAGCCTGCGACTATACGCGCGATAACCAGCGCCTTATTTTGAATGTGGCTTTTAACTACGGCGGTCGCGACGAAATCGTGCATGCGGTTCAAAACATCGTGCGCGACGGCATCCGGCCCGAAGATATCAGCGAAGCCACCATAAGCGACTACATCTACACCCGGGACCTGCCCGATCCCGATCTGATCATTCGCACCAGCGGCGAATCTCGGCTCAGCAATTTTCTGATCTGGCAGGGCGCCTATAGCGAGATCTATACCACTGAAACCTACTGGCCCGATTTCGACCGGCGCGAATTCCATGCCGCGCTGGAAGAGTTTGGACGCCGCCGCCGCCGCTTCGGCAAGACTGACGACCAGATTGAAGGCGAGTTTCCTCAGCCTGCCGCCTTGAAGGCGCGCCCAATATGATGCGGACCAAGCGGCTTGGCCGCACAGAATTGCAGTTGCCGATTGTGGGCATCGGCACGGCATTCACCGGCATTCCTACGCAGAACCAAACTGTCCGGCAGTATGAAGGCGCGCCGAGCGCGGCCGACCGCGAATTGGGCGTCGAGACCCTGGTTGCGGCGATAGACGCCGGCTGCCGATTCTTTGATACCGCCGTGCTCTATGGCAACAGCGTCAGCGAGACGATGATCGGCGAAGCGCTGCGGCAGCGCCCGGCGGTCAAGGACGAGATGATCATCACGACCAAAGCCGGGCGCACGCATGAGTTCTACGATTTCAGCTTCGATTTTATCTTGCGCAGCGTTAACGACAGCCTGGAACGCATGGGCCTGGACAGCGTCGACATTGTGTATATCCACGATGCGATGGACCAGCCGATGGATGCTGTGCTGGCGGCGGACGGCGCGCTGGGCGCTTTGCGCCACCTGCAGAAGCAGGGATTGCTGCGCCACATTGGCACGGCCTCCAACGATCCGCCGACAAACCTGCAATACATCAGAACGGGCGAATTCGACGCCGCGGTGATCGCCGATTCCTGGAGCCTGATTAATCTGACCGCCGAAGAGGGAATCTTCGCCGCGGCGGCGGAACACGATGTCGGTCTGGTGTCGGCGACGCCGGTGGAACGGGGCTTGCTCGTCACCGGCCCGCAGGCGGATACAAAATATCTCAACCGGATCTTCAGCGGGGAATGCCTTGATCACGTCAGCCGGATCAAAGCCCTCTGCGCGCGCCACGACCTGCCGATGCTGGCGGCAGCGCTGCAGTGGTGCACGCGCCATCCGCAAGTAGCCTCGACGATACCGGGCGCCCGTGTGCCGTCGGAAGCCGAATCGAGCATGGCCGCGGCCCAGTTGGAAATCCCGGATGACTTCTGGGCTGAATTTAATCCTCTGGTCAAGCACTTCGATACAGCGATCAGCGTCTGACTGTCCGGCTCTGCCCCGGGGCAATCGCTTCAAAATTGACATCCGCACGATCACAGAACTCAAACTGAGATTTAAGCACGGAGTACAGCGCGGCGCCGAGATAAGCGCTTGATCAGGGGCTTCGCGACATTTTGCCGCCGAATCTGATGGGCATTTTGAAGCAAGGGTGGGCGAGCCACCGGGTCGCGTAGACACTGACCGCCGCTCGCCCGTACAGCGAGTCTCCTCTTATGCCGTAGGGGCGAGCCTTGGCTCGCCCGCATGTATGTCGCGAAGGACGATGCGCATTTTTTCAATTGCTTACTTGCGTTTACTTCTGTGTCCTCTGCGTCCTCTGTAGTTAAATTAGAATTTGAAGCGATTGCCCTGGCGCTGCACCCAGCTCGCTTCTTTCCATATCGCCCGCGCTGCGAATATCCGCCCAGCCCATGCCCTGCCGCAGCAAGAACAAGAATCCGACCACGCTCACCGGTATCCAATAGCTGAGGTGCACGACGACGGCGTAGGCGGTCGCTGCCGGAGCGGGAATGCCGAGCGCAGTGAGAATCGCGATGACAACAAATTCGTTGACGCCGATTTGACCGGGCGAGGCCGGAATCAAGCCGGCCAGGTTGACGGCGCCGACCAGCAGGAGCGCCACCGCGTAGTTCAGCTCCAGGCCAAAAGCGCGCATGACCGTCCAGTAGGTGACGGCTTCAATGCCCCAGGTGAGGAAGGAACTGGCGACCGCGCCGACCAGGTATGCCGGGCTGCGCAAGCCTTCCAGGCCGGCGATAATTTCTTCGCTGAGCGTAAAGAGCGCCCGACCGATGCGGCCGGGCAGGAGGCTGACCACCAGCTTGACGACCTGGCGCATCAGATTAGGTTTGGCGGCCAGGAAAAAGGCGATGAACAGGGCGACGGCGAAGACGGGCGCAGCGACCCGCACGATCGTCTCCACTTCGGGTGAACGCAGGTCGATCCAAAGCAGGCTGAACAGCACGAAAGCCAGCATCACGCAGCCGTCAAACAGGCGCTCAATGACGACGATGGTTGTGGAACGCAAGAGCGGTACCGAATGGTTGCGCCGAAGCAGCAGGATGCGCAGGCCGTCGCCGGCGCGCAGCGGGTAGAGATTGTTGCCCATGTAGCCGATGAAGACCAACTGCGTCAGCGCCGCAAGCGGGACAAGCTTGACCGCGCGCAGCAAGAACTGCCAGCGCAAGGCGATGATGACAACGGCGACGATATAGATCGCCATCGCCAGCAGCAGATAGCCGAGCTCAAGATCGCCGAGGCTGTTCAGCAGCTGTTCCGGCTGGAGGCCGCGAAACGCCAGGAACAAAAAAACGGCGCTGATGAAAATGCCGATTATGAAAGCCAGGCGTTTTCTGCCAGATCGCATGGCGCCTCGAAGGCAAGCCGCTTGCAGTTTACAAAGTGGTGCCAAGATAGCAGAGGACAGCCCGGCTTAGAAGATGGGGTTGACGAGCGAAGCGGCCGAGTCCAAGCGTCAATCAGGCCGGCACGAGCTCGTCCAGAGGAAGTTTCTCCAGCGCCGTCTCCGGGTCGATGTATTCCAGGCCGAAAGTATCGGCAATGGCCGGATGCGCGCAGCGGCCGCCGAATGTGTTCAGCCCCTTGCGCAAAGCCCGGTCCTGCTGCAGGGCGTCTATCAGCCCGCGGTCGGCGATCTTCAGGGCATAGGGCAAGGTGGCGTTGGCCAGGGCCAGGCTCGATGTGCGGGGCACGGCCCCGGGCATATTGGCGACGCCATAGTGCAGCACGCCATCTATCACAAATGTCGGCTCGCTGTGGGTCGTAGGTCGGGTGGTCTCAATGCAGCCGCCCTGGTCGACGGCGACATCAACAATGACGCTGCCGTCCGGCATCATCGGCAGCATATCGCGGGTGACGAGCATAGGCGCTCGCGCTCCCGCAATCAGCACCGAGCCGATCAAGGCATCGGCCGTGACGATTGATTTCGCGATATTGATGTGATTCGAATAGAGCGTGCTCAAGTTGCCGTCCAGCACATCGTCCAGGTAACGCAGCCGGTCCAGGTTGATATCGAGCAGCGTGACGCGCGCGCCCATGCCCAAGGCGATCTTGGCGGCATTGGCGCCCACAGTGCCGGCGCCAAGAATGGCGACATGCGCGGGCACAACGCCCGGCACGCCACCCATCAGCATGCCGCGGCCGCCCCGGTGCTTTTCCAGATAATGCGAAACCACTTGCGCCGCCATGCGCCCGGCCACCTCGCTCATCGGCTCGAGCAGCGGCAAGCGCCCCTGATCAAGCTCGACCGTCTCGTAGGCGATGCCGGTCACGCCGCTGTCGAGCAGCGCAAACGTTAGCGCCTCTTCGGCCGCCAGGTGCAGGTAGGTGAAAAGGATCAGATCCGGGTGGAGGAAGGCGAATTCGCTGGGCTGCGGCTCTTTCACTTTGATGATCATGTCGGCCTGCGCCCAGACCGCGGCCGCCGAATCCAGCATGATGGCGCCCGCGCTGCGATATTCTTCATCGGGGAAGCCGCTGCCGATGCCGGCGCCGGATTCTACAAAAACGGTATGACCGCGCTCAACGAGCTCCCGCGCGCCTGAAGGCGGCGCCGATACCCGATGTTCGTCGTTCTTGATTTCCTTGGGGATTCCGATGCGCATTGGGAGTCTCCTACGTTGGTATCTACTGAACATGATACATCATGTAGGAAAAATGTCCAGTCATTTCGTACAGATTGCACAGGTTGGGGGAAATCGGAGGCGACGCGGCACATTCAGCGCAGGCGCGCGGCGGAGTTTTTCTACCCCATCCCCGGCCCTTCCCCAGCAAGCTAGGGAAGGGGAGCGCGCTGAAAGTAGATGGCATTTTATGCTCATACTTGTACTTTGTTGCGCATATATTCGCAATTTCATCCACGAGTCACCCTTCCCCTGTTCACTGGCTGAGGAGCGGACACCTTTACGTCAGCCTTGATATCGCTGCAAAACCTGGAACTATCTCGGTGATTTTCGGGCGACCTAATAGGTCGCCCCTACAATTTGCGCCATAAAGGCGTCTTGTAGGGGTCAGCCATTGGCTGACCCGCCGCTATCGTAGCGTGTTGCATCAAACATGTCCGCTCCTCAGCAGTTCACTGGGGAAGGGCCGGGGATGGGGTAGAAAACCCGTTCCGTCCTCAGCAGCTTGCTGGGTCGCGTAGACACTGACCTTCGGGAAGGGGGTTGGGGGGATGGGGTAGAAAAAGCGATGTTCCCGCGATTCAGATCAGGAAATGCTGATATTCGTTATCGGCCGGGATGCCCCAAACCGCCCAAAAATCGCCGCTCGACGGGGACATAATCGCGGCGCCGCAGCTCTCCACATGCATGGGCGGCGCCGGGCGCGTGCAAATGGCGACTTCATCCCGCGTCAAAGCCATCAGGTCTTCCACGGTGACATCGGCGTTGGCCAGCAGTTCTTGCGCGCGGCGCAGGCGGTCTTCGGAACTGTTCTGCGAGGGCGGCGGACGCTTGCGCGCGTTGTCGAGATTCTGCTGAATGAGGCAATGGTTGGTGTGCGCGATTGTCTCGTCCTCAAGCGGGCGGACGTGATGCGATGTCGACATCGCCTCGACTTCATAGCCATTGCCGTTTCTGTCCATCAGCATGTAGTTGTGGGCGCCGGCGAGTTTGGCGCCGGTGAGGCAGTCCAATGCGGAATCGAGGTCATGCTGCTGCAAGACCTTGCGCACGACGAAGGGCCAGGTGACGCCGATTTGGCCGTCCGTGGCCATCAGATTGTTGACGCCGATGCTGATGCCGGCGCTGTTCATGCCGATCATGCCGACGCAGCCGGTTACGGTGAAGGTCAAGAAGGCGGGCCCGCCCTCCGGCTCGCCCTGAATCAGAATCACGTAGGGCGTCGCCGACGCGTGCATGTCCCAGGTTTGGCCGAAAAATGCTTGACCGTCGGCGCTGCGGCTCTGTGGCACCATGAAGGCGGTGCAGTTGTCGGCGGCCAGCGTTGGCAGGGCCGCCGGGGCGCTGATATCGCCGATGTTATAGATCGTGTCGATGAAGTCGGTGAAGCCGTTGTTTATCACGAGTTCGGCGGGGCTCAAACCGGTCGCGTCGGCCATGCCCTGCAATTCTTCCATCAAGTCCGGGGCATATTCCCGATGCTCGACGACGCAGGCTTCCGCCAGCGCCAACACGGCTTCTCGCGACAGGTCGCGGCCGGTCCAATCGCGGCCCTGGCATAGCTGGACGCGGTCTTCGGTGAAGCGGTGGATTTCGTCGTGGAAGCGCTTTCCGTGCCGCCAGCCCATTTGATAAGGCGAGCCCGCCAGCTTGACAACGCGTATCTTTTGCATGTTGGCGCCTTCCATACTCCGCTTCCGCCCCTTAATTGTCCTACATTTTATCCATTTCCGCACGGACTGTGTTTAGCAGGCTGTCGGCGCGGATCTGCGCCAGGGTGTAACAGGGACCGCCCATCTGGTCGGCCAGGCGCTGCGCCAGACCTTGATCGAAGGCGACGTGCTCCATGTTGATGGTGACCGTGCGAATATCGGCTTCATGGATTCGGCGCGCGATCGAATGCGCCTCGTCCTGCGGCGCGATCGAGTCGCTGATGGAGACGTTGCCCGCGCCATCGGTCAGCAAGATCATCATCGGCATGACATCGGGATTCAGGCGCTTCTCGCGCATGACCGCTTCATAAGTCATGAGCAGACCGGCGGAGAGCGGCGTCTTGCCGCCGACCGGGATATCCGCCATCGCATGCTTCGCCAATACAACCGAGTTCGTCGGCGGCAATACGAGCGAGGCGCGATCTTTCTGGAAGACGACCAAACCGACGCGGTCGCGCCGTTGATAGGCATCCGTCAGCAGGGACATGATGGCGCCTTTGGTCGCCTGCATGCGCTCGGAAACGGCCATGCTCCAGGAGGCGTCCACGGTGAACATGATCAGGTTGGCGGCTTTGCGCACCCGCACCTTCTCTTGCAGGTCGGTCTTGCGCAAGGCGTAAGCCATGCCCGTTTCCTGCTTCTGCTCATCGCGTTCCACTTGAAAAGGAGCGGCGGCGCGCAGCGTGGCGTCGAAGGCGATATCGCGCGGTTTCTCGCCCGCTTGCTTGGCGCGGACATAGCGCCCGCGCTTGCGATCGGTGCGCGTGGTGGAGCGCCGCCCGGATTGCCGGCGCGTCATGCGATCGAGTTGCGTGTTGAGCTTGCGCGTTTCGAATTCCGCGCGGGATTCGATCTGTTGCCCGCCTTCCCACCAGCGAGCGTCCGAGCTGGGGAAGACGTCTTGCGGGGCGGCTTCGGCTTGGCCGAGCTCCTGCTCTTGCGGTTCGCCTTCGCTGCTTACGGACTCACTTTTTTTTTAGACTGCGCCGCTTGTTCGTCGCTGTTCTCGCTGAATTCGCCTTCTTCTTCGCCTTCGCCAATCTCCTGGCGTTTGTCGTCCACGGCCCCTTCTACGGCGTCGAGGTCGGCCTGGGCGTCGCTGAAGGGTCCGCGCTTCAGACGATGCGGGATCGTCAGGCGAATCGCGATGGTGATATCGCGGTCGTTGATGGCGGTTCGCCCCTCGAAGGCGGCGTGCGCGCGGGCCGCTTTCAGGATGACCAGATCGGCGCGATGCCCGTCAATGCGCAGATCGCTGGTGATGCTGGCGATGACGCGCAAGTCCTGCGTGCTATGCGTGACCGCGTCGATGATCTCGCGCGCGGCCGCTATGCGCTGCGAAAGCTCTTCATCGACCGGATCCCATTCCACTTTGAAATCCAGCGGATCATTCTCGTAGGCGATATGCCGCTCGAGTATTTCGATGCGATCGCGCGCGTCTTTGATGCCCGTCACATCGACCGAGAGCGCGAAACGGTCCAGCAGCTGCGGACGCAGGTCGCCCTCTTCCGGGTTCATCGTTCCGACCAGAATGAAGCGCGCCGGATGACTGAAGCTGATGCCTTCGCGCTCGACGATGTTGACGCCCATAGCGGCGCTATCGAGCAGCAAGTCGACGATATGATCGTCCAGCAGGTTGATTTCGTCGACGTAGAGAATGCCGCGGTTGGCGTTGGCGAGCACGCCCGTGTCAAAGTGCCTTTCGCCGAATTGGATCGCCTTTTCGATGTCGAGCGTGCCCACGACGCGATCTTCGGTCGCGCTGACCGGCAGGTCGACAAAGCTGATGCGCCGACTGCTGGTTGGAATCTCCGGGCAGTCCTCGTATTTCTGCCGCGCAAAATCCGACCAGGATTCGGGACGCGCCGGGTCGTCGTTGAATGGCGAATCCGAGATGACGCTGATCTGGGGCAGCAAGGCGGCCAAAGCGCGGGCGGCGGTGGATTTGCCGGTGCCGCGTTCGCCGCGAATCAGCACGCCGCCAATGCGCATGTCGATGGCATTGAGAATCAGCGCGAGCTTCATCATGTCTTGGCCGACGATGGCGGTGAAAGGGTAGACAGGCGGTCTGTTGCTCATGAAGGGTCCGAAATCCTGCTCACTCATTTCAAATGAAACGACCATTATACGCGAGTGAATTTGGGCTGGCAATTGCGAGCTTGAAGGGCAGGGCATTCGCATCAAAACATTATCCGGCGATGGCCAAGTAAAAATGTAGGGGCGTCTCGTGAGACGCCCGATTTCGATTCGGTTTTACCAATCGGGCGAGCCACCGGGTCGCGTAGACACTGACCGCCGCTCGCCCGTACACCGAGTCTGCCGTAGGGACGACCCTTGGGTCGCGCGCCAGAATGCCGCGATAAACGATGCGCATTTTTTCAAAGGCTTTCTTGGGAACGCGAAGGCTATCCGCTTGCGACCTCTGCGGAATGAGACGTACTGGCTGTCGCGGCAATCGTCGCAGCGGGCGCTTCAGCTTGAGCGACGACAGCCGTCGGACTGGCGGTCGGCGTCGCTGTCGGCAGTTGCGGCAAGTCAGCGATCGCGCGCAGCTGCTCCAGATTAAAGCCGCGACAGAAGAAACTGCTGTGGGAAGCCCAGCCGGATTCGCCGTCGGCCAACTCGACATGCAGCCAGTCCATGGCTTCGCTTCTAGCGCGGACCAAAACGGGCGCATTTTGAATCGCGATTTGGATCTGGGGAAAACCTGAATCCGGCCCGGCATAAATCGCGGCATCGTTCAGCGGCAAACATTCCGGATCGCGGATTGCAATTTCGAGTATTTTCTCCGTCATGGCGCCGGTTTCGTCCAGCGCGCTGAGGCGAATTTGAAAGGCCGCGTCCGGCGAACCGCGCAGCGCCATCTCGCCCCGGCCGGCGCTGAAGCTATTTCTGGAGACGGTCTCGAATTCCAGCGGGCTGCTGATGTCCAGCTCGATTGCGCCGGCGACATCCCAGCGCACTTTGAGCCTGCCGCGGATGTTGCGCAGCATTGAGGTCTTGTCGGCGGCGAATTCGCGGACGACGACCGGCTGATAGATTTCGAGCCGCTGCACCGCGATCGCCTGGCGTTCGCCCTGCAGCGCGACCAAAGCGATTTCAACCGGATCGACCCAGGCGCTTGTATCCAGGTTGTACGTCTTGCGCCCGGCCGGAAGCTCGGCAATGGGAACGCGCTCGACTTCAATCACATAGCGCCCGGCATCGGAGGCTTCCCAGCTAAGTTCCACCGGCGCGCCTTGGGCCACGCGCGCCTCCGACAGCGAGAAGCGCGCGATCGCCGGTTCAGGCGGCTGCAGCAGCAGGGAGGCCAAGGCGGCAAGCAAGGCGGCCGCCAGAATCAAACCGGCCAGCAGCCCGCGATGCGAGATCCGCGGCTTTACATTCAAGTTGCCGGGCAAGGCGACGCAGAAAGCGCTGGGATCGTCACTCGTCGCCAGCAGGGCGAAGGGACGCGCGCTGGGGCGGCCGATGACGGGCCGTCGTCGCGGTCGTACTTGTACCGGGACGCGCGCTTTTGCGCCCGCTTTCAGGTTGACGCTGTCCCGTTGCAGCTGCATCTCGAGCTGCGCCGCCGGCTCATGCGCGGCAAGCCGCAGCTGCAGCGCCTGGTTGCCCAGATTGAGCAGGTGAAGATTGAACGATCCCGGTTTGTCCGGGTCCTGCGCGTCAAGCGCCAGGCTGAGGCCGCCGTATCCGCCCAACTTGACTGTTTGCGCCAGCCGCAGCGGGCGCTCGGCTTCGCCGCGCCGCGTGATGGTAATCGCGAGAGGATAGTCGCCGGGCGGCAAATCGGCGCGGCGGCTCGGTTTAATTTGAAGCGAGATTGGCAGTGTTTCGCCGGCGGCCAGCCAGAAATCCGAACGCGCCGGCGCAACCCAGCCATCGGGAAGTCCGCTGACTTCGAGCCGGAAATCGGCGCGCTCTCCCGCAAGGTTCGTGATTCTGAGGCGGGTTTCCGCAATCGAGCTGGGCCAGACCGACACAGCCGGCTCGAGAAGCTCGGCGCGGAATCCGATTGAAAGGGGCTGCGTTTGCTCCGATATCGCCTGTATTGCTTCGGTTGGGCTGTCGCTGCTAAGATAGAAGCGGATTTCCAGGTCGCCGATCCGGATCGTTTCGTTTTCATTCAGCCGGCGCGGGGCTTTGACGGGCAAGCGCGCGCCATCAATGTATGTAGCGCGGGCCGCATCGAGGTCGGCAATATGCACGACGCCGGCCTCGTGCCGCAGGCGAAAATGCAGCGGCGCCACCGCGTCGTCCTCGAGGCGAATCGTATTGCCCTCGGCGCTGCCGACCGTGACAACCGCGCCCGTCAACGGGTGGCTCTCGCTGCGTCCGTCGGCATAGAATACATCCAGCCGACCAAATATCGTCATCGTCAGATTCGCTCGCTGAATCCCGGTTCGCGCGCTGCGGCGTATTCTAGCCGCTAGACCGGCGTCGGCACAGTCGCTTGGATTGGCCGCAGGGCAATCGCTTCAAAACTGGCATCGGCTGGGACGAGCGAAACTAAACTGAAATTTAACCACCGAGGACACCGAGATCACTGAGAAATGCGATTGATCAGAGATCTCGCGGCATCTTGTCAAAAGATTTATGGGCGGGAATGAATTTTATCGACACGGTAGAAGCAAGCCCGCCTAATTCAAGCGGTGGATTTAGGGGAAAAGTCGTCAAAAGAACCTAAACTCTGTGTCCTCTGTGCTCTCTGTGGTTAAAGAATAATTTGAAACGATTGCCCTGGATTAGCCAGGGCGCCGCGTCGGTTAAACGTCGACTGGGCGCGATGCGTCCACTGCTATAATGTCATGCTGATGGAGGACCTGAAAATGCAGCCGAAAACCATCATCTGCGTGACGCCCAACGCGGCGCTGGATCGGACGCTCGTCGTGCCCGACTTCGAGGTCGGGCGCATCTCGCGCATTCCGAACGCGATCGCGGTTCCCGGCGGCAAGGGCTTGAATGTCCTGCGCGCCGTCAAGATCCTGGGCGGGCGCGCGCTGGCCATGGGTTTGCTCGGCGGTCATACCGGGCGCATGGTGGCGGCGATGCTGGCTGAGGAAGGCGGCGAGGCCGAGTGGACCAGCTTCGATGGCGAATCCCGAACTTGCACGATCATCGCGCGCCGCGATGGCCAATCGACCGTGATAAACGAATCCGGCAGCATCAAGCCCGCGGATTGGACTCGGCTTGCGGCGGACATCTGCCGCGTCGCCGAGCGCGATGATGTCAGGATGATCTGCCTTTGCGGCAGCCTGCCCGAAGGCGCCCCGCCCGATGCGCCGGCCGATTTGATCGAAGGCATTAACGCTTTAGGCAAGCAGATCTGGGTCGATAGCAGCAAAGGGTCGCTTGCCAATGCCATCAGCGCACGCCCCTATGCGGTCAAAGTCAACCGGGAGGAATTGGCCGCGGCGACCGGCGTTTCATTGAATATCGATCGAGATATTTTGCGGCTGGCGCGGCGGCTGCTGGCGGATGGATTACGCGTCGTCGTGGTCTCTCTGGGCGCGGGTGGCGCGCTGCTTTGCAGCGAGTCCAGCGCCGTCAAAGCGACGCCGCCCGCTATTCAGCCCGTCGATCCGGTGGCGAGCGGCGACTGCCTGCACGCCGGCATCTTGACCGCCCTGGCGGACGGCGCGGAATTGGCGGAAGCGCTGCGCGCCGGGGTTGCGGCGGGAACGGTGAACGCGCTCTACGCCGGCGGCGCGCAATTCAGCTTGCGTCACTATCAGGCGATCCTCGCTGAGACGCGCATTGAAGTCCTCGCCGACTGAAGCCGGCAGATTTTACAGATATTTTATAGATTGCCTATGGCATTCTGATAAGCGATTTCTATCCTGCCTTGGCCACCCGGCGCCGGGTTTGTGAATCGATACGTATCCGCCATGATAGATTCAGGACAAACCATTTCATGAGATCTTTATCAGTGCTCGTCGCGTATTTGTTGTCGGTCTGGGGGGGTCTGGGTTCTGATTGTTTCCCACATAATTCCGCATCTGCTAGGGGAACCATAAATGTACATGAGAGTGCATCGACCAACAGCGCAATAGTAGGGACCGCTCAGGTCGGCCAGTCGTTTAACGTTTCTACATCATTACAAGGCAACAGATGGTGCTGGTTGAAAGTAAATCAGGGTTGGATTGCAGTCACAAACCGTGTCAAATATACTGTGCCCGCAGAGGATCCGCCTCAAGACAAAGGGGCGCTTCTGATTGAGGCATCACCGTTGTATGTGCCGAGAATTGAAGACGCTTTAGAGCTACTCGAAGAGAAAGCCACATCTTGGCATGACTGGCGTGAATATGTCAATGTCATAGAAATGGTGCGCTTTGAGTATCGGATCGAGGTGAATGGCAATGAGGCTGATTTGAAGGTCTCTCACCCGGACAACATCGTCACCATCAGCCACAGATTCATGCGCGAGTCTGCCAAGGAAATTATCGCTGCTGGTCTAATACATGAGGCCTGTCATATTCACCAAAATGTCCGGCATGGTTGGCGTACTCGCGCTCAGATCATTGCGGATACAGCCGCAGACGAGAAAGAGTGCTACGGCGTGGAAGCGCGCGCACTGCGGTGGCTTGCGCCATACAATACTTACCACCTTGACCGGCTTCGCTGCCTGGCCAGAGAATACAACCCGTTCTTCTCCTTAGACTGGATAATCAAGTTTGTCTGCGGATTGGGCTAGAACAGTAGGTTAATTGCCCCGTAGTGTAACGGCAACACGGCTGATTCTGCTCCAGCTAATCCAGGTTCAAATCCTGGCGGGGCTAGTATGGAAGGGCTAGTAGCTTAACGGTTAAAGTTGCTGCCTCTATCCTGCATTTGATGATTCGATCCGGAGAAAGGAGCGCGCCTGTGATCAGTGTTCAAAACATCTCCAAGAATTACGGCAGTATCGTCGCGCTGAATGATGTCAGCTTCGACATCGGGGCGGGCGAAATTGTCGGCCTGCTCGGGCCCAACGGCGCGGGAAAATCGACGGCGATCAAAATCATCACCGGCTTCCTGCACCCCGACCAGGGCCGCGTCGAAATAGATGGCCAGGACGTGCTGGCGGCGCTGCGCGAAGTTCAGGCCAAGATCGGTTACCTGTCCGAAAATACGCCGCTCTATCCCGAATTGTCGGTTCAGGCTTATCTGAAGATGGTTGCCGATCTGCGCGATATTCCGGCGGGCGAATTCCTTCGGCTGCTTTCGGAGGCGATTTACGGCACGGGCTTGCAGGACTATCTGACGCGGCCGATCGCTTCCTTGAGCAAGGGCTTGCGGCAGCGCCTGGGCCTGGCGCAAGCGATCATTCACAAGCCGCAATTCCTGATCCTCGATGAGCCGACCGTCGGCCTCGATCCCACGCAGATTGTGGAGATTCGCGCGCTGATCAAGTCCCTCGCCCGGGAAAGCACGATTCTGTTTTCGTCGCATATCCTGTCCGAGGTCGAAGCAATCTGCGACCGGGTCATCATCATTATCAATGGCGAGGTCAAAGCCGATCAAAGCCTGCGCGAATTGAGCATGAGCAATGACGCAACCCTGGTGCTGCAGCGCGAGGACGAGTCGGTGCCGCGCACGCTGGCCGAATTGGAGGGCATCAGCCAGATTAGCCAGATCCGTTCGCTGGATGATTATCCCGCCTATCGCATCAGTAGTTCGGCCGATATCACGCCGCGGATATTCGCCCTCGCCCGCGACCGGAATTGGGCGCTGCGGGAACTGCGCCGCGACACGGTCACGCTGGAATCCTTCTTCAATCAGTTGGCGACGACGGCATAGGGGGCGGCTATGAAGAAGATACTTTCCGTCGCAAGCAAAGAGCTCAAGCTCTATTTCGGCTCGCCAATGGCTTTGATCTTCGTTGGCGTTTTCCTGGTCTTGACCCTCTTCGTCTTCTTTTGGGTGGATTCCTTCTTCGCGCGCGGCGTCGCCGATGTGCGCGCTCTCTTCGAATGGATGCCGCTGCTGATGATCTTTCTGGCGGGGGCGCTGACGATGCACCAGTGGAGCCGCGAGGAAGAAAGCGGCAATCTGCAAGCGCTTCTGACGCTACCGGTGCGCCTGACAGAATTGGTCGCGGGCAAGTTCCTTTCGGCGCTGGCGCTGGTGGCGGTGGCGCTGGGTTTGACGCTCTTCCTGCCGCTGACCGTGTCGTCTCTGGGCAACCTGGACTGGGGCCCGGTCATCGGCGGCTACCTGGCGTCGCTTCTGTTGGCGTCGAGCTATATCGCCATCGGTCTCTTTGTATCGTCGCGAACGGACAATCAACTGGTGGCGCTCATCGGCACGGCCATCGTCTGCGGCCTATTCCAAGCCATTGGCTCGCCGGCAATCACCGATCTCTTCGGCGCGACAACCGGCGAGCTGCTGCGCCAGTTCGGCGCCGGCAGCCGCTTCGAAAGCATCGAGCGCGGCGTCATTGATTTGCGCGATCTGATCTATTACCTGTCGCTGACGCTGTTTTTCCTGGGGCTGAATATCCTGTCGCTGGATGGCAAGCGCTGGAGCGTCGGCGCCCATCTGCGCGCCCATCGCATTAACGCGCGCGTCGGCATCATCTTGATCGGATTTAATCTGCTGGCCTTCAATCTTTTGTTCGCCAATGTGAGCGCCGCCCGCCTGGATCTGACCGAGCACCGGGAATACAGCTTGTCCGATGTCACGAAGAACTTGCTGGCGGACCTGGGCGAACCGCTGCTGGTCCGCGGCTATTTCAGCGAGGAGAGCCATCCTTTCCTGGCGCCGCTTGTGCCGCGCATCAGAGACATGCTGCGGGAATATCAATTGGCGGCGAATGGCAATCTGCAACTGGAATTCGTCGATCCGATTAGCGATCCGGAGCTGGAGCTGGAGGCGAACCAGATTCATGGCATCCGTCCGACGCCCTTGCAGGTCAACGATCGCGGCGGCGTTTCCCTGGTCAATGTCTATTTCGATGTGCTGATTGCCTACGGGGATCAAAGCGCCACCTTGAGCTTTGCCGATGTCATTGAAGTCGTCGATACGCCTACGGGCGTTGAGGTGCGCTTGCGCAACCTCGAATACGATTTGACGAGCAGCATCCAACGCGTGGTCTACGGCTTCCAGAGCCTGGATGCGGTGCTGGCCTCATTTGACGAGCCGGCGCAACTGACGCTGTATCTGTCCAGCGCGACCTTGCCCGAGGCGATGCTGGAAGTGAGCGAGACCCTGCAAGATGTCGCGCGAGAAATCGCGGACTCCAATCCCGAAGCGCTGCGATTTGAAGCAGTCGACATGTCCGCGCCTGATGCGGCTGTCAGCGAGCAGGCGCTCTTCGACCGCTATCGGATTCAGCCGGTGGCGGCGAGTTTCTTCGCGCTGGAGACCTTTTACCTGCATTTGGTCATCGAGGCGGGCGACGAGCCGCAGGTTATCTATCCCAGCGGCGCGCTCAGCCAGGTCGAGATCCGCAACGCCATCGAGTCGGCTTTGAAACGCTCGGCATCCGGCTTTCTCAAGGCAGTCGGCTTATGGTCGCCCCCGCCGCCGCCGCCCAACCAGTTCGGGCAACAGCTACCGAGCGTACAGCAATACGCCATCCTTGAGGACCGGCTGCGCGAGACTTACGAGGTCCGCCGCGTGACGCTGGACGAGGGGCAGGTTGCGGCCGACATAGATGTTTTGATTCTCCTGGCGCCCAATAGCTTGACCGAGATTCAGCGCTACGCCATCGACCAATACATCATGCGCGGCGGCTCGCTCCTGGTTGCGGCCGGGCATCATCGCCTGGGGCTGGACCCCTACGTCGGCGCGCTGCTGCTGGAAGTCAACGAAGGCGGCGTGGAGGATATGCTGGAAAGCTATGGCGTCATCATCGGCGACAGCCTGGTGATGGATTTCCAGAATGCGCCGTTTCCGCTGCAGGTGCAGCGCGACCTGGGCGACATGGTTGTCACCGAGATTCAGGCTTTGGATTATCCCTTCTTCATTGATGTGCGTCCCAACGGCATGCATGCGGAACATCCCGTCGTCAGCAGCCTCCCGCTCCTGACGATGAGCTGGGCGTCGCCGGTCACGCTGGACGCTGAGGCGGCTGACAGCGCGACGCTGATTCAATCAAGCGATGCCGCCTGGGAGACGACGGCGGCTAATCCGCAGCTGGACCTGGAATTGTATCCGGAGTACGGCTTCCCGGTCGCCGAAGACCGATCTTCCTACCCGCTGGCGATCGCCGTTGAAGGTTCCTTCAACAGCTTCTTCAGCGACAAGCCCTCTCCATTCGAGGCGAGCGGCGAAGAAGCCGCGCCGGACGCCATCGGCCTTGTGGAGCGCTCGCCGGACAACACGCGCTTGATTGTCATCGGCAGCTCCGAGTTCCTGAATGACAATGTCTATCAGATTTCGGCGAGTTTCGGCGGCGACCGCTTCGTCAGCAATTTGCAGTTGGTTTCCAATGCCATCGACTGGTTCACCGAAGATGTCTCGCTGGCTTCCATACGCAGCCGCGGCAGCACGGCGCGCATCCTGCCGCCCATCAGCGAAGGCGCGCAGAATCAGTGGGCGCTGATCAATTATGCGGTCGCCATTATCGGCCTGGTCTTGATCGGCGTCGTCTGGCAATTGCAGCGTCGGGCCGAGCAGCCCCTTCCATTGATTCCGCCCGCCAGCGCGAGCGCGGAAACTGAGGCGGCCGACGAAGCCGATTCCAGCATTGAAGGAGGCGCATAATGTTGAATAGAAGCAATATCGCCCTCTTGGCTCTGCTCATCGTTCAGATCGTTCTGCTTGCGGTTTTAGTGGCGTCAAGCGCCGGGACAGAGACGCGCCAAACGGAAGCGATTCTAAGCGGCATGAGCGCCGCCGCGGTTGAGCGATTCAGCTTCGCCGATGACCTGGGCGCCAGCGTGACCGTCGCCCGCGCGGCTGACGGCTGGGTCTTGCCCGATGCCGATGACTTCCCGGTTGACGGCGACAAGATTGAAGATCTTCTGGGCAAGATCGCGGCGCTGGATACGCGTCGGCTGGTGGCCTCCAATCCGGCGAACTTCGCCCGGCTCGAGGTGAAAGACGACGACTTCCGGCGCAAGCTGACGCTGGAAGCCACTGACAGCAGCGCCACGATCTACCTGGGCGGGAGCGGCGGCGTCGATACCGTTTTCGCGCGCCGGGCCGGCGAAGACAAGGTCTACCTCGGCACGGGGCTGAATTCCTGGGAATTGTCGACGCAGGTTGCGACCTGGCTCGACGCCAGCTATGTCAATGTGCCGCAGGCGGATGTGCTGGCGATAATGGTGCATAATGCCGCGGGCAGCTACAGCTTCTTGCGCGAGGGCGAGACTTGGACCTATGCCGGCCTGGGAGCGGACGAGACCTTCGAAGACACCAAGATGCCGAGCATCCTGCGCAACGCCGCGACAATCCGTCTTGTTGAACCGCTGGGCTTGGAAGCTCGCGCCGAATACGGGCTTGACGAACCGCAGGTCAGGGTTGAAGTGCGCTACCGGCAGCTCATTGAAGCGGCGCCGGATGAAACAGATGAAAGCGCGGACGGGGAAGAAAGCGTCGAAGCGGAAGCGGCGGTCGAATATGCTGAAGCGCAGTATACGCTTGAATTCGGCGCTGAAATCGACGGCGACATTGTGCTGAAATCGTCGGATGCCGAGTACTACGTATCGGTCCGCGAGACCGTGTTTAATGCCTTCAACGGAATCAAGCGCGACGATCTGATTCGCGCGCCTGAATTGGAAGCTGAAGCGCCGGTCGATTCTGGCGGATAACCTTCGCGTTTGAATGCGGCGCCTTACCAAGCATGAGGGAGGCTGTCTCAAAAGTTGGGACAGCCGCTTGAATCCCGCGCAAGCCAAGCCGGTGTAGACCTCGTCAATGCCGGGCTTGGCTTCTATAATGCGCTGGCAGTCTATCCATAACGAAGAAGCGTCAGGACCGGGCATGACAAGGCCTCTAAGTTTCCAGCAGGTCATCTTGAAGCTGCACGAGTATTGGGCGGCGCAGGGTTGCCTGATCTGGGAACCCTACAATGTACAGGTTGGCGCCGGCACCGGCAACCCGGCCACGACCTTGCGCGTGCTGGGTCCGGAACCCTGGCGGGTGGCTTATGTCGAACCGAGCGTGCGCCCGGATGACGGCCGTTTCGGCGAAAACCCGAACCGGATGCAGAAATATTATCAGTATCAGGTCATCCTCAAACCGGATCCGGGCGATCCGCAAGAACTTTACCTGGCGTCGCTGGAAGCCCTGGGCATTCGGCAGCGCGAACATGACATCCGCTTCGTCGAGGACAATTGGGAGTCGCCGGCCTTGGGCGCCTGGGGCCTGGGCTGGGAAGTCTGGCTTGACGGGCAAGAAATCACACAGTTCACCTATTTTCAGCAGGCGGGCGGCATGTCGCTCGATCCGATCAGCGTCGAAATTACCTACGGTATCGAGCGGATCGTGCTGGCGCTGCAAGGGAAAGATTCCGCCTGGGAGATCGATTGGCTGGACGGCGTCAACTATGGCGATGTGATGTTCGACGACGAGGTCGAGCATTGCCGCTATTACTTTGAAGTCGCCGATGTCGATGCGCTGAAGACCGTCTACGATACCTACGAACGGGAATATGCGCGGGCGCTCGAAGGCGACGCCCTGATCACGGCTTATGACTACGTGCTGAAGTGCAGCCATCTCTTCAACGTGCTGGATACGCGCGGCGCGATCGGCGTCACGGAGCGGGCGCATTACTTCCGGCGCATGCGCGAAATGACCCGAACGATCGCCGAGGAGCATGTGGCGCGGCGGGCGGCTCTCGGTCACCCGCTGATGAAAATGGCGGATAAATGGACGGGCGCGTCGCTGCAAGCGCCGGGGGAGATGCCGCCCACGCCGGAAGCGCCCGCGGATGTCTTGATCGAAATCGGCGCCGAAGAGATGCCGGCCGACGATGTGGCGGCGGCATTGCGTTGGGCGCGGACGGCTGCGCCGGCTTTGTTCGACGACTTGCGCCTGGAACATGCCGGGCTTGAAGCGCAGGCGACGCCGCGGCGCATTGTACTTTTGGCCCGTCAAGTGGCGGCGCGCCAAGCCGACCTGGAATTCATCGCCAAAGGTCCGCCGGCCGACCGCGCCTACGACGCCGACGGCCAGCCGACGCGGGCCGCGCTGGGTTTTGCGCGCGGCAAGGGCGTCGCTGTCGAAGATCTGCGCATCAAAGCCATCGACGGCGGGCGCTATGTTGTGGCGCCGGTGCGCAACGTCGGCCGGGCTACGACCGAAGTCTTGGCGGAAGCCCTGCCGGACTTCATCGGCGCTCTCAAATTTGACAAATCCATGCGCTGGAACGAGACGGGCCAGGCCTTCTCCCGGCCCGTTCGCTGGATTGTCGCGCTCTACGGCGAGACGGTCATTCCCTTCGCATTCGCCGGCGTCGCCAGCGGCGCGGTCACGCGGGGATTGCGCCCGTATAATACGCCGCAGTTGGAATTGAGCGATGCCGCCTCATACAGGCGCGCGCTCGAAGCGCAGGGCATCGCGCTGGACTTTGACGAGCGACGTGAAAATATCCGGCGTCAGATCCATGATTTGGCCGCGGGCGTTGGCGGCGCGACGCACGAAGACGAAGGCCTGCTGAACGAAGTGTGCAATCTGGTCGAAGCGCCGGTGGCCTTCCTAGGCGCATTCGACGCCGACTTTCTTGAGCTGCCGCGCGATGTCCTGGTCACGGTTATGCGCAAGCATCAGCGCTATTTCGCCGTCGAAGACGAACATGGCCGCCTGCTGAATTATTTCATCGCCGTGCGCAATGGCGACAACGAGCATCTGGACAAGGTTATCCACGGCAACGAGCAGGTTTTGCGCGCCCGCTTCTCCGATGCCCGCTTCTTCTATCGCTCGGACATCAAGAAGCCACTGGCGGATTATCTGCCGCGTCTGGAAACGCTGACCTTTCAAGCGCAGCTCGGCTCCATGCGGCAGAAGAACGACCGCGTTGCCGGGTTGCTTGCGGGAATGGGCGAGCTTCTGGGCGTCGACCGGCGGGCGATTGACATCGCTCGTCAAGCGGCCGCGATTGCAAAAGCCGATTTGGCGACGAGCATGGTGGTGGAGATGACATCGCTGCAAGGCCTCATGGGCCGCGAATACGCCCGGCGCGAAGGCGTCGATCCGGCGGTTGCAAATGCGATATTTGAGCATTGGCTGCCGCGCGACGCCGGCGACAATCTGCCGGGGAGCGCTGCCGGACGCTTGCTGGCCTTGGCGGACAAGCTGGACAGTTTGGTCGGATTGTTCGCGGTGGGTCTGGCGCCAAAGTCGACCTCGGATCCTTACGGCTTGCGCCGCGCCGCCTTGGGAACGATTCGCATCCTTGTGGATCAGGATATTTCGGTGGACTTGCGGGAGTTGATCGCCCGGGCCGCGGCCAATCAGCCGGTGGAGGTCGCGGCGCAAACACAGCGGCAAGTTCTTGAGTTCCTCGCCGGCCGCTTGGAAAACTGGCTAATCGAAGCGTTTGACTACCCGCTCGATGTCATCCGGGCGGTTTTGAAGGCGCAAGCGCATAATCCGGCGCGGGCGCTGAAGGGCATCGCGCAATTGTCGGTTTGGGTTGCGCGCGCTAATTGGGAAGGCATTCTGGACAGTTTCGCCCGTTGCGCGCGCATCACGCGGAAGGAATCCATGCAGGAATTCAACGCGGACCTGCTGGACGACGAGCATGAAGTTGCGCTCTTCAATGCTCTGCGCGCGGCGGAAGACGAGCTGTGTGGGGATGCCAATGTTGATGACTTCCTGCGCCTGTTTGAGCGCATGACGCCGGCGGTGACGGCCTTCTTCGACAACGTGCTCGTGCATAGCGACGATATCGCGCGGCGCAACAACCGCATCGCGCTCCTGCAGCGCGTCAGCGCCATGCAAGAGGGCCGCGCGGATCTAAGCGAATTAGACAATTTCTAGCGGCTTTCAGCCCGATTTGTTTTCGGTCGGCGCGGGAATCCGTCCCGCTGCCATTTGCCCGCAATGATGCCGGCGGTTATAGTCGAATCGACGAGTGAGCCTTCGCACTAAACTTCCAACGCGCTGTGGTATGACCGCCGAAGTGCGTTTATAATTTGGGCTTAGTCTCATCGAGGAGCTTGCGCCCATGTCTGTGACAGATGAGATCAAATCGCGCATTGACATTGTCCACTATATACAGCGCCATGTCCCCGCCTTAAAGAAAGCCGGGCGAAACTACAAAGCCTGTTGCCCCTTCCACAACGAAAAGACGCCATCATTCGTCGTCAATCCGGAACGGCAAAGCTGGCGCTGTTTTGGCGCATGCGCCGAAGGCGGAGACCTCTTCACCTTCGCGCAGAAGGTAAACGGCTGGGATTTTAAAGAGGCGCTGCGGGAATTGGGGCAGGAAGCGGGCGTCCAGCTTGAAGCGCAGACGCCGGAGCAGAAGACGCGCAGCGACCGCATGGACAAGCTGCGCGGCCTGCTTGCCGACGCTGCCGCATTCTATCAGCGCCAATTGCGGCGGGAGGCCGGCGCTTTTGCCTACAACTATCTGACGGCGGACCGCGGCATCGGCGCGGAAACGGCCGAGTTGTTTCAATTGGGCTACGCGCCGGACAGTTGGGACTTTATGCTGCGTTCGCTGCGCAGCCTGGGGCACAGCGACGAGGACATCGTCGAAACAGGCTTGGCCGTGCGGCATGACTCCGGACGCGTCTATGACCGCTTCCGGCAGCGGCTGATGTTTCCCATCCGCGACGAGCGCGGCCGGACCGTCGGCTTTGGCGGCCGCGCTTTGAATCCGGACGACAACGCCAAGTACATCAACTCGCCGCAATCGCCGCTCTTTGACAAGAGCCGCCTGCTTTATGGGCTGGACATGGGACGGCGGTCGATTCGCGAGACCGGCGCGGCCGTGATTGTCGAAGGTTACATGGATGTGATACAGGCTTATCAAGCTGGATATCACAACGTTGTGGCGCAAATGGGAACGGCAATGACGGAAGCGCAAGTGCGGCTTGTCGCGCCGCGTTACGCCAAGCGCATTGTCTTGGCGCTGGACGCGGATGAAGCCGGGCAGTCGGCCGCCCGCCGCAGCCTCGAGGTGGCGCGCGAGATCTTGACGCGGGATTACGCCGGCAGATTGTCGACCGATTTGCGCGTTTTGAAGATCGCCGGCGGCAAAGACCCGGATGATGTTTTGCGCGAAAACCCGGAACGCTGGCCCGCTCTCGTCGATGATGCCCAGGCCGTGGCCGACTTCGTCATCGACCGCGAGACGGCGGCGCTGCCCGCGAACGCGAGTTTGCAAGAGCGACAGGCGGCCGCGCAGGCGGTGCTGCCGCTGCTTCATGTATCGGAAAATAACCTGTATCGGCAAGAAAATATTCAGAAACTGGCGCGGCGCTTGCGCATCGGCGAAAGAGATATGCTGGCCTGGGCGCAGGCGCAACGACCGCCTCCGCCTCAAGCCGCCCCTCCGGCGCGGCAAGGCGCGGCGACAGCCGATTTGCCGCCGGAATATTGGGATAACGAAGATGCGGATATCCCGCCGGATGAATGGGGCGACGATTCCGCGCCGACCACTCCCCGGACGCGCGAGCCGCTGAAGCGGGCGGCGGAAGCTTATTGCCTCGGCATGTTGCTCAAGAACCCCCATCTGCTGGCGCTGGTCAACCGGAAACTGCGCGAGCTGGCGGGCGATGACGACGAACTCTTGCGCGGCCCGCTGCGGGAATTGTGCGCTGAAGACTTCAGCCAGATCCACTATCGCGCCTTGATGACGCATCTTCAGGATTCGATGGCGCAGGATGACATGGAACCGGTGCAGTATCTCTATCGGGTTATCGAGACCGAATTGGCGGCGGAGTTTGAGGCTTTGCTCGTTGACGAACCGGAGGCGGTTTCCCAAACGATGAAGCGGAACTTCCAGGTCGATTTTGACGATATATGGAGAGGAAGCCAGCACCGGAGCCGGCCCGGTTTCAGCTTGCGGGACGAGTTGATCACGCAGGCCCTGCAATTGCGTCTGGCGCGCCTGGAGCATGAACGCGTGGAATTGCAGTATCTGCAAGAAGAGACCCAGACGGGAGCGGAAAGCGACCCCGGTCATAGCGACCAGCTCAATGCCAGCATCATGTTGTCCATGCGCGCCAAAGCTCGCATCAATTTGGCTGTCGGTTAGAATGCCGTCCATTTGCGGCTCACATTGATCTCATAAACAAGAGGCGGGGAAATCGTGACGAATTCGGACAGTAGAATACGCGAGTACATTGAAGGCAAAGGCCGCGTCGACGAGGACGAGGAAGACGGCCGCGACAGCGGATATACAACCACCAGCGACCTGGAGTCTTACGAATTGGGCGGGGACGATTCCCGGGCGGCCGCGCGCGAAAGCCTGCCGCCGACTGACGACCCGGTGCGGATGTATCTCAAGGAAATCGGGCAGGTGCCGCTTCTGGATAGCAGGCGCGAAATCTGGCTCAGCACACAGATTGCCGCCGAACGCCATTTGGAGGCGCTTCGCGACGAATTGATGAGCCTGGACAAGCAGGCCGCCGAAAAGCATGAGCCGGATTTTATCGATGTGGAACGGTTTGCCTATCGGCGTTTGCGCGAAGATTGGGGCCGGTTGAAAGACGCCGCTGAAGAACGCGATGTCGAGATGCCGGATTTTTTCAAAGTCCTGGCGGAAGTGCAGGAGACGATTCTGAATTGGGATCGCGAAGCCGAGTCCTACATTCGCGGTTACCTCGGCCAAAAGAACTGGGGAAAAGACGAAAAATGGACTGAGCTGGCGAAGGTGTTTTTTGATGTGATCCATGCTCTCTTCCTCTTCCCGTTTGAACATCAGATGCAGATGCAGCGCTATTACCAGCGGACGCATGAATTGCCATCGCTGATGGAATTCGACAGTTGGATCGAAGACGCGGTTGACCCGATTAACCTGGCGAAGCAGCAGCAGGAACAAGTGGAGCAGCACGCGGCGATGGCGTCGGAAGCTCTGACGCGGGCGAACCTTCGCCTCGTGGTCAGCGTCGCCAAGCGTTACATGGGGCGGGGCATCAACTTTCTGGACTTGATACAGGAAGGCAACCTGGGGCTGCTGCGCGCCGTCAACAAGTTTGACCATACCAAGGGTTACAAGTTCAGCACCTACGCGACCTGGTGGATCCGGCAAGCGATCAGCCGGGCGATCGCTGATCAGGCGCGCACGATCCGCATCCCGGTTCACATGGTCGAAACGATAAACCGCATGATGCGGGTGCAGCGCGAGCTCTTGCAGACCCTGGGCGCCGAACCGGTAACCGAGCAGATTGCGCTCGAGATGAATTTCCTGTCTGACAAAGAGCGGGAGAGAATCAAGGAGCAGCGCCGCGAGGGCGAAGCGCTTGATCCCGCCTTGTCGCGCAAGCTGCGCCGCGCATCGCAGAAAGTGCGCCGCATCATGCGGATCAGCCAAGAGCCCATGAGCCTGGATATGCCGGTTGGTCAAGAGGACAGCAGCCAACTGGGCGACTTCATTCCCGATGACAACATGCCCGGTCCGGTGGATTCGGCCGGCCGGCAATTGTTGAAAGAACAGATCAGGTCGGCTTTGGGCGTGCTGAGCGAACGGGAACGCCAGGTGCTGGAATTGCGCTTCGGCTTGACCGACGGCCAAGACAATACGCTGGAAGAGGTCGGCCGCTTTTTCGGCGTCACGCGCGAACGCATTCGTCAAATCGAAGCCAAGGCGTTGCGCAAGCTGCGCCACCCGACGCGCTCGCGTCAACTCCGCGATTACCTCGAAGTCTAAGCGCCAAGCCGCCGACAGCGGCTCTTATCCGCATGAAGTTTGAGGCGCTGCACCCTTGGGATCTCAGCCCCAAAGCGGCGATCAAGCTGCAAGCGGATCTGGCCAGCAGGCTTGTCGCCGACAAGCCGCTTGATCTGGAGCGGATTCGAACGGTCGCCGGCGTCGATGTCAGCGTAAAGGGCGGCCTCTCCCGCGCTGCAGTGGCGGTGCTGCGCTATCCGGAGTTGGAGACCATCGAAATCCGCCGCGCCCAGGCCGAGACCAGCTTCCCTTACATTCCCGGCCTGCTGGCCTTTCGCGAAGGCCCGGTGTTGCTAGCGGCCTTGGGCGCGCTGCAAAACGAGCCAGATGTCTTCATTTTCGACGGCATGGGTCAAATGCATCCGCGGCGGATGGGCATTGCGGCGCATTTGGGATTGTGGCTGGGGCGCCCGACTGTGGGCTGCGGCAAGACGCGGTACATCGGGTCCTATCAAGAGCCGGCGACCGCGAAGGGCAGCCGCAGTCCCTTGATCCACAAAGGGGAGCAGCTAGGCGTCGTGCTGCGGACGCGTAGTAAGGTCAAGTCGATCTTCGTCTCGGTCGGGCATCTGGCGGATCTGGAGAGCGCGGTGCAATTTGTCCTGACGACCACAACAAGATTTCGCCTGCCGGAACCGATTCGCGCGGCGCACAAAGCCGCCAGTCTGTCTTGATACTCCGCCCGGCTCTGCGCCCGTCAGTGGCCGTTTTCAGAATAGCGAGCGATAGAGCGCCAGCGTTTCGTCTTTGACCTGCCGCAGCGTAAAGCCCTCAAGCACGATTTGGCGTCCGCGCGCGCCCATGTCTCTTCTCGTGGACTCGTCCTGGATCAGCCGCTGCACGGCAGCGGTCAAGGCGTCGAGATCATTGGGCGGCACGAGCAGCCCATTCACCCCGTCTTGCACAATCTCGCGGCAGCCGGGCGCGTCGGTGGCGATGCAGGCGCGTCCGCAAGCGGCCGCTTCAATCAGGACCTTGGGCACACCCTCGCCGTAGGTTGAGGGCAGGCATACGATATCGCAGTCGGCGTACACCGCCGGCATATCATCGCGCTTGCCGAGCCAGTCGATGAGGCCCTCGTCGGCCCAAGCCCGCAATTGGGCGGCGGCGACGTTCAGGGGGCTGGTCTCTTCTTCATAGCCGGCCACGCGGAAATGCGCCTGCCCGCGCAGCCGGCGCGCGACTTCGACAAAATCCCCAATGCCTTTGCGCCAGAGCAAGCGCCCGGCGAACAAGACTATTGGCTTGTCCCCGCGCCTTGCGTCGCGCGGGCTGAATTCTTTTTCGTCCACGCCGGAACCGCGGATGAGGACAGTCCGGTCTTCGTCTATTAGTCCGCGTTGCAGAAAGACGCGCCGGTCATCGCGATTCTGGAAGATCATGCGCGCGTTTGCGCCAGCGAGCGCAATTCTGAAAGCCGGTTGGCAGAGGATGCGCAGCAGCCGCGCCTTGATGTCCCGGCTGACAAATACATAACCCAATCCGCTCAAGGCATGAACTGCGCGCGGGCTGCCGGCGAGCCGCGCGGCGATGCCGCCGTACAAGATCGGCTTGATGCTGACATGGTGAATCAGATCCGGCTTGAGCTCGCGGTAAAGCCGGAGCAGGGCGAGCAGCGTACCTAGTTCCTGAAGGGGATTGAGCCCGTGCTGGCTGAGCGGCAAGGGGTGGAAGGGCAGGCCCGCGTCTCTAATCTTTTGGGCCGAGGCCGGATCGGCCGCGGACGCGGCGACATGCGTCTCGTAACCGGCGGAGCGCGCCGCCAGCGCCAAGTGCAAACGGTGGGAGAGAAAGAAGCGTGGAATGTTCACCACGTACAGCAATTTCGGCGGCGTCTTCTGCACGCTGGTCCCTATCGCTGAATGGCGCGGCGCTTGGATCCGAAGCCTAAGCCGTCGGCGATCACGGGGCCGGGCTCAAGTCTCGTCTTCGGCTTCCGGCAGGTCGATCTCGTGCGTATCGTCGACGCCGGCGATGCTGTCGCTTAGCGCTTCCACCGGGGCATGGCGCGCCAGTTTCGCGCCCGCCAGCACATAGACCAGAACGCCGACGGACGACAAACCGAAGCTCGTCAAGATGCCTATCAATTGCAGCCGGCCGAAGAATATGTCGTTGGCGCCATCGCGAATATGAGTGCCGAAGCCGAGGATATCGGCGAGGCCGGCCAGGGCGGCAAAGAGCAGCCCGGTCAATGCCAGGCGCGTGCCAATCTGTTGGCTGAGCGTGGCGGGAACCTCCAAATAAAAGGTGTATTTCAAATAGGTGAGCGCGCCGAGGATGAGCAGGCTGTAGCCAAACAGAATCATGACAACTTGCACCAAGCCAATGCCGACGGTCGGTTCGGCGCCGGTAACGCTTGGGAATAGGCCCATGAGGCAGATCATCGCTCCCAGCGCGCCCAAAGCGATGCCGACTTGTGCGAAGCGCCACATCCGCTCTTAGCCCTCCGGCAAGACTTCTTTGAGCTTCTTCAGCATATTGCCTCCAAGGATCGCCCTCACATCTTCCGCCGCAAAGCCCCGTTGCAGCAAAGCCCGCCGCAGCAGCCACAGATCGCTGGATGTATCAATTTCGGCCGGCAGGCTGCTGTAGGCATAGCCGCCGTCGATGTCGCTGCCCAGGCCGACATGAGCGACCGCGCCGGTCAACTGGCAAACGTAGTCGACGGCATCGGCCCAATGAGATACGGTCACGCGCCGCTTTGGATCGCTGGGATGCCAGTCTTTCCTTAGGTAGGGATTATACACCATGATGCCGATGACTCCGTCGCGTTCGGCCAGGCGGCGGATCAGGTCATCGGACAGGGCGCGCGGACTCTCGCCGAATTGGCGCGGGCCGGCGTGGCTGGCGATTATGGCGCCTTCATAGCGATCGATAGCGTCAGCGGCGGCGCGCTGGGACAAACCCGAGATATCCAGCATCACATTGAATCCGGCGAGGACTTCGAGCAGCTCGTATCCGAGCCGGCTGATGTCGCCACCGGCGGCGGCGTAGCGCGTCGGTCCCCAGGCCAGGGCGACGACGCGCGCGCCATATTCATACCATTCTTCGAATTGCAACGGCTCGCTGATCGGTTCCGCGCCCTTCATGGCGATGACGATGCCCTGGACGCGCTCGCCGATTTCTTTCTCGGGCCCCCAGGATTCCAGCACAGCCTCCAGGTCATTCTGCGCGCGCAACAGACGGATGTTGTCATTGTCGTCGGCGAGACGCTGATAATGATCCATTTGCCAGCGCGCCAATTGGTTGGCGTCATCGGATGTCCGATAGGAAAAACGTTGCCAATTCCGCAGCGCCGGCGAAGATTCGGAAATGACGGAGATACTGCTGAATACAATTGCGATCCGCCCGAGCAGGTTGTCGCGCAGGCTGACTGTCGCCGGCGGCAATTCGCTCCCGGCCTCTTCTTCGCGCTGATGCCAGGCCCAGCGCGTGAAATCCCGCCCGAGCTGCTGGGCGTTGAATGCGATGTTCTGCTGGGCGTCGACTATGAACACGGACCTTGCCTCCGCGCCGCTTCCGCCCCAATCATACATGATCCGGCCCGGGTTCGCGGAGTCCGCGCTATGCCCGCAGGCCCGGGCTTGTGCTATCCTTGCGCTGCATTGCAGGCAACTCTATCTCTGCAATTCCAGATTTCTCATGCGAAACGTGATTGGAAATCTATAGCAGGGCAGGGCGAGCCACCGGCTCGCCCGTACAGCATTCTGATTTCTTGGAATCAAGTCCGTGACCAACGATGCAGATCCTTCGCGTCAATAATATCACCGTCAACTTCGCCGGCCGCGAGCTCTACCGGGATCTATCCCTTGCCGTCGGCGATCGCGATCGCGTCGCCCTTATCGGACCCAATGGCGCCGGGAAATCGACCTTGTTCAAGCTGCTTCTCGGCGATATCGAACCCGATCGCGGACATATCGCGCGGCAGCGCGGCTTGCGCATCGGCCATTTGCCTCAGGATATCGATTTGCCCGCGGGCATGACCTTGATCGAAACGGCGATGATCAAGCCGCGTGAGCTGGCGGAGGTTGAGGCGGCGCTCAATTTTATTGAAGCGCAATTGGCGGATCCGGATGTTTACGGCGATGACAAGCGGTTGGCGCAGACGCTTGAGCGGCACGAGGCGCAGTTGGCCCTCTACGAGCGCATGAACGGCCCGCGACATGAAAGCCATGTGCGTGAATTGCTGGCCATGCTGGGATTCACTCAAGAAGATTATGACTTGCCCGCGGCGGCGCTATCCGGCGGCCAGAAAAAACTGGTGGCGCTGGCGCAATTGGCGGTGTCGGCGCCGGATATCCTGCTGCTGGACGAGCCGGACAACCACCTAGATTTGACCGGCAAGAACCAACTGGAGCGCTTCATCCTCAATTATCGCGGCAGCGTCCTCATCATCTCGCACGATCGCTACCTGCTCGACGAGGTCGCGACCAAGACCGCCGAGCTTGAAAATGGCGCGCTGACGATTTATCACGGCAATTATTCCTACAATGTGAATGAGCGCGAATTGCGCCGCCTGCGGCAGCGGCAGCAGTATGTAACGCAGCAGAAAGAAATCGCCCGCCTTGAAGAAATGATCGAGCGCTTTGAACGCTGGGCGAAGCAGGTCTTGAGTCGCAAGCACATGTTAGCGGCGCGGCAGCGGCGGCGCATGCTGGAAAAAATGGAAGAGCGGGGCGAAATCATCGAGCGCGTCGAAGACGCGCAGTTGATGGATTTCAAAGTGGCCGGCTGGCGCGGCAGCAAGAAGGCGCTCGAGCTGATCGATGTTGCCGTGGCATTTGACGGGCATCGGCTCTTTTCGGGGGCCAATCTGCTGCTGCGGCACGGGGAACGCGTCGGCGTCATCGGGCCCAACGGCGCGGGAAAAACGGTGCTGCTGAAGCTGATATTGGGCGAGCGCGAAGCGGACGCCGGCGTCGTCAAGGTCGGGCCCAGCATCCAAATCGGCTATTATTCGCAGGAACACGGGACGCTGGACAAGTGGCTGGACAGAACGCCGCTGGAGCTCATCAGCAACATGCAAAACAGCAATGAAAACAGCGCCGTCAACTTCCTTCTGCGCATGGCCTTCGCTTATGAGCAGACCAGGCAGCCGATTCGCACGCTTTCGGGCGGGGAGCGGAGCCGCCTGCAGTTGGCGCTGGTGATGCTGCGGCAGCCGAACCTGCTCTTGTTGGACGAGCCGACCAACAACCTCGATATTCCGTCGGTCGAAGTGGTGGAAGACGCGCTGGACGACTTCGTCGGCGCCGTTCTGATCGTCTCGCATGACCGCTATTTTCTGGACCAGACGGTCGACCGCCTGGTTGTGATTGAAGACGGCGCGCTGACCGAGCGCGCCGGCGGCTACAGCGAGTATTTGCAGGCGCTTGGCAAGCTCTGATTGCGCCTTCAGCCGGCGAGCCTTCCGCGAATCACAGCGCCCGGTATGACGAAGTCGAAGTCTGATTCCGGCAGTTCCGCTGGCAAAGCGAAATCCCGCCGTATATCGTCGGTAGCGCCGCTGAAAAGCGACTTGATCATCTCGGCATTCTGCCGCGGGGTTGCCATGCGCCGCGTCCAGGCGCCGAAGCGCAGGGTCAAGTCGAATCGCATGAGGACTTCGGAATCGAAGCCGGCGGCGGCGAGCATCCCCCGCCACTCGCTGATCCGGTAGTCGCGCACGTGGGAGGGATCCCGCAAAAGCTCAATCGTCTGCAAGAAGGTATCCTGGGCGTAATCTTCGCGCGCCATGATGTCGCTGATGAACAGTTGCCCGTCGGCCTTGAGCAGACGGCGAAACTCGGCCAGGGCGCGTTGCGGATGCAGCCAGTGGTGGCCGCTGTAGCGCGTGACGACCAGGTCGAACGCACCAGCGGCGTATGGCAGGCATTCGACATCGGCCAGCTGTGTGATGATGTTGCCGACGCCGCGCTGCCGGGCGAGCGCGACAAGCTGCGCCAGCATGGAGGCGGTGAAATCGCAGGCGATGACTTGTCCCGCCTCGGCCGCGAAGGCCAGGGCGGTGTGGCCCGCGCCGCAGCCGGCGTCAAGCACAAGCGAGTCCGCCTCTAGCCGCGCGCTTTCAACCATTAGGTCCAGGTCTGGTCCGGCGGCATGCACCTTGCTGGCGCGGTAATTGGCGGCGACATCGCCGAATTGGCGCTGCGCCTGTTGTTTCATATCGCGCGGACGCTTGAGGTTGTCCACAAATTCATCGCTTTCCCGCCAGCGGCGAATGCGGTAGCGTATCAGAGTCGCTTGAATTTATTTGAATGCCGACGATTTGGTAGGGGCGACTCGGCGAGTCGCCCAATTTCGATTCTGTTCGTACCCATCGGGCGATCCGCCGGATCGCCCCTACCAGAATATTTCAACCGAAATGGATAGATTAGCGCGAATGCAACGTCTTGCAATCTTGCGCGCTTATGATACACTGTAGTCAGGCAACTTCGAATAATGGTCGAGTTTAAGGATTGTCTTGACAAGGCCTTGTTCTTCTATTACTCTGCAGGTTTGCAGTCCTCTTGCTGTTACATATTGCTGGATACAAGAAAACCGGTGGTAAGCGCTGTTTGTGTTCTGCGCATTAGCAATCTCGCAGTGTAGCCGTTTCTTGTTGTCGTCTTTCATGGTCAGCCCGGTCATCTGTTCATGCAAGGAGTTCCGCCTTGAAGCACTATTATAATGTGAAGAATTATGCCCGAACTCCTGAGATTCAGGAGTTGCCATCGCTCATCGACATTCAGTTGTCTTCCTTTGAAGACTTCCTCTATGGCGGAAGGCTGCTGGAGCTCTTTGACGAGATCAATCCCATCCAGAGCTTCAATGGCAATCTGTCGCTGTATTTCCCGGGGAATATCCAGGAGTCGAAAGACTTCAATTTGCAGCCGCGCTTCGACCCGCCGAAGTTCAACCCGGACGAATGCATCGAGCGGGACATGTCATATTCGTCGCCGCTATATGTTGAAGTGGCGCTGGTCAACCACGAGCAAGGCGACGAAATCATCCAGCAAGACATCTTCCTGGGTGAATTCCCGCTGATGACCGAGAAGGGCACCTTCATCATCAATGGCACCGAGCGCGTGGTCGTCAGCCAGTTGATTCGCTCGCCTGGCGTCTATTTTGACGCCGAAGAGGAGCGGACGACCGGCCGCCAGCTTTCCAACGCCAAGCTGATTCCCGACCGCGGCGCCTGGATGGAATTCGAGACGCGCAAGACGGATTACATCACCATCAAGTTCAACCGCAAGCGGACCATTCCGGTGACGGTGCTTCTGCGGGCATTGGCAGCGGTTGACGACGGCTTGCCCCCGCAACTTTCGCCCATCCAGACCGGCGAAGATGAAGAAATCCTCGAGCTTTTCGCCGATGTCGACAACAACGAAGCGCACCGTTATATCGAAAGCTGCTTCAAGAACGAACCGGTATGGGATGTCAAGAAGAAGCAGACCATCGCCGAAGTGGCGCTGATCGAGTTTTACCGGCGCATGCGCCCGGGCGATCCGCCGACCCTGGATAACGCGCGCGAATACCTCGAGAGCCAGCTGTTTGACCAGCGCCGTTACGATCTGGAGCGGGTGGGGCGGTACAAGCTGAACCAGCGTCTGGGCCTCAGCGAGCAGGTCAAATTGTCTCATCGGACCATAACCAAGTGGGATATCGTCAAGCTCGTTGAGCACATGATTCTCATCAACAACGGGCAACGCCAGCGCGACGATATCGATCACCTGGGCAACCGGCGCGTCAAGACCGTTGGCGAACTGATTGGAAACAAACTGCGCATCGGGCTGCGGCGCATGGAACGCGTCGTCAAGGAACGCATGTCGATTCGCGAAGCCGAGCAGTTGACGCCGGTTTCGCTGGTCAACATCCGGCCGATTGTCGCCGCTGTGCGCGAATTCTTCGGTTCGTCGCAGCTTTCGCAGTTCATGGAGCAGACGAATCCGCTTTCGGAATTGACGCACAAGCGCACATTGTCGGCCTTGGGGCCGGGCGGGCTGCGGCGCGAGCGCGCCGGCTTTGATGTGCGCGATGTGCATCACAGCCACTACGGCCGCATCTGCCCGATTGAAACGCCGGAAGGTCCGAACATCGGCCTGATCGGACGGTTGGCCAGCTACGCGCGGGTCAACGAACTGGGCTTCATCGAGACGCCATATCGCAAGGTAGTCAGTACGATGGCGGTTGCTGATCCCAACCTGATTGGGCGCGTCCTGCGCGATGACGTAGAGGCTACCATTCAGGCGCGGTCGGGAAGAAAAGTAAGTGTGAAACTGCTTGAAGAGTTCCGGCGCTGGGGTATCCGGGAAGTTAGTATTCGCAAACGAATTGAGGTCGAGAGAGATGCGCTCTTCAAGGCTGACGATTCGCTGCTAGACGCAACGCTGGCGCAAGATGTGCTTGTGACCACAGGTGACGTTGAATTGAGCAAACTCATTGAAGAGGTAGAAGAAGGGCTTGAGAATCCTTCTTTGGCACACACCTTGGAGGACTTTGGAGATTTGCTGGGCGAATTAGGGCGGGACTTTCTTCGGAATGTGAATGCCAGGTTCACAGACCTCAATAACGATGATATCTCTGCCAATGTGAAACCTGCCAGGGCCTTCGTTGAGGAGGCGCTTCAAATTCAGGAGCAGGTTAGGAGAAGTGTTAGCGAATTTCTCAGAGCAAGAGAAGCAACGTCCGAGGCGTTAAGCAAACTCCTAGACTACCCAAACATGCCACCAGAGTCGAGAAACTGCGTCAATACATTGGCGCGTCTACAGGAAGTCATTCCTGAACTAAAGACGGCTACTGATGAATTTGAGAGCAATTTACGTCAGTTTACGGGGGCCATCTCAGACCGGCTCCCGGACAGCGGCATTTCAAGACGTAAAGCCCGAGCATTCAAGAAGGCGCACAAGGTGGTCGTCAATTATCCCATCGGTAGAAATAAGGCAACTGCTTTCGAATCGTCAGTGAAACGTGAGCTTTTGATCCTCCAACAGGCCGCAGACTCATCTGGCTCGCAAACTGTATTTCAAGTAGGCGAGACTATCGACCAATCTGTACTCGCTCGCTTGCAAGAGCTTGGTGTTAAGGAAGTTAGGGTGAGGCGGAAAGTCGTCGAATCAGTCGGCGAGCCATCCGCTGTTGACTCGTCGCTTGTTGGAGAGATATTGGACGGAGAGATCGCAGATGGGCAGTTGATTTGCGAAGAAGGCACAGTCATTGACGCCGACGCGATCAAAATCCTGAAAGACTGGGGTATCAAAAAATTGCCCGTGACGCCTTTCGCCACCCATGACATTGAGTATCTTTCGGCCGATAACGAAGACAAGTTCATCATCGCCCAAGCCAACGCTGTGCTGGACGAGCACGAACAATTTGTGTCCAATCGCGTATCGGCGCGCTATAACCAGGGCTTCATGACGGTGCCGCCGCAGCGCATCGATTATATGGATATCGCGCCGCGGCAAATCGTCGGCATCAGCGCCGCGCTGATCCCCTTCCTGTCGCATGACGCCGCCAACCGCGCGCTGATGGGCTCCAACATGCAGCGGCAAGCAGTGCCCTTGATCACGCCCGATGTCTCGGTCGTCAGCACGGGCATGGAACGTCAGGCCGCTTCGGACAGCGGCCAGGTCTTGGTTTCGGATATCGATGCGGAAGTCATCAGCGTGCAGGGGCACCGCGTCATTGTGCGCACCGAGAAAGGCGAAGAGCAGACCTTCCAGCTGCGCAAGTACGAGCGTTCCAATCAGTCGACCTGCATCGACCAGCGTCCGGTTGTGCGCAAGGGCGACCGGATCAAGCCGGGCGACATCATCGCGGATAGCTCGTCCACATTCGACGGCCACCTGGCATTGGGCCACGATGTCTTGACCTGCTTCCTGTCCTGGGACGGCGGCAACTATGAAGACGCCTTGCTGGTCAGCGAAGATATGCTGCGCAACGACAAGTTCACGAGCATCCATATCGAGAAGCACGAGATCGAAGCGCGCGATACCAAGCTGGGCGCGGAAGAAATCACCTACGATATACCCAATGTGGGCGAAGAAGCCCTGAAAGACCTGGACGAGCACGGAATCGTGCGGATCGGCGCCGAAGTCGGTCCGAACGACATTCTTGTCGGCAAGATCACGCCGAAGGGCGAGAAGGAACTGTCGCCCGAAGAGAAGCTGCTGCGCGCGATTTTCGGCGAGCAGGCGCGCGAAGTGAAGGATTCTTCATTGCGTTTGCCGCATGGCGACCGCGGCAAGGTCATCGATGTCAAGGAATTCACGCGCGACGAGCATCCGGATTTGCCCGCCGGCGTGGAGAAGATGGTCCGCGTCAGCGTGGCGCAGCGCCGAAAACTGACGGTCGGCGACAAGATGGCCGGGCGGCATGGCAATAAGGGCGTGATTTCCAAGATCGTTTCCGTCGAAGACATGCCTTACATTGAAGGCGGCGTTCCGGTCGAAATCATCCTGAATCCCCTGGGCGTGCCCAGCCGCATGAACATCGGCCAAATCCTCGAGCTGCACTTGGGCTGGGCGGCGGACAGGCTCGGCTTCCGCGCGATTACGCCGGTCTTTGATGGCGTGAAAGAGCGCGAGATTCAGGCCGAGCTCGGGCGAGCCTGGATGATAGACTGGGCTTGGCGCCTCACCACCGAGCGCGCTTGGGAAAATCAGGCGCGGCTTGCGCAGAGCGCCGGGATGGCGGCGGATGACTTCGATGATGATACGCATGTCATCAGCGCCTACCTGATCGACCGGGTCGGGGAAAGCGGGCGCTATGACAACGAGGCGATCATCCTGGAGCGCGATGAGATCTATGTGCGCCGGGTCGCGCTTGCCGAGATGCTGCGCGAACTGGGTTACGACCCGGACGAGATCATGGTCTACGACAATGAAGATCTGCCCGCGGAGCTGCGCGACCGGCGCGACGAGAGCGCGGTTGATGTTTCGGTCCGGCTCTGGATCCAGCAAACGGCGCCGGAGGCAATCGAGTTGAGCGATGACTTGACCCAGCGCGAGCTCTTTGACATGGCCGATCGCCTGATGTTCGAAACCGGCCGGCCGGTACCGCATTACGGCAAACAGACGCTCTATGACGGGCGCACCGGCGAGCCCTTCGACCGGCATGTGGCCGTAGGCTACGTGCACATGCTCAAGCTGGCGCACCTGGTCGAAGACAAGGCGCATGCGCGCTCGACCGGTCCCTACAGCCTGGTGACGCAGCAGCCGCTTGGCGGGAAGGCGCAGTTTGGCGGCCAGCGCTTCGGCGAGATGGAGGTCTGGGCGCTGGAGGCTTATGGCGCGGCGCATATCCTCCAGGAGATGCTGACCGTGAAATCGGATGATGTGCAGGGTCGCGTCAAGACCTACGAAAGCATTGTGAAAGGCGAGCCGATCGAAGAGCCCGGCATCCCCACAAGCTTCCGCGTCCTGGTGAAGGAATTGCAGAGCCTGGGTTTGTCGGTCGAGGCGATCACCGGCGCCGGCGATGTCATCCGCTTCGGGAAATACGACGAGCAGTCGCGCAAGCCGCAACCGGAAACGGGCTTGCTGGGGCTGGGCGCCGGGTAGGCGCTGCGCCATTTTGCTCTGGCGTCAGCGCGCAATCCGCTGTGGCCGGCGCCGCTCCGCTAGCGACGCCGGCCTGAACCACGATTGCCGGACTCCTGCCATAGCTTGGAGCCTGCAAACATGAAGAAGAATATCGCGCTGGCGCTGACAGCTGTGCTGCTGACATTGCTGGCGCTTGAATTTGCCTGGCGCTTCTACGTGCACCATTTCGGCAGCCTGCGGCAAAAGGTCCTCTATCTATATTCACAAGAAGAAATCCAGGAATTGCAGTCGCTATTCCGCGGTCTGCCCTATGTGAATTTTGGATTGTCTCCGGCGCGCGACGACATCAACTCGCGCGGATATCGCGGACCGGAAATCGAAATCCCGAAGCCGCCCGAAACCTATCGCATTGTGGCGCTCGGCGGATCGACCACATACGGCGGCTATTTGGACAGCTACGACCTGGCGTATCCGCATCAGCTGCAGCAGATCTTGAAAACGGAATACAACTTGAGCGACGTGGAGGTGATCAACGCCGGCGTGCCCGCTTACGCCAGCTGGGAATCGGCCGTGAATTTCATGTTTCGCGTCCAGGATCTCGAGCCGAATCTGATCATCCTGTATCACGGGATTAACGACCTCAACGCCCGCTTGACCGACCCGGCGCATTATAACGGCGGCTTTGAAGGGCGCGGCATCTGGTCGGGCGCGGACGAACCGGCGCCCGTCAGCGCGCTGTACCGGCTGGCGCTGCACAAGCTGGGCCGGTCAGTCAATGTCGCATGGTCGCTCGAGGAGCAGCTGGATGCGCCGGCTGATATTCGCGGCTGCAAGTTGGATACCAGCGGCGACGAAGCCATCTGCGTCAACCTGGGCATGAGCGCCGAAGCCGTCCTGCGCGCCAATCCCCCGATCTATTTTGAACGCAATCTCAACAATATCATCAGCATGGCGCAGTTCATGGGCGTCGACGCGCTCTTGCTGAGCTGGGCTTATTCGCCCTACGCCTACGACGCCGCTCATGGCGATATCATGATTCACGAGTTTCGACAGCGGGAGATCGCCAGGCAGAACGAAATCATCCGGCGCCTGGCGGCGGAGCGGGGCGTACTCTTCTACGATTTGGCTGCATCCATGCCGATCGACCGCCAGTATTGGCACAACGGCGTGCACATGAGCGCGACCGGAACGGCCGAGATGGCCGGGCAATTGGCGCAGTTCCTGGCGCCGAGGATCGATTTGAATTGAGGCGCGGGCTGGGAAGTCCTCTCCGCGCGGGATTATGAAAAGTGCGCCTCGCGCGCAGCGTCCAGGACATCGCAGACGATTGCGCGCAGTTCATCTTCCGGATAGTGCTGCGGCAGGAGCGCGGAACCGGGGCCCTTGGCCGGGAAGCGCTTTTGCAGCGCCTTTACAAAGATGATAAAGCCAACATCAGTTCTTGTGATCTTTGCGAATTCGCGGACTTCTGGACTTTGTCGGCGCAGCCAGTACAGCAGCGCTTTTCGCAACTCTGTCGAACGTAAGGTTGGTCGAAAATACAGCTTGCGAGCGTTGCTGAAATCCCAACTGAAAACCTCGCCGGCATCATGTAATTGCTGTTGCCGCAGCCAGAAGCCTACCTCAAGAAAATCGTAAGCTCGGTCTAGCCTCTTGTCGTTTGTGCGTGTTCGCCATTGGTTTTTCCTACTAGGGATAAGCTCACGCCAGCGCGGATCGCGGGTAACATCGTGACGGATGCCGTACCAGGCCTTGGCTGTCAGCGCCTGCCACAGCATAGTGCGAACTTCGCCTTGCATCGCCTCGTGCCGCAGAATGTCGCTGACATATACCGCTCGTCCCAAGACCCAGACTTGCTCGAATGAATTGAAGCGAGCTTTTCCTTTTGCCTGTTTTGTGATGATGGTGAGGGCCTGCCAGGCCATATCCAGCAGTTCATCCAGTTGCCGGTCGAGGGCTTCGGCTTCGGGGCGGAATTCTTCGGCGCTGAGGGCGACGCGGCGTCCGCTGCGGATGCTGTTGCCGAGGGCGCCGTCGCGCTCGCTCCAGACGAGGACGGGCATTAGTTGTCCTCCTGCGCAAAGATGTCCAACATTGTTGCAACGGTCTCGCGCCAGGCTTTTGCATAGTCAATCGGTGATTCGGCTATTTGGCTCAGTTTCTCCAAACCCCGATTGAAATCGTCCCACAAGGTATCATCTGGACTGGCGTTCTCATCATACAACTGGTCGTAGTTGCTTTCATCCCCATCATGTTTAGGGCGCATTGCCCATTCAAGAAGTCCGTTGGCGCTGATTTCGGCGATGAAGGCCAGCCGCCCCTGCAACGGTCGCCGCTGTCGCTGGATCTCCTTCATCTCCGTGTACAGCGGGTAATCGGCCGGGTAGGTAAGGCGGTCAAGGTCTTTGTTCATCAGCCACATAGCCTTTTGGTCTTGCTGCTCAATCTCGAAAGGAAGATTGTCTTGGGCGTTTCCGGGGTCGCGCTGGAAGTAGACCGGGCGGCTGGCATGGGCGACATGATCTCCATTTTCGTTGTACAGGTCTGCGCTAATCGTAAACCGACCGCTTGATTCGGGCATGGATATGGGCTGAGCCCCATGAATTCTCAATGGAGCATTTTGATACGGGTCAAGCAACTGGAGTTGCTCGGTCAGGATGGCTTTCCGATGTGGGGAATCGCCGGCTGGCGTACCTTCCAATTCAATTGGCTCGTCTCTGGCAAGCACATCGTCGTCGAATGTCGCAGTAAGCCGGTATGAGCCTGGCTGTGTTCCCCGGTTGCGGGCGTTGATTTGCAGCTGCAATTCTTCCCCGTGGTCTATGCGTTTCTTGTCTTTCGCGCTGATGTTCACTGCGCTAATGGAGAGCGTAACCGGCTTCTTCTGAGGCGGTGGCGGCGGCTCGAGTTCCACGTAAACGGTCCGCGACGCGCTCTTCACGCGCTTGCCGCGATGCTTGACTGCTGCCCGCAACCTGTATTCGCCGGGAACGGGACATTCGATTTGTCGCTCTCGGCTGGCTTTGCCGCGCAAGATTTGCCAGTCGCCAAGTTCAAATTGCTCTTGGACGCGGTCTACACCCCATTGCTTGTTTATGGCGTTTTCTCGCCTGAAAATTTCTTGCGCTTTGCCGCCGTCATCCACCCATTCCAATATCAGATCGGCGCTGCCGACCAATTGGTCGCCTGGTTCAAACACGACTTCGACGTACACATTGCGGATTGACTGCCCCCAATTTACACGAGCGCGATCCGGGTCGGGATACTGCAGGTCCAGGCGACAATCCCAGAGCACTTGGGGTGGCTCCGTTCCGTTGCCAGAAGACAATGAGTTCGCTCCGCGTCCGTTTGGGTTCAGGAAAGTCTCCATGAAGCGGGCATGCGTGGACTTTTCGCGCTGCGATACCTGGTGAGTCGCAATCGATGTCGCAGCCTCCCAGCCCATTTCCGCGCTGAACTCGCGCGCGCAGGAATCTAACTGGTCGCGCAGTTCACGAACAATTTCGCCTTTTTTGCCTCTTGCGTCGAAGCCGTCGTGTTGAGAATTTTCCGCGGCGCGCAGCAAGCTGTCGGTCTGTTTGTCGAATTCGACATAGCCGCGAAAGCCAGGCCGCTTGTCGCGCGGAATATAGTCGCCAAAATCTTGCCGGGCGCCACGGGTCTCAATCCACTGCGATCCGCGCATGATTTGAACGCCGGCATATTCAGGTTGATCGCGGACGATCTCGTCTTCTTCCAGGGCATCGCTATGCAGCAAGACCAGGCGGCGGATTTGATGCCCGTCGCCAAATGGCATATCGCCCCAAAGGCAAGCTCTGCCGCCGCCGGGCAATTTAATCCAGCGCCCCGCAGTGGATAGCTTGCCCTTTTGGCGCGGCAAGTCGCGCCACCAACTTGGCGCTTCAATTTCTGTTTCGTTTTCCTGCTCTTCGTCCACGACGCGGATGTGCAATCTGCCGGTTTGTATGGCGCGCCACCAGCAGCGCTGCAGCCAGCGTTCAAATTCTCCGCCCGGCCCTATGGCCGCTACAAATTCTTCATCAAAAAAGGGAATGATAACGCGCGTGCCGATCTCGCGCAGCGGAGACAAACCCAGCGGGACGGCAAGGTCCTGGTCAATCGGGAATGTTTCGTTCTGAACCGCGGCGATAGCCTCGTCGTCTTCAAGGGGGCGAGTCAGACGCTGGTCCACCGGACGGGCAAAGCGCATGCCCAAGCGATACTTGCCATCTTCAAGCAATGTGTCATATAACATGAGCATGCGGCGCACATTGCCAGGCACTTTAGAATGATAGAGGAAGGCCGCCTTGCCCTGTCCGCGGGAGCCAAGCGCGTCTTCGTTTTCTTTGGTGTAGCCCTGCGCTTCAAATGCCGCCCAGTTTTCTTCTGGACTCAGTTTGAATTGCCGCGCCGCCAGTTCCTTGTCGCTCACGATTGGGCCGCGCAATCCAGTGGTTCCGCTGTCAGTGACGGTTAGCATGAAGCATGGCTCCCCCGCATCTGTAGTGCGGCGCAGCAGGCGGTATTCCACTGATACCGTCTTGTGGCCATCTCGAACGGCATCCATGGCGTTTTGAACCGGCTCCTGCGCCAGAGCCCGCAGCGAGCCCATTTTGTAGCCATCGATGATATTTTTGACTTCCTGCACCATGTGGCTGGATGTATTGGTGAATTGCCCAGCTGTCATTGGATCGACATCCTTTCGATTGGTCTGCTCCGGTCCGCTTGCTTCGCTATCGCTTGGGCCCAAGCTCATTGCTGCTTCCGCCGCCGCGCGCCCACATTCCGCGCATCCGGATAATCTTCCCTCAAAGCATAGAAACCTTTACTAGTAGGGCGGACGAAGCGTTTGTCCTCTTCAGCCCGCCGCTTGTCGTCTTGCGTCATGCGCGAGACCAGCGCGCCGGCCGGATCCTGACCGCGGATGACCGCGCCCCGCCGAACCAGTTCATCGGCCAATTCCCGGTAGTGCATTGGCTCGCCCTTACGCTCGCGCAAGACTTGCACCACCATATTCAGCAGCCGCTCAGAAGGCGTCGACGCTGGCGCCGCGCCGCGTCGTTTGGCCGGCGGCTCGCTGCCAAGCAATGCTTGCACATGACCAAGCCGCGCTTCTTTGATGCGGCGCTGCGCTTCCTTCGCCGCAATCTCTTCGCCCAGTTGCTCAATTTCCTTCTGCAATTTGTCTCGTTCGCCGCGCAATGAATTTTCAAGCGCGCCGCCCGTCAAATCAGTATCCGCGTCTTTTGACATCGTTGGCTCCATATCTTCATGTCTATTAATCATTATTGCAGAAACTATACGAGGTTGGCAATATTGCGTTATTATCAATTTTATTCTCTACGAGATTCAGCCTGTTGTCCGCCCGCATTTCCAGGTTCGCGGGCCCGATCCATAAACGCATATTACAGCCAGGCCTGGTATTCTTTAGGCGCCGCGCGGCATTCCAAAGGCCTCGCGCAGCCGATTCGCGATTTGCGGGAAACCAAATTTAACCTCGCTTGATTTTGACATGAAACTATGCTAATCTCACCTGAACTTGATTTGTTCAAAAAAGCACAAATGGTTGCGGATTGATGTCGACCGTCCTCGAATTTGGTCCAGTTACTGCCTTGCTGGTGATATCCGTCGCCCTGGCGCTGATCATCTCCAACATTTCGCGAGTGATGGGCCCGCATCGGCCGACCTACCGCAAGTCGGTTCCTTACGAAAGCGGCATGAAGCCGATCGGTCCGGCTACGCGGCGCCTGCCAGTGAAATTCTATCTGGTCGCCGTGTTATTCATCATCTTTGATATCGAGGTGATATTCTTTTTGCCCTGGGCCGTGTCCATGCGCGACCTGGGTGTATACGGGCTGGCGGTGATGACGGTCTTCACGATAATCCTGGTCGTCGGCTTCATATATGAATGGAAGAAAGGTGGTTTGGAATGGGAGTGAGCTCAAAGCTGGGCAATTTGGGTGTCGTCACAACCACCGTTGAACAAGCTGTAAACTGGGGGCGCACGGGCGCGATGTGGCCGCTGCTCTTCGGGCTGGCTTGCTGCGCCATTGAATACATGAGTTCGCAGGCTTCAAGCTATGACTTGTCGCGCTTCGGCATGGAATTGAACCGGGCCACGCCCCGGCAAGCGGATCTGTTGATCGTCTCCGGACGCCTGACTCGCAAGATGGCGCCGGTCGTGCGGCAGCTTTACGATCAGATGGCGGAGCCGAAATGGGTGATCTCGATGGGCGATTGCGCCTCTTGCGGCGGCGTTTACAACAATTACGCCATCGTGCAGGGCGTTGACGAAATCATCCCGGTGGATGTCTATGTCGCCGGCTGCCCGCCGCGGCCGGAACAGTTGCTGCATGGCATCTTGACATTGCACGAAAAAGTCAAGAGCGAACGGATCGCCGATTGGGCCTGATTTGACTTCGCCATTGACCAGGGAGTAAGAAGGCGAAATTGGGAATGGAGATTCCAGCCGCGAGAGATCCGGTCAGCGCCGCGCGCGAAGCCTTCGGCGATGCGATCCTGCACGTCAAGGAATTTCGTGGCGAAACCACAATCGTTGTTGAGGCGTTGCGCCTGCCCGAGATCCTGGATTATTTGCGGGTCAGCGCCGGGCTTGTTTACAACATGCTCTCGGATGCGAGCGCGGTTGATTATTATCCGCATGATTATGGCGCGGGCTTCAGCGGCGACTACCGCCCGGAGCGCTTTGCCGTCTCTTATCACATTCTTTCCATGCTTTACAATCGGCGCCTGCGCGTGAAGGCATTCGCCGCCGAAGCGGATCCGCGGCTGCCGACAGCAACGGTGGTCTGGCCCGCGGCAAATTGGCTGGAGCGCGAAATCGCGGACATGATGGGCATCGTCTTTGAGGGCCATCCCGATCCGCGCCGCCTCTTGATGCCCGATGACTGGTATGGCCATCCTCATCGGCGGGATTATCCCCTGGGCAAAGAGACGGTGGCATTCTCGTTTAACGAAGCGGAAATCAGCAAGCACAAGCCCTTCGCTAGGGATTAGGTTTCGAGGTCCGTATGGCAGTCGCGACACAAGAAGGATCAGTCGAAGCGCAGCGCCGTTGGGAAGGCAGCCTCGATCAATTGCGTGGCCTGGTCTCGGAACGGGCGGTCACTGGCGAGACGATGCTGCTCAACATGGGTCCGCACCATCCCAGCACACATGGCGTGCTGCGGCTGCTGCTGGAACTGGACGGCGAACAGATTGTCACTTGCCTGCCCGACATCGGCTTCTTGCACACCGGTATTGAGAAGTCCATCGAAGACAAGAGCTACGAGAAAGCCCTGCCGCTGACCGACCGCATGGATTACCTCTCGCCCATGTCGAATAACATGGCTTTTGCGGCCGCGGTTGAGAAGCTGCTCGATCTGGACGTGCCGGAGCGCGGACAGCTCATACGAGTGGTCTGCCTGGAATTGGCGCGCTGCGCAAGCCATCTCGTCTGGCTCGGCACCCACGCCATCGATATGGGCGCGATGAGCGTATTGCTCTACGCCTTCCGCGAGCGGGAGCGCATCCTGGGCATGTTTGAGATGCTTTCCGGCCAGCGCATGATGGGCAGCTACATCCGCCCGGGCGGCGTCTGGCGCGATGTGCCCGATGACTTTCTGCCGACTTTGAAGGGTTTTCTGAACGACTTCCCGGCGAAAGTCGACGACTACGAAGCGCTGCTGACGCAGAACCCGATTTGGAAAGACCGGGCCCAGGGCGTCGGCGTCATCGAACCGGATGTCGCATTGGCCTTCGGCATGACCGGTCCGGCCCTGCGCGGCAGCGGCGTCAATTGGGATCTGCGCAAGGCGCAGCCCTACAGCGGCTATGAAACTTATGACTTCAGCGTGCCTTTGGGCGAGCACGGCGATGTCTACGACCGCTACCTGATTCGCATCCAGGAATTCCGCGAGAGCATGAAGATCCTCGAACAGGCGGCCGCGCGCCTGGAAACCGTCAAGGGTCCCTACCGGTCGCAGAATAACAAGTATTGCCCGCCGCTGCGCAGCGAATTGGGCCAGAGCATGGAAGCTGTGATCCATCATTTCAAGCTCTGGACCTACGGCTACGATGCGCCCGATGATGAGATCTATAGCGCGATCGAAAGCCCGCGCGGTGAAATCGGCTGTTATATCCATGGAACGGGCGCCAACAAGCCGCGCCGCGTTCATTTTAAGACGCCGTCATTCATACACATCAGCGCGCTGCCGGTGGTTTCAAAAGGTTATTTGCTGGCGGATATGGTCGCGATTATCGGGAGCGTCGATATCGTGTTGGGCGATTGCGACCGCTAGAGGACGCGGCTCAATGAAAGCCGGCGCCGAGCTGAGACTCGGCGATGGCTGCCCGCGTTGATCAAGCGGCGCCAACCGTGAAGGAACGTAATTCATGGCGATCATCGGAAATCCGAAGTACGAAGAACGCATCAACCAGCACCTTGCCAAGTACGAGACGAAGCGCTCGGCGGTGATGCCCTTGCTCTACATCGCGCAAGAAGAGTACGGCTGGGTTAATGCCGAGGGCATCAACGAGGTCGCGCAGATACTGAATCTCGATCCGACCCAGGTCAAGTCGATCGCCGGTTTCTATACGATGTATTCAGAGAAGCCGAAGGGCAAATATTGGCTGCATGTCTGCACCGATCTCCCTTGCGCGTTAAACGGCGCGGACGACTTCTACGCCTGGCTGAAAGAGGAGTTGGGCGTCGCCGATGGCGGAACGAGCGAGGACGGCATGTTCACCGTCGAGCATGTGATGTGCCTGGCGGCCTGTGATCAAGCGCCAATGCTGCAATGCAATTTCCGCTACGTCGAGAACCTGGATCGGGATAAGATGCGGGCGCTCTTGGCCAAGTGGCGTCAGGAAGCGGCTCAATCAGCCAACGGGTCTGGCTGAGCCGAGGGCGGAGGCGGCGAAAGCGGTCTCACCGGAATTATCGAATTTAAGGGCGATTATGCACATTCTTCTGCGCGGACGCGATATAGCGAATATCAAAGCGCTTGATGTCTATGAAGCGCACGATGGATTCGCGGGATTAAGAAAAGCGCTGGCGATGCAGCCGGCTGAGGTCATTGATATCGTCAAGGCTTCAGGTCTGCGCGGCCGCGGCGGCGCCGGCTTCCCCACCGGCGTCAAGTGGAGCTTCATTCCGCAGCATGAGCCGGTCACTTTCGTGACGGTCAACGCCGATGAAAGCGAGACGGGAACCTTCAAAGATCGCGAGATCATGGAGGAGAACCCCTATCAGCTGATCGAAGGATCGTTGATCTGCGCATACGCGATTCAGGCCAAGGCCGTCTATATCTATTTGCGCGGCGAATTCTGGGATATCGGCGATCAACTGGACGCATGCATCGAGGCCCTGCGCGAGAAAGGCTATGCCGGCAGCAACATCATGGGCTCGGGATATGACTGCGAGGTCTATACGCATTTGGGCGCCGGCGCATACATCTGCGGCGAAGAGAGCGCGTTGCTCAACAGCCTGGAAGGCTTGCTGGGTCAGCCGCGCGTGCGTCCGCCGTTTCCGGCGCAGAAGGGCGGCGGCTTATATAAGGAAGCGACCGTCGTCAACAATGTGGAGACGCTGGCCAACGTGCCCTTTATCATGACCGAAGGCGCGGAGGCTTTTAAGGCGATCGGAACGGCTCAAAGCAGCGGCAACAAGATCTATTGCGTCAGCGGTCACGTGAAACGGCCGGGCAATTATGAATTGCCAATGGGCACGAGTTTCCGCGAGCTGCTTTATGAGCATGCCGGCGGACCGCTGCATGAGGATCGCGCCTTTAAGGCGATGCTGCCGTCGGGCGGCTCCGGACCGATTGTGCCCTTGACCGACGAAGTGCTTGATACGCCGATGAGCTATGAAGATGCCGAACGGATCGGCACAATCATCGGCTCGGCCTCCATCATTGTCATGGATGAGACCGTGGATATGACCTGGGTTGCTTCGAAAGTGACCAAGTTCTTCAAGCACGAAAGCTGCGGAAAATGCACGCCTTGCCGCGAAGGCACGTATTGGCTGGACAAGGTGATCGATCGGATTCTCGATGGACGCGGCTCGCCCGACGATGTCAAGCGCATCGCTGATGTGGCGGAGAATATGGCGGGAACGACGCTCTGCGCTTTGGGTGATTTTGCCGCTAATCCGATCATTCATACGATCCGTCACTTTCCCGACGACTTCGCTCAGCATGTCGAGGCTTGAACCGCCGGCCGCGACGGTGAGGGATATGAGTAATCAGCGAGGTCGCTTGGGACGGTGGATGCGGTTGCTTTTTCAGTCGCGGCGGGAACGGGAGCGCGCGCAAGGCCGCCAGCTGCGCGAATTGGACGCGCGAATTGACGAGGCGCCGGCGTCCTTCACGCATTTGGCGCTGCGCGGAGAATTAAATCTGGAGCGCGGCGATTGTAAGCGCGCCGCAGCGGACTTTGAGGCGGCGTTGGAATTGATTGCAGGGCGGGATGACGCGAGTGTCTGGGGGCTTGTCGAACAGGTTATGCGCGATCGCGCCTTGTATGGCAGCAAAGAGGCGGCGCGCGGATTGCCCGATTCCGGTGGTCAGCGGCAGGTCCCAATTCTGGAGGCGTGAATGGCCGACACGGTGAAGATCAACATCGATGGAAATGAATATGAGGTAGCCGCCGGGTCGAACCTGGTCGACGCCGCCAAATGGCACGCGGGCAACGATATTCCCGTCTTCTGCTATCACCCCAAGATGGAGCCGGTGGGCATGTGCCGCATGTGCCTGGTGGAATTGGGAACGCCGGGGCGGGATCGAGCGACTGGCGATGTGATGCTCAACGAAGACGGCAGCCCGCAAATCCGTTATTTCCCCAAATTGCAAACGGCCTGCACAACCGTCGTCAGCGATGGCATGCACGTGAAGACCAACACCGAGCAGGTGATTGACGCGCGCAATGATGTGCTCGAATTCTTGCTTTCAAGTCATCCGCTGGATTGCCCAATCTGCGACAAGGGCGGCGAGTGCCCGCTGCAAAACCTGACCATGCGCCATGGCCCGCAGGCATCGCGCATGTATTTTGAAGACAAGCAATTATTGGCGAAACATTATCCGCTGGGCGATCTGATCTTCCTTGACCAGGAGCGCTGCATTCAATGCGCGCGCTGCGTGCGCTTCCAGGATGAAATCGTCGGCGACGATGTCCTGGCTTTCCACGAACGCGGGCGCAGGCTGCAGATCATCACCAATTCGGAGCCCGGCTTCGACACTTATTTCAGCGGCAACACCACCGATATCTGTCCCGTTGGCGCGCTGACCACAGCCGATTTTCGCTTTGGCGCCCGTCCCTGGGAGTTGACCGATGTGCCTAGCGTCTCCCCTTGGGATGCCGCCGGTGAAAACATCAGCCTTAGCATGCGGATTGACCGGGATTTCGGCGGCAAGGCGCAAATCAAGCGCGTGATGCCGCGGCAGAATGAAGCCGTCAACGAAATCTGGATCAGCGACAAGACTCGCTTTGGGCATCATTTCACGCGCAGCGACGATCGCCTGCAAATGCCGCAGCTCAAGTCCGGCGGCGCCCTGCGCGAATCCTCCTGGGATGCCGCCCTGTCCGCGATGGCGGAGGCGCTGCGCGGGGCCGGCAGCGATATCGCGGCGATCGCCGGCAGCGGCATGTCGAATGAAGACCTTTGGGAGCTGCGGCGCCTTGTCGAAGGGCTCGGCGGATCGCGCCTGGGGGCCTGGCCGCCCACGCATGGCGGCGCCGATGCCGTCGCCCAATATGGCATCGGCTTGGGCAGCAACCTGGGTCAACTGGGCCGCGGCGATGCCATTCTCGTCATCGCGACCGACCTGGAAGAAGAAGTGCCGATCTGGCGACTGCGGCTCAAGGAGGCGCAGGACCGCGGCGCTTACCTGGTTGTCGCCAACGCCCGCCACACCCGCATGGAAGACTTCGCCGTTCAAGGCGCGCGCAACGACAAGGTGGTCGAAGGCGACGCCATACGCTACGGCGCCTGTGAAGCGGTCGCCGTGATGGACGATCTAAATGCGAAGCATCCGGCGATTGCTGAGCGCCTGGCCGGGGCCGAGAATCTGGTCATCGTGGCCGGCGCCGAAGGCTTGAGCCTTGCGGAAAGCAAGGCCCTGGCGCAAGCGGCGGCGAACTTCCTGATCGAGAGCGGCCATATCGGCCGGCGCAACAGCGGGCTCTTGTCGCCTTTGCCCGGACCCAACGGCATGGGCTTGCATTATCTGGGTTTCACGCCGGAAGCGAGCGCCGACATCGCCGCGGATCCGCCGCAGACGCTGATTGTGGCGCAGGCGGAATTGCTGGATGATGATCCGACCGCTCGCGACTGGCTGGGCAAGGTCGAAACCGTCATCTACGCCAACCTATTTGATGATGGCATTTCCGAATACGCCGACTTTGTCCTGCCCATTCAGAGCTTTGCCGAGCGCGATGGCAGCTTCGTCAATGGCGAGCGGCGCGCGCAGCGCTTCTATTTGGCGCAGGGTCCGGTCGGGCAGTCGCTGCCCGCCTGGAAGCTCTTCGGCAGCCTGCGCCAGACACTGGGCATGAGCCACCTCAAGCCATCGGCGGCCGCTGTCATGCTGGAGATGAGCAGAAGCATCGACGCCTTTGAGAATGTGAGCTACAAAGCGCTGGCGCAGGTGAAAAGGCAATTCCCGGATGTCGGCGGTCGCGATCAGTATTATGGTGGCACCGCCTACAACAACACCGGCGGCCTTGGCATTCAGATTGCTTCGCGAGCCGACAAGAACCGCCGGCTGAAGCCCCGCCGCTTGCCCGAATATGCCGATGTCTCCGCCGGAGACGATGAGCTGTTGATTGTGCCCGTCACCCGGCTTTACAATCGGCAGCGCAATTTCCGCCCGTCGCTGTTGATGGAGGCGCGTGTGCTTGTGTCCTTCGCAATTATCAATGACGAGGACGCGGCGCTTCTGGGCATAGGCGAGGGCGATCTTGTAGAGATTCAGGCCGGCGCGGCGGCGGTCCGGGCGCGAGCGACGGTCAGCGGCGACATCGCAAAGGGCGTCCTGGCGCTGCCGCGACACATGAGTGACGAAGCGATTCCCTTGGCGCCCGCTCCGGGCAAAGTAAGTCGCGCGGCGGAAGCGGTCGCCGCCGGCGACTGACGGTAGAGGAAGCTGGATATGAGCCGTAACCTCAAGATTGGCATCGCTCTCGGCATCCTGGCCTTTGTTGTCGTCACCCTGGTGGCGCTGGCATTGGTCATTGCCAATCTCGGCGCGATCGCCGCCTGGATCGGCTTCGACGCCGCCGGCAACCTGAATGGGCGCGAAGGGGCGATTGGCATGCTGCTCAATCCGGAAGCGCGCGTCCAGAATGTCGTGCAATGCGAGGACGACGCTGGCTGTTCCGCGCTTTGGCCGATTGTTTTTGCCGCGGGCTTCGCCTTTGTCATCGTCACCGGCTTTGCGTATACGACGCTTCTGGAGCGCCGCCTACTGGCTTTCTTGCAGCACCGCGTAGGACCGAACCGGGTTGGTCCGATGGGCTTCATGCAGCCGGCCGCCGATGGCGTCAAGCTGGTATTCAAAGAAGACCTTTTGCCGGCGGGCGCTGACAAGTGGGTTTTCCGCCTGGCGCCGATGATCAAAGTCATTCCGATTTTGATGATTGCCGCCGTAATCCCGATGGGCCCCGATATCGTTTTGCCCTGGTTCGCGCCTTCGCTCGGCGATGTCTGGTTCCAGGTGCCCCAAGGCCTGGTGGATTCCAATGTCGGCATCCTTTGGGTGATCGCCATAACCAGCATCGCGACCTACGGCGTTGTGTTGGCGGGTTGGTCAAGCGACAACAAATACGCCATGTTGGGCGCCTTGCGCGCCTCGGCGCAGATGATTAGCTATGAATTGAGTTTCGCCTTGACCCTGGCCGTGCCGGTGATGATTGTCGGCAGCATGGCGATTGGCGACATCATTGATGCGCAGCGCAATATATGGGATTGGCTTGTCTTTCAGAATCCGCTGGCGGCGGCCGTGCTCATCCTGGCGCTGCTGGCCGAAACGAACCGCGCCCCCTTCGATTTGACCGAGGCCGAGCAGGAACTGACGCAAGGTTACATGACCGAATACAGCGGTATGAAGTTCGCGCTCTTTATGATGGCGGAATACCTGGGCATGATCGCCGTCAGCCTGGTGGCTATCGCGGTCTTCTTCGGCGGCTATCATCTCTGGCCCATGGACGGCCTGCCCATCCTGGCGCCGGTCATATTCATTGTGAAAGTAGTCCTTATGCTTTGCGGCATGATCTGGATTCGCGCCACGCTCCCGCGCATTCGTTATGACCGGCTGATGCAATTCGGCTGGAAAGTGATGATTCCCCTGGGCTTGCTGGCGGTGGCCTGGACGGCCGTCTCGATTGTAGTTGGCGATGCCCTGGGCGGCAGCGCCTATCCCTTTATCTCCGGCGTCGTCTTCGTCGTCGTGCTGCTCCTGGGCGCGATTGCGCTGCGGCGTTTGAGCCGGGAACAAGATAGTGAAGAGGCGATACCGCTGGAGGACGATCCGGCTTATACGGGCGAACGCCGCGGTTTGGGCTGGGCGCTGGTTCATTTGGTGGGCATGTTGATCGCGATACCAATGGCGCAGATTCGCTTTCAGGTCCGCGCGCTTGAGGGCCTGGCGCGTTTGGGGCGGACGCCGGACGAAGACCGCCGGCTCGAGAGCGGCGAGACCGCGATCGAAACCGCCGGCGATTAATGTAGAGTCCGCAAGCTGGACAATTTCTGGTCGACGATGATGGAAGTAGAGGTGGGGCGCAATGCATGTCGTTAAGGGCTTTGCCACAACCTTGAAACACCTGATGGACGACGCCGTGACGGTGCAGTATCCGGAGCAGGTGCAGAAATTCCACGACCGTTACAAGGGGCGGCATCATCTGCGCCGCTATGAGAACGGCTTGGAAAAATGCATCGGCTGTTCCTTGTGCGCGGCGGCCTGCCCGGCCGATGCGATATGGGTCGAGGCGGCGGAGAACACCGATGAAGAGCGCTACAGCCCGGGCGAGCGTTACGCCAAGACTTATGAGATCAATATGCTGCGCTGCATTTTCTGCGGTTATTGCGAAGATGCCTGCCCGACCGAAGCCATTCAGCTTGGCCACGAGCATCAGATGTCTTTCACCGATCGGAGTGATGCGATCTATACCAAAGAGATGCTGATTGACGCCCCGATCCTGGGCGCTTCGGAAACGCCGCAGCAAGTTGAAGCGGGCGCATTCGATCGCTCCATACCCGATATGGAAGACCCGTCCTAGCGGCGGAAGCCGGAATGCGCAGGAATGCAACAGGAATACAAATTGAAGGGCGACCGAGTTTGTACTAAAATGCACAATCGCGTCGGCGGTGGGAATTAGCTCGTATGGAATGGTTGTTTCTGATTGTGAGTATCGTGGCGGTCGTCGCGGCCGGCATGATGCTGACGCGGCAAAACGCGGTGCACAGCGCCCTCTTCCTGATCGTCAATTTTGGCTGCGTCGCCTTTTTGTATTTGATGCTGGACGCGCCTTTCCTGGCGATGGTGCAGGTGACCGTGTACACCGGCGCGATCATGGTGCTCTTTCTCTTCGTTATCATGCTGCTCGGCGCGGAAACGACTACCGACACTTCGAGCAATATGCGCTGGCTGGGATTTGCCGGCACGGCTGTCGCCATCATCTTGCTTCTGATTTTCGCTTTCCCGATCGCGTCCAATATGTTTGGCGACGATGCCGCCGCCCAACCGGAAGCGCCGGCGCAAATCCGCGCTATCAACGCAATCCCGGGTGGCGAGGCGGAAGAATTCACCGTCATGGAAATGGGCTTCGCCATGCCGCTGGCCGGGGACATCAGCGGCAACGTCTTGCTTGACGCCTTGGACGATGGGGCGCAGGACTTGCGCTTCGACGCCGTGAGCTATGGGGCGACCGACATGTCCCAGCCCTACACGAGCGCAGCCGCCGGCGAATACGCCGCAGTTGCCGGCGTCAGCGACGGCGTTTATGCGTCCGGTCCGGTCTACAGCGAGCCGCTTACTCTGGCGCCCGGTTCAGCCCATACGATCTTCTTCTTTGAAAACGTCGAGGGCTTGCTTGAAGTCGCGCAGCGCGAAGACGAGCTCAGCGCGCCGAGCGTGGGCAAGATGCGCTTCACGCTGTTCAACGCCGTGCCGGACAAGCAGGTCGCTCTGGTTGATATCGGGCAGTATTCGGCCCGGGGAACGCTCTGCGACGACAGCGCCTGCAATAGCCTGATTCCGCACCGGGTCAAAATCGAAGGCTTGGCCGTCGGCCAACAGGCGAGCCTCGAGCTGGACGAGGGCGTCTACAATCTGGCTATCGTCGATCAAGAGCAGAATGTGCTGCGAACGCTGGCGGGCTACGAAGCCGAGCGCGGGGTCATTGAAACGCGAATTCTTACGCGGGAGCCGGGAATACCGGGCAGCCTGCCGCGATACCGCGCTGCCGTTTCCGACGCCGTTGCCGTGCCGGCATTCGGCAGTCCCGAATCCGTTGGGCAAGTTCTCTTCATTGAATATGTACTGCCGGTGATGCTGGTCGGCGTCTTGCTGCTGGTCGCGCTGATCGGCGTGATTGTGCTCGCGCGTCCCGATGCGCTGGCGCAGGCGGAACGCCGCCGCGTCAATCGGCGCCGCCGCGTCAACCGACCATTGGTCAGCGTGATCTCGCAGCAGACCGGTTCCGATGTCTTGCAGGGTGAGTACCTGGCGAAGTTGACCGGCGGATCTGATGACTCAGACGCCGAATGAACGCGGGAGCGAATTGAGGCCATGAACGCAATCGGCACTGAGCCTTACATCATCCTGAGCATGGTGCTGTTCTTGATGGGCGCGCTTGGCGTCCTCATGCGGCGCAACGCGATCCTGCTCTTCATGTCGGTGGAACTCATGCTGAATTCGGCCAACCTGGCGCTGGTCGCCTTCGCGCGGGAGTGGGGCCAGGTCAACGGCCACGTATTTGTTTTCTTTGTGATGACGGTGGCGGCGGCGGAAGTGGCGATTGGATTGGCGCTTATCGTCAACATTTTCCGCGAACGCCGCAGCATCAATATTGACGATCTGCGGCAGATGCAGGGCTAACCTGGGGCCGTCGGACGAGGCGCATACGGTATGGAAAATCTGCCACTCTTGGTACCCCTGGTGATATTCGCGCCCGCGCTGGGCGCAATCATCAACTTCTTCTTTGGCGCGCGCCTGGAGGAAAAGTGGTCGGGATATATCGGCTGCTTCGCCTCCATCTTTGCTTTTATCATATCGCTGCTGCTGCTGACTTATGTGACCGGCACTAACGGCGCGGCGGCGGTGGTTAATCCGCCCTTCTTTGACGGCTGGCTGCGCATCGACTCGATCGGGCTGGAAATAAGCTGGGGAATGCGGGTTGATTCGCTCAGTGTGACCATGATGCTGGTGGTGACCGGCGTCGGCTCGCTGATTCACCTCTACGCCCGCGGCTACATGCACGGCGACAAGTGGTATCCGCGCTTCTTCGCCTATCTCAATATGTTCCTGGCATTCATGCTCGTCCTGGTCACGGCGAACAACTTCCTGATGCTATTCGTCGGCTGGGAAGGCGTGGGGCTCTGCTCATTCCTGCTTATCGGCTTTTGGTGGGACAAGAAAGCGCCCGAAGGCTGGAAGAACAGCAATGCGGCGCGCAAAGCTTTCATCGTTAATCGCGTCGGCGATTTCGGCCTGCTGATGGCGATGTTCCTCATATTCTGGACATTTGGCACGCTGGACTTTCACAAAGCGGGCGAATTGCCCAACACGGAAGCGAAATACCTGGTCCATTGGCGCGAGCATAACGGCCTGCTTCCACATGCGGAAGAGGAAGCCGCCGCCAGCGATGAGCATGACAAAGCCTACAAATGCGTTCCGGCCGCCGCGGATGCTGAGCATGCCGATGACGGCCATGGCGAATCCTATCCCCTGGCGTCGGACATCCGCGCGATTTATTGTGACAACCAACACTTTGAAACGGATCTGCTGGGCGTCTTCGGACAGACGGGCGAGCGCTTTGGCCAAGGCGAAACGGTCGATTTCGGCGGCTTCCAGATGGCCTTTGACGATGTCATATTCTTGATCGCCTTGTTCATGCTGCTGGGCGTGACCGGCAAATCGGCGCAGATTCCGCTCTTTGTCTGGCTGCCGGATGCGATGGCGGGCCCGACGCCGGTCAGCGCGCTGATTCACGCGGCGACGATGGTGACGGCCGGCGTTTATCTGATGGTGCGCGCCAACGTATTCTTGTGGGAACTCAATCACGCCGGATATGTGCTCGGTTTGATCATTACGCTGGTGGGCGCGGGCACGGCGATTGTGGCCGGCTACATCGCCCTGGGCCAGTGGGATATCAAACGCGTTCTGGCTTATTCGACGATATCGCAGCTTGGTTTTATGGTGGCGGCCGTTGGCATCGGCGCTTATGTGGCGGCGATGTTCCATTTGGTTACGCATGCCGTCTTCAAGGCCCTGCTCTTCCTCGGCAGCGGCTCGGTGATCCACGGCGTCGAACACGGGCATCATCACGCGCATGAGCACGGTCACGGGGATTCGGAACACCACGACGAAGACTTTGATCCGCAGGATATGCGCAATATGGGCGGCTTGCGCCGGCGCATGCCCATCACCTACATCACCTATCTCATCGGGACGCTGGGCTTGGCCGGCATTTTCCCCTTCGCCGGCTTCTGGTCCAAGGACGAGATCCTGGCCGATGCCTGGTATGAGGGTTTCCAACTGAATGTCTCCAGCGGCTTCATCGCGTTTGGCGTGCTGCTGATCGCGGCCGCCTTCACCGCCTTTTATATGTGGCGGCAGGTGGTGCTGGTCTTCTTTGACGAGCCGCGCAGCGAGGGGGCCGAGCAAGCGCCGGAAAGCGGCGGCGCGATGCTGCTGCCCTTGATCATCCTCGCGCTTTTCACCTGCGTGATCGGGCTGATCAACGTGCCCAAGGCGACGCCAATCTTCGACGGCATTTATCAACCCTACGAATTCAAGTACTTTTTGGAACACAGCCTGGTCAGCGTATCCCGCGGGCCTACGCTGGAATTCAATCTGCTGATCGCGGGCCTTGCCCTGGCTTTGGGCATTGCATCAATCATGGTTGCCAATCGGGTTTACAAGGGCAAGGGGCTGGCCGCGGACAATCGCGATCAGTTGGAGACCGGCGGCGCCTCTCGTCCATTGTTCGCGCTGGCGAACGCGCGGCTTTACTGGGACGAAATCTACACGAATCTGATTGAGCAGCCCTTCAACCGTTTGGCGCAATTCCTGGCCGACCGCGTCGATTGGGATTTCCTGCACAATTATCTGCACGACAGCATCATCAAACGCGGCTTCGACAGCATCGGCGAGTTGCTCAGCCGGCCCTTCGACCTGGGCATCGTCGATGGCGCGGTCAACGGCGTCGGCTGGTTCGTGCAGCGCGCCGCCGAATGGATGCGCCAGTCGCAAACCGGTTACGTGCGCCTCTACGCTGTCGTCTTGTTCATCGGCGTGGTCGCCGTCATCTTGCTCATGATCCTGCCCTTTGTTCAGGCGCTAATCCAAAGTGGCGCTTAAGGAGAACGCAGTCCTATGGATGTAACTGGACTCTCGCTTACGACAATCACATTATTCCTGCCGATGGTCGGCTTGTTCATTTTGCTGTTTATGAACGGCGAAACGCAAAAGCCGAACCTGAAGTGGGTCGCCTTCGCCACAAGCGTGGTTACATTCATCGCCTCAGTGCTGATGTGGATCAATTTTGATCCGAGCGTGGCCGAGCTGCAGATGGTGCAGCGCAATACCTGGGCCGAGGTCACGCTGGGCGAGTCGGTGATTAATGTCAGCTACTTCGTGGGCGTGGACGGCATCAGCATGTTGCTCGTGCTGCTGACCACCTTCATCATGCCGATATCGATTCTCGGCTCATTTGGCAGCAATATATTCGAAGAGCGCGGACGCGAAAAGCTCTACTACATCTTCTTGCTGCTGCTCGAGTGGTCGATGATCGGCGTCTTCGTCGTGCACGATCTCATCATCTTCTACGTCTTTTGGGAAGTGACGCTTGTGCCGATGTATTTCCTGATCGGCATTTGGGGCGCGGAAGAGCGCATTTACGCCGCCGTCAAATTCTTCCTTTACACCATGGCCGGCTCGATCTTGATGCTAATCGCCATTTTGTACGTAGGCAATCGCGCCGGGACCTTCAGCACTTACAGCGCCGGCGGCGACATCGGCGTGATTGAACGCGTGCATAGTTTCGAAGGCGACGGCACGTATTGGGACGGGGTTGGTCCGGAAGGGGAGAGCGAAGATTCGGGCTTCCTGTTCAACTCCGTTGAGAGTTGGCTCTTCCTCGGTTTCCTGGTGGCATTCGCCATCAAGGTGCCGATCTTCCCCTTCCACAGCTGGCTGCCGGACGCGCATGTGCAGGCGCCCACCGCCGGCTCGGTCATCCTGGCGGGTGTCTTGCTGAAAATGGGCACTTACGGCATCGTGCGCTTCAACTTGAATCTGTTTCCCGAGGCGACGGTGGCCTGGGCGCCGACGATCGCCTTCTTAGGGGTCGTCGGCATCATTTACGGCGCCTGGGTCAGTTATGCGCAGGACAATGTCAAGAAACTTGTGGCCTATTCCTCGGTCAGTCACCTGGGTTTTGTCGTGCTGGGCATCTTCGCGCTGAATGCGCAGGGCTTGCAAGGCGCCACCCTGCAGATGGTCAATCACGGCATCAGCACGGGCGGCCTCTTCTTGATCGTCGGCATGCTCTACGAACGCTGGCACACCAAAGAGATGGCGGATTACGGCGGCATCTGGAAGGCGATGCCGCTCTTCGGCGCCATAAGCCTGGTCATTTCGCTGAGCAGCATGGGCTTGCCCGGTTTGAACGGCTTCATCGGCGAATTCACGATTCTGCTGGGTTCGCTGGGCAGCAATTATCTCAGCTTCGCATTTACGCTCTTCGGCACATTGGGCGTGATCCTGGCGGCCGTTTATCTGCTGAAGATGTACCAGCATGTTTTCATGGGCGAATTGAAGAAGCCGCTGGCGGATGAAGAAGGCTACAAATTGACCTGGTACGAGAAGGCGGCATTCATTCCGGTCATCATCATGTGCTTCTGGATCGGCTTGCAGCCCATCGTCTTCTTCAACTTGCTGGATGTCTCGGTGGATAACATCGCCGCGCTGTTCCTTCGCTAGGAGTGGTTAATGTTTGAGTCTCCAACGATCGGTCAATTCCTCGCGGAGTCCAACCTGGTAGCGACCCTGCCCGGCAGCTTGCTGGTGGCCTGGACGCTGCTCCTGGTTCTGGTGGATTTGTTCGCCGGGGAGGAGCGCAAGCACTGGACGCCGATATTGACCTGCGTCGGTTTAGGGCTGAGTTTTGTCGCGAACATCTTTGTCTATTCGCCAGCGGAGGGCCAGCAGGTCGCGCTTTACGGCATGTTCATCGCCGACGCCTTCACCGGCTTTCTGAATGTCGTCATCCTGGTTGCGACCCTCATCGCGGTTTTGATGAGTTGGGATTATCTCAACCGCGCCGATATTCACCGCGGCGAATTTTACATCCTGGCGCTGCTGTCGTCGGCCGGCGCCATGTTCATGGTCGGGGCGAACGACCTCATCACGGTGTTTGTCTCGCTCGAATTGCTCAGCATTCCGCTCTATATTCTGGCGGCTTTCCGCTCCATCAAGAATGACGGCAGCGACCTGTCCTTGAAGTCCGAAGAAAGCGGGATGAAGTACTTCATCCTCGGCGCCTTTTCCAGCGCCTTTCTGGTCTTCGGCGCGGCCCTGGTTTATGGCGCCACCGGCACGACCTCTATTCCGCAGATATTCGCCAGCGCCGGCGCTATCGTCGGAACTATATCAACGGCGACCTTTTATCTGCTGGTGGGCGCGGCCCTGCTTCTGGTCGGGCTCGGCTTCAAGGTGGCGGTTGTGCCCTTCCACATGTGGACGCCCGATGTATATGAAGGGGCGCCGACGCCGGTCACCGCCTACATGAGCGTGACGGCGAAGGTCGGCGGATTCGCCGCCCTGCTGCGCGTACTCGTCACCGGGCTCTCCGCGCTGGTCCTCAGCGAAGGCGACGCCGCCGCCTGGCAGGCGACCGCAACCCTGATCGCCATTCTCACCCTGATCCTCGGCAACTTCGTGGCGATATCGCAGCGCAACCTCAAGCGCATGCTGGCTTATTCGTCCATCGCCCACGCCGGTTACATTATGGTGGCCGTCGCGGCCGCCGGCAGCGCCGATGTCCGGGATGCGGCGACGCAGGGCGCGCTTGTCTACATGATGGCCTACATGTTCACCAACCTGGGCGCCTTTGCCGTAGTCATGGCGATCGAAAATGAAGATGGCAGCGGCGGAAATATTGAGGACATCACCGGTCTGGCGCGCTCGCGCCCATTGATGGCGATGGCGATGACGATCTTCATGCTCAGCTTGACCGGCGTTCCGTTAACCGCCGGCTTTGTGGGCAAGTTCATGGTCTTTTCCGCGGCCTTGCAAGCCGGGCTCGTCGGCCTCGCTGTCATCGGTGTGCTGACGAGCGTCGTCAGCGCGTTCTACTACATACGCGTGGTCGTCAACATGTACCTGCGCGACAGCAGCGGCAGCTTGGCGCCCGCGCTGGACACACAGTATGTGCGCTGGGCGATAAACATTGCGCTGGCGGGCACGATGATCTTCGGCATCTTTTATCCCCTGGCGACCAACCTGGTCAGCATGGTCAGCATCGCCTAAACGGGCGGTCTGGTCAGGTACAGAAGTAAACGCAAGTAAGTCGTGCAAAATCTGATGGGTATTTTGAAGCAAGGGTGGGCGAGCCACCGGCTCGCCCGTACACCGTGTCTCCTCCTATACCGTAGGGGCGACCCTTGGGTCGCGTGTCTGTGGCAGGGCGCCCGCGGTATGAGGAGCCGGCAGAGGCCAATCTGAGCCGATGACAAGAAGAGAGCGCCAAGGATATCTCTGGATTTTGCTGGCGGCGGCTGGCTTCTCCGTGATGCCGACGATGGTGAAATCGGTATATCTGCAATCGTCGCTGCAAGCGATGGACATCGCTATATGGCGCTTCCTCCTGGCGGCGCCGGTCATGTGGGCGCTGGTCTGGCTGACGCGAAGGGGGACAAGCGCCGGCAAGACGAGCGATGCCCCGGCGCGAGGCATGCTGCTCGTCGGTCTGGTCATTTCGGCGGCGGTTTTGATGGCCTTCTTCGCCCTGGAGCGACTGCCAGCGAGCACATACATCGTGCTCTTCTTCTCTTATCCGGCGATGGTGGTCATTATGTCGTCGCTCTTGGGCGAGCGTATCCCGCCGGTAGCCTGGCTGGCGCTGGCATTGGCGCTCACGGGCATCGCGCTGACCGTGCCCGATTTCAACGCGGAGGGCGGCGCGGACGGGCTGGGCGTTGCGCTGGCTCTGATTAATGCGGCGATTGTCGCGGTCTATTATCTGCTCACGAAACGCGCCCTGCATGGCGTGGCCGATGTTTCGGGCGCGAGCGCCTGGATGATGCTCGGTTCGCTGCTGGTCTTCCTGCTGCTGATCCTAATACGCGGCCTGATGATGCCGCCGAATCCGGTCACGCTGCTCTTGCTCCTGGGCATCGCCCTACTCGGAACGGTGCTGCCGGTCTTCGCGGTCAACCTCGCCATTCAGCGCATCGGCGCGGCGCAGACTTCGCTGGTCAGCACGGTGGAACCGATCATGTCCATGATCGTGTCGATGCTCATTCTGGGCGAGGTGATATTTGCGGTACAATGGTTGGGTGCGGCTTTGATTGTTGGCAGCGTCATTATTCTGCAATTGCGTCCGCGGAACCGAATCGACATGAGCATCCTGCACGAAGCGGGATAGAACGGACGCCATGCCACGCACTGACAAACTGCCGCATGAAATGCTCCAGAATCTGGCGCGGAATCGCGATGGCCGCTTGTCGACGCGGCAGCGGATGGAGTTAATCACCGAACCCCTGACGACGCTGCTGCTGCTGGCCGTGCCGCTGATTTTGCTGGCGGGCCGCTATGGTCCAGCCGGGCGCATCATCGTCGTCGCCTTGGTCGTCGGCTTTTTTCTGACAATGACGCTGCGCGCCTGGAGATTCGCCCGGGTCAAGCTGCGTTATCGCGTGCTTTATTCCGAAGGGCTGCCCGCCCGCTGGATGTTCTGGCGCAAGACCACGCTGGCGAGCAAAGCCGGCGAGCCCGTGCGCTTCAATCACCGGCTGTCCGGCAAGCTCAAGATCAAGCCGGATCAAGCCCTGCATGTCTATTATGTCGAAGCGGCGGACCGGCGCATTCTGCTCAGCATGGTCCCGCAGAAACATCCCCAGGCCGATGCCGCCGAGCCGAGCGAATACTTCGAACATGCCGGCGGGATTCTCTACGCGGATTGAGTCGCTTCTGGCGCAATCGCCCGGCCGTCTTACAAGTTAAGGAAGCGCGAATGCAAGCGATGGGTGTGCGCGAGGTGCAAGCGGCGCTGGATGCCTTGGGCCTCGAAATCAAAGTCATCGAGTTTGCGGACTCCACTGCGACATCGCGGCAGGCGGCCGACCGCATCGGCTGTCAGCTGGGCCAGATTGTAAAGAGCCTGGGCTTCATGATCGACAAGCGTACGCCCGTCCTCGTCCTGACCAGCGGCGATCAAGCGATTGACGAGCGCAAGCTGGCGGCGCTTTTCGGGGTCGGGCGCAAGAAAGCGCGCATGATGAACGCAGAGCAATGCCTTGACCTGCTGGGTTATTCGCCGGGCGCGGTTCCACCCATTGGGCTTCGCAGCAGCGGGATTCCCGTGTACCTGGATACGACGCTCAAGCGCTTCGAAACGGTCTATGCCGCTGGCGGCGCCGCAAACGCCATCTTTCCTATCAGCCTAAGCGCCTTGCAGCAGGCGACCGGCGGCAGCTACGAGGATGTCACCCGCGATTAATGGGCGCGCCTCAAAAGGCTTGTCCGGTACTGGTTCATGCCACCGCGCTTTTTCTACCCCATCCCCGGCCCTTGCCCAGTGAATTGGGTGAGGAGCGGACATGTTTAATGCAACATGGTACGAAAGCGGCGGGTCAGCCAATGGCTGACCCCTACAAGGCGCCTTTATGGCTTAAATTGTAGGGGCGACCGATTCGGTCGCCCGAAAATCACCAAAATAATTCCAGGTTTTGCAGCGATATCACGGCAGACGTATAGGCGTTCGCTCCTCAGCAGTGAACTGGGGAAGAGTGACTACTTGACGAAACTGTGATTAAACGCGCAACAAAGTACAAGAATGAGCATAAAAGGCCATCTACTTTCAGCGCGCTCCCCCTCTCCGATGCTTCGGGGAGGGGGCCGGGGGGAGGGGTTGTAGTGGTCTCAAATCACCGCGCCCACCAAACGCACCTTATCCTCTAACTGCACCAGCACCTCAAGCAAACGCGCTTGCCAGTCATCGGCCGTCGCCGCGATACGAATCTCCGTCCGCGTGACTTCCACATCGCGGCCCAGGGTAAACGCCAGCAGCTCGCGTTTGACCGTGGCCAGATAGGGCAGCTTGATCAGCGCTTGCTGGCGCGGCATCAGCACATGCGTGGCGCGCAGCCGCAGCGCCATCACTTTGACGCGGATCTGATAGAGCAGGCCTTCCACCGCGATCGGCAGCGCGCCAAAGCGATCCGTCAATTCCTGCTGCATGGCATCCACCTCTTCCAGGCTCTGGATCGCGCCGATGCGCCGGTATAGCTGCAGGCGCAGCGCCATCTCCGGGATCCAGTCCGTCGGCAGGTAAGCCGGCAGGGGCAGGTCGATGATGATGCGTTCGCGCGACGAGGCCGGGGCTTGCGCCCGGTCGCCTTCGCCCCGCTGATCTTGCACCGCCTGCTGCAGCATCTCGGTATACAGATGCAAGCCGACGCTGGCGATATGACCCGATTGGCGCGTGCTCAAGATGTCGCCGCTGCCGCGCATTTCCAGATCGCGGATGGCAATCTGAAAACCGGCGCCCAGTTGCGAGTTCTCCGCCAGCGTTTCCAGGCGAGTGCGCGCCTCTTCGCTGAGCGACTTGCCGCCATGAAAGAAATAGGCGTAAGCCTGCTGCGCCGAGCGCCCCACCCGCCCGCGCAATTGATAAAGCTGCGCGACGCCGAAGCGATCGGCGCGATCGACGATCAAGGTGTTGACGCGGGGCATGTCAATGCCGTTTTCGATGATCGATGTCGAAATCAAGAGGTCGTATTCGCCGCGGGAAAACTCCGACATGACCCTTTCCAGCGCGCGCGCCGGCATCTGCCCATGCGCCACCGCGAGCGAGGCTTCAGGAACGATGCGCTCGATTCGATTGCGGATGCTGTGAATCGACTTGACGCGGTTGTGCACCACAAAAACCTGACCGCCGCGTTCCAGTTCGCGCATGATCGCCAGGCGGCTCAAGCGGTCGTCCCAGGACCCGACATGCGTGATGATCGGCAGGCGTTCTTCCGGCGGCGTTTGAATCATGCTGATATCGCGGACGCCGCTCAGGCTGAGATACAAGGTGCGCGGGATCGGCGTGGCGGTTAGCGTCAGGATGTCAATGCGGGAGCGCAGGCGCTTGAAATGTTCCTTGTGCTTGACGCCAAAGCGCTGTTCCTCGTCAATGATCATCAAGCCCAGATTCTTGAAGCGAATGTCCCCGGAAAGCAGACGATGCGTACCAATTACGATGTCGACCTCGCCCTCCGCCAGGCGCTCGACAATCTCGGCCAGCTGCGCTTTGGTTCGGAAGCGCGAAAGCATCTCGATATTCACCGGAAAGGCGGCCAGGCGCGCGATGAAATTGTCGTAGTGCTGCTGGGCCAAGACCGTGGTTGGCACGAGCACGGCCACCTGCGCGCCGTCCAGCACCGCCTTGAAAGCGGCGCGCAGCGCAACCTCGGTTTTGCCAAAGCCGACATCGCCGCAGATTAGACGGTCCATCGGCTTGCGCTCGCGCATGTCGTTTTTCACTTCCTGGATCACGCGCACTTGGTCGTCGGTCTCGATGAAGGGGAAGGCCGCTTCCATTTCGTGCTGCCAGGCGCTGTCCGGGCTGAAGGCGAAACCGGCAGCGCGCGCCCGCCGGCTATAGATCTCCAGTAATTCTTTCGCTTCTTCTTCGGCGTTGCGCCGCGCCTTGTCCCGCATTTTGATCCATTGATCGGTTTTGCCCAGTTGATTGAGCTTGGGCGGCGTCTCGTCAGCGCCGACATAACGCGACAGGCGGTCGGCCTGATGGATGGGCACATAAATCGTATCCGAGCCCTGATATTCAACGAGCAGGTATTCGCGTTCGGTGGCATTGATGGTGCGATGGCGCAGGCCGGCGAACTTGCCGATGCCAAAATCCACATGCACCACGTATGCGCCGTCATCCCAGTCGGTATAAGCGGTTTCCGGCGTCTTGGCGGCCCGGCGTCCGCTGGCTTCTCGCCGCCGCCGCGGCTCCGGCCGCGACCAGCCGAAGATCTCCGCATCCGTTACCAAGTGGAGCCTGCCGTCCGCTCCGTTGAAAGACCAGCCTTCCGCGGCCGTCGCGCGAACGAAGCGCAGCGTGCCGGCGGGCGGCGCTGCTTCGATCGAATCGACCGTCGGGATGAGGGCGGATGTATCTTGCTCGTACCACAGGTTCTCCAGGCGCTCGACCTGTTCCGTGATGACGACGACGCGGTCGCCCTGATTGCGCGCCTGACGCACTCGATTGAGCATCGGCCGCAACTGCCCGCCGAAGCGCTCGCCCGGGCCAAAGATTTGCGGCCCTGCGCCGCCGGCCAAAGCCGACATATCCAGGCGCGAGAAACGTGTCAGATCGCGCGAGAGCGCCTCCCAGGCCCGATAGGGCGGGGGATGATCGTCAGTAATCTGGAAGCGGGACAGCGCATCGCCGCGGTTGTCTTCCGCTTTCCCGGCGATATCCGCCGCGCTGTCCGCGAGCAGAGGCGAATCCTCCAGCAGGATGAGACTTTCGGCCGGCGCATAATCCAGCAGGCTGGCGGGCTGAGCGTAGATGAAAGGCAGATAATGTTCCAGGCAGGCGAAGGCGCTGCCTTGCGATAACGATTCCGCATCGGCGCGAATGCTGGAGTAATCGGCGTCGTCCGGCCCGAGGGCGTCCAGCCACCGTTGCAGATCTTCGCCGACCGGCGTCGTGAGCCCGGGCAGGGCTTCCCGCGCCGGGACGATTCGCGCCGATTCGACGCGGGCGACGCTGCGCTGGTCGCCCGGGTCAAAGCGGCGCAGGCTGTCGATTTCGTCATCGAAGAATTCGATCCGCAGCGGATATTCGCAGGCCAGCGGGAAGATATCGAGTATGCCGCCGCGGCGGCTGAACGTGCCGCTTTCGATGACAACCGTCGCCGGCTCATAGCCCATGCCAATCCAGCGCAGAATCAAGTTTTCCATCTGATAGCGATCGCCCAGGCGCAGCTCCAGCGTGGCGTCGCGGAAGCGCCGCGGCGGCAAGGTCGCTTGCATCAGGGCGCGCACCGATGCGACGATGAGGGGCTGCGGTCCGTCGCCGGCATGGGCCAGGGCGTCCAGGGCGGCGATTCGGTTGCGAATCACGCCGGCATCCCAGGCCGCGCGGTCATAGAAGAGCGCCGACGGCTCGGCGAAACGGTGAAGCCGCGCCGGATCGTCGAGCCAAATCGGCAATTGTTCGCTGACGTTGTAGGCGCGGCGCAGGTCCGATGTCAAGTACAGGATCGGGCCCTTCCAGTCCCGCGCGAGCGCCGCCGCCAGGAAGGGGCGCGCCGCGCGCGCGACGTTGGATTCAGCAGCGGCCCTGTCCGCGGCGACATCGCGCAGCAGCCGCTCATAGCTGTCGCTGGCGCGCAGCACATCCAGCAATCCGGTGAGTTTTACGGGCATCGCTGCCTTTAAGGGATGGTTGATTTGCGACGCGCCAGTATAGCAGAGCCGGCAGAGCGCGACTAGACGCCGGCTGTGCTTCCCGGGCAATCGCTACAAGTTTTTCTTGAACTACAGAGGACGCAGAGGACACAGAGGACACAGAAGCAACACCAAGTAAATCATGCAACTATCTAAAGAACGGTGTAGGGGCGATTCTGTGAATCGCCCGCCGACACAGGCGCGGATTATCGGGCGACACACTGTTTCGATTCTGTATTGAAGAACGGTTTGCAGAAGGGGTACAGTGAGGGAAGGTCTCGTCTTCAAAATGTGCCGGAATGCATCGCAAAATCAAGCTCGTCTTATGTCTTCTCGTCCTCGCCTTATCGACAGGGTTTGGCGCGGCGCGAGCGCAATTCGAGTTGCCGGCGGCCTGCGATGTGGAGAATCGCCGGCCGCAGTCGCGTTTCTACCAGCGCGCGCGAGCGCCGGATGACGAGACCGACGATGGCTTGTGGGAACATTCCACGCCTAGCGAGCAGGGCATTGACGCGGATATCCTCGCCCCGGGTCTTGCCCAACTTGAGGCCTCGACGAGCCGGCAGTCGCTCATTCTGATGCGTCGAGGGCAAATCATCTACGAGCGCTACTACAACGGCAGCCACGCGGCGGACAGTAACAACATCGCCAGCATTTCGAAGAGCATGCTTTCGGCACTCGTCGGCATTGCCCTGGAGCGGGGATATGTCGCCAGCGCGGACGACAGAATCGCCGATTATCTGCCCCATTATTTCAGGGATATCGGCGATGCGGGCAAGTTGAGCCTGACCCTGCGCGATCTGCTCACCATGCGACATGGACTGGCCTGGATTGAAGGCGAGAGCGAACGCGCTCTCAACCGCAGCGAGGATTGGATCGCTGACATATTGAGCCTGCCCATGACCCAGGAACCGGGCGCTCAATTCCAGTACAGCACCGGCGTTTCCCATCTGCTGTCGGCTGTCTTGACCGAAGCGACCGGCATGAGCGTCTGCGAATTCGCGCAGCGCTACCTTTTTGCTCCGCTTGGCATTGAAGCCGAGTTTTGGGGCATCGACCCGCAGGGCTATTTCAGCGGCGGGCATAGCGTCAGCATGACCGCGCGAGAGATCGCGCGCTTCGGTCAGCTATTCCTCAACGAGGGCCGCTGGGCGAATGAGCAGATTGTTCCCGGCTGGTGGGTGGCGGCGTCGACATCGCCGCAGGTCGAAATCGGCAACAATTACGCGGGCTATGGCTATTACTGGTGGCTCAACCGCATCGCGAACTACGATATGTTTTCGGCATTGGGCGCCGGCGGGCAATTCCTGCACGTCATTCCCGGTCTGGAACTGGTGATGGCGACCACCCACCGCAACTTCGGCAATCCGCGGGATTACGCTGAAGAAGCCGAGACCTATCAGTTTCTATGGGATTACCTGATTCCGGCCATCGCTGATCCCTAGTCGATCAGCGCTTGATAGGTCAGGGCGCGAAAGTCCTGCTGGAAGAGCAGCATGTTGTCCATCAGTTGGGTCATGATGATGCCGACCAACTGTTCCTGCGGGTCAACCCAGAAGTTGGTGGCGGCCGCGCCGCTCCAGCCATAATTGCCGAGCGAATTGGTGACGCCGGTCTGCGCCGGGTCCATGACGACATCGAAACCCAAACCAAAACCTCTGCCGCCGATGACGTTGTCGCCAATCGCCAGCGGGAGCAATGCCGGCTTGATGTGATTAAGCGTCATGAATTCCAGCGTCTTGCGCCCGATGATGCGCGCATCGCCCAGTTCGCCATCATTCAGCAGCATATTGGCAAATTGCCAATAATCGGTGATGGTCGAGACCAAACCGCCGCCGCCCGATGGCGCGCTCGCCGGCTGACTATAGTCGTGCCAAGGGATGTGCGGCGCGCCCTCGTAGGCATGGAATGAGCGATCCTGAATATTGTGCTGATAAAGTTTGGCGAAGCGGTCGAGCTTGTCCGCCGGCACATGAAAGGCCGTATCCACCATGTCCAGCGGCTGGAAGATGTACTCCTCCAGATAATCCTCGAAGGGCATATCGGCGAGTAACTGAACCAGGTAACCGCAGACATCGGTGGCGATGCTGTAATGCCAAGCCGAGCCCGGCTGAAATCTCAAGGGCAATTCCGCCATGCCGATGGCCTTCTCTTCCAGCGAAGCGGTCTCGCTGCGGAAGATCGAGTTGCGATACATGTCGTCAATCGGCGAGTCGTAATGGAAGCCATAACTCAATCCGGCCGTATGCGTGAGCAAGTGCTGGATGGTCATCGGCGGATTCTGCGGCACGAGCTTTGGGCCCATGTAGCCGTATTCGCTCAGGACCCTTGTTTTGCCAAAGGCGGGAATATAGCGGCTGACCGGCTCGATCAGTTGGATTTTGCCGCGCTCATAGAGCATCATCAGGGCGATGGACGTAATGGGCTTGGTCATGCTGTAGATGCGGAAGATCGTGTCCCGCTCCATCGGCAATTGCGCCTCGGCATCGCGATAGCCGCAGGTCTCGAGCTGGGCGACTTCCGAATCCCGCCCGACCAGGGTCACGAAGCCGGCGACCTGTTTGCGATCGACGTATTCTTTTAGCTTCAAGTTGATGTTGTTCAGTCTTTCCGATGACATGCCCAGCGCTTCGGGCGCGATATCCTGCATTTGAGCCTCCAATGTGTAAGTTTGGGCGATGAAATGGCTTAGTCGGACGCGATGGTTTCCGCCAGCGCTGAGCGCATTTGCAGCGCCTTGGGATGCTGCGGATTGATCGCCAGCGCCTGCTCAACCGCTTCGATTGCCGCCGTCACATCCTGCTTGGCGCGATAATGCTCCGCCAGGATCAGATGACGCGCGACCGCCTTCTTGGAATTGTCATGCGCCAGATACCACGCGGCGATTTCCTGCTGCACCGCGATTAAGTCGGGCCGGATGGTCACCGCTTTCACGCGCTCGGCGTTGGCCAATGTCGGTTGCTCCAGTTTGTCGTAGACCTCGGCCAGTTTTAAATGATTGGCGACGGCGTCGTCCATCCGGCCCAATTTCTTCTGCAGCGCGATTAGCTTGCCCAGCGTTCTGGGATCGGATGGCGCCAGTTCATGGGCGCGCAAAGCGATTTTGAACTGCGCTTCGCGGTCCGGCTGCGGCGGCGCGGCCTCGCCATTGAATTGCGACATGGCGGCTTCTATGCCAGCGGTCAACCATAACGCGATGGCGTCGGCGGCGCGGCCCGTCAGCTCGCGCGCCTGAATCGCGTCATCTCCCCGGAATGGTTGTAGAACATAATCGACCGGAGACATCCGGCCCGGCGGCCGCCCGATCCCGAAGCGCAGACGCGCGAAGTCCTGGCTGCCAAGATGCTGAATGATGCTGCGCAAGCCGTTCTGCCCGCCGTGGCCGCCGCTCTTGCGCAGGCGCAATCGTCCAAAGGGCGTATCCAGGTCGTCATGTATCACCAGCAGGCGATCCAGCGGGATATCGTAGTAGTCCATAAGCGGGCGCAGGGACTCGCCGCTGCGGTTCATGTAGGTCTGCGGTTTGGCGAGTTTGACGCGTTTGCCGCTGATCTCGCCGTTCCAGATTCGCGCGCGTTTGTCCTTGCGGCCGCCGCCGAGACCGTGGCGCGCGACCAACTCGTCAATCACGAAGAAGCCGACATTGTGGCGGGTCAATTCGTAGCGGGAACCGGGATTGCCCAGCCCGACAATCAGATGCATCTCTGCCATGTCTCGCCCTAGCAGCGGTCAAGCCGAGCTATGGTAGCAGACAGCCCCGCGAATTGTCCATTAAAAGCGTGTTTCACACCGGGCAATCGCTTCATAGTTGACATCCGCCAGTCGCCTATACACCGACTCTCCTCTTATGCCGTAGGGGCGACACTGTGTGTCGCCCGCATGTAAATCGCGAAAGACGATGGGCATTATATCAATGTCTTACTTGCGTTTGCTTCTGTGTCCTCTGCGTCCTCTGTAGTTAAAGAAAAACATGATGCGATTGCTCTGCGTTTCAAAGCGGGCTGTCATCGACATAGCGCGGATATGTGGCTTTCGCCGCAAGTGCCTCGTCCAGATCCAGGTCCAGCGTGACGAAGGGCGCTTCGTCATTCGTTGTCGCTAGAACCCGGCCATCCGGATCGCAGATCCAGCCCGCGCCGCCCAGCTCGACATGATCGGCACCCCCGGCATGATTGGACGACAGGCAGTACGCGCCCGAAATCACAGCGGCGGTTTGTCCGCCGGCCAGCCATTTGGCATTGCTGAACCGAGGTGTGCAGCGGGGGTTGAGCAGCAGATGTATCCCGCTGCGGCCATATTCGCGCGCATGCTGCATAAACCAGATCTCGGTGCAGATCGTGACGCCGATGCTGATTCCGTCTACTTGCGCGGGCTGGAAGTCAATTGGCGCGCGGTCGTACCAGTTGGCTTCCCAGTAGCCGTCGTCATTGGGCAAGTAGGTTTTGCCGTGAACCCAGCGCAAACCACCCGCCGGCGTCCAGAGATAGGCGATGTTGTAGCGTTTGTCGCCGGCATTAAGCGGGGCCGTGCCGACAATGATTCTCGCGCCGAGCTCGGGCAGGCGCGCCAGCCAGCTTTCGTGCGCGCGGACGGCGGCGTTCCAGCGCGTTTCGTCGCGCTCCGGCGCCGCGCAGGTCCAGGGGGAAAAGCACATCTCCGGCAGCAGAAGGAACTCGCTGCTAGCCGCGGCGATGTGCGCGGCGAGCCGCTCCCATTCGCTGTCGAGGCGCTCCGCGTCGATCTGCGCGACTGTGGCTTTCAAGTTAGCAACCCGGGTTCAAGCCAGTTCACGCTGCTGGCTGAATTGCGTCTCATACAGTTTGGCATATAAGCCGGCCGCCGCCATAAGCTCGTCGTGGCTGCCGCGTTCCACGATGCGTCCGCGGTCCATGACCAGGATTGTGTCGGCGGCGAGAATCGTGCTGAGCCGATGGGCGATGACAATGCTGGTGCGTCCGCGCATGATATGGCTGAGCGCGTCTTGAATCAGCGCTTCCGATTGACTGTCGAGATGGCTGGTCGCTTCATCCAGCACCAGGATGCGCGGATCTTTCAAAACGACGCGCGCGATCGCCATGCGCTGTTTCTCGCCGCCGCTCAGTCGGTATCCGCGTTCGCCCACGATGGAATCATAGCCGTCGCTCAAGCCCATTATGAAATCGTGGATATGCGCCACTTCCGCCGCCGCTTCAATCTCCGCTTGCGTCGCCTCAGGCTTGGCGTAGAGCAGGTTGGTGCGGATGCTGTCATGGAAGAGGTAAGTTTCCTGCGTCACCATGCCGATATTCGCCGCCATCGTCCGCAGCGTCAGATCGCGCAGGTCATGGCCATCAAGCCTGATCAGGCCCTGCGTTGGATCGTACAAGCGCGGGATGAGATAAGTCAGGGTGGTTTTGCCGGCGCCGCTCGGCCCGACCAGGGCTGCGAGCTGCCCGGGCGCGATCCGGAAGGAAAGCGACTCAAGCGCGAGTTCGCGCGCTTGATGCGCGCTGCCGACGGCGCTCTTGCCATTGTCGCGCCGCCGCCCGCGCCCCGAACGCGTGGCTGTCACACTGTCGATCTTGCCGATCCGTTCGACATCACTGAGCAACTGGCTTTCGTCGATTTCATAGCGGAAGCTGACATCGTCGAAGACCAGTTCGCCGCGGACGACGTCTAGTTCCAGCGCATCTTCGCGCTCGGCGATTTCCAGCGGCAGGTCGATGATCTCGAAGACGCGCTCAAAGCTGACGATGGATTGGGCGAAATCGACCGGAGCATTGGTCAGCGCTTGCAGCGGCGTATACAGCTGCGTCAGATAAGCGGCGAAGGCGACGATGGTGCCAATTGTGAAGTCGCCTTGGATAACCAAAACGCCACCGACCCAGTAAACAGCGGCGGTGCCGACAACGCTGACCAAGCCGATCATGACGAAGAACTGGCTTCCCAGAACGGCCCGGCGCACGCCGGAATCGCGGACATCGGCGGCGCGTTCTTCAAAATGTTCCACTTCGGCGTCGATGCGGCCGAAGAGCTTGACCAGGAGCGCGCCGCTGATATTGAGTGTTTCGTTCATCATGGCGTTCATCTGCGCGTTATAGCCCATCTGCTCGCGCGCGATCTTCTGCAGCCGCGCGCCCAAACGCCGCGCGATGACGATGAAAAAGGGCAGAACCAGCACGCCCAATATGGTCAAACGCCATTCGATGCTGAGCATCACCGCAAGCGTGGCGACGACGGTGACGATGTTGGTGATGAGGGCGACGATGGTATTGCTGATGGCGTTCTGGGCGCCGACGACATCATTGTTGAGCCGGCTCATCAACTCGCCCGTCTTGGTATTGGTGAAGAAGCGCAGGGACATTTGCTGCAGGTGATGATACAGCGCCACCCGCAGGTCGTAGATGACGCCCTCGCCAATCGAGACGTTGAGCTTGCGCTGTATGATGCGCAGTCCGCCGCTGAACAGCGGGATCAGCACCAGACCCAGCGCCAGCAGATTGAGCTTGGCAAAGTCTTTCTCGGGCAAAGCGGAATCAATGATTTCGCGGAAAATCAGCGGATTGAGCAGGCCGAGCCCGGTTATGAAGACAATGGCGCCGAGCAGGCCGGCGATCTGCGTTCGATAGGGCCTGGCGTAGGCGAGAACGCGCAGGAGGAGCCGCCGCGTGACATTCGGCCGCGCCTGGGCGTCCATGCCTTTCATGTAGCGGAACCAGCCGCCGCCACCCATAAACATGGCATTTTCCCTTTATATGAAGTTGTCTATAGCATACGGGAAGAGCCGGCATGTTTTCTACTGCCCAATTGGTTAGGCAGCGCCCGAGGGCATACAAGATGGAGCGGAAGGCGAATGACGCTTCAGCCTTAGCGATCCAGCGACAGGCCGCGCACAATGGCGCGGGCATCGGCGATATTGGGCGCAAAGAGGACTTCGCGTCCTTCGACCGCGCTATTGAATGTCTTTTGAATGGTCTGATAAATTGTTTTCAATGCGCCGTTGGCGCCCACGACCACGCGCGCGCCTTCGTTGGGGCGCGCTTCGCCTGAGGCCAGCAAGGTCTTGGCGGCATTTAAGACATTGCTGGGAATCGACGTGCCCTCAAGGTCGATGATCAGATCGACATAATGTTCGACGCTGCCGATCAAGCCATCAGCCTTTTGCACGGCCGCTTCCAATTCCTCCCAAGTCCATTCCGACTCGAACTCGAGGAGAATGACCGACTTCTTTTTGTTGTCCCAACGGGTGACGATTGCCATCTTGACGTTCCTGTAAGCGCCCCGACTTAACTGCTCTATATACGCATTATTATGCCAGCGGTTGTGGCTGTTTCCAGCCTGAAAATCGCCGGGATGGGGGACGGGGCGCGGCTATGCAAGCCTTTGTCCGCCTCAGCTCTCCACAATTTGGAAAGCGATCGGCGACGAGAGCGGCTGGCCGTCAAGCGAAATCTCGACGCTCCAGGCGCCGGCGACGAAGGCGGCATCCGTCTGATCGATGAAGAACCAGATGCAGTTGCCGTTGATGGCGTATTCGGGCTGAAAGCTCAAGCTGGCGACCTGCGCGCCCCGGCTTTGCCAGATTGACGAGATGGTGGCGCCGGCGGGAATATCGTAGGCTTCGGCGACCACATAAATCTCGCTGGAGGCGACCGTAAATCTCGGATTGACATCGGCGGCGCAGTCGTCCGCGCGCACGCCGGTGGCCATCACGATATTCGCCAGGCGCGGGCCGACGGCGGGCGCGGTCGCCGCGACGGCCCGCGCTGCGCCGCCGTCCAGCGGAAGCGCTGTCGGCGGCGTGCCGGGCGTGACCCGGCTATCGACCGGGCGGGCGACGGCGGTTGGTGTCATCTCAAATGCCGCTTGCCGCAATTGGCCGACGCTCGTTGCAATCGTATCGCCTTCAAAACCGAGGTTGATCAGACTGTGTCGCAGGAATTCGCCCGCCTCCTGCGCTTGCGCCACCCGCGTGACGGCATATTCCAGCGTGGTTTTCATGCGCGCGCGGACCACCGTCGCCGTGCCGCGCAAGCTTTCGATGCCTGCGCGCGCCTGTTCATGCGCCACGGTGGCGGTCAATTCCGGCGCGCTGGAGCGGCAGGAGGGCAAGACGAGGACGGCGGCGCAGACCGCAACGACGGCTAAAATGTGGCGCTTGTTTGCGCTGGTCGCCATAATGCGGGAGATTATAACCCAGAATAAGAAAACCGCCTGGCCGGTGGCCGGGCGGCTGCTTGGAGTGGAAGCGCCGGGGACCTGCCCCCCGGGTCCGCTGGTTTCGACTCTCGCACATCTACAAGCTTAGCCCCCTGAAGAGTTTCGCGCCGCGAAGGCCCAGAGGGCGCGGTTCACGCTGCGCTAGCCGATGAGTCTTGGCGCCGTCATATCGGCGTGGACGGCGGGCACCCTAACTTTTTATGACACTCGTTGCAGATCGCAAAGGGAGACGATGCTGCAGGAGCGGTAGAGGGCTATTTGCCTCTACACCCGTTTCCCGGTCGCCTAAGCTACCATAGGAAGGGGTTGGAACTTGGGTTTTGCACCTATGTGCGTTGCCAGTTTAACGTGTTGTGGCGCCACGGCTTGCCGTGCGGCTTCAACCACCAACGTCGAATCTAGTTCGCTCCCATGTTGGTTGTATGCCCCGGCCGACCCAAAACGACCGGTTCCATCACACATGCATAGTCTAACGCAATTTTATCGCCTTGTGAAGATGAAGGATAAAAGATTTACGTATGAAATAGCATGCGGCAGTCTGTTCAGAGCAAGCGCTTCAGGTTTTTCTTTAACACAGAGAACGCAGAGGGCACAGAAGCAACATCAATTAGGTCATGCGAGATTCAGCGCAAGAGAAGACGGTGTACGGGCGAGCCAAGGTTCGCCCCAACGGCATAAGAGGAGACTCGGTGTACTCGGTGGTTAAATTTCTGTTTAGTTTTGCTCGTCGCGGCGTATTCCAGTTTTGATGCAAATGCCCTGGCAGTCTATTCGAGTCAACCTAACATATCCTGCCCGATGCGGTATGATGAACAATTGAATGAAACGGGAAAGGGATTCCGGCGTGGCAGTGGATGTCCTGATTGTGGGCGCGGGCATGTCCGGCTTGATGGCCGCAGCCCGCCTGCAAGCGCGCGACTATTCAGTTTTTCTCATCGACCGCGGACGCAGCGTCGGCGGCCGCCTGGCAACGCGGCGGCTGGGCGACGGCGGGCTGGCGGATCACGGCGCGCAATTCTTCACCGTGCGCAGCGATACAATGCAGCAATATGTCGATCGCTGGCTCGCGCAGGACCTGGTCTATGTCTGGGGCACGGGCTGGTCCGACGGCAGCGTCAAACGGACAGCCGGCGATGGGCATCCGCGCTATGCCGTGCGCGGAGGCATGAACCAACTGGCGAAGCGCCTGGCGCAAGGCCTGGACATCGCGCTTGACCGGCTGGTCACAAGCATCCGCCCGGCCGGGGCCGGCTGGGAACTCGCCGATAGCGAAGGCCAAACCCACGTCAGCCGCGGCCTGATCCTGACCCCGCCGATGCCGGAGAGCCTGGAACTGCTGACGTCCAGTCGCGTCTATCTCCATGAGCGGGACTTCGCTGAATTGCGCCGGATACGTTTCGGACCTTGCCTCTGCGGCATCCACGAAATCGAGGGCGAGGTGGATCTGCCAGAGCCCGGCGCCGTCCAGAACTTTCAAAGCGATATCTATTGGGTGGCGGACAATCAGGCGAAAGGCATTTCCAGGACGCGCATCGTCACCAGCCACGCCAACGCCAAATTCAGCCGTCAGAATTGGGATGCCTCCGAGGCCGATATCGTGCTCGAATTGGAATCTGCGGTAAAACCCTACCTCAAAGCGGGCGCGCGCATCGTCAATACGCAACTCAAGAAATGGCGTTACTCGGTGCCTTTGACCACATATCCTCACGAGTGCTTGCTGGCGCAAGATCTGCCGGCGCTGGTTTTCGCTGGCGACGCCTTTGGCGGGCGCGGCCGCGTCGAGGGCGCATTCATGTCCGGCCTGGCCGCCGGCGAGGCGATGGCGGACGCCCTGGCTTGATCACGCTCCGCCGGATTCTGCGCCATCGACTCCGCCTCGCGCTCATCGCCCTGCTGACTGGCGCAATCGCCGCGGCCGTGCTCCTGTTTTGGCTGGGCATGCCTATTGGCGACTTGCTGCCCGAAGCGGAAGCGGCGCTGCGATCGGACGGGCAGGTCGCCGTATCAAAAGAGCGCTGGCTGGTTTTTCGGCCAAGGGATGGGCAACGCGATCCGGGCTTCATCTTGTATCCGGGCGGCCGCGTGGCGCCGGAGGCTTATGCCCCGCTGGGCCGGGCGCTTGCGCAAAACGGACATATCGCGGTTCTGGTCCCAATGCCGCTGAATCTTGCCGTTCTGGATCCACATGCCGCCGATGCGGTCATCGCCGCTTTTCCCCAAGTTGAGCGCTGGGTCATCGCCGGTCACTCGCTCGGCGGCGTCATGGCGGCGCGGTACGCCTACGAATATCCGGAACGCCTTGCCGGCCTCGCCTTGATGGCGGCTTGGCCCGAGGCGCATATTGACCTGCGGGAGCGCGACCTAGCCGTCGCCGCGTTATACGGCGATCGCGACGACTTGGCCACGGTGGAAGAGGTCGAAGCGTCTTTTGGTTTGCTGCCGGCTGACGCGCGGAAAGCGCTGATCGCTGGCGGCAATCACGCGCAATTCGGCTGGTACGGCTTGCAAGCCGGCGACGGCACGGCGCAGATCAGCCGTGAAGAGCAGCTCGCGACAGTGCTGCAGGTCCTGCTGGATCTTGCGCGCGAGTCTGGCGGATAAATCGAATCAGTGTTAGGTTAATGCCCCCGGTCGAGTTTGGAGGTAGGGTCGATGGACAGCATGACTCAGGAAGCATACGCTGGACCGCGTTTTCAACTGAATGAAGAACAAGAGATGCTGGTGCGGATGGCGCGGGAATTCGCCGCCGACCACATCATCCCGGTGGCGGCCGAGTACGATGAAAAGTCGATCTTTCCCGCGGATATCTTTCACAAAGCCCGCGAGCTCGGCATCGTCAATATGCTTATCCCGGAAGAATACGGCGGCGTCGGCGCCTCCTGCTTTGAGGAAGCCCTGGTTTCGGAAGAGCTCGGTTACGCATGCACCGGCATCGGCACGAGTCTGGGTACCAACTCGCTGGCGATGCTGCCGATCCTCATCGCGGGCAACGAGAAGCAGAAAGCCTATTGGATGGGCGAGCGGGTCGGGGAGCAGGGTCAATTCTGTTCTTATGGCGTCACCGAAGCCAATGCCGGTTCCAATGTCGCCGGCATCCAAACCCGCGCGGAGAAGAAGAACGGCGCTTATATCCTGAATGGCAGCAAGACTTTCATCACCAACGCCAGTTACGCGCACTATTATACGATATTCGCCAAAACCGATCCCGACGCCGGACATCGCGGCATGACCTGTTTTATCGTCGATCGCGAATCGCCCGGCCTCAGTGTCGGCAAAAAGTTTGACAAGCTGGGTCAGCGCGCGTCCGACACCGCGGAAATCGTCTTCGAAAATGTCGAAGTGCCGGCGGAAAATGTCGTGGGCGCGCCGGGCCAGGGCTTCTATATCGCGATGAAGGTCTTTGATCACAGCCGCCCGGGCGTGGCGGCGGCCGCCTGCGGCTTGCAGCGGCGCGCGCTGGATGAGAGCGTGCAGTACGCGGGCGAGCGCGAAGCCTTCGGCCGGCCGATATATCAACATCAAGCGGTCGGCCACAAGATTGCGGATATGGCAATCAATTATGAGGCATCGCGATTGCTGACCTGGCAGTCGGCCTGGCAGGTGGATGCCGGCATCTTCAATCCGCGCGTCCCGGCCTACGCTAAAGCTTTCGCGGCCGACATGGCGACCAAAGCGGCGGTTGATGCGGTGCAGGTCTTTGGCGGCTACGGCTACATGAAAGAGTTCCCGGTTGAAAAGCTGCTGCGCGATGTGAAGATATTCCAGATTTACGAAGGCACAAGCGAGATCCAGCGCAATATTATCGTGCGCGAACTGTTTCATGGCGCTTAGCCGGCGCGATCAGTTGCGACCGCCAATGGCCATGTCAAAATGCAGGGGCGAGCCACCGGCTCGCCCGCCAGCGTGTCGCGAAAATCTATGCGCATTTCTTCAATTGCTTGCTTGGTTTTTCTTCTATGAATCGCCCGCCAACACAAGCGCGAGTTTGCGGGCGACACACAGTGTCGCCCCTACATAATGAGCGAATTGAAGCGATTGCCCGGCGAATCCCTTGAATCCGGGCAAGTCTGTCTTGACAGTCCGATTCCCAGTTGATAACATCCGCCGTTGCACTCACGGCCAGCAACCTCGGCGTAGGCGCTGCCGGCCGAATTGAGCAGATATGACGAAAGCGCTTTGCTCGCGCGGGGCGGCTCGTCATAAGCGAAACAAAAAATAGGCGTCCAGGTGCGCCTGTTTGCATGTCTAAAAGCCGGCGCGAAACACAAAAAGAAAGCGGAGTTCATTATGCCAACGATCAACCAGTTGGTGCGCAAAGGGCGCAGGAGCAAGGGCAAGAAAAATAAGGCGCCCGCGCTGCAATATACATTTAATGCGCTGAAGAATCGCCGCGCGCGGCAGCAGAAGGGCGCGCCGCAAAAGCGGGGCGTCTGTACGCAAGTCAAGACGATGACGCCGAAGAAACCCAATTCGGCCCTGCGCAAGGTCGCGCGCGTGCGCCTGACCAACGGCATTGAGGTCACCGCTTATATCGGCGGCGAAGGCCATAATCTGCAGGAACACAGCGTCGTGCTCGTGCGCGGCGGCCGCGTGAAAGACCTGCCCGGCGTCCGCTATCATATTGTGCGCGGAACGCTAGACACCAGCGGCGTCGATGGCCGCGAACAAGGCCGCAGCAAGTACGGAACCAAGCGTTCCAAGTAACCGGGAGATTGAGAGCATGCCCAGACGAAATCGTCCGCCCAAGCGAGTTCCGCCGCCGGATGTGAAATACGGCAATCTGCATGTGGCAATGTTCATCAACCGCATGATGCGCGGCGGCAAGAAGAGCGTCGCCACGAGAATCATGTACGACGCCCTGGAAACGATGGGCGAGCGCACGAAGAAGGATCCTGTCGAAGTCTTTGAAATGGCGATTCGCAATGTGACGCCGGCGGTCGAGGTCAAACCAAAGCGCGTCGGCGGCTCGACCTATCAGGTGCCGATTGATGTGTCGCACGAGCGCGGCGTGACGCTGGCCATGCGCTGGCTGATTCAATTCGCGCGCGACCGCAGCGGCCGGAGCATGGCGGAAAGGCTGACCGGCGAACTCCTGGACGCTTACAACGGGCAGGGCAACGCGATCCGCCGCAAGGATGAAACGCATCGCATGGCCGAGGCCAATCGCGCGTTTGCGCATTTTCGTTAGCTAGAGTTTAAGCGGGTCTCGGATCGGGAATCCGGGAAACAGGTTGGAAATGACACAGTCGCATTCGAACTTCGATCTCAATAGAGTACGCAATATCGGAATTATTGCGCACATCGACGCCGGCAAGACGACCGTCACCGAGCGCGTTCTGTATTACACCGGCATGGTGCACAGAATCGGCGAGACGCATGAGGGCTCGGCCACGACCGATTATATGGAGCAGGAGCGGGAGCGCGGCATCACGATTACATCGGCCGCGGTGACCGCGAGCTGGAACGATCATCAAATCAACATCATTGACACGCCCGGGCATGTTGATTTCACCGCCGAGGTCCAGCGCAGCCTGCGCGTGCTGGATGGCGGCATCACCGTGTTTGACAGCGTGGCGGGCGTTGAGCCGCAGTCGGAAACGGTCTGGCGGCAAGCCTCCGAATACAAGGTGCCGCGGCTCTGTTTTGTCAACAAGATGGATCGCACCGGCGCGGACTTTGACCGCTGCGTGAACATGATGGTTGACCGCCTCAATGCCAATCCGGTGGTCATTCAGGTGCCCTACGGAAGCGGCGAGACCTTTGAAGGCATCATCGATCTGCTAAATATGGAGTTGATCACCTACGGCAATGACGAAGGCACGGACATCAATTATCACGCCATCCCGGAAAGTCATCGAGAGATGGCGGAGACCCGGCGTGAAGACATGATCGAAGCCGTTGTCGAACACGACGAATATTTGACGATGAAGTTCCTCGAAGAAGAGGAAATCAGTAATGAGGAGATTATCGCGGCGCTGCGCAGTGGAACAATCGCCGGCGTTCTGCATCCGGTGATGTGCGGCGCGGCCCTGAAGAACAAGGGCGTGCAGGCGCTGCTCAACATGGTGGTGGCGCTCTTGCCCTCGCCGCTGGATATTCCGCCGGTCAAGGGCGAGCATCCCAAAGACGGCAGCGAACTCCTTCGCTGCGCCGATGACGATGAACCCCTGGCGGCCCTGGTTTTCAAGATCGTTTCCGATCAATATGGCCGGCTGGCATTCACGCGCGTGTACTCGGGCGTGCTCAAGGCGGGCACGATGGTGGTGAACACGGCGAATGGCCAGCGCGAGCGCATCGGGCGCATCGTCAGGATGTTTGCCGATCGGCGCGAGGATGTCAAGGAAGTGCGCGCTGGCGACATCGCGGCGGTGATCGGCATGAAGGAGACCTTCACCGGCGACACGCTCAGCACGCCGAACAGCCCGATTCTGCTGGAAAACATCAGCTTCCCGGCCCCGGTGGTCGAGGTCGCCATCGAGCCAAATACGAAAGCCGATCAGGACAAAATGGGCATCGGCTTGCGCAAATTGGCCGAGGAAGACCCGACATTCCAGATCGAGGTTGACGACCAGATCGGCCAGACCAAGATCAAGGGCATGGGCGAGCTTCACCTGGAAGTGCTGGTCGACCGCTTGATGCGCGAGTATGGCGTCGAGGCGCGTGTTGGGCGGCCGCGCGTCGCCTACCGCGAAACGATTACGCGCATGGTCGAAATCGACAAGACCTTCCGCCGTCAGACCGGTGGCGCCGGCCAATACGCGCGCTGCACTTTGCGCTTCGAGCCGCTGCCCAAAGCCGAAAAAGACGATGCCGATGGCGAATTGCTTTTTGTGGATGCGATTCGCGGCGGGGCGATCCCCAAGGAGTTCATCCCGGCGGTGAGGAAGGGCATCGCGCAGGCGATACAGGGCGGCGTCATTGCCGGCTACCCGGTGGTGGACATCAAAGCAACGCTCATTGACGGCGCGTATCACGAGGTGGATTCGAGCGACATCGCCTTCACAATCGCCGGATCGATGGCTTTGAAGGAAGGCGTTCAGGGTGGCGCCCCGGTCATTCTGGAGCCGTCCATGAGCGTCGAAGTGGTAGTGCCCGATGATTATACCGGCGCTGTCGTCGGCGATATCGCCGCGCGCCGCGGCAGTATCCATGGCATGGACCCGCACAGCGAAGGCGTATCCGTGATCAAGGCGCAGGTGCCCTTGGGCGAGATGTTTGGTTATGCCAATGACTTGCGCAACAACACGCAAGGCCGCGGCAATTTCAGCATGGAATTTGATACCTATACGGTCGCGCCTGACGCAATCGCGGAAGCGGTCAAGTCGGGGTCGCGTTAAGTCACATGGCCGGGCTTGGCCCGGTCAACTGTTTCGTTCGCAAGCGCATTTTCAAGTCGATAGGTTCACACGAGGGATTGTCAGATGTCAAAGGGAAAATTCGAGCGCAACAAGCCGCACGTCAATATTGGAACGATCGGGCATGTCGATCATGGCAAGACCACATTAACGGCGGCCATCACCAAGGTGCTGGCGCTAAAGGGCCAGGCGCAGGAACGCGAATACGGCGAAATCGACAACGCGCCGGAAGAACGCGCGCGCGGCATCACGATTAATATTCGCCATGTCGAATACGAAACCGACAACCGCCACTATGCGCACGTTGATTGCCCGGGCCACCGCGATTACATCAAGAACATGATCACGGGCGCGGCGCAGATGGACGGCGCGATTCTTGTCGTCAGCGCGCCGGACGGCCCCATGCCGCAGACGCGCGAGCACGTTCTGCTGGCCAAGCAGGTGGAAGTGCCGGCGATGGTTGTCTACCTCAACAAGACCGACCAGATGGACGATGAAGAATTGATCGAGCTGGTCGAGATGGAATTGTCGGAGTTGCTGGAAGGTTATGAGTTCGATCCCGATACGCCGATCATCAAGGGTTCGGCCCTGGCGGCGCAGGAATCCGAAAGCAGCGACCCGGACGCGCCGGAATACGAGTCGATTGCGGAATTGATGGACGCGGTCGATGAGTGGATTCCCACGCCGATGCGCGATGTGGACAAGCCCTTCATGATGGCGATTGAAGATGTCTTCTCGATCAAGGGCCGCGGCACCGTTGTCACCGGCAGCGTGGCGCGCGGCACCTTGCTCAAGGGCACCGAGGTCGACATCGTGGGCTTGCGCGACGAAATCGTCAAGACGGTCGTGACCGGCATCGAAATGTTCAACAAGGAATTGGATCAGGCGCAGGCGGGAGACAACGCCGGCATTCTGCTCCGTGGCATCGGCCGCGACGAGGTTCAGCGCGGCATGGTCATCGCCAAAGTCGGTTCGATCACGCCGCACAAGAAATTCAAGTGCGAGGTCTACGTCCTGCGCCGCGACGAAGGCGGGCGTCACAAAGCCTTCTTCAGCGGCTACCGTCCGCAGTTCTACATCCGGACGATGGATGTAACGGGCACCATCACCCTGCCGGACGGGGTGGAAATGGTCATGCCGGGCGACAACGTCAACCTTGATGTGGAGTTGATCACGCCGGTTGCGCTGGAACGCGGTTCCTCCTTCGCGATTCGCGAAGGCGGCCTGACGGTTGGCGCCGGGCGCATCACCGAAATCCTTGAGTAATCCGGCGCCGGACGTTGTCGGCTTGGGCCGGGCTCGAAGCTCGATCCAAGCGGCCGACATGCCGAGCGCTTAGCTAAAGGTTGCGGAATGGCAAAAAACAAGATTCGTATCCGCCTGAAGGCTTATGACCATCGGGTGCTAGATCAGTCTGCGCAGCGAATCGTCGATACGGCGGAGCGCACGGGTTCGCGCGTTGTGGGCCCGGTGCCCTTGCCGACGCGGATCGAGCGCTTCACCGTCCGAAGGTCCCCGTTCATCGACAAGGACTCGCAGGAGCATTTTGAAGTGCGCACGCACAAACGGCTGATTGACGTGCTCGATCCCGATAGCAAGACGATTGACACGCTGATGCGTCTCAATCTGCCGGCGGGCGTCGATATCGAAATCAAGATCTAGCGGCGATGACCGAAGGCGGAAAGCGCGCCCGGCTGACGCGAATGCGCGATTTGAGAGCCGGGCGAGGGCGCAAGCGAGCCGTCCTGAGGGATGGTTAGAGAAGAGACCGGGCAGTACGGCGAAGCGAAAGACGGACGTGCGGCCCGAGTGGAGGCGACGCTCATGAAAGGCATGATTGGCAAAAAGGTGGGGATGACCCAGGTCTTCGACGAACAGGGCACGGTTATTCCGGTCACTGTGATTCAGGCCGGGCCCTGCTATGTGACCCAGGTTCGCAATGTCGATCGCGATGGTTATGTCTCCGTTCAGTTGGGCTTTGGCGAGACGAAGCCCAAGAACCTGACCAAAGGGCAGCTGGGCCATTTGCAGCGCTCGGACTTGCCGGCGCTGCGCCATCTGCGCGAATTCCGCCTGGCGGATAAAGCCGATGTGGCGGTTGAAGAGGGCCAGGAAATCAAAGTTGACGTCTTCGCCCGGGGCGATCGTGTTGATGTCATCGGCGTCAGCAAGGGCCGCGGCCACGCCGGCACGATCAAGCGTCACGGTTTCTCCCGCGGTCCCAAGACCCACGGCCAGTCCGACCGGATGCGCTCGCCCGGATCGATTGGCATGTGCGCCACGCCCGGCCGCACGCTGAAGGGCAAGAAGATGGCGGGGCGCATGGGCAACGACCGGGTGACGGTGCAGAACTTGACGCTGGTTGTCGTTGATGCGGAGAAGAACCTGCTGGCGGTGAAGGGTTCCGTGCCCGGCGCCAAAGGCAGCATCGTAATGATCAAGCCGGCGGCCGGGCGCGTCTAGGCAAGGGAGTTATGGCGATGCAGTTTCCCGTGATGAACAGCGCCGGCAACGAAGTGTCTCAGGTCGAGTTGCCGGCCGATATATTCGAAGCCAAGATCAACGTTGGCTTGATGCACCAGGCTTTTGTGCGGCAGTTGTCGAACGCGCGTCAGGGATCGCACAACACGCGCTCTCGCAGTGAAATCCGGGCTACGGGCGCGAAGTGGTATCGCCAAAAGGGCACGGGCCGCGCGCGCCATGGCGCCCAGAGCGCGCCCATCTTTGTGGGCGGCGGTTTGGCTTTTGGGCCAAAACCGCGGGATTACAGCAAGAAGATGCCGAAGAAGATGCGCCGCGGCGCGATCCGCTCCACGCTCAGCGCGCTCGTGCGCGATGGCCAGTTGGTGCTCCTTGACCAAGTCCAAATTGATTCGCCCAATACCAAGGCGATGCGAGGCTTGATTGAAGCGCTGGTGGGCGAGCAATCGGCTTTGATCGTCGTGACGGCGGAACAGAAGGCGGCGCGCAAAAGCGCTAGCAACCTCGCCAATGCGCATTCGATTATCGCGAACAATCTGAACGTCCGCGATCTGCTCAAATATGACAAGGTGATTATGTCACTGGACGCCCTCGATGTGGTCAAGGGCATTTGGGGAAAGGGAAACTGAGATGCCGGACCTGCACTTGTACGATGTCATACGCCGGCCGGTCATCACAGAAAAGTCGACCGAGATGGCTGACGGTCAAAACAAGTATGTCTTTGAAGTCGCGCGAAACGCGAACAAAATCCAGGTCAAGGAAGCGGTTGAAGAGATATTTGAACTGGAAGGCAAAGTCGTCAAGGTGAACATGATGGTGATGCCCGCGAAACGCGGACGCCGGGGACGCAACACTTATGTGCGCTCCCGGCAGTGGAAAAAAGCTGTCGTCACGCTGGAAGACGGCGTGTCGATCGAGCTCTTCAACGCCTAGGGGGTAAAGCAGCGATGCCCATTAAAGTATACAAACCAACATCGCCCGGTCGCCGCGACATGACCGGCTATACATTTGAAGAAATCACCAAGAAGAAGCCGGAGCGCTCGCTGACCCGCGCCCTGCGCAAAACGGGCGGGCGCAACAACACCGGCCGGATCACCGTGCGCCACCGCGGTGGCGGGCACAAGCGCCGCTATCGCCTCATCGATTTCAAGCGGGATAAAGAAGATTGCCGCGCCGAGGTGATCGCGATTGAATACGATCCCAATCGTTCGGCGCGCATCGCCCTGCTGCGGTATGAAGACGGGCTGAAGAGCTACATCATCGCGCCAATGGGACTGAAGGTCGGCGATACGATTGGCAACGGCGCCGTTAGCTCGCTGCGGCCTGGCAACAGCCGGGCGCTGAAGGATATGCCGCTGGGCACGGTCGTTCACAACATTGAGATGCGCCCGGGCAAGGGCGGCCAAATCGCCCGTAGCGCCGGCACCTCGGCGCAGATTCTGGCGGCGGAAGGCAAATATGTCACCTTGCGCCTGCCGAGCGGCGAGATGCGGATGATCCTCGGCGCCTGCCGCGCGACGATTGGGCAGGTGGGAAATGCGGAACACGCCAATGTCAAGCTCGGCAAAGCCGGGCGGAAGCGCTGGCTGGGCTGGCGCCCGACCGTGCGCGGCTCGGCTATGGATCCCGCCAGCCATCCTCACGGCGGCGGAGAGGGCAAATCCGGCATCGGCATGGCGGCGCCCAAGACGCCTTGGGGCAAGAAAGCGCTTGGCGTGCGGACGCGGCGCAATAAACGCACCAGTCGATTCATCATCCGTCGCCGCGGCAGACGCCGCTAGATACGGAGGAGACAGCGATGTCACGTTCTCTAAAGAAGGGCTACTATATTCAGCCGAAGCTGCTGGAAAAGGTGGAGCGGCTGAACCAGCAGAACAAGAAGGTTGTGATCCGGACCTGGAGCCGCGCGAGCACGATCTTCCCGCAGATGGTCGGCCATACGATCGCGGTGCATGACGGGCGGCGGCATGTGCCGATTTACATCACCGAAAACATGGTGGGGCACAAGCTCGGCGAGTTCGCGCCAACGCGCACCTTCCGCGGCCACATCACGGATAGCAGACGATAGGGGTTGATTTAATGGAAGTGCGCGCAATTTCCCGGTATCTGCCGATCTCTCCGCGCAAGCTGCGTCTGGTTTGCGACAAAGTGCGGGGCATGGACGCGGAGGAAGCGCTGATCGTGCTGGATTACATGCCGCAGAAGGGCTCCAGGTTCGTCAGCAAGACGCTGACTTCGGCGATGGCGAACGCCGTCAATAACTTCGACTTGAATCGAGAAGAATTGTACGTCTCGAAGATTTACGCCGGCGACGGCCCTACCTTGAAGCGCTTTAAGGCTGGCGCCCGCGGCCGCTACAAACCGCGATTAAAACGGACATCGCACTTGTGGGTGATTCTGGAAGAGCGAGAGGAAGAAGACTAATGGGTCGGAAGGTTCATCCAAAGGGCTTTCGCCTGAAAGTGATCCGCGAGTGGGATGCCCGCTGGTACGCCGAGGGCCAGCGCTTTGTCAATCTCTTGATGGAAGACCGGCAGATCCGCCGCTTCATCAAGTCAAAGACATCGCGCGCCGGCGTTTCCCGCATTGAAATTGAGCGTCATCCAAATCAGGTCATTATTACGATCAATACGGTCCGCCCCGGTCTCATTATCGGGCGCAAGGGCGAAGCGGTGAAGGAATTGCGGCAGAACTTGCAAGACATGACGGGCAAAACCGTCAAGGTCGAGGTGAGCGAGATCGAAAAGCCCGACCTGGATGCCACGCTCGTGGCGGAGAATGTGGCGTCGCAATTGGCGCGGCGCATCGGCCACAGCCGCGCGATGAAACGCGCGATTATGCAGGCGATGCGGCAAGGCGCGGGCGGCATTCGCGTTGAAGTCAGCGGTCGCCTCGGCGGTTCCGAGATGGCGCGGCGCGAGTGGATGTTTGACGGCCGCGTTCCGCGCAATACCTTGAGAGCCGACATTGACTACGGCTTCGCCGAATCCTTCACCACCTTCGGGCAGATCGGCGTCAAAGTCTGGATTTACAAGGGCGACATTCTGCCGGGCGAAGATCCGTTCAGCACGGGCGCGCAGCGCGTCGGCGGCCAGGACGGCCGCCGCGGACGGCGCAACTAGATTCACAGCGAAGGGAACAGACCGCATGTTAATGCCGAAGCGGAGAAAGTATAACAAACAGATGCGCGGCCGCATGCGCGGCAAAGCGCGGCGCGGCGCGGTCGTGCAATTTGGCGACTACGGCCTGCAGGCCCTGGAGCCGAGTTGGGTCACGAGCCGGCAGATTGAGGCTTGCCGCCGGGCGATGGTGCGTTATATCCGCAGGCGCGGCAAAGTCTGGATTCGCATCTTCCCGGACAAGCCGGTGACGCAGAAGGCGGCTGAGACGCGCATGGGCAAAGGCAAAGGCTCGGTTGAAAAATGGGTCTGCGTGGTCAAGCCGGGCCGCATTCTTTTTGAAATGAGCGGCGTGCCGGAAGGCGACGCGCGCGAAGCCCTGCGCCTCGCCGCGCATAAACTTCCGATTAAAACCAAGTTCGTCAAGCGCTTCGATCCAATTTCCGGCCGGGAGGTCAGCTAATGCAAATCGACGAAATCCGGGCGCTTTCCAATGATGAAATCCTGGACAAGATCGAAGATCTCAAAGTGGAGATGTATACCTTCCGCATTCAGAAAGAATCGGGCGAATTGAAAGATACGACGCTGTTCCGCAAGACCCGGCGCGTCATTGCGCGATTGCACACGGCGCTGCGCGAGCGCGAGCTGGCGGCGGAATTGATCGCCCAAGGGGGGCAAGATGCCGAATAATCGAAAACGACTGGTGGGCACGGTTGTCAGCGACAAGATGGAAAAGACGGTTGTGGTCGCCATCGAGAATCGCAAAATGCACCCGGTCTATCACAAGGTTGTGTCTTCAACCAAGAAGGTGATGGCGCATGACGAATCGGGCGCGGGCATCGGCGCGAAGGTGCGAATTGTACAGAGCCGCCCCATCAGCAAGCGCAAGCGCTGGGTTGTCGAAGAAGTGCTGGAAGCGCCGGCGGACATTAACGCTTAGGTCCGCGGGACCGGCATCTTGAACGGAGAGTGGTGACGATGATTCAGACGGAATCGCGTGTGAAGGTAGCCGACAACAGCGGCGCGCAGGAGATTCTGGTGATCCGCGTTATTGGCGGCTCCCGGGTGAAGTACGGCTATGTCGGCGATATCGTGGTCGGCTCGGTCAAATCGGCGTCGACATCCGGCGGCGTGAAGAAGGGCGAATTGGTGCGCGCCGTCATTGTGCGGACGCACAAGGAATACCGCCGCAACGACGGCTCGACGATTCGCTTTGACGACAACGCGGCCGTCGTCTTGGCGGAAGACCTTGAGAACCCGCGGGGCACGCGCGTCTTCGGGCCCGTGGCGCGCGAATTGCGCGACAAGGGCTTCATGAAGATCGTCTCGCTGGCGCCGGAAACTCTGTAAGCGAGGTAAGCGAAACATGCAAAGAATCAAACAAGGGGACACGGTGGAAGTCATCGCCGGCAAAGACAAGGGTCTGCGCGGCGAAGTCGTTCGCGTCCTGGTCAAACAAAATCGCGTCATTGTCAATGGCGTCAATATCTTGAAGCGCCATCGCAAGGCGCGTCCCGCGCCGGGCGGGCAGCAGATCCCGGCCCAAATCATCGAGTTTGAAGCGCCTTTGCACCTTTCCAACGTGATGCTGGTCTGCCCGGACAGCGATGAACGGACGCGGGTCGGCTTTCGCTTCACCGAAGACGGGCGCAAAGTGCGCTACAGCAAAAAAAGCGGCAACATAATCGAGTAGCGGAGCGAGGCGCAATATGGAAAACCGCATGTACACTCGCTATCTGGAAGAGGTGGCGCCGACTTTGACCGAAGAGTTCGGCTACACGAACCGTCTGCAGGTGCCGACGATCAGCAAAATCACGGTTAATGTCGGCGTTGGCGAGGCGATCGACGAGCCGCGTTCGCTGGATGGCGCGGTCGAGGACCTGAAAGTGATCACTGGTCAGCAGCCGGTCGTCACGCGGGCGAAGAAAAGCATCGCGACCTATAAGCTGCGCGAGGGCCGGGCCATCGGCGCGAAGGTGACGCTGCGCAAAGAGCGGATGTGGGCGCTGTACGACCGTCTGGTCAACATCGCGTTGCCGCGTATTCGCGACTTCCGCGGCGTGACCAACAAGCTGGACGGCCGCGGCAATTTCACAGTGGGTTTGCGCGAGCAATTGGTCTTTCCGGAGATCGACTTCGACAAGATCGACAAGGTTCGCGGGATGGAAATCACAATCGTCACCACGGCCAAGACAGATGAGGAAGGGCGCCGTTTGCTGTCATTGCTCGGCATGCCGTTCCAGGGAAACTAGAGGGGAATACATGGCAAAAAAATGTATGCAATTTCGGGAACAACGGCGCAAATACGCGGTGCGCGTGCGCAATCGTTGCAAGGTCTGCGGGCGTCCGCGCGGTTATATCCGCCGCTTTGGCTTGTGCCGCATCTGCTTCCGCGAGATGGCGCTGGAAGGCGAGATTCCCGGCGTTGTAAAGGCGAGCTGGTAGGAGGCGATTAAAGTGTCCAATGTCACTAATGATCCCATTGCCGATATGTTGACTCGGATTCGCAATGCCTTGGTCCGGGGCAAGGCCAGCGTCATCGTGCCGAAATCCAAGATCAAGATAGAAATTGCCCGAATCCTGAAGGAAGAGGGCTATATCGAAGATTTCACGATCGGCGACGAGACGCCCGTGCCGCTGATAAATGTGCAACTGAAGTATTTTGGTTCCCGGCGCGAGCGGCGCCCGGTGATCACGCAGCTGCAGCGCGTGAGCAAACCCGGCCGGCGCGTATTTCGCAAACGCAAAGACCTGCCGATTGTGCTGAGCGGAACCGGCATCGCGATTGTGACCACGCCAAAAGGCGTGATGACCGCGCAGCAAGCGCGCCGCGACCGCGTCGGCGGCGAAGTCTTGTGTTACGTGTGGTAATGGAAGGGGATGCAGGATGTCACGCGTAGGAAAGCAACCGGTGGAGCTGCCCGAGAAGGTCAGCGTCGCCATCGACGGGAACAGGGTGCAGGTCAAGGGCCCCAAAGGCGAATTGTCTCTGGATATCAATCCGGATATGGCCGTCCGTCAGGAGAATGGCGCGATCGTTGTAGAACGCCCCACGGACTTGCGCCATCACCGGGCTTTGCACGGGCTCACGCGCGCTTTGCTGGCGAATATGGTGCATGGCGTATCCGAAGGCTTTCGCAAGTCCCTGGAGATCCAGGGCGTCGGCTATCAGGCGACGCTGCAGGGCAAGAACCTGCAACTGCGCCTGGGGCATTCGCATCCGGTGGTTGTGGAAGCGCCGGAGAACATCACGTTTGAGGTGCCGCAAGAGTCGCGCGGGACGATCATCCATGTCGACGGCATCGACAAACAGGTGGTGGGTCAGGTCGCGGCCGATATTCGCGGCTGGCGCCCGCCGGAACCCTACAAGGGCAAAGGCGTGCGTTACCTCGGCGAATATGTGCGCCGCAAAGCGGGCAAGGCCGGCAAACGTTAAATGACAGACCGCGACTGGACGCGCGTGCGGGCCAGCGCGGCGTCCATGGCGAAGAATTGAAAGCAAGGAAATCAAAACATGGCTGATATCGTGGGTCGAAGGAAATACCTCGCGAGGAAGCGCCGGCACCGGCGCGTGCGCAAGCGCGTCTCTGGCACTGCGCAGCGTCCGCGCTTGAATGTCTACCGCAGCATCCGCAATACATTTGTGCAGGTGATTGATGACGTGGGCGGGCGGACGCTCATTTCCTGCTCAACAATTGACAAGCAGCTGGCGGCGCAATGCGCCGACAAGAACAAGGTCGAGGCGGCCAAGCTGGTCGGACAAATGGTAGCGGAGCGGGCGAAAGAAGCCGGCATCAGCACAGTCGTTTTTGATCGTGGCGGATTCAAGTATACCGGTCGCGTGGCGGCGGTGGCGCAGGGCGCCCGCGAAGCCGGCCTGCAACTGTAGCTTTGGAGAAAATCTATGTCTGAGAGAAGACGCGGTTCGCGCAGGAATCAGGAAGAGCGCGACGAACTTGACGAGCGCGTGGTCGATATCCGTCGGGTCGCGAAGGTGATCAAGGGCGGCCGGCGCTTCGCCTTCCGTACCGTCGTCGTGGTTGGCGACAACAAGGGCAATGTCGGCATCGGCATTGGCAAGGCGCGCGCGGTGCCGGACAGCATCCGCAAAGCGGCGGAACGGGCCCGGCGCAACATTGGGCCGGTGTCGCTTTCGGGCACAACGATTCCTTATACGGTGGTCGGCCGCCATGGCGGCGCGCGCGTTCTGCTGAAACCGGCGGCGCCTGGTTCGGGCGTGATCGCCGGCGGCGGCGTTCGCGCAGTCCTGGAAGCGGTGGGCGTGCGCAACATTTTGACCAAGAGCCAGGGCAGCGCCAATCTGCTGAATGTGACCATGGCGACGCTGGACGCGCTCTCGCAGTTGCGCAGCGCCGAGCAAATTGCGCAGATGCGCGGCAAGCAAGTGCATGAAGTCGCGCCGGTATGGGAGCGCCGCAGCGAACGGGGAGGCGAACATGCCTGAGCGCGGCCGCAAGTTGTTGAAAGTCACGTTGGTCAAGAGCCCGATCGGTTACAACAGCCGCCAGAAGGAGACGGTCAAGTCCCTGGGATTGCGGCGCATGAGCCAGACTGTGCTGCTCGGCGACGCGCCGCAGATCCGCGGCATGATCGCCAAGGTCAGCCACCTGGTAGCGGTCGAAGAGGTAGATGAAGAATGAAATTGCACGACTTGAAACCGGACAAAGGCGCCAAGCGCAAGCGGACGCGGGTCGGCCGCGGCATTGCCGCGGGCCAGGGCAAGACAGCCGGCCGCGGTCACAAAGGCCAGGGCGCCCGCAGTGGCGGCAGCGGCAAGGGACCGTACTTTGAAGGCGGTCAATTGCCTTTGGTCAGGCGCTTGCCTTTCAAGCGCGGCTTCACAAATATCTTCGCCACGACCTATCAGGAAGTGAATGTCGATACGCTCGAAGAACGCTTTGAAGATGGCGCGGTTGTCAACGGCGCGTCTCTGTACGAGGCCGGTCTGGTGCGCAAAGCCAAGGAGCCGATCAAGATCCTGGGGCGGGGCGAACTGGGCAAGAAGCTGGAAGTGCACGCCAACAAATTCACCAAGAGCGCCGCGGCCAAAATCAAAGGCGCAGGCGGCAGCGTGAACCAACATGCCTTGAAGGTGACGGGCGCGCGGGCGACTGTCAAGCGACTGCGCAAGGTCGATTTTGAACGGCTTTACGGCGATGCCGACTGAGCCGGCGCGCGGCATTGCGCCTGTTGCCTGCGACCGCGGCGACATGAATTGCGTATAGCGATTAGAAGTTTAGGCATCCGGTCGCTTCGCGCGAAACAGCGCAAGGGTGCGCCTAAGGATGGATGAGGGACAGGTCTTATGATTCAAGCTTTGCGCAATGCCTGGCGCTTGCCGGATGTGCGGAACAAATTGCTGTTCACCGTCTTCATTCTGATTGTGTATCAGTTTGCCGCGCATGTGCCGGTTGTCGGCGTCGATCGCAATGTGCTGCGGCAGGTCTTTGAAAGCGGCAGCAGCGCCGGCAATCTGATCCAGGTGATGAACCTGCTTTCCGGCGGGGCGGTCGCCAATTTCAGCGTCATCGCCAACGGCGTTTATCCCTACATTACGGCATCCATTATCTTCCAATTGCTGGTGCCCATCGTGCCGGCGCTAGAGCGAATCCAGCGCGAACCGGGCGGGCAAGAGAAGATCCAGCGCTATACCTATTTCGTCGCCATCCCGATGGCGGTCTTGCAGGCCCTGGGGCAGATCAGCATCTTTAACCTGGCGACCGGGACCGGCGCCGAGATCATCCCCGGCTTCGGCTTTGGCTTGGGCAGCAATCTGCTCTTGACGGTATCGGTCTTGACGACCATGACTGCGGGCACGATGTTCGCCATCTGGCTCGGCGAGCTCATCACCGAGCAGGGTATCGGCAACGGCATCTCGATCATCATTTTCGCCGGCATTGTGGCGCAAGCGCCGCAGAATCTGATCCGTCTGCTGACGCAGCAGCCGGACCGCAGCTTCTACAATCTTGTCTTGTTCATCGTCATCACCGTGCTCAGCGTGCTGGCGGTGGTCATCATTCAGGAGGGCGTGCGGCGAATACCGGTGCAATATGGACGGCGGGTCCGCGGCAATCGCCAGTTCGCCCAGCAAGACAGCTTCATCCCGCTGCGCGTCAATCCGGTTGGCATGATCCCGCTGATCTTCGCCCAATCCATCATCACCTTTCCCGCGATTATCGCCAGCCTCTTCCCGCCCGGCGTTGTCGGCAACACCATCCAGACGACATTCGGCAACCAGCAGGGCTTGCTCTATTGGGGCACATTCTTCCTGATGACGGTTGGCTTCACCTTCTTTTACGCTGAAGTGATGGTGGGCAACCAGAACCTGGCGGAGACGCTGCAGCGAAATGGCGGCTTCATTCCCGGCATTCGGCCGGGCAAACGAACGGAAGACTTCATCAAGGCGACCACGCGGCGCATTACTTTCGTCGGCGCCTTCTTCCTCGGTGTGATCGCGATCATTCCCGGTATGGTTGACCTGGTGAATCGCATCATATTCCCATTGGAAGCTTCGACTTCCGGCGCCGTCATCAATGCCGGTCTTGTGATTTCCGGCTCCGGTTTAATCATCGTTGTCGGCGTTGTGATCGACACGATGCGCCAGTTGGAAGCGCAGCTCGTTATGCGCAACTATGAAGGCTTCATGCGTTAAGCGCGAAAGCCATGCAGAGAATAAAGAGCCGAGTCTCACAAACGCTCGGCTCTGTTTTTTCCGGCAGGCCGGGCTGGGCCTAATTCTAAGGGATTGCAAAGCGGGGAGCGCAAGCGATGAGTTTGTACGTGATCTTGATGGGGGTTCAGGGCGCCGGCAAAGGTTTGCAGGCGAAGCTGATCGAAGAACACTACGGCATCCCGCAATTGTCGACCGGCGATCTATTCCGGGCGATGCGGACGCGTACCGACGATCTCGCCCGCAAAGTGCAGGACATCATGGTATCGGGCCAGCTTGTGGACGACGCCACAACCAATGCCATCGTTGAAGACCGCCTGGCGCAGGCTGACGCGCAAAATGGCGCCATCCTGGATGGATACCCGCGCAATGATATTCAAGCCGCTTTTCTGGAGTCGCACCTGGCGCAGACGGGCGCCGGCGTGAACGCCGTTTTGCTGCTGGAACTCGATCTCTACACCGCTTTCAAACGCGCCTTCGGTCGCGTCTCCGCCGCTGACGGCGCCAGTTATAACTATTATTACAATGCCGGCGGCGTTGATTTTGCCTGGGCGCAAGATGAAGAGGGTCTGTTTCCGCCGCGTTTGGAAGCGTCGCTGGAGGGCAGCGGCGAAGCGCTGCGGCGGCGGCCGGACGATGCCAGCGCCGATGCCATCATCAAACGCATTGATACCTACCTGCAAGAAACGCAGCCGCTGATCAATTACTTTGAGTCCAAGGGCATTGTGCGTCGAATTGATGCCGATCAGAGCATCGACGCGGTCTGGGCGGATATCAGGCGCGCCCTTGATAGCGCGTAGAGCGACGGAGACTCCCGAGACTGGCTGATGGCGCCCGTACTGAAAACGGCGGAAGAACTGCAAATCATGCGCGAAGCCGGGCGAATTGTCGCGCTCGCACATGCAGAGATGCGCCGCGCCATCAAGCCGGGCGTCACAACCAAAGATCTGGACGAGATCGCGACCACGATCCTGAGGGACCACAAGGCCGAGCCGGCCTTTCTTGGATACGCGCCCGGGCAGCATCCGCCTTACCCGGCCACCATCACGGCTTCGGTCAATCGCGAGCTGGTGCATGGCATTCCGTCGGCGGCCCGGGTTCTGCAAGAGGGCGATATCATCGGCATTGATGTGGCCTGCTTCTATCGGGGTTATGTCGGCGACGCCGCTTTTACGCATCCAGTGGGCGAGATTTCGCGTTCGGCCAAGCGTCTGCTGGCGGCGACCGCGGCGGCGCTGGAAGCCGCAATCGAAGCTTCGGTGCTTGGCAACAGAATCAGCGATGTCGCCAAGGCGACGGCGAAATGCGCCGGCCGGCACGGTTACAGCGTGGCGCGCGAGTACACCGGTCATGGCGTCGGCCGCGCCATGCACGAAGAGCCGCGCGTCCCGAATTGGTGGCACAGCAAAAACAGCCGCTATCAATGGCAGGACTATGATTTGCAGGAAGGCATGACCTACGCGATCGAACCGATGTTGATTGCCGGACGTCCCGATCTCGTGGAATTGGACGACGGCTGGACTGTGGTCACGAAAGATGGCTCGCTCACCGCGCACTTCGAGCATACAGTCGCGATCACGGCGGGCAAACCGCTCATCTTGACCCTGCCCTAAAGGCGGTCGCATGTGCGCCATGAAGATTGCGGTCGCCTTGCTGCTATTCTCGCTCTTTTTTGCGCGCGGCGCGGCGCAAGCGGACCGGACGCGCTATGCGGAGGAAACCTGCCCGGACGTCATCGCCGCGCTTTCCACCGCCTACCGGGCGCGGGTGAACTGCGCCCGCTTTTTTGTCCCGCAAGACCGCGCCCAAGCCGAAGTAAAATGGATCAGCCTCTTCGTCGCGAAGATCGAGTCCCGGGCCGCGCCTGTGAATCCGCCTCTGTTCTACCTGGCCGGCGGCCCCGGGGACGCGGCTTCCGCCGACCTCGAATGGTGGCTCGCTTCGGACTTTCCGGAGGACTCGGATATCTATTTGGTCGATCAACGCGGGACCGGATTCGCGCGCCCCAGCCTGGATTGTCCGGAGTCGGCTGACCGGGCGCGGGACAGTTGGGTGGCCGACTGCCGACGACGCCTGTCGGGGGCCGGCATTAACCTCGCGGCTTATTCCAGCGACGCCAGCCTGGCGGACATGGTCGAATTGCTTCAGACGCTGGATTTGGCCCCGGTCGATATCTACGGACAATCCTACGGCAGCCGATTGGCGCTGGGCCTGGCGCAGGCGCTGCCGGGTCGCATCCGCGCCCTGGCCCTCGATGGCGCCTATCCGCCCGGTTTCAGCGCGCTGCGCGATATGGCCCTGAATTCCTGGGCTGCGCTTGAGCGCCTATTTGACGATTGCGCCTTTGATCCGGCCTGCGCGCGCGCTTTCCCCGATTTGAAATCGGACTTCCAGGATGTGATTGCGGCATTGAACCGCGAGCCGGCTCTCCTGGAAGGGCTTGCGCCCGGCGCCGCGCTGCGCTTGAACGGCGACGACTTTGCCGGCTATATCCGAGGCATGTTGGCTGATGCGAATCGACTGGATCAGATTCCCGCCTTAATCGCTGAATTCGCCGCCGGGCGCTATGATGCGCTGCGGCCGCTGTTAGAGGCTGATGTCCGGCCTGAGACTGAAAGTCACAGCGAAGGGCTGTTCTTCAGCATCTTCTGTGCCGAAGACGCGGCCGGCGCAAGCAGCGCTGAAATCCAGGCGCGGAGCGCGGAAGCGGCGGCGCCCGCCGGCTTTTCACGCGCTGCCTTGGACATCATTGAGCATTGCGCGACATGGGATGTGCCGGCGGCGCAATCCGCAGCCTTGTCGAAAACGCTCCAAGTCCCGACACTTCTCTTGTCCGGCCGCTACGATCCGATAACGCCGCCGACATGGGCGGAAGCGCTCTCAGGCAGCCTGGCCTTCAGCAAGCATTATGTCTTTCCCGCCGCCGGGCATGGCGCGCTTCAGAGCGCGGCCTGCGCGGAAGACATCATGCGCCGCTTTCTTTCCCAGCCGCGGACGGAAGGGACGGCCGACTGCTTTGACGCATTGCGACCGCCGCGCTTCAAATTGAGCCTTGAGCGTCAGAAGTAAACGCAAGTAAGTGATTGAAAAAATGCGCATCGTTATTCGCGACATACATGCGGGCGAGCCAAGGCTCGCCCCTACGGCATAATAGGAGACTCGGTGTACGGGCGAGCGGCGGTCAGTGTCTACGCGACCCGGCGGCTCGCCCTCTCTTGCTTCAAAATGCCCATCAGATTTTGCACGATTTACTTGCGTTTACTTCTGTTGTTTCACACTGTTACAGTATCAAGATCGCGTTCGAGATTGTCGGGCTTTGCGGACGCTCTTGACTATGATGCGTCCTCGGCAAGGTCGGAACGAACCCAGCCCCACCCGTAAGGCAGTCTCAACTGATACCAACGATTCCCGGCGTTATCGTCCGCTGTTTGAACAACCGTGTACGTATTGCCCTTAAGCCCGCCGCCCACGATGCTGTTCTCAATGCCAGGCCGCGCACGGAAGTTAGAATTGTAAAGCAGGCGGATTGTAACCGTGCTTGGCGCTGTAGCTGATGCAGTCGGTGTGGGTGTTGCCATGACCACCGGCTCAACAGTGGGCGTAACAGTGGGAGTAGAGATTGAAGTGGTGGTGGAACCGCTGCTTGATGTGCTTGATGTGCTTGAGGTATGTGAACTGGAAGACCGCCGGGAGAGCACCTCACAGCCTACTCCATCACCATCGCGATCGTGATACGCGGCATAATGTCCTGCACTGGCGGGGTTGGACCGGTGCCATGAGCAAGTCCGGTCTGCAAGCGTTATGCTCGCGGATAGCAAGCACAAAAGAAATAGGGCTCTCTTCACGTTTGTTCCTCCAGAACTTTAATCACGGATCATCTGGCGCAAGCGTAAACACGGCGCTGCCATCGTCGAAAGTACTTCGTAAGTCCCTGGATTGTGCAGTACCCGCCACATTTGGAAGGAATCGCGCGTCCTGCCGTTCAACTCCAAATGTAAAACTGAATTGCCATACACGAGCATGATCAGGGCGTCGGTTCCTGCGCTCTGGCGCCGCCAATAACCACGCTTAAAACCCAGAGCGGTACCCTTACGATTCGTTGCTTGTTCGTCGCATCTCCCCTATGCTGTAAGAAATGCGCAATTTCCTATTCCGCTCCCATCCATGCTGGCCGAAGCGTCAGAGAATATACCGTCTGTTCAGGTATTACAATTGTTACCTTTTGTTATTAGGGCTTTATACTGCTACAAATTCCCGGCGACCGTGCGGTGCTGCGGTAGACAAATTGCGCGGTATCATAATCTCCCGTCAAGCCAGCGAGCCGCACTTGTTGTTGCCCCCTCGTAATTTCACGAGAACAAGACTATCGCCCCTACAAATTACGAAATATGAGCAAGAATCGTCAATTATCAGCGCAATTTCAATTTGATGCGATTGCTCTGAGTTCGTGAGTAAACGGTCTTTGACTTGGCAATATCCTGTGATACAATGTCCGTTCGTCATTCGCGGACGCGTAAAATCGTCAGCGCGATGGCGACAGAAAACCGAATCGAATCGCCGATAGAGAGATGCGCGGAGGCGCTCATAGCGGGTGCCTGCGCGCCTGTTGCGGCGAATCCGACCAGGACAATGAGACAAGATTGAGGAATCGGGCATGAAAGTATCCGCAAGCGTCAAGCGTCGCTGCCCCAAGTGCCGGGTCATCCGGCGCAAGCGGCGAGTGATGATCATCTGTGAAAACCCGAAGCACAAGCAGCGGCAGGGATAAACCCGCCGAATGCAAGAGGGAGTTTGATTGATGGCTCGTATTGAAGGCGTCGACCTGCCGCGGGATAAACGAGTGGTGATCGGTTTGACATACATTTTTGGCATTGGCAAGTCGACCAGCCAGCGCCTGTTGGACAGCGCCGGCATCGACCACAGCACGCGCGTGCGCGATCTTAGCGAGAGCGAAGTGCAGCGCCTGCGCGAACTGATTGGCGGCCTGACGATTGAGGGGGATCTGCGCCGGCAGACCCAGCTTAACATCAATCGTCTGATGGAAATCAATTCTTATCGCGGTTTGCGGCATCGGCGGCGGCTGCCGGTGCGCGGGCAACGGACCAAAACAAACGGCCGCACCCGCCGCGGCAAGAAGCAGACCGTTGCCGGGCGCGGGCGTCGGCGCGGCGCCACCAAGAAGTGAGCGCGCCGGCCGAAGATTGTCGTATTTCAACTTTCATATTGACAGCGATTTTGTGTTTGCCATAAAACGCGGCGAAGGCATGGCCGCGAGTGGCGCAGCGCGAATCAAATAGAGCAATTGGAGCAAGTGAATGGCAAGAGCGAGAAGCGGCGCACGGGGACCGGCCAGACGAACGTTCAAGAATATCCCTTATGGTCAGGCGCATATTTACGCCACCTTCAACAACACGATTGTTTCGATGACTGATCAGTCCGGAAATGTCATCACCTGGGCCAGCGCCGGCACATCGGGCTTCGCCGGCAGCCGCAAGAATACGCCTTATGCCGCGCGCATGGCGGCGGAAACGGCCGCGGCCAATTCTCAGCAGCACGGCATGAAAGAGGTGGATATATTTGTGAAGGGGCCCGGTCCCGGGCGCGAGGCAGCAATTCGCTCCATTCAGCAAAGCGGCTTGAAGGTGCGATCGATTACGGATGTAACCCCGGTGCCGCACAACGGCGTTCGCCCGCCGAAGCGCCGCCGCGTCTAGTCGAAAGGGAATCCCGGCTTTATGGAATTTACATCTGATCCGGCAACGGTGAGCGCTAGTTCGCTTGATTCGAACTTGGTGACCGCCAACATGGTTCTGCCACACCAGGTGGAGAGCCAGAATATCACCAAGGACTATGGACGTTTTGTCATAAGTCCGCTGGAGAGCGGCTATGGCTTGACCCTTGGCAACGCCCTGCGCCGCGTCTTGCTTTCGTCTTTGCCCGGCGCGGCGGTGACGAGCATTCGCGTCTCGGATGTGCATCATGAATTTTCCGAGATTCCGTTCGTGCGCGAAGACATGACCCAACTCATCTTGCAGGTGAAGCAGTTGCGGCTGCTCCTGCACGGTGTGGAGAGCGCGCGCTTGCGCCTCGAGCATCGCGGCGCCGAGGGCACAGTGACGGCCGCCGATATCTATGCGCCGCCGGAAGTGCAGATCGAGAACCCGAGCCTGTACCTCTTCACTGTGGATGACTCCAACGTCGATATCGAATTGGAATTTGAAGTGCAGTCCGGGCGCGGCTTCAGCCCAGCCGAGGATCGCGGCCGCTTGCCAATCGGCGAGTTGCCGGTGGACGCCATCTTCAGCCCGATCAAACGCGTGAATTTCGAGGTGGAACGCGCGCGCGTCGGCCAGCGCACCAACTATGACCGGCTGGTGCTCGAGCTCTGGACGGATGGCACGATTCGCCCGGAAGAGGCATTGGCGCAATCCGCCCAGATTCTGATGCACCATTTGAAAGTGGTGGCCGGGGTGGATGAGGATTGGTTCCAGAACATTGAACTCCCGCCGCAGGTCGATGATGAACCGACCTTCCCGCCGCTGTATGACAAGCCGATTGAAGAACTTGATTTGAGCGTGCGCGTTTTTAATTCCTTGAAGCGCACCGGCATCACATCGGTCGGCGATGTGCTGGATATGCTGAATCGGGGACCGGACGCCATGCTGGCGATCCGCAACTTTGGCGAAAAGTCCCTGGACGAGCTCGAGCAGAAACTGCAGGAAAAGAACTACTGGCCGCATGAGAAGCCGGAATAGCGGCTAAGCGAGGCGCGTTTATGCGACATCGAATTCGCGGTAAGAAACTCAATCGCAGCGGCAGCCATCGCAAGGCGCTGCGGATGAACCTGGCCAGCCAGCTCTTCATCCACGGACGTATTCGGACGACCTTTCACAAAGCCAAGTTCTTGCAAGGCCATGCCGAGCGCTTGATCACGATTGCCAAGCGCGGCTTGGCCAAGGCGGATGAAAAGGACGATCAGTTGATCGCCGTGCATGCCCGGCGGCAAGTCGCCCGGCGCCTGAACAACGACCGGATTCTTGTGGGCAAGGTATTTGATGAATTGGCGCCGCTCTATGCGGATCGCCCCGGCGGTTACACGCGCGTCCTGCGCTTGGGAACGCGCAAGGGCGACAATGCCGAAATGGCGCTGATCGAACTGGTCGATTACGAAAGGGACGACGACTAGAACGCTAACGGTCGATGAAACGCTACGCCGGCATCCTGGCTTATGACGGCGCCGACTATCAGGGCTTTCAACGTCAGCCGCCGCCGACGCCGACGATTCAAGCGGCGCTGGAAACGGCGATTGGCAAAGTAACCGGGCAGTCGACAGGCGTGCTCGGGGCGGGGCGAACCGATGCTGGCGTCCATGCGCTGGGGCAAGTTATCGCCTTTGATGTTGAATGGAAGCATGGCGACGCCGAGTTGTTGCGAGCGATCAATTCGCAGTTGCCGGCCGCAATCGCCTTGCAGCGCTTGTGGCGGCAAGAGGGGTTTCATCCGCGATTTGACGCGCTCTGGCGGCAATATGCCTACCGCGTGGCGGCGCTCGATGTTCGTCAGCCTCTGCTGAATCGGCAGGTCTGGCAGTTGCTCGGCCAATCGCTCGATTTGGGGCGGATGCAAGCGGCGGCGCATTGCTGCCTGGGCGAACATGATTTTGCCGCCTTTGGAACGCCGCCGCAGGCGGGCAGCAGGAATACCGTGCGGCGGATATTTCGGTCGCAGTGGGAGATGGAATCGAACGAGTTTGGACGCATTTATACCTATCGCATTCGTGGAACGGCCTTTTTGTATCGCATGGTGCGGCGGCTCGTCGCGGCGATGACGCAGGTGGGCAGCGGCAAAATATCGCCCGAGCAGTTTGGCCAAATTTTGCGCAGCCGCGATATCGAAAGGGCGAAGGCGCTGGCGCCGCCAAACGGATTGACGCTGGAAGCGGTGGGATATGCGTCCGCGAGCCGCAGTGACACAAGCATGGGCGAGAGCAAGTCCGTAGCGCCGGAGGCTACGCTGGAGGAAAAACTATGAGACAGCAGATTCAGAAGACCTATGCCACCACGCCATCCGCGATTGAACGGCGCTGGTGGGTGGTGGACGCGGAAGGCAAGACTTTGGGGCGCCTGGCGGCCCGGGTGGCGCCTCTGCTGCGGGGCACGCACAAACCCTATTTCACGCCGCACCTGGATACGGGCGATTATGTGATTATCGTCAACGCGGACAAGATCCGCGTCACCGGCAAGCGCATGGATCAGAAGATCTATTATCGGCACAGCGGCTATCCCGGCGGCTTAAAGAGCATGACCCTGCGTGAAATGATGAGCCGTTTCCCAAATCGCGCGCTGAAATACGCGATCAAAGGCATGTTGCCCAAGGGTCCCTTGGGCCGGCAAATGTACAAGAAGCTGAAAGTATACGCCGGCGCGGAACATCCGCATCAGGCGCAGCAGCCGGCGAGCATGGAGCTCTAGGCGCGGACGCTAAATCGAAAGTATCCTGGCGAGCGACTGCGATCGCTTCGCCCCGGGTTTCAGGATTTGAGGAGAAAATGCATGTCAGCACAGTATTATGAAGGGATCGGTCGCCGAAAATCGGCTTCGGCGCGCGTGCGCCTCTTCCCCGGCGGAACGGGCCGATTCATCATCAATGGCAAAGAAAGTATGGATTATCTGCCGCGCATGGGCGATATGCAGATTTGCCTGGCGCCGCTGACTCATATCGGCCAGGAACGCAGTTATGACGTCTCCGTGCATGTCAACGGCGGCGGCATCACCGGGCAGCGCGACGCCATTCTCTTGGGCATTGCGCGGGCTTTGGAAAAAGTGGATCCCGATCTGCGCGGCACTCTCAAGCGGGAAGGTTTCCTCTCGCGGGACGCGCGGGTGAAAGAGCGCAAGAAGCCCGGCCTCAAGCGCGCGCGCAAGGCGCCCACCTACACCAAACGCTAACCCTGAAACGCAACCGGGATGCGATGGCAGCCAGATGCTGATTCAGGCCTCTGGCTGTTTTGCTATGCGCCGGTGATGGCCGGCGGACGCGGGCGGGCAATTGTCGCTTGACCTTCCGGCCGGGCAAGCGCATGATAATTTGACGCCATGGATTGGCCGCGGTTTGAAAGGACAGGCTCATCCTCATTTCGTCTCCGGATATGATCAGTGCGGAATGGCTGACGGCCAAGCTGCGCGAGGGCGGCTTTCCGCCCCAGTTTCGCGTGCGCGGTATCCGGCTGATCGGCCGGCATGAAGGCGAATCGGCGACCTTGTATACCCTGCGCGTCCGCTACGGCGATGTCGGCATGGCGCGGAAATTGCCCGAAGACCTGGTGCTGAAAGTGTACCGCCCGGGTTTGCCGCATGCGGACCGCGAAGTCAGCTTCTACCGCGAGTTCCGGCCGGTTCTTGAACGAGCCTATGGCGGCGCTGCTTCGCCCCTGCCCAGCGCCTTCGACGCGTTTTACGACGCCTCCGCCGATCAGTCGCACGTCTTGCTGGCTGGATTGCCGAAACGATTCAAGCAGCATCATGAGCCCCAGCCGCCGACCAAACGGCATACGACGCAATTGGCCGATGCCTTGGCCAGAATCCATGCTTGCTTCTGGGAAGACAAGCGTTTGGGCGAGTCGCTTGGCTTGGCGATCACCGAAGCGGGGCTGGATGAAGAGTTGGCGCGGCAGCGCGCCGGCTGCGAGCAATTCCTGGCTGACGGCATGATTGTATTGAGCGGCACCCAGCGCAAGGCTGTGGCGGCGGTGGCCGGGCGCATGCCAAGCCTTTACCGGGAGCGGCTGCTTGCCGGGCAAACGCTGACGCTGATTCACCGCAATCTTCGGCCGGCAAACCTGCTGTATTCGCATGAGGCCTGCCGGATTCTGGACTGGAAAGATTGGCGGCCGGGCTTCGCGGCGGAAGATCTGGCTTTTATGATTGCCTTTCATTGGCCGCCAGCGAAGCGCCGCTTCGAAGAGCAGCGCTTCCTCAAACGTCATTGGGATGAATTGCGGCGCCGCGGCATACTCAATTACAGCTATCAAGCTGCGCTGCGCGATTACCGAACGGCGATTGGTCTGCGCCTGAGCGAGATGATTGGCGCCTGGCGGCGCGATGACTGGCGCAACGGCAAGTGGCCGCTTTGGAAAACTATCGCGGTCGGTTTAGGCGCCTTTGAAGATCTCAATGCGATTGAACTCTTCCCTGATTAAGGTCGAGAACTGATACGGCTATGATCACAATTATTGGCTTGGGGCCGGGAGCGCTTGACCAGCTCTCAATGCGCGCCTGGGAGATTTTGCGGCGGACCGAAACGCTTTACTTGCGCACATCGCAGCATCCCGGCCTGCCCCAACTGTCTTCACATATTACCCTGCGCAGCTTCGACGAGGTCTACGAATCCTTCGACCAATTCGACGATGTTTACGCCGAGATCGCGGAGCGCATTCTCCGCGCGGCGCAGCGGGAAGAGCAGGTCGTTTATGCGGTGCCGGGCGACCCGCTCGTGGGCGAGGCGACTGTTTCGCTCATCCGCGAGCGCGCTGCCGCCGCCGGCATCCAAGTGGAAATCGTTCACGGCATCAGCTTCATTGAGCCTTGCCTGGCGCTCCTCGGCCTGGACGCGCTGGACGGCCTGCAAGTTCACGACGCTCTGACAGTGGCGGAGCAGTACCACCCGCCCCTCAATCCGGCGCTGCCGGCGCTGCTGGCGCAGGTCTACAGCCGCTCGGTCGCCTCAGCGCTCAAGCTGACGCTCATGAATCAATATGCGGATGATTTTCCGGTGAAGTTGATCCACGGCGCGGGCGGCGAGGCGGCAAGGGTTGAGTCGCTGAAGCTATACGAAATCGATCGCAGCAGTCAGATCGACGCCATGACCACGCTCTATCTGCCCCCAATCGACCCATTGAGCAGTTTCGAAGCGCTTCAGAATATCATCGCGCATCTGCGTTCGCCCGAGGGCTGCCCCTGGGACCGCCAGCAGACGCACCAGTCGCTGCGCCCTTTTCTGCTTGAAGAAACCTACGAGGCGCTAGAGGCGCTTGATGAAGACAATGCCGAAGCGCTGGTGGAAGAATTGGGCGACTTGCTCTTGCAGGTTCTCTTGCATACGCAGATCGCTGTTGAAGCCGGGGAGTTTTCGATGGCGGATCTTCTGCAGCGCCTGAACGAAAAAATGATACGCCGGCATCCCCATGTCTGGGGCGATGTGGAGACGGACGGCGACCTGCGCCATCTGTCGCGCATCTGGCAGGAAGTCAAAGATGCCGAAAAAGCGGAGACGGCAAGCGAGGGCAAGTCCTTGCTGGATGGCGTCCCCCGGGCGGCGCCGGCTTTACTTGTGGCGCATCAATACTCGCATCGCGCGGCCAAGGTGGGCTTCGATTGGCATGACATTAGCGGCGTCGAATCCAAGTTCCAGGAAGAACTGGCCGAAGTCTACGCCGCTGGCGCGGACGCGGCCAGAGCGGAAGAAATCGGCGACCTAATCTTCGTTCTGGTCAACTGGCTGCGCTGGCTGAATGTCGATGACCCGGAAAGCCTGCTGCGCGAAGTCAACGCCAAGTTCTATCGCCGCTTCCGTCATGTGGAATGGGAAGCGGCCCGGCGCGGCAAAGCGCTGGCGGATTGCAGCCTCGACGAGATGGAAGACATGTGGCAAGCGGGCAAGCGCCTCGGCCTGTGATGACCGAAGAAGAATACATCCTCGAAGGCAGCCTCACGGTTCAGGCGGCGCTAGAGTCGGGCTGGCGCGAAATTTATGAAATCCTGATTGCGGAGCAGAAGCGAAACGACCGCCGTTTGCGGCGCCTGCTGCGCCAGGCGGAGACGGCCGGCATCACGGTATCCTACCGCTCGCGCAGCGAGATCCAGGCGCTGGCCTCGGGCGAATCGCATGGCGGCGTCTTGGCGCGGGCGGGCGAAAGGCGCTTCTGCCGGCTGGAGGACTTGCTGCCGGCCGCTGGCGCCGCCTTCATCGTCATGCTGGATGGCATAGAAGATCCATACAATTTTGCCGGGGCCGCGCGCGCCTTGTATGCGGCCGGAATCGATGGCATCGTCTTGCGCCCGCGGAACTGGACCAGCGCGGGCGCACTGGTCGGCCGCGCCAGCGCCGGCGCCATCGAACGGATGCCCTTGGCAATTGCCGAGAGCGCCAGCGCCGCCGCCGCTTTCTTTCGGGCGCAAGGCCTGACCGTCGCCGCGGCCGCCAAAAGCGATCGGGCCCTGTCCATTTATCAAGCGGATTTGTCCCTTCCGCTGTTTCTGCTGATAGGCGGGGAGCGGCGGGGCGTCACGCGTTCTTTCTTGCAGACGGTCGATCTTCAGCTGCTGATCCCTTATGGACGGGACTTCGGCCCCGCTATCGGAACAGTTGGCGCGGCTGCGGTCATCGCCTTTGAAGCAATGCGCCAGCGCGGCCTGTCCTGAGGCAAGGCCGCGGCGTTCGCCTGTCGCGATTTGCCAACCTCTGCTAGTATGCCTAGCAGATCGCAAAGGCGGCCGACCTGGCGCGGCAATTCGGCGGAATTGGGCTGGCGCGCTCCGGCGGAATTGCGACTCATTGAAACGGGAGATGAGGCATGAAGGCACTGATTCTAGCGGCCGGGCAAGGGACGCGCTTGCGCCCGGTGACCCTCACCATGCCCAAATCGCTGGTGCCGGTGGCGAACCGCTGGCTGATCAACTATGCGATGGACGCCTTGAAAATGGCGGGCTTAACCGATATCGGCATTGTGGTCAACAGCCTGGATTCGCCCATCGTCGCCAATCTCAAAGACGGCCGGGAGCTCGGCGTCAATATCGAATACATCATTCAGGATGAACAGCGGGGTCTGGCGCATGCGACCGCCCTCTGTCATGAATTCGTCGGCGAAGATCCGTTTACGGTTTTCCTCGGCGACAACATCTTTCAAGACAAGATGACCGCCTTGCTGACGTCTTTCGCCGAATCCCGGGACGAGGCGGCGGTCGTTTTGGGCAAGGTGCCCGACCCGACGCGCTTCGGAATCGCCGAAATTGACAACGGCAATATCGTGCGCGTTGTAGAAAAGCCGCAGGCGCCGCCGTCCAATCTGGCGATCGCCGGGGTCTATCTCTTCCGTTCTTCGATCTTCGACGCGATCAAGCGCATCACGCCCTCGGGTCGCAATGAACTGGAGATCACCGATGCGATTCAAGTGTTGATCGACGATGGCTTGCCGGTCGCTTCTTATGAACTCAGCGGCTGGTGGATTGACGCGGGCAAGCCGGACGCGATCATCATGGCGAATCAACTGGTGCTGGAGGAGTTGCCTTATACGCCGGCGCCGGAGAACAGCGATCAAATTGAGGGCGAATGCGAAGTGTCCCATCGCGTGTTGATCGGGCGCGACAGCCGCATCGTCGACAGCGTGATCCGCGGCCCGGTCATCATCGGCAAAAACACCATCATTCGCGACAGTTATATCGGTCCCTACACCTCAATCGGCGATAATGTGGTGGTGGAAGGCAGCGAGATCGAATCCAGCATTGTGATGAAGAACTGTGAGATTCGCAATATCATCGGGCGGATCGACCGCAGCTTGCTCGCGGAAAACGCCCATGTCACCGCCACAACGCACATGCCGGACGCCCATCGATTTGTCCTGGCGGCAAACAGCTACGTGCAGTTTTAGCCGCTTATTTCAGCGGGCGCGGCGGCAGCAAATTGTTGCTGCGCAGAAAAGCCTCGTCCGGCCCCGTCCAGGCGACTTGCGCAAAGTCGACGCGGCCGCGGCTGTCGAACTCCAGGCCTTCCATCTCCAGCAGGCGGCGCTGTTCGTCGGCTTGGGGGCTGCCGGCGGGGAAGCTGATTCCGCCCTGGCTGTTGATGACGCGGTGCCAGGGGATGTTTCTGCCCTTCGGGGTCTTGCGCATGGCCGTGCCCACCCAGCGCGGCGCCAGGCTCTTCATGCGCATCGGATCGACGTCCGCGCCCGGCGGGATCATCGAGGCGATCTGGCCATAGCTGCTGACCCGGCCGGGGGGGATTTGCTGGACGATGTCCCAGACGGTTTCGAAAAAGCTGCGGGCGTCAGGCGGGTAAAACATAGGCGCTTCCATCTGAATTGTCAGCTTGCGGCGCGTGCCAAGAGCGCTTGGCCAAAGAGAAAAGGAGAAGGGAATGCGATTGGTGGGATTGACCATTGCCGCCATTCACATGGAAGGCATGGTGCGCTTCTACAATGCGGTATTCGGCGCGGGCCTGAAGCCGACGGTGCATATCGGCGCCGAGCAATTTTATGGCGGCGCGATCGGCGGCATTGAGCTTACGCTTTGTCCCAATGCGATCGCCGGCGTCGTCGCCGAGCAGAATCGTCAGCAATTCCGCTTCGAGGTCGATGATATCGAAGCGGTTGTGGAAAAGGGTTTGGCCAATCACGGCAGCGAGCTTAACCCCATTGACGAGTACAAAGGCGCGAAGGTGGCGTCGCTTGCCGACCCCGACGGCAATACAATTGAATTTGTACAATTGCTGTCATAAAGCCTCATTGATGCTGCTCAGGAGTTCCGCTGGCGACGGCGCATAGTTGCCCAGGTGGCGCACGACGATGCCGCTGGCGTAATTGGCCAGCGCAACCGCGTCCGTGGGCGCGATGCCGGCGGCCAGCGCCAGCGTAATCACCGCAATCGCCGTGTCGCCGGCGCCGACCGTGTCGAAGACATCGCTGACCTTGGGCGCAGGCAGGTGACTCGCGCGATCCTCTGCGATCAAGGTCGCGCCCATGCCGCCGCGCGTGATGATCGTTGTCCTCTGCGTGCCCAATTCCTCATGCAGTTGGGTGGCGGCGGCGGCGAAATCGTCATTCGTCTCCAAGCTTCGGTTGAGATAACGGCCGGCGTCATCGGCGTTGCACTTGATGACATCAAGCCCGTGGAAGGCCGCGAAGTTTCCTTGCACATCGGCTGTCAGCAGAACCTCGGCGCGCCGGCACAAGTCGCGGATCTGCGCGACCAGCGTTGCAGTCAGCAGGCCGCCATGATAGTGGGACAGCAGCACCGCATCGACTTCGGCAATCCGCTGCTTGACGCCGTCAATGATGCTCGATTCGCTGGCGGCGTCAATCGGCTGCCGGTTCACGGTGTCGATGCGCGTGACCTGTTGGGGAAAGCGCAAACCCATCTGCGCCAGGATGCGCGTCTTGACGGTGGTCGGGCGGTCGGCGCAGGCGATCAATCCGCCCGCGTCAATGCCTTGATCTTCGAGGATTTGCGCCAGGCGCTTTCCGGCATCGTCATTGCCGACGACGCCAAGCTGCGCCGCCCGGCTGCCCAGCGAGACGACATTGGCCGATGGATTGGCCGCGCCGCCGGCGATGTAACGTTTCGACTGCAGTTCCAAAACCGGCACAGGCGCTTCGCGGCTCAGGCGCGCCGGCTTACCGGTGATGTATTCGTCCAGCATCACATCGCCGATGACCAGTATCGACTGCTCAGCCAAGCGCGGAACGCAGGCTCTTAAATCCGCCGACATCGCTTTTCCTCGAAATCCGAACGTTCAGTTTACACCAAGTTCCGAGCCTGGAATAAGGACGGGTTGCCGCGCATCAGCCGCGCGCTTGCCGCAACACGGCGAAGACAAAACGGGGCAAACGCAGCATTCGCCGCAAGCGCCAAGGCTGTCGAATCAGGCGATAGAGCCACTCAATGCCGCGATCGCGCATCCACTGCGGCGCGCGCGGGACGACCCCGGCGATAAAATCCAGCGATCCGCCGACGCCCATCGCCATCGCCACATTCAGCCGCGGTAAATTGCGGGCGATCCACTTGTCCTGTTCCGGCGCGCCGTAGGCGACAAACAGGATATCGGCGCTGCTGGCGTTCACCCGGGCGACGATTTCGTCTTCTTCGGCTTCGGACGGGCTGCCGGAATGAACGCCGGCGACGATCAAAGCGGGATAGCGGCCCTGCAGGATCTCGGCGGCGCGCGCTCCAACGCCTTCGGCAGCGCCCAGAAAGAATATCTTCCAGCCCTGCGCGGCGGCATGTTGGGCGATAATTGGCACGCCATCAGAACCGGTCACCCGTTGCGGCAGGGGCCGGCCCAGATGCCGGCTCGCCCAGAGCAAGCCCACGCCATCGGCCAGGCAGAACTCGGCGCGATTCAAGATGTTGAAGAAGATGGCGTCGCGCTGCGCAATCATGATGAACTCCGGATTGACGGTGCAGACGTGTCGCGCGCCATCGCGCTCTTGGACCCAGAGTCCAATCACTTCCAGCCAGACATCGTATGTGATGGCGTCAACGGGTACGCCCAGGATGCGCAATCTGTCGGCGGCGGCTCGCTCTTGAGGCGCCGTCGCCGCGCCCGGCTTGACTGGCGGGGGAGCGGGCCTATCTTCAAGCAGGCTTCGGGCGCCAGCCAGGACATGATCTACAGTGATCAGCTTCATGCAGGTGCGGGCCGGGCAACCCTCGCGGGCGCCGAGGGCATGCGCCACATAACTGCAGGGGCTGCATTCCACGCCGCTGCGCAAGACCAGTGCCCGCCCTCCCGGCGTCCAGGGTTGCCAGGCGGCGGCATTGCTGGGCCCGAAAAGGCCAATGACCGGCGTGCCGGTGGCCGCGGCGATGTGCATCACGCCGCTGTCGGCGCCGATGAAGAGCTCCGCGCGGGCGATGACATCGGCCAGTTGGGGCAGCGTCGTCTTCCCGGCCAGATTGACAACCGCGCCGCTGAGCAGTTCGCGCAGGCGCTGAACATCGTCTGTCGCCCGCCCGACCAGCACAATCTCGGCGTTAAGTTCTTCTTGCAGCTGCCGCGCGACCGCCGCGAAGCGCTCGGGTTGCCAGCGGCGGGCCGGGCTGTAACCGCCGCTGCCGGCGTGAATCACCACGCGCCTCCGCGCTTCACCCGAGCCGATCTGCGCCGCTTCAAAGAAGAATGCTTCGCGCCGGATCTGGGCGGGCCGTGGCTCATTGCTCGCGCCTAACAAGGCAACCAGATCGAGCCAATACTGCGCTTGATGCCGGGCGCCGAATCCGCCGTCGGCGACGCCGTCGCTGAGGAAACTGGCATGGCGGTTTTTCAGGCCGATGACGCGGCCTGCGCGGCTGGCCCGGGCGATCAGCCGGAACTTCAGGACGCCTGCGCGCAAGGTGAAATGGTGAAAGAATACCACGGCATCGTAGTTCGCAGCCGCAAGACCGAAGAGACTGCGCAGATTTTGCGGCGCCAGGAAGGCGCTTGTCGCGTTCTTCCCGCCGCGCCGTATTGCTATGGCATTGTCGACCAGCCCATCGGCTATCACCGGCAGCGCGTGATCGCTGGCGAGCAGGTCGATCCGGGCGCGCGGATGCGCTTCGCGCAAGGCGGCAATGGCCGGCGTCGCCAAAACCAAATCGCCGATATCCGCCAGTTGCACCAGGAGAATCTTGTCGCCCGCCATCGCATCCGCCGCCTGCACAGTGCCATTCTATCAGATAGCCGTCCCCATGACTTAGCGCGGCGCGCAGAGCTCGTCGAAGGCGTCCAGCACTTTTTCGGCGGTCGCCCGCCAGGTGAAGCGCTGCGCCTGTCGATAGCCGCGCTGGATCAACTCGCGTCTGAGCGTTTCGTCTTGGCTGCAGCGCGCCATGGCGGCTGCGATCGCAGCCCTGTCAAGCGGATCCACCTGCAAGCCGGCGTCGCCGACGATTTCGGGCAAACTCGATGTGTTGCTTGCGATCACCGGTATGCCGCCGGCCATCGCTTCAAGGGCGGGAAAACCGAAACCTTCATACAGGCTGGGAAAGACCAGAGCTGTGGCGCCCCCGAGCAAGCCCGCTTTGTCCGCCTCGTCAACGTAGCCGGTCAGCAGCACATTTGGCGCGTCCTGCGTCCAGCCGGGATCGAAGAGCCAGCCGCGGCCGCCGGCCAGGACCAGGGCGGCATTCCCATCTCCATGTTCTTTCTGCCATAAGCCGAATGCCCCGACGATGCGCTTGATATTCTTGCGCGGCTGCAAGGTGCCGAGGGTGATGAAATAGCGCTGCGGCAGGCTGAACTTGTCGCGGACGGCCGCCACTTGCTCGGCGCTCGCCTGCAAATTATCGGCATCGAGGCCCGGGTGGACGACGCGGATCTTGGCCGGGTCCGTTCCGTAGAACTGCTGCAAATCGTCCGCGGTGGCTTGACTGTCGGCGAGCGCGATGGAGGCGCGCGCCTGGCTAAAGCGCGTGGTGGCGCCCAGATAGGCGCGCTGCGCCGGCGGATGGGCGGCGGGAAAATGCAGATACCCCAGGTCGTGCACGGTGACGATGCTTTTGCCCGGGAAGAAAAATGGCAAGGTATGGGCCGGGACGAAACTGATATCAGGACGCATGCGCCAAAGAGCGGCCGCCAGCCGCAAATGCGTCCATAGCCTGGGAAAGGGAATGACAACTTGCCGGACGTTCTTTGATTGCTCGAACAGACCCGGGGGCGGCGCCTCGCGGAAAAACAGGTTGAACCGATAGGGCTGGGAGCGGCTGTCGTTTGCGGCAATCAGCGTCTGTATCAGGCGCCGGGCGTAATATTCGGTCCCGGTCGGCCTATTGACCGTTGCGCGGCTGGCGTCAATCGCAATGTGGCGAGACATTTGGGAATCGCTGGCTCGGCCTGTACGCTAGCGCGCGGGGCGAACGCTGTTCATAAGCCGATGATGCGCTCGCCGTCAGCATCGGCGTAGACATGGCGCGTATCAACGATGACCTGGCTGTGCCGGGCGATCTCCTCCCAGTTGTAGCAGGAATGATCGGTGACGATGACCACGCAATGCGCCTCGCCCAGCAGGCCGGCGCTATAGGATTGCGACGCCAGGCGCAGGTCGTTCTCCAGCAGAATCTCGGGCACAAAGGGATCGTGATAGCCGACATCCGCGCCCCGTTGCCGCAGCAGGCTGATGATATCCAGCGCCGGACTTTCGCGCACATCATCGACATCGCGCTTGTAGGAGACGCCTAATACTAAGATGCGCGATCCGCGCACGGCCCGCTCGCGGTCGTTTAAGGCTTCCGTCACCTTGTTGACGACGTAGTAAGGCATGGATGCATTAACTTCGCTCGCCAGCTCGATGAAGCGGGCGTTGTAGTTGAGCGTCTTGAGTTTCCAGCTCAGGTAATGGGGATCGACCGGAATGCAATGCCCGCCCAGCCCGGGACCGGGATAAAAGGGCATATAGCCGAAGGGCTTGGTTGCGGCGGCGCGGATCACCTCCCAAACATCGATTCCGAGCCGGTCGCACATCAGCACCATTTCATTCACCAAGCCAATGTTGACTGCGCGAAAGGTATTTTCCAACAGTTTCACCATTTCGGCCGCTGTCGGCGAGGACACGGTGAAGATCTGGTCAACAGCCGATTCATACAGGGCCGTCGCCGCTTCAGTGCAGTGCTCGGTAATGCCGCCGACAACTTTAGGCGTATTGCGCACGGTATAGTCTTGATTGCCGGGGTCAATGCGCTCCGGCGAATAGGCGATGAAAAGCTCCTCGCCGACCGTCAGGCGCTCCCCGGCGATCTCGGGCACGACGATCTCTTCGGTTGTGCCGGGGTAGGTGGTGCTCTCGAGCACAATCAGCATACCCGGCCGGCAGATCTCCGCAATCGACTTCGCCGCCTGGATGATGTAGGACATATCGGGGTCGCGCGTTTTGCGCAGCGGGGTCGGCACGCAAATGCTGATCGCGTCAATCTCTCGCAAGTCGTCGTAGTCTGCGCTGGCGCGGAGCCGGCCAGCCTCGACCAGGCAGCGCACGCTGGCATCGGCAACATCGCCGATATAACTGCGGCCGGCGTTGATATGCTCGACCTTCTCGGCATCGACATCGACGCCCAGCACAGAGAAACCGGCATTGGCGAATTCCACCGCCAGCGGCAAGCCGACATAACCCAAGCCGACAACGCCGACCGTCGCCTGGCGGTTGGAGAGTCTTTCCAGCAGATTCTGCTTGTGGCTCATGGCGGCTCTGTACGCGTCTTTGTCCCGCCGCGATTATAGTATGCGCCCGCCGATGCCTACAGGCTGAAATCAACGGATGCCGCTGCGGGCGAAACTCTCGGCGCTAAATTGACTTCAATGACGGCGTCCGATTGAGCGGAGATCGCTCCCGCCGCAGTTCCGACATTCGCAGGGGTCATACAAGGTGCGTTTGTCGTGGCGCTTTTCGAGTTCGCTATTGCCGGACACCTAGCCGCAAGTTGCCGGAGTTTGGCAACTGCTCCGAATTCAAATAGATGAAAACGGGCGATGCAAATTAAGGCGCAGCGCCCGCAGTCTACGCTAGCAAGTCCTGCTAAATCTGAAGGGCGTTTTGAAGCAAGAGGGGGCGAGCCACCGGCTCGCCCGTACACCGAGTTTTGTCCTACGCCGTAGGGGCGACACTGTGTGTTGCCCGAAAATCCGCGCGTGTGTCGGCGGGCGATTCACAGAATCGCCCCTACACCGAATCTGCTCGTATGCCGTAGGGGCGACACTGTGTGTCGCCCGAAAATCCGCGCGCCCGTTCAGACGGCGATGTCGCGCCTTTCATAGCGATGCAGGGACAGCAGCAGCAGCGCCGCAGTGAGAACGACGAAACCGGCGATATGCGGCCAGATGTAGCCTTGGGTCAGGATATCGCCCGTGTTGTAGTAGGTGAAGAAGGAGATGGCGCCAATCGGCTCGGCCACGGTGCCCTCGGCCGCCAGGCCAATCGTCTGCAGCATGTAACTCAAGATGATGTAGGCGGTGATGATGCCCAGCGCGACCTGACGCCGCCGCACAACCACGCCGATGAGCAATGTGGCGGCCATTGTGAACACCATCAGCGGAATCAGATAGAAGGTCACTTCCGCCAACCGGCCGACATCCAATTCGACGCCGCCGAGCAGCACGCCCAAGTGCATGCCAAAGTAGATCAGCAGGACGACGCCGATGATGCTGACGCTGTAAGCCAGGAACTTCTCGATGATGACGCGCGCGCGCTGCACCGGCAGGCTCAGCAGCATGTCCATCGTGCCATTGTCTTCTTCATTGGCGGTGATGCGCATGCCCATGACGACCGGGTAGACGGCGAAAATCAGCAAGGATTTGCCGAAGAAGCCGACGGCGACAAAACCTTCGTTGGTGGCGAATATTTCCAACTCGTTGCCGACGCCGATCATCGCCAGGATTACGGCCGGGAAACTGGCCAGTAGATCTTTCATCTGCTGCATGTCGAAGAGGGGCAGCATCAAAATGACCAGCAGCGCCATCGCCGCCAAGCCGACGCCCCAATAGACCATCTGCTTCCAGGTCTGTCTGAGAGTTTCCAGGAATACTGAACCAATCATGTCACAAACTCCTACAAGCCCACATCGCGGCTTTCAAACATCCGGATGGACAGGGCGAATCCGATAAGCGCGACGACAATCAGCGCCAGCGTACTTGCCGGATCGTATGCGCCCTGGACGATTTCTTCGCCCTGCGAATAGCTGAAGTATGAGATCTGCTCAAACAGATCGGCGATGAAGCCGCTGGCGGCGCCGCCTATAATGCCGAATACATAGCTGCCGACTACAAATGCCGCCGCCAGGCCGATGGCGACGGCGCGGCGGCGCAGGATCGTCGCCAGCAGGCAGGTCACCGTCATGACGAGCAGCGTGCCGGGATAAATGTTCAAGATGGCGACCAGGATCTTGTCCGCTGGCGTATCAGCCGCCAGCATGGCGACGGCGATAAGCGTAATCGCGGCGGAGAGCAGCATGATGCCCAAGCCGATCAAGGCATAGCCGAGCCAGCGCTCGACCAGGTATGCCCGTCTTGAAATCGGCAGCGACAGAATGACGTCCATCACGCCGGCGCGTTCGTCGTTGGCGGAGATATTCAAGCCGGCCAGGACCCCGAAGGCGGACAGGAATATCGCGGCTTCGGATACAAAGATCGAGACGATCCAGCCTTCGGTCGTCCGGAACATTTCCAGATTGCTCGCGCCAAACGCCTCCAGCAGCGCCGGCGGCATCGACTCGAACAGGTTGGCGTAACCCTCCACGATACCGGCATCCGAGGCGATGAAAACGATATAAAACCCAAGTACTCCCAAGCCGATTCCCCAATAGAGGATCTGCTTCCAGGCTGTGCGTACCGTATTACCCAACACGACGCCGTTCATCATCAGCCCTCCTCGCTGCCGCTGTAGTAGGCCAGGAAGATATCCTCCAGCGTCGGCTCTTCGATGTGCAGGGATTCGACGTAACCCGAGGCGATCGCTCGCAGCAGCGGATCAAAATCGCCGACCAGTCTCATGCTCAAGCGGCTGCCGTTGGCGCTGAGATCGCTGACGACGGGAAGCGCGTCCAATTGCGGCAGCAGCCCGGCGGGGATGGCGTCGCGAAAGCCGACGGTTACCGTATGGAACTCAACACGGGTCAAGCGCTCCACCGATTCGACCGCTTTTAAGTCGCCATCGCGCAGAATGCCGACGCGGTCGCATATCGCTTGCACTTCGCTTAGTACGTGGGAAGACAAGAAAACGGTTTTGCCCTTGTCCCGGTATTCGTCCATCATGTCGTGGAAGGTCTGCTGCACCAGGGGATCCAGGCCGCCGGTTGGCTCGTCGAGAATGAGCAGCTCGGGCGCGTGCATCATCGCCAGGACCAGGCCGAGCTTGCGCTTGTTGCCGGAGGACAGATCGCGCACGCGCTTGCTGGTATCCAGCTGCAGGCGCGCGGCGATTTCAGCCGCCTGCTTGACGATGCCTTTGCTATCGCCGCGAACGCTGGCGACATAGTGGATAATCTGATTGCCTGTACGGCCCTCCCACAAGCTGAGTTCACCCGGCATAAAGCCGATGCGCCGATGGATATCGACGCTTTGCTCGCGCACATCCAGCCCAAATATGGCGGCGGCGCCGGCCGTCGGGCGGATCAAGTCAAGCAGCATCCGTATGGTGGTGGTTTTGCCCGCGCCATTCGGCCCGAGATAGCCAAAGATTTCGCCGCGATGGACATCCAAGGTCAAATTATCGAGCGCCCGGGTTGCGTCCGCGCCCGAACCATAAGTCTTGGAGAGTCCCTTCATTTCGATCACGGATGTCGCTGACATGTATGGCTCCTCAATCACTTCCGCGGCCGTCGGCTGGCGCAAGGAAAATCTTGCTCAACCTCAACTGATTATAAACTTGCGGCAAAATCGCTGTCAACGAAAATCCGGATGCGCCCCAAATATTGGGGGTTGGCTCGAAACCCCGGCGCATTTGCCAGGAGTTCTCCCAAGTCCGCGCTCGTCTCAGGCGCTTGGGATGACGGCGGCGCCTCCCAGATAGGGCCTTAGCGCATCTGGAATTTCGATGCTGCCATCGGCCTGTTGGCAGTTCTCCATGATGGCGATCATCACCCGCGGCGTCGCCAGGCCGCTGCCATTTAGCGTGTGCAGGTAACGCGATTTGCGGCTGCCGCTTGGGTAATAGCGCAGCATCGCCCGGCGCGCCTGAAAGGCTTCCGTGTTGCTGCATGAGCTGACCTCGAGCCATTCCTCGCAGCCCGGCGACCAGACTTCGATATCGTACTTCTTCGCGGCGCTGAAGCCGAGATCGCCGGTGACAATTTCCAATCGGCGATACGGGAGTTTGAGCTCGTCGCATAAAGCTTCCGCTTGCTCCGTTATCGTCTCCAATTCGCAGTAGCTCGATTCCGGCGTCGTGAATTTGAACATCTCCACTTTTTCGAATTGGTGCACGCGTTTGATGCCGCGCACGTCGCGCCCGGCGCTGGCTTTTTCACTGCGGAAGCAGGGGCTATGCGCGGCGTAGTTCAGCGGCAAATCGGCTTCTTCCAGGATTTCGTCGCGATGCAGATTCGCGACGGCGACTTCGGCAGTCGGCAGCAGAAACTTGTTTTCTTCCGCCAAGCCATAGACCGTGTCCTCAAACTTGGGGAATTGCGCCGCGCCATAGAGCATTTCCCGATGCACGATATAAGGCGTGTAAACCTCGCGATAGCCGTTTTCCCGCGCCCTATCGAGAAAGAAGCTGATCAGCGCCCGCTGCAGGCGCGCGCCCCAGCCCTTCAGCACGTAGTAGCGGCTGCCCGAGAGCTTGACGCCGCGCTCAAAGTCGATGATGCCCAAAGCCGGGCCGAGCTCCCAATGCGGCTTGGGCTCAAAATCGAATTCGCGCAGCGCGCCTTGCACCGCGCCCGCCACGTTGTCGTCTTCGCTGGCCGCGACAGGCACGCTATCATGCGGCAGATTGGGGATCCAGAGCATGTTTTCGCGCAGTTCCTGTTCGATATCCTTTACCCAGGCAAATCCCGACTTGACACCGCTCGACTTCTCGACGCGTTTCAGTGCGGACACGAGCAATGCGTAAGCGGCTCTCTGCTCCTCGTCGGTATATGGATCGCTAGACGAAGAGTGATGCATGTGCAGATCCAATGGTTCCTGGCCCTTGTCTAGGCGTTCGGCCACTTCTGCAAATATTTCACGTGTTTTCCTGCGTCTAGCTTCATCGTCACTGTAAAGTAATCGCTGAAACGTACAATCCATCCATTTCGACGCAGCCGAGCGGTCGGATAGCTTTATCAGGCAGAGGGCCGCCAATGTTGCACGTTCCAGTTTGTCTTCTTCGTCGATTTTCCTGTTCCCACGTAACTTACCCATCCCACGGTTCAGCTTGTTTAGAGCTGATTGCTCCGTCTCGATGCGTGTGCGGATCTCGCGGCGCTGTGCATCCAACCTCAGGATCAAGTCAATGCGTTTCAGCGCATCAGTGTCACCCAGCTTCTCAATCTGTTCCTTGACCCAATCCGGCTTATGCCGGATTAGCGCAATATCAAGCATGTCTGTCCTCACTCCTTATAGAATCGCTTGTGACTCGGATTGATTGTATTCTGCTTATGCCATGCGCCGCAGGCAATACTCCAGCATGCCCCGATAGAGCGGCGCATGGCGCTAAGACGAATTGGAGGAGGGATCTTGAGCGGGGGGCTGGTAACGCTCGCGCGCCCAAGCCGGCGCGTCAGCGGGGAGCGGCAGCCGCAAATCTCGGGCAAAGCGCCGCCCAGCCAGCGCGAGGCCGACGGCGATGTTGGCCATCACGAGAAGATCAAAAACTTGCGGCGTCAGCCAGTCAATCATTTCGGTCGGCGCTTCCGATACTTCACAGGCTGCACGGATATCACAATACGATCATACACCAGCGAGAGGCTTACGGGCAAGCGCCTCAGCCGAGGGCGGCCCAGAACTCCGAGAGGGCTAACGGCTGCAATTCATCGTCAACGCGATAAAGGCGCTCCTCGGTCATCACATACAGCGCGCCGGGGAAGGACTTGCGCAGCTTGCGCAGCCGCGGCAGCGCGCCCTCCAGCGCATTCGCCAGCCGGAATTCCACGCCGATATCATAAGCGGGCAAGCAGAGAGCGATCTTCTGTTTGCCGCCCGCCAGCGGAACATCCAGGCGGTATTCAATTTGCCTCACGGCGGCATCCAGCATGAATTGGCCGCGCAGATCCCGTTCCGAAAGCGCCGGCGTCCGCAAGTGCGGGAAGAGCAAGACATCGCGGATGCTGGTCTGGTCGGTCAGCAGCATCACCATGCGATCGACGCCGCTGCCGAAGCCGCCGTTGGGCGGCATGCCATAACGCATGGCGGCCAGATAATCTTCATCCAGCGGCGTGGTTTCATCGGCTTCGTCGGCGTAGAGGCGCTTCATCTCGACGAAGCGCGCCTGCTGGTCGCGCGCATCGTTGAGTTCTGTGAAGGCATTGCCCATCTCCATGCCGGCGATGAAAAACTCAAAGCGCTCGGTATGGCTGTCGCAATAGCGCCGCTCCTTGGCATCGGCGATATCCGGCGCGCTCTGAAGCCGCTTGGCGAAGGGCGACATATCGCGCGGGTAATCTTTGATGATTGTCGGCTGAATCAGTTGCGGCTCGATGTGCTTGCCCAGCAGGTGTTCGACGATCATGCGTCCCCAGGTATCCTGCGGATCCAGCCCGTCCGCCAAATCGCGCGAAACGAGAGTGTTGTAGAGGGATTCGCTGGTCGGGTAATCCATGTAGTCAAAGCCCAGCAGTTCCTGCGCCGCCTCGCGTATGCTGAGGCGCTTCCAGGGCGGCGCCAGATCGAGGCTTTCGCCCTGATAGACGATCTGGGCCGAACCGGTGACAACTTCGGCGGTGTAGGCGAACATGCGCTCGGTGATGTCCATCACGCCCTTGTAATCAATGTAAGCTTTGTAAAACTCGAGCATGGTGAATTCGGCATTGTGTTTGTGGCTCACGCCTTCGTTGCGGAAGTCGCGTCCGATCTCGTAGACCGCATCATAGCCGCCGACCAGCAGCCGCTTCAGGTAGAGTTCAAAACTTATGCGCAAGTAGAGTTCCTGATGCAGTTGATTGTGGCGCGTGCTGAAGGGCCGGGCCGCCGCGCCCCCATAGAGCGGCTGCAGAATCGGCGTTTCGACCTCCAACATGCCTTCCTTGTCGAGGAAGTCGCGCAGCGCTTTGATGGTCTGCGCGCGCTTGACGAAGATATCCCGCACCGCCCGATTGACCGCCAGATCGGCATAACGCTGGCGGTAGCGCGTTTCGATATCCTTGAATTCGCCGTATTCGACGACGGCGCCGTCGTCGCGCCGCTGCTCTTTGATGACCGGCAGAGGAGTCAAGGCTTTGCTAATCAGGCGCAAATGCCGCGCCGCGACGCTGATCTCGCCGGCGCGCGTCCGCATCATGGTGCCGCTGGCTTCGACGAAGTCATCGACATCGATGAGCTTGCGTCGGATTAATTCGTAGGTCTCTTCGCCCAGCGCGTCAATGCGCAGGAAAAGTTGCACGCGGCCGCTTTCGTCTTCAATATGGGCGAATGAGACCTTGCCCTTGCTGTTCAGCCGGCGGATCCGCCCGACAACGGTGACTTCAATTGGGGGAGGGGCAGGGTCGTCAGCCTCTGCAAGCTGCGCCTCCTGTTGCAAGAAGCGCTGCACCGCATCGGCGACGCGCTGTGTCCGCTTGCCCCGCGCCGGGTATAAGGCAATGCCTTGCGCCTCAAGCCTTTCGGCTTTTTCAAGGCGCTCCAGTTCCAATTTGCCAGGTTGCCACATTATTGCCTCGCCGGGCTTAAGCTAATTTCGGTGTGCGGGCCGGCGGCCATAAGCATCCCCCGCCCAAAGCGGCCGAGCGGCATCGCCTCCGGGCGGCCGAGCGCATTCATAATCGCTGCTTCTTTCGCTATCCCGCACTGTGGCTTGTGCCTGAGCCTATTATAGATTGGCGCGGATTTACAGATGCAATCAATCCGGGAGTGGCTAATGTAGTGGATGTGGTTTCCCTTAGACCCAAGCAATAAAACTCTGTGCCCTCAGTAGACGCAAGCAAGTTATTGAAAAGATGCGCATTGTCTTTCGCGGCATACTTGCGGGCGACCCACCGGGTCGCCCCTACCGCATAAGAGGAGACTCGGTGTACGGGCGAGTCGGTGGCTCGCCCTCTCTTGCAAAAAACTGCCCATCAAAATTTGCACGACTTACTTGCGTTTACTTCTGTGTCTCTGTGGTGAATTAACCTGTGCCAAGCTCGCATTCAAGATATGTCCACCGATATAGACACTCCCATCAATCCCGCAGAATTGCGGCAAATCCACGCTTGCAATATGAATGAAAGGTTGTAGCCTAGACCAATTTGCTATTGAACAAGCGGACCGCGGCTGTACATGCAAGAGGCTGAGGACTCTCTACCGCTCAAGCGCTGGGTCGTCACATTAATCGTCGTTTCGCTGGCGCAGGCGCTTAGCACCGGTGGCATTTCGCTTGTCTACCCCTTTTTGCCCCTCTACATACAGACATTAAAAGACGCTCATTTCATCAGCCCGGAGCTTCTGGCGGGCCTGGTGATCGCCGCGCCGCCGCTGGTGGCGACATTGGTTACGCCATTCTGGGGGCGCCTGGCCGATCAATACGGGCGCAAGAAAATGGTCATGCGCGCCATATTCTGCGCGGCGGTCATCATGGCGCTCATGGGCTTCGCGCAGACGGCCCTGGCGCTGATCGCCTTGCGCGCGCTGCAGGGTTTAACCAGCGGCCTGATCGCGGCCAACATGGCCCTGGTGGCCGGCGAGAGCCCGCGCGAGCGCATTGGCTTCGCGCTCGGCACGCTGCAAGTTGGCCTGTTTGGCGGCGTGGCGATTGGTCCCACCATCGGCGGCATCCTGGCGGACAATTATGGTTTTCAGGCGCCCTTCTTCTTCACGGCGGTCTTGCTCGTTCTGGCCGGCCTGCTTGTGACAATCGGCGTTCGCGAGACCTACAAGCCGCCGGAAAACAGCCGCCTCGATTTGAATCCATTGAATATGATAAGCGCCTGGAAGGGCGTGCTGCGGGCCCAGGGTATAAAAGCCGTGTATTCACTGCGTTTTCTCAACGGCTTTGCCCAGCGCTCCATCATGCCTATCGCGCCCTTGTTTGTCCTGGTCCTGCTGCCCGATGTGATGACTTCGGGCGCGAGCAGTTTTGCCGGGCTGGTTTTAACCGTATCGGCAATTACAACGACCGCCGGCTCGCTGGTCCTGGGCTGGCTCAGCGACCGCGTGGGCTATCGCAATATATTGCTCGGGGCGTCGGTCATGGCGGCCGCGGCCTACCTCCCGCAGGCCCTGGTCACGAATATCGGACAATTGCTGCTGCTGCAAGGCCTGGCGGGTTTCGCGGCGGGCGGCGTCCTGGCGGCGCCGGCGGCTATGCTGGCGCGTTTCTCGGCGATGGGGGACGAGGGCTCGGTATATGGCCTGGATGCTTCGGTTTCTTCATTCGCCAATGGCATGGCGCCGCTGACGGCGTCGATCATCGCATCGATCTTCGGCTTGCGCGTCGTCTTCGCCGTAGTCGCCATCTATTACCTGGCGATTCTGTTGATTGGAACGCAGTTCTTGCCGGCGCCAAAACGCAAACGCTCAAAATTGTTCGCCGGTCTGGTCGGCGGACGTTAAAGGATGTTAATGCGTTGAACAATCAATACGAGACTTCGTTCCTTGACCGATTTCGCCTGTCGTCCGCAGACAGGCTCTTTTTTTGTGACGCTTATTTGAACTGAATAAAGGTTGGACCCCAATGGCGAAAGCCCTGTCAGCAAATCAGCAATCGCTTGCGCGCGCCTTTTCCCTTCCTCATAGCTGGAAGTACACCCTGGGCGTGATTTGCGTCGCCCAGGTTCTGTCAGCGGTCGGCTTCTCGATGATCTTCCCCTTCCTGCCGCTGTACATTGAAGACTTGGGCAGCTCCAGCGGACTCAGCACGGAATTGCTTGCCGGGCTTGTGATATCGGCGCAGGGCATCACCATGATGATTTCCGCGCCATTCTGGGGCGTGGTCGCCGATCGCTTCGGGCGCAAAAAGATGATCATGCGCGCGCTTTTTGGCGGGGCGCTGACATTGGCATTTATGGCATTCGCTCAAACTGCCGAGCAACTAATCCTCATACGCGCCGTTCAAGGTCTCATCACGGGCACGGTCTCGGCTAACAATGCCCTGGTGGCGGCCGCGACGCCGCGTCACCGCGTCGGCTTCGCCATGGGCGCGCTGCAGGTCGGCTTATGGGCCGGGGTTGCGGTGGGCCCGCTCCTGGGCGGCGTATTGGCCGATCTCTTCGGATACAGCATCCCCTTCTTGATTACCGCGATTCTTCTTATGGCTGGCGGATTGGTCGTTCTGGTCGGCGTCAGTGAAGACAGCAGCTCGCTGGCTTCCGAATCCGAGAAGCGGCGCACATCAGTCTTGCAGAGTTGGAAAAACGTCCTGGGCACTTCGGGCGTCGGCCTGGTGTTGTCCCTGCGATTTCTGTCGGGCCTGGCGCGCATGATCATCGTGCCTATCGCGCCGCTCTTTGTGGTGTCCCTGGTCGCTCGCGGCGCAGATGCCAGCAATACCTACGCCGGCATGGTGATGGCGGTGTCGGCGGCGACATCGACGCTGGGCGCGGTCTATCTCGGCAACCTCGGCGACCGCATCAGCCATCGCAAGGTGCTCTTCTATTGTTCGACTGCGGCCGCGCTGCTTTATCTGCCGCAAGCTTTCGTCGCCGATGTCTGGCAGCTGCTGCTTCTGCAGGGTCTGGCTGGTCTGGTCGCCGGGGGCATGGTCTCGGTTCCAAGCGCTTTGCTTTCGCGCTACACCGATGCCCAGACGGCCGGCGCTGTCTACGGCATGGAGAATTCGGTCATTTCCGGCTCAAGGGCGGCGGCGCCATTATTCGGCGCTACAGTCGCCATCTGGCTGGGGATGCGCGGCACATTCCTGGCGACCGCCTTCGTCTTCGCCATTATCGCCATCATCGCCTGGTACTTCTTGCCGCAGGAAAAAGCGGAAAACGCCGGCAAGCGCGGCATCGGCGCGAAGCCGGCCTGATTCGTCCGCTGCAAACCAATCTCGTCACTGGCAGCGAGGCGCGCGCGCTGTACAATTAGCCTATGGCGCGAAAACGAGATCCGCTCAGCAAAGTCGATGAATTCCCCCGGCGCAAGGCGAAGTACGGGCCGGTCGCGGCTGCTCTCACCGAAGTTTATGGAACGCTCGATTGGTCGCGCAATCAAGACGGCATGGATGAACTGATCAGTTGTATCTTGAGCCAGAGCACGAATGACAGGAATCGCGATCTGGCGTTTGAGCGGCTGAAGGAACGCTTTCCCACATGGGCTGACGCGCGTTTCGCCGCGCTGGACGAGCTCATTGACGCGATACGTCCGGCCGGGCTGGCGAACCAGAAAGGGCCGCGCATTCAAAATGTCCTGGCGGTCATCCACGACAAGGTCGGCGAATACAGCATCGATTTCCTGAACGAGCTTTCAATTGACGAGGCGAAGGCCTGGCTGGTCTCCTTAAGAGGGATCGGGCCCAAGACGGCTGCGATTGTGCTGTGTTTTGCCTATGGCCGGCCGGCATTTCCCGTGGACACGCATATATATCGCGTCAGCAAACGCATCGGCTTCTTGCCGGAAAAACTATCCGCCGATGACGCGCACCCGGTGATGGAGGCGATCGCCCCGCCGGAGGACTACTATCAATTTCACATCCAGCTCATTCAGCACGGACGCGATACCTGCCATGCGCGGACGCCGGCTTGCGAGCGCTGCCCGATCACGGCGCACTGCGATTATCTGGCGGCCGAGGCCGCGCCCGATTGACCGCTGATCGAATGAAGGAGACGCCATTGCCGGCCGATGCCAAGCGGGAATCACATGTCATTATTTCGCCGCACTTCGACGACGGCGTTTTCAGCTGCGGCGGTACAGCGCATCAATTGACCGCGGCCGGTCACGCCGTCACCATCATGACAATTATGGGCGGCTTGCACGATGGCGATCTGCCCGACTCGCCTATCCTGAAGGACCTGCACGAACGCTGGGCGGCGGGCGACAGCCCCCTGCGTCAGCGCCAATTGGAAGACGAAGGCGCGTCGCGCCTGATCGGCGTCGAATTCATGCACGTGCCGCTTCCGGATTGTGTCTATCGCGCCGCCGGTAACATGGCGCTTTATCCCTCGGAGGAATCGCTCTTCGCCGATGTGCATCCGGCGGATTATGCCCCGAGATTGCTGCAGGGGATTCAGATTCCCGGGCTGGAAACGGCCGACCGCGTCTATCTGCCGCTGGGCGTTGGCCGCCATGTCGATCATCAGATCGCCCGCGATTGGGGCATGACTCAAGTCCGCGATATTCCGGACCGGGCGGCGGTGCGCTTCTTTGTCGAATTCCCTTATTCCAAAGCCGATCGCTCAACTGAATTGGCGCTGTCCGCCGTTGACCTCGCGCTTGAGCCGGCCGATGTCATATTGAGCGAAGCCGATATGCGCGCCAAGATCAAGGCGATCGCCCGCTATCAGTCGCAGATCAGTACATTTTGGTCCAGCCTGGATGAGATGGAGACCGACGTGCGGCGGGCATTTGCTGATCCAAATTCCGGCGCTTATGTCGAGAGATATTGGAAGATCGCGGCGTAATTGCAGCGACGCCTAGAGCTCGCTGCAATCCCACATGAATCCACATTTGGGGCAATGGACCTTGCAGGCGCGTCTGTAGGTTTTGCTGGCGCAAGCCGGGCAGACCGTGCTCAGGCTGTAGTTGGTCAAGGGCAATTGCGGCGGAAGCGCCGAAGACGGCCTTTGGCCCCGGGGCGGCCGCGCCGGATCTTTGCTCTCGACGGATTTTGACTCGCGCATCATGACGGCATTCTATTGGGAAGAAAGAGGCGACGGTGGGATTCGAACCCACGAATAAAGGTTTTGCAAACCTCTGCCTTGCCACTTGGCTACGTCGCCTGACGGGACAGATATTATACTTGGCGGCATAAGCAATTCAAGGACGATTTACTGCCCTCCATCTCGCGGTGTCCAGCCGAAAGGCAAGTCCTCGTCCAGGCTGTCGAAGGGGCTTCCGTCGGCGGATCCCGGCCGCAAGTTGGCCTGCGCGTCCACCACCGTAGCGCGCGCCGTCGCGCTGCCTTTGAGGCGCCGCCTGAGGTCGCGGGCGTAATAGATTCGCCGGTCGTCCTCTTCAGTCAGGGCGACCTGGGCGACAGCGCGCGCGAGCGTGTCGACGGGCATGGGCGCGATGCGCCCGAGATGCAGCCAGGACAGGGGCGGCAAGGCGCCCAGGAGCGTCATCAGGCGAAAGAAGCCCGGACGATTCCGCCCGGGCTTGTAAAGCAGCGGCGCCCGGATGATGTTGCAGCGCAGGCCCAGACGCAAGAGGTAATCCTCGGCTTCGCGTTTTGACTGAATGTATCCGCGGTTGATCCAGGGCGCGCGAACGCCGCTTATCAAGAGCATGCGGCCGACGCCGTCGCTGACGCACATGTTGGCGACATTGCGCGCCGAGACGAAGTTGAGCCGGTGAAATGAAAGGCCGGCAGCCGGGTCGTCCCTCAAGCTGCCGACGGTATGAATCACCGCGTCATGCAGGCGGGCTTTGCCGCGCAGGCTGGCCGGGCTCCAAACATCGGCGGTCGACCAGCGCGTGTGCTGGGCCAGCGCTCCCAAATTGTCTTCGGCGCCCGGGCGCACCAGCAGGCTGACCTGCGCGCCTTCCGCCAGCAAGGCCGTGGCAATATTGTCGCCGAGGAAGGTGCCGCCGCCGGTCACCAGTATGCCTCGCGAGATTCTGCCCATAACTGTGCACTCTTTACAAATTCAGCCGGCCATTTTCAGCCGGCATTTTGGCTCGGAAGACCCGGCGACAGGACGCAGCGACAGCGCGCTGATTGCCGCGAAACCTTGTCGCCGGCGCTGTTTGCGGGTTTACGCGCCTGCCGGTCGGCGAACCGGTCCATCGCATTTTAAGCGTTTTGCGTCGATACAAGAATTGCCAAGAGAGAATGTAAGACTTGTCATTCGCTCTTATCCTGTATAATTAGAACATAGATGGATGGACCCATTATGTCAAATCCGTCTCGCGACAAAGTGAATACATGACCACCGATGAAAGCCGCAAGGAATTGGAAACTGTGCGGCCTTAAGCGAAGGTGGCCAGCAGCATGCGGTTTCGACAAGCGCAGACGCGCATGGAAGGCTGTTGAAATTGCTGCTGCAGGCGGTACCGCGCAAATTACATGCGATTGACTGGGCACAATACAAGCTTGGTTCAGTTTGTGATGAACTGTCTTTTGGGAAGTTCAGTGATTGAATTTAGGCGGATCCGCGAATCGGCGCGCTCGCCTGGATTGACAAGAAATCTGCACTGAGTCTTTGCATAGGATCAGCAGCCCCTGAGTTGCATCGACACAAGTTGTAATTTGCATTTGGAATCGCCACAGCGTTGGAAGATCTGTGTTTATTTGTGTTGGAACTTGCCATGCCAGTCGTCACCGCGCTTGAAGCGCATCAGCGTGATCGGGAACGGGTTCGCCTCTATCTCGATGATGAGTACGCCATGGACCTGCCGCTGTCGCAGGCGCGGACGCTGCAGCGCGGGCAGTGTTTGACGGACTGCGAAATCGCGGCGCTGGGAGATGCTGAGGCCGCGCGCAAAGCCTACGACCGGGCTTTGCGTTTTCTGGGCTACCGCGCCCGCAGCCGCGAGGAAGTGCGGCGCAATCTCGCCGGCAAGGACGTTCCGGCGCCGCTGATCGACGACGTCATTGAGCGATTGGAGCGGCGCGGCTACGTCGATGATGTCGCCTTTGCCGAATATTGGCTGGCGGAACGTCAACGATCCAAGCCGATGGCGCCGCGCGCCTTGCGCTACGAGTTGCGCGCCAAAGGCGTGGACGATGACATCATCGACGATCTGCTCTCGCAATTTGACGAAGGGGCTGCGGCGGACCGCGCCGCGCGGGCCAAGCTGCCGCGCTATCGCGGGCGGACGCGAGCCGCCTTCCGCGACAAGCTGGGCGGGTTGCTGCGCCGCCGCGGCTTCGTGGGCGAAACAATCAGAGATGTTGTTCTGCAGCTGCAGAAAGAACTGGAAGAATCGGAACCCGGCTACTTCCGCGCCGATGAGCAGGATTAGCGTCGGCGGCAGCTAGCCGCAACTAGCATAGAAAGGGGCAAGGGCGAATGTATCCTGCGGATGCCGCCCAGCGCTTATGGAAACTATCATACTGGCAATCGCAATACTCGTTATCGCGCTCGTTGGAATCGGGGCTGGCTACGCCTTCGGCGGCCGCCGCAGCGTGCAGCAGCTGCTGCAACGGCAGAAGGAGGAAGGCCAAAGCGCGCTTGTCAAGGCATCGGAAGATGCCAAAGAGATCCTGAATAGCGCCGAGACCGAGAAACTGCAGATCATCGCCGATGCCGAGGCCAGCGCTCGGCGGCGGATCACGGACGCGGATGCCAAGCTCGGGCGCCGGCGGCGGGACCTTAACGATGAAGACGAGCGCATCCAGCGCCGGCGCGGGGAGCTGGACCAGCGCATGGAGCGCCTGGAACAGCGCGACCAGCAGCTGAACAAGCGGCAAAGCCGCCTCGACCGCAAAGAAAACGAACTGCGCAAGTCCGAAGCGACCATGATTGAAAAACTTGAATTGATCGCGCAGATGACCGTGGACGAGGCGCGTCAGCAGCTGCTGGATTCGATTGAGCTTGACGCGCGCAACGACATGGCGCGCATCATCCGGCAGGTCGAGGCGGAAGCGCGTGAAACAGCCGATCAGCGCGCGCGCAGCCTGATCGCGATTGCGATACAGCGGCTGGCGTCGGAGCAGGTGAGCGAAATATCGGTCAGCGTCGTGCACTTGCCCAGCGATGATATGAAAGGCCGCATTATCGGCCGCAACGGCCGCAACATCCGCTCCTTCGAGTTGGCCACTGGCGTCGATGTCGTGGTGGATGACTCGCCTGAATCAGTCACCATCAGCAGCTTTGATCCCATCCGGCGCGAAGTCGCCAAACGCACGATGGCCAAGCTCGTTCAGGACGGTCGGATTCATCCGGCGCGCATCGAAAAGCTGGTGGAAGACACGCGCGCCGAAGTCGAGAAAATCGTGCGCGAAGAGGGCGAGCGCGCCGCTTACGAGACCGGCATACACGGCCTGCATGCCGAGGTCCTCAATCTGCTGGGCACGTTGAAATTCCGCACGAGCTACGGGCAGAATCAACATGCGCACGCCATCGAGACGGCGCATATCGCCGGCATGATCGCGATGGAATTGGGGGCGGATGTCAATATCGCCAAAGCCGGCGGCTTGCTGCACGATATCGGCAAGGCGATTGACCACAACATCGAAGGCACGCACGCCACCATCGGAGCGGAATTCGTCAAGCGCTACGGCGGCAAAGACGCGGTTGTAAACTGCATCGCGGCGCATCACCACGAGGTTGAGAAGGAATGCGTCGAAGCCTATATCGTGGAAGCGGCCGATGCCATTTCAGGCGCGCGACCGGGCGCGCGGCGCGAGAGCCTCGAGTCCTACATTCGCCGCGTCAAGCAGCTGGAAGAGATCGCCAATGGCTTCGACGGCGTGGACAAGAGCTATGCCTTGCAAGCGGGCCGCGAGGTGCGGATTATAGTGCGGCCGGAAGTCGTGGATGACTACGCCTCCATTCAATTGGCGCGCGATGTGGCCAAGCAGATCGAGAGCGATATGCAGTATCCGGGGCAGATCAAGGTGCATGTGATCCGCGAGACGCGGCGCGTCGAGTATGCGAAGTAGGTTTTAACATTGCCTCTGGGCGATCGTTGCCGCGTCCAAATCATGGAGGAAGCGGCTGCGGTTGTACTGTGGATGCAACAGATACAGCCGCTCCGCCGCCCGCGTCATGCTTACGTAGAATAGTTTGCGTTCCTGCAATTCATCTTCCTGCCTGGTATCAGAGTCACGACTGATATATGGCATGTATTGGTCAGCCAAGCCAACCAGGAAAACTACCGGAAACTCCAGGCCTTTGGCCGAATGCATCGTTATCAGCTTGACTTCATTTTCCAAGACCTGGAAGTCTCTGTCGCGGAAGAACCGGCAATCTATGTTTTGCTGTTCTAGATATGACTGTATGTATTTGGTCAGCAAGGTCTTGTTGCGCGATATTACGGCAATGTCGCCCGGACGGTATTGTCCCATTTGACACAACCTGACTATTTCATCAGCCAGGTAGCGATTGCTTTGCATCGCGCCGCGGTAACTTGCCACGATTGGCTTGGGTCCGCGTCTCCGCGTACCGGTAGGCGGAATGTACTCGCCGTCGGCTTGCAAGTCCGCGCAGCCATCGACAATGTGGCGCGCGGCCTCAAGTATCTCGCTTGTGTTACGGAAATTCTTGGCGAGGACGCGCGTCCGTCCTTGAATGTTTATGCCCGCCTCTTTCCATGGAATGCCCCGATAGTAGATGCTCTGGGCCGGGTCGGCGAGCAAGGTCAGGCTCCGCAATTCGCGGTAGTCGGGAATCAGGCGAGTGGCCAAACGGATCTCGCTTGGCTGGAAGTCTTGCGCCTCGTCGATGATTACAACATCATATTGCGGAAGCTCTGTGCAGTGCTTCTGCACAAGGCGGGCCAAGTCCGCCCAATCGAAGAGGCGTCGCTTATCTAACTCTTGCTGATAGCGTTCGTAGATTCTCCATACGATGGGTCGATGCCGCGCGCGATCCAGGCCGATCCCGCGCCCAATTCGTTCAATTGTCTGGTATTCGTCCAGACTTCCCAGCCCTCGGGCGCGGATGACCTGATCGATTTCTTGCAGCAAATAGTCGGCGGTGCGCCCACGGACCACAGTGTCCCGCGGAAAGACGCGCGCGACGTCCTGCTGCGCCTGTCTGATAATCTCCCGTCTGGTATCCTCGTCCGCCGCATTCAGAAAAATGTTGTTCGCGCGCAATTGCTGAAGCATCCACTCCTTGTAGCCTTGGACAGTGATGGACTGCGGCAGTTCTCCATAGAGTTCCATGTAGAGCTGGCGCAACGCATTTACCAAAGTCCCCGTATAAGTGAGCAGCAGAATCGAGGTGTCTTCGCCAAAGAAGCGACGGCTGTTCTCGATCGCTGCTGCAAGATGGTTGGCGCGGTACAAACCGATGGTCGTTTTGCCGGAACCTGCAACGCCCTTTATCAACAAGGGCCCGCTGGTTTGAATGCCCACGTATCGCGCTTGTTCAGCATTTAAGTTGAGAAGAAGTTGCTTGATATTGCCTTCGCAATAGCCCTCAAGCTGGTCTACGGTGGTGCGATAGAGCAACTGCCCGGTGTCCAATAAGTTGTCCAGTGTCCAGGCGGGATTAGTGAGGAGATCCAGAAGGGTTGACTGGACGTTTTCCGGAATCGGCAGATCCCAAATTTCCTCCGCATCCCGCAGAGATTTCACAGCATTCAACTGCGCGTCAGGCACGCCAAAGAGCCGCAAAATGTTCCGAGGCACATGTTCCAATGGTTGCGGCAAATCGGGGCTTGCCGCCAGACTCTCGAGTTCAACCAGACTTTGGTCGTCCGCGTCTCTGGTGTAGAGCTTCCAATTCTCCGCATTTGCGCTCGGAAGATCAACGATACGGTCAATGACCTCATGTTTTCCGACGCGCCATAGCGCAATATCCCCGCCTTCCAGCCACTCCCACAGGATGCGGAAATTATCATTGACGCGTGAACGCATAACTTTGCGGTTGGATTCAATCGTCGCCGGATGCGTACCCAAACCCGGATGATGTGGATCCATTTGAATCCGTCTAACCGTCTTCGCAACTCTGCCCTTCAGCGAATTGTCCAGCTTGTCTAGCTCTGTCTGGAATTGCTTTGTAAGGAATATGTCGTACATGGTCAGCTCGATTCTTGTCTCGGCGCATGATTAATTATACGCAAGATACTGTAATGTATCACAAGACACAAAAAAACCCCTGCCATCCGGCAGGGGCTTCCTTTTACAGCTCAATGCGGCTGACTTAGCTCGCCACCCTCAATACCACCTCAACCCGCATCATCTCGCCCGCGCGCAGGACGTCAAGCGTCACCATGTCGCCCGGCTTGTGGAAATAGATGCGGTTGCGCAAGTCGATCTCCAGCGTGACCGGCTCCCCGGCCACCGCCACGATGATGTCGCCCACCTGCATGCCGGCTTTCTCCGCGGGCAGGCCCGCAATCACCTCGGCGACGAAAGCGCCATGCGATACATTGCTGCCCTCGAAATAGGGGCTGTCCGGCTCCAATTGCAGGTAGCGGACGCCGAGCGTCACCTGCTTCTCATGCAAGTCCAGCCACTGCGAGCGGTCTTGCTCAACTGGCGTATCCTGGCCATACATCAACAGCGGCGCGAATTCTTCGGGCAGATCCAACTGCATTGTTCCGCTGGACCGCTGGACGGTGAGCTCAATGTCTTCGCCGGTGAAGAAGTCCTGGCCTTCCGCGATAGGCGCGCCGTTGGCGGCGGTAATCAGGTCGTAGCGGCGGATGCCGGCGCTGTACAGTTCGTGCTCCGGGCTTAGGGCTTGCACTTCAATGAAGCCGTCGCCGTAACCCAGGCCGATGCTGTCGGTGACGAAGGTGCTCTCAATGCGCGGATGCGGGCGCCGCGGCTGCCGCCGGCGCCGGCGGTGGTCCTCGGCGGCTACCGAAATCGTCAATTCCTGGTCGCCGCGGGCGATCAGGAAGGTCAACTCATCGCCTTCGCTGAGGTCCGAAACGGCGATGTCCGCCTCGGCAAAGCTGCTTACGTTGTCGCCGTCAATCGCGATGATATGGTCATAGAGTTGGAATCCAGCGACCGCGACTGCCGAATCGGTCAAAGCGCCAACGATCAGCAGCTTGCCATTGCACTCGTGGACAAACAAGCCGACCGAAGCCAAATCCAGCGGGATCGGATAATCGGGATTGTTGAACACCGCTTCGGGCTGCGCCATCAAGGTCAAGTCCTGCTGCAGCGCCGCGCCGTCGCGGTAGACGCTCAGGCTGACTGTCGCGCCGGGCGCATGCTTCCACAGCACATCGCGCACGATCTCGACGCGAATCGCTTCGCCGTCTACTGCGGCGACCACATCGCCGGCGCGCAGGTTAGCCGCCTCGGCCGGCGTATTGCCAATCACGCCCGTCACCAGCAGGCCGTCGGCGACGCCCGAATAGCGAATGCCCATAAACGGTATTTGAAACTCGTCGCTTGCCGTTTCGTCCTGCGCAAAGGCGAGCGCGGAACTCGCCAAAAGAGCCAGGAGGACAAAAATGCGAATGAGAATGCCTGTCATGCGTTTCATGTTGGATTGCTCCCGTACTTTCGACAATTTAAGTGATTAAACGATTTGCGCTAGTGGAATACATTATGTTCCGCATACTTTAATCGATTTGCGGCTGGTCGTCAAACATTTGCTCAGATAGGTACTGTATAAGAGTCGCTTGAATTTCCTCACATATCGACGATTTGGTCGGGGCGACTCGGCGAGTCGCCCAATTTCAATCCTGTCCGTACCCATCGGGCGATCCGCCAGATCGCCCCTGCCAGTTTGTTTCAACCGAAATGGATACGCTACCTTCAGATAGCGCCATATCATTATATAACATGGTGAAGCCATCGACGCTCTGATGCCGCTCCCGGCGGATCACTTGTCGCCGTCCTTGCCGCCGCCGAAAATCCGGCGACTGATAGCGCCGCCGAACAGCGCGCCAGCGACGGATGTGTCGTATTGAAGGCGCGCTGACGCTTGCTCGTCCCAATCGCCTTTATGGCGTTTATTGATCCATTCCTGATAATCATCCGCGGCCTCAATCAGAAAGGCTTCGATCGCCGCCTCGTCGCCTTCGGCCAGTCGACCGCGCAGGTCCTGCAGCGTCGCCAGGAGCTCATCCAGGGCGCGACCCAGCGACTCGCTGTTCGACAGCCACTCATCGCGCAGGGCATCGGGATGATGCGTCAGCAAGTAGCGCGTCAGCGCGTTGAAAGGCGGGTTTGTCAGGCGCTGCGCGTCCGCCCAGGCGTTGTGCCGCATGGCGGCGGCATAGGCGGCGACGCTGAGGACCTGCGGGATTTCTTCGGTGATGGTCGTCAGGCTGTCATGCTCGGCAGGATCGAGAAAATGCGGCTTGCCTCCCAGTATGACCGAGAAATTGACCGCGAGGTCAATCGCCTCGCGCATGCTGGTCAACGACGGGGTCAGATAGATCGTGCTGCTGAGGAAGTAGTCGTCGCTGGCCCGCTCCGCTTCAAGCCGATATTCAAACATGTATTCGGCATTGATCACGGGCGTAAAGCCGATCCAGTGATTCTCTTCGCTTAGGTACTGCGACGCCCATTCAAGCGATGGCTGTTTGATGACGGCGGTATCAAGGATGACGGCGCCGCCCGGTAGCGAGGGCGCGATCATCTCGTATCCCGCCCGCAAGTCTTCATAAGGCAGGTTCATGATCACAAGATTCGCGTTTTCAGCCGCGCTGTAGGCATGGCGCTCCACCTTGTCGAAGACTTTCTGTTTGCGCGCCGGCTTCTCAAAATCTTCGCGGCTGTCGTAACCGAAGAGGCGGAACTGATGCTGGCCGCCCTTCTTCATGTACGTCTTGAGGCGCTGCGCAATGGAAACGCCAAGCCGATCCAAACCCAAAACGGCGACGTTCAATTCTGCCATGCCATGCTCCTTGCAGGTCTTCCTTCAAGCGGCTGCCACAAATATATCGCAAGCTCGGGACTTGAACAGGGCAATCGCTTCAAAACGGGCATCCGCTGCGACGAAGAAGACTAAATCGAGATTAACCAGCGAGGACACCGACGCGTCGGGAAATGCGATTGACTAGAGACTTCTTGGCATTTTGAAGCAAGGGTGGGCGGCCCGTACACCGAGTCTGCTCTTATGCCGTAGGGGCGACTCGGTGAGTCGCCCAATTTCGACCCTGTTCGTACCCATCGGGCGATCCACCGGATCGCCCCTACCAGACTATTCCCGATCCACCGGATCGCCCCTACCAGACTATTCCCGATCCACCGGATCGCCCCTACCAGACTATTTCAACAAAAATGGATGCACTACCGGCAAGTCGCGGCCGGCTAAAGCTCAATTTGCCGAGTCGGCGCGCTGCAGTTGCAGCAGAAGCGGATGCAAGGGATGGGCGGAGAAGCGCTCGGGCTCGGCTTGATGATTCTCCGCCAGCCAGACCACCTTCTCATCGCTGCCGCATTTGCGCAGGATTTCGCCGCTCCATTTGGGATGGCGCCGCGAGACGTAAAAGGGCGCGCGCCAAAAGCCGGCCCGCTCGTCGCGGCCCAACCGTTGACAGACACGCGGCGCGACCGCGTTGGCCAGCACAGACAGCGTCTTCTGCCAGAGGGCGAGGCGACAACGGGATTTGCCCACATCGTGTAGCAGCGCGGCCGCGATCAAGGCGGGCGGGGCGGCGGGATCCGACGCCAGCACAGCGCTTAGGACCTTCAGGCTATGCTGTTGTTCCGCCGGCGCCATTGCCGTGAAAGCGGCATATTCGCAAGCGTTGAGATGCCTGCGCGCCAGGTCCAGATCGAGCGACGCCGCAGAAACAAACAGGGCGCGCGCGCCCTGCGTAAGACGATGCGCAGCGCCCTTCATCATTTTAGAAAAGCAGCAAGCGAAGCAGCGCGGCCGTGGGTTGGCCGATGAATAAACCGAAGGGACTCAAACCGGAGATCGGCACGAAGGACAGGAAAATCAGCGCAATGAAGACGTAATAGCTGGCCATCTGCCAATCGCGCCACTTGAAGGCCGGGCGCGTGAGGAATTGCGCCAGCGGTCGCAGGTTGCGCTGGACGAAAACGGGAATCTGCATATCGGTCAACCAACTGCCGGGCAGCAAGGTCAGCACGACATGCCAGCCGTCAATCGGGAAGAGCGGAATCAAATTGAATACGAAGAGCAGCACATTCCAAAAGACCGCCGCATAAAGCAGCGCCGCCAGCAAGGCAATCGGATCGGCAATGAGTTCCGCGGCGTGATAGGCGTAGAAACCATCCCGGGCCAAGCCGCTGAGGCGGAGCATCAGGGCGAAGACTATCGCCAACGCCAGATTGGAAAAGGGCCCGGCCGCCACTGCAGCCAGAAAACCCCGGCGCGGATCGCGCATGCGCTGGGGCGAAATCTGCGCGCTGCCCAAAATGCCGAAACCGATGAGTGCGAACATGAGCCAGCCGACCCAATTGATGTGCACAAGTGGATTGAGCGTCACGCGGCCCTGCAGCCGCGGCAAGTCATCCCCCATTTTCCAGGCGACGAAGTTATGCGCGAATTCGTGCACGGTCATTGCCATGCCCAAGACGATAAGGTTGATGATGATGGTGACCGGCTGCAAATCCATTAACATCGGGCGAACTCGACAAATACAAAGGCGGCTCCCCCTACTATACACGATTTCCGGGCGTTTTTGGAGCGATAATGGGCGGCTATGCAGAGCTATCGCAGCAAATTTGAATTGCGCTGATCAATGACAATAGTTGCTTAAATGTCGTAATCTGTAGGGGCGTTTCGCTGAAACGCCCACAATTTGTATGCCATTTTCAACGGGCGTCTCGCGAGACGCCCCTACACTTTTACTTGGCCATCGGCGGAGAATGTTTTGATCCGTTTGCTTTTGGCGGGCCTCCGCAATTCTGTTCAAATGCGGTCGAATGGTGTTAAAGTATCGATACGTTCGGGGAGAAAATTCGCCGCCGAATCATGCAGCACACTCGTCCATAACGCGCCCATAGCGCAGAAACGCCATGCCGCAAGAACCAGTGCCAAAAGCAGGGCGCCGCCCAAAAAAGCGCATTCTGTTCCTGTTCTCCGACACCGGGGGCGGTCACCGCTCGGCTTTTCAGGCCATACAGGATGCCATGCAAATGCGCTATGGCGAGTCAGTTGAATTCGATGCCGTCGATGTCATCCGCGAATTCAAATGGCCGCTGAACAAGCAGCCGGAGCTTTACCCGCGCGTGGTCAATACATCGAAATTCCTTTGGGCGCTGATGTACCACAGTTTCGATGGCAAGCGGCGCGCGCGCTGGGCGCGTCACCTGATTTACCGCAACAATCGCCGGCGGCTGCGGCGCCTGGTGGCCGAGCACCCGGCCGATGCTGTCGTTTGCACGCATTCCATCATTGCCAATCCCGCCTTTCGCGCTTTCTTGACCCTGCCGGAACGTCCGCCCTTTCTGACGGTGGTCACCGACCTGGTCACCACGCCCTCATTTTGGTACGACCCGCGCGTGGATCATTGCTTTGTGCCGACTGAAACCGCTTATCGCCGCGGCTTGCGCCTGGGCATGGCGCCGAACCAGATGCAAATCACCGGCCTGCCGGTCAATCCGCATTTTATCAAGTCGATGACGTCAAAGGCGGAGGCGCGCCGAGAATTCGGCTTTGACCCCGAGCTTCCGGCGGTGCTGCTGGTATCGGGCGGCGAAGGCATGGGCAAGTTTCACCGGACGGTGCGCGCGCTGGACGCGCAGCCACTCGGGGCGCAACTGCTGGTGATTTGCGGACGCAACGATGACTTGCGGGCGAAGCTGGAAAGCCGGCAGTGGAACAATGCCCATCGCCTGTTTGGATTCGTGAGCAATCATCATGAAATGCCGCGCCTCATGGCGGCATCGGATATCATCGTCACCAAAGCCGGCCCATCGACCATCAGCGAAGCGGCCATCGCCGGCCTGCCCATGATCATCAGCGATCGCATTCCCGGTCAAGAGACGGGCAATGTGCGCCTGGTGACGGAAAATGGCGCCGGCGTCTATTTGCCCAAACCGGAGAATGTTGCCGAGCGCATCATTGAGTGGCTGCGCGAAGGCCCGGAGAAGCTGCAGGAACGCTCCGCGAACGCCCGGCGCATCGCCCGTCCCGAGGCCGTCTGGGAGATCGCCGATGCGGTATGGGAATGGGCGAATAAACCCAAATTCGCCCGCACGCGCGCCTATTGATCAGCTTTCGACTAACATGCCGAGGTAGACGGCATCCGCGACCTTGACGGCCTGCCCGGTCGTCAGGTCCAGCTTCCAGCTGGCGCTCGCTTCATCGGTCGTGAAGATGACCGCGCTCTGGTCTTCCGTCCAACTGATGGGCTGGAGCAGAGCGGGCATGGGACCGCCGAGGATCCTCTGGCGCAGGTTCTGCAAGTCGACCAGGACCAGCACCGTGCGAATCGTCATCTCCGACCCGCCATGATTGCTGATTTGGGAGAGAGCGTAAATGGCCTGGCTGTCGTCCGGGCTGACGAGCAGATTGCCGGCTTCGCTGTAATTCCCGCGCGAGACCGCCGGGATAACGTGCATGCTGCCGTCGCTGATGCGGTGGATCTGCACATCGTTGCCCATCGTCTCGGCATTGGGCGCGAGGCGCAGCATGATGTCATTTCCGAAACCGACCGCGCAAAAACAGGACTGCTCGCCCGGCAGGGCGCGCGTCGCTGCCTGGGCCCCGGCAAAGTTCAGCGCGAAAAGCCCCGAGCTGCGCCGGTAGGGCGTCCGGTCGCCGGCGCCATCGGCGCGCACCTCCATCAGCAATTCCATCTCGTCGAAGCCAAAGGCGACGGGCAGCAGACGAATGCCCGGCCGCGGACCGTAAACCAGCAGCTCCCGTACATCGACGCCGGCCGTGTCAGCGACATGCACGGATGTCACCAGTTGGTCGTCGTCCGTCTTGCGCGCTGTTGTCCAGGCGATGCGCGCCCGGTCGGCGGAGAGCGCCCAGTCGATTCGCTCGTCACGGCGCGCGGAATTAATGAAGGGATGATCGCGAATGATGCCATCGGCTTTGGCCAGTTTGATCCCGCCGTCGGCTTGATCGACATACATGACGCCGGTACTGGTCAACGTGTGGCTTTCGCCATTGGCGCGTACGCGACTGGACGCGCCCGTCAGCAGATCGACAAAAATGATCTCCGTCGCGTCCGGATCGTCGGCGGCGCGGCGAATGAAGACATCCCAACTGTGACCCTGCAAGTCAGGCTGGATGTCTTCTTGTCCGCTCGCGGTTATCGTCAAGGCGAAAGCGGCGACCAGCGCCAGAAAGCGTATCATCCCGGTATCACCTGTCGGGCTCGAATTGAGTCCCATTATAGAGCTATGCCATATATGGGGCAATCAGCGGAGCTGCGGCCGGAACGCAAAGAGCCTCGCGAATGCGAGGCTCCCGGGCCCCCAAATGGTGGACTGTCTAGTGGTTCTTGCGGTAATGCTGGTGGCGGCGCTGTTGCCAGGCTTCGGCTTCGCGCTTTTTCCGGTCGGTCAAGAAACGCTCAATACGCGCTTCTTCCATCAGTTCGTGCATCCGCTGCTTGTGCAGGCTGCGCGCGGTCAGGGTCAGGTTGTTCATGATTGTTCTCCCCTATGTATCGTGAGTAGCAACAAGATTCTTTATGACACGCTGTTTACAACTGAATTAGGGGCTAACCGAGTTTCTTTATTGCCTGACCTTTGTCCTGTCTCCTCCCATTATACTTTCAAGTTGCCGGCGCGTCTCCATTGGTTTCGCCGCGCTAAAGCTCTAAAATGGCGCAAGCGAGAGTAAAGGACAGTTGCATTGAAGCCGGTCACAATTAAGGAAATCAAATTGCGCGTTGTCGCTTTGCCTTTGGTTGAAATATTGAAAACCAGCTTCGGCGCCGAACCGTTCAAGTCCGCTATTATTGTTGAGGCGGTGAGCGGCGATGATCTTACCGGATGGGGCGAAACTGCGCTGAAGACAAAACCGTCCTACGGCGCCGAGACCGTTCTGACCGCATTGCACGTCACGCGCGACTTCATTATCCCGCAACTGCTGGGGCAAACGCTGCGCTCGCCGACCGAGGTTCCGGCGCTGTTGAAGTCGGTGCGTGGCAACCAGCACGCGCGCGCCGGCGTGGAAGCGGCGATTTGGGACCTGCTGGCGAAGGCGAATAATATGCGCCTGGCCGACTTCTTCGCGGCGCATCTGCCGCCGGGAAACGTGCCGCGCGACGCAGCCGTCGTCGGCGTGAGCATCGGCATCCAGGACGGATTGGATGCCCAGCTTGCGTTGATTCAGAAACGGCTGGATGAAGGTTACCGCCGCATCAAGCTCAAGATTGGGCCGGGTTGGGATCTTGAGTTGGCGCGGGCGGTGCGGCAGCGCTTTCCCGATATCATGCTGATGCTCGACGCCAACAGCGCCTATACGCTGGCTGATGCCGAGCATTTGCGTCACCTTGATCAATTCGACTTGCTGATGATCGAACAGCCCCTGGCCTACGACGACATCTACGAGCACAGCCAACTCCAGCCCAAGCTGCGGACGCCGGTCTGCCTGGACGAGAGCATCCATTCGGCGGGGGATTGGCGCATCGCGCTGGCGCTCGGCGCCGGCAAAATCCTCAACCTTAAGCCGACGCGCGTTGGCGGCTATACGGAAAGCCTGGCCATCTACCAGCTCTGTGTTGAGACGGAAACGCCGCTCTGGATCGGCGGCATGCTGGAAACGGGCATCGGGCGCGCGGCCAACCTGTCATTCGCCGCTTTGCCCGGTGTCACACTGCCCAGCGATATCTCCGCCACCGATCGCTATTTTGATCCGGACATCAGCGAACCGCCATTTGTCCTCCAGTCCGGCAGCCGCCTAAAGCTGCCTGACGGTCTGGGCATCGGCGTCGATGTGCAACGGGATCGACTGGAGGAAGCGGAGGCGCGCTGGCGAGAGCGCAATCCATTTGCGCCGCTCTGGGATTAGACTATCGGCGCAGCGCGGTTCTTGCCCGGGTGGAACACCCTAATCAGGAATTCAAACCGCCACGGGCTTCAGATCTTGCGCTGGTCTTGCTTTGTCTTCGTCCTGCTGGTCCCGTCCCGATAGCCACGGGTTAACGCGTTTATGAAGGCATGAAGCATTGAAACAGCAAAATCGAAGAGAAGCAGGCCGAAAAAGCCAACGAAGACGCCGGCCAGAGCCATTTCCTCTCGATCTCGGCCCAGGTAGTAGTGGTGGAAATCGCCTTCTTTGGCATCTTCGAGGAACTGTTCCAGACCAGTTGCATTCAAGGCTTGGATCACCTTGGACACGGGTTGGACACCGCCCGCCGCGCTGAGCAGCGATCCGGCCAGGGCGCCCAAGACCAGCGCCAGGACTAAGTATCGATAGCGATTCCTGCCAGCGCATTGAAACAATGCGAATGCCGCGCCCAAGTAAATGGTAGCGAGCAGCAGAAAGCCATCGGCGATCATTATGACGCCATACGCGAAAGCAAGCGCGGTGAGCGCCATCGCCAGTAGCGCCAGGGTCAATCTCGGAAAGTCTTTGGGCAACAGGCGCAATGAGTCAAACAAAGCGCCGCCGGCGATGACAGCGCCGGCCCACATGCCGAATAGCGCGAATACCGTGGCAATGGCGTCGGAGTCGGTGAAGATTTCGTCCAGAGGCGCCGCCAGTTGCCCGCCTATCCAGGCGCCGAGAAGGGCGCAAATTGTCATCCGGAGGTAGCGAAACATGACGGGCTTTCCCTCAGACTGATAATGTGGTATGGCAGGAGGCGGACGGCGAGACCAATCTATGGGCGTCGTCGAAGCCGCCGCTCCGCTCAATAGGGTCGATTGTACCGCACCGTCGGCAAGGTCGCGCGGGGCGATCCGCGCAGCTCGAAACTCATGATTGACGCTGTCTCCGGGTAATCCACCGGCAGGGCATAATCGCGCAGTTTGTCTTTCATCAAGGCTTCGGGTTTTTCACCTTGGGCATGCAGCCAGGGGAAGACGAGGATATCGCCATGGGCGACGGCCGCCACCGATTCGCCTTCGTGCCGCTGGACCACATGCTCGAAGAAGTCCAGCACGCGATCGAGGACCATTTGCGGCACTTCAAAGGGCGGCTGGTTCCCGCTGTACAAATCCCAGCCCGTTGCCGCGAGATCTTCTGTCGACTGCCCTTCATAAGGCGTCGACACTTCAATGATGCGCTCATCCGTGATCGGCTGCAGGCCAGCATGAAAATCAGCCACGATAGCGGCCGTCTGCCGCGCGCGCTCCATCGGGCTGCTGTAAACGGCGGCGACTGCTTTGTCCGCCAGCCACCGCCCGGCGGCCCGCGCTTGCTGAACGCCGTCCTCGCTCAAGCGGTATCCCGGCAGCCGGCCGTAAAGAATGTTCTCGGGATTATGCACATGCCCGTGCCGCATCAGATACAGCGTAGTAGTCAAAGGAATGCCCCTCGCCAACAATATTGCGCACCGGCCTGAGTGTATCACCGCGCCATTCAGGCTGTAAACGGAAACTCCCCGCGGCACTTGCATCTAACGTTGGCGCGGACTTTGTCATATCATGGGGCGACTTCCCGAAAACTGTCTCCGCGAGGCGACGCTCGCTTGAAGGCAAAACACTGGGCATTTGATCGCCGTCTCATCACCATATTGTTGATCGTCTTTGTGCAGATGATCGGCACGGCGATGGTGAATCCCATCCTGCCGCTTTACGCCCAGACTGAATTCGACATGTCTTCCGAAGTCATCACTTTGCTTCTGACGGCCTTCTTCGCCGCGCAGTTCATCGCCGGTCCCTTCATCGGCGGCCTGTCCGACCGCCGCGGCCGGCTGCCCGTGCTGCTACTGAGCCAAATTGGCACCGTCATCGCCTTTCTGATGATTGGCTTTGCGCAGTCGGTAGCGGTCTTGTTTGCGGCGCGCGTCCTGGACGGCGTCACCGGCGGCAATATCGTCGTCGCCCAGGCTTATGTGACCGACATCATGCCGGAGGGCCGGCGCACGCAAGCTCTGGGTTATGTCATGGCGGCTTTCGGCCTGGGTTTCATCGTCGGTCCGGCAGTGGGAGGCCTGCTCGCCAGCCTTATGGGCCCGCAGGCGCCATTCGTCTTTGCGGCCATCGCGGCCTTTGCCACGGTCCTGCTGACCTATTTCACGCTTGAAGAGACAATCACGCCGGAGGTCCGCGCCCAGTACCGGGCGAGCGCGCGCGCAAGCATAGGTCCGGCCGAAATGATGCGCAATGTTCCGCTCATGGCGGTCATGCTGGTGTCATTCCTGGGTCGTTTCGGCTTCGGCTTGCTGATCGGCACATTTGCCTTGTTCGCGGAGGCGGTGATATTCGCCGGCGAAGAATTTGCGGCGGTGAGCCTGGGCGTCGGCATGCTCTTGATGATCGTCGGCGTCGGCCAGTTTTTCACGCAGATCTTCCTATTGCCGGCGGCTTTGCGCCGTTATGGCGATCCCGCCATTGTCTTGCTGGGCAGCGTCTGGCGGGCGTTTGGCATGTTCGCCCTGGCGCTGGCGACCGAGCCTTTCCTGGGCGCAGTGAGCATGATCGGCTTCGCTGTAGGCAGCGGCCTGCTGCTGCCAGCACTGCAATCGCTTGTGACGAAGACGGTCGCGCGGGAGATGCGCGGCGCAATCCTGGGCATCCACCAATCGGTGATGAGTCTCGCCGTCATCATCGCGACCGCGCTTTCGGGCAGCTTGTTCGCGCGCGATCCCGCCTTGCCCAATTGGCTCGGCGCCATACTGATTTGCCTGGCGCTATTGCCCGGCGCTTTTCTCTGGTTCTGGGCGCGCAAGAATGGCGCGAGGGACGGCGCTGGCTTGGCGGCAACGGCATGATGGAGAATCGTCAGGCGATCGCTGACGGTGCTGCTGAGGTTGTCGGGGCGGCGGGATTTGAACCCACGACCTCACCGACCCGAACGGTGCGCGCTACCGGGCTGCGCCACGCCCCGACAAATGAGCGACAAGTGTAGCGAAGCGCAGGCGCGCTGGCAAGGTCAAATCATGCCCCAGGATCAGCCGACGACATTGACGGACCGCCTGCGAAAACTGACGGACTTGCCCTTGGCGCGCGCGGGCGCATTTCTGGCGCGGCTGGGCGTCCATCCCGATTGGATCACCGTGGCCGGGCTGGCTCTCATCGCCGTTGCCGCTTGTTTCCTGGCCGCCGGCCAATTCCTCGCCGCCGGGCTGATCTTCCTGCTCAGCGCGCCGCTGGACGCGCTGGACGGCGCGGTGGCGCGGGCGCTGAACCGGCGCGGCAGTTTTGGCATGGTGCTGGATTCGACCTGCGACCGTTATGCTGACGCTTTAATTTTCGGCGCATTCAGTTATTATTTTGCCGTGCTGGCGCGGCTGGATATGGTTCTGCTGGCGCTGGCGGCACTGGTCGGCAGCTACCTGGTGAGTTATATTCGCGCCCGCGCCGATGACGCCAAAGTCGGCGTGAGCGCGACTGTCGGACTCTTCACGCGCATGGAGCGCGTGATCGCGGCCCTGATTATGCTCTTTGCGGCGGCGGCTTTGGAGAGCGACGCGCCGCTGGAAATCGGCCTGTTGATTTTGGCGCTTGGCACAAACATCACGGCGCTGCAACGCCTGCGCTATGTACAGAAATCGCTAAAAGCCCGAGGTGATTGAATGGAGTTTGAACAAACCCACCTGGTGATAGGCAACCTGCAAATCCGCTATTACGGCATCATCATCGTCGTCGCCTTGCTCGCCGGCGCTTATGTCGCGTCGCTTTTGGCCAACCGCAGCGGCCGCGATGGCGATCATGTCTGGGGCGGGCTGACCTGGGCGATCATCCCGGGCATAATCGGCGCGAGATTGTGGTTCGTGCTCTTCCCGCCGATTTCGCTGGTGGAAGGCTGCGGAATCGAAGGCGAGATCTGCCAGAATACCGCCTGGTTCCTGGAGAACTTCTTTGACGCGGAGAAGGGCGCCATCGCCATTTGGACGGGCGGGCTAAGCATCTTCGGCGCTGTTATCGGCGGCTGCTTTGGCGCCTATCTGTATTTGAGCAAATGGCATAACCGGATCGTCGGTTTGATCACGACGATTTTGACGCCGATCATCTGGGTCTATCAGCTTCTGGATTGGCTGGTGAACACGGTGATCGATCGCCTGCGCGGCAAAGAGACGACCGCTTATCGCTATCGGCGGCCGCAAAGCGACTTTCCCGACGAAGGCATGCGCCTTAGGCCCTGGATGGACATTGCCGCGGTGGCGCTCCCGGTGGGGCAGGCGATCGGCCGCTTCGCCAATTATGTCAACCAGGAATTGTACGGCGGCCCGACGAACTTCCCCTGGGGCATCAACATCCCGCGCGACGCCCGCGTGGCGCCCTACGAAAGCTTGATCGAATACCCCATTGATACGCTCTTTCATCCGCTATGGGCATACGAAGCGATCTGGAGTTTGGTCGCCTTTTATGTCTTGTGGCGCATTTATCATCAGCATCGCCAACGCATGCTCAGCGGCGACATCTTCCTGCTATACATTGCGCAATACTCTTTCGTGCGCTTCTTGCTGGAGTTCCTTCGCGTGGAGATCGCGGTCATCGGCGATTCCCTGATCAATAGCTCGCAAGCGATTACGCTCATTGCATTTGTCGTATCGGTCGCCATCCTCTTGCGCCGTCATCGCTTTGGCGATTTGGAAGCGGCAAAAGCGGCCGGCGCAGCGGCGGACCGCGAAGAAGGCATACATCCCGAGGCGCATTGAGGCGGCAGCTTGGGCCCGGGGCCGGCTATGTCAAGGACCGCGGCAGATTTAATTGCGCGAAGGGGGAGCTCGCTGGTGACTCGAAGCCCGTTGCGGCGTTTTGCTTTCATTTCAGCTGTGGTATTGTCTGGCTTGAGACTCGGCATGCCGCCAGTTTTGGTATACTGAAAGCGCAATCGACTGTTCGCGCAGAGGCGAAGGTATGGCGCGTGTCATAATCCTGGGATCGTCCGGAGCCGTCAACAGCGCCAAGCATGACTACACGCACTTCTTGCTAGTGGGAGAAGAAGATAATCCCGTCCTGGTTGATGCCGGGTCCAACCCTTTGGACAAGATCAAAGACCTGGGCTTTGACGATGAGCTCTTGCAAGATGTCATTCTGACGCATTTTCATTCCGATCACGTGGCGGGCGTGCCCAATATGCTCATGCACATGTGGCAAATGGGCCGCAAAACGCCGATGCGCTTCCACGGCATTCCGCACTGCATCAATCGCATTGAACAGACGATGGACCTGTATGGCTGGGAATATTGGCCGAACTTCTTCCCGGTCTCCTTCTCGCGCATCGGCCTGCACGACAATACTCTGCTCTTCGAGAATAAAGACTTCGCCATACACTCCTTTTCCGTGGTGCATTTCATCCCCACGATTGGCATGCGCATCACAAACAAGCATAACGGCAAGGTATTGGCTTACAGCTGCGATACCGAACCCTGCCCCAATGCGCTGAAAATCGGCCGTGACGCCGATATTTTCATCCACGAAGCGGGCGGGCCGCCGCCGGGCCACAGCACGGCGCGCATGGCCGGTGAAGCGGCCGCTGCCGCCGGCGCCAAAGATTTGCGTTTGATCCATTACCAGGTATGGAATCAAGACCCGGAACCCTTGGTGCAGGAAGCGGCCGAAACCTACGACGGCCCGATCCACCTCTGCCGCGATTTCGACGAATTCGAGTTTTAGTCCGGCCCTTTGCTTGCACTGAGGGCCGGTTTACATAGTCATGCACGTCGATGTCCACCCCGTCCCCCGACCGCCTGTGTCTACGCGGCGCGGCCCCCTCCCCGAAGCATTGGCTGATGATAGGGCAGGTTTACAATGTCGCGCGCCGCAAGGTCTACCCCATCCCCCGGCCCCTTCCCCAGCAAGCTACTGAGGACAGGACAGGTTTACAGCGTCGTCCGCATCAAGGTCAACCCCTCCCCCCGGCCCCCTCCCCGAAGCATCGGAGAGGGGGAGCGGACTGAGAGATATTGGTATTATTTGTTGTGATTTGTTAGTTCCAGGAGTAAACTACTAACTTCTTTGTAGAGTCACCCTTCCCCAATGCTTTGGGGAAGGGCCGGGGATGGGGTAGAAAAACTGTCCGGTCGTCAGCAGCAAGCTAGGGAAGGGGAGCGTGCTGAAAGTAGATGGCCTTTTGTGCTCTTTCTTGTACTTTGTTGCGCGTATATTAACAATTTCATCAACGAGTCACCCTTCCCCAGTTCACTGGGGAAGGGCCGGGGATGGGGTAGAAAAACTGCCCGCCCGGCCGCCTCTCGCCGATTCCTTCGTTGCGCCTTGCAGTCGCTTGATGGAAACAGGCGGCTGCGCCTGGCGAGCCGCCGCCGCTTCGATCAGTCTATGCCGCGGTTCTAGTTGTCCCCCTGATAGATTACAATGGAGCGCGCCTCCGCATGGGAGGACGTCCGCTGATGGGCGAAAACTGCATATCATAGGAGGTATTGTGATGAAATCTGCAAAGCGTTTATTTGCATTCAGCGTTCTATTGCTCCTGCTCGCGGGCATGATGATTGCGCCCGTTGCCGGCCAGGACGAATTGCTGAGTTTTGCCGCGGCCGATTGCGATTATGGCGGCAACCTGAAGTCAGTCGAGGCGCTCGATGAACTCACCGTCCGCATCACCCTTTGCAATCCCGATGCCATCTTCGATCAGGAAATGGCCAGCCTGGGCTTGTCCATCCATCCCAGCGAATGGATGGAAGCCACCGGCGGCACCGGCGACATCCTGACCAAGGCCATCGGCACCGGACCTCTTAAGCTCGTTAACTGGGACCAGGGCAATGAAATGGTCTTTGAACGGTTCGATGACTATTGGGGAGAGCCTTCCATTGAAGACACGGTGATTCTGCGCTGGAACTCCGAAGCGGCCGCCCGCGCCACCGAGCTGCGCGCCGGCACGATCGACGGCATGAAGTTCGCCAATCCCGATGACATCCCCGTCTTCCACGCCGATCCCAACTTCAACCTCATCGACATTCCGCCGTTGACCGGCGTCTACGTCGCCATGAGCAATTTTTACGAACCGCTCAACGATGTGCGCGTCCGCAGGGCGATCGCCATGGGCATTGACCGGCAGCGGATTGTGGATAACTTCTTCCCGCCCGGCTCGCCCTTGACGCCGGACTTCGTGCCTCCGGCCGTCTTCGGTCATGTCGGCGAGGGCGGCGTGCCCGGCTTTGATAAAGACGCGGCTGTGGCCCTGCTTGAAGAAGCGGCCGCGGATCTCGGTTTCTCCCTGCCGCTGGATTCAGTGGTGGATTCCCGCACCGGCGAGTCGCGCGGACTGACCCTGACCTGGCGCGATGTTGTGCGAGGTTACCTGCCCAACCCAGGCATCATCGCCAACGATGTCGCGGCGCAGTTGGCGGAAATTGGCGTCAATGCCGATGTGCAGGTGGTCGAATCCGGCGCCTTCATCGCCTCGGCGCTGTCTGGCAACGAACCGCTGCACATCCTGGGTTGGCACGCCGACTTCCCCGATGCCTCCAACTTCTTGACCTGCTGCCACGGTCCCAACATGTCGCAGATGGGCGAGCCCTATCCGGAAGTTTATGAGCCGCTGATCGCAGCCGGCCAAGTCCTCGATCCCGATGCGCGCATGGAGTTGTTCCAGCAGGTTGCGGCGGGAATGGCTTCGGCTGTGCCCTGGGTGCCTTTCGGCCATGCCGGCGCCGCTGATGTTTGGCAAGCGCGTATTGTCGGCGTCCATCCGGGTGTGCTTGATGGCACGGAAGAGTTTTCCCGCCTGGAAGATCCGGACGATGACAACATCATCTACATGCAGAATGCCGAGCCGATCTCGCTCTACTGCAACGACACCTGGGACGGCGAAACCTTCCGCGCCTGCCACCAGGTGAGCGAGGCCCTGCTTGATTTCGAGAAGGGCGGCGTTGAAGTGATCCCGGGCCTGGCGCATGCTTGGGACATATCTGAAGATGGCCGCGTTTGGACCTTCCACCTGCGTGAAGGCGTTCTCTTCCACGATGGTTCCAGCCTGGACGCCAACGATGTTGTGGTCTCCTGGCAGGCCTCGGCCGATTGCGCCAGCCCCAATCACACTGGAACAGGACAGGGATTCGCCATTTACCTGTCGATCTTCCAGCAGTTCATCAACGCCGATCAGTGCTAAGGCGGCGTATACGGTAAATCGTATGGGCGACCCATCAGGTTGCCCGCTTCATCCATTGCGACCCGCGTATGGGCGCACAGGTTTTCTACCCCATCCCCGGCCCTTCCCCAGTGAACTGGGGAAGGGTGACTCTACAAAGAAGTTCGTAGGTTGACCCCTAAACACATAGCAAATTGCCAATGAAGTCAGTCTCTTTCAGCGCGCTCCCCCTTCCCCAGCTTGCTGGGGAAGGGGGCTGGGGGGATGGGGTTGTAGTGGTCTCAAATTATTGGACACAAAATCTCAGAATCGCAGGGGTGGTTGCGTTGCAACCACTGCGCCTCGTATTCTGCCGGCGTCTGGTAGCCTAAGGCGCTATGAACGCGTTGCTTGTTGTAGACCACCTCGATGAAGTAACCAATCTGCTCGCGCGCTTCTGCCATGCTTTGATATTCGCTCCGGTCGATTTCCTCCTCCTTGATTGTGCGAATCAGCCGTTCTACGTGGCCGTTTTCTTTCGGTTTTCCCACGGCCGACATGCTGACCTGAGTGCCCTGATCGTGCAGGAGCTTGACGTGTGAGTTGCCGCAATATTGCCTGCCTTGGTCAGAGTGATGGATTTCTGGCGCCGGGTAGTGATGCAAGGCCTGTCGCAGCGGTACGAGGACCAATTCTTGACCCAAGGACCAACTCAGGTTCCAGCCTCGCACAGCCCGGGTGTAGAGGTCCATCAGCACCGCCAGATAGACCTCTTCTCCGCGCAAGCCCACATGGGTGATATCGGCCACCCAGACTTGGTTCGGCTTCGTCACGGTCATGCCTTGCAGCAGGTTCTTGTAGCGCCCGTGAGGATGCCGGCTGTCCGTTGTGCTTGTCCGTCGCTTTGGCTTGAACAGCAAGTTCAGCTCGCCCATCACGCGTCTGACCCGATTGCGACTCACATTCAGGAAGTAGGGCTCGCGTGACAACTGCGCCTTGATCCGCCGGCTGCCGTAGGCCGGGCGCTGTCCAGCGATGTCCGCTATCGCTTCCCGCAACGCTCGCTCATCGCGCTGCTTGCCGCGATGGTAAAAGCTGCTTCTCGGCAAATCCAGCGCCGCGCAACAGTCTGTCACCCGATACTCCCGGCTTAACACCTTCACTAGCTCTCGTTTTCGACCGGTAGAGAGTTTAAGTAGCGACTGGCTTTTTTTGCAATTTCCAGTTGCATGGCTTGTTTCCCCGCCAATCGCTCCAAATCATCGATGCGTTCCAACAGACGCTTCTGCTCCGCCGGCCGGCCCGGCTCAAATATCCTGGGCGCCCCTTCAAAGAATTGCGTCTTCCAGCGGGAAAGCAGCGTGTCCTTGATCTGATAGTCCCGGCTCGACTGAGCCAAACTCTTCCTCCCGGATACCATCTCCAACACGACCTGCGCCTTGAACTCCGGGCTATACTTACGTGCCTTTGCCATAGTCGTCTCCCCTCGTGACCAAACACTAGTATACTCACTCCACTAGGTGTCCAGTTTTTCGAGACCACTACAGGGTAGAAAAAGCGCGGTAGCATTAGCCAGTAATGGACAAGCCTTGTAGAGGCGAGCCTTGGCTCGCCCGATTCATCCATTGCATCCCGCGTAGGGGCGAGCCTTGGCTCGCCCTTGATTGCTCACGACTGGCGCGGACGGCGGCTATTTGCGATTCAGGCGCGGGTCCAGCGCATCGCGCATGCCATCGCCCAGCAGGTTAAACCCGAGCACGGTGATCATGATCGCGATGCCGGGGAAAAACACCAGATGCGGCGATGTGAAGAGGTAATTGCGCGATTCGCTCAGGATCTGGCCCCATTCCGGCGTCGGCGGCTGCGCGCCCAAACCCAGGAATGAAAGCGCCGCCGCATCGAGAATCGCGGTGCCGATGCCGAGCGTGCCTTGCACGATGACCGGCGTAATCGCATTGGGCAGGATGTGGGCGAGCACGATGCGCCAGGGGCTGGCGCCCAGGGCGCGCTCCGCGACGACGAACTCCTGCTCTTTGATTGCCAGCACGCTCGCGCGGGAGAGGCGGGCGTATTGCGGGATGAAGGTGATGGTGATGCCGAGCAAGGCATTGGTCAAGCCCGGCCCCAAAATCGTCACGATTGATATCGCCAGCAAAAGCGCGGGAAAAGCGAGAACGACATCCATCAGGCGCATGATGATATTGTCGGCGCGGCCGCCCGCGAAGCCGGCCGCAACGCCCAGCGCCGTGCCAACCAGGATCGAAAGGCTGATGGTGATGACGCCGACCGAGAGCGAGGTCCGCGTGCCATAAATGATGCGGCTGTAGAGATCGCGCGCGTTGAGATCGAGACCGAGGATATGCTGCGGATCTTCGCAGCCGAGGATCGGGATGCAGGGCGGCTTGCTGGGCAGACGGCCCGTCTCGCCCGGGACGCCGATCATGGTCAGGATGGGATCATGCGTCGCAAAGAGCGGCGCGAAGATGGCGATGAAAACCAGCGCGCCGATGATGCCCATGCCCAGCAGCGCCGATGGGCTCTGCCGCAGGTTGTGCAGGGCCTCCAGCCACAGATTGGCGGAGCGGTAGTTAGCTTCTGGCGGAATCTTGGCCGGCGCCGTCGCAGTCATGGATGCGCTCTAATTGAAGCGAATGCGCGGGTCGAGGTATCCGTAAATGATATCGACCGCCATGTTGATGAGCACAAAGCCGGCGGCGATAACCACCGTGAAGCCTTGCACCAGCGTGTAATCGCGCGATGTGATGCTATCGACCAGTGTGCGCCCGACACCGGTCAGGCTGAAAATCGTCTCGGTGAGAACGGCGCCGCTGATCACCAATCCGAAATTCAGGCCGATGACGGTGATCACCGGCAGCATGGCATTCTTGAGCGCGTGCTTACCCACAACAACGCGTTCCCGCAGTCCTTTTGCCCGCGCCGTGCGGACATAATCCTGATTCAGCACTTCGAGAACGCTCGAACGGCTCATGCGCGCGATGATGGCCAGCGGGATCGTGCCAACGGCGACGGCCGGCAGGATCAGATGGCGCAAGGCGTCAACAAGCAACTCGCCGTTCAGCGTGAGAATGGCGTTTAATGTGTGGATGCGCGACAGAAAAATCAATATGCCAAGCGGCTCCTCGCCTTCCGCCACCATGCCGTGCGCCAGGAAAAACGGGACCGGCGCGGAACCGGGCGTCAGCCGGCCGGAAGGGGGCAGGGCGAAGGGCGTATCCTTCAGCAGCACGGCGAAGAAATAAGCCAGCATCAGCCCCAGCCAGAACACGGGCATGGAAACGCCGATATTGGCGCCAATCATCGTGCCGACATCAAGCGCGGATTTATGCCGATAGGCGCTCAGCACGCCCAACGGTACGCCAACGCTGATGGCGAAGAGCAAGGCGTATGCGCCCAACTCGACCGTTGTCGGCAGGCGCTCCACCAGAAGCTCGACGACCGGGCGATGAAAGCGCAGCGAATCGCCCAGATCGCCTTGGGCGAAGTTGCGCATATAGATGAGCAATTGGACGGGCAGCGGTTCGTTGAGGCCATTGCGGCGGAAGAAGGCCTCGCAAATGTCCTCGGTGGCGCGTTCGCCCAGCACCGCAAGGCAGGGATCGCCCGGTATCGCCCGCGCCAAGCTAAATGTAACGACGAGAATGCCGAGCAAAACGGGAATGGAATAAGTCAGCCGCTTGAGGACGAACTTGAGCATCTTGTGATTCCGCTGGATAGAAATGACTTAAGTATAGCCGAAACTTGCCCCGGCGAAGCGGCGGCCGGGCTAATCCGCAGCCCAGGCCCGCGCCCGCTCGACCGCGCGCTGCCAGCCGGCATAGAGCGATTTGCGCTGATCTTCGGACATGGCAGGTTCAAATTCCCGTTCCAATTGCCATTGACCGGCGATCTCCGCCTGCGAATTCCAGAAGCCGGTCGCCAACCCGGCCAAGTAGGCGGCGCCGAGAGCGGTCGTCTCGGTCACCGCCGGGCGCTGCACCGGCGCGCCCAGGATATCGGCTTGAAACTGCATCAGGAAATCATTGACCACCGCGCCGCCGTCGACGCGCAGCGTCTCAAGCGGCAGGCCGGAATCGGCCGACATGGCATCAACCACATCGCGCGTCTGATAAGCGATTGCCTCCAGCGTCGCGCGGACGATCTGCGCGCGGCCGCTGCCGCGCGTCAAGCCGACAATCGCGCCGCGGGCGTACTGATCCCAATAGGGGGCGCCCAAACCGACAAAGGCCGGCACCAGATAAACGCCATCGCTGCTCTCGATTCCGGCGGCGATCGCCTCGCTTGCGGCGGCGCTGGCGATCAGCTTCATCTCATCGCGCAACCACTGTACCGCGGCGCCCGCCATGAAGATGCTGCCTTCCAGGGCGTATTGCCGCGGATTAGCGCCGACTTGCCAGGCGACTGTCGTCAGCAGATTATTCGCCGATGACTGCGGCCGATCGCCCGTATTCATCAACATGAAGCAGCCGGTGCCATAGGTGTTCTTGGTCATGCCGGCCTGGTAAGCGGCCTGCCCGAAAGTGGCCGCCTGTTGGTCGCCCGCCATTCCGGCGATGGGAATTCCAGCGCCGAAGAGCGCGGCCTCGGTTTCGCCGTAGACTTCGCTGCAGGGCCGAACTTCCGGCAAAATGGCGCGCGGGATCCGCAGGCGCTCGAGAATCGGCGCCGACCATTCGCCGCGGTGGATATCAAAGAGCATCGTGCGCGCCGCATTGCTGACGTCAGTGATATGGAGCGCGCCGCCGGTCAACTTCCAGACCAGGAAACTGTCGATGGTGCCAAATGCCAGCTCGCCGGCTTCCGCTCTTTCACGGGCCCCGGCCACATTGTCGAGCAGCCAGGCAACTTTGGTTCCAGAAAAATAAGCGTCGGTGACCAGGCCGGTATGCCGCAGGATCGTCCGATCGAAGCCCTCGGCCTTGAGTTCGTCGCAAAATGCGGCCGTGCGCCGGTCCTGCCAGACGATGGCGTTGTGAATGACTTCGCCGCTCACTTTGTCCCAAATTACGGTGGTTTCGCGCTGATTGCTGATGCCGATGGCGGCAATCTCATTCGGGTCTGTTACGATTTCCTGCGCGACTTCCAGTTGGCTCGCCCAGATCTCGGCCGGATCATGCTCGACCCAGCCCGGACGCGGATAGATCTGCCGGAATTCCCGCTGCGCGCTGCGCACGGCATTGCCATGACGGTCGAAGAGGATAGCGCGGGAAGAAGTTGTGCCTTGATCGAGCGAAAGGATATAAGCTGCCATATTCAGTCCTGCCTTTTCGGCTCAGCGCATTCAACGCCGGGCAATTGTAACAGAAGCGAAGGCTCGCGTCTTAATGCGGCCCGCTGCGCTTCGCCATTCTCAACCGGATGAGTATGCCGATTCCCAAGCCGGCCAAGCCGCCGGCGAGCGCCCAATGTGGCAATCGCTCCAGGGTAGCAAGCAGCATGTCGAGCGGGTAATCCGGGAAGACGTGCCCATGGCGCAGATTCTTGAACAGCATCAGCAGGGCGGTCGCCAGCGCGGTCAGGGCGCCGATCAGCGCCCCGCTCAAGACGGCGTAACTGAGCCCGCGCGCCGGCGCGCTATGCTCGCGGCTCGATGACAGCAAATACAAGGTAAAACTCGCGGCGGCGAAAAAGCCCAGCGCCGTGACAGCCAAGGCGTCGCGATCTTCAAAGCCCGACCAAATCAGGATGCCGAGGCCGCTGAGCAGCAACAGATTCCGCGGGTATTGGCCGCGCCCTTTGAAAGACTTCACATGGGATATTATAGCGTTTTATGAGCGCCTGGATTGCCGGATTCAGGTCTTCAGCTTGGGGATGCCGCCTGCAAGTGCCTCAGCGTCATTTCGTAGAAATCGCCGCGCATTTCGTCATGCACGGCATGTCCGCAATCGAACATGGCCAATTTGCCTTGTGGCGCCTCGGCGATAAAGCGCTGACCGTAGTGCTGCGGATTCAGCTTGTCGCCGCGCCCGAGCATGATGATAAGCGGACAGGCGATGTGCCGGGCCAGGCTGAGGCTGACATCGCCGCCGGCGTCAATCATCCGCGTCATCGCGCGCACCCATTCGCCGGTGAACTTGGCGGCGTCGCTGAAGCCATGCATGGCTTTTTCTTCGTCGGTGATCCACTCGCCCGGGTACATGCGCTGGAAGACCGGGCGGAGTTCCGGCCCGAAGTTGCCGATGGCGCCGATTGCGATGCAGGAGGCGACGCGCTCCGGGAATTTGCCCGCGGCAATCAGCGCGACCTCGCCGCCGTCGGAATAACCGATCAAGTGGGCTTTTTCGATGGCTGCTGCGTCCATAAAGGCCAGCAGATCGTCGGCGTCGCGGTAGTAAAAGTTCTCGGGGAAGTCGCGCGGTTTGGGACTTGACTCGCCATATCCCCGCAGCGTCAAACCGATGACATCAAAGCCCTCGCCATAAAGCCAGTCCATGACATGGCCAAGATGGGAGCGCGCCGTGCCCAACATGCCGTGTATCAATATGACGGGGGTTTCTTCCCGATTGCGGCGCATGTCTTCGAAATGCAGCGTGGCGCCTGTTGAAAGCTCTAGTTTGGGCATATCGGCATCATCGTTGCTTCCGCGCTTCACGAGGCGGACCCTAGGCCACCGTCGGCTGCTGCGCCCGGGCCGCCGCCGCTTCGACCAGGGCGACATCCAGAACCTCGTCCAGATGCTCCACGAGCACGAAGTCCAGATCGTCTCTCACATCATCGGGCACGTCATCCAGATCGTTTTCATTCTTGCGCGGCAGAATGACCGTATCGGCGCCGAGGCGATGCGCCGCCAGCACCTTGGCTTTGATGCCGCCCACCGGCAGCACCTGGCCGCTCAGGGTCAGTTCGCCGGTCATGGCGATGTTGCTCTTGGCGCTGCGTCCGGTCAGCAGCGAAGCCAGCGCCGTCGCCATGGTGACGCCGGCGCTGGGTCCGTCTTTGGGCACCGCGCCCGATGGCACATGCAAATGGATGTCAAAGTCATCGTAGAAAGCCGGGTCAACGCCCAACTGCTCGGCGCGGGAGCGCGCGAAGCTATAGGCGATTTTGGCGCTCTCCTGCATGACATCGCCGAGTTGGCCGGTGTATTGAAAGCCCTTGCCGCCTTTCATTTTGGTCGCCTCGATGAAAAGGGCGTCGCCGCCGACCGGCGTCCAGGCCAGCCCGGTCGCCACGCCGGGAATTTCCGTGCGGTCTTGCAGTTCGCTGCGATAGCCAAAACGCGCCTTGCCCAACAGCTCCTTGACGGCATCCGCGTCGACGATTGTCCCGTCGGTCTTGCCTTCCGCAATCCGCGTGACGATTTTGCGCGCCGCCTTGCCGATTTCGCGTTCCAGATGGCGCACGCCGGCTTCCCGCGTGTAGTCGCGGATGATTTGCAGCAGCGCTTCGTCGCTGAACTCGAGCTCTTCCGCATGCAAACCGTTTTCGCGCCGTTGCCGCGGCACCAGGTACTGGCTGGCGATGGCTTGTTTCTCCAATTCGGTATAGCCGCTCAATTGAATGACTTCCATCCGGTCCCGCAGCGGGACAGGAATGGTATCGAGCGAGTTGGCGGTGGTGATGAACATGACATCGCTGAGGTCAAAAGCGACATCGAGATAGTGATCGCGAAACTCGGCGTTCTGTTCCGGATCAAGCACTTCCAGCAGCGCCGAGCCGGGATCGCCGCGGAAGTCGCGCCCGAGCTTGTCAATTTCGTCGAGCATGATCAAAGGATTGCGGGACTTGGCCCGCCGTATCGCTTGAATGATCCGCCCCGGCATCGCGCCGATGTAGGTGCGGCGGAAACCGCGTATCTCGGCTTCGTCGCGAATGCCGCCCAGGCTCATGCGGATGAACTCCCGGCCCATGGCCCGGGCGATCGAGGCGCCAAGCGATGTCTTGCCGACGCCGGGCGGACCGACGAAGAGCAGAATCGCGCCGGAGCGATCGCGCCGCACCGGATCGTAGCGGTCCATCTGCCCCAGTTCGGCGTCGCGGTCGGCCCGCAATTTGCGGACGGCCAGGAACTCCAGGATGCGTTCTTTCACATCTGTAAGGCCGTAATGGTCCTCGTCCAGGATCGCGCGCGCGTTTGGGATATCCAGCTTGTCTTCTGTGCGCAGGTCCCAGGGCATGCTGCAAATCCAGTCGAGATAGGTGCGTATGACGCCGTATTCAGCCGCGGCCACCGACAGCTTGGAAAGGCGGTTCAGTTCCCGTTCCGCCTCTTTGCGCGCTTCATCCGGCATATTGGCTTCATTAATGAGCTGCCGGAATTTCTCGATTTCTTGCTGATCTTCGTCTTCTTCCAGTTCGCGCTGAATCGCTTTCATCTGCTCGCGCAGATAATAGTCGCGTTGCGATTTTTCAATCTCGTGCTGCGCGTCTTCCTGGATCTTCCGGCCGAGGGACAGGACCTCATACTCTTTGTTGAGAAGTTTCAGGAGATGGCGGATCTTGTCGCCAACGCTGTCCATTTCCAAAAGGCGCTGGGCGTCGTCCAATTCGATGCGCACGTAGGTGGCGATGGAATAGACCAGCTGCAGCGGATCTTCCACGTTCAGGGCATTGCTGACCAGTTCTTGCGGAATGCTCTGCACCAGTTCCGCCAGGGCGGTGAAGCGATCGATCAGGCTCCGGACCAAGGCTTCCATCTCGATGTCGTCGGCGAAGACGACTTCGTCCTCGGGAATGCGCGTGACGCGCGCCTTGAGGTACGGGGATTCGCTCAGGAATTCGTCAATGCTTATGCGCTGCAGGCCTTGAATCAACAGCCGGACCGTTCCATCCGGCGTGCGAAAGAGCCGGTGAATCGTGGCCAGCGTGCCCAGTGAATGCACCTGATCCGGACCTGGCGTGCCGAGGCTGGGGTCTTTGGAGGCGACCAGACCCACCATGCGGTCCCCGGCCACGACATCGTCGACTAGCTGGATGCTGCGCTCTTGCCCGACCGTCAGCGGGATCGCCGTTTGCGGATAGACGACCATGCCGCGCAAGGGCAGAATCGGCAATTCCTCCGGCAGGTCAATCGCCGCGCCTTCATCTTCCAACTCGTCTTCAAGTTCGACTTCAATCGCAGCCTCGGGCGCTTCGATGTCGCTCAGTATCATTTCCCAGTAGGCCATGCCTGTATTCCTTGCTTTTTGGATTTCCCCGGCCATTGCCGGGATCGGCGCCGTCGCATCAAGGCAGCCACAAAAGCGGCATGATGATTGCTCGCGCTTTCCGACACCTACTAGTCTAGAAGCGCTTCGCATCACTTACTTTACTGTTAGAAGCGTAAAAAAGGTATCAGAGTTCGCGCCGCCCGCAATTTATGATAAGTTTCTAACTTTTCGCGCCCTGCCAACGCGCTTCACAGCTGGTTGCGCAGCGCATTTGCCCATTCTCCGACTTTGAATACAATGAATTGAGATGGATTCGCCGGACTAACAGGAATGCAGCCCGATGAGCGAAAACCCTGGCCGAGACCGCAGGCGCAAGCGGAAGCGCGCGCGCGACCGCTACCAGGCGAGGCAAGAGCGCCGTTTGGCGATCATGGAAGGGCAAGTTAAAGGTGGCGCCGAACACGCCTTTTTCCGCCGACATTTTCCTTCTTATGACAATGCCAACGCCATTCACCGCGCTTTGGCCTGGCTCTTTTCCAGTCGCGCGCCCGTCGCCAAGCTGACGACGCTGGTGGCGGTCTGCGTATTGGTCTTCTTTGTGGGCAGCCACCTCATGTCCGGCCGCATTTTCCCCAACGTTTACGCGATGGGTTTGCCCGTTGGCGGGCTGACGCCGGCCGAGGCGGAAGCCGCCATCATGGATTACTGGAACGCCGAGTTGGCGATCGAAATCACTGTGGATGGCGAAGAGCTCGAAAGAGCCAGCCCGGAAGAACTGGGCTTGTCGATAGACGCGGCGACTATGGCCGGCGCCGCGAAGTCAGCCGGGCTGGCCGGCTTGCCATTCGGCATCAACATTGAGCCCGTTCTCGCGGTGGCGCATGGCCGCGCGCAGAGCCTCCTGCTTGACTTGACGGAATCCATTTATGTGCAGCAATACGAAGCCGGTTACAAGTGGTCCGGCGGCAAGCTGATTGCGGTGCCCGGCCGCCGCGGCCGGCACCTGGATATCACGCGGAGCTTAAAACAGCTGAAGGAGCAAGCGCCCGGCATCGTGACTTATGAGCGCTTCCCTTTGCCGACGATTTCGCTGGATCCCAACGTGTTGGATAGCGGGCCCTTCCTCGACGAGGCCCTGAGCTTCCTGGGCGCCGGTGTGCGCATGAGCGCTTACGATCCTTTTAGGGACGAGATTCTCAACTTCAGCGTGGATCAGACGCAGGCGGCTGAATGGCTGACCGCGGGCGAAAATGGGCTTTCGGTGCGGGCCGATGCTTTCAGCGCTTTCGTCGAGCTGCAGAATGAAATGCTGCTGCGGGGCGGGCGCTATATTGACAAGCTCCTCGCCATCGACAAGCTGCAGGAAGCGCTGAATTCCAACAGTCCCAGCTTTGTCTTGCGCTTGAATTACCTGCCGGATGAATATGTTGTCGTCCGGAAAGACACCGGCCACAGCATCGGGCGCAAACGCGGCATCCCCTACGAACTAATCCGCGACGCCAACCCTACAGTGGCCTGGAATGCGCTGGTTGTGGGCGACAGCATTCAGATTCCCTCGCGCGATGTCATGATTCCCGAAGATCCCGTGCCGCACAAGCGCATCATCGTGGATCTGGAAGCGCAATGGCTGGTTGCTTTCGAACATGGTCAACTGGCTTTTGACTGGGCGATATCCTCCGGTCGCGAAGACGCGCCGACTTACCCCGGCATTTTTCAGATCCTCACGCATGACCAGACGGCCTTCGGCGGCAGTTACGCGCTTTGCGAGTCGGCGGGAACCAATTGCAATCAATGGGAAATGGCCTGGTTCATGGGCATTTACGAGGTCCTGCCCGGCTTGATGAATGGCTTCCATGGCGCGGTGCTGCTGCCCAACGGCAATTACCTCGGCGGCGGCGGCGTCTATGAGCCGACCACCTTCGGCTGCATCATGTCCCTGGACAGGAATGCGCGTCTGCTCTACGACTGGGCGGAAAATGGGACGATGGTCGAGATTATCTCCGATGAATTCGCACCGGAGAGCCATCTTGCGCGATACGCCAAAGATTACATCGGCACTATCGACACCAATTACCGGCCAATCTCCGGTTGAGTTCCCGCGCCTTGCGCGCGCCGCCGGCGATTAGGCGCGACCTCCGCTTCAAGTGGGCATTCTGTTTTGACCCGCCTCAGGTAAAATCGAAAGCCGTCCCGGCAAACGATTCGCATGAGGCGGAATGAGCAAAGCATACGGAACCTGGAAGAGCCCGATCAGCGGCGCGTCCGTCGCCAGCGGCATCAGCCTGCGCGATGTGCAGTGGGACAGCGCTGGCGACACGCTTGTCTGGTGGGAGAACCGCGGCAAATCCGGCGTTCTGCTGGCGCAAACCGGCGCCGATGCGCCACGCGATTTGACTGACAGGCGACTGAATGTGGCCGGGCGCGTCGGTTACGGCGGCGGCGCATTCACCGTCGGCGCCGGCAAAGTCATCTTCGCCGCGAACGGTCGCTTGTACAGCCAGGCGCTGGCCGGCGGCGAAGCGCGCGCGATCACGCCGGAATTCGGCGATCATGCCGCGCCGGCGCTATCTCCCGATGGGCGCTGGATCGTCTATGTGCATAGTTACGAACATGTTGACGGCCTGGCAATCGTGGATGCGGAAGGCGCGGAATTTCCCGGCAAATTGGCTTATGGCACGGATTTCGCAATGCAGCCGGCCTGGCATCCGTCCGGCGGGCATGTCGCCTACGTGGCCTGGAACCACCCGCAAATGCCCTGGAATGGCAGCGAACTGCGCTTGATACGCCTGGACCTTCCCGGAAGCGGGCTGCCGGCGGCCGCCGATATCGTGACGCTGGCCGGGGATACCGAGACGGCGGTCTTTCAGCCCGCATTTTCGGCCGACGGACGCTACCTCGCCTACGTCAGCGACGCCAGCGGCTGGGGCCAAATCTATCTTTACGACCTGGAATCGCAAAGTCACAGGCAGCTGACGACGGTAGAGGCGGAACATGGAACACCGGCCTGGGCCCAGGGCATGCGCACGATTGCCTGGAGCGCTGACAGCCGCGCTATAATCTATTTGCAGAATCAACGGGGCTTTGTCAGCCTGCGACGTTGCGATGTCGCGACCGGGACATGCGAGTTGATGCCGGGCCTGGATGCCTATACCGAGTTGCAGCAGCTGGCGCTGGCGCCAAGAAGCGGCTCGGCGGCGCTGATCGCATCGTCAACGTTGATTCAACCGCGCGTCGTCTCGATCGATTCAAATCAGGACGCGAGGATCCATCGCCGCTCCGGCGCCGAGAACCTGAGCGCAAGCCAACTTTCGGCCGCCGAGGCGATTGCCTGGCGCGGCGACGACGGCGGCGAAATACACGGGCTGTTTTATCCGCCTGTACTTAAGGACGACATGCCCGCTGGCGCGCCGCCCCTTGTTGTCAATGTGCATGGCGGGCCCACATCGCAGCGATACGCCGGCTTCGCTTTTGAAACGCAGTTCTTTACGACGCGGGGCTATGCCGTGCTTCAGGTGAACCACCGCGGCAGCACTGGCTACGGCAAAGCCTACATGGATTTGCACCGCGGCAATTGGGGCGTCTACGATGTGACGGACTCCATCGCCGGCGTGAAGCATCTGGCAAGGGAAGGGCGGGTTGACGCGGCGAAGGCCGTCATCATGGGCGGCAGCGCCGGCGGCTTCACCGTGCTGCAATCGCTGGTGGATTATCCCGGTTTCTACAAGGCCGGGGTTTGCTCCTATGGCGTCTCGAATCAGTTTGGCCTGCTCATGGACACGCACAAATTCGAAGAACGCTACCCGTATTGGCTGCTGGGCGAACTGCCGGAAGCGGCCGACCTCTACCGCGAGCGCTCGCCGGTATTTCACGCGGACAAGATCGTCGATCCGATCATCGTATTCCAGGGCACGGACGATGTGGTTGTGCCGCAGGATCAATCCGACAGCATCGTCGCCTCATTGCGCCAGCGCGGCATCCCGCATGAGTATCATCTTTTCGAGGGCGAAGGCCACGGCTGGCGCAAACCGGAGACCATCGAACGCTATTACGACAGCATTGAACGCTTCCTCCTGCAGCATGTCATCTATGCCTGACCCGCGCGCCGCCTGGGAAATCCAGCTATGAGGACCGACCTTGCTGTTGAACGACGGAATTTAGCTGGAGCAGGGCGCGTATGCCAGAGCAACTGCTGCTGATCGCAGCCGGCCTCGCCGGCCTTTTCCTGGGCGGGAACTGGCTGGTGCGCGGCGCATCGAACCTGGCCCTGTCCTTCGGCGTCTCCATCCTGGTCATCGCCTTGACATTCGTCGCCATTGGCACGTCCATGCCGGAAATGCTGGTGAGCGTTCAAGCGGCGCTATCGGGCAAGAGCGATTTGGCCATCGGCAATGTCATCGGCTCCAACATCGCCAACATCGGGCTGATTCTGGGCGCAACCGGCTTAATCACGCCGCTGAGCGTGAAGGCGATTCTGCTGCGGCGCGAGATTCCAATCATGATTCTGTTCACCTTCTTCGCCCTGCTCCTGATGCTCGACGGCCGCATCGGGCGCGAAGACGGGATCCTTCTGCTCCTCGCCTTTGTCGCGTTTAACATTGGCTTCTATTTTCTGGCGAAAAAAGAAAAGGAAACTCAGGAACAGTTGCTGGCTGAATTGGACGAGCAGCCCGAGCAGAAGCCGGGCCGCGCCAAAGAATTCTGTTTTCTTATCGCCGGGATTCTGGTCCTGGTTTTAGGCTCGCGGCTGATTGTCGAGGGCGCGGTGAACCTGGCGCGCATGATGGGCATCAGCGAGTTCCTGATCGCCATCACGCTGGTGGCCTTTGGCACATCGCTGCCGGAGTTGGCCGCTTCGCTCGCCGCCGCCTTTCATGGCGAAACGGATCTGGCGATCGGCAATGTCGTCGGCTCCAACATCGCCAATCTCTTGTTGATTTTGGGAGTAACCGCTTTCCTGCGGCCGATACCGGTTGATCGCGCCGAGATTCAGCTTGAGGTCCTGGTCATGATCGCTTTTGCCGTTTTGCTGATTCCATTTTTGCGCCACCAGCAATTGAGCCGCAGCGCCGCGGCCCTGTTTCTGGGCGCCTATATCGCCTTCGTAACATACAGCGTGGTATTCCAGCCGCTGGCCTAGCGCGGCGCCGGCAATTCACATATCGCGGCCGCCTAAGGTATATTGGAACTGTTCGCATCGTTCCTGATGGCTGGCGAGCATTCGCAAGAGAAGGGGAGTGAATGACAGCGCTGGCATTGAGCGGGCCCGGCAGCATAAAAGCCGACGAGCCCCAGGGAATGACATAGCGGAGGGCCTTTCGATGACTGCATTGCCGCCGGTCGCGCATTTCAGAAGCAGCAGCGGCGTCGACATCTATCGGCTGTCGATGCTGCTCTTCCCCAACGACTTCACCGGGCACGCCTACGTCCTGAAAGGCGCCGGCCCGCTGACGCTGGTCGATACCGGCTCCGGCATGGGCCGCAGCAACGATGACCTCCTCGCTGGCTTTCAGCAAATGCGGGAGCGATTCGGCGCGTCTTTCAGCTTGTCCGATATCGAGCGCGTCATTATCACGCACGGGCATATTGACCACTTCGGCGGCCTGGCTTTTGTCAAGACGCAGACCGATGCCGCGGTTGGCATACACGAGCTGGATCGCCGCGTGCTGACGAATTATGAAGAACGCGTGATCGTCGCCACCAAAGCGCTCGGCATTTATTTTGATCGCGCCGGCATAAAGCCGTCGCTGCGCGAGACGCTCTTCGACATGTACGGCTTCGCCAAGCGCCACGTGACCTCAATTGACGTCGACTTCGGCATCAGCGACGAGCAGATCATTGACGGCATGGAATTCATCCATACGCCCGGTCACTGCCCGGGCCAGGTTTGCATTCGCCTGGGCGACATTCTCTTGAGCGCGGATCATGTTCTGTCGCGGACGACGCCGCATCAATCTCCCGAAAGCATCACGCATTACATGGGTTTGGACCATTATGCCGATTCCCTCCGCAAGCTCATGCGCTACGAGGGCATAACGTTGGCGCTAGGCGGGCATGAAGATCCGATTCCCGATCTCTACGGCCGCATTGATGCGATCCGGGCGAGCCACAACCGCAAATTGGACCGCATTCGCAATATCATGCGCGAACATGGCGAGCCCATGCTGATCAGCGAGATTTCGAAGGCGATGTACCCGGATGTCAAAGGCTATCACATCTTGCTGGCGCTTGAAGAAGCCGGCGCCCACATTGAATATCTGTATCAGCACGGTCATCTGACCATAGCCAATTTGAGGGAATTTGAAGCCGAAGCGAATCCAGCCATTCTTTACGCGCTGCACGATTGACGCTTAAAGGCGCGCCGATAATGGGAGTGGCTATTGTAGTGGATGTGGTTTCCCTAAGACTCCAACAGAAAACTCTGTGCCCTCAGTAAACACAAGTAGGTAATTGAAAAAATGCGCATCGTCTTTCGCGACATACTTGCGGGCGAGCCAAGGCTCGCCCCTACGGTATACGAGAAGACTCGGTGTACGGGCGAGCCGGTGGCTCGCCCACTCTTGCTTCAAAGTGCCCAGCAGATTTTGCACGACTTACTTGCGTTTACTTCTGTGTCTCTGTGGTGAATTAACCTGCGCCAAGCACGCATTCAAGATATGTCCACCAATATAGACACTCCCGGGATAAATGGAATTTGACCCGCGGGCGAGACTGACGGTAAACTGTAGGCGGCGCGCAAGCCCGACTACCTGTCTGCAGGACCCGCGAGCGAGGGGAAAAAGATCTCATGGACGAGAAAGCAAAGCATGGGCAATCCACTGGCCAAAGTGAATATGCTGCGGGCCAAAGTGGATATGCCGCTGGCCAAGGTGAATATGAATTAGCCGGCCTCATGACGCGCGCGCTGGCTCTTATGATTGATGCTTTTTTGCTGGTGGCGGCAGTGCTGATCTGCATCCTGGTTCTGACCGGCATCGGCGACAGCCTTCCGGACCGGGCGAGTTACTTCATTGGTCTGGTTGTGCCCGTCGCCTATCATTGGTATTTCTGGACGCAGCGCGATGGGCAGACGCCGGGTAAATTCGCGCTTGGCATTCGCGTGGTAAAAGCCGACGGGACGGCCATCCGCGACACTGATGCCGTGATCCGCGCGATCGGTTATCAGGTCAGCAGCTGGTTCTTCTGCCTGGGTTATATCTGGGCAATCTTCGACAAAAACAATCAGACTTGGCATGACAAGCTCGCCGGCACCTACGTCGTGCGCCGCGACGACCGGCGTAGAATGGTCGATGTCGGCTGATTGCGGCTTCCCGATTTGACGCCGGGCATTAAGCTGGCGAATCCTCCGCAGAACACATCATGAGCAAATTGACACAGCGCCTGGGTCTGTCGCGATACCAGGCCGACGAAGTTTACGCCGCGTCCCTGCGCGCCTTCCAAAGTCGCGACCTGCGGACGGCCCTGAACGAGATCGAGGCTGCGATTGCGCTGCTTCCGGCGCACGCGGAATATCACAGCGCCCAGGGCCTCTACCTTTTGGAAGGCAGGAAAGGCAAGGGGGCCGCGCAGGCCTTTGAGCGCGCGCTTGCCCGGCATCCTTATGAGATGCTGGCCAACTATGGATTGGGCATGCTCGCCTACCGCAAGAAAGATTGGCGGACGGCGGAAGGCTATTTCAAGCAAGCCCTGGCAGCGCAGCCGGCGCGGGCTGAAACACAGTATTATCTGGGCATGGCGGCGCATCGCCTGGGGCGGAATGATGAAGCCTGGCGCTGGATGGAGCAGGCCGGCGCCGGTTTTGCGGAGATGGCGGACAATCGCGAAGGCCACTGCCGCGCCTGGCAGCGCGAATTCCAGAAGTTGTTGGCAATCGAATGAATCGGTATTCCGCGAAGGCGTCGCGCGGCTTTAAGGCGCTCTGGCGCCGCGCCGGCATTGTCCTCATGCTGACGCTTGTGGCGAGCGCGGCGTCGCCTGCGACAGCCTCCCAGCCGACGCCGGACGGCCTGGAAGAGAAATGGTGGAACGATAGGGTCTTCTACGAGATATTCATCCGCAGTTTTCAAGACAGCGACGGCGACGGCATCGGCGACATTCAGGGACTGATCGATCGCCTCGATTACCTGAATGACGGCAATCCGGAAACGACTGAAGACCTTGGCGTCACCGGCATCTGGCTGATGCCGTCGACCGAGGCGCATAGTTATCACGGCTACGATGTGACGGACTACTACCGCGTCGAATCGGATTACGGCAGGCTTGAGGATATGCGCCGTCTGGTCGCGGCGGCGCATGAGCGCGGCATCGCCGTCATTATTGACATGGTCGTCAACCATTCTTCGAGCCGTCATCCCTGGTTCATCGCCTCGCGAATTGGGGAAGAAAAGTACGCGAACTGGTATATCTGGGCGGACGAAGATCCCGGTTATGTGGGACCCTGGGGCGCGCCCGCCTGGCATCGCGCCGGCGGACGCTACTACTACGCCGTCTTCTGGGATGGCATGCCCGACTTCAACCTGCTGAACAGTGAAGTCACGCGAGAAATGTACAATATCGCGAGTTTCTGGCTGCGGGATGTTGGCGTGGACGGCTTCCGGCTGGATGCCATCAAGCACTTGATCGAAGTGGGTGAATTGCAAGAGAATCAGCCCGAAAGCCGGCAGTGGCTCAGCGCTTACGAGGCGCATCTGGAGTCGATCAAGCCCAATAGCTTCACCGTCGGGGAAGTTTACGGCGCGCCTTCCTTTGTGGTCGCGCGCTACGTCGATGAGAAAGCGATTGACATCGGCTTTGATTTCGATCTTGCCGACAAGATGATCGAGGCGGCGCAGCGCGGCAACAAACGCAATATCGTCCGCGCCCACCGCCGCGTCATGCGCGATTATCCGCTGAATCAATTCGCGACCTTCTTGACCAACCACGATCAAGACCGGCTGGCGAACAAGCTGCTGGGGCATGTGGGCCGGAACAAGGTCGCCGCTTCTCTGTTGCTGACCGGTCCCGGCCTGCCTTTCATCTATTATGGCGAAGAGATCGGCATGGCTGGCAGCAAACCGGACGAACGCATCCGTACGCCGATGCACTGGGACGACAGCCAATTCGCCGGTTTCACCGTGGGCGATACCGTTTGGCAAGCGCTGCAAGATGCGGAGAATGTCGCCGCGGCCAATGTCGCGGCTCAAACCGGCGATCCGGCTTCTCTCTTAAGTCACTACCGCAGTTTGATTCACCTGCGTCATAACAGCCCGGCTTTGCGGCGCGGACAATACCGGGCGGTCGAAAGTTCGTCGCCGGCCCTATACGCCTTTCTGCGCCATGACGGCAATCAGACGCTGCTTGTTCTCATCAATCTGGATGACGAGGCGATCGCTGAGTATTCCTTGAATCTGGCTGAGAGCGACCTGGATCTGTCGACGCCGGCGCTCATCTTCGGCGATGGCGAGATCGTCATGCCTGCGATTAACCAGAGCGGCGGATTCAGCGGCTACCGGCCCCTGTCGGCGCTGCCGCCACAGAGCCTTTTCATCATCGAATTCTGATTGCGCGCGCTTGCCTGGCCGGTGAATCCAAGGCTCGCCGGCGCAAGCTGAAGGGTAGTGTATTCATTTCGGTTGAAATAGTCTGGTAGGGGCGATCCGGTGGATCGCCCGATGGGTACGAACAGGATCGAAATTGGGCGACTCGCCGAGTCGCCCCTGGCAAATCGTCGGCATTTAAAGAAATTCAACAGACTTTGATTAAGCGCCAAGCTGAAGCATCTGTTTTTCAACTCTTTTCAAAAGCGATATAATTGGTCGATGATGAATTCTTCAGATCAGAGGTCCTGGCAATGACCGACTTTCAGATCCGTCCTTTGCAGCGCTCCGACCGCGAGTGGGTGGCGCATTTTCTGGATGATCGCTGGGGCACGACGCAGATAGTATCGCGCGGCAAGGCAGTCTATGGCCATCTTCTGCCCGGCTTCATGGCGGAGCGGACGACAGCCGCGGCCGACGCCGGCGAGGGCGAGGCCGAGGCCGAACCCGAAATGGAGAACATCGGTCTCGTCACCTTGCACATTGGCGACAACGAGTGCGAGATTACCACGCTCAACAGCCTGGACGAGTCCATGGGCGTGGGCACCGCCCTGGTTGAAGCGGTAGAAGAGTGGGCGCGGGAAGCGAGCATCAGGCGGCTGTGGCTGGTGACAACCAACGATAATCTTGAAGCCCTGAAATTCTGGCAGAAGCGCGGCTACGAACTCGTCACCGTTCATCGCAATGCCATCGCCGACGCCCGGCGCATCAAACCGCAGATCCCGATCACCGGCTTAAACGGCATCACCATTCGCGACGAAATCGAGTTGGAGAAGCGCATCTAGGCGCTCGCCGTTTTCGCCCGAGGGAAAACCGCCGGCAATCTACTTGGCGCTTTCGGCTGCGCCGCCAATTTGAAGTCGCCGTTTCTCGCGATAATCTCGCCAGCCGTTCACGCAGATGAACAGCAGAACGCCGGAAACGATGGCATGGTCGGCCAGATTGCAATAGATTGAAATCAGATTCGGAATCTGATAGTGGATGAAATCGATGACGTGCCCGAATTGAAGCCGATCGGCAACATTGCCAAGGGCGCCGCCGATGAAAAGACCGAAAGCGAAGGGAATCAGGCGCTCTCGCGGCGAAACCTGGCGGAAGTACCAGAGCATGCCGGCAATGATGAACACGGCGACGATCACAAAAATGTCGCCCGCCATCGGCAGAATGCCAAATGCGGCGCCGGTATTGCTGCTGCGCGTCAATTGGAATAGCGGCTGAAGCGCGGGAATCGGCACGACGCTCTCGTAAGGCGCCAGGTTGGCCAGCACCCAGGCTTTGCTTGCCTGGTCAGCCACTAGGGCCAAGCAAGTCGTACCGGCCAGTATGATCCACTTTTGCATTTGGAACTCCGACGTTGGATGAAAGCTACAAAAGCATTCTAGCAGAGAATAGCGGGCATTGTCCCTTCGTCAACGCGCTCGGAGCGCCCATTCCCGTTAGAGCCCGGGATCCGGGATTTTGCCATGACTGAATTCAGCAGTTTGTCCCTGCCGGCGCAGCGGTCGCTGTGGCGGCGGATTGCCGAGAAGGCGATCAGTCGCTGGTCAATCGGGCCGGCCGCTATCGCCTGGCTGGGTTACGGGAGCAACGCCGTCTTCAAAGTGTCGACAGCCGAGGGCGAGTATGTACTGCGCTTGAGCCGGGCGGATCGGGCTACGCCGGCCTTACTGCGATCGGAATTGCAGTGGCTGCTAGCGATTCGGAAGAAGGCGCAGATCCTGGCGCCGTATCCGTTAGCGACTTCTGACCCGCAAGGCGAAACCCTGTTCGCGACCGTATGCGACCGCTCGCCGCATCGCGCTTATGCCTGCCTCTTCGAATACATCGACGGGCGGATCAAGCCTGCGCGCGATCTCACAGCTGACGATGCGCAGCGGGTCGGAGGCTATCTGGGCAAATTGCATCGCTTTGGACAGTTCGCGCCTCCGGCCGGCTTCGACCGGCCGCGCCTGGACCGGGGCAATTTCTTCGGCGCGGACTCGATTTACCAGATGGACCGCGCTAGCCAGATGCTCAACAGCGCTCAGCTTGAAGTTGCGCAGTTGGTCGCCCAGCGCGTCCGGCATGCATTGACGCGTCTTGAATCGATGGCGGATGGCCGCGGTTTGATCCATGCCGACTTGCTGGCCAAGAACATCATATTCAGCGACGCTGGCGTCGGCGCGCTGGATTTCGACCATTGCGCCTGGGGCTATTTCCTCTATGACCTGGCGCCGCTGCTCTGGGAGCTGAAAGGCGAAAGAGGCGCTGATTACGCCGAGCTGGAAGATGCGCTCTGGACGGGATATATTGCTGAACGGCCGCTGGACGACAGCTGCCGGGAGCTGCTTGAGACATTGATCGCCGCGCGGCAACTCGCCTCTTGTCACTGGTTGCTGGAGAATCTGCACAATGCGGAAGTTCGCGCGATCGCTCCAGAATTAGTGGCGCGCCGGATTGCCGAACTGGAAGATTTTCTGACTAGCGGCGTCCTCCGCCGCAACACGCCCACACTCTAGACGTCTGCCAAACTCTCTAACGCCAATGTTGACCAAAGTAAAACTGCTGAATCCGGATGCCTACCGGCTATATCTCTTGATGATGGCGCTGCAAGCCTTCGCCTTGTCGCTCGTATTCACGATTAATCTGGTTTATCAGGTGCAGCAGGTCGGCTTGAATCCCTTGCAGCTGGTATTGATTGGCACCACCCTGGAATTGACCGCCTTTCTGTCCGAGATTCCGACGGGCCTGGTCGCCGACCGCTACAGCCGACGTCTCTCGGTTATTGTCGGCTTCTTCCTGCTCGGCCTCGGATTCCTGGTGGAAGGCAGCTTGCCCCTTTTCGAAGCGCTCCTGCTTGCGCAGTTGGTTATGGGCCTGGGTTACACCTTCCTCAGCGGCGCGACATCGGCTTGGATCGTGGACGAAATCGGAAACGAGCGCGCGGGCGGGGCATTCCTGCGCGCCTCACAGCTGTCGCAGGCGACGGGTTTTCTGGGCATCTTCGCCAGCGTCGCCCTGGCCAGCCACAGCTTGCAGAGCGCCATCATTGCCGGGGGCATCTTGCTATTGCTGCTGGCGGGCTTCCTGGCGCTCTTCATGCCGGAAGCTGGATTTAACCGCCGCGCAGCCGGTGAAGGCTCGTCCTGGGCCGGTCTTTTCGCCACCTTCAACGCGGGCTTTGCCTTGGTGCGCCGGCGCCGGATCTTGCTGCTGATCATGTTGGCGACGCTGGTGCACGGGGCATTCAGTGAAGGTTTTGACCGCTTGTGGACGGCGCATCTGCTCGCCGGCTTTGAGCTGCCGCCGCTGGGCCAGATGCGGGAAATTGTCTGGTTCGGCATCATCAGCGCGGTATCGCTGCCGCTCAGCATCGGCGCGACCGAAATCATCCGCCGGCGCATTGATCTCATGAACCGGCGGCTTGTCGCCGCGACCCTGACCGCCGTTTACTTAATGCTGATCGGCAGCGTCTTGCTGTTCACGCTTGGCGAGAGCTTTGCCCTGGTCTTGCTCGGGCTCTGGCTGGCGCAAGCGGCGCGGCAGATTCGGAACCCGCTGATGGATGCCTGGATCAACCAATACATCGAATCGGATCTGCGCGCCACCGTGCTGTCGATTCAGGGGCAGGCCGATGCCCTCGGGCAGATTGCGGGCGGGCCGGTTGTCGGCGCGATCGGCCTGCTGTCCTCCGTTCGCATCGCCATCTCGGCGTCAGCGCTGATCCTGCTGCCGATCTTGCCCCTGTTCCAGCGAATCAGGCGTATTGAAAGCGCCCGCCTTCCCGCTGAAGATTGAGATCGGAACGGCCCGGCGGGAAATCCGCTTTCGCAAACTGCTGATGCTCGCTGTACAATGACCGTCGGCAATTGACCAAAGGAATTCAAAATCGATGACCCCTCAAGAAATGCTGGAAGAACTGAAAAACTTCGACACGCCGTCGATCACCAACGTGGTCGCCACTTATCCGGAATCGCCGCTATGCCTGGGCCTTTACAATCCCTGGACGGAGAACTGGTACACGGACCAGAGCATCCGCTGCATGTACCCCGGTTTGGGGCGGCGCGTCGGTTATGCCCTCACCTGCGTCTATGGCTTGCCGGATCCCAATTATGCCCGCCTCGGCTTTATGGACGTGCTGGAAGCGATGGAAGCGTCGCCGGGGCCAACCGTGCTCGTAATCGAACAGAAGTTCCCGGCTGAACTCGCCGGCAAAGTCGGACTGGCTGGCGGCAATATGGTCTCGGCGATGAAGGCCCTCGGCTGCGTCGGCTTGATCTCCAACGGGCCGTCGCGGGATCTTGACGAAATCCGCGAGCTGGACTTCCAGTATATGCTCAGCGGGGTGACGGCCGGGCACGGGGCTATGGCCGTTCAGGCGGTTAATGTGCCGGTGTCGGTCGGCGGCATGGATGTCGCGCCCGGCGAGCTGATCCACATGGACGAGAACGGCGCTTGCAAATTCCCCGCCGATCAACTCGAGGCGGTGCTCGGCTATGCGCGCGCCTTGCAAAAGGAAGAAGCCGCCCGCATGAGCGCTTTGCTGCAGGCAAAATCCGTTGCCGAAATCCGCGCCATCTTCGGTGGTCATTCTTATGGGGAAGAAGACGAAGAATAGTTCCCAGGCGGGGCTGCGCACTGAAGCGGTCTACGATATGAATCCCAGGGAGCGAGCGTGAAAAACAAACGGGTCCTCATCACCGGCGCGACAAATGGCATCGGCAAAGTGGCGGCGCTTGAATTGGCGAAGATGGGCGCGGCGGTGACCATCGTCGGGCGTAACGAAGCCAAAACTCAAAAAGTTGGCGACGAGATCAAGACCTTGAGCGGCAACAGCAATATCGATCACTTGATCGCCGACTTGTCATCAATGGCGGAAGTCCGGCGCATCGCCGCCGAGTTTCTCGGCAAATACCAGCGACTGGATGTCCTGCTGAATAACGCCGGCGCCGTCTTTTCCGAATATCGCGAGTCGGCTGACGGCTACGAGATGACATTCGCGCTGAATCACATCAGCTATTATCTGCTGACGAATCTGTTGCTGGATACGCTGAAGCTGACAGCGCGGGAACAGGGCGAAGCGCGCATTATCAACGTCTCGTCAAGCGCGCACCGCAACGCAAGCTTGCGCCTGCAAAACCTGCGCGACGAGAATGGCTACAGTTTTATGAATAGCTACGGCGCCAGCAAGTTGATGAATGTGCTCTTCACTTATGACCTGGCGCGGCGGCTGGAAGGCAGCGGGGTGACCGTCAATGCCGTTCATCCCGGCTTGGTGGAGACCGGCTTCGGCCACAATACCCGGGGCGTCTGGGCTTTTCTGATCAAGATCGCGCAGAAGCTCTTTGGCTTATCCCCGGAAAGAGGCGCTGAAACCCTGGTCTATCTCGCTTCGGCGCCGGATGTGGCGGGCGTAAGCGGCAAGTACTGGAACGAGAAAAAGCAGAAGCGCTCCAGCGACAACTCATACGACCGCGAACAGCAGAAGCAACTCTGGGATTACAGCGCTGCCGCGACCGGCGTCGGCTAAGCCGGCCCGCTATCACGAGGCAGGTTTGGCGGCCACTCGAAACCAGTAGCGCCTTCGCGAAATGCCGCCGTTGCCGCCACCGCTTCAAGATTCAATTCGCCATATATATGCGGAAACGCTGATTCGTCAATCGTGTGATTTGCGCCCGCCGGACTCGGATGAGCCGGCGCTTCCCAGCGCAGCTCGGCGCTCAGCATGCGCTCGTCTATGCAAAGCAGCAGCAGATCCGCCTGCCCGCGATAGAAGTCATTAGCCACGCCGAGCGCCTGCTCAGATCGGGAGCAATGGATGAAGCCCTCCGCTTGCAGGGAAGGCGGGCTGTACCCGCCGCCTTCGATGGCGCTTTGCCAATGCGCTCGGCTTGTGATGTGATAAATCATGCCAGCGCTTGCTCCAGGTCGGCGATGAGATCCGCCGGATGCTCCAGACCGATCGACACGCGCAGAAGATTCCCGGGCGTGGCAGAGCCTTCTTCAATCGATTCGCGATGTTCGATCAGGCTGTGCGTGCCGCCAAAGCTGGTGGCGCTGGTGAAAAGATCTAATCTGTTGACCAGATCGATGGCCGCTTGCCGCCCGTCTCTCATCTGAATGGACATCAGCCCGCTGCCAACGCGCATTTGGCGCAGCGCCAGTTTGTACTGCGGGTGGCTGGGATGGTGGGGATAAAGCACGCGTTCGATCTTGGGATGCTCCGCCAGAAAGCAGGCGACCTGCTGCGCATTTTCGCTGTGGGCGCGCACGCGGTACGCCATGCTTTGCAGGCCGCGCAGAGCCAGCCAACAATTCAAGGGCGAAAGCACGCTGCCGCCGATGCGTTGCAGCCGGGTGACGCGCTCCGCGAAGTCGTCTTCCGCGGCAAATATGACGACGCCGCCCAGCACGTCATGGTGCCCGGCGATGTATTTGGTCAAAGACATGACAACGATATCGGCGCCCAATTGGATCGGATTCTGGGCGACGGGCGTGGCGACGGTGTTATCGACCAAGAGCCGAGCGCCGCCCGCGCGGGCGATTTCGGCGACTGCCGCGATATCCGCCAAGCGGATCATGGGATTGGTCGGTGATTCAAGGATGACCAGCTTCGTCTCGGGGCGCATGGCCGCGCGGACCGCGTCCAGGTCGCTCATGTCGACATAGCTGACGCCCAGGCCCCAGGGCGCGAAGAACTCGTTGAGCTGCACGCGAATGCCGAAATACATGTCGTCGCTCGAGACGATATGATCGCCCGGGCGCAAAGCCTGAAATATCGTCAGCATCGCCGCCGAGCCGCTGGCGATGGCCTGGGCCGCGGTCCCGCCTTCCAGCTTGGCCAGCGTGCCTTCCAGGGCGGCGCGGTTGGGGTTCTGCCAGCGCGTATAGATCAGCCCGTCATCCGGGAGGTCAAGGCCGGTCGTTTCATATTCGAATGTCGTGCTGAGCACGATTGGCGGCACGATGGCGCCGCTGGCGGGATCAATCATCGAATTGTGTACGGCATCGGTCTCGGGTCGCAGGCTCATGTTCGGTCTCGCTTATGTCGATCAACAGCGTCAATGATACGGCTCAACTGGGGCGCTGCCAAGCCGAGAATAGGCGCGGAAGGCCGGGCGATTCGGGCGAATCGGTGTAAACTCAAGGCGAGGAGAATTATCAGTCTTGCGCCGAGGCCGCTGTCATTCGTGCGTGATTGAGGGAGGTGTATCGTGCCGGATCTGCTCGTCAAGCTATACGATCTGCCGGAGCTTGAACCCGTCATCGCGCGGCAACGCGCCCTGGGCGTCACAATCCGGCGGGGCATGGCGCCGGAAAAGCATCTGGCGCTGGACTGGATCGGGCGGCATTTCGCCGATTACTGGGTGAGCGAGGCCGATGTCGGTTTTGCGGCGCGCCCGACCACGGTTTTCCTGGCGCATCGCGGCGATTGCATGCTGGGTTTCGCCTGCTACGACACCACGCATAAGAACTATTTCGGTCCCACCGGCGTTGACGAGGCGGAACGCGGACGCGGCATTGGCACGGCGCTGCTGTTGGCGACGCTGCATGCCATGCGCGGCGCGGGATATATGTATGGGATTATTGGCTGGGCTGGTCCGGTAGCCTACTACGAAAAGACGGTTGGCGCCTCAGTCATCCCGAATACGGAACCGCCCGGCGGCTACCGCGGCATGCTGGGCACACACAGCGTCTTTACCGCGGGCGCGCCGGCCGAATCATTTCTCGAGCAACACTAGCTCAGGTTGTCGGCAGGCGCCGCCTCGCCTGGTAGACGACGGCATTGATGATCTCGGTCAGTCCGCGGCCTTTGCCCATCGAGATGTCCCGGCCGAAGAAAGTGAATACCACTTCGCCGTCAATCGCCGCGACTTGTTCAATCGGCGCGCCGCTGCAAGATTGATCGAGGATGGCGCTCATCGCCATTGCCGACAGACCCTGCGGGTTGAGCACATCAAAATAGAAATCGACGCTGCCGTCGCTGCGGTCGATCGCCCAGACGAAGGCTTCGGATTCGCAGCCGATGACGCGGTTGGCTTCGTCGTAGGGCTTGCTGGCGACAGCTTCCGGCACGGGCTGGAATTCATCGGCGAGGGCGATAAGGAAGTCCACGCGCTCCTCGCGCGAAGTGATGAATTCAAAGTCGTCCAGGAATTCCTGCAGTTTGGGCGGGTAATTTGCCATCGTCAGCGCTTGTTAGAGATGCAGGCCGGGGAAGGCGGGGGCGCTTCCCCGGCGCGGGATAGGCGACTATTTTTCGATGGGCAGGCCGACGCTGTTGCCCCATTCGGTCCAGGAACCGTCGTAGTTGCGCACATCGCCGAATCCAAGCAGATTTGTCAAGACGAACCAGGTATGGCTGCTGCGCTCGCCGATGCGGCAGTAGGCGATGGTGGGTTCCGCCGGATTCAAACCGATTTCCTCTTGGTAAATCGCGCGCAATTCGGCGGCGTTCTTGAAAGTGCCGTCTTCGTTGGCGGCGCGGGACCAAGGCACATTGCTCGCGCCCGGGATGTGGCCGCCGCGCACCGCCCCCTCCTGCGGGTAGCCTTCCATGTGCAGCTTTTCGCCGCTGAATTCCGCCGGGCTGCGCACGTCAACCAACTGACCCTCCGCCTGCGTATGACTCAAGACGCCATCGCGAAATGCGCGAATCTGGCTGTCATCGCGCTCCGGCGCGCTGTAACTGCTCGGGCTGACGCTCGGCGTCTCCCGCGTCAGCTCGCGGCCTTCCTCAACCCATTTCAGCCGGCCGCCATCCATGATTTTGGCATTGCTGTGGTTGAAGAGTTCAAAGACCCAGAGCGCGTAAGTGGCCCACCAGTTGCTCTTGTCGCCGTAGAAGACGACGGTTGTATCCGGCGTAATGCCGATGCGGCCGGCCAGCGCTTCAAAGCCGGATTTGCCGAGATAGTCGCGGCGCAGCGGATCGTTGAGATCCTTGACCCAATCGACCTCGACCGCGCCGGGAATATGGCCGCTCGGGTAAAGCAGCGGGTCTTCGTTGGATTCGATTATGCGCACGTTGTCGTCGCTCAGATGCGCGGCGACCCAATCGGTAGAAACCAGCTTGTCGGCGTTGGAATAGCCGCGGCTACTGATATCGCTCATTGATTGTTCTCCTTTAGCACTCGTCCTGCCAGGCATAGCTATTGGCCGCTCGCCGCCGCTCCATAATCAAAAAAGCCAACCGCTGCGGGTTGACCTGCTGTTGGCGAACAGCCATTGATATGGCAAACCAAACAAACCCGCCTAGGGATCGCTGTGCTTACAACAGGGACAGCCAAGGGCTTCGCGTCGGTATGATCTGCTCATGCCTCTAAGCTACCACAGGCCGCCCGAGAATACAAGCCGGGAAGGTCCGGGCAGCGTATCGGAGTCGGTTGGATTCCTTCAATTGGCGACGATTTGCTAGGGGCGACTCGGCGAGTCGCCCAAAAGGCTGCGCGTGTGTCGGCGGGCGATTCACAGAATCGCCCCTGCAAAGTCCCAGTATATTCGCATTGGTTTATTGGTTCCACAGAGAACACAGAAGTAACACCAGGTAAGTCATGCGAAATTCAGCATAAGGTCGATATGTAGGGGCGACACTGTGTGTCGCCCGAAATTTCGCACTTGTGTCGGCGGGCGATTCACAGAATCGCCCCTACAAAGTCCCAGTATTTTCGCATTGGTTTATTGGTTCCACAGAGAACACAGAGAACACAGAGAACACAGTAGTAACACCAGGTAAGTCATGCGAAATTCAGCATAAGGTCGATATGTAGGGGCGACACTGTGTGTCGCCCGAAATTTCGCACTTGTGTCGGCGGGCGATTCACAGAATCGCCCCTACATCTTCACATTTTTTGTGGCGAACGGCGCATTATGATTTTGAAGCGCTTGCCCTGCGCCGGCCGCGGTCCAGTCTCAGGCGAAGGGCGCGAATTCCAATAATGCGCTGAGGTCGAGGAGCGATAAACGGCAGCGCTCAAGCTTCAAGCGCAGGTGGACATCGGCCGGCAGCGCGACGGTAATCCTGGCCCGGCCAATGGCGCCGACAAGCGGTTTGCGCCGGGCGACCATGTAGACGCCGGCGTCGTCTTGATCGGTCGCCAAATGCCAGCCGAAGCCGGCTTGCAACTCGACTGTCGCCTGGATCTCGTTTCGTTCGTGGCTGGAAAGACGAATATCGGCGTTCTCGGCTTCAAGGTAAAAGGTGTTGGGCGTCGACAACTCCCACTCGTAACGGCGCGTTTCGATGGCCAGATTGCGGGCGGCGCCAAACAGACCAAGGGCTTTGCGCAAGTTTCCCAAATGGCGCATCAGAGTTCTTCCAGGCGTTCTGCAACCCAGCGCCGATAGGCATTCTGCAGCGCAATCGTCTTGGGGCCGACGCGGCCGTCGGCGATCGCCTGGCCGTCGATCGCGACAATTGGGATGATTCCGCGGCTGCTGCTGGTCAAGAATGCCCCTTCAAAGCGGGAAATGTCGCGATATTGCGGCGCTTCCAGTCGCGCTGGCGACAGGCTTTCGCAGACGGTCAAAACCACGCGGCGGGAAATGCCGGCGAGAACGCCCTGGCCGGCTGTGTACAGCGCGCCGTCCATCAGCGCGTAGAAGTTGCTGGACAGGCCTTCCAGGATGCGACTCTGTTCGTCGATGAGCAGAGTTTCGTAGATGCCGGCTGGTCTGCCCGCCTCGAGAGATTTACGCAATTGCATCCAGCGGCTGGATTTCGCGCGGGGATCCGGCCGGGCCAAGTCCGATGTGCTGTCACAAGCGACGCCCTTGCTAGCGAGATCGGGCGCCGGCGGTTGATAAGGTTCGATTGACAAGAGCAATTCCCCCGGCGCGTCTGCGGCGGCCGATATGCGAAAGCGCACATCGCCATAAGCCGAATCCACAATCATTTCGCGCAGGGCGGCCATCAGCCGGCTGCGCCGATAGCGCAGCGGGATGCCCGCGCGCGCCGCTGAATCTTCAAGCCGATCGAGATGGGCGTCGAGCAGCAAGGTCTGCGTCTGATGGTAGCTGTTGCTGACCGTGTAGACGCCGTCGGCCGGTTCGTATTGTTCGGCGTCGCTCAGGCTGGTCGCCTGGAAATCGACATCCCTCAGCCCGGCGGCCGTCAGCCGTTTCAAAATGGCGGGCACTTTCAGTTTGTCCGTCTAGCGCTGGAGCCATTGCTCGCGGAATACAGTCCAGTCGGAATCGCCGAGCGGCGCATCGGAATAGATCGCGACTCCCGTCAGCAGGGGGCGCGCGTCTTCATCAAGGCGGCCCAGCCCTTTTTTGACGCCATCCAAAGCCGCCGCCATCGTTTCGATCTCCGGCTTGTGCGCGCTGCTTGCGCCGCCGTAGTTGGGGATGCTGACTATGACATCGGTGGCCGTTTCCAGCAAATCGACATAAGTCTGTACATGGTAAGCGACCCAGTTGACATAATCCTGCCGCTCCTGTCGGTAGCTCTGGTACATCAACAAGACAACTTCGTCAGCCGATACCATGACCCGCTTCTTGAAGTCCGCGGACCACATCGTGCCGGGCGCAATCAAAGGCACATCCTTCAAGCGCTGATCGGGCGGCGTCAAATCGGCCGTGACCGCCACGGCAATCGGCGTTTCCACTCCAAGGGCTGAACGCACGCGGCGAATCAAACGTATGAAGTCATTATTGCCGGTAAACATGGGTTTCACATCAAGCAGAACGCCATCAAAGCCCAATTGCTCGATCAAGAGCCGGCAAAAGTCAGCGATATTTTGATGCAGGTCCTCTTCATCCAGGCGATAGCCGTCGGTCGTATCGAGGTGCGTCCAGATTTCGATCCAGGCCAGCAATTCAATCTGATCGCTTTTGCCCTTTAAGGCGCTCGCGAATTCTCTGACGTTATCGCGCGAATCCATGAAACTGATGTCGCCGCGCGGATCGCCAGACCAGCGATTGTTGACGCCGAGAGAACTCACATAAGCATACACGCTGCCGATGCGGTTTTCCGCCATGCGGCCGGCCAGGTCGTTGAGACGGCCATCGTCCAGGTCGCCGTAAACCCAGGATCGATCCAGCCAGATTGCGTTATTTCGGGGAAGCTGTTCTTCATCGCGGATAACCATCGCGCTGAAAACGGCGGCGGCTGCAATGATCACCACCAGGCCGGCCGCGCCCGCCTTCCGCCGATTGCGCGGCGCCAGTATGGCGGACAGCCTGATGGCGCGCTGTCGCCCCAAGTGTCCGCTGCCGCCGGCAGCGGCGGCGCCGTCGGCGATATTGCTCCGCCAATCGGCGAATAGCGATACGATTGAACTGAATATCTTTCGGAATCCGCGCCCGGGGTTCGAGTGTTCTGGGGCTGGTCCTCGTTCTGTGGACATATAAACATCCGAACATCGTTACGGCTTCGGTTAGACTTCATTCTAGCACAGTTATTATTTCCTACTGATTTGGCGAGAAGACTCGCCTGAATCAAGGCAGAGCGGCCGCAGGAGCCAGTTTGTCGAGGAGCGGCGGCCCCATAATCAATAGGCCGATAATCAGCGCAAAGAGGGAAGCCAACAGAACGGCCGCGGCCGCGACATCTTTCGCGACTTTAGCCAGCGCGTGATATTGCGGACTTGAAATGTCGACCGCTGCTTCAATGGCGGCGTTGATGAATTCGGCCACCCAGACATGCGCCGTCGCCAGCAGCAGAAGCGACCAATCCCTGACGTCCAGTTCCAGCCAAAGCCCGACGGCGACGACCAGCGCGGTCGCGGCGAGCATGATGCGCGTATTCTTCTGGCAGCGCAGCATGTAGGCGCAGCCGGAAAGCGCGTATGCGAAACTCCTGACGCGGTTGGCGCTTGGCGGCATCCCGTATTCGTTTGGGTCCGTTTCGAGCGCGCCTTCCGCCTGGCGCCGCGGTTGGCTAGCCATCGTTCAATGCGCCATACCGGCTGACGATAGCCGGATCGATGCCCATCGTCTCCAGCGCCGTCGCTTGCGCGGCCCACATGGATGCGCGTCCAGCCGCGCTGCCATGCTCGTAACCAAGCAGGTGCAGCGCGCCATGAATCACGAGCAGGCAAAGCGTCTCGTGCTGGCATGCGCCGCGCAATTGCGCTTCCGCCAATACGTAGTCGTATGCGAGCAGGATGTCCCCCAGGTGCGGAGTCGGCAGATCGATTTCGGCGGGCAGGCCCGGCGCCGGGTAAGTCAGAACATCCGTGGCCGCGTCGATCCGCCGGTGCCTGCGGTTTAGCTCCCGCAACTCAGCGGCCGTGGATATCACGATGCTCAGGCTGATGTCTTTTAAGTCCGGGCGCTGCCGAAGCGCGGCGCGAGAGGCCTTAATTAGTCTCTGCCGCTGCACTGGGAAATCATGCGGATTCTCTACGGTAATACAATCGCCAGCGCTCATGTCTTGGCTATTTTGGGTCTCTCGGCGCGCTGAGCTTGCTTGGCTGTCTTGTTGCCATTGCGTTTGGGCAAGGGCGGCACATCCCACAAGGGTTCATCATCTTCCATCATCATCGCGGCTTCCGCGGTCTCGCTCGGGGCATCGGCGGTCGCGAGCGGGGCGTCGGCGCCCGTCGCATCGCTTTCAGCCCGAGGCGCTTCGCGCTCCATTTGCGCGGTCAATCCCGCTGTCGCCGCCGCACTGCCGCTATTGCCCGCCGCTGCGGCGCGCGTCAAAGCGGGCCGATCGGGCGGAGCGACCGGGTCGCCGGCCGGCTCGGGCCGCCGCGATGTAGCCGTTTCAACGGCTTTGGCGTAGTCGATGCGCGGATGAAAGAGCCCGCGGAATATATCAATGAAGGTGTCTTCGATTTTGCGCAAATCGTTGAGCGTCAATTTGGAGTCGTCAAGCTGCCCGCGGTTCCGTTTGTCCTCGATGATCTTGCGCACCAAATCGGCGATCGCGGGACTGCTCTGCGGTTTCATCGCGCGGATGGCGGATTCGCAGCTGTCGGCCATCATCAGGATGGCGGTCTCGCGGCTCTGTGGAATCGGTCCGGGGTAGCTGAAATCGGCCGGGTCAATGCCGTTTTCATCGCCGGCATCGGCCAAAGCCCGCTGATAAAAGACGTAGACCTGGGTTGTTCCGTGATGCTCCCGGATGAACTCGCGGATTCTGTCCGGCAGGTTGTATTTGCGGGCGGTCGAGTCGCCCTCTACGACGTGATTGACGATGATGTCGGCGCTGCGATAGGGATCGTCAAGCGCGTCATGCGGATTGTGAATATGCTGTTGGTTTTCGGTGAAGAAAAATGGGTTGCTCATTTTGCCGATGTCATGATAAAGCGCCGCGACATGCGTAATCTGCGTATCGGCGCCGATGGCGTCGGCGGCTTGCTCGGCCAGATTCGCGACCTGAAGCGAATGCTGATACGTCCCCGGCGCCTCGCGCAGGAGGCGCTGCAACAGCGGTTTGCTGGGTTGGCTCAAGTCCATCAGTTTGAATGGCGTCGCCAGGTTGAGCAGCACCGTCAAGACATACATCACGCCGAATGCCGTGGTCGGCACAATTAGCAGCCCGCTGAAAAGCGCCTGCAGCATTTTGGTGGCGTCGCCCGGCTGTATGCCGACTTGCAAGGCGAAGATGGCGACAATGGCGGCATTTGCCATGCCGACGAAAAGGCCGGCAAAGAAATAGTTGTTCAGGCGTCCGGCGTTGCGCAGCGTCAGGATGGCGCCGATATTGCCGGCGGCGAGCAAGGCGCTGATTTCCAGGGACGGGCTGCGGCTAAGCAAGCCGCCGAGAAAAGCGAAACCGATCGCGGCCACGATCGCCAGGTTTGGCGAAGCGATCGCCACGTATACGATGCCGAGCGCGGCCGCGGGCATCAGGTAGATGTAGGCGATGCCAAATACGCGCATCGCCGCCAAAGCAACCAGGAATAACACGGCGATGAGAAGCAAACTTTTATTGTCGCTGTGAATCAACTGCGCCTCGAAGCGACTGACATACAGCCCGAGCAGCACTACTACCAGCGTGCTCGCGAGCAGGGCGCGCAGAATCCGAAGGACGCGATTGCCGCTTTCAACCAGCAATCCCAATTCATGCAGCGCCTCAAAGGAAAGCGCGTCGATGCGCTGGCCGGCGGGAGCGACGATTTGGCCGGCGATGAATTGCCGCTGCTGATCTTCCACCGCGCTCACCGAGTCCGCGCGATCAATCGCCGTCTGCTCGGGATTCTCGAAGGTGTTGGCGCGGACGACATCGGCTGTGACAACGGTGACGATTTGGCTTTGCTGCGGCGTCAGGCGCAGGCTGACTTGAATCGGCAATTGCTCGCGCACTTTCTTCAAGTCGGATGCGCGGATCTCGTCGCTCATGACGCGTTCCAGGACCGAGATGATCTCGCCCCGCACCTGCAGCCAACTGTCGTCCGGCAATTGTAAAATGGCGACGATTGTGTTTTCGTCCTGGTTGAGCTGCAAGGATGTGATCGCTTTGATATCCGCGATCTGCTGGTCCAGGGTCGCGAAGGAATCGGCCCGCACGTTGTCTATGAACGACAGGATCTGTTCGGTGAGATCGCGCTGTTTCCGCGCGACATTGGGATCGGCCGGGTGAAACACGGCCGGCACCTGTGACAGGACATTGTTGCGTTCCTGCTCGGTGAGAATGGCGCTGACGAAGGAGCCTTCCTCGCGCGCGATGATGTCTTCCCGCGGCACGGAATTAATCCGCAGATTGGCGACGCTGTTGAAGCGCAGAAATATGTCGTCGAAAGCGACAATCGAAGCGCAGCAGAGCGCAAATATGATAGCCGCCGCGACAAGCGACGCATAATGCAGCGCGGCGCGCGACCGGTCCGGGCTGATGTTGAAGCGTTCTTCCAGGAAATCACTGAACTGGAGGTACACCGGCCTAACTCAGCAACTCTCTTACCAGCGCGCTGACGGCTGCGCCATCGGCCCGCCCCTGCACTTTGGGCATGACGATCCGCATGACCTGGCCCATCTCTTTCATGGAGGCGGCGCCCGATTCATCAATGGCGGCCTGCACAAGCGGTCGCAGTTCCTCCGGGGACATTTGCCGCGGCAGGAATTCTTCGGTGACGGCGAGCTCGAGGCGTTCGCCGGCGGCATCAGCCGCGCGTCCGGCCCGCTCCAACTCGTCGATGGTCTCGCGGCGTTTTTTCGCTTCTTTGCTTAAGATGTCGGTGATCGCAGCGTTGTCAAGCGCGGCGCCGCCATCGATTTCAGCCTGCTTGATCGCGCTTTGCAGCAGACGAATAGCGTCGCGGCGTCCGCTGTCTTTCGCCTTCATCGCCTCTTTGAGCGCGTCTTTGAGTTCCGCTTTCAGGTCCGGCATTGATAGCTTTCCAGAACAAGGACGAAATATCGTTTACAGCGGCGCCACAAGGTCATTTGCGGAAAGCTCGACGTAGGCTTCAGGGATTGGCTTGGCCTGGCTGCTGCGTTCTGGCGCGATCTCCCTCACTGTACCATGAATCGCGCCGTCCGTATATGCGCCCAGTTCAACGCGGGCGATGACGTTGCTCAGATCGCGCGGGTGTATCGCCCGAACGCGCATGAAATTGTCGCTGTAGCCGAGGTTGATGAATCCCTCCGGCGTCGCGCCGCTCACTTGCTCCCAGAGCACCGGCGCCAGCTGCCCGCGGAGGCCGGCCGCGAAATCCCGCTCCAGTGTCTCGGACAGGGCCAGAAGCCGGTTGCTGCGCGCTTTCTTCAGCTTGTTGCTGATTTGCCCTTTCATGCGGCTGGCCGGCGTGCCCGGCCGGCTGCTGTAGCGGAAGACATGCAATCCGCCGAAATTCATCTCGCCGATAAAACGCTCGGACTCGGCAAATTCGGCGTCGGTTTCGCCCGGGAAACCGACGATGACATCCGTGGTGATACGCAGGGACGGAATCGCCGCTCGCGCCGCCTCAACCAGGGCGCGGAACGCCGCCTGACAGGTATTGCGGCGCATGCGCTTGAGCGTGGCGTCGCAGCCGCTTTGCAGTGGCAAGTGAAGATGCCGGCACAGGCGCGGGTTGTCCCAGAGCGTAAAATAGTCGGGCGCGAGGTCCCAAGGCTCCAGCGACGACAGGCGCAGGCGCGGCATGTCGGTTTCGCGGAGAAGCGCTTCCACAAGCTGGAAGAGACCGCCGCGATCGCCGAAATCGTGGCCGTAGCTGCCCAGATGCACGCCCGTGAGCACGGCTTCTTGATAGCCGCAGGCGTAGAGATAGTTGACTTCGCGCAGGATGTCGCTGATCGGGCGGCTGCGCCCATTGCCCCGCGCAATTGTGGTCACGCAGAAGGTGCAGCTGTTGTCGCAGCCATCTTGCGCTTTGACGAAGGCGCGCGTCCGGCCCAACATGCCCGGCAATGCCCGGCGCTCAATGGGCTCGGTATCGTAGAAATCGACGTCTTCGCCGGTGATCTGGGCGACAAGCCCCGATTTGCTGCCGTTGTCCACCACACGCCGCACGCCGGGCAGCCGACCGACAAGCGCCGGCGCGATCTGCGCGTAGCAGCCCGTGACCGTTGTCTCGCCTTTGGGGTTGGCGCGATGGAAATCCCGGATTAATTTGCGGCTCGTCTTGGTCGCTTCCCTTGTGACGGCGCAGGTATTGAGCACAAAATGGTCGGCCGCCTCGGGGGCGGCGACGACTTCATGCCCCAGCGCGCTGAATTGCCGCGCCATGGTTTCAATTTCGCTTTGGTTGAGTCGACAGCCCGCCATGCGCAGATGGACTTTCATAACTTGACATCCTTGTCCGCGGGCGCCGCCGGGCTGAAGACGATCAGATTATCGAAGCGAACGACGACGCCACCGCCGCCCGTCGCCGTGGCCTGCGCGATCGCGCCGAGTTTGCCGGGCGCAATCGACTCGTCCCGGAAGGATTCCCGCATTTCGCCCTCAAGGCACTGGCCGCCGGCATAAGTGCTGGCCGCCGTTGGATCGTCGGGCAAGCAAAGGGCAACCGCCTCGTTATTGATGAAGAAGCGGTAATCTCCGTCTTGAGCCAGGACGCGGATTCTGTTCGCCGCGTTTAATCCCTGGCGGATTGCGGGCGAGGGAATCCAGGCGCTGACGGGCCGCATCAAGCCGTCCGCGCCTTTCCAAACTGAATAATAGCCGTCGCTGCTGATCATGAAGGCGAGGTAGGTCGTTTCGGGCGCGCTGCCCAGCAATTGCCGCAGCGCCGCGCCCGCCAGTGGCACGGCTTCTTCAATGCCGCAGAGGATGATTGCGGGCAAATCGCAGCGGACCGCATCGGCGTCGCGCAGGTGGACAACCAAACCGAAGGCGTTATCAATTGGACCGTCCTGAGCCACAGCACTAATACGGGCGTCGAAGGCGCCGTAATGCTGGCGCGATGTCGACCAGGTCGCCGTTTGCGCCGCGCTCACCGTCAATTCAAGCTCTTCCTCGACAAAGCGGGCGCTCTGCTTGCCCTCGTATAACTCCCACTCGTCCGCAAATTCGCTGAAGGCCGCGGCATAGAGCAGATCGCCCGGCTGCCCGGCGAGCAGGGCGCGCTGCGAGGAGAGGCCGGCGTATGCCAGGTTCGAGGCTGCAAGGGCGACCAACAAGCCCAAGCCTAAGACCGTGGCGAACTTCCAGGTGAAAATATTGAAGGGCCGTCTGGCGGCGGATTGGATGTCTGACACTGCTCCGACCGTGCCAAGCCAAAAGGAATTGCGCGATTCTAGCACAGCCCGGCGGCGGGGTAAACGATATCTCGCGCTTGCGCCGCAAGGCAATCTCATCAATATCATAATGAACCGTTCGCCACTAGAATTTTGATAGTGTAGGGGCGTCTCGTGAGACGCCCGTTCAAAACGGCCTGCAAATTGCGGGTGCTTCAGCGGGTCGCGTAGATCGGGTAGACACTGACCTCAAGCGCCGAGAAACGCGATTGATCACAGACTTCGCGACATGTTGTCACAAAGCTTTTGGTCGAGAAGGAAATTTATGAGCAGCTTAGCGGCAAGGCTGCCCAACTCAAGCAGTGGATTTAGGGGAAAAATCCAAGAAAGGAACTTAAACTCTGTGACCTCCGTGTTCTCTGTAGTTCAAAGAAAATGTGAGGCGATTGCCCTGCGACGGCACTTAATCAAAGTCAGTTGAATTTCTTCAAATTCCGACGAATTGGCAGGGGCGACTGACCCGCAGTGTCTACGCGCGGCGGCGAGTCGCCCAATATCGATCCCGTTTTACCCATCGGGCGATCCACCGGATCGCCCCTACCAGACTACTTCAACCGAAATGGATACACTACCGGCCCGGGCCTTGACAGCGCTATAGTTCCGCGCTAGATTATGAACATCGGCGACGGGATCGCATTCTGAAATGTCCAAAATAGCCGCGATGACGACAAGCATGACTACCACTATGATGCGCATAAGGGCGCAGCGCGGAGGTTTCAGTTTGTTGTAAGCGAACATAAACGAGCAACAAACGGGCGTGTGGAAAACCTCCACGCGCCCTTTTTGTTTTATAGCGAAGGAGCGCAGGCAGATGGCTAGATTGACGATGAAGTTCGGCGGCACATCCGTGGGTTCGCCTGAGGCGATCGCAAAAGTTGTGGAGATCGTGCGCGAGCATCGGAGCGACAGCCATGAGCTGGCGCTCGTCGTTTCCGCGATGTCCGGCGTTACCGACATGCTGCTGGATTCCGCCGCTGCCGCCGCAGACGCGGACGAAGACGCCTACCGCGCCATCAACGACGCGCTGCGCGCAAAACATGAAGCGGCCGTCGCAGACCTGATTGCTTCCGAGCGCGCGCGTGAGGCGATCCTGGCTGAGATCGACGAGCTGCTGATCGCGCACATCGAACTCTGCGAAGCGGTGCGCATCCTGGGCGAAGTGACGCCGCGCATAACCGACGCGCTCGTCTCCTTCGGCGAACGGCTCAGCAGCCGCGTCATCGCCGCCGCCATGCAAGACGCCGGGCTGCCGGCCAAACAGGTCGATTCCCAGGGCCTCATCGTCACCGACAACCAATTCCAGAGGGCGGACCCGCTATGGGAAGCGACGGAAGCGCGCATCAACAATGGGCTGCGCTCTGATCTGGCGGCCGGCTTCACGCCGGTTATCACCGGATTCATCGGCGCCACGCCCGATGGCACGATCACGACGCTGGGGCGCGGCGGCAGCGACTTCAGCGCCGCGATCATCGCCGCCTGCCTCGAATCAGATGAGCTGATTATCTGGACGGATGTGGATGGCGTGATGACGACCGACCCGCGGCTCGACAAGCGGGCGCGCGTTTTGCCTTATGTGTCTTATCAAGAGATCGGCGAGCTCGCCTTTTATGGCGCCAAGGTCCTGCACCCCAAGACCGTGCAGCCGATAATCAATCGCGGCATCCCATTGCGCGTGCGCAATACCTTTAATCCCGGGCATCCGGGCACGCTGGTCGGCGAGCGGACGCAAGCCAGCGCGACGGTGATCAAGGCGGTCACGGGAATCCGGAATGTCTCGATGCTCACCGTGAGCGGGCGCGGGATGCTGGGTGTGCCGGGCATCGCCGGGCGCACCTTCCTCGCCACCGCCAAAGCCGGCGCCAACATCTTGATGATCTCGCAATCGTCGTCAGAGCAGAGCTTCTGCTTCACTGTGGTCGACCCGCTGGCTCAGAACGTCAAAGCGGCGGTTGAGACCGAACTTCGGCAGGAAATCCAGCATCAGGACATCGACAGCGTCGATGTCCTTTCCGATATCGTCATCATCACCGTTGTCGGCTCGGGGATGCGGGGAACGCCGGGCGTGGCCGGGCGTGTCTTTTCGTTACTGGGAGAGCATCGGATAAATGTGCTGACGATCGCCCAGGGCTCGTCGGAGTGCAGCATTTCATTCATCGTTGCCGAAGCGGATCTTGAAAAGGCGGTCGCCGAATTGCACAGCCTCGCGCTGGAAACGGTGGAGAATGACCGCGTGAACGGAATCGGCAGTCCCTATTAAGCCGCGGCCAGCGCCTGCAGAATCGGCGCCCAATGCGAATAAAGCAGCAGGTGCCCGGCCCCTTGCTCCAGGCGCAGCTGCGCATTGGGGATCAACATCGCCATGCGTTCGCCCACCATGGGCGAGCAGAACATATCCGCCTCCCCGCACCAAACATGCACCGGCACGCGAATCGACTGCAGGTGATAGCCCCAGGATTTGATTAAGGCGACAATTTCATCGGCCAGGATTTCGCTGCCGGCGCGGCGCAGATCTCCCCACATTTCGCGCCGGCTGTTGTAGAGGTCCATGTTGCTCAGGATCTGCTGGTCCGCCCGCGCCAGAGAACTGCCCAGCTCGCGAATGTACTGGTCGACGGCCCGCTGCGAATCGAACCAGAAGAATCCCTTGAGGATCAGACGGAAGAGCGCTTCATTGCCGCTCGCCAGTTGAAAAAGCCGGCCATAAAAGGGATGCAGGGCCCGGAATCCCTGCGCGTGATCGAGCGGCGGCAAAGAGGCGACGACCGCGCAGCTTTTCACAATCTGGGGGAAGCGGTAGGCGCAAGCCAGGGCGTAGGGTCCGCCAGCGGAACAGCCCAGGACGGAGAAGCGCTCGAGCTGCAGAGCCTTGCTTAGCAGCATGACATCGTCCACGACATCCATGATGCTGCGGCCCGGCTTGCGCGTCGACATGCCGTAACCGGGTCGGTCGACGCCGATCAGCCTCACGCCCAGCTGCATGAGCAGCGAATCATCCGGGTGGCGTTGGCTGCGGTTTCCCCAAAGATCGTGGAAGAGGATTACGGGCGCGCCCGCTGGATCGCCGAATTCGACGAAACCCAGCCGGCGGCCGTCTTGCAGTTGCGCCTGCCGCGCCGTAGCGACTTGAGCCAGTTTTGGCATGTTCAGCCTGTCTTTGTCTTCGCCTTGGGGAGATTAGCGGAATTTATGCCGGGCGAGTAGACCCAGGGCAATCGCTTCAAATTTTTCTTAAACTACAGAGGGCGCAGAGGACACAGAGGTAAACGCAAGTTAGTCGTGCAAAGTCTGATGGGCAGTTTGTAGCATGAGTGGGCGAGCCGCCGGCTCGCCCGTACACCGAGTCTCCTCGGGTCGAGTCTTGGCTCGCCCGAAAATCCGCGCTTGTGTCGGCGGGCGACCGAATCGCCTCTATACCGTTCTTCAGATTGTTGCAGGACTTACTTGCATTTACCTCTGTGTCCTCTGCGCTCTCTGTAGTTCGAAATAACTCGAAGCGATTGCCCCAACTAAACCGCGTATGCGGCAACTTTGCCGAACTCACCGCGGAACAACGACGAGCGCGGTGGGGACTGCGTCGATAGAAGGATAAAAGATCTCCGCGCCGGGCAGAGCCAGCATGGTGGAGCCGCCTCCGTCAAGATTGATGGCGATGTCCAGGTTCAAATCGGATGTCGCCAGATAGGCGCTTAGATCGGACAGGGACAAACCCAGATAGGGCGAAACCAAAATCAGAATATGGCCGCTGTTGTCCCGCCCGATCAGCGTCCGCCTTGTTCTTTCGCCTTCAGTTGCCGAGAGATAAGCGGGCTCGCCGTTTTCCACCAGCAGCGGGAAACCTTGAATGGCTTGGTCAATGCCAGTCGTCGTCAATGAATGGGGCGAGCGATAAGTCAGGAATGCCGGCTGATCGTCCCGGACCAGGAATGTGCCGCCGCGATCGCTGTACGTGGCGCCGAATGCGCGGCCGTCGCTGACGACAAGGCCGAGGGCCCGCCCGGCCCCGTCGAAGAAGTTGGCATTGATGATGACGCTGGCTGTCGGTTCCAACTCCCGCCAGGCGGCGAGGCTCAGTGGAGCGCCAGGGCGGTAGAGTACGCGGAAGCGGTAACGCTCCGGGTTAATGCGGACTGCAATCAGTTGGGCGATTTCGTCGTCATTCGGCGTCAGAATGCGCCAGGAGAGCCCGTCCTCGATTTGCCGCCAATCGGATTCCGCCGTTGCCCTAGGCGCCGTGCGGCGAAATTCGATTGCCGCCAGCTCGGCCGGAAACTGGCAGCCGCCCAGGAGCGATGAAGCGATGATGAGAATGATCAGCCGCAAATGACCGAAGCCGGCATTCTTCGCCTTGGCTGAAAACACGGTTCCGAATCAGGCGAGTTTGTCGGCGATGGCGCGGATGCGTTCCACCGCTTCCTTGAGTTTGTTGAAGTCTTCGGCGAAGGAGAAACGGATATGCGCGTCCTGGCTCACGCCGAAGGCATTGCCCGGCACGCCCACAACCACGGCTTCGTCCAGGATGATGTTGGCCACTTCTTCGCTGGATTTTGTCGTTTCGTCAACTTTGGGGAAGGCGTAGAAGGCGCCTTCAATATCCGGGCAGGACATATTCTCTATGCCGTTGAAAGCCTGGACCATGAAGTTCCGCCGCTCTTCATAGGACCGCCGCATTGTTTCGACGCAATCTTGCGGACCCATCAGCGCGGCGACGGCGGCATGCTGGGTGAAGGTGGCGGCTGCTGTCGCCGTCTGCGAATTGAACATGCCGGCCACGCTCATGAAGGAGCTTGGACCCGCCAGCCAGCCCAGCCGCCAGCCGGTCATGGCATAAGCTTTTGAGACGCCGTCGACCACGATCACCCGGTCAGCGATATCCGGCAGCGACGACAAGGATACCGCCGGCCGGCCGTCAAAATTCAGCTTGGCGTAGATTTCGTCGGAAATGATATAAAGATCGTTCTCGAGCGCCAGCGTGGCGATGGCTTCAATCTCATCAGAGGAAATCATGTGGCCGGTTGGGTTGCAAGGCGAATTGATGATGATGGCCTTGGTGCGGGCGGTCGTATGTTCCCGCAATTGGTCCAGGCGCAGGCGGTAATTATCGGCGCTGCTCGTCTCGACCGTCACCGGGACGCCGCCGACCATTGTCGTGATCGACGGATAGCTCACCCAATAGGGTGCCGGGATCAGCACCTCGTCGCCAGGATCGACCAGCGCCTTCAAGGCGAGGAAGAGCGCCAGCTTGCCGCCGGGCGTGACGATGATATCGCTGGACGGATTGACGCGGAGCGAGTTGTCCCTTTCCAGCTTTTGGGCGATCGCCTCAAGCAGGGGCTGGATGCCTTTGGACGGCGCCGCGTAGCGCGTCTCGCCATCGCGCATCGCCTTGACCGCCGCATCCACGATATGCGCTGGCGTATCAAAATCGGGTTCGCCGCCGGCGAGGCCGATCACGTCATGGCCTTCCGCCGCCAGTTGTTTCGCCTTGTCATTCATGGCGATCGTGGGCGATTTTGAGATTCTCTGCGCCAATTTTGTTGGGCTTGGCATCGCGTTTCCTTTTCGCGCTAAACATGCATTTCAAAACGCGAGAAGTGTATCGGCTTTAATTGCTTGATAAAAGGGTGGGAGACTGTGTAAAGTTGTGCAAAATGCCAAGCGAGATTTACATGGGGCATTTGAAAACGCAAAGCATGAAACGGGCATGACGCATTCCCCACTGGCGTCGCAGCGGGGCGAACCAAGCTATGTCTGGCGCGCCGGGCAAGAACGCCGCCTGCAAATGATGGCGACACGGGCCGGCCTTGAGGGCGCGCGCGTCCTGGTGGCTGGCTGCGGCGTCGGCATGTACGCGCGGCAAATCCGCGAACGATTCAGCGAGCACGTCGACGCCTTCGATATTGAATTCGAGCGCGTGCGGGCGGCGCGCGCGGCAGTTCCCCGGGCCCTGGCGGCCGCGGGCGAGTTCATTCCCTTCGCCGACGACAGCTTCGACATCGTGCTTTCCCATGAAGTCATCGAGCACGTCGCCGACGACCGGCGTTCGGCTGCAGAATTGCTGCGCGTCGCAAAACCCGGCGGGCGCATTCTGCTGTTCTGCCCGAATCGCTGGCATCCCTTTGAGACGCACGGTCACTATTGGCGCGGCCGCTATCGATTCGGCAATACCCCGATGATCAATTATCTGCCAGCGCCGCTGCGCGACCGCTTGGCGCCGCACGTACGCGCCTATACGGCGACCGAAGTCCGGCGCTTGTTCGACCGGGATGACGCGGAAATCGTGCATCACTCCCGCATTTATGGCGGCTACGACAATATCATCGCCCGTTTCGGCCGGCCGGCACTGGCCTTGCGCGATCTGCTTTATCGCTGTGAAGGCAGTCCCCTCGATACCTGGGGCCTTTCGCACTTTCTCGTTGTGAAGAAGCGCTGATCAGCGCCGGCGCAGGAAGGGAATCCGGCGGCGCAGCCAGCGGCGGAGGATGTTGCCGCGCGCGCGCAGCCAGGCTTTGTCCGCCGTTTCCGCGTATGCCTGGTCGGCGTCGGGCGTCCGGTCGCGGTTGTCATAGCGTTCGCGCGTGTAGAGGTCGCTGATTGTGCGAATGGAATCGCGGGCCGCGGGCAGGCGCTGCTGCAGCTCGCGGCGTCGTTCCAGCGTGGTCTGGCTGTGGCCGATGTTGATGCCGAGCAGTCGAATATAGCGCTCCAGGCGCGCGTATGCCCGCGTCACCGGGCTGAACCCGCCCATGCCCCGCCATTCCCACCACCAGAAAAGCAGCAGCCCGATGATCGCCAGAATGAGCAGGAAGAGCGCCAGCGCCAGGACGAACAGGATGAGGGGCTGCAGCAGGCTCAAAGGCGGCGGATTATCCGGCGAGATCGGCGGCTCTACCGTGGGCAGGATGAAAGGCGTCGGCGATGGCGAAGGAATCGCGGTTGGCGTCGGCGTCTCGGTTGGCCGCTCCAGATCCTGCTGGCGCGCGTCCTGTTCCGGTTCCACCGTCGGGCTGGGCTCTGGTGTGGGCAGGGCGGTCGGTGTAGGCGTAGTTGTGGGCTCGGGGCGGAGCGGCGCCTCGTCTTCTTCAGCCAGTTCGTCGCCGTCGCGATGAATCGGCGCCTGGGCCGCGGTCGGCTCGAATTCGATCCAGCCGTAACCCGGGAAGTAGACTTCCACCCAGGTATGCGCCTCGCGTTCGCGCACGACAAATTGCCCCAGCCCGGCATCAAATTCGCCCTGCGAGAAGCCGGCCGCCAGGCGCGCCGGAATGCCCAAATGGCGGAGCATGACGATCATCGCTGTCGCGTAATAGGTGCAATAGCCTTCGCGAACATCGAACAGGACCCATTCGACCGTGTCCACATTGGGCGGCGGCGCGCTGATGGATTCGTTATAAGCGATATTGCGGCGCAGCCAGCGCTCAATCGCCTTGGCTTGATCGTAGGGATTCACGGCGCCGGCGTCGTCTATGATTTGCTGCGTGAGCTGAAGTATCGGGGCGCTGGGCAGGCCGATATAGAGATTGGCGCCGCTGACCCATTCGGGATAATCCCTTGAAGCGCCGCGCAGTTCATCGGCGCTGGCGACGCTTAGCAAACTGTCGACCGTATAAGATTCGCCCCGCTTCATGACCTTGAGCGGGCGCACAACCGACAGGTTCATGGAATTGTTTTCGGGCTTGTCGGTGAAGATGAGGTCAATCCGTCCGCTGCGATCGACGGCCCGGGGCTGCGGCGCGGCATAAAAGATCCGCGCGTTCGCCGTGCCGACGGTGAAGCGCTGCCGCAGGGGCTCGCGACGCGCGCCGATGACTTCCGCGCTCATGCGCACATCCAGCGGCGGCGACCGGTCGGTGATGCGCAGATCGGCCGATGGCGACCATTGGCCATTGATATAGCGCTCGTACACGCGCGAGCGCCAGTAGTAGCGCTGTCGACCGCGGGGCGCTTCCACAGTGAATATGATGTCATCGCCCAAAGTGATGGCGCCGCCCAACCGCAACAAGTCCGCGCCATAATAATCGGTCGTGGCCGGACCATCGCCTTCTATTGGAGCGAATACGCGGCTCCAGGCTTCGGCAATCTGCTCAATGGGATCGGAGGCCAGGAATTGCTGAAATCTCTCCAGGCGGTCCTGCAAATCCTGGCTGGGCACGTTCCAGGCCAGGAAAAGGGCCAGCAGCGATAGCAAGATGCCGACTAGCGCGAATTGCCGCCTGACCATCGACGGCACGCGGATGCCGAGCGCTTGCCAATCCCAACGCCTTGCGTTCAGGTGGGAGCGGATTAGCAGCGCAAGCGCCATCAGCGCGAATCCAAACAGATAGCGATCGACCGGCTCTTGCCGATTGACGAAAATCATGTTGACCAACAGAACCAAGCCCGGCGGCAGCAGGACGCGCCAGACCCGATCCAGACGGAAAACATGCCAGTTGGCGTTGTAGGCGAGGAACCAAAACAAGAAGCCAACCAGCAAGGTCTGCACGAGTTCATCGGTATTGTTTGTGTCTCCGCTGACCAGATCGACGATCCATTCGTAACAGCGCTCGAAGACGCTGGAGACCGCTTCCCTAAATGGGAGATCCATGTTGTAGGCGGCGATCGCGACGAGCAGGCTGATCGCAAAGATGGAGCTCAGGCTGAGGGCGATAATTTCGCCAAAGCGGCTGCGCGCCAGAAACAGCCCGAAGAAGACAGCCAGGAATGTGACCGGCAGGATGGTGTTCATATCGACCGCCCAGCCGGCCGTTTCTATCGCCAGCAGCGGCATCAGCAGCATCACGCCGATGACAATCAGCGTCGATGCCGTGTCCGCGGAGATCGGGCTGCGCCAGCGCGACCGTTTCCTCCCGCTTCTCCTGCCGATTGCTTCGCTCGCTGCGTTCATGCTTTGCTGTCGCTGAGAATGCGCATAGCGTTTAGCTTATGCCAGTTTCAGCGGGGTGACAAGCGCATGCGGCCGGCGCTCAGGGCAATCGCTTCTAAACCGGCCCCCGCTGCGACGAGAAAAACCAAACTGAAATTTAACCACCGAGGACACCGAGGACACCGAGAGATGCGATTGATCAGTAATCTCGCGTCACATTGTCGTAAAATTGTTGGGCGGGAAGGAAGTTAATCGACAAGGTAGCGGCAAGCCTGCCCAATTAAAGCAGAGAAATTAGGGGAAGAGTCGTCAAAAGAGCTTAAACTCTGTGTCCTCTGCGTCCTCTGTGTTAAAGAAAAAACTGAAGCTATTGCCTTGGCCCTACGCTACGCCGACGGCGCAGCGGCGGCAGGCGCTTTTGCGGTAGAATGAGGTTGCCGGGTTGAACGCGGGGATCGCGGCAGGTCCTGCGCCTGTCGAGGAAAGTCCGCACTCCATAGGGCGACGATGCCGGTTAACGGCCGGGCAGGGCAACCTGACGGCAAGTGCAACAGAGAGCAGATTGCATCTTCGGATGCGAGGGTGAAAAGGTGCGGTAAGAGCGCACCGGCGCGGGCAGCAATGTCGGCGGCCAGGCAAACCCCATCGGGAGCAAGGCGAAGCAGGCGCAGTGGAGCGGCCCGTTCCGAAGAAAGCGCCGGGTGCACCGCTAGAGATCGGCGGCGACGCCGATCCCAGATAGATGATCTCCCCGTCAGAGACGGACAGAATGCGGCTTATGAGTTCGGCCCGGTACAAGATGCCCCTCGCTGCGGCGAGGGGCATGCTGATTATGGGGCGATGCGTGATGCAGAGCGCAACACGGACTACAGGTAATCCGTGAATTCGATTATGTGATGCTCGAATCCCATCGCACGCCAAAACGCGATGGCGCGTTCGTCTTCGCGATCGATTTGCGCGCGGAACATTGTGAGATCTTCAACGGTTGAAACGACCCGCTCTTTCGCGATATCGACCAAGCGCCGACCGATGCCTTGGCGCCGGTATGACTCTGCGACACAGACTTCTTCGATAATGGCCGATACGCCGGATTGCGTCGGATGCTTCAGAAGGTCGCAAAGCAAATAGGCGACAACTTGCTCGCCTTCGATTGCGACCAGCGCCAGCGCCATACTATTGCCGGGATAACCAGCAAACCAAGCGCGCTCAGACTTCGTCGTTTCACGCTGGTGAAACTCTGCCGCGAGCCACTGTCGGCGCAACTTGAGCAGCGCAGGAATATCTTCGGCTTGTGCTTCGCGAATCCTAATCATGTTTTTCCCCTCCGTTAGCTTACGATTTTGGCCCCGGGATTCAGAACGGGCGGAGGAGAACGCGCGCGCGAAAGGAGCTAATGGAACACGGATATCCTCGGATTTTGTGCAAACCGATAAGTCAGATCGGCGTCGCCAGAATCGCTAAATATTACCATCTCTCGGTGCTGGATTCAATGGAATCAGCGGTGGTACACTGGCGGAATACAACGCAGGAGCGGCCATGAGCGAACGGAATCGACGTCCCAATATCCTCTGGATCTGCACGGACCAGCAGCGCTATGACACGATCGCCGCGCTTGGATACCCGCATGTCTCGACGCCTAATCTCGATGCGCTGGCGCGCTCGGGCGTCGCCTTTGAGCGCGCCTATTGCCAAAGCCCCATCTGTACGCCAAGCCGCGCCAGCTTCTTGACCGGCATGTATCCCAGCTCGATCCAGGTTAATCGCAATGGCAACCCGAGCTTTCCCGATTTTCCGCCCTTGATCGGCAAGCGCCTAGCCGATGCCGGCTATACCTGCGGCTTGATCGGCAAGCTCCACTTGTCCAGCGCTTTTGGTCGAATTGAGGAGCGAGCGGACGACGGCTATGCCTACTGGCAATACAGCCATGCGCCGCGCGACGACTGGGAGAGCGGCCACGATTACGCGGATTGGCTGCGCGCTAAAGGCGAGGATCTGGGCAAACTCATCCAGGATGAAGCGGGCGTGCCCGCCGAGTTGCATCAGACGACCTGGTGCGCGGAGAAGACGATCGAGTTCATCGAAAGGCAAAAGGGCCGTCCCTGGTTCGCCAGCGTCAACATTTACGACCCGCATCCGCCCTTCAATCCGCCGCAAGAATACCGCGACATGTTTGACCCGGGCGCGGTTAATGGCCCGCTGTTCCGCGACAGCGATTTGGCGCAGCAGGCGAAGCTGGCGGATGTCGATTTTCAATCCGAGGCGCGGCCGCCGCATTCGCTTGATATTCGCAGCCCGATCCTGCCGCAATCGCCGGCGCGGCATCTGATCGAGGCGGACACCGGCGGCAACCGCGACGCGCGCACGCTCATCGCCGCCTATTACGCGATGATCAAATTAATTGATGATCAGCTTGCGCGGATCCTGGAGGCCCTTGACGCCAGCGGGCAGCGGGAGGATACCATCGTCATCTTCACCAGCGACCACGGCGAAGCCCTGGGCGATCACGGGCTGATACAGAAGGGCTGCCGCTTTTATGAGGGGCTGGTGCATGTCCCGCTGATTTGGTCCTGGCCCGGCAGCTTCTGCGAAAATGTACGCAGCGGCGCCCTGGTCGAACTCACCGATATCGCGCCGACGCTGCTGGATGTTTGCGGGTTGCCGATTCCCGAATATATCTCCGGCAGGTCGCTGCTGCCGATTTTGCTGGGCGACGCTGCGCCCGGCGCGCACCGGGACTATGTCCGCAGCGAATACATTGACGCGCTTGACTTGCCCGCTGGTTCGATTGCAACCATGTATTTCGACGGCCGCTACAAGCTCGTCCGTTATCACAATCATAACCTGGGCGAGCTCTATGACTTGGCGGAAGATCCGGGCGAGTATGTGGATCTCTGGAGCAGCGAAGCGCATCAGCGCCTGAAGCTGGATTTGCTGCAGCGCAGCTTTGACGCGCACATGCAGACTTTGTACCCCGGGGCCGAGCGCCGCGGCCCGATGTGATAGCGGCTTCAAATGCAAAAGCCCCTCGCTGAAATTCGCGCGAGGGGCTCGGATTCCGGCGCCAACAGCTCTTAGACGCGAATGACGCGGCTCGCCTGTTTTCCCTTTGGGCCTTCAGTGATGGTGAATTCGACGGTTTCGCCTTCATCAAGACTGCGATAGCCGTCGCCGTCGATAGCCGAGTAGTGGACAAAAATGTCCGGACCGTTTTCTTGCGCGATGAAACCGTAGCCCTTGTCGGCGCTGAACCATTTCACCGTCCCGGAGATGCGTTCTTCCATTGTGTAAGGCTGCTCCTGTAGTCAATTAACCGGATCGTTCCCGAAGATGGCGGCGCTCTTCCCCGCCGATTGTCTTCGGGCCCGCGATCGCCCGCCGGCATCTTGATCGACGACCGCGAATGCAATATACACGCGGCAGCGTTTTTCCGCAACAAGCCCAAGCGGGTTTGGCCGCGCCCGCGCGTCGGATAGCCCGGCGGTCGGCGGCCGCAAGTCTCAATCAAAGAAGCGGAAACGAAGAAGCGTCCAGGCGGCGATCGGCGCGTCAGTCCAACGGATCTTCTTGCCTTCGTCGTACTCGCGCCCATAATAAGAGATCGGCACCTCAACGATGCGGATTCCCTGCTTGAGAACCTTGGCGGTGAACTCCGGCTCGAAATCGAAGCCGCGCGCTTTGATTTGCATGCCGTCCACAACTTCGCGGCGAAAGCATTTGTAGCATGTTTCCATATCGCTGAGGATGGCGTTGAAGAGGATATTGGTAATCAGGGTCAAGCCCTTGTTGGCGACCATGTTCCAGAAGTTCATCGCTTTGCGTGTGCCGCCCAGAAAACGCGAGCCATAGACGACCGTCGCCACGCCTTCCTGAATCGGCCGCAGCAGCAGGCTGAATTCCCGCGGATCGTATTCGAAATCCGCGTCTTGAATGATGATGACCTCGCCGGTACTGTGGGGAAAGGCCGTCGCCAGCGCCGCGCCTTTTCCCTGGTTTCGCTCGTGATAGACGACGGTCAAGCGTTCATGCGCCCCGCCTTCCATCTCTCTCAAGACATCGCGCGTGCCATCGGTCGAACCATCATCGACTACAATTACCTCGTCGACGATGTCTTCCGCCAGGACGCGCCCAAGCAAATCCTTAACCGTGTTCACTTCGTTGTAACAAGGAATGACGACGCTCAAGCTGGGCTTGGGCGCGTGCGGGTCGGGCGGTCTTGAGGGCGGATGTTTCATTATTGTCCTTTGGCTGGCTGGTCTGCTGCCGCTGCGAAGTCGCGAATCAAGACTGAATTATAGCATAGCCGCGATTGAGGCGAGCTTGCTGGTAGGGCGGGCGCGTGTCGCTCATTGGATCTCGGCGGGAATTGTCGTCAGGATGGCCGCGCTGCTGGCGATGATGCGGATCTGGCGCTGCGGGGCATGCGCGCGGTACAGACGGGCGTAGTCGGTGATGGCGGCGTAGGCGTCGGGAAACTGATGAATGGCTTCCCCGACCAGGCCCAGCTCCAGCATCAAGACAATGCAGTCCTGCTTGGAGGCGATATCGAAGTCGGCGCTGTGCCAACTCGTTGGCGCTTCGATATAGGCGACATCGGCGAATAGAATGAAGAACGCCGGTGACGTCCGCCGGCCTTTGTAAACGCTCAAGTACAGCCGCGACAGCTTGCGATGGTAATGGAAAATCTGGCAGCGGTAGCGCCCGGGATCGGTGATATTGAAGGCGTTTTGGCTGCCATGCGCCGTTTTGACCATGCGGCGATTGAGTTTTCATCCGTCGTTTGCGCAATCTGAAATATAGTCGATAGAGCGTCCGCGCGATAGCCGAGCTTGCCTGGCGCGCTCTCGGCTTTGCGCCCCCGAATGTATACACGTTCGACAGGCGGATGCATTTGTGACAGAATCTGCCGCAGGTCATCGAATGGGCAGGGAGGCATCGTATGCGCTTTCAAAACAAGGTTGCGCTGGTGACAGGCGCGGCAACGGGCATCGGCGCGGCGACGGCGCTGGCATTTGCGGCAGAGGGCGCGCAGGTCGCCCTCTGCGATGTAAACGAGGCGGAGCTGAATGCAAGACTGCAGGAGATCGAGACCGGCGGCGGAACCGGCCTGGCCGTTCTCGCCGATGTCTCCCAGCCGGCGGAGGCGCGGCGCATGGCGGAGGAAGCGGTCGCGGCATACGGCGGGATCGACTATCTGGTCGCGAGCGCCGGCATCCAGACTTACGGAACTGTGGTTGATACGGACGAAGACACCTGGGATCGCACGCTGGACGTCAACGCCAAGGGTGTTTACCTGGCCGCCAAGTTCTGCGTTCCGGAGATGGCCAAGCGCGGCGGCGGCGCAATCGTCACCGTCGCTTCGGTGCAGGGCTTGTTCAGTCAGCCGAATGTCGCTGCCTACGCCGCGTCCAAAGGGGCGGTCATCGCCATGACTCGCACGATGGCGATTGACCATGCCGGCGACAATATTCGCGCCAACAGCATTTGTCCCGGTTCGATAGACACGCCCTTGCTGCGTTTTGCCGCCGAGCTCGCCAACCCGGAAGATCCGGAAGGCGCCATCAAAGACTGGGCCGGTTTGCACGTCCTGGGAAGGGTGGGGCAGCCGGAGGAAATGGCGCAAGTCGCCCTCTTCCTCTGCAGCGACGCCGCATCCTTCATGACCGGCGCGGCGGTCGTCGCCGATGGCGGACTGACTATTCAGCTCTAGGGCCGCGTCAGCGTGGAAGGGGATCGATCCATGAGTTGCAAGGCGACCGAAATTGTCCTGGGCAAATCGCTAGCTGCGCTGGTCATCGAAAATGATCTGCTCGCCTGCACTATCGTGCTCGATAAAGGCGCTGATATCTATCGTCTCATCTACAAACCGAAGAATATCGATGTCATGTGGAAGGCGCCCTGGGGCATAAAAGAAAGCGCGCGCGGCTTCGATTCCGCGGCCGATTCGCAGACTGCCTGGCTCGAGGCTTACGCTGGCGGCTGGCAGCTGCTCTTCCCAAATGGCGGTTTCGCCAATACCTACAAGGGCGCAGAGCTGAGCTATCACGGCGAAGCCTCGATGAAAGCCTGGGATCATGAAATCTTGACGGCGACGCCGGCGGAAATTGAAGTGAAGCTCAGCGTCAGTCTGTCGCGCAGTCCCTATTCCATTGAGCGCTGGATGCGGCTCGAGGCCGGCAGCCCGGTCCTGAACCTGCGCGAACGCATCACCAATCATGCCGGCGAAGCCATGGATTGCATGTGGAGCCATCATCCCGCCTTTGGCGCGCCCTTTCTGAGCGAGAACTGCGTGATTGATACGGACGCGCGCACCCTGCTCACTGACGATGCTTATATCGGCGCCGCCAATCCCCTGGCATTGGGCCAGACGCATCAATGGCCGCTGGCGGGCAATGTCGATCTGTCGCGTTTGCCGCCGCCCGATCAGCCGCGCGATCTCCTGGCTTACCTGACGGACTTCAGCTCCGGCTGGTATGGCATCACCAACACTGACATCGGCGTCGGCATCGGCTTCAGCTGGGACGCCAGCCTCTTTCCTTACGCCTGGTTCTGGCAGGAGCTAAACTCCTCGCCCGGCTTCCCCTTCTACAAACGCTCCTACGTCATCGCGATCGAACCGGCTTCGTCCATTCCCGGGCATGGCTTGACGGCGGTGATGGAAAAGACCGGCTCGCAGCTGACGCTGCAGCCGGGCGAATCCAAAGAACTCGAGCTGAATGCCGTGTTTTATGAATCCGACGCGGGCTTGCGGCACATCAATGCCGCCGGCAACGTCACGGTGAAGTGACAGCGGAGGCATGGAATATGAAGCGGCGCTTTGAAGGCAAAGTTGTCATCGTAACCGGCGCGGGCAAGGGCATCGGCCGCGCCTGCGCCATTGCCTTCGCGGACGAAGGCGGGCGCGCGGTCATTGCCGATATCGACCCGGAAGCCGGCGATGCCACGCGGCAGATCGTCGAGGACAAGGGCGGCGAGGCGATCTTCCTCGCCGGCGACATTTCGGAGGAGGCCTACGTCAAGTCGCTTGTTGAGGAAGCCCGGCGCCGGTTTGGAGGCGTCGATGTCTTGCACAACAATGCCGGCGTCGTGCGTTACGGCACAGTGGTCGATCAGTCCGTTGAGGATTGGGATTATCAGATCAACATCAACTTGCGCGCGACCTTCCTGACCTGCAAGTACTGCATCCCGGAGATGCGCAGGCGCGGCGGCGGCGCGATCGTGAATACTTCATCCGCGCAGGCGGTGGCCTCCCAGCGCACCGTGGCGGCTTATGCCGCTTCCAAGGGCGCAGTCGCCAGCTTTACGACCACCGTGGCTCTCGATCATGCGCGGGAGAATATCCGCTGCAATTGCATCGCGCCCGGTTCCATTCACACCGCGATGCTGGATGACGCCGCCAACTTGTTTGGGCCCGATGACCCATCCAGCATGATTGAGATCTGGGGCGAGCAGCATCCAATCGGCCGCGTCGGCAAGCCGGAAGAAGTGGCGAAGTTGGTGCTTTTCTTGGCAAGCGATGACGCCGCCTTTATCACAGGCGCCTTCTATCGCATCGACGGCGGCCTGCTTTCCAGCCTACTCTAAGCTGGATTGCGCTCGGGCAGAACATCGTCGGCAGGGGCGGAACAGTTTTCTACCCCATCCCCGGCCTGCGCCCCCTCGGTCCCCCGCCTCACGGGGGATGTTTCCCAGTGAACTGGGGAAGGGTGACTCTACAAAGAAGTTAATAGGTTCTTCATCAAACTAACAAAGCACAACAGATAATACCAATAACTCTCAGTCCGCTCCCCCTCCCCGATGCTTCGGGGAGGGGGTCGGGGGGAGGGGTTGACCTTGGTGCGGACGACTCTGTAAACCCGTCCTGTCGTCAGGGGATACCATCGGCAGGGGAGGAACTGCTCGTTCCGTCGGCGAGGCTGGTTTTCAATGCCTCGCGCTCTTCCGCGGACAAGAAAGCCGTAACGCGGTCGCCCGCCTCGAGCGTCGTACTCCCGTGCGGAATCAGCACCCGCCCCTCACGGTTGATCGACACCAGTATGCAGTTGTACGGCAGAAGAGAAGCGATGTGTTGCACGCGGCGGCCGGCTGCGTAATCGCCCGCGCCAATGAGGACTTCGAAGAATTTTGTGCCGCCATCGCTGGTCGATTTGATATGCTCCGCTTGCTGCCGGATACTGCTGCGACGCGTCACCCCCAGGCGGTAAGCCGAGATGATGTCGGCGCGCCGCACCAAACCCAAGAGGCGGTCGGGGTCGTCGCGCGCTACAACCGGCATCCGCCCCAGGCCGCGCATTCCCAGCCGCACGAGCACATCGCCAATCGTCTCGTCAGGGAAGGCGACGTGCAGCCGCTCCCTCGGCGTCGCGATGGCGCTCACCGGGGTTTCCCCGGGCAGATCCCGCGCTTGCGCTGCATCCAGGTCCGCCACCGTGACAATTCCCCATAGCCGTTCGGATTGATCGACGATGGGGAAGCCATGCGAATGCGTGAAGTCGAAATAGGCATCCAACTCGTCCAGAGTCATGCTGCTGGATATAACATCGGGCTTGCTTCTGACGATCTCCTCGACGAGCACGCCTTGCATCACATCAAGGTCGCGTCCGCGCTCAACATTGACGCCGCGCCGCAGCAGCTTCAAGGTATATATTGATTGTCCCTTGAGCAAGAGATGCGATGTGGCGGTGGCGACGATGACCGCGAGCATCAAGGGCAATACGATGCGATGATCGTCGGTCAATTCGCCCAGGATAATGATCGCTGTGATCGGCGCTCGGGCGCAGGCCGCGAAAACAGCCGCCATGCCCAGGAGCGCATAAGCGCCCGGCGGCGCCACCAACCCCGGCAAGAGCGCGTCCGCCGCGATGGCAAATGCTGTGCCGAGCATCGCGCCGATGTATAAACCCGGCGCAAACACGCCGCCCGATCCGCCCGAACCCAGCGTGAAGCTGGTGGCGAGGATTTTCAAAAGCAGCAGAACGATCGCGGCCAGGAGCATGAGTTCGTTGCTCAGGGCGGCCACGATAATCTCGTAGCCGGCGCCGAAGACCTGAGGAATGCCCTCCCAATGCAGGCCGGTCAGAGCCGGATAGACCAAAGCCATCGCTCCAAGCAAGGCGCCGCCCAGCGCCGGCTTCAGCCATTCCGGCGGGCCGCGCCAGCTGTCAAAGCGATCTTCGAAGAAATAGAGGCAGCGCACAAATGCCACGCCGGCAAAAGCCGCCAGCACGCCGAGCAGGGGATAGAGGCCGAATTCCCAAAGGGTCTTCACGCCGTATTCCATGGGCAAGGGAAATGTGGGGCTGTCGCCATAGACGGCGCGCCCGATGACGCTGGCGATGACCGCGGAGATCACCACCGTGCTGAAATAGCGCACGCTGAAAGCGCCAAGAATGATCTCGAGCGCGAAAATGACGCCCGCTATCGGCGTGTTGAATGTCGCGGCGATCCCGCCGGCCGCGCCGCAAGCGACCAGATTGCGAATGCGATCGTCGCTCAAGCGCAGAAGCTGGCCCAGGCTTGAGCCCAGGGATGCGCCAATCTGCACAATGGGGCCTTCGCTGCCGGCCGAGCCGCCCGTGCCGATCGTCAAGGCCGATGCCGCCGCCTTGACCAGAGCGACCACGGGGCGGATGCGACCGCCGCGCAGAGCCACCGCCTCCATCACTTCGGGCACGCCGTGGCCTTTGGCCTCGCGCGCATAGCGCTGCACCAGGATGCCGACGACCAGCCCGCCCGCCGCCGGCGCGAGAATGAAGAACGCCGGGCCGATCGCGCCGACCTGGCTCGGCAGAATCTCAAAGCTGACGTGGGTTACGAACTCAACCAGCGAGCGCACGATGATGGCGCCAATGCCCGTGCCAATGCCGACGAGCACAGCGGTGACCAGAAGGAAGCCGTCTTCGTCCAACAAGCCGGATTGCTGCAGCGCGCCGCGTAGCCAGCTCAATATCGCGGAGTTCTTTTGGCGCATTCGCCCAGTCATTCTGCAAGCGGAGTTCTTATATCGCCGCGAAATTGTACCATTGTCGTCCGCGCCCAACTACGCCCGCGCGCACAGGCGAGCTGGCGACGGCAGCCGCTTAATCCGGTTTGGGCGTTCGGTTGAGGCGAATGCCGGGTTCGGGCCCGGACTAGAGCCTGATGCCCTCCGCTTCTTCCAGATAGAGCAGCCGATTGTACTTGGCCAGCCGCTCGGATTGCGTGATAGAACCAACCTTGATGTAGTCGCCGGCCCAACCGGCCGCCAGGTCCGCCAGCCAGTCGTCTTCAGTCTCGCCGCTGCGGGCGCTGACCACGGTTCGCCATCCCGCCCGCTTCGCCAGTCTGTAAGCAGTTAGTGCTTCAGTTAGCGTGCCGATCTGGTTGACCTTCAGCAGCAGGCTGTCGGCCGCTTCTTCGTTGATGGCGCGCCCTATGCGATCGGGATTCGTGCATAGCAGGTCGTCGCCCAGAATCATCGCCCGGCCCTGAAGGCGCCGGCGCAGCTGTCTCCAGCCGGCCCAGTCTTCCTCATGCAGCCCGTCTTCGATGCTGATTATGGGAAAGGCGCTGCGCCAATGGACTATCCGCTCAATCATCGCGTCGCGATTCAGGCTTTCGCCGTCAATGTGGTATCGGCCATCGGCATAGAATTGGCTGGCGGCGACATCCAGGGTCAGAACGACATCTTCGCCGGGCTGGAAACCAGCGGACTCAATCGCTTCAACAGCCAATTGCAGCATCGCTTCGGAGGATTCAACCGCCGGCGCCAGGCCGCCTTCATCCGCCGTCAGCAGCCTCATGCCATAGCGCTGGGCGACCAAGGCGGCGGCCGCGCGGAAGACATCAGTCTTCGCCTCAAGGATGCGTTTGATGCTGCTCGCCTGGGGCAGGACGATCTGAATATCTTGAATGGCGGTCTGGCCGCCGGCATGCGCGCCGCCGCTGAAGAGGTTGATCATCGGCCGCGGCAGGCGCGGCCTCTCCCCAGCAATCCGCGCCAGATGACGATAGAGCGGCAGCTTGGCTTGTTGCGCGGCCGCGCGGCAAAAGGCGAGCGAGACGCCCAGGATGGCGTTTGCGCCCAGGCGGGACTTGTTTGCACTGCCATCCAGGTCAATCAGGCATTGATCCAAGTCGGCCTGACCGCTGAATGCGCGACCGCTCAACGCCGAATTGATCTCCCCATTGACCTGCGCCACGGCCTTCAGGCAGCCGAGGCCGGCGTGACGACTTGGGTCGCCATCGCGCAATTCCAGGGCCTCGGCTCGCCCGGTCGATGCGCCGGAGGGCAGGGACGCTTGCCCCATTGCGCCATCGCTCAGGCGGCATTCGGCCAAGAGCGTCGGCCGGCCGCGGCTGTCGAGTATCTCTATGGCGGAGACGGATTGGATTTCAGCCATTGCGCTCTTTCAGCCTCTCGCCGAATCGGTCGATCAGATGGGGAATGCCGTCGATGTCGGATTCCAACAGCTCGAGTACGATTTGTCGCTGCCGCGCGCGCTGGTTCGCAGAGAGATATTCCAGGGGCGAGCGCCCGGCAACGCGTGCCAGACAACATGCCAGGGTGTGCTTCACGGCGAAGGGCTTCACAATCTCTTGCAGCGGCGCTGACAGATCCTCCAGATACGATTGCCAGTAGGCGCGCGCCATATCCAGAAAGGCGGCGCGCCGCGCCGGCAGGTAATGCGCTTTGCTCAAGAAATGCGTCAGTGAAAAGCCGATGTCGAAGGCCGGGTCGCCGAAGTGGATGACTTCAAAGTCGAGCAGAATGAGTTCCGCATTGTGTATGAGGACATTCTTGGGGCTGTAGTCGCCATGAACGAGGGCATGCCGGCGCAGCCGGGCGTCGTCGACAAGTTGGAGCAGGAAGGCCCTAGCGCCGGGGACTTGGCCGGCGGTATAGGCGTAGTAGGGTTCCAGGCGGAGTTCCTCGAAGAATTTTCGCTCGCGGAATACTTCTTTTAGTTCGGGAAACTGCGCGCTGGCCTTGTGAATCCGCGCCAGGAGGCGCCCAAAGGACTGCGCATGTTCGATGCTCGTACACCCCTTGAGCAGCAAGCGCTTCCAGTTTTCATGCGGCTGCGGCACAGCACTCATCGCCAGTATATGCTGCGCGGGGTCGACGAAGATCAGGGCAGGCACACGCTCCGGGACGATGCGCCCGAGCCAGGACAATCCCGCCGCCTCTCGATGGATGCGCTCGGGCGAACTGAACCAGTCCACTTCGACGCGCAGTTTACCCAGCGCTTGCTTCAGGACCCAGTCTTCGCGGCCGGGCCCGTGGTTGACGCGCACAGCGCGATTCGAGACGCCGCCGGTCAAGGTTTCGAATGCGGGCTGCTCGTCCGGCTTGATGCGGCCGCTGGCGCACAGGTAGGTCCGCAGGGCGTTGTGATCTTCAATGTTCACTGCGACCAAGCCCTTCACGGCTGGCGTCGCCGCTTCTCAGCTGACATCCAGGACCGGGTCGCCCAAGACATCCCAGCGCGGCGCGACGCCGAGGCCGGGCGCGGTCGAAGCCGCCATTCGCCCCTGCTTGCGCTGGGGCGCGCCCTCGGCCGCGCTCACGGTGACATAGCTGTTGAAATCGGTGGCGGTGAAGAGAAATTCGGTCGGCGTGCTGTGGGCGAGCTGGGCGATGGCGGCGGTTGTGATGTCGCCGCCCCAACTGTCTTCGATTGTCATGGCGACGCCCATTTCAACACAGAGATCGCGCGCCAGGCTTGCTTTGGTCAGGCCGCCGAATTTGCTGATCTTGATATTAACCACATCCATCGCCCCATCGGCGTGGCCTCGCATCAGCATGTCAATGCCGTCCACGTTCTCGTCCAGGACGAATGGATGGGTGCAGCGGCGGCGAATGGACAGACACTCCTCGTATGTCAGGCAAGGCTGCTCAATGTAGACATCGACATCTTCGACAGCGCGCACGACGCGGGCCGCTTCGTGCATCAGCCAGCCGGTATTGGCATCGGCGATCAGCTTGTCGCCGGGCTCGAGTAGATCCGCGACCATCCTGATGCGCGCGATATCGTCTTCGGGATTCGCGCCGACTTTCAGTTGAAATCGACGGTAGCCCTCGCCGCGATATCCGGCTACATTCTCGGCCATCGCCTCGGGCGACGCCTGAGAGATCGCCCGGTACAAATGAAAATCTTCGCCGTAACGTCCGCCCAGCAGCATGCAGACCGGCTGACCCGTCACTTTTCCCAGGATGTCCCAGCAAGCGATGTCGATGCCCGCCTTGACGTAGGGATGTCCCTTTAGCGCCGCGTCCATTTGCCGGTTGAGGACGGCCAGCTGCCGGGGATCGCTGCCGAGCAAATGCGGCGCCAATTCCTTGATGCCGGCGCGAACGCCCTCGGCATAGGCCGGCAGATAAAAAGGCCCGAGCGGGCAGACCTCGCCATAGCCCGAGATGCCGCTGTCGGTGTCGACGCGGACGATGGTGCTGTCGAAGACTTCGACGGACTTGCCGCCCGACCATTTATAGCTGCCTTCGCGCAGCGGCAGATCAACTTGATAAGCGGCGATTCGTTCGATCTTCATGCTCGCGATGACTCCCTTCCGCTGATTCCTGATACCCTTAGTCCGCGTGGCGCGCCGTTATGCCGCCATCGATCACAATCTCCGTACCGGTGATATAACTCGCCTCGTCGCTAGCCAGGAAAGCCACCAACTGCCCGATGTCCGCTGGCTTGCCGATTCGCCTTAGCGGATGCAGCGCCTTGACGCGCTCTTCTTCGGCTTCGGGATCATCGCTTTGCGCAAGATAATCAATAGCCGGCTGCGTGCGCACCCAGCCCGGGCTGACGGCGACCGCGCGGATATTATGCTTTCCCCAATCAAGCGCCAGGCTGCGCGTCAAGCCCAGCAGACCCGATTTGGCGACGTTGTATGGAAAAAAGTTGTACGTCGTCATGGTCGCATGCACGCTGGCGATATTGATGATGACGCCCGCTTGCTGCGCCGCCATGATCGGGAGCGCGTGTTTGCTGCAGAGCCAGGCGCCGCGCAAATTCAGGCTCATCGACCGTTCCCACTCGTCCACGCTCATCCGCGAGGCATCGAAATGCTGATTCGCCCCGGCGTTGTTGACGACGATATCGAGCCGGCTGTATGCCTCCATGTGAGCGGCGATACCGGCTTTGACCTCGTCTTCAGAGCGGATATCGAGCGCCGTGAATTGCGCCTCATAGCCAGCTTGTCGGAGCGCGTCGGCGGTGGACTGCCCCGTTTCCTCATTGATCTCGGCGACGGTTACGGCAGCGCCATTCGCCACCAACACCTCAGCGATGCCGCGGCCGATGCCTTGCCCGGCGCCGGTGACAAAAGCTGACTTGCCGTTCAGACGGTCTCCCATTGGCTTGTCCGCAAATCGAACTAGGCTTCTCAGTGGCTATGACGATAAATCGGCGCATGACCTTTGTCAACAATGTCGTCTTGAACAGTGCCCGGGCAATCGCTTCATAATTGACATCCGCCGCGATCACAAAAGCCAAACTGAAATCTGACCACCGAGTACACCGAGCGTTGTGTAGATCGCGTAGACTCCGGCCGCCGACGCTGACCTTCAACGCCGAGATAAGCGATTAATCAGAGAGTTCCCGACATTTGTTGCAGAATCTTTGGCCGAGAAGGAAGTTTATCGACAAGATAGTGGCAAGCCCGCCCAATTCAAGCGATGGATTTAGAAGAGAAGTTGTCAAGAAACCTTAACTCTGTGTTCTCTGCGCTCTCTGTAGTTAATGAACAATCTGAAGCGACTGGCACGTAAACATTGCCGGGAGTGGCTATTGTAGTGGATGTGGTTTCCCTAAGACTCCAACAAAAATCTCTGTGCCCTCTGTGTCTCTGTGGTGAATTAACCTGCGCCAAGCTCGCATTCAAGATATGTCCACCAATATAGACACTCCCACATTGCCTAAGGCTTTGAATGATTCGCCCGATTGCGATAGAATCCCCGTGCTGGGTGTTTTGCTCAAGCATGTTTTGTTGTCTTATCAATATTTGAGGAGTTCAAAATGTACAGGAAGCAAATTAGTCGCCTTGCGCTTGCCTTCATGGTCTTGCTTTTGATCGGCGCGCTGCCGCTCGCGGCGCAGGACGACGGCGAAGTGCAAGAGCTCGGTACAGGCGAAATCGAAATCAACTTCTGGAGCGGCCTCGGCGGACCGGACGGCCAATCCATGACCGATCTGATCACGCTCTTCGCTGAGGAAAACCCGGACGTGACTATAAACTACCAGATCCTGGGTTGGGGCACCTTCTTCGACAAGCTCTCGGCCGCGATCGTCGCCGGCAGCGGCGGACCCGATCTGATGACACTCTGGCATTCAGTCGTGCCGCAATACGCCCTGACCGGGCACATCATGCCGGTGGCGGAGCAGATGTTCAATCTTGGCATGCTGGACAAAGACGACTTCAGCCCGGCGCTGTTGGACTCGGTCACCTTCGATGGCGAGGTCTATCCGGTGCCATTCGACAACTATGGCTCGGGCTTGTATGTGAACACGCACTTGCTGGAACGCGCCGGCATCTCCTTTGATGACCCGCCCGAGAACGGCGAAGAGTTCTTGGAGTACGTACGCCGCCTGACTTGGGATGAGAACGGCAATAATCCCGGCGACGATGGCTTTGACGCGGAAAACATCGCCGTCTGGCCGCTTTCAATCGGCTGGAATCGCGTCACGGTGACGCCGGCCCTGTATCAGTGGGGGACGGACGTCGTGACAGCCGCTCCCGACGCGGAGGTGCTGATCGATAGCGAGGCAGCCAAAGCGGCAGTGCAGTACTTCCATGATCTGGTCTTCCAGCATCATGTGCTGCCCGGTGTCAACTGGAGCGGCGAATTGATGCTGAACGATGGCTTGTCGATGTATCTTGACGGCGCCTGGGTCTACAACTTCTACAACACCAACATGGAAGACGGGCAGATTGCCTTCTGGCCTTACCCGCGGCTGGGTCCCGAGCGCGGCAGCACCATCATGTGGTCGCATACGCTTGCCGTTACGGCCAACATTGAGCCCGATGTGCTCGATGCGACGATGCGGCTGATTCAATTCCTGTCAGACAACTCCAAAGAGCATAGCATCAAGACCGGCATGCCCTCCGCGCGCTTGTCCTTGCGCACGGAAGATCTGGCCGATCAGATCTGGACCTTCGGCGCATTGACAACGCAGATGGCGGCCGAAGGCGTTCCCGAATATCAGTCCGAGCGCTTCACCGAGGTCGAGAACATCATGGCGGCCGCTTACTCCTCGATCTTCACCGGGCAGCAGACGGTGGAAGAGGGGCTGGATGATGCCGCCGGGCGCATCCGCCGCGCGCTGCGATAAGCAGAAGTCGAATCGTTTCAGCTGTAATGGAAATCGAGCCTCGTCTCCGGATGAGGCTCGGTTCCCACAATCTGACTGCGCGTTGCTCGACCGCAGTTATTGCGGCTTGATGCCAGCGCTCGGGACCTTGAATGAAGTCTAAACCAGCAAGTACCGACGGCGGCCGCTCTTCCAACTGGACGCTGACAAATAAAAGGCGCGAGGCGATAGCGGGTTATCTCTTCCTGGCGCCTTATCTTGTCTTCTTCCTCGTTTTCCTTGCCGGACCGGTCATCTCCGCTTTTGTCACCGCCTTCGTCGAGTGGGAACTGCTGCGCGGGACCTACCGCTTCATCGGCTTCGAGAATTTCGAGTTGATGATGGAAGACGACCTCTTCTGGATCGCCATGTGCAATTCGCTCTACTTCGCCCTGATGACCACCGCCGGCAATGTCCTGGTGGCATTATGCGCGGCGCTGGCGCTGAAGAGCATTCGCCTGGGGCACACGCTTTTCCGCGTCGTCATGTACGCGCCGGTTGTGCTCTCCATTTCAGTTATCGGGATCATCTTCAGCCGTTTGCTCGCGCCCTTCGGCTTGTTGAACGCGGGCCTGGAAATACTCGGGCATAAAGGTTTCGATTACCTGGCTGACCCAAATCTGGTGCTGCCATCGCTCTCGCTGACGACAATTTGGTGGGGCTTCGGCTTCCCCATGCTGATCTTTCTGGCGGCGCTCTATGCCGTGCCGGAAGCGCTTTACGAAGCGGCGCGGATCGATGGGGCGGACCGCGTGCAGATTCTATGGCGGGTGACGCTGCCGCTCATCAGACCGGCTCTTCTCTTCATCATCGTCACCCAATTCATCGCCCATATTCAGGTCTTCGGCCAGCCTTATATCATGACCAATGGAGGCGGTCCCGGCTATTCTTCATATACGATCGTGCTGCATATCTACCGCAACGCATTTAGTTATTATCACATGGGCTACGCTGGCGCGATGGCGCTTTCGCTCGGCGTCGTGATGTTCGTTTTCGCGCTCGCGCAGTTTCATCTATTGGGGCGCTATACGGAGTACTAGACATTCTTCATGCAGAGTGACCGTCGTAACCTCCTGAAGAAGCATCTTAACAAGATCGGCACGTATGCATTCTTGACGTTATTGCTGCTGATTGTGCTCTTCCCGACGGTATGGGTCGTCGGCCAAGCCTTCATGCCTGAGGAACAGATTCTGAAGTGGCCGGTTCAGATCATTCCGCGCGAGCCGACCCTCGACAATTTCATCGAGATCTTCACCACCAAGCTGTCGCGGCAAGAGCTGTCCTTGTTCCGCTGGCTATTCAACAGCCTCTACGTGACGACAATAAGCACCATCGGCGTCTTGCTGGTGACATCCATGGCGGGTTACGCCTTCGCGCGCCTGCGCTTCCCGGGCAAGCAGTTGCTGTTCTTCGGCTTGGGCGCGTCATTCCTCGTGCCGGGCGTCATGCTGCTGATCCCCAGCTTCATGCTCATGCGCGCCCTGGGCTGGATCGACACGCACCACGCCCTGATATGGCCGCCGCTGGCCGGCTTCTTCGGCGTCTTCTTCATGCGCCAGTTCTTCCTCGCCATACCGAGCGAACTGGCGGAAGCGGCCGTCATCGACGGCGCCAGCGCCTTCGGCATCTACTGGCGCGTCTTCCTGCCGCTCTCGCGCCCGGCGGTGGCGACGCTGGGCATCTTCACCTTCCTCTTCATCTGGAACGATTTCACCTGGCCCCTGGTCGTGCTCAATTCCGACGAAATGCGCACCTTGCCCGTCGGCTTGGTGGTTTTCCTGGGCGAGTACTGGAGCTATCAGGGCGTCGTCATGGCGGGCGCGGTCGTGAGTTCGGCGCCGGTCTTGGTTGTCTACATCATCTTCCAGCGGCAGATCACGCGCGCGGTCATGGCGACTGGTTTCGGCGGGCGTTAGGCGGCGTCATCTTTCCTCACCATCCTACCTTGTCGGCTTTCTGCAGTTCTTGAATATCGACTAGGCATACGTAGTCATCATAATCTTCAAGTTTGCCCTTCTCGGTGGTGTCGGCAAGTCGATTCCACGTTTCAAATGACATTTGTTCATCTGGGGAAGCAAGCCGATTGCGTCGTTCCAAGTCCGCGATTTCAAGAGCAAATCCCTCAAATCGTTCCAGCCCTTCGATAAGTTCTTCCACCTGCTCCAGAGCAAGGAGATGAAGCGGTAGCTGCTGCTTCTTGGTCTGATATGGCCACATTATGTTACGCAGCCTCTTTTCGGCGCTCTTTATTTTGCTGTCGCGCTTCATCGCACTCGTGACTTCGGAATCCCAGAATCTATCACGATGCTCTTCAATCAGATCCAAGAGGAAGTTTTCGTCTCCTCGTAGCCACTCCTCAATGCCAATATATTGCGCAAAATCTCTCTTGCTGACTGACTGGTGAAAATACATCGTGCGTCGAGTACTCCCCAGCCAATGCCCGATTAGCCGCTTTGTTTGACGAGCGAAATACGATTTGTAGTCGTCCAAAAGCTCCCTCGCGAGGTCAATTTGCTCAATCTCCAGGAAACCGCGAACCTGCAACGTGTCCAGGTGCATTGCCATTAACAGATTCTGCTGTGCAATGATCATTTCTTCAGCTGTCAACACATCAGAATTCAGGGCATCGTCTAGGTCTGCCAGAAGCCTCTCTCGTGACTCGACCAAGGGTTGAGCGGCAAGCAATGGCGCGAGTTGATAAGCTGGGTTGTCTCGAAGAGTTTGCATCGACTTCATTACGAGTTTGGCATATTTTATTGCCGCAAGCAGTTTTACGTGCTGATTTATCTTTAGCTCCTTCATGATTTGTTGAATGTGTTCGTCCAGCTTCTGGATACGATGTCCAAGCGTCAAAAGTGTGTAGCCAGCTATAGCAATATTTAGCGCCGTGAGCGCCCCAACAAATGTGAGTCGGTGCCGAATGAGCTGCAAGCCATGGGCTACTCTATATTGGGAGTGAGCCGTGATCAGACCATGAATTACGTTTGCTCCAGATGATGCAGCCCCAAAGTTTCCACTAAGTAGCGAGCGAACGATTCCGTACGCAATGTCGGAATCCTTTGCTATACGACCTCCTTCGCGCAGCCAGGCTACGATCTCTTTAGACCTTGTTTTGCGGATTACGCCGCCAACGCGCTCCAGTTGACCGCTGGCGAGACCCGCCGCGATTTTCAGCGGGATCTCCAACATGACTTCAATTTGTGGCATCTCTATCTCCTTCCGTATCCGCTCTATTCTCTCAGAATTGCCACAATTATCCAATTGCGATAATCTTCAGCCAATACAGAAGCTCTAATAAGCGACTACATTTTCTTGAGGAGTAAACAATGTCTTTCGTCGAAAGACTTGACCCGGAACTCCTGCCCGCCCTCGAGCTCTTCCCGGCCGAATTGATGACCGCCATCGGCGATGACCCGCCCGCCGCCCGCGCCATGCTCGAGCCCTTGATGGCTGCAATGGTCGAGATGCTGCCGCCGAGCGACGTTGCGATTGAAGAGCGCGCGATCCCCGGCCCTGACGGCGACATCCCGATCGCCATATATCAACCGACCGCGCCCGCGCCGCGACCGGGTCTGCTCATGATCCACGGGGGCGGCTACGTAGTCGGGACCGCCCGCGAAGACATGAATGGCATCGGCTATGCCGAGCATGTGGGCTGCACCGTCGTCTCGGTCGATTATCGCATGGCGCCGGAATTCACCTACAAAGCCAGCATCGCCGATTGCTTCGCCGGCTTGAACTGGATGTTTGACAACGCGGCCGAGCTCGGCGTCGATACGAGCCGCATCGCCATCGGCGGCGGCAGCGCGGGCGGCGGGCTTACTGCGGCTCTCGCGCTTTACAACCGCGACAACAAGGGGCCGGAGCTCGCCTTTCAGTTGCTGGTCTATCCCATGCTTGACGACAGGCATGAGACAGCGTCCGGTTATGAAGTCGCGCATCCCAACGTATGGAATCGCGATGTTTCCCTCAAAGCCTGGAAGATGTATCTCGGCGACGAATATGGCAGGGACGAGGTCTCGCCCTACGCCGCCGCGGCGCGCGCAACCGACCTGAGCGGATTGCCGCCGGCTTATGTCACGGTCGGGACGGAAGACCTGTTTCGCGATGAAGATATCAATTACGCGCAGCGCCTGATGGCGGCCGGCGTCCCGACGGAATTGCTGGTTGTCCCGGGCATGTTTCATGGCGGCGAGGGTTTCGTGCCGACTGCCGCCGTCAGTCAACGCATGCGCCTGGGTTATCTGGACGCTCTCAAACGCGCCATTGGCTGAAGCAAAGGGCGCGAGCGCTGGACCAACAGACCGATTACGTATGGAGCAATCGCCATGTCTTACAGCGAGCAAATCGATCCCGAAATCCTCTTCGCCCTCGACACTTACCCGGCCGAGCGTTATATCGCCATCGGCGAAGACCCGCCCCTGGCGCGCGAGATGACTGAAGAGATCAACCGCGAGATGCGCGCCAACCTGCCGCCCACGGATGTCGCAATTGAAGAACTTTCAATCCCCGGGCCCGACTGCGACATTCCCATCGTCGTTTACCAACCGCCGGGACCCGCGCCGCGCGGCGGGCTGCTCTGGATGCACGGCGGCGGTTACATCGTCGGCGTTGCCCGGGATGATGCCCGCTGCATTGAATTCGCCGAGGTTGTCGGCTGCGCGGTGGTCTCGGTTGATTATCGCCTTGCGCCGGAATCGACCTACAAGGAAAGCATCGCCGATTGTTTCGCCGCGCTGAACTGGATGGCCGACAATGCCGACGAGTTAGGCATCGACAAGAAACGCATGGCAATCGGCGGGGGCAGCGCCGGCGGCGGCCTGACGGCTGGCTTGGCGCATTACAACCGCGACAACAAGGGGCCGGCGCTGGCCTATCAAATGATGATATATCCCATGATCGACGACACGCACGACACGCCCTCCGGGCATGCGGACACCTGTCCGACGATCTGGAATCGGGATGTGTCTTTCAAAGCCTGGAAGATGTACCTGGGCGCTGAATATGGAACTGAAAACGTATCGCCATACGCGGCGGCGACGCGCGCAACTGATCTGACCGGTTTGCCGCCGGCGCTGGTCACGGTCGGCGCGATGGATTTGTTCCGCGATGAGAACATTGATTATGCCCAGCGCCTCATGGCGGCCGGGGTCGCGACCGACTTGCAAGTCTACGCTGGCATGTTTCATGGCGCGGAAATGTCGGCGCCGGAAGCCGCGGCCAGCAAGCAGATGCGGCAGGGTTATCTGACTTCGCTGAAGCGCGCCATCGGCTGACGGCGGTATAGGACGTCCCGATTTGGGCGCTCTGAACAGTCTTGGCAATACCAAGCAAATGATGAGAAAGTCTTTTCGCGCGACTTGCTCGGAACCTCTTCTGTGACCCTGGAAGGACTCGAACCTTCAACCTAACGATTAAGAGTCGCTTGCTCTGCCAAATTGAGCTACAGGGCCCTTGAAGCGCTTGATGCTGACCGCGAATTATAGTGCCGTCCAAGCGCGCGAGGCAAGGGGAAATGGCCGGGCGCAAACCTCAGAAAATGTACAAAATCGGTTCGATTTGCTTCGGCAGGCTGTAAAGGCGGTTACAATATAAAGTGATGGCTTGCGTATCAGCCATGTCTGCGCGGGAACCGACTCGACCGCCAAAAAAGCGATCTTGCGCGCCGCCGTCGAATCTGGATTCCCGCATTCGGGACAGGGAATAGAGATCATGTCAAAACGCATTCTTATCATCGGCGGCACACGCAATATGGGCTATTACCTTTCGCGGCAACTGGCGGAGGCGGGCGCCGATCTGACACTGCTGAACCGCGGCATCACGCTGGATGATTTGCCCTCCTCCATTCACCGGCTGCACGTCGAGCGCGGCGATCACAATCAGATGCGGCGGGCGCTGCTGGCCAAATCCTTCGATATCGTCATCGACTTCGTCTTATACACGGGCGCGGAGGCGCGGACGGCGGTCGAGCTGTTTTCGGACAATGTCGAACATTACATCGCGCTGAGCACGGGACAGGTTTACCTCGTGCTGGAAGGCGCCCAGCGACCCTTCAGCGAAAGCGACTACGAGGGGGCGCTGATGCCGGCGCCCGACGAAAACTCCTACGCCTACGAAGAGTGGCGCTATGGCGCGCAAAAGCGCGACGCCGAAGATCTGCTGTCGGCGGCTTGGGAAGAGTCGGGCTTCCCGCACACCATATTGCGCTTGCCCATGGTGAACAGCGCGCGCGACCCCTACCATCGCTTATACAATTACTACTTGCGGTTGCGCGATGGCGGACCGATTCTTGTGCCGGCGACGCCGGATTACGCCTTGAACCACGTTTACGCGCTTGACGCGGTCGCGGCGATCATAAAATTGATCGATTCCGGCGCGGGCAAAGGCAAAGCCTACAATATCGCCCAGGATGAACACCTGAGCCACGATGAGTTCCTCTCGATGTTGGCGTCGATCATGCGCCTGTCTCCGCGCAGCGTCAGCGTCAAGCGCGCCGATTTGGTCGCCAACGGCTTCTTGCCCGATTGCGCGCCCTTCAGCGAGCGCTGGATGAGCGCGCTGGATAACAGCTTGAGCAAGTCCGAGCTGGGGATCGGCTATACGCCGCTGGCGGATTACCTGGCCGAGCTGGTGGCGCATTATGAGACGCATACCATTGCGCCGCCGCTGACCTACCGCCGCCGCCGGGCGGAGCTGCAGTACGCGGAAAGGCTGGCCGTCGGCGCCGACGCTTGAATGCGACGGGCAATGATGGTCCGCTTCCAATCCGGCAATTTCTTAACAATTCTGTTATCAATTTAGGCTAGGCTTGGCATATTAGCGACCAAGACAGGATGAGCGCATGAAAACACCTTTCAAATTGATCGTTCTGCTCGTGCTCAGTTTGCTGGCATTGAGCGGCTGTTCGGCGGTCCGCGCGATAATGTCGGGCGGACCGGACAAAGAGGCCGCGGCGGATCAACCGGCCGCGGCGGATGAAGCGGTCGTCGCCTCGAATCTAACCTTCTACGATTCCTGGGCATCGTGGTGACCGACCTGCCGTCGAAATGTGCCTGCCGTGGGCAGGCTCCAAGAGAGCTTTGGCGACAGGATTGAATTTGTTGTGCTCGACTTTGACGACTCCAGCTTGAACGATACTCGCCGGCAACTGGGCATTACCGCGCAGGCGCAATATGTGGTCGTAGATGCCGAGAAAGGCATTGTCGCGCGCTGGTTTGGCGTTCTTGACGAAGCCAGCGTCGCATCCGAACTGGAAAACTTGCTGCAGAGCTAGTCAAGGGGCAGGGGCATGCCTCTGCCCTCAATTCGCTCATTTCCCCTGGACCGCTGGGCGGCGCGTTAAGGCGGCCCGGCCCGGGCGACTCGGCGAGTCGCCCGATTTCGATTCTGTTCGTACCCACCGGGCAATCCGCCCGATCGCCCCTTCCAGACTATTTCAACTGAAAAAGATGCATTGCCGTATTGCTGCCGTCAGGCGCTCCCCGTTTGTTGCCTGCTATAATCAGAACGATGTTATTTCCAGAGTGAACCGATAGCGCAGGAGTTGCTTGTGCGCGTTTGCAGGGGTCTGGCCATGCTGCTGGCGGCGTCGGTCATCAGCGCCTGCAACTTGAGAGCGCCGGAAGTTACCTTGACGCTCGCGCCGATAGACACGGATACCCCGACAGCCACCCCTGTCCGGGAGAGGCCGACGCCAACGCCCTTCCTTGTGCAATCGCCCAGTCCCGGCGCGACTGAACCCGCGACACCGTCACAAGAGCCGAGCCTTACAGCGACTCTTCCGCCGACGGCCACGCCGAGCCAGACGGAGCCGCCGACGCCGACGCGGATCTTGCCGGCCACGGCGACGCCCAGCGCCGCGGCTACAGCGAGCGTCGTGCCCGCCACAGTCGAGCCACAAATCGTGGACACATCCCTGCCGGAAGCCACCGATCAGGACGCGGATACAGATGCGATTCCTTCCCAGCCGACATTTACGCCCTTGCCGACATTGAATCAGACCGAAATCGCCAAGTTGCTGGCGACGCCAGAGCCGCGTCCGGCGACCGCGACAGACGTTCCGACCCTGCCGCCTGCCACTGCAGTGGCGACCGCGCCAACGGCGGTCGCGTCGCCCAATGTCGAGCCGAGCCTGTCCGAAACGCCGCTGCTGTCAACGCCCGTTTCGCGGGTCGGCGCACCGTCGGCGACGCCTTCCCCGACTCGCCCGCGGCCAACAGTCGCCGTCCGCCAGGATCTGCTGCCGCCCATTGTGCAGCAGCCGGTTTCCCAACAGACGACCTTCAGCATCAGCGGCGCGGCCGCCCTTGAATTTGATGTCGGCCTGGGGCAGATATTCAACATTGAGAACATTCAGTTGAGCGGCGGCGTCCGTCTTTTTCTGCCGAATCCGGTTGATCCCAACAGTTTCTTGCGCACCGATCACGAAGGCGTCTTGCGCTATCAGCCGATGGGCGCGGTCGGGGAAGCGGAGATGACCTACTCGCCCTTCCATTTGGGATATTCCGCCGGGTTCGAAGGCTATGAAGAGAACAAAAATCGGATCGTGGAGTTGGATTGGTCGGCGGACGGACGGCAATTCAGCTTTCGCATCGACCCGCCGCCCGGCAAAGACCCGAGCGCGGCCGGCGTCTGGTTCTGGCAACCGGAGGAAGACTTCAAAAGGGACGCGACTTATCAGATCATCCGCGATTGCATTCGCGAGGGCTACCGGCCTTGCGAGATGGTCAATCCCAGCACGGCCTGGCATTGGAAGACCATCGATGTGCAATGGTCGCCAAGGCGGGGAAGCGACAACATCTTGCTCCGGCTGCATTTGACGGCGGAGGGACGGAATGCTCTGGCGATTGCGCAAGCCCGGCGCGACTCGACTTACGCCAATAACGCGCCGGAGATGATACGTTACGATTACGGCCATTGGAACTCGGACGGCAGCGGGATCGCCGTCAGCGGACGCCGCCCGGACGGGCTTGTCATCATCGGCGCTGTCAACAGCGACTTGTCGGGCGAGCGGATCATCCTGAATGGCTCGGCGCTGGGCTTGTGGCTGCGCGATGCCGTGCGCCTGGCGGACGGTCGCTATGTGGCCCTCGGGCGGCCGGGCGGGCCCGGCAGCGGACCGGTCGCGCTCTATGACCAGGGCGGCAATCGGATTTCTGAATTCATCGGCGGGGCGGCGCCGGAGGCGGTCCGCTGGTATCCTGACCGCAGCGCCGTAGTCGTCACGGTGGAGGGACGGCAGTACAATGTCGCGGTGGAAGGCGGGCTCATCGCCGATGTCAGCGACCTGGCGCGGGATCCGCGATTTGGCGCCGGCCAGCCGGCGAGCTCGCCAGCGCCCGGGGGCGTCGTCCAGGGTTCGGAGTATTATCCCGGGCAGCAGCTGCAAATCAGCGTACCTTATTTGAACATCCGCGGGGAACCCACGACGTCAAGCGCGGCCGTCGGCGGTTTGTACGAAGGGGATCATGTGGCGATTTTCGCCGGCCCGCATGAAAACGAAGGCTACCGCTGGTGGCGGGTGCAGACGGCGAACAACATCTTCGGTTGGATCGCCGGCACGATCGGCGGCGCGCCGACCATGCGGTCGGCATAGGCTTTGCACGACGTGGATTTACTTAAATGGATTCGCCATTTCACATTGTGATGGCGGCTGATAGCGAAGAAAAATGCCGAGCGCGCCTCTTGTAAGCATCGTCATACCGACATTCAATCGCAAGCATTTCGTCGCCGCTGCGATTGAAAGCTGTCTCGCGCAGACGCACGACAATTGCGAGATTATCGTGGTGGACGATGGCAGCGCTGACGGCACCGGTGGATTCCTGCGCGAACGTTACGGCGCGGGGATTCGCTACATCGCTCAAGAAAACCAGGGACCGGGAATCGCGCGCAACCGGGGCATTGAAGCGGCGTGCGGCGAGTATATTCAATTCCTTGACGCCGATGACCAACTGCACAGCCGGAAGGTCGAGCTCGGACTCGCTGTTTTCCAGCAACAACCCGACGTGGCCGTGGTCTATACGCATTATCAGTTTGTCGCGAGCGACGGCGAGACAAGGATCGATACGCCGCCTTTTGAGATCTTCTCGGAAGACATCTTTTGCGAAATGCTCCGTCTGACTGGCTGTCACATATTGCTGAGCTCGAGCATGCACCGCAGCGCCGCCTTGCGCGCCGTTGGCGGTTTCGCCGACGATGTAGATTTCCGCAGCGCCGAAGATTGGGACCTGTTTCTGCGGCTGGCGGCGCAATACAAGTTTCACGCGATTGACCAACGCTTGGTCTACCGTCGCATGCACGGCGACATGATGTCCGACGATCGCCTGCGCGGCGCTTTGGGCCGGCTGAAAACAGTGCAGAACGCTCGCAACTACTGCTGGGAGAAGTGCATGTCGCCGGCTGAATTTGACCACAAGGAAGCATCGCGGCATCATGTATACGCGGTCTACCTGTGGCGGGCGGGCGATCGCAAAGCGGCGCGGCGGCACTTTCTGCGCGCCGCCGCGATACATGCGCCGGAAGCGCGGCAGCGGCGAGTCTACGCGTTGTTCACGCGCTTCTTGCCGGCCGCTTCCATCGAATGGACAAGCGCCCTGGCGCGCGGCTTGCGCAAGCTGGGCGGACGCTGACATTTTTTGTTGCGGGCGCTGTCGAAGGCGCCGCAACAGGGCAATCGCTTCAAAACTGGCGCCGCTGCGACGAGCAAAACAAAACTGAAATTTAACCACCGAGGACACCGAGGACGCCGAGGACGCCGAGGAAAGCGATTGATCGGAGATTTCGCGGCATATTGTCGCAAAATTTTTGGGCGGGAAGGAAGTTCATCGGCCAGGTTGCGTCAAGCCTGCCCAATTTAAGCAGCGGATTTAGGGAAAAGTCGTCAAAAGCATCTAAACTCTGTGTCCTCTGCGTCCTCTGTAGTTAAAAGAATTTGAAGCGATTGCCCTGGGCGCCGCAACGAGGGAATGAACCGAATCGCGTCGATTGACGTATAATGGGTGGGGATGAATGCGCCACGGGATGAGTGACTGATGCCGGCAACGACTGAGGGCCTCCGATACGATATTCGCGAACTGATGAAGTCCGGCGGCTTCCACGAAATTGTCGACCGCTGCCATGTCGAGTTGACGCTGGCGCGGCGCGAGAATCAGCACACGGTTGAGGTCATCGCGCTGCTGGGCCTGGCGCAGGCGCAGTGTTCGCTGGGCAACTTCTCTTTCGCTCGCGATTACATCAATCAAGCGGTCGACGAAGCCCAAGCCATGGCTTCGATCGGCTTGATGACCGATGCACTGAACACGCGGGCGCGCATTGCCCGCGAAGGCTTCTTCCAAACGGGCGAGGCTTATGAAGATTATCGCGCGGCGGTCGACCATGCCTTTGAAGCAGGCGATATGCGGCGCTATGCGCAGTCGCTGCTGGGATTGGGCGAAATCGCTTCGAACCCGGCGGACTCGCATAAGCACGGCTGGAAAGTGATTGATCTGGCCCGGGAAGTTGAAGACGGGCAGTTGGAAGCGCGCGCGATCCTGCTTTTATCCAATGCCTTCATCCGCAAGGGCGAATTCGGCAAGGCGAACGACGGCTTGCTCGTGGCGCTGCAGAAGGCGCAGGGGGCCAAGGACCGACTGCTGGAAAGCGTCATCATCGGGCAGCAAGGCCTGGTCCTGGCTCAGGATTCCGATACCTTCGAGCGCGGGCTGGAACAGCAGTTGACGGCGCTGGAAGTGGCGCGCGGCATGGAAGCGGTCTTCCACGAGTTCATGCGCTTGTACAATTTGGCGATGACCATGGTCGCGGCCGATGACGCGGCGGAGGCGCGCAATTATATTGATCAGATGCTGGCGCTCTCTCAAGATATAGGACATCAGCCCTACGAGATGTATACCCTCGGCATGCTGGGCCAGTGGCAGGAATCGCGCGGCAAGCTGGATGTCGCCATCTCGGAATACGCTCGGGCGGCGGAGTTGGCGCGAGCGGTGAACAACCCGGCTTACGAAGCGCGCTTTATGTATGCGATGGGCGCGGTCTATCAATCGAAATGGGATTTCGCCAGCGCGCGACAGCAGTATCGGGGAGCGCGCGCGCTGTACAAAGCGCTTGATGATGGCAAGAACGCCACCCGCGTCAGCGCTACGATTGTCTACAGTTATCTGCTGGCTTTGACCACGCGCATCATGCGCATGTTCGGAATGCAGCCCAAGGGCGACTGACCGCAATAGCGGCTGGCTAGAAGTCCAGCGTGCCGGCGCGCCAGCGCCCGGTCAACGTGATAGAAGGGTAGAAGACTAGAGGCGGCAGATTGTCGCGACTGAACCAACCCACTTCCGCGGCGTCGTCGCCGGCGCAAGCCTCGCCTTCAATCACCTGCGCGCTGTACGCGATGACGATATCGGCCAAACCTTCATCCCGCTCGGGGAAGACATCCAGCAACTTGTTGATGCGCACATGAAGGCGCGTTTCTTCCAGCACTTCGCGTATGGCGGCCGCTTCCGGCGCTTCATCATAATCCACGAAGCCGGCGGGCAGGGCCCACTTGCCCTTGCCGGGATCAACCGCGCGCTTAATCAGCAGAACGCGGTCGTCGCGCCCGATGAATACAACAACGGCGACTTTCGGATCAAAATAGACCGGCTGCTCGCAGGCGCTGCAATAGGGGCGTATCCGTCCGGATATATGTTTATTGATCAGCGGACGTCCACAGAGGGGGCAGAAGCGGGCGATCCTTGTCATGTCGCTGTTGCCTCCACAGGCTTCAGCATTGACATTGCCGCCTCCCCGACGTAGACTGCCTTAGCCCGGGCCGGAGTGGCGGAATTGGCAGACGCGCACGACTCAAACTCGTGTACCTTCGGGTGTGTGGGTTCGACTCCCACCTCCGGCACCTCAATCTACTTATCCCGCGCCCAACGCTCATTCTCGTAAACCCCACTTCGCTTCCGGCTCGCCCGCTTGTTTATTCTCGTAACGGGCCAAGGTGAAAAGCCAATCCGAGAGGCGATTTACATAGGCGGGGACCTGGTCGCCGATGTCTTCGCGCGCCGCCAAACCCGCAATCAGGCGTTCGGCGCGCCGGCATACGGCGCGGGCCACTTGCAGTTGCGCCGCCGCCGCTGTGCCGCCGGGCAAAATGAAATTCTTCAAGGGTTCAAGCTCTTCGTCCATTTGGTCGATTGACTCTTCCAGCCAGACGATCTCCTCTTCGCTGATGCGCCTGATCCATTTCGCTTTGGCTTCCAGGGGCGTGGCCAGATCCGCGCCCAAATGGAATAGCTGGTTCTGCACTGTGTTGAGCCGGGCAGCCGTCGTCGCGCTTGCGCCGAGGGCGCGGGCCAGACCAAGAATCGCATTGAGCTCGTCGATTGTTCCGTAGGCGTCGACGCGCAAGTCCTGCTTGGGAACGCGCCCGCCGCCGAAGAGGGCGGTCTCGCCCCGGTCGCCGGTTCTGGTGTATATCTTCAAAAGTTGCGTCCTCTCGCTTAATGAGTTCGTAAGTCAATCAATCGACATGATCGTCACGCGCGCATGCCGCCCTTGATTCGTCTTGTTCGCCAGCGGCGGCTCAGCTCAAGCGCGGCGATGCCAGCGAATGTCAGCCAGATGAACTCAATCGGAAAGAGATAACGGGGCAGGGCGAGCAGGAAGAAGTGCGCGCATAAGGTGTAGAGCGCGAATCCAATTAGGGGCAGGGTCACAGCCCAACGGTCGCGCGTCCAGAACATGCCGAGCGCGCCCAGCCCGATGCCGCCGAGATGGAAAACCCAGAAAGCCAACTTTACAGCAAAGCCATCAAGCCGCAACACGTCCAACAGTCCCGCGAGCGAACGGTCATTGTCGGCCCAGTTCCTTGCCGCTTCCCGAACGCTGAACTCGCCGAAGGCCGTTGTGCCATGGGGCTGCGCAAGTGAATAAAGCAATTCCTCAAATTGACGCAGAACATATCCGCCGGGATCGGCGCCGACGGCCGCGCCGATTCTTTCGGCATACACTTCGGCGCCATGCTGGTATTTGCAGTCCACTTTACAATCCGGGGGCGCCGCGGCGTCGACGCCTTCCAGCAGCAGGGCGTCATTCTGCTTGGGGCCGCCGTCTTCAGTTTCGGCCGCGCGCCAAAGCGCCGGCATGAACTGGTCGCTGACAATCACAAGGCGATTCCACAAGACGGCGTTGTGTATGGTCCAGGTCGAAATGATCGCAATGTAGGCGACGAGAAAAATGAATCCATGCCGCCGCCCGACGCGATAGTTGGCGCGCTTGCGCAGCAGGTGCATGTGCAGGAGGATGCCAAGCGGGAAGAGCAGGGAGATGGCCCGCGTCAATGTGGCCAAGCCAAAAGCCAGGGCGCTCAATGCCAGGGCGCGCGAGGGATTGAGCCAGCAGGAAGCGAGCCGTCCGTTTGCGGCCGCGAAGTATTCGATGTACAGCCACAAGCCCATAGCCAGAAAGAACATATAAAGGGTTTCAGTGGTGATTTGGGCGGGCTCAACGACCAAGGCCGGGTGCAATGACATGAAGGCCGCGCTCAACAGGCCGGCGCGCGGGTCGCCCGCGATGAGCGTCGCCAGGCGATAGGCCAGGTAGCCGGTCGCGGTGGCGGCCAAGCATTGGATGAGCCGAATCGCGACAATGGTGTCATGATGGGACAGAAGCTGCTGCGCGAAGCCGACGACGAGTATGTACAGCGGCGGCGTGGGAATGACCGAATTGTAGAAGGTGACGTCGCCGATCCTGCCGTGTTCCTGGCCGCTGAAAAAGCCGGCGCCGACGCTGAGGTACCATTTGCTATCGGCGCCCTCGAAGCGGCTTACATCAAGTGTTGGCTGGTTCAAGGCATAAGCCAGGCGCAATGCCAGGCCGAATGCCAGGATGAGCCAAAGCCAACGTGTATAATGCTCGGAGGAGGGCATTTGCACCGCATCTGGCAATTGGAACCGATTCCCGCGAATGGTAGTCTTCAGGCGGGCAAAACACAAGGACGACTGGCGACTTGAAGCCCCGTGCCCAGGCAGCGCATCTCAAATTGTTCGCCATTGTACTTGGCGGGCTGGCCTTCCGGCTTCTTTTGCTGCCGCTGGTGCAGAATCCCGGCATTAACGACCCGGCCCATTACTTCAACCTCGGTCGCCGGCTGGCGCAGGGTCAGGGCTTCACAATTGACTATGTCTGGCACTACAGCCGGATGCCGGTCGAGATTGTGCATGCCACCGATCATTGGCTGCCGCTGACGGGCGTGGCCGCGGCTATTGGCATGTTGGTCGGCGGCGTGCATGTCCATGCCGCACTCGCGCTCTTCGTTCTGGCCGGCTCACTGACGCCGCTTTTGGCATACCTCGCTGCGAGGCAGCTCGGGCAATCCCGGTCATGCGCGCTGATCGCGGCGGCGCTTGCCGCCTTCCTGCCCGAGTTAGTCTGGAACTCCCTGCGCACAGACACGACCATCCTGAATCTGGTCCTGATTGCGTCGGCGTTTTTGATATTCAACCGGGCGATTGAGCGACAGAGCCGTTTCGGCATGGCGCTCAGCGGCGCGCTCTTCGGCTTGGCCTATTTGACGCGCAACGATGCGATTGTGCTTGTCGCCGTGCTTCTGGCCTATATGCTTCTGGCTGGCGCGAAGGGCTGGACCTCCGCGCGCCGCAGCGACCTCGCGCTTTTTGTCGCCGCCTTCGGCCTTTCAATCGCGCCCTGGCTGCTGCGCAACATTTATGAAATCGGAACGATTGGCAGCCCGCAGACGGGACGGATGCCTTTCATGGTGGAACCGACGGACCTCTATGCTTACGGCCTGCCGATCGACCTGGAATCCATGCTGCAGCGCCAGAGCGCCCCCCAGCTTCTGGAAAAGCGGATCTTTGAACTGGGCGCTGCGCTCAAACAGATGACGGTCGCGCTTCAATTGCCGCTGGTTTTTCTTGCGCCGGCCGGCGCTGTCTGGCTTTACGCCAATAATCACCGGAAGACATTGCTGGGTCTGGCGCCGATATTCGCCTGGATCGCGGCCATCTTGCTTGTCTATCCCATCCTGATGCCGGTCCACAACCAGGGCGGCAGCTTCAAGAAATTGTTCATTTCGATCCTGCCGCTGCTGATTCCCTTGGGCGCGATTGCCCTGGACAAGCTGATTCAGGGCCGGGCTTTGCGCGTCGCGCTGCTGCTGGCCTCGCTCTGTTGGCTGGCCTGGAGCAGCTACGATCTTGTTCGGCGAGAAACAGCGGCCGCGGATACATTTTACGGCAGCATGCAAGTGCTGGCTGATGCGCTGGCGGAATTGCCCGATGTGACCGGCGACGGCGAGATCCGTCTCATGTCGCAGAATCCCTACGTCTTGAGCGTCTTCGGCTATTCTTCAGTGGTTACGCCGCTGGCGAGCCGCGAGGATACGCTGGCGCTGGCGCGCCTGTTTGAAATCGATTACTTGCAGATGCCGGCGGCGCGCCCGGCGCTCGATCCGCTGTACCTCGGCGTGGAGACCGACCCGCGCTTCCAACTGGCGGCGCATCTTGCCGATGCCGGCGCGATTCCCTTCGAATTGTATCGCCTGTCCCCGGACGAGTAAGCGGCGGTTAAACCAGAAAACCGTGCCGCAGCCGGAAATGCGTTGCTCCGCGTTTTGTCCCTATCGAATTACCCGTCTATAATGAATTGGGAGGGACTCCTGGCTTATGAAAGAGACGCAGGCTTATATTGAGCGCGTCAAGCGCGTCAATCGTGATTCGCAGCGCCTGGAATTGGCGGTGGATCGCTCGCTGTCTACCCTTATGGCGGGGCAGGCGCTGCTCGTGCGCCGCATCGAAAAAGATTATGAATCCGAACATTGGGACCCCTACTTGCGCGAACTTTGGTTTCCGGTGGAGGTGCAGACGAGCAACATCGTCGTCGTTGAACAGCCGGCGAAGGCGCAGTTTTTGCCCGGGCAACTGCTTAGCATAATCGGTCCGGTGGGGCGCCCCTTTCGATTCCGCCGCAAGCTGCGCAATATCCTGCTCATCGCGTATCAGACGACGCCGGCGGCGCTGCTGATGATGTTGCCGGCGCTGCTTTCGAAGCAAGTCAGCATCACGATGATATTGATGGGCGCGGCGCGTCAATACGACACAAGCCACTTGCCGGAAGAGCTGGAGATCGTGCACGCGGACGACAACATGACCTGGCCGGATATGGTTATGACTCTGGGCTGGGCCGATCAAGTCTTTGCCCTTGTCGGGCAGGGGAATGAACTTCATTATTTTGGCGAAATTATGGACTTGATACAGCAGCGGCGAAATGATGTGCCGGCCAATTACATTTTCGGCGTGATGCAGCGTCCGCTGCCTTGCGGCGTTGGCGCCTGCCACGCTTGCATACTCAGGTTGCGCGGCGAGCAGAAGCTGCAATGCGCTGACGGCCCCGCCTTCGATTTGACGACCTTGCGCCTGAATTAGCGGCTGACCTGCCATGGCGATAGAAATCACGCGTCCGGGAAAATACAGCCTTGTCCTGTCGACGCCGGTTTTGCCGGCCGCCGGCACAGTCGGCTTCGGCGACAGCTACAAGGCCCTTCTTGATTACGACAAGCTGGGCGCGCTTGTGACGAATCCGGTCACCTTCGACCCTCGGCGCCCGGCATCCGGCACGCGCATGATTGCCCTGGATGCCGGCATCCTGCTGCACACGGGATTGCCAAATCCCGGGCTTGTCAAATTGATCAGGCAGCAGCGCAAAGTCTGGGCGAACATGCCGATACCGGTCATCTTGCATTTGGCCGCTACAAGCGTCGGGCAGGTTCGCCGGGCGAGCGCGATTCTGGACGACGTCGAGGAAATTGCGGCGGTGGAATTGGGCTTGCCCGACGACATTGATGTCCCCGACGCCGTCCAGCTGGTGAAGGCGGCGCGCATGGAGAAACCGCTGCTCGCGCGCTTGCCCTTTTATGAATGCTACCAACTGGCCGAGCCGATTGCCGATGCCGGCGCCGATGCGCTGGTCATGACGGCTGCGCCCCGGGGCACGGCGCGCGACCCAAATACCGGCCGTCTGGTGAGCGGGCGCATCTACGGACCTTTGATAAAACCCATGATTCTGCGCATGGTGGGCCGGCTGCGGCGGCAAATTGACGCGAATGTTCCGATCATCGGCAGCGGCGGCGTGCATTCGCCGCAGGATGCCCGCGACTATATCGATGCCGGCGCCGTTGCCGTGCAAGTGGATACGGCGACCTGGGCCCAGCCCAAAATGCTGGAGCGCATCGCGCGCGATCTGGGCGGATGGATCGCCACCCGGCACAAGAACGCCTTCCTTGACGAGTGGAATCCGGATATGGGCCAGACCGAGGCGATCGAACGCCGCGTTTCGCCCGATATCGCCGGCGACGCGAACTAGGGACGGACGACAGCCTTGCCCCAATACGACTTCCGCTGCAAAGCCTGCGGCCAGCGCTTCAGCCTGCGTTACAAGTCCTACGCGGCCTACGATGCGGCGACGCCAAGTTGCCCGGCCTGCGAAAGTTTGGACCTGGCGCGTCTGATCAGGGACGTGGCGATTCCGCGCTCGGGCCGCGACTACGCCAGGATGTCCTCGGGCGAGATGCTGTCGGTGCTGGAATCGGGGGATGAACGGCAAGTGGGCGATATGTTTAAGCAGGTGCAGGGCGGCGACGAGGCCAGCCCCGATCCAGGCGAAGTGCCTTAGCTAGAGGTACCAATCGCGCAGAACATCGCGCACTTCATCGATAATGGCTTCCCATTCATAACCCGGCTCGCGCTCTAGCGTGAGGCAGTCCGGGCTGATGGTCAAAGCGCGAAGGCCCGCGACCGCCGCAAACAAGGTCTGCGCGATTGGCGAGCCCAGGTCGCCTTCCGCCGGATTGGCGTAGCGCTCTTCAGCCTCCTCTGTCAGCGTCTGATTGACGAAGAGCTCGGCGATATCGGGCGCGTCGCCAAACTCAACGTCGACGGTCACGTATTCTGACATGCTGACGCTCCCCGGGTTCTATGCGCTTGACGGCGCGCGTCCGGCCGGCTGCTGCTGCGTGATGCAGTGAATGTTGCCGCCGCCCAGGAGGATTTCGCGGGCATAAACGCCGACGACCTCGCGCCCCGGGAACAAATCCGCCAGCTTTTGACGGGCGTCCTGATCCTGCCGATCGCCAAATTGCGGCAGAATGATCGCGCCATTGGCGATGTAGAAGTTGATATACGAACCCGCCAGGCGTTCGCCCTGTGGCCGGCTGAAAGCCGTATCCACCACATCCAGGCCCTCGGCCTCTTCCCGGCTCATGGTCATCGGATCCGGCTGATGAATCTTGTGGACTTCCAGCGCAGCGCCCCGCGCGTCCCGCGCCGACATCAGCTTGTCATAAGCTTCGGCCGATCGCTCGTATTGGGGATCGCTCCGGTCATCGGTCCAGGTCAGGGCGACAAGGCCGGGGCGGACGAAACAGCAGATATTATCGACATGGCCGTCCGTTTCATCTTCGTAAACGCCGCGCGGCAGCCAGATGATATGCTCAATATTCAAGTAATCCGCCAGAGTGTCTTCGATGTCGCCGCGGGATAGCTGTGGATTGCGATTGGGATGCAGCAGGCACTGTTCAGTTGTGATCAGTGTGCCTCGGCCATCGACGTGTATTGAGCCGCCTTCCATGACCAGAGGCGCGTCGTAGCGGTCCAGGCCTTCAATCTCCAGCATCTTGATGGGCACGAGCTCGTCTTGGTCCCAGGGAAAATACATCATCTTTTGCAGTCCGCCCCAGGCGTTGAATTTCCAATTGACGCCGCGCGCGCTTCCCTTGTCGTTGACGACGAAGGTTGCGCCGCTATCGCGTATCCAGGCGTCGTTGTTTGAAAGCTCAACGACGCGGATTTGCGGCGGAAGCATCGCCCGCGCGTTTTGGTATTGATCGCGATTGACGCCCATCGTCACCGGTTCAAAGCGCGAGATCTTCTCGGCGACTTCCGCAAAGGCGCGCTGCGCCGGCTTGCCGCCATTGCGCCAGGTGTCGCGCCGCTGCGGCCAAAGCATCCAGCAGCCCGCATGCTCTTCCCACTCGGCTGGCATACGATATCCATCCGCTCGCGGCGTGGAGTCAATTCGCTGCGGCATCTTGCCGCCTCCGATCTGCGCTTGAACAAACCCAATACGATGCCCATTGCCGGCGCGGATTCGCAGAGCGAGTTTCCAGGCGACGGGGAAATATCGGCGCAAGCATAGTACAATATCCCCTTCAAAGAAGGGAGAGACGACCGATCGTGAGCGCGGGTCTATACGCGATCTCGCCATTGGATGGGCGCTACAGCGAGAGACTGATGCCGCTGCGCGAGCATCTTTCGGAATGGGCGCTGATAAAACGCCGCGTCCAGGTCGAGTTGCGCTGGCTTATCTTCATGTCGGTGCAGGCAGACATCGCCCATGTCAGGCGGTTCAGCGCCGCGGAAACCGCGCTGCTGGAGTCTATGGCGTCGAATTTTGATGAGGACGCGGCAAAGCGCGTCAAGCAGCTCGAGGCCGAAACCAATCACGATGCCAAGGCGGTCGAATACTACATCCGCGAGCGTCTGCTGGGCACGAGTCTGCAAGACATTGTCGCCTCGGTTCATTTCGCTTGCACATCGGACGATATCAACAATCTGGCTTATGCCACAATGTTTCGCGATGTGATGCGCGATATCTGGCAGCCGGCGGCCCGGGGCTTGCTGATGAAGCTTGACAAGCTGGCCCGCGCGACGGCGGATGCGGCCATGCTTGGGCGCACGCATGGACAAGCCGCCACACCCACCACCGTCGGCAAGGAGATCGCCGTATTCGCTTATCGCCTCCGGCGGCAACTGGGGCAGGTCGAGCGCCAAGAGTATCTGGGCAAGTTCAATGGCGCTGTCGGCGCTTATAACGCGCAGGCGCTGGCTTACCCGCATGTGTCCCCCCAAGAATTGTCGCGGCAATTTGTGAACAGCCTCGGGCTGGCGCATAATCCGTTGACGACGCAAATCGAATCTCACGATTGGCTGGCCGAATTGGCGCATGCGCTCATACGCTGTAATACCGTGCTGCTTGACTTCTGCCGCGATATGTGGGCTTATATTTCGCTCGGCTATTTTCGGCAGCGCGTCATTGCCGGGGAGGTCGGCTCGTCCACGATGCCGCATAAAGTGAACCCGATCGCTTATGAAAATGCCGAAGCCAACCTCGGCATCAGCAGCGCGACATTGGCGCACCTGGCGGAGAAGCTGCCGGTATCGCGCTTGCAGCGCGACCTGAGCGATTCGTCGGCATTAAGGAATTTCGGCGTCGGCATTGCGCACAGCTATTTGGCTCTATCGACTTTGCGGCGGAGCTTGGACAAAATCGATCTCGATCGCGCGGCGCTTGCCGCCGACCTGGATGAGGCCTGGGAAGTGCTGGCGGAGGCGGTGCAGACCATCCTGCGCAAGCATCATGTCGCGGATGCCTACGAACGGCTCAGCGCCTTGACGCGCGGCAAGACGGTGACGCGCGAGGGCTTGCATCGTTTCATCCGCGAGCAGGAAATACCGGATGAAGAGAAGCGCCGCCTGCTGCAGTTGACGCCGGCGGCTTACATTGGATGCGCGGCGCAACTGGCCCGGGGTGAACGTTATATGGCGCCGACGTCAACGACAAAACCGGGAACCAGCGAAACGATCGCGGAAAAGATCATGGAGAGCGCAGAATGATGTTTCAACCATTTGCCGGGCAGGCGACGCAGCGGCTGACGATGGGGCAGGCGCTTGTCAAGTTCCTGCAGGCGCAGTACACGGAATACGACGGCGAGCAGCAGCGCTTTATCCCGGCGATCTGGGGCATATTCGGGCATGGCAATGTCAGCGGCTTGAGCCAGGCGCTGTGGGAATATGGCGCTGATTTGCCTTACTACCAGCCGACGAACGAACAGTCGATGGTGCATGCCGCCTCCGGCTTCGCCCGCGCGCGCTTGCGCGCGCAGACATTCGCCTGCACGACATCTATTGGGCCCGGCGCCACCAACATGGTCACGGGCGCGGCGACCGCCCATATCAATCGTTTGCCGGTGCTGCTGCTGCCATCGGATTATTACGCGACTCGTTTCCAGGGCCAGGTCTTGCAGGACATCGAACATCCCGTGTCGCTTGATATGAGCGTGACCGATTGCTTTCGCGTCGTGAGCCAATTTTTCGATCGCATCAGCCGCCCCGAGCAGCTTCTCTATGCCGCTCCCGAAGCGATGCGCGTGATGACGGACCCGGTCGACGCCGGCCCGGCGACAATTGCATTGCCGCAGGATATTCAGAGCGTCGCCTTCGATTATCCGGTGAATTTCTTTCGCAAAACAGTCTGGCGCATCGAGCGGCGGGCCCCGGATGAAGGGCGCCTCGCCGAGGCGATTGAGCTGCTACGGACGGCCGAACGGCCTTACATTCTGGCGGGCGGCGGCGTCCACTATTCCAAAGCCTGGGCGGAACTGCGCGCATTCTCGGACGCATTCGGCATTCCAGTTGGTGAAACGCACTCCGGCCGCGGCGCTCTGCAAGAGGAATCGCCGCTCTTGATCGGCGGCAGCGGACACACCGGCACGCCGCTTTCCGGCAAATACGCGGCCGATGCCGATTTGGTTTTTCTGGTCGGCACGCGCCTGGCCGACTTCGCGACCGGCTCCTATTCGGCCTGGCAGAACCCGGATGTCCGCTTCGTCAGCATCAACGTCAGCGGCGCGCATGCTCACAAGTTGGGCGCTTTGCCGATCGTCGCCGACGCCCGCGAGACGCTGCGCCGGCTGATCGCCGCCGGCCGCGAGGCGGGCATTAAACCCAGCGCCGGTTATGTCGAATCTGTCGCGGTTGATCGGCAAGCATGGCTGCAACAGAAGCGGGACACGATCTATGTGCAATATCCCAACGAGCGAATGAGCCAGGCCCAGGTTATCGGCGTGCTCAACGACTACATGGACGCGGGCGACACATTGGTTTGCGCGGCGGGCACAGCGCCGGGCGACTTGCAACAATTGTTTGAGGCGACCGCCGGGCGTCGCTTGCATCTGGAGTTCGGCAATTCTTGCATGGGATACGACATCCCCGGCGCTATCGGCGTTCGCCTGGCGCGGCCGGAGGACCCGGGCGAAGTTTATGTATTCCTGGGCGACGGCAATTATTTGCTGCACCCGATGGAATTGAAAACGGCGGTTCAGGAAGGCTTAAAGCTGACCGTGATTCTCCTGCAGAATGACGGCTTCCAATCTATTCACGGGCATCAGAAGGCGCTGGTTGGGCATAGCCTTGGCAACGAGTTTCGCCTTCGCGATCAAGCGACGGGCAATCTGGATGACGGCGACTTTGTTCAGATTGACTACGCCAAGAACGCCGAAAGCATCGGTCTGCGCGCCTGGAACGTAAGCGACGAAGACGAACTCAAAGCGGCCCTGGCGGCGGCGCGGAAGGAAGACGGCTCTTGCATGATCGTCGCGCAAATTGAGCGTTACAGCCGCTTGCCCCGCTCGGGCATCTGGTGGGATGTCTTTGGCGCTGAAGTGACAGATGACGAGACGACCAGGCAGCTTGTCGCCGAGCGCGAAGAAGGCCGACAGGGCCAACGCTTCTATTGGTGAGTGGGTGAGTTTGGAGCGACGATAATGAAAAGCGCGCATCTGCTGAAAACTTATGACATCGTAACTTTCGGCGATACCTGCGTCGACTTGATTTTGCGCGATGATGATGTCGTCCCGCAATTCGGCCAGGTCGAAAAAGTTGTCGCCGGCTACGACCTTGAGATGGGCGGTTCCGGCTGCATTTTCGCCGCGCAGGCGGCCAAGCTCGGCTTGAAGGTCGCGATTTTGGGGCGGGTTGGCGATGACGCCTTCGGGCAACTCATCATCGACACGTTGTACGCGGCAGGCGTCGATACGCGCTACATTGCGGTGGACCGGGATTTGCGCACCGGCGTGACCGTGCATCTCGTGCAAGGCGATGATCGCGCCATGCTGACGCATTTTGGCGCGCTGAATACCTTGACGTCCGCCGATGTCAGCGACGATATCCTGTCTTCCGCGCGGCATCTACACTATGGCAGCCTGTACTTGCATACGGGATTGCTGCCGCATTGGATTGACATTTTGCAGCGCGCGAAGCGGCAGGGCTTGACCGTCTCCCTCGATACCAATTGGGACCCGGAAGAGCGTTGGAATTATGACCTGGAGCGCGCCTATCCGCTTTTGGATGTCCTCCTGCCCAACGCGCAGGAGGCGCTGCATCTGAGCGGCGAGCGGGACTTCCTGAGCGCGGTCGCGGCTCTGCGGTCGCGCGTGCCGCTGCTGGTTGTGAAATGCGATGTCGACGGCGCGCTGGCCTGGCGGGACGGGTCTGAATTCAGCCAGTCCGTCCAACCGGCAGCCGAAGGCGGGGACGGCATCGGCGCCGGCGACAGCTTTGGCGCGGGCTTTCTGGCCGGTTGGCTCGACGGCCTGTCCATCGAAGAATGTCTTGCGATAGGCTGTTTTTGCGGGCGGGCCGTAGCCGGCGCCAGCGGCGGATTGGCCGGCCAACCGCTGCGCGCGGGCATTCCCGCGCTGCAGCCGACGCCGGTCCCGGTCAGCCTGGCGGAATCCTAGCCTTTACTCCCCGCCGTTGCCGGTGGATCCCTCGCCATTGTAACCGCGCCCGACGCCGCGATACTCGAAGCCGAGCAGACGCAATTCCTCCGGGCTGTACATATTGCGCCCGTCAATCAAGATGGGCTGCTTCATCGCCTTACGCACCCGGCGCATGTCAAGGTGTTTGAACTCGTTCCACGGCGTCAAGACCAGCAGGGCGTCGGCATCTTCGGCAGCGCAGTAGGAGTTGTCGCAAAGGACGATGCCCGGCACTTCGCGGCTGGCGTTCTCCATTGCGACCGGGTCATAAGCTTTGACCGTCGCGCCCTGATTGATGAGCGAGCGCGCCACCGTCAGCGCCGGCGACTCGCGCGTGTCGTCCGTATTCTCTTTGAAAGCCAGGCCGAGAATGGCGACAGTCTTGCCATTCAAGCTGCCGCCGAGCATCTCGCGCGCCTTCAGCGTGATTTGCCGCCGCTGGAAGGCGTTGATCTCCATCACCGCATTGAGCAGCTGGGGGTGCATGCCATGCGTCTGCGCCATATTCGCCAGGGCTTTGACATCTTTGGGGAAACAGGAACCGCCGAAGCCGACGCCGGCCTGCAAAAAATGGGGGCCGATCCGTTTGTCGAAACCCATGCCGCGCGCGACTTCGGTCACATCGGCGCCGAGCCGTTCGCAGATGATGCTGATCTCGTTGATGAAGCTGATGCGCGTGGCCAGGAAAGCATTGGATGCGTATTTGATCATCTCGGCCGTGCGCAGGTCGGTGACGACAATCGGCGCGTCAAGCGGCGCGTAGAGCTCGGCCACGGTCTCGGCCGCGGCCGGATCGGTCGAGCCCAATACGGTCCGGTCGGGCTGCATGAAATCGGCAATGGCGGCGCCTTCGCGCAGAAATTCCGGACAAGATACCACAGCAAAGTCGATCGGCTGCGGTTGATTGCTGCTGATGATTTCGGTGGTCCAGTCGCCCGTGCCGACCGGCACGGTCGATTTGTTGACGATGATCATGGGGTGATCCATCGTTTTGGCGATGGATTGCGCCGCCGCCCGCACATATTGCAAGTCAGCCTCGCCATCGACGCCGGAAGGCGTGCCGACGCAGATGAATACAAACTCGGCCTGCTTGAGCCCGTCCGCATAAGAGGTCGTGAAATGCATGCGACCGGCCTCGGTATTGCGCTGCGCGACCTCGGCCAGGCCGGGCTCATAGATGGGCATCTTGCCGTCCAGCAGCATGTCGATTTTGCGTTCATCAATATCGACCAGCGTCACGCTGTTGCCCAGGTCCGCGAAGCAGGTGCCGGTGATCAGACCGACATAGCCGCTGCCAATCACACAGATTTTTCTCATGTCAACATCATCCAGTTCTGCGTCGGTTTGTTTTTCTGCGCGCCCGGTACTTTTACACGTCCGGCGGAGCTTATCCTTTCCGCCGTTTTGCGCATTTGAAGTATGGCACGCATCGTCCGGATTCGATACTGCCGAAGCGCCTCGACGCCAGGCGCTGCCGCTGATTCCAGCGTTCAAAAACCAGTGGCTCTTGTTATACTGACCATGTCGCGCATCAAGGGGAGTTGAGGGCAAGCGAGATGCCGGAAGCGCTGGATTCGCAAACGCGGACGAACTTGTACCGGGCGCGCTTTAAGGACGGCCTGCCGCCTGAAGCGCACAAAGTGCCATTTCGCAATATCCGTGATTTGCTGGCGCTGCATAGCAAGACTTCAGGCGGCAAGACTTTCCTGGTCTATTACGATGACGATGACAGCCGGCAAGAGCTGAGCTACGCGGAATTCACCGCCCGCGCGCATCAGGCGGCCAACTTCATGTACGACGATCTTGGCGTTCGGCGGGGCGATCGCGTCGCGACAATCGCCTATAATCACATCAATACCGTCCTCATTTATTTCGCCTGTTGGATCATCGGCGCGGCGGTCGCGCCGCAGAATGTCGGCGAAGACGACCTGCGCATCGCCTTTATCCTGCGCAACAGCGAGGCCAAAGTCTGTTTCGTGCGATCGGAGTATCTCGGACGCGCCGCGCAGATTATTGGTGGCAACGCGCGCGACCCGGGCGCGCCCAACATCGAGCGGGTCGTGCAAGTGGGCGGGAGTCCCAGCGAAGACTGCCTCAACTTTCATGCAGCGCTTAAAGACCGGCCGACCACCTTCCTGGGCGATGAATCCGGCGCCAAATCTGCCGATATGCCTATGGGCGAAGGCAATGCCGAGACGGCGGCGCTGGACGATGAAGCCCTGCTGGTCTATACCAGCGGCACGACCGGTACGCCCAAAGGCGTCATCCTCTCGCAATACAATCTGCTGGTTGATGCCCAAGGCATCGGTCAGTGGCAGGCGATCACCGGCAATCAGCGCGCCATGTGCGTGCTGCCGATACACCATGTGAACGGCATCGTCGTGACGATCATGATCCCGCTGTATGTGGGTGGCTCGACCGTGCTCAACAGCCGCTTCAGCGTCTCGCACTTCTGGGAGCGCGTGGTCCGCGAAGGCGTGAATGTCGTCAGCGTCGTACCGACCCTGCTGCAATTCTTGCTCGAATATGGCCAGCGCGAGCGCGAAGCCGGCAACACGATTTTCGGCGGCGGTATTACTCGTCGCGATCTGACGCATTTTCGCCATTTCATTTGCGGCGCCGGCACCTTGTCCGTGGCTTTAGCCAAGAACTTCAGCGAGTTCTTTGGCCTGACCATTCTGCACGGCTACGGCTTGAGCGAGAGCACCTGTTTTTCATGCTTTATGCCGATCGGCCTTTCCTGGGAAGCGAATCAGCGTTGGCTGCTCGATCATGGCTACCCGAGCATCGGCTGCCCGATCGAGCCGAATGAAATGGCGATCTTCAGCGCCGACGGCAGCGGCGAGCAGCTGGGCGAGGGCGAGCGGGGCGAAATCTGCATCCGCGGGCACAACGTCATGCAGGGCTATTACAAGCGCCCGGACGCCAATGCCGAGACTTTCAAGTTTCAGTGGTTTCGCAGCGGCGACGAAGGTTTCTTCCTGACCGATGATAGCGGGCGACAATTTTATTTCATCACCGGGCGGATCAAGGAGCTGATCAATCGCGGCGGCGTCAAGTTCAGCCCCTTAGACATTGAGGAAGTTTTGATCGGCATAGACGGGGTGAAAGCGGGCTTGGCGATTGGCTTCGAGAATATCTACTATGGCGAGGAGATCGGCGCTTATGTTGTCTTGCAGGATGGCGCGCAAATCGATGCCGATGCGATCATCGCGCATTGCCGCCAAGCCATGCCCTTCGAAAAATCGCCCAAAGCCGTCGTCTTCGGGACTGAAATCCCGGTGACTTCAACCGGCAAATATCAGCGCCTGAAGCTGCAAGATCTCTTCGCCGAATGGGAACGGACGCAGTTCCGACGCTAGGCATTGCCGCCGGCGCCGTACATCCGGCGCCGAAGCAGTTCCGGCAGGACCAACAAACTGAGCAAGCCGTTCAGTACGACGATGACCGTGCTGCCCTCGTGGCCGAGCACGCCAAGCGGCAGGGACAACTGGGCGACGAAGACGCCCAGGATGAGCAAGACAATCACCAGCAGCGAAAAGCCGATATTCTGCCAGACGACGCGCCGGGCGCGCCGGCTCAACTGAATGGCGTCTTTCAAGCGCTCAAGCCGATCGCCCATCAGCGCCAGATCCGATGTCTCCAGAGCCACATCCGTGCCGGCGCCGCCCATAGCGATGCCGACATCGGCGACAGCCAGCGCCGGCGCATCGTTGATGCCATCGCCGACCATGACAACCGGGCCGATTTGCTCTTGCAGCCAACGCAGCTCCTGCGCCTTTTCCTGCGGGAGCAATTCGGCGTATACCTTGTCGATGCCGACGCGCGCCGCCATTGATTCGGCTACGCGGCGGCTGTCGCCGGTCAGCATGACAACCCGCATGCCCTGGCGCTTGAGTTCGGCAACCAGGCCGGGCGCGGACTCGCGCGCTTCATCGGCCAGCGCGATCAATCCCAGCCACTGATTATCGCGGACGACTGCGGCAACAGTTTTGCCTTCGCCTTCCAGCCGCCGCTGCGCTTCGTCCAATGGCGGCGGCAGCGGAACGCTCGCTTGCATTTGCGATACTCGGCCGACCCGCAGGTCCTGACCATTGAGCTGGGCGCGCACGCCCTGCCCGGGCAAGGCGGCGAAGTCCTGGATTGGCGCGGGCTGAATGTCGCGCGCCGCGGCGTATTCGACGATCGCCTGCGCCAGCGGATGCTCGGAACGGGCTTCAACCGAGGCGGCCGCGCGAAGCAAATCCTCTTCCGACACACCCTCAGCGAGACGGACATCGGTTACGGCGGGCCGACCCAGCGTCAGCGTGCCGGTTTTGTCGAAGGCGAAAACCTTGACCGCGGCCAGCTTCTCGAGGCTGGCGCCGCCCTTGAAGAGCAAGCCGCGCCTCGCGGCCGCGGCGATTGCGGAGATGAAGGCCGATGGCACGCTGATCACAAGGGCGCAGGGAGAAGCCACGGTCATGAGGACCATGGCGCGGTAAAAGTTGCTTTGAAAATCGATCAAGCCCAGCGCCGGCGGCAGAGCGATCAATAGCAAGATGCCGATGATGATGAGCTTGGCGTAAAACTGCTCGAAGCGATGAAGGAATCTTTCCGTCGGCGCTTTGCTGTCCTGCGCTTCCTCGACAAGTTTGATGATGCGCGACAAGGTCGTCTGCTCGGCCGAGCGCAGCGAACGCACATCGAGGATGCCCTGTTTGTTCAGAGCGCCGGCGAATACTTCGTCTCCGACCAGTTTGTCCACCGGCATGGATTCGCCGGTGATTGGGCTTTCGTCCACTGTGGAGTCGCCGGCGATGACCAGGCCGTCCACCGGAATGCGCTCGCCCGGTTCGATCAGCACGATGTCTCCGCTTTTGATCTCGCTGACGTCCAATTCTTCAATGCGCTCGCCGCGTTTCACCTTCGCCGTCGGCGGGTAGAGCTTGAAGAGGCCGCGAATGGCGCGGCGACTGCGATCGATGGCGTAGTCCTGCAGGACATTGCTCAGCGAAAAGAGGAAGAGCAGGATGGCGCCTTCGCGCCACTGACCGATGAAAGCCGCGCCCAGCGCCGCCAGTACCATAAGCAGGTCGACATCCAGCTCGCCGGCGCGCAAGCTCTCCAGGGCCGATTTGGCCCCGTAAAATCCGCCGGCCAGGTAGGCGACGACGCCTAAAGAGAGCATGATATTCTGCGAAGCGCCCAAGTACTCGCCGGCCAGGCTGGCGACGATTGCGAGCAGAGTGACCGCGACAAGCCTCGGCGCCAGCCACTCCTGGCTGAGACGATAGACCCGGCCTTCGCTTGCATTCTCTGGAGCGGCAAGTTGAGCGATGTTCTGCGCCATGTTCTCTCACTTCGTTTACCTGCGAGTCAACTCTGATTTTAACAGAGGTTAATTCATTTTGCAAGCGACGAAGATTAGAAGTTTGCATATTTGCAAAATTCAATTTGACATGGCAGTTAAATCGCGCGGCGATGGAAACAAAAAGGGCATGCGACCAGCGCATGCCCTTCAGCAGACTGAATATGTAGCGGCTGCTTAGACGATGTCGTCGTTCTTGGGGATCTTCTTCAATTGGCGCGGGACGCTCAGGTAAAAGGCCGCGGCCATCAAGACGACGGCGATCCCGGCCCAGCTGAATGCGACAAGCTGCAGCGACGCGCCGGACAGGACATTTTCGGCAAAATAGGCGACCGGATTGGTGATGCGCTCGAAGCCGCCATATATGGGCGTCGACAGGACATAAGGCAGATCGAGGATGATATGCAAGCCGGTCATCAGGGCGACCACGGTCATGACGATGCGGGCGACCGTCTTGCGCGAGCGCAACTGATTGATATCGCCCTTGCCCGTCCAGCCGAGGACGATCAGGAACAAGCCAAATGCCATGCATATCAACATGGAGACGGCGTCGCCCGTCCCGTCCGGGCGGATGAAGAGCGCCAGGAAACCGACAGTAAAGGCGCCGGTGACGATCGACATCAGGCGAATGAGGTGCGGCGCGCGATTGACCAGGAAGAAGGCGACCGCGCCGAGCAGCGCCGAGCCGAGGTAACCGGCGGACATGATGAGGGCGTCCGCGCCGCCCTGATATCGGATTTCGTAGCTGCCCACGCGCGACAAGGTGAAACTGTCGACGGAACCGCCCGTGACTTGCATGGCAAGAGCGCTCAAGCCGCCATGAATGTTATTGATGAACATTCGCAGCGGATGCATCACGCTCGACATGGCTTCGCTGTTCCACAGGAACAAGATGGCGGCAAAGGCCAAAGCCGAAATAAGCAGGCTCTGCCGCACAATCTGGCGGCGAACCTTGCGTTCTACGAACTCTCTTAACATCTCTGCGCTCCTTCTGTCTCTGGCTTCATTTGACATCGCGCCCGACGGAAATTCGCCGGCGCTTAAGCTTCTGATGCCGCCGCGTCGCTTTTCTCTTTCACGGCGCTGCTTAATTCGCCGCCGACCTGTTTGACGAGACCGAAATAGACCGCCGCCCCGAGCATGCAAAAAGCGACCGCCGCCCAAATCGCGGCGACCACGGACGCGGGCAGCAGCGGCGTAACCTTCTCCGAAAATTGAGCGGCGTCATTTATCCCGGCAGCGCTTTGCGCATCCGCGTGTTGCACGAGCAGCCGCAGATCGAATACCGCATTCAGCGAAGTGAGTATCGCCAAGGTATTGAGCACGAACACGTTGACCAGCCTGGGCGCCTGCCAGCCCAGGGCGATTAGACCAACGCCGAATCCAACGCCGACGATCAGCGCGGTCGGTCCGCGCTCGGCGCTGGGCAGGGCATAGCCGAGCGTGAGCGCGATAATCGCAAGGCCAAGCAAGAAGGCGAGGCCGCGCGTCCACCTTGGTATGCGGTTGGTCAAGAAGAAGAGCAGCGAACCAAACAGCGCAGCGCCGAGATAACCGGCCGGCAAGATCAGGGAGATGTTCCCGCCACTGGTCCTCGCCACCCCGGATCCGTCCGGACTAACTTCAAAGCCATGTACCTGCCCGCCTGTGAGAAGCGCAGCCAGGGAATGACCGGCTTCGTGAACATAGGTCACGAAAAGACGGACCGGATAGGTCACCACTGAGAGCGAGATGCCGGTCGCCGCGGAATCAGTTCCGCGCACCGCGTTCTCCACATCGCGCATATTCCAAATGAAGAGCGCGACAACCAGGGCCAACAGCGTGATCGCGATGGTTTGCCGACGGATAGTCCCGTCGCTTGCGCTGCTCTGTGCGACTCCGATGGCGCGTCGATTGCGACTGTAAAAGAACAGGGACAGGGCCGCGACCGGCAAACCGGTGACGAGGAAAACCAGCGCGGGCGAATAAGCCGCGGGCAGAACGACATCGACGCTGCTCGCCAAGGACTTGACGCCGCTCGTCACCTCGTCGCCGAGCTGCCCGCTGTTGAAGGCGTCGGAAGTGAAGAATATGCCGGCGGCGATCCAGATGACGCTAAGCAGAAGCAGGATTCCCCAGAAGACCTTCATTTGCCTTTGCACGATTTGCGATCTCCGTAGACTATGTCTTATAGCCTATCAGTATGCCTTGCCGTCTTGATGCGACGCAAGCGGCGCTCGGCATTTCCTCAACTATGATTATACGGAATTCGGCGCTGGATCGAGGTTTCAATCGTAAAATCTTTGTAATATCGGCTTGGGGTTGCCTATAATTTGGGAGCGCAAATGATCCCTGACCGGGGCTGAACGGCATGGCAAATCTGGATCTGAGCGACTTTCTTCCAACGACCGACTTGGCCCGGGCCGAGACCATGCCCGCGCGCTGGTACATCGAGCCGGCCTTCCTGGAATTGGAAGCGGAGAAGATCTTTTACAAAACATGGCAGCCGGTGGCGCGCCTGGACGACTTGACCCGGATCGGCGACTTTTTCACCTGCCAGGTACTGGATCAACCCTTGGTCATCTTGCGCGATCTCGCCGGCGAATTGCGCGCCTTTTACAACGTCTGCGCGCACCGGGCGGCGGTGGTGGCGCATGGCCGCGGCAATCGCAAGAGCCTGCAATGCCGCTACCACGGCTGGACTTATGACCTGAATGGCAAGCTGCTGCGCGCGCCGGAATTTGAGGGCGTGGCGAACTGGAATCCGCAGGAAGTCTGTTTGCAGGCGGTCCGCGTTGAGGCCTGGGGTCCCTGGGTATTCGTGAACCTGGCCGCCGCGGCGGCGCCGATGGCGAGCGCTTATGGAAACATAGCGGCTGAGATCGCGGCGGCGGGAATTGATCTGAGCGCAATGCGCCTGGTCGAGCGGCGGGAATACTTGATTGAATGCAACTGGAAGGTCTATGTCGACAACTACCTGGAAGGTTATCACCTGCCAATTGCCCATCCCGGCCTATTCCGAGAAGTTGATTACGACAAATACGAGGTCGAAACCTTTCGCAATTATTCGAAGCAGCACGCGCCAATCCGCGCGCTGGAAGCCGGCGAAGCGCGCGATAGACGTTATGTGCGCAGCGGCGATGCCGAAGAAGACGCGCTCTATTATTGGGTTTTCCCCAATGTCATGTTGAATGTTTACCTGGACAACACATCCATCAACATCATCATCCCGGTCGGGCCGGACAAAACCTTAACCGTGTTCGAGTGGTACTTCCAGGCGCCGGGCACGGGCCCGGGCTGGGAGAGCATGCAGCAAATCATCGCTTTCAGCGACGAAATCCAGCAAGAAGACATTGAACTCTGCGAGTGGGTGCAGCGCGGCTTAAGATCTAATGCATACGACAGAGGCCGCTTTTCCGTCTTGCGCGAAAACGGCGTGCATCATTTCCAGTCCCTGGTGCATGAGTTTCTCAGTCGCGACTAGCCGTCGTCGGCAGGGTCAAACTGCCGCATGGAAAATGCCGAGGCGGGGGAGACGCCCATAGCGACCAGGCCGACAGTGCCCCAGATGGCGTTGCCGGCGACGGTGACCCCGTGAAGTAGGAAACCCAGCGAAATCGCCTCCAACTGATCCATGCCTGTCGCCTGGCCCGCCACCACGATGGCGAGTTCAAATGGGCCCAGCCCGGCTACGCTGACCGGCAGGGCGAGACTTAGGGCCGCCAGCGACAGCCCCAGTGTCACGCTCAAGATGTAATTAACTTCAATGCCCAATGCGAGATGACAATAATAGAAGGCCCCCAGCGAGCAGAGCCAGGCGATGAGGGTCCAGGCCAGCGTGAAGCCCAAGCGGCGCCATTGGGTGAGCGGTTGCAGTCCATCAAGCAAATTGTCGAGAATCGACTTGAGCGGCAGGCGCTGCAACAAGGGGATCAGCGCCATCAGCTTTTCCAGCAGCTGCCGGGCGATCTGCGGGGCCCGGGCCAGCAAAAGCAGGGCGGTGAAAGCGGCCAGCGCAAGCAAGCCGAAAACCGCTGCCCGGTTAGCGACTTCCGGCGGCATATCGGGCAGATTGCCGATGACGGCGGCGATCATAAGCACGACAACCAGTGTGTCGATCAAACGCTCCACGACGATGCTGGTTGCCGATGTCACAAGCGGGATGCCTTCGCGCCTTGCGAGCACGCTCCGCGCCACTTCTCCCAGGCGCAAGGGCAGTTGATTACCCAGGAACATGATGTTCACGAGGTGAGCCGCCCGTGAAAGCGACAGGCGGCGGCTGAGCAAGTCCCACCAGCGAACGCCGCGAGTGAAAAGGGACAGCGTCCCGCAGAGAAACGACAATAAGAGATATGCCGGGTCGGCGCGGCGAATCACGGCGACGACATCGGCGATTGGTATGTCGCGCAGCACGAAGACCAGCAATAGGATGCTTACAAGGACGCTGGCGAGGATCAGGGCTGTCTGTCTTCGGCTCATCGTTTCACCCGACCGGCGCGGTTGCCGCCTTGAAGGTCATGCCGAAATTGCGCGCAGTTTGTCGATCATGCGCTTGCCGATTCTACCAGAATGACGGGCTCGCCCCCGATTGCGCTGCTGCGGCCGTCTTCCAGATCGGGATAGCTGTAGTCGCTCGCCGGCTTGAGTTCGAGGGTAATTGTCCCGGTCTGGCTCGGTAACGGCAGGATCTCCCCATCCGCGGCATAAGCCCTCAAGGCCGCGCCCGAGGTCGTTACCGGGTATGACAGGGGCTGGTTGCTGTTGTTCCACAAGACGGTGATGCGCGCGCCATCGCTACGTTTGAACGCGATCACGGTGACATCGTCGTTCAAGCCGGTCAAGCTATGCGCTTCAAAGGGCTGGCTGCCAAACACTTCCGCGAGCAGTTGAAAGGCCTGCGCCACCGGGCGCGGCGTATTCGCCAGCGGGTGCTGGCTGAAGCAGTGCGAGCCGGGCGCATTGCGATAGATGCCGAAGGCGTCGCCAAAGCAGACACCGCTCTCGCAGAGTTCGCCGGCATGCGGCGGGAAATCCGTGCCCGCCGGATAATTGCCGCAATCATCGTACAATTGATGATACATCAGCACTTCGACGCCCTTGGACCAGGCGAATGCCGCGCTCATGATGAGAAAATGCGCCTGCTGCTCCGCGGTCGCCAGGCGCTGCCGCTGTTCCGGACTATTCGCCCAGACCGGGCCCGGATAATCGTTCCAGACTGATACGCCGGTTTCGTTCACCCAGACCGGACGCGACAAGTCCAGCCTCGCCAGCTTGTCTTGCACGACTTTCGTCAGCCAGCCGCTGCGCCAGGGATCGTCATAACTGTGAACCGCCACGATATCGAAGAACCAGTTGTATTGATCGCGCAGCGGATCGCCGCGAATATGCCGCAGCACTTCCGTCAGCATGCTCTCGCCCTCGGCGAAGAGCAATCCGCCGAAGACGACGCGCGCTTCCGGATCGACGGTTTTGATGACTATGGCCGCCACTTTGAGCAGGCGGGCGTAGGCTTCGGCGCCGCCCCGCCAGAATTGCGGCACGTCCGGTTCGTTCCAGACTTCCCAGACGCGCACGCCGTCGCCGGCGTCGAAGGCATTGTGCTGCGCCAGGACGCCGCCCGGTTTGTAGCGGGTGACGGCATAGTGCACAAAATGCGCCCAGTGATTGTCCGGGTGCATCGGCGCATCGGCGGCGGCGCTGTCGCTGCCGTCGGCGAAAATCGGCGCGAACAGATTGGCGATGCTGTCGCCGTCTTGCCAGAATTCCGGCCGCCCCAGGAGAATCACATTCGTTTTCAAGCCTTGGCGGATGTCCTCGGCGATCAGCTTGTCATAGGCTGACCAGTCGTAATGATGCGGCTGGATTTCTACGCGATCCCAATAGAGCGGCCAGCGGTTCCAGCCGGCGCCCAGGATCAAGGCGTTGCGATAACGTTCGGGGTTGGTATCGTCGATATAACTGATGAAGGTGATGCCCAGCCGGTCCGAGCGGATGTATCCGTCGGCGCCGACGAGCGCGCCGGGCGCCGATGTCGGCACAGTCGGCACCTGAGCCTTCGCCGCCGGCCGCGCCTGAAAACTCGCCAGCGCAATAAAGACCAAGCCGAGACCGGCGAGGATAGAGATCGCGCCGCGCCGCGAAGGGACGGAGCGCGCCTTGCCATCACTCAAGGGGTTTGCCATGGCTCGGCCCTCTGGCGAGCAGGTCATTAAGCGTTGCGCCCGCAACATTTTGATTATAGTTGCCGGCGTTAAAAGGGATAGCGGCAATGCCGGGGGAGTGTCTCAGAGTTGAATGAATTGCCTTAGCTGCCGATGATTTGCCAGGGGCGACTGACGGGCTGTGTCCACGCGCCCCGGCGAGTCGCCCAATTTCGATTCTGATTTAGCCATCGGGCGATCCGCCGGATCGCCCCTACCGGACTTTCTCAACCGAAATGGATACATTGCCCAATGCCGGGCAGTGTATCAGAGTCGGTTGAATTTCTTTAAATGCCGATGATTTGGTAGGGGCGACTCGGTGAGTCGCCCAATTTCGATTCTGTTTTGCGCATCGGGCGATCCGCCGGATCGCCCCTACCGGACTAACTCAACCGAAATGGATACATTGCCCAATGCCGCCTGAATTGACGCCTCCGCCGGCCGGGGCTATACTGGAATCCATTCCGGCAGATTCCGGGCAAAGGTGTTTAGATGACGGTTGTATCCGACGAATTGATGGAAATCCTGCGCTGCCCGGTGGCGGTGCATTACAAGGACAAGGGCGACGATCCGGGCCGGCTGCGCCTCGTGGAGGACTGCTGGCTGGTCTGCGATGACAGCGGCTACAAATACCCGATCCGCGACGGCATTCCCGTGATGCTGGTGGACGAAGGCGAAAAGTGGCGGGACACGGCCGAGGCTGACTTGCCCGTGCCGCCGCCACCCGATTAACAGTGTAGGCAACCCCGCCTATTCCAGCGATCTTCGAGCTAAACCGACGTCGGCGCCAAATCCAGCGCGCTGAAGGTCAATCCGGATCCCTCCGCGCTGACATCGACGATCACATGGTCGCCCTCGGCAATGCGCCCTTCGAGCAAAGCCATAGCCATTGGATCTTTTAATTCGCGCTGCATGGCGCGTTTCAGCGGCCGGGCGCCGTAGACCGGATCCCAGCCCTCGTCCGCCAGCCTGGCGCGGGCGGCATCGCGCAGTTCAAGCGTGATGCGGCGTTCCGCCAGCATGTTCCGTAGCTGGTCAAGCTGCAGATCGACAATGCGGACGATATGCTCGCGCGCGAGGCTGTGGAAGACGATGATCTCGTCCAGCCGGTTGAGGAATTCGGGCCGAAAATAGCGATCCAGTTCCCTCATGATGGCGTCGCGCTCCGCGGCCCCGCCCATCTGCTTGATGAGCGCGCTGCCGACATTGCTCGTCATGATGATCACGCAGCTGCTGAAGTTGACCGTGCGGCCCTGTCCATCGGTCAGGCGGCCGTCGTCCAGGACTTGCAAGAAGATGTTGAAGATGTCCGGGTGCGCCTTTTCGATTTCGTCGAAGAGCAGGACCGAATACGGGCGGCGGCGAACCGCTTCGGTCAACTGTCCGCCTTCTTCATAGCCGACATAGCCGGGCGGCGCGCCGAGCAAGCGGGCGCTGCTGTGCTTTTCCCCATATTCGCTCATATCGATGCGCACCATGGCGTCTTCATCGTCAAAGAGGAATTGCGCCAGTGAACGCGCCATTTCCGTCTTGCCGACGCCGGTTGGACCCAGGAAGAGAAAGGCGCCAACCGGGCGCCCCGGATCTTGCAGGCCGGCGCGGCTGCGGCGCACGGCGGCGGAAACCGCTCTCACGGCGTCGTCCTGGCCGACAACGCGTTCATGCAGGCGCTCCTCCATCCGCAGCAGCTTTTCGACTTCGCCTTCCAGCATGCGCGCGACCGGGATGCCGGTCCAGCGGCTGACGATGGCGGCGATTTCGTCGGCATCCACCTCTTCCTTCAGCATCAGCGTTCCCTCGCGGCGCAGGGCTTCTATTCCGGCTTCGCTTTCGCGCAGGGCTTTGTCCAATTCCGGCAGGACGCCGTAGCGCAGGCGCGCCGCTTCTTCGAGGTTGCCCTGGCGCTCGGCGCGCTCCAACTGATTGCGGGCGTCGTCGATTTCGGCTTTGCTGCCTGAAATGCCTTGAATCACCTCTTTTTCATGCTGCCAGACCGCAAGCAAGCTGTTCAGGTCTTCCTGCGCATCGGCCAGTTCCACTTCGAGGTCGGCCAGGCGTCGCTTCGAGGCATCGTCCTTTTCTTTGTTCAGCGCGGCGCGCTCAATCTCGAGCTGCATAATCTGGCGTTCGGTCTTGTCCAGCTCGGCCGGTTTGCTGTCGATTTCCATTTTGAGATGAGCCGCGGCTTCGTCGATGAGATCGATGGCTTTGTCCGGCAATTGACGATCGGGAACATAGCGCTGGCTCAGCGCGGCAGCGGCGATGACGGCGCCGTCTTGAATGCGCACGCCGTGATGCACTTCGTAGCGCTCCTTCAGGCCGCGCAGGATGCTGACCGTGTCCTCGACCGTCGGCTCTTGCACGTAGATCGGTTGAAAGCGCCGTTCGAGGGCGGCATCCTTTTCAATGTGCTGCCGGTATTCGTCGAGCGTGGTCGCGCCGATCATGCGCAGCTCGCCGCGGGCAAGCATCGGCTTGAGCATATTGCCGGCGTCCATCGCGCCTTCCGCCTTGCCCGCGCCGACGATATTGTGCAGTTCGTCGATGAACAGGATGATCTCGCCTTCGCTATCGGCGATTTCCTTGAGCACGGCTTGCAGGCGTTCTTCAAACTCGCCGCGGAATTTGCTGCCGGCGACCAGCGCCGCCATATCCAGAGCGATGATCGTCTTGTCCTTCAAGCCCTCGGGCACATCGCCTTTGACCAGACGCTGGGCCAAGCCCTCGGCGATGGCGGTCTTGCCAACGCCGGCCTCGCCGATCAGCACGGGATTGTTCTTCGTGCGCCGGCTGATGACGTGAATGACGCGGCGGATTTCTTCGTCGCGCCCGATGACCGGGTCAAGCCGGCCTTGCCGCGCGTCGGCGGTCAAATCGCGCCCGAATTTGCTCAGGCTTTCATAAGTCGATTCCGGGTCCTGGCTGGTGATGCGCTGGCGTCCGCGTATCGATTGCAGGGCCTGCAGGATGTCGTCGGCCTGAACCCCATGCCGGCCCAAGATGACGCCCATCGGCTTGTCCGTCGCCAGCGCGAGAAGCAGATGCTCGGTGCTTGTATATTCATCGCGCATCTTCTTCGCTTCTTTTTCCGCCTGCGTGAAAAGGGCCAGGCTTTCGCGGGAAAGCCCGATGCCGGCGGCGGGCTGGCTGGTCCGCGGCAGGCTTTGCAGTTCGCCCCGCAGTTCTGCTTGAAATGCGGCCGGATGCGCGCCGATCTTCTGGATGATGCGCGGCCCGAGGCCCTCTTCCTGTTCCATCAAGCCCAGAAAGACATGAACGGGCTCGATGGCGCTGTGCCGGTATTCGCCAGCGATGCTTTGCGCCTTGAGGATGGCGGCTTGCGCCTTGTTGGTGTAAGTGCTGAAATCCATGGCCCCTCCCGCTGTTCTATAGGTCTGCCGCCAGTATCAACCAGAGAAGTTGGAAGGGTGTATGCGGAACGTAAATTCTGTATTATCGCGAGGCAATAATTCCTCTAGCTTTGGCAGGAGCGCAGGAGGGCGCCGCTGCCGTCAAGCGTGAAGCGCTCCAGGCAAGCCGGCATCAGGCAGGTCTCGCCGGTCGCAAGCGCGATTGACTCATGTCCGCGCGCATGCGCTCGCAAGCTTCCGCCGATACAGGTCAGGGATTGAAAGCGCCCGTCGCAATCGATGGCGAGCGGCTCATCGCGCAATTGATGGCGCCAGCTGCGGAAGTATTGCCCGTCGACAAGCAGATCGCCCTCCGGCTGCGCGACCTCCGGCGGCGCGCCCAAATTCGCGACCCGCAGCGCCTTTTCAATGTGGAGTTCGCGCGGCTTGTCGTCCAAACCCAACCGGCCCCAATCGTGTAGCCGGTAGGTCGTATCGCTGGCCTGCTGTATCTCGTAAATCAGCAAGCCCGGGCCCAGGGCATGGATGGTGTTGGCCGGGATATAGAGCACATCGCCGCGCTTGACCTCGGCGTAGTTGAGGAGCGGTTCCAAGTCATTGCGCCGGATGGCCGCGGCAAACTGCGCCGGCGTCGTGCCGCGCTGCAAACCAGCGACCAAGCGCGCGCCCGCTTCCGCATGCAGTACGACCCAGGCTTCGGTTTTGCCGCGCGGCTCGCCTTCGAGTTCGCGCGCTTGCGCATCATCGGGATGTACCTGTATCGATAGCCAGGCGTTGGCATCGATGAATTTAGCCAAGAGCGGAAAGCCGTCAGATTGGCCCGGTCCGGCGCCGAGCAGATCCGCGCCGTAGCGCCGCGTCAGCTCGCCGAGGCTCATGCCGCGCAGCGCGCCGTTGATGACCCGGGCGCTGTCATGCAATTCCCAGGATTCGCCATAGGGCTCGTCCGTCGGCAGCTTCTTGTTGAGGCGCGTAGCCAGCTTGCGCCCGCCCCAAACTTTCACATGCAGCGCCGGCTGAAGCTTCAAGGGGTAAAGCGACTGCGGTCGCATAAGCGCCCTCCGAATTTAGCCGCTCCAAGTGTAGCAATCGTCCGTCAATATTATATGCTGTAAGTTGCCTATGTTATAATGGCTTAGACTCAACTCGGGTTGACCGTCAGTCGTTTTTCTGTTGCTGGACAGTGTACAGCTTCGAGTCCGTACAATGATAGAACAGCCAGCGCCACAGGATTATCTGGATGATTTCCACGCGATAGAAATCCCGCGGTTGTTTCAGTCGCATGTCGACTCCCGCGACCGCGCCGCCGGCATTCGCCGCGTCCGTCAGGAGCTGGGCCGGATGCGGACCGCCCTCGCCCTGCATCGCGACAGCCTCGGCGGGGATAAAAAGGCCCACACCGATGAATCCAGACGGCGGGCGGCGCCGCTCAATTTGCTTCTTCTGTTGCATGAATTGCTGGTGGACGAGGTGAACGACCTTGAACGCAGCCTCAGCAACGGCAAACCCTTGCCCTACAGCTTTGACTTTGGGCGTTTCATTTTTGGAGACGAATCATCTGGCGAGTGGTTTATCGGCGGCCAAGAGCAATACGACGACTGGCTGCGGATAAAACAGTTCAAAGCGCGCCTCGATGCCCTGCGTCAGCAGGGACAGCCAGCCCGGGAACAATTGAACAGCATACGCGGCAATTTGGAAGCCTTGACGGCGAAGCACGAGAAGCGGCAGCAGAAGATTGAAAACCGCGAAAAGCGCTCATTTGTCATCCGTCGCATCCTCTTGTTGATTGTCTTGGCCGCGGTCAGCGGCTGGGCTGGCCTCCACCACCTGGAAACTTCACGCGATCTGAGCCTTGTCGCCTTGGCTTTGTGCGCGATCTGCGCCGTGCTCATTCCGATTGTGATCGCCAACTGGAAAGATCCACGAACGCGCACGGCGCGCAAACAGCGCAAGTTGGAGGAGCAGATTCTGCAATTGAAGCAAGAAGGCGCGCAGTATCGCCAGAGTTATCAGCCGCTCGAATTGCAGATCAAAGCGCTGGAAGTGCATTACAGCCGGATGATGGATACCTGGGAGTCGGCGCGGTTAATCAAGAAGCGCCTCGACACCTTCATTGAAGAGGGGCAGCCCCTGCGCGAACGGGTCATGCAAATCCGCGCCGAACTGCTTGAATTGCGCGCGCAACAAGAGAAGCTGCAAAACAGCTTGGACGGGCGCCAAATGCGCGGCGCGCAAACGCGGCGAATGGTCTTGCACATCATGCTTGTAATAGCGAGCGGCGCGGTCGGCTACTATTTGCATTCCATTGGCCAGGTCAATTACGGCAATGTCATGTATGGCTTGGGCCTTGCCTTTGCCGTTCTCGTGCCCCTGGCCTTCATCAACTGGAAGCGACACGATGGGAATCTGTTGTCCCGTTTGCGGCAGGTTGAATCGCGCATGCGCCAGCTGCAAACGGAAGGTAGTCAAGTCATGAAGCGTTATCATCCAATTGAGTTGCAAATCAAAACGCTGATCGCGCAGTACAAACGCACGCGCGCCGGCATCGTCGTCGAAGACGCGCCCGACCCGGTTTAAGCCTCAGCGGGATCAAAGCGATAAATCGCGCCGCCATAATCAACGACATAGAGCTCGCCCGCTTCATCCTGGCCGAAGCTGCTGATCTGCAGAGACGTCCGCATGAACTCCGTGGTATGCCAGGCGAGATTGCGATCGCGCCAGGACGCCCAAATCAGCCCGGTGCAATAATCGCCGAAAAGATAGGCGGCTTGCAAGTCGGGTATCTCTTCGCCGCGGTAAACATAGCCGCCTGTCACCGAGCAGCCCAGCGCATGGTTGTACTCAAAGAAGGGCGGGACATGATTTGCGGCGGTTCCGCCGGCGAAGATATGCTTGCCCTCCCAGACGTTCCAGCCGTAATTCTCGCCGCCGGCGCTATCGGCCGGCTGGAAATTGACTTCTTCCCATTGGTTCTGCCCGACATCCGCCAGATACATATCGCCGGTCAGGCGGTCGAAGCTGAAGCGCCAGACATTGCGCAAGCCATAAGACCAGATCTCGTCCAGCGCCGCCGGGTCGCCAACGAAGGGATTGTCCGCGGGAATCGCATAAGGCGCCGCGCCATCGACATCAATGCGCAGAATGGAACCGAGGAGCAGGCGGCGATCCTGACCGGCGCGCAAGGGGTCGTTTGCCGAGCCGCCATCGCCCAGCGTAATGTAAAGGTATCCATCGGGTCCAAAGTCAATATGGCCGCCGTTGTGATTGGTATAGGGCTGCGCCAGCTGAAAAATGATTTGGCCGCTGCTGGCGTCGGCGATGTTTGGATCTTCGGCTGAGACCTGATAGCGGGCGACGATGGTGCTGCCGCTGCGGTCGGTATAGTTGACGAAGAAATAGCCGTTGGTGGCATAATCCGGATGGAAAGCCAGGCCAAGTAAGCCCTGCTCGGTGTAGCGGCTGGTCAAAGCGACTTGGGAAATCAGGCGCGACACATCGAGAAAGGCCGGCGTCAGGCGCAGGCCGTCTATGTAGGGCCAGATAAGTCCCGTCTGTTCGACCAGGAAAAGCCGGCCCGAGCCATCGCCCGCGCCGGTGATATAAATCGGGCGCGTCAGCCCGGCGGCGATTGTTGTCAATTTGACATTGGCGGCGACGGGCGCGCTCTCGCGCGAGACGAGAATCTCGGGCTCGGAGTCTTGGGCGGCGATTGCGCCCGAGAGCGTGGCGATGACTAGAACAAATAGAAGCCGAAAGACATTCACGTTGATTCCTCCGCAGGGGTACACGGGTTTACGATAGACGGCGACGCGGCTTTAGAACGTAGTGCCAGCAGTCGCTGATGTCAAGGCTTTAGGGACGCAGGCCACGGTAGTCGGTTCAGGACTTTTAACTACAGAGGACGCAGAGGGCACAGAGTTTAGTTTCCTTTTGCAAATATTCCCCAAAATCCCGCGACGTCTCCGATCAAATGCTTTCCTCACTAAACGCAAGTAAGCAATTGAAATAATGCGCATCGTCTTTCGCAACACACATGCGGGCGAGCCACGTGCTCGCCCCTACGGTATAAGAGGAGACTCGGTGTACGGGCGAGCGGCGGTCAGCGTCTACGCGACCCGCTGAAAAGCCCACAATTTGTAGGCCATTTTCAACGGGCGTCTCACGAGACGCCCCTACATTTTACATGGCCATTGGCGATAGTGTTTTGATGTGATTGCTCTGAGGCGCCTGCCGACTGGTCACTGGGCGCGGGCGGCCTGATTGCGCGCCAGCCGGGACAGGATGGCGTAGTTGTTGGCGCGTTCGGGCGCGTCGATGCGTTCGTCCCCGTGAATATGCCGCAGGCAGCGCACCAGATGAGACTCGATGCCAAACTGGCTGCGCGTGCGCGACTTGAGCCAGCTTTCGCCCCAAATCTCCGCCGCAACGCTGATGCAATGCAGGGCCTGTTCGGACAGCGTCCCATCAAATCGGGTTGGCAGCAACTCGTCGATGAGATGCCAGCGCATATCCTGCCACTTGCCGGCGGCGATGATCGCGCCGGCGAAGAGCACGACGTTGCGCCAGCGGGCGTAATCGTGGCAAAGCAGGGCGACGATATTCTCCGGAAAGGTCCAGCCCTCGGCGCTCTGCGGCCGCAGTTCAGCCGGCATGCAGCACTCATCGTAGAATTCGAGGAGCGCGCATGCCGCCAGGTATTCCTGAATCGTCAAGTGAGGAAAGCGGTATAGATTGGGCGCGTCCGAGACCAGGATGCCGTTGCGGGTCGCCAGATATTCCAGGACGTCTTCAATGCCCGCCCCCAGGCCGCCGCCCAGGGCCTGCTGCTCGACCAGCTTGTCCAGCAAACGCGCCCGCTGAATGATCGTGGGATAGCGCTGATAACTTTGCTGTTCGGAGTGCAGCTCAAAGGCGATCAGCTTTAAGGCGGCCCGCATGCGGTCGAGATTGATGTTGGCCAGCTTCTCATGCAGCTTGTCGGCGGGCGACGGGATATTCCAGCGGTCCAGCAATTCAACCGTATGTTCATAGAGCTCGGCGCGCTTATCCGGCAGTTGCTTGTAATCTTCGTGAATCAGGGTGAGCAGGGCGAGCATCAATGGCTGGCGCGCGAGCGGCCAGAGCGCTCGCGTTTCGCGGATGGTCTTGTTGAGATCGGCGGCCATCAGGGCCGCCTGTTTCGGCGCCACCGCGCGCCCGCCCAGAACGCCGGGGCGGTTCTCAGCGACATTGTCATACCAGCGTTCGATATAAGTCTGGACTTGCTGCCAGGTAAAGGGCGCCAACTCGGCCGAGGCAAAACGATCGGACAAGCGCCAGCGCGAATCGTGCCGGTAGGCGTAGGTGCGGCTGGTGACGATGATGCGACAGCTTGGAAAACGATCGGCCCAATTCTCGATGATCCGCTGCAGAATTACGCGGTCATGCTCCTCATAGACTTCGTCGAGGCCGTCAAGCACAAGCAAACTGCCGTGCGTCGGCACATCGCTTTGGGTCAGATAGGCTTCCAGATGCGGCGCCAGGTTGCCGGTGGCCCGCTTGATGTAATCCAGCAGCTGCGCCGCCGAGGCTTCGCCCAGAGACTTGGGAAACAGTTTCGGCGAATTGGCGAAATCGCGCAGGCTGACATAAATCGGCAGGATAGGACCGTGAATCCAGGAGGCGCCAAGCATCTCCAAACCCTTGACCTTGTCCTGCCGCTCGGCGCGCGGGTCGCAGGCATAAGCCAGGGCGGTGACGATGAAGCGGCATAAGGAGCTCTTGCCCGTGCCGGCGGCGCCGGTGATGACAATCAAGGGATGCGCGGAGACAACCTCAAAGACCGATTCGCGTACGAAACCCATGTCCTTTTCGATGGCTTGATAGCGCCGGGCGTTCAATTCTTCAATGCTCACCGCGTGGAATTGTCGCTGGTCGGTCCAGATGTCAACCGGCGTGTAAAGCTGATGCAGCATGGCCGGCGTATGATGCTGCGAGGCCGGGTGAATGGTGGTCGTCGGGATGTTCCATTCGCTGCGCACGGCGGCGAGATAGGCTTTCAGCGCCGACTTGTTGCCATGGTAATGCTCGGCGACGATGTTGACATCCTGGCCGGCGAAGATGACATGCCCGCCAGCGGAGATGCTGCCCGCCTGCACGCGCACAGCCGACGGATAATCGGCATGTTCGCGCATGGTTTCAAGCAGAGTGCGCGCGAACTGAATTGCCGTCACGCCTTGATTGGCGGAGCCGTCCAGGCCGCCAGTCGCCACGATCAGCCAGTCCAGACCGACCAATTCGTCGCTGTTGAGTTTTTCCGGCAGGAGGTCGTTCCGCGCCAGGTCTTCCGCCGTCCGCCCGTAGTTGCGGTCGCGATAAATTGCGGTCAGGCGCTTGCTCAAAGGCTCGCAGTAGCGGTAGCGCTTCAGCAGCCGGCGCAGCAAGGTCAGCTTTGTTGTTGGATTCGGCAGGACCGGCGTGAACACCATCATGACCAGCTTTTGGTAAGGCGAATCGAGCGTCGACTGGTCGGCTTGACGCTTGAGCTGGCCCCAGTTATTTTGCACGAAGCTGCGCCAGGCGGCGGGCGAGGCGATCATCATCTGGCTCGGCGCGGCGCGCGCCGGCTTAACGATGGCAGTGGCGGCAACCGGCCGCGGAGGTTGGTTCATTTGCGCGTCTCGCTTTTGATTGCCCGGCGCCGCTGAGATTCCGGAGAATGCGCGGAGCGCCGGCTTGCGCCAGGTTGGATTATGCGTCTCTCAGTATGGCACGACGGACGCGGCTGCGCTTAGATTTTCTTGGCGCGATTGCGTGAGATCGCTTCGTGAAAATTGATGGCGACTTCGCCGGCGCTGGCCATGATCGCGCCCACCAGCGGTTGATCGAACAGGGTCAAGGCGGCGGCGGTCAAAGCCGGGGAGAAGCGCAAAAGGGATTTCGCCGCGCGCAGCAGCAGCCGCGTATTCGGTTTCTTGGGCGTGGTCAGCTGCGCTTCCACAGTATTTAAGTCGTGCATGGCCGCTTCGCGCGATTCAGGCAGCATATCCTGCTTCTTGATCGTGTCTTCGACATTGCGAAAGCACTGCAGCATCATATCGAATTCTTGGGGCGTGGTTTCCACCCCGCCCACCGTCACCGTCTGATTGGTATGCTGGGCGACATCGCCGCCGGTCTGCACCTTGACCTGGCCATCGCGCCCGGCGAAAACGACGTGGCCCGTCACCGACAGCTGATCAATGTCAATGTTGATATCGGGACGGAATGGCCCGGCCTTGCCCAGACTTCGTTCGCTCGAACTCACTTTTGTATTCCCTTCACGCTGCTTGCGTCTGCGCTCAATTTCAGTTGCCGCCCGCGTTCATGTCAAGCCGACCAGTCGAATGCCTATGGACGAAAAGCGCACGCGCGGATCGAGATAATAGCGAAAGGAGGTCTGGGCGCGGTCGCAGGGACTGACGAAGCTGCCGCCAGCGACCGCCCGGCGGAAATCGCGCCCGTCCTCAGCGGGCGCCGCCGTGTTCAGCGTCCATTCCCAGATATTGCCTGCCAGGTCAAAGACGCCGTAGGGGCTGACGCCTTTATGATAGCGATCGACCGGCGTGGTTGTCTTCAGGCCTGTCTCCAAAGTGTTGCAATGTTCCTCCTGGTATTCGTCGCCCCAGGGGAAATAGCGATCGTCATCGCCTTTGGCGGCGCGCTGCCATTGCGCGATCGTGGGCAGCGTGACCTTCATCTTCAGCATATTCCCCAGCCAGTTGGCAAATGCCATCGCCTCGTACCAGTTGACATTTTCGCGCGGCAGGCTGTCGCCGCTGAAACGCGAGGCGGCGACGCCCTTTCCCAGCTTGAACCAGCGCTGCGCGCGCTCCGAAAAGCTCCACCAACGCGGATTCCGGTAACCATCCTGGGCCTGCGCAAAGATGTCGAATTGCGCGTTGGTCACCGGATACTTGCTCATGACAAAGTTGTCCACTTGCTCGGTGATTTCGCCGAAGTCTTCATCGGCGCCGACCTGGCTGGAGATGGTGACGCTGCCATGCGCAATGTCGGACCATTGTAGCATAGGCAAGACTTCTTTGACGGCGCTTGGCTCGCCCGGGTCGAGCGCGGCCGATCGGGCGGGCTTGACCGGTTGGTTCTGCGGCGGCTCGGGCGCGGCCTGGCTCGCCGCGGGGAGAGCCGGCGGTTTTGTTGGCGTTTGCCGCTCCGCTCTTGCAGGCCTCCGCGGCGGCCGGGCCGTCGACTTCCCGAGGGATTCAGCCGGATCCGAGAGGTCCACTGACGCGGTGTCGCCCGAATTGCAGAAGCGCCTCAGGTTCTGCGGGTCGTAATTGCCAAACTCCTTTTGGAACTCGGCCAAGGCTTCGCAGGCCATTTGCCGCGTGCTTTCAAAAGCGAAGAGGGCGACGATGTGCTGGTATTCGCGCTCCAACTCGCGCGAGTTTGAGCGGCCGGCGACGGCGGATTCCGCGATCCGCAGCAATTTATCCAAGGGAACAAAACGCGAGCGGTAGCCGCTGGCTTGCGCCTGCTTCAGCAGGACAACTGCCTTTTCGTAATCGCCCTTTTCCAGCGCTTTAACCGCTTCGCTGACTGTATCGACCGGATTGTCGGATGACGCCGGAGCGGGTTCACCGCCGTTTACCGCATCCGGCGCTGGGCTGCGCCGGCGCTCTGCCATGAGGATTGCGTTCAACAACTGCGAGATATTTTCCACGGTCAAGCTGTCGGACAGGTCTACAAATTGCCAATCTTTTATTTTGGCCGGCAGCACCGTGCTGCGGTCGATCAAGACCGGGACGACCTCGCGCTTCAACTGCAGCGCGACTTCCAACTCCCGGCGGCAATAGCGCGAGGCAACTGAATCCGGCGAGAGCAGGTAGATGAACAGATCGCACCAATCGAGCCGGCGCAAAATCTCTTTCCACCAGTCTTGCCCGCCGTGGAGCCGCTGATCGTACCAGACATCGTGCGCATGCATGGTCTCGATAATGCGAATGCAATAGGGCTTGTCGACCCGGGCGTAGCTGACGAAGATCTTCATGCGCCGTTTCGCCCTTCCAGCGCCGCGCCGTATTGAAGCAGGGCCCGGCTTTCCGCGCTGTCGATTCGCTGCAAGGTCTCAATGGCGAGATCGCGCAGCGATACGCTTTCCCAGGAGGGCGTCTCATCTTCAATCAGCAATTCTTGCAAGATGGGCAGGTCGCTCTCGTTCATCTCTGGCGCCAAGCGCTTCATGGCGAAGAGGCGCAGGTGCAAATAGCCGTCGCTTAGCGCGAGTTCGAGCCAGGGGCGGGCGGCGGCGGCATTGATTTGATAAATCGACTTCAGCGCGGCCAGGCGCAGGAATTCATCGGCATCGTTTTTCAAAGTTTCGCCGAGCGACGGAATGACCCGCGTATCGCCCAGTTGACCCAGGGCTTCCGCCGCCGCTTCGCGCAAGGCTTTATGGGGACTTCGCAGTAGCGGCGAAATGCGCGCCGATTCTTCGCGGGCGTCCAACTCCGCCAGGGCGCGGATCGCCGCCACCTGCACAATCCAATGCGCATCGGAAAGGCATTGCGCCAGCCGGGGGATCGCGGCGCGATCTTGCAGCATCGCCAGGGCCTCGGCCGATGCCCAACGCACGCTCCAGTTGCGATCGTCGAGCGCATTAAGCAGCAATGGCAAGATCTTGGGGTTGCCGCTGCTGCGCAGGTGCTTGGCGAATTTACGCAGAAAGCGCGCCGCCTTTTGCGCCCGGCCCCAATCGTCATCGCGCAAGACCTGCAGCGTGCGCCTGATTTTTTCTTCGTCGCCGTAACTTGCTGGCGCGGGACCGCCGATTGCGCTTTCGGCGCTGCCGCCTTGCGCTTCTTCGATGGCCAGTAGGGCGGCGCGCGCGCGCTGGCCGATCGTCGCCTCGCCCCCATCGGCGACACGGCTGTCATCCAGCAATCGACGCAATTCAGGCGCAGCGGCCGCAGATTTTGCCGCCGCCAGAAGCTCAATGGCGGCGGCGACAATATCGCTGTCGTCATCCTCCAGCGCCGCGATGAGCGCTGAGCGCGCCGCGGCTTCATCAAAGCGGGACAGGCCTTCGTATGCGGCCAGCCTGACTCGCTTGTCTTCGTCGTCCGTCATCTCCAGGATGATCGGCAGAGCGAGGTCAGCCGGGTAATCGCCCAAGCTGCCGAGCGCGCGCTGCCGTTCCTGCCAGTCGGCGTCGTGGATTTGCCGCGCCAAATCCTCCGGGATCGTGGCGCTTGCCGCCGCTTCAGCTTGCGCGCTGAATTCGTCGAAGAGCGGCTTGCCGTAGAGCAGCGCCTCAATGTTGCTCCCGGCGACCACGGTGGACTCGGGCGGATTTTCCAGGACTTGGGCGATGTTGTCGAGCAGTTGCTGGAGTCCCTCGCGATTGGGCAGATGCTTGATGGCGCCGGCGATGCGCCGCTCCAGATCGCTCGCGTTTTTCTGGCGCATGATCGCCAGCTCGAGCGGCTCCGGCAAGGTCGCATGTTGGGCGATGACCCCGGCCAGGCCGAGCGCGATATCGGTTTCATTTGTATTCGCCGCAATCTCGTAGAATTCAGGATTGAGCGTCAGTTTGCGGGCGTCTGCAAGGGAGAGAAGGCGGCTGGTGACCAGGCGACCGTGCGCGGCCAGCGCCGCAACGACAGATTTGCGCTGCGCGGGATTGTCCTGCGACCATTGCAGCACCCGCACCAGGATTTCGGAATAGGCGAATTTCATCAGAGCGAGCAGGACTTCGCTTTGGTCGCTGCGATCGGGGTCTTCAAGATAATCCAGCAGCAGGATCGCCGTCGGCAGATATTTGATCTCGCCGAGCATCCAGATTGCGTTTTGGCGCAGATTCTTGTCCGCCCCCTGGGCCAGCTTCACGAGCCAGGCCACGGCCAGCGACAAGTTGTAGTCGGCGACTTGCTGGCTGACGGGAATCGCCGACCGGCGGTCGTGCTCGCTTACGATGTTCAAAAAGTCCACCGGCAATTCCAGCGGCAGCGCGCCCAGCTCGCGCCAGAGCCAGAGTTGCTGTGGATTGCTGAAGCGGCTCATCTGGGCCAGCATCATCACCGTCGTCAAATCCGGATCGGGCAAGGCGGCGAGCGTCGCGCGCAGGGCGTCCTGCGCGTTTGGATTTTGGGCGCACAAGCGCAGCAGCTTGGCGATCAGCCCTTCCGCATTCTCCTTGTACAGCTGCATGTTGCGGCGCAGGCACATAAGCGCGAGGAAGGGGTCAATATCGGCAATCTGGTCGATGATGCGGAGGCGGCTATCTTGCGGCAATGAATCGACCGTGATAAGAACCAGGCCGTCCCACTTCTGCTCGACGCGTCCGCTTCCGGCGGCGAACTCGGGCCGGGTCAAATACTTGAACAATCCGTCCTGCTTTAGATTCTCGACGGCGAGAAAGCGCTGCATGACAATTGACTCGAAGCGAAGCCGGTCGCCGCAGGCGCTCAAGAGGCCGAGATCCAGCGCGGCAGCGATGACGCGGCTGTCGGATACTTGATATTCCGCGGCGGCGCGCGCCACAAAGCGATGATTGTCTTGCAGCATCATCGACCAGGCAAGCCCGCGCAGCGCCGCAAGAATCTGCGCCGCGTCCAGGCCATAGGCGGCGGCGGGAAGCTGTTGCAGGCGGTGCGAAAGCAGCGGGGGCATGGGATCCGAATGCCAGTGATTGAAGGCCAGCGCGCGGTCGGATGCGAAGAGCTCAATGCCGATCGCTATTTGGGCCAATTGGCTCTCTTCGACCAAGGCCGCTTTTTCGCGCAGCAGTTGCCGGAAGCCGCTCTGTTGATCCAGCGTGAGGCAGGCGCCCGCGAGCTTCTGCGCGAAGGCGATCGTCGGGCGGTTGATGCGCAGAGCGGGTAGGTCGGGATCGCTGGCTGAGGCCCGCGTTGAGAGCAGGACAATGCGGTGCTTCGGGCTGCCGTCAATCCATTGTCTGGCTTGGCCCGCGAATGTCGGGTTCGTCGCGCAGAGATCGCTCCAATGGTCAAATACGATGAAGGCCAAATTGCTCTCCAGCCAGTGCCGCCAATAGGACAGCAGCGGCCATTGCGCTTCCATGAAAGCCTCAAAACTGTCGTATTGCCCATCCCATTCCGCCAGATCGATCCAAAATGGCAGAGCCGCTTCCGTATCCGAAAGCGCCTGATGCGCCTGGACCAGGGTCAGCAGCCGCGCGAAAAAGGTTTTGCCGCTGCCGGCTTCGCCTCTGATGATGAATTGAGGCTCGTCGGCGGACCACTGCAGCAGATCCTCCACGGCGAGCGAAGCGCCCGCTTTCTGGAGCGTGAAGTCGCCGTCCGTGATCAGCCCGCTTGGCAGCATGCGCGGACGCATTTCCTCCGCGCCCGGCGCGTCGCCGTTGCGCAGCGCGGCCCAGGCGCTGGGCATCTTCGCCAAAGCCAATTCAGTTGTCTGAATGAAGCTGCGCAAGGCGTCAAGGCGCTCGCCCGCTCCGGTCGCCGTTTCCTCAGCCGGAATCTGGCTTAGCAGATTCTCGACGCTGCGGTCGCTGGGGTCGTCAAACCAGCGGCGAAAGTCGACCCAGTCATTGAAGGCGAAGTCCGCGATCATATCGGTGGAGAAATCGCGCGCGATTACGGCGGTGACCGGGATGCCGCGGGCCTGGAAATACTCAAATTCCGTGCGGCAATAAGCCGAATCAAGGTAGCTGTCGGATATGATTGCGATCGCCGCCGTCGCCCGCTCGCGCGCTTGCCGAATCCCGGCTGTCCAGTCGGCCAAAGGCTCGATCGCGAGCCGGTCGAGCCACATATTGCGATAGTAGCGAATCAAGCGCGTGGAAAGCCGAAAAGCATAATCGAGGTCGATATTGTGATAGGAAACAAAAACCAAGCTCTCGTTGATGACGGAACCCCTTATCGCGCCGAAACGCGCCTATTCACAATCCAATTATACTCTTGGGCGGCCAGCGCGTTGGGCGATGCGGGCGCAATTCCCATTGCCTTCGCGGCCGGGCAGCCTTTCAGGAGGCGGCCGCCTGCGATAGTATTCACCCGCCGAGGCGAGCGGAGAGCGTTCTTGGGATGATGGATTCGGGCTTATGGCGCGGGGCGATTTACGGCATTGCGGCGGCGAGCATCTGGGGCGGCATGTATGTGGTCTCCGACTTGACGCTGGAGGCGATGCCGCCATTTACGTTGCTCACGCTGCGCATTCTGCTGGCGCTGCTGGTTCTGCTTCCGCTGGAGCGGCGGCGCGGACATGCCTTGCCAAGCGGCGCCGCAGTGCGCAGTTCCCTGCTGGTCGGCATTGTCGGGCTGGGACTCAGCTTGGGCACGCAGTTCGTCGGCACGGATCTGTCGACCGCGGTCAACGGCGCGCTGGTCACGAGCGCGTCGCCGGCTTTTGTCGTGCTCTTCGCTCTAATCATCTTGCGCGAAAGATTGACAATCCTGAGACTGGGCGCGATCGTCCTGGCCTCGCTCGGCGTTCTGGCGATTCTTGATCCGGGCCGGGCGGATTTCAGTTCGGAGACCTTGGTCGGCGATGTCTTCCTGGCGCTTTCCGCCTTGACCTGGGGCTTGTATTCGACGCTTGTGCGCCGGGTGTCCATGCGGCATCCGCTGCCAACGCTAACCGTGACCGTCCTGGCACTGTGCGGCGGACTGCTGGTTGCGATCCCGGCCAGCCTCATCGAATTGACGCAGCGGCCTATCGTCCGGCTGGATCTGGGCGTCCTGCTGGGCGCGCTCTATCTGGGCTTGCTGTCAACCGCGCTGGCGCTGCTCTTATGGAATCGCGCATTTGCGCTTGTGCCGGCGACTATCGCCTCGCTCTTCTTCTTCGCGCAGCCGCTGGTCGGCGTGTTGCTATCGGCGCTCATCCTCGGTCAAGCGATGACGCCGTCCTTATGGATTGGCGGCGGCTTGATCGCGCTGGGTCTGTTGCTCTCGCTCATCCGCGGACCGAGCGCGGAAGAGCCGCGTCAGACAGCAGACGCCTAGCTTCACGCGCCATTGTCAGCAGGCGAAAGCGGCGAATATCGGCAAATAACTCGGCAATCTCCCGCAGATTGTCGCTACAGTGATTCTCATAAAGCTGCCCATGGCAGGACTCGTCGGTCAATTGCGTGATATCTTGTTTGACGCCCGCCAGCCCGCGCAGGGTCATGGCGCAAGTATAGCCGATGCGCGCCAGCCGGGCGTCGCCGGTCCAGCCGGCCAGGCGCAGTCCGGCGATATAAGCGGCGAATACGGCGCGGTCCAGTTGCTCGGCATGGTCTTGTGAGAAGCCGTCGTAAAATAGGCTGACCGCCACCAGCGACACAAGATCGGCGCCGATGGCGCCGGGCCCGGCCAACGCCCAGTCCAGCAGCATGACTCCATCGCGGCTGTGCATGACATTGCGGCGAAAGGCGTCATTGTGGCAGAAGGTCTGCGGCAAAGCCCGCAGCGCGCCCTGGAACAACTGACGATCGCGCCAGATCGCCTCGATCTCCGCCCGGTCCTCAAGGGGCAGCGTGATTCGCGCCAATGGCTGCTGAAGCAGTTGGTCGAGACTGTCGAAGGCGTCGGCCAGGGCCGGTACGATGGCGCTGTGCCAGTTTCTTGATAGCCAGGGAAATGCTGGCAATTGCTCAGCGGCGAGCCAGGCGCCGTTGAAGCGCCCGAGGCGGCGGGCGATGTCTTGATAATCCGCCAGCGACCATTCGTCCTTTGTATCTTCAATGTCCTGCATCCAGATCCAGCAGGCGTCGCCGCGGTCCTCGCAGCGATAGACATTGGGCAGGCTGAAAGTCTGCGGCGGGAGGCTCAGCAACAAGTCCGAACGGTGCAACTCGTATTCGCGTTTCCAGTAATAGGGCGAAGTCTCGTCTTCTCCCGCGCGGCGGAAAAGGATCTTGAGGATGAGCGACGGGAGCGGGCCCTCTGCGCTGTTTAAGCGGAAGCGGTAGAGGGCGGTCCCGCCGATGGCGCCGCCGACCCCGCCGGTCACCGCTTGGAAACTGAAGTCGCTGATTGCCGGCGCCGGTCCGTCCGCGGCGGCTCGCGCAAGCTCCGCGAGATATTGAAGGGAAAGCGCTGCGAGCTCTTTCTCGGTTTCCGCTGGGCTGGGACCTGGCGGCATGGCGATCAGTCGATGCCGAGGTAGGTTTTTTGCACAGTTTCGTTCTGCTGCAAGTTGGCGGCGGTATCGCTTATGGCGACTTCGCCGCTTTGCAGCACGTATCCGCGATCGGCGATCTGCAGCGCCATGTGCGCGTTCTGCTCGACCAGCAAGATGGTGACGCCTTCGTTGGCGATGCGCTGCACGGTTTCAAAGACGCCATCCACCAGCACCGGCGCCAAACCCATGGACGGTTCATCCAGCAGAAGCAAACGCGGTCTCGCCATCAAGGCGCGCGCGATCGCCAGCATTTGCTGCTCGCCGCCGCTCAAGGTGCCGGCGACTTGCTTGCGCCTTTCCTGAAGCCGGGGAAAAAGCGAATAGGCGCCCTTGAGGTCTTCCTTAATCTCGCCGTCGTTCCTGGTGAAGGCGCCCATGTCGAGGTTTTCTTCGACCGTCAGCTTGGCGAAGACCCCGCGCCCTTCGGGAACCATGGAGATGCCTTTGGATACGAGCAAGTCGGCGCGTGTGGTGGAGATGTCCTCGCCGTCGTAGCTCACGCTGCCTTCGCGCGGCGTCATCAAGCCCGAGATCGTGCGCAATGTTGTCGTCTTGCCGGCGCCGTTCGAGCCGATTAGCGCGATGATTTCACCGGTATCGACTTCAAAGGACACGCCCTTCAGCGCATGGATGTTGCCGTAATAGGTGTGAATGCCGTTGACTTCCAGAAGCGCCATAATCTTGAGGGGACCTCCGGCTAGGCTTCTCTTGCGGCGGCGCTGGCTGCGCCACGGCCCAGGTAGGCTTCGATGACATCGGGATTGGTCTGGATCGCGCTGGGCAAACCTTCCGCGATCTTGCGCCCATAATCCAGCACAGTAATATGCTCGGATATTTCCATGACGACGCGCATGTCGTGCTCGATCAAAACGACGGTGATGCCCAGTTCATCGCGCAGCCGGCGGATGAAATCCGTCGTCTCGATCGTTTCCCGCGGATTCATCCCGGCCGTCGGCTCGTCCAGCAGGACCAGCTTGGGCTTGTTGGCCAAGGCCCGCGCAATCTCCAGCCGCCTCTGATCGCCGTAAGAAAGGTTCTTGGAGAGCATGTCGCCCTTGCCCGCCAAGCCAACGAATTGCAGCAATTCACTGGCCCGATCTTCGGACATCACGTCTTCTTCGCGGGTGAATGGCAAGCCGAGGATCGCGCCGATCCAGGTCGACTTGAGATGCGGCTCCTGCCCGACCATGACATTTTCAATGGCGGACATATTGTTGAACAGGCGGATGTTTTGGAAGGTGCGCGAAATGCCCGCGCGGGTGATTTGATCGGGCGGCCGGCCGTTGATGCGCGCGCCGTCAAACAAGATTTCGCCGTCGTCAATTTGATAAAAGCCGGTGATGCAATTGAAGAAGGTGGTCTTGCCGGCGCCGTTCGGGCCGATAATGCTGGCGATGGCGCCTTCCGGGATGTAGAAATCGAGGTTATCGACGGCGACCAAACCGCTGAAGCGCTTGGTCATGCCCTTCGCTTCCAATATTCTGCTCGCCCCGTTTTTGCCCTTTTCGGCCATGCTCAACTTGCCTCTGCGCTAGTCGGCCGCCGCCGGCTTTAGCTTGACGCCCTGCCGGACTTCATGCGTAACGATCTTGGACGGGATGAAGCCCTGCGGACGCTTGATCATCATCAGGATAAGCAGCGCGCCGTACATCATGAAACGGAAATCGGAGAACTCGCGCAGGAGCTCCGGCATGCCGATCAGCACAATCGCGCCGACAACGATGCCGGGATTGCTGGCGATGCCGCCGACGATAATCAAACTCAGCACGTTGATGGAGATGAAAACGGTGAAGCTGTTGGGGAAGACCGTGCCGACCTTGGCGGCGAAGATCGCGCCGGCGACACCGCCGGTCGCCGCGCTCAAGGTGAAGGCGAGCAGTTTGGCGCGAGCCGTGTCGATGCCCATGGCCGTCGCCACATCTTCGTCCTCGCGTATCGCCATCCACTGCCGGCCGGTGCGGGAATTGTTCAGCCGGATTGAGACGAACAAAGTAACCAGGCAGGCCACCAGGACGATGTAATAGAGCTGTTCCGGGTTCTTGAGTTCCGCGCCAAGGAAGACCGGTTTCGGAATCGCTTGCACGCCTTGGGCGCCGCCGATCAGCGGCTTCAGCCAGTCTGAGATCGCCAGCTTGCCGATGATTTCTCCGAAGCCCAGCGTGGCGATCGCCAGGTAATCGCCGCGCATGCGCAGAACGGGCACGGCAAATATGAATCCGGCGGTCATTGCCGCCAGCAGCGCCACCGGGATCACCATCCAAAAGGTAAACGTGCCCTTAAGCAGACCCAGCGGTCCAATGGAGGTGAGCACGGCCAGAATATATGCGCCAACGGCATAGTTGGTCACGTAGCCTAAATCGAGCAGCCCGGCCAGGCCTATCGCGATATTCAAGCCCAGACCCATCAAGACGAAGATGCCGATCGTCACGGCCACATCGCTCAAGGTGCGCCCGATCAGCCAGGGCAGGGACAAGAGAATGGCGACGAAGATGAGCATGCCGACGCCGTTCAAGACGCGGCGCTGGGAATATTCCATGGTCGTAAAGCCATGGCGCAGGTTTTGACCGAACATCGCCCACAAGAAGCCGGCGACTGTGCTGACGATGAAGAGCGCCAGCGCGGCATTTTGCCGCAGGGTGTCGCGGCGGAAGATCTCTTTGAGGGTATCGCGGTCGAGATTCTCTTGCAGGATCAGGCGAACGGTCTCGCCGAATGCGCCAACCAGAAAGGTGACGCCCAGCCCATAAAGCAGCGCGCGCCGCGGCACGACCGGGATCACATGAAAGATCGCGCCGACGCAGCCGCTCGCCACTGTCGCCAGGCAGAAGATCAAAACGCCGGTCATGAGTTCCTTGCGGTGGTCGAATGTGACCACATCCACCCAATCGCGATTGATATTGACCAGGACCGCGCGCAACTCGCCTTTGATCTCGAAGACGAGCGCGAAGGAGTAGGTCACGATGCCAATCAAAACGGCGATCGCGAGCCAGGTCCCGGCAACCAACTGCGGATCTGCGCCAGCGCGATATCGTTGCCAGGCGAAGTATGACGCGGCAGCCAGCGGCAGCAGTTTGAGCGTGAGATCGAGCAAGAAGCGGAATTCTTCCGAATTGAAAAGCAGGAGGATTACGGTGGGAATGGCGGTGAGAACGCCGACGCCGGCCCCGCAAGCGAGCAAAATCAGCGCGCCGGCGTCGGTGTGCGCAATGCGGCTGGCCACGACGAAGCCCACTGCAAACGGGGCCAGGAGCATGAGAAGTTGCCCGAGGCTGATGAACCTGTCCACGACTTCGCGTTCGTGGAAGGCTTCGATCATGCCGACGGCGCCGGCGAACAAGATGAATGCGCCGGAGAGCAATCCCAATGACAGGACGATTCTTGATCTTTCAGATCGCAACATATCCATGAGGCTGTCCCGCTATGCCTTCTGCTCGGACAGGCGCTCGCCCAGGATGCCCTGCGGACGGAAGATCAGCACGAGGACGAGCATGGTGAAGGCGATGACGTCCTTCAACTGATTGGCGCCCGGAATGCCGAGCCCGGCCAGAACCAGATTGGGTCCAATTGCTTCGATCACGCCCAGAAACAAGCCCCCCAGCATCGCGCCCGGTATATTGCCGATGCCGCCAAGCACGGCGGCCGTGAAAGCCTTGATGCCGGGAATAAATCCCATATAAAAGTTGACGCCCTGGGGACGGAACAAGCCGTTGATCACACCGGCGGACCCAGCCAGGAAACCGCCGACGCCAAAGGTGAACATGATCACCCAGTCGATATCGATGCCCATCAGACGGGCGACTTCCTTGTTTTCCGAGACGGCGCGCATGGCTTTGCCGATGCGACTGCGCTCGACAAGCCAATACAGGCAGAGCATCAAGACCAGCGCCGAACAAAAGACAAAGACCTGCGCGACGGGAATGTTGATGCCGCCGATGCTAATCGCGCCTTGCAGCGCCTTCACGCCCGGGTAAGCTTTGAAGCCCGAACCGTAGAGACCGCGAAAGGTATATTGTAGAAAGAATGACGCGCCGATAGCCGTAATAAGGGGCACGAGCCGCGGGCTTCCGCGCAAGGGCCGGTAGGCGATCCTTTCGAGCAGAATCGCCACGGTCATCGACACGAGACCGGCAAAGACAATCATTAGCAGAATCGCCAAAAGCGGCTGCGCGTTGAGGAAGCCGGTGCGGTTTAAGGCTTCGGCCAAGAATACGGTGGTGAAGGCCCCGGCCATGAAGACTTCGCCATGGGCGAAATTGATCATGAGAAGAATGCCGTAAACCAGGGTGTAACCCAGCGCGATCAGCGCGTATATGCTGCCCTGGGACAGGCCGGCGGCAAAGAGGTTGACCCACTGCGCGAAGGAGATGCGGCCCGACGACAGGGTATTCCAGGCGCCAACCACCACAGCAAGCACAATGAGGACGCGCAGCACATCAATTGTGAAATCAACCCAGGAGAATTCGTCCGTCTTCCACTTGAACATAGGCGCAACCGTCTAGCTTATTCGGTCTATGAAGGGCGATCTGTTGTTCCAGGCTTCCATGTTAAACAAAGTAACGGCGAAATCAAAGCTCGGTCTAGCCCGGCGTTCCCGATGCGAAGTTCCAGGCGACTGGGGGCGGCCAGTTGTCATCGTACACTTCCGCCTCGGTGATGACAAACATCGCCAGGGCGGTGCCGGTCGCGCAATCGCCGGCGAAGGGCGACTCTTCAAGACAGGTCAGATTGCCTGTCAAGCCCGGGTAATCTTCGGTCGTCGCCAAAGCTTCGCGAATCGCGCTCCGGCCGATCAAGAGCCCGCCGTCATCCAATTCGACGGCCGCGGCCGCAACCGCTTCCAGCAGGATGTTCGTCGCATCGTAGGCATGGGCGTGGTAACCACCGGGCGGGGTTCCGCCAATCTCGTCGTCCCAGGCCGCCAGGAAGGTTTCATAGGCGTCGCCGGTAACCAGCGGACCGGAAACATAGATGCCGACAGCGGCTTCGCCGGTGTTTTCCGGGAAGCCGGCCACGAAGCTCGCCCCGCCGCCGATGATGACGGTGTCCTCGAGCCCGGCGATATGCTGCATTTGCGCGGCGAAGAAATTGATTTCCGGCTCAAAAAGTGGCAGGTAAATGATGTCCGGATCCGCAACGGCGATCTCGGTCAGGATTGACGCCATGTCCGTATCGCCTTTGTTGACTGCGCCCTCAAACACGACGGCGCCGCCCAATTCGGCGAAAGTTCTGGCCACGACCCGCGACAGACCTTCGGTGTACGGGTCGCCATCGTGCACGGTCGCAATGGATGTCGCTCCCAGAATGTCGGTGGCGAACTCCGCGTTGCGCATGCCTTCCATCAAGCCGTTGTGGCTGGTGCGGAAATAACCGGGCAGGTGCGAGCCGCCGGCGGCGATATCTTCATCCGTCAAGCTCGGCGATGTATTCGACGGCGCGATCATCACCAGGCCGGCATCGCTGATGATGGGCATGGCGCCTTGAGCGGCGCTGGAGCAGTTTGTGCCGATAACGCCGACGATTGACTCGTCCGCCGAAAGTCGCTGCGCCGCCGCCTGGCCGCCTTCCGCCGAACAGAGGCTGTCTTCCAGCACGAATTCGATTTCACGGCCCAGGAATTGGCCGTCCCGGTGCAGAATCGCCAGTTCAACGCCGCCGAGGGCATCTTCGCCGAGGTAGGACACGGCGCCGGAAACGACCAGCATGCCGCCGATCGCAATCGGGTCGTCAGGCGCCAGCTCGACGCAGCCGAAGGGATCATCGCAATGGCTGTCCGCCTTGAGCGAGAGCCCGGGCATGCAGGCCAAGGCAATTAAGCAGAATAAAGAAAGAATGCGTCGATATCTGACATTCATGGCATTGGAACGCCGACCCGATACAAAACGCATCTTCCGCATAAAAGTACACCCAGCCTGCTACATCTTATGTTCGCTGAGGCCACAGTCAAGCCGAGCGCGACCTGTGGACAAATGAAGGACAAGCCGGAAACGTTCTCTCTCCGGCTTGTCCCTTTGAAATAGTGGACGAATCTAGTCCTGCGATCTAGCCGTCGTCGTCCATCGACATGGACATGGACAGATCCCAAATGATCGGAGGAGGCCACTCGCCTTCGTTGACTTGCGCTTCAGTGATTTCGAACACGGCGAGGGCTGTGCCGGTAGCGCAGTCGCCGTTGTATGGCGAATCTTCCTGGCAGGTCAGCGATCCGGTCAAGCCATCGTAGTCTTCAACCGCCTGCATCGCTTCGCGCAAGGCCTGACGGCCGATGACCAACGTACCGTCATCGCCCTCTTCCGCAACCGCTTCAACCGCGTCCATGAGTAGATTGGCGGCATCGTAGGCGTGGGCGTGGAAACCGCTGGGCGGCGCGCCGCCGATCTCTTCGTCCCACTGGACCAGGAAGGCATCGTAGGCATCGCCCGCGACATGGGGACCGGTCATAATGACGCCGGCCGCGCCTTCACCTGTATTCTGCGCGAATACGGCGGAGAAACTGCCGTCGGCCGTCATCATCACGGCTTCTTCCAGCCCCGGCGTATTCCGCGCCTGCGAAACGAGGAATTCTGATTCCGGCACAAATACCGGCAGGTAGACCACATCCGGACCGCTGGCGGCAATTTCCGTCAAGATGGCGCTCATGTCGGTGTCGCCCTTGCTGACCGCGCCCTGGAAGACAACTTCGCCATTAAGGCCGGCAAAGGTGTTGGCCATGACAACCGCCAGGCCTTCCGTGTAGGGATCGCCATCGTGGATCGTGGCCACGGCGCCGGCTTTAAGCACCTCGACCGCGAACTGCGCGCCCATGGCGCCCTGGAACAGATCGTTATGCGCGGTGCGGAAGTAACCGGGATAATAGGTTCCGCCCGCATCGGCGTCGTCGTCGGTCAGCCTGGGCGAAGTATTCGATGACGAAATCATCAGCATGCCAGCTTCACTGATGATCGGCATGGCGCCCTGGGCCGCGCCGGAGCAGGTCGTGCCGATGATGCCAACGATTGTCTCGTCGGCGGCTACGCGCTGCGCCGCAGCCTGACCGCCTTCGGCGGTGCAGAGGCTGTCTTCAACAACCAAAGTGATCTCGCGCCCGAGCAGCATGCCGTCGCGGTTGCTAATTGCGATTTCAATACCACCCAGCGAGTCTTCGCCATAGAAGGATGTCGCGCCGGATACTGAAAGCATTGCGCCGATGACGATCGGGTCGTCCGGCCCAACCTCAACGCAGCCCAACTCGTCCATACAGTGCATGCTCGCCAAAGTTGGCGCGCCAAACGCTACGAGTAGGCTGAATACAACGAGTACAATAGACAGTCGCTTCATAGCTAGATTTCTCCTTTTCATTGAACTGTATCGCGTGAAGCACACGCTAAACCTGATTATACCCAAAGATTCTTGATTTGTATAATTCAATCAATAACCATACCTCAAACATACTTCCATTTGCCCAGTTATCTGGCGCCAGGGCCTGGCTTGGAGCGCGCCGCTAGCGGAATAAGGCATTCGAAGCGGCGCGCATTGGCACATAATAAAGCCGGGACTGTCAGGTACAATCGCGGGGCGGCTGGCGCAGGCGAGCCATGACTGATGCACAGAATCATTCCCAAAAAAGCGATTGAGAATGACTGTCGCCTGAATATAATTCGCAAAATAATCCAAAGCGTGTACGGGCGAGACGGTGACTGGCCCACTGTCGCTATAGAATTCCAATCAGTTCTTTTGTGACTTATTTGGTTCTACTGAGGGCGGAATGCAGCGCAACCTGAAACTGCTCGTCGTTCCATCGTCGCTCGATCTGCGCCAGCCCTACAGCGCGACGCCGGCCTGGTGGCAATTGCTAAAAGGCTTGTACGAGAACGGCGTTGAAGTCATCGCGATGCCGTATCAGGGTCCGGCAATCGAAAGCCTGTGGTGGCGTTCGGCGCCGAACCCGGCGCAATGGCAGGGCGACGTCTTCAAATCGCTTCGCGACCTGGTCCGCGCGCTGCCGCGGCGGCCGGCGAATGATGCCTACGCGCCCGGCGAAACAATCTCGGATCGCGCAGTCCGCCAAGCGGCGCGCTTGTTGGTCGCGCCGCTCTGGCGCCGGCAGCTCGAGCGGCAGTTGCAACGGGAATCCGATATCGACGCGGTACTCTTTTTCACCGTGCCGCTCAATCACCTCAAGGGCCTGCCGGGTTATATATCCAGGAAGTTCGACATTCCAGTCTTCTATTACGATGGCGATGTGCCGGCCAGCTTGCCGAACATGCAAGGCTTCGCCTCCGGCTTTCGCATTTATCAGGGCGCTGACTTATTCGAATATACGGCTTTTATCAGCAACAGCACGGGCGGCGCGGCTCTGCTTTCTAAGCTAGGCGCCAGGAAAACGCATACGCTCTGGTATGGCGCTGACCCGGATGTGTTCAGCCCGGTATCGTTGCCGGCGCAGGACATTGATGTCATGTTCTATGGGCATGGGCGCGAATACCGCGGGGAATGGATCGACAGCATGATTGCCGATCCGTCGCGGGCGCTGCCGGAGGCCCATTTCGCCGTGCGCGGCAGTAATCTGGGCGATCTTGGCAATGCCAAGCCGCTGCCTTATCTCAGCTTCAGCAAGCTGCGCGAGTACGTATGCCGCAGCAAGATCAATCTTTGCATCACCCGCGGCGCCCACGCCAATGTCTTCGCCTCGTCATCTTCCCGTCCCTTTGAGCTGGGCGCGCTGGGCGCCTGTATCGTGGCCAACCCCTACCTGGGCATCGAAGAATGGTTCGAGCCGGATAAGGAGCTGATCATCGCGCATTCAACGGAAGAGGCGTTGGATCGATATCGCTACTTGCTGAAGCATGAAGGAGAGCGCCAGGCTATCGGCCGGGCGGCGCGCGAACGCGTGCTCAAGCAGCATACCTTCCGCCAGCGCGCGCGCGAGCTGGTCGCAATTGTCGAGCAGTATTTGTAGCCTGCGCCCCAACTTCATTCAATTGCATAGCGCCACTCAAGCATCAACCGGAGAAATCATCATGTCAATCGATTTGTCCAAAGCGCGGGACTTCGTATACCGAAATGGCAGCTTGTTCGAGCGCGCTCTTTTCGCCTGGCTTTTCGACGGCGGCAGCTTGCAGCGACTGCAGCAAATCATCCTCTGCTACAAGAACCCGGATAATGGCTTTGGTCACGGCTTTGAACACGACCTGAAAGCGCCGCAATCGAATCCTTTGGCGCTGGAATACTTGCTCGGCGTCATGAAACATTGCGCTATCCCACCGGGTCCGATTCTGGAGGGCTGCGCCGCATGGGTGGAAAGCCAGATGGACGCCGAAGGCAACCTGGCCAACCCGCCCGAGACCCGCGATTACCCGCTTGAATGGTGGTGGCGGGAAAAAGGCGGACAAAACATGCCCGATTCGATTGTCGGCAATCTTATTCGCTTCGGCTGCGCCCGCCCCAGCCTGATCGAAAAGACAAAGCGCTGGGTCCGCAGCAACGCGACACTGGACAGCATCCGCGAAAACGAGTGGCTGTTCATGGCTTATCATGCTTTTGACTTCTTCTTTGCCGTGGACGACTTTCCCGGCTTGGAGCGCTTCCGGGGAGCGACGGTGGAGAACATTGTCGATTGCGCAATCAAGGCGCCGGAGAATCAGTTTGATTCGCTTTTTGCCTTTGCGCCCACGCCGGATTCGCCGATTGCGCGGGCCCTGCCCGATGGCCTGCTCGCGCGCTACCTGGACGGGCTGGCGACATCGCAGCAGGCTGAGGGGCATTGGGTCGACCAGCACGACCTGCCGCAATGGTTTCCGATGACGACGATCAATGTGCTCCTGGCTTTGCGGCGTTACGGCCGGTGGTAGCGCAAAGGGCCTGTGCTATACTCGCCGGAAGTCCCGGGCAGGCGGAAGGGAAGGGAGCGCGCCGCTTGGCGATTGATTACATCATCGAATACGACTGCGCGCCCAAGCGCGAACTGAGCGCCGACGGCATTCTCGAACGGATCAAGGAGCGCGAGCGCGCCCAGGAAGTGATTCAGTGGTTCCGCAGCGCCGGCGACGATCGCCCGCCGTCGCAGATGGGCTTTGAATTCAGCCGCAGCACGCCGGCGGACCAAGGCGAGAAACAGTTGATCGTCGTGCAAGACCTGCTGGATCATGCCGCCGCGCTTGAAGACTACGCCCATCACTGCCGTCAGTGCCCGGCCAATTGCGGCCGCGCCGCCTACGGCTGCATGGGTTTCATTCAATATCCGATAACTGCACGCGCGGAAGCCTGGCTGCTGGATCGGCTGCCCGTTCCTGACGAGCCGCTCATCTGGCTGTTGCTGCGGCAGGGCATTCAGAAGCTGGGATACGACGGCGCGTCGGTGAAAGCCTTGCGCGACAGCGATGGCGCCGATGGCGAGCGCACATATTTCGAATTGCCTGAAGCGCCGCGGCGGCGGCTGGGCGAAGTCCGCGTCTCGGGCGACCAGGCGCTGGAGATGATATTCGGCGTCGGCGAACGCATCATCCCGAACCATGCTGGCATACTTCTTCTGTTTTTTGCCGCCATCCAGCGCGACCTCGAGGCGGAAGAAATCCAGGATATCTCCTCATTGCAAGGCGCTATTCGAGAAGAGTTTGACTTTGAGATCCTTGACAGCGCCGATTACGACGCTTGCATTCGCGAGTTTGTGGCCTTCTTCCGCGCTTTGCACAGCGCCTGGAAGCTGAACGTCGCCCTGGTCGTGAGCGCCTAGCGGACATAAGACTTGGGGACAGCCGCGATCATGAAATCTTCGGGAAAGCCCAGCGCCTGGATCGAGACTGTGGATGAGGCGGCAGCCTCAGGCCTGTTGCAGCGGGCATATCGCAGCGCCGCCGACCGGAAGAGCGGCAAGGTCGATCACATCATGAAGATTCACAGCCTGAATCCGGCCTCGCTGCTGGATCACCAGCGCCTGTATTCGACGCTGATGTACGGCGAATCGCCGCTGACGCGGGCCCAGCGCGAGATGATCGGCGTGGTGGTTTCCGCCATCAATCGCTGCGAATACTGACTGCGGCACCACGCGCGCAACCTCCGTCAGTTGACCGGAGACCGGGAATTCACAGCGCAAATCGAGCGGGATTACCGCTGCGCCGAATTGACGCCGAGCGATCGGCAAATGCTGGATTATGCCGCCAAGCTGACGCGCGCCCCCGGAGATATGCTTGAGGACGATGTCATCGCGCTGCGCTGTTGCGGATTCAGTGATCGGGCGATTTTGGATATCGCGCAGGTCGCGGCTTACTACGCTTATGTCAACCGGATTGCCGATGGCCTTGGGGTTTCGCTTGAGGATTATTGGGCGCAGGGCCGCGAAGATTACGAGTGAGTTCAGCCGCCGCGCGTCGCGAGGGCCAGGAGAATGAGAACTGTCAGGATAAGCCCGATAGCAGCGACGGCGTAATACTTCGCAAATAACTTGCGCGCGTCCGAGCCTTCGCGAAAAATGTCCGAAATCTTCAAGGGCCGTCCCTTTGCGACTACACCCTTGCATAGCATAGTCGGCTTTGGACGCCGGGACAACAGTGTGCAATTTGCGCCTGAAGCGGCTACAATGACCCGGTCGAAGAATTGAAGCAGCGAATTATGTCTCTCATACCGAATGATTTCTCAGGGTTTGTCGCTGTGGTCAAGCGGGACTGCGAGACCTGCCGCGCCATTGCGCCGATTCTTGCCGATTGGACGGGCGAGCGCGACTTGCTGGTCTATTCGCAGGACGATCCGGCTTTCCCGGAGGGTTGCGACGGCGTGAACGATGACCGCGAACTGGAGCTTTCATATCGGTTCGATATTGAGATCGTGCCGACGCTGATGCGCTTCAAGGCCGGCCGAGAAGCCGGTCGTCTGGTTGGCTGGCAGCGCGAGGACTGGCGGCAAATGACGGAGATGCCCGAACTGGGCGAAGGCTTGGTCGCGTTCAGTCCCGGCTGCGGCTCCAAATCGGTGGAACCGGGCATGCCGGAGAAATTGGCCTTCAAGTTCGGCGATACGCGCTTGGCTGCGCGTCGGATCGAAGTGGCGGCCCAACAGGACGAACATGAAATCGCTTTTGAGCGCGGCTGGTCCGATGGGCTGCCGGTCGTGCCCCCGACCGAAGAGCGCGTCTTGCGGATGCTTTCGGGCACGACCCGCTCTCCGGAGGAAGTTGTCGGCATCATCCCACCGAACAATGTAAGCTGCACGGTGGAAAAGGTCGCCATCAACGCGGTGATGGCGGGTTGCAAGCCGGCCTATCTGCCGGTGGCGCTGGCGGCGGTGGAGGCGGCCTGCCTGGATGAATTCTGTATGCACGGCGTCTTGGCGACGACATACTTCGCGGCGCCGATTGTCATCGTAAACGGGCCAATCGCGGATGAGATCGGCATGAATAGCGCGCACAATGTTTTGGGGCAGGGCAACCGGGCCAATTCGACCATCGGGCGCGCCTTGCAGCTGGTGGTGCGCAATGTGGGCGGAGGCGCGCCCGGCGGCGTTGACCGCGCCACCTTGGGCCAGCCGGGCAAGGTCGGATTCTGCTTTGCCGAGCGCGAGCATGATTCTTATTGGGAGTCGCTGGCGGTCGAGCGGGGTTTCGCGCCGGAGGAATCCACCGTGACCCTGTTTGCGGGCGGCGGCGTACATCCCATTGGCGACCAGACTTCACGCGAGCCTGTGTCCCTGACGCGGAGTTTGGCGCTGACCCTGCGCAGCGTATATCATGCCAAAATCTATGGCCGCACCGATGCCCTTCTCGTCGTCTCGCCGGAACACATGCGCGTATTTCGCGAGGCGGGCTGGAGCAAGGGGCGCTTCCGCGAGGAATTGGAACGTTGCCTGACCGTTGATGGCAGCGATGTTGTACAAGGCGCGGACGGCATCGCTGAAGGCATGCCCGCCCGCTACGCGGGGAGACGGGTTACCAAGTTTCGCCCCGGCGGCCTGCTGATCGCGCATGCGGGCGGCGGCGCCGGCATGTGGACGGCGGTTGTCACCGGCTGGGCGGCGAGCGGACCAAAGGGCAGCATACCGGTGACCGTGCCAATACGGTCCTGACAAAAAGACGGAAGCAAGTTTTAAGGAGACTAGCATGATGAATCTTTTAGACCCAACCGGCGAATTGCAGCCGGCCCAGCGAGAAAGGCTGCCGCGCGCGCAATCTTTGCAGGGCAAACGCGTCGCCTTGCTCGACATTTCCAAGCCGCGCGGCGATGTGTTTCTTGATCGCCTTGAGGAGAAGCTGGGCGATCTGGGAGTCGAAGCCCGGCGCTATCAGAAGCCCACATTCGCTCGCATCGCGCCCGGCGACCTGAAGCAACAGATCGCAGGCGAATGCGACGCGGTGATTGAAGCGCTGGCCGATTGAGGGTCATGCACGTCGTGCAGTGTGCACGACATCACTGATCTGGAAGCGCAGGGAATCCCGGGCATGTTCATTGCCTCGGACGAATTTGTGGACGCGGCCGCGGCCCAAGGCGAGGCCCTCGGTTTCGAGCCGGCTGTATGCTATGTCAAGCACCCGATTCAGGACCGCAGCGACGCCGAAATCCGCGCCCTGGCCGATGGCGCCTTTGAGGAGATTCTGTCGCAAATCGTCGCCGATTGACGAATGCGCGTTAATCGTAGCGGCTGATGACAACGGCGGTGTTGTGCCCGCCGAAACCGAAGGAATTGCTCAATACATGGTCGATGGGGCGCGCCACGCCGATGTGCGGCGTGTAGTCGAGATCGCACTCGGGATCCGGCGTGTCGAGATTGATTGTCGGCGGGATGAAATTGTCCTGAAGCGCCCGGACCGAGAATATGGCTTCGGCGGCAGCGGTCGCGCCCAGGATATGCCCCGTCATTGACTTGGTGGAACTGATCGGAATCTGAAAAGCGTCCTCGCCCAGCGCTTGCTTGATGGCGAGCGTTTCGCTTTTGTCGTTGAGTTGCGTGCCCGTGCCATGGGCGTTGATGTAGCTGATTTCGCGGTTGCCGATGCCGGCGTCGGCCAGGGCCCGGCGCATCGCCTCGGCCGCGTCCAGGCCGTCGGGGTTGGGCGCGGTGACATGAAAGGCATCGGAGGTGTGCCCGTATCCGGTGAGTTCGGCGTGGATCCGCACGCCGCGCGCGCGAGCGTGGTCCAGGTCTTCCAGGATGAGCAGGGCGGCGCCTTCGGCCGCGACGAAGCCGTCGCGATTCAAATCAAAGGGTCGCGCCGCCTTTTCCGGAATGTCTTCAGTTGTGGTCAGCACTTTCATATTGTTGAATCCGCTGATGACCATCGGCATGATGCAGGCTTCGCTGCCGCCGGCGACCATCACCTTGGCGCGGCCCATGCGAATCGCGTCCGCGGCGTCGCCGAGTGAATTGTTGCTTGTGGCGCAGGCCGAGGTGATGTTGTAATTCGGACCCTTCAGCCCGAAGTGCATGGACACGCGCGAGCTGATGCCATCATGCAGCAGCGCCGGCACGATGACCGGGCTGACGCCGCGATGGCCTTTGGCTTCAAAGCCTTGCAGCGCCCGCACCACGGTGACGATGCCGCCGATGCCGGACCCAACCACAACGCCGACGTCATATTTGTTCTCGTCGCTGATCTCGAGGCCGGCGTCGTCCAAAGCCTCTTCGGCGGCGACCAGCGCCAGCATCTGCGCGCGGTCCATGCGCCGCATCTCGCGCCGGCCAAATCTGCCTTGCAGGTCGATGTCTTTGACTTCGCCGGCGACGCGGTTCTCCACCAGCTCGGGGTCGAAAAGCGAGATCCAGTCGATGCCGGATTCGCCGGCGCGGATATTCGCCCAGGAATCCTCTACGTTGTTCCCGACCGGGCAGACCAGGCCCATGCCAGTGATGACTACGCGTTTTTCCGACATGAATGGATTTCCCGATTATCCTCGCGCGCCGCTGCGACAGAAGCAGAATCCAATCTATAACTATAATACCCGTCGCGAAGCGGGATTTGAACAGTCAGGCGCGTTTTGTTGGGGCGGATGACAGGTCACCCAGCAATTCTTCTCCGAAGCAGCAAGAAAGTCATGCCAAATCTGATTGGATTTCTATAGAAACAGTGAGCGAGCCACTGGCTCGCCCGTACACACGTTGGATTATTTTGCGAATTACATTTGGGCGGCAGTCATTCTCAATAACTTTCTTGGGATTACTTCTGACGTCTTCCGATATCTGACAATATCGTCGCGCGAACAGATGCCAATCGCCAAGAGCTTGTCCGCGGAACGAGGACCGAGATTCTTCAGGCGCAGCAGCTCAACGCGCGCGGATGCTGCCAGGTCAGGTGGCGATAGAGTCATTCGCAATCGCGCCGGACGAATCGGGACCGGCCACAGCAATGACCATTTCATCGGCGCCAAGATAGCGCTGCGCCGCCTGGAGCATGTCGTCCTTCGTGACGCTGTAGATCATGTCGTCATATTCGGCGAGATAATCCAGGCCCAGGTTGAAGCTTTCCATGCTATGAATATGCGAGGCGATTCCCTCATTGCTCTCCAGCCGCAGCGGCATGCGCCCGGTGAAATAGCTCTGATTGTCGGCGAGGTCGTCATCGGATACCGCTTGCGTGGTCAGTCTTTCGATTTCGTCTAGGATCGACGCGATTGCCAAATCGACATTATCCGGATTGACGCCGGCGCTGACGGACCAGGGGTCGGGTCCATGGCCGCCGCCGAGACGACTGAATGCGTAATAAGCCAAGCCCTTTTCTTCGCGCACGCTCTTGCCGATCCGCCCCATCATGCCGAACTCGCCGAGCACGCTGTTCGCCAGGTGCGCGGGCAGATAATCCGTCGCCTGGCGCGACGGCCCGATAATGCCCATGCAGATATCGGACTGCGTCTTGCCCGGCACCGCAACGATCGGCCGGGTATCCCCTCCGCGCGCCGCCGGTACTTCAGCCTCCAGCGCATCGGGCTGCGCCGGATTGTCCCAGTCGGCAAAGCTCTCGCTCGCCATGGCGACCGCTTCCGCCGGATCGACCGCGCCGACAATCACCAGGATCATGCCGCGCGGTCCAATATGCTCGGCGTGAAAACCCTCCAGATCGTCCCGGCCGATATCCAGGACGGTCTCTTCAGTTCCGAAGGTCCCATAGTGATAGGGATGCGTATTCGGATAGAGCGCCTCGCGCATGGCTTTGGCGGCGCGATAACGCGTGTCAAAACTACTGTATTGCAGCCAGGTCAAGCGCTCGCCGCGCAAACGCTCCACATGTTCGGCCGGAAAGATCGGGTTGCGCAAGGCATCGGCCGTGACGTCCAGAAGCAGCGACAAATCCTCGGCAAGCGCTTTGCCGGAGAAGCCAATCTTGTGCACATGCCCGCGAAAACCGAGGTCGGCGCCGATGTCTTCCAGCGCGCCGTGCACGTCATCAAAGTCGCGCTGGATCGTTCCGGTCATCAGCGCGCCGGCCGCAAGCGAGGCGAGACCGCTCTGAGCCGGCCGCTCATAAAGGCTGCCGGCGTGTATGGAACCGAATAGATTGACCGATTGCACAGCGGCGTTCTCATAGACCAGCAGGACGACGCCATTGGGCAGGGTCATGCGGCTGATATTGCTTGCGTTGGGGATGCTCGCCTTGTCGTTATTCATGTCGTAGCGGTCTCCGAGTCGGCATCGGTGGGATGCAGCACCCCGACGACGCGATTCTTCGGCAGAAGATAGCGTTGGGCGACCTCGAGCACATCGTCCGCCGACACCGCCATCAGCCGGTCGGCATAGCGGTCAAACCAGGTCGCATCGCCCAGGATAAAGGACTGCGCCAGATAAAAGGCCTGTTCAGTGACGCTTTCCGTGCTGTAGGCGAAGGCGGCTTTGGTCTGCTTTCGCGCCTTGTTCAGCTCGGCTTCGCTGATGCCATCGGCTTGCAGGCGGGCGAACTCGGCCAGCAAAGCCGCTTCCGCTTCTTCGGGCGTACGGCCTTCGCGCAATGTCACCAGAATGGCGTACAAATAGGGGTCGATGGTGGGCGTGAGCGAGGCGCCGACGCCGGCGGCGATTTCAGTCTTCACCAGGGCCTGATAAAGCCGGCTCGTTTTGTTGTCGGAGGCGCCGCTTGATCCGCTGAGCACGGCATCCAGCACCTTGAGTTTCAGCCAGTCGTCGTCTGTGGCTGCTGGCGCGCGGTGGCAGATCTCGAAGAAGGCGGTTTTGCCCGGCCGTTCGACCGAGACGCGCCGTTCACCCATCTGCTCCGGTTCTTCTCGAAAGAATAAGTCCATTGCCTTTTGATTGCCGGGTATCGATCCATACAGCTCGTTGATTTTGTCGAGCATTTCCGCCGTGTCAAAGGCGCCGACGGCGATGGCGGCGGCATTGGCCGGGCGATAATGCCGGCGATAATGGCTGAAAAGATCATCGCGGCTCATGCTGCGCAGATCGGTTTCGTCGCCGATGATTTCGTGATGGTAGCCATGCACGCGAAAGGCGGCGCCGCGCACTTCCTCTTGCAGCCAGAATGTCGGCTGGTTTTCCGCGCCCTGCCGCTCGGAGATGATGACCGTGCGCTCGGATTCGGTCTCGTCGGTATCGAAGATGGCCTTGGTCATGCGGTCGGCTTCGGCGCGCATGGCGATATCGATCTTGTGGGCGGGCAGGGTCTCGAAGTATTTGGTGGCATCCATTGAGGTGAAGGCGTTCCACTGGCCGCCGGCGCGGTCGATTTCGCGGTCGAGCAGGCCGGCCGGGAATTGCTCCGTGCCTTTGAACATCATGTGCTCGACCCAGTGGGAGATGCCGGTGCGGCCGGTGGGTTCGTTGCGGCTGCCGACGCGGTAAGCCAGCCACCAACTGATGACGGGCGCGCTGTGCGCCTCTTTGAGCAGGACGGTGAGCCCGTTGGGGAGTGTGTGCTGGGTGAGGTTGGTCAAGTGATTGCCTTCAAGCTATTTTGATGATTTCTCGCGGTTGCATTTGCGGCAGAGCATTTGGCAGTTTTCTAGGCTGGTTTTGCCGCCGTCGCCATCGTCAGAATAGCCAGCGACGATATCGCGGACTGTGAGGTCAATCAGTGCGATTTTCATGGAGACTGTTTTCGCGGGGCGGCACAATGCGGCCGATGCTCTAGCTAATTCAGGAAAACAGCCGCAAGCGCGAGCGCGCTGAGTTTAGTCTCACCGCCGGGCATTAGCGATCATCCTGCAAGCGGTCCACCTTATCCTCAACGCACTTAATCTGCGCCTGCACCGTGTTGAATTTCTCTTCCATGGTATTGAATCGCTCGGAGTGAGTCGCCTGCGTTCTTTCGATAGTGTTTAACTTGTTGTTGATGCCGTTATGCGCGTTTTCGGATGCTTGACGGACTTCTTTAATCTCGTTTCTCAAATCTCGGCGGATGATTTCCAAATATCCGAATAGCGATATGATTACCCCGATTCCGATAATTGCAGTTCCAGTGTCCACCACACTCTCCATGTTGTGTGCGTCGCTTCAATGTATCACTATGCTAACATAATTGTGCCGCAGTTCAAAGATTTGCCATGCTGAATGGCGGGGGCATGCCGAGCTTGCCGCCCTCTCGCCGTAGTCATGGTAGCTCGCGACGAGATTGCGGATTGTGAGGTCTATGTATTCAATGTCTATTCTGAGGGTAAACCTGCATTGATAACCGCTATAAAGTCAAGTGGCTCAAAGTTTCGTCTGAACCCAAAATTATCGTAGTCGTAAGGTCTACCATTATACATGTCAAGCATCCCTCTATATTTCGGCAGGTTCGGACTGATGTCGCCTCCTTCTTTAAGAGGTCCGTATTCATTGTGTATCAGGATCAATTCGGGAAACTGGCCAAGTCTTCTTAAGAACTTAAGGTATACCCATTCCTTTGGTTCTTCGTAGTCACTAAATCCGACATTCATAATAACATTTTCGGCTGACATGCGTGTTTTTTCCTCAATTTCAGCTTTTTCTTCTTCCGAAAGTCTTTTCCAATCTGATTGAAGTCTTTCCATCATATCAAGAATATCGCGCACTTCCTGGCATCTTTTCTCATTCATAGGGGGATAGCTATCAAGGAATGGCGCCCACTCATAGTCTAATTCGTATCCGTGTGCATAAACATCTATCTCATTTTGATAAGAATAGTCATCATCCAGCCTATCCAAAATGTGATACAGCAAAAGCATCTGCTGTTGATGCGGCTCACTGTAAGTCGCCGTGCTGAATCCTTGGAATATAGAACCACATAGCTTGGCGAAACTTTCAACGCCCCCGGCGGCAACGCAGAATATATTTTCGCCGCCCAGATACCTGACAACTTCTTCTGGATTTACAGAAATGATGTACGGGACGATGTGTTTGTCGTATTGTTTAGCCCACGTTACTTCTCGTCGACAATAGCTTTCTTCGCTCATTGAGCTATGGGAAGCACAAAATACAAACACCTGACACCGACGAACTTGCTCGCGTAGTTTGTTGTCAGTATCGTCACCTCCCAACAGGCGTCTGTCCCAAAACACATATTTGTTGGGAAAAGCCAGTTCCAACAGAGTTGCTATTTCTTCAACAAGTTGTTTATCATCATGGCTGTATGAGATAAAAATGCTCATATCTTTCTCCTACGCCGAACAACGATTCTGGCATATTTTCTCTTGCCATTGACATAGAATCTGCCGAGCTTGCCTCCGTAGCTGGCTACGCCCCCCTCGCCGTCGTCATGGTAGCCTTCGACGAGATCGCGGACAGTGAGCTCGAGTAGTTCGATCTTCATCGGTTAGCTTCTTCCCTATGTTTGCTAAACGACGTCTAATTCTCTGAGCATTAGAATGATTGAAAGAATCACGGCCGCAGTTGAAAATATTCCGGCCACAATTGAGACCCATGACAAGAATTCAGCGTGTCTTTCATGCCACTTAGGTTTTTTGAGTAGAGCAAACGCCTCACCTGTCAATTCGTAGATGCTACTGCTGTCCACTTTTTTCAACAGCCCAATTCCAACCATAGTGCTAATCATTAACTCAACGTCGCCGACCTCGTCATCTCCATGATAATGAAGTGCTCCTCTCTTGGTGGTATAGCTTTGGCCTGATCTGTGGCCGTATCCAATTCGTTCAATCATGTATCTAGCAAGCCTGTTACGCCCAAGATGGAAGTTACGATGTGACCACCTTCCATTTCGCTCCAAATCAAGAATATTGTAAGGTTTAGCGATTTCGTTTCTCCAATACCCTCTTACTACGCCATGCGATAATTCTCTTGCAAACTCAATGGCTTTTTCGTAGTGGCTGAATTGCTCCATTTCCTTTTCTTTTATTTTTGTAATCCATCCTTTAAACTCATTTTGAATTTTGGTCTTAGTCTCAAGATCGGGAAGTTCTTCAAATTCGATCTTGTGGCGCGCAGCGACCTTCTTCACTGACTCCCTTTGTTTTTCCGGAATCTGATAGCACGCAATATGTTCTTGTGAGTCTTTTGATTCGTAGGCACGGATAGTAAGCAGGTTTTCCGGTTCACGACCTTCATATCCCTGAATCTCAATATAGCCGTATTTATCAAGAGCCATGTTGTCCACTAGAGATTGGTAATTGCGATTGATTTCCATGACGCCCCTCTCCTTCGCCGAATAACGATTCGCGCATAGTTCTTAGCCACAATGCAACTCGTTTTCGCGCGCAGCGCAACAGTATAGCATATATGTTTCACTCTCTATACCCTCTGCGCCCTCTGCGTCCTCTGTAGTTGAACCACCCCCGCAGCTTCCGCGCCAACTCCCCCATTCGCCAAAATATGACTGTGCTGGTATACTCATTGCGCTTTGGCGGAAAGGCAAGCCGATACTTGTCGTCTCGCCATGATTCTTGACCGATTCATTTAGCACAGGAGAGTTCCATGAAATCCAGAATCGCTATTCTCATTTCGATTCTCGTTCTGCTTACGGGCGCCTTCGGCGTCGCCGCGCAGGACACCTTCTTCGGCCACAGCGCCGAGGACTTGTTTCCCATCCCCGAAGTCGCCGAGACCGAACTCGAGCAGACCCTCGCCTTTGAAGCGTTGATGAACGCGAATATTCCTGACGGCCATGCCTTGGGCGAAGGCAAGACGATCACCTTCGGCGTCCTGGGTCAAGGCTCGCGCGGCGGCATCAGCGGCACCATTTACTTCTGGCGCAACGCCTTCGAAGCCGCCACCGGCGCCGAACTGGAAATCGTCGAGATCCCTTACAATCAGCTGGGCACGACCATCCCCGCCGATTTCCTGACCGGGCAATACACCTACGATGTCTTCATCGGCGCGGCCTGGCAATATGGCGACTGGATCAGCAACGGCTGGATCCAGCCGATCGACCAATGGATCGGCGATGAGCGCTTCGCCCACTGGTCGCCGGAAGACACGGCGCCGGCTTTCCGCGCCCTGCTGCAATGGGGCGGCGAGACCTACGGCTCGCAGATGGACGGCGATGCGCAGCTGCTTTATTATCGCCACGACATCCTCAGCGACCCCGAATGGCAGGCCGCTTATGAAGCAGAGGTTGGCTCGCCGATGCCTTATCCCATCGTGACCTGGCAAGACCTGCTGGCCATCACCAGCTTCTTCAATGGCAAGGACTGGAATGGCGATGGCGATCCGGATGACGGCATCAGCCTCCACCTGGCGCCGGGCGGGCAGGGCCACTTCCACTTCGCGACGCTGGCGGCTTCCTTCGCCGTGACGCCCTCCGATGGCGATGACCCGCGCGCCGTCAGCAAGTACGACAACGTCTTCTGGTTCGACCCCGACGACATGACCCCGCTGATCAATGAGCCGGGCCACGTCATGGCGCTGGAATTCCTGCAAGAATTGGCGGCGACCGGCCAGGAAGCGCAGTTCGGCTGGCAGCTGGGCGAGGCTTGGGATAATTTCCTCGGCGGCAACGCCATCGCCACATTCAGTTGGGGCGATGTCGGCTCGCTCTCGCAAAATACCGACCGCTCCGCCATCCGCGGCAGCCTGGGCGCGGACGTCACGCCCTGCTCCAGCGAATGGTACGACCGCGAAATCGGCGAGGTTGTTGTTGATGCGGAGAATCCCAATTGCGTCGGCAATACCACCGGCGGCTCCTGGCATCCGACCATGTCGAGCTTCACCGAGAACCCCGAGCTGACCTACTTCTACATGGCGCTGATCGCCAATCCGTCGATCAACTTCTACAACGCCACCACCGGTTGGCAGGGCGTCGATCCTTGCTGCACCTACCAGCTCTATGAACCGCGCGGCACGGCGGTATCGGAAGACTATACGGCCGTTGGCTTCGACGCTGAAGACATGGAGCGCTACATCAACGCTTACGGCTCCAACGTCTATGACAAGCCGACCTCGGTCACCTACCTGCGCATCCCGGGCACGCTGGAATACATTCAGGAGACGCTCGACATCCGCTTGTCCGAGGCGATGACGGGCCAATCCAGCGCGCAGGAAGCGCTCGATAACACCGCCGAAGACTGGGAGGAAGTCACTGACGACCTCGATGTCGACAGCCAGCTGGAGATCTACCAGCAAGCCATCGGCTACATGGGCGGCATGTAGGATCGCCAACCCCTCCCCCCAACCCCCCTCCCCATAGCTATGGAGAGAGGGGGGGGGGGGGGGGGGGGGCTAAACCTGGGACGATGGGGACACTCGTCAATCTGTAGGGGCGACTCTGTGAATCGCCCGCCGCGCCGCCAATCAGCTGTAGAGGCGATTCTGTGAATCGCCCGCCTGCGTCATCGCCGTAATCTGTACGGGCGGTCCGCCGAATCGCCTCCAACAGGGCAACACAAATGACCACGAGAACCAAACGCTCCGACAGCACGCTCAAGAACAATCGAGCCAAGTACCTGTTCTTGATGCCCGGCGTCATCTGGATCCTGGCTTTCACGCTCTTCCCGCTGATTTATTCCTTCGGCTTGAGCATGACCAATTATCGGCTGGGCAGAAATCCCAAGTACATCGGCTTCGAGAATTACGCCGAGATCCTGGGCATCGGCGACGAGAAGGTCGACAAGAAGGCCGTGAGCACTGCCAGTTTCAGCGCTTTCCTCTTCCTGGGCAGCACGGCGACAACCTTGTTTTTCGGCACATTCGTCGCCTGGGTCTTCAACCATAATTTGCCCTTCCTGCGACAAATGCGAGCGGTCATCACCATGCCGCTCTTCGCCGCGCCTATCGCCTTGGGCTGGCTGGGCGTGGTCATCTTCAACGAGCAATCGGGTCCGATCAACAACGTGCTGGAGGGACTCGGCCTGGGGCGGGTCAACTGGTTCATCGAGCCCATGCCAGCCCGCTTCGCCGTTATGTTCACCGATGTCTGGCAATGGACGCCTTTTGTCTTCATCGTTGTGCTGGCCGCCATGCAATCGGTGCCGGACGACCTCTACGAATCGGCGCAGTTGGATACCAAATCGAACTGGGTGCTCTTCCGCTGGATCACTTTTCCCATGATCGCGCCGGCCTTGGGCACGGTCATGCTGCTGCGCATGGTGGAATCGCTGAAGATTATCGACATCCCCTATAGTTTGACGCGCGGCGGACCCGGCTCCGTCACGCAGACTTACGTCTATTACGCCTACGAAAAAGGGCTGATCGGCAGCTTCCAATTGGGCGAAGCCGCGGCCTTGGCTTACCTGCTTGTTATTGTGTCCATTGTGGTTTCATCGATTTATTTCTATCGCGTGCGCGAGCGCTTCGAATAGCTCGGGAGAAAAGCGATGGCTGCAAACACAGACTCAGTCCCGCTGACGGAACCGCGCAGCGCCTTCACGCGGGCCTCGCTCAGCGACCGGCTCATCATCGCGCTGGCACTCGTCTGCACCTTCATCGCCTTTTCGCCCTTCGGTTATGCCGCCTTGACCTCCCTCAAGTCCGAATGGAAAGACGGCTCCATCATTCCTTTCTTGCAGTTCGAGCCGAATCTGTTGAACTGGCAGCAGGAGTTCGGCTCCGGCGGCGCGGAGACGATGAAGGCGCTGCGCAACAGCACGCTGATTTCACTCGGCGCGACTGTCGTTGCGACCACGCTCGGCACGCTGGCGGGCTACGGATTGGCGCGATTCAAGTACGGCATCGGCAATCGCAATCTGGTCTCCTGGTTTCTCTCGCAGCGCTTTCTGCCGCCGGTCGCCACGCTCATCCCCTTTGTCTTGATGTTCCGCGATTTGAAATTGCTCGACACCCTGCCCGGCATGGTCATCGTCAACGCCACCTTCACGCTGCCCTTCGCTGTGCTCATCATGCGCGATTACTTCGCCGATTTGCCCGCCGAACTGCGCGAGGCGGCGCTGGTTGATGGCGCTAGCGAATTTACCACCTTCTGGCGCATCGCTTTGCCGCTGGCTAAACCGGCGCTGGTCGCCTCGACCTTGATCTGCTTCGCATTCGCCTGGAACGAATTCCTCTTCGCCAGCGTGCTCGCCAACCGCGACTGGAAACCCTATCCGATGCTGGTGGCCGGCTCGGACACGGTGCGGGGCATTGACTTCGGCTTCGTCACCACGCGCATGCTGATTGCGGTAACGGTGCCGGTCATTCTGTCGCTGATGGTCCAGCGCTTCATCGTGCGCGGCTTGACCTTCGGCGCCGTCAAGGGCTAGCTCCAGATCCATTGCTGTAAGCCTTGATTGCTTGTGGAGTTTCCAGCGCTTGCCCGCGGGTCAGCGCGGAGCGATTAGCGTCGAGGGCTTGCCATCGACGCTTGTAGCCAGATCAAGGCGCGATTGCTCTGGCCAGCACCCGCGCCCGGTCATGCAAGCCCGCCACCCATTCGCCCACAGCCTCCACCGCCCGGTGCATGCCGTAGGTCGGCCGCGCCTGGCCGATGCCCGTCAGCTTGACGATGTATTCCCTCGGCTCGTGCCGCGGCGCGCACTTGCTCCTGCAGCCAGAATGTCGGCTGGTTTTCCGCGCCTTGCCGCTCGGAGATGATAACCGTGCGCTCGGATTCGGTCTCTTCGGGATCGAAGATGGCGTTGCTCATGCGGTCGGCTTCTGCGCGCATGGCGATATCGATTTTGTGGGCGGGCAAGGTCTCGAAGTACTTGGCGGAGTCCATTGATGCGAAGGCGTTCCACTGGCCGCGGGCGCGGTCGATTTCGCGGTCGAGCAGGCCTGCCGGGAATTGCTCCGTGCCTTTGAACATCATGTGCTCGACCCAGTGGGAGATGCCGGTGAGTCCGGTGGGTTCGTTGCGGCTGCCGACGCGGTAAGCGAGCCACCAACTGATGACGGGCGCGCTATGCGCCTCTTTGAGCAGGACGGTGAGCCCGTTGGGGAGGGTGTGCTGGGTGAGTTGTGTCAAGTGATTGCCTTCGCGCTATTTCGATGATTTCTCGCGGTTGCATTTGCGGCAGAGCATTTGGCAGTTTTCTTCGATTGTCTTGCCGCCTTCTCTCCAAGGTGTGATGTGGTCGGCTTCCATATCAGAAATGTCAAATGACTTTTTGCAGATCATGCATTTGCCTTTCTGACTGTCATAAACCCTCTGTTTCATGCCATCTGTAAAGCCTCGTATATTCAGATGCTTTTCTTCGCCAGTGAGAATATAGGGATAGATACCCTTATGATTAGAAACATCATCATCATGGATAAGCCGCTGGGTTTCCGCTTCAATCCACGCGGAGTCCAACTCTGCGTCTTTGTAGGTATTGTATAAGCCACCCCAGTCGACTCCTTTCATGATGTTCTTGCGCTTCTTGGTGAATGTCGCTTCAATCCAGTCGATGACTTCCATAAAGTATTCCCACAAGGGCGCGGCGCTTCCCACATGCTGATTCCGCGCCATATAGTCCTCAATGTTGTCACCGCTAATCCACTTGATTACGGTTTCGAGGTAGTCTTGGCGGATTGGCGATCCGCTCATGTAATCCCCACCCAAGCCAGCCGCGGCACCGCCCGTTCTGCTAAAATAGCGCTTGGCGTCGGATACCCATGAACCAGAGTAAACCGCGTTGCGCAACTCTTGATGTAACAGCTTCTCGCCGGCGATATTAACAATCCTGAACCAATCCAGCTTGTCTTGATGCGTCCCTTCGCAAACATAAACCATCAGTTCGTAATCCAATACCTGCCCCTGGATCTCAAGCGGCTGATTGTGAAAATACAAACCGTCTACCGAAAAATCACTCTGGACATATTGGGCGATTGATATGGTGCGCTGCTGCCCGTCAATGATCTCGAAACTGCCATCTTCTCGTTGCGACCAGTACATGACATTTAATGGGAATCCACGCAGGATCGTGCGAATGACTTCCTCGCGCTGCTTGCCCTTGTAGATGAATTCGCGCTGGAAGGGCGGGCGGATATCCAAGTTGCCGCCGAAGCCGCGCACACCGCCCTCGCCATCGTCATCATAGTCCGCAACGAGTTCGCGAACTGTGAGGTCAATGAGTTCGATTTTCATTCGTCGTCCTTTGCCCATTCGGGGCAATCATCACCTAACGCTTGCAGCTGTTGCATAACATTTGGCATTTTGCGGGCTTCTCTTTGCAATGCTTCATTGTGAGACCCGACTGTTAATTCTTTCTCCACGCTTAAAATGCCGTCTTTTATTTTTTGAATGACAGCGTCACAAGCAGGACGCATAATTTGAAACACCACCGCTGACTTCCGCAAGTTCTCCGCCAAGTCTGTGTCAGCATAAAACCTTCGCAGAGTTTCGACGCCTACAATCCAAGTTAATACATTATCAATTTCTTTTGGCGGTTTACCATTGACTGTACCAACAAGTAGGTCGCACAGTGGCATTTCGCCAAGTTCTGTTGTTTTGAGGGCAGAATAGATGTGATCAGGATCATCAAGATCAGAACCAGGGTAAAACGGCTCATCTGTCAAAACATCCAATAGCAGCGTTCTTTTATTCGGGGTTACAGTGTAACTCACCCCGTTGTACTCAAATGTGAAACTTTCACACATTGCGGTTCTCCTGTGTAGCACTTACTCTGACTTTCTATGCCGAATAACGATTCTGGCATAATTCTCTTGTCTCTGTGACATAGAATCTGCCGAGCTTACCCCCGTAGCCGATTACGCCGCCTTGGCCGTCATCGCGTTAGCACTCGACCAGTTGGCGAATTGTGAGGTCATGTAGTCTTATTTGCATGGGCTGCTATTATTTCTTTTCTTGACATTCCAAGCCAGCCGTCCGGGTAATTCGCGACGCTTTCATAAGGCTTTAGGACGTAGGTTTCCATATTTTTCTGGTAGTAAACATCGTCGCCTTTTTTCCGTGTGTAGGTAAGACTAAGTAAGCTCGGGTTGAAGAAACAGGCAATGTGGGTCATGCATCTTTGGTATTTTTGGGGATCAGAAGCTATGTGCAGGACAAGCTTGAAGCTGTCGATTCTCCTCGAAGGCGTGTTGATAGCGCTGTAAATGTCTCCTCTTTCCTCGTCATAGGCAAAGTTCGTGACGCAGTTCAGTACAGTTCTTTCCCAGTTCCACAATGCCCACTTTTGGTATATGGCTCTGAGAATCGCAGTTCCAACGGTGGCTAGGAACCAGCCGAGTATTGTGTACCAAACTTCCGAGGGGATTTCCTCTATCATGTCGATCTCCGTTTGCGGATTACAATCCGTACATATTTGGGCTTCCCGTTTATTGTCCCATCTTTATCTTTTATCAAGCCATGTTTCTTGAAGGGAACTCGATCGCTTAGCCGGATATCGTTAGCACTCAATATCTCAAACTGATCCGGGTTGTGTTTGTTCAAGAATGTTATTGGTACGCCCATAGCGCCCTCCCAATCCCTGGGAATATGTGCAACCTTTGACACGTCAATCGCATCGTAATTGTCATACTTTGGATATTCCTCCGGCGAGTAGCGCTTGAATAAAATCAATTCTTCGTGCCTTTGCCGGTAGTCCAGATTGGTATACCAGCAAGCGCTTCCCAGCCTTCCGTAAACGACACCATCAACGATCCTGTATGCGCTTCCCTCTTTCTTCGTCGCCACTAATTCTTTTGCATAATTTTTCGGAACTTCAAACAGCATGTCCCTTCCGCGAGGAGTAATCCCAAGCCACAATTTGTTGTCTCTAATCAGCGGGAAAACCTCCTTATAGGTGATTGCGTTCTGATGACCGACTATAAGAAACTTCTTGTCATACTCAATTAACTGCGCGACATATTCACGGAAAAGCGAAAAGGGCGGATTCGTAACCACGATGTCCGAACACTTTAGCAGCTCAATACACTCATTGCTTCTAAAATCGCCATCGCCCTCAAGATAGTGTATGCCGATGTCTTCAACTGACGGAACGCCGGTCTCGTTCTCTGTTCCATCGTATTCCAGCCATATTGCCTTTTCCGCATCGTGTTGGCTGAACATATCCATTTGCTGATTCTTGTAGCAAGTTGTAATCAGTTTCTTTAGTCCGAGCACGCGGAAGTTGTACGCGAAATAATGAAAGAAATTGCTCACTCGCGGATCGTCGCAGTTGCAATAGACCACTTTCCCGCGAAAGTGATCTGTGTAATGACGGAGTTCATTCTCTATATCAACAAGCTGTGTGTAGAACTCATCTTTCTTATTCGACTTTGCTTTGTGCAAGTTCCGATTTGCTGCCACAATGCCACTCGCCCTCGCTTCCATTGACACATTGCGCAGCATTATAGCATATTTGTTTTACTCTGTGCCTCTGTGTCTCTGTGGCAAAATCATCCCCGCAGCTTCCGCGCCAGCACCCGCGCCCCGTCATGCAAGCCCGCCACCCATTCGCCCACAGCCTCAACCGCCCGGTGCATGCCATACGTTGGCCGCGCCTGGCCGATGCCGGTCAGCTTCACGATGTATTCCTCCGGCGCCGGTCGCGGCGACAGCGCGATGACGCTGTGCTGCTCGATGCTCGGCTCGTCGACCACCACTTCAAAGATGGCGGCATTCCGACGTGGGTCGACATAAGCGCGCAGGATGGCAATATGCGCGCCGCCCGCTTCGCTGCGTGTCGCCACAAAGCGGTCGACGATTTCCGCGGCGGAAAGCGGACTGCGCAAGAATAGATGTGGCATATCCAATTCCTTTATCGGCGGCGGATGACTCACCGGCTGCCTATTGCGGCGATAGTAAAAGAAGTGCCCGCGCCGCCCCTGACGATAGCCCCTCTCTTCGTATTTTGTGCGGAAACGCCCTTCGACTTCGTCTGCCCAGGGCCGGTCGAATTGATTGGACAGACCCGGCGTATCGGCCAGAATCTCGTGCGCATATTCGGCATAATCGCTGATATCTGTCGCCAGATGCAAGGACCCGCCCGCCGTCAGCCGACTTGTCAAAAGATCGACCGTGTCCCGCTTGATCAGACGGCGCCGGTGATGGCGCTTCTTGAACCAGGGATCGGGATAATTGATGTGAAAGGCAGCGACCGATTCCGGTTCCAGCAAATGCGCGAGCGCTGTTTCGGCGCGGCTGTGGATAGGGCGGACGTTGGTTAAGCCTCGTCGTTCGATCTTCGCTTCGGCTTTGTCCATGGATTGGCTGGATATTTCCAGGCCGATGATATTGTGATCGGACTTGGCTTCCGCCAGACGGATCAGATAATCGCCATTGCCAAAGCCGATCTCCACGATGAGCGGTCGCGCGCGGTCAAAGAGTTCTGCCTGGTTGAGCGGCCAACTCAGGTTGAGGATGCTGAGCTTTCGTAACATGGCTACCCGTCATGGGAGTGGCTTTTGTAGTGGATGTGGTTTGCCTTAGATCCAATTGAAAGCCTGTGTGCGCTCTATAGTTCCAAGTTTACCACGCGGAGGCCGGCCGGAAATCTTCTACAGATTAGGGCGAGCCACCGGCTCGCCCGTACAAACTCGCCGCCGCTCGCCCGTACACTGAGACTCCTCTTATGCCGTAGGGGCGACACTGTGTGTCGCCCGAAAATCCGCGCTTGAGTTTGGCGGGCGAGCCAAGGCTCGCCCCTACAATCTCGTTGTGCGCGAGTTCGTCGTGTTGCGGGCGTCCGCTCGCGTTGTCAGGCTGCGGCGAGCGGATGTTTTCGCTTTAGCGTCTCCGGCACCATGAACAGGAAAATGCTCGAGGCGGCTAAACCGGCGCCGGCGATCACCCAGATGGCGGAACTGAGCACGAGGATTTCCGCCACGACGCCGACAACCAGGGGCGCGCCCGTGTGACCGACATCGCCGATCAAACGCCACAGCCCCAGGAATTCGCCGCGCGATCGCGCCGGCGAAAGATCCGAGCCAAGCGTCATCATGCTGCCCGAGCCCAAGCCATTGCCCAGCCCGATGAGAACGGCGGCGAATAACAGACCGCTGTAGCTCACGGCGAAGGGCACCAGCGCCATGCCCAGCGCTTGAATGCCAAAACAGGGCACAATTGCGAATTTGCGCCCATAGCGATCCATGAGCCAGCCGGCAACCAGAAAGAGACTGAAATCGACGGCGACCGAAATGCTGACGATGAGGCCGATTTGGTCGACGCTTAGGCCGAGGACATCGGCGGCGAATAGGGGAATGACAACGGTGCGGCCGGCCCGAATCGTCTGGCCGAAGACCTGCGCCAGGCCGGCCGAAGCCAGCACGCGATAATTGGATGCCAGCGCCGAAAGGAAGTGGATATGGTGGTCGCCGTCGCCGCTGAGACGAGCGCTTTCCCGCTTGCTGTCTCGCGTGAACAAGGCGACTACAACAAGGCCGATTCCAGTGACCAGCGCCACGCCGATAAAACCCGCGCGCAAGCCGAATGCGCCGGCGATGACGCCGCCGACGGCCGGGCCGATGAAGCCGCCCAGTCGATGCGTCCCGCCGAAGATTGAGATGGCTTTGCCGCGCTTGGACAGGTCAATGTGATTTGTCACGTACAAGTGGGCGGATACGGTGTACATGGAACGGCCGAAGCCGGAGAACAAGCGCAAGACCAGCACGATCCAGATCGTCGGCGCAAAAAAGAGAAACAGCACCGAGACGGACTGCACAAACAAACCCATCATCATGACTTGCTTATTGCCAAAGCGCCGCTGAATCATGCCGGTTGGCACATCGGCGAAGAGCGTGCCAATGGCTTCGCCCGCCAGGATCAAGCCGATTAAGCCATAGCCGATCTCGAATTCGGTGGCGTAAAGCGGCAGGATGGGCACGAGCAATCCCTGCCCGAGCGTCACCATCAGCGCCGGCAGATAGAAGGACAGGATCAGCGCGCGCAATCCATTTGCCGAATCCGTCGGGTTCTTTCGCTTGGACCTAAAGAAGGCCATTGCCGCAATCCAGCTACTTACGTCCTATTGCCCGGAGTTCAATCCGTTCCAAGTTCTTTGATGACGCTTCCCAGCGTGGCGATGGCGGAGCTTAGAGTCGCCTCGTCCGCTTTTGTGAAGTTCAGGCGCATGGTCGGCAGCCCTTGGTTGGGATCGATATAGAAGTATTTTCCGGGCACAAAAGCCACGCTCCGCTCGACCGCCTTCCAATAGAGTTCTTCGGCATCGACGCCGTCGGGACCTTCGACCCAAATGAACATGCCGCCCTCGGGTTTCGTCCAGTGGTAGTCACTCGGCAAGTGCTCGTCCATCGCCGCCAGCATCGCTTCCTGCCGCGGACGGTACAATTCAATGATCTTGGGCAACTGGCGATCGATGTACCCGCCGGCGATGTATTCGGTCGCCAGGGCCTGGGCATAGGTGTTGCTGTGCAGGTCGGCGCCTTGCTTGGCGGTGTAGAGCCATTCATGGATGAGCGGCGGCGCCAGTGAAAAGCCGAGCCGGAGCCCGGGCGCGAAGATCTTCGAAACTGTGCTGACATAAACCGTGTTCTCGGGCGCGAAAGTATAGAGAGCGGGCAGGGCTTCGCCGCGAAAACGCAGGTCGCTGTAGGGATCGTCTTCAACGACCAGGCTGTTGCGCTGCCTAATGATGTCGGCAATTTGCCGGCGCCGCTCGACGCTCAGGCTGCGGCCGGTGGGGTTCTGAAATGTTGGCGCCAGGTAGACAAACTTGACTGGATGCCGGTCAAGCGCCTCGTCCAGGGCCTCGGGCACGATTCCGGCGTCGTCCGTTTCGATGCTCAGGTAGTTCGGCTGGTAGGCGCTGAAAGCGGAAATCGCGCCCAGGTAACTGGGGGATTCCAGCGCGACAATGTCGCCCGGCGTGATCAAGATCTTGCCCAGCGTATCCAGCGCGCTCTGCGAGCCATTGAAGACCAGCAGTTGTTCCGCGCTGCAGTGGATGCCTTTCTTCGCCAGGAAACCGGCCAGCGCTTCGCGGAAGGGCGCGAATCCCTCCGTCAAGTCGTACTGCAAGGCGCGGGCGCCATAGCGATCGAGCACCGTTTCATTAATTCGATAAAGTTCCTCTATGGGGAAGGACTCGGGCGCTGGAATGCCGCCCGCCAGTGAAACCATGCCCGGTCTGGATACCACATTCAGGATCTCGCGGATCCGATTGCGGCGCATGTCGGCAGTGCGTTGACTGAGCAACCCGTCAAGCTGGTTTGTCATAGTCTCCTCAGTACTCAAACAAAAAAGCCGACCATCCTGTGGACTGGTCCGCTCAAGACGATTGCGAACTGGATTTTAATCTATGCGAGGTAATCGCGCAAATTATGCGCCAACTGCGGGTGACGCAGGCGGCGCAAGGCTTCTTTCTCCAGTTGCCTGATGCGCTCCCGGCTCAGTCCAAATTTGTTGGCGATTTCTTCCAGGGTGTGCGGTTCGCCGCCGCCCAAGCCAAAGCGCAAGCGCAAGATATGGCTCTGCCGCGGCGTCAATTCGGCCAGGACCTCTTCGATTGTTTCTTCAAGCAGATTCTGCGTGGCGGATTCGACCGGGCTGATCGTTTCCTGATCTTCAATGAAGTCGCCAAATTCGCTGTCGCCATCATCGCCCACGGGCCGCTCAAGCGCGATCGCATGTTGGCTGGCATCCATCATGGCGCGCACGGCGTCGGCCGCCACTTCCATCGCCGTAGCGATTTCTTCCGCTGTCGGCCGCCGCCCCAGCGTCTGTTCAAGGTCTTGCGCGGCGCGGTACATCTGGCGGATGCGCTCGGTCATGTGCAAGGGAATGCGTATCGTTCTTGTCTTCTGCGCCAGCGCGCGCGTAATCGCTTGCCTGATCCACCAGGTGGCGTAGGTGCTGAAGCGGTTGCCGCGCGAATAATCGTACTTGTCAACCGCCCGCATCAAGCCGACATTGCCCTCTTGAATCAGATCGGGAAAGGGCAGGCCCTGGCCCATGTAGCGTTTGGCGATGCTGACGACCAACCGGGTATTGGCCCGTCCCAAATGCTCCCGCGCGAGTTGACCGTCAAATTTGAGCTGGCGCAGGTGACGGCGCCAACGGTCGCTCTTCTGCAAAACGTCCGGGCTCTCCAGACGGATTTGCGCCTTGAAGCCCCGCTCGATGCGCTTGGCGAGTTCTATCTCGTCGCTCGCGCTCAGAAGCGGCTCCTGCGCCATCTGGCGAAAATAAAGTCCGACGGGGTCGTCGGACGAAATGGCGCTGATGTCGGCTACTATCCTGTTTTGCAGGAATTCGCGGTTTTCAAACTCTTGCTCAATGATTTCTGTGCCGTTCTTGCTTTCGGCGCGGTCACTGTCGCTGCGAAGCTCAATCCCGAGTTCTTCCAATTCGAAGAGCAGGTTGCGCAATGCTACCCGGTCTTCACCATCGTCGTCGAGCGCTTCCTTAATCTGTTCATAAGTGACGTAACCGTGTTTGTCAGCAAGGTCAATCAATGACTGAATCACGATGAATCCCTTACCTGATTGGTGAATAAGTTTAATTCATCTATTTTGTCACAGCGCGCGAGGTTCTTGTGGATTCTATTTTGAGCGAAGACGCGCGCCTCTGTCAACTGACAAAATCTCACAAAAATATGTTTGCTCGTAGGGTAAATTCTGACACATATCCCGCGTAAACACTTGCAACAGCCCCAAATTTTCACATGGCGCCGCCCGGCAACTCGCGGGCTCGCCTGCGCCTAGCGCCTTAAAATGCGGTTGACGATGCCAAACCAGAATGGCGCGCCTTGCGCCGCGGCGATGACGGTTGCCGCGATGCCGAGCGCCTTCAGCGCCAGAAGGCCGAGCCACCCGTCCGGGTTGTTGTCCGGCAGGAGATTCCACAAGTTGTTGCGATCGGCGCGGGCGAAATGCGCTTGGGGCAGGTCTTCCAGATTTGTTATGGTCCAGCCGATGGGCAGGCTTAGATCCTGTAAATCCTGCAATTGATAGGCGATCTCGGCGCCGGAATCAATCGCGCCTTCAATGCCGCTGTCGGCTTCGGCCAGGTTGGCGCTGTACTCGGCGCCGCCCGCGCTGACATCATCCAGTTGCGTCTGCAGCGCGTCGCTTTGAACCGTCAAATTGAGTTCGCTGCTGAGTTGTTCCCGCCGCGCCGGATCGTCCCAGAGCGCTTGCGCGATATTCAAGGCGTCAACGTTCAAGCCCAAAGCGATGACCAAGGCCACGACAACCGACAGCCTTTTCATCTTGGCCGCATACTGGGCGCTGGCTCGCTGCATTGTGTTGTTGAACCAGGTTTCAAGGTTGCCGCGGGCTGCATCCATGTTCTCGGCATTGGACATGACCGTCGCCAGCGCGCCGCGCAGGTTCGGGCTGTCGATCTGCCGGATGCCGGCCATCAGCGCCACGTTTGTGCTGGGCTGGGCGCCCAGCAAGCTGATTTCCTCGTCAATCTGGTTCATGATGTCCGTCAGGGCGTTGCGATGACGATGGTCTCGCACATAAGGGATCGCGCGCCGCAATTCCCTCATGCCTTGTCCGCTGCTCACAACGCGGTTCAACATGACCCTCAGGCCGCGGCGCTCCGGCCCGGCGGGCATGCCGTCGATCACATTGAAGAATGCGCCAAACAACTGCTGGTCCGATTCCGCTTTGATGGTATTGAGCACGACGTCTACGAATGTAGCCGGCTCGAGCCAGTCGACATTGCCGATGGAACTGCCGGCGATTGCGGAGGCCTCGGCCCGGGAGATGCGCTGGCCCGGCGCGACCGGCGCCGCCTTGACCAACTGAATCAAAGGATGGGTATAAACTTTGGCCTGAATGACCGGGTCTTCAATGATTTGGTTTAAGGATTGGCGGAGGTGCTTTGCGCGCAATTTGCTCGCTTTGGCGATAAGCGAGTTGACTTCGGTCACCAATATGCTAAGCAGGAGGAAGACGAAGATAAGGCCGGCAATAACTTGAATGATCGCAGCCAAACCCGCTCCTTTCCACCGCGGCGAAGCTCAAAACTGAATCGATTGCGCGCTGAAATTAGTATAGTCGAAGCGCTTGCTACCGCAAGCTACAAGGCTTGCGAGGAACTTGCTCCCTGGCCTCCAATTCTATCGCCCAGTTGCTTCGCCCAAAAAGAGGGAAGAGGAACGCGGACAGGTTTTATACGCCATCCCCGGCCGTCCCGAAGGTCTATGTCTACGTGACCCAGTGAACTGAGGAAGGGCAGCTCTACAGATGTAAACGCAAGTAAGTCGTGCAAATTCTGATGGGCAGTTTTTTGCAAGAGTGGGCGAGCCACCGGCTCGCCCGTACACCGAATCACCTCTTATGCGGTAGGGGCGACCCGGTGGGTCGCCCGCAAGTATGCCGCGAAAAACGATGCGCATTTTTTCAATTACTTGCTTGCGTTTGCTGAGAAGCTCGCAGGTTGAGTCCAAAACACAAAGCTAATTGCCAATGAGGTCAGGTTCTTTCAGCTCGCTCCCCCTTCCCTAGCTCGCTGCTAAGGAGCGGACACCTTTGCGTCAGCCGTGAAATCTCCGCGAAACTTGGAATTATTTCGGGGAATTTCGGGCGACCTAATAGGTCGCCCCTACAGTTTGCGCCGTAAAGACGCCTTGTAGGGGTCAGCCATTGGCTGACCCGCCGCTATCGTACCTTGTCGCCTCAAACGTGTCCGCTCCTCAGCTAGCTCGCTGGGGATGGGGTTGTAGTGGACCCAATATGTTGGGCGGGAAAATCGGGATGTCGATGGCGCTGCCGCCACAGCGGCCACAACTCACAGGCTAATGCTCAGCGGCGGCGCGGTGGCTGTGTAACTCGGCGTGGGCGACGGCTGGCTGAGTTCGACTGTCGGTCGGCTCGGCCCATTGGTTGGCCGGGCGGTGCGCACGATTGTATGGGTGGCGGTCGGGGTGGACGTCGGCGTCAGCGTCACAGTCGGCGTCTCGGTCGGATGCAGAGCGCGGACGATCGCCTGATGCATATAGACGCGGTCGATGCGGCGGGTGAGCGCGTTGCGGTCGATTAGATACCATTCCGAGTCCGGCAGTTTGGTGATGACGCAGACGGTTTCGCCTTCTTTCAGGGCGTCAACGATACGGCTGTTTGTCGATGGTTCAGAGCGGACGATGGCTTCCCGCACGATGACGGCGAATTCCTGGCAAGGCGGCACCGGCGTGAAGCTGGGAAGGGGAGTGGGCGCGTTGACCTCCAGTTCATGTATGCGCACGGCGGTGGCTGTATCCTGCACGATCGCCTGACGCGTGGATTCGACAACGCTGGCGCCGCTGGCCATGAAGTTACGCAAGCCCACCCAAACATAATAGATGCCAAATACAATGGCGATGCCAAGCAGAATGACAAACCACGAAGGCGGTCCGGACCGCTGTCCGTAACGCATAAGACCTCGCAAGCCTCGTATATTGAACATAGTGGAATTAAGGCCAGATTCAAGTGACCGTTGCGCAAGCGTTGGACGAGCGCAGGTTAGACGTTAGCCGATCCGCCAATCTTGCCGGCCGCGCGGCGCCTGAACCGGCGAGGCGCTTGCAATCTGCGGCTCATGGCATATCATGTTGTGCCATGGTTTCGGAAACTTTGTTGCGCCTCCATCGCCCTGTTCTATTGATCCTGAGCTTTTTTGTTGTGTTGGGCGCGGCCCGGGCGCAGGAAGACGGCGCCCAAGAGCTGACGATTTACGCGGCAACATCCTTGACCGACGTCTTCGAAGATATGCGCGCCGCCTTCCTCGAAGCTCACGAGACGGTCGAAATCCATTTGAACTTCGCCAGCTCATCGACTCTGGCCGCTCAACTTCTGCAAGGGGCGCCGGCCGATGTCTTCGCCAGCGCCAACGAATTGCAAATGCAGAATGTCGTGGAGGGCGAACGCATTGACGCGGAAGCCGTGCAAGTATTCGCGCATAATCAATTGCTGTTGATCGCGCCAGTTGACAACCCGGCCGCGATAACTGGCATCGCCAGCCTGGCGGAGGAATCGATCTTGCTGGTGCTTGCCGCGCCCGGGACGCCAATTCGCGCCTACACCGATGCGATGTTCCTGTCCCACAATGAAGAGCTGGGCGAAGGCTTCAGCGAAGGCGTCATGCGCAATCTGGCCTCCGAGGAGAGCAATGTGCGGCAGGTTGTCGCGCGGGTGGCGCTGGGCGAAGCCGATGCCGGCATCGTGTATCAGTCTGACGCAGCTGGCGCCGCGCAGCGCAAGCTGCTTCAATTCCCAATCGCGCAGAGGCACAATCAATTGGCTTCTTACCCGATCGCGCCGCTCAAAGATTCGCCGCGGATGAGCTTGGCCGAACGGTTTATCGACTTCGTTTTTTCGGCGGAGGCGCGGGAAATTCTCGCTGACAATGGATTCTGCCCGCCTGCTATACTAGAAGCCGACCTGCCAAGCGATGCTGCGCCGGCGCCGACAGTTGAGGCCGCGGATGCGCCCGAAGTGGAATCAAACCCCTGCCTTGCGCCCCCGTCCCCAAGCGGATAGGCTGCTGATATTTGGCGTCAGCGCATTTGCCTTTCTGCTGCTGGCGACGCCGATATTGGTGTTGATTGGCAGCGGGCTGCATTCTCGCGCCTGGGAAGGCTTGCCGGATTCTTCGACGATTTTGGCGGCGGCCCTGCTCAGTTTCGCATCGACTCTGGCCGTCGTCTGCCTGGCGGCCGCCCTGGGCACGCCCCTGGCTTACGTGCTGTCGCGCTACGAATTTCGCGGCAAACGCTTCATCAGCTTGTTCATCGAATTGCCGATCGTCATGCCGCCGGCGGTCGCTGGTTTGGCGCTACTGCTCACCTTCGGCCGGCGCGGCGCGGTCGGCGCTTTGCTCGCCGAGGCGGGCATCATTATTCCGTTTTCCATCCTGGCGGTGATTATCGCGCAATTCTTCATCTCCGCGCCTTTCTATATTCGCTCGGCGCAAGTCGGTTTCTCGGGGATATCGCCGGAGATCGAAGACGCGGCCCGCGTCGATGGCGCCTTCGGTTGGCTGATGTTCTGGTATATCACGCTGCCGATTGCCTGGCGCGCGCTGGTATCGGGCATGATCTTGACCTGGGCGCGCGCCCTGGGGGAATTTGGCGCGACTATCCTGTTCGCCGGCAATTTACAAGGCAAAACGCAGACGATGCCTTTGCTTGTCTACAGCATCTTTGAAAGAGACATCAACGCGGCAATCTGGACGGGCGTCATTCTGATTGTTCTAGCGCTTTGCGCCCTGTTTATGTCGCAGTGGTTCGCCCGCGCGCAAGACCGCTTAAACCACTAGCATCAACCCGGCGCATTCAGGTCTGCGCTGCAATTTGGAAGGGCAGAAATTGAGCGAAAAACTGCAAGTTCTTATCCTGTGCACGGCCAATTCCGCGCGTTCGCAAATGGCTGAAGGAATCTTGCGCCATCTCGCCGGCGATAGAGTGGAAGTCTACAGCGCGGGCGCCAAACCGTCGCAAGTGAATCCCTACGCGATTGAAGCCATGCGCGAGCGCGGCATCGATATCAGCGGACAGTCGTCGGATCATGTGAATCAATATCTCGAGCGGGAATTCGACTACGTCATCACGGTCTGCGACAAGGCGGCTGAAACTTGCCCGCTGTTTCCCGGTCCGGCGCGGCGCATCCATTGGAGCTTTCCGGATCCGGCCGCGGCCGCTGGCGACGAGGATGCTGTCCTGCATGCATTCATTCGCGCGCGCGACGGCCTTGAAGACAAGCTCAGAGATTGGCTTAAGTCCTTGAGCTAGCGCGGCGCTGCGCCAGTTGTTGCCGCAAGATTTCGCTCGATTTGCGCGCGTCGGCAAAGGAGGGGCTGAGCTTCAGGGCTTGTTGGAAGTCTTCAAGCGCCTCGGCCAGCAGGCCCAGGCGCTGCCTTGCCAGGCCGCGATTGTAGAAAGATTCATAGCGGGTGGCGTCCAGCGCCACGGCCCGATCAAAATTTGACAGCGCGGCATCGTAATCCCCCAGTCGATAACAGGCCGTGCCGCGCAGATTGAACAGCTCGGGTTTACCGGGCTCATGCTGAAGCGCCGATGAACAGTCGGCGCGCATGGAGGTCCAATCGCCCAGGCGCGCATGCGTCAATGCGCGTATGCGATAGGCGTCGCGCTGCCGCGGATCGAGGCGTAAGGCCGTGGTCAGATCATTGACGGCTTTGTCCAGGTCTTCGCGGGCGTGATAGCGCGCGCTGCCGCGGTCGAAATAGGCCCGGGCGGAATCGGGGCGCTGGCGGATGATGGCGTCGTAGGTGGCGACCGCCTCGCTGTATTCTCGGCGCGCCATCTGATCTTTGCCCAGGTCAAACAGGCTCTTAACTTGCCCGCTGCGCTCAGAGGGCGCAGTGGAATCGGACAGCGCCTCCAGGCGTTCAATCAGCGCCCAAAGCGTGCCGGGAAAGGGACTAAGGCTGGCCAGGTCAGGGACGCCCAATGCGCTGGCTTCGCCAACAATCTCGTCGAACGGCGGCGGATAGTTCCCGGCCAAGACTTCTTCTTCCAGGACCAAAGGCTTGCCCTGCGCGTCAATGACCATGCGCACAAAGCAAGTCTCGTCTTGCTTGTCGGTCGCCGGCCGCCGCTCCAGGCCCGTTTTGAAACGGAAGGGCGCGCGCAGCTGCAAGTCATAGCCGCCGCCCCGAATTGTCAGTTCGGCGCCGCTGAGGTTGATGTGTATATTTTCCGGCTCGTTTTTTCTACGAGACAGCAGCAGCAAGACAAGGGCAAATCCAGCAGCGGCGGCGGCGAGCAGTAGGGGCGCCTGCGTCAGAAGCGCGGCCGCGGCCACAAGCAAGAAAGCGATTGAGACGGGGATGAACCGCCGGTTGGGGCGGCGCGCCTGCACGGCCCGAAAATAGCCGTCTACCGGAACCCGAAGCAAGTCTTCCCGCCGCATCGCCAACGCTCATCCAAATTAACTGCATCCATTGTAATCCAATGCGCCGACGGTACAACGCAGTATCAGTTCCCGTTGCCGGAATGAAGGCGCAAAGGCGAGAAAGCAAACGGGGCAGTCCAATTGACTGCCCCGCCGGGATTGAGCCGCAGTAGCCGATTAACCCGCATCCATATTCTCGATGATGCGAGTGGCGAATTCGCTGGTGGCGACTTTGGTCGCGTCTTCCATCTGACGCGCAAAGTCATAGGTCACGTAGCGCTGATCAATCGTCAGCTCGTAGGCTTTGCTGATCAACTCGGCAGCCTCGAACCAGTCCAAATGCTCGAGCATCATTACGCCGCTGAAGAGCAAGGAACCCGGGTTGACCATGTCCTTGTTGGTGTACTTCGGCGCCGTGCCGTGGGTGGCTTCAAACAATGCGATCTCGTCGCCGATATTGGCGCCGGGCGCAATGCCGACCCCGCCCACCTCGGCCGCGAGCGCATCGCTGAGGTAGTCGCCATTGAGATTGGTGGTGGCGATGACATCGTGTTCACGCGGCCGCAGCAGCATCTTCTGGAACATGATGTCGGCAATCGTATCCTGTATCAGGATCTTGCCGTTGGGAATGTCCCCGCCGTGATTGGCCGCGACATCGTCCCAGGATATCGTCTGCTCCGGGAATTCTTCGCGCGCCAATTCATATCCCCACTTCTGAAACGCGCCTTCGGTGAACTTCTGGATATTGCCCTTGTGAACCAAAGTGACGCTGCTGCGTCCGCGTTCAATGGCATACTTGATCGCCGCGCGGATCAGCCGCTTGCTGCCGAAGGGGCTGATGGGCTTGATGCCCAAGCCGGCGTCGGGGAAGAAATTCGTCGCGCCCAATTCGCTCTTGAGGAATTCGGCCAGTTTCTTGTTTTCGGCCGTGCCGGATTCGTATTCGATGCCGGCGTAGGTATCCTCGGTGTTCTCGCGAAAGATGATCACATCGACATCTTGCGGGCGCTTGAGCGGGCTGGGCACGCCGTTGTACCAGCGCACCGGCCGCACGCAGCTGTAAAGGTCCAGTACCTGGCGCAGGGTCACATTCAAGCTGCGGAAGCCGCCGCCGACCGGCGTTGTTAGCGGTCCCTTTATGCCGACTTTGTATTCGCGAAAAGCCGCGAAGGTCTCCTCCGGCATATAATCTCCGTCGTAGATCCCCGCTGCTTTCTCGCCGGCATAGACTTCCAGCCAGGAGACGCGCCGTCTGCCGCCATAGGCCTTGTCCACCGCTGCATCCCAGATGCGTTTGCTGGCGGTCATAATGTCATAGCCGATGCCATCGCCTTCGATGAACAGCAAGATCGGATTGTCGGGCACCTGCATGCTGCCGTTCGCGAAGGTGATTTTCTCTCCAGTGTCAGGCAGCGCGATCTTCTCGTAAGCCATTAAGCTCAAGCCTCCCGTATTCGCTAGGTTCGATGAGTCCGCGAAATTATATCATAATTCGAGGGCGGATAAACGGGCTTCTTGCCGCGCTTACGGAGCGCCCTGCTTCTCAGAAGAACCAGGTTAGTTGAATAGTCTTGCGACAAAAACGGGACATTGCAGGGCTTGTCCGGTACTTGTTAATGCTACCGCGCTTTTTTACCCCATCCCCGGCCCTTCCCCAGCAAGCTAGGGAAGGGGGGCGCGCTGAAAGTAGATGGCATTTTATACTCATTTTTGTACTCTGTTGCGCATGAATTCACATTTTCATCAACGAGTCACCCTTCCCCAGTTCACTGGGGAAGGGCCGGGGATGGGGTAGAAAAACTGGTCTGCCGTCTGCAGCGAGCTAGAGCAGGGCAATCGCTTCAAAACTGGCGCCGCTGCGACGAGCAAAACTAAACTGAAATTTAGCCACCGAGGACACCGAGGACGCCGAGGAAAGCGATTGATCGGAGATTTCGCGGCATATTGTCGCAAAATTTTTGGGCGGGAAGGAAGTTCATCGGCCAGGTTGCGTCAAGCCTGCCCAATTTAAGCAGCGGATTTAGTGGAAAATCCGCAAAAAGAACCTAAACTCTGTGTCCTCTGCGTCCTCTGTAGTTAAATTAGAATTTGAAGCGATTGCCCTGCCAGCTAGAGAAGGGAAACTGACCTTTACGCATTTCGCAGTAAAGTGTTGATTGTCGCGAGGATCGCGCGTTAATCGTAGCATTTTGGTATTGTTACTGTTGTATCGGATCAAGAATTTTGGTACCGGACAAGCCCTACAAATTCCGAAAAATGAGAGTTCCTCCCTATTTTGAATGATTAACTCGGAATGACGACCATCAACTGCGATGCAAACATACGGCGCAACCTGGCTTATCCCACAGTTTTCCACGGCCGCCGACTGACGATAGAACTTCCCGCGGCTTATGCTATAATGCCCCGGAGGCGAGAGACGCTCGCCAACTAAGACGACCCTTAAATGCCTTCGAACAAGGCATGATAAAAGGACAGAGCAGCTGAAAGGAGCGTGCGCGGACATCACAGCAAATCTACCTGCAATTCGATAGCAAGCCAGGATGCCCGCTGCCGCACCGGTTGCCGGGCTGTTTTGGTGTATGAAAGTCAAGAATCAGGCGATGGCGCGTCCTAAACTTGTCGCTTTACTTAAAAGCGCCGGCGCGCATCGCCGCAGTCAAGTCACATTGGAGATGACAACACATGGCTAAGAAGAAGAAACCATTCAAGATTACGCCGATCGGAGGCCTGGGCGAAATCGGGAAAAACATGACGCTATTCGAAATGAATGGCGAAGGCTTCCTGATCGATTGCGGCATCATGTTTCCAGCCAACGACATGCACGGCGTCGACTATATCATTCCGGATTTCCGCTGGCTGCAAGAGCGGGACGACATCCGACTGCACGGCGTCTGCTTCACGCATGGGCATGAGGATCATATCGGCGCCATTCAGCATCTGGTAACCGCCTTTCCCGATCTTCCGCTCTACGCGACGCCGCTGACAGCCGGTCTGCTGCAGGTGAAATTGAAGAACGCGCGCCTGCTCAAGACGACCAACCTCAACACTTTTAATGCCGGCGACGCCGTGCAGATTGGACCGTTCAAGCTGGAGAGCTTCCACGTCTGCCACAGCATTCCCGATTGCGTCGGCTTCGGCATCAACACGCCTTACGGCATCGTCATCCACACCGGCGACTACAAGTTCGATAACACGCCGGTGCATGGCCGCAAGACGGACTACGCCCGGCTGGCCGGCTTCGCGCAGCGCGGGGTGGCGCTGCTGCTGGCGGACAGCACCAATTCGGACAAAGCCGGCTGGACGCAGTCCGAGGCCGTGATCGAACCCGCCTTCGAGCGCGTATTCCGCGAGGCCAAAGGGCGCATCATGGTGGCGACATTCGCCTCGTTGATTTCCCGCGTCCAGCAGGTGGTCACGGTCGCGCGCAAATACAAGCGCAAGGTTTGCATCACCGGCTACACCATGTCGCAGTATGCCAAAATCGCGCGCAAGCTCGGCTACCTCAACATTGACGACGCCTCGCTGATCAATATCGGGCAGGCGCGGGAGATGCCGCCGCACAAGGTTGTCTTCATGGTCACCGGATCCCAGGGCGAGCCCTCAGCCGTGCTGGGCAAATTGGCGAGCGGGCGGCATCAGCAACTGGAAGTGCGTGAAAACGATACGATCATCCTTTCATCCCATCCCATCCCGGGCAATGAGGAGATGGTTTACCGAACGATCAATCGCCTCATTGAACGCGGCGCCGATGTCATCTACGACCCGATTGAAGCCGTTCACGTATCCGGCCATGCCTGCCAGGAAGAGATGCGGCTGATGCTCAACCTGACGCAGCCGCGCCACCTGATCCCGATTCATGGCGAGATCCGGCACCTGCACCTGCATGCCAAACTGGCGGCGGCCAGCGGCATTCCCAAAGAGAACATTACCGTCATTTCAAATGGCAGTACCGTCGAGTTGGATGGCCGCGGCGTGACCGTGGGCGAACGCCAGCCCGGCGGCTACGTCTTCGTTGACGGCAGCAGCGTGGGCGATGTCGGACGGGCGGTAATCCGCGACCGCGAGATTCTGGCTCAGGACGGCTTTGTGCTCGTGAGCGTCAACGTCGATCAGCGCTCCGGCGAATTGATCGACGAGCCGCGCATTGTCTCGCGCGGCTTCGTCTACCTGAAGGACGCGGAAGATTTCCTTGATCAAATCCGCGACAATATCAGCCAGCTCGTCAGCCGCCGCCGCTTGAATGGCAATCGCGGGAGTTTGGTCGAGGAGAGCCTGAGCAAGTTGATATACAACGAGACCAAGCGCCGGCCGATGATCTTCAGCATTGTCAATGAAGTCTAGGCTTCGCCCGCGCGGCATGGCATCCACCTTAGCTCCGCCCGCGACCGCAGCGCCAACTGAGCCGAAGGAACCCGACCTGTGACAGTTCCTGTTATCCGCGCCAGCAACATCAGGCGAAATCTCAAATTGGGTTCGCACATTGTTCACGCCTTGCGCGGCGTCGATCTCGAGATACACGCGAATGAAATGGTGGGCATCATCGGGCCCTCCGGCAGCGGCAAAAGCACGCTGCTCGGAATCATCGGCGGCCTGGACAGCCCAAGCGAAGGCAAGATCGAAATTGAAGGCGTCGATATCACCGATATGGACGAGGGGCAGCTGACCGATATTCGCAATCAGAAGATCGGTTTCGTCTTTCAGTTTTTCAACCTCATCCCGACATTGACGGCATTGGAAAATGTCGCCCTGCCGATTGAGTTTGCCCAGGCGCCGCGGCATAAGCCCTTCGAGCGCGCCAAAGACTTGCTGGAAATGCTGGGTTTGGGCAGTCGCTTTCATCATCGACCAAACGAGTTGAGCGGCGGGCAGCAGCAGCGCGTCGCCATCGCCCGCGCCCTCGCCAACGATCCGCCGATTCTGCTGGCGGATGAGCCCACCGGCAATTTGGATTCGCATTCCGGCGAGACGGTATTGGAGGCGCTTTCGGCAATTCGCGACAACAACGGAACGACCGTGGTGCTCGTCACGCACGATCCGGCTTTGGCGACGCAGATGGACCGCGTTCTGTCCCTGGTTGACGGCAGGATCGTCAACGGCTTGTCAGCGACTTGAGATTGCGCTGGCGGCGTTTCGAGGCGACGAGCGCCGCGCTATAATTGTCCGCGCATGGCCCGCTTATTGCGAAGGAAACCTGATGACTGCTGAAGTCTTCTCCGTTGAAGTAGCCGGAATCAAGCGCGATTTGCCCCTGATGGAGATCAAACCCGGCGTCAGGATCGCGATTCTAAACATCCTCGGCGATTATGAATTTGTCAATGCCGCCAGCGCTGAATTGGCGGAAATGCTGGCCGGGAAGAAAATCGACGTGCTGGTAACAGCCGAGGCGAAGTCCATTCCCTTGGCGCATGCGCTGAGCACAACTATGAAAGTGCCTTACGTCGTCCTGCGCAAGTCCCACAAACCGTACATGGGCGACGCCCTGCAAAGCGAGACCCTAAGCATCACAACGGGCCAGCCGCAGACCTTGTTCCTTGACGCCAAGGATCGCCGCCTGGTCGAGGGGCGGCGGATCGCCATCATTGACGATGTGATTTCCACCGGCAGCACGCTGCAGGGCATGCGCCTGATAATGGACAAAGCCGGCGCGCAGGTCGTGGCCGAGGCGGCCATTTTCACCGAAGGCGATCGCGCGCAGTGGTACGATATCGTGGCCCTGGGGCACTTGCCCGTCTGGGTGGATGATTAACCCTCCTGCCCGGACATCAGCGATGTTATGATTTCCGATAGCGTTTGAATGCGGTCGGAAATTAATTAATATGTCGTCAGAGTTTCCAGCGAAGCTGGTGGTCCTTGCTTTCCTCATTTTGACAATGATGCTGATTGTTGCCGGGGCCCTTGTTGTGCTCTCGCGGCCCGAGCCGACGATCATCACGATTCATCCGCCGCGGCCGACGGCGACGCCCGCTCCCACCGCCACACAACTGCCGATTCTGGTCTACGTAACGGGCGAAGTGGAGCAGCCCGAAATCACTTATAGTTTGCCTTACGGCAGCCGCGTATCCGATGCGGTGGCGGCGGCCGGCGGCTTGACCGAGCATGCCAATCGAAGCCTGGTGAACCTCGCCGGGCGCTTGCGCGATGGCGATCATGTTCATGCGCCGGCTTTGGGGGAGGTGGCCGGCAAGCTGCCAACGCCATCGGGCGGGCAGCGCGTCTACATCAACAGCGCCACGCAAGCGGAACTGGAATCGCTGCCGAACATCGGCGCCGTCACCGCGCGCCGGATCATCGAATACCGCGAGTTGGAAGGCGAATTCCGCAGCCTGGACGACCTGGATAAAGTGGCCGGGATCGGCGAAGCAACCCTGGAAAAGCTGAAAGACTTGATCGCTTTCGATTAGCGAATGCGCTGACCGGACAAGGCTTCAAAGAAGTAGGCCTGCGGCCAGTCCAGTTGGCAGCGAATGGTATCGCCCGGCTCGTGCTCGTCTTCCAGCGGCACTTGTATGCGCCAGCGGCGCTTGCGCAGCCAGACTTCCAGCAAGCGGAACTTCTCCGCATAAAAGGGAATGGAGCGGTCTATGGTGGCTGGGATGCCGCTTTCGGAATCGGTGAGCTTGATGTGTTCGGGGCGAATGCCCACGATGACTTCGCTGCCGTTCGGGCGCGGGCTAGGCAGCGAGGCGCGCCCCATGTAACTGCCGTCCCAATCGCCGCCTTGCACCCGTCCCCAAAAGGCGTTGATTGTCGGCGTGCCGAGGAACTCGGCCACGAACAGGCTGTTGGGATTGTCGTGCAGGGCCTGATAGCTGCCGCTCTGGATAATGCGACCGGCATTGATGACCACGATGCGGTCGGCCACGCTCATCGCTTCCACCTGATCATGCGTGACATAGACCAGCGTCACATTGAATTCTTGAATGAGGCGCTTGAGTTCAACACGCGCTTGTCCGCGAAATTTGGCATCGAGGTTGGCGAAGGGTTCGTCGAAGAGCAGCAATTCCAGGTCGCGAGCGAAGGCGCGGGCGATGGACACTCGCTGTTTCTCTCCGCCGGACAAATGCCGCGGGAAGCGTCCCATCAATTTCTCAATATCGACGCCGGTGATATTGGCGACTGTCTTGACATGCGCCGGCACCTCGGCTTCCCGGTCGCGCAGGCGCAAGAAAAAGCCGACGGTTTTGCGGCTCTCCCAATGCGGGATCAGGACATAATTCTGAAAGACCATGCCGATGCCGCGTTCTTCGATCGGGATATCTTCGAGGGGAACGCCGTTGTAGAAGATCGTGCCGCTGTCCGGCTCTTCCAGGCCGGCGATCAGACGGAGCAGGGTGGTTTTGCCGCAACCGGAGGGGCCCAGCAAAACGACCGCTTCGCCGTCGTCGATATGCAAGTTGAAATCCTTGATCGCCAGAACCGGCGTCAGTTTGCGGCTCTTGTCGTAGAAGGTCTTGCTCACATTTGAAAGCGTGATTGTCCTCATCGCAGCGCTTTCAGCTTGCCGGCTGCTTACAAGAATAACATATCGCTCAATGGCAGGCATTGCCGGGAGGCCGTCGCGGCGGCGTAGTGTGGCAGGGGCGACTCGGCCAGTCGCCCAATTTCAATTCTGTTCGTACCCAGCGGGCGATCCGCCGGCTTGCCCGTACCAGACTATTTCAACCGAAATGAATACCTTAGCCGCGGCAGGCAGGCTGGAAACGCGCGTTGCGCTTGATATATAATTGCAGCTTGACGACGCCGTCCGCAATTGGTTTCCCAACGGAGTTCAAATTGGCCGAGACGATCCAGCCCGATCTCATCCCGGTATCCTCATCGGATGAATGGCAGCCCGACGCCAAGAGTCCGCGGCGCCGGCCGCCCTGGATTCGCGTCCGCGCGCCGAGCGGGGAAGCATATGAACGCGTGCGCGGCCTCATGCGCAGCAAATCCCTGCACACAGTCTGCGAAGAGGCGCAATGCCCCAACCTCGGTGAATGTTGGGGGGTGGGCACGGCGACCTTCCTGATGATGGGGGATACCTGTACGCGCAGTTGCGGCTTCTGTGATATCAAGACCGGGCGGCCCAATCCGATCGATTGGGGGGAAGCGAACCGCATCGCCGCGAGCGTGCGGGCGATGGGTTTGCAGCATGTCGTCATAACCAGCGTCAATCGCGATGACCGACCCGATGGCGGCGCGCCCCTATTTGCGATGGTCATCCGGCGGATTCGTCAATTGCAGCCGGGCTGTTCCGTTGAAGTGCTGATCCCGGACTTCAAGGGCAGCGAAATGGCGCTGAAGATTGTGATGGACGCCCAGCCCGAGATTCTAAACCACAATGTGGAGACGGTTCCGCGTTTATTCAAGAAGGTGCAGCCGCAAGATCAATACGATTGGGCATTATCAACGCTTGAAAACGCCAAGAAGATGGACCCGCTGGTTCTGACAAAAAGCGGGATCATGCTCGGCCTGGGCGAAGAGCTCGCGGAAGTTGAAAGCACGATGGCTGACCTGGTGGAAATCGGTGTGGACATCCTTACGCTCGGCCAATACTTGCAGCCGAGCAAACGCCATCTGCCCATCGAGCGCTATTATACGCCGGCCGAATTTGAGGCTCTGCGCGAAACCGGGCTTGAGATGGGATTCAAGTGGGTGGAGAGCGGTCCCCTGGTGCGCAGCAGTTACCGGGCGGCTGAGCAGGTGCGCGGGCTTTCCACGCTCGATCATTTTCGGCCGTTTGCGGCGCGCGCTGGTTAGGCTACGTCGGGCGCGAACCGAGTCATATTATTCCCGTCAATTTGAGCATTTGGACAGCAAAGAAGAGAGCGACCGGGGGACTGCCATGAGCGCGTTTTTTACGAATCGGCGAGGTCACGCGGAGGCGGAGCCGGAAGAAGCGGCGCCGGTTATGCCGGCGGGCCGGACTGTCGGCTTTGACACGGTAATCGGGTCAAACACGCAGTTCGATGGCGCGTTCGTCAGTTCCGGCAATGTACGGATGGACGGGAAATTCAGCGGTTCGCTCCAAGTCAGCGGCAATATCCTGGTGGGCGAATCCGCCAGCGTCGAAGCTGACATCAATGCGCGCAATGTCTCCATCGCCGGAACCGTCCGCGGCAATGTCACCGGCAACAAGGTGCAGCTCTTGCGCACCGGGCGCATCTGGGGCGACATCAGCGCATCGGCCTTGACGACGGAAGAAGGCGCATTCATTGACGGCAAAATTACGATGGTCGGTCACGCCGCGACGCGCCCGACATCTGACGACGCCTACGCTGAAGATGAGCAATTGCCGGAAGCGGCGCTCGGGTCAAACGGGGGCGACGGCATGGAAGAGTCCGAAGCGGCCGCTGCGGCAGCCGGAACGGCCGAAGATTAGGGCTGACCTCCCTTTGCGACCGCGCGCAAACCCGGCTGGATGATTTAGAGCGATGTGGCGGTGAGTCCGCCGTCGAGCACGAAGACCGCGCCGGTTGTGAAATCCGAAGCGGACGAGGCGAGGAAGAGGGCAATGCCGGCCATGTCATCGGGCTGACCGATGCGTCCGGCGGGTGTCTTCGCCAGCACCGCCTCAAGCCGATCGGCATTGTCCCAAAGCGCTTTTGCGAAATTCGTCTGCACCAGGCCCGGCGCGATGGCGTTGACCTGGATCTTGTCCGGGCCGAGTTCGGTCGCGAGCGTTTTGGTCAAGCTGATCAACGCGGCTTTCGTGATGCTGTAGATGCCTTGATAACGTCCCGGCCGCAAGCCCGCAACCGAAGCGACGTTGATGATCTTGCCGCCGCCACTTTGACGCATCGCTACCACCGCCGCTTGCGACAGCCAGACATTTCCCATCAGATTCACATCGATGGTTTTGCGCCAATAGCTGTCTTCCGCCTCCAGAACTCTGCCAAAATGTGGATTGGTGGCGGCATTGTTGACAAGGATATCCAGCCGGCCAAAGCGGCTGAGCGTACTGTCCACCAAGGCTTGCAGCGCATCTTTATCGCCATTGTGCGCGGCGATGGCGGCCGCCTCGCCCCCGGCCTGGTTGATCGCGCGGGCCACATCGTCCAGCGCCGCCTGCTTCCGGCTGGACAGCGCCACCTGCGCGCCGGCTTGAGCAAACTGCTCGGCGATAGCGCGTCCGATGCCGCGGGACGCGCCGGTCACGATAGCGACCCGTCCTGTCAGGTCGAATGGCCCAGTCACAGGCTTTGTCATGCTGAGTGCTTCCGCATCTGAAACTCGCTTTTCTCCGCCGGCCGGGCCCCTCAAGCGCGCTCGCGCGGGATGCTGCCAATGATCGGCATGCCAAGCCGGCGCAGATCGTTCTGATGATAGACAGTCGAGTCGATGAACTCGGCGAACAAAGCCAAGGCAAGGCCAAGAATCAGCGCGACGCCCATTCTGATTAACGGCGCCAGGCGGGACAGCAGCCCGGGCGGGACTGTGCCGATCGCCGGCGTATCGAGGATCGTGATCTGCGCCGCTTCGCCGCCAAGCTGGGGGAAATAGATCTGATTGCGCACGGACAGCACGTGGATAGCGGCTTCCGCGATCGCGCTCAAGGCCTCGGCGTCCCGATGATAAAGATAGATCACGCCCACCGCGCGGGCGTTGTCGGCGGCGATTTGCAGCGAATCCAGCGAAGGGCCGGCCTCGCCCAACCGGGCGCCGACTTCGGCGCGGAAACTGGACGAGCGCAGCCAATCTGTAAACGCATCGACTGTGCGTTCCGACGCCGTCCAGACATCGGTGTAATCCGCCAGGCGCGCCGGCAAGTTGAGAGCCTGCGCGGCGCTATAGCGTATCTGCGTTGTATACGTAACGGCGGGCCGCGCGGAACTGCTGATGAATTCGGGAATCGCGATGACCGCGCTTAAGAGGACCGGCAGGGCAATCAGCCACCAGCGGCGCAGGCCAATGCGTATCAGATCGATGAAGTCCATATTATCAGTCCTGTGTGCCGGCGACGGGGTCGCGATATTGAAACTTGCGACCCGCCTGATGCGCCTCAAATGCTTGCTCGACAAAGGCATTGATGCGCCTGTCAAACGCGCCCACGTCAAATTGCAGCGCGCGCTGGCGAATCCTCTCTGAATTGTACGCGCTGGCATCGAATTTGCGCCAGACTTCATTCAAGCTCTTGACCGAGCTCTCATGGAAGAACTCGCCCGTGACGCCGGGAACCACCGTGTCCAAGGCGCCGCCGCCGCGGTAAGCGATGACCGGGCGGCCGGCCGCCTGCGCTTGCACCGGCGTGATGCCGAAGTCTTCCAAACCGGGGAAGAGCAGAGCCCGGCATTTTGCCACCAGCGCTGGCAAATCCCGGTCCGGCACATATCCGAGGAACTCGACATTCGCGCCGGCCAGAGAGCGCAGCCGTTCCAGGTCCCGTCCCGCCCCGGCAATCTTGAGCGGAAAGCCCAGCTCGGTGGCCGCTTGCACCGCCAGGTCGATCCGTTTGTAGGGGATGAGGCGGGATACCACCAGATAGTAGTCTTCGATTTGGGTCGCCGGCGCCGGTTGAAAGCGCGCGGTATCAACCGGCGGATAGATGACATCCGAGCGGCGGCCGTAGAATTCCGCGATCCGTTCCTTTACCGCGCTGCTGATGGCGATGAAATGGGATACGCGCTGCGCGGCCGCGTAGTCCCAGCGGCGCAGCAGCATTGTCAGCGGCCTCAATAGCCAATGGACCGGCCGCCCGAAGTTCTCGCCCGCCAGATAATTCTCGAGTTGCCAGACATATCGCGTCGGCGTCAGGCAGTAACAGATGTGCAGAGTCTGCGGATCAAATTGCAGGCCGTGGCAGAAGCCGCTTTTGTTGCTCAAGATGACATCAAAGCCGGTCAGGCGCAGCTGGCGCCAGGCCAGGGGATAGAAGGGCAAGAAATGCTGGTGGCGCCGGTGTATCGCCGGGAGCTTGTCGATCCAAAGCTTGCGGATATCCCAGTTGCGATAATGCGCCGGCAGTTTCTCCGGCGCATAAATGCTGGTGTAGATCGGGCTATCCGGAAACGAGCCGACCAGGGCCTCCAGCACATCTTCAGCGCCGCCGACCTGATTGAGCCAATCGTGGACCAGCGCCAGCTTCACCGTTCGCTCCCGCCGCGATTTACCGTCTGACGGCGCTGCGTCGCCGGGCGGCGCCCTCTCCGCGCAGTCATGGCGCGGACTCGCCGAGCGCCGCGCGCAGGGGCTGAAATGTCCGCCGGTGGGCGTCGCATGGGCCAAACTGCTCCAGCGCGCGCAGGTGCGCCGGCGTGCCATAGCCCTTGTGCTGGGCGAAGCCATATTTACTGTGGCGCGCGTCCAGTTTGACCATCTGGGCATCGCGCCAAACTTTCGCGAGGACGCTGGCCGCGGCGATGCTGAGCGAATACCGGTCGCCGTGCACAATGCTCACCTGCGGAATATCCCGGCGTTCGGGCCAGAGCATATAATCGAGGAACAGGCAATCGGGCTGCCGGTCCGCCTGACTGAGCGCCCCTTCCAATGCGCTCTGCATGGCGGCTTTGGTCGCGCCGACGATGCCGATGCGATCGATTTCTTCCGCGCTGCTGTGGCCGATGCCCCAGGCCAGCGCGGTATCTTTGATGCGCGCGCTCATGGCTTCGCGCTGGATTGCGCTCATCTCTTTGCTGTCGCGCAGCCCTTGCAGGACCTTGCTGAGGTCTAATCTTTCAAGCGGCAGGGCGACCGCGGCCGCCGCGACCGGACCGGCCAGGGGACCGCGGCCGGCCTCGTCCAGGCCGATGATGAAGCGGCAGCCGTTCCGGAAGTAGTGCCGTTCGTGCTGGAGGCTTGCCGTAGCGCTTGTTCTAGCGGACCTTTTCATAAAGCCCCTGGCGCCAGTTGCGCCTGATCTGCCAGATCTCTTGAAGCATCCGGACCGAATCATCCCAGAGCCGCATTGTGGAATAGGGATCGTAGTGCCAGGTGATGGGCACTTCCTTGACGCGGTAGCCGCGTCTTTTGGCGATGAACAGCAGCTCGACATCAAAGCCGATGCCATTCATGCGCTGCACAGTGAACAGGTCTTCCGCCACCGGCCCGCTGAACAACTTAAATCCGCACTGGGTATCTTCATAATCATTAATGGCGGCCGCTTTTATGATGAAGTTGTTGACGCGGCCCATCAGATGGCGATACTCCGGTTCATCCACGCGTATCGCGCCCGGCGCCTCGCGGCTGGCGATCGCGATATCATATCCTTCGGTTTCCGGCGGCAGAAAGCGCGTCAATTCATCTATGCGCATCGAAAGATCGGCATCACAGATGAAGCGCCAATCCCCGCCCGCCGCCAGCATGCCCTGTTTCACGGCCAGGCCCTTGCCGCGCAAGTTGTCGGGCGATTGAATGACGCGGACGCTTGGGTAGCGGCTCGCGCATTCCATTGCCACATCGAAGGTGCGGTCCCGGCTGCCATTCTCGACGATGATCACTTCAGCGGCGAAGGCCTGCCGGGCCAGGAAGCCGTCGATCTGCGCCAGGCTGGGCGGAAGCCGATGCTCTTCATTGTGCGCCGGAATCACAATGCTCAGAAAGGGCTTGCTCAAACGATGGTCTCCCGAGAATGGAATGGCGCGGCCGTAGTTCTATTCCAATCATACGTAAAGTTTGGAATTTGTACATGCGGCCAGTTCCACGTTGTTTTGAAAACGCAGCCCGCGGAACTCAGGTCCGGGTCAAGACGCTTTCCAGATATTGATCCGAGGCCGTTTTGCTCGCTTGAATTTGCCGCCGCTTGCGGATTGCGCCGCGAATGCCAAGCAGTCCCGCGAACATGCCGCGCAAACGCGCGCGCGCTTCGCGGCCCCGCCAGGACTTGAGCGCATCCCAGGCCAGCGAAAATTGACTCGTCAGAATCAAGCCGGCGTATTGGCGCAGCAGGGCGTCGGGCATGTTCTTGACAATCAGCCAGATGCCGTTGCGCCCGTCATGGTAGCTTGCGATCGCGCCGCCGCCGGTTGCGGACAGGTGATGATAGACGATGGCGCTGGGGGCATACCAGGTTTTGAAGCCGGCCAATTGCGCGCGCCAGGCCAGATCGGCATCTTCCAGCAAGAAGAAGAAGTCGTCATCGAGACTGCCAATCTGCGACAGCATCGACCGGCGATAAGCGGCTGCGCCGCCGCAAGCCGAAAAGACGTATTCGGCGCGGTCAAATTGGCCGCGGTCGATTTCCCAGGCGCCGCGATTGCCGGCGCGGCCGTCTATCGTGAAATAGTCGCCGGCGGTATGAAAGCGATCCCGCTGGTCAAAAAGCAGCATCTTGCTGGCGACAATGCCGACCTCGGGATGCCCGGCGAATGCCTGCACAAGCTCCTCGGCCCAGGCGCGGTCGACTTCGGTATCGTTGTTCAGCAGCGCGATGAATTCGCCCATCGCCGCCTCGATGCCGGCATTGCAAGCGCCGGTGAAACCTCGATTCGCGGGCAATTCAATCAGGCGGACTTCGGGATACCCGGCGCGGACAAGTTCTTGCGATCCATCCGCCGAGGCATTATCGACGACCAGGATTTCGACTTCGGCATAAGTCTGTTGGCGCAGCGAGTCCAGGCAGGCGGGCAGGAAATGGGCGCCGTTCCAATTCGGGATGACCACCGAGAAACGCGCTTGCGCCATTAGCCTGAGTTCTCAGCTTCGAGGAATGCGCGCACAGCCTCTTGCCAGGGGCGCAGCTTTATGCCGATGCTGGCCCCGGCGACATTCGCCAGCGGCGTATATTCCGGGGGCAGGGAAGGGCGCTGCCACTCATGCCGGCTGATGCGCGCGATTGGCGCCCCAGCAAAGCCGGCGCAATCAAGCGCGAAGCGCGCAAAACCCCAGCGGCTGACGGCGCCTTCGTTGACGAGATGGTAGCTGCCGTAGCGCTCGCTCTCAATCAGCGAAGCGATTGCCGCCGCCAGGTCGTTGGTGTAGGTAGGATTCGCCACTTCGTTGGTAACGACGCGCAGGGGCTTGCCGGCCGCGGCCGCATCCAGAATCGCCTGGATGAAATTTCGTCCGCCGTGCGCGAAGAGCCAGGACGAACGCACGATGTAGTGTTTCGGGTTCAGCTGCGCCAGGGCGCGCTCCCCATACCATTTGCTGTAGCCGTAGGCGTTGACCGGGTTCGCGCGGTCGTATTCGACGTAGGGGCGCCCTAGCCGGCCGTCGAACACTTCATTGCTGCTGACGTAGAGCATCGGTATGCCCCGCCCAGCGGTCAGGGCGGCCAGGTGCGCCGCGCCAACGCCGTTGATCCGCAGCGCCCGCGCCGGATCCCGCGCGCAGCCGTCGACATCGGTCCAAGCCGCTGGATGCAGGACGATATCGGGGGCTAGATCGGCCAGCAGGCGGCGGCAGGCCCCAAAATCTGTCACATCCAAACGAAAATCGACGCCATCCAGGATGTCGGCGCCGAGGACAGTATGCCGGCCCGCGAGTTGCCGAACAAGCTCCGCGCCCAGATTGCCTGCCGCGCCGGTGATTAGTATTTTCATCGGCTTGGAATAATCGGGGATATGTTATTCGGCAAGACGCCACTCCCTGAATGGAATACCGGTCCGGCTGCGCGGCTCATGCCTCAAGGGAGGCGAGGCGCTGGGCGTATTGAATCTTGTAGAAATCCAGGTACTCGCCCGTCTTGATCTTGCGCCACCACCATTCGTTGTCGACGTACCAGCTTACGGTCGCCTCCAGGCCCTCGTCAAAACCGTACCGCCGCCGCCAGCCCAATGCCCGCGCTTTTTCCGCCGTCATGGCGTAGCGCCTGTCATGGCCTTCGCGATCGGGCACATGCCGGATCAGCGACTGCGGCTTGCCCAATAGCTCAAGGATGCGCCGGGTAATGTCGATATTGCAGCGCTGGTTTTCGCCGGCCAGGTTGTAGGCTTCGCCCGCCACGCCCCGATGCAGCACCAGGTCGACGCCGCGGGCATGATCGTCGACGTGCAGCCAATCGCGAATCTGCTTCCCGTCGCCATAAACCGGCAGCGGCCTGTCATCGAGCGCTTCGGTGGTGAAGAAGGGGACCAGCTTCTCGGGATATTGATAGGGCCCATAGGTGTTGCTGCCGCGCGTGATTACCGCATCCAGGCCATAGGTCATATAATAGGCGCGCACCATCAACTCGCCGCCGGCTTTACTCGCGGCATAGGGGCTGTTGGGCAGAAAGCGATCATCTTCGCTGGATTGCCCGACTTCGATATCGCCGTAGACTTCGTCGGTCGAAACCTGGCAGAAGCGCTCGATACCATGTTTTCGCCCTTCGTCCAGCAAGATATACGCGCCAACGACATCGGTATGAATGAAGGCGTCCGGATCGAGAATGCTGCGGTCGACGTGGCTCTCGGCGGCAAAGTTGACAATTGTGTCGATGCGGTATTCGTCCAAAACGCGCCGCACTGCCGCGCGATCGGCAATGTCGCCGCGTTCAAAGCGGTAATTCCCCTCATCGCTGACGGACAAGAGATTGTCGATGTTGCCGGCATAGGTGAGCTTGTCGTAGCAGATGATGTTGTAATCGGGATAAGCCGCGACCATGTGCCGCACAAAGGCGCTTCCAATAAAGCCGGCGCCGCCCGTGACCAGAATGTTTTTCATGTTTCCTTTTCCGTTCGCATGGCCCTTACCGCGCTAGACCCAGAGCGTGCCGTGATCGCCCAGATTCATCTTTATGCCGCTCGGTTTGCTGTCGCTGCGCTTGACTGTCGCATTCCGGCCTATCAGGCTGTCGCGCAAGGTCTGATCGATATCCAGCACGCGGCTATTCTCCAGGATGATGCAGCGCTCGATCTCGCAATTGCGAATCTCGCAGCCGTGATAAACGCTTGTGAAGGGACCAATGTAGCTGTTCTCGATGCAAGTGTCCTTGCCGATGGCGGTCGGTCCCCGCAATACGCTGTTGACGATGCGCGCGCCGGCTTGCACGGTCACGCGGGAATCCACAGTGGAGCTTGCGTCAATTTCGGCGCTGGCGTCGATATGTGGTTCGATCTCTTCAAGCACATAGCTGTTGGCTTCCAACATATCGGTCGGCTTGCCCGTATCAATCCACCAGCCCTTGTGCACATGCGGGTAGACCGCGTAACCCTGATCGATCAGCCATTGAATGGCATCGGTGATCTCGTACTCCCCGCGCGCGGAGGGCGCAATGTTGTCGACGGCCTCGAATATGTGGCGGTCGAACATATATATGCCGACCAGCGCCAAATTGCTCGGTGGCTGGGCCGGCTTCTCGATCAATCTTTCGATGCTGCCGTCCGGGCGCATTTCAGCGACGCCATAAGCGGAGGGATTGTCCACCGCCTTCAGCACAATCTGGCTGTTCCAATTGCTCTCGGCGAAGTCGCGTATCAGTTGGCTGATGCCGCCTTCGATGACGTTGTCGCCCAGGAACATGACAAATGAATCGTCACCCAGGAAGTCCCGCGAGATCTTGACCGCGTGCGCCAATCCATCCGGGCTGTCCTGCCGAATGTAGCTGAGTTCAACATTCCATTCGGCGCCGTCGCCCAAGGCGTCTTTGATCTCCGGCGCGGTATGGCCGACGACGATGCCAATTTCGCGCACGCCGGCTTCCCGAATCGCCTCGATCACGCGGACGAGCACCGGTTTATTCGCGACCGGGATGAGTTGCTTGGCGCGCGTATAGGTCAAGGGATAGAGCCGCGTGCCCTTGCCGCCGCTGAGGATGAGACCTTTCATCGGCGCGACCTCGCTTCTTCAATTTTGCTTGGGAAAGGCCCTCTCGCCGAGAGGTCAATATCTCGCGGACATGCCAAGAGTCGCGACGGGCAGCCAACGGCCAGTGGGGGAATCGAAGGCAAACAAGATTGTCGGGAAGCGATCATATAACCAGGCTAATATGCGACTCGGTTTTCGCTAGGGGCGTTCGTCAGCACAGCGCCGACGACGCGCACATGGACCCGCTCCAGCGCCTGCCTGGCCTGCGCCGTATGATCGCGGCGCGTATCGCCGGCGCGCACCGTAAGCAGCGCGCCATCCAGCTTGATGCCTAGCAGGGCGGCGTCGGTTGCGGCGAGCACGGGCGGGCTGTCGAAGAGCACGTAGTCGGCGCGCTCCTTTAAGGCATTGATGATATCGTCCATCCGCCGGCCGCCCAGCAGGTCGGCCGGGTTCGGCGGCAACTCGCCCGAAGCCAAAATCTGCAGGCCGTCCACCTGCGTGGCGATCAGCGGCGGTTGCGCAATGGCGGCATGCTCCACCATCATCGCGCTGAGGCCACGACTATTGCCGACATCCCAAATCTCGTGCTGCTTGGGCTGCCGCAAATCGGCATCAACCAGAATCGTCCGGTTGCCGCCCTGCGCGAAGGTGACGGCGAGGTTGGCCAGCGTGACGCTTTTCTGGTCTTCCCGCGCCGCCGATGTCACCAGCAGAGTGCGGATCGGCTTATCGACGCTGCTGAACATCAAGTTGGTCCGCAAGCTGCGATAGGCTTCGGCGGCGGCCGAACGCGGCTGGGTGAGTGTGATCAGATTTGCTTCCGCCATCGTTTCTCCTGCGGAGGGCTTCCAGCCCGACTTCGCTAGAGCAATTCTAGCCCATCCAATTGCATTAAGTCAGGTTGGAGTCGTCCCGTCACCTTACCTACATTTCCATTGCCGGAATCTCTCAAATCGCATCCGGCGCCAGGTCCAATTCAACGGTTTCCATGCCCGTGGAATCCAACGCGGCGGCGATGTCGCGCAGGGCGACGCCGGATTCCGGGTGCCGGTAATCCGGCGCGATATCCGCCAGCGGCCGCGCCACATGGGCGAAACGTTCAATATCCGGATCAGGGATCTTCCAAGGTCTTTCGCCATATTGCAGAATCGCGTCGTTCCAGAGCGAGATATCGAGGTCGATCGTGCGCGGCGCATTCTTGTTCTGTGGATCGCGACGGCGGCCCAATGCCCTTTCAATCCGGTCGATCACCTGTGATTTGAACCCGTCGGGACTTCGCAAGGTCTGCGCCTGAACCGCCATATTAAAGAAATGCGCTTGCGCCGCGAAGCCCTGGGGCGCTGTGCGATAAATGGGCGAATGGCGCAGCACGGTCGTCCATTGCCGCAGCAGACCCAAGGCGGCAATCATATTCTTTTCCGGCTCGATGTTTGATCCCAGCGAGACAAAAACGGCGTTTCGCTCGAAGTCCGCCGGTCGACGCGCGATTCTGATTCCGACAGAATCCGCCCGGCGCAGGGCGCCTGGTTTGTGCAATTTGACTTCCACATAGGGCGCGCCAAACTCGATGGTCGCGACGCGGGCGATCTCTTCAGCCAACTTCTCCACCAGCTTGAAACGGGAGCGCTCCACGCGGCTGATGATCGCTTTGGTCACGCTGCGATAGTTGAAGGCGTCGCCCGGGCAATCCGTTTCCGCCGCCAGACGATCGTCGAGGCCGATCCGCAGGCCGATCACTATGTCCTGCGGCGCATCCAACTCGTGAGCGCTGAAGCCTATCGTCGCGCGCAGGCGCAGATTGTCAATTTCAATGTAGTCCATCGTGCTTGCCAGCATTCTGCCTTCGCAGGCAGTTTAGCATGGAATGAAGCATCCAGTCTTTGAGCTTGGGCATGAATCAACTACACTGACACGTAGATGGTCTGTTAGAGGTTGCCGTAGCGATATGTTTATCAAACGCCTATTGCTTTCAGCCCTGGAATTGCCTTATAATTTTTGCAGGCGCGGAGATTTGAGATTGCCGCATGACGCGCATTGAAGAGAGATGGGCTGATTATGGATAGTCATGACAAGGAAATCATAACCGTTTCGGAAAATGGCATTCAGCGGAGACTTGAAGACGACGCCTTGCTCGACCGCTTCGGGATGCATTCGTCGAACGTGGACGAAGACGCCGTCAAACGCGCTGTCGGCGAGCTGCTTAACGCCATTGGCGAAGATGCCGAACGGCCCGGCTTGATAGACACGCCGCGACGGGTGGCCAAAGCCTACCGCGAATTGGTCAGCGGCTATACGACAGATCCGGCGCAGCTGCTCAACAACGCCATTTTTGATGTCGCTTATGACGACATGGTCATCGTCAACAATATCGAGTTTTACAGTCTGTGCGAACATCACATGCTGCCCTTCATCGGCCATGCGCATGTCGCCTATATGCCCAAGGGCAAAGTCGTCGGGCTCAGCAAGATTCCGCGCATCGTCGATATGTTCTCCCGGCGCTTGCAGGTGCAGGAGCGGCTCACCCGGCAGGTTGCCGAATTCCTGGTTGAGGTCCTCGACTCGGAAAGCGTGGCCGTGGTCATGACGGGCCGGCACATGTGCTCAATGATACGCGGCGTGATGAAGCACGATTCGAACATGACAACCAGCGCGATGCTGGGCGATTTTCGCCACAATCAAGATACGCGCAATGAATTCCTGATGCACATTCAGCGCTCCAAACAGGAGTAGACAACTCCAGGCGAAGGAACCGGCAAGGCGGATGCCTCTGAGGCATCCGCCTTTTTCTTGCTTGCGGCACGCGCCGGCCGTGTTATAATGCCATTGATCGTCGTCCGGGAATGGGACGACACTCATCAAGAGCGAGTGAGAGAACCGGCTCTTCGATCTCGCGGCAACCCCCGGCATATCGGGACGGTGCTAAGTCCGGCAGGGTATCTACTCTGGCAGATGAGCGCATGCGAATGGAACGCTAAGACGCCCGCTGCCTCGCAAGGCGTTTTTTCTTATCCTGGAGAGGCTACACATGACGACGACATTCATGTCTTCACCCCGCTATTTGTTCACATCCGAGTCCGTTTCCGAAGGTCACCCGGACAAGATCTGCGATCAGATCAGCGATGCCATCCTGGATGCCATCCTGGAGGAAGATCCGCTGGCGCGGGTCGCCTGTGAAGTGGCGACGACGACCGGCCTGGTGGTGGTGATGGGGGAGATCACAACGACGGCTTATGTCGATATCGAGCGGATTGTGCGGGATACCGTCAGAGAGATCGGCTATACGCATTCCGATTATGGTTTTGACGCCGAGACCTGCGGCGTGCTCATCTCCGTCAAAGAACAGTCGGCGGATATCAAGCAGGGCGTCGACACCGCTTTGGAAGCGCGGGAGGGCCCAGCCGGCGGCGACACCGACGACATCGACGAGGCGACCGGCGCCGGCGACCAAGGCATGATGATCGGCTTCGCCTGCGACGAAACTGAAGAACTGATGCCTTTGACGGCTTCGCTCGCTCACGGTTTGATTTACCGCCTGACGAAAGAGCGCAAAAGCGGCCGCATCCCGTGGCTGCGGCCGGATGCCAAATGCCAGGTAACGGTGGAATACAACAATGGCGAGCCAAAGCGACTGGATACTGTTGTTCTCTCGACCCAGCATGCGCCCGAAATCAGCCAGGCGGAGATACGCCGCCAGATCGAAGATTTCATCAAGCGCGACATCGAATGCAGCAAATGGATTGACGATGGCACAGTTTTCCACATCAATCCGACCGGCCGCTTCGTGACCGGCGGGCCGCTCGGGGATGCCGGCTTGACCGGTCGCAAGATCATCGTCGATACCTACGGCGGCGTCGCCCGCCATGGCGGCGGCGCATTCTCCGGCAAAGACGCGACCAAAGTGGATCGCAGCGCCGCCTACATGGCGCGTTATGTGGCCAAAAACATCGTCCGCGCGGGCTTGGCGACTCGCTTTGAATTGCAGGTCTCATACGCCATCGGCAAAGCCGAGCCGACATCGCTCTCGGTCGAGACTTTTGGAACGGGCAAGATCTGCGACCAGGAAATTGAGCAATTGATTCGGACGCATTTCGACTTGCGCCCGGCGGCCATCATCCGCGATCTCGGCCTGCGGCGTCCGATCTTCAAGCAGGTGGCGGCGTACGGCCACTTCGGGCGCGATGATGTCGGCGTGCCCTGGGAAGAAACGGACAAAGCCGAGACCCTGCGGGCGGCGGCGGGGCTGGCCTGAAGCGCCCGGGTGACCGCATGACCGACGGCCCGCGCATCTGCGACTACGGAGATTCCCGCTATCGGCAGGAGTTTTGGGAAGGGCGGGGCCGCGACTACGAAGATGCGGTAGAGCGCCGCGTCTTGAGACAGTTCCTGCCGCGCAGCGGCCGGCGTCTGCTTGAGGTCGGCGCCGGCTTCGGGCGCCTCACCACTGAATATCAAGCGTTTCAGCAAGTGGTCTTGCTGGATTATTCGCTTGAACAGCTGCAATACGCGCGCCAGCGTTTCGGCGACGCCGACTATCTCTATGTCGCCGCCGACGCTTATCGCATGCCCTTCCGCGCCGGCGCTTTCGACGCCGCCACGATGATCCGCGTCATTCACCACTTCGAGGATGTGCCCGCTGTCCTGCGGCAGATCCGGCATGCGCTGGCGCAGGATGGCAAATTCATCCTGGAGTTCGCCAACAAACGCCACGTGAAATCGATCCTGCGGCACCTCATCGGTCGAAACGACTGGAATCCCTTTACGCTGGATCCGGTTGAGTTTGTCGAACTCAACTTTGACTTTCATCCCGACTTCATGCGCCGACACGCGACCGAATGCGGCTTCGTCATTCGGCGCACTGTGCCGGTCTCCTGGCTTCGGCTTGGCATCCTGAAACGGATGCTGCCGGTGGGACTGCTGACAGCGCTGGATTCCGCGCTTCAGCGCAGCGGCTGGGCGATTTCGCCGAGCATCTTTCTGGATCTTCAATTACAGGGCGGAACGGCGATGTCGGCGCCGACAGCGGATGACCCCCTCGACATTTTGAGATGCCCGGAATCAGAAGCGACACTGCGGCGGGAGGGCGACCAACTCATCAGCGAAAGCGGAACCCGCTGGGCCATACGAGGCGGCATCTACGATTTCCGCCATCCCCTCGACTGAGCGCGGCAGCGCGCTGTCACTCAACCGGCTGGTCGCGCAAGCGTTGCCACAGATCGATATTGCGCTGTACAAGACCGGAGATTGAACCTTGCCCGAAACCGGCGACCGCAGTTTTGACATGATCGTTTAAGGGCTTGATCCAGCGCTGGTCCAGGCCGTCGTAACCGACAGCGGCGCCGACGATGCTGGCCGCTGTGCCACTCGTGCAATCCGTATCCAGGCCGCACATGACCGCCGTTGTGATGGTGCGGCTGTAGTCGAGATCGCCATGAATCAGCGACAGGGCGACGATGGCCATGTTGTGAAGCGAGTGAAGAAAAGGCAAGTGTCCATATTTGTCATAGATGCGATCGCAGACCGGCAGCCAGTCGCCGTCGCTTTCGTACCATTGGCGGACTTCCCCGATGACATGCGCCAGGCGGGAACGCTTCGGCACGACCGACAAACCGCCAGCGATAATGGTATCGATTGTGGGGCGTTGGCTTAGCGCGGCGCTGAGGGCGCCGGCGACGAACATCGAGCTGTAGATGCCGTTTTTGACCGCGTTCAGCGTGACTTCGCGGTGGGCGATGCGGGCGGCGCGCCGCGGATCGCCCGGCGCGATATAACCCCAGAAATCCGCGCGAATGGCGGTGTTGATGCCTTCGCGCCAGGGATTGAGTTTGGTGGGGAATTCATCAATCTGCTCCATGATCGGGCGGTCGTCGCGCAGGTTGACCATGTGATAATAGGACTGTCGCGTACAAGACCAAAGCCAATGATAAGGGATATTCCGCAGATGGTTGTTGGCGACATCGAGCTTGCTGAAGTCAAAACCCTGCGATTCCAGCAGCATCAAACCCAGAATCGTGTAATGAATGTCATCGTCCGGCTCGGCATAACTTACATTGCCCAATGTCGATGCCTTGCTGCGCAAGGCGAATTCGAGCGCCGGCGACTCTGGCGGCGCCCAGTCATTCAAGGGATAGGCATCGACGCTTTCCAGATAGGACTTTATGAATTGTCGATCCAGCCTCATTTCGAATGGCTTGCCCAGAATCACACCGGCGATCCGGCCGTACCAGGCGCCTTTGATCCGCTCGGCGTATTCGCTGTCGTCGAGCGGCTGCATGGCCGGCGCCGATGGGGCGTCGGCGATGATTGATTCGTAGTCATTCGGTTCGACAAACGGGAAGTCCGGGCGGATGCCGCGTCCGCGCAGAGCCCACAGGCTGCGATAGGCGGCTTCCCAGTCCGCTTCCGTCAGCGTCGATCGGTCCGCCGAATCCCGCACTTCCGCCGGCAAGTAGGCGGCTGAATAATCGACTTCGCGCGACTCTCCAACGGCATAGCCTTCTTCATAAAGCTGCAAATATTCAAGCGTGAACAGATCTTTCCAGTTGGCGAAGCCGGGCATATAAATGCTCCTTGGATATCCATGTGTTTTAGATTTAGCGATCTCTGTAGAAATCCGCGCTCGGTTCCCAGTCGCAACTGGCGTTCAAGCCCTCTTCGGCTTCGCCAATCAGGCCTAATGAAATATCGTGACGGCCGCCGTCATACTCGGTTGTCAGCCAGGCTTGGAGGATATCGATCGCCTCGAATTCGCCCGTGATCTTGCCGCCCAGGCAAAGGATGTTGGAATTGTTGTGGGCGCGCGTCATGCGTCCCATGTAGGTGCTGGTGCAGAGCGAGGCGCGGACGCGATCGAACTTGTTGGCGATGATGCTCATGCCGATCCCGGTCGAACAGATCAGAATGCCACGCGAAGCCTGTCCTTTTGAGACGGCCTGGGCGACTCTCACCGCAAAATGCGGATATCTGACGATCTCGCCGGAATCGGCGCCGACGTCCACGTATGATATGCCCCGTTCCTCGAGAAAAGCGATGAGCGTACGCTTGAGCGCATGACCGCCGTGATCATTCCCGATCCAGATTGTGTCGCATTCGCTGGCGCTGGACATCGCTTGCTCCGGTGTGCTTCGCGGATTTGGCCTGCGCTTTGACGCTGGCCCGGTAGATTATGTTCTTTTCCAAGCAATTCGGCAAGTTTATTATCATCGGTGCCGGGCAATCGCTTCAACATTCAAGAAGGATAGCGTAGGGGCGACTCGGTGAGTCGCCCGAATAGAAAATGGCGATCTTGCGGGCGAGCCACGTGCTCGCCCCTACGGCATAAGTGAAGACTCGGTGTACGGGCGACCCGGCGGGCAAGGCTGCCCAATTCAGGCAGTGGATTCTGGGGGAAACATCGCAAAAGGAACCCAAACTCTGTGCCCTCTGCGTTCTCTGTAGTTAAAGAAGAATTTGAAGCGATTGCCCGGCCTTCGGAGCGGCCGCCTTCCCGGAAACCTAGCCGCGAAACCATGCGCGCTAGCCCATTCGGTGTAGACTAGGCGCTAGGCATGGGCATGTCCGTTGTCAGGCGGGCCCCAATGCCCAGACTGAAATGGAGCGCGGCGCGGCCGAGGAGAATTAACTTGAAAAACGAAGAACGTCAGCTATCCAGGCCGCAGACGCCCCTGCAATACTTGCGCCTGTTTCTCACCGGCTTCGCGATGGGCGCGGCTGATATCGTCCCCGGCGTCAGCGGCGGCACCATGGCTTTTATCCTCGGCGTTTATGAAACGCTGATTGACGCGATCAAGTCCTTCAATGTCGACGCCCTGCGCCTGGCGCTGCGTTTCAAATTGGGGCAGCTGCTCGATCACCTGTCTTTTCGCTTTCTGGTCGCCCTGGGGCTGGGCTTGCTCTCCGCAATCATCCTCCTCTCAAGCTTTCTTAGCGCCACGCTGGACGACGCCGGCGGCCGCGTTCTGCTCTTCGCCTTCTTCTTTGGCTTGGTGCTCGCCTCAATTCTCACCATCGGGCTGAAGGTGCGCTGGAGCGGGTCGGCCGCGGCCGCATTCGTCGTGGGCGCCGGCGTCGCTTTCCTCATCGTCAACATCGTTCCGGCCGAGGCCGAACACTCGGCGCCGATCTTGTTCCTCAGCGGCATGATTGCCATTACGGCGATGATTCTGCCGGGCATCTCCGGCGCCTTCATGCTTCTGATCCTGGGGCAATACGACTATGTGCTGACGGCGGTGAGCAATCGCGACCTGCCGCCGATTATCATTGTCGGCCTGGGCGCGGCTGTAGGCATCATCGCCTTCTCGCGGGTGCTCAGTTATCTGTTGCAGCACTATTATGACTTGACTGTGGCGCTGCTCGTGGGTTTTATGGCGGGCTCGCTATGGAAAATTTACCCCTGGAAAGAATGCCTGCAAAGCGACCTCGACCGCCACGGCGATTTTCGCTGTCTGATCGAGCGGAACATCGCCCCCGACGCCGGCTCAGACGCCTTCGCCCTGGCGTTCATTCTGCTGGTCGCCGGTTTTCTGCTGGTCAATCTTCTGGACCATCTGCAATCGCGCTCGAATCCGATATTTCGCTACATCATTCGCTGAGCGGGGGCGGCGGATTCATTTGCCTCTGTCCGGTTTCGCGCCGCGGCGGTGATGCCGGCTCGCTCGCTCTTGCGCCTCGATGATGTCCTGTATCCGGGATCGAGAGAGCACGGCAGTCACGTTGACTTCGATTTTGTCCTCGGAAGCGATCGTTGCCGGCGCCGCTTCCAGTTCATCGACGATTTCACTACGTCGATGGACTGAAGCGGCAATAGAATGGGTTGCCACCGGGCTGGTCAGCAAGACGAATAGACCGAGGGCCAGCAGCCGCAGCGATGTCGACGGCATGAGCAGGGCGGCGCCAACCAGCAGCCCAAACAAGCCGAGCGTGGCGACCTTGCCGGATGCGTGCAGACGGGTGAGGCAGTCCGGCAGGCGTATGACGCCGACGACGCCGACCGCGCAGAAACAGAGACCAAAAAGCAGGGCTGCAACGCCCAACAGTTCCAGGATCATTAGAAGGCGCGGCCCTCCGAAATATAACGCGCGATGCTTATCGTGCCTACGAATGCGAATGCAGCCAGCGCGATCGCCATATCCACGAAGACTTCTGTTCCTTCAACCAGGGCTAACATGACGATGATGCCGATGAGCAGCGTTGTGATGAGGTCGACGGCTTGCAGACGGTCCGGCAGCGTCGGTCCCACGATGACGCGGTAAGAAGCCGGAATCAAGAGGCTCACAAGCGCCAGCAGTATCAGTTGAATGGCGGCCAGCGCAAATGGATTTTCAATCATGGCCGAGAATCCCCTTTATCCGCTTGAGACGTATTCGCTGATCATCATCCAGACTCTGGCCTGATGTCTCCATATTCAGGCTGTGGACAACCATGAGCAGGCCGTCTTCGTTGGTCTCTTCGAAGTCAACCACCAGTTCGCCGGGCGTGATTGTGATGGCGTGCGCGCTTACTGCGGAGATGAGTTCGTCTTCGCTGGCGTCCTGCGTATTGATCTTGGAAATGCCGGGTTGGATCGGCAAGCTCGGCGTGAGCACGATGCGCGCTACTTTCAGGCCGGAAAACAGCACTTCCGAAGCCAGGAAAACGATATAGGCGAGCAAGTTGTAAAGTTGTTTGGGCGCGCTGCGCAGGCGCAAGCTCTCGCCTTTCAGTCCGCTTGCTTTAATGGCGAGGACGCCAAACAGGTAACCCAGCAAGATATTGCCCGGCGTCGGTTGCGCGGTATATATGGTCCAACCGAATAACAGAGGCAAAGCCATCGCCAGCGGCTTGCCCCATGCTTGCAGGCGTCGCTTCATGGCATTCCAACCTTAAAGGCGGCCTGTCGCGGGCGCATGATAATCAGGCGCGCCAATTCAAACCCGGCCCTGCGCTTATGCGCCATTCCCATACAGCTTGACTCCGGAGATATAAATGTTCGGGTCTTGCAGGTCGCTCACGGTCGCACTGACCAATTGAATCAGCGGTTCAGCCAATACCGTGCCCAAGAGCAAGCATGCGCAGATCAGCAGAAATGGCGCGACCAGACTGTCGCCCGACTCTTTGGTTTCGACGGCGCCAACGGTCGGCTGCCGCTGAAAAATGTGCTGCCAGGCGCGCACCGTGTACATCAAGGTCAAGATCCCCGCGCCCACGATGATGATCAGGTTCAGCCAGTCGCCCCTGTCGACGCCACCCTGTATCAGGGTCAACTTGCTGACAAAGCCATTGAGCGGCGGCAGGCCGGAGAGGGACAGCCCGCCCAACAAGACCAGCCAACCCAGAGCTGGCGGAAGCTTCTTGCCGATGCCGGCCACATCGGCGAAGTTGGCGGTTTTGATTTTTGTGTAACTGGCCACGACGCCCATCAGCAGCAGAAGCGCCGATTTGATGAAAGCATGGTTGAAAGCGTAAACAATCGCGCCCGTGATCGCCAGCGCGCCGCCCCAGCCGATCCCGACCAGGATGAATCCAATCTGGGCGAAAGTCGAATAAGCCAGCATTCGTTTCACATTGTAAGTGCGCAGCGCCGCCAGGCTGCCGAAGAGTATGCCGATTACGCCAAGCATGGAAAGCCAAATTTCCAGCAGCGGCGCTTCTTTTACGAATAGCAGGGTAACCAGCCTTATGATGCCGTAAACGCCAACTTTGACCACGATCGACGAGAGCATCGCGCTAATCGGCGTCGGCGCCGTGGTGTGGAAGTCCGGCTGCCAAAAGTGAAAGGGAAAGACAGCGCTCTTAAGCAGGAATGCGCAGAGCAGCATGATAGCCGCAGCCGGCGCCAGTGAGGGCCGCTCGCCCGTTAGCAAGGTCTGGGCGATCTCCGCCATGTTCAAGCTGCCGAAGGTCGCGTAGAGAGCCGCGATGCCCAGCAGCAGGAAGAGCGTGCCCATCGAACTGATCAAGATGTACTTGAGCGCCGCCTCCAGGCCGTATTGGTCATCGGATATTGCAGTCAATGACACGGAGGCCAAAACCATCAGTTCCATGAAGACGAAAAGCGTAAACAAGTCGCCGGTGAGCATGGCGCCGACAAGGCCGACTTCCATCAGCAAGAAGAGCGGAACGAAGGCGGGATAGGTCATGCAGCGGTCCTTGCAATGAAAGGTGTAGAGCAATCCGCCGATCATGATTGTTGTTACCATGCAGGCGAAGAGCGCGCCCAGGCTGTCGGCCACGAGGACGATGCCGTAGGGCGGGCGCCAGTTTCCCAAGGCGTAGGTCTGCACGCCGAGTTCATGCACTTGAACCAGAAGCGCGACCGAAAAGACCCAGGCGATCAAGCCGGTCAGCACGGCGATAGATCGCTGCAGTTGATTGGACCGGGTCAACAGCAGGGCGACAATTGCGCCCGCGAGCGGCGTCGCCAATGTGCCTATCAGCAAGGGATTGCTTTCCATGGCGCTCAGATCGTCTTTTTCGTCAAAATGCGCTGTCTCCCGCTAGCGCGCGTCAATGCTTCAGCTTGTTGATATCGTTGGAATCGACGGTGTCATAACGCCTTGAAATGATGTTGACGAATCCCAAGACAAGCGAAAAACTGCCGAAGCTGACAACGATTGCCGTCAAAATCAGCGCTTGAATCAGCGGATCGCTGGTCTGTTTGCCCGCCTCGACATTGCTGACGTAGGGGGCATAGGCGCCGTCAAAGGCGCCGACCGCAACAAAGAACAAGTTGACGGCTGAAAAGAGAATGGCGAAACCGATGGCCGCCTTAATCAAGTCGCGGCGCAGCAGTTGAAACACGCCGATTCCAAATAGCGCGCCAATCGCCAAGGCAAACATTAATTCAATCACAGGTTATCGCTTTCTACTCGCTTGAGCAGGATACTGAACATGACTTAACCCGGCAAAGCCGGGTCAAGGTCGTTCGCGGACATATTGCCTTCCTTTAGTTCATCGGGGCGGGCTGTGGGATAGGCTATCGCTTCCATCACAATCCCCAGGCCGCCCATCACCGTCACTGCGATTGCGATTTCAAAAACCAGCGATGACGTGATATGCAGTCCAAACGAAGCGACGAGGTCGTACAAGCCCATCGCTTGATCATATTCGACATAGCCCATGAAGCCTTTGCCCATCGGTACAGGAATGAGCGCATTGACCAGCGCGATAACCAGGCCGATGCGGACGATCTGGCCCGGCCGGAACCAGGGCAACTGCTTTCTTGCATCGTCGTAGCCGAAGACGACATACCACAGCGATACAGCCAATCCGATAGTGACGCCGGCGGTGAAGCCATCGCCGGGCCCGCTGCCGCCGTAAAGGATCTGCGCGATGCCGATCAATATCGCGATAGGAAGAACGATATGGGAGACCGAACGCGTAAACGGCGTGGACAGGCTGGTCGCCTCCTGAATTTCGTCCACTACATCGCGCTCGAGTTCCGGCGCCGTTGACGGGACAAATGCGCTGCCGCTTTGGCGGCCGCGGGCGAGCAGCGTCAACACGCCCAGCGCCGCCGTCGTGAATACGGCGATTTCCAGCAAGGTGTCGGTGCCGCGGAAGTTGGCGACAATCGCGCCGACGACATCTTCGGTGTTGACTGCCGCCGTGTTCTCCAGGTGCCAGCGGGCGATGCTCTGGCGGCCCGGCCGGCTCTGCAAGGCAATAAGCGCAAAAATAAAAACCGCCACGCCGATACTTATCGACACGGCCAGATCGCGCAGCAATCCAAATCTATATCCATGCCGGCCGATCCACAGATTGTCGATGACTTTGCGGCGCGCGCCGGAACGGATGCGGCCGAGCATGATGATGATGAGCACCGTTGCCATTGTCTCCACGAGCAATTGCACCAGGGCGACATCGGGCGCGTGTTCGATCAGAAAGATGACGCCAATGGCATAACCAATGACGCCAAAGGCGATCGCCGCTTTGACGTGTTCGCGCACGATAACGGTCAGGCCTGCGGCGGCGACGGCGAGGATGAGCATGAATATCTTCGCCAGATCGGTGATGGCGACCGAGAGATCGGCCGGCAACAGGTTCAGCCCGGTCGCGACGTCTGACAAGGTTTCCGAGGCGTACAGAACTACCGCTACAGCGCCGAGAATAATCACCAGGTAGTAGCGCACAAAGCCCGACTGCGTATGCAATACAGCGGCGCCCGCCCATTCAATGTAGGCGATCAACTCCCGGTAGATAAGATCGCCGGAGAGGGGGAAACTGATGCGGCTAATCAGCTGCTTGCGGATGAGAAAGAGCAGCGCGCCAGCAAAAAGTATGCCCATGCTCATAAGAAAAATATCGTTGAAGCCCACAAAGAGTTGGAGCTCAAACGCCTTGGGCACAGCCAATTCAAGCAAGGGCAAGACAACAGGCTCGAGCAAGAACCCGAATGTCAGCGAGCCCAGAGCAAGCAGACCGGGGCTGAGGCGGATGAGCGCCGGCGGCTTATGAAATTGCAGCTCAGAACGGGGCCGCAGCAGAAAAACATCGACAATGAGCATGTAGGCGGCCATCGCGGTGAGCGCCGCGCTGGCAAATACCACGGCCATCACCAGTTGCGGGCGCGGGCTGTAATGCAGCATGGCGTCGAGCAGGGTTTCTTTTGCCAGGAACCCCAGCAGAAATGGCAAGCCGGCCATAGAGAGCGCCGAAAACAAGGTGACAAGAAACATGACCGGCATCCGCCGGCGCAATCCGCCTAGCCGGTCGAACTCGCGCGTGCCGGCCGCGTGATCGATCGTTCCGGCGACCAGGAATAAAGCGGACTTATACAGGGCGTGCGCGATGATGCCGACGAAGGCCGCCTTCAGGCCGGCTTGATTGGGCAATCCGATCAAGGCGACGATGGCGCCGAGTTTGCTCACGGTCGAATAAGCGAGCAGTCCTTTCAAATCGCGCTGCTTGACCGCAAAATAAGAACCAATAAGCATAGTCAGCAGACCGACGGTGAGCAGCGCGCTGGTCCAGAGCGCGTTCTGGTACATTACTGGCGAGAGCCGCAAGAACAGATAAATGCCCGCTTTCACCATGGTCGCGCTGTGCAGATAGGCGCTGGCGGGCGTCGGCGCGCTCATCGCGCCCGGCAACCAGAAATGGAAGGGGAATTGCGCGCTCTTGGTGACTCCGCCGAGAATGATCAAAAGGGAAAACAGGGCGAACCAATCGTGTTCATGCAGGGTCTTGGCGCGGAGCAGGGCATCCAGGTCTGCGACAAAATTCATGCCGGCGTCGGGATTGAGGATTTGGCCTGCGGCCGCGCTCAGCATGACGAAGCCAATGATAAGCGCCAATGCGCCGCCGCTGGTGATGAAAAGCGCTTTGAAGGCGCCCGCGCGCGCTTCCGCGTCCTTCTCCCCGTTGAAGCCAATGAGTACAAAGGAAGTAACGCTCGTTAACTCCCAGGCGACAAAGAGCATCAGCAGATTGCCGGAAAGCACCAGCGCCAGCATCGCGCCAGCAAAGCCGGAAAGCCAAATCATGAAACGATTGTGCTCGGCGCTGTCATCAAAGTAGTAGCCGGCGTAAAAGAAAATCAGCGCGCCGACGCCGGTGATGATCAAGGCGAAAATCAGGGACAAGCCGTCCAGGTAAAAGGACAGACTGATGCCGAGCGACGGCATCCAGTCTATGCTTTGTACGATGACCTCTTCAGCTTGCAATCGCGGGAATGCGCCCAGGAGCCAGGCGAAGAGCGCTGCCATCGTCAGCGTGGCCAGCAGCGTCTGCGCCGTCTGGCCCAGGCGCGCGCGAACAGTTGGCAATGCCAAAAGCAAAGCCAGGAGAAAGGGACCGGCGGTGATCAGCGCGAGTTCCATAACTCAGTCGGTCTAATCCGGGCGAGACAGTCGCCAAATGCGTCGCCAGGCGCTGGCGGCGCTTGGTTCCCGACTAGCCTAATGACAAGTCGGCTCAATCCTATGGTGAAAACTGATAATAGGGAGCTAACCCAAAGTGTCATATCGAAACAAGGGGCGCTTCGCATTCAATTGAGGCGGCGGCGGAGCGCTTCGGTCAAAGCCGGGACAACCTCGTACAGGTCGCCGACTATGCCGTAGCGCGCCAGCTTGAATATGGGCGCCGCCGGGTCCTTGTTAATGGCGACAATGATCTTGCTGCCGCGCATGCCGGCTTGATGTTGAATAGCGCCGCTAATGCCGCAGGCAATGTATAGATCGGGATTGACCACTTTGCCGGTTTGCCCGACTTGATGTTCATACGGGATATAGCCGGCGTCGACGGCGGCGCGGCTGGCGCCTATCGCGGCGCCAAGCGTCTCCGCCAGGGGAGCGAGCGTGTCGGCATAACCCTGCTTGGCTTTCCAGATACTGGCTGCTTCCCCGCTGATGCCGTCCGGCGCTTGAAGCGGGTTATTCGCCATGCCTCTTCCGCCGCTGACGATGATCGCGGCGTCGGCCAGATTAATTTTTCCGATCTCGGCGGCGAAGTCTTCGACTACGGTGCTGACCGACTCTGGAACGGCCTCCGCTTCGACATGTTCGATCTGAATTGAAGAAGCGGTCCCTCGCTCCGGCGCCGGGAAAGCGCGGCCGCGGATTGTCACAAAGACGGTAGGCGAATCCGCGGTCATCTCCATCAGCACCTTGCCGGCATAAGCCGGGCGCGTCGCGATGATCTTTCCGGCTTCAATTCTTAAATCAACCGCTTCGGAAATCATTCCGCTGCATGTGTCGACGGCGGCGCTCGCCAGCAGTTCCCGCCCACGGTTGCTGGCGACGGCGACGACCGCCTCCGGCGCGCGCTCGGATGCCAGCTTGCTCAGGACGGCGGCGTAATACTCCAGCCGGTACTCGGCCAGGCCGCTGTCCGCGCAGATCAAAGCGTTGTCAGCGCCGTAGCGGCCGGCTTCTGCCGCGATCGCCTCAGCCTCCTCGCCGAAAACTAACGCCGTTGTATCCGTATTCAGCGCCTCAGCCACAGTCTTTGCCGCGCCCAAAGCCTCCCAACTGTTTCCAGTGGCTTGGCCCTTGAAGCTCTCTATCCAAACGAATACGGTCATAAGACTTTTTCCTCGAACAAGCGCTCCGCCAATTCCTGCGCTTTGGCTTCAACGGAATCGCCGGCGATCATCTCCGTGCTGACATCGCGCGCGGGCGGATTGAAAAAGCGCAAGACTTCAGTCCTCGCGCTCGGCAATTCAATGTCCATATCGGCCGCGCTCCAAACCGGAATTTTCGCCTTGGCCGCTTTTCTTATGCCCAGGAAGTTGGGATATCGCGGTTCGTTGATGCCTTTCATGACCGAGATGACGGCCGGCAGCCGGGCGGACACAATCTGCTTGCCTTGTTCCAGCATTTTCTCGACCTTGATGGCGCCGCTTGAATAATCCACATCCAGAATTTGCGAGACGTAGCTGAGCATCGTCCAGCCCAGGCGGCGCGCCAATTGGTACTTGTGCTGGTCAGTCCCGACATCGACGCTTTCTTTGCCAAGGATGACCAGGTCCACATCGCCCAGCTTCATTACGGCGCCGGCCGCCAAAGCCGACCAAACCAGGCTGTCGTCAGCATTAGCGCCGGGTTCTTCGACGCGCAAGGCATTGCCGATTCCCATCGCGATGCTGTGTTTCAAGGCGTCGTCGTGCAGCGCCGAACCCACGGCGATCACTGTGGATTGCCCGCCGCCGGCCTTCGCTTGCGCAATCGCCTCCTCAAGCGAATACTCATCCCAGGGATTCACCACCGTGGCGACATCGCCCCAGGTCACCGCGCCGGCATCATCCACCCAAACTTTGGCGGCCGTATCCGGCGTGCTGCGTGTGAAGGTTGCTACGTGCAATTTATATGGCCTCCCGCTCATTCTTCTCGGCCTGCGCTTCCACAGGCATTGTACATGCTGTCGCGCACAAAATAAAATTCTGATTGGATTAAGCATGCCGGGTGAAGGCGCCCCAGTCGACTCTTTCGCCGACTGCCTTGCCATCGGGCAGGGTGGTCTGTTCATTCACGGCGACGTTAACGAGCACACAGTTGGTCATCGTCGCGCCTTGCAGGTTCACGCCGCCGAGGTCGGCGCCCCAGAGGTTGGCGCAGGTCAAATCGGAGGCCACAAAGGAAGCGCCGCGCATATCCGCGCGCGCCAGATTCGCCCCGCGCAGGTCGGCGCGATCAAAGACGGCATCCCGCAAACAGGCTTCGCGCAGGCTGGCTTCCCGCAGATCCGCGTCGATGAAGCAGGCCGAACGCAAATCGGAATATCCCAGATAGGCGCCGCGCAGCGCCGCGGCCGCCAGACGCGCTTCCTTCAAGTCGCACTTGGAAAGCAGGGCGCCGTTCATGCTCGCGGTCGACCAGTCCACCGCGCGCAGGCTGCCGTCCTGGTGGGCAAGCCGCTCCTTCAATGCCTCAATAAGCGGCTGCGCCCGGCCATCGCCGGAAGCGGCCCGGACTTCGTCAATCAAGCGCTGCGTCGACATCAGCTTGAAGCGAGTCTTGTTTATTGACCGCCGTACATGCTTGAGGAGAGACATTGATCCAGCCGCCCGATGTGAGATTCGCCATCAATCCTAACGAGGGCGCCCGCTGTCGGCAAGGCGCAGCTATTCGCCCCGTCGGCCTGAAACGACAACCGCGCAGCTTAGTGATAATGATTAGGTATGAGTTAAAATATTTGTCAGTATGTACCATTAGGGCCGGTATTCGGATTCGGTATGCTTGTGCTGGCAGTTACTCGCCAAGGCAAGACAGAAATGCCGGCCGATGGCCATCGCGACGCGACAAGCCGAGATGCTGATCACGACGTATCTGGAGATGAACCAGCGGGCGGATTTCGCCCCGGCTTTCATCAAGGCGCCAGACATTGAAATCGTCATGATGGAAATGCCCGACCTCGGCTTTTACAAGTTCCTCTATCAATCGGTCGGCGCGGAATGGGCTTGGCGCGATCGCCTGCAAATCTCGAACGCGGAATTGCGATCGATTCTGTCCTCGCCAAATACGCAAGTGTATGTCATGTACGTCAGCGGCTCTCCGGCTGGATATGTCGAACTCTTTCGCCATGCTGACGACTCGGTGGAAATCGCCTATTTCGGCCTGCGGCGCGATTACATGGGTCGCGGCCTGGGCAAGCACTTGCTCAGCTATGGCGTCGCCCGGGCCTGGGAGATGGATGCCGAGCGCGTTTGGCTCCACACCTGCAATCTGGATGGGCCGCATGCGCTCGCCAACTATGAGAAACGCGGCTTCCGCATTTACAACGTAGTCGAAGAACCAATGCCGGATCTCTATGCCTGAACGCCAGCGTCCGCCTCAAGCGCGAGCCTGAAAAATCGATTCGATTGCCGCGCTGTCTGCTTCGCTCATCACGAGAGAAACTCGATCCGCCAGTCCGCCGTAACGGCTGGTGAGTTGCCGCAGCAGAGCCTCCGGTTCGGCGACGACTGCAATCTCTTGAACGATGTCATCGCTTATTAGCGCCGCCATCTCCTCCCAGCGGCGCTGGCGGGCCATGCCAATCAACTCTTCGGACAAATCGGACCAGCCAAGCTGCTGTATGACGTAGTGGCTTGAAGGGCGGCAAGCCTCGAGGGCGATTTGCATTTTTGCCCGGCGCATGGATCGGCGTCTTGCTTCATCCGTCAGTCCCGTGACGGCAAGTACAGACGCGCTGATGACAATGTCGCCTCGACCGCGCTTCGCTGCTCTTAGGCCCGCCGACAGGGAGGGCAGGACCGACTGGCGCAATTGATCGGTCGTATGCAGGGGCGGAGCATATATGCCCTGGCAGAGTTCGCCCGCCAATTCACAGAGCGACGGATTCTCGGCGGCCAGGAAAATCGGAATATCCGGATGCGGAATCGGGCCGGGATTGAAGAATGGCGCCATCAGACGAAACTGATAATGCTCGCCCCGATAGCGCAGGCGCGCGTCCGTTTGGAAGCTGTCCCATATCGCGCGCAAGCTCTCGATGTATTCGCGCATGCGCGCGACCGGGTCGGCGCGGCTCTCAGATTGCGCGTTCGGCTCTGTGCCCAAACCTAGAATGAAGCGACCGCCCGATTGACGCGCCAGATCCCAGGCGATCTGGGCAGTGACCATCGGGCTGCGCGGGAAGGCGTAGGCGACCTGAGTCCCGAGATTGATCGAGCTGGTGTTGGCGGCCGCCAGCGTGAGTGAAAAGAAGGGATTGTGGGCGTTTTCCGCCGTCCAGACGGCATCCATTCCCAGTTTCTCCGCGCGCTGGATGAGTCGGGCGTCAAGTCTGAAGTCGCCGGATGGAATGAGCGCGAGATCAAGCTTCATAGATATTCTTCCCGCATGTCACAGGATGAGGCTCGCACTATTCTGTTTGAACCACGCGATCCAATGCCGGTAATCCGGGCAATGCGACTCGACCAGCTTCCAGAAAGCCGCGCTGTGATTCAATATCTCAAGATGGCAAAGCTCATGAATGATGACGTAATCTATGGCTTCATCCGGCGTCATGAGCAGGCGCAAGTTGAGATTGATGTTGCCCTTGGCCGAGCAGCTTCCCCAACGCGTTTTCTGATTCTTGATGCGCAGTCCATTGAATTCCAGGCCGAGCTGCTGCGACAGTTGCCAAGCGCGGCCAGGCAAGTACTTGCCCGCCTGAATGCGATAGAATTCGGTGACCGCTCCGCGCAATAGCGCCTTGCGCTCGATCCCGGTATTTTCCGGGTATGTCAGCCGCAGGACGCCCACGTCGAGCTCGACCCGGATTCGCGGCAGGTTAGGACCGGGCAAGGTCTCGAGAATATGCGGCCGGCCGCGAAACATATAGGTTTCGCCGTCGACGTATTCGCGTCCGGGCAGGGCTTCGCGCTGCGCCTGGAGCTTGTCCATTGCCTTAATGACCCAATCAGATTTCTGCCGCAGCAGGTCTTCCGGCGCCGGCTCAAGCGGTCCAGGCGGATACAGCACTTCCAGACCGCTCTGCGGACTGCAGAGCAGGCTGACGCGTTTGGCCCGTCTGCTAACACGCACCGTGTAATCGATGGAACGCCCTCGGAGTTGGATCTGCGGCATCAGCTTTTCATCGCCTCCGCAGCATGGCGCCAGATGCTCTGCCTGCTGCTATCGTCCGGGGCATAAGGGAAATAGTAGCCGACGCGATCGAGCAAACCGCCGTAACGCGCGCGCAAGGCATAGGGCAGCTCATCCGGCGGCGCGATCACGGCGAATTGGGCCAGCATGTCATCGCTGATGAGTTCATGCATCTCATTCCAGCGCTTTCTCCGCAGCAGCGCATTAAGCCGGGGAATCAAATCCTGCCAGCCATGCAATTCGAGGACGCGACTGTAGCTCGGCGTGCTGGCATAGAAGGCGATTTGCGATTTTGTCAGGATCTTGCTTTCTTCGACCGCGGCATCTCCCTCGCCGGTGACGACAAAAACAGCGCAGGAAAGCGTCAACGGTTCGGCGATATCGCTGCCCTCGCGCCCGGAGCGGAAGGCCGGCAGCAGCGCGTCGCGCAGGTATTGTGGCGTATGAAAGGAATGCACATGAAAGCCGTCGCAGAGCGCGCCCGCCAGTTTGGCCAAGCCGGTATTAACGCCGGCAATATAAATTGGAATCCGATGATGAGCCATAGGCGCGGGCGCATGAATAAAAGGGGAAGAGGCCAAGTCATAGTATTCGCCTTGATGCCGAACCTCAGCCCCCGTTTGGAAGCCGCGCCAGAGGCATCGAAGCGCCTCGATGTATTCGCGGATTTGCGCCACCGGCTTGCCCCAGCGCGCGCTGAATCGCTTGGTGATATGCGGTTTGATCTGCGTGCCCAGGCCCAAGATGAAACGACCCTCGGAGTGCTGCGCCAGATCCCAGGCTGTTTTCGCCATGATCAGGGGATCGCGGGGAAAGGCGACCGCGATTGCGCTGCCGATAGAGATGCGCTTGGTCGCGGCGGCGGCATGAGCCAATGGCAGAAAAGGATTGTGAGCCGCCTCCGCCACCCAAAGGCCGTCAAATCCGGCATCCTCAACGGACTGCGCCAGGCCGGCGGCACGGTTCAAATCGTCGGCGAACACGGTCACATCAAATTTCACGCGGGCGTCCAATCGCGCTTGTCATTTCAGCCGGGCTTATTCTATCCGCTCCGCATGGCGCCCGCGAAGGCACAACTATAATAGCCCGAAGGTGTTAAAGGTGTTACAATCGCGCAGGGAATAAATGTAAGCGGCATCTCCAATGCCGGGAAGCGCCAGTTGTTGGCGGGCAAATCATGGGCGTAAGAGCCACAAGATCAGTCAACATAGGATTGCGAAACGTTGTCGCAACCATCCTCATCGGCCTTGGCCTGGTTTTCATCTGGGAGATCCGCGGCACCCTGATGCTGACCTTTGCGGCAGTTATATTGGTCGTGCTCCTCACCATGCCGGTGCGTTTGCTGGTCGAGCGTTTCGAGATGAACCGCGTGGTCGCGATTGTCGTCAGCGTCATCGGATTCTTTGTCGTGCTGGGTTTAATCGGGATACCCATTCTGCGCACGATCCTGAATCAGTTTGATGTTTTGGCCAATGAGGTGATTCCGCTGGGCCTGGAGCAGGCGCGCGATTCCATCACGAGCGAAGCGCTTATCGACCAATTCCCATTCCTGGAAGGCCTGGTCACCGGCCAGAGCCAGGACTTGATAAACGATGATCTGATCAATCAGTTTGTATCGCAAGTGACGGACGCGGTCGGTCGCCTCGGCGGGACTGTCTTGCCGGTAGTTGGCGGCGTCGCCAACACCATATTGAGCGCTCTTATCATCTTCTTCCTGAGCATGTACCTGCTGGCGGAACCGGAACTTTATGTCAACGGGATCATCAAGTTAACGCCGATTTGGTATCGCGATCGCATGCTGACCATCCTGCGCCGTATCGATTCAACGCTGCGCGCCTGGCTCAGCGTTACCGGCGTTTCGATGATCGTCGTCGCCGTGCTGACCGGCCTCGGCCTGGCGATGCTTGGCATTCGGGAATGGGTTGCTCTTGGCGTCTTGGCGGGCGTGCTATCGTTCATTCCAAACTTCGGTCCGGTGGTCGCGCTTGTGCCCTCGGTCGCGGTTGCGATTGTGCAGGCCCAGGAAAATGTCATCTGGACGGTAGTCATCATCTATGGCGTCTCTTTTTTCCAGAGCCAGGTTGTTAGCCCGGTTCTGGCCAGTGAAAGAATGAATATGCCCGCGATCATGATTCTGCTTGGGCAGATCATTTTTGGCTTCTTCTTTGGCTTCCTGGGCTTGATGCTGGCGGTTCCGCTGAGCGCTTGTGTGGCTGTGCTCGTCGATGAAATGTATGTTAAGGACGTCCTCGGGGATCGGCAAGAGGCGGAGGCCGATGCCGAGACGCCTGCCGAATCCCTCGCCGAGGAACTGGTCCCGGAACCGTCTTGAGGATATCAGAATCGACTCAAACGAGGTCGGCCAGGGATGCGCCTTGACAATTCTTGCGAGGGGCGTAGAATGCGTCCTGGTTTCGACAGGGGCAGGCGTTTGGGTCAGATTCTTATAATTCTGGCAACCGCGCCTTGACATGCCTGGATGGTATGCTAAGCTGTTGAGACTGAAGGTGAGAGCGTGTGTTCTCTCGCTTTTTTGTCCCCGCGAGCGTTATTGGGGGGCGAGTGCGGATTAACAGCAGAATAGCAGGTTAATCAAGAGCGAATCAAACCCTGTTGAGAATACGGAGAGTTTGATCCTGGCTCAGGATGAACGTTGGCGGCGTGCCTAATACATGCAAGTCGAACGGTAGGACTGCGTTCGCGCAGTCTGAGAGTGGCGCACGGGTGAGTAACACGTAACTGATCTGCCCCGTAGACTGGGATAACCTTTGGAAACAGAGGCTAATACCGGATAATCTCGGTTGAATTAGCTTATGCCGAGGAAAGGCGAATATAGCGCTATGGGATGAGGTTGCGGGCCATCAGCTGGTTGGTGAGGTAAAGGCTCACCAAGGCGATGACGGCTAGGGGATCTGAGAGGGTGGCCCCCCACACTGGGACTGAGACACGGCCCAGACTCCTACGGGAGGCAGCAGTAAGGGATATTGCGCAATGGACGGAAGTCTGACGCAGCGACGCCGCGTGGGCGAAGAAGGTTTTCGGATCGTAAAGTCCTTTTCTATGTGACGAGGAAGGACGGTAGCATAGGAATAAGTGTCGGCTAACTACGTGCCAGCAGCCGCGGTAAAACGTAGGACACGAACGTTATCCGGAGTTACTGGGCGTAAAGCGCGCGTAGGCGGTTTGTTAAGTTACCTATGAAAGTTATCGGCTAAACTGGTAATGGTTAGGTGAAACTGGCGGACTAGGGTGAAATAGAGGGAAGTAGAATTCCGGGTGTAGTGGTGAAATGCGTAGATATCCGGAGGAATACCAGAGGCGAAGGCGGCTTCCTGGATTTCGACTGACGCTGATGCGCGAAAGCGTGGGTAGCGAACGGGATTAGAAACCCCGGTAGTCCACGCCGTAAACGATGTACATTAGGTGTTCGGCTACGATGGTAGTTGAGTGTCGCAGCAAACGCGATAAATGTACCGCCTGGGGAGTACGGTCGCAAGGCTAAAACTCAAAGGAATTGACGGGGGCCCGCACAAGCAGCGGAGCGTGTGGTTTAATTCGAGGCTACGCGAAGAACCTTACCTGGGAGTGACATGCTGGTAGTACGGAAGCGAAAGCGGAAGGACCCTTCGGGGAGCCAGTACAGGTGCTGCATGGTTGTCGTCAGCTCGTGCCGTGAGGTGTTCGGTTAAGTCCGCAAACGAGCGCAACCCTCGGTGCTAGTTATACGTGTCTAGCATGACTGCCCATGACAAATGGGAGGAAGGTGGGGATGACGTCAAATCAGCATGGCCTTAATATCCAGGGCGACACACACGCTACAATGGACGGTACAATGGGTGGCGAAGGGGCGACCTGGAGCGAATCCTTTAAAGCCGTTCTCAGTTCGGATTGCAGGCTGCAACTCGCCTGCATGAAGTCGGAGTTGCTAGTAACCGCGAATCAGCACGTTGCGGTGAATACGTTCCCGGGCCTTGTACACACCGCCCGTCACGTCATGGGAGTTGGTCGAGCCTGAAGTCGGGAAGCCAACCTTCGGGGGGCTACTGCCTAGGGCAGGGTCGATGACTGGGACGAAGTCGTAACAAGGTAGCTGTAGCGGAAGCTGCGGCTGGATCACCTCCTTTCTAAGGGAGCGGGGGGAACCCCGCGAGTTACATGTAGGGGCGTTTCGTTGAAACGCCGATGGTGTGAAAACAGACGGGATTGGATTCGTGAAGGATAAGCCTGCTATTGTGCTGTTAATCGTGAGAGCGAGAGCAGTTGGATTTGGGGCTGTAGCTCAGTTGGTTAGAGCGCACGCCTGATAAGCGTGAGGTCGCAAGTTCAAGTCTTGCCAGCCCCACCAGCGGCGCGTCCGCCGGGTCAACCAGAGGGGACATAGCTCAGTTGGGAGAGCGCCTCGCTTGCACCGAGGAGGTCAGGGGTTCGAGTCCCCTTGTCTCCATTGGGGATATAGCTCAGTTGGGAGAGCGCGTCAATCGCACTGACGAGGTCAGGGGTTCGAGTCCCCTTATCTCCACAAAGCGCGTCACGGTCTACCCCATCCCCGGCCGTTCCTCAGCGAACTGCTGAGGCGCCGACGCCTTTGCGTCGCCCGTGACATCACTGCAAAACCTGGATTTATTTCGGTGATTTTCGGGCGACCTAATAGGTCGCCCCTAAAATTTGCGCGATATAGGCGCCCTGTAGGGGTCAGCCATTGGCTGACCCGCCGCTATCGTACCGTGTAGCATCAAACATGTCCGCTCCTCAGCCAGTGAACTGGGTTAGGGCCGGGGATGGGGTAGAAAAAGCGCGGTAGCATTAACCAGCACCGGACAAGCCTTAAAGGCCGAGTCCTACTTCCGCCGCAACAAGTAAAGAACGCGTTCAGACTGGTCGATCTGCTGCGACCGGATGATTTCGTAGAATTCCCCGAAATCCGATTCGAAATTGTCCTGCGAATAGGCGCCAAAAATGTCCTTCCGCGCGGCGAGCAGCTGCTGAACCTTCTTATCCGTCTTTGGCACAAACTCGATGATCAGCCACTCCGCGAGCGCCGCCAGAAACTCCGCGATTTCCGGCAGCGGCACGTTGTTGGAAATCGCCAGGTGGTGAATCAAAGCCAGGGCAAGCGCGCAGTCCGCATTGCTCCTCGCCATCAAAGAATCCCGTTCATTGCTTGCCCAGCCAATTGCGGCTGACGGATTGGCCAGGTCAATTAACAGCGGGTGAAGGCAACGGTCCTGCTCGCGCTTGGCCTGCAAATAATTCGCTTCCACAACGCCCGGATCGCTGTCCATAGAGAGCGTGAATATGCCCTTCTGGCTGGCAATCCGGCTGAACAGCCCGGTATTGGCGCCCAGATCCCAAACGCATTTTGGCTCTACAGCGCTCAAATATTCTGCGACGAGCCGGCGCTTGTCATCGAAACCCGCATGCTCGTAGCTGTCTCCCTCATAGTAGTTGGTCCAGGATGTCTGGCCATGATCCCAGCGAATGCCATCAATCGTGGATTGGAGGCTCTCGCATATCCTGCTGATGTCAGCTTTCGTGAGCCGCTTCCGGGCGAGGTCATGCCGCGCCGCCCGGCTGTCGGCATGGCGCGACTGCGCCCGAGCGTGAAGGTGCAAATGCAGAATGAGGCCGAATTTGAGATAGCTGCGCCTGGGCAACAGCGATCGGGTCAAATCCAGCGGAATGCCGTCGATGTTGCTGCGCAAGAGCTGACCGAGCCGGACATCTCGATAGCTCATCAAAAGCAGGGGCGTCAGGAAGTGTTGGCAGAACTGCTTGTAGGCAACCCAGGGGCGGCCTTCTTCATGCTTTTCGAAGGACAGCGTGTCGATCAGGATCGGCTTTCCAGCGAGAAACTGAATGTTGTACGCGCTGGCGTCTTTCAGGATCATGCCGTGATCCAGCGCGCGCTGTTGAATCTTTAGCGTGGCGAGCGCGGCGTCTTTCAGTTGGCTGAAGCTCCACTCGTAGGGGTAGGAGATGAAAGGAATCGTCTGCGGCCGCAATATCTTGTAGGCGCCTTCATCGTCCGGAAGCGGGAAGTCGCTCTCAACGTGAGAGACCAGTAAGCCGTCGCCGACCAATCGGTCGTACAAGCCGCTGCTGTGAAGCAACTCGTAATTGGATTGATAACTGCGATTGACTTGCCGATATACGATGCTGTTTGCGCGGAAAATAAAGCCGCTTGGATCGCGGAACGAGCTGCCTGCCGGCCTATGTCCTGCCATGCGAATGGTCAGACCTGGCTATCGCTCTCGCGGCTTTCATCCCTTTTGTCCGCCTTTTCGCCCCGGCCAAACAGGCTCAAAAGTCGCGATTTCCAAAGTCGAAAGGTTGCCAGTATGCCCACAACAACCGCTATGAGCAGTTGGACAATCAGGCTTCCCGATCCAGGATCCAAATACCCAAACAGGGCGCGGGCGCTCATGAGGATTATTGCTATTTTCGCTGTCCAGCGCATTGTGTTTTCTCCGAATCTCCACTGTATATGATTTTATGACGTCTCGTTCGCCAGCGCTTCCGTTCACTGGCTCATCCCGCGCTGCGTTAGGCTTCGTCCGAATATGCAAACTCGTCCGTCACATCGACTTGCTGAAATGGTCGCCGGTAATTCTTGGGCAGAACGAATAGGCGATTTTCCCGCATTTCGTATGTCGTCCCAAATACTGTGTTTAGGATCATCGGGAACGTATTGACCAGTGTATAGGCATCGGGTAAATCGAGCGAATAGGTTTCGGGCAGATGATATGCCGCGTAAACGCCGAAATGCGTCGCTCGCTGATCCGGCGCAAAGACTGAGCCATAGGTCGATCCGTGGTCAGACTGAAAGATTATGATCGGCGGGTTTTGCGAATTCTCGAGGATTTCGTCAATCATCTGCAAGAATCGAGAGTTTACGAAACTGAATTCGGCAAAGAACTCTTCGTGGCTGGGCGCGTGATTCTGCTCCAGGAAATTGCCGTTCTCATCAAAGGTCGTCGGTAGATGGGGCTTGATGAAATGAACAAGCGTGAATGTCGCCTCGGGCAAGGATGCAATGTTTGCTGCCTCATCCGCTGCCGACAAGAATCGCTCCGGATTCCATCTTGATATTAGGCCGCCTTTGTGTCCTGCAAGTAGGCTGCCGAAATTATCTTTCAAGATCTTGTCCAGCCGAGACCAAACCAAGCGCAACATTGTTGTATCCATGTAATTCGGTATGAAGGGCTCTTTGTATGACAGTTCAAGTCCTGCATACTGAAAGACCTCGTTGTTATCGCCCCGGTATACCGCTTCAGTCACATCCTGTTCCGACACAATCACGTTAACCGGACCTCGCGATGTGAAGTCTCGGTTGACGTCGGCGAGCGAACTCGGCACCCAAAAGCCCGACAAGATCTGAATATATTTGTAACCAAACTGGATCAATTGACGAGCGACTAAATTGTTTGCTATTTCCAGGCGCAAATAGTCAAGATCGCTGAACGGCGACTGATTGCTCTCGTAGTATTGCATATTGAGCGTTGAGGCCAGGGACAAATACGTTCCGCCGTAATTGGATTGGGCATGATCGGCGATCACGAAGCCGCGCTCTCGTAGCGCGCTTGTGAACTCGGAGTTGTCGTAGTCCATTGCCTGCGCCAACCAGGCGTCACTGGGATAGCCGTCGGGAATGATGTAATAGATATCCGGCCGCGCTGGCGAATCACCAACTTTGTCGATCGCGCTTGGAACTCGGTATTTTGCGGTGTAGGCCTCCGAAACTCTGACGTATTGGGCATGTTCTTCTTGGCGTACAAATAGCGTAATCATCTGAAGCGCAAGCAAGCATAACATGACCAGGTTGAAGACCGGGGTCATGTGTCTGAATACTAAGTTTGAACGAATCCGTTGCAACAGAAAGAAAATGCAAATGAGCGCCGACAAAATCATCAGCGTCCAGACGCCCAGCGATTTGGGCATGAACATAAGAATATACACATGTCCGCTGAGAGAGAAAGCAATGCTGCAAATCGTGAGGATCAAGGCGGTCCGATGGCGATCGCGAAGGAAGTGATTGATGGCAAGAAATGCGATCGTTGTTCCGAGAAGGGACAAGACTAGACACAGGAACGCGTCCTGATCGATGACCAATCCGAGATTGTTTGCATAAAAATGGACAATAGGAATGGCGCCCGCAATCCACGGGTAAAGCGGGAAATCCCCGTATCGCGACAGCTTCGTTTTCTTTGGCATAAGTAAGATGATAATCCGACAAATCTGACAGGCATTTACAGCGCGTATTATAACTGTATTTTTGATGAAATAAGTATTGCCTGGCGAATGTGTTGAATAAGCTGGGAAGAGACCTGATGACACTGCGTCGGTCGGCGCTTCCGTTCACTGGCTCATCCCGCGCTGCGCTGGCCTTCGTCCATCTCTGCAAATTCGTCCGTCACATCAACTTGCTGAAACAGATCGCCATAGCTGACGGGCAACTCGATCAGGCGATTCTCCTGTATTTCGAAGTTCGTCCCCAACACTTCATTTAGAATCAGCGGGAACGTGTTGATCAAAGTATGGTCTTCAGGCAAATCAATCGAATGCGCAACCGGCAAATGGTAGGCAGCGTATGCGCCGAAATGCGCTAGCCTGCCGTCCGGCACCATGGCGTCAATGTAGGGCAAACCGTGGTCAGTCTGAAATATTATGATAGGCGGATGAACAGAATTCTCGAGGATATCGTCAATCATGCGCAAGAATCGAGAATTGACAAATCTGAATTCCCCCAAAAACTCTTCGCGGGTTGGCGTGTAATTCCGGTCGACAAAATTGCCGTCTTTATCGAAAACTGTGGGCAGATGGGGCTTGATGAAATGAATGAGCGTGAATGTCGCCTCTGGCATGGCTGCAATTTCTTTTACCGCATCGGTTGTTGCCAAGAACCGCCGGGGACCCCACTTTGGCAATGGAGCGCCGTCGTCGTGATTCAAGATCTTGTCCAGCCTGGATCGAGCTAGTCGCAATATCGTCGTATCAATGTAAAGCGGTATGAAGGGATCTCTATATGATCGGTCGATTTCAGCGTATTGAAAATTCCCATCGACATCGCCCCGGTATACCGCTTCAGCCAAGTCTTGCTTTGACACAATCACGTCAACCGGACCTCGCGATGTGAAGTCCCGATTGATATCGGCGAGGGAGCTGGGTACCCAAAAGCCTGACAAGAACTGGATATAAGTGTATCCACGCTGGAGCAATTCACGGGCGACCAAACTGTTTGCGATTTCCAGGCGCAAATATACAAGATCTCCGAACGGCGACTGATTGCTTGGGTAATATTGCATGTTCAGTGTTGAAGCAATGGACAGAAATGTTATGCCATAATTGGCTTGGGCTTGATCAGCGATCACGAAGCCGCGATCTTTTAGAGCGTTTGTGAATTCGGAGTTGTCGTAATTCAGAGCCCGTTCCAGCCATATATCACTGGGATAACTGTCGGGAATAAGATAGTAGATATCGGGTCGCTCAGGCGAATCGTCAAGTTTGTCTGTCACGATGGGGACCTGGTACTTCTCGGCATAGGCTTCTGAAACGCCGACGTATCGGGAAATCTCAACCAGGCGGACCACGAGCGTAACTGCTTGCAGCGCAAGCAAACTAAACATGACCAGGTTGAAAACGGGGGTCATGTGTCTAAATGCCAAGTTTGAGCGAATCCGCCGCGACAGAAAGAAGACGCATATGAGCGCCGACAAAACCATCAGCGTCCAGATGCCAAGCGATTTGGGTATGAACACTAGAACATACACGTGTCCGCTGAGAGAGAAAGCAATGCTGCTTACGGCGAGAATGAAGCCGGTCCGATGTCGATCTTCAACGAACTGATTGATGGCAAAAAACGCGATCGTCGTTCCAAGAAGGGCCAAGATTAGACAGAGGATAACTTCCTGATCAATGACCAGGCCGAGATTGTTTGAGTACAGGTGAATAATGGGAATGATTCCCACAAACCACGGGTAGAGCGGTAGATCTCGATAAAGCGACTGCCGCGTTCTCTTCTGCATTGGGCAAGAATATCCTGTCACATCCGACACGCATTTGCGGGAAACATTATACCGATGTTTGTAAAGATTTGCGTCTTGCCTGGCACGTATGTTGATTGCGCTAGGATGCAACCTGGAGCGCGACGCGGTCCAGATTCTGGCGGCCGGCTCTTGTAATGCTTCCCGCGCTAGCTGCATCACGAGTTGCGCGGCAACGTGAAGCTATCCAGAATTTGTAGCCAGCTTAGTTGTACAATGCCATTCGTTTCATCATACTTCCGCTGCGCAGAATCTGAGGACGTCGCGTTGGCCAGCTTTTCCCTGCACTGGCGTATTCCCCGCAGACTTATGCCCCGTCCGCAGATGCAAATTCATCCGTCACATCGACTTGCTGAAACGGTTGTCGGTATTTCTCGGGCAGAAGGTACAGGCGATTTTCCCGCATTTCGTATGTCGTCCCAAATGCTGCGTTCAGGATCTGCGGGAACGTGTTGATCAGTGTATACGTTTCGGGCAAATCGAGCGAGTATGTATCGGGCAAATGATATGCCGCGTAAACGTCGAAATGTGTTGCCAGGCCATCATCATCATAGAGCGATCCGTAGGTCGAGCCGTGATCAGACTGAAAGATGATGATCGGCGGGTTTTGCGAATTCTCGAGGATTTCGTCAATCATCCGCAAATATCGCGAGTTTACAAATTTGAATTCGGCAAAGAACTCTTCGTGAGTGGGCAAGACATTCGGTCCCAGAAATCTGCCATCCTCATCAAAAACCGTCGGTAGATGAGGTTTCAATAAGTGAATAGATGCAAATGTCGCCTCTGGCATGGTTGTAATGTTTGCTACCGCATCCGCTGTCGCCAAGAATCGCTCAGGACTCCATCTTGATAATGGGTCGCCGTCATCGTGGTTCAAGAACTTGTCCAGCCGAGACCAAACTATGCGCAATATCGTCGTATCCGCGTAAAGCGGTATGAAGGGCTCTTTGTAAGACCGGTCAATTGCGGCGTGGTGAAAAGTTGCGAGGCTATCGCCCCGGTAAACTGCTTCAGTCACATCCTGTTCTGACACAATCACGTCAACCGGACCTCGCGATGTGAAGTCCCGGTTGACGTCGGCGAGCGGGCTGGGCATCCAAAATCCTGACAAAAACTGGATATAAGTGTAACCAAGCTGGAGCAATTGACGGGCGACCAAACTGTTTGCGATTTCCAGGCGTATATAGTCAAGATCGCTGAATGAAGACTGATTGCTCTCGTAATATTGCATATTTAGTGTTGAGGCCAAGGATAAGTATGTCGCGGCATAATTGGATTGGGCATGATCGGCGATCACGAAGCCGCGTTCTCGTAGAGCGTTTGTGAATTCGGAGTTGTCGTAGTTCATAGCCTGTGCCAACCAGGCGTCGCTAGGATAGCCGTCCGGGATGATGAAATAGATATCGGGTCGCTCGGGCGAATCATCAATCTTTTCAACCGCGCTTTGAACTCGATACTTCTCGGTGTAGGCCTCCGAAACCTTGACGTATTGGGCAATCTCTTCAAGCCGGACCAGGAGTGTAATCACCTGCAGCGCAAGGAAGCACAACGTGACCAGGTTCAAAACCGGGGTCATCTGTCTGAAGACCGAGTTTGAGCGAATTCGCTGGATGAGTAAGATAATGAAAATGAGCGCCGATAAAATCATCAGCGTCCAGATGCCAAGCGACTTGGGCATGAACACAAGAACATACACGTGTCCACTGAGTGAGAAAGCAATGCTGCAAATGCCGAGAATCAAGGCGGTCCGATGGCGATTGCCAAGCAAGTGATTGATCAAAAGGAATGCGATCGTGGTTCCGAGAAGCGCCAAAACTAGCGAAAGGAAAATTTCCTGATCGATGACCAATCCGAGATTGTTTGAGTACAGGTGAATAATAGGAATGATTGCCACAAACCACGGGTAGAGCGCGAGTTCTCCATATCGCGACAGCTTCGTTTTCTTTGGCATAAGTAAAATGACAATCCGACAAATCTGACAGGCATTTGCAGCGCGTATTATAGCTGCATTTCCAGAGAAATGAGTATTGCCTGGCAAGTGTACTGAATAAGCTGGGAAGTGACCTGAATCGTGATACAACCTGCAGTCTAGCGGCCAACTGCTGATTTGGTCTATGGTCCAATCCGGATCATGCGTTGCGCAGGCGCATTCGCTTCATTGCGAGACGGACAATAGAATGGTGTTGAACATTCAGCAATGATTCAAAGGGCAGACCGCCCCTTGATCCCCCTGGTTGATCGCAAGTGAAAATCAGTTGAAAGTAGCGCGCTGTCGGTTTCGTCAAGGACTCTTGGAGATTCCGAATTCAGGCCTTGCTTCTTCGCTGGAGATATAGTAGATTCTTAAAGGTTGCCAAAGCGGCGGCCGGTGCATCTTACCAGTCGAATAATCAACGCGAAGGTAATACCTGAGTGCGCATGCCGAGAGAGCCGGCGACTCTGTACGAGAGTACGGAAAGCGACTAAGGGTACACAGTGGATGCCTAGGCATCTTGTGCCGATGAAGGACGTGTTATACTGCGAAAAGCTTCGATGAGGTGTATAAGACCGTGATAGTCGAAGGTATCCGAATGGGGAAACCCGGTGCGGTTCAAGCCGCGTCATGCCTGCGGAAGCGGGCAGGGGAACCGTCCGAACTGAAACATCTAAGTAGGACGAGGAGAGGAGAAGATTCTGCGAGTAGTGGCGAGCGAAAGCGGAGCAGCCCAAACCAAATGCTACGGTGTTTGGTGTTGTAGGACTTGCATAAGTTGCGGAACCTTGAAGCCGAATGAACTGGGAAGTTCAGCCGAAGAGGGTGAGAGTCCCGTAGGCGTAAGAGAACGCAACAGCGAGCATCCTGAGTAGCACGATCCACGCTAAGGTTGTGTGAAACAGGGGGGTCCACCCTCCAAGGCTAAATACGCAAGATGACCGATAGCGCAGAAGTACCGTGAGGGAAAGGTGAAAAGAACCCCGGCGAGGGGAGTGAAAGAGAATCTGAAACTGTGTACTTACAACCGGTCGGAGGGTCGAGTGATCGATCTGACGGCGTGCCTTTAGGAGAATGAGCCAGCGAGTTAATGTGCGTGGCGAGCTTAAGGCGCTGACAGCCGCAGGCGCAGGGAAACCGAGTCTGAAGAGGGCGATGAAGTGGCGCATATTAGACACGAAACCAGGCGAGCTAACCATGTCCAGGAAGAAGTTACGGTAACGCGTAATGGAAGACCGAACCCACCGATGTTACAAAATCGGGGGAAGAGGTGTGGTTAGAGGTGAAATGCCAAACGAGCCTGGAGATAGCTTGTTCTCCCCGAAATAGCTTTAGGGCTAGCGTTGCGCGATGGGTGTCGGAGGTAGAGCACTGTATGGGCTAGGGGGCGTCCAGCTTACTGAACCCAAACAAACTCCGAATGCCGATATGCCAAGCGCGGCAGTTGGACTGCTTGAGATGAGTTAAGTAGTCGAGAGGGAAAGAACCCGGACCCTCGTCTAAGGTCCCGGAGAGTATGCTAAGTGTAAAACGAGGTGAGTGTGTTGAGACAGCTAGCAGGTTGGCTTAGAAGCAGCCATCCTTTAAAGAGTGCGTAACAGCTCCCTAGTCAAACGCATTTGCGCGGATAATGTAACGGGTCTAAAGCATACGACCGAAGACAGGGATAACTTGAAAGTTATGGTAGGGGAGCGTTCTGATTGCGGAGAAGGTTGGTCGTGAGGCTGATTGGAGCGATCAGGAGTGCGAATGCTGGCATGAGTAGCGAGAAATAGGTGAGAACCCTATTCGCCGAAAGTCTAAGGTTTCCGACGGAAGGTCAGTCCGCGTCGGGTTAGTCGGACCTAAGCCGAGGCTGAGAAGCGTAGGCGATGGATAACGGGTTAATATTCCCGTACCGGTATGTGGAGAAGTTGCGAGTGCTTGTGATTAAGTCAGCCTCTGAGTGGATTGAGGTGGCAAGCGGAGAGAGACCGTGAAGCCGTGCCTTAGGGCAAGAAGTGATGAAGGTCATGGGACGAGAAAAGCCGCGACATTGTAGAAGCATGCCGTCCGTACCGCAAACCGACACAGGTAGACGAGTAGAGAATACGAAGGCGAACGGGAGAACCTCTGCTAAGGAACTAGGCAAAATGGATCCGTAACTTCGGGAGAAGGATCGCCTGTGCGCGAGTACAGGTTGCAGTGAAAAGGCTCTGCCGACTGTTTACCAAAAACACAGGTCTCTGCGAAAGCGCAAGCTGACGTATAGGGGCTGACGCCTGCCCAGTGCCGGAAGGTTAAGTGGAGTTGTGAGAGCAGCGAGATGAAGCCCCGGTGAACGGCGGCCGTAACTATAACGGTCCTAAGGTAGCGAAATTCCTTGTCGGGTAAGTTCCGACCCGCACGAAAGGCGTAACGAGTGGAGCGCTGTCTCAGCAGGGGGCCCGGCGAAATTGAAGTATGCGTAAAAATGCGTATTACCCGCAGCAGGACAAAAAGACCCCGTGGAGCTTTACTGTAACTTGCCATTGCGTTAGGGCGTTGCTTGTGCAGGATAGCTGGGAGGCATGGAATCGTGCGCGTCAGCGTGCGTGGAGCCAATGTTGAGATACCAGCCTGGTAGTGCTTTGGCCCTAACCTAGTTGCGAGAAGCATCAGGGACAGTGTCAGGTGGGCAGTTTGACTGGGGCGGTCGCCTCCGAAAGGGTAACGGAGGCGCCCAAAGGTTGGCTCAGATGGAATGGAAACCCATCGTAGAGTGTAAAGGCAGAAGCCAGCTTGACTGCGAGACAGACAAGTCGAGCAGAGACGAAAGTCGGGCTTAGTGATCCTACGGTTCAGAGTGGAATGGCCGTAGCTTACCGGATAAAAGCTACCCCGGGGATAACAGGCTAGTCTTGCCCAAGAGTTCGTATCGACGGCAAGGCTCGGCACCTCGATGTCGGCTCATCGCATCCTGGGGCAGAATCGTGTCCCAAGGGTTGGGCTGTTCGCCCATTAAAGCGGTACGTGAGCTGGGTTCAGACCGTCGTGAGACAGGTCGGTCTCTATCCGCTGTGGGCGTTGGGAATTTGCGAGGAGTTGCCCCTAGTACGAGAGGACCGGGGTGGACGAAGCGCTCGTGCATCAGTTGTCGCGCCGGCGGCATGGCTGAGTAGCGACCTTCGGTGTGGATAACCGCTGAAAGCATCTAAGTGGGAAGCCAGCCTCAAGAAGAGATTCCCCATTGGTATGACCAAGTAAGACCGCTGGGAGACTACCAGTTAGATAGGCGGGGGGTGTAAGCGCAGTAATGCGTGTAGCTGACCCGTACTAATGGTCGAGGGCTTTCCGTACTTTGGTACGGGGTGTCCGGCGCTTTCGGAGAGCGCCTCAGGAGCAGCCGAGCGTTGATAAGTTCGATACGCGAGACGCATGAGCGAATGAAGAGGGCGCGCGCATGAGAGTCAAGTGTTGGTGACTAGAGCCGCGGGGGTACACCCGGATCCATCCCGAACCCGGCAGTTAAGCCCGCGAGCGCAGATGGTACTGCATTGGAGACGATGTGGGAGAGTATGCCGTTGCCAACACTTCACTCTTATGCGCCGCCTTCTTTTTGTTTCCCTCGAAGGAGATGGCTCTGCTTCCCCGCCGCTTGGCGCCCTAGCCAAAAGGACAGTTGCGATCCCTCTACAGCTCATTTAAGTTTGGGCGGCTTTCCGCGGTTTTGTGCCGTCGTGGATTCAGCGCCTGCCGCGCTTTCAGGCCCGAATCCGGCGGTTCCATGAAATCCGCGGCAGTTGGCGAGCCAAAAGGCAGAGGAAGCAAAGCATGGCAGTGATACTCGAGTACTGGCTCCACTTCGCTATCAACCTGGCCATAATCAGCCTGCTTATCGCCGCGCTCTATTGGCGGCGCAAGCCCAGTAGGAACTACGCCCTGGCTACGATCGTCGGCGGCTCGCTTGTTTATGTGGTCATTCGCCTGCTCATGCAGGCCGAGATCAGCCTGGGCGTCGGCTTCGGCATCTTCGCCGTCTTCTCCTTGCTGCGTTTTCGCACGGTGGCCATCTCACTGCGCGATATGACATACCTCTTCGCCACAATCACGCTGTCCCTGGTTAACGCCATGCTGATGACCTTCGGCACATGGGAAGAAGTCGCCGCCGTCAACCTGGCGATCCTGGCGACCCTGGCTGCGCTTGAATACAGCGGCATCATGCAAAACCGCGCGAGCTTCACCTTGTCCTACGACAATCTTGAACTCCTTCACCCCAGTCGGCGAGCCGATCTTCACGCTGATATTGCCAAGCGCACCGGCATCGGACCCCTGCGCGTGTCCATAAGCCGAATCCGAATCAAGAGCCAGACCGCCCGCCTGCGCGTCTGGTACATAGAAGAGGATGATTAACGTGACGAGCAATCGCCGCGGACTTTCAGCAAAAGCGCTTGTCTTCGCGCTATTGGTCTGGTTGCTTCTTGTCGCCGCTACGTTGCCGTCCTCGACGCAGACGACCGAGCGCCCCCTTGGCTGGACGGATGAATCACACGCGGATCGCGTTCCAGCCAACTACTCAGTCGTCTTGCCCGACGACCGCATCAACGAAATCTACATCAGCTTTTCACCGGAATCCTGGGCGGCGGAAGAAGCCGACATGATCGAGCTCTATGGCGAGCGCGGCGGATCTCGCGGCATGGGACCCGGCGGCATGCCGAATTTCGCCCAGCTAGCCGTCCAGCTTGATCGCGAAGAAAGCGCACTGCGAGCGGCATTCGCCTATTTCCCGGATTTCAATGCCATCGCCGCTGCCCTCGAGTTCGAAACCGACGAGCTATTCCAGGCGCTTGGACTGCCGCCTGGCATGACTCCTCCCGCCGACCGCGGTCCCGCCGGAATCTCTTTCCTGGCGCCGGGCAGAAACCCCGACATGGAGCGCATGCAGCTTGCCGCGCGCAACCCCATCTGGGCGCCGGTCACTGTCTCCTTCGAGGGCGAAACCTGGTGGCAGGTTGGCTTTCGTTACAAAGGCAATTCCACGCTTTCCGTGGGTTGGGCGAGCGGGAAAGACGGGCTGCCCTTCAAGCTGGACTTCGACGAATTTGAAGACGACTATCCCAGCCTGGACAACCAACGCTTCTACGGATTCAAACAGCTAAGCTTCAGCAATAACGACTTTGATCCATCGCTCCAGCGCGAGAAAGTCACTGCCGATATCTTCCGCCAGGCCGGCGTTCCCGCGCCGCACACAGCTTTCTACGCCGTTTATGTCGACAAAGGCGACGGCGTCGGCCCGCATTATTGGGGGCTTTACACCGCAATCGAGCTGCCCGATGACACGCTCATCGAAACGCAATTCGCCGTCGACAGCGGCAACATGTACAAACCCGGCGGGAGAGGCGCCTCATTCGCCCGCGGCAGCTTCGACGAAGTCAGCTTCGACAAAGAGACCAATCGCAGCAGCGACTATTCAGATATCCTGGCGGTTTTCGACGCCCTGCATTCCGCGACGCGGCGAAGCGATCCCGCCGCCTGGCGCGCCGGCCTCGAGTCGGCCTTTGATGTCGAGGGCTTTCTGCGCTGGCTGGCGGCCAATACCCTGCTGCAGAACTTCGACGCCTACGGCATTCTCGCCCACAATTATTATCTCTACGCTGATGAGACCAGCGGGCAGCTGGTCTGGATTCCCTGGGACAACAATATGGCGCTGCTGCACTCCATCCCGATGAATGACAGCATCCGCGCCATGCGCCGGAGGGTGCCAAACTTCGGCACAGCGCTGACGCTCGACCTCGACATCAATCCCGTTCGCTGGCCTCTCATCGGCTTTCTCATGGATGACGAGCAATACCGAAAGCGCTATCTGAAACTGGTCGCGGAAATAAGTTCCGAAGTCTTCACTCCCGCGCGTATGATTCCTGTCTACGAGCGCAACTTCGAGCTGTTGTCCGCTTACGTTCGTCGCTATGACGGCGACCAGGCGGTGGCCGATCTGCGCAGGGCAACTGACTATCTTCTGCGCCATGTCGAGGAGCGCGCCAAGGCCGCCGCTGAATTCTTGGCGCGCCAATGAGACGCCTGCGCGGGCCTGGAATTCTCCCGAACCCGGCGGCTAATCCAGCAAGCGCAGAGGACGTTGCATGGGAGACGATGCGGCGGTGTATGCCCAAGCCAGCGCTTCGCTCTTTTTCGCGGCCCTCTTTCTGTTTTCCTCGAATGAGATGGCGCTGCTTCCCCGTCGCTTGGCGCGCTAGCCAAAAGAATAGTTACCAATCCTTTACAGTTCATTTACGTTTAGGCGGCGTCCCGCGCTTATAATGCTGCCGTCCTGTTTTCTGCGCCAGCGCCTTTTTCAGACCCAAGGTATGCAGTTCCATGATATGCGCAACACTTGACGAGCCACAAAACAGAAGCAGCAGCAAGTAAGTCATGCAAAATCTGATGGGCATTTTGAAGCAAGAGCGGGCGAGCCGTCGGCTCGCCCGTACACCGAGTTTCCTCCGCAGAATCGCGCGAATTGCGCCCTGTCCGGCGAAAACCTTGAACTCCTGCGCCCCGGCCGGCGACCTGACATTGCCAAGCGCATCGGCAGCGGACCGTTGCGCGATTTCATAAGTCGAATCCGAATCAAGCGCCAGACCGCCCGCCTGCGCGTCTGGCACATAGAAGCGGAGAAATAACATGATGAACAAGCGTAACGGATTGTCTACGAGGGTAATTCTGGTCCTGTTATTGGCCTGGCTGCTTCTTGTCGCCACTGTGCTGCCGTCGTCAGCGCAGACGACCGAGCGCCCCTCTGGCTGGACGGAGGAATCGCACGCGAATCGCGTTCCAGCCAATTATGAAGTCGTCTTGCCCGACGACCGCATCAACGAGATCTACATCAGCTTTACGCCGGAATCCTGGGCGGCGGAAGAAGCGGACATGGTCGAAATCTACGGAGAGCGCGGCAGAGGCGGCGGCCGTCCCGGTCGAGCTGGAGGCTTCGGCCCTCGCAATCGCCCGAACGCGGCAGATCTCGCCGCCCGGCTTGACCGCAGCCCGGCTCAGGTGAATGCGGCCCTGGCTTACCTGCCCGATCTTGCGGCGGCTGCGGCAGCCCTGGAGCTGGACACTGACGAACTCGTCACGGCTCTCGGCTTGCCCGAAGGCTTTGTACCGACTGTTGGCTATGGCGGCTCTGGCGCGGGCCCTGGTCGTCAAGGCGGGGCTATGCCTTTCTTTCGCAACCCCGTTTGGGTGCCGGTCACGGTCGAATTTGGCGGCCAAACCTGGCTTCAGGTCGGCTTCCGCTACAAGGGCAATACGGCGCTCAGCATGAGCTGGGCTAACAATGCGACCGCCTTGCCCTTCAAGCTGGACTTCGACGAATTTGAGGACGACCATCCCGCGCTGCAAAATCAGCGCTTCTACGGCTTTAAGCAGCTCGGCTTCAGCAACAATTTTGGCGATCCTTCGCTCCAGCGGGAGAAGGTCGCGGCCGATGTCTTTCGCGCCGCTGGCGTTCCCGCGGCGGAGACCGCTTTCTATGCAGTCTATGTCGATAATGGCAATGGCGATGGCTTCCAACTTTGGGGCATGTATACGGCGGTTGAGCAGCCGGACGACACCCTGATAGAAAGTCAATTCGCGGATGACGATGGCAATATGTATAAACCGGCCGGCGGCGGCGCAACCTTTGCCGCTGGCGGGTTCAGCGAAGACAGCTTCCCGAAACGCAGCAATCGAGACTCCGATTTCAGCGATGTCCTGGCGCTCTTTGGCGCCCTGCATGACGAAACCCGCCTCAGCGATCCTGACGCCTGGCGCGATAATCTGGAAGCCGCTTTCGATGTGGAGCGCTTCCTGCGTTGGCTGGCGACAAATCGCTTCGTGCAGAAACGCGATACCTACGGCATGATGGCTAAAGACTTTTACCTCTATGCCGATAGCGCCAGCGGTCAATTGGTCTGGATCCCCTGGGATCACAATGAAGCTATGGACGATGGCAGCCTCGGTCCCGGGCCTGGGCAGGATGGCGAATCCAACTGGACATTTTCGCTGGACGAGATCAGCGCCGATGACTGGCCCCTCATCGGCTTCCTGATCGAGGACCCGGTATATGGCGCGCGGTATGCCGAGCTTGTCCAGGAAGTGAGCCACCGGGTATTTTCGCCGGATATCATGACTGAGATCTACGAAGAAAACTATCGGATGCTTGCCGGTTACCTTGAAGAACATGAAGGCGCGGGCGCCGCGGCGGCGCTGCGCCGGGCCACCGACGCGCTTCTGGCGCACGCCCAAGAACGCGCTGAAGCGGCGCGGGCTTATCTGCTGTCAATTTCCAAGATAGCGGACTAGCGCCGCGCCGACATGAAGCGCCCTGATGCGCGCGGAAACCTGAATGCCGCGCGCTCCATTGGCGCGTTTCGGCGGTGATTGCTTGCCGCGGCCGAGGCGGAGAGTCCGCCTGCGCCCGCCCGCAGTTGCCGCCAAAAGCACTTCACTCTTCAGCATCGCCCGCTTTTTTTGTACCATGCCGGCTGTAATCGCCGTCGACCCATCGGTGTTTCCGGGTGAGCCAGTCAAAACGATCGCAAGCGCATTTCGCCATAGTTCTCGCCTGCCTCGCCATCGTTTACTACATGGGTGTAACAGAACTTACGGCAAAGCCCATGTCCTGGGCTTCCGAATGGCATTCTCTCAAGCACCTTTACAACTCGCACTGGCAGCCTTCATTCACTTTCGCTGAAACGCTCAAGAGCGTTTCCGAACGCAGCGAGGATCACGGTCCTCTGTACTTCATAATCTTGAGCGCCTGGCGCGATATCTTCGGGCGAGATCTGGCCACCTACCGCTTGCTGTCCCTTTATTTCGGCCTGATTGCGGTTGCCTTCACCTACCGATTGGCTCTGCTTAGCCGCGACGAAGACCTGGCGCTGGCGGCGGTAGTCATCGTCTCATTTCTGTCGCTTTTCGTGTATTTCACTTACAAGGTCAGAATGTATTCGCTGCTGTCAATGCTCGTTCCTATCGTCGCCTGGCAATACTGGCGGATCGCGCAGGAATACAGAAACGTCCGCTGGTGGAATTGGCTCACGCTGATTGTCAGCTCCGCCGCTATCGTCGCCGTGCATTACTTTGGCGTCCTGCTGCTCGCCGCAATCGGCATTTACCACCTTCTATTTGCGCCAAAAGGCCGGCGCTGGCTCACACTCATTTTCGGCTCCGCCGCTATCGTTACCGTCCATTATTTTGGCGTCCTGCTGCTCGCCGCGATCGGGGTCTACCACCTGTTATTCGCGCCAAAATGGAGGCGCTGGCTTAGCGTCTGCCTGGCCATGGCCGCGGCCGGGCTCCTGTTTTCACCTTGGCTGCCGGTTGTCGTCAAAGCCGTGACCATCAGAACCGTGCCCGAAGACGAAGGCCTGCCGTTAGTTCAGGCGGTTGCGGCCTTGATCGGGCTGTACAGCAATGGATTGACCCCGCTTGTTCCCTTGGCCATCGGCGCGATCGCGCTTGGCTTCCGACGCCTGTCCAGGTTTCAGCGCTATCTCTTGCTCTTGGCCGGCCTGACAACCCTGTTCTTGCTGCTTGGCAATGAACTCACGCCTTTGCTCATCGCCAGGCGGCTTCGCTATACGATCATCTTGGCGATTCCCTGGGCTTGCATCATCGCGATTGCCCTGAGCTTGATGCCCGGACGTCGAATCATACAGTTGCTCTTCGCCGGGATTTGGATAGCCGCGTTTTTCATCTACAACGATTCATACGATTTCAGGCTTTACACGAATCGCATCACAACAAGCGTCCGGCAAGACGAATTCCCGCATTATCAGGATTTCCATTACGAGGCGGCGCGTTTGCCGGGCCACAACGAGCTCATATTGAGCTTTCACCCGTCGGGACGCGTGAGCTCCCGAGTCATTGATCACTATCGAAAACTGCTGAAGACCTGGAAACACGTCGTGCATATTTCTTATGACGCGGTCGGTGAACTGGTCATCCAGAGCAATCTATCAACATTCAGAACCCCGGACGCGATCAGCAGCAACGCGGTTGGCGTCTGGGTCCTTCACAATCCGCAGCAGACAGAGCTGGACAGCTTGCCGGTATATAGGGATTGGTTCGCGCAAGAGTACCGACATTGCCATCGATTCTTCGAAAGCAACGATAGCGTAATCGATTATTATCTGAAGCCGTCTGTTCCTTGTGAAGTTGTCACGGGTGAAGAGCCATTTGCGGTCCGATATGACAATGGCACGGAACTAGGCAACCTGCTTGTCGAGGAAGAGCCTGAGACGATTACATTCTTTCTTTGGTGGCGCCATAGCATTGGAAAAGACTACGCCTATTCCATTCAGATATTCGACGAACAGGGCGAAAAACTGCGCCAGGTCGATCACATCATTAGCGATGAACCCATCGATGTATTCGCATTCGATATCGCTTCGCTGCCAGCGGCGGACTATGTCGCCAGGCTCATCGTTTATGACAGCGAAACGATAGAAAGGCAGCCGGGCATGGTCCTCAGCAACGGTCAAAGAATCGAGCGCATGCTGGATATCGCGCGCTTTTCGGTCGAAGAGTAGCCGCCCGCGTTTCTCCGCTAGGCGCAACTCAGACGCAGGTCTTCCAGCCGGAAGATCGCTACAAAATCGTCGTTATGCGCCGGCGTCGCATGGCGGAAACTTTCTCCGATCTCGCCCGCCCGCGGTCGCAATCTGTGAAAGACAATGTGGCTGAAACCGGCCGCGTCGAGCTCGTCCAACGCGATAACAAAAGCCGTGTTGGCGCCGCCGTCGCATGAGGCTGGCATGTAGCTGTGCCAGTTGTTCAGAATGTAATTGCCGCGGATGAAATCAAAGGCCTCGTCAGGCGTGCGACTGATTGCGCCTTCCGCCTGCGGGAAGCCGCTGAGCGCTTGATACAGGTTGTAATGCTTGGAGTTCCCGCGCCCCATCGGCAAGTTGATGATGCGAATCTCGTCGCTGCTTTCCTGCGCCAGCCAGTCAAGGTAGGCGACGCGCTCTCCGCGAATTGTGTTGCCGTCCACCGGAATCACATATTCAATCGCGGTCAAGGCGATCAACAGCAAGACGAACCAGCGCGAAGCCGTCGCGGGCAATCGCTTGCGCAGGGCGGACAATCCGTAGCAAGTCAGAACCGCCAACGGCAGGAGACAGCCGATGATGAAGTTGTCCGTCTCGACAAAGGCTTCGAATATAAAGGGGAACAAGATGTTCAAGTGATACTTGGGCAGGACAATATTCTGATAGGTCATCCCGTTGATGCTCAGAAAAGAGCCGAGACGCAATACCAGGAAGATGAGGGCCAGCGCCAACCAGGGCAGCATACGGCGTCGAGTGGTCCGATCGAACAGGCCGATGCCGATGAGCAAAAGGGGCAGGTATCCCAGATAGCTTGTTGGGCTGAAGCGTCGCGCGCTCGCTCCTTCAGTTGGAAAGATGGCGTCCGCGACCGATTCCTGCGCCGGTCCGACGACCGGATTCCTGTGATTGACGAAGAATGAGATCAGATCCTGATTCCGTTCGCTGTCCGTCCATTCCAGGGCCGCGCCAAAGGATTGCGAATCGCTCAACATCGGCAAGATGCGCCACAAGCTGGCGAGGACGATCGCGAGCGTGAGCAGCGCAATAATCCGCCAGAAACGTTGCTCGCGCCATTTTGACCGGGCAAAGGCGAGGATGCCGCCGCCCAGCGTCATGAGAATGCAGATGTAGGCGTAGATGTTGATGATGCTGGTTAATCCGGTCACGATGCCGGAGGCCAGGGCCAGGCCCCGGCGCTTCTCCAAAAGGCCGCGATGGAAGAAATATACGGCCCAGGGCAGTGTGGCGATTAGCGCGTTATTGGGATGATGCGGATGCCCGATGACATGCGGACTGCAACCGAAGATGACGGCGCCGAATAGCGCAATCCACTTGTCCTCAATCAGAAAGAGCAAGTAGGCATAAGCGGAAAGCGCCGACAGGTAGATGATGAGCAGATAAGCCAGGCAAAAGGCATTCGAGAGCGGCATGATGCTTTGCAGCGCATTCACCGCAATGACATAAGGAAAATTGATCGGGTGATAAACCAGCGAAACGCCCTCGGGGTAAAACAGCGTGTCCGTATGAAAGCGGTCCGCCGCGCCTGTGAGGACCTGCCCCCCGTACCAAACATCCCAAATCTCGATGAAGACATCGCTGCTCTTGCCGGTTGGCAGCCAGAAGACATCCGTCCTGAATACATATTCAATGGTCGGAAACGTCATTATCAGGATCAGTACAGCGGTGATCGCCAGACAATGAATATGGTCGCGCAAGGCGAATCCAAGCTGCTTCATGGCCCTTCCTGTGTGGGCAGTCCCTTTAATCCGACAACTCTATCATATCGCGCGGACAGGGCAAACCGAGGCGCCATGCCAGCGCGATTCCCGCCTTGCCCAGCGGGGCAAGATTCTATATGCTTGTCGCTAATCCTTATACACTTTTAAGGTGTTGGGTTTGCCAGGATATGAGCATTCGGAAGCCGCATCAGGCCGCCGACGGTCCGCAGTGGGTCGCGGTCTATGTCACGCATAACCTGCCCGAAGCTCACATCGTCCTTGGCAAGTTAAAGGCGCATGAGCTGCCGGCGATGCTGCACCAGGAGGCGGGCGCAACCGCGCTCGGGATCACCTTGGGGAACCTGGGCGAAGTCAAGATTCTGGTTGCGCCGGCGGATTACGAGCGGGCTTCGGCGCTTCTATTCGCCGAAGACAGCGAGCGGATCGAAGCCAGCAACGACAAGATCCAATTGATCTGGCGGGACGACGGCGACGGCGCGGAGTACTACCTCGACGATGACGAAGAATGATACCCTAACGCTTATACCCGGCATCACAGTCGGCCACTATACCGACCTGGATGCCGCCACCGGCTGCACGGTTGTGCGCTGCCCGCCCAAGACGGTCGGCGCTGTTGATGTCCGCGGCGGCGCGCCCGGCACGCGGGAGACCGATCTGCTGCAGGCGCATAATCTTGTGGAAGAAGTCACCGCGGTGGTCCTGTCCGGCGGCAGCGCTTTCGGCCTGGGCGCGGCCGACGGCGTGATGCGCTGGCACGCGGAACGCGGCCTGGGCTACCGTTCCCGCAGTGATGTCATCGTGCCCATTGTGCCGGCGGCGATCCTCTTTGACTTGACGATTGGCGTCCGCGGCGTCTATCCCGATGGCGCCGCCGGCCAGCAGGCCTGCGAGGCGGCCAGCGCCGAACCAGTGGCTATGGGCAGCGTCGGCGCCGGAACCGGCGCGCGAATTGGCGCGATTAAAGGCAATGAACTTGCCAGCAAAGGCGGCATCGGTTCCGCGGCTATCGAGTTGCCAAACGGTCTGTTTGTTGCGGCGCTCATGGCTGTCAACGCGGCCGGCAATGTCATCGACGAGAAGGGAGAAATCCTGGCCGGATTGCGCTCCTCCGATGGCGCGGGCTTTCAATCCGTCCTCGAGGCAATGGCGGAAATGGCGGCCGCGCAGGCCGCGGCATCGGCCCGCGACGCCACAGTGATTGGCGTCGTCGCCAGCAATGCCGCGCTCACAAAAACGCAAACGCAAAAGGTCGCGCAGATGGCGCAGGACGGCATCGCCCGGGCCGTCAATCCCGCGCACACGATGTTCGATGGCGATACGATCTTCGCCTTGGCGACCGGCGAGGCGCCGGCTGACACTACCTTTGTCGGCGCCTACAGCGCGGAAATGGTAGCGCTGGCCATCCGCCGGGCGGCGCTTCAGGCGACCTCCCTGGCCGGCGTCCGCGCCATTTCCGATCGGTAAGGCGCTTTCCATCATTTGAGACTTTGGGTCGAGCGGCGCGACGTTTAAAGGATTCACCCGATGTCTTAACATGGATTTAGCGCTGAAGGCGTAAGTTTAGCGGACGATAAGAATATCATTGAGACATGGCCAAGAAGAAGATACTGCTGGTTGAAGACGAAGAAAAGCTGCTCGCCAACCTCGCGGAGAAGTTGCAGGCGGAGGGTTACGACGTATACAGCGCCGCGGACGGGGAAGCCGGCTGGGAGCTGGCGCGGGGCGACAGCTTTGATTTGATCGTTCTCGATATCATGCTGCCGCGACTGGATGGGCTGAGCTTATGCCGCATGATCCGTAATGACAAGCGAACGGCCGATGTGCCCATCATTATGTTGACCGCGCGCGGCACTGAAGTTGACAAGATTGTTGGCTTGGAGAGCGGCGCGGACGATTACATCGTCAAGCCTTTCGGCCTGGGCGAATTCCTGGCGCGCGTTCGCGTGCAAATGCGCCGACCGCTGATGGACCGTGGCCTGCAGCAAGACGAATTGGTATCGGGCGATCTGCGCCTTGACCTGACCGGCCGGCGCGTCTTCAAGGCTGAAGAAGAGGTCAAGCTGACCAACAAGGAGTTTGATCTGCTGACCGTATTCATGCGCAACGTCAAGGCGGTTCTCTCGCGCGACCTGATTCTGACCAACGTCTGGGGCTATGACTATTATCCCATGGACAAGCGCACGGTTGATGTGCACATCCGCTGGCTGCGCGAAAAAATCGAAGAGAATCCTTCAAGCCCCAAGCGCATCAGCACGGTTCGCGGCGTCGGATACCGCTTCGAGGGCTGATGATGGAGATTCTTCTATCGCTCGCTGTCACTGCTCTCATCGGGCTGGGCTACCTGCTCAGTCAGTTCAGCCGCGCGAACAAGCGCCTGCAGGCGGACGCGCGGGCGCGCGAAGCGACAATCGTCCAACTGCGTTCGCAATTGACGGCGCTCGAAAGCGAGACGCTTGAAAACAGAGCCGTCTTGTCCGCTGTTTACAGCGTGGCTCTGGATGTCATTTTTCTGCTGGATGAGGATCTGACCATCCTCATGCACAACAGGCCAGCCGCCAATATCCTTGCCGGCGCCAGCGTAGTCGGCAAGCGCTTGCCCGATGTCCTGGATTCGCCCGAATTGCTGGCGCTGCTGGAGCTGACGCTGCAGGCGGGCGAAACGCTCGAAGAGCAATTTGTCATCGACGCGGTCCATTACCGCGCGCGCGCGCAAGTGATGCGCAAGGCCGACGACAGGCGCTATGTCGGCATCGCGCTGCAAGATATTACAGAGCTGGTCAACTTGAGCCGGGCGCGGCGGGATCTGGTCGCCAACATTTCACATGAGTTGCGCACGCCCATCACGCGCATTCGCTTGATCATCGAAGGCCTGTTCCTGGACGCGGACAAACCCAAACGCAAGGCGAGCATTCAGTCCCTCAAGGAGATTGCCATGGAGACCGATGCCCTGCTTTGGCTGTCGCAAGAGCTGCTGGACCTGTCCATGATCGAATCCGGTCAGGCGATCATGCGCCTCGTCAAGACACCGCTGAAACAAGTAGTCGACGAATCCATCGAACGCTTCGAGTCCCACGCCGAGATGAAAGATTTGCGCGTCGTCAGCCACGTGCCTGAGGCGCTGGATGTGCTCTGCGATGTGGATCAAATCAAGCGGACGCTCGGCAACCTCATCCACAATGCCATCAAGTGGTCGCCCAAAAAGGAAGCGATTACGATAACAGCGTCGCCCAAGGGCGACGAAGTATCGATTTCCGTCCTTGATAATGGTCCGGGCGTGCCTGATGAATTGCGCCAGCGGATATTCGAGCGCTTTTACCAGGCGGATATCTCCCGCTCCGGCGACGAGGGCACCGGCCTTGGCCTGGCGATCTGCAAGCATATTGTCGAAGCGCATGGCGGGCGCATCTGGGCGGAAGGCAACCGCGGGGGCAACGGCGGACGCTTCGTCTTCACCCTGCTGAAAGCGGAAGCGGAGAACGAAGAAGCTTTGATGCCGGCGCCGGAGGAATCTCCGCTCGAAAAAGCTCCAACCTTGCTGCCATAGCCGCCGCCGGCCGCCCACGCTTCAGATTGAATCCTGAATATTTCCTGATATACTGCAAGCGAAGACCATATTAGCCAACCTTTCGGGGCAGGGTGGAAGTCCCTACCGGCGGTGATGCGCGCTTGGCGCGACAAGCCCGTGACCCTGCAATTCGCGTTCGTCCCTCAGACTTGGGGGATCGAAGCGAATGGCAGGTGGATTTCGGTGAGAATCCGAAGCCGACGGTGATAGTCCGGATGGGAGAAGGGTGAGCAGGCTGCTTCTGGCAGCGTGCCTGGTTCGGTATGCGCTAACTCCTGCGCCGGCGTCAGACGGCCGGCGCATTGTCGCATATCGCCCTTCTTGATTTTACTTGGGAAGCGCGATATGCAAAAGCCAGCGCCATCGTTGAAGCGCAATACCCAATTCCTGAGCGCGCGCCGTAATGCGCTGCGGCGGCTATCGCCCTTGGCCACGGTTCTGCTTCTGCTGCTCGTCTGGCTCTGGATAAGCGACAACGCGATAATCTCGCCGATTCTCGTCCCGCCGCCCGCGGACGTCGCCGCTGCCTTTGCCGACGCGCTGGCGGATGGCAGCCTGCCGGCCCATACGCTCACGACCCTGGGCGAGATGTTCTATGGGCTGCTGCTGGGCGTCGGCATCGGGCTGGCCATCGGCTACGCCATCGCCAAGGCGCCCGTCCTGGAACATATCCTGTCTCCGATTATTGTCGCCTTTCAGTCGACGCCGATCGTGGCTTACGCGCCGCTCTTGATCATTTGGTTTGGCACGGGCCCGGCCAGCAAAGTCGTGACCACCGCCGTCATTGTCTTCTTTCCAACGCTCGTCAATACCATTGCCGGCGTCCGCGCCGTATCCCCGAGCCTTCTTGATGTGATGCGCTCGCTCAACGCCGGACGCTGGCAGATCTTCCGCCTGCTGGAATTGCCCTCCGCATTGCCCGTGCTGCTCGCCGGTCTCAAGACAAGCTCAACACTGGCGGTGATCGGCGCCGTTGTCGGCGAGTTCGTGAATCCCCAGCGCGGGCTGGGTTACCTGGTTACGTCCGCCCGCAATCGCTATGACACGCCGCTTGTCTACGTTTCCGTTTTGACCATGACCGCCATCGCGCTCAGCTTGTACAGCCTGGTGGCGCTCGTGGAATGGCGCTGCCTCTTGTGGCGGCGTCGCTCGCTCAATTGAAAGGCCATTCTGGAGAAGAAAGCGACCACAAATGCGCAATCGCAGCCCTATCGCCTTATTTATCGTCTTGCTCTGCCTGTGTTCTGTTGCGGCGGATGACGCTTCAGACGAAAGCATTCTGCTGACATTCATTCCGAATGTTCAGTTTTCGCCCTTCTACGTGGGCATCGACAGCGGCCAATTCGCGGAGGCCGGCTTCAACGTGACGCTGGAGCATCTGCAAGAACCGGACGTGCTGGATCTGGTCGCGCTGGGACAAGCGAACTTTGGCATCGTCAGCGGCGAACAGGTGATTCTGGCGCGCGCGCAGGGCCGCGATGTCGTCTACGTCTTTGAATGGTTTCAACGCTATCCGGTTGGCCTGGTCTATTCCAGCGCCACCGACCTGAGCGATCTCAGCGATTTGCGCGGCATGACGGTCGGCATCCCCGGGCGCTTCGGCGCCAGCTATAGCGGACTGACCACGCTGCTGCACAGCGCCGGCTTGAGCGAAGCTGATATCGAAGTCGCCGAAATCGGCTTTAACGCGCCCGAGGTTTTCTGCCTGGGCGCGATCGACGCCGCAATTGTCTATGTCAACAACGAGCCGCTGCAGATTCGCCAACGCGCCCAAGCCGGCGAATGCGGCAACGTCGCCGATGTCGATGTGGTCACGGTCGCCTCGCAAGTGGACCTGGTGTCCAATGGCATGATCGTCAGCCAGGCGCTGCTGGCTGAGGCGCCAAGCGCGGTTCGGCGGATGGCGGGCGCGCTGGGCGCGGCGCTGCGGGAGGCAATTGACAATCCAGCCGGCGCTTATCTGGCCAGCTTGAATCATGTTGATGATCTGCCGGGTAGCGCGGACTTCGTCGCCGAGCTGCAAGCCGCCAGCGAGCGTCAGCGGGCATTCCTGGCCGGCGATCCCGATCGCGCCGCGATTGCGCAGAGTCGGCAGCACCTGGCGGACGCATTGGCCGCGCAGTTTGAAGCCGATCTGCTCACGCAGTTCTCCGTTTTGCTCAATACGATCGAACTCTGGGAGGCCGAGCGGCTGGGTTATAGCGATCTGGCATCCTGGGAAGCGATGCGCGACACGCTTGATTTGATGGGTGACCTGGGCGGGGAATTGGGCGATCTGGCGGATGCCTTCACAAATGAATTCCTCAGCGGAAGCGACGGGTGAAACTCAGCCTGCAGGATCTCGCCGTCGCCTTCAGCGATCCTCAAGGCGAGTCGCTTCCGGCCCTGGGGCCAATCAGCCTGGATCTGGCCGAAGACGAATTTGTCTGTCTCATCGGTCCCAGCGGCTGCGGCAAGACAACCCTGATCCGCGTACTCGCTGGCTTGCAGGCGCCGACTTCCGGCCGGGCGCTCTGCGAGGGCGCGCCGATTGCCGGGCCGATGCCGGGCGTCGCCATCATGTTTCAAGACGCGAACTTGATGCCCTGGCGCACCGTCCTGGACAATATCGCGCTGCCGCTTGAAATCGCGGGCCTGCCGGCCGGCGAACGTTACAAGACGGCGCGAGCGCTTTTGCCCCTGCTGCAATTGGAGAACTTCGATCGGGCTTACCCGGCGGAGCTATCGGGCGGGATGGCGCAGCGGGTCGCGCTCGGCCGAGTCATGGTGCAGGAACCGCAGGTCTGGCTGCTGGACGAGCCCTTCGGCGCGCTTGACGCGCTAACGCGGGAAAAACTCAGCCTGGAGCTGCTGCAGCTGCGCTCGCGCTCGACGCAGACAATTATCATGGTGACACATAATATCAGCGAAGCGGTTCTGCTTGCCGATCGCGTCATCGTATTGTCGCGGCGACCGGGCCGGCTTGTCGCCGATGTTCGGGTGGACCTGCCGCGTCCGCGCAGACCCGACATGATCTACGAGCGCGATTTCTTGCGTCTGACAAAACGGATAAGAGCGTGCATAGACGAGATCAGCGGATGAACCGGGCTCGTATGCCCAAACGCGGATCCAGCGCAGTGGCCTCACCAAGGCGGCAATTGCCGGTCTCGTTTCGGCAACCGATGCGCTAAAGTAGGCATTCATCTTGGCGGAACCCGGTCAAATGGCAAAGGACCTTCGTATGACCTTTCGCGCAGAAGAGATTCGTCACCTTTTCCCGTCATTGAGCGTCGCGGCCGCCGACGGCTCGACGCCTGTATTTCTGGATAATCCGGCCGGCACGCAAGTCCCGCGTTCGGTGATGGACGCGGTCACCGATTATTACATGACGATGAATGCCAATTCCGGCGGATCTTTCGCCACAAGTCGGCGCAATGACGCGATGGCCGCGCGGACGCGTCAGCGCATGGCTGACTTTCTCAACGCGCCCAGCGCCGACGAGATCGTCATCGGGCCCAATATGACCTCGCTGAATTTCAAGCTGAGCCGCGCAATCGCCAGGACCTTGTCGCCCGGCGACGAGATCGTTCTCACGCGGATGGATCACGACGCCAACATCGCCCCCTGGATCGCGATCGCAAAGGACTGCCAGCTCGGGCTGAAATGGGTGGATATCAACCCGGACGATTGCACGCTGGATCTGGGATCGCTGGAAGAGGCGCTGACGGAGAAGACGCGAGTCGTCGCCACCGTTCACGCGTCGAATGCCGTTGGCACAATTAATCCGGTGGAGCAGATCGCGGGCATGGCGCGGGCGGTCGGCGCCTGGCATATTGTGGACGCCGTGCAGAGCGCACCCCACGTCCCAATTGACGTCGCGCGGATCGGTTGCGATTTTCTCCTCTGTTCGTCCTACAAATTCTATGGGCCCCATCTCGGCATCATGTGGGGTCGGCGTGACTTGCTCGAGTCCTTGCCGGTGGACAAGGTGCGCCCGGCCAAAGATATCGCGCCCCACCGCTGGGAGAATGGCACGCCGAGTTACGAAACCTGGAACGGACTAAGCGCCTGTATTGACTATTGGGAGGAGATCGGCGAGCAATTCGGCCGCGCCGATTTGCCGCAATACCGCGGACGCGCCTTAAAGCTGAAACGGGCGCTTGCTGCCGTGCAAGAGTACGAGCGCCTGCTGGCGACATATTTGATCGACGGCTTAAAAGCGATTGCCGGCGTCACGGTTGCCGGCATCACCGACAGCGCGCGCTCGACCAGGCGTGTGCCTACTGTGGCGGTTGTCAAAGCGGGACGCTCGCCGGATGAGATCGCCGATTATATGGCGGCGCAACATGTCTACGTCTGGAGCGGGCACTACTATGCGCCGGAGATCATGCGCCGCCTGAAGCGGCCGGAAGGCATGGTCCGCATTGGCATCGGGCAATACAATACCCGCGCCGAAATCGACAAACTGCTCAATCTGATGGAATCGCTCTAGCGGAATTGCCGTCGTCGCCGCGCCTTCAAGGTTCGGCGAGCTGCAAAGTTACTTCATCAAAGCCATCATCTGCTTCGTGAGACGGCTCTTGCGGCGCGCGGCGTTGCGCTTGTGAATGACGCCGCGGCTCGCCAGTTTGTCAAGATCGCGCACAGCGGTCATGGTCGCCCGCTGCGCTTCTTCAGCGTCGCCGCTTGCGATGGCGACGCGCGCCTTCTTGACCAGAGTGCGCGCGCGATTGCGAAACGCGCGATTGTGCAGCCGGCGCTTTTCGTTCTGGCGGATGCGTTTGATTGCCGATTTGTGATTTGCCATATTATTGCTTTCGTGGAGGGCGCGACGTGCCCTCGCTCCTTGTCTTATGAGAATCGGCGCCGCGTCAGCCCGATTGCAGTTATACACGGCAGTGAATCGTATCACCATCCGCCGCTGATGTCTATAGCGCTTCAGTCGGCGATTTTCGGGTCGAAGGCATCCCGCAAGCCATCGCCCAGCAAGAAGAAACAGAACACCGTCAGCGTGATTAACAAGCCGGGCAGAAATACCAGGTGGGGCGCGCGTCTGGCGTAATCCAGGCCGCCGTTCAGCATATTGCCCCAGGTTGGGGTCGGCGCGCGGATGCCGAAACCGAGAAAGCTCAAGGCCGATTCCGTCAGGATCAAGCTGCCCAGCGAAAAGGACAGATCAACAACCAGGAGCGAAAACATGTTGGGCACGATGTGCAAGAACATGATGCGCAAATTAGAAGCGCCCAATGCGCGCGCGGCGATGACAAACTCTTGTTCCCGGATGGCATAAGCTTCCGAGCGCACCAAACGCGTCGTGCCGGTCCAGCCCAAAATGCCCAGGATGATCACCAGTGTGGTCGGCGTCGGCGATAGCAGCGCGCTAATCAAAATCAAGAGAAACAGACTGGGTATGGATGTCAGGGTCGTCACGAACCAGATAATGAAATCATCGACGATGCCGCCATAAAAGCCGGCGAAGGCGCCAACGGCGACTCCGATGCCCAGGGACAGGAAGGCGGCGGCGAAGGCGATGCCCAGGGAGATCTGCCCGCCATAGAGCAGGCGGCTGAGATGATCCCGGCCCAGTTCGTCGGTGCCGAGCGGATGCCCTGGAGCGAATAGCTCGGCGTAATTGTTGCGCAGGTCCTGCGTGTTGGGGTCGATATTCAGCGCGTCGCTGATGACCGGCGCCAGGATCGAAAGCGCCGCGAGGATCAGCAATACGACGATCGCGCCCATCGTCGGGCGGTCCCGTCTGATGCGCTTCAGTGCCCGCTGCCACATCGTCAGCGACGGCGTGAATTCCTGCTCGTCTCGTTTCTCGGGCGCAATTGCCGGGATTTTGCGCGGTTTCGCCTTCATCTTAACTGTCCGCCGGAATTAATAGCGTATGCGCGGGTCAAATATGGCATGCAGGATATCAGAGAGAATGAGACCGCCGATGGCCAGGACGGATCCGATGACCACGCTCGCCATGACGACGGGATGATCCCGACTGAGCAAGGCGTCATAGAGCAGAAGGCCGACGCCCGGCCAGGTGAAGATGCGCTCGATGATGACGGAGCCGCCGATGAGCCCCAGGATCGCCGGCCCCAGGAAAACGGTTAGAGGCGCAATGGCGTTGCGGAAGCCGTGCCGATACCAGACGCTGCGCGCGGGCAAGCCCTTCGCGAAAGCCGTGCGCATGTAATCGCTGTTGATGGTGTCCAGCATGGTCGCGCGCATGAAGCGCGACCAGCCGGCGATGCCGCCCAGGGCGCTGGCGGCGACTGGAAGGATCAGATAATGAAGGCGCTCATAAATGGGCGGGCAACCGCCGCGCACCGGCGGGCAGCGCCCGCCCATTGGCAGAATCGGCCGCCCGCTGCCGACGCCATAACCCTCCAGGAAGCGCGGCAAGACCAGGCCGAAGAATATGATGAGCATGAAGCCGAGCCAGAATGTGGGGATCGAAATGCCCAGGACCGCAAACAGCCGCGTGGCCCGGTCGAAGAGGCGGCCGCGATAAACCGCCGCCAGGACGCCGATCATCAAGCCGCCGCTTGTGCCCAGCAGCAATACAAATACATTCAACTCGATCGTGGCGCCAAGCCGCTCTCCGATGAGATCAAGCGGGTTCGAGCCGCGGAACTTGAATGACGTGCCGAAGTCGCCGCGCAGAATGCCATAGTTGTCGCCCCAGGCATCAAGCTCGCCATCGAGGTTGCTATCGACCATCATCCAGTCGTCGCCGATCAGCCAGCGCAGATACTGGATGTAAAAGGGATCGGAGACGCCAAGCTGCCGCGCCAGGCGCTCGCGTTCGTCCGGCCTGATCTTGGGGTCAAACGCCAGCAGCGAGACCGGATCGCCCGGTACCAGCAGCATGATCACATAGACGATTATTGTGATGCCAAACAGCGTGGGAATCGCCTGCAACAAACGTCGGAGGATGTATTCTTGCATGCGCGCGTTCCTGTGGCGCCAGGCAAAAGAAAAGGCATCCAAAGCGCCGGGGCGCTCTGGATGCCCGGTGGAATTGTTGCTTAGGGCTGGGTGACAGCGGGCGATACCCAGGCGTCAGTCGAGTAGGTGCGGGAGAATGGCGTCGGGTTCCAGTTCTTGGTGCCGGGCAAAACCGCCGTCATGGATTCGGAGACGTACATGAAGAAGTAGGGCATGTCGTTGAAGAGAATCTCCTGCACGCGCGCGTAGAGCTCCGCCCGCGTTTCCGTATCGCAGCCGGGAACGACGCGCGCCTGGTCGTTCAGCTCGATCAGTTCCGCGTTGTAATAGGAGACGAAGTTGAAGCCGGAGCCGGGAACATCCACATCCGGGTAATAGAAGGGCGAGATGTCGGGATCGACCGGCAAGCCGAGGCTCCAGCCCAGCATGTTCATGTCGAAGGTCTGGCCCGTCAACTCCGGCAGGAAGGCGCTGCCCCAATCGATGGCTTCGAAAATCGCATTGAAGCCGACCTTGTTCATCTCCGCCTGGAAGAAGAGACCCATCTGTTCGCCGATTTCGGACCCGGCCGGCACGTGCAAGTCGAGCGTCAATTCGCTGCCGTTGTATTCGGCATCCACCTCGCGCGCGAAGAGGCAATCCTGGCAAATCCGGGCCGTGTCCGGATTGTCATCGTGGTCAAGCCAGCCGGCCTGCGTCAGCTTCTCCATCGCCAATTCGGGATTGTATTCGTATTGCAATTCGGGGTTGTAGACCCAGGATGTGGGGATGGTATGGGTGGCGACTTTGAAGCCGTTGCCATCGCGGATGCCTTCGATGAGCGCGTCCATATCCACCGCGTGAGAAATCGCCTGGCGCACCAGGACATCGCCCAGGACTGGATGCGGCTCTTGCGGAATGACATTGCCGTCTTCGTCCAGGCCGGGTTGGGGATTATCCGGATTGGCGTGGTTCATGCCGAAGAAGGTGAAGCCGTTGCCGGTGAACTCAAAACGCGGGAATTCTTGTAGATCCGGTTCGCTGCGGAACTCTTCCTGTCGCTTAGCCGGCACCGCCAGGATGCTGAATTCACCGCCGATGAAGCGCTCGGTGGCGACATTCTCATCCGCGACTTGCAGGGTTACATGTTCGGACGGGCTGACGAAACCAAGGATGGAGTCGGGATAGGCTTGATCGGCAAGCAAACTGATGCGCTCGCCCGCCGCAAACTCGACATCCTTGAAGGCGCCGAAGGATACGGCGGGAATGCGCCGCGGCTCATCCATCATGGCGGAGAAGTCGTCGCCGTAAAGTTCGGAGAAGACATGCGCCGGAACGGGCGTGACATCGTTGACATCGCTGAAGGAGATGCAATCGGCTTCGTTGAAGGTCACGACAACGGTGTAATCATCGGGCGCCTCGACGCTTACGATCTTGCCGCCGGCCGGCGTGCCGTCGGCCATCGTCTCGAATATGCCGGCGCGCGGGCTGTCGATCTGGCCGCTGCGCGTGGCTTCCACCGCCCAAAGATAATCGGCCGATGTGATCGGCGTGCCATCGTTCCAGGCGATATCTTCCCTCAAAGCGATGGTGAGAACCGTGCCGCTCTCATCGTATTCCCAGCCAGAGGCCATTGCGCCGGCCAGATTCGGCGCTTCCAAGCCGGTGAATGGGCTGACGCCAATGATCGCCGGATAGAGCCAGCCATAAACGCCGCTGGACGCGGTGTCGCCGCCGATCAAAGGATTGAAGGTGGCGGGGTCCCCGGCCGTGCTGCTGGCGATGACGATGCCGCCAAGGCCGGGTCCCGGCGCTTCATCGGCGTCCTGGGCGCTCAAGGGCAGGACGATCCAAAGCAGGAGTACCAGTAGCAAAACGAAAACTTTCTTCATGATGACAAACAGTCCTTTCAATAGCGTCCGAACGCATGGCTACAGATGACAATCCATCCCCTGTAGTTTATCACAATCGCCTTGCCCGCTCGAAATCTGCGTATCAGCGCTAATGTATTCATTTCGATTAAAATGGTCTGGCAGGGGCGATCCGCTGGATCGCCCGATGGGTAAAACAGAATCTAAATTGGGCGACTCGCCGAGTCGCCCCGGCCAAATCGTCGGTGTGTAAAGATATTGAGCCGTCTCTGAAACACTAGCGCATCAGCGGAACCTGAGAATGGATCCAACCCTCAGCCCGCGCGCTGCGGCGTCTGCGCGGGGCTGGCTTTGCTCCGGCCATAAAGGCTCGCCGGCGTCGCCCATTTCACATTGCCAAAGATAACAATCATTTTACATTTTGAGGCGCAAGGCTTTCGCGGAGTCCCAACCCTGCTTACGATCTTGCCACAATCAATACATACCGTTGGGAGATCCTTACATTTTTTGGAACCATAATTGGCATTCTAGCGCCTGTGAGATCTGTCTTTTTCGCGATGCGCTGCTTGGCAAATTCTGGGTTCGTGTTGTATCCCTTCTATATCGGCATCAGTATAAGTTCATAATCTTGGCCATTTAACGTCCTAGCAGGAAAGCCTCTGAGTATTGATAATTTCTTCAATTGTGAAAGCCAAATATTCCCAGTATTTCCGATGTACTTTTGGTCATACCCGCAATCGATCTACTTGCATCTCGCTATATCGCATATTGCCTTCTTAACATAATCAGGCGCGACGACATCAAGCAGACCATTGTTTACATTGCAGGTCGTATCTGCTCTCGCACACAAACTGATTAGCTTATCTTCAAACGCCTTCCTTGTTGCTGTGCCATGCCTATTGGCAGATTTTCTCCGAACTGCACGTTGGGTTGACACTGCGGCTTGCGTAGTACTCCGTCGCTTTGCAAGAACAGTTTGTGTTGGCTTACGAGCTTGTCGCGTCCCCCATGAATTTGTCAGCCGTACCTTAGCTTGATGTGTCTGAGTCGGAATAATTTCCAAAGCTCTGTAAGTCTCCATTATGTATGATATTTCTGTCTCATGTGCATGATCAGTAGCTTTTGCGTCCTGTGTCATATAATGCGATGCGTCATCTGTTCTCCAGATTGAGATATTCTCTTGTATTGATGTTAACAATCTTCCATCAACCCACATCCATGCCAGCAAGAATATCCCGAACAAAAGCAGCGCGCATAAGATCCAGATTTTTGCGGCCATGATATTCTCCTTTAATATTATGTGGTTCCACAAACAGATTTTTTTTGTATACTTATTGCGGGGCGGCCAACCTCGTGCCCACGCCTGTGAGGAATACGCTTCGCTCTCTTGTTAAAATGAACTGCTGATAAATCAGCTAGTTGATATAACGATTAGGCGCTTAGCTTTTCCCATAATGGGCGTAGTCCGGTATTTCACCATTCCGTTTCTGGTTAGTATATTCTGCGCGCGCCTCATACCAGAGTGGATTGTAATTGATGCCGAGCCTTCTACCAAAGTCGCGCGCCAAGAGTTGCGTTTCTCTTAAACACGATAGTTAACCCGGCATCTTCCGCTGTATCCTCGTCTAACAAATCAAATGGCAATTGCTTGGTTGGGAACTGTGTTACTTTCATCTGTGACCTCGCTAATCACACCCAATGCCTAGCATCCCGAATAGGATTCCTGCGATGTTAATGATTACCCAGAAGAAGCGTCCTGCCAGCGCTCTTTTATGGGCCCTGGCCATTTTCTGTTGCTTGGGCTAACATCCACGCGAATAGTCCTAAGAGGCAGTCCTCAGCATACCAACCATCAGAGCCGGAAGCCGCCGCGCAAGCTTGAGGGCATTGCCCGGCTGATTCCCCTGTAAACTTCCCGCCCGATTTGCGATAATGCTGCCGATCGGCAGTTTGTGACAGATTTCTCGAACTCATACAGGACGGGACGAATGATCGCTATGCGAAGCGGAAACTCGGTGGCCAGCGGACTGAAACAACTTGCCGGCATCATCTTGGCGCTTGCTGCGGTGGGATGCGGCACGCTGGCGAGTCCCGTCATGCAAGAAGCGACGCCGACGCCGGCTGAAGTAGCCGAACAGCGGCCGGAAGCGACGGCGACCACACCGCCGACAGCAACGCCGATCCCCCCGACCGATACGCCGATTCCAGAACCGACTGCGCCGCCCACGGCCGTACCCACCGCAAGTCCCGAACCCACTGCCGCGCCGGTTCTGTCTCCGATAGACCGCCTGGTCGCCGTTCGCAATGTCGAGAAGGGCAAGGTCCTCTTTGAAACTTTCCAGGACGCGGCCAATTATTCCTGCGCCAATTGTCATCTGCCCGATAGCGAGAAGACCAATCTCGGGCCCGGCCTGTTGAATGTGAAGGATCGCGCTTTAACCCGGGTCGAGGGCAAAAGCGCCGCCGAATACATTTACGAATCCATCATTGATCCCAAGGCTTATATCGTTGAGGGGTTCGACCCCGAGCTCATGCCGCAGAACTGGGCCGAGATCTACGGCGAGCTGGAGATATTCGATATCGTCGCCTACTTGATGACGCTGGAAGGCGAATCGGATATTAACGATCCGGACCCGACGGCCGAGGTCGCGGAAGAAGATTAGCCGCGCAATTCCGCACGATATCCTCGTCCTGCGGGGCGACAGCAGAAATCAAGCCGTCAATTCCTGGACCGCTTTCTGCAATTGCCGCTCGGCTGCGGCCAGCGAGCTATGCGCCGCTTCCAGCCAGCGCCCATCGGCCGCAATCGCTTCCTGCTGCAAGTCCAGCAGAGCCGCTGTAGCGCTTGGGGCGGCGCCCCCCGGCAGATCGCGCGCTTCAATGAAGGCGCGCGGATCAAGCGCCCGCTCGAAGAGCGCGACGTCAAGGCTCAGCTCAATGCCCAACTCTTCGGCGGCGACATCAGAAAGCATGTCGCTGCTCAGTTCGCTCGGCGCGAGTTCCTGCTCCAGCGCCCGAGTGATCAGCGCGGAGACTACAGTGTGCGCCTCGCGGAAGGGCAGGCCGCATTCACGAACCAGCGTATCCGCGAGTTCGGTCACGGTGGTGAAGCCGGCCGCCGCCCGTTGCCGCAGATGCTCGACATTCACTTCCAGCGTGTCGATCAGGGCGCAATAAAGCTGCAGAATGGCCCGCGCCGCTTCGAGCGAGCCGAAGAGCGGCGGAATCAGTTCGTCTTCAATATCCTGGGTGTCGCCATAGGGGATATTGTGGCACTGAATCACGACGCCTTGCGAGAGCGCGATCATGCGGCTTATCCTGGCCCGAATATGTTCCAGCGCGACCGGGTTGCGCTTCTGCGGCATGATCGAGCTGATTTGGATAAAGCTGCTGTCGAGGCGGATGGCGCCGCTCTCCTGCGTCGCCCAGAACAGCATATCTTTGCTGAAGCGCGACAGATTGACGCCGAGCGTGGCCAACGCGCTCGCGACATCCGTGAGGTTGTCCGAGGCGCCGATAGAGTCGTAGGTGCTGTGCATGATATCGTCAAAGCCCAGCAAACGCGCGCTGAGATGCCGATCGATGGGAAAGCCGGTCCCGGTCAAGGCGGCCGCGCCGAGCGGGCTCTGGTTATTGGTATGGTAAGCGAAGCGGATGCGCGCCGAATCGCGTTGCAGGCTGGACAGAAGGCCGGCGATATAATGCGCCATTGTTGTCGGCTGCGCCGGCTGCGTATGCGTATAACCCGGCATCAATGTTTCGAGGTGCTCGTGGGCGAATGCGCGCAGACTCTTGCGCAGCGCCAGCAGATCTTCGGCCGCATCCAGCAATGCCGGGCGCAGCGCCAGCCGCGTCAAGGCATATCCGAGGTCGTTGCGGCTGCGCGCCAGTTGCAGGTTGCCGCCATGAGCGGCGCCGGCAATTTCGATCAGCTTGCCTTCCATCGCGAAGAATAGGTCTTCAACGCCCGACTCGTAGGTCAATTCCTCAACGCCCATGTCTTCGACCTGCTGCAGCGCCTTGAGCAGCGCCGCCGCGTTCTCCCGCGTGATGATTTTGCAGCGGCGGAGCATCACAACATGCGCGCGATTGGCGGCCAGCATCGGGACGTAATAATAGGTCTTGGCGTCCTCGAAAAAGGGCTTCAACACATACTTGTCGTATAGAGGATGGGGAAAAGACGACGGCGCGCCCGACATGCTCTAGCCTTTGAGACCCGTCAAGGCGATGCCCTCAATGATGTAGCGCTGAAAGATGATGACCACGATCAAGAGCGGCAAAACGGAAAGCGAGGCGCCGGTCATGATCAGATTCCAGGGCGTATCGGTCTCGGAGGAGAATTGTTGAATGCCCACCGGCAGCGTGAACATTTCGCTGCGCGTGGTGGCAATAAGCGGCCAGATGAAGGCGTTCCAGTTGCCCAGGAAGTTAAAGATGCACAGCGCGCCGATTGCCGGCAGGCTCAAAGGCACCGCCACCCGCCAGAACAAGCCGAATTCGCTCACGCCATCAATGCGGCCGGCATCCAGCAGCTCATCCGGAACGCCCTGCATGAATTGCCGCATGAGAAAAATGCCCGCCGCTGTGATCACGCCCGGGAAAGCAATGCCCCAATAAGTATCGACCCAGGTTCCGCCGATCGGCGGATTGGAGGACATGATGAACCAGGGGATAAGCAGCATCTCCGTCGGCACCATCAGTGATGTCAGAAAGAGGATGAATATCGGCCGTTTGCCGGGGAATTCGTATTTGGCAAAGACGAATCCGGCCAAGGCGTCGAAGAAGGCGACGCTGACGGTGCTGAGCACGGCGACGACGAAAGAATTCTTGTACCAGAGCGGCAGATCGGTTCGGTATATCACTTCGTTGTAGTTTTCCATGGTCGGCTCGACCGGGAAAACGTTCCGCCGCAGAATCTCTTTTTCCGGCTTGAAGGATGTGGAAAGCATCCAGATGAAAGGCACGATCATGGTGAAGGCGATCATCGTCAGCAGCAGATAGGAAAAGAACTTGTATTTCCAATCCTGCCCGGCACGACCAACCGCGCTGACCGCGCCGCGATCTTTGAAGATGTTCGAAGGAGTAACTGACTCCACAGCGCTTGCCTCAGTTGATTCGTCGCGATGTAACTGCGAGTTGAATGATGGTAACGCCCAGAATCATAGCGAAGAGCACGACGGTGAGCGACGAAGCATAACCCATGTTGAAGCTCTGAAAGGCCTCGCGATAGGTTTGCAGCACAACCGTCACCGTCGAATCCAGGGGCCCGCCCCGGCCTTGCTCCGTCATGGCGATCACCGGCGCGAACATGCGCAGGAACGAAATGCTCTGCAAGACCAGCAAATAAACAAGACTCGGGTTCAACAGAGGCAGCGTGATGAAGCGAAATGTGTGCCAGCGGCTGGCGCCATCGACCTCGGCCGCTTCGTAATAAGTGCGCGGAATCTGCTTCAGCCCGGCCAGAAAGATGATGACCGCGAAGCCCATGCCCTGCCAGATGACCAGCGCCAAGACCGATGGCAGCGCTTGCTGCGGGCGGGTGAGAAAGGGCTGCTGCGGCAGGGACAACAATTGCAAGACAATGTTGAACAAGCCAAAGCGCGGCTGATACAGCATTCGGAATACCCAGGCGATGGCGATGGTGGAAGTGACAAAGGGCAGGAAAAACAGAATCCGATACAGCGTGCTCATGAAGCGGATTTCATTGAGCATCAAGGCGATGGCCAAAGCCAGGAACAATTGAATCGGCACGCCCAGCGCCACATAGCTGATCGTATTTCGGAAGGCCGCTTTGGTGGTGGATTTTTTCTTGCTGAGTTCTTCGTATACCTTCTCGTAGTTTTCAAAACCGACGAAGGGCTGCTCCGCCGCCAGCGGATTGTAATCGTGCAGGCTCATTTGAAAGGCGAAGAAGGTGGGATAAATGCGGATATAAGCGAAGAATACGATAGGAATCGCGAGGAAAATATAGGCCCAGACGACCTTCTTGCGCGCGAGCGTCATTCGCACAGTAATTCCGCGCGGGGAGTCGGCCAACGGGCGCCGGCATCAATCGCGTCGTTCCGCCCCGGATTCATGGCCGCTATCCTGCGCCAAGCATTGCTAATACAACAATTATGACGACCCAGACCAAGCAACCGCCCAGCGCCCGGTTGGCGCGCCCATCGCCTTTGTCTGTAATCAGAGCAAGAATCCAGGCAAATATCCCGAAGATGAAGCCAGCTAAAACCCAGCCACAGCCTGCCTGTTGCGTTGGAGCAGGCGTTCCCGCTCCCGCCCTGTAGCCGTCTTCATAACCGCTGTCGTATATTTCCTCATTCTTGCGCATTCTTAACCTCGCTGAGTTCCACCGGACTCGGCGCTGCGCCGGGCGACAAATCGCCCGGCGCAGTATTCATCGTGAACGATAGCTACATTTCCCGATCGGCCCAGAAGTTGTCGATCAACTCCTGTTCCAGCGCGGCCGCTTCATCCAGAGCTTCGCAGGGATCCATGCCGCCCAGACGGATATTGTCGAAGGCATCGATCAAGACCTGACGTTGCGCGCTTTCATCGACGAAGAAGGTCGCATGCGAATAGGCCAAGCCGGCCGAGAAGGGACCCAGAATCGGGTCAGCCAGAATCATCTCGTCGCCCGCGGCCGACAGCTGCGCCGGCAGCTCGCCGACATTGTTTACCCAGAGCGTGCCCGCTTCCGGCGTCGTGATGAACTGCAGGAATTTGACGGCGGCTTCCAGACGAGCCGGATCGTCATTCGCGCGGCGCGTAATGCCATGCGTCCAGTAGGAGCCGAAGGTGTGCTGCTCGCCATTAGGTCCGACCGGCAACTCGGCCACGCCGTAATTCAGGTCGGGATTGTTCCTGGCGATCGTGCCGACGCGGAAGGAGCCATCGACATGGATGGCCGATTCGCCGTTGACAAAGGCGTTGGTGGCGCCGTCCAGGATGTCGTTGCTGCCGGTCAAATGCTCGGTCTCGAAGGCGGCCAGCCAGGAGAAGGCCGCGCAGCCCTCTTCGCTGTTGTAGGTCACGGTGCGTCCGTCATCGCTGTAAGGCGCGCCGCCATATTGACGGATAAGCACTTCGCGGAACCAGTGGTGATCCTGCGACGCCAGCGCCGGCGCATGACCTTGCTGCGTGATGCTCAGAATGTCCATCATGTCGCCGTCATATACGGTCGTCGCGAGCGCCATTTCGACAACATCGTCCAGGGTTGCCGGCGGGCTCTCCGGATCCAGCCCGGCCGCTTCAAAGATGTCCTTGTTCCAGAAGAGCGCCAATGAACGCACCGCGGTCGGGATCGCCCAGAAGCTGCCCTCGAACTTGGAGTTGGCGACCATCGGCGAAAAGGTCTCCAGGATGAACTCTTCGCTGAAGGGGTCTTCCGGCAGAGGCACGAGGTATCCGGCATCCACAAAGGCGGGAATCCAGCCGTAGAAAAGGGTTACAACATCCGGCCCAACGCCGGCCGGCGCCGATGCCGCCAGCTCGGTGCGGAAATCCGCATAGGGGATGTCGCTGTTATGCACGACTTTGATGCCCGGGTTCTCGGCTTCGAACTGCTCGATGAGCATGTTCATCGCATCGACGCGGGCGCCGAAGTTGTACTGCCAATACTCAATTTCGACCATGTCGTCCTGCGCGCCGGCGACAGCGCCAAGCGACAGCAGAATGACAAACACAGCCAGGATTGCAAGTAGCCGTGATGGAAGCATTTTATTCTCCTTCTGTATTTTCATTGTTATTCGGACACTAAAACTGTAACCCATCTTGCAGTGACTAGCAATTAAGCTCATTGCAATTCATCCTGTCCATTGTGGCAAATCTACAGGTCCAACTTGAAGAGCCGCGCCGCGTTGCCAGCGAAAATCATCTGAATATCCTCTTCGCGGTAATTCAACTCCCGCAGATCGCGAATCTGCTGAACGAGATAAGGTTCGGCCAGGCCCCGCGGGAAATAACTCGAATCCGTCCCGAAGATGATGCGCTCCGGCCCGATCGTCTCCATATACTTGCGGAAGAGCTTCTTGGTATCCCACTCGCCCTCGACCCACTTCACCCATTGGTTGGAGCCCGAGGTATCAATAGAGACATTGCCGCAGGCCCAGCAAAGCTGCAGGGTCTCGCGGATCCAGGCGCAGCCGAAATGCGGCACGACGAATGTTACTTCCGGGAAGTCTTTTGCCACATTGTGCAGCTTCAGCGGATTGATATTTTCATGCCAGGCGACGCCTCCGCCGCTGCCCAGGATGCCGAAATGAATCAGCACCGGAATATCCAGCTCGGCGCAAGCTTCCCAGACCGGGTAGCCCGCTTCGTCTTCCACCGCTCGATCCAGCGCTGGCGCCAGGAGCTTGTAGGCTTTCAGTCCGTCCTCGCGCACGGCGCGGCGCAACTCGTCGCCGGCGCCGTCGCTGAAGAGATAATGATGGGCGAAGCCGACGAACTTGTCCGGATGCCGGCTTACGATCTTCGCCAGGTTCCGGTTGCCGCCGCCGGTGACGAATCCCACCGCTCGCAGCCCGTATTTCTCGACCTCGCCGGCCCAGCGATCGGCTTGTTCCTCGTCTGAATAGGAATTGCGCTCCGGCGGGTCAAAGCCCCAGGTCGCCCGCCATTGCCGGTTGTAGCGCATGGCGTGCTCGCGGACGACCGCCATCCGCTTCTCGCCCAGGCGCTCGGCAAATTGCTGGCGCGGGTTCGGTCCGCCTTCTATGAACGTGCCGCTGCTCGTCGGGAAGTGCACGTGAAAGTCAATGACTTCGAGTCCATTGTACATTTGCCCTCTCCTCAATCCGCTCCATCGCGCCTGACGAATACCCGTTCCATGATAACGTATCGGTCTGGCAAATCCCAAACCTGCGCGGGATTGCGCGGGGATGTTGCGCGGTAGTGTATCCATTTCTGTTGAAGTAGTCTGGTAGGGGCGATCCGGTGGATCGCCCGCCGACACACGCGCGGATTTTCGGGCGACACACAGTGTCGCCCCTACGGCATAAGCGGAGACTCGGTGTACGGTCGCGCGGCGGTCAGTGTAGGCGCGACCTACGCGACCCGCTGAAACACCGGCCATTTTCAGCGGGCGTCTCACGAGACGCCCCTCTGCGCTCTCTGCGTTCTCTGTAGTTAAATCACGATTTGACGCGACTACCTTGCAGGGCCGGCGCCGCGCGGTATTGGAGCTTGCCGCTTTGCTCGTTATACTTGTAGCCGTTACTCTTGCTAATCCAATTGCTTTGAAAGGAAGCGACTTATGCCGAGACCGGTAACGCTTTTCACAGGTCAATGGGCGGATCTGCCCTTTGAGACGATCGCTGAAAAAGCCAAGAGCTTCGGCTATGACGGGCTGGAACTGGCTTGCTGGGGCGACCATTTTGAGGTGGACAAAGCCCTGGAAAGCGACGCCTACATTCAGTCGCGCAAGGATGTCTTGGAAGCCAACGGCTTGCAATACTTCTCCATCAGCAATCACCTGGTGGGGCAGTGCGTGGCCGAGGCCTTCATTGACGAGCGCCATCGCGCCATCTTGCCCGATCGGCTCTGGGGCGATGGCGACGCCGACGGCGTCCGCGAGCGCTGCGCTGAAGAGTTGAAGGACACCGCGCGCGCCGCCAAAGCCTTCGGCGTCGATGTCGTCAATGGTTTCACCGGCAGCCCGGTCTGGCACATGATCTACCGCTTTCCGCCCACCTCCGACGAGATGATCGACGCCGGCTACCAGGAGTTTGCCGAGCGCTGGACGCCGGTTTTGGATGTCTTCACGGCCGAAGGCGTCAAGTTCGCCCTGGAGGCGCATCCAAGCGAAATCGCCTATGACATCTATACCGCGGAGAAGACGCTGGAAGCGCTGGATCAACATCCCGCCTTCGGCTTCAACTTTGACCCCAGCCATTTCATTCACCAGCTCTTCGATCCGGTCAAGTTCATTGACCGCTTCGCCGACCGCATCTTCCACGTCCACGTGAAAGATTCCAAAGTGACGCTGGATAATGTGACCAGCATTCTCGCTTCGCACCTGAATTTCGGCGATTCGCGCCGCGGCTGGGATTTTGTCTCGCCGGGACATGGCGACCTGGATATTGACGCGATGATCCGCGCGCTCAACCGGGCGGGTTACAACGGTCCGCTCTCGGTGGAATGGGAAGATAGCGGCATGGATCGCGAATTCGGCGCGACCGAATCAGCGGCCTGGGTCAAAGCCAACGACTTCACAGCTTCGGCGCTGGCCTTCGACGCCGCCTTCGCCGACGAATAAGGCGCAATTACAACAGCAATCGGGAGATGAGAAATGGCTGACGAAAAACAAGTGAGCACGACCTTCACCAGTATGGCAACCACCGGCGCCGATGTTGACGCGCCGGAACTTGGCATTGGCATGATCGGCTACGCTTTCATGGGCAAAGCGCATACCAACGCCTTCAGGAAAATCCCTTATATGATGTATCCGCCCGTGGCGATTCCGCGCCTTAGGGCGATTGCCGGGCGCAACGAAGAAGCGGTCAATGCCGCCGCCGTCCGCTACGGCTACGAAAAGGCCTATACCGACTGGCGCGATCTGGTCGCGGACGACGGCGTTCAGGTGCTGGACAACGGCGGCCCCAACGATGCCCATGCCGAGCCCTGCATCGCCGCCGCGCAAGCCGGCAAGCACGTCTTCTGCGAAAAGCCGCTGGCGCGCACGGCCGAAGAGGCGAAGTCCATGCTTGATGCCGTGGAAAGCGCCGGCGTCAAACACATGGTCGCCTTCAATTACCGCTTTGTGCCGGCTGTGCAGCAGGCGAAGCACATCATCGACAGCGGCAAATTGGGTCAGATTTATCACTGGCGCGCGGTCTACCTGCAAGAATGGGGCATGGATCCCGAAATGGAGACAACCTGGCGCTTCCAGAAGGACATCTGCGGCAGCGGCGCACTGGGCGACCTGGGCGCGCACATCATCGATTTGGCGCGCTTCCTTGTTGGCGAGCCAAAAGCTGTTTCCGGCCTGGCGCAGACCTGGATCACAGAACGTCCGGACGGCTCAGGCGGTATGGTGAAGTCCGATGTCGACGACGGCTTCGTGGCCCTGCTGGACTTCGAGAATGGCGCGCTCGGCACCGTTGAAGCAACGCGTTTTGCCCAGGGACGCAAGAACTTCAACTCCTTCGAGATCAATGCCGAAAACGGCTCGATCCACTTCAATCTGGAACGCCTGAACGAACTGAATGTCTTTTGGAAAGGCGAATCGCCCGATACCACGCAGGGCTTTCACAATGTGCTCGTGACCGAAGCCCATCATCCCTATTGGGAAAACTGGTGGCCGCATGGTCATATCATCGGCTGGGAGCATAGCTTCGTGCATGAATTCCATCACTTCTTCGACGCCATTGTGAACGACAATGATGTCGCGCCCTACGGCGCCACCTTCGACGACGGCTATCGCAACGCGGTCATCTGCGATGCGATTATGGACTCGGCCGCGTCGCGCAAGCATGTGGACATTCGCTATTGAGCGATCTCAATGGTCTCCGATGCGAAGAGGAGGGCGAAGCGCCCTCCTTTTTGTTTGGGCTTTTGGCGCTCGCTAGTGAAATACGCGCACGCTTCGGCCATCAATGCTGAGATGGATGTGCCCTATCTGGTCGGTCCGGAATAGATGCAGGCCCTCCAGTTGCGCCATGGTGTCCGGATCCGGGTCGCCGCGGCGATTGGCGATGTCGCTTTGGAGCAGGGCAACCTGCGGCTGCGCCCGCTCGAGAAAGCGGCGGTCAAGCGCGCGCGCCGCGCCATGTTGGGGAATCTGCATAATGCTCGCGACCGGGCTGGCGCCGCGGGCCAGCATCTCCCTCTGGCCGGCCGCGCTCAAGTCGGATGTCAGCAGCACAGACACGCTGCCATAGTGAACGCGCAATACCAGCGCCCCATCGCCGAGTTTGTCGGTGATGGTCGGTCTGCTTTGCGGATGCAGGACTTCGATCCGGACGCCATCTGAAAACTCCAGCGCATATCCCGCGCGCGCTTCGACGACCGCCGTCCTGGATTCTTTGAGGGCGGCGCTGATCTCTTGAAATACTTCGCCTCGGTTTGGCTGCCCGTGATAGAGGGCCGCCCCGACCGCGTAGCGATTGAGCAGGCTGTTGAGCGCGGCAATGTCCCATTCGTCCGGATGCGTAATCACCAGAATCTCAATTTCGCGATCGTAGAAGGGCAGGCGGTCGCCAATCGCGGTCAGCAGCCGCGATGGAAAGCGGCCGCCATCGATCATAATCTGCGCGCCGCCCGGCGTCTGCAGCAGCGCGGCGTTGCTATGGCCGACATCAAGCAGCCAGACATTCAGCCGGCCGTCCGGGCGACTGGCGAGCATCGCCAGCATGAGAATAAAGGCGATGCATGCGCCGCTGACAGTGCTGGAGAAGACCGCATTCCGCGAAAGAACGCTTACGAATCGCCGCCACATTGGCGGGCGGGCGGCGTGGATCATAGCGCCTCCGATCATCAATATGTAAAAGACCTGAATCAGTCGCCCGTCCAATTGAAGGACCAGCTCCGCGAAATCCAGGGCGGCAAAGCTGCGCACGACCGAGATCGTCCAGGACAGAAATACATAATCCGCCCAGAACAGGATGCTGCCGAGCGCGGGAATGAAGACGTATAACATGACCGCCGACAAACCGAGCAGCAACAGAGCCGATTGCGCCGGCACAATCAAAAGATTGACAGGCAAAGCCACCAGCGAAAGCCGGTCGAAATAGAAGATGACCAGCGGCAAGGTGGAGATCTGCGCCGCGATCGAGACGATCAAGGGTTCTTTAAGAACGCTGTCCGAGATTGCGGCGAGGCGCGCTGGAAGCATCAGTTCGAGCAGACGGCGAAAGATCCGGGAAAGCGGTTCGACGAAGAGGCCCAGGCCCAACACCGCGCAGAAGCTCAGTTGAAAGCCGATGTCAAGCAGAACATGCGGATCGCCCGCGGATAGCAGCAGCGTCGCAAAAGCGAGCGAAGTCGGGACGAAGGTTCGGCGCTTGAGTTGGCTGCCGATGACGAGCAGAGAGCTCATCAAGGCGGCGCGCAGAATGCCGGGGCTGGCGCCAACTAGAAGGGAATAAACCGCGATGACCGCAACCGCGCCACAGGCCACAATCAGTCTGTTTCCGGCGAAAAGGCTGGACAGAATGCGGATCACAATGGCGCTGACGACGACCATGTTGAAGCCGCTGATGGCGATAACATGCGATGCGCCTACGCGCGCAAAGTCATCGGCAAGCCCGGGCGAAATGCCGCGTTCGTCCCCCAGCAGAATGCCCGTGAGCAGGCCGGCCTGCGGCTCGGGCAGAGCCGTCGCGATGACGCGGCGCATCACATCCTTCAGCGCCAGGAGCGCGGCTGCAAAGGGCTGGCCCTGTCCCGATTCAAGCACTTCCAGGCCGGCATGCCGCATCATGCTGAATATGCCTTGCCGGCCCAGGTAGTCGGCGTAGGAGAACCGGTCCCAGACCGCCGGCGTTTCCAGGGCGCCGGTCGCGCGAATGCGGTCGCCATACCGGACATCGCTGAAGCGCCCTGACTCCACCAGCGCGAGCCCGTTGACGGCCATATCGGCGCTGTTGACAAATATGGACTCGACTTCGACCCGGAGTTGCACCCGGTCGTCGCGGACCCGCGGTTCCGCCACGACGACGCCCGTGATCGTGCCGCTGGCGCCGTTGTAGGCTGCGATTTCGCTGCTGCGCGGCATGACGGACAAGCGCGCGCCGCCAGCGGCAAAAGCCGCAGTCAGCGCGAGAATCCAGCGCAGGCGATGCCGGCGGAGCAGCGCTGCGATTGACGCGGCCGCGGCGCAGATGGCCAGCCAGTAAACAGCCTCGACGCCTGGAAGGGACCGCGCCAGGCTGATCCCAAGCGCCCAGGCGACTGTGATGTAAATCAAGCGCATGGCGGAGGCGACTGTTAATGTATTGGCGGCGAGATTGTAACGGACTTCCGCAACTTCGCAAGACAAACAGACATCACCGAAGTGATGCCTGCGCGCTGTAAACTAAACTGAGGAGAGCTGTTTAGATGTGGCCGCCTGCGGGCGCCTGCGCCGGTCTTTCAAAGTTGATCGGCTCGCGGCCGACATCGCCCGACGACACTTCAACTGGCTGCTGCTCCGGCGTCGGCTCAACCGCGGCCGGCGCTTCATATTGCATCAACTGAATGCCGTTGCGGATCTCATCAAGCGTGTGGGCGAATTGCTGCTCCATCTGGCTGAGCTGGACCAAGACGTATTGGTCGGCCTCCCGCGTGATCTTTTCCGCTTCAATGCGGGCCTGCTCGATGACATACTCGGCGCGCACTTTCGCCTGCTTGACCATCTCTTGATCGTCGATCAGGTCTTCGCTGTGCTGCCGCGCCTGCTGCACGATCCGCGCCGCTTCTTCGTTGGCTTCCGCCAAGACGCGATCGCGCTGCTGTATCGTTCGCGCCGCGGATTCGATCTCTTCCGGAATCGAGATCCGCATCTGATCAATGATCTCCAGGGCGCGCTCTTCATCGAGCATCGTGTACTTCGTGCCAAAGAGATGCCGCCCGTCGTCAATCAAGTCTTCCAAACGATCAACTAAATGTTGAATATCCATCTGTCCCCTCCCCATGAAAGACAGTGCAAACGCTCTGTAAATCAGGCGTTGAACTTGCTCTTTAGCGCTTCCGCGATCGCCGGCGGCACAAAGGCGCTGACATCGCCGCCCAACTCCGCGATTTCCCGAATCGTGCTTGAACTGATATGCATATATTGCTCATCCGACAGGATTGCAATAGTTTCCAACTTCGGCGCCAGTTTCTTGTTTGCCATTCCCATACGAAACTCAAATTCAAAATCGCCGAACACTCGAAGCCCCCGAATTAGGGCGATTGCGCCAACAGACTGCGCATATTGTACTGTAAGAACATTATATTTCGCAACTGATATTGAAGGATAATCCCGAAATATTTGTGAAGCAAGCGAAACGCGTTCATCAATTTCGAAGAGCAAACGCTTGCTCTTGGGATTGTCATATATGCCGACGATGAGCCGGTCAAAGAAGCGGGAGGCGCGTAAGGCGACATTGATATGTCCATAATGTATTGGGTCAAGCGAAGCCGGATAGAGCGCAATTCCTTTTCCTGACATAGTCTTTCTCCTGCGCTAACAGCGCATTGTAGTATTGCCCCGGTATTAGCGCCAATCGATTCCTTAGCAGATTTCTAGTTGAATGCTAATCCGCTCGAAAACTTGCGGGAGAATGCAACTCGCAAGCTCGACCGAGCGGCGCCGGGAAAAGATCCGCGGCCGTATGAGGCGCGCAGGCGGCCCTGCGCGGCAAGCCAGCCCGGCTGAACGGAAGCAAACTCAAGCAAGCAACAAAAAATGCGCAGCGTCTTTCGCGACATACATGCGGGCGAGCCACGTGCTCGCCCCTACGGCATGAGAGGAGAGTCGGTGTACGGGCGAGCCGGTGGCTCGCCCCAATGGCAAAAGAGGAGACTCGGTGTACGGGCGAGCCGGTGGCTCTCCCCAATGGCAAAAGAGGAGAATCGGTGTACGGGCGAGCCGGTGGCTCGCCCACTCTTGCTACAAAATGCCCATCAGATTTTGCGCGACTTACTTGCGTTTACGGTGGCGGATTAACTGATGTCGCCGCTATCGGCGTAGACTTGCGCGATATAACGCGCAAGCAGCTGATGTTCGGGCAATTTCAAATCGGGGTCTTCTTCATACAGCGTGCGGGCTTCGCGCTGCGCCATTTCTATGAAATCGGGCGAGAGCGATCCCAAAATCTGCCACAGGTTCAAGCCGCTCTGCCGCCGGCCCAGCAGTTCGCCCGCGCCGCGCAGCGCCAGATCCCTTTCCGCCAAGACGAAGCCGTCGTCGCTTTCTTCCATGGCGGCCAGGCGCCGTTCAGACGCGGACAGGGCATCGGCATCCAATTCCTCATTCTGAAAGGCGCGGATGCGGTCGATATCTATGCTTTCGGTGGAATCCGGGATCAAGAAGCAATATGACTGATGGGCGCCGCGGCCGACCCGTCCGCGGAATTGATGCAGTTGCGCCAGGCCAAAGCGATTGGCGCCATCAATCACAATCACCGACGCTTCCGGCATATCGACGCCGACTTCCGCAATCGCCGTCGTCACCATCACGTCATACTCTTTGCGGGCGAAAGCCGACATCAATTCGTCCTTCTCCGCCGGACTCATGCGTCCATGCAACAGGCAAACCCGGAAGCGAAAGAACACCTGCCGCAGACGGTCGTAAGCCTCAATGGCCGATGCGGTTTCAATTGTCTCGGACGCTTCAACCAGAGGATGCACAAAAAAGGCTTGCCGGCCCTGCTCCAGCTGCGCAATCACAAAACCGTTCAGGCGTTCCTGCGCCACCGGGTCGATGATCTTGGTCAGGATGCTTTGGCGGCCGGGCGGTTTCTCGTCGATTGTGCTGAGATCCAAATCGGCATAGACCGTTAGCGCCAACGTCCGCGGGAAAGGAGTTGCTGTTGTCACCAGCAGATGCGGGTTCTGCCCTTTGCCGCGCAGCGCCGCCCGCTGATCCACCCCGAAGCGCTGCTGTTCATCAATGACCGCAAGCGCCAAATCCTGGAATTCCACGCCTTGCTGGATCAAAGCGTGCGTGCCGATCACAATGTCGATCGAGCCATCGGCGATCCCGCGGTATACCGATTCCCGTTCCGATGTCGATAGCGCGCTTGTAAGCAGGGCGATCACCGGTTTGTACGGTTCATCCTGCTCTTCGAACGCGGCGCTGACGGACCGGTAGTGCTGTTCCGCCAGGATGCCGGTAGGCGCCATCAAGGTCGCTTGCTTGCCGTTGCTCAGGGCGATGGCCAAGGCGAGAATGATGACGGCTGTTTTGCCCGAGCCCACATCGCCTTGCAGCAGGCGATTCATTGGAATCGGCTGGGCGACATCGCGGCAAATATCGGCGAAGACGCGCTGCTGGGCCTGGGTTAATTCAAAGGGGAAAGCCGCCGCCATGAAGGTCTTCAAGCCGGCGTCGTCGCTGGTCAACTGCGGCCCCGGCGCTTCCTGCCATTCTCGCCGATTCCCCAGCAGCGCCAATTGCAGCATCAGCAATTTGTCGAATCTCAGCCGCCGCTGGGCATGTCCCAGGTGATCCCAACCGGCGGGAAAATGCGTTTGCCGGATCGCCCAACCCAAATCCGCCAGATCGTTGCGGTCGAGAACCGATGTTGGAATTGGATCCGGTATTCGCTCCGCCCAATCTTCAATCAGCGCTTTCATCGTGCGCCGCAGATGCCGCGCGCGCAATCCCTTTGTCAGGCGATAGATCGGCACGATCCCGATCTTGCTCAGGTTTTCCAGGTCCAACTCCTCCCATTCGGGATTGGACATCTGAGCCATGTCGCGGAAATAGCGCGCTTTGCCATGGAGCATGATTAACATGCCCGACCGCAGCCTGGCGGCCATGAAACGTCCCTGGAAGAAGCGAACCGACAGTTTGCCCGTTCCGTCGCCGACCACCAGAATCAGGTCCTTGCCGCCGACAACCGAGAACCGCTGAACCGTTGCGATCACAGTCGCGGTTTCGTCTTGCTCAAGGTCTTTGATGCACTTCAATGCCGTGTAATCACGATAGTCGCGCGGAAAACTGAACAGCAGATCCCTGACCGTATGCAAGTCCAACTGCTGCAGCAGCTCGGAAAACTTCTTGCCGATTCCCTTTACCGCGGTCGTCGGTTCCGCGAGTTCCTGATACTCGGACAACTGCTCGTCAAGCGTCCGCGCCGGGCGCGAGGTACGCGGCGGTCGATTTAAGGCGGGCATCTCTGGAATATCGAGCTGCTGCCGGTTCGGGCCGCCGGTGAAGTCCTCGTCCCAGTTGGCGCTGTCATAAGCCTGAAAGTTCTTCCTCGAGTTGCCTCGGCCCGCGCGCGCCGACCTACGCTCGCTCTGCGGCCTTGGCGGCGCCGGGGCGCCGCCGCGCCGGCCCCGACTTCCGCCCTGCGCCTCCAGCTTCGCCTCCCATTCGGGCAATTTATCCCGGTAGGCTTGCGGCGCCGGCGCGCGATTCGTGATGCGGTCCAGGAGATAACTCAATCTGGCAATGCGTTCATCCAGGTCGGGGATGCTCTCGTATTCAGCCAGCGCGTCCACAAGTTCGTCGATCAGGATGTGATGCTGGGCGCGCCGGGCTTGTTCGCGCGCATCCGACTGCCAGCCGGCGGCGTAGGCGCCAAGGCCGCCCACGACCGCGCTGTTCTTGCCGCCTTGCTCGCGTTCGAGCTTCAAGATTTTGACCATTGTTTCCAACGCGGATGGCACGGGTCACCGCCTCCAGTCACTGTTTAACGTCGCCACGCCGATGGCGCCGGGGCCAATGTGCGTCCCGACTGTCGGCGTCGTTTCGATGACAAGTGTATCAGATGGGGCGACATCTTGTATCGAGTCAAGGAACTGCTCGGCGCCGCTTTGGTTGGCCACATGCAATATGGCGAGCCGATAAAGCGGCGCCTGCGCCAGCGTCAACTCGCGCAAACGCGCGACTGCTCGCGACCAGGCGCGCACGCGGCCGATAGACTTCACATCTCCGTCCTCAACCGATATGACCGGGCTGATCTTGATTAGACCGCCCAGGCTCGCCACCATGGCGTTGACGCGGCCGCTGCGGCGCAGGTACTCCAGAGTGCGCATGATGGCGAAGACCCGAGTATGCCGTCTGACGCGCTCAATCGCATTGAGAATGCCAGGCACATCCGCGCCCGGCGCATCCGCGATTTCCGCCGCCGCCCATACTTGCAGGCCGATGCCGAAGGTCAACTGCAAGCTGTCGACAATGGTGATCCTGTCCGCGCCGGCGGCTTCCGCGCCCAGGCGCATCGCGTTGATCGTGCCGCTGAGCGCCGCGGGAACATGAATGGAGATGATATGCTCGGCGCCGTCTTCAAGCAGTGAGCGGTAAAATGCTTCGGCATCGCCGGGCGAGGGCGCGGCCGTGGTCGGATAGGGCTGCATCTCGGGCAGATCGCGGTAAAAGCGCGCCCGGCTCAGCGAATGGCCGTCGTCCGGAATGCTCTCGCCGCCCACGCTGATGTAGGTGGGTATGATGCCAATGCCGAAGGCGGAGACAATGGCTTCCGGCAAGTCGCATACGCTGTCCGCCGCGATCCGAATCCGTCTAGAAGTCATAGTCGAATTCGTCAACTTCCTTTTCCAGCACGGCGACGCCGGTCGCGCGCGTGCCCAGGAAGCTGGCCATCGTGGCGCTGTACATGGTGAAGGGGAAGTGCTGCCCCGGGAATTCCAGCGCCAGGCGATCTTGCATGATGCGCGTTTCTTCCGTGATGTGCTTTTGGTCTTGCAGCACGACGGCATCTTCCAACTCGGTGAATTCCACCAAAAACTCAACCAGCCGCTCAATGACCTCGGCGCGCGATCGCACTTTTTCGATGACAATGATCTTGCCGTCTTCCAGGCTGACGAAAGGTTTGATCCCAAGGTGAGCGCTCAAGACGGCATGGGACGCTTTCATGAAGTCGTTGGCGCGCAAGAACCCGACATCGTCGACGCAATAGACGGAATAAATCCGGTTGACCGCCTGCCGCACGGTTTGAATCACCTCTTCGGTGGTCTCCAGTTCTTGGGCGGCGCGGGCCGCGACCCGGATGAGCATGCCCTGGCCGGCGCATAAACTCTGGGAATCGACCACGGCGATCTCGCAGCTTCCGCTGACTTGCTGCGCCGCCAGGCGCCCGTTGCGCCAACTGTCGGATAGTTCCCGCGACGGGTGTATGGAAATCACCGCATCGCAAAAGTGGGACAGGCGCGCAAATAATTCGGCATAGTCGGTTTCCGACGGCGGCCTGACCCTCGGCGGCGCGTCGAGTTGAGACATCAGCCGAAAGGCCTCCTCCGTTTCAAGATCCACGCCTTCGTCGTAGCGGCGGCCGCTGAATTCGATCGCATTGGGAAGGATGGTCACCGGCAATTGCTTGACGAGCCGTGGATTCGAGAAGCGCGCGCCGCTGTCGGTCACGATATGTATTTTTGGCATCATTTACTCAACGCTAAGCAGGACCGGATATATGGGTTGCCCCCCGTCGATCAGTTCAAATTCTAGTTGGTCAAAGCGCCTTGATAAACATTCAATCAGTCGTCCGGCTGCAATGGGCGAGAGCTCAGCGCCAAAGTACAAGGACGCCAGTTCCGTTTCATCGGTCACAAGTTTGGCTATGGCGCATTGCAAGGCGCTCTCCAAGTCAGCCGCCGCCAAGGCGAGCCGCCCGTCAATGAAGGCGATGTAGTCGCCCTCGCTTATGCACCGTCCTCCGATTTCGCTTGCGCGCGTGGCCTGCGTGATGCAAAGAACCCGGCATTCGGCGGCGGCCTCGGCCATTCTGTCGATCATCGCATCCGGCCCCGCGCCGCTGTCCGCCGCGTCGCCGTAAGCGATCATCGCGCTGATGCCATGAATTGCTGTCTCGGTTGGCAAGACCGTCACGGCCCGATCCGGCATCAGATGCGCCGCCTGCTGGGCCGCCAGCACAATGTTCGGGTCATTCGGCAGAATGATGATTTGATTCGCCGCAAGTTCTTCCACCGCGCTGATGAATTCTTCCGCGGCCGGGCTCTGGCCCGGACCGCCGCAGATGACCCGCGCGCAACCCAATTCGCGATACACGGATTGGATGCCCGGCCCCTCCGCCACGGCGATGACGGCAAGATCTGACGCCGTTTCAGCGGCGTTCGCTGGCGACGGCATTTGCATTTGCGCCGCCAACTCCTGGTACTGAAGCTGCATATTCTCGACGACAACATCGTCCAGGGCCGCGCCGGCCGCGATGGCATAATCAATCGGTCGCGCCGGATTATCGACATGCAGATGCGCTTTGATTGTGGAATCATCGCCGACCACAATGACGGAATTGCCAAGCGCTTCAAAGTCCCGCCTGATGCGGCTGAGATTCATGCCCGCGCCGCGCATGATAAACTGGACATCGTAGCCATATTCGCCGTCCATGCTCGATACAATTCCCGCCGCCGCCGCGACCCTCGGCCGCGCTAAGGCTGGCTCGGCAAGCGACACTGTCCCCTGAAGGCCGCGCAGGAAACTGAGCAAACCCATGCCGCCGGCATCCACCACACCGGCCTCCTTCAGTATAGGCAGTTTTTGCGGCGTGTCGGCCAAGGACTGTTCGGCCGCTGCCGCCAGCGCCGCCATGACGTCATCCAGGGCTTCAGCCGCCAGATTGTCCGCTCCCAATGCTTCGGTGGCTTCGCGCGCGACGGTAAGAATCGTGCCCTCAACCGGTTGGGAGACGGCGGCGTACGCGCGCTCCACCGCCGCCCGACAACTGCATATCAAGAGCGCCGGCGTCAAGCTCGGCGCGCTGTCCAGGCCGTCGGCGAAGCCCTTGAGCAACTGCGACAGGATCGTTCCGCTATTGCCGCGCGCGCCCATCAAGGCGCCATGGGCAAAGCGCTGCGCGATCTCGCTGGCGTCGTCGCTTGAGTTGTCGGCGACCTCCCGCCAGGCGCGTTCGAGCGTGTGATACATATTGATGCCGGTATCGCCATCCGGGACGGGAAACACATTGAGTTTGTTGATCAGGTCGACGTCCTCGGCAACGCGCGCCAGGCCTGCGCCGAGCGCAGCCTTAAGCGCCTGTCCATCAATGCTTGTCTTTGCCATAGGAACAATTCAGCGCTACCCTCGCTCCGTCGCCCCGCGCAATTCGGCCATGCCCGCCGCGATGCCGGCCTCGTGCTGGAAGATGCAGGTGCCGGCCACTGCGATTGTCGCCCCAGCCCGGCAGGCCGTCGCTATCGTAGCGCGCTGAATCCCGCCATCAACCTCAATCTCGATATCCGCGCCGATCGCCTCCGCCATCTTGCTGAGTTGGCCGATCTTCCCGGTCATGCTCTGGATGAAGCGCTGCCCGCCGAAACCGGGATTCACCGTCATCACATTGACGATGCTCGCCATCTCAAGGACTTCGCCCAGGGCCGCTGCCGGCGTATGCGGATTGAGCGCCAGGCCCGCCCGGCAGCCCAAACCCTTGATCTCGTCGACGATGCGATGCAGGTGCGGGCAAGCTTCGACATGCACGCTGATGATATCGGCGCCGCTCTCGGCGAATTGCCGCAGGTAGCGGCCCGGCTCCACGATCATGAGATGCACATCCAGCGGGATGGTCGCGACCCTCGCCACCGCCTCGACCACAAGCGGGCCCATCGTAATATTCGGCACGAAGCGACCATCCATGATGTCGATATGGATCAGATCCGCCCCGGCCGCCTGCGCCTCTTGCACCTGCTCGCCAAGACAAGTGAAGTCCGCCGCCAGGATTGAAGGCGCAATCTTGATCGGTTTATCGCGCATGCGATTGCTCAAGGGCTTAAAACTGCAATGTAAATTATCTTACTTCCATACATTGTCTAAAGCAATAAGTTGTCCAAGCGGGTAATGTATCCATTTCGGTTGAAATAGTCTGGTAGGGGCGATCCGGCGGATCGCCCGATGGTTAAGACAGAATCGAAATTGGGCGACTCGCCGAGTCGCCCGTACACCGAGTCTCATGTTATGCCGTAGGGGCGAGCCTTGGCTCGCCCGCAAGTATGTCGCGGCGCCTCTGATCAATCGTTTTTCTCGGTGAACTCGGTGTACTCGGTGGTTAAATCACAATTTGACTTTCTGTGATCGCGGCGGATGTCAAATTTGAAAGGATTGGCCTCCAGCGCCTTCCGAACGTGGACTCGGCCCCGCGAGCGTTCAGCGTACTTGCTCCGGCCCAATGACCGCCGTTTTCAGTTGCCCGCAGCCGGCGTCGATATCGATCCCGCGCCGCAGGCGCAGCGTGGCCGGCACGCCGTATTGACGCAGGATCGCAACGAATTGCTCCAGGTTGTCCCCGGCCGATGGCGTCCCGGAATAGGCATCGGTCGGATTCAGCGGGATGATGTTGACGTGGCAGCGCAGCCCGGCGAGCAATTTGCCTAGCCGCTGCGCCTCTTCGAGCGTGTCGTTCTCGCCGGCGATGGCGGCCCATTCAAAACTGATGCGCCGATCGGTCTTCTCAACATAATAGCGACAGGCGTCCAGCAACTCCGCAATCGGCCAACGCCGATTCACCGGCAGCAATGCCGTCCGTTCGGCATCGTCGACTTTGTGCAGGCTGACCGCCAGCTTGACCTGCAATCCCTCGTCAGCGAAGCGGCGGATCTGCGGCGCCAAGCCCACCGTGCTGACGGTGATGTGCCGCGCGCCGATGCCGAGCCGGCTCATCAATTGGCGCAGCGCGTCCAGGCTGGCCTCATAATTGTGAAAAGGCTCGCCCATGCCCATGAAAACCACGTTGCTCAAGCGCTCGCCATGCGCCGCCAGCTCGCGCGCGAACAGCAGCGCCTGCTCGAAGATTTCCGCCGCGCTCAAGTTTCGGCCGAAGCCCATCTGCCCGGTCGCGCAGAAGACGCAGCCCATGGCGCAGCCGGCCTGCGATGAGATGCAAGCGCTGCGGCGGCCGTCGGCGTAGGGCATCAGAACAGACTCGATGAATTGACCATCGCTTAGGCGATAAAGCCGTTTCTCAGTGCCGTCCCGGCTGATCTGCCGCAACGCCAACTCCAATTCTCCAAGCGCGGCGGTTTCGGCCAGCTTCGCGATCAACGAGCGCGGCAGATCCGTCATCGCGTCGAAACTCTCGACGCGCCGCGTATAGAGCCAGTTCCACAGTTGGCGCGCGCGATATCGCTTTGCGCCGAGATCGGCCAGGAATTCGCTCAATTCTTCAAAGCTCAAGGCGTAGAGATTGACCATGCCGCCTCTGTCGGAACGATTGCCGATGTCGAATCGATTATGCCGGGTTCAGTGCGAGCAGCAGAAAGGGCAGGCCATTGTAGCCCGAGTGCGCGATGATGGCGGCTGTCGCGCTGAAACGCGCGCGCAGCCCGGCGAAACCCAGCGACAGCGCGAACACAATTAGCGCGGCCGGCGTGAAGGCGTACTGCACATGGATCAAGGTAAAAAAGATTGATGTCAGCGCGATGCCGAAGACCGGCTGCAGCGCGCCGCGATAAAGCAATTCTTCGCCCGCCGCGGCAAACACGACGAGCAGTAGACCCAGGACCAGGCTATCGCTGAACCTGTCGAAGACATGGCGGGCGGCAACCGTCTGCAATTCGAAAACTTCCGGCGGAACCGCGCCGGCCCAGACTTCGGTAGCGATATTCGCGAGGACGAAAAGCGCCGCCGCCGTGACAAGGCCAGCCAGCCAGTCCATTCGCGCAGGCCGCCGCAAGCCGAGCCGCCGCAGAACCGCTGCCAAATCGCGGCGCGTCAACCAGCCAACGCCAAGCAGCGCCAGCGCCAGATTCATGCCGGCCAGAGCGAACAAGCGGGCGAGGGCGGTTGCCGTTCCGCCCGGCAGGAGGTCTTGCCCGGCCGCGGGACCGCGCATAGCCAGGGACGAGATGATCAGTGTGGCTTGCAGAATCATCAGCAGCGCGGCGAGCCGATGAACCGGTTTGCCTGGATCGAACGTCGGCCGCGAGCCCGGGCTCAGCCTGGCAGTCAGCGCCCCGATCAAGCGCCAGGGCGGCGCGAAACGCGCCGTCAAGACAGCGGCCGAGGGCGCGCCCGCCCGAGCTTTTTCAGCAATGTTGGCCAACAGGATTAGCGCGGCTGCGCCGGCCATTCCCAGAAGTTGCAAAAGCATTCCGCCGCCCCGTGGTATTCAAAGCGCAGTATAGTTGAGCCGCCGCGCCTTCTCAAGTTAGGGCTGGATCAGCGGAGAAATCGCGTTAAGTTTTTCTTTAACTACAGAGTGCGCAGAGTTCGCAGAGGTTAACGCGAGCAAGCAATTGAAAAATGCGCATCGTCATTCGCGTTATGCAGGCGGGCGAGCCACGTGCTCGCCCCTACGGCATACGAAGAGACTTGCTGTACGAGCGAGCGGCGGTCAGTGTCTACGCGACCCGGTGGCTCGCCTACGCTTTCTTCAAAATGACCATCAGATTTTGCACGACTTGCTTGCGCTCTCTGCGCTCTCTGCGCTCTCTGTAGTTAAATGAGATAAAAATCGCGTGACACGCCCGGCCAAAAGACCTATCCACCGAATTAGCCGCTCTCATAAATGGGCGATGTTGACAGCGCGCGGCCGCCGTGATACGATGACTCACGCCACATCGCGACATGCCTGACTGTTGGAGAGGTGGCCGAGTGGTTTAAGGCGATGGTCTTGAAAACCATTGTACGGTTCTCCGTACCGCAGGTTCGAATCCTGTCCTCTCCGCCTTAAACGCTTTAACAAGAGAATCAAAAATGGAGAGGTGCCAGAGTGGTTGATTGGGGCCGCCTGCTAAGCGGTTGTACCTGTTAAGGGTACCGCAGGTTCGAATCCTGTCCTCTCCGCCTCCGTTTCCTCGAATCGCTAGTGCGATCAATAGCGTGGACTTTCTGGCTTGCCTGAGCACTGTCCGGCCGGACGGCCAGACCACATTGCGGCGATTCTAATTTCCCATCCATTCACTATACTTTTCTCCAGAGCGCCCGGCGTGAAGATTGGAGCATTCCCGTGAGCAATTCAATCGAAGTGGAAGTCTCTGTCCGCCAACCGAGCCCGGAAGTCTGGAATCTCTTTAACGACCCCGATCATATCACGCGCTGGAATTTTGCAAGTGATGACTGGTGTTGCCCGCGCTCCGAGAACGACCTGCGCGTTGGCGGCCGCCTGTGCTCCCGAATGGAAGCCGTAGACGGCAGGTTCGGTTTTGACTTTGAGGCGATCTATGACGAAGTCGAGCCTGAATCGAAGCTGGCCTACACCATGGCCGACGGGCGCAAGGCTGGGACCTGCTTTGAATCATTAGGTGAAGAAACCCGGGTCGCCACAAGTTTTGAAGCGGAGACGGAAAACCCGATTGAACTGCAACGGGCGGGCTGGCAGGCGATCCTGGAAAATTTTAAGAAATATGTCGAATCGCTGTAAGCTGGAATGCGTCTGGCAGAATCGAGCGAAATCGCCCAGGCCTCTCGTTCTCGCGCGCTAGTAGTCATTCTTTACGCTCTTGCTCCTGCGCCGTCATTTGGCTACGCTTCACCTGCGCGATTTGCATATCCCGTGCGAATTGCTAGCAGCCGCTTGTATAATCCAGTAACTTGGTTCAGGTCAGAAGTCGACGGCGGAGGCGCGCGAGATGAACACTGAGATCAGATCTGTACGTTTCATGCTGGTCTGGTTTGTCGCCGGCATAACGGCTGTGCCGACTGCACTAGCCCTGTCTGTCGCGGCAATTCTATCGCTGCAAACGGTCATTGAAGAATTGCTAGCTGCTTCGCGTTTAGACTACTGGGGAGATTACGGGCCAATTGGCATGGCCGTATGTCTGCTCATCTTGGGCTTCTGCATCGGCACTCTGCAGAAGGGCGTCGTTCGCCGCCACCTGGCGTTGGAGATTCGGCGACTAGGTCTCTACAGCGCTTTCGGCTCGCTTCTAGCCGGTTTCGTCTTCATTCTGTTTGCGGATTCATTTGGGTCAATTGGCTGTTGTGGCGAATATGATCTGCTTTCGACCCTTAAATTTGGCCTGGCAATTGCCACATACTTGGGCATTCTGTCGTCGGTTCAGACCCTGGCTCTGCGATCGTACTTTCGCCGAAACCGGCTATGGGTCCTGGCGCATCTTGCTGCAATCGCCCTGGCCTCCGCTATCGTATTGGCCGGTCGGCTGGCGTTTCCAACCCCCTACGACAATGTCATCGTCCATCTGGTGGTAGGCGCTCCGATTGCCGCGCTCTTCACCGGTCTGGTTATGCGGCATTTGGTTCTTCACCAGCGGCGGACCGACAAGGACAAACGCGGCGACGGCCCCGCGCAGCCGGCCCCGGCAACTGACGGCACTCCTCCAACAAGATCGTCAGTCTGGGATGATGCCGTTTAGCGCCAGAAGCGGGCCGCACTTATGATTGTCGCGGGTTTGATGTCCGGTACATCCGCGGACGGCGTCGATGTCGCCATCTGTGATATCCGCGGCGAACCTGGCGCCATGAGCGCCGAGATCCTCCGCGCCGAGACTTTTCCCTACGATGAAGAAATGCGCGCCGAGATTCTGGCCTGTTGCGATCGCGAGCGAAGCCGCGTCGATCAGATTGCCGTCCTGCACTTTGAGCTGGCGGAAGTCTTTGCCAACTGCCTGCGCGACCTGCTCGCGCGGCCGGGCGCGTCGCTGCCGCCGCTTGATCTGATTGGCTCCCACGGCCAGACACTTTGGCACAATGTCAGGCCCTCCGGCGCTGTCGACGCCTCGCTGCAAGTGGTCGAAGGCGCTGTAATCGCCGAGAGAACCGGCATCACGACGATCAGAAATTTCCGCGTCCGCGATATCGCCGCCGGCGGTCAAGGCGCGCCGCTGACGAGTTACGTCGACTGGCTGCTGCTGCGACATCCTACAAAATGGCGGGCGATCCAGAATATCGGCGGCATGGGCAATGTCACCTTCTTGCCGCCACTGCAAGACGAAAGCGCCGAAGCCATCTCCTTTGATACCGGGCCGGGCAACGCCTTGCTTGATATCGCTGTGGCCCGCCTGACCGGCGGCAACATGACCTACGACCGCGATGGCGAATTGGCCAAGGCCGGCCGCGTCAATGAGGAGTGGCTGGATGAATTGCTGCGGCATCCTTATTACGAGCGCGCTTATCCCAAGACGACCGGACGCGAGACTTTTGGCAGCGCCGCCGCCCTGGAGTTGCTTGCCGTTGCTCAAAGCGTTCGGCCGGATGACAGCGTCTCCGACTTTCGTTCTGTCACGCTAACAGTCCTTCCACACGCTCTTGTTCATTCGCCGTCATTTGGCTACGCTTCACCTGCGCGCATTGCAAATCCCGTGCGAATTGCCGGCACTCGCTTGTATAATCAAGTAACTTGGTTCAGGTCAGAAGTTGACGGCGGAGGCGCGCGAAATGAATACAGAGATCAGCTCGGTTCGCTTCATGCTGGCCTGGTTAGTCGCCGGTATAGTGGCATTGCCGGTCGCCGCTGTCTTGTCATCCATACCAATGTTGTCACTGTTGGCGGCCATTAGAGTAATTCAGGACATAGCGGGTTTTGATCGCATGCGAGTTGATGGGCCATTATTGTTTGCCGTCGGCTTGCTAAGTGCGGGCTTTTGCATAGGCGCTCTGCAGAAATGCGTCATTCGCCGCGACCTGGGTTTGGAGATTCGGCGGCTCGGTTTGTATAGCGCTTTAGGCTCGCTTTTGGCCGGTTCTGTCTTCTTTCTGTATTCAGATTTAATTGGACCATTTGCTTGCTGCGGCGAATATAATCTGATTTCGACCACTAAATTTGGCCTGGCGATTGCCACATACCTGGGCATACTGTCGTCGGTTCAGACCCTGGCCCTGCGCCCGCAGTTTCGCCGGAGCCGGCTATGGGTCCTGGCGCATCTGGGCGCAGTCGCCCTTGCCTCCGCTATCGTATTGTCCGGTCGCCTGGCTTTTCCGAACCCCTACGACGACTTCATCCCTCATCTGTTCCTGGTCGTTCCGATTGCCGCGCTCTTCACCGGTCTGGTCATGCGCTACCTGGTTCTTCACCAGCGGCGGACCGACAAGGACAAACGCGGCGACGGCCCCGCGCAGCCGGCCCCGGCAACTGACGGCACTCCTCCAACAAGATCGTCAGTCTGGGATGATGCCGTTTAGCGCCGAAAGCGGGCCGCAATTATGATTGTCGCGGGTTTGATGTCCGGCACGTCGGCGGACGGCGTCGATGTCGCCATCTGTGATATCCGCGGCGCGCCGGGCGACATGACCGCCGATATCCTCCGCGCCGAGACTTTTCCCTACGATGAAGAAATGCGCGCCGAGATTCTGGCCTGCTGCGATCGCGAGCAAAGCCGCGTCGATCAGATTGCCGTCCTGCACTTTGAGTTGGCGGAAGTCTTTGCCAACTGCCTGCGCGACTTGCTCGCGCGGCCGGGCGCGCCGCTGCCGCCGCTTGATCTGATTGGCTCCCACGGGCAGACACTTTGGCACAATGTCACGGCCGCCGGCGCTGTCGACGCCTCGCTGCAGGTGGTCGAAGGCGCCGTCATCGCCGAGAGAACCGGCATCACGACGATCAGCAATTTCCGCGTCCGCGATATCGCCGCCGGCGGTCAAGGCGCGCCGCTGACGAGCTACGTCGATTGGCTGCTGCTGCGGCATCCTTCAAAATGGCGGGCGATCCAAAATATCGGCGGCATGGGCAATGTCACCTTCTTACCGCCGCTGCAAGACGAAAGCGCCGAAGCCATCTCCTTTGATACCGGGCCGGGCAACGCCTTGCTCGATATCGCCGTGGCCCGCCTGACCGACGGCAACTTAACCTACGACCGCGATGGCGAATTGGCCAAGGCCGGCCGCGTCAACGAGGAGTGGCTGGATGAATTGCTGCGGCATCCCTACTACGAGCGCGCCTATCCCAAGACGACCGGCCGCGAGACCTTCGGCAGCGCCGCCGCCCTGGAGCTGCTTGCCGTGGCTCAAAGCCGCGGCCTGGACGCCGCCGAGATTATTGCCACACTGACCGCGCTGACCGCGGGCAACATCGCCGACGCCTACGAGCGCTTCGCCCCCGCGCCCATAGATGAGGCAGTCCTGGGCGGCGGCGGCCGGCGCAACCCGGTTATGGTCGGGCTCTTGCGCCAATTGCTGGCGCCGGCGCGGGTCATAACGCATGAAGACATCGGCATGGATAGCGATTTCAAAGAGGCGCTGGTCTTCGCCATTCTCGCCTACGAGACCTGGCATTTTCGCCCGTCTACCTTACCGGCCGTGACCGGGGCGCGCCGCGAATCCGTGCTTGGGCAGATCAACCCCGGCGACAACTACGCCGAGCTCTTGAGGAAGACCTGGCCAGTTTAGCGCGGCTTTCAGAAACAGGGGCGCCCGTCGACCTAACCGACGCGTTTGAGCTTGCCTGTGCGCTTGGCGTAATTCTCCGCCAGCTTGAATACGCGCAATCCGACGGGCAGCATCACGATGCCCAGAAGCAGCAGCGGGATAATGTGATCCAGCAGATCGGCCGTTCCGGCGCCATCGAGAATGGCGGCCCGCGTGCCTTGCAGCACGTATGTGACCGGCGATAGCCGGGCAATTGCCTGCATCCATTCCGGCAGAACCGTGATCGGATAATAAACCCCCGATATGAGCAGGAAGGACAATTGCACGACATTCGACATTTGCGCGCCCCGCTCCGGATAGAGCAGGGGCAAAATGCTCGCGATGACAGCGATGGAGATCAGAGACAAACTGCCGGCGGCGATCACGGCTGCCGCCCCGGCCAGGTTGGAAGCGGAGAGGTCAATCTCAAAGAAGAGCGCCATCGCGATGCCGATCAGCAGTGTTGTGATCAAGCTGTAGAGCAGGGAATAGGCGGTCTGCCCGAAGAGGTGCACCCAGCGCTGTACGGGCGCCATCAGCGTATATTCGATTGTGCCCTCCCAACGTTCCCACGCGACGACTTCACTCGTGAGCATGAAGACGTTGGAAAGGTAGCTCCAGACCAATGTGCCGATGATGAGATACATCGTCAAATACTTGACGTCGAAATTGGGCGATGCGCCGGTCAGCGCTTCGGCGCCTTGGGCGATGAATACAACCGCCAGCCCGCTGGTCAATGAATAAAAGAACCAGACCAATTCCCAGCCCCAATAGCGCCGGGTGAGGTGCAAGTTGCGCGCCAGGAATGCATAAGACTGCAAAGTTTGCAGGCGCAGGCTGCTCATCCCGCGTTGGACCGTCTTGTACATGGATGTCCCTCTTATTCGCCAGCTTCGGTCGGCATGCCGTCGTGATCGAGAAGTTTCTCGCCGGTCAAGTGCAAAAAGACATCTTCCAGCGTAGGCGAATTGCCGTTGACCGCAATGCTGCGTTTGAGATTGTCGGGCGTATCAGTGGCGACCAGCCTGCCCCGATGGATGACCGCGACCCGGTCGCAGAGCAAGTCCGCTTCATCCATGTCATGCGTCGTGATGAGAATCGTCGCATCGTGCGAATCTCGCAGCTCCCGAATGAAGGCGTGAACTTCGCGCTTCGATCGCGGATCCAGGCCGGTGGTCGGTTCGTCGAGCAGCAGCAGAATCGGCGAGGTCAAGAATGCGCGCGCGACCGCGACCTTTTGCTGCATGCCGCGGCTCATCTCTTCCATCGGCTCGTTGTAGGACGACCGCTCCAAACCCAGCCGACTCATAATTTCATAGGCTTTGACTTTGGCTTCCGGTCCCGGCACGCCATAGAGCCGCGCGCCATAAACCAGATTCTCCAGCGGGCTCAGCTTCTTGAAAAAGGCGGCGTCGACCGAGACGCGGCTGATTAACTTCTTGACGGCCATTTCGTCCAGATCGGCATCCAGGCCGAAGACCTTCGCGCTGCCCCGGTCCGCTTTCAGCAATGTCGAAATGAGCCGGATCAATGTCGATTTGCCCGAGGCATTGGGACCGAGCACGCCGAAGATTTCGCCGCGCGCGACGCTGAAGGAAACATGGTCGACGGCCGCCACCGGCGTCTTGCCGCCGGGCGTCGCGCTCGGCAATTGGCCGCGCACTGGCAATTCCGCGCGCATGCCGAGCAGTCGCTTCCAGAGTGGCGGCTGCGGCAAATGAAAGTACTTTGTGATGTCGTCGACGGCCAAGGCAGTCCGCAAATCCGGCAGTTGCTCTGATGTCATTCCCCAGGTTCCAGGTCTATCGCTGTCGGATGCGCCGTCGATGCTGCCCGGTCGGCGCGCTCCCCATTGTATGCGCCGTCCAGCGCGGCGAAAAGATCAACCCCGGCGAGTCTCGCGGGCCTGGCGTACACGGGCTTTTCCTTGTGCCGCATTGTTGTCGGCCGGCTCTGGCATTCTACGTGGATTATTGCCGGTTTCTGCGCTAAACTAGCGCCCGACATACGCTCGCGCGGGAATTTCAGGCGTGGAAGAAACCAGGCAGATAGCCGATTATCCCTTTTTGTTGGACGATTTTGATCCAGACGTGGATTTGATTACGTCTGAAGTCGTCAATCCGCAGGCGGCCGCCGCTGACCGCTCGATCGCGCGGCGGGCGAGCCTGCAAGTTCTTTACGAGCTCGATACCACCGCGCATTCATTCGCAGACGTGCTGGCGGCGCATCTGGCTGAACGGCCTGAAACCAAGGTCGTGCGGCCGATCGTGCGCCGGCTGGTCGCCGGCGTCTTGACGAACAGAGCCGAGATCGACGCCTTGCTGCAGCGTTACGCCCCAGAGTGGCCGATTGACCAGGTCGCGGTCATTGATCGCAATATCTTGCGCATCGCCGTGTACGAGCATCTGCTGCAGAAACGACGGACGCCGATTCCCGTAATCATTAACGAAGCCGTGCACCTGGCGCAGCTATTCGGCGCGGAACATTCGCACAGTTTTGTGCATGGCGTGCTTGGCGCGATAACAGCGGATATCTGCCCCGACCGGGGGGCGCTGAGCGAAGAAGGTGAAATTATATGAATATTCTGGGTGTCGGCGCCTGGGAACTCGTGGCGATATTGCTGATCATGCTGGTCTTCGCCGGACCCAAGCGCATGATCCACTGGTCTTACGTCCTCGGCCAGCACGTCGCCAAGTTCCGCAAGATCTGGTCCGAGACCGTTGACCTCGTCCAAAAGGAATTTGATGAAGCCGGCGTCGATATTAAGCTGCCGAAAGAGCCGCCCACGCGCAAGGGCCTCAACCGCGCCGTGACCGACGCCGTGAAACCGATGACCAATCCCATGCAGGATACGCTCGACGAGGTCAAGAAAGACCTGGATTCCGTCAAGGACGTCACCGATACCTTAAACGAGAAGAAACCGGCTGCCTTGCCCGCGCCGAAAACAAACAAAACCAAGTCGAAAGCGGATGATTCCGGGAAGAAAGCCGAGACCAGGCCGGCCCCGGCGACGGTCGGCGCGGAGGCCGCCAATGCCATGGGCACATGGGGCGGAAAGGTCAGCGATCCCGCTTCCAGCCCGGCCAACGGCAATTCTTCAGATCTCGGCACATGGTCCAAGGCGGGCGACGACTAGGGCGCGGCATGGCGGAAATGCTGGAGCAGGAGGAACTCGAAGATGGTCATGAACTCCGGATGGGGTTCTTTGAGCATCTCGATGAACTGCGTCAGCGCTTGACCAAAGCGGTCATCGCGCTGGTCGCCGGCACAGCCATCGGCGTATTTCTCGCGCAGCCGGCGCTGAAGCTGTTGCAAGAACCCTATTGCCGCATCCCGTCTGTCGACAACTGCGAACTCGTCATCCTGGATCCCACCGGCAATATCCTGATCTACTTCAAAGTCGCGCTGATGATCGGCGGCATCTTGTCGATACCGATGGTCACTTATCAAATGTTGATGTTTATTCTGCCGGGTCTGACGCGCAAAGAACGGCGTTATGTCTTGCTTTCCATTCCCGCCACCACGGCGCTCTTTGTAATCGGCGTCTTCTTCGCCTGGCGCATCCTGATGCCGCCGGCGCTGGGATTCCTCAACGAGTTTCAAGCGGAAATCTTCGAGCCCGAATGGACCGCCGACGGTTATATCAGTTTCGTGACATCGCTGCTATTTTGGATGGGCGTGGCTTTTCAGACGCCCCTCATCTTCTTCTTGATCTCGCTCCTGGGCATGGTCAGCGCCAGCACGCTGATACGTCAGTGGCGCATCGCCATCGTCGGCGCCTCGATCGCCGCCGCCTTCATCACGCCCACGATCGATCCCGTCAATATGTTCCTGGTGATGGCGCCGCTGCTGGCGCTCTACTGTCTCAGCATCATTCTCGTCTATTTCGGTCGGAAATTGTCCGGCATCGACCGCAGCGACTGAGGCTGCGCTGACGTCCCGCCGGTCGCTATGTTACAATACCGCCGTTTTTGAACTTGCCGCCTGGAATGCCGCAAGAAAACTGGAGTGCTTCATGGTCGTGGAAAAAAATGGACTGATCGCGCCTTACGGGGGCGAGTTGGTGAACCTGCTCACGCCCCGTCGGAAGCTGGTCGAAAGGACCGCCTATGCCAATGGCTTGCCTTATGTGCAGGTCAGCGCGCGCACCGTATGCGATTTGGAATTGCTGGCTGTCGGCGCATTTTCGCCCTTGCGCGGCTTTATGAATCACAGGGATTATCACAGCGTGCTGGATACGATGCGCTTGGCGGACGGCACGCTCTTCCCCATGCCGATCACGCTGCCGATTGATCCCGCCAACGGCGACATCAAGCCCGGCATGGACATCGCCCTGCGCGATAGCCGGAACAACATCCTCGCGATTCAAACTGTGGAAGAAATGTACGAGTGGAACCTTGAAGAAGCGGCGGTCAAGGTCTTTGGCAAGTACGACGCCCGCCATCCCATCGTCGCGGAAATGCACCGCTGGGGCAAGGTGAACGTGGCCGGCCGGCTGGAAGTGCTGCAGCTGCCGCCGCGCCTGGACTTTGCCGAGCTGCGGCGGACGCCGGCCGAAACCCGCGCCGCGCTCGAGAATTACGGCCATCAAAATGTCGTCGCCTTTCAAACGCGCAATCCCTTGCACCGCGTGCACGAGGCGCTGACCAAACGCGCCGCCGCCAACATTGATGGCGTGCTCCTGCTGCATCCGGTGGTGGGCATGACGCAGCCCGGCGATGTCGACCACTATACCCGCGTGCGGGTCTACAAGACATTGATCGACAATTACTACGAAGAAAACCGCAGCCTGCTTTCGCTTCTGCCGCTGGCGATGCGCATGGGCGGCCCGCGCGAAGCGGTCTGGCATGCGATCATCCGGCGCAACTATGGCGCCAACCATCTCATCGTCGGCCGCGACCACGCCGGCCCGGGTCCCGATTCTGACGGCAATCCCTTTTACGGCCCTTACGACGCGCAAGATCTGGTGCTGAAGCATGCGGACGAGCTCGGCGTAAAAGCTCTGCCCTTCACGGAGATGGTCTACCTGGAAGAAGAAGACCGCTATGAAGAGAGCTCGAACCTGCCGCCCGGCGCCAAAGTGCGCAAGATCTCCGGAACGCAGGTGCGCGAAGATTATCTCGGCCGCGGCATTCCGCTGCCCTCCTGGTTCTCGCGGCCGGAAGTCGCGCGGATTCTGGCCGATTCGCATCCGCCCCGGCACCGCCGCGGCGCCTGCCTCTGGCTGACCGGTTTGAGCGGCTCGGGCAAGTCAACCACGGCCGAGCATATCGTCAACTTATTGCTGGAAAAGGGACGCAACGTCACGGTGCTTGATGGCGATGTGGTGCGGACGCACCTGTCCAAGGGCTTGGGCTTCAGCAAAGAGGACCGCGACACCAATATCCGGCGCATCGGCTACGTCGCCAGCGAAATCGTCAGGCACGGCGGCATGGTCATCTGCGCGGCCATCAGCCCTTATCGCGCCACGCGCCAGAACGTGCGCCACATGGTCGGCCAAGGCTTCATGGAAATCTACATGGCGACGCCACTGGAATTCGTGGAAGCGCACGACACCAAGGGATTGTACGCCCGGGCGCGGCGGGGCGAAATCAAGGGTTTCACCGGCATTGACGATCCCTATGAAGAGCCGCTGAATCCGGAATTCACCTTGACCGCGGAAGGCACAACGGCCGAAGAAAATGCCCGCCTCGTGGTCGAGCGACTGGTTGAATTGGGTTACGTGCTCAACGGCTAAGGTCGCGGCGCCTTGAGCGGCTAATCGTTGGCTTTCCAGATCCGCCGGAAAACCATCTTCTCCAGCTCGACAATGAGCAGCACAAAAACCCCGGCGCCAATCGTGACGACGAGTTGCGTCGGGTTAAGCGGACTCGTGTCAAACAGATGCTGGAAGAAGGGCGCATAGATCACGAGCAGCTGCAAGACAAAGGTTGAAAGCACCGCCCAGAACATCAGCGGGTTGCCCTTGAAACCGGCGTGCAGGAATGTTGTGCGGTCGCCGGCGTGGATCGCCATCACCTGAAACATCTGCGTGAAAGCCAGCACGGTGAAAGCGATCGTGCGCGGCACGCGTTCGGCCTGATCCAGCAAGTGACGACCCGGGTCTCCCCCTTCGGCGCCATGCGCTTCCACGAATTGCGCGCCAGCGTCGCTATCGGCCGCGCCCAGAAAGGCGACCCGCTCCGCCGCCGTCCAGTCGTTCCAGGCCTCGGGTACGGCCGGCTCGCCCGCCAGCGCCACCACCGCGGAACGGTCCAGCTTCTCCAAATTGAGCGACGGGCTGAAAGCATCCAGGCCGATTGCGCCGTAAGCCCAGACGTAGCAAATCAAAGTCACGATCGCGATGAGCGAGCCAACGAGAACGATGTGCAAGCCTGTGCCCTGGGCGAAGACGCTTTCGTTGGTTGGGCGCGGTCGGCGTTGCATGACGCCTTCTTCGGCCGGCTCAAAACCGAGGGCGATGGCCGGCAAGCCATCGGTGACGAGGTTGATCCACAGAATCTGGATGGCGAGCAGCGGTATCGGCAAGTTGATCAGCAGGGCGGCGAACATGACCAGGATTTCGCCGACATTCGAGCTGAGCATGTACTTGATGAATTTCTTGATGTTGTCGTAAATGGCGCGGCCTTCTTCGATCGCGGCCACGATCGAGCGGAAGTTGTCATCGGTCAAGATCATCTCCGACGCGCCCTTGCTCACATCGGCGCCGGTAATGCCCATCGCCACGCCAATGTCCGCCTGTTTCAGCGCCGGGGCGTCATTTACGCCGTCTCCCGTCATCGCTACGATGTTTTCTTGCTTCTGCAGCGCTTGCACCAGCGCGAGTTTGTGCGCCGGCGAGACGCGGGCGAAGCATGATGTTTTCGCGGCGGCGCTGCGCAGCTCGGCCTCGGTCATGGCTTCCAGTTCGCCGCCGGTAATCGCCCGTTGCTCGGCGTCAATGATGCCTAGATTGCGCGCAATCGCTTCGGCGGTGAGGGCATGATCGCCGGTGATCATAATCGTGCGGATCCCGGCTTCCCGCGCCCGCTGAACGGCCGTCCTGGCTTCCGGCCGCGCCGGATCGAGGATGCCGATCAAGCCAATTAATTCCAGGCTGCGTTCGACCTCCGGACTGATCTCCCGCGGCATTTCTTCAAGCGGCCGCCAGGCGATGCCCAGCACGCGCAAGCCGTCATTCGCCATGGCATCCACGCGCTTCTGCCAATCCACGCGCCGGCTTTCGCTCAGCTCGACAACGTCGTCGGGCGTCTGTTCGCTGGAGGACCATTCGATCAAGCGATCAGGCGCGCCTTTGGTGATAGCCACAAATTTCGCCCCCGGGAACAGCCGGCGCGCCTCTGCGCCGATGACCTCGTGTATCGTCGTCATCGCCTTGCGCTCGCTGCTGAAGGGCAGCTCCGCCAGGCGCGGCATGTCGCGCTCCAAACGTTCGCGCGTGAAGCCCATCTTCTGGGCGGCGACCAAAAGCGCCGCCTCGGTGCTGTCGCCGACGACTTTGACCTGCTCGCTCGCATCCTGCGTCTCGAGGTAGACATTGGTGGAAAGCGCCATTGCCTTCAGCATGCGTTGCGCCGCTTCGTCGTTTTCGGCGTCAACCGGCTTGCCCAGGTTCGCCGGGTCAAACGTGCCCAGCGAAACCAGTTCGCCTTCGGGAACATAACCCGTGCCCTCGACGCGGATGTCGTCATGCCGCGGCAGCACCAGATAGGTCGCTGTCATCTCGTTCTTGGTCAAGGTGCCGGTTTTATCGGAACAGATAACCGTCACCGAACCCAGCGTCTCGACCGCGGGCAAGCGGCGAATCAAGGCATTCCGCTTGACCATCCGGTTGGCGCCCAGGGACAAGCCGATGGTCACCAGGGCGGGCAAGCCCTCCGGCACGGCCGCAACCGCCAGGCTGATGGCGATGAGGAACATGCGCTCGGCCGGAATGCCTTGCACGAGAAAGCCGACAAAAAACACAATGGCGACCACGATCAGCGCGGCCGTGGCCAAAATGCGCCCAAGATAGTTGAGACGGCGCTGCAGCGGGGTGCTGCCTTCTTCCACTTGCAGCAGCATCGTGGCGATATTGCCAATTTCCGTGCTTAAACCGGTCGCGGTGACAACCATTTCGCCCCGCCCATAATTGACGGCCGTGCCCATGTAGGCCATATTGGCGCGATCGCCGAGGGGAACATCGTCCTCCGTCGCGATCGCGTCTCGGTCTTTCTCCACCGGCAGCGATTCGCCTGTCAGCGCCGCTTCTTCAATCTGCAGGTTGATCGTCTCGATCAAGCGGCCATCGGCGGGAATGCGGTCGCCCTCTCCGATCAGCACCACATCGCCCGGAACCAGTTCTTCGGCGCTGATCTCGTGGATATGCCCGCCGCGGCGCGCGCGAACTTGCGGCACTTGCAGCCGGCTCAATGCCGCGAGCGCCTGTTCCGCCTGGTATTCCTGATAGATGCCCAGCATGGCGTTCAGCGCGACAATGGCGAGGATGACGATGACATCGGTGGCTTCGCCCAGGAGCGCCGAAATAAGCGCGGCGACGATCAAGATGATCACCATAATATCGGTGAATTGCCCCAGGATGAGCTGAACCCAATTGACGCCTTCGTCGCTGGGGAGGACGTTTTTGCCGTATTCCAGTTGGCGCGCCGGGATGTCGTCTTCGGCCAAGCCGAGGCTCTTTTCTACGCCATATTCGGCCAGAATCGTCTGATAATCTTGCCGATACGCTTCCGACATGTCTTCTCCTCGAACGGCGCCGTGCAAATTCTTGTTCATTGTATCGCCAGCAAGCTTGCGGCAGGCGGAAAGGGGGAGGCAAGTTTCTCGCGCCCGGCCCGCGTCGATCTGCCATAAGAGCATTGTAACGCAGTTTGCTCGGCCGACTCGCTGGCCTGGGATGGGCGGGAGCGGTGATTTGCGGATATCATTCACACATTGCTGTGTGTACGGGCGAGCCGGCGGCTCGCCCTTTGAATTCCCAGTTGTTGGCAATAGGCAAATCATACAGCCGTCCCTGCGCTTCGCGCCAAGCGGCAGGCTCACAAAAACTCTCGTTGCCGGGGCGGGCTGGCATGCGAGCGCGCAGACATCTGTCATCGCAACGGCCGCCGGCGGGCTTTCGCTATTGCCAAGCACCGGCTTTGTCTCTAGTATCGGATCACTCCCAAGACAGGATATGGATGCTGCGCCGACTATGAATTATATCGATTTGAGAAGCGACACCGTCTCCCATCCGACGCCGGAAATGCGCGAGGCGATGGCGAATGCGCAGGTCGGCGACGATGTCTATTCTGACGATCCGACGGTCAATCAATTGGAAGCCGATGCCGCCGCCATGTTTGGCAAAGAGGCGGCGGTATTCGTCACGAGCGGGACCCAGGGCAACTTGTGCGCGCTGCTGGCGCACTGCCAGCGCGGCGAATCCGCCATTATCGGCGACAGTTCTCATATCTTCCGGTTCGAGCAAGGCGGCATGGCGCAGTTGGGCGGCATTCTGCCGCATACGGTGCCGGTGCAAGCCGACGCGACCTTTCGCTTCAGCGACCTAAAAGCGGCGATAAATCCGGACGATGAACACAAACCCGTCACCCGTTTGCTCGCGCTGGAAAATACGCATAACGGCGCTGGCGGCATACCGGTTTCGGCGGAATATACGCGCGAAGTTGCGCAATTCGCCCGAAGCAATGACCTGATTCTGCACATTGACGGCGCCCGAATATTTAATGCCGCCGCCGCCTTTGGCGTTGATGTCAGGTCATTGGTCGACGGCGCCGATAGCGTGAGCTTCTGCCTCTCCAAGGGATTGTGCGCGCCCGCCGGCTCCGTGCTGGTCGGCGGCCGCGACTTCATCCGTCGGGCGCGGCGCGCGCGCAAGGCCCTGGGCGGCAGCATGCGCCAGACAGGCGTCTTGGCCGCGGCCGGTTTAGTCGCCCTGCATAAAATGAGAGACCGCCTGATAGAAGATCATGAGAACGCGCAGCTGCTGGCGGAAGGACTGAGCGAGATTCCGGGCGTCGTCATCAAAAGCCAGCATACGAACTTCCTGTTTTTCTCGCTCGGCGCTGCCGTAAAGATGACGCTTGGTGAGTTTGTCGCGGCGCTGCGCCAAGATTATAATGTCTACATGTCGCCCTATGCGGGAGAACAAGGTCAGTTGCGCCTTCGCACGCACTACTGGATTGACCGCGAGGCGATAAACAAGATCATCGCCGCGGTGAATGCTGTACTGACATGATGCCCAATGCCCCCTTCGATCCATTTGAAAACGAGAAGGATCGAACCCAGACGGCGCCCGATGCGGCCGAGTCCCCCGGACCGGCCGAAGAACCAGACCCTCGACCAGCCGCCGCTATGCCGCGCTACCGCGGCGCCAGCGATCCGCTGTTTGGCTTCATCATCGCGGCGGCGCTGAGCATTGGGCTGACGCCGCTTCTTCCCGATAGCATTGAACTCCGCTACACCCTGGCCTGGGGCGCTCTCGCCGGCGTGAGCGTGCTGTCCTGGTTGCTCGGCAGCATGGAACGCATCGGGCAGGAACGGCCCGATAACCTCGGCTGGGGCCTGCTCTACGCGATCATGCTGGGCATTCCGTTTCTGGTCTTCCTGAACCAGCTCATCCTCGCCCCGGCGGTCGACAAGCTGTTCCCGGGCATGTCGCCGGGCAGCCTGCTCGCCTTTCTCGTTTTTGTCATGCCGCTCGCCGAGACCTTGTTCTATCGCGGGCTTCTGCAAGGTCAGTTGGCATTTTGGATCGTGGGCATCCTGGCCACGGTCTGGAATATCGTCCTCTTCTTTCCCGTGATGTGGCATTCCGTCATCGAGCATCCGCCCGTCACCCTGGTCATCGTCCTGCTCCTGCTGATGATGAACCTGCTCTACGTTTATGTCCGCGAGCGCAACGGCCTGGCCGCTTCCTGGGTCTGCCAGATCGCGCTCAACTTGATTGTCCTCTACATTCCTTCTTTATAGGCGGCGACTTTGGCGCCCCGCCAGCGGAAAAGCAAAATCGCGGCTTTGCGGCCGCGATTCCTTCGTCGATCTCGGATTGAGAGCGGGTCTGTTTAGTCCGCGAGATGCTCCAGCGGATCGGCCTTGGGCAGCGGCTTGAACATAGCGGCCAGGAACATGAACGCCAGCCCGGCCAGAAAACCGCCGACATGGGCGGCGTGCGCCACATCGGTCTCCACGCCGATCCAGCCGACGCCCTGCAAGACATCCATCAGCAGCCAGTAGCCCAGGAAAACGAAGGCGGGAATGTTCAATGACCAGACGAAGGGACGCATGAGGCCAATCATCGTCTTGACTTTCGCCTTGGGTTTCAGCAGCAGGAAGCAGCCCATCACGCCGGCGACGGCGCCGCTCGCGCCGATGACGACGCCCGTGTCGGTTATCGTGCAGACGGTGTTGCCAAACAGAACATGCGCCAGCGTCGCCAGGACGCCGAAAGCCAGGTAAGCCAGGGCGAACTTGACGCTGCCCAGATAGCGTTCGACCAAACCGCCAAATAGATACAAGAACCACATGTTGCCAATTACGTGCGCGGCGCTGGCATGCAAAAACAGGCTGCGGAAAGCGTCCAGCCCGGTTGTCGCGAACGACTGTTGGCCGATCTTGCAGACCTCCAGGCCATAATTCTGCAGCGCCGCCTTGAGGAATCCCTCGCCTTGAGCGTCAACCGAAAGCTCCCACAGGAACACAAGCAAGTTTATGACGATGATGACCACCGCCGCTTTGGGAATCTTCTTGTCTCGTCCGACCACCGTCAATGGAAACATGCTGACATCCTCGTTTGCCCTGACAGTTACTACGTTAGCACAAGCATTCCGTCGCGCGCAAGCCTGCCCGCGCTCGCCTCAGGGCAATCGCATCAAAACATTATTCGCCGATGGCCATGCAAAATGTAGGGGCGTCTCGTGAGACGCCCGCTGACAATGATCTACAAATTGTGGGCGTTTCAGCGAAACGCCCCTACGTCGCGACGTTTTGTCCCAAATTGTTTGGGCGAAACTGAAATTCTTCAACAAGCTAGCGGCAAGGCTGCTCAATTCAAGCAATGGATAGAGGGGAAAATCCGCAATAAGGAACCTAAACTCTGCGTCCTCTGCGTCCTCTGTAGTTCAAAAAAACGAAACGATTGCCCTGGCAACCGCCTCAAGCGCGCGGTATCCGCGGCGGCGCGATGTATAGCGAGACCAGGAAAATGAGCGCCAATCCGGTGATGAATCCGCCGACATGCCCCCAATGCACGTTGATGCGCGGCGCCACCGAACCGACCTGATAGAAGAATTGAATGACGAACCAGTATATGAGATAGACCCAGGCGGGCACATTGACATCGTATTTGAAGACGTTGAGGATGACGATCTTGGACTTGATGCGCGCCGTGGGAAAGAGGAAGAGGAAGGCGCCAATTGTGCCGGAGATTGCGCCGCTCGAGCCAATGACGTAAAGCGGCTCGCTGCATTGTCCGCCGTCGAAGAGCACATGCCCCAGGTGGCCGCCGAAGCCGACGATCAAATAGAAGACGAGAAAGCGCAGACGACCGAGATGCTCTTCAATGCGCGCGCCGAAGACATAGAAGATGATGATATTCGAAGTCAAATGCAGAAAACTCATGTGCAGGAAGATGCTGCGCGCGCCGTCGACCAGCGTCTCGAGCAGCGCTTGCTCGCGGACGGCGCAGATGTTCAGCGCGTAGAGGCTATAAACTTTCTCCAGCGAGAGACCGCCGAGGAAGGCGTAGGCCAGGATGTAGACAAATGCCGCCACGTTGGCGACCGTGACGAAGAAGGCGACGTAAGGGCGGTATCGGGAGGTGCCAACTATTTTGTAGGGGATCATGCCACAGAGCCTGCATTGAGCCGCAGCCACAGCTTAGCATAAAGCGCGCGCGGCGGGCAAATCCCGCGCTCCCGGCGGGATTCTGAGCTGAGGGTAATTTCGCCAAAATAGTAATGTGGCGTACGCCACGATAATCGCGAAAATGTAGGGGCGTCTCGTGAGACGCCCGTTGAAGAATTAATGCAAATTGCGGGCGTTTCAGCGAAACGCCCCTACAGTTTACGAAAACAGAGGGGATTTTGTCATTTATCAGCGCGAATTCAATTAGTCGCGTTTGTTCAGACTTTGAGCTGGTTCAATCTGACCGGAGGGGCCATGGTCTATCGCTCGTCAAGCGGAACCCAGCGCAAATCCTGCGGTCCGGTGTAGTTGGCCTTGGGACGAATCAGGCGCCCGCCCATCTGGCCGATGACATGGGCAGACCAGCCGGCGATCCGCGACATCACAAAGAGCGGGGTGAACATGTCAATATCGAGGTCGAGCGTGTAAAGCAGGATGGCGCTGTAATAATCGACATTGGGATAGAGATCGCGCTTGATGAAATAGTCGTCGGCCCGGGCTGTATCCGCCAGCTTGACGGCGATATCGTACCATTTGCGCTTGCCGCTGCTTTCCGCCAGCGCTTTGGAGTGGCGCTTCAGGATGCCCGCGCGCGGGTCATTGGACTTGTAAACGCGATGACCGATGCCCATGATCCGCCGTTCGCCGTTCTTGATATGCTCCTCGAACCAGGGAAGGACGTTTTCGACCGCGCCGATTTCAAGGAACATCTTCATCGCTTCCGAATTGGCGCCGCCATGCGACGGGCCCTTTAGGGCGCCGATGCCGGCGACGATGGCGCTGTGCATATCCGAGCCGGTGGCGGTGACAACGCGCGATGCAAATGTGCTGGCGTTCATGCCATGCTCCGCCAGCAGCACCAGATAGACATTCAGCGCGGCGCAGGCTGTCGGATCGGGATCAGCGCCGGATGTCATGTAGAGGAAGTTCTCGGCGACGTTGAGGTCCATGCGCGGCGCGATCGGTTCTTGGCCGCCCGCGATGCGAATCCAGGCGGCGCAAATGGTCGTGATTTGACCGGTGAGCCGAAAAGCCTTGGCTGTGGCGCGCTCTTTATCATTCAGGTCTTCGCCGTCGACATCAAACGCGGAGAGCATCGAAACCGCCGTGCGCAATACCGCCATCGCCGCTGTGTCCCGCGGCAGCGACTTCATCATCCCGATCACTTCCGCGGGAATGGCCGCATTTTCCGCGATCCTTCGGCGCAACTCTTCGCATTCGCTGCGGTCGGGTGGGCGCGTGTTGAAGAGGAGGAAGATGATTTCTTCGAAAGAGGCGTTCTCGGCGAGGTCTTCTATGGCGTATCCGCTGTAAACCAGCTTGCCGATACTGCCGTCAATATAACTTGTGTCGATATCGGCGACGACGACCCCTTCGAGACCACCATTGTCTGCCATTTAATCTTTCTCCTTGTCGAATGCGAGGTCGCTGAAGCGCAGCAACCCGTGGACCGCCCGTCCGCGCTATGCCAGCGCTGGCCGGAATCCCGGCGAAAACAATGCGCGCTAGTATAGCACTCGGCTTCGGGCGCTTCAATATTGATAAGTCGCCGCGTGAGGGCCTTCAGCCGGCGGCGCTGCGCGTCCGCTAAAGTCTCCGTTGCAGGAATGCGCCGAATATGCTAGTCTGCCTGTCATGGTCAACAAAAATCTCTCCATGCTTAGAGAAGGGCATTTCTGTTGTCGCTGTTGCGAGAGCGATGATGACGCGCGCCGCGCCGGGATCAGAACTGTCTAGCGACCGAACGGAAAGCAACAAGGGACAATGACAGGAGCCAGCCAGCGCGGTTGGCTCTTTTAGTTTGAGCGGAGCGAGGCCGGGATAATTTGATGAAGGTGCTTCTCAGCGACAGGCTGCAGCGGCAGATCTACGAGCAGATGGAAAGCGGCTATCCAAACGAAGCCGGCGGATTCCTGCTGGGTCGGGTCGGCGCTGAAGCGATCGTAATCGAAGACATCATGCAAGTGGACAATGTTTTCGCCGAAGAAGAGCAACATCACCGCTACGCAATGAGGCCGCAAGATTGGATGCGTTTGGAGGACGAAGCCGATGCGCGCGGTTTGGCCCTGGTCGGCTATTACCACAGCCATCCGGATTCGCCGGCGATACCGTCCGAATATGATCGGGAGCATGCCCTGCCGAATTTCGTCTATATCATTACAGCGGTGATGATGGCCCGGGCCGCGGACATGCGCGCCTGGCGGTTGCGGGCCGATCGCAGCGCCTTCGACCGCGGCGCGCTGGAAATCGTTACATAGCGGACGCGGCGGCAAGTAAGATTTCGGCGCTCGCCCGCGTTTACTCATTAAGATAAAGTGATTGAGCTAAAAGGGGATAAAGATGGCGAAGATTCGCATTCCGACGCCGCTGCGCGCCTTCACCGACGGCGCATCCGATATTGAAGTTGCCGGAGGCACGGTCGGGGAGGCGCTGAACAACCTGGTCGAGCAACATCCGGACTTGCGCGCGCACCTGTTCAATGACGATGAACTGCGCAGTTTTGTGAATATATTCATTGACGATGAGGATATCCGTTTTCTGGGCGGCCTCGATACCGAAATCAATAAGGACGACAGCCTGCGCATCATCCCCAGCATCGCCGGCGGTGTACTCAAGTAGCGATTGGAGGAGCGACGATGGAATCCCTGCACGAGCGATTGGCTGCATTAAGCCATGAGGAAGTCAAACGCTACAGCCGGCACGTCATCATGCCGGAAGTGGGCATGGAGGGGCAGCGCCGCCTGAAAGCATCCAGCGTTCTGCTGATCGGCACCGGCGGTCTGGGCAGTCCGCTCGCGCTGTATTTGGCGGCCGCCGGCATCGGGCGCATCGGCCTGGTGGATTACGATGTCGTCGATTTCACCAACTTGCAGCGGCAGGTGATCCATGGCGTCAGCACGGTCGGCCTTTCCAAGCTGGATAGCGCCTCCGAGCGCATGCTGGACTTGAACCCGGATATTGAAGTTGTCAAATACAACGAGCCGCTGACATCGGAAAACGCCCTGCGCATTTTCGGCGAAGACTGGGATATCGTCATAGATGGCACGGACAATTTTCCCACGCGCTACCTGGTCAACGATGCCTGCGTCAAGCTGGGTCTTCCCAACGTCTATGGCAGCATCTTCCGCTTTGAGGGCCAGCTGAGCGTATTCCACGGCGACGCCGGCCCCTGCTACCGCTGCATGTTCCCGGAGCCGCCGCCGCCGGGTTTGGTGCCGAGCTGCGCGGAAGGCGGCGTGCTGGGCATTTTGCCGGGCACCATCGGCACGATGCAGGCGACGGAAGCGATCAAGCTGCTGCTGGGAATCGGGGATCCGATGATCGGGCGCATGATGCTCTACGACGCGCTGGAGATGAGCTTCCAGACGATCAAGATCCGCAAGGACCCCAAGTGCCCGGTCTGCGGCATCGCGAAAGAAGATGTCAAGCTGATTGATTACGAACAATTCTGCGGCATGCCGGCGCACGATCACAGCGAATTCAGTTCGGTTGAAGATACCGACGATATCGATATCAAAACGGTGACGGTTCACGATGTTCGGGCTGTCCTGGAAAACGGCGACGATGTCGTCGTCATTGATGTCCGCGATCCGCATGAATGGGACATCAGCGCCATCGACGGCACCTTGCGCATTCCCAAGCCCGATATTCAACTGGCGAAGAATGGCATCCAGGCGGGACGTAAACTGTGGGAAGAAACCGTTCTCAATGAGATCCCCAAGGACAAGACGCTGTATGTGCACTGCCGCTCCGGCAAGCGCAGCGCCGACAGCATCGCTTATCTATCCGAAATCGGCTACGAACTGGACAAGATGTATAACGTCGAGGGCGGCATCCTGGCTTGGGCGGATGAGATTGACCCGGAGATGCCCAAGTATTGATAGCGTTGTTGACTTGGCAGTGACTTGTTACTGCGTGGCAAGCTCAATGCTTTCAAGCTGCAAAAGGTTTGAACGGCGGTCCACATACTTGAATCGCCCGGCAACTTTTACTCGGGACTTATAGAACAAGCCCAGATTTTGATGGTAATCATCAGGCACATGAATACGCCATTCGGAATTGTCATCACCTTTTAGCTTCAATTCTTCTTGGCCCGGTGTCATCGCGTCGGCATAACGCAATTCTCCGGTGACTTCGTGTAATTCATCCGACAATCTATACTGTTTAAGAGTTTCGTGTTCTACAGGCGGTACATAGACGCTGCTGATGTCTTCGGCTGTACGGTCGAACAGGACGCTTTGGCGACTGTCGTCGACTGCGGCTTCAATTCCGATAGCGGTAACTTTTTCACCGTCGGGAGCGACGCTCTTTGCGAGCTTCATGAATTCGTGATAGTACTCTTCACTTTCGTAACTGGAACGAAGAGCGCTTAGTCTTCCGCTCTGCAGCCTGCTGAAATTGCTAAGGATTCTTGCGTTTATGGCGGTTGAATAAGATTTTGGCAATGACAATTGCTTTCCTACCGGCAAGAGTCTAATGCCGATCTTGAAGCTGCCTTTTGTAGGAGGCGCAGCCAGAACACGGACATTGATTTCTGAAACAGGTTGTTCCATGAACTGGTAGCTCATCTCGTATCGTATTGTGCTGCGAAGCAATGATTGCCAGTCCTTCATTTGCGACGAGAGTGTATTTGCATCCAGCAATCCCGCGTCTGCCTCCAGACCTTGCAAAGTCAGTTGCAAATCATTGTCAAGCCGCGGCGAGTCAAACGATTTCAAACTGAGGCATAGCCTGACCTTCGCAAGCAGATCGTATAGCTCCGAATGTTGGATATCGCCTGGTTGGCCGGTCAAGCCATGAGCGAGGAGGTTCTCGGATTCATGGTAGTAGCCCGCGCGATATGCGAACAGCGCTGCATTGAAATGCAACGCAGCATGCATATGATGCGATGGGTGTTGCCTCAAGAGCCTAGCTGCTTCGGCCTCCTTGAGGTAAGCCTGCTTGGTGTACTCTAATTCCGCGCTCTTGTCCCCAGCTCGACGTGCGAAATATGCCTTATCTTCCAGGTTAGCCGCCAAATCATGCAGCTCGGCGCTTCTGTTGAAGCTCGCTTCAAGATCCATTTCAAGGCATCCTCTTGCTCCAATCTACCATAGGCTGGCTAAACTCGGCAACAATTACGTGCGCAGGATTGTTGTCCATGTCGGACTTTCGGGTTTGGTTCTGTTTGCGCCTTGCCCGCTGTTTCACTACACGATCTGACCCTGCCGCCAAAATGCCTGATACTTCTAGCCTGGCGCTAAACACACGGAATCCCGCCTTCGTCCTAATGGAGTCCTTGTATCCCATGTAGAAGTCTACGCCCCGTCCACGCGGCGCTCTTCTGACATCATCGTAATCTGTAAACTTGTCAATCAATGCTAGGGCAATTGCAGTTGCGCCCTCTTCCACCAATTCATACTCATCGTCCCACGAGGTTCTGACGTTGACGGGCAGTTCGCTACTCCATACAATTTCGACAGTTCTGGATTCTTCCAATGTGCCATGTATACGACAGATAACGCCAGACTCATGGCCCATAATGTGCAAACAGTATACAGCGGCTTCGTAAGCGAATTCGCACTTTCTCTGTGAATACGAACACAAGCCTTCGTGAAGGCGCTCCAAATCAATCGATTGAACGCGTGCCACTTGGAATACTACTCCACTGCGCGCCGATATCGAGATGGCAACAAGTCAAGACGCTTTCAGTTTTTTGACCAAGCGCTGCCGCTAACCCGTCATCAAACTCTCCATCAAACCGTCCAACGCCTCCCGCGACGGCCGCATTTGCGCCTCGTCAAGCTGCGCCAGCGGCGTCGCCAGCAGTTCCTCGGTATCGGCCAGGGTTGGCCGCGGCTCTTCAAAGTAGATCAATCCGGTCGAGAAGATCTGCTCCCGCATCGAGCGCTCCAGCACATCCATCGCCATGCGGCGGTTGCGCGGATCATGGTCGTTATCCAGCTTCTTCAAGCGGATATAGCTGCCATCGTGCATCTCCACATCGAGGATATCGCCCGCTTCATAATCGCCGATCACGATCTCTTCCCGATCATCGACATAATCCGGCGCCAGGATCTGAATCTCGTGCAAGGGAATCTCGTGATCGCGCCCGTAAGGATAGCTCTTGGTTGAAGTCTCCGCGTTATTAAACGTGACGCAGGGGCTGATGATATCGAGCACGGATGTGCCCGGATGGCGGACGGCCGCCTGCAACAGCGCTTGCACCTGTTTGGCGTCGCCGCTGAAACTGCGCGCGACGAAGGTGGCGCCTGCGATGACCGCTTCCAGAGCCAGATCAATCGCGGGCATGTGGTTGGTGCCGTAGTACTTCAAGAATTGACCTTCATCGGCGGTCGCGGAGAACTGTCCCTTCGTCAGGCCATAGACGCCGTTGTTTTCGATGATGTAGACAAAAGGCACGTTGCGGCGGATGACATGTTTGAATTGCCCCATGCCGATTGAGCCGGTGTCGCCGTCGCCGCTGATCGCGATGCAAGCCAGTTCCCGGTTCGCCAGGAGCGCGCCGGTCGCCACCGACGGCATCCGTCCATGCAGGGCGTTGAAGCCATGTGAGCCGCCAAGGAAGTAGGCCGGCGTCTTGCTCGAGCAGCCAATGCCGCTCATCTTGATGATTTTGTGCTGTTCCAAGCCCAGCTCATAAGCCATGCTGATGATCTGGTTGGAGATGGAATCGTGCCCGCAGCCCGGGCAGAGCGTGCTGGGGCGGCCCCGGTATTCGTTGCGAGCCAAGCCGATTTGATTGGTCCGTGGCGGCATGGTTAACCCTCCATTTCCTTAAGGCTTTCGTAGATCCAGCTTGGCGTCATGGGCAGACCATCGCCCAGGGCCAGCGGCCTGACGTGCGAGATATTTTCCGGGTGCTCGAGGCGGATCAACTGGGTCAGTTGACCGTCAAAGTTGTTTTCGATGACGAAGACGCTTTTGTGCGCGTCGATGAATTCTGTGACGGAGGAAGACATCGGCAGCGCGCGCACGCGCAGGTAGTTCGTCTTGATGCCATCGTTCGTCAACCAATCGCGCGCTTCGCGTATCGCTTCGTCATTCGTGCCGAAAGAGATGATGCCAATTTCGGCCGCGCTGCTGTTATCAATGTAGGGCTGGGGCAGCATGCCTCGGGCCGTGTCCATCTTCCGGCGCAAGCGCTGCATGTTCTCGATCCAGTCATCGCTGCGTTCGCTGTAGGTCGCCATCTCGTCGTGGCCGGTACCGCGCGTGAAGTAGCCGGCAAAGCGATGTTCCGTGCCGGGCAAGGTGCGGTAGGCGATGCCATCGCCATCGACATCCAGGTAACGTCCCCATTTGCCGTGCTCGTCAATGAATTCCTGCAGCTCGGCGGCATTGAGCACCTTGCCGCGATTAATCGGCTGATCGGGATAATCAAAGGGATCGGACAGCCAGTTGTTCATGCCCAGGTCGAGGTCGCTGATCACAAAGACCGGCGATTGCAGCGCTTCGGAGATATCGAAAGACATCCAGCCGAACTCGAAGGCTTCTTTCAGGTTGCCCGGCAGCAAGCAGATCTGACGGCCGTCGCCATGGCCAAGGAAGTGCGTGAAGAGCAAATCCCCCTGGCTGGTGCGCGTCGGCAAGCCGGTGCTTGGTCCCATCCGCGTGATATTCCAGAAGACGGCAGGGATCTCGGCGAAATAGGCCAGTCCGGCAAATTCAGCCATCAAGCTGATGCCGGGACCGCTGGTCGAAGTCAAAGAGCGGCTGCCGGCCCAGCCGGCGCCGACGACGATGCCGGCGGCCGCCAATTCGTCTTCGGCCTGCACGATGGCGATCGTGTTTTCCTTGCCCTCGCTTTGCCTCAAGTGACGGAAACCAATCACACCGTCGACGAAGCTGGTGGATGGCGTGATCGGATACCAGGCGACGACGTTGACGCCGCCGAAAATCGCGCCCAGAGCGCCGGCTTCATTGCCGGTCATCATGATCTTGCCCTGGGTGCCGGCCATCTTTTCGAAGCGATAGGGATCGGTCTTGACGAGGTTGTCCGCCGTCCAGTGATAAGCCAGCTCGACCACCGCATGGTTCATCAAGGCCGGCTTCTCGCGGCCTTTGAAGTTGTCCAGCAGCACCTGATAGATCAGATCCAGCGGAATGTCGAATAGCTGCGCCACCGCGCCCACGTATGTCATGTTTTCCACCAGCTTGCGGAAGGCGGATGGGACCTTGGTTTGGCGCATGAGCTTGGCGACGGGAATCTCATAATATGAGATATCGTCGCGCTGCTCAATCACCTTGGCGATCTTGTCAGTCGTGATGCAGACGCCGCCCGGCGGCAGATTGGCGACATCTTCGGTCGCCGTGCCGTCGTTGTAGGCGACGACGATTTCTGTGATCGCCTTGCGCGCTGTGTATCCGTCTTTGCTGGCGCGAATGGTGTACCAGGTGGGCAAGCCTTTGATGTTCGACGGGAAGAGATTCTTGCCATTCACCGGCACGCCCATGCGGAACAGGGACTGCACCAGCACATTGTTGGAGGTTTGACTGCCAGAGCCGTTCTTGGTCGCGACCGAAAAGGCGAAGTCGTTGATGACGGGCTCGCGCGTGTCCACCTTACGTTGAGATTGAGCATTAATTGCCATGAGATTCTACGCGATGCTTCGCGTATGACTCCTTTCGCAAAAAGAGAACAGGTAATTCCGGTTGACTTTCATCCGCCGCGTTCCATCTCCCAGGAAGCGCTGTCCGGTTCATAACGCAGCAAGCTCGTGTGCTCCACAAAAGCTTGCTGCGCCAATTCGAAATCGCCGGCGCGGATGAGGTCCAAAATCCGCGCGTGATAATCCCAAACTTTCCGCAGGTAGCTGTAATCCATATAACGATTGACGCCGACTGCCTCGTACAAATCCCAATAGGCCTCCAGGATGCCGAGGACAAATGTATTGTCCAGGCGCCGGAAGACGGTCATGTGAAATTGCCGATGCTCCGGGTTCGGGATATGAATCGGCGGCGAATCCAGCTTTTGATTGGCCTGCTTGATGCAATCCGCCATGATATCGAGATCGCCCTCGGTAAGCCGGGCGCAGGCATCCTGCCAGTAAGCGGCTTCGACATGGTTGCGCAGCGACGCATAAGACTCGAAACGCTCGCCGCAAGCCATGGCGTACAGGGCGCTGAGGCGGACGGCCGGCGTGAAAGCGTAATCCTTGATGCGCGTTCCGCGCTTGGAACGCACCTCGACCCAGCCCAGCATGCGCGCCACTTCCAGCTGCTCGCGCACTTTGTTGGCGCTCATGTCCAGATGCGCGTCATTCGTCAATTCCTGGATCGACGGCAGACGATCGCCGGGCTGAAGACCGCGCCGAATGATGTAGTTGAGGAAGTCCGATCCCAGATTGATATCCATGATTCGTCAGATGAATACTATCTATCAATCAACAACATCAATTCTATCATTATATGATTCCGCCGTCCATAGCTTTGGCGGAAGAAATGTTCAGAATTTGAGTTTTATTACTTTGGGGTTCCGGGCCGGCGGCGGCGAATCAGGCGCGGACTCTCCGCATGCGTTCGGCCGCTTGTTCCAGCGTGTCATCGCTTTTGCAGAAGGCGAAGCGCACGTGGTTCTCGGCGTGATGCCGATGCCTGTCGCTGAAAAAGGCGGAAGGCGGGATGGTCGCTACCCCGATGTCTTCAATGAGATATTTGCAGAATTCGACATCGTTGCCCTCAAATACATCCGAGAAATCGCCCATGATGAAGTATGTGCCCTCGGGTTGAATCGCGGTCATCCCGGCGGCCTCAATCACCTGCATGACGAGGTCGCGCTTATGCGAATAGAGCGCCTGATACTCCTCATAATAGCTGCTGCCGAGGCCGAATGCGTAGGCGGTCGCCGCCTGAGTCGGATGGTTGGTGGCGAAGGTGATGAATTGGTGCGAGCGCCATACCCCGGTGATCAATTCCGGCGGGCCATAAACCCAGCCGATCTTCCAACCGGTCATGCCAAAGGTCTTGCCGGCGCTGCCGATGGTGACGGTGCGCTCGAACATGCCCGGCAGGGAGGCGATTGCCACATGCTGATGCCCCTCGAATATCAGGTGTTCGTAGACTTCATCCGAGATGACGATGACATCGTGCTCGATACAGAGATCGGCGAAGAGCTGCAGTTCGGTCCGGGTATAAACGCGGCCCGACGGGTTATTGGGCGTATTCAACAAGACGGCGCGCGTGCGGTCGCTGAAGGCAGCGCGCAGCTCATCTTCTTCAAAAGTCCAGTTGGGCGGGTGCATCGGCACGTAGACCGGTTTGCCGCCCGCCATTTGCACGCCGGGCACATAACTGTCGTAGTAAGGCTCGATGACGATGACCTCGTCGCCCGGGTCAACCAGACCCATGATCGCGCTGAACACGCCCTGCGTGGCGCCGGCGGTGACAATCACGCCGCCCTCCGGATCCACATCAAGTCCATAGAATACGCCGGCGTGGCGGGCGACGCCTTCGCGCAAAGCGGGCAAGCCGGGGCTGGGCGCGTATTGGTTGGCGCCAGCGCTCTTTAGCGCCGCGATCGCCGCATTAATAATCTCCTGCGGCCCGTCAAAATCCGGGCGTCCCTGCCCCAGATTGACCGCCTGATGCTGCGCCGCCAGTTGATTGATTTCGGTGAAAATCGTCGTGCCAAATGGCGCTACCCGTTTCGCATAAGTTGGCATTTGCGGCTACCTGCTCCCAATTGTCAAATCATCAGACTAATATAACACAGGCGCGAATATCAGACGCCTCGCAAGATTTCAGCCGCCAGCGCCTTGCCGCGCTGAAAGTAGGGGTTGTCATCGCGGTGCTTGACGAAGCGAAAGCGCAAGCTCCGCGCGCCCGCCAGCCGCTGCAGCGCTTTCCAGCGCTGGGCATGCTTGACCGGCGCCCCGCCGCGGGTTTTCCAGCGCCGCGCCTGCCAGCCGGCCAGCCATTGGTTCATGCCCTTCGCCAAGTATTCCTGAGCCGTGTACAGCGTCGCGTCTCCAGCCGGCGCATGCTCTTCGAGGCATTTGATCGCGCCGATGAGCGTGCCTTCAAGCTCGCTCGTGTCGGGCAGCCTGCCGCTGAACTCAGTCAGCGCGTCCCCAGTCCGGACGATCGCCGCCCAGGCCGTCGCCTTGTCTTTTCCACTGTACTGCGTCGACAGATAGATTTGCACGCCGGAAGCGCTCGTCGGCTCGGCATCGGACGCTTGCTGCGCGTCCGGAAGCGCGAATTTGCGTTTTTCGGCGACCGCCAGTCGATCGCAGCGTTCATTCAGCTTGTCGCCCGAATGCCCTAGGACGAATTTCCACCTGATGCCGTGCCCGGCCGCAGCCGCATGAAAGTCTCGCCAAAGCGCCTTGTTCTTCAGGACCCTTTTTCGGCCCCGCGCGATATCAATGACGTAGCGCGAATCCGTGAAGACAGTGACGGACGATGGATGCTTCAGCGCCTTCAAGCCCTGGATCACCGCCGTCAATTCCATCTGGTTGTTGGTGGTGTTTTCCGCGCCGCCGCTAAGGACCGTTTCTTTCAGGACGTCGCCATTGTCAGCCATTGCTTGCGCGATGGCCGCCCAGCCCCCCGGCTGATTCGCCCCGTGGATGTCGCAAGCGCCATCCGTGTAAATTGTGATTTGCATGGGCATAAGCACTTGGAATATGATAGAGGCGAAGTCTAGCACAGCGGCGCATAAGCGGAAAGGCGGCGGGGCGGCCAATGGCGGAAACCTACGATCTGCAGAAAATGCGTTATGACTCCCTGCTCAAGATATTGCAGACGATGGGCGGGGCGGCGCTCACCGGCGCGGCGCCGACGCCGACCCTGGAATTGGCGAAACAGCTCGGCATATCCGTCGCCGATGCCTGGATGTGCTTCGATATCTACAAGACCTACTTCGAAAAGGAACTCACCCGGCAAGACCTGGGCCGGATGCTGCAAACCGCCGGCGTCATCATCCTGGGTGGCGGCATCGCCGGTTATGTCGGCATTCGCTTGGCGCAGGCGGTTCTGAACGAAATACTGGACGAGATTCCCATCGCCAACACCATCATCAGCGGCATCGCCTTCGGCAGTTCCACTTTGATTATCGGCATGGCCTGGCTGGCCATCGTGGAGCAAAACTTCTTTCTGCAGAGCGACGACGCCTAAGCGCGTCCCAAGGCGACCTGTCGCTGAGTCAAGGTCCGGATCAGCCCGAGCAGCAGCAGGGCCAGCACGCCGCCGCCGGCGCTGACGAAGAGGAAGCCCCCCAATCCAAAGAGGAAGCCCGAGCTCAGCGTGCCCAGCCCGGCGCAGAAGGCGACCAGCATGTCGTTGAAGCCGGCAACGCGCGTGCGTTGGGCGCCGCTCAAGGCATCCGCCAACATGGACGAGCCGGCGACATAACCGAAATTCCAGCCCAAACCCAGCAGAAACAAGCCCGCCACCAAATAAGGCATTTGCGCGGACAGCGGCGAAATGATGGTTGAGGCGATCAGAATCAGCGCGGCGGCGATCATCATCGTCTCGCGGCCGTAGCGATCGATCAGGTAGCCCGTCAAAGGCGACAAGCCAAACATGCCCAGCACATGCGCTGCGATGACCAGCGAAACTTGCACATTGCTGTGATCGGTCAGGTGCATATGCCAGGGCGTGATTGTCATCAGCGTGCTCATTACGGTCTGGCAAATCACCATGGCGAGGATTGCCAATTGCACATTCGGCAAGCGCAGCAGATCGGCGAGTTTTTCCGCGCCCCCGGCTTTCGCGATTTCTTTGGGCAACTCCGAATATTGACTCGCGACCAAAGCCGGCTCCGGGCGCAGCAGAAAGAAGGTGACGAGCAAGGAAACGCAGGTCAGCAGGGCGGCGATCACCCAGGGCCCGGTCGTTAATTCTTGCGCGCTGGCGTTGCCGGGCATGAGCGCCAGAGCCAGCGGACCGCGCGCCAGCGCCGGGCCGACGGCGACAATGTCCAGGCCCAGGAATTGCGCCAGTTGGCTGCTCGGCTCGACCAGGGCCGGCCCAAATATCGCGCCGATGGTACCGGCGAAGACAATCCGCCCGATCATCTGCGCCCGTTTCTCCACCGGGAACATCTCGCCGATGACAAAGCGGCTCATCTGGGAACCGGCGCGGGCCATGCCCATGCCGGCCGAACTGACCAGCAGGAGCCAGAATATGCCTTTGAGAACGGCGATGAATCCCAGCAGGGCGCCGGCCAGCCCCAGGCCATAAGCCAGGCTCAGGCCCATGCGCCGGCCAAAACGACCCATGATCACGCCCATGACATAAGCCATTATCGAATGGGCGAATGTCACCATCGTCGTCGGCAGGCCCGCCGCCGCGTCCGAGCCGCCGAGGATGCCGGCCGCGATCGAATGCATGGTGATGATGGAGATCTGCGCCGCCGAAAAGAGACTCTGCGAAAAGAATAAAGTTACTAGAAGACGGTGACTAACGCGCAAAGGATACATTAATGTGGCTCCGGGCCGGGCTCGTCAGCGCGCCGGCCCATTTGACGGGTTCAGTTTTGCTTCCGACGCAGGCGATTGATCGCGCCGCAAGCCGCGCGTCGGGGGTAAATCATGTTGGCCGATCAGTCCGCCAGGAAATCCCGCAGGACCGTATGCAGAATGCCGCCGTTGCGATAATAATCCACTTCGACCGGCGTATCGAGACGAACGGTCACTTCGAACTGCGTCGCCGCTCCGGCCTCGTCCGTCGCCGTAACAGTCAGGCGATCCATCGGCTGGACATCATTGCTGACCGGAATATCGAAGCTCTCGCGCCCGGTCAATCCCAGCGACTTATAGGATTCGCCCGCGGCGAATGTCAGCGGAAGCACGCCCATCATCACCAGATTGCTGCGGTGGATCCGCTCAATGCTCTCGGCGATCACGGCCTTGACGCCCAGCAGCAGCGTGCCTTTTGCCGCCCAATCCCGCGACGAACCCATGCCATAATCCGCCCCCGCCAGCACGATCAATGGCGCGCCATCGGCCTGGTACTTGAGCGCGGCGTCGTGGATCGGCATTTCTTCCATTGTCGGCAGATAATAGCTGACGCCGCCTTCGCTGCCGGGTACCAGCAGATTCCGCAAGCGGACATTGGCGAAGGTCCCGCGCGTCATCACGCGGTCATTGCCCCGGCGCGAGCCGAAACTGTTGAAGTATTGCGGACTGACATCCCGATCAAGCAGATATTGGCCCGCCGGTCCGTTGATGGCGATGGCGCCGGCCGGCGAGATATGATCGGTCGTGACCGAGTCGCCGCCCTTGACGAGCACGCGCGCGCCGACGATCGGCGCGATCGGCGGCGCCTCCGGCGGCAGGTCCATGAAGAAGGGCGGTTCCTGGATGTAAGTGCTATCGTCATCCCACTTATAGACCGGGTCATCCGGGCTGGGGATGGCGTTCCAATCCGGATTGCCATCGTAAACATTGCCGTATTGCTCGCGAAACATGCCGGCATCCAGGCTGTTGCGAATGGTGTCGATGATCTCCTCCTGGCTCGGCCAAATGTCGCGCAGGTAAACATCAGCGCCCTCGGCATCCTGGGCCAGCGCTTCGCTATTCAGGTCGATATCGACGGTGCCGGCCAGGGCGTAGGCCACGACCAGCGGCGGCGAAGCGAGGAAGTTGGCCCGCACGTCCGGGCCGATCCGGCCGCCAAAATTGCGATTGCCGCTGAGCACGGAGGCGGCGACGATATCCGCCTCGTAGATGACTTCGCGCACGGCTTCGGGCAGGGGACCGCTGTTGCCGATGCAGGTCGTGCAGCCATAGCCGACGGTGTGGAAGCCCAGGGCCTCCAAATGCGGCGTCAGGCCGGCTTTGTCCAGGTATTCGGTCACCACTTTTGAACCCGGCGCCAGACTCGTCTTGACATAAGGTCGGCGGGTTAATCCGCGTTCGTTGGCTTTCTTGGCCAGCAGCCCGGCCGCCACCATCACCGACGGATTGCTGGTGTTTGTGCAAGAGGTGATCGCTGCGATGACAACAGCGCCATGCCGCAATTGGGCGCTGTCGCCGTTCGAGCGATATTGTCCGCTGGCCGCCAGCTGCTCGCCGCTCAACGCGAAGCCCTGCGGACCGAGAGGCGCGCTGAGCACATGATTGAAGGTCGGCTTGAGGTCGCGAACCAGGATGCGATCCTGCGGCCGCAATGGCCCGGCGACGCTCGGTTCCACGCTGTTCAAGTCCAGTTCCAGCGTATCGTTATATTCGGGATCGGTCATGCCGTCGGTCCGGAACAACCCCTGCTCTTTGCAATAAGCCTCAACCAACTGGACCAGGCTTTCATCGCGCGCGGTGCGGCGCAGGTAGCTCAGAACTTCGTCATCGACCGGGAAGAAACCCATAGTCGCGCCGTATTCCGGCGCCATATTGGCGATGGTCGCGCGGTCGGGCAGGGTCATATTGCTCAGACCCGGGCCATAAAACTCGAGGAACTTGCCGACGACGCCCTTGGCGCGCAGCATTTCTGTGACGACAAGCACAAGGTCGGTGGCGGTCGCGCCTTCCGGCATTTGCCCCAGCAGCTTGAAGCCGATCACTTCCGGCATGAGCATGTATATCGGCTGGCCGAGCATGGCCGCTTCCGCTTCTATGCCGCCCACGCCCCAGCCGAGCACGCCCAGACCGTTGATCATCGTCGTATGGCTGTCGGTGCCGACAAGCGTATCGGGCAGAGCGACGACGCCATCGCCATGCGGATCGTCATAGAGCTGCACGACTTTCGCCAGATACTCGAGATTGACCTGGTGCACGATGCCGGTGGCCGGCGGCACGACTTTGAGGTTCTGGAAGACCTTCTGCCCCCAATGCAGGAATTCGTAGCGCTCGCGATTGCGCAGGAACTCCATTTCGGCGTTGCGGGCGATGGCGTCGGAACTGGCGAAGACATCAACCTGCACCGAATGATCGATGACGAGATCGACCGGCACGGTTGGATTGATTTTCTGTGGATCGCCGCCCATGCGCGCCATCGCGCTGCGCAGCGCCGCCAGATCGACCAGGGAAGGCACGCCGGTGAAATCTTGCAGGATCACGCGCGCCGGGCTGAAGGGGATTTCGACCGCCCGCGGATTCCGCGCGTCCCAGGCTGCCAGATTCTCGACATCCTCGGCCTGAAAATGCCGTCCGTCCTGATTGCGCAATGCGTTTTCCAGCAAGATCTTAATGCTGAAGGGAAGCCGCTCGACAGCGCCGACGCCGCTTGCGCTCAGCTTGTTCAAGCGGTAGATGACCGCCTTGACGCCCCCGGCTTCGATGCTTCCGCGCGCCCCGAAACTGTTGCTCATTTGCCCGCCCCTTTGCCGCGTCCGCGTCATGCCGACGTCGTCTGACAATGAATTCGCCTTGCTGATGGCCGCCGTTGATTTTACCAGAGTTTGCATCTTGATGTTACAGTGGCTGGACTTTTGTCAGGGCAATCGCTTCAAATTGAGATTGCGCCGAATATGACTGTAGGGGCGTTTCGCTGAAACGCCCGCAATTTGATTCAATCGGGCGTCTCACGAGACGCCCATACTATGATACTGATGAAATTGCCCTGAGGCTGGTTTCAGGTTTTCTGTTTGAACGGCCGCTATTCTTCAAGGCAACTTATCGTTTTACAAACGCGCCGGTCTAAAGTAGACTTGCTGCGTTCCGTTCAGGCATTCGCGGTCCGGAGCCGCGGAGGGCATTTGTCGCATGGCAAAAAAGAGGAGTCGCACGCGCGAGGCAAGGCAGCGCCGCCGGAAGCAGCGCCAGCAGAACAAACGCCTGCTCGTGCTTGCCGCCATCGTTGTCGTGGCGCTTGTCGGCATCGCCGTATTTGTCGTATCAAACCAGCCGGTCGAAGCCTTTATGCCCGACGACCTGTCCCAGCGCTATGAGTCCATTCAGCGCAGCTATTCGCCCGACGGCTATCCGCGCCTGGGCGATCCGGACGCGCCGGTGACGGTCGAAGAATACGCCAGTTTCTCTTGTCCCGGCTGCGAGACCTTGCACAGCAACAGCCTGGACGCCCTGCTGGAACGCGTGCGAGACGGGCAGGCCCTCTTTACCTACGTGCCCCTGCAAACCGGCGCCGTGCCGAATGCGGCCGGGGCGGCCCGGGCGGCCCTCTGCGCCGGGCAACAGGCGATGTTCTGGGAAATGCACGATGTCCTGTTCGACTGGCAGACGCGCTATGGCAACACCGCCTTCTCGCAGAATCGGCTCTTGGCCGGCGTCGAATCCCTGGGGCTCAACGGCGGCGCCTTTACGAATTGCTTTAACTCGGCCGCCATCTCGGCCACCTTGGACGCGGCTCTGAATGAAAATGTCGCCATTACGCCGACCATCCGCGTCAATGGCGTGACAATTGACGCGGCGCAGGCGATTCCCTCGACGGCAGCGATTCTGGAAGCAATTGACGGCGCGACTCCGGCCGACTGGTGGACGCGCAATGATCCGGTGTCGCCAGAGCAAGAGGCAGCGCCGCCAGCGACAGAAACGCCGGCGCTTACCGCGACCGCCCAGGTTGAAACGCCCGCCGATGCCGCAACTCCGGTTGACGACGCAGAAGCGGATGTTGAGAGCGCTGAAGATTCCGATTCTGAAGCCGAGGCCGCTCCCGAAGCTGAGACTGCGGATGAAGCGTCCTCAGGCTAATCGACCTGGTTTGAAGAATTGACGCCTTTTCACAGCGTCCGCATGCAATTTCACTTGCGCGCGAGCATTGGGCCCAGGCTGCGGCCGCCCATCAAGTGCATATGCAGGTGAAACACTTCTTGCCCGCCGTGTTCATTGCAATTGACGATCAAGCGGTAACCGTCTTCGGCGATATTCTCAGCTTGAGCAATCTTCGACGCCGCCAGGAATAAATGGCCGAGCGCCGTGACATCCTCTTCCGTGACATCGTTCGCCGTTGGAATTTCCCGCTTGGGGATGATTAAAACGTGCACAGGCGCCTGTGGCGCGATATCGCGAAAGGCCAGCACATAATCATCTTCGTAGACGATATCCGCCGGAATCTCCCCGGCGATAATTTTGGAAAACACCGTGCTCATGCCTTTCCTCCTGCTGCTTTATGTCGAATCGTTGTGCTGGGATCGCCAGTGACTTCCCATTGCGCCTATGCGCTACAGCCCATATTCGCCGGTTGCGGGCCGTACGGGGCTGCTGTCTTACATCACCATGCCGCCGTCAACGACCAGCGTCTGGCCGGTGATGTAGGCGGCTTCCGGCGACGCCAGAAAGGCGACCGCGCTGGCGATCTCTTCGGCTGTGCCCATCCGGCCCAGCGGAATCGCCTCAATCGCTCTCGCCTTGAGCTCGTCGGCGAGGTCGGCGGTCATATCGGTTTCGACGAATCCGGGCGCCACCGCATTGACGCGCACGCCGCGCGCGGCGAGCTCCTTCGCAAGCGACTTGGTCAGGCCGATGATGCCGGCTTTGCTGGCGGCGTAGTTGCTCTGCCCGCCATTGCCAGCGATGCCAACCACGCTGGTGATATTGATGATGCTCCCGGTCCGCTTGCGCATCATGATTCGCGCCGCCGCCTTGCTGCAGAGCCAGCAGCTGCGGAGATTGGTCGCCAGGACCAGATCAAAGTCGGCCGGCTTCATCATCATAATGACATTGTCGCGGGTCATGCCGGCATTGTTGACGAGAATATCCAGCGTGCCATAGATCTTTGTCGCTTCCTTGAATAGCGCCGCTGCCTGCTCGGCAGCGCTGACGTCTGCCTGCATAGCCAGCGCCTCGCCGCCGCTCGCTTTGATCGCGGCCACGGTTTCATTCGCGGCTTCTTCGCTGCGCAGATAATTGACGATGACGCTTGCGCCGCGCGCTGCCAACTTCAGGCAGATCGAACGGCCGATGCCGCGGCTGCCGCCCGTCACCAAGGCGACCTTGCCCTCAAGATCGGACATGATTTCTTCCCTTTAATCAAAACAGAAAAGCCGCCACACAATATAGCGGCAGGCAAAGCGCAAGGCTATAGTCAGCTGCCCACCCAGCCGATCAGATCAACTTGACCGCGCAGGTCCTGCGTCAGGCTGACCGCGCCAAAGCCGTTGGGGCTGGCGACATAGATATCGTTGCGCCCGTCGACCGCCGGGTTAACGCCGGTGAAGGCGATGTACTGGCCGTCGGGAGAAAACATGGGATCGCACATCGTGGGCGGCGGATTGCCGCTGGCGACATGGCCCAGGCCGGCGTTGCGCACGCGGATGCCATACGGGCACTGGCCCGATGTGCCGCCGATGGCGATGCGCCCCCCGTCCGGCGCCCAGGACGCGCTCATGCTGAAGCGCGGAAAGTCCAGCTCGCTGTCGCGCCCGATCAGCCCGCCGTCCCGACTCAGCAAAACCGCCTGATTGTCGCGATCGGCGATTTGAACGAGAACGGAACGACCGTTGGGCGCCCATGACTCGGACAGATAGCTGGCGCTGGCCGGGCTATCGGCCAGGCGCGCTTCGGCTACTTCACGCGTTGTGATGTCGGCCTGCCAGATGCGGCGCTGCGGCTGCAAAAGGTCGAAGGGATCGCCACTGGCGAAGGCCAGCGTCGTCGCGTTGATCCAGTATGGCGGCTCAAAAACGGCGACGGCGGCAACTTGACTGATGTTTCCGCTGGCGACTTCGAAGAGATAAACTTGCCCGCCGGCCGGCGGCGGCTCGGTCAGGGCGTTGCAGAATCCCTCGTCGCCCGGTCTCCAGCTGGGGCAGTCGGCGCGATCTGAAACAAAGGCGATATGCCGGCCATCGGGCGACCAGCTTGGCCAAAGATCGTAGGCGCCGCTGTCGGTGATTTTTGTCCTGCCGCTGCCGTCTTTCGAATAAAGATAGATGTCCATGTCGTAGCCGGTGGCGACGGCCATCGCCAATTTCTCGCCGTCGGGCGACCAACTGGGCCGCATGTAAAAGCCGCGCTGCACCAGCGGGTTCAGTCCCGCCAGCACGCGCGCGCTAAAGCCGGACTCAAGGTCAAGAATGTACAAGCCAGAGCTGCGCAAATCGCCGTCATTTCTGGCATAGGCGAGGGCATTGCCCGAGCGGGCGACAAAAACCTCCAGGCGCTCGTTGGATTCCAGTTCAAGCACGGGAATCCGCCCGAAGGCGCGGGCGGGCGACGCAAAATAGACAGTCTGAATCCCGGTAAATGGCTGAGCGGTCGCGATATTGCGGATCGAGCGCCGGTTGTTGGAACTGACGAAGGCGACAAGCGGGCTGCTGAGGCCGTCGCGAATCGCCTCGGGCACATCAACCACATCCCAGTTGTCGAAGACGTATCCGGCCACCGGCAGCGCCGTGATCGACGGTGTGAGCGACGGCGTCGCGGTTGCTGTTGCCGTGGCGGTCGCTGTGGCGGTCGGGCTGTTTGTCGGCGCAGGCGAGTCGGTTGCGGTCTCAGTCGGCGCGGGCAGAGCCGTATCCGTCGGCCGGGCCGTCGCTGTGAAAGTCGGCCTGTCTGTCGCCGTGGGCGTCGGCGTCGGCACGGCCGGGCTCAGCGCGCTGCAGGCGCCCAGGAGCAGCGCCAAGGCAATCGCGCCGGGAATATGCCGCGCAATCGACAAGCTCAATGCGAAGGGTCGGCGGCGCGCTTGTTTCAATGTAAAGCGCATCATGGCGCTACGGGCCGTATGGCGGGCGTCGTGGCCGCTCGCCTATTGACCCGGGCTGCTCAGGCGTCGCCTTCGCCGGGATCGCCATCTCGCTGGCGCTTTTCCGCCTCGATGTCGCGACGGCGCCGACTTGGCGCCTCGTGCAAGACCAACTCCAGCACATCCTGCATGTCCTCTACAAGCTGGACGGAAATGTCTTTGACCACCGCTTTAGGCAGATCATGCAAATCCTTGCGATTGTCATTGGGCAAGATGATATGTGGAATGTTTCTGCGGCGCCCGGCCAGGATCTTTTCCACCACGCCGCCGACCGGCAGGATGTGACCGCGCAGCGTGATTTCGCCGGTCATGGCGTAGCTGGCGCTCACAGGACGCTCGGTAAATGCCGAGATTAGCGCCGTCGCCAGGGTGATGCCGGCCGATGGCCCGTCTTTGGGCACGGCGCCCTCCGGCATGTGAATGTGGATGTCATAATTCTCGAAGTCTTCCGCGGGCAGGTCAAACTCGTGGGCGCGCGCGCGCAGATAACTCATGGCGATATGCGCCGATTCCTGCAAAACATCGCCCAGCTGGCCGGTCAGCATGAGGTTGCCTTTGCCCGCCACGAGCGTGACCTCGACCGTCTGGATCTCGCCCCCGTTCGGCGTCCAGACCAGGCCGCTTGCGATGCCGATCGCGTCGCTGCGATTCACTTTGGAATCAAGCATCTGCGGCGGGCCGAGATGTTTCTCGACGATGGCGGGCGTGAGGCGGCGCGGGAAGCGGCGCTTGGCGGCCGCCTGGCGCGCGATCTTGCGGCACATGTTGGCGATTTCCCGCTCCAGGCTGCGCACGCCGCTCTCGTAGGTATAGTGCCGAATGATGTGCTGCAGAGCCGCGGTCGCGAAGCGAATCCCCGCCTCGGCCAGCCCATTGGCCTCCAACTGCTTGGGAATGAGGAAGCGGCGCGCGATCTGGATCTTCTCTTCTTCCGAATAGCCCTTGAATTCAATGACTTCAAGGCGATCTTCCAGCGCTTCGGGAATGGAATACAGATCGTTGGCTGTCGTGATGAAGGTCACATTGGACAAATCATAGGGCACTTCCAGGTAGTGATCGACAAAATTCTGATTCTGTTCCGGATCCAGCACTTCAAGCATGGCCGAGGCCGGATCGCCGCGAAAGTCCGAACTCATCTTGTCGATCTCATCCAGCATGAAGACCGGGTTGATCGTCTCGACGCGTTCCATCTGCTGCAGAATCCGCCCGGGCATGGAGCCGATGTAGGTGCGCCGATGCCCGCGGATCTCGGCTTCATCGCGCACGCCGCCCAGGCTGATGCGCAAGAACTTGCAGCCCAGGGCATCGGCAATGCTCTTTCCCAGCGAGGTCTTGCCCACGCCGGGCGGGCCAACAAAGCACAGGATCGGGCTCTTCATTTTCTCCCGCGCCAGCTTGCGCACGGCGATGTGTTCCAGGATGCGCGCCTTGATCTTGCTCAATCCGTAATGGGCGCGCTCCAGGATGTCTTCGGCGTTCTGAAGGTCGAGGTTTTCTTCGCTGACGCTGCTCCAGGGCAGGGTCAAGAGGCGATCGAGGTAGGTATAGATCACGCCGGATTCGGGCGACATCGGGGGAATCACGCCCAGGCGCGAAATCTCTTTCAGCGCCTTTTCATTCGCTTCGCTTGGCAGGTTCGCCGCGCGCACCTTTTCGGTCAATTCATGAATTTCTTGCTGGAAGACATCGCCATCGCCCAGTTCTTGCTGAATGACGCGCATTTGCTCGCGCAGGTACATCTCGCGCTGATTGGCGGCGATTTCGTCCTGCAAGCGCGCATGCACCTCATCGTGGATTTCATTATCGCGCAGCTCGGATGCGATTAGGGCGGCCAGCCGCTCCAGCCGCTTCTCGACATCATCCAATTCCAGCAGATGCTGCAAGTCGTCCGCTTGCAGCGGCAGAATCGACGCCAGCGAATCACAAAGCTGCCCCGGATCGTCAACGCTCAGCACGTACTTGACAACGTTGTCGGGCGTCGCCTCATTGAATTGACTGTTGTGCTTGAAGAGCTCTATCAGGGCTGTCGCAAGGGAATCGAGCGTATTCGGCGGGACGGGATCGTCCTCCAGCGGGCGGGCTAGGGCGACCGGATATGAGCCATTCTGGCTGATCTCAAGGATCTGGACGCGCCTGCGGCCCTGCGCCAGCAATTGCAGGCTGTCTTTGTCCAGCTCGGTGAACTCGCCGGGCGCGAATTCCGTTCCGACCCTGTGAATCTGCTCAATGAGTTCGCCATCATCATGATCGGAACGCAGCTTGCAGGCGATTAGAGTCTGCCCCCGTTCCCGGGCATGGGCGGCCGCTTGCTTGTAGACATCTTTATTCAAGCGCACCAGGCTGAGTGTCTGCGGGAAAAGGACCTGGTCGTCCACGACCACAAGGGGCAATTCGACCGCGCCGTCGCTCCGCGGCACGGCGTTGGCAATCGTTTTGAGCTGCTGCGTTGCATCTTTTGGCAAGGGACCGGCCTTCACATGATATCCGCGATTCCGAAGTATAGCCGCAGGTGCCGCCCGATGTAAAGACCACCGGCGGTCCCCGGGGGCGCGGCGGCGCCGATTGATTCCAGCGCGAACAATGGGCTGAATCTATGAGGCTCTATCGCGTCCGCATGGTATAAAATGGCATCTATAGAATTGACCTGACAGCGAACCCGAGGGAACAGCCTTTAATGCGCCTCTCTTTTGTTGCCGCCGCCGCATTTGGCTTGGTCCTTGTTCTCGCGATAGGCAGCCTGATCTTGAGGCCGCCGCTTCCGCTGATCGCCGAGGCCGGTTTTGATCGCGGAACGATCAGCCCCAATGCCGATGGTGAAAATGATGTCGCCATCTTTGAATACAGGCTGTCCCGTCCGGCGTCGATCAGCTTGTCGCTGACTGCTGAGGAAGGCAGCGCTTTCTACTTCCGGCAAGATCAAGCGCGCGGCGATGGCGAGTTCAGCGTGCTCTTTAGCGGCGTGGTGGATGGCTATCTACTGGCGGGCGAGAACCTGCCCGGGCGGGTTGAGCGGCGGCTGATTCCAAACGGCCGGTACGCCTGGCGCCTGGATGCCAGCGGCGCTGGCGGCGAAAGCATGAGCGCAAGCGGCAGCATCAGCGTTGAAGATGGCGATACGCCCTTGCCCATCATGTCGGAATTCGCCATCTCGCCCTCGATCTTTTCGCCCAACCAAGACGGCGTCGCCGATCGGGTCAGCATCAACGTCTACCTTGAAAAGGATGTTGAACGGCTTGATGTCTATCTGCTGGGTCCGGACGGCGCGCGCATTCCGATCTCGGCGCGCGTCGAGGAGCGGCAATATGGCGAGGCCGGGCGGCACCGCTATGATTACGAAGGCGGCATAGATTTGGGCGCCGATCCGCCGCCCGATGGCGCCTACAAAGTGGTGGCGCTGGCGCAGGACAAGGTCGGGCAGAGGACGCGCCGGGAAGGCTTGCTGACAATCGAAACCGGCGGCAAGCCCTACGCCGAGATTCAGCCGCAAGCGCCCGGCGTTGATGTCGCCTTCGCGGCGCAGCCCTTCGCCGACAAGTACTTCGCGACAGCCGACGTGCCCGGCGAACTGCTGCCCCGACCCGCGGACGTCGCCGCGCTTGCCTATTCCCAGCAGATCACGGTTCCGGTTGGGCACATGCTGGTCTTCAGCTTGACCGTGGACAATTATGGCGACGTGCCGATTAGAACCAGCGGCCCGCCGCCCGGCACAGTCTACCGGCAAGACCAACTCGCCGGGACCTTGGGCAAATTCGATGAATCCGGGGCTTGGCGCATCGGCATCCAATGCGAAACTTCATTGACCAGCTACCCCTATCGCTGGGCAATCGCGCCGGATGAAGACCTGACTGAACTATATGACGAAGCCAGCGGCAATACCTACCGTTACCTGCCGGCCAAGACGCAAGCTGTGGTTTGGGGGGCGGTGCGGATGATCGAAGCGATGGCGCGCAACCCGCAGAACTGTTGGGCCGGGTTGATACACGAAGATGTCGCCATCAGCCTGCGCAACAATCACGTCGGCATGCGCAGCATTATGATCGCGGATCCGGCCGCAGGCCGGTCCAGTTGACCGGGCGGATAGACGCCGCATGACGGATTTGGCGACAGTAATCGTCACCTGGAATAACGCCGATGTGATCGCCGCGGCGCTCGAAAGCCTGCTCGACGACCTGCGAACGAGCGGCTTGAAATATCAAGTGTGGCTGGTCGATTCCGCTTCCAGTGACCAAACCGTCGCGATCATTCGCGAGCGCTTCAGCCAGGTGCGGCTGACGGTAGCCGACGGCAACATCGGTTTCGGCGCGGCCAACAATCTGGCGCTGCGTCAGATGGGTTTCGGCGGAGGCGAAACCGAGGCTGCCAGGCCGGCGGCTGTCTATTTCCTCAATCCGGACACAGTGACGCATCCCGGCGCTTGCCGGCGGCTGTTCGAGGCGCTGCATGCCAGCGCGGATGTCGGGGCGGTGGGCGCGCGCCTGACCTACGTCGACGGCAGCTTTCAGCACAGCGCCTTTCGCTTTCCGGGTCTGGCGCAGATCTGGGCGGAGCTTTTCCCGACGCCCGGCCGCTTGATTGAAGGCGGCTTCAACGGGCGTTATGCCCGCGCCGCTTATGCCGGTCACGCGCCATTTGATGTTGACTTCACCCTGGGCGCGACCATGATGCTCAAGAGCGAGGTGATTCAGCAGACCGGCCTCTTTGACGAGGACTTCTTCATCTACTGCGAAGAGATCGATTGGGCTTGGCGCATCAAAGACGCCGGCTGGCGCATCCGCTGCGCGCCCGAGGCCCACGTCACGCATATCGGCGGCAGCAGCACCTCGCAAGCCGCCCCGCGCAGCCTGATCAATCTGTGGAAGAGTAGGCTATTATTGTACGATAAGCACTTTCCCGCCTGGAAGCGCCGGTTGGCGCGGCAGCTTGTCGCTCTGGGCATGCGCCGCCGCCTGCGCAGCTTGCGCGAGCGCGATGCTGAACTGGAGCGCGCCTTCAAAACGGTAATTGAGATGGCGACGACATGACGCACCTTACGGCCATCGTATTGACACACAACGAATCCGAGAATATCGCCGATTGCATCAAGACGCTGCGCTTCGCCGATCGCGTCATTGTATTTGACTCCTTCAGCACCGATGACACCGTCGCCATTGCCCAGCGCTCTGGCGCGGACATCTTCCAGCACAAATTTGAAAACTACGCCGAACAGCGCAATGCCGCGCTGGATGCCGCCGATGAGATGACGGATTGGGTGCTCTTTGTCGATGCCGACGAGCGCATCAGCGAAGCGCTGGCGGCGGAAATCCGCGCCAAGCTCGCCTTGCCGGATTACGCCGGCTGGCGCTTGCCGCGCCACAATTACATCTTCGGGATTTTGACCAAAGGCGCGGGCTGGTATCCCGACTTTCAAACGCGGCTGCTGCGCGTCGGTCAAGCTTATTATGACATCGCAAGGCCGGTGCACGAGGTCGTCAAGCTCTATGGCGCCGAAGGAACGATCCGCAATCCAATCGTTCACTACAACTATCGCGATGTGGAACAGTTCATGGACAAGCAGGAACGGTACGCCCGCTACGATGCCCAAAGTTTATACAAGAAGGGCATCCGGCCGCGGCAGCATAATTTCATCTTGCAGCCGCTGCGCCAATTTTACTGGCGTTATGTCACGCTGCACGGATATCGCGATCGCTGGCACGGCTTGCGGCTTTCCCTGATGATGGCGCGCTATGAGTATCGCAAGTACCAAATGCTGGCGTCGCTCTGGCGGCAGGGATAGCGGCGCCCGGCGCTATTGTGGAACGAGAATGCCGTAGCCCCCGGTGTTGCGGCGGTACAAGACGTTGATCTCGTCGCTGTCGGCGTTCATGAACATATAGAAGTTGTGATCCAGCAACTCCAGTTGCTCGATCGCCTCATCTTCATTCATCGGCATCATCTCGACTTGTTTGCGCCTGAAGATCTCGGTTTGCGGCGTCGCGTCGCCCTCCGCCTCCGTGACATCCGGCAGTTCTTCGGCCATGTCGATTTCGGCGATGGTCGCGCGATAGCGGTCGCGAACCTTCTGGTTCTTGCTCTTGCGCTTGCTCTTGAAGCGGTCGATCTGCCGATGCAATTTGTCCACGGCCTTGTTGATGGCGAAGCGAATCGTATCCCGATTCTCGATATCCAGCTTTTCTTCCGCCCGCAAAATCGCGCCGCGCGCATGCTGCACCGTGATTTGGGCGATCGCAAGGTCGGCGCCGCGATGCGTGCGAATAATTGACAGCTCGACGCCAACCAGCGCAATGTTGGGCAGATAACGGTCCAGCCGGTCGACTTTGGAGCGGGTGTACTGTTCCAGCGCCTCTGTGATCTTTATGCCATCTCCATGAATACTGACGTCCATCTTAATTCTCCTAACGCGGCAACTCGGGCAACTCGATAGTTAAGAGCAGCTGACGGTTATGGCGAAGACAGCGCCGGCGCCTTTCGCGCGCAGCGCCCCAGCGCATTCTCGCAGCGTTGAGCCGGTCGTAACCACATCGTCGATCAGCAGAACCGACATTCCATCGACGCGAGCGCTCGCCGAAAATGCGTCCTTCACATTCGCGTGCCGCTCGCTTTGGGAGAGGCGCGCCTGCTGCCTCGTTCCGCGGATGCGCCTCAGCCACTCCGGTCTGCTTTTGATATCCATAGTCTCGGCCACAAGCTGGCTCAACAACTGCGACTGATTATACCCCCTTTCACCCAGCCGGTCAGCGAAGAGCGGCACGGGCAGGACGAGATCAATTTGCCAATTCCGCCGCCCCAGCGCCGCGTCGAGCCGCGCGGCAAGCGCGCCCGCGAGATGAGTCGCGCCCTCGTATTTGAAGGCTTGCAGCGCGTTCTGCAGCAGGCCCTGATGGGCGCCGGTCGCGCACATTGCATCCAGGTTTTCGACTGATCTCGCGGCGATATCAAGCGGTACTCGCGCGAGCGCGCGCAGGCAGGTATCACAGAAGCGAAAATCGACGCGACCGCAATGACCGCAGCAGGGCGGAAACACCAGGTCAATCAGCCAGTTGGCGGCTCGTTGTTCCAGCCTCTGCGCGCCGCTCGCGTTGGCGCCAATGTTCAGTGACATGCTTGATGGCCCGCGCCCGAAAACTTATGAATTAACTATTTCTATTTTAGCATGGGCGAATGCGGGTTTTGCCGACGGGAGGTCATCCTGCCCGGGCAATCGCTTCAAAATTGACAGCCGCCCATGGCCATGGAAAATGCAGGGGCGTCTCGTGAGACGCCCGTTGAAAATGATCTGCAAATTGCGGGCGTTTCATCTTTGTGTTCTCAGTAAACGCAAGTAAGCAATTAAAAGATGCGCATCGTCTTTCGCGACATACATGCGGGCGAGCCACGTGCTCGCCCCTACGGCATAATAGGAGACTCGGCGTACGGTCGAGCGGCGGTCAGTGTCTACGCGACCTGGTGGCTCGCCCTCTCTTGCAAAACACTGCGCATCAGAATTTGCGCGAATCACTTGCTTACTGCTGTGTCCTCTGCGTTCTCTGCGGTCTCTGTAGTTAAAATACACTTTAAAGCGATTGCCCTGGCATCCTGCCGTTCGAATTTTCAGTTAGCGCGTTGCCGGCGCCCGCCAAAGCGCGGCAGCGCCTTTGGGCTGTGTCATGGCGAATGCTGGTGTAGAATCGATATCGTCGCCGGATTCGCCTGAGGGAGGCGCTACGCTTGCAGCGAGTTGATCGCAACGGTCTGACCTTTTATCGGAATGAAGCCTGGGCTGATCTGCGTCACGGCATCTTCACGCGTCGCGGCGGCGCCAGCAAATCGCACTGGAGCTCGCTGAATGTCGGCGCTTCAAACGGCGACGATCCCGACGCCGTGAAAGAAAACCAGGCGCGGATGTTCCGCGCCGTCGATGTCAATCCGGACCGGGCTGTCAGCAGTTGGCTGGTTCACAGCGTCGATGTGCTTGCCGTAACAAGCCCCGGGTCCGGCAATGGCGATATAGCCAAAGCGGACGGGCTCGTCACCAACCTGGCCGATACGCCCCTGGTCATGCGTTTTGCCGATTGCGTACCCCTGCTGCTCTACGATCCCGTGAAGAAAGCGATCGGCCTGGGTCACGCCGGCTGGCGCGGCACGGTGAACGGGATGGCCGCCAACCTGGCGCGCGCCATGCAAGCGCATTACGGCTCTGAGCCCGCGGATATTCAGGCCCTCATCGGGCCGGCCATTTCGCGCCGGAATTACCCGGTCGGCCCCGACGTGGTCGAGCAGGCGCTGGCTTATTTCGGCGCGGACGCCGATGTGCTTGAGCCAGATCCAGCCAATGGGCGTTGGCATTTTGACCTTTGCCGCGCCAATATTTGCGATTTGAAGGTCGCCGGACTAAGGCAGGTGGAAGTCCTGGATATTTGCACCTTCGAGAACACGGCGGACTTCTATTCGCATCGGGCGGAAATGGGCCGCACGGGACGCTTCGGCGTGGTGATTTCCCTATGAGCATTAACGATAGAATCAGACGGGTCGAGGATCGCATCGCCGACGCTTGCGCCAAAGCCGGGCGCGATCCCTCGGAGATCACGATCGTAGCCGTCAGCAAGCTGAAGTCCCCAGCGGAAATCATCAGCGCGGTCGAAGCCGGGCTGCAACACATCGGCGAAAACCGCGTAGAAGAAGCTGAAGCCAAAATCCCGCAGGTTAATGAGAGAACGGCCGGAACCGTCACCTGGCACATGGTCGGCCACGTGCAGAGCCGCAAGGCGAAGCAGGTCTTGCCGCTCTTTGACGTCGTGCAATCGGTCGACAGCTTGCGCCTGGCGCGGCGGCTGTCGCGTTTTGCGCTGGAGCAGGGCCGGCATATCGACGTCCTCCTGGAGGTAAATGTCTCGGGGGAAGCATCCAAATACGGTCTGGCGGGTTACAATTGGTATCAAGACGGCGCAACTCTGGATCAATTGCGGGGCGCGGCCGGCGATATTGCGGCTCTGCCCAATCTGCGGGTGAATGGGCTGATGACGATGGCGCCCTATCAGGCCGAAGAAGCGGCGATTCGCCGGATATTCGCGGATCTATACGGGCTGCGCGAGACGCTGGCGAATTCAATGAACCTGCCCCTGCCGGAATTGAGCATGGGCATGACGGACGATTATCCGCTGGCGATAGAAGAAGGCGCGACCATCGTTCGCATCGGACGCGCGATATTTGGCGAACGGAACATTTCCGAAAGATGAATGAAAGGCAACCTGGGTAATGAACTCACTGATTCTGCTGCTGTACTGGGCGCTGCAAGCCTATCAACTGATACTGCTGGCGCGCGTCTTGATGTCCTGGATACCCAATCTCGACTACAACAATCCGATCGCCCGCTTTCTGTATCAGGCGACCGAACCCGTCCTGGCGCCGATTCGCCGGGCGCTGCCCCAGTTGGGCGGCCTCGACCTGAGCCCGCTGGTCGTCTTCCTGGGAATCAGCGTGTTTATGCAACTGGTTGTCTAAGCTGCCGCGTTAAGCTTCCGGCGGCGCTTTGCCGCGCCGGCGCAGCCGCCAGGATTTACCGCATCCGGATGAGAATCCGGCCACAGTTTTGACAGTTCACCATGCCTTCCTTGCGGTTGATGGCGACGATGACGGTGTGATTCTGTTCAATGCCGCAGATTGTGCAGGCATTTTCGTTCAGGACCGCGATTGGCCGATTGGATTTCGGCATCCGCATACCATTGTAAATCTTGAACATATCGGGCGGGATCTCCTTTATGGCGCCCTTGCGCCGCGCCAACATGTCCGTGACGCTCGCGGACAAGGTTTCTTTTTCCGCCTGCAATTCCCGGTTCTGTTCGCCGTGTTCCGCTCGCACGGCATTCAGCGAGGCCTCCGATTCGTCAAGCAGCCGCTTTCGCTCGTCGCGTATACCATTAAGCCGCAGAAGCTCTTCATCAAGCACGGTCTTGCGCCGGGCAAGCGCCTCCGTTTCCATTTGCATGTCCTGCAATTCTTTGGGGTTTGTGACCTCGCCGCTGTATAGCCGCGTCTCGGCGGCCGCGCGCTTCTCCACCAGAGCGGCGATTTCCGCCGCCATGTCCGCCGCTTGTTTTGCCGCATCTTCGAAATCGGCGCCGGCTGTGGCAAATTGGGCTTCGGCTTCGCGCAGCGCGTCGTCCTCCTCCATTTGCGCATTGATCGACTTGATGCGTTTACTGCGGTCAATGATGTCTAGCTCAAGTTCCTGAATGCGGTACAGCGCCAGCAGGTCTGACATGGAAAGCTACCTCGTCACAAATCGGTACAAAGTAATCGCCGCATCAATGATAACGCAAGTTATATGCTCTTGGTGAAAGTTCGTTGAATGTTTTGTAGGACAGGCTGCGAATTCAGATGAAAATTCTCGGGCCGGGGCGGCGCAGCGGCTCAAATGACGGGCGGCATTCTATGCGGAAGGCGACGGCAATTTCGTGAAAAAGATTCGACGAGAACGGGCGCTCGCGGAAGTCTATTCCGGCTTGTCTTCCCGGGATTTCGACAAGCGCGAATACGCCATATTTCAGCTTGCGCTGCTTCTTCAGCGCAGCCAGTCCGGCGCAGCCGGTCGCGACGCGCCCGACATATACGAGGAGAATCTGAGTCGGGATTTGCTGCGCATCCGCATGTCGCCGGCGGAACAGCGAGAGGCGGCGGAAGCTTTGGCCCAAGCGATCGCGCGCTTCCCGGAAAGCCGCTCCAGCGCCTTGTGGACGTCCAGCCAGCTTTCGGCCGAAATCGGCCTGCCCTTTGTTCTGGCGATAGCCCGCGAAGACGGCGAGCAGTTGGATGTCGAAGCCGCCTATCAGGTTTGCCGGGCGCTGGCGCATTGGCTGTCGGACGGTGGATTGACGCAGGAATACATTGATGAGCAGCTCGACGAAGTCGGCCGCCTGCGCTGTGTCGAGGGCTGGTCCGATTCCGCCGATGCGCGGCTCGCCCAAGCTGCCAAACGTCTCCGCCGGATTATTGAGTCGGCGCCGGGCTGATAGGCTCTGCGCCAGGCGCCGCACGTCTTCCAACTGGATTCAGAGCATCATGCCATCAAATCGCCTTGAATCTGCACTATAATGGGGCGAAAGCCGGGCGGACATTTCAGGGGCGGCAGCATGGCAAGTTTATTCGACAAGATTTCTACCTTGGTTAATGCCCAGGTCAATGATCTGCTCGGCAAGAATCCACGCTCGCCTTTGGCGCGCTACCGCTTGAACGCCGAAGAAGCCGACAAGAATCCGCGAGGCACTGCGCTGACCCTGCGGCAACGCCTTGACGAAGCCGTTGACTATGAAGATGAGTTGCAGGCCAAGGTCGATGGGATCGTGCAGGAGGCGCTGGCGCTGGACGGGCAGGTGGACGAGATGCTGCGCAGCGGCGATGAATTCGGGGCGCGGCGCCTGCAAGGTCAGCTAAACATGAAACAACAGCAATTGACGATAGCCGAGTCGGAATTGCAGGACCATCGACTCGTGACGCAGCACTTGATGCGGGAAATGGCGGCTCTGGATTCGGCGCTGGACAACCGCGACAGACGCGCCCGGTCGCAATCCGCGAGCGCGGACTCGCGCGCGCCGCGCCGCAGGATCCCGGTCGAAGGCTCGGCTCCGGACGGTACGCTGCTGGGCGCCGTCTCGGGCAAGCTGAACGACGCCCGCGAAAACCTGGAAAACTTGATCACAAAGCCATCGGCGCCTTATCCGCCAGCAAATCCGCGTCGCTATGACAAGTTCGATGTCGTTGATGAAGCGCCTGATCCGCGCCAGCCTAAACCCCACAAGAAAGACGCAAATGAAATGAAAGGGCGGCTGTCGCGGCTGAGCCGACCGGCTGAGGAAGACGAGTAGTTCTTAATGGCCGCGTCAGCTAAGCTCCGTCCGCGCTGCTGGCCTCGAGCTGCTCAAGCAAATCCTGCATAGATCTTTCAATATAGGGGAAGCCCAGCCAGGCGCTCATCAAGCCGAAGAGGCCGCCTGTGACCAGGCGCAAGAGCGGCGTCGTTTCCCGCACCGGCCAGAATTCAAAGGGCGGGTAGCTCAGCAATTGGCTGAAGCCATCCAGGCCGACCGGTCCCAGGCCGACAAGGACATAGAGCCAGAAGGGCAAGGGCCTGATTCGCCAGCGATAGCGCCGGTAGATTAATCCGCCGACGAAGATCATGCTGTAGATTGCCAGGTCGCGGGCGCAGAGGCTGGTCTTGTAGCCCATGGTCTCGTCGCCGGCGAAGTGCCGGGCGGCGAATTGCTGCGCCACGCTGAATTGCCCCAAGCCTTCGGCGCTGCCCGGCGGCGCCTCCCGGCTTCCGCCGTAAAGCAGCGACCAATGTCGGTATTGCTCGAGAAAGGCTTCCGAATTCGCGGCGTATTGCTCGAAGGGCAAATACTCCGTTCCGGCGGCTTCGCGCGGATAAAAGGCCTGCGCGCCAAAAACAAAGGGGGAGCGAAAGGCGAACTGATGACAGAAGGGACTGTAAAGCGTGTAGATGAAATCGGCCGGTCCCGGCAAGCCGAGCTTGGCCAGAGTCGGCGCCAGCCAGGGCAGGCTGATGTAAATAGCCAGGAGCAAGAGGGCCAGGCGCAGCCAATTGCGGACCAAACGCAGCAGCGGCCGCCTCAGCGCGGCGCCAACTTGAGCAAAGATGCGTGAACCCGGCATATCTTCAGGCGCGCCCGGACAGGCGCTCGATATCTTTCAGCAAAGACGGTATGGATACAGTTCCGAAATAGATCCGCCTGATGCGCCGCGCGCGATCAAGCACGAACGTTGTCGGCGCGCCCCGCACTTGATAGCTCCGCGCCGCGCGGCTCTTTGAATCCAGCAGCGCGTCAAAGGTCAGGCCGTTTGCGGCGACCCAGCGATTGACGGCCGCGGCGCTTTCTCCCAGGTTCACGGCCAGAATCCGCAGCTCGCCCGGATATTCTTCGTGGAGTAACTGCAAGTTGCGCATCTCCCAGCGGCAGGGCCCGCACCAGGTGGCCCAGAAGTTGATGATGATGACCTCGGCGCGAACCTGCTCCAGCGACAGCGCCGAGCCCTGCGCGCGCTTCAGCCTGAAGTCGGGCGCGAGCGAGCCGACTTCAGGCGCGGCGAAACGAAGTCGCTTGTCCTTTTCGCCACGGTTGCCGGAGCGAACCGGCAAACCGACATCAAGCACAAGCGCAATCGCCGCGCCCAGGCATAAGAGCGCGGCGAGCAATTGGCCGAAGATCTTGAGTTTACTCATGCCCGTGCAGGCGCGGCTAACTACTGCTCGGCAAAGGCGGGGGTCAGAATCTCGCGCAGTTGATCTTCGGTCATAATGCCGAAATGACGCGCCAGAATGATGCCGTCCATGCCGAGCAGGTATGAACTGGGACGGGTTTGAATGGCGTAGGCATCGTTGATCTCGCCGCTTTCATCCAAAGCCAGGGTGAAGCTGAGGCCGAATTCGTCGCGGAAGTCGCGCATGGCCGCCTCGCTGTCATTGTATGCGATGGCAAGGATCTCGAAGCCGGAATCTTGCCATTCTTCATAAGCCTTCTGGAACTCCGGCATCTCCCGCCGGCAGGGCCCGCACCAGGTCCCCCAGAAATTCAGAAGCACGACGTGGTCCTTCAAATCGGAGAGCGCGATGTTTTCGCCTTCAAGCGTATTGAGCGAGAAGTCCGGCGCGCGGTTGCCTTCCGCCAGGCCGATTGCCGGTTCCAGATCGCCCGCGATATCCGTGAGGCTATTGATCAGATTGCCAACCAGGGACAGCGCTTCACCCTCTTCTTCGGCGCTTGCGGCGGCGTCGCTTGCGACAATCACCGGCTGCGCATCGCGCGCTTTGATGCGGAAACGCGCCGCCTCGCTGGCCGACTCACGGCGAATGACGACGCGGTACAATCCGGCGCTCTCCAATTCAAGCGCCAGCACGGGATAGTATCTGCCGTCCTGTACAACGCTCTCGGCTTTATTCCCGCGCGCAATCACAGTGTCAGCCGGGTCGAAGACGGCAAGTTCAAATGCCGGCGCCTCTTCGTTTATGCTGCGCACTTCAATATCAATCACATCGCCGGCATCGGCATGGAAGAGGTATTCCAGCGCGCTTGCCTCGGCTGTGAATTGACCGCTTGCGCTTTGGTTGATCGCCACCGGCACGAGCGCGCCGCCCAGGCAGGAACCAACATGGCGCAGCGAAAGCGCGCCTTCAAAGAAGCCGACGCCGCATTCTTCCACGCGGAAGGTGAAGTCGGCGAACTCGCCCTGGGAGAAGGTCTGGCTCAAGCTCTGCAGGCGCCCGCTGGCGACAAGCACGCCGATGATAATAAGCAGAGCGCCGCTGGCCAGCTTGATCTTGTTCAGCTGCCGCTGCAGCTTGCGCAGGGCGCCCTGGGCGCTGTTCAGCAGCAGGGCGGTGATGATGAAGGGAATGCCGAGGCCGACCGAATAAGCCGAAAGCAGCAGCATGCCCTGGGCGATATCGCCGCTGCTGGCGCCGGTTGCCGCCGCGACGGTTAATATCGTTCCGAGCAGGGGACCGATGCAGGGCGACCAACCGGCCGAAAACACCATGCCCATGAATGCGGAGCCGGCCAGGCCTTCTTTGCCGCTGCCGCCGATATCGCCGCGCGTATCGGCATAAAGCGCCCCTTCCAGCCGTTCCAGCAAGCCGTTCCAGAATACAGCCGGCTGTGTGAATGCGCCGTTGAAGAACATCGCCAGCGCCAAAACAGCGGTCAGCGGCAGCGCGATCACAAGCTGCCCCAGGAAGCCCCAATAGAATACGCCGCCGGCGACAAGAACAAAACCGACGCTCAGCAGGACATTGTCCAATATGCCCGCTTGGCCCTTCTTGCGCAGCCAGGCGAAAAACTGCGGCGCCAGGCCCATGAATTGAAAGCCGAAGAATATGATGACCAGGCCGCCGACGCGCCCCATGATTTCGGTGAAGGTGCCGACGTGCCGGCCGGCAATGCTGGCGAGCGCGGTTGTGAAAAGGCCGATCAAAACGAAGACCAGCGTGAAGCCGGCGACGAAGGCGATGCCGTGCAGCAGCATCTGCAGGCGCATGGCCAGGCTGACGGAACTGGACGCGCCCGACGTCATCTGCCGGCTGACATTGTGCGTCAGCCGCCCGCTCATGTAGCCGATATAGGCGGGCACCAGGGGCAGAACGCAAGGCGATATGAAGGACAGGATGCCGGCTGCCAAAGCCAATCCAATCGTGACATTATCCATTGTGGATTTCTCCTGAACCGAAACGCGGAGCTGGGTTCATCTCGCGGACACCATATACATCCGACAATGCCATAAACTCATTACGAGAGCCTTGCTCGCGAATTAATTCCATCTTATGCGCCGCCATTCACCTGGATTGTACTGAAGCCGGGCAATGCGAAAAGTCAAATTTCAAGCGTCCGCTATTCCCCTTCGCTCTGAAGCAGGCATTCCAGCAGCACGCGCTCGTCGCTCTGGTTACGGATCTCGCCATCAATCCAGGCGTCGCGCAGTCGCCCGAGTATGCGCCGGTAGCTGGGACCGGGCTTTAAGCCCATGGCCTTGAGCTCCTTTCCAGTGATGGATGCGCCTTGGTAGCGCCAGCGCAGCATATAATTGGCGAGCCGCTCGCGCGCAAGAGGCTCGTCAATGCAGAGCAGCCAGGCGGCCTGTACCGCGCTTTCGGGCGCCACAGCGAGCAGCCGGCTCAGTTGGCTGGGGCGCGCCTCGGGAGCCTTCAGCGCTCCGCCAACGGCTATCAGCTTGACGCATTCGACAACCGACGCTGCTGCGGCCTTTGACAGATGTAGTCGTTCGCACAAGGCCGAGGCATTGCCGGCGCCGACGTTGTGCAGCATGAGGCTCCATTTGAGCGCGCCTGCGTCATTCGTATCGATCTTCCAGGGCGGCTTCTGCGCCTTGCTTCGCGCCAGCAATGCCGGCAGTTCTTCGCTGATGCGGAAGGCCGGATGAATCGCTTCCAGGGCGCCAATCCCACCCAGGCGCAGGAGCATGTCGCCCGCCCGCTCTTCGCGCAAGATGAGATCGATTTCGTTGCGCAGGCGCGCGCCGCTGAGGCGCCCGACAAAGGGCAGCGCCGACCGCAGCCAGCGCTCGGTCCCCTCTTCAATTGTGAATCCCAGCCGGACGGCGAAGCGAATCGCCCTAAAGATGCGCGTCGGGTCGTCGACAAAGCTGCGATCATGCAGGGCGCGGACCAGCCCGGCCTGCAGGTCATCGATGCCGCCGCTGATATCGATCAGGCCTGCGCCCCGAGGCTTCGGGCTAAGTTGCAAGGCGAGCGCGTTAATCGTGAAGTCCCGCCGCCGCAAGTCGTCTTCGATTTGGCCGGGCCTGACCGTCGGCAGAGCGGCCGGATAGGCGTAGCTTTCGGAGCGCGCCCGCACGAAGTCGATGCGATACGGAATCTCCGCGTATGGCAGCCGCAGTTGATCAGCCGCGCGCTCGTCCAGAATCCAGGTCGCGGTTCCGAAACCCTGATAAGAGGCAATCCGGCCGCCAAATCGACGCGCCATCTCCCGCGCAAAGCCGATGGCGTCGGCTTCAAGCGCGAAATCCAGGTCGGGTTTGCCGCGGCCCAGCCGAAGATCTCGAACCATGCCGCCAACCAAATAAAGCCTTAGAGAACGATCCTGCGCCTGGCTGGCGATGATTCGCGTCAGTTCGGCGACAGCCGGCCCGAATACACGCTCAATGTCGCCGAGAATGGCGAGGGGAGACGCATCGGCTTTGCCCGCGCTTGACATGGGGCCTGGCGACCGCAAGCCTATGCCGGAAGGACCCAGGGCCCGACCAATTCGCGCTCCAGCATGCTGAGGGAAGTGCCGATGTTGAAGAAGGCCAGCAGCGCGTAGACAAAAGCCGCCCGTCGGTCGTCGCGGCCATGCATCAGGCTGAAGAGGCCGGGCATGATAATCGCCAGCCATATCATGTAAAGCAGGTAAACGACGATGCGACCGGAACGCGGCTGCAAGCCCGAAGCCAGCAAAAACAAACCCACGAGCAGCGTCGCCGCCGCAAGCAGCGCATAGGTGACTACGGCGCCCAAATAATGGCCGGAGATCGTCGCCCTGCGGGCGGCGACCGCGGCCGCCCAAATGCCCAGCGCCAGCGAATAGAGGATATGCATATTGAACAGGATCTGATGGATTGCTGTCATGCGCGCTCCCGCCGCTGTTCAAGACTTATCGCCATTTTAGCATATTGCGCGCCGGTCGCGCTCAGGCGATGGACAGCAGGCCCTGGTTGGATGCCAGCCAGAATAATGCGACCAGATTCGCCACGATCAAGCCGGGACGCTGCACATTGGCGCCATCGCGGGCCAGATTGCCGCGCATGTCCAATTCCCAGGGGAACATCAGGCAGACTGCGACGCCTATGATCAAAACCGTGCCCAGCCAGGCCGGAAACAACCCCTGCAATATCGCCGCGCCCATGCAGATCAGCGCGCAGAATATCGAAAGATGCCCCAGAATCGCAGTCGGGCCCTTGCCCAGCAGGACGGCGGTATTCCGCAATCCCGCCTGCTTGTCCAACTCATAATCCACCACTTGATTGTAGAATTGCCCGTAAGCCGAGAACAGGCTTGCCGCCGCGATCACCAGCCAGACGGCGCCCGGTTCCCGGCCATAGACGAAGAAGCCGACGGCGACGAGCAATCCGCTGAGCATGAGCGCATGCGTGACGACATCGGTTAAGGGACGGGCCTTCAGTCGAAACGGGCGCGCCGAATACAAATAGCACAGGACTAATGTTGCGCCGCCGAGCAAAAACGCGCGCCCGCCGCCCAGCGCGTATATGCCGGCGGACAGGGCAAAGGTGACGACAGCGACCGCGATGCCTTCGCGCCGGCCCAATACGCCGCAGCTGATCACATTATGCGCTTTCTTTGCTGGTTCCAGAGCGTCGTCGGGCGCGTCTTCGATATTATTGATCATGAAGGCGAAGGACATCGCCAGAATATTCGCCGCCAACACAGCAAACAGCCGCCAGTCCACGGCTTGAGCCTGGGCTTCGGTCGCGAGCAATCCGCCCACAATCGTCAAAGGAATGGTGAAGGGCACATGTTCGCGCCAGCGCGACAGGCGAATGACCGCGACAACTTTGTTCGGGGCGCTCTGGGCGCTGGAGGCTCGGCCGTCTTCCAAAATGCGCGCGTTCCGCTAGCGTTCAAGGACAGGCGTAGAGCATAGCACAGGACGGACGGCGCATGATATGGCGCGCTTGACAAAAACGCATTGTTGCCCGGGGCTTGGGCGAGTATGATTCCGCACATGTGGCGAACAGTCGCAGCATTCATTTTCCTTGGCGCGCTCGCGTCCGGCTGCAACCTGAGCAGCGCCGCCAACGCCGACGGGTCGACGCCGGAGAACAGCGGCCGGCTACGGCTTGCCGCGTCCACCTCGCTGCCAACGGCCGCTGACGCGCCAGAATCCGGGACAGAGCCCCCGCCGCCAACGACGGCGTCGACGTCTGCGCCAACCGAGAGCGCTTGCCACGCCGATGAAGGCGGGCCGGCGCGTCGGGTCTGGGCCGATATTCGCGTCGACTATGCCGCGAAAACCGCGCAAGTCGAGCAGCGGATCGAATTCTTCAATCGCGAAGACGCGGCGCTCGAAGAAATTGTGTTGGATGTGCAGGCTAACCAGTGGGAAGACAGTTTCCAGCTCGAGCGTCTTTCCGTTAATGGGCGCCAGGCAGCGTCGGACTTGAGCCTGAATCGGCTCAGTTTGCGTCTGCCCGAGCCCCTTAAGAGGCATTGCCGGCTCGAGATTGAGCTGGGGTTTCGCCTGCAGCCGTCCGAGATCCGCGACGGTCTGCGCTCCTATCGCGGCTTCTTCGGGTACAGCCCGCGACAGTTCAATCTGGGGCATTTTCTGCCGACGGTGGCCGCGCGGCTGGCCGGGCAGTGGCGCATCCATGAACCGATCGGCATCGGCGAGCAGGTGGTTTACGAAGTGGCCGATTGGCAGGTCCGCCTCAGCGTGGAGAACGCGGCCCCCTCCCTGACGCTGGCGGCGCCCGGCGCTGTCGCAGCGCTCGCCGAAAACAGCTGGCTGGTCACCTTGCCGGCATCGCGCGACTTTGCCATCAGTCTCAGCGAAGAATTTGTGCTGCACGAGCAGCAGATCAACGATGGACTGAGCTTGGCAGTCTACTCCTTCGCCGATGCGCGGATCAACGCTGGCGGCTTCTGGCTGGATGGCGCGGAACACACCCTGGCGGAAGCGGTCAAAGCGCTGGATTTGTTCAGCCGCTTGTTCGGCGACTACGAGCGCGAGCGATTTGTCATCGTTCAGGGCGATTTTCCCGATGGCATGGAATTCAGCGGCCTGGTCTTTGTAGGCAGCGCCTGGTTTTACCAGTTCGATGGCAGCCCCAGAAACTACCTCACGTTGATCTCGGTGCATGAGATCGCGCATCAGTGGTGGTACGCCAAGGTCGGCAACGACGCGGCGCTGAATCCCTGGCTGGATGAGGCCCTGGCGACATACAGCGAGTATCTCTTTATAGAAGCCGAATATCCGGCCGACCGGAATTGGTGGTGGAGTTTCCGCGTGGCCGGCTATTTCCCACAGGGCAAGGTGGACAGCACGGTCTACGAATTCCGCACGCCGCGCGAGTATATCAACGCCGTCTATTTGCGCGGCGTGCAGATGCTGCAGAATCTGCGCGACGATATAGGCGATGAAGCCTTCTTTGATTTGCTGCGCGCCTACGGGGAAGCCGGCGCGGGACGTGTTGCCGATCCGACGCTTTTCTGGCGCCATCTTACAGAGGAACAAGGCCCGATCACGCAAGATACAAGAAGCGAATTCCTGCGCAATCCGGATGTGCAGGCGCCGCTCGCTAGCAACCCCGCAGGCCCGGTTGAAGCGACTGAAGAAGATTCGGGAAAGGACTCGCCGTGACTGTCCCTTCGGTTGATGCGCAAATCACGTTTCTTTACACGCGCGACCTGGCGCGCTCAGCACGATTTTACGAGCGGGTTCTGGGCTGTAGTCTGGCGCTGAATCAGGGAAGTTGTCGCATCTATCGCCTGGCTGGCGGCGCTTACATCGGCATCTGCCAGCGCGACGATGCGCCGGAGAATAACAGCGGGCTGATTTTGACCTTGGTAACGCCCGATGTTGACGCCTGGCATCAGCGCATTGTCGCCAGCGGCTGGCCCTGTGAGCATGCGCCGCGCCACAACGCCCACTACAAGATCTATCACTTTTTTCTGCGGGACCCGTCGGGTTATCGCATCGAGATTCAGCGCTTTGAGAGCGAAAACTGGGATCAATCCTGAGCGGCGCTCAGCCGGTTGTCTTCATGCCGGCGGCGATGCCATTGATTGTCGCGAGCGTGGCATCCAGCACCGGACGCCTTTCGCTGTCGTTCTGGTCCATCTGGCGCAATTCGCGCAATAAAGCCACCTGCATAAAGTTCAGCGGATCCACATAAGGGTTGCGCCGTTCAATCGATGTCTTGATCGCGAGCATATTATCCAGCAGCGCTTCCTGACGGGTGACGGCCTTTATCATCCGGCTGCTGAGCGCGTGCTCGTCTTTGATCCAATTGAAATACTCTTCCCGCAATTCCGCCGGTTCCACCAGCGACGCGTAGAGCTCGGCAATGCCCATATCGGCTTTAGCCACATCAAGCTGGGCGTTGTCGATCAAGGCGTTGAAGAAGGACCATTTGCGATACATCTCGCGCAGCAGGGCGAGGTGGCTGGAATCTTCGTCGACAAAAGTCTTGAAGGCTGTGCCGACGCCGAACCAGCTCGGCACGATGGCGCGGCTCTGCATCCAGCTGAACATCCAGGGAATGGCGCGCATGGCGGAGAAGCCGCCTCGCGCCTGTCGCTTCGCCGGCCGCGAACTGATCTGCATCATGCTCAATTCTTCAATCGGCGTCGCCTGCTGCCAATAATCCAGAAAGCCGTCGCTTTCGTAGACGAACTTGCGGTAACATTTCTGGCTCAATTCGGATAACTGCGCCATGGCTTCGTAATAATGCGCCGGGATATGATGCCTTTCCTGCAAGCCCATGCCGATCAATACGGCGTTGAGAACCTGGTTGAGGTGACGATGCCCGATGCCCCGGTTGCTGTAGCGGTAGGCGATGACTTCGCCTTGCTCGGTGATCTTGACGCCGCCGTGCAATGATTCCGGCGGCTGCGAGAGAATGGCGCGGTTGGTCGGGCCGCCGCCGCGCCCGATGCTGCCGCCGCGGCCGTGGAACAATTCCAGCGAGACGCCTTTTTCCACGCATTTCTCGGTGAGGATCCGCTGCGAATCGTAAAGATGCCAATTCGAGGCGATGTAGCCGCCATCCTTGCTGCTGTCGGAATAGCCGATCATCACCTGCTGGCGCAATCCGCGCTTGCCGGCGCGCGCGACCAAATGTTTGCGATACTCGCGGTTTTCAAACAGATGCTCCATGATGACGGGCGCCTGGTAGAGATCGTCGATCGTTTCAAACAATGGCACAATGTGAATATCATGGTCAATGCCGACTTCGCGCGCAAAGAGCAGCATCGCCAGCACATCGCTGGGCTGCTTGGACATGCTGGCGATCACGGTATCGATGACGATGGCGTCGTATTTGCGGTGCGCTTGCGCAATCATGCGCCAGGTGCGGATGATGCGCTGCGTTGTTTCGCTGAAGATGCCGATTTCAGTGGGGAAGAGCGGACGCCGGTTGCTGATTTCAGCCGTCAGCAGCGCCTGCTTTTCCGCTTCCGGCAATGCGCTGTAATCCTCCACGATGCCGTAATGCGCGCAGAGTTCAGCGATGGCCGCGGCCTGCAATCGGGCGTCTTCGCGCACTTCAAGCGGCGTCAGGTGCAGGCCAAACAGGCGCACCTTGCGCACGAGCCGCTGCACTTCGCCCGTGGCCGCGCGCCGGCCGCGATATGCCTTCAGGCTGTCTTGAATTTGCAGCAAATCGCGCAGGAAGTCGCGGCTGGAGCGGTATTCATCCCCAGCCAGCTTACCGCGGATGGCCGCCAGCTTCTTGCGATACAGTTCGCCCGGGAAGCGGCCGTCCGGCGGATATTCTTCTTGCACCGCCGCGCGCAATTCCTCAGACGCGCCGACTTCGTCGGTATTCTGGGTCAGGTGCTGGGAAAGGCCGTCGATCTCTTCCAGGTATATTTGCCGCGCCGTTTGCCGCAGCGTCGCCAGTGTCTGCAAGGTGACATCGGTGGTCACATTGGGGTTGCCATCGCGGTCGCCGCCGATCCAGGAGGCATAACGCAGAACCGGGGGCAGCTCCGTCCAATCCTCATCCGGATACGAGCGTTCCAGCGCCAATTGCAGATCTTCATAAATGTCGATCACGACATCGAGGATCACCGAACGGATGAAATAGATGCCGAAGTTGACTTCGTCGGCGACCTGCTTCTTGGACGCGCGCAGCTGCCGCGTCTGCCAGAGCTCTTCGACTTCTTCCGCCAGCGCGCTCTCCAACTTGCGCAGCTCCCGCGGCAGCAGGGTCTGGCGGTCGCGGTCTTCCATCATCTGCGCAATGTGCCGCAGCTTGATCAATATCTCTTGCCGCTTGGCTTCGGAGGGATGGGCCGTCAGCACGAGGCGCAGCCGCGTCTGTTCCAGCAGGGCACGCATCTGCTCGGCGGAAACATCGTTCTGCTTCAGCGCGCGGACGGCGTTGGCAATTGACTCCCTCAGCGTGCCTTTGGCTTCCCGCTGGCGTATGACGCGTATTCTTTGAATGTCTTCGGCGATATTGATCAGCTGAAAATAATTGGAAAAGGCTTTTGTCAGGATATTCTTGGATTCCAGCGGCAGGTTCTCCAGGCGCTCCGCCAGCTTGAAGGCGGCCGCGGCATCGCCGCTGCGGCGGGCTTTGGACATGGCGCGGATCTCTTCGACCAGGTTGTAGGCTTCAAGGCCGTTCTGCTCTTGAATGATGACGCCGAGCATATTGCCAAGCGTGCGAATGTCACCGCTCAAGGCGCTTTGGCTTGCCTTCCGTCCTTCGCTCATGTCATACTCCCGCCTGTTATGACTTCCGCGGATGATTCCGGATGATACTCCTTCGCGCGCCGCAAGGCACTATAGTTCAAGATATAAGCCATATCCAGTACAAGTTGAAGGCGCCCGCGTCCGGCGCCCGGCGGCGCGATGAGCGCCCTCATTGAATGCGTCGCCAATTTCTCCGAAGGGCGTTGCCGGGAAACCGTCGCCAGCATTGTCAAAGAGATCCATAATGTCGGCGGCGTAACCGTACTCGGCTGGGAAAGCGACGCCGACCACAATCGCTCGGTTGTCACCTTCGTCGGCGGAATCGACGCCATGGCGGAAGCCGCCTTCCTGGGCATTCGCGCGGCGGCGAATCTGATCGACATGGAGCGGCACAGCGGCCAGCATCCCCGCGTGGGCGCGGCCGATGTCGTGCCATTCGTCCCTCTCCGCAACGCGACGATGGCCGACTGCGTCAAGCTGGCGCAGCGGTTGGGCGCGCGCGTCGGCGACGAGTTAAAGCTGCCGGTTTTTCTATACGAGCGCGCCGCCCTCCAACTCAGGAACAAAGAGCTGGCCGATATCAGGCGCGGGGGCTACGAAGGTCTCAAGCGCTCGCTCAGCGCGGGCGAGCCGCCTCTGCCCGATTATGGACCGCGGCGCATGGGCCGGGCCGGCGCTTGCGCCATCGGCGCTCGCGGCATATTGATCGCCTTCAATGTCTACCTGTCGACAGCGGATGTCGCCGTCGCCCGCAATATCGCGCGGTCGATTCGGGCAGCCTCCGGCGGCTTGCCGCATGTCAAAGCCCTGGGCTTAAGCGTCAAAGGCATGGCGCAGGTATCCATGAATCTGACGAACTACAAGGTGACGTCAATACGCCGGGCTGTCGTCGAGATTCGCAGGCTCGCCTGGGAATACGGCGTTGACATTGCTTCTTCTGAAATCATCGGTCTGCTGCCGCAGGACGCCCTGACGGAGGCGGATTGCGCCGAATTCCGCGTGTCAAATTTCTGCGCGGAGCGTGTGCTGGAGGCGCGGCTGCGGCAATTGCTTTGACGCGGTTGCCTGCGGGGAATCGCTATGGTTGTGGATTCCCCAAGGCACAAACAAAAAATCTCTGTGCTCTCTGTGCCTCTGTGGCAGATAAACCCGCGCTGAGCTCGGCATTCAAGGTATGTCCAGCGATATAGACACTCCCTTCCAGCGCGCCAAATTGAATTGCTGGACTTTAGCTGTGGTACAATATAATCCGTCAAATTTTGGCGCACTTTTATTTGATAACCGGAGGAGATAACATGACCAGACGAATACTGATCTTTTGTATACTGTTGGCGCTGACGCTTATGCCGCTATTTGCGTCGCTGGCGCAAGACCGCAATGTCTTTGTCTACGCCCATCCCGTTGCCTTCCCCAATCTGGATCCCAGTTCCGGCAATTCCAACGAAAACGTCGTCAACGGCAATGTCTATGAAACCTTGACCTTTTATAACGCGCCGGGCAGCGCTGAAGTGCTGAGCCCCAAATTGGCCGTTTCCTGGCAACCGTCCGACGACTCTTTGACCTGGACCTTCAATCTGCGCGATGGCGTGACCTTCCATGACGGCGCCGCCCTGGATGCCGCGGCGGTGAAGAAGTCCCTGGATCGCACGATTGGCATGGGCGAAGGCTCGGCCTGGATATTCGATCCGATCGAATCGATCGAGGTCGTCGATGATCTCACTGTGCAGTTCAATCTGAGTTACGCGGCGCCTTTGGATCTGGTCTTGTCCGCCGGCTATGCCGCCTGGATCATGAGCCCGAACGCCGCCGATCAAGATAGCGCCTGGTTCAATGATGGCAACGGCGCCGGCACCGGTCCCTACAGCATTGCCGCCTACGAACCCGGTCAGCGCATGGTTCTGGAGGCTTACGCCAATTATTGGGGCGGTTGGGAAGAGGGCCATTTTGACACCGTCGTCTTCGACATTGCCGAAGATGTGACGGTTCTGGAGCAGATGATCCGCTCCGGCGATGCCGATTTCACCTACAGCTTGCCCTTTGACAACTATGGACCGCTCTCGGAAGCGCAAGGCCTAACGGTTGATGTGACGCCGTCGTTCCAGAATTTGCTGATCCTGCTCAACAATGTCAAGGAACCGACGAATAATCCGCTCGTGCGTCAGGCGATATCCTACGCGTTTCCTTATGATGATGTGGTCGCGAGTCTCTACGCCGGCATGGGCACGCAAGGGCGCGGTCCGATTCCCGCCAATATGTGGGGGCACGGCGACGGCCTCCACCAGTACAGCCATGATTTGGACAAGGCGCGCGATTTGCTGGCCGAGGCGGGTTATGCCGACGGCGGCATCAACCTGGTATATACCCATGTCGCCAGCGATCTCGATGAGCAGCAGGTGGGCGAACTCTGGCGCGCCAGCCTTGCTGAAATCGGCGTCGATCTGGAAATTCGCGGTTTGGCTTGGGAAGCGCAGTGGGATTTGGCGATCAACGATCCCTCAAGCGCGCAGGATGCCTTCGGCTTCTACTGGTGGCCCGATTACATCACGCCGAACTCCTGGCTTTATGGCATGTTCCGCAGCGAAGAAGAACCCTTCTTCAACCTGGGTTACTATGCCAATCAGGATTTCGACAATCTGATCGACCGCGCCTCCGAAATCAGCGGTACCGATCGCGCCGCCGCCGAGGACATGTTTATTCAGGCGCAGGAGATGCTCCTGGAAGATGCCGCGGCCATCTTTGTTGTGGACCTTCCCGATATCCATGTGATTCGCGACGATGTCAGCGGATACGCCAACAATCCCGCCTATCCGCATGTCATCTTCATCCACGATCTGAAGCGTTAGCGACTGTCGCCGGGCGCGGCGCGGCTGTGGCTGCGTCGCGCCCACTCTCCTTTGAGCGGCTTTTATGTTCACATTGACCTATCTTCTGCGCCGGCTGGGTTTTTCAGTCTTCGTATTAGTCGGCGTGCTGGTATTGACCTTCTTCATTTCCCATGTGATTCCCAGCAACCCGGCCGCCCTCTATGCCGGGGCGCGGCCGCGCCCGGAACAGGTCGCCGCGATCGAAAAGAAACTCGGTCTGGACAAGCCGCTGCATGAGCAGTTTTTCATCTACGTCAGCGACCTGCTGGACGGCAATCTTGGCGAGTCATATCATTCGCGCCGCTCAATCAATACCGACCTGAGCATCTTCTTGCCGGCGACATTGGAGTTGGTCATCGCCGCGGTTTTTATCGCGCTGCTGCTGGGAATCCCGATCGGCGTGCTGGCGGGCGCCTGGCCGCGCAGCCCGTTTGATTACACGACGCGGTTGATTGCCATCGCCGGCGTGTCAGTGCCGTCCTTCTGGCTGGCGCTGATCGCGCAATTCGTTTTCTTCAGCCAGCTTGACCTGTTGCCCTTGGGCAGCCGCATCAGCCGCGATGCCACGCTCTTCTATCCCGTGACGGCGCAAACGGGTTTCTACCTCATTGACGCCGCCATCAGCGGAAATTGGAAAGCCTGGACAGACGCCCTGCATCATTTGATTTTGCCGGCGCTCGTACTAGCCGCCTATCCCTTGGGCATCACCATCCGCATGATACAGACCTCAATGCTGGAAGCGCTATCGGAGACCTATATCACATCAGCGCGGGCGGCTGGTTTGTCGCGCCGCGTGATCCTTTTCAAGCTGGCTTTGAAAAACGCGATCATGCCGGCGCTGACGGTTGTCGGCTTATCATTCGCCTATTCGATAACCGGCGCCTTCCTGGTGGAGACCATCTTTTCCTGGCCCGGCGTGGGCAAATATGTCACTGAAGCTGTTCTCAATGTGGACTTTCCCGTCATCATCGCGGTTACGCTGGTCGTGACCGTCGTTTATATATTCGTGAATCTGGTCGTGGATCTCTTGCAATCCCTTCTGGATCCGCGCGTGCGGCTCGCTTGAGGCCAGCGGTGCGCGCGCAAGTTGAAGTCGGCTCGACGCTCTGGTACCTGCTTAGAGATCGGGTTGCCTTGCTTAGCTTGGCCTTCCTGGTCATAGTTGCCTTGGCGGCGATCTTTGCGCCACTGCTGACGCCCTACGCGGCGCAAGGCATGGGCGATCCCGACCTGCGGGCCAAGTTCAGAGCGCCGGGCATTGAGCATCCATTTGGCACGGATGGCCTCGGGCGGGATCAAGTCGCGCGCTTGATGTTCGGGGCGCGGCGTTCCCTGTCGATGGGGGTATTCGTCGTGGTCGCCGCCATTGCGATCGGCACGCCCCTGGGCATGATCGCCGGATATCTGGGCGGCTGGGTCGACGAAGTCCTGATGCGCATTACCGACATATTTCTGGCTTTTCCGCCTTTGCTGCTGGCGATTGCGATTGCCGCCGCATTAGGCGCCAGTTATATCAATGCGCTTGTGGCGATCGCGGCGACCTGGTGGCCCTGGTACGCGCGCCTGGCGCGGGCGCAGACCTTGAGCCTGCGGGAGCGCGCTTATATTGAGGCGGCTCGCAGTATTGGAGTGCGCGATCGGGACATCATCAGGCGGCACATATTCCCCAACATCATGACGCCGATTGTCGTGCAGGGGACGCTGGATGTGGGCACGGCGATTCTGGTCGCCGCCGGCTTGAGCTTCATCGGCCTGGGCACGCAAGCGCCCTACGCCGATTGGGGGGTTATGATAAGCGACGGTAGGCTCTTCTTCTTGTCCGGCCGCTGGTGGCTGTCGACCTTTCCGGGTTTGGCGATTTTTTTCACGGCGATGGCCTTCAACTTTCTCGGCGACGGCGTGCGCGTGGCGGCCGACCCGCGCCTGCGCAGGATTTAATCATGACGCTGCTGGCTGTGGAGAACCTGCACGTGCAATTCAGTACGCCCTTTGGCGCGGTCTACGCCCTGCGCGGCATCGACTTTGAACTGCGCAAGGGCGAGATTCTCGGCCTGGTAGGCGAGACGGGATGCGGCAAGTCCGTCACCGGTCGCAGCATAATCGGCTTGCTGGACGAAAACGCTGAAGTCACTAAAGGTCGCGTTCGCTTCGAGAATGCCGATTTGCTGCAGCTTTCCGAAGCGGAATTGCGCGAAATCCGCGGCAATCGCATCGCCATGATCTTCCAGGATCCGGCCGTCGCTCTCAATCCGCTTTTTACAATCGGGCAACAGATCGGGGATGTGCTGCGCGCTCACGGTTCTGGAATGCGCGCGGAACGGCGCGAGCGGGCGCTGCAGCTGCTGAACGATGTCGGCTTGCCGGATCCCGCCCAGCTTGTTGACGTCTACCCGCATCAATTGTCGGGCGGGCAGCAGCAGCGTGCCATGATCGCTATATGCCTGGCGGCCGAACCGGATGTGATAATCGCCGACGAACCCACCACGGCCCTGGATGTCACAATCCAGGCGCAGATTCTCGATCTTTTGCGCGTGCTGCAGCGCGACCGCGAAATCAGCGTCATACTCATCACGCATGACCTGGGCATCGTCGCCGAGACTTGCCAGCAAGTGGTCGTTCTTTATGCCGGCCGCGTGGTGGAGAAGGGCAGCGTTGAGGCGCTCTTTGCCCAGCCGCAGCATCCCTACACGCGCGGTCTTTTGGCGGCTCTGCCTCATGCTGGCAGCCGCGGCCGCGAACTCAACGTCATCACCGGCACCGTGCCGAGCGGGCTGGAGCGCATCAAAGGCTGCGCCTTTGCGCCGCGCTGCGAATTTGCCATGCCGCGCTGTTTTGAGCGGCAGCCGGCCTTCAGTTCCTTCGGGCCCGCGCAGCAATCCGCCTGTTTCTTGCATGAGCCTGTGATCCATGACTGAGCCGCTGCTTCGCGTCCAGGGCCTCTCCATGACCTTCTCGCGCAGAGCGGGTTTCTTCAGCCGCGCCGGCGAAGAGGTTCGCGCGCTGACTGACCTCAGCTTTACGATCAATGCCGGGGAGACGCTTGGCATCGTTGGCGAATCCGGCTGCGGCAAGAGCACATTAGCGCGCTGCCTGCTGCGGCTGCTGAGTCCGACAGCCGGGCAGATCACCTTCGCCGGGCAAGATTTGCTGGCGCTGCCGGACGAAGCGATGCGACGGATGCGCCAGCGCATGCAGATCGTGTTGCAGAATCCCTTTTCGTCGCTCAGTCCCCGGCTGAACGGCTTTCAGTTGATCGCCGAACCCCTGCGTACGCATAGGGCAATGTCGCGCAAAGAAATGATGGACGCGGTCGCGGCGCTGCTGGCCGAGGTCGGCTTGACAAGCGAATTCATGAGCCGGCATCCGCATCAGCTAAGCGGCGGGCAAGCGCAGCGCATCGCCTTGGCGCGGGCCCTGGCGCTGAATCCGGATTTTCTCATTCTGGATGAGCCGACATCGGCGCTGGATGTGTCGGTGCAAGCGCAGATCATCAATCTGCTGATTCGCTTGCAGAAGCAGCGCGCCTTGACTTACCTTTTCATCACGCACGATTTAGGCGTGATTCAGCACATCGGCGATCGCATCGCTGTGATGTATTTGGGCAAGATCGTCGAAGAGACGAGCAGCGAGCAAATCTTTGCCAATCCACAGCATCCCTATACACAGGCCTTGCTCTCATCAACGCCGGTTCCGGATCCAAGCCGGGGGCGGCAGCGCATCATCTTGCCGGGAACGGCGCCGAGCGCGGTGGATCCGCCGCCCGGCTGTACCTTTCATCCGCGCTGCGCCCATGTCATGGATCAATGCCGGACGTTATATCCGGCGGCGCGACAGATTGCGGTCGGTCATCATGTGAGCTGCCATCTCTATGAAATCGGCGCCTGAGTTGAAAATGTCAACTGTCCCGACTATGGGCGCCACAACAAAAAAGGACGGGAGTCTATGAATCGTCAGCGCCTGGCAATCGATGTCGGCGGTACATTTGTCGACTTTGTTGCTCTCGACGAAGCGACCGGCGAGGTGCGCATCGAAAAATCGCCGGCCTCGGGCGCTCTGGAGGAGCGCTTCTTCGAAGGCATCGACAATCTAGCGCTAGACCTGGCGGAACTGCAGATGATCATCCACGGTTCGACCCTGGTGATCAATACCATCGTGCAAGAGAAGGGCGCTCGTATCGGCTTAATCACGACCAAGGGTTTCCGCGATGTGCTGGAGTTGGGCCGGGGCAACCGCGAAGAAATCTACAATCTGTTTTATCGGCCGCCCAAGCCGCTTGTGGAGCGCTATCTGCGGCTCGAAGTCAGCGAACGGCTGGATGCCCGCGGCGCCGTTGTGACGCCCCTTGATGAAGAGGAAGCGCGCCGCGCCATCCGCCAACTCAAGGCGGAAGGCGTCGCCGGCATCGCAGTGATCTTCCTGCACGCCTATATCAATCCCGCCCATGAAGAGCGCATGCGCGATTTGATACGGGAAGAGTTCCCGGAAGCCGAGCTAAGCGTCTCTTCGGAAATCTGCCGCGAATGGCGTGAATTTGAACGCAGTTCCACGACTGTGCTGAACGTCTACACCAAACCTAAGCTGTCGACTTATCTCTCCGCCATCCAACGGGAGCTGCGGCGCAGACGTTATGGCGGCAGGCTGAATATCATGCAGTCCTCCGGTGGCATCACGTCGCTTCGCGCCGCGCAGGAAGGCCCGATTCGGACGACAGTTTCCGGGCCCGCCGGCGGGGTCATTGGCGTGGCCGCTCTGGGGCGGGCATTGGACATGAATAATCTGGTCGCCGCCGATGTCGGCGGCACGACTTTCGATGTGGCGCTGATCAGCGAAGGACGGCCGCTGGAGCGGGCCGAGCATCGCATCAACCGGCGCCCGGTTTTGCAGCCGACCATCGATATCGTTTCGATCGGCGCCGGCGGCGGCAGCATCGCTTGGCTCGACGACGCGAACGGACTGAAAATCGGCCCGCAGAGCGTCGAAGCCGAGCCGGGTCCGGCTTGCTTTGGTCTTGGCGGAACGCGGGCTACCGTGACCGACGCGCAGCTTCTGCTCGGTTATCTCGATCCGGATTATTATTTGGGCGAGCGCATGCGCCTGAGCCGCGCAAAGGCGAAAAGGGCCATTCAGGAGCAGGTGGCGACGCCGCTCGGTATGGATCTGCTTGACGCGGCCGCGGGCATCGTGCATCTGGCGAATATGAATATGGCTTACGCCATCCGCAATATCACAATTGAGCGTGGCCACGATCCGCGCGAGTTTTCGCTCGTCTGTTACGGCGGCGGCGGCGGTTTATTCGCCGGATTCCTTCTGAATGAATTGGAGGCGGCTTCCGCCATAGTTCCGCTGAATCCGGCGACATTCTCGGCTTGGGGTTTGCTCAATGCCGATTATCGCGAAGATTTTGTCCGTACCTATCTGAGGCCTTTCGAAGACATCACCGCCGAGCGCTTGAAGTTGGAATTGGCCGAACTGGAAGCCGAGCTGCGCGGGCGCTTCGGCGAGTACGGCATTGCTGCCTCACAGACCGTCATTCGCTTTCAGGCGGCGATGCGCTATCACGGGCAGGAACACAGCGTCTATGTGCCGATCCGCGCCGAAGACTTTGATGTTGAGTTGCAATCGTTGCGCCGCCGCCTTGACGCCCTGCACGAAAAGGCCTACGCCCTGGCGCTGCCGGAGTCGGCGGCGGAGATCGTCAACCTGCAGGCGTCCATTCTCGGCATTACGCAGAAGCCAGTTTTGAAACGCATGAAGGCGCAGCCGAGTCGGGATGCGCTGAAGGGCGTTCGCACCATCGCGATTCGCGGTTACGGCGCCAATTTGGATGCGACGGTATATGACCGGGCAAAATTGCCGGCCGGGGTGGAAATCACGGGCGCGGCGATCATTGAGGAGTGGACCTCTACGACCTTGATCCTGCCCGATCAAGGCGCGACAGTCGATGAGTTTGGCAACCTGATAATCAAGCGGGTGGAAGTATGAGCGAAGTCGATCCGATTACGATGCAGGTGATCCGCAGCGCGCTCAAGGCGGCCGCGGACGAAATGATGATCAGCCTGATCAAGACGGCGCATAATCCGCTGATATACGAAGTGCAGGACTTCGGACTGGCGATCGCGAACCATCGGGGCGAGATGTTGGCCGAGGGTTCGGGACTGCCCGGTTTCATGGGCTGCCTGGGACCGACGGTGCAGAGCGGCCTCCGCGTTTTGGGCGCCGACGGATACAGCGAGGGGGATATTGTCTTGGCCAATGTCCCGTATGACACCGGCACGCATATCAGTGACACAGCCGTCTACATGCCGATCTTCTACCAAGGCGAGTTGGTCGCCTTTTCCGCGCTGATGGCGCACTGGGCCGATATCGGCGGCAAGACGCCCGGCGGCTGGTGCCCGGATACCACCGATATTCATCAGGAAGGCCTGATCTTCGATCATGACAAATTGGTCGAGGCCGGCGAACTCAACCAGACTTTCATGCGTTTCATCTTGAAGAATGTGCGCTTTCCCGAGCTCGTGCATGGGGATCTCAACGCGATGATCGCCGCTTGCCGCACCGGCGCCAAGCGTTATGTCGCCCTCTGCGAGCGCTATGGCGCCGATACCATAGAGACCGCGATGAACCAGGTATTCGACCAATCCGAGCGGATGATGCGCGCCAAGATCAGCGAGATTCCGGACGGCTCTTATGCCGCCAGCATTATGATGGATCACGACGGCGTCGAGCTCGACAAGCCCTACAAGCTGGCGGTAACGGTCGATATCGACGGCGACACGATGCATGTCGATTGGACTGGCACCGCCGAAACCGTATCAGGCCCGACCAACCACCCCTTCATCGGCACAGTCGCCCTGGCGCAAACTGTGCTCAAATCCCTTACCATGCCCCACGATCCTATGAATCACGGTCATTTGCGCCCGCTGACGGTGACCGCGCCCGAAAACACCGCGGTCAACCCGCTGTACCCGGCGCCGACCGATTCTTACGGATATGTCGGCGAGATGATCATCCACCTGATGGTCAAAGCGCTGTCAAAGGCGATACCCGAGCGCTGCCCGGCCTGCACGTATCAGATGTTCGGCTGCGTCTTCTACCGCATGGATCCGCGGCATGGCAAGCCCTTCATCTTCATAGAGCCGCTTGACGGCGGCGGCGGCGCTTTCCCGCATGCCGATGGCCCCAACGCGCTTGTATTCGTCGGCGATGGCAACGCCCCCAATACGCCAACCGAGGTCATTGAAGGGCATTATCCCCTGCGCGTTCGGCGGCATACTTTCAACCCCGAAGGGGCGGGCGCCGGCAAGTTCCGCGGCGGTTTGGGCGTGATCCGCGAATACGAGGTGCTCGAAGACAATATCCTGATCCAGACGATGAACGAAAATACGATCAACCCGCCCTGGGGCCTTTATGGCGGAGGCGATGCCGGCGTCAGCAAGCTTATCGCCTGGGCCGGCAGCGATAAGGAAGAGGAAATCACCCAGCGCGTCTATCTCTATGGCCCCTTTAACAAGGGCGATATTGTCAGTCAGCGCTCAACCGGCGGTGGCGGCTGGGGCGACCCGCGCGAGCGCGATCCGGATTTGATCGAATACGACCGTCGCAACGGCTTCACGCTCGCTGACGAAAGCTAGTAAACGCAAGTAAGCAATTGAAATAATGCGCAGTGTTTTTCGGGGCATACTTGCGGGCGCCCCTACGGCATTAGAGGAGACTCGTTGTACGGGCGAGCCGGTGGCTCGCCCACTTTTGCTTCAATATGCCCATCAGAATTTGCGCGACTTGCTTGCGTTTACTTTGAATCCGGGCGGGCTTACACGGCGGGCGGCCGATACTGCAGGGCTTCGGCGATATGTTGCACTTGAATATCGCCCGCGCCGTCAATATCGGCGATGGTGCGGCTCAACTTGATCACTCGATGATAGCTGCGCGCGCTCAATTGCAGCTTGCGCACGGACAAGGTCAGAATCTGACGCGCCTCGCGGCTTAGCGGGCAGAATTCGTCGATCTCGCTGACGCTCATGTCGGCATTGGCAAAGAGGCCGGGATGTTCCTTGAAACGCGCGGTCTGCCGCCGGCGCGCGCCTTTGACGCGCTCGCGAATATCATAAGAAGATTCCGCCTGCCTGTCCGCCATCAGCTTGTCGAAATCGACCTGGGGCACATCAATGTGGATGTCAATGCGATCCAGAATCGGACCCGATATGCGCGACTGATAGCGCTGAATCTGATTGGGACTGCAGCTGCAAGCGCGTTGGGGATCGCCATGGAAACCGCAGGGGCAAGGATTGCGCGCGCCCACCAGCAGGAAATTAGCCGGGAAGGTGAGGCTGCCCTTGGCGCGGCTGATCGTCACGACCTTGTCTTCTATCGGCTGGCGCATGACTTCCAAAACGCGGCTGGGATGTTCGTTGATTTCGTCCAGGAAGAGCACGCCGCGATGCGCCAGGCTGATCTCGCCGGGCTTCGGTATCGATCCGCCGCCGACCAAACCGACCTGTGAAATGGTATGGTGCGGCGCGCGGAAAGGCCGCTGGCGCATCAGCGGCTCATCGCGCGAGAGCATATCAACAATCGAATAGATGCGCGTGACTTCCAGGGCTTCCGGCAGGGTCAGCGGCGGCAGGATGCCAGCCAGGGCGCGCGCGCCCAAGCTCTTGCCGGCGCCGGGCGGACCGGACATGAGAATGTTGTGGTTGCCAGCGGCCGCAACTTCCAGCGCCCGCTTCACATGCTCCTGCCCGCGTATGTCGGCGAAGTCAATTTGACCCTCGATGGCTTGCCGCGCTTCAACTTCCGCCTCGAGATCCGTTTGAATCGGAGAAATGGGATTGAGCTGATAAAGATGCTCGACCAGTTGCCCCACCGAGCGCACCGGGATGATGTCTATGCCCTGGATAAGCGCCGCTTCGCCCGCATCCTCCTCCGGCACATAGACCGTCGCGAAACCCTCCAGCCGCGCGGTATAGACCATCGGCAGCACGCCTTTCACATGGCGGATGCTGCCATCCAGCGAAAGCTCGCCGATGAACATGGCGTTGTCCAGCGCGTGCAGCGGAATCTGATCCGTGGCCGCCAGGACGCCGATTGCGATCGCCAAGTCATAGGAGGGCCCGTGCTTGTTGATATCCGCTGGCGAGAGGTTGACGACGTAAGCCTTGTTGGGGAAGCGCAAGCCGCTGTTGCGGATGGCGGAGCGCGCCCGCTCCTTGCTTTCGCGGACGGCGACGCCCGGCAAGCCGACGAGATTGAAACTGGGCAGATGGGCGCGCGGGTTGAAGTCGGTTTGCACCTCGACGATGTGGCCGTCCAACCCGATGACCGCGCAGGTGTTTACGATGGCAAGCATGGCAGCTCCAGGCGTGAATCTCCTTTGCCCTAAGGCTACTGGCAAAAGCAAAGAAAATCACGCCTGAATTTATGGGGCGTTATTATTACGATTGTAATTGTAAGTAAGGAATAATACCGCCCGCTTCCACAATCTCCCGCACTTCGGCCGGGAACGGAGGAAAGGAAAAGACCTGCCCGGCGAAGCGCAACTCGTTTGCATCCATGTCGATTTCAATCGTGTCGCCCGTGCTGACCACATCCGCCAACTCGGCGCACTCGATGACAAGCAACCCGTTATTGATGGCGTTGCGGTAGTAGATGCGGGCGAAGCTGGCCGCGATGACGGCCCGCGCTCCAACCGCGACCAGGCAGGTCACCGCTTGCTCGCGGCTGCTGCCATTGCCCCAGTTGCGCCCGGCCACAATCACATCGCCGGGTCGCGCCGCCCCCGCGAAACGAGGATCCAGATCTTCCAAGGCGTGGCGCGCCAGCGCTGCCCTGTCCTGGCTTACGGTGTAGGTATATTTGCCGGGGAAGATGACATCGGTGTTGACGTTGTCGCCGTATTTCCAGACGCGGTGCGCGGTCCCTGCCATCAACTTCGATCCTTGGCCGAATTCAAGGCTGGCGCTCGCCCGTGATTTCAGCCGGGTGTATGAGCTGCCCGGCGGCGCAGCTTGCGGCGACGACAGCCGGATTGGCCAGGTAGATTTCGGCATCGGCTTGGCCCATGCGTCCGCGAAAATTGCGATTGGCGCTGCTGATGCAGACTTCGCCGGGCGCCAGCACACCCATGTGATTGCCCATGCAGGGCCCGCAGCCGGGCGTGCCGATGGTCGCGCCCGCTTCCAGCAGCGTCGCCACATAACCCGCATCGGCGGCATCGCGCAGGACCAGTGAGGATGCCGGTACGATGATAAGCCGAGACCGCAGTCGCTTGCCCTCAAGGACGGCGGCCGCGGCCGCGATATCTTCCAGGCGGCCGTTGGTGCAGGTGCCGATGAAGCCAATATCCACTGCTGTCGCGGCGACTGCGGAAAGCGGCAAGACATTATCAACCGCGTGCGGGCAAGATACCATCGGCTCGATATCGTGCATGTTGATTTGCTGTTCCGCCGCGTACGCTGCGCCGGCATCTGGACAGAGCGCGTTCTCTCGGAATTGCTCGAGGCGCTCCGCCCAGTCCCCGGGGCGCGTGCGCTTCAAGGTCTTGCCGAGCCAATCCCAGGTGACATCGTCGGGCGCGATGCAAGCGTTCTTGGCGCCCATCTCGGCCATCATGTTGGTCAGCGCGGCGCGGGAATCGGGCGACAGGCCGGCGATGCCGTCGCCGGCAAACTCCACCGCCATGTAAGCCGCGCCCTCGGAGGACAGCGCGCCGATCAGCTGGATGGTCAGGTCTTTGGTTGTGACGCCGGGCTGCAGGCAACCGCTCAGTGTGACGCGCAGCGTCTCCGGCACGCGCAGCCAGAGTTGGCCCGTGGCCCAGAGCGCCGCGACTTCGCTGCGGCCGATGCCGGCGCCAAAGGCCCCAAGCCAGCCAAAATGCGGGCTGTGGCTGTCGGCGCCCAGCAGGGACATGCCGGGTCCGACGATGCCCTCCTCGCAGAGGACCTGGTGGCAGATGCCGCGGCCGATTTCAAAGAAGTTCGATATGCCCTGGTCCCTGACAAAGTCGCGGATGCGCGCATGGTTCTGCGCGTGCCTTGCCGTCGGCGGTGGCGCGGCGTGATCAAGCGTGATCGCAAGACGCTCCGGGCGCAGCACCTTTGCTTGGGGAAGCTGCGCGAATATCTCGGCGATGGCGGCCGAATTGTCATGGCTGAGGATGACGTCCGGCTCGCAGATGATGATCTCGCCCGGCTGGACTGACTTCCGTTTGCTCGACCGCGCAAGCAGTTTTTCCGTGAGTGTTTGCATCTCCATGTCTTCGTTGCTTTTGCCCAAGGGATTCTCTGCTAGAATGGCTCGGCGGCGACGAGATCAATTGACCTAAGGGCGATATGCTGTCACAAGAACTGCGCGAGAAGCTCCACCACAACTATTTCGTCAACATCATGGACGGCAGTCTATTCGGCTTCGGCGTCTCGGGTTTGGCTTCTTATGTTACCATAATCCCGCTCTACCTGTCCTTCTTGACCGAGTCGACCGCGCTGATTGGCTTTGTGGCGGCGCTCTTCCACATAGGCTGGCAGGCGCCGCAGTTGTTGACCGCCAATTATGTTGCCGGCCTGCGGCGCTACAAGCCGATGACGATAGCGATGACGCTGATCGAGCGCATTCCGTACTTTGGATTGGCCGCCGTCGCTTTCCTGATACCCACAATCGGCGTCGATCTCGCGCTTGCCCTGACGCTCGCGCTTCTGCTGATTCAGTCTCTGGGCGGCGGCTTCACCGGCAACTCCTGGCAGAGCTTGATCAGCAAGATCATGCCTCCGCACCGGCTCGGCACATTTTTTGGCCTGCAATCGGCCTGCGTCAACCTCTTCGGCGCGGGCGGCGCTTTGCTCGCCAGTTTCATTCTCGATCGCCTGGATTTCCCCGAGGGCTTTTCCCTGCTTTTCTTCATCGCCGGGCTAAGTCTGCTCGTTTCATTCGTCTTCCTGGCTTGGACTTATGAGCCCGAGAGCGCGCCCAAAGATATCGTCGAGCGGGTGAACTGGCGCGAATTTGGCGGGCGCCTGCGCGAGATCCTGCATTTGGACCGCAATTTTCGCTGGTTTCTGGTCGCCCGGGCCTTGACCGCCCTGAGCCTCACCGCGATTTCTTTCTACACCATTTTTGGCATTCGGCGATTTGACATGTCGCCAGAGTTTGCCGGCGCCTTGACGAGCGTGCTGCTCATTTCGAATACGCTGAGCAGCACAGTCGTCGGCTGGCTCGGCGATCGTTGGGGGCACCGGCGTGTGCTGATCCTGGCGAACGTGTTGACCGTGCTCGCCATCGCCACCGCGCTGAGCGCGCCGAATGTCAACTGGTTCTACCTGGTTTTCGCCCTCACCGGTTTCGTCAATTCTTCGCAATGGTCCACGATCATGACCATCACCGTGCAATTCAGCTCGGTCGCGGAACGCCCGTTTTATATCGGCATGGCCAACACGCTGATCGCGCCGGTGTCCATATTGGCGCCGATCATCGGCGGCTGGCTGGTTGATGCGGTCAGCTTCGAATTGAGCTTCGGCGCTTTTGCGCTTGCGGGGATTTTCTCGATTATGGTTTATGTGATTGCCATGGACGACCCGCGCGGCGCGGCCGGTATCAGCAGAGGCGACCGGCTCGCGACCGCGGATTAGTCCTCAAGCGCAATGGGCATGTCGTTCAGCATACGATCCACATCCGCGACGGTAATCGGCTGGTCGTCGGCCAGGGATTTGACCCGCGCCGTCACCTGCTGCAGCGCCTCTTCACACAGATGAATCCCAAGGCCGAGCGCGCGGTCGCGTATCGCGTTGCGACCGACAAGCCGGTGGGCGACATCGATCATGCGGGACATGCCAAAATCACCCGGATCAATCGCTTCGTAAGTGGTCGGGTTCAGCAGCACCGCCTTGGTATGCACGCCGGCTTTATGGTGAAAGGCGACTTCGCCCGTGATCGGCGTATTGAAGGGGATGTCGATTCCCAGTTTGTCGGCGACGGTGCTTTCAATCTCGGCGAGAAGCGGCAGGTCGTACCTGGCTACCAGCTTCTGATCGCTGGCATAGAGCCTGCCGATCAGGGCGCCCATCGGCGTGATGCCGTTGCGTTCGCCAATGCCGAGAATGGTGGTGTCGATATGAGTCGCGCCCGCTTGCAGCGCGCAGAAAGCGTTGGCGACGGCGCAGCTGCTGTCGTTGTGGCCGTGAAACTCAATATCGCAAGTGACGACATCGCGTAAATTGGATATTAGATTGTATGTCGATAATGGATCGGCAATGCCAACGGTATCGGCGACGCCGACACGATCGACGCCGGCCAGATCAATGGCGCGATACACCGTCATCACATCGGCGAAATTGCTGCGGAAGGTGTCTTCGGTGCTGAAGCGGGTTTCGACGCCTTGGCTCTTGAGGAAAGCGATGACTTCCTGCCCAATGCGAATGACTTCATCGAGGCTCTTGCCGTGACTATACTCGCGCATGTACTTCGATGTTCCGATATAGACATCGACGCCGTCAACGCCGCAATCCACCGCCAGTTTGGCATCTTGCATATCGGCGCGAATATGCGTCAGCAGCTTGAATCGGCGCGGCATGCGCGCCAGAGCGCGCAGGGCATTGGCGCTTTCCGGGCTCGCCACCGGCGTCGACAACTCCATGTATTCGACTCCAAAGCGATCCAACAGTTGAGCAATCTCCCGCTTGTCGTCTAGGGTGAAGTGCGCGCCGCGAAACTGCTCGCCTTCGCGCAGGGTCGAATCGATGAAGTTGAAGCCGCCCGCGAGAATGTCTCGGTTGTACATTTTTTTAACCGCCTCGCTCAAATTGATTGGAGAACCGCAACAAGAACGTCTATTGATTTAAGGTACTCGTCCAGATTGATATGCTCCCGCGGCGTATGATCCAGCGCGGAAGCGCCCGGCCCATAAGCCAGGATTGGGCAATTCCAAACGGGGCCAACCACATTCATATCGGAAGTGCCGGTCTTGTGCACAAAGCGCGGGACGCCGCCAAGCCCGCGTATCGCGCGCCGGAATTGCCGGCTGAGTTCGCTGTTTCTGTCGGCGGTGACGGCGTTTTCCGGGGCGCGCGCGCGCAACGTCGCGCCATTGCGGGCCGAGAATTGCGCCTTGATGCGCTCAGGCGATGCGCCCGGCGGAAGCCGCAAGCCGATGGTCATTTCAGCGATGCCGTTCACGCCTTCTTGCCGCGTATTGATATCGCGCAGAGACGCGTCAAGGCGGCCAAAGAGGGAGTCAATGCCTTGATTGTGGCTGTCGCATATCGCTTTGACTTCAGCCCAGAATTCGAGCGCGCGCTCGGCCGGGCTGGGCTCCTCGCCGGCGCTATGCGCCAGGCCGCCCTCCCAACGCCAGTCGAGCAATAATCTGCCTTTGTACCCCAGCGTAATGCGGTCCCAGCGCGATGGTTCGCCGATGACGCAGTAGTCGGGCTGATAGCGCTGCAGGGCATAACGCGCGCCGAGGCTGGTCGCGGCTTCTTCTTCCACCGCGCCGATCACGATGACTTTTGTGTCTTCCGGGGGGCGCGCGCGGCTCGCGGCGACGGCGAAAGCGCAGAGCGGCCCCTTGGCGTCGACGGCGCCGCGACCATAGAGATTGCGACCGTCGCGTTTCACCGGCGGGAAACCGGCGAAGGTGTCGATGTGGCCGAGCAGCATCACTTCGCGCGCGCCGGCGCCCATGACACCCACGGCATTGCCAGCCCCGTCGATGAAAGCCTCGTCATAGCTGGCGGACTTCATCCAGTCGACAAGGCAGGCGGCCGCTTCGCTCTCTTCGCCGGAAGGGCTGGGAATGGCCACCAGATCTTGAAGCAGCTGTTCGGCGCTGCTGTTGCATGGGGCGGTCACGGTTAGTCCAGGACCTCCTCGATGGCGGCGATGATGACAGCCAGTAGCGCGCGGCTGATGATGAGCGGCGGCAGAAGCCGCAGTGTATTCAGCCCGGCCGGCAGGGCGAGTACGCCGCGCTCTTGAAGCGCTTTCAAAACCGGCGTGACGCGTCCGCGCAGCTCCAAACCGACCATGAGACCGCGACCGCGGACGGCGCGAACGCCCTTCAAGTTGAGTGATTCCAGCTCCGCCATGAGCCAGGCGCCGTCGTCGCGCGCGCCCTCAACGAGATTCTCGGCGCGTATGGTCGAGATGGCGGCGATGGACGCGGCGCAAGCCAGGGGATTGCCGCCGAAGGTGCTGCCATGTGTTCCGCGTTCAATGGGACCGTGAACGTCGCGCCAGCAAACCGCGCCCATCGGAATGCCGCCGCCGATCGCTTTGCCCAGGGCCATGATGTCGGCTGTGATGCCGGCATGCTCGCAGCCGAACCAGCGCCCGGTTCGGCCGAAGCCGGTCTGAATCTCGTCCATGATCAGCATGGCCCCGGTCGCATCGCAGCGCTCGCGCAAGAATTGCAGATAGACGTCATCGGCCGGATGCACGCCGCCTTCGCCTTGTATCGGTTCGACGACTACGGCCGCGGTCTCTTCGCGGATCGCCTCTCCCGCCGCTTCGATATCGTTGTAGGCGACGTGTTCAACTTCGGGCAGCCAATCCTGGAAGGGCTTGCGGTACTTCCGCGTCCAGGTCAGCGATAGCGCGCCGGTGGTCCGGCCGTGGAAAGCGCGCTTCGCGGCCACAATCCCGCCGCGGCCGGTCAGCAATTTCGCCACCTTGAGCGCGCCTTCAATCGCTTCCGCGCCGCTGTTGCACAAGAAGAAGCGGTTGAGATCGGCCGGCGTGACCGTCTGCAACAAGGCGTATAGCTCGGCGCGGCGGTCGTTGTAGAAGGATTCATGGCTGGTCACAAGCGTGGCAGCCTGGGCTGTAATGGCGCTCAGGACGGCGGGATGGCAATGCCCCAGGGCGGCGACGCCTTGACCGCTTGTGGCGTCCAGGTAGCGCGCGCCATCGAGGTCGTAAACATATACGCCTTCGCCCCGTACAAGAGCGGTAGGCCGCTTGCCGTAGGCGCCCGAGCCGTGGCGATCTTCCAATTCATAGGCTGTTGCAGTTTCTATCATGCTGTAAACCTCGTGCCGGCGCCGGAGAGCGCCCGCGAGACCGGGCGCGGCAGGCGGCCATCGCCGATTACTGCGGATGCTACGCCGGCTTCCAGCGCTTCCTGGGCGGCGAGCACTTTGCGTTTCATCCGCCCCTGCGCCCATTCAAGCGCGCGGTCGATATCCGCTAGCGCGACTGACTCCACGAAGGAATCTTCGTCCGGGAATTGGCGGTAAAGGCCGCGCACATTGCTCAATATCACCAGGTTCGCCGCCTGAAAGGCCCCGGCTACGGCGGCCGCGGCCCGGTCGCCATCGACGTTGAGCAATCCATCATCGCTCTTCGCCATCGGCGGCAGCACCGGCATCTGACTTTGAGCAAGCGCTTGGCTGAGGCTTGCCTCGTCAACGCCTCGTATCGATCCGCTGTGGTCATCGCGCACCATGCGCCGGCGGCCGTTTACGATGGCGCGAATCGCTTTTTTGCGTTCCGCGCGCAAAGCCACATTTTCAGCAACGAAGCCGACGGCCTGGACGCCGCGCTGACACAGGCCGGACACCAGCCGCTCATTCGCGCTTGTGGCCGCGCTAACATAAATATCTCGGACGGCCGGCGGCGTATAACGGGAACTGTGCCCGGAGGGCGAGATCAGGTTTTGCACGTCCACGCCCAGTTCGGCGCAGAGTTGATTCATCGCCGCGCTGACACCGTGAACGAGGATCAATGGACGCTCCGCGGCGATGCGCGCCAGGTCATCACAAGCGGCCTCCAGGTCAAGGCCTTCGCCGCCACCGAGTTTCACAACCAGCAAATCTTCCCGGGACATCGCTCAACCGGCCTCTAGGGATAGATGCCGGGGAATTCAAGCCCGGCGCTTTCTTCAAAACCAAACATGAGATTCATCGACTGAACGGCGCTGCCGGCCGCGCCTTTGCCCAGATTGTCCAGGGCGGCGATCAGGACCAGATGCCGGCCATCCCCGTCCAACTCAAAGCCGATATCGCAGAAGTTGCTGCCGGCGACGATGCGCGGCTCGGGCAGGCGGTGCAAGCCGACTTTGCCGCTCACCAGGCGCAGAAAGGGCTCGCCGCGATATTGCCGGCGATACAAGCGCCAGATATCGCGCTCGGCCATTGGCTCGCTCAAGTCGCAATGCGCCAGCAGGTGAATGCCGCGGACCATCTCTATCGCTGTCACCGCGAAGCGAATCGGAACCTCGCAGCCGAGGATCATCTGCGCTTCCGCCAGGTGTCGGTGCCCGGATGCTTTGTAGGTGCGGACGGCGCCGCTGCGCACCGGGTGATGCGAGCCGGCGTTGCCTTTGTTGCCGCCTTCGGAGGAACCGACTTTGATCTCAATCAGCGCGCGCTCGAGCAGGCCGGCTTTCACCAGGGGCAGCAGCGCCAGATTCACCGCGGTCGCGTTGCAGCCGACGCCGCTGACATAATCGGCGCCTCTAAGCGAGTCGCGATTGACTTCGGGCAAACCATAGACGAAGCGCTCCAGCCATTGCGGCGCGGGATGCGCCTCGCCATACCAGCGCTCGTAGGCCGCGGCCGAATCCAGGCGAAAATCAGCCGAGAGATCGATCAACTTCGGCGCCAGCGTCGCGTAGCGATCAATGGCGCGAGCGGCGGTCCCATGCGGCAGCGCCAGGAAAAGCAGATCGCAACTTTCCAAAGCATCGGGATGGATGAATTTTAGTTTGGAGACGCCGCGCATGTTGGGGTGTACGCTGTGGACGAAGCGCCCGGCCTGTTCCCGGCTTGTGATCTGCGCCACTTCCACGCCGGGATGAAAATGCAGCAGGCGCAGCAATTCGCCGCCGGTGTATCCGCTGCCCCCGACAATGCCCGCTCGAATCACGCGATCGCTCCAACTTGCTCGATGACGAAGTCGATCGCTTCCTGCGCGATATCGACGCCGGTGGGTTCGCTGCTGTTGCGGAACTCCATCGTGTGATTGATTTCGTTTACGACATAGCGACCTGCCGCGTCTTCCAGCAGATCAATCGCCAGGATGCCGCCGCCAACGGCTTGCGCCGCGCGGACGCAGATTTCGTCAAGCGCCGCGTTAACCGGGCAATTTGTGGCCAGGCCGCCACGCGCCGTGTTTGTGATCCAGTGGTTGGATGCGCGGTAAATGGCGGCGATTGTCCGGTCGCCGACCACAAATGCGCGAATGTCGCGCCCCGGTTTTTCCACGTATTCTTGTACGTAATAAATGTGATGGTTGTAATCGCCCAGGGTTTGGCGATGTTCCAGGATCGCCTCGGCGCTGTCGCGGTTGTGGACGCGCGCCAAAAGCCGGCCCCAGGATCCCGTCACCGGTTTCAGCACAGCCGGATATTCGACATTTTCAATCGCCTGCATGGCGCTAGCCGGCGTGAAGGCGACGCGCGTGTGCGGCTGCGGGATGCCATGCCGCGCGAGCGCGATGCTCGTGCGCAGCTTGTCGCCGCAGACGGCGGCAGTTTCGTAAGTATTAAAGCTGCGCAGGCCCCAACTGTTCAGGATTGCCAGGGCATACATGCCGCGCGAGGTGCTGACGCAGCGCTCGAAGATGAAGTCGTAGTCGCGCCAGGCGCAGCCGGAGGGCGCAAGCTGCTCGGCGCCACCAGTCAGATCGAAGTTCAGCTCGCGGTCCAGGATGATATCCGGGCTGATGCCGCGGTTGTTAAACGCCGCGAGTATCAGCTTTTCTTCCGCGCGAATATGCGTGACAAGCAGGGCGACGCGCATGAGATTATTCTCCCCAGTCTTCTTCGACTTCCGGCGCCAACTCGAGCTCGATGGGATCCAGGTTCATGATTTCCAACTCGATGCCGCAGTCCTGACAAGACAGGAGTTCGTTTTCCATGGCATCGTTCGGGATATCAATCTCGGCGTCGCACTCCGGGCATAGCGGCGTTTCAGTGGTCATTTTCTCCTCTTTTCCCCTCCCAGCGTTCCAAACAAAAAACCCGCCGTATGAGCGGGTCTGCGTTTAACATCAGATGTCTACACAAACAAGCCCATACTCAGCGGGTGCGGGTCTTCTTAGCCTTCTTGCTGCTGCTTTGGTTCGGGCGCATGGCGTCGCGCTTCGCGCATTTCCCTTCTCGACTGCGCACTTTAGCTTTGATGTTTGGATTGTTCTATATTCAATTTGACTCAATTTGTACGAAAAGACAAAGCAAACATACAGCATTCCAATCAATAGCCGAAGCGAGCCAGCGATTCATGCAGGGGCGGAACATACTTCTCCCCGAAGATCGTCAAATGGACGAGCAGGGGATACAAGTTATAGATATGCCGCCTCGTCTCGAAGAAGGCCTCCGCCACCGGGATTTGTTCGCTGTAGGCCTGGAAGAAGGCCTCGCCAACGCCGTCAAACAGCGTCATATAAGCCAATTCCATTTCGTTGTGCGCATAATAGAGCGCGGGATCGATGATGCCGACAACGCGCCCGCCTCGCGCGATTACATTCGTCCGCCACATATCGCCGTGGATCAGAGCCGGGTAGCTCGGCTCGATCAGAAACTCGTCCAAGTCCCCGGCGATGCGCAGTAGCCGCTCTTCAAGCGCCGGCGGCAGATGGCCGCTCCCTCGCGCTACTGCGACCATGTAGAGCAGGCGCTGCTCGCGGAAGAAGCTGATCCATGACTTGGACTGCGAATTCGGCTGGTGAAGCGGTCCGATCAAAGTATCGCGCTCGAGCCCGTACGCTTCGCCTCGCGCTTGATGACAATCGGCCAGCAGCCGCCCAAGGTGGCGCAGGCTCGCGCCGCTCCATTCCGCCTCGCCCTCAATATGCTCCATGAGCAGCAGGTTTGGCTCGGCGCTTAAGACTTGAGGCACGGGCAATCTTGAATTGGCGCGCAGGTAGCGCAGCATGTAGGCTTCGATTGCCAGGTCGTGGCCGCCTTCGCCGACCTTGGCTACGATGGATGCGCCGTCGGCGAAGTCAAGCCGCAGCACCTGGCTGATCATGCCGCCGGGCAGCGGCTGCGCGCGGACCAGGCGGCGCTGAAGCAAAGTTTCAATCTTTTGCGATAGCGCTTGATTCATTCCGCTTTCCTATTGGCTCGGTACAGGTTGAAGCCTTCGTCATGCCGCGCAAAAGGGAGTGGCTATTTCGGCGGACATACCTTGAATGCCGGCTTGGCGCAGGTTAATTCACCACAGAGACACAGAGGGCACAGAGTTTTGTTGCTAGGGTCTAAGGGAAACCACATCCACTACATTAGCCACTCCCGCGCAAAAGGACGGCTTGACAGCGATTGCGCCCAGACTGTATAATCCGCTGATTATGCCCGAAATTGCACAGGAGTAAATGGATGGGCCCCCTTCCCAAACGCAAGGTATCTAAGTCGCGGCGCAACCGCCGCCGCGCCCATCACGCCTTGACGCTCAATCATTTGGTGGAATGCGACAATTGCGGAGAATATCGCATCGCGCACCGCGTCTGCCCGAAATGCGGCTATTATCGTGGGGAGCTGATTGTTGAAATCGAGGGCAACTGACGCTGAATCGAGCGCATCCGGATTTGTTCAAGAGACCGTGCCAGGCTGCGCGGTTTTTCTTTGTGCCGGTCTCGGCAAGAGCGGTTCTGAAATTAAGCTGCGGATTTAGAATGATGGATTGGAATACAAGCGCCGTACTATTCCCCGGTCAAGGTTCGCAAGCGCTGGGCATGGGCGCGGACTTCGCCCAAGCCTGCGACCTGGCGCGCGAGACATTTCGGCAGGCGGACGAAATCCTCGGTTATGACTTATCGCGAATCTGTTGGGAGGGTCCGGTTGAAGAACTCGATCAGACGATTCATACCCAGCCGGCCCTTTACGTTTGTAGCCTGGCAATATGGCGGGTCCTGCAAGAGCGGATCCCGGCCGCGCAACCGGCCTGGGTCGCCGGCCATAGCCTGGGCGAGTTTTCGGCGCTGACGGCGGCGGGCGCCTTGAGCTTTGAAGATGGATTGCGACTGGTTCAGGCGCGCGGGCGCTTGATGCAAGGGGCGGGGGCGGAGAATCCCGGCGCCATGGCGGCAGTGCTGGGCCTGGATACCGCGCAGGTGGAAGAATTGTGCGCGGCGGTTTCTAAGGGAAGCGGGCGGAGAGTCGTCCTGGCGAATGACAATTGCCCGGGGCAGACCGTGATTTCCGGCGACATGGAGGCCGTCGATCAAGCGATATCCGCGGCAAAGGCGGCGGGAGCGCGCCGGGCGCTCAAGCTGTCCGTCAGCGTGGCCGCGCACTCGCCGCTGATGGCGACGGCGCAGGCGGGATTCCAGAAGGCTCTGGATGCAACTGAATTTAAGCCGCCGGCCATCCCCATCTATGGCAATGTCGAGGCAATGCCTTTGACATCGGTGGCGGATATTCGCGCCGAGCTGGCGCGGCAGTTGACCCAGTCCGTCCGCTGGACGGATTCCATGCGCGCCCTCATCGCTGCCGGCGCGCAGACTTTCATTGAGGTTGGCGCCGGCAATGTGCTGACGGGCTTGATGCGCCGCATCGACCGGGGCAAAGGCCGCGTCAACTTAAACACGCTGGACTCGTTCGAAACGTTTCTGGCGGGGCAAGCCTGATGGAGGGCCGGGCGTGAGCGGCGGGAACGAGGCGAACACGATCACAACGCGGCGGAACGGCCTTGTTTTTGAGGTCGCGCTCAACCGACCGCGCCAGCGCAACGCCATCAATGACGAAATGATGGAAGCCCTGTCCGCCGCCTTTGATGATGCGGAGGCGGCTTTTCACGATGGCGCGCGCGCCGTCGTCATACGAGCGGCCGGGCGCGTATTCTCCTCCGGCATCGACCTGGAGCAATTCCGAGAGCTCGATGCCGAATTGCGCAGCAATCTCTTTCCTTTCACGGCGCGTTATCAGGCGATATTCAACAAGGTCGAACGCTGTTCGCTGCCTGTGATCTGCGTGATGCAAGGCTATTGTCTGGGTATGGCGCTGGAGTTGGCGCTGGCTTGCGACTTTCGCATCGCGGCGGAGCGCACAAAGCTGGGCTTGCCCGAAGCGCGGCTGGGCATCATTCCCGATGTCGGCGGCACAGTGCGCCTGGTTAAGCTCCTCGGGCCGTCCCGCGCCAAAGACTTGATATTGACGGGCAGAAACATTGATGCCGACGAGGCCTTGGCCTGGGGTCTGGTCAATGCGGTTTATCCCAGATCCGAGTTGAACGAGGGCGTCGACGCCTTTGTCGACGCGCTGGCGGCTTCGGCGCCGCTGGCTGTGAGCTACGGCAAGCGCGCGATCAATGACATCGTCGACAATGCGCGCGGTTTGCAGATCGAAGCTTGGGCGCAAGCGCAGTTGTTCCGCACGTCCGACTTCAAGCGGGCGCTGCGGGCCATGCTCGACAAGAGCTATCCAATCGACTGGGAAGGCGAGTAGCGTCGCCGCTTCAAGGCTTGTCCGGTACTGGTTAATGCTGCCGCGCTTTTTCTACCCCATCCCCCCAGCCCCCTTCCCCAGCAAGCTAGGGAAGGGGGAGCGCGCTGAAAGAGACTGACTTCATTGGCATCTTCTATGTGTTTTGGGGTCAACCTACGAGCTTCTTTGTAGAGTCACCCTTCCCCAGTTCACTGGGGAAGGGCCGGGGATGGGGTAGAAAAACTGGTCTGCCGTCCGCGGCGAGCCAGCGAAGGGAAACTGACCTTGACGCATTTCGCAGTAAAATGTTGATTATCGCGAGGATCGCACGTTAATCGTAGTATTTTGGTATTGTTGCTGTTGTATCGGAGCAAGGCTCTTAGTACCGGACAAGCCTTTCATGCGCTAGGCTCGTCGATGACCCGGCGCAACTGTCCGCCAGCGTCATCCAGCAGTTTTCGCGCCTCGGCGTAATCCACGCCGCGCCGCCCCATCACCACCGCGGCTTTGACCTCGTTATTCGCGCCCGCAAGCAGTTCCTTCGCCCGGGCTTCGTCAACGCCGGCCAGTCGCTGCACCAGCCGGCAAGCGCGGTCGGCCAGCTTCCGGTTGGTCACTTTAAGATCAACCATCAGGTTGCCATAGACTTTGCCCAGGCGGATCATTGCGCCCGTGCTCAGCATGTTTAATATCATCTTTTGGGCGCTGCCGGCTTTCATGCGCGTTGAGCCGGCGATGACCTCGGGGCCGACATCAACGCTGATGCTGATATCGGCGAGGTTGCCGATGGGCGAGTTCGCATTGCAGGCCACGGCGATCGTGCGCGCCCCGATGACGCGAGCGTGCTCCAAAGCGCCGATGACGTAAGGCGTGCGTCCGCTGGCTGCGACCCCGCAGATGATGTCGGCCGCCGTCGCGCCCCGCTCAATGAGATTTCGGCGGGCCTCTTCCGGCTTGTCTTCGGCGCCCTCGATCGACCGCGTGAGCGCGCCGTAACCGCCGGCGATAAGGCCTTGCACCATCTCGGGCGGCGCGCTGAAGGTCGGCACAGTTTCGACGGCATCCAGAATGCCGAGCCGTCCGCTGGTTCCGGCGCCGACATAAAAGAGGCGCCCGCCCCTGGAAAGCGCTTCCACGATGGCGTCAATCGCCTCGGCGATTTGTGGCAATGCCAACTGCACGGCCGCCGCCACTTTGGCATCTTCGGCGTTGATTAGCCGGATGATGTCGATAGTGGGCAGCCGGTCGATCTCGCGGCTCTTGGGGTTTTCTTGCTCCGTAGTTGATGTCATGTCGAGTCCTGCGCGCGCCACTCCAAGCGCGCCAGCAGGGCCGCGCCAATGACCGGCGCGTGGCGAGCGCAGGGGCGCTGGGAGAGACCTAATCCCGCCGCGACTTCGCGCGAAAGGACATTGTCATTATCGAGTAGACCGCCGGCGAATGCGATGGGCCCGTCCTTGAACTCCGGCCGCCGCTGTATCAGCTCAACCTGGCCGACCAAATGATACGCCGCCGAATTCACAATGCGCAGCGCTTCGCGATTGCCGTCCGCCGCCGTCCGCAGAAGGAAGGGCGCGAGGCCGGCCAATCGCTGCGCTGGCGCCTCGTCGGCGCGGTAAAGCCAGGCGATAAGATCGCGCGTTTGCGACAAGCCGAGTTCGTCCAGGCAGCGCCGATGCAGCTCGGCGCGGTCCATGCCGCCGTTTCCTTCGCTGCTGCGTATGATGGCGCGGAGCAATTCTTTGCCCAGCCAGACGCTGCTGCCCTCGTCGCCCAGCATATATCCCCAGCCACCGACTTGCCGCTGCCGTCCGTCGGGCGCGATGCCGAATGCGGCGCTGCCCGTGCCCGCAAGGATCAGAATGCCCTGCCGCTGGGCCAAGGCGCCAACAAGAGCGATCTCCAGATCGGAACTGGCTACGATCAAGCTCGACGGCAGCACCGGTCCGAGAGTCTCGACCAGCCACTGCTCGCTATGCCGATTGGATGCGCCGGCGATACCGATGCCGGCCGCCCTGATTTCGCTCGCTTGCCGGCCGGCGCGCTCGAGAAGCTGGCGGAGGCTGCTGCGAATATGCGCTTGCGCCGCGCGCTGGCCGATGACATTTGGATTGGCGGCGCTGGTTGAAAGCGACGAGAGCGGCGTCAAGTCATCGTCGACAAGCGCGACTCGCAAGCTGCTGGCGCCGCCGTCGATCCCGATGAAAAGCGGCGCGCTCATGTCGGGACGAATTCCCGAACGATGAGATCATGAATGGCGCGGCGGAAAGCATGTATGCCCGCTTCTTGCCGGCCATGATAGACGCGATTGCTAAGGACGGCGCAGACCAGTTCCCGCTCCGGATCAATCCAGAGCGATGTGCCGGTGAAGCCGGTATGGCCGTAGGACGTCGCGCTGAAGAGATCGCCGGCGGAGGAATTCCGCTCCGCTTTGAGCATCCAGCCCAGCCCCAGGCGCATCCCCCCGCTGGCCTGCTCGCTTGTCGCGGCGGCGCGCAATTGCGGGCTGATTTGCAGGCGCGGGTCATTGGAGAGCCAGGCTTGGCCGAAGCGAGCGACATCTTCGGCTGTGGCGAAGAGCCCGGCATGCCCGGCGATGCCGCCGACGCCGCAGGCATTTTCGTCATGGACTTCGCCCCAGGCGCGGCGCCCGCGCCAGTGCCGGTCCATTTCCGTAGGCGCGATATTCTCTCGCGGCCGACCATTTGCCACCGGATTGTATGTGAACGAGGACAGAGACAAAGGGCGCAACACCAAGGCGTCCAGGGCCGCGTCCAACCGCGCGGCATGCAAGCGGGCGACCGCCTCTCCCAGCAGCATGATGCCGATGTCGCTGTAAAGGATTTCGCCGCCGACGTTGCCGGCAAATGGGAAATCCAGCATCGCCTCCAGGCCGCGCCGCCAGCGTTCTGCCGCGTAGACGTCTCCAGCGGAAGGCGCGGGCGGCGGACGCTCGCCGGCGCTGAGATAAACGGAGCGCCAGGCCGGCAATCCGGTACTGTGCGTGAGCAAATGCCTGAACGTGACCGCTGCGGGATCAACTGTCTCGCGGCGCAGGCGCGTGGGAAAGGGCAGGAACCGGCGGGTGTGCGGGTCTTGACCGGCGCCCATAGCGCGCGGACTCAGGCGGGCGAATTCCGGTAGAACATCAACAAGCCGGCTATCCAGCCCGATGGCCCCGGCTTCAACCAGGACTAGGAAACTCGTCTCGACAATGAGCTTGCTGACCGACGCCAGATCAAAAAGGGTCTCCGGCACCACCGGCAGCTGTCGCTGCTCCGGGTCAATCCAGCCCCAGGCCTCATGCAGAATTGTCTCTCCCTGATGCATCACGCAGATGCTTAAGGCCGGGAACGTCGCCGGCAGATGACGCGCAATCAACTGCTCCAGTTCGCGGCTCTTCATGCCAGGGGAACCGTCAGTTTGCCGGTCGGGAGGAAGTCGCCGCAGATAGCGTCAACCGCCGCTTGCAGCGACGGCGCGCTATCGCCATTTGTGCAGATAATGCTGTCCGCGCCTTGCAGCAGGCCGGCGTCATAAGGATTGCGCGCGCAGATCAATATCACTTTCTCTGAACGGTCGATAATCTGTTGCGCCAGCCGCAGATAACTTGATTGCATGTGGACGTTTCGTGTCACCAGGATGACGACATCGGCGGCCCCAACGATGTCATCCAATACCTTGTCGGATAAGGAATCCGCGCCATCCAGATCGACGACTGAGCCATTCACATTGGGCAGGCGGCGGCTGAGCAGGCGCGCAAAAGTCCGGCGCGAGCGGGCGTCGGAGGCGTCCAGTATGTACTGGGCGGCGATCTCGATGCATTCGATTCTTCCCGGCAACTTTGCGACTGGAAAACACAGTCCTTGCTTCAGCAGAACCAATCCGGCGCGCGCGGCTTTTGCGGCTATCGCTCGGTGCTCGTCGCTGGCGACGACTGAAATAGGCGGCGGCTGCTCCAGGGCGAAATTTCGCTTTAGCGCCTGAATACGCTCGACAGCTTCGTCAATGCGCGCGGTCGCTATCCGCCCCGATTTCACAGCCGACAGAACGGATCGAAATGCCCCCTCTTGACGCCGGCGCGTGTGGGAGAAGAGCAGCAAGTCGACACCGGCCGCGACCGCCAGAACCGCTGCCTCGCCGGCCCCGAAGCCCCGCGTGATCGCGCGCATTTCCATGCAGTCGGTGCAGACGGCGCCGGCATAGCCCAGTTCTTCCCGCAGGAGGCCGGTCACGATCTCCCGTGACAGCGTGGCGGGATAGCGGCTGTCCAGCGCGCTGTACATGACGTGAGTCAGCATGACGCAAGCGACGCCATTTTCGATGGCCGCCTGGAAGGGCCGGAGGTCGTCGCGGTAGAGGTATTCAAGCGAGCCCTCGACTTTCGCCAGGGCCTCATGCGTGTCGATGATCGTATTGCCCAGCCCGGGAAAATGTTTGACGCTTGCGGCGACGCCGGCGCGCTGAAAGCCGCGTATCTGCGCGCAGACCATCTTCCGGACGAGCTCGGAGTCGCGCCCGACCGAACGCGTGCTCACCGAGGGATTATCGGCTTGATGGGCGATATCGGCGACCGGCGCGAAATTCCAATTGATGCCGAGCGCCGCCAGCTCGCGCCCCAGCATGAAGGCGACATCCTCGGCGAGGCGGCCGCTGCCGGCCGCGCCCTGGGCCATGGCGCCCGGGCTTTCGCTGAAGCCATTGCGCAGCCGCGCGACCAGGCCGCCTTCCTGATCGATGCCGACCAGAATCGGACCTTTGGCCGCCCGGCGGCAGTCAGCGACCAGGCGCTTGACCTGCGCCGGCGATTCGATATTGCGCGCAAACAGGCATATTCCGCCAACCCGGCCCTCGGCCAGCCAGCGCAGCACATGGCGCGGCGGACGCCGGCCCTTGAAGCCAACGATCAATAGCTGGCCGACTTTTTCTTCAAGCGAGAGCATCGCGCGCTCACTGCGGGCTGGCGGCGAGCTGCGCCGATTCCCAGCGGATCATGAGTTGATAAATGATGAACGAGAGCAGGGCGCCCATGAAGACAAAAAAGCTGATGGATTCGGCGCCGATGTATTCGGCGGATATACCGCCCAAACCGGACAAGACGGCGCCGCCCAAACCGGCGCAGCCGACCTGGAAGCCAATCGCGTTGCTGGCATGTTCATCGCCGACGCGATCATTCGTCTGCAAGATGAGGATCGGGAAAATCGCCGCCAGGCCGAATCCGATGCCGATCAGGCCGACGAAACTAAGAACCTCGCTCAAGTTAAGAAAGAGCAGAAGCGCGCCGCTGAGCGAGCATGCGAAGCAGATGTTGAGAAGCGTCCGGTCGCCCAGGCGCAGGGCCAGCAAACCCATCAGGATGCGGCCAATCGTGAAGCTGGCCCAATATGCGCTGACCCAGGCGCTTGCTGCTTCTTGCGGCAGGGCGCGGGCCTCAATGAGCAGCGTGTTCGCCAATTGGCCGGTACCGATCTCGACGCCGCCATAAAGGAAGAAAAAAAGCATGCAGAGCAGGACGATGGGGCGCTGAAGACTTTCGGACAATGGCGGCCGCGCCGCCGGCCTTGATTCGACGCGCTTGGCCCGCTTGATCCGCCATTGCGGCAATGTGCGCAGAATGACCAAGCCAAGCAGGAGCATGACGCCGCCGACCAGGATATAGCTGGATTGCCAGCGGCCATTCTGGTCAAGCACGAAGTAGGTGACAACGGCGGGCGCAATCGTCAGGCCAATGCCCCAGCAGGCATGCAGCCAATTCATGACGCTGGCGCCGTAATTGGCGGAGACAAAATTGTTCAAGCCGGCGTCCATCGTGCCTTTGCCGATGCTGGCGACAAATGCGGCGCACAGAAGCAGGATCCAAACGGGCGCGACGGCGTAACCCAGCAAGCCGATTCCGGCGACGGCCATGCCGCCTACCAGCACCGGGCCGATAGAGAAGCGGCCGATGATCGAGCCGCTGAAGAAGGCGGCGATGAGACCGCCGAGCATGGCGGCCGGGGCGAGCACCGCCAGCGAATCATGCGACACGCCGAAGGTCGCTTGCATGTAGGTCCAGGCGATGTTGAGCAATCCGCTCCCGATGCCAATGACGATGAAAATCAGGTAGGCGACGATGATCGCGAAATGATTTGATGATACTCTCACATCGGCTCGATTCTTTTGGTCCGCGCGAGTTTATGATACTCCCTTGCTTCTGTTGCGCAATAGCCCATCGCGTTTATCCAGAGCAATCGCAGCACATTGAAATTGCGCCGGTAAATGACAATTTATCCTCACATTTCGTAATCTGTAGGGGCGTTTGTCGGTCAGTGTCTACGCGACCCGCTGAAACGCCCGCAATTTGCAGGCCATTTTCAACGGGCGTCTCACGAGACGCCCCTACATTATTACATGGCCATCGGAGAATAATGATTGATGCGATTGCTCTGTCATTAATCGGCCCATCGAACAGGATTGCCTGAAGTCTGGCCGGCGAGGCAGCCGTCTGCGCCTTTGTGGTAGACTCTAAACGTTCGCCAAAGCAAAACTCATCAAGATTTCACAGGACAGATGAATGCCGGCCAATAGCGACGACAACCTGATTGAAATTCGTCCCGATGAGCGCTTTGACGAGGCGCGATTGCAGGCATACCTGCGCGGTCGCTTGCCCGGCGCCGCCGAGCCGATGAGCGTGCGGCAATTCAGCGGCGGCAAAGCCAACCTGACCTATCTGCTGAGCTTCGGCGCGTCGCATGAGTACGTCCTGCGCCGTCCGCCGCTGGGACCCTACGCCCCGACCGCACACGACATGGGCCGCGAACATCGCGTGCTGTCTGTGTTGCCCCAAGCCTTTCCCTATGCGCCGCGCGTTCATCTGTACTGCGACGACGAAAGTGTGCTCGGCGCGCCATTTTTCATCATGGAGCGCTGCCATGGCATCGTCGTGCGAGACGCCATGCCCGCGCAGTTCGCCGCCGATCCCGCGGCGCCGCAGAAGATGAGCGCGGCCCTGGTTGACGCCCTGGCCGACTTTCATGCCGTCGATTATGCCGCGCTGGGCCTGTCCGATCTCGGCCGACCTGCCGGTTTCGTCCAGCGGCAAGTTGAGGGCTGGTACCGGCGCTGGGGGGCGGCCAAGCTGGATGACAGCCGGCAAGTCGACGAGATCTACCGCTGGCTGCGCGAGCGCCTGCCGCATTCTTACTATCACTCACTGGTGCACAACGATTTCAAGCTGGACAACAGCATGTACAACCAGCGAGATCCATCACGCCTCGTCGCCATTCTCGATTGGGACATGTGCACCTTGGGCGATCCGCTGTCAGACTTGGGGGCGCTGCTGACCTACTGGACGCAGCCGGATGATCCGCCTCATGTCAAATTTATCGGCACCATGCCGGCGGGCGACCACAACTTCTATACGCGGCGGCAGATCCTGGAGCGTTACGCCGCCCGGAGCGGACGCGACCTGGGGCAGATGCGCTTCTATCATGTGCTGGGCATCTTTCGCCTGCTGGTCATTTTGCAGCAGATCTATATCCGCTACGCGCGCGGCTTCACGCAAGATAGGCGCTTCGCCGACATGCACCTCCTGGTGGCGGCTCTGGCTGAGTGGGGGCTTGAAGTCGCGGCCGGCGATTAGGCCGCGAGCGCGTCAGACGAATTCGAGATAATCGCTGCTGGCATTTTCGATATCGCTGTAATGCCCGCGCAAATGCTGATACCCGTCCGGAATGGTCAGCGCCAGCCGATACATCGCTTCCGCAATCATACGCGATAGCTGATCGCGCGGGATGCGCCGCTGGCCTTCAGTTCGGAAGCGAAATGGCGCGCCAAAAACGACCTTGGCGTAGGCGCGGCGCAGGCGCTTGAAACGTCGCCGCCAATCCTCCGCGCCGCAGATCGCCGCCGGCACGATGACGGCATCAGCTTTGCAAGCGACGTATGCCAGGCCGTCCTTCGCCGGCTGAATGCCCCCGGAATGGCGCGTGCCCTCCGGCGCCATCAGCACAAGCTGCCCGCTCTTCAAGAGTTCGATCGTTTGCATCAGTGCCTTGCGGTCGAACTGCCCGCGACGGATGGGGTAATGCCCCCATTGCCGCAGCAGCCAGCCGAGGAGCGGAATCTGAAAATTCTCGATCTTGGACAGGGAGACGGTGTGGCGGAAGGGTATGCTCGCCGTGACGACAATCGGGTCCAGATACGATACATGGTTGATCATCAGACAGGTTCGGCCGCGTCGCGGGACGTTTTCCAGGCCCTCCACATCAACCCGACAGAAGGCCGGCAGCGCCACCCGCAGCAGCGGATGCAAGATACGGCGGCGCTTGTCGTACTCCGGCTGGCGCGCGATGTATTCTTCTATGCTTAATTCACGGGGCTTCATTGCCGCCTGCCGGCCGCCTTCGCAGGCTTGCGTTTGCGCTCGCGGCGAATGCGGCGGATCTCCGAAATCTGCGGCGCTTGCCTCAGCATGGCTTCCACCTCATCGTCATCCAACTGGTACCAGGCGCCTTTGCGCAAGGTACCCAAACCGAGCTGCCCGATATGGGTGCGCACCAGGCGTATCGGCGGGTGCCCAAGCGCGGTCGCGATGCGGCGGATCTGCCGCTTGCGCCCCTCAATCATGACGATGCGCAGCACGGTCGAGCGCTTGTTGGATTGCAGAACCGTCAGCGAACAGGCGGCGCTGCGGCTGTCGTCCAGCCAGATGCCCTGTTCCCAACGCTGGATAGTCTCTCGGCTGACCTTGCCTTTGACAGTGACTTTGTAGGTCTTGGTGTGTTCGTAGCGCGGATGGGCGACGCGATTGGCCAGGTCGCCGTCATTGGTCAAGATCATGAGGCCTTCGCTGTCCGCATCCAGGCGGCCGATGGTGAACAGATGGCCGGGGATATCCACCAGTTCGCGCACGGTCGGGCGACTGTCTCTGGCGTTCGCTTGATTTGTGCTTAGGACGCCCTTGGGTTTGTTGAAAACGATGTAGATCGGCGCGGCCGCGGCGCCGACGCGCCTGCCATCGACCAGAATTTCGTCCTTGTCCGGGTCGGCGCTGGCGCCCAGCGCGATCACAGCGCCATTCACCCGCACCCGGCCTTGACGGATGATTTCTTCACAATGCCGTCGGGCGCCGATGCCGGCGCCGGCCATGATCTTTTGCACCCGTTGCCGCGGCACGTTCATTCCTTTCATAGCGTCATCTCGACGCGCTGAACCCATTATATTACGGAATCGGCGCGAGCTGCGCCAGAGCGAATGAAGGCCGCCCAGGGCAATCGCTTAAGAACATTATCCGCCGATGGCCATGTAAAAATGTAGGGGCGTCTCGTGAGACGCCCGTTGAAAATGGTCAACAAAGTGTGGGCGTTTCAGCGAAACGCCCCTACAGATTACGAAACTGAGCAATAATTGTCATGTATCAGCGTAATTTCAATGTGAAGCGATTGCCCTCAACGCCGCCGAGCGAGCTGGACGCTACAGATGGAATTGCCGGCGCCAGGCTTGCAGATCCGCGAGTGTGGCGTTTCCCCCGCAGACCACGACGACAACCGTGTCCTCCGGTTCGATTGGAATCGCTCCCTGTTTGAGGGCGGCAAAGATGCAAGACATCGCCGGCTCGACCAGCAGTTTCTCCTGCTCCAGGCATTCGAGCATGGCGGCAACGGCCTCTGCGTCGCTGACGGCTGCCACATCCGCGACATGCTCGCGAACGATGGCGAATTGGCGGTCGCCCGGGCTGGGCGCGCCGAGCGTGTTGGCGATTGAAGTGATGGCGGGCAAGGCGACCGGTCGGCCGCGGCGAAAGCTCTGCGTCATGGAATCCGTGCCGATTGTTTCAACGCCGTAGACGCGCGCGCCGGGCGACTGTTGGGCGATGGCCGAGGCGATGCCCGCGATCAATCCGCCGCCGCCAATCGACGCAATCACAAGGTTGGTCTCGGGCCGATCGCGCAGAATCTCCAAACCGATTGTGCCTTGACCCGCCATCACCGCGTCATCGTCAAAGGGATGGATGTACGCCATGTTCTCCCGCTGGGCCGCGGCCAGAGCCAGGGGATTGCACTCGGCCCAGGTTTCCCCAAACATGACAATCTCCGCCTGATAGGCGTCGAAAGCCGCCACTTTGGAAGCCGGCGTATTTTCGGGCAGGTAGATCCGGGCCGGAATGCCCAGGCATTGCGCCACATAAGCGACGCCCAGGCCGTGATTGCCTCCGGACGCGGTGACGACGCCGCGGGCGCGCTGCGCCTCGTCGAGGGTCAGAAGCGCATTGGCCGCGCCCCGCGTCTTGAAAGAGCGCGTCGGATTCAGCAGCTCCAGCTTGAGATAGATCTTGGCGCCCAGCATTCGGCTGAAGTATTCGGAATGCACAAGCGGAGTTGGCGGCGAAAGCGCCTGAATGCGCTGAGAGGCGGCCCGAATGTCATCGAATGGGATCAACATCTTGCCGTCGCTCGCGATCTCAGCGGTCCGCCGATTTGTCCGTGACGATGAATTGCAGGGGAATGCCCAGCAGCAGTCGCGTCTGCGCCACCAGGGTTGGCAAAGCCACCACAAGCAGCGTCAAGACAAGCATGAAGGGAATGCTGAGCAATTCCAGCAGGGATTCGCTCAATGTATATGGCGCGACTCGCGGCGGGCGAATGCGGTAATCTTGCACCTGATAGACAACAACCAAAACAAGCATGACGATGCCGGATATAGCCAGCATCGTCCAGGCGGGATGGCTGGCGGCGAAGCCCTCGGCGACATAGACGAGCTTGTCGCCGGCGGCGAACAGGCGGTCCATTTTGACCGGGGCGATATCGGGATGAAAGAAAACCGGCAATTGCGACCCGACGGTCAAGATGATCCAGCCGGCGCCGGCCAGCAGGATGTCATGCGCGATCCGCAGCAGCAGCTTCAGCGAAGCGAAGGAGACAACCTGGGGATTCTCAATCAGCTTGGCGAGCATGTAGCCCACTTCTTTGCTGCCCCAGGCGTGGCGCAAGGTCTGGCTGTAACGGTTCCGGATTGACTCGAATATGTTCGATCCGGTTGTCGAATCGGCCAGGAATGGCAGGTAGATATGCTGCAGCTCAACATGGCCGCCTGTGGCGAAATAGGCTTTGATCAGCATGTGCCATTCATCGGCGATGACGTCCGTGTCCCAATTGCCGCTTTGTTCGAGCAATTTCAAACTGAGCGAATAGGACGACATGGGCATGGCCATCCACCAGGGCGCCGCCAGATAGGCCAGCTCAAAGGCGGTCGCGTATGTATTGATGATGCGCATCAGTGGATTGACCTGCCATATATTGCCGTGATAACGGATTGGCGCTTGCCAGAATGTGCGGTGACGATCTTCGCTCAGGGCGAAATGGTAGGTCAGCGCCGCAAAATGATTGTCATGCCAGCGCGTATCGGCATCCATCGTTGTGATGACGATATAGTCAGGATTCAGGAAAGATTCGTCGACCACATTTTCCAGAAATCGGTTGACGGCCCAGGACAGATTGGCCGACTTGCATTGCATTTCCCCGATCAGGCCGCGCGGATGCACCGTGAAGTAAACGTTGGCGAACTGGTCTTCATACTCGCGATGCAGGCTCTGCGCCTTTTGGTAACTATCCGGCTCCGCCCCTTCCATCGCCAGCAAGACGGAAATCTGCGTCTTGGCGTTGCGCTGCCGACCAAGCTGGTCCAGCGTTCGGCCCAGGACCTTCATGGACTCGTTGTAATTCGGAATGACTACGAGATGATGCACGCTCTCCCAATCGAGCGAGCTCGGCTTTTTGTCCGCCAAGTACTTCTGATGCCAATCAACGCTTTCCCATTCCTTGATCCGGCGGATGCCGATCGCGTTGGCGATGCCGGCAAGAAAGAATCGAAAGGCGGAATAAGACGCCACCAGGGCCGCCGTCAGCATCAAGGTGAGCGGGAAGGCGACGGCGCTGGCGATCGAAACGAGCAAGGCGAGCCAGGCGATGAAACCCGGGATCCCGTCCAGCACGCGCTCGGGTATGGGAGGAAGGGGCGCGCCACCCCAGATGGAGCGTCCGACATCGGATGGGCGCGGCGGTCGCGGATTGCTGGAGGTATAGGGCACGGCAGTTTTAGCGTTCGGGGGCGCAGCCGGACTTGGGAGGCGCCCCCGCTGGTCTCCTGGAGTGCCCGGCAAGCCCCGAACCCAGCATGCGCGAAGCGACCGCCGAGCGGGCAACCCGGCACGTTGGCTTATTTATTCGCCGTAATCATAACATAGACGGGGGCGGTGGCAAACGGGCGCTCGTTCGCGCGCCGGGCAATCGTCTTAGATTTTTGTTTAACTACAGAGATCGCAGAAGTAAAACCAGGAAAGTAATGCAAAAATCTGAAGAGCGGTGTAGGGGCGATTGACGGTCAGTGTCTACGCGACCCTGTGAATCGCCCACCGACACTAGCGCGGATTTTCGGGCGACACACAGTGTCGCCCCTACATATCGACCTTATACTGAATTTCGCATGACTTACTCGGTGGTCAAAAAAAGAAGTGAAGCGATTGCCCCGCCTTCGCCGGTGGGCGCAAATGTGCGCCGCGCTATCCCTTGCCTTTGCCGCCCTTTATCCCGCGCTGGCTGGCGACGGCGACCAGGTTCGTATGGTAGTCGTATACGTTGCGCCGTTTCACCGCATGGGCGTCACGCGCCAGTTGCACGAGCTTGGCCACGAGCTCTTCGGCGCTGTAACCGCTTTCGCGCCAGAGGTAAAAGGCGAGCGAGCCCGGCAGGGTGTTGACTTCATTGAGATAGAAAACCTGGGATTCGGGACGCGCGAGAAAATCTATGCGGGCGATTCCACGCCCGTCCAGCGCGCGAAAAGCGCGGATGCTGGCTTCCTGGACCTGCCGCGTCAGTTCAGCGTCAATCGGCGCGGGAATGATGCGTTCAGCGCTTTTCATGCCTTCGCCGCCGCGCAGGTATTTGTCTTCATAAGACAGAAACTCGTCCCATGACAGCGGTTGCTCCAGGACCGAAGCTTCGAAATCCTCGGCGAAGCCCATCACCGAGCAGTTGATCTCTACGCCGTCGGTCAGCGCCGGCTCCACCAGGATGCGGCGGTCGAAGTTGGCGGCGATATCGATGCTGGCTCGCAATTGCGCCTCGGTTTCCGCGCGGCCGATGCCGATGCTGGAGCCTAAACTGGCCGGTTTGATGAAGAGCGGAAACTCGAACTTGTCCCGGGTCGCGGCGATGACGGCATCGGGATCGTCCAGCCATTGCTCGCGCGTGAACCAATGGTCATCCAGCACAGCTATGCCGGCTTGCCGCAAAACCTGCTTGGTCATGATCTTGTCGTTGCTCAGCGCGGAGCCGAGCGTGGCGCAGCCGACATAGGGGATATCCGCCAATTCCAGCAAACCTTGCAGATTGCCGTCTTCGCCATGCGAGCCGTGCAGCGCCGGGAAGCAGACATCAATTCGCCGCACATCGCTTGCCCTGAAGCGGCCCGCCAGCGGATTCACGATCAAGCCATGATGGCGCGTATCCGGCGAGAGCAGGCATGGCTGCACGTCGGCGCGAGCCGTGATGTCGTCGTCCTGGAAATTGTCCAGTTTTGCCAGCGTCTCCCCGCTGAACCAGCGGCCGTCGCGTGAAATGTAAACCGGCACAGTATCGAAATGCGCTCGCGACAAAGCCTCCATAATCTGCTGCCCGGTGACGATGGACACATCGTGCTCAACGCTGCGTCCGCCAAAGATGACGGCGACAATGGTTTGGCGACTGCTCATAGGCAAAACCTTAATCAGACTCCCATTAGGGCGATCAGTAAGTATCCGGCAAGTCGTTCAGGAATAGAACCGTATCCCCGGCGCGTAAATGCTGCTGATACCAAGCGACAGACTCCTGCAAGGTTGCTACAACCTGGACCCTCGACCGATCGAATGCTGTCGAGTAAATCGCATCGAGAATCGCTTTGGTCTGGTCCGCGCCCACCAGGATGATATCGGTGGCCTGTTCCGCGGCCAACAATCCCAGCTTGCGGTTCTCCTCATCTTGCAAGGAACCAAGTTCGATCATGCCGGGCGTGATCAGCAGGCGCACGCCTTTGTCGTGCATGCCCAGGACCTTTAAGGCGCTGACGACGCCTTGGGGATTGGCGCTGTAGGCATCGTTGATGATGGTGATGCCGCTGGCCGTCGTTTCACTGACGAGGCGGCTCTCGGCCGGCTGCAAGCTGCGAATGCGCAAGGCGATATCGCGCAAGGCGATGCCTTCGTGGAAGGCGACCGCAATGCAAAGCAATAGATTCGTGACATTATGCTCGCCCATGACGCCCGTAACGATCGACGCGCGCTCGCCCGACTTCACGTGAGTGACCGCGAATTCAAGTCCGTCGAGGCTGGAAACGATGTCGCTTGCGATCCAGCTGACATCCGCTTGTGCCGCTTCCGCCAGCGTCAACTCGCGGCTCACCGTCAGGCGCGTCTCGGGATAGCCCTGCGCCGCCATCTCGCGGATGTAGGGATTGTCCCAATTGAAGACGGCCAGTCCATCCGGCGGCAGATTCTTGATGATTTCGTACTTGGCCCGCTTGACATTTTCCAGCGAGCCAAAGCGTTCGAGGTGCTGCGGGCCGATCTCGGTGACGATGGCGATATCCGGCGGCGTCAATTGGCAGATGCGCTCAATCTCGCCTTCGACATAAGCGCCCATTTCGCTTATGAAATACTCGCTGCGATAATCGTCAGCCAGGTCGCGATTGATCGCGAGGGATATGCCCATGAGCGTGTTGTAGCTTTTGGGCGTGGCGTAAGTCTGATAGCGCGCGCTCAAGATTTCGCGGAGGAAGTATTTCGTCGTCGTCTTGCCGTAGCTGCCGGTGATGCCGATGACTTTTGGCCGGAGCTTCCGCAGCGCAGCGGCTGCCCGGCGCAGGTATCGAGCCCGCAAGCGCATTTCCAGCGGCTGCATGAGCAGGTTGCCCGCGACCAACCATATTGGCGTCAAGAGGAAAATGAATATGCCAATTGTGCTTTGCAAACCGAACTGGACAAAATTGCTATCCAGGCTTGGCGGCAAGGAAAATGCAGGCATTGCGGCGGCGACTGCGACGCCGCTCAGCGCGCAACTGCTGAAGAGGATTCGTCTCAGGCGTGCGGTGACAACGAGGGCTGATTTCACTTCGGTCTCGCGCGCCGGGGTGACCGCGACGGCCGCGGCGAGGATTGCGACAATCGCCGGCAAGATGCTCTCGGGCGCTTCGCCCATGATGAATCCCAATGCCAGACCGGCCAGCCAGGCGGCAACCGGACGCGTCGGCGGTTCCTGGCGCAGGCGATTCCAGGCCCAATTCAGGTAGCGCCGGCTCATATATTCTTCGATTTGGAAAAAGCGCGCCTGCCGATAAATCCGCAGCCAAATGCCCAGGAGCCAGATCAATGCCAGAACAATCTGCAGGGCGTCGCGCATAGCTTGTCCCACTTCGCAAATACATGGGCATTATACGGCTTATTCGCCGGGAGGGGAAACGGCGCGCGGCTGGGTTCAGGCGCTGCGAAACAAGGCTTGCAGGATGCTGGCCGTCTTGTCGGGGAAATCCAGATAAGCGTAGTGGCCCGCGCCCGCGTGAACGACCAAGGCGGCATCGGGAATCGTCTCTTCCAACTTCCGCCCCATCCATAACGGCGTCTCTTCGTCCTGGTCGCCCCAGATCAGAATGGTCGGCGCCGCGACCCGAGCCGCGCATTCCAGCAAGTCTTGATTGACCACTTTTATCAAGGTCTGGCGCATGACGGGCGAGGCCGCCTGAAAGTCGAGCGAGCCATAGCGCCGGCTGTATTGAGCGCGGAGCATGAGCGCGGCTGACTTGGCGCCGACCGCTTCCAATCCAGCGCGCATGCCTCGATAAAGATTAAGACGCATTCTGCTATGGAGCGATGGCTTAATTCTTATGCCGGCGCTGTTGGAAAGGGCCATCTTCTTGATGCGCTCGTCGTGGTCCGCGGCCAGCGCCAAGCCAATCCGGCCGCCGAGCGAATGCCCGAAGTAGTGCGCCGTGCCCAAACCGTGATGATCCAGATAAGCGAGACAGAAAGCGGCGTAATCCGATACCGAGTAGGCGGCGGGCGGTTCGTCGCTCTCGCCGAAACCGGGCAAGTCCAGCATGTAGCAGCGAAAGCCGAGGCGGCTGAGCCGCTGCGCCAGGGGCTGCAGCAGTTCGATGTTCGCGCCCCAGCCATGGACCATCAGGACGGGTTCGCCTTCGCCCTGGATCTCTTCCCGTATTGAGATGCCCTTGATGCGGATTCTGTCGGCGGCTGCCACAAGAAACTAGCCGATTGCGCTCAGCGGGATCGTGCCTTGCTGATTAGCGCGCCGCTGGCTGATCGGCGTAACCGGCGGGCACTCCCAGGCCATTTCTTCCGTGTTGGACCGTTCTTTGGCGAATTTCGGCAAGATGCCGCAGGCGAAGCACTTGTCGCGGCAATCGACGCGCGTTTCCCGCCGAATGCTCATCAGATAATCTTCCAGCAGGAAGTTCTTGCGCAGGGCGGCATCAATGTGATCCCAGGGGAAGACCTCATCCAAGCCGCGCTCGCGATCGTTGTAGAAGTTGGGATCCAAGTGACACTCGTCGAAAGCCCGCAACCATAGATCGTGCTGATGCTGATCTTGCCAGGCGTCAAACTTGCAGCCCAATTCCCAGGCGCGGCGGATCACCCGGCCCAGACGCCGATCGCCGCGGCTGAGCCAGCCCTCGAATTCGCTGTCGTCGAAGTTATTCCAACGCAAGTGCATGCCGCCGCGGCGCAATTGCCGCTTCAGAAGCGCCAGTTTGGCTTCGACGCTCTCGCGCGTATCTTGCGGCACCCATTGGAAGGGCGTATGCGGCTTGGGGATGAATGTGCTCACGCCGACATTCAGCGTGGCTTTTTTGCCCAGGATCTTTGTGCCTTCGTTCAGGGTCCGCAGGCAGAGGTCGACGATCGCCTGGACGTCCTCCAAAGTCTCTTCAGGATGCCCGATCATGAAATAGAACTTGATCGTGCGCCAGCCGCGGGAATAAACATCGCGGGCGGTTTGAATCACCTGGTCGTCCGGCACATATTTGTTGATCAAATCGCGCATTTTTTCGGTGGCCGCTTCCGGCGCGAAGGTGAAGCCGCTGCGCCGCGTCCCGCCGATCTTTTCCAGCAGATCGGCGCTGGCGCTTTCGATGCGCAGGCTGGGCAAGCTCAAGCTCAAGCCCGCGTCTTTATATTCGCGGTTGACTTCTTCCGCCAGCTCTTCAACCCAGGCGTAATCCGACGACGACAGGCTGAGCAAACTGATTTCTTCGAAGCCGGTGTGTCGGACGATTTCGTCAATGGCGGCCATGATTTCAGCCACCGGCCGTTCGCGCACGGGCCGGGTCACCATGCCGGCGTGGCAGAAGCGGCAGCCGCGCGTGCAGCCGCGCATGATTTCTATGGGCGCGCGATTATGCACCGTGTCGATGTTCGGCACGATGAATTTGGTGAAGGGTTTGGGCAAGGTGACAACGATGCGCTTGAGCACGCGCGCGGGAACATCGGGCCTATTGGGCAGCGCTGAGCGAATTGTGCCATCGTCATGGTACTCGATGTCGTAGAAGCGCGGCACATACATGCCTTGAATCCGGGCGATTTCTCGCAGTTGGGCAGCGCGCGGTTTTCCGCGCATGCGCCCGACAAGCTGCGCGACTTCAACAATGATTTCTTCTCCCTCGCCGATGACAAAGGCGTCGATGAAATCCGCCATCGGCTCCGGGTTGTAACAAGCGTGTCCGCCGGCGATGACAAGCGGATGCCTTTCGTCGCGCTCGCGGCTCAAGACCGGCATTCCCGCCAAATCCAGCAGATTGAGCGCGTTGGTATATAGCTGTTCGTAAGGCAGGCTGATGCCGAGCAGGTCGAAATCGCGGACGGCGCGCTTGCTCTCCAGCGAATAGAGCGGGATCTCTGCCCGGCGCATCACCGCTTCCATATCCAGCCAGGGCGAAAAAACCCGTTCGGCCAGCATGTTCGGCTGGAGATTGACCTGATTGTAAAGATTCATGATGCCCAGGTTGGACATGCCCAAATCGTAGATGTCGGGGAAGGCGAGGGCGACCTTGATATCGGTCTCAGGCCAATCTTTGACGACGCTGTTATATTCCCCGCCGACATAGCGGCCGGGTTTTTCCACTTGCAGGAGGAAGCGATCCAATCTACTCTCGATTGAAGGCACGTGCGTTTCGCGCCCCGGTATTGTATTCACTGATGGCACGATTATAAACGAATTAGCAGGCCGTGTATAGCGATCACGACGGCGGCAATGCATCCAGTTCGGTTGAAATAGTCTGGTAGGGGCGATCCGGCGGATCGCCCGATGGGTACGAACCGAATCGAAATTGGGCGACCCGTCCGGAGTCTGCCGCCCGCCGGGAGGGCTGAAAATGGACCAAGCGACAATTGCGATGCTCATCCGTTACCACTACAGCGCCTTCGATCGGGTCTGGGAAAGCGCGATGACCTTGACGGTCGCGCAGTTCCTGGCGGAAAACAACTATTCATTGCGGTCCGTGCGCAATCATCTCGCGCACTGCGCGAATGTCGACGATCGCTGGCTGGCGCGCTTGCAGGGAGAGGCGCCGCCTCCACGCTTGCTATCTCACGATCATCCCGACCAAGCGGCTCTCCGGCAGCAGTGGGATGCCGTGCGCCGCCGCGTCAGCTTATACGTCAGTCAACTGGCAGAACAAGACCTTCAAGCGACCGTGACGGTGAAACTATCGGATCGCTTTCCCGCGCCGCGGCATTTCGCCCGCTGGGAAATTCTTCTGCATATTATCAATCATGGCACAGACCATCGCGCCCAAATCCTCGCACGGCTGCATGAGTTGGGCGCGCCGACGTTCGAGCAGGATCTGGCGCTGCATTTGTGGCATTCAGATTGAAATACGGCTCAGCTCGACGGCTATCTCGCCCGCAATCCGCGCGTTGTTAATGAGCAGGGAGATGTTGGCGCGCATCGACGCGCCGCCGGTCAACTCGCTCACGCGGCGCAGCACATAGGGCGTGATGGCATTGCCGCCGATCTGGGCCGCCTCCGCTTCTTGCGTGGCGTTTACGATGGCGGCTTCTGCGACATTGGCTGCCAATTCTTTATCAGCCGGAACGGGCGCGGCGATCAGGATGCCATGTCGCGCGCGCAGTTCTTTGGCTGCTGCGATGATCTGCGCCGCCGCCGAGGGCGAATCAACGCGCTGGTCGATCGGCAAGTTGCTGCGCGCGCTGTAGAAGGCGGGCAAGACATCCGTCCCGTAACCCAAAATCGGCACGCCGTTTGTTTCCAGCACTTCCAGCGTCAAAGGCAGGTCCAAAATCGACTTGGCGCCGGAACAGACCACGGCGACCGGCGTCCGCCCAAGTTCGATCAGATCGGCGGAGACATCATGCGGCTGGCCGCGGTGTACGCCGCCGATACCGCCGGTGGCGAAGAGCTTGATGCGGAGCATGGCGGCGATGATCATCGTGCCAGCGACGGTGGTGGCGCCGTCCTGCCGCAGGGCAATGGCGACAGGCAGGTCGCGGCGGCTGCATTTGCGCACCGATCCCGCCGTGGCTTGCGCCAGCATTTCAATCTCCGCCGCCGTGATCCCAACTGTGATTTCTCCCTTCAAGATGGCGATGGTGGCGGGAATGGCGCCCGCCTCGCGCACAGCGTCTTCCATCGCCAGGGCAGTTTCCACATTGAGCGGGTAGGGCAGGCCATGTGTGATCAGCGTCGACTCGAGGGCGACAACCGGGCCTCGGCGTTCCAGGGCGGCTTGGACTTCAGCGTTAGCTTTTGGCGTAATTGTCACTCTTGTCGCTTTCTTCTTTGGAGTCCGGGCAGTCCGGCGGAGCGCAAGCAGCGCGTCATGCCGGCAAGAGGTGCAGCTTGAAGCGATGAATCGAATGATGGCGGTCGTCCAGGCCCAGCAATTCGATCAGGTGGTCTGGTCGCATATTGCCGCGATCGCCGACGGACAGATGCGCGATCAGGTCATCGCCGTCGGTCACGCATAGCGCGATGATCAACGGGCGCACATCCATGACGCTGCGTTTGCGCCTCCGTCTGCGTTCGACGATGATGCTCTCCTGGCTCAGAATGCCCTCGATTTTCTGCCGCAGCGCCTCGCTGCTGATGCCATCGGGGAAGCGGATGCGATACTCGGCGCTTTCAACCCGGGAATGCAGCGCGGACGCGCGCACGTCGACTTCGTCAATCGCTTCAATCGACAGGCCTTGCGGCGAAACGGCCAGCAATTGCTCGGTCAAATCGCGCTCGACGAAGTCAATGCGCTCGCGCAGAGAAATGTCAAGAATCTCGCATTCGCTGGATATGCCGAGTGGCAGGGGCATCGCCAGTTGGATGCGCGGCCGGGTGTTAAATCCCTGCGTATAGAGCAGGGGCAGTTCCGCCCGCCGCAGCAGGCGTTCCCAGATCTTTGCCACATCGAGGCTGCTGGTATATTTGAGCGGCCCGGTCTTTCCGAAAGTAATCCTCAAGCGTTGGACAACCGGCGACACATGGCTCATTTGTTCCAATGCCCGTCTGGATGATTCGCTTGTCTTGCGCTAAAATAATCCAGGCGATAGCCGGAGTCAAGGGAAGGCGGATGAGCCGGGATTCTGCGCGAGGGGATGCGCGCCGCCGCGAGTTGGAGCGGCTGCAGCGCCGGCGTTTATGGCTGGGCGTTTTGCTGCCCTTTCTGGTCGCGCTGGGCATTTGCATCGCCATTCTAGGGGTGGCGCTTTCATTGCGGCAACCGGCGCAAGTGACCCTCATGGCCGATTCGGCCCTCACTGTCTTGGCGCTGATTCCGATTTCCCTCTGTCTATTTCCGGTTGTGCTGCTGAGCGTGGCTTTGGTGGCATTGGCGGGCCGCTGGCAGGCGCGCTCCCGGTCGCCTCTGCGCCGCCTGGAGTCCTGGACGGCGGCAATGGAAAAAAATGTCGAAGTGTGGCTCGGCGGCGCGGATGAGCGCGTCCTGAATTGGGCGGTGAAGGCGGCGCCGGTTCGGCAGCTGCTCAGCGCCTTCGATCAACCCGCGGCCGATGCGCAGGAGGAGGAGGACGAATGAGCGAGGACCAGAATACGGGAACGGACCCGGGATTGCAGGATCGCAAGGCGCGTATCATTCTCATGGGCGCCGGGCTTGGCGCGGTCTTCGGTTTGATTACAAGTTATCTGTATACGCGCGCGGCGGAAGAGAGCGAGAATGCGGCGCCGGGCGCGGAGAAATCCGTCAGCACCGGGCAATTGCTGGCGGTCTTCGTGGCGGTGCTCGGTCTCGCCCGTCAAATCGCCGAGCTTGGCAAGAGCAAAGAGGCCGACAAAGGGGCGAAGAAGTAGAACCATGTGCGGACGATATACCTTAACGGCGGATGCCGAGTCGATTCAATTGGCATTCAACCTGGAATCGGCCGACGGCTGGTTGCAACCGCGCTTTAATATCGCGCCGACGCAGCAGGTCGCGGTCATCAGCGACCGGGATCCAAAGTCGCTTTCCTTTATGAAATGGGGGCTTGTGCCCTCTTGGGCCAAAGACCCCAAAATCGGCAACCGCATGATCAACGCCCGCTCCGAGACGGCGGCGGAGAAGCCGTCTTTCCGCACCGCATTCAAGCGCCGGCGCTGCCTGATACCGGCTGACGGCTATTACGAATGGTCGCGGCAGGGCAAGAAGAAAGTTCCTATGTACATCCGGCATAGCGAAAGGGATATCTTCGCCTTCGCCGGCTTGTGGGAGAGTTGGAAAGCAGCCGACGGGTCCTGGTTGAATACTTGTACGATTTTGACCAGGGACGCCAATGAAAAAATTCGACCGATTCATCATCGCATGACGGTGATCCTGGCGCCGGAAGATTATGAGCTTTGGCTCGCGCCGCGGGAGCTCAAACGCGAAGAATGGCTGCCTTTGATGTCCGGACCAGAGTCGGATCAACTGGAATTCTATGAGGTCTCGACAGAGGTCAACCGACCCGTGAACGACAACCCGGCGCTCATCGAGCCCTTGGCCGACAAGACACTGCTCTGAGGGACGCCAGCGCAGGCGCGCGGATGCTGCCCCTCAGGTTTCCCGGCGTTCCCGCAGCAGATACTCCAGCGGATCTTCAGCGGGCGGAATGATCACCTTGCGGCTGCGTCCGCCGCCCAGTTCTTCGCCCACGACCCCCAAACTTTCCAGCAGGTCCATGATGCGGGCGGCGCGCGGATAACCCAGGCCCAGGCGGCGTTGAATCAGCGAGGCCGACGCCTCCCCGGCGTCGACAATGAGGCGCAGCACATCTTCGAGCATGGGGTCCGTCTCATTCAGGAATTGCTGACGATTCAGCCCGGCTTCCCAGGGATTGGACGGCAGCGCGGCGGCCCGGTCTTCAGTCGCCCGCCTCTCGTTTTCGCCTTTCCAGTGCTGTACGACAAGGCGGACGTCAGCTTCGGAGATGAAGCAGCCTTGCACGCGCCGCGGTCCGGCCGCGTCCGCCGACAGGAAGAGCATGTCGCCGCTGCCCAAAAGGTCCTCGGCGCCCGTCCGATCGATGATCACGCGGGAATCGGCGCCGGACGCGACGGAAAAGGCGATGCGCGCCGGGAAATTCGCCTTGATCAAGCCGGTGATCACATTGACGCTGGGCCGCTGCGTGGCGATCACCAGATGCATGCCAACCGCGCGCGCCATCTGCGCCATGCGCGTGATTGAGCGCTCGGTTTCTTCCGGATTGCTGAGCATGAGGTCGCCGATTTCGTCGATTAGAATGACCAGGTAGGGCAAGGGCTGGGCATCGGCCCCGCGCATTAACTGCTTTTCGTTGTACATGACGATGTTGCGCGCGGCCTGCGCTTCCAGCAATTTGTAGCGCCGGTCCATTTCCTGCGCGCACCAGCGCAAGACGCCGATGATGCGCTCGTGTTCAATTTCCACCGGGCCGACAAGATGCGGGATGCCTTCAAAGCGCGTCAACTCCACCATCTTGGGATCCAGCATGACCATTTGCAGATGATCGGGCGCGTACTGCATCAGCAGCGACGTTGCAATGGCCGCCATGCAGACGGACTTGCCCGAGCCGGTTGTGCCGGCGATGAGAAGATGCGGCATCTGCGACAGATCCAGGGACACCGGCTGGCCGCGGACATCGCGACCCAGCGGAATGAGCAGGGGCGCGCGACTGCGCCGCTTTTCTTCCTTGTATTCCTCGCTCTCCAGGAGGTTGCGCAGCGCCACCAGCGCCGGTTCCTTGTTGGGCACTTCGATGCCCATGTAGTTGGTGCCGGGCACCGGGGTCTCCATTCGCAAGCGCTTGGCCGCCAGCGCCAGCGACAAATCGCGCGCATAAGAAGCGATCTTGCTCATGCGAATGCGTTCGCTGCCGTCTTCGCGGTGGGGTTGCAGCGCGTAACGCGTCACGGTCGGGCCGACCTGCACATCGACCACCGTCGTTTCCAAATCGAATTCCAGCAATGTATTGCGAATTAGCATCGCGTTGTGATTGATTTCTTCTTCGTCGGGCCTGACCAGGTCCGCCGGTGTCAAGCATTCAATGCTGGGCAGGCTGCCCGGCCAGATTGGCGGTCCCGGCAAGGGCTCGTCCGCCGCGCGCTCAACTGCTCTTTCGTTCGCGGCTTCAAGGGAAGAACTGTCCGCGCTTTCATTATTGTCAAGGTCCGGCTCGGTTTCCGTCGCCTCGGTCGGCGCGGATGCGGGCGCATCGCCATTGGCGGATGCCGGATGTCGGATGCGAGCCAGGGATTGGGCCGGCGTCGCGGCGGCCGGGCCGTTGCTGGGCGCGGCATCCTGCGGGCTCGGCCGATCTTGTCGTATCCGCATGATTCCGGTGCGGTAATCGGGCGCCTCGGCCAGGCGCTTGTAGAGGTCATGCGTCAAATCATCGTCGGAAGCGGCCGGCGCCTGACGCGCCTCCTCGCTGAAAGATTGCAGACGCATGCCGAATCGCGCCAGAAGCGCCACAATATGCCTGCGCCGCAAACCCAGGGCCAATACGCCGCCGACGACGATGAGGGCCGCGAAGAACAGCAAAGCGGCTTGACGCCCCATGATCCAATAAAATGGATAGCTAATGCCCCAGCCGATCAGGCCGCCGCCTTGACCGGCGCGGGCCAGCGCGCGCAATTCGCTGTCGCTGTTTCCCAAATGCAAAACGGCCAGGGCCGAAAGGAATATGATTTCCAGCGCCAGCAGGCGCGCCGGGCTTAAGCGCAGCTGAATGCCCGCTTTCGGCAGCCAGAGCACGAGGCCAAAGGCGAACAGGATCCCCGCCACAAAGACGGCGCCATCGCCGAAGACGGCCGCCAACATATCGGCCCAGGACACGGCGACCAGGGCGTCGGAGGCAATATAGAGCGAGATAAACGACAGGATGCCAAAAACGGTCAGCGCGAAGCCGACGACCTCGTTTATCCAGGGCGGCATACTATCCTTGAGATCTTGCCAAAAATCGAATTCGCCGACGGTATCGTCCAAGGGTTTGATGACGTCGGCTGCCGTCTTGACTGGACTCTCGATTTCCTCTCCGGATACGAAATGCCGCTCCGCGTTATTGGTCTGCTCATTCACGAGCGGTTCCAAAACACATGAGATTAACCTGCAACCACAAGTATATTCAGATTCCAGAAAGGCGAGGGCGAAACCGAGGACAAAACTATAACTGCGGACGAAGAATTTGCGCCTGGCGCACAGGGCGCGCGGAGAAGCCGCCAGCGGGGCCAAACTTGCCTATTGCAGCAATTCCCCTTCGCGTTCCAGGATTTCGTCGGTGACGGCCAGAATCGCAATCCGTTGCTTGCGGTAAAGATCCGCCTCGCTCATGCTCAACTGCCGCGCGACTTCGCGCACTTTTCTGTTTTCAAGGAAGCGCAATTGCAGGATGTTGTACAGCGTCCATTCCGGGCTCAGCAGCTTGCGTTCGCCTTGCGGTCTTAAGGCGCCTATCGCTTCTTCAAGGAGCTTGCGCAAGGCATTCAAAGGCGTTTCGCCTTCCTCCGCCATCCGGCGCTGCACGACGCGCAGCGTAATCATGTTGCTCTGGCTAATGCCGGAGCCGCCCCAATAATGGCGCAGCGCCGCCCGCACTTGTTCAAATAGCTCCTCGCGATCGGGCAGCGCGTTGACGCTCGGCGGCAAGGCAAAGGACTGCCGGTATTCCACCTGGCCGGCTCGGGAGCGCGTCATTTGAAACTGCGGCAACAAGCCCTCCAGCAAATTGTACATCTCCGCTTGCAGGCGCATGTCATCCAGGCTCGTTTCAACGCGATGCACATAGGCGGCCAGGTTGCCGCTTGGCGACTCAAGCTCTTCTTCCAGTCGGTCGCCGGCCTTCAGCAATCCCAGCACGCCAATTGAAGGCGCTTGCGAGCCATTGCGGCTTAGCCGGCTGCTGAAAAGGGGCGCCAGCGCAAAAGAGCGCCACTCCAGCAATCCGGATTCCCGTTCGCTGTCTTGCATTTGGCTGATCTGCGCGAGCAGATCGGCATCTTGCAAGATCTCGTCCCGGTCAAGACCCAGGCTGCCCACCGCGCAGACGAATTCCGGCGTCTCCCCTTCAAAGCTGATGACGAATGCCCGGTCGATGCGGAGCTGATCGCAGATGGATTCGGTTGTCGCCAGGATAAGCTGCGTCAAGTCGTGGTGCGTCAGCACGCGATCGCCAAGCGTTTGCAGCTTGGTAATCTGCTCGCCGTCTTCGTCGCGGTAAATGAAGATTTTCTCGAAATGGGGCAGGGCGAGGGAAACGAACCATTGCCAGAGCAGGACGGCGCCGACGACGGCCGGCGGCGTCAAGGCATCGCCCGGCAAGCTCAAAATCCGCGTGGCCTGCGTCGTGAAATTGACGACCGCAAGCGCGATCAAGCCGGTCGCCGGACCGCGCAGCAAAAAATCCAGCAATTGCTTTTTGACCAGACGATCGGGAATGTCGGAGCCAAAAAAGTAAAGCGGGTAGGACAGAAAGAAGAGCATCAGAATGATGATGATGTTGGCGGTGTTGATCACGAGCAAGCCGAAAATCGTGAATTCGTCGCCCGGGTTCAGGATCACGGAATATGGAAAGATGCCCAAGGCCGGCGTCAGGAAAGAGATCTGCAGGTAGCCCATCCGGCGGCCGGTCGCGCGCGTCAGGCAGCGTTTCCGCGCGCGCTGGACGTTATGAAAGGCGAATCCATTGGCGAGGGCAAAATAAACGAGATAAATCAGAAATGTCCAACCGGCCTGAATGCTGACCAGGCCGTCCGTTTCAACGAATTGAACGAGAGAATCGCCCAAGACGACGGAGAGCAGAAAGGCGGCGCCGATGACATAGAGAAGGCGAATGGCGCGGCGGCGGCGCCCGCGAGAGGGCAAGCCCGTGGTCGCCAGCAGAGCGTCGGAGAGGTGATAGGCGGCCGCCGGGACGAAGGCGATGCCGATCCACTGCAGGCGCGACGCAATTTCATGCGCGCTGCTGTCCGGGCCCAGGGAGATAAAGGCGTCGGTCAGGTAGGCGATAGTGACGCAGGCCAGCACGACCGCCGATGTCTTGGCGACTCGGTTGTTGAGGTTCCGCGTCAGGTTGAATAACAGAAGCGACACCGCGATGATTGCGTTGCCCGCGGTCAAGGTCTCGTTGACGGTTTGGAGTAAAGTCGTCAGTAAATTCAAGGCGATTCCAAGCGCATGAAACGGCACCTAGCCAAGACATATTTTAGCAAAAAAGGCGATGGCGAACGGGGCTAGATGGACAGACTGAAAAAAACGGCTATTTCGCGGTTGGCAAAATGATGATCATTAAAGCCGCAGAAACTGAAGCCGAGCGCCTGGGCAAAGAGGATGCAGGGGTAATTCGTCGTCGGTATCTCGAAGATGATCTGGCGCAGGTTGTATTCGCTGGCCCAGACCCGGGCCACGTGCGCCAGGCGCGAACCCAGACTGCGGCGGCGATAGGGGCGGTCGATGACGATATCCTGCAGGTAGGCAACCTGGCTCAATTCATCGACGCGCATCGAGACAAATCCCAGGATATGATTGCTGCTTTTGTCCTGAACCACCACAAAGCAGTAGCTGCGCAGCAAGGCGGATTCCAGGCGCGCCGGATTGCTCTCATGCCGAGACTCCATGCGGCGCGGCAGCCGCTGCCGCCGGCAATTCACCTGGATCTCTTCCGAGAGTTCCTGCAAGGTCATCTGCCAGACGTGCTCGGTCTGGTAGGCGCCGTCCAAAGCCAGGCAGTAAGGAATATCTTCCGCCACGCCATCGCGAAAGACCAACTGGGAATGATCAAAGCCAGCGTTCTGCATCAAAGGAATTCTCCCTGGCTAGCGGCCGACTGCCGCAAACTCCGCATCCCGCCCAAACATACGAAGATGAACCCATCGCGGCGCGAATGGGTTCATCGGGCGGAGCTTTGCTTCCAGTATAGTCAAGTTTGGCGGAGGCGACCGCTAAACTTCGTAGAGATAATCCTTGAGGATGACATGCGCGGACGATTGCCGCAGGCGGTTCAGCGCTTGCGCTTCAAGCTGACGGACGCGTTCGCGCGTGACGCCGATCGTTTGACCGACTTCTTCCAGCGTATAGACGCGGCCATCCGCCAGGCCATAGCGCAGGCGCAGGATCTGAGCCTCGCGCGGCGGCAACTTGTCCAGGGCCTGCTGCAGCTGCACGTGCAGCAAGTGAGTGGCTACCTCATCCGACGGCGCGGGACTGTTGCTGTCTTCGACGAAATCGCCGAAGGTGGAATCGCCTTCGTCGTCAATCGGCGTTTCCAGACTGACCGGCCGCCGGGAGATCTCCAGCAGGTTCTCGACCTTGTCGGGCGTGGTATCCATGCCATGCGCCAATTCGTCGATTTTGGGTTCGCGGCCCAGTTCCTGCAGAAGCTGCAACTGAACGCGGCGCATGCGATTCAACTGATCGCCCATGTGCACCGGCACGCGAATGGTCCGACCCTGATCGGCGACGGCGCGGCTGACGGCCTGGCGGATCCACCAGGTCGCGTAGGTGCTGAACTTGTGACCGCGCTGATATTCAAACTTGTTGGTGGCGCGGATGAGGCCGATGTTGCCTTCCTGAATCAAATCCAGGAAAGGCACGCCGCGCCCGATGTATTTCTTCGCCACGCTGATGACCAGGCGCGCGTTGGCGCGGATGAGATGCTCCTGCGCCTTTTCGCCGTCGAGCATGGTCTCCCGCAGTCCTTGCTCTTCACTCCAGCTCAAAGTGATTTCTTGCACGAGCTCGATATCTTCTAGCCGAACGCGGGCGAATTCCGCCGCTTCCATGCGCTTGGCCAGCATCACTTCTTCTTCCGCCGTGAGCAGCGGAACGCGGCCCGCCTCCTTCAGATACAGACCCACTACATCGTCCGTATCCAAAGCCGCCTGGTAACCGGCGTCGGCCGTCAAGTCCTTCTTCAAGACCTTGAGCAGGGCGTCGCGCTCGTCTTCATCCTCATCTTCAGCGCTCAGCGTATCGGCATGGGACTTTTCGGCTTTGCTTTCGTCCTCCGCCTCTTCCTCGTCCGGCTTGGCCGGCCCGGGGATGACCTCAATGCCGGCTTCCACCAGGCTGTCCATGAGGTCGTCAAGCAGCGCCACATCGCCTTCAACATCGGGCAGCAATTCCAGGATGTCGCTATAAGTAACGAAACCCCGCTTGCGCGCCCTTTCGGCAAGCTGCTTTTGAATCTCTTCACGCTGGGTTAAATTGGTTGCGTTGTCCAACACCGCTACCACAGACAAGCCTTTCCGCTCAGTTCAGAAACCTCGATCAATTCATACGCAATCTAAGCAAGACCCCGTCTTCAGGTAACTGGGATCGAACGCTGATTTTCCGGATGTCCCTGCGCTACCATGCAGAGCGATATACATCAATTGGCGCTGATAGTCTCGCTTGTCGCCGCGTATTCTCATCGCCATTCGACCAGCGACGGCGCGGCCGTTCGCAATCCAGTTTCTTAATTTAACGCGTATTTGATTACTTGTCAAGTTTTTCACAAACTTGATTATTTCTGCCTGATTCCGCCTGCTGCAGGCCCTTGTTTACGGGCGTCTCGCGAGACGCCCCTACATTATCACAACTATCGCCGCGAGCGGCTCATGACGCTTGCGACGAGATTGCCCGGGCTGCTGCGGCCAAGATCGTTTTTCCCGCCCGCCGCGTCTTTTTGAAGCCCAGGCGCAGAGTATTGTGCTAAACTCGGCCGATCAAAGCCTGACTCTTCGTTTATATTGCACAAAGAAAACGCAAAAGTGCATAAGATTGCGCCGCTTGATTGACGAAACTTGCGCTTGAAACTAGAATGCTCACATAGGCATGGGGAAAGAGCCGGATGTTGTCAGCACAGAAGTTGAGGCCAACGAGGACGAGGCGCCGTCAGGACGCTCGCTATTGGAGTTCAGTGTGAATTGCCTCCTTTGCTGATATGGAGATAAGTACAAAGGCACAGATTCGCCCTGATCTCGCGATATGGATCGGGGTTTTTTGTTTATGGAGGAAGATATGACGAAGAACATTCGGGCCGGCGTATTTGGCGCTTCCGGTTACGCCGGCCTTGACCTGGTGGAAATCTTGTCCATGCATCCGAAAGTGGACTTGGTCTTCGCCACATCCAACACTTACGCTGGCGACGCGGTTCCGGGCGCATGCCTTAGATTCGTCCGCGCGGACGATGTGGAGTTTGATGGCGTAGAGGTCATATTCCTGGCGCTCCCGCACAAGGCATCGGCCGGCATGGCGAAACGGGGCATCGACGCCCGCGTGAAAGTCGTGGACTTATCGGCGGACCTTCGCATGGATACGCCGGAAGCCTACGAGCGCAGCTATCAAACGCCGCACCCGCATCCCGAATTGCTGCCCACCGCTTACGGCTTGCCCGAGATCAATCGCGCCGAAATCGCCGGCGCCGATGTCGTGGCGACGCCGGGCTGCTACCCAACGACAGCCTTGCTGGGGATGTACCCGCTTCTGCGCTGCGACGGCATTCAGCCGGATACGCCCATCATTGTGGACGCGAAATCCGGCGTCACCGGCGCCGGGCGCAAACCGTCTTTGACGACGCACTTCGCCGAGGTTTATGGCAATTTGGCGCCATACAAGACCGGACGAAGTCATCGCCATGTCGGCGAGTTGGAACAGGAGGCGCACAAGGTCAACGCTGGGATTGGACCGGTGATATTCTGCCCGCACCTTCTGCCGGTCGATCGCGGTCTAATGTCCAGCATATACGTCACACTAAAGGAATCGCTGCCCAGCGATCAGGTCCACGATCTGTATACCGAGGTCTATGAGGGCGAGCCCCTGGTCGATGTATTGCCGCTGGGCGAACAGGCGACCCTGAAACATGCGGTGAAAACCAACAAATGCGTGATCAGCATAACGCCGGTCCTTGAGCGCTACGCCCATATCACCAGCGTTACGGACAATCTGCGCAAAGGCGCAGCCGGCCAAGCCGTCCAGAATATGAATTTGATGTTCGGCCTCGACGAGACGATGGGACTAATCTAATGGCGGAAGCGCCCACAGTCGTCAAGATCTCCGGCCATTGTCTCGATCGCGCTGATCTTCTGCGTCAGTTCGCCCGCATCGTAGCGCGCAGCGACGAAGAACTGATCATCGTCCATGGCGGCGGCAAAGAGATCAGCCAATTGCAGCGGAAACTTGATATTCGGCCGCGCTATGTTGACGGCCTGCGGATCACCGATGCCGATTCGCTGGCGCTGGTGGAGATGGTTCTCTGCGGCAGCGTCAACAAGCGGCTGGTGCGACATTTGCTGGCGGCCGGCGTCGATGCCCAGGGCTTGTCGGGCGTCGATCGCGGCTTGGTCCGGGCGCGCCAGATGCAGCATGAAACGAAGGACATGGGCTTTACCGGAACGGTGGAGTCGGTGCGGCCCGAAGTGATACAGGATCTGCTCAAGCTGGGCGTGACGCCGGTGATCGCCCCGGTGAGCCTGGGCGATGGAACCAACTACAATCTCAATGCGGATCCGGTGGCCGGGGCGATTGCGGCCGCGGTCAAAGCCGCCCGCGTCGTATTCATTTCCAATGTCGCCGGCGTCCTGGTGGATGGCGAACGCGTCCCCCGCATGACGCGCGAGCAAGCCGAGGCCTATATCGCCGAAGGCGTCATCTACGGCGGCATGATTCCCAAAGTGGAGACCGCGTTGAATGTGCTATCATCGGGCCTGCCGCAGGCCGTGATTACCGATTTGCAGGGCTGGGCGCAGGAGGGCGGCACGACATTTGTGGCCTAAGAAGAAGACCGGCAGAATGCCAGAGAGGAAATATGTCAGTAACAGAAGAAGTCATTCAAAAAGATCAGCAATTCAGCGTGCCGGTAGCGGCGCGGCCCGACTTCGTTTTGACGCGCGGCGAGGGCGTGACGCTATACGACGCCGAGGGAAAAGCTTATACGGATTGGGTCGCGGGCATCGCCGTGAACGCGCTGGGCTATGGGGACAAGGAACTGACTGATGTCGTCAACCAACAGATGGGCACCGGCCTGATTCATGTCAGCGGCCTCTACCACACCCAGGCCATGGTGGAGCTGGCCGAGCTGCTCTGCTCGATCTCATTTGCTGATAAAGCCTATTTCTGCAACAGCGGCGCCGAAGCCAACGAAGGCGCCCTCAAGTTCGCGCGCAAGCGGGCCTACGTAAACGACCAGCCGAACAAGACAAAAGTCGTCAGCTTCACGCAGGCTTTTCACGGGCGCACGCTGGGCGCGCTGTCGGTCACGCCGTCAGAAAAATATCAGAAGCCCTTCAAGCCGATGGTGCCGGGCGCGGTCGTCGGCGAATTCAACAGCATCGAGAGCGCGCGCGAACTGATCGACGATGATACTGTCGCTGTCGTTGTCGAGCCGATTCAGGGCGAAGGCGGCATCAATGTGGCGACCGACGCATTCTTGCAGGCCCTGCGCCAGATCTGCGACGAGCGCGGCGCGGCGCTGATATTCGACGAGATTCAATGCGGCCTGGGCCGCACGGGCGAGCTCTGGGCGCATACCGCCAGCGGCGTGACGCCCGATATCATGACCCTGGCGAAACCTTTGGCCGGCGGCTTGCCCATCGGCGCCATTCTTGTCACCGAGGAGATTGGCGCCGCCATGAGCCCGGGCGATCACGGGTCAACATTTTCCGGTGGCGCCGTCGTCACGCGCGCGGCCGAAATGGTTGTGAATCGCATCATGAGTACGGGATTCCTCGAGCATGTGCGCGAAGTCGGCGATTATCTGCTGGAGCGCCTGGCGGAGATCAACAGCCCGCATATTACGGACGTGCGCGGACGCGGTTTGATGTCGGGCATTGAATTGGATATCCCGCCGGCCGGCGTGGTGGCGGCCGGTTATGAACATGGTCTGCTGCTCGTCAGTTCCGGCACAAATGTCATTCGCTTTGTGCCGCCGCTGATCGTAGAGAAGCAGCATGTGGACGAATTGATCGACAAGTTGACAGTGATTTTGGAGGGCATCGATGCCGAAGATTAGTCCCTCGCCGGAGGTTAGTCCATCAATCGAAAGCGTCGGCGGCTTTCAAGTGGCCGGCGTACACGCCGGTCTCAAGAAAGACGGCGCAAAAGACTTCACGCTGATTGTCAGCGAGACGGATTGCGTCTGCGCCGGCGTATTCACGCGCAACAAAGTCAAGGCGGCGCCGGTTTTGCTGGACATGGAGCGGCTGGCGCAGAATCCGACGGCAATCCGAGCGGTCGCGACCAACTCCGCATGCGCCAATGCCTGCACCGGCAGCATCGGCATGAAGAACGCGCTGGCGACGGCGGACCTGGCGGCGGATGCCCTTGCCATTGGCGCCGAGCAAGTGCTGGTGATGTCAACCGGCGTCATCGGCGCGCATTTGCCCATGGACGAGATCGGCTGCGGCGTAGAGCTGTCGAGCGGCAATCTCGGCTCGGATTGGCAGGCGGCCGCCGCCGGCATCATGACCACCGATACGCGCCCGAAGCTGGCCTCCGTTCACGTCGATACCGCCGCCGGAAGTTATAGCATCGCCGGCATCGCCAAAGGCGCGGGCATGATCGCGCCCGATATGGCGACCTTGCTAAGCGTCCTTGTCACCGACGCGCAGCTGAGCTTGCCCGACGCCCAAGCCGCTTTGAGCAGCGCCTCTCAACAGAGCTACAACCGCATCGTCGTCGATGGAGACACCAGCACCAACGACACCGTTTTGCTCCTGGCAAATGGCCACAGCGGCGTTGAGGTTTCCGGTGACGCCGGGCTGACCGAATTCCAGGCCGCCTTGAACGCCCTGGCGCAGTATCTGGCGCAGGCGGTCGTGCGCGATGGCGAAGGCGTGACCAAATTCGTGACCCTGGATATCATCAACGCCGAATCGGAAGCGGCGGCGGAACGCATCGGGCAGACAATTGGCGCCTCGGTGCTCACCAAATCCGCCTTTTACGGCAGCGACGCCAACTGGGGGCGGATTGTGGCCGCGGCCGGACGCGCCGGCACGGCTTTTGAACCGGACGGCAGTTCTCTTTGGGTGGCGGCGGGCGAGGCCCTGCCTGAGGACGAGCGCGGTTTGCAGATTTTCAGCGGCGGCATGCCAACGGATTATCTGGAGGCGGACGCGGCGGCGATTATGAAAGAGCCTTCAATTACTTTCACGCTAGACTGTGGCTTGGGCGGCGGCCGCGCGACCATCTGGACCTGCGATATCAGCCACGAATATATCTCGATCAACGGCGATTACCGCTCCTGAAGAAGGGCTGGGCATGCAAGCGGCGCTTGTTCTGGAGGATGGCCGGGTTTTCAGCGGCAACGGCTTCGGCGCGACGGGCGTATCCACCGGCGAGATCGTCTTCAACACCTCGATGACCGGGTATCAGGAGATTCTCACCGACCCGTCCTACTATCGTCAGATCGTGGCGATGACCGTGCCCCATGTCGGCAATACCGGCGTCAATCTGGAAGATCCGGAATCGGACTCGGTTTGGGTGGCGGGCTTCGTGGTGCGCTCCCTCAGCCCCATTGTCAGCAGCTGGCGCAATCGCGGCGACCTCGCCGGTTACCTGAAGCGGCACAACATTATCGGCGTCGCCGGCGTGGCGACGCGGGCGCTGGTGCGGCATATCCGCGAGAAAGGCGTCATGCGCGCCGCCGTTGCGCATGGCGAGGAGGCGGCCGATACCGACCGCCTGGCGGAGATCGCCGCCGGCTCGATTGATATGTCCGGGGCCAATCTGGTCGATGCGGTGACGGTCGCCGAACCCTATGACTGGCTAGAAGAGAGCGATGCGCAGTGGTATGGATCGCGCCCTGCGCTGGCGCAGCGACCGCTTGTCGTCGCCTACGACTACGGCATCAAGCGCAATATCCTGCGCATGCTGACCGACCGCGGTATGCGCGTCAAGGTGGCGCCCGCCTGGATGCCGCCGGAGGAAGTCCTGGCTATGAACCCGGACGGCATCTTCCTGAGCAATGGGCCGGGCGACCCGGCCGCGGTCGACTATGCGATAAAGAATGTGCGCGCGCTGTTGGGGACCTTTCCGGTTTTTGGCATCTGCCTCGGCCACCAGATCTTGGCGCTTGCCTTGGGCGGGCGGACGGAAAAAATGCGCTTCGGTCACCGCGGCGGCAACCAGCCGGTGAAGAACCTGGCCAATGGCGAGGTCGAAATCGCCGCGCACAATCACGGCTTTGCGGTCTCGGCTGCAAGCGATCTCAACGGCGGCGAGATCACGCATCTTAACTTGAATGACAATACCGTCGCCGGTTTGCGCCACCGCGAATTGCGCGCCTTCAGCGTCCAATACCATCCGGAAGCATCGCCCGGTCCGCATGACTCCTTTTATCTTTTCGACGAGTTTGTCGCGGCGGTCGGCGGCCGCGCCTAGCCGCGCAATCCATTCTTCAAGGCGCATAGAAAAGCGACATGCCCAAGCGAACTGACATCAAGAGCATCATGATCATCGGTTCCGGCCCGATCGTCATTGGCCAAGCCTGCGAGTTTGACTACAGTGGCGTGCAGGCTTGCAAAGCGCTTAAGGCGCAGGGCTATCGCGTCGTGCTGGTCAATTCCAATCCGGCCACCATCATGACGGATCCGCAGTTTTCCGACGCCACCTACATTGAACCGCTGACCGTCGAGATCTGCGAAAAGATCATCGCGCATGAGAAGCCGGAGGCCCTGCTGCCGACCGTCGGCGGCCAAACCGCGCTCAACCTGGCGGTGCAGCTGCAAGAACGCGGCCTGCTTGAACGCTACGGCGTCGAACTGATCGGCGCGACTTTGACGAGCATTCAGCTTGCGGAGGATCGCCAGCTCTTCAACCAGACGATGACCGAGATCGGCTTGAAGGTGCCGGATAGCAAGGTCGTCAACAGCGTTGAGGACGCGATCGCATTCACGGCTGACACAGGATATCCGGCGCTCATCCGCCCCTCTTTCACCATGGGCGGGGCGGGCGGCGGCGTCGCCTACAACGAAGATGAATTGCGTCAAGTGGCGGCGAACGGCATCCATCAGAGCCCGGTCGGCGAAGTGCTCGTGGACAAGAGTCTGCTCGGCTGGAAAGAATACGAACTGGAACTGATGCGGGATGCCAAAGGCAATTTCGTCGTCGTCTGTTCGATAGAAAACCTCGATCCTATGGGTGTGCATACCGGCGACAGCATCACCATCGCGCCGGCCCAGACCTTGACCGATAAGGAGGTTCAGCGCCTGCGCAATATGTCGCGGCAGATCTTTGACCGCGTCGGCATCACAACCGGCGGCGCAAACGTGCAATTCGCGATCAACCCCGACGATGGCGAGGTCTACGTCATCGAGATGAATCCGCGCGTATCGCGCTCGTCGGCGCTGGCCAGCAAGGCGACCGGCTTTCCCATCGCCAAAATCGCCGCGCTGGTCGCGGTTGGATTCACCCTGGACGAGATCAGCAACGATATCACGCGGAAAACGCCGGCGAGTTTCGAGCCGTCGCTGGATTATGTTGTCGTCAAGATACCGCGCTGGGATTTCAAGAAATTTGCCGGGGCCGATCCGGTCCTGGGACCGCAAATGAAGGCGGTCGGCGAAGTGATGGCGATCGGCCGCACCTTTCCCGAGGCCCTGCAGAAAGGCGTGCGTTCGCTTGATATTGGGATCGACGGCTTCAGCGGCATCTCGGACGACGAACTGGCGCCCGAAGTCTTGAGCGTTCCCACGGCCCAGCGCCTTTTTCAAGTCGCCGGCGCGCTGGCCAAAGGCATCGAAGCGGCGGACATCGTCGAACAGACCCATTTCGATCCCTGGTTCGTGCAGCAGATGAGCGACTTGATCGACATCCACAGCACAGTATTAGACGGCAAATCGCAACTTGCCGACCTGGACGCGGCTGACTTGCGGAAGCTGAAACAATACGGATTCAGCGACGCCTATATCGCTCAGCAGCTCGGCGAATGCGAGATTGCGCTGCGCGACTATCGCAAAGCCCAAGGCGTTGCGGCGAACTTCTACCGCGTCGATACCTGCGCGGCCGAGTTCGAGGCGCTGACGCCTTATCTCTATTCGACATACGAAGCGGAGGACGAAGCGGCGCCGACGTCACGGCGCAAAGTCATGATCCTTGGCGGCGGTCCCAACCGCATCGGGCAAGGCATTGAATTCGACTATTGCTGCGTGCACGCCTGTTTCGCCCTGAAAGACATGGGCTTTGAGACGATCCTTGTCAACTGCAATCCGGAGACGGTGAGCACGGATTACGACACGGCCGACCGGCTTTATTTTGAGCCCCTCACCGCCGAAGATGTGATGAATATCGTCGATCGGGAAAAGCCTGACGGCGTCCTGGTGCAGTTCGGCGGGCAGACGCCGCTGAACATCGCGCGCGATCTGGAAGCCATGGGCGCGCCGATTTGGGGCACGTCCGTGAATACAATTGACCTGGCTGAAGACCGCGAGCGCTTCAACGCGCTGATGTCGGAATTGGATATCGCGCAGCCGGAGGGCGCCACAATCCTCAAGCGCGCTGAAGCCGCGGCCGCCGCGGCGGCGATCGGCTATCCGGTTTTGGTTCGTCCCAGCTACGTCTTGGGCGGGCGCGGCATGGCGATTGTCTTTGATGAGCCGCAACTCCTGAACTGGCTTGACGAGAATGCGGTCTGGGGCGGGCATCCCGTTCTGATCGACCAGTTCCTCGATGACGCTTATGAAGTCGATGTGGATGCCCTCGCCGACGGCGAGCGCGTGACGATTGGCGGCATCATGCAGCATATTGAGCAGGCCGGCGTGCACAGCGGCGATTCCGCCTGCGTCCTGCCGCCCTACAAGATCAGCTATTTTCACCTGGATATCATCCGCGACTGCGCGCGCCGCATCGGCTTGGCGCTGGGTGTAAAGGGCCTGTTCAACATTCAGTTCGCCGTCAAGGATGATGAAGTTTATGTGCTGGAAGTCAACCCGCGCGCCAGCCGCACCGTGCCTTTCATCAGCAAAGCGACCGGTCATCCGCTGGCGCGTTATGCGGCGCAAATTGCGGCGGGCGCCAGCCTGGCCGAGCTTGGCTTCCTGGAAGAACCGGCTGTGAACGGCTTCTTCATCAAGGAAGCCGTGTTCCCCTTTCAAAAATTCCCGGGCGTGGATACCCGCCTGGGGCCCGAGATGCGCTCGACCGGCGAGGTCATGGGGCATGCCTCCAGCTTTGGGCATGCCTTTGTCAAGTCGCAAGCCGCTGCCGGGCTGCCATTGCCGGCTTGCGGCACGGTCTTCATCAGCGTCAACGACTTTGACAAGCCGGTTGTGGCGAAGATCGCCCGGGACCTGGCGCGCATGGATTTCAAACTGGTCGCCACCGCCGGCACAGCGCGCTGGCTCAACCGCATGGGCATCGACGCCGGCCGCGTAAACAAGCTTTCCGAAGGCGGACCTCATATAATAGATTTGATGCAGGGCGGCCAGATCAACTTGATCATCAATACGCCGCTCGGCAGCCAGGCGCACGAAGACGGCGTCGCCATCCGCAGCCAGGCTTATGCGCTGGGCATTCCTATCGTTACGACCATGAGCGCGGCCGCGGCGACCGTGCAGGGCATGAGGCGCATGCGCGAAAAACCGCTGAGCGTGCGCAGCCTGCAGTCGCATTACGCCGCCCTCGATTGATCATTGTGATTTCGGGTGTGAGACATGGCTTTGGCGCACGAGAAATACCTCAAAGAAGTCTTGATTGACGAAGCGGCGCTGCAAGAGCGGATCGCGGAGCTGGGCGCGGAAATCAACCGCGACTACGCCGATTGCGACAACTTGATGCTGCTCTGCATTCTGAAAGGCGGCGTCATGTTCCTGACCGACCTGTCGCGCCATATTCAAGTGCCGCACATGATCGATTTCATGGCGGCGAGCAGCTATGGTCTCGGCGCCCGGCAATCCACCGGCTCCGTGCGCATTGATATGGATTTGCGCATGGATATAAAAGGCAAGAATGTCCTGGTGGTCGAGGACATCATCGATAGCGGCCTCACGCTGGCCTTTGTAATGAAAACGCTGCGGAACCGCGAGCCGGCCAGCCTGAAACTTTGCGCGCTGCTCAACAAGAAATCCCGGCGCGAAGTGGATATTGAACTTGACTATATCGGTTTCGACATCGAGAACAAATTTGTTTTCGGATACGGGCTTGATCTCGACGAGCGCTTCCGCAACTTGCCCTTCGTCGGCGTCGCGCGGACGGATCCCGAAGCCGATGGATGAACCCGCAGTACGCCTCGCCTGGACGGATTTCGTCTACGATCTGGCTGAATTGCTGAATGCCCGCGATCTTGATACGCCGCTGTACCTGGTTGGCGGCGCCGTGCGCGATGCCTATATCGGCCGTGAAATCACGGATATCGATATCGCCGTCGCTGGCGACGCGATCGGTTTGGCGCGTTGCCTGGCCGATTGGCTGGACGCTGACATATATGTGATGGATGCCGAGCGCGGCGTCGCCCGCCTGTTTGTCGGCGCGGCCGAGAAGACCGTGCTTATTGACTTCGCTCGCTTGCGCGGCCCGACCCTGCATGAGGACCTAAAAGATCGCGACTTCACGATCAACGCCATGGCGACAGATTTGCTGAACAAGCCGGATCGACTGATCGATCCGCTCGGCGGCGCGGCGGATTTGCGGCTCAAGGTCTTGCGCCGTTGCTCGGACCATGCGATTGCGGACGATCCCATTCGCGCGCTGCGCGCCGTCCGCTTGAGCGCCCAATTCGATTTGAAGATCCATCCCGAAACCGCCGCCGACATTCGACGGCATGCGGACGGGCTGGCATCGGCATCCGGCGAGCGCATCCGCGACGAATTCTTCAAGCTGCTCGGCCTGGATCATGCCGCGCGCGCATTGCGCGTCTTGCAGCATCTGGGCCTGCTGCGGCAGATCCTGCCGGCAGCGGACGGCCTGATTGCTGCAGAGATGGTGGCCTGGGCGCAAACGCTGGCGGCGGTCGAGCGGATGAGCGCATTGCTGACGGCGATAAGCCGGCGACGCACAGACAATACCGCTGCCGCTTTTGACCTGGGCATGCTGGTCATACAGTTTGATCGCTTCCGCACCGCGCTGCAGGCGCATATTGAACGGAGCTATGGCAATGGCCGCAAACAGGGCGAGCTCCTTGTTCTGGCGGCGCTATTGCACCGTTCCGACGTTGGAGGGGCCGGGCATGACCGGGGCGCCGCCTCGCATGAACAGGCGCGGTCGGTGGCGCGCTCGCTCAAGCTTTCGGCGGAAGAAGAGCGGAAACTGCTGACCGCCCTCAAGCACTTTGCTCGCGTTGTAGAGGCGCGCGTCTGGACGGAGTTGGAGCTGCACCGCTTCTGGTATCTACTCGGAGACAGCGGCATCGATGCGATACTCTTGGGAGCGGCGCAGATTCTCGGCGATCGCGGCAGCGCGCTCAAACAGGGGGAGTGGCTGGCGCATATTGAAGCCTTCACATCGCTGCTCGATGCCTATTTCAATCGCTTCGACGAGCTGGTGGATCCTAAACTCTTTCTGAATGGCAACGATGTGAAACAACTATTGGACATGAAATCTGGACCCCGAATCGGCGCGATATTGGGCGCATTGCGCGAGGCGCAAGCAACCGGCGCGGTCACCAGCCTGGCTCAGGCGCGGGAATTTGTGCTTTCCCATACGCAGTCGCGCCCGGACTAACCCGGAAGCGAAGCGGCGCTCTAAGCCAAAAACTCGTAGAAGACAAGCATAGTGCGTCCGTATTGACGCGTATCGACCGCCTTCAGATTTTCAAATTGCCCTTCGCTGTCATATTCAACCGGGTCTATTTGCACGATCACGCGGCTATTCGGCCGCTGCCAGGACGTGTTCGCGTCCAGCGCCTCAAGCGTTCGCAGCCACATTCTTTTGTATTGCGGCGGCGCAACGTAAATGTAGTCGAAGTGGCGCTCCGGTGGTTTGGCCAAGAGCGAAAAGGCGTCCCGCCGCATCACAGTCGCGCTGGCGGAAAGCTGGGTATGCTCGAGATTTGAACGAATTGTCTTGATGGATGCGCGGCTCAACTCGACGAAGAGGCCATATTCAGCGCCGCGGCTCAGCGCTTCAATGCCGACGCTGCCGGTGCCGGCGAACAGATCGAGAAAGCTCGCGCCCCGGATGTCGCTGCCGATGATGTTGAACAGCGCCTCTTTGACGCGGTCCATGATCGGGCGCGTACCCGACCCGGGCGCGGCCTTCAGTCGCTTGCCGCGCGCCCGGCCGCCGATCACGCGCAGAGACACGGTCAGGCTCGTCCGTCTGAATCGCTGTCGAGGGCGCGGATTCTGTTAGCGCCGCGAACGCAGCCTAAGCGCTGACATCCTCAATGCGCTGGCTCAGCATACGCGTCAGCATCATGTAGCGATCGTCGAAGTTCGATTCCAGGTCATTGTCGCCGTGATGTCCTTCAGCCTGGGAGGTATGCTGAACCGCGGAAAGCGCTTGCTCGGCGATGCTGAGCGCCCGCTTGAAACTTTCGGCGGCGGCGCTGTTGTCGCCCTGGGCTTTCTGCGCCAGGCCCAGGCCATAAAGCGCGTCCACGCTTTCGGGCGCGACGGCGATGATGTCCTGGAACATGCGCGCCGCGCCGCTGTTATCGCCGTTGCGGTGCAGGCGCCAGGCGGCGCCGATTCTTTCTGCTGATGGCATGGTCGACATAGCATCTCCTTTTCACCGGGGCATTGCCTTCAAATTGGTAGCGGCCCGTCGCCCCCGATCATGCGCCCTATTCTACCGAAATATGGCGAAGTCGCTACCTGAGTTTGATAGGCAATGCACCCATTTCGGTTGAAATAGTCTGGTAGGGGCGATCCGGTGGATCGCCCGATGTGCAAAACGGTATCCAAATTGGGCGTCTCACGAGACGCCCCTACATTTTCACAATTTTGTGGCGAACGGCTCATTATGATTTTGATGCGATTGCCCTGTGGGCCATCTTGTCTTGTGGCGCGGCAAGGGCAATGTTAATCTTGGCTACCATGCGTTTGACAGAAATTTGCGCTATGCAGATCGATTTGGCGCGGGAATCGGACTTGGAGCGCGCGGCTCAACTTTGGTTTGAACGCCAGTCGCTCTTGCAGCAGTCGGACCCCTTGATCAGGCTTCCGGCCGATGCCCTTGAGCGCTGGCGGGCGAGAGCCGAGACATGGATCGCCAATGAAGACTACGCCTTCATCCTGGCCCGCGATGCGGAAGCTGCGCGTGGATACATCGTGGTCACCGCGGTCGATGGCCCGCCCGGCCTTGAACCGGCGCGATTGGGGAATGTGGTGGATATGGCGATTGATCTGCATCAATCGCACAGCGGCTTAAGCCGACGACTGCTGGGCCGGGCGAAAGACTGGCTGCGCGCGCGCGGCGTCAATAGCCTGGCGGTCGCCGCGCCCGCGCGCTACCCGGTGGAAGAAGCCTTCTGGCGGGGGCAAGGCGGGCGCTTGTCTTCGCAAACTTTCTGGCTGGAAATATGATACGACTGGCAACCGAGGACGACGCCGAGCAAATCGGCCAGCTTTGGGCGGAGATGGTGGCTTATCACGCGCGTTTCGATGCGCTTGCGTTTCGCCCGGCGGAGAATGGCGCGGCGCTGTACGCGCGCAACATTGTCGATCGCCTGGGCGACAGGCAAAGCCGCGTACTGGTGGCGGAAGAGGCCGGCATAGTCGTCGGCTACGTCACCGGCATGATCGCCGATATCACGACGGAGCTTTTCCAGCCCCTGCGCTGCGGATTGCTGGCGGATATCTATGTTAGCGCCGACCATCGCCGGCGGGGCATCGGCAGGCATCTGGTCGAGCGGCTGGCGCTCTGGTTCCGGGCGCAGAATGTCGAGCATTTTGAATGGCATGTCAGCGCAAAAAATAGCGATGCGCGCGCCTTTTGGGAGGCAATCGGGGCCGAGGTCACCATTCTGCGAATGCGGGCGAGAGTCCAGGGAGACGACGAATGACCGAGCAAATCTATCTCACCGACAGTTATGCCAGAGAATTTGAAGCCGAGGCGCGCGGCCACGATGCCGATCAAAACGCCGTCATCCTCGACCGGACGGCGTTCTATCCCGGCGGCGGCGGACAGCAGCCGGATCAAGGCCGGCTTCTGAACGGCAATGTCGAATATGCCGTCAGCCGAATGCGCCGCGGCCACCTGCATGTCATCGCCGGCGACTTGCCGCCTGTTGGGGCGCGGATTCGCGGCGAGATCGATTGGGAGCGGCGCTACAAAATCATGCGAACGCACACCGCCATGCACGTGCTCTGCGGCGTGATCTGGCGCGATTATCGGGCCAGCGTCACCGGCGGCAATATGGACATTTTGTCCGGGCGCATGGACTTCGAGTTCGAGCGCCTGGCGCCTGAGGTCGTGGTCGACATTGAAGAGAAAATCAATCTGGAAGTGCAAGCGGCGCGGCCGGTGCGGACCGCGATTTTGCCTCGCGAAGAAGCCGTCCAAATCCCCGACTTGATTCGCACAAAAATCAATTTGCTGCCGGAGAGCATCAAGGAAGTCAGGACCGTCGAGATCGTCGGCTTGGATCTGCAGGCGGACGGCGGCACGCATGTGGCCAACACAAGCGAAGTCGGCGTCATCAGAATCAGCAAATACAAAAGCAAGGGCGGCATCAACAAGCGGCTCTATGTGGAGCTTGAGGCTTAATGCGCTATCTGCATCCGGTGCAGGCGCACGAGCGCTTCCTGGCGAGCGGCTCATACCGCTTCAGCAAAGACGGGGAGCGGCTGCGCAAGAGCGAAGCCTGGACCCGGCACGGGCATCCTGACGGCGAGACCTTCGTCCGCGTGGATATGGACGCGCGGGAAGAAGAAGGCAAGTCGATCCTGCTTGAAGCGCTGCAAAGCGCCCGGGGCGAAATCGTACGCTTTGATGTCCGCTACGAAAACGACAACTTCGAAGGCGGCGTCAAAACTTTGCGCGCGACCTATCAATTGATGGGCGGGCAGTTGCAAGTGGGCTTCTCAATGAATGGGGCGGAAAGGCGCTACCTTGAGCTCGCCCTGCCCGCCGGCGCGCTGATGGATATCCCGCTGCTCATTTTTCGCGGCCGCGTCATTCAGGCGCTTGCGAGCGCCGGCGAAAAGGAATTGCCGATTTTCGCGCCGATGCTTGAGCATGCGCAGCTATTCCCCGGCATCCTGCAAACGGTCAAATCGCCGGTTGAATACGCCGGCGTCGATGCGATCGAGATAGGCGGGCGCGCGACGCCAGCGCGGCGCTACCGCTATCGCGACAAGGCGGCCGCCTACTGGATCGATAGAAATGGCGTGGTTGTCAAGCGTGTCAACGCATTCAAACAAAGCGAGTTCCTGGTTGAGATCGCGAATTATGCCGTATCGCCGTCCAAAGTCGCGATCGCTTCGGATTAAGCGCGGCGCGCTCGGCGCCTGGGCGCGAGGTCTATTCTTATGATCAAGCGCATGCAGATATTTTTGGGTCCGCGGCGCTTTCGCCTGTTTGTGGCGCTGCTCGCCTTGACCGGATTTCTAAGCCTGGCCCTGACTGCCATACCCGGTTTTGAAGAGCAGACTACGGCGCTGCAGACGCTTTTGCTGTTGATATTCATCGCCGGGGCCGCTTATCTGATCTTGGGGCGGCTGCCAATTGAAGAACGCAAACGCTGGATCGCGCTCATCGCGCCGTCGGTTTTGGCGCTGATCATCGGCGGTCTGGTCGCGCCGCAATGGAGCGGCCTCTTCGTCGGCGCTGGCATCGGCTGGATCGTGGCCGGCGCCCTCGTCTTCCGGCGGATCGGCGGCCCACAGAATTACCGCGCCGCGGTCAAGGCGATGCGCAAGGGCGACTACAAGTCCGCCGCCGCGGCGATGACAGCGCAGATTCGCGAGGAACCGGATAGTCCCGAGCATTATCGTTTTCGGGCGGAATTGCATCGATTGGCGGGCGCGCTTCAGGCGGCGCGCAAGGATTATCAGTCGATGATCGAGATAGACAGCGAATCGGCGATTGCTTTCAACGGCCTGGCCGAGGTTGAGCTGCAAGCGGGTCGCTATGAGCAGGCGCGTCGCGCCGCCGCCCAGGCGCGCGAGTTGGCGCGGGACGAGTGGGTCGCGGCTTACAACCTGGGCATGATCGAAGATCGCCTGCAAAACAGCGAAGCCGCCATCGCTCATTTGCGGGGCGCGATCGCATTGGACGTACCCGATTCTCGACATCGCTTGCTGCTGCAACTATACTTATGGCGCGCGCACATGCGCCTGTCCGATGAATCCGCGGCGAAGAAAGCCCTGGATGCGCTGAAGCGCGAGAAGGCCGGTTTGGAGGAGTGGCAGGTGATCATGAGCGCGTCGGAAGCGGAGGCGCTGCGCGCTGTACTAAGCGATGACGTGGAATTGGCGCGCCGTCTCATTGCGGATGAAGCTGTCGAGATTGTGACCTAAGGAGAGGAGAGCTTGTCCCTTCGCCGGCTTGTCGCCTGGATCGCGGTATTTGTTTCGGTCGCCCTGGCGGGCCTGGGTTTTATTGTTTTTGTCCTGGGCGTGCTGATCGAACTGGCCGACGGCATCACGCAGCCGCTTGACCCCTACATATCGCCGGTTGCGCAGATGTCCCTGGCCGGCCTCTGCCTTTCGGCGAGCATGATTCTGCTGGGCTTCTTATTGGTTGGCATATTGCTGGCGCGGCAATCACGGCAATATGGCGCCGGTTATGGCGAAGCCTATCGCCTGATGCAGAAGATGCAGTTTCCTCAGGCGATTCAGTTGCTGGAGCGGGTATTGGCCGGCGGCAAGATCACGCCCGACCTGCTGATGCTGCTCACCAGCGCCTACGCCTACAACGGGCAGCTTGCCAAGGCGCAAGCGACAGCCGACCGCGCCGTGCAGATGTTCCCGCGCGATGCCGGCGCCTACATGACGCTGGCCAATGGCTATCGCATGCAGGCCAGCTATGGCGAGGCGGCTATCGCCCTGCAAACGGCGGCGCAACTATCGCCGGCTCAGCCGATTATATGGGCGGAGCTCGGTTTTGTGCAGCAATTGGCCGGCGAACATGACTCGGCCATCGAGTCCTTCAAACATGCCGCGCTCTACTCCATGCCTTCGATGTACGCGGTGCGCGTCAACTACTTTTTGTCGCGCCACTTCCAGAAGGTGGGCGATCTTGAAAACGCGGGCAACGCGACTGACAGGATGGTCGCCACCCAGCATGGCTTGCAAGCCTGGAAGTCCACCTTGCGCGCTTTGGAAGGCACCGCCTACGGCAGCTTGCTCCACTACGAGATTGCAAAAATTGAAGAGGCGATTGCGGAAACGCAGGGCAAGAGGAAAAACAGCGAATGATGCTGCGGCATCTCTCGCGCGATTTGACCCGCCGCCTGCCGCAATGGGATACGTCAAGCCGGCTCGCCCTGGCTATCGCGCTAGTCTTGCTCGTCTTGATGCTGGCGCTGGGCTTCGCCGGCCCGCCGGAGATACAATGGCCGGCGCGCATCGGCGCCTTCGGCTTGCTCTTGAGTCTTCAGTTGCTTTTCCTCTGGGCAAATCGGCGCGATGCGTCGCCTTATCATCAAGCGCAGCAGCACTTCGTCGCCGGCGAATACGGCCGGGCGAGGGCGCTGCTGGAAGCCATCCCGGAGCGCTCGCGCGTTTCAGTCGACGCGCTCGTTCTCCTGGGCAACACATACCGGCATCTTGGCCTGTATCCCGCCAGCCGCCGGGCGCTGACGCAGGCGCTGCAGTTAAAGCCGCAACATCACCTGGCGCTTTTCAGCGCGGGCAAACTGCATTTGGCATGCGGCGAATACGAACGCGCCCGCGACTTCATCGCCCGGGCGCTTGAAGCCGGCGCTCCGCCCATCGTCAACTTTGAGTTGGGGCAGGCGTATTACCTGCTGGGCGAGCAGGGTCCGGCGATTGAAGCGCTGATTCTCGCCGGCCTGGATTTGAGCGAAGATCTGCCTCTGCTTCTGATGCAGCGGCATTTGCTGTCCAAACTGGGCCAGGGCCCAAGGCCGGAGCGCGAACTGATTGGCGAAGGCTTCGCTTATTGGCGGGACGAGGCGGCAAAGCACGCGGAAACCGCTTATGGCGCCCATCTGCGCGCCGCTCTGGCCCAGCTGGAGGACGCTTAAGACTGTGCCGGTTGTGACCCGGCGCCATTGGATTCTCAGTATACGCAAGTAAGTAATTGAAAAAATGCGCATCGTCTCTAGCGGCATACATGCGAGCGAGCCACTTGCTAGCCCCTAAGGCATAAGAGAAGACTCGGTGTACGGGCGAGCCGGTGGCTCGCCCTCCCTTGCAAAAGACTGCCCATCAGAATTTGCGCGACTTACTTGCGTTTACTTGCGCCGCGCGACGCTTGATTTTACCCTTTCGCCGAGTTCTGAATTACGCGATAATCCTTGCTGCAACGAGACCCATCGGGAATACGCCAACGCGAGGAGGTGGTATCGTGGTGTCGCATTGGAATATGCACACACCGCGCGTCATTGTTTGATTGATACGAAATTGAGACCGGCTTCAACAACAAGCATTCGTCATTCGTCATTCGTATCAGGAGCATGGAGAGAAAGCAAGTCATGTTTCGAGCAGTGAACCCGCAGGTCAATAGCGAAGTCGTCAACAGACTGGAACAGCAGCAACTCGACTTTTGGCGCTTCAATCGCATCTTCGAGCGCACGACAGAAGGGCGCGAAGATGCCCCTCGTTATGTCTTTTATGAAGGTCCGCCGACGGCAAATGGCGCGCCGGGCAGCCATCATGTCTTGTCGCGCTCTTTCAAGGATATGTTCCCGCGTTACAAGGTCATGCAAGGCTATTACTGCCTGCGCCGCGGCGGCTGGGATACGCATGGGCTGCCGGTCGAACTCGCGGTGGAAAAAGAGCTCGGATTCGAGAACAAGGCGCAGATCGAAGAATACGGCGTGGCGGCCTTCAATGAACAGTGCCGGGCCAATGTCTTCCGGCATATCAATGAATGGGAAAAGCTGACCGAGCGCACGGCCTTCTGGGTCGATCTCGACGATGCCTACGTCACCTTTTCCAATGAATACATCGAAAGCGTCTGGTGGATTCTCAAGCAGTTTTGGAACAAGGATCTGCTCTACCGCGGATACAAGGTTGTGCCCTACAGTCCTTCATCCGGAACGCCCTTGAGCAGCCACGAAGTGGCGCTGGGCTACAAGACGATCGTCGATCCCAGCATTTATGCGCGCTTCCCGGTAGCGGGCAAACCCGGCCTGTACTTTCTGGCCTGGACGACAACCCCATGGACGCTGCCGGCCAACGCGGCCCTCGCGGTCGGCGCCGATATTGACTATGTCGTGGTGGAAGGGCGGTCCGGCGATAGCGAAGTCGCCGAGCAGCTTATCCTGGCCGAAGCCTTGATGGCCGAGGTCTTGACCGACGCCGACGAATACCAGGTCGTAAATCGTCTTAAGGGCCGGGATCTGGTGGGATGGCGCTATCAACCGCTGTATACCTTCCTGCCGGTCGAGCAAGATTACGCCTATGTGGTAGCGGCGGATTACGTCAGCACGGCAGACGGCACCGGCATCGTGCATACCGCGCCCGCCTATGGCGCGGACGATTTGGCGACCGGGCGCGAGCACGATTTGCCCGTGCTGATCACGGTTGACGAAACCGGCTGCTTTATCGACGCCGTTTCTAATTTCCGCGGCCTGTGGTTCAAAGACGCCGATCGGCATATCATCGCCGACTTGCTTGAGCGCGGCCTGATGTACCGCCACGAAACTTATCGGCACAGCTATCCGCACAACTGGCGCGATGGCAAGCCGCTGATGTACTTCGCGCGCGAAACCTGGTTCATCGACACCCTGAAATTCAAGCAGAAGATGATTGACTTGAATCAGACGATCAAATGGGTGCCGGGTCATGTGCGCGACGGGCGCTTCGGCAACTGGCTGGACGATCTCAAGGAATGGTCCCTGGGCCGAGAACGCTATTGGGGCACGCCTTTGCCCGTTTGGATGGACGATCAAACCGGGGAGATGATATGCGTCGGCGGCGTCGACGAATTGAGCGAGCTGGCCGGCCGCGATCTGAGCGAATTGGATTTGCACCGGCCTTATGTCGACGAAATCAGTTTCAAGAACCCCAACGGCGAAGGCGGGACCATGCGGCGCGTGCCCGAGGTCATCGATGTCTGGTTTGACAGCGGCGCGATGCAATTGGCGCAGTGGGCTTATCCCAAGCTCAACCGCGACATTCTCGAAGAGCAGCACCCGGCCGACTATATCTGCGAAGCGGTCGATCAGACCCGCGGCTGGTTTTACAGCCTGCACGCCATCGCGGCCATGCTCTTTGAGACTGTGGCTTTCAAGAATGTGATCTGCCTCGGCCACATCCTTGACGAGCGCGGACGGAAAATGTCGAAGAGCCTCGGCAACATCGTCGATCCCTGGGAGGTCCTGGAGCAATCGGGGGCGGATGCCTTTCGCTGGTACATGTATACATCCGGACCGCCGGGCGAATCGCGGCGCTTTTCCGTCAGACTGGTCAACGATGTCGTCAAGAAGTTTTGGTCGACGCTATGGAACACCTACAGCTTCTTCGTCACCTACGCCAACATCGATGGCTGGACGCCGGCTCAAGCCGCGGCGCCGCCCGAAGAGCGGGAACTGCTCGACCAATGGCTGCTGGCGGAGTTGCAGCAGTTGACCCGCACGGTGACCGACGCCTTTGAAGATTACGACGCCGTCAATGCGACACGACCGATCGAAGACTTTGTCGAGCGTCTGAGCAATTGGTATGTGCGTTTGAGCCGCGATCGCTTCTGGAAGAGCGAGGCGGACGGCAGCAAACTTGCAGCCTACGCCACCTTGTATGAAGCGCTGACAACGCTGGCGCATTTGCTGGCGCCGACGATGCCCTTCCTGAGCGAAGAAATGTACCGCAACCTGGTCGGCGAACAAGATGCGGCCCAAGAGCAAAGCGTGCACCTGTCGCGCTGGCCGAAAGCGGACGATTCCTTGCTCGACGCGGACTTGATGGCGGACATGGCGCTGGTGCAGCGGCTGGTGAGCCTGGGGCTGGCGGCGCGCAATGCCGTGCAAATCGGCGTGCGGCAACCCTTGGCCGGCGCGCAGTTCGCGCTGCGCGATGTTGCCGAAGCGCCGATCGTGGAACGCTATGCGGAGCTGATCAAGAGCGAACTGAATCTGAAGTCGGTGGGGGTGATGGGCGCGGACGAGGCCAGCGCCTTCGCGAGCGCAACCATCTTCAGTCTGAATCCCCTGCCGCAGTTTCTCGGGCGCAAATACGGCGCCGACTTCAAGGCGATACAGTCCGCCTTGCGCGACGGCGAACAAGATTTCATTCGGCCCTTTGCCGAGCAGTTGCTCGCCGGCGGCGATATCACGCTGGAATTGAACGGTTCAAGCTTCCTCATCGCCAACGAAGAGTGCGAGGTCAAGGTGAGCGTCGAGACGCCGGAAGGGGCGGTCGAAGACGGCGGCTACGTCGCCGCGCTGAATACCAAGCTGACATCGGCATTGTTGGAAGAAGGGCTGGCGCGAGAATTGATCCGGCGCATACAGAACTTGCGTAAAAATGCGGACTTCGCATTGGACGACCGCATTGATGTCGTTTACAGCGATGCCTCCTCTTCAATTGACGCCGTGATGCAGCTTTTCAGCGGCTATATCATGGCGGAGACGCTGGCGGACAAACTGCAGCCCGGCCGGCTCAGCAGCGACTACGTCTGTGAAGACTTCGATGTCAAAGGCGAATCCGTGACTATCGGCCTGAGGCGCAGCCTTTGACTTGGTAAACATCACCAAGAAGTTCTGCAGGGCGAATCCATAAGCGAGATTCGCCCTGTTTTTTTGTTTCAGTTTCCGGGTAGAATTGTGAATAGCTTACAAAGACTTAGCCTGGTTTTGTACGATTCTTTTAGGGTATTTGCAAATAGACTCGGGATCTCGGCCTATGCTAGACGGGAATCTTGGTAATGTCTGATAAGAACACCGCCTCGATACAATCCTTGCTGCGTTACTCTTTGCCATTAGGCGCGAGCATATTGGCGGGCGATCCCGAAACGACGGTGAACTGGTCCGTGACCATTCGGGCGCAGCCGCCGGTTTTCCCCGACATATACGGCGGCGAATTGGCGCTGGTTTCCATGGATGTGCTGCGCAGTTTTGACAATCGCCTGTCCCTTGCCGGCGTGGTCGGTCAACTGGCGGACTTTGGGGTGAGCGCTGTATTGGCGACCGGTCTTGTCGAGCAGGAGGCCGTGGACACGGCCAATGAACGCGGCGTAGCGCTGCTCTCTGTGCCCGACGACACCAGCCTGACGACGGTGGAGCGGGCCGTGAATTCGCTGCTTTTGAACCAGTCGGCGCGCTTGACCGAGCGCGCGATTGAGATTCAGCGCCAACTAACGCGGCTCTCGGCGGAAAACCGCGACTTGAACAGCCTGCTGCAGGTGATGTCGCGCTCGACCGGCAAAGCCATCGCCATCCATGATGACGCTGGCGAGCCGATCGCGCAGATATTTCCCTACACCGGACGCCGCGTCGCCAATGGACGGCGGCGGGTGAGCGCGAGTCGTTCCGATGAATTTCAGGAGTGGTTGCAGCGCGAGGCGCCTTCAACCGCCGGCGCCATCGCCTTGAGCCCCCTGGGCTACACAACCGTGCTCAAGGTGGAGAAGCGCAGCGCCGGTTATCTGTCTTTGATCGACCGCGCGGAAGACTTGAACGAGTTCGACCGGCTGGTCTTGACCTATGGCGCCGATGTCTGCGCCATTGAGATGGCCAAGAACCGCGCAATCGCCTCCGCGGTGGAGCAGACGCGCGGCGACTGGATCCAGATGTGGCTGAGCGGCACGCCCGCCGATGACGACTTGCTGCGGACCCGCGCGCAGCAGGCCGGGTTCGAGCCCGCCTCGCTCTATGCGGTGGCGGTTTTTCGCGCGCAGGGGGAAACGGGCCAGGCCATTCCACTGGATTCATTAACTTCGCTGGTTCGCGACGACATGTCCCGCCGCGGCGTCAAGGGCGCGGTCGGCCACTATGTGGATGTCATCGTCGCTTTGTATCCCCTGGACGCTGAGGAGACGCAGGCGCCGTCCCGAGTGCGCGACAGCATAGAAGAAGCGCGGGCCCAGCTTGCTTTGCGCGCGCCGCAGGACCTGGTCGCGGCGGGCATCAGTCGGCCGGCGGCCGGCTTGTCAAACCTGCGCGACGCTTATCGCGAAGCGAAGGATGCCGTGGGAATCGCATACGAGTTGGGCGACCGCGACTCCACAACCTATTATGGCGATCTCAAGCTGTATCAATTGCTGCTGGCGCTTAAGGAACGCAATCTTCAGCACTTGCAGAAGTTCTATCAAGATTCGCTGAGTCCGCTGGTTGAGCACGATCAGCGCAAGCAGAGCGACCTGATTCGCACGCTAAGCGGATTCTTCGCCGCCAACGGCAACCTGGCGAAAGCGGCGCAGGAACTTGATGTGCACCGCAATACCCTGGTTTATCGGCTGGAGCGCATCGCCGACCTCACGAAGCTCGACCTGGACGATGCCGACAATCGGCTGATCCTGCATCTCGCCTTGAAGACGCAGCGCGTGTTGGCAACAATCCCGGGTGAAGAGGCGCCGGTCTAAAGCGCGGGGCGGCGGTCGGGCTAAAACGGAACGGCTGATCAATCGATCAGCCGTTTTTCTTTTGGCTTAGCTTTCGTTGACGATCTTGTGCGCCATCGGCGGCGCGATTTTGACGAAGTGATCGTTGGGGCGCCGCAGCAGGCTGTAAAGCGGCTCGGCCGCCTTCGACTGATTGTTTTCCTCCAGCGTCCGGATGTAGGCATTCAAGAGTTCGCGCACATCATCTTCGCCTTCGTCATCGAGGGGCTGGATCTCGACCACCGAGCCTGCGGCCAGCCGGTGGCGAATGGCGTCAATCGTCAAGCCCATGTCCGGCAGCACGCGCTGGTAGACGACGCCGCCGGTCATGCCGGCGCACATCCAGGGACCGGGATCGCCCAGCACAACGGCCCGACCGGAGGTCATGTATTCAAAGGCGTAGCCCTTGAGGTTGGCGCGCGCGCCCATGCCGCCGAGGCTGTCATTCAAGGGCTCGCGGATTTCACCGCCGAATACGACATCGGCGCCGCTCATGCGGATGCAGGCGCGGGTGTCGGCATCGCCCTGCACAATGAAGAGACCGCCCTGCGCGCCATAAGCGAAACTCTTGCCCACCGAGCCGTCAACGCGGCGGCCTTTGTGATTGAGACCCTTTAGAATCGAGACTTTGCTGCCGGTGGCGCATTTGCCGACGCCGTCTTGGGCGCCGCCTTCCACCAGCACATTGACCGGGTCGTCCACGAAGGCGGCCAGGCCATTGCCCGGTATCGCGGAATTGCTGAAACTCAGGTTAATGGCGCGGATGCGATCGGCCTGGGGCACGGCTTTGCGCTTGATAGCGCCGGCCAGATGCGTGCCCAAAGCGCGGTCCATCGCCATGACTTGCTCGTCATCATAAGTCAACTCGAATTCGCCCTTGTTGACATATTCGGTGACGATATCGGTGATTTGCTTGCTGACGGTATTGCGCGGTCGTGATATGCGCCGGCCGCCGGGTTGAGCCGGCGTCTTCTGCGCATGCGGGACCGGCTTGACCAAATGGCTGAGATCGATCCGATCGTGGTGCGAGCGCTGATAAAGCAGGTCGGCCCGGCCGACGATGTCCTGCAGATTGCTGACGCCCATCTTGGCGCACCAGATCCGAATGTCATCGGCCAAAGCGTCGAACATGTGCACGATGCTGTGCGGGGATCCGCGCTCTTCAAAGGGACGGAAAGCTTTGAAATCGCGCTTCTCCGCCTCTTCTTTTGTTTTCACATGCGTCGTGATGCCCACATGACAGGTGCCGTCCTGGCAGCCGCGGCAGATGGTGCAGCCCAGCGCCACCATCGCCAGGGTTGCGAAGCCGACGCGGTTGGCGCCGAGGCAGACCATCTTGATGACATCGCGGCCGCTCTTCATGCCGCCATCGGTCCAGATCTCGACATCGTCGCGCAAGCCGCTTTCGATCAGGTGACGATGCGCCAGCCAGACGCCGATCTCCGCCGGCAAGCCGACATGGCGCAGCGCATGCGCGCGCGCGGCGCCCGTGCCGCCGGTATAACCCGTGATCGTGATAATGTCCGCGCCGGCTTTGGCGACGCCAACGGCGATAATGCCGATGCCCGGCACAACCGGCAGCTTGACCGAAACCCGCGCGTGCGGATTGGCTGTTTTGAGCTCGTCAATCAACTGGGCCAGGTCTTCGATGGAGTAGAGATCGTGGTTGTTGCTGGGCGAGATCAGACCGATTCCCGGGGTTGTGCTGCGCACAGCCGCGATCTGTTCCGTCACTTTATAGCCGGGCAGGTGGCCGCCTTCGCCCGGTTTCGCGCCCTGGCCGATCTTGATTTCGATGTAGTCAGCCGCATTAAGGAAGGCGATATTCACGCCGAAGCGGCCCGACGCCACCTGCTGCCCGCGATTGCGCGGATGCTTGCCCAGCAGGTCGTGGATTTCGCCGCCCTCGCCGTTCATGCAGATGATATTGAGCAAATGCGCCGCTTCCGCATAACAGCGATATGCCAACTCGCCCTGCGAGCCAAATGACATGGCGCTTATCAGCACGGGCATGTCATAACCCTTGATGCTGATATCCACCTCTTCCGGCTCAATGGGCGTCTGGCTCTCTTTCAGCGACAAGATATGCCGCAGCGAAACCGGCATTGTGTCTTCCAGCTTGAGCAGCGTCTCCGTGTATTCGTCGAAGATCATTTCGCCATGCGCGACCGCTTCCGCTTTCTTCCACATCTTCGGATAGAAGCGCTCGGGATTCTTCAGGCGGGCGCGCGTTTCGCCGCGAAACTCCTGGGCCCGTTCCTGCGCGTCATCATATAGCGTTGTCCAGGTGAGGCCGCGGCCGGTTGAGCCGAAATAATTCGGCGTTCCAAGCAGATTGGAGATATTTTTCGACAAACCAATGGAACTGAAGCTGTGGCCGTATCCGCGCAACTCGTGGCAGCCAACCGTCGACGTGATTTTCTGCAAGCCGGCGTGTATGGCTTTGAGCGTATTGCCGAGGGCCTTCTCCACCTGTTCCGGCACCAGCGGCTTGCGGCTTCCGCGCGGGGCCGTCCCCAGGCCGACCGCGTACAGCGCGTAGGGCAGCACGGCGTTGGCGCCCAGGCTCAGGCAGATCGCCAGGTCATGCAGATCGCGCAAGGCGCCGGAACGCACGACGATGCCGGCGCGGCGGCGCAGGTTCGGCTTTTGATCGGCGATGCGCAGGGCGCGGTCAACCGCGGCGACCGCCAGGAGCGGATCGATATATAGCTCCTCGCCCGAGGCGATGTCGCTATCGTGGAGGATGATGCACTGGACGCCGTTTTGTACGGCTTCAACGACGCGCTTTTGCAGCGCTTCTACCGCGAGGTCCACGGTCGCGTCCATCGGGCAGCCCATTGAGAAGAAGGCGACTTGTTCATCAAAGATGGCCGCCAGATCTTGCAGCAGCATCGTCCCCTGATTCTCGGCGATGCCGCGCAATGTCTCGATATCGTCGAATTCGGGAATGGCATCGAGGAGCAGCGGTATCTGCAAACGGACGAGCGTCGCGTTCTCTTCGCGGCCCTGCGCGATTTCGGGCCGGCAACCCAGCAGAACTTGCGACGAGAACTGCGCTTGCTCACGTTCGCGGTCGATTGACGGGTTGGTGACCACGGCGATCGTCTCTTTGAAGAAATCGGCCAGGTTCGCCCGTGTGTTGCTCAAGGCGGCCAGCGGGCCATCCCAGCCCAGCGAACCCATTTGCTCTTTGGCGTTTTCGGAAAGGGATTTGACAATCTCGACATGATAGCGTTCCCAGCCGAAGCCGGACATGACCGCCGCGTTGACTTTCACCGGCGCATCGGCCCAGGGCAGCTTGGTCGCGGTTCGGGCGGGCTCCGCTGTCCGTTCAAGTACAGCCACGGGCGCGGCCTGCGCCTGCAGCTGTCCGCCGCCGTTAGCGGCCGGATGGATCGGATAATTGCTCGCGGAAGGCGCCGCCGCTTCCACGGCGGCCGAGCGCCAGATGCCGCCGGAATCGGGGCTGTATGGGCTGCGGTCGCGATATTTGCCGTATACGTATTGCTGAATCGCCGGATAGTCGAGGACATCGATTGATTGCCCGGCGTTGACCTTCATCGCGATCTTTTCGCCCGGGGCCATGGGTTTCGGGCTGATCGACATGGAATCCAGCGCATAGACGCCGCGTTCCGATGTGACGAAGTGTTCCTTCTCGGTTTCGCCGTACCAGAGCGGCCGCAGGCCCAGCGCGTCCACGCTGAAGACAACTTGATTGCCCAGACGCGCCACCACCGCCGCCGGGCCTTGGGCGAAGGGGCCGAAAGCCTGCCGCAATTCGGCATACATCTCGTGGATTTCCGGCGCGCGCTGAATCAGATCGTGCTCAAAGGGCGGGAAGATATGCTCCATCGCCTCGATGAGATCCAAGCCATGGCGCATGCAAAGCGCGTAGATTGTGCGATCCACGTCTTGCGAGTCGGAGCCGTTCTCCACCATTGGGATTTCCAACATTTCCGATTCAATGCGGAAGCGCGAAATCGTGTTGAATTCGCCATTGTGCTGGATCAAGTTGAAGGGCTGGGCCCGTTCAAAAATCGGATTTGTATTGGTGCTGTAGCGCGCGTGGCCCATCGTCATGGACGAGGCGTAATCCGGATCCCGCAATTCGGGATAATAGCGGCGCAGGATTTCGATTGTGCCTTGCACCTTATAAACGACGCTATGCGCCGAGAATGAGGGAAAGTGGACTTCAAGCTCGCGCTCCAACTGCACCTGCAATTCAAAGAGCTTGCCATCCAATTCAGCCGACGGAACCTGCCCGTTGATGCCGGCGATCTGCCAGAAGACCGGCTCATTCGCTTCGGCATTGGGTCCCAATATCTGCGGGTTCACTTTGCCCGAGCGGTCGATCAAGATGTGCAGGCCCGCCTCGCTGATTTGACGACATACCTGATCGACAATGTACTGCGCGCGGGCCCGGTCATGCGCCGGTATCATCAAATGCGCGACCCAGAAATTACGGTCGGTCGCCAATGAAGAACGCAATCCGGATTGCGCCAGCCATTTTGTCCAAAGCTGACGCGGGATATCGGTCAAGACGCCGACGCCGTCGCCTTCGCCGTTGACGTAACCGGTGCGGTGGCCCATGCGCGTCAACGCCTCTATGGTGCGTTTGACATTGCCGTGCGTGGCTTGCCCGCCTTTGCGCACCGAACAGATCAGCGCGCAGGCATCGCGATGATCGCGATCGATCGGGTGAAGGTCGGAGAAGGGATCCATGGCGGATGATTCATTGAGCGTAGCCATTGCTCATCCTTTGCTAATCAATGCTGGTCCCGATAAAAGAGAATATTGGCTAGCAACGCTGACTTCGAGTCCAGCGCGATAGCGCTATATTCTTTGATATTACAATAAAGTCAGCAGATTATCTACCAGCGGCCTGCTTTTCCGCCATTGATACTTGTCATGGATATTTTACGAGAATGCTTGGGCAGTTTGCATAAAGCCGAACCTGAAGTCTTGGCGGAATTGGACATGAACGACGTCAGCGCCGCAGGCTAGGCGAGGGCCAGAAGACGCCGTATCGTCAAAGCCAAGTGCAGGGCCAGACGCGTTTCCGGACGATTGAGGTCGATTCCGGCAATTTCATTGATGCGATTCATGCGATAGAGCAGGGTATTCCGGTGCACGATGAGCGACTCGGCCGTTTGGGACAGATTGCCGTGGCAGTTGAAGAAGGCTTCAAGCGTCTTGATGAGATCGGCGTTTTGCCGCATGTCATATTCCGTCAGCTTGCCAAGCGAATGCAGGCAGAATTGGCTCAGCTTTTCACGGTCGGACAGACTGAGAATCAGCTGGTAGACGCCCAAATCGCCGATGAAGAGAGGAAAGTCGGTTTGCAGGCGTTCGGCCAGCTCCATCGCTTGCGCCGCGTCGCGATAGCTCGAGCGCCAGTTGTTGACATCGCGCGCCACTTGTCCCAAACCGATCGCGACCCGATTGGCCGGGTATCGCCGATTGATCTCGCTGCTGCACTGTTCGGACAGCGCCAGGCTATGATCGATGGGATCGTCAAAGTCGGTCGCGTGAAAGACGACCACTTCGCCTTCTTTTTCGCGAATCCAGACCAGGGCTGAAGCCTCTTGCTCGGCGATGATGGCGTTGACCATGGTCTCCAGGCGGCGCAGCGACGGCTGCTGGCTGCCGCGCCAGCTGAGCACAAACGCCACATGCGTCCGCGTCATGTCGTGGTTGAAGCGTTCCCCTTGTCGGATCGCCTCTTGCTGGCTGACATCGCCGAGCAGCAAGCGGTCGAGGAAAGTGCCGCGCAGCCGCTTTTCCGTCTCGTTGACGGCTTTTTGTTTGGCCATTTCCAGGGCGCAAGCGGCCGCCCCATGTTCGCAAACCAGTTGGTCGATCTCGTCCAGGTCGCTTTCCCGCGCGATGATGGACAGATAGCCGCGTCCGACGTTCTTGGTGATAATGGGCGCGACCAGCCTGGCGACGCCGGAAAGCGGCAGGGCCTGCATGAGCACCGGCGGATCGACCTCGACCACGCGGTGCCGGTCGTGCAGTTCCACCGGCAGGTTGTCCTGTTTCTTCAGGAAGAACTCGATATCGTCCCAGATGCCCACGAACTCCGGCTGCAGTTTGTGAGAGATGGGTTGCAGCCGTTTGTCTTGGGCGATGACGGTTTTTTTGGTCAGCCGCGCCATCGCCCCGATCAAGCCGGCCATGCCTTCGTTGCGCGAAGAAATCTGCGTGAGCTGACGGTAAATCTGCGTGCCGCGGCGCTCCACCTGGCCCTTGCGATTGACCAGCAGACTGATGACGGTCTTTTCGACTTCGCGGATGCGAATGTCCTCCGGCAGCGAGAGCACCGGCAGGTTGCGCGCCTTGGCTTCGGCCAATGCGGTGGTGCCGACTGGGCTGCAAAATACGACGGCGGATGCGCCCGCCTTCGCCGCCCAGTGAATCAGCTCGGTGTCGCTGTGCGCTTTGGACGGATTGTTTGCCGGCGCGATCAAAATCAATTCGCGCTCTTGCACCGCTTTTGAAAAGACATCATCTTCCGGATGGATGACGGTCGTCCAGGAAATCGGGCGGTCCAGCAAGCCCTCCCCGGAAAGAATATGCGCGCTCAAGGGCAGCGCCAGTTTGCGAATCTCTTCAACTCTGAGTTCCTGCGCGCGCGTGATGCTCATTTTGGATTCCCTGGCCTTTTCTATTCCAGTCGCGACTGGTCCTCGCGGGTGAAGATCCCGGCGGCAATAATGAATCCGGCGATGACAACTACCGCCAGTGATAGGTCAAGGTCGGGCCGGCTGAGAAAATTGAAGCCCGCCAGCGCCAGCGACAAGCTAGCGGCGACCCAGATCGAGTAGCTGACGCGCCAGCCCCGCCGATAGCGCATGATTCCCGAGACCAATAGCAGGAGACCGGCCGCGAGCGGCGTGAGGCCCGGGTGCAGCGCCACCCAATCCGGCAGGATGCCCGTGACTGCGAGAACGCCAACCAGGCCGAACCAGGTCAGCCGTTCCAGGCGATACTCGTCGGCGGACTTTAGTGCTGATGCTTCGGCGGCGCCCGTCGATTGTCCGTCTTGCTCTTCGCTCAATGTTTTCCAGGCAGTCTAACCAGTGGGAATTGGATAGATTATACGAAGCCCTATGCATTTTGCCTAGATGCAGGCCGGGCGCCGCAGAGCATTCGCATCAAAACATTATCCGCCGATGGCCATGTAAAAATGTAGGGGCGTCTCGTGAGACGCCCGTTGAAAATGGCGTACAAATTGTGGGCGTTTCAGCGAAACGCCCCTACAGATTACGAAATATGAGAAAAAGTCATTTATCAGTGCAATTTCAATTTGCTGCGATTGCTCTGTGCGCCCGAATCGATGGTCCGGGGTGGGGCGGACCTGTATCGCCTCAGGCCAGGAGTTCACCCCGGAGCTTGCCGTAAGCCCCCTGCCAGTCTTTGGGGTTCCGCGTCAATCTGTTGATCTTGATATCAGCGCAGTGGGGGAATAAACGCATCATCGTCTCGGGCAGCGCATCCCAGTTTTCGGCCACGATCAATTCTTCTATCGCCTTGGCTGTCAAAGACGACCACCACCACTTCTGCTGGAAGTCATCCGCTTTTTTCCAGTATCCGCGTTTTTCCCAGGCGACAATCGACTCCTCGACCGTCCCGTCGACGCCGCGCAGGCAATAGACCAGCATGGCGACCATATCTTTGCTGTCCTGGTTGATGTCGCTTTGCTGGCTCAATCGGCGCAGAATCTCGGCAATCGTGCGCATGTAGGCGTTGCGGCGCTTGCCGGGGCTGTTGGTATTGATCACGCGCGCCATGGATTAACCTGAAGCGCTGCCGGCCAGCTGGTGCGGCCGAATGCCGCGATAGACGCGCAGGCCGCCGATGGTCTTTAGAATGGTCGAGGCATCGCGCCCGGTGATCTCCGCCAGCTCCAGCGCGCTGAGCGGCTGATTGCCATTTACAAGCAGGGCGCGGAATACGCTGTCGATCAATCCGATGTGCTCGGTGATGAAGTCGTCGCGCCGCGACGATTCCTGTATCGCAAGCCCCAGCGTATCCAGTTGAATCACTTCGCCGGTTTCGGGGTGCACATAATCGAAGACTTCTCTTAAGTCGCGATGTTTGAGCGCCTGCTGCTGCTCCGGCGTCAGGTGGGTCAGCAGGTAGATATGCAGGTCGTCGCGGCTCTGCTTCCACCAATCGTAGTCGATGAAAAATCGGGTATCGACGCTCGGCTTGATCAGGTAGTTCAGAGACATTGGCCTATCCCCCGGGTTAGGCGCTCAGTTTCCAGTAGTTGCCGCCGACATAATCAAATTCCGGATTCGTTATCAGCGTGGCCAGCATCGGGCCGGGCGGGCAGCGGCGCAAGATATTCAAGGCGCTGTAGAGCACCTTGGCGTGCACCGCGCCTTGCGGGTTCTGCTTGCAAAGCTCGCCAACCAGGCCGCGCAGCAAGGCCGTCAGGGCGACTCGGCGCGTCTGCAAATCCTTGCCGAGCTTGTCCACCTCTTGCAAATTGTTGACGCCAACGATGATCATCTCATCATAGTCGGCCCCGATCGCGCGCTTGGCCGATTGAAACTTCAGTTGCTGCCGCTCCGTCTTCTGCACGAGCGGGATCCATTCCGTGCGCGGACGATAATTGTCAAATTCGATTTCAATGCGGCTGCGGTCGTCCGTGCGGTTCAAATAGACATAAGCGCCGACCGGAAGATGGTGCTTCTGGTAGAGCGGCGCCAGCCCGAAGACATACTTGAATTCGTGCACAACCCAGCAGGGATACTCTTCTTTGTCCAGCGCGTCAATCATTGTGATGGCGATGCGCGGCGTCTTGGCGTCGGGGAAGATGTAGCGGGTCTCCGAATTGATCGGCAGCGTGCCAACGCGGCGATGCGGATAGATCAATGTCAGGCTCACTTCATCGTCGGGGCGGGACGACGTCACCGGCGAGTGCTCATCGTCCAGGTCATATTCCAACTGCCGCATCTCCCGCGTGAGCAGGCGGCGATCAAATTCGATGGCGTCGTATTGCAATATGGCGGGAACTTGCCTCGCCATGCGCGGCAACAAGTCCTTCAAGTGCCAAAGAATTTGGCCGGCGGCCCCCACTTCTTCAAAGCGTTCGTCTTCATTCATATAGTAGTTGAAGGAAAACAATTGGAGCGGGAGCGGCGCATCGCCCAAGCCGCCAATCTCGCGCAGGATCTGCTGCGGTTCCAGCGGACCGCCGCCGTACATATCCAGCACCGCTTCGGCGAGATGCAAATGGCCGATATCGACCTCGACCATCAACTCGCGCACAAACCAGGTGCCGGCGATACGCACCAGATCCGGGTTGCGCTCCAGCGAGTCGTTTACTTGCTCTACGATGTTGGTATTCGGATCTTGCAGGATCTCGTCGACGCTGTATTCCCGATCGAGCTGGCTCGGATGGCGGTTCAGGTCGACATCATTAAGGGGGTGATCGGCTTCGTATTCGACCACAAATTCGCGGATGCCGTCTTCGGGCTGGGCGCAGGCATTCTCGAAGGCGACGGCCGCAACCTTGATCGGGCTCAGGTCAGTGTGCGTGCCGTCGCGCAGGCTGAGGACGCGCGCGGTGGCATAATCAAAATGAGAGAAGGTGAGCCGATCGCCGACCTGGTAGGAATCGGCCGGCCGATACACTTTTGTATCCTGGAATTTCCGGTCGCGCCGCGCCCGCTCTTTCCGTTCGCGCTTCTCGATGATCTCGGTCGCCAACTGAACAGCCGACAATGGCGTTTCCCTGTCCAGCAAGAGGTTGGTTATGCTGTCAACATCTTCGGCGCCGATTGAAAAACTGTAGGCCCAATGTTGTGCTGGCAGCAAGGCGAAACATCCCCCGGGACAAGATACAAATTGCGCTTGGCAGGCGCGCGCAACGGTCAGCGCGAGGCTGGCGCGTCAAAGCCGCTGCAATCCTACTGTATCGGTGATTGCGCCGTCAAGCGCAACTTGGGCGATCTTGGCGCTTTTCGCGGGAATAAAGCGGCTTTTCGATGCCATTGACCGGTTCAAGGGCGCAGGCCGCGAATAAAAGGGGGATTGAGCTCGGCCTGGCTTGCGCGCTGGCGCGAGCAAGCGGATGTTGACCGATGACGAATGCTGGTATATACTGCGCCCTTGTGATTGTTGACGCTGTTGAACAGAGGCTGAATAGATGTCAACCAAACGTACCTGGCAGCCGAAGATCCGTCGGCGCAAGCGCGTGCATGGCTTCCGCAAGCGGATGAGCGCGCGCGGCGGGCGCAAGGTCCTCAAGGCGCGCCGCCGGCGGGGGCGCCATCAACTGGCCGTGACCCCCAACCATGTAAAGAAAGTGAACTGGAACGCCAGTTAATTGATGAAATCCGCGCTGCGATTGCGCCGCCCGGCCGAATTCAAGCATGTCCGGCGCGCCGGAAAGGCCTATCGCCATCCGAGCGTGTTGGTCAGCGTTTGCGCCAGCAATTTGCCGCACAATCGCTATGGATTCGTCGTTGGCAAGCGCCTGGGCGGGGCAGTTCAGCGCAATCGCTGCAAGCGGCGTCTGCGCGCGCAGATGCATGCGCTGCATGAGAGCCTGCGGCAAGGCTTCGATATTGTTGTGGTGGCGCGGCCGGCGATGAAGGGGCAACCTTTCGCTGAATTGCAGCGTATACTGAAAAGACTTTTGTTTCAGGCGCGAATAATCGAGACGTCTTGACATGCTGAAGTGGGTCCTGCTGAGATCAATTCAAATGTACAAACGTTTTCTGTCGCCCATGTTGCCGTCCGCCTGTCGCTTTACGCCGACTTGTTCCACCTACGCCTACGAGGCGATCGAGGAATACGGCCCGATTAAAGGGACATGGATGGGCGCCCGCCGCATCATGCGCTGCCATCCTTTAAATGCCGGCGGTTATGATCCCGTCCCGCCCAAGGAGTAAGCCTTGAAGTCCTCTTGCGGCTGGCGCCGCCAGCTTATTGCGCTGCTGACCGCTGTCATGTTCTTATCGGGCTGCGTCGGCGCGCGCATGGGCGTGAGTTGGCCGTCGATCGGTCTCATTGACCTGAACGGCGAGCAGCAGCTCACGCTGGCCTACAATAACGATATCGTTATTCTTTCGCCCTTGAACGGGGCGCCGGCGCGCTTGATAAACCCGATCGACGGAAACATCATCCGCGACAGCGAAGGCAACCCGCGCGAGTGGATTTTGCGCGGCTCGGAAATCGGAGGCGCGCAGTTTTACGCCGTGCCGCTCCGGCTTGAAGAGCAATCGGTATTGGTCGCGACCTATGACAAGCGCTTGCTGACCGTGGACTCGGTATTGCTGGAAGTCGCGGCTACCGTTCCGCTTGCCGACAATGTCGTGGCCAGCATGCTCGAGGCCGATGGCATGCTGTATGTGCCGCTGCAGAATGGCGGGCTAAGCGCGATTTCTATGGACGGCTTGCGCGAGCTTTGGCGTTTCCCCACGGAAGCCGGCATCTGGGCGCAACCGCTTTTGGTCGATGATCTGCTGGTATTTTCGTCGATTGACCACTACCTCTATGCGGTTGATAGCCAGAGCGGACAGTTGCAATGGGCTGTGGATTTGGGCGGCAGCGTCGCCTCGACCCCGCTTTTCGCCAATGGCCGCCTTTATGTGGGCAGCTTCAACAAGAGCTTTTTCGAGATTTCGCTCGATGGTGGGATTCTCAGCGTATTCGAGACGCAGAACTGGGTATGGGGCACGCCGGCGATTGACGAAAACGGCATCATTTATCTGGCTGATCTGAGTGGCTTTGTGCACGCTCTGGACAGCGAGAATCGCCTTGCGCCGCGCTGGTCGAAAGAAATCGCCGAGCGTGGCATCCGCGCCGGTCCAATCGTTTACGGCGATCGCGTCGTCGTCGCATCCCGCGATGGCAAAGTCTATTGGCTGGACCGGCGCGACGGCGCGCTCATCAACGCGCGGGAAATCGACGAACGGCCTGAATTGCTCGGCGACATGATGCTGATTGAGCCGAGCGAGAGCCTGAACATTGACGAGCCGCTCTTGCTAGTTACATCTGTGCACGACGCCCGGCTGCTCATCGCCTTTTCGCTCGATGGGCGGCAGCTCTGGGTATATCCGCGTTAGTCCGGCAATCGGAGCATGACTGAATGTGGGATCTGATTCTTAACCCGTTTGTAACAATTCTGGCCTGGCTATACGCGGTTCTCAACCAGGATATCGTCTTGGCGATCGTTGTCTTGACGGTGATCATTCGCGTATTGACCTTCCCGCTTTTCGCCAAGCAGCAAGATTCATCGCGCAAGATGCAGCAGATCCAGCCGCAATTGAAAAAGCTGCAAGAAAAGTACAAGGGCGACAAAGAAAAGCTCTCCCAGGCGCAGATGAAGCTCTATAAAGAAAACAAAGTCAACCCGGTTGGCGGCTGTTTTCCGATGTTGATTCAGTTTCCTATTCTCATCGGCCTTTACCAAGCGATATTCTTCGCGCTGGCGGCAACGCCATTCCAATTGGTGGACTTGTCGGAACGCCTGCTGATCCCCGGTCTCGATTCCTTGATTCCGCTTCAGCGCTTTTGGACGCCGATTCCGCAGATTCTGCCCGCCCTGGATTTGACCATGGCGCCGCCCGGCTTGACGCCAACCGATAACCACCCCTACGCTTTAATCCTGCCCCTGCTGGTTTTGGTCACGACTTGGGCGCAGCAGAAAATGACAATGGCATCAACCGGCCAGAGCGCCTCCAAGAAAGACGACGACGACGATGGCGGAAGCAGCGGCGGCGGACAGGCGCAGATGATGAAAAGCATGACGACGATCATGCCCATCATGTTCGGCTTCTTTTCGCTGTCATTCTCCACCGGCCTGTCGATTTATTTCGTGACGTCGAACGTCATCGGCATGCTGCAATACAGCCCGCAGGGCAAGCGCCTGATGGAGCGGGTCTTCCGCCGCAAGCAGACCGACGAGGCGCCGGTGGAAATCGTATTCGACGATGAAGTTGAAGCGCCGACCAGGAAACGCCGCAAATCCAGGAAGAAAAAACCGCGCAGGAAGTGACCGGTCGCCGCTTTACTCGGAAAACGGGGATTGAACAATGGAAATGATTGAGGTGACCGCCAATTCTGTTGATGCGGCGATTAGCAAAGGCTTGGCGGAGCTTGACGCCGCTGTCGGCGATGTCGTTGTCGAAGTGCTCGAGGAGCCGAACACCGGCTTGTTCGGCTTCGGCGCGCGCGAGGCGCGGGTGCGGCTGGTGCTGATCGGCCGACGCAAATCGCAAGAATCCAAGGTCGCCGATGAAGATGCAATGGCTGAAGACCGGCCGGCGCGCGCGCCGGTCGCGTCAGTGCCCGATGACGAACTTGATGAAGATGCTATTGTCGGCCGTGAAGTGCTGGAAGAGTTGTTGCAAAAAATGCGCCTGGACGCCCGCGTACAGGTGCAGCGCGCCGACGATGACGACGAGGACGAAGATCCGCATTGGATGCTGAATATCACGGGCCAGCGCATCAACCGCCTGATCGGGCGTCGCGGCGAAACCCTTTCCTCCTTGCAGCATATTGTGCGCTTGATCTGCAGCCGGCGCCTGGAGCGCCGCGCCAATATCATCGTTGATGCCGGCGGCTACAAGACCGGGCGCTCCAACCGACTGCGCGGCCTGGCCAAACGCATGGCGAAGCAAGCCGTGCAACAGGGGCGAACGATCACGCTGGAGCCGATGCACCCGAATGAACGGCGCATCATCCATTTGACGCTTCGCGGCCGCGAAGATGTGTCCACGCGCAGCATCGGCGAGGGCCGCGGGCGAAAAGTCACCATCGTTCCCAGATAGACCAATTCGTGTTTCAAGTTTCGACAATGCCGACGGCCGCGTTTGCCGGATCGGTCGCCGTCGACCGCCGTGGCGGCAACCGCCAGTGAGCGCCGAAATTGATGTGCTGGTCATCGGTCATATCACCGTCGACATTGTGCCGGGCGGGCGCGAGTTGGGCGGGACGGTGTCATACGCGGCGGCCACTTACGCCGCCTTCGGGCATAGAGTCGCGATCCTCACCAGCGCCGCCCGCAACGAGCCGCTTCTGCAAGAGCTTGCGCCCTTCGCCGAGCTGCGCGTCTTGCCGGCCGAAGCTTCTCTCACCTACGAGAATGTATACGACGAGCGGGGACGCCGGCAGTATGTGCGGGCGACCGCGCGGCCCCTGCCCGCCAGCGCCGTGCCCAAAGCCTGGCTTGATGCGCCTTACCTGCATCTGGGTCCTTTGGCGGGCGAGATTGAGCCGCGGGAGATGGCGCGGCTCTTTCCAACGGCGACCAGGATGCTGACCATGCAGGGCATGATGCGGCGCTGGGATGCGGACGGACTGGTACGGCTGCGGCATTGGCGCGATGAGGAAGCGCTGGAGCGCTTTGATATTGTCGTCTATAGTGAAGAAGATGTTCAGCAGTTTCCGCAGCTGACCGAACGCGTCAGGCGCCTATGCCCGCATCTAATTGTCACCAATGGCCGCAAGGGCGGCACGCACTACCACGATGGCGGCGCCCGGCATTATGAGAGCATTGAAGTTGAGCCGCTTGACTTGACCGGGGCCGGCGATGTTTTCGCGGCGTCGCTTTTGGCGTCGCTGCCGCGCCTGGGCGGCGATGTCCACAAGGCGGCGCAAGCGGCGGGACGGCTGGCGGCTTATTCCGTGACCCGCCGCGGCTTGGACAGCGCGCCCAAGCCCCAGGAAATCGAGCGCGAAATAACCCGAGTCTTAGAGGACTGAAGCATGATTCATACGATTCTTTACAACGGCAATATCACCACCCTGGACGCGGAAAGGCCGCGCGCGCAGGCGCTGGCGATCAGCTATGGTCGCCTGGTCGCGCTGGGCGACGACGCGGAAATCCGCCGACTGGCCGACGCCGGAACCGCCTTGATAAACCTTGATGGCAAGGCGATTCTGCCGAGCTTCACCGATGCCCACCTGCATTGGGAGGGTCAATCTCGTTCATTGCGGTCGGTCGAGCTTGATGAATTGCCGAGCCGGGCGGCGGCAATCGAACGGGTCGCGCTGCGCGCCGCCGACGCCGCGCCGGGCGATTGGATTGAAGGGCGTGGTTGGGCGCAAGATATGTGGACAGATCGCGCCTTTCCGACTAAAGAAGACCTGGACGCTGTTGCGCCCGGCAATCCGGTTTTTCTCAGCGCCAAAAGCGGTCATGCCGCTTGGGTCAACTCGAAAGCGCTCGACATCGCCGGCGTCACGGCGTCGACGGCGGATCCGGAAGGCGGACAAATTATGCGCGGGGAGGACGGCGCCGTCACCGGCATCTTGCTCGAAACGGCTATGGATCTGGTTCGTGAGGCGATGCCCAATCCAACGAGCGAACAATTGGCGGATATGATGGCCGAGGCGCAAGCTTTGGCGCTGCGTTGTGGCGTCTCCATGATTCACGACTTTGACGATCCATCTTGCCTGGCGGCTTTGCAGGTCCTGCGCGAACGCGGCGGCCTGTCCCTGCGCGTCCTGAAGCAGATCAATCAGCCCTGGCTGGGTGCCGCGCTTGACTCCGGCATTCGCAGCGGCTTCGGCGATGACTGGATCCGCATTGGCGCCTTGAAGCTCTTTGCCGATGGCGCCTTGGGAACGAAGACCGGGCTCATGTTCGAGCCCTACGAAGGCGAGCCGGACAACTATGGCATGGCGGTTGTCGACAAGGAAGAGATGGTGGAATACGTCAGCCGGGCCAGCGCGCTGGGTCTGCCGTCAAGCGTACACGCCATCGGCGACAAAGCCGTGCACGATGCGCTGGATGTCTTCGAAATTGTACGGCGCGAGGAAGCGCAGCGCGGCCTGACACGTACAAGCCGCCGACACCGCATCGAACATGTCCAGATCATCCATCCCGGCGATGTCGGCCGCCTGGCCGAACTGGATGTCATCGCCTCGATGCAGCCCATCCATGCGACTTCCGATATGCACAGCGCCGACCGTTATTGGGGGGCGCGCAGCGCGCTCGCCTACAATCCGCGCCTGCAGATCGACCAGGGCGCGCGCGTCGCCTTCGGCTCGGACGCGCCGGTGGAACCGATTGATCCCTTGCTCGGCATCCACGCCGCTATAACGCGCCAGCGAAAGGGCGAGCCGGCCGGCGGCTGGTATCCGCAGGCGCGCATCAGCTTGCAGGAGGCCCTGCTCGGTTTCACGCAAGGTCCGGCTTACGCCGCCGGCATGGAAGACCGCCTCGGCAAACTGAGCGAAGGCTATCTGGCCGATTTGATCGTCCTCGACCGCGATATCTACGCCGTCGACGCTGACGCGATTCCTGAGCTCAAGATCCTGGGCGCGCTGGTCGACGGCGAGTGGCGCTACCGCGACTTCGACTAGGCGAATGCCGCCGTGCTGAAAACAACGCGGAAAGGCACGCAGTAGATCACCACGCTGCGATATTGGCTCAGATCAACCTCGGCCGGTATTTCATAATTCTGGCTGCCGACATTGCCCTTCAGCGGTCCGAGATGGACTTCGTCCGCGCCCAAGCCGGCGAAGGTGCTGGTGGGCGCTTCCGTTGAAAGGTAGACATGCAGATCCGGCCCATTTTTGGAGCGGAAGTCCTCAAAGCGCAGGACGCGTCCGCCGTCCGGCAGGGCATAAACGGTGGCGCTTCCCACGGCGCCATGGATGGGATCGATATCGATGAAGCTGCCCATGACCAGGACTTCCGGCTCGGCCGGCATGTCCGGTGGCATGGCTTGCTCATCGGACGGCACGACATTGTCGGCGCCGATCTGCGCCATCGCGGTCTGCGCGGCCATGTCGCGGTTCTCTTTGGCCATGTCAATCAGCGTCTGCTTTTCCTTTTCCGGCATCGCGCTGACGGCTTCGCGCTGGGCGTCGCTCAAGCTGGGAAAGGCTTCATTCACCTCGCGATTGACGAAGTAGAGCCAGGGTTGTGTGATCGCCAAACCGACGATAACGATGGCGACCACAACGACGACGACTATTGGTTTGCGCGGCATGCTGTTTTTCTCCCGTTTCTTCAGTTTCAGGCGCCTGGACAGTTATCATCTTGATTGAGATAGCGATGCGCCTATAATCTCATCATAACCCAAACAAGCTTAGCAATCTATTAAGAGCGAGAAGGAGATATCCCATGGCGCGGCAAGGCATGATGGTCGGCGACAGCGAACACAATGTACAGAAGGAAATGCTTGAAGTCGGGGCTTCGGCGCCGGACTTCAGCTTGATTGCCAACGACTTGAGCAGCAAGTCCCTGGCGGATTATGTCGGCAAGGTCAAGGTCATCAGCGTCATCCCGTCGATTGACACCGGTGTCTGCTCGGATCAGACTCGCCGCTTTAATACCGAGGCCGGCGCGCTGGACGACGCGGTTGTGCTTACCGTCAGCGCGGACATGCCATTCGCGCTGGGTCGCTTCTGTGGCAGCGAAGGCATAGAAAACACCGAGACGCTGTCGGCGCATCGCGATATGCAATTCGCCGATGATTACGGCGTGCACGATACGGACTGGCGCATTTGCCAGCGGGCTGTCTTCGTCCTGGACCGCGACAATGTCGTCCGTCATGCCGAATATGTCCCGGTCATCGGCGACGAAGTTGACTTTGCCGCCGCTCTGGACAAGGCGCGCGCGCTGGCCTAGCAAGTTCAAGCGCCCCGGGACAACAATATGAGCGACCTGAGACGCCAGAAGCTGGCGCATCTGCTGGTGAATTATTCGACGGCGGTGCAGCCCGGGGACTGGGTGGGCATCCTCGGCGACTTCAACGCGCTGCCCATCCTGCGCGATATATACGCGGCCGCGCTTGACGCCGGCGGCAATCCAACCCTTCTCATCGAAGACGAGTGGATGCAGCGCTATTTTCTGCGCAACGCCACTGACGATCAGATGACCTGGATCGACCCGGCATTGAAGCTGTATACCGACGAAGCCGATGTCTACATTCGGGCGCTGGCCCCGGAAAATACGCGCGCCATGACCGGCATCGACGCCGTGCGGATGCAGCAATGGCGCGCCGCCCAAAGCGTGATTCTGCAAACGCGGCTGGAGCGGGCCGCTCGTGGCGCTTTCCGCTGGGTCGGCGCGCTTTACCCAACTCAGGCCAGCGCGCAAGAAGCGAATATGAGCTTCGAAGAATACGAAGACTTCGTCTATGGCGCCTGTTTCTGCGAAGCGGAGGACCCGGCCGGCGAATGGCGCAAGCTCAGCGCGATGCAGCAGAACAAGGTCGATTATCTGGCGGGCAAGCGGCATATCGCACTGCGCGGCCCGCACATCGACCTCGAGCTGAGCATCGCCGGCCGGACCTTCATCAACAGCGACGGCCGGCGCAATATGCCAAGCGGCGAGATCTTCACCGGTCCGGTTGAGGAAAGCGTCAACGGCTGGGTGCGCTTCAGCTATCCCGCGATCGTCGGCGGGCGCGCTGTCAGCGGCATCGAACTGAAATTCGTCGATGGCCGCGTGACCGAGGCTTCGGCCGAGATGAATGAAGATCTGCTGCACGCTCAACTCAATACGGACGACGGCGCGCGTTATTTGGGCGAATTCGCCATTGGCACAAATTTCGGCATTGATCGCTTCACCGGCAGCATACTCTACGATGAAAAGATCGGCGGGACCGTGCACATGGCGGTGGGCATGGGTTACCCGGAAACCGGCAGTCTCAACAAGAGCGCCGTGCATTGGGATATGATCTGCGATATGCGCGCCGACAGCGAGATTCTGGTGGATGGAGAGCTGTTCTATCGAAACGGCAGCTTCACCGTGTAGTCTTTTGCGATTGCGTCGCTAGCGCTGCTTTCGGCGCCAGGCCGACTGCAGCGCTGCGAGGAGAGCCGCCTTCGTGCGGCTTTTTCTTTTGCGATTTAGCTGGATCTGGGGAGTGTCTATATCGGTGGACTTATCTTGAATGCGAGCTTGGCACAGGTTAATTCACCACAGAGACACAGAGGGCACAGAGTTTTATTGTCAGGGTCGAAGAGAAACCACATCCACTACATTAGCCACTCCCTGGGTCTGACCCACTTTGCCTAATTTCTGCAACTGTACTACCATGCCTGTATTGTGGCGCGAGCGAAAGCTGACGGGGAGAAAGGCATGAGCAGTTCCTATTCCGTTCCGAAACCTGAGGACGCTGGCGGCGGCATTGTCGCGGTGGCCAATACGCAGTCGGCGCTCAGCAACGTCCGCACCGGCCCCGGCGTCCATTACGCGGATGTAGGCGACCTGCTCGACAACAGCCTGGTTGTCTATTTCCCGGATACCAAAACCCAAAGCAACTGGGTTTGGATCGAGAAGGGCGGGCTAAAGGGCTGGGTCTATGCCGGCTTCATCAAATTCGTGCAGGCGATCGGCGCAAACCCGACGCGGCAACAGCCGACGCCATACGACGGCAAAGTAGCGGTCTGGCATTGGAAAGGCTCGGCTGTCGCCCAAAACACGGCGGCGGAAGTTCTGCAAGTCATCAAGGAAAATGCGCCCAATGTGGATCAGATCTGGGTCAAGATCACCAACGGCATCAACTGGATGAGCGACTATGACAGCAGCGATATGGCGATCAGCGGCGCCAGCAGCGTCGACCAATGGGTGGCGGCCTGCCGGGCCGCGGAAATCGAGTTTCACGCCTGGTGCGTGCCCAAGGGACTGAATGTCGAGAAAGAAGCGGCGATCATCGTCGAAGCCTGCACGCGCCCCGGCGTCGTATCGCTGATTCTGGATATCGAGCCTTATGCCGATTATTGGCGCGGCGGGTCTTCGGCCGTGCGGCCTTTCATGCTGGCTTTGCGGCGCGGTTTGGGCACGCGTTACCACATTGGCATGAGCGTCGATCCGCGCCGGCAGCATTACAATACGATTTTTCCCGGTGAATGGAGTCCCTTCGTCGATAGCATTCATCCGCAAACCTACTGGAATATCTTCCGCACCACGCCGGAAGATGCCTTGTCGGATGTATGGGATGTCTGGCGCGGCTATGACAAGCCGATCATTCCTGTGCTTGAAGGCACGGCGCTTGCAAGCGAACAGACCGAGGCCCACACCCTGGCGACCCAGGTGCATGGCGCCCGCGGCGTCAGCTGGTGGCGCCATGGCGTCATCTCCCAGTGGGCGGGCGTCAATATGCCCATCGACCTGTCCTCCCTGCCGATTGATACCGGACCGGATATCCAGCAGAACTTCGCCGATGAGGTGACGATTTTCCCGACCAGGAAGGGCTTCCGCAGCGGCACCTACACCGGCCAACCGGAGTTCAGCGCGCGTCAGAATACCTGGGGCTGGGATTATCTTTTTGCCAAGACCGAAGAACGAACCAGCAAGGTCTGGGCGGAATGGCGCGATGAATTGCCGCAGAACGGCTTATACGAAATCTCGGTCTTCATCCCCAATCGTCACGCGACGACGACTCGGGCGCGCTACAAAGTACACGGAATTGTCGGCACCAGCACTGAAGTGGTCCTGGACATCAATCAATTTCGCAGACGCAACACCTGGGTGGCGCTCGGCGTCTTTGACCTTGACCGCCACATGGAGAACGCCGGTCGCGTTTTTCTCAATGACGTGACCGGCGAAACGGATAAAGAGATCGCCTTTGACGCCGTGCGTTTTCGCCGCATTGTCAACACGCCGACCGGTTATTCGCCGGCGCCGGAACCGCGGCGAGAGCAGCGCCCGACAATCATCAACGGCGTACATGTCGCCGACGGCTACGATTCGCCGGTGGGAACCAGCGAGCAGCGCCGCGCCGATGAATTGTGGCCGCCCGGCTGGCGCGATGCCAGTCCCTTCGCCAAGCTCTATTTCATCGGCACGCCCAGCGAAGCTTATCACACCGGCGCCGACCTGAATTTCGGCCGTCCCTACGAAGACCGGGGCATGGCTTGCTACGCCTGCGCCAGCGGCATTGTGACTTTCGCGGCGCGCATGGGCGTTTGGGGCAACCTGATTGTTATCCGGCACGATCCCTTGTATCAGCCCTCCGGGCGCGTCATCTACAGCCGTTACGCCCATGTGCAGAATATGCGCGTCGCGGTGGGGGATCGGCTGGCGCGCGGCCAAAGAATCTGTGAAGTGGGCGACGCCTTCGGGCGCTTCGTGCCCCATCTGCACTTTGACCTGAGCGCCACGACCTTGTTTGAAACCCGGCCCGGCAATTGGCCCAAATTGGATTACAATTTGCTGATGCGGAATTACATAGATCCGCTGGAGTGGATCCGCAATAACCGGCCCTAGCGACCGCAGCAGGGCTTAGAACAAGCCCCAGTCGCTGGCGGCGCCTTCTTCCATCATGCTGGGATCCCACATTTCCATGCCCATTTCAATCGTGGTCGGCGTGCCCAGAAAGTCTTGGGCGGTGCGGCGCGTCTGCTCCAGCAATTGCGGCGCATAGGGGCAAAATGGGGTGGTCATGATCATATTGACATGCGCGCGCTCTTCCTCGATTTCCACGCCGCGCACCAATCCCAGTTCGATAATGTTCAAGCCGATTTCCGGGTCGACGACCGCCCGCAGCGCTTCGTAAAGCCCGTCTTCTTTTTCGCTCATGTGCCTGTCCTTGGCGTTGTTCGCCGGGCATCCACGTCTCAATACGCGCGACGGCGCCGCCCGGCGGCTTCCGACAACATCGCGCCAAGCATAGTACAGCGCGCCAATTCTGTCAATTTATGACATCGCCGGGAGTGTCTATATCGGTGGACATATCTTGAATGCGAGCTGGGCGCAGGTTCATTCGCCGCAGAGACACAGAGGGCACAGAGTTTTATTGTCAGGGTCTAAGGAAACCACATCCACTGCATTAGCCGCTCCCCAAGGCCGGCGTTTCTGATACGGTTCTAACATTGGCGCGATAAGAATGAGCGCAGCCGGGCCGTCCAATGAACAGGGCGGGGCGCATCCGCTTTGGGCAGTGTCAATATCGGTGGACATATCTTGAATGCGAGCTTGGCGCAGGTTAATTCACCACAGAGACACAGAAGTAGTTCCAACAAAGAAATGAGAAACCGGAATTAGGTCGGTTGTAAGGGCGACATTGTATGTCGCCCGAAAATTCACGATTGCATCATCGGGCGATTCACAGAATCGCCCCTACAATGTCCCATTATTTTCGCATTAGTTTATTGGAACCACTGAGGGCACAGAGTTTTATTGTCAGGGTCTAAGGAAACCACATCCACTACATTAGCCACTCGCCCGCTTTGGGCGCTGTTGACAGGCTTTGAACGCGCTGATATACTGCCATCAAGTTCGAGTCGGTTATAGACTAAATTTAACCGACATTAAAAGGGAGCGGCGCTAAAGCGCAACGGTTGGTCTTGACCAGCCGAAACCCGAGATAGATTAGCGGAGAAGGGAGAACCGCCGCAGATGACCGCAACATTGGAGATACGCAACCTCCACGCCAGTGTGGAGGGCGACGAAAGCCTGATTCTACGCGGTGTTGATTTGACGGTGAAACAAGGCGAGATTCACGCGCTTATGGGTCCGAACGCTTCGGGCAAGAGCACGCTCGCCAACGTATTGATGGGCAACCCGGCTTATGAGGTGCATGAAGGCGAGGTGCTGTTGAACGGCGAGCGAATGCTGGAGATGGAGCCGGACGAGCGCAGCCGCGCCGGGCTCTTTCTGGCTTTTCAGTACCCGGTGGCGATCCCGGGTGTGACCCTGGCCAACTTCCTGCGCCATGCCATCAATGCGCGTATGAAAGCGGAAGACCCGGACAGCAAGGGCATTCCCATTCCCAAGTTCGCCCGGCTGATGCGGCAAAAGATGACGCAGCTGCATATCGACCATTCTTTCGCCGGGCGCTATCTGAACGAGGGCTTTAGCGGCGGGGAGAAAAAGCGCGCCGAAGTCTTGCAGATGGCGGTGCTTGAGCCGCAGATCGCCGTGCTGGACGAGACGGACTCCGGCCTGGATATTGACGCGCTGCGCATCGTCGCCGACGGCGTCAACTCCCTGACGGGACCGAATATGGGCGCGCTTGTCATCACGCATTACCAGCGGATGTTGAATCATATCAAGCCGGATTATGTGCATGTGCTCTACGACGGGCGCATCGTCGAAAGCGGCGGACCCGAACTGGCTCACGAGCTTGAAGAAAAGGGCTACGAGTGGATTCGGGAAAAACATATAGCGCTGGCCGAAGTTTAGTTGGGCGGGGACAAAATAATGGCAGAAGCAATTCAGAGCGAAAAGCAGCTCACGCATGAAGAAGAAGCCCTGAAGGAAGTCGGCTTGAGCTATGCCGAAAAGTATGGCTTCCACGATGATGTGGACTATACCTTCAAGAGCCAGAAGGGCGTAAACGAGGACATCGTCCGTCAGATCAGCGCGATGAAAGACGAGCCGCTGTGGATGACCGAGCGGCGCGTCGAGGCTTATCATATCTTCATGGATAAGCCGACTCCGCAGTGGGGCGGCGACTTGAACCAGATCGACTACGACGACATCTACTACTACGTGCGCGCCACCGACAAAACCGAAGACGACTGGGACGATGTGCCGCAGGAGATCAAAGACACCTTCGACAAACTCGGCATTCCCGAAGCCGAGCAGAAATTCCTGCATGGCGTCTCGGCGCAGTATGACAGCGAGTCCGTCTACCACAATATCCAGGAAGACCTGGAAAACAAGGGCGTCATCTTCCTCGATATGGATTCCGCCTTGCGCGAATATCCTGAAATCGTGCAGGAATATTTCGGCACGGTGATCCCGTCGAATGACAACAAGTTCGCCGCGCTGAACACATCAGTCTGGTCGGGCGGGAGCTTCATCTACGTGCCGCCCGGCGTGCATGTCGAGATGCCCTTGCAGGCCTACTTCCGCATCAATACGCAGAATATGGGCCAGTTCGAGCGCACCTTGATCATCGTCGATGAAGGCGCCTACGTGCATTATGTCGAGGGCTGCACGGCGCCGATCTACAGTTCGGACAGCCTGCACAGCGCCGTGGTCGAAATCATCGTGAAAAAGGGCGGGCGCTGCCGCTATACCACGATTCAGAATTGGTCGAACAACGTCTATAACCTGGTGACAAAACGCGCCATTGCTGAAGAAGAGGCCACGATGGAGTGGGTCGACGGCAACCTGGGCAGCCGGCTGACGATGAAATACCCGGCCGTGATTTTGCGCGGCGAAGGCGCGCACGGCGAGGTGCTTTCGATCGCCTTCGCCGGCAACGGCCAGCATCAGGACGCCGGCGCGAAAATCACGCATTTGGCGCCAAACACAACCAGCCAGATCATCAGCAAGTCAATCAGCAAGGACGGCGGCCGCGCCAGCTATCGCGGTTTGCTCAAGATCGACGAAGCCGCGCGCAGAAGCAAGAGCAATGTCGTCTGCGACGCGCTGCTGCTGGATGACTTCAGCCGTTCGGATACCTATCCCACGATTGAGATTGACGCCAAAGATGTGACGATGGGTCATGAAGCGTCGGTCAGCAAGGTAGGGGAAGATCAACTCTTCTATCTGATGAGCCGGGGCATCAACGAAGATGAAGCCAACGCGATGATTGTCAATGGCTTCCTGGAGCCGCTGGTGAAAGAACTGCCGATGGAATACGCGCTGGAACTGAATCGGCTGATTCAGATTCAGTTGGAAGGCTCGATCGGCTGATCCCGCTTTACCATTCCCGCTGCTGCTGCTTGCCAAGGCAGCCAATACAGAATCAGGAGAGAACAACGTGGTTGTTGTACGAAGGCGGTCGGCATTGCCGCAAGCGCCAAGTTTCACTTGGGCGCAAATCGACGCTTGGAGCCGCGAAAACGCCGAGCCGGACTGGCTGCGGCAGCGGCGTCTGGAAGCCTGGGAGGTTTATCAAGCGACGCCAATGCCGCAAATGGAAGAAGAATGGCGGCGCACGGATTATCGGCATATCCGCTGGGACGAAGCGCAGCGACCGATAAGCGCGAATGGCGCGACGCTTGCGGCCGTGCCAGCGAAAAACCTCGAGCCCCTGGCGGGTGATGAAGAAGGCGGATCGCTTGTATTCGTTGACGGCAAGCTAGTGCGTAATGAATTCTCGGAGAAGCTTGCCCGGCAAGGCGTGATATTCGCCGATATGCGCAGCGCCCTGCGCGAGCATGAAGACCTGCTGCGGCGGCATCTGATGACGCAGGCGGTCAAGCCCGAGGATGGCAAGTTCGCCGCGCTTCACGGCGCAATCTGGCAGTACGGCGTCTTCGTCTATGTGCCGCGGAACACCGTCGCTGAATTGCCTCTGCACGTGGTCTGTTATGGCGAGGCGAGCGGAGCAGCGGCCGGGCATATTCTGGTCGTGCTCGAAGACAACTCGCAGGCGACGATGCAAGTCGAATACGCCTCGCGCGAAGCGCAAGAGCATTCGGCTTATTTTGGCGCGACCGAGTTGATTGTCGGCGCCGGCGCGAACCTGCGCTATGTGTCCTTGCAGGATTGGAATCGCGCGACTTTCGAATTCAGCCATCAGCGCGGCATTGTCGGGCGCGATGGGCATCTGGACTGGGTGAACGGCGTCATGGGCAGCCGCCTCACAAAAGCCTTCATTGAGGTGGATGCGGTTGGCGCCGGCGCCGAGGCCCGCGTTAGCGGCTTCTTCTTCGCCGACGGCGATCAATTCTTCGATCTCGATACGCAGCAGAATCACAACGCGCCGCTGACCAACACCAATCTGCTTTTCAAAGGCGCGGCGAGGGACGATGCCCGCACGCTCTGGCAGGGCATGATCAAGTCCCTGCCGCAGATGCAGCGCATCGACGGCTACCAGGTCTGCCGGAACTTGCTGCTCAGCGACGCGGCGCGCATGGACAGCATCCCGGGCCTGGAAATCGAAGCCGATGATGTCGCTTGTTCCCACGCGGCCACCTTCGGCACGCTCGAGGAAGAGCCCATTTACTACTTGATGAGCCGCGGCATCGGGCGGGCGCAGGCGCAGCTGATGATCATCGAAGGCTTCTTCGACGAATTGCTGCAGCGCGTCCCCTTCGAGCGCGTCCGCGAGCGTTTGATGGCGGAGATCGAAGCCAAGATCATTGGCTGATGCCGCGCTGCGGATTTGCCGAGCCAAACGGGTCAATGCTAAAATTCATGGCGCGAATTACTGGCGCCAATTGGCTGCCGAATGGGACCGGCCATGGAAGACATGTTCCGCGAGCTCATCCTGGATCACGCGCGCAATCAGCGCAACTGGGGTCTGCTCGAGCCGAACGATTTCGATCATGAAGAAACAAATCCGCTCTGTGGCGACCGCCTGCGCCTGACGCTTCAGTTGGACCGGAACGGCGTGATTGTAGCGGTCGGTTGGGATGGCGAAGGTTGCGCCATCTGCCAGGCCTCGGCCTCGATGTTCGGCGAAGAATTGATCGGCATGCAACTCAGTGAGGCGCGTCAAATCGACAAAGAGCGGCTTCTGGAAAACATCGGATTGCCGCTGAGCATAAATCGCGTCAAGTGCGCGACCCTGCCGCTTAAGGTCTTGGTCATCGGCGCTTATGGCCGCAGCGGCGTCGAACACTGGTCCCTGGTCGAGGAGGCTTGATGGCGGACTGGCTGACCTTGTGCGCAAGCGCTGAGTTGCCGCCCGGCCAGCGCGAAGTCTTTGGCGTCAATGGGCGTTGGATCGCCGTCTTTAATGTCGCTGGCGTCATCTATGCGATCGAAGATCTCTGCAGCCACGATGGCAATGTGCTCGCCTTCGACTTTCAAGATCGGCCCAGCAAGCTGATCGGCTATGAAATCGAATGCCCGCGTCATGGCGCGCGCTTCGATATACGCGACGGCCGCGTGACGCGCCGGCCGGCCGAAGTGAATGTGCCCGCCTTTGAAGCGCGCATCGCCGACGGCAGCGTGCAAATCCTCATCTGATTGGCCCAGTCTCCAGCGGGAATGATGAAAATGACGCTGATTCGCGACGCGCTGGATTCGGGCGAAACGCTGATATTCGGGCATCGCGGCGCGATGGCCCATGCCCCGATGAACACAATGGTCTCTTTCCAGGCGGCATTGGCCCAGGGCGCCGACGGCATTGAACTCGATGCGCAATTGTCCAGGGAAGGACAGCTGGTCGTCTTGCATGACCGAACGGTTGACGCGACGACAAATGGCCGCGGCGCAGTCGCCGACTTGACGCTGCCGCAGCTCAAGGCGCTTGATGCCGGCGCCTGGTTTGACGCGGCCTTCGCCGGCGAGACGATTCCTGCGTTGGACGAGGTCTTTGCGGCGTTCGGCGCATCCTTGCTGATCAATGTGGAAATCAAATGCGACTCGGCCGAGGCAGCCGAGGCAGCGGGCGCCGTCGCCGCCTGCATCAAGCGCTATGCTTGTTCGGGTCGGGTCATCGTTTCGTCCTTCAACCCATTGGCGCTGTGCCGCCTGCGCGCGATCGCGCCCGATATCATGATCGGCTGCCTCTACGAAAGCGCGGCGGCCGAGCCGCAGACTGGAGACTTCGCCGGCGAGGCGCTGCATCCCAAGCAGGAACTGATCGATGCGGCATATATGGCCCGGACCCGCGCGAAGGGCTACTACGTGAATGCTTGGACGGTGAACGATCCTCAGCGCGCGCTTGAGCTCAAGCGCCTCGGCGTGAACGCCATCATCACTGACGATCCGGCCGCCATCATCTCCGCTCTGGCGCCCTGATGACTCGCATCTGGCGCTTCTGTTTTCATCTGCTCTATCACCGATTCGCTTGGACTTACGATCTCGTCAGTCGTTGCGTGTCTCTGGGCCATTGGCGAAGCTGGCAGCGGACGGTTCTGCCGCTTCTGCCGCCGCCCGCCGCCGGTCCCATACTGGAATTGGCGCATGGCACGGGCGACCTGCAGATTGATCTCATAGGCGCCGGATACCATTCATTTGCGCTGGACCGCTCGCCCAATATGGGCCGGCTGGCCCGCCGGAAACTGACGGGCCGGGGCTTGCGCAGTCAGCTATTGCGGGCGGAAGCGCAGGCGCTGCCTTTCGCCGCCGATTCCTTTCCAGCGGTCGTCTGTACCTTTCCCACCGCCTTCATTCTCCAGCCGGAAACGCTCGGCGAGTTAGCGCGCATTCTGTTGCCGGGCGGCCGCGCGGTTCTTGTGCTGGTGGGGCAACTCGACGGCCGGGGCGCGCTACCGCGGTTCATCAGCCTCCTATATCGCTTGACCGGGCAGTCGGATCAACTCGAGGCTGACGCTGCGCTTCGCCAGCGCTTTCGACATCCGGCTTTCGCGCTTGAGACGAAAATCGCCCGGCTGGACGGCAGCGCAGCGCAGCTACTAATCTTGACGAGGACGCGCGAGCAATCGACGGCCGTAAGCGAGCTGAGTCTGGAATCCGCCGCCGAATCGTGATATAGTGCGGCACTGACTTGGTGGACGTAGCTCAATGGCAGAGCACCTGATTGTGGTTCAGGCGGTTGAGGGTTCGAGCCCCTTCGTCCACCCACCAGAAGTACTCCCAAGCAAGACTTGCAAAAACTGATTGGAATTCAATAAAATCAGTGGGCGAGCCACCGGCTCGCCGGTACATGCTTTGGATTGTTTTGCGAATTACATGTTGGCGGCAGTCCTTCTCAATTACATACTTGGGATTGCTGAAAACAATTTGCACCCATTCCCGCCTGCCATGCGCGGGTTTTTCTTTTACTAGAGCTGCAGGTAATCGACGGTTAGGAAATGTCAGCGCTGCGAGCGCAGCAAGATCCGGCGCTTGCGCGCCCGGCGCCGAAATCCGGCAAGCCCGTCGGAATCCGCCGCGACTTCTTCCGCGGTCGCTTCGCTGAATCCGGGAGGCGCGGCCGCCATCGTCGGCCGTTCAACCACTTCGCGCCCGGTCGCCTGCCTCGCATCTTCAACATCCGAAACTGAAAAGGCCTCTCGTTCGAGCGGCCGCTGCCCCTGGGTTTCGCTCGGCTTCTGCAAACCGAAGATCTCAAAGACGCTGACCTGCGCCGTATTGATGCGATCGCGGTCCACGGCGGACTCGAGCGGCGGCGCAGGCGGGACATCGGCTTCTTCCGCCGTTTCCTGGGCAGGGACCGGCGCGCTAACCGGCGGCGGCTCTGGCGCAGGCGCAGGGACAGGGACAGGCGCGGGCTCTGGCGCGGAAGGCGGCTCGGCCAGCAGCGCTTCCAATTCGATCGGCTTGGTGTCTTCCAGCTCAGCCTCTTCTTCTTGCTCCTCAACTGGCGACGCCGCGGACAGAACTACGGGATTGGGCTTGGTATCCGTGTCGCCGACTGCCGCAACCGGCGCCGCTTCGGCATCCAAATCATAAGCGACCGGATACAGGTGCGTGACCGACTCATCCAGAACCATTTCAGTCTCAAGTTCATCGACAGCTTCATCGTGAAAGGCTGACGGATGCCGCGGCTGGTAGCTCGATCTCTCGTCCACGTCAGGCGCGTCCTGCATGCTGGCTTTGGCTTCGTGGGTCGATATGCCGCCCGTCTCCTGCGTGATGAGATGATGCAGGTTCCTTAAGCTGTCCTGGATCTGGTTTGTGGTGCTGCGCTTCAGCCGCATGGCGTTGCGGATGCCGCCCAGCAAGCCGTCGAGTTCATAGCGGAAGGTCCAGTTCACCAATGTGCCTTCCGGCACCTCGTGCAGCTTGATGCGTCCCCGATTCTCGCTGTAGGGCGCGCCATCAACGATTTCATATTCGAAACCCAATGTGTCGTACCAAGCGCCGACCTGAACGACGATGTCGCGGCCGCGCTGGGTGGAATGCCGCCAGCGCGTGCCTTGCCCTTCATGCTGCGTGGACAGGAAGGAGATGGATGTGACATTTTCCTGCCATTGCGGAATGGTTGAGAGGTCGCCCAGGAAACGCCAAATAAAATCCGGCGAGGCGGGAATCAGGATTTCAAGATCGATAGTATTCATTGTTCGCGGCGCAAGGGCGTGACTGGAATAGTGCATTATGCTACAATTGCACTAGATTCTACCACTGGATAACTGAATCGCAACCAGCATGCCCAACCCGGTCTTTCTCTTTGCCTTTGTGATCGCGACCATGTACGGCTTGGGCTTCCACGTCCTCATGGGCGGCAATGCCCGGCGCATGGTGCTTTTTGTCGTGACGAGTTGGCTGGGTTTCCTGCTGGGCCAATATGTCGGGGGCTACCTCGAAATCGACCTGTTCCGAATCGGCGTGGTCCACCTGCTGCCGGCTTCCGTTGCCGCGGTTGGGCTTCTGATTTTCGCCCACGCGCTGACTGCCGAGCCGACCACACCGGTTTCCCGGCGTTAAGCCATGTCCACAGAAGAGCTGAACCATAGCGACGCCGCGTCGCTTGCAGCGCCGTCCTCGGGCGGCGGCATCAGGCGTTTAATCAAAGTCAGCGCCATCATCGGCATACTTTTGATTCTGCTGCTGCTTGTGGCCGCGCTGGCCGCCGCCTTGACCGCGGCCGAAACCTGGGCGCCCTTTGTGCGCGTCTTTCGCGACCTCTTTCTGCTGATTATCTTGCTGGAGTCCGTGCTGGTGATCGCGGCGCTGGCGATTCTGATGCTGCAGGCGGCCGGTTTCCTGATCATGCTGCGGACCGAGATCAAGCCAATTCTAGACAACGCGCGCGAGACCACACGCATGAGCAAAGCCACGGCTCAATTCATCAATAGCAATGCGGTTGACCCGCTGATTCTGATCAAGAGCTTCCTCTCCGGTTTGTTGGCCTTCTTGCGCGAACTAATCCGCATTGGCAGCCTCGTCACGCCGGAAGACAAAAGCGCGGACCCAAGCGATGAGCCGCAGGCGACTTGAGTTGGACGAGAACGCGACCTTCATCGGCATTCTCCTGGGTCTGCTCGTCGGCGCGGTATACGCTCTATTGCGAATCGAGCGACGGGGCGCTGTGCGGCGCAAGGACCTCATGCAGTTTCGCGCCGCCACAACCGAGCTTGAGATCGAAGCCAGCATCCGCGAAGCCAAGCAAATGGCGCGGGCGCGGCTGGAAGAGGGCAGTTAGGCTTCCGCGACCTGTTTGAACGCTCGACCCAGTGCAGGCAGTACATCGCCGGCGATCACGCTTCGGCTGCTGCCGACATCGGCGGCGGCAATCGTGCCAGCAAGCGCATGAATGTAGGCGCCGAGGCAGGCGCAGTCGAAGGCGTCGACGCCTTGCCCGCGGATGCCGGCGATGAGCCCGGCCAAAATATCGCCGGTCCCGGCCGTGCCCAGGGCGTCGGTCTTGAAGGGGATGACGCTTGCCCGGCCGTCGGGGGCGGCGATTATGGTATGCGCGCCCTTGAGAACGACAACAAGATTCCAGCGCGCCGCGCATTCTATCGCGACGCGCCAGCGATCGGCGTTTATTTGCGCTGTTGATAGCCCGGTCAGGCGCGCCATCTCTCCGCTGTGGGGCGTGACAATAGTCTCCGGCGGCAATTGCCGCCACCAACTTTTGTGCCGGCTGAGCGCGTTGAGGCCGTCGGCGTCGATGATCAGGGGCGGCAGCGCATCGGACTCGAGCAGACTCAGGATGAAGGCGCGCGTGCTCTCCTGCAATCCCAAGCCGCAGCCGACCAGCAGCGCATCGTAGCCGGCGACCGCTTCGATAATCGTCACGCTGGCATCCCGGGCGATCGCGCCGTCGACGTCCGGCAGTGGAAGCCAGGTCGGCTCGCGCAGTCCCCCGGCGATCGTGGCGATCAGATCTCGGGTTGTCGCCACGGTCACCAGGCCGACGCCGGAGCGGCAGGCGGCCTCGCCGGCCAGGGCAATGGCGCCGATGTAATTCGGCGAGCCGGCGACTAACATGACTTTGCCAAAACTGCCTTTGTGCCCATCGAGCGGCCGCTGGGGCAGCAGCGCCGCCGCCCGCCGCCCGTCGGTCATCGTTGTCTGAAGCCGCGACAATTCGGGCAGTTCTTCTGGCAATCCCAGCGTGGAGACGGCCAGCTCGCCAACGAAGGACGCGGCCGGAAAAGTGAAGAGACCCGGTTTCGCCGCGATGAAGCTGATCGTCGCATCCGCGGCGAGCGCGTTGGCATAGGCGTCGCCGCTGTCGCAGTCTATACCGCTGGGGCAATCGATGGCAAGAATGAAAGGCCGCCGCGCGCTCGGCCCCGCGTTTCCGGCAGCGGCAAGCCTATATGGCGCAGCCGAACCGCCTTCTAGTTGCGCGAGACTTGAATTGACATGTTCCAGCAGTCTGGCGGCGGCAGCGCGCAGCGGGGGACGCAGGCCGATGCCAAATAGCGCATCCACGATGACGTCCGCGCTCTGGATAAGTTCATTCAGCTTTCGGCCGTCGCTGTCTTCTGTCGCCGATTCGACGGTCAGCCCGGCCTCAAGCGCGGATTGATAGTTGCTGTCGTCAGCATCGCGCGCTTCAAGCAGGTAGAGATGGATGGAGGCATTCGTCGCCTCCGCTAGGTCCCGGGCCATCACCAGGCCGTCGCCGCCATTGCTTCCCTTGCCGATTAGAAAGATGATTCTGTCACCGTCGCTGATGGGAATGCGCGCTTGCAGATAAGCGCTGGCCGCTTCCCCCGCCTTAAGCATCATTTGCGCGTAGCTCATGACGCTGCGATCGGCCGCCGCTTCTATCCGCCTGACTTCCCGGACGCTCGCTACCTTGACGGTCATCATTCTCGCTCAATCAAAGCAAAGAGACATGCATCATTATGATACAGGCCTCGCCAGGTTAAATCGATAATGCGCTTTAGCGCTCGCGCTTGACGACCGTCCAGGCCAGCTCTTCCAGGGCCGCGCGCGGCGGGGAAGGCGCGAGCGCGTCCAAAGTAGCGACCGCGCGCTCCACCAGATATTCGGCTTGCAGCTGCGCTTTTTCGAGCGTGTCGCCTTCCAGGAGTTTGCGCTTTACGGCGTCCAAGGGGTCGGCGGCGGCGCTGCCATTGCCGGCGTTCATCGCCACAGCAACCCCGCGACCTTGCCCCAGGTCGATGCCGCTGGTCTTGCCCAGCTTCTCTTCATCCGCTACCAGATCCAGAATGTCGTCGACGATTTGAAAGGCCATGCCGACGTTAAAGCCGAAGTCGGCGAGCGCTCTGACCAGCGCTGGGTCCGCCCCGGCCAGTTTGGCGCCAATTGAGCTCGCGGCGCGGAACAGGGCGGCCGTCTTCAAGGCGATAATCTCCATATAGACTTCGCGCGTGAAGCGCTTGTCTTTGACCGCGCTGGCTTGCAAGGTTTCGCCCTCGACCAGCGCCGTCGCCGCCCGCGCCAGATCCACATTCAGGTCGCCATAAGGCGCCATCAGCTCGTACACGGCCGTGAAGAGGAAATCGCCGGTTAGCAGGGCGAAGGTGCGGCCCCATATCGCGTTGACGGACGGGCGCCCGCGCCGCAGGATCCCATGATCGTTTATGTCGTCGTGCACGACGCTGGCGGTATGCATCAATTCGACCGCCGCCGCCGGCTTGGCAATGTATTCGACATCCGTCCCGCCGAGCGTCAGATAAGTCAATAGCATGAGCCGGGGCCGGACGCGCTTGCCGCCAGCATTGAGGATATGGCGGCTGGCATCGCGCAGCACATCGACCTGGCTGTCGGTGACATCCCGCATCGCCCGCTCAACCTGGGCGAGCCCGCCGTCGACAACTTGAGCCAGTTCCATTTGACTTGCCAAGGCGCTTCTCATCGCCGACTCCGCTTCCACCATTGTGAAGTTCAGAACTATCTAAACGTATTGTACAAGATATATCTATTCCGTCAAATACTGTGAGGCCCAGTAGAGGGCATTCGCTTCAAATTTTGAATTAACTACAGAGAGCGCAGAAGTAATCCCAAGTAAGTAATTGAAAAATGCGCATCGTCCTTTGCGGCACACTGGCGGGCGACACACAGTGTCGCCCCTACGGCATAAGAGGAGAGTCGGTGGCTCGCCCACTCTTGCGTCAAAATCCCCATCAAGTTTTGCACGACTGACTTGGCCTTGCTTTTATGGCCGACATCAACGCATTCTGTCGTGTTGCGGCTGCCGGAGCGCGACTAATCGGCTGCCGGATCCGAGGCGCTCGGCTCGATTGCGTCAGCGCCGTTCCAATCGGCGCATTTTCCCAGCGTCTGGCAAAGCTGCGAAATGTGCAGCCGATCGTGCTGCGCGGTGAAATGCGCCATTTCCAGCAGGTTGGTCAAACCGAAAATGCTATGCCGGGCCGGTCGCTCCCAGGCGGCTTGCTCAAGATCGGCGAGCATTTTTATCGTGCGCCGCCGTTCTCGCCAGAACCAGTCCATGATTTCATGGCCGTCGTGATGGCAAGGCGGAATATCCGGCCCCGGCGCGGGCAGCGAGGCGATGAAGGGGTCATCCTCCTTCAAGATCCTGCGCAGCCGCGGCTGATGCACTTTGGTCTCCGCCTGCCAGAGATGGCAGAGAATCTGGAGAATCGACCATTCTTCCGGGTCCGGGCGCTGCAGCCACTGATGCTCTTTGACCTCGGACAGCAAGCCATGCAGCGCGGCGATATTGCCCATGTATTGCGGCTGGATCATGTCCGGCGTCAGTTGCCGGGGCAAATAGGCGTTGCGCCAATCCGCCTGGTGCACATGTTCAAATAGGCTAGCCAGCTTATTCTCCTCCGCGATCGGCCAAGTATGGATACCGAGGGAGCGCGCGGGCCCGATGTCATTCGTTTCGTGGTCGCCGACCATCAGCGCTTCATCCGGCTCGACGCCGACGCGCGCGATCGTCTCGGCGTAGTAAGCCGGGTCCGGCTTGGCGAAGCGCATGTTTTCGCTGTGTGTGATGAAGGCGAAGTCTTCGAGGAATCCGCCCAGGCCGGCCCATGCCAGGCGCTGTCGAATGGCCGACTCGGGGTAGAGCGGATTGGTCGCGATGGCGACCAGCAGATCCTGCCCCAGCAGGCAAGCCACAAGCTCGCCGGCCCGGGCGACCGGCGCGGTTAGGCTCTGGAGCTCTTGATAACTGGATGCATAGAACGATTCAAGCGCGGAAGTGGCCGCGTCTGTAGAGAGTGACAGCGCCGCAGCCAGTCCGCGCCGCGCCACATCGGCATTGGTCGCCTTGCCGTCGCGCGCCTCATAAATGGCGCGCATGCCCAGGCGCAGGCCCGCCTGTCCACGTTCAATCCCGCAGCAATCGGCCAAGCAGCGCTCGAAGCGAAGGCGAAAGGCGGCGGCAAATTCAGAATCCAGATTATGCAGAAGCGTATTATCCAGATCCAGCAGGACGGCTTTAATCATCGCCGCTTTCCAATGCTTGTCGGAAGATATCCAGGCCGGGGTGATCGTCCGGACAGCCGACGTATGGGTCGACTTTTTCGCCGTTTTTCAGGCAGATCGCCTCGACCTTGACGTGGCGGATCAAGCCCAGAAAACTCGCCTTTATGGTGAGTACAAGCTGCGTATCCGGGCTGGCATTAGCCAGGACGATATCCGGCACCGGGCACTGGGCGCAGTCTTTGCGATGCCAGGCCTCTGAATCGGGATTGCCTTTGGCCAAGCGGCATTCTTCAACATCACGGGTGTGGCGGTTGTAGTCGGCGTAATAATGCGGGCATTCGCGCCCGGCTGGCGTTCTCATTTTTTCGGCTAGGCTCCATCAATCCAGGCCGATGCAATGCGCGGCAAACTCTCCAGCAAGCCGTATTCTACTGCGCAATCGGGCAAGGATTCAAGAAAGCTGGCGCCGTAGGACTTTTTGATGATGCGGCTGTCAAAGATGGCGACCACGCCTCGGTCAGTTCGGCTGCGGATCAAACGGCCGAAGCCTTGTCGAAAACGGAGGATGGCATCGGGCACGGCGTATTGCTGGAAAGAGTTGCTGTACTGTTCCGCGCGCGCGGCAAAAACCGGATCGGAAGGCACAGCAAAGGGCAGCTTGGCGATGACCAGAGCGCTGAGATCGGCGCCCGGGATATCCACGCCTTCCCAAAAGCTGCGCGTGCCCATCAGCACGGCTTTGTCAGCCGCTTTGAAACTTTCAAGCAGAACCTCGCGGCTCGTTCCGAAGCTCTGATCGTAAACCATGATGTCGCCCAACGTCAGGCGCGGGCTTATCGCCTTGGAAGTCTCCCGCAGCTGCGCGTAACTCGTGAAAAGCACCATCATGCGCCCGTCCAGCGCCGCCGCCAATTCGATGAGGCCGCGCTCAAACATCTTCTGATAGCCGCTGCGCCGGCCCGGCTCCGGCAGGTCGCTCGGCACATAAAGCAAGGTGGACTTGCGGTAATCGAAGGGCGAACCGAGGGCGACCGCATTGAAGTTGTCGGTGTAGAGACGCTCGCTGATATGCGCGAAGCTGCCTTGCGTGCGCAGCGTGGCGCTGGTCAATACGATGCTTTCCATGCGCTGGTTGAGATATTCATCCATGAGCGGCCCGATGTGCAAGGGGGAGATGCGCAGTTGCACCCGTTCGGCGCTGTCCCCCGGCGTCAGCGCATAAACCGCGTTGGCTTCCGGCGCCTGCGTGAACTGTTCGATTTGTTCATGCAGATCCGCCAGAAACCGCCAATGCGCCCGGATTTCGCTGCGGTAGTCATTGAAGTCCGGGATTTGATAATGCTCGTAGCGGGGCAGGGCATCTTGCAGATGGCCCATCGCATCGGTGACCGCCAGAAAATACGAGGCGAGTTGCTTCCAGGCCGCTTGCGCGGGCGCGAATGCGCTCGATTCTCGGTGCGTCCGCGTCAGGCGCATGGCGTAGCGGCCGCCGCCGCTTTTGCCGCCGGCGAAATCGTGCAAGGCGCGGAAGTACTGGCGGGTATGCCTCTTCATAAGGTCGACGGCATCGCTTATGTTCATGATGAAGATTTCGAGGCGGCCGGCGGATTGCTCGGGCAGTTGCCGCTGCGCCGCCGCCAGGAACGCCCCGAGTGTTCCGCGCTTCGTGTCGCCCAGGTCGCGCAAGCGGTTGAGGAGCAAAGCCTGGTCGATTCGCCGGCTCATGCCATCGGTGATCGCGTCTTCGAGGTGATGGGCCTCGTCCACGACAAGGTTGTGATATGCGGGCAGCGCGCGGTTTTCGATCTTGGCGTCCGCGATAAGCAAGGCGTGATTGGCGATCAGGATATGGGCGGTTTCCGCGCGTTGTCGCGCGCGGTAATAGGGGCAGGCGCCCGCCATTTCACTGGCGCAGCGAAAGGTCGTGCAGCCTTCGTCCTGGGCGCTCAAGCGGGACCAGCCGGCCCATTCGCCCGCGCGCAGCGTAATCTCGCCGCGATCGCCCGAGGAACCGTTCTGCAGCCAGACCAGGATTTTCGCGAAGGTCCGCAATTCGTCGAGGCTGGCCGGTTTGCGCCGGCGCAGCGTCTCGAGCCGCCTGGGGCAGAGATAGTTGCCGCGTCCTTTCATCAATGCCGCTTGCAGCTTGTCGCCGACGATTTGCCGAACCAAGGGAAAATCTTGCTTCAGCAATTGCTCTTGCAGATTGATCGTATGCGTCGCCACTGTCACGCGCTGGTCGTTTTGCGCCGCCCAAAGCGCCGCTGGCAGCAAATACGCCAGCGATTTGCCAGTGCCGGTGCCCGCCTCGATCATGACCTGCTCGCCCCGATTGAGGGCATTGGCCACTTCCCGCGCCATGTCCAATTGCTGCTCGCGCGCTTCGTAGGCCCCGAGCGCATTAGCCAGCTTTCCATTCTGCCGAAAAACTTCATCCACCTGGCCGGGCGCCAATCTATCCCGCCGCGCTTCGCCGATATCCAGCGGCGGGGCGGAAAGCTTTTCGGCGACGAAGGGCTGGGCTGCCCTTATGTCCACCCCGGCGCGCAGGCCGTCTTCCAAAGCCGCCTGGAAAACCGGGCGCAGGGCCCATTCCTTTCCAACGCTGGCGCGGATGATCTCCGACAAGAGGCTGGAAGGCAGCTGGCCGAGCGCCAGCCAGAGTTTCCAATAGAGATGGCCGGTGGCCCGGGCATCGTCCAAGGCGCGGTGCGACCGGTCCAGGCTGATGTCCAGCTGGTTGGCCAAATTGCCGAGGCTGTAGCGGGGCGCCGATGGCAGGGCGATCGTCGCCAGCTCGAGCGTGTCGATGGCCGGGTTCGCAGCCAGCAAACCATGTTTGCGCATGAAGGCAACATCAAAGCCGGCGTTGTGGGCGATGACGGTTGCCGCGCCAAAATAGCGTTCAAGCGGTTCTATGAGCGCGTCAATTGGCGGCGCGTCTTCAACATCTTCGGGATGTATGCCGGTCAGATCTGTGATATCCGCGGGAATTGGAATAGAGGGCTTGACCAGGGACTGAAATTCGTCGATCAACTCGCCATCGCGAAAGCGGGCGATGCCGACCTCAATGATTTCATCGGTGGCGGGACTGAGCCCGGTGGTTTCGAGGTCAAAGGCGAGCAGTTCGCCGCGCATGCTTTACTCCGTCCGGTCCGTAATGTCTTGGGCAGTATAGCATAGGGGCGCGGGCAAGCTCGCAAGCGGAAGCCGGCAATTGCTTGCGGCGAAGTCAGATTGGCTTGTCGCTTAACCCAGGCGGTCAGCCGGATTCAGAGGCGCCCGCATCGTCGGCCGCGCCGGCTTCGGGCTCGTCTTCGGCTGCGGCAGGCGGATACTTGCCTTCGGCTTCAGCAAAGGCGCGCAGCATATCGCGGCGCAGCGCCGGCAGTTCCCGCGCGGAAACGCCGATGAAGCCTTGACGCTCGACCGTCGCCCAATTGCTTTCATTCAGAAGCGTCCATACGTAGGTCTGTACGCTGGCATCCGCAAGCGCCTCCTCGCGAATGAGCAGGCTGGCCGCGCGCGCAAGCGGGTAGGCGCCTTCCTCGACCGAAGTCGCGTCCGGCTCGACGCAGCCGCCGCCGGCATCAATGGCGACAAGCTGGATGTTTGCTTGCCCTCCAGCGAGGACGCGCTGATAATCCGGCCAACTCATATAGGTCAGCGCGCCGGCGACATTGCCAACGGCCGCGGCCCGGTAAAGGGGATCGTAATCCTGCTCGGTATCGCGGCGAATCGGCGGAACGAGCCCGCCAACGGTTTGCAGCAAAATGTCCGTATGCGCATCAAGCGTCGTCAAGCCGAAGAGCGTCAAGGGCTGGCCGGGGAAATCGGCCGCGATATCGGACCAGTCGGCGATGAGGCCGGCTGATTCGCCCTGCCAGATCGCATTGACCGCCTCGGTTGTCAAGCAGGCGGCATGGGCGTCGGCGGCATGCGCCAGCAGCACCGTGGCCTGGCTGCCGAAATCCAGCGCCAGCGTGCCGGCATCTGCCGCCGCGCAGGCATCCAGATCGCCCGCCTCGATCGCAGCGTCAAGCACCGTGATTTCCGCTTCGCCTTGACAAAGCCCTTCGATACCGGCCGCTCGGCCGGCATAGCGGTAGTTCAGCGCCAGAAATTGATTCTGCTGACTAAGTTGATCTCCGGTTTGTGAAAGAATGGCATGGGCATTGGCGGCGCCAGCGATAGTGATCGAGCCGCTGAGATCGGGCGGCGCGACAAAGGCGTCGGCGCCGTCATCGGCCGCCAGCGCCGCGTCGGCATCCGCCAGCACTTCCGCGTTCAGGCTGTAGGTCGCGCTTGTCGCCGGCGTGAAACCTGCGGCCGCGATCGCCCCTGCGTTACCCGCGTCCGTCAGGGACTGCATCAATTGCCGCAGACTTTCGCTGGCATCGAGGCGGCTGCGATTCACAGTCACATAAAGCGACTGGGCAGCGCCGTAGCCGCCGATCTCCACATTTTCCGCGGATGGCGCGAAGCAGTCGCCGCCGGCGTCGCCGCCGAATTCGAGGGGAGATATCGTGGCGTCCTCCGCCAGCGCGGCATCCCAGGGCAGGATGGCGAGGGCGCCGGCTGTTTCGCGCACAAGCGCGATCGCCTCGGCCCGATCGGCGTAGACCCGCGCATCGCGCCGCAAGCCATCGCCCGCGACCAGACCGTCGACGATGGCGTATTCAATCTGATTGTCGGCCGGGATGATCAGCGTGAGGGGTAGTTCCGCATGCTCCTCAGCATAAAAGGACCAGTCGTTCACAACGTTGTTCGAGGTCGGCTTGAGCGCCGTTTCCAGATCGCTCGCGGCCAGGCAGGCGAGCGGCGCGTCGGGATGGGCGACGAAGGCGACGATTTGATGCGCGATCAAGAATTCACTATGGACGACATCGTTTGCGCCACAAATGGCGCTCTCCGCGCCGGTCATCTCCCGCGCGGCGGCCGCAATATCGATATCGCCGTTGCAGAAACGATCAATACCAGCGGTCGTCCCGATTGTCTCAAAGTCGATCGCAGTCATGCCGCTGTCTTCGGCTATTGCTGCAATCAAAGCATTGACGATGCGCGAGCCGACGACCGTGACCGTTTCCGCCTCCTGCGCGCCGCCAAGACCGGCGATTGTCAAGAGCAGCAGCAGCGCAAAAGCGCGCGCGCAGTTTCTGATGTTCGGCATGCTGTGAATTGTCCTTGCCCGAGCGTGACCTAACGCAAGGATTGTACAGAGCGGGCAAAGATTGTAAAGTCATATTTTCACTTATCACGGCGCTATCCCGGGGGAGGCGCATGAGTCACGTACCGCAGAGCGTCTATGATCTGATCGGCGGCGAGGCGCCTTTGCGCGCCATGGTGGACGCCTTTTACAGCCGGGTGGCGGATGACCCGGTGCTGCGCCCGATGTATCCCGGCGACCTTAGCGAACCCAACCGGCGCTTGTTCCTCTTTCTGGTGCAATTCTTCGGCGGACCCAACCGTTACAGCGAAGAGCGCGGCCACCCGCGCTTGCGCATGCGCCATTTTCCTTTTCCAATTGACCAGGACGCGCGCGACCGCTGGCTGAAATATATGCTGGAGGCCCTGGACGAGGCGGAAATCGGCGAACCGGCGCGTTCGCGCATGGTTGAGTATTTTGACCGGGCCTCGGCCTTCCTCATCAACAAATCGGATTAGATCGGACCCGCTACAGGGCTTGTCTGGGACTGAGAATCTTACTCTGATAAAACTATAAAGATACCGAAACACGACTGAAAATGGTGCGATTATTGCGAAAATCAACAGACCATTACGGATTTTGCCAAGTCTTGCTCCCCTTCTCCAGCTTGCTGCTGACGGCCGGACAGTTTTTTTACCCCATCCCCGGCCCTTGCCCAGTGAACTGGGGAAGGGTGACTCGTCGATGAAACTCTGAATAAACGCGCAACAAAGTACAGAAACGAGTACAAAAGCCATCTACTTTCAGCGCGCTCCCCTTCCCTAGCTTGCTGGGGAAGGGCCGGGGGATGGGGTAAAAAAACGCAGGAGCATGAGCCAGTAGCGGACAAGCCGTACAACGTCGCCTCTTTCAAGCGCCGCCGTCAAGAATGTATTTTTCGAAGGCTTCAGCCGTCCAGGGCAGCGCCGGCTTGAAAAAGTGCTCATGGATGGCAGCCGCATACACGCGGATCTCGTATTGCGCGTCACGCGCCATCCGCAAACGCAGAAAGTGCATCAAATTGTGGGCGTCGATCTTGGCCACCCAGGTGTAATAGACGCTGAAGCCGGGCAAAAACAGACGCGCCATCTCTTTTGATACGCCTTTTTCCAGGGCTTCGGCATAGAGGCCGTAGCCCGCCTCATAATGCGCAATCAGCTTACGCGTCAGATCTTCGCTTTCTTCCGCTATCAGCGCGCCTTCGCTGGCTTGTTTGTTGTCCCGGCTCTGCTTGCGCCAGGTAGCCGGCACATAAAAGTCGTCTTCACGGAAAGGCGTATAGCGCCCCGATTGCGCATTCATATTCCAGGTTCGGTGCCGCACCCATTGCCACCAGGTGACCAGGGGCGCGCGCACGCGAAACTTGAATTCCACCATCTCGAACGGGGAGGTGTGGCGGTGACGCAGCAGATAAAAGAGCAGCTTTTTGTCGCGCTCCGGTCCTTTACTATCGCCCAGGAAGCTGACGCGCGCCGCGTTCACAATTGCCAAATCGCCAGTAATGCCGGACTCTGGATGCGGCATCAGATCGACCAGTTCAATCCAGCCCTTGTCGAGGACGGGAACGCGCTTGCCGATTAACTGTTCTGCCATGTCTCTCTCCACTAGCCGGCTCGGCTGCGCCATATTACCGTCAACCCCCAAGGCTTTGCAGGGCGATAAGCACGCGCTCCTCGACGCCGTCCGGGGCATCCAGCGGAAGCGCCTGCACGGCCGCCTGCGCTTCGACCACGCTGTATCCGAGCGCCGTCAATGCGTCAATCACATCGGCGCTGCTGTCGTCGTCGACGCCTGCCATCGGCATGGCTTCCAGGCCGGCCGGCATCTTGTCCTGCAATTCGAGCACGATCTTCTGCGCCGTTTTCTTGCCGATTCCGGGTACGCGGCTGATAATCTCCGGTCGGTCGTTGTGCACGGCGCTGCGGACGTTTTCCACGCTCAGCGAACTCAAGAGGCTAAGCGCCAGCTTCGGCCCGATGCCGCTGATTTTCAGCACGGCGTCGAATACCTCGCGCTCGCTGGTGCTGGCAAAGCCGTACAGGGTCAAGGAGTCTTCCCGCACGACCAGGCGCGTATGCAAGAAAACGCGATCCGCGTTGAGCTTTTCTATCGTGCTGAAGGGCGCGGCGACTTCAACGCCGATGCCGCCGACCGCGACGACGAGATGATCCGTCCCCCGGCTAACAATTAATCCTTCGAGCGTGGCAATCATCCGCGGCCGCTCGCTTTAAGCCTGATCCAGGCTGCGCAGGCGATAACTGTGCAGATCGGTGATGGCCGCGGCCAAGCCGTCAGCGGCATCGTCCGGGCGGGGCGCCTCTTCCAGCCCCAGGAGCAGACGCGCCATTTCTTTCATTTGCGCTTTGTCCGCGCCGCCGTATCCGCAGACCGCGATCTTGATCGCATTGGGTTTGTATTCGGCGATGGTCAAGCCCGCCTGCTGCAGGGCCAGCAGCACAACGCCGCGCGCCTGCGCCACCGTGAGCGCTGTACTAACATTGCGCGAGAAGAAGAGTTCCTCGACGCCGGCGCGGTCCGGTTGATGGCGGGCGATCACTTCGCTCAACTTGCCGTGAATCTGCAACAAGCGTTCGGGCATCGGCGCTTCCGGCCCGGTGCGGATCACGCCATAGTCCAAGGCTTCCAGCGAACCGTCAGCGCGCTCGCGCACGACGCCATATCCAAGAGAAGCGGTGCCGGGATCGATGCCGAGGGAAATCATCCTAGGACTCGTATGCCGCCAAAACCGCGTCCGTGATATTGAGATTGGAGGCGACCGTCTGGACGTCGTCGGATTCTTCCAATTGCTCCATCAAGCGCATATTCTGCAGGGCTTTGCCCTTCGAAACATCAATCTCGTTTTGCGGGAACCAGCGCAATTCACTATCTTCAAAGGCGTAACCGGCGTCGCTCAAAGCGCTTTCGACCGTGTTGAAATCGTCGCGGGGCGTATAAACGGTAATGATGCCGTCATCGTCGACAACATCTTCGGCGCCGGCCTCGGCCGCTTCCATGAAAAGGTCGTCAAAGTCAATTTCGCCTTTGATGGTGATGTAGCCTTTGCGATCGAATTGCCAGAGCACGGCGCCGTTTGTCGCCAGGCTGCCTTCGTTTTTGCTGAAGGCATGCTTGATCTCGGCCAAGGCGCGATTCTTGTTGTCGGTCAGAATCTCGACGATATAGGCGACGCCTTCGGGACCATAGCCTTCGTAGAGCATTTCAACAACATCGCCGCCTTCAATTTCCCCCGTGCCTTTTTTGATGGCGCGTTCGATGTTGTCTTTGGGCATATTGGCAGCGCGCGCTTTCGCGATTGCCAGCTTCAGCTTGGGATTGGCGTTCTCGTCGCCGCCGCCGTCGCGCGCCGATACCACAATATCGCGCCCCAGGCGCGTGAATATCTTGGCGCGCTTGGCATCCTCTGCGCCTTTCTTGCGCTTGATAGTCGACCACTTGCTGTGACCGGACATTTCCGCGGCCTCTCAATCGTCATTTTGAGTAGTTTCAACTGTCCGAATTATACCGCAATATCGCTGCGACAAAATAGCATGCGAATGTTATAATGAGCGGCGATGCCTGCACGCCAGTCTTTCTGAGGGTAATGCTCAGTGGACATAACGGAACAAGCTGAGCAGGTCATTGCAGAGGCTTCATACAGTGACCCGGAGCTTGAGTATAGCGGGACCGTCTCGCCGGAGCGCGCCGCCTGGATCGTGTTGCTGGGCTCTTTTGCCGTATTCTGCACGGTGACGCTTTCCACAGTTCTCGGCGTCTATCATTATCTCTTCCAATCCACCGTCGCCATGCCGGCTATGTTAAACGTGGCCAAGGGCACAGTCGGCATCACCGGCAGCGACCTGATCGAGGCGGTGGAACGTCAAAACGAGGAACTCACCAATACGCTGACGAGCGTCAGCACCGATTCCCTGTCCCAGGCGACCATTCAATTCCGGGATGTAACCGAAGCCAACGACGCCTCGGGTCCGCTGCTGGCGGCGGTTACGCTGCAGGGCAATACCTTCGTCACCTTCAATTTCGCCAATCGACCGCGCTTTGAATGGAGCCAGAATCCGCAGCGTCTGCAGTTTTCGCGCTTGAAGGGCGAGCTGGACATTCTTGTCACCGGCGTTATTGCCCGAGACTTCGTCATGGACATTTACACCGAAGACTTGAACAGCGACAAAGGCTTGCATGTGCAGATCCTCAACAATGGCCGATATCGGCTCAGCGTGTCCGAGGATGAAATCCGGCTGCTGAACCTCGCCGGTTTCGCCCGCGCCTTCTTTCGCGACCACCCCCATCGGCCCGATCTGGTGCGCAGCGGACAGGAATTGGTTGTGCGGGTTGGCGCCCGCAGCAGCTCCATCCGTCAGTCCACAACCGACGCGCTCACCAATGCGACATTCAGTTTGCTGGACGCGTCCGCCGCCGGAACCGGCCTGGAGAGCGCGCTGCCGAACTGGCGTTGCAGCGTCAGCCAGGAGCAGCCGCCGGAAGGCAGATTCGCACTGGTTGAGTATGACGGCCGCGTGGGCATTCGCTTGCGCCGCCTGAACAATGCCGCCACGCATGGCGTCGTCAGGTGCCTGCAGGAATTCGAAGGCGATGGCCTGGATGTGACCGAGTTCGATTCTCTGCGCATATTGGCGACCTTCAGCGCAAATTATCAGTCCCTCAGTTTATGCGGCAAAGCGGCGAGCGAGTGCCCCTTGATGTTGCGGATCGACTATGACAGCCGCGGCAATTGGCTGCGCGGATTCTATTATGAAGACCTGGACTCCGAGGAGGCGCGGCAGCGCTGCGACAGCTGCATCCAGGATCATGTCAACACGAATCAGGCGGTCTGGTATACCTTTGATTCGGACAATTTGCTCAACTCGATTGCCGAGGACGATTGGCCGGCTCGCATCCGTTCGATTGAGTTCTATGCCTCCGGGCATCAGTTCGATACCGTCGTCAGCGAGGTGGCTTTGCTTTTGGGGCGCAGTTCCGGCAGCGGCGGCAGTTAGCGGCGCCGAAACATGCGCGGCTGGCGCGCCGCCGCGGGAGAATGAAGCATGCCCGAGAGTTTCAACGACATTATCTTGATCGCCACTATCATCGTTGTAGTCATTGTCGCTTCATTTTGGCTGGCGATCGTGATGTGGGCATACCGCGACATGCGCTCCCGCTCGCGCGATCCGCTGGCGCAAATGCTCGTTGCGATTCTGGTCATTTTGCTAAACGTCCCCGGTTTATTCATTTATATTCTGCTCCGCCCGCGGGAGACGCTAACGGAAGTCTACGAGCGGTCGCTGGAAGAAGAGGCGCTGCTGCAAGAGATTGAGGAGCGCCCCAGTTGTCCCGGCTGCGGCCAGCGCGTTCAGGACGACTGGCAAGCCTGCCCCCATTGTCATCATCGGCTCAAGAAAGCCTGCGTGGAATGTGGATACCTGCTGGAACTGCCCTGGAATATCTGCCCGCGCTGCACAACCAGCCAGGTCAATTACACCTCGGACGGCACAATCGCGACCAGCTCCCGCCACGTTCAGCCGTCGGCGCCGGCGCCGATTGATGCGCCCTGGGTGGCCTCCTAGCGCGTGACATAATACGGATTGCCGGCTTATGAATCCGCGGGCGCATAAAGGGCCCGGCGCTTTAGATTTCGCCTTCTTCGCCGACGGTATGAATCTTGATGAAGTTGGTCTGCCTGTCGATGCCGAAGGGGACGCCGGCGATGATGACGAGGCGATCGCCCCGCGCGACCAGGCCGCGGTCGTGGGCGGCGCGGATGATGATGCTTAGCATCTCGTCGATGGTGGAAAACTCCTGAATATGCAAGGGCGTGACGCCCCAAACCAGGGCCATGCGCCGCTGCGTGGTTGCATTCGGCGTCATGCAGAGAATCGCCGTGCGCGGCCGTTCTTTGGCGACGCGCCGAACTGTATAGCCGGACATGCTGGTTGTGACGATAGCCCGCGGGCTGATCATCTGCGAGATATCGGTTGTCGCTTTGCTGATGGCGTCGGAAATGTCCTCGCGGCGCTCGCGCGACGGCGCATCGCCCTGCGCAAGACCGACGCCGCGCCCGTGAAATGAATGCAGGTCCCGTTCGGCGATGGAAGCGATCTCGCTCATCACCTGGACGCTGCGCACCGGATAGCTGCCGCTTGCGCTCTCCGCGCTTAGCATAATGGCGTCGGTGCCATCGAGGATCGCGTTGTAAACATCGCTGGCTTCGGCCCGCGTGGGGCGCGGATTCTCGGTCATGGATTCGAGCATTTGCGTCGCTGTGATGACCGGTTTGGCCGCGGCGTTGCAAAGATTGATGATGCGCTTCTGGTGATAAGGCACTTCTTCCGCCGGCGTCTCAATGCCGAGGTCGCCGCGCGCCACCATGATGCCATCGCAGACGCCGATGATCTCTTCAATATTCTCCAGCGCTTCGCCCATTTCGATCTTGGCGACGACGGCGGCGCTTTTGCCCAGGCTCTGCATCAATCGCTTCAATTCCTGAATATCGTTGGCGGAGCGGACAAACGACATCGCCAAATAATCGCAATCTTTGGACAGCGCAAATTCGATATCTTCACGGTCCTTGTCCGTTATTGCGGACAAGGTCAGCCGCGCGTTGGGCGCGGAGACGCCCTTGCGGGATTTCAGCGCGCCGCCAACCACGACACTGCAGACCAGCGTCCGGCCATCGGCTTCCTTCACGCTGAACTGCAGATTGCCGTCGTCAAGCAGCAGCGTCGTGCCCGCCTTGATATCCTGAACGAATTCGGGGTGCGGCAGCGACGCCAGCCCGTTCGAGCCAATCACATCGTCCAGGGTCAGCGTGATATCGTCGCCGATGCTAAGCATCATGGGATCGGGCTGCAAATCGCCAATGCGAATCTTGGGACCTTGAATGTCGCAGAGAACAGCGACCACCGTATTTTCTTCGTCCGCGATGCGGCGGATATGATCGATGGTCGCGCCATGCGTTTGATGATCGCCGTGGGAGAAGTTGATGCGCGCGACATTCATGCCGGCGCGGATCATCGCGCGCAAGGTCTCCGGCGCCTGAGAGGCGGGTCCAATCGTGGCAACTATCTTGGTATGCTTGCTGTCCAGGCTTAGTCGCACAGGCCTCCCCTTTTTTGTCCCCGCTTGCAGCCGGTTCGCAGTTTTGCGGCGCTCGAGCTCGGGCGCTCAGTCTATGTCGGCGTTCAAGTTGGCAAACGCGGCCCGGCCGGCGTATTGGGCGGCGGCGCCAAGCATTTCTTCAATCCGCAGCAATTGATTGTACTTGGCGATGCGGTCCGTCCGCGCGGGCGCGCCGGTTTTGATCTGTCCGCTATTCATGGCGACGGCGATATCCGCAATCGTGTTGTCTTCGGTTTCGCCGCTGCGGTGGCTGGTGACCACCGTCATATTGTGGCGCTGAGCCAATTGTCCGGCGGCAAAGGCTTCGGTCAGCGAGCCGATTTGGTTGACTTTGAACAGCAGCGCATTGGCGGCCTTTTCGTTGATTGCGCGCCTGACCTTTTCCACGTTGGTCACCAGCAGATCATCGCCGACGACCTGCACGCGATCGCCGATTTTCTCCACCAGCAGCGCCCAGTTTTCCCAGTCGTTCTCGTCCAGGCCGTCTTCTATGGAAATGATGGGATAGCGGTCGCACCAATCCGCCCAGAACTCGACCATCTCCTCGCCGCTCAAGCGCCGCCCCTCGATCGCCAGATTGTATTGGCCGCCTTCGTATATCTCGGAGCAGGCCGGGTCCAGCGCGATGAATATATCTTCGCCGGCGCGATAACCCGCCTTTTCAATCGCCTCCATGATGACATCAAGCGCCGCCTGGTTGCTGCCCAGGCTGGGGGCGAAACCGCCTTCATCGCCGACGGTCGTCTGGTAGCCGCGCTCATGCAGCACATCCTTGAGCTGATGATAAATCTCCGTGCCCCAGCGCAAAGCCTCGCGAAAAGTGGGCGCGCCAACCGGCATGACCATGAACTCCTGAAAATCGGTGCTGCCCAGGGCATGTTTGCCGCCATTCATGATATTCATCATCGGCGTCGGCAAGACATGGGCGTGGATGCCGCCCAGGTAGGCGTAGAGCGGCAGGCCCAGGCTGCTAGCCGCGACATGCGCCAACGCCATTGAAACGCCGAGGATGGCGTTCGCGCCCAGCTTGCTCTTCGTCGGCGTGCCGTCCAAAGAGAGCATGAGTTCGTCGATTGCCTTCTGGTTGTATGGCGGCAGCCCGTGGAGCGCCGGCGCGATCTCATCGTTCACGGCCGCAACCGCCTTGAGCACGCCTTTGCCCAAATAACGCGACCGGTCGCCGTCGCGCAATTCCAGCGCTTCGTGCTCGCCTGTCGATGCCCCGCTCGGCACGATGGCGCGGCCCAGCGAGTCGTCGGTCAAGCGAATCTCGACCTCAACCGTCGGGTTGCCGCGTGAATCCAGCACCTCGCGCCCGTGAATCTTGCTGATGGTCGGCATCGTTTGTCGCTCCGCAACTGGTCAATTGTATGCTTAGCGCGGCAGTAGCTCTGGCCAAGCGCCCAAGTATCATAGTACAGGATGATTGGCAATTACAACCAGCGGCTCTTGCCCGAAGCGAATCCTGGCAGGGCAATCGCTTCAAAACTGGCATCCGCTGCCAGGAGCGAAACTAAACTGAAATCAAACCAGCGAGGATCGCGCAGGTCGCGTAGGTCGAGTACAAACTGGCCGCCGCTCGCCCCTACATCGAGTCTCCTCTTTCGCCGTAGGGGCGAGCCGGTGGCTCGCCCGCAAGTACACGGCGAAAAACGATGCGCATTTTTCAATGGCTTACTTGCATTTACCTCTGTGTACTCTGCGATCTCTGTAGTTTAAGAACAATTTGAAGCTCTTGCCCGGGACGAATCCAGGCCTTGCGCATTGTCGGACGGCAGCCCGCTGGTTTAGAATGAAGTCGGCTGTCATTGATGGCGCATGTGTGGACCGCGCCCGGATGGGATGAGTTTTAGAAGATGAAAAATCAGCCTGAGGTATACCTCGACTATTCGGCATCGACGCCTGTGGATCCGCGCGTTCTAACGGCGATGATGCCCTACTTCAGCGAAGTCTTTGCGAATCCGTCGTCCACGCATCGCTATGGCCGCCAAGCCGAGCGGGCGATCGAAGACGCGCGCGCGACGGTAGCCGGCATCTTGAATTGCCGGCCGTCGGAAATTGTTTTCACCGGCGGTGGATCGGAGAGCGACAACCTGGCTTTGCGCGGCGCGGCCTGGCGGGCGCGCGCGAGCGGCCTGCCTTCGCGTCTGATTACCTCGCCCGTGGAACACAGCGCCGTAACTGAGACAGTCGCGCAGTTGGATCAACTGATGGGCTTCGAGACCGAGATTGTAGCAGTGGATCGTTATGGCTTGGTCCAGGCGGAAGCCTTTGCCGAAGCTTGCCGGCGCGGCGGCGCCATGGCGAGCGTCATCTACGCCAACAACGAGCTGGGCAGCATCAATGACTTGCCGGCGCTTGCCGCTATCGCCCGCGACAACGGAATACTGTTTCATACCGATGCCGTTCAGGCCGGCGGCCAGCTTTCCCTCGATGTCGAGCGGCTTGGCGTCGATCTGCTCAGCTTGTCGGCCCACAAGTTTTATGGACCCAAGGGCGTCGGCATTCTTTATGTCAAGGGGGGCGTCGACCTGCCGAGCGCCTTAACCGGCGGCGGCCATGAAGCCGGACGCCGCGCCGGAACGCATAACACGCCGTTTATTGTGGGTCTGGCCCGGGCCCTGGAATTGGCCTATCAGGAACGGGACGAGCGGCTGGCGCATTTTCAGCGACTGCGCGATCGCTTGATCCGCGGCGTTCTGGAGCGCGTCGCCGGCGCTGAGTTGAGCGGGCATCCCGATCATCGCCTGCCGTCGCATGCCAGCTTTGTCTTGCATGGCATTGACGCCAACGCGCTTTTGATGCACCTGGACATGAAAGGCATCGCCGCGAGCAGCGGTTCCGCCTGCAAGACCGGCAATCCCGAACCCGCGGCGACGCTGCTGGCGGCTGGTTACTCGGCCGAAGCGGCCAAAAGCGGGCTGCGCCTGTCGGTTGGCCGAAATACCACAATTGCCGAAGTTGACTACGTTCTCGATGCGCTGGCGGAAGCGGTTGAAAAGCTAAGTAAAATGCAGCGTAGTTTCGCCTCATGAGCGTGAAGAAGGCCCGCGTAGTAGTGGCAATGAGCGGCGGCGTCGACAGTTCGGTCGCGGCCGCTTTGCTCTTGCGCGAGGGCTATGATGTTGTCGGCATGATGATGCGTCTTTGGTCTGACGAAGCGCTGGGCGGGGCGGAGCATAACCGCTGCTGCACGCCCGAGCAAATGAGCGACGCCCGACGCATCGCCGACGGATTGAGCATTCCCTTCTACGCTCTGGATAGCAAAGATGTCTTTCGGAACACCGTCGTCGATTATTTCATCGAGGGCCACCGCCAGGGCTACACGCCTAACCCCTGCCTGGAGTGCAATCGGCATATTCGCTTCGACTGGCTGCTGAATAATGCCCTGGCGCTGGATGCCGATTACCTGGCGACCGGCCACTATGCGCGCGTCAGCGGCGACGCGGACTCAGGCTGGGTGCTGCGGCGGGGCGTGGATGAGAGCAAAGATCAGAGTTACGTATTAAGCGTACTGGGTCAGGAACAACTCGGGCGCGCCTTGTTCCCGGTCGGGCAATACCCCAAGAGCGAAGTGCGTCGGCTGGCGCAGGAATTCGGTCTTGATGTCGCCGGCAAGAAAGATAGCCAGGATCTATGTTTCCTGGGGGACAGCGATTATCGCGACTTTCTGCGCTTGCATGCGCCCGATGTCATGTCGCCGGGACCCATCGTTACGACAGACGGTCTGGTCTTGGGCGAACACCAGGGGCTGGCAAATTATACGATCGGTCAGCGCAAGGGACTTGGCGTTTCCTATAAAGCGCCGCTTTATGTGCTGGCGATGAATCCCTTTAAGAATGCGCTTGTTGTCGGCCTGAGGGAAGAGTTGGGCCGGGACGAGCTGATCGCCGGGCAGCTGAATTGGGTGGGAGGCGAACCGCCCGCCGCTCCCTTCCGCGCCGATGTCAAGATCCGTTACAAAGCGACGCCTCAAAGCGCGTCAGTCGACATCGGGCCGGACGGGCGCGCGCATGTCGCCTTTGATGAACCGCAGCGCGATATCACGCCGGGGCAGGCGGCCGTCTTCTATGACGATGACATCTGTTTGGGCGGCGGCCTCATCGCCAAGTCCGAATCCGAGCCGAGCGCCGTAAGCTGAAACGGCCGTCTTTCTATGCCGGCTCGCGGACCAACATCTGCCGCTTAGAAGCGCAGCCGCGCGATCGCCTCCCCGAAAAAGAGCATGACATAGGTAGCGGTCAGGATCGCCGGAGCATAGGCTATGGCGCTGAAGCGCTGAATCTGGCCGCTCTTCAGGCGTAGGACGGCCAAGTGGAGCAGGGCGGCAACGCCGCCGAGCAAGAGCGCCAAAAGCAGCGTCGGAAATACCGCCGGCGCGCCGACGATCATTCCGCAAACCGCCATCAAGTAGACATCGCCCGAGCCGAAGGCGATAACGCGCCTGTCCAGTTCCGTCCTCCTGCTCGCGGCCTTCACAAAAATCCGTCCGCCAAGATGGACCAGAGCGAAGACGCAGCCGCCGCAGAGCGCGCCGATAAGTGCGGACTCAATCGGGGGCGGGGCTTGCGGGAATAGGGCGGCGTCAATCAGCGCAAGCATGGCGACAGCGGCCAGCGGCAGGGACAAGATGACCTTGCGCTCCAGATCGGCGACGGCAATCAAGACGAATGCGACGGTGTAGCATTGCCAGATCAGGACCTGCCCGCCGTCCGCGCCCGGTTTGTCCTGGCTAAGGATATGCGTCAGCGTCATCAACGCGGCCAGCGCCAGCTCCGTCAGCGGATAGCGCCAGGCAAGCCGGATAACGTCAGCGCGATTCGGCGGCGAGGGCGGCTGACGGCGCTGAAACATAAAAGCGCTGAGGCCGAGCCAGGCGAGCAAAGGCCGGCGGCTGCCATCCGCATAGCGCGGCAGCCCGGGCCGGCGCCCCCGCGGCAGATCGTCGGCCAAGAGATTGACGACGCCGCCGAGCGCAATCCCGACAAGCGCAACGATCAGGACATCCACGGCGCTTGGGCTAGGGCAGAGCTGAAAGATCGGGCGCGGGCGGGAGCAAGGCCAGGGCAAGCGCAAGCAAGATCAGCAAGCTGGCCAAGCCGGCTATGACGACCGCCCACTCCTGCCGGCGCGACAGCGGGCGGTCGTCGACAAGCGCGGGCTGGTCCTCGAAGATCAACTCAACCGGCATCACCCGACCGTCGCCGATCCGCCAGAGCTTGAATCGCGGCGCGCCCCCGTCAAGCGACAAGATGAGCTGCAGAAGCCCGGCGTCGACTGCGCCGGCGATGTCTTCACGCGACGGTATCGGCGGCGACTCCGGGTGCGAATGGTAGGCGCCAAGCAGTTTGAGTCCGCGTTTGTCGATCGCTTTCAGAGCGATGAGCTCTTCCCGCGGGTCCAGCTCAAATTGCGCTACCGGCGCGGACGCGCGATTGCTGACCGGGAAGCTATGGCTGATGAGGCCGTCGGCGCCGGCCAGCAGGCCACAGGCTTCTCGCGGCGCTGCACGGGCGGCCTGTTCGGCGATCTCCCGCGCGACCGAATATGCAATGCGCATCGGCATGTCTAGCGCTCTTCCGCCGGAATCTGAAAATCAACCTCGCGCTTGTCTTGCGGCGGGTCGCGCGTCTCGTAGTACAATTCCGCCGTCAAGGTGAAGTCGCCGCTGGGCTCGTCCAGGCCGCGGATGTGCATGGTGTATTCGTTTTCAAAGTGCATGGTGGCGATGACGTCCAGGTCGCTGACTTGCAATCCGTCCGCGCGGCGCGCCGTGATCACGAGATTTGGGCGTTCCTGAAAGGGCGTGAGCTTGAGATTGACCTTCACGCGGAAGCCGTCGGCGTAGGGATGGACGCGCATGGACTCGATTTTGACCTTGTGCCGGGGTTGCGGCGCCAGATTCGGATCATTGAAGAGGTTGATTTCCACGGTATTCTGTCCCTATGCCAGCCGTTCTTGCAGGGCGCGCAACGCGGCCAGCGCGCGCTGAAAATCTTCCGCCGGCACAAATATGTGATCGCGCGAAAACGCGGCGAAGCTGAGAATGGGTATCCCCGCGGCCGCCAGAGCGGCGCTGACTTGGGCGATGAAACCCACAAGCGTCGGCTCAAGCTCGGCCTCAAAGGTGATCAGCCGGTAAGACTGCTCGCTGACCTGCGCGAAGCGCAGACGCTTACTGAAAGCCTGACAGGCCGCCTCCGGCAGCAGCAGCGTCAGCTCGTCTTTGTCCGCGATCAAGGCGCTGAAGGGCAGATTCGCTTCCGCGACCACGCCTGCGCCCAAGGTGATCGCATTCGCGGGCAGCCGCAGAATCCGGTATTCCGCGTCATCGCTGTAGAGTTCCGCCGTGCCTAGAATCTGTTCCGCGCTTTGCGTCATTTCGATCCATGCATCGCTATTCATCAAATTGGTATGTCGCCTCGGCATAGAAGCGCACGCTTCGTTCGGCATATTGCCGCTGCAGCCAGGCATTTAGCCGCTCGTTCTTAACTTGCAGCGAGCAATCATCCCGCAGGTATTTCATCGGATAGTTGAGATTCAGGGCGCGCCCATGAATAATATGCCGGCTGACGCCTGGGGGCAGGTAGGCGCCCTGCAGCGCCGCCTCGATAATGTCCGCCGGCTGATACAAAGTAAACATGATCAGGGCGAAACCGCTGGGAAAGAGCGGCCAGATCTGCGCGGGTTCAACTAATGGCGTACGATAAAGCGTCGCGTTCCGGTGGTAAGTTGAGACGACCTGGCGCAGCGTTTTGTTGCGCTCTTGCAGCGAATCCGCCACCGCGTGTATGCCATAGACCGGGCCATCGCGGAGCAAGATCTGCGCCATCGCGCTTTCGTCCCAGCCCGCGCGAATCTCAATAAGATCGATCCGCTCCAGTTCAGCAAGAAGTTGGCGCGAGTCCCAGTCGGAGACGATATGCTGCCAGACGCCCAATTCGACGAATTCGCTTTCGTAGTCCGCCACCTGCACCAGAATATGACTGAAACCAAGGGACATCATGGAGATGTGGCGGTTCGACCCATCCATCAGCACATACTTGCCGCCGGCCACCGCCGCGACCATCGGCGGGTTCTTATAGAGTTCGGCATCTTTCAAACGCTCGATAAGCGGCTGCGAACGCTGGATATCGCTCTTTTCATGCGGCAAGACCGCATTGATGTCCACGACTCTAAGATCCGGCGGCGGCGCGTTTATCGGATTCGCAATCATTGCCTTACCGTTTAGAATAAGCCCAGTTTGGCGCATAGCGTAGCATGAACTGCTGCGCTGGGCAATTGTACCGCGGAGGCCGGCCCGGGGAGCGATGAGGCATGGGAGCAAAGCAGCAAGGCGCCGAGGCGACGAAAGATCGATGGCTGACGCTGCCGCGCACGCTTTCTTTCGTCCTGAACGGCGATGACGTGCTGATGCTGAAACGCGCCGCCAATCGGCGGGTTTTCCCCAATCAGTACAACGGGCTCGGCGGTCATATCGAGCGCGACGAAGATCCGGCGAGCGGAGCGCTGCGAGAAATCCGCGAGGAGAGCGGCCTGCGCCCGCATAGCCTGCGCCTGCGCAGCATCCACAATATCGACGCCGGCGAAAAGACCGGGATCATGCTCTTCGTCTATACGGCGATCAGCGACAGCCGGGCGACCATTTGCGACGGCAGCGAAGGCGAGCTGGAATGGGTGCCGAAGGCGCGATTGCTTTCCCTGGATCTGGTGGAAGATCTGCCGCTGCTCTTGCCGCGTGTACTTGATATGGCCGATGGCGAAGCGCCGCTGCAGGCGCATGTCAGTTACGATGAAGACGACCAGATCCAAATGCGTTTCCATGAAGATGGCTGAATCGCGGCGGGTATACTTAACTGCAGGGACGATGGCTGGATTGCGCTGGGCCGCTCGCGCGTATCCAGCCGGGAATTAGATTGGGCGCCACATGTCTGATTTGACGAGCAATGCGTCGGAGTCATCTGAAGAGTTCGCAACTGAGGCGGCCGCCCGGCCGAAGCGCAGCCCGGCGCGACGCCTGGGTTGCGGTTTGCTGCTCGTCGCCTGGTTCGCCTTCCTGTTGACGCCTTGCGCCTTTTTCTATCTGGCGGCCAATGGCGAGATTCGCCTGGCTCATGCCGACATTCCGCAGCCGCATGCCCATCCGCGTCTGCTGATTGCGCTGGTGAGCGAGCCGGATGCGCGCGGCCTGCGCATTGAGCGCGCGTCGATCGCGCGGGGCGCGCTCGACGACGCCCGAGTTTGCGTCGAAACCGCCGTCAATTTCTTGCTTTGGCATTCGGGCGAGGCAAGCCAGGACGTGCGATACTGTGACTGTTATCAGCGGCGGGACAGCGCGGAATCCTGGACCTTCAGCGACACCTACAGTCACAGTTGCGCCACCGTCGATTGAACGCCCGCCCGTCCAAGCGTGGAATCCTTCAATGGAGATTCTAGGCAACATAGACCCGGCTCATCTGCCTTATATCGCCGTCGCTTGCGCTTTGCTCTGCGTCGGCCTCATCGTCATCGGCTTGGTCCTCCAGGCGGTCAGCGGGGTATTCGAGATCCTATTCGGCTTGCTCGAAGTGCTGACCGGCGTCTTGCAAGGGGGGCCGGTATCCTGGTGCGGCTGCGCCTTCTTGATTCTCGGCCTGGCGGCCGCCGCCGTCGTCGCCGTCCTGCTGCTGAATGCGCCGGCAAGCTGCGCTGACTATCCCACGAACTTCTGCCTTTGGCTGGGTTTCCTGCCCTAAGCGCAGAATGAGAATTATTCCCCGCAAGAAAGGCAGTGTATCCATTTCGGTTGGATTTCTTCAATTGCCGACGCATTGGTAGGGGCGACTCGGTGAGTCGCCCGATTTCGATCCCGTTCGTACCCATCGGGCGATCCGCCGGATCGCCCCTACCGGACCATTTCAACCGAACCGAAATAGATACGCTACCAAAATTTACTTTGCCTTGCTAAGTAAATTCCAGTAAAATGAGAATAGCTTGTTACGCAGGAGACACATCATGGCGACAAGCGCGGTTCCACTCGCGCGGTCTCATGTCTACGCCGCTGAAATCGACAAGGGAAGTCTGTGGCTGCGCAACAGACGCTGGGATCTGTTCTTCATCACACTCAGCGTCGTGGTGGTGCCGCTGCCCTATCTGATGTACCTGCTGGGCGTGCGCCTGGGGGTCGCGGACGACATCAGTCGCAATATGGTAAACGCCTTTGTGGCGGTGGCGATCGGCGGGCCGCACATGATGTCCACATTTCTGCGCACCGGCCTGGACGAGCGCTTCAAAGAGCGCTATCCGACGCTGATCCGCTCGTCGATCATCATCCCGGTCCTGGTGATTTCCTTGGCCTTCCTGAACCTGAGCTTGATGCTGACCTTCTTCTTTTTCTGGGCGTCGCTCCACGTCTTGCACCAGGTGACCTATATTGTCGAATTGTACAATCACAAGGAAGCCAAGTTCGTGCGCAAGAGCGCCTTGAACCCGGTTTCGCGCCTGATCGACTACGCCGTGGTGCTGACCAGCCTGTTTCCCGTCGCAATGTGGAAGATCAGCCAAGGCACATTCGAAATTGGGCAGAATGACTTGGGCGAAGCGATTCCCGATCTGTTTCAACAGCCGGACAACCCCTGGTTCTTCATTCTGGTCACGCTGGTATTCGGCTTGGCTCTGGCCGCCTACATCCTCAAGACCGCATACGAGCATTACCACGGCATTTTGAACATGCCGAAATTCGCCTTTGTCTCGCTGACCGTGCTTGTGGCCTTTTGCACGCCGATGCTGCCCAACCTCGATACCGCCTTTCAAGGGCTGAATACCTGGCACTCGTTCCAGTATCTCGCGATTACCTTCTACATCATCAAGGTGCGGCAGATGGCGGGCGATCTGGATGAAAGCGCGCCGCTGGTCGCGCGGTTCAGCCGCCGGACGGCCGACGCCCGCGCGCTCTACGGCTTCAGCGCGATGCTGCTGATTGGCTCAGCGGTCATCTTCCTGCTGGTCTATCTGCTGGCTGGTATCGTCCGGCCGGGGATTGATGGCAACAGCCACTTTGATATCGCCTACTACACCGCGATCTTGTCATTCTTGTGGATCCATTACTACCACGACCACTTCCTGTTCACCGACTTTGAAGCGCTCGATCGCGCCTTCGCCTCTTAGTCACGCGGCAAAAAGCTAGGGGAAGGTCTGCCGCACCCACTGCATCGGGTCGACATTGATGCCGTTCAGCCAGACTTCCCAATGCAGGTGCGGCCCGGTGCTCCTTCCGGTTGAGCCGATCGTGCCGATGACCTGGCCCGTAGTCACCGCGTCTCCCGGCTGAACCAGGGTCTCGTTCTGATGCGCGTAGAGCGTGAATACCCCCCAGCCGTGGTCAATCACTGTGGTATTGCCGCGAAGGATCAGTCGATCGGCCAGGATGACTGTGCCATCGGCCGCCGCCAGGACGGATGTGCCCGGCGCGCCGGCAAAGTCGACGCCGCGATGGTAGCGATCGAAGGGGCTGCCATTGTAGGAGCGGAGCGTGCCGAATACGGCATTCATCGGCGCGGCCGCGGGCAGGTTCAGCGAGCTGACCCAGTAGCGCGTTTCGCCGAATCCGCTTGTGAGCCCGACCAGCATTGAGATTTCCGCGTCTTCGACCGCCGGCGCGAGCAATTCATCGTCGCTTATAGTTATTGTCTGGCGCCAGTAGCCGCCGGACACGACCTGCAGGGTCGCCGAGATGGCGGAAACCCTGTCGGCGGCGTCGCGCAATTCAAGCAACAGCGGAAAAACCGCCATTTCGCTGAACATGGGGATGCCAACGAGGATGTTGTGGCGCCGCCCGCCTTCGCGCGCAATCACGCGCAGTTCCTGCCCGAGAAACTGCCCGCTCAACACCGCCGGTTCGCTCGTCAGCAATTCAATGCGGCCGGTGCGTCCTTCTTCAAACACAAGCGGATCGATCGTAAAAGCCGTTACGATTTCGGGCAAGTCGCTCGTCAGGCGCGGCAATTGGATTCCGGGAATGGTCAAGCGCTGTCCGATGCGCAGCAGGCTCGGGTCCCGTATGTTGTTGGCGCTGGCGAGCGCGTTGACCGTCTGCTTGTACCGCAGCGCGATCTGGGACAGCGTGTCGCCCGACGCGACGGCGTGCACAAAGACGGCCGGAGGCGCGCCAACCCGCGCAAAGGAGTGAGGGCTTGGCGCCAGGCTTGTCGGCTGGGAAATCGTCGTTGTACTTCCGCCGGACTCGACTGTTACCGTTGCCTCCGCCGCGGCCGGCGCGTCCCCCGCTGACTCATCCGGCGGGAGCCGCAGTTGCTGGCCGACGAAAATGGCATCCGAAAGCGACAGATCATTCAGACGCAGCAGGGCGTCCAGGGTGATTTCATAAGATGTGGCGATGCTGGCCAATGTTTCGCCGGCCGCAATCGTGTGCGCTCGCTGCGCCGGCGCGCTTTCAGCCTCGAGCGGAATGATCAGTCTTTGACCGATACTGATGGCATTGATATCGCTGATGCCGTTCGCCTCGGCCAGCTCATCCGCGAGCAAATTGTATTGCAGGGCGATTCTGAAGAGATTCTCGCCCCGTTGCACGACATGCACGGCAAACGCTGGGCTGCTCTGCTCCTGGGCGATTAGTGGTATGCTGTCGGCCAGAATCAGCATTATGAGCAGGCCGAGGCAGAAGCTGATTGGGAATCTCAAGTCATGGCCTCGTCGAATCGCAGTTGGTCCCAGTCAATGACGCGCTTCCGGCGACTGCGCCTGACGCGGCGGAAACCCGGCGCTCAGCGAAACCGGTTCGCCTGGCTGAGCGCTTTGAACCGAAGCCAATCGCCGCGAATTGCGAATGCCTCGGCCCAGACGGCATAAGCAAAATCGGCCTTCATTATCGGCCAGACAAGGCCGCGGATGAAGGCCGACATGCCGATCAAAGACTTCTCACTGCGCGCTGCGCGCTCAGCCTGGAATGGTCAGCACTTGGCCCACGCTCAAGCGATCGTAGTCGGTAATGTTGTTGACCTGCGCCAATTCCACCGCGCTGACGCCGAAGCGGCCGGCAATCGCAAAGAGCGTATCGCCCGCCTGCACCGTGTAAGTAACCGGCACATTGGTCGGCAGGGGCGTCGGCGTCGGAACCGGTGTATTGGTAGGTACTGGCGCGGCGCCGCTTGCGCCATCGGCTGAGGGAATTTTCAGTTCTTGCCCCGGGAAGATGCGGCTGGGATTGGTGATGCCATTCAACTGGGCAATGGCGGCGACGGTGGTGTTGAAAGTGCTGGCGATCTCGCTCAGCAAATCGCCGGCCTGAACCACATAGATCGTGTAGCTGCCGGTGGTCGATGTGATGGGCGTCGCCGTGGGCAGCGGCGTCGCGGTCGGAATCGGCGTGGCCGTCGGCTCCGGCGTGGGAATCACCAAGATGACGCCGACGTCAATCTGGTGGACGTTGTCGATATTGTTCTGCGCGGCCAGCAATTCCACCGATGTGCCGAATCTGTTGGCGATTGCCTGCAAGTTATCGCCAGGCTGGATTTGATATGTGATCGGCGTGGCTGTCGGCGAGGGCGTGATTGTAGGCGTCGGCGTGGCGGTTGGCGTCTCGGTTGGAGTCGCTGTCGCTGTCGGCTCTGTCGTCTCATCAGTCGTCTCTTCGGTCGTTTCAGGCGGATCCGGCAAGTTGACCGGTATGATCAGACGCTGGCCGATGACGATCAGATTCGCGTCATTCAAGCCGTTGGCGCGATTGATTGCCTCAATCGTGCTGTCGTACTGCAGCGCCAGCGCGCTGACCGTATCATCGGCGACAACCACATGCACAACCGTATCGGAAAACTCTGCGGAGATTGGCGCCTCGCCGTCGTCTTCACCATCCTCTTCGGCTATTGGGGTTGCAGTCGGTTCTTCGGTTGCGGTCGGTTCCTCGGTAGCGGTCGGCGCCGCTATATCGGCTGACGTAGCTGTTGGCGTTGCCGTTGGCGTCGGCGTCAGGGTGGCGGTTGGCGCCGTATCGTCCACAAGCGTATCGTTGGTTTCCGAGGTCGGCGTGCTTTCGACCACGACAACTGTTTCACTGGCCGGCTCCAACACGGCATCGTCCAGATAAATGTAATTGTTCGCGCGCGGTTGACCGACGGTGGACTCGACAAACACGGTAATCGATGTGCTCGCGGCAGTCGCAATCACCGCATATTGGCGGTAGGCGTCGTAGAAAAAGGTCGCGGCGGTCGACCAAACAATGTTCGCGCTTCCGCCGTCTGTGCCGCCTGTCGGGTCAATGCCCACGCGCAGAACCACATCGCCCGGATCTTCGCTGAGATCGGTATCTTCAAAACTGGAGGACCAGACATGGGCATAGATGCTGAAACGGTAAGTTGAGCCATTGGCGACATCGTCTACGGTCTGATAAATGCCGCCCTGGTGCGTCGCGAAAAGCGTGAAGTACTTCTGCGCCTTGCCCGTTTCATCCAGTCGGATTCTGTCCGTCTCTACGTCATAGTTTGGGTCGTGATTGGCGAATGAGGGGCTTGTATCCTCCGCCGGCACATGCCATGGCGTCCAGCCTTCGGCCACATTACGCGGGTCGGCGTCTCCCAGATCAACGAAGTCGCCCTCAAAATCGCCGTTTGTCAACAGGTTCGCGTCGGCGTCGTCCTGGCTGAAGCTGACATAAAGCAACAGCAACAATATCATGACGCCGATAATCGCCAATCGGTCTTTCATCATAAGCTCCCGGCGTAATTCGCGTGGTCAAAACACAAGTGCATTAGAAACAAGTCTACTCAGAAACCGGCAAGCGCACAAAGCAATACGCGCCGTATCCCGGCAGGCGCAATTGTCACTTGAGATTATGCGCCGCATGGCGTAATCTTGCTCGGCAGGCGGCGATGAAACTTCATTGACCGCGGGCGGAGAGACAAGCGTCTTTGCCGGGGAGAGCCTTAGCCGGCGCATGCCGGGCAATGGTCAAAAGCACAGGGCTGAGCCAATACGGTTTCAGCTTTTTCGTGAAAGGCGCTGACGATTAGGTCGATGGCGCTACATCCGCCGGCGCGATCAGATTTTGACAGGCGGGCGTTCAAAGCCGCCAGTTGATTGCGCCTTCAGGCCAGGGGAGGGTAGAGCACTTGAAGCTGCACGAGTATCAGTCCAAATTCTTGTTCCGCGACTACGGCATTCCGATTCCGCAGGGCAAGGTGGCAACCACGGCCGACGACGCTTTCGAGATTGCCAGTGAGCTGGGCGGGTTGGTTGTCGTAAAAGCCCAGGTGCGCGTCGGGGGACGGGGCAAAGCCGGCGGGGTCAAAGTCGCGCGCGACGCGGATGAAGCCCGGCGCTATGCGGACCAGATCCTCGGCATGGACATCAAAGGTTTGCGCGTCGACAAAGTGCTTGTCGATCCCGGCGCCGATATCAAGCAAGAGATTTATCTGGCGATCACGAATGACCGCGGCGCGGGCATGCCGCTGATCATGGCGTCCATGGAAGGCGGCATGGACATCGAGGAGCTCAATCGTGAAAGGCCCGGCGCCATCATCCGCGAACATGTCGAGCCCAGCCTGGGCTTGCAGAATTACCAGATGACCCATATCGCCAGCGCGATGGGCCTTCCGCGCGCGCACTGGCGCGCATTCGGCGCGATCCTCGCCGGGCTTTATCAATGTTATATCCAGAGCGACGCCGAGCTGGCGGAGATCAATCCGCTTGTTATCACCGGCGATGGCGATTTGCTGGCCGTCGACGGCAAGGTCATCATCGATGACAACGCTTTGTTTCGCCAGGCGGCGCTGGTTGCGGACCGCGACAGCAGCGACGAGCCGGAATCCGAGCGGCTGGCGCGCGAGGCCGGCATCACCTATATCAAACTGGATGGGCAGATCGGCTGCATGGTGAATGGCGCCGGTTTGGCGATGACCACCATGGACATGACCAAACTCTACGGCGATGACGCTGGCATCGGGCCGGCGAATTTCCTCGATATCGGCGGCGGCGCGACGCCCGAGCAGGTCGCGACCGCGCTGCGAATCATCCTCTCCGACGCCAATGTCAAGTGCGTGCTTTTTAACATCTTCGGCGGCATCACGCGCTGTGATGAAGTGGCCGCTGGCATCTTGACGGCTTACAACGAGGTCAAGCCGAGCGTGCCAATGATCATACGCCTGCAAGGCACAAACGCCGCCGAAGGCAATCAAATCATAAACGCCGCGCGGATTCCCAATATCAGCAGCGCCGAGACATTGACGGAAGCCGCCCAGCGGGCGGTGGCAGCGGTGAAGCAGGGGGCTTGAGATGTCCATATTGATCGACAGCGGGGCAAAGGTCCTGGTGCAAGGCATCACGGGGCGTCAAGGCGGTTTCCACGCGAAACTGATGATGGAATACGGCACCGATGTGGTCGGCGGCGTGACGCCGGGCAAAGGCGGCGAATGGTTCGAAGGCAAACCCGTCTTCGATACCATGCGCGCCGCGGTGGAGACGACCAACGCCGATGTCAGCCTGGTGACGGTTCCGGCGCGCTTCGCCGCGGATGCCATCATGGAGGCGGCCGATGCCCGTATTCGGCTGATCATCTGCCTGACGGAGCATATCCCGGTCGCCGATATGATGAAAGTGGTGGCATTCTGCCGCCGGCGCGGCGCCCGCTTGATCGGTCCCAACTGTCCCGGATTGATGACGCCCGGCCAGGCGAAGGTGGGCATCATCCCGGCGATGGTGGCGGAACCGGGCAATGTCGGCGTCGTTTCCAAGAGCGGCACCTTAACATACGAAGTCGGCTTCGCCATGAAAAACCAGGGCATCGGCATCTCGACCATTGTCGGTATCGGCGGCGACCCGGTCATCGGCACCACCTTCGTCGATGTGCTGGAAATGTTTGAGAACGATCCGGAGACCGAGAAGGTCGCTCTGCTGGGCGAGATCGGCGGAAGCGCGGAAATCGCCGCGGCCGATTTCATCAAGAACGCGATGACCAAACCGGTTGCGGCCTTCGTCGCCGGCCGCAGCGCGCCGCCCGGCAAACGCATGGGCCACGCCGGCGCAATTGTTGACGGCGGGGAAGGCTCGGCGGAAGAAAAGATCCTGGCCTTGGAGGCGGCCGGCGCGCGCGTCGCCGCCAACCCGGAGGAGATTCCCGGGCTTCTGGCTTAGCGCATTTCCGCGCGCTTATCCCATTTTCTCAGGACGCCCGGCCTGTAGCGGATTTTTGAATTCTTGGCGGGCAAAACCACGTGATGCCGGCGGCAGCGCGCTTCGTAGGATTCTTGCGCGCCGACCATGATGATGGGGTCGTCAACGGCGGCGGGCCGGCCATCGACGAGGCGCTGCGTGCGGCTGGCATTCTCGCCGCATACGACGCAGATCGCATGCAGCTTAAGCACTTCTTCGGCGATGCTCAAAAGCCGCGGCATCGCGCCAAATGGCTCGCCGCGAAAATCGGTGTCGAGGCCGGCGATAATCACGCGAATGTTGTGATCCTCCACCAGGCTCTGCACAATTTCCACGATGCCGCTGTCGAAGAACTGCGCTTCATCTATGGCGACGACCGTCGTGTCGCTGTTGGCCAATGCCAGGATTTCGCTTGACGAGTCCACGGCGACCGCCTCAACCGATTGCCCGGCGTGGCTGGTTGCGCGCTGTATGCCGTAGCGATCGTCGATCTTCGGCTTGAAGACCTTGACCTTCTGTTTGGCGATAATGGCGCGGCGGACGCGGCGGATCAATTCTTCGGTTTTTCCGCAGAACATGCTGCCGCAGATCACTTCAATGCGTCCGGCCTCGTGCTTCATTCGCCGTCACCTCATCCGCAAGCGCCGGGAGAAAACCGCTGCGCGGCCCGCTCGGCCGGCAATTTGCAAACTCAAAGGACGGCCAAACCGATAGCTTGACCGTCTGCTATCAAACAAGGTCGTTCTCAATTGTTGAGTTGATAACCCTTGGCGCGCAGGCTCTTGCGCATGTCGCTGACGACTTTGCGTCCGATGCCCTGGATCGCCAATATGCTGTTCTCGTCGTCTTCGTCGCCAAGCCGTTCGAGCACGTCGCTGACGACGGCGATGCCATTGGCTTCCAGGATGTTGGTATAGCGCGCGCCAATTTCCAATTCGGCAATCGGCAGGTCAAGCGGCGTGCGGTCGGCAGCGACCTTTTCCAGCTGCGTGCGGATTTCGTCGCGCTGCTGCAAGCGCTTGATGAATTTGTCGACGCGGCCCTCGGTATCGACGATACGCTGCTCGCCGGTGTAGAAGGGATGACAGTTTGAACAGATTTCAACCGTCAAGTTGTCGACTGTGGCGCCGGTCGTCCAGGTTGTGCCGCAGGTCATGCAGCGCACCGGCGTTTGATGCCAGGCGGGATGGATTCCCTGTTTCATGCTTTCCTCCGCGCATTTGCGGCTCTTTCGAGTGGCGCAAATGACTTATGCTGCAATATCAGTTGAGGGTCTGCCCCGTTTTTTCATGCGCGTCGTAAACTGAAATGCGCTTCTGGCCTTTGCGGCCGCGCATCTTTTCGAATGTCACGAAGCCGGCGCGGGTGGCGTAGATCGTATAATCTTTGCCCATGCCGACGCCTTCGCCCGGGTGGAACTTGCTGCCGCGCTGCCGCACGATGATGTTGCCCGGGATGACGAATTGCCCGCCATAGTTCTTTACACCCAGCCGTTTCGACTGGCTGTCGCGCCCGTTGCTTGATGAGCCGCCGCCTTTTTTGTGCGCCATTGTCGTTTGCTCCTTTTCGCGCCTAGATTGTGATGTCGTCGATGCGCAGCCGCGTATAATACTGCCGATGCCCCTGCTTGCGGCGATAATTGGTGCGCTGCCGATACTTGTAGACGATGATCTTCTTGCCGCGGAATTGCTCGACAACGGTCGCCGCAACCGACGCGCCTTCAACCCGAGGCTGGCCAATCATTGTGTCGCCTTCGTTCACGACCAAAAGCACATCCGAGATCTCGATTGCGTCGCCGACGGCGTTGGGCAGGCGGTCCACGTCAATCGTCGCGCCCACTTCCGCCCGATACTGTTTGCCGCCGCTTCGAATGATTGCGTACATAAGTCTCTTCTCCAACCTTCGCTTGGGTTCACCGCGGCCGATGTCCCGCTGGACTCCGCTCACGGGGAAAATTGGCTTTACAGCAAAAGCCCCACTGTTTCCGGCAGGGCGTCACACATTGTAGACGAGACGGCGACTTGCGGTCAAGCGTCAGTTTCCTTTGCCTTTGCCCGGGCGATCGCTTCAAAACGTCCTTTAACACGGAAATCACAGATGTAGGCACAAGTAAGTGATGGAAAATCGCGCATTGTTTTTGCGGGCGACACACAGTGTCGCCCCTACGGCGTAAAAGCAGGCTCAGTGTAGGGCTTGTCCGCATCTATAAATGGGCTTTGTTCGTCGAAGTTCGTACCCCATCCCCGGCCCTTCCCCAGTGAACTGGGGAAGGGTGACTTTACAAAGTAGTTCGTAGGTTGATGCCAAAACACATAGAAGATTGCCAATCAAGTCAGTCTCTTTCAGCGCGCTCCCCCTTCCCTAGCTTGCTGGGGAAGGGGGCTGGGGGGATGGGGTAGAAAAAGCGCGGTAGCATTAACCAGTACCGGACAAGCCTTGTAGGGGAGATTCTGTGAATCGCCCGCCGACCTACGCGACCCTCCGTGTCCTCGGTGCTTAAATTGCAGTTCAGTTTTGCACGTCGGGGCGGACTCCAGCTTGAGGCGAATGCCCGGTTCCTGCGCATGCCGGGCGCATTCAGACGATGAACATGGCATCGCCGAAAGAATAGAAGCGGTATTCCCGGGCTTTCGCAGTTTCATAAGCCTTCAAGATTGATTCGCGCCCGGCGAAGGCGCTGATCATCAGCAGCAGCGTCGACCGGGGCAGATGAAAATTTGTAATCATCGCGTCCACGGCGCGCCAGCGGTAACCGGGATAAATGAACAGGCGCGTCTGCGCTGAGAATTCGGCGACATGCTGCCGCCGGCATGCGCCGTTTTCCTGCGCCGGCGGATCCGAGTCCCCGCCAGCGGATCCAGCCGCGGCCGATTCAAGCGTTCGGGCCGAGGTCGTGCCGACTGCGATGATCCGCCCGCCCGCGCGCGCCGCCGCATTGATGATTTCCGCGTTTTCCGCATCGAGCCGGGCGAATTCGCTGTGCATCCGGTGATCTTGAACGCGCTGCGCCCGGACCGGCTGAAATGTATCCAGACCGATATGCAAGGTGCATGTCGCCAGCTTGACGTTTTTCCGCGTCAACCGCTCCAGCAATTCCGGCGTGAAATGCAAGCCGGCGGTCGGCGCGGCCGCCGATCCAGCCACCGTGCTGTAGACCGTCTGATAGCGTTCGTCGTTGTCCAAGCTTTCGCGGATGTATGGCGGCAGCGGCATTTCGCCGATCTCCGGCAGAATTCCGTCAATCGGGCGATCAAAGGCGACGATGTGGCGGGAAGCCTCCAGCGTCTCCAGGACCCGGCAGGATACGCCGCAATTCTCAAGCGTCAGGCGCATGCCCGCCCGGATGTTGCGCCCTCCAACAAGGGCCTCCCAATTCAAATCATTCAGCCGCTTCAGGAGCAGGATCTCGACCGCGCCGCCGGTCTCCGCCTTGCGCGCGCGCAGACGCGCCGGAATCACGCGCGTATTGTTCAGCACCAGCACATCGTTTGGCTTCAACATGTCCACGATGTCGAAAAAGCGATGGTGGGAGAGCGCGCCGCTGGCCCGGTCAAGGCGCAGCAATTTCGCCGAATCCCGCGGCGTCGCCGGCGTCTGCGCGATGTAGCGCGCGGGCAATTCATAATCGAAATCGGTCAGTTTCATAACAGGCGCTGCTGGGCCGACTCCGAATCGTCGGGGAATTCGATGTTGAGATGACGGTAGGCATGTACCGTGCATGTGCGCCCGCGCGGCGTGCGGTCGACAAAACCCAACTGAATTAGGTAAGGCTCGTAGACATCCATTATGGTCGCGCTGTCTTCGCTGATGGCTGCGGCGATGGTGTCCAGGCCGACCGGACCGCCGCTGAACTTTACGATTATCGTGCTCAGAATCCGCCGATCGACTTCGTCCAGGCCGAGTTCATCAATCTCGAGCAGCGCCAGCGCGTCCTGCGTCACCTTCAAGGTGATCACGCCGTCGGCCCGCGCTTCGGCATAATCGCGGACGCGGCGCAAGAGGCGCAAGCCGACGCGGGGCGTGCCGCGCGCGCGCCGGGCGATCTCGGTTGCGCCCTCGGCGCTGATTTCAACTGCCAGAAGATTGGCGGCCCGCAGAACGATTTTCTCCATCGCCGCCTCGTCATAGAAATCGAGACGAAAACGCGCGCCGAAGCGATCGCGCAAGGGCGCGGCCAGCAGCGCCAGCCGAGTTGTCGCGCCGATGACGGTGAAGCGCGGCAGGTTGAGCCGCAGCGTCTTGGCCGCTGGTCCTTTGCCGATGACAATATCCAGGACGAAATCTTCCATGGCCGGGTAAAGGATCTCTTCCACCGCCTTGCCCAGACGATGCACCTCGTCAATGAAGAGGATGTCGCCCTGCTTGAGGTGCGTCAAGATTGAGGCCAGGTCGCCGGCGCGCTCAATCGCCGGTCCGGCCGTGATACGGATGTTGCCCCCCACTTCATTGGAAATGACATAGGCCAGCGATGTCTTGCCCAGGCCGGGCGGCCCGTAGAAGAGGATGTGATCGATGGGTTCCGCGCGGGCGGCGGCGGCATCAATGATAATGCTGAGGTTCTCCCGGACGCGGTCTTGCCCGACGATATCCGCCAGATAGCGCGGTCTTAAGGCGATGTTGTCGCGTTCAGCGCCGCGCTCTTTGCCGCTGACAATGCGCTCTTCCCCGGCCATCGGTCACCGCATTCGATTCTGCTCAATCGCCAATGAGTATAGACCAGCGGATTGCGGAATCAATGCTTGCTTTACAGACCGTGGCGCAGCCCGTACACTTGGGACAGAAGGCATGCAGAAAGGACGCGGACCCATGTCGTCGAATTTGCGCATCTCGTCCCATCCGCTGGTGAAACACAAACTGACGGTCTTGCGCGATACCGCGACCGATCATCGGAAGTTCCGCGAATTGGTGCGCGAACTGGCGCTGCTTTTATGTTATGAAGCGACGCAGGATCTGAGTTTGGCGCCAGCGACGGTGAATACGCCGATGGGCGAGGCCAGCGGCTGGGAAGCGGGCGAGGTCATCGGTCTGGTGCCGATTCTGCGCGCCGGCCTGGGCCTGGTTGACGGCATCCAGGAATTGCTGCCGACCGTGCAGGTTTGGCATATTGGGTTGTATCGGGACGAAGAAACGCTGCGGCCGGTTGAGTATTACAACAAGCTGCCGGATGAGCCCACGGTGCAGCTTTGTCTCGTTCTCGATCCGATGCTGGCTACCGGCGGTTCCGCCATCGCCACCGTCAACATATTGAAGCGCTGGGGCGCGCGGCGCATCAAGTACCTGGGCATTCTGGCGGCGCCCGAAGGCGTTGAGGCGCTTGCCAAGGCGCACCCGGATGTGCCGATCCACGTGGCGGAATTGGACGAGCGGCTCAACGATATCGGATTCATCGTGCCGGGCCTTGGCGACGCCGGCGACCGCATGTTTGGCACCTGATGCTGCGCCTTTTCGCCTTTGTCATTGTCTTTAATACCGCGCTGGCGGCCGCCCTGGCGGTGATTCCGATTGCGCAATTCCTCAGCTTTCGCTTTGGCGTCATCTCCGTTCCCGGCGGGCGCCGGCAGGAACCGATTCCAATGCCGAAGCTGGGCGGCATAGCCATCTTCATCGGCTTTGCCGTCGGCATTCTTGTAGCGCAGTTCGTTCCCGTCGAAAGAGGCGACCAGCTCGAGATCCTTCGCCTCACCGGGCTGATCCTCGGCGGCCTGGTTGTCTTCCTGCTTGGCGTGCTCGACGATATTTTCGATCTCAACTATGTGCATATATTCATCGGGCAGATTCTGACCTCGGCCATCGCGATTGGATTCCAGATCTTCATCGAGTTCTTCAACAACCCTTTCACCGGCTTGCAGACTGATCCTTGGTCGCCGGTTGTCACGGTCGCGCTGACCATGTTCTGGCTCGTGCTCATGATGAATACAGTCAACTTGCTGGATGGATCGGACGGCTTGGCCGGCGGCATCGCCCTGATCGCCGGCATCGTCTTGTTTCTCAACAGCGCCTTCCGGCAGCAGCCGCCGCAAACCAGCATCAGCCTGCTGCCGCTGGCCCTGACCGGATCGCTTCTCGGCTTTTTGATTCACAATTTTTATCCGGCCCGCGTCTACATGGGCGGAAGCGCCTGGTTCCTGGGTTATGCGCTGGGCACGCTCAGCATCATCGGCGGGGCCAAGATGGCGACCATTCTGCTGGTTATGGGATTGCCTCTGATGGACCTGGGCTGGCAGTTGGTCAACCGCCTGCGGCATGGCAACAATCCCTTCCAGGGCGACCGTGGGCATCTGCATTTCCGACTGCTCGACACCGGCATATTCACGCCGCGTCAGGTCGCCCTGGGTTATTATGCTATTTGCGCGCTCTTTGGCTTTCTGACCCTGGTGACAACCAGCCAGATGTTCAAATTCATCGCCTTCGCCGTCATGCTCGGCTGCATAGCCATCGGCTTCGTCTTCATCGGCCGTCTGTCCGCATTGAGAGAAGACTACTCGCGCTCCGCGCCCGACTCTTCATCGTCGGCCTCGCACTAATCGTCTTCAAAGTCTTCTTATCGCAACTCGCCGTCATCGAGGGCCTTGTCTTGATCGTCGGCGGGCTTTTCCCGTTGGGACGGCTTGGGCGCGGGGCGCGTGCGGCGGGGGCGGCGCGCGCTTGCGACCGGCTCTTCCTCGGATCTTTCGACCCGTTCTGGGATCTCCGGAGACTGCTCACCGGTATCGTCTGCGAGCCGGCTTGAAGGCCCGGGCGCCGCGAAGGGTCGCGCGAATGGTTCGTCTTGGGCTGGAGGGGCGGCGGCCGGCGACAAGTCCGTGGCAGCATCCGGCAGGACCTGTTCCACGAAGGGTCGCTGGAAAGGCGCGCTCGCTTCGAATGCGGCCTCGCCGTCCGCGGGTTGGCGCTTTGGCGTCGTCTTGGATTCGCTTGCGGCCGATCGTTGCGGAGGCGGGTCCGGTTCTTGGATAATTGTCATCCCGGCCGGTTCTGTTCCGAGCTTTTCTGCCTCCCGCGGCGGCTTGACCGGCTCGAGATGTCGCTGCCCGGCGTCGGGCGATATTGGCGCGGCCGCCGGATTCGCGGGCTGCGCGCGGACAACCGCGGCGACAGTCCGGCTGATCGGCTCTCGGCCCGGCGGTCCCGGGATCGGCAGCTTCAAGTCGTATACGCTTGTCGGCGCCTTCGTTTCTTTGGGCCCCGGCTCGTCCGCGCGGCGCTCTGATCTGGCGCCGCTCTTGAATTCCTGCGCTTCTCGCCGCGTCAGCGCAGTCATCTTGCCATCGCGGAAAGTAGCGCTCTTCCCGGTTAGCCGTTCAATCGCAGCTTCAACACTACCCAGCGCGACCACGCCGACGATATTGATCAGCATGATCTGCAGTGTCACCAGACTGAGATTGCTGAGGATGCCTGACATGGCGCCGGCGAATTCTGCATTTGCCGCGCCGCCGATCAGCAATAGAAGCAGGAGGGCGACGACTGCGAGACCGGCCTTCTTGCGCGCGCGCCCTTGCATTGTTGCCCGCGGGTACATCGTGTTGGCGATTGTGAATGCCAGGTAATACCAGAGCCAGAAATCAGCCGTCGTGGTTAGCGTCGAGATGGCGAGCAGCAGATCGTCCAGGCTGCCGGGCGCGGCAATACCCATGAGCGCGCGCCAGTTGAATATGCGCGCGCCGATCGCCCAAAGCGCAGTCAAGCCCAGAGCCAGCGGGGTCGCCGAGATGATGAGGCGCTTGACGACGCCCGTGTCAGCGGCGATTCGGATGAAGTTGAGTCGCAATTCGCCGATCTCTTGCGGCTCGGGAAACTGTATGGCGCGCTCGGCCCAGACATTGAGCAGTCCCGCCGTCAGCCAGCGAGCAAGCTCGTGCAGCAGGATGCCGGGCAAAAACAGAATGTAATAGAGAATTGTGCAGGTCTGGTAGTTGTTGGTCAGCAGCCAGCCGACCTTAAAGAGATGTTGATGGAGCCAGCGTTCGGTCCGGCGAAAGATGTAGAGCAGCAGCCCCAGCAGGGCGACATGCGCCAGAAAACTCAGTTCAGCCAGTTCAATTGCCCTTCACGCTTGAAGCAATTTCGATCAGCGCGCTAAAGTCATCGACATCCAGGGAGGCGCCGCCAACCAGGGCGCCATCGATATTCGGCTGCGACATGTACTCCGCCATGTTGCCGGGCTTCACGCTGCCGCCGTACTGGATGCGCAGAGCCGCGGCGACGGCGCCGCCATACAGGTCTTCCACCGTATCACGCACAGCGCTCTTGATGATCTCGTCAGCGATATCGCCGCTCGCGCTCTTGCCCGTGCCAATGGCCCAGATCGGTTCATAGGCGATGACCACATCGGCCATGTCGCCCGGTGCGATACCGTCCAGGGCCGCGCTGACTTGCGAGCGCACAAACCCGACGGTTTCACCCGCCTCGTTCTGCGCCAGGCTTTCGCCCACAGCGATGATCGGCTTGAGCCCGTTCGCCAGGATGGCTTTGGCTTTCCGGTTGACATTTTCGTCCGTCTCATTGAGATAGGCGCGGCATTCCGAGTGGCCGATGATGACGTATTCGACGTAAGGCCGCAGCATCGCCGCGGACACCTGTGAAGTATAGGCGCCGGTCGCTTCCCAATGCGCGTCCTGGGCGGCGACGCGCAGTTCAGTGCTTTGGAGGGCGGCGGCGACGGCCGTCAGCGCCAGAAAGGGCGGCGCAACGACACGTTCCACATTGTCATTAGGCGCGACCCGGGGCGCGAGCGCTTCAACAAAGTCGACCGCTTCGGCCGGTGTTTTGTTCATCTTCCAGTTGCCGGCGATGATCGGCGTTCTCGCCATATTTCGCTCCTCGTTTCTGCCAAGTGTCAGTTCATATTCTAGCAAGGCAGAATCGGCTTGCCAGCCGTTTAAGGGCTTTATCCGGGCAATCGCTTTGAATTTTATTGAACTACAGAGAGCGCAGAGTTCGCAGAGTTTAGGTTCCATTTGCGGATTTTCCCTTAAATCCGCTTGCCTCGGCGCTGAAGGTCAGTGTGGGCGATCCGCCAGGACCGCGATGCCCGGAAGCGCCTTGCCTTCGAGCAGTTCGAGGCTGGCGCCGCCGCCGGTGGATACATGAGACATGCGCTCGGCGAGGCCGGCGCCTTCGACCGCCGCCGCCGAATCGCCGCCGCCGATGATCGTCGTCGCGCCCTTCGCCGTTTCCGCGGCCAGGGTCTCAGCCAAGGCATAAGTTCCCGTGGCGAAGGCCGGCATTTCGAAGACGCCCATCGGCCCATTCCAGACGATGGTCCGCGCGCCGCTCAATGCCGCGCTGAAAGCCTCGATGGTAGCGGGTCCGATATCCAGCGATTGCCAACCGGCCGGCACATCGTCAGCCGCGCCGATGACGCGCTGATTGGCATCCGAGTCGAAGGCATCGGCGATGCGCTGATCAAGCGGCAGCCGCAGTTTGTCGCCGGCGCTAGCCAGGATGTCGCGCGCGGTTTCCAGGGCTTCCGCTTCCACCAGCGAATCGGCCATATCCCGGCCTTGCGCCGCAAAGAAGGTATTCGCCATCCCGCCGCCGATCAGCAACTGGTCGACTTTGCCCAGCAGCGCGCCGATCACTTCAATCTTGCCCGATACCTTGGCCCCGCCAAGTATGGCGACAAATGGACGCTGGGGCTCTTCCAGCGCCGTCGCCAGATAGTCGATTTCCTTTTCCAACAGCAAACCGGCCACCGCCGTCAGTTCATTCGCCACGCCGACATTGGAGGCGTGGGCGCGGTGGGCGGCGCCAAAGGCATCGTTGACGAAGATGTCGCCCTGCGCGGCCAGCTGCCGGGCAAAGGCGGCATCGTTTTCTGTCTCGCCGCTGTGGAAGCGCGTATTTTCAAGCAGGATGACGCCGCCCTCGGGCACAGCCGCAATCGCCGCGCTCGCTTCCTCGCCGATGCAATCGGGCGCAAAGCGGACTTGCTCGTCCAGCAGGGCGCTGAGGGCCGGGGCCGCCGGCGCCAGCGACAACTCGGCTATGCGTTCGCCTTTTGGGCGGCCAAGATGGGACATTAAAATGACCGCTCTGGGTTGGCAGCTCAGAATATATTCGATCGTGGGCGTGGCCGCGCGGATTCGCGTATCATCGCTGATGGCGCCGCCGGCCAATGGCACGTTGAAGTCGACGCGCGCGAGGACGCGCCGTCCCTCGAGATCGACATCGCGCACGGTCAGCTTGTTCATGTCGGGATGCCTCCCATAAAAGAAAAGAGCGAGGGATTCAGCCTCGCCCTTATTCTAGCGGATGCCCGGGCGCTCACAGGCGCTCGCCGACAAACTTGGTCAGATCGGCCGTGCGGCAGGAATAGCCCCATTCATTGTCGTACCAGGTGATCACCTTCACCAAACCGCCTGCAACATCGCTCGCCAGGGCGTCAATGATGCTGGAATGCGGATTGCCGACATAGTCGCTGGAGACAAGCGGCTCGTGCGACACATCGAGGTAACCGCGCATGGGTCCGGCGGCCGCTTCTTCAAAGGCGTCGATCAACTCGTCTTTGCTCGGCAATTGTTCGACGGAGGCCACGAAATCAACCAGAGAGCCGGTCGGCGTCGGTACGCGCACGGCCATGCCATCGAACTTGCCCTGCAGTTCCGGAACGACGAGCGCGACCGCCTTGGCCGCGCCCGTGCTTGTCGGGATCATATTGACGGCCGCGGCCCGCGCTCGGCGCAGGTCCTTATGCGGCAGGTCCAGGATTTGCTGGTCATTGGTGTAGCTGTGGATCGTGGTCATGAATCCCTGCTGGATGCCGAAGCAATCGTTGACGACTTTGGCGGCCGGCGCCAGGCAATTGGTCGTGCAAGACGCGTTGGACAGCACATGGTGGTTGGCGGGGTCGTATTTGTCCTGGTTGACGCCGAGAACGATGGTGATGTCCTCGCCTTTGGCCGGCGCCGAGATGATCACCTTTTTTGCGCCAGCCGCGATGTGCTTGGACGCGCTGGCTTTGTCGGTGAAGATGCCCGTGCTTTCAATGACAACATCGACGCCCATGTCGCCCCAGGGCAACTGCGCCGGATCGCGCTCGGAGAGGGCTTTGATCTCTGTCCCGTCCACAATCAAGGCGCCGTCCGCCAACTCAACCGTACCGGGAAAAACGCCATAATTGGAATCGTAACGGAAGAGATGCGCCATCGTGTTCAAGTCGCCCAGATCATTAAAGGCGACCACTTCGATATCGTCCGGGTAGTATTCGAGCATCGCTTTCAGCACCTGCCGGCCGATGCGCCCGAAACCGTTGATGCCCGCGCGAATCGTCATGTGTCAACTCCTTGTGTCGCTTGCGAACCGTCGGATGTCTAATGCCCGAATCTTAGTACAGGCCCGGGCATATTAACATGCTCAAATGGGGCGGCGCCGCCCTAAGCCGAGCCGTAGGTCAACAATTCGCTGAGCCGAATCGGCTGCAAGTTCCAGTCGCGCAGCAGGCCGTGCAGGCGCGGGATCGCCTCGAAAGAGCTTCTGATCGTGTGATTGAGGGCGATGGAACCGGTGCGCAGATAGCTCTCATAGTTTGTCATGATGGCATCCACGCAGTGCGCCGCGCAATTCGCTTTTGAACACAGGGTCTCCGGCGTTTCCGGCCCATAGAGATGGGAGTAGAGCTCGAGAAGCGTTTGATCTTTGCCTTCGCAGCGATCGGCGCAGGCTCTCGCGCAAATGGCGTCGCGCGAATCCAGTTCCCAGAGTATCAGCGGCATGTGATACCGGTTCGAGAGCTCCCGCAATTCATCGGTGACGATGCCATAAGGCGGGCGGATGCCCACCGGCCGGTAGCCCGACCCGAGGGCTTGCCGCATGACTTGCAAGGCGGGCTCCAATTCTTCGTCAATGAGTTGCTGCACGCTGAATCCGGTAATATCCCGGTGCGTATGCAGATGGCAGCCGAATTCATGCCCCATATCGCGCAGCCTGGGATAGAGGTTTTCGTAGCCCGCGTGCGGCCGATTCAGATTATTCTGGATGGCATAACCAATCGGGAAGAGCGTCAAAGGGATGCCGCGCTTGTGATATTCGCGGCCAATCTTCAGCGTGTAGAATTCACTCCAAAGATCGTCGAATGTCAGGCAGACTTTGCGCGCGCTGGTATGCACGCGGCGGATGACGCGGGCCGTCGGCGTCGTCGAAGATTGCGCCCGATCGCCCGAAAGCGCGTTGGTCACGGCTGCGCCGCCCAACAGCGCGCCAGCCGCCATGCCCGCGCCCAAGCGCAAAAACTGACGCCGTGAAATGTCTGTCCGCGGTCTGGATTTGTCTTGTGGCATAAAGCGCACCTGGTCCGTCGGCAAAATGCAGAATGCAGATTGTATCGGCATGGTTCGGGCGTCGCAAATGCTCATTCGCGCCGGTAATGTATCAGAGTCGGTTGAAATTCTTCAAATACCGAAGAATTGGTAGGGGCGACTCGGTGAGTCGCCCGAATTCGATCCTGTCTTACCGATCGGGCGAGCCGCCGGATCGACCCTACCAGACTATAGCAACCGAAATGGACACACCACCTGCGCGCGGTACGGTATCAGAGTCGGTTGAAATTCTTCAAACACCGACGATTTGGTAGGGGCGACTCGGTGAGTCGCCCGAATTCGATCCTGTCTTACCCATCGGGCGAGCCAAGGCTCGCCCCTACGGCATAAGAGGAGAATTGGTGTGCGGGCGAGCGGCGGTCAGTGTCGGCGGTCAGTGTCTACGCGACCTACGCGACCCTCGGTGGTTAAATTTCAGTTCAGTTTTGTTCGTCGCAGCCGATGTCAGTTTTGAAGCGATTGCCCGGGCGCGCGCGTCACAGGGCGACCAGCCCGCATCCAATGAGAGATGGCCGAAGCATAGATCACTTGCTGCCCGACAATTAGCGATTCGGCCGGTCCAGCCGCGACCCCATAACGAGGATCAGGCTCGCTCCGAGCAGACAGAATGCTGCGATCAACAGCGCCGCGTCCATGAATAGCTGTTCGGGATATAGGCGAATCAAAGTGTCGGAGTAGGGAAAGCGCCAGGTGCCCGCGGCGAAAAGCAGATCGTGAAAACGATCGAAGGCGAAATTCCAGGCAGCCAGCGCGAGCGCCGCCAGCATCAGAATCAGCGCGATTGTCAGATGCGCGCCCAGCCGAAGGCCGGCTCTGATTTGGCGCAGGCCTTCCGGCTTGCGCTTTGACGCGATCAGTAGCGCCAGAGCCGCAGCCAGGCCGGCCACGGCGGAAGCAAAGACCGCCGTCGACACGGCCTTGACATCTTCCATGTGCCCGAGTTCGCTGGCGTTGAACATGGCGCAGCCGCGAGCGCCCGCAGCCGGCAGCCAGCACTTGTCCGGCGGCAAGCGCAGTTCCGCCAGGTATTCGATTCCCGCGTCATTGAAAAGATAGCGCAAAGCCAAGGGACCATATTCGAGTCGGTCGGTAGTTGTGAAGCCGTAGGCATCGGCTGGAAAGCCGGGCCGCTGATACTCCAGATGCAGGAATGCTTCAGTCAAGAGCAGGCGCACAGCGCCGGTCGCCAGCAGAATTGGGACCATCAGCGCGAAGAAGGCGCGGATGGCCCGGGCAGGCAATGGCCCGTCAATCATGGTCCAGCCGAAATTCATCCGCCCGGCCCGACAGAAGGAAATCCAGCACGATGGAATCCACCAGTGTCTCGACCGGCGCCAGATCGTCGGTGAAGATGATGTCGCTGCTGCCCAGCGGCACGATGGCTTCCGCCGCCAGCTCAAGGATTTCGTAAAGCGCGGGATCGACGCTGTCGCTGCGATATTGCAGGTTTGCGCGCAGGTTGCCCGGATCGCTGGGCTGGGCCGTCGCTACCAGCACGGTGTTAAATGAGCGCGGCACATCCAGCGCATGGACGCTGGGGAAGACCTGAAGCAATGTGCTGGAAAGCGCATCCACCAGACGCCGATCGGTATCGGTGCGCCCGACGTTGATGGCGACTGCGCCCTGCGCCTTGAGGCGCGCCTTGACCTCGCCGAAGAATTCGACCGTTGTTAAATGCCAGGGGATATAGGGCGGGCGATAAGCGTCAATGGCGATGACAGCGAATTGCTCTTCGCTCCGGTTCAGCAGGTAACGGCCGTCGCCGGCGACTGCCCGTAGATTTGGCATCGCCGTCGCGTTCATATCAAAAAATTCAGCGCCGACAGCGATGATCTCCGGGTCAAGCTCTATGCCATAGATCGGGATCTCGCCATATACGCTGCTGTGCTGTCGCGGAATCGTGCCGGCCGCCAGGCCGATTAGCAGCAGCGATGTGACCTGCTCCGCCCGAAACGGCGGCGCATTAAGATATGGCGCCGCCAGAAAATAATCCCAGGTCCCTTCGTAAAAGATTTCGGTCTCATGCCATTGGCTGTGTACGCCTTGCCCTTCGTTCAAATACAGATAGCGATAGCCAGCGCTGTCCTCCTGCACCTGAATGTAGTTATAGGCGCTTTCGCCATCGTAGCGCAGTTGGGCATCGGCGGCCGGCGGACGCAAGGGCCCGGATAGCGCTGAAGCCGCCAGCAGCGCGACTATGGCGGGCATAAGGGCATAGACCAGCGCCCGTCGACCATCGAGCCAAATAAGCGCCGGGAAGGCGACCGCAAATGACAACCCGGCGAAGAGAAGGAAAGTGCGCGTCGTGCCAATCTGCGGGATTGCCCAGAGTACTGGCAGGAATGTGCCAAACAGACTGCCCAGCGTGCTGATGGCATAGACCTGGCCGGCGACCCGGCCGCTACTCTCCAGATCCGCCATCGCCAGCTTGATGACAAAGGGCGATACCGTGCCGAGCAAGGTTACGGGAACGGAAAATAGAATCAGTATGACGATAAAGGATCCGAGCGCCAGCGCCGCTTCGGCGCCGAAGACAGCCAGGGCCGCCCGGGTAATGATGGGCCGCCCCAGCAGCGGAATCAGGGCGCTGAGGAATGCCGCCCATAAAATGATCTTGAGTAGAAGCGCCGGAGAAGGAAAGCGGTCGGCCAGGCGACCGCCCAGAAAATAACCGACGGTCAAATAGAGCAGCATCAGACCAATGACATTCGCCCAAACCAGATTGCTGTTGCCGAAGACGCTGCCGAGCAAACGCGAAGCCGACAGCTCAATGGCGAGCGTGGTCATGCCGCTGAAAAAGGCGATAATGTACAGGTAGCGCTTGCTCAGTGCCGGCCGCTGACCGCTGCTGTCCAAATCTCAACCTGATGAAAACGAATGGCGCGGACGATTTTGCGCTTTGATTATCAGACGCTAAACAGAAAAAATCAATGACTGTAGAAATCCGCCCGGCCACATGCGCCGACGGGCCCGCCATCGCCAGGATCGGCCGCCAGGCCCTGGGCGAAGACATCGCGCATGAGGAGCCGCGCGTCCAAGGCATCTTGCGCGAAGAGCTTACTTTCGTCGCGACAGGTGCCGGCGAAGTTCTTGGCTTCGTCAGCAATTTCCTCACGCGCTCGGCCGGGGGCGCGGCGCGCTTTGAGTTGGATCTCTTGGCTGTCGCGCCAGAGGCCCGGGGCCGCGGCATCGGCGGCCGACTCGTCAGTCACAGCCTGGCGCGGGCGCGCAAGTCCGAGGCGCGCAGGCTGCGCGCGCTGGTCGCTGCCGGCAACCTGGCGATGCAGCGAATATGCAAGAGGCATCATTTCACGCGCTCGGATGAGACCTATGGCTTGTACGTCGCCGAGGCGAGGCCGCCCGGCGCGGAAGCCGCAGCCGACCACGGCGGGCATCTGGTTCAGGTCGATACGCTGGCTTACAGCGGTATATGGCTCGAAGGCGCTATCTCGCCGGCTGCCGTCGAGGCGGGTTTTGCGCAGGCCGCTCGCGCCGACTCATCGCGCGTCGGCGCAGTGATTCCCAAGTCTGACCGGCGGACTGCCGCCCTTCTGTTCGCCCGCCGGTTTGAAGCCATCGGCGACTATCATTGGTGGACGATCAGTCTGTGAAACGACTGATCTTGAAGAGCCGGTCATTGTGCGGCGTGCTGCCGTCCAGCGCCAGATCGGTCAGCATTTTGCCGATGATTGTGCTGAACTTGAAGCCATGCCCGCTGAATCCGGTCCCGATCACGACGTGGTCATGCTCGGGATGAGTATCGACAATAAAATGCTCATCCGGCGTCTGGGTATAGAGGCAGATGCGGCTCTCGCGCAATGGCGCGCTGGCGACGCCCGGGATATGCGCGCGCATGAACTCGCGCAGGCTGTCGACATTGTCTTGATCGGGACTGTAATCCGTTTCTGAAGGATGCCGCAGCGCCTGCCCGCCATGCCAGGCAATTTTGAATCCGGTGTTGTCATAGGAAGGCAAGCCGTAAACATAAATGGGAGAAGAGAACAGTTCGCGCACATGCGCCCGCCACACCGGGCAGTTCTCGGCATCATAGGCTGCCATATCATCCGGCATCAGAAAATTCAACTGACAGCGCAGGGGCGTCAACGGCAGCTCGATGCCGGTTTGCGCCAGCAGAGATTTAGTCCAGGAACCGGTCGTGACAACGAGCTTGCCGGCCGAATAGGTCTCGTCATTGACGCTCACTTCCACGCTATCCGGTTTGATTTGAATCCGCCCGACGGCCGCATGGTCCTTGACGGCAGCGCCCCGTCGTTTCGCCAATTTGATATGCCCGAGAACGGATTTCGAGGCTTTGATGAATCCGCCATCGGCTTGATACAAGGCTTGGAAATCCGCGTTTAAGCGGAATTGCGGGAATCGGTATTGCGCCTCTTCCACCGATAGCAGCTCATATTCGATATTGTTGGCGCTGATGGCGGCGAGGGTATCCTGGAGTCTGTCGTCAGCGGCGGGTCCAAAATCGAAGCCCCCGGTCTTGACATATAAGTCCTCGCCCAATTCTTCTTGCACTTCGAACCAAAGCGGGTAATTGTCGATTGCCAGTTCAACGTATTCGGATTGGTCATAACAGTAGCGGATGATGCGCGAATGCCCGTATGAACTGCCATTGCGGTGATCCAGTTCAAACTGTTCCAACAGCAGAACTCGTTGCCCCCGCTTGCTGAGGTAATAGGCGGCGGCGCTTCCCATAGCGCCCGCTCCAATGACGATGGCATCGTAGACTGTATTCATGGCTTCACTTCCGGCATAAGCGTTTATATGGGTCGTTGTTCCAGCGCGGCCGCGACATCGTCGTCGCGGCTGACCACCAAGGTCGGGATTTTGGCCAATTGTAACATGCCCAGTTGCGCGGCCGAGTCAAGCTGCGGATTGAAAGTATGGGGATCGATGAATACGCAGACCGGGCGAACGCCGCGCCGCTGCAGCACCTGCGCCTCGTTGATCCAGTCTTGATCCAGCGACGCGGTAATGATGAGCAGGGTCGTGCCGCGCGTGAACTGGTGCGTCTCCAGGGAGAGCATCTCGCGCAGGGCGTAATTCGATGTGCTGCGCGCGATGGCCAAAGCCTGAAAAATGCGCGTCAGCTGACGATTGCCGCGATCGGGCTGGATGACCTGGCGGTAGGGCGTATAGGCGGCGAAACCGACGACGCGTTCGTCGTCGATGAAATGCTTCGCGAGCGAAGCGGCGATGACTGCGCCGTATTCTTCGGTCGAGGGCGGGATGCGCTGGGCCCGCGGCGCAATGCGGATCAACCGGCCGACTCGACGCAGGCTGCTGTGTTCGGCCAGCGATTTGGCGGAGAAATCGCTGAAGAGCCAAATATCCACCAGTGGGTCAAGTTCGAACTCTTTGACCATGATGCTGCCGGCGCGGGCCGTCGAGCGCCAATGGATGCGATTCATGCTGTCGCCGGGCACATAATCGCGGATGCTGCTGGCGTTTGTGGTGACCTGGTGCGTCAGTTGTCGCTGCGCATCGCCGCCGGAAAGGAAACCCACCGGCAAGATCACGCGTTTCAATTCAACCGTCATCGGATATACGATCAGCCTCTCGGTCGCGTCCACCTGGCGCGGCGAGCGGAATAATCCAAACGGGTCGCCGCTGACAACGGTCATCGGGCCCAGCTGAAACTCGCCGCGAATGGAACAGACGGTGTCGACTTCCCAGGTATACTCCTGGCGCCCGAAGAGCGTCGGAACGACATGGCTGGCCCGGTGCCCGGGCAACGTCGAATGATCGCGGATCTCCAGCCAGAGCTTGGGCAGGATGCCGCGTTTGCGCACGCCGAATGATTCGCTGAAGACCCGCCCAACCTGCGACCGGCGCGTGCGGGTGCTGCGGCGCACCTCGATCCCGCGTAGTGAAATCAAGGTCCAAAGCAAGGACAGAAGCATAACCGCCGCGATCGCGTAGGCGATATTGAAGAGATCGGCGCGGCCCGTGAAGAGCCCGGTCAGCAGGCTGATAATCGTGAGGACGTAAAGCGCGTTGCGGCGTCCGGGCATGGCGGTTTAACGCACGGAGGCGCCCGGCACCGGCGTGCTTTGCAGGATGTCCTGCACGATGGTGCGCGAAGTGATGTTCTTGATGCGCGCGGCCGGACCGACGATGATGCGATGGGCCAAGGTCACTTCGGCCAGGGCCTTGACATCGTCGGGAATCACGAAGTCGCGCCCGGTCATGGCGGCGCGGGCCTGCGCCGTCCGGAAGAGCGCGAGCGAACCGCGCGGGCTGCTGCCCAGATAGACATCGGCGTGGCGGCGCGAAGCCGTAATCAGATTGATGATATACTGCTGCACTTCTTTGGCGACGTAGACATCTTTGATCAACTGCTGCGCCGACAGCAGTTCTTGCAGAGTCACTACTTGCTGCAGGTTCTGAAGCGGATGCTGGTATTGCTGGGCCGCCAGGATCTTAAGTTCGTCGTTGGGCTGCGGATACCCCATCTGAATGCGGATCAGAAAGCGATCCAACTGCGCCTCGGGCAGGGGGAATGTGCCTTCGTATTCAATCGGATTCTGCGTCGCCATAATCAGGAATGGATTGCTCAGCCGGTACGTGACGCCATCGACCGTCATCTGCCCCTCTTCCATCGCCTCCAGCAGCGCGGACTGCGTCTTGGGCGTTGCCCGGTTGATCTCGTCGGCGAGCACAATCTGCGCCATAATTGGCCCGGGGCGGAACTCAAACTCCCTTGTCTTGGGGTTAAAGATGGAGACGCCGGTGATGTCGGACGGCAGCATATCCGGCGTGAACTGTATGCGATTGAAGCTGCAGCCCACCGCCCGCGCCAGGGACTTCGCCATCATGGTTTTGCCGACGCCGGGAATGTCTTCCAGGAGGATATGGCCGCGACAGAGCAGGCCAAGCGCGGTGAGCCGAATCTCGTTGTTCTTGCCCATGATGACTTGCCCAACGCTGGAAACAATGCGCTCCGCGATTTCCTGCACAGTAACCGTCGCCTGCGAAACCTGCGCAGTGCGTTGGGTCGTTCGGTATTCTTCGCTCATGTATTCAATTCCAGTTGCGCGGACCATCTCACTAAAGTATATCTGAATACAGATTGCCGGTGACCGCCGCCAAGCCTCCCTTTGGCGACTCGCATCGGGTAATGAATCCGGTTCGGTTGAATTACTTCAAATACCGACGAATTGGCAGGGGCGACTCGGTGAGTCGCCCGATTTCGATCCCATTTACCCATCGGGCGATCCGCCGGATCGCCCCTGCCAGACTTTTTCAACCGAAATGGAAACACTACCTCGCATCGCTTCAGCTTGTCGAAACCCGGTCCTCAAGTATAATAGATTGCGGCAGGATGCTTCGTTGCAATCCTGAGTTTCCGAAATAAGCAAACCGAAGTTTAGCATTCGACATGTGGCCATCAGATGGGATTATGGTTGTCTGAGGCGGTTTGTGTTTGATATTGACTGTGCGCTTCCGCTTCGCAAGCCGGGGGCGGAAACGTGATCGGCTTTAATACTGAGCGCATAGAGGAGCGCCTGGACGCCCTGCGCGCCATGTCGCCCGAGCTTGAGGCGGCCGCTTTGATCGGTGTCGAAGGCCTGACGATCGCCGCGTCATCAGCCGAGGAAGCCGACGACGAAGTTCTGGCCGCGATGACGGCCGCGATGTTGGCCCTGGGCGAGCGGATCGCGTCCGAGCTTGGACGCGGCAATCTGGAGCAAGTGCTTATCAAGGGGGAGAAGGGCTACGTTCTGCTGATGGGCGTGGACGAACGCGCCGTGCTGACGGCTCTGGCCGGCGCCGAGGCAAAACTGGGACTGCTATTCCTTGAATTGCGCCGCGCGGTAGAAGCCGTCCGGCCGCTAATGTAGCGCTGCCGCCGCCTGCGAATGAGCCGTCTTGCGCGGAGTGACGCTAATGGCAAGTAGAATGGATGGACGACTGTGAAACCCAAATTCATCTTTTGCACCGGCGGCGTCGTCAGTTCGGTGGGCAAAGGCCTGACGGTCGCGGCCATCGGCCGGATTCTGAAGGCGCGCGGGCTGAAGGTCGCCATACAGAAGTTGGATCCTTATCTGAACGTCGACCCCGGCACGATGAGCCCCTACCAGCATGGCGAGGTCTTTGTCACAGCCGATGGCGCCGAAACGGACCTTGATCTGGGGCATTACGAGCGCTTCGTCGACGAAAATGTCAGCCGGCTCTCGAATGTGACCGCGGGTCAAGTCTATCTCAAGGTGATCGAAAAAGAACGCAAGGGCGACTATCTGGGCCGCACGATCCAGGTCGTCCCGCATATTACTAACGAAATCAAGCGCTGCATCACGCGGCTCGCGGAGCAGACCTACGCCGATGTGGTCCTGGTAGAAGTTGGCGGCACCGCGGGCGATATCGAGAGCCTGCCTTTCCTTGAAGCGCTGCGTCAGTTGCGCACGGAACTCAAACGCCGCGATACGCTGTCCGTGCATGTTACTTTTCTGCCGCATATCGGCGCGACCGACGAAATAAAGACCAAACCGACCCAGCACAGCGTTCGCGAGTTGCGCGGCATCGGCATTCAGCCGAATGTCATCATTGCCCGCAGCGATCACCCCGTCACCGAAGACATCATGAGCAAGATCGCGCTATTTTGCGATGTTGATGAAGACGCGGTGATCCCCCTCGAGACCGCGCCGAATATCTACGCCGTGCCCCTTTCAATTGAAGCGACGGGCTTGGGCGATTTCATCTTGAATCATTTCCGGCTGAAGGCGGATCCGCCCGATTTATCGGAATGGCAGGCGATTATCAGCAGAAGCAGCGGAGTCAAGAACCGGCTGCGCATCGGGATCGTCGGCAAGTACGTTGAATTGCGCGACGCCTATATGTCGGTGAAAGAATCCATTGCCCATGCCGCCATCCAGCAAAACCAGGATGTGGAGATACGTTGGATCCATTCCGGCGAGCTGGAGAAGGGCAAGCGCCTCGACGAATTGCAGGGTCTCGACGGCATCATTGTTCCCAGCGGTTTCGGCTACCGCGGGATCGAAGGCAAGATCAAAGCGGCGCGCTATGCGCGCGAGAACAAGGCGCCCTATCTTGGCTTGTGCCTCGGCATGCAAGTTATGTGTATCGAATTTGCGCGCAACGTCCTGCAATTGGAGGACGCCAACAGCAGCGAATTTGATTTGAGCACGCCGCATCCGGTGATTGACCTGATGGCGGAGCAGCGGGCGATCACCGATATGGGCGGGACGATGCGCCTGGGCGAGTACAGCTGCGTGCTTCAGCCCAACTCGCTTGCCGCCCAAGCCTATCAGACCGACCGGATTGAGGAACGGCACCGTCATCGTTTCGAATTCAACAATCGCTATCGGGAGACATTCAACGCCGGCGGACTCAGTTTCTCCGGCTTGAGCCCGGATGGCGTGCTCGTGGAAATCGCCGAGCTGCAGGACCATCCCTTCATGCTGGGCTGTCAGTTCCATCCGGAGTTTCTGAGCCGGCCGAACCGGCCGCATCCGCTTTTTTCAGCCTTCATTGAAGCGTCGGCGGAATACCGCGATGAAATCGGTAGAATCTCGGCGGAGTCGGCCTGGGGCAGCGACCAGGTTTGAGCCGTCGCGGCGCCGCGGCCGGGTTTGCCGCCAGGGTCCAAAGCCCTCAAGACGCCAATTACAAGGAATCAGTCATGTCCCTGCGCGAATTTGTCGCTTCCGTACCCAAAGTTGAACTCAACCTGCAGCTCACCGGCGCCTTTCGTCGAGACAGCTTGCTGCTGTTGGCCGATCAAAATGCCGTGCCGTCGACGCAAGAGGACTTCGAGCATTGGCTGGCCTTGCTCGACGCGCCTGATTATGCGCAATTGGAAGAGATTGCGCGCATGGCGGGCAGCTGGGCGATGTACCCGGAAGATATCGCGCTCGTCGTCTACGATATCGGGGTCGCGCTTTCCAAACAGAACGTGAGCTACGCGGAGATCGCGGTCGCGCCGTCGGACTTTGTCGGCAGCGCTCAAATGAACTTCGATACCTTTATTGACGCGCTCAACGATGGCCGCGATCGCGCCTTGCGCGGCTGGGGCGTCGATATGGCCTGGATCCTCTGCGTCCCGCGCGACAATCCGCGCGCCGGCGATGATGTCGCGCGCTGGTCAAGCGGAAGCGCCGCCGCCGCGCGCAACGTGGTCGCGATGGGTCTCACCGGGCGCGAGGACGCGCAACCGATAGGGCAGTTCCGCCGGGCATTCGCCACCGCGCAAAAGAAAGAAGTCCCCACCATGGCCAATGCCGGCAGCGCCCTGGGCGCCCCCGGCATCGAGGAGGCTCTAAGCGAGTTGGCGCCGCAGCGCCTGGTCGATTCCTGGGGCATCGCGGAAGACCCGGGCCTGCTCAATCACATCGTCGAAGCTGGCTTGCCGCTGGTCGTTTCGATGTCGCGGGCGCAGAGACTGGGTCTGATCAAGAAGATGAGCGATTATCCGCTGAAGACCTTGCACGAGGCGAAGGTCCAGATCATGCTCGCCTCGGGCATGCCGTCGCTTTACGGGACGACCCTGATTGACGAATACGTGGCGGCGGTCGAGGAATGCGGATTGGAGGTCGACGATTTGATTGCGATCATGCGGCGCTCCATCGACATGTCATACCTGGATGACGAGCGCAAAGCCAAATTGCTACGGCGCTTTGAATTTGACGTGAAGACCGCGCTCGCCGCCTATATCGGCCGCAACTGAATTCCAATTGCGGCCGCGCTCGCTCCCCGGCCGGGGCTATTCCACCGGCGTCACTTCAATGTTGCCATAGGCGCTGTCGTCGATCGGCAGCGTGATCACCAGGCGTCCGCCGCTATCCACTTTGGCGCGGGCCTCATGCCCTTTGACCGGCAAAGTCAACTCGACCGTGCGCGTAACCGGGCCAAAACGCCGTTCCTGCAGCAGATATCGGGCGGTCGTCGGCGTCGCCTCCGGTTCGGTGCGCACGGCGATCGTCAAGATATTGGTCTCCAGACTGATTTCGATGCTGTCCTTTATCAAGCCGTCGATGGCCTCGGTGCAAATGTAGAGCTTATCGTCGGCCACGTACATATCGAGCAGGAGCTGCTCGGCGCTGCTGGTCACGGCGCGAATGCCCTTTTCAAACTGCTTGGTAATCTGCTCGCCCAGGTTCTGGACTTCTTTCAGCGGGTCAAAGCGCGGTTCGTTTGTCATTTGCATTCCTCATGGTAAGGGTTGTTCACCATATTATACGAAGTTCAGCCGGTTTTGTCGCAAGCGCGGCCGTCCCGCGACAGCCATGTTTTTCAAGCGGAACAAAAGTCTTTAATATTCCTCTCTTGTTGATTATCATGCGCCGAGCGCGAAACAGGAGAGCGAAGGCCCAATGCCTAAAGTAGCCTACCAGGGGATACGGGGCGCCAATTCAGAAATCGCCCTGCGACAGCATTTTGGCGATGATATTGAGGCGCATCCCTGCCAGGACTTCAATCATTTATTTGACCGGCTGCATTCGCGGGAAGTGGATTACAGCTTGCTGCCGGTGGAAAACGCGGTGGCGGGCTCGATCAGCGGCGCTTATGAATTGCTGCTGGATCACGATGTGCGCATACAAGCCGAGGTGATCCTGCATGTGCATCATGCGCTGCTGGCGAACCGCGGTACGACTCTGGACGAAATCAAAGAAGTGCGCTCCCACCCGCAGGCGCTGCTGCAGTGCGAACGCTTTCTGAAGCGGCATGGCATCGAATCAATCGGCTGGTACGACACGGCCGGCGCAGCCAAGGATTTGGCGGAATCGCCGGAACCCGGCGTCGCCGCAATTGCGTCTGCATTGGCTGGCGAGCTCTATGGCCTGGATTTGCTCGCCGCCGAAATCGAAGATGAACCCTTCAACTACACGCGCTTCCTGCTGATGGGGCATGGCGATCCCGCGCTCTCCGATTACAACAAGACTTCAATCGTCTTCGCCACGCGCAATCGACCGGCCGCGCTCTATGAATGCCTCGGCGAGTTTGCCAAGCGCGACTTAAACATCACCAAGCTGGAATCGCGCCCGCGGCGAAACCGGCCTTGGGAGCCGCTTTTCTATCTCGATTTTGAAGGACATTGGCAGGAACCGCGCTGTCAGGAACTGCTGATGCAATTGCTGCAACTGACCTCATTTGTCAAAATGCTGGGATCTTATCCGGCTGTGCGTTCCGGCACAGTCGGCATGTAGGATAGGTGAAAACAATGCAGAAACTCAATGTGGCGATCCTGGGCGCCACCGGCGCAGTCGGGCAACGCTTCATTCAATTGCTGAACGAGCATCCCTGGTTTCGCGTTCGGGAAGTAGTTGGCTCCAGCCGAAGCGCCGGCCGGCCCTATGGCGAAGCGGCGCGCTGGGTCCTGGATGGCAACCCGCCGGCGGACGTTGCGGACTTGACGGTGAAGTCTCTCGCTGACAATTTCGATTCGCCCCTTGTGTTTTCGGCCCTGCCGAAGGAAGCGGCGGCGACGCGCGAACTTGAGTTGGCGGCGGCGGGCCATGTCGTGTGCAGCAACGCTTCGGCCAATCGCATGCTGCCCGATGTCCCGCTGCTGCTGCCGGAAGTCAACGGCGATCATGTGGATCTCATCGAAACTCAGCGGCGGAAACGCGGCTGGCGCAGCGGCGCCCTGGTCGCCAATTCCAATTGCACCGTGATGCCGGTGGTGATGGCATTGAAGCCCCTGCTCAAATATGGTGTCCGGCGCTTGCATCTGGTGAGTGAACAAGCCCTCAGCGGCGCCGGTTACCCCGGTGTCCCATCGCTAGATATCATTGACAACATCGTGCCATTTGTGCCGGGCGACGAAGGCAAAATGGAAACCGAATCGCGCAAGATGCTGGGCGATTGCGACGGCGCGGTCATCGAGGAACTGGATATGGTCGTGAGCGCCACCTGCACGCGCGTGCCGGTCCTGGACGGGCATCTGGTCAATATCTCGGTTGACCTGGCGCAGCAGCCGCGCATCGCCGATATCATTGCCGATTGGGAAGGTTATGTCGCGGATGAACCAATCCCGAGTTTGCCCAGCGCGCCCGCCGTGCCTCTGCAGTATCTCAATCAGATTGACCGGCCGCAGCCCCGCCGCGATCGCGCTGCTGGCGCCGGCATGATGACGAGCATCGGTCGCCTGCGCGAATGCCCGATTCTGGGTTATAAGTTCGCGGCGCTGTCGCACAATACGATCCGCGGCGCGGCCGGCTGCAGCATCTTGAATGCCGAACTGCTGGCGGTGAAAGGTTACATTGAGGGTTTCCCGGCCTCCGAAGCGGCTTTGGCCGGCTGAGCGCGCTGGAGCGCCTTAGTCGTATAGGCCGCTGGAGTAAACGTAGACCGCCGGCCCGACATAATCGTTGTTACTGTAGTCGTATTCGCTCTCCGACCACTGGAATAACCAGTGCGCGTCGGTCACCGCCAGGTTCACGCAGCCGTGGCTGCGGCGGTAACCGAATCCATCGTGCCAGTAGGCGCCGTGCAATCCAATCTGATCATCGTAGTACATCGTCCAGGGCACTTCCTGCAGGTAGTAGAAATCTTCTTGAAAATAGCTGCCGCTCATCAGCGTGCGGCTGAAGCGCACATAGACATGGAAGACGCCTTCATTCGTCGGCCATTCTTCCAGACCCGACGAGACCAGCGTCGCAAAGACCGGCGTATCGCCCTCGTAGGCGATCGCGACTTGCTCATAAAGATCCACGCTGATCCACTTGTGGGTGTCAACTTCAGCCGGCCTTGAAACCGGCAGGTATTTGGCGACTTTGAATTGATGCACCCACTGGTTCGGTCCGATCTGGTACCAACTATAGCCGTTAACATCGGCTGTCGCATAAATGTAGACCCGGGTGTAACGATAGAGGAAGGGGTTGTCGCCGGCCTCGGGACCGCCCGGCGTCTTTGAGCCGCGCAAATGCGTCAAGGTCCAGGCGACGGTATAGGGCAGGCCCTCCGGCGTCGGCAACAGGACGCCCGTGAAACGCGACGGCGTCACCGTCTCGCTCAGTATCTCGGAGCGCACCCATTCAGCCTCGCCGATGCGCGCCCACTCGCCATTGATCTCTTGCACGGTCACGAATGTATAGCCGTCGCCGTAGACTTCCGTATCGGCGCTGTTCGGCGCCGAATAAATGGTGAATTGGCCGGCAATCTGGCGATAATCGCGGTCGTAAAGAACGGCGTCGTCGATCGCCAGGGAACGCACATTCGGCCAACGATTGGCCTCGATGGCGCTAGCCGACAAGCCGCAGTCGCCGGGCAGGCAGGTCGTCTGGGCGAAGACCGGCAAGCTCGCCGCGAGCAGGAGCAGAAGCAAGGTCCACAGCATCGGTTTGCGCATAACGTTCATTCGTCCTTCTTGATTCATTTCCAATTAAAGCCCATAAGGGCGCGTTATTCAAGCGGCTTGTCGGCGGCGTCGGTTGAGCGTCCGTTTAACGTCAGCTTGCGTCAGAAGCGCCTCGCGCTATGGTAAAATGCAGCCGACGGAGACTTTAGGGGGCTGGGCGCATGGAAATCCTGGGCATCGATATCGGCGGATCCGGTATCAAGGGCGCGATCGTCGATACCGAATCGGGCGCATTTCTGAGGGATCGCCTGCGGATTGCAACGCCGCAGCCGGCCAAACCGGAGGCTGTCGCCGCGGTCGTGGCCGAGATCTCCGCCCATTTCAACTGGAGCGCGCCAATCGGATGCACCGTGCCGGCCGTCGTCCAGCGCGGCGTGACTAAAACCGCCGCCAATGTGCACGAGAGCTGGATCGGAACCGACGCGGCCAGCCTGCTGCGAGAGACGACGGGCAATCCGGTTGTCCTGCTCAACGATGCTGACGCCGCCGGAATCGCCGAGATGGAGTACGGCGCCGGCCGCGGCCGCGACGGCCTGGTCGCGATTTTGACGCTTGGCACGGGCATCGGCAGCTCGCTTTTCATTGACGGCCGCCTGGTTCCGAATACGGAATTGGGTCATTTGATCATTCGCGGGAAAGATGCCGAATGCCGGGCGACAGACCGCGCCCGCCAGGAAAAGGGCTACAGTTGGAAGCAGTGGGGCAAGCGCGTGTCGGAATACCTGGAATATCTGGAATCGCTGATCTGGCCGGATCTATTCATCATCGGCGGCGGCGTCAGCAAGCGATATGACAAGTTTTTTCCCTACATTCGCTGTCGCACCGAGATCTTGCCGGCGCAGTTGCGCAATCGCGCCGGGATCGTCGGCGCCGCCGTGGCCGCGGAAGCGCTCGCCTAGTCGCTCGGGCGGGCGTCTACTTGTCCTCAGTTGGCTGGAACACGCCCCATTGCCGGTTGTGGTAAAGCAGAGGAAGCTTGTCGTCGGTCCAGTGGCCCTCGACAACTTTGCCGATAAACATGGAATTCTCGCCCATGTCCAGCGATTGTTCGACCGTGCAGGACAGCCAGGCCATCGCATCGGGAATGACCGGGTCGCCAAGCGCGGTCGTTTCGCAAGCCAAGCCGTCGAAGCGATTCTCATACATGTGATCAAAATAGCCGGCGAAGCGCTTGCCCAATTCCAACTGCTTGTCGGAGAGAATGCTGACGGCGAAATGACCTTCCCGCGCCATGTGACCGCGGGTATCCAGGCGATTGGCGATATTCAGGCAGATCAAAGGCGGCACCATGCTGACGCTGGCGAAAGAATTGACGGTGATCGCCTGCCAATCATCGGCTGAGGCTACGCTGACAACTGTGATGCCCGCCGTCCAGCAAGCGAGAATGTTCTTGAAACCTTGACCGTCAATTTCGCTCATGGCAGTGTCCTTTCCAGCCGCGCTATTCTAATGCCTTCTGGCTCGCATTTCACCCGTGAAACCAAAATCGGCGGCAAGCATTTTACGCCGATACGCTATAATGAGCCACAGCTACTGGATAGGCCGTCGGGTCAGAAGCAATGCGTGACGAATTGCCCCAATTCCGCAAGGTCAAGCGCAGCTACGCCGCGTCATTCATTCATGCTGTGCTTTCCAGTCCACGGGGCTCGGCGCTGCGCCAGCTTATAGAATACGACGACCATCACTACCGCGCCATCTTTGCCGCGGACTACTTCCAGTTGCCGGACGGGCGGCGCGAACCCAGCAAATCCCAGTGGAACACGCTGAAAAAGAAGATCAAGCGGCGCAATCGCTCGGCCTTTATCTTTCGCCAGCATGGCGGGGCCGACTGCCAGAGCGGCGGCCCGGCGGAACGCTGCTTGTATCTGGAATTCGGCTTCCTGCTTGATTGAGTTTTGGCGCGCTCAGCGCTCGAACTTGGCGAAGCGATAGCCAACGCCGCGCTCGGTGATGATGTATTTCGGATCTGAGGGGTCTTCTTCAATCTTGTCGCGCAGGTAGTTCACATAAAGCCGCACGTAGTGCGCTTCGTCGCGGTATTCATAACCCCAGACTTTCTGCAGCAACTGGTCGTGCGGCACGGTCCAGCCGGCATTGCGGATCAAATGGTAAAGCAATCGATGTTCGGTCGGCCGCAGCTTTACCGCTTCGCCATCCACGATGACTTCCCGCTGATTGAAATCGACGCTCAAGCGATCGTCAATGCGCAGGATCGCGTCTTCGGTAGTCGGCTTCTCCAGCCGCCGGAAGATCGCCTTGATGCGGCTCGATAGCTCGCGCGGGCCAAAGGGTTTGGTGATATAGTCATCGGCGCCCAGCTCCAGGCCGTGAACTTTATCGTGCTCTTCGCCCTTTGCGGTCAACATGATGACCGGAATGTCGCTGAATTCGCGCAGCATTCGCAGCGTTTCGAAACCATCCAACTCCGGCATCATCACATCCAGCAGCACCAGGTCCGGCAACTGCTTGCGGATTTCGTCCAGGGCCTGCAAGCCATTATGCGCTTCGACAACCAGATGATCTTCCAGTTCCAGGTTCATTCGGATGAAGCCAATCATGCGCGGCTCGTCATCAACGACGAGAATGGTCTTCCGCTTGCGCTTGGGATTGATAGCCTGGTTTGGCATCATGGCCGCCTCCGCGACGGGTTTTGTGTCAACAGCAGTTTGTCCCGCTCAACGAGCTGGGAGGAAATCCCGGGCAAGCGCTAGGCGTCATTGCTGGGGACTTTGAGCACGATAACCGAGACGTTGTCGCCTCCGCCTCGATCATTCGCCAGCTTGACCAGATTGTCGCAGGCATCCTGCGGCGATTCCGCCTCCATTGTGACCCGCATCAGCGCGCTGTCGTCAACCGGGTCCCAGAGTCCGTCGGTACAGATGAGCAGATGGGCGGCCGGCGGCAGCGCCCGCACGAGGCGCTCCATCCTGAGTTTTTCGTTTTGACCAATCGCGCGGTAAAGAACGTTCTTCTGGGGATAATTGTCGGCTTCTTCCGGCGTCAGTTCTTTCATATCCAGCAGCCGCTGCACCAATGTATGATCGGTGGTCAACTGTTCTATTTTGTCATCATGCAGGAGATAGGCGCGGCTGTCGCCGACGTGAACCAGGTAAGCCAGATTGCCGACGATGGCGACGGCCGAGAGGGTTGTGCCGCCGCCCGGCACGCGCTTGATCACCGCCAGATTCGCTTTTTCCGATGCCTTGACCAGCGCTTCCATGATTGTCGGGCTGTCGCCGGCGCTGAAGTTGCGGAGCAAAGGCACGTAAATCTTGTCCAGCATTTCCGATGCCAGGGTCTGCACGGCGATGCCCGCGGCTTTCTCGCCATCCAGGTGCCCGCCCATCCCGTCGGCGATGGCGAAGAATCCAAAATCGGGCCGGTTGTCCACGGTAATCGAATGCCATTGCATGCCGAAGCAGGCATCCTCGTTGTTGCTGCGGCTGATGCCGACATCGCTGGCGATGCCATACGTCAGGGCGTGCCGCTGCCGCGTGAGAATCGGCTTGGGCGCCGATGGCCGTTCTCGTTTGGCCGGAACCGGCGCGGGACTTCGCTCGCGCTCCGGCGCTTGCTGAGTCGGCGGCGCCGCTTCCGCATCAGCTTCGGCTTGGGACAGCGACGATTCCGCAATGTCCCGGTCTTCAAACTCAAACAGAGGCGCTTGCGCCAGTTCGTCGGCCGGCGCGGACGCGGCGCTGGAGTCCAGTTCTGAATCGGAATCGGCCACATTCGACGGCGGCGATTCGCGGATTGGCGCCACAGCGGTTTGTTCCCGGCTGGGGGTCACATGCGACGAGCGCCGGGTGGCGCTTTCGCGCCCGCTGCCTTGGTTTGATTGCCCCAATAGCTTTCGAATGAAGTTCATGTATCCGCCTGAACGGCGCGAGACTTGGCTAGCGAAATTGACTTGCATAATTATATTTTAGCAATCACAATGTCGCAATTATCGGCTTGCGCGAGCCGCCGCGCTATGAGCTCTTCCGCTGCGCCGCTCTCCATCTACATACATATCCCGTTTTGCAGCGTGCGCTGCACCTATTGCGCTTTCAATACCTATACGGACTTAGAGCACCTCATCCCGGCTTATGTCGACGCCTTATGCCGGGACCTCGCCTTTGCCGCCCGGCATAATCCGCATGAGACCGCGCATTCCCTGTACTTCGGCGGCGGCACGCCATCCCTGCTGCCGGCCGAGCAGTTTGAGCGTTTGCTCGATCAACTGCATTGCAGCTTTGATTTGCCTTCAGACTGCGAAATCTCGCTCGAAGCCAATCCGGATAATTTGAACGCCAGCTATCTCAAAGACCTGCGCCGCCTCGGCTTCAACCGCCTCAGCATTGGCATGCAGTCGGCGAACGCGGCCATCCTGCGGCTCTTCGATCGACAGCATGATCTGCCGGCTGTCGCGGCTGCCATGAATGCGGCGCGCCAGGCCGGTTTCGACAACGTCAATCTGGATGTCATCTTCGCTTCGCCCAATGAGACGCTGGCCGATTGGTGGCGAACGGTCGATACGGTTTTGCAATTCGAGCCGGAGCATGTCTCCATGTATGGCCTGGAGTTGAAGGGCGGCACCGTCCTGCGGCAACGCGTCGACGCCGGCGAATTGCCGCGGCCCGATGACGACCTCTTCGCAGACATGTATGAACATGCGTCGGCGAGCCTGGCGGCGGGCGGCTACGCGCAATATGAGATCAGCAACTGGCGCCGCCCGGGCAAAGAATGCCGCCACAACTTGCAGTATTGGCGCAATCTGCCGTACATCGGCATCGGCGCCGGCGCGCACGGATTCGCCGGCGGCTATCGCTATTCGACAATCGCGGCGCCGGAACGGTATATCGCCGCCTTCAGCGACGAGACGGCGAATCCCGCAGTGTTTCCCCTGACGCCGGCCGTCGCCAAATATGCCCGGGTCGAGTCGGACGACGAAATCTACGAGACGATCATGATGGGCCTGCGCTTGACGCGCGAGGGCATCAACTTGCCGCGTTTTCGTGCGCGCTTCGGGCGGGACTTCCGGGAGATCTTCGCGCCGGCGGTCGCCAAGCTGGAAGCGCTTGGATTGATCGAGACCACTGCCGAGCGCCTGCGCCTGAGCCAGGCCGGCCGGCTGCTGAGCAATGCGGTGATACGCGAATTCGTGGAGAGCCTCAGTCAAGCCGAATGAGTTCGGCGCGTCGCAATGCCGCCAGATCGCGCGAGGCGCTGCAGAGCATAGCGATGCGCAATTGGGCCTTCAACTCCCGGATTAATTCATTCACCGCCTCGGCGGAATCGCTGGCGGCATGCAGGAACGGGCTGGCCAAACCGGCCAGATCCGCGCCCAGGGCCAGGCATTTGGCAATGTCGATGCCATCGCGCAAGCCGCCGCTGGCGAATATGGGCAGTTGCGGGGCGGCGCCGCGCGCGATTTGTACGGCGTCGGCGGTTGGAATGCCCCAATCGGCGAAGCTGCGGGCGACACGCGCATGGAAGGCCGTCGGCGCGCGATGGTACTCCACTTCGCTCCAGGATGTGCCGCCCGAGCCCGCCACATCAATCGCCGCCGCGCCGGCATTTTCCAGCGCCTTCACATTCTGTTCCGAAAAGCCCCAGCCGACTTCTTTTGCGATGACTGGAACCGGCAGTTTCGCGCAAACGGTTTCAACTTTCTTCAATAAGCCGGAGAAATCGATATCGCCTTCCGCCTGCACCGCCTCCTGCAAAACATTGAAGTGCAGAATCAAGGCGTCGGCGCCGACCATGTCCACCGCGCGCTGGCACTGCGCGGGACCATAGCCATAATTCAACTGCACGGCGCCGACGTTGGCGAACAAGAGGATATCGGGCGCGACATCGCGAACGGCGTAGCTTTGGACCAGGCATTCATCTTCAATGGCGGCGCGCTGGGAGCCCAATCCCAGGGCGATCTGCCCCGCCTGCGCCCCAAGCGCAAGATTGCGATTGATCGCGCGCGCGATCTCGGTTCCGCCCGTCATTGAAGAAATCAGAATCGGCGCGGCCAAACGCTTGCCGAAGAGCTCAAGCGACATATCGATCTCGGTCAGGCTCATTTCCGGCAGGGCCTGATGCATGAATCGAAATCGTTCCAGCCCGGTTTTCATGCGCGGGAATTGCACATCCTCTTCCAGATTGATGCGAATATGATCGACCTTGCGGCTTTCGGTGCTGGGCGGCTGCGTGACTTTTGCCATCGACCGGTGTTCCTTATGTCAGAGCGGCTTGAAACTGGTATCCTACAGACGGAGATGGGGACTGTCAATTAGGGCGGACTGCGCAATTAGTCTGGCAAGCTATCGGAATATCGGTATAATTGGACAGCGTGAAGTGAGAAGATTTGTTTCAGTGTGGAGGTATGGCTGAAATGGCATCGATTGAGGAACGCGTGAAGGGAATCGTGGTCGAGCTGCTTGGCGTTGAAGATGAGCGCGTCGTTGCCAGCGCCAGCTTCCGTGAGGATCTGGAAGCGGACTCGCTTGACCTCGTAGAATTAATCATGGCCTTTGAAGAAGAATTCGGCGGCGAAATCAGCGATGAGGACGCGCAAAGAATCGAAACTGTTGGGCAGGCGGTGGAGTACATTAAGTCCAATATGGAATGAGCGAGACATTCTTCATTTTCAACTGACAAGAGGTAGCGGGCGCTGCCTCTTTCTCTTTCGCGGCGGCGCTGTTGAATGCCGGCATTCGGCATCTTCACCTGCAAACGCCAAAAGACCTGTATTCAGGAGACAGGCGGAAGCATGGACGGCAACGCCCTTGCCAAAAGCTACGAATACACAGCCAACATCATTCGCCAGCAAGCGAACGAGATTGATCATGCCGAAAGCCTGGTCCAGCCAGTCGCCAGCGGCCACAGCATCAACTGGCTGCTCGGGCATATCGTATCCGCCCGCAGTTTCCCGCTGCAGTTTGTCGGCGCCAGCCCGGTCTGGTCCGATGAAGCGCGCGCCCGATATCGAAACGGGAGCGCCGCCATCGGCGCTGACGGACCCGGTGTATTGCAATTTGACGAATTAATGCAACTCTTCGATTTATCGCAGCGTCGCCTGCTGCCCGGCCTGCGCGCCATGAGCGACACGGCGCTGAGCGCGGCTGCTGGCTATGGCGATAATTCTGTTTACGAGAGCTTGCTGTACTTCCATTTCCATGAGACTTACCACGTCGGGCAGATGACGATGATTGCCGAAGCCCGCGGCCGAAACGCCAAATACGTCAAATTATGAGCGCGCCCGCTGGTCCTCAAGCAGCGATTCGACGGCCACGACGATGATCCCGCTGTAGCTCAAACAGCAAATCCACAGACCGGCGCCGGCGCTCGCGCCCTGGCCCAGCAGCGCCAACAGGTCCAGCGCCTGCGCCGCCCCATGCAGCGCGCTGCCAATGCCCAAAATCGACAACAGGATCAACGCGTACGGCCGTAGACGCCGCAAATTGAAGGGCGCGGCGGCCAGAGCAACTACCAGGCTTATTGCGGCAAGCCTGAATTGCTGGCTGTAGTTTGTATTGCGAATGTCGTAGATAAACTCAAATGGCGGCAGTTGCGCCAGGGCAAGCAGCAGGATGAGGATAAAGGCAAGCCAGCGCTGCGCTCGACCAACAGCCAGCAGTCCGAGAGCGACGGACAGGATGAGCAGCTGCAAGCGCAATTCCAGCGGCGCCAGGAGAGCTGGATTCGTCTGGCGCTGCAAGGGGTGCAGGCTTGCCCACTCGGCCAGGTCATAGGCGTTGAGCGTCATGGGCGCTGAGGGCGCAACCGCCCAGGGCAGCAAGTACCCAATCAGCGCAGTCGCGAGAAACAAGTAAAGAATCGCTGTCTTGTTCATCATTTGTGCAACATCATAGCGGGCGCAAGCGCGCTTCAAAAGCGTCAGCTGCGGCGCAGCTTAATTTGTGACCCATGATCTGTTAGCTATCCAGGAGGTCCTGATAAATCGTCCGCAGCTGAGCCGCCGCCCGCGTCCAGGTGAACTTGGTCGCCTGCTGGAAGCCTGCGGCGACGAGGCGTTTGCGCGTCTCGGCATCGCGGTCTATGGCGCGGATGGCGGCGCCTATGGCGGATACATCGTAGGGATCGACGAGCAGGGCGGCTTCGCCGGCCACCTCAGGCAGCGATGACAGATTGCTTGTGATGACCGGCGTACCGCAGGCCATGGCTTCCAGAACCGGCAAGCCGAAGCCCTCGTAGAGCGACGGCATCAGCAGCATGCGCGCGCCGCCATACAGGGCCGGCAGCTGCTCGTCTTCGGCGAAGCCCAGAAGATGCACAAAATCGGTCATAGCGGTTCTTTCGATTGTGCGTTTCATCTCCGCGTCAAGCCAGCCGCGGCCGCCAGCGATTGCATAGTGCAGATCCAGCTCGCCGGAACGCAGTTGGGCCAGGGCTTCAACCACGCGACTGTAATTCTTGCGCGGCTGCACTGTGCCCACCGACAGAATGTAGTTGATGCCGGCCAAGCCGTACTTCCTCAGCACTTTCTCGACGGCTTTTCGATCCTCTACCGGACGGAAGCGCTCGCCGACGCCGCTGTACAGGACGCTGATTTTTTCGCCTGGACAGTCATAGAGCGCCACCAGGTCGGCTTTTGTCGCCGCGGAATCGGCCAGCACATGGTCCGCCCGCGCCACAGAACGCGGCACCACGACATCCAGATAGGCTTTGAGCGGCGGGCTGGCGGCTTCCGGAACCCGCTCGAAAGACAGATCGTGCACGGTGAGCAGATTTTTTGTGCCGGGCAGGGTCGGTGGCAGAACAAAATCGGTCGCATGAAACAGGTCGATGCGACCGGTGAAGCACTCGACCGGCAGCGGAATCCGCGCGCGCTGCCAGAGTCGCGCCAGCCAGCGCGGCTTCAGCGGCGTCGCTTTCCATTGGAAGTTTGGGCCCGGCGGCTGCGGCAATTGCGCGCGCCGGGCGCCGGCAACGAAGAGGCGGTAATCGTCCCCCGCGTCAAGCGCCGCCAGAGCGTCTGTCAATTCGCGCGCGTAACGCCCGATTCCGGCGGATTGTTCAAACGCGGGCGTGTAGTCAATCGCGATCCGGCGCACGTTATTCGACGTCGTTGTAGGTCCAATAGCGATTGGCGAGGAAATTCCAGATCATGACAACGACAACCCCGATTATCAGCGCGATCATCGTGCCGAGTTTGTGCTGGTCCAGCAGCGCCGGCGCATAGTCCGCGCGAATGCCTTGGATGAGGCCGGTCGACAAATCTCCCAGCGGCGCATACATCATGTCGATCAAGATTGTGCGGATCACCCAGCCGGTGAAGCTGACAACGGCGAATTGCATCAGTTGGCTCCGGCGCGAGCGCGACCGGGAATCGGGATAGGTCCAGAGCCGATTCCAGACAAAATTGCTGCATACCGCCAGAATAAAGGCGACGCTTTGGGCGGCGGCCACGTTAATCGCGAGCGCTTCGTTCGCCGCGTCAACCGGCGGCAACACGGTATTCTGGAGCAGGAGCACCGTGCCGGCGTCAATCAGAAATCCCAGTACGCCGACAAATCCAAACTTGATAAAGCGCTCGACTTCCCGCGCCCGCCGTCCGCCGATCCGCAGCGAAAGACGCCGGATCAATTTGTCCATAGGCGTGCGCAGTTTGTGATGCTTTCGGCCCGCGCGGCCCGCCTCCGATGTCACCAGATGCCACATATTCAGTCCAACTCGAGCGAATGACTCGTCTGCCGGTACAGCAGCGCCGACACGCTCAATAATACACCGATATGAAAAAACAGGTTGTTCACATAGAGGTTGTCGAAGAAGCTGTGCACCGCGATATAGGTCCAGCATCCCAGCAAGGCGATGGCGCAGGAACGGGCGAAGAGGTCCGGATGGCGGCGACAGCGCCAGGTCACAATGAAGACGACCAGCCAGAATGCCAGATAAGCCGCCAGGCCGACGATGCCGGCTTCCGCCAGAAGATTCAGGTAGAGATTGTGGGCATGGCCCAGCGGCAGCTCCCAATTGATTAGCCGATAGTCCGCGTAAACGATTTCGTAATTGCCCAGGCCGACCCCCAAAATCGGCCTGTCATGCGCCATGGCGACGGCGGCCTGCCAATGCGCCAGCCTTTCGATCACGGCGTAGTTTGACGGCGTGATGTTGACGCCGCGCACATCCGAGATGGTGAAGAGGTCGGTGGCGGCCGTGGTCAAACGGCTGACGATCGCATTGGGCAGAAGACCGGCCAACCAAAGCCCGACGCAGAGCAGAGCGACGCCGCTAGCGAACAGAAGGCCGCGATAAAGCCTGCGCGGCAATGCGACAAGCATAATGAGCAGGGCAAAGGCGCTGCCCAGCCAGGCGCCGCGGCTCCAGGAGGCGATCAATGCGGCGGCGATGAGCGCGGAAGCCAGGCCGTATCCGCCCGCAGCGGCGAGGCGCCATCTGCCGACCGGACGGCCGCCGCGGATTTGACGCGCGATCGCGAGGCATTGGCTGTACAGGCCCATGAGGCCGAGGGGCAGGGCGATGCCCATGAATCCGCCAAAGGGATTGGGCTGGCCGAAGGTGCCAAAGGCGCGAAAGAAACGACCGAGAATGACCAGATGATCGGCGCCGCTGCCGCCGAAGAACGCGTAGAGCCCGACCAGCGCATTGGCGGAAGCGGCAACCAGCAGGGCGAAAATGAGCCAGCGCCAGTTGTCGCCGCCGTCAAGCGAGAGATGCCATATAAACAGCGCGATGAGAACCCACTTGAGCCATTCGTTCAACCAGCCGCCGAGCGATTCGCTGGTCCAGGCGCCGATGGCGAAGACGGCGCTTAAGCCGACGGCGGCGAAGAAGACGGGATTGGCCGGGCAGACCAGGATCGGCTTGCGCGCCTGTATCCGCTGCAAAAGCCAGGCGCCCGCATAAATCAGGAGCAGGAGTTGGCCGATTTGAATGGGCAGGAGGCCGGGCGCTTCCGTCGCGATCAGGGAGCGCAGGGGGGACAGCGTCAAGAGGACCGCGAGCGCGACCAGCGATGTGCTGGGCAAGAGCAGGGCGCAGAGCAGAATGAGCGCGCCCGGCAATATAAGCGGGGCCGGCAAAGCGCTGAACAGCGCCAGCGCAATCGCGGCAACCAGCAATGCGCTGCGGCGCTTCGCTCTGCCGGCCATGTCAGGCGGGTTCGGTTAGGACATCGCGGAAGTAACGAATCGTCAAATGGAGCCCATGCTCCAGTTCAACCTTCGGCCGCCAATTCAGAACCGCATCCGCGCGCGAGGTATCGGGCTTGCGCGTCTGTGGATCGCCGCCGGTCCGGGCGTCGACCGCAAAGACGCTGCCAGCGCTGTTATTGGCTATCTCATTCACGATATTGGCGAATTCCAGAACGCTGATCTCCCGCGTTGTGCCAATGTTGACGGGATCGACAAAGTCGCTTTGCAGCAGCCTGACGACGCCTTCGACCAGGTCGTCAATATATTGGAAACAGCGCGTCTGCGAGCCATCTCCGTAGATGGTCAAGGCTTCGCCGCGTATCGCCTGCCCGATGAAATTCGGCACGACGCGGCCGTCGTCAAGGCGCATGCGCGGACCATAGGTATTGAAGATCCGCACGATCCGCGTCTCCATGCCATGCTGGCGGTGGTAGGCCATCACCAGCGCTTCGGCGTAGCGTTTGGCTTCGTCGTAGACGCCGCGCGGGCCGACCAGGTCGACATTGCCGGCATAAGATTCGCTCTGTGGATGCACCAGCGGATCCCCATAGACCTCGGATGTCGAGGCGAGCAAGAAGCGCGCGTTTTTCGCCCGCGCCAGACCCAGCGCGTTGTGCGTGCCAAGGGCGCCGACTTTCAGCGTTTGGATGGGATACTTCAGGTAGTCCATCGGGCTGGCCGGCGAGGCGAAGTGCAAGATGGCGTCGATTGGGCCCGGCACGTGGATGAAATTGCTGACGTCATGATAAATGAATTCGAAGGCGCGATTGCCGGCCAAATGCGCGATATTGTCCTGCGTCCCGGTGATGAGATTGTCCATGGCGACGACGCGGCAGCCGTCGGCCAGGAAGCGGTCGCACAAATGCGAGCCGATGAAACCCGCGCCGCCCGTGATTAAGACGCGCAATCCGTTTTGCCTTCTTCACTCTTTTTCGCGGTCAGTTTACCACAGCAGCCGGGCAGCGGGTACGCGGAGAATCGCTCCCCAAACGCATGCCGCGCTAGGAACCTTGGCCGGCCAATTCACGCAGGCGCAGCGCAGCCGCCAACTGAAACATGAATATGAAGGCCAGGTCGATAACAAAGACGCTGTTGTCGATCAAGCCATGCGCGAGCAAAGCGGCCATGCTGCCCATCAATCCCAGAGTCAATGGATACAAGCGCGCATTCTGCTGCCGCGCCTGATTCAGAACGGAGCAGGCGACGCGCCAGAAGCGCCACTGCATCAAGAGAAAAGCGAGCAGACCGAAGAGGCTCAGCCGCGTCCAGAAATCCAGCAGGAAATTATGCGGGTGGGACAGGTCGCTGTCCCATATCGCGTCCGGCCGCAGGTATTCTCCCCCGAACTGATACAGAAATTGATCCAGCCCGATACCGGTAATTGGGTGATCGCGGATCATCGCCAGCGTGCTCTCCCAGAGGCGCAGCCTGACAAAATTTGTGCCGCTGCTGAAATCAAGCAGGTTGGCGAAGCGCGCCGAAAACCTGATCAAGAGGCCGAACCCGGCGGCGCAGACTGCGGCGATGACGGCAAGCGGCGCCAGGGCGCGGCGGCGATAATGCCCGACCAGAACGACGACCAGGCCGGCCGGAACGCCGAGCAGGATGCCGCCTGCGCTTTGCGTCAGCAGGAGCGTGGGCAGCATGATCAGAAGGGCGACCCCCGCCAGCCGGCGCATGCGCGATTCACGCGCTGCCAGGAACAGGGCCAGCGCAATCGGTATAGCCCGGCCCAATAGCAAGGCCACGTTGTTGGGCGAGCCATAGACGCTCAGAAGGCGAATGCTATCCGCCTCGGAGGTGATGATGTCGCCCTGCAGGTACTTGAAGCCGCCTATGAGGCAGACCAGCACCGCCGCAAACACGAGCGCCGCGAAAAGCCGGAACAGGGTCTTGCCGCTGATTCCAGCGCAGCGAATCAAGAAATAGAAGGCGGCCGGTTCCAAGATTAAGGTGCGCAATTCGGTGCGCGCCGTAGCCGGCTGCTGCGTCCAGAGCAGCGAGAGCAGCGCCAGCAGCAACATGAATAGAACCGCCCAATCCATCGTATCGATGTTTTTCAGCGCCTTGCGCGTAAACGCCGGGAAGGCGCTGTTGCTCATCTGCAGATCAGCGCCCAGGGCTAGGAGCATTCTGACGAAGCCGGCGGCGGCTGTGATAAGCAGAAGCGCCTCGACCATGGGAAAGGCATAGCTATAAAGCGTGACCGGGAACAAGAAGAAGGGCGAAAACAGCAGGATCAGAATCAAGCCGCTTTCCAGGCGGTAGTAAATCAGTACAAAGAGTACGAGCGCGAAAACCGCCGAAAGAACGAAGGACGGGGATATGTAGAGCAAGCCGCCGGTCGCCAGCGCCAGCATAAAGTTGACGTCATCCCGCAGCAGGATCGCCGCCCTGGTCGAATCCCAGGTCCAGAGCATGGCCAGCATCATTAAAATCGACGTGATGCCCGTCAAGACGAGATGCGTCGTCGCGCTGAGCCCGGCGCCAAGCCGAGCGAGTTTTGGCGTCCAGGTCGTCCAGGGCGCCGTCGCGACCGTGACAAGGAAGACAACGAGTGAGAGGCCGCTGGCGACGATGCCCAGGATGATTTGCCGGTTGTAGGGCGCGCTCAAATCGCCGGAACTGACGGCGTATCCGGCGATGGCCCAACGGTCCCAGCCCATGGCCGCGAGCGCCCCCAGCCTGTGCTCGCCCAGCGGCAGATCTCTTGACACCGGCGCCAGATTCAATTCGGGGGCGAGCGAATTGCTGCGCAGGAGAATGTAGGCTTTGCCGCCGGCGTCGATCTGTGTGGCGTTGGCCGGCTGGCCATCGACCGTCGGATACAGAAAGGCCAGGTAGTCGCCTTCGCGCAGCAGCATGGCCAGGTCGGCGCCGTAAAAGTCGAATTCGAGTTGACTGTCGCTTTCTTGCAGCCAGCCGATATCGGCGCCGCGATCGCTGAATTGCCAGACGCCGCTGTAGCGCGCATGCGGGCTAAGCGCGTGGTGCAGGCCGTCTTGCGCGCGTTGCGGATAGGGGTATTTGCCCAGCGCGTCCAGGAGCGGCGTTGGCTCTCCGCCGGGCGAAAGCAAGGAGAAGCCCCACTGCGCGCTGTCCGGCGGCGCGTCCGGCTGCCAATGATGCAAGAACATCGCCCCGAGCCAGGGCCACTCGCGATGCGCGCGGTCCAGGGCCTGCAAACTGAACTGAATCCGCTCGGGCTCGCTGACAGCGCCCCAGATTGAGGCAGCGCCCGTCCAATCATCCGGTAATGCGTTCCAACCGTAGTGGCTCGCCCAAAGCGGCTTGCGGCCGTCGCCGTTTGCGAGCATGACTTCGCGCAAAGCGACGATGCGCGAGAAGTTGAGAATCGATTCATCGACGCGCCGGTCCAGCGGCGACGTGTCAAAGCCGTAGGGCTTGCCGGCTGCGACATCCATCAGTTCGCCGGCGCCATGGGCGTACATGAGGCGCAGATAGCGGATATCGCTGATGTTGCGTCCGGATGTTTCCGTTGTCGGGGCCAGCGCGGCGGCGACGATTTTGGCCCCGGCGTCGGCGCCCTGGATCGCGGCGCCGGCGGCGGCGAGCAAGGCGACATATTCAGCCGGTCGCGGATCAAGCCCGCCCCAGGCGTCGCCCAGATTCGGTTCGTCCCAGATCTGATAATAATGAGCGATGTCGCCGTAGCGTTCGGCGAAGGCGGCCGCGAATGCCGAAAACTCCGCGAGATCCCGGGGCGGGGCGGTCTCCGTCAGCGTAACGCCTTCTCGCTCCACCCGCGCCCAGGCCGGGCTGTTCATCAAGACGATCACCGGTTCCAATTGCGGATACTCAGCCAAAGCTGCAGCGACCCGGTCCCAGCCCGCCCAATCGAAGTTGCCCGGGCTTGGCTCAATCTTGTTCCAGTAGGCGAATTGCCTGATCCAGCGGAAACCGGCCGCCTGAATGCGCTCCAGATGCGCTCGCAGCTCGGCATCGCTGTATTGCAGCAGTTCTACATTTACGCCCGGGCGCGCGACGCTGAAGGGAAGCTCTTTCTGCTTGGTCGCGTCGACGTAACCGCGCAGCTCAAAGTCGCGCAGTTGCGCTGTGCCCAGGGTCGCGGCCAGGCTACCGGCGACGAGCATCACGCTGACGACCAGCAGCAGGAGGTGGCGCATCAAGCGGTCCAGACGGGATTCGATGATCCGCCGTCAAATGTCAATTGAATGGAATCCCCGCTGGCAATCTCGACCAGCCAGAGATCGCCCCCGTAGATCAGGGCGATGTGCTTGGCGTCCGGGCTCCAGCTATAATCCCTCGCCGTCAGGCCGAAGTCGTTCTTGCGAATCCCGGTTTGCCCGGGAGGCGGAAAGAGCAGGACTTGGTTGCTGCCGTCGCGATCGGCGATGATCAAGTCGTATTCGCCGTCCATCGTATTATAGGGTTCGCGCGCCTGCAGCCAGGCGAGAAAGCCGTCGCCATACTCCGCGCCCACTGGCGCGATATTCGGTGAAAACGATGGCGCCGCCCACATGCCCGCCGCCGGCCGGAGCGGCGCCGTAAAGCGGCCGTCCACGCTGGATACGGCAATATCAAACACGGGGCTGCTCTCCGGGGATTCATCGCCCAACGGTTCACCGTGGACAACTGAGGCGATCAGCTGACCGTCATGCGACCAGGAAAGCGGCGAAAGCCAGACCCAGACCGCCGCGCTGTGAAACACGGCGTAACGCCCCAGCGGCGACATCTTCTTCTCCTCAAAATCCACCAGGCCGAAGCCGTCCGCCCGCGCCCAGGCCAATTGCTCCCCAAAGGGCGACCAGGTGAAATCCGTCCCCCACCAGGCGGAAAGGCCATCGCGCGACTCCGGCAGCAGTTCTTCAATGCTGAGCGTGCGGCCGGTTTCATGGTCGATTTGCATCAGCCAGAGATTGTTCAGCGCGGTCCAACCGGGCGCGCCGTCGCTGCGCTCGCCGGTGGAATAGGCCAGGGTGTTTGCGTGGCGGGGGCGCCAGGCCGCAAACAGCACATCCGTCGGCGTCAAGCGCCGGGCCTCGGTCCCGCCGTCGGTGGCGATAATCCACAATTCATTAAAGAAACTATCGGCAGGATCGGTCTCGCTTGTGAACATGAGACGCTGCCCGTCTTCGCTTTGATGGAAAACCAGCGAATCCAGGTTATGTTCCCGGGTCAGGGCGCGCTTGTTGACGGTGTTTCCCTGTATCGTCCAGGCGTTGCGATGATTGATGTAACTCAAGCGGCCGGCGATCGCCAGCGGCTCGATCTCGTCGCTGGGGCCGACATAGACGATCTCAGCGATTGGCTCGCGCACGATGACCGGTTCCTCGACAAGTCTCCGTTCCGTCTCCACATCATCTTCGAATGTAATTTGATAGCAGGCCTCTTTGATGCCGGCTCGGCCTTCCTGTCCCAATTGCTGCGCCCCGGCGTATATGCCTTCACGCGGCAGCAGTTTCCGGCGAAAGGCGACTTCTTGCCGGACGCATGTCCGCTCTTCTCTAACGCGCCGGATGGTGATGCGCATGTCATCGCTGATTACCGAGACCAGCGGATGGCTGATGCGGTCCAGCGCTCCCAGCTCGATATTGGCGCTCGCGAGCAAGGCGTCGACCGTGATCGGGCGGGAGACGCCATAAATCTGTTCCGCCCCGTCAACGACGAGAGTAACATCAACTGAAATATCGGCCTGCGACGGACGGCAGCCGACCATGACCGCCGCCGCCCACAGCAGAACAATAGCGCGCCACAACATTCGCAACCTGCAAGAACTCGTCTGCGCCTCACCTTATATCCTATTCAAGTTTTGATTGAGCACAAATAAACGCGGATGCAGTCCCTTCAAATTGATGCGGGTTTCGCTTCGCGCATGCCAGCTTGATTGCTGAAGTGAGCGATACATCAAGTTGATCTCGTGCGTCAGGACGACCAACTTGGCTTGCGGGCGCGCCAACCGGGCTGCTTCTTCCAGTATTCGAGGGTATAGCTCGACATTGTCGCTGTGCGAGCCGATATGGTGGCCGAAAGGCAAATCGGCATAGATAACGTCGGCCGAGCGCGCGGGAAGGGGAGCGCGAGTGGCGTCGGCCCTGATATGCTGAATCCGCCCGCCGAGGCCGGCGGCTTCGGCGTTCCTCCGCCCGGCCGCGAGCATCTCCGCGCTGCTGTCGACGGCGATCAGCCGGGGAAGGGATTGCGTCAAGCCCAGCTCAATCAGAATTGTCGAGCTGCCGCTGCAGAGATTAATTGCGGCGGCCGACGCCGGCAGGGAGCAGGCCTCGGCCAGCATGTAGGCGACCGCGGCATTAAGCGCGCCCGGCACATCAACCCGGCGATATGCCCGCTTCGACAGGGGTTGCGGCGTCGTTCGCACGAGAACCTGCCAGCCTCCGCTTTGGCGCTGGCGCAGCAGGCGCAAGAAGAGGTCGCCCTTGCCGTCCTCGGCGGATTGTAGATCTACGGCATTGGCAAGTTCAGTGAGAAGGCGGCGCATGACCGTCGAGTGGGAACCGGCCGCGCCGATGCCGACCGTGAGCGGTGGCGCGGGAAAAGCCGCTGCCGTCTCCCCAAGAATGCGCAGAAGCCGCGTGAAATGCTGGTGCCCAAGCAAGGCCTTGGGGCGCGGGACATCGAAGTCGTGAATGCGATAAATTGCCGTCACGGAGCGCAGGGCGGCGAACCGCTGCGGCGAACCAACATATTGGAAGCGCAAGAAACCCGGACGAACGCGACGGATCTCGCTGATCGCCGCGCCCAGCCTGCGGCGGAGCTCCGCCGTCGCAAAGCGCTCGACGCCCGGGATCACTTCCGCTTCGTATTGCATAAGGCTATCGCAGTGCTAAGTAGTTCCAACAAAGAAATGAGAAGCTGGAATTAAGTCGGTTGTAGGGGCGACATTGTATGTCGCCCGAAAATCTGCGATTTTATCATCGGGCGTCCGACTCGTCCGCAATTCGCAGGCCATTTTCAACGGGCGTCTCACGAGACGCCCCTACATTTTCGCTATCTACGCGGCGAAGGGCTCATTGTGATTTTGCTGCGATTGCCCGCATTGGCCCGATTATACATGATGCCATAGCGCCGCCGGTACATGCCGGCGCGTGCCAATCGTCGGGCTTTGGCGCTGGAGAGCCTTCAGTAAGTAGGCTAGAATGCCAGTTCGTCCCGGGCCCTGCCAGGCGCGTGTTCATAAACCCAGCCGTGCATTGAGAAAGCGCATGAGACTAACCGCCCTTATTGTCTTATTTTGTCTGGCGTTTCCCGCGCTTGCGCAAGACAGTCCAGCCGCGGCCGGGCCCGAGCAAGATTCTGCGACAAGCGACGGCGCGCAAGCGACCGGCATCGTCAGCGCGCCGCTTGAAAGCCCCTTCCTGCAAGACGATCTTGAACTGATCGTGGGCAATGTGCAGCGCCCCAACGGCCTCGTCTGGTTCGAGCATCATCTGTACACCGTCTGCAATGGCGATTGGACCGTCTATCGGATAAACGACCGGACGGCCGAAACCATAACCTTGGTATTTGGCACGCGCGATGGCAACAGCTTGCTCGCGGAAGCCACAGAAGCCGGATTCGACCTCTGGGTGCCGGACTCCGATACCGGTACGCTTTGGAAGATCGACCAGAATCGGGAAGCGCCGCGGAGCGTCACTGATGAACTGGAATCGCCCTGGGGGATCGCGCGCCTGGACGGCGATCGCTTCCTGATCACCGATTCGCGCCTGAATACGATTTTGGAAGTATCCGAACGCGGCGGGAGCAGGGAGGCGCAGAGCCAACTGCGCGCCCCGACCGGCATCGCCCGGGCTGGCGACTACATTTATTTCGCCAATGGCGGCAGCGCGCGGCGCGGAATCGAATACTTTGAAATCGGCGCTGACGGGAATTATTCCGATGTCAAGCCGCTTGTTTCCGGATTGCAAAACACCAGCAACATCGCGCTGGGCGCAGATGGTTTTCTCTACTTCGCCTATGCGCTGGGCACACGTGGCGTGGTCGGGCGCGTGAATCCTGAGTTATGCCGCGAATCGGGCTGCGGCAATGACGAGGTTGAGATGGTCGTCTTTTCCGATGTTCCGGCGCCCCTGGCCATCACCCTATCGGATGATCTGCGACTCTTCTTGCACAGCCGTTATCGCCCGGAGATCTATTGGGCGCAGTTGCCAGTCGAATCAAGCGCTTAAATTCGCTATTTGGCGCGCTCCAAAGCGAAGCGCTGATAATAGTCAGAGTCCGCCGCCGGCAGGCGCAGCGTCAACTCCCAGCCGGATTCGCTGGCGCGCTCGGCCTCGATGAATCCTTTGTCGCACAATTCCGAATACACTTGGCCGGATTGGTATGGGATGAACACGCTTAGCGCAATCTTCTGTCGCTCCAGGCTATGCTGGATTGATGTCAGCAGCTGATCCAAACCTGAATTCTGCAACGCCGAAACAGCGACAATGTCATCGTAATCATCGGTCAGCGCCAGATTCGGCTTGGCGCCCGGCGCTTGGTCAATCTTGTTCAGAACCAGGATGCGCGGCATGTGCGCGGCATCGATCTCCGCCAGCGTATCTTCCACGGCTTCAATGTGTTGCAGCGCATTTTCGTGGCTGATATCCACCACATGCAGAAGCAAATCGGCTTCGACCACTTCTTCCAATGTAGCGCGGAAGGCGGCGATCAACGTGGTCGGCAGCTTCTGAATGAATCCGACGGTGTCGCTGAGCAGAATCTCGCCGCGGGCGGGCAGTTCAACACGGCGCGTGGTCGGGTCGAGCGTGGCGAAGAGCTTGTCCGCGGCGTAGATCTGCGAGCCGGACAAGGCGTTTATCAAGGTGGACTTGCCAGCGTTGGTGTAGCCGACCAGGGCGACCAGCGGCAAACCGGAGCGCCGGCGCCGCGTCCGATGCAGGCTTCTGTGCGCCCGCACCTGTTCGAGATCGGCCTTCAATTTGGTGATCTTGCGCGTAATCTCTCTGCGGTCGACCTCCAGCTGCGTTTCGCCGGGACCGCGCAAGCCAACGCCGCCCGAGCCGCCGCGCGCGCCGCCGCCCCCGGCTTGACGCGCCAGGTGCGTCCATTGGCGCGTCAGGCGCGGCAAGCGGTATTCATATTGCGCCAATTCAACTTGCAACGCGCCTTCGCTGGTGCGCGCGTGCTGCGCGAATATGTCCAGGATCAGGGCCGATCGGTCCAGCAAACGGACCGTCTCGCCAAGCTGCTTTTCCAGTTCGCGCTGATGGCGCGGCGATAATTCTTCGTCGAAGATGAGCACGTTGACATCGAGATCGGCGATTTCGTCCAGGATTTCGGCCAACTTGCCCGAGCCAATCAAGGTCTTGGGATGCATCTGTCGCAGCCGCTGATGAATCCGCCCGACAACTTTGATTCCCGCCGTTTCGGCGAGGAGCGCCAATTCTCGCAGCGAATCGTCGACGGAAAGCAAAGCCCGCTCCCGCTGCAGCGCGACGCCGACCAGGAATCCGCGTTCAGCCTCGGGAGGCTGGCTATGCTGCTGGAACGACATCAGGCTTGCGGCTGCATCGCGGCGGATTGCTGATTGAGTTTGATCAAGTCGTCAGCCAAGGCTTGTAGCGACGCCTGCATTGAGGCGCTTGCGCGCTCGGCGTATGCCCGCCGGCGCCGCGCTTTGTCCCGGATCTTTTTGCCGAGAGGCGGCAGGATGCCAAGGTTGGCTTTCATCGGCTGGAAATGCACCGCTTCGGCATGCGTCACATAATAGCACAGAGCGCCCAACATCGTATCGACCGGCGGAATCCACTCGCTCATTCCGCGCAGACGCCGCGACAGATTCAAGGCGGCGAGCAAGCCGGTGGCGACATTGCCGACATAACCTTCCACGCCGGTGATCTGCCCGGCGAAATAGAGTTGCTCCTGCTTTCGAAAGCGCATTGTCGGCTCGAGCAAGGCCGGCGCGTTCAAAAAGGTGTTGCGGTGCATTTGTCCCATGCGGACGAAGCTCGCCTCTTCCAAGCCCGGTATCATCCGGAGGATGGCCGCCTGCCGCTTCCAGCGGATATTGGTCTGGAAGCCGACGATGTTGTACAGGCTGCCGGCAAGGTCGTCCTGCCGCAGTTGCACAACGGCATAAGGTCGCGCCCCGGTATGCGGGTTGGTCAAGCCGACCGGCCGCATCGGTCCGAAGGCCAGGGTATCGTCTCCGCGTTTCGCCAAGGCTTCGATCGGCACGCAGCCTTCGAAAAAGTTGGGGTCTTCCTTCTCAAAGTCGCGCAGCTCAATGGTTTCGGCTGATCGCAGCGCGCTGACGAAGCGCAGGTATTCTTCTTTTTCCAGCGGACAATTGATGTAGTCGCCGGCCGCTTCCTCGCCGCGGCCGTATCGATTGGCCGAAAAAGCGCGAGTCATATCAATCGTGCTGGCGCGCACGATCGGCGAAATCGCATCGTAAAAATAAAGATATTCTTCGCCGGCCAGTTTGCCAATGTCATCGGCCAGAGCCGGGGAAGTGAGCGGTCCGGTGGCGACAATCGTCGGTCGGTCCAGGGGCGTCGAGAGTACTTCCTCCCGCACAATCGCGATGTTGGGATGGTCGCGCAAATGCCGCGTGACGCTGTCAGCGAATTGTTCGCGATCGACCGCGAGCGCGCCGCCAGCGGGCACGGCCGCGGCTTCCGCGCAGCGCAGCAGCAGCGAACCCAGCATTTTCATCTCGTTTTGAAGGATGCCGGTCGCGCGATCCGGCAGTTTAGATCCAAGCGAGTTGCTGCAGACGAGTTCCGCCAGCCGGTCGCCGACATGGGCGCCGGTTGTCTTTGCCGGGCGCATTTCGTAGAGGCGAACTTGATGGCCGCGCTCCGCCAGTTGCCAGGCCGCTTCGCTGCCCGCCAGACCGCCGCCGATTACTGTCACAAAGGGAGTCATTAGATCACCGCCGGTCTAGACCTTGCGCAGGATCACGGAGGCGTTTTGACCGCCCAGGCCAAAACTGTTGGACATCACCGTGTTGATATCCGGGACTTCCCGCGCCTGATTCGGCACGTAGTCCAGATCGCAGGCGGGATCCGGCGTTTCGTAGTTGACGGTCGGGTGCAGCAGGCCGCGCGACAGGGTCATCAGGCAGGCGGAGATTTCCAGCGAACCGCAGCCGGCCATGGCGTGGCCAATCATGCTCTTGGTGGATGTCACCGGAATGTTGTAAGCCGCCTCGCCAAAGACTTCTTTGATCGCCGCCGTCTCAATGGCGTCGTTGGCTTGCGTCGAGGAGCCATGGGCATTGATGTATTCGACCTCTTCCGGGTTGACGCGGGCATCGTCCAATGTCCATTGCATGGCGCGCCGGGCGCCGCCGCCTGCCGGATCGGGCGCGGCCACATGATAGGCATCCGAAGAAGCGGCGTATCCCAAGATTTCGGCGTAGATCGGCGCGGCGCGCTGCGCGGCGTGTTCCAGATTTTCGACGATGAATACAGCGCCGCCTTCGCCCAGCACGAAGCCGGAACGGTCGGCGTCAAAGGGGCGGCTCGCCTGATCCGGCGCGTCGTTAAAGTCCCGCGTGAGCGCGCGAGTGGCGCTGAACCCGGCCAGGATGTAATCGAACATGACGGCGTCGACAGCGCCGGCCAGCGCCAGATCGCATTTGCCGGATTGAACCAGGTCTGTCGCTTCGCCCAGGGCCTGAATGCCCGTCGCGCAAGCGACCGACGGCGTGACCAGGGCGCCTACTGCGCCCAACATCGTGCTGACGTAATGCGCGGGCATATTGGGCAAGGCATTAACAATGCTCATGGGATTGGCATGTCTAAAGTCGGATTTGCGCCAGGCATGTATGCCGGATTCGCCCACCTCATAACTGCCCAAGGTTGTGCCGATGACGGTGGCGACGCGCTGGCCAATTTCCTTGATGCCGTCCACGGTCAAGCCGGCGTCAAGCACCGCTTCGATGGCGGAGACTATGGCGAATTGGGTCGCCCGTCCCATGCGCCGCGCCTGCTTGCGCGGGATATATGCCGACGAATCAAAGTCGAGGACTTCAGCGCCAATCCGCACATCGAGGTGATCCGACTTGATATTCCGCAGCTTGCGGATTCCCGACTTGCCCGCTTGGATGGCGTCCCAGAATTCCTCTTTGCCGCCCAAAGGCGAGACCAGGCCCAGACCGGTGATGACCACGCGCTTGCGACCCTGTCGCATCAATTCCATGTCGCCGCGCTCCTGGTCACTTAGCCTCCTGCGCGATGCCATTGCGGATCGCGCCGATCACGTTCTCCTGCACGGCCGCCCGCGCTTGCTGGATCGCGTTCTTGATGCCGATGGCGGAGTTCTGCCCGTGCCCAATGATGACAACCCCGTTGACGCCGAGCAGTGGCGCGCCGCCTATCTCGGATGTATCCACCTGCCGCCGAATGCGGCGAAAAGCCGGGCGGGCCAGGGCGCCGCCCAAGGTCGAGAAGGCATCCTTGCGGAATTCCTGCCGTATAAGCGTGGCCATGTAGTGCGCCGTCGCTTCGAACATTTTCAGCACGATATTGCCGACGAAGCCATCCATCACAACAACATCCGCGACAGAACCCATCAGTTGCACCGGCTCGACATTGCCTACGAAATTCATCTTGCTGCGGCGCAGCAAGTCCGATGATTCGCGAATCAGCAAATTGCCCTTGGTATCCTCGGCGCCGTTCGAAAGCAGGGCGATGCGTGGCTTGGGGCAACGCAAGACTTTCTGCGCATAAATGCTGCCCATGATGGCGAATTGCGGCACCCATTCCGGCTTGACATCGGTATTGGCGCCGACATCGAGGAAAATCATCCGATGATTGTTGACCGGGAAGAGCGCGGACAAGACCGGGCGCTTCACGCCCGGGATCCGGCGCAAGGTCTTCAGCGTGGCGATTGCATGTATCGCGCCCGTATTGCCCATGGTGACAAAGGCATCGACATCGCCTTGCTTCACCGCGTTCAGCGCGACGTGAATAGAAGAGGTGGCCTCCGCTTTAAGCACATCGGTGGGCTTGGCGTCCATCGCAATATCGACCGGGGCATGCAGAATCTCCACCTGCCCGGCGCTGATGTCGTGATTCTTCAATTCGGCTTCGATCCGCTGCCGGTCGCCCACCAGGACGATCGTGTCGCCGAATTCCCTGGCCGCCAGAACACCGCCGGCGATATCGCTTTGGGGACGGCTGTCCGTTCCCATCGCATCAAGCGCAATGCGCATCTAAATGCGTTCCTCTACGGATTGCCCATGTTTTGAATAGCGCACAATAATACGGCAGGAAATCCGCTTGCTCAAGATGTATTAGCCCATTGCCGCGCCCGCGCCGACGGCATTGACAACGCGCAGGGATAGCATATACTTGAACAGCAATTGCCCTGATGGCGGAACAGGCAGACGCGCACGGTTGAGGGCCGTGTCCTTAACGGGGTGGAGGTTCGAGTCCTCTTCAGGGCATAAGGGAAAACGCTCGCCGCGGTTGGCGAGCTTTTTTGTTGCGTGAAAATTGGAGCGGTTGTAGACTGCCTTAAGAATTCTTAATCGGGCAGCCGAGAACAAGCGCCGGCGGGCCTGAGGCCGATGGCGAGCGGCTTTGAAGAGCGCTGATTCCGGTCTCTGTGCGGCCGCTTGGAAGGACCACTATGAGTAAATCAAACGACGCGATTCTGCAGCGCGCCTACGAACTCATTGAAAAGGACGAACTGGAGCAAGCGCAGGAAATCCTGGCGCCGCTGCTGGAAGCGGACGCCGGCAACGCGTCGCTGTGGTGGGTTTATACACATGCGATGCGGGACAGGGCGATCGGGCAGGCGGCGCTAAACCGCGTGCTTGAAATCGATCCGTCATATCCCGGCGCCCGCGAACTGAAAGCGGACCTGCAGCAGATTCAGGCGCAGGAAGACGAGTTTGCCGCCTTGCGGCAGGGCGGCAATGGCAGCGCGCCCCAGAAGACTGCGTATGACATCGATGATTGGGAGGATTTGCAGCCCGCCGTCGCCAGTCAGAGGAGCTCCCGGGCGATAGGTCGCGGCGCAATCGTGATTGTCCTCGCGCTGGCGATCGTGGTAGCGGGCCTGGGCCTGGTTGTATCCGGCGCGGTCGAACTGCCGGCCTGGCTTACCGATCTGTTCCCGTCGCCGGAACCGGCTGTGATTGTGGTCGCCGCGCCGACGGGCGAAGCAAACTTGGGCCTGCTTGAGGTCAATGCGACATCCTTGCCGGCGGAAGCGGGCGCGCAAGCGGAAATGACGGGCCCGGCGCCTGAAGAAGACGAGGCCCCGGAACCGAGCGCCGAACCGGCGACGGCGACAGTCGAATTGGCGACGGCGGAAGCGACGGCGGAACCGGAATCGACAGCGGAAGCGACGGCCAAAGCCACTGCCGAAATTGTCGCCAGCCCAACTCCAGCAGTCGCGGGGCCGGTTTTGGCGGCATTCATCAACCTGGTGGCTGGCAACATTGACGATTTCGAGATTGACTCGTCAACCGGCTTTCTACTTGGCACGGACCTGGGCGCTACTTTGGTCATCGAGGCATGCGCCGTGCCCGGTCCGGAATACAACGGTCGCATCGGCAGCGTTATGGAGGCCGTAGTCAGCACGCTCGAATATATCCCTAAGTCTGTTGACGCGGTCGGCGTCAGCCTCCTGAATTGCGACGATGCCGAGGCGCGCGCGCGTCTTATCGGCGTCACGGTCAGCGATATCCTGGATTACGCCCGCGAAGAAATCAGTGGCAAAGATTTCCAGCGCAACTGGCAGCCCTTGTCTTGACCCCGAACTGCCACAACTGTATCCTGCGTTAGGAAGCCTGCCGCTATGCAGCATAGCGCGCGCGACGTGGGATGTTTTCGTCATGAGCGTCAGCAGAAAAATTATCGCCAAGAACCGCAAGGCGCGCCGCGACTATCATGTCCAGGATCGCTACGACGCCGGCCTGGTTTTGCTGGGCTCCGAAATCAAATCGATACGAAACCACAATATCAACATCGGCGATGGCTATGTCCAGGCCAGGGAGGGCGAGCTTTGGCTCTTGAACACGCATATCGCGCCCTACCGTCAGGCGCATAACTTCGGCCATACCGACCCGCGCCGTCCCCGAAAACTCCTGCTGCATCGCCGCGAAATCAATCGCATCATTAACAAGCTGCGCGACAACGGCATTACAGCCATCCCCCTGCAGGTCTACCTCGAACGGGGGCGGGCCAAAGTTGAAATCGGCGTCGCGCGCGGCAAACGCCGCTATGACAAGCGCGCGGATTTGGCGAAGCGCGATGCCAACCGCCAGATCGCGCGCGCCTTGAAAGAGCGCTAGTTTATGCCCGGTCCGTGCTTGAAGCGCCCGGCGGCCGGTGCTAAAATCCTCGCGTCATAGAGCATATCCAAACTCCTCAGAAGGTGTCATGGCTGAAGATTCCAAGGGCAAACCGCGCGTATTATCCGGCATACAGCCTTCGGGCAATCTAACGATCGGCAACTATCTCGGCGCGCTTAAGCAGTGGGTCGCGGTGCAGGGGGATTACGACTGCTTCTATTGCGTTGTCGACCTGCATGCGATCACAGCCGCGCAGGATCCGGAGGAATTGCGTCAAAAGACGCGCGAGAGCGCCGCCATGTATATTGCCTCCGGCATTGCCCCGGAGATCTCGACGATATTTGTACAGTCGCATATCCCGGCGCATTCAGAATTGGCCTGGATGTTGACCTGCATGGCGCCTTTGGGCTGGCTCAACCGCATGACGCAATTCAAGGACAAAGCCGGCAAACAAGCCCAGGAATCGATCGGCGCCGGCTTGCTCAATTATCCGAGTTTGATGGCGGCCGATATCTTGCTCTACCATGCGGACCTCGTGCCTGTCGGCGACGATCAGAACCAGCACCTCGAATTCACGCGCGATCTGGCGCAGCGTTTTAACCATCGCTTCGGCGAGACCTTCACCCTGCCGTCGGTCATGAATCCGCAAGCCGGCGCTCGCATCATGGGCTTGGACCGGCCAACCGCCAAGATGTCCAAGAGCGATGAATCGGAGCATCATGCCGTCTACCTGCTTGATGATCTGGGGCGGGCGCGCAAGAAGGTCATGCGAGCCGTCACCGATTCGCAGCGCGAGATCCGCTTCAGTGACGATGCCGAACGCGCCGGCGTCAATAATTTGTTGACGATCTATCAGGCGATCACCGGCGACGATCGCGAGGCAATCGAGGCTCATTTCGCCGGCAAGGGTTATGGCGATTTGAAGCGCGCGGTCGCCGATTGCGTCGTCGACACGCTGGAACCCTTGCAAGCCCGCTACAATGAACTGATGAACGAAGACGGTTACTTGGATTCGGTGCTGAAGATCGGGCGGGAGAAGGCGGCGGCGATCGCCGAGGACACGCTCAAGCTGGCGCAGGATCGCATGGGATTCCTGGCGCCGTCTTGACCCGGGCGCTGTGATTCACTAGAATAGCTGGCAAGCCCCATTCGTCTAGCGGCCTAGGACGTGGCCCTCTCAAGGCCAAAACAGGAGTTCGAGTCTCCTATGGGGCATATTTTCACCTCAATTCCCACACCGAAGTTCCCGTCGACGAAATCACGCGTAGTCAGTCAATAATAAGGTCATGTAAATGAGCTTTGAACTCGGTCAGATTGTGCAGTTAATCGCCGATTCCAGGCGAAAGGGACCGGTCATTGAGGTTCTGCCACCAGTCGGTGGAACGAACAGATATCGGGTTTACCACTCTGACGAAAATACGCCAATATATTTTGAAAGTCAGTTGGTTTCTTCCGCATCGCCGTCGATGAAATCCGACTTAGCCAGGGCTTTGCAAAACGGTGATTTCACGTCAGCGGATAAGTTTCGAGCCAGAATAACAGCGGAGCGACTAGCGAAACCTCAAACCGACAGTCTGTATTCCTTGCAAGCAGCGCGCATTCAGTATATTCCATATCAGTTCAAACCTTTGCTGCGTTTCTTGCGCGCCGAACAGCCGCGGTTGCTAATTGCCGACGAAGTGGGGGTTGGCAAAACAATTGAGGCAGGTCTCATCTTGCGCGAAATGCAGACGCGACAAGATGTGGAGAATGTCTTGATCGTATGTCCGAAAGCCCTCGTCCCGAAATGGCAAGCCGAGATGGAACGGTTTGATGAGCGATTCCGTCCACTCACTCCAGAGATTCTGCGCTATTGCATTAATGAGACCAAGAATGACGGTGCCTGGCCAGGACAACATGCTAGAGGGATCGTGTCTCTTGAGTTGCTGCGGAACGGAAATTACCTGGACGGCAAGAAAAAAGATGGCACAGACATAATTCCGATAAAACCGGTGCTACTTACACTGGATCCGCCGCCACGCTTCAGCTTGGTCATATTTGATGAGGCACATCACTTGCGCAATCAAGAGACCAATTCGCATGCTGCGGCTCGTTTCCTGTGTGAGGTTAGCGAAGCGGTGCTATTTCTGTCGGCAACTCCTGTTCATTTGGGTTCGGAAAATCTGTATACACTGCTAAACCTGTTGCGGCCTGACTTACTACCAGATTTCGAAGTTTTTCAAATGATGGCCGAACCGAACGCACATCTGATTCGTGCTATGCGAACCATTCGAACGTCTAGTGAAAACTGGCAGAGTGAAAGTTTGTCAGCAATCGCGGACGCAATCAACACAGAATGGGGACGACAAGCTTTGCGCATGGACCCGCGTGTAATCGAATGGATTGACAGACTTTCGAGTCAAACTGAACTCGTTAATGAGGAGCGTATTCGATGTTTGCGTGATTTGGAAGAAGCGCAGACGTTTGCACACTTGATGAATCGTACTCGTCGGCGCGACATCGATCGATTTACCATACGTGAGCCACACACGGTCGAGGTTTCTTTTACGCCAGAACAGTTGACATTCTACAGAGCGATTATTGGCTTCCGCCAGCGAATGCTGTCCTTGGAACATGATGAGCGTGTTGTTCGATGGATTACAGTAAACTTGGAACGTCAGGTTGCAAGCTGCTTGCCAGCATTGATACCGATGCTGGATGGATTTATCCGAACAGGCCGATTTTCTTCAACTGAAATCACTGATGATTTGGATGAAGAGAATACGGCGAATCTACCTTCATATTTGGTCAATTCGGCAGAGCGATTGCGTGATCTGGCAGCTAATCTCCCGCCTTTTGATCCTAAACTCGAAAGACTAAAGGAATTGATTCGCAATGTACTGGCGGAAAGCCGACCAAAAAAGATTCTCATATTTTCTTATTTTCTGCACACACTGGCATATCTAGAAAACAATCTATCCAATGGGGCAATACGTGTAAGGAAAATAACTAGTCAGACGGACGACGATGAGCGAGAGCTCTTAAGGGATTACTTTCGGCGGCCACATGATGATCCAGAAGCAATTGACATTCTGCTTTCGTCCCAAGTGGGCGACGAGGGCTTAGATTACGAATTCTGTGATTGCCTGGTCAACTACGACATACCGTGGAATCCGATGAAAATTGAGCAACGAATCGGTCGAATTGACAGGTTTGGGCAACATAGCGAAAAAGTGCATATCTACAATTTCATCACGCCAGGCACGGTGGAAGAACGCATTATATTTCGTTGCTTTGAACGCTTGGATATATTTCGTAATACTGTTGGCGATAGCGAAGAAATATTTGAGGATGTGCCGAAAAGACTTCAGCAGATTGCCTATGATCCTACTCTTAGCTCTAAACAGGCTGAAGAGCGAGCCATGCAAATGTCTGATAATAAGCTGAGAATAGTGGAAGAACAGCGCCGCCTTGAAGAGAGTAGCGATGCCCTGTTAGGGCTGGAACAATCATTCATTGAAGAGGTTGAATCTCTTATAGCAGCAGGTCGCCACGTCTCGTCAAAGGACTTGGCGCACATGATTAAGCTTTATGTTGAACAGGACGCAATCGGCGGAAGACTCGCTCCGCATAGCAGGTTTCCCAAACATCATCAACTTCGGTTGAATGAGGACGCGAGGGCTGCTGTCTCGCAAAACGTTGATGACCTGAAACGCTATGACCGCGCCACCATCGAATTCAGAAGATGGTTGGGAGGCAGCGAACCGTATTATATGCTTACGTATGATCGACAAAAGGCTTTGGAACAGCGCGAACTGCCTTTCATCACGCCCATCCACCCCCTCGCGAAAGCTGCTATGAATTATTGGAAAGACGTATCGAAGCCGCTAGTGGCAAGATTGTTATTAAAAGATTCAAAACTCTGCGCTGGTACGCATTTATTTGCGGTGGAACTTTGGGAGACTCTCGGAGTTCGTTCGGAAGTCAGATTGAAATCCTTCATGTGGGACTTAAGCCGTCGCAAGATCATAACAAATATTTCGTCGCTATTGCCGCTGTTGTTTGAGACAAGCGACTTGCAAGACTTCCACTTGTTTCAAGATCTCGACCTGCTTCGTGGTCTGGAGGCGCTTGACGAGTATGCCAACAGCGTCCGGCTGAATGAGGTTGAGCAACTCAAGCGGCGCAACGATAACCTTTTGGACCGACAGCTTGCCAGCTTGCGTGCCTATTATGACAATCGAATTGACCGCGTTACAACAGAGTTAGAGCGAAGCAAGGATGAACGTATTCGTATTATGAGACGATCAGAAAAAAGTCGAATGGAAGCTGAGTTTGAGCGCAAAAGGCAAGATATAGCGAGGCGGCGTGACTGTGATATCGTTTCCAGCCGCATTGGACTTGGGATAATTCATGTACAGTCTGAGTGAACATGTTTAATATTTTTGCGGCAATTAAGGGTTGCATATCAGATCTGCTTAGGATCGGCAAGTCTGTGCTCGGGAGAGAACGCGATATGGTTCGTATTCGATTGCGCCGCCAAGGCTCAAAGGGTCAACCCTCTTATCGAATTGTTGTCACCGACCAGCGCAGAGCGCGCAATGGAAAATATCTCGAGAATATTGGCCATTACAATCCGCGCACGCGCCCGGCTACCGAAATCATCAAAGAAGATCGTGCCTTGTATTGGCTCGGTGTAGGCGCGCAACCCAGTGATGCTGTGCGCAGGATTCTTGACCATACCGGTACTTGGGCAAGATTCCAACGTATGAGAGACGGCGAGCGTATGGAAGACCTGGTAAATGAGGCTAAAGAACGCCGCGGAGAGCTACCGAGTCCAAGGACCAAATATCCTGCCCCAAGAGATGGCGAAAGCAAGATCAAGAGACGCGAAGCCGCCCGAAACGCTGGTGCAGACGAGCGGAGTCAACAACCGCCGGAAGAACCAGAGAAGGATAATCATCCTCCAACCGTTCCAAAACACGCGGACGAGCAACCCGATGATATAGACGACCCGAGTCGACCTCATGCGGATAAATCAGAAGGAAATTGGCCCGGTACTGAATCAGATAAAGCAGCAGAGAAACCTGACGCTGCTGAAGAAGTAGAACAGCAGACATGCGAAAATCAAGTAGAGACTCCCGATACAGGTCCTACAGCGGTAGACTTATACAACAAATTGAACCGCCCAGGTAAAACTCAACTAAAGGATGAATTTATCCCTCCAAGGCCGTCACCCAACCCAGAGTATAGAAGGAAAAAGAAACAGGAAGAATTTGTAGACGCCATTTCGAAAGAACCAGACATAAGCACACGAACGCGAGTCATTCTTACAAGAAAATGGGACGGTAAGGACTCGGCAACTCGAGAATTCTTGAAACAGGAATATGGCGGATGCTGTCAGATTTGCAATTGCACTTTCCCGAAGCGTGATGGCGAACCCTATTTTGAAGGGCTTTACCTTGAATCATATAAAGATGCTAGTTGGCTTGATGACCCAGCGAATGTACTTTGTCTCTGTGCCAACCACTGTGCTCAGTTTCAGCATGGCGCAAGAGAGTTTAGTCCAGATTTCCGTGAACAAGTTCTGTCCTATGAATCCGGCGACCATCATATTTTGAAGTTAGAGCTTATCGGTCAAAATCAAGAAATTCGCTTTTCTCAAAGACATATTATTGATCTCAAAGCGATTGTGGAAGCAACTGGTAGCACCTGACTTTCTGTTGTCGGTCCGTTTGCGCTTTTCCGTGAAGCCCATTTCATCAGCGCTCTTACTTGTACATCACTTAGAATGCCAATCGTCATTGGCGAATTGCTCTTGCGCACCTCGCAAAGTATAATGTTGCTAGAATTGGACGGTCCCCGCCAGCGCAAGCTCATGTGCACGGTCCTAAGCACGGATTCGAACAAGATTTAAGGTGAATGGAATGTTGACTCAAGAACAAATTCAAGACTTTCAAGAAAATGGTTACCTGGCGATCGACCAACTGCTCGATTACGAACTCGATATCAAACCCGTCATCGACGAATATCAGTCGCTATTGGACGAGCTCTGCGAACAATGGGTGGCGGAGGGACTGCTGCCTCACAGCTATAGCGACCTGCCGTTTGAACATCGCCTGGTCGAAGTCTATCGCGCCGGCTGCAACTATTATCAGGCGATGGACATCGCCCTGCCAAACGGCGGCGTGCAGCCCGATACGCCCATCCACCTGGGGCCGGCCGTCTTCGCGATGCTGCGCAGCCCGCGCCTGCTGGCGGCGGTCGAGTCGCTGATCGGCGGCGAAATCTACAGCAACCCGATTCAACATGTGCGTATCAAACCGCCTTTCGCTGTCGTCACCGAAGGCGACGTCAACAACGCGCTGGTCAGCGCCACGCATTGGCATCAGGATAATGGCGTCGCCTTGCCCGAAGCGGACGATACGCAGATGGTGACCTGCTGGGTCGCGGTGTCGGAAGCGACGCCGGAGAACGGCTGCTTGCAGGTTGTGCCCAAGAGCCACCGCCAGGGCATCACTTTGCACTGTTCGACGCGCGGCAATCAGCTCGGCATTCCTGATGTCTTGGTCGAGCAAGAAGAAGCCCGGCCGCTGCCCTTGAAACCCGGCGGCGTGATCTTCTTCCATCCTTTGTGCAAGCACGGCTCACTCGATAACAACAGCGATGCTTTTCGCTGGAGCTTCGACATTCGCTACAACCCGATCGGTCAGGCGACGGGCCGTCCGCATTTCCCCGGTTTTGTCGCGCGCAGCGTCCTCGATCCGGAATCGGAAATGCGCGATCCGCTGGAATGGGCGCGGCTCTGGCACGAGGCGCGGGCGCGGCTGGCGCAGGTGGACGGCGTTCAGTCGCACCGCTGGGATGACGAAGATCCGCTCTGCGCTTAGCGCGGTAGGCCGGCTCCAAGGTAAGGGCGTTCATTTCCGGTCAGTAGCAAAACCTAGCGATCCCATAGACCGTGCTTGGGCCAGCGGCGCGTTGGCTCACGCGTTATGCGGAAGCGGGACCGGCGCCGCCCCATAAAGGAGGCTTATTCGGCAAGTATCCGCAGCGCGCGCAGCAGCGCATCATCGTCGCCGACGTTTCCCGGGAAGACGACAAAACTGCCGCCAGCGTAGCTGCTGCTGGAATCGGGCTGCCAGACGGGAATGCCCGGCAGAATCTGCCCCAGGACGCGGGCGCGCTTGATCCCCAGCGCGCTGGTCGCCAGGTCGCTGGATGTGATTCCGCCTTTGGCGATGATGAAAGCTGGCCGGGACGGCAAGCCCCGAGTGATTTCAACCAGGGTTTGCGACACGCGCTGGCCGATTTCCAGGTTGCTCTCGTCATCATGCCCGCTGAGGAATTCCCGGCTGGTGTAGAGCAGGGCATGCGCGCCGGAAGTGATGATGGATGTCAACTCGTCGATGATGGGCTGCGCAATTGAATTCAGATCTTTTGCCGCGAGCGCTTGCGCCACCGGCAGCTCAACGCCGCGCGCCATGCCGCTTTCCAGCAAAACCGCCAATTGATCGGATGACTTTTTGACGTGGGAACCGACCACGACCAGGCCGCCATTTTTCGATATGCGCTGCATATCGGCCGCTTCCAGCAGCGGGCGAACGGGCACGCCGCCGCGGATGCCGGCGAAAGAAGCGGCGCTGCGGTAGAGCAGACGTTTGCCGGCGGATTCCGCCCGCAGGCAGGCCAGGGCGACCACCTCAAGATCCCTTTCGCTCAGCGAATCAACCGCGCACATGGCGTCGGCATGTAAGCCATTCAAAATCGCCTGCACAGCATCCGGTCCGCCGCCGCGAATGTCGTCGATGGAAATAGAAGCGACTTGCTCCTTCCGGACGCGGCCTGCGGTCTTCTCCTCGAGCCACATTCTCAGGTCGGAATGCTCGTAGCCAAACACGGCATCCCGGGCATAGACCGTCCCCGCAGCCGGGACAAGCCTGTCGCCCTCTTCGACATAGTGGATGCCGCGGATGGTGTAGCGGCCGCCGGCCACAAAGGCCGGGATGACCAGGACGGCCCCCGGCCCGGTCTCGGCCAGCGCGTCTGTCTCGGCTGGAAAATGCCCGCGCAACGTCGAATCGCTGCGGCTGATCAGGCTATAGGGTCGTCCCGTCTGCTCGGCGGCGGCTTGCAGGTTGCGGGCGATCTCGCGGTTGAGCGCGGCAGCCTGCGCCGCGCTGACGCTGCGCGATTTCGTCAGGATGTAGCAGATCGGGTCGGCGCTTTCCATTTCACGCTTGAGCGCGGCAAGCGGCCACTGCGTCAAAACGATGGTGTTGTGTACCGTCTGCGTGCCGGTGGGATCGTCGTCGAGGACAAAGACCTTCTGACTCGTCTCCCGCAGCAGCGCTTTAATCTGCGGGGTCAGGTCGTGTTCCCACTCGGCGGGCAGGCTGGAAAAAACTTCCGCCTTGTCAAGGATTTTCTCGTCCGGTTCCATACGCAAGCTGCGCCTCTTTCACCCGTCCAAAACGGCGCTTGTCAAACGGCGGCAAGCGATGCCGCGCTGCTTTGCCACACCGTCACGGATTCTCCCAACCAGGGCTCGCGGCCGTCAATTGCGCTCAAAATGGCATCCTGTTCGATCAGCTTGCGCTGAATCTGATGGATATCGACATCGCGCATGAACTGGTCATTCAGCGCCGCGAATCGATGCTTGCGACAGATGATAGCAGGAGAAGGGGCGACCGCCGACAACCAGATTCTCCACGCCTTGGGGCAGCATGGCCCTTAAAGGCTTGTCCGTATCAAAAAGAGGGCTTTGTTCGTCGAAGTTCGTACCCCATCCCCGGCCCTTCGGGACCCGCCCCGATTTTGTGGGCAGCAAAGTTGTTCAATAAAATATAGCGAGGCAGGCAGGCAAACGCCGATTCTATTGGATGAACGAGGCAATATGCTCACGGTTGACGCGCATCAGCACTTTTGGAATTTGGATGCGGTGGCCTATCCCTGGCTGGTCCCGGCTTATGGTCCAATTTATCGCAACTTCGGCGCGGACGAGTTGGCGCCGCAGTTGGCGGCGGCCGGTATTGACAAGACCGTTATCGTTCAGGCGATGAATTCCTATGCCGATACCAACTTCATGCTGGCGATCGCCCAAGAGCGCGACTGGGTTGCCGGCGTGGTGGGCTGGGTACCGCTTCACGACCCGGAAGAAACCGGCAAGAAGCTGGAAGATTACGCGGCGAATCCCTATTTCAAAGGCATGCGGCACCTGATTCACGAAGAAGCGAATCCGGATTGGGTCCTGCAGAAGCAGATCACTGAAGGATTACGGATCTTGGCTGATCATGGCTTGACCTTCGATGTAGTGGCGGTCTTCCCGAATCACCTGAAGCATGTGCCGGCGTTGGCGGAGCAGGTTCCGAATCTGAAAATGACGATTGATCACCTGGCCAAACCGCCGCTGGGCGCTGAGGATCGGGCGGTCTGGCGTAAGCAGTTGTCGGCCGCGGCGGAAAGCCCGAATGTCTTCGCCAAGGTTTCGGGATTGAACACGGTGACGCCGGATTTTGATACATGGACCTACGACGATATCAAGCCGCTGGTTGATTTTGCGATCGAGACCTTTGGCGTGGATCGTTTGATGTTCGGCAGCGATTGGCCGGTGGCGATTCTCGCCGGAGACTACGCCAAGGTCTGGGCGGAGACGAACAAGTGCCTGGCCGACCTGTCCGCCGCCGAACGGGCGGCCATCCTGGGCGGAACGGCGAACGCCTTTTACAAGCTGAATCTCTAGACGGCCGGAAGGGGCGTTCCGCCGCGCTTGCTGGATTCGTAGGCGGCTTCCACCGCGGCCATCGTATGGATGGCATCCTCCACCGAATTGGGCAGTTCGGCGGCCTCGCCATTGACGTAACGCATCAAGCTGGACATCGTGCCGATGAAGGCTTCGGGGAACCAGGATCCGCGGATCTCAAGCGTCCGCCAGGTCGCCCCGGTTCCATCGTCAAGCAGGATATATTCGAAGCGATCGGGCGCGCCCTCCGGATAATTCATGTTGAGGCCGGCGCGAATTTGAATGGCGCCCTTGCTGCCTTCAAACTTGATGGAAGACTCCTGCTTGGCCTCGCCGTAGATGTGATTGTGATTCGTCATGACGTTGACGCGGGGATTTTCGCCGTAGTCCATAATGATCATAGAGCGACTGCCGCCGCGCAGCTCGGGCGCGGCGGGATGGCCCATGGTTTTGGCGTAGACGCCCAGCGGCTCGCCGCAGAAGGCCCGGACGAGATCGAGATAGTGAATGCTGTGATAGAGGATTTCGACCCGGGGCAAGGTGAACACGAAGGGCCAAAGATGCCAGGGTGTGCTGACTTGCACTCGGACCTCCATGTCCTCAATCTCGCCGATCAATCCCTGGTCGATCATGTCGTGGGCGGCGATGATGAAGGGCGCGAAACGCAACTGGAAATTCATAGCGGCGCTGAGCTTGCGCTCGCGACAGATCTTCAGGATGCGTTGGGCATCAGCCAGGTCTTCCCCCATCGGCTTTTGAATGAGCACGGCGCGTTCCCGCGGCAATGCGCTCAGAATATCGACGATGGCGCCGCCCGGCACGGCCACATCAAAGACGGCATGCCCGGGCGCGGAGGCAACCGCCTCTGCAAGCGATTCGTAAATCCGTGGAATGCCAAAAATGTCCCGCATTTTGGCGGCGCGATCGCGATTGATATCGAAGCCGCCGACAACATCGAAGCCGGCGCTATTGTAGGCCGGGTAGTGGGCGTCATGTACGATCCCGCCCAGGCCGATGCTCACGATCGGCGGCGGATTGACGGGCAGGGTCGCCGCTTTACGATAGGCGAATTCGGGCATGGGCTCAGTTCCTCACTGCGGCTTCCGCGAGTTTGTCAAAGCTTGGGCGCTCGTCGAATTCGCTTAACCGGCGCGCGATTCCGGCGCTACGCAACAGTGTGCAGACGGCGCCAATGCTCAAGACTAAGCTACCATGCGCGTTCCGCTTCTTGAATCCCTGGGTCTTGCCCGCCTCCGCCGAAAGTCTTCTGGCCGGCGACGATTGCATTATCTTCACATTAGCTGGCCATTGTCCTGCGCAGGCGTCGCAGCGGACAGTCACAACGCTCAAGATCACCCGGGCATGGCCTATCGCGCGTTTCCGCCGGCATTGCAAGTATAGCCAATCGTTTGACCAAGGGCTTCAAAGATGTTACCTTTAACTTCGAATTTGTGGTCGATTTGCCAGCCGCAGCCTGGTCACACTGCCGGATCAAGCGGCGCGAATGAACCGGACCGCCAGGTCCAAAGTCCCCTGCGACAAGCGACTGAAGGGAGGGTCAAGACGAGGAGAATTTGGGAGGAAAGCCAAGCTTCGACACTTCTAGGAGTTTTCCAGGAGAAGCACATGAATAGGAAACGCATTATCTATTTCGCAATTGTCTTGCTTGTAACGCTGGTCGGCTTGGGCACGGCTTTGGCACAAGACATGATGTATGCAGAAGCGCCCATTCTCGCGGAACGGGTTGCGGCCGGGGACTTGCCGGCGGTGGAAGAGCGCTTGCCGAGCAATCCTAAAGTCATCCCGGTTGTGGATTCAATCGGCGAATACGGCGGCACCTTGCGCTTTGGTGATATCGGGGAACGCCTTGACGAAGGACTGCGCATCCGCCATACCGGGCTCTTCCGCTACAACTTCACGGCCAGCGTCTATCAGGCTGATTTGGCGGAAAGTTGGGAGTGGTCGAACGGCAACCAGACCTTGACCATCAAACTGCGCGAAGGTTTGAAGTGGTCGGACGGCGATGACTTCAATACCGAAGACTTCCGCTGGCATTGGGAAGATATTATGAACGACCCCGATATCAGCCCCAACGGCCCCGGTGGTTTCTGGCGCGCGGGTGGCGAAGTGGCGACCTTCAATGTCATCGACGATTACACATTCAGCTACACCTGGGCGATTCCTTATCCGATCGCCATGGATAGTTTTGGGCGCACGCACTTCTCCAGCGACAACAGCCTATATGGTCCATCGCACTGGCTGAAACAGTATCACGGGAAATACAACGAGGATGCGCAGGCCCTGGCGGAAGAGGCGGGCCTGGACACCTGGGTGGATCTGGTCAACAGTAAGCGCGCGCAGGGCTACAACCTGTCGGCGCAGCCGCTTGATCGCCCCTATATGGATAGCTGGGTCCCCATCATCATCGAAAGCGACCGTGTTCTGCTTGAGCGCAACCCCTATTTCCATCAAGTGGACGAAGCCGGCAACCAACTGCCCTACATGGATTACATCGAGGTTTCGCTGGCCGGCGATCTGGACATATATGCCCTGCGCCTTTCGGCGGGCGAGCTGGATTTCGGTGTGCGCTATACGCGCCCGACAGACTTGCGGCTCTACCGCAGCGAGGAAGAGGCTGGCGGCTTCACCACCTACATCGCGCAGTCCTTGCGTCCGTCGGAATTCTCTTTATTCCCCAATCAGAATTATCCCGATGACGGCTTCCGCGAACTCTTCCAGAGTGTGGATTTCCGCGTCGCCTTGTCGATGGGTATTGATCGCGCCGAGATGAACGACGTGCTCTTCTTCGGGCTCGCGGCGCCGCACCCGGCAACGCCGCTCAAGACGCTGCCCTGGTTCAACGATGACTGGTTCAGCGAAAAGATCGAATACCACCCCGACAAAGCCAATGCTTTGCTCGATGGCTTGGGCTTGACGGAGCGGGACGACTCCGGTTTCCGGCTGATGTCCGATGGTCGGCGCGTGGCCATCATCGCTCATGGCTTGGTGGATCATCAGTCCGGATGCGAATTGATGGCCAGCGACTATGTCGATATCGGCGTTGAGCTGATCTGTCAAGGCGCCTCGCCGGATCTGATCTTCGACCTGTACAACAATAATGAGGTCATGACGATCATGTGGCATATCGGCCGCGCGACCCTCTTTGGGCGCGGCACGCCCGATCACTTCGCCGTCAATGACCCGGTGCGCCACTTCTGGGCGCGTGAATGGTCCAGTTGGATTTCTTCCGCCGGCGGGGAAGGCATCGAACCGCCGCAGGAAATCAAAGATCTCAACGCGCTTTGGGACGAATTCAGTCAGCATCCGAGTGATTCCTCGGAAGCGGCCGAGCTCGGCGCGGCCTATTTCGCCTATTGGGGCGAGAAGCTGCCGATCATTCCTTCAGTCGGTTTGACGCCACAGCCTGTGATTTATTCGAACAGGCTGCGCAACGTGCCGACAGAGGGTCTGTTCTGGGGCTCCGATACCAATTTCTACGCGCCCTTCCATATCGAACAGTGGTACATCGACGAAAGCTAGCCCCCAACCCCAAGCCCCTCCCGGGCGGGTCTGTCCCTACGTGGCCCCAAAATGCGGGAGGGGCGTAGATGCTTCGCAACCGCTGAACAATCGCCCCTTCCCTCTATGATGGGGGAAGGGGCTGGGGGATGGGGGTCGAATTGAGTTTCAGCAAGTATCTCCTGCAGCGCCTTGTTTATGCCTTTCTCGTGCTGATTGTCATCAGTTTTCTGATTTTTATGATTGTGCAATTGCCGCGTGGCGATGCAGTCGACCGAATCGTCAACGCGCGTCAAGCGCAAGGCGATATCATCACCGAGGAAGACGAAGCGGCTCTGCGGGCGCAGTATGGGCTGGACAAACCCATCTACGTCCAGTATTTCATTTGGGCGACGCAATTTGCGCGCGGCAACATGGGTCAATCCATGTTGGGCATCCCGGTGAGCGATCTCATCAACGAGCGCATCGCCGCCACCTTGCTGCTATCCATCATTTCACTTATCGTGACCTACGCGCTGGCCGTGCCGATCGGCATATTCAGCGCGACGAATCAATACAGCCTCGGCGATTATTTTTGGACCTTTGTCGGCTTCATCGGGCTGGCGACGCCGAACTTTCTGCTGGCGCTGATTCTCCTCTTCCTGTTTCACAAATTCTTCGGCTTGAGCATTGGCGGTCTGTTTTCGCCGGGGGTGGAAGATCAGCCCTGGTCCCTGGCTAAAGTGGTCGATTTAATCAATCACCTTTGGATTCCGATTCTTGTAATCGTCACAGCGCAGACAGCCGGCACGATCCGCACAATGCGCGCCACACTGCTTGACGAGCTCGGTCAACAATACGTGATTACCGCGCGGGCGAAAGGCCTGCGTTATCGCCGTCTGCTCTTCAAGTACCCGGTGCGGCTGGCGCTGAACCCGGTTGTTAATTCCATCGGTTATATTCTGCCGCGCCTCATTTCCGGGCAAACCATTGTCGCCATCGTCTTGAACTTGCCGACTTTGGGACCGCTTCTGTATAGCGGGCTGCTCGCCGAGGATGTGGAATTGGCGACCAGCATCCTGATGATCCAAAGCATTTTGGCTGTGCTCGGCGTGATCCTCGGCGATATTATCCTTTCCCTTTATGATCCGCGCATTCGCATGGAAAAGGGGGTGACATAATTTCCGCGACTGCCGATGATGCGAACCGGGCGCCGGATGCGATCGGCGCTCTCTCCCGGGCCGAAGAGCGCTATTATATTGCCTCACAGCAGCAGTTAATCTGGCGGCGCTTCAAGCGGCATCGGCTGGCGCTGATATCCGCGCTGGTCCTGATCGTTCTGTATTTCCTGGCTTTCACCTATGAACTCTGGACCCCATACCGCGCCGTCACCCAGCATCAGGGTTACGTCAATACGCCGCCGACGAGCATTCACTTTTTTGATTCCGAAGGCAATTTTATCGGTCCTTTTGTCTACGGCCTGAAATATGAACTCAACCTGGATACATTCGAACGCATTTATACCGAAGACCCTTCAGTCATCCACCGCATTCGTTTATTCACGCAAGGCGAGCCCTATCGCTTTTGGGGCAGAATCGAAATGAATTGGCATTTCTTTGATGCCGGCGAAGGCAAGATATTTTTGCTCGGCTCGGATCAGCTGGGCCGCGATGTCTTCTCGCGGATTTTGGCCGCAAGTCGCATCAGTTTGACCATCGGCTTGGTTGGCGTGTTTCTGAGCTTTTTTCTAGGCGCGACCCTGGGCGGGATCTCCGGCTACTATGGCGGCATTATCGACATATTGATCATGCGCGTCACCGAGATTCTGAGCGCCATACCACAGATTCCGCTATGGATCGCGCTGGCGGCTATCGTACCGATTGATTGGCCCGTCACCCGGACATACTTCGCCATCACCATAATCTTGTCGACGATGACCTGGACCGGGCTGGCGCGGGCCGTCCGCGCCAAGCTCCTCGAAATGCGCGAGCAAGATTACATCATGGCGGCCAAGATCGCCGGCGCCGGCGACATTCGCATCATTTATGATCATCTCCTGCCGGGTTATATCAGCTTCCTCATCGTCAATATCACCATCGCGATTCCCGGAATGATATTGGGCGAAACCGCCCTAAGCTTTCTTGGTCTGGGCATACGCCCGCCAGCAGTCAGCTGGGGCACTTTGCTCGAAGGTGCGCAAAATATCTCCAACATCGCCTTGTATCCCTGGCTGTTGACGCCGGCGCTTTTTGTAATCGCGACAGTGCTGCTATTCAACTTTGTGGGCGATGGCTTGCGCGATGCCGCCGACCCCTTCAAGGAACTGTAACGATGTCGGATGTATTGCTCGAAGTCGAAGACCTGCGCGCCTACTTTGAGCTGGACGAGGGCACGTTAAAGGCCGTCAATGGCGTATCTTTCACAATTAGAAAGAACCGCACCCTGGGCATCGTCGGCGAATCCGGCTGTGGAAAGAGCGTGACCGCTCAATCGATCATGCGCATCACGCCCAAGCGGAATAGCACAATCAGTGGGAAGATTCTACTTCACAATGGATCCTCCAGCGTAGACATCCTGCAATTGGATGAAGATGGCGATGAAATGCGCGACCTGCGCGGACGCGAGATCGCCATGATCTTCCAGGAGCCGATGACCGCCTTTTCGCCAGTTCATACGATTGGCAATCAGATTATGGAGGCGTTTTTCGTACATGGGGAGAAGGACAAGAGCGCAGCGCGCGCGCGGGTTGTCGCGCTTTTGGACGAAGTGGGGATTCCAGCGCCGGAGCGGCGCATTGACGAATATTCGTTTCAGCTTTCGGGCGGCATGCGCCAGCGCAGCATGATCGCTATGGCGATCGCCCTCAACCCGCGCTTGCTGATCGCCGACGAGCCGACCACCGCCCTGGATGTCACGATTCAGTCCCAAATATTGCGCCTTATGAAACGGCTGCAGCGCGAAAACGGCATGGCGATCATGTTTATCACCCACGACTTAGGGGTCATCGCCAGCATGGCGGATGATGTCGCGGTGATGTACCTGGGCAAGATCGTCGAATATGGCACGGCGCGCCAGATATTCAAGAACCCCAAGCACCCTTATACGCGGGGATTGCTGCGCTCGATTCCAAAATTCGGCGCGACAGAGGGCGCGCATCTGGCCACGATCAAAGGTACGGTGCCGGTGCCACTGGACCCGCCCGATGCCTGCCCATTTGCCAACCGCTGCGACGAGTTTATCGCTGGCCATTGCGATGCTCGGATGCCGGAGGCCGTTGCGGTGGCGCCGGGCCACAGCGTCAATTGCGTACTTTACGAGTAATGCCGGCGACGCGACCCGGCGGAGAAGGCGATGTATAAATTCAGGCGCAATGCGCAGTAGAATAGGGGAGGGCATATCCTGAGCGGCTACGATCTATACCTCGAAAACGAATGGGAACGCACCGAGCCGGATTTGCTGGCCTACGTTCCGCAAAACTTTAGCGGGCCAGGCGCCTGCAATCAGCACTTTCTGGTTGTCAAAACACCGCCCGGTACATTCCTGGGCTTTTGGACACAATCGACCTTTGAGAACGCCGGCGATCAACGCGTGGTTGTCAGCCGTTCCACCGATCGCGGCCGGACTTGGTCGCCGCCGCAAACAATCGATGGCCCAGAGCCGGGCGACGCGGTCGGCACGGGACTGGCAAGCTGGGGCTTTCCCGTCCTCGCGCCTAATCTGCTGCCGAATGGCCGGCACCGTGTCTATTACATATACAACAAGAACCTGGGATATGACGACGCCCGCGAAGACACAACCGGGGCGGTGCGCTGCCGCTTCTCGGATGACGATGGCTTTACCTGGAGCGACGCAAGTTTTGACTTTCCGATTGCGCCGAGCGCCATCAGCCATCCCGACGCGGCCGTGCCGCCAAATTGGATAGTCTACCAGAATATATTCGTCACGCCGGAAAACCATGTACTCGCGCCTTTCACGCGCTGGGCAAGCCACACTTATGATCCCGCAGTCAAGCTCGGCCTGAACTTGCTTGAACATTGGTCCGAGGTTTGGTTCCTGCGTTTCGAGAACATCCTCAGCGAGCGCGACCCGAACAAGCTGATCGTTACAACCTGGCCAAAGGCCGAGCATGGCATCCAGGTCGAAAGTCCCTACCGGCCAGGTGTCAGCGTTGCCCAGGAGCCGACTGTGCAGGCGCTGGACGATGGCCGCTTGATCTGCGTCTTTCGCAGCTTGCGCGGCGTCAATTGTTATGCGCTTTCGGATGATGATGGGCGCTCCTGGAGCAAAGCCAGCGTATTGCGCTACGGGCCCGGCGGCAATCCCATTCTGAATCCGGTTGTGCCAAGTCCGCTTTACCGCCTGCACGACGGGCGCTATCTCTTGCTGTTCTACAACAATGACGGCACAGCCAACGGCGGCAAGTCGCCGGCGGATTCAAAATACAACCGTTATCCCGTCTGGCTGACTGTGGGGCGGCAAATCCCCGGCGAAAAGGATCATCCGCTGCGCTTCGGGCCGCCAAAAGTTTTTGCCACATCTAACGGCGTCATGCTGCCATATACTTGCGGAACTCAAGTTGCCGTATATCCCAGCCTGGTCGATGATGGGGCGGAGCGCATCCTCTTTTATCCCGATCGCAAGCATTATTTGCTGGGCAAATATATTACGGATGATTGGCTCAGAGATTGCGATCCAGCCTATAATTCGACGCGCATGCGGCCGCCGATACCGGTTGAGGACATCGAAAGTTAGCTTGATATGAGCGACTCCACTCTGTTGGAAGTACGCGGCTTGAAAAAGTATTTTCCAATTGAACGCGGTCTTCTGAAGCGCGTCGTCGGGCATGTGCGCGCTGTCGACCAGGTCAGCCTCAGCATTGAAAAGGGGCGGACGCTGGGCCTGGTCGGCGAATCAGGCTCGGGCAAAACGACCTTGGGCCGCTGTGTCTTGCGCGCCATTGACCTGACCGCCGGTGAAATCCTATTTCATCATGAAGGGCGGACGACCGACCTGGCGCAATTGAGCCGCCGCGATATGCGCGCGTTTCGCAAACACATGCAGATGATCTTCCAGGACCCTTATTCCAGCCTGGACCCGCGCAAGACCGTTTTCGACATCGTGAGCGAGCCTTTGCGCATCAACAGGATGGCGTCGGGCAAAGCTCTGGAAGAACGCGTGCGGACGGCGCTCGAACTTGTCGGCTTGGATCTGCGCTACATGAAGCGTTTCCCCCATGCCTTCAGCGGCGGCCAGCGGCAGCGGATAGGCATCGCACGCGCGCTGAGCATCAATCCGCAGTTGATCGTCTGTGATGAGGCGGTCTCGGCCCTGGATGTCTCGGTGCAAGCGCAAATCCTGAATTTGCTGAAAGATTTGCAGTTGGAATTCAATCTGACATATCTGTTTATCGCTCATGACTTGAGCGTGGTGGAGCATGTTTCTGACGAAGTCGCTGTGATGTATGTCGGCAAACTGGTCGAACAAGCGCCAACGCAGCGTCTCTTTGCCCATCCACGGCACCCGTATACAGAAGCGCTGCTGTCCGCCATCCCGCGGCCGGACCCGGACCAACCGCTGCCGGAATCGGGCGGCATCGAGGGCGAGCTGCCGGATCCGGCGCATCCGCCCTCCGGCTGTTACTTTCACCCGCGCTGCGCTTATGTCCAGGCCATCTGCCGGGAAGAGACGCCGCCGCTGCTTGAGGTCGCGCCGGAGCATAGCGCCGCCTGTCATTTCGCGGCAGATCTTGAATTGCAGGGAATCGAGGATTAAAGACGAGCCATGCCCGACAATCGACACATTGCCCAAGGATACGAAATCCCCACGGAGCGATACAGCGACCAACCATATGTCGTAAAGACTGATGATGGCGCCTGGCTCTGTACTATTACTACCGGTGGCGGCATCGAAGGCGCATCGGGCCAGCACATCATCGCCACGCGCAGCACTGATCAGGGCCGAACTTGGTCGGCACCGGTCGATGTTGAATCGGCAGATGGACCGGAAGCATCTTATGCCGTGCCCTTGAAGGCGCCCGGCGGACGCATTTACCTCTTCTACAATCACAATAGCGATGACCGCCGCTGGGTCATAGCCGATGACCCGCCATACAAAGACGGCCAATGCTATCGCGTTGATTCCCAGGGCAGCTTTGTGTTCAAATACAGCGACGATCATGGGCTGACCTGGTCCTCAGAGCGCTACAATGTGCCGGTGCGCGCGATGGCCATTGATCGGGAGAATCCCTACGGCGGCGCGGTCCGTTACTTCTGGAATGTTGGCAAGCCGATCATCCATGGCGGAAGCGCCTATGTATCTCTGCATAAAGTCGGCGGCCTCGGCCACGGTTTTTTCACTCGTTCCGAAGGCGTGTTGCTGCGCAGTGAGAATATCATGACGGAACCCGACCCGGAGAAGATCGTCTGGGAGACCTTGCCCGATGGCGATGCCGGCTTGCGCGCGCCATCCGGCGGCGGCCCGATCGCCGAAGAACATAGCTATGTCGTTCTCAGCGATGGTGCCTTCTACAGCGTCTACCGCACGATCGACGGCCATCCCGCCTTCGCCTACAGCCGCGATGCCGGCAGGAGCTGGACGCAGCCGGCTTATAAGCGTTATGACAATGGTCGCTTGATGAAGCATCCGCGCGCAGCCAACTTCGCCTGGAAATGCGAGAACGGCAAATATCTCTACTGGTTCCACAATCATGGCGGCAACTGGTACGAAGACCGCAATCCGGTTTGGCTCTGTGGCGGCGTCGAAAGCGATACCGAAGAAGGACCTGTCATCCGCTGGTCTCAGCCTGAAATCGCGATCTACGATGACGACAGTTATGTCCGGATGAGCTATCCCGATCTGGTTGAGGAAGATGGCCATTATTATCTTTTGGAAACGCAGAAGGACAAAGCGCGCGTCCACCGCTTGGATCCGGATCTGCTGGAAGGGATGTGGCGCCAGTTGGATGAAGGCGGCGCATTAACAGCGTCGAATTGCATTGTCGAATGGAAGGCCCGGGATGCTGCCGAGAATCATGTAATTATGCCGCCTCTGGCTGCCTTCAACACCCGCGATTCGCAGCGGCCCGATTATGGCGCCAGAGATATGCGCAGTGGCTTTACGCTTGAGTTTTGGCTGGAATTGGAAGACCTTGCCGCCAGTCAAGCGCTCTTGGATGCGCGCGCGCCTAGCGGTCAGGGTTGGGCTGTAGAGACCAGTGCCGGCGGCAGCGTCGAGATCATATTGAATGACGGACGATGCGAGAGCCGCTGGAATTGCGATCCTGGCGCCTTGACCGCGGGCAAGGCGCAGCATGTCGTTGTCGTGGTTGATGGCGGACCCAAGATCATCAGCTTCATTGTTGATGGCATCTTCTGTGATGGCGGCGCGCAGCGCCAGTTTGGCTGGGGCCGCTTCAACCCGGCCATGCGCCATGTGAATAGCGTCCACAAGAATGCAATCATCGCGCCCGGCAGCGGGGTGGGCCGAGCTCACGTTCCCGCCGCAGCCGATGCCCAGCGGATCGAAATCTCGCCGGCCATTCGCCTGCTGCGCGTCTATGATCGTTATTTGCGGACGGCCGAGGCGATCGGCAATTTCCGCGCCGGGCTGGCATAAGTGAATAGGCAAGCCGATATGGGACAATTTGACAGCGAGCTCAACTCGGACGCATTCAATCAGAATCCTTACCCGCTTTATCATCGGATGCGTGATCAAGCCCCGGTCTATTGGAGCGATTCCTGGGGCTGCTGGATCTTGACCCGATATGAAGACATCACGCGAACCCTGCAAGATTATCAGTCTTTCACCAGCCTGGGCCGGCTAACTGCTTCAATGGACTTGCCGGAGCCGCTCTGGGAGAAGGTGGAGCCGCTGGTTCGCCACTATTCGCAAGGGCTCATCAATGTCGATCCGCCCGACCACACTCGCATGCGCAAACTTGTGCATATGGCTTTCACGCCGCGAACGATCCGCAAAATGCAAAGTTATGTGCAGGACATCGTCGACCGGTTGATTGAGGAGCAACTCGAACGGGGCGAGATGGATGTGATTTGGGACTTCTCTTACCCGCTGCCGGTCACCGTGATCGCTGAAATGATGGGCATACCGGTCGCGGATCATGCCAAGTTCAAGGCTTGGTCGGGCGAAATCGTCGGCTTCATGGCGACGCCCAAGCCCAGTGCCGAGGTCCTCTTGAAATCACAGGCTGCCTTGCTGTCGATGCAGCAGTACTTCCGCGACATTTTCGCAAAACGGCGGAACAAGCCGGAAGACGACCTGATCACGGCTTTGGTGCAAGCGGAGCTCGAAGGGGACAAGCTCACCGAGGAAGAGGCGGTTTCGAGCTGCGTGACGATTCTTATCGGCGGGCATGAGACAACCACATATCTCATCGCCAATGGTTTTTACGCTTTGCTGCAGAATCCCGAGCAGTTCAGGCGCCTGCGGGACGCGCCCGAACTGGATGCTTCGGCGACGGAAGAGTTCCTGCGCTACGAAGGGCCCTTCCAGCGCAACCGGCGCATTGCGACCCACGACCTGCAGATCGGTGGCGTGAACATCAAGGAGGGGCAACTGATTGTGCAATTCCTCGGCGCCGCCAACCGCGACCCGTCGCAATTCTCCAATCCCGATGCGCTCGACATCTGCCGTACACCGAACAAGCATCTGGCTTTCGGTTATGGACCGCATTTCTGCCTGGGGGCGCCGCTGGCCCGGCTTGAAGCGCCGACCGCCATTCGCGCCCTCTTGCAAGGCCTGAAGAATGTCCGCCTGGCGGACGACGGCCTGGAGTGGAACAGCGCCCTGTTTCGCGGCCTGAAATCTCTGCCGATCCAGTTCGAGCGAGCCTGATGAAGATCAGCGCGGTGAAGACCTTCCTGGTTGAAGGCATCAAATACAACTGGACCCTGGTCAAGGTCGAAACTGATGCCGGCATTCATGGCTGGGGCGAAGGGACCAACTGGCCGGGTTCACCGCTGATTGAAGCCGCCTGCCAACATGTTGGGCAATTTGTCATTGGCATGGACGCGCGTCGTATCGACTATATCTGGACGAAAATCTACCGCGATATGCACTGGCTGGGGCAGGCCGGACCACTGCTCTCGGCCATCAGCGCCATTGACATCGCCTTGTGGGATATCAAAGGCAAAGCGCTCAATGCGCCGATTTATGAACTCCTGGGCGGCAAATATCGCGATCGGATACAACTTTACGCGAATTACTGGTTCATCGACAGCGATCACTCTCCCGCCGGTTACGCCGAAGCTGCTCGAGCGACCGTCGCCGCCGGCTTCACGGCGCTGAAGTTTGATCCCTTCGCTCATGTTCATTACGGCTACGGCGACGACTTGAGCGACCGGAATCAACTTGAGCCCGAGCAGAAACAGTTGGCGCTGGACCTGGTCGCGGCGGTGGCGGAGGCTGTGGGGCCGGATCTGCCGATAGCGATCGAAACGCATGCCTTCCTCAATGGACCAACTGCTGTAGAAATGGCGCATCGTCTTTTCCAGCTTGGCTTCAACTGCATGTGGTATGAAGAGCCGGCGCTGCCCGAATATCCAGCGGCTATTGCCGATATACGCCGCCAGATTCCCTTGCCCGTTTGCGTCGGCGAACGCTTGCATTCGCGCTACATGGCGAAGCGCATTCTCGATCGGCAAGCGGCTGACATCCTGATGCCGGATATCACACGCTGTGGCGGCATCAGCGAAATGCGGAAGATCGCCAATATGGCGGAAGCTTATAATGTGCCGATTGCCCCGCACAATCCCAACGGACCAATTTCAACCATTGCTTCGGCGCATACGATGGCGACCATCCCTAACTTCTTTCGCCAGGAGTTTATGGTCAAGGATGTCGCCTGGCGCGATAGCTGTCTCTCGAGCGCATTGCCCGTCGAAAATGGATATTTCTTGCTGCCGGCTCGGCCCGGATTGGGTTTTGACATTGACGAGACGGCGCTGTCCGAGCATCCGGGTTTGAGAACAGCGCCAAGCGACCGCATATTCTACGTTTGAGGAGGAATCTCATTAACGCCAGGGAATGGAACAATGACGACGGGCTTTTCGCTTTGGCCAGGCGGGAGCTATTCACAGCGGTAGTGGGCGATATCATGGATAAGCTGGGCTTCCTGCGCCAGTTCCTTCCGCCGCAAATCCGGCCGATTCGATCGGATATGGTTCTGATCGGCCGAGCCATGACCGTACTGGAGGCCGACGTATATTTGGAACAGGGTCATGCGGATCGCAATCCAATCATGGCGAAACCATTCGGCTTGATGCTGGAGGCGCTGGACGACTTAAAGAAGAACGAAGTCTATGTTTGTACGGGCGGGTCGCCACGATACGCGCTCTGGGGAGAATTGATGACTGCGCGCGCCTTGAAACTGGGCGCGGCCGGCGCTGTTCTGGATGGCTATCTGCGTGACGGGCAGGGCATCATGGAGCAGAATTTCCCGGCTTTTGCCTATGGCTCTTACGCGCAGGATCAAGGTCCGCGCGGCAAGGTAATCGACTTTCGCGCTCCAATTGAGATTGGCGCGGTGCGGCTGCGGCCCGGCGATATCCTGTTCGGGGATGCTGATGGCGTCCTGGTTGTTCCAGCCGAGGCGGAAAATGATGTTTTCATGGGCGCCATCGAAAAGGCCCGCGGCGAGAAACTTGTGCAAAAGGCAATCGAAGATGGCATGAGCGCGGGCGAAGCCTTTAAGAAATTTGGCTTTTTGTGATCATGCGCCAAGTTCTGATTACAAACGCCGTTCCCCAAGATGTCCTCCAAGCGCTGGATGGTATAGCCGATGTCATCCAGGGACCGGCCGGCGGCCGCCTGATGAGCCGCGACGATGTGCTGCGTCTCGCCAGCGATTTGCACGGCATCATCAATCAGGCGGAATTGATCGTCGATGAAGAACTGCTCGATGCCGCTCCGAAACTGAAGATCGTATCCAATGTGGCGATCGGCGTCGACAATCTCGATCTTCGTCTAATGGAGGAACGCGGTGTTTGGGCGACGAATGTTCCGGACGCCTTCGTGGCGTCGACTGCCGATTGCACAATCGCCTTGATGCTCGGCCTGCTGCGCAAGATCAATGCGGCCGACCGTTATGTGCGTTCGGGACGCTGGCCGGAAGATGGCTTCCAGCCTGGTGTTTGGGACGGCCTGTTATTGGCCGGGAAAACCCTGGGCATAATCGGATATGGTCGCATTGGGCAAGCGGTCGCCCGCCGCGCCAGAGCTTTTGACATGCGCGTCATCTTCCATAGCCGGACCACGTCAGATGACGCCGGCTATCGCACGCTGGACGCGCTGCTGGCGGAAGCCGATGTGGTAACGCTGCATACGCCGCTGACTGAGGCCACGCGACATCTAATTGACGCCGCTCGGCTGAATCAGATGAAATCAAGCGCCTTTCTCATCAATATGGCGCGCGGCGCGGTACTGCAGGAACAGGCCCTGGTTGATGCGCTGCAAGCGGGAACGATCGCGGGCGTCGCCTTGGATGTCTTTGAGTTTGAGCCCGAGGTTCATCCCGCCTTGCTGTGGATGCCCAACGTTTGCCTGACGCCCCATATTGGCGGCGGCACGCAGGAGAGCCGTCGGGCGGCGCGTCGATTGTGCGCGGAAAATATTGCCGCTGTGCTTCAAGGCAAGCGACCCCTCACAGCGGTCAACAATCCTGAATGCTGACCGGCGAAGAGATCCGACGAAGCAGCTCGCTAAGTTTACTGCCGCGCCAGGAATGCCGGCGATCGGGCGGCTGACCTGGCAAATCCCGCCGGCGACATAAATGCGAGTAGCGAAACAGATTATTCAAGCCAATAGAATAACAGATATAATGGGTTAACTTTATTCTTCAGAAGCTTGCTCTTGCTTGGACTATAATCTTCCCCGAAACTGCCTTTCGAACAGAAGTAAATCCAAGTAAGCAATGATATTTGCTGATGTATGAAAGAAATTGTCAAAACAGTTGATAGTTGTACGGGCGAGCGGCGGTCAGTGTCTACGCGACCCGGTGGCTCGCCCACTGTTGCTGTAGATATCCGGTCAGTATTCGCATGACTAACTTGGTACCGCTGAGATGATAATTTGCGACGCCAGATGAGCGATAGTTACCCGATTCCGGCGGGGAGCGTCAGCGCCGAAATCATTATCCGCAAGTCGCGATTTGTGACGACGATTCTGCCGGCCGACACGGCGCCGGCGGCGCGGGAAGCCATCGCCGAGTTGCGGGCGGCAATGCCGCGCGCCAACCATCATGTCTATGCCTTTCGCGTCGGCTTCGGCCAATCGGTAACGGAGGGCATGAGCGACGATGGCGAACCCAGAGGAACGGCCGGTCCCCCGACCTTGGCCGTGCTGCGCGGCAGCGGCATAGGCGACATCGCGCTCGTCACCGCGCGCTATTTCGGCGGGACCAAGCTGGGCATCGGCGGCCTCGTGCGCGCCTATACCGAATCAGCCCAGGAGGCGCTTCGCCTCTTGCCCACCGAATTGAAAGTGGAACGGCAAGTTGTCGGTATCGAATTGCCTTACGCGCTTTATGAAATCGTCAAATTGATGATCGCGCGGCATGAGGGCGCGATTGAGGAGGAGTCCTTCGATGCGCAGGTCCTGCTGATCGCGCGCTTTGCCCGGCCCGACCTGCGGCGTTTCTCCGCTGAGCTGAAAGAGCGCAGCGCCGGTCGCGTCGTGCCGGTCAGCTTGTCTTGAGCTCAGCCCGCCATCTTCTCCGCCACGGCTCTGCGCAGTTGCCAAAGCGCGCGATGCGACGGCGCGATCGCTTCAGCGCGCGCGATATATCCGCGCGCGTCCTTGAGCTGATCATTTGACAGCAAATAGTTCGCCATGAGCGCCAGCAAGGGCACGCTGTTGGGATATTCCTCCAGCCCGGCGTTGAGATTTGCGATGGCCTCTTCCTGTTTGCCGCTTGACCACAAGATTTGCGCCAGGCCCTGTTCAATCTGCGGGTGACTGCCGGCCGCTTCTTTGGCGTCATTCAGCACTTCGTAAGCGCTTTCGCTGTCCTTCCAGGAGAGATAGCAGCGCGATAAGACCACATGCAGATCAATCAGTTTCGGCGCGGCTTCAACCGCGCTCTCAAGCAGTTCAACGGTTTCTTCCGATATGGAGCGGTTCTCGCCCAGCGTCAGCTTCACTTCGGCAAAGGCCTCTTCGAAACCGGGCAAATTAGCCGCGAGCTCCAGGCGCTGGAGTTCCAGCTCAAGATCATCGTCCAGGCGCGCGAAGGCATTGCGGCATTGCGCAATCGTCGCCCGGGCCAGTTCCAAATTGTCATCGGCCAGCGCCAGCTGGCTGAGGTAGACATAGGCGAAGGGATTGTTGTCGACCTGTCTCTCCAGGATCGCGTAGGCCGGGTCATAATCTTCCAGGTCGAGCAAGCGATCCAGCGCGTCGCCCAGGTAGGCGCCGGCGCGATCCTGCCGAACCAATTGCTCAAACCACTCCCAGAGTTCCTCGTCATCAAAGTCGATCATGTATGTCAGCGCCAGCTGCAGCGCGGCCAGGTTGCCGGGCGCGCCGGCGAGTTGCAGTTTCAGCGCGCTGACAATCTCGCGGCCGATGTGCTCCTCATCCGCATAGGCCTCGGGCTCAATCAACAGCAAGGCTTCCACTTCCCAGTCATTGGTTTCGGCGGCCATCAACAGCTCGACATATCGCCAATAGAGCGCCGGATGTCCCGATTCGCCCTCCAGCGCGACCTGCGCCGCGTCCAAAGCTTCGTCAAAGTGGCCGGCGTCGAGATAAATCTCGATCGCGCTGAGCCACAGGCTCGGCGCTGAATCCGCGTCGAGATGCGGCTGCAACAGATCTAAGGCGGTCTCGGTTTTGTCCAGCTGCGCCAGGCCGATGGCGGCCGCTGCCGCGCCGGAAGCGCAGACGCCGCGCGCGAACAGGTCGGGCCTGACCATTGGCGCCAGGAACTCGCCCAATTCCTCCAGGCCGGCCTGCATAACCTGTTTCGCCATCATGCCCAGGCACCAGCAAGCGAAGTCGTCGCCTTCACCCGGCAGCAGTTTCGCAAGCGTCAAGAATTGCGCTTCAAGATCGGCCTCGTTCCAGGGTACGCCCCAGAAATGCAGATAGACGTCCAGATTCCAATCGAAGACATATTCCAAGACTTCAGCCAGCGCTCGGCTGTCGGTCGCGGGCCTTCTGTAACTGATGACGGCCTGGTCGCCCGCATCTTCCGCCAGCGCGCGCGCGATGTCCGCGGCAATGCCGGGCAAGGCGCCGACGCCGTCCGCCAGCGTCGGAAAGCGATATTCAAATTCCTCAATTTCGCCATCGTCAAGCAGACTGGCGTCAAGCGAAAGCTGAAGAAACAAGCCGTCCGCATCCGCTTCCAGGCTGCCCCAGAGGAGCGCGTTATCGGCCAGCCCTTCCAATTCCCAATCCGAATAGTGAAACTGGTAATCAGATGCTGTGATTTCAGCGCCTTCATCGGCGGGATCGAGCCTGGCGACGCAGCGATAAACGCGTGTGGACGGATATTGTTCCAGCAGGTAGGCCAGGCAGGCGGCCATACCCATGGCGACCTCCGGCATATCCGCGCAAATGATCGGATACAGGGCCAGGCGGAAGCGCTCCTCCGTTTCGATCGAATGCGCCAAGGTAAGGGCGCTGCCGAATATAGAGCTGGGCGCGCCCGGCTCAGTTTGCCGCTGGCCCAGCGCTTTCATCCTTGCCGCCGCGTTGATCATCCGCCGCCTCAAACAAAACACCCTGCCAAAATGACAGGGTGCATTGTATCTATGCGCTGCCGCTTTGAACAGCAGCAGAGACTGGATCACACTGTTGGAACCTGGCCGAAGTCGCCGCGGAATACGGTGTAATTGTTATTGAGCCAGCCCTGGCCGAAGCTGCCTTCGACAAGATACCAGCCGCGATCTTGAGCTAGACCCAGGACCTTTAGTATCGAACCGCCCGGCACGGTCGCGACAACGGCGTTCCCGACCCCGGGCCCGCTGCGAACGTTTAGATATGACGTATTCACAACGGCTCGCGGCGTCGATCCGGACAGATGCCCGCCTTCGCGCGGGCTGGTGGCGGGGCCCCCATGCCAGGGAACAAGGCCAAAGTTGCCGCGAGTTGCCGTGTAGCGCCGGTTCACCCAACCGCGCCCGGCCGAAGTATCGACCTCATACCAAACATTGCCGACCATTCTGGAAACCACCGGCAGCACAGTGCCGCCCCTGACCACAGCGAGAACATCGTGGCCGAGGCCGGGACCCGTTCTGACATTGAGAAAACTCGTATTGACGACCACATGCGCCCCGCCTTCCGGCACTGCCGGCGCGGTAACGGTGACTGGCGCCGTCGATCCGCTGACAGCGATATTCGCGAGATTGCCGCGGATCACCGTATACCTGCGGTGGACCCAGCCCCGGCCCGCCGATGTGTCGACCTGATACCAGACGCGACCGCCATCAACGCCGACTATGGGCAAAACCGTGGCGCCTTTGACAACCGTAAGGACATCGTGACCGACGCCGGGACCCGTCCGGACATTGAGATAACTTGTATTGACCACCATGTGCGGCGCGCCTTCCGGGATGTTGCCGACGCCAGTACCCAGATTCGTCGGCGTCACTTCGCTGGGAAGGCGTGAAAAATCACCGCGCCCGACCGTGTAATTCGAGTTCACCCAGCCGGTTCCCGCCGCGCTAGTCACCTGATACCACACGCGGCCCGAATGGACCATCGTCACCGGAAGAACAGTCCCGCCCGGCACCGACGTGATGATGCTGTGACCAACGCCGGGTCCGCTTCTAACGTTAAGCCTGGACGTGTTGACGATCAAATGCGGCGAAGCGACCTGCGCAATCGCAACCGACTGAAAAGCAAGCAATACCCAAATTGCTGTGATTACCGCGATCAAGACTCTTAACTTGGTAAACCTAAGCATTTGTTTCCTCCGGAAAATCCTCACACCCCAGCGTTACTCACCGATTCCGAAATCAGTATAGTGGTCAGACAAACATCGGGCAAACGATTATGCGTCGAATCCGCAAGCTGATTGCATTAGCGGATTATGTCGGGCGCCACTCTCTGCGCTATACTCTTGCGAGCGCAGTCCGTTCCCCGTGGTTTCAATGCGCAAATGTGAAAATAATGTGACATTGTAGGGGCGATTCGGTCGCCCGAAGATGCAATCGTGAAAATTCGGGCGACATACAATGTCGCCCCTACTATCGACTTGATTTCGGTTTCTCATTACCTTGTTGGAACTATTTGCTAGGGGCGACTCGGCGGGTCGCCCAATTTCGATCCCGTTTTATCCATCGGGCGAGCCACCGGCTCGCCCCTACCAGACTATTTCAACCGAAATGGATACGCTACCGGTTAGCGCGGAAAATTGACAGTTTCATTTCACTGTGCTAAGATTGCCCTAGTTTGCAAAAGTCGAAGGGAAGCGGCATGGCCTTAGTGGACCAGCAGTCGATCGATGTACTGACTGATAGCGCGGTGTTGACGGTAACGCCGGCTGCGGTATCAATAATTCGGGACTTGCTTGAACAGCGCGAGATCCCCAATCACGCGCTGCGCGTATTTGTCACCGGCGGCGGTTGTTCTGGCCTGCAATACGGCATGGCTTTCCAGGAAGAACCGGAATCCGGCGATACGGTTGTTTCGAGCGGCGGCGTCCGCCTGCTCGTCGATCCAACCAGCATGATGTATCTTCGCGGCGCCACCATCGATTATGTTGATAGTTTGATCGGCGGCGGTTTCCGCATTGATAATCCCAACGCCGCCTCGAGTTGCGGCTGCGGCCATTCCTTCAAATCGTCAGATCAGCCGGGCGCCGCTGACGCAGAGGGCTGCGGAACCTGCGGCAGCTACTAGGCCGGCGACGCTCAACTGCGAAGCAGGCTGATCAATAGCCCAAGCAATCCAAAGCCGCCGAGCGCCAGTATCGGGACGATCGGCGGCAAAGTCGCGTCCGCCCTGTCCGCGGCCTGGTCCGTTGCTTGCCGTTGCGTGAACGGCGGTCTCGTCGGCACATAAGTAAATGTCGGCAAGGCTGTGGCGGCCAGTAATTCGACCGATTGCGCCGAATCCGCCTCCAGCGTTGAAATATCGATTGTGCGTTCGTCGGCTGCGCTCCCCTGGTTGTTGGCCGCGGGCTGCGCGATCGCATTCGGATCGTCGATGACTTCGATCCGCGATCGGTCCCCCGTGATCGTCACCAGATCGCCATAGACCCAGGCCCGGCCATTCGCCGAGGGCTCGTATATCAATTCATACCAGCGAAAATAATTCCGCAGGACCGGGTACTCGGTTCCGAATGCAATCGTGCCTTGGACTTCGCTATTGATATCCGGCCGCGCGCGCACATTGACGCTGCCGGCTGTTTCCAGCGCTTGCAAACGCGCCGACGGCAGCGGCGTCGCGCTTGGGCCCGGGACCGCAGTGGGCGCGGAGGCTTGCGGCCGGTCCGGTGTTGGAGACAGGAGTACGGCTGAAACAGGCGTGGCGCTGGGCCGTGTCTGCGCGGATGTCACAGCCGCAAATAGCAGCAGCAGAGTCAGCGTTGCGAACAATCGGCTGCGGAACATCAATCCTCGCGGCAAGCTCTCGTCACCATGATATTGCATTGATATCGGAGAATCTACCTTGCTCGGCCACGGTGCTGCGGTTGTCCTGCATGTTGACCATGAAGCCCTGATAGAGTTGATTGCCCAAGCCCACAACTTTCCAGCCGCTCATCACAAACGCGGGTGCGGTCGCCTCCGGCGGGCAGCGATTGCAATCGGCCGGCAGCCACTCGCCATTATACCGGCGCGCCAGGTGCAGATGGGTGGCGGCGCTGAAACCGCCCGCGCAGGAGGCGTAACCGAGAATGCTCCCGGCCTCGACCGTCTGCCCCTCCTGCAGGGACTCCGGCCGATCGAGGTGCAAGTACAGCAGCGTCCAGCCGCTGCCTTCGTCGCCGTCAAAGTCCAGGTCAAGCACAACAACGCCAGTTTCCAGCCGCGCGATCGTCCCGCCCGCGGCCGCTGTTATCGGGTAGGAAGACACATAGCAGCCTCCGCCTTGCCCGGCTTCAGCCGGGGGCGCAAAATCCACCGCGGCCCAGGCGCTGCCGTTGCCCCAACCGCCGTGGAAACCGCCGGTGAAGCGCCAGACATCGCCACGGGGAAAGGGCAATGTCAGCCGGGGCTGGCTAAGGTCCGGCGGCACAGTCGGGAAGGCGCCGGCGAAAGGATCGCCAAACAATTGTCGATAGCTTCGGTACAGGCCGTCTTCTTCAATATCCTGTTCCCAGTCCGAAACCTCGCGCATTTTGGCTAAGGCATATTGCACGGCGACGGTTCCGGCGTTTAGAGAAGGTTCATAATACAGGCGGCTGTCATCGGCGAATTCCAGAATCCGCGCCGCGCGGTATTTCCAGTCGTAGTATCCGCGATTTAGCGTATCAGCCAGCCAAATTAGCTGCCGATACAGGCCGGCGCGATCCCGAGTGTAGGACGCTTGCGATGCGTCGAGCAGAGGGTACCGCTGGCGCTGCGGATCCACCGACGCGTCCGTCAGCAGCCCGGCGCTATATTCCAGAAAGGCCAGGAGGATGCGCGCGTCCACGCTGTATTCGCGGGATACCCGTTGTACAACCGCGCCTGCGGCAAGTTCTTCTGAAAGGGTGGCGCCGTCCGATGCCCGCGTTGGCACGCTATCGGTCATCGCGCGCAGCGCGCCGGGCATTGACTTGATGAATTGCGCGCTGTCAAATTCGGAGGCGCCTACCGAACGAACAAGCCGGGAGTCGGGCAAAATGAGGAATGCCGACGTGTAGTCAACCGGCGACTGCGGCAATTGGAGGACCTGCCCGATTTCGAGAAAGTCCGGGTTGCTCAATTCATTTGCGGCCAGAAGCGCCGCGACGGAAACAGCGTAGCGCTCGGCAATCCTGGTCAAGGTCTCGCCGGCGGCAACCGTATGGCTCGAGGCTGCCGTCGCCCCCGCCGCAAGCGGCGCGTCAAGGGTCTCCGCCTCGCGCCCGGCCGTTTGCGTCGCAATCTCGGGCGGAATCGTCGGCAGCGGCGATGTCCCTCGCTGCGCCCTCTCTGGCGCAGCGTCCCTGGATTCGTCAGCGCCAATCGGCGTGGCGGCGAGGCTGCCGACCGTTTCCGGGGAAGCGACCGCGGCCGGTCGGACATTGTTTTCCGCTTCTGGCCGCAGCATTGAGCAGCTGGCGGCAAGCACTACCGCGAGCAGCGCCGCCGGCAAAAGCGCGCGGGACCCGGCAAAGCTGACAATGGACCTGGATACGGCAAGCATCACTTGGGACTTCTTTCATTCATCTGTATACTAGTCCAGTATTTTGGATTGCGTCATCAACATGAGGTGCGATGTATGGCTACAGCAGAAGAAATCGCGGGGCTGTTCCCGGCGATGATCGAAAGTTTCTTGCCGGAAAAGGCGAGCGGAATCAACGCCACGATCTTGTTTGATCTGTCTGGCGATAATGGCGGGTTTTTCTGGATCAAGATTGCCGACGGCGAGGCTGAATCCGGCGCGGGCGAGTTGGGCGATGCCGCCATGACGGTGCGAGCGAGCGCCGACGATTGGTTCGCGGTGGCCACCGGACAGATGAACCCGATGCAAGCGTTTATGACCGGCAAGCTCAAAATCCTGGGGGATATGGGCCTGGCGATGAAAATGCAGACGATGTTCGGGCAGTAAATGACTGCGCCACGGGCTTAGTCCTCATCGAACTCCAGGTCCAGCGCCGCCAGGCTGAGGCTGAAACTGGCTGAATCCAGGGCTGCGTCGATGGCATCCCGGCCCGCTTCGTCGTCCACCGTTTCCGACAGGCGGGACAAGATTTCAAAAGCGCGTTTTCCGCCGATCTCGCCCAATGCCCAGATCGCGGCAAGCTGGATGTCCGGGTCATCGCTAAGCGTGAGCTCGCCAATCTCTTGTACGCAGTCTTCCAACTGTATGTTTCCGCAGGCGGTGATCGCCTCGTAGACGCATTCGTTGTCATGGCTCTGCAATTCGTCCTGCAGAATGTCCTGCCAGATCTCGTTGCATGTTCGCCCCATTGCGAAAATGGCGCTGATTTTGAGCTGATGATTGCCGTCGTCGTATGCGGCGCGGATGAGGCCGGCGACGCTGCCATGGCTTGAATTGGCGAGCGCTTCCAAGGCGCGGCGGCGCACTTCAAGCGGCTGCGCGACATCGGTATGAAGCGCATGCGTCAGACGCTGCGCTTCCCGCGCCAGTTCGCCGGGCATCGTCCCGTATTCTCCCAGCAGGATGAAGGGACCCAAGGCCTTCAAGGCGTTCGCGCGCACGGCCTGCTCCGGGTCCTCGACGGCCAGGCGCATGAGCTGCCTCATCGCGCCTTCTGACTCGTCCGTCCAAAGCAGGTCGATCGAGGCCGACCGCACCAGGCCGCTTTCGTCTTGCAGGCCGAGCCCGGCGATCTCGCGGTAGTTCAACTCGAACATGGCTTCGCTGGCTTCGTAGAGCGCTCGCAATACCTGATGCTTGAATGGAGAAGGCAAAACCCGCCACTCGGGCGCGATCGCCCCGCGCTCTTCCGGATTCAGATCGCTGAGTCCATATATCAATGTCGAAGAAATGACCTGCTCAGGCGCTTCCCGCCCCCGACGCAGAGCGCCGATGACCTCGGCGAGCGGAGGCTTGCCGGAGGCATTGTCCTCGGCGTCAAGCGCGTAATCGGTCATGGAAGCGCCTAAATGCTTCAGCCGAGGCTCGGCGGGTTGATGACATCATAAGCCATGATCACCAGACCCAGGGCCATCAGCAGCACGATGCCGACTTGATGGACCCGCCCCTCGATTTTGGGGTCAATCGGCTTGCCGCGCAAGACTTCAAGCAAGACGAATACAATCCGTCCGCCGTCCAGGGCCGGAATCGGCAGCAAGTTGCTGACGCCCAGGAAGATACTGATGAGGGCGACAAAATGCAGCATCAGGCCCGCGCCTTCGTTCAGGCTGCGCTGGAGGAATTCGCCGCCAATTTTGCTTATACCGATAATGCTGATGGGCCGCGCGTCTTTGCCGCTCAACGAGCCGTCCAGCAGCCGGCCCGGGATCGAGGCGATGAGACTGAAAGTCTCGTAGGTGGCGCGCAAGCTGTATGCGAGGGCGTCGGGAACGCTCTGCGGGATATTCTCTTTTTTGAAGCCGGCATTGGCGAAGCGCGTGCCTTCAGCCAATGCAAACATCGAGCGAACGCCGATGCCCAGCCTGCCCTCGCCTTCCGGCGGGTTGACGCGCGGCACAACTGTCAGGTTTAGCAATTCGGGACTGCCGTCCTCCTGCTCGCGCAGGATTGTCAGCGGCAGCGGCTGCCCCTCCGCCTTGCGAGACGCTTCGTCCAATTCGCCCCCGCTATCGCCCGACGCCGGGATGGGGCTGTTCGCGATGGCGATGACCAGGTCGCCCGCCTCAATGCCGGCTTTGTCCGCTGGCGAATCCTCGCGTATAGCCAGAATCTGCACGATTCCGGCCCGTTCGCTGAACTGCGGCGCAACCGTCACTTGATAGGCTTCGTTGGTTTCATGCCGAATCAGCGAGAATTCAATCTCCTCGCCGGCGTAAGACGCGATTGAGTCGTGAAAGTCTTCGAAGTCGTCGAAGCGGGCGCCATTGATCTTCTCGATGGCGTCTCCAAGCTCAACATCGGTATTGTGGAAGATGGAGCCAGCGGGAATGGCTGCGACCTGGCTTAGACCGCCGACCGGCAGCGACAAGCCAATCAAGGCGGCCATGAAGAAGAGCAGGATCGCGGTTGCGAAGTTGGCGAGGCTGCCGGCCGCCATGAAGAAAATGCGGCCGAGCGCCGGCGCTTCGTTCACCGACATCATCTTCTGTTCATCCACGCCGCGCAAATGCAGCATCTCGCGCTCGGTCACGATCCGCACAAATTCGGATCCGCGCTGCTCCAAGATAATCCGATCCCGCTTGATCTTGTCCTCGGAGGCGGGACCGATCATATCCTCGCCGAGCGGACGCACAAATCCTCCGATGGGAAGCGCATTGAGCGTGAATTCGGTTTCGCCCCAGGTGAACAGGCGTCGCAGTCGCGGCGGGAAGCCGATGCCGAATTCCAGCACATTGATGCCGACCAGCTTCGCGGCGAAGAAATGACCTAATTCATGGATGATGATCGCGGGGATCAGAACAATCCCGAATGCGATCACGGCAAGAATGATATCATTGGCGGCGGCGGACAACAGCATCAGCGATCACCTCAAGTTTGAATTCAATATGTTGCTATTATAGCGGCGACAGTCGTCCCGGCGCAAGGCGGCTGAATCGGGGTACGATATCAGAGTTGGTTGAATTCCATTACATACCGACGATTCGGAAGGGCGACTCGGTGAGTCGCCCGATTTTGATTCTATTTTACCCATCGGTCGATCTGCCGGATCGCGCCTACCAGAGTATTTCAACCGAAATGGATACATTGCCTGAAGTGGAGCTCAAGGCAGCGGCAAAAGATAGGCGCCGGGGCCCGGCGGCGACTGAATGATCTCGATATCCGGCGAAAGCGCGGCCAGCTTTTCCGCAACCCGATCGGCGTCAGCGGCGACGCAGATGCAGTGAACGTTTGGGCCGGCGTCCAAGGTAGTGCAAACCCGCAGGCCATCATCCAGGCGCCAGCGGCGCGCCGCCCGCATGACTGCCAAAGTCAGCGGCTGCCAATAAAACAGCGGCGGATCGCTTGTCATCATAACGGCGTGCATCAGGTTGCTGTCCTCTTCCACGATTCCGGCCAGCGCCGCGAAGTCGCGGTTCAAGATGGCGCGCCTGGCTTTGCGCAGGCGCTCGTCTGCCGTCTCTACGCGCGCCGCCTGCAGGATGCTGCTGTCCGCCGTCCGGTGCCCGGCGCTGGAGCCGACCCGCTTGTGGCGGCGGCTCACAATCGCGATGACGTCAACCAGGTCCCAGTGATCGCGCGGCGCAATCGATTCGGCATAGGACGACTCATGCGAATCTCCTGCATGCCATTCCACAAAGCCGCCGGGTATGGAGCGCGACGCCGAACCCGAGCCCAGGCGCGCCAGAGCCGAAAGTTGACGCGGCGGGATCTCGATGCCGAGCGCCGCGACAGCGGCCAAAGTCAGCGCGGCAAAGGCGGAAGCCGACGAGGCGATGCCGGCCCCCATCGGGAAATTGTTTTTCGATGCGACGCGCGCGCGCATGCTTGTGCCGAGCCGCTCTCGCAGCGCGTCCAGGTGGGCGCGTACGCGTTCGAGCGCGGCCGCGCCGGCTTCCGCATCGTTGATGGTCAACGTGTCAACCGAGAGCGCGTCCGACCATTCTACTGTGGTGCTGCTGTGCAAGGCGGCCAGGTTCATGCTGAGCGACGAATTTGCCGGAAGCCGCAGCGCATGATCGCGATTGCCCCAATACTTGATGAAGGCGATATTGGAATGCGCGCGCGCCCGTGCTATATACTTGGAATTGGACATAAAAGGATTCGGCCCCGGCGCCGATGGTTCTCTCGACCGCGGATGGTTGACATTATCGCCGGGCTTTGCATCTTGTCCACCTAAAACTGCGCGGAGTCCGTCTTGAGCGTAGCGATTGGCTTAGTCAAAAGCATGCGGCCCGGCCAATGGACGAAGAATCTGCTCTTTGTCTTTCCCGCGATCGTGTTTAGCGAGAAGCTTTTTGAATTGGATCTGCTGGGGCGAGTCCTGATCTGCAGCGTGTTGCTCACCCTCATGTCCAGTTGCGTCTACATCATCAATGACCTGGCGGATGCCGAGCGCGATCGCCGGCATCCGACCAAAAACGCGCGGCCCATCGCCTCCGGCGCGGTGTCGGCCCCGGTCGCCAAAATCGCGGCAGCCGCGCTCTTGGCAGCGGACCTTGCCGCCGCTTATGTTTTCGATCCGCCGCTGATGCTGCTCTTGCTGCTGTATTTTCTGCTGCAATTCGCCTACACGCTCTACTTGAAAAACCTCATCATCCTGGACCTGCTGGTGGTGGCCGTTGGCTTTGTCCTGCGGGTTATGGCGGGCGGACTGGTGATCGACGTCGTGGTTTCTCCCTGGCTTTATACGTCGGCTGGAATGCTGGCGCTCTTCCTGGTCATCGGCAAGCGTCGGCAAGAACTGGCCCTGCTCGGCGAAAAAGCGCGGGAAACGCGCCCGATATTCCGGCAATACAATCTGCCTCTCCTGGATGACATGCTGCGGATCGTCACGAGCGCCACCTTAATCACCTATGTGCTCTACACAGTGGAAGCCGGAACCATGGTCAGGAATGGGGATAACCTTGGGCTACTCACCGTGCCAATTGTCGTTTATGGTCTCTTCCGCTACTTGTACCTGATCCATGTCGAAGGCGAAGGCCGGGCGCCGGACGAGGTCCTGTTGACCGACCGGCCGATCCAGGCGACGATCCTGGTGGCCGCGCTGGCATACTTCGCCATCCTGTACCTCGCTTAAGCCGGCGATGAAACGTTTAATCAGCGCGCCGGGCAAAGTGATTCTCTTTGGCGAGCACGCCGTCGTCTATGGCCGTCCCGCTATCGCCGCGCCGCTTTCGCAGATCCGCGCTTACGCCGAAGTGAGATCTACGGACGAGCCGCTAACCATCCTGGCCGAAGATATTGAACGACCGCCGCTGCGATTGCCGGACGCGCGGCCGGATTCGACCGATCCGCTCGAAATGATGACAGCCATTGCCAGCCGGTTCTTTTGCGCTGCGACCATCAAAGGCGAGATTGCCATTCGCTCCGATATTCCAATCGCGCGCGGCCTGGGCAGTGGCGCAGCCGTTTCAGCCGTTCTCGCCCGCGCGATCGCCGCATTGCTCAAGCGGGATTTGTCGCCGGATGATGCCAATAGCCTCGTTTACGAAGTTGAGAAGCTGCATCATGGCAGGCCAAGCGGAATCGACAACACGGTTGTTGTCTATGAAAAGCCGGTCTACTTTGTGAAAGATCGCCGGATGGATTTCATTCGCATCGCGCGGCCGCTGCGCCTCGTTCTGGCGGATACGGGCATCTCCGCGCTGACCCGCGAGACCGTGGCCGCCGTGCGGGAACTTTACCAGAAGCAACCCACGCGGACGCAAGCCGCATTTGACGCCATCGGCGCTATCGCCGAGAGCGCTGGGCCTTCATTAGAAATTGGCGATTGGGCCGGCCTGGGCGAACTCATGACGGAAAACCACCGGCTGCTGCAAACGCTTGCCGTCTCGTCGCCGTTGTTGGACCGGCTTGTAGCGGCCGCATTGCACGCCGGCGCATTCGGCGCAAAGCTATCCGGCGGCGGGCGCGGCGGCGTCATCATCGCGCTTGTGGACGACAATTCGAGGGGGCCGGTGCAACGCGGCTTGCTGGCCGCCGGCGCCAAACGCGTGTACCTGACAGCCATTGGCGAAGAAACGGCCTGAGATGACCGTACTGATCAAGCTCGGTGGCTCGCTCGTCACCGACAAGCGCCGCGCCAAGGTGTTTCACGCCGACATCGTGCGCGACATCGCCGAGCAACTGCTTCAACTGCGCCGGCTGGAACCCGGAATGCAGCTTGTCATCGGGCATGGCAGCGGCTCCTTCGGGCATCATGAAGCGCGGAAGCACGATACCGTCAGCGGCGTGCGCAACGAGGGCGAAAGGCTGGGTTTCGCCCATGTCGGCGCTGTCGCTGCGGAATTGAGCCAACTGATTCTGCGCGAGTTCCTGCGCGCGGGATTGCCCGCATTGCGTTTTCAACCTTCTTCCCTACTCGTGACGGCTTCGGGGCGGATTGAGAAAATGGAGACGGGCCCGCTCGCGCTGGCTTTGGAGCAGAACCTGCTGCCGGTTGTTCACGGGGACATTGCGGTGGATAGCGAGATTGGCGGCACAATCGTTTCGACCGAAGCCGTCTTCGCCCAACTCGTTCGATCCATTCCGGTGGAAACTATCGTCTTGCTCGGTGATGTGGACGGCGTTCTGGATGAAAACGGCGCCGTCCTGCCGACGCTGACGCCGGCGACCATGCCGCGCTTTCTTGGCGCGCTCGGCGCCTCCAGCGGCGTCGATGTTACCGGCGGAATGCGACAGAAAGTTGGAGAAATGGTCGCCCTCGTCGCCGCTCATCCGACGCTGAAGGCGCACATCGCCAATGGACGCCGCGCCAACATCCTGATCGATCTGCTCGTCAACCGGCTGCCAATTGGCACTTGCATCAGCGCCGGTTAAGCAATTAGCCGTCCGCCAATTTTGTTTGGTAGAGCAGCGGGTAAAAGCCGTAGGCGTCAAACCTCAATTTCCGGACGCGAGCGCGAGCAGCCGTGATGCGCACCGCCTCGCGCAGGGGCAACAGCAGCGTTTCATTCATAAGCAGCGCTTGAATCTCGTAATATTGATTCCGCCGCGCGTCCATGTTCTGTTCCCGCGCCGCCAGTTCCAGCCTTTCGGTCAGCTCTGGATGCGGCGCGAGCGAAGCCCGGAATGTGGCCTCCGCGCCAAATACCGTATCAAGCGCGATCGGATCCAGCCCGTATACCTCAACCGGCAGAAGGTCAAACTCGCCAGATTGGACGAGCCCCGCGAGCCGCGATCGGCCCGGCACGGGTTCCGTGATCAGCTCGACGCCGATGGCGGCCCACTGCTGCCTCAAATAGCTGGCGATCGCGGGAAACTCATGCCAGGGCGGCATAACCATACGCAGTTCAAGCGGCAGCCCGGCCCGCTCGACGATCCCGTCGCCATCGCTGTCGCTGTAGCCGGAAGCCGCCAATAGACTTGCGGCAGCATCCTGGTCATATTCAAACACATTGACGTAGCCGGTATGGGCGTATCCCGTGCTGCTGGAAAGCGGCGCCCAGGCCGCCGGCGAGAAGTTGAAATAGACTCGATCGCTGATCGCGACGCGGTTGGTCGCCAGCAGCAGGGCGCGGCGAACATTCGGGTTGTTCAAGTGCTCGCGATTGCTGTTGAAGAGGAAATGCACAGCCGTTCCGGGTATCGCCGTTGGCAGAATCTGCACGCGGCTGTTGCCGGCCAAGCTCTGCGCGTCGACCGGCGAGACGTCGTCGATAACGTCCACCGTCTCGCGCAGAAGCGACAAGGGATCCATGTCCTCAGCCTGCAAAACAAGAAACTCGACGCGTTCGATTCCGCCGCCTTCAGGCGGCGCGCCTAACCCGGGATTGAGCTTGTAATTGCTGAAGCGGCGCAGCGCGATGCGCTCGCCCGGCGTGTATGCTTCCAGGGCGAAGGGACCCGTGCCGGACTGGTGGAATTGGTAGCGCAAGCCGGCGAAGTCGCTGAAAACAGCCGGGCTGGCCATGCCCAGATATGGTTGCGAAAGCCCGTCCAGCAGCGGCGCGTAGGGCGATGAAAGCTGCAGGCGTATGACAAATTCATCGACGATCTCGTAGCTGTACAGCGGTCCCAAGAGCGTCCGCGCCAGCGACGGCGGCATATCGGGCAGGTAAATCCGCTCGATATTGCGGGCGACGGCTTCGGCGTCAAAGCGGCTGCCATCGTGAAAACTTATATCCCGGCGCAGTTCAAATGTGTAAATCAAGCCATCGGGGGAAACCTCCCAATTGGCCGCCAATCCAGGCAGAAAGTCGCGGGTATTGGCGTCGCGGTAGACGAGCGTGTCGTATATTTGCCGCAGGACAATGCCGCTCTCATGCGAATCGGCGTAATGCGGGTCGAGAACGGGAATATCAGCGACAAGCCCGTAGCGGAGGCATTGGCGATCGCTCTGGCAAGGGAGCGCCTCGTCGGCCCGCAGGCAGCCGGAAAGCAAGGTCGCGGCCAGCAGCATGATTACAATACATTTAGTGGATGGCACTTCTATTGCGCCTTGGTAGTATCAAGCAAGTCATGCAAAAACGGATTGGAATTCTATAGCAACATTGGGCGAGCCACCGGCTCGCCCGTACACCGAGTCTCCTATTATGCCGCAGGGGCGATCCTTGGGTCGCCCGCAAGTATGCCGCGAATAGCAATGCGCATATTTTCCCCAGTTTAACATCCAAGACAGCCCTGATGGCGGTGCCGCAGCTGCGCGTTTCGCCCGCCCCGGTCGCGCCTTGCCACTTTACAATCACAATCTAGTTTCGTAGCGTTACATTATATACAGCCGGCTTCCGGTCGAGTAGACGAGCCCGTATTGGGATGGCGCTAAACCTGTCGAGCCAAGCCAGTTCTGAAGGAGAGGACAGCTACGCGGTACTGCCGGTGTGGCGGCGCGTCGCTTTCCAGGTGCTGCTGCTCGCGGCCGTCCTGGGGGCAATAGTCGTCGCCAGCCAGATCTTGCAGCCCAGAATTGCCGCCGGCGTCGGGCGCGCGCTTTCGCTGGCCCTCGCGCCGCTTCCGCTCCTGCTCTGGTTGCTGGTATCGGTGTGGCCGGAGTATCGCGCGTCGCGCCCCCGCCGCCGCCTCATCGGCGTGGCGGTTTTGTCCGGCTTGACCGCGGCCGCCCTGGGCCTGCCCCTGGTTGAAGACTTCTTCCGCATCGAGCTTTGGCTTCCGCTGGCGGCTGTATTCCAGCGCATGATCGGTTACACGCTCACGGCCGGGATGCTTGACGTCGGCCTGAAATTCCTGGTCTTGCGGCACCTCATTTATCCCGAGGCGCTGCGCCATCGCAGCGACGCAATCGCCTACGCCTTCGCCAGCGCGGTGGGATACAGCTTCTACCTGAATCTGGCTTATGTTTGGCGCGTCGAACCGGCGCCGGACTTCGCGGCAATTGTGGTTCTAACGAATGTCGCGGTCCAGCTTGCCTCCAGCCTCTTCATCGCGCTTGGCATTGTGGAATCCTACTTCTCGGACGCGATGCCGCTGGTGCTGCCGATCAACCTCTTTGTCGCCGCCTTGACCACCGGTTTGATCGCGCCCACGGTCTCCGGCTTGATGAGCGGACCGCTCGGCATCGCCGGCAGCAGCGACCGCCCGCTGTTTGCATTGCTTATGTTGCTCGCGACGCTGCTTGTCACGCTTGGCATCGTATATTTTCTTTATAGCAATTCGGAAAGGCGCGAGCGCGAAGCCTACCGCAGCCGCGGGGTCAACGATGGCATTTGATACCGGGCGCTCTCCAGCCATTCAGATCACGCAGCGGCAGCGCTGGTCGATCGCGCTGAGTTACCTTCTGATAGCGATAGGGCTTGCGCTGGGGCTGAACCAGCGCGACGCCGCGCTGAATGTGTCGAGCGTCTATCGCAATGTTGAAGCCGGCATCACCGCGAGTTATCCGGCGCGCTGGCTGCTTGACGAGTCGGGCGATTATGTCTTTCGCGCGCGCGACATGTCGCATCGCGGATATCAGACTCTGATTGAACTGCGGACGCTGCCGGTCGGCCCGGATAGCGCCGAGCGCAATATCCTGGATCACCTGAGCTTGCAGCGCGCCCAGGTTCTGGTTGACTATGCCGTCTTGGGCTACGACACCTACCGTCTGCCCGACGAGACCTGGGCAATCAGTATGTCCTATTCCTTTGTCGCCCGGGATTCCAGCCCCTTCCTCGAAGGCGTATCATCAATTGTCAATGGCCTGGATATCTTGACCCTGCGGCGCGGCCAGGCTTTGATCATCACATTTCGCGCCGATTCCAGCATTTATCGGCGCGAGCTGGAGACCCTGCGATGGTTCATCCAGAATCTCGAGTTTTGAGCGAACGGCGCGGACGTCATGGCTAATCGTCGTTGCGGTCTAATCGCGTTGCTGGCGCTGCTGCTCGCCTGTACCGCGCTGGCGCAAACTGGCTTCGACCTGGAGCTGGATCGGATACGGCGCGCGACCGTCTTCATTTATCAAACCAAGAGCGTCGGCGATGACCATATCATCGCCTGCGTGAGCGCCGGCACGCTCATCAGCGCTGACGGCTTGATCATCACCAATGCGCATGGCGTTGTCGCCGGCGAGCAATGCGACGGCGACAGCTTGATCGTCGCGCTCAATGTGGACCTGACCGAGCCGCCGATTCCAAAATATCGCGCTGAGATCGCCCGCGCCGATTCCGGGCTGGATGTGGCGCTGCTGCGGATCACGCGCGAGCTTGATGGCCGACTCATCGCCCAAGGCGGTTTGCCGATTCTGCCCTTTGTGAACATCGGGGATTCGGAACTGGTCGCCATCGACGACAATTTAATCGTGGCCGGTTATCCGGACTTGGGCAACCGCCCGGTGGCGATCGCGCGGGGCACAGTGATCGCCTTCATTGCCGAGCCCGTGGCCCGGGGACCCAGTTGGTTCAAGACCCGGGCGGAAATCCCCGGCACGATGTCGGGCGGCGGCGCCTACAATAGCGTCGGCGAACTCATCGGCATTCCAACCAGCGCGCCGCTGAGCGGTCCTGTTGGCGCGGCCAATTGCCGCTTCATCGACGATACCAATCGCGACGGCTTAATCAACAGCAGCGACAGTTGCATTCCCACAGGCGACTTTATCAGCACCATCAGGCCGATCGGCCTCGCCCAAAGTTTGATACGCGGCGCCCGGCTGGGCCTGGATATCGACTTGCCCCAAAACGAGCCGGGCGCGGCGCCCTTGAACCCGCCGACGGTCTCGCGCCTCTTTTTTGCGCCGTCATTGCAAGGCGATATGCCGGCGACGGTCGTCGGTTCAATGCCCGCCAATACGCGCAGCCTCTATCTTTTTTTCGATTACGACAACATGACGTCCGAAACGGTTTACGAAATGCGGGTCACGCTGGATGGCGTTCCCAATACGGTGTTCAGCTTGCCGCCGGTGCGCTGGAGCGGCGGCAGGCGCGGGCTCTGGCACATCGGCGGCCGTGAACAAGCCTGGGCCAACGGCGCCTACGAGTTCACGCTCTTGATCAACGGCGCGAACGCCGGCAGCCAACAGATCCTCGTGGGCGGCGGCGCCGCGAATACGGGCCACTTCAGCGATATCGTCTTCGGCACGCTCGATCGCAGCGGCGCGCTTGTCGGAAACGGTCTGATTCTGCCCTTGGGAAGCATCGCCTACGCCCGTTTTCTCTACGCCAATATGTCGGCGGGAACGCGCTGGTCGGCAATATGGCACTACGCCGGGGCCGAAGTCGCGCGCACAACCGATACCTGGAATGCCGACCGCCACGGCGCAACAGTTATCAGCCTGGCGCCGGCTAATGGCTTGCTGCCCGGGCTCTACCGGTTGGAGCTGTATATCGAAGGCGCCTTGTCGGCAACATCCGACTTTGTTGTCGCCGGTCAGCAAGGCGCGCCCCTGCCCGATCTCTTCAGAAACCTGCGTTACAGCTCGGCTGATACGCCCGCGGCTGCCCGAACCGCGCAGGCCGCTTCCAGTTTTCCCGCCTCGGTTAATGCGCTCCACGCCTTGTTTGACTGGCAGCAGATCGCGGTCGGGACGCCCTGGACGCTCCGCTGGCTGGTTGATGACCAGGCCTTCTTCCAGGCGACCCGGCCCTGGACGCGCGCTGATGCCGGCAGCGATTTCACCGTCTCGATAGCCAGCCCGCCCGAGGGAAACTACCGTCTGCAATTGCTGGTGAACAACCTGCTGCTCGTGGAGGCGGCGGCGACTGTCGGCATCGGGCAGCTGCCGATCGATCGCCTCGCTGAACTGCAAGGTCTGATCCTGTCCGGCCGCGTGCTCGACGCCGCCAACGGCAGCGGCATCCCCAGCGTGACCATCGTTTTGATTGGCGAAGCCTATGCCGCCGCTGAATTCGAGTGGACGCAAGAACAGGTTGTCGCTTTAGCGACCAGCGACCGGAACGGCGACTTTCAGTTCGACCGCCCGCTGGCATTCGACACGCCATACAGCGTTGTCATTGAAGCCGATGGCTATATCCCGCTGGCGGCTGACCAATTCCTATTCTCGGCTGATCAACCCTATGTAGACATCACAATTGAATTGGTGCGCGGCTAGTGGCGGAGAAGCGCCGGCTTGATCTTCTGCTCCTGGAGCGGCGGCTCGCCCCCAGCCGCAGCAAAGCCGCGGCGCTGATTATGGCGGCTCAGGTTTCGGTGAACGGGCGCTTGGTGGATAAACCCGGGACACTGATACGCGGCGACGCCGTCATCGACATAAAGCGCCGGCCACGCTATGTCGGTCGCGGCGGCTACAAGCTGGAAGCGGCGCTGAAAGCATTTGCAATCGATCCGGCCGGAAAGATCTGCGCCGATGTTGGTGCGAGCACGGGCGGCTTCACCGACTGCCTGCTGCAGCATGGCGCCGCCAAAGTCTACGCCATCGATGTCGGACGCGGCATACTAGACTACAGCCTGCGCATCGACGAACGCGTCGTCCCGCTTGAAAACACAAACGCCCGCTATCTGGATTCGCTGGCGGAACAGCCCGACCTGGTCGCAGTTGATGTTTCCTTCATATCTCTGCGCCTGATTCTTCCGGCCGTCGCCCGCTGGATCGACGATTCAGCCGACGTCATTGCTCTTGTAAAGCCGCAATTTGAAGCGGGCAAAGCCGATATCGGCAAAGGCGGCATCGTCCGCCGATCCGAGGTGCGGCGGGATGTGCTGCTGACCGTGGCCGAATTCGCGGAATCTATCGGATTCGGCGCGGTGGATATCCTGCGCTCGCCGCTCGCCGGCGCAAAAGGCAACATCGAGTACCTACTGTGGCTGCGGCCGGAAGCGGCAGAGACCGACATTCGCGCGCGGATCGAGGCGCTTTTCGCGGACTGTCACTAGATTCCCCTACACCGCGGCGCGCTATTCATTCATAATGGTCTTATCGCTCAGCGAACAGAAGCCCATGATGAAGATCGAATTCATCCGCAATTTTTGCATCATCGCCCATGTCGATCACGGCAAGAGCACGCTGGCAGATCGCCTGATGGAATTGACGCAAACCGTCAGCGAGCGCGATATGCAAGAGCAGATGCTGGACAGCATGGCGCTGGAGCGGGAGCGCGGCGTCACCATCAAGGCCTCGGCCGTGCGCATGCAATACAGCGCCGCCGACGGCCGCTCTTATACCGTGAACCTGATCGATACGCCGGGCCACGTCGACTTCACCTACGAAGTCAGCCGCGCGCTGCAAGCCTGCGAGGGCGCGATCCTGGTTGTGGACGCCAGCCAGGGCATTGAGGCGCAAACGCTTTCCAATGTCTATCTGGCGCTTGAGCAAGACCTCGAGATCATCCCGGTCATCAACAAGATTGACTTGCCCGCGGCGCAGCCGGACGAGGTCGCGCGCGAGGTGGAGGACTTGCTGGGCGCATCCCTGGCGGAGATGCCGCGGATTTCCGCCAAGACGGGCGGAGGCGTACTTGAGGTCCTGGAGCGCATCATCAGCGATATTCCAGCGCCCGTCTCCGAAACGGACGAAGCGCTGCGGGCATTGGTATTCGACTCGCATTACGATGCCTACAAAGGCGTCATCGCTTATGTCCGCGTCGTCGACGGCAGCGTCGGCAAACGCGATGTGCTTTCGCTGTTCGCCACTGGCGCCCGCTTTGAACCGGTTGAAATCGGCGTCTTTGATCCCGTCATGCGCGCGACAGACGCGCTGGGACCGGGCGAAGTCGGTTACATCGCCACCGGATTAAAGACGGTGCAGGAATGCCGCGTCGGCGACACCATCACACTGGCGAAAAATGGCACGCAGAATCCGCTGCCGGGTTACAAGCGCGTTAAACCGATGGTCTTCGCCGGCATCTATCCGACGCAGAATGAAGACTACGCCGATCTGCGCGATGCGCTGGAAAAGCTACAACTGAATGACGCCTCGCTGGTTTACCAGCCCGAAACATCGCAGGCTTTGAATTTTGGCTTCCGCGCCGGTTTCCTCGGTCTGTTCCACATGGAGATCATCCAGGAGCGCCTCGAACGGGAATACAACCTCGACATCCTGGCGACAGCGCCCAGCGTCGAATACCGCGTCCTGCAAAAGGACGGCGAAACTGCGCTGATTGACAGCCCGGCCCTCTTGCCCGACGAAAACATCATCGAAGAGATCCACGAACCCTGGATGAAAATCCAGATCTATGTGCCGCAGACCTATATCGGCGCGGTCATGGATCTGGTCATCAACAAACGCGGCGCATACGAGACGACCGAATATCTGGACGCGAGCCGCGTCATTCTGCATTTTGAGATCCCGCTATCCGAGATCATCATCGATTTCTATGACAAGCTCAAAAGCGTGACCCAGGGTTACGCCAGCCTCGATTATCAGTTTCATGAATATCGCGCCGGCGATCTGGTTAAAGTCGATGTGCTGGTCAATGCCGATCCGGTTGACGCCCTGGCGATGATCTGCCATCGCGGCGACGCTTATCACCGTGGGCAGCGGCTCGTCAGCCGGCTCAAAAAACTGATTCCGCGGCAGATGTTCGCCGTGCCGGTTCAAGCGGCCGTCGGCAAACGCGTGATATCCCGCGCCAACGTCAAAGCCCTGCGGAAAGACGTCCTGGCGAAGTGCTACGGCGGCGATGTCACGCGCAAACGCAAATTGCTCGAGAAACAGAAAAAGGGCAAAAAGCGGATGAAAATGATCGGTTCGGTGGAAGTGCCGCAGGAAGCCTTCATGGCGCTTCTGAGTTTGGACGAATAGATAGCGCTATCCGCTTGCGGCGCTCAGTCGCCGTATTCTTCTTTCAGCATGCGCCACATGCTGGCCAAGCCCCACCTCGAAAGCCACTCGCGCGCCAGGTTCGAGCGCGTCCCGAAGCCATAAACGCGATACCGCGTGCCGCCCGCGGTCGAAATGGCGACCGCGCTGCCCTGCTCCACATCGGCATTCTCAGCCAAATCGGGCTCGCTCAGTACGACGATGCTGGCGTCCACGTTTTTCTCGACTCGGATGCGCTCGGCGATTTCCGTGGCGAAATCGCGCAGGGACATGGCCGCCTCGTCCACAGAATATGCGGCAAAAGCGCGGGCCGGGCTGGCATAGCCGCTCGCGGTCAGACGCGAGGATTCCTGCGGCCAGCTTCCGCTGATGACGCCGGGCAGCCCGGCCTCGACGACGTGCACGTTCAGTTTGTGCCGCTCCAGCTGCTTCCAAACCACATCTTCGAGCGTCGCGCCATCAATGCCATAGATGTGTTCGCCGACCCGCTCCTGCAGGCGCGCCTGCATGCCGTCAAGCAGTTTGGCGGCCTGGGCCTGGCTTTCCGCCTTCGCCGTAACTCTGATGTCGACGCAGCCATGATGCGCGGCCAGCCCGACGCTGGGGTTGCGCTCGCCCAAGATGTCCGCGCCGATTTGATCGTCCAGCGAGCTTTCGCCGATGCCGGCTGTGCGCAAGATGCGCGCCAGGATAATGCCCAATTCGTATTTGCGCAGCAGGTAGGGCGCAACCGACTCGCCCACCAGGAACTTCATTTCCCGCGGCACGCCCGGCAGACTGATGACGACGCCGCGCTCGGATTCAACGACAAAAGCCGGCGCTGTGCCCACCGGATTTTCTATCAAAATGGCGCGCTGCGGCAGGAAGGCCTGCTGCCGGTTGTTGGCGGTCATGGGAGAGCCGAAGCCGCGGAAGCGTTCCGCGATGCCATCATAGAGCGCCTGATGAAATTCCAGCGGACGGCCGGTTGCCTCGGCGACGGCCTGCCGGGTCATGTCGTCGACGGTGGGCCCCAAACCGCCAGTGGTGATGACGATATCCGCCCGGTCGAGGGCGCCGGCAATGGCGGCGACAATGCGCTCGAAATTATCCCCCACCGTCGTCATAAAAAAGACATTGACGCCGATGTCGCGAAGTTGCCGCGCAAGATAAACTGAGTTAGTATCTGTAATCTCGCCAAGCAGGAGTTCGGTGCCAATGGCCAAGATTTCCGCATTCGGGTTGTCGGGCATGTCTTTCTCGTTCGCTGGCTGGCTCTGAAGCAATTCTACATCATTTAGAAGAACATTTTGCAAAATGCAAATTTGCCGCTATAATTGCCACTATAAATCTACCTTGCTGTCAAGTAAGGTATTTGTGCAGTTTTACCAGTATTTCTGTCCAACTGTGTAATTTCAGGGAGGTTCCTGTGGCTGGAGTCACATTCAATCATGTATCAAAGGATTTCGGTGATCAGCGCGTCGTTTCTGACTTGAACATCGAAGTCCTGGACAAGGAGTTCCTGGTCTTCGTCGGTCCGTCCGGCTGCGGCAAATCGACAAGCCTGCGTATGCTGGCCGGTCTCGAGGAGATCACGGAAGGCGAGATCCTCATCGGGGATCGCGTCGTCAACAATGTCGCGCCTAAAGATCGCGATGTCGCCATGGTATTCCAGAGTTACGCGCTGTACCCGCACATGACCGTCTACGACAATATGGCCTTCGGCCTCAAGCTGCGCAAGACGCCCAAGAAGATCATTGACGAGCGCGTCAACGAAGCCGCCAACGAATTGGGTATCGGTCACTTGCTGGATCGCCGCCCCCGTCAGCTTTCCGGCGGCCAGCGTCAGCGCGTGGCGGTCGGCCGCGCCATCGTGCGCGAACCGGCGGTCTTCCTGATGGACGAGCCGCTTTCCAACCTCGATGCGAAGCTTCGGGTGGAGGCGCGTTCCTTTATCAGCCGCTTGCATCAGCGCCTGGAGACGACCTTCATCTACGTCACGCACGATCAGGTCGAAGCGATGACGATGGGCACGCGCATTTGCGTCCTCAACGAAGGCAAGCTCCAGCAGATTGATTCGCCCTTTAATCTCTATCACAATCCGCACAACGTCTTCGTAGCCGGTTTCATCGGCAGCCCGTCCATGAATTTCTTCGACGCCATTCTTAAAGAAGACGGCGACGGCATGGTGGTGGACACCGGCGCCTTCGACTTGCAGGTGCCCGCCAATAAAGCGGAGGCCTTCCGCAGCCATGTCGGCATGGAAGTCATCTGCGGCATCCGCCCCGAAGATATTCACGACTCCAGCTATCTGCCGCAGGGCATCATCCCGGCGAACTTGACCTCGAACGTGGAAGTGGTCGAGCAGATGGGCAATGAGGTGATTATCTATCTGGAGAACGGCGGCAAGAATTTCATCGCGCGCACCGATCCGCGGACGGGCGCAACCGTGGGGCAGGATATGGATGTGACCTTCAACCTGGACAATATCCACATCTTTGACACCAACACGGAAATGTCTCTGGCTTACGAATCCAAAGCCAAAGAGGCGATGTAGGCTCGAATCTGCAGCATGAAGCAATGAAAAGAGCCGCGCGAAGCGCGGCTCTTTTATTTGTGGCCGGTCCTGGCCGTCTACTTGATGGGCGGGCGGAATTTGTAGCCGTAGACGATCATGCCGCGCGCGCCTTCTGTCGTCAGCTTGCGCGTGACCATCTCAACGGCATCGCCGATGTTGACATCGCCGTCGATGTCCGTGAGCTGAGCCGTGATCAGATCGCCGTCTTCCAACTCGACCAACGCCAGATAATACGGCGCTTGCTCTTCAAAGCCCCCCGGCGCTTCCTGAACCAGCGTATAGCTGTAGACCGTGCCGCGCAGCGCGGCGCCGTCCGATCGCATTCGCTGGGTCGTCCGTGTTGCGTCCGCGCTCATGAGCTGAAGGCGACCTCTTTGAATCGGCTCGGCTGCCGCAGCGCCTTGACCGCCCGCGCCTCGTCGTCCCGCGTTCGCTCCCGCTCGCCTTTCGCCGTCGCTCTTTTCAGGCGATAGCGCAAGGCCTTTGCTCGCCAATATCTCGCTACTTGCATTACTTCGCTCCTCACCCCAAGGATCGCGCAGTTGAACTGATTCTCAGTTTAGGCGGCGCCGCCTATCAAAAACTATCTTGATAGGAATTGCCACTGTCAGAGCCTATCACTTCAATCCGGCGCGGCGCTGAGGATATGGGTGGCGACGGTGGCGCCCAGCCCGCCGATGTTTTGCACAAGCGCATGCTTTGCCCCGGCCGCCTGGTTGTCGCCGGCTTCGCCTCTTAATTGAAGCGCGGCTTCGACTGCCTGATAGATGCCGGTCGCGCCGCTTGGATTGCCCCGGCTTTTCAGCCCGCCGAAACTGCTGATCGGCATGTCGCCATCCAGCGCAATCCGCCGCCCGGCGTCTTCCGCCCATGCCCAGCCGCCTCCCCTTTCGCTCAAGCCCAGGGCCTCCAGCGAAAGCGCGGTCAAAATCGTATAGGCATCGTGCAATTCCATGACGTCGATATCGGCCAGCGTCAGCGTCGCCTGCTCCAGGGCGGCCGCGGCTGATGCGCTGACCGCCTCCAGGCGCAGAATGTCGGCCCGATCTTGCAGCATCAGGCTGTCCGTGCGCAGGGCGCTGCCGACGATGTCCACCGGATTCGGCACGAGATCGGCGGCATGTTCGCCCCGGACAAGGACCAGGGCAGCCGCGCCATCGGCGTCGGGCGCGCTGTCGAAGAGGCTCACCGGGTCAGACAGCATAGGCGACTTGGCGAAGGCCCCCGCGCGCAGCGGCCGCCGAAACATCGCCAGCGGATTAAGCGCGCCATTGCGATGGGCGTTCAGGCTGAAACCTTCAAACTGCGATAGATCGAGATTGTATTCGTGCATATATCGGCGCATCAGCAGACCGGCCAGGGCCGTCAGCGTAGCGCCGTTGACCGCTTCAAAATCGGCATCCAGGCTGACGTTCCGGGCTGCCAGACGCCCGGAGCCGACGATGTCCGTCGCTTTCTCCACGCCGATAACCAGGGCGGAGCGCGCCGCGCCCGCGGCCAGCGCGAGGTACGCCGCGCGCAGGGCGGCCCCGCCGGAAGCATCGCCCGCCTCGCAAGTGAAGGACTCGACCGATCCAAATCCGCAATGCCGGGCGATCAAGCTGCCAAGCTGCGTCTGGCGGCTGTAGCTGGCGCTGTAAGCGTTGCCGATGTACAGGGCATCGACATCGGAGAAACCGGCATCTTCCAAGGCGAGGGCCGCCGCCTCCCCGGCCAATTCGCTGATTCCCTTGGACCAATGTTCGCGGACGGGAACCATGCCCGCGCCAATAATCGAAACACTCATGAATCTCTAATCCTTGAGCTTGTCGCGATAACGAACGTAAGTGGCGTAATCGATTTGGCTGCGGCGGGCGATGTAGTCGGCCGTCGCCGGCAAGCTGCGCGGGCGTTCCCGAATGCGCTCGGTGACGCGCAAGTCGAAGGCATCCGAGCCGGCCCCGCTGCCATAACTGACCATGAGGATGCGCTGGCCCGGTTCCGCGATGTCCAATATCGCTGTCAAGCCGATCATGCAGGAGCCGGAATAAACATTGCCGATTTCATTCGCCAGCAATCCCGGGCGGATCTGCTCATCCGAGAAGCCGAGTTGTTTGGCCGCCACCGCCGGGAACTTGACATTCGGTTGGTGGAAGACGGCAAAATCGTAATCGTCCGCCGTGGTATTAAGCATCTCCATCAACTTGGAAGCGGCCGCCAGCGTATGGGCGAAATAAGCCGGTTCGCCGGTGAAGCGGTCGCCGTGGCTCGGATAGGTTTCGCCGGCGCGACGCCAGAAATCCGGCGTGTCGGTCACAAAGCTGTAGCTGCCTTGATAGACGGCGTAGCTTTCTGCGGCCGGGCCAAGAATGAAAGCCGCCCCGCCAGAACCGGCCGTATATTCCAGGGCGTCGCCCGGGCGCCCTTGCGCCGTGTCCATGCCGATGCTCAAAATGTATTGCGCCATGCCGCTGCCCACCAGCCCGATGGACGCTTGCACCGCTTCCGTGCCGGCTTTGCAGGCGAATTCCCAATCGGCGGCCTGAATGTTGGCCGATGCGCCGATGCTTTCCGCGACAATTGTGCTGGTCGGCTTGACCGCATAGGGATGGCTCTCGCTGCCTACCCAGACGGCGCGAATCTGATGCGGATCGATGCCGGCGCAGGCCACCGCGTTGCGCGCCGCTTCAATGGACATGGTGACGACATCTTCGTCAAGCCCGGCGACCGCCTTTTCCTTGACCGGCGCGCCGCCCAAGCCATTGGTCCAGACCTGCGAAATCGCTTCGCCCGGCAAGCGATAGCGCGGGATATAGGCGCCATAACCTACAATGCCAACATCCCGCAGCGATTTCAGCATCCACTTCGACTGCTCCGCCATGGTTTATCGCTTTCTGCTTTCGACGATCGCTCGGGCGCGATCAAGCCGGATTTTGCCTTCATCAACCATCTGTCGCGCGATTGCGCGCGCCTCTTCTTCCGAGGCGCCGGCCGTCAATGCCAACTGCCGCGCATGCAGGCGCATGTGGCCGCTTTGTATGCCGTCGGTCGCCAAAGCCCGGATCGCCGCGAAATTCTGCGCCAGGCCGACCGCCGCCGCCACTTCCGCCAACTCCCGCGCCGAGCGCAGATTCAGCAGCTTCAGCGCGGTCCGCGCGCCGCGATGCGCGCCGGTGGCGCCGCCGACGATTCCCGCCGCCAGAGGCAGTTCAATCCGTCCGCGCAAGTCGCCGCGCTCGTCTTTCCACCATTTTGTCAGACTGCGGTAGCGCCCGTCCCGAGCCGCATAGGCATGGGCGCCGGCTTCGGCCGCTCGCCAATCGTTTCCGGTGGCGACCAGCAGCGCGTCAATGCCATTCATGATTCCTTTGTTGTGGGTCGCGGCGCGATAAGGATCGCATTCGGCAAAAGCGGCCGCCTCAATGATCGCATCCGCGACCGCCGCGCCGGACGCTGCGGATGTCGTCAGATGCTCCGCCGCTATGTTGCCTTCGGCCCGCGCCTTGCGCCGATCGCTCAAATTGCTCAATATGCGCAGGTTGACGCGGCCGCCGCTGATGCTTTCAATCAGGGGCGCGATATGTTCCAAGGCGCTGTTGACTGCGTTGGCGCCCATGGCGTCGCGCGCGTCGAAGAGCAAGTGCATGATGAGCATGGCGCCGACCGGCGTATCGCGCAGTGGACGAAATTTCAGGTCAACCGCGCCGCCGCCGCGGCTGACGATGCTGCCGCCCAGCTCGTTCGCCTTGACCAACACCTCATCCTTTTGCGCTTTGATTCTTTCAATTGCGTTTTCGATGTCAGGCAAATCCAGCAGCTGCAGCTGCCCGATCATGATCGGCTCGTCGCTGCTGGCGCTGAATCCGCCGGCCTTGCGAAAGAGCTTGGCGGCATAACTGCAAGCGGCGACCACCGACGGTTCTTCAATGACCATTGGCACGAGATAATCGCGCCCGTTGATTCTGAAGTTGGGGGCCAAGGCGAAGGGCAGGCTGTAGCGCCCGAGCACATTTTCGATCATGAGATCGGCTTGGGCGGCGGAGAGACCGGAATCTCGCAGCGCCTGCGCATCGTCGTCGTTCAGCCCGCCCCACTCTTTCGCCAGCGCGAGACGCTGCTCAAGGGTCTTGGCGTAAAATTTCGGTATCGCGGATGATTTGGTTGCGCTCATATCTCGAGGTTAGCAAAGCTGGGCTCGCAATAGCTATCAGCGAACTCGACAATCCTCTCAAATTTTCTTTTTCGCCGCCCGAGGTCGCAAGAAAAGAAAAAATCCACCGGCGGTGGATTCTGGATATGCAGTTGCCCGGCCGTTCTTAGTCGGGCAAAATGCGCGTGTCCATGAAGGCGTCCAGCCAGATGACAAAAACAAGGCCGATCGGGATTGCAGTGAAGAGATAATACAACATGCCGTATTCGTCGATGGAGACGCCCTGCGGCGTCTGCACGGCGGTGAAAAGCGGCAGCATATCGAAACCGACCGTGATAATGCCGTAACCGACGATGAGCCCCAGGATCATCGACACCACCCAGACAATCAACCGGCGAATCGTCAAGCTGGACATACTTTTCTCCGCGCGAGTACCAATAGAATATGCCCAATTCTATACCGTCGGATCGCGTTCGCGCAAGTGAGAATTTTCACGAAGGCGGCGAAAGGCATGCAAATGTACATTGTCTAAGCCCCGGCCTGCTGATAGACTGTTTGGGATACGCGGCGGAGAGCCGGCCGAGCGGGCGCTGGGTTATTTCGGGCGAAATGCCGAGTTGGGCGACGCGCGCTGACGGGCGCGCAGTTGATTTGGACGGCGCGAACGAGCCCTCCAGGTTCCATGCGATGGGCTTTTCAGGAGAGGATCGTGGCAGATCTATTCGACAAGATATCCGGCTTTACCGTCGCAAAAGAAGCGATGGAGATGGGCATTTATCCCTTCTTCCGCGCGCTCAGTGATTCGGAGGGCACGACCGCGACTTTCGAAGACAAAGACGTCGTCATGCTCGGTTCCAACAATTATCTCGGCTTGACCACCGATGAGCGCGTGCGCGAAGCCGCTATCGAGGCGACGCGCCGCTACGGCACCAGCGTCACCGGTTCGCGATTTCTGAACGGCACGCTGGAGCTGCACCTGGAAGCCGACCGGCGCCTGGCCGATTTTGTCGGCAAGGAAGCGGCCCTGGTCTTTGCGACCGGGTACCAAACGAACCTGGGCACGGTCTCGGCGCTGTTGGGCAAAAACGATGTGGCGATTCTGGATAAAGACGCCCACGCCTGCCTGGTTGATGGCGTAGCCATGTCGCGCGGGCAGATGAAGCGCTTTCGCCATAATGATGTCGACGACCTGGAACGCGTCCTCAGCCGCGTGCCGGATGACTCCGGCAAGCTGGTTATCGTCGATGGGGTCTACAGCATGGGCGGCGATTTTGCCCACTTGCCGCAGATTGTCGAAATCTGCTGCAAGTACAAGGCGCGCCTGCTCGTGGACGACGCCCACGGGATCGGCGTGGCCGGCGGCGGGCGCGGCACATCCGCTCACTTCGGCTTGACCGATCAAGTGGATTTGATCATGGGAACATTCAGCAAGAGCTTCGCCTCAATCGGCGGCTTCATCGCCGGTTCCGCCGATGTCATCCATTACGTCCAGCATCATGCGCGTTCGCTGATTTTTTCGGCGGCTTTGCCGGCGCCCAATCTGGCGGCCGTTATGGCCGCGCTCGACATTATCGAGACTGAGCCGGAGCACGTGCAGCAGGTCTGGAAAAACGCCGAGTATATGCGCAAGGGCTTAAAGAAGCTGGGATATGACACCTTCAACAGTCAGACGCCCATCATTCCGGTGAAAATTGGAGAGCAATTCCGCACTGGCTTGACCTGGGCCGCGCTGATTGAAGAGGGCGTGTATACGAATCCGGTTGTCCCGCCGGCGACGCCGCCGGGCCAGGCGCTGCTGCGCACGAGTTATATCGCCACGCATCGTCAGCATCATCTTGATCGCGCCTTGAGGGCCTTTGAAAGGGTCGGGCGCAACCTGGACTTGATTCCTGCGCCAGTGTCTGCCTGATCGGCGCGTCGCGGCCCGGTCCTAAATCAGTTTGATCCGGCCGGCGCCTTCAGAGACCTTCCCCAACTCAAAAGCCTGCTCGCCGCTGGCCAGCAGATCGGCCAGAACCGCCTCGGCTTGTTCGGGGGCGACGGACATCAAAAGACCGCCTGAGGTCTGCGGATCGTAGAACAAGTCAATTTCGTATTGCTTCAAATGGTGGCCGGCGTCAACCCACTGCGAGAAATATTCGAGGTTGCGCGCCATGCCGCCCGGGAAGACCCCTTGCCGCGCAAAAGCCTCCGCGCCGGGCAGAAGAGCGATTTGTCGGTAGGCGATTTCGAAGTCGACTGCGCTGAGCTTCGCCATCTCCAGGCCATGGCCGGCCAAGCCGAAGCCGGTGATATCGGTCATGGCATGAACATCGTGGCGCTGCGCCGTTTCCGAAGCACCGCGGTTCAGGCGGGACATCATCGCAACCGCGCAGTCCACTTCCGCCGCGCCAGCGATGCCGCGCTTGAGCGCAGTCGTGATCACGCCGGTTCCCAGCGGTTTACTGAGGATGAGCCGATCGCCCGCCCGCGCGCCGGACTTGCGAATGATTGCGCTTGTCGCGACTTCGCCCGTCACCGAAAGGCCATACTTCGGTTCGGCGTCGGTGATTGAATGCCCGCCAGCGATCACAGCCTCGGCTTCCTTGACCTTTTCCGCCCCGCCGCGCAGGATCTCGGCCAGGATGCCCTTGTCAAGGTCGTCCGGGTAAGCGACCAGGTTGATCGCCATCAAGGGCCGCCCGCCCATAGCGTAGACATCGCTCAGGGCATTGGCGGCTGCGATTGCGCCAAAATCATAAGGATCGTCGACGACCGGCGGGAAAAAATCTGTGGTCGAAATCAGAGCGCGGTCCGCATCCAGTTGGTAGACGGCGGCGTCGTCTGGCTCGGCAATGCCAACCAGGATCTGCGGATAATCGTCTTGTGAAAACAGGGCGCTGAGTGGACGCAAAACTTGCGTCAATTCGCTCGGGCTGAGCTTGGCCGCTCAACCCGCGCAGCTTGCCAGCGCTGTCAGCTTGATGTCCATGACTTGCATGCGCTTATCCTTTCTAAACAGAAAGCCCGCCGCCGGGCGAGCTTGGAGGCATTCAGTCGGGGTACCCGGATTCGAACCGGGGACCTCTTACACCCCATGCAAGCGCGCTAGCCGGACTGCGCCATACCCCGACACTGAGCATATCATATCACAAGTTTCCAAAAACTTCAAAGCGCAACGCGCGCGGGAGTGTCTATATTGATGGACATATCTTGAATGCGAGCTTGGCGCAGGTTAATTCACCACAGAGACACAGAGGGCACAGAGATTTTTCTTAGAGTATTAGGGAAACCACATCCACTACAATAGCCACTCCCGGCGCGCGTTAATGTATTCATTTCGCTTGAAATAGTCTGGTAGGGGCGGTCCGGCGGATCGCCCGATGGGTACGAACGGAATCGAAATTGGGCGACTCGCCGGGGCGCCCCTACCAAATCGAAGATATTTTAAGGAATTCAACCGAAATGGAGTCACTGCCACGCGCGCTGATGAGGAATCGGCGGCGTCGGCGCTTGACTAGCCATCCAGCGGCAGGACGCCGAACGTGCAGGACTTGTAGTCGCGGCCGATTATGACCTGATAATCGAATTCCCGGTCGGCCCGGGCAGCGCGCGTCACCTGTTCCTCGGTCATATTCAGCGCCTTCAGTATAAGCGGAACCAGGCTGCCTTTCTCGGTCGCGACATGATCGATTAGCGCGTTCGAATCATAGTGCTCGCCGTCTTCAAGCGGACCGAGCGCCCGGGCGTTATAGCCGCTCCAGCGCAGGCGTTCGCTGGCCACGATATCCCAGTTTTCCATTCCGGAAGCGTTGTAGACGGCGATGGACGGGCCGGCCAGCGCCGCTTGATGGCGCGACGGCGGCGTATAAAAGTCTTGCATAAGTGCGGCAACTGTATCGCGAACGGGCAGCAAAACCTCAGACCCGTCTGGTGTATCCCAATTTGTGAAGTGGTATTTCTTCTTGAAGGTGAAGTTCTCGATGCCGCCCAGGTCGAGCCCGACCACATGCGGCAGAAGCCTCAGCATGAGATCGAAGGGTAAATCCGTATCGACGACCTCGACCAGCTCGCTCCAGAGCCCGGGCAGGGTCCTGACGAGTCCCTGGCTGCGCGCTTTGCGCCAGATCCCGCGCAGCAATTGCTGTTGCCGCCGGCCGCGGTCAATGTCGTCGGCATACTTTCTCGTCCGCGCATACCAGAGGGCGTCGAAACCGCCGAAACTGTAGTAACCCACGTCCAGCGTGCGCCAGCGATAAACGATCTCGCCCGACGCGTTAAGCGCCGGATACAGGTCGCGGTAGGCGCAATCCACCGCAATATCAATACCGCCCAGGCGATCAATGATGGCTTCAAAGCCGGAGAAATTCACGCGCGCGTAATAATGTACGTTGATGCCGAAGTTGTAAAAGAGGGTCTGCCGCAAAAGACCGAAGCCGCGGCCCGGATTCCACTCCAGGGTTTCGCCGATGCCAAAGGCGGTATTCAAGCGCCCCATATTGCCGTGCGGGATGTAGACGAAAAGGTCCCGCGGCAAACTCAGCATGGATACCGTGCCCGTCTCCGTGTTCAGCGACACAATGATCATCGTATCCGTGCGAATGAAGTTGTCGCTGGTGAGTTCTTCGTCGCTGCCCAAAAGGATGATATTGATCAGCCGATGTTCGCGGCGGACCTGGTTTGCCTTCGCCGGCACGCGCGTGCCGGATAGCCATTTTCCGTCGGCGGGATCCGGCGGGACCAATAATTTGGGCAAACTGAAGTCTTCCGGCTCGGGCGTATCAGTCGGGCTTGGCGGCGGCGCTGTTGCCGGGGGCTTGGCTTCCGGCTTTTCGTCGCCGGCATTCTGCTGCAGAAATATCACGCTTGCATGGCCGCGCAAACTTGTGACTTCGCCGGTCGAAGCCAGGGCTGTCGCCGTGGCGATGTATGCGCCGCGCCGGGCCGCGCTCGTCGCGCTGGACGTCCCCATGTCGCCGAGAGCGGCGATTTGCAGCAGGCTCCAAGCCAATGCAATCAGCAGCAAAACCAGCGCCATTATACAGAGCAGTCTCAACAGACGGGCTATCCACAGAAGCGCGCGGTTCATCAAAACTCCAAGCCCCAAGCTCCCTCGATCAGGCTAGCGCCAATCAGGAGGCCGACTGCGTCCGCGGCGCGGCTTCCGGCGCGGCGAAGACAAGCGGCTGCTCGCAGATGCTTTCTTCTATGATTTCACCCGTTGCGTCGACAAGCGCCAATCTCAGCCAGTGCAAACCAAGACCAAATATTTCTCCATTTATCAAGCCTAGCACATCGTCTTCAACTGGACTGTCAAATTCCAGGTAGTCTGCGTATTGATCGGACCAGGCTGGGCGCAGCGACAAGCGATAGTGGCCGCCCTCGGGCGACATCGCGCTGCCGATCAAGGCGAAGATGCCTTTCAATTCGGTCATCGCCGGCGGCGCTTGAATCGCAGCCAGTCCATATTCGCAGCCGACTGCCGCAAAACGCTGGCCTTCAGCCGGGAATACCGGCGCGCCCAAAACAGCGGGCCACGGCCGCCGCGGCAGCATCATCTCCTCGCCCGGGAATATGCCCCGGATCGGATTGAAGCAATTACCCTCCCGCAAATCAATGAGCCCGATGTCCGCCGCGAGCGCGACTGAAAGCAGCGTGTCGCCTTCTTGCACGGTGTACGAGCGCCAGTCGGACCGCGGCTCGCAATCGCTTTCCATCCCGTCGTCCACGTAACCAAATGCGGTCGGCGTCGCGATCAAATAGGCGAATAGCCGCGGCAAGTCGGTCGGCGCAGGCGTCGCTGTAGCGCTGGCCGTCGGCGTCGCCCGACGCGTCGGCGTTGAGCTTGGCGCCAGCGCCTCCACGGTTGCGGTCAACTCAGCAGTCGCTGTCGCCAGCTCTTCCGTTGCAGATTCGGCTGTCGGCGCGACAACTGCTTGTCTCGCTTCGGTCGGCTCGGCAGTCCGCGTCAGATTTTCGGCCGGTGGAAGCGTCGGCTTGGTCGCCTGCGGAGTCGCCACCGGCTCTTCAATACCCACCGGCGTTGGCGTTGCCGTCGGCGCAATCGTGTCTGTCGCGCTGGGCGCAGCTGTCGGCGTGTCAAGGGGCAACCGAACTTCAATAGTTGATTCTGTTGCCGTCGGCGCCGTCGTGCCTGTCGCGCTCGGCGCAGCCGTCGGTGTGTCAAGAGGCAACCGAACTTCAATAGTTGATTCTGTCGCCGTCGGCGTTTCTGCTGGCTGTGGTGATTCTGTCGCAGTTGGCGCGGTCGTATCAGTCGCGCTTGGCGCAGCCGTCGGCGTGTCGGAAGGCGGCGGCAAATCGGTGGCAGTCGCCGACGGCGACGTCGTGTCAATCGCGCTCGGCACAACCGTTGGCGTATCCGAAGGTTTCGCCGTCTCGGAAGAAGTCGCTGTCGGCGCAGTCGTGTTAGTCGCGCTTGGCTCAGTCGTCGGCGGTTCTGTCGGCTGCGGTGATTCAGTCGCCGTCGGCGCTGTCGTTTCAGTTGCGCTTGGCGCAGCCGTCGGCGTGTCGGAAGGCGGCGGCAATTCGGCGGCAAGTGCCGTCGGCGCGATCTCGTCAGTCGCGCTTGGCAATGCCGTCGGCGTTTGTGTCGGCAGCGGTGATTCGGTGGCAATTGCCGTCGGCGGAGTCGTGTCAGTTGCGCTTGGCGCAGTCGTCCGCGTGTCCGAAGGCGGCGGCAATTCGGTGGCAGTTGCCGTCGGCGCGATCTCGTCAGTCGCGCTTGGCGAAGACGTTGGCGTGTCGGAAGGCGGCGGCAAATCGGTTACAGATGCCGTTGGCGCAGTCGTGTCAGTCGCGCTTGGTGCAGCAGTCGGCGTGACCGAAGGCGGCGGCAATTCGGTGGCAGTCGCTGTCGCAGTTGGAGGAATCAAAGTCGGTTGCACGAAAATGCGGCGCAAGGCGCGTTCAACCGGATGCACGACGAATTGACCGCCCGCTCCATCTGGAAGAATAAGAGCAGCGGGCGGTGGCGCCGTCGCTGTCTCCGGCGCAATGATGTCTGTGGCGCTGGGAGAAGCCGTCGCCGTGTCTGACGCGACCGTCGATTCGATAGCAGGCGCCGTCAGTGCTGGCGTGTCAGTCGCGCTTGGCACGGCAGTCGGAGTATCAAGAGGCAACCGAACTTCAATAGTTGATTCTGTTGCCGTCGGCGCTGTCGTATTAATCGCGCTTGGAGCAGCTGTCGGCGTGTCAGAAAGCGGCGGTAACACAGTCGCAGTTGCCGTCGGCGTGTCCGACAATTCAACTGTCGGGCTCGAAACAACAGTCTCGCGGACCACGATCTGAAGATCCGTTGTTGGCGTCGGCGCAGTCGCTGTCTTGGGCGCAGTCGTGTCAGTCGCGCTTGGCGCAGCCGTTGACGTCTCCGAAGGCGGCTCGCCCGTGTCAGTCGCGCTTGGCTCAACCGCTGGCGTATCCAAAGGCGGCGGTAACTCAATCGCAGTTGCCGCCGGCGCAGATGTGTCTATCGCGTGGGGTACTGCCGTCGCCGTGTCTGCCGGCTGGGGAGACTCGGTAGAAGTCGCTGTCGGCGCTGTAGTGTCCGTGGCGCTGGGCGACGCCGTCGGCGTGTCTTCCGGTCGGGGAGACTCGGTAGAAGTCGCTGTCGGCGCTGTAGTGTCCGTGGCGCTGGGCGACGCCGTCGGCGTGTCTTCCGGTCGGGGAGACTCGGTAGAAGTCGCTGTCGGCGCTGTAGTGTCCGTGGCGCTGGGCGACGCCGTCGGCGTGTCTTCCGGTCGGGGAGACTCGGTAGAAGTCGCTGTCGGCGCTGTAGTGTCAGTCGCGCTGGGAGAAGCCGTCGGAGTGGCTGACGTGACCGGCAACTCGGTGGCAGTCGCCGTTGGCTCGGTCACGTCAGTCGCGCCGGGCGATGCCGTCGGCGTGACCGAAGGCATGCGCAATTCGGTGGCAATTGCCGTCGGCGACGTTGTGTCAGTCGCTTTCGGCGCAGCTGGCGGCGTGTCTGAAGGTTCTGGCGATTCGGTTGAAATTTTCGTCGGCGCAGTGGTATCTGTTGCGCTTGGCGATGCCGTAGGCGTGTCCGAAGGCATGCGCAATTCGGTGGCAGTCGCCGTTGGCGCGATCGAGTCCGTGGCGCTTGGAGAAGCCGTAGGTGTGTCCGAAGGCGGCGCTGACTCGGTGGCAGTTGTCGTCGGCGCTGTCGTATCTGTCGCGCTCGGCGCAGCTGCTGGCGTGTCAGAAGGCACGGGCGATTCGCTTGTAATTGTCGTCGGCGCAGTGGTATCTGTCGCGCTTGGCGATGCCGTAGGCGTGTCCGAAGGCATGCGCAATTCGGTGGCAGTCGCCGTTGGCGCGATCGAGTCCGTGGCGCTTGGAGAAGCCGTAGGTGTATCCGAAGGCGGCGCTGACTCGGTGGCAGTTGTCGTCGGCGCTGTCGTATCTGTCACCGTTGGCAAACTCGTATCTGTCGCGCTTGGCGCGGACGTCGGCGTGTCAGAAGGCGGCGCTAACTCTGCCGCAGTTACCGTCGGCGCGGTTGTGTCAGTCGCGCTTGGCTCCGTCGCAGGCGTTTCTGCTGGCTGTGGTGACTTTGTCGCTGTCGCAGTCGGCGGAGTCAACGTCGCTTGCAAGAGAATGCGGCGCAAGGCGCGTTCTACCGGATGGACGACGAATTGACCTCCCGCTCCATCGGGCAGAACAAGAACGGCGGGCGGCGGTGGCGCCGTCGCTGTCTCCGGCGCAATGATGTCTGTGGCGCTGGGAGAAGCCGTCGGCGTGTCTGACGGCTGAGGAGACTCGTAAGCAGTGGCTGTTGGCCCAACCGTGTCAGTCTCGCTGGGCGCAGTTGTCGGCGTGTCTGCTGGCCGCAGAGACTCGGTGGAAGTCGCCATTGGCGCGGTGGTGTCGGTTTCGCTAGGCGCCGCCGTCGGCGTGTCTGATGACTCAGCTGTCGGTGTGTCTGCCGTGACCGGCGATTCGGTAGCAGTTACCGTTGGCGCTGACGTGTCGGTTGCGCTTGGAGATGCCGTCGGCGTGTCTAAGCGCTCAGGCGATTCGGTAGAAATCGCTGTCGGCGCAGTTGTGTCAGTCGCGCTTGGCAATGCCGTCGGCGTTTGTGTCGGCTGCGGTGATCCGGCAACAGTCGCCGTTGGCGCGGATGTTTCAGTCACGCTTGGCGAAGCTGTTGGTGTGTCAGAAGGCACGGGCGATTCGGTAGCAGTTGCCGTCGTCGCAGTCGTTTCAGTCGCGCTTGGCGCAGCCGTCGGTGTGTCTGAAGGCGGCGCTGACTCGGTTGTAGTTGCCGTTGGCGCGGCCGTGTCAGTCGCGCTCGGCTCAGTCGTCTGCGTTTCTGCAGGCATGGGCGATTCGGTTGCAGATGCCGTTGGCGCGGCCGAGTCAGTCGCGCTTGGTACAGTTGTCGGCGTGACTGACGTGACCGGCGATTCGGTAGAAGTCACCGTCGGCGCGGTCGTGTCAGTCGCGCTTGGCGCAGCAGTCGGCGTGTCGGAAGGTGGCGGCGCTGACTCGGTTGTAGTTGCCGTTGGCGCGGTCACGTCAGTTGCGCTTGGAGCGGTCGTTGGTGTGTCCGAAGGCGGCGGCAATTCGGTGGCAATTGCCGTCGATACTGGCGTGTCAGTCGCGCTTGGCGCAGCAGTCGGCGTGTCCGAAAGCGGCGGCAACTCTGCGGCAAGCGCCGTCGGCGCGGTCGTGTCAGTCGCGCTTGGAGCGGTCGTTGGTGTGTCCGAAGGCGGCGGCAATTCGGTGGCAATTGCCGTCGGCGAGATCTCGTCAGTCGCGCTTGGCTTAGCCGCTGGCGTGTCGGAAGGCGGCGGTAACTCAGTCGAAGTTGCCGTTGGCGCGGTTGTGTCAGTCACGCTTGGCGATGCCGCCGGCGATGGCGTAGCGCTCGTGGCAGCGGCTATCGCGACTGCCGTTGCATCTTCTGTAGCCGCGGCCCTTGTGTCGGTTGCGGTGGGTTGCGGCAAGCCCCGCTCCGATGAAGAGAGCAGGATGGCAAAGATGGCCGCAAAGACGAGCGCTATTGCCGCAAGCAGAGCTACGATGAGCTCGCTGCCGATGTTTCGCCGCATTGGCTAGTCCTCGATTGACACAGCCAATTGCATGGGTAAGGCTAAGTGAAATTCGGAACCGGCGCCCATTTCGCTCGTGATCCACAAGTCGCCGTCATGGGCGCGCGCGAACGCTCGGGCGATGGTCATGCCGACGCCGGTTTCGCCGAAACCGGGAATCTCCGGATTGTCCCTTCGGTATTTGCGGGCGAAGACGCGGGGGATATCAGCGCTGGCGATACCGCCGCCCTGGTCGCGCACGCGTATTTCAACCGCTTCAACCGCTTCGGATGCGTTTGGCATGCGCAGCGGGCCGGCATCGGCGCTAATTGTAATCTGATCGCCGGGCGCCGACACGCGACTGGCGTTGACAATCAATTGTGTCAAGACCTGTTTCAGGCTTGCGCCATCGGCGCCGACCGGCGGCAAATGGTCGCCCAGCGCCAATTCAATCAGCAGGCCGCGATCGGTCAACTGTTGGGACCGCTCCTGAATGATATCTTCAATGATGGCGGTCAGGTCGGCATCGCTGTCCGTCCCGGTCCCGCTGGCTAATTCCAGAGCGGCGGCGTCTTGCAAGTCAGCAATCATATCGGTCAATTGTCCAATGTCGGCTGAAATCATTCGCAGCACCTGCAGCTGCGCCGCGCCGAGGATGCCGATCGATTCGGCCAGCAGGACTTCTGTATAATCTTTGATGGATTTGATCGGCACGCGCATATCCTGCAGCATCGCCGCGACCAGGTCGGCGCGGCCGGTCTGGCTATCTTGCGGCGCGTCGCCGGGGCTGGAATCTACTGTCTCGCGCGGTCGGGACAGCGCGGCGCGAGCATCGCTCAATTCGAGCGCCAGGACTTCGCGCTGTTCGATCAGACGCTGAACGGTCGCTTCGAGTTTGGCAATATCCTCGTTAGCGTCCGCGGCTGAACCCGCGTCTGCGCCGTCCGCAAATGATGCCGTGACTCTAGCCGCTAACTGGTCGCGGATTTTCAGCAAGTTGTCCCGCTCCTCAATGAGGCCGTCAATTTGCAGCTGCACCGCGTCTTGCCCTTCCAGTTGTTCGGAAAGCTCGGCCTGGGCTTCCTCATACCGGGTCCGCAGCTTCACTTGGTCAGCTTCGCTGGATTCCATCCTCAAGAGCAGCGCCTGATGTTCCCGCCGCATCTCTTCCCGGGCGTTGAGCAACTGCTCGTGGTCGGCCTTCAAGCGCTTGAGCTGGCGTTCCAATTCGGGGCTGTCGCCAGCGCCCGCGGACAGCAGCCTCTCCCGCTCGCTGACCAGGCTGGCGCGTTCCTCATGCGCCGCCGACAGCAACCTGGCCGATGTCGTCCTTTCCGCATAGAGCTGGAGCAAGACCTTGGTCATGCTGGAAAAACTGGTTTCCACGCCCTGCGATGCCAGTTGCGACAGCAAGGAAGACAGCCGACGTTGCTGCTGCTCCCGCTCCAGTTCCAACTGGGCGGATTCGTCGGACACGGACTGCGAGACGGCTTCCAACTGTTGCGCCCCGGCCGATCGGCCCGATACGAGCAAGCCATTGATTTGCTGCCGCAGGCGATCGCGCGTCGTCAGGCGCAGGTTAAGTTCCTTGTGCAGATACTCGCGGATGATTTGCGCCAGCATATCGCCGCTGGCGTCGTTGCTAATGCGCAGAATTGTCTCCGCATCCAGCAGCTCCCGCGCGCCCTGATGACAATCTTCGCGCAGCTGCGCCTGCTCGTCGAAGCTGGCGTTTAGTCTTTGCAGAGCGCTCTCGCCATTGTCGCCTTCCGCCAGCGCGTCAAGCAAGCGGATATGCTGCTGCTGCAACTGCTGCTGCAATTCGATGATCTGCAGATCGGCGCGCGCCATGCGCTCGCTCACGCTTTCCAGGCTGGTTTCCATCTCGCGCCGGTTCTTGCCGATCGCTTCAAGATCGAAGGCGGTATCGCTGGGCGCGGCCGCGATTTCATCGAGCGCGCGTTCTTTCGCCAACAGCGACGATTCGACCAGGGCGTCGCCAAAAGCCAGGATGTTGCCGGCTACGAAGCCAATATCGCGCAGACATTCCAGCGCTTCGGGCGAAAGCTCGGCCTGGCGGTAGGGCATGCTCGCCAGGAGCAGAGCCAGGGGCTCTCCCTCCGCCATCAGCGGCTGCGCAGCCACACTGCTGATTGAGCTGACATTGAGCCTGCGGAAGAGATCCGCCAATTCTTCGGCGTGATAGTCGGGGAACAGGATCGTTTGCTCGCCGCGTTTGATCGCGTCCAGCAAGGTGGGCTGCGCCGAGAGATTAAGCGAAATATCGGTCAAGGCCTGCTCCGCGATTTGATCGTATCCGGCGATGACATCGGCGTATTTGTCGTCTTGCAGCCGCAGCAGCACAGAGATTTCGGCATGGCTGCTGTCCAGCGTCGCCTTTACGATTTGCTCGGGCAAGTTGGCATGTTCGCGCGCATCCAGCATGATGCCGATGGCATTAAAGACTTGTCTCGTATCCGTTTGCGCCGGGGACGCGGCGAAGTTCCAGGAAGCGGGCGCGGCCAGCACCGGGTCCTTTTCCGCCGCCTCGTCCGGCGTCCCCGCCGGCGCAAGCGCCGATGAGGGCTGCGATGCCGCCAGCACGACCTCGACCAGGCTGTTCTCCAGCAGGGCGACAGCCAGGCGATAGATGATAAGCGGCAGGAGCAGCATTGCGCCGACATAAGCCAGCCGCGCGCCGCCCAGATAGTGACCTGCTACTGGGCCCTGCGACAGCTGATATATTTCCCAGCCGTTGCCAAGAATAATGAGCAGGAAAAACAGCGACTTGAGGGGCGCGTCCAGAATATGCCGGATATTGAGCAGCGCAAGCGCGAGGGCGGCGGCGCCGATGCACACCGGGACAGCCGACCAGACAAGGGCGAAGTCAGTCTCGTTGAAGCCGAGCGCGTCCGGATCCAGCGCCAGCCAGGCGCGCGCCGTATTCAAATAAAGCAGGACGGCAACGAAGGCGATCCCGAATACAATCAAGTTCGAGCGATTGCGCCACAGCGCAAAGTCGGCGCTGAGGAAGGCCCAGGCCACCAGGAGCAGCGTGACCGAATATGCCAGGCGTTCCAAGGGCGGCATAAAGGCGTTGGGATTGAGATTGGCAAAAAGCGCGATCAGAGCCGCCCCCAGCATGATCAGCCAGACCAGGACCAAGGCGGCCGCGGCGAAGACATATCGACGCGTGGAATGCTCGAAGGGGAAGCGGGAACGATGACCGAAGGCGAGGAAGAGCGAGCCCTGGCTGAAGGCGATTACCAAGACGAAAAAGAGCATATCGCCCGGGAAAGCCACGAAGAGATTCAAAAGATCGAGCGGTGTTCTTGTCAACGCGCGCCATCCGCCGGGGCCGCGAGTCCAAGCCCCGTCCAAACCAGGCAACAACACAGACCGCGCATCCATTGAAACGCAGATCTATGCCCTGCCCGGCAGCAAACTCAAAATGGCAGTATAGCATAGCGGCCCCAAGCGTACTTTCGAAATCGAGCCGTCCTTGCCTGGATGTGGCGCCGGCCGCTGGCGGCTGTTTGCCGTTGACGATTGCCCCGGCGCAACCTACACTCAGCATTCGCCATCACTAGTTCAGGCGAAGGCCGTGTCCCGTCAGATCGCCCGTTTGCTGCGCCGCTATCCCGCCCTGCTCAAGTTGCCATATCTGCTGTATCGGCGGGCGCAATCTCGCTATACGGTCGGCGTCGCCGCCGTCGTCTTCGATTGCAAAGGGCGCGTCCTTTTGGTGGAGCATGCCTACCATCCGCGCTACCCTTGGGGGCTGCCCGGCGGCTGGATTGACAAGGACGAAGAACCGGCGCAGGCGGTCGCGCGCGAGCTGGCCGAAGAATTGCAGCTGGAAGCCAGCGCCATCCGCGCCCTGCATATCGCCAAAACCGTGCCCCATCACATCGATCTCGCTTTCCTTTGCGAAGCGCGCGGGCCCATCGGCAAGTTGAGCCACGAACTGCTCGATTATCGCTGGGTGGAAGCCTCGGCTTTGCCGCAACTCAGGCGCTTCCATCGCCGCGCGATTGAGGTCGCCTGGGAGCAGCGCTGCGGGAGGGCGGAATGAGCGCGAAACTGGGCTCGCGGCGGCGCGCGGGCTTCCCTTTCCTGCTAAGCCTTTCCACCTTGATGGTGCTGGCGGCGGGCAGTTTGCTCGTTTACGAGTTGGCCGCCTTCAGTCGGCGCGAAGAACAATTGCCGGCCGGCGTAACGGTGGCCGGGATCAACGTCGGCGCGTTGAGCGAGCACGATGCGGTGGCGCGCTGGGAACGGGCCTACGCCGAGCCTATCATCATGCTTTACCGCGACCGCGACGGCGCCCATCCCATTCAACTGCATCCCGACCAGGTGGGCTGGCGCATCAGCAGCGAACCCATGCTGGCCGATGCCCTGGCTTCCGGCGCGGAAGGCGGCGGATTCTGGCGGCGCTTCCTGGATTTCTTGATGGGCATCGAACAGAATGTCGCCCGCGATATCCCCCTGGTCGCCGATTATCAAGAGAGCGCCATGGAAGCCTTCCTGCGTGATATCGCGCTGCGCTATGACGATGCGCCCGGCAAAGCGAGCTTTGACCTGCAAACCTTGACCGTCTATGCCGGGAAAAGCGGACACGCTCTGGATGTCGCCGCCGCCATGCCCAAGGTCGATGCCGTCCTGCGCTCGGCGGGCGAGCGAACGGTTGAGTTGCCGGTCGCCGCTGTCGGCAGCGAGGGCGCCAATCTGGCCGCGCTCGAAGAACTCATCATCAACTTCCTGGACAGCCGCGGCTTCATCTATGATGGGCTGGGCACGGTCGCCTCAATTTATATCCTGGATTTGCTGACCGGGGAAGAAATCAATGTCCTGGGCGATGTGGCTTATTCGGCGGCCAGCACAATCAAGGCGCCGATCATGATCGAATACTTCAGGCATCTGGCCGCGCCGCCCAGCGCCGAAGAAGCCTGGCTCATCGTGAATTCGATGCTGTGCAGCAACAATGCCTCGTCCAATTTGATTATGGAAATCATCGGCTTCGGCGATATTTTCGCCGGCATCAGGCGCGTGACCGATACCTTACAGACGCTGGGCATCCGGAATACCTACATCACCGCGCCCTTCTATCTCGGCGTGGAAGGGCAACAGCTCGGCTCGATTCAAGCGCCGCCGACCGCGCCCAACAGCACCTTCGATACCACGCCGGATCCTTTTAATCAAACCACGGCCGAAGATATGGGCAGCCTTTTCAGCTTGCTCTACGATTGCGCCGAGTACAATTCCGGCTTGGCGCTGGCCCTGCCCGACGGGCCAATCTCGCAGCAAGAATGCCGCCAGATGCTGGAAGTGGCGAGCGCCAACGACCTGGAACGCCTGCTGCAGGGCGGCATTCCGCGCGGCGTGCGCATCTCGCACAAGAACGGCTGGATCTTTGACACAGTCGGCGACGCCGGCGTCGTCTATTCGCCAAACGGCCGGCATTATGTGATCTCGGTTTTCTTGTGGGAGCAGGCCGAGTTTCAGGACTATGAAAAGCTCTGGCCGCTCCTGGAGGAAATTTCGCGGGCGGCCTGGAATTATTTCAATCCGGAGAATGCTCTGCTCAATCCGCGAATTGATGTGCCGCCGACAGCGCAGGAATGCGAAGGCAATTACCTGCCGCCCAGCCCGGAATTCGTCAACCTGGACGACATCAATTACTGGCGCCGCAATTGACGACGGCGCCAACTGCCCCCGCGCCAATGGCTAGAAGCTGGCGACCGCATCCGCCTGCGATGTATAGACACGAAATATCTCATAAAGACCGGACATCTCCAGGGCATCGCGCACGCGGTCGGAGGGTTGCGCCAGGCGCAAATCTCCGCGCGCTTGCCTGGCGCTCTTTAGCGCGGAGACCATCTCCCAAAGGCCGTCCTGGCCCATGCTTTCGACTCGCTGCAAATCCAGAACCAGATAGCGGCAGCCGCTATCAATTTCATATTTCAGGAAAGAACCCAATTGCTCGGCGCTGACGCTGTCCACGCGGCCGGCCGCTTCAATGACAAGGATGTTGCCATGGCTGGAACGATCAATTTGCATTGCGCTTACTCCATCTCGCGCGGACATGATAAAATGCCGACATCAAGTATAGTGGGATTTCCAGGGGCGGGGGTGCGGATGTGGACTGGAATTATGTCGCGCTGATATCAATCACGGCTGCCCTGCTGCTCGTCATGATCCAGCGGACGGTACCCAATCGGCGGCGTCTGGCCGCGGCATTTGTCATCCTCATCGGGCTGATCATTCGCCAGAATGCCTTTATCAAGGGCGATCTGCATGAGGAGACGCTTATCGCTGTTGTTATTGGCATCGTCTTGAGCGGATTGTTCTGGCTGCTTATCGGCCGTTACAACCCGGTCGACGCTGGCGACGACATCAAGGTCTTGGGAATGGACGACTGAAGTTCCGGCGCTTGTCAGCCGACGATGTTTATGGGAATGACATCGGCGCCTTGCAGCATGGCGACGCTGATGCGCGCCGCCGAATCTTCAGCCAGCTTGCGGAAGGCGCGCCCGGCGGCGGTGTTGGGGCTGTGAATCGCTACCGGCCGCCCGAAGTCGCCGCCTTCGCGCACGCTCGCCGCCAAGGGGATCCGGCCCAGGAAGGGCACGCCGCGGCTCTTGGCAAATGCCTCGCCGCCGCCGCTGCCGAAGAATTCCCCCGACATATTTTCGACAACGCCCAGGACCGGCACCTTGAGCTGATCGAACATGGCGGCCGCGCGTATTGCGTCAGCCACGGCGACTTCTTGCGGCTGCGTGACGATGATGCTGCCCGTCAGCGGGAAAGATTGCGCCAGCGAGAGCGGCGCATCCCCGGTGCCCGGCGGTAAATCCACGATCATATAATCCAGCCTGCCCCACTCGACATCGGTGAAAAACTGCCGAATGGCGCTGTGCAGCATCGGCCCGCGCATAATCATCGGTTTATCCGGACTGGTGAGAAAGCCGGTGCTGATGAGCTTGACGGCATAGACCTCAAGCGGCTGCATTTTGTCATTTTCGACTTTGGGGCGTCCGCTGCCCAAACCGAACATCTGCGGAATATTGGGGTTGAGGATATCGGCGTCAATCAAGCCGACGCTGGCGCCGGCCTCCGCCAGGCACACAGCCAGGTTCGTCGCGATTGTGCTCTTGCCGACGCCGCCCTTGCCGCTGGCGATCGCGATGATGCTGTTCATGGGGACATCAAGCCGGCCATGAATGCGCCGATCGGTCGGGACTTGCGCGTCCCAATTGATGCGGATTTGCTCAATGCCCTCAACTCGACCGACCAGCGCGGCATTGCAGCGTTCGACGAAAACATCTTTCAGCGGGCAGGCCGGCGTCGTCAAGACGATCGTGAAGGCGGCGGTTCCGTCCGTGACCTGCAAGTCCCGCACCATATTCAGCGACACAATATCCTGATTCAGCTCCGGCTCAATCACTGTCGCCAGGGCCTGCATCACCGGCTCGTTGATGTTTGACATCAGATTCCCCGATATGCCAGCCGGCGGATCATCGCGATCTTCCGTTTATCTTGTCGTTGAGGACGGCAATAGCTGACAAGCCATGCCGTATGTTTCAAGACCAGCGCGCCGTCATTGGCCCCGCCTGGCGGCCCGCTTGGCTTTACGTTCCAGCGCTTTGCGTCTGCGCTCTTCGCGTTTGGCTTCGTCTTCGCTCCATGGCGTGGCGCCTTCGGCGCTGGCGGCGGGCGCCTGGCTGGCTTCCGCCGGCGCTTCGGCTGCGGCAGTCGGCGCTGAGGCGGCTGCGGTTTCCGCTGGCGCCGCTGGTTGCGGCGCGCTGCCGCGCGCGCTGGCCGCTGCGCCGCGCCGGGCTTCTTTCGCCGCGTCTTTATGCTCCCAGGTGCCGCGCACCTGCATCTCTTCATAAGCGCGCGTGGGCGCGATGCTGCGCCAATAAGAATTGGGCTTGGACAAGCGCTCCTTGTCATGGATATGGTGAGTCGTGCGATCGTAGCTCGCCAACTCATAATCGTGGTCCATTTTGATCGCGTCAAAAGGACAGTATTCGGCGCAGAAGCCGCAGTTCATGCAGATGTCGATATCAATGAAAAAGGCTTCCGGCTCGGGCACCGGACGTCCGGTATCGGGGTCGTTGCCCCGCACGATCCAGATGCATTGCGGCGGGCAGACTTTGGCGCAAATTCCGCAACTGGTGCACCAATCTTTACTGGCGCGCGTCGGATGGTCTTCGTCTTCAATGATCAAGAAGGGGACAAAGCGAAATCGCTCCGGCACGGCGACCTTCTCGTCGGGATACTGAACGGTGATCACGCCTTTGGTCTTCGTGCCCTGGCGGATGCCGAAGTTATCAGTCGAGTGGTGGTACTTGCGGAAACCATAACGCACATCGTCGACATAAGATTCGACGAAGTGCCGCAAGGTCAACATCAATCCCTTGGCCAAACCTGTTCCGTACATGCCTGCTCCTCAGATTGCCCGGCCTGTTGCGTTAGCGGTCCGTCTCGCCCAGCACGATGTCAATACTGCCCAGGATGCCAACGATATCCGCGACTTTGTGGCCGTGGCACATCACGCCCATCGGCGTCAAGTTGATGAAGCTGGGCGCGCGCACATGATAGCGCCAGGGATTCATCGAGCCGTTCCTGCCGCCCGCGGACACAATATAATAACCCAGTTCGCCTTTGCCATTTTCGACGCGCCCGTAAGCTTCGCCCAGGGGCACGCGCGGCGCGTAGGCGCCCGGCTTGCCGTCGGCCCAGATCGACTCGCCTTTGGTCGCCTCAAGGCGGGGCAGAATCTGCCGCAAGATGCGCACGCTCTCGCGCAGCTCGGTCACGCGGACGCGGTAACGGGCGTACATGTCGCCTTCGTCTTCGACGGCGACATCGAAGTCCAGTTCGGGGTAGATGCTATAGGGCTCGGCGCGGCGAATATCGTAGGCGACGCCGCTGCCGCGCAGCAGCGGTCCGGCGGCGCTGAAGTTGATCGCGTCCTCCCGGCTGAGCACGCCGACGCCCATGGATCGCTCGATGAGGATTTCGTTCTGCGTCAGCAGCAATTCCAACTCGTCGATCGTGCGCGGGATGCGCTCGTTGATCATTTCGGTGAGGAATTGCATCGTGTTGTAATCGCGCACGCGATCGTTGGTCAAGTTGCTCACGCTCTTGATGCGCTCGGGCAAGTCCCCGAACAAGCCGCCAAAGCGCATGTAGTTGCACATCATGCGGCTGCCGGCGACCGCCTCAAAGAAATCCAGAATGCGTTCTCGTTCTTGAATGAAATAGAGCACGGGCGTGAAGAATGCGCCGATGTCGTTGAGCCAGAAGCCGATCGCCCAGAGGTGATTGACGATGCGGCTCAACTCGACCATCATCACGCGCAGCGCTTCGCAGCGGTAGGTCGGCTCGTTGTAGCGGCGGCCGAGGCTCATCAGCTGCTCAACCGCCAGCACATAACCATGATTGTTGCCCATGCTGGAAATGTAATCCAGGCGGTCGGTGAAGGGGATATTGTGCAGATAGGTATTTCGCTCGCCGATCTTTTCGTGATTGCGGTGCAGATAACCCATCACCGGCGCGAGTGAAGTGACCGTTTCGCCGTCGACCGTCAGCACCATGCGGAAAACGCCGTGCGTGCTGGGATGATGCGGCCCCATGTTGACGACCAGCTCATTGGTCTCGAAGCCGTCCTTATCCATGATGCGCTCGACATCGACGCCCAAACCCAGGGACTGATAGACCGCCGTTTCCGATGTGTCCATCAGCCGGCCCAGATCGATATCGGGCGGATAAGCCACATTCTTGCCGAAGACGTTTTTCTCCTCCGAACGGTGCACATGCCCGCCGGGCCAACGGCTGTCAAATGGCTTCTGCTCTTCTTCGTAGTAGGCTTCGCGCCAATCCTTGCGCATGGGGTGGCCGTGAAAGCCCTCCCACATCAGAATGCGCTTGAGGTTGGGATGGCCGGCGAAGCGAATGCCATAGAGGTCCCAGGCTTCGCGCTCCTGGAAATCAGCGCCGCGCCAGACCGATGTCAAGGACGGGATCTCGGCGTTTTCCCGGTCCGTCTGCGCCTTGAAAACCAGGGCGCCGCCGCCGCTCGTGCGGTAGGCGTGATAGACCATTTCCAGGTGGTCGCCTTCGCCCAGGTAATCGACAGCGGTTGCGCTCGACAAGTAATCGAAGCCCAAATCGTCGCGAATCAGCCGGGCGATTTCCAGCAGCTGCTCGGCGGCGACAACCACGCCGCCGTAACCGTCGCGGCTGTCCAGCGAGACCGCATCCGGGCGCGCCGAAACCAGGTAGTCGATGGCGCCTTCGATTGTTGCAGCGCTCGTTTGTACTTCGGGGTCCAGAGCCGGAGCGACCATGTATGCTTATCCTTCTTCTACCGCGGCGCGGCGGCTGGCGCGCAAAGCCTTGCGGGCCAATGCGCGCAGACGGCGTTTCTCGCGGATGTCCTCGGCTTCCGCCCAAGGCGCGGCGCCGGCTGGCAAGACGAAATTCAAGGCATTGTCGTCGATCGGCGCCGCCTCGGCCGCGGCTTCCGTCGTTTCGACTTTGGCGGCGACCAATTGCATCGCCGCCGGCAGCGCGCGCTCGCCCAAGCGGTCCATGTCGGCGGCGCCGGCTTCGGCCTGACGCCGAATCATGTCCATCTGCCGCGGATCGATGATGTCCGGACCGAGCACGGGCACGGGCGTCGCTTCCGCCGTACCCACACCGTACCAAGGCACATCGTCGCCATTGGCGATGCTTTGCCCGTCAATCTTCCGCTGCAGGGCGATCATGCCGTAAAGCAAAGCCTGCGGAGTCGGCGGGCAGCCGGGCACGTATACGTCCACGGGCAGATACTTATCCATGCCGGAAACGACATTGTAACCCTCTTTGAAGGGGCCGCCGCCGCTGGCGCATGCGCCCATCGCCAAAACGTATTTTGGCTCGGGCATTTGGTTGTACAGGCGCACGATCGGCACGACCATTTTCTTGGTCACCGTGCCGGACACGATCATCAGATCCGCTTGGCGCGGCGTCGCCCGCATCACTTCGAAGCCAAAACGGGAAAAATCGAAACGCGAGGAGGCGGTCGCGATCATTTCAATCGCGCAGCAAGCAAGCCCAAAGAGCATCGGCCACATGGAATTGCGCCGCCCCCAGTTGTAGAGCTGGCTCAGGCTGGTGATAGCGATATTGTTCTCGAGTTCAGTCGGCACGGGGAACTCGGTCGCATTGAGTTCTTGCAGATTCAATTCCATCTAGGCGCCTATCTCCTCATACCAGTCGCGAAGGATCGCTTTGAGAATCGCATCGTTTACCAAAGCCGGGTCGTCGTCAAAATCCGGCAGATTGACAATGCGCCGATTGAGTTCGTCCAGTCCGACTGACTCCAACTCCGCGTTCGGATAGCGCTCCATTAGAGCCAAGACGATCTCGTAAGACGAATCCCACTGCAGACCGCCACCGACCATAACCTATTATCTCGTATTTTCTCCAGCATCGCAGGCGATGCAATGCCGTAAGTATAAAATTGCGGCGCTGGATTGTCAAGAATTTCACAAACCAGGCCAGGGCAATCGCTATATATTTTTCCGTAACCACCGAGGACACAGTAGTAAACGCAAGTAAGTCGTGCAAAATCTGATGGGCGTATTGAAACAAGAGAGGGCGAGCCACCGGCTCGCCCGTACACCGAGTCTTCTCTTATGCCGTAGGGGCGAGCCTTGGCTCGCCCGCATGTATGTCGCGAAGTTTTTGATCAATCGTTTTTCTCGGTTTACTCGGTGAACTCGGTGTACTCGGTGGTTAAACAAGTTGTAGCGATTGCGCTGCAAACCAGGCCGCGCCGGAGTTACTCAGCGGCGAGCACATAGGCGCCGCGTCTTTCAACCTGGGTGGCTTGGGCGATACTGTTCATGCCGGCCGCGCTGTATGTCGATTCTAGCGCGGCGGCGACAAGCCGCGCTGTCTTCGCACTCGCGCAAATGGCGCAGAGGGTCGGTCCGGCGCCGCCAATGAATACGGCCAGCGCGCCGGCGGCCTTGGCGGCCGCTCGCGCTTGATTGAGCAATGGCATCAGGCTGGCGCGCGCCGGCTCCACGACGCGGTCATTTTCCATCGCCTCGCCCAGGGCCGCGAGGTCGGCCCGGTGCAAGGCATCCACCAGTTTCGCCACTTCGCCGGTCTGGTGGATCAGCGTCTTCAAAGAGACTTGCTTCGGCAAAATCGCGCGGGCGCTGTTGGTGGGCACGGCGACATCCGGCGTCACCAAAGCCAGATGGAGGTCTTTAGGTATCGGCAAGGGCTGAATCGCGTCGACTGTGATTCCCGCCACCAGGATGATTCCGCCCAACAGACAGGGCGCAAGATTATCGGCGTGATAACCGCTGACGAGGGCCTCGCCTTCCAGGCAGAAGGGCAGCAATTGCTCGCGCGTGAAGGGCTCGCCGACCAGTTTGTTGAGGGCGACAACCGTCACGACAGCGCTGGCGGCGCTGCTGCCCAGGCCGCTGGAAAGCGGCAATCCCTTGATGAGTTCAATCTTTAGTCCGCGCTTCTCGCCAATATGCTGCAGGAAGGCCCGGGCCGAAACGGCGGCCACATTCAGCTTCGGATCCCGGGGCAACTTGCCGCAATCGCCGCGGATATCGCTGATGACGATTTCGGGCGCATCCTGGAATTCGACTGTAGCGCGGTCTCCCATTCCCGCCAGGGCCATGCCCAGAATATCAAAGCCGACGCCCAGGTTTGCAACCGTCGCCGGGGCGAAGGCTTCTGCTCTGGAAAATGCCATCGAAGATCGCTATCCTTGCCGCGAATTCCGCCCCTCGAGGTTCCGCAAATGCCAAGCATACTACAATGTATCGATTGCGCTCAACAATACCCAATTGACCGCGTCATCTATACCTGCGGGGCTTGCGGCGGCTTGCTGGATGTGGCGCATGATCTGCGCGCGGACAAGGAAATCAGCCACGCCCTCTTCGACGATCGCCTCGGCGCGCTGTCCCCGCCTTTTAACAGCGGCGTCTGGCGTTTCAAGGAACTGGTCTACCCGGGCCTTGACGATTCCGCCATCGTCAGCCGCATGGAAGGCAATACCAATCTTTATGAAGTACCGCGCCTGGCGGCCTTCGCCGGCGTCGATACGCTGTTCTTAAAACACGAGGGCGAGAACCCCACCGGGTCTTTCAAAGACCGGGGCATGACAACCGGCGTGACGCAGGCTAATGTCCTGGGTATGAAGCGGGTCGCCTGCGCGTCCACCGGCAACACTTCGGCGTCCATGGCGGCGTACGCGGCCTACGCCGGCATGCAAGGCATCATCTTTCTGCAGAATCAACAGATTGCGCTGGGCAAGCTGGCCCAGGGCGTCGCCTTCGGCGCAACCTGTCTGCAGGTCAACGCCGATTTCGACCGCAATATGGAGCTCGTGCAAAGCGTTTCGGATCGATTGGGGATCTATCTGCTTAACTCTGTGAATCCCTTCAGGCTTGAAGGGCAGAAATCGATCATGTTCGAGGCGCTTCAGCAGTTGCGCTGGCGTGTGCCGGATTGGGTCGTCGTCCCGGGCGGCAATCTGGGCAACAGCTCCGCCTTTGGCAAAGCCCTGCGGGAACTGTTCGAAGTTGGATTGATTGACCGGCTGCCGCGCCTGGCAATCGTCCAGGCCGAGGGCGCCAATCCCCTTTACCGGCACGTCGCCGGCGGCTTCAAGCAATTTGAACCGGTCAAGGCGCAGACGATCGCCACCGCCATCAAGATCGGGAATCCGGTGAATCTGCAAAAAGCCATCCGCACGCTGGAGTGGACGGGCGGCGTCGTCGAGGAGGTCAGCGACCAGGCGATTATGGATGCCAAGGCGGTCATCGACGGCGCCGGCATCGGCTGTGAACCGGCTTCCGCCTGCTCCCTGGCCGGCGCCCGCAAGCTGGCGGAAAAGGGCGTCATCCGGCCCGGCGATTCGGTATTGGCGGTGCTAACCGGTCACATTATGAAGGACCCGGAAGCCACCATCGGCTACCACGCCGACGAACTGCCGGGGATTTCGCCGCGCTATCAAAACCGCATTCAGCAGGTGGAGGACGACTTGGAGGCGATTGTCCGCCTGCTCAATTGATTCTCGCTCGACTAGGTCCTTACAGAAGTAAACGCAAGTAAGTCGTGCAAAATCTGATGGGCATTTTAAAGCAAGGGTGGGCGAGCTACCGGCTCGCCCGTACACCGAGTCTCCTCTTATACCGTAGGGGCGACCCTTGGGTCGTCCGCAAGTATGCCGCGTAAAACGATGCGCATATTTTCAATTACTTACTTGCGTTTACTGAGGAGACGCCGCGGGCGCCATCTCCAGCGCCGATTCCAGGTCGGCGATGATATCGTCCGCGTCTTCAATGCCCAGGGAGAAACGCACCAGATTGTCCTTGATGCCCAGCTCGAGCCGCTCCTCTCTGCTGAGATCGTAGTAGCTGAAATAGGCCGGCTGTTCGACCAGGCTTTCTGTGCCGCCGAAACTCGGCGCGATATAGGGAATCCGCAGGCGATCGATGAAGTCGCTGGTCGTCTTGATATCTCCCGCCACTTCAAAGCTGATTACGCCGCCGAATCCGCTCATCTGCGCCGAAGCCAAGGCATGGTCGGGATGCGATGCCAGACCCGGATAATAGACCCGGTCAATCTTCGGATGCCCCTCCAGAAAATGCGCGACTTGCAGCGCCGCGTCGTTCTGGTGGCGAACGCGCAGAGCCAGGGTCTTGAGCCCGCGCTCGATCAGAAATGCCTGATGGGGATCGATGACATTGCCAAGCATGCCGCGCGCGTCCTTCAGCGCTTTGATGCGCCCGGCGTCCCCGGCGATAACGCCGCCCAGCACGTCGTTATGCCCGCCGAAGTACTTGGTGGCGCTGTGCATCACAAAGTCGATGCCGAATTCCAGCGGACGCAAGTTGACCGGCGTCGCAAAGGTCGTATCCAGCAGCGTCATCGCCCGATGTCGCCGCCCCAAGCCGACAAGATGCTCCAGGTCAGCAACGCGCAGATAGGGGTTAGTGGGCGTCTCGGTGAAAATGAAGCGCGTTTTCCTGGGCACAATTGCCGCTTCCATCGCCTCCCGGTCGCCCATAGGCACAACGCTGGTTTCGACCCCGAATTTCTTCAGCGTCGTCTCGCAGAATTGCCGCGTCCGGCGGTAGCAGTCGTCGGTCATGATGATATGCGTATTGGGCCGCAGCACGGTCAAAAACAGGGATGTGACGGCGGCCATGCCCGACGGGTAGACGATGGCATCCTCCGCCCCTTCGAGGTTGGCGATGCGCCGCTCGACCGCCCAGACCGAGGGATTGCCGTAGCGCGCGTATTCCTCCCGATCGAGCTCGCCGCCGTAGACTTTTTTGTCCAGAAACTCGATCAGCTTCGCCGTATTGTCGAAGGTATAGGTGGCCGACTGCACGATAGGCGTCGTCATCGAGTGGAAGCCGCGGTCCCGCGGCACGCCGCCATGCACCGCCTGTGTGCTGTCGCCGCTTGCCTGTCCAATGGAATTTTTATTGGCTGCATTCATCTTTCGCGCTCCTCGCCAATAGAAAAAGCCCAAACCGCGACCATTGCGCGAGTTTGGGCTTCCGTGTCTTTGCAACAAAAACGACTGAGGCGCAGTCAACGGAATGACCTGGGATTTCCTTTCAAGGCGGCGCGCCGCCCACGAGAAAACCCGTCAGGTGTTTACCCTCATCTTCCAGAAACATCTGCCGAACTTAGCACCTTCCCATTGCCATCTGGGGGTTGCTGTGGCTTCGTCGAGTCGGTCTCTCCGCCACCTCTGGATAAGCGCAAACTTACAGTTCAATTGTTAAGTGAGGCGGATTTTAGCAGGAAGCGCGGCAATTTGCAAAGGGGCGCGTCTCGCGCAGCAGGGCAATCGCCTCCAATTATTCTTTAACTTCAGAGGACGCAGAGGACGCAGAGGACACAGAAGTAAACGCAAGTAAGCAATAAAGAAATGCGCATCGTCTTTCGTGTTTCGCGACATACATGCGGGCGAGCCGGTGGCTCGCCCCTACGGTACAACAGGAGACTCGGTGTCCTCGGTGGTCAAATTTCAGCTAAGATTGCTCGTCGCAGCGGACGCGAGTTTTGAAGCGATTGCCCCGTCTCCCTCATCCAAGTCCCGGAATCTGTGATATTCTAGGTCTATTGCTGGAAAAGCTCTGGGACAATAGTGTACATGAGCGGGACAGCCTTGCGCGTTGTCGGGGGCGCGCCGCTACGCGGGCAGGTTCAGGTGCAGCGCGCCAAAAACGCCATCCTGGCCATGATCGCGGCTTCGATTGTGGTTGAAGACGGCGAGACCGTCCTGCATAAGGTGCCGGATATAGAAGATGTGGAACGCGCCTTCGAGTTGCTGCGCGCCATCGGCGCCCGCGTTGATTACGATCGCTCCACCAAGACCGCGCGAATCGACGCCTCCGGCGTGCATCAAAGCCAGTTGCCCGCCGATATCGCCGGGCAGTTCCGCGGCTCCGTGCTTTTTCTGGCGCCTCTGCAGATCCGCCTCGGCCGCGTCGAGCTGCCGGGCAGCGGCGGCTGCGACATCGGCACGCGCAAGATTGACTTCCACCATCGCGGTTTCGCCCGCCTCGGCGCCAGCGTCCAGTACGACGAAGATGGCCGCACGGTGATCAAGTTGCAAAATCGCCGATTTAAGGGGACCTTGCTCTATCTGGATTTGCCCAGCCACACCGGCACCGAAAACCTGATGTTGGCGGCGGCCATGGCCGAAGGTCAAACCGTGCTGGAAAACGCATCGGTCGAGCCCGAGGTGATCGATTTCGGCAACTTCCTCAACGCCATGGGCGCGGACATCCGCGGCCTGGGCAGCAATACCTTGTTCATCAACGGGGTGGACCGCTTGCGCGGGATCGACTACACGCCTATGCCCGATCGCCTGGCGACTGGCACGATCATGATAGCGGCGGCGATCACGGGCGGCGATGTGACGCTGCGCGATGTCCAGCCCGCGCACTTGCGCATTGTCTGCGCCAAGCTGGAGCAGATGGGCGTCGAAATCAGCGCCGATGAGCGTTCAATCCGGGTTCGCCGCCCCGACGCCAGGCGCTTGAACCCCATCAATATCCAGACGCATTTTTATCCCGGCTTCCCCACCGACTTGCAGCCCTGCGTCGCCGCCCTGTCGACGCTTGCGGATGGCGCGAGCTATATTCGCGAGCGCATTTTTGAGAATCGTTATGACTACGTGAATCCCCTATTGCAGATGGGCGCGGATATCTTGATCAGCCAGAACGATGTCTGCATCATCAACGGCGTTGAGCGGCTGCGCCCGGCGCGAATCGCCGCCGACAATATTCGTTCCGGCGCCACCGTCTTGCTGGCGGCCCTGGCCACCGAAGGCGAAAGCGTCATCGAGAATGTGTATCAAATTGATCGCGGCTACGAGAATATCGAAGATCTGCTCAGCCAACTTGGCGCCGATGTCGCGCGCATCGAGCCGAATCTGGCGCCCTCCCCCGTCTGGTGAGCTGAGTAGCGGACACGTTTTTCTACCCATCCCCGGCCCTTCCCCAGTTAACTGGGGAAGGGTGACTCGTTGATGAAACTGTGAATACATGCGCAACAAAGTACAAGAATGAGCATAAAATGCCATCTACTTTCAGTGCGCTCCCCTTCCCTAGCTTGCTGGGGAAGGGGCCGGGGGATGGGGTTGTAGTGGTCCCGAAAAACTGGACACCTAGTGGAGGAAGCGGCCGGTGATGGGGGTAGGGTCCGCGTCCTGCTGGCAGCAGTATTGCCCCAGCTTACAACTTAGCGATGACGGCGGCCGCGAAATCGTCCGTGGAGACCGCATTTTCACCGCTGCCGGCGATATCGGCCGTGCGCAGGCCCTGGTCCAAAACGGCGTCAACCGCTGATTCAATCGCGGCGGCTTCCCGCTCCAAACCCAAACTGTAGCGCAAGAGCATGGCCGCGCTCAGGAACATGCCGATGGGGTTCGCCTTGTTCTGCCCGGCGATGTCCGGCGCCGTGCCATGCACCGGTTCATAGAGCCCGAATTGATCGGAACGCAGCGAGGCCGAGGGCAGCATGCCCAGGCTGCCCGCCAATACCGAGGCTTCGTCGCTCAGGATGTCGCCGAACATATTGCCGGCGACAATGACATCGAAGCTGCCCGGGCGGGTCAAGAGGTGCATGGTGGCCGCGTCCACCAGCAGGTGCTCCAGCTCGACATCCTCGTACTCTTCATGGACTTCAACCACAGTGCGGCGCCATAGTCGCATGGAAGCCAGCACATTGGCTTTGTCGACCGAGCAGAGTTTTTTGCGTCGGCCCTGCGCCGCGCGAAAGGCGACATTCGCCACCTGCTCCACTTCGCCGCGGCTGTAGCTCATGGTGTCGTATGAATCGTCGCCATCGGCCTGTTCCCTGCGCTCGCCGAAGTAGATGCCGCTGACCAGCTCGCGTACGAAAAGAATATCGACATCCCGCAATAAGTCGGGCCGCAAGGGCGCATGCTCGAGCAATGCTGGATAGGTTTTGACCGGGCGCAGGTTTGCAAAAAGGCCGAAGCGCTGGCGAAGTTCCAGCAAGCCGCGTTCCGGCTGGACGCTGGCGCTTGGATCGGACCATTTCGGTCCGCCGACCGCGCCCAATAGAACGGCGTCGGCCGCTTCGCATAAGGCGACCGTTTCCGGCGGCAGCGGATCGCCCGTCTCGTCGATGGCGATGCCGCCGATCATGCCTTCGCGAAACTGAAATTCATGCCCGTAGCGGTCCGCAATCACAGACAGCAGCTTGGTCGCATGACCGACAACTTCCGGACCGATGCCATCGCCGGGCAATACCGCAATTGTTGCTTTCATAGATTCGCATCTCCAGGATTTAGCGGGTGGCGGGCGCGGGCCCGGCCACCGATCAACTCAAAATCAAAGTGTTCACTTGCCAATGGAAAGGGCTTGCAGCTCAGTCGTCACGCCGGCGACCGACAAGCCGTACTCGAGGCTGTCGACCAGCGCCAGCCAACTGGCGCAGATGATGTCCGTTCCGGCGCCCACCGTGCTCCAGCGTTCGACTCCATTATAAGAATCAATCAATACGCGCGTCATCGCGCCGGTGGCGTTCTCGCTGTCCAGGATCCGCACCTTGTAATCCACGAGTTGAATGTCGCGCAAGCTTGGATATTTCGGCAGCAGCGCCTTTCTTAAGGCCAGATCGAGCGCATTGACCGGGCCATTGCCCTCGGCCGCGGTGTGCAGGACATCGCCATCCACATCCAGCTTGACCATGGCTTCGGCCAATTGCCCGCGGCCGCGCCGGTCCTCAACGATGACGGTGAAGTCGATCAGATTGAACAGCGGCCGGTAATCGGGCGATGCCCGGCGCAGGCGCACGGCCACCGATGCCTCCGCGCCTTCAAATGAAAAGCCATCGTGCTCCAGGTCCTTGATGTCATTTAGGACCTGCACGGCTTCGTCCCCGGAGACTTCCAGGCCCAGCTCCTCGGCTTTGCTCAAAAGATTGCCGCGCCCGGATAAATCGGAGACCAGGACGCGCGTCTTGTTGCCCACCTGCGTCGGCTCAATGTGCTGATAACTGTCCACGTTGCGCCGCATCGCCGCCACGTGGATGCCGCCCTTATGCGCGAAGGCGCTTTGGCCGACGTAGGGCAAATGCTCATCCGGCGCCAGATTGGCGATCTCCGCCACGGCGCGCGACACGTGGGTTAGCGCGGCCAGGTTGCCGTCCTGCGCCAGGCAGGGCCGGCCCAGCTTGATGATGAGATCGGGGATGATGCTGCAGAGATTGGCGTTGCCGCAACGTTCGCCGTAGCCGTTGATGGTGCCCTGCACATGGACGGCGCCGGCGCGCACGGCCGCCAGCGAATTCGCCACCGCCACCTCGCTGTCGTTATGCGTGTGGATGCCAAATTGCGTATCGGGAAAGAGTTCCTGCGCCCGCTGCACGAAGTCGACAATCTCCCAAGGCATGGATCCGCCATTGGTGTCGCAGAGCGCAATTACGTCAGCGCCGCCGGCGACGGCCGCCGCCAGCGTGTCGAAGCCGTATTCCATATCCAGCTTGGCGCCGTCAAAGAAATGCTCGGCATCGTAAATGACTTCTTTGTCCTGCGCCTTGAGATAAGCCAGGCTGTCTTCGATCATCTTCAGGTTTTCGCCGGCGCTGGTCTGCAAGACATCGGTCACATGCAGCATGGAGGTCTTGCCCACGACGGTGACGACCGGCGTTCCAGCATCAACCAGCGCGCGGATATTGGCGTCGTCTTCCGGCGCTATGCCTTTGCGCCGGGTTGAGCCGAAGGCGGCGATCCTGGCGTGCTGAAGGTCCAGCCGGCGGACTTGCTCGAAGTAGGTTGCGTCTTTGGGGTTGGAGCCGGGCCAGCCGCCCTCGATATAACTGATGCCGAGCTCGTCCAACAGTTTTGTAATGTGAATCTTGTCCGCGACCGAGAAAGAAATGCCTTCGCGCTGGCTGCCATCGCGCAAGGTGGTATCGTAGATTGCGACCCGGTTCATCTAATCTATCCTCCTGCTTCTCGCTCGCCCCAGGCGCTGCGGGATTAAGCCGTTGTGACCACGCGCTGCGGATTCATGGATTCGAATTCCCGCACCTCATCGTCCAGCGCCAGGAGATAACCCAACTGATCCACGCCGTTGAGCAGGCAGTACTTGGAAAAGCCATCCAGCGGAAAGCCCACTTCGCGCCCGTCCGGCAATGTGAGCGTCTGCGCTTCCACATCGACCTGGACGGCCGTGCTCGGGTCTTCTTCCGCCAGGCTGAAAAGCTGCTGCTGGGTATCGGCGTCGACGGCGATCGGCAGCAAGCCGTTTTTCAGCGCATTGTTGCGGAAGATATCGGCGAAATCCGTGCTGACCACGGCTTTGAATCCCGCCCCCAGCAAAGCCCAGGGCGCATGCTCGCGCGAACTGCCGCAGCCGAAATTGTCGCCCGCCACCAGGACCGAAGCGCCCTGATATTCCGCCTTGTTGAGGATGAAATCGGGATTGGGCGTCTCGCCATCGTCGCCGTAGCGCCAGTCGCAGAAAGCCGCCTTGCCCAAGCCTTCCTTGTCGGTGACTTTCAGAAAGCGCGCCGGGATGATCTGGTCGGTGTCGATGTCATTGACGGGAATAGAGACGATTGTGCCCTGAATATGACTCAGCTTTTCCATTAGCCCTCTCCTTAGCTCAACCCTGCCATCATTGTGCGCGGGTCCGTGACGACGCCGGCCACAGCCGAAGCGGCCGCCGTCAGCGGACTGGCGAGGAATGTGCGCCCGCCCTTGCCTTGACGCCCTTCGAAATTGCGATTGCTGGTCGATACGGCGTATTGACCCGGCTGCAACTGGTCGCCGTTCATGGCGATGCACATGGAGCAGCCGGCTTCCCGCCATTCGGCGCCGGCCGCGCGGAAGATGGCGTCAAGCCCTTCGTTTTCGGCCTGGGCTTTCACCTGTTGCGAACCGGGAACCACCATCATGCGCAGGCCGTCGGCGACCTTGCGCCCTTTGATGAAGTCGGCCGCCTGCCGCAGATCAGTAATCCGCGAGTTGGTGCAACTGCCGATGAAGACGACGTCTATCGCCTGGCCCAGCAGCCGCTGGCCCGGCGCCAGATCCATATAAGTCAGCGCTTTGTCCAGGGCGAGCTTGCGGTTGTAGTCGCTCTCGTCTTCCGGCGCGGGCACAGCCGCGTTGATCGGCATGCCCATGCCCGGATTGGTGCCATAAGTGATCATCGGCGTCAGTTCATCGGCGCGGATCGTGATTTCCTGATCGAAAGCGGCGCCCGCATCCGACGGCAAGTCGCGCCAGCGCGCGACAGCGGCATCCCATTCGGCGCCGCTGGGCGCATGTTCGCGCCCGGCAATATATTCGTACGTCGTGTCATCGGGCGCCACCATGCCGGCGCGCGCCCCGCCCTCAATCGACATATTGCAGACAGTCATCCGCCCTTCCATGCTCAGGTTGCGGATCGCCTCGCCGCGGTACTCGAAGACATGCCCGGTGCCGCCGCCGATGCCGATCTTGGCGATGATCGCCAGGATGATGTCCTTGGCCGTGACGCCAGCGCCGAGCCGGCCATCAACATTAACCGCCATCGTCTTGGGTTTGTTCTGCAATAGCGTCTGCGTCGCCAGCACATGCCCAAGCTCGCTGGTGCCGATGCCAAAAGCCAAGGCGCCAAAAGCGCCGTGCGTGCTGGTATGGCTGTCGCCGCAGACAATCGTCATGCCCGGTTGCGTCAAGCCTTTTTCCGGGCCGATCACATGCACGATGCCCTGGTGCTCGTCGCCCAGCGCGTACATAGGAATGCCGAAATCCTCGCAGTTCTTGGCGAAGGTATCGAGCTGCTTCGCGGCCATGACATCGGCAACGGGAATGACGCCGAGATCGTTGCGCGGCGTGGTCGGCGTGCTGTGATCCATCGTGCCGATCGTCAGGTCCGGCCGCCGCACTTTCAGGCCGCGCTCGCGCAGCAGGGAGAACGCTTGCGGCGATGTCACCTCATGCACCAGGTGCAAGTCAATATAAAGCACAGCCGGCGTATCATCGCTCTGCTCGCGCACGATATGGGGCTGCCATACCTTCTCGAAAAGTGTGCGCGCTCTGCCGTTTTCTGTCATCTTCGCTTCCTCCGCTTCCTTCACTTTCACCTTCCGAGAAACACGCGGATATCGCCGCGCCGGGCATACCAATCGTCAAGAGGCCGTCAGCCCAACGGTGGCCACATCGCCTTCCGGCGCGACATCGCCCAAGCCCAGGCCCGCAATCATGCGATTCAGGGCGGCGACGTAAGCTTTGACGCTGGATACGACAATATCGCTGTCGGCGCCGTAGCCGCCGAAGGTGCGATTGCTGCCTTCCGGCCGGATGCGCACCGTGACTTCGCCCAGCGCGTCTATCCCTTCGGTGACGCTGTGCACGTTGAATTCCAGCAGCTCATTGGGCGCCTTGATGATTTTGTCGATTGCGCTGTAAGAAGCATCGACCGGTCCCGCGCCGACGGCAGCGACAATGAGTTCTTCGCCGTCCTGGTTCTCCATCTTGACGGTGGCGGTCGGCATGCCCATCGTGCCGCAAACCACCTGGATATCAAGCAGGCGGAAGAAATCTTCCGGTTTCTGTGCCGCTTCATCGGCGACGAGCGCTTCCAGATCGGCGTCAGTCACCGTCTTCTTCATATCAGCCAGCGTCTTAAAGCGGCGGAAGACATCCCGCAGCTCGTCCCCGTCGACTTCGTAGCCGAGTTCGCGCAAGCGCACGCGCAGGGCATGGCGGCCGCTGAGCTTGCCCAGCACCAGCTTGCTCTGCGTCAGGCCGACATCCTCCGGCATCATGATTTCGAATGTTTCCGCGTTTTTCAGCACGCCGTCCTGGTGAATGCCCGATTCATGCGCGAAGGCGTTCGCGCCCACGATAGCTTTGTTGGGCTGCACGGGCAGGCCCATATAGTTGCGCACCATGCGGCTGGTCTTCATGATCTGCGTCGTATCGATGTTGGTGCGCAATTCATAAAAGCTCTTGCGCGTATGCACGGCCATCACCACTTCTTCCAGGCTGGTGTTGCCGGCGCGCTCGCCTATGCCGTTTATCGTCACCTCGACCTGGCGCACGCCGCGCGTCAAACCGGCCAGGGTGTTGGCGGTGGCCAGACCCAGGTCGTTATGGCAATGCACCGACCAGATCACGCCGCTGCCCGGTCCGGCGCCGGGCGTTTCATTGATCAGCATTTCCAGGGTATCGGCCCATTCCGCCGGCATGACATAACCGACCGTATCCGGGATATTCAGCGTCGTCGCGCCGCATTCGACGGCGACAGCGCAGGCTTTGATCAGATACTCGGTATCGGTTCTGCCCGCGTCCATGGGGCTGAATTCCACATCAGCGCAGAGGCTTTTCGCCAGGGTGACGCCGCTGCGGATGCGTTCCAGGCCCTCGTCCTTGTCGATCCGCAGCATCGCCAGGTGGCTGGGCGATGTGCCGAGGAAGGTGTGAATCCGCGGCTTGGCGGCCCCTTTCACGCCCTCCCAAGCCGTCCTGATATCGCCTTCAAGGGCGCGGGACAAGCCGGCGATCGTCGGCCCGTCCGGCGTGCCGACTTCGGCGGCGATGCGCTGCACCGCCCGCAGGTCATCGGGCGATGCCGCCGGGAAACCGGCTTCGATCACATCGACGCCGAGGCGGGAGAGCTGCCGGGCGATCTCCAGCTTTTCCGCGCTGGACAGGGTTGCGCCCGGGCTCTGTTCGCCATCGCGCAGCGTTGTATCGAAGATGATGACGGTGTTAGCGTCGTAAGTTCGTTCTACCATTTGGAGGCCTTCCTTTCGTCAGTTGCATCGGCTCACAAGACCTGCATTGTTGGCTAAGGCCAGTAAGACCATCTTCCGACATATTGGCGCCTCCTTTCCCAATGCGCGTCGCTGCCCAAGAGCATCGTCCCGAGGTTGCTAATCGCTCTGTTTGATATTCTTGGCATCCAGGAATGGCATCATCTGGCGCAAATCGGCGCCCACTTTCTCGATGAGCAAGTCATGCTCTTGCTGGCGGCGGGCGTTGAAATTCGGGCGGCCCTGTTTGTTTTCGTCGATCCATTTCTGGGCGAATTCGCCATTTTGGACCTTCTGCAAAACGCCGGCCATCTCTTCCTTGATCGAGCCCTCAAATTGATCGCCGATGACATAACCGCCATGCTCCGCCGTATTGCTGACGCTGTACCACATGTAGCTCAAGCCGCCCTCGTAGAGCAGGTCGACGATCAGCTTCAGCTCGTGCAAGCATTCAAAATAAGCGACTTCCGGCTGGTAGCCGGCTTTGACCAGGGTCTCGAAACTCGCGCGAATCAGCGCCGTCACGCCGCCGCAGAGCACCACCTGCTCGCCGAAGAGATCGGTCTCCGTTTCTTCCTTGAAGGTAGTTTCAATCACGCCGGCGCGGGTGCAGCCGATGGCCTTGGCATAAGCCAGGCCCAAGGCCAGCGCGCTGCCGCTGGCATCCTGCTCAATGGCGATCAAACCGGGCGTGCCGGCGCCCTCGGTGAAAACCTCGCGGACGCGATGCCCCGGCGCTTTGGGCGCCACCATGCCGACATCGACGGTCGGCGGCGGCACAATCTCTTTGAAATGGATATTGAAGCCATGAGCGAACATCAGCATGGCGCCCGCTTTCAGGTTTGGCGCGATATGCTCCTCATATACGTCGCCCTGCCGCGTGTCCGGAATCAGAATCATCACGATATCGGCTTGTTTGGTCGCTTCCGCCACGGTGAAGACCTTCAAGCCGTCGGCTTCGGCTTTGGCTTTGCTCTGGCTGCCTTCATGCAATCCGATGATGACGTTCTGTCCGTTGTCGCGGGCGTTCAGGGCATGGGCATGTCCCTGGCTGCCGTAGCCGATGACGGCAATGGTTTTGCCATCCAGCAAACTGAGGTCCGCATCCTGGTCGTAATAGAGTGTTGCCATTGATGTTCTATCTCCTCGGTCGAATTTGTACAGATTTGCGGGCGACGGCTTCGTCAATCAGACGATGCGGCCGTTGCCGTTGGCGCCATCCGCGCTGGCGCGGCTCAGGTCTGGGCGCTGATAATCGGTATCGTGAATGCGCGTGCCCCGCCCCATCGATACGACGCCGGTGCGGATCATCTCGACAATGCCGGTCGGCCGCACCTCTTCAATAAATTCTTCAACGAATTTCTCCGTGCCGACCATTTCGATAATCGCCACTTTCGGGCCCACATCGACGATGCGCGCCGGGTAGCGGTCGCAGATTTCGGTGATCGTATTGCGCGATTCCGTGTCGTCGTTGCGCACCTTGATCAGCGCCAGGTCGCGTTCTATATGCGGTTCATTGTCGAGGATGCGCACATCGATCACATTCACCAGTTTCAGCAAATTGTTGGCGATCTTTCTGGCGTATTCCGGCCCCGCGTCCACGCGAATTGTCATGCGCGAGATATGCGGTTTGTGGGTGCGGCCGACCGTGAGGCTGTCAATATTAAAGGCGCGCCGGCGGAACATGCTGGCAATGCGGTTCAGGACGCCCGGCTCATTCTCCACCAGGGCGACAACGGTCACTTTCGTGTCAACTGTCTCTTTTGACATCATGCTTCTCCTGGTTTAGGCCTGCGCTTCATGTCATGCAAATCCGCTCCAGCGGGCACCATTGGATAGACCATCTCTTCTTTTTCAACGACGAACTCAATCAACACCGGTCCCTTGATGCTGCGCGCAAAGTTGACCGCGTCTTCAATCTCATCGCGCTGCGTGACGAGGCGGTTGGGTATGCCGTAGGCATCGGCCAGCTTGCAGAAGTCCGGATTGACCATCGGCGTGGCTTCGTAGCGCTTTTCAAAGAAAAGCTCCTGCCATTGCCGCACCATGCCCAGGAAGTGGTTGTTGATGATCGCGATATTGACGTTGACGTTTTCCTGCACGGCCGTGGCCATTTCGCACAAGGTCATCTGAAAGCCGCCATCGCCGACGATTGCCCAGATCTCTTCATCGGGTTTGCCGAACTTCGCGCCGATTGCGGCCGGGAAGCCGAAGCCCATCGTGCCCAGTCCGCCGCTCGTGAGCAAAGTTGACGGCCGCTGATGCGGGTAGTATTGCGCCTCAAGCATTTGGTGCTGCCCGACATCGGTGACGGTGATGGCATCGCCGCCCGTCATTTTCCAAATGTCATTGATGACCTGGGCCGTGAGCAGGATGCCGGGCGTCTCATAATTCAAGATATCGCGTTCGCTGGAATCCTCCAGCCAGTCGCGTATCCGGCGAATCCAGTCCGGATGGGACTTCTGCCCCAGCTTCGGCAGCAGCTGCGCCAAGACGGTCTTCAAGTCCCCGGCGATGCCGACCTCAACTTTGACATTCTTGTTGATTTCGGAGCGGTCGATATCGATGTGGATTTTGCGCGCCTTTTGCGCGTAAGTTTTTAAGTTGCCCGTGACGCGGTCGTCGAAGCGCATGCCCAGGGCCAGCAGCAGATCCGCTTCCTGAATCGCCAGATTGGAAGAGGCCTCGCCGTGCATTCCCATCATGCCGATGACGAGCGGGTGGTCTTCCGGCATAGCGCCCTTGCCCAAAAGCGTCAGCGATACCGGTATCTGCGCCCGCTCCGCCAACTCCCGCACTTCTTGCATCGCGCCGGACATCATGATGCCATGCCCGGCCAGGATGATGGGGCGCTCCGCTTCATCAATCAGCCGAAGGGCGTCGTCGATCTCCTGCTCATTCGCCGACCAAGGCGGGGCATATCCCGGCAGCAGGACATCGCCCTCGGGATAGATGAATTCCGTCTCGGCCGTCTGAACATCCTTCGGCACATCAACCAGCACCGGACCGGGCCGCCCGGTGCGCGCGATGTGAAAGGCTTCCTTCATTGTGTAAGCCAAATCGCGGACATCCGTCACCAGATAATTGTGCTTCGTGATCGGCAGGGTCACGCCCGTGACATCGGTCTCCTGAAAGGCATCCGAGCCGATGGCGGGAATGGGAACTTGCCCGGTGATCGCCACGATCGGCGACGAATCCATCATCGCTGTCGCCAGACCGGTGACCAGATTGGTCGCGCCCGGTCCGCTTGTCGCGATGCAAACGCCGACCTCGCCGGTGGCGCGGGCATAGCCGTCGGCCATGTGCGACGCGCCCTGCTCGTGACGCACGAGGACGTGATGAATACGGCCTTCATAGCGGGCGATGGCGTCGTAGGTCGGCAAGATTGCGCCGCCCGGGTAGCCGAACATGACATGGACGCCTTCTTTCAACAGGCATTCCATGATGATGTCTGATCCCTTTAGTTTCATCATCGCCTCCCGGCTTAAGCGCTCGCTTGCGAATTCCGTCCGTCAATCGCCGTTTACATGAGTCAGCCAATTGTATTTGTCGGGCGCTTCGCCGGATGTGATGGCGAAGAACTCGCGCTGCACCGCCTCGGTGATCGGTCCGCGCCCGCCGCAGCCGATAGAAATACGGTCGACAGACTTGACCGGCGTGACTTCCGCGGCCGTCCCGGTGAAGAAGATCTCATCCGCCATATAGAGCATTTCCCGCGCCACCGGTTGAAAGCGCACTTCCACGCCTTGATCGGCGAGAATGCGCAGCGCGCTGTCCCGCGTGATGCCCATGAGGATCGACGACCAGGCGCCCGGCGTATAGACGACGCCATCCATGATGACAAAGATATTTTCGCCGGCGCCTTCGCTCACATAGCCGTTGACATCAAGGGCGATGCCTTCTTCGAAACCGTTGTCATGCGCTTCCATGCTGACGAACTGGCTATTGACATAATTGCCGCCGGCTTTGACCAAAGCCATGTGGGTATCGGGGGCCATCCGCCGGAATGAACTGATCTGCACGTTGACGCCCTGCTCAATCGCTTCCGCGCCCAGATAACGGCCCCATTCCATCGTGAAGATGACGGTTTCGGTTTCCGTGCGCCCGCGGCCTTCCAGGCCCAAGGCGCCGCTGCCGCGGAATATAATCGGCCGAATATAGCAGGAGGCATGTCCGTTCTTGCGGACGGTTTCGATGATAGCCCGGTCCAGCGATTCGGCGTCATTCTCATGCTCAATGCGCATGACGCGCGCGCCATGAATCAGGCGCTCGCTGTGCTCCTGAAGCCGGAAGATGGCCGGTCCTTTTGGCGTGTCATAGGCGCGGATGCCTTCGAACACGCTCGAGCCATAATGCAAGGCGTGAGCGCTGACGTGAACGGTCGCCTCATCCCACTTGACAAACTCGCCATTTCGCCAAATCCATTCCGCCGTCATGTATCTTTCCTCTGCTAGCGCGTCCAATAAATCAAAGACGCTTGCTCATCCAGCGATATGGAATGAAACAAGCGTCGTCAAATCAAGCGCATTTCGCCCGTAAAAGAAGCGCTGATCCGGCGCTCCGGGCCGGCAAGCGTAGTTGAAGTGCTTCATTCGCGCATTCATTTATTCATCAATCCGTATCGCTGTCCTAAACAAAAAAGCCCCCCGTGGCTTGGGAGGCTGCTTGTTGCTTTGCCCGTTGCGCGTCGCCCGCCCAAGCCCTTAAAGTCCAACGCTAATCACGAGGACAATGACAAGGACGATAATAAGGATTGAACCTGTCGGGCGCTTAACGCGCATAGCTCGCCTCAATTTGGCGTAACACGATAGGAGAGCTTACCCAACATGACGGGCTCTGTCAAGGAATTAGAAAAATTCAACCAGACGCTATTAGATCTTCGTATAGCTTGCATAGCAAACTTCATGCAGATTGTACAATTAAGACTTGAATATTGCCCGCGCCCGCTCGATTTGCAGCCGCAGAGCCGCCGGCGCCGTCCCGCCGAGCGCGCGGCGCCGGGCGACCGACGCCGAAAAGTCGAAGACTTCAGCCACGTCGTCGTCAAAGACCGGGCTCGCTCGGCGCAATTTGCTCAGCGGTAGCTGCGACAGCGCGATTTCCGCTTCTGACGCCATGCGAACGACTTCGCCTGCGACATGATGCGCTTGCCGGAATGGCAGGCCTTTGCGCACGAGATAATCCGCCAGATCGGTCGCCAGCAGATCTTCGCCAAGCGCCGCTGTCATCGCCTCCGGGTTCAGCTGCAGGCTGCGCGCCGTCGCCGTGACGACCGGCAGCAAGCGATGCAGCGTCTCCAGGGAATCGAACAGGGCTTCTTTGTCTTCCTGCAGATCTTTGTTGTATCCGCTGGGGAGACCCTTCAGGGTCGTCAAGAATCCCGTCAAATTGCCGATCAGCCGGCCTGTCTTGCCGCGCATGAGTTCCATCGGGTCGGCATTGCGCTTTTGCGGCATCAAGCTGGAGCCGGTGCTGTAGCGGTCGTCCAGCGTGATAAAGCCAAAAGCCGGGTTGGAGTAAATCAGTATATCCTCCGCCAGGCGACTGAGATGAATGGCGCAGAGCGACGCCGCATATAGCAGATCGGCCACAAAATCTCGATCGCTGACCGCGTCCAGACTGTTCTCGCTCGGTCGGTCGAAGCCAAGCTCGGCGGCCAGGCGCTCACGGTCAATAGGAAAGGGATTGCCGGCCAATGCGCCCGCGCCCAAGGGGCACTCGGCCATACGCGCGCGCGCTGCGCGCAGCCGGTCCAAATCGCGCTCGAGCATCCAGAAGAAGCTCATCAGCCAATGGCCCGCCGTAATCGGCTGCGCCGGCTGGAGATGCGTATAACCCGGCATCAGCGTCTCGGCGTGATTCTCGGCGACATCCAGCAGCGCCGCCTGCAATTGTCGCAGCGCCGTTGCCAGCCGGTCAGCCGCGCGCATGGACCACAAGCGGAAGTCGGTCGCCACCTGGTCGTTGCGGCTGCGGCCGGTGTGCAGCTTGCCGCCGACGTCGCCGATGAGTTCGATCAAGCGTCTTTCGACGGCGGTATGGATATCTTCATCGCCATCGACAAGAGTGAAACTGTCATCGTCAAACTCGCGCTTGACCTGATTTAAGCCGGCCACGATCGCATCGGCCTCGTCCGCTCTGATGACCCCGGCCGCGGCCAGGGCGCGCGCGTAGACGGCGCTGCCTTCGATATCTTCGGCGTAAAGCGCGCGGTCGAAGCTGATGCTGTCGTTCAGCTTCCGCAGGTCGTCGTCGCTCGGTTCGCGGAAGCGTCCGCCCCAGAGACTCATTGCCAGGTCTCGCTTGCTCTCTAGCTCTTTGGATTAGTCGCGTTTGAAACGGCTATAATCGGGACGCCGGTAATCGGTGCGGGCGCCGCCTTCAACCTCGAGCATCGCCTCGACTTTGATCGGCAAGCCAAACAATTGAATGAAGCCCTGGGCATCCTGCTGGTTATAGACATCTTCTTCGCCGAAGGAGGCGTAATCTTCGCGATAGAGGCTGTAGGGGCTTTTGCGCCCGGCGACGATCACATTGCCTTTGTAGAGCTTGAGCCGCACGGTGCCGGTGACAGTCGCCTGCGTGACCGCCACAAAGGCGTCCAGGGCTTCGCGCAGCTTGCTGTACCACATCCCGTTGTAGACGAGCTCGGCATATTTTGTCGCCACCGTGTCCTTGTACTGCATTGTGTGCTTGTCCAGGCAGATGCTCTCCAACAACTGATGGCCGCGATGCACAAGCGTGCCGGCCGGCGTTTCATAGACGCCGCGGCTCTTCATCCCCACCAGGCGGTTCTCAACGATATCCGTGCGCCCGATGGCATGCCGCCCGCCCAACTCGTTCAAGCTTTCAAACAATTCCACCGCGCCCATTTCCTGGCCGTTCAGGCTGACCGGGTCGCCACTCTCAAAACCGAGCTCGATATATTCGGGTTCGTCGGGCGCGTTCTCCGGGTCCGCGGTCAGCTGATACATCAGGCTTTCCGGTTCGTTCCATGGGTTTTCCAGCAGGCCGCCTTCATGCGACAGGTGGAAGATATTGCGATCGCGGCTGTAAATGTCCTTTTCCGTATGCGATACCGGGACGCGGAATTCTTCGGCATAAGCCAGGGCATCTTCACGGCTGCGGATATCCCATTCGCGCCAGGGCGCAATCGTGCGCAGTTTCGGGTTCAGCGCCATGGTCGATACTTCAAAACGCACCTGGTCGTTGCCTTTGCCGGTGCAGCCATGGGCGACCGCATCGGCCCGCTCCAGCTCGGCAATTTCGACCATGTGCTTGGCGATCAAGGGCCGGGCGAAGGATGTGCCCAGCAGGTACTCCCGCTCATATACCGCGCCGGCGCGCAAGGTGGGGAAAACGAATTCCGTCAAGAACTCCGCGCGCAGGTCGCGGATGTACAATTTGGAGGCGCCGGAGGCCAGCGCTTTGTCTTCCAGGCCGTCAAGCTCCTCCTCCTGCCCCAGGTCGGCGCAAAAGCACACGACTTCGCAGCCGTAGTTGTGCTTCAGCCAGGGCACGATCACCGATGTATCCAGCCCGCCGCTGTAGGCCAAAACAACTTTTTTGATTTCAGATGTTGCCATCGCATTGCTCCGCTAGTTCGCCAGCTATTGGCAGCATAGTGTAAATGAACTTTTGTCTTTTGGAAGTGGACGCTACGCGGCCCGCCCGAGCCGACGGCGGAAATGCGCTGCGGTCGCAACTTGCCGAAGACCGCTCGCGGCGCTACAATGACGGCGTCAGCAACTCTCTAAAGGGATAACGAGACGGACGATGACCACTGTAGATCAATTGATTGAACGGCGTGATGTGAAGGCGCGCCCGCACCTTTCGCAGTACGCGCCGGTTTGGATTCTGGAAGAAGACATCATCGCCGAAGACGAGGCGATACAGTTTCATGTTTTGTTTCAGCACAATCTGCATGGCTGGGTGAATCGCCGTTATCGCTACGACGCTTTCAACGACACGCTGTATCACAAGGGCCAGACCCAGATGTCGGAAGACGAGGCCCTGGATTACATGCTGGAGAGCCCGTACATCGCCGCCCGCGTCAATGACGTTCCCAATTCCTACGGCGGTTAGCTTTTCTTCTCTTTCGCGCCGGCCACTTCATTGAAGACGATTAAGAGGCGTTCCGCGATTTTCGACCAGGCGTAGGTCTGGGCGATGCGCGAGGCGCTGTCCCCCATTGAGGCGGTCTTTGACGGGTCGGCGAATAGCTCGATAATGCACTCCGCCAGTGAAATGGGCGCGCGCGCCGGAATATGAAAGCCGGTTTCCCGGTCCCGCACCAGGAACTGCAAGCCGCCGACTTGCGAGGCGATGACGGGTGTGCCCGATGACATCGCTTCCAGCGCCACCATGCCAAATGACTCGTAATCGCTGGGCATGATGACGGCGGTGGCGGCGGCATAATATCGCGGCAATTCCGCCTGTTCCTTGGCGCCAACAAAACGAACCAGATGATCGATGCTCAGGTTCTTGCTGAGCCCGCGCAGGCGATTCAATTCCGGATCGGCGCCTTCGTTGGAAGCGCCGCCGACAATGATGAATTGCAGGCGGCCGAGCAGATCCGGCGCCCGGTCGCGCAGCGCATTCAGCGCCTCCAGGATGGTGTCGACCGCCTTCAGCGGTTCGATGCGCCCCACGAAAAGCAGAATATGGCTGTCGGGACTGACGCCAAGGGCTTCGCGGGCCGCCTTCGGCGAAACGCTGTTATGAAACTGCTCGGTGTTGACGCCGGGTGGAATGACCGTGATCTGCCGGCGCGCGGCCCGATACAGCCAGCGCAGTTGCGCCTGTTCCGCTGGCGTCGCCGCGATGATCCGGTCGGCCCAGCGCACGATCTCCATCTCGGTTGATATGCGCTGATCGGGCGGATAGGGGGCTTTATCGGCGATGCGTTTTTTCATGTGGCCGAGCGTATGAAACATGTGCACGAAGCGCAGGCCCCAGGCTTGCTTGAGCTCCGCGGCGACCCAGCCGCTCAGCCAATAGTGACTGTAAACGATGTCGTAACGCATGTCGCGCCCGGTCGCGAATGCCATCAGCGCAGCCGTGAACGCTTCAAGATGCTGGTACTGTTCCTCAGGGAGGAGCGGCTGTGGCGGGCCCGCGCTCAGGTTGATCAAGCGGACGTTGTCGCCAATCGACCGATCCACTTCCGGCGCTTCGGCGTCGGCCCGCCGCGTGAAGATATCAACGGAAAAGCCTTGCGAACCCAACTCGCGCGACAACTCGCGGATGTAAACATTCATGCCGCCGGTCTTCGCGCCGCCCATCGGCGCGAGCGGGCTGGTATGCGCGCTGATCAGGGCGATCTTTTGGATGGGCACAATTGCTCCACGGACGAGGCGCGCCGGCTCAAACCGCGCGGATGTTCATGACCGCCGTATTGCTGCCGCCCATGCGGTATTTGTAGGGTTCGTCGCCGCGCAAAAAATCGTAAAATTGGTAGCCTTGCTCAATCGCGTAGCGGATATTGTATGCCAGCAGCACGATGCCCGGGCTCAGGTCGCCGAAGTCCCGATGATCAAGGCCGGAGTTGTAGACCATCACGCGGTCGCCGTAGACGAAGTTGATGTAAGCGGCGGCGCGCGCTTCATCGACCGTGAGAAAATTCATCTGCAGCCAGCCCCGCTCCTGCAACAGCGGCACAATCGTCCGGAAAAAGCGCATGTTGCTCTCGTCGCTCAGGAAGCGTTCTTTCTCCGGATCGCTGGCCGCCATCAAGCGCACGAAGTGCGATACTTCGTCCTCCAGGGCTTGCTGCCCGTTGACGATGTACCAGTCGATTGCTTTTTCGCTGCCTTGAGCGCGCCGAATCTTGCGGCGGACTTCATGCCGCTGTTTCTTGTCGAGCGAACTCAGGTAGCCGGCCCAATTGCTCGGCAGTTTGATGACCGGGCAAACTTCTTGCTGCTCCACGGTGACGCTAAAGCCGCGTTCGGCCAGAAGCGCCGGCAGGATCGCTTTGGTCGGCGAGTTGTCGGGAATGTTACAAAAGTCAAGGACATCGAAATGATTGCGCTGCGCGGCGAGGTAATCGGCAAAAGCGCTGTAAACGGCCGTCTGATGCTCTTCGTCGACAATAAAATCCAGATAGTCGGTGACGTCGACGCAGCCGATGATCTGCAGCGCGCGGCCGCTGTCGGTCTCCGTGAGAAACATGGGCGCGATGCCCGTCAAGGCATCGCCTTCTCTCGCGGCCAGAATCAGCGGTTCGCCCGGACGATAAGCTCCCCACCAGGTCTGTTGCCACTCCCGGGTATAGAAGATCCGGTCCATCGGCGCGCGTTTCAGCAGCGCGTTCCATTCGGAACCCAGGACGTCGAAGGCCGATTCCGCTGTGTAGGCGCTTAGCTCCACGGTTTGCCTGAACTTTCTTTACACTTGCGGCCGGGGCCGCGCTTCTTGTGACACTTCATTTGCGCCATATCTTACCTAAGCGTCGCGCCGCCGGGCGTCAAGCGCCGGTCGCTTTGGGCTTTGAGGCATCATTGCCCCATTCTTTCCAGGAGCCGTCGTAAATGCGCAGATTCTGCGCGCCGGCGATTTCCAGCGCCAGCATGCCGTAGGTGGCGGAGACGCCCGAATTGCAATAGAGCACAGTATCCTTGGCTGCGACATCGACGCCGGCAGCGGCAAATGCCCGCATGAGATCGGCGCTTGGTTTTAAGGTCAAGTCGTCGGCGACCAAATGCGAGCGCGGCAGGCTCAACGCGGAAGGAATGTGCCCGCCGTATTGCGCGCGCGAGGCTTCGCCGGCGAACTCGGCGGGCGAGCGAACATCCACGATTTGCATGTCCCCCGTTTCCAAAGACGCCAGGATCTCATCGGCCGTCGCTCGAATCTGCTGATTCACGCGCGGCCGGAAACTTGTCGGCGCAATCGCCGGAATGTCGACATTCACCGGTCGCCCCTCAGCCAGCCACTTCTGCCAGCCGCCATCGAGGATCTTGACTTTATTGTGGCCGTAGTAACGCAGGGCCCAGCGCAAGCGGCAAGCCAGCATAGAAGCGGCGTTATCGTAAATGACCACGGTCATGCTGCCGTCGACTCCGAGGCGGCCCATAAGCTCAGCGAAAGGCCCAGGCGCCAATACATCGTTGGATGGCGAACCGGGTTCGACGATGTCCGCCTGCCAATCGACAAAGACGGCGCCGGGAATATGCGCTTCTTCGTATCCCGCGCGGTCGGTGAAGTAGTGCGGCGGCGGCGCAGTAGGCGGCAGTACGCCCCCGCGCATATCAATGATGCGAATGCCGGAATCTTCCAGATGATCTTCGAGCCAGGCGGTTGTTGCCAGGGGCGAGTCCATGGCGCTCTCCTCGCGTTTCAGCACAATATCTTAATCAGATTTTACCCCTCTTCGCGGCCGGCTGCGAGATGCTTCGCATTTTGCCAGGGCAATCGCATCAAAATCATAATGAGACCTTCGCCACGTAAATTCAGAAATTGTAGGGGCGTCTCGTGAGACGCCCGTTGAAAATGGCCTGCAAATTGCGAGCGTTTCTCTGTTTCATCTGCGTACTCTGTGTGCAAAGAAAAACTTGATGCGATCCCCTTGCCTTTCCCATGACGAATTGCATTCGATATAATGATGCTAGACATTTAATGGCGGTGACCGATGAAGAGAAGAATCCGCGGGCTGAAACGGGCCGTTACCACGCTGGACTTTGACTTGTACCGGGTCAAGGCGCCGATTCGCGATTATCCGGGCAGCCATTTGAGCGTTATCGACTTGTTTCCACAAGATGTGGAGACGGCGATCGTCTTTCAGCATGGCTTCGCCGGCGTGGCCGAATCCTGGGAGTGGCAGTTGGCGCATTTCGCCAACCAATATCGTGTCGTCGCGCCGGACCTGCGCGGGCATGGGCAGAGCGATGCGCCGCGCAGCAGTTATTCCATGCCGGAATTGATCCAGGATATGCGCGATGTGGTCGACAGCCTGGACTTGCCCGAGAAGTTTGTCCTGGTCGGTCATTCCTTCGGCGGCGCTATATGCATTGAATTCGCCAACGCTTATTCCGAGCGCGTTTCCAAATTGATCCTGGTCGCGACCGCCGGCGAATATCCCCTGCCCCGCTTCGCCTCCGCGTTATTCCGCATTCCCGTGCATTTCGCCGTTCCCTTTTGGCGATATCGCAGAAGATGGGATGCCGAATACCATGTGCTGAAAAGCATGTTCCACAACAATCTGCATGGCTGGCAGGCCTGGTCGCAACTGCGGGACATCAAAAATGAAACGCTGGTCATCACGGGCGAACGCGACAATTATTTCCCGCGTTATGTCTACGATGATGTCGCCAAGCTGATACCGAATGCCGAAGTCCATGACATAGGCGCGTCAAAACATAAGGTCCAGCTGGAGCGCCACGACGCTGTCAACCGGGCGATAGAACGCTTCATTGAAAAGTCCAAGCGCAGCAGTTGGCGCTCGATTTCGGCGCTGGATCAACTGGCGCGGGGACGGCCCTGGCTGGGCCATTACGATAAAGATATTCCCCATACCATTCCGATTCCGCAGCAGCCTTTGTTCCGCTTCCTGGAAAGCGCGGCGGATTGGGCGCCAAAGCGCCAGGCGACCGTTTTCTATGGCAAGACCTTGACCTATCGCGAACTGGAAGCCAAGGTCAATCAGTTTGCCCGGGCCCTGCGGAAAATAGGCCTGCGCAAAGGCGACCGCGCGCAGATCGTCCTGCCAAATACGCCGCAATTCATCATCGCCTACTACGCCATCCTGAAGCTGGGCGCGGTTGTGGTGCTTTCGAATCCCGATGCGAACGCCGATCTCATCGTCGGCCACGCGCGCGAAACCGAGGCGAAAGTCCTCATCACGCTGAGCGCCTTCAGCGAATTGGCGCAATTGCTGGCGGAGGCCGCCGGCACAAAAGTCTTGATATTCACGCGCGTCGGCAAACAGGTCGAGACTACCAGGCAATCGGCATTTGGCCGGCACAAGCACGCGACCGCTGAAGACGAGGCGCTTGCTCGCAAGATCGGCCGCTTCATGTCCGAGCTCATGGAAGTCGAGTACGCGCAAGCCCCCGATGTCGATGTCGACGCCTCCGATCTCGCCGTCATATCCTACACCAGCGGCACGACCGGCGAACCGCGCGGCGTCTGCCTGACGCATCGCAATCTGGTGGCGAACGCCCTGCAGACCCGCCACTGGATGCCGGAGATTGTTTATGGCAAAGAAGTTGTCATGGCCGTCGTGCCCTTCGAGCACAGCTATGGCATGACCGCCGCCATGAACTTGCCGATTCTGATCGCCGCGAAAATCGTTATTATTTCGGTCTTTGAATTGCAGCAAGTCCTCGACCAGATCCGTCGCTACAAGCCGACCCTCTTCCCCGGCGTGCCTTCCATGTTCACCTTGATCAACCAGGCGAAGAACCTGCGCAGTTACAGCTTGTCGTCCATCAAAGCCTGCATCAGCGGCGCGGCGCCCTTGCCGGTGGAAGTGCAGGAGGCATTTGAGAAACTGACGCGCGGACGGCTGGTCGAGGGCTACGGATTGACGGAAGCAGGACCGGTCACGCATTCGAATCCGCTCTATGGCCTGCGCAAAGTCGGCTCCATAGGCGTGCCTTTGCCCAATACCGACGCCAAAATTGTGGATATGGTCACGCGCGAGGATTTGCCCAGCGGCCAAATTGGCGAGATGGCGGTCAAGGGTCCGCAGGTCATGCGCGGTTATTGGAAGGCCGGGGCGGGCGACGAATCGGTCCTGCGCGACGGCTGGCTTTTCACCGGCGATGTCGGCGTGATGGATGACGAGGGTTATTTCAAGATCATCAGCCGCAAGCGAGATACCATCTTCACCGGGGAATTCAGCGTCTACCCGCGCGATGTGGAGGAAGTGCTCTACGAGAACAACAAGGTGCTGGAGGCCGCCGTCATCGGCATCGGCCATGAAGCGGCGCAGCAGAAGATCAAGGCATTTGTTGTGCCGCGACCGAACAGCAGCCTGTCCAAAGAGGAACTCCTGGAATTGTGCCGGCGTCGGCTGGAAGAATATGCCGTGCCCTGGGAGATCGAATTCCGGCACGCGCTTCCGCGCTCCTTCATCGGTAAAGTGCTGCGCCGCGTCTTGTTTGAAGAGCAACACAAAGGCTAGCTGCTGGCGCGCGGCCGCGCCATCGCTTCAGAATTGACATCCGCCGCGATCGCAAATGTCAAACTGATATTTCGTCACAAAGGCACAAAGCCACAAAGGGCACAAAGTTTTTTCTCGTGGCTTATGTTGGACTCGCCAACGATTGTAGGGGCGATTCTGTGAATCGCCCGCGGACGCAAGGGCGGATTTTTGGGCGACACACAGAATCGCCCGCCGACACGAACGCGGATTATCGGGCGACACACAGTGTCGCCCCTACAAATGTCGCGTAGCAAAGCGTGAATCTCCGTGACCTCTTTGTTTCCCATGGCAAAGAAAATCTGAAGCGATTGCGCTGGCGTATCGCCAATCGGCTCGACGCCGCCAATGCGCCTTGCGCTATAATCAAGAAGCCCAACTGAACGAAACTGCATTGAGGTTGCGCTTTTCGATGGCGTCTTTGCCGCTATTCCCGCTCAATACCGTTCTCTTTCCGGGTATGCAGGTCAAGCTGCATATCTTCGAGGAGCGCTACAAAGTGATGATCAATCGCTGCATTGATAGCGATGAGCCCTTTGGCGTCGTATTGATCCGATATGGTCGCGAAGCGCTCGGGCCCACAGCGACGCCCTACGCGGTCGGCTGCAGCGCGTCCATCGGCGATGTGGAGCGTCTTCCGCTGGGGCGGATGAATATCGTCGCCACCGGCCGGCGCCGCTTTCGCATCAGGGCGATTGACCGCAGCAATCCTTATCTGCTCGGTGAAGTCGATTATTTTGCGCCGGCGGAAGATCACCCCGAAGTCATACGGCGTCATAGCCGGCTGCTGCGTCCGCTTTTGATCAAGTATCTGGAGACCCTTGCTTCATCGTCCAAAGCCAGCTTCGATCCCTCGCAATTGCCGAATCATCCGCGGACCCTGGCGCAGATCGCCTCCATCCTGCTGCAAACGGATAACAAGCAGAAGCAAGAACTCCTGGCGATGGATAGCTTGTCCAATCTCCTTGTCTCGCTGGTGGAGATCTATCAGCTGGAGACGCTGCTGCTTGCCCTGCGCCTCAAGCCGCCGGAAGACGAGTTCGACATCGGCCCCTTTTCCAGCAATTGAAGTCATGCCCAAGACGCGCGAGCGTGTAAAATGGTTACAATGCCTGATTTTCTCCTGCTGAAAACCTGAAGCTGAAATCGATGCCCGACGAGCCGCCCAAGCAGCGCGCGCTGTTGAGACTTCGCAAGCCCGCGGCCATCGTATTGGTCACGCTGATTCTGTTGGAAGCCGCCTTGCAACTCGCCTTCCCGCATCTGCCGGACAAAGTGATTAAAACCATGCCCCAGTATTATGATCGGGCTGGTTACCGCACGAGGACGGCGCATGGCGCGCGCGAGTTTCCCGCCTGGAAGCGCGTCGACCAGGAAATCACGGCGCAGTTCGGCGACTTGTTCAGCTTGAGCTGTCTCTCAATTGAAGATGCCCTGCCAATGGCGCCCTACCGCCTAAGCTACAGCACGGACAGTCACGGCTATCGCAATAACGAACCTTGGCCGGACAAAATCGATTTGGCGGTCATAGGCGATTCCTTCACGGCGGCCGAAGCGATCGCAGCGCCATTCTGGGGTGGCATTTCCGATTCCATGCTGACATTCGGCTTGCCCGGCAGCGGCACAGTGGAGCAGCAGCGCCTCTTTGAAGCTTTCGCGCAACCGCGCCAACCGGATACCCTTGTTCTCGCATTCTTCGCCGGCAACGACCTCGTGGATAGCAAGAGCTACGCGGATATGCGCGCGCGCGGCGAGCTATTTGGCGATCGCCTGCAGAAGAACAAAGAACCGGGCGATTATCTGGTCTTGCAGCGGCTGTGGATGCTGTTGCTGCAGGAAGCGGGTGCGCCCGCTGCATCAGAAGAGCCGCCCTGCGCATATCCGCAAATTGCCCTCACGGAACCGCCGACGCCGGTCGCCTTTTGGAACAGCTTCCTGCCGATGCTGGCGCTGGGCAAAGCGGAACTGCGCCAAAGTAAGATGTTTCAGTTGGCGCTGGAAAGCGTTAGCGAAATGGCGGCCGACATGGAAGCGCTAGGCGGCGAGCTGATTCTGATGTACATACCGCAGAAGGCGGAACTGTATTGGAATTACCTGGACGCGGAAAGCAAGCGAATCCTTAGCGAAGCGGCCGCGGCGGACGGGCTCGATGCGGCGCAGGACAAGATCGACCAAAACCTTTCCGCGCAACGCGAGCTCATGCGAGAAACGGCGGCCGCGCTCAATATCGGCTTCCTGGACCTGACGATTCCGCTCGGGCAAGCGATCGCCGCCGGGCGGCAACCCTACTTTTTTGCCGACACCCATTGGAACCAGACCGGGCACAATATCGCGCAAAACGCCTTGCTCGACATGTTGAATGGGTCTAACCTTGAGGGGTGATTGGCGCGGATGGTCCATTCGGGCGCCGTCGCTTGCGTTGCCGCGAATATGAGATTCCAGGAGTGAAGAATTGAAAGAATTGTGGAATATCGCCTGGGAACGCTTCAGCGTTAACTCGGCCATCGTGGCGGACTTCAATGGTCGCTTGATCGCCACTCTGTTTTATTTCACAATCCTGGTTCCCTTCGGTCTGCTGTCGTCAATTTTTATGGACCCGCTGCGCCGAAAATCGACCGACACCCGCTGGCTGGAACGGGAGCCTGTTCCCAGCGATATTTCATCGGCGAAGGAACAAGGCTGAGCATGTACATTCTGGGCATATCCGCCTTCTACCACGATTCGGCCGCGGCCCTGATTAAAGACGGCGAGGTGGTGGCGGCGGCGATGGAGGAACGCTTCTCCCGCGTCAAGCACGACAACGGCTTCCCCGATCTCGCCGTGCAATTTTGTCTCGAGCAGGCCGGAATCAGCGCCGGAGACCTGGAGTACGCGGTATTCTACGAGAAACCTCTGCTCAAATTCGAGCGCATCCTGCAGACGGCGCTCAACACTTTTCCACGCTCGGCCGGATTCTGGCGGGAGTCGATGATGACCTGGCTGAGCGACAAGCTCTGGGTGCGCAGCCACATCGCGCGCGGCGTCGGCATCGACTACGACCGGGTGCTCTTCTGCGATCACCACATGAGCCATGCCGCCAGCGCCTTCTTCGCCAGCCCCTTTAAGGACGCGGCCATTCTGACGGTGGACGGCGTCGGGGAATGGACTACAACCACGCTGGGCACGGGTGTAAGCAGCCTGGGCGAGCCGGAAGACAGCGCCCCCTCTATCGAGCTGTTTGAGGAGCAGCGCTTCCCGCATTCGCTCGGCCTGCTCTATTCCACCTTCACGGCCTGGCTCGGCTTCCGCGTCAACAACGGCGAATACAAGGTCATGGGCATGAGTCCCTACGGACAGCCGCGCTATCTGGACAAGATTGAAAAGGTCGCCCAGGCGGAGGCGAACGGCGCTTTCCGGCTGCGCATGGACTATTTCGACTTCCACCGCTCAGCCAGCCAAAGCTACAGCAAGAAATTCCTGGATCTCTTTGGCCCGCAGCGCGATGCCGAGGGCGACTTCTTCACCATGCGCACCAATCCGGAACGCGCCGCCGAGAAAGCGGCGATGGACAGCAATCAATATTATGCCGATATCGCCGCCAGCATCCAGCAATTCACCGAAGACACCTTAATCAAGACGGCGACCTATCTGCACAAGCGCACTGGCATGAAGAACCTGGCGATGGCCGGCGGCGTCGCGCTGAACACAAAAGCGAATTGGCGCATTTTGAACGAGACGCCATTTGACGAGTTGTGGATCCAGCCCGCGGCCGGCGACGATGGCGGCGCCCTGGGCGCGGCGCTCTGGGCCTGGCACATCCTCTTGAACAAGCCGCGAAAATGGGTGCAAAAGCATGCCTATTTCGGCAAGAGTTATGGCGATGAGGAATGCCGCCGGTTTCTCGATGAAGCAGCGCTCAAATACGAGACCTTCAGCGACGAGACTCGGCTCACCGAGACGATTGTCGATGCGCTGACGCGGCAGCAAGTCATTGGCTTTCACCAGGGTCGTTTCGAATGGGGTCCGCGCGCGCTGGGCAATCGCAGCATCCTGGCCGATCCGCGCGGGGAAGATATGAAAGAAGTCGTCAACACGAAAATCAAATTCCGCGAGCCCTTCCGGCCCTTTGCGCCTGTTGTCTTGCGGGAGCGGGCGCCGGAGTACTTTGAATATCCCCGGGTCGCGCAGCACGATTCGCCGCGCTACATGCTCATGGTCGCGCCGATCAAGACCGACAAACAGTCGCAGCTGCATGCCGTCAACCACGAAGGCACCGGTCGCCTGCAATCGATCGACCGGGAAACCAATTCCCGCTATTACGACATCGTCAAGACTTTCGGCGAGGCGACCGGCGTGCCGGTCGTCTTGAATACATCGTTTAATCTGCGCGGCGAACCCATTGTCAATACGCCGCGGGAGGCATACAATACCTTCCGCAACAGCGATATCGACATGCTTGTCCTGGGTTCGCACATCGTGCGGAAATCCACCTGAAACTTAGTTGCGAGGCTGGAAGCAACCATGACATCAAAGGCAAAGCGAGCCCAATCCTCACCGAGCGCGCTGCAAGATTTCGTCGCTCGGATGGGCGTCCTGGGCGAATTGCTGGCCTTCCTCTGGAAGCGCAAGCTATATTGGATGCTGCCGATGGTCATCACCCTGCTGGTGTTCGCCGTCTTGATCGCAGTCGGCGGCTCGAGCCCCTTGAGCCCATTCATATACACCTTGTTCTAGGCCTGCGGCGACGCCTGATATGGATGCTGCCGACGTCAAAGTTCTGGCTGCGCTCGCCCTTGTCGCCATTGCGCTGCGGCTGGGCTGGCTTGTGCACCAGCGTTCGAGGGCGCAAAAGCCGATTTATGGCGGCCTCGCCTCGCAGTTCTTCAATTTCCTTTCCGGGATGTGCTTCGTCGCCATCCTGCCGACCGTTTGCGTCAGCGTCCTGATTCTGCACCCGGAAGCTCTGACCATCGCCGGCATGACCTGGCACCCGCTGCTGCTGGCGGTGTTGACGCTCGCCCTCGGCAGCATCGCCTTTGCCCTGCTGCATGCCCTGGTCGAACGCGGGCCGATGCGCCGCGCCGCGCAGGCGGAAGCGGCCCAGGACGCGCGCGGCTGGACGGAGCAGGATGCGAAGACGTCGGGTTTGTAGGCGGAGATTGGCGGACTAAATATCCAGGTTGCGCACCTGCTTGGCGTGGGTCTGGATGAAGCGGCGGCGAGGCGGCACGCTCGCGCCCATCAGCATGTCGAAGATCTTGTCGGCATCGGCCGCATCCTCGATCGTCACCTGCAGCAGCGTGCGCGCTTCCGGATCCATCGTCGTCTCCCAGAGCTGGTCCGGGTTCATCTCGCCCAGGCCCTTGTAACGCTGGACCGTTACTTTGTCGGGATTCTTGAAGCGCTTTATGTTTTGCTTCAACAGTTCATCGTCAGACAGGCCGGCAGTGGGATAGATATAACGCATCTTCTTGCCGTTCTTCAAAAGGAAGATCGGCGGTTGCGCGATGTACAGGTGCCCCTTCTTCACAATCTCCGGCATGTGGCGGAAGAAGAAGGTTAGCAGCAATGTCCGGATGTGGCTGCCGTCGACATCGGCGTCTGTCATGATGATCACGCGTCCGTAGCGCAGCTTGTCAATTGTCATTTCTTCGTGGATGCCGGTGCCCAGCGCCGAGATCAAGGCTTTGATTTCATTGTTGTCGAGGATCTTGTCGATGCGCGCGCGCTCGGTATTCAAGATTTTGCCGCGCAAAGGCAGGATGGCCTGGAAGTGCCGGTCGCGCCCTTGTTTTGCGCTGCCGCCGGCCGAATCGCCCTCGACGATGTAGATTTCAGCGTTGTCGCCGCGCTCCGAACAATCCGCCAGCTTGCCCGGCAAAGTGCTGCTTTCCAGCAGGCTCGGGCCGCTGCGGACCAACTCGCGCGCTTTCTTCGCCGCCTCGCGCGCGCGTTTGCTCGTCATGCACTTCTCGACGATGCGGCGCGCCTCGCGCGGGTTCGTCTCCAGGAACTCATTGAAGGCTTCCGTCACCACCTGGGATACAGCGCCCTGGACCTCGGGATTGAGCAGCTTGACCTTCGTCTGGCTCTCGAATTGAGGATCCGGATGCTTGATGCTGACGACCGCGGTCAAGCCTTCCAGCGTATCATTGCCGGAGAAATTGCCGTCCTTGTCTTTCAACAAACCGGCGCGCTTGGCATAGCGGTTGATCACTCCCGTGATGGAAGAACGCAGACCGGTGACATGCGTGCCGCCGTCGGGCGTGTTGATTGTGTTGGTGAACGCCAGCTCGTTACTTGTGGCGACATCGGCGTATTGAAAGGCGACTTCCACGCCAACGGTATAGGGCCGTTCGTTGCGATCGACCAGGGAAATGTCGCGGTCGGCATGGATAATGCTGTGGATCGCGCGGCGGCTTCGATTCAGATAATACACGAATGAGCGCAAACTGCCTTCGAAGTAGAAACTCGCCTCGCGCGCTATCGGTTTGACGCGTTCGTCGCGCAGCTTGATCGTCACCTTGCCGGTGACAAAAGCCATTTCCCGGAAGCGCGTCATCAAAGTGTTGAAATTGAATTCGTTCTGCTCCATCACGCTAAAGTCGGGCATGAACTTGATGACCGTTCCGGAATCCTCGCCCGGCTCCAGTTCGCGCAGCTTCCTGACCTTGCTTGTCGCCTTTCCGACGCAATAAGTTTGTCGCCAGACGTGCCCGTCTCGATAGACCGTCGCGGTCAATTCCGACGATAGCGCATTCACGGCGAAGACGCCGACGCCATGCAAGCCCCCGCTGACCTTGTAGGCTTCATTGTCGAATTTTCCGCCGGTTCCGCCTTCCGTCATCACCAACTCAAGTGCGGGTTTTCCGCTTTCATGCTCATCAACGGGAATGCCAACGCCGTTGTCCTTGATCGTCGCCGCGCCATCCTCGTGCAAAATCACTTCAATCCGGTCACAGCGACCGGCCAGGGCCTCGTCAATCGAATTGTCCACCACCTCGTATATCAGATGGTGCAAAGCGCGTTCATCCGTCCCGCCGACATACATGCCGGGCCGCCGACGAACGTGCTCTCTCGGCTCCAGCTTTTGAATATTCTTCGCGGAATAATCGCTCTCGAACTGAGAAATGAGGTCCCTGTCTTTTGCCATCCCTGCTCCTGACGGTTCAACCGATTAATAGCGTTCCCGCGCGCATGGCGCGGCCTGTGCAGCGAGCGCGGAAACCCGCGCAATTCCTAGGTTCGACAGGCATTAGATTCTTACTGAAATTATACTACAGGGACGGCATCGGGACAATCCGCGACTGGGCGGATTATGTATCCATTTCGGTTGAAATAGTCCGGTAGGGGCGATCCGGCGGATCGCCCGATGGGTAAAACAAAATCGAAATTGGGCGACTCGCCGAGTCGCCCCTACCAAACCGTCGGCATTGAAAGAATTCAAACGACTCTTTTACACTAGCGCTGGTCGTATTTTGGGCTGAGAACTATTGACAGGCTTGCGGCGCCCGCATAGAATCGCGCGACATGCCTCTGTAGCTCAGCGGACAGAGCAGCGGTCTTCTAAACCGTTGGTCGCAGGTTCGAGTCCTGCCAGGGGCGCTTCCGCGAACGCTTGCCCCAAGCGGCGCTGACCAGTCCTAGGCGGTAATGTCACTGAAAAGTTGAAGAATGTCGCTGCCGAGCGTGGTCTTGGTCTGCTTCGCCCATTTCTCCAACTCGCGGAAATGCGCGACCGCCTCCGCCCGGCGGCCCAGCCGGGCGTAAAGACTAAGCAGTTTGTTGTGAATATGCTGGCTGGAATAATCTGTGTCGATCGCCCTTGTCAGCGTGAGCAGCGCCAATTCATCATTGCCGCGCTCCGACCAAATGTCGGCGATGTTTTCCAGGGCTTCCATATAGGCGAGGGCATAAGCCTCCCGCCGGGCATCGATCCAGACATCGTTATGTCCCTGCAGATATGGACCGCGATAGAGTTTGGCGACCTTCTGCCACATTTCGAAGATGTTGTCCGGCTGGCCAAAACGGCAGGCCAGCAAGGCTTCTACAAACTCGAATGCGTCAAAATAAAAGGGTATGCTCGGATCAATCCGGTAGTAGGCGCCGTCATGCGAGAGGATATCCATGCCCAAAGCCTTGTGCAGCCGGCGCTTGGTGACATGAAAGACGTTGACCGCCTGGTCAGTTTCAAGGTTTGGCCAAAAGGTTTGGCAAATCTGGTTCCGGGTCGCTTCCGGCCGGTCCATGATGTAGAAGAGCAGCAGCCGCGGCAGGTGCCCTTCCCAATTGTCGATTAAACGCTCGTCATCGAAGACATATCCCGGACCCAAAGACAGGACCTTGAGTTTGGCCCCGTCTTCGTTGCGGTTGCCATAAAAGTCCTCGCGCACAAGGTCGCTGTCGCGAAGGATGACGGCATGTCGCTTGGCCATAATCGCCAGCCAGGGAAGCCGAGGCAGCGTCCGTCCATTCAGCACGATCGTGCAGTTTTCGGGCGCGGCATGGGATAAGCTCTCCACAAATTGATGCACGTCATCCGCCAGATCGGCGCGATCAAATTCATCAAGCACAAGATAGAACTCGCCAGATTCGAGTTCATTCAATTCGCTGATTAAGGTTTCAAGAATGAGTTCCAAATGCTTGTATGGCTCGTCGAGCACGGCCGTCGGCAGCACATTCAGTTGCCGCCCAAATGTCTTGCGCTGCTTCGACAGGCTATTCATCATGCCTGTCAAGAAATTGCTCAGGTTGATGTCGTCAATATCCAACGGATAGTAAAGGACGCTGGCATCCGAATCGCCGAGAAGCCGCGCCATCACAAGCGAGCGGAATCGGCTGGACGGGTGCAGCAGTATCAGTTTGCACTGCTTCGCGTAGCGCTGAAAGCAATCGTAGGCGGGTTCGATTTGGTTCTGGATGTTCATATGTTATCTTCTTAAGAGTTCGGTCTCGTAAACAAGTCCAGTACTGTATCACTAAAGTTAATAGTCGCCTAGTCCCTATTTTGTTTGCTTTCCGTCAACATAAACAAATTGTTTGCTTCGCGCTTTCATGAAGTCCGCCGTCCGCGCGCGTCGCTATCGACGGCGAACAGCCCTCGCTCACTTCTCCACTTCCATTTGCGCGAGCTCGCGGCGCAAGATCTTGCCAACCGCGGTCTTCGGCAGCTCGTCCAAAAATGCAATCCGCCGTGGAATCTCGTAGGGCGCGAGCTTGTCGCCCAGGAATTCTATTACTTCTTCTGCAGTTAGTGTACTGCCCGGTTTTATCACGATCCAGGCCTTGAGCGCCTCCTGCCCGGCGCGCTCCGGATGGGGGATTGCCGCGACGCCAACCTCGAGCACCGCCGGATGCGACGCGATCGCGTTCTCGACGGTTGTGGGATAGACATTGAAGCCGCCGATCAGCGCCATATCCTTCTTGCGATCCACAATATAGAAATAGCCGTCTTCATCCATCCGCGCGATATCGCCGGTGTATAACCAGCGTACGCCGTCCACCACCTTCAGCACATTCGCCGTCTCTTCCACCATGCCGTGATAGCCCACCATCAGGTTTGGGCCCGCCATCACCAGCTCGCCGACTTCCCCAACCGGCACATCGGTCTCGCCGTCTTCCAGGCTGACGATGCGCATATCCATATCCGGCAGGGGCAGGCCAATTGATTTGGGACGATTCTCTTTGTAAATCGGGTTGACATGCGTTGCGGTCGGGGCTTCGCTCATGCCGAAACCTTCGCGCACGGACCCGCCTGAAAGTCGCTCGAATTCCACCTTGGTCGCCTCCGGCAGGGGCGCCGACCCGCTTATGCAGAGGTGCAGCGAACTCAAATCCGCGTCGCCGCTCTGCACCCTCGGGTGGTTGTTGATGGCATTGTAAAGCGCGGGAACGCCCGGGAACAGAGTCGTCCTGAAAGCCTCGATATTGCCCAGGACATCGTCGATATCGCGCGGGTTCGGCACGAGAACGATTTTGCAGCCGCGATAGACGCTTGTGCTCACCACGACGACCAGACCGTAAACGTGGAAGAAGGGAATCGCGCCGAGGAATACCTCTTCTTCAGCCGGCGTATCCAGGAGATCCAATATGCCTTCGGTCTGCAACATATTGGCGACCAAAGCGCGATGTTTGGACATGGCCGCTTTGGCAACGCCGGTGGTGCCGCCCGTGTATTGAAAGATCGCCAGGTCGTCCGGCTGCACCTGAACATTCGCCCGTTTGCCGTCGTACTTGGCGAGCAGGTCCTGGAACCAATGGTCGCCGGCTTGAACGTCCTCCAGGAAGTGGCCTTCTTTCTTTTCTTTGGCAAGCGTGAAGAGGAACTTCGCCAGCGGATGCAGGTATTCTTTGATGTTGGCGACAATCACTGTTTTGATCTTCGTCCGCGGCTGAATCTGCTTGACCAGATCGTAAAACAGCGTCATTGTTAAAACGAAGGCGGCATCGCAATCATCGATCTGATGCGCCATTCTTTCGGCGGGATAAGTTGGATTGGTCGCGGCGACAACGCCGCCCGCTTTCAAGATGGCATAGAATCCGATGACAAAGGCAACGGAGTTGGGCATGACGATGGCGACGCGATCGCTTTTTTGCAGGCCCATGTCCACCAGGGCTGCCGCCAAGGCGTCGGATGCCCGGTCCAACTCTTCATAAGTAATCGCGCGGCTGACGCGGCCGAAGAGCGGAAGATTCGCCGGCGTGATCAATGCCGTATTGTGCGGTATCCGATTGCGACTGTCTTTCAAGAATTGATGCAATGGCACATCGGGAACATCCACCGACGTGGGCATGCCAACATCATAACTATTTATCCAGGGTCGGTCGGCATACGTCGCCATTGACACGCGCTCCCGCCGTCATTTAATGATTTGCACTTACCTAAGTATAACGCGAATTGTTATCTTACCACAAGAATTCACACTCCCTTAATACAAATTACAGAAAAATCGCATCTATCGCAGGCTGTATCCGAGGCTATCCGCGCGATTGCCGGCTTTCTATTTCCGGGAAGCGGTCGGACTTTAGCCTTTCGCCGCGCAAATCCGCTGGGCTTACGGCAGTATTAAACGCTCTTTTTTCGCATCTTTTCCACTATACAAGGGCGCGGATCTCGGACTCAGCTTCGTTTTGTCCAGCCATTTTTCAAGTTTTGAGCCATGTCCCCCACTCAGCCGGTATCCTGGTGACCTGCCCGGAAGCGTTCAGGCAAACAAGTTTGAGCGACGCGCTAAAGAGCAAGTCTTCGCTACCTGCGTCATGGATTGCGCAACCGAAGGTGACCGTCCGGGTTTTGCAGTCTTCAATCCAGGTCTTGACCGTGACCCGCTGGTCGTAGCGGGCTGCCTTGCGGAAACGCGCTTTGAGATCGGCCGCGACAAGAAAATAACCCGACGCCTCGATATCGGCATAACTCCAGCCCTGTTCGCGAATGAAAGCGCTGCGCCCCTCTTCGAACCAGACCAGGTAAGCGGCATGATGCGCGACGCCCATGGCGTCGGTTTCGGCGTAGCGCACATGAAAACTGCATTGGCTGATATGGCGGTCCTTCGGCGGCATCTTGCTCCAACTGACAAGCGGCGCACACTTGATAGTCTATCGCTCTTTCGCCGCCGGATACAAGCATTGAATGCTGCGCGGATTGTGCGACACTGATGGCCGATGCGAAGTTGTGAGGGACCAATTATGTTCAGCAGCCTGCGAATTGTAATGCTTGCGCTTTTGTTCTGCATATTGATTGGGATGGCCGGCGCTCAGGGAGCAAGCGACCCCTACGCTGAAATGCAGCAGGCGCGCGCGGCCGATGGCGGCTTTGTGCTGGGAGACCCCGGCTCGAAGGTGAAACTGATCGAGTTTTCGGACTTCCTCTGCGTGAGCTGCCAGAATTACGAACCGATTGTCAAGGCCTTCATTAGGGACTATGTGTTAAGCGGCCAAGCGCAATTCGAATATCGCATCTTCCCGGTGATCGACCCGGAGTTGTCGGTTTTGAGCGGCGGCCTGGTGGAATGCGCCGATACCTTGAGCCCGGGCAAGTTCTGGCACGCGCGCGACCTGATGTTCGATATCGTGAGCACGCGCGGTTTCACCGATGCGTCCATCCTTGAATATGCCAGCGCCCTTGACATGGACCAGGCGGCGCTTCGCAGTTGCGCCGCCGGCGCCGCCCAGCACGAGGCGGATGCGGACCTGGGTAGGCGGCTCGGCGTGGCGGCTACGCCCTCCTTGTTCGTCCAATACGGCGATGCCAAACCCCTGCCGATTGCGCTGGCGCTGCCCGAGCATTATCCGGCGATCGTCAATGCCATCCGCCCGGCGTCGCCTACGCAAGTAACCATCGAATTCGGCGCATACGCTGGACTGACGGCTTTCCGGCGCGCCGATGGCGGATTTGTACTCGGCGATCCCAATGCGCCGCTGACGGTCGTCGCTTTTGAAGATTTCCTTTGTCCGCACTGCCAATCTTATCAGACGACAGCGCAAGCCTTCATTGACGAGTTTGTGCGAAGCGGTCGGGCGCAATTCGAATTCAGATTCTATCCATTGGTGGATCCGCAGTATTCAACTGCGCTGGCCACGCTTGCTGAATGCGTCGGCGCGCAGGACCTGGGCAAATTCTGGGATGCCCACGATCTGCTATATGGTTTCGCCGGTTCGGGCAATCTGGATGCGATTGCCGAGCGGCTTGCCAACCTGCTCGGGCTTGACGCCGCCGCGCTCGAAGCCTGTCAAAGCCGCGCCGTGCAATTCTTGATTGATACGCAATTGGGACAGGGCGCGCTTGTCGCGGGAACGCCGGCGCTGCGCGGCCGCAAAGGCGGCGGCCCGCTGGAAGCCATCTTCATCGGAGATGCGCCGCAGCAACGCGGCGGCTTGAGCATTGAGCATTTGCGACAACTGGCGGAAGGCGCCGGCGCCGTCACGGTCGGCCCGCCCGAACGCAGCCTGTTGAGCCAATTCTATCTGGCGGATGCCAGCCTGATCAGCGGCGAGCCTTGCGCGCCGCCTTGCTGGCGGAACATCGTGCCCGGCGAGACGTCGCTCGCCGACGCGATGGCAATTGTCCAGGGCCTGGACGGCGTGGGCGAGCCGCAGCTTGGGCCGGACGGACTGGTCTTTGGGCGCGCCGATGGGCCCGTCTGCTGTCAGATAGCCAGCGGCGATGGCGAATCCGTGCAGATGATCATGCTGCAATTTGCGCCGACAATGCATTTTGGCGACGCCGTCGCCTCTTACGGCGAGCCGCTATTCTATGGCGGCCTGCCCTTCTCGGCGGAAGAGACGCTGATGATGTTTTACTTTCCCGACAACGCCATGCTGATCACGACGGTTGCGCCCGCGACTGACGGCATCTTAAAAGAATCGTCGCCAATTGTCGGCGCCCTCTATTCAACGCGCGAAACACTGGCGGCGACAATTGACCGGGACGAACTTGTTCCCTGGCAGGGATTTGTCGCTGTCAGGGAATATATTGAGGCCTGAGACAATCGCGATCGGTCAAGACCGCGGTTGGTGCCGTTCCCGCAGCCTTTGACGGACATCGTCGAGGCTCAGATCAAGCTCCGCCATGAGAACAAGCGTATGATAAAACAGATCGGCCAATTCGTCGATCTGTTCGTTTTTCCCTTGTCCCAGCGCGGCCACCAAAACTTCGACCGCTTCTTCGCCCACCTTTTGCGCGATGTGGTTGCGTCCGCGCGCGAAAAGCCTGTTGGTGTAGCTGTCCGCGACCGGGTTGCGCTGACGGTCGCGGATAATCGCTTCCAGTTGATCGAGCATGTCGTCCACGTCCACCTCTCATCTAATGGCGTTTTGGTTCCCGGGCGAATTCGTCCAGATTTCGGAAGAAGCAGGTCTGCGCCCCGGTATGACAAGCGGGTCCGGCCGGCGCCACCAGCAGCAGAAGCGTATCGGCATCGCAGTCGATGCGAATCTCGATGACGCGCTGCGTATTGCCCGAGGTGGCGCCTTTGCGCCATAGCTCGCCGCGGCTTCGGCTCCAGAATACCGCCTGCCCCAACTCCAGCGTTTTCATCAGGGAGGCGGCGTTCATATATGCCAGCATCAGCACATCGCCCGTCTCCCCATCCTGCACGATAGCCGGGATCAGCCCTTGCGCATTCCATTTGATGGCGGCGAGCGCCTCGGCGCTAAGCGTCATTGGCGCCCTCCCAACCGGTCAGGCGGATCGGCAGGCCCTGCTCGCGCAGATAGCGCTTCAAGTCTCCGATCCGCAATTCGTTAAAGTGAAACAAGCTGGCCGCCAAAGCGGCATCGGCCATGCCCGTTTCAAGCGCTTCCGTGAAGTGCCGCTTGCAGCCGGCGCCGCCGGAAGCGATGACCGGGATCGATACCGCTTCCGCGACCGCCTGCGTCATCTCAATATCATAGCCCGACTTGGTGCCGTCTTTGTCCATACTGGTTAGCAATATCTCGCCGGCGCCGCGGTCTTCGACTTCCTTGGCCCAGGAGACCGCTTCCTTATCGGTTGGAATGCGTCCGCCGTTGATGTGCACCACCCACTTGCCATCGACGCGTCGCGGGTCGATGGCGACGACAATGCACTGACTGCCGAAACCCCAGGCGCCGGCGCTGATCAGGTCCGGGTCGCGCAGGGCCGCGCTATTGATCGAAACTTTGTCCGCGCCGGCCAACAAGGTGTCGCGAATGTCGTCGATGCTGCGAATGCCCCCGCCAACGCAATAGGGTATGAAAATGCTGTCGGCCACCTGCCGGACCATTTCCAGCGTCGTGGCCCGGCCCTCATGCGAGGCCGTGATGTCAAGGAAGACCAACTCATCGGCGCCCTCGCGGTCATAGATAACCGCTTGCTCCACCGGATCCCCGGCATCCCGCAAGTTGACGAAATTGACGCCTTTGACCACGCGCCCGTCCAATACGTCCAGGCAGGGTATGATTCGTTTCGCCAGCATGCTCATCCGCTCCTTGCCGCGCTTAAGGCATCCGCCAACGAGATCTTGTTCTGATACAGCGCCATGCCGATGATGGCGCCCGCGACTTCGCCGCTGCGCGACAGGGCCCGAATCTCGTTTAACTGGCTGACCCCGCCCGAGGCAATCACTTTCAGGCCGGTCGCCCGAGCCAGCTCGATCGTCGCTTCGACGTTCACGCCGCTTAGCGCGCCATCGCGCTGCACATCGGTGTAGAGGGCGTGTACCGCGCCTATATCCCGCAGTTGCCGGCCCAGCTGCGCCGGGCTATGCGCCGACAGCTCCGTCCAGCCATGGGTCGCGACGCGGCCGGCTTTGGCATCCAGGGCGACGCAGATCGCGTCGCTGCCGAAGCGCGCGATTGCCGCGGCCGCCGCGGCCGGATCCTGCACGGCCATTGTGCCGATCACCAGGCGGCTTGCGCCGGCCTCATGCGCCTGCCGCAGCGCCTCCATATCGCGCAGGCCGCCGCCGAATTGCAGGCTCGCGCCGAGCTTGGCTGCCGCTTCCAGAATGGGCAGGTTCTCGTTGGCATCGGCGAAGGCGCCATCGAGATTAACCATGTGGATCCATTCCGCGCCTTGGTCAATCCAGGCTTGCGCCGTCGCCAGCGGGTCGTCGCTGAACACGGACTGCCGCTCCGGGTCGCCTTCGCGCAGGCGCACCACCTTGCCCCCGCGCAGATCAATCGCCGGATAGATGATCATGCTGTTCTCCTAGATCGCCAGGAAGTTCGACAGAATCTTCAATCCGGCTCTTTGGCTTTTCTCCGGATGGAATTGCACGCCGTAGATATTGTCTTTCTGCACCATGGCCGCGAATTCCAGGCCATAATCCACGGATGCAACGACGGTCTGCGGGTCGGACGGCGCGCAATAATAGCTGTGAACAAAATAGGTGTAGCTGGCGTGCGCCAGTCCGTTCAGCAGAGCGGAATCCTGTTTGATGTTCAACTGATTCCAGCCCATGTGCGGCACCTTGCGGTCGCTGAAATGCGGGAAACGAATCACGCGCCCGCCCAGCAGGCCCAAGCCCTCGTGCTCGCCCATCTCTTCGCCCGCTTCATAGAGCATCTGCATGCCGACGCAAATGCCAAGATAGGGTATGCCGTCCGCGAGCGCCGCCTTTAGAGCTTGATCCAGTCCCTGCGCCCGCATCTGCGCCATGCAGGCGCCAAAGGCGCCCACGCCCGGCAGTATGATTTTGTCCGCCCGCTGCAGCGGCTGCGGATCTTGAACCACATGCATATCGCGCGCGCCCAGATGCCGCAAGGCATGCAGGACGCTGCGCAGATTGCCGGCGCCATAATCAATGACCGCGAGCATAGACGCTCCTTTCTGAAAAGAAAAAACCCCGCTGATGAGCGAGGCGGCAAATTCAATGATATTGCGTTGAACGCTAAATGCCCTGCATCGCTCGCGCGGGGTAATTGCAATGATGATGACGGAGATTCGCGTTCATGTTTTGTGCCTGGATCTTATCGAGCGGCAGTATAGAGGTCGCTTCAAGCGCTGTCAACACTGGATTCGCCAGCGCGCCCGGGCAATCGCTTCAAATTCTTTTAACTACAGAGGACGCAGAGGACACAGAGTTTAGATGCTTTTGACGACTTTTTCCCTAAATCCGCTGCTTAAATTGGGCAGGCTTGACGCAACCTGGCCGATGAACTTCCTTCCCGCCCAAAAATTTTGCGACAATATGCCGCGAAATCTCCGATCAATCGCTTTCCTCGGCGTCCTCGGTGTCCTCGGTGGTTAAATTTCAGTTTAGTTTTGCTCGTCGCAGCGGCGCCAGTTTTGAAGCGATTGCCCTGGCCAGCGCGTGCGGTGATTGAAGCGGCGCGCTGCAGATGTTATAATCGGCGCACTGGGTATAGCGGCCATCTTCCGGTGGCCGGCGGAGCGGCAGCGATGCAGATCAATCAGATTGCAAGCATGATAGAGTGGCTCGATGAAGAACGCCGTCGGGACAAAGCCACGATCGCGGCCCTGGAACAGCGTCTCGCCCAACAGGCGGATCTCATTGACGGCATGCGCCGCCGCGTGGACACGGTCGAGTCCGATCAGGTTATGATTCGGCAAGAGGCCCTGCCCGCGCAAAAGGAACAGGATATCCTCGAGCGCATGCGGCAAGACGCGGAAGACATGCTGGAAAACGCCGAGGCGCGCCGCCTCACGGCCGAGCGCGAAGCCGAACGCCGGTTTGAGCTGCAGCGCGAGTCCATCCAGCGCGCCGTGCGTGAACTGGCGGACAAAGCCGACCGGCTCGAGCGTCAGCTTTTAAACATCAGCGATATGCAGGTCGAGGGCGACCGGCTTACCAATGCCATGCGCATCCTGAATCAGGAAATGGATGATTTGGCCAAAACTCTGGAAGGGCCCGACCGGCGCCTGGCATTCCTGGAGGAGCAGCGCCGGACGGACACGCGGCGCTTGGCCGAGATAGAAACCGAGCTGCCCGAATTCAGAAAAACAGTTGATGGCCTTCAACCCAAGATCAGTCTGCTCGAGGAGCTGGCGGTCAGAAATGAAAGGCGCATTCAAGACTTCAACAATATCGACCGCGATCGCCGCGAACAGATCCAACAGTTTATCGATCAGCAGCAGCTTCTCATGCAGCAGCGCGATCAGCAGTTGCTGGATCTAACCAAGCGCTTCAGCGTGCACGATGAGGAGCTGCAGCGCAATATCGAGCGCTTCGAGGTCTGGGCCCAGGCCTACCGGGAAATGAAACGCATCATTGATGACTTCAATCGCATCGGCGATCGGCTGGAACGGCGCATCAATGAATCCTCGGAGATGCAGCGCTTGAGCGAAGAGCGCTTCCGCGAAGAATGGAGCGATTGGCGCGATGAGGACCAAAAGCGCTGGAAGCAGCTGACCCTGTCCAACGACGAGGTCTGGCGCAACCACGACCGGGAATTTGATAACTTCATCCATCGCGTCGGCGATGTCGAAAAGCTGATACCGGCTTTGCGCAGCGGCATCGACCGGCTTTGGCTGCTGGAGCGGGCCCGCGCCAATCTCTACCGGGAACGCTATCAGGCGATGCTGCATGAATATGACGTTGGCGACGGCGCCGACGGGGCCCTGGGCGCCAATCGCCTATCGATCAACCGCCAGGACAGCGCCTGAGCGATGCGCGTTGTCGGTACCGCCGGGCATGTCGATCACGGCAAATCCACGCTTGTCGCAAAACTGAGCGGCATAAATCCCGATCGGCTCGCGGAAGAGCAGAGCCGCCAAATGACGATTGACCTGGGCTTCGCCTGGCTAGACCTGCCCGACGGCGAAACCATTGGCATTGTCGATGTGCCCGGGCATCGCGACTTCATCGAGAATATGCTGGCCGGGGTCGGCGGCATCGACGCCGCTTTGCTCGTCATCGCCGCTGACGAAGGCATCATGCCGCAGACGCGCGAACACCTGTCTATCCTCAGCCTGCTGGATGTAAAAAATGTTTTGGTTGTGCTCAGCAAAGTCGATCTGATTGACGATCCGGAGTGGATCGAATTGGTGGAGATGGAGGTTGAGGATTTGCTGGCGGGCAGCCAATACAAAGACACGCCCATCGTCGCCGTATCCGCCCATACCGGCGCGGGTCTGCCGCAACTGATCGCAACCTTGCAGGCGCAATTGGACGACCTGCCGCAACGCGTCAATTATCAACAGCCGCGCCTGCCCGTTGATCGCGTTTTTGTCGTCAGCGGCTTTGGCACGGTTGTCACCGGTACGCTCAGCGGCGGCAGCCTTTCAATCGGCGACGCCGTGGAAGCGCAGCCCTCGGGGCGCATCGGCCGCGTGCGCGGCTTGCAAAGCTACAAGCGCGAAGTTCAGACCGCCCTGCCCGGAAGTCGCGTCGCCATTAATGTCGCCGGCCTCAGCAGCGATCAAATTCAGCGCGGCCAGGTGCTGACCTACCCGGGACAGCTTTCCCCAACCATCCTTGCCGACGCGCACTTCAGACAATTGCCCGATATCGAGCGTCCGCTGAAGCACAATGCGGAAGTAAAGGTCTTCTGCGGCGCCAGCGAGTCCATGGCCCGGGTCCGGCTGCTCGATTCAGACGCGCTAGCGCCGGGTGAAAGCGGCTGGTTGCAGCTCCGGCTGCGCTCTTCCGCAGCGCTTTCGCGCGGCGATCGCTTCATCCTGCGTTATCCGTCGCCGGCGGAAACCCTGGGTGGCGGGGTCATCGTGAACGCGGGGGCGCGGCGGCGACTGAAGCGCTTTCAGCCGGAAATCATCGAGGCTTTGGAATTGCGCCTGCGCGGTACGCCGGGCGAGCGCCTGGCGCAGGCGGCCGAGGCGGACGCGCCGCAGCGGCTGGGCGATTTGCAGAAGAAGCTGGGTTATGGCCGCGACGAACTCGCGGCGGCCCTGGATGAGGCCCTGGGTGCCGGGCTGATACGCCGGCTGGACGGGGACATGCTCTGGGCGACCAAATCCTGCCAGCATCTCAGTCATGCCATTGTCGCCGCGCTAAACGAATATCATCAATCGCAGCCGCTGCGCCTGGGCATGCCGCGCGCCGAGATGCCCAGCCGGCTGAAAATCAAGTTAAAACTGCTGGGTGCGCTGATTGACGCCGATGATCGTCTTGTCCTGGACGGCAATTTCCTGCGCGCCGCCGACCATAAGATCGTATTCAGCGACGAGCAGCAAGCCGGCATCGACCGGCTTTGGCAATCCCTGCAGGCCGAGCCCTACCTGCCGCCGAGCATCGCGGAGATGAATGCGCTGGCCGGGGAGGATGTGGTGCGCGCCCTGCTGGATCAGCGGCGTCTTGTCAACGTTAGCGACAGCATCGCCTTCAGCCTCGACGCCTATGAGCGCATGGTCGCGGAAACCCGGCGCGAAATCGGCGAACGTGAAGAAATTGACGCCAAAAGGCTGCGCGATATCTTCGGCACAACCCGGAAATACGCCATCCCCTTTTTGGAACATCTTGATTCGCTTGGCATCACGCAGCGCGTCGGCGACGCCCGGGTGCGCGGCCGTAATTTCTGAATTCGCCTCATTTCACGTCAAGAGCTTCGGCAGGAAGCCGCCAACAAAAGCGTCGCCCAAACCAATTGTGGTGGCGTTTGACTGCTCGACCGCCGGTACCGGCACACAATACAGACGATCGCCCGGCCTGGAGTTGATGGCATGGGCGAAGCGCGCGCCCGCTTCGCCCGGCGCGCGCCGCTCCATATCGTGGTAGTCGGCCTCGGTAAAATCATCGCCGTGACGGAATCGCGTGGTCGCCAAATTGACGCCCGCCCTTAGAGCTTCGGCATACTGCGACGCGTCCTGCCCCTGCGCCAGCGCCCAATATTGCGTATGCAGAACGATGCTGGCGGCCGGGATATCCCGCTGCAGATCGGCCAGAGCCGCGCGGATTTGGCCGGCGTCAAGCAGCGCAACCTTGCGCTTGATGTGGAACTGCAATTCGTCTTCATTCAGGCTGAATATGCCAAGTCGCTCACCCAGCCCGCGGTGGATGAGCTGACGAAAGGCGGGATCGTAATATCCGCCGTCTTCAAGGTAGACGGTCGAATCTTGCGGCAGATGCTCCAGAATGCGCGAGACCGTCTCCAGCCGTCGCCGCAGAAGCCGCTCGTCTTGCATGGCGTTAAAGCCGGATATGAGCAGAACCTGGGCGTCGGCGATAAGGTCTGTAAAGTCTTCATTGATCTTGAAGGCGATACGATCGGCATTGCAATGGTATATGAGACGGTTGGGCTGGCGCGCGCAGATATTTATGTCGCCGGCCCGCAGGCGATCGCCCCGATCAAATTGCACAATCAGGTGCGGATGGGCGCTGTCGGCGGCATTACTGCAGACGTAGGGGCTGTCGCCGGGAATGAGGCGGCGCACATGATCGTTCTGCGTAATCAAATGCAGGGCCGAGGTATAGCCCAGTTTCCGCATGGCGATGGCGGCGCGGACGGAGGTCCCGCCCAGCGTGATGTTTTTCTCGAAGCGCGCGGCGAAGCCTTCTATCAAATCCGAATGGGCGACAAAGCGCTCGCCGCCTTCGGCCGCGCGCATGAAGCCCAAAATCGAAATGAGGAGATCGCGTTCCGACTGTATGGCCGCGCGCGTACTCAGCTCTTCGGATGAAATCCGGTAATGGCTTATGAGATCTTCGAGAACATCGGCCTTCCACTGGATTTCAAAATCCACATTGTTGCAGAAGCCGAGTGCGATCCGCTCGCCCACATTCCCGTCCGGAGGTAGCGCCGCTAGTACAGCGCCGCTTTGCCGGTTGTGCTGAACAAGTCAAACTTCCCCCGGCAGACGACTTTCATAGCGTCGATGCAGGCCGGATAGATGCTGCTCGGCTCGCGCAGAATTGGATCCTGCAGCACTTCGCGGCATTTCAGATAGAAGGCGCTTTTCATATCCGCGGAGATGTTGATCTTGCAAATGCCCAGCTCGACCGCCTGCGCGATCTCGGCATCGGGATTGCCGGAACCGCCGTGCAAGACCAGCGGAATCTCAACGATTTCATTGATCTCCCGCAAGAGATCCAGGCGTATCTCCGGCTTCATATCTTTGGGATACAAGCCATGCGATGTGCCTATGGCGACCGCCAGCGTGTCGACGCCGGTGGCGTCGACAAAACTCTTGACCTCGGCCGGATTGACAAAAACAACTTCTTCGGCGCCGGCCTCCGCTTCTTCGTCGAGTTCGCCGATCGTGCCCAGCTCGCCCTCGACCGATACATCGACAGCGTGGGCCAGGGCCGCGACTTCGCGGCAAGCGGCGATATTCTGCTCCAATGGCGATTCCGAAGCGTCGATCATGACCGATGTGAAGCCGGCGCGGATGGCGCCCATCACCTGCGTCACGGAAGCGCCGTGATCGAGATGAATGACAACCGGCACCGGCGCGTTCAGCGCCTCTTCCAGCGCGAATTTGACGAAGGCCGTACCCACGAAGGCCAATTCATCCGGGTGGATGGCGATGATGACCGGCGCGTCCGCTTCGACCGCCGCTTGGATTGCGCCGGTCAGCAGCATGCTGCTGCTGATATTGAAGGCGGGCACGGCAAAGCGATTCGCGCGCGCCACCGCCAGGAGGTCTCTCATGTTCAGTAACATATTCCCAACTTCATTCGTTCAACTGTGGATAAATGGGGACTGGCGACATCAGCCTTTGACGGAACCGGCTGACATGCCGGCGATGAAATAGCGCTGAAACAGCAGAAAGAGTATCAGCACGGGCAAGGAGCCCAAGACGCTCAATGCCAGCATCTGGTTCCATTCAAATGAGTGCTGCCCCATCAGCAAGTGTATGCCAATCGGAACCGTGCGCATATCGTTGGTTCTTGTCAATGTGAGGGCGAAGAGGAATTCATTCCAGGCGAGCATGAAGGTGTAGACGCCGACAGCGACAATGCCGGGCAAGGATATTGGCACCAGGATGCGCCAGAGCGTCACAAAACTGCCGCCGCCGTCGATCATCACCGCCTCGTCCAGGTCGCGCGGAAGCGTGTTGAAATATCCGGTCATCATGATGATTGCGTAAGACAGCGTGAAGACCATATAGGTCAGCACCAACGCCGCATAAGAGTTATAAATGCCGAGCCAGACGATGAGGCCGAAGTAGGGAATCATCAGCGTGATTGGCGGCACCGACTGCACGCCGATGATGATCAGACTCAAGACTTTCTTAAAGCGAAAGTCATAGCGGCTTAAGCTGTAGCCGGCGAGGATACTGGTGATGACGGTGCAGATCGTCACCAGAATCGCAACGAGGTAACTGTTGAAAAAGAAGCGCAACTGCCCCGGATCGCTTAGAACAGCCTCATAAGCCTGAAACGAAAATGACTCGTCAATCAGAGCGGGCGGATAAGCGAAAATCTCCAGGTTGGACTTGAAAGACGAAGACACCATCCAAAGCACCGGCAATCCGGCAAAACAGGCGCCCAGGATAAGCGCGATCCAGACCAGAATCTTCCTGATTAGAATTTGCCTGCGGCTTCCAATCATTTTATTCGTCCGCCATGCGCTGGCTGCGCACATAAAAGATCGCCACAATCGTGCATATTGCCAAGATCACCATGGCCGTGGCCGACGCTTCCGAATATTCATAGGAACTGAATGCTGCCTTGTAGGTATATGTGCTGAGGACCTCGGTGTTGCGGCCGCCGCCGGTGGTCATCCAGACTAAAGTAAACTGGTGTATGGTCCAAATGAAATCCAGCAGCGCCAGGCTGATAATGATGGGCCGCAATTGCGGCAGCGTAATGTGCCAGAATAGCTGCCAGGCATTGCCGCCATCGACCCGGCCCGCTTCATACAAGTCATCCGGGATTCCCTGCAAGCCCGCCAAAAAACTGACCAGATAGAATGGGTAGCCAGACCAGATGTTGATGAATGTCACCGAGTGAATCGCCAGTTTCCGGTCGCTCAGCCACTCAAACAGTTCCGGTATCAGACCGATCTCAAGAAATACAAAATTGATGACGCCATGCGGATTCATCAATAGACGCCAAAGAATGGCAATGATGGAGGCTGTGAATACCCAGGGCAGAATGTAAATGACCCGGAAAAAGGCCTTTACATTAGCGCCGAGCAGCCGCGAATTCAGCAACAATGCGAAGGACAAACCAATGATGAAGTGCACAACGACGCTGGCAAGCGCAAAGTATAATGTGTTGCTCACCGCCGCGCGGAACTTGCGGTGCGTAAGCACCTCCTCATAGTTTTCCAAACCTACAAATTCGGGCGGGTTTGGATTCACTATGACGTTGTCGAACAATGAATAGAGGAAAACCGTCACAATCGGCACGACGGTCAAAACCGCCAGCAAGATCAGGGTCGGCGAAAGGTAGGCGTAGGGCAAGAACTTGCGCTTGGCATGCTCCCGCATGAATCTCGCGGGTTTTGGGGTCTTGCTTGCGGCGCCGGCTACCATAGCGACTCCACATGAGCTGAGGCGACCAGCAACGTTCTCCGGCCGCCCCAGTGATAGATACTAAGGAATCACGCTCCGCGGGCAGCTATTCGAAAATGTCTTCCCACTCGGCTTGCGCTTCATCCAGGAAGTCTTCCAGACTCATTTCGCCTTCCAGATAAAGCTGGAAGGGCTCGTCAAAGCGGCGCATCAATTCTTCCGCCGCCGGCAACCCGGTGAATTCGTTCGCCAGGTAGCCTTCCTGGAAGATCTCGAAGGCGGTCATGAAGAGTTGATCGGTCTGAATGAAGTCCGGCGTCGCGTTGACATTGCCCGGGAAGGCATTCGCAATCGACGTCAGCTTCGTATTGCCTTCGACGCTGGTCAAGTAGTCGATCAACATCCAGGCTTCCGCTTTATGCTCCGTATGCGCCGAGATGCCAATGCCCCAGGAGGCGTAAGGCAAGCCGCGCGGTCCATCGTAGCCTTCAGCGGCCGGCAGCGCGCTGATATCGAAGTTCAGGTCCGGGTTGCGCTCGCGGATCAGCGTGAAGTGCGCCAGGGTGTTGATGATCATGGCGACGCGCTCGTTCACGAACTCTTCGACCTTTTCGTTCTCTTTCATCGCGAAGGCGCCGGGGGCGACCACGCCGGCATCGTGCAGGCTCTTGATATAGGCCATCGTGTCGGCGAGCATCTCGTTGCCGACCAGGTTGGGCTGACCCATATCATCAAGCATGCTGCCGCCGGTTGCCCAGAGCCAGGACATGGTGTCGTTCTGGATGCCGTTGGGCTGTTCCAGCGAAAGCGGCTGCGCCCAGCCGTAGACATTATTGTCGGGGTCGGTCAAGGCTTCGGCGGCGGCGGCGAATTCGGCCCGCGTCGATGGCGGATCGATTCCGGCCGCTTCCAGCATGTCAAGATTGACGAAGACCGGATAGATGAAGTTGGCGATGGGGATCATATAGGTCTCCCCGGCCAACTGAATCTGGGCCGCCAACTCGCTGTCGTCGTACATTGCGTCGGACATGGCTTGAGTCAGGCTATGCAGCGCGCCCTGCTTCCACAATACATTGACCCAGGCGCCATCCAGGCCGACAACATCGGCCATGGTGCCGGTGGCCGCGCTGGCGATGATCTGGTCTTTTGTGGTCAGGTAGGGTCCGCTGATCGTCTCAACCCGAATGCCGGGATTGGCCGCTTCAAAATCGTCCAGGATCGCGCGGAAAGAACCCTCGGGCAATTCCGGCTCCCACCATTGCTGGAATTCCAGCACGACATCTTGCGCCATGCTGACGCCTGTCAGCAGCAGCAACACAACCATTAAAGCAAGGACATATTTCTTCATCGTTTCTTCTCTCCTTTTGGTCAGGGTTTATGAAATACGATTCCTCGCGAGGCGCGTCATGCCCCGCTTCAAGCTGGAGTTTCTGCTATATGCCCGTCCTTTCTCTCGGATGCGCGATTTTTCCGGCGATCGGCTGGAGTGCCCTGCGGCCAATACAGACGTTCCTCAACACCAGATGCCAAGAATCGCGTCTCTTGCTAAGAATTTGAGCATATTGGCGCGGCATTGTCAAATTATTCCTGAACGCAGAAAACACAGACGACATGGAAGCAACGCCAGGTATGTCGCGCGAAATCCGGTACAAGGTCGATACGTAGGGGCGACACTGTGTGTCGCCCATTGTAAATGGCCTGCAATTTGCGGGCGTTTCAGCGGGTCGCGAAGGCGCTGACGTTCAGCGGTGCGAAACAATGTAGCGGCAAGCCTGCCCAATTTAAGCAGTGGATTTAGGTATAATGTCGTCAAAGGAATCTAAACTCTGCGCTCTCTGCGTCCTCTGTAGTTAAAGAATCATTTGAGGCGATGGCCCTGGTCCAGCGGCCCCCAATCCCGGCCGAATCAGGGCAGGCGCAGCATGACTTTATCCCCGCGCTGCACATCCAGGCGGGCGGCGGCATCGTCTTGATTGGCGCCGATCTCCAGGAATCCATTGCTGTCAATCTGCGCCATGATCGTCCCGGCCGGCACTTCATGGTAAGCGTGCGAGATCCCGTGCACGGTGTGGCTGTGGATGGTGATATGTCCATTCATGGCATCCAGATCAAGCGTCGGAATCTGGTCGCTCCACATCGGCGCAAGCGAGAGCGTATCATCGCTCGTCCAAGTGAAGGCGCCGATGCTCGTGATGATGTTTCCGAAGTGATCAATATGCATAACCTCGCCGATGAGGCGCTGCCGCGCGTAGCTCAGTTGTGGCGCGGGGAAGGTCTCGATCTTGTCGAGCGCGCCGCCCATAGAAGCGAATACCTTGGGCCGCCGGGCCAGATGCGCCGCGACCGGCGCGAAGATATCGCGACCGTGGAAGGTGCGGCTGATCGTTTGCGCTTGAAAAGCCTGGTTCTCCAATGTCACCGCCCGGTACTCGGAACCCAGGTGCGCCAGCGCGTAAGTCAATATGCCATTGTCCGGCGCGACAAAACGGTACTGCGCGCTCTCCACCGCGATTGCCAGGCGGCTGCTGCCCACGCCGGGATCCACCACGGCGCAGAAGGTCGTCCCGGTGGGGAAATAATGGTAGCTGTTCATGAGGGCGAAGGCCGCTTCCTGCACATTCTGCGCTTCAATGGCATGCGTGATGTCGACGATTTGCGCCTCCGGGCAGATATTCAGCATAAGCGCTTTCATGCTGCCCACGTAAATATCTTCGCTGCCGAAGTCGGTCAACAAGGCGATTATCTGAGACATCATCTTCCCTGGCTGAATGCGCGCCCCATGTACAGATTGTATCGCAGCATCCGGCAAAACCAATGAATCCAGGACGCGCGACCGGGCAATCGCTTCAGTTTCTGCCTTATCTGCCTTAACTGCCTTAACTACAGAGTACGCAGAGAGCGCAGAGTTAAACGCAAGCAAGTCATGCGAAACTCAGCACAAGGTCGATATGTAGGGGCGACACTGTGTGTCGCCCGAAAATCCGCGCTTGTGTCGGTGGGCGAGCCACGTGCTCGCCCCTACGGCATCAGAGGAGTCTCGGTGTCCTCGGTGGTTAAATTTCAGTCCAGTTTTGTTCGCCGCAGCCGATTCAGGATTTGAAGCGATTGCCTTGGGATGCGCCATGCGCGATTAAGGCGCAGATACTACAATGAAAATAGAAAGGAGTTGGCATGCAGGCCATTCGCCAGCGGCTTGAACAACAAGAAGCGGAGTCCCTCGCGCCTTACGCGCTGCTGAGCGGCCGATCGCGCGGACGCCTGCATCACGAGGGCGAGCCGCGCTATCGCACCGCCTTTCAGCGCGATCGCGACCGCATTGTGCATTCCGCCGCTTTTCGCCTGCTCGAATACAAAACGCAGGTCTTCGTCAACGACGCCGGCGACTATTACCGGACGCGCCTCACCCATACGCTCGAGGTGGCGCAAATCGGGCGGACCCTTGCGCGCGCGCTGAGCGCCAACGAAGACCTGGTTGAAGCCATCTGCCTGGCGCATGACCTGGGGCATCCGCCCTTCGGGCATGCCGGCGAAGCCGCTCTCAACGATCTGATGGCCGATCACGGCGGCTTCAACCACAACCATCAGAGCTATCGCGTCGTCACCCGGCTCGAGCAGCGCTATCCCAAATGGCCGGGCTTGAACTTGACCCTCGAAACGCTCGAGGGCATTGCCAAGCACGAAACCGCCTATGACCGCAGCGAATTCGCCGAGCTCTCGCCGGAGACCGGCGCGAGCGTCGAGGCGCAGATCGCCAATATCGCCGATGAACTCGCCTATAACGCGCATGACCTGGATGACGGTTTGCAAGCCGGTTTGATTCAATTGGATCAAGTGGCGGATTTGGCATTGTGGCGGCGGATTGTCGAGCGCTTGAATTGGAAAGGCGGGGCGCTCGACGATGTCACGCGGCATCACATCATTCGCGAATTGATCGGCCAGCTTGTCGATGATGTCCTGGAGGAATCGCTCCGGATCATCGCTGAGCTGCAGCCGGGCGACGCCCTCGCTGTGCAGCATCTGCCCGAACCGGTCGTGCGCCACAGCCCGGGTCAGCAAGCGCTCAATACCGAATTGAAAGACTTTCTGCTTGAACAAATGTATCGTCATTTTCGCGTCGTGCGCATGCAAACGCGGGCCGAGCGCTTTGTCGAGGCGCTGTTTTCCACCTATATGCAGGAGCCGCGCCAGCTGCCCGAAGAGTATCGCGTCAAACTGGACGAGGAGCCGCCGCATCGGGTTGTGGCCGATTACATCGCCAGCCTGACCGACCGCAGCGCCCTGGGCGAATATCAGCAGCTTTTTGATCCGATAACGAGACTCTGAATGAGGTGGCTTAATGCCGGGTGAAACCTTGCTGAACCAGCGTTATGAACTCGTCGCCCAACAGGGTTCGGGCGGCATGTCCGTCATTTATCGCGCGCTCGACCGCATGTTGGGCCGTATGGTCGCTATCAAGATTCTGCGGCCCAACTTGACCAAAGACCCGGCCTTCGTGGAGAAATTCCAGCAGGAGGCGCGCAGCGTCGCCATGATGTCCCACCCCAATATCGTCACGGTGCACGATGTCGGCAGCGACGGCGCCACCCACTATATTGTGATGGAGATGATCGAAGGCGATGACCTGAAAAAATTGATCAAGGCGCAGGGCGCCCTGCCCTTTGACAAGGCGCTGGAGTATGGCCTGCAAATCTGCGCCGGGCTCGGTTTCGCCCATCGCTCCCAATTGGTCCACGCGGATGTCAAGCCGCAGAATATCTTGATCAACCGCGAGAATGTGCTCAAGGTTACGGACTTCGGCATCGCCCAAGCCTATACCGATACCATGCCGCAAACGCGCAGCGAAGTCGTCTGGGGCAGCCCGCACTATTTCGCGCCGGAGCAAGCGCGGGGCGAGAAGCCTTCGCCCGCCTCCGATGTCTATTCCATCGGCATCGTGCTCTATGAAATGTTCACCGGCCGCCTGCCTTACGTCGGCAGCTCCCAGCGCGAGTTGGCGTTGGCGCATATTCAGGCGGAAATCCCGCTTGTGAAGACCTTCATGCCGGACCTGCCCGACGACTTGAGCAATGTCATCGCCAAGGTCATGAGCAAGCGGCCGAACGACCGCTATCGGCACGCCGACCAACTGGGCCATATCCTGCGGCAGATTCGCGAGCGCGGCCGAAGCGCCAGCCAGCCGACGGCGGCCGGGCGCATGGCGCCGCCGACTGTCGTTGGCCAGCAGCCCGCCCGCGCGCCGTCGCGGCCGCCGCAAGCGCCGGGTTATGCCGCTCCGCCGGCGCAGAGCGCTGCCGCGCCGATGCCGCTTGCGCCACGCCGGGCGACGCTCGCCCGCTCGACTGCGCAGCCCGTTTCCGGCCAAGCTTCGGTCCAGCCGCATCAGCATCAGGCGACTCCGATACCGGGCCCGCCCAACCCCCTTTTCAATCCGGATGGCACAATAAATGTGGATGCCACCGGCGGTTACACCGGCCCCTTCCTGCCGCAGCGGCGGGCGAAACCGGAAGGCGCGGATATCGTCACCATCGTGCTCGTGATCCTGGCATTTTTGGCTGTCGCCGGCTTGGCGCCGCTTTACCTGCTGGGGGTGTTTCCACTGCTCTAGCGCTTATGCCCGCTGAAACTCTTCCGCCAGTTGCGCGCTGCTCAAGTGAATGAAAATCTTTTGCCCGCTGGGCGACGCCAGCGGATCCCGGCAGTATTCCAGCTTGGCGATCAGGGCGCGCATCTCATCCTCCGCCAGGACCTGGCCGCGGCGCAGGGCGCCGGCGGCGGCCAGCGCGGCAAGAAGCGCGCCCTCGTCGGCGCCCGTTTGACGCAGCTGCTTAAGAATGGGCGGCAACAGGTCCGCGGCTGTCTTGCGCGCGATGCATGCCGGCAGCGATCGAATCAAGTAGGTGTTGGGTCCAAAAGCTTCAATCTCGAAACCGAACTTTGACAGGAGCGGCGCGTTGTTTTCCAGGAGCGCCGCATCGGGCGGATCAAGCGCGATGCTCTGGCCCTCGTCCAGCGCTGTCCGCCGCAGACCGCCCTCTTTTGTGTCTTCCAAAAGCTCTTCATACAGCAGGCGTTCATGCGCCGCGTTCTGGTCCAGTAGGTACAAGCCGGCCGGGGCCTCGGCCACGATGTAAGCCGCGCCGACCTGACCGACCAGCCGCAGAACGGGCAAGGTCCGCGGTTTCGCTGGCAATTCCGCCAGTTCCGGGATGTACTTGCCCGCCGGGTCATCCAGCAGATCGTCGCCTTCGAAGCGCCGCCATTCCGGAATCGTCGGGCGGTAATCAATGTAGCGTTCGCTGAAGCCGCTGGCGGACCACATATCCGCTGCCGGCAGCTTGTCGCCGGATTCGATCAGTGCCTCGCGCACCGCCCGCTGCACCGCGAGAAATATCGCATTGCTGTCGCGGAAGCGGACTTCGGCTTTGGTTGGGTGCACGTTGACATCGACGAAGTCCGCCGGCGTACTGATCAGCAAAACCGCGAGCGGAAAGGCGCCCGCTTTCAGCAGCCCGTCATAAGCCTGGGTGATGGCCCGGCTGAGTGTACTGTCTTGCACCGCCCGCCCGTTGACGAAGAAGATGATGCGGTCGCGGCTGGCGCGGCTGATCGCCGGCAGAGATGTAAATCCCGCGACCTGCATTTGCGGCCGGCCCAAGCGGGATTGCTCCAGGCAATCGACCGCCACCATGTTCTTGAAGGCCTTTAATCCCATGGCCCGGGAGACAACATCGGCCAGATCGCCGTTTCCCGACGAGCGAAAACGTTCGCGGCCGTCCTGTTTGAGTACGAAGGCGATCCCGGGATAAGCCATCGCGTAGCGGGCCGCCACCCAGTGGATGTGGCGCTTTTCCGTTGTATCGCTCTTGAGAAACTTGAGCCGCGCCGGCGTGTTGAAGAAGAGGTTTTCAATCGTGATCACCGTGCCGGCCGGCGCGCCGATGCGTTCTTGATGGCGCAAGGCGCCGCCGTCGAGATTCAGCCTGATGCCCGCGCTGCCCTCGCGCTGACGCGTGATGATCGTCGCCTGGCTTACGGCCGCGATGCTCGCCAGCGCTTCGCCGCGGAAGCCCAACGTGGTCAAAGCTTCCAGGTCTTCCAAATTGCGCAGCTTGCTGGTGGCGTGGCGGCGGAAAGCGAGATTGATCTCTTCGTCAGGAATGCCCGCGCCATTGTCGCTGACGCGCAGCAATTGCCGTCCGCCGCCCGCGACCTCGACATGTATGGATGATGCCCCGGCATCAATGGCGTTCTCTATGAGCTCCTTGGCGACCGACGCCGGGCGCTCGACCGCTTCACCGGCCGCGATGCGCGCGACAACCTCCTCTGGCAATACGTGAATCGCCATCCGCGCTCCAAATCATTGATGTCTACTAGAATTAATCCGAGTATATCAAATGCCCTGTCGCCTGCTTGAGTGTAAGAGAATCATCTTGATTGCGCCGCCATCGACTGCTACAATGCTTCGTCAGAGATTGCCACCCTAGCTCAATTGGCAGAGCGATCGCTTCGTAAGCGATAGGTTATGGGTTCAAGTCCCATGGGTGGCTCACCGGCGTCCGCCGCGCCCGGTGTGCATATTCCAGATGAATACGCAAAAACTGTGAACGGGAAGAGTAGGCAGTTCGCTTCGCAACAGGGACTGCGGGCCAGAGACTGAAAGCCCGCTTGTGAACAACCGCCGAATGTCGCCCGGGAGTTGCCCGAAAGAACGCATCCGTCAGTAGAATCGGGCCGGTTAACGCCCGTCATCGCGTCTTGAGCGCAGCGGATGTAAATTCGCTGAAACAAGGTGGTACCGCGGAAGATTGCCTTTCGTCCTTGTGTCGGGACGGAAGGCTTTTTTGTTTGGGCGAATGGAGGCTGGATCCATGAAAGCGATTGCGGAAAAGGATATGCCGCGGAATTTCAATTTCGCCGAAGCGGAGCCGCGCATCTATAAGTGGTGGGAGGAAAACGGCTGGTTCAAGCCGGAGGCGGCCGACGCCGATGCCGAGCCTTATGTCATCAGCATGCCGCCGCCCAATGTCACCGGCAGCCTCCACATCGGCCACGCCCTGTTCACCGCCCTGGAAGACCTGATGATTCGTTATGAGCGCATGCGCGGTCGCGCGGCGCTCTGGCTGCCCGGCACCGACCACGCCGGCATCGCCACGCAGCTCCAGGTCGAAAAGATGCTGAACGACGAGGGAAGCAGCCGCGAAGAAGTCGGTTACGAAGAGTTTCTCAGCCGCACCTGGCAATGGAAGGAAGAGCAAGGCGGCACGATCATCCGGCAATTGCGGCGGCTCGGCGCCAGTTGCGATTGGGATCGCGAGCGCTTCACCCTGGACGACGGTTTGTCGAACGCCGTTCGCCAAGCCTTTATCACGCTCTGGGAGCAGGGCCTGATCTATCGCGGGCCGCGGCTCGTGAATTGGAGCCCGGGCTTGCAGACGGCCGTCTCCGACCTGGAAGTGGAGACGAGCGAAGAAGAAGTCACGCTCTATTATTTCAAGTATCCGGTGGAAGGCGGCGACCCCCTGCCCGTCGCCACCACCCGCCCCGAGACGATCCTTGGCGATACGGCCGTGGCCGTGCATCCCGACGATGAACGCTACCGCCACCTGGCGGGCAAGCGCGCCTGCGTGCCGATTCTGGGCCGAGAGATCCCTATCATCGCCGACGACTACGTCGACATGGAGTTTGGCACGGGCGCGCTGAAAGTGACGCCCGGCCACGACTTCAGCGATTATGAGCTGGCGGCCAAGCATGACCTGGACCTCGTCAACATTCTAAACAAAGACGCCAGCATGAATGCGCGCGCCGGCAAATATGTCGGCCTGGATCGGTACGAATGCCGCCGGCGGCTTTGGGATGATATGGCGGCCGAGGGCTTGACGATCAAGACCGAGCCTTACATGACGCGCATTCCGCGCAGCCAGCGCGGCGGCGAGGTCGTCGAGCCGATGATGAGCGCGCAATGGTTCGTCCGCATTCAGCCGCTGGCGGATAAAGCCATCGCCGCCGTTCGCGACGGGCGCATCAAAATCGTGCCCGAGCGTTTCGAAAAGGTCTATTTTCATTGGCTGGAGAATATCCAGGACTGGTGCATCAGCCGGCAGCTCTGGTGGGGCCATCGCATTCCCGCCTGGTATCGCGAGAAAGACGGCGACCCGCAGGGCGAAATCCATGTCGGTCCCAGCGCGCCCGCCGGCCCCGGCTGGGTGATGGAACAGGATGTGCTAGATACCTGGTTCAGCAGCGGGCTCTGGCCCTTCAGCACGCTAGGCTGGCCCGAAGAGACGGCGGATCTCAGCCGCTTTTACCCGACGCAGATGATGGAAACCGGCCACGACATTCTATTCTTCTGGGTGGCGCGCATGATCATGATGGGTTTGTGGTTCACGGACAGTCCGCCATTCCACACCGTGTATCTGCATGGGCTGGTGCGCGCGGAAGGCGGCAAAAAATTCAGCAAGACGCTGGGAAATGCAATCGATCCGCTGACCGTGGTGGACGAGCTCGGCGCCGATCCCCTGCGCTTCACGCTGATCACCAGCGGCACGCCCGGCAACGACTGTCACCTTGACGAAACCCGCCTGGATCACAGTTTCCGTTTCGTCAACAAAATCTGGCAGATGACCTCCTTCATCAATATGAATCTCGACGGCGCGCTAGAATTGGGCTTGCCGCCGTCATCCGAGCTTGACCTGCCCTCGCGCTGGATCTTGAGCCGGCTGCACCGCCTGGTCAAGAATACGCAATACCTCTTCGACATCTATCAGTATGGCGAGGCGGGCAACCAGATACTGGCTTTCATGTGGGACGAGTTCGCGCCCTTCTATCTGGAGATCAGCAAAGAGGCTTTGTATCACGGCTCGGATGCGCAGAAGGATGCCGCGCGCCGCGTCCTCGTACATGTTCACGACGCTTGCCTGCGCTTGCTGCATCCGTTCATGCCCTTCATGACCGAAGAAACCTGGCGCTATCTGCCGCATGATGGCGCTGCCCTCATCCTGGCGGATTGGCCGGTCGCGGACGAGGGCTTGATCGACGATGAAGTCGAGGCGCGTATGGGCGCCTTCCTCGAGGTCGTGCGGGAGATTCGCAATGTCCGCAGCGAGTTCAAAGTGGATCCCGGCAAGCGCATCGCGGCTCTTGCCAAAGGCGGCCCAGCCGCCGAATTGGCGCTTAACAGCCAAATCCTGAAGCGGCTCTGCAATGTGGAGGCGCTTACGCTGATGCCGGATGATGCCGATGAGCCGGCGAATGCGGCCGGCATCGTGGTGGGCGACCTGTCGATTTATCTGCCATTAGAAGGCATGTTGGATATCGCCGCCGAGTGCCAGCGCCTGCGGGATGAATCGGCCAAGGTGGCGGCCCAGCTCGCGCGGACGCAAAAGATGCTGGACAACGAGAACTTCGTGCAGCGGGCCCGCGCCGATGTCGTTCAGAGAGAGCGCGACCGGCGCGTCGAGCTCGAGAGCGCCGCCGCGCAGATCCGGGACCGGCTGGCCAACTTATGCGAATAATGGGAATAGATCTGGTTCGCGTTCCCCCGCTTATCCTACGGAGCCTGGCGTTTGGCGCGACCGTTCCGGCGCATTCGTTATAATGTGCGCGAGGCGATATCGATTCTTGAGGAAGTCGGTTGAGCGAGGCTTACAAACTCTGCCCGATCTGCGAAGCGCAGAATCATCGCAATGCGATAGTCTGCGGCGCATGCGGCGCCACCATAGCCGATGTCAGGCCGCAGGAGCGCGCGGAAGGGACGGGGCGGCCCGCCTTCGGCTACGATTATCGCCTGGGCGAGACCGACCTGGCGGAGGAATCGCTCGGGCGGCGCGGTCGCTTTTTCAGTGTTTTGCTTCTGCTCCTCATTATTGCGGGCCTCGGCGCCGCGGCGCTGGCGACGCTGGGCCCGCGCTTGTTTCCGGGTGAGACGGGCCCCCAAGCGCCGGCCGCAACCCGCGAAGTCCTTCGCGTTTTTGGGCCCTCAGTGACGCCGGGTCCGCCCAGCCCAACCGACACCAGCAGTCCGGCCCCAACCCTGCCGCCTACCGAAACGCCAACAGCCGCGCCCTGCATCCTGCAGGTGGCCGCGGGCGATTCTCTGATCGCGATCGTATCGCGCTGCGGGCACAGGAATCTCGATATCCTGCCGACGGTCATGGCGCGCAACGGCATCGTAGACGAAACGCGAATCCAGATCGGCCAGCAGATTATTGTGCCACGGCCGACGCCAACGCATAATTCGGCCGCGACCGCGGTGCTGGAATTGGCGACAGCCTCGCCCGCCGACGACGAGCTTGAGGAGACGGACGGTTTAGCGCTTTTGGCATTCGATCCTTTTGCGCCCACCTTGACGCCCACCCTTCTGCCCGGCTTGATGTGGCATGTCGTAGCGGCCGGCGAAAGCATGATCGTCATCGCTCTGCAATACGAAACTGATGCCAAGACGCTATCTGACCTGAACCCGGAAATCGACTTCGCGCTCTGCGACTTTGGCCAGACATACGGCGGGCCGGATTGCACCGTGCAATTGCAGCAGAGCCAGCAGCTGCGCGTGCCGGCGCCGACGCCGACCATCACGCCAGTGCCAACCGCTTCCGGCAGCGAAACGCCGTTGCCGCCGCCAACCGCCACCTTCAATGCGCCGGTCGCGCAAAGCCCGGCGGACAACGCCTTCTTCGCCCCGCTCGAGCAGGTAACGCTGCGCTGGATTGGCACCGGCCGCTTGACGGACAATCATATTTATCGCGTTAGCCTGCTAAACTCGGACACATTGGATCAATACGAGGCGGACACGCGCGAGATGTTTTTCATCATTCCGGCCAATTGGCAGTCGACGCAAGCGGGCAGTCAGAATTATGTCTGGCGGATCAGCGTGGTCAACGCCGCCACGGGCGAGGCCACATACGCGACCGAAGAACGCCGCTTCGTATGGCAGGGCTCAGGCTGATCCGCATGTTGCCGAAAATTTGCCGGCATTTCCTGCCCGCGCTCTTGCTCCTGCTATTCGCCGGCTGCAACATCGGCCGTCCGGCGGCGACGCCTTCCCCGACCGCCGAATGGCAGCGGCTGGCCACCAGCGAATTCGCAACGGCGACTGCGCTCCCGCCGCCATCGCCGACAGCGGCCGCGGCGTCGCCGACGGTCCAGGTCGCCACAGCGGCGCCTAGCGCAACTGAGCCGCCGCCGGCGCCATCGTTTACGCCGACCGCCACGTCGATATACATAGAATACGTTGTCCAGGAAGACGAAACGCTCTTCTACATCCTGCAGCTGCCCCAGCACGGCTACGGCTACGAGCCGGCCGTCGCCGCTACCGTGGTCGCGCTGAATGACAACATACCCAACGCCGATTCACTGCGCGGCGGCATCTCGATATTGATTCCCCGCCCGACCGCCACCTTCACGGAAGTTGGCATTGAAGCCACAAAAGAACTCCTGGCGACCATCGGCGCCGATGACTCTTCGGGCGCGGTCTTGCCGGCTGGCGCGGTCGTCGGCTGTCATGATGTCCTGGCCGGCGATTCTATGGTGTCCATCGCCGTGCAATACCGCATCACGCTGGAAATCCTCAGCGACTTGAATCGCGATGTGAACTGGTCGGGCTGCAATTTCACGCAGCCGAGCGGCGGGCCGGAATGCCGGCCGAACTTAAGAATCGGTCAGTGTATCCGCGTACCGGCGCCGACGCCATTGCCCACGAAGTTCCCCACGCCCAGCGGCGCGGAGACAGCCACCCCAACCGCCACCAAACTAGCGCCCCGGCTGCTCTATCCGCCGGACGGCGCCGTCCTGCCGCCGGCGCCTTTGACGCTGCTCTGGGTCGGCCTAAGCGGAATGAGCGCTGATGATGAATACTTGATTGAGCTTGTCGACCAGACGACGAATCAATCATTGCGGCAGGTGACCCGAGCCAATTCTTACCGCGTTCCGCAGGCTTTCATTCCTGCGGACGGGCAAACGCATACCTTGCAATGGCGGGTGATCGTCGCGCGGCGATTCGAGAACGGCGTTTACCAATATGTCGGGGCTGAAGGCGATTGGCCGACATTCCAGTGGCGCAGCGTCTGAGAATCCCGGCGCTGGCCTAGGCTGTCTTGGGCACAGCCGCAAAGGCGCTGAAGGCCGGGCGAAGTTCATCCGCGGCATCAACAAGGCTGAAAAAACAAGCCTCCTCGTCCCCAACCGCGCAGCCGTTCAGGTTGTGCAGGATCATCGCGGCCGGGTAATCCTGGCTCTGCGCGGCCCGATAGGCTTGCGTCACGTATAAAGCCTGCTCGGCTTGGCTCGTGTAGTTCAGCCACTCGTAACCGCTGGAGGGAATCGCCAGGTTGGTTCCTTCCCGCGTGCCCCAGCCGAACTGTGTCACAAAGATTGGCATGTCGCCATGTCCGTTCGACTCAAGGATTTCTTGATAAAAGTCCAGCAAATCCAGGAAGTATTGCATGAAGGACTCGTAGTGGGAATCCACCCCGGGCGGTTTGGCGCAGCAGCGCATAGTCGGCGGCACGGCCGAGGCGCTGAAGATCGCGCCAATGCCGTCGCTGAAATCCGCCGCTCCTCGCTGCAGCATGTCGGCAAGAAAGGCGCCTGTTTCAATCGAATTGTAAAAGTCGGAAAAGCCCACCGGCGCCAAGCCGCCGCTGATTACAAGCGCACCCGGGTCATAAGCTTTGATCGTGTCATAGGCGACTTTGAGCAGACTCGCATAGCTTTCCGCGCCGAGCCGGATCTCATCCGGAATGCCATAATCGCCGTCGGCCCTTCTCTCCGGCGGCCGATGGTAGACGGGCAGCATCCAGAAACTGAGAAGATTAGGCGATTTCCAGATTTCGTAGGCATCGACCAACCCGGCATAACGCGTGACCAGGTTGGCGAGGAAAGAGCGCAGGTGGTTCAGATCTTCCGGCGGCCCGCTGTAATCGCGCATTTGGCTGTTGAGCTTTGCGATGTAGGCTTCCCGGCTCCAGTCCGGCGCGGCATAGATATTCAGCATGATGTTGACATTCGCGCGGTCCAGCGCCGCGACCATGGCGTCAAGCGCGGCGAACTGAAAAAGGCCTTCTTCCGTCTCGATGTCGGCCCAAGGCGCATCAATTTTGACCCAGTTCAGGCCCAACTGGCTGACGAGCGCGGCGAGCTCGCCGGCCCGGTTCGCGTCCTGGTAGACCTGAATCCCAAAGCCAAAACCGGCTCTCACGGCCGGCGGCGCTGGCTTCGGCACGACGATCGCCTGCTCCGGCACAATCAGGCTGGGATCGGCGATGCCGTTGAGCGCGCGCAGATATTCAGCGCTGGTATCGTGCGCCGCGGCGATTTTTGCAAGCGTATCCCCCGCCTTTACCACATAGACATCAAGGGTTTCATTCTCCAGGATCGGCAAGAGAATTGTCTGCCCAATCCTCAAGCTGCGCGCGTCCGCCAGCTTGTTCAGCGCCTGCAGCGCGGCGATGCCGACATTGACGCGCTTGGATATGCTGTAAAGTGAATCGCCCGTCTGCACAATGTAGCGTTCGAAAATGGTCTCATTGAGCTTCGGGACGAGGATGCTGCGACCGACAAAGAGATCGGGCCCGCCTTCAATGCCGTTCAGGGCGCGCAGATGCGCCACCGTCGTATGATAGAGTCGCGAAATCTGATAGAGTGAATCGCCCGCTTCCACCACGTGTACGTCATATTTCGTCTCGTCAACGAGCGGAACCAATATCCGCTGCCCTACTTTTAACCCCAGCGCATCCTTCCGCCCGTTGAGGGCGAGCAAGGCGTCGGCGGTCGTCGCATAGCGCTTTGCAATGCTGTAAATGGTATCGGCCGCCGCGATCTCGTGCGTTTGATAGTCTTCGGGGTTGACCTTGGGAATGAGAATGCGCTGGCCCGCCCGCAAGGCCCCTTCATCCGCGATGCCATTCAGCGACATGAGCAGCGCTATGGCGGAGTTGAACTCCTTCGCGATGCCGAGCATTGTATCGCCCGCGCGAACTTCATAAACCAGGAGCGCGCTTTCATCGATTTGCGGTACCAAGATGCGCTGGCCCGCTTCAATGTGGCGGCCGTCGGCGATCTCGTTTAAGCCCTGCAATATGCCAATAGTTGTGCCGAAGCGTTTGGAAATGCTGTATAGCGTATCGCCCGGCCGGATCTCGATTACCGTCAGATCGCTGTATTCGGTGGTCGGAATCAGGATAGCCTGGCCAGCCAAAGGCTGAACATTCTCGCTCCAGTTGTTTGCTTGCCTCAGGGCCTCGACCGCGATGTTGAATTGACGGGCGATAGCGTAAAGAGAATCGCCCGGCTGAACGATGTAACGCTTGGCCGCGGCCGGAAGCTCCAGCGAAGTCGGGGCTGCGTCCGCGTCCGCGCTGCTTTCCTGCGCGGATGCAGCCGCCGGCATAAGGGCAATTATCAGCAGCGCCGTGAGCAAGCGCCGTCCGCCGCGCATGATCCACCCCTTTGGCTCCCAGGATTTCGATCCACTATCCAGCCTACACCGCAGATTAATTTCGCGCCAATCAAATTCTTACTAGCGCATGAAGGCGACTGCTCCCTGCGCCAGCCTGAAATCGAGCAGCCGGTAGGAATCCGCTCCGTCCGGCTGCTCAAGCCGGCTTGCCGATTCCGCTTCGTACCAGCCAACGTGGATGCTGTATTCGCCATCGACCAATGGCGCCGTCGGCAGGTAGTAGACATCGCGGTAAACGTCACCGACCGGCCAACTCCCCGCGTCCAACCGGCCCGCTTGCGGCAGCGGATCGTCCTGCGCCCACAAGATGCCGCCCGTCTCCGGATTCAGGCCGCCATAAACATGCGCAAATGACTTCAAGGGACGCTCCGCGCGCCCAAGCGGCCTCCAGTAGACCCACAACAGCAAATCGCCATTGGGCAGCGGCTCGCTGGAGATTTCGTAATCCACCAGCGCCACCATTTCAGCAAAGCGCGCCAACTCGCCCTCGAACTGATCGGTTACCGACCAAGGCATAAATTGTCGCGCCGGCAGCCCAAAAACATCGGTATCCAAGACCTCTTGCCGATTCTCGCGCATCCAGTCCAGCACGACATCCGCGTTAGGCCAGCCGGCCTGCGCGCTGGAAACCACGTAGACGCTGACGGCGGATTCGCTTAGGCGCTCCAGCTCGCTGGAGATTTCTTCCGGCCGTTGTTCCGGATGCGCGGGCAGAGCGGTCTCGGGCGCCGCGCCCCGGTAATAATAAGCGAAAGCCGGATCAACCGACTGCTGGATAACCAGGTCGTCCGCGCCGACCCGCGCACTGAGGAACTCGCCCAATTCATCCCAGGCCGGCGCCTTGCGGAAGCGCGGATCTTCGAAATGGGCGTGAATCGATACGGCCGCGGCCGCAAACCAGGGAAGCAGCAAAGCCAACGCTATGGTGCCGGGTCTGGCTTTGACTCTATTTTTGAAGCGGTGCGCAATGCGCAGGCTCAAGACGGCCAGAATCAAGATGTAAGCCGGAACCGAGGCCAGGACATAGCGCGGGTTAAAGACGTTGAGCCGTTGCGACGCCAGTCCGATCAGTACAAGCGGCAGCAAGGCGATTATGAATACGAATGCGAATTCGCGAGCCGACGCGCGCCAGGTCAAGCCCGCCGCAACCAGGCAGATCCCCGACAGGATCAGCCCGGCGAGGCGCGAATCAAACGGGAGAGTCTCGCCCAGAAACAGCGCCGGCAAGAAGCGCGTCACATAATCGGATGCGGCGAAGCCCTGCAAAGTGCCGCCGTAGCTGCCGCCCAGCACCGGCCGCGCTTGCATAAGCAGGAAGGCCAACAGCGCGAGCGCAGCGATGCCGGCTTGCAGGCCGAGGAATCGTTTTAGAAATTGACGATCGTTCCTCCGCCTCAGGATGGCGTTGCCGGCAAGCGCCAGGATCATGAATAACTCGGTGTAAAAGAAGAGGGCCGCGGCGGTGGCTGCAAGCGCATAAAGGCGGAAATCGCTTCGCCGCCCGCCGTCAATGAGTCGCAATCCCAGCCACATCGCTGTGACGCTGAGCCCGGCCCAGACGGCATAATTCCTGAAGTCCTGGCTGTGCCAGATCTCGAACGGATGCAGGGCCCATATCAACCCGGCCAGAAAGCCCGCGGTTAGCCTGCCGCTCAGCCGCCAGGCCAGCGCGAACATGCCGGCAATGCCGATGACATTGCCCAAAACGCTGAGATAACGTAGGGCAAACACCGGCTCAACGCCGGATATCAAAAAGCGCCAGAATCTGAAAAGGGCGAATGCCAAAGGCGGATGCGGATCGAGGGCCGCGATTTGGCCGAGGGACTGACTCAGGGGCAAATCCGCCCAATACAAGGCGCTGAAGGCTTCGTCCCCGCGCAGCGGCGCCGCCCCCAATTTGTGGACGCGAAGACCGAAACCGAGCAAAATGATCGCTAGGAGCGCTACGAACAGATGCGACCGGGTCATGCTCGCTTAGACGGTCGCTTCTTCAAACTCTTCAATCTGCGCGTCGGTCAGCGGCATCAAACTGGCGTTCTTGGCGGCATCGCCCGAGTCGGCCATTCTGCGCTTGGCGTCGCGCATGAAATCCTTGAGGTTCGGGCTCTTCTTGGGGTCGGCATAAAGCACGGGCAGCTCCGGCTCATCCTCGAATTCCACGATGGCCGAAGGATCGATGAAGACGACCAGGGCCTGAACCGCGACATCTTCGGCCACTTCATCAATCTCGCGCTGGATATGCTCGCGGGCATAGTCCGCGTCCCGGAAGGGTTTGCCGACGCCGTCGAAACGAATCGCCGACAAGAGCTTGCTGACGATATGGCGCTGGCTGCGGAATTTGCCGTCTCGAAATGTGAAAGGCTGATCGTGCCAGCGCGTCACGATTGCATACACGCCTTGGGGGCATATCAAGACATGCCGCGCCGGAAAGTGATAATAGTTGTAGAGGATGCTCTTGTTGCTCAAGCCCTTGAGGCCATCGGCAATCGCATTCTCGGGCCGGGGCACGCGCGCCCAGAGGTTGGTCATGCGCACGGAGATCACCGTCAAGACGAAGGCAATGGGCAGAATTGCCGACTGCGCGAACAGCGTCAGCGTCTCCGGCGCGCTGTCGGTGAAGAGCGACGCGTTGATGACGAAGAAGCCCAGTATCAGCGCGCCGAATGTGCCGAAGAACAGGTAATTGGTGATTTTGCGATTGCGCCGCGCCAGCTTCTTATTTGTGATGATGCGCATGTAGCCGCCTCACTTCCGCCGCCAAACCATTATGTGCCTAAGCGGATCTCGACCTCGGATTCTTCGTAGTTGATGTAATGCCTGAGACCGTTGCAAGCGTCCGGGCTTGCTTCAGGGGCTACCCCTCTATAGCGCACCGTCAGGTGTCCGGGATCCTCCGAGAAACCGAGTTGAATTGCGCAGGCGCCCAATGTGTACGTGCTGCCGGCAACGCGCGAGGAGCCCCCCGTCACATCAACGTCGCAGAAGGGCTCAAAGCCGATTTCCACTCTATTGTCGTTGTGGACGCGGATATCGGCGTCGCGCCGGGGTCCACCCAAACATGCTAACTCCGTCACGCATTTGTCATAACCGTCGGGATACTTCAGCACGTAGTCGGTCGACCAGGCGTTGTCGGCTTCGTTGATCTCCTGGATTTCATTGTGATAATCGGCAAAGACCTCAATGCGCTGCAGTTCGTCAACGTAGACTTCGATCTGAACCGGTCCCAATTCGATTACGGGACGCGCCCCCGGCCCAAATTGATCGGTGTTGACGCGGAGGTTGCGCTCCGCAAGGATGGTGCCGCTTGATACGTGGGTAATGCGCGCGGCAACGGACACGTAACCGGAGGCGGTCTTGAACCAGCTTTGACCGGTGTTTGCGATCGGTACCTTAATTGATGTCCGCAGGCCGCAGATGAGCGGGTGCGGGTCAACCTGCGTCCAGCCCACAACCAGGTTGACATTGGGCGGCGATTCTGCGCTGCGCGGCGTGAAGTAGGCGATGTAATTGGATACCGTCACTTCGGCGCAGACCAAATCGCCGAAGCGGACAGACGGCAGGATAATCCATTTTTCCGGCACGAAGTGCGCCTCGCCCAGGACGGCCGTCTCCAGGTCGCCTTCCGGAACGCGCAGGCAATGGGTGACCGGCACCGGCAGCCAATTGACGGCGCCGGGCGCATGCTGCTCCTGCGGAATGCGCGCGTCAAGCTTATATAGGAAGCCGCCGCGCTGCAGGTTCAGCCGCGTATCATCCGGATTCACCACATAACTCGGCGCGTCAAATTCGGTGACGATGAAGCAATCCAGCGTGAATGACGAGTCGGCGGAAATCGCGATATCGTCAGGATCGTAGAGCAGGGACCCGCAATTTTCATATTGCCGCATGATTGACGTATCTTGGGCCTCGGCCGCCCGCAATTGCTGCCCGAGCGGCACGCCCGCCAGGACCTCCTCCGATTCCGCCGTGCGCAGCTCCGCCGATATGCGGGCGACGCCATTCATCGCGATGCCGACCGGGTCGCTGCCGTCGCCCGGGCCGAGGACCGCCGCGCTCCCGAGCGAGTTCAGGTCGAACGTGCCGCCGGGCGTCCAGGCCCAATAAGTCAGCACCGAAGAACCGGATTGATCGGCGTAGAAGCGGAAATCAACCGGCAGATAGAAGCCGACCCAAACCACAGGCTCGGTGATGATCGCCGGTTCAGCCAATGTGATCCGGTTGATGCCGGCTTGCTCCAGGGCCACCTGCTGGCGGTAGACAAGCGTGGCATCAACCGGGGAACCGCCGTTGCCATCCTGATAGACTACCAGTTCAACGGCGCTGCCCGGAACGGGCTGGTTGACGGAGATGCTTACGACATCCAGGGCGACCGGCAGGGGCAGGCCCAGCGGCGTCAGATCAAAGCCGTTTATGACCAGTGACGGCTCGCCTTCTATATAAAAGAATTCATTCTCAGGGCCGCTATTGTTGCTGAGGATCGTATCGCCCGCGGCGGCCGGCCCGACCGCCAAGACCAGCGCAATTGACAAAACCACGGTTGCAAGCATCGTCATATTCGAAAAGCCGCGCATGATTCTTGTCACCTCAATCTGCCAGCGATACTTCAATTGGAACTTCAATTGGATATTGTAGGTTCGAATACCGGATTGGTCAAGCAAGCGACAGGCACTGGAAGACTCGCCCGCGCCGCTATACAATAGTCGCGTTCCGCTCATAACCTGGAATGACCTGGAATGACTTAGATGCAAGAATTCGTACTTGTATTCGCAATACTGGCCCTCGTCCTGGGAGCGTACTGGGCGCTGGTTGTCTTCCCGAAGCAGCGGGCCTTCCAGCATAAGCAGAAGATCGTGCGCTCCTTGCATGTGGGCGATGAAATCGTAACCTATGGCGGCATCGTTGGCCGCATCATTGATATTGATGTCGACAAAGGCACATCGCAAGTGGAAATCGCGGACGGCGTGACCATCAAGCTGCTGACGGCCGCTTTGCAACAGGTCTACGATGCCGATGTCATCGCGCGCAACGCCGGAATGGGCAGCGCCGGCATCGAGGAAGAGCCGAAGCCAGCGGACGAGACGCAATCGCCCGAAGGCGGCCGCGCATGAGCGGGCACCTGCGCTGGCTTGCTTTTATCCTGCTGCTTAGCCTGTTTTGCATTTGGGTGGCGACGCCGCCCGAATTCAAAGGCGTGCAGACGGAAGCCTGCGCTGCGGCCGCGGACGCGGAGCTCGCTCAGCTCAAGTGCAGCGAGAACCTGGAAATCGACGCCAACGGCGATGGCCTGCCCGAATTTGTCTTGAACATTACGCAGAGTCTCGGCCTGGATCTGGTCGGCGGCTTGCGCGTGCTTCTGCAAGCGGATATCGCCGCCGACAGCTTCACGCCGGAAGACCTGGGCGAGACGGCGAACAATGTGTCGCGCCGCGTGAACGCCCTCGGCTTGACCGAAGCGACCGTGCAAGTGCAAGGCCGGGATCGCATCCTGGTGGAGCTGCCCGGCGTGCGCGATCCGCAGCAGGCCGTCGCCACGATTCAACAGACCGCCCTGCTGGAATTCGTTGATTTTGGCGGATTGTCTAATCAGGTAGTCGGACTGGTCGGCGCTGAAATTGTGACCACGGAGCAAGTCGCGCTGCAACAGGGCCGGGCGCTGGCGCCGGGCGAAGACGACCCGCTGGCGGCGCGGCGCGCGCATCCCGTGAGCGGCCTGCCCTTCCGCACGGTGATGACCGGCGCCGGCTTGCAAGCGGCCAGCGCCGTGCTGTCTCCGCCGCAGGGCACGGGCGGTCCCGAATGGATGATCAATTTCGAGATCAAGGAAGAGTTTCAGGAAATCTTCGGCGGCTTTACCGGGGATCGAATTGGGGAGCCGATGGCGATTGTGCTGGACGCTGAAGTGCTGTCGGCGCCGATCATTCAAGCGCAGTTGCCGAGCGGCGGCGTGATCACCGGTCAATTCACCGAAGATGAAGCGAACACCCTGGCATTGCAGCTGCGCTCGGGCGCCTTGCCCATCCCGCTGCGCATAGAGAGCACGCAGGAGGTCGGCGCGACGCTGGGCCGGGAATCGGTGCGACTCAGCGTGCAGGCGGGCATTGTCGGCGTCATCGTGGTTCTGGCATTCATGTTGATTTACTACCGCTTGCCCGGCCTGGCGGCCGACCTGGCGCTTATCGTTTTCATCTTTCTTAACATTGCAGTCTTCAAGCTGCTGCCGGTTACGCTGACGCTGCCGGCGATCACCGGTTTCCTCATATCAATCGGCACGGCTGTGGATGGCAACATCCTGATATTCGAGCGCATCAAGGAGGAATTGCGCGCCGGGCTGTCCCTGGACGCGGCCCTGAAAGCCGGCTTCAATCGCGCCTGGACATCCATTCGCGATTCCAACCTGTCCACCATCATCATTTGCGGCATCCTCTTCATGTTCGGGCAGACGCCGGGCGCCAGCATCGTCGCCGGCTTTGCGGTGACGCTGGCAATCGGGCTTGTGCTCAACTTGTTCACCGCTGTCATCGTCACACGCACTTTTCTATACGTTCTCGTCGGCCTCTTCCGCGGCCCGATCGAGAACAACCGCGCGGTCCTGGGCGCTTAGGTTGAATCGGCATGTTTGATATCGTACAGAAACGCCGCTGGTTCTTCATTCTTTCCGCAGTGGTAATCGTTCCGGGCCTGCTCATCATGCTGTATTCGACGCTGGCGACTGGCGCGCCCTTCCGCCTCAGCATCGACTTTCTGGGCGGCAGCATCTACGAGTTGAAGTTTGATGACGCGGGCGCCAGCGAAGCCGGCATCCGTCGGATCTTCAATTCAGTCGGCGATGACAATGTGATTATCCAGCAGATCGGCGCTGCCGACGACTATCGCTGGTCAGTCCGCGCCGGCTTCCATGATGTTAGCGTGACCAATCGCATTCTGGATCAAGTCGCCGCGCTCGCGCCCTTTAACCGCGACAGTTTTCGGGTAGAGACGGTATCCGCCACCATCGGCCAGGAAGTGACGCGCTCGGCTTTGGCGGCGGTGGCGGTCGGCGCCGTGGTGATCACCGGCTTTATCGTGATTGCCTTCCGTCAGGTGCCGAACGCGCTGCGTTACGGTCTCTGCGCAATCGCCGCCATGATCCACGACATTCTGGTTGTCATGGGGGTTATGTCCCTCTTCGGTTTGCTGCTGGGCTGGGAAATTGACGCGCTGTTCTTAACCGCCGTATTGACCGTCGTCGGCTTTTCCGTGCAGGACTCCATCGTCGTCTTCGATCGCATCCGCGAAAACATTCCCAAACATCTGGGCGAGCCTTACGAGACTATCGTCAATCGCAGCATTTGGGAAACCATTCATCGCTCCCTGGCCACGCAGCTGAACGCCTTCTTCATCATGATTGCGATCCTGCTCTTCGGCGGCGAGACCGTAAAGCAATTCATCGCGATCTTGTTTATCGGCTTGCTGTCCGGCACCTATTCTTCAATCTTCACCGCCGTTCCATTGCTTGTGGCTTGGGAAAGCGGCGAATTGCCGCTCTTGGGCGGCGGCTTGCCGGAAGATGAAGAAGAGGACGAATCTGAGACGGACTGACGACCGGCGGCCTCAATGTCGGAAGTGACGGCTGCCGGTGAAGATCATAGCCATATCGTAATAATCGGCTGTTTCAATCACCTGCGTATCGCGAATGGAGCCGCCCGGCTGGATGATGCAGGTCACGCCGGCGCGCGCGGCCCGCTCAATGCTGTCCGGAAAGGGAAAGAAGGCGTCGGAGGCCATCGCGGAATTGGTCGAGCGCGCCGCCGCTTTCTTGATTGCGAGTTCGGCGGCGTCGATCCGGCTGGGCAAACCGCCGCCAATACCGATTGTTCGTTTGCCCTGGGCCAATACGATCGCATTGGATCTGACGTGCTGCACCGCTTTCCAGGCGAAGAGCATCGACTGCATCTCGGTTTCGATTGGCGCGCGTTTGGTGACGGTCTTCATGATGGCCCGCGCCGGATCGCCCAAATCAAATCGCTGCAAAAGCAAGCCGCCCGTCACGCTGCGGAATTCAAAACCGCGCCCGGCAAAGGCGCGCGGCATCCGCAACAAGCGGCAGTTTTTGCGTCCGCGCTGTATGCTCCGCGCCGCTTCCTCGCTGAAGCCCGGCGCGACGATCGCTTCGACAAATAATGTGCCCAGCCCGCTCACAAAATCTTCGTCCACCTCGCGGTTCGCCGCGATGATCCCGCCGAATGCCGAAAGCGGGTCGGATTCCAGCGCCGGCGGAAAAGCCTCCCGCACCGTGCCGCCGCTGGCGATTCCAACCGGAGTCAAGTGCTTGACGATAACAACTGTCGGTTCTTCAAAACTGCTGACCGCCCGCCAGGCGGCGTCGATATCCAGGATGTTGTTATAAGACAACTGTTTGCCGGCCAGTTGCTGCGCGCCCAGCGGCGCCTGCTCGTCGCTGCGGGCATAATAAGCGGCCGCCTGATGCGGATTCTCGCCATAACGCAAGTCGTGGCTGCGCTGCACGCCGAAGGAAATGGCCTCAGGCACATCGGCATCGGCCGGCTCGATGATGTCGGATTCGCTGAGGTAGGCCTGCACCGCGCCGTCGTAATCCCGACAGTGGGCGAAGGCTTTGACCGCCAAACTGCGCCGCTGGCTCAATTCTGTTGCGCCCCGGTTCTTCAGCGCCACCAGCACATTGGAATAATCGCTTGGATCGCAGAGCGCGGTCACGCGGGCGAAGTTCTTGGCCGCCGCCCGCAGCAGCGCGACGCCGCCGATGTCGATCTGTTCGATCGCCTCTTCCAGCGTAACGCCCGGCCGCTTGATCGTCTCGCTAAAGGGGTAGAGATTGCAAACCACCAGATTGATGGGCGCGTAACCCTGCTCCACAAGTTCCTGCATATCAGCGTCATTGTCCCGCGCCAGAATGCCGCTGTGTATAGCGGGATGAAGCGTCTTGACGCGGCCGCCGAGCATCTCCTTTTGGCGCGTGACGCGTTCGACGGCGGTCACCGGGATGCCGGCATCGGATAAGGTCTGCGCGGTGCCGCCGCTGGCGACGATCTCCCAGCCCAATTCGACCAGGGCCTTGGCGAAACCGACCGCGCCCTGCTTGCTGGAAACGCTGAATAATGCCCGGGGCATATCCTAAGCCTTCATAAACTGCCTGATCGACGCTATGCGGCGATTATAGTGGCGAGACGCCGCCCGCGACAGGGCGCAGATTCATTCGGAGTCTCGCAAAAGCTTGATCGCTTCCTCTGTGATGAAAAGCGCAAACTCGTCGCCGGGCGCCGCCGCGAGCTCGGGCGCGGCGAAAGACAGAGAAGGTCCGCCGCGTAGCGTCGCCCGCACATCACAATAGTCGCCGCGAAAAACCACGGAAGTCAGCGTCGCTTCGAATCGCTCGGCGCGCGCTGGCGGCTCGCGCTGCAGGTAGATGCCGGCCGGATGAATCAAGGCCGCGCTGAAGCCGCCATTCTGCGCCTTCCTATATGCTGCAAAGCGCATAAATGGACTGTCTTCGGAAATGGGAAAGATGTTGCGCAGGCCGAGGAAGCGCGCGACAAAACTGCTTTTGGGACTGTGGTAAAGCGCGCGCGGCTTGTCATGCTGCTGCACGCTGCCGATATTCATCACCGCGATGCGATCGGCTACGGCATAAGCCTCGCGATGATCGTGCGTGACATAAATCGCGCTCAGCCCTTCGCGCTTGATGATTTGGCGCAGATCCAGGGCCAACTGGTCGCGAAGCTGCGCGTCAATGGAACCGAGCGGCTCATCCAGCATCAGCAATCTGGGATTCGGGCCCAGGCTGCGCGCCAGGGCGACCCGTTGCTTCTGGCCGCCGGAAAGCGCCGCGACATCGCGCTCGCCCTGCCCGGCCAAGCCCACTTGATCCAGCAGCGCCGCGGCGCGCTTGCGACATTCCCGCCGGCTGTAACCGCGCCGCTTCAAGCCATAAGCCACATTTTCCGCGACTGACATGTGCGGAAAGAGGGCGAAATCCTGAAACATGAAGCCGAAGCCGCGCCGATGCGCTGGAATGCCCCGCAGATTCTCGCCGTCGAAACTGACGCTTCCCTCAAATTCGGTCTCGAGCCCGGCGACAATGCGCAGCAGCGTCGTCTTGCCGCATCCGCTGGGGCCGAGCAAGCAGAGTATCTCCCCGGCTTCCAATGTCAGCTCTACATCGCGCAGTGAAATCACATCGCCGTAGGCATGGGAGACGCCGTCAATGCGCAGCATCAGAATTCACCGACGCCGGCGACGCGCAGCCGCTCGATCAGCAGGAATCCGATGGCGCAGACCAGCATCAAGATGACGCTCAGCGCCAGCGCCTGTCGGTAGGAGGCGATTCCCGGATCCCCGAAGAGGCGATAAATCGCCACCGGCATCGTGACCGATTCGCGCTGAGCGACAAATAGAGACGCGCCGAACTCCCCCATGCTGACCGTGAAGGCGAATGTGGCGCCGACGACGATGCCGCGGCCTACCAGGGGCAAGTCTATCGTGAGCAGGCGCTGCGGCGGGTTCGCGCCCAGCACTGACGCCGCCTCCCGCAGCGAGGGCGGGATGGCGCGCAGGCTGGGCAAGATGCTGCGGATGACAAAGGGCAAGGCGACCAGCGTATGCGAAATCGGGATGATCAGCCAGGAAGAACGAAGATTCAGCGGCGGTTCATCCAGGGCCACAATGAAGCCAAAACCGAGCGTCACGGCGCTCGTCGCCAGCGGCAGCATAAACAGCGGATCGGCCAGCTTCCCGAGCCGGCCGGGGCGCTGGACCATGAAGGCCGTGATCAGTCCTAGCGTCAGCGCGCCCGCAGTCGCCAAAATCGCGTAGCGCAAGGAGTTGGCGACAGATTCAATCGGCGCGACAAAAAGCAGGGAAGCCCGCGTCTTCTCCAGGAGATCGCTGTAGCCGCTGGCATCGAACGGGCCAGCGGCGAAAAAGGACCTGAAAACCAGGGCCAGCAGCGGCGTGAACAGGAGCAAGGCAATCAAGGCGATGCAAGTCAAAACCATAAGCCGTTCTCGCGCCGAGCGAATTGGCTGGGCGACCGCCCGGCTGCTCGCCATCGTCAAATGCAATCTCTTCTGCTTCTGCGTATAGACGACCATCAGCGCCAGCATGGACAAGATTTGCACCAGGGAAAGGGCAGCCGCCAAAGGCAAATTGAAGATGCTGACCGCCTGATAATAGATCTGTACTTCCAGCGTCGCGAAGCGGATGCCGCCCAAAATCAGAACGACGCCGAAGCTGGTGAAGGAGAAGATGAAGACCAGGGCGCCGGCCGAGAGCAGAGCCGGCCGGATGAGCGGCAGGCGAATATCGCGCCAGATAGCAATTGTGTCCGCGCCCAGGCAGCGCGCCGCTTCTTCGGTTTCAAATCCAATCGAAGCCCAGTAACCGTTGATGATCCGCAGGGCAATCGCCAGATTGTAGAAGACGTGCACGATGATGATGATGGCCAGCGTGCGCTCAAGTTGAATCGGAGAATAATCCAGCGTAAACAGCGTTCGCAGGAGATCGTTGAGCAATCCCCTGCTGCCCAGAAGCGCGGCGAAAGCCAGGGCGACCACCACCGTCGGCAATACAAATGGCAGCGTCGCCAGCGATAGCAGTATCGACTTGCCGCGGAAGCGATAGCGCGCGAATACGTAGGCGCAGGGCAAGGCAAGCAGCAGCGTGAAGGCGGTCGACAGCGCCGCCTGGTATATGGTGAAGAGCAGCGTGCCGAGGTAGTAGTCGCTTTCGATCAGCCGCAGGAATGCCGACAGATCGAGCCAGCCGGCCGGCCGCAAGCTGATATCGAAGAGCGAGAGCAGCGGATAGACGTAAAACAGGCCGAGGAATACCAGCGGCAGCGCATACAGCAGGTATTCCCCGTGTCGCAGGTAGCGGGTCAACGCAGCATAACCTCGGACCAGGCTTGAATCCATTCTTCGCGCTCTTCTTCAATCAGCGCGGGATCGACCGCGGCCGGCTGCTCCGGGATTGCCGCATGCGCCAGGAACACCTCCGGCAATTCCACGTCTTGCACGACGGGAAATACAAACATATTCAGCGGCAATTCTTCCTGGAATGACGGGCTGAGCATGAAATCGATGAATAGCTGCGCCCCTTCCAAATTGGCCGCGCCCGACAAGATGCCGGCGTATTCAATCTGCCGGAAGCACATGTTGTCGTTGATGATGGCGCCGGTGACGGCTTCGCCCTCGGGATCATCGCTGTAGTAGACTTCGGCCGGCGGGCTGCTGGCATAACTGACTACCAGGGGGCGCGCGCCGCTGCCGCGGCTGCCCACGGTGAATTCGCCGTAATAGGCATCGGTCCAGCCTTGCGCGACCAGCACATCGTTCTCGCGCAGGTCTTCCCAGAAGTCCAGATAGCTGTACTCCTCGTCGTCTCCGAATTCAGCGATTGTCGCCAACAGGAAGGCCAGACCCGGCGACGATGTCGCTGGATTCTCCACAACCAGCAAGCCGGCGTATTCCGGCAGCGCTAGATCGCCCAGGCTTTCCGGCAGCGCGAGTTCGTTTTCTTCGAAATAGGCGATGTCGTAGTTGAGGCATACATCGCCATAATCCACCGGCGTCACGCGATAGGTATCATCCGGCAGGTACTCGGCGGAGACGGTTTCCAGCGCCGGCGATTCATAAGGCGTGAAGATGCCGGCGTTTAATGCCCGGCTCAGAAAGCTGTTGTCCACGCCGTAAAGCACATCCCCAAGCGGATTGTTCACGCTGAGGACGGCCTGGTTTACCATTTGGCCGGCATCGCCCGATCGCAGAATCTCCACTTTGATGCCGTTGGCTTCTTCAAAGGCGGCAAGCGCGACTTCGGACATGGCGAAGCTGTCGTGCGTCAAGACGACAACTGAATCTTGCTCTTGCGCTAGGGCTGTGCTGACAAGCAGGAATAAGGCGAGCAGCGCAATTGGCAGACGAACAAACATGTGGAACTCCTCTCGCTGGCGGATCGGCGACTTAAGGAGCCCATAGTCCTGAAAAATGAAGCCACCCCTGTTGGGGTGTGTACAGGGGTGGCTAAAGCAAGGGTATTGCAGACATCCCTACGCCAGCATTACCTGGATCAGGTCTATGGGTCGGCATTTTTGATGCCCTCTCAGCCCACTTTCGTGAGCTCCCCAAGTCTCAACAAATGTTGTTGGGCGACAGTATAACGCGCTAATTTCGATTTCGCAAGAATTGGGTCATAAATGTCAGGGCAATCGCATCAAGTGTTCGTTAACCACCGAGTACACCGAGTACACCGAGTACACCGAGAAAAGCAATTGCTTGGCGCTCTCTGTGTTTTCAGTAAATGCAAGTAAGCAATTGAAAGATGCGCATCGCCTTTCGCGACGTACAGGCGGGCGAGCCACGTGCTCGCCCCTACATATCGACATTATGCTTAATTTCCTATGAATGAGTTGCGTTCACTTCTTTGGTTAGACAATAATTTGAAGCGATTGTCCACTCATGAATGTGTAAATTCGCGTAAGTATTCCTCAAAACGGCCGGCGTTGCAGGCTTCGGTATAACGCAGAATCTCCTCGCCATCCACTGGATACAGGGGATAACAGCTCGTCGGCGCGGCGCCGCGGGGCGCTTCCACCACCATGTCGCAGCCGGGCTGCGGGATGATGACGCCGTCGGTCGAGCGCTCCAGCTTATCGACGACCCGTTCAACCGTGGCGATGACGGTATCGGCCAGGTAGACCAATTCCATGTCGATGCCCAGGTTGTTGTTGATCATGACATTGCCCTGCCGGTCGCCGGCCAATCCGTGGATAACCGCCACATCGCAGGTGATGGCCGGGAAGGCGAGCAACTCTTCATCGCGGTAGGGATCGCGCACCGTCTTGACATCGGGGCGCAGATCGGGCAAGTCCGTTCCCAGCCAGGCCCGGGACGGCATGAAGCCGACGCCCGCCACTTGCGCGCGAATGCCCATGACGATGCTCGCTTCCGTCTCCTCTATCACTTCGATCTCTCCGGCTTGCGCCCGCTGCGTGAACATCGGCGCCAAGCCAAATGCTTCCAATCCAAAATATGCGGAACGCGCGCGGCTGACGCAGCCCGCGCCGACAAGCAGGTCCGATTCGATGCCTCCGGTGAAGCTGAGCAAGGTCAAGTCGCGCGGCGGACGCTGGCGGCGCAGCAATGCCGACACAAAGGCGACCGGTCGCCGGTACAGGGTCATGCCGCCCGGGGCCAACGTGGCGCCGTCTTTTACGGCGGCGGCCGCTTGTTCCAAAGAAACGTAGACATCGCTCATTGCGTTGGCCTTCCTGTGGCTTGCGTAACGTCCGCATTAAATTATCGCCGCAACGGGACTGGACGCGAACCGGCAGTTTCGGCGCGAAAGACGCTTGGCTTATACTATATCGATACGGAATCTTCTTCCTGCCTGGGAGCGGCGCGATGAAATGGATGCGGATTTACGGGCAAAACATCCGTCTTGGGTACGCGGTGCTGCTGGCGATGCTTGTATTCGCGCTGGGTCTCGTCGCCGGCAGCCTGACGGTTATCCTCAACAGCGCGCCAAGCGATACGGAGCAGGCATTTGAAGCATTTTGGGATGCCTACTCTATCATCCAGGAGCGCTACATTGACCCGATCGAGATTGAAACGCTTGTCGACGGCGCCATCAGCGGCATGGTCGCCGCGCTCAAGGATGAGCATAGCGGCTACATCCGCCCGGAGTTATTCAAGCGCAGCACGGATTTCAGCGGCAAGTTCACCGGCATCGGCGTCTTTGCGAAGACGGGCGTGGATTCGGGCGCGCCGACAGTGGCGAGCGTAATTCCGGAGTCGCCCGCGGCGGCCGCCGGCGTGCTTCCCGGCGATATCTTCTTTGAAGTGGATGGGCAGCGCGTCGCCGGCTTCACCCAAACCGAATTGACCGCGCTTATGCAAGGTCCGCGCGGAACAGCTGTCGCCATTACTTTCAAGCGGGATGACAAGCTGGTCGCCTTCGAAATCATTCGCGAAACCTTGGCTTTGCCAAATGTGTCTTATGAAATCCTGGGCGACAACATCGCCTACATTGCCATGCGGGACTTCCACGATCTCTCCCGCGGGCAGTTGGACGACGCCCTGGAGGCGCTCGATATCAACAGCAGCGCGGGACTGATCTTTGACATTCGCGACAATCCCGGCGGCACGCTGGCGAGCGCTGTGGAAATCGGCAGCGCCTTCATCGAGGACGGCGCGCTGCTGCGGCAGGTCGCGCGCGATCAAGCCGAGGAGATCACGCGGACGAGCGGCGGCTATGCCGGCTTGCAGGTTCCGATCGTCGTTCTCGTTGACGAAACCAGCGCGAGCGCTTCCGAAGTCATCGCCGGCGCCATGCAAGATCATGGCGTCGCCATCATCATGGGCGAAACCACATTCGGCAAAGGCACCGTGCAGAACATCCCGCCGCTGGCCAACGGCGGCGGCCTGCGCATCACAGTCGGTCGCTGGCTGACGCCGAATGGCAACTGGATTCACCGGCAGGGCATCACGCCCGATATCGTCGTCGAAGGGGACGCCGCGGCCGGCGCTGGCGGCGATGCCCAGCTGGACGCGGCCATCGCCTACCTGCAATCGTTGCGCGACTAATTGACGGCGACAGCGTATAGGCAGTGTCGGAATCGCGCGATTGGGCGGTTTGACGCTGGAAATAGGAGCGCGACGATGCTAAAGTAGCGACGTTGCCAGCCGCAAGATGCGCCGGGAGTGAAGACATGGCAGTGGCTCTGCAAATTACGTCCATCGTCATATCGATTGCCTTAATCATCCTGATTCTGCTTCAGGTGAAAGGCGGAGCGCTGGGCAGCTTGCTCGGCGGCGACGCCGGCGGCGGTATCGCCCGCACGCGGCGCGGCCTGGAAAAGACGCTCTTTCGCATCACAATCTTCCTTTCGATTGCCTTCTTGGGCATCGCCCTCTTCTCCGTGGCGACATCGAGCTAGACAGCGTCCGCGCTTCCATCGGGAAACCGCCGCTTTGGATCGCAGCTCCGACCGGTATAATTGATCAAACGCCCTTCGAGTCTTGCTGAGGCCGGGCATGTTTCGCGGTTTCCGCTGGCAGTTTATCGCGCTCCTTATCGCCGTCATTCTTTTCGCCGCCGGCCTGGTCTATCGCGCCGGCCGCGCGGCGGACATTCCGCCGCGGTCCGCGTCTCCCACCGCAACGCCGGCGCCGGCAATTGCGACCGAGCCGACAGCGCCAACGCTGGATTCGGCCGCGGCAATGCCGATTCAGACGCCTTCTGCGGCAGTATTCCGCGAAGGCCTTGTCGGTTCGCTGGGGCGCTTGAATCCGCTCTTCGCCCATTTGAACCCGGTCGACGCCGACATTAGCAGCCTCATCTTCGAAGGTCTATTCGCGATCAACGACTACGGCGAAGTGGTCCCGCGTCTGGCCGCTGACCTGGTCATATCGAGCGACGGCCTTGAATACGTCGTCATTTTGCGCGACGACATCAAGTGGCAGAACGGCATGCCCTTCAGCGCCGACGATGTCGTCTACACGATGGGCCTCTTGAGCGAGGCTGATGAGGGCGTGCCGCTGCCAAATCGCGAATTTTGGCGCACAGTCGAAACGCAGAAGCTTACGGAACATCTTCTGCGTTTTCGCCTGGCCCAGCCTTTCAGCAGCTTCCCTTATCTGCTGACGATTGGTCTGCTGCCGGAACATGCCCTGCGCGGCACAACCGCGGCCGATTTGGCGCGCCATCCCTTCAACCTGTCGCCGATCGGGACGGGACCGTTTCAACTCGGCAAATTGGTCGGCTCGCTTGACGACGGCCTCAGCGCCGCGCAACTGCTGGCGTCGCCGGTTTTCAGCGCGCGCTCGGAAGCGGCGGGCGGATATTTCTTTCGTGAAATCTGGTTTCAGCTCTACCCCGACGCCGATGCCGCGACCAGCGCCTTCTTGACGGGCGAGCTGGATGCCATGGCGAATCCCCGCCTGCCGGAGGGCGAGAGCCTTCCGCCGGACAGCCGCCTTTATGCGCAGACGGACGGGACGCTCGGCATTTTGATTTTCAACTGGAATGTCGAGCCTTTCGCTGAACGCCGTCTGCGTCAGGCGCTCTCGCTGAGTTTGAATGTCCCGCAATTGGTGGCGGCTCATCTGGAATCGGCGGCCACTTATGCCGACAGCCCTTATCCGCCGGGCGCAGCCGCCTACCAGCCGCAAGCCTTCTGGAATACATACGACCCGGCGCAGGCGCGATCGCTCCTGGACGACGCCGCGGCAAATGAACGGGCGGAGGACGAAGCAGATGCCGATTCGATTGCGTCGGATGCCTGGCCCGGTTTCGCGTTGCTGCTGGAAGACAGGCCGGAGCTGCGAGCTTTGGGGAATGCTATTGCCGCGCAGTGGCGTCTTCTGGGTCTGGATGTCAGCGTCGAGGCAGTGGGGGCCGCCGTTTTGCGGAATCGTCTGGAGACGGGCCGCTTCGACGCGGCCCTCGTCAGACAACGGATTGGCGCGGACCCGGACCTGTTTCGCTTTTGGCACCCGGCCCAGCACGGCAGCGGCTGGAATTACGGCGCCGCGTCCGATGTGGCGACCGCCGAATTGCTGGAATTCGCGCGCGCTGAAATCTATGGCATCCGGCGCGCCCACTTCCATCAGCAATTCCAACTTGCCTTCGCGGAAGGCGCAATTGCCCGGCCGATCTATTACCCGTTGTTCAGCTATGTCCTGCGCGACACAGTGGAAGGCGTTCAACTCGGCTTCATGAACTCGGCGGCCGATCGCTTTCGCGGCATCCAGAGTTGGGGGCGCGCCGCGGCCGCGGCTTAGAGTCGGCGCTCCCGTTCCAGGATTTCCCGAAGCAAAGTCTTGCGCGCCGCGCCGCCCAGGGTTTCGAGCTTGCGCGTGCCCAGCGGGTCAATCTCTTCGCGCAGCAGGCGCAGGTCCTCGGCATCCGGCGGCGCGGTTTCGCGCAGGTCCTCAGCGATTTCAAGCTCGAAACCGGTCTTGCGCAGGACAGTCTTGATATCGACATCCGGGTGGAGATGCGTCAGGCGCATGCCGCCGTTCTTCCAGTCGAATTGTCCCAAATCGCTAATCAGATAACGCGGCCCAGCGCCCCGCGTCCGATCCGGGGCATGACCCAGTCCGCTGACAAAATCGAGTTTTCGGGCGAAGGTCAGGCGGGAATGACGCGGCACGTAGAGGTAACTGTGATCGTAGTTGGGACTGACATCGGGGATGCCGCCGCTGCCCGGCAAGCGCAGCCGCGGCCGGCGGTAGTCGCGGCCAAAGGCGATATTGTTTGTATTGCCCTGCTGATCCACCTGCGCCGGCCGAAAGAACTCTTTAGGGCTGAACTTAGGCAGGATCTCGGCGGCGCCGGCGGCGAATCCCAGATGGATCAATCCCTTGCCCACCCAGAGCTCTTCGGCGCGGCCGATGCGGAGCGGCCCCCAATCCTGGAGCAGGGCCTGGCCGATTGCCGAGGTGAAACAGGCGCTCGGCGCATGGCGAATCTTGCCCAATATCAGACCGGCCGCAACCAAAGGCGTATTGATGCCCTGGGCCCAAACATCGCCCGGGCGCAGCTGCCTTGAAATGCAGACGCTTATCAATTCATCAATGGTGTAATCGCTGCCGTCGGGCAAGGTATTACTCGCGGCCGTCGCCGTTCGCTTTCACCAAGCGGACGAAGCGCCGTTTGCCCACTTGCAGCACAGCCGGCAGCATCTCGGTCGTGACCGTCGCCTGCAGGCTCTCCACCGCTCTTTCGTTAAGGCGAACGCCATTCTGCTGGATCAGTCGCCTGGCTTCGCCGCGGCTGCTGACCATGTTGAGCCGCACGAGAATGTCGCGCACGCCTTCTTCGCCGGCCAGCTCCACTTCGGCTATATCTTCCGGCAGGCCGCCGCCGCTCCTGAAAACCTCATCCCAGCGGCGCTGAGCCGCGGCCGTATCGGCTGCGCTGTGAAAGATGCCGACGATTTCCCGCGCCAGCTTCATCTTCGTCTCGTTGGGGTGGATCTCGCCGGCGGCAAGCTTGGCTTCCAGTTCCGCGACCCGGGCCGGCGTCCAACCCAGAATGAGCTTGTGATAGATGCCCATGACCTTGTCCGGCAGGCTCATGATCTTGCCGAACATATCCCAGGGTTCGGAGAGCAGCGGAATGTGATTGCCCAGGCTCTTGGACATCTTGATTTCGCCATCGGTGCCCGGCAAGCTTTCGCCCATGATGATCGCGATCTGCGGCTTCTGGCCCAGGCCGGACTGCAATTTGCGCCCGGCCACCAGGATATTGAATAGCTGGTCTTGCCCGCCGACCTGCACATCGGCTTCTTGCGCCACGGCGTCGTAGGCTTGCATCAGGGCGTAGAAGAATTCGTGCAAATAGATCGCCTTGCCCTCGTCAATGCGTTTGGCGAAATTCTCCCGCGCCAGGAATTGCTGCACGGTGTAGTGGCTGGCCAGACGAATGATGTCGGCGAAATCCAGGGTGGAAAGCCATTCATCGTTGCGGCGGACGCGGGTCTTGTCTTCGTCGAGAATCTTGAAGGCCTGCTCGGCGTAGCTGCGGGCATTATCTTCGACATCGCGCTTGGTCAGCTGATCGCGCGTTGAATCCTTGTCGGATGGATCGCCGATTAAACTGGTGAACGTGCCGATCAGAAAGGTCACGTCATGCCCAAACTCTTGAAATTGGCGCAGCTTGCGCATGGTGATGGTATGCCCCAGATGCAACTCCGATGTGCGCGGATCGTATCCGCAATAGACCCGCAGAGGACGGCCTTCCCGCTCGCATTCGAGCAGGCGCTCGCGCAAGTCCTTTGTCATATTCTCCCGCGTATCCGGATCGCCATAAGCGGCGCCGGACATCAAGACATCGACCTGTTGGTCAACGGTCGCCATGCCACACTCTCCATTGCCCTTGCAGTCATCGCCAAAGCATCTTAACAGGGCGATACAGCCCTGTACATAGCCGCCCGCGAGGGCTAGAATTCTCGCGGTTGAGCCGGCGGCGCGACAAGTGCGGAATGCTCTGTAATTGTTCAAATCGCCATCCAAGGGGATCTACGCATGGAAAAAATGAGCAGCGCCGAGGTTCGGCAATCTTTCCTGGATTTTTTTGCGGGCCGGGGACATCGCGTCGTCGCGTCGTCATCGCTTGTGCCCGCCAATGACCCGACTCTGCTCTTCGCCAATGCCGGCATGGTGCAATTCAAAGATGTCTTCCTGGGTTTGGACAAGCGCGACTACAGCCGCGCCGCCACCTCGCAAAAGTGCATGCGCGTCAGCGGCAAGCACAACGATCTGGAAAATGTCGGGCCGTCGCCGCGGCATCACACATTTTTTGAAATGCTGGGCAATTTTAGTTTCGGCGACTATTTCAAGCGCGACGCCATCAAATACGCCTTCAGCTTGCTGACCGAAGTCTACAAGCTGCCGGCCGACCGGCTGGTATTCACCGTCTATGAGAACGATGAAGAGTCCTACGACTGCTGGGTGAATGAGATCGGAATCAGCCGCAAGCGCATTGCGCGCATGGGACCGGACACCAACTTCTGGCAGATGGCCGATACCGGTCCCTGCGGCCCCAATTCGGAAATCCACTGGGACAATCGACCGGACCTGGGCGAGGACGATGTGATTGCGCGGCTGCAGGCGGAAGACGATCGCTTCCTCGAAATCTGGAATCTGGTCTTCATGCAATTCAACCGCGAGCAGGCCGATCCCGAGCACAGCGGAAAATGGGACTCGCCCTTGCCCGCGCCCGGCGTCGACACCGGCATGGGCTTTGAACGGGTGCTGACCATTCTTCAGGGTGTGGAAGCCAATTACGAAACCGACCTCTTCATGCCGATCATCCGGCGGACGCAGGCTTTGACCGGCCACAGCGACGCCCAGCGCGACGCCATGATCGTGCCTTACCGCGTCATCGCCGATCATGTCCGCGCGGCGGTGTTCTTGATCAGCGATGGCGTCTTGCCCGGCGCCAAGGGCCGCGCGGCGATCCCGCGTATCGTCATCCGACGGGCGGCGCGCTTCGGCCGCGAGATCGGCTTTGATGGCCCCTTCCTCGCCGATGTCGCCGATTCCGTTTTCGAGGTCATGGGCGATCACTACAGCGAATTGCTCGAGCAGGCCGACAGCATCAAATCGTCCATGACGCTCGAGGAAGAGCGTTTCCATCGCACGATGGACCGCGGGTTGACGGAACTGGAATCCATGCTTGCCGATGTCGACGCCGGCGCGACGCTGGCCGGGGAGCAAGCCTTCTACCTCAAGGCGACGCTCGGCCTGCCCTTTCAAGTCACCAAGGATGTCGCCGAAGAAAGCGGCTACGCGGTTGATGAAGCCGGCTATCTCGCGGCTGAAGCCGAACACGCCCGCATAAGCGGCGGCGGCCAGGCCATGGGCGCATTCGATTCGGGCGACTTTTATCGCCGCCTGCTGGCCGACTTGCAATCCACCGGCAACTTGAGCGCGGACGGCGTCGCCTACGATCCTTATGCTGACGCGCCGGTCGACGCTACAGTGCTCGCGCTGGCGCAGGACGGCGCCCGCATCGACGGCGCGCTTGTCGGCGACAAGATCGAGGTCGTTCTGGATAAAACCTGCTTCTATGTCGAAGCCGGAGGGCAGGTCAGCGATACCGGCATCATCAGCGGCCCGGGCTGGGTCATCGATGTGGAAGCGATGAAGCAGCCGGTCGCCGGGCTGGTCGCGCATTATGGCGAAGTGCTGGAGGGCAATCCCGCGGCCGGGGACACGGCGGTCGCAGAAGTCAACCGGGCACGCCGCAAAGATATCACGCGCAATCATACCGCGACCCACCTGCTGCACGCGGCTCTGCGCAACAAGCTGGGCGGGCAGGTCCAGCAGAAGGGCTCGCTGGTTGCGCCGGACCGGCTGCGCTTTGATTTTTCGCATCCGGAAAAAGTGTCGTCGGCCGAGCTTTCAGCCATCGCAGCAGATATCAACGCCGCCATTCTGCAAAACTACTCCGTTCGCGCCGAGCAGAAATCGCTGGAAGAAGCGCGGCGCGATGGCGCCATGGCGCTCTTCGGTGAAAAATATGGCGACGAGGTCCGCGCCGTGAGCATTGGAGCGCCGGACGAGCGCTACAGCTACGAACTCTGCGGCGGAGTCCATGTCAAGTCGACATCCGAGATCGGCAGCTTTGTCTTCACCAGCGAAGGCAGCGTGAGCGCCGGCATTCGCCGCGTCGAGGCATACACGGGCAAAGCCGCTGATGCCTTCACGCGCCAAAAGCTGGAAACGCTGGAGGCGATCGCGGCGCAGCTGGGGACGGGACCGGAGCAAGCCCGGGGCCGAATCAGCGGCTTGCAGGCGGACTTGGCCGCGGCCCGGCGCGAGAATGCCGATTTGCAGCGCAAACTGGCGAGGGGCAATTTTGAAGGCATGCTCGCGCGGCAGCTGGAGACGCTCAACGGCAAACAGGCTCTTTTGCTGGAGCTGGACAATACACCGGTCGAAACCATGCGCGAGATGACCGATTGGTTCCGCAATCGCGTCGACAAGGGCGTGATGGTGCTGGCCAGCGATGTCGGCGGCAAGCCGCAAATCATCGTGGCGGTGTCGGACGCGCTGGTGCAAGACGGCATTCGCGCCGGCGATCTCATCAAGCCGATCGCCCGCATCGTCGGCGGCGGCGGCGGCGGCCGACCACAGATGGCGCAGGCCGGCGGTGTGGACAGCAGCAAAATACCCCAAGCCCTGGAAGCGGCGCGCGACTTGATCGCCGACGCCTGAGGCGGGATTCGCGCCGCAGGCGGACTTCACCCGGCATGAATTGCCGTATACTGCAAACTGATGTCAAGCGAAGTCGAATATCTGCATCTTGATGCGGCCGATACGGTCGTCACAGTGCGCGACCGTCTCTCGCGCTTGCGGGGACGCCGCGTCCTGCTGATATGGCCCGAGGCCGGCGTGCCGCTTCAGCGCAAGCTGGATCTCATTCTGGCGCAGCGCGAGGCTGACCGGCGCGCGATCCAGTTGGCGCTGGTTTCGGCCGATCCCCAAGTGCGCTTCCACGCCGCCGAGTTGAACATCAGCTGCTTTGAGACGCTTGAAGCAAGCGAAAGCGGCCGCTGGAAACGCGGCCGGCAGAAGGTCTTCCTGCCCCGATTTCACAAACCCGGCAAGGCTCTTCAGGCCGAAGATCTGGCGCTGATCGCCAGCCGGATGGCCCGACGCAGGCAACGGAAACCCTGGCGCGTGGCGGCGGAACGGCTGCTGGTCCTGGCGCTTTTGATCGCTGTCCTTGGCGCCGTGGTTTATGTGATTTTGCCAAGCGCCGATGTCCACATCAGTTTGGCCCAAGAGGAGATCTCGGCGCTCGTCGATGTGGTGGCCGACCGCAAGGCGGATGCCATTAACCTGGTCAAAGGGATCGTTCCCGCGCAAGTCATCCGCCGATCGGTTGAAACGACGGTGACGATGCCCACCAGCGGTTACCTCACGCTGGATGGCGCATCGGCGGCCGGCGTCGTCACCTTCACCAACCTGACGGATGCGCCCGTGTTGATCCCGCCGGGCGCGATACTTGGCACAAGCGCCGGGGAACCGATTCTCTTCCAAACGGTCGGCGATGCCCTGGCGCCGGCCGGAGTTGGGCGGCGCGTGGATGCCACGGTTGAGGCAATGGCGGGTTACCGCGGCGATATCGGCAATGTCGGGCCGGGCATGATCAACACGGTGCTGGGCGCTCTGGCCGAGCAGGTATCCGTCATCAACCTGGCGGCGGCGGCTGGCGGCGCCAATCGCCGCGTCAAAATTGTCGCCGCGCAAGACCATGACAACTTGCTAGCCAGCGCGCGCGTTCAATTGCAGTCGATCGCATTCGACGAGATGCGCTCGGCGCTGCCGGAAAGCCAGGTCATCATCATTGAATCCATACGAGTCGCGCAAGAGCTAAAGGACTGGAGTTCATTTTCCGCCGATATCGGCACCATGACCAGCGAACTGTCGCTGACGATGCGCGCAGTTGTCGAAGCCCTGGCGCTGGACGAGCGCTTTGGGCGGCAGGTCATTCTTGCGAAGCTCAAGGCGATGAAGCCGGCCGGATACGAACTGCGCCCCGAGACCTTGGCCTATCAGCGCGGTCCCTTTGTCATCGGGCGATCAAACGAGTTGATCAGTTTCACCGCGGCCGGCAGCGCAACCGTCGCCGCCAATGTCGATCGCGACGAGCTGCGCGACGAGCTCGCTGGTATCTCGCTGGATGAAGCCCGAGCTTACCTCGCGAGCCGGCCCGAGGTCTCGGACGCGGTTCCGGCGCAGATTGACATTCATCCGCCCGGATTGCAGCAGATGCCTACGCTTCCCATCCGCGTCCGTATTCATCTGCGCGAAACGGCATGATTGGGCGGCTTCTCGGAATCGACCACGGCGAGAAACGGATTGGCCTGGCCGTCAGCGACGCTATGGGCGTATCCGCGCGTGAGCTGGCGATTATCGAAAGCCGGGGATCGCAGCGCGACTTCGCTGCCATACAAGATTTCGCATTGGCGGAAAATGTTGTGGGCATCGTCGTCGGCGTCCCGCACAATCCCAACGCGCCCGCCGGCGTCAAGACGCAGGCGGAAGTTGTTCGCGCCTGGATCGCGGACCTGCGCCAAGCCCTTGACCTGCCCGTCGTCGAGGTCAGCGAGTATCTGACAAGCGAAGAAGCGCGCCGGCTGGCCCGGGATCAGAAGCGCGGCAACCGTGACAAGATCGACGATCTGGCCGCCCGCGTTATTCTCCAGTCCTACCTCGATGCCTTAAGCTACGGTTCGGCAACGTTTCCGCCGTCGGCAGATCGCCCCTGAATGACTTGTCTGCATCTAAAAGTGGGCTTTGTTCGTCGAAGTTTTACCCCATCTCCGGCCCTTCCCCAGTGAACTGGGGAAGGGTGACTCGTCGATGAAACTGTGAATAAACGCGCAATCGAGTACAAGAATGAGCATAAAAGGCCATCTACTGTCAGTGCGCTCCCCTTCCCTAGCTTGCTGGGGAAGAGGCCGGGGGATGGGGTTGTAGCGGCTCAATAGCGCGCCCGCCCGGATTCGCTGATGCCGAGCGTCTGTGCTATATTGAAGGCTGAAGATTGGGCGAGGACTCAATTGCGCGACTTGCATGATACCCAGCCCGGCCGAAGCATTTATTTGCAACGCCGCGACGAAGGCCTGCGCGCGCCGCCCCGGCTCCTGTTTTGGGGCGTCCTGCTGTTTTTTGCGTTGGCCGTCGGCGGCTTTGCCGCGGTGATTTTTGGATTCCGCGAAGTCCTGCGCCCGGCCCAGCAGCAGCGCGTCATCGATCAGTTGCCTTTCATGCGCGCCCTGCTGAATCCGACGCCAATCGGCGGCGTATTCCCGACCATTGTCGCGCCTGAAAATGCTGAAGCGGCGCTTTCCCTGCTGGATATGCCGCTCGATTTGCCAACGCCAACCGCGGCGGCGACAGATTTGCCGACGCCGCTTCCCGCCACGGCCAGTCCCTTGCCCGCCGCAGTTGTCCCGGCGAGCGAAACGCCGATCCAGCCGACGGCCGCGGCCACGGCGCTTCCACCAACTGCGGCGCCAACGTTGCCGCTGTCGCCTTTGCCAAGCGCCGCGGAGGCATACGCCGCCCCATTGCCCGCAAGCGCGCGCATTTTCGGCATCCGCCACCAGCAACAGACCTGGAACAACTGCGGACCCGCTACAATCACCATGGCGCTGAGCTATTATGGTTGGCAGCGCGATCAGTCCTTCGCCGGCGACTTGCTCAAACCCAATCGGGAAGACAAAAACGTCAGCCCGCATGAATTGGCCGGTTTTGTGGCTGAGCAGACAAACGTCAAGGCAATTGTGCGCATGGGCGGCACGCTGGACCTGCTTAAGCGATTGGTGGCGAATGATTTCCCGGTCGTGATCGAAACCGCCGCCATGTTTGAAGCCTACGACTGGATCGGGCATTATCGCGCCGTGGTCTCCTACGATGACGCCTATCGCCTGTTCTATTTTTTTGACAGCTTCCTGGGCGTCGGCGACGGCGCGCAAGGCGTGGCCATGAGCTATGCCACAGTGGATCGCGACTGGCAGGGTTTTAACCGCACCTTCATCGTCGTCTATGAACCGCAGCGAGAAGGCATTCTGCGCGCCTTGATGGATTCGCACTGGAACGAGGACGACGCGGCGCAGTTGGCTTTTGAGACCGCGCAGTTGGAAGCCCGCCGCGAACCGCAGAACGCTTTTGCCTGGTTCAATATGGGCACGTCGCTGGTCGCGCTGGGGCGTTTCCAGGAGGCGGCCGTCGCATTCGACCAGGCGAACCGCACCGGTAAATTGCCCTGGCGCGTTCATTGGTACCAGTTCGGCGCCTTTGAAGCCTATTTTCAAGTTGGACGATTCGACGATGTTTTGAGCCTGGCGAATATCAATCAAAACACATCCCGAGAACTTGAAGAAACCTATTATTGGCGGGGGCGCGTGCAGGCGGCTCAAGGCGACCGGGCTGCGGCGGCGGGCTCATTCCGGCGCGCGCTCGCTTACAACCCAAACTTTGACGACGCGCGCCAGGCGCTGGACAGCTTGACTTCGGGCGCCTGATGACTTCAAGCCTCAAGCCGAAGGCGTCGCCAAGGCAGACGACACGAATCGTACGCTCGACCTTGACCGTCATGATCGCTTTCGCCCTGGCGAAAGTCATAAGCCTCGTGCAGACCTTGATCATCGCGGGCGCTTTCGGCGTCGGCCGCGATTATGATGCCTTTGTAGCGGCGAACCACATTCCCGAGTTGATCGTCATTCTGATATCGGGTGGCGCCCTGACCCACGCCTTCATTCCCGTCTTTAGCGGTTTCCTCGCCAAAGGCGATTTGGAATCGGCCTGGAATCTGTCCAGCAACCTGATCAACGTGATATTTTGTGTCGCGCTTTTGAGCAGCATTGTTGTATTCCTGCTCGCGCCCTGGCTCGTGAGGGAGTTTGTTGCGCCCGGTTTTGATGTGGCGACGGCGCGCGTCACGGTCGAATTGATGCGCATTCTCTTGCTCAGTTCGGTACTCTTCGCCGTCAGCGGCATTTTCAGCGGCATCCTCAATTCGCATCAACATTTTTTGCTGCCGGCCTTGGCCCCGATCGTATTCGACATCGGCATACTGTTTGGCGTGATATTCCTGCTGCCGCGCTTCGGCGTGCATGGCATCGCCATCGGCGCGGTAATTGGCGCTGGCTTGCATCTGGCTGTGCAGATCCCGGGCCTGATTCGCTACAGAATGAGATGGCGGCTGGAGCTGGGATTGAACAACCCGCAGCTATGGCGCGTCATCCGGTTGATGCTGCCGCGGGTTGCCGGCCTGGGTGTCTTCAGCCTCAACTTCCTGGTGATGAACAACATCGCTTCGCGCCTCGGCGTCGGTTCCGTCAGCGCGCTAAGCTGGGGTTGGCGCCTGATGCAAATCCCGCAGACGCTGCTCGGCACGGCTATGGGCATCGTGATCTTTCCTACCTTGGCGGCGCTTAGCGAGATGGATGACCTCGCCGGCAAGCGCGGCGCGATGAATGGCGCCCTGCGTTTCATCTTGATCAGCAGCATCCCGTCGGCCATTGGCTTGATCGTTCTCGGTCGCCCGCTCATCAGCATGCTCGAGCGCGGCGCTTTTGACGCGTCGGCCTCCGCGCTGGTCTACAGCACGCTGACCATGTTCACCTTGGGGCTCGTGGTGCATTCTGTCCTGGAGGTGGTCGCGCGCAGCTTTTACGCCGACAAGGACACATTGACGCCGCTCTTCGCCGCTCTTGGCGGCGCCCTCATCAATTTCGTCTTCGCCATCTTGTTGAGCGATGTGCGTTCGCTGGACAACAATGTCTTGCTCAATTCCGTGGCGCGCGCCCGACCCTACCTGGGTTATACCGGCGACATCGGCAACGTGAGCGGTTTGGCCCTGGCCAACTCGCTGGGCGTCATGTTTGAAGTACTGGTATTGTTGTTCGTCTTGCGCCGGCGCTGGCGCGGTATCCAGGAAAACCTTCTCGCCGCGACATTGATCAAGGCGCTTGCCGCCTCGCTGGTCATGGCGGCGGCGATTGTGGCTGTCGACATGCTCTGGTCGACCGTTATCACAGGCGGCGGACTCCGGCTGACCAGCGCGCGCATCGCGCTTGAAGGTCTTGTCGGCCTGGCGGTCTTCCTGCTTGTCGCCGCCTTGCTGCGGATGCGGGAGTTGACGGAGCTTTGGGGCATGATTAAGCGTCGGTCCGCAATCACGGGATAAGATACGATGACGATCAGGATAAAATCGCTGACTTTGGGTCCCTTCGCCAGCAATGCCTACATCGTTGCCGACAGCCTCAGCAACAACGCCATTCTGATTGATCCGGTTGATAACGCTGCGGCGATCATCAGCGCCGCCGAAGATGAAGGCTGGACGATCAAGCTGATGATCGCGACGCACGCCCATCTTGATCATGTGCTGGCCAGCGCCGAGATCAAGGAATCGCTGCAGATCCCCTTTCTAATCCACGAGGACTGCGAGCCGCTGCTGAAGGAAATCCCGCTGCAGGGCGCCTACTTCGGTTTGGGTCCGCTCCCGGCCGCGGCCCAGCCCGACCGACTGCTGACGAGCGCTTCCGAGATCATCAAGCTGGATTCGATAGAGCTGCATAGCCTGTATACGCCCGGCCACGCGCCCGGGCATCTCAGCTACTACATGCCCGCCCAGAAGATCCTCTTCAGCGGCGACAGCCTCTTCGCTGGCAGCATCGGCCGCACTGACCTGCCCGGCGGCGATTATGATCTCTTGATGCGCTCGATATTTGAACAGCTGATGCCGCTGGACGATGACGTGCGGGTTCTGCCCGGGCACATGGGCGCTACCACAATTGGTCGGGAACGACGGAGCAATCCTTTTCTGCTGTCATATAACCGCGACCGTTCCTGAGCGCCCATGCGCATTCTGACGCTTTTTCTTGACGGCATCGGCCTGGGCGCGGACGATGCCGAAGTTAATCCATTTGCCGCCGCGCATACGCCGACCATGTGGCGCCTGGCAAACGGCAAGCGCTGGCTGGCGGATACCGGCCGCCAGCAGAGCGAGCGCACAGTATTCATCCCGACCGATGCCCGGCTCGGCCTGCGCGGCCGTCCGCAGAGCGGCACCGGCCAGGCGAGTTTGCTCACGGGTCTCAACCTGCCGCAGCTGATCGGCCGGCATTATGGCCCCAAGCCCGAAGCCGAGACCCGCGCCATCATCGCCGAGCATAGTTATTTTCGGCGGCTGATCGAGCGGGATCGACGCGCCCGCCATCTGACCGCCTATCCGCCCGGCCTGCTCGCCGATTTCGAACGCGGAAAAACGCTCCGCTCCAGCATTCAGCAGGCGGCCTATGAATCGGGCCTGCCGCATTTTAGCCTGGCCGATGTGATCGAGCGGCGCGCGCTGACCGCCGAGTGGACGACAAGCAGCTGGCGAAAGCACTTGAATATGGAGGGCTTGCCGGATTATTCCGCGCGCGAGGCGGGCGGGCTGCTGGCGCGCCTGGCTCGCGATTATGACTTCAGCTTCCATTCGCATTGGCTCAGCGATCGCATCGGTCATCGCGGCACGCTCGCGCGCGGCATAGAGATCCTTGAACGCTTTGACGCGCTGCTCAGCGGTCTGCTGGCCGAATGGGATGATGAGTCGGGGTTGGTCGTTATCACCAGCGACCACGGCAACATGGAGGATCTCGGCACGCGCCGACACACCCTGAACGACGTGCCCACGGTCGTGATCGGCGCGCAAGCGGATGTCTTCGCCAGCGGCTACGAAAGGCTGACCGATTTTGTACCCGCCTGTGATAGAATCCTCTTCGGCGCCAGCTAGCGAGTGCAAAAGCAGCCTTGAACCGCAAAATCGTCTGGTCCATTCTGGCCATCGTCTTCGGCCGACTGGTCATCAATATCTCGAAGCGCTTTCCTTATCCCTTTGTCTCCGCCATCGGGACGTCCTTCGGCGTCTCGGCCGACAGCATACAGAACGTCATTGCGCTGACCAACGGCGCGGGCTTGGCAAGCCCGATTCTGGGCACGATCTCCGAGCATTTCGGTCGCAAGGTGGTCATGACGGGCGTTCTGCTGATGATGGCCGCCATGAGCCTGGTCGCCGCGCTATTTGCCGATTACGGGGTATTCGTCCTGGTGATGTTCTCCCTCGGCATCGGCAAAATCATCTACGACCCGACATTCCAGGCCTACCTTGGCGATGCCATTCATTTCAGCCGCCGCGCGCGGGTTATGGGCTTCGCCGAACTGAGCTGGGCGCTCTCCCTGGTTATCGCGGCGCCCGTCGCCGGCTTCCTGCTCGATGTCAGTTCGCTGCAAGCCGTCTTCCTCTTTGTTGCCGTCATGCTGGCTTTGGGCGCCCTGGCCGTCTGGCTGCTGGTTGAAGCGGAGGAGATGCCCGATTACCGCCGCAAGCGCATTAGCATCATCGGTCCCTTGGCGGCAATGCGCACCGTCAGCGCGCATCCGCCCGCCGTCTTCGCTCTGCTGTTTTCACTTTGCCTGACGATTTCGCACGAAATCTTCTACATCAATTACGGTCTCTGGATGGAAGACGCCTTCGGGCTTGTGCTGACAGCGCTGGGCGCCGTCACGATCGTGATCGCCCTGGCCGAGGTCATCGGCGAATTCATCGTCATCACAGTAGCCGATCGCTTCGGCGCCAAGCGCACATCCATGTACGGCATGCTTATTGCCGCCGTCTGTTTCTTGATCATCCCCAATCTCTCCTTCAGTTTGCCGCTGGCGATGTTCGGCATCTTCTTGATGTTCATCGCGATTGAAACGTCTATAGTTTCCGCCCTGCCCTTGTTCACCGAGATCCTGCCCCGGTCGCGCGCGGTCATGATGAGCGCCAATATGGGCGCCTATTCTCTGGGACGGGTGGCGGGCGCGGCCCTGGGCGCGCTGATTTACAAAGTGAGCGACGGCAACTTCCTGCTGATTGGCATTGTCGCCGGCCTGGTGGGTTTCGGCGCCTTCCTGGTGATGTGGCGCAAGATCCCGGCCGGCGGGCATTACGATATCCCACGGAAAACCGGCTAGGCGCGTTCGGAAATGCCCAATGCCTCGTCTTGACTAGAGGCGTTGCCTGCCATACAATGCGCTGTTGGAATACATTTGGACTGGTTCATGTTCGAATCGCTCTCGCAAAGACTGGATACCGCCTTTGAAGGCTTGCGCAAAGGCGGGCGCGTCAAAGAAGCCGATGTCAAGGCCGTCATGCGCGAGGTGCGCATGGCGCTGCTGGAAGCTGATGTCGCCCTGCCTATCGTGAAGGACTTCGTCAAGGACCTGCGCGAGCGCGCCCTTGGCGAAGAAGTGCACAAGGCCCTGAAACCGAGCGAGCAAGTGGTCAAGATCATCCACGAAGAAATGGTGGAGATGCTTGGCGAGCCGGGCCGCCTCAGCTTCAGCGGCAGCAGCCGGCCGCATGTCATTATGCTCGTCGGCTTGCAAGGCTCGGGCAAGACCACAAACGCGGCCAAGCTCGCTTTGCATCTGCGCGCCGATGGCCGCAAGCCGCTGATGCTCGCGGCCGATACCTACCGCCCGGCCGCGGTTGACCAGCTCGTCACGCTCGCCAAGCAAATCGGCGTGCCTTTCTATGAGGAAGGGACGTCGGACAGACCGCCGGCAATCGTCAAACGCGGCCTCAAAAAGGCCAAAGATTCGGATGTCGATGTCGTTCTGGTTGACACCGCCGGACGCCTGCAAATCGACGAAACGCTGATGGACGAGCTGGAAGAGATCAAGCGGATCGCTGCGCCGACCGAAATTCTGCTCGTCGCCGATTCCATGACCGGCCAGGAAGCGGTCAATATCGCGCGCGGCTTTAATGAGCGCCTGGGCATAACCGGCCTGGTCTTGACCAAGGTCGATGGCGATGCCCGCGGCGGCGCCGCCTTGTCCATGCGCGCTGTAACCGGCGTCCCGATCAAATATATGGGCACCGGCGAGAAGATCAGCGCCGACACGCTGGAACTCTTCCACCCCGATCGTATCGCCCAGCGCATCCTCGGCATGGGCGATATTATGTCGCTGATTGAAAAGACCGAGTCGGTATACGAAGAAGAGGAAGCGCTGCGCCTGCAAAGCAAGATCATGAAAAATGAGTTCACTTTGCAGGATTTCCTGGAGCAGCTGCAGAAGATCCGGCGCATGGGACCCTTGGGCAAGGTGATGGGAATGATCCCCGGCATGTCCAAATTGCAGGCCCATGCCGACTTCAACGATGACGACATCGAAAAACGCGTCAAGAAAGTGGAAGCCATCATAAACTCGATGACGCCGCAGGAACGCCGGCATCCGCGAATTCTGAAAGCCAGCCGCAAGCGGCGCATCGCCGCCGGCAGCGGCGTCGAAGTCCGCGATGTAAACGAGCTGCTCAAGCAATTCAAGCAGATGAGCCGGCTTATGAATCAAATCAGCCGAGGCAAAATACCCAGTATCCCCGGCTTAAATGCCTGAATTGGGCGACAGGAGAAAAATCAATGGTTCGTATTCGTCTACGCCGTCAAGGCTTGAAGCGCCAGCCCAGCTACCGCATTGTCGTCACAGACCAGCGGAAAGCGCGCAATGGCAGCTACCTGGAAAATATCGGCCACTACAACCCGCGCACGCGGCCGGCGACCGAAATCATCGATGAGGATCGGGCGCTTTACTGGTTGAGCGTTGGCGCGCAGCCAAGCGACGCCGTGCGCCGTCTGCTGGAACATACCGGCACCTGGGAGCGTTTTCAGCGCTTGCGCGCCGGCGAGAGCATGGAGGACCTGGTCAAAGAGGCGGAATTGAATCGCCCGGAATTGCCCAGCCCCAAGACGAATTATCCCGCTCCCGGCGATGGCGAAAGCAAGATAAAGGCGCGCGAAGCCAGGCGGTTGGCCGCCGAGCGACAGGAAACCGGCGAGGTATAGCGCCACATGGAAACTCGTTCAGCTGAAGAAGACCTCGTACTCTATATCGCGAAGAATCTGGTCAATTCACCCGAGCAGGTGAGCGTCGCGCGCAAGGAAACGGGCCGCAGCGTCGTGCTGGAGCTTTCGGTGGCGCCGGACGATATGGGCCGCGTCATCGGGCGCAGCGGACGCGTCGCCAACTCCATTCGCGCCGTATTGCGCGCGCTGCCATCCGCGGATGACGACCGCGGCAACCTGCGCCGGCGCCGCGTCATCCTTGAGATCGAATAAGACCGCGTTGTCAACCGTAGAGCCGCAGCCGGAATACCTCGTCGTGGGAGAAATCCTGCGTCCGCATGGATTGCGCGGCGAACTGCGCATGCGCATCCTCACTGATTATCCTGAAAACTTAAGGCGCCTGGATCATGTCCATTTGGGCCGTTCGCCGGATGATCGGCGGCTGGAAAAGCGTGCCCTGGAAGGCATACGCTTTCATAAGCAATTTGCCCTGCTGACGCTGGCGGGTTGCGGCAGCCGCGAAGATGCCGAAGACTTGCGCGGCAAATTCGTTTTGATCCATACCGAGCAAGCGCCGCCGCTGGCCGACGGCGAGTATTATCTTTACCAGCTGATCGGCTTGAAGGTGCTGGCTGACACGGAAGAGATCGGCCGCATCAAGCAGGTGCTGCAGACCGGCGCCAATGATGTCTATGTCGTGCAAACGGAGCAGCATGGCGAAGCGCTTTTGCCGGCCCATGCCGAGACTATCGACGAGATTGACTTTGAGGCCGGCGTCGTCCGAATGTCGCTTCCCGAGGGCTTGTTGCCCGCCGAATGAATGCGCTGGACGCCCCGGCTTCGGCGCGGGCGATCGGCTCGAATTCGCTTGACAAGGTTTTTCGCGCGCTGCTATGCTGGTCATGTTGACTTCACAATAGCGGTCCAATATGCAGTCATTAAAACATCAGAGATATTGGTTGGGTTTGCGCCTCATCCCGGATATCGGCGCGGCCAGGCTCGCCCGGCTCATGGCGCATTTTGAATCGGCGGAAGCCTTGTGGCTTGAGCCGGATGCCGGCTTGATGCGCCTCGACCTGCCAACGGACTTGCTGAGGCATTTCTGTGCTTCGCGCCGCAAAATCGACCTGGCGGGCGAAATGGCAAAGGTGGAGCGCGCCGGCGCCAAGCTGGTCACGCTGGAAGACGACGCCTATCCGCAGCTGCTCCGCAGTCTGCCGGACCGGCCGCCGCTGCTTTATGTGCGCGGCGAGCTGACCGCAGCCGACGAAAAATGCCTGGCTGTGGTCGGCACGCGCAAAGCGAGCGCCTACGGCCGCGATGTGGCTTTCCATTTGTCGCATCAGTTGGCGCAGGCTGATATTACAATCGTTTCCGGATTGGCGCATGGCATTGACGCGGCCGCCCATCGCGGCGCGCTCCGCGCAAATGGGCGCACGATCGCGGTTGTGGCCACCGGCATCGACCGCACCTATCCGCGCGAACATGCGGACCTGGCGGAAGAAATCGCAGCGACCGGCGCAATCATCAGTGAAATGCCGCTTGGCGCGGCGCCGCTCGGCAAGAATTTCCCGCAGCGCAATCGCATGATCAGCGGGATGTCGCTGGGCGCGCTGGTCGCGGAAGCGCCGGCCAAGAGCGGCGCAATGAATACGGTCAAGCACGCCAATGATCAAGGCCGCGAGGTCTTCGCCGTTCCGCATAACATCTTCAGCAAGACCGGGCAGGGCTGCAACATTCTGCTGCAGGAAGGCGCGGTGCTGGTCCGGCATGTCGACGATATTCTTGACGAACTGCAGGTCTCCCATCTAAGCGAGCAGACGCGGATCCAGACCGAAGAAGTCGCGCCTGGGGATGAGAAAGAAGATGCCGTGTTTCAACTGCTGGGCGCGGATCCAATCCACGTTGATGTCATCGTGCGACAGACGCGCTTGCCCACGGCGAAAGTCATGAGCGCATTGACCATGCTCGAACTAAAGGGACTTGTCGAGAGCGCCGGAACTATGCAATACTGCCGAGCGCGTTTTTCATCCGAGAGAGTGGGGTCAGCGTGAGTCACTATTATGCCTTAATCGCCGCGGGCGGCCATGGAACGCGACTATGGCCGATGAGCCGCGTCCGCGTGCCGAAACAGATGCTGCCCTTGATCGACGAACACTCGATGTTCCGCACGAGTCTCGAGCGAATCGAGAACTTGTTTCGGCCCGAAGACATTTTTGTTGTCACCGGGCGGGAGCTGGCCGCAGATCTTCAAGCGGAAGCGCCGCAGGTTCCGGCGGAGAACTTCATCATCGAGCCCTACGCCAAGAATTCCGCGCCGGCCCTGGCCCTGGCCCTGGCCAGGATTCATCAGCAGGACCCCAGCGCAACGGTCGCCATCCTCACCGCGGATCATCATATCGTTGATCGGGAGAAGTTCTGCCGCTTGCTGAGCGCCGCCGGCGAAGTCGCCCAAGACGGCAAGATCGTCACGCTCGGCATCTCGCCCAGCTTTCCCGCCACCGGCTTCGGTTATATTCAACAGGGCGAGGCTCTGGATGAAGTGGACGGATTCAAAGTTTATCGATCGCAGCGCTTCACCGAAAAGCCCGATATCGTCCGGGCGACGCAATTCCTCGCATCGGGCCAGTATAGTTGGAACTCCGGGATGTTTATCTGGCGCGTTGACAGCGCCATGCGCGATCTCGAACGTTACCAGCCGGCGATTTACGCCATGTGCAGCTACCTGCAAACGGCTTTCGACGCGCCGGATTATGCGGAAAAGCTGAACGATATCTGGGAGACGATGCCCAATTTATCGATTGACTTTGCCATCATGGAAAAGGCCGATAACATCGCGGTTATTCCCGCGGACATCGGCTGGAGCGATGTCGGCACCTGGGCGTCGCTCTTCGACATTCTGCCCCAGGACAGCTTTGGCAATTGCCTCAAAGGCGACGCCAGCGACAAGACTGTGATTCTTGACACGAGCGACACGCTCGTCTTCAGCGACCGCCTCACCGTCGCCATCGGCGTCCAGGATGTGGTGGTCGTGGATACGGACGATGCGCTCCTGATTTGCCATAAAGATCGAACGCAGGATGTCAAGCAAGTGGTGGATTACCTGCGGGAAAACGGCAGCGAAGAGTATCTCTAGCATGGCGCTATCATCCACGAGGAAGGGATATGACAGACGATAAGCAAGGCGCGCCGCAAGCCTATTGCTTCAAATGCAAAACGAAGCGAGATATGCAGAATGCGGAAGCGATTTATAACCGGGCCGGCATTCCCGCCACCCGCGGCGAATGCCCGGAATGCGGAACAACGATGTACCGGTCCGGCAGGACGGCCGCGCACGAGGGCCTGCCCAAACCCGAGAAGGTCGAACGGCCGGCCCGCAAAAAAAAGAAGGCAAAACGTAAAACCAAGCCGAAATCCAAAGCGAAATCCCGATCCAACGGCCGGCGCGCCAATGTCGGCAAACTCGTCATTGTCGAGTCCCCGGCTAAAGCGCGCAGCATCGGCGGCTTCCTGGGCGAGGGCTTTACGGTGATGTCGTCGCTGGGTCATGTGCGCGACCTGCTCAAGAGCCGGCTCTCGGTTGACGTCGAAGACAACTTCGAGCCGGAATACCGCGTGCCCAACGACAAACGCGCGGTTGTCAAAGAGTTGAAGTCCGCGGCCGATGGCGCTGAGGAGATCTTTCTGGCGACCGACCCCGATCGCGAAGGCGAGGCGATCGCCTGGCATCTGGTCGCGGCGGCGGAAATGCCCGAAAACGATGTGCGGCGCGTCGTCTTCCACGAAATTACCGACAGCGCGGTCGCCGAGGCTTTTGCGCAGCCGCGCCAAATCAACATGGATCTGGTTAATGCGCAGCAGGCGCGGCGCATCCTTGATCGCCTGGTCGGCTACCAGGTTTCCCAGCTGCTCTGGTCCAAAGTGCGCGGCGGCCTATCCGCCGGGCGCGTTCAAAGCATCGCGCTGCGCCTGGTGGTTGAGCGCGAGAAAGCGATAGCGGGCTTTACGCCGGTCGAATACTGGACGATTGACGCCGAGCTGGCGAAGCGCGCAGGCGCCGAAGAGTCTTTCGTCGCGCGGCTGGCCCGAATCGACGGCGAGAGTGTGCATTACGATCAGAAGGGCGACAAGCCGCCCGTCCTGGCCGATGAAGCCACGGTTCAGCCGCATTTGGAGATACTGAATCGCAGCATGTTCGAGGTCGCCGGCGTCAAGCGCGGCACCCGCCAAGGCCGACCTGCCGCCCCATTCACAACCAGCACCTTGCAGCAAGCCGCCTCCAATCGATTCGGCTACCGGGCGGGCCGCACGATGCAACTGGCGCAGCAGCTCTATGAGGGCATTGATATTGAGCAAGGCAAGACCACCGGCCTGATCACCTATATGCGCACCGATAGCGTGCAGGTTTCCAAGGACGCGCAGTCCGAAGCGCGCAAGTACATCCTGGAGCGGCATGGCAAAGCCTACGCGCCCATATCGCCGCCAGTGTACCGAACCAAGTCGAAAAGCGCGCAGGAGGCGCATGAGGCTATCCGCCCCACCAGCGTCTGGCGCAGTCCCGACTCGGTGAAGGACTACCTCAACGCCCAGCAGCTGCGGCTGTATTCCCTGATCTGGCGGCGCTTTGTCGCCAGCCAAATGGCGCCGGCGATATATGATACGCATCGCATTGAAGTCAAAGCCGGCTTGTCGCGGGACAATATGCCCTATCTCTTCCGGGCGTCGGGCCAGAAGTTGAAGTTCCCCGGTCACCTTGCTGTCAGTGGCGCATCCGGCAATGGCGACGCCGACGGCAAAGACTTCCCGGAAGTCTCCGCGCAGGAAAGCCTGGATGCCAAAGAAATCCGGCCGGAACAGCATCATACGCAGCCGCCGCCGCGCTACACCGAAGCCACGCTTATCAAGGACCTGGAAGAGCGCGGCATCGGCCGCCCAAGCACATACGCGCCGACTGTCGGCGTCATTCAGGCGAGGGATTATGTCACGCAGGAAGACCGCCGGCTGATCCCCACCAAAACCGGCGAAGTCGTCTGCGAATTGCTGTCCGAGTTCTTCGACGTGGAAATGGACTACGCCTTCACCGCCAAGATGGAAAGCCAGCTCGATGATGTGTCCAGCGGCAAACGGGACTGGCGGCCGATGCTGGATGACTTCTATCATCCCTTCGAGCAGCGCCTGGTCAACGCGCGGGAGAATATGCCCCGCCGCCCAATTGTTGAAAAGATCGGGCGCGTCTGCCCGAGATGCGAAGAGGGCGACCTGATCGTCAAGCACTCGCGCTACGGTAAATTCATCGGTTGTTCCAATTATCCCGAATGCAAGCATACCGAGCGCTATCTCGAGCGCAAGGGATTGCTCTGCCCGCAATGCGGTGAAGCGAGCGGCGGCGAAATCGTCGCCAAGCGCTCGCGCAAGGGCCGCCCGTTTTATGGATGCAGTCGCTATCCCGACTGCGATTATACCGTCTGGCGCCTGCCGCGGAATCTCAAGAAGATCGAAGCCAATGCCGCGAAGGAAACGGAAGAGGCGCCATCCGTCGTCTGAACAATCTCCCCCTAAAACGCCCTGAATCAAGCCCGATGCTGGAAACTTGAATATTGGGGCGCGTCGCGTTTGTCGCGCAAAATCTATTCACGTATACTGGCAGCAATGACGAGTTCCTTAGACTCGAAAGGGCGCTGGTTATGAGTCTTCAAGGTCGGAATCCTAGTCGGTCGCAATATGCGCCGGCGGTGGAAGACAGCAACGGCGACGGGTCGGGCGGCGCGACGCCCGACGCCAGACTGCGCATCCAGAATTTGATCGAAGCCTCGCCGGCGCGCAGCACACTGGCTTTCATACTCGGCGGCATGGTCATTGGCATGATCACCGCTTATTTCATACTGCCCACGGAATTCACCGGCGCGTCGCCGCGACACATGAGCCAACAGGCGGTACAGCAGTGGGTGCGCATGGTCGCCGTGGGTCACTCCGAAAACGTGCATTATGACGACGCCAATGCCCTGCTGGTATTGCAGCAGGTGCCGAATCCGCAGGCGGTGGTCCAGGGCTTGGCGGCCAACACCGGCTTGCCGGCGGCGGAACGCGCGGCGCTTGAATCCCTGACTGATATTGCCGGCTTCAACGAGCTTAACGGCGCGCTGGCGCCGGTAGATCCCGGGATCGTCGGCAGCGCGCTGCAGTTGATCCTGGCATTTGCGGTAGTCGCGGGCGGCGCGACCTTGCTGGGCATCGCCGGGCGCAGCCTGTACGCGCCGGGCAATGCCTCCAGCGCAGCGCGCGCGGAAAGCCGCGCCTCAGCGACACACACGCGCAGCCCGGTCGAAGCGGCGGCGCCGCCTGAATTCAGCGCCTACAGTGAAGCGCCGGCGCCAGCGACCGCCTGGGTTGACGATGAAACCGAAAAGAGCGGCAAGCTCCACCCGCAATTTGGCGCGCCGGTGCTGGACAAGCTGTCGTCCTACGTAAAAGGACGCAATTATGATGATTCCTACGCCATCGAAATGGGGCCGGAGCAGGGCAACCAGTTTCTAGGCGAGTGCGGCATTTCCGGCGCCACGCGCGTGGGCAAGGAATTGCAATCGGTGGAATTTTGGGGCTTTGACATGGCCTCCCAGGAGACCGTTACCAAGGTCTTCGCCGCTCCAGCCGCCGTGAGCGACCCGGCCCTGCAAGCGGCCGTGGCCAACCGCGTCAAGGATCCGGCGGTTGACATCGTGGCTGCGGAACCGGGCGCCTGGCTCACTGTCGAGAGTCAAGCGCTGCACATCAAAGCCGAGATTAAATCGGTGATCTGCAATTATGGCGGCGGCACGCCGAATGGCGGTATCGAGACGCTGCAGATACAGTTGACGGCTTGGCACAAACAGACGCAAGGCGCCGCGGTATCCGCCGGCGCGTATCCGGCTTCGTCGCCATTTGACCAATTCGCGGAAATCGAATTGACGGCGCCATCGCAGACGACCTCGCCTACCCCGCCTCCCGCGCCTTCCGGCGGAAGCGCTCAGCCGGCGAAGCGCCCGGAAGACGAAGAGGAAGATCCCTTCGGCGGAACCGGCAACTTCATGCCCTATTCCTAGCGGGAATGCAAAAAGCCGCATCCCATTTGGATGCGGCCGAAAATACCGATGTCGGCAAATTCTCCAGATATTGCGTCAGCCGCATTCAACGGATGTCGACGATTTTGAAGCGGATATCGCCGTCCGGCGTGCTGACTGTGATCTTGTTTCCCTTGTTCTTGCCCAGCAAGGCGGAACCGATCGGGCTCTTTTGAGAGATTTTGCGCTCGCGCGGATTGGCTTCGGCGCTGCCAACAATCCGGTATTCTTCGTCATCATCAGTTCCCACTTCTTGAATGACAACCGTCGAGCCAATCTGCACTTCGTCGCTGGCGCCGGCGCCTTCCACGATGACGGCTGTCTGCAGGATGTTCTGAATATGCCGGACCCGGCCTTCAATGAAGCCCAACTGTTCTTTGGCGTCGTGGTAATCGGCGTTCTCTTTCAGGTCGCCCTGAGCGGCCGCGTCTTTCAGCTTCTGCGCAAACTCGGGCCGGCGCGTCTCGATGAGCTGCTGCAATTCCCGCCGCAGTTCGTCTTCGCCCTCTCGGGTCAGATAAGTGTCTTCTGCTGCCATTCTCGGCTTCCTTCGAGCTTATCTTGCATATCGCTTGCGCCCTGATATTCCTTCACCAAGGCGCGCACATTCTGTTGATGCAGTTGCTGCGCCAGCCCGTTCAAGAGCACATGGCTTTTGCCGCAATCCCGAACCCCGATGCGCTCCTCAAGGTCAGTAATGCCCTGAGCCAACGCCGATTTCACGGCTTGGTCCAACCGGCGGAGGTATTCAAGGTCGCTTCTGATCTTGTCCCGCGCTTCTCCGCGCAAGATGATGTCGCCGTGGCCCTGCACGATGTTTTCATATTCTTCTGTCAGCAGGGCGCGCAAGGAATCCACAAAGTCGGCGAAACTGCCATCGACAAAATACGGGACTGGCATCATCGTATCCGCCGCAAAAAGGACCTCGTCTTCTTCCAGCAAACAGGTGATCGAATCCGGGCTGTGGCCCGGGCTCGGCCGCAGCAGAAAACTGCAGCCCCCCAATTGCAGCCTGAACTCGCCTTCGAATGTGATGTTGGGCAGCGCCAGCTTGACCTGATCGAATTCTGTCGCCTCGGCTTGCATGCGCTTCAAGCTCTCCCGTCCGCGCGTCGCCAGCATGTCGCGGCAAAGCCGGTGCGAGATGACCTGCGCCTCCGGGAAGAAACATGCGCCCGTGCTGTGATCGGCGTGGAAATGGGTAATAATCAGGTAGCGTACCGGACTGCCCATGCGCTCCTCGACATAGCGCTTCATGCGCATCGTCTCTTCGGGATAGAGCAAGGTATCGATGACAACGGCGCCGTCGTCGGTGATGACGACACCCGCCGTAACCTGGGCATACAGGTCACTCCGGAAAACAGAAATGTGATCCGTGATGCGTTCGCGCTGCATGGAATAACTGGGTCGCTTCGAACCTGGCAAAATAACAAAGGCTCGCCTGAGTATAGTCCCCGAATTGTGGAATGGCAAGCGACGGATTGGCGGTCGGCCGCCCGCCCGACGCCGCGGATGCAACAGACGACATCAGCGAGCGACGCCGAGACTTTGCCAGCATTGCGCCGTCGCCATCAGGCGGCGGCTATCGTAAAGCTCGCGCTGCCTTGCGCGCCCCCATTGACAAAAAGAGTCGCGGTATAGCGGCCGGGCAGAAATGAAAAGTCGGTCGGCGTGGCATAGAACCAGATGCACTCGAAGTCTTTTGAATAGTCGGCGCGCCATGAGACGCGATAGACTATGCGATCTTCATAAGTCCAGTCGACATCAAATGAACTGTCGGCAATTAATGAAGTGACATGCGCCGTCACGTAGATTCGCTCCGCGTTGGCCGGGAATTGCTGCGTCTGGCCGGTTGCGCAGCCGGTATTGGCGTCGACGCCGCTGGCAGCGGCGAAGTTGCTTATGCGCATCAGCGCCGCGGCGTCGTCCATCATGTCCCCGTCAAGCGAGCTGCCCATGTCTTCGGCGCTGACGACGACAGGCCTGACGGCCGGAGTGGGCGTGTAATTCGCCCGCAGCGTCGAGGCCAAGGCGGCGTTGATGGCGGAATGCGCGGCAACTTCTGTGCCGGCGGCTTCCAGCGTGGCGGCCGCCATTTGCCGCTCGGCGGTGACGGCGCTGCGCAGCGTATCGCTTTCGGCGGCGATTAGCGTCAAATCAACTTCGATTGTCGCCACGGCGTCGCTGCCGCCCAATGCCCCGCAGCCGGCCAAAACCGGGGGCAGGCACATCAGCGCGGCCAAGACTGTCATTTTCGCCCAGCGCGTCTTCATCCTGGCACATCCCGCTGTTTAGAAGAAACAACCGACTGGGATTATATCAATTCAATCGGTCATCGGGCGATATGCCCGCCGGTGAATGCGATTCGTGCCGCCCGGCGGCGGTCGTGTATCTATTTCGGTTGAAATAGTCCGGTAGGGGCGATCCGGTGGATCGCCCGAAGGGTACAACTGGATCGAAATTGGGCGACTCGCCGAGTCGCCCCTACCAATTCGTCGGCATTTGAAGAAATACAACCGACTCTGATACAGTACCGGCGGCGGTCGTGTATCCATTTCGGTTGAAATAGTCCGGTAGGGGCGATCCGGTGGATCGCCCGAAGGGCACAACTGGATCGAAATCGGGCGACTCGCCGAGTCGCCCCTAGCAATTCGTCGGCATTTGAAGAAATACAACCGACTCTGATACAGTACCGGCGGCGGTCGTGTAGCTATTTCGGTTGAAATAGTCCGGTAGGGGCGATCCGGTGGATCGCCCGCTGGGTACGAACAGGATCGTAATCGGGCGACTCACCGAGTCGCCCCTACCAATTCGTCGGCATTTGAAGAAATTCAACCGAGTCTGATACGGCGCCGGCGGTGGGCGGCGCTTGAAGCCCCGCTCCCCTTCTGCTAAAATCGAAGCAGTAGCCCCCGTAGCTCAGGGGATAGAGCGCTGGTTTCCGGAACCAGGCGCACAGGTTCGAATCCTGTCGGGGGTGCTTAGATTCTCGCTTGGTCCGCGCGTATTGGTCAGATCTGCGCCCGGCTCTCCAGGTCCCGCCTGAATGCCTCCATATTGATGACCGTCTTGCTTAGGCGGGATTCTTCCGCCGCAAATGCCAGCAGATGGCTTTCCAGCGATTCTCTTGCGGTTGTGATGCTGTCGTCAGCTTCGCCCTTGAGCGCCTTGATAAAGCTGCTCACGATGCCGAAATCACCGCCGCCATGCCCGCTGCTGTCGCGGGCGATCACCGGCACATCTTCGACCTCGCCGCTCAAGTGGCGATGCAGGCGAATCTCGTCGCCGCGCGCAGAAAACTTGCCATAGAGCGTCGCCTTCGTGCCATCCCAGCGCATCGTCCGGCATTCCTCGTCGCCCTGGCCATTCATCACCAGCGTCACAGTCGTGCCGTCCTCCAATTCCATATTCACCGTCTGATGATCGACGACGTCATTGTCGCAGTGATAAACGCAGCGGCCGTACCAATCCGTCTTCAACTGTTCCAGCCGCGCCTCCGGCGTTGGAATGTAGGACACCGCATTTTGGGGCCAACCCGAACCCGCGCGCGCATAGATTCTTGTCGCTTCGTACTTGCAAGATTCGGCCGCCGGGCAGCCGTCGGTGCAGCGCAGCGGCGCGCCCTCGGGCGCGTTTTCCGGGCGAAAATGGATCATGGATCCAAAGGAATTGAGATGGACGACCGGCCTTTGCAATATCCATAGCAGGATGTCAAAGTCATGACAGCATTTGCTTAAAATCATGGGCCCGGAGCTCGCCTGGCTGCGCCAGTTGCCGCGGACGAAACTGTGCGCCATGTGATAATAAGCCAGATTTTCGCGGTGCGTCACGCTGACGATGCGCCCCAGCGCGCCCGATTGCACGACATCGCGCAATGCCTGCCAAAATGGGGTATAGCGCAGGACATGGCAGATCTGAAGCAAACGGCCCGTCTCTTCCGCCTTCCGCACCAGGCGGATGTTTTCTTCCGGCACGGGCGTCATCGGCTTCTCCAGCAGCACATCGTAGCCCATATCGAGTATGCGCATGGTCGAATCGAAATGGAAGCGATCCATTGTGCAATTGATGATTGACCGCGCCTTCGCCCGCCCCGATTCCAGCAGCGACTGCCAGTCATGAAAGATCATTTCCGGCGCAATCTGATGCCGTTCCACGAAGAGATCGCGCCGAATCGGATCCGGTTCCGCAATCCCGACGACATTGAGCTCCTGCGGAAACTCGAGCGCGTATCCGCCGTAGGCGTTGCCGCGGCTGCCGGCGCCGATCACGATCGTGTCGATTGCTGCCATTTAACCGTCTCCTGCACAAGTTGCTTGCGCCTAGGTCATTCTATCGCAATAGGCCCGCTTGCCCAACGCGCGCCCTCTCAGCGGCGCTTTTGCCGTTCGCCACTACTTGTTATATTAACCCCAAAGTTCCTTCTGAAAAGATAGCGAGGTCGGCTTTGGCGGAGGAATTGACGATCGGCCTGGATATCGGCGGCAGCAAAATGGCCTTCGTCGTCGCCGATCGCGCGGGCAACGCGCTCCACTCCAAAACGCTGCCCACGCAAAGCGGGGACGGTTTCAATGATACACTCGACCGGATAAGCGCGGTCCTGAATGCCTATATCGCGGATTACGCGCCAATCGCCGGGATCGGTATCGGCGCGCCGGGCCCGGTCGATAGCGAACGCGGCGTCGCGCTGCTGGCGGCGAATCTGGGCTGGAAAGACGCTCCGCTGCGCGCCGCGCTGCAGGAGCGCCTGGCGCGTCCCCTGCCCATCTATATCGAAAATGATGTCAATGCCGCGGCCATTGGCGAAGGGCGCTACGGCGTTGCAAAAGGGGTCGGCAACTACGTCTTCCTAATGGTGGGAACTGGCATCGGCGGCGCAGTCTTGCTGGATGGCCGGCTGCTGCGCGGGGCCACGCACTCCGAAATGGAAATCGGACACATTTCGCTGGATCCGGTTAATGGCCGCCTCTGCGGATGCGGCCGGCGCGGCTGTATTGAAATGAGCGTCTCGGGCAATGGCATGGTCGCCCATGCCCAGCAGCATATCGCCGTTTATCAGAACACGAACTTACGCTCCGGCTCCATCAGCACGCATGAGATAATCGCCGCCGCCCGGCGCGATGACCCGCTGGCACGACATGTCCTGGCGGAAGCGGCGCGGGCCCTGGGAATCGCCTGCGCCTGGTGCGTCAACCTCTTCAATCCCGGGCTCATCGTGCTGGGTGGCGGTCTGATGCGCGCCTGTTATCCGCTGTTGGAGGCAGAGACCTTAAACACGCTGCGCGCGCGCAGCCTGCCCCTGAATTACGAGGCGGTTTCCTTGCAGCTGTCGGCGCTCAGCGACGGCGCCCTGGGCGCGGCCGCGCTGGTTTGGCATCACGAAGATGAGGAGCGACGGTCGTGAGAATCGCCATCGGCGGCATCGCTCACGAAAGCTGCGCGTTTTCTCCATTGCCTACGACGCTGGAAGACTTTCGTATCGTCCGGCCGGGCGATCCCGAGTTCTCGCAGCTTTATCCATTCTTGTCGCGATTCCCGGAAACGCGCTTCCAGGCTACGCTGACGGCGAAAGCTATTCCCGGCGGGCCGATCGCGGCCGGCGCCTACGCCGCGCTGAAAGGCGAACTGCTGGAAGGCCTGAAGGCGCTTGAGCCGCTTGACGGCCTCTACCTCGATATGCACGGCGCCATGTACGTCAGCGGCTTGGAAGATGCCGAAGGCGACCTGCTCGCGGCCCTGCGCGCGGTCGTCGGTCGCGATTGCCTCATCTCGGCCAGTTACGATCTGCATGGCAATGTATCCGAGCGCGTCATGTCGAATCTAGATCTCATCACCGGCTACCGCACCGCGCCGCACATTGACGTGCTGGAAACGCGCGAAAGGGCGGTCGCGCTCCTGGTTCGCTGCCTGCGCGACCGCATCCGCCCGCGCAAGGCCTTCGTCAAGATCCCGGTCGCGCTGCCGGGCGAGAAGACAAGCACGGAATGGGAACCGGGCCGGGGAATCTATGCGTCGATCGCGGAGGCGATTGATGGCGAGCGCGTCCTGGATGCGACGGTTCAGGTGGGTTACGTCTGGGCTGACGAGCCGCGGATGACGGCCTGCGCCATCGCTATCGGCCCGGATGAAGAGGCAATCGCGCAGGCCGCGACCCGCCTGGCTGAAAACTACTGGCGAAGCCGCGCCGACTTTAGTTTCGGCGTGCCGGCGCTTTCGGTCGACGACTGCATCAGGCGGGCGCTGAAAGCCGATGTAAAACCTGTGCTCATCAGCGATTCGGGCGACAACCCGACCGCGGGCGGGGTCGGCGATGTCGCCTATTTCCTGCAGCGCGCGATGAAATTAAAAGTGCCCGACCTGGTATACGCCAGCATAGCCGATGCTCAGGCGGTTGAGCGCTGCATCGCCGCCGGCACAGGCAGCGAAGTCAGCCTGGAAATCGGCGGCAAGCTGGACCCGGTCAATTCAAGCCCGCTCGCCATCAGCGGCAGGGTCGAGTTCATCAGCGCATATGAGGCCAACCGGCAGGTCGTCTTGAAGTCGGGCGGCCTGCGCGTCATTCTCACAAGCAAGCGCACCCCATTTCATCGCCGACGACAATTCCTCAAACTGAATATCGTACCCGAAGATCATCAAATCGTCGTCGTGAAAATTGGCTACCTCGTGCCGGAGCTCAAGGCCATGGCGAGGGCCGCTTATCTCGCGCTTTCGCCGGGCGCCGTCAATCAGGACATCGCGTCCCTGCCCTACCGGCGTATCGGGCGTCCTTGCTATCCCTTTGATGCAGACATGGATTGGATGCCGACCGCGCAACTCTTCTGAGCGGGCGGCGAAGGCCGGGAGCTGTTTGCGCCGCCGCTTGGCTCAGGCAATCGCTTCAATTTGTTTTTTAACTACAGAGTACGCAGAGTGCGCAGAGGACACAAAAGTAAATGCAAGTAAGTCATGAAAAATTGCGCGCTGTATTTCGCGACATACATGCGGGCGAGCCAAGGCTCGCCCCTACGGTAAAAGAAGAGACTCGGTGTACGGGCGAGCCGGTGGCTCGCCCCTACGGTAAAAGAAGAAACTCGGTGTACGGGCGAGCGGCGGTCAGTGTCTACGCGACCCGGTGGCTCGCCCACTCCTGCTTCAAAATACCCTACAGAGTTTGCAGGACTTGCTTGAGTTTACCGAGAACCCAGAGTTAAGACTATTCTTACGACTCTTCCCCTAAATCCGCTGCTTGAATTGGGCAGGCTTGTCGCTGCCATGTCGACAATCGTCCTTCCCGCCCAATAATTCCGCGATAATGTCGCGAAATCTCTGATCAATCGCATTTCTCGGCAACTCGCTGTCCTCGGCGGTTGAACTTCAGTTTAGTTTCGCTTGCCGCGGCGGATGCCAATTTTGAAGCGATTGCCCTGGCTTTTGCGAGCCAATGTAGCCAATCAGTCTCGAAAGCTGCTATACTAACAGCGCTGGACCGTATGCCATTTCAGATTTCTTAAGTCTATCTTTCAGGAGACGATCATGCCTAAACTGACTCGAGTCCTCTTGCTTGTCGCCTTTGTCGCGCTCTTTGCAGCCGGGGCATCCGCGCAGGATGGAGGCATTCTAATCGGCACCAATTTCGGCGGGGATCCAAACAACATGAATCCCCTGATTTCCAATAACACTGTTGAGTTGGGTCTCAACGAATTCTTGTTCCCCAGCCTCTACAACATCGATCCGGTAACGCGCGCGCCCATGAAAGCGGGCCGCAACGACCAGGACAACGGCCTGGCCCTGGACTGGACGATTTCCGACGATGGTTTGACCTATACCTTCAACCTGCGCGATGACGTGACCTGGAACGACGGCACGCCGGTCACCGCCCACGACTACAAATTCACCTTTGACGCCCTGGCCAGCGGCGAGACCTCATCGCCGCGCACCGATGTCTTGCAGAGCGTTGAAAGCGTCGAAGCGGTTGATGACACGACGATTGTCGTCACGCTGAGTGTGGCGTCCTGCCGCGCCATCGAAGAACTTGACGACTTCGGCATCCTGCCCAAGCACGTGATTGAACCGGCGATCGACGGCAGCTTCGCCGCGATTGACGAGCTTGAATTCAACAAGAACCCAAGCGTCACCTCCGGCGTTTTCAACTTCGGCGTGCTGGTGCCGGACGAACAGACGAGCCTGGTGAGGAATGACAATCACTGGATGCCCGTTTCACCCGACGGCTACATCATCCGCAACGTGCCCGATCAAACGGTGGGCATTGAGCAGTTCCTGGCGGGGGAAGCCACCTCTGTCGGCACCGCTGGCGGCGGCGGCGTGTCCGCGCCGCGCATGCAAGAATTCCGCGATCGGGCTGAAGCTGGCGAATTCCAAATCTACGAATACGTTGACGACGGCTTGACCTTTGTTGGCTTCAACCTGGCCGACCGCGCCATGCCCGTCGACGGCCTTGACGATGACGGCAACCCGCTGGAGCAGGGGCATCATCCCTTGTTCGGCGATGTCCGCATCCGGCAGGCGATTGCCCAGGCCGTTGACTACGCGCAGATCATTGACGGCGCGGCCGAAGGCGAAGCGGAGCAGGTGAGCAGCTATGGCACGCCCGCCCTCTGGGGCTACGACTCCAGCATTGCGCCCTGGCAGTACGATCCTGATGCGGCTTTGGCGCTGCTGGCGGAAGCGGGCTTCGTCGACGATGATGACGACCCGAGCACGCCCTTGGTCGCGACAGAAGATGCCCTCTACGCCGAAGCGGGCATGGCCTTCGAATTCGAGTTGATCACCAACGCCGGCAATGCCGTGCGCGAAGCGGCCGGCACCGTCATTCAGGATCAATTGGGGAAGATCGGCATCGCGGTCGATTTCCAGACCCAGGAATTCGGCGCTATGGTGCAATTCCTGCTGGGCCAGGACTTTGACGCCATCATGGTCGGCTTCACCAATATCGACCAGGATACGGACGCGCGCAGCGTCTTCACCCCGGTCGGCGATGTGGTCGGCGGCGGCTTCAACTTTGTGTCCTATTCCAACGAGCGCGTCACCGAGCTCTACGATCAGGCGCTGGCCTTGCCCGGCTGCGATTTCGCCGAGCGGCAGGCGCTCTACCACGAGGTGAGCCGGATCTTGCACGAGGAACTGCCCTGGTGGTGGCTCTTCGCGCCCAACGCCATGTACGCGGAATCCAATGCCGTCCAAAACTGGATGCCCTACGCCGAAACACGTTACGCCAACATGGCCGATATCGCCATTAGCCCCTAGAGTCTCGACAGAAAACAGACGGGCGACGCGCCGGCAATCGGCTGGCGCGTTGCCCCTATCCGCCATCCAGGTTGCGCAGGCGCGGGTCAAATAGATGTTCAAATACATCATTCGCCGCTTGATACAGGCGATCCCCACTTTTCTTGGCATTTCCCTCTTGGCGTATCTCTTGCTTTGGCTCGCGCCGGGAAGCGTGGTTGAGCGCCTCTACTTCGCGCCCAACATCTCGGCGGAAACGCGCGCGCGCCTGGCCGCGCAGCTGGGAATACACGATCCTTTTCACATCCAGTATCTGCGCTGGCTGGCCGGCGACGACTGGATGCGCTGGGACAATGACGGCGACGGCATAGCCGATCAATCCTTCGCCTTGCTCGCGCCGCTGGATGCCGATGGCGACGGCGTGAACGAGCCGCCGGGCGACAGTTACGGCATCTTGCGCGGCGACTTCGGCAGTTCCTTCATCAAGAAGAAGCCAGTCATGGATGTGATCCTGGCGAATCTGCCGGCCACCCTGGAGTTGGGCACAGCCGCCATCTTGACGGCGCTTGTGATCGGCATCCCGGTCGGCGTCATCTCCGCGGCGACGCGGGGACGCGCATTTGACAACGGGTCGCGGGTGATGGCGGTCTTCTTTGACGCCGTGCCGAGTTTCTGGCTCGGTCTCATCTTGCTGATCGTCTTCGGCCGGCATCTGGATCTTCTGCCTATCGGCGGCCGTTGCCCGCCCAGTCTCACCGGCGTCTGCGCGCCCGTCTTTGCGCGCTTTGATTATTTGGCGCTGCCCACATTCGTTTTCGCCGCCGGTTTCATCGCGCTCTTCTCGCGTTATGTGCGCACGTCGACGCTTGAAGTTATGCATCAGGATTATATTCGGACCGCGCGCGCCAAAGGGCTGTCGGGACGGGTGGTCTATTTCCGTCACGCCATGCGCAACGCCATGGTCCCGGTCGCGACGTTGCTGGGTCCCATCATCACCAATGTCTGGGGCGGCGCCACCGTGATCGAAACGGTATTCAGCTGGCCCGGCGTCGGGCGCATCGCCTTCACTTCAGCGCTCCAGCAAGATTATCCGGTTGTCATGGGCATCACGATCTTCGCCGCCCTCGGCACCATTCTCGGCTTCCTCCTGTCCGATATCCTCTACGTGATCATCGATCCCCGGATCCGGCTGTCTTAGGAGCGCGGCATGCGCAGCGATGGCAGAAAACCGAAACCGCTGGGCGATGAGATGCAGCGCAGCCGCTCGCTGACGCAGCAGGCTTTGTCGCGTTTGTGGCGGGACCGGCTCTCGCTCGTGGCGATTGCCGTCATCCTCATTCTTACGCTGGCGTCAATCGCGGCGCCGCTCATCACCGGCGCGCTCGGCGTCGACCCCAACACGACCGACGCCTCCGAATCCAAATTCTTGCCCGTATTCAGCCAGGGGCATATCCTGGGCACGGACAACCTGGGCCGCGATCATCTGGCGCGCTTGCTTTATGCCGGGCAAGTCTCGCTTTTCATCGGCTTCATGTCGGCATTTCTTTCTCTGGTAATCGGCGTCACGCTGGGCATCATTACCGGATACTTTGGCGGAGTGATTGACGACCTCGTCAACTGGATCATCACCACCTTGAATTCTATTCCGGCCCTGGTCCTTCTTATTGTTATCTCCGCGGTCTTCCAGCCCGATGCGACGTCGCTGATCCTGATTATTGTTTTACTGACCTGGACATCCACCTCGCGTCTCGTCCGCGGCGAGACCTTTTCGATTCGTTCGCGCGAGTACATCGTCAGCGCGCAGGCTGTTGGCGCCTCCAACTTCCGCATCATGCTCATGCATATCCTGCCGAATGTCTTCTCGCTGACCATCGTCACGCTGGCGCGCAACATCGGCAATGTGATCTTGATCGAATCAGCCTTGAGTTATCTCGGCCTGGGCGTGCAGCCGCCGACCGCCACCTGGGGCAATATGCTCAGCAAATCTCGCGACTTCCTGGCGCAGCCGCAACTGGTTTTTTCGCCGGGTTCTTTGATCACCATCGTTGTCCTCTGCCTCTACATCATCGGCGATGGCTTGCGCGACGCCTTCGACCCGACGGCGGTGGATTAGCGGCGGTCACGGCGCTACTGGTCCGTCATAAACTTGTAAATCGTAGTCGACTCGAAGCGCTCGCCCGGTCGCAAGACCGTCGAGGGGAAACTGGGCCGGTTGGGCGAATCGGGAAAATGCTGCGTCTCCAGGCATAGCCCGTCGCTCTGCCGATACAGTCGGCCGCTGGCGCCCGCCAGCGTCGCATCAAGGAAGTTGCCGCCGTAAAATTGAATGCCCGGTTCGCTGGTCCATACCTCCATCACCCGCCCCGAAGACGGTTCGTAGACGCGCGCGGCGAAACCCAATTCGCCCGCCGCCAGGCCGTCGCGGTTCAGCGCGAAGTTATGGTCATAGCCGCTTGCGGCGACGATCTGCGGGTGGGCGGAGCGCTGTCCGGGTCCGATTGCCTTGGGCCGGCGGAAATCAAAGGGACTGCCGGACACCGACGCCAATTCGCCGGTCGGGATCTGCGTCGCGTCTGTCGGCGTGAAGCGCTCGGCATTCAATGTCAGGATGTGGTCGTAGATTGTGCCTTCGCCCTCGCCCAGCAAATTAAAGTAACTGTGATTCGTCAGGTTGAGCACGGTTGGGGCTTCCGTCTGCGCCTCGTAGTCGATGCGCAGGTCATTGTCCGCGTCGAGGCTGTAGCGCACCATCACATCAAGATTGCCCGGATAGCCCTCCTCGCCGTCTTGACTGGTATAAGCGAGTTCGACCGCATTGCCGAGATCCCGGGCTTTCCATACACGTTTGTCGAAGCCGGCGTCGCCGCCATGCAGGCTGTTCGCGCCATCGTTGAGGGGCAGCTGATAGTCGAGGCCGTCAAGCGAAAATTGGCCGCCGGCGATGCGATTGGCGTAGCGCCCGGTGATGGCGCCAAAATAGGGATGTTCGGCCTCGTATTGGCTCAGGCGGTCGAAGCCCAAGACGACATTGCTGTGGCGCCCCTGCCGGTCCGGAACGCGGATTGACGTCAAGATGCCGCCGAATGTGATAAACCTCACCTCCATGCCGGCTTCATTGCTCAGCGTGTATTCCTCAACCTCTACGCCATCAGCCGTCTCGCCATAGATTCGCATCGTATCGTCCTTGCAGTCGCCCTCGATTCCCGCAGATGATACCCATTTACCGCGCGCAAAGAAACGGCTGGGCCGCGGCAGATTGCGCTTATCGTCCGCCTGGCGAAGCGTTACAATAGACGCATTCAGCCAGATCTGAAGGAGGCTCACATGCAATATCGCGCGCTCGGCCGCAGCGGCGTCATGGTCAGCGAACTCTGCCTGGGCTGCATGAACTTCGGCGGGCCAACGCCGGAGGCGGAAAGCTTCGACATCATCGACCGCGCAATCGATGCCGGCATTAACTTTTTTGATACCGCCAACGTCTATTCCCGGGGCGGCAGCGAGACCGTCGTCGGCCGCGCTCTAAAGCGCAATGGCAAGCGCGAGCGCATCGTGCTGGCCACCAAGGTTCATGGGCGCATGGATGACGATGATATTCTGGCGGCCGGCAACAACCGCCGCCACATCATTCAGCAATGCGAGGCCTCCTTAAAACGGCTGGATACGGATTATATCGATCTCTATCAGCTGCATCGCGCCAATTCCGACATCCCGATCGACGAGACGCTGCGCGCCCTCGACGACTTGATTCGCGCCGGCAAAGTGCGCTATATCGGCACGAGCAGTTTCCCTTCCTGGCGCGTGATTGAATCCTTCTGGGTGGCGAAGGAGCTGGGGCTGAACCGCTTTGTCAGCGAGCAGCCGCCCTACCATTTGCTCGACCGCAGCATTGAGCGGGAGCTGATTCCCATGGCGCAATCTTATGGCATGGGCATCATCCCCTGGTCGCCCCTGGCCCGCGGCTTCCTCACCGGCAAATACAAGCGCGGGCAGGGATTTGCCGAGGAGAGCAGATTTGGTTCCGATGCCGGGCGCGGCGCCGAGATCCTGCGCCGGCGCGACCAGCATTTCAGCGATATCTCATTCGATGTCCTGGATCTTGTGGCGGACCTGGCCGACGAGAAGGAATGCAGCGTCAGCCAAATGGCATTGGCCTGGGTGATCAGCAAACCGGGCATTACCAGCCCAATCATCGGGCCGCGCACGATGGGACATCTGGCGGACAATCTGGGCGCCATCGGGCTTGAAGTGAGCGCCGAAGATCACGCGCGGCTGGATGCCCTGGCGGAACCGGAATTGGCGACCGTGCCCTACTACCATGGCCGCTTGATGAACTTCGCGCCGTCAGAATACGGCTGGCTCTAAGGCGGCAGACGAGTCAGCGCGGCGTCGCTTCTTTCTTGATGGCGAGAAGCTGATCGTATTGCTCGCTTGATTTGTAGAATTCGTCCAGCGGATAGCAGCCGGACACCATGCCATTGCGCGGCGCGGTTGTGCAATCGCTGAAGGTCCGGCAGATGCGTTTGCGCTGCAGCGGACGCCCGGCCAGCAAATCAGCCGGCAGTTCCGGGTAGCTCAAAGCCATGCGCCCCAGACCAACGAAGTCGGTCATTCCCCGGCTCACGGTCGCCTGCGCCACATTGGGCAGCCAATCCTGCAGATAAGAATAACCCGAGCCGACAATGGTCAAATCCGGGAAATCGGCCTTGAGTTCGGCCGTGATTTTGATCTGCCGCGCCACACCCACCAAGGGATCCTCCGGCAGCAAATAGCCGTCCGAGGGCGGGAAGATGGCCGGTCGCTGAATGTGGAAATTGTAGTAGGGGCTGCCGGCTGTGATGCAGATCAGCCGGATATCGAGGGCGCGCAGCAATTCCAGGAACTGTCGCGGCTCGTTTAGATCGTAGCCGACGCCGCTGCCATCGCCGCCGAATGCATAGGCATAAGGCCCGCCCTTATGCGCCGCGGGCTCGCCCGTGCGGTCCGCGCCCGGTTGGAATGGAATCCAGTCGACCGCGCTCAAACGTACCGCGAGATCCAGCCCGGGCGCTTCCGCGCGAATCAATTCGACCGTCTCCCGCAGGAAGCGCGTGCGATTGTCAAAGCTGCCGCCATATTTTCCGCCGCGATGCACCGCGCTCAGAAATTCGTGGCCGAGATAGCCGTGGCAATGCTTGATGTCGACGAAATCATAGCCGGCTTTCTGCGCCAGGACGGCCGCCCGGCCAAATGCCGCGATCAGGCGCTCGACATCCGCGTCCGTCATCAGGCAAGAATCGTCCGTCAGTTGGAATTTCTCATCGAGAATCGGATGGCGGTATAAGACAAGCGGCTCAAGCGTGGCGCCGTTTGGGCGGCAGAAGCGGCCCGAATGTGTCAGCTGCAACCCGATCAAGAGATCTTCAGCTTTGCCAAAGCGCTCGGCATGGGAGTCGAGCAGGTCTTGCCGCAAGCCTTCGAGATCGCCGGCTGTGCCCTCATTGATCAGCAGTTGGCGGGCGTTTGCGCGGCCATCATGGCGCACGGCGACTGCTTCGCCGCCCCAGATGAGCTTCGCGCCGCTCAAACCAAAGCGCCGCCAGCGCCGCCGCGTCAAGTCCGTCGGCGCGCCATCCAATGCGCCGTCCCAGCCCTCCATCGGCAAGATGGCAAATCGGTTTGCCAGCGTACGCTCGCGATATTGATAGGGAGCGGCCAGCGGCGACTGCGCGCCAGCGAGGGCGATCTCGTCCGCCGGCAGGTCCGCGCCCACGGACTCGCAATAAGACCGGAATTGCTGGAAGCTGCGCAGCTGCGCGATTCGCCGGAAAGCCATCAATTAGCTCGCCTTCAGCAGACCCAGGCGATCGGCAATGTCGCGCAAGATCGGGATGTCGCTCTCCGGGCGGCGCGGCGAATCGCGATGCGTCTGATCAGAATCGATCCAGCCGCGTATCTTCAAGAATTGCGCCGCGGAATGCTTGTAAGCCGGAACCGGCGGCCGAAATGCCAGAAATCCCAGATACTGAAGCAGGTCGTTCAATTCGTAAAAGCCGGCATCGCCCGCCAGCCATAAGGCGTCGCGCTCAGCGAAGAGATCGGGCGCGAATGTACTCAAACCCAGAAGATAGTCGCTGCCGTAGATCACCATGTCGATGGCCAGGTCATTGCCGGTATAGACCTTGAAGTCCGGACGCAGCGCATCCCGCAGCCGGATGCGCTCCCACTCCAATTGCCGGCTGAGCGACGAATGCTTGGCGCCGCTGCAAGCCGAAACGCCCAGAAGCCCGCGATAAGTCTCGAGATCATATATCGCGCCGAAGGGCGCAAACATTTTGCCCAATTCAAAGGCGATGAATTCGTCGCATTTTGCGCCGATTGCTTCGTATGCGCGTACAATATCGACGCCAGTTTGCCCAGTGAGGCCATAAGATTGGAATATGATCGGCCGGCCGCCCTGGCTCTGAATCGCGTCTATCTGGCGAAAATAGGCGTCGCGGTCGAAGGGCTCGCCCGGATTGTCGCCGACGAATGCGCCAGCGACGAATTCGCCGCCTCCCAGCGCGCATTGGGTCGCGCGCAGGACCTTCTGGCGTTGCGCTTCGGAAATCAAATTGGCGAAGCCGGTATCCATATTGACCGCGGGAATCAAGCCCGCCTCGGCTGTCCGGCGCACCTGAGCGGCCAGGCCAGGCCAATCGATCTCGCAGTTATCCTTGAAAGGCAGCAGTATCGCCGATATGCCGGTGATTTTCCGCCGCGGCGCAATCATTTCCTTCGGATTGATCGCCTCCAGGACTTCCATGTTCATGGCCTCTCCTCGCTTGTTCTTACTCGCCGTCGGGCCGGATGGCGTCCACCGGCCGAATGTGAAATCGCGGGTTTGCTTTGAGCAAGCCGATATCGACGCCGTCTCTGCTTGCGCGCGCATCGTCCCGATGAAATTGCACCGCATATCCCAGACGCGGCTGATCGCTATGGTTGGCGCCGGAGCCATGCAGCGTGAGCCGCGTAAAGGCCACGGCGTCGCCCGGCATCATGCGCAAGGGCAGGAATTCCTCCGGCTCTACCGCTACTGTGCGGTGACCGTCGCGATCTTCGCTCTCGACCGGGTCATAAGTCCCGGACTGGTGCGTGCCGGGCGCCATCTGCAAACAGCCATTCTCCGGCGTCATCTCCATCAATGCGAACCAGATATTGATGCCCGGTCCGTCAAAACGGGTGTACTGATTGTCCTGATGGAAATGGAAGCGGCCGCCGCCCCCGCCGCTCTTCACCGCTGTGAACGGCATATAGAGCGTGGATGGACCGCCCATGAGCTGCGACGCGATGTCCAGGAGTTCGGCGCTGTGAATGAGCCGCTCCAGGCCCGAGCCCGCAAGATACTGCCGGCTCTGTCGCAGCTTGTCTTTTGTGCTTGTCGCCCGGCGCAGGGCATCAGCGCTGAGGCCGAGACCCTTCATCACCGCCAGCACTTCATCGGCCAGGCCGGCGGCTGCCTCCCGGCTGATCAAACCCGGCAAGCGCAAGTACCCGAATGTATCGTAGAATCTCCGTTCGTTTTCAGTGATTTTCCAGTAGCGCAAAATGGAATCCACAGGCGGCCTCTGTCGATTGGCTTGTTAATGGAAACTTGGCGCGGCGCGACATTGCATATAATATCATCAAATTGGTCCGCATTATGATATTCGTATGACGCAGATCGGATGCGGCATTGCGATCCGTCCGCCTGATTAAAGCATAGACCGACTTACTCAAGTGCCGCGCAAGCGGAGGAATGGAAATTCATGCTGATCTCCGAGATGAATTGGATGCAGGTTGAGGAATATCTTGAGGACGATGATCGTTGCATTCTGCCGACCGGCAGCACCGAACAGCACGCCTACCTCAGCTTGAGCGTCGATACGATCTTGTCGGCGCGCCTGGCGCGGGAAGTCGGGGAGCTGGCCGGCACGCCCGTCTACCCGGTCATCCCCTATGGCCTGGCGCAGCAATGGACGGCTTTTCCCGGCACCGTGACCTTGCGCGTTGAAACCTATCTGGCGCTCATTCGCGATGTGCTCGATAGCATCCGCCGCGCCGGCTTCCGCCGGATCCTGCTGGTTAACGGGCATGGCGGCAATGCGCCGGCGCAAGGCATGCTGCGCGAGTGGACGATGGACAATCCGGATGCGATCGTCAAATGGCATAACTGGTACAACGCGCCCAAAACCTGGCAAAAGGTGCTTGAAACCGATCCGGTCGCTTCGCACGCTTCCTGGATGGAGAACTATCCCTGGACGCGTTTGCCGGGCCTCGAGCCGCCGGACGGGCAGAAGCCGCTCGTCGACCTCGAGAAACTGGCGATTTGGAACCCGCAGCGGACCCGTGAGCAATTGGGCGACGGCAACATGGGCGGGCGGTATCAGCGCCCGGACTCTGAAATGCTGGCGATTTGGCGGGCGGCTGTCGAAGAGACGCATGCGCTGCTGGAAGGAGATTGGGACTAAATGACGATTCTCATCTGGGGCGCCGGCGCAATCGGCGGCACAATCGGCGCTTATTTGATCCGCGCCGGGCAGGACGTCAAGTTTGTAGATATCGCGGCGGAGCATGTGCGCGCGATAAACGAAAGCGGCCTGCGCATAACCGGGCCGGTTGACCAGTTCACGGTTGAGGCGACCGCGGCGCTGCCCGGGCAAATAACTGGGCAATTCGAAACGATATTGCTCTGCACCAAGTCGCAGCACAGCCGCGCCGCAACCGAAGCCCTGGCGCCCTTTCTCGCCGACGACGGATTCGTCGTCTCGGTGCAGAATGGCTTGAACGAACTTATCATCTCCGAAATTATCGGCGAGGATCGCACGCTGGGTTCATTCATCAATTTCAGCGCCGATTATCACGCGCCGGGCGAGATTCTCTTTGGCGGGCGCGGCGCCGTTGTGCTCGGCGAATTGCACGGCGCCATGAGCGAGCGGCTGCGGCGGATGCAGTCGGTATTCGCTGAATTCGACGAGAACGCGATCATCACCGACAATATCTGGGGTTATCTTTGGGGCAAAGAAGCTTATGGCGCCATGCTCTTTATCTCCGCCTTGACGCAGCAGTCAATCGCTGAGGCCCTGGACGACGCGCGCTATCGGCAGGTTTACATCCGCGCCGCGCAAGAGATCCTCGAGCTGGCCGATCGCCTTGGCATAGAAGCCTACGGTTTCAACGGTTTCGAGCCGGCGCGCTTCCTGGAGAATGACAGCGCGGGAATAAATGCCTCGCTCGACAAGCTGGTCGCCTTTAACCGTCAGTCCGCCAAGACGCATAGCGGCATTTGGCGGGATCTGGCCGTGCGCAAGCGCGAAACAGAAGTCGTCATGTACGAGCCGCTTCTGGCGAAGGCGGACGCTCTGGGCCTCGAGCTGCCGCTGACAAGGCGATGGATCGCCATGATCCGTGAGATCGAATCGGGCAAGCGCGAGCAAACGACGCAAAATCTGGACGAACTCAAGGCGGCTTTCTCATGAACATCCAATTTGACGGCAAGACCGTAATCGTCACCGGCGCGGCGCATGGATTCGGGCGGGCGATTGCGCGGGCCTTCGCCATGCGCGGCGCGTCGGTCTGGGCATGCGATGTGCTCGGCGACGAACTGCAAGAAACGCTGGCCCTTTGCCAAGACGTTGGCGGCCTCTGTTGCGCCAAGGTTGTGGATGTCCGCGATCGCGCGGCCGTTTTCAGCTTCGTCGACGAAGTCCTGGAGGAAGACGGCGCGGTCCAGATCCTCGTCAACAACGCCGGCGGCGTGCTGGGCCAGGTCGGCCGTCCGCTTGAAGAGATCAGCGAGGCGGATTGGGACAGCATCTTTGAGGTGAATGCCCGCGGCGCTTTCTATTTCTCGCAGGCGGTCGCGCCCGATATGAAAAGGCAGCAATACGGCCGCATCATCAACATATCCAGCGGCGCCGGACTGGGCGTGAGCCTGACCGGCATTCAAGCTTACGCCTCGGCCAAGGCGGCGCAGATTGGCTTGACCCGCCAGCTGGCGCATGAGCTGGGCGCGTGGAATATCACCGTCAATAACATCGCGCCGGGTTTTGTCTTGTCCAATCCCAATTCAATCCGGCAATTTGAGTCCTACGGCCCGGAGGGCCAGCAGGCGCTGATCAATCGCTTCGCTCTGAAGCGGCTCGGCTCGCCCGAGGACATCGCCTACGGCGTCGTCTTCTTCGCCTCGGATTACGCCAATTGGATCACCGGTCAAGTCCTGCCCATCGATGGCGGACGCTAGCCGGGCGCGGCGCCAATCTCAGTGAATAGGAAGAGCCCGCCTTTCGGCGGGCTCTCGTGTTTTTCGGGACTGTCGATCTAGCGCTGTTGCAGCGCCTCCAGGACGCGCGGGGCCGTCATGGGCGTCTGCGACAGGCGCACGCCGGTCGCATGGGCGACGGCGTTCGCTATTGCGGCAACCGTTGGGATCACCGGCGGTTCGCCTACGCCGCGCGCGCCGTAGGGACCGCTGACCGACGGCACCTCGACGATTTTCGTATCGATCGGCGCCGCCTGCACGGCGTCGGGCATGGCGTAATCCATCCAGGAACCGGACAGCAATTGACCGTCGTCGTCATAGCGCATCTCTTCATACAGTGCCCAGCCGACGCCTTGCACCGCGCCGCCTTGCATCTGCCCTTCCACCGCCAGGGGGTTGATCGCGCGGCCGACATCCTGGACGACAGCCAGATTCACCAGGTTGACATCGCCCGTCTCCTCGTCGACTTCGACCTCGGCGATTTGCGCGCAGAATGAGGGCGCCCGGTCGGTGACCGCCTGCCGGCCGTTGCCATGCACGGGCTCGTACTTGCCGCCGAAGGTCATGCTCTTGCCGGCGATTTCGCCCAATTCGATGGAGCGATCCGGGAAGCCCCGCACCTGCACGCGTCCATCGACGATTTCCAGGTCTTCCGTTGAAACTTCAAACTCCTCGGCCGCGATGGCCAGGGTCTGCTGCCGCGCGTCATGCGCCGCCCGCAGGACGGCATTGCCCAAGGTATAGAGGGTCTTGCTGCCGCCGACGCCGCCGCCATAAGGCGCGCTGTCGGTATCGCTATAGACGAAGCGCACCTTGTCGGGCGAGACGCCATAAGCCTCGGCCGCGAGCACATTGAAAGATGTCGGCGTGCCGGAGAGGTCAGCCGTGCCGATCTGCACTTGCAGCACGCCATCGCGGTTCAGCTTGCAGACGGCCGCGCCGGGTTCCAGCCCGCCCATCCAGCCGCCGATGGCGATGCCGACGCCGCGGCCGCTCTTGCGCGATTCTTCGCGGTTCTTCCACAGTTCATGCTCGCGCGCCGCTTCAAGCGTCTGGACCATGCCAATCGGCGGGAATGCGCCGCCGTCAGGCGCCATATCGCCTTCGCGCGCCGCATTCTTGAGGCGCAACTCCACCGGGTCCATGCCGAGCTTGTCCGCCGCTTCGTCAAAGAGCGTCTCCACCGCCATGAAAGCCGTCGGCGATGTTGGCGCGCGATAGGCGCCGACCGACTGTTTATTGGTTACGACGCCGGTCGATTCCAGCAGCAGATTCTCGCAGCGGTAGAAGCTGGCGAATTGCATGGCCGCGAAGCCGCCCAGGCCGCTGGGATAAATGCCGGTATCGGCCGTCACATCGGATTGCATGGCAATCAGCGCGCCGTCGCTCTTGAAGCCCAGCTTGCCGAAGATGCGCAAAGCCGGCGCCGGATTCGTCGTCAGCAATTCTTCGCCGCGCGTGAGAATCAGGCTGACGGGCCGGCCCACGGTTGCGGCAATCAGCGCCGTTAGTGGCTCATAGAGGCCGAATTTCGCCCCAAAGGCGCCGCCGACCGGCATACCGTAAACGGTCACATCGGATTCGGGTACGCCGAGCGTATCGGCCACGTCGAACCGGACGCCGAAGGGGGATTGAATGCTGCCCCACATGGTCACGCCGCCCGTGATCGGGTTGGGCTGGGCCACCCAGCCCTGCGTTTCAATTGAACTCTGATGCACCATCGGCGTCTCAAATGTCCGCTCGACCACAACATCGGCTTCGGTAAAGGCCGCCTGGATGTCGCCGGTTTCCATGTGAGTTTTGCCGGCGATGTTGGAGATTTCCTCTTCTTCGGCTTCCGACTCGCCGCCGGTGTCCGCGCCGTGGGCGGCTTCGTCTTCAGCGCCGCTTGGGATGCCCGTCGGCCATACCAGCGGCGCGCCTTCCGCCACCGCCGCGTCTATCGACGTGACGGCGTCCAGGGGCTCGTAGTCGACTTCGACCAGCTCGGCGCCATCGGCCGCGGCCGCTGGCGAATCGGCGAGCACGACCGCAATCGGCTGCCCGACAAAGATGACGCGGTCGCGCGCCAGCATCAGCCGGGCGCGGGACGATGGCGTCAAAGCGGGCAGATCGTCCGCCGTCAAAACGCGCTGCACGCCGGGAAGCGCCAATGCCGCGCTGGCGTCCACGCCGCCCAGACTGGCGTGAGCATAAGTGCTCAATACAAAGCGCGCATGCAGCATGCCGGGCAGCTTCAGATCGCCCGTATACTTCAAGTTGCCCGTCACTTTCGCGGGTCCGTCTATCATGGGTGTTGGCACGCCAACAAATGAAAAATCTGACATCGATGTTCGCTCCTGTTCGCTATCTCATGATTCAATCTGGTTTAACCGGCGGATGCGAAATCCACCACTTGATACCCTTCCCTGCGCGTTCGCTCGCGGAAGAGCTCGCTCAATCGCGCGCTCATGGGGCCGGACGCGCCGCCGCCGATCGGCCGCCCGTCCAGCTCAACCACCGGCGCCAATTCGCCCATCGTGCCGGTGCAAAACATCTCATCGGCGCGATAGACCTCCGCAAGCGACAGATTCTTCACCTCATGCGGAATGCCGTTGTCCGCGCATATCTCCAGCACAGCCGCGCGCGTGATGCCCTCCGGGCAAGAGCCCGTATCCGAAGTCATCACAAGTCCGTCCCGCGCGATGAATACATGAGTGGCGTTGGTCTCCGCCACATAACCCTGGTAATCCAGCATCAAGGCATCGTCCGCGCCCGCCGCGTTGGCTTGGATCTTGGCCAAGATGGAATTGATGAGATTGCAGGAGTGGATGTTCTGGTCGACGCAATCGGGCGGGATCCGCCGAATGCCGGAGGTTATCAGACGGATGCCGCTCTTGTCATAGACGGGCGGCTTGTGTTCCGCCAGAACGATCAACGTCGGGCCCTGCGTGTTCAGCCGCGTATCCATGCCGCTAGTATATTTGACGCCGCGGCTCAAGGTCAATCGAATATGCACGCCATCCGTCATCCGATTGGCCGCCAGCGTCTTGCGAATCTCTTCGATGATCAAGTCCTGCGGCGGGATCTCGGCGAATGCCATCGCCATTGCCGAATCGCGCAGGCGGTTCAAATGCGGAATCAGCTTGAAGATCCGCCCTTCATACAGCCGCAGCCCCTCCCAAACCGCGTCGCCGCCTTGCACTGCCGAATCAAATGGACTTATCCCGGCCACATCGCGATGATAGAGCTCGCCGTTGATGTTGATGAGGAGGTCCTTGTTCTTGGGATTGAATGCCTGTTTCATCGCACTTCCTGGAGGATGCTGTACGGCGCGATCTCTGCATACAAATCTTCGCACTGTTTGAGTAAATCCCGCATGTTCTCGGGCACGGGGCTGTCGTCTTCCTGCTGCGGCGCAAAGCCGGTCGATTGCTCGACCCGCCCGTACCAGTGTTTCGCCCAGATGCCGTCGCTCTCCCGCTTGCCCGCGCGCCAGCGCAGCATCGCCGGATCAAATGGCAGGTCCAGGGCGGCACACAAGCTGCGCAGCGCCGCCTCGGGCTTGCGCAGCACGTCCCGCGCCTCGATAACCGGCGGGATCTTTCCAGTCGCCCGGCGCAGCTCATTGAATATCTCGACCTGCTGCGGCAACCCGGTCTGGTCCAGATGCGGATTGGGTATCACTTTGGCGAAAGACAAGAGCATCCGGCGCGGTTCGCGAATCAGAAAGCAGTTGGACACCTCGGCAATCCAGGATCGGTCGATATGTTCCAGCATGTGCTGCGTCATGTGCTTTTGGAAAAAGATCGGCGCGCCGCCTCCCTCAAGCAACTGCGCGATGACGCGGCGCCAATCGGTATCGTAATGCGCGATAATTTCTTCGGCGCCCGGATGCGCATAGCCGGTGTGCTGCAGATAATGGGCGTAGAAGGGCTCGTCGATCACGCGCGTGTCCGTCCGGCTCTCCCAGGAACGCATCATCGCGGTTGAGATATTGCGCGGACCCGACCACATCGCTATGATGCGTTGCGACACAATCCGATCTTCCCTTCGGTTCCAATTCGGCAATAGAGCCGCCAACGGCTTGCTTGCCCCGCTAAAGTTGAGCCGGACCGGCGACTGCGCATATTGTAACCGATAGCGATAGGCTTGTCACATTTGATGCCTCAAGATTGGCGAAAGACCGCCGGCGGCGACCGGACGAAAGTCCGCCGGCGGTCCTGGATTGCAAGCGCCTCTGTATTGCTGGCTGTGCTGATTCTGTATTTGCGTCCGGTCCCTTGGGCCGGCGACAAGCTGATTGTCGAGCAGCAAGTTGTGGACAGCGCCAAGCCGCATGTCTGCGTACATACGCTGCTCGAGAACGAGGTCGAAGAAAGCAAGATCTTGAGCTCGCTTGAACTCGTCAGAGAGATGGGCGCGGGTACGATTGTGCAGTTCTTTCCTTGGGCTTACGCCGAGCCCGAGGCGGGCGCTTACAGCTGGGGCATCGCCGACCGCATCGTCCGCCACGCGCGCCTGCAAGGGCTGCGCGTCATCGCCCGGCTTGGGCTTGTGCCCGAATGGGCCCGCGCCGCTGATGCGTCCCAGACGACTACTCTCAATTTCCTGCCGGAATCGTCATTCACTCACTTCGCCGATTATGCCGCCGCCTTCGCCCGGCGCTTTGCCGGCGAGGTCGAGCACATCATCATCTGGAATGAACCCAATCTCAGCTTTGAATGGGGATATCGACCGGTTGATCCAGCCGCTTATGTCCGCCTGCTGCGCATCAGCTACGAGCGCGTCAAGGCGGCCAACCCGGGCGCAGTCGTTCTGGCCGGCGCGCTGGCGCCAACGCTGGAGTCGCCCGGCAGCGCCGCCGGCATGAACGAGATTGATTACTTGAATATGATGTACCGCCATGGCGCCGGCGCTTATTTTGACGCTCTGGCCATACACACCTACGGATTCCTCGATCCGCCGGAGGCGCAGCCGAAATTCAATCAGCTGAACTTCCGCCGCGCCGAGTTGCTGCGCGATGTCATGCTGGCGCATGGCGACGGACAGAAACCGGCCTACATCACTGAAAGCGGCTGGAACGATCATCCGCGCTGGACCGGCGCCGTCCGTCCCTCGCAGCGCGCCGCCTATACCATAAGCGCCTTCCAGTTCGTCGAGGACAACTGGGACTGGGCCGAGAATCTCTGCATCTGGGCTTTTCGCTTTCCGGCCGACACCTTGAGCCACCCCGATAACTATACTTTGGTCAACGCCGAGTTTTTGCCTAAGCCGATCTACTTTGAATTAAAAGCCTACGCCCGCGGCTGGGAACGCCCGCAGGCGGCCTGGCTGCCGCGGCCGGCGGAAGCCTGATGCGCAGGAAAGCGAAGCTGTCAAACTTGGTTGTGGCTCTGGCCGGATTGCTTCTGATCGCGCTCATCCTGCGTCATTATTGGCCGCCCAGCCGGTCGCTGGCTTTCCCGCGCGGCGCGATCGTCGTCGGCGTCGACGCCAGCTATGCGCCCTTCGCCCTGGATGATGGCGAGTCTCTGCAGGGCCTGGATATTGACCTGGCAAATGCGGTCGCCGGCGAGATCGGCCTGCCCTTGCGCTTCATGAATATCGGTCACTACGGCTTGTATGACGCGCTGATAAGCGGCGAAGTTGAACTTTTGATTTCTGCGCTGCGCATTGACCCGAATCGCATGGAAGATGTTCGTTATAGCAAGCCTTACTTCGACAACGGTCTCGTCCTCGTTATGCCGCCAAATTCTGCGCTGCCCGACGCGCATGCCCTGGCCGGGAAAGGCGTCGCCTTTGAATACGCCAGCAGCGCCGACAGCTTCATACGCGCTTGGAAAGCGCAGGGCATCCAACTGGAACGCCTGCCCTATGAACTGCCGCAATACGCGCTCGATTCCCTGAGGCTCGGCCGCGCGGATGCCGCGTTGGTTGACGCGACGACCTACCTGCTCTATCAAAGTGAACAGGTGAATTGGCAGAGCGAGCGCCGCTATGTCACCCATGTACCCTTCGCAATCGCCGTGCGCGCGGACAACGTCGACGCCTGGAAACTTGTCAACGGCGCCTTGTCCGCTTTGAAAGGCAAAGCTGAACTCGCTAAAATCATTGACAAGTGGTTCCAGGCCAATTAATCCGGGAGAAAGGCATGAGCGACAAAATACGTTGGGGCATCCTGAGCACGGCAAATATCGGGCGCCGCGTCATTCCCGCCATTCATTCCTCGCATAACGGCGAGGTCGCGGCCGTTTGCAGCCGATCGCTGGATCGGGCGCGTGAATTCGCCGCTGAGCAGAATGTGCCGCGCGCCTACGGCAGCTACGAAGAACTGCTGGCTGACGGGGCGATCGACGCCATCTACAACCCTTTGCCCAACAGCATGCACGCCGAGTGGAGCATCAAAGCGGCTGAGGCCGGTATTCCCACGCTCTGCGAAAAGCCCTTCGCCCGCGACGCGCCGGAAGCGCAATCCATCGTCGACGCCTTCGCCGCGCGCTCTGTCCCGCTGGCGGAAGCCTTCATGTATCGTTTTCATCCGCAGCACGCCAAAGCCCGGGAGATCGTCGCCACCGGCGGCATCGGCGAGCTGCAGCTCATCAGCGCCAGCTTCACTTTCCCGATTAGCGGCGACACCGGGAACATTCGCCTGAGCAAAGAATTGGCCGGCGGCGCGCTGATGGATGTCGGTTGTTATTGCGTGAATCTGATGCGTTTCATGACCGGCGAAGAACCGCAGCGCGCGACCGCCAGCGGCCATATCGGGGCCGCGACCGGCGTCGACGAAGCGCTGGTCGCCACGCTTGAATTCCCCTCCGGCGTTTTCGGGCACTTGGAAACCGGCCTGCGCGCCTATCGGCAGCATGCCTACACGCTCAAAGGCACACGGGGCATGATCACCGTGCCGAGCAGTTTTGTGCCCGACAAGGCGGCAGATACGCTGGTGCAGCACTGGCAGGACGATGATTACGCCGAGCATGTGATACCGGCAATCGATCACTATCAGCTGATGGTGGAAGATTTTGCCGATGCCCTGCTCAAGGCGCGGCCGCCCCGCTTCCCGCCGGAGGATGCCGTGAGCAACATGGTGGTTGTGGATCAGCTATTGGCTCAAATTGCCTAGCGCGGATTCGGCCAGGGCGCGCTCGCCCGTCTGCACGCGCCAGAGCGCCGCGTAAAGGCCGCCGAGCAAAACCAGCTCGTCGTGATGGCCGCTCTCCAGCAATTGCCCGTTTTGCAGGACATGAATCATATCGGCGTTGCGCACGGTCGAAAGCCGATGCGCGATGACAATGGTCGTGCGCCCGACCGCGATCCGATCCAGCGACCGTTGAATCGCCGCCTCGGTCTCGTTGTCGACCGATGATGTCGCTTCATCAAGGATGAGAATAGGCGGATCTTTGAGCACGGCGCGGGCGATGGACAAGCGCTGCCGCTGGCCGCCCGAGAGCTTCTGCCCCCGTTCGCCCACAACCGTGTCATAACCCTGCGGCAGTTCGCTGATGAATTCATGCGCTTCGGCGATCATGGCCGCCTCGACGATCTGCCGCTCCGATGCCGCCTCGCTGCCATAGGTTAGGTTTTCGCGCACCGTGCCATGGAAGAGGAAGACATCCTGGCTGACCAGGCCGATGGCGTTGCGAATGTCTTTCTGCTGCAAGTGGCGCAGGTCATATCCATCCAGCATGATGCGGCCGGCGCTGACGTCATAATAGCGCAGCAGAAGTTTGATGACGGTGCTCTTGCCCGCGCCGGTCGCGCCGACGATGGCCACGGTGTCGCCGGCCGGAATATCGAGCGTCAAGCCCTTGATCACTTCTTGTCCGTTGCCGTATGTAAAGTCCACATGGTCAAGCCACAGCTGTCCGCGCACATTTTCCCGCGGCAGATGCACATGGCCATCGACAATCGTGGATTCAATCCCGAGCAAATCGAGAATGCGGATGGTTGACGCCATCGCCCGCTGGTACAAGTCGAAGGTCTCGCCCAGTTTGGTCAGCGGCCAGAGCAAACGCTGGGTCATAAAGATGAGTACGCTGTAAGCGCCGATTTCCAGGACGCCGTCAAATACCAGTTGGCCGCCGGCAATCGTTATGGCGATGAAGCCGCTGACGATGATCATGCGGATCATCGGCGTGAAGGCGGAACTCAAGATGATCGCGCGGCTGTTGCGATCGACATATTCTTTGCTTTCGCCGCGCAGCCGCTCCGCCTCGAAGTCTTCCGCCGTGAAGCTCTTTATCGTGGCGATGCCGCTCAAGCTGTTGGAAAGCTGGTGGCTTATCATGCCCACCTGCTCGCGGACGGCGCTGTAGCGCGGGCCCAGCAGCTTCTGGAAACGCAGCGAAGCCCAGATGATCAGCGGAATCGGAACCGCCGCCATCCAGGCGACGCTGGGCGCGATAAAGACAAATATGCCGCCGATGAAAACAACCGTCGTCAGAATCTGCACGATATCGCTCGCGCCGACATCCAGGAAGCGCTCCAACTGGTTGATGTCGTCATTGAGCACGGCCATCAAACCGCCGGTGCTTTGGTCCTCAAAGTAAGCCATTTCCAGGTGCTGCACATGGTCATAAGCCTCAACGCGTAAGTCATGCTGCATCGATTGCGCCAGGTTCCGCCAATAGACGCGCTGGATATATTCAAACAGGGATTCAAGGATCCAGATTATCAAGGTGAGCGCGCCCAGGATGAGCAACTGATGGGACAGGTCGGTGACGCCCATCCGGCCCAGCAGCGAGTCCTGCCGTTCGACGACAATGTCGACCGCCATGCCGATCAGCACCGGCGGCATGATGTCGAATATTTTGCCTAATACGGAATACAAGCTGGCCAAGCCGACGCGCCGCTTGTAAGCCGACGCGTAGTTCAGCAGCCGGACGAATGGATGGCCGCTCTTGACTGTAGATTCAGCCATGGCCAGTGGTCAATTGTGCGGAACGCATAAACCGCGGATTATAGGACAATTGCCCGCATCACGCCAGAGCTTGAGCCGCCCGGCAATGTATCAATTTCGGTTGAAAAAGTCTGGTAGGTTCGGTTGAAAAAGTCTGGTAGCTTCGGTTGAATAAGTCTGATAGGTTCGGTCGAAAAGGTCTGGTAGGTTCGGTTGAAAAAGTCTGGTAGCTTCGGTTGAAAAAGTCTGGTAGGTTCGGTCGAAAAAGTCTGATAGGTTCGGTTGAATAAGTCTGGTAGGGGCGAGCCGGTGGCTCGCCCGATGGGTACGAACAAAATCGAAATTGGGCGTCTCACGAGACACCCCTACATTTTTACATGGCCGCCGATACTCCGTCAGCGGATCAAGCCCCCGCCTTCAGCGCCGGCCGCCAGGCTCGCCACGGCGTCGTAATCAACCAGCGGCAGGTCGCCGGGAATCGTATACTTCAGCGCGGACATGGCCACGCCCCATTTCAAGGCGGCGGCGATATCGCCGTCGCGCAGCCAGGCATAGAGGAAGCCGGCGGCGAAGGCGTCTCCGCCGCCGATGCGCCCGACCTCGCCCGCCTGAATCGCCGGCTGCCTCAGGAGCTTGCCGCCCTGCCGCAGGGCCTGCGCGCCCTCAATTCCCAGCGTCATAACAATCAGCGCATTCGGGAAACGCGCCGCCAGCGTCGCAATTGCGTCTCGCGCGCTTGCCGCGCCGTAAAGGACTTCGTAATCGCCCAGCGGGCAGAATATGACATCGGCTTGCGCCATCGCCGCGTCGCAGCCGGCGGCCGCCTCCGCGCCGCTCCAGAGCTTGCTGCGGTAATTCGTATCGAAGCTGAAGCGCCAGCCGGCGGATTTCGCTCGCTGAATCGCCTCATGCAGGGTGTCTCTCGCGCTGTCGCTGATGGCCAAGGTGATGCCGGTGCTGTGGAACAGTCGCGCGCGCCCGGCTTCGAACAAGCCAGCGGGCAGATCGCCCGGCAACATGCGGCTCATGGCGGAATCTTCGCGATCGTAGATGATTTCGCTGGCGCGCGGCGCCTGCGCCTTTTCATGGAAATAGATGCCCAGCCGCTCCCCCTCCGCCCACACGACCTGGCTGACATCGACTCCATGCTGCGCGATGCGGTTGGCGATGTAGCGACCCATAGGCGAAGCCGGCAAGCGCGAGAGCCAGGCCGCTTTCATGCCCAGCCGCGCCAGGCCGACGGCGGTGTTGGACTCGGTACCGCCCACCCAGATGTCAAAACTGCGCGTCTGTTCAATCCGCAATTGACCCGGCGGCGTCAGGCGCATCATGGATTCGCCGAAGGTCAATACATCGTATTGGGTCATCCGCCGCTCCTCTGCGTTCGGCTGCAATTGCTCTCCAGGCCGGGCCAGATCCGCCGCCTTCCTCTCGCTCATGGAGGCCTGTCATTTCGTCTGGCATGCGCCCCATGATACCGCTATACTCGCCACATGGCACATATCGGACTGGATGCCCGCTTAACGCATTATCGCATCGGAGGGATCAGCCGATATATCACGGCGCTGGTCTCCGCCTTTGAAACGCTCCCGCTCGCTCACAATTTGACGCTACTGCAGAGTCGCAAATCAAAGGACAGGCTGTCGCGGAAGTTCCCCAACCGCAAAACCTGGACGCCGCCTCATCATCCGCTTGAGCGCGCCGCGCTCTCGGTCGAGCTTTGGCGCCAGCGATTCGACCTGCTGCACAGTCCCGATTTTATCGCGCCCATGCGCGGCGCCCGGCGGCATGTGATCACCGTGCATGACCTGAGTTTCATCCATTATCCGGAATACCTCACCGCCGCCAGCCGCCACTATTACAACGGAAAGATCGAAGCGTCGATACAGCGCGCCGATCACATCCTCGCCGTCAGCGAGGCGACCAAGCGCGACCTCATGGATATCCTTGATGTGCCGGCGGCCAAGATCACCGTGCAATTGAACGGCGTTTCCGAGCGCTTTTCGCCTTTGCCGCGCGAGGAGTCAACGCCGGCGCTCCGCAAATTTGATCTGCCCGAAGACTTTTTCCTCTTCGTCGGCACGCTCGAACCGCGCAAGAACCTGGTCGGACTGGCGCGGGCTTATCGCGACCTCTTGCTGGACTTGCCCGACGCGCCGCCGATTGTCATCGTCGGGCGGCCGGGCTGGCACTTTGAGCAACTCATGGCGGACCTGCGCGCCGTGAAAATTGACGATCGCCTCATTATCAAGTCCAATGTGCCCGATGCCGATTTGCCAGCGCTATACAACCGCGCGATTGCGCTGCTGGCGCCCTCCTTCTACGAGGGCTTCGGCTTGACCGCCCTGGAAGGCATGGCCTGCGGCGCTCTGCCAATTGTGAGCTGCGCTTCTTCTTTTCCAGAGATCGTCGGCGCTGTCGGTTGCCTGGTTGACCCGCATGACATCGCCACGATTGCCGCGGCGATGAAGCGCGCGCTGCTCGATAGCGAATGGCGCGCGCAACAGTCGCGGGCGGCAAGGCGTCGCGCCGCCGGCTTCCGCTGGAGCGACAGCGCGCGCATCGCGCAGGATTGTTACGACGCCCTTCTCGGCTAAGGCTGCGATGAAGATTCTGCTTCTGACGCCCGATTTTCCCTATCCTAGCGAATCCGGCGCCGCCATCCGCAACGACGGCATCATCCGCGGTTTATCGGCCGCAGGCCACAAATTGACGCTTCTCAGCTTCGCGCCGGGCAAGATTGACCTCTCGACCAATCCCTTGCGAGAAGCCTGTGAAACGCTGCGCACGGTCCCGCTGCCGGTCCACAGCAAAGGCAAACGCATCTTCAAGCTCTTCACGAGCCGCAAAGCGGATATGGAGTTTCGTCTGGCCAGCGCGGAATTCGCCGACGCGCTCAAGGCGATTCTGCAGGAGGAATCATTTGACGTCATTCAGTTTTCCGGGCTTGAGCTGGCCTGTTACCTGCCGCTGATGGCAGCGGGCAAAGGCGAGGCGAAACTGGTCTACGACGCGCTCAACGCCGAAGCCGATCTGCAGCGAGTGATCGCGCGGGTCGACCGTGGCCGCATCCGCCGCTGGCCGGCCGCCGTATACTCGGCCATGCAAGCGCGCCGTTTGTCCCGATTTGAAGCCGGAGCCTGTCGCCGCGTCGATGCGGTTATCGCCGTCAGCGAAGCAGACCGGAACTTGCTGCGTCAAAACCGCGGCGCCCCCATCTATGTTGTGCCCAACGGAATCAACAGCGCTGAATATCATCCGCTGGCGGGCGATCAGCGCGCGCCTTGCCAATTGCTGTTCAGCGGCAAGATGGATTATCGACCGAATGTTGACGCCGTCGAATGGTTTTACCATGAGGTCTTTCCCCGCCTGCGCAGGCGCTATCCCGACGCCAGCCTGGTTATCGTCGGTCGCAATCCGCCCGCCCGCCTGCAAAGGCTGGCGTCTCAAGGCGGGGTCGAGGTCACGGGTTGGGTGGATGCGGTGGCGCCTTATCTGCGCCGGGCGACGATTTATATCGTGCCCTTGCGCATGGGCAGCGGCACGCGCCTGAAGGTTCTCCAAGCGATGGCGGCCGGCTGCGCCGTGATCTCGACTTCAATCGGCGCCGCCGGCTTGAATTGTGAGTCTCGCGGTGCGCTCAAGATCGCCGATAGCGCCGACGATTTCGCGGGGGCGCTCATTGCGCTCCTGTCTGATGAGCGGCGGCGGCGCGAGCTCGGGGCGCGGGCGCGGGGTGCGGCGCGCGAGCACTACGACTGGTCCGCGCTGATTCCCCGCCTCTTGCGGGCTTATGAGGAACTCGGCATTGGATAGGGAGGCGCTGGCCCAGCGCAATCGCGCGCTTGCGGCCGCGATGCATCGCCGGACCTTTAAGCGCCGCCTGCGTGACAGAATGCTGCATGCCCTCGCCATGATTCCTGCGCCCCTCCAGAAAACCGAGTCAGAGCGACTTCTGATCATCAAGCCCGATCACCTGGGCGATGCGCTTTTGGCGACGCCGGCAATCCGAGCGATCAAGCGGAAGCGCCCGGATACCGCGATTGATGTGCTCTGCGGTCCCTGGTCAGCCGACATACTCGCGCCCTATAAAGAGATCGACCGCGTGCGTACTTTGCCATTTCCCGGTTTTCAGCGTTCCAGCGCCGGGCAGCCCAATGCCTGGCGGCTGCTGCTGACTTCGGCGCGCGATCTGCGCCGAATTGGCTACAGCCGCGCCTTCATCATGCGCCCCGATCATTGGTGGGGCGCCTTGCTCGCCTTCTTGGCCGGCATACCCCAGCGCCACGGCTACGCGACGCCCGGCGTCGCTCCTTTCTTGACGGCGGCATGTCAGCTGCAACATCAGCACGCCCTGGAACAAAATCTGCGCCTGGCTGAGTCCTGGGTTGGAGCGATTGAGCGCGAGCAAGTCCGGCTTGAATACCCGCTTGCCGCCGCCGACCGGGCTCACATCGCCGGGCGTCTGCAGGACTGGGGCATACAAACGGGTGGGAATTACGTCTGTATTCATCCCGGTTCCGGCGCTGCCAGCAAACTGTGGACTGAAGAAAACTGGGCGCAGGTGGGTGATGCCCTGGCGGCCGAATTTGACGCGGCCGTCATTCTCACCAGCGGCCCGGCGGAACAGCCGCTGCTCGAAGGGATTCGAGCGCGGTCAAGTGGCGACGCCCTGCGACTCGCCGGCGCCACGACCGTGGGACAGCTCGGGGCGCTTTATGCCGGCGCCTTGGCGGTTCTGGGTCCAGACAGCGGCGCTCTGCATCTGGCGGCCGCCGTCGGCAGCCCCACGGTCGCCCTCTTCGGCCCGGCTGATCCGCTCGAGTTCGCGCCCTGGGGCGACCCGGGCCAACACGCCGTGATTACATCCGGCATCGGCTGCCGCCCTTGCCGCATCCTCGACTGGCGCCGGGACGATGCCGCCTACCATCCCTGCCTGCGCGATATCACGGTCAGCCGGGTGCTCGCGGCGGCGCACGCTGTTATCCAAGCGGTGGACGCTTCGGTCTGACAGTCGCCTACTCAGCCCTTAGAATGGATTCGTCCTGGGGCCGAACGAGGAGGGTTCGCTCGTTGCGGTATGTGACCATGCCGGGCCCGGCGCCTTTGATCGCTTTGACGTATTTCACGCGCGTATAGTCGACATTCACGCGCGCCTCATCGCGCCGTTTGCTGTAGTGGGCGGCGACCGCAGCCGCCTCGGCGATCAGCTCTTCGCTGATGCGCCGGCCATCATCGCGAATGACCACATGCGCGCCCGGCGTTTCCCGCGCATGCAGCCAGATGTCTTGGGAATTCGCCCGCTTAAATGTCACCTGCTCGTTCTGGCGGCTGTTGCGCCCAATCCAAATCACATAACCATCGCGGCTGACGACTCTTAAGGGGCCGGTCCGCCCGCCGCCGATGCGTTTGAGCGGCTGGTCCTGCCCATAACCGCGGGCTTGCAGCAACTGAATCACATCGTCGATTTCCGGCCAGTTGCGCGCGCCCTCGAGGTCGGTTTCCAATTGCTCGATGAAGTCCAACTCGGTTTGCGCTTCCCGCAGCAGCGCCGGCACTTTGGCCCGCGCCGCCTTCGCCTTGTCGTAGCGCCTAAAATAGGCTTGCGCGTTCTCAAGCGGGTTGCGATCGGGGTTGAGTCGAATTACGCGCTCAGGCTTGTCGGGGTCGTATTGCGCGCTTAATTCGCCCTGCCCTTCCGCAATCGCGTATTGATAGGCAAGGATTAATTCGGCCGACTGCCTGAGTTCTTCCAATTCCCGATCGTCGCGCGCGCCCTTCCGCAAGGAAGCCAGCCGCGCATTCAGCTTGGCCCGGGCTTCGTCGATGGCGGCTTGGACCGGCTTCTTCGCTTCGGCGTAGGCTTCAATCCCGGCCATGGAACCGAAACAAGCGCTGACGGCCGCACTCAGCGACTCGCAAGCCCGCCAATCGAGATGCCTCAGGGGATAAACGCTGAAGTGGCGAGGGACGCCTTCGATACTTCCGATTCCCGGCTGCCAGCGCCTCTGCAAAAGCGGCTCGATCAATTCTTGAAAAGCTCCGTAGAGCGAGGCGGCGTCGCCGTCCATTACTGTCGTCGCGGCAGCGCCGCTCGCGCGAAAGACGATCTCGCGCGCCAGCAGCGGACTCATGCCGAGGATGTTTCTCGGAAGAAGCTGCCGGATCTGCGAGCGATCATTGTCGGCGCCGGCCAGCAACTGTTCAATATCGGCGAGGGTCAGCGCCGCCGGGTCCATCCGCCCGACGAGCGGCGGCGGCGGAATGTAGTCGTGGTTGGGCAAGCTCAGGCGGTAGCGATTCTCCGTCGGCCCCACGCGATTGAGGCAATCCAAAATCACGCCGTCGCGCACAAGCAGCACATTGGCGCGGCGCGGCATGAGCTCGACAATGATCCGCCAGCTTCCATCGACTTCCAATTCCAGCAGCCGCTCCCAGGGCGGTTGACTCACGCGCGTAATTGCGCCGCCTTGAATATAGCGGCGGAATAGCAGACCCAGTTGCGTCGGTTTGCTGAGGCCGCGGCGCAGCTTTCCGTCGATCAGATGGGCGCGCGGATGCCGGGCGTCGGCGCTGAGGTAGAGATATCTGCGTTCGCGCCCGGCGTAGATCTCCAGGCCCAGTCCCAGCGCATCGGTATCGATGACGTCCTGCACTCGCCCACCGACTATGCGTTCTGAAAGTTCATCGACCAGGGCTGCGATTGCGAAACTGTCAAAGTTCATGTTGCTTCATCTCGTGGCGGCGCTGCGGGCGTTAAAGGTGAATCCCCCCGCCATCGATCAAGCCTCCGAAGCCGCCTGTGAAAACGTCAGGAGGTAGGCGATCAGGTGGCCGACTTCGGCCTGTGACATGCGGTCGCCATAATTGTTGGGCATGGCGTTGCTGTAGCCAGGGACCAAATGCGCGCCGGGATACAGAATCGCTTCATACAGGTAGGCTTCAGCGCTTAGCGGGGTGCGCCGAAGCGCCGCCTGATCCGCGATGCCGGCGAAAAGCGGCGAAGCGCTGCCATCGCCTTCCAGGTGACAGGCGGCGCATTCGTAGGTTTGCGCCAATTCCGCGCCCAGGCCGACATTGGCGCCGGCCAAGGCGGCCTCCAGCTCCGCGGCGTATTCGCCCGATGTCGTTCTTGGCGCTGCGGCCTGCAGTACAAGGGCCAGAACGAAGATAAAGGCCAGCGCCGCCGCCGTAACGATTGCCAATAGAGCGCGCTTGCGCGTTCTTGTCTTCTGAATTTCGGCTTTCGTCATGAAGGATCAGCGGAACAAAATGCCCCGGCCGGTTGTCAAGCGCTTGTCTCCTGGCGCGCCTCGGTCACCTGCCGGTTGAGCAGCCAGAACACCGCCATCAAAGTCAGGCCTGCGCCCAGAACATTGAAGAGAATAAAGCCGGTGATCAAAATGAATGCGACCGCTTGATCGGGCGTCGCCGTCAAGAAATCGCCGCTCGGGTCGGTCGTCTGTTGGATCGCCAGATCCGATGAAAGCAAGTTGGACGTGATGGCGCCACCCGCCAACAAGATAATGAATACCAAGGCGATAGCACTCAAGGCTTTCATCTCAACGCTCCCGACACCCTCAAACTACTTGCGATTCTAAACTTCATCGGCGAGCAACGCAAGTATGGGACGCCGCCCGACGCTGCTTTACGCGCCCCGCTGCACCAGTTGGTCCCTCTCCGGACCGACGCTCACGCTGTTGATCGGCACGGCGCACAGTTCTGATACGCGCGTCACATAAGCCTGCGCCGCTTTTGGCAAGTCGCTGAAATGGCGGCAGCCGCTGATGTCCTCGCGCCAACCGGGCAAACTTTCGTAAATCGGCTTGGCGCGTTCGAGTTCCTCGTTGGTCACCGGCGGATATTCGTGCCGGCGGCCGTCGATCTCATAAGCCGTGGCCAGCTTCAGCTCGTCAAAGCCGGAGAGAATGTCCAGCTTGGTCAACATGATTTCGCTCAAGCCGTTCACGCTGGCCGCATAGCGCAGCATCGCCACATCCAGCCAGCCGCAGCGCCGCGGCCGTCCGGTGGTCGTGCCGAATTCATCCCAGAAGTTTTCGCCGCTGCCGCGCAGGCGCTGCGCCAACTCGCCGTCCAGCTCAGTTGGCATCGGCCCGCCGCCGACGCGTGTGCTGAAGGCTTTGGCCACGCCCAGCACCTTTTCCACAAATAAAGGACCCACTCCCAGGCCAGTCAGGGCGCCGCCAGCGGTCGGCGACGAGCTTGTCACAAAGGGATAACTGCCATGGTCGACATCAAGCATTGTGCCCTGCGCGCCTTCGCAGACCACATTCTGCCCGGCTTTCAGCGCCCGATCCAGAAAAATCGACACATCCTTGATATAGGGTTTCAAAAAGGCGGCGGCTTCCAGATATTCTTCGGCCGCTTCGCGCGCGTCAAGCGTTTTAATGCCCTGGCGCCCCAGTTCGGCATTGGTCGCCTCAATCCCGGCCACCAGCCGTTCGGCGAATTCTTCAACATCCAGCAGCATGTCGCCGGTTCTGATGCCGGCGCGGCCGGTCTTGTCCAGATAAGCCGGGCCGATTCCGCGCAAGGTCGTGCCGATCTTGGCGTCGCCCAGCGAATTTTCTTTGGCTTTGTCGAGCGCGATATGCCCGGGCGTGATGATATGCGCGCGCGCGCTGATCACCAGGCGTTCCGGCGTGATGCTCAAACCGAGTTTCCGCAGGGCTTTGATCTCCCGCACGAGATTGACCGGGTTGATCACCATGCCATTGCCCATGACCGAAACCACATCGCTGTGCAAGATGCCGGAAGGCACCAGGTGCAGCTTGTAGACTTCGCCATCCAGGGCAACGGTGTGGCCGGCGTTGTCCCCGCCGGCGTAACGCGCGACGATATCGGCCGAAGCCGCCAGCCAGTCGACCACGCGGCCTTTGCCCTCATCGCCCCATTGCGCGCCGATAATGATTGTGATTGGCATCGGCATTCACTCCGCCGCTATGCGCCGCTCGTCGACAAGATTTGCAGTCAGCGGATCTCCCAGGCCGATGGTCACGCGTCCTTCGCCCCAGGTTTCAATCTGACGATCCGGCCCGAGGGCCAGCGCCCCGCCCGCGCCCAAGCCGATGAAGACCGCCTCCGGCAGCTTGCCGCGCGCGGCCGACGCGCTCGCGCTTTCCGCAATGCTGCTGACGCTTGGCAAGACAAGCGCGTTGCCCACAAGCTCGAGCCCGGAGGCGATGCCGCCATTCGCGTTCAGCCGGTATTGCCCGGCCGCGGCGGCCGCGGCGCCTTCAAACAAAATGACCGCGCCGCGGCGTAGCGCCTCTTTCAGCGCATGCGCCACGGTGTGCGACAGGAAGCGATTCAGGCCTTCACATGCGCCGTCCGCGCTGATGACAACCATGCCGGCCAGGCTTAAGCGTTCATATATTTCGTTATTGTCCTGTTCCTCCCAGTCGACCAGGTATCCGGCCGGCGCGCCCAATTCCAGCATGTCGTCCATCAGCGCGTCGCCCATATCATCTGAAAACGAGATGTAGGCGATCGGCCCGTCGGCGAACTGCCGGCTCAAAGCCAGCGCTCGATTCTCGCTGCGCGGATCGACGCTGCCGGAGAGCGCAATCCAGCCGCTTGACTCGACCCACCTGAGCGGCAGTCCCTCGGGCATCTAAGCGCTGCCTTGCAGGTAGTCGGCGACTACGGCCGACATCATGCCGACCGAAAGCGGCAAGACATCTTCATCAATGTCGAAGCGCGGATGATGGTGGGGATAATCCAGGCCGCGTTCGCGGTTGGCCGAACCCACCAGCAGATAAGCGCTTGGGTTGCGCTGCATCAAGAGGCCGACATCTTCAGATGCCATCCATGGCTTTTCCACTACGTTTACGGAATCAGCGTAGCTGGCGAGCACATTTTTGGCGCGCGCCGTCACCCCGGCGTCATTAATCACAGCGCCGATGCCGAGGCCAAAGTCCACATCGGCGCGGCAGCCCATGGCCGCCGCCACACCCCGCGCAACTTCCCCAATGCGCGTCTTGACGAATTCCCGCGTCTCCTCGCGGAAGAGCCGGAAGGAGCCGCTGAATTTCACCGTCTGCGGGATGATGTTGCGGGCGCTGCCGCCTTCGAGCTTGCCTACGGTAATGACCACCAGGTCAAGCGGATCTACATTGCGGCTGACGATCGTCTGCAATGCGAGAATGAGCTGGGCGCTGCAGACGATGGGATCGGCGGTTTGGTGCGGCATGGCGCCGTGCCCGCCTTTGCCCGTCACCGTGATCTCAAATATGCCCGCGCCCGACATCGTCGGGCCGGCGACGGCGCTGACTGCGCCCACTTCAAGATCATTCCACAAATGAATGCCCAGGCAATAATCCGGGGCCGGGTCTTCCAGGGCGCCGTCGGCAATCATCGAAGACGCGCCCCCGCCCACCTCCTCGGCCGGCTGGAAGACAAACTTGACGCGTCCGCTTAAGGCGTCGCGATGGCCCGAGAGCAGTTTGGCGATGCCCAGCGCGATGGCGGTATGCCCATCGTGCCCGCAAGCGTGCATCTTGCCCGCCTCGCGCGAGGCGTATTCCGCGCTGTTTTCTTCCTGAATGGGCAAGGCATCCATATCGGCGCGATACAAGACCGTGGGCCCGTTCGAATCCCCTTCGAGGATGCCGATGACGCCGGTCCGGCCGACGCCGGTCTGCACTTCCAGTCCAAGCTCGTTCAGCTCCTCGGCGACAATGCCCGCTGTCCGATGTTCTTCAAAAGCCAATTCCGGATGCCGGTGGAAATCACGCCGGCGCTCGATCAATTCGTCGCGAAGCGCCTCGGCTTCCGCCATAAAGTCAATTGACATCTCTGCCTCACCTCATGTTTATCAAGTGAAATCGCTCGATGCGGCGCGGATATTCGGGAGGCGAATTGGGATCCAGGGACCGTTCGCGAATGTGCTCCGCCATTTTATCCATGTCGGAAATTTGGCTCTTGTGCGCGCGCAGGGACGCAATCTGCGTCTCAACCGCGTCGGTCACATCCACCGTCAAATTCGGCTCGGCGGCGCCGGCTATGTATACTTTTTCGACCTTGTGCGTTTCCAGCCCTTCGTCGCGTTCATGTTCGATGAAGTTCAGCCGGTCCCGCGCTGTCGGGAAGATCGCCTCCAGGGTGGCCGCGCCGATGGCGCGATGATCGGGATGATTGATGCCGCGTCCGGCGCGATAAAAGACGGTTGGGTCCAGCGTGACCACCACATCCGGCTTTTTCATGCGGATCATGCGCGTAATGTCGCGGCGCAGGTCCAGCGTCGGATAAAGCTCGCCATCTTTGTAGCGCAAAAAGACAACATCCTTCACGCCGAGGACCGCCGCCGCTTCCCGCTCTTCACGCTCGCGAATCGCGGCCAGCCTTTCATGCGTCATTTCCGGATCGGCGCTGCCCTTGTCGCCGCTGGTCGCGATCACAAAGGAAATCTCCGCGCCATCCATCGCCCATTTCGCGAAAGTGGCGCCTGCAAAAAACTCCGGGTCATCCGGATGGGCAAATACGCCCATCACGCGCCCGATGCCGCTTCCTGAATTATTCTCGCTTGTCGACATCGCTTCAGCGTTTCCTGGTTTCGTCCTTGCCGGCGTCGCCAGCGCGGTTGGCGCGGCGCCCGCCACGACGGCGGCGCCGGCGCTTCGGCCGCGGCGGACCCTCGGCCATGCCCTTGCGCGGACGGCGGGGACGCTGCTCCTCTGGACGGTCGGGGTCGGCCGCTTTCTTTTCACGCGGTTGCCGCTCGGCCTTCGGCTGCTGCGGCAGCATGTCGGCCTGGCGCTGGCCAACCGGCTTGCCGCAATCGCAACTGCCGTCCCCATGTTTATCGCAGGGGGCTTGCGCCTTTTCCGCCAGCTTGCGGAACTCCTCGAGCGGAATGATATCCTCGCGCTCCACCGTCTTGCGCGAGCCTTCGCCGATTTCCACCAGCACGGCATCCTTCAAAGGATATTGATCGAGCACGCGCCCTTCGCCATAAGGCGTGCCGACGCGCTTGTTGCGCCGCGGCAGCTTCTGCCGCGCCTCCACATACTGTTCGTATTCGTAGACCAGGCAGCAGCGCAAGCGCCCACACATGCCGGTGATTTCCGAGGGATTCAGCGAGATGCCTTGAGCCTTGGCCATTTTGATTGAGATCGGGCTGAAATCGGTGAGGAAAGTGCTGCAGCAGCGCTCGATGCCGCAAGCGCCGAAGCCGCCCAGCAGCTTGGCGACATCGCGGGGACCAATCTGACGCATCTCAACCCGCGCTTCGAATTTGCGCTGCAAGCGCTTCTGCAGCACGGACATGTCCATCTTCTGCTCGGCGCTGAAAAGAAAGGTCACAACCGTGCCGTCATAATTGTATTGGGAGGCGACGAACTTCACTTCGGCCAGGCGTCGCAGGTTGGCGGCCGCCTCTTGGCAGATCTCCAGGGCTTCGTCTTGCTGCGCCTGCCAATGCTGCCGCAATACCAGATCCCGCGGCGTCGCCGGCCGCAGAATCCGCCGCAGATCGCGGCTTTCATCGGGCGCCGTGAAACCCATCACCTGCCCCATCTGACGCCCGCGCCGGGTATCGACGATGACGTAGTCTCCGCTCTTGAGATCGGGGTAGCCGCTATAGTCAAAATGATAGAGCTTGCCGATTTTTTGAAAGCGTACGCCGGCGACAAGCTCGTTGCGTTCCAACTGCGCTGTTGTCATATTGCTCTGCCTCGCGCGGTCATGGATTCGGGCAGTCGCTCCCGCCGCAGGGGCGATTGAACTGCGCCGAATGTGGTTCATCAAACGCCTAACACTGTAATCGAAAACAGCGCCAAACGCAATACGGCTGGCTCGCGGTACTGAATCAAAGTCGCATGAATTTCTTCGAATGCCGACGATTTGCCAGGGTCGACTCGGCGCGTCGCCCAATGTCGATCCTGTTCGTACCCTTCGGGCGATCCACCGGATCGCCCCTGCCAGACTATTTCAAAGGAAATGGATACACTACCCGGCTCGCGGATTAGGCGGCTTGCTTGTCAATTGCCTAAATGCGCTGTTAGACTAGATTTGAAGCGCGCGCATCGGCGCGCCGCGGCAATCACATCGATTCCCGCAGATTGGGAGCAATTTCAGGCCAGCCATGAGCACCCTTGTTATGAAGTTCGGCGGCGCTTCCCTGGGCGCCTCTATGGCCCTCGAACAGGTCCTCAGCATTGTCGTGGCTGAATCGGCAAACTGGGACAATTTGGTCCTGGTCGTCTCCGCCCTTGACGGCGTAACTGACGCGCTGCTGGATGCGGCGCAATTGGCGCGGATCGCCAATCGCCGCGGTTACCGGCGAACCGCCGCCAACTTGCGCACGCGTCATCTGGCGCTGATCGAAGAGCTCGCGATTGGCGCCCCCGAGAGAAAGACGCTGCAAGCCGATGTCGATCAGCTGCTATCGGAAATGCTTGATCACTGCCTCTTGATATCGAACAATCTCGATGCGGAAATCCTGCCGAGCCACAGCGATGCCGTGGTGGCCATCGGCGAGCGGCTGTCGGCCCGGATCATCGCGACGCTCCTGCGCCAAAAGGAAGTCCGCGGCGCGCCGGTCGATGGAACGGAAATCATCATCACCGATGATGTCCATGGCAACGCCCACCCGGATCTCGAGCTGACGGCGCGGCGCGTCGACGATGTCATACTGCCCATGCTGGAGCGCGATATCATTCCGGTGGTGACCGGGTTCATCGGCGCGACGCCGCAAGGCGTAACAACAACGCTCGGCCGCGGCGGAACCGATTACACCGCGTCGATTGTCAGCGCGCTGCTCGGCGCCGATGAGCTTTGGATCTGGTCCGATGTCGATGGCATGATGTCGGCCGACCCGCGCGAGGCGCCGGCGGCCCGCGCCATCCCGCGCCTTGACTATGAGGAAGCGGCGGACCTGGCGTATTTCGGCGCTCGGATCCTGCACGCGCGCATGGTCGCGCCCCTGGCCGAGAAGCAATTGCCCCTGCGCATCAAGAACATCTACCGGCCGGACAAGACCGGCACGCTTGTCGCCGGCAAGCAGCGCAGAGCCAAGCCGGGCTTGAAGGCGGTCACTTCAATACATGGTCTTGCCTTGCGCCGGCGCGCCAGCGGTTCCCTCGCCGGCGTCACGCGTTTGGTTGGCAATACCCTCTTCAAGACCTTGGGCATGCGCAGCGAGGTGATGATCGCCTCGCAATCTTCCAACAGCAGCTTCCTCTGCCTGGTGATTCCGACCAGCATCGGCATCGACGGCGTCGACCGGCTGCAGAGCGCGCTGCAAGCCAAGATGGCCGAGTATCCGGAAAAGATGCCCTGGGAGATCGAGACAGTCGCTTTAGCCACCGCCATCGGCAGCAATCTGGCCGGCGCGCCAGCGCTGCTGGCGGAAGTGCTGCAAGGCCTGGGCGATGTTGAGGTTCAAGCGGTGGCGCTGGGCGCGTCCAATTGCAGCGTGACCATTGCGATTCCATTGGCGGATTCGGAAAAAGCGGTGGCGCGCATCCATGACGTGATCGTCAAAAGCGGCTCAGGTAACGCGTGACTTCCCACTCGGTCACTTGCCGGTTGTATTCGGCGAATTCCTGGCGCTTGGCGGCGATGTAGCGGTCGCTGACGTAGGGACCCAGCGCCGACAGAATGACATCGTCGTTGCTCAAGGCGTCGAGCGCTTCGTCCAGGGATTGGGGCAAGACTTCAAGCTGCCGCATCCGCCCCGGCGCGCCTTGCATCAGCGTCTCTTCCATGGGGTCGGCCAGGGGCATCTTGTGCAAGATGCCGTCGAGGCCGGCCTGCAGCATGACCGCCATGGCCAGATAGGGATTGGCTGTCGGATCCGGGCAGCGCAGCTCCAGCCGCGTATGATATTCTTTGCCCGGCGCCGTGCTGGGCACGCGGATCAAGGCGCTGCGGTTGACATGCGCCCAGGTCACATTCACAGGCGCTTCAAAGCTGGTGCCGAGGCGTTTGTAAGAATTCACCAGTGGCGCCAGAACCGCGCACATCGCCCGCGCATGCTCCAATTGGCCCGCCAGGAAAGTTTTCGCCGTAGGCGACAGGCCGAATTCGTTGGCGCCGTCCGCGAAGAGGTTCGTCCCGGTTTCGGCATCGTGCAGGCTCTGGTGCGTGTGCATGCCCGAACCGGGCAGGTCCGCATGCGGGCGCGGCATGAAGGTGCAGTAGTAACCGAATTTGCTGGCGATCGACTTGAGGGCGACCCGAGCCGTCAGTATGTTATCGGCCGAGCGCAGAGCGGGCGCGTATTGAAAGTCAATCTCGTGCTGGCCGCGGCCGGTTTCGGAATGGGTCGAATCCACTTTGATCCCCATGTCGCCCAAAGCCGCAAGCATGCGGCGGCGGACCGAACGTATCGGATCATCGGGAATATCAAAATAACCGGCGATGTCGCTCTGCGCGCTCAAGACGGGCTGCCCGGCCTGGTCAAGCGGGAAAAGGAAGAACTCCAATTCCATGCCGGTTTTGTATTGCAATTTCATGGAGCGCGCTAGGTCCAGCGCTTTGATCAAGACATTGCGCGGATCGCCGATGAAGGGGTCGCCGTCTTGCGTCAGGATCGAGCAGATCAGACGGGCTGTCTTCGCGTCGCCGTCGGTCCAGGGCAAGATGACAAAGCTCGACGGGTCGGGCATCAAGACCATGTCGCTCTCGGCGACGCGCGCGAAACCCTCGATGGCGGATCCGTCAAAATGCGAGCCGTTCTCAAAGACGTTGGCCAATTCGTCGGCCGGAATCATGACGCTCTTCACGAGGCCGGTGATGTCGGTGAACCACAGGGCGACAAAGCGCGCGTCCCGCTCTTCGACCGCCTCAAGCACTTCCGCTGCCGTTTCCATGGCGCTTTCCAATGGGCTGCATCCGGTGTCTTCAGCCGCAGTATAGCTGTGCGCGGGCAGTATCTACTATCGGCGAGATAACCAAAACCCGCGAAAACAATTCATGCGTTCTGAACATCTAATCACGCAACAAATCCCAATGCCGCAGCAGCGCGCCAACCGCCAAAATGTAGCTGTTCACGCCAAATCCGGCGACCTGCCCGAGGCAGACGCCCGCCAGCAGCGAGCGATGCCGGAAGCTCTCGCGCGCATAGACGTTGGAGAAATGCGTTTCGATGACGGGCAGTTCGATAGCCGCAATCGTATCGCGCAGGGCGACCGATGTGTGCGTGTAACCGCCCGGATTGAACACGACGCCGTCAGCCCGCTCGCGCGCTTCCTGCAAAAGGTCGATAAGCTCGCCTTCGTGGTTGGATTGGGCGGCCCAAAGCTCAACATCGAAAGCTTTTAAATGCCGCTCCACCGCGCTGTTGACTTCGGCCAGCGTCGTCCGCCCGTAGACTTCGGGTTCGCGGATTCCCAGGAGGTTGAGGTTGGGGCCATGCAAGAGCAGAATTCGTTTTGTCATAGCTGATTTGCCTCGGTCAAAGCACCGCCAGGATTTCTTCACGACTGATGCCTTCCACAGTCGCCGCCTCGCCCAAGCCCTTCAGAACGATCAGGCGGGGAAGGCCCGCTTTCCATTTCTTGTCGGTGGCCATCGCGGCGTAGCAGCGCTCGGCATCCAGAGCGATGTCCGTTGGCAAGCCGATCTTCCAGAACATCGTCTGAATCTCGCTTAGGAGCGCGTCATCAATCAAGCCCAGGTTGCGGGAGAGCCGAGCCGCCTTGACGATGCCGATGGCCACCGCTTCGCCGTGCGGGACGGCGAAGCCGGTTACTTTTTCGATAGCGTGGCCAAATGTATGACCGAGATTCAAATGCGCGCGGATACCGGTCTCGAAGGGATCCACCTCCACCACGTCGATTTTGACCTGCACCGCCTGCCGGACCAATTCCTCCGTCCGTTCCGGCGCCCAGAGCGATTCGTCCAGGAGCGACGGCCGGGCGATCAAGCCATGTTTGATCACCTCAGCCATGCCGCAGCGCCATTGCGACTCCGGCAAAGTGTTAAGCACATCCGGATCAATGATGACGCGGCGCGGCTGTTTGAAAGCGCCGATCAGGTTTTTGCCCTGGGGCAAATCGACGCCGGTTTTGCCGCCGACGCTGGAATCCACCATCGACAGCAGCGTTGTCGGAATCTGCGCGAGCGGAATGCCCCGCATGTAAGTCGCGGCGGCGAAGCCGGCCATGTCGCCGATGACCCCGCCTCCCAATGCGATCAGCGTCGTGCCGCGGTCGGCGCCCAATCCGAGCAGTTCGTCATATATCTGGCGAACTGTATCGAGATTCTTATGCGCTTCGCCGTCGGGTACGATGATAAGGCTGGCTTGCGGCAAGGCTTGCGCCAGGCCCTCGCCATGGAGGGGCGCGATCGTTTCATTTGTGACCAGCACGACCGGGCCCGCCAGCCCGAACGCTTCGGCCTCCGGCCCGATACGACTCAAAATGTCGCGCTGAATATGTATGGGATAGCCGCCGCCATCCGGCGACTTCACGAACAAGGCGCTCGTACAAAGCGCCGCGATCTCGGCGGCGATAACCTGCGGACTCTTGCCGGTCGTCGTGACTTGGCGGGGGATCTGCGCGTAGGCCGTCTGCCGCGCTTGATAGAGGCGCTCCCAATCGCCCGCCAGCGGACGGCTGTCGTTTTCTTCCAGGCGCGCGCGAATATCGGCCGGGCTGGCTTGCAGGCAGATCAAGATGCCATGCTGCGCCATCATGTCGCGCAGCTCGCCATCGACCAATGTGCCGCCGCCGGTCGCGATCACCAGGCCATGGCGCAGCGCCAGTTCGTGGGCGAGATTGCGCTCAATGTCGCGGAAAGCCGCTTCGCCTTGTCGCCGGAATATCGCGGGAATGGTCATTCCCGTCCGGCGTTCGATCTCGACATCCATGTCAACAAATTCTCGGTCCAGCTTAAGCGCCAGCGCCTCGCCGACGGTCGTCTTGCCGCTGCCCATGAAACCGGTGATGACGATGTTCTTTTCGGCGTTCATACTTCGTAGCCAAAACGCCATTCGACATTGTCCATCGGCAAGTCGCTCAAGCGGTTGCGGCGCAGGGCGGCAAAACGCGGTTTCATTTCTTCGATGCTGTCGCCGCCGAGCTTTTCCAGCAGTGCCTCCGCCAGCACGATCGCCATCATTGCCTCGCCCACGGGCACGGCCCGCGGCAAGGCGCAGAAGTCGCTGCGCTCATAGACGGTCGGATTGGCCTCGCCCGTCGCCAGATCGACCGAATCCGCGCCGCGCAGCATGGTCGAGATCGGCTTCATCGCGACGCGCACGACGATCGGCATCCCGGTTGTAATGCCGCCTTCCAGTCCGCCGGCACGGTTCGTCCGGCGCGCGAGATTGCCGGCGTCGTCGACTATGATTTCGTCATGCACTTGCGAACCGCGTTTGCCGGCATTTTCGAAGGCGCTGCCGATTTCCGCGCCCTTCATGGCTTGAATGCTGACCATCGCGCCGACCAATTTGCTATCCAGCTTGCGATCATAGTGGACATGCGATCCCAGTCCCGGCGGCACACCCCGCGCCACCACTTCGAAGACGCCGCCCAAGGTATCTTTATCGACCTTGATCTGGTGTATCGCCTTGTGCATGCGCTCGGCCGCGGCCGCATCCGGGCAACGCACATCGTTGTCTTCGCTGTGGGCGATCCGGTCTTCTAGCGGCATGGCGCTCAAGTCCGCCCGCACATCGCCCAGTTGCGAGACATAGCCATCCACGCTGATGCCAAATTCCACCAGGTAGCGCTTGCAGATGGCGCCGATGGCCACGCGCATGGTCGTTTCACGGGCGCTGGCCCGTTCCAGGGACAGGCGCAATTCACGATAACCGTATTTCAGCGCGCCGGTCAGATCGGCATGACCCGGTCGCGGCGTCGTGACCGGCGTGATATCGCGTTCTTTCCAGCTTTTGAAATCGCGGTTTTGCACATGCAGCGCGATCGGCGCGCCGGTCGTCATGCCGTTCATCACGCCCGAGCTGATGACGATTCCGTCTTTCTCGATCTGCATGCGCCCGCCCGAGCCGTAGCCCTTCTGCCGCCGGCGCAAATCGATGTTGATGTCTTCGCCACTCAGCGGCAAGCCGGCCGGCATGCCCTCCAGAATCGCGGTGAGCCCGGGGCCATGGCTTTCGCCAGCGGTGAAAAATCGGATTGGCATCGCTTGTCAGTCCTTGCCTATTTTCTCCAGCGCCGTTTGCAGCGCGCCGTACATCACATCAAGCGGCGGCTCGACGCCTGTCCACAATTCAAAGGCGATGGCGCCTTGCCGCGTCAACATGCCCAGGCCGCCAATCGCGCGCCCGCCATGCGCCAGACATTGTTGCATCAGCGCCGTATTCGCCGGGCGATAGACCATGTCGTATACGGTGACGCCGTCGGGAAAAGGTAGTCCATGAATCCAGGGCGTCTGGTTAATATGCGGATGCAAGCCGACCGATGTGCAGTTGACGATCAGCGACATGCCCCAATCAGCGGCTTCATCCAGCGTCATCACGTCGACGCCTGAGATCCCGGCCGTTATCTTCAATTGCTCAACAAGTCCATAAGCGCGGGACTTTGTGCGATTGACGATCGCAATCCGCGCGCCTTCTCGGCTTAACCCGTAGACCGCGGCGCGCGCCGCGCCGCCCGCGCCCAGCACTAAAACGCGCTCGCCCGACAGCGGGATCTGATGCGCGTAAAGATCGCCGATCAGGCCGTCGGCGTCGGTATTTGTGCCGATGTTGCTGCGAAAATCGACGGTATTCACCGCGCCGATGGCCCGCGCTTTCTCGTCCGGGCGGACGAATTCCATGATCGCTTCTTTGTGCGGCACGGTCACGTTGATGCCGATGTAGCCGTGATTCTTCGGCTCGCGCAAGCCCAGGCGCAAGATATCGGGCGGGATTGACATGGCGTCATAATGCCAATCGCGCATTTGCAGCGCTTCAAAAGCGGCATTGTGCATGATCGGGCTGAGGCTGTGCTCCACCGGAAAGCCGATCACACCAACTCGTTTCTGCGCCATTACCTAGCCTTCGCCTTAGCTTTCCTGAATCCTGTCCCGACTATTCGGGCAGGAGCATCGCCCCAACCTGCTGCATTGTCTCGGCGAAACCGGGAAAGCTGTCAGCGGCGCAGGCGGCATCAGTGACGACTGCGCCTTCCGCCGCCAGCAAGCCGGCGACCGTCAAGCTCATGGCGATGCGGTGGTCGTCATGCCCATCGACCTGGGCGCCGGTCAGGCTCTGCGGGCCCACAATGCGGAAACCGTCAGCGCGCTCTTCAATGCGGGCGCCCAGCTTGCGCAGCTCCCCCGCCATGACGGCGATGCGATCGGTCTCCTTGACGCGCAATTCAGCCGCGTCTTTCACAATCGTTTCGCCTTCGGCCTGCGTCGCCGCGACCATCAGAATTGGAAACTCGTCAATCATGCGCACGACGGTCTCGCCGCCGATTTCGCAGCCCGTCAAGCGGGATGTCTTGACGCGCAGGTCGCCCATCGGCTCGCCGGCCTGTTCGCCCGCGTTTGAAATCGAGACATCGCCGCCCATGTCCCGCAAGACATTCAGCAAGCCGGTGCGCGTCGGATTCAGATTGACGCCGGTCACCGTCAAGTCCGAGTCCGGCGCCAGCAGCCCGGCCACAAGCAGGAAGGCCGCCGACGAAAAATCGCCCGGCACGGTCATATCCAGCGGCTCGAGCTGGCTGTTTGGAAGCAGCGTAAGCGTGTTTGCGTCTTCGCCCTGTTCTTCGATCGTCACGCCCATTGAGCGCAGCATGCGTTCGGTGTGGTCGCGCGCGGGCCCGGGCTGCACGACCGTTGTCGGGCCGTCGGCATAGAGACCCGCCAGCAATATCGCGCTCTTGACCTGGGCGCTGGCCACCGGCAGTTCGTAGCGGATGCCCTTCAGCGCAGCCGGTTCGATGCGCAGCGGACAGCAGCCGTTGCGCGCTTCAATGTTCGCGCCCATCATCCGCAGCGGAGTTGTGATGCGCTTCATCGGCCGGCGGCGCAACTGCGCGCTGCCATCCAAGACGCTCGGGAAAGGCTGGCCGGCCATGATGCCCGCCAGCAGGCGAATGCCGGTCCCGGCGTTCATCAAGTTTAAGGGACGCTCCGGCTGACGCAAATCGCCGCCGCTAATCGAAAGCCTGTTTTCGTCCTGACGCTGAATGTCCGCGCCAAGAGCGCACATGGATGCCAAGGTCGCTTCGGTATCGCCGGCCGCCAGCCAGTTGCGGACCTGCGAATTGCCCGGCGCGATCGACGCCAGCATGACCGCTCGATGCGAGATCGATTTGTCGCCGGGAACCGCCGCCGTACCGCGCAAGGCGCCATCGGCGCGGACGCGGAGGCGTTCGTATCTATGTCCTGTTTTCATAGTGCTGCGCCCATTTCTTTCGCGCCGATCGTATCGGCTGGAGGGAATCGCTCAGGCGTTGATCGTCGCCGGCGATCAGCATGGTTTCGAGCATGGCCAGCTGCATGCGAAACTGCGCCAGCAATGTCGCGACCGCCTGGGTATTGGTGCTGAGAATATCGCCCATCATGCGCACGTCGCTGGCGGCGAGCCGGCTCGTATCGCGGAATCCGCCCGCGGCCAATTCCCAGTATGCCGCATCATCCTGCGCTTGATTGGCGACCGTCGCCACCAGCGTAGCACTGAGCAGATATGGCAGGTGACTGATACCGGCGACGATCTGGTCATGGCGCTCGGCCTCCATCTCAATGGCCAGGGCGCCCAGGGTCTCCACGAAGGAAAGCGCATGCAGGCGCGCCGCCGGCGTCGTCCGGCGTGACGGACATAGAACAAAGGGACGATTGCGATAGAGCGATTCATCCGACTCGTTGATGCCGCCGTTTTCTTTCCCGGTCATGGGATGCCCGCCGACCGCGCCGATGCCGATCGGCAGCGCCGCCATCGCATCCACGATGTCCTGCTTGGTGCTGCCCAGGTCAATGACAAGGGTGTTTGAACGCAAGTAAGAACCGATGCGCATCTGCAGCATTTCAACAATCACCCCGACCGGCGCCGCCAAAACGACGACATCGGCCTGGTTGACGCCCGCGCGCAAATCGTCGGTCGCCTTATCCACGATTTTGCGCTCGATTGCAAATTCCCGGGCGCGCGCATCCGAGTCGACGCCGGTGATATGATCGGCATGCTCGCGCATGGCCAAGGCCAGCGAGCCGCCCATCAGCCCCATGCCGACGATCGCCAAATGCCGCGCCCTAAAGCCGCCGTTCATCGACCGTCCCTCGCGCTAAGGTCTGGCGCCAAGTCCGGGCGCAAGACCACGGCTTCGCGCAAGAACACATGCTGGATCTCGTCCAGCGCCTTGTCGGTATTCCAGTGAATGAGCACGCGGATGCACATCGGCAGGCCGTGTTTGACATCGGCTTCCTGAAAGCCCATCAGGGCGGTGCGCGTCCAGCCCATGTCGCGAGCGGCCGTCGCGGGGAAGGTTTCGTCCAACTCCGGCGTCGCGCTGAACAAAACGCTGGCCACATCGTCTTCGATGATGCCGTTGCGGTTGATCATGGCGCGCAGCAATTCCTGTGTCGCTTCGAGAATGGCTTCGTTCGAGTTGGATTCCACTGTCGTGGCCCCGCGTATGCCTCGTATCATTGTCAAGGCTCTCCCCTTCATCAGCAAACAAAAAAGGCGCCGAGTGTTTCACTCTGCGCCTCCATTTTCGCTATGTGTAGCGTGGAAATCAGTTGCCAGCGCGAATCACCCAGACCGGTCTATGCAGTTTGGGTAATAATAGCGCATTCCTGCAAACTGTAAATCGTTCAAGTCAATCGCTGTCTCGCCACTTTCAACGCGAACTTTATCGCGTCTTATAGAATCTGTCAAGCAGGATTTGTCGACAACATAGGGCAATCGCATCAAAAGAATCATGAGCCGTTCGCCACCAAAACTGTGAAAATGTAGGGGCGTCTCGTGAGACGCCCGTTGAAAATGGCTTGCAAATTGAGGGCGTTTCAGCGAAACGCCCCTACAGATTACGCAATGTGAGGTGCAACTGTCGATTATCAGCTCAATACAAATTTGATGCGATTCCCCTGGTCGGCGATATCGTGTTTCATCAGTTTCCGATTGCCTCAACCATCGACCGCGCCAGAGCGCGCACCGCCTCGACGCTCTCCCCGCCGGCCCGCACCAGCGCCGAGCCGACGATGAAGCCATCGGTCAACTCGCTCACCCGGCGCGCATGCTCCGGCGTGCTGATGCCGAATCCCATGACCAGCGGCATGGACGCGCCCCGCCGCAAACGGGCGATGAATTCCGTCAGGTAAGCCGGAAGTTCCTTGCGCGCGCCGGTGATGCCCGTCAGAGAGACGACATAGATGAAGCCGGTGGCCCGCCGCGCTACCAATGCGATGCGTCGGTCGTTGCTGGTCGGCGCCAGCATGAAAACCAGGGCCATGCCTTCGCGCGCGCAGCTATCGGCGAACATCGCCGCTTCCTCCGGCGGCAGATCGGGCACAATCAAGCCGTCGGCGCCGGCCGCGCGGGCGTCGCGCACAAAGCGGTCCGTCCCGTATGCCACCAGCGGATTGGCGTAGCCCATCATCAGCATCGGCTGCCCGACGCCCTTTTGGCGCAATGTCCGCACCGCCTCGAGGCACTGCGACACGGTTGTTCCGTTTTCCAGCGATACCTGAGTCGCCGCTTGGATCGTCGGGCCGTCCGCGATCGGGTCGCTGAAGGGGATGCCGATTTCGAAGCCATCCACGCCGGCTTCCGCCATCGCTTCAATCGTCCGCAGCGAATCGGAGTATGTCGGATAGCCTATGGGGAAATAGGGCAGAAAGGCCGCCCGCCGCTCGTTCTTGGCCCGCGCGAACATCGCCTCAAGCGCTGCCGTGCCGTGAGTCTCTCTCGCGTGTGTCATTCCTTTGCAGTCTCCTCTTGCGATCAAAGAGCGCTTCCCCCTAATGCTTTGGGGGGGACCGAGGGGGCTAAGAGCGCAATGACGCTGTCCAGGTCTTTGTCCCCGCGGCCCGAGAGATTGACCAGCAGTGTGCTGTCCCTCGGCATGGTTGGCGCGCGCTTGATCGCCTCGGCGACGGCATGCGCGCTTTCCAGCGCCGGGATGATCCCTTCCAGCTTGCTCAAAACCTGGAAAGCCTCCAGCGCCTCTTCGTCAGTCGCCATGGTGTAATACGCCCGTTCCAATTGCCGCAGATGCGCATGTTCCGGACCGACCGAGGGATAATCCAGCCCGGCCGATATGCTATGCGTTTCCATGATTTGGCCGTCCTCGTCCTGCATGACGTAGGAGCGCGTACCGTGCAGAATGCCCGGCCGGCTGATATCCAGGTCCGCAAAGCGCGCCGCATGTTCTTTGCTTTCGATGCCGCGTCCGCCGGCTTCCACGCCGATCAACTCGGTGTCGCTGTCGTCGCGAAAAGCGTGGAACATGCCGATGGCGTTGCTGCCGCCGCCAACGCAGGCGATGCAGACATCGGGCAGGCAGCCCGTCATCTCCTGGAATTGCTCGCGCGCTTCCACGCCAATCACGCTTTGGAAATCCCGCACGATTTTCGGGTAGGGGTGCGGCCCCAAAGCCGAGCCCAGCAGGTAAAATGTCGTCTCCACATTGGTGACCCAGTCGCGCATGGCCTCGTTGATCGCATCTTTCAGCGTGCGGCTGCCGCTCTCCACCGGTATGACTTCGGCGCCCAGGAGCTTCATGCGGAAGACATTCGGCTGCTGCCGGCGAATATCGACGCTGCCCATATAAACATGACACTCCAATCCCAGAAGCGCCATGGCCGTGGCCGTGCCGACGCCGTGCTGGCCGGCGCCGGTCTCCGCGATGATCCGGCGCTTGCCCATGCGCTTGGCGAGCAGACCCTGGCCGAGCGCGTTATTGATCTTGTGCGCGCCGGTATGCGCCAGATCCTCGCGCTTGAGATATATCTGGGCGCCGCCAAGCGCTTCGCTGAGGCGGCGGGCATAACTGACCGGCGTTGGACGTCCGGTGTATGTCCGCTGCAGATTGCTCAGCTCGGCAAGAAAACTGGCATCGGCAATCGCCTCGGCATAAGCGCTCTCGAGTTCGTCCAAAGCCGGTATAATCGTCTCCGGAACGAAACGTCCGCCGAACTCGCCGAAGTATCCGCGCTCATCGGGCAGATCGCCCGGGCTCGTTTGAATATATGTCTCGCTCATTAAGGTGCAGCCTCTCGTTCACTAGATCCACAAATGCTTTTCGCCGGCGAAGTAGCGGCGCGCCAATATCAGAGCCTTCAAGACGTAGTTGTCGATACTCGGAATAAAATCATCGGCCGCAATTTTAATGGTATCCGCAGCTAAACCCACCGCCGGCGCCTCGACGCTCGGCCGCTCGCCCGCCAGGAGCTGCAGCCCGTCCTCAATCCGCAGTTTCACCAAGCCGGCGATTTCTTCTTTCGAATAATGGTAGGCGGAAAGCGGCCGATCGCATTCGTAGAAGAACACGTGGCAAATCTGACAGTCAATCAGGTCGCCTTGTTTTGTCATGCCGAGTCGCCGGCCAAGGGGCAGGAGCTCGTCGAAGCTGAGACATAAGCCGAGCTCCTCGCGGATTTCACGGGGACCGTCGCGAACTGTTTCGCCCGCTTCAAGATGTCCGGCGGCGCTTATATCGATTTTGCCGCCATAATCCCGGTCGTCGGCGCGCTTTTGCAGGATGACATAGCCGGCGCCATTGTCGTCGCGCCCAATGACCCAGCAGTGAAAGACCTGATGCCAATCGCCGTCGCGATGCACGGCCGCTCGCGCCTTGACGCCGATGGGCTGCAGCGCCTGGTCAAAAATATCGAAGTATTCAGTCATGCGTCCGCCGCGCGCACTGCTCTGATGAATGCGCGCACCTTGCCTTCGTCCTTGATGCCGGGCGCGCCCGTTTCCACGCCGCTGGCCACATCAACCGCCCAGGGACGGATGAGGCGCAGGCGCTCGCCAACATTTTCCGGGTTGAGGCCGCCCGCCAGCATCATGCGCTTAACAGCCGCTTTCACCGTCAGCGCGACATTCAGGCTCGCCGTCTCGCCCGTTCCACCGTAGAGCTTGGGATTAAAGGCATCAACAAGAATCGATGGCGAGTCGCCCTCCGCCGCGCTCAGCTGCCCAAACTGCTTCGCGTCAGCCAGCGCTTCGGCTTCGTCGACCGGGCGAATCGCCTTGAAGGCCAGGCCGCCCAGCTCACTTAAGGTCTCCGCGCTTTCGTCGCCGCTCAGCTGCGCCCAGTCCAGGCCGACTTGCTCGGCGATCGCGCGTACCTCCGCGGCTTCCGCGTTGACGAAGACGCCGATCAAGGTCGGGCAGTCGGCGCCGAACTCTTCGCGGAGGCACAGCGCAATGTCGCGAGCCAGAGCCGGTTCAACGTAGCGCGGCGTTTCGGGATAGAAGTTCAGCCCGATCATGTCCGCGCCGGCCCGCGCGACCATCAGCGCGTTTTCAGCGCTGCGAACGCCGCAGATTTTGACCTTAGTCATGCTGCCCTCGTTCTTGGCTGCTCAGCGCGCGGACAAGCGAAACCATATCCGGCGCCTTGACCAGCGACTCGCCGACCAGAACGGCCGCGGCGCCCAGCCGCGCCATTTCCCGCACATCCTCCGCGCTGAAGATGCCGCTCTCCGCCACCAGCGGCACATCGCCGCCCACCATCCGCGCCAGCCGCGCGCTCGTGCCCAAGTCGACGTCGAATGTCTTGAGGTCGCGATTGTTGATGCCGATCAACTTCGCTGGCAAACGCAGGGCGCGTTCCATTTCCCATTCGTTGTGCACTTCAACCAGGGCGGTCATGCCCAAGTCATGCGTCAGCGCCTGCAGATCCGCCAACTGCGCATCCGAGAGCGCCGCCACAATGAGAAGAATGGCATCGGCGCCGGCGGCGCGGCCTTCGTACACTTGATAGGCGTCAATGATGAAGTCCTTGCGCAGGATCGGAATGTCCACCGCCTTGCGAATCGCCGTCATGTAAGCCAGGCTGCCGCGGAAAAAGTCTTCATCCGTCAGCACGGAAACCGCTGCCGCGCCGTTATGCGCATAAGCCGCGGCCAGCAGCACCGGCGCGAAGTCCGTCGTCAGCAGGCCCTTGCTCGGCGATGCGCGTTTCACCTCGCCGATCAAGGCGACGCAATCGCGCCGCAGGGCCGCCCGCATATCCCGGACGCGGAATGGCGTCTGCTCCGCCGCCCGCCTTATCTTGTCAAGCGATATGGCGGCATAGCGCTCATCAAGCTCGGTCAGCTTGCGGGCGAGAATCCGGTCGAGGACCGTATCCGTGGCGACGAAGCTCCGGCTCATGAGGCCATCGCTCGGCTAAATTCGATCAGATTGTCCAGCTTCGCCAGCGCTCGGCCGCTGTCGATGCAGTCCTTGGCCAGGGAGACGCCATCGGCAATGGAATGCGACACGTCGGCCGCCATCATGGCCGCGCCCGCGTTCAGCAGGACAACATCGCGTTTGGCGCCGGTTTCGCTGCCATCCAGGACGCCGCGCAGAATCGCCGCGTTCGTCGGCGCGTCATCGCCCTTCAAATCGTTGAGGCTGGCCAAATGGAAGCCCAATTCGGTCGGGTCAATGTCGATGTGTTCGATCGAGCCGTCTTCTTTCAAATAACTGACGCGATTGGGTCCGGTCACGGTCAGTTCATCCAAACCGCCGTAACCATTCACCACCATCGCCGATTTCGCGCCCAAAGCCTGCAGGACATGCGCCAGCAGATCGGTCAGGTCGGCGGCGAAGACCCCCATCAGTTGCCGCTGCGCGCCGGCCGGATTTGTCAAAGGACCGAGGATGTTGAATATCGTGCGAATGCCCATCTGCCGCCGCGGCGCAATCGCATAACGCATCGCCGGGTGCAGCTTGACCGCAAACAGGAAACCGATGCCTACCTCATCGACGCAGCGCCCGACCTGCTCGGGGCTCAGGTCCAGGTTGACGCCCAACTCAGCCAGGACATCGGCGCTGCCGCATTTGCTCGTTGCCGCGCGGTTGCCATGCTTGGCCACGGGAATGCCCGCGCCCGCCGCCACAAAGGCGACGGTCGTGCTGATGTTAAAACTGCCCGAACGGTCGCCGCCGGTGCCGCAGGTATCAAGCAGATCCCCTTCGACGGTCGTCGGCACTTTGCTGGCCGCCTTGCGCATGGCGCGCGCGCTGCCGGTGATTTCATCTGTCGTCTCGCCTTTCATGCGCAGGGCCATCAAGTAGGCGCCGATCTGAGACTCGGTGGCCTCGCCCCGCATGATCTGCCCCATGACCGCTTCGGCTTGCTCGGCATCAAGATGTCCGTAGCGGCTCAGAATATCGATCGCTTTTTGAATATCCATTTCCCACTCCTTTGCGGGTATTAGTTGGCCTTCATGCGAGTCGGCTCGTATTTCAGAAAATTGCCCAGGATTTGCATGCCATGGTAGGTCAGGATGCTCTCCGGATGAAATTGCAGGCCGATCACCGGATGCTCGCGGTGGCGCAGCCCCATGATTTCGCCACTCTCCGTCCTCGCCGTGACCAGCAGGCAATCCGGCAGGGTCTCTTCGTTGACGATCAGGCTGTGATAACGGGTCGCTTCAAACGGGTTGGGAATATCGGAGAGTATGGTATCGCCTTCGTGATAGATCATGCTGGTCTTGCCGTGCATGAGTTCAGGCGCGTGCGTGATCAAGCCGCCGTAGGCCTCGCCGATCGCCTGGTGACCCAGGCAGACGCCCAACAGCGGAATCTCCGCGCCCAATTCGCGTATCAGTTCCAGCGATACGCCGGCGTCGACGGGATAGCCGGGCCCGGGCGAAATGACAATGCGTTCCGGCTCAAGCGCGCGGATTTCGTCCACGCTGATTTTGTCATTGCGATGCACGGTCAGCTCCGCGCCCCACTCGCCCAGCTCCTGAACGATGTTGTATGTGAAGCTGTCGTAGTTATCAATCACCAGTATCATGTCGCTCCTGCGCTTTCCCCATTGCCCGCCGCCTGTAGTCCATCTTACTGCAAGCCTTTTTCGGCGTATTTCACCGCCTCAAAGACCGCCTTGGCTTTGTTGATCGTCTCGTAGTACTCGGCTCGGGGGTCGCTGTCGGCCACAATCCCGCCGCCGGCCTGCACGCTGATTCTGCCCTTCTGCATGAGGAGCGTGCGAATCGTAATGCACATATCCATCGAGCCATCGAAGCTGAAATAGCCGACCGCGCCGCCATAGGGCCCGCGCCGCGTCTCCTCCAGTTCTTCGATGATCTCCATCGCCCGCACCTTGGGCGCCCCGCTCAAGGTGCCGGCCGGGAAGGTCGCGCGCACGAGATCGAAGGCGTCCATGCCCTTGCGCAGCAGTCCCTCGACCTGGCTGACGATGTGCATGACATGCGAGTAGCGTTCAATGTACATCATCCGCGTCACTTTGACTGTACCATAGTCGCAGACGCGGCCGAGGTCATTCCGTCCCAGGTCAACCAGCATGACGTGCTCGGCCCGCTCTTTGGGATCGCTTAGCAGTTCCTCTTCCAGTTCCAGATCTTCTTTTTCATTTCGGCCGCGCCGCCGGGTACCGGCCAGCGGCCGATTGTAGGCGATGCCGTCTTCCAGCCGCACGAGCATTTCGGGCGAAGCGCCCACCAAGGTCAAGTCGTCGCTGAATTCAAGCAAAAACATGTAAGGCGAGGGGTTGGTCGCGCGCAGGGCGCGGTAGATCTGCAGCGGCGTCGCTTCCGTCCGGCGACTGAAGCGCTGGGCCAGCACCACCTGAAAAGCATCGCCGTCCCGAATATAGGCCTTGGCCGCGCGCACGCGGTCTTCATGAACATGCTGTTCCACATTTGAAACCGGGTCGCCGTTTTCTTCGGGAATCGGCGCGCCGTAAGCCTGATGCGGCAGCGGCTCTGACAAGGCGTCGACAATGCCGTCAATGGTCGCGATCGCCCGTTCGTAAGCGGCATCGGCGTCGTCGCCGAAAGCGTGGCTGTCATGCGTATTGTGCGCGTTCGCCAGCACGATAAGCTGGTGCATGGCATGGTCGAATATCACAAGCGCGTCCGGCAGCATGAATGATGCGGTCGGCACGTCCAGGTCTTCGCTGGCGGTGGCCGGCAGGTCTTCAAAGTAGCGCACGATATCGTAGGACATGTATCCGACTGCGCCGCCGACAAAACGAGGCAGGCCCTCCAGGGCCACGGGATTGACCAGCTTGAAGTGACGTTTGATCACATGTAAAGGATCCTGCCCTTCCGGGACCGCGAACTTGGTCGTCTGGCCGTCGCGCTCGAAACTGACAATGTTGTCTTTGACGCTGATGACGCCTTTCGGGTTCACGCCGATGAAGGAGTAACGGCCGACCTGCTCCCCGCCTTCGACGCTTTCCAACAGAAAGCCCGGCTTGCCCGCTTCCTTCAGCTTCATGTAGACCGAGACCGGCGTCTCCAAATCCGCAATCAGAGTGCGGTAGACCGGCACATGATCGCCCTGGAGAAAATGCGCGTGAATCTCCTCGCGCGAGGGTTTGATGTCCGTCCGTTCGCTCTGCATCAGGTTCAGCATCGGCGTCTCCCCTGGAAATAAAAAGAACCCAATCGCCAATTCAAGGACGAGAAGGTTCCCGCGGTGCCACCTTGATTACCCGCTTCGGCGGGTCGCTTTGCGGATACGGACACGAGGTCGATATCCTGCGCTGTTAACGGCGCGCCTTCCGTCGCAAGCTACTCGGTCGCCCTTTCGCCGGCGCAACTCCCCAGTCCATTCGGCATCTCTGCGTGTATCGCCTTCTCAGCAACTAGCGACTCTCTGAACTGCACGATGATGCTTACTACTCTGGATCACAGTCTTTGTTTGTATTCAATTGCGCGGATGCTAGCGCGCCCTGAAACCAATGTCAAGTGCTATTTCGCGTCCGGTAGTTTATCTATTTCGGATGAAATAGTGTGGTAGGGGCGATCCGGTGGATCGCCCGATGGCTACGAACAGGATCGAAATTGGGCGACTCACCGAGTCGCTCCTACCAAATCGTCGGTATTTGAAGAAGTTCAACCGATATGGATACACTGCCCCGCGTTTGCGCCTAAATCGTCTTTCTTGGCGCTTAAAACTCTGGTATACTGATTGCGAATATGCGTTCTATTTTATTCCGAAGCGAGGGCAGGGCATTGAACCTCAGCAATCGTGAAATCGCAGACATATTCGCCCGCTGCGCCGACATGCTGCAAATCCGCGGCGACAATATCCATCGCGTGCTGTCATATCGCCGCGCGTCCGAAACCATCCGTACCCTGCCCCGCGACCTGCGCGTCATTTCGGCGGAATGCGCTCTCACCGATCTCAGCTACGTCGGCAAGACCATCGCGGCGAAAATCGACGAAATGCTGGAGACCGGCGAGCTGGAATTCTACAACCGCCTCAAAGCGGAGATTCCCGAGGGCTTGGTCGACATCATGCACATCAACGGCGTCGGCCCGAAAAAGGCGAAGCTCTTTTGGGAGCGTCTGGACATAAGCGCAATCGATGAATTAAAAGTGGCGGCCGAAGCTGGCAAGCTGGCTGAATTGCCGGGCATGGGCGCCAAGAGCCAGCAGAAAATTCTTGACGGCATTGAAGCGCTCGCCCGCCAGACCGGCCGCGCCTCCATCGGCGACGCCCGGCCCGCGGCCCAGGCGATTCTTGATCTTCTGCTGGAATTGCCGGAGGCGCAGGAAGGCGCGCTCGCGGGCAGCATCCGCCGCGGACGGGAGACGATCGGCGATGTCGATATCTTGATCGCCAGCGACAATGCCGCGCCCATTATGGATCGCTTCGTCAGCATGGAGAATGTCGCTCGCGTCCTCGGCCACGGGCCAACCAAGAGCTCGGTTGAGCTCCTCTCCGGCTTGCAGGTGGATGTCCGCGTCTTGGAAAAGGCGCGTTGGGGCACGGCGCTCAATTATTTCACCGGGAGTTTGCAGCACAATGTCAAGATGCGGCAGATTGCCCTCGATCAAGCGCTCAGCCTTAACGAACATGCGCTCAGCCCGGTCGACGAGAGCAAGACGATCATCGAGTCGGCCGAGAAGATCCTCTGCGATACGGAAGAAAAGGTCTATGCCAGGCTCGGCTTGCAATACGTCCCGCCGGAACTGCGCGAGGATAGCGGCGAGATTGAAGCGGCGCGCGAGCAGCGTTTGCCCGAGTTGATCACGATTGACGATATCGTCGCCGATTTGCACATGCACAGCGATTGGAGCGACGGCAAGAACACGATCCGCGAAATGGCGGAAGCCTGCATGAAACTCGGGCGCCAATATATCGTGATTACCGATCACTCGCGCAGCCTCGGCATCGCCAATGGCCTTTCGATTGAGCGACTGCTGGCGCAAGCCGAAGAAGTCCGCCAACTTAATGCCGAACTGGGCGACAAGATTCAGGTGCTCGCCGGGACGGAAATGGACATCAAAGCGGACGGCAGCCTCGATTATCCGGACGAGATCCTGGCGCAGATGGATTTTGTCATCGCCTCTTTGCATTCGGGCTTGGGGCAAAAGCGCGAACAGGTCACCAAGCGGCTGCTCAACGCCATACTTAATCCCCATGTCCACATGATCGGTCATCCCTCGGCGCGGCAGTTTCCCAACCGCGACGAGGTCGACGCCGATTGGGATGCCGTGCTCGCCGCCGCGAGCGAGCACGAGACAATCCTGGAGATCAACGCCAATCCGCTGCGCCTCGATCTCAAGCCGGAGTTGGCGCGGATGGCGAAAGACCAGGGCGTTCCCCTCGCCATCAACACCGACGCCCATCGCGTAGCGCAGCTTGATCTCATGGACTTCGGCGTGACGAATGCGCGCCGCGGCTGGGTGGAAGCGCGGCATGTCGTCAACACCTGGCCTTTCGACAAATTCAGCCAGTGGCTCGCCAGACGCCGCTGAGCAGGCGGAGCGCCGCCATGCCCGAACAAGCCGAATCCACCGAGCAGCCCCAACTCGCGCCGATAGCGCGCTACCGCAGATTGCCAAGGCCGACTCGGGCCCAGTTGGATGCCCGCCGCGCTTATCGCCGCGCCATCAGGCGCTCGCGCAATCCCTTTCGCTTTTCTCTGCGCTCGCTGGCTTTTACATTGCTTCTGGCTATCTTGACGGCAATGCTGATGTTCAGCCTGGTGTTTGCGCTTCGGGGCGCGCCGACGGCGTCGTCGCGCGAACCGATCGTCGAAGTTGATCCGGCGCCAGTTCGCCTCGACGACGCCGGCCAGGCGGACGCGCTTCAAAGCACGCCGGGCAGCTCCGTGCAGACCATTTTGGCGGTGGAAACGCCGGCGAACCCGGCCCTTACCGGACCGCCGATCCCGACAGTCCTCATCACCAACACGCCCGTTCCGCTGGCCGTCGGCTTGCGGGCGGCGGTGCATGGCGTCAGCAATGACAAGTTGAATGTGCGCAATATTCCCAGCCTGGTCGACAGCCAAGTGCTCTTCCGCGCCGCGCCGGGCACAGAATTTGACATCATCGGCGGCCCGCAGGAGGCCGATGGCTTCACCTGGTGGCAACTCCATGACACCGAGTTTCAGGTGCGCGGCTGGGCGGTCGCCATTTATCTGCAAGCCATTCCCGATGACGCAGGGTAAAAGCCGTGGACCAGCAGATCCAGGCGCGAATCGCCGCGCTCAGCGAACAGCTCCATCAGCATAACTACCGCTACCATGTGCTGCATGACCCGGTTGTAAGCGACGCCGAATACGACCGGCTCTTCCGCGAATTGAAGGAATTGGAGACGGCCAATCCCGAACTTGCCCTGGCCGATTCTCCGACCCAGCGCGTCGGTTCCGACTTGTCGGTTGACTTCCCTAAAGCGCGGCATCCGGCGCCGATATTGAGCCTGGCGAATGCTTTTGACGTTACCGACCTGGCCAATTGGGAGGAGCGCAATTTGCGGCTGCTGCCGGAAGACACTGAGCTGGCGTATGTTCTGCAGCCCAAGCTGGACGGCCTGGCGATTGTCATCACCTACGAGAATGGCGTCTTGACCCGCGCCGCGACCCGGGGCAATGGCGAGCTCGGCGATGATGTCACCGCCAACGTCAAGACCATTCGCAGCGTGCCCTTGCGCATTCCGGTTGATGCCGAGGCTGCGGCCGCGCCGGCGCGGCTGGTCGTCCGCGGCGAGATACTTTTCCACAAAGAGAGTTTCCTCGAGCTCAACCGCGAGCAAGAGGCCCAGGGCCTGCCCGCCTACGTCAACGCGCGCAATACCGCCTCCGGCTCGCTGAAACAGAAGGACAGCCGCGAAACCGCAAAGCGCAAGTTGACCGCCTACATTTACGACATCGTCGACAGCGACGGCGTCGAGTTGTCTCGCGAATGGGAGCTGCTGAATTTCCTGCGCGACCTGGGCTTCAACGTCATCCCGGAGGCGCGGAGTTGCGCCAGCCTGAACGATGTCATTCAGACGCTGACCGAGTGGGAGGCGAGGCGGAATGCGCTCGACTTTGAAATTGACGGACTGGTCCTCAAGGTTGATCAGCTGGCGCTCGCTGATGAGCTGGGCGTCGTCGGCAAAGATCCGCGCGGCGCCGTCGCCTACAAGTTCCCGGCGGAGGAAGCCAGCACCAAACTGCTCGGCATCACCATCGGCGTCGGCCGCACCGGCAAAGTCACGCCCACGGCCCAACTCGAACCCGTCTTCATCGGCGGCGTCACCGTATCCAATGCCAGCCTGCACAATTACGAGCAAGTGGCCGCGCTCGATATCCGCTCGGGCGATCGCGTCGTCGTGAAACGATCGGGCGATGTGATTCCTTATGTGATTGGGCCCGTTGTCGGCGCGCGCGATGGCAGCGAGTCGCCGATTCTTCCGCCGGCGGCTTGTCCCTTCTGCAAACGGGAATTGATCCAGCCGGCGGGAGCGGTTGATTGGTTCTGCCCCAACCCCAAATGCCCCGAACGCGTCATGCGCACGCTGGAGTTTTTCGTATCGCGCGGCGCGATGGACATTGAAGGCATGGGCCCGCAGACGATCGCCGCCTTGATCAAGAATGATCTCATTGAAGACGAGGCCGACATCTTTTATCTATCAGACGAAGGCCTGCTGCCGCTGGAGGGTTTCGCGGAGAAAAAGGTGGAGAATCTGCTCCAGTCCATTGAACGGGCGAAGTCGCGTTCATTCGCGCAAGTGCTGACATCGCTGGGCATAGACGGCGTTGGATCAACCGTCGCCGGTTTGCTCAGCGACAACTTCGCGTCCATGGCGGAACTTGTCGCAACAGCCAACGCGATTCGCGCGGCCGAAGAGGACTTCGCCGAAGCGGCGCAACCGCTGATCGAATCCGCTGACGCCGCCGATCCGGAAGCCGGCAAACAGCTGCAGCGCCTGCGCCATCCGACAGCGGAATTGGCGCCTCGCTACCTCGACGCCGCCGATCTGTCTACGCGGTTGCAGCGCCTGTTGCGGCCACTCAACTTGACGCCGCTCGAAATCGCGCCAATTCGGGCGCAGTTGAGCGCGCTCATCGCGGTGTCGCGTCCCTTGCATGCGATTGACGGCCTGGGGCCGATTCTGGTCGAGAACATCGTCAATTTCTTTGCCGATCCGCATGAACAGGCGGTCATCGCCAAGCTGGAGGCGGCCGGCGTCAACATGCGCGCGGAAGAGAAAGTTCTGGCGAGCCAGGGCCTGGCCGGCAAGACATTTGTCTTGACCGGCGCAATGAGCGTAACGCGGGCTGAAGTCAAAGCGCTTGTGGAAGCCAACGGCGGCAAGGTCAGCGGCAGCGTCAGCAAGAATACCAGCTTCGTGGTCGCCGGCGATTCACCCGGTAGCAAGCTGGAAAAAGCCCGCAAGAGCGGCGTGCCCGTCATCAGCGAAGCGGAACTGCGCGCGCTGATTTCCAGTTGAGGGACTCATTTACGCGGCGCTAGCGCTTGTTGGTCCAGGCGGGATCGCGAAACCGTTCCTTTTTGAGTTCGGCCGCGCGCGCCAATTCAGCGTCGCTGGCCGTTCCCGGCATGAGCTCAAGATCGAATGCGCGCTCGAAACCCCGGGCCAGGGCGGCGGCCAAGTCCGACCAGGTCGGCGCAAAACCCAAAGCCTCGGCGACGGTTATAGCGCGCTGCCGCAGGCGCCGCCGCTGCCGCTCGCGCGCGGCCTCCGAAGCAAACGTCAGCGCATCGCAGATCCGCGCCACATCGCCGCATAAGGGGATGGATCCATGCTGCAGGATCAGGGACTTGCGCCGCATCTGCGCGCTGCCAATCAATTTGCGCCCGCCCACAGCGATCTCGTAATGCGACGGCATCTCAAAACAGACCGGGCCCGTCTCTGACGGGCGCAGGCTTGGGCCTTGGTGCTGCGCTTCCGCGGACAGGCCGAGTTCTTCCAGGCCGCGCAGCAAACCTGCGCTTATCCGACGATAGCTTTCGACCACATCGCCGCTGGCCAGGGGATGAGCGAGCGGCAGGCACAAGCTGTAGGTCAATTCGTCGCCGTGCAAAATCGCCTTGCCGCCGGTCGGCCGCCGCACCAGGTCCCATCCTCGCTCGCTCAAGGCGGCCCGGTCGGCATCGCGGACGCGCTGACCATAACCCAGGGACAAGCAGAAGGGATTCCAGCCGTAGAGGCGCAGGGTCGGCGGCTGGAGGCCGGCGGCGACGGCATCGGCAATGGCAATGTCGAGGGCCATATTTTCGGCGCCGTCGCGGAAATTGGTTTCTGCCAGGATGCGCATTTGCGGCATTTTTTGACCTTGCCTATACTGGCAACTGATAGCCAACCGGGCGCGATTGGAGCGGCCGCCGCATGTCCCAACCAAGCAGAGAGCGCAGCGATATTTCGACGCAGTCTCCTTCATGGCAGTCCGCGCCGCGGCGGCCCGCAGCGCCCGTATACAGCACGGCCCAGTTTACCCGCGATCAGCGGCGCGGCCAGCCTCCGGGACCGGACCCCTTCAGGCGCAGCCGCCGGCGGCGTCGCGGTTCCGGCTGGCGCGGCAACGACTGGATTTGGGTCATCTTAGCAGGCGGCATGATTTCTGTCTTTGCTTGCCTTATCGTGACGACCTTTGTGATCGTCCGCGCGCCGCAGTCGCATCCGGTCGCCATAGCCACCGCCGATTTAACGCCGCCCATGCCGACAGCCGTCGACGCGCGCAGCGAATTCGTCGCCGATGGCCGCCGCGTGGGCGTCGATGTGCTGCAACTGGATGACGGAAGCCTGGTCGAATTGGCGCCCTGGGACGGTCACACGCGCTATACCATTATCATCGGGGGCTTGGACAGCCGGCCCGATCAAACCAACGAGCCCGTCCGCACCGACAGCTTGATGTTGCTCAGTCTCGATCCGCGGACGAACAGCGTCGGCGTGCTCAGTGTGCCGCGGGATCTCTGGGTGCAGATCCCCGGGCAAGAAAAGCGCGATCGCATCAACCGCGCGTATTTCATTGGCGAAAGTCGCGGCGCCGGCCAAGGGGCGCGCCTCTTGCAGCAAACGATAAGCTGGAATCTCGGCATGCGCGTGCACAATTATGCGCTGGTTGATTTTCAGGTCTTGATTGATCTTGTCGATTTGCTGGGCGGCGTCGAGGTGACGATCGACTATGTCATCAATGACGAGCGCTATCCCGACATGAACTATGGATACGACCCCTTCTATCTGGCGCCCGGCACGCATGTGCTCGACGGCGCCGACGCCCTGCGCTTCGCGCGCACGCGCCATGGCAACAACGATGTGCGCCGCGCCGAAAGACAGCAGCAAGTCCTCTATGGCATCCACGACCGCGCGCTGAGCATTGACTTCCTGCAACTCATTGGCCAGGCGCCCGCGCTCTTGAGCAGCCTCAGCGAGAACTTTCAGACCGGGCTCGACTTGAGCCAAATCGTGCAACTCGCCTTTTTTGCCAAAGACATCAGTATCGACAATATCACCATGAAGGTGATGAACTTCAACTACTTGCAGGAATATGTGACTGAAGAACATCAGCAGCAGGTGCTGATCCCGATTGTTGAGCGCCTGCCTAACCTGTTGCGAGAGACATTCGGAGCTGATTACGCGGCCTGATATGTAAGACAGCGCGCCTTTGGAAGCGCGCTGTCGAATGAAGCCTACCCACTGTACCGTGTAGCCATAGTGTCTCGAACCTGCAAAATTACAGGCCGGGAATCGCTTGACAACCGCTGTCTTGGCTCTGGCCTATCACATTGGCTGCCAAAGATAGACTCCCCTATAGAGAATGTTGGCTCGGCACATATAGTTCTATCACGCATACAGCAGGCAGGCGTGTTTATAACAAATGACGCTTGGGCTGTCAATTCGACATGCGCGGGCAAATCCATAGCGCGGCCGCCTGCGAAAAGAGCGGCGGTGAATCTATAATACTGTTGTCCGCGCGGCGCTGTCCGGTCCGCGTGATTGGAATTCAGGAGAGAAAACATGAACGACGATCTTATGCGGGAAAGCCTTGCCGAATTGATCGGCACATTTGTACTGGTTTTTGTTGGCGCGGCCGCGGTCCTGGTGGTGGAGCAATTCGGCGTCCTTGTGCCGGCCCTGGCGCATGGCCTCATCCTCTGCGCCTTGATCTACACCTACGGGCATATTTCCGGCGCGCAAGTCAACCCGGCCGTCACGCTCGGCTTGACAATCGGCGGCAAGCAGGACCCAACCAAGTCCGCTTATTTCATCGTCGCCCAGTTCATCGGCGGCATCATCGCCGCGATTGCGCTGGTCGGCGTTTTCCCGCCGGATAACGCCGGCGTCGCCGCATTCCTCGGCGACGCCGCCTATAACTACGGCCAAACGAGGGGCTTCCTGACGCCGGACTCGGTCTGGACGGCGGCCATCTATGAAGCGATCTTGACCTTCTTCCTGGTCAGCGCGGTCATGCAGGCGGCGGCCTTCGGGCGCGCCGGTAAGCTGGCCGGGGTGGCGATTGGATTCACGCTGGCCGCCAGCATATTGGCTGGCGGGCCGGCAACCGGCGCTTCCCTGAACCCGGCCCGCACCTTTGGGCCCGCCTTGGTCGCCGGCGACATGTCTTACGTCCTGCCTTACCTCGTCGGCATATTTGGCGGCGGCATCATCGGCGGCCTCGTGCATGGCCGGGTCCTGAATTCGGACGAGTAAGCGCAGCAAAAGAGGGGGCGTGAATTGCCCCCTCTTGATCGCGCTTACTCTGTTGTCCCGCGCGGGACTACTCCTCCGGCAGGTCGAGTTGAATATGCAGATCCTTTAGCTGCTCGTCTTCCGCGAATGAGGGCGCGTGGGCCATGATGTCGGTGCCGTTCTGCGTCTTGGGAAAGGCGATGACCTCGCGGATATTGGGCGCGCCCGCCAAGAGCATTATCAGGCGGTCGATGCCCCAGGCCATGCCGCCATGCGGCGGCGCCCCATATTCGAAGGCTTCGAGCATGTGACCAAATTCGCGCATGGCATGTTCCATGGATTGGCCGATCAAGGGGAAAATCTTCTCCTGAATCTCGCGGTCGTGGATGCGGATGCTGCCGCCGCCCACTTCATGGCCGTTGCAGATCATGTCATACTGCGAGCCGCGGGCCCGGCCCGGATCGCTATCCAGAAGCTCGAGGTCCTCAGGCAGCGGCATGGTAAACATGTGCTGCGACGGATCCCAACGCTTGCGCTCTTCATCCCAAATGAACTCGGGAAAATCGATCACCCAGCAGAATGCCAGCAGATCATCGTCCAAATCCATTTCGGCTTTGAAGTGATTGCGCAGGGCATCGGTAACCGCGTAGACGATCTCGGCCCGGTCGGACATGAAAAGCAGCAAGTCGCCGCCTTGGGCGTCCATCGCCTCGATGAGCTCCAGCTTGAGCTCGACGCTGAAGTGCTTGCCAATCGGGCCGCGCAATTGGTCCGCGGGGTCGCTCGGAATGGTGATATAAGCCAAGCCTTTGGCGCCGGCGCGGCGCGCCATGGTTTCCAAGTCCCGCGTCACCTTGCGCAACTGCGTGCCGCTTAAGTCGGCGGCGACGCCGGGCACGCGCATGCACTTGACTTTCTTGCCCGCCTTCACATTCTCGACGAAAACGGGAAATGCGCTGCGGCCGGCGATATGGCTGATGTCGATCGACCGCAAGTCGAAGCGGATATCGGGACGATCGGTCCCATATTGTTCAAAGGCATCGCGATAGTTGATGCGCTTAAAGGGCTGGGAAATCAGGCGCTTCTGCGGCGTAATTTCTTTGACAATTTCCGTGGCCAATGCCTCCATCAACTGCATCACGTCTTCACGTTCGACGAAACTCATCTCCAGATCAAGCTGCGTGAATTCCGGCTGTCGATCCCCGCGCAAATCTTCGTCGCGAAAGCAACGCGCAATCTGGAAATAGCGCTCAAAGCCGCCCACCATCAGCAGCTGCTTGAGCTGCTGCGGGGATTGCGGCAGGGCGTAGAACATGCCCGGCTGCAACCGGCTCGGCACCAGGAAATCGCGCGCGCCTTCCGGCGTCGTTTTGAAAAGGACGGGCGTCTCAATTTCGATGAAGCCCTCTTTATCGAGGAAGTCGCGGATGAACTTCACCGTCTTGTGCCGCAGCAGGATATTCGCCTGCATGGCTTCCCGTCTCAGATCCAGGTAGCGGTGGCGCATCCGCAGCGCTTCGTCGACATGCCCGTCGTCCTTGTTGATGTAGAAGGGCGGCGTGCGCGATGGATTGAGCAGGATGATGTCAGCGGCGACGATGTCAATTTCGCCGGTTGCAAGGTCCGGGTTGGCCGTGCCTTCCGGACGAACGCGAACCAGGCCGTGAACCTGCAGCACGTATTCGTTCCGGGCGCTATCGGCGACGGCGTGGGCGGCGGGCGCCGACTCCAGATCAACGACGATTTGCGTGATGCCCCAGCGGTCGCGCAGGTCGATGAATATCAAACCGCCTTGATCGCGGCGTCGATTCACCCAGCCGGCCATGGTGACTTCTGTGCCGACATCCTTGAGCCGAAGCTCGCCACAGGTATGTGTCTTCATCATCGCGCATTTGCTCCAGATTCAGCGGTTCAACCAGAACCGCCCCCCGCCGCTAAGTCAGCGCTACAGCTTATCATGGTCAGCAAGGCAAATGTATAGTCATTCTGTTCGCGCGCCCGCTATCCGGCTGGACTTTACAGCGTCCCGCGTCCTGACTACACTGTCGGCTATGGAAGGGGAAGAATCGCCCGTCAGCAAAAAACAGCTTGGCATGACCCTGCTGTTCTTCGGCCTGGCCGGCGTCATCGCCTTGCTGGCGATTGATGTGATCGACGTCGGGCGCCCGGGCGGCATCGGGCCGGCGCAATCGCTGGCGCTGGCGCTTATGGCGCTCCTTGCGCTCGTCGGCCTGTCGCTGATTCCGCGCGGCGACGCGCCGGCATGAACCATTTCGCCCGCCGGCTCCATCAGCCGCTCATGCTGGCGGCCACGGTCGCGCTCGCCTTCGCCAGCCTGGTTTACATTTTGTATGCCGCCAATCTGATGGCCTTCCCCTATGATTATGATCAAGGCGAGGGCTTTGAAGTGCATGACACCGTGCTTTTCAGCCGCGGCGAATTGCCTTATCGCGACACCGAGCAGTATCCCTTTTACGCCAGCAATTATCCGCCGCTCTTTCATGTGATGGCGGCGCCATTCGTGTGGATCTTCGGCCCGGCTTATTGGTATGGCCGGCTGCTTAGCTTTCTCGCCTCTCTGGTCAGCGCCGCCGCGATCGCCCGCGCCGTCTACCGCGACGGCGGGGGCCGTCGCTGGATCGCCCTGCTCTCCGGCCTGGCCTTTCTCAGTTCAAATTTCGTTTATCACATCGGCCCGCTCTATCGCCAGCACACGATGATGATCACATTTGAAACGCTGGCGATCGTCATCCTGGCATCGGCTTTCCCGCGCCGGAACAGGCGCTACATCGTGCTGGGATTGTTTCTGCTGATCTGCGCCGGTTACACGAAACAGTTAGCGGCGATAACAGCCGTCGCCGCCTGCTGCTGGATGTTCCTGCGCGCTCCACGCCGGGCGCTGCGCTATATCGCCGCGTTTGTGGCGGCCGGCGCCGCCATATTCGCCCTTCTCGACTTTGCCTCGGGCGGCCAGTGGTGGATTCAGACTATCGTCGCCAACGTCAATCAGTTCATTCCGGAACAGGCCTTCGGTCTTTTCAGCTTGTGGTTCAAGCTGCATGGACTCCTGATTGTCCCGGCCGCGCTTATGCTGCTGTACGAAACATACCTGGATCGATTGTCGATCTACAGCGTCTGGTTCCCGGCGACCGCCGTTCTGGGCGGGATCGCTTCGGGCACCTGGGGCGCGGGCGACAGCTACCTCGTCACATCGGTGGCGACTACCTGCATTCTGAGCGGACTCCTCTTCTCGCGTTTGCTGGCCCGGGACTGGAATCTGCCGCCTGTTTTCCGGGCGCTTCCAACAGGCGCCATGGCAAGAGCCGGCCTGATTCTCGTTCCCCTGCTCTACCTCGGCTATGCCCGCGCCACGTTGAAGCTGCCGACAGACGGTCACTTTGCGCTCGTCGCCCGGGCGCTGGCGCTTGACGGCAATGTGCGCGACAATTTTTTCGACAGCGCTACCTTTGACGCCGGCGGCTATGCTCGCATTGGTTATTTTCTCGACGCGGCCGATCGGGCGGCGGGCGACAGAATCGTTGCCGCCATCGCGGAAACCAGCGGGCCGGTACTAAGCGAAGAAGCTGGATTTACAATGGCGGCCGGGCGCGATGTCGTCAGCAATCCGACGCAATTGCGGAATCTGCATTTGGCCGGCCTGTTCGAAGGCGAGCGGCTGATAGAGATGATCGAGACGCAGGCCTTCGCTCTCGTGCTCCTGCGCGCTCAGTTTTATCCGCCGCCTGTGCTCGCGTCCATACACCGCCGTTACGTGCATCAAGAGACCGTTCACATGAATGGTTTCGATTATAGTATTCTGTATCCCAAGGTCGCGGATTAGAACAAAAGAGAGACCAGTGACAACAGCTTATCTTACGCATGAATCCTTTACGACGCATGACTTCCCGGGTCATCCCGAACACGCCGGCCGCATCGAAGCAGTCTGGGCGCGGCTGCGCGAACAAGGGCTGAGCGACCGGTTGCTGCGAATTGAGCCAAGTCCGGCGACCGACGAGCAGATACTTGCCGTGCACAGCGCCGCGCAGCTCAACCGGCTCAACGCGGTTTCAGGTCAAGATCGCATCGTCAGGTTAGATCCGGATACCTATGCCCTGCCGGTTTCACCGGCCGTGGCTCGCATGGCCGCCGGCGCTGCGATTGGCGCGGTTGATGCGGTCTGCGGCGGAGGCGCGGACAACGCGATCGCCATCGTGCGGCCGCCCGGCCATCACGCGACCCGGGACCGGCAGATGGGTTTCTGCCTTCTGAACAACATTGCAATTGCCGCGAGACATGCGCAGACCGAGCACGAGGCGCGCAAGGTTCTGATTCTCGACTACGATGTGCATCACGGCAATGGAACAGAAGACATCTTTTACAGCGATCCGACGCCGATGTTCATGTCGATTCACCAGAGCCCCTTCTATCCGGGCAGCGGCGCAATGGACGAAACCGGCACTGGCGCCGGCCAAGGTTATACGCTCAACGTCCCGGTATCCGGCGGATTCGGGGATTCGGCCTATCAGCAGATTTTTGACGAAGTCATTTGGCCCGCCGCGGAACGCTTCGCGCCCGATCTCATGCTCATCTCGGCCGGATTCGACGCGCATTGGGCAGATCCCTTGGCCGGCATGCAGCTCAGCCTGGGCGGCTACGATCATCTGGCGCGCGAGTGCATCAGAATGGCGGAGCGATTTTGCGGCGGCAAGATCATCTTTGTTATGGAGGGCGGCTATGATTTGGAGGCGCTCTCGCATGGCTGGCGCAATATCGTCCAGGCCTTGCTGGGCGATGATGCGCTCAGCGACCCCTACGGCAGCGCGCGCTCGGCTTCCGCGCGGAGCATACAGCCGCTGATCGACGCGGTCCGGCGCATCCACGGGCTCTAGGTCTTGTCCGCGACAAGCACTCGCCCGCGAACTTTTACCCCATCCCCCGGCCCCTTCCCCAGCAAGCTAGGGAAGGGGAGCGCGCCGAAAGTAGATGGCTTTTGCGCTCATTCTCGTACTTTGTTGCACGATTATTCACAATTTCATCAACGAGTCACCCTTCCCCAGTTCACTGGGGAAGGGCCGGGGATGGGGTAGATAAACAGTCCTGTCCTCAGCAGGGAGCTGAGGAAGGGGCGCTAAATGCGGCGGAATCCGTAATATTGTGATGATCTGCGACGGGATTGCCACTTCTTGTGTAGTGATTTGGAATTGCGCTTGTTGAATCTGAGTGCAATTTGCAGTTCCAGACAAGCCGTTCAGGTCATCATCAGATCGCCTTCAAGGCCGTGCTCTTCCATAAGCGCGCGCCGCAGGTCAAAGACTTGGTCGCGCAATGCGGCCGCTTTCTCGAATTCCAGAGCTTGCGCCGCTTTCTTCATCTCCCGCTCCAGCTCGTCAATCATGTGTTGCAATTCATCCGCGGGCAATGCCTTAAGACCCAGATCGACCGTTGCCGTCTCACCATCGTCTTCGGCGTCGATTGCGCGCAGGCGGTCAGTGATGTCCTGGATGTCCTTCACAATCTGTTGCGGCTCAATGCCGCGCTCTTCATTGTACGCTTCCTGTTTGGCGCGGCGGCGATCAGTTTCGTCGATGGCCGCTTTCATGGCCGGCGTCATCACATCGGCGTACATGATGACCCGCCCTTCCAAGTGCCGCGCCGCCCGACCAATGGTCTGAATCAGCGCCGGTTCGGAGCGCAAGAATCCGGATTTGTCGGCATCGAGGATCGCCACCAGCGATACCTCGGGCAAATCCAGCCCTTCGCGCAGCAAATTGATGCCGACCACGACATCATAGACGCCCGTTCGCAGATCGCGCAGGATTTCCACGCGCTCCAATGTGTCCACCTCGGCATGCAGATATTGCCCGCGGATTCCGTGTTCGTTCAGATAGCCAGACAATTCCTCAGACATTCGCTGTGTCATCGCTGTCACCAGGACTCGCTGCTTATACCGCACCCGCAGGGCGATCTCCTGCATCAGGTCGTCGATTTGGCCTTCGATCGGCCGCACGTCCACCTGCGGATCGACGATGCCGGTCGGCCGGATGATCTGTTCCACCACATGATCAGCGGACTTGTCCTCATAGGGGCCCGGCGTGGCGCTGGTGTATATCGTCTGGCCGACGCGCTCTTCAAACTCGGCGAATTGCAGCGGACGGTTGTCCAGCGCGCTGGGCAAGCGAAAGCCGTAGTCCACGAGAACTTGCTTGCGCTGTCGGTCACCGTTGTACATGCCGCGGATTTGCGGAACGGTCATGTGGCTCTCGTCGATGACGAGCAGGTGATCCTCGGGCAGATAGTCGATTAGCGTGTAGGGCGCGCTGCCCGGCGGCCGCCGATCAAAATGCCGCGAGTAATTCTCGATGCCGGTTGTGAAACCCACCTCACGCAGCATTTCGATATCGTAGCGCGTCCGCTGTTCAATGCGCTGCGCTTCGATCAATTTGTCCTCGCGCTTGAAATAGGCGACCTGCTCTTCCAATTCCCCTTCGATGTCGTGCAGGGCTTCGCGGATATGCTCGTCGTCCGTGATGTATTCGCGCGCCGGGAAGATGGTCACCGAGTCGTGAACATGCGCGACTTCGCCTGTGAAAGGATGAAACTCGACGATCTTCTCGATTTCATCGCCCCAGAGGTAAATCCGGAAAGCCGTCTCGGAATAACCGGGCGCCACTTCCAGCGTATCGCCGCGGGCGCGGAATGTGCCGCGGCGCAATTCCATATCGTTGCGGGAATATTGAATGCGCACCAGGTCGCGCAGGACGCGCTCGCGCCGTACTTCTTCGCCCACCTTGAGCTCAACCGACATCTTCTGCCAGTTGACGGGATCGCCGATGCCATAAATGCAGGAGACCGACGCCACAATCAGCACATCGCGGCGGGAGAAGAGCGAAGCGGTCGCGGAAAGGCGCAAGCGTTCGATCTGATCGTTGATGTCGGTCGACTTTTCGATGTAGAGATCGTGGCGCGGCACATAAGCTTCCGGCTGATAGTAATCGTAATAGCTGACGAAATACTCGATGGCGTTCATGGGGAAGAGCCTCTTGAACTCGGCGTAGAGTTGAGCCGCCAGCGTCTTGTTATGCGCCATCACCAGGGTCGGCCGCTGCGTCGCCTGCACGATGTTGGCGATGGTGAATGTCTTGCCGGTTCCGGTCGCGCCCAGCAGGGTCTGGTGACGGTCGCCCCGCTTCAAGCCGGCCAGCAGGCCTTCGATAGCGGTGGGCTGATCGCCAGTCGGCGCGAAAGGCGCTTCCAGTTCAAAATCGGGCATGGCGCTACCTTCGGCTCTGCGAACAGGTGTTCGTGAACGTGACGATTGTAACGCTGCCTGGGCGCTATTGGCAAGTGTGGCATGGGCGATCCGCCAGCGCTTTTCGACGAATGTCAAGCTGGCCATTGACAAGCGTTTTCGCCGATGTTATTCTTTAGGCTCGCAGCGGTAATCGTTGCGTGATGATGCGGGGTGGAGCAGTGGTAGCTCGTTGGGCTCATAACCCAAAGGTCGTTGGTTCGAATCCAGCCCCCGCTATCGAGCTGATGTAGCTCAGCTGGTTAGAGCGCGCGACTCATAATCGCGAGGTCGGAAGTTCAAATCTTCCCATCAGCACACCGATTGAGGACCCGGGCGCGGGTCTTTTTGCTTTCTGGCAACAAGGAATTGACGGCATAAAACGTATGTGCTAGTATAGTTGGAGTTGATAGCATTCGGACTTCGGTCGATCAGTTCGATTGGAGGAGAGGCGAGAATGAAACGTAGCGACTTGCTTTTGAAGATCATCACTGCTGCTGAGGGAGAACCGGTAACGCCGGCTCAACTGCAGAAAGTAGCTTTTCGCTTGGGAATGGAATGCACAGATCTACTGCCAGCGGATTACTACAGTTTTAGAAAGCTAGACTATGGACCGTTTTGCGCCGAGGTCTATCGAGATGCCGAACAGCTCGAACGCGAAGGCAAAATAAGCATTTCTGTACATCCGCGCGGTGGATGGAGACAATACTCTGCCACTCTAGCTGGCATACAAACCGAAGCTCAGAACATTCCGAAAAAGGTGTCCACTTACATTGAAGAGACAGTACGTTGGGCAAGAGAATTGAGTTTTCAGGAGTTAGTGCGAGACATTTACCGTCGGTATCCGCAATTCCGAGAGAATAGCGTAGTTCAAGGCTAGGAAGTCGTGACCCTAATCATAGGTGTTAAGTGCCGAGATGGCATCGTCATCGGCGCCGATAGCGCGGAAACCCTCGGTACTAATGTTGAGCAAGAGGTAAGAAACAAGATTGAGTTTCTAGCAAGAGATTCATTAATTGCGTCTGCTGGCGCCGTTGGTTTGAGTCAGTTGATCAATGCCAAACTTCGAGATAGCTGGGAGAATATCCAAGATCAAAACGATGTCTATAGTGCACGATTACTACTAGAAGAGGTGATTTGGTCCGAACTTAGGCGTGCTATGGAGCATGCTCTTGAAGCTCAGGAGTATTTTGACGAAGAACTGATTTCCACCGTGCTTACCAGTTCGTTAATCGCTTTTCCACTTAAAGAAACTCCTGTATTGCTCTGCCTTAATTCAATTGGTCAGTCTCACGAAGTTACTTACGAATCTCCGTTCTATTCGATCGGAAGTGGAGATTTTCAAGCCGATCCATTCCTTGCGTTCGTCAAACGAGTCGCGTGGAATGATCGTTATCCAAACTCAATAGACAACGGCATATTTGGAGTTCTTTGGACGCTGGAGCATGTCATCGAAGTAAATGCAGGACTAGGTGTCGGTGGGCGCCCTGTCATCGCGACTCTGCAGAGGTATGATGAGAAATGGGAGGCCGACATTCTGGAGGGTCCGCTCCTTGATCAAAACCTGCTGAGAATTGAGGAGACAGAAAAGGCAGTACAAAATTACTTGGGAGAGCTGTACGTAAACAGTTCTGAGGTGACTTGAAACAGACCCATTGTATATTTCCTTTTCGAAGATTCGCGTCTTGACCAATCCCATTTTCTTGAAGCGGGAGGTCTTAGAACCAACTAGCTCTACAAATCTAAGCGCAGCATATCCGCCCAGGTCTCCCGCCGCCGGCTGACCCGCCAGCGCTCACCAGACTCCTCCACCACCGCCTCCGCCGGACGCGGGCGCGCATTGTAGTTGCTCGCCATCGTCATGCCATAGGCGCCGGCCGTCATGATCGCAATCTTGTCGCCAACGTCCAGCGGCGGCATTAGCCGATCGCGCGCCAGCACGTCAGCCGACTCGCAGACTGGACCCACCACTTGAGCCAACTCCGCTTCGCCTTCCGTTTTGAGCAGCGGCACAATCTCATGCTGCGCGCCATAGAGGGCCGGCCGCAGCAATTCCGCCATGCTCGCATCGAGGATGTAGAAAAGTTGACCGGCCTGCCGCTTCACATACAGGACCTCGGCGACCAGGACTCCCGCATCCGCCACAATCGAGCGTCCGGGCTCCAGAAGCAATTCATATCCCGCCAAGCGCGGCGCGATCGCCGCGGCAAAATCTCCCAAGGCGGGCGCCGTCTCGCCAAAGCGATAGGCGACCGGCAGGCCGCCGCCCAGGTTGATTGTTCGAATCTGCGGATGCGGGCGAATGAGTTCCAGCAAGCGCTCCAGCGCCGCGCTGGTCGCTTTGATATCGCCGAGTTGACTGCCGATATGAAGATGGACGCCGGCGAAATCGATGCTTGAATAGCGCGACTGCCGCTCCAGAAGTTGACGGATCACATCGGCTGTCAGTCCGAATTTCGCCGCCCCGTGACCGGTTGCCATATAGGGATGGGTTTCGGCGCTCACCTGCGGATTCAGCCGCAGGGCGACGCGGGCCTTGTCGACGCCCTGCTCCAGCGCGGCGCTGTTTATATATTCGAGCTCGGCTACGTTTTCGACATTGAACCAGGCGACGCCGCTTTCGAGCGCATAGGCAATTTCGGCGCCCGTCTTGCCGACTCCGGCGAAGATGATGTCCTCGCCCGACGCGCCGGCCTGCAAGGCGCGATAGATCTCGCCGCCGCTCACACAGTCGAAACCGGCGCCCGCCTCCTTCAGCACCCGCAGCACTGCCAGATTGCCATTGGCTTTCACGCTGAAGTGAATGCGCGCGTTGCGACCGGCGAACAGGTCGCGGATCCGCCGATAATTCTCGCGGACGCGCTTGAGACTGTAGATATAAGTCGGTGTGCCCGTGTCAGCTATGATCGTCTCAAGGTCGCAGTCATCAATCTGCAGCCTCTTGTTGACATAGCGGATGGAACTGTTGAAGACCATAAGCGACGGCAGTCCTTCGCGAAACAAAAACGGAGACACGATTTGCGTGTCTCCGCTTGTCGGGAGCGACGGGATTTGAACCCGCGATCTCCGGCTTGACAGGCCGGCATGTTAACCGCTACACCACGCCCCCATCTGTCGCCAGTAATTTAGCATTGCCCGGCTGGGCTGTCAAGTCCGGAAGCTGTGGCGCCTGGGGCAATCGCTTCAAATTATTCTTGAACTCTTAAACTACAGAGAACGCAGAGGACACAGAGGGGCGTCTCGTGAGATGCCCGTTGCAACTGGCCTACAAATGGTGGGCGTTTCAGCGGGTGGTGTTGGTCGCGTAGACACTGACCGCCGCGCGCCCGTACACCGAGGCGCCTCTTTTGCTGCAGGGGCGAGCACGTGGCTCGCCCGCATGTATGTCGCGAAAGACGATGCGCGTTGTTTCAATTGCCTACTTGCGTTTACAGAGAACGCAGAGAACACAGAGTTGGGGCGTCTCGTGAGACGCCCGTTGCCACTGGCCCGCAAATTGTGGACGTTTCAGCGGGTGGCGTAGACGCTGACCTTTAGCGCCGAGTAATGCGATCAATCATAGATTTCGCGGCATTTCGTAGTAGAGCTTTTGGGCGGGAATGAAGTTTATCGACAGGGCAGCGGCAAGCCTGCCCAATTCAAGCAGTGGATTAAGGGGAGATGTTGTCAAAACAACCTAAACTCTGTGTCCTCTGCGTACTCTGTAGTTCAAGAAAATATGAAGCGATTGCCCGACTGCGGCGCTCGGGTCTATGCCGTACCCGCCCGCCCGCCGCATGTCCGCGCCGCATCTGTACCATTGTCGGCGCAAGTCATATAGAATACGCGGAAACTTGGGTTCGCCGTCAGGGGCGGTCAGTGACCTACAAGAAAGTGCTCGTCTTCTGGTTTCCGCTGGCCATGGCCTGGCTCATGATGACCCTGGAAGGTCCCTGGATTCAAGGCGTAATCAGCCGCAAGCCCGACTCGGAGACAGAGTTGGCCGCCTTCGGACTGGTTTTCTCGCTATCCGTGCTGATCGAAACGCCGATTATCATGCTGCTGGCGACCAGCAATGCCTTATCGCGCGATCGGCAATCGTTTCGCCTTCTCTGGCGCTTCATGCTCGGCCTGAACATCGTCATCACCGCCATTGCCGCGCTGATGGCATTCACGCCCTTGCTCGATCTCTACCTCGGCGCCCTGCTCCGCATTCCCGGCCATATCATCGAAGCGACCCGCCCCGGCATGAAAATCATGGTCCTGTGGGGCGCCTTTATCGGCTACCGCCGCTTCCATCAAGGCGTGATCATCAGATTCGGCAACACGCGTTATGTCGGTTATGGCACGGGCGTCCGCGTGCTGATTTCCGGCGGCGTCGCCGTTATTTTGGGCAGTCTCACAACTATCGCTGGCTCTGTCGTGGGCGCGGTCGCGCTGGTCTTGGCTGTCTTTGCCGAAGCGGCTTATACCTACCTGGTCTCGCGAGACGATGTCAAGCGCCTGCTGAATACTGACACAAAGCCCGGACAGCGCGCCCTCAGCTATCGACAAGCCTTGCGCTTTCACATTCCCCTGGCGATCACCAGCATGATCACCTTCTTGATCCACCCGGCGATTGAGCGCGGGCTGGCCAGCATGCCCGACGCCGCGTTGAGCCTGGCCGCTTGGCCCGTCATTCTCTCCATCCTGCTCGTCATGCGCGCCGGCGGCATGGCCTATCAGGAAGTGGTGATCTCGCTCAACGACAACGAGCAGAATCATCGCATCTTAAGAAACTTCACCCTTCATCTCGGTCTGGGCATGAGTCTGTTCATGACCGCATTTGCCTGCACGCCTTTGATCTCCGTCTACACATCGGTCATCCTCGGCCTGCCGGAATCATTGCATGACCTGGTCACGGTCGGCGCGCAATCGGCCCTGCTCGTGCCCCTGCTCACAGCGCTGCAAAGCTACTTGCGGGCGCTTCTCATGCTCAGCGACCGGACCGCGGCAATCTATCAAGCCATCGCGATTGGCTTCTTGCTCACCACCATCTTCGTCTGGGGCGGCATCGCGCTGGGCTTGCACGGCATTCTGGCCGCTTCCCTCGGCCTGACCCTGGGCCAATTGGTCGAGCTGGCTATTCTGTGCCTGGCTTACAGGCGCGGCGCAGGCGCTCTGCGCGCCCACTGGCAGTCGGCGGTCGCGGCAACTTAAACGCAGTGGAAAGGATTCTTGGACATGGCGCGCTTCAACGAGATTCTGTCCCTTAGAGATCAAGCGGCAGTGCGCGATGGCTGGTTGAAGCAGCGATTGGAATCGCTGATTCCCGAATTGCTGGCGCGTGAAGACATGGACATGTGGATCGTCATCTGCCGCGAATACAACGAGGATCCGGTGCTGATGTCCCTGCTGCCCGCCGCCTCCATGTCCGCGCGCCGGCGCACGATACTCCTGTTCGCGCGCGCCGCCGGCTCGGTCGAACGGTTGACGCTCTCTCGTTATGGCTACGAGGGCTTTTATGAGGCAGTGTGGGACCCGGACGAAGAAGAGCAGGCAGCCTGCCTGGCGCGACTGATCCGCGAGCGCGATCCCGCGCGCATTGGCGTCAACGTGTCACGCGACTTTGCATTTGGAGACGGCGCATCCCATAAGGAATTCCAGTGGCTTCAAGATGCGCTTGGCGATCCGTACGCCGGGCGCGTCGTCAGCGCCGAGAAGCTCTGCGTCGGCTGGCTGGAACGGCGTCTGCCTGAAGAACTCATCGTCTATCCGCGGCTGGTGGAAACCGGGCATCAGATCATCGCCCGGGCTTTTTCAAACGCCGTCATTCATCCGGGAATCACAAGCACGGATGATGTCGTCTGGTGGATGCGGCAGACCATGCAGGATGCCGGACTCTATGCCTGGTTCCAGCCGAGCATCGACATCCAGACCCGCGGCAAGGAATTCCAAATGATGGACGAGCAATGCGCGATCATCCAACCCGGCGACTTGCTCCACTGCGATATGGGTTTCCACTACCTGGGATTGGCCACCGACCAGCAGCAGCATGCCTATGTCCTGCGCCCGGGCGAGAGCGACGCGCCCGCGGGCCTGCGCGCCGCCCTTCTGGATGGCAACCGCCTGCAAGATATTCATCTGGCGGAAATGCAGGTCGGGCGCAGCGGCAATGAAGTGCTGCGCGCAACGCTTGAAAAAGCCCGGGCCGAAGGCATTCGCCCGCAGATTTATACGCATCCCCTTGGTTATCACGGTCACGGCGCCGGTCCTGTCGTTGGTCTCTGGGATCGCCAGGACGGTGTGCCCGGCGTCGGCGAATATCCCCTCCGCGCTGATACGGTCTGGTCAATCGAACTCAATGTGGCGCGCAGCGTACCGGAATGGGATGGCCAGGATCTGCGCATCATGCTGGAGGAAGACGCGACGCTCAGCGGCGGACAAGCGCGCTGGCTTGATGGGCGCCAGGAATCCTTTCACTTGATCGGCTAATGCGGCGCTCATCCAGCTTTACAGCCATTTTGCATCGCCGCTAAATTCTCTTTACAACTCGCTTCTATCCTTGTCATATCAGCAAATCACTTGCGTATGCAATGAAAGGAGCGAGAAATGAAATCACTGGCGCGCCACCTGGTTCTGTCTTTGGCGATCGGCGCACTGATCGCGGCTTTTGTCTTTGGGCTGCTGCCGGCTTCCGGTATTCAGGCCATCGGCATCGTGACGCATCCCAACGATGTCTTCGCCGAGATTTATCAGGGGGCCAGCACCTCGGTGGTTGCCATCAGCGTCACATCGGACGGGGGCGGCGGCAACGGTTCCGGCTTCGTCATTGACCGCGATGGCCATATCGTTACAAACGCCCATGTCGTTGACGAGGCGACGGAAATCGTCGTGGAATTCCTGGACGGCGGCATATATCGCGCGGAATTGGTCGGCCTGGATCTGTCCTCGGATGTCGCCGTCATCAAAGTCGCTGCGCCCGCCGCCCAACTCAAGCCGATTCCCTTTGCGGATTCGGATTCGCTGCTTGTCGGCCAAACCGTCCTGGCGATTGGCAGTCCCTTCGGTCAAGGCTGGACCTTGACCTCGGGCATCGTCAGCGCGGTCGACCGCACCATCCGCGGCTTGACCGAGTTTTCCATCGGCGGCGTAATCCAGACGGACGCTTCGATCAACCCGGGCAACAGCGGCGGACCCTTGATCAACCTGGATGGCGAAGTGATCGGCGTCAACTCGCAGATCATCAGCGGGGCGCGCAGCAGTTCCGGCGTCGGTTTCGCCATACCCGCCAACCTGACGCGGCGCGTTGCCGAAGCGCTAATCGCGGATGGCGAGATGACATACAGCTACCTCGGCATATCCGGATTCGATGTCAACCTGAGCGTCATCGAAATGCTGGGTTTGCCGAACCACTTTCGCGGCGTGGTCATCGACTCCTTCATTGAAGATGGGCCGGCCGCCGGCTCCGACTTGTATGAGATCGCTGAGATGCGCACGCGCAGCGGCAATCTGGTCGAAATGCGCGTCGACATCATCACGGCGGTGGATGGCGCGCCGATACGCGGCATGAACGACTTAATCAGCTATCTCGCGCGCCATACGCGACCCGGCCAGGAAGTCACTTTGACTATCGTACGCAATGGCGAGACCGAGCTGCAACTGCCGGTCACGCTCGACGCGCGCTAGTCCCTTGGCGGACGAGGCGCCCCGGCTGAACTGGCCGGGGCGCCTCCCGCCATACTGCTGTGGCTATGCAGCTTTTCCTACCCCATCCCCGGCCCTTCCCCAGTGAACTGGGGAAGGGTGACTCTACAAAAATGCTAGTAGTTTGTCACCAAAACACATAGCAAATTTCCAATTAACTCAGTCTCTTTCAGCGCGCTCCCCCTTCCCTAGCTTGCTGGGGAAGGGGGTTGGGGGGATGGGGTAGAGAAAGCGCGGTAGCATGAACCAGTACCGGACAAGCCTTACACCATGTCTCCTCTTATGTCGTAGGGGTGTCCCCTGGATCGCCCGCAAGTACGCCGCGAAAAGTGATGCGTATTTTTCACATACTTTCTTGCGTTTACTCCCTTTTGGCAATCATACGAATAGAGCGGCTGTTTCACTCGGCAGCAGCTCGCGCGTTGACTGAACAGACGAACTATGTGTATTGTATGATTAGGGACCTGGCGACGGCGCTTCCAAGAATGAGTTGACAGACGCGGACGCTGCAATGACATGGGCAGCCCAGCGCCTGTTCCGGGCGCAGCTCATGGATCGAGCGCAGGCGCAGGCCAGAAGTTTTCGCGCATTCGTATGACAATCCAGGGACTTTCGAGATCCGCGCTATGTCAGACATCGGCTACCACAGGCAACGGCTGCAACTGGACGATAGCGCCTGGACAGCGGCGCACCAGGTCGATATTCCCGCCGCCGCCCTCAGTTTCGAAGATCTGCACCCCATAAGCAGTTACATCCGGCAGCAGGATATCGCGCGCATGCACTACGCGCGGGCCCGCGCTCGCGGCGAAGAGGCGCCGCAGATCCTCACCTGGACGGCAATGCAAACCGACCGCCGCGCCAGCGATATGTTTCCCGAGCTCAGCTACCAAACCGATGACGGCGAAAACATCATCAGCGCTAATTCTTTCATCACCTGGGTTTTGCGCAAGCTCCTCTCCAACGGCTGGCTGGAACTGCACGAATACATCAGCGATACTTATGAATGGCAGGTCGACATTCCGGAAGCGAATAAAACATTGCGGGATCGCGCCGATGCCATCCTGCGTTACCTGGAAGAGTCGATCCAGCTTGACCTCTATCCAAATGTTGAACGCGGGACCTATCAACCGCGCGTCTTTCGCCCCTTTGATGTGCGTCATAACTTCGCGCGCATCGGCCGCTGCGATTTCATCCGCCACTTCGCGCAGAATCACGAACGGCGCGTGATTTTCAACACATCCCATTTTCTACACGAACATGACGATCTCCTCAGCCACCATTCGGGATACGGCGATGCAATTGGATTGATGGTGGCCGAAGGCACAGTCTTAAGACCGCCGATCTATCGCCGCGGCGCCCTGTTGTACGATGGCGAATCCTGGCGCATCGATACCGCCGGCCTTGATGACATTACGCTCACATTGCCCGGCGAGATCAGGCTTGCCGCCGACGACAGCGGCGATCTGCGCTTCGCAGTGAATCCAGCGGAGGCGCAGCCGATCGCGCTTTATACGCGCGCCGCGCATCTGTCTGCGGCCGGCGCGCCGCTGGACCGCAGCCCGGCGGATGCGGACCGTATTGAATTCGTCATTGTGAACAGGCAGATATTGGCCTGGAAGCGCGGCGGCGACCTGCAAATCCCCCAGAACGGATTCCTGCTGTCAATCGCCGCGGACGCGCTGCCGGAAGCGACTATCGCGGGCCTCATCGATGACGCCTGGGTGGAGTACGCGCTGGCGGATGAGTCGCGGACGATTCAGGCGGGCATACAAGCGGGTCCGACGCTGCTGCGCGATGGCGCCAACGTACTGCCGGAAGCGGCCGAGCGCGAAGAATTCTGGCCGAGCCAGGCCGGCCGCGTCGGAATTTCGCCCGTGCGCATGACATTGGCGCCGGCTGCCGAACGCAAGGCGCGCACGGCGATCGGCATCAAAGAAAATGGCGATTTGCTGCTACTGGTCCTTGACGGTTGTGAAGCGGCCTGCCGCAGCGAACTCGACAGCGCCGGCGCGACCCTGAGCGAATTGACGGAAATGCTGCAAGAGGCGGGCGCGGTGGATGCGTTGAACTTAAGCGGAGAAGGCTCCAGCCACCTCTTTGTGGCCGGCGGACTGGCGAATACGCCCTCCGACCGCCGTGGGCGCCCGGGCGTCGTCTTTGAGCGGATGCTGCCTTCAATCGGTATTGTCAACTGAAGCGGCGACCGCATTTAATTCCTGCCAGATCCCGGGATCAAGATCGATAGCGCCGTCCGCGGCGGCGCGCTCATAATACTTGTCGCCGCGTTCGCCGGGGATCAGGATCTCCTCCACGCCCGGCAGACGCTTCAGTTGCTTCACTCGAGCCATCAGATCGCTGACGCCGGCCCGAAAGCTCTCGAGATCCTCCGCCAGCAATTCCGGGGCGATCGCAAAAACGAGGTTGCCCCAATCGCGCTTTGTGCCATCTTCGTTGCGTATCGCGCCGACCAACGGGCGAGTCAGCGTTTCCACAATCAGCGCCAGCGCCGCGCCTTTGTAGCCGCCGAAAGCTTTGATCGCGCCTTTCAGCGCCGCGGCCGGATCGCTTGTCAAGCGTCCCTCGCTGTCGTAGGCGACGCCTTCCGGGATGGACTGGCCTTCGGCATGCGCCAGCAGGATCCCGTACCAGGCGATGGACGCCGTCGCCATGTCAAATACGATGGGCGCGCCGGCCGTCGGAATGCCGATCGCTATGGGATTGGTGCCCAAGAAGGCTTCGTATGATCCATGCATGGCCATCAGTTCCATTGAGCCGGAGCAGACAAAGCCGATCAAACCGGCCTCGGCCAATTGCCGCGCGAAATAACCGATGGCGCCGGTGGCGGAATTGCTGCGGCGCGTGCCAACAATGCCGAAGCCCTGGGCTTGCGCCTTCTCGACGGCGATATCAGTCGCCCGGCTCAAGACAACCATGCCCTGGTTCCAGCCGCCGTCGATCAGCGCCGAAAGCTGCGTGTCCTTAATGATTCGGATCTCGCCCGCAGCCGGATCGGCCGGCAGGCCCGCGCCCAGCAGCTTGATCACGCTCTGGTTATTGTCGCGCAGCTGCGCGTACATGATGATCTCGAGGATGATTTCAGCATCCTCGGCGCTGTGACCTTGGGCCAGAATCGCCCGCCGCGTCACCGATCGCAGGTCATCGATTGGAACTCTCATGCGCACGCTCCCCGTGGCTAAACCTTGCCCCGCGCGAAGCCCTTGCTCGTCAGGTAGGTATAGCTGTCCTGAACTTCTTGCAGCATATCGCTCGCGCTGCGGTCCTGCTCGACGATATGCCACTCCGCCGTCGGCGCCGCCGCCACAACCGCCGGCACATCCATCTTGCCCTGCCCGACCGCATTCATGTTGTCTTTGATACCGATCGGGCCGTCTTTCAGGTGAATCAACGGCGCGCGCGCCCCGACCCGCCGCAGCACATCGACCGGGTCCAGGCCGCCCACTTGCACCCAGTAGGTGTCAATTTCCAGGAATACACTTTCGTCCAATTCCTCGAGCATGAGATCGACCGTCGAGCGGCCGTCCAGCTGCTTGAATTCCCACCAATGATTGTGATAACCCAATTCAAAACCCTGGGAGCTGGCGAATGCGCCGGCCTGATTCAGTTTTTCGCAGACGCCTTTGATCCCGTCGATGCTGTCAAACTCCGCCGGCGGCAGCATGGCGATGCAGACGCGCTGCAAGCCATAAGCCTCTACAATTTCAAGCACGGCCGCGCGATTGGCTTCATCGGGAAAGGGGACATGGCAACTGGGAACTTTCAATTCAAGATCGCGGAACAAGGCAGCCGACTCCGGCAGCCCGCCGGGCATGCCGCCAAAGGGTTCGACGCCGACATAACCCATGGCGGCGACCCGGCGAACTGTAGCTTCGAAATCGATTCCCAACTGGTCGCGCAGAGTGTAAAGCTGCAGGGCGAGCGGTGTTAGATCGGACATGGCGTATTCCTTTTGCTAAATTCGCCAGCAAGTCCCCGTATTGTGTCGCGTCTGATAGGGAATTCCAGTGTGAATCCAGCTTGGCAATTCCGGCTATCTGCTCGTAGCCATTTGTATTGCATTCCAGTAAACTGATTATTTGTGTTTCAGCGCCGTATACTCTGGGTCGCCAGCCCATAAATGCGCAAACCCGCCCAACGAGGGATCTAAACATGGCAGCCGCCGCCACAAAATCCAACATAGAGGAGCAGCCAGAAGCGCGGGCTTATTCGGCCTTTAGGATCTGGCGACGGTTGATGGGCTATGTCCTGCGCTACCGGATCTGGGTGGCCATCGCCTTGGTCGGCATCATTGGCACGAATATCCTGGCGGTCGCCGTGCCCTACATCCTGCGCGATGTAGTCGATATCGGCATCGCCAAACAAGACAGCGCCTACATGCTGAACGCCGGTTTGCTTGTGGTTGGCTTGGGGCTCGTTCGCGGACTGACCGCTTTCATGGGCCGCTACTACGGCGAGCGGCTTTCGCATGTCGTCTCTTATGACATTCGCAACGAGATTTACGACAAGGTGCAGCGGCAATCCTTCACCTTTCACGACAGCGCCCAGGTGGGCACGATCATCACCCGCGCCATCAGCGATGTCAACGAATTGCAGCGCTATTTCTCTTACGGACTGATGGATGGCTTAAATGTCCTGCTCTTGCTCGTCGGCGTCGTCGGCATCATGCTCGCGACCAGCCCGATCCTCGCCATTGTCGCCTACGTGCCGCTGGTCCCCCTCGTGATTTATTCCCAGCGCTTTGTCATGCGCATTCATCCCCGCTGGAAAAAGGTGATGGACCGCATGCAGGTGCTGAGCAACCACATCCAGGAGAATGCCCTCGGCGCCGAGGTCGTGCGCGTTTTCGCCCGCGAACAGCATGAGATCGAACGCTTCCATAAAGAAAACCAGACCCTCTACGAAGAACAACTTGATTTCATCACGCAGTGGATCACCTACCTCCCGATCAGCGCGCTTCTGGCCGCCCTCTCGACCGCGCTCGTCTTGCTCTTCGGGGGCTTGCTGGAGGCGGCCGGCCTGGGCAATATCAGCGTCGGCCTGATAGTCACCTTTAACGCTTATGTGCTGCTTCTGGCCCAGCCTTTGCGCTTCAGCGGCTTCATGATTCTCTTGACGACGCAGGCGGTGGCGAGCGGCGAGCGCATCTTCGAGGTGCTCGACGAAAAAGACCTGGTTGTAAACCGGCGCGACGCCATCAAGCCCGAGATTCGCGGGCACGTCCGCTTTGAAGATGTCAGCACACAATATCGCGGCTCGAGCCATGCGATCGTGAATGACATCAACCTTGAAGCCAAGCCGGGCGAGGTGGTCGCCATCATCGGGCTCACCGGCTCCGGGAAGACGACGATCGCAAACCTCATACCCCGCTTCTATGACGTCACCGCCGGGCGCGTGACCATTGACGGCATTGATGTGAGAGATATTGACTTGCACAGCTTGCGCAGCCAGGTCGGCATTGTGATGCAGGAGTCGCTGCTGTTTTCCGCCACGATTGAAGAAAACATCGCTTATGGCGATCCGGGGGCGACGCGCGCGCAAATCATCGCCGCCGCGCAATCCGCCAACGCCCATGACTTCATTTCGGACTTCCCCGATGGTTACCAGACCGTGGTCGGCGAGCGCGGCGTTACCTTGTCGGGCGGGCAGAAGCAGCGCGTCGCCATCGCCCGCGCCCTGCTGATTGACCCGCGCATCCTCATCCTCGATGACGCCACCAGCAGCGTCGACACCCAGACCGAACACCTGATCCAGCAGGCGCTCGAGCGCATCATGCAAGGCCGCACCACCTTTGTCATCGCCCAGCGCATGAGCACGATCCTCAAAGCCGACCAGATCATTGTGTTGCGGGACGGCGAAATCATTCAGCAGGGCACGCATCAGACCTTGCTTGCGGACGGCGGTCTCTACGAAGAGATCTACAAATTGCAGCTTGAAGAACAAGAACGCGTCCGGCGCGAGGCGATCATCGCGGGCATCATCAAGATCCCGCTTGAGGAACGCCGCTCGACCGCGCAATTCCGTGCCTTGATCGACCGACTGGCCGGCAAATACACACCGTAGCAGATGAAACAAGACAGGAGCCTATGCCCGCCCTAAGCCTGCGAAAGCGCAAAGAACCGCCCCGCGCCGCAAAACAACAGGATGTCGAGCTCAATGTGCTCGAAATTGATGACGATCACAAACCGGGCTTCGACCGGGAGGTGACGGCGCGGCTGCTGTCTTATCTCAAGCCGCAGCGCCGCGAACTCAGCATCGCCCTGGTCATGATGCTCTTGAGCGTCATCGCGAATGTGGCCAGTCCGCCGCTGATCGGCTGGGCAATTGACGAAGGCATTCGCAGGCGCGATATGTCGGTGCTCGTATTTGGCGTCTGCGCCCTGATCGTGCTGCAGCTGATCGGTTTCCTGGGCTTCCGCGTTCAGTTGGGCACCATGGCCATTGTCGGGCAGACCATTATCCGCAGGCTGCGCGACCAACTCTTCGACCATGTGCAGTACCTCTCCATCGGATTTTTCGCCGAATACGAAGTAGGCCGCCTGATCGCCCGCATCATTAGCGATGTGAACGTCGTGCGCGAGGCGGTGACATTCGCGGCGGTCGGCACAATCCGCGAATTTCTTATGCTGTTTGGCATCCTCATTTCGATGCTGCTGATCAACATCCCGCTGACGGCGGTGGCCTTCACTGTCATGATCGTGCTCCTCGTGATTGCGAATGTCTGGCGGATTCACGCGCGCGCCGCTTACCTGCGCGTATCGGATGCCAACGCCAAGGTATACGCCGAGCTGTCCGAAGCTTTCAACGGCGTTCGCGTCACGCAGGCCTTCGCCCGGCAAGAATACAATTACGAGCGCTTTTCGGGCCAAATCAACATGGCCACGCGCCAGGCGACCGTCCGCGCCGCGCTCATCGCCGGCGTATTCTATCCCACGGTGGAATTGGTCGGCGGCGTCGCCACCGGCACGCTGATCTTTGTTGGCGGCGTCCTGGCGCTGGAAGAACGCATCACCGTTGGCGTACTGCTGGCCTTCATCCTCTATATTCAGCAGTTCTTCTTCCCGATTCGGCTGCTGGCCCAGCGCTACAACCTGCTGCAGAGCGTCATCGCCTCAGCCTTCCGCATCTTCAAGCTTATGGATTTCCCGGCCGAAATTCGCGACGATGTCAACGCGGATGAATTGCCCGCGATCGACGGTCGTATCCGCTTTGAAAATGTCTCATTTCGCTATTCCCGAGAGGGCGAAATGGTCTTGAAGGCTGTCAATCTCGATGTGGCGCCGGGATCGCGCGTGGCTTTTGTCGGGCACACCGGCGCCGGCAAAACGACCATGATCAAGCTGCTGATGCGTTTCCACGACGCGACATCCGGCCGCATCACGGTGGACGGGCATGACATCCGACATGTCACGCAGAACAGCCTGCGCCGTCAGGTCAGCGTTGTGCCCCAGGATACGCATTTGTTCTCGGGCAGCGTCATGGACAACATCCGCTACGGCCGCCTCAACGCCAGCGATGAAGAGGTGGTCGCGGCGGCGAAGGCGGTCGGCGCCCACCATTTCATTGTCGACCTGACTGACGGCTACCTGACCGATATCATGGAAGGCGGTTCGCTCCTGTCCACCGGGCAGCGCCAATTGCTGGCTTTTGCCCGCGCCCTGCTGGCGGATCCGCGCGTGCTCATCCTGGATGAAGCGACCAGCAACATCGACACACAGACTGAACGGCAGATCCAAACGGCGCTGGAACGACTGCTAGAAGGGCGGACCAGTTTCGTCATCGCCCACCGCCTCAGCACGATCACATCATCCGATCTCATCGTGGTCATGGATCATGGCGAGATCATTGAAATGGGCAGCCATCAAGAATTGCTGGAGCTCGAAGGCGTCTATCACCAGCTATTCACGTTGGTTTAAGCGGCCTCAGCGCTTGTTGTCTTCATTGGGGCGGAAACGCAAATCGCTGGCCCGGCGGATGGTTCTCTCGCCGAAGCGATCGCGCAGGCGGTCGAGGGCATCTTGCAATTCTTCTTCCTGCCGTTCATCCGCGAGGCTGTCCCACAAGCCCAACTGCCGGCCGCTGTCGTCGAAACCGCTCAAGCCGACGCCCAGCAAGCGCACTGGCTTCCCGGCCAGCCAGGTCTGCTCGAATAATTTTCGGGCGCAATCGTATATGTCGGCATCCAAATCAATGGCGTGATCCAGCGACATTTGCCGGTTCAGGGTGGAGAAATCGCTCCAGCGCAGTTTGATCTTGACGGTCGTGCCGGCCAAGCCCGCCTTGCGCGCCTGACGGCCGACGCCATCCGACAGCCGCCGCAGCGTCAGTTTCAGCGTGTCTTCGTCGTCGATGTCTTTGGGGAATGTCACTTCTTTGCTGATCGATTTCGCCCGCTGCGCATTGACCACCGGGCGGACATCGATCCCTTGCGCGCGCCGCCAGATATCGCCGCCCAGCTTGCCCAAGCGCCGAATCAAGGCGTCTTCGCTCCAATTCGCCAGGTCGCCCACCGTCGTCAAACCGAGCTTCCCCAAGGTCTCGGCGCTTTTCTCGCCCACGCCCCACAAGCGTCGTATCGGCAGCGGCGCCAGGAATGCCGCCTCCTCGCCGGGCGGCACAATTGTAATGGCATTCGGCGGCTGGTCGCCGCCCTGCCGCGCCTTGCCCACCGTGTTCGCCGTCTTCGCCACCATCTTGTTGGTCGCGCCGCCCAGGGAACAAGGCAAGTCCAGTTCATCATTGATGCGCTTTTGCAGCCGGCGCGCCACGCTCTCCAGCGGGTCCGGCAAGATTGTCGCATCGAGAAAGGCTTCGTCAATCGAGAGCGGTTCGACATCGGGCGCGGTGTCGCGCAGGATCGCCATGACGGCCCGCGAACGTTCGCCGTAAACGCCGCGCGTCTGTCCGACGACAATGAGATGCGGGCAGAGCCTGAGCGCCTGCGCCATCGGCATGGCCGAACGCACGCCGTACTTGCGCGCCGGATAGGAGGCCGATGAGACCACGCCGCGCTGATCGGGGCGGCCCCCAACCGCGATCGCTTTGCCGCGCAACTCGGGATTCAATTGCTCCTCGACCGCGCAGAAAAAAGCATCCAAATCCAGGTGGAGGATCTTTCGCGTCTTCGCCATAAGCGCCAGCAACGAAAAATATTTGAGACGGATTAGAATATTTATTCTAGCATAACATGATTGCGCGGCCTTCTCAAGATATGTGCCGCGTCCGAAATGGCAGTCGCTTCAAATTGTTTTTTAACTACAGAGATCGCAGAGGACACAGAGGTAAACGCAAGTAAGTAATAGATAAAATGCCCATCGTTTTTCGCGATATACGTGCGGGCGAGCCAAGGTTCGCCCCTACGGCATAATAGGAGACTCGGTGTACGGGCGAGCCGGTGGCTCGCCCTCTCTTGCTTCAAAATGCCCATCAGATTTTGCACGACTTACTTGCGCTTACTGAGGACACAGAGGTAAACGCAAGTAAGTAATAGATAAAATGCCCATCGTTTTTCGCGATATACATGCGGGCGAGCCAAGGTTCGCCCCTACGGCATAGCAGCAGATTCGGTGTAGGGGCGATTGACGGTCAGTGTCTACGCGACCCTGTGAATCGCCCGCTGACACACACGCGAGTTATCGGGCGACAGACAGTGCCGCCCCTACGGCACAATAAGAGACACGGTGTTGGGGCGAGCGGCAGGCCCGCCCGATTCAAGCAGTGCATTTAGCGGAGAATTCTTAAAAGGAAGCAAATCTCTGCGCCCTCTGCGATCTCTGTAGTTAAACATAAATCTGATGCGATTGGTCCGCCTCGCCCGGCCCAGGCAAAACTGCGCTACGGACTTTGCCCTTCCGCCGCTATAATGCCGCTGCTTTAGGCAAGCGCAGCGCAGGAAACAACATGCAGCATTCGATACATCCCGATGCGATACAAGCCCTGATTGATGGCGAAATTGGGTCGCCATCGTCCCTGCTCGGTCGCCATGTGATCGGCGACGCCGTCTCCATCCGGACGCTTCGCCCCTGGGCCGCTGATATTGCCATCGTGAACGTCGCAACCGGCCAGCGCGTCCCCATGCTGAAATGCCATGAGGCCGGTCTTTTCCTGGTCGAGCTGGATGCAACCTGGGCTGACGCGGACTACAGCTTCGAGGCGACGACAGCGGAAGGCGGGCGCGAGACTTACGGCGATCCCTACATTCACCCTCCTCTCCTCACGGATTATGACATTTACCTCTTCGGGCAAGGCAAGCACCTGGCGATTTATGAGAAGCTGGGCGCGCATTCGCGAGAAGTCGAGGGCGTCGCCGGCGTCAACTTCGCGGTCTGGGCGCCCAACTGCTACAAAGTCGCGCTGATCGGCGACTTCAACCGTTGGGACGCGCGCAGTCATATCATGGAGAACAACAACAATTCGGGCATCTGGGAGATCTTTGTGCCCGGCCTGGAAGAAGGCAACCGTTACAAATACGAGATCCGTTCGCATAACCGCGGCTTCCGCGCGGAAAAGTCCGATCCCTACGGCTTCTACGCCGAGCTGCGCCCCAAGACCGCCTCAATCGTCTGGAATATCGACAGCTATGAATGGCATGATGCCGACTGGATGGCGGCCCGCGCGGAAGGTGATCCGCTGTCGCAGCCGATGAATGTCTACGAGTTGCACCTGGGTTCCTGGAAGCGGAAGGCGGGCGATGAATTCCTCAGTTATCGTGAGCTAGCAGACGAACTTCTGCCCTACCTGGTCGATATGGGATATACGCACCTGGAGTTGCTGCCGGTCGCCGAGCACCCGCTGGATGCTTCCTGGGGATACCAAGTCACCGGTTATTATGCCCCGACCAGCCGCTTCGGTTCGCCCGACGACTTCAAGTATTTCGTGGACCAATGCCACCAGCGCGGGATTGCCATCATTCTCGACTGGGTGCCGGCGCACTTCCCCAAAGACGGGCATGGCTTGAATTACTTCGACGGCACACACCTCTATAGTCACGAAGATCCGCGTCAAGGCGAACAGCCCGATTGGGGCACGATGGTCTTCAACTTCGCCCGCAGCGAAGTGCGCAACTTTCTCCTCGCCAATGCCCTCTTCTGGCTGAAGGAATACCACATTGATGGCTTGCGCGTGGATGCCGTCTCGTCCATGATCTACCTCAATTTCTCGCGCGAAGACCGGGAATGGATCCCCAACAAATACGGCAGCCACGAGAATCTGGCCGCCCTCGCCTTCCTGCGCGAATTCAACGAGGTTGTGCACGCCGAAGCCCCCGGCGCCATCACCATCGCCGAAGAGTCGACCGCCTGGTCCATGGTATCTCGCCCGACATATATCGGCGGTTTGGGATTCACTTTCAAATGGAATATGGGCTGGATGCACGACACGCTTGAATATATGGCGCGCGACCCGGTGCATCGGCGTTTCCATCACCATCAAATCACTTTCGCCCTGCTCTACGCTTTCAGCGAGAATTTCGTGTTGCCCCTCTCCCACGATGAAGTTGTGCACATGAAGGGCTCGCTTATCGGCAAGCTGCCGGGCGATTATTGGCGGAAGTTCGCGGGCCTGCGCTTGCTTTTCGGCTACCAATACACGCAGCTTGGCAAAATGCTGAACTTCATGGGCAACGAGTTTGGGCAATTCGCCGAGTGGAGCGAAGCGCGCAGCCTGGACTGGCATCTGCTCGAATATGAAAAACACGCGCAGATGCAGACCTGGGTGCGGGATCTCAACCGCTTCTACCGCAGCCAGCCCGCGCTTTGGCAAGGCGATTTTGCGCCCGACGGCTTCCGTTGGATAGAAGCGAACGATGCCGATTACAGCGTCTACAGCTATATGCGCTTCGCCGACGACCCCAGTGATTTTCTGGTCGTCGTTCTCAACTGCACGCCGGAAGTCCGCGAAAACTATCGCATCGGGGTTCCGCAAGCGGGCTTCTACAAAGAACTGCTGAACAGCGATGCGCAAGTCTATGGCGGTGGCAATGTTGGCAATCTCGGCGGCGCGCAGAGCGATGACATTCCCATGCACGGCCTGCCGCAGAGCGTCAGCCTGCGCCTTCCGCCGCTGGCGATTTTGATATTGAAGCTTTCTGAAGATTCTTGACGTCGCTCAGGCTGGAGCGCGGCGCTTGGGCGTCGGCGTCGCCAGCGCCAGCAAGAATATAGCCATGCTCAGTCCGGCGCCGATCCAAAGCGCCAGGTCGTATCCGCCGGCGTGGTCGTAGCTCAAGCCAAATATGGACGGGCCGATTGCGCTGCCGATAACGCTTGTGGTGTAAACAAAGCCGCGGATTTCGCCCTGAAAGCGGCGTCCGAAGAGATTGGGCCAGACCGCGCCATCAAAAACATATCCGATGCCCATTCCCAATCCGAAAGCCAAGGCATAAGCCAGCAGCAGCGGACTCTCGCGCATAATCATCGCCAGCAGGCAGGCGGCCAAAAGCGCCAGCATCTGCAGCGCCACGACCAGCGCCGGTCTGAAGCGGTCGATCAAATAACCCGCGAGCAAAGCCGAGCCGGCCGCGGCGAGCGATGTCAAGGCGAAGATTTCCGTCACGACCTGCGCGCTATGATTCAGCCCGGCGAAGATTGAAACTTGATGCAGAATCAAACCCGTGCCCCAGGCCGACGGCAGCATGCGCGCAACCAGGAAAATCCAGAGGATCGGCGTGCGCATCGCCTCGCGCAATGTCCAGTTGTCCTCGTCTTCCTGGCTGCTGTCGGCGGCGAGCTTGCTTTCCGCGGCGTTGTCCGGCGCCAGGCCATGATCTTCCGGCTTGTCGCGCATGAAAAGGGCAAAGGCCGGAATCACCAGCGCCGCCACGCCCAGGCCCAGAACAATGAATACCTGCCGCCAGTCCAGCGCCTCCAGCAGCAGGCGCAGCATATTGACGTAGAGCCCCTGGAACAGCGCGAAGGTCAGCGCCAGCAGAGACATCATGCGGCCGCGGCGGCTGCGAAACCAGTTGGCGATGGCGGTGGAGCTCACCAGCGGCAGCGAGCCCTGCCCCAGGCCGCGCATGCCGGCGAAGGCGAAGAAGAGCATGATGGGACCGCTGATCAACGAACTTAGCACGAGCACCGCGCCGAATAAGACGCCAATCCCAAGGCCAACGCGGCGGTTGCCCCATTTGTCGATCTGACGGCCGACCCAGGTCAGCGCGATCGAAGCCGCGAATGTGCCGGCGCCGTAGAGGCTGCTGATCGTGGTGCGATCTAATCCGAAGTCTTCAATGAAAAAATCCAGAAAGAGGGAGATGGAAAAGCTCTGGCCGGGCGAGCTGCAGACGACGCCGATCAAGGCGACCAGCCATACGATCCAGCCATAATAGACCGGGCAAGCCGCTACCAGTCGGCTGGAGCCGGGCAGATTCGCCGTCAGTATTTTCATTCGCTCTTCAAGTTTCGCCGGATACGCATCCAGAGATTATATGAAGCATTGCTCGAAATTACAGCCAAGCGATTCGCTTCATGTTACAATCAGCGGTTGGAATGTCACCTGGTTTTACAGAACTGGCCTAAAATGCCGGCTGCAGATCTTCGCCTTCATCACAAGTTCGCGTTCAAGTTTGTGGAGGCCCTATCCCAATGAACATCCCATCCGATTTGACTATCGCTCAAAATGCGGAGCTCGTTCACATCAACGATATCGCCGAAAAGATGGGGCTGGATCCCGAAACCGACCTGGAGCATTACGGCAAATATGTCGCCAAAATCAATCTGGACGCCCTCGACCGCTTGAAAGACCGGCCCGACGCCAAATATGTCGATGTCACCGCAATAACGCCCACCCCGCTCGGCGAAGGCAAATCCACCACCACCGTCGGCATCGGCCAAGCATTGAAACACATCGGCAAGAACGCGATCATCACATTGCGCCAGCCTTCGCAAGGCCCCACCTTCGGCATCAAAGGCGGGGCGGCCGGCGGCGGCTACAGCCAAATCGTGCCGATGGAGAACTTCAACCTTCATCTGACCGGGGATATCCACGCCATCAGCGCGGCGCACAATCTCATCGCCGCCATGTTGGACGCGCATATTTATCACGGCAACGCGCTCAACATCGACATTCACAATATCGCCTGGCGCCGCGTTGTGGATCTGAATGATCGCGCCTTGCGCAACATCATTCTGGGCCTGGGCAAGCGCTTCGACGGCGTGCCGCGTCAATCCGGCTACGACATCACGGTTGCTTCCGAGATAATGGCGATCCTGGCGCTGACGACATCGCTGCAAGATATGCGCGCGCGGATCGGCAAGATGGTCATCGCCTACGACAAAGACAAGAACCCGGTGACGGCCGAAGACATCAAAGCGGCCGGCGCGGCAACCGTCTTGATGAAAGAAGCGATCAAGCCGAACTTGATGCAATCCCTGGAGAATACGCCGGCACTGGTGCATGCCGGACCATTTGCCAATATCGCCCACGGCAATTCCTCCATCCTCGCCGATTTGATCGCCATGAAATGCGGCGATTATGTCGTCACGGAATCCGGCTTCGGCGCCGATATCGGCGCGGAGAAATTCTTCAATATCAAGTCGCGCATTTCCGGCTTGAAACCCAACGCCGTCGTACTTGTCACGACGATTCGCGCGCTAAAGGCGCATACCGGCAAATATCTCATCATACCCGGTCGCCCGATCGACCCCGGTTTAAAAGAAGAAAATGTCCCCGATGTCGAAGCGGGCGCTGTCAACATGGTGCGGCACCTGGAAAACCTGAAGAAATTCGGCGTGAATCCAGTGGTCGCCATCAATGTATTCGCCGACGATACCGAGAATGAAATCCAGGCCGTCCGTGAGATTGCGCTGGCGGCCGGCGCAACCGGCGCCACTGTCGCCCGGCATTGGGCCGAGGGCGGCGCCGGCGCGGTTGAACTGTCGGAGATGATCGTCAGCGCCTGCGATATGCCCAATGACTTCCGCTTGCTCTATCCCGACGATATGGCGATCAAAGATAAAATTGAAACGATCGCGACGGAAATCTACCGCGCCGACGGCGTCGATTACGCGCCGGTCGCCAGCCGAAAAATCCGCCAGTTTGAAGAACAAGGCCTGCGCGATTTGCCGATTTGCATGGCGAAGACTCATCTCAGCCTGAGCGACGATCCCAAACTCAAGGGGGCGCCCGACGGCTTCCGCATCGCCATCACCGACATCCGCGCCTCGGCCGGCGCCGGCTTCATCTATCCGCTCTGCGGCGATGTGCGCACGATGCCCGGGCTGGGCCGGACGCCGGCGGCCATGAATGTCGACATCGACGAAGAGGGCAAAGTCGTCGGTCTGTTTTGAGAAGGAGTAAGCATTGGCAGAAAACAGCGACAGCGAAGCGGCCGCCATCAGCCAGCACGCCCTGGCTTATCGCCCGGCGTCGATCGATGGCGATTTCCTGGGCAAGCACATCATTTCCGTGGACCAATTTCAACGGCGCGACCTCAACATCCTCTTTGACGCCGCTACGTCAATCCGAAAGCGCATCCGCAGTCACGATCGCGGCCTGACCGAACTCTGCGCCGGCAAAGTGATGGCATCGCTTTTCTTTGAAGCCAGCACGCGCACCGACATGTCTTTCCAATCGGCCATGCGGCGGCTGGGCGGCGATGTGATCGCGGTCAGCAATGGCGTGCGCTTCTCTTCAATGTACAAAGGCGAAAACCTCTCGGATACCATCCGCGCCACCGGCTGCTACTCGGATGTGATCGTCCTGCGCCACCCGCAGATCGGCTCGTCTTATGAAGCCGGCTATTATCTCGACTTGCTGAACGGGCGCATCGACAATCCAACCGTCGCCATCAGCGGCGGCGATGGCATCGGCGAGCACCCCACCCAGGCCTTGCTCGATATCTTCACCATCTTCGACCAGAAAAAGTCCCTGGATAACTTGACGATCACCCTGGTTGGCGATCTCAAGCACGGCCGCACCGTGCATTCTCTGGCCAAGTTGATCGCCTATTACGATGCCAGCGGAGTGCGGCTTTGCCTGGTCGCGCCGGAGAGCCTGGCGATGCCCGCCGATATCGCCGAATTGGTCGAAGCGCATGGCATCCGCGTGACGCAAACCGAAGATCTGCGCGATGTCATTGCGGAAACGGATGTGATCTACTGGACGCGGATCCAGGAAGAGCGCTTCGCTGACGGCGCGGAATACGATGGCATCAAAGACCGCTTCATCATGACGCCGGCGGTAATGGCGCGGGCCAAGGCCGACGCCATCCTCATGCACCCCTTGCCGCGCAAGCATGAGATGGGCACGCGTACCGACCACGATATTCTGGACGCGGATCCGCGCTCAATCTATTTTGAACAAATGGAAAATGGCATGTTCGTTCGGATGGCGCTTCTGGTCAAAGTCCTGCGCGGGGTCTACGTCTGATGCCGATCATCACGATTCACGGCATGATCGACCCGCACACCCACCTGCGCGACCTGGATTGGTCCCACAAAGCGACATTCGAAACGGAAACAAAAGCCGCAATCGCCGGCGGCTATTGGGCGGTATTCGACATGCCGAACACCGCGCCCTCAACCACCAGCGACGCCCTGCTCAGCGACAAGCTCAAGCGTATTGATCGCGTCGCCCATTGCGATTGGGGTTTGTATTTCGGCGCGTCCCAAGCCGATAACAGCGCCGAGTATGAAGCAATCGCCCGGCGGGTTTGCGGCCTCAAGATCTACAACAACTCCACCACCGGCGACCTGCTGATCGATTCCAGCTCCATGCGCGAGCGGCACTACCGCGCCTGGACGACCGACCGATTGATCGCCGTGCATGCCGAAGGCGAAACCGTGCGCAACATCATCGACCTGGCGCGCAAGTATCGCCAGCCCACACATTTCTTGCATATCAGCAGCGAATACGAGATCAAGCTCCTGACGGAGGCCAAGGAGGATGGCCTGCCCGTGACCGTCGGCGTCTGCCCGCACCACCTTTTTTTGTCAGAAGACGACTTGCCCGTTCTGGGCGCCTATGGCATGATGAAGCCGGAGCTCAAGCGCAAGTCCGATGTGCGCGCTCTTTGGCGCGCCATAAGGCTGGGCGTGGTCGATATCATCGAATCCGACCACGCGCCGCATACCATCGCCGAGAAAGAATCGGAGGCGCCGCCTTATGGCGTTCCGGGACTCGAGACGACATTGCCCCTGATGCTGCAAGCGGTCAAAGATGGCCGTTTGTCGCTGCAGAGAGCCTGCGATATGGTCTCGCTCAATGTGCAGCGGATATGGCGCATTACGCCTTTGCCCAAGACCTATACGGTTGTGGATACCGACTCTGAATTCCTGGTCGAAGGCGACAAGCTCTTCAGCAAATGCGGCTGGACGCCCTTTGAGGGCATGCGAGTCTGCGGTAAAGTGCTGGAAGTCTGGATTCGCGGCCACAAAGTCTACGACGGCGAACGGGTTCTGAGCGAATCCGGCTTCGGCCGAAACCTCTTTGGGTTTGTCGCGTGAAGACGGAAGCAAGACACTTTCTGCTGCGCGCGCTTGACGCCGCTTACCGATTCCTGAATCGACATCTCATTTTCCGCGCCGACGCGCAAGTTGCGCATGAGCGCGTCACGAGACTGCTCCGCCTCTTGGACGGTATGCCTATTGCCGTTGCGCTCGCTGGTTTCCTGCGCCGCATCACATTCGTCGAAAAGCCAACGGCTGTGGGCCGGGCGCGTCTCTCCCAGCGCCTGATCGTCGCGGCCGGATTCGTGAAAGGCGACGGCTTCGCCGACGAAAGCGCGGCCCTTCGGGCGCTAAGCGACCAGAAACGCAACATCATACCGGGCTGGCGCATTCTGCCCGCCCTGGCCGGTCCGGTTGAATTTGGATCTTTCACGCGCCATCCCCGACTCGGCAACAGCGGCACGGTTCTCTGGCGGAACAGCGAGACGCAATCCACGCAGAATCGAATCGGATTGCGCAACCCCGGCGCCCGCGCCGCCGCGCAGTTCCTCGCCGATCGCCGAGAACAGCTGCCAGCGGAATACGGCATCAATATCGCCTTGACGCCCGGCCTGCCGGACGTTGACGAGCAGGAGCGCGAAGTCGTCGAGGCGCTGGCGTTCTTCCTGGACGCTCGCATTCACCCGACCTGGTTCACCTTGAATATCAGCTGTCCCAACACCGAGGATGATCCATTAGCGAATCAGCTCGAATTCGAGACGCGGCAGCTCTGCGGCGCATTCATCCGCGCCTTGCGCGCGCGCGGACTGGAGACGCCGCTCTGGGTCAAAATCAGCCCGGGTTTGAGCGCCGGCCAATACGGGACATTGATGCGAATATTTCATGAATTGGGCGTCAGCGCCGTTATTGCGACCAACACCTTGCCGAAACCCAGCCCGGACGATGCGTCCACAGAAGCCGGGGTCGGCGGCGGCGAATTGTTTGCGCAAGCCCGCAGCGCGATTGAGCATCTTGGCGCCGCCAAAGCCGCCGGCGGATTTGATGTCGACATAATCGCTTGCGGCGGCATACTCGATGGCGCAAGTTTCCGCGCTTATCAGCGGCTCGGCGCGCAGGCCGGCCAATATTGGTCGGCGCTTGTCTTTCGCGGTCCCTTCGCGGCTGCCATCATCGAAAGCGAACTGGAGCAACATGACTACGACTACGAAGCGGTGCATCGCGAAAGCCTTGCTTGAAATCGGCGCGGTCGGCTTCTCGCCCGAGTCGCCGATCACCTTCAAGTCGGGCATCCGCTCGCCGGTTTACGTCGACAATCGCTCCCTCATTTATCATCCCGACGCCTGGCGCCGTGTCATTGAAGGCTTTCAAGCGCTTATCGAAAAACAGGCGCTCGAATTCGATCTGATTGCCGGGGTGGCGGTCGGCGGCATACCGCACAGCTCGGCCCTGGCTTACCTCATGGGCGCGCCATCGGTTTTCATCCGCAAGGAAAGCAAGGGGCATGGCCAAGGCAAGCGGATTGAAGGCGGTCCTGTCGCCGGGCAGCGTACGCTTCTCGTTGAAGACCTGGTAACCACCGGAGGCAGCAGCATCTCGGCCGTGGAAGCCCTGCGCGCCGATGGCGCCCGCGTCAGCGATCTGCTGGCGATCATCAGTTATGGCTTTGCAGAAGCGGCGGAAGCCCTGCAGCGCGCGAACCTGCGCCTGCACACCTTGACCGATTTCGACACGCTGCTGGAAATTGCCGCCGAAAACGGCGCGCTCGGCGCCGGGCAAGTGGCGACCATCCGAGATTGGCTGGCCGATCCCTACAGCTGGGCGGCGGACGGCCGATGAAAGCCCTGGACAAGTACGAGGCTCGCGTCGATCAGGCCGATTCATTGCTCTGCGTCGGCCTGGACAGCGACCTCCAAAAACTGCCGCCCGCTTATCGCCAGCGCCGCTCGCCCCAGTTAGCATTCAATCGCGACATCATCGACGCCAGCGCCGAATTCGCCGCCGCCTTCAAATTCAACATGGCTTTCTACGAGGTCAACGGCGCTGCGGGCTGGCGTCAATTAGCGGAGTCGGTCGACTACCTGCGTCAAAATCACCCCGACATCCTGATTATCAGCGATGCCAAACGGGCCGACATCGGCAATACCAGCGCCGCCTACGCCCGGGCGATATTTGACGAGCTTGGATTCGACGCCGTCACGTTGAACCCCTATCTGGGTCGCGATGCCTTGCAGCCCTTTCTCGACCGCGAGGACAAAGCGGCGATCATCCTCTGCCGGACGTCCAATCCCGGCGCCGCCGAAATCCAGGATCTCGAGCTGGGAGGCCGCCCGCTCTGGGCTGCGGTCGCGGAAAAGGTCGCGCATGAATGGAACGAGAAGGGCAATTGCATGCTCGTGGCGGCCGGGACCAATCCGGCCGAAATGGCGCGAATCCGCGCGCTGGTGGGCGATATGACCCTGCTCGTGCCGGGCATCGGCGCGCAAGGCGGGGACATCAAATCCGTCATGCGCGCCGGCCAGAACAGCGCCGGCCGCGGTCTCATCATCAACTCGTCGCGCCGCATCATCTTCGCCGCCGATCCCGCGGCCGCGGCGGCGGCCCTGCGTGATGCAATCAATACAAGCCGCCTGCGATCGTCTTTTGCGGGGCGCCGCTGATGCAGCCGGCGCAGACCCGCGCATTCATTCAGACAAGCGTCATCAAAACGACGATGGCGGATATAAAGCGCTTTCACGAAGATCCGGGCGCGCTGGCGCGTTTGACGCCGCCTCTGGTATGGATGCAAGTTCAGCGCGATGACCGGACTTCATTAACAGCGGGCGAGATCGAATTCACATTGTGGTTCGGTCCGCTGCCCATTCGCTGGCTCGCGCGCCACGAAGCCGGACCGACGCCCGATTCCTTCGCCGATGCGCAGCTGCGGGGCCCGCTCGCTTACTGGCGCCACGAGCATATCTTCGAAGAAGTGGACGGCGGCGTACGCTTGAGCGACCGCATCAGTTTCGCGCACAAAGGCGGGCTACGCGGCCTGTTCACGCGGCTCGCCTTCGATGGTCTGCCGCTGCGCCTGCTCTTCCTGTATCGCCACTGGCGGACGCGGCGGGCCTTGAACGCCGGTTAAAGGGGCGCGTCAGGCATTTGCTCGCTTGCGATAGTTGCTGTATCTTAATTTCACCGGATAGACAAAAAAGGCCATGCCTAAATCCATCATCATCATCGGCGCCGGCATTGGCGGCCTGGCCGCTGCCATCCGCCTCGCGCATGCCGGCTACAGCGTCACCGTGCTGGAGAAGAATCCGCGCGTCGGCGGCAAAGTATACCGCTATGAAGCCGGCGGCTTCCAGTGGGATACCGGCCCGGCGTATATCACCATGCGTCCGCTGCTGGAAGAGGTTTTCGCTGCGGCGGGCCAGGACATGGCTGATCGTCTGCGCTTGATTCCCATCGATCCGCTGACGCGCTACTTCTTCCCGGATGGAACGAGTTTCGACGCGCAGCGCGATTGGGCGGCGACGGCGGCGCAAATTGAGCGCTTGGCGCCGGCGGATGTGGAAGGCTTCCTGCGCTTTCTGGCGGAGGCGGCCCGCCTGCACCGCAGCGCCTATCCGCTTGCAGCCGGCCGCGGCGAGGAAGGCGGCCTCCTCATGTCTGTGCCCTGGCTGCGGGCCGGCGCCCGGCCCAGCGCGGGCCGCGCGATCGGGGGCTATGTCGGCTCAGAAAAGCTCCGGCGCGCGCTGGAACATTTCACAGCTGACGCAGGCGCGAACCCGTTCCGCGCGCCAGCGGCGCTGAACGCCGTCGCGCATCGGGCGCTGACAGGCGGCGCCTGGTACCCGCAGGACGGCCCCGGCGCGATCCCGCGCGCGCTGGAGCGGTTGGCCGCGGAATCCGGCGTGAACATCCTGCTCAACTGCCCGGTTCGTCAGATTGCGGTCAAGCAAGGCGCTGCCATTGGCGTGGCCATCGGCGCGGAGGGGCAATTCCTGCCCGCCGACGCCGTCGTATCCAATGTCGACGCCCTGTCGACGCTGCGCTATTTGCTGCCCCCGAATGTACTTTCGCCGCCGGCGCTGCGCCGCTTGAACAGGGCGCCGGTTACGGCCTCGGCTTATGTCATCATGCTCGGCATCCGCGGCGCCTTTCCACAACTGGCGCATCACAATGTGCTGTTCTCCGCGGACGCGCGTCGGGAATACGATCAACTCCACAGGCAATCGCTTATGCCAGAGGACCCGACCATTAGCCTCACCATAAGCAGCAAGACCGACCCGCTGCACGCGCCGGTCAATCAAGAGAATTGGCTGATCCGGGTCAATGCGCCGCCGCTGTCGGAGAAGTACGACTGGGCGGCGCGTCACGACGAATTTCGCGATCGCCTCATGGCGACTCTGATGCAACGTTACGCGCTCGACCTCAGCGGCCGCATCCGCAGCGAGATTCATCTGACGCCGGCCGATTGGGGGCGAATGACCGGCGCCTGGCGCGGCAGCCTTTATGGCCTCTCGCCGGAAAATTGTCGCGCGTTGTTCGGGCGGCCTGTTCTGCAGGCGCCTAATGTCGCGCGCCTCTATTTCGTCGGCGGCACGGCGCATCCGGGCGGCGGCCTGCCTATGGCGCTGCTGAGCGCCAAGCTGGCGACGAGCCTCATCCAGGCGCAGGTCAACTAGTCCGGTACTTCTGCGCCTAGGGCTGCGACATCATCAACAACGACAAACTGCCCTTCTGCACAACCGTCCCGTCTTGTTTGATGATTCTGATGCCCAAGGCGAGTACGCCGCCGCCAAGCCGACGCGCCGGCTTGGTCTCCTTCACGGTTAGCTCGGCATGAATCGTATCGCCGATGTAAACGGGACTGCTGAACTTCAGCTCCAGCCCGCGGAAGCCGAGCACGGTGCGTTCGAGTATGCCCAGCTGATAAGCCTGCCCGACCGCGTAGCTGATGGTCAGCATGCCATGCGCCACGCGCTGTCCCATGAAAGAGTCTTTGCAATACTCGGCATCCGTGTGCATGGGATTGTAGTCGCCGGTCAGCGCGGCGAACTGAACCAGGTCGGCTTCGGTGATCGTGCGTCCGCGCGTGCGCAAGACCGCGCCCAACTCGAATTCTTCAAAATAGAGACCGCGCGGGCCGTCGCTTTCATATTTCACGGCGCATCCTTCCCGCAGCGCGCCCAGATTTATGGGGAGACAATTCCTAATTCCTGTGCTGACTGGCGGCATCGTCGTCGATCAGATGCTGTTCTACCTTGCCCCCTACACGGGCTTAGCCGCCCGAGTCGTCGGCCGTCTGCTCGACAGCCGGCGTAGAATCCATGGCTGCCGCATCGACATCGGCGGGAAAGGCCCCGCCAATCAGCGGCGCGATCACCAGCGATACAATCGCCAGCAATTTCAGCAGAATGTTCAAGGAGGGGCCGGAGGTGTCTTTGAAGGGATCCCCAACGGTATCGCCGACTACGGCCGCCTTGTGCGCGTCCGAGCCCTTGCCGCCGTAATTGCCCGCTTCGATGTTCTTCTTGGCATTGTCCCAGGCGCCGCCGGCATTCGCCATCATCACCGCCAGCATGAATGCCGAAACCAATGAACCCAGCAGCACGCCCACAAGCGAAATCGGCGCGATGAATTCCCCGAGCAGGTTGCCCTTGCCAATGACAGCCAGTAAAGCCATGCCCACCGGAACGCCGACAGCGATTACGCCGGGCAGCAGCATCTGTCTGATGGCGCTGTCCGTGCTGATGGCGACGCAGCGCTCGTAATCCGGCTCCGCTTCGCCTTCCATAATGCCCTTGATCTCGCGGAATTGCCGGCGCACCTCTTCGACGATCTGTTGGGCGGCATCGCCGACCGCCACCATTGTCAAAGCGCTGAAAACATAAGGCAGCAAGCCGCCGATGAAGAGCCCGGTCACAAACTGCGGGTTGAGCAGCAGATCGGCTGGATTCGCCGCCGCGCCCAGCGCGGAGCTGCCGCCGGCGGTCAAGGCGGTGATAAAGGCCGCCGTCAATGCCAGCGCGGTCATCGCCGCTGAGCCGATTGCGAAGCCCTTGCCGGTGGCCGCGGTGGTATTCCCCAGGCTATCGAGGGCGTCGGTGCGGTCGCGCACCTCCTCCGGCAGATCGGACATTTCAGCGATGCCGCCGGCGTTGTCCGCCACCGGGCCGTAAGCGTCGGTCGCCAGCGTAATTCCCAGAGTCGAAAGCATGCCCACCGCCGCAACCGCCACGCCGTACAAGCCGGCCTGCGAAGTCGCCAGCAGCGTCACAACCACAACAATGATGACGGGCGCAAGCGTGCTCATCATGCCCAGGGCCAGGCCGCGGATGACAACAATGCCGGCGCCGCCTTCCGCCGAAGCCGAAAGCGCCTTGGTGGGTCCATAACTATCCGCCGTGAAGAACTCCGTGAAATAACCGATGAGGACGCCGCCGATCAATCCGCTCAAGGTGGCGACGATGACGCCGACGCCTTGCTCGCCAAAGGGCATGCTCAAGCCGAGAACAACAATCACGACGCCGATCAAGCCCGACGCGCCATAAATGCCGGTGCGGATGCTGCCCAGGAGCCGTTCCTGGTCCGCGTCTTCTTCGGTTTTGACCAGGAAGCTGGCGATGATGCTGATGATCAATCCGGCCGCCGCCACCATGAGTGGGAAGATCTGCGCCGCCAGCAAGCCATCGCCGGCGAAGGCGCCGGCAGTCGTCGCCAGGGAAATCGCCGCGATGATTGAGCTGGCGTAACTCTCAAATAGATCCGAGCCCATGCCGGCGACATCGCCGACGTTGTCGCCGACATTATCCGCAATCGTCGCCGGATTACGCGGATCGTCCTCGGGAATGCCCGCTTCCGTCTTGCCCACCAGGTCAGCGCCGACATCGGCCGCTTTGGTGTAGATGCCGCCGCCGACGCGGGCGAATATGGCGATGGATGTGCCGCCGAAACCGAAGCCGGCCAAAGCCGAGGCCGCCTGCGCCGCGTTGCCTAGCTGATTGACAAATAGGATGAAGAGCAGGCTGATGCCCAGCAAGGCCAGCGAGACCACCATCGTGCTCATGACCGTGCCGCTGGCGAAGGCGACGCGCAGGCCCTGGTTCAGGCTCTGCGAAGCGGCCTGCGCCGTGCGCACATTGGCGCGCACCGCGATGTACATGCCGATGTAACCGGACAAGCCCGATGCCAATGCGCCGAATACAAAAGCCACCGCCGTCAGAATCGACATGCCCGAGCCGGGAACCTGGCTCAAGACGACGAGGGCAATCGCCACGACTGCCACCAGGATGGCCACCGCGCGGTACTCGCGGCTGAGAAAGGCTTGGGCGCCTTTCTGAATCGCCGCCGCAATCTGCCGCATCCGTTCCGAGCCTTCAGCCTGGGACAGCACAAAATTGCGCTGGTAGAGCGCAAAAATCAAACCAATCACAGCAGCCGCCACAGCCAGGACGACCGCCGTATTCATATCAATCATTGATTCAGACTCCTCTGTGAACTAGCTCGCAACGAACCGGCGCGCCGCGAGGCAAGCCTTGCGCCTGCAATTGATTCTATCAGTCTTAAAATTGACTGCATGGATAAGAACCGGCAATAGATGCTAGCGCAATCCAGCGCGATTTCAACACCGGAGTCGTCCTTAGCGCCCGGGGCGCCGCGCCTGCCCCTCCCTCCAGGGGAATCGCGTTAAATTTTTCTTTGAACACAGAGAACGCAGAGAACACAGAGAACACAGAAGTAAACGCAAGTAAGCAATTGAAAAAATGCGCATTGTCTTTCGCGACATACATGCGGGCGAGCCAAGGCTCGCCCCTACGGCATAAGAGGAGACTCGGTGTACGGGCGAGCCGGTGGCTCGCCCGCTCTTGCTTGCGTTTGCTAAGGACACAGAGAACACAGAATTCAGGTTCTTTTGACGACTCTTCCCCTAAATCCACTGCTTGGATTGGGCAGGCTTGCCACTATCTTGTCGATATACTTCCTTCTCGCCCAAAATTCTGCGACAAATGTCGCGAAGTCTCTGATCAATCGCTTTTCTCGGTGTACTCGGTGTACTCGGTGGTTAAATGTCAGTTTGACTTTTGCGGTCGCGGCGGATGCCAATTTTGAAGCGATTGCCCTCCATAACGCAAGCCGGCAACAATGCTAGAATAGAGCGCATGCGGAATCAAGCAACCGGCAACCGGGGCGAAGAAATCGCGCGCGACTATCTGCGGCGCAAGGGTTACGCCATCCTGGAGACAAATTGGTCAACTGTGCGCGGCGAGCTTGACATCGTGGCTTTGCGGGCCGGGATGCTGGTCTTTGTAGAAGTCAAGACGCGCCGCAGCCCGGACCCGGAAGCCGCGCTCTCGGGCATCAGCGCGCTGAAAAGGGAGCGCGTCATCGAAACCGCCTATCAGTATCTGCAAGACCGGGATATCGCCGAAGACGCCAACTGGCGCATCGATGTCATCGCTGTCGCCCTGAATGAGCGCGGGCCGCCGCGCATCGATCATGTGGAGGATGCCTTTGACTGGTGAGGCCAAGCCGCTGATCATCATTCTCGGGCCGACCGGGGTTGGCAAGACAAGCCTGGCGATCCAACTGGCGCGAAGGCTGGGCGGCGAGATCATCGGCGCCGACAGCCGCCAGGTCTATCGTTATATGGACATCGGCACGGCCAAACCGACGCCGGCGCAACAGGCCCAGGTAGCGCACCATCTGATCGACATCGTGCCGCCCGACTACAACCTGAGCCTGGCCGAATACCAAGAGGCCGCCTACAGCGCCATCGATTCGCTGCATGAGCGGGGCCAGCTGCCCTTCCTCGTCGGCGGAAGCGGGCAATACATCAGCGCTGTCGAAGAGGGCTGGTCCATCCCGCGCGTACCGCCGGACCCGGCCTTGCGCGCCGATTTGGAGGACTTTGTCCGGCGGCATTCGCCGGAAGCGCTGCACGAGCGGCTGCGCGCGGTTGATCCACTTTCTGCCGAGCGCATCCACCCCAATAACATCCGCCGCGTGATCCGCGCCCTGGAAGTCCAGATGCTCAGCGGCCAGCCCATCAGCGCCTTGCAGGTCAAGCGTCCGCCGCCTTATCGCATCATCCGGCTCGGCTTGCAGCTGCCGCGCAGCATTTTGTATCCGCGCGTCGACCGGCGCGTCGACGAGATGATGGCGGCCGGTTTCCTGGCCGAGGTTTCGCAACTGCTCGAGCTGGGTTATGACCGTCGCTTGCCAGCAATGAGCGGCCTCGGCTACCTGGAGATGGCGGCGCACCTCCTGGACGAGACGCCGCTTGAGGAGGCAGTTGAACGCACCAAGTTCAGCACGCACGAATTCATTAGGCGGCAGGACGTCTGGTTCCGCGGCCACGACAACGGCATTCTATGGCATAATGTTGAAGAAATCCGGGTAGAGGCCTTGGCGGAAACGTTGAGGGATTGGCTGATGCGAGGCGACTGACCGATTTGATCAGGTTGGACCGCAATAATCCCAACAGTTTCGTCGGCATCATCCTCCTGGTTTTGCTGGCGGTTTTTGTCCTGCCGGATCGACTGCCGCATTTCATCTCCGATCTTTCACCGCAATTCTTCGCGGGCGTCCCCTGCGGTCGCCTGCCATTTGCGAGCGATCTGGCGACGCGGCAATCGATTATCGGCCGCAGCGCCAGCGATCCGCTCCTGCTGGAGTTGGCCGCTAGCGAAATCGACGCCGATGGCGAATTGCTGCTCCGCCTGTCGGTGAGCAATCGCTCGCTCGGCGTCCTGCCGATTGTCTATCAGGTGGACAATATCAGCGTGGCCGCAGCTGACGATTCAAGCGACGGCTTTGGCTTCATTATCGTTCCGGCGCCGGCCGCGGGCGCAAAAGCGCGGAGCGATCCCAATCCGACGGCCTACGCCGAAGCCGATATCCGGCTGCTGGGTCCGCGGCAGAACTGTGTGCATTCCCTGGCGATCGCCGCCGCGCCTGCCATGATCGCGAATGGAGGCAGCGTTCAAGCCTGGTACCGCATGTCGGTGGCCGGCGCGCTGCCGCCGCCTAGCGACGGCAAGCGCGCAATTTACAAGGATCAAGGGCTCGATATACTCAGCGATGGTGTCGTATTCTCGGAAGAGTTGACGATAGAGGCGCGGGCCTGAATGGCGCGACGAAACGGACGAACAGAGACATGGCAGACGACAGCGGCTTAACCCACCTCGACCGCGAGGGCCGCGCCAACATGGTTGATGTCGGCGACAAGGCCGCATCGCGGCGCGTCGCCATTGCTGGCGGCCGGGTCAGGATGCAGGCGGCGACGATTGAGCGCATCCGCGCGGGCAACCTGGGAAAAGGCGATGTCTTCGCGGTCGCCCGCATTGCCGGTATCATGGCGGCCAAACGAACGGCGGACCTGATCCCGCTCTGCCATCCCTTGCCCTTGGAAAAGATCGCGCTGGAACTCGAATTCAACGATGGCGAATGCGCCATCGATATCAAGGCAACGGTCAAGACGAGCGGAAAAACCGGTGTTGAAATGGAAGCGTTGACCGCGGTCACGGTCGCCGCCTTGACGATTTATGATATGGCGAAGGCGGTTGATCGCGGCATGCGCATCAGCGATATTCGGCTGCTGGAAAAGCGCGGCGGCGTCCGCGGCGATTACCGCGCTGAGGAATAGAGGCGCCCATGCGGATAACAGTGCTCTTCTTTGCCACCTTGCGCGATCGCGTCGGCGCGCGGCAAGTGACGCTGGATCTCGACGCGGCCGTCGACAGCGTGGCGCGTCTGCGCGCACTGCTGGCCGAGCGTTATCCGGCGGCGGCGGACAACCTCAGCGTCGCCCTGGCAGCCGTCAACGAAGAATTCGCTTCCGAGCAGGACGCGATCAGCGATGGCGACGAAGTCGCGTTTTTCCCGCCCGTGAGCGGCGGTTCCGGCGGGCAGGAGGCGCGCCCGGAGATTTTTCGCCTGCCCGACGCCCCCTTCGATCATGACGAAATCATCGCCGCCCTCACAACCGAAGCCACCGGCGCTGTCTGCCTCTTCACCGGGACGGTGCGCGGTCGAACGGACAAGGACGGGCATTTGCCCCGAACCGCGCGCCTGGAATATGAAGCGTATGAGCCGATGGCCCGGGCCAAGATGAAGCAGGTCGCCGCGGAGATCCGGGCGCGCTGGCCCAAGGTCCAGGGCATCGCCATCATTCAGCGGCTGGGCTTGCTGCAAGTCGGCGAGAATACCGTGCTCTGCGCTTGCTCTTCGCCCCATCGCGATGACGGCTGTTTTGAAGCCGCTCGCTATGGCATTGACCGGCTGAAAGAAATCGTGCCGGTCTGGAAAAAAGAAGTGGGAGAGGCCGGCGAAACCTGGATTGAAGGCGACTATCGCCCAGGCGCCCAAGACACCGTCGCCGGCGCGCCCGATCAAAATGATGACAACTGAAGGGAACAGAGCCGCGCCTGCCTTTGAAGAAGAAGTCGGCATCCGCTTCCGGGCGCCGGCGCTGCTGAGCGAAGCGCTGACCCATCGCTCCTTCGTCAACGAATACGCCGGGGACGGCAACGTCAAGGACAACGAACGCCTCGAATTCCTCGGTGATGCCGTGCTGCACATCATCGTCACCGACCTGCTCTACAGCAAGTACCCCGGACTCAATGAAGGCAGTCTCACGCAGCTGCGCGCCGCCCTGGTCAGAACCGAATCTCTGGCGAAACTGGCCCGGGATTGCCGCCTGGGCGACTTCCTGCAGATCGGGCGCGGCGAGGAGTTGAGCGGCGGACGACTGCGCGCGAGCCTGCTTTGCGGCGCTTACGAAGCCCTGATCGGCGCCCTCTACCTGGATCGCGGTTTGGCGGCGGCGACGAGTTTTGTCACGCCGCCGCTGCTGCGGATGCTGGAAGGCGTCATGGAACAGGGCCTGCACATTGACGCGCGCAGTGAATTGCAAGAACGGATACAGGCGAGCCTGAATATCGTGCCCGATTACCGCGTCGCCGCCTCGGCGGGACCGGAACATGACAAAGAGTTCCGCGTCGAAGTGACCTTGGGCGAGCGCATTATCGGCAGCGGCCTTGGCAAGAGCAAGCGCGCCGCCGCGCAGAACGCGGCCCGCATCGCCCTGCGCTACCTCGAAGATCATGGATTGCCGCCGGCCGCTCTTGCGGATGACGACGGTTAAGGACCGAGCGTCTCAGGCGCGCCTGACGTCGAAGCAATTGTCGCAAATGCGGTAGCGATGGCGCGATGGCAAATAGGCGCCGCAACGGCGGCAGCGCCGGGCGATATTCAGGTTGCGCAGCAGGGCCTCGTCAATCGAAAGCGACCACTCGCGCCGTTCTTCGCGGATTTGCGTATGAGCCTCGCAGAATTGCCCGAATTCTTTCCGCCGCGAAAGCCAGAGATAAATGTCGGCGCAGGCGATCGAAAACTCGGTCGCATCCAAATCGCCGCCATCTTGAATGGGCACGGGCGCGTCCGGCGGCATCGGGATCTGATAACCCTCCAGGATCATGTAGGCGCAATCCAGCCAATAGGCGCGCGTTGTCTTGCGCGTGGGCGCGTTGACCAACTGAAGGGCGCTGGCCAATCCCAAGCGCTCGATTTCTTCATCCGCCAGCATCTTGGCCAGCTCAATGCGCTCGTCCATATCCGCCGTCGTGATCACGGCGCGCAATTCTTCCGGGATCGACTTCAGCTCCGCCCATTGCGTCAACTGCTCGGCCAGGCTGCCCGGGATCAGATTCAAATCTTCGACCGTCGGCGCCACCCGCGCGAAACTCAACTCGGCTGGCGCCTGCGCGTATAACTCGCGAATGACGCGCATATCGGCCGGGTTGGAAGCGGCGATCAGCCCGGTCTTCGACATGCCGTAGCGCCCGGCCCGCCCGCCGATTTGCCGCACTTCCGCCGGATAGAGCGTCCGGTCATTCTTGCCGTCATACTTTTCCACTTCATAAAAGCAGACGACATCGGCCGGCAGATTCAGGCCCATGCCGACAGCATCGGTGGCGACGCAGATTTCGGTTTCCCCGGCCGCGAAGCGATCGGCTTGCCGCCGCCGCACTTCCGGCGGCAAACTGCCATAGACGACTGAAACTGCGCGTCCCAGGCGCTCAAGCTGCATCTTGAGATCCAGCACATTCCGCCGCGTGAAAGCCACGAGAATGGTCGCCGCGGGCAAGGACTCCAGGGGAAAATGCCGCTCCGCGAGGGCAATCGGCGCCAAGCGCTCGTGCTCAATTAGTTCGCAGGGGATGTCGGCCGCCGACGCCAGCACCTCGATCAGGTTGCGAGCGGTGGGCGGACCAATGATGTGCATCTCCGGCGCCGCCGATTCCATCAGGGCCCGCGTCCAGGCCCAGCCGCGGTCGGCATCCGCCAGCATCTGCGCTTCGTCAATGATGACGCAGGCGCGGCTGTCCTGCGGATTGAACATCTCAATGGTCGCGGCGGTGATGCGCGCGCCCTCGACCGGGATATACTCCTCGCCGGTCAAGAGATGGCAGGCTACGCCTTCGCCGTTCAGACGGTCGAATATCTCGTAAGCCAGCAAACGCAAGGGCGCCAGATACCAACCGGAACCGGCCTGCTTCAAAGCCTCCAGGGCATCGTGAGTCTTGCCGCTGTTGGGCTCGCCCACATGCAAATACAGCGTCTGTTGATCGCGCCAGGCATTCTGCCACTTGGGGAAAGAATCGATCAGCCGGTTGCGCAGTTTCTGCCGCGCTTGCCGCCGGCGTCGACGCCGCGAGCGGCCGCCGCGGCCCCGTTTCGGTTCTGCTTCCGCCGCCGCTTCTTCGGACGCGCCCAGCAAACGCCTGAATTCTTCATAGGTCTCGGGCAGATCCAGCAAGCCGCGCAGATCGCGCCAGAGCATGCGCTTCGGCGAGATGTCGGCCTCGCGCAGGCTGCTGTTCAGGCTTCGTTGGCTCAGGCCCAGGGCCGTCCGCAAGTCGCTCGGTCGCAGCCGTTCATAACCGGCAATCATCTCGCGCATGTCCGGATCGTCAGCCGTTGGTTTGAAGCTGTAAACGGGATAGCGCAGCTTGCCGCGCGGGTCGCGAAAACTGTCCAGCGCCAAGACCTCGGCGGCGATGCGCAAACTCGCCTGACTGACGCCGGCAAGTTTTGCCGCCTGCTTCGCGGTATAGCTGCGCGCGGCGACCTGCTGCTCCGCGGGCGCGTCCGGTTTCGGCTGGGCCGCGCCGTCGCGGATCATGCCGCCGCAGAGTTCAAGCGCATTCTGCCAGGCTTCTTCAGCTTGCGCCGCCTCATCGACGACGCCTTCTATGTTGTTTTCAATTACGGATGTCAATGGATTGGTCCAGAGTTAGTTGTCATGCCGGTCCAGCGAGGCGGACCAGTGGTACGGTTGCGCGTCGGACATATCTTCCGGCGGCGCCGCGTCCGTCCCGAACAATGGCGATTGCCGCGCGGGTTCCAGCGCAAAATGCGCCATGATCCCGGACAGCAGTTCAGTGCGGCGACCGGTGTCCGCATAAATCTCCGCCGCGAAGCGGGCTGGATGCTTGCGCCCCTTGCGCCGATTGCAATCGGGGCAGGCCACGGCCAGATTGGCCGCGGAATGGCGTCCCTTATGATGCAGGCTGATGACATGGTCCAGCTCAAATTCGCGCCCGACCAGGCTCGCGCCGCACCACTCGCAGCGCCCGCGGCAAGCATGAATCCGGTGACCCAGATCCGCCGCGCTCAATTGCCCCGAGGCCTGGGCTTTGCGGGCGCGCGCGTTCAGCGCCGCCACGTACTGCTCCAGGGCGCCCGCTTCAAGAATGTCCTGAAAGATCATTCAGCTGTTTCTTCCGACGGATTGTCGAGGCGGAAGCCATGGCCGCGCACGGTCACGATATACTGATGGTCGCCATCGACTTCCGCCAGTCGATCGCGCAGGCGCCGCACCAGCGCGTCAATCGCCTGCTCGCTGACGCCCAGGCCCATCGTATCCGGCCAGACGGCATCCACCACATCATTGCGACTGCATACGCCGCCTTGGCTGGCGAACAAGATCTCCAACAAGCGATATTGGGGCAAGCTCAAGGGCGGGTCCAAATCTTGACCGCGAATGACCACTTTGCGCGATTCCGGATCGAGCCGCATGCGCAAACCGGTCATCGCGCCGGAGGGAATCACATCCGGCAAGACGCGTGTGGTGGACGGCGCCGTCGCCCCCGAACCCACGAAGCGCAGCCGGATATCTTTAGCCACACGAATCTCGTCGCCGTCTTCCAACTGGCGCATGCCGGTCAAGCGATAGCCATTGACCCAGGTGCCGTTTTTGCTGCGCATGTCTTCCACGGTACAGCTGCCCTCGTGGGACATGAGGCGCAGGTGCTGGCGCGAAATCTGCCGTACCGGAATCACGATATCGCAGGATTCCTCGCGCCCAAGTATCATCTCCGCGCGATCGACCACCCAATGCGGATTCGATAAGGAACCATCCATCCAAACGATGACCGGGAATTCATCGGTTGTTTGGGACATTCCGGCGCTGCCCTTTCCACCTCTATCCGGCAATCAATCACTCCTCTATTCACAATGATTATACATTATTATTTTTTGGCGCGACCTTGCATTGTCCACTTTCCTGCCAACCGCTATAATCAGCGCCCGGTTTCCAGCCAACGCAGGGAGAGTATTTTGGGACTGTTTCGCCGCGGCCTTTCCAAGACGCGCCAATCTTTTTTCGGGCGCATCGCCCAATTGCTGGGCAATACCGAAATCGATGACGATACCTGGGACGACATTGAAACCTTGTTGATCCAGGCCGATGTCGGTTTCGATACCACGGTGACAGTCATCGACGCGCTTCAGGCCCGCGTCAGCGCCGAGGGCATGACCAAAGCAGAGCAACTTCAAGGCGCGCTGAAAGAGGCCCTGGCGGAATTGCTGGAATTCCCGCCGGCCCTGGATATTTCCGGGCGCGAGCTGTCGATCATTCTGGTGGTCGGCGTCAACGGGTCGGGCAAGACGACTTCCATCGCCAAACTCGCCCACCGCCTCAAGAATCTGTCCCGCCGCCAGGTGATGATCGCGGCCGGCGATACCTTTCGCGCCGCCGCCATCGAGCAGCTTCAAACCTGGGGCGCGCGCGTCGATGTGCCCGTCGTCGCCAACCGACCGGGCTCGGACCCCGGCGCCGTCGTCTACGACGCCACCGTCGCCGCCAAAGCCCGCGGTTACGAGATTCTCATCATCGATACCGCCGGTCGTCTGCAGAACAACACCAATCTCATGCGCGAGTTAACCAAGATCAGCGAAGTCTCGGGCAAGGTTGTGCCCGGCGCGCCGCATGAAGTGCTGCTCGTGCTGGACGGCACCACCGGCCAAAACGCCATCGAGCAGGCGAAGAAATTCCAGGAAGCCTCCGGCGTCAGCGGCGTGATCGTCACCAAATTGGACAGCACGGCCAAGGGCGGCATGGTCTTCTCGGTCTTTAACGACCTGCAGCTGCCGGTCCATTATCTCGGCTTGGGCGAAAGAATCGAGGATCTCGTCCTCTTCACGCCGGAATTCTTCGTCGAAAGCCTCTTCGACGCCGAGGACGACGGGGCGGACTGAGCGGCGCTGTGCAAATTACAAGCGCGCAAAACGCTAAAGTCAAGCTGGTCAAGCGCTTGCGCAGCAAACGCGGGCGCGAAGCGGAGAAGCGTTTCGTCGTCGATTATCAGCGCGACCTGCGGCGGGCCCTGGATTGCGGCTACAGCGTCGATTTTGCGCTGCATTGCGCCGAGTTTGGCGGCCGGCCCAATTTGCCCGATAGGGACATCCACGAGATTCCGCCGCAAATCATGAGGGGCATCAGCTATCGCGAAAATCCGGACAGCATCGTCGCCGTCTTGCACAGCAAGCCGCCGCCCGGCCTGGATGCGCTGGAACTGACGCGCGCGGCGCAGGTCGTCGTCTTGGCGGACCTGCGCGTGCCCGGCAATATCGGCGCCTTGATGCGCACAGCCGATGCCGCCGGCCTGGATGCCGTCATCCTGGTCGATACCCGGCTCGATCGCTATAATGCCAACATCATTCGCAGCAGTACCGGCGCTTGCTTTCTCGACAATGTTTTTCAATTGAGCGGCGACGAGGCAATCGCATTCTTGCAGTCGCGCGCCTTTCAGATTCTCGCCGCGGACGCGCAAGGCGATACCAGCATTTACGACCTGGCTGTTCAAGGAAGGACCGCAATCGTTCTCGGCGCGGAGGACCGCGGCCTGGACCCAAAATGGCGGCAAATCGCCGATCGGCGCGTGCGCATTCCAATGGCCGGCCGCCTCAGCGATTCGCTAAACGTATCGGCCTGCGGCGCAGTCTTCATGTATGAACTCTACCGGCAGCGCCGGGCGGCGCGAGCGGTCGCGAATCAGAAAGGCGAAGCCGGGAATTAACCGGCGGTTTCCATGGACAACATCATCGCGGAACTCAAAGTCTTCAAAGACCAGATCGACCAACTGATGCGGGGCATCGACATCGCCGGCAAGACCGCGCAGATCGCCGAGCTGGAAGCGGAAGCCAACAAGGGCGAATTCTGGAATGACCCCGATGCCGCCCAGAAGACCATGCAGAAACTGGCGAAACTGAGGGCCCAGGTCGAAGAGTGGCAAACGCTGGCCGACCGCATAAGCGACGCGATTGAACTCGCCGAAATCGCCGACAGCGATATGGGCGCGGAATTGGAAGCGGAGACCGCATCGCTGCGCGACATCGTCGAGGCGATGTCCTTCAAGGCCATGCTCTCGGGCGATTACGACCGGGAGGACGCCATCTTCGCCATCCATGCCGGCGCCGGCGGCGTGGACGCGCAGGATTGGGCCGAAATGCTCGAGCGCATGTACCTGCGCTGGATGGAACAAAAGGGCTACAAAGCCGAAATCCTCGACCGCAGCAACGGCGATGAAGCCGGCATCAAAAGCGTAACCGTCAGCGTCAAAGGCGAATATGCCTTCGGCTACCTGCAGAGCGAAGAAGGCGTGCACCGCCTCGTCCGCCTCAGCCCTTTCGACAGCGCCAACCGCCGGCATACATCCTTCGCCAAAGTCGAATTGTGGCCGGATATCGCGACCGATATTGAGATTGCCGTGGACGATAAGGACATCCGCATCGACACCTACCGCGCCAGCGGCGCCGGCGGCCAGCATGTGCAGAAGAACGATACGGCCGTGCGCATCACGCATCTGCCCACCGGCCTGGTGGTGCAATGCCAGAACCAGCGCAGCCAGGCCCAGAACCGCGATCGCGCCATGCAGATCCTCAAGGCGCGGCTTTTCGAGATGGAACGGGCGCGGCAGGAAGCGGAAATGGCCGAGCTCAAAGGCGAGAATGTCGCCGCCGGCTGGGGCAATCAGATCCGCTCATACGTCTTGCATCCCTATCAGATGGTCAAAGATCACCGGACAAGCGTCGAGATAGGCAACACATCGGCTGTTCTCGACGGCCGCCTCAACGACTTTATCGAAGCCTGGCTGCGGCAAAAGGTCAGCGCTTAGCAGGCGACGCCTTCTCGAATGCGGCCCTAATCGCGGCGGCCGAATTTGACGGAAAATGCCCGGGCAATCGCTTCAAAATTTACATCCGCCGCGATCACAAACGCCAACCTGAAATTTAACCATCTCCTAAGCCGTAGGGGCGACACTGTGTGTCGCCCACATGTATGTCGCGAAAGACAATACGCGTTTTTTCAATGACTTGCTTGCGTTTGCTTCTGTATCCTCGGTAAACACAAGTAAGCCGTGCAAAATCTGATGGGCAGTTTTTTGCAAGAGAGGGCGAGCCGCCGGCTCGCCCGTACAGCGATTCTCGTGTTATGCCGTAGGGGCGAGCCACCGGCTCGCCCGTACACGATTCTCCTCCTAAGCCCGCAAATCCGCGCTTGCGTCGGCGGGCGACCGAATCGCCCCACGCCGTTCTTCAGATTGTTGCACTACTTTACTGGCGATGCCTCTGCGCTCTCTGCGTTCTCAGTAGACGCAAGTAAGTAATTGAAACAATGCATATCATTTTTTCTTGGCATACTTGCGGGCGACCCACCGGGTCGCCCCTACCGCATAAGAGGCGATTCGGTGTACGGGCGAGCGGCGGTTGGTGTCCACGCGACCCGGTGGCTCGCCCATCCTTGCTTCAAATGTCCGTCAGATTCTGCGCGACTTTCTTGCGTTTACTTCTGCGATCTCTGTAGTTAAACAAAAAATCCTGAAGCGATTGCTCTGGGGAAAATGCCCCAAGCTGCGGACAACTGCGCCAGAATATGCTAATCTAGTTCTAAGCTACTCTTGGCAGGCGCCCTCGCCATGTTGATCTCAACAAACGTGTATCCCCGCGATTTGGAATCTCTGCTTAACGCCCTGCCGGAGATCAAGCCGAACGAAATTGATCTCATCGCCGCCGCCTACCAGCGCGCCGACAGCGCCCATGCCGGCCAGAAACGCAAATCAGGCGAACCTTACCTTACGCACTGCGTCGCCGTCGCCGGCATCCTGGCCGAGATGAAGCTCGATGCCGAGACGATCGCCGCCGGGCTCATGCATGATGTGGCCGAAGATAGCGATGTGGGCGTTGATGCTTTGCGCGCGGAATTCGGCACGACGATCGCCAAACTCGTGGACGGCGTCACCAAGTTGAAGAACCTGCCGCTGAAGAATGTCTCGCCGCTGGGCGACGGCCGCCGCTCCAGCGCTGTCAACCGCGAGATGGAATACATCCGCAAGATGCTGCTGACCATGGGCGATGACGTGCGCGTCGTTCTGGTCAAACTGGCCGACCGCCTGCATAACATGCGCACGCTCGGTTATATGCCGCGGGACAAGCAGCAGGCGGTGGCGCAGGAGACCATGGACATCTTCGCCCCGCTCGCCAACCGCCTCGGCATCTGGCAGATGAAATGGGAATTGGAAGACCTCAGCTTCCGTTATCTCAATCCCGAAGCGTATCGTTCAATCGCCAAAGCGCTGGATGAACGGCGGGACGAGCGCGAGCGCTACATCGGCGGCATCAAAGATCGGCTGACGCGGGAATTAAGAAAAGCCAACATCAACAAGGTCACCATCAGCGCCCGCCCCAAACATATCTACAGCATCTACAACAAGATGTCCAAGAAGGACTTGCCGCTGGAGCAAATCTACGACGTTCGCGGCATGCGCGTGCTGGTAGATTCCCTGGCGCAATGTTACCTGGCGCTGGGAATCGTGCACAATCTCTGGCGGCCCATCCCGGGCGAATTCGACGATTATATCGCCAATCCCAAAGACAACTTCTATCGCAGCCTGCACACGGCTGTGCACGACGACGCCGGCAAAACGGTCGAGGTGCAGATCCGCACCTGGGAAATGCACGAGGATGCCGAATACGGCATCGCCGCTCATTGGCGCTACAAGGAAGGCAGCAACGGGCATGACCAGGCTTTCGAACAGCGGCTGGCCTACCTGCGCCGCTTGATGGAATTTGGGCCCGAGGTCAACGACGCTTCGCAATTTGTCGATACGGTGAAGTCCGAGGTATTCCAGGACCGCGTCTACAGCGTCACGCCCAATGGCGATATCATCGACCTGCCGGCCGGCGCCACGCCCATTGATTTCGCTTACCACATTCACACCGATATCGGCAATCGCTGCCGCGGCGCCAAGGTCAACGGCCGCCTCGTTCCCCTGAATTACAAACTCAATATGGGCGACCAGGTCGAAATCCTGACCGCCAAACGCGGCGGACCCAGCATGGACTGGCTCAATCCCGACCTCGAATATGCCATTACCAGCCGCGCCCGCACGAAGATCCGTCACTGGCTGCGCAAGCAGAATCGCGACAAGCATATCGCCATGGGCCGCGAGGTGCTCGAACGCGAACTGAAGCGGCTTGGCGTGCTGGAAAAGGTGACATTCGAGTCGGTCGCGCGCCTGCTCAACTACGAGAAACTTGAAGATTTTCATGCCGCCATCGGCGCCGGCGATGTCACCGGTTCCCAAATTACCAACCGCGTCCTGGAAGACGAACGCCGCAAAGACGCCGAGAGCCTGAGCGAAGACGAGCTGCTAAAGCCGCGGACGAAGCGGACGGGCGGGAGCATCGCCAAGGGCGTAAGCATCATGGGCACGGGCGGCCTGCTGGTTAATCTCGCCCGCTGCTGCGGGCCCATGGCCGGCGACGATATAGTGGGATACATCACGCGCGGCCGCGGCGTAACCGTGCACCGAGGCGATTGCCCCAATATCCTCGCCATGCGCGAGACCGAACGCCTGATCGATGTCGCCTGGGGCACAGAAGAAGAAGAACATCGCTACGTCGTGCCGGTCGAGGTGGTCGCTTATGACCGCGAAGGCCTCTTGGGCGAAATCAGCACCATCATCGCCGAGCAGCGGGTCAACATCGCCTCGGTTGACGTATACACCCGCAATCAGATCGCCACGCTCAATCTGCGACTCGAGATCGCCAGCAACAAGCAGCTGACGCGCATCCTGTCGAAGATCGATCTGGTGCCCAATGTAGTCGAAGCGCGCCGGCGAAACACCAGCTGAGACCGCGTCCGGCAATGCGCATTGCGCTGCTCGAAAGTTATTATGGCGGCAGCCACAAGGCCTGGGCCGACGGCTACCTCAGATTCTCGCGTCACGACATTGAGTTAATCGCGCTGCCGGCGCAATTCTGGAAGTGGCGCATGCAGGGCGGCGCCATCAGCCTGGCCCGCATGCTGAAATCCAAGCCCGATCTCATTCTCGCCTCAAGCATGATCGACCTGTCCATATTTCGCGCCTTGACGCATAGACGGCTGGGCGATGTGCCGATAGCGCTTTATTTCCACGAGAACCAGCTCTCATACCCGCAGAACCAGCGGCAGGGGCATGGCTGGCGCTACGGCTTCATCAACTACGTCAGCGCGCTCAGCGCCGATGCCGTCTATTTCAACAGCGAATTTCACCGGCGCGATTTTATGCGGCAACTGCCGCGCATGCTCAAGCACTTTGCCGATTTCAACGAATTGCAGACCATCGACGCGATTCGCGCCAAAGCGCAGGTCTTGCCCTTGGGTCTGGATTTGCGCCGCTTCAAGGCCCATCGCGTCGCCAAAGCCGATGGCGTTCCGCCGATCATTCTCTGGAATCACCGCTGGGAAGAGGACAAAGATCCGGATGCATTCATTCACAGTATGATCAGGCTGGCCCGGGACGGCTACGACTTCAAGTTGGCTATCGCCGGCGAAGGCTTCGGTGAAATGCCGGCGGCCTTCCAAAGGGCGAAGGCGCGCCTCGGCGACAAGATTTTGCAACTCGGCTACATCGAGTCATTCGCCGAATACGCGCGCCTGCTTTGGTCCTCGCATTATGTCGTCAGCAGCGCCCGCCAGGAGTTTTTCGGCAGCGCGGTCTGCGAGGCGATTTATTGCGGCTGCGTGCCGATCTTGCCCGACCGCCTCAATTATCCCTACTTGCTGACCGATGATCTCAAGAGCGCCTGCCTCTACGGGCGGGATCGACTGTCGGCCCAAATGCGTTTTCATCTGGACGGCGAGTTTGAACTGGATACCGCCGCGCTGCAGCAGAAAATCGCCCAGTTCGACTGGGGCGTCATGGCGCCGCGTTATGATGATGAATTGCAGGAGCTAGTTACTCGTCAGCGCTGACGTTGGGATCAGCGCCATTCGATCCGGACTTGTCTTCCGGCTCGCCGCCTGCGGCGTCGGCTTTATTCAACAGTCGCTCGATTTCTTCCAGGTCCAGTTCTTCTTCCTCATCAACTTCCTCGGATTCCGGCAAGTCGATGCGCGGGCGGTAGTCAACGACAGCGACCACCTCTTCTTTTTCGCGCAGCGCCACAACAGAGTTGCCGCCGGCCTGTCCGCGCTTCAGCGTCTTGGCCAGGCCCAGCGACATATACTTCGCTTTGTTCTTGCTGGTGAGAACCAGCACGGTATCGTCCAGGCGTCCGATGGTCGCCGCCGCCACCTGCCGGCTGCCCATAGGCAGACGCATGGAGAAGACGCCGCTGCCGCCGCGCCCCTGCGCCGAATATTCTTCCATCGGCGAAGTCTTGGCGATGCCGCTATCCGTGATATTCCAGCCGTAAAGCCGGTCATCGGCCAGGAAGGCGGCGACGACGCGATCGCCTTTCACCGCCAGGCGCATGCCGCGAACGCCACGCGATGTCATGCCGGTTGGACGCACATCATCCTCGTTGAAGCGAATGGCGTAACCGCGCGCGGTGGTCAGGACCAGATCGCCGCCGCCGCGGCTGTAGAGCGCGTCCACCAGCCGGTCGCCTTTGGCCAGCTTCATCACGCTGAAATCATGCGACATCACGCCGGGCAGTTCATAAAGGCGCATGCGCTTGACCTGCCCCTGCGCGCTAACAAAACAGAGGAAACCCTCGTCAAGACCCTGGGGCAAACACAAGAAAGAAACGATCTTTTGACGCGGCTTCAGCGAGATCAATTCCGTAAAATGCTGGCCATCGGCCGCCTGTTCCGCGCGCGGAAGCTGTTGCACCGGCAAGGTGGCGCAATTGCCGTCCGCGGCAAAGAGGTACAAGACCTGCGCCGTTGTGCTGTGCTGCAGGAGGCGCGGCGGCGCTTTTGTCGCTGTTGTGATCTTCGGCGGCTCAGCGGAGGGCGTCCGCGCCAGTTGTCCGCGGACGCTCAACATGACCACGGTGTTCTCTTCCGGCACCAGAAAATCGGATTGACTGACGCCGGTAGCTTCGCCATCGGCGATGATGCTGCGGCGGGCATCGCCAAACTCCTGCTTCATGTCCGCGAGCTCTTCGGCGATATGCCGGCGCTGCTTCTGCGGGCTCGCGAGCAGATCCTCCAGCAGCTTGATCTGCTTGAGTTTGTCTTTGTATTCTTGACGGATCCGGCGGATTTCCAGCGATGCCAGCCGGCGCAGCGGCATCGCCAGTATCGCCTCCGCTTGAATCTCAGTCACTTTGAAGTTCTTCATCAGGTTGCGGCGCGCGGTATCGCTGTTGCGCGATTTGCGAATCGTCTGAATCACGGCGTCCAATTGGTCCAGCGCAATGAGCAGGCCCGCCAGCACATGCGCCCGCTCGCGCGCCCGCCGTAAATCAAACTGGCTGCGCCTCTGCACCACTTCCAAACGATGATCGAGGTAGACGCGCAGCGCTTGCTTCAGCGACAGCGTACGCGGCTGACCATCGACCAGCGCCAGCATGATAATGCCGAAGGTGCTCTGCAGCGGCGTCAGCTTGAACAACTGCACCAGGACATCGGTCACATTCGCGCTGGTCTTCAGCTCGATCACCAGCCGCACCGCGTTCTGCCGATCCGACTCGTCGCGCAGATCCGCCAGACCCTCGAGCTTGCCGTTGCTCACCAGGCTGGCGATGCGTTCGATCAAGGTCGTTTTATTGGTCTGATAAGGCAGCTCGCTTACGATAATGCGGGACTTGCCGCGGCCCATATCTTCAATGTGCACCTTCGCGCGCAGCGTGACCTTGCCGCGGCCGGTCGCCAGCGCCGTCCGCAGCATATCTTCATCGCCGCGCATTTTGTAAATGACGCCGCCGGTGGGAAAATCGGGTCCCTTGACGAAGCGCATGAGTTCGTCGACATCCAGCGCTTCCAGCCGCTCCCATTGCTCCAGCATATAAACGAGGGCATCGCAGATTTCGCCCAGGTTATGCGGCGGGACATTGGTGGACATGCCAACGGCAATGCCGGAGGCGCCATTAATCAGGAGATTGGGCAGCGACGCCGGCAAAACCGACGGCTCATTCAAGGTGCCGTCGAAATTCTCGACGAAGTCGACAGTCTCCTTGTTGATGTCAACCAGCAGTTCGCGTCCGATTGTGGCCATGCGCGCTTCGGTGTAACGCATCGCCGCCGCGCCATCGCCGTCGATGCTGCCGAAATTGCCCTGCCCGTCAATCAGCATATAGCGCATCGAGAAGTCCTGCGCCATGCGCACCATTGTGTCATAGACGGCGGCGTCGCCATGCGGATGATATTTTCCCATCACCTCGCCGACGATGCGGGCGCTCTTCTTGTGGCTGCCCTCCGCGCCGACGCCCATATCGTGCATGGCGTACAAAATACGGCGGTGCACCGGTTTCAGGCCGTCGCGGGCGTCGGGAAGCGCGCGCGACACAATGACGCTCATCGCGTAACTGAGATAGGCATCCCGCATTTCGCTTTCGATGTTGATTTGATGTATCGACCGATCAGTCATCGGCTGCCCTCGGAGGTTGCTGCTGTCGGCAATGGCTGTACGGGGTCGGCGGCTTGGCGCGCGCTCGCCGATACGGATTCCGCTGTTCTTGTACCCGCGCTTTGGTCGGGCGCAAGCGTATAAGAATCGTTTGGCGCGCGCATCGCTTTGGCCGAGCGGACTTCAATTTCCCATTGTAGAATGTGCTTTAGGCGAGTGTCAAACGATTTGGCGCCTTCTGTCGCAACATATTGATACAGTGTTCACAGATACATAGAAACCAGATTTGGCGCCGGAGACGATTGATCCCCAGACGATGCCTCCCAAGTTGACAAGAATCGCCATCCGAAAGCTCCTGCGTTCACTGGCATTGGCTTGTCTTGCCGCTTGCCTGGGGAGCTGCGACGCGGATTCCATTCCCGAAATCGCGCCGGAAGTGGCGATTCAGGCTGAAATCCGCGAATCTCCCGTCGCCGCGGATGATTCCGCCGATGACGGGCGCAGTTTCGGGCCGGTCGTGGGTCCAGAATATACGCAGCCGGCGACGAGCACGCCGCTGCCAACCGTGCCGCCGACGGCCACGCCCCCGCCGCCGACCCGGCCCGGCAGCGCCTATACGACCGCCGTGCCCGTCGAGAATACGCAGCTTGATCCCGTCCAAATGGGCATTCAGGCGCATTACAACTACACGGTCGAAGACTGGGAGCGGACGCTGCATCGCATCAATCAATTGCGCGTGGGCTGGATTAAGCTGCAAGCAAACTGGGAATGGCTGCAACCGGATCGCGCCGGTCAATTCGACCAGAACTTCCGCCTCTTTCAGCTGCATGTGCAGAAGGCCGATCAATGGGGCTACCAGGTGATGATCAGCATCGCCAAGGCGCCCGACTGGGCCCGGCATGCCAATCGGAGCGAAGACGGGCCGCCGGACGACCTCAACCAGCTTGTCGCTTTCATCCGTATGCTTTTGGAAAAGCTCGGTCCCCACATCGATGCCATCGAAATCTGGAACGAACCCAACCTGCGCCGCGAATGGACCGGCAGCCGCCCGCTGGGCGGCGGCAGCTATATGGAACTGTTCCGGGTCGCCTACGACGCGATACGCGCGCAATCGCCGCATATCACGGTGGTCACGGCCGGGCTCGCGCCGACCGGCAACCACAGCGGCGTCTCCGTGGATGACCGCGCTTTCCTACGGCAGATGTATCAGGCGGGCCTGGCGCGCTTCAATGACGTCAAGATCGGCGTGCATCCCTACAGCTGGGGCAATCCGCCGGATTTCCTCTGCTGCGACAATGTCGACGGCCAGGGTTGGGACGATCAGCCGCAGTTCTTTTTCCAGCAGACGATCCGCGATTACGCCGGCATCATCGCCGCTTTTGGCGACAATAAGCAAATGTGGGTGACGGAGTTCGGCTGGGCGACCTGGGAAAATTACCCGAACGAGGCGCCGGAAGCCTGGATGGCCTACAACTCCGCGCTCGACCAGCGGGATTATACGTTGCGCGCCTTTCAGCTCGGGCAAGCGCGCGGCGATGTCGGCGTCATGATGCTGTGGAACCTGGGTTACGCCGCCGAGCTAACGATCAGTCAGCGCAGCGAATTGGCGGCTTACAGCCTGCTCTATCCGCAATTCGACGGGTCGGACGGCAGGCGCGAGCGCCCACTCTACCACGCGCTGGCCCGGCGGCCTTGAGGGGCTTGTCCGGTTCTGGTTCAGGGAACCGCGCTTATTCTACCCCATCCCCCCAACCCCCTTCCCCAGCAAGCTAGGGAAGGGGGAGCCCTCTGAAAGAGCTTGGCGTTATTTGTTGTTATCTGTCGGTTTCACGAGGAACTTACCAGCTTCTTTGTAGAGTCACCCTTCCCCAGTTCACTGGGGAAGGGCCTGGGATGGGGTACGAACTTCGACGAATAAAGCCCTCTTTTGGATACGGACAAGCCTTGAAGCGGCGCCTCCAAAGAAAAACGCGGGCGCCTTCCGGCAGCCCGCGTTTAGACGATAGTTCTCCGCGAACCTAGAGTTCGCTCAGCATATTCTCGAAGTCGTCCTGGTCGCCCGCCTCTTCCAGATCAAGCGCGCCTTGCGCCTCCAGGGTGACCGGCGGCGCCACCGCTTCGCGATCCTGATAGGCATGGAAGCCGGTGCCGGCCGGAATCAACTTGCCGATGATCACGTTCTCCTTCAAGCCGTGCAGCGGATCCACCTGGCCTTCGATCGCCGCGCCCGCCAAGACCTTGATCGTGTGCTGGAAGCTGGCCGCGGAAAGGTAACTCTCCGTGCTCAGCGCCGCTTTGGTAATCCCGAGCAGTATGGGCGAGCCCGCGCTCGGCTCTCGGCCTTCGGAAATCAGACGCTCGTTGATCTCCAGCAGCTTCAACTGATCGACCAACTCGCCGGGCAGCAGTTCGCTGTCGCCGCTTCGGGTGATCTGCACTTTGCACATCATCTTGCGGATGACCGTCTCGAAGTGCTTGTCCGCGATCGGCACGCCCTGGCTGCGGTAGACTTCTTGGATCTCGCTTAGCAGATAGAGTTGGGTCGCATCCGCGCCCAAGACACGCAGAATGAGATGCGGATTCATCGAACCCTCAGTCAACTGCTCGCCGGGCTCCACCGTCATGCCATCCCAGATTGACTTGCGCAGACGCGCGTTGGCCGGGATATCTTCATGCCACTCGTCGGTGTCTTCGTCGCGAATGTAGACGGTGTGGTCTTCAATGTAGACCTCGCCCGCCATCTTCGCGCGCAGCTCGTCTTCGCCATTCTTGGCGATGATCGCGCCTTCTTTCACTTGCTTGCGATCGGCGACGACGATTTCCCAATCTTCCGGCACAACCTGAACCTCGCTGCGCACCTGGCTATAGGTTACGGTCGCCACGCGCGCGCCATCTTCACGATCGGTGATGCGCAGCACGCCGCCGATTCCCGTCATCACCGACTCGCCTTTGGGCTTGCGGCGAGCTTCAAAGAGCTCTTCGACGCGCGGCAAGCCGCTGGTGATATCGCCGCGGGATTCAGCCGTGCCGCCACTGTGGAAGGTGCGCAAGGTCAGCTGTGTGCCCGGCTCGCCGATGGATTGCGCCGCGATGATGCCGACCGCCGCGCCGATGTTCACCATCTCGCCCGTACCCAGGTCGCGACCATAGCAAAGGGCGCAGACGCCATGAATCAAGTCGCAGGTGAGCGGGCTGCGCACTTCCACATCGGCCAGCGTAGAATCTTCAATCGCGAACGCAATATCTTCGTCGATCATTTCGTTGCGGCCGACGATCAAATTCCCGGTCTCCGGATTTATGATGTCTTCCGCGGCGCAGCGGCCGACGATTCGTTCGTCCATGGTCTGGCCGGCGACATCGTCGCTGCGGCGAATCTTGAGCCCGCGCAGCGTATTGCAATCCCAGCGGTTGACGATCATATCTTGCGCCACATCCACCAGACGCCGCGTCAGATAGCCGGCGTCGGCCGTGCGCAGCGCCGTATCCGCCAAGCCTTTGCGCGCGCCATGCGTGGAAATGAAGTATTCCAGCGCGTTCAGACCCTCGCGAAAATGACTGCGAATCGGCAGTTCAATGATGCGCCCGGAGGGATCGGCCATCAAGCCGCGCATGCCCGCGAGCTGCGTGATGGGGCCAAAGCCGCCTTTGGTCGAGCCGGAAATCGCCATAATCGCAATCGGACCGTAGGGATCAAGCGTGTCCTGGATATGGTCCTGCAAATGGTCTTTGGCGCGGTTCCATTCGTCGATCGTAATCTGATAGCGCTCTTCCTTGGTCATCAAACCGCGGCGGAAATCGCGCTCGGCGCGCGTGACGACGTCTTCAGCTCGCTGCAGGATGTCCGCCCGTTCCTCCGGTATCGTCAAGTCGCTGACGGCGATGGTCGTGCCGGAAATGGTCGCGTAGTGGAAGCCGAAGTTCTTGATCGCGTCAACGACTTCGGTCGTCCGTTCCCCGCCGATGACCTGATAGCAGCGGGCGACCAAATCCTGCAAGCCTCGTTTGCCCATCGTCTGCTGCTCGAAGCGCATTTCGTCCGGCAGAATGCGATTGAACATCGCCCGCCCGATTGTGCAGATTTCCGGTTCCTCTTGGGGCTCGCGTTTGTCATAGACGTTGCCGAGCAGAATAGGCGTATGCAAATCAACCAGGCCAATGCGATAGAGATACTCCACCTCGTCCATATCAACGACGACGCGCCGCTCATGCAGATTGGTGATCTCCAACCTGTCTTCCAGTTCGCGGGCGCGCAGGTATTTGCGCGCCTCGTAGGCGTTGGCCAACATGCAATCAATATCACCCGCCAGCAGCGCGTCAACCGTCCGGTCAACCGCCGACTTCAGCACCTGCGGCCGACCGTTGGCATCGGTCTCGGTCTCGTCGAGGAAAAGTTCGCTGTGGGGCACATGACGGAATTGCGCGTAGTAGTAGCCGTTGGAACGGAAGGCGATGCCGACTTTATGATCGCCGGTGAACAGGGCGTTCGCCGAGCGGAATTCATCCGCGCGCGAGCGCAAGGCGACAATTTCCACAGTCGGGTCCATCGTCAGGTAATAGTTGCCCAGCACCATATCTTTGGATGGCCCCACGATTGGCGCGCCATCCGATGGCTTGAGCAGATTGCGCGTGCTCAACATCAGGTCCCGCGCTTCCGTAACCGCCTGCTCGCTCAAGGGCACGTGCACCGCCATCTGATCGCCATCGAAATCGGCATTGAAGGCCGAGCAGACCAGCGGATGAATCTGAATCGCCTTGCCCTCCACCAGCAGCGGCTCGAAGGCCTGAATGCCCAGCCGGTGCAAGGTCGGCGCGCGGTTGAGCAGCACCGGCCGCTCTTTGATGACTTCTTCCAGCACTTCCCAGACTTCCGGGCGCTCGCGCTCGATGATGCGCTTGGCGCCTTTCACGTTGCTGGCATAGTTATAGGCGACGAGGCGGCTGATGACGAAGGGCCGATACAGTTCAAGCGCCATGGTTTTGGGCAAGCCGCACTGATGCAATTTCAGCTTCGGGCCAATGACAATCACGGAGCGGCCGGAATAATCGACGCGCTTGCCCAGCAGGTTGCGGCGGAAACGTCCCTTCTTGCCCTTGAGCATATCGCTCAGGGATTTCAACTCGCGCCGTCCGCGCCGGCTCAGTGCTTTGCCGCGCTGGCTGTTGTCGATCAAGCTGTCGACCGACTCCTGCAGCATGCGCTTTTCGTTGCGCACGATGACATCAGGCGCGCCCAGGTCCAGCAGATGCTTGAGACGGTTGTTGCGGTTGATGACGCGCCGGTAGAGATCGTTGAGGTCGCTGGTGGCGAAACGCCCGCCATCCAATTGCACCATCGGGCGGAGGTCCGGCGGAATAACCGGCAAGACCGTCAGGATCATCCACTCCGGGCTATTGCCGTGCGGCTCGTTTTCTTGTTTGGTCTCGTCGCGGTCGATGACGGTTTCGCTGCTGCCGCGCAGGCTCTCCACCACACGCAAGCGCTTGGTCGCTTTGCGCCGGCGCTGCTTGGACTTTGAGGTGCGTACTTCCACCCAGAGCTCGTCCGCCAGTTTCGCCAGGTTCAAGTTGCTGAGAATCTCGTAGAAGGCTTCAGCGCCCATATTCGCCTGGAACACGTTGCCGAAACGGCCCTTCAACTCGCGGTAACGGCTCTCCGACAGAAATTGCAGTATATGCAGTTCCTGCAATTCACTGATCTGCTTCTCGGCGCCGTCGCGCATGACGCGAATGCGCTCGTCGATTTCATGCGCCTGCTCGCTCACTGAGCTTTCCGCATCCACATTGGCGCCGTCAATATCGCCGCTGATTTTGGCGATTTCTTCCTGGGTCAAGGTTTCAATCTCGCCCTGCAAGGCGCTGAGATGATCATTAACCTGGTTCTGAATCTGCGAAATGTGATCGTTGGCGATCGTGTCGCCTTTTGCCACGACGACAGCCGCTGTCGATTTCAACTTGATGTCGGCGGCCGCTTCCTGGCCGAGCATGCTTTCGATGCGCGTCTGCGCGGCCTGGGCCTCGCTCATCACCTCATCGCTGAGCCGCGCCAACTCGGCATCAAAATGCTCGCGAATCGCCGCCACCTTGCTGTCGAATTCTTCGGCGATTTGGGCGCGACTGTCTTGCGCTTCGCGCAGCTGGTCTTCAATGACGCCGGTGAGCTCCCGCTCCTTCTCCTCAAGTTCATTCTCGATCCGGCTGACCGCTTTGCCGCGCGCGTCCTCATCGACCTGCGTCACCACATATTGGGCGAAATAGAGCACGCGATCGAGATTGCGCCGGCTGACATCCAGCAGCAGGCCGAGATAGCTGGGCACGCGCCGCGTATACCAGACATGGGCGACCGGCGCCGCCAATTCGATATGGCCCATCCGCTCGCGCCGCACCGACGAGCGCGTCACCTCCACGCCGCATTTGTCGCAGATGATGCCGCGATAACGGATGTTCTTGTATTTCCCGCAGTAGCATTGCCAGTCCCGCGTCGGGCCGAAAGTCCGCTCGCAGAACAGCCCGTCCATCTCCGGCCGCAGACGGCGATAATTGATCGTCTCCGGCTTGGTGACTTCGCCATAAGACCAGGAGCGGATCTGCTCCGGCGAAGCCAAGCTAATACGTAATGCGCTAAAGTCTCTCGCCTCCAAGGCGTAACCTCCTATGCGCTATGAATCTGTCGAATGAATGGTGATGACCCGATGAAATTTGCGCACCGTCGCCACACAATAGCAAAAAGGCTACAGAAGGCACAGCTTCTGAGCCTCGCCCAACAGTGATGTATTAGCGTTTTTCCATCGCTTAGGATTGTAACCTGCTGCTGCGTGAATTGTCAAGGCGCGTCTAAAAGGTCGCCCTGTTTTGGAATACTTGCGTATAAGGGCGAGCCGGTGGCTCGCCCTCTGCCTAGCCCTTCACCGCGCCGATCGTCAAGCCGGATATAAAGTAGCGCTGCAGCATAAGAAAGAGCAGAATGACCGGTACCGACACCATGGTCGCCGCCGCCATCATCTCGCCATAAGGAATCTGCGCCGCCGTCGCCTGGCTTGGAATACTTGTGTGTACGGGCGAGCCGGTGGCTCGCCCTCTGCCTAGCCCTTCACCGCGCCGATCGTCAAGCCGGATATGAAGTAGCGCTGCAGCATAAGAAAGAGCAAAATGACCGGTACCGACACCATAGTCGCCGCCGCCATCATCTCTCCATAAGGAATCTGCGCCGCCGTCGCCTGGCTTGGAATACTTGTGTGTACGGGCGAGCCGGTGGCTCGCCCTGGCCTTAGCCCTTCACCGCGCCGATCGTCAAGCCGGATATGAAGTAGCGCTGCAGCATAAGAAAGAGCAGAATGACCGGCACCGACACCATAGTCGCCGCCGCCATCATCTCGCCATAAGGAATCTGCGCCGCCGTCGCCTGGCCGCGCATGGTCGCAATGCCGACCGGCAGCGTGATGACCCGGTTTCCGCGCAGCACCATCAGCGGCCAGATGAAACTGTTCCAGGAGCCGAGGAAGGTCAATATCGCCAGGGTCGTCAAGCCCGGCCGCACCAAGGGGACGATGACCTGTGCGTAAATCCTGAATTCAGAGGCGCCGTCAATCCGCGCCGACTCCATTAATTCCGATGGCACGGCCTGAATATATTGTCGCATCAGGAAGATGCCAAAAGCCGGCGCCATCCAGGGCACGATCATCGACGCCGGATGATTGACCCAGTCGATTCGGCTCATCAAAACAAATAGCGGAATCAAAATTAGTTGGAAGGGAATCATCGTCGAGCCGATGAGGATGATGAACAAGATATTCTTGGCGCGAAATTGATACTTGGCGAAGGCGAAACCGGCCAGCGAACAAAAGAATAACACGAATACCGTCACCACCCCGGCATAGATGAGGCTGTTGATATACCAGTATGGAAAAGGCCATTTGGTCAGCAGATCTTCGTAATTCTTGAAAGACCACTCAGCAGGCGGCAGCCAGGGCGGCAGCGTGAATATCTCGGCGGTCGTCTTAAATGAAGAGTAGATCATGAATGCGATCGGCGCGACCGTCAACAGCGCCCCAGTGATGACCACAACGTGCAGCGCAACCACGCCCAGGCGCTGACCGAATCGCTCGCCCATCAGTCCTCCTTCCGGAAGACGCCGTACCACTGCAGCTGCAGCAGCGACAAAATGAATACCGTCGCGAAAAGCACCGTTCCCACTGCCGATGCGAAGCCAAGTCGCAAACGCGTGTAGCCGCGCTCATAGAGATAATGCACCACGCTCATACTGCTGTTGGCCGGTCCGCCGCTGCCATTGGTCAAAATCTGGATTTCGTCGAAAATCTGTATTGAGCTCAGCAAGACGATGATGCTGACGAACAAGATGATCGGCCGCAGCATGGGGATTGTGATGCGAAAGAATTTCTGCAGCATGCTCGCGCCATCTATCGACGCCGCTTCGTATAATTCTTCGGGAATGCTCTGCAGCCCGGCCAAAAAATAGATGGTCAGCAATCCGGTCGAGCGCCAGATGATAAGAATGATAATAGCCACCTTGACCCATGATCGATCGCCCAACCAGTATATCGGCTCCAATCCCAAATAGATCAATGGCGCGTTCAGAAGGCCCGTGTCGCGGCTGTAGAGAATCTGAAAGACCAGCGTAATCGCCACCGTCGATGTCACCACCGGCGTGAAGTACATCGCCCGCCAGACATTGCTGAAGCGCAAGGATTTGGCGTTCAGCAGCACCGCCAGCACAAGCGCCAGGGGCAGGACAATCAGAAGGCTGGCAATCGCGTAGATCGCCGTATTCGTCGCCGCCTGCGCGAAGACCTTGTCGCTTAGCAAGCGCCCGTAATTGCGTGCGAGGACAAAGCGCGGATCGTTGATGCCGTCCCAGCGAAACATGCTCAGCACCAGCGCAATCAGGCTGGGCGCCAGGAAGAAGAAAGCAAACAGGATGTAGAAAGGAGAGATGAAGGCGTAGGGCGCGAGCTTGTGCTGCTGGAAACCTCCGCCAGCCCGAGCCTCACGCCCACGTGCAACGGCCGCCTGAACCATGCATTGCTCCTAGAGCCCGATTACAAGTCCTTGCAGGGACGAGATTAGGGTGAGACATAGGGCGAGACAAGTCTCGCCCCTACACATTCTGCGCTAACTGCAGCGCGATCAAGGCTACTCGGCGAAGGCGATTTCGTCTTCCATGTACTGCACAATATTGTCTATCGCTTCATCAGCCGTGACGGCGCCATCAAAGAAGAGGGCTAGCTCAGCCGCCATTTGCAGCTCAAAGGTCCGGCGGAACAAGCTCTGATACCAGATTGGCACATCGTCCACGATCTCGGCGAAGACCTCACCCGTCTTTTGACCCGCGTAAAACGGATCGGACAATCCTACGATTCGATCATCGTGGAAAGCAGCTGCCATCGTCGGATAGTAGGCGATCTCCTCATAACGCTTGATCTGATTCTCCAGCGTCACATAGGTGTATTGCAGCAGCTCCCAGGCATATTGCGCGTTCTCGTTTTCCTTGGCGACGGCGAAACCGGTGCCGCCCCAAACTGACGTCTTGTGGCCGTCGCCATCCTCCCAAAGCGGCATGCGGCCAATACGAAATTGTTCGGCCATATCTTCCGCTTGCGGTTTCAGGATGAAGTCGGAATACCAATCGGGCATAATCGCGCCGACCAAATTGCCTTCGCGATACGCATTGATGATCGCCGGACCCCACACTTCAGCGCTGGGAACATAGCGTATCGCGCCACTGTCCAAGCCTTCGCGCAGCAAATTCAGCACTTCAATCGCGATCGTCCGATTTTCCTCTTCCGGCAAGACAAAGTCGCCGTGTTCATCGAAAATCGCGCCGCCTCGCTGCAGCAAATACATCATGAACATGCCGCCGTGGTCGGTAATGTAAGACATGGCGATGCCTTCTTCCGCAAGCGCCGCGCCCGTCTCCAGGTACTCATCCCAGGTCGTCGGCACTGACAGTCCGCGCTCCTCGAAAATCGACGGCTGATAGTAATAGACAACGGCGCAAAGCGAGCTGTCCACACCATAAACGCGGCCCTGATATTTGTAAGGCGTATGCCGCCCTTCCACGATCAGGTCGTAGTCATCAGCCAGCAGATCGGTCAAATCGAGGAATTTGCTCTCGATAATGCCGCCCTGCATGAAACGCGGGAACGAGCCTTGCTCAATGCCCAGCAAATCGGGGATCTCTTCGCCGGCCGCCAGATTGCCCAGCACCTTGTCGAACACGCTGGGCACGACTTCGAATTCAAAGGTGAAGTCGATATCGGGATAGCGGTCTTGCCACTCCAAGGCGCGCGCGTTGAAGAACTGCACATACAAGCCGTCATGCGTCCACATCGTCAGCGTCACTTCGCTGGCGTCCTGGGCCGCCGCCGGCAGCGCCGCCGCCCAAAGCATTGCGCAGGCCAGCAAGACAGTGATTATCGTTAGAAGCCTTCTCATTTAATCCTCCTTTGAAGGAAATAGAATCGAATATGATCCAATCATACGACTGTGCAAGTGTATCGCATGCGCTTGCATGGAGCAATATCTTGCCTGGCGCGCACGAGGCAATCGCATCAAAATCATAATGAGTCGTTCTCCACTAAATCTGTGAAAATGTAGGGGCGTCTCGTGAGACGCCCGTTGAAAATAGCCTGCAAATTGCGGGCGTTTCAGCGAAACGCCCCTACTCCGCTTGCCTTATACGCGGCGCATGAGATTCGCGCAGATTATGCTATAATGCGCGCGCGAACCCCAGACCTGAAAGGAGCGCCGTGAACCCGCTGCTCAATGTCGATACCGCCCTCGAGAACATACTCGCGCAGGTTCGACCGTTGCCGAGCGAATCCATTTCGCTGGCCGAGACGTTGGACCGCGTCATCGCCCGCGACATTGTCTCGCCGGTGGATCTGCCGCCCTTCGACAACTCGGCCATGGACGGCTACGCCATCCGCCACGCAGACAGCGCGGCCGCCAACGCGGGAAATCCCGTCGCCCTGTCTGTCGTGATGGATATACCGGCCGGCGCCGCGCCCGCCGGCGCGCTCGAGACGGGCCAAGCCGCCCGCATCATGACCGGCGCGCCGATTCCGCCCGGGGCAAGCGCGATCATCCCGGTTGAGGATACCGACGATGATTGGTCCAAGGGCGAGGCGGCGCCCCTGCCAGCCGTGGTTCAAGTTTTCCGATCGCTCCGCGCCGAGGAGAATATCCGGCGCGCCGGCGAAAGCATCGCCGCTGGCCAAAGGATCATGGCGGCAGGAACGGAGTTGGGACCCGCGGAAATCGGCATGCTGGCCGGCATCGGCTGCGCCAAAGTTGATGTGATCCGCCAACCCAAGGTGGTCATCCTCAGCAGCGGCGATGAATTGGTCGATGTGCATCAGACGCCGGCAGCCGGCCAGATCCGCGATAGCAACAGCTACAGCGTGGCCGCGCTTGTCCGGGCGGGCGGCGGCGTCGCCATCCGTCTTCCAATCGCGCGCGATTCCCTCTACTCCGTTCGGGCGCTTTACCGCCGCGCCCTGGAAATTCATCCCGACCTCATCATCAGCACCGCCGGCGTTTCGGTTGGCGCCGCCGACTTTGTCAAAACGGTCCTGGATGAACTCGGCGATATTGATTTCTGGCGCATCAATATGCGGCCGGGCAAACCCCTGGCTTTTGGCAGCCTGCAGGGCATTCCCTTCTTTGGGCTGCCGGGCAATCCCGTGTCGGCCATGGTCACATTTGAAGTTTTGGTCCGGCCGGCGCTGGCGCGGATCGGCGGGCGCGCATTCAAGCGCAAGACGATCAGCGCCGTACTTGCCGACTCTTTGAAATCCGATGGTCGCCGCAGTTACATCCGAGTCACGATTTCGCGCTCGGACGACGGTTTCATCGCCCATTCAACCGGCATTCAGAGTTCCGGCGCCTTGATGTCCATGGTGCTGGCCGATGGCTTGGCCGTGATGCCCGAAGGCCTGGACTTCGCGTCCGCCGGCACCGAGTTGACCGTTCTGCTTTTGCGCTCTATAGATTGATTTCAGCGAGGCGTGGATGAATGCAATGAAAGAATCTGAAAGCGCCAATTCGGCGGCCGCCAACAAAAATCTTCGCCGCTTTCAATTGCTGCTGATTGTCATCGGCTTGTTCATCAGCGGTTACTTGAGTTATCTCAAGCTGGCCAGCGAAGCGGCCGTCTGCGTTGAAGCGGGCCCCTTCGATTGCAATCTTGTTCTCAACAGCATCTATTCGGAGCTGGCCGGCATTCCCATCGCCTGGCTGGGTTTCGCCGTATACCTGCTTATCGGACTGGCGACGCTTCTGGAGAAACGCTTCGCGCTCCTGCGCGACTATGGCAGCCTGCTAGTCTTCGGCCTGGGGCTCTTCGCTTGGCTCTTTTCAATGTGGCTGGTCTACGTGCAGTTTGGCCTGCTGGGCGCGCTCTGCCCCTGGTGCCTCAGCCATGAGCTGAACTTCACTATTTTGTTTGGCACTATTGTCTATCGGGTATACCGGGAACTGACCTAGCGGCGCCGGGTCCGGACAATAGAAAAGCCGGGGGCGCAGTTCGGCGCCCGGCTTGGTCTGTCTGAATCTTCAGCAATCCCAAGTAAGTCATGCGAAATTCAGCATAAGGTCGATATGTAAGGTTTGTCCGGTACTGGTTAATGCTACTGCGCTTCTTTACCCCATCCCCCCAGCCCCCTTCCCCAGCAAGCTGGAGAAGGGGGAGCGCGCTGAAAGAGACTGACTTCATTGGCAATCTTTTATGTGTTTTGAGGTCAACCTACGAACCTTTTTGTTGAGCTGCCCTTCCCCAGTTCACTGGGTCACGTAGACATAGACCTACGGGAAGGGCCGGGGATGGGGTAGAAAAACTGCTCTGCCGTCTGCAGCGATCCAGTGAAGGGAAACTGACCTTGACGCATTTCGCAGTAAAATGTTGATTATCGCGAGGATCGCACGTTAATCGTAGTATTTTGGTATTGTTGCTGTTGTATCGGAGAAAGAATTTTAGTAGCGGACAAGCCTTAGGGGGCGAAACAGTATGTCGCCCTAAAATTCGCGATTGTATCAACGGGCGACCGAATCGCCCCTACAACGTCCTGTTATTTTCGCATTACGTTATTGGAAGCAGGTCTGTAATTCAGTGAGTAAAGCCGTCATTCGACGATACGCGCTCGCCGAAGCGCCGCAGCTAGCCCTGCGACTGGCGCAAGGTGCGCTCCAGAATATCTTCTTGCTTTTGACGATGGCTGTTGGGCGCTAGCACCGGCGCCTGTACCTGTGTCTCGGCCATCGCGCCGCTTTGCATCGCCCGGCGAAAAGCTTGCGCCATCGCCGTCGGCACATTGTCGCCCTCTTCCTCTTCCTCTTCTTCCAGCGCCGGCTCTACCAGAGCCCTCTTCATCGTCAGATCAATCTGCCGCGGCCGCCCGCTTTTCTTGATCACGCGGACTTCGACCGCCTGGCCGACGCTGGCGACATCGCCCGGCGACTTGACATAGCCATCAGCCATCTCCGAGACATGCACCATGCCCGGGCGTTCCGCGCCGAAATCCACGAAGACGCCAAAATCTTCAACACGAATCACTTGACCGGTGTAGGTATTGCCAAGTTTGATCGAACTCCAGGGCACGCCCGGCGGCTTTTCCAATGTCAAGGCAACGTGGCCGTCCCGACGCCTCTTGAGCACGTAGGCGCTGATTTCAGCGCCGGATTGCACCACATCCTCAAACTTGCGTTCTTCGTTCTCCGCAAGTTGCGAAATATGCAGCAGCGCATCCTGGCCGGTCCCGATATCAACCAGCGCGCCGTATATGCCGATATGCCTGACTTTACCCACAACTGTCGCGCCGACTGCAAGCGTCGACTGTGCATCAACTGCCATCTTGTTCCCGCTCCTCAAATCCGAATGATCGCGCTCGATCCAGGCAAGTTACTCTTCGGTTGGGCAAATCTCTTCGTCGCCCACGCCTTCGCCCACATAGTCAAAGCCCTCGCCGCCGACATAACTGGAAAAGGGCAAAAACCCGCCCCAGTTGTTCAGGCTGGTGCATGTCAGCATCTGGCTCATTTCTTCGCTCGACATGTACATAACGCCGATAATCTCGCTGTGCACGGAGAGATTAGCCTCGGGGCCGGCCACAAAGGCGTAAACAACCAGCGGCCGCTCCGGATAGACCATCGCCAGATAGGCTTGTTCCCCGCTGAGCTCCTGGCCGCTGACATATTGCGGTTCGCCCAGATTATCCACAACCGGCCCAAAAGTGACTTCAGGCGCCAATTGCAGCAGAAATGACGTAACAATCTCGCCATCGCGGCTGAATAGCTGGCAGCAACTCGGGTTCTCGCCCTCAGCAAAGGTGAGCAGGCGGCCCGGGTTGTCTTCCTGCGGGTCCGGCTCTTCAGTGATCTTGAAGCGGGGGTCCGCTTCAATGATCAGCTTGGCGTCGCGATAGCGCGTCTCGCCCGGCGTTATGCCATTCCAGCAGGGCGCTTCGCAAGGCTCGCCGGTCAAGAGGCTCGAATCGCTGAGTTTCGTTTCATCAAGCAGGTTTACGTTCGGCGCGCAAGCCGAAAGCGCAAGCGCCGCCAACACAGAACATACAAGAAGCAAGCGCTTTTTCATGCAGAATCACTTTCGCAAGAGGATCGGCGGCGATAGCGCCGCATCTTAGCAAAACCAGCGGGCATTGTACAGTGCCTTGGAAATCGTCCGTTTTTCTATATCAACGCCCAAGCCTCAAGGCGGGCTGACGCCGCGCCGCGCAGCAGCGACTAATTCTGATTCAGCGTCAACTGATAGACGCCGATGGTGCCGCCGAACTGATTGGCATAGCGGGTGGCGATTATAGTGTATGGACCGTTCTCCGCCAAGACATAGCCGCTGATCAGCGAGTCGGTCGTGCGCCCGCTTGCGCCCAGCAGGACCGCGTCGCCATCGTCATTCGCGGCGACCTCGCGCCCGCCGGGGCTGATCAAGTACAGGTTGGTGTCGAGCGTCTGCGACACCGCCGCCATGCTGATCGAAACCGTTTGACCGGCTGCGCCGTTGAAGCTGAATACATCAAAGGTATTTTCGGCCGAGATCGTGCCGGTGACGGGACGCCCGCTCTCGATTAGGGGCGCTCCCAGCGCCTCCGCCTGATATGCCAGGCTCGCGCTGCCGGCGTCGATGAAGCCGCCCTCGCCCGCTTCGGCCGCGCCCAGAGGCTGAATCGTAAAGTTAGTGACATAGCGCTGGCCTGGCTGCGGGAATTGACGGGCGTCGGCGACCAACACGCCGCCGACCTCAATCAGCAAAGTAAAGTCGACGGGCGGCGGCAATTCCGAACAGGGATTCTGGTACCAGACTTCGACTTCGTAGGCGCCGGGTCGCATGCGCCCGGGCGGCCAATAAATGTAGGATGCCGGCGCGTCAGTTTCCGCCGGAATGCAATTCACGTTGCCCGCCAAATGCAAGATGCCGCCGCTGCCCGCGAAGGGATTGTCATCAAAAACGGACTCGCCTATCGGGTCGCGCACGAGCAATTGCAGGTCTGCGCCCGTGCTCCAGAACAAGCTCACTTGAATATCGCCCGGCGGCAAGTTCAAGCCGCTGATCGGCGAGGCCGCATCGCTGCCGCCGCCGCTGAATGTCAACTGGTAGCCGCCCTGAGTGCCGCCGTAATCCATGGCGTAACGGGTGGCGATGATCGTGTAGCTGCCGCCGCTCAAGAGTTGGACGTTGGCAATACTGGAATCGGTTTGGCCGGCAAGCGCATCGTCATTGACATGCACGACCCGGCCAGCCGGATCCAGTATTTGCAGCAAGGTATCCAGGTTTGGCCCGACCGCCTGCATTTCAACTGAGATCACCTCGCCCGCGGCGGCGCTGAAGGAATACGCGACGAAGGGTTGATCGTTGCTGATACCTCCCTGGACCGGCACACCCCGCGCAATCGGCGTCGCCGCGGCCCCGGCGCGGTCATAGCTGCTGGGCGGGGATGTCAGGCTCGAAGGCGGGTTCTGTCCGCCGGCGCTCACAACCGCGCTGCCGTCGCCGCTGATGACAAAGCGCGATACGTAGACATTTTCTTGACCCTGAATGCCGGGGGAGAGTACGTTTGCGATGCTGCCGCTTGGCGCGCCGTCGACCGATACATCCACGTTGAATGGCACAGCGCCGGTCGCGGTATCGCATGCTTCCTTGTAATAGATGATGATTTCGTAACTGCCGGTTGGCAAGAAGCCGGGCTGCCAGGTCGCCGTCTCCACGGGATTGGCGCTAATCACCTGGCAGAGGCCGTTGGCGTCGAATCCGAAGACGCCGCCATCGACGGTCGCGCGCGAATTCCAATGCAAGGACTGGCCGGTAGGGCCGCGCACTTCCAGATTCAAATCAGCCGCGCCGCTCCAGCTCAGCTGCACATCTATGCCAGCGCCGAGCAGGATCAATTCTGGCTCGGCCGCCGCGACGGCTTCCGCCGCCTCAGCCGGGGCGCCAGCCCTCAAGTCGAAGCTGAGATCGAAAATCGTCTCTTGGGCGCCGGCGCCCGGCGCGAAATATACGAATACAAAATAGCGTCCGCCGGAAGCCAGCGATACATCGCTGAGGTTGGCCGCGCCGTCGGCAGCCGCCGCGCTTGCTATCGTGTTTCCATTGATGTCGCTAAGATGAAGCGCCAGGGCGCTCGCGGAAATGTTGCTTAGTCCGATGTTCGCTACGCTGTCCGCGCCGGCGTCAAATATGTATGTCGCAGCCGTGGAATCGGGACCCAACTCGCCGGAAAGCACAGTGCCGGCCAAAAGTCTGCGGCTCTCATCCTGCGCCAGCAGGGGCGTCGCAACAGCGAGCGAAAGCGCTGTCAACAAGACGAGCATCGTACGAAGATTGGGCAGTACGAGTTTTGTTCCGGACATTGTCTTAGTTCTCCATCCCAAGCGGCTCTGCTGCGCGCTGCGAATCGAAGTGTAACGGATTCCCCCTGCTCTTGCCAATCGTTCAGCCGACGCTTGCGCTATGCCCGCCTGCCGCGGATGCAGCTTGCGCTCGCGCTGACCAAATCGAGCCGACGGCGCCAATCCCGCGTCAATACTGGCATTCAGCCGCTGCAAGCCAATCTGGCGCGCCGTTTTTCAGGCGCTTTTGGGGCGCTTTAACCTGAGTTCGCCTCGTTCTAAATCTGCTTGGGAATATGTTACCGTCACTGCAACAGCGACCAAATGCAAAGGAGTTTAGCCATGCGACCAGCGAGCGCGCTCCTCTTGACCAGTCTTATGCTTTTGCTGCTTGCGCCTGGCGCGGCGGCGCAGCGCAATGCGGCGGAAACTCATATCGTGCGCCCGGGCGAAACCCTGGGTTTGATCGCCCAGGCCTATGGCGTCAGCATGGATGAATTGGCAGCGGAGAACGGCATCGGCAATGCCCACCTGATCTATTCCTGGCAGTTATTGACGATCCCGCTGGGGCCGTCGACCGAAGAGAATTCAGCGACCGTAAATGTCGCGCGGCCGGGGGAAACGCTCCACAGCATCGCCGACGCCTACGATATGAACCTGTTTGAATTCCTGGTTCTCAACCGCAACAACCGCGGCCGGCTCTATCCTGGCGAGCGCCTGCCCCTGCCCGGAGGCGACAGCGCCGCCATGCCGGAGACTGCGCCGGCCACGGGCGCGCTCGTCCATGTTGTGAAAGCAGGCGAGTCCCTGAGCAAAATCGCCGAAGCCTATGGCGTTATTTTACAAGAGCTGCAGGCGGAAAACGGCCTGTATTCCTGGCTGATACATCCGGGGCTGGAATTGCGTATTCCCGCCGGCGGAAAGCCGCCTGCGCCCGAGAGCGAGCCAGCCCTGCCCGAAGAAGAACCGGCGGCCGCGCCCGAGGCGGAAATCGAGAGCGCGCCCGAGCCCGCGCTGAAGGCCAGCGAATATGTCCATATCGTGCAACATGGCGATGCCTTGGGAAAAATCGCGGAAGCTTACGGCGTCAGCCTTGATGATTTGCATGCGCTGAACGAATTGACATCCTGGATGATCCATCCGGGGCAGAAACTGCTGATACCGGAAGGCGGTGCCCCGCCAGCCGTCGAAGAGCCGCCCGCCGAGCCAGTAGCGCCTGCGGCGCAGGACACGCCATCCACAAGCGGACCTGATACCCATGTGGTTCAGCGCGGCGAGACTCTGTTCCGGATCGCGCGGAAATACGGCCTCTCGCTTGATACCTTGATGGCCGCCAATGGCATCGCGGATCCGAGCCGCATTCACTCCGGCTTGACCTTGCGCGTGCGCAATCTGGAGTCTTACACGCCGCCGGCGGCCTCAACGCAAATGGCAGCCACCCGGCCCGCGGCGCCCGCCCCAGCCGAACCGCGCAAACAATATGTCGTCAAATCGGGCGAGATCCTGTCGCAGATCGGCCTCAAGCTGGGCATTAATTGGCGGGCATTCGTGGACGTCAACGACATCCCCGATCCCAACTCGATTTATGCCGGCATGGTCCTCCAGATTCCAACAGCCGCGGAAGCCGCCAAATATGGTCCCCTGATCCCGGCGGTTGTCGCGCCGGGCGCGCGGGTCGGCGTCGGCCGCGAATTTGTGGTTGTGCTCGGCACGCAGCGGGCATACGCCTACGAAGACGGCGTCCTGAAGCACACTGCCGTGATATCCAGCGGCTTGCCGGATACGCCAACGGTAACCGGCGACTTCAAGATCCGGCTCAAAGTGCGCTCGCAAACCATGAGCGGGTTCGACTATCGCCTGGAGAATGTCGAATGGGTGATGTATTTCTATTCCGGCTACGCCTTCCATGGCACCTGGTGGCACAACAACTTCGGCCGACCCATGAGCCGCGGCTGCGTCAATATGACCAATGCCGACGCCAAATGGTTCTATGAATTCGGCGAGATTGGCACGCCGGTGTACGTGCGCGATTAGGCGCTCGCATTCGCGCCGTCGAGCCCCAACTCGGCGGCGCGGCCTTGCATGGCCGCCAGCACCAGCGGCACATGAAATTCCCAGACATCAACGCCCAGCGTTTCACAGCCGTCAATGACATCTTGCCGATTGACGCCGGCTGCGAAAGCCTTGTCCTTCCATTTCTTGCGGATGCTGCGCACCTTGACATCGCGGATGTCCTTGCTGGGGCGAACCAGCGCCACCGCCGTGATTAGACCGGTGAGCTCATCTACGGCGTAGAGAGCCTTGTCGCGCAAGGTCAGTCGATCGTCGGCCGCGAGCGGACCATGACTGAGGATCGTGCGGATGTCTTCTTCGCCCAAACCACGCTCGCGCAAGATGGGCGCGCCGTCCATCGGGTGCTGCTCCAGCGACGGGTGGATCTCCCAGTCGAAGTCGTGCAGGAGCCCGACCAGGCCCCAGGCGTCGGCGTCTTCGCCGTAATGCTCGGCATAAGCGCGCATGGCGAATTCCACCGCCAGCATGTGCTTGCGCAGCGAGTCGGATTGCACAAACTCGCTGACGATATCGTAGGCAGTCTGTCTATCCAAGGTCTCAGCCCTCCCGGTACCTGAATCGCTATGCGCTTTAGTTTTCTCAATATCGGGCGCATTGCAATGCTGAATCCGCCGATGACCATGTAAAGATGTAGGGGTGTCTCGTGAGACGCCCGTTGAAAATGGTCTGCAAATTGTGGGCGTTTCAGCGAAACGCCCCTACAGATTACGAAATATGAGCGAAAGTGTCGTTTATAAGCGCAATTTCAATTTGATGCGATTGTTATGCAAAGGCGTCCTTTTGGCCACGGGCCGCCCTAGCCCTTGACCGCGCCAAATGTGATGCCGCGGATCAGGTACTTTTGCGCGAACAAGGCGAATACGATCATAGGCAGGATCATCACCACGCTCATGGCGGCCATCGGACCCCACTGGATGCCTTTGTCGCTGACGAAACCCGCCACCGCTATCGACAGCACACTCGCCTTGCGCCGCGCCACGCTCGAGGCGATCAAGAATTCATTCCAGGACAAGAAGGCTGTCAAAATCGCCGCAGCCGAAACGCTAGGCATGACAATCGGCAAGACTACGCGCCAGAAGCGCTGCCAGACGTTGGCGCCATCAACAATGGCCGCTTCCTCGATTTCCTCGGGCAGGTCTTGAAAGACGACGAGCATCAGCCAGGTGACGAACGGAATGGTGATGCCCAGGTGCCCGATGATGATCGCCCAGACCGTGTCCAGCAGGTCAAGCTCCCGCATGACCAGAAAGAAGGGTATCACCGTCGTCACGCGCGGATAAAAGCGGATGAAGAGAAATATGAAGGTAACGAAAGCGAGTACTTTAGCCGCCAGTTTCATGCGCGCCAAACCGTAAGCGGCCAGCGTACCAGTCAAAATGGTGATCCCGGTCGTCCAGACCGCGACCGTCAAGCTATTCCGAAAGTACCGAACCGTTTTCTTGTCTTCAATCAGTTCTTGATAATGCTCAAGCGTAACCTCGCTGGGCAGGATCGTTGGCGGTATGGTCAGAAACTCGCGCGGCAGCTTGACGCTGTTGATAATCAAGTACGCTAGTGGCACCAACACCACCAGGCAAGCCAGCAGGAGAATGAGGCCGTGCGCGAAGGCAAGCCAGCGCTGCATGGGAGAGCTAGATCGCTTCATTCAGATCATGTCCGTTTTCGAGCAGAATCCGCCGTATATTGGCGAGCCCCTCGTCCAGATGATCGCGATAGCGCTCTTTGATCTCCAGAACGATATCGCCCTCGTACTCACCCAGACGCGCAAAGGCCTCGGCATAGGGAATCGCGCCCCAGCCCGGCGGCAGATGCAGGTCGGCTTCGCCATAAGGCAGACGATAGCCTTCGTAGTCGTAGCCCGCATCCAGTTTGCCAAAGTTGTCGTTGATATGCAGATGACAGACCCAGGGCGCCGCCAGCGCGATCGCCGCCAGGTAGTCATCGCCCAGGGCATGAGTCGCCAGATGCAGATGAGCCAAATCCAGCGTGATCCGAACGTTGGGATGATTGACCGCCTTAACCTGTTCGATGAGCGCCGATGTCCGCAGCCGGGCGTGATACTTAGGAAGATCATCCCGGCCGCGGCCAGCCCGCAGCAAGACTGCGTATTCCCAAAGATGCGGGTCGCCATTTTCCATGCCGATAATCACGTTCAAGTCTTCCGCAATCCGCGCCAGTTTGCGCAGGGCCGCCACTTCACGCTCGGCGCCGCGCGCCAATTCGTCCTCGCCGGGCAATGGCGCCGTCCCGGTTCGCGCGGCGTCCAGGGCCTGCAACCCGCTGTGATAAACCAGCACGCGCGCGCCGATGGCATGACAGAAACGCAGGCAGGCTTCAACGACGCGATATTCCATATCAAGGTCCGGGCCGAAGGCCAGGTTGCTGCGACCCGGCGCGTGAACGGAGTAGCGAAGGTCGGAGGGCGCGATCGCCTCCCGAATCGCTGCGACGCGCTGCGCAACCAATTCGCCATTGGTGATGACGCTCAAGCTGGCAATCGACAATTCCGCCAAGGGAAAGCCAAGCGACCGGGCATGCCTCAGCTCGTCCACGAGGACCTGACGGCGACCGTCAACGCGCTGGTCGGGAATATCAATGCCAATTGCGTGAATCTTCATATTAAATCCGACAAATCCATCGCGGGCGCTTCTAGCGCTCGCGCCGCTGGAACCAGAAGACGAGCCCGATGCAGAAGCTGGCGAAAACCATAAACATCCAGGACGACGCGGCCGCCGCGCCGAAGTTGAAGCTGCGCAGGCCCAGAGTGTAAATGTAGTAGGTCAAGGTATAGGTGCTGTAACCTGGCCCGCCAAAGGTCAGCGAATAAATCGAATCCAGCGACAAAAGCGACTCCAACATGCGGAAGACCAGCGTCAACAGCAGCAGCGGCATTAACAGCGGCAGCTCCACATAAAGAAAAGTCTTCCAGCGAGACGCGCCGTCAATAGCGGCGACCTCCAGCAAGTCGTCGGGAATGCTGGCAATCGCCGCACCAACCACCAGCAAGACAAAGGGTGTCCATTGCCAGGTATCCAGCAGAATGACTGAAACGATCGCCCAATCCGGCGTTGCCAGCCACTCCGGACCCTGTATGCCGACAAGACTGAGCGCATGATTGACCAAGCCCGCGCGGTAATTTAGCAAGATGCGCCAAAGCGTGCCGGCCGCCACCGGCGCAATCACCATCGGCAGAATGAGCAAGGTGCGCACCGCGCGCATCCGCCAGCTGGAACCCATCGTCAGATATGCAAGCAGAATGCCGAGGGTCATTTGCAGCGCCAGCGCGCCGCCTGTGATAACCAAGCTATTGCGCACCGAACGCCTGAAGGTGTCGTCGCCCAACTCTTTGACGAAGTTATCCAGCCCGACGAAACCTTTGGGCGTCTGCGATTCAGTCAGCACCCAATCCTGGACGGATAAGAAGACCGAATAAGCCAAGGGATATATCTGTACCGCCACCACGATGATAAGGGCCGGGATCACGAAGACTACCAGCCAGGGCAAATCGTGCCGGCGATGCCAATTCGATTTACTGCTCAAAACCCGCGATGCAATCGAAGAACTCATTGATCCGCTTGGACAATCGCGCTGCTTCCGCGTCGGTTAAAGTTTCGCCAAGGGTTTTCGTATAAACAAACGAAGAGGCGGAGGCAACCGGCCCCCGCCTCACGCAGACTTAGCCCTCTTGCATCTGCCCTTGCGCGGCAGCTGACTGCAGCAGACCTTCCGGCACTTCCAGTTCCGACCAATCGGCCAGCGTTTTCTCCAGCGTTTCTTCGGCGGTGGCGGCGCCGATGATGAATTCGCTCATGTGGCGGAAGAAAACCTCGAAGGCGGCGAAAATCCAGGGCACCGTCTCCGCCCGATTCAAGTTCGCAACCATTGACGGGAAGTCGTGGCTGTACTGCTCAATCAGCTCCGGATCTTCATAGGTGCTCAAGAAAGGCGAACCGACGCCGAGCTCGACGAAACGGCGTTTGGCTTCGTCTTCGGTGATGTAATACTTGATCCATTCCCAAGCGGCTTCAGGGTTCTCGCTATAGCCGGATATGAATAGATTCCAAGCCGAGAGGAAGGGGAAGCCCGGACCCGGGAATGTCGCCGTCGCCCAATTGTCAACGACCAGCGACGAATCCGGATCTTGCGCCGCCGCCCGCACAAAGCTGACCCAGCAAATCATCGTGGCCGCTTTGCCCGTGAGGAAGATCGAGTTGGCTTCATCGATGCTCAAGCCGGTGGCGCCCTCCGGATTGTAATCCAGCAGGCTCTTCAACTGATTCAAAGAGGCGATGGCTTCATCGTGATCAAGCGCGTAATTGCCCGCCGCATCCACCAGATAGCTATCGTACATGCCCAAGAAGATGGCAGCCGCCTGCTCCGAAGCGCCAAAAGCGAAGACGTTCGGCGCGATATCACTGCCTTCCAGATGCATCTCGAGCTCGCCCAGCACGGCGATGAAGTCGTCCCAGGTCTCCCAGTCGGCTTCGATTCCCGCTTCCTCAAAGATATCGGTGCGATAGATCAAGCCGTAAGCATCGGCGCTGTAGGGGATGCCGATCCGCTTGCCGTCGAAGTAGGCTGAAGGACCCTGCTTCGTCAAGCCCTCGATGAAGGAGCCGCCCCACATATCGCGCTCGATGAAGTCATCCAGCGGATGCATCTGCCCCCAAACGCTTCCGATCCAGAAATCGCCCGAGATCACGTCAAACTCGCCCGTGCCCGTGGTCAGATCGGTGATGTTGTTCTGCACCAAGACGACAAAGGGCGACGCCACAATCTCGAGCTCGATGCCGGTCGCTTCCTCGAAGCCGGGCTCTAGCTGCTCGGCGCCTATGTCGTATGTGCCCGACTGCATAAAGTTGGTCACTATCTCGACGCCGGCGTGGGGCATGTCCTGGGCCAGCGCGCTGCTGAAGGGGAGGAGGGCGATGATGAATAGGAAAAACAGTGCTTTCTTCATTTTCTGTACCTCGCTTGTGATATGTGTGGACGAAAACAAGATGAATTGTCCTGCCAGTTGGATTGCGATATTAACCTCCCTGGGCTGAGTGAATTGGAAGTTGCTGTCGCGATATGATGCGGCGATGGTGGCTTGCGGGATTATAGCGGCTTCGGTTGAGGATGGCGAATTCGGGTGAGGTGTGCCATGCAGATGCCCTGGCGCTGTCAAGCATATAAGGCTGCAGCAATTTTCCCCGTAATTCGATTGACAGTATGTCTTAGCTCATCCAAGGCAGCAAACGCGTCGTACGCGTCGTGATCAGCCATGCTCTCATATTGAAGTGCCAGCGAATACTCAATAGCCGCAACCTCGTAGCTCATTTCACGAAACTGTTTACCTGAGGTGTTGCCATTGCTCGCCAACAGCGCGTTGGCAATCTGAGGATGCTCAAGGTTTATGTAGATGGTCTTATCGTGGGTCTCATACCGCGACCTTGGCATCGTGGGCGACCCGTTTTCATATTCCAAACTAAACATCGCCCGACGCCGCTTACGTTTACCGTGTTCCAATCGCTTTTGCGAAGCAGGATCGCTGCCATGTATGAGAGAAGGACCCGGTCTAGGATCTTCACCCTCCGAGGCGTTCTCGCCTCGGCTACCGTCTCCATGGGGATTCCCAGCTTCCTGAGTTGAACCGGGAATATCGCCATGCCCCGGAGCCAGACCGTCTTCGCCGCCGAGCAAATCGTTGACTGGCTGCTTGCCAGCGGCGTTTCTCGCCCGACGCGCCCGTTCAAGCTCCATTTCTTGTTGAGCAAAGTCGTCGTTTAGAATCCGGGCAATCTGCTCAGCTTCCCTTTCCAGCTTACGAGCTTGCTCGCTCTTTCGGCGTTCCTTTTCTTCTTCGACGAGAGTCTGTCTTACTTTTTCAAGTTCTTCGGATATCCAGCCAAGTAGAACGGCTACGGCAGGATTTTGATCATTCAGCTTAACACTGCGCGTATTGTCAAAAGGAGGAACTTCCCATTCGCCATCTTCCAAGACCGGCACATCGACTTCGCCGAAGATATATTGACACCTGTCCTTATTTTCGATGCCGACTTGTGTCGTTGCATGCCAGATGCCGTAAGACATGACATCTATGCCAGCACGTTCGTCGTCCAGTGGCTCGTAAGCCACTTTGATATGCAGCACTACATGTCCAATATATTCTTGAACATGCTCAGGAGGTGTTCGCTGAAAACCTAGTCTGGACTCAATCTCATCGAAACTACACAGATGGTCGTTAATGTAAACCTGTGCGCGACCACGGTATCTGCTCAAGTGTCGCTCTACATACTGTACGACTTTTTCAACGCGCGGACGTTTCTTTTTTACAAATTGCTCCACAGTAATGGTCGTTCCATCGCCGTCCTGCGTAGGAACATCAGTCTGCATTTCTTCAACCGGTATAGGCTTGCCATCGGAAGCCGACTGGATGCGCCTACGTGTAAGGCGAACTTCGTTTTTTACTCCGTTTTGAATAGTACTGATAGTAAGCGAACTGGCTATACCAAAGGCCGCCGATTTGCCAGTACCAAATCGTCCCCGTACACGTTTGCCTCTGCGCCGCTGGATATTCTCGCCATGCATCTGAAAGAATGTCAGTAGCTCAAGCCGAGACATTCCCCGTCCGTTATCATTAATTCTCACGATGCGGTCAGTTATCTCAACGCCTACCAGTACAGACTCATTGTCCTTTGCTGCATCCAACGAGTTTGACACGTATTCCCAGACGACTTTCCCAAACGTGTTGAAATACGCAGAACTCTGCAAGAGATCGCGTGAAACATGCGACGTGACTTCGATACTATTTGCTATTGCAGTCATCTACTCAAACTCCTTTGAAAAAGTTGTACGCAAGAATTTCCATACTTCGTACAACTCATCATGACCGGCGACTGCGCTCTCAATGAATTCGTATCGACGAGCCCTGGCCTTTAAGGGAAAATACTCATTTATCTTGGCGAATTCAAAAAAGTCGTTGCGGGTAACTTCCGTCAGTTTGCCTTCGCAAAAGAGGACATGTGCCTGGGTATCTTTGAGTCGGCGTCGTTCCAAGTCCTGAGAGCGCATTATTGAGCCACGACGATACTGAACCACGTCTCTAACGTCGCTACTTGACTCTAAACCATAATTCTTAAACCATTCCATTCCCGCGGCGGAAAGCATCCAGCCTTTCGAGCTGGATCCAGTCACCAGCGAGCCATTACGCTTGCGACGCGCGTCTTGAAGAGACTGATTGACCACCTGAAGATCGATATATTCAGAATATTTCCGCCAAGTAAACTTTCCTGGGGCGAGTTGGTTAACGTGGACCGCAACGTCCTCTGAATCGACCGGGTTTTCGTGTCCATCCAAATTGCCGAGCGCAATCGTTACCAGATGTATATTTGATAGCGTGGTGTCAGTCATTAAGATTCGCCTTGATTTTCCTTACAGCAACAGTCCTGTCTAAGACATTAAAGATCAACAAGATTCGATCACCCAATTTGCAATCTAAGAATCGCATAACACCTAATAGACCACGGATTTCGTTATGAGTTACCCGTATCACCGATGTCTCACCGTCGCCCCAGCTACATTGCCAAACTCCTTCCAAGTTCGGTAATCTCTCGGTGACTATCGTTCCATTTGCAATGGCAAGAATGCCCAAGTTTGCTCCAACAGTGATTTTCCCATAAGAGTTATGTTCTACCGATAAATTCACACTCGTCCTATTGGCTGCCGACTGAGCTCTTTCAATATCTTTGTGTTGCGGATGAGCACCTCTTAGCTTGTACAGCGCCTGATCAAAGTTGTCGAAAAGCGGGGAACGCCTTAATGTACCGTGCAAAGATGCACCGGAAAGTCCGCTGTCCAATATGGCTTGCATCAATTCCGAGTGGTGTGCGACACCTCCAAGCTCATGAATTGTTGCCCAGATTGCGGATTCTCCGCTATTAAGTTCCTCGGATGCATCACCGGGCCAAAACCAGAGATCGTTCTCAGAAGCGTATCCATGGATTGTAAGAATCTGCTCGACCACGCCTAACGGTGGTATAGGAAAGTCGACCTTGATAAGAGTTCGCTCGATTCCAAAGTAGACGTCGCGGAGGGATAAGGGACCACAATACTGAAACATCTTTAATAGAGATCTATGGAGCACACTGAAATAACCAAGCTTATTGGGAGCGTACTGGAGAGACATGAACCAGTTTTCGCCTACTCCAAAGAATGACTTGTACTCTAGGATTAGGCGCAATTCTTCGATACTAAACTCGATGCCGTCCTGATTCACCAACCAGTCTAGCGAAATTGCGCCGCTGTGCCGCAGATGTTTCATTACAAGCCGCTCGGTAGTGCCACTATATGATTCGAGCAGTTTTAGCATCAGTGCGGGAGCCTCTGAACAACCCATATCCCGCAAAGTCAACATACATTTGAGACTTTCCGGAATCTCAATACTGTTCATGGTTTTGCTCGAGATTCTGATCAATACAGTCAGGCACTCCAATTGGTCTATGGATGCGAACTTTGCTTGTGACCAATCTCCGAGAAGTCCAGTTCTATGTAGCCGACGAGACCAACCGTCAAATGATAAATCCATATCATCGGCATAGAGAAAAGCACTCGATATACGTATCGGCTGGAGAGACGACATGGCCCTCCAGATACGACCGATTGCCTTCTGCTCTATTTGCCTGACTCTTTCGCGGGTCAACCCGATCTTAGAGGATATACAATCCAATGTGAGCGGCGCGAAGCCGCTGCGCGCGATCAGAACATCCAATTCTCGTGTTGGCAGGCCAGCCAGCAATCTCTCAAGTTCTTGCGACACGTTAACAGGAGCAACCAGAATCTTTAGCAACGGTTGGTAAACCTCCGGGCAATCCACCTGTGTAGAAACAAGCTCACTTAGTGAGCGTTCATCAATTGGCGCCAGTGGATGCAATAGTCCTGCCTCAATTTGCCTAGCCAACATCATTTGATGGCAAGCTACGACTTCGTGGCGCGGAATCGTCGGGGGGCCAAGGTCAATCAAAATCTGGGGCTCACCTGACCATATTTTGGCAGACCCGTTTTCGCCTGTAATTAACCGGGCGTCTACAAGTATTACCCTGGCAAGTCGCTCTCTTATTTCTGCAACACCCTTTTCCCCTAGATTGCGCACTGCGAACAGCTGTTCGTCGCTAAGCGCCATGAGTTCGCTTATTACTTTTATGTCCGAACGTTTTAACGCATTGAATACGCGAACACTGAGACTAAGCACTTCAATACTGTCCGTCGTGCTGCAAGGGATTCTGTCGTCCACTTTCATCTTCCATTGGTATAGTATACGCCTTATCGTCCATGATACGATTAATTCTCACTTTGTCAATATCGAATTTGTCGGGATTTTGCAATTGGTCTCGACCCACGTCCACCCTCCACCCCTACTCCGCAATCCCGCCCTCGGTCATCGCATAGGCATCCAGCGCCCGGTCCAGCTCATCCGCCTCCATCAAGCCCAGCTCCAGCACGACCGCGCGCACGCTCTTGCCTTCGGCCAGCGCCTTCTTCGCCACCTGCGCCCCATTGTTGTAACCGATGATGGGATTCAGCGCCGTCACCAAAATCGGATTCCGCGCCAGCCAGCTCTCCGCCCGCTCGCGATTGACGGCCAGACCCGCCATCAGCTTCTCCGTGAAGGCGGCGACCGCCCCGATCAGCACCTGCATCATCTCGTTCAGGTTATGCGCGATCACGGGCATCATCACATTCAGTTCGAATTGCCCGGCCGCGCCGCAGAGGTTCACGGCCGTATCATTGCCGATCACATGGTACATCGCCTGGTTCAGCATCTCGGCCAGCACCGGATTCACCTTGCCCGGCATGATTGACGAACCCGGCTGCACCGTCGGCGCGGTCAGTTCGGCGATGCCGGTGGTCGGACCCGCGCTGAGCAGGCGCACATCGTTGGCGATGCGCGTGAACTCCATCGCCAGGTTTCGCAGCGCCGCGCTGAAGAAAACGGCGTCCCCCATCGATTGCATCGATTCGAACAAGTCGTCGCTTTCATAGAGCGTCAGTCCGGTCAATTCCGACAGCGTCGCCACCATGCGCCCGTGATATTCCGGGTGGGCGTTTAAGCCGGTGCCGGCCGCTGTGCCGCCGATGCCCAGCCGCCGCAGGCCTTCGGCCGCGAACTTGACTTTTTCGCGGCCGCGCTCGATTGCGGTCGCCCAGGCGCCGACTTCCTGCCCCAGCCGGATCGGCACTGCGTCTTGTAGATGCGTTCGCCCGGTCTTGACCACATCGTCCCATTCGGCCGCTTTGCCTCGGGTGACCTGGACAAAGCGCTCCAATACGCCCAGCAGCTCGTCCAGCCGCCAGAGCGCGCCCAGCCGAATCGCCGTTGGAATCGTATCGTTGGTCGATTGCGCCATGTTCACATGATCGTTGGGATGAATCGGTTTGTCGCTCGCTTCGATGGCGTAGCCGAGGATCTGGTTGGCGCGATTCGCCATCACCTCATTGGCGTTCATGTTGTGGCTTGTGCCCGCGCCGGCCTGAAAGGGATCGACCACGAAGTGCTCGTGATGCTGCCCGGCCAGGATTTCGTCGCCGGCCTGCATGATCGCTTGCGCAAGCTCCGCGTCCAGCAGGCCGAGTTCCATATTGACTTCGGCCGCCGCCCGCTTGACGACCGTGATGCTCCAGATGAAAGCCGGCAATGGCATCATGCCGCTGATCGGGAAGTTTTCGCGGGCGCGCTGCGTCTGCGCCGCGTAGAGGGCATCCTTGGGCACTTTCACTTCGCCAAGCGAATCCACTTCAATGCGGTAGGCTGTCATCCGGTTCATCTCCTGTGTTTCGGCGCGGCATCATTTCGCGCGATTTGTCCGACGCAAAAAGGGCGCTGCCATTGTAGCGCCCTTTCAAGTGAATGAGTATTACTCTTCGCTTTCGGCAATGTCCCCCGGCCTGATTCTTCGGGACGGGATTAGCCAGCGTCAGCGTACAGTTCAGCCACCTTCGTCCAGTTGACGACATTGAACCAGGCTTCGATGTAATCCGCCCGCCGATTCTGATAATGCAGGTAGTAGGCATGTTCCCAGACATCAATGCCCAGGATCGGCCGCCGCCCTTGCATCAGCGGCGTATCCTGATTCGGCGTGCTCGTCACGCTGAGCGCGCCGTCATCGGCCACCAGCCAGGCCCAGCCCGATCCGAAGACGCCGCCGGCCGCAGCCGAAAACTCCGTCTTGAAGTCGGCGAAGCTCCCGAAGCCGCTCTGGATGGCAGCGGCCAAATCGCCGCTGGGCTCGCCGCCGCCGTCAGGACTCATGATCTGCCAGAACAAGCTGTGATTGGCATAGCCGCCGCCGTTGTTGCGCAGGGCGGTACGGATGCCTTCCGGCGCTGAATCGAGATCCGCGAGAATATCCTCAATCGTCCGGCCAGCCAGGTCGCTGCCTTCAATGGCCGCGTTCAGCTTTCTCGTGTAGCCGGCGTGATGTTTGCCGTGGTGGATGCCCATCGTGCGCGCGTCGATGTAGGGCTCAAGCGCGTCTTCGGCGTAGGGCAATGGCGGCAGCTGGAAACCTTCATCCGCGCCGAGGGAAACGCCGGCCAAGGTCGTAACCAGCAGGCCTGACCCGGCCAATCTCAAGACATCGCGCCGACTTACTCCGCCCGTCTCGCTCATTGGGTTTGCCTTTCTCTCAACTTGAGAAATGCGCCAAGGCAGGCTCAGCGAGCCGCCGGCCCGCTGAGCTCGAGTAAATGGCAGCCTTTAGCCGGCAGCCGCGTAAAGCTCGGCGACCTTATCCCAATTGATGACGTTGAAGAAGGCGGCGATATAATCGGGACGCAGATTCTGATAGTTCAGATAGTAGGCGTGTTCCCAGACATCCAGGCCGAGGATGGGCGTTCCCCCATCCATCAGCGGCGTATCCTGATTCGGCGTCGATGTGACGCTGACGGCGCCGCCGTCGGCCACCAGCCAGGCCCAGCCGGAGCCGAAGCGGGTCGCGGCCGCTGCGGAAAAGGCGGACTTGAATTCATCGAAGCTGCCGAAGGCGCTGTCGATCGCAGCCGCCAGCGCGCCGCTCGGCTCGCCGCCGCCGTCCGGGCCCATGATCTGCCAGAACAGGTTGTGATTGGCATAGCCGCCGCCGTTGTTGCGCACGGCGGTGCGGATGCTTTCAGGAACCGCATCCAAATTGCCCAGGATTTCTTCGATGCTTTTGCCTTCCAGATCGGTGCCTTCTATCGCCCCGTTCAGATTGGCGGTATAGCTGGCGTGATGCTTGCCATGGTGAATGCCCATTGTGCGGGCGTCGATATGCGGCTCAAGCGCGTCTTCTGGATATGGAAGAGACGGTAATTCAAATGCCATGACTGCACTTACTCCTTATAAACTTGGAAACTTCGAATTGTCTCGCTGTTATTCTAGCACAGGCCAGGCCGCATTCACCAATGTTCCTGCCGAATGCCCGCGAGCCATGCCACTGCATTGTACTGTCGCGCGCGGCAATTGACCAGACCGCACCGGCATAGGCGCACCGCCGATTCCGACTTGTAATTTACCCGAATCCCCCGATGATATTCATCTGTCGCCCGGGAGAATCAGCTTTGACAACAGAATCGGAATCCGCCCCGCCGGAAAAGCCAATCACCGCATATTTCGTAATCGTACTGGCGATCGCGGCGACTTCTTCGGCGGCGATCTTTATTCTCTACGCCCTGCAGGAATCGATGCTGCCGCTGATTATCGCCGGCGGCCGATTGCTTGTCGCCACAGTTGCGCTCACGCCAATCGCGCTGGGACGCTATCGGGCGCATTTCAAATCGCTGTCCGGCCGCGACCTTTTGTTGATCGCGGTCTCCGGCATCTGCCTGGCGATTCATTTCACCGCCTGGGTGTCTTCCCTTCAATTTACCACTGTCCTCGTCAGCGTCGTCATCGTGTCGACTGGTCCGATCTGGGTTGCCATCATGGAGGTCATTTTCTTGCGCATACGGCTGTCCGGGCTGGTCGTCGCCGGGCTGCTGGTTGCCTTGGCCGGCGGCGTCATCATCGGCCTGCCCCTCAACGACGGCGCCTCCGCAAGTTCGAGCGCGACCGATCTCAGCGCGACTTTGACGGGCGCGGCGCTGGCCTTGATCGGCGCGATCACGGTTTCGGTCTACATGCTGATCGGACGCATACTGCGCGCCCGGCTGCCGGTGATACCTTACGTGTGGCTGGTTTACGGAATCGCCTCGATTTGCGCGCTGGCCGTCATCGCCGTTACTTCAACGCCGGTTCTCGGTTTCCGTCCGCAGGGCTATCTGATCGTCCTGGCGATGGGCCTGATACCACAATTGCTGGGCCATTCATCGCTGAACTATCTGCTCGAATATTTCCCGGCCGCTCTCGTCAGCATGTTCACGCAGCTGGAGCCGGTCGGCAGCGCGATCCTCGCCTTGATTCTATTTGGTCAATTGCCGCCGGCCCAGCAAATCGCCGGCAGCGTCATCATCGTATTGGGAGTGATCCTGGCCAGCCACGGCGAGATCCGCGGATCCGAGAAGGCGGCGTCCCATGCGCATTAATCTGGCGGCGCCGTCCATGACGCAGCTATGGATCCTGGTGGCGGTCTCGGCGGTCGCCTGGTCCTTCGGCCCCATCTGCGTGCGCTTTGCCTTTACCTACGATATCCCGCCCGCGCTGCTTTCCTTCGGGCGCATGATTACCGGCGTCGTCATGTTTGCGCCCTACATCTGGTTCAAGGGCGGCCGCGAGTTGACTGAGATGCCCGCCCGGTCTTTCTGGCTGACGCTGGCGGCGGGCGTCCTGTCCGGCACAAATATCGTTTTGATGATTGCTTCGCTTGAGCATATCAGTGTGCTGGTCAATCAAGCTTTTATCGCCACGATTCCCATCTGGGTCGCCTTTTTTGAAGTGACCCTGCTCAAGCAAAAGCTGGGCAAGCTCGTATGGGCGGGCATTCTGTCGGCGCTGTTGGGCGGCCTCATCATCGCCCTCACCACTTCGGGGCAAGCGCCCGTTAAACCGGGCGGCAGCCCGAGCCTCGGCGTCTTGCTGGCTGTCGCCAGCGCCTGTTCCGCGTCGCTTTACATCATCTTCGGCCGCAAGGTGCGGGGAAGCGTTTCCTTCGTTCCTTACATTTGGCTGGTTTATGGCGCCGGCGCCTTTGTCACCTTGCTTATCATCGCAATCAGCGGCGTATCGCTCCTCGGTTACGATCCGCGCGGCTACATGTGGATTTTGCTTCTGGCGATTCTGGCGCAAGTCATGGGGCATGGCGCGCTGAATTATGTGATCAAATTTATTTCGCCAACCACCCTGACGATGTCCGTGCAAACGGTGCCGGTCATGAGCGCGGTCTGGGCCCTGCTCATATTCAACGAGATCCCAACCGCTTTGCAGGCAGTCGGCAGTGTGATTCTGCTCCTTGGGGTGACGATTGTCCTCAAGGGCCAGAGGACCGGGAAAGATTGACGCCGGCGAAGGCGGCCGCGCCGGGAATCATATCGAAGCCGGGCAGCTCGTCCGCGGCAGTCAGGGGCGCCGTCAGGCGATACAGCGTACCGTCCGCAATCATTTCCTGCAGCGTATAGTCCACCAAGAGGCGCATATCAGGATCGTTCTCCGCCGTTCCGAAGACGAAGTAGGAACGGCTGTACCAGCGCTCGGTGAAGCGCAGGGCGTTGGGATTCGCTTCCAAATGGGGGATTAGAGCGAGGGAATCGGCGTATATGGCGTGGGCATTGTTGAACTCCAGAAGCGTCAGCGCGGCGCCCGCCTCTGTCGTGCGAAAGAAGCGCATTGAAGCATTGATGGTGTCGGCCCAGGCTTGCGCCCGGTCTTGCGCCGTATCGTCATTTATCAAGAGGCCAAGGATGCGTCCGCGCAGATTATTGAAGCCCTCGATTCCCGAATTCACGCGGACCAGCAAGCGATCGCCGTGCAGCAAATAGGGCATGGAGAAATCCAGCGCCTGCGCTTGGCGCCAGTTCGGCTTCAAGCCGGCGACCAGATCCACATCGCCGCGCTCCAGCAGTTCCAGCGCCGCATCCGCTGCGCCGGCCTTCCATTCCACCTCGACGCCCCAGCGCGCCGCCAACTCCATGACCAAGGCGCGGTTCAACTGGTTCAGCCGCCGCTGCCCGGCCGGCAAATCCTGCTCAGCGTTGATTACTCCGCCAACTCGCAGTACGCCGCTGCTCAGGATGCGCGGGACCGTATATCGCGATGGATATACGACCGCGCTGGGCATATCAGCAAGCGTTTTAGAATCCCCGATGCCGTCCCATAAGGCGATCATATCGCTGGGGAATTCGTCATCCGGGAAATACTCGCGATGCAAAACCGCCATATCGCGATCGCGCGTCAAGAGCTGAATCGCGCGGTTTAGCGCGTTTCGCAGGGGGGCGTCCTGCCGCCGGACCGCGAAGGCGCGCGCCTCCCGCAGGACGGCCTCTTCAAGGATGCGAAAGGCCGCCGGCTGCTCCGCAATCGCCCGGCGCAGCGCCTGTTCTTCAGCGACGACGCCATCAACTTCTCCGCGCGCCAGGGCGGCGACTGCGCGGTCCAGCGTGAGAAAATGCCGCAGCTGCGCTTCTTCGGGGAGACGGGCGGCGGACAGGCTCAGCGCCTTTTCCGTCCGCGCGCCAATGACATAACCGAGGCTGCGCCCCCGCAGATCTGAAGGCGAAGCGAAGTCGCTGCCGGACTGAACCAGCAGTGACTGCACGCCTTGGAGATAAGTTTGTGTGAAATCAACTTCTTCATCCAGGTCGCGGTAGCGAACCAGCGCCGTCGCCACCGCATGAACCCGGCCCGCATTCAACTGGTCCAGCGCATTTAGGCGCGTTACTTGCAAGAATTCAATCTCGATGCCCCAGGCCTCGGCGATCAGCCGCAGCAAATCGACATCGAAACCGCGCAACTCGCCCTGCATCGTCAATTCGCTGTAGGGCGGCGCGTTATAGAGAATGCCCACCCGCATCACGCCCCCGGCGATGATTTCAGCCAGCGCTGAGTCATTGCTCAAGGCATCCGCGGATGCCGCCCCCGATTGCGGCGGGACCAACGTGGGCACCGCCAATGTGGGAACGGGCGTTGGCGCCTGCGCGCCAAGCGGCCCCGGCCTTGCAAACGCCAGTGCAAAAGCGAGGGAAACAACAAGGACGTAGGCGGTGCGAAACATCGGCGATCAACGGTACAAATTGTGGGCGCGGATGTATTCGAGCACCGGATCTGGCGCCAGGTAGCGCACGCTGCGCCCGGCGCGAATCCGGTTTACCACATAGGTTGACGATACCCAGACGCTTAGTATGGGCACATCAACCAGGTCGACTCGGCGCGAGAGCCCGGGCAAAGCGGCATCGTGCATATCGAGCGTGAATTCTTCGTCGGCCCGCTTCATGACCGCCAGGCGACAGCAGCGATAGAGTTCCTCCGGCCGCTCCCAGGTCGGCAGCGCGCAAAAATTATCGCCTCCTATCAAGAAAAAAAGCGCCGCGCCGGGATTCTGCGCTCCGATAATCTTGACCATGTCGGCCGAATAATGCGGTCCCTGCCGGTCAATGTCGACGCGCGAAATCTCAAAGGCGGGATGATCGCAGACGGCAAGCTGGAGCATGGCCAGGCGATGCGCCAGCGGCAGGCGGACCTCCTGCTTCTTTACCGGATGATCCCCCACCGGCGCAAAGAGCACGCGATCCAGGCTCAAGGCTTCGCGGCCATATTCAGCCAGTATCAGGTGCCCGATCTGCGGCGGATCGAATGCGCCGCCCAGGATGCCGATGCGCTCGTCATTCATTCGGACCACTCCAATTCGAAATCGCCAATGAAGACGGTATCGCCGCTTTGTACGCCGGCGCTTTCCAAAGCGGCCGCCACGCCCAGGGCCTCTAGCGTCTTTTGAAATCGGGCTACGGCTTCGTCGTAATCCCAATAGGTCATGGCCGCCGCCCGCTCAATGCGTTCGCCGCTGACATAATACCGGCCGTCTCTTACCTTCAGTTCAAAGGACAAGTCGGCATCGTCCAATTCATAGACCGGCGCTTCCGCCAGCTCGCCCTCGCCGCGCCCCGGCAAACCGGCGGCCAGCTCAAAGACTTGTTGGATGAGGCGCGTGACATTCTCGCGGGTCAGCGCGGATATGGCCAGGGGCCGGCCGATGCCGCGTTCCTCCAGACTTTCAACAAGCAGGTCCTGGTATTCGCGCGTCTCCGGCATGTCGATCTTGTTGAGCACCACAATTTCCGGGCGCTCGAGCAGCTGTTCATCGTAGAGCGCCAACTCCGCGCGGATCTGATTATAGTCGGCCACCGGGTCGTCGGCCGCGCCATCGAGAACGTGCACAATCAAGCGCGTGCGCTGGACATGCCGCAGAAAAGCATGGCCCAGGCCGACGCCCAGGTGCGCGCCTTCGATCAAGCCGGGAATATCGGCAAATACCAGATCCCGGTTATCGTAGATGACGGTGCCCAGGTTCGGTTCCAATGTTGTGAAGGGGTAATCGGCGATCTTCGGCTTGGCATTGCTGACCACGGAAAGCAAGGTGGATTTGCCGGCATTCGGCGCGCCGACCAGGCCGACATCGGCAATCAGCTTTAGTTCCAGCGTGATCCAGCGTTCGCTGCCGGGTTCGCCTTTTTCCGCCAGGCGCGGCGCCTGGTTCGCCGCCGTTTTGAAGCGCGCGTTGCCGCGGCCGCCGCGTCCGCCAGCGGCGACGACCGCTTCCGCCTCCGGCAATAGCAAATCGGCAATCAGTCCGCCGGTTGCGGCATCGCGAATGACCGTGCCCGCCGGAACCGGCACAACAAGGCGCTCGGCATCGGCGCCGGTCTTGTTGCTTGAGCCGCCTTTGCCGCCGGGCCCGGCTCTATAGTGCGGATGTTTCCGGAAGGCATAAAGGGTATTGATATTGGCGTCAACTTTGAGAACGACATCGCCGCCGCGGCCGCCATCGCCACCGGACGGACCGCCGCGCGGCACATATTTCTCGCGGCGAAATGACACCATGCCATCGCCGCCCTTGCCGCTCGCTACAAATATCTTGGCTTCATCAACCAGCATCGCGCGTTGATCGCTGTCCCTTGTCGCTGCGATAGCATACCTAAGTTCAGAGCGCGCGTGTAGATGAAAAGCGGCGGTCGCGCGCGCGCAGATTCAGCTTGGAAGGGGGCGTCAAGGAATCTATAATCGCCGGAGCCAGCGCCGGCGACAAGCCAGCCGCGCCGCCCGACAGACGAGAGACCTTCCCGAAAGGATCTGCCTTGATAGAGCGCATCAAGTGGCAAGGTCACGGCAGCTTCACCATCGAAGGCGCGCCCTTCATCCAGATTGCGCCCTGGCGCGTCGTCAAGCGGGACTCGCCCCCGGACGCCATTTTGATTGGGCACGACCATTACGATCAGTGTTCGCCGGTGGATGTGGAGAAGATCCGCGGCGACAGCACGGTCATTCTCGGCAGCGACAATGTCGCGCGCGTCATCCCGGGCACGACCGTGCTCCGCACCTGGCATAGCTTCAACATTGACCGGGCCAGCATCAAAGCGATTCCGGCCTCGTCCCAGCGCGATCAGCGCCGTCACAGCGGACTGGGTTTCCTGATTTCGCTTGACCTCTTTGATATCTATTATGTCGGCAATTCGGAGCTCATTCCGGACATGGCGCAGCTGCAGCCGGATATCGTGCTGTTGCCGATTGACGGCTATGGCCGTCTGTCGCTTGCCGATGCCCTGCAGCTGTTGGAGATGATGAAACCCAGGTGGGCCATTCCCTACAATTGGGGCGGCGCCGGCGAAGAAGCGACTCACCTGGACGCGCAAACGCTGAAGAGCCGCGCCGATAGCGCGACTGAAGTCCTGCTGCTGCCCACCAGCCAATAATTGAAACGGGGCAAGGCCGCGCCCCAGACGCTCAAGCCGCCGGATTGACCTTCTCCGACAGGGAAATGACAGTGCCGTCGCTGGTGATGATGCGCGGCTTTTCTTCGCCGCGGATCACGCCCGGGCCGATCTCGACTCTGGTGATTTCAGCGTGGCTCGGCGCCTCGAACATCACTTCAAGCAGGCAGGCTTCAATGATGGAGCGCAAACCGCGGGCGCCGGTCTCGCGCTCCAAGGCCAGCTCGGCCGCGGCTTGCAGCGCATCTTGCTCAAAGACGAGATCAACATCGTCAAGCGCGAGCAAATGCTGATATTGGCGTATGAGAGCGTTTTTGGGTTCGATCATGATACGCACGAGGTCTTCAAGTTCCAGGGGATTCAGATTAACCGTAACCGGCAAGCGCCCGACCATCTCCGGAATCATGCCGTGCTGCACCAGGTCCTCGGGCGATACTTCGCCGAGCAATTCGGCTTCGGTTTGGGCCCGGTCTTCCTGCTGGGCGCCGAAGCCCATGCGGCTCTTCAAACCGATGCGCCGGCGAATCACCTCGTCCAGGCCGGCAAATGTCCCGCCGACGATAAAGAGGATATTGCGCGTATCAATCTGGAGGAACTCCTGATGCGGGTGCTTGCGCCCGCCCTGGGGCGGCACATTCGCCAGCGTGCCTTCGATAATCTTGAGCAGGGCCTGCTGCACGCCTTCGCCCGAGACATCGCGCGTAATCGAGGGATTGGAATTTGATTTGCGGGAAATCTTGTCGATTTCGTCGATGTAAATGATGCCTCGCTCGGCGCGGGCGATATGGCCGTCGGCGGCCTGAATCAGCCGCAGCAGGATGTTCTCCACATCTTCGCCCACGTAGCCGGCTTCGGTCAGGGCGGTGGCGTCAGTGATGCAAATAGGCACATCGAGGATGCGCGCCAACGTCTGCGCCAACAAGGTCTTGCCCGAGCCGGTGGGCCCGATGAGCAGGATATTGCTCTTTTCCAGTTCGACGTCTTGCGGGGCGTCGACCGCTTGTATGCGTTTGTAGTGGTTGTAAACGGCGACGCTCAGAACGCGCTTGGCTTCGCCCTGGCCGATCACATATTCGTCCAGGCGCTGCATAATCTGGCGCGGCGAAAGCGCGAAATCAAAGCTGAGATCCGCTTCCGCTTCCGGCTCGTCCGCATCCTCTTCCCGAATCAGATTGTGGCAGAGCTCAACGCAATAGTTGCAGATAAAGACATGCTCGGGTCCGGCGATGAGTCGCTCAACCTCGTCCGGCGTTCGCGCGCAAAAGCTGCAGCGCTGTTTCAATGGCGAAAAACTCACATCAAGCCCCTTCAAGCTCGCGCGTCTCGCTGAGCAGTACGGAATCGATCAAGCCGAATTCGGCGGCTTCTTCGGCCGTCATATATATGTCGCGATCGGTGGCGCCTTCTATCTCTTCGGCGCTCTTGCCCGTATGCTTGACGAAGATCTGGATAATCCGCTGCTTGAGCCGCACGATCTCTTCCGCCTGGATGACGATGTCCGAGGCTTGGCCCTGCGCGCCGCCCAGGGGCTGGTGCATGTGAATGGTAGCGTTGGGAAGCGCCAGTCGCATTTCGTTGGCGCCCGCCGTCAACAGAACCGTGCCGAAACTGGCGGTGATGCCAACCGCGACCGTGCTGACCGGCGCCGCAATCTGCTGCATGGTGTCATAGATCGCCAAACCGGAATAGACGGCCCCGCCGGGCGAATTGATGTACATTTGAATCCGGCGATCGGGCCCTTCGCGTTCCAGAAACAGCAACTGCGCCACGATCAAGTTGGCAATCTGGTCATTGATGCCCGAGCCGACGAAGATGATCCGTTCTTTCAGCAGCAGGGAATAGATGTCGTAGGCGCGTTCGCCGCGGCTGCCCTGCTCGATTACCATCGGGATTACATTGTGAAAGCTCATCATTTGCTGCCTTGCGCCTTTCCTGGTTTTGCGGCGAGCCCGGCGCTCGTCCGTCAATCGATTTCTTCTTGAACTGTCGCGGCGTCTATGATGCTGTCATCGTCATCAACAGCGTCGGCGTCCGCATCCGGCGGCAACTCGCCCGCCGCATTCTCAGCCGACGCCTCTTGGTCTTCGGCAGCGTAGCGCTGCCTTCGTTCGCTGCGCTCGCGCGCGCGTTCCGCGTCCGCGGCCATCCGCTCTTTTAGTTCTTCTACCGCAGCGTCGCCGTCATGGCCCCGACCGATGGCGAAAAGATGAGTGTTGACAAAGGTTATCATCAGTTCGTTACCGATGTTGCCTCTCATTTGCGGCGTATCAAACATCTGGCGAATGACGTGGTTCGCGCCATAGCCGGCGATGACATGCTCGAGCCGCACTTCAATATCGTCATCGCTGACCTCGACCTTTTGCGCGCTCAGCAACTCGCGCAGGACCAAAGAATGGCGCAGTGTAAACTTGGCCTGCTCGAGGTATTGCTCGCGCAAATCGTCGCTGGAGGAATTTGTCATGCGCAGATAATCGTCGAGCTTGACTCCGCGATGTTTCAGATGCTCCTCGAATTCTTCGATCATGCCGTCCATCTGTTCATCCAGCATCACATCCGCGTAAACAACTTCCGCGCGGTCGACCATCTCCTTCAGCATGCGATCGGCATACTCGGTCCTGGCTTCATCCAGTCGCGTCCGCTCCAGGTCCGCCCGCAGCACAGCGCGGAAGCCGGCCAGGTCGCGTTCTTCATCGCCGCGGCTGCGGCTCGCGCGCCGGGCGAATTTATCGTCTAGCTCCGGTATGGCGATCTCCTCGGCGCTTTTGACGGTCACCAGGAAGCTGACTCGCCGTCCGGCTATCCCTTCATCGACATCGTCATCCGGGACGGTCAGTTCAAACTCGACATCGCTGCCGACTTCTACGTCAAGCAAATGCTCATTGAAGCCGTGAACAAAGGGATCTTCGTTCGGGTCGAGAATGATGACTGCGTTGTCGTCTTGCACGAAGGTATCGCCCTTCATGGGCACGACGGGAATAGTCTCGTCCGGCGCCTCCGCTTCGTCTTCTGCAACTTCGGGCGCAATTTCGGGGGCGTCTTCCGGCGCCTCGCCGTCGATGAATTCGCTTTCGACAGCAATCGTCACGCGATTGCCGATCTCCGTCACCTTGATATCGTCGTCCACAACTTCGAGGACGTTCAGTTGCATTTGCCGCAGCGCCTCGTCCACGTCCTCTTCCGTGACCGTCGGCGTCTCGAAATCCAGCCGAACATCAAGATAGTCCTTCAGATCCACTTCCGGCTGCAAAGGCACGGAGAAGGTGAATGTCGGCGTCGGCTCAAGCGTGAAGTCGTCGAATTCGCCGGGGCCATAGGGCGCAACTTCAGATTCTTCCAAGGCGCGCTTGTAGAGATCGTCGCCCAGGGCCTCGAGGGCTTCTTCAAGGATCGCGCCCTCGCCCACATACTGCGCCACCAGTCGATAAGGCGCCTTGCCCTTGCGAAATCCCTTGATGCGCACCTGGCGCGAGATCTTGCGCGCGGCCTGGCGCTTGGCTTCGTCCAACTGCTCCGCTTCGATTTCAATCTTGAACTGGACTCTGTGGTTTTCGATGCGTTCGGTCTGCAGGTTCAATTCCACATCCTTGACTAGTCGCCGCTCATTCTAGCACTGTTGGGCGCGGGCGATATAGATATTTCGTCAGAAAAACTAAAGGCGCGTGCCGCGCCCTTTCTGCTTGAATTTATTGAGGAAGGAGGGACTCGAACCCTCACCTCAAAGAGACATGATCCTAAGTCATGCGCGTCTGCCAATTCCGCCACTTCCTCGGGGGACCCGGCCCGCGCAGAATTATAGTGAGGGCCGGCGCTCGCAACAAGGGGCGAGTTCTATTGCAGTTCCACGCCGGAGACATCCGAGACATCAATGCCGCTGACCTGGTTCAGGATGCTGTTGATGAGCAGCTGCGCAAAACGAAAGAGCGCTTGCATCTGTGTAATTCGGTCCAAATACAGGCGCGCCAGAATCTGCTGATCGGCCGGCAGCTCCGCAATCGTGTTGGAGATGCGCTGGCGGTTTTCTTCCATCACGGCCAGGGCGCGCTCGACATCGCGCATCTCGCGCCCGCTGAGGATATTGGAGAATATCTGCCAGAAGTCGGTTTCGGCCTGGTAATACTTGCGCCGGCCGTTGCCGCCGCGCACCCAGACCTGCCGCACCATGCCCATGTGCTCGAGCGAGCGCATATTGGTGCTGACGCTGGCTTTGGAGATGCCCAGCCGACCCATCATGTCATCCAGGGACAGCGGTTCAGCGCTTAGCAACAGACTGCCGTAAAGCTGACCCATCACTTGATTGAAGCCGAAATAATCGGCCAGTTGCCCCAAGCCGTCCAACATGCTGTCGTGGACGATTTGCAAGTCCTTGGCCATCTGCCGTGAATTGCTGACTTTGTCGCTGCTTGCTTCGGCCATATTCGCGCCGTCTCTTTCGCCGCGGGCGGTCATTCTTGGGTGGGCGTTCCGGTTGCGGCCGCCGCGCGCGGCACAGCGCCATTCTAGCATCGGAAGCGCCGGCCTTCAAGCGAGGCCGAAGCGGCGCCGCTAGCGTGAAAGGCGGCGCAGTGTTAATATGGATATTGTTGAATCCTTCACAAACTCAACGCGCCGCGGTGCCATTCATGGCCGTAAAATCTACGGAATCAATCCCTGACATAGTCATCGGCAGATTGCCGCTTTATCTGCGCGCCTTGAGGCGCCTGCAGCAGGACGACAAACGCGTCACCTCGTCGCATGAATTGGGCAAACGCCTGGATATCAGCTCGGCGCAGATTCGCAAGGACCTCTCCCATTTTGGCGGTTTCGGCAAGCAGGGCACCGGCTACCAGATTGAGTACCTCATCGAAAGGCTGCAAGCCGTGCTGCAGGTCAATCAGGATTGGCCGGTTGTAGTCGTAGGCGCCGGCAATCTGGGCATCGCCATCTCCCACTACCGCGGTTTTCAGGATCGCGGTTTCAGCATTGCCGATGTCTTTGACGTCAGTCCGGAGAAAATCGGCCAACGCATCGGCAACTATGTCGTGCGGCCGGTGGACTGCATGGCCGAGATGATTCATGACAAGGGCATCAAGATTGCCATGCTCGCCGTTCCCGCCGAAGTCGCCCAGTCAGTGGCCGACCAGTTGGTGGAAGCGGGCGTGCGCGCCATACTCAACTACGCGCCGATCAATATCAATGTGCCGGACTGCGTGCAGATTCAATACATCGACCCGGTGACGCACCTGCAGCGCATGACCTACTACCTCGAAGCCTGAGGCGCGGCATTTCGACCAGCGCCGAGACCTGGCCGCCCACTAATCAGGGCTTTTCTCAGGAAACTTGCATCTGCTTAGTAATACGTGGTTTGGGCAAGTCGGCGCAGAATCGCCGGGTCTTCCAGCGCGCGGCCGCAACCGACGACGACATTGATAAGCGGGTCATCCGCCTGGTAAACGGGCACGCCGGTCGCCTGCGTCAGGTAGCTGTCGATGCCGCGCAGCAAGGCGCCGCCGCCAGTCAAGACGATGCCCCGATCAATGATGTCCGATGACAATTCGGGCGGGGTCGTCGACAAGACCGATTTGACCACGCTGGCGATCTGGCCTAAGGGTTCGGCCAGGGCTTCTACCACTTCGCCGGTGGTGACGCGCACGGTGCGCGGCAAGCCGGAGACGTTGTCCCGGCCCTGGATTTCCATCGTCATCTCTTGCGGTTGGTCAATCGCGGCCCCGATCTGAATCTTGATGGATTCGGCCGTGGGCTGGCCGACGGTCAGGTTATATTTGCGCCGCACATAACTGATGATGCCGTCGTCCAGGCGCAGCCCGCCGACGCGCCCGCTTTCGGCGCGCACGATATTGTTCATCGTCAGAACCGCCGCTTCCGTGATGCCGCCGCCGATATTGACAACCATGCCGCCGGCCGGCGTGCTGACCGGCAAGCCCGCGCCCAGAGCCGACGCCAGCGGCTCCCACATTAGCTGAACTTCACGCGCGCCCGCCGCCAGGATCGCTTCGCGCACGGCGCGCTTCTCGACGCTTGTCGCGCCGAAGGGGACCGAAACCATTACAGTCGGCCGAAAGAGCCGGATCCGCCCGGCGATTTTGCCGAAGAAATACTCCAGCATCGCCTCGGTCACTTCGTAATCGGCGATGACGCCGTTCTGCAGGGGCCGCATCACCTGAATGTCTTCGTCATCCACGCGGCCCAGCATCTCCCGCGCCGGGTGACCAAAATCGACGATGCGCTCTTCCTCCGCCAGCAGCGCGACCAGCGATGGCTCCTGCAAGACGATGCGGCCGCTGTCGTATATCAGCACATTGACTGTACCGAGGTCGACGCCTAATTGTTTGCCAAAACGAGCCATGAAATCCGCCGGCTGGAAGCTTGCTATCCGCCGATTTAAGTGTACAGCAAAAACAAAACCCGGACTACTTTCGCAGGTCCGGGCTGATTCCGCCGCTGATTTCGATTGAGTAACCTGGAATCAGGCTTCGTCGCTGTCTTCGTCCAGGATGCGCAAGCCGCTGCCGCGGCTGCGGATTTTTTGGCTGATGCGCACGGCCAGGTTCGCCCGCCGCAAGGCATTCAGAGCGTCCCGATTTTCTTCCCCGGGTAGGCCGCTTTCAAGCAGCGTTCGGGCGCGTTCCCGCGCTTCCTGCGCCTTCTCCAGGTCCAGGGCAAATGACGATTCCGCCAGGTCCGCCAGCACGACAACTTTATCCGGCCGCACATCGACCACGCCGCCATACACGGCGAATCGCTCTTCGGCGGCGCCCTTGCGCACCACCAGCTCGCCGAAGGACAAGGTGGTCAAAACCGGCGCGTGATTGGGCAGCACGCCCATTTCGCCTTCGACCGCGGGCACAATCACAATATCGGCCTCGGGCTCGTCGAAGACCTTTTTCTCTTGCGTGACTAACTCGATGTGAATCGGCATCGCCGCCTCCGGCTAATTCTCGCGGCTTGCGTAGCGTTCCAGCACATCTTCGATCGGACCGCACATATAGAAATCTTGCTCGGGAATGTGATCGACTTCGCCGTCCAATATCATGCGGAAACCCCGCACCGTGTCGCGGATGGGCACATAGCGCCCCGCTTGCCCGGTGAATTGCTCGGCGACGTACATGGGCTGGCTGAGGAAGTTCTCCATCTTGCGCGCCCGCGCCACCAGCACCTTGTCGTCGTCCGAAAGCTCTTCGACGCCGAGGATGGCGATGATGTCTTGCAAGTCCTTGTAGCGCTGCAGTACCTGCTGCACTTCGCGGGCCGTGCCATAGTGATCTTCGCCGACGACCTCCGGCTGCAGGATGTTGCTGGTGCTGGCCAGGGGATCCACCGCCGGGAAGAGACCGCGCGCGGCAATCGAGCGTTCCAGCGCGATGGTGCTGTCCAAATGCGTGAAGACCGCCACCGGCGCCGGATCGGAATAATCATCGGCCGGAACATAGACGGCCTGCATCGATGTGATTGAGCCGCTGCGGGTCGAAGTGATGCGTTCCTGCAGCATGCCCATTTCTTCGCCCAGGTTGGGCTGATAGCCAACCGCCGAGGGCATCCGCCCCAAGAGCGCCGAGACCTCGGCCCCGGCCAGGGAATAGCGGAAGATATTGTCGATGAAGATGAGCACATCGCGGCCTTCATCGCGGAAATACTCGGCCATGGTCAAACCCGAGAGACCGACGCGCAGGCGCACGCCCGGCGGCTCGTTCATCTGGCCAAAAACCATGGCCAGCTTATCCAGCACATTGGCTTCTTTCATCTCGTGATAGAGATCCGTGCCCTCGCGCGTGCGCTCGCCCACGCCGGCAAAAACGCTCAAGCCATCGTGCTGCGTCGCGATGGAGTTGATCAATTCCTGAATCGTGACCGTCTTGCCGACGCCGGCGCCGCCGAAGATGCCGGTCTTGCCGCCTTTGGTCATGGGCGCCACCAGGTCAATCACTTTCATGCCGGTCTCGAAAACTTCAATCGTGGGAGACTGGTCTTCAAAAGAGGGCGCGTCAGCGTGAATCGGGCGCCGCTCGGACTCGGCCGGGACTTCTTCGCCCATGTCAATCGGCCGTCCCAAGACGTTGAAGATGCGGCCGAGCGTAGGCGCGCCCACCGGCACGGCTATCGGCTGCCCGGTGGCGTAGGCGGCGGCGCCGCGGGCCAGGCCGTCGGTGGAATCCATGGCCACGGTGCGCACCGCGCTTTCGCCGAGATGCAACTCCACCTCGAGGATCAGGTTGTCTTCGTCCTCGCGCGGCACCTCGACAGCGTCAAAAATATCCGGCAAGGCGCCTGCCGGGAATTCCACATCCACAACGTTGCCCAGGACCTGCGTTACCGTGCCTTGAATCTCTGCCATCTTGACTGCTCCTTTTCTGAATGCGCCGTCGGCCCAAACGCCGGCTCAAGCATCCTGCAGTATTGATTCTTCTTTCAGGATTTCATCCGCGCTGTTGTCAATCGCCTGTTGCAGAGCGTTGGCGCCGCCCACGATATCCAGGATCTCGGCGGTGATCGACGCCTGACGCGCCTTGTTGTATTGCAGCGTCAGATCGGCCGTCAACTGGGTCGCATTGTCGGTCGCGTTTTTCATGGCCGCCATGCGCGCCGCGTGTTCGCTGGCCTGCGCTTCCAGCAGCGCTTGATAAAGCTGCAATTCGGTGAATCGCGGCACGATCTCGTCGACGACGGCGGTCGCGCTCGGTTCGTAATCGTAATTCTGGATGCCGCCGCTGACGTTTGCCACATCTTTGACATACTCCGCCGCGACCTGCTGAGCGACCGTGTGCGTCGTCAGCGGCAGCCAGCCCAGCACGGCCGGGCGCTGCGCCAGCATGTTGACGAAGTCGGTATAAGCGATCAGCACTTCGTCGACATCGCCGTCCAAATAGGCATCCATGGCGATGCGCGCGATGGGGCTAATATCGCCAATAACCGGTTCGGCCGGCATGTCAGTGAATGAAGCGACGATGTTGGCGCCGATGCGCGCCAGCGAATCGCGCCCTTTTCGCCCGACCGCCACATACTCGACCGGCTTGCCCAGACGCGTGGCGAAACGCTGCGCCACCCGCAGGATATTGGCGTTGTAGGCGCCGGCCAAGCCGCGGTCGGAAGTGATGACAACAACCATCACCTTGTTGATTTCTTCGCGCTCGGTCAAGAGCGGATGCAGGGGCAGATTCTTGCTGGCCGCCTGGATGTTAACCAGGATCTCCCAGGCCTTTTCCGCGTAGGCGCGGCTGGCGAAGACGCGGGCCTGGGCCCGGCGGACGCGCGAAGCGGATACCGCCTCCAGGGCGCGTGTGATCTGCGCGATGTTTCTGACGCTGCGAATGCGGTTCTTGACTTCTCGCAGGGTTGGCATCTAGCGTCTCCTTTCTTTGGACGGCGGCGACGCTAGGACCAGGCTTCGTTGAATGTCTTGAGCGCCAGAGTCAGTTTCTCCTGGATCTCGTCCTCGGCGCGTTCGTTGCGCTTCTCGCGTATGAATTCGCCGGTATCGGAGAATTGCGTGCGGAAGGCGCGCAAGAACTCTTCTTTCCAGGAAATCATCCGCTCCACCGGCACCTCGTCGGTCAAGCCGCTGGTTCCGGCATAAGTCAGCGCCACCTGTTCATCCAGCGACAGCGTCTGATACTGGACCTGCTTGAACAGCTCGGTCAAGCGCAGGCCGCGGTCCAATTGCTGCTGCGTCGCCTTGTCCAGGTTGGAGCCGAACTGGGCGAAGGCGGCGAGATCGCGGAATTGCGCCATCTGCAATTTCAGGCCGCCGGCGACATCTTTCATCGCCCGCGTTTGGGCGGCGCTGCCGACGCGGCTGACGCTGATGCCCGTGTTCAGGGCCGGGCGAAGGCCGGCGTTGAATAACTCGGATTCCAGATAGATCTGGCCGTCGGTGATGGAAATGACGTTCGTGGGAATAAAAGCCGATACATCGCCGAGCAAGGTTTCGATCACCGGCAGCGCGGTCAGGCTGCCGCCGCCGCGTTCGTCGCTCAATTGCGCGGCCCGTTCCAGCAGGCGGCTGTGCAAATAAAAGACATCGCCCGGAAAAGCCTCGCGCCCGGGCGGGCGCCGCATCAGCAGCGAGACCTGGCGGTAGGCGTTGGCATGCTTGGACAGGTCGTCATAAATGACCAGGGCGTCCTTGCCATTTTCCATGAACCACTCGCCAATCGCGCAGCCGGAGTATGGCGACAGATACTGCAGCGCGGCCGCGTCCGAAGCCGACGCGACGACCAGGGTGGTGTATTCCATCGCGCCTTCCCGCTCCAGCGTTTCGCGGATGCGCGCCACTTCGCCGCGGCGTTTGCCGATGGCGACATAGATGCAATACATGTCTTCGCCGCGCTGGTTGACGATGGTATCAAGGGCCAGGGCCGTCTTGCCCGTCTGCCGATCGCCGATGATCAACTCGCGCTGGCCGCGCCCGATGGGAATCATGGTATCGATGGCGAGGATGCCGGTTTGCACCGGCCGATCGACGCTGCGCCGTTCCATGACGCCGGGGGCGATGCGCTCGATGTTGTAATATTCGTCAAATTGCACGGGCCCGCGGCCGTCAATGGGCTGACCGAGGGCGTTGACGACGCGGCCGACCAAACCCATGCCCACCGGCACTGACGCGATGCGGCCGAGCGCGCTGACCGTGTCGCCTTCCTGAATGTCGTCGTAGGCGCCCATGATGATGACGCCGACATTATCTTTCTCCAGGTTGAAGGCGGTTCCGGCCACGCCGTTTTCGAACTGGACCAACTCGTTGTAGCGCACGTTGGCCAAGCCGGACACGCGGGCGATGCCGTCGCCCACTTCCTCCACGTAGCCGACTTCTACCGATTCCAGTTGGCCGAGCTCAATGTCCTTGATTTGCTCGAGAATCGATTCATAGATATTGTCTGCCATTCGCAGGCTCCTCAGCTACTCGCATACGTTCATCGGTTGTCATTTGTACCGGGCGCGCCTGGGCCCGGCCGTATAAGCTAACTGCGCAAGTTTGTCTTGGAGCGCCTTCTTCCGGCGCATTCCCGCATTCTAGCAAAGGCCGCCGCACTTGTCCATATTTTCACAATCGAATCTTCTGCGCCCGATTGCTCATACCAAGTTTAACGTCGGGCGGCCCTGGCGCCGGAAGGCCACCGCGGAACATTAGCGCCTAAAGCAATGTGTGCAGCGCCTACGAAGTTTCGGTCTTCGCGCCCAGGGCCTGGGAACGCCGGTAAGCCGCCCAGACGCCCTCCGAAAGAACCGTGCGCAGACCGCCCTTCTCCATCTCGTGCAGGGCGGCCGCGGTCGTGCCCCCCGGGCTCGTGACCTGGTTGCGCAGCTGGGCCGGATGCAAGCCGGATTGCCGCGCGTATAAGACGGATCCCTGCAATGTCTGCGTGACAAGCATCTCCGCATCGCGGCGGGCGAAGCCCATGTGGACGCCGGCGTCAACCATGGCCTCCATGAACATGAAGACATAAGCCGGGCCGGATCCGCTCAGCGCCGTCGCCATATCCAGGAAGCTTTCATCTTCTGCATAGATATGCTCGCCCATCGCCCCAAGCAGAGCCTCGGCCTGGGCGCGCTGCTCGGCCGCCACCTCCGGCGCCGCCGTCCAGACCGTGATGCCCGCGCCAATCTGCCCGGGCGTATTTGGCATGGAACGCACGACCCGCACATTAAGCAGGCTGTCCGATATGGTTTTCAAGGGCACGCCAGCGACGATGCTTAAAATCAGGCGCACGCCGTCCACCTGTCCGCGGAGCTGCGGCAGCACCTTGCCCATGACTTGCGGCTTGACCGAAAGCACTAAAACATCGGAGGACCGCGCCGCCTCGGCATTGTCGGTGGAGACCTCAATGCCATAGAGCTGCCGCAGTTCTTCCAGGCGCTCCGCCCGCGGGTCGGAAGCTACGATATGCTCCGGCAGCAGCACTTGCTGATGGAGCAAGCCTTTAATCATCGCCTCGCCCATCACGCCCGCGCCGACAAATGCAATCTTCTCGCCATTAAACGCCATGTTCACACCTTAATTCTTGCGGTATTCGTCATCAAAATGGTGGCTGAGCAGATAGAAAGCGCGCCGCCGTCCTTCAAAGTCGTCGCTGACGAAGTCGGTGACGATGTAGCCGGCGGCGAACATTTTTTCAAAGACCGCCCGTATGTGATAGCGCCAGTCGTCAGCCAGGGCGCGATCGCTGGCTTCAAGCTCCTCGAAATCCCGCGGGATTTCAATCAAAGCGAAGGTAGACTCGGGCACATCGGTCATGCGCCGCGGTCGCAGCCAGAGGCCATTGGCGTCGGCGCGATTGACGATTGGCGCGTTGACATCGAAATATTGCGCGAGCGTCAATTTGCTGCCGGCGCCTTTCGCCCGTTCCTTCACGCGGCGCTGCGTCACCCACCACTCCACGATCAGGCGATCGGAGCGCAGGCTCTCCTCGCCGCCTAGCCCAAAAAAATCGGCGCGGAAACGCTGAATGACGGCCCCCAGCTTGCGGATATTTAGGTGGGCATTGGCCGCCATCAAGGGATCGAATGTCCAGGTGACAAGCCGAATCGCCTGCTTCATCGCGACATCGCGCTGCGCCATCTTCAAGCGGAAGCCGATATTGCGTCCGCGATATTCGGGCAGGACCAACATGCGCTTGGACATGATCAGCAGATTCGCCATGGCCGGGCGCGCGCCCCGATCGTCAAAGTCGATGTCTGTGCCGATAAAGCCGAGCAGGAAACCCACCAGGCGCTCGCCGTCGTAGGCGCCCAGGACATGGCCGCCGAATTCACTTAAGGAATGCAGCATGTGGCGCGGTACCGGGCCCCCGCGCGCTTCGCCCCAAAAGGTCGTCTGCAATTCGACCGCTTGATCGTGCTGTGCGGCATCTTGCAGCCGCCGTATAACTATATCGGCCATGACTTCTACTCTTATTGCGCCGGCCGGGGCCGCCGCCGGAAACTGTCCCGCATCAGGCCGAGCAGGTGCGCCCGTTGCGGCAGGTAGGTCAAGAGCGTTTCTTCAAAGCGCCGCGGCTGGAAACCAAAATAATCGTAAGTGTTGCCCAGAGGCGCGGTACGATTCGCCGCCAGAATGTCCAGCCATTGGCTTGTCATCAGCGAGCGCGGCAGCAAGCGGCTGTAAACTGCGACGAACCAGCGCATCAGGTAAGGCGGAATGCCGATAACAAGCCGCCGCATGCCGGTCACGCGCATCACCGTGCGGATGAGATCGCGCAGCGACATATACTCGGGCCCGCCAATCTCAACCGTTTCATCCACCAGGCGCAGCAAATTCAGACTACGATATATGGCTTCGACCAGGTCGTCAATATAGATGGGATGCAGAACGATTTCGCCCTGCCCCGGCATGAAAAAGAGAGCCGGGCTGATGCGCATCATGCTCGCGATGTGGTTGATAAAGGCGTCGTCCGGCGCGTAGACAATGCCGCTGCGGATGATAGTGAAGGCGACGCCGCTGTTCCGCAGCAAATCTTCGACTTCGCCTTTGACGCGGTGCAAGGTATAAGCGGAAGAAGGGGCCGCGCCCAACTGGCTAAGCGTGATGACGCGGCCGACGCGGGCCGCCCTCGCCACCGCGGCCAGGGCGCGCGCGCCATCGACTTCGACGCTTTCCAGGTCGCGCCGCCGGCCCCACCACATGGCGTTTTCCAGATGGATGACAACATGGCAGCCGGTGACCGCGCGGAAGAATGCCTCTTCATCGGTGACATCGCCGACGAAAAGCTCCGGCGCGTTCGGCTGGCCGGCGTTCCAGGGCAGCTGCCGCAACTGCCGCTCCGGGACGAGACAGCGAAGCGGCTGACTCTCCGCAATCAGCCGTTTAACCAGATGGCGGCCGACCAGACCGGTCGCGCCTGTGAGCAGAATCATCGCGTTTCCAGCGAGGCTCGTGGTAAGATTTAGCCCCGTATCGGCGGCGGAGCGCCTATGCGGCGCGGACAGCATTATAGGCGGCGACGCCATAAGTGTAAAGCGACGGAAACGGGCGGCCAGTGTTACAATGAATGAAGAGAGGACTGCCAGCGGCGGCGCGTCGGGCGGAGGGTCCGTTGGAAAACAAGAGAATTGTGATCACCGGGATGGGCATTGTCTGCCCAACCGGCAACAACGTGGATGAAGCCTGGTCCAATACCGCCGCTGGCGTCAATGGCATTGATTATATCTCGCGCTACGACCGCAAGCTGACGCAGAATCAGTTGGCGGGCGAAGTCAAGGGCTTCGACCCGGCGGCGCTCTTCGGCCGGCGCGAGGCGCGACGCATGGACCGCGTCGCCCAATTCGCGGTGGAAGCCAGCCGGCAAGCCATCGCCGACAGCGGCCTGGAGATCACGCCGGACAATATGTACGATGTCGGTTGCATCATCGGGTCCGGCGTCGGCGGCATCAACTCTTTCGTGGAAGCCCAGCAAGGCATAGACGCGCGCGGCCATCGCGGCATCAAACCCCTGGCCATTCCCAAGATCCTCAGCGATTCCTGCTCCGGCACTGTGTCCATGATCCACAATTTGCGCGGCCCTAACCATTGCATCGTGACCGCCTGCGCTTCCGGCAACAACTCCATCGGCGAAGCCATGCACATCATTCGACGCGGCGACGCCACCGCCATGGTCGCTGGCGCATCGGAAGCGGCGATTGTGCCTTTGACCGTGGCCGGCTTCAACAATATGACCGCCCTCAGCCGCAACGACGATCCGGCGACGGCATCCCGCCCCTTCGATCTCAACCGCGACGGTTTCGTCCCGGGCGAAGGCGCCGGCGTGCTCGTCCTTGAGACCCTGGAAGGCGCAAAGTCGCGCGGCGCGAAAGTATATGCCGAGCTCCTGGGTTATGGCCACACATCCGATGCCTACCATATCACCGCGCCCATGGAGACGGGCGAGGGGGCGGCCAAGGCGGTCGAATTCGCGCTGCGCGACGCCGGCCTGGCCCCGGAAGACATAGATTACATCAATGCCCATGGCACCAGCACACCGCTGAACGATACCGCCGAAACTAACGCGCTCAAGCGCGCCCTGGGCAACCGGGTTTATGACATCCCGGTCAGCTCGACAAAATCGATGACCGGGCATTTGCTGGGCGGGGGCGCCGCCATTGAGGCGGTCTTTTCTATTATGGCGATCCGAGACAATTTCATTCCGCCGACGATTCATTTGGAAGAGCCGGACCCGAGCTGCGACCTCAACTATGTGCCGAATACAGGTTGCGAGCATGAGGTGCGCCATGTCATGTCGAATGCTTTCGGCTTTGGCGGGCACAATGCCGTGGTTATATTTGGCGAGCACAGGGACAATGGAAACATCTGACGCGGCGAGCCAGACAGCGGAATCGGTAGCGCCGGCCCGCTTCGCCCATATCATCGGCTGGGGCATGGCCGTGCCGGAGCGCGCCATGTCCAATGACGAGCTGTCGGCTTTCGTCGATACCAACGACGAGTGGATCTACGCGCGCACCGGCATCCGCCAGCGCTTCATCGCCAACGAGGGCGAATCGACGGCGACCCTGGCCTACAAGGCGGCGCAGCAGGCCCTGGAAGTCGCTGACATCTTGCCGACCGATCTCGACCTGATTGTTGTCGCGACCTCGACGCCGGAGAATATCTTCCCCAGCACGGCCAGCCTGGTTCAGGATTGGCTGAACGCGCATGACGCCGGCGCCTTTGATTTGAGCGCGGCCTGTTCCGGCTTTGTCTACGCCTTGAACACAGCGGCGGATTCCATCCGCGCCGGCTCGATTCAAGCGGCGCTGGTCATCGGCGCCGAGACGATGAGCCGAATCCTGGACTGGCAGGACCGCAGCACTTGCATCCTGTTCGGCGACGGCGCCGGCGCGGTTGTTCTGCAGGCGAGCGAGGCGCCCGGCGGCGTATTGTCCAGCGTGCTGCGCTCGGATGGCGCAGGCGGCGACTTGCTGGCCATTCCCAGCGTCGGCAGCATTGACGCGGATGAATCTCGCGCCGGCGCAAACGGCTACAAGCTCTACAAGATGTACATGGCCGGCGGTGAGGTATTTCGTTTTGCCACGCGGGTCGTCAGCGAGAGCATCGAACAAGCCTGCGGCTTGGCCGGCATCACGGTGGCCGATATTAATCTGGTGGTGCCGCATCAAGCGAACTTGCGCATCCTGCAGGCGGCGGCGCGCAAGCTCGGCATTGATGTCAAGAAATTCATGAGCAATGTCGAGCAATACGGCAATACCTCGGCCGCTTCAATCCCGATTGCGCTTTGCGAAGCGATCGAACAAAAGCGGATACAGGAGCAGGATCATATTGCCCTGGTCGGTTTTGGCGGCGGCTTGACCTGGGCCTCGATGGTTATCCGTTGGGGCATCCCCAAACCGAGCGAGCAGCACAGCTCCCTGCTCAACCGGCAACGTCGCCATGTCTTGTACCGCATCGCAAAATGGCGTTCGCGCTCGCGCCGTTTGCGTCGACGCGTCAACAAGCGTGTGAAGGGCTTCGGTTAATCACAGTAACGCCAGAGTAAACGCTAGTAAGTCGTGCAAATTCTGATGAGCAGTTTGAAACAAGAGAGGGCGAGTCTCCTCTTATGCCGTAGGGGCGAGCCTTGGCTCGCCCGCTTGTATGTTGCGAAAGACGATGCGAGTTTTTTCAATTACTTACTTGCGTCTAATAAGAAAATAATGCAACAATCTGAAAACCGGCGTGGGGCGATTCTTGGGTCGCGTAGACACTGACCGCCAATCGCCCGCCGACACAAGCGCGGATTTGCGGGCGACACACAGCCGCGCGTAGACACTGCGGGTCAGTCGCCCCTACATATCGACCTTGCGCTGAATTTCGAATTACTTACTTGCTGTTTCTTCTGCGCCGGTATGCGGCAGCTTTTTCCAAAGCTTCGCCCCTTCGCGGCCACCGACATTGACGTACGCGGGTCCGGCCTTTCAGCGCACTGCAGTCAGCGTCGGCAGCGGGTCGGAGATGAATATGCGCACCTGGCAGGACGCTCGGAGAGTGTTGGTGATATCGAAGACCATCAGCCGAAACTCATATTCCCCCGCCGCATAACCGGCCGGAACGAACTGGCTGAATTCCGCCGGTTCGCGGATTTCCACAAATTGATCGCGTATGACCTGGAAGTTACCCAGCGTGCTGGGGCCGTTTATTTCGATAGAAGCATAAGAAAACTGATCGGTGAACACGGTGCCGACGACCGGTATCGGCTGAAAGACGCGCATGCCATTGGCGGGAATCCGCAGTTGCGCCTCGGGCGAGTCGCAGCCGACGGCCGGCGCGGCCGGGATGATTGTGCCCACCGGCGTCGGCGTTGGCGCCGGAGTCGCTTGAATCTGATTGGCCGCCCCGGCCGCGCGCGGCAATGCAACCGGATCAATGCCCAGGTTGGCCGCCGGTTCGGCCGGAATCGGCGTTTGGAATACGCCGTCTTCAATGCGCGCGGCCGAGAGCAGATTCTGGATTTGACGATCGCGCCAGAGCTCGGGCACAACGACGATGCGGATGCCGGCGATAATGATCGCCAGCTCCAGCAGAAACACGATCGCCGTGACCGCGTTCATCTGCCGATATCGCGCCAGATCGCGCTCCAATTCGAAGTAGGAGGAGCGGTATTCTTCGCCTTGCGCCAGGTAGCGCCGCAGCGCAAACAGAATGCCAGCGGCGATCAGAAAATAGATGCCGATGGCGACCTGATCGATAAGCGCGATTATGGCAGTCATGCCGGGAAGTTGCTGAGCGCGCCTTTCAGGATCGTCGTGAGGCGCGGCACGATGATTTCACCCGCCTCGAGGACTTCTTCGTGGTTGGTTTCCTGCTCGCTGTCGACCGCGTCAATGGCGCGATTGGTGATGCCCGAGCAGGCCATGACGCGCATGTTTCCGTGCCGCGCCACCAGGACTTCGTGAACCGTGGACATGCCGACGGCGTCGGCGCCGAACATGCGGATCATGCGGATCTCGGCCGGTGTTTCGAAGGCCGGTCCCGACAGGCCGCAGTAGACGCCGCTATGCAGGGGAATATCATGTTCGCGCGCGATTTCCAGAGCGCGCTGACGCAGACGGCGATCGTAGGCTTGCGACATGCCGACGAAGCGCAGGCCGAGCGCGTCATCGTTCGGTCCCATCAACGGGTTGGCGCCCGTCATGCCGGGCAGATTGATATGATCCTCCAGCAGCATCAGGTCGCCGACCTGATAAGCCGGATTGATGCCGCCGGCCGCGTTGGTCAAGATGACCGTATGAACGCCCAGGGCTTTCATCACGCGGATGGGAAAGGCGACCTCGCGCGGGGAATACCCTTCGTAGAAATGCGCGCGTCCCTGCTGCGCGGCCACGATCTGCCCCTGCAATTCCCCAATGACCAGGTTGCCCTCATGGCCATGCACGGTGGATTGGGGCCAACCGGGAATATCGGCATACGGGATGACTGTCCGGCCGCCCAGACTATCGGCTAGCCCGCCCAAGCCCGATCCCAGCACCAGGCCGATTGTCGGCATCGAGTGGATGCGCCCCCGGATGAAGTCCGCCGTCCCTTGGAAATCTTCGCCTTGCTGCACCTGTGCGCTCCCGAATTCATATTCAACATGAAGCCTGACGCCCCGCTCGGCGCGGGAAAGCCAAGCCAGCGGCGGCGCGCCGTTACGGCCATATTAACACAACATCCTATTCTCCGATATAATGAGGAAATAAGACCGGGTACCGCGCCTGAGGAACCTCGATTTGAGCGATGTCCGCCGGCAGTTTCGCGCCGCCACAATTTTGATCCTCATCATCATGCCAATCGGCGTCGCCGGCTACATGGTCATCGAAGGAAAATCGCTGTTCGAGGCGATTTATCTGACGATCATCACCCTCACCACGATCGGCTTTGGCGACATTGTGCCCGAGTCGGAAGTGGGCCGCTTGTTCACTTTGGGTTTGGTCTTCGCCGGTTTGGGCGCGCTGGCGTTTTTCCTGTCTTCCTCATTCGCTCTGCTTTTCAGCGTCGAGGCTATGACGCGCCGGCGCAAGATCGGCATCCGCAAGAAGATCGCCAAGCTGAACAGCCATTACATCATTTGCGGCAGCGGCGAAATGGTGGACAAGACCATCGGTTATGTGCTGCATGGCGCGCAGATCCGCCGCAAGCAGTATCAGGATACGAGTTTTAGACCGATAGAAACCTGGCTCAATCGCATCCTCGGCCGTCCGGAACGCGGGCGCTTCAGCCGGCTGCGCCGCCTGCTTCGGCGTCTATTCGTCGGGTATCAGGATAGATTTGTCGCGCATACGACGCTCCTCGATTTGCTTGTCGTGGTGACGGAAGACCAGGAATACGAGGAGCGCCTCAGCAGCGCCGGGATCCTGGTTGTCGCCGGCGACCCGACCGATAACGATTCGCTTTTGGCCGCCGGTGTCGCGCGCGCCAAAGCGATCATGGTCATGCTCAACCAGGATGCGGAGAGTTTGCTGGCCGTCCTGACCGCGCGCAACCTCAACCCGCGGCTCTATATCACAGCCGCCAGCGTCGAAGAGGACTTGAAACTGAAGATGCTCAAAGCCGGCGCCAATGTCGTCCTGGCGCCCTACGAGGTATCGGCCCGATTCCTCAACAGCGCCACATTAAGGCCGGCGGTGAATGACTTCTTCAACAGCATACTCTTCGATCAGGAAACCCAGCATCAAATCACGCAGCTGGAGCTGGAGGACAAGTCCCCCTGGATTGGAAAGCGAATCGGCGAGCTCAAGTTGAGCCAGCGCTTTGATGCGGGCGCGGTCGGCATCCGGCTGGGGACGGGCGATTTTGTGCATGCGCCCGGCGGCGGCCGCGTCCTGCGCGAGGATGAAATTATTCTGGCGGTCGCGCCCGGTCCGATGATTCCCAAGCTGCAGAGCGAATGTCAGCCGGCCGGGCGCAATGAAATGCGTTTCGCCACCTTCCAGCGCCTGGTTCCCTTCCGCGAGATCAAGACCCTCGATAAGACGCTGAGCCTGGAAGAGAGCGAAGCGGCGATTGAAGCCATGTCCAAGCATTTTGTGATTTGCGGGGACGACCACATCATCGAGAGCGCTGTGCGATTCCTTGATCCGTCGCGGCCATTTGTCCTGCTCAGCAGCGACGAAACGCTGACTGAGGCTTGGCGGCAGCGCGGATTCCGCGTCATATTCGGAAATCCCGCACGCGAAGATGTGCTGAAGCGAGCCGGCCTCGAACAAGCGCAAGCGATCATGATATCCATGAACGACAAGGCGACGGCGGTGCTGACCGTGCTCTCGGCGCGCAGCATCAGCAAATCGCTTCTGATCGCGGTGACGGCGACCACCGACGACATGATCGAAAAACTGCGGCGCTCGGGCGCCGACCGCGTCGTCAGCCCCTTCCACGTGGCCGCGCAGTTCGTGATGCTTGCGACGACGCGGCCGGAAATCGCCGATTTCCTTCAGCATGTGCTCTACAACGAAGTCACCGGGCTGGAGACAGCCGAATTCTACATGGAAGACGACTCGCCCTGGATTGGCAAAAGAATTGGAGAACTGGCTCTGGCCAAGCGCTACCGCGCCGGCGTCATCGGCATTCGCCGCGGCGACAGCGCGAGTTTCATCTATGCGCCGCCCTTGAACCACGTGGTGAAAGCCAACGAGGTTTTGATCGTCGTCACGCCGATGGAGTATTTCGACGAGATGCGGGCGAAAGCCACCGGCGACGCGGACAGGCGCCCGGCCACGCTGCGCCTTCAGGATGATATCAGCGCCAGCGGCATCTGGTCGCATGACCTGATCCGCGAGCTAATTGAGCAACACGGCAGTTAGGGAAGTTGGCTGCTCGCCTTCGCGGCGTGACGGTCCTGCTTGATAAGCCGCGCCAGCCGCCCGTCATGCAAAACGCTGTCGCTATCCACATCCAGGAAAGTGATATGGCTGGCGAAATGTTGGCAGACCGCGGCCAGGTCGCTTGCGCCGGGCAGCGTTAGTATCTCGGGCCAATAGCGTTCGCCGATCAGGACCGGGTAGCCGCTGCGCCCGTCATGGCAGGGGACGATGAAATCGCCCGCGCCGCGGGCATAGCCGGTCAGCATTTGGAAGATCACCTTGGGCTGCAAGCGCGCCAGGTCGCCCGGCGCAAGCAAGACGGCGCCCACGGCATCCGGCAAGGCGTCGAGCCCGCGCTTGAACGCGCTTACAAATCCGCCGGAGCGATAAGCGCGATCGTGGACCGCCTTTAAGCGCAGCGGTTTGATGGCGGCGCGCAGCTCGGGCGAACGCAAACCCGTAACCACCGCGATGTGATCGAGCCGCGAACGCATCAAGCGCTCGGCAACATGGGCGACGGTCGCCCGGCCGCCGTCGCAAGGCGCCAGCAGCCTTTCAGCAGAGCCGCCCCCGGCCCCGCCTGTCGCCAGGACAAGGGCGCCGACGCGGCGCTGCAACTCATAAACCGGTTCCGCCCCGCGCACCGCGCCCAGAGCGACAGCGCTGACGCGCTCGCTCTGCAAGCTGAGGCGGGCGATCATGCGCGCGCGGCCGCGCACATAGCCGCGCTCCGGCGTCTGGTTCAAGAAGACGATGACGCGTGCGCCGGCGGGCACGCCGCGCAATCCCAGCTTCTCGTCGCGCAGCACCTGCGCCAGCCAGGGCGACTTGACCGGGCTGTTGAGCGCGAAGCCATAGCGCTCGATCATCGCATCCGGATTGTAGACATGCTCGGCATTTAAGGGGACGCCCAAAACGCCCAGCGAGGCGACGGCGATCACCAGCGAGGTTTCAAGCGGAATCTGCGGCTCATCGGCCCGGGGCGCTTTGAAGGGCAGCCCAGCGGCGTCATCCGCTTCAACCAGCAGAATGTCGGAATCGACGCTGTCCAGCAGATGCTTGGTCCATTCGCGGCTGGGCCCGAAGACCTGCCCGCGCCGAATCTCGTCATGCAGAAAGACGAATTGATGCCGGCTCAAAGCCCTGGAGACGCGCTGCGGATCGGCGCCGCTCGACATGGCGCATGGAAACAGCGACAACTGATGCGAAGAGAGCCTGGTCGTAGTGGTGGCCAAAACGCGCCAGCCGGCTTCCGCCAGCTCGTAACCCATGGCGGCCATGAGGGCGGTTTTGCCGCCGGCGCCGATCAAGGCGACGACATCGCCGGGAACTACTCCAAATGCTTGCTGAAACCTCATTTAGTCTCCGCTGGGATGCGCGCTAATCCCTTCTAGCGGTTTCATTGGACTATGATAACACGTATGCGCAAATGCGCTCGCGGGATGCGGGAGTACTGTATCAGAGTCGGTTGTATTTCTTCAAATGCCGGCGAATTGGTAGGGGCGACTCGGCGAGTCGCCCAATTTCGATACTGTTCGCACCCATCGGGCGATCCACCGGATCGCCCCTACCAGACTAATTGAACCGAAATGGATACACTAGCGATGTGGGATGCATGCGGTCTTTCGCGACATATATGCGGGCGAGCCAAGGCTCGCCCCTACGATATAAGAGCAGACTCGGCGTAGGGGCGATTCTGTGAATCGCCCGCCGACACAAGCGCGGATTATCGGGCGACACACAGTGTCGCCCCTACGGCATACGTGCAGACTCGGCATAGGGGCGATTCTGTGACAGGCAAATTTTGAAGCGCTTGCCCTTGCCTGCGCTCTAGGGCGCGGCGCTTTCCCCGGCTTGCAGGGCCGCCAGAACGCGCTGCCCGGTGAAGGGCTGGCAATCCACCCAGGCGCCCGTGGCCTGGTATATGGCGGCCGCGATGGCTGGCGCCAGGGGCAAGAAGGGCATTTCCGCCATGCCGCGCGCGCCCCAGGGGCCGATCGGGTCGGCATGTTCCAGAATCACGGATTTCACGCGCGGCGGCACATCAAGCGCCGTCGGAATCAGATAGGTCGACAAGAGAGGATTCTGTATTTTGCCCTCGCGCGAAACCAGGTATTCCATCAAGGCATAACCCTGGGCTTGCACAATCGCGCCTTCAATCTGCCCTTCCAATTGCTGGGGATTGATGACTTTGCCGACATCGTTGGCGCAGACGACCTCAAGCAGCTGCACTTGACCCGTTTCAATATCAACTTCCACCTCGACCGCTTCCGCCACGTATCCGTAAGCGAAATTGGGAACGGCGCGGCCGGTTTCGGGATCGAAGGGCGTGGTTGGCGGCGGATGATACATGTATTCGCCCAGGGCCGGGCGCTCTTCGTCCTGCCATTTCTTCAGAGCGATTTCGGCCGCGCCGCGGATGGCGTTGCCCGACATGAATGAGAGCCGCGAGGCCGAGGCGCTGCCCGACGAACCGGAAGTGGCTGTATCCGAAGCGACAATCCGCACCATGTCGAAAGGCAAGCCTACCGCCTCCGCCGCCATCTGGCTGAGGGCGGTATGGGCGCCCTGCCCCACATCGGCGCCGGCATGGTAGAGGATGACTTGCTCGATTGCGGCTTCACCGCGCAATTCGATGCCGGCCCAGCAATGCTCCGGGAAACCGAAGCTGAAACCGACATTTTTGAAGCCGCCCGCCAGACCGCGGCCGCGGCGATTGCTGCCGTCCTTCGGCGACGGGGGCGGCTGCAGCTGCCAGCCGTCAGCGCTTTGGCGCCACCAGGATTCGCGGCCGCAAGCTTCAAAGACCTGCGGCATGGTTACGCCGGCGGGAAATGGCGTCTGCACTGATCCAACGCTGCCCTCGCGGATGCAATTCTTGAGGCGGATTTCCAAAGGATCCATTCCCAGGGCCGCCGCCAGCCGATTCATTTGGCCCTCGGCCGCGAACAAAGCTTGCGGCGCGCCAAACCCGCGAAACGCGCCAGAAGGAATATTGTTCGTGTAGACGGTATAGGTATCGATGTGGATATTGGGCGTCTCATAGGCGCCGCAGACGGTCAGATGAGCGTTGCCCAGGACCTTGTTCGAGGTGTAATTGTAAGCGCCGGCGTCGCCGATGACCTCGGCCTGCATAGCCGTCAGTTGGCCCGCCGCGGTCGCGCCCCATTTCGCCCGCACTTTGATCGGATGGCGTTTGTGATGATAAAGGATCGACTCCTCGCGATTCCACTGAATCTTGACCGGCCGGCGCAGGGTCTGGGCGGCCAGCGCCAGGATGATTTGCACGGACATATCTTCGCGTCCGCCGAAAGCGCCGCCGATAGCCGGGTAAATCACCCGCACTTTTTCCGGCGGCAGGTCAAGCGCGTGATAGATCTGCTCCTGATCTTCATGCGTCCATTGCCCGGCGACCAGCACAGTAACGCGATCTTCCTCGTCGATGTAGGCCAGGCCGGCTTCGGGCTGCAGATAGGCGTGCTCCTGCCAGGTTGTTTCGTATTCGCCCTCGACAACGACATCGGCGGCGGCCCAACCGGCTTCCATATCGCCCTTGCGCGTTCGATAACGCGCCACTTCATTGCGGGGATGCTCGGGATGCAGCTGCGGCGCCGATGCCGCCAGCGCCGCTTCCGGGTCAAAGACGGCGGGCAAGTCTTCGTATTTCACTTCAATCAGGTCAAGCGCCCGCTGCGCGATGGCATCGCTTTCCGCGACAACCGTCGCCACCATATCCATGTAGCAGCGAACGACATCGGCGCCGGCTTTGCTCCCGCCCGGGCCGCAGAGCACGGGCTGATCTTTCATGACGAGGCCATATTCATTGACGGGCACATCGCGGCTTGTATAGACGCGGACGACGCCCGGCAGCGCTTCGGCCCGGCTGGCATCCACGCCGATAACGCGGGCATGGGCGCGCTCGCTGAATTTGATGCGCATCCAAAGCTGGCCGTCGATATCAATGTCGCCCGGGTAAAGCGTCTCCCCGGTGACTTTGCCGCGGGCGTCGATGCGCTTGATCGATTCGCCGATGGCGGCTGCGCTTGCGTTCACGATATTGGCACTCCCCGCTTTCCGCGCGCCGTCGGCTCAGTATGCCGGCAGAGCTTCAAATGTCGTTTCAATCAGTTTTTCCGTTTCGTTGTAAAAGATGCGGCGCAAGATGGCGATGGCGGCGGCATACGTCGGCTCGACGCCGCCGTAGCTCAAGCTGCCGGCGCCAAGGTTCTGGCCCTGCTTCATCGGCTTGTCCGAAGCGTAGTGCAAAAAGCCGATATCGAACTTCACCCCGTGCAAGTCGACGATTTCGTTCACCGGATGCCGCTGCGGGCGAAAGGCTTCATAAACGGCGGAAAGATAGGGCCCGCCTTCCATCTCGATATCGGTATAACCTTCTTTGTAGAAGACGCTCATATAGTTGGGATTCTGCAAGAAAGTGCCGCGGACAGTAACAGCCTTCTGGTTGTCCAGCACATTGCCATGTTCCATATAAGTGCGCACATGGCGCGCGGTGAAGCAATTGCGGAAGAGATAGGTATTCTGCGAATGTTCGTCGTGGATGACATTCGGGATCATCATATCGCCGATGCGGCCGTTTAAGGTGGCGGCTTTACCCATGACATAGACCCCGTCCAGGCGGCCGGCGCCCTGGGAGACGCGGCTGAGCAATTCGTAGGAGGCCATGCCCAGGGGATAATCGATATTGACGATGATGGCGTTGCTATAGCGCAGGGGCGCGAGATCGTCGGCGCGGCCCAGGCGCGGGTCGAACCAGCGCGCCTCCAGCTTGCCCAACTCAATCACCTGCGTTTCTTTCTCGAAGCCGTGGCGGCTGGGCACGCGGTGAATGCCCAGGCGGTGCTCTTCTTCCGCGAGCGCGCGCCTGGCATCCTCGCCATGTTCGGTCAAGTATTGCCGCAGCACATAATAGAGAAAATTCTCGATGCTCTTGTGATAGCTTTCCTTGATGTCTTCGTATTCGGTCAACAAGGACTTTTCGGCAAACTGTTCGATGTAATTCACCAGGCTTTCTTCAAAGCGCCGGGCGAAGCCAGCCAGCAGGTTGATCAAGGCATGCGTATTGCTGGAGACGAAATAGACCGGCCGCTCTTGCGGATCGATATCGACCAGAGCCAACTCGTCGCAAAGTTCATGCCACCAGGAAGCGGTGGCGCGGCGATAATCGGCCAGGGAGCCGGCGATCAGGCGCAAGGTCATGCTCTTGCGGCCGCGGCTGATGCTGAGCAAGTTCTTGACAAAATCGCCCGCCCAGAGAACGCGCAGGCGCTTCAAATCGCCGACGGTCATGCGCAGCCCGCGCGCCAGCCGGGCGAAATCTTCCGCGGGCAGGTCGCCGGCCTCGGCGAATGGTTGCAGCAAGGCGCAGAGTTCTTCGCTCTGCAGCAATTGATGCAGCTTGTTCCACTCGATCTGAAAGGAGGTCAACATGGGGACCAGGTCGTCGATATCGGAGCGGCTGACGATGTAGAAGGCCAGGGCATTGTCGCCATTGAAGTGGCTGCGCCGGCGGCGGCCGGTGGCGTAGACCCGCTCCCAAGCCGCGATATCTTTGTATCCGGCGGCGACGAAGGCGCGTTCCATCTGTCCGATGAGCACTTCTTCGACATCGACGATGCAGCCCGGCAAACGCAGCGCGCTATACATTAAAGCCGAGGCATCGGGTTCTGCCGCGTCCGCATACTCGTGCAAAGACGAGCGCATCGCGACATGGCTTTCGACCAGGGTTTCAATCGTGATGCTGTCGCTGGACCGCAGCAGCGAATAATAGGTGCGCATATAAAGTTCGATTTCTTCGCTGCCCGTCCGGGGCACGGTCCGGTCCATTTGCGCGTCCCTCTTTAAGAGGCTTCGGCTCGGCGTTTGGCGGCTTGGCGGAAGGCTTCCACAATCTTGTAGTAGCCGGTGCAGCGGCAGAGATTGCCGCTGATGCTGTAATTGATCTGCTCGGTATCGGGCTGCTCGAATTCGTCAAGCAATTTCGCGCCCGCCATCAAAAAGCCCGGCGTGCAGTAACCGCATTGCACCGCGGCTTCGTCAATGAAGGCCTGCTGGATCGGGTGCAATTCATCGCCCTGTTGCAAACCCTCGACCGTCACAATGTCGGCGCCATGCGCGCGCGGCGCATGCACCATACAAGCCATCACCGCCACATCATCCAGGAAGACCGTGCAAGCGCCGCACTCGCCTTCGGCGCAGCCTTCTTTTGTGCCGGTCAATCCGACATCATCGCGCAGCCAATGCAAAAGCGACTTCCGCTGCCCGCTTTCAACGCGCCTATCGACGCCGTTGACGCGGCTTTCGATTGGCGTATCGTGCAGATGTTTGAACTGCCTGGGCAGGGCGCGCTTGACAATGGCGCCGTTCTCGCCCCAGAGCATGGGCGGTTCTTCTGGCAAGCCCGTCTCGATTTCGTCGGTCGCGATTCGCCGCAGGCCGCGCGCGACCAGGACCTTGACCATCTCGCTGCGATATTGGGCGCTGCCGCGCACATCGTCGATGGGCTTGACGCCGGCGGCGGCCAGGCGACCCGCCTCCGCCATGGCATCAGGCGACAAAGACTTGCCGAGAAGATAGGTTTCCGCGGCCCGCGCGCGCACGATGGTGGCGGCGACGCTGCCGAGCGCGATGCGCGCGCGAGTGACGATGCCGTTGTCGTCGCGCGCGACGATACAGGCGGCATCCACCACCGATATGGCTTGGGCCCGGCGCAGACCGAGCTTGAGGAAGATGCCGCGCTCGTTATCAGCAAGCGGGGGAAAGCGTATCTCGCGCAGCAGCTCATTCGGTTGCAGCGCGGTTTTGCGGAATCCCGTGTAGAAATCTTCCAGCTTGAGGCTGCGCTCGTCCGCGACCGACGCCAGAACAACTTCGGCGCCCATAGCGATCAATGGCGTGATCGTGTCGTTCGCGGGTGAAGCGGTGATCAGGTTGCCAGCGACCGTGGCGCGATTGCGTATCTGCGGCGCGCCCACTTCCCAGGATGCCTGGACCAGCGGCAGCGCGCGCTCGCGGAGAGTGGCGCTGGCGACGACATGATTATGCGTCGCCAGCGGCCCGAGCGCGATCATCCCGTCCCGCATTTCGATGGCGTCCAGGCCGGGGACGCGCGTGATATCGATGAGGACTTGCAGCTTGGGATGCTGGCCCTGGTCCATCTCGATGATCAGGTCGGTGCCGCCAGCGACGATGCGCGCCGCCGCGCCATGCTCATCCAGGAGCGCCAGCGCTTCACCGACGCTGCTCACGCTATGATAGGCTTGCCACATAGAGGCCGCCCTCCTTATCCGGCAAGCGAATCCCGCCGGCTTAACGCGGGTCCACTTCCAGAACCGTGAACGGGTTGATGTTCAGCACGCAGGTCGATTCGAACTGCGTGCGCACGGTTTTGCGCCGGTCCCAGGTATGCACATGTCCATGCAGCATATAACGCGGCCGATACCACTTCATGAATCTGAGGTAGCTGTCGAAGCCCCGATGCGCCAGGTCTTTGCCGTCATGGATGTCCCGCGCCGGCGCATGCGTCACAAACAGGTCAATGCCGCGACCGCGCGCCAAGCGCTTCCACAAGATTGCCGGCGCCAGCCCCAGCACCATGCGCTGCATTTGAAACTGCGTATACTGAATATCGCCATTATTATATCGGATTGACCCCTCCAGACCAGCCAGGGTCAAGCCGCGAAACTCGACGACCGATCGGTGCAGATCGATGCCGCCGGGCGGTTCTTCATCGTAGCGTTCGTCGTGGTTGCCACGCACATAAAAGAGCGGCACGCCGATAATGCTGGTGATGAAATCGAGATAATTGGGCGGCATGTCGCCACAGCTGATGATCATATCGATATCGCTGTATTGCCGGCGCAGGTTGACCGCATTGTGCAATTGCGGCATCTCGGTGTCGCTGACGCAAAGGATCTTCACCGCGCCGTTTTTCCGCTGGCTTTTCTGACCCACAATTGCCGCAGCTGTCTCTAGCTGGAGTAGCCGCTGGCGAATGTGTCGATCATCAGACGCACGTCTTCGCCCAAGGGATAAAGAATGGGACAAGTGGCGCCGGCGGCGACATACTCCCGCACTTTCGCCTTGCATTCGGCCGGCGTGCCCGAGGCGGTAATCATCTGCACGACATCATCGGGCACCAGCTTCATGGCCTCCAGGATTTGTTCTTCAGTCGCCGGCCAGGTCAGCGTCTGGCCGATCTCGTCCAGAAGATCCTGGCTGACGCCGCTGGCCTTCATGATATGCGGCTGCTGCCCCAGATACTGGGTGACCAATTTGCGGGCGGCATCCAGGGCCTTGCCCCGGTCTTCGTCGACCGAGCATACGACCAACTGCGGCCGATCAACCTCTGTAATTGATTTGCCGGCTTTTTTCGCCCCGATTTCCAACTGCGCCATCGCCATCTCGTTATATTTCGGCGACACCAGATAATTGAGCACGGCGCCATCGGCGATCTCGCCGGTTAAAGCCATCATTTTGGGTCCGGTCGCGCCGATGTAGATAGGCACATTTCGAGCTTCCTTGCGCCCGTGCACCACATCAAGCTCGACATCTTCCATCTGCACAAATTCGCCATCGAAGCTGACGCGCTCGCGATTCAGCAGACGCCGCACCACAGTGACGACTTCGCGCATGGCCAACAGATTCTTGCTCCGCCGGATGCCGACCTTGGCCGCCAGCGGATCCCACCAGGCGCCGATGCCGCAATAGATGCGGTCCTGCGCCAGATCGTCCAGGGTCAGAAAGGTGGCGGCGATCACAGCGGCGTTGCGCGTCCAGTTGTTGATGACGCCGGAGCCAATCTTGATGCGCGAGGTGACGGCGGCGAAGGCGGCCATGGGCACAATCGCGTCGCGGACGAGACGGCTTTCCGCCTGCCAGACCGCTTCAAAACCGCATAACTCGGCATATTGCACATATTCAATCGCGTCCGCCAGGGGATGCGCGTCTTGCAGATAGAGCGCTACTCGATCAGCCATGGGACGTCTCCTGTATCTTCCTCGTCAAACTGCGCGCCTATTATCAACCAATTTCATCCATTAAAGCAAGTTCCGCCGCGCCGCGGGAGTGGCTAATGCAGCGGATGTGGTTTCCTTAGACCCTGACAATAAAACTCTGTGCCCTCTGTGTCTCTGTGGTGAATTAACCTGCGCCAAGCTCGCATTCAAGATATGTCCACCGATATAGACACTCCCCCGCGCCGCTCAATTCGCGCCGCTCGCGAGTCGAAAAGAAGGCAGATGCCCAAAGCCGCCTCGCGCCAGGATCTTGTGGTAATCTTTGAGGTCCTCCGGCACATCAATGTCCAGGGTCATGCGCTCGGATTCGTAAAGCGCGACCGGCAGGCCGGCGCGCGCCGCGTTTCGCCGGTGCCGCTCGTAACTGCCCTGTCCATATTCATATTCGATAGCGCCCGGCGGCCGGACCAGCAGGGCGTTGGTGCCGTCGCGCTCGCGGTCGGTCGCAATCACAATCGAAGGCCGGTCCGCCAGGCCGATCATCGCGACAATGTCTTCCGCGCTGATGAAGGGCAGATCGGCCGGCAGGATCAAAACGGCATCGGCGCGCCAACTCTTTACCACGACGGTGGCGCGCAGCAATGCCGGATTCAGATTGGAGATCGCCCCTTCTTGCAAGGTCTTGGCGCCCATTTCCCGCGCGATGGCCAGCGCTTTGGTATCGCGCGAGATCACCAGCGCGCCGGTCACAGCCTGAACGGTTGTGGTCACCGCAAGCACATGCCGGAGCATCGCCTGGGCCAACTCGTAGCGCTGATCCGGCAACAGCACCGGAGACAGGCGGCTCTTGGCGTTCTTGAGCGGTTTGACCGGTATGATGACCCACAAACTCATGTCGCCCAGCTTTCGATCCATTCCAGGCTGGCGCGGGCCAATGCCGCTTTGTCCCCGGCATTAAGCATCAGCGTATTCAGGCGAGCGCTGCGCAAGCCGGGGATGGGCAGGGCCTCGTTGCGGCAATCGTCGATGAAGCCGTCGATAAGGCCCTCATAATAATGCGCCACCGCCGCGGCCGATACCTCCAAGCCCAATTCGCGCATGATCTTCGCTGTCGGGCCTTTGACGGCCGCGCCAGCGATGATCGGCGTCACCGCGACCACTGGAACCGCAAGATTCGCCAATGTCCGGCGCAGGCCCGGGACCGCCAGGATCGGCCCGATCGAGAGCCAGGGGTTGGAAGGCGCGATCAGGACCAGGTCCGCGGCATGCAGCGCCGCTTCCACTGGCGGCGACATTTGCGCCCCGGCGCTGCGCGGATGTCGGATCGCCTTCACCGTCGGTTGCCAGCGATGCTTGACGAAGTATTCCTGGAAAGCGAGCTCGCCATATTCCAGGCTGTCCACCCGGGTCGGCATATCGGCGTCGCACATGGGCAGCAAAGTCGCGCCGATGCCCAGCCGCCGGCGCAGGCAAGCCGTGACTTCGGTCAGCGTCCGGCCCTGGCGCAGCATTTGCGTCCGCAAGAGATGGGTCGCCAGGTCCTTGTCGCCCAGCCGAAACCAGGGATCCAGGCCATAGTTCCGCTTCAGGCTTTGCAGGACGGCAGTGGTATCGTCGGCGACGCCCCAGCCGGCTTCCGCGTCTACCAGTCCGGCCAGCGTATACATCAAGGTGTCCAGATCGGGGCAGACTTTCAAGCCCAGATGCCAAAAGTCGTCGCCGGTGTTGACTATGAATGTCAACTGCTCAGGCGGCCGGACCTGGACCAAACCGCTGGCCAGTTTTGCGCCGCCGACGCCGCCAACCAGGACGGCGATCTTGCCGCTCATCGCCAGAGCGCCCGCGTCCGCCAGGGCTCGCGGCCGCGCTCGCGGCTCTGCGCCGGGAAGCCCAGCGTGATCATGCCTTGCGGCATCCAGTCCTCCGGCAGTTCCAGGACCTGCGCGACCAGATCCTGACAGAAGAGCGGCGCGCAGATCCAGCAAGCGCCCAGGCCCAGGCTTTCCGCCATGAGCAGCATGTTCTGGCCGGCCATGGCCGTGCTTTGCGCCGCCATCGTCCGTTCATGGCTGTTGCGCCGCTCATCGTTGTAAACATCCATATCGCGCAGGCTCATGCAGAGCAGAATGAGCAGGGGCGCCCCGGTGATGCGCGCATAAGAGCGCGCGACATCGGCGTCAATGACGGCGGCCGCGACGGCGTCGCGGCTGAGATCCGCCCGCAGACGCGCGCCCATTTCCCGGGCCAGTCGATCTTTGCTGGCCGCGGCGGCGATCATCACAAAGCGCCAGGGCTGTCGATTATGCGCCGACGGCGCCCAAACTGCCGCTTCCATGATCTGTTCAATGCAGCCGTCGGGCACAGCCTCGGCGGCATAGCGGCGCAAGGAACGGCGCGCGCGCATCAGATTGAGCAGTTGAGGCGGCTTGCTTGTCATCTTAACGATAGAGATCTTCATCGGCGGCGCGAATCATATCGATGGCCCGGCCCGGCGCGCCGCCCCTATCCAGACCGCGGACCAGAACCGCCGGCAAACCCTCAGCGCCTTCGCCGCAGAGCAGATGCGCGGCCGAAGCGACCAGATCCGCATAGGCGATTTGCGTCACCTCGAAGGCGCGGCCATAGAGATCGCGCTGGCCGCGCAGATCTTTGACTGTCGGCAGGCCGGCGGCGCCAATCGCCACGCCGACATTGCCGACGCGAAAAGCGCGGCCATGCGTGTCGCTGATGACAATGGCGACATCAATGCCCAGCTTGTCGCGGATCGCCCGGCGATAGGCGGCGGCCGAGTGATCGGGATCGAGCGGCAGAAGCAGCGCGGCCTCGTCCCCGCATTCGATATTGCTCTGGTCGACCCCGGCATTAGCCGAGACGAAGCCGAGGCGATGCTCGGTGACCAGCAGGCCCGGGCGCTTGCGCGAGACGCGCCGGGATTCACTCAGGATGAGCTCGACCAGGCGCGGATCTTTGCCCGTTTCATTCGCAAGGGCCCGGGCCGCGGCCGAAACGCGGGCCGTATCCAGTTTGAAGTAGCGGCCCTCGGCTTTGGAGACGATTTTTGAAGATATCACCAGCACATCGCCGTCCTGCAGAACAAGTCCGCCGGCGCGGGCCTTGGACAAAATAATGGCGACGATATCGTCTCCCGCTTGAATCAAGGGAATATCGGCTATCGCGCGGGCGGAGAAGCCGAGCCGGCGCGTCATTTTCCGTCGTCCAGGCCGGTGATGCGAATGCCGGCGCCCTTGACCTTGTAGAATCTGTTGATATGCAGGAGGACCGGCGTCAGGGATTCGGCCGCCACCGCGTTCTTCAAGGGACCGGCGTCGATGCCGCGCATGCCGGCGGCGGCCACCAGTTCAATGACGGTCGCTTTGGCCGCCGCGTCGTCGGCGCAAACAAGAACATCGCAATCGACAGCGCGATCGAGCTGCCTGAGCTTGACGGCGCTGACATTTTGGAAGGCGGCCACCACCGTCGCCGCAGGGCCGAGCAGGCGTTGGGCTTCCAGGGCGGCCGCCCCGCCCGCCGGCAAGTTGACCGCCATGATCTCGGGCGGTTGCAGCGGCACGGTCAAATCCACCAGCAGCTTGCCGGCGCACTGCGCGCGCAGTCCGGACAAGGTCGACTTATGCGCGCTGTAGGGCACGCTGAGCACGACGATTTCAGCGGCGTCGGCCGCGGCGGCATTCGCCATGCCGGTCAAATAATCCGCGCCGAGCTCGGCATTCATCTCGGCCGCGCGCGTTTTGGCTTTCTCTTCGGCGCGCGAGCCGATAATGACGCGATAACCCTTCAGCGCCCAACGCATCGCCAGTCCGGCGCCCTCATTGCCCGTGCCGCCCAATATCGCCAGAGTTGTCATCAGATCCTCGATTTCGTCGCCCGCGAATTCAGCTTAGGATTGTAAAACACGCTGGGCGTTTCGCGTATAGTTTTCCCAAACCTTGGGCGCCAGGGACAGGGCTTCGGCCGCGACTTCGTCTTCGTCCATTGTCAAGACTTGGCGATCGCGCATCAAAATCTGTCCGGCGCAAATCGTTGTGGTCACCATCGACGCTTCAAAGCCAAAGAGCAGGTGCCAGGGCAAGTTGCCGGCGCTTAGCGGCGTGAAGGGCCGATAATCGACGAAGATCAAATCGGCCACGGCGCCGGCGCTTAACTCGCCTATAGGCGCGCCGGGGAAAAACCTCTCCATGAGCCGGGCGTTGTTTTCCCATGCCATTCGCGCCAGGCTCATGCCATCGGCGCGGCGCGGATCGCGGTTGACAACCTTGTGAAGTAAATAAGCCGCTTTCCATTCCGCCCACATATTATTGCTGAAGCCGTCGTTGCCCAAACAAAGCTTGATGCCGGCCGCCAGCAAGCCGTCAATATCGGCGGCGCCGACACCGTTGTTCATGTTGGAGCGCGGCTGATGGCTGACCCAGACGCCGCGCTCGCTTAATATCTCGCGTTCCGCTTGATTGATATGCACACAATGGGCGGCGATGGTCGAGTCGCGCCAGATGCCATAATGATCCAGCCTTTCCACAACGGAAAGGCCGCTGCGGCGCAGGCTGTCGGCTTCGTCCGCTTCATGTTCGGCCACATGAATGTGGAAACCGGCGCCCTCCGGAATGGCGCTTGCGCAGGCGCGCAGGCTTTCGTCGTTCAGCGTCAGGCTGGCGTGCAGGCCGAATGTCCCGCGGATGCGGGAATGCGCCGCCGACGCCGCCATGAAGCGCAGATTCTCCGCGATGCCAGCCTGCATCTTGTCCATGCCGTCGCGGTCGGTCACTTCATAACAGAGCAGCGCTCGCAAACCGGCCCGGTCAACTTCTTCGCCGATGACATCAAGGCTGCCTTCAATGAAATTCGGGCTGGCGTGATGATCGACCAGGCTGGTCGCGCCGTGTTTGATGGCATCAACCAGGCAGACCCGGGCGCTGGCGCGCACGCTCTCGCGATCGAGGGCGCGGTCCAGCGGCCACCACAAGCGCTCGAGGATCTGCGGAAAATCCCGCGGGGCCGGCCCCGGTATCGCCATGCCGCGCGCGTAGGCGCCATAAAAATGCGTATGGGCGCAGATATTGCCCGGCATGACATATTGACCGCGGGCGTCGATGCTTGGGGCTTCGGGATAGCGCGCCCGCAAGTCCGCCTCCGGGCCGATGGCGGCGATGCGCTCGCCCTCAATCAGAAGGGCCTGGTCGCTCAAAATACGCGGCTCGGCGCCCAGGGTGATCAAATTCGCATTGATGATTAGCATATACGTTGTCCGCCTTCCGCCCGCTTTTATCGGCCCAGAGCGTAATAGACGCGATCGACGAAGAATTCCGCCCGGCTGTAGAGATCGGCGATCGTCTCCGCGTGGATGAAGCGATCCCAGGTTGTGCGGATGAAACTGACCGAGCGCGCCGGAAAATTCTGAATCGGCGGGTCCTTCAGCTGCAGATCCCGGAATTGCACGCGGTAATAGATGTCTTCCGCACGCCGCTCTTCATCGGGCAGGAGGTCTTTGCGCCGCGCCAATTCCAGGCCGGTGACGCGCGCGAAATAGGCGATGGAACCGCCGGCGTCGCTGAAGGCGCGGCCGCTCAGGAAGAAAGCGATATATTCGGCATTCAGTCCCCGCGGCATTTGCCGGTAGGGGATGCGATACCAGCCTTCCCGGCGCGCGATCTCCAGATCTTTTTTGCGTTTCAGTACGCCGACCAGCACCCGATCATCCGCGAACATGAGTCTTCCCGCTCATCCAGTTGCGCCGCCGCGCAGAGCGAGCAAGCGCTTGTCGATCTCCGTCACCTGTTCTTGATGCGCCCGCCACCAATCCGGATCGCGCTGGGCGTCGAGCTCGGCGACGGTCTTGCCCTGCTGTTCGACCCAGGTGTAATACTTCAGATTATGCCAGCGCTCTTGCGCTTCCCGGCTTCCCTCCATTACCCAGTCGCTCCCAGCCCGGTGGAAGACGCCGTCGACGGCGGCCGTCGCCGCGGCCGCGTCCAGCGCGCCTTCTTCTTGGCGCAAGCCTTCCAGCACCGAGCCGTAGCGATCCATGGCGTCGGTGGCCACGGTCAGCACGACATCATCGCGACCCAGCCCATAGAACCTGGCGGTTTTGATGGCGCCAATAATATTGCAGATGCCGCTGATGCCCAAGGCCTGCGACAACTGACTGACGGCGGCTTCGTCCAGGCCGAAGCGCTCGACCAGGACCTCGCGGCCGGTTTCTTCGGCCAGGAGGCGCAAACCCGTCAGACAATCGCGATCGTCGATGGCCATCAGCGCGTCCATGTTGAAGACATTGTGAATCCAGGTCACATGCTTGTCGCCGATGCCCTGGATCTCATGCGCCCCGTAACCGTTGTTGTAGAGGGTGGGGCATTGAATCGGCTCCAGGCCGACGATTTTGTGATCGGGCCAGACCTGCTTGAGCCGGTCGCCGGCCGCTATCGTGCCGGCGCTGCCCATAGCCGAGACAAAGGCGGCGATTTTGCCATTGCCGATGCCGGCTTGCGCCAAATCGGCCGCCAATTCCACCGCCGTATTGCCGGTGACAAAATAATGAAAACGATAATTGCCCATGACTTCGAATTGGTTGAGCACGCGGATCTTGCTGTCGCGGCCGCGCAGGCGCTTGACCTCGTCATAAATCTCTTTGACATTGCTCTCGCTGCCGGCGGTGCGAATGATGCGCGCGCCATAGCGCTGGATCCGCTCGAAGCGCTCCTGGCTCATCTCTTCCGGCAGCACCACGATACTGTCGTATTCCATGCGACAGCCGATGAATGCGCCGCCAATCCCGTAATTGCCGGTTGAAGGCCAGACCAGCGTATGCCGGTCGGGATCGACCTCGCCCAGCAATTGTTTCTCGAGCAGAACCGAATAAGCCGCGCCCACTTTGTGGCTGCCCGAGGGGAAACGCATGCCGTAGAGCAGGACAATCGGCGCGTCGACGCCGGTCAATTCGGGCTGCAGCACGATGTGATAGACGCGGTTCCGGGGATCGCGCCAGGTGATGTTGTAGAGATTCAAGGGGTTGAGCGGGTCGCCCTCGAGCGCCGCCGCGGCTTCCGCGCGAATGCGCCGGTCGATCGTCTGGGGATGCAGCATTTCTTCGAAGGTGGGTCCGGTGATCATTCTAGGCTCCTTATTCGCTTCCGGCATCCTCGTCCTCGGCCAGGTCCAATTGTCGCTCCAGGCGGCGCATGGCGTTCAGTTTTTCGCTGCGTTCGCGCGCCCATTGCCGGTATTGGCGCAGATCCGCCGCCGACATTTTATCCGCGCTCCCATCGCTGGCCATGATCAGCTCGTCAATCCGGGCGTCCAGCGCCTCGTATTCTTCGACCAGCCGGCGATAGCGCCGCACCAAAGCCAATTGCTCGGATTCATGCTCCGGCATGCGGCGCCGCCTCAACTGCCTCCCGGACGATTGCCGCGGCATCCGCGCGCCTGGGCCGAACGCCGCCCGGCGGTTCGCGGCCCGCCTTCCGGCCGGCGAAACCGGCGGTGTCGGCGATGACGTACAAGGGGCGATCGCGCGATTCATCATAGGTGCGGGCCACGTACTGCCCGATGACAAAAAGAAAAAACAACTGGAAAGAACTGAGCAGAAGCAGCAAAACAATTGTCGTCGCCTGGCCGCCGAAGAATTCTTCTCCCTGCGTCAGGCGCAAGAATGTAATCACAACCCCGACCAGCAGCGAAGCGACCCCGAGCAGCAGGCTCAGGTAAATCATGATCTGCAGCGGGAAAAAGGAAAAACTGGTGACCGCGTCCAGGCCGAAGGCGATCATCTTGCGCAGGGGATATTTGGTCTCGCCCCAAACCCGCTCTTCGCGCGCGTATTCCACGCCGGTCTGCTTGAAACCGACCCAGCTTGTCATGCCGCGGATGAAGCGACGATGCTCGCGCATTTGCCGCAGGACCTGGGCCACCCGTTCGTCCATCAGGCGAAAATCGCCGGTATCGAGCGGGATGTTGATATCGGCGATGCGGCGGATCAGGCGATAGAAGAGCTTGGCGCTGGCCCGCTTCCAGATGCTTTCGCCGCGGCGTTCGGCGCGCACGGCATAAACGACGTCAAAGCCTTCTTTCCATTTGTCGATCAGGCGCGGGATGACCGCCGGCGGATCTTGCAAATCGGCGTCGATGAGGATGATGGCGCGGCCGACGGCATAATCAACCCCGGCCGTCACGGCGATCTGGTGCCCGAAATTGCGCGCGAAACTGATGACGCGCAGGCGCTGATCGGCCCGGGCCAATTCCAGCATCAACTCGAGCGAGCCATCGCTGCTGCCATCGTTAATCAGCAGCAATTCCCAGGTTTCGCCGGTGGTATCCAGGGCGCGCTTGACCTCGCGGTAGAAAGGGCGAATATTGCCGACTTCGTTGAATACCGGCGCCACAATTGAATATACCGGTCCGTCGCTCATAGCAGGCGCGCCTCTTGCAGGGCTTGCCGCACCGCCTCGAGATCGGCCGGGGCGCGCCGGCCGGCGCCGACGGCCTGGCGAGCCCGCGCCACGTCTTTTAAACCGTTGCCGGTGCTCAGGAGGCAGACGCTTTCATCAGCCGCGATCACACCTGCTTGAACCGCCCGCTCCAGGCCGGCCAAGGCCGCAGCCGCCGCCGGCTCGGCGAAGACGCCGCTGAGCTGGGCCAAGGTCGGAATCGCCGCCAGGATCGCCTCGTCGGAAACGGTGATGAACTTGCCGCCGCTGCGCCTTAGGGCGCGCAGGGCTTTGGCCCGGTCCCGCGGCAACTCGGAACTGATGCTGTCGGCGATCGTATCGGCCCGCCCGCGCCCAATCGCCTCCGGCGCGACGCCGCTGGCGAAGGCTTGGGCCAAGACCGAACTGCCTTCGGCCTGCACGCCCAGCAGACGCGGCATTTTCTCCAGCCAGCCCAACTCGATTAGATCGCGGAATCCCTTGTACACGCCACTTATTATACTACCATCGCCCACGCTGACCGCCAGGACATCCGGAGCGCGCCAGTTTAGTTGCTCGGCGATCTCCAGGGCGACCGTTTTTTTGCCTTCGGTCGTGAAGGGATTGACGCCGGTATTGCGCGAGTACCAGCCGGCTTCGGCGCAAATGGCCATGCATATTTCAAAGGCGTCGTCATAACTGCCCTCGACCAGCAGGACCTGCGCGCCATAGACCAGCAATTGGGCGATCTTCGCCGCCGGCGCCGCCGCCGGCACGAAGATGACGGTCTTCATATCGGGCAGGGAGGCGCCCAATCCGGCCAGGGCGGCCGCGGCGTTGCCAGTGCTGGCCGTGCTGACGGTATCGATACCCAGTTCCAGGGCCCGCGCCAGAACCAGGGCGCTGGCCCGATCTTTCAGGGAGCCGGTGGGGTTGGCCCCGTCATCCTTGACCCAGACCCGCTCCAGGCCCAGATGCCGCGCCAGGCGCGGCGCGTTGTATAGGGGCGTCCCGCCAACCGCCAGCGGCGGTACCAGCGCATCGGCCGCCAGCGGCAGCAGCGGCTTGTAGCGCCAGCAATCGCTTATTCCGCTGGCGCTGATGGCATCGCGGTCGATTTCCGCGCGCAATTTCTCGTAATCGTAAAGAATATCCAGCGTGCCGACTTCGCCATGCTTCGGGCAGGTGTAGCGGACTTCATCGGGCGCGTAGCGGCAATCGCCGATGACGCAGCGCAGTTCTTTGATTTCCGCCATTGCCTTTCGTGTCCTAACGGTTCAGCGCCGAAGCCGGGAATTGCAAGCGCGCCGGGCGCTTAACCGGCGCCGCCCGGAATGATGCGCGTGCCGGTTTCATGGTGCAGGGCGCGGGTGATATTAACCGGATTGGTGATGATGGCCCGCGGTCCGCCGCTGTGCACGAAGTCTATCGCCGCCTCGATTTTGGGATACATGCTGCCGCGGGCGAAGTGGCCTTGGTCCAGGTAGGTCCGCGCCTGCTCCAGCGTCAGCGCATCCAGGCTGCGCTCCTGGGGCGTATTGAAGTCGAGGCAGACCTTTTCCACGCCGGTGGAGATGAGCAGCAGATCGGCCCGCAGCGTCTGGGCCAGCAGGCTGCTGGCGCGGTCTTTGTCAATGACGGCGGCGACGCCGCGCAGGCTGCCGTATTTGTTGCGCACCACCGGCACGCCGCCGCCGCCGCAGACGATCACGATATAACCGGCCAGCACCAAAGCCTGAATCGCGTTGATTTCGTTGACCACCAGCGGCTTGGGCGAAGCCACCACCCGCCGCCAGCCGCGCCCGGCATCTTCGATCAGCGTCCAGCCCTCGCGCCGAGCCGCCGCCGCTTCCGCCTCGGACAGAAAGCCGCCCACCGGCTTGTCCGGATCATCAAAGGCCGGATCATCGGGATCAACCCGTATTTGCGTGACCAGCGTGGTCACCGTATGATTCATGCCGACCCGGCGCAGCGAATTGTCCAGGCCCTGCTGCAGCATATAACCGATGCTGCCCTGGGTATCGGCCACAACCAGATCGAGCGGGACATCGTGTACGCCGGCCTCGCGCTTGGCGATTTCCGCCCGATTCATGATGTAACCGACCTGGGGGCCATTGCCGTGCGTCACAACCACTTGCCAGCCATCGGCGATCATATCGGCGATATGGCCGCAGGTTTCCCGCACGGCATCCCATTGCCGCTCGATCTGCGGGTCGCCCGGATCCGGAATGAGCGAGTTCCCGCCGATAGCAATCACCACGAGTTTGTCAATCATCTCAAGCTACTTTCCAGCTCGCTCCAGCGCAGGCAAGCGCGGGCCTGAAATTCGCGCGGCCGCGCGCTTCAAGCAGCGGGCGGCTAACGCATGGTTAATGCCATCGCCGCCTTCTGCACATGCAAGCGGTTTTCCGCTTCGTCATAGACGACGCTTTGCGGTCCGTCAAGCACGCTGTCGGTCACTTCGATATTGCGGTCGGCCGGCAGGCAGTGCATATAGACGGCGTTGTCATTGGCCAGGGCCATGCGCCGGTCATCCGTAATCCAGTCGGTGTATTTGCCGCCGATCAGGGCCGATTCGGCGTCGTCTTCGGTCGTCAGCCAACTGCCCCAACTCTTTGGGTAAAGGATATCGGCGCCGGCGAAGCCAGCGTCAAAATCTTCCAGGATCTCGAATGAGCCGCCGTGACGGCGCGTATTCTCCCGGGCCTGTTCGACGATATCGGGCATCAATTTGTATTCCGGCGGACGCGTCAGGCGGACGTTCATGCCGAAGCGCGACATGAGCAGGACCAGGCTCTGCGGCACCGATATCGGCTTCTGATAGCTGGCGGCGTAAGCCCAGCTGATATTGATCGTCTTGCCGCGCAGATCGCGACCGAATTTCTCCTGGATCGTCATGAGATCGGCCAGGATCTGGAAGGGGTGGTAGATGTCGCATTGCATATTGAGCACCGGCACGCGGCTGGCGTCGGCGACCGCATTGATGTAGGCGTTGCCATCGCCCCAATCGCATTGGCGAATGGCGATGCCGTCGGTGTAGCGACCGACGATTTCGCCGATTTCTTTGGCGGTGTCACCATGGCTGATCTGCGTCGTCGTATGGTCGATGAATTGGGCGTGCCCGCCCAATTGCGCCATGCCCGCTTCGAAGCTGATGCGGGTGCGCGTGCTGGTGAAGAAGAAAAGCAGGGCCAGCACTTTGTCGCGCAGCAAGGCATGGCCTTCGCCCAAGGCGCGTTTGCGCTTCAAATCCCAGGCGACATCCAACAAAGTTTCGATTTCTTCCCGGGTCCAGTCCTGCGTGCTGATGAGATCACGGCCTCTAAGGTCCGTCTGCATGTCAGTCTCCCTGCTCCATGGCTCCTAAGATTGATTTATACGCTCGCGGCGCGATTCGCCCAAGGCACGCCTTCCGCCGCGCGGCTCAGGCAGCGCCGTCGCCGTTTAAGGTTTGCAAGAGGATAGCCGGGAAGAGCGCGTACCATTCGGTCGAGCGCACCACATCTTCCAGCGGCACCTGGTCCAGCACCGTATGGGCGTGAATCTCGTTGCCGGGCGCGAAGCCGATACTCGGGATGCCGGCTTTGCCCGCCCAATATATGCCATTGGTTGAGAAATCCCATTTGCCGGTATCGACATGGCCGTAGAGCACTTCGGCCGCGGCGCAGCCGGCCCGCACAATCGGCTCATCTTCTTCAAAAGCCCAGGCCGGATACACCTTGTCCAGCGGAAAAACGAAGCCGGTATAGCTCGGTTCGTCATAAACCAGGATCTCGGCCCGGATATCGTCGCGGCGCCCGATGATGGCGCGCAGCCGCTCGAGCTCGGCCTGGGGTTCTTCGCCAAAGGTTATGCGGCGGTCGACATAAATGGTCGCTTCATCGGGCACGGCATTGATGCTCGGCGTCTTGACTTCCATGTCGGTTACGGTGATCCGGCCCTGACCCAGGAAATCATGATCGCCCAGATCCGGTTCAATATGGCTGATCCGCTCGATGATGGGCAGGAGTTTGTAGATGGCGTTGTCGCCCAGGTAATTGCTGGCGGCATGGGCGCTTCTGCCTTTGGCCACAATCTTGAATTCCACCCGGCCTTTGTGGCCGCGGTAAATCTGCATCTTGGTCGGCTCGCCGATGACAACAAAATCGGGTTTGATGCCTTCGGTCTGGACGAAGGCATGGGGCGCCTGGCCATCGTTCCATTCTTCCATGTTGCCGAAATAGAAGGCGGTGAAGCCGTCGAGCAAACCGAGATCCCGGGCCAAAGCCAAACCGTGGACCATGCCGGGCGTGCTGCCTTTTTCGTCGCAGGCGCCGCGGGCGTACAAAACGCCATCTTCGATCTTGCCCTGGAAGGGATCCCATTGCCATTCGTCGGGGTCGCCGATGCCAACCGTGTCAATATGGCTGTCATAAAGCAGGATGCGGTCGCCCTGGCCGATCTTGCCGACGATATTGCCCATCTTGTCCCAAAATACCTCGTCAAAACCCAGAGCTTCCATTTCGGCCGCAATTCGCTCGCCGCAAGCGCGTATCTGGCTATCCATGCTTGGAATGGCGCAGATTTCGCGGAGAAAGCCGATGAGGTCCTCGCGCCGGTCTTCCACCGCGTGACGCAGCTCCCGCAATTTGATGTGGTCAACCATTTGAATAGCCGCTCCAATTCCTCTTTCCGAAACGCGGGAACTTTAGCATAAATGGACAGAATCTCATAGTAATCTTTTAGGCAAAAAGGTCAAGCAATTTGAATTGCTCGACATCCACCAGGCCGCGATCGGTCAGCTTGAGTTTGGGAATCACCTCCAGGCCCATAAAACTCATGACCATGAAGGGATCGCTCATCCGGTTGCCCAGGTCATGCGCCGCCGCGATCATGGCATCGTATTGCGCGCGCAGGCTTTCAATCGGCGCTTCGCTCATTAATCCGGCGACCGGCAAGGGCAGGCTCGCCCGCAGCCGCCCGTCATCGACCAGGGCCAAGCCGCCGCCCATTTCGGCAATGGCGCGGACGGCGATGCGCATGCTGTCGTCATCGACGCCGATGACCGCCAGGTTATGGTGGTCATGCGCCACTGTGCCGGCGATGGCGCCCCGCCGCAAACCGAAGCCTTTGATGAAACCGAGGCCGATGTTGCCACTGGCGCGGTGCCGCTCCACCATGGCGAATTTGAGAATATCCCGCTCGGTATCGCTCTGCGCGAAGCCGTCGACAATGTGGGCGCGCTCAAGCAAATGCTCGGTGACCACCTGGTCCGTCACGCTGCCGATGACGCGAATGCGCTCGCCCCGGGCCGGCACGGAAAAGTCCAGGCGCTGCGCCGAAATATTCACCGTGCCGCGCAGATCTATTTTGCGCCCGGCCGGACTCTCGACGACCATTTGCCCGGCTTCCGCCACCAGCCGGCCGCCGCGATAAACCTGCCGCGGCCGGAAGTCTTGCAGATCGGGCAGGACGAGCAGATCGGCGTAGCGCCCGGGCGCGACCGCGCCGTATTTACTTAAGCCAAAATGGCGGGCTGTGTTGTAACTGCCCAGGCGGATCGCCATAAGCGGATCAATGCCTTCGGCTATAGCCAGGCGTATCATGTGGTCGATGGAACCGTGATCGATGAGGTCGGCCGGGATGCGGTCGTCTGTGCAGAAGCAGATCGCGCCCTGATTCTCCGGCGTAATCAGCGGCAGAAGCGGCAGAAGATTGCGCGTCGTCGTGCCTTCGCGGATGAATATGGTCAGCCCGAGCCGCAATTTCTCGCGCGCTTCGGCCACGCTGGCGCATTCATGCTCGCTCTGCGCGCCGGCGGCGGCATAGGCATTGAGCATGGGGCCGGTCATATCGGGCGCGTGACCGTCCAGGGCTTTGTGTTTGAAAAGGGCGATTTTGTCCAGCATACCCTCGTCGCCCAGCGCGACAGCCGGATAATTCATCAACTCGGCCAGACCCAGCACCCAGGGATGATCCACCAGTTGGGCCAGGTCCTCGGCTTCCAGCCGGGCGCCGGAGGTTTCCATATCGGTGGCCGGGACGCAGCTGGAAGCCATGACAAACATGTTGAGCAGGCCGTTTTTGGCGCGCTCCAGCATATAGCGCATGCCCTCCAGACCCAGGACATTGGCGATCTCATGCGGATCGGTGACGACCGTGGTCACGCCATGCGGCAAGACGGCCCGGGCGAATTCCGGCGGCGTCGCCAGGCTGCTTTCGATATGCACGTGGGCGTCGATGAGACCCGGGCAAACGTACTGGCCGGCCAGGTCAACTTCCGTCTCGGCGCGATAGCCGCCCCCCAGGGCGACCACATGCCGGTCATGAATGACGATATCGCTGCGGTAGATCTCGCCGCTGATGACATTAACCAGCCGCCCGTCGCGCAGGACCAGGTCGGCGGGACGATCGCCCCGGGCCGCGGCCAAACGGTCAACAATAGTCATATTCCGGCCTCCCGTATGCGCAGGCTCAAGCTTCGCCTCTGATCAGTTCCGCTGAGAGCCGATTATGCTCTTCAATCAGAAGCGGCAAATCGGCGCTGAGCAAGCAGCCGTCTTCGACCACGATCGCGCCGTTAATGACGGACAAATCGACCCGCGGCGGCTGACAGAAAACCAGGGCCGCGACCGGGTCATGCGCGGCGCCGGCCAGCGCGACATCATCCAGCCGATAGGCGATGATATCGGCGGCCATGCCGACGGCGATGCTGCCGATGTCGTCGCGACCGAGCACGGCGGCGCCGCCCCGCGTCGCCAGCTCCAGGGCTTCGCGCGCCGTCAGACCGGCCGGATCGCCGCCCACGCGCTGCAAAAGCAGAGCCTGCCGCGCTTCGTTCAGCAAATGGCCGCCGTCGTTTGAAGCCGATCCATCGACGCCCAGGCCGACCTTGACGCGCCGATCGAGCATAAGCCGGATGGGCGCGATTCCCGATGCCAGGCGCATATTCGACGACGGGCAGTGGCAGACGCCCGTGCCGGTGCGCGCGAAGAGATCAATCTCGCTCTCGTCCAGTTTGACGCAATGCGCGTGCCAGACATCAGCGCCCAGCCAGCCGACTTCTTCGGCGTAACGGCCGGGACGGTTGCCAAAGACGCTCAAACTGTAGGCGACATCTTTGTCATTCTCGGCCAGATGCGTATGCAGGCGCAGGCCGTAAGCCCGCGCCAAGGCGGCCGATTCGCGCATCAAATCGACCGAGACGCTGAAGGGCGAGCAGGGCGCGACCACGATGCGCAGCATGGATCCGCGCGCCGAATCGTGCCAGGTTTCGATCAGACGCTGCGTATCGCGCAGGATGTCGGCTTCGCTCTCCACCAGCTCATCGGGCGGCAGGCCGCCGGCGCTCTCGCCCAGGCTCATGCTGCCGCGGGCGGCGTGGAAGCGCAGGCCCAACTCCTGGGCGGCGCGGATCTCGTCTTCCAGGCGCACGTCATTGGGATAAATGTAGTGATGATCGCTGGCTGTCGTGCAGCCGGAGAGCAGCAATTCCGCCATGGCGACGCGGGCGGCCGCGTAGAGGTGCTGGGAGCGCAGGCCGGCCCAAATCGGATAGAGCGTGCCCAGCCAGTCGAAGAGTTCCCTGTCTTGCGCCAGAACCCGGGTCAAGCTCTGAAACATGTGGTGATGAGCATTAACCAGACCCGGCAGCGCCACATGATTCGACAGATCGACAACGCTATCGGCCGCCGGCGGCTCGCCAACACCGATGGCGGCGATGGCGCGATCATTGATTAGAACCCAGGCATCGCGCAGTTCGCGCCGCTCCTCATCCATCGTCGCCAGATGTCGGATACGCTTCAGCAAGAGCGTCGCCATGTGCCAGCCCCTGAATCATCAATGCCACAAATATATATCGGCGGCGATTATGCGACAAGCTGATGTCGGCGGCCCGGGCAATCGCGGCAGTGTCTATATCGGTGGACGTATCTTGAATGCGAGCTTGGCGCAGGTTAATTCACCACAGAGACACAGAGGGCACAGAGTTTTATTGCCAGGGTCTAAGGGAAACCGCATCCGCTACATTAGCCACTCCCCAATCGCTTGAAAAGTAACATGCGCCGATGGCCATGTAAAAGTAGGGGCGTCTCGTGAGACGCCCGTTGAGAATTGTCTGCAATTTCTGGGCGTTTCAGCGGGTCGCCCCTACACCGTTCTTCAGATTGTTGTATTTCTTTCCTGTTGTTGCTTCTGTGTTCTCATCGTTCTCAGAGAACACAAGTAAGTAATTGAAAAAATGCGCATCGTCTTTGGCGGCATACAAGCGGGCGATTCACAGAATCGCCCCTACATTTCGACTTTATACTGAATTTCGCATGGCTTAAGTGATGTTGCTTCTGTGCCTTTGTGATGAAAAAATCTCTGTGTCCTCTGTGCCTCTGTGGTGAATCCCCTTTGTGACCATTGTGTCTTTGTGCTAAATCCCTGTGCTCCTCTACGGCGAAACCCCTCTGTGTCTCTGTGTCTCTGTGGCAAAATGCCTCAGTAAACACAAGCAAGTAATTGAAAAAATGCGCATCGTCTTTGGCGGCATACAAGCGGGCGATTCACAGAATCGCCCCTACATTTCGACTTTATACTGAATTTCACATGGCTTAAGTGATCTTGCTTCTGTGCCTTAGTGATGAAAAAATCTCTGTGTCCTCCGTGCCTCTGTGGTGAATCCCCTTTGTGACCTTTGTGTCTTCGTGTCTTTGTGCTAAATCCCTGTGCTCCTCTACGGCGAAACCCCTCTGTGCCTCTGTGGCAAAATGCCTCAGTAAACACAAGCAAGTAATTGAAAAAATGCGCATCGTCTTTCGCGACATACAAGCGGGCGAGCCAAGGCTCGCCCCTACTTGCGTTTACTACTGCGTCCTCTGTAGTTCAAAAAATATGAAGCGACCGCCCGCCGCCGGCGGCGCGGCGACGGATTCAGGCGGGCAGGCTGCGCTCGGCCGCCTTCATGGTATTGGACAGCAGCATGGTGATGGTCATGGGGCCGACGCCGCCGGGCACCTTGCTGATGTATCCGCCGACGCTGCGCGCCGACTCGAATTCGACATCGCCGACGTAACGGTAGCCCTTCTCGCTCTCGGGGTCAGGCACCGAGTTTGAGCCGACATCAATCACGACGGCGCCGGGTTTCAGCCAGGCGCCCTTGACAAATTCCGGCCGGCCAATCGCCGCTACGACGATATCGGCGCGCCCGAGAACCTCTGGAAGATCGCGAGTGCGGCTATGGCAGATGGTCACCGTGGCGTTGGCATTAGCCAGCATCAGCGCAACCGGCAGGCCGACGATATTGCTGCGCCCGACCACAGCCGCGCGCGCGCCTTCGATGGCGCGGCCGGTCTCCCCTATCAAAACCATGACGCCCGTCGGCGTCGCCGGCGTGAAACTCGGCTCGCGCCCGCGCATGCCCAAGCGCCCGAGATTCATCGGATGAATACCGTCGACATCTTTGGCCAAGCTGATTTCGTTCAAGACCGCCTCTTCGTCGATATGATCGGGCAGGGGCAACTGAACGAGGATGCCATGAATCGCGGGATCGTCGTTGAAGGCGCGCACGGCCTCTTCCACCTGCGCCTGACTTGATGCCGTCGGCAGGATCCGCGCCTCGGAACGCAGGCCGACGCGCTCGCAGGCGCGCCGTTTCATGCGCACGTACATGGCGGATGCGGCATCGTCGCCCGCCAGGACCACGCCCAGGCCCGGCGCGCTTCCCGCTCGCGCCGCGTATTCGGCCACCGCCGCCTTGATTTCCGCTTGCATGCGCTGCGCGACCGGCCGTCCGTCAATGATTTCCGCCGACATATCCGCTTCCTTTCCGCTATGCGCCAGCGGGGCAAACGCAGGCCCTTCCATTTGCCTTGCCCGTTGCCGTTCGCGGCGTTTTTCTATGGAGAAGGGGCCTTCCCCTTGCTAAACTGTAATGAAGAAGGCAGTGATTCTAGGATAGCATAGAGTGAGCCCAGCGGAAAAAGGGAGCGGCGTCATCTTCGTGATGATTGGACCGGGCGGCGCGGGCAAGAACGCCATTATGCGGGCGCTGATCGCCGCTTCCCCCGATATCCGCCAATTGGCGACAGCCACAACCCGCCCCATGCGCGCGGAGGAAAAACAAGGCCGTGAACATGTCTTCGTCAGCCAATGCCGCTTTCGCGAGATGATCGATTCCGGGCAGCTGCTGGAATTCCAGGAAGTAACCCCGGGGAAGTATTACGGCATTCCGCGTCAAGCGGTGAGCGACGCATTGTCCGCCGGCGGCATCCGCATCGCCGACATTGATGTCTTGGGCGCAGAGCATCTGGCGGCGGCCTTTCCCGACAATGTGGCGCAGATCTTCGTGACCGTGCCGGGCAACGATCGCGCCGAGCAATTGGACGTTCTGCGGAAGCGCATGCTGTTGCGCGCGGACTTGAACACGGATATCAAGCAGCGCTTAAAACGGGCCGAGGCGCTCGAACTGCCTTATCAGAGCCGCTGCGATTATGTCGTGGTCAACGACAACCTGGAAAGCGCCATCGCGCGGACGGGGACGATCATCGCCGAAGAATTGCGGGCGCGCGGCCTGGGGAGCGGGGGCTTATGAGCGACTTGTCGGCATATCATGCGGCCCTGGGCGCGCGGCTGGCGCCCGACGGCATTCCCCTCGATTATGGCGACATGGCGGCCGAGTTTCAGTCGGCGCTGACGGGCGCGATCCTGCTGGACCGGTCGCACGAAGCCCGTCTCCGACTGAGCGGGCGCGATCGCCTCGAGCTGGTCAATCGCATGTCCAGCAACGACCTGGCGCGCCTCGAGCCCGGCGCCGGCTTGGCCACCATATTCACCAATGCCAACGCGCGGATCTTGTTTCGGGCCGCCTGCTACAACCGACCGGAGGGTCTGCTCTTGCTCGGCGAGGCCGGTCAGGGCCCCGCCCTGGCCAATTATCTGCGGCGCAATATCTTCTTCGGCGACAAAGTGGCGGTTGAAGATCTCAGCGCCGGCAGCGCCCAATTCGCCCTGCACGGTCCGGCCGCCGACGCCGTCATCCATGCGCTTGACAAGGGGCTGACCGAGCTGCCGGCTTTCTGCAGCGAAGAAATCACCGCTCTTGATATCAAGCTGACGGTCGCGCGCCGCAAAGCAGTCAGCGGATCGCATTGGTCGCTTCTTTGCGTCCGCGAAGGCGCGGTCGGCATTTATCGCCGCTTGCTCGAGTTGGGCGCGGCGGCAGGCCTGAGGCCGGCGGGTTCTCTGACCTACAACAGCCTGCGCATCCGCAGCGGTCGCCCGGCCGGGCTCGAACTCTCGCCGGATTATATCCCGCTTGAAGTCGGCCTGTGGGACGAGGTCAGCTTCAGCAAGGGCTGCTACACCGGGCAGGAGATCATCGCGCGCATGGAGAGCCGCGGAAGGCTGGCCAAGACTATTGTCAAGCTCGCCCTCGTCCGCTACAGGCCGGCGCCGGCCGATGTCTATGCCGATGCCAGGAAAGTCGGCGTGCTGACCAGCAGCGTGGAAGCCGCTGACGGGCAATGCTATGCGCTGGCGGTCATCCGCGTGAACAGCAGCGCCGCGGGGATGCAATTGACGGTTGGGCCCGAGTCCAGCCCGGCCCGGGTCATCGGCTACGCCGGCGCGCAGCCGCCCTTCATTTGGCGCGCCGTCGGGGAGACTTAGGCGCGCCCGGCGCCGGCGCAAAGGCTAATCCAGACGCGGCGGCGGACCGTCGAAGAAGAGCGCCCACCATAGCTCCCAATTCTGCGGTTCGGGCGCCGTCGTCTCAAATTCAAAGAGATGCACGGTTGAGGCGGGAATGGTCGGTTCGGGGCCGACGCCCTGCGGCAGGATCAAGACCTCGCCGTCGCGAATCATCTTGCCCTCGTCCCGGGCCCAGTACTCCACATAAGAGTCGCTCTTGACATAGGCGAGCTCCTGCGCGAGCGCTTCTTGATCCGCCAGCAGCGACTTGATTTCGCCGCTGAATTGCAAATGGATCCGCCCCAAATCGCGATCCAACTGAATGCGGCTGCTGAAATTGAGGATGAGGACCAGGCCGATGGCCAAGGCGAAAGCCAGCACCAACTGCACGCTGGTGACATGCCGCCGCCGCGCCGCCCGCCCGCTCTCGCCCAGGCCGGGGCTTCCCGCTTCCGCCATCGCTCGCTCGCCAATAACCGTCCGTCTTGCCAGTATCATAATACAGCGCGGGCTTTCCGGCACTTGAGCGCGGGGGGAATTTCGGGCGCGGCAGAAGACTTGATGCGCTCGCGCCGAGCAAAGAAAAGACCCGGCGGGTAGGCCGGGTCTGTGCCGAAGGTGGGAGTCGAACCCACACTCCCCGAAGAGAACTACGCCCTGAACGTAGCGCGTCTGCCAGTTCCGCCACTTCGGCTTAAGGGCTGCCGGCAGTATAGCGCGCCGGATAGAATTGTCAAGATGCGGCTTGTGTCAAAGCCGGGCAATCGCTTCGATATTTTAACTGCAGAGGACGCAGAGGACACAGAGATTAGATTCCTTTTGCGGATTTTCCCCTAAATTCGCTTCATGAATTGGTCAACCTTGCCATCAACTTGTGCCTAGACTTGCTTCTCGCCAGAGAATCTCGCCCAAAGATTTTGCGACAATTTACCGCGAAGTCCCTGATCAATCGCGATTCTCGGTGTTGAAAGTTAGTATCGGCGGTCTGTGTCTACGTGACCTACACGACCTGCGCGACCAGCCGAAACGCCCGCGATTTGCAGATCACTTTTGACGGGCGTCTCACGAGACGCCCCTACATTGTCACAATATTCGTGGCGAACAGTTCATCAGATTTTGAAGCGATTGCCCTGCCCGCCAAAGCCGCTGTCTTGGCCGCGGCGCTCATGTTATAATGCGCCGCGTTTGCAACCGGGGCGCCGCGAAGGGAAAGCAGCCTGCGAGACACGACGGCAGAACTTCTTTACGAATGCGAGGCGCGCCTGCGCCAATGGCTTCGGCCCGGCCGCGGCCTGTTTCTGGTCGCGCTGAGTGCCATCCTCAGCCTGGCGACGCCGGCGCAGCCGCAAACAGGCGTGTATGCCGAGGCGATCGGCCAAGCCAATCTGCGCGCCGATCACAGCATCGACGCCGCGCTCATCGGCGAGATCCGCGCCGGTACGCGCTACCCGGTGCTGGGGCGCAGCGCCGGTTTTCCCTGGCTGCTGCTGGGGGACGTCGATACCGGCGCGCCCAAGGGCTGGGTCTTCCAGGAACTGCTGCGCTTTTACGGCAATATCAACGCCGTCCCGATTACGGACATGGCAATCGACCCGGCCGCGCCCGCGCCCCCGGATAATACCGCGGAGGCGCCGGCGCCAACCGCAGCTGCGGCGACAAGCACGCCGACGCCCGGTCAATTCGGCGTCAGCGGAATCGTCACGGGCGAAGTCAACATCCGTTATGGACCGGGCCTTGAATACGCGCGGGCCGGCGTCGCCCGGGCCGGCGATCAATTCGATGTCACCGGCTACCATACGCTCTACCCCTGGCTGCGCATACGCTATGAGGCGGCGGCCGGCGGGCAAGCCTGGATCGCGCGGGATCTGCTGGAGATCCGCGGCAATATCTTCAACACGCCCGCGATTTCGCAGATAGGTTTCAACGTGCCGCCCTTGACGCCGACGCCGGTAGCGATACGCGCCGGCGGCATCGGCAGCGGGCCGGACGTTGCGCTCAGCCCCGGCTTGCAAAACCTGGCGAATGAGCTCTGGCGGCTCTTTCTGGACGCGGGCTTCGACCCGCAGACCAGCCGCTTCGGCGCTTTGTTTCTGCTGGATCTGGCCAGCGGCGAAGCCTTCAGCTTCGGCGATGAATACGCCTTCAGCGGCACGAGCCTGAACAAGGTCGCGATCCTCGCCAGGCTCTACCAGAAGCTTGACGCGCCGCCCGCCATCGAAACGGCGACCGATATCCTCAACACCATGATCTGCAGTGAAAACGCCGCCAGCAATCGCCTGCTCAGCCTGATCGGCGACGGGAATGCCTACATTGGCGCCGAAGCCGTGACCTCTTTCCTGAACGAGATCGGTCTATCGCGTTCATTCTTGACGGCGCCATTCACCACGATCGGCACGCCGGAACCGCCCCCGCATCCGGTGTCCCTGCCGCAGACGGAAGCGGACCAGGTCAAGGCGGATCCGGATCTTTCCAATCAGGTGACGGTGGCGGAAATTGGAACGCTGTTGGCCAATCTCTACCGCTGCGGCAAAGGCGAGGCGGATGCCTTCCCGGCCTCCATCGGCGGCGCGATCAACGGGCGCGAATGCCGGCAGATGCTGCATGTGATGAGCAACAACACCGTGGATGCCCTGCTCAAGTCCGGCGCGCCGGCGGGCACGCGCGTCGCCCACAAGCACGGCTGGATACCCGATACCCACGGCAACGCCGCCCTCTTCTTCACGCCGGGCGGGGATTATGTGGTCGCCATGATGCTCTTCCAGCCGGAGTGGCTGAATTTCCAGGAATCGCTGCCCCTGTTCAGCGAGGTATCGCGGCGCATTTATAACCACTACAATCCCGAAAATCCTCAGCCGGGCGGCCGCGAATGGCATATCCCGGATGTCAACAGCTGCAATTATTTTGGCGATCCGCTGGTGGTGGATTTGCTGCAAACGACCTGGGACGAATAAGCCCCGGCGTCAGCGCAATTTGTAGTGGATGTCTGATGTTTCGCGCAGTCGCTCCGCCGCGCTCTCGGCGCTGATATCGCGTTGCGCCTCCGCTAGCATTTCGTATCCCACCATGAATTTCTTGACGCTCGCGGAGCGCAGCAAGGGCGGGAAGAAATGGGCGTGCAGCTGCCAATGCAGATCGCCGGCGCCATTGCCGGGCGCGCTGTGCCAGCCCATCGAATAAGGAAAAGATACTTCGAAGAGATTGTCATATTTGACCAGCAGGCGTTTCAAGATTGACGCCAGGTCCCCCCGCTGACGTTCGTCCAGATCCGGCAGACGCCGTAGGGGCGCTTTGGGCAGCAGCAAAGTCTCGAAGGGCCAGACCGCCCAAAAGGGCACAACAACCAGCCAGCTTTCATTCTCCACTATGCAGCGTTCTCGCCGCTCGGCTTCCTCAGCGGCATAGTCCAGCAGCAACGGGCGGCCCTGACGCGTGTAATAGGCGCGCTGTTGCGCATCTTCGCGGGCGGAGATCGAACCCAGCGCGTCCGTCGCCCAGATCTGTCCATGCGGATGCGGGTTGGACGCGCCCATCATTTCGCCCCGATTTTCAAAGATCTGCACCCAGCGGAAGCGCTGACTCAATTCCGCCGTCTGCGCCGCCCAGAGGTCAACCACCTGGCGGATCTCGCGCGGCGACATTTCGGCCAAGGTTAAGTCGTGGCGGGGCGAAAAGCAGATCACGCGCGCCTCGCCCGCCACCGACTTCGCTTGAAACAGCGGGTGGCTGGCGTCGCGGGCCGGCGGCACATCGGGCAGCACGGCCGAGAAGTCATTGACAAAAACGAAGGTGCTGTCGTAATTCGGATTGCGCTCGCCATTGGCGCGGATGTTGCCCGGGCAGAGGTAGCAATCGGGGTCATACGAGGGGCGCTCGAGGGGCCCCGCCCGCTCGCGTCCGCCTTGCCAGGGGCGCTGCGCGCGCTGCGGCGAGACCAGGATCCATTCGTCAAGCAGCGGGTTGTAACGCCGGTGCGGATGGCGGCTGAGCCGGCTGTCCATTCTCTACTCCCGCAGCGTCGCCCGCGCCTGGCTCAAGACAACCGCGCCTCTCTCTTTGGCTATCGTGCGAAATTGCAGATCGCCGGACGCCTCGCGCCAGATCTCCGTAACTAGAGTCTCGCCGGGAAAGACATGCTGCGAAAAGCGCGCGCTGAGCGAACGCAAGCGCTCCGGCTGGTTGTCGCCAAAATGCTTCAAGATGGCGCGGGCGGCGAAACCATACGTGCACAAGCCATGCAGAATCGGCTTTTCATATTTGCCGATTGCCGCCATTTCCGGATCGGCGTGCAGTGGATTGCTATCGCCCGCCAGGCGGTAAAGCAGGGCCTGGGTCGGCAGCGTCCGTTCTTCATGGATGATATCGGGCGGTCGATCGGGCAACTCGATTCTGGCGCTGGAACCGCGGGCGCCGCCAAAGCCGCCGAGGCCGCGAATGAAGACGGACCAGCGCGCTCGCGCCAGGCCCTGGCCATTCTCATCGCAGCTTTTCCCGTCTATGAGAATCAGCATGCCGCTGCCTTTATCATGGATGTCGGCGATCTTGAGCGTCGAATTGACGGTCGCGGCCGCGGGCAAAGGTTTGAGGATTTCCAGATGCTGCTCGCCGTGCACCAGCATCATCGGGTTGTAGCGGATGCCGGCGACTTCGCCACTCATAAAGAGCCGATTCAGGCTGCGGGTGAAAATGACGGCGAAAGTCGGGAATACCTGAAAACCGCGGCTGCTCAACTCGTAGACGAATTTCAGTTCGTCTTGATCGAGCGGATCGGCCGGCGCGCCGATGCCCAGCGCGTAAAGCGCGGCATCGCGCTCGCTATAGCGGAAAGTCTCGCCGGGCAATTCCGCGCCTATCGCCCGGTTGACCGTCTCAAGCAATGCTGGATTCATCGAGCGCTCCCGCGACAAGGCTCGCGCGGCATTTCAGCATAATCATTATGGCTCAGCCCTTGACGGCGCCCTGCGTCAAACCGCCGACAATTTGGTCTTGCAAACCCAGGTAGATCGCGAGGCAAGGCAAGGCGCCGATGATGGCGCCAGCGGCGAAGACGCCCCAATCCAGGGCGAAGCTGGCGCTGACATAGCTCCACAAGCCGACCATCAGCGTCCAGCTGTCTTTATCGCGCAGGAGGATGCGCGCCAGGACAAATTCATTGTAGCTGCCGACGAAGGACAGGATGCCCACCACCACCAGCACCGGCCGCACCAGCGGAAAGATCAGCAGCCAGTAAGTCTGCCAGTGATTGGCGCCATCAACCAGCGCCGACTCGTCGATATCGCGCGGCACAGAATCAAAGAAACCCTTCATCAACCAGATGTTGATGCCCATCCCGCCGCCGACATAGACGAGGATCAAGCCGCCGTTGGTATTCAAGCCGAAAAAGGGAATATGATTGCCGATCTGCTGCAGCATGAGGAAGATGGCGACCATCGCCAGGAGATTGGGAAAGACCTGCACCAGCAGGATCAAGACCAGCAAGTGACGGCGGCCGCTGAAGCGGAAACGCGAGAATGAATAGGCGCTGAAGGCGGAGATCAGCACAACCAGGACAGCCGTAATCGACGCCACCGCCACGGAATTGACCAGCCAGCGGAGAAAGGGCCGACGCGGCGTGCTGAGCAGGATGTCGAAGTTGATCAAGTAGCTTGAGCCGATGTCGTAGAGCGCCTCGCCCGCCGCAAATGATTCGCCGACCTCCAGCCGGATATTCCGCACATAACCGTTCTTGGGCGAGCGCAGTTCTTTTTCGACGCCGTCGATTTCAACCAGCAGGATGAGCTCGGCGCTGCGTTCGACCCGTCTGCCAGCGGGCGAAGCGATGCGCAGCAGGGTTCCCGCGCCCTCCGCGTAAATCGTTCGCGTTTCCGGCAGTGGCGGAATCACCGATTGCGTGACCATCGACTGGCTGGGATTCAAGGAAGCGGAAACGACCCAGATGACCGGAAATATGGCGAAGATAACAGCCACGATTAATATGCTGACCTGGATCAGCAACTGGAGATTCTGCGCCCGGCTGTAGCGCTTGTGCTTGATCACGCGGCGCTCAGACATTTTCCGAGGTCTCCTCCCAGCCTTTGGTCAGCCGATATTGCGCCAGGGTCACGCCGGCGACCATGAGGAAGATGATAATGGTGATTGCGGAAGCCAGGCCAAAGTCTGAGCCGCGCCCGCCCCCGAAAGCCAGGCGGAAGGCATAGCTAATCAGAATATCGGTATGGCCGGCGGGCACGGTGCCCGCTTCCACCATCGGCGGCCCGCCCTGGTTGAAAGCTTCGATGATGATGAAATTATTGAAGTTGTAGGTGAATGAGGCGATTAAGAGGGGGCCGACCGCCACCAGCAGCATGGGCAGCGTCAAGTCGCGGAATTTCTGCCACCAGTTTGCGCCATCGACTTCGGCCGCTTCGTACATGTCGCTTGGTATCGCCGCCAACGCGCCACTGCAAACCAGCATGAAATACGGATAACCCAGCCAGAGATTGACGAGGATGATGGCGAGTTTGGCCCAGCCGGCGTCGATGAAGAATGGAGGCGGCTCCAGACCAACGGAACGCAACATGTTCGAGACGACGCCGAGGTTGGAATTCAGCATGCCGCGCCAGATCGCCACTGATATCAAACCCGGAATCGGCCAGGGGATAATCAAGAGCGTGCGAAATGCCCGCTTGAAGGGGATGCGTTTGTTTTGCAAGAGCAGCGCGAAGAACAGGCCGAGCGCAAATGTCGTGAATACGGAAGCCAGGGAGAAGCCGATGGTCCAGGCGAAGATCCGCGCCAGCGGCCCGCGAATATCGTCACGATCGATAAAACTCTGGTAATTCTTAAAACCGATGGCGCTGATGAAGCCGGTGAAGAGGGTCCCGCCTTCGTCATTTTCAAATTGTCCGGTCGCGTAATTGGCGCGAAAGAGCGCGCCGCTTTCATTGTCCAGAACGGCGTCCTGCTCGGACAGGTACTCATAGCGCTTGGCGAATTCTCCCGCTTCCCGCCGGCCGGCGATTCCAATTCGGGCTGCTTCGTCGCCGAAAGCGATTGCCTGCGCCGCGCTGACCGCTTTCAGGGACTCGCCGCGGCTCAATTGCCGGTAGCCTTTGTAGTCCCCCGGCAATTCGGCGCCGGCGGCGACCGTCGTCACCGCTTCAAAGTTTTGCAGCGTGGCGAAATAGTAGGCGCCGCCCGCGTCTTCGTCGGTCAGCCAGAGCGCGAAATCGCCGTTATCATTCTGGTAGAGATTCCAGCGATAGACTTGGCCGCCTTCGGGCAGATAAGTCTGCGGCCCGAGCAACTTGAGCACCTGCGTCTTGGTGAGCAAGTTGCCATCGCCGTAATTTGTGAAGGATACATAGACGGTATATACAATCGGAAAGACGACCAGCAGGATCATCAAGGACAGCGCCGGCGCGATCCAGCGCAGGGCGTAGAGGTCGGCGCGCAGATTGATGACATTCACCATCAGCGTGATTGCGCCGATGGTGATGGCCAGTTCCCAGATGCCGTCCGAGGCGAAGGCATAAATCAGACTTAGGGCGAAGGCGTCGACGATGATCAGGCCGACGTAGGTGGCGCCCAAGCGCAAGAGCGAGGCGGCGGCGCGCGGCCCTCGTTTCACTTTAAGCGCCTGCGGCTGTTCAGTCATGCTGCTGCGGTAACCAGGCGTTCAAGCTGCGGATTCGCCAATGGAGAGAGCGGGGAAGCCCTATCCGGCGTTTCCCCGCCCCACATAATGCGAATGCTTTGCCGCTTGGCGGGCTCAGGCATCGCCCGCGATGAGCGCGCGGATTTGCTCGCCGGCTGTGGTGAATGCTTCTTCGGCGCCCAATTCACCAGTGCGAACCAAGGTGATGGCATTGGCCCAGGCCGCCCAGACCGACGCCATCTCCGGGATAGCCGGCATCGCCAGCCCTTCCGCGCCGGCGGCCACGAAACCGGCCATGATTTCGTCGTCCAGGCTTTCGCGCACGGCAATATGGGCCGGCGGCCGCGGATCGGCGCTGTAGAGCGACGCCATCACTTCTTCTGTGGCGATGAAGTCCAGCAGGAAGGTTTCCGCCAGGATCTTGTTCTCGCTGAAGGCGCTCATCATGAAGCCAACGACGCCGAGGAAGGGTTTGGCGGAACCGCCCGGGCCCGCGGGCAAGCCATCAACCGTGAAGTTGACGCCGGATTCTTCGATGCGCGGGATGGCCCAGGGTCCGGTGATGATCATAGCCGCTTCGCCCGTTTCAAAGAGCGTGTGCATGACATCGTAATCGACGCCGGTGGGCATCAAGCCATCGCTGACGTAGGCCTCAATATAGGCGGCGCCGGCGATTGTGCCATCGCTGTCCATGCCGACATCGCTGGGGTCATAGCCCGCGTCGGTCAAGCCGAAAACATAACCGCCGTGCGCGGTCAGCACAGAGAAGGAATGATAGGGATCGCTGTCCTGGATGATCCAGCCGTAGCTGGCTTCGTCATCGGCAACGAGCTGCTCGCTGATGGCGCGCACTTCTTCCCAGTCGGCCGGATTCTCCGGCACGAGATCGGTATTGCGCAGGAAGGCAACATTTTCAGCCGCGACCGGCAGTCCATATTGCAGGCCCTCATAGACGAAGGCGGCGCGCGCCGACGGCAAGAAGTCTTCTTCAACATCGGCGATATTGATCTCCGCCAGCAAGCCGTTGACCGCCAGATCGCCCAGCCAGTCGTGCGCGCCGATGAAGATATCCGGGCCTTCACCGGCGGGGCCGGCAGTCTTGAACTGATCGCGGATGTCCAGGAAAGCCACTTCGTGCACGGTTACGCTAATGCCAAATTCTTCTTCAAATTGAAGGGCCAACTCCTCCAGGATGGGCGTCGACGATTCGCTGCCCCAGACGGTCAATCCCTCGTCTTGCGCGGATACGGCAAAGGCGCCCAGCAGCAGCAAAACCGCCATTAACAGATAAACTCTGCTCAGATTCATCGGTCGGGTCCCTTTCTACAAATTCAATACGTCACAGAAATTGCTGCCCAGATTATATGCCATCTCTGACCTTCGGCAAAATATGCGGGGGTCGCGGCCGGGCAATCGCTTCATTTTTTCTTTAACTACAGAGGACGCAGAGGGCGCAGAGAGCACGGAAGTAAGCCCAAGTCTGCAATTGAAAATGCGCAGCGATTTTCGCGGCGTATTTGCGGGCGAGCCACGTGCTCGCCCCTACGGCATTGGAGGAGGCTCGGTGTCCTCGGTGGCTAAGAGGGCGCCTATTCATCCGGCTGCTGAGGCGATAGAAGGCGCAGGTACTCCCAAGTGTAGATGCCGGTGTTATGGCCGTCGTCCCAGCTCGGCTGCAGGGCATAATTGCCGACCGGGCTCAGACCGGTGATGGCGTGCGACCGGTTTGGAATCAATGCGAGCAGATCATCAGGCGCAAATTCTGGGCCCATTCTGTTATGCCCGCCGCGGCACTCGACGCAGGGGCAGGCTTCCCGCAAATGCCCGAGCGGATAGCGGCTGACAAGCCCGTCCGACCAGATGATTTCCAACTGCCCTTTGCCTTTGTCGAGCGTGATGTTCCGGGGCTGGAATTGCATGGGGCGCTTCCGAAACCAATTTCAAAGCGCAATCGTATAATCTTCGCTGCGTAATGAAAAGTGGAAAGGGCGGAAGGGCGAAACTTCCGCGCCCGGCCGGCAGCGGAGGGCAATCGCTTCATTTTTCTTAACTACAGAGGACGCAGAGGGCACAGAGTTTAGATTCTTTTGGAGCCTTATCCGCATCATTCCGCCGCCTGAGTTGAGAAATCTCCCTCGATAAACACAATGCCGCCCCCAAATGTACATACGAAAATGCTGGGTAGGCTCCGAACAATTGCTTTTCTCAGTAAGCGCAAGTAAGTCGTGCAATTGCTGATGAGCAGTTTTTTGCAAGAGAGGGCGAGCCACCGGCTCGCCCGTACACCGAGTCTCCTGATATGCCGTAGGGGCAAGCCTTGGCTTGCCCGCATGTATGTCGCGAAAGACGATGCGCACTTTTTCAATTGCTTACTTGCGTTTTCATCTGTGTACTCGGTGGTGAAATCACTTTGACTGCTGATCTAGAAGCCGGTTTCCATTTTGAAGCGACTGCCCGACCGGCCGCGCGGGAGCGGCTATTGTAGTGGATGTGGTTTCCCTAGGACTCCAACAAAAAAACTCTGTGCCCTCTGTGTCTCTGTGGTGAATTAACCTGCGCCAAGCTCGCATTCAAGATATGTCCACCAATATAGACACTACCGCCGCGCAGGTGATTTGCGGTTGGCAAGCGCTCTGATACAATGAAATCATTGCTTTCGCCATAAACGAGGCGCTATGCGAGTTCTGGTCAAATTGCTTCCGACAATTAGTCTGCTGGTCGCTGCGCTGGTGTCCGGCGCCTGCGGGGTATTAAGACCCGGACCGGGCAACATGACAGCAACGGCCGAAGCCCAGGTCATCTTCCAGTTGGCGGCGACCGGACGCAGCGTCATGCAGACGGCAACCGCCGATGGCGCCGCGACCGCGCAAAGCGAAGCGACTGCGCTTCCGCCGACGGCGACGCCGGCCGCGACCGCGACGCCCGATCCCTTTCCGACGCGGGTGAAGGCTTCGATTTATGTGGCCGAGCAGCAGTTTGAAGGCGGATCGATGCTCTGGCTGCAACCCAATTCCCAGATCTGGCTGCTGACGGTTGATGAGGCCGGCCTGAAAATTTGGAACGTTTATGACGATACCTTCAGCGATGGCGCCGCCGAATCGGATCCGCAGATTGTCCCGCCGGAGGGCCTTTATCAGCCGGTCCGCGGCTTCGGCAAACTGTGGCGCGAGAATCCGGAGGTCCGCCTGAAGCTGGGCTGGGCGGTCGCGCCGGAAGTGGGCCATTCGACCCGGTATCGCTATTATCATGGCGGTCATGTGACCGACGACATGGAATACATTCCCGCGCCCGGCTACCATCTGGTTGACAGCGTCAGCGGCGAAAGAATCCGCTTTGATGAAGACACCATGCGCTGGCGCATCAACGACTGACAAGGGACCGAATCTGTTGAGGATGCAAAACCTCAGACGGCAAGCGATCGACGCGGCGCAGCCCTTTGTCTTTCCCATCGCCGCCGATGCCCACCTTGGCCGCAGCGACTACTGCGACGATCAGGCCTGGACGGTCAAGCTGGGGACGCGGGACGAAGCCGCCCTCGCCTTTCAAACGCAATTCGGCGGCCGCGCCGGTTTGGTCAGCCTCGTACCCATCTGGCGCATCGGCGACCGCCGGATCTATCAACATCTCGCTTATGCCGTAAAACCCGTCATCACGCGCTTTGCGCCGAATCTGCTTGAAATCGAAGCGGCGCCTGTGCCGGCGCTGGAAATGCGGCTGCGCTTCTGGGCGATGGAGTCGCGCGCGGCCGGCGGCGAATTCCAACTGAACAACGCCGGCGGCGACAGTATTGACCTGCAACTTGAGTTATTCGGCCATGTCGTCATCAATGGGCGCAACCGCAAACTCAATGTGCTGACTTTGGGCGATTACAGCCTGGCGCTGCATCTGGGTCAAATCGGAAATATCAATCCGGTTCTGACCCTGGAGGGCGCGTCGGCGGAGATCTATGGCGGGCGAATCAGCAGCCCCAAGCTCGGATGCCGCCTTGAATTGCCGCCCGGCGGAAGCGCGCACATTCCTTTTGTTTGCGCCGGCTTGGAAGATATGCGCGATTCATACAGCGTCGCCATGAATTGGCTGTCCCGCCCTTGGGACGAGCATTTCCGGCAGATCGACCGCGCCGCCGCCGCCCTGCCCAGAATCACCACAGGCAAGGCCGATTGGGATCGCGTCCTTGACCTGTCTTATGTTCATCTGATGCAGTCCTTCATGGGAGCGACCGAGCACCTGCCGGGCCGCTCGCAGGTCGCCAATCGCGCCGGCAATCGCGGCTGGAGCCGGCGCGGCGACGGCAGCGACCATATCCGCGCCTGGTCGGGGCAGGATCCCACGTTGGCTTATTTGTCTCTGCCCGTTGTCGCCGGGATTGACGCTGCGCTGGCGAAGGACATCGTGCGCAATTATCTGGCGACGCAAGATGAGCGCGGATTCGTGGATCGGCAACCGGGCCTGGGCGGCCAACGGCAAGGCGTCTTGCTGATGCCGCTTTTGGCGCGTCTGTGCTGGATGATCTACGAGGCGACGAACGATCGCGATTTCCTGGCCGATGTCCTGCCGGCATTGGTCGCCTTCTTCGGCTGCTGGTTGAGCGCCGAGAATGACGCTGACGACGATGGCCTGCCCGAATGGCGTTCCGAGCGGCAAATGGGTTATATCGCCTTTCCGACTTTCGGCCGTGGCCAGGCCTGGGCCCAAGGCGCCGACATCCGGCAAATGGAAACGCCCGATCTGCTAGCCTATCTGATATCCGAAGCCGATGCCATCTGCCAGATCGCCGGCGCGCTTGAGGAGACGGAGATCCACGACGTTGTCTCCCGGCAATTGACAGCGCTGGAAGCGCATCTGCAAGAATTATGGGACGGCGCGCGATTTACGTATCGCGATCGCGACAGCAACTTGACGAGCGCGGGCATTCGCCTCTTGCAAGGCGGCGCCGGCGACCGCGAGCACCATATCGATCAAGCCCTGCCGACGCCGGCGCGTCTGATGATCCGCGTAGTCGGCGGTGTCAGCCAGCGCCCGCGCATTACCATGACACTTGAAGGTGTGGACGCCGCCGGCGAAGATACCTTGATTGAAGCGAGCGTGGACGACTTTTTATGGCAAAACCGCCAGGGCGTATTCACCAGCGCGCGCCCGCTTTCTTATGTTCGGAGCGTCGCTATCAGCGGTCTCAGCCGCGTCTACAAGGTCTACGCCGAAACCGTCGATAGCAGCCGGCTGGATGTCAATGCCCTTCTGCCCTTGTGGACCGGCCGCCTCAATCCAGAACAAGCGGCGTCCCTGGCCCGGCTGGCGCTGGATGAAAAACGTTTCCTGCGCCCAAACGGATTGACCATGGTCAGCGCCGCCGATCGCAATTTTGATGCCTCCAATGCCCGCGGCGGCGGCGGGATCTGGATGTATTGGCTCTCGCTTGTGGGCGAAGGCCTGGTCAAGTCGGGCTACCGAGCCGAAGCGGCCGCGCTCGTTAAGAGGGTCTTGAATGGCTTGGCGCGCGTGCTGGCGCGCGAAGGCAAGCTGTCGCAGTTTTATCACGCCGACGAAACCCAGGGCTTCGGCGAAGATCATCACATCGGCGGGATCGCGCCGCTGAAATTGCTGGACGATGTCATCGGCATCCACATCGTCGCGCCCGACAAAGTGTGGGTTGGCGGAGATTTTGTCTGGGGCGAGCCGATCATTGTGGAGCAGCATGGCGTCACGGTAAGACGCGATACCGAAAGCATCCTTGTCGAATTCCCCTCGGGGCATAGTGAGAAACTGCCCGCGGACGCCGCCTGGCAATTGCTTGAAGACGCCAGCGCTGCCGAGGCGCCCGAGTTGCCGGCGCCGCTGCCTCCCCCCGAGCATGAATTGCCAAGCGAGGCCGATGCCGCCGGCCCGGTCAGAATCGAAGTTGAAAATGCTGCCAAGGGCGCTGGGGAAGCATCCGACGACCAACCGCCCGCCGGGGACCCAGACGACGACGCGCCCGGCGCCGCGTCCTGATGTCCGCCTCAGCTCGCAGTTGAGACTGCAAACTCATGTTATGGCTGGTCTTGCTCGTCGTTGCCGGACTCGTCGCCTTTCTGTTTTGGTGGCTGATCATTGAAACCGAGGGCGTCTATCTGGGCCGCCGCGCAGTTGTCGGCTTATACGACTTGTACGCCCATCGCTACGACCGCATCAAGCAGTTTGACGAATATGCCGATCTGACGCTCATCGCCCAGCCGATCTTGGAGCGTGTTGCGCCCAGGGACGATCCGCTAATCCTCGATGTCGGAACCGGCGCCGGACGTTTGCCGCTGCTCATGGCGCGCAACGGGCGCTTTCGCGGCCGCGTCATCGGTTTGGATGCCAGCCGCCGAATGCTCGAGCGGGCGCGGCGCAAGGTCCAGGCCGAGCGCTTTGACGACTACATCAGTCTGCTGCATGGCGACGCCTCCAAGTTGCGCTTCCCGGACGCATGCTTTGATGTGGTGACCTGCCTGGAAACGCTGGAGTTCCTTCCCGATCCGCGGCGGGCGTTGGCGGAGATGGTGCGCGTTCTGCGCCCGGGCGGCTTGTTATTGACGACGATCCGCATTGACACGCGCTGGATGGCGAATCGCACCTGGAGCGAAGCCCGGATGCGCCGGGAATTAAGCGCCTTGGGCATGGAAGAAATCAACTTCGCAGTCTGGCAGGAAGATTACAGCCAGGTTTGGGCGCGAAAGGCGGGCGAATCCAGGGCCCGGGGCGCGGGCTGTCTGCAAGAAACCCTGTGCCAGTCAGGCCAAGTGCCTATTATCGGGAGGACTCATGTCTGCTAGAATCCGCTGCCATTCGCGGCGAGCCAATCTGCAAGAGACCGGCCCTTGAAGCAACTCAACTCGGAATTCGAAAAGGCGATTGACGAGGCCTTGGCTGCCGCCCAAGCCCGCGGCGATTTGCCGGCGTTTGACATACCGCGCATTCCGGTGGTCCCTCCGAAGCGGTCGAGCCAGGGCGATCTCTCTTACCCGGCGATGGCCTTGGCCAAATCAGCCCGCATGAGCCCGCTCAAAATCGCCAAGCTGATCGCGGCCGGGCTGCCCGATCTTGACTTCGTGGAAGCGATTGAAGTGGCGCCGCCCGGTTTCGTCAACTGCTTCCTGTCGCGGGACTACTTGCGACGCCAGGTCGATTCGATAATCGCAGCCGGCGAAGATTTCGGCCGACTTGACATCGGCGCCGGCAAGACGGCCCAGGTCGAGTTTGTCAGCGCCAATCCCAGCGGACCAATCACCATCGGGCATACGCGCGGCGCGGTCGTCGGCGATGCGATGGCGCGCTTGCTGGACGCGGCCGGATATGCCGTCCAGCGCGAGTATTACTACAACAATGCCGGCAACCAGATGATTCTGTTGGGCAAGAGCCTGGAGCTGCGCTATCGGCAGCAATTAGGCGACGAGGTCGAGCTGCCGCCCGATTATTATCATGGCGAATACCTGGTCGACGCGGCGGCCGATCTCGTCGCCGAGCACGGCGACGGGCTGCGCGAGGCGGGTTGGGAATACTTCAAGCAGGTGGCGGAATCACGCATGTTCGACTGGATCAGACGCTCGTTGGCGGCCATCGACATCAATCACGACGCTTTCTACAACGAGACATCGCTCTTCGAAAGCGAACGGATTTGGGGGACGCTGGCGGCGATGCGCGAGAACGGGCATATCTACGAAGCCGCCTTTTGGGAGGGCGCCGACGCCGCTGAAATCGCCGATGTCAAGGCGAAGGATTATCAACCGGCGACCTGGTTCCGCAGCAGGACCTTTGGCGACGAAAAAGATCGCGTCATGGTCAAGAGCGATGGCGTTCCGACTTATACGCTGCCGGACATCGCCTATCATGCGCACAAACTCGAGCGCGGCTTTGACATCGCCGTCAACGTATTGGGCAGCGATCATTTCTCACAGGCCCAGGTCGTCAGATGCGGGCTTAAGGCCCTGGGCCTGGATCCGGCGCCGATTCATGTCATATTCAACCAGATGGTGCGCGCCGTGCGCTGGAACGCCAAGCTGGGCGAATACGAAGCCGTCAAGCAATCGAAGCGCTCCGGCGAATTCGATACGCTCGACGACCTGGTCGAAATGACAAGCGCCGATGCCGTGCGCTACCACATGCTGGCGCGCAGCCCCAATTCACAGCTGGATTTTGATGTGGACAAGGTTGTGAAGCAATCCAATGAGAATCCCGTCTACTACATCCAGAACGCCTACGTGCGCTGCGCCGGGATATTCAGAGAGGCGGAAGAGCGCGGCTTTTCCGACGCCGATGCCGATTTAAGCGCGCTGGGCGAAGATGAGCTCCGCTTCATCCGCAAAGCGCTGGAACTGGGCAATGTCATAGAGCAAGCGGTCGCCACTTTTGAGCCGCACAAGATCGCCTTTTTTGCGCATGAGTTGGCCGCGATCTTTCATCCGATTTACGATAGCGTGCGTGTCTTGCACAGTGAAGTGCCGGCGGCCACAGCCAAAGCGCGTCTGCGCTTTTATCGCGCGGCGGCGGTCGTATTCCAGCGGCTGTTGGGTTTGATGGGCATGTCCGCGCCGGAACGCATGTGAGCCTTCAGGGAGGGGCAGCGCCATGGGTCTAAAACCGGATCACTGGATCAAAGAAATGGTCGCGCGGCACGGCATGATCGAACCCTTTGTCGACGAGCAAGTGCGGGCGGGCGCCATCAGCTACGGCGTCTCCTCCTATGGCTACGACATGCGCGTCTCCGACGAGTTCAAGATTTTCACCAATGTGCATTCCGCCGTCGTCGACCCCAAGAATTTCGCCAGCGAGTCATTTGTTGATTTTCGTGGCGATGTCTGCATTATCCCGCCCAATTCTTTTGTGCTGGCGCGCTCGGTGGAGTATTTTCGCATTCCGCGTCAGGTGCTGACAATCTGTCTGGGCAAGTCGACATACGCGCGCTGTGGTTTGATCGTGAATGTCACGCCTTTTGAACCGGAGTGGGAGGGTTATGCCACGCTGGAAGTCAGCAATACAACGCCCCTGCCGGCCAAAGTCTACGCCAATGAAGGGCTGGCGCAGGTGCTCTTCTTCGAGGCGGACGAGGTCTGCGAGCAATCCTACGCCGACAAGAAAGGCAAGTATCAGGGGCAAACCGGCGTGACGCCGCCGCGGATGTAACCTGGACTTGACCGCGGGCGACCATCGCGGCTACAATGCGCGAATAGACGGGCGATTAGCTCAATTGGCAGAGCATCCGGTTTACACCCGGAAGGTTGTAGGTTCGAGTCTTACATCGCCCACAGATAGGCGGCATCGGCTTCGCGCGCTGGCGCAACTCGATAGGCGCCTAGGCGCTCCAGTTTAGGGGTAGGACAGAATAGAGAGATGGGCAGGCGCTCTAGCGGGCGCTTTTTTGCGCTTAGGGCCCGCCTCAGCCAGCGCCGCACTGTATCAAAGTCGGTTGAATTTCTGAAGATACCGCCGATTTGGTAGGGGCGACTCGGTGAGTCGCCCAATGTTGATCCTGTTCGTACCCATTGGGCGAGCCGCCGACTCGCGCGTACAGACAGCCTCCCCTATTGCCGTTGGCGCGCCTCGGTCAGCGGCCCGCAAGTATGCCGCGCAAAACGATGCGAATTGTCTCAATTCCCTAATTGCGTTTCCGAGTGAGTTATTGAGGACAGGACAGGTCTGCAACGCATTTTGGAGCGGAATCATGTTCATTGACAAGGCATCGGGCGATTTCTCAACATAGGCAGCGTAAATTATGAGGATATTCCGCCAAGAGAACATAAGCTCGGTGTACTCGGTGTACTCGGTGGTTAAAGAAAAAATGATGCGATTGCCCTGGCGGTGCGCAGCGCGCCAACTTGACATCAATTTGTCGATTGTCTACAATATGACAATATTTTCAGCGATCGCGATGCCGCCATGCCATCAGATTTCGAACATGTGCTTCAAGTTCGCGACCTGCGAACCTACTTCCATTTGCCAGAGGGGACGCTGAAGGCGGTGGACGGCGTCGACCTGACGGTCGCGCCGCGCCAGACCGTCGGCGTGATTGGCGAATCGGGCTCCGGCAAGAGCGTCACGGCGCAATCGATCCTGCAGATTGTGCCGACGCCGGGGCGGATCGAATCGGGACAGATCCTGCTGTCGCGGCGGGACGGCGGCGCCATCGACATCGCCAATATGAATCCGCGGGGCCGCGCAATTCGGGACATTCGCGGCGCGGAGATCTCCATGGTCTTCCAGGAGCCCATGACGAGCTTGTCGCCGGTGCACACGATCGGCGCGCAAATCGTGGAATCGATTCGTTTGCATGTCACCCGGGACAGGCGCAAAGCCAAAAATCTGGCTTTGGACATGATCAACCGGGTCGGCATTTCCAATCCAGCGCAGCGCTTCGACGAATATCCGCATCAGCTGTCCGGCGGCATGCGCCAGCGTGCGATGATCGCTATGGCTCTGTGCTGCAGCCCGTCGCTGCTTATCGCCGATGAGCCGACGACCGCGCTGGATGTGACCGTGCAAGCGCAAATCCTCGAATTGATGAAAGAATTGCAAGACGAGTTCGGCATGGCCATCATGTATATCACGCATGACCTGGGCGTGATCGCAGAAATCGCCGACGAAGTCAATGTCATGTACCTCGGCCGCGTTGTCGAACGCGCTTCCACCGTCGAGCTTTTTAAGAACCCGCTGCACCCCTATACGCAGGGGCTGCTCAAGTCCATACCGCGCCTGGGCGGGCGCGGGCGCGGGCGCCTTGATGCCATCCGCGGCAATGTGCCGGTGCCCATGAATCCGCCGCCGCAATGCGGTTTTGCCGGCCGCTGCGATGATTTCATCGCCGGCAAGTGCGACGCCGCCGTGCCTTCATTGGTCGAATTGGACCGGGACCATTTTGTGCGCTGCTACCTGCACAGCGAAGAAAGCGAGCCGGTTTATGCCTGAGCCAGCGCGGGCCGCCAAGGACGAATCCGGCGACATCCTGCTTGAGGTGCGCAACCTGAAAAAGTACTTCCCGATCGAAAAGGGTTTTTTCCGCAGTGTGCAAGGCTACGTCAAGGCGGTTGACGGTGTCAGCTTTACGATAAGAGAAGGCGAAACCTTTGGCCTGGTCGGGGAATCCGGCAGCGGCAAGACGACGCTGGGCCGCTGCATCGTCCGCGCGATCGAAGCCAGCGACGGCCAAATCTTCTTCCGCCTGCCAAATGGCGATTCCGTGGACCTCGCCTCCTTGGAAAAAAGCGAATTGCGCAAGGTGCGCAAGTACTTTCACATGATCTTTCAAGATCCTTATTCATCGCTCGATCCGCGCATGTCCGTGCTTGAAATCATCGCCGAGCCGATCCGCAACAACAAGCTCCTGACGGAATCGCGGCAGATACAGGATCGCGTGCGCGAACTGATGGACAAGGTCGGCCTGGATATTCAACACCTGAATCGTTATCCCCATGCCTTTTCCGGCGGCCAGCGCCAGCGCATCGGCATCGCCCGTTCCCTGGCGCCAAGCCCCCTGCTGATCGTTTGCGACGAAGCCGTCTCCGCCCTGGATGTATCGATTCAAGCTCAGATTTTGAATCTGCTGGAAGACTTGCAAGAAGAATTCAATCTGACCTTCTTGTTCATCGCCCACGATCTGTCCGTGGTCGAACATATATCGGATCGCGTCGGCGTCATGTACGTGGGCAAGCTGGTCGAATTGGCCGATACCGAATCGCTTTTTAGCAATCCGCGGCATCCTTATTCCGAGGCGCTGCTTTCGGCCGTGCCGACCACCGACCCGGAAGTCAAGATGGATCGGATCATTTTGACGGGCGAAGTGGCCAATCCGGCTGCTCCGCCCTCCGGCTGTTATTTCCATCCGCGCTGCCGTTATGCGCAAGACATCTGCGCCGAAGAAACGCCGCCCTGGAAAGAGATATCGGCCCGGCACTTCGCCGCCTGTCATTTCGCCGAGGAACTGGAATTGCGCGGGGTGGAGACAGCATCCTGATGGATCTGCTGGCCTTGGTCGTCCTGGCGTCAGTTGTCGGCACGCTCTTTGTGGCGCGCGTCATTCTATGGTCGTCGAACCGGGCGGCTGAAGGCGCCGTCACGCGCTACTTCAAGGCGAGCGAGCACATCCTGAATACGGGCGAGCCGCCACCGGAATGGCGAATTGCGCCCTGGCGGAGGCGGCTGACCGGCGGGGCGACTGCTACAGCGCGCGACGACGAGATCCTGGCGCGGCTTGACGATCTCGTGAAGTTCTTCAAGACTTGCCGCTTCTTTGAAGACGAATGGACGCGCGAGCAACTGCTGGCCCAGCTGGGCGAAGCGCGCGCGGCCTGGCAAGCGCGCGAGACGCTCTGAGCCTCATTCCAGTTCGAGCAGCGCCCACATATCCAGTTCCGTCACTACTACCCGTGTTTCTTTGTCATCCGAGCGCCATTCCAGCGGCTGCGCATGGCGGCCGGGCGCGTACATCGTCGCGCGGGAGATCCTGCGCTTTAGTATGCGCCGGGAAAGACTGACGGTGAATTGAGGCAGCGTCTCGTACTGATCCGTCTCCGGATCGTAATTGCTGTTGAGCAAATGCACGATCATGGGCGCTTCCGGCGCCGCCGGCTTTTCCCGCGGCAGAACGCTCACTCCGCGCGCGCCATTGACCCGGATCTCCGGGCCGACTTGCTGCAAAAGCTGATCCGCGCCCGACCACGCAGTCAGGCGGTCGCCCGCTTCAAGCAGTTTTTCCTCTTGTTCCGCAGTCAGATGCGACGGTTCAAAGCGAACGACAGCTTGATAGGGCGACAGGTCGGCGCTGAGAAGCGCATCCTCCAGCCATTCATCGCCGGCGACGATGATGCGATAGGTCACATTTGCCGCGCTGAGCGCGAGACAGGCTTGCGCGAGGCCGGTTTTGGGCGCCGATCGGTTCTGGCCGCCCAGATGGCCGCTGGCCAAGTGTTCGCCCAGGTAGCGCCGCACAGCGTTGTTGCTGAAGATGAGCGCGACCGAAGCGACGGCTTCGTAGTCGTCGAGGAGCTCGCTATGATCGCGCACAAAGTGATAGAGCGCTTCATAATCGCCCGGCTTGCTGTGATACCAGCGGTCGGCTTCGCCCGGATTGCGCAGCGTCCACATCTTGTCCGGCGCCATGAAGACGTGGCCATGCGCATAAGCCTGCGCGATCCACAGGCGAATATGGCCGGGCCGGTCGCGCAGGCGGTAGGGCTCGAAGGCGCGCGGAACACCTGTAATCGCCACCAGGCGCTTCAGGGCGTCGGCCAGCTTGAATGTATAAATGGCTTCGCTCGGCAGAATCTCTTCTTCCGGCGGCCGGTATTGCATCTCGTTTGTGTAAAAGTCGTGGGCGTCTACGGCGTAGATGAACTCGGCCCAGTAATAGGGCGAATTCGAGCTCATGGGCACATTCTCGCCATACGCCTGGGCGCGGCGTTTGAACTCGCGGAACAGCCAATTGACTTCCGCCCACTGATAGGCGAAGAATTCCCGCGCCAAGGGCACGGTGGCCGGGTAGGCCAAGATCTCGGCGCGGTAGCGCTCGTCATTGTATCCGCGCGCCAGCAAAAACTCGCGATAGTTGAAGTCATCAAGATCGCCGATCTGATGCGCGGCACTATCTTCGGGGGCGAGATTCGCCTTGAGAAAGTCGCGGAAGCCGGCCAGGCAATGTTGGCAGAAGCAGCCGCCATAGCGCGCGTTCAAGGCGCCGATTGTGGGTATGGCCGAGTCGATCATGAGCCAGTCGGTACCGGCCTCCATCACCCGTTGCAGTTGATACATCAGATAATGCCGGTATCCGGGCGCGTTGGTGCAATAGTGGTAGGAAGGATGCCCTTTGTATGTGTGCGTCCACCAGGTTACCGCCGGCTTGTCATTGAGATCGCGCACGGTCGATTCCATGAAATTGGAGTCGAAGTCGATCATGCCCATCCAATCGGCATCGAGTTCAACTCGACCCTGAAACTTCGCTCCGCAGCGGTGCGCTTCATCGACATCGCGCATCATCTCTTCATCCGGCGGCAGGCCGCGGCGGTCCGGCTCGGGCAGGAAGCCCCAGCCCAGTCCGGTCGCCCGGTAACGGCGATAGACGTCCATGCTGCAGGGACGCGTAATCAATACGTCAGATCGCTTCAATGTCATGTGTCATCCGTCTCGATTTCAAAGCTTGGTCACATAAACATAATAGGCGCCGCGCGAGCGCTGATGAGCATTATTGTCAAGCCGGGTCCAGAGCGACGCCTGGCCGGCGGACAAGTCCAGTTCAAATGTCGCCGCCTGCGCCCCGGCCGCCAGGGCTTGCCGATGTGACGCACCCTCAATGCGCAATTCGGCCGCGTCCGCGTCCAGTTGGCGCTCCGCCTCGCGCGGATGACTGCGCAATTCGAATTCATAAATGCCGGCCTCGGCGATATCAATTATCCAATATCCATTGGCGTCGTAGCGCCGGTCGTCGATCCAGGTCTGCCGCCAGGGCACACGACCGTCGGTCGGATGCCAGTCGCGGGCGGAAAGCACAGTCGGATTCTCACAGGCACCGCCGACCGGAATGGCGATCACCTGAGAGAAGGACTCCGCCATGCTCTCCCACCAATCATCATAATCCCGACTCAGCCGGGCCAGAATCTCCGGCTGCGTCCCTGCGACATTAAGCCTCTGCCCGCGATCGTTCTCCACATTGTAAAGTTCGGCGTCATTAAGCAAGCGCCAGGCGCCATTGAGCACGGCAGTTTGATGCCACTTGCGCGGCGCGTCGGTCTGCAACTGAATGATAACCGAACGATCGGGCAGCGCCCCCACGTCGCCGCGAATCAAAGGCGCCAGATTGAGTCCGTCGAATTCAAGATCGGGCCGGCAATTTAAGCCGCAGAGCTCGACCAGAGTCGGCAGGATGTCGATATGCGCCGTTATTTGGTCGATCATGTGCTCCGCTGGCAGGCGCTTCTTCCAGCGCAGGAAGAAGTTGACTTGATGTCCGCCATCGTAGATCTCGCCTTTCTTTCCGCGCAGGCCGGCGTTGTAGCCGTCACCGGTCGCCGGGTCGTATCCGGCGGCTGTGCCATGATCGGCCGTGAATATCACGATCGTATTCTCATCTTGCTCCAGTTCTTGCAGGCGATGAAAGAAGCGACCGATATTCTCGTCGAAGTTGGCGATCATGCCATAGAATTTCGCGCGCTCTTCGGGCAAGCCCTGCGCCAAGTAAGGCGCGGCATAGCCCTCCGGCACGATATGCGGGCCGTGCATGGCATTGGGCGCCAGGTAGACGAAGAAGGGCGCGTCCGCCTCCGCCTCAATGAAGTCCAGGGCGGCGGAAAAGAAGACATCAGTGCAATAGCCCGAGCATTGCTCCGGCTCGCCGTTTCTGAAATAGCAATCGTCGAGATAGTTGTTGCCCCAGGAATCCGGCAATTCGCCGACGCCGCCGCCACGATGACAAAGGACCTGGTCGAAGCCGCGGAAGCGGGGCGCGAAGGGGTAGTTGTCGCCAAGGTGCCACTTGCCAAACATGCCCGTTCGATAACCGTTATCCGCGAAGATCTCGGCCATGGTGACGGCCTCCGGATGCAGCAAGTGGCGGCCGTGGATCACATGCCAAACGCCGTTGCGGGGTGCATACTGCCCGGTGAGCAGAGCCGCCCGCGACGGCGAGCACAAGGGGTCGTGGTGATGATTGTCAAGCTGGACGCTTTCGCGCGCCATTTGGTCGAGATGCGGCGTTTCCAGGAACGGATTGCCCTGGTAGGCGATATCGCCGTAACCCTGATCATCAGTGATGATGAACACCACATTGGGACGGGTCCCGGCGGCGCGCATCTAGGCCCAGCCTTGACGCCGGGCGCTGCTTTCCCAGCGGATGATGAAATCCCAGGGCGCTTCAATTGACGTCAGGCGCAGCGGATCCTGGCCCTGCCTGATCCCATGCGGGCTCCACTGCGTCACATGGCTCAACCCCCAAGCCAGCCCGGACAAGGGCGCATCTTCGTCTCCATCGTCGACGCGCAGGGCGCCGGCCGCTTGAGGCGGATCGATTATCGTCGACATGACCTCGAAGTTGATGCCATCGTGCGCAAACTGGATGGTGTTTTTCTCGGGTCCGCAGCGGGTCAGCAACGCGCCGACACCGCCGGCGTGTCTCCAGACCATGACCTCATGGCCGCTGTTAGTGATCGGATTCAGCCGCGATTTGACATAAGGCCCGAGCGGGTCATCGGCGATGGCGACGCCCCATTTGCTGTCGAGATTGCTATGGCCAATGCCTTCGCCTTTGAAATAGAGCCAGTAGCGGCCGCCGCGTAAAAGCAGCGCGGGATCGTGGACGCGCAGGCTGTCGTAGCTGCCCGCTTCGCTCGCTTCCAGGGGATGCAGGCGCTCGTCAATCTGGCCGGATGGATCGGGTTCGACGATCGGCGCCGGGCTTTTGGTCCAGGGTCCGCGCGGCGAATCGGCCCAGGCGATGGCGATGGATTCCGGCGTGCTGCGCCAGGTCGGCGCGGCTGTCACCTGATAAACCAGGAAGTAGCGACCGTCATGCGCCAGGACATCGGGGGTGAAGATGCTGCGCTCGTCATAGCTGCCGGCCGGTCCGCGCTCGACGGCCGGCCCCTGCTCCCGCCAATTGTGGCCGTCAGCGGATGTCGCGTACCAAACATCGGTGAGGTCCCAGGGCATGGCCGGAATGGTATCGCTGGCGCCTTCATGTCCGGCGGGCGGGCAGGGATGCGCGCCGCGCGTGTACCAGACGTAATAGAGGCCATCGACCAGGATGATGCAGCTCGGATCCCGCCTGACGATGCCAGCCTCGTAACCCAGCCCTTGCGCCGGCATATAATGGAAACGCGTGAACCAGGGGTTATCCGCGTCGCGCAGTTGAAAGCGCTGCATGGCGCTGCTTTGCATCGGTCTATTTCTCTCGATTCATTGGGCCAGCCAAACTCGGCACGATAGTTTCAGGCACGTCAGGGATTGGCGACTGTTTAGTCGCATCTCGCTCAAATATAGGTGCGCCGATCGTGGTCGAGCTCCCAGCGGATAAGAAAGTCCCAAGGTTCCTCAATCGCGGCCAGGCCCAGGGGATCGTCGCCTTGCTTGATAAGATGCGAGCTGGCCGCTATGACGTGGCTCAAGCCCCAGCTGAAGCCCGACAGCGGCTCCGCGTTGTCGGCGTCGTCAATGCGCAAGGGTCCGGCGCCCTGGGGCGGGACGATCACCTGTGACATGACTTCAAAGTTGATGCCGTCGGGCGCGAATTGAATGGTGTTTTTCTCTGGACCGCAGCGATTCACCAAACCGGCAACACCGCCGGCGTATTTCCAGACCACAACTTCGTGGCCGCTATTGGTGACGGGATTAAAGGGCGACTTCGCGTAGGGACCCAGAGCCGAATCAGCGATAGCGACCCCCCACTTTGATTCCATGTGGTGGTAGCCGATGCCTTCTCCTTTGTAGTAAAGCCAGAATCGGCCGTCGCGATAGAGCAGCGCGGGATCGTGAACTTGCAGGCTGTCCCAGGCGCCCTTGACCGCGGCGAGCTCGGGAATGCCATGTTCGTCAATTTCGCCGGATTCATCAGGTTCAACTATCGGCGCGGGACTTTTAGTCCAGGGGCCGTCGGGCGAATCGGACCAGGCGATGGCTATGGATTCGGGCGTGCAGCGGTAGTTGGGCGAAGGCGCGACTTGATAGACCAGGTAGTAACACCCAGCATGCGCCAGGACGCCGGGCGTGAAGACGCTGCGCTCGTCGTATGCGCCGGCGGACCCGCGCTCGACAGCCGGACCCTGCTCTTCCCAGTGATGGCCATCTGCCGAGGTGGCGTACCAGATATCGGCCAGATCCCAAGGGGTTGCCGGCAATTCGTCGGTCATCCGCGCAAAGCCGACGGGCGGGCAGGGCTGCTTGGCGCGGGTATACCAAACGTAGTATTTGCCCTTGATATGATTGACCGAACTGCAATCGCGGCGGACGACGCCCTTTTCATAGCCCAAGCCTTCGACCGTGCTGTATTTGAACTTGGCAAACCAGGGATTGTCTTTATCCGGCCTTTCGAAACGCTTCATGGCGGCGCTGACTGCCATCGTCGCAACCTTCGTTCAACTATCCTGGCGCGGACACTGCCGCGCCAGGACTGCTTCTTACCGGTTCTCCGCCGCTCTACATGCCGCCTTCGAAGTACCACTGCTCGGGCATGAACATGACCCACTGGCGATAACTGAAGCTCCACAGGCCCTCGGTGTCGTTTGGCGGGGTGTTCTTGAGCGAATTCTTGAACAGAAGCGGCTGCGGCGGGCGTTGTATCGTGCCGATCTGGTAGAGTCCGCTGAAGGTCATATTGTGGAATTCTTTGCCCAACTCGAGGTAAGACTCGGAGCCGTAAGGCTGCTGCAGCCAGGCCTCGCTGAGATCCCACAACTGCTTGATATCTTCGGGCGGCTCTTCGCCTTTCTCGCCACCGCTATTCAGCCAGTCGAACCAGAGCTTGGAGCCGGCGCGCGCGCCCCAATTCGGGCGGATGTTGCCGACGGCGCCAGAGAATTCGCCGATATCGACGATGTCCAAACCCCAACCCGCGATATCGTGCGCGCCCGTGCCCCGCATTTCGGTATAGAGGCTGCGTTCGATCAGCTTAAGCTGCGATTTGACGCCGACGGCGTTCCAATAGGAAACGACCAATTCAGCGATTTTGCCCCAGGCTTCTTCCGGCACGGCGACCTGCATATTGATGAACAGGGTCTCGCCATCGGCTTGCAAGCGGAAGCCATCGCCATCGCGCTGGTCCAGGCCCATTTCATCGAGCAATTCGTTCGCGCGCTCAGGATCAAATTCAGCGAAGTGATCCGTCATCCAGGCTTCGTAGAAGCTGGAGTCCGGCGTCGGCGCCGATTGTGACGGCGTCGCCAAACCGAAGTAGATCAGTTCGTTGATTTCGCTACGATCGATGGCGATTGACATGGCTTGGCGGAAGCGAACATCGTTGAAGATCGCCCGCTTGACCGGGTCCGGATGCGTGAGGTTGAACATCATGCTGTATTCGTTGCCGCGATTGTAAGTCACAAGCGCCGTGCGGTATTCGCCCGCCTCTTCGTTGTCGCGGTAGGTGGGCACGCTCAGCAGCTTGCCCCAGCCGAAGTGGCTGTATTCGCCGGCGATTGCGCGCAAGTCCTGCACTTGCAAATCTTCAACCAGGATGCGGCGCAAGCGGTCGGCATAAGGCAGTTGATTGCCTTCGATATCCACCTTGAAGAAATAGGGATTGCGCTCGAAGTGCTTGTTGCCGAAAGAATCTTCATCGACGAAGATGAAGGTATTCAGCGATGGAATGCCGGCGATGGTGTCCGTGGCGGTGGTGCCGGTGGCTGTATTGGGGCGGAGGCGCGCGTTGAGCAACTGCGCCCAGCCATCAAAGCCGGCTTCGGCCGCCAGGTCATCGGCATCGGCATTGTAGTCGATGTGGAATTGCTTGAAGTAGTGCGCCGCGCGGAAGCCGCGATGGCGCGGGTTGCTGGCCATGCGCACGATCATGGATGGATGCGGCTGCGCGAATGTGTAGCGCAGAGTGGTCTCGTCGATGATCTCGAGCAATGGCTTCTCGTTGCCCGGGCGCCACTCGCCGGGAATGCCGCCGGTGACCGCATCATTCCAGAGAACGTCTTCAAACCAGAAGCGGAAGTCCTCGGTAGTAAAGGGATGGCCATCCGACCATTTATGACCGGCGCGCAAGTGGATCGTCAATTGGGTCAGATCGTCGGACTGTTCGTATCCAGAGGCGATATTGGGAATGATCGATTGCAGATCGGTATCGATGGTGAAGAGCTTCTGCATCACCATTTCCGAGACATCCCAGCCGCAGCATGTCGGGCTGGTTGAGGGCGCGGCCAGCTCGCCGCCATAGACGCCGATCGCGTCCAGCGGCTCAACCACAACCGGCTGCATGGGCAACCGTTCCCCGACCGGGGGCAGTTCGCCCGCTGCCACGCGCTCAGCCAATAAGGGCGCTTCCTGGTAAGACTCGATGGCGACGCCGGAGGCCATTTCATAAGCCTCGGGCGAGGCATACTGCTGCGGATATGTCTTCTCACTGATCGTCTGGCCGGCGGCGAGGCCAGCGCAGAGCAGCAGCGCGATCAATGCCATTACAAGAGTTTTTCGGTACATTTTTCTGTCCTCATCTTGGAAAAACTAAGGGACTGGCAGCATCTGCCAGTCCCGCGGATTGTAACACAGGGGCGCGGCTCTACATGCCGGCTTCAAAGTACCACTGTTCGGGCATGAACATGACCCATTGGCGATAGGTCCAGCTCCATTGCCCGGTCGTGTCGTTCGGCGGCGTGTTCTTCAAGTTCGATTTGAAGAGCAGCGGCTGCGGCGGACGCTGGATTGTGCCGATCTGGTACAGACCGCCCATGGACAAATTGTAGAATGCTTTGCCCAACTCCAGCCATTCGTCCGAACCGTAGGCCGAGTCCAGGAAGGCTTCGCCGGCCGCCCAAAGATCTTTGATCTCTTGCGGCGGTTCTTCCCCATTTTCGCCATCGCTTTGCAGCCATTGGCGCCAGAGATGGCCGGAGGCGCGGGCGCCCCAATGCGGGCGCATATTCGCCAAACCATTGGCGACCTCGCCAATATCCAGCATATCGGTGCCCCAGGCGGCCATGTCCACGGCGTTGCCATCGCGTAATTCGCGATACAGTCCGATCTCGATCAGCTTGTAGCTGGTCTTGACGCCTACATCGTTCCAGTAAGACGTGATCAACTCGCCGATCTGGCGCCAGGAGTCTTCCGGCACCGAAACCTGGAAATTGATGAAGAGCGTCTCGCCGTCGGGACGCAGACGGAAACCGTCGGAGTCGCGCTGGTCCAGGCCCATCTCGTCCAGCAACTGGTTGGACAGATCGGGATCATATTGCGCGTAGTAGCCCGGCATCCAGTCTTCGAAGAATAGCGAGGAAGGCACGGGCGAATTCGCCGATGCGTTTGCCAAACCGAAGTAAACCAGCTCGTTGATCTCATCGCGATTGATGGCCACGGACATGGCTTGACGGAAGCGGATATCCCAGAATATCTCGCGCAGCGGCAGATTCTCGGTCGTGAAATTGAACATGATCGAGTATTCGTTGCCGCGGCTGTATTCCGCCAGCGCCGTGCGATAACCGCCGGCTTCTTCATTTTCGCGATAGGTCGGGTAGCTCAGCAGAGTGCCCCAGCCATAGTGGCTGTATTCGCCGGCGATGCCCTTGAGGTCTTGCACCTGAAGGTCCTCGACCAGGATGCGGCGCAGGCTGTCGGTATAGGGCAGCTGATTGCCTTCGACATCGACCTTGAAGAAGTAGGGATTCCGTTCGTAGTGCTTGTTGCCGAAGGTATCCTCGCCGGTGAAGACGAAGGTATTCAGCGTCGGCGCATGGGCATCCGTCTCCGCGCCAAGATTCCAGGTGAAGTTGTAGGGCGTCATCTTGGCGTTGAACATCTGCACCCAGCCATCAAAGCCCAGTTCATCGGCCAGCGCATCGGCGTCTTCGTTGTAGTCGATGTGATACTGCTGGAAGTAGTGGGCCGGGCGGAAACCGCGATGCCCCACTTCACTGCCGACAGCGATGAGCAAGGTGGGACGCGCCTCGGGATAGGTCATGCTGATGGTCGTTTCGTCGATGATAGAGATTTCCGGCAGCGCGCCTTCAAAGCTCCACGGTCCGCCGATGTTGGCCGTGATGTCCGAGTTGCCCAGCACATCTTCGAAGTAGAAGCGGAAGTCTTCGGTGGTAAAGGGATGGCCGTCCGACCACTTGTGCCCTTCGCGAATCTGGAAGGTGAAGGTCGTCTGGTCATCGGAAACTTCATAGGACTCGGCGATGTTGGGGATGATGCTGGTCAAGTCGGTGTCGATGGTGAGCAGTTTCTGCAAACGCATCTCCAGCACATCCCAGCCGCAGCAGGTGGGGTTGGTCGTGGGGCCGGCCAACTCGCCGCCATAAACGCCTACCTGTTCCAGCGGCTGCACCACAACCGGATTCGCCGGCAAGCGCTCTTCGACCGGCGGCAGCTCGCCCGCGGCCACCCGCTCGGCCAACATGGGCGCCTCGCCCCAGCTGCTGATGGTATTGCCGCTGGCCGCCGCGTACGCGTCAAGACCGGCGTACTGGAACGGATAGACCAAGCCGCCTTCGCTCATGTCTTGCGACAATGCAGCGCCGGACAGCAAAGCCAGGCTAATGATCAAGAACAAAGAAAAGCTGATTCGTTTCATGGGTTTTCGCCTCCCAAATATGTCGCTCAATTCTGCTTTAGCCGGACTAAGAAATCGTTTCAAGCCTCCTCCTTTCGCGAGCGCCTTTCGCGGAACCTGACCGAGTTCAACCAGGCTTGCCCATATTGCAAGTCTCCCGCGAAAGCGATCCTGATAAGCTCCTTATCTTCAATCAAAGCGTTGACCGCGGCCGGCAATCGCAGAACATTCAAGTCAGCTCGAATTCGCTCAGCCGGTCCCAGTCGAACTCCACGCCGTGCCCCGGGCGGTCGGGCGCGCGCATTTTGCCGTCGCTCAACGCCGGCGGATTGCTGATGAAGCGTTCCAGACCAAAACTATGCACCTCCAAAAAGGACGCGTTTGGCACGGCCGCTAGAAGATGCAAATGCAATTCATGCACGCCATGCGATGTCACCGGCAAATTATGCGCATAAGCCAGATTCGCCACACGCATCCAATTGCTGATGCCGCCGATGTTCGAGACATCCGGCTCCGGGAATGCAACCCGCCCCAACTCCAGCGTATGGCGAAACTCGTAAAGCGTGTGCAGGTTCTCCCCGGCCGCAATCGGCAGGCCGCCTTCGCTCGCAATCCGCGCCATGCCTTTGTAATCGTCGGGGATGGTCGGCTCTTCAAACCAGAAGACATCAAATTCGCGGAATTTGCGCGCCGCGCGGATGGCCTGTTCGACGCTGTAGCGCATATTGGCATCGACCATCAGCGGCATATCCGGACCAATGAAGTCGCGCACGGCGCGAACGCGTTCCACATCTTCGGAAAGCCGCGCCCGCCCCACCTTGATCTTGATCGCCCGGAATCCCGCCTCGAGGTTGCGGCGCGTCTGCTCCACCAGCTCGTCCGGACCCAACTGCAAGTCGATGCCGCCGGCGTAGGCCCGCACCTCGGGCGAAAAGCCGCCCAGGAGCCGCCAGAGCGCGACGCCTTGGATCTGTCCGCGCAGATCCCACAAAGCGATATCAATTGCCGACATGGCAAATGAGACCAGGCCGCCGCGGCCAATATAATGCGCGCAGCGCCACATCCGGTCCCAGATATCTTCGATTCGATCCGCCTCCGCGCCGACCAGGAGCGGGCTCAAATCGCGCTGGATCAAAGCGCGGATCGCCGCGCCGCCGCGACCGATTGTATAGGTATAGCCGCAACCCACATGCCCGCATTCCGATTCCAGCCGGACGACAACGACTTCGAATTCCGTCATCTTGCCGTGCGTCGCGTCCGTCATCGGATGACTGAGCGGCAGCAGGAAGTGCTTTGTGTCAACGCGCCTGATGATCATGCTCGAATCCAGGCCTGTTTGCGCGCCGATTGGACGGGAGGGCGCAGCCAGCGGCATACTTGCGGGCGACGCAAGGGTCGCTTATACGGCTCGGTGTACGGGCGAGCCGGCAGCTCGCCCTCTCTTGCTTCAAAATGCCCATCGGATTTAGCGACTTGCTTGCGTTCACTCGACGCTTATGATAACGCAAAAGTGAACGATTTACAAAAGATTGTCAAGTGTACATTGTTGACAATCTAGCAATCCGACGCTAGGATTGGCGCTACGTCCTCTCCGGCGACATAATGGATTGATAGAGCGGCGCCGCCGCGACATCAACTGCCGATGACAAATTACGTCTTGCAGCGCTTGGTTTATCTCGTCTTTCTTTTGTGGATGGTCTCCGTTGTCACATTCGTGGTCATCCAGTTGCCGCCGGGCGATTATCTCTCCACCTACATCAGCCGGCTTGAGCAGGCCGGCCAGGACTTGAGCGACGAAGAAGTCGAGAACCTTCGCCGGCAATATGGGCTGGATTTGCCGCTCTTCGCGCGTTACTTCAAGTGGATCTCGCAGGTGGTGACCGGGGATTTCGGCTTTTCATTTGACTGGCAGCAGCCGGTGCGCGATATCATCGGGGAGCGCCTGGCGCTCACCTTCACCATTGCCATCCTCAGCGCGATGTTCACCTACGTCGTGGCGATTCCCATCGGCATTTATTCCGCGACGCATCAGTATTCCGTGGCCGATTATGTGGTGTCGATCGTCGGCTTCATTGGCCTGGCGATTCCCAATTTCATGCTGGCGCTGATCATGCTCTACGTCGGCTTCAAAGCCTACGGCCTCAATCTGACCGGCCTCTTCTCGCCCGAGTACATCACTGCGCCTTGGAGTCTGGCGAAAGTCGGCGATCTGCTGCTACATTTGCCAATAGCGATTATCGTGATCGGCACCGGCGGCACCGCCGGTTTGATCCGCGTCCTGCGCGGGACACTGCTGGATGAACTCAACAAGCAATATGTCATCACCGCGCGCAGCAAAGGCGTCGGCGAAGTGCAGCTTCTGTTCAAGTATCCGGTGCGCGTCGCGCTCAATCCGATCATCAGCAGCTTGGCCTGGCTCTTCCCGTCCTTGATCTCGGGCGGGACGATTACGGCGATCGTGCTCGGCCTGCCAACGGCCGGGCCCATGCTCTACCGCGCTTTGATCACACAGGATACCTTTCTCACGGCCACGCTCTTGATGTTTGTCACCATTCTGACCGTCGTCGGCACGACGGTTTCGGATATTTTGCTGGTCGTAGTGGATCCGCGCATTCGCATGGAACGCGCGGCGAGCTAGCCGGGGACGAAGATGTTGAAGCGAATCGGCTTGGGCCGCTCCAAACCAGCAGACGCGCAGGCTCGTTTTGATGAAAGTTATTTTCTGGCGTCGCAGCGGCAACTGATATGGCGCAAATTCCGCCGCCACCGCCTTGCGATGTTTTCTTTGGTGGTCGTTCTGTTCTTGTATTCAATCGCCATTTTCGCCGAGTTCTACACGATCAACGACCATCACCAGCGCCACGTCAAATACGCCAAGGCGCCGCCGCATACGATCTACTTCATTGACGAGGACGGCCGGTTTCACCTCGCGCCATTCATCTACGAGATGAAGCAAGAACTCGATATGGACACGCTGCAGCGCAATTACAGCGAAATCCGGTCGCGGCGCTATCATCTGAAATTCTTTGTCGAGGGCCAGCCCTACAAGCTGCTGGGCTTCATCGACAGCAATATCCACTTGGTCGGCGTTGACGAGCCGGCTCTGTTTTTCCCCTTCGGAACAGATGAATTGGGCCGGGATCTTTTCTCGCGCACGATGCACGCGGCGCGGATCTCGCTGTCGATTGGCTTCGTCGGCGTGATCATCAGCTTCTGCCTAGGCTGCCTGATCGGCGGCATCTCGGGTTATTTTGGCGGCACGGTGGATCTCGTCATCCAGCGCATCATCGAGTTTATCATCTCCATTCCGCAGATTCCGCTTTGGATGGCGCTGGCGGCCGCCTTGCCGCCGCAATGGAGTTCCACCCAGGTTTATTTTGGCATTACGATCGTGCTGGCGACCGTCGGCTGGACGACCTTGGCCCGCGCCGTCCGCGGTAAACTGCTGGAATTGCGCGAAGCCGACTTTGTGATGGCGGCGCGCATATCCAACATGGGCGATATCGACATCATCATCAAGCATCTGCTGCCTTCCTTCGCCAGCTTCTTGATCGTCGTGCTTAGTCTTTCGGTGCCCGGCATGATCCTTGCCGAGACGGCGCTTAGCTTTCTGCAAATCGGCATTCGGCCGCCGGCGGTCAGTTGGGGCGTGCTGCTGCAGGATGCGCAGAATGTACGCAGCTTGAGCCAGAGCCCCTGGCTGCTGATTCCGGGCTTATTCGTCATTGTCACTGTGCTGGCCTTCAATTTCCTCGGCGACGGCCTGCGCGATGCCGCCGATCCGTATAAGCAATGAAGCCATGAATGCGCCGGAGTTGAGAAGCCGCGTCCGCATTACAAGAGAGTGAAAAGAGACAATGTCAGCCTTTGAAATTTATCGCACTTTGCCGGAACAGATCGCGGCGCGCCTGCGGCAAGAAGTGCTGTCCAGCAAGCTGAAACCGGGCGATCCGCTGCGGGAGGTGGATCTTTCGGAACGCTTCGGCGTCAGCCGCGGCCCCGTGCGCGAGGCCTTTCGGCAACTTACGCAGCAGGGTTTGTTGGTGCTGGAGCCGAATAAAGGCGTCCGAGTCGCGCAAAACCCAAGTGTTGAAGTGCGGCCCCTGGTTGTGGAATTGCGCCGCACCATTGAGACTTTTGTGCTGGACGGCATATTCGACCGGATCACGGAAGAAGACATCGGCTTCTGGGCGGACATTCTCTCCGAAATCAAGCTCGCTTGCGAATCAAATGATGTGGAAGCGCTGACCGATGCCGATCTGCGCTTTCACCAGGCGATCATACAGAGCCACGACGACAAGGATATGTTCACACTCTGGCAGCCGATAGCGATGCGCATGATGATGCACTACAATCGCCTGGACGATATTATGGAAAGCTACCGCGAGCATGAGCGCATCCTGGACGCAATCCGCCGGGGCGACCGCGCGGCGGCGCTGGGGGCGTTGGAACTCAATATTCAATGACGCGGCGCCGGATCGCGTCGTTCATGTTCGCTGCGCCGAATTGTCCCAAAGCCGTCAGCAGCCCGCCGCCTAAGCAGAGGATTACATCATGGCCCAAGCAGCCTATTACGAGGGCAACCGGACGATACGGCATGGCCGCGGCGAAATGGTCGCGCCAGAAGCGGGCGAAGTCCAGCTGAAGATCTCGCATTGCGGAATTTGCGGAACCGATTTGCATATCTTTCACGGCGCAATGGACGCCCGCGTCGACATGCCGCTGGTGATGGGCCACGAAATGTCAGCCACCGTGCATGAAGTCGGTGAAGGCGTCGACGACTATGCCACGGGCGACAAGGTTGTTGTGATGCCTTTGGCGCCCTGCGGAAACTGCCCGGCTTGCGCGGCCGGCCACAGCCACATCTGCCATAATTTGAACTTCCTCGGCATTGACACGCCGGGCGCCTTCCAAAGTTATTGGACGGTGCCGGCTTATACCTTGCATCGCATGCCGGCGCAGCTTTCGCTGGCGCACGGCGCCTTGATCGAACCGCTGGCGGTCGCTTGCCACGATGTGCGGCTGGCCGATGTGAAGCGCGGCGATCAAGTCGTCGTTATCGGCGGCGGACCAATCGGGATGCTGGTGGCCCTGGTCGCCCAACAGGCCGGCGCCGATGTCATCGTCTCCGAGATCAATCCCTATCGCGTCGATCTCGCCAATCGCCTGGGCCTGCGCGCGATTGACCCGAGCGCAACCGACCTGCTGGACTTGGTCATGCAACAGACCGATGGCGCCGGCGCCGATATTGTCTTTGAAGTCTCCGGCTCGCAAGCCGGCGCTACCATCATGACCGAACTTCTGCGCACGCGCGGACTGGCGGTGATCGTGGCGATCTTCGCGCAGCAGCCAAAGATTGATTTGTTCCGATTCTTCTGGCGCGAGCTGCGGCTGAAAGGCGTTCGCGTCTACGAATCGGAGGATTTCGAGGCGGCGATTGATGTGGCGGCCTCAGGCGCCCTGCCGCTGGACGAGTTGATTACCGATATTAGGCCCCTGAGCGCGCTGCAGTCCGGATTTGAAGATATGGACCAAGGCGGCCGGGTGATGAAGATTCTATTGGAGCTTTGAATGCATACGCTCGAATCGTTTCGACTGGATGGCAAGACCGCCCTTGTAACCGGCGCTCGTCGTGGCATCGGCAAGGCGATGGCGCTCGCGCTGGCGGAAGCCGGCGCCGACATCATCGCCGTCAGCGCCACGCTCGAAGAGTCAGGCAGTCAAGTCGAAAACGAGGTGCGGGCGCTGGGACGCGGCTTCGCCGCTTATCGCTGCGACTTCGCGGATCGCGCGGCTATCTATGACTTCGTCGAGAAAGTAAGGGCCGATCATTCGGATATCGATATCCTGGTCAATAACGCCGGCACGGTCTTGCGCGAACCGGCCGAGCGCCATCCGGACGAGTACTGGGACCGGATCATCGCGATCAACCTCGACGCTCAGTTTCTGCTCAGCCGCGAGATCGGCAAAGGGATGTTGGCGCGCGGAAGCGGCAAGATCATCTTCACCGCCTCGCTGCTGACCTTTCAAGGCGGAATCACCGTGCCCGGATACGCCGCCAGCAAAGGCGGCATCGGGCAGCTCACCAAAGCGCTGGCCAACGAATGGGCCGGCCGCGGCGTGCAGGTCAACGCCATCGCCCCCGGTTATGTGCGAACGGATGTCACCGAAGCGCTGCAGAATGACCCGGAGCGCTACCAGGCCATTTTGGAACGCATTCCGGCCGGACGCTGGGGCAACCCGGATGACTTCAAGGGTCCGGCGGTATTCCTGGCTTCGGCCGCATCTGATTTTGTCAACGGCGAGATCCTGGTTGTCGACGGCGGTTGGATGGGCCGCTGATTCGCATACGCGCTGTTCTGGACCTTTCTCAGTAGTAGCAAGTCAGTCATGTGAAAAAGACGGGATTCCAATGTTTGGAAATCTGTAAGGCTTGTCCGCATCTAAATGAGGTCTTTGTTCGTCGAAGTTCGTACCCCATCCCCGGCCCTTCCCCAGTGAACTGGGGAAGGGTGACTCGTTGATGAAACCGTGAATACACGCGCAGCAAAGTACAAAATGAGCATAAAATGCCATCTCCTTTCAGCGCGCTCCCCTTCCCTAGCTTGCTGGGGAAGGGGCCGGGGGATGGGGTAAAAAACGCGGGAGCATGATCTAGTATCGGATAAGCCTTACATGAACCTTCTGATTGTTGCATGACTTTCTTGGAGTGGCTTCTGTCCTATCTCACGTGCCAATTGTAGGCTGGTCGGATTCCGCCTGTTCATTCAGGATGCGCTCCCGCCAGGCCTCGGGCAGCCGGACCGCGGGCTGAAAGAATGTATCTTCATGCCAGTGGATATTGCTGCCCTTGAATTCAGGCCGATCGCAATTGCGTGACAGGTCGCAGTCGAAGCGAACCAGGTAAAGCCCCTTATTGGAATCGCCCGTCTGCGGGATGATGTGGCTGAGCCCCCAGGCGATGCCCTGGCCATCGCCGTTGTCGGCGAAAGCATCCGGGCAGAAGGGGCCGGGCGCATGGGGCGAAAGCTGTACATGGGCTTTTGGCGCGAAGTTCAAGCCGTCCGGCGCGAACTGAATCGTGTCCTTTTCCGGACCATCCTGGATCAACAAAGCGGCGATCCCGTCTTCATAAGGCCATAACATCGTTTCATGCCCGGAATTACTCACCGGGTTCAATTCGGATTTGCGATATGGGCCCTCGGGTTGGTCGGCTATGGCCACGCCCTGGGCGCGCAGCAGGTTGCCGGGCGATTTGTCCGCCGGCGAACCTTTGTAATAGACCCAGATTTTCCCTTTGTAGACCAGCGGGAATGGATCGTGAATGGCGCAACTGTCCCATTCGCCCTCGGCGCCCTGATGCACCACCGGCTTATCCAGGCGCGTCCAGGGGCCGTCCGGGGAATCGGCCCAGGCCATGCTGACATTGACGCAATCATTCTGCCGCCACATTGTCGTAAAGCACTGATAATACAGATAGTAGCGGCCGCGGAAGACAAGGATGTCCGGCGTGGATAGCGAACGATCGCCGTAGTTGCCTTTTGGCGCGCGCGGCACCGCCACCCCCTGCTCCACCCAATTGAAGCCATCTTTGGATGTCGCATAACAGATATCGGCCAGATCCCAATCGACGACCGGGGTCTCGTCGTCGGCCTGGTCAATGTTGAAGCGCCCGACTGGCATGTACTTCGTGCATCGCCGCGTATACCAGACATAATAGGTATCGCCGATTTTTAGCACTTTCGATGGATCGCGGCGCGACACTGATAGCTCTGAATGGTCCTTGCCGATGCCGGTGACCGGCGAATAACGAAAGGTGGTATAAAAGGGATTGCCGCTGTCTTGTCGCGGCGTCCAAATATCATAGAGTCGCTGCGTGGCCGCGCTGAGCGGGCGATCGGTCGGTTTTTCCAGCGGCAAACGACCGGGAAAAGCTGAACTGGAGTCTTTAGAAGCGCGCATGTTTCCTCCCGATTTAAGCGGCGATAGAAATTGAAAGAAATTGTTGGCCGGAGCCAACCGCTGTATAATTTGTAGATTGTAGACAATAGACAAATCGACGTCAAATGCCCGGTCAGGCCGCGTCCGCCGGCCATTGACGTCGAGAAGAGGAAGCGCGCCACATGCTTGCTGCGGATTACATCGTCGTCGGGGCGGGATCGGCCGGGGCGGCCGTCGCCGGCCGGCTCAGCGAGGACGGCAGTTCATCGGTGCTGCTCCTGGAAGCGGGCGGCCCGGATAGCGCGCGCAATATCCAGATTCCGGCGCGATTCAGCGAACTCTTCCATAGCGAATTCGATTGGGATTATGTGACGGTTCCGCAGCCGGGTCTAAACGGACGGCGCGAATATGTGCCGCGAGGCAAGGTTTTTGGCGGCACCAGCTCAATGAACGCGATGGTATATCAGCGCGGGCATCCCTCCGACTACGATCGTTGGGCGGCGCAGGGCAACGCCGGCTGGTCATACGCCGATGTCCTGCCATATTTTCTTAAGATGCAGCATCAAGAACGCGGCGAATCGGCGCATCATGGAATAGGCGGCCCCATCAATGTGGCCGATCCGCAGGACCCCAATCCGCTCAGCCTGGCATTTGTGGCCGGCGCGCTCGAATTGGGCTTCGCCGCCAACGCCGATTTCAATGACGGCGAACAAGAAGGATTCGGGCTTTATCAGGTCACACAGAAGCGGGGACAGCGGCATAGCAGCGCCGTCGGCTACCTGCATCCGGCGCTGGAACGACGCAACTTCACTGCCCTGCCCTTCGCGCAAGCGACGCGGCTCATAATCGCGGAGGAACGTTGTATCGGCGTCGAGCTCTCGCGCGAGGGCGTACTCCAGGAGGCGCGGGCCAGCAAGGAGGTTATCGTCTGCGCCGGCGCGATCAATTCCCCCCAATTGCTGTTGTTATCGGGCATTGGACCGGCGGAACAGCTTGCGGAAGCGGGCGTTCGTCCGCTTTTGGATTTGCCCGGAGTCGGCAAAAACTTGATGGACCACATTCAAGTTCCGCTGGCTTATCACTGCACAATGCCGATCAGCCTTGAAGGCCGAGACGCGCCGGAACAGCTTGAGCGCTATGAGCGGGAACGTATGGGCCTGCTCACATCGAACATGGGCGAATCCGGCGGTTTCGTCAGGCTCGATCGGTCGGCGCCGGCGCCGGAATTGCAATACCACTTTGGACCGGGCTGGTTCGTCCGCCACGGTTTTGAAACGCCGGAAGGTCACGGATTCACGATTCTCGTGGGCATGGTGAACACGCAGAGCGTGGGCGAACTCAAGCTGGAATCGGGCGATCCGCTCGCGCCGCCCTTGATCGACCTGGCTTGCCTCGAGCGCGCGGACGATGTACAAGTGCTGCTGCAGGGCCTCAAGCTGGGGCGCGAGATTGCCGCCACAGCCAGCTTCGACAAGTACCGCGGCGAGGAATTTCTGCCCGGCGCTCATATCACCGACGATGAGGAACTGATCCATTACATTCGAGAATTCGCCACCACCATTTATCATCCGGTCGGAAGCTGCAAGATGGGAAATGACGATATGTCCGTTGTCGATGAGAGATTGCGCGTACACGGCGTCGGAGGCCTGCGCGTCGCCGATGCCTCGATCATGCCGCACATCGTCAACGCCAACACCAACGCGCCTTGCATCATGATCGGCGAGAAGGCGGCGGCCATGATATTGGAGGACAATGCCTCGTGAGCAAAGTCAAGAGCAATCGGCCGCCGCTGCCGGGCGAGCCGGGCCTCGAGAAACCGGGCGATCGGCCACTGAGCGCCGCGACAGCGCGCCTGTACGAAAAGTGGGGCCGCTTTCAAGATTCCACCAATGAATTCTACACAACATTCAAATACAGCCCGGTCAGCGGCATCGGAAAGGAGGCGGGCGTCACGCGGCGCGATCCCACTACGGTGCTGCGCATCAATGGCACATATTATGTTTGGTATACCCGGCGCAAGACGGACAATGACCGCGACCATCGCAACAAACCGCCGCAGCGCGAGCAAACCTGGGATACGCCGGTCTTCGATTGGGATTTGGCCGAGATTTGGTATGCGACTTCCCGGGACGGCTTCCATTGGGAGGAACAGGGCGTCGCCGTGCAGCGCGGCCCGGGTGGCGCCTACGACGGTCGCTCGGTCTTCACGCCTGATGTGCTGATGACCGGCGACAAGTATTATCTGTATTACCAAGCGGTGGACTACCCGTATCGGACGCGGACGCGGAATAGCATTGGCATGTCCTGGGCGCGTTCGCCGGAGGGCCCCTGGCAGCGGGCGGAAGCGCCGGTCCTGGAACCGGGCGCAGCTGGCGAGTGGCTGGGCGACGACGACTCGGACGAGGTTCGGCGCTATGGCGACTGGGATAGCCACAAGGTCCACGATCCCTTCATCCTGCGGCGCGAGGGCAAATACTGGCTCTACTACAAGGGCCAGCCTATGGGCTGGACGACAAAGTACTCGCGCGGCATCGGCTGGGGCGTCGCCATCGCCGATCGGCCGGAAGGGCCCTTCATCAAGTCCCCGTTGAATCCGGTCACGAACAGCGGCCACGAGACTTGCCTCTTCCCTTACGGCGACGGCCTGCTGGCGATTTGCGGCCACGACGGACCCGAGAAAGACAGCATTCAATACGCGGCCGACGGTCTCAACTTTGAGGTTGTGGCGCATGTCTTCTTGCCGCCGCTGGCCGCCGGCCCCTTCGCGCCCGATTCTTATTGCGACAGTTGCGATGGCAACGGCATCACATGGGGACTTTCGCATATCGCCACCGAAGAAATGAAGACCGGCAATTCTTATATCCTGCGTTTCGATTGCAACCTGCGCCGCGATCTGGAGCGGCCCGGCTTTCGCGGCAGCAATCTGCGTTATCCGGAAGAGGTCTATTTCTCCGCGGATCTGGCGCTGAACCAAGAGAATATGCGTCCCCTCAGGTACAAGAGCGAGCCGGAGCGACCGAGCGAAGAACGACCGGACGGGCCAATCAGCCGGGCGATGCAGCGCGTTTACGATACCTACGGCGTATACAAGGACGGCGCCAGCGAATTCTTCTCCGCCTTCAAGTACTCGCGCATCAGCGGCATCGGCAAGGAAGCGGGGGTGACGCGCCGCGATCCATCGAAAGTGATCCGAGTCGGCGACATGTATTATGTCTGGTATTCGCGACGTCAAACCGCCGAAACCTGGCGCGGCATTGCCCAGGCCAGCGAGACGCGTCCGGCTTGGGACTGGGATATGGCGGACATTTGGTACGCGACGTCGTCCGATGGCTTTCATTGGCAGGAGCGCGGCCCGGCTGTCACTCGCGGCGAGGCGGGCGCATTCGACGATCGCGCCGTCTTTACGCCCGATATTCTGGCGCATGCGGGCAAATACTTTCTCTACTACCAGGTCATTCAGGGTGTCTGGCAGCATCGCTCTTTGCATCAAATTGGCTTGGCCTGGGCGGATTCGCCCGACGGTCCCTGGACCAAGCTGGATCGGCCGCTGCTACGGCCGGGCCGGCGCGGCCAATTCAAGGGCGACGCTGACGATGCCGATGCCATACTGGACTACGGCGAATGGGATTCGCACAAGCTGCACGATCCTTTTGTGCTGGTCTATCAAGGGCAAATCTGGCTCTTCTACAAGGGTGTGCAATTCGGCAGAACATACCGCCACGATCTCGGCATAGGCTGGGGAGTTGCCACCGCCGACGACCCGCGCGGACCCTTCACGAAGTCGCCCTTGAATCCGCTGACGAACACCGGTCACGAAACATTTCTATACCCCTATCGCCAAGGCATCGTCGCCATCACCAGCCACGAAGGTCCGGAAAAGAACACCGTGCAATTCGCCGCGGACGGCCTGAATTTTGAAGTGGTCGGCAAGGTCACGGTTCCGCCGGTCGCGGCTGGACCCTACGTTCCGGATGCCTTCAGGGACAGCGCGGACGGGCGCGGCGTGACCTGGGGACTGTCACATGTGCAACACGGGCATGACCGCCGGCTGGATAACGGTTATCTGGTGAGATTCGACTGCAATCTGAGCCGGGACCTGCCTCGCGCCGACTTTTACCGGGCCTGGAATTACCGCTTTCCCGAATCCGTCTATTTCAGCCATGACTTCGCGCTGGACGCGGGCATGAAAGCGGATGCGCTGCGCTTGATGGCGGAAGTGGACGAGGACACGCGGACGCCGGAATAACCTGCGCTACGCAGGCCCCAGCGCCGCCGCCAGATAATCCAAAAGCGAATGAGCGACGATCATGTTGCCGATTTCATTGATATGCACGCGATCAAAGAAGATCTCGCCGCTGTGATCGCCGAACAAATCCGTGAGGAAAACCAGATCTTCCCAACCCTCCGAGAGGGCCCTGCCTTGAACAATTGCAGTCACATCGCGATAAAGCTCAACGAAGCCCGGGAGCTCTTCGTCGAGTTGCGCCAGAATTCCGGCTTCCGTCGGCGTCAGCGTCGATTTGGCGAAGAGCGCCGGCTGCCAGACAAAAAGGACCGGCACGCCAAACTCATTCGCGGACGCGCGAATCAAGCGCCGGTTCGCCAGCCAGCTTTCGGCGATCGCCTCGGCCGTCGCCCCGCTCTCCGCAACCAGACTCCAATCGTATTGGCGGAGATCAGCAGCGGGCAATCTTAAGACCGGCTGCCCGCTGCGCAAGAGTCGTCCCGCTTCGACATCGCTGACGCGTTGGCTCTCGCGCAGAGGAATGCCCACCAGGCCCTGGAGCCAGGCGGAAAATACATCGTTGAAGCCCTGATAAAAGACGGCGAGTTCCGGCAGATTGCCCTGGGCCAACTGCGACTGAAACAGGATCAGATCCTGCGCGCTGACGTACCCCGTCTGCGCGTAGTTCTCTGCGACAACGGGGCGATCGCTATCCGCCAGCAGCTTCGCCAGCTGCGACGGAATCGTCTGGGCATCGCGGGCGCCCTCGCCCCACATGCTTGAGCCGCCAAAGAAGTAAATGCGCGGCGCGCTCTCGTCCGGCGCGTATTGCGCTGTCCGCCGCAGCCCGGCAGAGTTGACGTTCACAAAGTCGCCCTCGATTGGCTCGACCGTCCAATAGCTATAGGGCAGCCAGCGCACGCGCGTACGGCCTTGCTCCGCCCAGAAATGCTGTGACGATGGCATGGAACCGTCATCGATAAATGCCAGCTTGCGGTAATCCAGCGCGCCGCGCATACGCCCCTGAATGCCGGACCGCGTGACAAACTGGTTGGAAACGACAAAGAGATTGGCGACAACAAGAACGCCGGCGATGAAGAGACCGAAGGCGGCTGAAATCCCGCGATAGCGATGCGCGGCCGCTTTTACATGGCCCCAGTGCAGTGTGAGCAGGATGCCGCCGAGCAGAAGCGTCCAGCAGAAGAAAAGAAGCCGCCCGGGATTGGTGATGGCCGGCGCGATATCGGGCAGGAGCACCGCCCCGATGATGTTGATTTCGACCAGGGCCACGAGCAGAAGCAGGCAAAGCGCGCGATTGCCAAGGGCGCTTGCGATGCGGCCGGCGATGCGCAGCGAGTTGTCCGGGCTTAAGCGATAGCTGCCAATCAATCCCGCGAAGGCGATTGCCGTGACGAGGCCGCAAGCGACGATTAGCGCGCGCCGCAACTGCTCGTATGCGGCGTCGGGCGATGCCGGAGAGAAGAGCAGCAGCAGCCAGGTCAAAGCCAATGGCAGCCAGGCCAAGAGCGCGAATCCAAAGAGGCTGCGCGCCAATGCCCGCGCGCCCTCAGAAGTCTGCGCCCTCGAGTTGGCGCTCACGTCTTCAACTCAGCGACCAGGCTGAACATTATTGGGATCTGCTGCGGCGCATCTTCCGGCGGGCCATAGCGCCGCCCGCCCAGGTCGCGCATATCCGGAATCGGCTTGAATCCGTTGCAATAGTTGTACTCGCGCAAATGGCAGAGGCTCAAGCCGGCGTCGAGGAGCGCCATGACCATTTCGCCAATGCCCCACTGATATTCGACGCCGGGATAGGGATTAACAAAATCCGTCAGGCCGGGCTGCAGCTCGGCGATTTCGGCGGCGCTGCCGGTCAGCGCCACATAATCGCCCACGCCCGACTCAAACTCGCGACAGACGCCGCCCATGTAGCCATGTCGCAGGCGCCAGTCTGGGTCGAACATGGAAAAGGCCGGATGAAAATCAACGAGAACGAAGCGCCCGCCGGGCTTCAAGCAGCCGGCGATTCCCAGGCCCCAGGCCGTCAGATCGGAGAGCCAGCAGACCGCGCCATAAGAAGAAAAGGCGACATCAAATGGCGACACTTGCTCGAGAAAGAAATCGTATATGTCCGCGCGTATAAAGGTCGAGGCAATGCCGCTATCGCGGGACAACTGCCGGGCGAAACGAATGGCTTCGTCGCTGATGTCGACGCCGGTGACATCAGCGCGCAAGTGACGCGCAATACTGAGTGAATCTTGACCGCTGTTGCATTGCAAATGCAGCAAGGACTTGCCGGCGATATCGCCCAAAAGCGCGACTTCTTCCGCAAAAAGCGTCGAGCCGCTGGCGCGGAAGAAGGCCGCCTGGTCGCCTTTGTGGCTATTGTGGGCCTTCGTGCCTTCGTTCCAGGACAGCCGATTGATTTCGTGGTGCGCTTTGTTGGGCATGGCTTTCTGTTCCAGGGGCGGCTTATCGCTACGATTCTAGTCCGTTGGCGGGGCAACTTCAATCCGCGGCGTCACGCATTCGCAATGATTAAGCTGTATATGCTATGCAGCCCGGATTGCCGCTGAGGGACCGCGGCTTACAGAACGTTTTCCGGGCGAAGGACAATCGCATCTAATTGAATTCTGCTTCTGTGACAGCAGGGCAACTGAATTTCACCACCGAGATCACCGAGAACACCGAGAAAAGCACTTTCCCCGAGATTTCCTGACATTTTGCAAGGTATTTTGGGGCGGAATTATGTTTATTGACAAGGTAACGGGCGATCTCAGTAATCCCAAGCAAGTAATTTGACATGACTGCCACTAAATTCAATTCGAAAATAATCCAAAGTGTGTACGGGCGAGCCGGTGGCTCGCCCACTGTTGTGATTGGATTCCAATCAATTATTGCATGACATGCTTGGCGCTACATCCCAGCTCAGGCGGTGGAAATTATGAAGATTAGTCGCCAAGAGAACATAAACTCGGTGTCCTCGGTGTTCTCGGTGGCGAAAAAATTTGAAGCGATTGCCCGGTTTCCGGGCGCCAAGCGCTTGCCCCGACGAATGGGCAGGTCTATAATCCGACATACCAATCGTGAGCACGTTGATGAACGATATAGACCTGACGCAGGCCGCGCTGAAAACGCTGCCCATTCTTGGCGCGCAAGGGACGCGGGAAAAGAATCGGCAAGAAGCCTATGTTCTTCATGGCAAGATCATGGGGGCGCTCATACGGCAATGCCGGCAAAACGCGGCGCGATCGCTGGAAGAATGCGCCGAGTTCCTGCAAGTTGAACCGCAGTTGCTGCGAGAATGGGAATATGGCGACCGGGCGCCCAGCCTGCCCCAGGTGGAATTGTTGACAATATTCTTGGCCGGGAAAGCCGACCCGGCCGGCGACGGCGGGCCGCCCGACGCCGAATATCTTCTTTTGCGACAGCGCCTGATCGGCGCATTGCTGCGGGCGGCGCGCGAATCCACGCGGCAAAGCGTCGAGGACCTGGGCGCGAGCACAGCGCTTGATAGCGAATTGCTCAATGCTTATGAAATGGGCAAGAGCATGATTCCGGTCAATCACCTTAGCGCCCTGGCGCAAGCGGTGGAGCGCGACCTGAGCGATTTCATCGAGCCGAATGGCGTCGGTCCGAAGCCGCGCGCATCCGACGCGCAAACAACAGCAGCGGCGGCGGCAGTTGATCCGCGTCAATTCCTGGAAGACCGGCGCAACGAAGCCTTCGTCCGCCTGGCGATGGCCTTCCGACACATGGATAGACAGCAGCTGCACCGCATTGTCGATGCGCTCTTCGGGATCCTCAAGGCCCGGGAAGCCGAAGAAACCGGGACAGCGCCCGCTTCCTGACGCCAGGACGATGACCGCCCCAAACTCCACAAGTCATCGAGCGCTGATCTTTCTCCTGCTCGTCAGTTTGATGACATGCGTCTACATGCTGAGCTATCGCGCGGTGATTCAGGCCGGGGATACCCGACGCGCCTTCGATGCGGTCACCAGTCGCTCGCGTTATGGCGACTGGCTGATGGACGAATCAAACTGGACCAAGCCGGCGCTGCGCATCCGCGGGGCGGATCAACTGCCCCTGGGCGCGTATGAAGTTGACGAGAAGCTGAATATCCAGCTGGCAATGCCGCTGCTGAAACTCGCCGACGCCCTTCCCAATCTCGGAAACATTCACACCGTCTGGTTTTTCAACGTCTTTTTCTGCGCGCTAAACGTCGGCCTCGTTTACCTGATTTTGCGGGCGCTGCAATACGGCGACCGGGCGGCGGTCCTGGTCAGCTTATCCGCTGGCCTGGGCACAAATCTATGGGCTTACAGCCAGACTTTCTTTCGCGAGCCGCTCACAACGTTTTTCATCCTTGTCGCTCTGCTCATAATTCAAATTGGGCATAGCAGGACGCTGCGCCAATACCCGCTATTTCTGGCGTTGGCCGCCGTCGGGCTGCGGCTGGCGATCGAAACCAAGTACTCGGCCCTTATGGCGCTGCCGGCCCCGATTATCTTTGCACTCCCTGCCATAGCGCGCACGCCTGAAAAGCTGCGACGTTTCCTGTCAAGCGCCCTCTCGGCCGCGCTTCTGCTGCTTTTGCTGGCGCTGATGCTGATTGATCCCTTGCCGGCGGCGGTCCTACAAGAGCTCGAGCGCTTCGGTTACAGCGGCGAATACATTGGCGAAGCGCTGCGGACTTATTTGCTTAGCCCGGGCGCCAGCTTGTGGGGCACATCGCCCATAGTCCTCTTGGCGCTGGCCGGCGGTGTCATGCTCTGGCGACGCGGGCAATATCGCTTGCCTGTTTTCGCTTGTGTATTCTGCGCCGTTTACGCCATCGGGCACGCTATATCAACGGGTCCCCACTGGTTCGGCGGTCTCAGCTGGCCGCCGCGTTTTCTTCTGCCCGTGATTCCGATTCTGATGCTCTTGACGGCGCCGGTGGCGGAACTCCTTTTTGAGAGAGGTCGAAGAGCCCTGCGGCTCATCTGGCTGCTTTTGCTGACTTACGGCATCTGGATTCAATTCAGCGCCGTATCGCTCAGTTGGAACCATTACAGCGATTCCTTGCCGGCTGAATCGAGCGGGCTGTCCGAATGGACGCCATCGTTGACAGAGCCGCGCTATTTCCGCTGGGTCGTCTTGCCGAGACGCTGGAGCGATCTCGGTTTTGATTTTCTTTGGACGCGGGCAAATCTGCCGGTTTGGGGGCTTAGCTTTTTCGCGCTAGGGGCGGTCTTTTCCGTCGCCCTCCTTCAAGTGATGCGCAGGCGGCGCAGCCGCTGGCGCTATGCCGCGCCGCCGCTGACTCTGTTATGTCTCACCTTGATTCTGCTAAACCTCAGCGCAGCATACAAGAAAGACCCGCGTACGCAGTCTCACAAGGAGGCGCTTCATGCGGCTATTGATTTCCTTTCAATACATGCCGCAGCCGACGACGTGCTTTTGCTCACGAGCAATGATTATGGCGACTTCATTCTGAACCACCTGGACGGCGCCGCGCCGCGCCCGATCATATTGCCGCGGCCGCCGGCTCAAGCGGCAAGCGATAGGCAGCCGGCGCTTCTGCGTTCGAGCAACCCAAACGACTGGTTTGACGTCGGCAGCTTGCGCGCCCTGCAGCATCTGGCCCAGCAGAAGCGGCGTCTCTGGGTCCTCGACAATACCAGCCCATTCATGCCCTGGAGCTTCCGGCCGCTTGAACGCTTCCTCGCACTCAACTATTACCCGCTTCGGACGGTCAATCTGCAGCCGAGCGATGACACGGTGCGTCTGCTGGAATACAGCGCGATCAGTCCCGCGCCAAACCCGATGGCATCCTATTCGGGCGATATTGCCCTTGACCTGCGCTATGGCGATCATATTCGCCCGCGCGGCCTGGTCTTGCCGGGCGGCCTGCGCTATCAGGCCGGCGATGTCCTCGAATTGTCCCTGCTTTGGGGGACCGAAGCGCCGCTGCTCCGGGACTTCACGGTCGCCTGGTTTGTCGCTTCCGCCGAAACGAAGGCGCCAGTGGCGCAGGGGCAGGACTCGGGACCGCAGGCCGGTTTCGCGCCGACTTCCGCCTGGAAGCCGCATGACATGATTTGGGACAACCGCGCGCTGCGCCTGCCGCCCAGCCTGCCGGCCGGCGAATATCAGATCTGGGTGCTGATGTACGAGTATGATGGCGCCACGGGCGAGATTCGCCGTCTGCCTGTCAGCGGCGGAGAGACGACCGGAGACGATACCGTAGGCATTCTGCCGGTTACGTTGACTATCGAATAGTTTTCGCAGCGTCGCCAAGTGAAATCTTCCATTCAGCAATCTGCGAAATTCGACTAAACTTGCCGCCAGCCCAATCTGCTCGCCCACACGGACGTTTCATGGCCGCTGAGTTTCGCGCGAATTCTTCGATCAGGACGAACCACTCCGGCCCTATCCGCTTCATCCTTTCGCATATCGCCCGCCATCCGATCACCGCCCTCTTGCTGGTCGCCGGCGCATTTTCCAACGCCTTCCTCGCCGGCGTCGTCCCCGGCGCGCTGGGCAGCGCCTTCGACGCCGTTCTGCTGATGAACGACCAGACCGTTGCACTGGTGCTCAACAGCGTTCTTGTGATCCTTGGGTCGCAGACATTGCGCTCCCTGCTGCAATTCTTGCGCAATTTCGCCGCGGAAGTCTTCGCCCAGCGCTTTGAGCGGGACATTCGCGACGAGCTTTATTCGAGCCTGCTCGGCAAAAGCATGAGCTACCACGACATGCAGCCGGTGGGCGAGACGATGGCGCGTGTGACCAATGACGTGCGCGAAATGAATTTCATGATGAATCCGGGCGTCAATCTCATCACCGGCGCCAACATGTTTTTGATCATGCCGGCGCTTTACGCCCCCGCCATTCATCCGCAGCTCATCGCCGTTCCCATGTTCTTCATCGTCACGCATATACTGGTGCAGATTTATTTCATTCTGAAACTGCATCCCATCGCCAGCGAGCTGCGAAGCAGCTTCGGCAATATGAACGCGCGCCTGGCCGAGTCGCTCGACGGGCTGGAAGTTGTGAAGGGCGCGGCGCAGGAGGATGGCGAAGTCCAGGCTTTCAACGGCTTGGCCGATCGCGTGCGCGACCGCTTCATAGAACAAGGCGAGTTTGAAGCGCGCTATCTCTCGGTGTTCTTTTTTGGCATCACCGTAGTCGCCGCCTTGCTTCACGCCGGCGCGCTCTACCGCAGCGGCAGCATTGCCGAAGGCCAGGCGATTGCTTTCCTGGGACTGATAAATCTGTTTCAATTTCCCGTTTTCATTTCGCTCTTCACATCGTCGCGCATCGCCTCGGGTTATGCCAGCGCTGTGCGCATTCTCGATGTGATCAAAACGCGCACGCAGCTGGATCAAAACGAAGCTGGATACAGCGCCGCCATCCAGGGAGCGATCTCTTTTGAGAAAGTCTCATTTGGATATTCCGATGAAAATGTCCTGAACGAGATTTCCTTTCGGGCTTTGCCCGGGCAGACGGTAGCCATCGTGGGCCAGACCGGCTCGGGCAAAAGCACGCTGAGCAAGTTGGTCAACCGCATTTATGATGTTGATGCCGGACGCGTGACGGTGGACGGCGTCGATGTCCGCGACTGGAACTTGCAATCTTTGCGTTCGCAGATCAGCATTATCGAACAGGATGTATTCCTTTTCGGCCGCAGCGTCGCCGAGAATATCGCATTTGGGCGCGATGAGCTCAACATGAACCGCATCGTCGAATCCGCCAAAGCCGCGCAAGCGCATGAATTTGTTTCCGCCTTTCCCAGCGGTTATGAAACGATCATCGGTCAACGCGGCCAGACCTTAAGCGGCGGGCAGCGGCAGCGCCTGGCCCTGGCGCGGGCATTTCAGACCGACCCGCGCGTTCTCATTCTGGACGACAGCACCAGCGCCATCGACAGCGCGACAGAAGACAAGATCCAGCGCGCGATCTGGGCGGCGGCGCGCGGCCGCACCACATTGCTGATCACGCATCGACTTTCGCAGATCCGCTGGGCCGACCACATCATCGTGCTGCGCAACGGACGCGTCGTCGCCCAAGGCGCGCATGAAGATTTGCTGCGAACCTCGCAATCCTATCGCCGCATATTTGACCGCTATGCCGAGCCCGCTGAAGACGGGCGCTCTGGCCGGGGAGGCTGATGTGGCTGCGATATTTGGCGGCCTGCAGGGCGACAAATACGACAGGCAATACTCGGATTTCCAGCTGTTTAAGCGCATCGGCGACTATGTTGCCGAGCACAAATATCCGGTTGTATTTGGGCTGCTGGGTTTCCTGGTGGTTGGCTTGGCGCGGGCCTTCAGGCCGGTGTTCATCAGCTCGGCCGTCGACCAGTTGGTGGACGGCGGAGACCTGTTCGAGTTCGCCATCTTCATGCTTTTTGTCATGGCCGTTTGTGAATACATCTGCAACTATGGTCGGCGGCGCTGCACGGTCGTCGTGATCGGCCGGATCGTCGCCCAGATGCGCAAGGATGCCTTCAAAGCGGCGGTGGAGCGCGACCTGGCGTTCTATGACCGGCACAAGTCCGGCACGATTATCAGCCGCGTGACAAGCGACACGCAAGAATTCGGCGATGTGATGCTGCTCGGCAGCGAGGTCGTGTCACAGTTTCTCTCCGTGAGCATCCTCTTCGTCGCTTTGCTCAGCTATTCGCTGGAGCTAACCTTCGTCCTGCTCTTGACGATGCCGCTGGTGGTCGTCGCTTCGCTGGCCTTTCGCTATGTCGCGCGCATCGTCACGCGGCAGGGGGCGCGGGCAATGGCGGTGGTCAACGACAATATCCAGGAGAGCGTCACCGGCATCAGCGTCGCCAAGAATTTCCGCCAGGAGGCGATGATCTATAATGAGTTTTCCACAGTCAATATCTTGAGCTACAAGATCAACTTGCGCCGTGGATTCATTATGTCGCTGGTCTTTCCGACGATGGGCGTGCTTTCCGCCATCGCCTTGTCGATTGTCGTCTGGAGCGGATCCCAATCGGTCATTGCCGGCGCCATCAGCGCTGGCGCCTGGTATCTATTCATTCAAGGCGTCGATCGCTTCTGGTTCCCCTTTATGAACCTGGCATCCTTCTGGAGTCAATTCCAGCAGGGTTTGAGCGCGGCCGAGCGCATCTTCGCCTTGATCGACGCCGAGAATACGGTCGCGCAGATCGGCAGCCGGCGCTTGCCAAGCCTGCGCGGCCGGATTCAGTTTGAGAATGTCACTTTTGAATACGATCGCGGCGAGCCGATCCTGCGCGATTTCAGCCTCGATATCAAGCCGGGCGAGAATGTCGCCTTTGTCGGCCATACCGGCGCCGGCAAAAGCACAATCGCCAAGCTCATCACGCGTTATTACGAATTTCAAGCCGGCCGGATCAGCATCGACGACGCCGACATCAGGACGCTCGATCTGAAAGCTTACCGCGCCGGCCTGGGCATCGTGCCGCAGCAGCCCTTTCTCTTCAGCGGCACGGTTCTGGAGAATATCCGCTACGGCAATCCGCGCGCGAGCTATTCGGAGATCCAGCGCATCGCCATGAGCATCGGCGAGGGCGAATGGCTGGAGAGCTTGCCCGATGGGCTGGCGACGGACGTGGGCGAGCGCGGCGCCCGGCTCAGCGTCGGGCAGCGTCAATTGGTCAGCCTCTTGCGCGTTCTGGCGCAGCAGCCGTCCATCTTCATCCTGGACGAAGCGACGGCCAGCATCGATCCCTTCACGGAAGCCCAGATCCAGGAGGCGATCGAGCTCATCCTGGCCCGTTCGACATCGATCCTTATCGCGCATCGGCTGAGCACTGTCCGCAGCGCCGATCGCATCATCGCGCTGCGGGATGGCGAGATTATCGAGGAGGGCAACCACAGGCAGTTGCTGGACCGCGGCGGGCACTATGCCGAGCTGTACAATGCCTATTTCCGCCATCAGTCGATGACATACGTCGAAGGCTCGAAGAAGATGTTCGCGGCGGCCGGGGGCTGAATCGGCCGGCCGTCGCAGATTTGCGTCGCGGCGGGCCCTTCATCCCCAAAAAATCATGGCGGCTCGCAATCAGTTTCGCAAGTGCGCGCTTGGCATTATACTGACAGCATGTGTGGAGATGGCAAATAGTCGCGCCTTTAAAGGCTTGTCCGGTACTGGTTAATGCTACCGCGCTTTTTCTACCCCATCCCCCCAGCCCCCTTCCCCAGCAAGCTAGGGAAGGGGGAGCGCGCTGAAAGAGACTGACTTCATTGGCATCTTCAATGTGTTTTGGGGTCAACCTACGAGCTTCTTTGTAGAGCCACCCTTCCCCAGTTCACTGCTGAGGACAGGACAGGTTTGTGGCAACTTGAAAGGCAGTAATTCGCGATCTATGTAAAGATTCATCAGTATCACTTCTAACCCGCGTAAGGAAAGAAAGGTGAAACTGATGAATCTTCCTTCATTGTACCACTGGCAGGAGCTGGTTTCGAAGCATTTTACAAGCTTTACGGTGTGGCAGAAAAAGCGTTTTGCGCGTTTCAGTCTAGGTGTGATGCTCAGCGAGCATTGCCAACAGTCAAGGATTGCAAAGGCGTTGGCGGGAGACGTCAGTGCTGACGGTATCGTGCGACAGTTGCGGCGGTGTATCGCGGATCAGAAATGGTCGCCCGCTCAGTTCTCGCTGGATTGGACACGCTGGGTTGTCAGCTTGTTGCCGAAGACGCGGCTCGTGTTGTTGGTGGACGAGACCAGTATCGGCGGGCGTTTTCGAGTGATGATGGTAGGTGTAGCGTATAAGCGGCGCTGCATTCAGCTAGCCTGGACTTGCTACAAGGCGAATAGTCAGGAGGACTATCCAATTGAAGGTCAGGTGAAGATGATTTCGGGCATGCTTGCGCAAATCAAGACAGTTTTGCCCGATGACAGGCCGGTTTTGGTGCTGGCAGATCGCGGCATCGGCAACTCGCCAGCGCTGTGCAGGGCGGTTGAGGGCTTGGGCTGGCAATATTTGTTCCGCGTTCCGAAAACAGTCAAGATCAAGACCGATGACGGGATAGCGCATCCGTACAAGGAAATGCGGAAAGGGGGACGATGGCGCGCGAGCGGATCGGTCTTTATTAAACGGGGAAGGGTTCCGGCGCATGTGCGCGCGATCTGGGACCGAGATTGCGACGAACCTTGGATTTTGGTTACGAACAATCCAGACTTGACAGGTCGGGAGTATAGGATGCGCAACTGGCAGGAACAGAGCTTCCGCGACTTGAAAAGCGGTGGCTGGCAACTGGAAACCTGTCGTTTGCGCTCGGTAGACCGAATGGCCCGATTCCTGGCGATCTTGGCGCTTGCGCAAGGCATGGCCTTAGCGCTTGGCAGCCAAGCTGTGATCACAGGTAAGGCACGCCGACTGATAAAGACCAAAGACAACAAGTTGAGGCGGCCACTTAGCCTATTCAAGGAAGGCATCGCCTACTTCAACAAGTATGTCTTACGCCATGACAAGTTCCCATCCCTGTCCGTCGTCCTAGATCAGAGGCTATGTTAAACCTGTCCTGTCCTCAGCAGTTCACTGGGGAAGGGCCGGGGATGGGGTAGAAAATCTGGTCTGCCGTCCGCAGCGAGCCAGAGAAGGGAAACTGACCTTGACGCATTTCGCAGTAAAATGTTGATTATCGCGAGGATCGCACGTAAATAATAGTATTTTGGTATTGTTGCTGTTGTATCGGAGCAAGAATTTTAGTACTGGACAAGCCTGTTAAGAGGCGCCGATTCCAACGATGCGTAGAAGATTCGCCGCGCAGCACCAGAAGCTCCGGCCGCTGATCGGCCAAACCTGCGCCGGCCTGGAAGGGCTGTTCGCCGCTTTGCTGCGCGCCTGGCGCTGGGCCAACGCGCTTGATATCCCGCTCAGTCAGTTGCAGTGGGTTCTGCTCTTTTACGCCGTCTTTGGCGCCGCATACCTCTTTGCGACGCCGGTCTTTGAAGCGAATGACGAATTGTGGCACTTTGGCGTGATTCGGCATTTGCGCGGCAGCGGCAACCTGCCCGAGCAAGTCTTCGACGGCAAAGACACCATCTATCAGCAGCATGGCAGCCAGCCGCCTTTGTATTATGCGCTTATGGCCATTCTGACCCGGCCCATCGGCATCGACGACGCCGATGACATGGGACGGCTGAACCCGCACGTCAAGGCGGGCGAACCCGATTCCTTCGGCAACAAGAATCTCGTCATTCAGTCCAGCGCGGCCTCCCGGGGAGGGGGCGCCGGGCTGGCCGTAATCGTAATTCGCTTGCTGGGCCTGGGGCTGGGCGCCGGCACGATCGCTTTTGTTTTCAAGATTGGGCAATTGATCGCGCCGCAGCGGCCGACGGTCGCCTTTGTCGCGGCCGCCATCACCGGGCTCAACCCGATGTTCATCTTCGTCAGCGCGTCGGTGAACAATGACAGTTTGGCTATGGTTCTCAACGGCGCGCTGATTTGGCTTCTGCTGCGCACATTGCGCGACGGCTTCTCGCCCCGCGTCAACGCGGCGATCGCTTTGCTCTTCGCTTTAACTTGTTTGACCAAGCTGACATCGCTGGTTTTGCTGCCCGCGCTGCTTGGCGTCCCGCTTCTCGCCTACCGCAAAACCGGGAATCGCCGCGGTCTGGCGACATACTTCGCCTTGCTCGCGCTCTGCTGGCTACTGATTAGCGGCTGGTGGTACGCGCGCAACATCCACTTGTACGGCGACCCATTGGCTTTGGCTACCATGGCCAACATCGCCGGCCCGCGCGGCATGGATTTCAACCTGGTCGATATCCTGGCCGGTTTCCAGCAATTCCGCATGTCCTATTGGGGCCTGTTCGGGGCGCTGAATATTCAACTCGCCGCGATATTCTACGTTCTGCTGGACTTGATGACCTTTCTAAGCGTCATCGGCTTGATCTTTCTGGTGCTGCAGCTGCTGGCGATCAGCGACTTCGCTTACGCGCGCTACGAATTGACGCACCTGGCGACAATGATCGGCGCTTTCGTACCGCTATGGCTGGGCGTAATCTTCTGGAGCGCGCAGGTGGAAGTGGTGGAAGGGCGCATTCTCTTCCCTCTGATCGCCGTCCTTAGCCCGCTGCTGGCCGTTGGCTTTGTGGAGATCGTCTGGTGGATTGTGTTCTCGCTGCGCCCGCCCAACCTGGAATTCGTGCGCGCGGGCGACGCCGTGCCCAAAGAACTCTTAAATGACACCATGCTCTGGCAGCTGCGGCTATTGGGAATCGTGGCTCTTGTCGCCCCCTTCACCGTCATTGCCAGCCAATACCAGGCGCCGCAGCCGCTGGATGAAATTCCGGCGAGCGCGCGCGAAGTCTACGCCGAATACGGCGATGTCGCGCTCGTCGCTTATGAGCATGTGGATCGGCGCTATTCAACCGGCGATCGCGTTCGTCTGACGCTGTACTGGCGCGTGCTCCAACAATCTGCCGACGACAACAGCATCGCCTTGACGCTGGTCGACGACAACGGGCAAGCCATCGGACGATATGTGACCTATCCCGGCGCCGGCAGCTTGCGCACATCCGCCTGGTCAAGCGGCGCCGTTTACCCAGACCGCTATCTCATTGACATCAATCAAGCGGCCTACGGGCGATATCCTTTTGATCTTCGCGTCGAATGGACAAATGGCGGGACAGCGGAGCGCATTGCCGCGACCGATGCCGAGGGCCGCCTCATTGAGCCGGTTCTGCTGGACGTAGGCGCGGTTGTCACCCTGCGTTACCAGACCGCCGTCACCGGCTTCAACGAAATCAGCGCGGATGACCAGCCGGTCTTTGATGAAAGCGTCCGGCTGGAAGGTTTCCAACTGAATCTCGAGCTGAATGAGCTGATCTTGTTCTGGAATGCGGAATCGGTTCCGGAAGAGAATTACACCGTGTTCGTCCATGTCCTGGACGAGAATAACGCGATCGTCGCGCAAGCGGACCTCACGCCGCGCTTGCCCAGCAAATACTGGCGCTGGGGCGAATCATTTTCAACTTATCATAGCCTGGCGCCGGAATTCCACATGCTCGACTATAAGGTCATGGTCGGCTTGTACGTAAACGACGGACTGACCTATCCCAGAGCCGAGTACCGCGTGATCAGCGTCGACGAGGAGACGCAAGAAGAAACGGAAGAGATGCTTGATGCTTATACGCTTGACTGGGATACCGCCAGCGAAGTCCTCGCCCTCACGCCTAGTCCCGAGCCAACTTCCGAAGGCGATGACATGACGGCGCCGCCGGGACCATTCAAGCCAGCGCAAGACAATAGCGACTATTAGCCCTCCGCGCCTAATTTGGCATCGGCAAGCAGACAGAAGAGGCAGAATGTATCGCCTTTGCCTTTTCGCTGGATGTACTCCATTCGCCAGGGCGTCCATAGTTGGCGCAAGCGAGTCTGATACAATGCGAAGAATCAAGGGGCAGTGTATCCGTTTCGGTTGAAATAGTCTGGTAGGGGCGATCCGGTGGATCGCCCGATGGGTACGAACAGGATCGAAATCGGGCGACTCGCCGAGCCGCCCCTGCCAAATCGTCGGTATATGAAGAATTTCAACCGACTTTGATACAATGCCGAATCCAGGCGGCAAAAGAGGCGGCATGAGCCTTAGTGAAGAAGCATTGAGACAGCAGCTGTCGCGACCGTTTCGCTACTTCGACAGCCTGGCCAGCACAAATGACGCGGCCAAAACCTGGCTCATGGCGGACGCGCCGGAATTGGCCAGCGTCATCGCCGATGAGCAGCGACAGGGACGCGGACGCAAGGGGGGGCGGGTTTGGCATACGCCGCCGGGTCGCGCGCTGGCGCTTACGGTCATCTTGCGTCCGCCGGCGCGCTGTCTGCCGCGCGTCAACATGATCGGCGCCTTGAGCGTCTATGACCTGGCGCAAGCGGTCGGCTGCGGCGACATTGGCATCAAGTGGCCGAATGATGTGCAGGTACAGTCAAAGAAGTTGAGCGGCGTGCTGCCGGAGGCGATATGGGAAGGCGGCGAGCTATTGGGCGTCGCGCTTGGGATCGGCGTAAACGTCCGTATGGACTTTACGGGCACTGAACTCGAGAACCGGGCCATCAGTCTCGAGGATGCTGTTGACACAAGCCTGAATCGCGCGGAATTAATCGCGATGCTTCTGCAAAGCGTTGAAGACTGGTATCGGCTGATTGATACGGATGCGGTGTTTACAACCTGGAGAAGCCGGCTCAATCTGCCGCAAGGGCCGGTGCAGATTGACGCTGTAAAGGGGATTGCGCTTGATGTAGGCGCCGCTGGCGAATTGCTCCTGCAAGACGAACGCGCGCAGATACACCGCATCAGCGCCGGCATCATTTCCGCGGTCAGTGAGGGCTAGAGTCTGCCGATGAGCCGGATACGCTTCGTGTGGAATATCGAGTCGGAGAAGATTGACCGATCCGATAGCGAAGACCAGCGCGCCAAACGGCGGCGGCGGCGGAATTTGCTGCGACTGCAAATCCTGGTTGGTTTATTCCTGCTGGCGCTATCTCTCGGCGCCCTTATCGTCAGGCAGCGGCTGATCGATGTTCAAAACGAAGTCGCGCAGCTCTTGCAAGATACGGTCAAGGCGGAAGTCGCCGCGATCCGAATCGGCGATCGCCAGACCTTCCTTCAGATCCAGGCGGGCGAAGATCAAGCCTGGCTGCTAAGACAGAATGTCCTTTATCAGCAATACGGCGACATGAAGGCAGCCGGCCGGATTGAATTGACCGGCGACATCCTGGATGTCTTCATTGAAGACGAGCGCGCGCGCGTGCTCGTTCAGGAGAATATTGACGGCCTGCCCTACAGCCGGCTCTGGTTCTACCGCCGCGACAGCCGGGGCTGGCGGCATACGGCAACAGATCTTTCGTTTTGGGGCGAGCAGCGGCAGTTAATAGCCGACGGAGTGATTGTCAATTATCGCGCTGTCGACGAGCGACTCGCGGCTCAGTTGGCGGAGGCCGTGGCCGATTGGATCGACCGCGGCTGCGGCTTGCTCGACTGCGGCAACCTGCCGGATTTGACCGCGCATATCGTAAACGACGCCGAAGAGCCAGTCGAATGGCTGGACGAGGGCGCGCTGCAGATCCGCCTGCGCTCGCCGCATCTGGACATCGCTCGCGCCGACTTGCCTTTTGATGGCGCGCTGCGAATGGACGTCGGCGGGCGGCTGGCGGCGCGGCTGGCCCAGGCGCATGCGCCCAATTTGCAGGCGACCTATCCATACGACAGCTATTTTTTGTATAACGCGGCCGTGTCCTGGCTGACCGAATACATGACGCGCATCCCGGGCGGAAGCGATCTCATTCGCTCCCTGGCGGATAACTTCGGCGTCGACAAGGTTCCGCCGCTTCTGTCCGCGCTTTCGAATGCTGGCGATATGTCAAGCATCCTGCGGGTCGATTCGTCGATTGACATTTACCGGCTGGATTGGCGCGACTTTGTCGAATGGAGACTGCGCGCGGAATCGGAATTGCTGGCCGCTTCCGCCCAGGATCTATGGCTCTCCCTTTACGACACGGGCAGCGAAAGCCTGCGCCTTCTCGCTTACGAGCGTTACAGCCAGAGGCAACTCGGGCTGCAATATCGGGTGATCGACACGGCGCTGCAGCCGACCGATGACGGCGCGCCGCAGTTGCTCGCGACCGTGGACGTCAGTCAAGGCGGGCAGAGCGAACTGCAAACCATCGCCTTTAATCTTGTGGGAGATGTGTGGAAGCGGACCAGCTGATTGGTCTCAAATCGGAGAATTGATCGCGGGGCTTCATACCTGCAGGCTCGCAGCGCGACCAGTCGATAAGCCGCCAAAATAAAACGAGGCCGGCGCATCTGTAGCGCAGGCCTCGTCCGCTTGTCTTGCTGTCTGGATGCAGCGCGCTTATTTCTCGTCGCCCATACCCATGGCGGCGTCGCGAATCACGACAATAAAGGCGAGCGCGTGGCCAAATATGATATGGCCGTAGAAGCTCGGTCCGAAGGATAGCTGAAGCACACTGCCACCCGAGACCGCCGGCATGATTATATTGCCGCCGATGATCCACCAGATCAATCCATAAATCAAACCGCCCACAGCGATATTGATCAATGGATCGCCCAGGTCCACGTACTGCACGAAGACGCCGGTGTACAAGGCGCCGATTACAATGCTGATGATGAGATGGAGGATAAAGCCGATGAACGCGTCCGCGCCTATCATCCCTCCAATCATGTCTTGCATTCCCGAGCCCATATAGGCAAGGAAAATGTAACCGGCAATCACGCCGGGTATAACTCCTCTTCTCATATCATCTGTATTCATGTGGATTCCTCCTAAGATACTATGGGGCTGCGATGGCAAGGCTGCGGCGAAAAGACACTTTACTATTGGGCAAGATACATAAGACCTAGCCCGCGTCAGTTGTCTACATTATATACATAAGATATGGATGCGGCAAGCAATCCGCGCGTGAAATGCCAAATCCGTGCCACAAACGCAATTGCGGAGCGTTCGCCCGCCGACATTTCGCTGTCCCGGGATATTTCCCGGCGGCGGATTGGGCGGCATTTTGCCGCGGCTGCGCAATCCTCAATTTCGGGAAGCGACGCCAAATGTAGGGCCGCCTCGAAGTGGCGAATCCATGGCCGTCGTGATAAAATCTTAATATAGAATCGCGAGGTCGCAACACTGGAAAACCGCCCCAATTGTCGCTGTCGGCGCGCCCGAGGCGCGGTTTCCGCAGAGGGCTTGATACCAGAATCTGGCGCGGCGGCCTTGCCAGCGATTGCATAAGTTGCAGGCGCAGATTCCTTTGTAGCGACGCCATTGGCGAAAGGAGAGCGCGGCCAATCGCAGCGCTGAATGGCCGCTGTATATGGATAGTTTCGACATGAGCGCTTCAGAAGAATACGCGGGCAACGTGCGCACCGTCACCATCAACGAAGAAATGCGCGGGAGCTATCTGAGTTACGCCATGAGCGTGATTGTCGCGCGCGCATTGCCGGACGCGCGCGACGGTTTGAAGCCGGTTCATCGTCGCATCCTCTTCGCCATGCACGACATGGGGCTGCGGCCCGGCACCGCCTACAAGAAGAGCGCGCGCCTGGTCGGCGAAGTGATGGGCAAATACCATCCGCACGGCGACCAGGCGATCTATGACGCCATGGCCCGTTTGGCCCAAGATTTCTCTTTGCGCTATCCCCTGGTGGACGGTCAAGGCAATTTCGGCAGCCAGGATGGCGACCGGCCGGCCGCGATGCGATACACCGAAGCGCGCATGGCGAATATCGCCGGCGAAATGTTGACCGATATCAACATGAACACGGTGGATTTCGCCGAGAATTATGACGGCACGCAAGAAGAACCGACCGTGCTGCCGGCGCGGCTGCCCAATCTCCTGCTGAATGGCGCCAGCGGCATCGCCGTCGGCATGGCGACAAACGTCCCCCCGCACAATTTGCGCGAATTGTCCGAAGCCATCAATTACCTCATCGATCATTATGACGAACTCGAATCGGTGACCGTGGACGACCTGATGCGCTTCGTCAAGGGTCCCGATTTTCCCACCGGCGCTACCATCGTCGTGGGCGATGACCTGAAGGAAGCATACGCCACGGGCAAGGGGCGGATTGTCATCCGCTCGAGCGAAGAACTTGAAGAGGGCAGCGGCGGCGCGACCAATATCGTATTCACTTCGATTCCTTACCAGGTCAGCAAGTCCGCCATTATTGAAAGAATTGTGGCGCTTGTGCGCGAGGGTCGGATCGAAGCCATCCGCGACCTGCGCGACGAGTCCGACCGCGATGGCTTGCGCCTGGTGGTGGAGCTGAAACGGCACGCGCAGCCGCAGCGCGTCCTGAACCAGTTGTTCAAATTCACCCAGCTGCAAAGCGTATACAGCATTCAGATGCTGGCTCTGGTCAACGGGGAGCCGCGGACCCTGAGCTTGAAGCGCTGCCTGCAGATTTATATTGAGCATCGCTACGATGTCATCGTGCGCCGGTCGGAGCATGATCTGGCGCGTCAGCGCGCGCGGGCTCATGTCTTGAGCGGCCTGCTGACTGCGGTTTCCAATATCGACGCCGTGATTCAAACCATCCGCAGTTCCGCCGATGTCGAGGCGGCGCGCGCCCAATTGATGTCCGGCTTCGAATTGGACGAGATCCAGGCGAATGCCATCCTCGACATGCAATTGCGACGTCTGGCCGCGCTGGAGAGACAGAAACTCCAGGATGAAGCGGACGAAGTGCAGGCGCGCATCGATTACCTGGTGAACCTGCTGGCTTCGCCGCAGCAGATTCTCGGGCTGATTCGGGATGACGTTCAGCAAATCGCCGACAAATACGGCGATGAGCGCAAGACGAGCGTCGTCTATGGCGATGTCGATATGGATGAGGGCGATCTCTATCGCAAGGAAAATGTGGTCATTTCCTTGACCGAGAATGGCTATATCAAACGGGTGGCCGCCCGTCACTACAAGCAGCAGCGGCGCGGCGGCAAGGGCATGCGCGGCATGGCAATCAAGGACGACGACCGGCTGATGGACGTCTTCTTCGCGCACAGCCACGACACCATCCTATTCTTCAGCGACCTGGGCAAGGTCTACACCTGCTCCGCCTACGAAATCCCCGAAATGCAGCGCGACAAGCGCGGGATTTTGATTCAGAGCCTTTTGCCCCTGGAGGGCGACGAAAAAATCACCGCTATTCTCGCGCTGACCGAAGAGCAGGCGCAGCAAGAAACGGGTTGTTTTGTGCTAGCCACCAGCCAGGGGCGAATCAAGCGCGTCGCCCAAGGCGAGTTTCTCGATGTGCGCTACAGCGGCTTGATCGCTATGAACGTGCTGGAGGGCGATTCCTTGCGTTGGGTGAAATGGACCAACGGCGATCAACAGATCGTGATGGCTTCCGCCGATGGACAGAGCATTCTGTTTCACGAGGCCGACGTCCGCGTGATGGGCCGGCAAGCGGCCGGCGTGATGGGCATGGCTCTGCGCGGCAATGACGAGGTGGCGGGCATGGATGTCGTCCTTGCCGGCGTACATAGCCATGTGCTTGTTGTGACCAGGAACGGCTATGGCAAGCGCACGCCGCTCAGCCGGTACTCGGAGCAGCGGCGTTACGGTTTCGGCGTCCGCACCTTGAAGCGCAACGATCGCACCGGTCCCGTCGTCGCCGTGCGCTGCCTGCGCGAAGAGGACGATATCATGTTCATTTCGCGCAATGGCGTCATGTTGATTTCCAAGAAGGGCATCGTGTTGCGCACGCAGCTATCGCAAATTCGCGAAACCGGCCGCAACGCCCAGGGCGTTAGATTGATGAACCTGGAAGACAATGACGAAGTCGCCGGGATTGCCATTGTCGGCGAAGACGTCGACGACGACTTTGAGCAGGATGCGCCGGAGGGCGCGAACCATGCCGAACACAATGGCAACAAGTAAGGCGGCATGAACCGGCGCGGGGCGCGCTGCGGAATACAAGCCTATTCAAGCGCAAGAATCGCACAAAAGGAAAGGCGCCGCGTTCGAGCGGCGCCCTTTTATTGGCCTTGCTACAAAATATGCAGGCGAATTACTCTTCGACCGCTTCTTCAGCGTCCTCTGCCTCTTCGCCCTCTTCACCTTCAAGTTCGCCCTCCTCGCCTTCCAGATCGTCCTCGGCGCGCGCCGCCGCCGGCTGGACGATTTTGGCGAGCATTTCATTGGGATCGTTATGCACGGTGACGTTTTCCCCAAAGGTCAAGTCCTTCACCAGAACTTCGGCGCCCAACTCCATCAGCACGGAGAGGTCAATCACAATGCTGTCGCGGATATCGCTTGGGAAAACCTCAAGCGTGAGCGAGCTCCGGCCGGTAATGAGGATGCCTTCGCGCGCGGCGACAACCGGGCTCTGGCCCTCCATCATAATCGGCACTTCGACATTGATTCGCTGCGATTCGTCAACCGCGAGAAAATCCACATGCAAGATGTCGCCCGCAACCACATCGCGCTGCACATCGCGCGCGAGCGAGGGATAACTTTGTCCGCCCACGTCAATGTCGATGAGGTTGGTGCCGCCGGCATTCATCAATGTAAGCTCGATGGCACGGTAGCGAAACTGCACGCTGAGCGGCTCGGTCGATGGCCCGTACAGGATTCCCGGCACATAACCTTCCCGCCGCAGTTTACGATTCTTCTTGCCGCGCGCCTGCCGCGGTTCGGCGGCGAGTTGAAACTCTGCCATATTCAGATTCTCCTTAAACGCTTTCTGATGCGCGCAATCGCCGGCTGACATCGCCCAGCGGATGCCCTCTTGAGTTTTTGCAGGCTGCAAATTGCCGACTGAACAAACGCCGTAGTCTGTCGCGGCCGGGTCCTTCCGACTTGAGCGGGTAACGGGACTCGAACCCGTGACCTACTGCTTGGGAAGCAGGCGCTCTACCAACTGAGCTACACCCGCATGATGCACCGATTCTAGGTTCGTCCGGCGGCCATGTCAAGTCCGTTGGCGCTAAACTGGACTTTGAAGGGGCCGCGCTGAAACCGCGCCTCTTGTAAAATGATCGCGGCGCGGACAACGTTCTCACGTCGGGCCAAAGCCCTTTCCCGCGTCGCTATGTCTTTAGTCGGGTTCAGCCATTATACTGCGCCTGATTCGGTCAGAATGCAATCGACGGTTTTGACTGAAGTCGATCGTCTGGTAAATGGGCAGAAGGTCAGAGTTCAGATTTGATTCCGCTTCCGTCCCAATTGTGGCAGACGGTCGCGGATGAAATTTTAGGCAACGTCGTGACGCAAGTCCGCATGCGGCGTTTTCCCCAATAAGTTGAGGCCTGAATTGATGAACACGAATCAGAATCGGCGGGAAGGCAAGCTGAAGATTCTGATGCTGCTGCTCTATTATCATCCGCATAGCACGGGACTCACGCATTACGTCAAGGTTGTGTCCGAAGAATTGGTTCGGCGCGGTCACGAGGTCACTGTGCTGGCCTCCCGCCACACGCCCCAGACGCCCCTGGGAGAATCCACATTCAACGGCGTTAAGGTCCTCAGGCTCTGGGCGCCGATTCGCATCAGCCGCGGCCTGGTCATGCCCAGCTATCCTTGGCGGATCTACCAGTTGCTGCGCACGCACGATGTGGTGAATATACACATTCCCCTGCTGGAGACGGCGATCGTCGCGAAACTGGCGGGCCTGGCCGGCGTCAAGGTCGTCGCCACGCATCACGGCGACCTGATACTTCCGGCCGGGCTGCTCAATCGCATGATCAGCCGCATCCTCTTTGCCTTCTATCAATATTTAGCGAGGCGCGCAGCCTGCATCATTGGATATAGTGACGATTACGCCGACAACTCTTATTATTTGCAGCCCTTTCGCGACAAGGTGCTGCCGATCTATCCGCCTATTGCTATTCCGGCGCCGCAAGCGGAGCGCGTCCGCCAGTTGCGGTGTGAATGGCGGCACGGGGACGGGCCCCTGATTGGCTTCAGCGGACGCTTCGTGCAGGAAAAACGACCCGACCTGCTGATACGCGCTCTGGAAGTTATCAACCGCAGGCATCCCAAGGCGCGCATCGTCTTCGCCGGCGAATATGACATCAGATACGAAGGCACCTGGCGTCGCCACCGCGAACTTGTGCGGCAATATCGCGATCAACTTATATTTCTCGGCTTGATTAAAGACAAGCAAGAATTGGCAAACTTCTACGCCGCATGCGATGTCCTGGTTCTTTCGAGCGATAGCGAATGCTTTGCCCTGGTTCAGGTCGAATCCATGCTTTGCGGGACGCCGGTTGTGATGACGGATGTGCCGGGCGGTCGCGTGCCGGTGACCTTAACCGGAATGGGCAAGCTGGCGCGAGCGGGCGACTGGCGATCAATCGGCGAGACAACCCTTGAGGTCCTTGAGAATCTGGACAGTTACACAAAGCCCAGGGCCGAAATCGCCGAGCTCTTCTCATTTGACAATACAATTGATCGTTATGAGGCATTGTTCCGCAAATACGCGAGGCGGCATGGACGCGACGGAAGCGACTGAGGCCAGCGCGACGAACCAGGACTTACAGCCCAATGCCTGACTCGCATGAAGCGTCACAGGCGGATGAGCATCGCGACCGGCCCGAGCCAGAGGCGCTGTCGGCTTTGAGCGGCGAGGCCCGCGCCTTCGAAGATCTTTCTCTGCTGGAGCTCCTGTCACGCTTTGTGGCGGCGCCGCGCGAAACCTGGCGCGAATTGCGTCAGGCGAGCCGGGGGCGCCGTCCGCAAGCGGAAATCATCCCGGCAACGGTCAAGGCAGACGAGGCGCTTGCATCGCCGGCGGCGCGCGGGCATATCGCCTGGAGGCTGCCGACTGCGCATTTGCTCAGTCGCGAGCGCGGGCAACTGGCCTTATATGCCGTCGCCCTGCTCTTCGCCTTGACCGGCACGGGCATACTCCTCGCGCGGAGCGCAGAGAACCGGATCGCTGAAAATGCGCTGAGCAATGGCGCTCCCTTTCTGTGGCTGGCCTTCCTGCTGTGGCTGTTCGCCGAGTTGTTCGGCAATTGGCCGCGGCTCAAAGCCTGGTGGCGAGAGCTTGATCGCCTCCGCCAATGGATCTGGATCGCGCGGGCTGTTCCCGTCCTCATCGCGCTTTCCGGGCTGCACACGCTGGCCCGGGCCATGGGCGAAGAGCCCGCGCCGACCTTCGATCTGATCCAGGCGGCAGCCTGGCAATTGCTTGCCGGCGGTCTGGCGCTTTTCATCGTGGAATCCTTCGCCTGGCGCGCGCGCGCTCCGGCGCGCCAGGGCCGGGACGCCGCAAAACGCGGCAGCGACGCCGCGCAAAACGAACGGATTGCCCGGCGCCAGCCCATTAAGCGCCCGCTTTCGCATCTGAAAGCGCGGGCCGCGCATATCGCCATTGCCGTGATATGCAGTCTGGCCGTCTGGCTTGGCACGGCGGGAAACCAGTTTCCGCCGTCGATCATATTGCTATGGCTAGTCAGCGCAACATTGTGGGCGCTGGTCTTCGCGCCGGCGGGCTGGAACATCTTCGACTGGCTGAGCCAGTGCGTCGAGGGATTCCGCCGGCGCAAATGGTCGCGGCGCCGCTGGGCATTGCTGGGTTTCCTGCTCATCATGATCCTCGGCGCGTCCTTTCGCTTGCATCGCCTGGATGAAATCCCGGGCGAGATGACCAGCGATCATGTCGAGATCATTCTGGATGCCCAGCGCCTGCGTCAGGGCAATCAGATGCTGTTCTTTCCCAACCTCGGCGGGCGCGAACCGATCCACTATTACGCCATTGCGCTCTTGGCCAGCCTGCCCGGATATGAAGTGGACTTCTTGACAATCAAGACGGTTTCCGTCCTGGAAAGCCTGCTCATCTTGCCGGCTATGCTGTTTTTGGGAAAGACATTCTTAGGGGGACGCAACCGCCAGTTCGGCCTCATGCTGGGCATGATCGCGGCGGCGCTGGTCGCCGTCAGTTATTGGCAGTCGTCGATCGCGCGCCTGGGCATGCGCGTGCCTTTGACCGCCTTGTTCACCGCCCTACTCCTCATCTTTCTCACGCGGGCCATGCGCCACAACCGGCGCAGCGACTTCGTCGTCGCCGGTTTATTGCTCGGCTTCAGTCTGTACAGCTATCAAGCCTCGCGCATGCTTCCCGTGGTTGTCTTGGCCGGCATGCTGTTGGCGCTGGCGATGGGCTCGGGCGCCTGGAAACGGCGGCGCGCGATGCTTCTGAATCTGGCGATTCTGGTTTTCATGTCCGGGATTGTGTTTCTGCCCTTGCTGCGCTACTGGCAAGAGTATCCGGACCGGTTCTGGATGCGCGCCTCAACGCGCATTTTAGGCGATCAACATAGCGACGCTACGTTTGATCAAGCGATATCGCCGCTGCTGTCGAGCCTCCCGCAATTGCTGACCAACACGCGCCGGGCCCTGCTAATGTACAATTGGGAAGGGGACATCGCCTGGTTCCACGGCCGGCCGCATCAGCCGGCGCTGGATATGTATAGCGGCGCCTTTTTGATCCTGGGTCTGGCCGCCTGGCTTGCGGCCGCGCTCCGGACGCGCGATCCGGTCATCTGGTTCATGCCGGTCGCCGCCTTTATCATGCTATTGCCCACGATCCTCTCACTGGCACATCCGGGCGCTAACCCGAGCTTCACGCGCTCAAGCGGCAGCCTGCCGATGATTTACTTGATCGCGGCTCTGCCCATTGCCGTCATAGCCAACCGCCTGAGAAAGCTGCTGCCGCGCCGGGCCGGACAAGCGGCGGCGCTGATATTCTGCGCTACTGTGATTTTGCTTGCCAATCATCAAAACGCAATCACATACTTCGATGAGTTTCCCAAGCATTATGATCGGGCGACCTACGGGCATAGCGCGGCCGGCCGCATCCTGCGCGGTTTCGCCGAGAGCGATGGCGCCTATGGCAACGCCTTTGTGCTGAGCCTGGCGCATTGGTGGGATCATCGCGCCGTCGGCCTTGAAGCGGGACAGTTTGACTGGGACGGCAATCCGGCGCTGAGCCGCGTGCCCGAATACATGCGGCGCGCCTACTACGATTCCGGCGAATACCGTTTGCATCCCGATCGCGACTTGCTCTTCTTTTATCCCGGGCGCAGCGACGAGATTCGCGACCAATTGGGGCGCTGGTTTCCAAATGGCAGAGAGTCTTTAGTATCAACCGGTGTATCATCAGATAGTTTCTACATTTATCGCGTACCGGCGCTGGGCGAGGCGGGAATTAGCAGATTCCTGAACCAGAACGTCTAGCTGCGCGCCGAAGCGGGCGGTCAGCGGTGAGGTGAGGGTCTTGCCTGGCGGAAACATGCCCATGCGAAGAATCAACCGGGGTCAGGCAGTTGCGCTTCTCCTGCTGTCGCTCATTCTGATTGGCGGCGCCGTCCCGCGCTTGCTCGGGCACAATTGGGACGACTTCTCTTATGTGCATCCGGACGAGCGCTTTCTGACCATACTCTTGCTGCCGCAGGTCGGCGGCAACAACGAATTCACGCGCGACGATCAAAATTATCCCCCTCTGCAGGTTTTCACGCTGCGCGATGCATCCGGCTTGCGCAGCGGCGACGATATTCTGCGCCTGCCGCCTGGACAGGTCGGCACGATCAGAGGCAGCCCGGCCGGGGAGGCTGCGCGCCGGCTGATGGGCTCTGATCAAACCCGGGCCTACGCCGATTACTGGGAAGCGGAAATCGCGCTGCGCGCAAGCGAAGTCTCGGCTCTGCTTGTCGATAAGCGTCAGCAACCCATTGACGAGGCCGCGGTTCACCGCCTTGACACGTTCAACTCGGAGAATCTGCAGGCTCTGGATTGCAAGCGGCGACATCCGGGCAGCGACGGCAGAGGCGCTTATTTTGATACGCGCTGCTCGCCGCTGAATCCGCACAATGCCGGGCACAGCTTCTACGTCTACGGCACATTCCCGCTTTTTCTGGCGCATTTTGCCAGCGACATCCTGCGCCAGGCGACCGACGCCGGCCTGCCGCTCGTCGATTTCCAAAGCGGGCATCTCGTCTGGCGCGGCATATCGACAATCTTTGATCTTCTGACGATCTTGCTGGTCTTCGCCCTCGGCCGGCGCATACACGGGTCCTGGGTCGGGCTTCTGGCTGCGCTCTTTTACGCCGCCGCGCCGCTGGCGATTCAGAAGGCGCACTTCGGCACGGTGAACGCGGCGACGACCTTCTTTGTTACGCTGGCGCTCTACTATGCGGTGGGCGCGCAGCAGCGAGGCAAGCTGGGCTCATTCTTGCTCTTCGGGCTGGCCTGCGGAACGGCTGTCGCCAGCCGCATCAACGTTGCGCCTTTGGCCCTCGTCATTATTCTGGCGGCGGTGTATCGAGCGGCGCCGGCTTTTGACGCGGGCCTGCGCCAAAACGAACGCAGGCAAATCATCATTTACCAACTGTTGGGTTTGATCCTGGCCGGCGCGGGCGCCTTCCTGGCCTTCCGCGTATTCAATCCCTACGCCTTCGCCGGCCCCGGCTTTCTGGATATCTTGCCCAACGAGCGTTGGCTGGAGAACTTGCAGCGGATCGGCGCGGGCGTTTCCAGCTTGCAGGACTTTCCACCAAATTGGCACTGGGTGGCGCGCTCGCCGATTGTCCATGTCTTTAAGGACATACTGTTCTGGGGCATGGGGCTTGGCTTCGGCATCCTCGGCTGGTTCGGCTGGTGCTGGGCCGCCTACCGCCTTCTGCGCGGCCGCAAGCGCGCAACCGACTTGCTGATTTTGATACTGTGGGTCGGCGGCTACCTGCTCTGGATGAGCCGATTGACCGCGCTGACCATTCGCTATTTCCTGCCGCTCTACGGCGCCTTGGCGGTTTTGGCCGGCTGGTGCCTGGTCGAGTTGATGCGGCATGCAAGAGCCAGCGGACGCAGCTTGCCAATAACCGCGATTCCTCTCGTCACAGCCGGCGCGCTGCTGACCGGCGTCGGCGGCTACCAGTTTGCGGCCGGCCAGACCGATGCCACGGCTTTCACCGCGCTTACCGTCGGCCTGGTTCTTCTCGTCGTCGCATTGGTCCCGCGTTTCAGCGCCGCGCGACCGCTCGTCCTGTGCCTCTTCGCCGTCGTCTTCTCCGTCGCTTGGGGCCTGATGTTCGCAAATATCTACCGTCATCAGAACACGCTCGTGCAAGGGTCGCGCTACCTCTTTGAGCGCGCCCCGGGCGATTTCGCCATGCGCATCGGCGGCGCGGACGACAGCGTGCCGCTGATAAACATCGCCGTCGATAGCACCGGGGCGGGCAGCGACCGCCTGACGGGCCCGCCATTTGACCGAGCCACGCGCTACCAAGAGGGCGCGCCTGTCAGCGTCGATTTCCGCGCGCCGCGCGGCGGCAGCGTGCGCAGCGTGTTCGCTCCTCACCTGGGCGACCCGCAGGATGACCCGCAGCCGGAAGAGCTTGTCATCCGCATCTTTGAGCAAGGCGGCGTAACAGCCCTGTCTCAGGCCGTCCTGCGGACGGATCTTTCGCGGGAGAGTCATCCGCTTGGGGCGTCGTATTCCATGCCGCTCGACCCGCCCCTGCAAGTGGTGGAAGGCCGCGAGTACAGCTTTGTCGTCGAAGTCGCGCCCGGCAGTGGCGATGTCATCGGATCCGGCTCGGTTGCGCTCAATGAAGGCGCCTGGGATAACGCCGTCACCGGAATCAATACCTGTCGCCTGCCCGACGGCCTCAGCCTGGCCGACGATCCGCCGCCGGGATTGCTGTCCGCCAGCGACTGTCAGGGCAGCCAGGCCTTTTATTCGCTGGTCAATTCTGTAGATCAGATTATGTCTTTCCCGGTGGACAATCAGCTGAAATACGATGAACTGCTGCGCTCCCTCGATCTCGCCGATTATCTGACCATCGCCAGCAATCGCTTCTATGACACCGAACCGCGCAACCTGATGCGCTGGCCTCTGACCACACTCTATTATGAAAAGCTCTTCGCCGAGCAGTTGGGCTTTGAGATTGCCGCCGTCTTCGAGGAGAGCTTTGAACTGGGTCCCTGGCGGGTGTCCGACCAGCATTTGCCAACCTACTCGTCCCCGGCCTGGCTGAATGAGCTGGAAGCCGATGAGTCATTTCATGTCTATGACCATCCGGCGGTCTACATTTTCAGAAAGACCGAAGATTATTCGCGGGCGAAAGTTGAAGCCGAATTATCAGCCGTTTCCCTCAAGCAGCATTATGAATTAGAAAATGGCGAAGAAGACGCGCAGTTGCTCGGCGTTTTGAATTGGTCGGCGATGCAGGCGGATGCCGTTCCAACCGCGCTCATGTTCCCGCCGGCTGATTATGAAACGCAGACGCAGGGCGGCGCCTGGTCCGAGCGATTTTTCAGCGACGCCCTGGTCAACCGGAATCAGGCCCTGGGCGCGCTGGCCTGGTACTTCACGATTTTCACATTTGGATTGCTGGCTTTCCCGCTTGTCAACGCGCTCTTTCCCGCGCTGGCGGACGGCGGTTATGGGCTCAGCAAGCTTGCCGGTTTGCTCATCGTCGCCTGGCTGGCCTGGTCCGCATCAAGCTTGAAGATTCCAATCTGGTCCCAAGGCGGGGTTCTGTTCTCGCTCGCATTGCTGGCCGTTCTGAGCGCAAGCCTGGCGCGTGCGCGCGCCATGCGCTTCCTGCGCGAGAACTGGAGGCGATTGGCCTTGATGGAGTTGCTTGCCTTCGCCGCCTTTCTGTTCATGATTGGCATTCGTTTGACCAATCCTGACTTGTGGCATCCCTTCAAGGGCGGCGAAAAGCCGATGGACTTCGCTTATCTGAACGGCGTCCTGCGCAGCACAACTTTCCCGCCGATTGATCCCTGGTTCGCCGGCGGCTTCATCAACTACTACTACTTCGGCTTTGTCTTGCTCGGCGCGCCGGCTTTGCTTCTGGGCGTGGCGCCGGCCTTCGCCTACAACCTGATGATTCCCACCGTTTTCAGCCTGACGGGCATTGGCGCCTTCTCCGCCGCCTTCAACATACACTCGCGCTGGAGCGCGCGCGCGGAGGCATCCGAACCCGGTCGAGGGAGCGCGCGGCGTTCGGGCAAACCTTGGCTGGCTGGACTCATGGCGCTGTCGCTCTGCGTATTGCTCGGCAACCTGGATACGGTGCGGGTGCTGGGCAATGGCCTGGCGCAACTGGGCGGATACCGGTCGCCGACCGGCCTGGAAGACTTTCTGATTGCGGAACATCTGGCGGGTCAAGACGCTATGCTTTCGCCCGAAGACCGCGCCGACTTGAGCCGCCGGGCGGCGGAATCCCACCCGCTGGATAATCTACGTTATGAGATCGACCATTCGCTGTCCCTGGCAAGCAGCTTGCTGCGGGGTTTCGGGCGGGCATTGGGCGGCGAAAGCTTGCCAATCCGCAGCGACCGCTGGTACTGGGGGCCATCGCGCGTCATTGCGGAAACGCATGGCGTTGGCGGCGGCGCCATCACAGAAATGCCCTATTTCACATTTCTCTACGGCGACCTGCACGCCCACATGATCAGCATGCCGCTGATTCTGTTTACGGTTGTCTGCCTCTTTAACGAGCTGGCGCTGGCCGGCCGCGACAGTCGCCGGCCGCGCGAGCGTTGGCTGGCGCTGGCTCTTCTGGCGCTGACGGTGGCGGCGCTGCGGGCGACAAACACCTGGGATTGGCCCGCCATGACGCTCTTGTCCCTGGTTGTGCTCGCCTACTGCTGGGGTCTGCGCTGGCGGAAGACATTCCGCACGGTCGAAGACGGCCGCTTTTATGCGGTTGCCGCCGCGGCGCTGGCAGCCGCCGCCGTTCTGGTTTCGCTCCTGTTGCCGCAAGCCGCTTCCGGCGCCGGGGCTGAAGCGGGCATTTGGATGGGCGCCCTGTCCATCCTACAGGTCATGCTGTTTGCCGGGCTTGGCGCCCTTCTGCTGCTGCTATCGATCCGTTATCTTTTGACGCGGGACTCGGCCCTGGATCTGTCGGCGACAATCGGCGGCTTCATCTTGCTCAACCTGGCCTTCGCCCTGCCCTATACATCCTGGTACGCCGCGACATATAACAGCTTGCGACTATGGGATGGCGGCAAGACGCCGCTCTGGGCCTACTTTGACATCCATGGTCTTTTCCTCTTTTTGATTTTGTCGCTGCTGCTCTGGGATACCGGGCGCTGGTTGCGCGCGACCCGCGTCAAAGCGCTTCTGGAACATCAGCAGCGGGCCAAGGCAACCGCGGCTCTGATCGCCGGCACATTGCTATTGGCGCTCGTCCTGGCGCTGGCGCATTGTCAGGTGGCGCTTGTTGTCCTGCCGCTTTCCTGCTGGATCGCCCTGCTCTTCTTCAGACCGGGCCAATCCCGGGCGATCCGTTATGTTTATCTATTGATCGGTCTGGCTTTAGCTATGACGCTTGGCGTCGAGATCTTTGTCGTCGGCGGCGATATCGGGCGCCAGAACACCGTGTTCAAATTCTACATGCAGGTATGGCTGCTCTTCAGCGTGTCCGGCGGTGTTGCCTTCGCAGCCCTGCTCGCGGCGTCGCAGCGCTTCAGCCCGCCCTTGCGTTATCTTTGGTATACGCCTCTGGTTCTGTTGACGGCGATTGCCGCGCTCTTCCCGATCATGGGAACGCGCGCCCGCTCTTTCGATCGCATGGCGCCGGACCTGCCGCTGACGCTTAATGGCATGGATTATATGACGCGTTCCAAGCACGTCGAATTCAAGCGCGACAGCGGGGAGGCTGTCGACATCGACCTCGCGGTCGACCATGCCCTGATCCGCTGGATGCAAGAGAATGTGCGCGGATCGCCGGTTATCATGGAGGGACGGCGCCGGCCCAGCGAGTACCAATGGAATGGGCGATTCTCGATAATGACAGGCTTGCCCTCCGTGCTCGGCTGGAATTTTCATCAACGTCAGCAGCGGACTTTTCACCCGATGGGACAATGGGTCGACCAGCGGGAACGGAATATCATTCAATTCTACGACTCGCCAAGCATCGATGTCGCGGTCGATATCATCAATCACTTCGATGTCAAATACATCGTGCGCAGCGGCCTGGAAGAGGTTCATTCGACGCCGGAAGGCTTGGCGAAGCTGGACGCGATGGTGGAGCGCGGCTTGCTTTCGGTCGCCTACGCAATCGAAGGCGGCAAGATTTACGCGGTCAATGACGAGGCCCTGATGAGCTACCTGGTGGAGCGCTATTCATGCTGTTGATGCTCGATTGGCTGGCGCGGGAGGGGCATATCCTCTTTTTGTGGTGGCTCTGGATTGCGCTGGCTGGCGCGGCCGCGCTGCCTCTCTGCCTGGCCCTCCTCAGCGGCTTGCCGGATAAGGGTTATACGCTGGCGCGCCCGATTGGCATGCTGCTGACAGCCACGGTCTTTTGGCTGCTGGGAAGTTATGGCTTCCTGGAAAATACCAGCGGGGGCATCGCTCTGTCCTGGTTTCTGGTTTTGATCGCCTCCATTGTCATTTACCGGCGGGGCGCAAGGGACATGCAGCTGGCTGAATTTTGGCGCGAAAACCGCCCCCACATTTTGGCCGCCGAGTTGCTTTTCATCGCCTTGTTCTTCGCCTGGGCGCTTTTCCGCGCGCATCAGAACGATATTGTTGGCACCGAAAAACCGATGGAATTGGCTTTCCTTAGCGCGACCCAGCGCTCCGCGTCATTTCCTCCGGCCGATCCCTGGATGTCCGGTTACGCCATCAGTTACTACTATCTGGGATATGTGATGTCATCCGCGCTCGCGCTCTTAAGCGGCGTCGGCAGCACGCTCAGTTTCAACTTGACGATTGCGTCGCAATTCGCGTTGACCGGCCTGGCGGCATTCGGCGTCGCTTACAATCTCCTGCGCTCGCGGGCGGTCGGCCGGATTGCGGCCAGCGCGGCCGGCGTCACGGCTCTGCTTATGTTGACGCTCTTGGGCAACTTCCAGTTTCTCTTGATCGAGGCGCCTTATCAAACGAGGACGGGAAGCGCCGAGTATCTGGACTTTTGGGGCACGCAGGCGCGCTCCGGCTTGGTCGCCGCCAGCTATCAAGCGGATCCGGCGGCGAGCATCAGACTGGATTCATCCGCTTGGGACTATTGGTGGTGGTTCCGCGCCAGCCGCGTGCTGACCGATTACGACCTGGACAACAAGCCGACAACTATCCAGCCGATCAACGAATTTCCGGCTTTCAGCTTTCTGCTGTCGGACAATCATCCGCACGTGCTCGCCCTTCCCTTCGTCGTCATGGCGATAGGCATGATGCTCAACATCGTGCTTGTCCGCCGGCCGCCGTCGACCCTGGAGTTGACGCTTTACGGCGTCGCTATTGGCGGGCTGGTTTTCCTGAACGCCTGGGATGGGCCGATTTATCTCTGCGGTCTCATCGGCGCCGAAGCGCTGCGCCGCCTCTACGCCAGCGACCAGGGCCGGCTCAGCAGCCAGGACTGGCGCGGCATCGCCCGCTTTGGCGCGCTGGTCGCTCTGGTAGCCGCCCTTGTCTATTTGCCCTACTTCGTGGGTTTTCGTTCCCAGGCGGGCGGCATCTTGCCCAACCTGATAAACCCGACGCTCTTCCAACGCTTCTTCGTCAATTTTGGGCCCTTCATTGTCGTTCTCGCGCCATTTTTGGCGCTGGAAACCTGGCGCGCCCGGCGCGCGCGCCGGCTGAATTGGCAGCTGGGCTTCAAAGCCGGCGCAATCACCCTGGTCGCTTTGACGGCGCTCATGGCCTTTGTCGGCATCATCATCGCGCTTGCGAATCCAAATCAGCCGGTTTTCGCCAATGCCGGACCGGTGCAAGATCTCGGCGGCTTTCTGCAAGGAGTCGTCGCACGCAGAATCGACTATGCGCTTACGCCTCTGCTGTTGACAATAGGCATCGCTGTGGTTGTGGCGCGGCTTTTCCCATCGGCGCGGCAGGCGCGGGAGCGCGGCGAAATCGCGGTCGCCTGGATCGACCAGCCGCGGGCCAATGGCGTCGCGCTGCTGCTCATTGGCATGGGGCTGTCATTGATCTTATTCACCGAGTTCTTCTATTTGAAAGACAATTTCGGCGTGCGCATCAATACCGTATTCAAGCTCTATTATCAGGCCTGGGTCTTATGGAGCATCGCCGGCGCTTATGCCGTTTACAGCCTGCTCTTCGACCGGGAACTCCCGCGCCCGAATATCATCCTGCGCTTGCTGTTTGGCAGCCTGATCGGCTTGAGCTTCGCCGCCGGTTTCAGCTATACGCTAACGGGCATGCATCACCGCGCCTGGCATGAAACCGGGCGCGCCAGCGAAACTGAGCGCTACCGATACGCCCCGCCCGAAAATTGGGACGGCGGCATACGCCATGTCGCTCAGGGCGCCCGCGTTGCCCCGGGCGCCCTTCTCTATTCGCGAATAAGATTGTCCGATGCCGCGGAAGCCGATTTGATTCGCGCCGGCCGCGGCGGAATCATCGCCTTCGACCGGGACGCGATCGTCATTCGGGAAGCCTTGACGCTGGATGGCGCAAAGGGCTTGCTGCGCGCAGATGACCAGCAGGTCATCAACTGCCTGGCGGAACGAGTCGGAAACGCCGACGCGGTTGCAGTTGAGGCCGTCAAAAACGCCTATGATATTGATTATGGCCGGGTCGGCGCCTTGGCGGGCATACCGATCGTTCTCGGTTGGGAGAATCACGAGCGGCAGTGGCGTGGATCGACATACAATGAAATCGCCGGAACGCGGCGCGAAGATATCAACCGGCTCTACTCCGCCGTTGACTTCAGGGACGTAGACGCCATCATACGGCGCTACGGCATCGACTATATTCTCTTCGGGGCGACCGAACGCCGCCAATATGGCGGCCTGGGCGAAGAGAAGTTTCTTGATGCCTTGCCCGTCCTCTGTGAGACGGGCGAATCAAGAATATATGCGACCGGTTGATGATGACGACGCGGCGAAGGAAGACGGTCTCAAAAGATGGCGCAAGCTGAGGTAGCGGCAACGCAGACCGAAGAAGCGGCGGCGCGAAGCGTCTCATTTGAAGCGCTGGCCTACATTGGTCTGGCTCTGCTTGCTTTCTGCCTGCGCCTGGCGGAACTGGATACGGTCAACATGACCGACCGCGAGGCGCGGCTTTCGCTGCATGCCTGGCACACAGTCGAAGATGACCCGCCTGGGGCTTTTGCAGTTTCGAGCAGCCCGCTGACATTCACTGCGCAGCTGCTGGCATTTTCTGTCCTCGGCGCGAGCGAATTCACAGCGCGCATCGGACCGGCCCTGGCCGGGCTCGCGACCGTTTTTGCGCCGCTGCTATTTCGCAACGCATTGGGACGGACGCGGACCTTTGTCTGGTCGACGCTGTTCGCTCTCCTGACCCTGCCCATCGCCAGCTCCCGCAGCGTCGACGGCAGCGCCTTCATGGTTCTATTCACGCTCCTCTCGGTTTGGGCGATCCGCCGCTACTGGTATTCACAGCGGCCGCGCGACGCCTTATGGGCGATTGTCCCGGTGACGTTCATGGTCTGCCTATCCAGCCCATCGGGGATCCCGCTCTTGATCGTCCTGATGTTGGCGGGATGGCTGGCGGTTTGGCGTACCGCGATGAGCGCGCCGCAGAGACTTGAATTGACCGGCGACGACATCCTGCAGCTGGCGGTGAAACGCCTGGGCGATTTTCCCCTGGCGCATGCGCTGCTCGTTCCACTCCTGGTTATCTTGCCGACCGCGACATTGTTCATGCTCAATCGCGCCGGCCTCAGCACGGTGAGCCAACTCATTGAGACGGCGATTGCCGGCGTCGGCAGAAGTTTCTCCTTTGACGGCAGTCCCCTCGGTTTGGCGGCCCTTCTGGTCTACGAGCCCTTGCTCATCATTTTCGCGCTTGGCGGCGCCTGGCTGCTGTGGAAGAAGGGCGATGTCACTTATGTCGATCGCTTCGCCGCGGCCTGGGCGGCTGTCGGCGCGGTCGGCCTGCTGCTCTATCCCGGCGCGGGACCGGCCGATGCCATGTGGGTTGTCGCGCCGCTCACGCTTTTGGCGAGTTATGGCATCACCCAACTCATGGTTAATCGGCGCGTCGTCGTGCTCTGGGCGCCGGCCGACGACGTCGACGAGAACGGACAGCATAGCGAGTTGTATACGACGCGTTTCTGGTGGGCGAAATGGGCGATATCGGCCGGCGTCACTCTCTGCCTGCTCATCCTCTCGCTGCAATTCATGCAGGTTGCGCGCCTGATGCTCGATTTGCCGCCGGCCGCCAACCTGAACGAGATCCTGTCCCAAGTGACCGAGCCAGCATATCTGCGGCTGCTGCAAGGGTTAGGCTTGCTGTTTATCACGGGAATCATCACGGTTGTCGTCTTCGCCTTGGTCGCGAATTTCTGGGGCTTGGGCACCTGCCTGCAGGGCATCGGCCTGGGGTTCATGTGGCTCTTGCTGCTTTCCGGCCTGGGGGGCGCCTGGCGGATCGCGGTTGCGGACGCGGCGACGCCCAATGGCTTGTGGCGGCAGAGCGCCACGGCCGATGACGCATATCTTTTGCGCGAGACTCTTCTGGAACTGGCCGATCGCGAAAGCCAGGGCTTCCCGCTGCTCGAGCTGAGCGTCGTAACGGATGACGAAGGCATCATCGCTGAGGATGGACTCGTCGCCTGGCTCGCGCGGGATTTTCCCAAGGCGCGTTTCCTGCACAGCGCCGAAATGGCGGCGGGCGCGCCGATCGTCATCATGGCGGACCAGGACGACATGTCGGCGGCGCCGGCCGGCAACTACGTCGGCCAACGTTTCGTCCTGCGGCGAATATGGTCGATTGCGCAGTTGTCGCTCTGGGATATTCCGGCCTGGTGGGCGCAGGCGCGCTTGAGAGATGGCGCCCTGCGCGAAGAAGCGGCTATTCTGTGGCTGCGGCAGGATGTGTATGATGGCATTCCAGCCGCCCTGCGTCCGGATTAGTGAGGACGCGGGCATAAGAAGGTGTACAATACTAAGTGTCCATCCGGTTTAGCTGAGAGCGCGGAACTATGACGGATAATCGGACAAACGGCAAAGCGGAAATTGATGCGATCATCGGGCGCGCCCTTGAAGGCGACCAGCATAGTTATTCCTTGCTCTATGACCGCTTCGCCGCGAGTTTGTATCGGCTTTGCTACAGCCTGCTCATGAACGAGCAAGACGCCGAAGATATTTTGCAGGAATCATTTCTTTACGCATTCAAAAATCTGCATCGCTTTGATTCGCGCAAGGCATCGCTGAAGACCTGGCTCTACACCATTGCGGTCAGTCGCTGCCGCAACACCTACCGCCGCAAACGTTTCCTGACGGTCGACATCAGTCAATGGCTGGGCATGCAGCTGAAAGCGCCGCTGTCGGAAGCGCCGGAGGCGGCCGCTATCCGTCGCGACGCCAACGAATCGATTGCCCAGGCTTTGCAGGATTTGTCGCCCAGATTGCGCGAGGCCATCGTCCTGCGCTACGGACAGGGCATGACTTATCGCGAGATCTCGGAAGTGATGGGCTGCCCGCAAAAGACCGCCGAAAGCCGCGTGCGTTTGGGGCACCAGCGGCTGCGGAAGTCCTTGCAGCCGGTTGGGATGGGCTTGCTAGAAGAGTTGCTGCGGGTGCATTAGGCCTTCGGCTGGAGTGGCGCGGCGAGATGATCAAATTCAAGTACCGCTATTGCAAAGTCCAAATGGTTCGCTATGTCAGCGGCGACCTTTCGGATGCCGCCCGGCGGCGCGTCGCCCGTTACATCGAAGAGTGCGAAGATTGTTACCGCGAGTACCGGCGCCAGCGCGATTTCGCCCAACAATTGGAGCAGAGCCTGCCGAGTTTCGGCCGCCCCGACTCGGCGCGCCTGGATCAACTCTGGGAGTCGGTCGCGCGCGATTTGCAAGCGCCAAGCAGTCGCCGCGCCTGGTTTAGAGACTTCGGCTTGAGATCAAGCATACAATTTAACTACGGCCTGCTGATCGCCGCGATCGTTATCGCCCTGCTGCTGCCTTTGATGGTCGGCTACCATGCCTCGATCGTTGCGGCGGATGTGCCAGGCGCGCCACGATCCCCGCTGGCGCTGGGCGCGCCGTCCACGGAAAACGCGAATCGGCCTTTTGTCATTTACACCGCCCAGCCAAGCGCGCGCAAGGCCGAACCGCTGTTGCAGAACACGCCGTCGCCGTAGCTGTGACAGGATTGCTGCGCGCCCGCCTCGGCGCGCCCCGGCCTGATAAGCCATGATCACCACGCCGAATCAACAAGAAGACAACGCCCTGGGCCATATACTCTCTCAGCGCCTGACGCTGAATTGGGAGTTGGCCGCCTATATCGTCATCCTGGTTCTGGCCCTATTTTCGCGCTTCCACATGCTCGACGCTCGCGTCATGAGCCATGACGAGAGCCTGCACACGCGCTTTGCCTACAATTTGTACAACGAGGGCAATTTTCAGCACACGCCGCTGATGCACGGTCCCGTGCTCTTCCATGCCACCGCCTTCTCCTTTCATCTCTTCGGTGATGGCGATTTCTCCGGCCGCATATACACCGCCTTGCTCGGCGTCCTTATGGTGATGTTTCCCCTGCTCTGGCGCCGCTGGCTGGGCCGCTGGGGCGCCCTGCTCGCCTCTGTGATGATTTTGATCTCGCCGCTGCTGCTCTATTACAGCCGTTATATCCGTCACGACATTCCATCGATCTTCTTCGCCATGGTCATGGCGCATTGCATCTTGATGTATATGCGCGGTCCGGGGCGAACGCGCCGCCGCGGTTATTGGCTCTACATCTTCGCCGCGGCGATGATTTTGAATCTCGGATCCAAAGAGACGGCTTTCCTTTACATCGCGATCTTCGGCAGCTTCCTGCTGCTTTATTTCCTCGTGCGGCTGGCGCAGCGGCGCTTCGCCCTGCCCGGCAAATTCATATTCTATTCGCTGATTCTCGGCATCTTGCTCGGCGGCATGATGACACTGGGCATGTACATCGTTGTGGACATCATTCCGGCGGAAATCATATCCGGGCGCGGCACAGCCTGGACCGACTTGTCCGACTTGCAGCGTTCCAGTTGGGTCAGTTGGATGGCGCTGTCGATCTTGAGCGCTGCCTTCGTGCTTTTGTCGACGGCGATGTACGCCTTCCGCGACCGCCTCGGGCGGATTCCCGGGCGCGAACTGCTCTTGATATTTTTGATCGCGCTGATCACCGCCGGCGGCCTGCTATTCATCGAAGAATTGTCGCACTTCCCGCAGCCGGTCGAAACAGCCGAACCGGCCCTGCCTGACGAGGCTGTCGACGCCGCGCCGGCCGGTCCCGCCATCCGCTGGGCGCCGGCCCTGGCGCTGTGGTTTCTGGCCTTTGGCCTAACGGCCTACTTGATACGGGACGGCCGCCGCTCCCAGAAGGCCAGCGACGAGCCGGCGCCCCTGGCGCAAGACGCGCGCGGAATCTGGCGTACACTTTATGACTTTCCCGAAGTCGATTTTCTCGTTCTGATCTTGACCCTCGCGCTGCCCTGGACGACCGCCTTGTTCATGCGGTTTATGGGCGGCGCCAACGCTGACTTTGCCGCGCTGGCCGAAGGATTGCCCGAAGGCCTCTACAGCCTGGTCGCGGGTTTGCCCAATCTGGGCGGCCCCGAGCAGGTTGGGCAATTCCTGGTCGGCGCTTCCGTCTTTGCGCCCTTGGTCATCATTTCTGTGGCAATCGGCTTAAGCTGGAATTGGAGGCGCTGGCTGATCTCCGCCGCCATATTCCATGTCATATTCGCCTTCTTTTTCACCTCGGTATTCACAAACATCGCCGGCCTGGGCACGGGCATGATCTACAGCCTGGGTTATTGGCTGGAGCAGCAGGGCGTGCGCCGCGGCAGCCAGCCGCAATATTATTACCTGCTGATCATCATGCCGACCTACGAATTCCTGCCCGTTATCGGCAGCGTCAGCGCGATGTTCGCCGGCGTCGCGGCCTATTGGAAAAGGCGCCGCCGCCGCATCGTTCAGCGCGAGGAGGAACAAGAGAGTCAGCTTCAAGAGAATCTCGAAGAAGACCAGGAGAATAGCGCCGACGCATCTGCGGCGCGCGGGCATGACGACGACAAACTTTCCCAATTGCCCTTCGTCCTGCTGCTGGCCTGGTGGGCGATTCTGAATCTGGTCGGCTACTCGCTCGCGGGCGAAAAGATGCCCTGGCTGGGCACGCACCTGACGACGCCGCTGATCTTCATCTGCGCCTGGTACTTCGGCGGCATTATCGCGCGCATCGACCGGGCCAAGTTCCGCTCCCAGGGCTGGATCGCTCTGCTGGCGCTGCCGCTATTCCTCATCTGCCTGGCGCAAGCGCTGGGCGCCTGGCTCATCGGCGACCCGCCTTTCCGGGGTTTGTCCCTGCTCCAACTTGAGCGAACCTACGAATGGATGGCGTCGCTGCTGATCGCCCTTGGCCTCGGCTATGTTCTCTTTCGCCTGGCGCGTTCGACCGGTTGGCTGCACATCCGCCGCCTCTGCGCGGCGACGCTCCTTGCCTTGCTCTGCCTGGCGACGGCCCGCGCGGCCTGGAGGGCTTCCTTCATCAATTACGATCTGCCCACCGAGCTGCTGGTCTATGCCCACGCCGCGCCGGCGGTGAAATGGGCGCTTGAAGATATCGAAGAGATGAGCCTCAGGCTGACCGACGGCAGAGATCTCAAGTTCGCCTACGACGACGAGGTGTCCTGGCCCTACAGCTGGTACTTCCGCGACTTCAATGACGCCGTTTTTGTGGGCGCGAACCCGACGGTGCAGAACACCGAAGACGCCATATTTGTCGTGGTTGGCGCTGGCCACCGGGGCGACGTGGAGCCGATTCTGGAGGACCGTTATTTGCGGCGCGATTACATCCGCATGTGGTGGCCGATGCAGGAATACTTTGGCTTGACGCCGCAACGCATCCTCAACGTCCTGGATTTCTCGGCGGGAAACCAGGAAGCCAATGCCCTGCGCCAAGGCATCTTTGACATTTGGTGGTCGCGCGATTATGAGCGCTACGGCGTCGCGACCGGCAAGGACTTTTCGTTAACGAACTGGCCCGTGTCCGACCGTATGCATGTCTACATCCGCAAAGACTTCGCCGCCCAGATCTGGGAATACGGCGTCGGCGATGGCGAGGTACCCAGCAATATCCCAACGGAAATCAACCAATGCGCTGCAAACTGGCGCTCGGTCAGCCCGCTTCTGCTGTTTGACACCAGCGCCGCGCCGCTGCGGAATCCGCTGGCGCTTACGGTGGCCGACGGCCTGGTCTATGTCGCTGACGAAGGGGCCAATCTGATTCGAGCATTCACCGTCGAAGGGCAATATCTGCGCGGCTATGGAGATTCGGGCGGGTCTTCCTTCAACCGGCCGAACAGCCTGGCAATTCTGCCCAATGCTGATCTGCTGGTGGTCGATACCTGGAATTACCGCATACAGCGCGTTTCGCCGGAAGACGCCGTGCAGATGACCTGGGGCGCGGCCGCGGAATATGGCTTCGATGCGCCCGCGGCGCCGGCGGATGGCTTCTGGGGACCGCGCGATGTCGCCCTTGATTCATCCGAACGCATCTACATTGCGGACACGGGCAATAAACGGATTCGCGTTTACGCGCTGGAAGATTCGGAGGCGGTCCACCTGCAGGATATCGGCAGTGGCGGCAGCGGACCCGGCGAGTTGGACGAGCCCAGCGGCTTGGCCATTCATTCCGACGGCAGGCTCTACGTCGCCGATACCTGGAATCGGCGCGTCGCCGTCTTCGATGTCAGCGGCGCGCACTTGATGGATTTCCGCGTGCGCGGCTGGTACAACGATACATTCAATCGACCTTATCTGGCCCTCGACGAAGCCAGAGATACGCTTTATGTCAGCGATCCTGACGGCCGCCGCATTCTGGTCCATGACGGCGCGGGTAATTGCATCGGCTCCTTCGGCGAAGAAGGCGACTTGGCGTCGCAGGGCCAGTTCCGGGATATTGGCGGCGTTGCCGTGGACGGCGACGGCTTCGTCTATGTGACGGACTCGAGCCTTGGCGCAATCTTGAAATTCCCGCCCTTCCCGCGCGAGTGATGGCGGTTGAATTTCTTCAAATACCGACGATTTGGTAGGGGCGACTCGGTGAGTCGCCCAATATCGATCCGGTTTTACCCGTCGGGCGAGCCACCGGCTCGCCCCTACCGGACTATTTCAACCGAAATGGATACACTGCCGGCTTGCGGCAGTCCCCCGTTGACGACCGCCCGGATTCATGCTATCATCTTGGCAATCGTTTGTGTCCGCCAAAAAGTGGGAATCCCCCACTTTTCGTTTTATATGGGCACAGTGACTGTCCAGCAGTTTCAAGCAGCTCGGCTTTTGGAGTGAGACAAAATGTTGAACGAATTGCAGATCGCCTTCAATGAGATCGCGCAGATGCGGGCCCTGCCCTCGGATATCGTCTTGGATGCCCTGCAGAGCGCCCTGGTCTCGGCTTATCGCAAGGATACCGGCGCCAGCGCGGCCCAGGCGATTGAAGCGGAAATCGATCCCGATACCGGGCGAGCCAAGGTCTTCGTCGAAAAGGAAGTGGTGGACGATGTTTTCAGCGACGCCACTGAGGTGACCCTTGAGCGGGCGCGCTTCTTCAATCCGGAAGCGGAACTGCATGATGTCGTGATGGTCCAGGTTCAGCATACGACCAAGAGCTTTGGGCGGATCGCGGCGCAGACCGCAAAGCAAGTCATCCTCCAGAAGATCCGCGAAGCCGAGCGCACGGCCCTGTACGATGAATTCATCAACCGCGAAGGCGACCTGATCACGGGCACCGTGCAGAGCGTCAATTCGCGCAAGGTAACGCTGAGCCTGGGGCGGGCGGAAGCCGATTTGCTGCGCCAGCAGCAGATCCCGGGCGAGCGTTATCGGACGCATGAGAAAATCCGCGTCTATGTGATGGAAGTGGTCAAGAGCAACCGCGGACCGCAGATCCTCGTCAGTCGGGCGCACCGCAACATGCTGCGCCGCCTGCTGGAATACGAAGTGCCGGAAATCTATAACGGACAGGTCGAAATCAAGAATATCGCGCGGGAAGCCGGGCATCGCTCCAAGGTGGCTGTGGCGGCCCTGCAAGACGGCATCGACCCGGTCGGCGCCTGCGTCGGCATGCGCGGCATCCGCATTCAGAACATTGTCAAGGAATTGCACAACGAGAAAATCGATGTCATCGAGTGGAATAACGACTCGGTGGCATTCATTAACAAGGCGCTCAGCCCGGCCCGGGTCACAGGCGTCTATCTTGACGATCATCCGATTGACGGCAAGACGGCGGTTGTCCTGGTACCGGATGATCAGCTCTCGCTCGCGATCGGGCGCGAAGGCCAAAATGCCCGTCTGGCCGCCAAGCTGACCGGCTGGCGCATCGACATCAAGAGCGTTACTGAAACCGTGCAGAATGCGCTGGACAACCTTGATGCGCCGCCGACGGACAGCTTGACCGAAGGCAACGCCGATCTGATTGCCGAATGCTTGCGCATCATGGAGAAGAAGCGGCTCGAGCTTGCGGTCATGCCGGAAGAATACAAGTCACTGGCGCGCTTCGCCGATATCGTCGAACAGCTGATGCAAGAGCAGCGCGACGCCGCGCGCGAACTCTATCTCGAAAAACGCGAGACGGTGCGCGCCACGCTGGATCCTACCTTGTTTGAATTGCCGCTTGATGTGCTGGCGGTTTCGCAGGAGATTCTTGACGACATCGAGTCCTTCGAGAATATCGGCGAAGTCATGTTGAATTGCCTGGTCGACGAGTCCCGGGTCAGGCGGAAACTCACCGTTCCCGTTGCGCAGGAAGAGGACGATGGAGCGGAAGCGGTAGAGCAAGATCCCATGGCCGAACTCCGAGTCGCGCTGGATACGATTATGGCCTCCGACCTGCAGCAGCTGCTGGCGGAAGCGATTTCGATCGAAGAGAGCGAGGACGAAGACGCGGAAGAGCCGGAAGCGCTCGCCGAAGCGGCAGACGGAGCGCAGCCGGCTGAAGCGGCGGCTGAAGCGGCGGCTGAAGAGCCGGCCGCGGAAGGCGCAGCCGAGGAAGCGGCAGCGGAAGAGGAAGAGCCGGAAGTCCTGCTTGACGCTTTCGGCCAGCCCATTGTCGCAGAAGAGGAAGAAGACAGCGCCGAAGTTGAAGAACTGGTTCCGGCAGTCGCCGCGCCCGCCGCGGAGGCGGCCGGTGAAGCGACGCGAGAGCTGCCGGATAGACCGACCGATCCGGCCTTTTTCCCGGATGAAGAAGGCGAAAAAGAATTTGAGATGGACCTGCGCAAGGGCAAGCAGCAGCGGCGCAAAGACCGTCAGCGGCGGCGGCAGTTGGTATTGGATGAGGAAAGCGGCGAGGTCATCGCCAAGCGGCGGCGCAAAGGCAGCCGCGGCAGTTGGGATGAAGAATCCTGGGAAGATTACGATTTCTAGCGGGCCATAGAGGGATTTCATGGCGAGGAAACACCGACCGCAGCGAAGCTGTGTGGTGTGCCGAGTGAAGAAAGACAAGCGCGCATTGACGCGTTTGGTGCTGATTGACGAGAGATTGCAGGTTGATGTGACGGGTAAAGCCAAGGGCCGCGGCGCCTATCTATGCGCTGATCCGGGCTGCTGGATGGCGGCGCATGCGTCAATGGGAAGGGCCTTGCGTCGGGACTTGAGCGCTGACGACCGTGAATACCTGCGTCAAATGAAACCGGCATGAACCAGCACAACTAGCGGGGGCGGGCGCGAATGGCCTGCCTCGGACGGTCGCTACAACTGAAGGAGGCGGGTATGGCAGAAACAACTAAAGAGATTCTGATACCGGATTATCTCACGGTTCGCGAGCTTGCCGAGCTGATCGACCGCAGCCCCATCGATGTCATGAAGCAGCTGATCAGCAACGGCATCATGGCGTCGATCAATCAGCAGATCGACTTCGACACCGCCGCGATTGTGGTTGAGGAACTGGGCTTCGTCACGCAATCGGCCAGCGCGGTCGCGGCCGCCGAAGAAGAAGTCAAGCGCGCCGAGAAGCGGGAAGAAAAATGGAGCGCGATGTATGAAGGCGAGACGCCGGATTCATTGACGCCGCGCCCGCCAATCATCACGATCCTCGGCCATGTCGATCATGGCAAGACCACCCTTCTCGATACGATTCGCAAAACAGCCGTGGCCGAAGGCGAAGCCGGCGGCATCACGCAGCACATCGGCGCTTATCAAGCGCAGCATGCCGGGCAGACCTTAACCTTCCTCGACACGCCCGGTCACGAAGCCTTCACCGCGATGCGGGCCCGCGGCGCCCAGGGCGCGGATATCGCGATTCTGGTGGTCGCGGCCGATGACGGCGTCATGCCGACGACGCGGGAAGCGCTGGATCACGCCCGCGCGGCAAACCTGCCAATCGTGGTCGCCATTACCAAGGTGGACCGCCGCAACGCCAGCCCGGAAACGGTCAAACAGCAACTGGCGGACCTGGAATTGATCCCGGATGACTGGGACGGCACAACCATCATGGTGCCCGTCAATTCACTCTCAGGCGATGGCATTGAAGACCTGCTGGAAGCGCTGATCCTGGTCGCGGACGAACATCCCATCGCGGCCAATCCGCGCGGGCGGCTGCGCGGCACCGTAATCGAAGCCCGGGTTGATCGCAGCCGCGGAACAATGGCGACGCTGCTGGTGATGAATGGCACGATCAAGCGCGGCGACCCGATTGTCGCCGGCACGGCCCACGGCAAAATCAAGGCGATGTTCGATCCGGCCGGCAAGCCGGTGAAGCGCGCCTTGCCTTCAATGCCGGTTGCGGTCCTGGGTTTGGACACGCCGCCGGCGCCCGGCGTGATGTTCGAGATTGTGGAAAGCGACAAGCTGGCGCGCGGCATCGCCGAAAGCCGGCGGGAAGAAGAATGGCTGCGCCAAGCCAATGGGCAGCTGCTGCCTTCAATGACCCTGGAAGATTTCCTGGCGCATTTCCACCGCGGCGAAACCAAAGAGCTATCGATCATCCTCAAGGCCGATGTGCAAGGCTCGATCCAGCCGATTGTGGACGAATTGCAGAATATCTCGGCGCGCAACGAAGAAGGCATTGCCATACGCGTCCTGCGGCAGGAAGTCGGGCGCGTCACGGAATCCGATGTGATGCTGGCGAGCGCGTCCAATGCCATCGTCCTGGGCTTCAACGTGAGCACTGACAACGCCGCGCAAGCCTCCGCCGAGGTGCAAGGCGTTGAGATTCGGCAATATAATGTCATCTATAAGCTATTTGAAGATATTGAGTTGGCGCTGCATGGCATGCTGGAGCCGAAGTTCGTCAGCCGCGTGGTGGGGGTCGCCGAAGTCCGGCAGACCTTCAGAATCCCGCGAATCGGCATGATCGCCGGCTGCGTGATCCGCGATGGCGAAGCGCGGCGCAACGCCACCGCCCGCGTCAAGCGGGGCGCCAAACTGATCGTGGAAAGCGCGCGCGTCTCTTCGCTCAAGCGCTTTCAGGAAGATGTGCGCGAGGTGCGCACCGGCTTTGAATGCGGCATCAGCCTGGATGGCGTCGCCAGTTACGAAGAAGGCGACCTCATCGAGTTCTTCGTTCGGGAGCGGGTCAACTAGGCGCGGCTGATGTCCATCAAACAAGGTCGCATGAACGACCGGATTCAGCAGATTCTGAGCCACCTGCTGCTGCGCGAGGTCTCCGACCCGCGCTTGCAGGACATCACCGTGACCGATGTTGAGCTCGATCCCGAGCTGATGTACGCCAAAGTCTTCATCAGCGCGCTGGGCGACGAGAGCCGCGAAGCCGAAGTTATGAAAGCCATGCGCCGCGCCGGCCGGTTCTTGCGGCGCGAAGTCGGCAAGCGCATCCGGCTGCGCCACACGCCGGAGCTGCATTTCCACTGGGATCATACCCTGGAGCGGGCCAACCGCATCAATCAACTCATTGCCAGTCTCGATATTCCGCCGGAATCCGCAGACCATGCCGGATCTGACGACCAAGCGCTCAACTGAACCGCAGTGGAGGGAAGCGGCCGCCGCCATCAGCGCCTCGCGGTCGATTCTTGCAGTTTCTCACATCGCGCCGGATGGCGACGCCGTCGGCTCGCTGCTTGGCATGGCCGGCGCGCTTCGGTATGCCGGCAAAGACGTCACCGCTGTAATCGACGGTGGCGCGCCAAAGGATTTGCGCTTTGTTCCCCAGAGCGACACGGTTCTAGCCGCCATAGCCGAGGGGGAATTTGACTTGATGATATCGCTGGATTCCAGCGATATTGAGCGTATCGGCGTCGCCGGCGCCTACGGCCTGGCGCATAGCAAGCGCGTCATTAATCTCGATCATCATCCGACTAATACGCGTTACGGCGACATCCATCTGATCGTTCCCGAGGCGGTCGCGGCGACCGAAATTGTCTTCGACTTTCTCAACTATCTCGGCAGCGCCATCACATCAGACATCGCATACGCTCTTCTGACCGGGCTCATCACCGACACCCAGGGATTCCGCATCAGCGCAACCACGGGGCGCACGCTCGAAATCGCGCAGAGCTTGATGGCTTGCGGCGCGCCCCTGGCCCAGATCATGGCGCAAACGCTCAATCGCCGCCCCTACGAAGAAATCGAGCTCTGGAAGCGGGTTCTGCCGACGGCGCGCCTGGACAAGGGCTTGATTTCGGCGGACATCAGGCAAGCGGATGTCGACGCAGTTGGCTTGGCGGCACCGGCCGACGGCGGCTTGGTCAGCCACCTGGTCAATGTCGACCGGGCCCTGATTTCGGTGGTGTTCAAAGAAACGGCGGACGGCGGCATCGAAGTCAGCTTGCGGGCGAAACCCGGATTTAATGTCGCCGCTGTGGCTTTCGCGCTGGGCGGCGGCGGGCATACGCTGGCATCCGGCTGCACAATCGCCGGCTCGCTCGCGCAGGTTAAGGATCGCGTGTTGCCACTGCTGCGTCAGGCTATTGCCGAAGGGACGCCCGCGCTTGAATAACGCGCCCGCGGACGGAATCCTCAATCTCAACAAACCGCTTCACATCACCAGCCACGATGCGGTAGCGCAAGTGCGCCGCCGCTATCAAGCGCTGACGCAATCGCGCAAGGCCGGGCATGCCGGCACGCTGGATCCCCTGGCCGACGGCGTGCTTGTCATTTGCCTCGGCGCCGCCACCCGCCTCAGCGAATACATGATGCGCGGCCGCAAGGTATATCGGGCGCAAGTGACGCTGGGCGCGACCACGTCCACCTACGATGCCGCCAGCGAATTTCTCGGTCATTGCGATCCGGGACACATCACACTAGAGGAAGTGGAACGATCGCTGCGGCAATTCGTCGGCGAGATTCAGCAGATCCCGCCAATGTACAGCGCGATCAAAATCAAAGGCAAGAAGTTGTACGAACTCGCGCGCGCCGGGAAAACGGTTGAGCGGGCTGCGCGCAAGGTCACAGTCCATTCGATCGACCTGCTCTCCTGGGAGAGGCCGCTCCTTGAGCTTGAGGTTCATTGCGGACCCGGCGTCTACATTCGCGCGCTCGCGCATGATCTGGGGCAGGCGCTGGGCGTTGGCGCATACTTGTCTTCGCTGCGCCGCGTCGCCAGCGGCAACTTCCATATCTCCGAAAGCGTGCCGCTGGAGCGCGTCCTAAATGACGACGGCTGGATATCGAGAATCGTAGCGCCTTACGAAGCTCTACAAGATTATCCGCGGCTGACGCTCAGCGCCGACGAAATTGAACAGGTCCGCCACGGCCGCTTCATCCCGCGGCGCGCGAGCGTCGATGGCGACATCACCTTCGCCTTTGACGCAAACAAGCGGCTCATCGCCATCCTGCGAACGCGCGGCGAACTTTGGAAGCCGCATAAGGTATTCTTATAAGGGTCTTGCTAGAATGTGGGAAATGCCGCTGAGGGCTTTCTGTGACGCATCTGACTAGGCTTGAAGACGCCAGGTTCGACACCGACTCGCTGGTGACGATCGGCGTATTCGATGGCGTTCACCTGGGACATCAGACGCTGATCAAGCGCCTGGTGGAGGCGGCGCGGGTGGCCGCGCGCCGAGCCGTCGTCATCACTTTTTTTCCGCATCCCGACAAGGTCCTGGACGAAGTCGCCGAGCGTTACTACCTGACTACGCCGGATCAGCGCGCGGCTCTTCTGCTGCAACTTGGCGTCGATACCGTGGTCACGCTGCAATTTGGCGACGCCATGCGGCGCTTGCCAGCGACAGATTTTGTCAATCAGTTGGTGGAGCGCCTGCGAATGAAAGAATTGTGGGTTGGCGCCGATTTCGCGCTGGGCTTCCAACGCCAGGGCGACATCCGCTTCCTGCGCGCCCAAGGCCGAAGCCGCGGCTTCAGCGTGACGGCCGTTGAACTCATCACGCAAGAGAATAGCAAAAACTTCATCCGCAGTTCAAAATTGCGCGAGCTGGTGCGTCGAGGCGAAATGCGCCAGGCGAAGGCTATGCTGGGCCGGCATTACGCGCTCATCGGCGAAGTCGCGCGCGGCGAAGGACGCGGCCGCAAAATAGGCGTGCCGACTGCCAATCTCAGCGTCTGGCCGGAACAGATCATCCCCGCCAATGGCGTCTACGCAAGCTGGGCGAAACTGGATGATGAGGTTTTCGAGGCGGCGACCAATGTCGGCCGGCGCCCGACGTTTGGCGGAACGGACATTTCAATTGAGCCGCACTTGCTGGACTTCGACGGCGACATCTATGGCGCGCAACTGGAACTGAGATTTGTGGAGCGCTTGCGGGAGGAACGCAAGTTCGCCGGTATGGAGGACTTGCTGCGGCAAATCCAGGCCGATATCGCCGCGGTTAGAGCTTGCCTCGAGAAAGAGCGGGCGTTCTAATTCCCCTTGCGCTTGGGCAAGGCGTAACCCAAACGCCGCATCATTTGTTCATTGCCGCGCCAGTTCTTCAGCACTTTGACGCGGATCTCCAAGTGCACTTGCACCTCGAGCAGCGCTTCCAGCTCTTGCCGCGCCGCCATGCCGACCGCCTTAATCATGCCCCCGCCCTTGCCGATCACGATGCCTTTTTGCGAATTCCTCTCCACATAAGCCGTGGCTTCAATCAGCGTAATCCTGGGTTTCTCGCGGAAGCGATTAATCTCGATGGCGACGCAATGCGGGATTTCGTCGCTGGTCGCTTCGATGATTTTCTCGCGGATGACTTCGGCGGCGATGAAACGCCAGTTGGCTTCGCTGACTTGCTCGGCGGGATAATAGCGCGGGCCGACGGGCAGCAGACCGATCAGAGCGCGCAGGACCTGGTCGATGCCCCGGTTTTCAGCGGCGCTGATTTCATAAGCGCTGTGATGTTCGCATAAGCTCAGATGCGCGCCGCGGTCGAATGAATCCGCGACCAGATCCATTTTGTTGAGGGCGAGAAGGAGCGGCGCGTTCGCCTTAAGCGACGCAAGCCATTCCGCGATGCGCCCGTCTTCGGCCGTCGGCGGCTGCGACGCGTCCAGGATCCAGAGGACGGCATCGGCTTCTTTCAGCGCGTCACGCGCGGCGGCCACCATGTAGTCGCCCAAGCGACTGCGCGGCTTGTGCACGCCCGGCGTATCGACCAGCAGGATCTGCGCCTCGGCTGTCGTGTAGATGCCCAGTTGACGCCGGCGCGTTGTCTGCGGTTTGGCCGTGACGATGGCGATCTTTTGACCAATCACGGCATTGACCAGGGTCGACTTGCCGACATTGGGCCGACCGATGACGGCGACTACTCCGGAGCGATGATCTTCAGCCCAATCGTCGCTGAATACCGAGTCGAGCTCATCCATTCGCCCGCCATTCGGAGAGGCTTTCATATCGAGGCAGATGCTTGAGCAGACGCTCGGGAAAGGCGGAGGGATCGGGTGCGATCAGCGACGCCAGTTTGGCGAAGGGCCGCCGCGCCTCGACCTGATGATAGGCGAAGACATCGTAGGGATAATCAAAGTCCAGAAGTTTAAGGGGAATCATGTCGTCTTCGCCGTCGATGCGCCTGCCGCAGACATCGGCGCGCGGATAGAGATGGCCGCTCTGCATGAGGAAGTCCCAGGCGCCCTCGCCGCTCAGCAGCTCGCCGTAATCCGCCACCACCAAATCCGGCACAATCGATAGATGAGGTTTGCCCAGATAGGTAATGCCGTAGCGGATGATCAAGTCGCCTTGCGCGATCGGGTCGCCTTCTTCAAGGTAGCGCGCCGACAATAGAGCGGCGGCGCCGACGCGCGAAACATGCCCCCTGACGCGCTCGGCGATAGGCAGGCTTTGTGGGGTTTTTCGCTTGGACATCGGGGCTTAGTGATGCTCGGGTTCCGCCGGGATATTGATGTCATCGAAGCGCTCGAAGGGGCGCGTCCAGGCCAGCCAGAAGCCGATGGCGAGCAGCATCAGAAACAGCCCAATTACAATCGCCAATCCCAGTTGATGCGTAGCAGCCGCGTCAAGCGCAGCGCCATAAATCACGCCGATGCTTGCGCCCAGGATCATCAGAGTCATGCCGACGCCGCCAACCATTGCCAGGCCGTACTGCGTCAGCTTGCTTGCTTGTCTCGCGCCTTTGCTGCCTTCTTCCAACACTCGAAAACTGCTTTCAATATGATAGACTGGGCCGTTGCCGCAAATTGTGCCTGCCGCCGCAAGATTCGTCAAGACTGAGAGGGAATTGTGAGCGCCAATACCGTTTTGCTCATTCGCCATGGACAGACGGCATTCAATACCGAGCGCCGGCTTCAGGGCGCGCTGCCCGTCCCCTTGAACGATTGCGGACGAGCGCAATCCCGCGCCCTGGCGCAGCAGCTCAAGGCGACGCCGATTGACGCGATTTATGCCAGCCCGCGCCTGCGCGCCAGCGAGACGGCGCAGATCATCGCTGAGATCCTTGGCAAGCAGATCATTGAAGACGAACGCCTGGCGGAAATCGCATTCGGCGATTTTGAGACGCATACCTTTCCCGAAGTGCAAAAGCTCTATCCCGAAGCCTATCGCATGTGGGAGACGGGATATCGGCCCTATCGCGTTCCCAACGGCGAATCCCGGCTCGATGTGCGGCGACGCATGCTGGCGGCCTGGAACGACATTATACAAGTCCCCGACCTTGAAACTGTCGCCATCGTCAGCCACGGCTCGGCGATTGTGATCATGTTGGCTTCGATGTTCGCGCATTTGCCCGACAAGCCCATGAAGAATACATCGGTGACGACGCTAAAGCGTTACCGTGAAATCTGGGAAATTGCCGCTTTCGCCGAAACGCCGCATCTAAGCGAATGAAGCGGATGATTGCTGAAATCAAACGGCGATTCCGTTACAATGGCGCGGTCATCAGACAATTGGATTCTGGAGAGGAAACTCAAGCATGACTCAACCCATTACTGTAGCCGTGACGGGCGGCGCCGGGCAGATCGCTTACAGCCTGCTCTTTCGTATCGGAAACGGGGAGGTCTTTGGTCCGCAGCAACCGGTCGTTCTGCAGATTCTGGAGATCCCGCTGGCGATGAATGCCCTGCGCGGCGTGGTGATGGAGCTGGAGGACAGCGCCCAGCCGCTGCTGCAAGACATCATCATTTCCGATGATCCCAAAGTTGCCTTCAAGGACGCCAATTGGGCCATCCTTGTCGGCGGCATGCCGCGCGGCCCGGGCATGGCCCGGGGAGATTTGATCGCCGCCAATGGGCCCATTTTCGTCGAGCAAGGCAAAGCCCTGAACGATTGCGCCGCGGCCGATGTCCGCATCCTGGTCGTCGCCAACCCCTGCAATTCCAATTGCCTCGTCGCCAAGGCAAATGCGCCGGATATCCCGGCAGAGCGCTGGTTTGCCATGACGCGTCTTGACGAGAACCGCGCCAAATCCCAGCTGGCGCTGAAGGTCGGCGCGCCGGTCAGCGCGGTGAGCCGGCTTGCGATTTGGGGCAACCACAGCTCCACGCAATTCCCAAACTTTGAACATGCTGCGATCGGGGGCGCCGCGGCCGAGGCCGTCATCGGCGACCGTGATTGGCTGGAACAAGATTACATTGAAATTGTGCAGGAGCGGGGCGCCGCCGTCATCAATGCCCGCGGGAAGAGCTCGGCCGCCAGCGCCGCCAATGCCGCGCTCGACAGCATGCGCAGCCTGATCAGCCCGACAGCGGCGGGCGACTGGTTCAGCGCCGCCATTCCAAGCGATGGCAACCCTTATGGCGTCGCCGACGGCCTGATATTTTCTTTCCCCTTGCGCGCCGACGACCAAGGCGGCATCCGAATTGTCGAGGGTCTGGAATTGAGCAGTTACGCCTTGCAGAAGATCCGAGAATCCGAGGCGGAGTTAATCTCAGAACGCGAGGCGATCAGCGACTTGCTGTGAGCCGGCCGCCGGCATTCGCTGCCCAGACCGGGCGCAGTGGATCGGCAGCGCCGAATCCGCCAGGTTTAACGGTCAATCGCGCTCAAACTATTGCGCAAGAGGGCAATTGCTTCAGATTCTCCTTTACCACCGAGGACAGATCTAAGCGCAAGCGAGCAATTGAAAGAATGCGCATCGTTTGTGGCGGCATCGTCGTGGGCGATCCATTGGTCGCCCCTAAGAGGAGACTCGGTGTACGGGCGAGCCGGTGGCTCGCCCACTCTTGCTTTAAAGTGCCCATTAGACTTTGCACGACTTACTCGCATTAACTGAGACGTTACGCCAGCAAAATAATGCAACAGTCTGAAGATCAGTGTAGGGGCGATTCTGTGAATCGTCCGCCGACACAAGCGCGGATTTGCGGGCGACACACAGTGTCGCCCCTACATATCGACCTTGTGGTGAAATTCAGTTCGACTGCTGTCATGGATTCGGGATTGCATTTTGAAGCGAATGCCCGGATTTGCGCAAAGCAATAATAGCAATTCACAGACAACCGTGTTATCATTGCGCTATACTAAAAGTCGCGGAATCCGAAACAGGATGACAAGCGCAAGTCAGAACAAGATTCAGCGAATGTCGTCCTCGACAAGATTTTCAATACCACTCTCGTACAGCGCAGAACAAAGGAAGCGGATAAATGGCGACAAATCCCAATACTCTTACCGACAAAGAACGGATCACCGCCTTGGAAACGGCATTGCGATACCTTGCGACCAAGGCCGACCTTGAATCCAAGATCAACAGTCAGACCGCATTGATTATTGCCGCATTGCTACTGATGACTGCGATTCTTGGCTTTCTCGTTACGCGGCCGGCTTAAATTTCAGCGCTAGCTGTTTTCTGAGGTTCCTGCCGCTGTTCATGCTCGGAACTACTCGGAATCGTCGTTCTTGGCTTTCTCCGCGGTGGCCTGCACGAATTCCGGCTCTTCCGGCACAACCAGCGCCATGATGATGTAGAGAATCAGGCCCGGTCCACCCGCCATGGCAAACAGGACCCACAATATACGCACCAGGGTCGGGTCAACGCCGAGGTAATCGGCGATGCCGCCACAGACACCGGCGACGGACCGATCCGTGGTAGAACGATAGAGCCGCTTCTTGACATTGATACTCATCGCGCTTGCTTCTCCCTTGGTTTCATCTCTGTATACGCGGGCGCTGCGCTCAAGTTGCGGCGGTCCTTGGGCGCCTACGCGGAGTCGGCAGCGGCGCGGAGCGGGCCGCCGCCGATGCCGGGAAACAGGCGCAGCGCGCCCCATGCGGCGCGTATGGTTACCCATGCCATGGTCACCAGCCAGACATGGCTCAGCGGAGACGAGCGATCCAGCGAGACGGCGTAAAGCCCGAAAACGCCGACGGCTGTCGCCAGGATCATGCCATTGCGCAAGTAGCGGTAATCGCTCGTTCCCCAGTGGATCCCGTCTGTGATGAAGGCGAGCGCGCTCACCGGCTGCGACAGCGCGAAGATGATCCAGGGGTGAAGAAACAGTCCGGCGGCGTCGGGCGGCACCAGAAATTGCTTCACCAGATCAGCCGTCAGCAGCATAGCGAGAAGCACAATGAAGCCGCTCGCCAGGCTCCATTTCATGGTCGAATTGGCGACGCGCCTGGCGTAAGCGGCGCGGCCGGACCCGTAAAAATAGCCCACCAGACTCTGCGCCGTGTTCGAAAAGGAATCCAGCAGAAGCGCTGAGAAAAACCATACCTGGCGAATGACCTGGTGCGCCGCGCCCGCCTCCGCGCCCATTTGTGTGGCCACGCGGGTGGCCAATAATGTGAATAGCGTTAAGGAGCCAGTGCGGAGGAGCAGATCCCGCCCGACCCGCAGCATTCCCATTCCCTCGCGCAGGTGAATTTCGCCGGTTAATCCAATTCGCCGATGAATCTCCCAGAGCATCCAGACGGCGCCCAACCATTGGCTCAGCGTGCTGGCGAGCGCAGCGCCGGCCACGCCGAGCGCCGGGATGAAGGCCCAGCCAAAGATCAGCGCGTAGTCGAGTACGATATTGGCCAGATTGATTCCCAGCGCAATCCAAAGCGGCGTGCGCATATCCTGCAGGCCGCGCAGCGCGCCGAAACCCACAACAACGATGATCACCGCCGGCGCGCCCAGCAGGCGCAGCCGCATGTACTCCGTGGCCAAGCGCAGTATTTCGCCGTCGGCGCCCAGCGCCGCCGATGCAAATTCGGCGCCGGGCAGCAGCAGGCCGCTCATAATCAGGCTGGCGATCACGCCGAGGACCAGGGCCAGGCTCACCGTTTTGCTCAAGGCATTCGCATCGGCGCGACCGGATATCTGCGCCACTTCCGTTTGCGTGGCGATGCCCAGGAAGCCGAATATCCAGAAGATCGATGTTAAGGCAGTCGTGCCGACGCCGAGGGCGGCCAGAGGCACAGCACCCAAGCGCGCGACAAAGCCGGTGTCGACCAGTCCAGTGACCGGCTCCGCGATCAAGGAAAACAGGATTGGCAGCGACAGATAGAGAATCGTTCGGTTGGGACGATACAAGAAGGGGTGGCTGTCCAATTTGAATGAAGTTGTCTTCATCGCGGGTTCCAGGCTAGGGCCGCGCCAGCGGCAATGCAGGACAAAGCCGCGCTCGGCGATGACCGCTGTCAACGCGCCGAGCTTTTGGCGGGACCATCGCCCAGGATCGCTCCAATGATATCGCTGTGGCCATTGACAAAATCGGCAGCCGACAGCCGCTTCCGGCCCGCCAGCTGCAGCATGGACGGATAATACAGCCCGTCGCCGGCGCCAATGGCGAGCATGCCGTTACGCTCGACCACCTGCCCCGCTTTCGCCTCGCCTTCGCCGGCGCGCCCGGCGATTATCTTCAGCGTCGCTGCCCGCCAATACGTATAAGAGCCGGGCCAAGGCCTGAAGGCGCGCACCTGCCGATCGATCACATGCGCCGGCAAAGACCAGTCGATTTCGCCTTCCGCCTTGCGGATTTGCGGCGCATAAGTCGCCAGCGACGCGTCTTGCGGCTGCGGCGTCAACTCGCCTGAGAGGTAGCGCGGCAAAGTCTTGACCAGAAGCTCCGCCCCGAGCTGCGCCAGTTTGTCGTGCAAGCTCGCGCCGGTCTCGTCCGGCGACAGCTCCAAGCCGCGCATCGCCAGGATCGGTCCCGTATCCAGGCCGGCGTCAAGCAGCATGATGGTCGCGCCGCTGCGCTGGTCGCCCGCGCGGATTGCCGCCTGGATCGGCGCCGCGCCGCGCCAGCGCGGCAAGAGCGACGCATGCACATTGACCGTGCCGAATTTCGGCAGATCCAAGATCGCCTGCGGCAGAATCTGCCCGTATGCGACAACGACATGCAGGTCCGCCTGGAATGCCGCAAGGGCCGCCAGCGCGGCCGGATCTCGCATTCGCTGCGGCTGCAAAACGGCTATGCCGGCCGACTGCGCCAGGCGCTTGACCGGAGATTGCCGCAGCCGCTTATTGCGTCCGGCTGGGCGATCGGGCTGCGTCACAACGGCGACCAGCTCCTGCGCCGGCAGCAGCGCCTTCAAGCTGGGCAGGGCGAATTCCGGCGTGCCCATAAACACAATCTTTGCCATAGAACGCCTTGATGCGAAATGGTAGTATCGATGCGTCATTCTAGGGAATTATTCGAGCGCAGTCTATGATGCAAAAGCAGTGGCTGCTTGCGCCGGCGGCGCCGGCCGAGCACTTGCAGCGCTACCGGGGCTTCAGCCGCGTCATGGCGCAACTGCTCTACAACCGCGGGCTGGAAGATCCCTTGCAAGCGGAAACTTTCCTGAACGCCGCGGCGCCGCGCGATGATCCGCTTGAGATGAAAGATATGGAGCTTGCGGTAGCGCGGATTTCCGCCGGCATAGAGGCGGGCCAGCCTATGGCCGTCTACGGCGACTTTGACGCCGACGGCGTCTGCGCCACCGCTCTGCTGATGCAAGTATTGAAGCTGTTGGGCGCGGATGCCCGGCCCTATATCCCGGACCGCGCGGACGAAGGCTATGGGCTTAATTCGCCAGCGCTGGAGGCGCTGGCGGAGCAAGGCATCAAACTCGTCATCACCGTCGACTGCGGCATCCGCTCTGTGCAAGAAATCGCCAACGGCGTGCGCGCCGGGCTGGACATTATCGTGACCGATCACCATTCTGTCGGGCCGGAGCGGCCGCCGGCGCTCGCGGTCGTCAATCCGCAGCAGGAAGATTGCGCGGGCGAAGCGCGCATGGCCGGCGTCGGCGTCGCCTTCATGCTGGCGCAAGCCCTGCTCCGGCAGCGCTGGGAGTCCGATCGCGATCGTTACCCTCCCGGCTTTTACCTGTCCGACTTGCTTGATTTGGTCGCGCTGGGAACGGTCGCCGATGTCATGCCGCTCAATGTCAACCTGAATCGCGCATTCCTGCGGCACGGCCTCGAGTGCATTAACAAGCAGCGGCGGCCCGGCATCGCCGCCCTGGCCCAAGTTGCCGGCCTGCGACCCGGGGGCATCAAAGCCAGCGATATCGGCTTCGGCTTGGGACCGCGCATCAACGCGGCCGGGCGCCTCGGCTCGGCCATGATCGCCTACGAGCTGCTATCGGCCGAGACGCTTGAGGAAGCGATGCCGCGGGCGGTCGAGTTGCAAGCGCTGAACGCCCGGCGGCAGCAGCTAACGCGGCAGACGCAGGCGGCTATCGGCGAGCAAGTTGTGGATGCCGGCGATGTCTCGCTGATTTTCGCCGGCGACGAGAACGTGCAGCCCGGCATCGCCGGGCTGGTGGCCGGCCGGCTGACCGAGCAGTATTATCGGCCGTCCGTTGTGTTTGTGAAAGGCGAGGAAGAGAGCCGCGCTTCCTGCCGAAGCATACCGGAATTCAATATTACCGGCGCGCTGGATGCTTGTGCCGACCTGCTCTTGCGCCATGGCGGCCATGCCGCCGCTGCCGGTTTCACCGTGCACAACAGCAACCTGGATGCCCTGCGGACGGAGCTGCAGCAAATGGCGGGGGCGGCACTGGACGGGCGCAACCTGGCGCCGCAGCTGCCGATTGATCTGGAGATTCCGCTGGACGCCGTGAACGAGAGCTTCCTGGCGGAAATCGACATGCTCGAACCGACCGGGCAACAGAACCCGGCGCCGGCTTTTCTGTCCCGCGGCTTAACGGTGTCGCAATGCCGCCGTGTTGGCGAAGACGGCAAACATCTGCGCTTGAGACTTGCCGGCGAAAATGGCGCGCGCCTGGGCGCCATCGGCTTCGGATTGGGCGATTGGGCGAATGGGATGCCGCAGAAGATTGACGCCGCCTACACGGTAGAAATGAACGAGTGGAATGGCCGACGCAATCTGCAGATGCAACTGCTGGATATTCGGCCGGCTGAATCGGCGTCGAAAGCTGTTTCCGCTTGACCGGTTCGCAGCCGCGACATATATTGGGCGGGTTGCATGGATACGGGGGTGAGCTTGCCACAAACAGAGAAGCGCAGCGCCGGTGAATTGAAGTTTTCGTATGGCGGGCAGGCTGTTATAGAAGGCGTGATGATGCGCGGCGCCCATTCCATGGCCGTGGCCGCACGCGACCCAAAGGGCCAAATCGTCATCCACGAGCAGCCGATTAGCGCAAGGTTGTACCGTGGGCGCATCGCCCGCACGCCATTCTTGCGTGGCTTGGTCGGCCTTTGGGATGCCTTGGGGCTGGGCATCCGCGCCTTGATGTGGTCGGCTGATATTGCCCTCGACGAAGAAGAAGAGGTGAGCTTCAGCGGCCCGATCGGCTGGGCGACCATCGCCGTCTCGCTGTTGATCGGCATCGGGATCTTCTTTCTGCTGCCGACCGCCGCCGCGACTGGTATTGGCAATCTGGTCGGCTTGAGCACAGCGGCGCCCGAAGTCGTCATAGACGAGGCGGGCAACGAAGTTGAAGTCGCGGGCCAGAGTAGCAATCTGCTGGCTTATGAGGCGCTGCCGATCGGGCTGGACGCTTTTTTGATCAACTTGATCGAAGGCGTCGTTCAGCTTTCCATCCTCGTCGTATATATCTGGTTCGTCGGCAAGACCAATGACGGCCGTCGAATATTCGCCTATCATGGCGCGGAACATAAGACCATTAACGCCTATGAGGCCGGCGACGCGCTCGAGCCGGAGATCGTCGACCAATACCCGATCGAACATCCGCGCTGCGGCACCGCATTCTTGCTCACCGTGGTATTCGTCAGCGTCATGCTCTTTTCATTGATCGGGCGTCCGCCCTTTGCCTTGCTGATTCTATCGCGCGTGCTCTTCATTCCCATCATCGCCGGCGTCGCCTACGAGTTTCTCAAGTACACCGCGGCCAACCTGGACAAGCCCTGGATCCGCTTCATGATCCAGCCCAATCTCGCCCTGCAGCATCTGACCACAAATCAGCCCAGCCTGGACATGATCGAAGTGGCCATTGTCTCTTTCAAGCGCGTGCTGCTGTCTGAAGGCATCATCAGCGAGGAAGAGGCGGAGATTCCCGACGCGCGTCCGGAAGCGGCACATTCGCCCGGCGATGGCTAAGTCGCGCGGGCTTTCGCGCATCCCTCAAGCCCTCCTCGCCGCGGCAGCAGTCCTAGTTGGCGCGCTGCTGTTCCTTCACATCGCGCAAGTTCAGGGCAATATCCAAAACAGAAGAGCTATCAGCGATCAGTCAGGCTTTTTGTTCTTCGCAGAGCGATCCTACGAGACCGGATTCCGATTCACAGGCAATCGAAATCGAATGCCGCTTTATCCCTGGATACAGGCGCTGTTGCATTCACCGGAATTAACAGACGAGGAATCCTTTGAACGCGCCAAGCGCGTGAATATCTCGCTTTCAATCCTCGTTCTGGCTGGTATCGGTTTGGCATTCTTCGCAAAATTCTCTCGTCCCTTCGCTTTGTGGTCTATTCTTGCTATCGCCTTTACCGTCTATGCCATCAAATCCCCTTATGTGCTCGCTGAGAATTTGTATTACGGTCTCTTCACCTTCGCTTTCATCTTGTCTTTAGAGACGCTGTCCGCGCCGGACTGGCGCAAATCGATTATATGCGGAGCGCTGTTCGCCCTCGCCCATTTCACCAAAGCCAGCGCCTTGCCGGCGCTCCTGCTTTTCGCCAGCAGCTACGGCGTTCTGTTCCTAACTCATGCGATCAGGCGTGAACTCACGCCGGCGCTCACGCGCGATCTGATCCTGCGCGCGCTCCTGCCAGTTGCTGTTTTCCTCGTGTTGTTGTCTCCATATCTACTGGAGAGCAATGCCAAGTACGGCAGTTACTTTTACAACGTGAATACGACCTTCTATATGTGGTACGAATCTTGGGCTGAGGTAAAAGCCGGCACCCTGGCCGCGGGCGATCACGATGGCTATCCTGACCTGCCGCCGGAAGAAATCCCCAGCCTTCAAAAGTATCTACGGGAACGCGGCATCGGATCAATGTTATGGCGTTTCTTCAACGGCAGCAAACGACTCCTGAATCTAGGCTGTTTTGATGTCAACAGCACATGGCACTACGGCTATTGTTCGCAAGCCAGCTTGGGCCTGCTCGCCATCGCAATAAGTTTGCCGGTCCTGCTGCGGCGAATGCCCTTGCGCGAACTCCTGAAATACGCTCACATCGCATGGTTCGCGACTGCCATACTTGTCGTTTACGCCCTCGGGGCCGCCTGGTACGTGCCGATCCTTGGAAACAACGGCGTGAGAATAGCGCTCGTCATTGTTATTCCGCTGCTATGGACGGTTGGTCTTGCCATCCATGCGCCTGGCGTCAATGAATTTCGGCTTAGGATTCTTGGCAAGTCAGTCAGCATGCTTAGGCTGCTACTGGGACTGATGTATCTGGCGCTGTCTTATGAAATCTACTTGATGATAGCTGTGCGGGCTGTAACCATGACAGGCGGTTCCTAACGAGGAACATGGTCCGAGTTTAGTCCACTGTTCAGGGTCGCTTGCTTCCAGCTCGATAGGTTCAGCTTCGCGTCGGACGCAAGGTTCCTAGACATTCTTAGCAATTTGTCTAGGAATTCACTTAGAATACAGTTCCAATGGTAATTCGCATCACATGCGTTATCATTGTAATGTCGTGTTCTATGATGATTCAGCCTAGTTTGGACAAGACCGAAGTGGCCATCGTCTCTCACCAGCGCGCGCTGCGCTCTGAAGATATTGTCCCTGAGGAAGCGGCAGCGATCCCCGACGCGCGTCCGGAAGCGGGTCATTCGCCCGGCGATGATTAAGACGCCAACAATCGGGCGCGTCCCTCAAGCCGTCCTGGCCGCGGCAACAGTCCTAGTTGGCGCGCTGCTCTTCCTTCACATCGCACAGGTTCAGGAAGGCGCCAAAAATCGCCGTTCGGCCGACCAATTGGCCGACCAGGGGGCGTTTCTAAATTTCGCAATAAAGTCCTACGAAAGCAATCTGAGTTACACTGGCCGGCGCAGCCAGATGCCGCTTTATCCATGGATTCAGGCATTGTTCTATTCACCCGAGCTTTCGAGGGATGAATTCTTTGAACTAGCCAAGCGGGTAAACCTGTTTCTATCGCTAGCAGTTCTGGCCGGATTGGGCATCGTTTTTTTCGCCAGGTTTTCACGTATGTATGCAACCTGGGCGATTCTCTGCCTCGCCATGCTGGTATACGCGATAAAGGCCCCCTATGTATTGACCGAGAATCTGTACTACGGGCTCTTCGCTCTCGCGTTCATCCTCTCGTTGGACACGCTGTCCAGGCCGGATTGGCGCAAGTCGGTTTTATGCGGCGCTTTGTTCGCCCTCGCCCATTTCACCAAAGCCAGCGCCTTGCCAGCCCTACTGCTGTTCGCCAGCAGCTACGCCGTTGGCCTGGTCGTTTCCGGCCTCCGCCGAGAGCTTACAGTGCGACAAGCGCGGAATGCGATCTTACGCGCGCTCTTGCCCATTGCTGTATTTCTGGCGCTGCTGTCTCCCTATCTTTTGGAGAGCAAGGCGAAGTACGGCACGTATTTCTACAACGTGAATACCACATTTTATATGTGGTATGACAATTGGGGAGAGGCAGAATTAGGAACGCGAGCGCACGGCGACCGAGAAGGCTGGCCGGATATGCCGCCGGAAGAGATTCCAAGTCTGCAGAAATACCTGGACGAACGTGGCGTCGGCTCAATGTTTTGGCGCCTTTTTAATGGGTCCAAGCGCATCCTGTCGCAAGCCTGCTTTGATCGCGGTCAAATGAGAACTTTCAACTACGGCCATTGCTCGCAGACAATTCTGGGCGCAGTAGCCATTGTCGCCAGCCTTGCCCTGCTCCTAAAAGCAGCGCCGATTAGAGCGCAGGGCAAGTATATTCGAGAGATCTGGTTCGCCGCCATGATACTTGTCGTTTATGCTATGGCCGCGGCCTGGTACATACCGATAACCGGTTTCCGCGGCGCGCGCATGATTCTGGTCATATTCATACCATTCTTGTGGACGGTCGGTCTGCTGCTCCACAGCCCGCGCGTCAGCGAATTTCGGCTCAGGATTCTTGGCAAGCCGGTCAGAATTGCCGGGCTGCTATTGGGAATAATGTATTTGTCTCTATTCCTCGAAATCTATGTGACGCTGACCGGGCGCGCGGCGACCGTGTTCGGCGGCGCCTAGACGCGATTAGCGCAAGTATCCGGCTTCCCGCATCGCATCGCCGGCTTCTCGCATGAAGAATTCCTGATCGCGTTTGTCGAAGACATTGCTCCATTCACCGCTCATGCCCAGTCGCGGGCCGGAGATCTGCGCGCCTCTACGCCGTATGCCCAGCCTGTTGGCCAGTCTCTCAAACGCAGTAGGTTTCTGTTGCGGGCCGGCCCGAGTGAGCGGCCGCAAAGCCGGGTTGAGCTGAACATCCAGAAAATCCGCCATCCTGCGCAACGCGATTTCATAATTGGCTTCCAGATCGTCGTATGATATCGCCAACAAGTTGCCTTGTTGCAGCCAGGACTGGACATGGTGCGCCCAATAGCCGGGCCGGCTCATCCCGGTGTTCATGCCCGTCAAGGCGGATTCCCCGCGCAGAAAACGCGAAAAGGGCTGATTGCGCACGGTCTCGCTGATCGAGCGCATGTAGTAATAGAGCGAAACCATTACATCGCGGCCGTCGCGATGCACATAGATTGTCGGCGAATTGCGCAATATGGCGCGGGCAAACTGGCGCTCGTCCAGCCCGGTCCAGTAGTCGGCAGTTGGCAAATCGTGAACGTTAATCAGCACTTTGCCCTCAAGGCTAAACAGTTGCCGTCGGAATTGCCCCAGCGGCATGGCCGCGTCATGATCGGCTTCGATCTGTTCCAGCCCCATGAAGGAATCGTTGATGTCGGGGCTGTTGCGGCGCAAGGCGTCGAGCGCCCATTGATTGCCCGATCGCCGGTGCGTCGCGATGACAACAGCGTTAAACACAGACATCTAAGCCTCCGCGACCATGCGCTTGAGCTCGTACAAGGTGGTCAAGGCTTCCAACGGGCTAAGGCCATCGACTTCCAGGGCGCGCAGCGCCCCGACCGCCGGATTCTCCGGAACTTCAAAGAAACTCAACTGCTGATGCTGGGGCTTAGGCTTGGACAGCGAAAAATCGCTGCCGCCTTCTTCCAGCTGCGTCAGCAGCTCCCGCGCCCGCTCGACCACGGAGCGGGGCATTCCCGCCAGTTGCGCGACGTGAACGCCATAACTTTGATCGGCGCCGCCCGGCAAGACGCGGTGCAGGAATACAATTTCTTCGCCCTGTTCCGCGACCGCCACATTGAAATTCGCCGTGCGCGGCAGGATGTTCGGCAGCTCGGTTAGTTCATGATAATGGGTGGCGAAGAGCGTCCGACAGTTCAAGCGCGGATTGTTGTGGATGAACTCGATTACAGCGCGCGCGATCGCCATGCCGTCGTACGTCGAGGTGCCGCGGCCGATCTCATCCAGGATGAGCAGACTGCGCGTTGTGCTGCCGGAAAGCAGGCGCGCCGTTTCCACCATTTCCACCATGAAGGTGCTCTGTCCGGCGTGGATTTCGTCTTGCGCCCCAATGCGCGCGAAGATGCGGTCGACCAGCCCGATCGTAGCGGAATCCGCCGGCACAAAGCTGCCAATCTGCGCCATCAAGGTCAAAACCGCCACCTGCCGGACGTAGGTCGACTTGCCCGACATGTTCGGGCCGGTGATGATTTGGATGCGCGAGCCGATGTCAAACCGGCTGTCATTGGCGACGTAGCGCGTGGAGCTCTCCAGCAGCTTCTCGACGACCGGGTGACGGCCGGCTTCAATTTCCAGAATACTGTCTTCAGTCAGCGCTGGCCTGGTGTAACCCTCGCGCGCGGCGACCGTCGCCAGCGACAAGAAGGCATCCAGGTGGGCGATCGCCCCGGCGGTCATCAGCAAGGCATCGCGATGGCCGGCGATCTGCTGGCAGACATCGCTGAAGATGGCGCGCTCCGTGGACAGGATTTCTTCTTCGGCGTTCAGCACGCGCGACTCATAGTCCTTGAGCTCGGGCGTGATGTACCGTTCGGCGTTGACCAGGGTCTGTTTGCGCACATAGTCCTCTGGCACCCGGTCGGCATGCGTATTTGTCACTTCAATGTAGTAGCCGAAGACTTTGTTGTAGCCTACTTTGACGCTGGCGATGCCGGTCCTGCGCCGCTCATGCGACTCCAGGTTGGCGATCCAGTCGCGCGCGTCCTGCGACGACTGGAGAATCTCGTCGAGTTCCGCTGAATAACCGGCCCGAATTACGCCGATCGCATTCAAAGCCGCCGGCGGATCGTCGTTGATGGCGGCGCCAATCAGCGAAAAGACCGGCTCGCAGGGATCAAGCCGTTCGACAATCGCGGACAGGCTGCCCAGATCCGCGAGCAGTTTCCGCAGCAGCGGGATAACAGCGAGCGCATCACTCAGCGCGACCAGTTCACGAGGACCGGCTTTGCCGATGACAATCCGCTGCGTCAGCCGCTCGACATCGGCAACTTGCTTGAGGGACGCCGCAATTTCGTCGCGCAGGATGTCGCTGCCCACCAGCGCTTCCACCGCATCCAGGCGCGCGTTGAGGCGGTCTATCTCCAGCAGCGGTTGATTGAGCCATTTGCGCAGAAGCCGCTTCCCCATCGCCGTCAGCGTACGGTCGAGGATTCCCAGCAGGCTGCCTTGCGTCTTGCCGTGACGAATCGTCTCCGACAATTCAAGATTGCGCCGCGTGAATTGATCCAGAACCATGAAGGAATCGGTCGAATAGAAGCGGATCGACCTGAGCTGATCGAGGGCCGCTTTCTGCGTGACGCGCAAATATTGCAGCACGCCGCCGGCCGCCGCCACCGCGTCAGGCCGGTCCTTCAGGCCGAATCCATCCAACGTGCCAACGCGGAAATGGTCCCGCAGCAGTTGATCGGCGCCCGCAAATTCAAATGTCCAGTCTTGTACCGGGCTGAGATGAATGCCTTCGGGCAAGGTCACGCCGCGGGCCGCCCAAGCCTCCGGCAGGATCACTTCGCGCGGCGCAATCCGCGCCAGCTCTTCAAAGACGCGCATCCCGACATCATCGCCGGAGAACTGCGTCGCGCTGAACTCGCCGGTGGAAATTTCGGCATAGGCGACGCCGGCGCGCGCCCATTGGCCGCTTTCCACATCGCCGACGGGCAGGATGCCCATGAGATAATTGGCTTTGCCTTCTTCCAACAGCGCCGGCTCAACGACGGTGCCGGGCGTCATAACGCGCGTCACTTCGCGCTCGACGATGCCGCGCCCGGTCGGCTCCGTGATCTGATCGCAGACCGCGACATGAAAACCCTTTTCGATCAAGCGGGCGATGTAGCCGTCCACCGAATGGTAGGGCACGCCGGCCATCGGGATCTTCTCGCCGCCTTTGCGGTGGGCGCGCGATGTCAAGGTGATTTCCAGCTCGCGCGCGGCGATTTCGGCATCTTCGTCGAACATCTCGTAGAAGTCGCCCATGCGAAACATCAAGATGCAGTCGGGATACTGGCTCTTGATCTCGAGATATTGCCGCCGCATCGGTGTGGCACGCGCCATGTCGTTGTCCCGCTGGAGAAGCCTGCTGAACTAAAATCTCGGGTCGTTCCATGCTATTCTATCAGCGTCATTTCGCCGCTACAAGCGGATTAGCAGAAATGTTCTATTACGTCAGGATTGTAATAATCGCGGGCGGCGCCCCATCCAGGCAGGCGATGAGGCGGACGGCGCGCCGCAGACGATGAGGAACCGGGAGGCGCGCCAAATGGCAAAAGAGATAATCGCCGTGGATTTGGGCGGGACACAGATCCGCGCCGCCCGCCTCGACCAGGCGCTCAACCTGCTGCAGCGGGAGAACACGCTGACGCGGCCTGAACGGGGATCGGAATATGTCATCGACCGCATCAAGGCATATATCCGCAAGGTCATGCCGGAGCGTCCAGACGATATTCTGGGCATCGGCATATCCGCGCCCGGTCCGCTGAACCCGCTGACAGGAGTGATGATCGCGCCGCCCAATCTGCCCGGCTGGCTGGATATTCCCTTGCGGGACATAATCGCCGCCGAATTCGGCCTGCCCGTTTACCTCGGCAATGACGCCAATGCGGCCGCTTTGGCCGAAGCCTGCAAAGGCGCGGCCCAGGGATGCCGTCATGTCGTTTATTTCACAGTCAGCACGGGGATTGGCTCGGGCGTGATCAGCGATGGCAAGCTGCTCCTAGGTCATGCCGGTCTCGCGGCTGAATTGGGCCACATCCCTATCGTCCTGGAATCGGGCCGGGTCTCCACGGTCGAGCCGGAAGCGGCCGGACCAGCCATCGCCGCCCGGCTCAAAGCGGCAATTCAGGCCGGCGCGAGTTCCAGCGCGCTCGAGCTGGCGGCTGGCGACATCAATCGGATTGACGCGCGGACGGTCGGCCTGGCGGCCGCGGCCGGCGACGAAATCGCGATCGAATGCCTAGTATATGCCGGGCGCATTCTCGGTCTGGGAATCGTCTGCGCCCTGCTCGCTTTCAATCCGGAGATCGTCGTGCTGGGCGGCGGCGTGACCAAAACCGGCGATCTGCTCTTGCGGCCGCTGAAAAAAGCCATCGACCGGCACATCTTGAATGACTCCTTCACCGCCGGGCTTCGGATTGAGCTGGCTGCGCTGGGCGACGATGTGGCGCTTGTAGGCGCGGCCGCCCTCGCCGCCACCGACGGCGGCAATGTCGATATCAGCGAGCTGGACCGGCGTTTCTAGGCGCCGCGCGCTCCCGCGCAGCGCAGCGCTATCCCGCGCTCGCAAGAGGTCATGCTAGAATAGACTCATGTTAATGCGGCCGGATCTGCGTACGCAACAGCGCGACTTCATGCTGGAAATCACGCGGGCGATCACAGCCCAGCTTGACCTCAGCGAGGTCCTGCGGCGGGTGCTGCATGCCTCGCTGGTGATGCTGGCCGGGCGCGTCGGCATCATCGCGCTGAATGACAAGCGCGACGGCGGTTTCAATGTGCGGGCATTCAGCGGCCTCAGCCAGGACGATGTGCCGCAGCTCAACATCAAATTGCAGGAGTTAATGGCGCCCGCTGACGAAGGCGGTTTCAGCCGCGAGTTTCTCAACCAGAAGCTGCGGGAGATGGCCGATGCTGTCGACCCGCGTCTGGTCCAGTCGATCGCCATGCCGCTGGTCTTCGCGCGCAATCCGCTGGGCTTGTTGATTGTGTTTCGCTCTTATCAAACCGCGATCACATCGGAAGACCTGAACACCTTGCAGAGCTTCGCCGATCAAGCGGCGATAGCCGTCAACAACGCCCAGCTTTACGGCGAACTCAACCAGGAACATCAGCGCCTGGAAGCTATCGTCAACAGCAGCGGCGACGGCGTCTTCATCCTGGATCCGGATCTCAGGTTTCAGCAAGCCAATCGCGCCTTTGAACGCATGACCGGCTGGCGGATGGAAGAGCTTGTCAACAGGCCGCTGGCCGACGTCATCGTCTGGGACCAGGCGCCGGGTCAGGACATCGAAGCGGCGCTTGAAGCGGGCTGGGCCGGGGACACGGAAACGGCGCCGGGCGCGACAACGCTCTATGTCGAGGGCGAGCTCATCCGGCGCGACGGCATGCCCTTGAGCATTGGCATCACCTACGCCCCGCTTGTCGCGGATGACGGGCGGCTGGAGAGCATCATCGCCAACGTCCGCGACATCACGAATTTCCGCAAAGCCCAGGAGATGCAGTCGGTTTTCATCTCGTCAGTTCATCATGAACTGCGCACGCCTATCGCCATCATCAAAGGTTACGCAAGCACCCTGGGCCGCGACGATGTCGAATGGGAACGCGATGTCGTGCGGGAGAAGATGACGATCATCGAAGACGAGGCCGATCGCTTGACCGCGCTGGTGGAGGACCTGTTGACCGCCAGCAAGATTCAAACGGCGCGGGAATTGCGGCTAAACCCGGCCGATACCGACTTGAGCGCGGTGGCGGCGCGTTCAGTCGCCCGGCTGCGCAGCCAATCCGCCCATCGCATCGAGTTGAGTTTTCCCGAGAACTTCCCGGTGATCCATGCCGATGCGGCCCGTTTGCGCCAGGTGATCGACAACCTGCTCACCAACGCCATCAAATACTCGCCGGAGGAGAAAACGATCACGGTCGGCGGGCGCTTCAGCGAAAAGCATGTGACGGTCTTCGTGCGCGACGAAGGCGCGGGCATCGCCAAAGATCAGATTGCCAAGATTTTCGAGCGCTTTTACCGCATAGAGGACAATCTTACTCAACGAACGCAGGGAACCGGGCTCGGTCTGTATCTGGCCAAAGCCATCGTTGAAGAACACGGCGGAGAAATCTCGGTCAAGAGCCAACCCGGCGCCGGCTCGACCTTTTATTTCACGATCCCCCGCGACTGAAACTTGGCCCGGCCGCGGCCGGATCGACCGGCGCCCGCCCATCGCGGCGCCAAATATGCCTGTGAAACGCAAACAAGAGCCATACGCTCAGCCAACGCTTAACCTTCGACGCGAAACGAACTATAGCAAATTCAGGCTTTTTGGTTATGCTTTCGATGATGCTTTCAATACCTGGCTTTGAGGGGACTATTATGCTTTCGCAAACAGGTAAACTGCCCGGATTGCGCGCTCTTATCCTAGTGGTCGCGGCTCTGCTTTTGCTGGGCTTCGGCACGATTTCCTTCGCGCAAGACGACGCGACAGACTACAGCGGCGACCCGGTGATGGTCAGTTTTAATATGGCGCGCGACGCCATTGAAGAGGATATCGGCCATACGCTGCGCATCCTGAGATGGCGCTTTTATGAGGATAATTGGAGTTCGGTCGATAGCTTGCGCGTCTATGGCGCCTTTGGCATCGACAGTTGCGTCGCTTCCGTGCCGCATCCGCAAAAGCGCAATGACATTCTCTTTGGCTGGACGATATCGATCCTCGATTCCTCCGGCCAAGAGTATCAGGCGCGCATCAGCTATGACCATGAAGTGTTAGTGCTTTGCGACGAAGCCATCGTCCCGCCGCAATATGCGCCGCCGCCGGCCCCGGAAACGGCGCCAGCGGAGACTGCGGAACAAGGCGAAGCCGAGTCGGCAGCGGCGGCAGCGGTCGCCAGCACGGCCGATGTCAGCGGATTCGCGCTGGGCGGGCACATCGCGGGATTCGACGGGTCAACCGCCGGGCAATTGCGCAGCGCGGGCATGACCTGGATCAAGAAGCAGGTGCGGCATGGCCAGTCCGATGGTCGCGATCTCATCGCGCAGGCCCATAACAACGGCTTTAAGGTTTTGCTGGGCGCGCTCGGCCAACGGGATCGCCTGGCGCAGGACTTTGACGGCTATGTCAACGAGTTCGCCCAGTATGTCGCCTTCCTGGCGCAGAACGGCGCCGATGCCATCGAAGTCTGGAATGAGCCGAATATCGACCGCGAATGGCCCTACAACCGGATCAATGGCGGCGAATACACCAAACTCCTTAGAGCGGCATACGCGGCGATCAAGGCGGCCAATCCCAACGTCCTGGTCATCAGCGGCGCGCCGGCGCCGACCGGATACGCTGGCGCAGCCGGATGCATCTCGAGGGACGCGGATCGCGTCGGCGTCTGCAATGACGATGTCTTTATGCAGCAGATGGCCCAAGCCGGCGCCGCCCAGGCCATGGACTGCCTCGGCTTGCACTATAACGAAGGCGTGCTAAGCCCAAGCAGAAACAGCGGCGACCCGCGCGGCAACTTTCCCACCTATTACTTCAGCCAGATGCTGAACCGCGGCTTGCGCTTTTTCCCCAACACCCAGGTCTGCTGGACGGAGCTGGGATACCTGAGCGGCGAGGGAATGCCGGGAGGGATTCCCCAGGGCTTCAACTGGACGCCGAATGATCCTGTTACCCTTGGCGAACAGGCGCAGTGGCTGGCCGAGGCGGCGCGCATGTCGCGCGATTCCGGCCGCGTTCGGCTCTTTATTGTCTGGAATCTGAATTTCACCCACTGGGGGGCGGATCCACAAGCCGGCTACGCGATCGTCAGGCCCGGCGGCGGCTGCCCGGCCTGCGCCGCCCTGCGCGGCGTGTAGGGCTGAGGCCTGCGGCCTGCGGCGAATCGCAAATAGAAAAGCCCCACCACAGCGTGGGGCTTTTTTTTGCTCCTGGCGTACGGTCACGCGGCAGGCCTCAATCGTCAAAACTCAAGAGCCAAAGGTCCTTGAAGCTGCAGCTGGTATTCACTTCTTCGAAATTCACGGCGGCGATGCCGATGCGGCCGGTCCGCGGCTGATGATCCATTCTGCCGATGTATTCTTGATCGGCGTAAAGGTGGATCTCGTCATCGGTGACAATCGCCAGCAGGTATTGCGCTTCGTCCGTTGGCGGCGGTCGCTGGCTGTAGATGCCGGGGTCGAATCCGCCGGCGCTGCGCCGCGATACGCCGGCATCGCCCGACCGCGTGATATAAGCCAGGGTGTAGTTTTCTTCGTCGTTGAGATGGAAATAAAGGCCGCAGCCGCCGTTGGAGTTGGCGCGCCCGCTGCTTGTCACCCAGGCGCCGATGGCAAACTGCTCGAAGACGAAGTTGGAAGCCACCGGCAAACGCGATACGCCCGGATTCAGGCGCTGCACAAAGCTCTCCGGCAGATATAGGCGGATTTCGCCGCCGACCGGCGCCAGTTGCTGCCGCGCCAGATCAACCGTCATGGCATAATATCCGCGCGCCAGCAGGCGCTGTGGCAGCAGGACCATGCCGGCGACGCGCGTCGGCAGCGTCACAACGGTTTGCACGACGGAAAGCGATACGGCGCCGCCAGAGACGCGGTCGGTGCGCATGGCGATGCCGACGCCGCCCGGCTCCGCGGACGCATCGCTGGCGGCCGAGCCAACGACCTGGCCGTTGTAAACAATATCAAAATGACGCCCGCTCACAAGCACGCCCAAGCGGAAACTGCGGCTGCCCGCGGCGATGGCCGGGTGCGTCGTCCAGTTGCGCAAGACGGTGACCTCTTCAGCTTCGACGCGTTCCACCTGCCAGAAGCCGTTTTTGTTCAACAGAACGCGATGATAGCGATCGGGCGCCAGATAGCGGAAAGCCAGGCCGACTTGCCATTCGTTGCTCGAATGCACCGATTGGAAGGCGGCTTCAAAATAGAGATCGCGCTCGACCGGCAGGTGCAAGCCGACCAGGATGGCGGAGCGGCCAACACCCTGAATGTCCACGGCGAAGTCGCTGGTTCCGGACAGGCCGACCAGGGCGTCGCTATGCGCGACCTCCCAGTTCGTCTGGTCCACGTCCAGATCGCGCAGGGCCAGCACATCATAACCGGGCAAGATATGCAGGCGGTAGGCGCCGCTGCTTTCGCCGACCGCGCTGACGGCAATTGTGTAGGCGCCGCTTAGGGGAATGACAAAAGCCTGGATGATGGAATCGCGGGAATCGGGATAGTTGAAGTCGTCATTGGCGACCAGCAGCGCGCCATTGCGATCGAAGATTTCCAGCAGCGGGTCAAGCGCGTCGCTCTGTGCTTCGACGCGAAAGGACAGAAGCGTCAGTTCCAGGAGGTTTATTGTGAAGCGTTGGGTTTCGCCCGCCGCCAGCTCGCCATCGACGAAATCCCCAATTTGCAAGAGCCTGTCCTGCGCCTGCGGCGAAGCCATGCTGAAAAGAAAAAAAGCGATGCAGAGGGCGAATCTGGACGAAGCGGTCATTTGTCCTTCGGCATCCAGGAAGTATAAGTATCCGCCAGATAATCCAGATAGGCATGGTAATCTTCAAGCGACATTTCCGCGCCAAACTCGCCGCGATGAAACTCGGCCATGGCGATGCGCCGGTGGTTGCCCGCCTCGCGCAGATCGCGGCTCTCGCCCTTCTTGTCTTTTTTGCGCTGGTACTGCACCGAAAGGCGCGAAAGCGGCAAAGCGTCGAAATCTTGCGGGGAGGCGATGCTGTAACTAACTATATATTCGCCATCTTGCTCCAGGGCGCTGGCCACGACATACCAGCCCTTGGGCACGCGCGGATGGCGTCTCGCCTCGAAATGCCACATCAAGAGGTTGACATTCTCGCGCGCGTCGATCTCGCCCTGAACCGCGCTGCCTTTCATCAAACGAATGACATCGTCGACGAATTGAATGGCGCGATTGCTCGGCCAGTAAATCTTGCTCAAATGATCGGCGGCGTAGGTCAAGGCGACGGCGATCGCAATGGCCGCGCCAATAATGATCAAGCCGCCATTGGGAATGAAAGTATTCAGGATCAGGTAACCGATAACGGAACCGAAAAAGAAGGTCAGGCAGCCCAGCATGCGAACGCCCGAGTGTTCCCGGTCGACTTCAAACTCCAGGTTGGGCGCCAAATCAGGGGCGTTCAGATTGCGCATAATTCGACCTTTTGCGCTGGCGCTTCAGCTTTGACGAAGGACGATGAAAAATCATCATAACGCATATCGCCTATCTTGCAATAGCGCCGCCCTGAAAAAAACTGCGTCTGGCGCGGACCGGCGACAAACGGGACAATCTTGCTGGCGCGCCCGGCGCTCCCGCGCCGGATACGAATCTGCGGGACGGAATGAGACATGATCGCGGCTCTGTGTTTCGGCAGTTTGTTTGGCTTTCCCTTCATCGCCTGGGGCATCATCCTGATCCTGGATCGCGACCGAACCTGGCGGAAGCGATTGGAACGCGGCCGTGAAGAGTCGCCGCCACAGCGCACAAAAGCCTGGGATCGCCGGCAGATCATCTACGGCAGCCTCCTGATTTTGTTCGGCATTGCCGCGCTGGCGCTCTTGAGCGCCTTGAATTATCTGGCGCAATCGGTGTCGCCGCCTGCCCCCTTCTGAATGCGCCGCCTGTGCGCTTAATCATATTGCCTCCACCAAATGCCGGTGCATTCGGGCACGATGACTTGGCCTGGCGAAAGCCAGGCATCCGCGTCATGGTCGCCAAAGAAGAAGCGGATCAGCTCAGCGGCTTCCTCCGGCGAGGCGAAGTGAAAGTCGGTGCGAATCCAGCGATATTGGAAGCCATGCGCGTCGCGCCAATAGTCGTAGAGCTTGGCAAGCTCCCGGCTTGGCGCGGCCGGCTGGCGCTGGCCCGCGCCCATGGTTTCGATCAGGATGGCGACGCCGCCCGGGCGCAGAATGCGGCGCATTTCGGCGAGCATGGCATCCACTTGGCGCAAACCGTCCGATTTTTGCCAATGCACGGTATGGCCGAAACTCCAGCCTTCAATGACCAGGTCCGCGCAGCCCGGGGCAATGGGCATGCGCGCGTTGTCGGCCAGGGCCAGCGACCAATTGCCCATGCCGGATTCCAGCATATTTGTCCGCGCCCGCGCCAGCATCGCCGGCTCTATATCGAAAGCCTGGATTTGCCTGGCCTGGACCGACAGCAGGCGGGTCAGCCGCCCGGCGCCGGCGCCAAATTCAACCACATCCAAGCCGTCCAGCGGTCGAATGTCGTTCAGCGCCGCGAAGAGATTGCCCTGGTAATCCTCGCGCGCCACCAGACGCTCGTAGTCCGCGGCCCGATGTCGATAGATATGCTTGGAGCGGTCAATCATCGGTGTTGAGGCGGCGAAGCCACAAGAGTTTGAGCAATCGGTCTATGCGTCGAAGGCTTCGACCTGGGACAGAAAGGCGCTCTGGTCAATTTGGGGGTATCTGTCCAGCAGCGCTTTGAAGACCTGCATGTATTGGGAAACCTGGTCCCGGGTATAAGCCTCGAAGCGCAATGTCACCGCCGGTTGCGTATTGCTGGCGCGGACCAAACCCCAGCCCTGATCAAAGATCACGCGCGCGCCGTCGACGGTGACGACCTCGTAGTCAGTTTGCAGGCTGTCGGTCATCTCGTCGATCATTTTGAATTTCAAGTCGTCCGGCGCCGACAAGACGATCTCCGGCGTGGCGACCAGCTTGGGAATGTCGTCAAATATCTCGGCAATCGTCCGCTCGGATTTGCTGATGATCTCAAGCGTCTTCAGGGCGACCAGGGGCGCGTCGTCGAATCCGTAATAATCCTCGCCGATGAAAAGATGCCCGCTGACTTCGCCGCCGAGCAGCGATCCGATTTCGTTCATCTTCTGTTTCATCAGGCTGTGGCCGGATTTCCACATGACGGGTTCGCCGCCATATTGCTTGATCGCATCGGGCAGGGCCTGCGACGCCTTGACGTCAAATACAATCGGCGTATTGGGATGCCGGCCCAGCAGGTCGCGCGCGAGCAAGGCCAGCAGCCGGTCGGCGGCAATATGATGGCCGCGATTGTCGATGAAGCCGCAGCGATCGCTATCCCCATCAAAAGCCAGACCGAGATCGGCGCCCAACTCCAGGACCCGCGCTTCCAGATCGCGGGTCATTTCCGGGTCCTCCGGGTTGGGCAAGTGGTTGGGGAAGGTCCCGTCCGGTTCGCAATACAGGCATTCCACGTCCAGGCCCAAGGCGGCGAGGACCGCTGGAATGTAGCTGCCGGACAGACCGTTGCCGGCATCAAGCACGACTTTGAGGGCTTTGTCCATGCTGACCTTGCTTTGAATGGCCGTCATGTGCCGGTTAATCATGTCGAAGTCCTGCTCAACCTGCCTTGAACCGCTGACAAAGGCCTCGTCATAAATGATCCGCAGCAGGTCTTGAATCTGCTCGCCCGCCAGCGCCAGCTTGCCATAAGCCATTTTGATGCCGTTGTAGCGCGTATCCAGGTGGCTGCCCGTGACCATCACGCCGGCGCCGTTGCCGGCATAGGACGCGGAGGCGAAATAAACGGTGGGCGTCAGCACTTCGCCGATGTCCGTAACCGGCAAGCCGGATGAAGCCAGGCCGTCGATCACAGCCGCCTTGAGCGGGCCGGAAGTCAGGCGATTGTCGCTGCCGACGAATACCCGCTGCGAGCCGAATTGCGCCGGCAGATAAGCGCCGAGGGCCTTGCCGATCAAAAGCGCGACCTCGGGCGTCAATTGCGGCGCAGCGCCGGCCGCCGTCCCGCGGATATCGTATTTCCGGAAGATTGAAGCATCCAATGCGCTCATTTCACCCTCGCAGATTCATAGCCGCAAGGCTAATGGCCTTGCGGAAATCATGTTATGCGTTCGCTTTAGTCATTCCGGCTAATAGGCAAGACAAACCGAGCTGCGGCGCTGCGCCCGCGCTGGGGGCTGCCGCCCCGGCGCTCAAGCCTCGACCACGTATTCTTCGCCTTCGACCTGGGCGGAGAATTTGAGCCCGCCGCCGCGCCTGCGGCTGGAGCTGACGCGAACTTCCGTGCCTTCAGGCGGGTTCGAGCGCAGCAGAAAATCGGCCAGGGGCTCGCGCAGGTTGCGCCGCAAGATCCGGCGCAGCGGACGCGCGCCAAACTCCGGCTCGTCATTTTGCTCCAGGAGCCACTTCTTGGCGCCTTCGGTGAAGGTCAAGGTCAGGCCGCGCTCCCGCGCCAGCTTGTTTTCTTTTTCGATCAGCAAATCGAGAATCAGCACAAAATCATCGTCGCCCAGGGCATTGAACAAGATAACTTCATCCAGACGATTGATGAATTCGGGACGCAAGAATTCCAACACCTGGTCCATAATCATCTCGCGCAGGTCATCGGTGATCTGGCGCACCATGAGGTGCTCCGAGCCGATATTGCTGGTCATGATCACGACGGCTTCGCTGAAACCGGCGACATTGCCGCGCCCGTCGGTCAGCCGCCCCTCCTCCATTACCTGCAGCAAGACATCCATGATGCGCGGGTGCGCCTTTTCAATCTCGTCCAGCAGCACAATGGTATAGGGCTTTTGAATCAGCCGTTCGGTCAGTTGGCCGCCTTCGTCGCTGCCAACATAACCGACTGCCGAACCGATTAGGCGATTGATGCTACTCTCGTCTTTGTATTCGCTCATATCCAGGACAAAGAGATTGTCTTCGCTGCCGAACATAAAATCGGCCAGCACCTTGGCCAACTCGGTCTTGCCGATGCCGGTCGGGCCCAGGAAAAGAAAGGTGCCGATGGGACGGCGGGGATCTTTCAAGCCGACGCGGGCGGTTTTGATGGCGCGGCTCACCAGCTGCACGGCTTCTTCCTGCCCGATCAGCCGCTCGCGCAGATGCTCGACCATATTGGCGTAACGCAGACGCTCATCGGCGCCGAGCTTCGCCACCGGGATGCCCGTCATTTGACTCGTAACCAGGGTCACATCTTCGACATCGAGCCTGGCGTCATTATTCTCCGGCCGAAAGGCGAGATGCGCCTGCTTGCCCATGTTGACCATGGCCGCGGTGCGATGCAGCAATTGCTCGGCGCTCTGCGGGAGCGGATGGGTCTTGAGAAAACGGTGGGACATGCGCGCCGCCATTTTCAAGGCATCATGATCGACCGCAATTTCGTAATCCGATTCAATATGCGGCGAGATGGTTTCCAGTATCTGCACCGTTTCGTCCAGCGTCGGCTCATCCACCTTGATGACCTGGCTATTCTCCATAATGGCGCTGACGCCCTGTATGCGCGCCTCGAATTCTTGCAGGCTGGTGGTGGAAATGATCACCGGGTCGTCGCTAAGGAAGGCCTTTTGCACCAGCGAGGTCGCTTTGTTGAAATCGGCTTTGATCGGGCCGCCGAAGAAGCGGTGAATCAGCGGCAGGAAGAGTACGCCGCGCCGGGCCGCGCTCATGCCGGCGCGAAATGCTTCCTGGTCGCCATCGAGCAGAGCCGTTTCGCTGATCTGGACCAAATTGCTTAGGCCGGCCGGACCCTTTTCTTCGGCCATCAGCAACGCCAGGCTGTAAGCCAGCGTGCGCTTGCCGACGCCGTCCGGTCCCACAAGCACGATATGCCGGTTGACCGACTGCGTAAGCACATTGATCATGCTGCGCAGCAGGTCTTCGCGGAAATGCACGGCGCGCAGCAGACCCCGTTTGGCGCGCTTGACATAATCGACAGTTGTGCTGTCTTCGCGCGCCGGTATGATTTTGCTGGCGTCGCTGTAGGCATCCTGGATGGATTTCGGCGTGATGCTGAATTGGCGCAGGATGCCGCCGGTGCTGACCGATGTCTCCGCCAGCACAGCCAGAGCGTGATCGGTGTCGATTTTCTGCTCGTTCATGGAGTTGGCGATCGTCAGCCCGTCATCCAGCAGGATGATCGATTGCCGGCTCAGTGAGATCTTTCGATTGCCGATCGCCACAAAATCCAGGCTGCCATCGGGATCGCGCCGCGACTGGATCGCCACTTTCACCTGCCGCTCCAACCGCTCCAGGTCGACGCCGCGCGACGATTCAAAGTTTTTCAGCATGCGCCAGGCGGCCGTGTTTTGACGGCGCAGCAGGGCGAGCAATACCATCTCCGGCATGACCGATGACTTGCGATACTCGCTGAGCATCGGCGCCGTATCGTTCAGAATGGCATCCATATCTTTGGAGATCAGATCAGGATTCAAGGTAGACATCTATCGAAGCTGTCCTCGGTTTTCCGCCTTCGTTTCCGCCGCAGCCGGAGCAAGCTCATTATAACTTAGGACCAAGACCCGCGCCTAGCGCGCAATGCCAAGAAAGCGCCGCAGCCAGGCTGGATTCGGCGGCATATACGCCCTATTTTTATACAGTCCGTATATGAATATCATTAGAGTTGACGGGCGCGTCCGGGCTCTCGCCTTTTGAGCCGCATTCTCGGCGGGCTTCGGACCGCGCGCATGAATCCCAACGGATCAGCGGCGGCTAGCCATTTTGTCTACGAGCGCAAAATGTAAAAGTTTCGCAAATCTTCGTCCGCTGGCTGTCGCGGACAGGATCTAGCCGCAAAAGCGCCGGAAAACAGCGGCTTGAAGCGTTTGCAGCGGGAATTGGGCAGGGCGTTCTAATCCGGCGCGGGTACTTCGCCGAGCCGATAACCGATGCCGCGCACGTTGACGATCAATTCGATATCGCCCAGGCCCTTTAGTTTGCGCCGCAAATTGCTCACATGCGGCCGGATGACCTCGCGGGCTTCGACCTCGTCTGTGGCATAGCCGCGCACTTCGCGCACCAGCTCATGGCAGGAGACGACGCGTCCGCGATGGGCCGCCAGGTAAAGCAGCAGATCGAATTCAGTCGGCGTCAGGCTCACCGATTTCTCGCCGGTCACGATCTGGTACTTGCCGGGCAAAACGGCCAGCGGGCCCAAACTAATCGCATTGCCGCGCGGGCTCAGGCGTTCGCGCGGCGTCGGTATGGGATCGCTGTCCGCCGCTCGGCCTCCGGTGGCATCGGCGACCTCCCGGGACAAGTCGGAGACGGTTCGCTCAATGGTATCCAGCAGGCGACGCCGGCGGCGCAGACTGCGCGCGCTTTCGATGCCGCGCTCAACGCTTTCGCGGATGTCTTCGCTGGAACAAGGTTTGACGAGGTAGTCTTTGGCGCCGAAGCGCAAGGCTTGCACGGCCGTTTCCACGCTCGCTTCTTCCGTCATCAAAACCACGACGGCATCGGCGGACTGGCTTTTGATCCCCTGCAGCAACTCGATCCCACCTATGCCCGGCAGATCAATCTCGCTCAAGACGAGATCGAAATCGTCCGCGGCGAAGCGCTCCAGCGCCAATTCGCCATTGCCGACCTCGGTCACCATGTATCCAGCGCGCTGCAAGGCTTTACTCACGGTATATCGATTGACGCCGTCATCGTCGACAAGGAGGAGCCGCATCAACTGTGTCTCAGCCATCTTCGCCACCAGGACGGAGAGAGATGTTCTAATCTCATTATAGCGGAAGCTGGAAGATCGCAATCACAGGCTGCGCTTGAATTTAGCCGGAAACAGCCATTTACTGGAGAATCAGCGACAGATATGCGCCTTGGTGATCGTCAAACTGGCTGAGATCCGCGAGATGCCAGACATCGCCGAGGCATATCGCGACAATCGCGCCGTCGGCGCAGAGCAAGGGAATCCCATCGCGGATCTCGCGCGGAATCTTGCGGTCGATCATCCAATCTTTGAGCTTAAGCGAATGTCCGGCCATGCCCTTCGGTTTGAAGCGGTCGCCTTTGCGGCGCGCGCGCAAGCGCAGGTTAACCGAATCCGGCAGGCGCAGCGCTGCGCCGGCCTGCGCGCCCGACGCCAGGCGGATGCAAATGCCATTCAACTCCAGGGGCGTCTTGAAGTCGATCACGATATCGGCGCCAGCGGGAATTAAGTGATAAGCGACTGCCGACGAGCGTTGATCTTTACGCGAAACGCAGAGGTCGTCGTAGCAAATTCGTAGTTGAAGCGCCGCGCCCATATCCCGGCGCTTGCCGCTTGCGGCGTCTCGCAGCCAGGCGATCAACTCCAGCGTCAGGCCCCCCGGCAAGACGGCCGGCTTTTCCGCCAGCGTTTGGAAGGCCCGCTGCAGGAAGCGCCGCTGCAGCGCCGGATGCAGCGCCAGGAAGTCCGCCTTTGCGATGCGCCAGCACCCGGCGGAAACGTGCGCATGCGGCAAAACAAGCGCTTCAAACTGCCCGGCAATGAAGTCGTCGTCCACTAGCGCCGCATCGCCCAGGCGCGCCAGCGCGTCCGTGATCTGCGGATTCAAGCGCCGCAGCCGGCCAATCACCTCGTGCCGCAAGAAATTGCGCGCGAAGGCTCTATCATCATTGCTCTTGTCATGTCGATATGGCAAATCATGGCGGCGACAGTAACGCTCTATCTCCTCGCGATGCACTTTAAGCAGCGGGCGAATCAAGAGGATCTGCGCATGTTCGGGCATTGGCGAGACAGGTCGCATGCCGCCCAGGCCGCGAATGCCCGTGCCGCGAGTCATTCGCATCAGAATCGTCTCCGCCTGGTCGTCGGCATGGTGCCCGACAAGGACGCGGTCGCTGCCCTGCTCGTCCGCAACCCGCGCCAGGAAAGCGTAGCGGACGCGGCGAGCCGCCTCCTCAATGCCGATTTTGCGCGCCTGCGACAGCGCGGGCGCATCAGCCGCGCCCAGCGTATAAGGCAGGGACCAGCGCTCGGCGAGCGCGCCGACGAATTTGACATCGCCCCGCCCGGCTTCTCCGCGGATGCCATGATCAAGCGACGCGACATGCAACTCAAACCCGAGGCCCTCCCGCAATGGAAGCAGGGCATGCAAAAGCGCCACCGAATCGCAGCCGCCGGAGACAGCCACAATCAGCTTGCGCTCCGCGCCCAGAGCGCCTTCCTGCCGGAGCGCCGCGGCGACAGCGTCTTGTACATCCACCGTTACACCATCGTCTGCCCTACGTCCATCAGTCTGACCTAATCTTAACCCGGCAGCGCCCGCGCGTGAATTGGCGCTACAAGGCTTGTCCGCATCCAAAAGAGGCCTTTGTTCGTCGAAGTTCGTACCCCATCCCCGGCCCTTCCCCAGTGAACTGGGGAAGGGTGACTCTACAAAGTAGCTCGTAGGTTGACCCAAAAACTCATAGCAAATTGCCAATAAAGTCAGTCTCTTTCAGCGCGCTCCCCCTTCCCTAGCTTGCTGGGGAAGGGGGTTGGGGGGATGGGGTAGAAAAAGCGCGGTAGCATGAACCAATACCGGACAAGCCTTACATCGCCACTGTGCATTAACAAAGTGTAAACGCCCGTTAATGAAGTTGGTGATTCGTTTGCCTTGCTTCGCATAAGAGTATGTCGAACTATGCTATAATGCCCTGCGAACGCATGAGGTCGAGGAGCCATAAGTGCTAAGCCCTCTGGATTTCCTGTTCGGGCTTTTTTCGCTTGACATCGGTGTCGACCTTGGTACGGCATATACTTTAGTTTACGTGCGCGGCAAAGGCATAGTGATCAATGAACCTTCATTTGTCGCCATCGACCGCAAGACGCGCGCCCCAATCGAAGTCGGCGCCCGCGCCAAAGAAATGTGGAGCAAGAACCCCAAAGATATTCTAATCGTCCGCCCCCTGCGCGACGGCGTCATCAGCGAATACGAAATCACCGCGCGCATGCTCGACTATTTGATCAAGAAGGCGCATGAGCAAAGCTGGGTGCCGGTTCCGCGCCCGCGCGTTGTCGTTGGCATCCCAAGCGGCGTGACGGAAGTGGAAAAGCGCGCCGTGATCGAGGCGACGCTGGATGCCGGGGCGCGCGAAGCGCACTTGATCGAAGAACCGGTGGCGGCCGCCATCGGCGCCAACCTGCCCGTTTTGGAAACGCGCGGCAGCATGGTCGTGGATATTGGCGGCGGCACGACGGAGGTGGCGCTCTTTTCACTCGGCGGCATCGTCATCAGTCGTTCGATTCGCGTGGCCGGCGACGAAATGGACGAAGATATCGTGCAGCACTTGCGCAACAAACACAATTTGCTGATCGGCGAACCCACGGCGGAAAAAGCGAAAATCGATATCGGATCGGCTTACCCGCTGCCGCAAGAGCGGACCTACATGGTCAAAGGCCGAAACTTGACAACCGGCTTGCCGGACTCGGTCGAGGTCAGTTCCATCGAAATTCGCGAAGCCATCGGCGGCTCCGTGAATATCATCATCGATACGGTCAAAGACGCGCTGGACGATACGCCTCCGGAATTGGTCGCCGACTTGATGGAAAGCGGGATAACCATCGCGGGCGGCGCCGGTCAACTGCGCGGCCTGGGCGACCGCCTGCGCGAAGAAGTCAATATTCGTTCCTGGCTGGCGGACGATGCCATGACCTGTGTGGCGCGCGGCGCCGGCCGCGTTCTGGAAGATTACAATAACCTGCGCCGGTTGCTGACCGGGCCGGAAAGAGGCAGCACCCGTCACTGAGCCGGCGCGAATCAGATCATCCCATTGCCCGCCAAGCCTGCGCGGCTTAGCGCAGGGCGTCGGCGCAAACTGTGTTAAGATAAGTCGAACGACAGCAAAACGGGGACACAGGCTTGCGACTGCTCGGGCGCCCGGGCCGCTTTCTGCTGCTCATTCTGATGCTGAGCCTCTGCGGCGGATTGATGGCATTGAGTCTATCCGGTGCGCTCACACCGGTGGAAGGCGTCGCGGCCGCGCCGCTGCACGGGCTTTCCGGCTTGTTCACGCGCATTTCGCTTTCCTTCAATGCCGCCTTTGAAGAACTCAATAACCTGGGCCGGCTGCGGGACCGCATTGCCGAGCTTGAAGAGCAGCTCGCCCGGCGCCAGGTCGAGTTGATCCAATTGCGCGAAGCGGCGCGGGATTATGACCGGCTGGTGAGCTTGCTCTCCTACACTTCCGCCCTGGAAAATCAAGAATTTCTCACGGCTGACGTGATCGCGGTCGAGCAGACCGGCATCTCCCGCAGCATCATCATCAATCGCGGCACGCGCGACGGCATCGCCCGCGGCATGCCGGTGACAAGCGACCTGGGGCTCGTCGGGCGCATTCACAGCGTGAGCGCCAACGCCTCGCAAGTGCAGTTGATTAATGACGAGAACAGCGCGGTCAGTTCGCGTTTGCAGTCGACGCGCGGGCATGGCAGCATCATCGGGCAGGCTTCCGGCGTGCTGCGTTTGACCATGGTCGACCTGGACGAAGACATCATTCAAGGCGACCTGGTGATCACATCGGGCCTGGGCGGCAACTTCCCGTCAGACATTGTCGTCGGCCAGGTGACCAGCATCCGGCAATTCGAATTTGAATTGTTTCAGGAAGCGGAAGTCCGGAGTTTGATTGACTTCGACACGCTCGAATTTGTGCTCGTCATCACCAGTTTTGAGCCGATCGACCTGGGCGTGTTCTAAGGGGCGGACGACAGCAGATATGGCGCGTTATCTCTCAATTGCGATTCTTGGTCTGGCCGCGGCCCTCTCCGCTAGCATCGCGCCGCAATTGCTGGACTTCGCCGTGTCGCTGCTGGGCAACATCAGTCCGGTTTTGGATAACACGCGCGGTCAAGTCAGCCTGGTTATGCTGATCGTACTATGCTGGTCAATTCGCGCGGGCCTGGCGGATGCCCTGGTCTGGGCTTTTGTCGGCGGCCTCATGGTCGATATGCTTTCCGTTTTGCCGCTGGGCGCGACCTCGGCCGCGTTCATACTTATCGTTTTCGCCGTGAACGGCATCGCCCGGCAACTCTTTCGCGTGCGCCTGCTCTTCCTCCTGGTCGCCGCGCCCGTCGCCACCCTTTTCATCACGGCATATAATCTTGTGGCGCTCGCGCTCCTTGGCAGCAATTATGATATCCTGGCGGTATTAAGCCTCATTCTGATTCCGTCGATGATTTACAATCTCCTCGCTGTATTACCTGTGTATGCGCTTGTGCGCGTGATACAGCGCCGCCTCGAAGGCGGCCTGCAGATTGCGCCGCAGCGACTGACGCAATGGATCGAGGCCAGGACCGGCGAGTGAAATCCAACCGCTTGATCCCGTTTCAGACCTGGCGCCTCACCTTTTTTCAGGCGGTCATATTCGCCGTTTTTCTCATCTTTGGCCTCAGGATGTACGAGCTGCAGGTCATCCGGCATAGCGAATTCCAGGAAGATGCCAATGAAAACCGCTTGAAGGACTTTCCCATTCCGGCGCGGCGCGGCGCCATCTTTGACCGCAACGACCGGCGGCTTGCCTTCAACGTGCCCGCCTTCAACGTCAGCATCATCCCGGCCCAGCTGCCGGGCGACCAGGAAGCTGAATTCGATGTATACAATCGGCTCTCGGCTTTGGTCGGGGTGCCGCCGACGCGGGAGATCGCGGCGCAGGCGGGCGAATTCGTACGCAGCATTGAAGACCTGGTCGCTGAAGGCGAAGGCATCGAGCCTTTCAGCCCGGTCATTGTCGCCCAGGATGTGCCGCAGTTGGTCGCCATGCAGATCCTGGAAGAACGCATCTACATGCCCGGCGTCGACGTCGACCCGGTCGCCGTGCGCGAATACCCGACCGGCGCGCTAACCACGCACATCATCGGCTACATGGGGCCGATACCGGCCGAAGAAGCTAACGAACTCCGCGCTTTGGGCTATAACCCGGCTTTTGATCGCATCGGCTATGAAGGGGTGGAGCGTTATCTGGAAACCCGCCTGGCGGGCGTTCGCGGCGCCATCCTGCGCGAGGTGGACGTGGCCGGCGAAGTGGTGCGGATTATCGACCAGGTCGAGCCGATTCCGGGGCAAAATGTGCGGCTGACCATCGACACGGATTTGCAGGCCTTCGCGCAGCAGGCGCTCATCGACCAGATCGAAGAGCTGAACGCAGCGGCCGGGCGGGCCGTGTCGCAGCAAGGCAATGTCATCGCCATGGACCCGCGCACCGGTGAAATCCTCGCGCTGGTCAGCTACCCGAGCTATGACAATTCGCGCTTCGCCCGCGCCATCGACGGCGAATATTATCTTGAAGTCGTCAACGACCCGCTGCGGCCGCTGGTCAACAATACAATCAAGAGCAAATATCCGCCCGGCTCGGTCTGGAAGGTCATAACCGCCGCCGGCGTCTTGGAAGAGAACGTAGTCGACCCCGACACCTGGCTCCTGGACCAGGGACAGATTCTGGTGGAGAATCGATATGCGCCGCTGGACCGGGCGGCCTCGCAGCGTTTTGTCTGCTGGCTGCGAACCGGCCACGGCCGGGTCGATATGATCCGCGGCATCGCCTGGAGCTGCGATGTTTATTTCTATCAGATCGGCGGCGGCAACCCCAATCTTTCGGCGCAGACGATCCGCCCCGGCGGTTTGGGCATTGACGATCTCTTCCGTTATGGCACCGCATTCGGCATCGGCAGCGAACTCGGCATTGAGCTGCCCTTTGAGAACCCCAACCGCATGCCAGATCCGGATTGGAAGCGGCGCAACGAGGGCGAGAGCTGGTCAACCGGGGACACCTATAACGCGGCCTTCGGCCAAGGTTACGTCAATGTCACGCCCTTGCAGTTGCTTGCGTCGGTGGCGGCGACGATCAACGGCGGCGTACTTTATCAACCGACGATCATTCGCGAGTTTCTCGATGAAGAACGCCAGATTATTTCCCCGTTTGAGCCGCATGTGCTGCGCACCATCAACCGGGAGCTGCTGGCGCCCGGGGAAGACTTGACCCTGCTCCTTCTGGAAGACATGCTGATGAAACGCGAGACCAGCCTCGCCTGCATCTGCGAGCCGAACTCAAGATGGTACGATCCCAATCGCTGCGATCCAAATGGTTATCGAAACACGGTCGACCTCAACCCGGATCCCGGAATCGAGGATTTACACAATTATCGCATCCATATTCCTTTGAATTACAGTTTTAACGCTTCCGTCTGCCAGCCGGTGCGCTTTCGCGCAGCCAGCGAGCCCTACATACCGGCTTTCGTATCCGAAGAGACCTTGACGCTGGTGCGCGAGGGCATGCGACAGGCGGTTATTGGAGAAGGCGGCACGGCCCAGCCGGCGGCCCTGCCCTTTGTCGAAGTCGGGGGCAAGACTGGAACGGCCGAATATTGCGACGATATTGCGCGGCCGCTGAATCTCTGCGTGCCCGGCCAATGGCCGGCCCATGCCTGGTACACCGGTTACGCCCCATACGACGATCCCGAAATCATCATCATTGCCTTCGTCTACAACGGCGGCGAAGGTTCGCAAGTGGCCCTGCCGATCGTGCGACGGACAATGGAAGAGTATTTCCAACTGAAAGCCGTGCGAACCGGCCGGCCGCTCGGCAGTTGATTGCGCGATGAGCGGTCTCCCCCTTAACGCCGAACAGAGACGGATCTTGCGGAAATGGATTCCGGCTTTCAGCGCGGCCGGCGTTGCCTGGCTCTTGCTGATATTCGTCGGGGAGACGCCGGTCGCGCGGGCATCGGGGCTGGCGCTGGCGATCCTGGGCGTTACCGCAAGCATGCGGCCAATGGGCTTCGTGGCCTCCATTGCCGGCGGATTGACTCTGGCGCTATGCCCGGTCTTCTGGTCACAGGCCGGCGGCGGCTTCTCGCAAGAGGCGACAATCGCCATGGCGACCGGCCTCGCCTGCGCCGTGATGCTGCTGGCATCGTTTCTGCTGAAGCGCAACGATCTCGCGATCGGCGTCGGCAGCGCCGTATTCGTCGGCGTATTCTGGAGCCAGATCGGCGTCGCGCAAAGCCTCAGGCTCACCGGCCTGGTTTCCGCTTGGCTGCTCTACCTGCTGACGGACATGATCCTGCTGACCAATCCCCGCCCGGGCGTCAAGCCGGCTCGAGAACCCAAACAGTGGCATACGCTGGGTCTGCTCTTTGTCTTTGTTGTTGGAACCATCAACGATCCCCTGGTGACGCTGCTGGCGCCGGCGATACTGCTGGCGCTCTTTCTCTCTTATGCTCGGCTGCGCGCCTGGTACTGGCTGTCTCTATTCGGCGCGAGCGCAATTGGCGTCTACTTGCTCGGCGTCATGTACATGCCGGCCCAGCCCCTGCTGGACCTGTGGCGCTGGCGGGAGGCGCTGAACTGGATTGAACTCGGGCAACTGGTCATCGCGCAGTTCAGCGCTTTCGGCATCATTCTGGGCGTGGTCGGCCTGGCGCGGCTTGCGCGCTGGTATCCGCCGCTCGGCATCGTCACGATGATCGCCTACGCGCTCTATGTCCTCTTCGGGCTAGTCTATGTGGGCAAAAATCGCGAAGTCCTCCTTCTGCCTTTGATCATCATTCAAGTCATGTGGATGACATACGCGGTCAACACATTCGGTCAATGGGTCAACAAGTCGCTGGCGAACGAAGCCGGCCTTTGGATTCATGTTGTTTCCGCCTTTTATTTTCTCGTGCCGGCTGCGCTGCTCCTGAACATTTTGGGGGCTTAAGCGCTCCGCTTCTTCCCTTCTCAAATCGCCTGATCGCTCGTCTTCGCGCGCCGCGATTCTTTTCGAAATTCGCGTTTCCCCGTCATGAGGTCAAGCGTGTTTTTCAAATCCAGGTATATTGAACGATATATGCAGGACCTCGCATTCAGCCGAATCGGATCTGTCGCGACATGCAAGATGAACTCATTGCGATAAAGGGTATGAACAATGGTCTGCTGATCAGCCTCAGCACGACCGAGAACTGGCAATCCGTAACTGATCGATTGGCTTCGCGCATCGACGAACAGATTGAATTCTACGCTGGCGCCGATATCACGGTTGAGCTCGGCTCGCGACCCGTGCCCAAATACGAACTCAGTTCGCTAAAGGCGCTGCTGGAGCGCCGCGGCTTGAAGCTGTCGCGGGTGCGCAGCGAAAGCGACACCACGCGGCAATCAGCCCGAGCTTTGCACGTTTCGACGGAAAACAACCTGGGCAATATCAGCCGCGCAATGCCGGCGCCCGCGCAAGAAACTGCAAGCGTCAATCCCGAAGAATCCGGCACGCAAGGCATCTTGTTTCGCCGCACGCTGCGCTCCGGGCGCACGATTCACAGCGACGGCCATGCGCTGGTTTTCGGCGATGTCAATCCCGGCGCCAAAGTGATCGCCGCGGGCGATATCGTGGTTTGGGGAAAATTGCGCGGTTACGCGCACGCCGGCGCCATGGGCAATGAGTCGGCCCGGGTCTGCGCCCTGGAGATGAACCCGAGCCAGCTGAGAATCGCCGGGCATTTGGCGACGTCGCCGCCGGGCAAGCGCCGGAATTCAGCGCCGGCGGTCGCGCTGATTCGCGACAATCAGATTATTGTTGAAGCCAGAGAATAGGCCGAGAAAGGACGCCGTATGGCAGGGAAAGTTGTAACCGTATCTTCAGGGAAGGGTGGCGTCGGCAAGACCACCGCCACCGCCAACCTCGGGACATCTTTGGCGAGCCTGGGCAAGAAAGTTGTGGTGATTGACGCCGATATCGGCTTGCGCAATCTCGATGTCATCATGGGCCTGGAGAACCGCATCGTCTACGACCTGGTCGACATCGTTGAAGGCCGAAGCAAGCTGCGGCAGAGCATGATCAAGCATAAGAAGTTCGAGCATCTGTATCTGATCCCGGCCGCGCAAACCCGCGACAAAATGTCCGTCAGCCCGGAAGACATGGTCAAATTGACTGACGAACTGCGCGAAGAATTCGATTACATTCTGATCGATTCCCCGGCCGGCATCGAACGCGGTTTCCGCAATGCGCTGGAGCCGGCGGATGAAGTCTTGATTGTGACAAACCCGGAAGTCTCCGCCGTGCGCGATGCGGACCGCATCATCGGTTTGATCGAAGCCGCTGAAAAAGGACCCGGCAAGCTCATCATCAATCGTCTCAAGACTGACATGGTCGAAAGGGGCGAAATGCTCTCCTCGGATGATGTCTATGACGTTCTTGGCCTCACCATCGTCGGCATCATTCCGGAAGATGAACTGGTCTTGTCCGCTTCCAACAGCGGCGTGCCGGTCACGCTCAATGGGGAATCTAAAGCGGGCCAGGCCTTTAACAATGTCGCGCGCCGGATCGCGGGTGAGGATGTCCCGTTCATGAATCTCAATGACAATCCGGGTTTCTTCCGACGCCTCGTCGGTCTGTTCAACGGCAAGTAGGCTGTCGCAGCCAGCGAAGCCGCAACAGCAACCAGAGCCAGAAAAGGACGTACACATGACCAGCCTGCTAAGCCGTATATTCGGAAGGTCGCGCAAAGGCAGCGGCACAACCGCCAAAGACAGGCTGCGTTTCGTCTTGCAGCATGATCGCATCAATTTGCCGCCGGAACGAATGGAACAGATGAAGGCGGAGATACTCGCCGTTATCGCCAAGTATCTTGTGGTTGACCAGGAACGGGTTGAAATGGCGCTTGAGCAGCGCGACCGCATGCACAGCAAACTGATCGCCGAAATCCCGGTCGCCAAAGAACAGCACGGTCCCCCCAAGAGCGCGACCGCGCCGAACGCGCAGGAGCCGGATGGCGTCGCTGAAAATGGCGCCGCCGACAGCGCAAAAGCCGGGCAAAAGGACGATGAAAATGATACTGAAGACGCCGAGCCGGAAGTCAAAGCGGATCATGCTGACGATGTGGCGGAAGAAAAAAAGGAGAAGGCTTAAGCTCCAGCAGTCAAGTTGGAAGCGCGCGCAAGCCCTGAAGTGAGACAGCGCGCGTTGCGAGTTTGAACGCGCCGGCGCGGCTTGTCGCGCCGGCGCAAACCGCGCTACTGTATCATTGTCGGTTGAATGTCTTCAAATACCGACGAATGGGTAGGGGCGACTCGGTGAGTCGCCCAATTTCGTTACTGTTCGTAGCAATCGGGCGATCCACCGGATCGCCCCTACCAGACTCTTTCAACTGAAATGGATGCGCGAACCAAGCCGCCCTGCCTGGTCAAAATTCATTCGATATAATACGCAACCAAATAGCCTTGGTGTTGCAGCGACCATGCAAAATGGATCGGGTTCCTGGCGTCGATTCGACTTTCTGCTTTTGGCCGTCACAATGATGTTGGTCGTCTTCGGCATTCTGATGATCGACAGCGCCACGCAAGATGCCATCGACGACGACATCATCAGCCGCGTGCCCAATCAGATCCGTTTTGCCGTCGTCGGTTTCGTCGTGGTTATTGTGATGACATTGATTGATTATCGGCTGCTCGGCGGCATCAGTCCCTGGCTGTACGCGGGCATGATCGTCTTGCTGATCATGGTGGAGTTTTTCGGCGTTATCGGCGCGGGCGGCGCCAAGCGCTGGCTGAATATCGGCATCCGCATCCAACCGTCCGAGATCGGCAAAATACTCATGATCATCACGCTCTCAAAGTACGTCGCCGAGCGCTACCTCAATTTGGACAGGCTATCGACCGTATTCGGCACGATGCTGCACATGGCCATCCCGGCCGCTTTGATATTTCGCCAGCCGGACTTGGGCACGACGATAGTTTTCCTTGTCATTTGGGCCGTGATCGTCTGGTCGGCCGGCCTGCGGCTGCGCCATATTGCGCTCTTCCTGTCGGTCGGCCTCATCACGCTGATCATCGTATTCCCGCTGCTGCGACCCTATCAGCAGGCGCGGGTCCAGACCTTTATCAATCCGGACGTCGACTCCGACGAATACTACAACATCAATCAAGCGCTGATCAGCATTGGCTCGGGCGGCCTCATCGGCAAAGGCTATTACGTCGGCTCGCAGAACACGGGCCGTTTCCTCCGCGTGCGCCACACCGATTTTATATTCAGCGTCATCGCGCACGAGTTCGGCATGGCCGGCGGGGTGGCGGTGCTGGCGATGTTCGCTATCGTGCTATCGCGCATTCTAAAAGGCGCGCGCGAGGCGAGCGACCCGCTGGGCAGCATGATCTGCTACGGCGTGGCCGCCATGATCTTCTTTCAGACGACCGTTTCAATCGGCATGAATCTCAACCTGATGCCGGTGACCGGTTTGACCCTGCCCTTCGTCAGTTCCGGCGGCACATCGCTGCTCTTCACGATGGTCGGCATCGGCCTGGTGCAGAGCGTCATCGTGCGGCGCCGACGCCTGAACATCTGACGCTGGCGCTTGGCCGAACGAGCGTCGATTCCAAATTTCTGCCAAAGGAGAACGCAACTTGACCCAGCCAACAGCCCGCCCCGTGCGCACGCGCTATGCGCCCAGCCCGACCGGCCCGCAGCATATCGGCGGCATCCGCTCGGCATTATTCGGCTGGCTTTATGCGCGCCGCCACGGCGGCCAGTTTATCCTGCGCATTGAAGACACCGACCAAAAGCGCAGCGTACCCGGTTCGCTCGAGCTAATTTTAGAGGCTTTTGACTGGCTGGGCCTGGATATCGACGAGGGTCCAACGCAGGGCGGCGACTTCGGGCCCTACATTCAATCCGAGCGCCTGCCACTATATCAAGAGTGGGCGACTTGGCTGGTCGAACAGGGCTATGCCTACAAATGCTTTGCCACAGCGGAGGAGCTAGCGGCGATGCGGAAGGCCGGCGCGGGCTACGATCGCCGCTACCGCAACCTGCCCCCGGCTCAAGTCGCTGAACTGGAAGGGCAAGGCCGGCCTTTCGTCATCCGTTTCAAGATGCCGCTCACCGGCAAGACCGTCGGCGAAGACATGATTCGCGGTGCCGTGTCGTTCGACAACAGCGCCCTGCAAGATGCCGTGCTGCTGAAGTCGGATGGCTTCCCGACCTATCATTTGGCCCATATCGTCGACGACTACCATATGCAAATCTCGCATGTTTCCCGAGCCGTCGAATGGCTGCCTTCTTTTCCTTTGCACCTGCGAATCTGGGAGGCATTTGCCTGGCCCAAGCCTAAATTCGCCCACTTGCCCGTGCTCCTGAATCCGAATGGCAAGGGCAAACTCAGCAAGCGCAAAGAGCGCTTCGTCGACAGCGGCAAGGCGGTACCCGTTCTTGTACATGAATTCATGGACGCCGGTTATTTGCCCGCCGCGGTTTTGAACTTCTTGACCAACATCGGCTGGAATTACGGCGACAATCAGGAGATCTTTTCAACAGCGCAAGCCATCAATCGCTTTGAGCTCAAAGATGTCAACCCGGCCAACAGCGCCTACCCCATCGCCAAACTGGATTGGCTCAACAACCAATACATCCAGACGGCGGATGTCGACTATCTGGCGCGGGCGCTCAAGCCGATTCTCGAAGAGGCCGGCTATGACGTCGATGATGATCGCCTGCGCAAACTCGCGCCAAGCTTGCGGGTACGCCTGAAGACACTGAATGATGTCCTGCCAATGGCCGGGTTTTTCTTCGCGGACTGGGCGTCTTTTCAAGCGCCGTCCGCGGAGGTTCTGATTCAGAGAAAGATGGATCGCGCCGGCACAGTCGAGATATTAAGTGGCGCGCTTCCCGCCCTGGAACAGCTGGATGGCGATTTCAGCGCGGATGCGCAGCATGCCGCTATGGCGGCCTACGCCAAGAGCAGCGGCTACAAGAACGGTCAAGTATTTGGTTCGCTGCGCGCCGCGGTATCGGGCCAGAAGGTTTCGCCGCCAACATTCGACACCATGGCGATACTTGGCAAGGCGGAATCAACCAGGCGGATCAAGCTCGCCATAGAGGCCTTGAACCGGGAGCTGGCCTGAGGCGCAATTATGCGCTGCTGGCCGCCGCGCCTTGCAAGTACTGTATCAAAGTCGCTGGAATTCCTTCAAATACCGACGATTTGGCAGGGGCGACTCGCTGAGTCGCCCAATATTGATCCTGTTTTACTCATCGGGCGATCCACCGGATCGCCCCTACCAGACAATTTCAACCGAAATGGATACACCACTGCCTTGCAGCGCCAGACTTGCCAGCCGGGTCCGGTCGTGATACGATGATTGCTCAAGATTGGGAGATAGTTTAATTGGCAAAACAGCGGACTCTGGATCCGCCATTCCTGGTTCGAGTCCAGGTCTCCCAGCTAGAAGCAGACGGCCCGCCATTCGGCGGGACGTTCTTTTGTGCAAAAGAGTACGTTTGCGCTGGCGCGCGGCAAGCGCAGTCAAGCGACAGAGAGCACCACCAGCTCGACCCATTTGCGGAATTCTGCGTGATCGGCGTTGTAGAGCAGGCGCGTCCGCAAGGGCAAACCCAGCCACATGTATGACAACTTGCGCCGCTCTTCGCGCGAGGTATGATCCACTATTTCGCGATACCAATGCGGAAATCGCAGAAATATCGCCGGGTGTTCCATGACGCTATCTCTGACTCGCGCGTAGATCATCACAAAAAATACGAAGGCAAAGATGCCGATAAGGATCAAAAACGACGATGGCACAAGGACGACAAACATCAAATATGCCAATACCAGGCCCCAGGCAAAAGTCTCGAAGAGCGGGCTGAAACCCACCTCGTCCCCATAACGCTGAAATGCCGACAGAATAGGTTCCTTGTAAAACCCAAGCGTCACCAGGCAGGCGCGCGCGAAGAAAAGCGAGACGATGATGACGAACAGTGTCAATAGGGATGACATGGCTTTACCTCAGCGCGCCGGGCAAGCTCTCGCCTGCGCGGGCGGCGGATGTTTCAGGCATCGGAGCGGTCTCCGGTCGCTTCCGTTTCCAATCTAAAACCTGACGCCATATCGCCCGGAACGCGCAGCGCGAGATTGGCTGGCGTATAAGGCGTACAGGGCAGAGGGATCTGCCAGCACTGCGCAATTCTGCCTTCGGGCGCGTTTAACTTCAGCCCGCTATCCGTCTCAAACTCTCTGATCGACGGCGACGGGCGGGCGTAGAATCCCTGGTGCGGGCCCGCGCCAAGGGGCCATGTCTCGTTCCGGACGATCGAATATAGCACCAATCCCATTGCGAGCGCTGTGGCGGCAAACAGGACAAGAAGCCTGATTGGCCAAGGCGCCTGATTCCAGGCGCAAAGCGACAGGATAAGCGAGAGCGCCGCGCAAGTCCAGAATACATATCTGATGTATTTGTCGTTGGGATAGCTGAAAAACCAGACAGTCAGCGCCAGAATCACGGGCAATAGCGCGATCGCTCCCGGCGTCATAGCGCGGCCCTTGCGCGGATTTCGCCAGGCGCCGGCGATATACAAGGGGAGCGATACGGCGGTGACCAGCAGCGGCAATATGGTTGTCATCACATTTTGGGACAAGCGCTCGAGCCAAGGCTTCAGCCAATCCCATGACGATAGCACTTTCGCTTTATTTCCGTCCATAAAGCGCGTATTGGCCGCCAGATGAAACTGGCGGATCTCAATATGCTTGGGCGGGATCGCCCAGTCGGCCTCGACGCGGCCGATGCCATGCGGATAAGCCGGGTAGCCGCTTGTTACGATGCCGCGCAGCATCCAGGGCAGGATGAGCGCCAGCGCCCAGGCGCCAGCGACCAGAAACAGAATGCTCTTTCGGGCGCGATCTCGCTCCGTTGTGGCGGCGCGCAGCCAAACGGCGCCGCCCACAAGCCCGGCCGTCAACCCAAATACGATGTATGTCTGCTTGACTGTCATGCCGACCGCGACAAGGAGGGCGAGGCGCAAGAATCCAAATTCAAGCGCATCGGAGGGCGCAGCGCGATCCTGCAAAATGTCCAGCAAATAGATCATGGTGAGAAAGCCAAGCAGGTCAACCACCGTGTCCGTTAGAAAATGGGTGATGCCGCTCCAGCCCACGGTGTAATACATTACATAAGGAATCGTAAACGTTGCAAACAGCCAGGACCAGCGCAAACCCGGCCCGGAACGATGCCGCAGCGCTTGACGGGCGGCGTGCAGAGCATAAGCCAGGTAGGCCATCAACAGCAGGCCGGTGGCGATGTAATGGGCGCGGCCGGACCAGATCGATGTATCCAGCAAGGCGTCATACAGATAGGCCGATTGATTGTAGGCGAGCGAAGCAAAGAGATTCCCCAAGCCGGGAATGATGGGATAGCTGTCAATCCACATCACCGCTTGCAAGTCGCGGAAGCCGGTGTCGTAAGCGGCGGGCATGCCCAGCGAGCGATTGGACATCCACAAGGCGAGCAGGCCGTATACCAGAAGAAAGCTTCGGTAAGATTTCAGTCGGAGCAAGATCTGGCGAAGCGCGCGCCGCTGCGAAAGCAGGAGCGCCAGGGCCAGGACGGACAGAATCGCAAGCGCCCAATCATTTACCGGAAAGGCAAAATGCCAAATCTGCAAGAGGGCCAGCGTCAAACTCCAGCCCAGCCAGAAAGCGTCCAGCATTAGCGTCCCGCTATCCAGCTGGCGGCCGAGCAGCCGGAGCATGAAGATGCCAAGCCCGCTGAAGAGCAGGAAGAACAAGAGCCAACTCAGCAGCACCGCGCCCATAGGCATTACGAGATCCAGCATCCGCCGCAAACCTCCCGAACTGGCGCCGCGTCCGGGCATCGGGCCAGTGAAACTCCATTATAATGACTGTTATGTCATCATGCGATTACAACATTGCCTTAGCCTGTGGCCGACCTTCATCGGACGCGGTCAAGCGAGCCTATGTCTAGCCCGGTACGATTGGAAACCGGCGAAGGCCCGCGCCTCGCCTACGTGCAAGCGGCCGATGAAGCCGCGATCGCCGAAAACCTCGTCGCCTTTGCCAATACCGAAGGCGGCGTGATTGTCGTAGGGCTGCAATCTGATGGCAGTCCCGCGGACAATGGCATCGCCGGCGCTGACATCGACCGTGTGCTGAAGATGGCGGATGAATTATACAGCCCGCCCGTTGTCATCGAATCCTGGAACCGGATGCAGCCTGCCGCCGTCGGCAGCAACGGCGACGCCGTAGAGGCGCCCGCAACGCTTAGTAACCACCCGGTTTATGCGATACGCGTTCCGCGCAGCACGGAGCTGCATGCGCTGGCCGATGGACGCGTCTTGATTCGCAGCGGCAAAACCAACCGGCCCCTCGGCGGGCAGGAGATCCTGCGCCTGGCGAGCGCCAAGAACACCGGCGATTTTGAATCGGAACCGGTCCCGGGCGCGACCATTGACGATTTCAGCCGCAAGATGATCGACGAATTCCTGGAGAAGCGCGCTGAGCGCAGCAAACGCCAATACGATGGCGAATTGCGTCGGCTTCTCATGGAGATCGGCGCCCTGAACGCCGAGGGCACAGCGACGGTCTGCGGTCTGCTGCTGTTCAGCGAGCATCCGCAGCGCTGGCTCCCGCAGAGCGGCGTTGTCTTCGTCAAGTTCGCCGGCACGACGCCGCGCGCGGAGAACGGCCAAGCCGGTTATACGCGGCGCGAGGAGTTGACCGGGCCCTTGCCCAGGCTGATCGAATCCACCTGGAATCTGGTATGGAGCGAGATGGCGATCGGCGCGGTAGTCAAAAGCCTGGAACGGGAGGAGTCCTTCGAGTACCCGCAATTTGCCGTGCGCGAAGCGCTCGTCAACGCCATTTGTCACCGGGACTATCGATTGCGCGGACGCCGCATTGAAGTGCGGATGTACGCTGATCGCCTGGAAGTGATCTCTCCCGGCGGATTGCCGGGTTTTATCACGGTAGAAAACATCAAAGAGGAGCATTTCTCGCGGAATCCGCGCCTGGTCGCTGGCCTCTTTCACTGGGGCTATATTGAAGAGTTGGGGCTGGGCATCGACCGGATGCTCGAGGTGATGGAGCAAGCGGGTCATTCGCCGCCGAAGTTTGACGCCCGTCCCTACAGTTTCGCCCTGGCGCTGCACAATGAACGCAGCAAACCCAAATTGCCGGAATGGTCGCGCGATACCAACCGCCGCCAGGCGCGCGCCCTGCAGTACATCCGCGAAAATGGAAGCATTACCAATCGAGAATTCCGCGCTTTGATCCAGACCGTCTCGGCTGAGACGCTGCGCCTGGATCTGGCGGATCTGGTGAGCAAGGGAATGCTCAACCGCGTCGGCGCCAAAAAAGGCACCTACTACGTCTTGAATGATTAAACGCGACCGGAAAATGAAACGGCGCCCAAGCGGACGCCGAAATCCATGTATTCAGCTTTTGACGCGAATTAGCGGCGTTCTTTAAGACGAGCTGATTTGCCGCGCCGGTCGCGCAGGTAATAGAGTTGCGCGCGGCGCACTTTGGCGCGACGCAGGATTTCGACTCTCTCCACGCGCGGGCTGCGAAGCAGGAAGGTCCGCTCGACGCCGACGCCGTGGCTGGCGATGCGGCGGACGGTGAAGTTGGCTTCGTTGCCGCCCTTGCGCACGCGAATCACAACGCCCTGGAAGACCTGCACGCGTTCGCGGGTTCCTTCTACGATACGGACATGAACCTTGACCGTGTCGCCCGATTCGATTTCCGGATGCTTGTGATTCTCAGCAACCAAGGCTTGAATCAAATCCTGGCTCATGACGGCGACCCTTCCACAAAAACGCGCCCGAAGGCGCTCTGTTGTCTTTCAGAATGGCGAGGATTTTATCACAGCCGCCGCTGATGTTTCAAGGGCGGCTCTGCGCGGTAACGAATCCAATTCGGATGAAATAGTCTGGTAGGGGCGATCCGGCGGATCGCCCGATGGGTACAAACAAAATCGAATTTGGGCGACTCGCCGGGGCGCGTGGACACTTCCCGGCAGTCGCCCCTGCCAAATCGTCGGCATTGCCTGGATGACGCTTCAACCCTCTGTCGCGCCTAAGAGAAGACAGAAGACGGATTATCCGCCCGCGTTAGGGAACATCGAGCACTTGCCCCGCCGCCACATTGTCGACATTGGCAATGTTGTTCAGGGCGGCCAGAACTTCAACCGTCGTTCCGAAGCGCGCGGCGATCTCGAACAGGGTATCGTTCTGCTGCACGGTATAAGTCGTTGTCGGCGGATCGGCCGCCGCGAGTTGGGCGCTGATCGCGTTCGGATCATTGGCTTGGGCGTTACCCACCAGCGACGCCTGCGCCTGCTCCACCAGGATGTCCTTCGAATCATCCTCGGCGGCGGCGACTTCCAGGTCGGCCGCGGCAGTCGTGGGCGGAATCAAGATCTGCTCCGCCGTCGGCGGCGGGATGGATGTGGGCGGCGGGATGAAGCCGGTCGTTCCGCATTCGGGAATGATGATTCGTTGCCCGATCGCGATACGGTCCGGATTCTGTATGGCGCTTGCGGCGGCAATGGCATCCACGGTCACGCCGTAGGCAAGGGACAACTGGTATAGCGTATCGCCGGCGCGAATCTCGTGCACGCAATCCTGGCCCGGCGGAATCGTGGCGCGGATGAGCGGAATTTGCGTCGCCCCGACCGCCGGCTGCGCCGCGTCCCCGGCCAAGCCAGTTGCCGCCGGTTGCGTCAACTGCGCGATCAAGGCGGTTGCCGAAAGGGCAAATGCGTCCACAGTCTTTTCAGCCGTGGCCGGCAAGGCGGTAGCCGTCGGCTCTTCAGTAGCCGTCGCTGGCAAGTCCGTCGCTTCAAGCTCTTGTTCGACCGTGGGCGAGGCATACTCGCGCGCGACCGCCTGCTGCTCCATCGCTTCCGACGTGTCGCGAAAGCAGGCCGTCAGCAAAAGCGGCAGCGCAAGGACAAATGCGGCCAGCCGTAAATCAAGACAGCATCTCAACATTTGTGGGCATCTCCTCACTGACCGATCGCCCCTGGCCCCGCCGACCCGCGACCAAGCATGAAGTTGAATCTCATACTGCCGCGACCCTTTTTATGCCTGCAATCCGGCGCTCGGTCGAACATTCAAATTCATTATAGGTATAGTCCTTAATATGGACAAACGAGATTGCGGCTGTCTTGCCCGGGAATTGCGGCCGGGCGCATTCGTGATTGAATCAGGCGATCACGCCCGACGCCGTCGCCAGGAGAATGAGCGCGCCGGCGGCGATACGGTAATAGCCGAAGGCGACAAAACTGTTGCGCGAGACGAATTTCAAGAGCCAGTCTATCGCGAGCCAGGCGAAGAGCGCGGACAATATCGCCCCCAACAGCAAGAGCAGCACTTGAGAGGCGTCCAGCCCATTAACTGTTGTTATGAACTTGTAGAGCGTGGCGCCGCCCAGAAGCGGTATGGCCAGGAAAAAAGAAAACTCAGTGGAATGGCGCCGGTGCAGGCCCGAGAGCATGCCGCCGATGATTGAACTGCCTGAGCGCGAAACACCCGGGATCAGCGAAAGCGCCTGCGCCAAGCCCACGGTCACGGCTTGAGCCCAGGTGATATCGGTAAGGGATTTGGCGGGCTCGTCGCCGTCCATGCGAAATTGCGGCAGGCGCTCGACGAGCAGAAATGCGATGCCGCCCGCGATAAGCGCCCAGGCGATCACCGGCGGCGAAATCAAATGCGCCTCGATCTCGGCGCTGAAGAGCAATCCAAGCGCGAGAACGGGCAGGCAGGCCACAGCCACCATCAACCAGAAGCGCCGAACTGCCGCGTCCGATTTCGCCTCCCTAATGTGTCGCAGCAGCGTCCGCCGATAATAGACCGTCACGGCGGCGACGGCGCCGATTTGAATGAAGACTTCGAAGAGCGGCGGACCCATCGAGTCGAACCTGAGCAGCGCCGAACCGACAATCAGGTGACCGGTGGATGAAACCGGCAGGAACTCCGTCACCCCTTCAATCAGCGACAGGACAAGTACTTTGAGGATGTCCTCTAGCATCTGCGCTTCCACTGCGCCTTCCAACGCGGACCCGAGGTCATGCCGCGCCCATTAGGCGATGGCCCAGGAACAAACCCAGCCCAACCGCGGCGAGGCACAAGCCGTTGTTCAAAAGCACATTCAGCAGCAGCAGCGCCGTCTCTCCCTCGCTGTGCAGGGTCAGGCTTTCGTTGGCAAAGGTCGAGAATGTCGTGAAGGCGCCGAAGAAGCCGGCGCCCAGGAAGAGGCGCAATTCCGCGGACATGCCGGCGCGGGCGCCGAGCCAGACGCCAAGAAGAGCCAAGCCGAATGAACCGGCGACGTTTACGATCAGCGTGCCGTAGGGGAAGTTGCCCCAGCGCGGCGCCAGCAGGCCGTTCGCCCATAGCGAAAGCAAGTAACGCGCGTTGGCGCCCAAGAAGCCCCCAAGGCCTATGTAGATCAGTTTGTCCAATCGCCGGCTCCGATATGCTGACGCGCCATACCCAAGTCAGTGTATCACCGCTTTTTTGGCGGCGCGAACGCAAGAGCGTCCGGCTGCATGGCGCCTGCGCTGGATTGCGCCATGCGCCGCCTGGTTTTGTGCAGTACACTGACTGACCTAGCCGAGGCGCGTTCATGGATTATCTGCGACTCATCAGAAGCAATCGCGATTTCGCCAAACTTTGGGCGGCTCAAGTCGTGAGCCTGCTCGGCGATTGGTTCAGCACGATTGTTATCGCGGCGCTGATTGTGTCCTACACCGAAGGCAGCGGCTACCAGGGCGTCGCCGTTAGCGGCTTCCTCATTGCCCGTCTGATCCCGCCGCTTTTGATGCGGCCGCTGGCCGGCGTGCTGGCGGACCGCTTCGACCGCAAGCGGCTGCTCATCGTCAGCGACCTCTTGCGCGCGCTGGCCGTGCTCGGCCTGCTCTTCACGACTCAAGGTCCCGAATACCTGCCCCTCGTTTATGTTTTTGTCGTCATTCAATTCCTCATCTCTTCAATCTTCGAGCCCGCGCGCAACGCGATCATGCCCAGCCTGCTCTATCGTCATCAGTTGGTGGCCGGCAACACCTTGAGCAGCATATCCTGGTCGGCTATGCTCGCCATCGGCGCGATCTGCGGCGGATTGGTCGCCGAAGCTTTCGGCACGCAGATCGCCCTGTTGATCGACTCCTTGACATTTGTCCTCTCCGCCGCGCTGGTAGTAACCATAAGGGTTCCGGAAACGCCACGATCCGACCTGGAGATGGAAGCGCGCGAGACGCGGGATACATCGGAACGCACGTTTCTGGACGGACTGCGCCATTTGCGCAAACACCCGGAAACGGCCGCCGCGCTATTCGTCAAGGGCGGCCAAAGCATCACGCCCAGCGATGCCCTTCTGATCATCTATGGCACGCAGGTATTTGTGCTGGGCAAGGACGGCGTGACGTCCATGGCGATTCTATGGGCGGCGTTTGGCTTCGGCGCCATCCTGGGACCTTTGATCACAAACCGATTCAGCGACGACAGCGTGCGCGTATTGAGGCGCCTCATCGGGGCGGGCTTCGTCATGATGACAGTGGGTTGGCTGTTTTGGGGCTGGGCGCCGTCTCTGGCATTGCTGTCGCTGGCGGTCCTCGTGCGCGCGATGGGCGGCTCTGTGAACTGGACCTACAGCTCCGTGATTATTCAGCAGATCGTTCCCGACGCCTATCTGGGGCGCATGTTCTCGCTCGATTTCGCCGTCTTTGAGATGGTGCAGAGCATCGGCATTGTTGTCATTGGCCTGCTGATTGACGCCGCCGGCGCGGATAGCATACAGGCCATTGTCTATGGCGCAGCCCTGGCTTCGATTGCGCCGCTGCTCATTTGGACCCGACTTGTATTCTGGCTGGAAAGGCGGGAGCGACCGCCCGTCTCCAGCGCGCCGGAGTTAGCCGCGGGAGGATGACATGACAAGTTTCCAATACGATTCGCAGATCATTGACAACTATTCAAATCTGGCCGCCGGGGTAATAGTCGCGCAGGACCTGCGGAATGGACCGGCGTCAGAAGCGCTGCGCGCTGCCTATATGGCGGAACAGGCGGCGGTGAAAGAGCGCATTGGCGATACGCCCTTGAGCCAGTTGCCGTCGCTTTACGCCTGGCGCCGCGCCTTCAGCGCCTTCGGAGTCTCCCCGACGAAGTATCGCAGCGCGGCCGAATCGCTGCTGCGCCGCTTGACCAAGAAAGGCGATATCCCCAGCATCAATACCTTGGTTGATATCGGCAACTTGGTCAGCATACGTTATGGCCTGCCGGTCGCCATCTTTGACACGAAGGCAATCGCGACGCCGATCACGGTGCATTATGCCGATGGCAGCGAAATCTACACCGACCTGGCCACCGGCGAGACAATGCATCCAGAAACCGGTGAAGTCGTCTTCTCGGACGAAAACAAGATGGTTGTCGCCCGCCGCTGGTGTTGGCGGCAGAGCGCGACCAGCGCCGCGAACGAGCGCACGACCGCGGCCGTTATCACGGTGGAAGCGCATCACGAAGGCGGCGCGGCGGATATCCGCAGCGCGCTGGACGACCTGCTGGCGCTGGTCCAGGAACATGCCGGCGGCGCGTGCAGCGGCGCGGTTTTGGATGCCACAAATCCGGCCGTTTAGCCCGGCCGCAAGCGGCATGCTAGCACCGGCGGGAACTGCGAAAAGTCTGACCAACTTAGACTTCCGCTGTCTTCGGCGTCGTCTTCGGAGAAGGCCGGCTCGAGCAAGCCGTCGAGCAGGAAGCCCGCGCGGAAAGCCGGGCGCAGCAACTCGCCGAGCGGGCGATGATAATAATAGTGCGGCGTCGGTTCGCCCGGCGCGCCCGCTCCCAGCACCGGCGGCATGTCAAGATAGGCGCGCAACTTAAGCGCGAAGCATTCAGTGACAATGCCGTCGCGATCTTCTTTCTCATGGATGAAGATCGGGTTATTCGAGTTGAAGGCTGGGTGCATGGTCGCGAAAACGAATCGACCATCCGCTCGCAGCAAGCGGCGGGCAGCGCAATAGAGCGGTTCGATTTCCGGGATGTCCATAAGCGCCATTGAGCAGGTGACGGCGTCGAATTGGCCTTCGCCCAATTGCAGCAGCGCGTCTTCATCGGTGGCGTCAATCTGCCGATAGTCGATTTCCCCGCCGCGCGCCCGCGCCAGCCGCAGCATCTCTTCGCTGAAGTCGCATGCGGTCACCTGCGCCCCCAGCAGCGCCAGGCGCCGAGCCAATACGCCGTTGCCGCAGCCGACATCAAGCACCGCCTCGCCCGCTTTCAGTTGCAGCAGCTGCAGGAGCGACGGCTCAACCAGGCGCCGATGAAATTGGTTGCCCCAGTCGCCAAATAAGTCGTCCCAGAATTCGGCCTTTTGGTTCCAGAGCAGCCGGCCTTCATCGTTCAAGCTTTTGCTGTCCAAGACGCCCTCCGCGCTTCCCTGCGCCGACCGGCGATTGTACATCGGCGCAAGCGTAGCGCCAGAGGCCAGGGCAATCGCTTCAAATTTTCTTAACCACAGAGGACACAGAAGCAGACGCAATTATGTCGCGCAAAATCTGATGGACATTTTGAATCAAGCGTGGGCGAGCCACCGGCTCGCCCGTACACCGATGCTTCTCCTATGCCGTAGGGGCGACACTGTGTGTCGCCCGATTATTCGCGCGGTTGTCGGCGGTCAGTGTCTACGCGACCTACGCAACCCTCGGTGTACTCGGTGTACTCGTTGGCAAAATTCACTTTAAGTTTAGTGATCGCGGCGGATGTTAGTTTTGCAGCGATTGCCCTGAGGCAGACAGGGCATTCTCGATACGACGCCGGCGCTGACGTATAATATAATAGCGACATGGAAGAGATCTTCATTTTTGCGCTTGTCGGGATCCTGGTAGGGTTCTCCAAAGGCGGGCTCGGCGGGCCGGTGCCGGTCGCGCTGACTGTGCCGCTGATGACGCTGATCATCAACCCGCAAGTGGCGGTCGCGCTTGTACTGCCCTTGCTGCTCTTCGCCGATATGTTTGCGCTCTACTTTTATTGGCAGCAGTGGGATCGCCGTTACCTGCGGCTCATGCTTCTGCCCGGCCTGGTCGGCGTGCTGCTGGGCGCTGTCGTATTAAATGCCATTGACGCGGTCACGCTCAAGCGCGCCATCGGCGGCCTCACGCTTGTCGCCCTGGCCTTCAAGATCGCCAGCGATCAGCTCGCCTTGCTGACCTATCATCCGCGGAAATGGCACGGATACTTCGCCGGTTGGGCCTCCGGCTTCGGATCCACGCTGGCGAATGTGGGCGCGCCGCCCTTCACCGCCTACTTGCTGCTTCAACCAAAGATGACGCCGCGTCGCTTCGTCGGCACGACGACATTGTTCTTCGCGGTGATGAATGTGACCAAGCTGCCGGGTTATATCTACATCGGCATATTCGAGCTTGAGCGCTTGCTCAGCATCGCCTGGGTATTTCTGTTGATTCCGCCGGCTGTTTTGATCGCGCGCTACCTGATCGACCACATCAATAAGCGGGCCTTCGAGTGGCTGATGATGATCCCGCTCGGCGCGCTCAGCTTGTATTTGCTGCTTTTCAGCTAATGCAGCCAGGCGCGCATTGCGCCGATGCCTTCCAGCATCTTGCCGGCCAAATCAGCCGCGTTTGATACAACCGCCTCGACATCGTTCAGGGCGGCCGCGCCATCAAAGTCGACATAAGCCAGGCGCGCCGTTAAAGCGCCCTCGGGCATGCCGAAAGCGCTCCCCGGCAGGAGGGCGACGCCGATCTCGTCCAGCAGCCGTGCGCAGAGCTGCCCGTCGTTGACTATGCCGCGCGCGCTGAGCGCACGGGCGAAGGGGCTGAAATCGACCAGCAGATAAAATCCGCCTTCTGGCGGATGCACGCGCAAGCCGGCCTCGGCCAGGGCGTCGTATATCAACATGCCGACAGCGCGCAGAATCCGGCGCTGCGCGACAAGGAATTCCTGCGCTTCCGCGTCCAGTTCGTATGCGGTCAATGCGGCCACCTGTATCGGGGCCGGGGCGCAGGAATAGGTCTCTGAACCCAAACCGACGAGCGCGTTGCGCAAGGCGCTTGGCGCATCCGGCGGCAGAATCAGCGCGCCCAAGCGCCAACCGCCGGCGCCGCACCATTTTGACAATCCGGTGCTGACCAGCGTGCGCTCGGGGTAGACGCGCGCCAGCGAGACCTGCGCCCCGCGATGGTCCAGCAGGGCATAGATCTCGTCCGAAATGACCCACACGGCGTGCTTCCGCAGAACCTTCGCCAGAGCCTCGAGTTCTTCGCCGCTATAGGTCAAGCCGTCGGGGTTGCCCGGATAATTCAGGACCAGCAGTTTTGGCCTGCCGTCCCTGCCATGCTTGCTGATCGCGCCATCCAGATTTTCCGGCGTGACGCGCCAGCGCAAATCATAGGACGTGGGAATCCGGAACACATCGTGGCCGGCGATGCCCGCTTGCGGCCCGTAGGAGACCCAGGCGGGTCCCGGCAGGTAAACCTCCAATTTGCGGAAGGCGCGCATGACATTGTGCAGCAGCGGCTTGGTGCCGGGCGCCACCAATACCTGATCGGCCGCGATCGGATAGCCGTCGGCTTCTTCGTGAAAAGCGGCGATTTTCTCGCGCAATTCCGGCAGACCGGCCACCGCTGTGTAGTCCGTCCGCCAGACCGCCCGCCTCAATGCCTCTTGCACGCGGCCCGGCGGCGGAAAGGGCGATTCGCCAAAGCCAAAGCGGTATACGGCGCGGCCCGCCGACGCCAGGGCCTGCGAGCGGTCGTTCAAAGACAATGTTTGCGATGTGGCAACGTTTAAGAATTCCATATCTGATCCATAACTTCTCAGGTTAGTATTTGATGCACAATCGTAAATTGTACACTTTCCGTCAGTCGGCGCAATCAATTGACATCCGGTCTAGCGCCTGCATAATCACATTGGATTTTTCTATGCAATCGGGAGTCGGAGCATGGCGACTGTCGCCGAATATTTCGCCGAAGCGCTACGCGCGGCCGGCGTCCAGCGCGTCTATGGCTTGCCCGGCGGCGAAAATGTGGAAATCCTGGAGGCGATGCGCAAGCGCGGCCTGGATTTCTTGCTGGTCAAAAGCGAGAGCAGCGCCTGCTTCATGGCGGCGGCCGAGGCGCGTTTAACCGGCAAGATCAGCGTCGCCTTGACGACGCTGGGGCCGGGCGCGGCCAACGCCGTGGCCGGCCTGGCCCATGCCTATCTCGATCGCGCGCCGGTGCTGTTGATCACGGCGGCGGACGATCCGCAGCTCCGCGGCCGGCATAGTCATCAAGTCATCGATCAGTCGGCCATGTTCGCGCCGATTTGCAAGTCGACAGTGGAGTTGACGGCCGAAAACGCTGTCGCGGCAATTCAGGACTCGCTTGCCATTGCGCAATCGGATCGGCCGGGCCCGGTACACCTCAGCATTCACAACACTGTCTCCGGACAAAACATTCCGGAAGCCACCACAAGCGCGGACGCCGTCGCCGAGGCGCCCCGCTGTCCACAGCGCCTGGACGATTTCCAGGACCTGCTGGCTGACAAGCGCAAGCCGCTCATCGTGCTCGGCTTGGGCCTTGAGCCAGCGCGACCCTACGCCCAACTTCAGAAACTGGCGGAAGCGCTGCGGGCGCCAGTCGTAGACACCGCCAAGAGCAAGGGCGCGCTCTCTGCCGATCATCCGCTCTTCGCCGGCACCGTCGGGCTGACCCGCGACGATCCCGTCTATGAACTCCTCGCTGAGGCCGATTGCATCATCGCGATTGGCTTTGATGTGGTGGAGCTGGTCAAGCCTTGGGACATAGCCGCGCCCCTGACATGGATTGCCAATTGGGAAAACGAGGATCCGCGTATTCCCAGCGCGCTTGAGCTCCTCGGACCCGTGGACGGGACCCTGAACGCGCTGGGGAAGGTGCAGTCCGCGACAGCCGCCGATTGGGGGGAAAGCCGCGTGAGCGCATTCCGCGCCGCGCAAACGGCAATTGAATTGCCAGCGCCGCAAAGCGAGCGCATCCTGCCGCAAACTTTTCTCGCTTCGCTGCGGGAGAATACGCCGGACGACATTATCCTGACAACCGATGTCGGCTCGCACAAGATCTTCAGCGCGCTGAAATGGCCGGCGCGGCAGCCCAATCGCTATTTTGTCTCAAACGGTCTTTCGGCCATGGGTTACGGATTGTGCAGCGCAATCGCCGCGGCCGAAGTCAGCGGAGAGCCGACAGTCTGCATCACTGGCGACGCCGGCCTGTTGATGGCGATGGGGGAATTGAGTTTGCTGGCGGAGCGCCTATTGCCCGTTCTGCTGATGGTGATGAATGATGCCGCGCTCGATCTCATCCGGTCGGCGCAACTGCGGCGACGGCGGCCCGCCTTCGGAACCGAGTTTATAAACCCGGACTTCGCCGATATCGCCCGCGCCTTCGGACTGGCTTACAGACGCGTGGAATCGGAAGCGGCCTGCGACGCCGCCATTCGCGACGGCATTGCAGCGCGCGCGCCTATGCTAATCGATGTCATGATCGATCCGGTCGGCTATCCCACCACCGTCAAACAAGACTGAGCCTTAGCTGGCGCTGATGCGCTCGACAAGCGCGGGAACGCGCGTCAGCGCCGCCTGAACTTTGCGCAGCGCCGCGATGACATCGTCCACGCCGGATGCGCCGGCTCTGAAGATCTCTTCGCCGAGCCACATCGCCTCGCCACTGATGCGCTCGACGACGGGCAGGCGCATCCCCTCATAGTCAAAATACTGCGGAAAGGCAGATGGCACAGCCAGGCGCGATGCTGTCGGTTGGAAGAGGTCGTAGCGATACATAGGATCGTAGCCGCGATCGCAAGGGATGCCTTCGGCAGCCAGGGCGCGGGCGACGACGGCGTTGGTCGCGCCGAAAACCCCCGGATCTATGGCGAAGCTGTAGCAATAGACCGCTCGCTTCTGATGCCGCGGATCCCGCCGCAAAAGGCGGACGCCCTCGACTTCGCTCAACGCTTCGTCCATATAATCGGCCGTCTCTTCGCGCTGCTGGAATTGCGCCGGGAAGCGTTCTATGGCGACATTGAGCAGGGCCGCTTGCAGCTCGGTCATGCGATAATTGCCGCCCTGTATCTCCAAAGCGCCGGACGGGTCATGCGGACGTCCGCAATCGACAATGCTCGCGGCGCGCCAGGCGTCTTCTTCCGTTCCGCAGAGCAGCGCGCCTCCCTCGCCCGTGCTCATGATCTTGGTCGACTGCATGCTGAATGATCCGAAATGCCCGATTGTGCCGGCGCCGCGCCCGTCCCAGAATGCGCCATGGGCATGGGCGGCATCTTCAATCACGACCAGGTTATGCGCCTCGGCAATCGCCATGATGGCGGTCATATCCGCCACCTGCGAGGCGACATGCACGGGAATGATCGCGCGCGTGCGCTCGGTGATCGCCGCTTCAATCGACGTGGGATCGATGCAGAAGGTATCGACTTCAATATCGACGATGACGGGTATCGCCCCGGCCATGATGGGCGCGGCCGCGGTCGCCTGAAAGGAATAAGCCGGCACGATTACTTCGTCGCCCCAGCCGATGCCGGCAGCGCGCAGAGCGACTTCCATCGTGAGCGTGCCGTTCATCACGGCGACAGCGTAGCGCCCGCCCTGCAATTCGATGAAGGCATCCAGAAAGCGCCGCGTCTGCGGACCGGGATAAGGAAAGCCGCCCCAGTTGCCGCTGCGTATCACTTCGGTCAGCGCCGCGATTTCGCGCTCATCATGCACGGGCCAGGCCGGCCAAGGCCTTGTCCGCGTCGGTTCGCCCCCGAAAAGCGCCAATTCACCCATCGTAAGCTCTCCTGTTGGAACGCTTGTTCCCGCAAGACCGGGCCCGTAGCGCAGATCCCATACCCCGTCACGCGCCGCCAATGCGTATGAATGTGACCAAAGCGACGAAGGCCACCGGGATCAGCCCCAGCAGCAGCATGCGCCGGATCACGGGACCTTCTTGGCCGCCCAGGCCGACGGTGCTGCAGCCGACGATGATTTTCGCCGGCGCGAGCACGCTGCCGAGCGAGGCGCCGGCCGTCTGTCCCGCCAGCAGGATGGGCGCGCTCAAGGCGAGCAGCATCGCCGTCTCCTGTTGGAGCGCGCCGAATACGACATTGGAATTGGTGTTGCTGCCGGTCATGAAAGCGCCCAAGGCGCCGATGAAGGGCGCGACCAGCGGATATATCCCGGCGCTGAAGGCTTCGCTGATCCCGCGCGCGATGATCTGCGTCATGCCGGCGTGCGACATCAAGGAGGCCATGCCGACCAGCGCCAATATTGAAATCGTCGATTTGAGCGCCGACTTGCTCACCTTGCCCCAAATCTCCTTCCAAACGGATGGGCTCTCATAGTAGCCCGCGCGCTGATAGAGCGCATAACTGACGACGCCGGCAAAAAACAGAATCGCGCCGGCATGGCCAAAAATGCTGATCGCGCGTCCACTTTCGGCGGGAACGCCCCAGCCATAAGCGGTCTCCACCGCCGGAAACATGATCTGCAATCGAAGGCTGTCCAGGAGGCGCTCCAGGGGTTCGAGCAAATTGGCCGAGAAGGCAAAGACCAGCAGAATGACATAAGCGGCCAGCGCCAGAACAAGACTGCGGGAGCTATCGTCCGCGCTTTCGTCGGCTCGCCGGTCTTTGCCGCGGCGCCCGGGTCCAAGCACGTAGATGACGCCGACGACTGCGCCCGCCAGCGCGCCCGATGTCGAACCCAGCGTCCACATGCCATTTGTCGCGATCCACCATTGAGTGATTCCCATCGCCGCGCCGACGATCAACAGCATCGGAATCGAGCGCAGAAGCCCGGCGCCGCCGGCGCTGACATAAGCGACCAGCGCTCCGCTGATAACGCAGGCCATGCCCAGGATCAGCGCCGCGTCATGCGCCAGCGCTTCGCCCGTCAAGCCGGTGACGGCGGTCAAGGCGACGAAGGATGTGCCCAGGGAGCCGAATGTCACCGCCCAGCCGTGACCAAGCGACGCCATGATGACAGATTGCCGGGCGCTGTAGCCCAAGCCGACCAGCAGCGGCGCGACCACCGCCACCGGCACGCCAAAACCGCCGACGCCTTGCAGAAGCGATACAAAGACCCAACTGATAAGAAGGCTCTGCGCGGCGCGGTCCGATGTCAAGCGCGGCAAACTGCGGCCAATGAGCGCGACTGTGCCGGCTTCATTGGTCACGTTGTAGAAGAAGAGCGCCATCCAGACGATGTAAAGCACATCGGCGGCCAGAAACAGCGATTTGCCCAGCGCCACCAGCGCCAACAGGGCATCGCCGCCGAAGACCGTCAGCGAGAGCGCAAGGGCGACGATGAAAGCGGCGGAGCCGGCGCGACCGCCGCCCCAGCCGGCGCCGACCATCAGCAGGAGCACTGTCAAAACCGGCGACAGCGCCAGCAGCCAGTTAATCAGGTTGAGATCCACGTTACCGCCCTCGCCGCCCTGCGCGGTTAGAATTTAGAAGAACAGCCCGAATTGCCAGGTCCCGTGTCCTGCCGGCGCATCAGTCCAGGTCAGCGCAGACAGCCGGCTTGCGTTCGTAAAAGCGCGTGACTTGCTGGAAGGCGTAAGCCAGTTGCAGAACCGCAAAGTCCTCATGCGGGCGTCCGACGATCTGCAAGCCCACCGGCAAGCCATCGTCCGTGAAACCGCAGGGCACAGAAACAGCCGGCAGGCCGGTGACGGTGATGAAGGCGCAGCTCATCATCCAGTCGATGTAGGTCTGCATAGGGACGCCGTTAACTTCGCGCGGATATTCCCACTCGATTGGGAAAGGCGGAACCTGAGTTGTGGGCAGGAGCAAGAACTCGTAGGTCTCGAGAAATTCGCGGACGCGGTGAAACAATTCCGTCCGTTTGGCCTCTGTGCGGCTGATCTGTCCGCCGCTGAGGGCCCGTCCCTGCGCCGCATTCCAGCGGATCGTCTCCTTAAAATTCTCTTCCCCGAATTCCTCAAAATAATCGGCGAAGTTCAACTCGAAGGACCAGGCGCGCAAGGTCTGGAAAATGTCGTAGGCGTCGCGGAAATCCGGATGCGCTTCGTCGACGGCGCAGCCCAGATCCGCAAAGACGGGCAACTGCTTTTCTACGGCGGCGACAATGGCCGGATCAACCGGATAAGAACCCAGATCGGCGCTGTAAGCGAGCCGCACAGAGTCAAAATCGCGCTCGAGCTCGGCGGCAAACAGCGAGGCCGGTTGGTGCAGCGAGAGCGGCGCGCGCGGGTCATAGCCGGCGATCGCCTGCAGCATCAGCGCGACATCCTGCGCGGTCCGCCCCATCGGGCCGGAAACGGAGAGCGTCGCCCAGGCATTTGAACTGGGATAGTTGGGCACGCGGCCCGGCGACGGCCGCAGACCGACCACGTTGCAGAAGCTGGCGGGATTGCGCAGCGAGCCGCCCAAATCGCCGCCGTCGGCGATGGGGATCATGCCGGTGGCCAGGGCGACGGCGGCGCCCCCGCTGCTGCCGCCGCAGGTCCGGGTTGGATCGTAGGGATTAAGCGTGGCGCCGAATACGCGATTGAAGGTATGCGAGCCGGCGCCAAACTCGGGCAAGTTTGTCTTGCCAACGGTGATGCAGCCCGCGGCTTTCAAACGCGCAATGATCAGATCGTCCGACTCCGGGACATAGTCTTTTAACACGGGCGATCCGCTTGTTGTGCGGATGCCCTTGGTCTCAAAGCTGTCTTTGTGGGCGATGGGCAGGCCATGCAGCGGGCCCAGCTTGTCGCCCCGCGCCTGCCGCTCATCGGCGCGCCTGGCCCGCTCCAGCGCCATTTCCGGCAGGTAGGTGACGATGGCGTTCACCTTGGGATTGACGGCTTCGATTTGTTCAAGATGGGCCGTCAATACTTCAACCGCGGACACCTCTTTCTTGCGAATCAGCGCCGCCAGTTCTACCGCCGTCATCCAAACGAGTTCGTTCATGGCTTCTCACCCTCTTCCCATGTAGGGCATGCCGTTTGCCATCACCGTAATAAAAGGCACATTGACGGACAACGGCAAATTCGCCATGTACAGGACGGCGTCCGCCACATGGCGCGCATCCATCTGCGCTTCAACCGCCCCGGCGCCCTCCGCTTCCGCAATCCGCTTCTGCATCCGGTCCGACATATCGCTGCGGGCGTTGCCGATATCGATTTGTCCGCAAGCGATGTTGAAGGCGCGGCCGTCCAGGGCCGTCGATTTGGTCAAGCCGGTCATGGCATGTTTCGTGGCGGTGTAGACGATGGAATCCGCGCGCGGCACATGCGCTGAAATCGAGCCATTGTTGATGATGCGCCCGCCTTGGGGACGCTGCGATTTCATCAGATTGTAGGCTTCTTGCAAGCACCAAAAGGCCCCGCTCAGATTGACGGCGACAACGCTCTCCCATTGCTCTTGCGATATGTCTTCCAGCTTGGTCGCCGGCAAGCCTTGGCCCGCATTGTTGAAGAGCAGGTCCAGCCGCCCAAAGCGCGCCTTGAGCCTTGCGAATAGTTGCAGCACCGCCTGACGATCGCCCACATCGGTCGGCAGGACCAAGGCGCGATCGGCATCGACGCCCGCCATTTCAACCGTTTCATGCAGCTTTGCCGCGCGCCGGCCCGCCAGCGCCAGCGAATAACCCGCTTCAAACAGCGCAAGCGCCGAGACCCGCCCGATGCCCGAGCCAGCGCCAGTGATCAGTCCGATTCGCCCTTCCATAGCTTCTCCTCGCCTGTCGGCATTGCGCCCAGTGTACGACCCGTCTTGGCCCTTGTCAAACGCTGACAATTTTGAGGCGATGCGTTAGTATTCCGCCGACAATCGCTCTGACGAGGTAAACCATGAACATGAAAATTGCCTGCTGCGTTTGGGCATTGGGCGGGCCCGAAACCGAAATGCTCCGCCAGGTTCGCGACCTGGAATTCGACTGGATTGATATCCAGCCGTCGCAGCTGCAGACGCTGGAGAGCCGGCTGCTCGCGCAGGAGCTCGGCTTAAGCGTGTCTTGCCTGGGCGCGTCATTTGGCATGCCGGCCGGCGCCGCGCTTGACGCCGCCGAAGGGGCTGCGCGCCAAGCCGCTATTGCCCATGCGCTTCGCGCAATCGAGGCGGCGGCCGCAGTCGCGGCCGACATCGTTTATGTCATCCCGGGCCTGTCGCCGGAACCCGCGGCCCTGGAGCGCTTTGCGGAGTCGGTCGCTCTCCTGGCTGACGCGGCGCAAGCGCGGGAAATCAAACTTGCGATCGAGCATTTTCCCGGCATGGCGCTGCCCAGCGCCGGCCAGACGCTGGACTTCATCGAAGATATTGGCCATTCGAACCTGTACCTGCTTTACGACAGCGGGCATATCCAGATTTCCGGCGAAGATCCGCGGACTGTAATAACGGATGCTGGCGAAAAATTGGGCTACGTGCACTTCGACGACAACGATGGCGTCAACGACCTGCACTGGCCGATTCTCGATGGGGTGATGACGGAAGAAGCGCTCGACGACACTTTGCGCGCCCTGGATGCGGTCGGATATCGAGGGGCATTAAGCCTGGAATTGAATCCGTCTACGCCGAATCCAGCGGCGGCGCTGGAACACTTCCGCGACGTGTTGCTGCGCGCTTTGCATCGCGCCTGGACAGGCTGAAATTTGGGAGCTCCGACCTAAGCCGTTTCATAAGTTCCAAGTTTCTGGCAATTTCTTGAAATGTTTCAGAAACGCCCATATAGTCGCATATATGGAAGGTTAGATGGCAACGGTTCGGCCCAAATTGAACGGCAGAAATCCTCGCGGCAAGGGTCATATCACACTACGCGACATCGCGCGTGAAGTTGGCGTATCCGTTTCGACCGTCTCGCGCGTCTTGAACGATCACCCGCATGTCGATTCCGCGACCAGACAGCTCGTCTGGAAGATAGCCAATGAGCTGCAATATCCCTTATCGCGGATTCGAGGGCAGGCGGCGAAACCCGCGCGCGCGATGGCGTTTATATCAAACGTCCAACATAGAAATGACCTGGAGGCGCCGGCGCAGCTGAGCGGCATCGATCAGATCGTGGTGAATGGCGCCCAAGCCATATTCGAAAAGGAACGTATTACTACACACATCTACAATCCCGGCGCAAGCGTCGAAGACATGCGCGATCTCGTCGAAGCGCATCGGATAAGCGGCCTCATCTTCCTGGGCGGAATCTTCAACAACGATGTCCTGGGCTGGCTGCAGGAGCGGCAAATCCCATTCGTAACGGCGGGCGCGCACGCCTATCCTCTTGCCGTCAACGCGGTCATGGCGAATTATGTGCAAGGCATGGGTTTCGCCGTGGAACATCTCGTATCCACAGGCCGCCGCCACATCTGCCTGGTAAACGGTCCGTCCGAGACCAACACCAGCGAAGAAAAATACAAGGGACTCCGCTTGGCGCTCAGCTTAAACGAATTGCCCTTTCAAGCATATCAGGTGTCGGTGGGAGCGGATTTCGAGATTGAAAGCGGGTACATCGCCACCCTCAGGTTGCTGGCCCTGGCGCAGCCGGTCGATGCGATTGTGTATGCGAATGATGGCATGGCGGTTGGCGGCTTGAAAGCCATCAGGGAATCCGGGCGCCAAGTCCCCGGCGATATTGCGATTATTGGCTTTCACGATTATGAAATATCGCGATTCTCCGATCCCGCGCTGACGACCGTTGGTTTCGATATGCAGATGATGGGGCGCCTGGCGGGTTTGCGCCTGTACAACCTGATGCAAGGTTCAGTGGATGATCCGAATGTGATGATCGTATCGACGCGCTTGATCGTTCGAGACTCGACTTGAAATCGCGTAACATATATCTATAATCGTCCCAGGAGGAACAGGTGTAGCCAAAAGTGCAAGCACCGGTCCCACCAGCCGGTTGGCACTTGGCAATCGACTAAGACGCAGACATAATCTACCCGTTTTAATCTCGAGAGGAGAATCCAAATGTTTAAGAGATCGACGCTATTGGTCTTTGCAATCGTCATCGTGTTGTCGATGCTGCCGCTGTCGGCGACCGTTTCGGCGCAGAACCCCGACTGCGAGGGCGATGTGACGCTGACTTACTGGCATCACTGGGGCGGCAACCGCATCCCGCTGATGGAAGCGGTGGTCGCGGCTTTTGAAGACGCCCATCCCGGCGTCTGCGTCAACAACCTCTTCCTGCCCTGGGATAACCGCTTGCAGAACCTGCTGACGGCGATCGCGGCCGGCAACCCGCCCGATGTCACCATGTTTGGGCGCGGGGACTTACCCTTCTTCGCTGCGACCGAGCAGATCATCCCGCTGGATGATTACATGGCGGCCGACGGCATAACGGCTGACATATTCTTGCCGGCCGAGTTCGCAGGCAACGTCTACAACGGCCAGACCTGGATGCTGCCGAACCCGAGCGCCAGCGCGCTGAATCTCATGTTCTATAACGTCGACCACTTCGCCGAGGCCGGCATCGACAGCTTCCCGGAGACCTGGGACGAGATGCTGGAAGCGGCGGCCGCGCTGACGCAAGGCGATGGCGAGTTCCTCGATCGGATCGGATTCAACGCCAATGCTCTCTCGGGCGCGCCCGCGTTCATCACCTGGCTCAACGCCAACGGCCAGGATTGGATCAGCGACGACCTGCGCACCGTCACGATCAACAACGAAGCCGGCATGCAGACGCTTGAATTTATGCAGGCGATGACGGAGATTAACTACGGCATCGAAGAACAGAACGCCTTCTGGGAATCCGCTGGCGAATTCGACCAAATGGCGATCATCCTGGATCTGGTATCGATTCAGTCAACCGGCTCCTGGGCGCTTTTCCAGTTGGAATCGCACGCCGAAGACCTGAATTATGAAGTCGCTGCGATACCCTATGGGCCGATGGGCAGCCCGGACCGCCGCGGCGCGGCCTGGAGCGGCTGGGGCTTCATGGTGCCGAAGAACGCCGCGCATCCGGACGAAGCCTGGCAACTGGTCAGTTGGCTGACGACCGAGGTCGAAGGCGTTGGCGGCTGCTGGTTCTTGCAGCAGCAGCAGCGCCCCTCGCCGATTGCGGCTTGCGACGGTTACATGAAAGATGGCGAAACGCATCATCGGGCTGAGGCAATCCTCGATGTGGCGGCGCTCGACGTGGTGGCCCCCAACTCGCCGGTGCAGCCGGAAGCCAATCAAATGATTGGACGTATGGTGGACGATGTGCTATTCGGCGACAAGACCATCGAGCAGGCGCTTGCGGACACCGAAGCCGAAATTCAGGCCCTCCTGGACGGATTCTGGGAAGAATACGGCTAAACCCCGTCACTCTATAACTCTCCCCTTCCCCAATCTTGGGGAAGGGGTTGGCTATTGCCACTTCGGACACAAGACATGGCTACATCATTTGGCTCGCAATGGTCCGCATTGCGCGGCAAGAGACGAGAGCGCTGGGGCGATCTATCGCCGATGAGAAAGCGCGAAGCGCGCTTCGGCCTGCTCTTCATCACGCCCTGGATCATCGGCGTGCTGCTCTTCAACCTCTTTCCCTTCATCGCCTCATTTGCGCTGAGCTTCACCCGTTACAACGTGGTGGAAGCGCCGGTATGGGTCGGCATGCGCAACTACAACAATATCCTGACCGACGACCCGTTATTCTGGAAATCGCTGGGCAATACCGCGGTTTATGTCTTCGGCTCAGTCGCGATTCGCATCATTTTAGGTTTCGCCCTGGCGCTCCTGCTAAACGCCAAGGTGCGCTTCCTCGGCTTGTGGCGCACGCTTTTCTATGTGCCTTCGGTCGTGCCTATCGTCGCCTTGTCCGTTGTTTGGCTCTATGTGCTAAACGCCCGCGCCGGCTTGCTCAACTGGTTCCTGACCTTGTTCGGCCTGCCGCGCGTGCGCTGGTTCGCCGATCCGGATTATGCCATGCTCGCCTTCCTCATCATGAGCACGACCTGGGTTGGCGTGACAATGGTGATTTTTCTGGCGGGCTTGCAGGGCATCCCGGAAGAGTATTATGACGCCGCCAAGATTGACGGCGCCGGCTGGGGCCAGCGCCTGCTGCGCGTCACCATTCCTTTGATGACGCCGACGATTTACCTGAATGTGCTCATCAACATCATCGCCGCCTTCCAGGTCTTCACCCAGATATTCATCATGACCGGGGGCAATCCGCGCGATGCCACCCGAACTTATGTGCTGCATCTTTTTGACCACGCCTTCCAATTCCTGCCGCCGGAAATGGGTTATTCCTCGGCGCTGGCCTGGATTCTGTTCATGATCATCTTTGTGTTCACCGCAGTCATCGTCGCCACGTCGCGACGCTGGGTCTTCTATCAGGGCCAGGAGTGAGCGGCTAATGACGACCGTCGACATGGATCGCCAAAGCTATATCGTTGCCGCGGCGCGCCGCAGCAAGAATGAGAAGCGTCTGGTCAGGCTCTTGAGCCGCGTGGCGCTCTATGGATTGCTGATCGCCGTGTCTCTGTGGTATTTGGCGCCGCTATTTTGGATGTTCATGAGTTCCTTCATGCCGCTGGAACAGGTCGGCATTTTTCCGCCGGAGTGGATTCCGCGCCGCTGGCAATTTCATAATTATACGGACGCGCTGGAATTTTGGGATTTCGGCAACAGCCTCAAAAACACGCTGTTTATCACCATCCTGTCGCTGGTCGGCGATATCGCCTCGTCGACCATCGTGGCATACGGCTTCGCGCGCTTTCGCTTCCCCTTCCGCGATACGCTCTTCCTCATATTGCTGGCGACATTGATGCTGCCCTTCGCCGTCCGCTTGATTCCCGTATATATCGCCTATAACGAGATCGGCTGGGTGAATACCTTCTGGCCGCTGATCGCGCCCAATTATTTTGGCAGCGCCTTTTATATTTTCATCTGCCGGCAGTTTTTCCTCGGCATACCACAGGATTTGCTTGACGCCGCCAAAATCGACGGCGCCAGCGAGTTCCGCGTTTTCATGCGAGTCATGCTGCCGCTGGCGAAACCCGCAATCGTCGTGATCGCCATTCTGAGTTTCCAGAATAGCTGGAACGACTTCCTCGGGCCCTTGATTTATTTGCAAGACGCCAAGCTGCATACGCTGGCCATCGGCCTCTACAAATTCCAGAGCCTGCCCGGGCAAGGCGGGCAGTATCACCTGCAAATGGCGGCGTCAGTGATGATGGTCTTGCCGGTTCTCATCGTCTTCTTCATGTTCCAGAAGCAGTTTATACAGGGCGCCAACCTCTCCGGCATGAAGGGCTGAGGCCGGCGCGGATGCCCTCCAAACCGAACATCGTCTTTGTATTGGCCGATCAGCTCGGCGCCAGGTGGCTGCCGCTGCACGGGCATGCTCAGGTTTCGGCGCCCCAGCTGAATGCCTTCGCCCACGAGAGCGCCGTTTTCGATCGCGCAATCACAACAGCGCCCGTCTGTACGCCTTACCGCGGCTGCCTGTTGAGCGGGCTTTATCCGACCCAGACCGGCGTTCTGGAAAACGGTCAGGCCTATCCCGCCGGATTACCCAGCATCGCCGACCGCCTCAACGATTTGGGTTACGCGACGCATTACATCGGAAAATGGCATTTGAGCGGCGCGCCCCAGGCGAATCGCTGGGTCCCTCCCGCTCGCCGGGCGGGCTTCCAAAACTTCATCGGCTGGGAGAGCCGCCATGTCGATCATCATGCCGGCTTGATCTGGCGCGACGATCCCGATTGCGCGACTGAAATGGCGGGCCACGAGACCGACGCCCTGACCGATATCGCGCTTGAGCAATTGCGGGACTGCGCGCAAGCGGACGCGCCCTTCTTTCTGATGATCTCCTATCAAGCGCCGCATCCGCCTTGTTCCCCGCCGCCGGAATACCTGGCGCCTTATGAGGACCGGGCTCTGCCGCTTGAGCCCAATGCGGACGCATCGGCCTGGTTCAAGCATGAAGCCTGGAAAGCCGATTATGATGTCCAGCGCTTCCGGCAACTCTACTTCGGCGAAATCAGCCAGCTTGACGCTGCATTTGGTCGCCTGCTGGCCGAACTGGAGGCGCTGGAACTGCGCGACAGCACGGTCGTGGTCTTCACTGCCGATCACGGTGAAATGGCCGGGGCGCATGGCCGCTTTGGAAAAGGCCTCATGTACGAAGAGGCGCTGCATGTGCCCCTGGTCATTCGCGGGCCGGGGCAGTCAAGCGGAGGCCGCAGCAAATGCCCGGCCGCGACGGTTGACCTCGCGCCGACGCTGCTGGACTACGCCGGCGGCGAAACCGCTGAGACCGGCGACGGCATGTCCTTGCGGGCGCAGGTCGAAGGCGACGCGATTGAATCCGAGCGAATTGTCTTCAGCGAGTATCGGAACTTCTGCGCGACATCGGCGCAATGGAAGCTCTTCACGCGCGGACGAAACCTGGCGCCCGCCGGACTGTATAACATCGTCGACGACCCGTTTGAATTGCGGAACCGCTTGGATGACCCGGCCTGCGCGGAAGTCCAGGCGCGGCTGACTGATGAACTTGTCCGCTGGCGAAAGCGCGTCAGCGGCGCCGATATGCGCCTGAAGAGCGCCTGAAAGCGAACACGTATGACCCAAAGTCAATATCTGAACGCAAGCGGCGTATACCCGCACCTGGCCCTGACGGCCGATTTGGGTCCGCCGCGCACAGAATGCGGCGTCGGCGCGATGATGGCCTGGACGGGCAAACTCTGGCTCGTCACTTATGTTTCGCATACGTCGAGCAGCGGCAGCGGCACCGGTCTCTACACGATCGACGAGCGGCTGGAGATCAAGAAACATCCAGCCAGCGCGGTCGGCACCTACACCAACCGCATGGTCCATTGGCAGTCGAACCAGTTGATCATCGGCCCGCATGTCATCGACGCGCAGGGGCAGGTCCGCACGGTTGAAGAGCTGCTTGAAGTCCGCATTTGCGCGACCATGCGCCACTTGCATGACCCGGAGAACAAGGTCTACATGCTCGGCATGGAAGGCGAATTCTACGAGTTGGATGTTCACAGCCTTCGGACTACGTTCCTGGCCGACCTGGTCACTGAACTGGGCATACCCGACCATGAATATTGTCATTTCAAAGCGGGATACAGCAACTTCGGCCGGGTGGTCGTGGCCAACAACAGCTATGACGAAAGGGACTTCACGGGCGTGGAGGCGGCCGGCCGCTTGGCCGAGTGGGACGGCGATCGCTGGACCATCATCGAGCGCAACCCTTTCATCGAGGTCAACGGGCGCGGCGACTTCGCCGGCACGATCTTCGCGATGGGCTGGGACAAGCGCTCGGCGATTTTGCAAGTTTATACATTGGCGAACGATGCCTGGACGCGCTACCGCCTGCCCAAAGCCAGCCACTGCTTCGACCACATGTGGCAAACGGAATGGCCGCGCATCCGCGAGGTTGACCATGAACGCTTCCTGATGGATTGTCATGGCATGTTTTACGAGCTTTCGCCCTGGGCTTATGAAAACCGGGTCTGGGGCATCCGGCCGATCTCGACGCATCTCTGGGTGCATGGCGATTTCTGCACGTATCGCGGCATGCTGGTGCTCGGCGCGGACAACGCCAGCCCGCATGGCGGCGCCAATCAGCTGGCGGGCGAGCCGCAATCCGGGCTCTATTTCGGGAAGACCGACGATCTCTGGCAGTTCGGGAAGCCCTCCGGCTGGGGCGGCGTCTGGCAGGAGGATGAAGTCGCGGCGGGCGCCGTCTCCGATCCCTACCTGATGACCGGCTTCGACAAAAAAGTCCTGCACCTCTGCAGTGAGGGCGACAGCGCGGTCAGATTCGATCTTGAGGTTGACTTCCTCGGCAACGGCAAGTGGAAGCATTACGACAGATTCCGTGTAGACGCCTACGGCTACCGGCATTACGAGTTTCCGATCGGCTACAGCGCCCACTGGGCGCGCATTCGCTGCCGGGACGACGGTGTGGTCACCGCGTACTTCAGCTATACTTAAAGATGGCAGACTAAAATCGGGAGAGAGACAGCAAATGCTTGGCTTCACGGAACTGACTGAGGAACAGCGCGCGCAGTTTCATAACGAGGGCTATCTAATCCTCCGCAATGTGCTTGATGAGGCGACGATCAGCAATTTGATCGCGGCGGGCGATCGCTTGATCGCTTCGGAGGAAAGGCTCAATCGACAAAAGAACAGCGAATTTTATGATGGCTACCGCAATTGCATCAGCATGGACGATGCCTACATCCCGCTCGTGACCAACGAAGTCACGCTGCCGCTGGTGATCCAGTTGCTGGGATCCAACGTCCAGCTTTCCACCAGCCACCTGATACACCGGCATCCGGATCCGCCGGGCTCGCCCGATACCCTCAGGCGGCCGGGCTGGCATCGGGACAACGGCCGCACATCGCTCGACCTGGGTCCCGACAATTATCCCCGCATCGGCTTGAAGTGCGCTTTTTATCTCACGGATTTGAGCGAGCCGAATTCGGGCGTGACCATGCTGGCGCCGGGCAGCAACCAGCTCAAGGTGGGCGTCGATATCCCGGATGGCAAAGTCGATCCGGCGAATGCAATCGAGCCGCTGCTGAATCCCGGCGATTGCGTCATCTTCGAATATCGCACCTGGCATGCCGGCGCGCCAAATTTCACAACCTGGACGCGGAAAGCGGTCATGATCGGTTATTGCTACCGCTGGCTGAAGCCTATGGACTACATCAAGCAGGACCTGGCCTTGCTGGAAAAACTCAGTGATATAGAGAAATACTTGGTCGGCGAAGAGGTGGACGACACGCGCGAGTTTCAGCCGACAGGCGGCTACAATCCGCTGAATGAATGGTGCGATCGGCACGGCGTCGAGAAAGATCGCCAAGGCCTCTAGCGCGTGAAACCGAATATCCTGCTGATTTATACCGATCAGCAGCGTTTCGACACTATTCACGCGCTGGGCTGTTCGCAAATTCAGACGCCGAATATTGATCGTCTGGCGCGCGAGGGCGTCGCTTTCAGCGCGGCGACGACTCCCGCGCCCGTCTGTATGGCCAATCGCTGGAGCCTGCACAGCGGTCAATGGGTCAGCCGGCACCGCTGCTACTCCAATCACCATCCCGGCGAGCGGCCGCCGACGGACATCCCGACAATGCTGCGCGATGCCGGCTATGCGACCGGCTTGAGCGGCAAGAATCACTCATTCCTGAGCGCCGACGACTTCGACGAATGGGACGAGACTCCGACGCTGCCCGATCATCCTGAGTGGCATGAGTACCTGGAATGGCGGCGCTATCGCGCCGAGCACTACCCGCGCCTGGCCGAGGAGCCGGTCTGGACCGCCGTCACCGGCGAACATGCCAAGACGCAATCCGCCCTGCGCTTCATGGAGCGACAGGCGGACGGGGACCGACCCTTCTTCCTCTGGCTGTCCTATCTTTATCCGCATACGCCTTATGAAGCGCCCGAACCGTTTTTCTCACTCTATGAAGATCTGCCGCCGCCGCAAGTCGAGAAGGATGGACTCGCGAATAAACCCTATCGACAGCAATTTCATCAACGCAACAATGACGCCATCATGCCTTTCCGCGCCGAGCAGATCGCGCTGATGCGGCGTCTATACTACGGCATGATCACGCTGATCGACGGCGAGATCGGCAAGATTCTCGACTTCCTCGATCGACGCGGCTTAAACGAGACCACGCTGCTGGTTTTCACCAGCGACCACGGCGATTATCAGGGCGACCATGGATTAATGGCGAAGAGCCCGGCGCTCTACGATGCGCTTGTGCGCGTGCCATTTATCCTGCGCTGGCCGGGGCGGATAGATGCCGGGCGCGTCGACGATCGCTTCGCCTCCCACATTGACCTGATGCCGACTTTCGCCGCGGCCGCCGGGGCGCCCTGCCCGGCGCAGGCGCAGGGAGTCGATCTGCTGCCGGCATTGCGCGATAGCGCGCCGCTGCGCCCCTTCGCCTTCAGCGAGTATGGGCTACCAGGCCGGCCTTATGATGAGCAGCGTTTGATCAGCGAAGGCCTGCAGGATACGCTGTTTAAGAATCCGGCAAACGACAAGCTGCCCTGGGAAGGCAATCCGGTTGCGCTTGCCGGGCGGATCCGGATGCTGCGCACTCATGATTGGAAGCTGATCGCGGAAGAAAACGGCGCCGGCGAACTCTACGATATGCGAAATGACCCGCATGAGTTGACGAACTTGTGGAATAATCCGCATTACAAAGATACTCGGAAGGAACTAGAATTGGCGCTAGCGAATTGGCTCGCGCAGATAAGCCCAGGGGGAAGCGAATGAAACAGGACAATCAGATTCCGCGAATGACCCAACTGCCCTTCTCGCCCGAGGCGCGGCCGCCAAAGACGCTGCGCCTGGACAGCGACCTCGTCATCGTCGGCGGCGGCTTGGCCGGAACCTGCGCCGCGATCACGGCCGCGCGCGCCGGCATCAAGGTGACGCTCGTGCAGGATCGTCCCGTGTTGGGCGGCAACGCCAGCAGCGAAGTGCGTTTGTGGGCCCTGGGCGCCACCTCGCACATGATGAACAACAATCGCTGGGCGCGCGAAGGCGGCGTTATTGACGAGATCCTGGTCGAAAATGTTTACCGCAACAAAGAAGGCAATGCGCTTATTTTTGATACCGTTCTGCTGGAAAAGGTGATGGAAGAAGCGAACATCACGCTCTTGCTCAACACGGCTGCCATCAGCGTCAGCAAGTCTGACGGCGAGACGATCGAATCCCTGACCGCTTTCTGCAGCCAGAATTCAACCCAATACGAGTTGTACGCCCCGCTTTTCTGCGACGCCTCCGGCGACGGCATCGTCGCCTTTCAAGCCGGCGCCGCTTTCCGCATGGGCGCGGAAGCCAGCGACGAATTCGAAGAGAAATTTGCGCCCAGCGAAGAATACGGCTACCTGCTGGGGCATTCGATTTACTTCTACAGCAAAGATATCGCCGCGCCGGTCAAGTTTGTGCCGCCGAGCTATGCGCTGGAGGACATCACGCAGATTCCCCGCTTCCGCAGTTTTAACACCGCTATCGACGGCTGCCGCCTCTGGTGGATCGAGTATGGCGGGCGGCTGGACACGGTGCACGAGACCGAAACCATTAAGTGGCAGCTTTGGAAAGTGGTTTACGGCGTCTGGAATTACATCAAGAATTCCGGCAAATTCCCCGATGCCGAGACGCTGACGCTGGAATGGGTCGGGCATATCCCCGGCAAACGCGAGAGCCGCCGCTTTGAAGGCGACTACATGCTGATTCAGCAAGACCTTATCGAGCAGCGGCAGCATTACGATGCCATTTCCTTCGGCGGCTGGTCGATCGACCTGCACCCGGCCGATGGCATCTTCAGCGAACGCCCAGGCTGCGACCAATGGCACGCCAAAGGCGTCTACCAGATTCCCTACCGAACGCAATACAGCAAGAATATCCGCAACCTCTTCATCACCGGGCGCATCATGAGCGCCTCGCATGTCGCCTTCGGGTCAACGCGCGTAATGCTGACCTTGGCATCGGCGGCGCAATCGGTCGGCATAGCGGCGGCGCATTGCATCCAGCGCGATTTGTTGCCGCGGGACATCGCCTCGGAAGAAAATGTGAAGCTGCTGCAGCGGGACCTGCAGCGCGTCGGGCAATACATCCCGCAATTCAAGCTGGAAGACGAAGACAACCTTGTGCGCCGGGCCCGCGTCACCGCCTCCAGCAAACTCTGCCTGGAGGGCTTGCCCGCTGACGGACCGCGCCTGGGCTTGACGCGATCATTCGCTCAGATGCTGCCCTTGCAGCGCGGCCGCGTGCCGCGCATGACGATTTCTCTTGACGCGGCCGAAGCGACCGAACTGGAAGTCCAACTGCGCGTCAGTTCAAAGCGCGACAATCATACTCCCGATGTCAGGCTCGAGACGCTCAAATTCGACCTGCCGGCCGGAGATAATTTGCACATCGACCTGGACTTTGAGCAAATGATCGATGACGCGCGTTATGTCTTCGTTTGCCTGATGGAGAATCCGGCCCTGGAGTTGCATTTGAGCGCTATGCGCGCGACCGGCTTGCTGGCTTTGCAGCATTGGCGGACGCAAGAGCCAGTGCACGATATCGGCGTGGAAAGCTTCGAATTCTGGACGCCGCCGCGCCGCCCGGGTGGACAGAACTTAGCGATGACATTCACACCGCCCATCAATGGATTCGATCCGCAGAATATCTGCAACGGCGTCGCCCGCCCGACATCGGCGGCCAATGCCTGGATCGCCGACCCGGAGGATCCCGAGCCGAAGCTCGATATCAAGTGGGTCCTGCCGCAGAGCATCAGCCAGGTGACGCTGATGTTCGACAGCGATTTTGACCATGCCATGGAGACCACGCAGCGCGGCCATCCGGAAGATGTCATGCCCTTCGTCGTCAAGCATTATCGGCTGACAAACGGCAATGGCAAGACGCTGGCGGAGGTCCGCGACAATCACCAGACGATCAACGTGATCGATTTTGACGAGCCGGTCGAGACCGACCGCCTGCAAATCCAGATACTCGAGAGCCAGGGCGATGCGCCGGCGGCGATCTTCGCGGTCAATTGCTACGAATAGCTAGATGAAGCGAAACAAGGACGAGCGATGGTAAGTGAACGCGAACGCTACTTTTTTGACCTGAACGGCTACCTGCTGTTGAAGGGCGCCTTGTCCAGTGACGAAGTTGCCGCCATCAACGCCGGCATTGACGCGCTGCTGCCGATACAGCCCGGCGAATGGAAAGGCCACGTGCACGGCCACAACTATGCTGATGATGACGGCGTGAACCTGCAGCAAATCTATGAAGGCGGCGAAGCTTTCGAGAAGCTGATCGACCACCCGTCCTGGATCGAAAAAGTAAAGTACTTCGTCGGCGGCGCCGATACCTTTGATTACAACCACGGTCCCCTTTTCATAGATGAAAACTTCGCCAATATTCGGGGACCGGGCGAGGCGATCGGCTTGCATTCCGGCGGCCACGAAGGCACGAAGCGCAATCAGTTCCGTTATTACAATGGCCGATTCCAGTGCGGGCAGATCAACATTTTGATGGCGCTGACCGATATCGGCCCGGGCGATGGCAGCACAATGGTCGTGCCCGCCAGCCACAAAGCTCATTTTCCCCATCCCGACAGGCATCGTCATGCCATGCAAGCTGAAATCGCGTCCGTCGACAACGTAGAAGGGGCGGTCAATATATATATGGATGCCGGCGATGCCCTGCTCTTTGTTGATGCGATATGCCATGGATCGGCTGAACGGACCAACTCGGGCGAGCGGCGGATCATCGTATTCCGGTATGGACCATCCTGGGGCAACTTCCGCTACGGTTACCAGGTATCGGACGAGTTGATCGCGCGTTTGACGCCGGAGCGCCGACAAATAGTCCACCCTCAAACGCCGTTGCGGCCGAACTGAGCGGTCGCGCTCAAGCCTGCAAATCCCGCAGGCGCGCCTCGTCCAATTCGACGCCGAGGCCGGCGCCTTCCGGCAGGACGTAGAAGCCCTTCTCGCAGATCAAGGGCGCTTCCAGCAGAAGATTGGCCACTTCAAAAACCGGCGGTTGGTATTCCAGCATATACAGATTGGGGATGGCGGCCGCGACTTGCAGAGACGCCGCGATGCAGATGCCCAGTCCGACACTCAAATGCGGCGCCATCTTCACATTAAATGCCTCCGCCATGGCCGCGATTTTGAAAACTTCGCTGATGCCGGCGCGCCCGACATCGGGTTGCAAGATATCGGCCGCCTTCTGCATCAGCCAGGGGCGGAATTGGAAGCGCGTTCGTTCGGTCTCGCCGATGGCGATAGGCACGGCAACGGCTTGAGCCAAGAGCGCATGTGACTCAATGTCCTCGGGATTGATTGGCGCTTCAAAAAAGCCAACGCCCAAATCCGCCAGGCGCTGGCCCAATTGCACCGCCTCATCCAGCGCGTAGACCCAATGCGCATCCAGCAATATCGTCGCGTCTTCGCCGAGGGCGTCGCGCAGCGCTTGCGCGCTGGCCGCATCCGCCCGCGCGCCATGGCCAGCGGCCAGCTTGAAAGCGCCAAAGCCTTTCTCCACATATTCCTGCGCCAGTTCGACGCGTTCTTCCGCTGTTGGGCGCGGCAAGCCGGAAACATAACATGGCACGCGTTCGCAAAAGGCGCCGCCCAAGAGCTTATGCACGGGCTGTCCAAGCGTCTTGCCGCGCAAGTCCCAGAGCGCGATATCGCAGGCGCTGATCGCGTCCAGCATAAAGCCGCCGTAGTAGCCCCGTTCGCGCATGAGGTCGTACATGAGTTTCCAGAGTACGTTGCCATCCAGCGGATCCCGCCCGATAAGCGCCGGCGCCAGGAGCTGCTGGATGATCTCGCAGGCGACCTCCGGCGCAACCGGCGCCAGGGCCTCGCCCCAGCCAATCAGTCCGTCAGCTGTCTTAATCTTGACGAAGGCGGTCTCGAAATAAGCGGAATACAGCGCGCGGTATGGCGGACGGAGGAAGTAGGCCGCGGCATCCGCGCCTTTGGGGATGCCGCCCAAATAGCTCTCTTCGCGCTTGATGCGAACCGGGATGGCTTCGACTTGTGTGATAAGCATGCTTTGCCTCGCCGAGCGCTGGATACATTCTTAGGGGACGGCTATAGTTTAGGAGATCGGTCATCGTTCCGCAAAGCGCTGGAATGAATTGGAGGAAATGCCTGTGTTAGCTGGCATCTATCAAATTCTGCAGACGCCCTTCGACACGGAAGGCGAAATCGACTGGGACAGTTTCACAAGCCAAATCGAATTTTGCATGGCGGCCGGCGTGCATGGCCTGGTCGTGCCGGCGCTGGCCAGCGAATTCTTCACATTGAGCGATGCCGAGCGAATGCAGGTCGTCGAGTTCTGCGCGCGAGAGATCGCCGGGCGCGCGCCCTTCGTCGTCGGCGTGCAGGGCATCAATCTGCGCGCGGCGCAGGAGTTTGCCCGGCATGCCTGCGAACATGAGGCGACCGCGCTGATGGCGATGCCGCCCTACTTGCGCAAGGCGCCAAAGTCAGACGTTAAAGCCTATTACCGCGGTCTAGCGCAATACGCGCGTCCGCTAATCATCCAAAATGCGCCCGCACCCATCGGCAGTCCGCTCGCGCCGCAAGAACTGGTGGATCTGCTGGCGGCTGAAGCGGACATTCTTTACATCAAGGAAGAGACAATCCCGATCTTGCAGCATATCAATCAAATCCTGGAATTGGATCAAGGCAACTGCGCGGGCGTTTTCGGCGGCGCCAATGGCATCTATCTTGTCGACGAGTTGAAGCGAGGCGCTTGCGGCAACATGCCGGCCGGCGGCTTTGTCGATCTGCAAGTCAAGATTTACAACAAGTATCGCGCGGGCGACCTGGAGGAGGCCGAGCGCATCAGTTTCAATCTGCTGCCGCTGCTCAATTATGCGATGGTCTACGGCGTCTCGCTGCACAAATACTTGCTGCGGCGGCGCGGCGTCATCCAATCGGACTTCGCGCGCGACCCGCAGAAGATCGGCCTGAACGCGGACGATATTAGCGCGGTGGAAGCCATGTGGGCTCGGGTCGCGGCTGACGCCGTTGACGGCTATCCCCTGCTGTAGCGCCGAAGCAAACGTAAATCAGTAGGTCCAGGTTCGTGGCAGCGGGCGTTCGGCTTCAAGCAGCCGCTGGAGCAGCAGCCGCCGACATTCGGCCAAGGCATTGCGGTAAGAATCGCTGCGGGATACATCTTCATATTCGCCCGGATCGGCGCGCAGGTCCCAGAGGTTTTCCCGGCCATCGGCATGCACGAGATAACGGAACTGCTCGCTGCGCAGGCACTTCCAGCCCGCGCCTTCGGTGAGAGCCAACTCTTTGCTGCGCGTGCCGGTTCCGGCTACGACGCCGGCCAGGCTCTCGCCTTGCATAAAAGGCGGAATCTGAATCGCGGCGAGATCGAGCAGCGTCGGGACGATGTCCAGGGCTTCGACGACGCCGTCATAGCGCAGGCCCTCAGCCTGGCCCGGCGCGTCAATGATCAGGGGAACGCGGCTCACGGCATCATCCGCCGGATAGCCTTTGCCGTAGCGCAGATGATCCCCCAGCCATTCTCCGTGATCCGAAGTGAAGACGACGATGGTATTTTCGCGCTTGCCGCTGGCGTCGAGCGCGTCCAGGATCCGCCCGACATAATGATCGACTTCGCTGACCATGGCGTAGTAACCATGCTTTGCGCTGCGCAACTGCTCATCGGAGAAGGCCGCGTCAGGATCGGCCGGTCGTTGCGCGTCCGTCTCCGGCGGGAAGTTTGGGAGAGAAAGCTGATCCGGATCATAGAGATCGAGGAATCGCTGCGGCGCGATCCAGGGCGCGTGCGGCGAATAGAAGCCGGCGATGCACAAGAAGGGCGCGTCGCCCGCCCCCTGAATAAACTCGACCGTCCTTTCGCCGACGAAGGCGCTATGCGTCAAGTGGTCGTCCGCGGCGAAGGGAATGGCGCGCTTGTGATCGTGCCGGCCTTCCGGCTCGCCCCGGTGGACCACGCCGTCGTCTATGCCCATGGTTCGCTGCCAAACATGCGTCGCTGGCGGCAAACCGGCGCTGATGCCGTCCATCTGTTCCGGCGCCTGGCTGCGAACCCAGGCGCGATAGGCATCTTCATAGACCCCGGGTTCGTCGGCGATTTCCAGGTGATCGAAGCCGTAGGCCGGATGCGGCAGGCGATGATCGCGGTTGGCGTGGGGCAGAAAATGCAGCTTGCCGATGTTCGCCGTTCGGTAGCCGTACTGCTTGAGAACCCGCGGCAGGGTCACCGTGTCTTCCGGCACAGGCACGCCCATGTGGGTGATGCCAAGCGACGATGGATAGCGGCCGGAGAGCATGCTGACGCGGCTTGGCATGCAGACCGGATTCTGCACAAAATGGCGCCTGCAATTCAGGCCGCGCGCCGCCAGAGCGTCAAGATTCGGCGTGATGATTTCCGCGTTGCCGTTGGCGCCCAGGGCATCCCAGCGCTGCTGATCCGTGTACAGAATGAGAATGTTGGGTCGTTTCATCGTTTGGGCTCCCCGCCGATTCCGCTTATGTTCCGCGTGACTTGCAGTTCAGGCTCTGATAATAGAAGTAGTTCCAAGTTAGATATGCGAAAACTGACTGAAATCTACAGACACAGGGGGCGAGCCACCGGAGTCGGTTGAATTTCTTCAAATATCAGCGATTTGGTAGGGGCGACTCGGCGAGTCGCCCAATGTCGATTCTGTTCGTACCCAGCGGGCGATCCACCGGATCGCCCCTACCAGAATACTTCAACCGAAATCACCGGATCGCCCAAACCAGACTATTTCAACCGAAATCACCGGATCGCCCATACAAGTTTCCGAATGATTTTGCAATTTCTTTAATGCGCCAGGCATTGTCGTCACTTGCCCGACCTTACTGAGAAGCTGTTGCCAGAACGTCAGTTGCCGGATTATGATGTTTAGGAGTCCATACTACCGGATCTGCGTTGCTTTTGAGAATATAATGGTTTCCGCTGCAGGTCGCTCGGCTGGAATCCACAGGACGGTGCGCTGTGATTGCAAATTTTGAGAACATTACGCAAGTGGAACGCTCCCAGGAAGCCTTTGACCAGGCCTTTCGAGACAATCTTTATTACACGCGCGGGCAAGCGATCTATACGGCGACGGGACATGATCTGTACACCGCCCTCGCCCACACCGTGCGCGATTATATGATGTATAACTGGCAGCAAAATGTCGATTGCTACTTCCGGCAGAATCCCAAGTTTGTCTACTACCTGTCGGCCGAATATCTTATCGGCCAGCAGTTGGAAAAGAACCTGCTATACACCGATACCTATGAATTCGCCCGGCAGAGCACACTGCAGCAGGGCATCAACCTCGCCGATCTGCTCAATCTGGATATAGAGCCCGGCCTGGGCAACGGCGGACTGGGACGCCTGTCCGCCTGCTTCATGGATTCGCTGGCGACATTGAACATACCTGCGGTTGGTTACGGCATTCGCTATGAATATGGCATCTTCCGTCAGTCATTCCGCGACGGCTGGCAGGTGGAAAGCCCGGATGAATGGCTCTACTACGGCAATCCCTGGGAGTTTCCACAGCCGGATGACATGGTGGAGGTCGGCTTTGGCGGCTGGACGGAAAGCTATGAAGATGCCGACGGCAACAATCGCGTGCGCTGGCATCCCGGCCAGACCATTATGGGCCAACCCTACCATACGCTGGTGCCGGGCTACAAAACCAAGACCGTGAATATGCTGCGGCTCTGGAGCGCCCGCGCCACGCGCGAATTCGATTTGCAGCTTTTTGATGTGGGCGATTATTCGCGGGCCGTCGAGCAGAAGACGAGCTCCGAAAATGTGACCAAAGTGCTCTACCCCAACGACAATACGCCGCAGGGAAAAGAGTTGCGCCTGAAGCAGCAGTATTTCTTTGTCGCTTGCTCGCTGAACAACATCATCAAGCGTTTCATGATCAAGAATGTCGATTGGGAGGAATTGCCCGATATCGCGGTGATCCACCTCAACGATTCGCATCCGGTGATCGCCATCGCCGAATTCATGCGCCTGCTGGTTGACACTTACACTGTGTCCTGGGAGCGGGCCTGGGATATTACGACGCGTGCGTTCGCGGCAACCCAGCATACCTTGCTGCCGGAAGCGCTGGAAAAATGGCCGGTCTGGCTGATGGAAAAAGTGCTGCCGCGTCATCTGGAGATCATCTACGAGATCAATCGCCGTTTCCTGGACGATGTGCGCATGACCTTCCCCGGCGACATCGGCCGCGTCGAACGCTTGTCGATCATCGAAGAGGGGCGGGAAAAGCAGGTTCGCATGGCCAACCTGGCCTGCGTCGGCAGTTATTCCGTCAACGGCGTAGCAGAGCTGCAATCGGAATTGCTGCGGACGCGCGTCTTCCCGGATTTCGCGGCGATGTGGCCGGAGAAATTCGGCAACAAAACCAACGGCGTCACGCCGCGCCGCTTCATGCGTCTGGCCAATCCGATCTTGGCGGAACTCATCACCGAGCGGATCGGCGCCGGCTGGCTCACTCATCTGGAAGAATTGGCGCAATTGGAAGAATTCGTCGACGATCCCGAATTCAGGCGCGAATGGCGCGCGATGAAGCGGGCGAACAAAGCGCAGTTGGCGGATTTTGTCAGCGAAAGGCTTGGGCTAGACCTGAACACCGATTCCATGTTTGATGTCATGGTCAAGCGCCTGCACGAATACAAACGGCAGCTGCTGAAGGCCTTGCACATCATCCACCTCTATCAGCAGCTGAAGGCGAATCCGGGAGCGGAACAGGCGCCGACGACCTTCATCTTCGGCGCCAAGGCGGCGCCGGGTTATTACATGGCGAAACTGATCATCAAGCTGATCAACGCCGTCGCTGACGTTGTCAATCGGGATCCGGTCTCGGCGGATCGGCTGCGCGTGGTTTTCATCCCAAATTTTAATGTCACGTCCGGTCACTTGATTTATCCGGCGGCGGACATATCCGAGCAGATTTCCCTGGCGGGCAAGGAAGCTTCCGGCACCGGCAACATGAAATTCGCCCTGAACGGCGCGCTGACGGTGGGCACGCTGGACGGCGCGAATATTGAGATACGCGAACGCGTCGGCGCCGAGAATTTCTTCCTCTTCGGCTTAACTACGGAAGAAGTCTTTGCGACTCGGGAGAGCGGCTACAACCCGCGCGATTATTACGAAGCAAACGCGGCGCTGCGCGAGGCGATCGATTGGATCGCCAACGGCCAATTCTCCGGCGGCGACATGAACCTGTTTCGCCCGATTGTCGATTCCCTGCTGTATCACGACGAATATATGCTCTGCGCCGATTTTGCCGGTTACATCGCGGCCCAGGAAGAGGTGGCGGCGGCTTATGCCGATCAAGAACGCTGGACGACCATGTCGATTCTTAACGCCGCCCGCTCCGGCTTTTTCTCGTCGGATCGGACAATCGCCGAATACAACCGCGATATCTGGCGCGCTTCCGTTCTCGACTTGGCCCGCTAGCGCCTGAGCAAGCGAGGGCAATCGCTTTTTTCCTTAACCACCGAGTACACCGAGGGCGCCGAGTTTATGTTCTTTTGGAGACGAATCCGCGCAATTCAACCGCCTGAGTTGAGAAATTTCCCGTCAACCTGGCAACAAACTTAATGCCGCCCCAAATTACATAGCAATATGCTGGGAAATCTCCGAGCAATTGTATTCTCTGTCTCCTCAGTAATCGCAAGCAAGTAGTTGAAAAAAATGCGCATGATCTTTCGCGACTTACATGCGGGCGAGCCACGTGCTCGCCCCTACGGCATAAGAGTAGACTCGGTGTACGGGCGAGCCGGTGGCTCGCCCACTCTTGCTTCAAAATCTCCATCAGATTTTGCACGACTTACTTGCGTTTACTTCTATGCCCTCTGTGTCCTCTGTAGTTAAAGAAAAAGTTGAAGCGAATGTCCGGCCGATCAACCTCAAATCATTGCGGCGCGATTCGCCTGCGGTAGAATATGTTCGCGCTCGTCCGATTCAGGGCCGAGCCGCGCCTAACGTCCAATCAACTCGAGTAGAGAGATACGCAATGAGCAGCGATAAAACAGCCCGCATCTATATCGATACCAAGCGCGTCATCAGCAAAATTTCGCCGCTGCTTTTCAGCGGATTCGCCGAACATCTCGGCCGCTGCATTTATGAAGGCATCTACGACCCGGCTTCGCCCCAAGCCGATGAACAGGGCTTGCGGAAAGATGTCCTGGCGGCGCTGCGCGAGTTGAATTTCCGCTCCATGCGCTACCCGGGCGGCAATTTCGTCAGCGGCTACCGCTGGGAAGACGGCATCGGGCCCAAGGACCAGCGACCGCGGCGGCGCGAGCTCGCCTGGCAATCGCTCGAGAGCAATCAATTCGGCACGGATGAATTTTTGCGCTTCTGCCGCGAAATCGGGACGGAAGCGATGCTCGCGGTGAATCTGGGCACGGGCGGCATTCAAGACGCCGCCAACCTTGTGGAATATTGCAACGCGCCGGCCGGCAGTCAGTACGCCGATCTGCGCGCCGAAAACGGGCGGGCGGCGCCCTACGGCGTCAAGTACTGGTGCCTGGGAAATGAGATGGACGGGCCCTGGCAGATCGGGCATCTCGATGCGGCCGCGTATGGGCTGAAGGCGCGCGAAGCGGCAAAACTCATGAAGCTGCAGGATGACTCGATTGAGTTGGTGCTCTGCGGCTCTTCAAGCTCTAACATGCCCAGCTATCCGGATTGGGACCGCATCAGCCTGGAAGAGTGCTGGGAACTGGTCCAATATCACTCGATGCATTATTACGCGGAAAACACTGACAACGATACGCCGAGCTTCCTGGGTCTCAGCGCCGCCTTGGAAGATTATGTCGACACGGTGGCGGCTGTACTGCGCTATGTCAAAGCCAAGGCGCGTTCCAAGCATGATGTCTACCTCTCCTGGGACGAGTGGAATGTCTGGTACAAAGCGCGCGAAGGGGCGGACCGGCTCGGCGAGTGGACGGAAGCGCCGCCTCTGCTCGAAGAGGTCTACAACCTGGAAGACGCCTTGGTGGTGGCGCAATGGCTGAATGTCTTCCTGCGCAAAGCCGATGTCCTGAAAATCGCCTGTATCGCGCAGATCGTCAACGTGATCGCGCCGATACTAACTTCGGCCGACGACTTGCTCAAACAGACGATCTATTATCCGCTGCTGATGTTCAGCCAGATGGCCAGCGGGAATTCACTCGACCTGCTGGTTGAGTCGCCCCGTTATGAGACCAGGAAGTTCGGCGATATGCCGCTTTTGGATGTTTCTTCGGCGCATGACGCCGCGGCCGGCGCCAACACCATATTCATCGTCAACCGCAGTCTGACGGAAAGAATGCCGCTGGAGATTCACTGGCAGGATGTCAAGCCGAAGCGCGTCACATCGGCCCAGCAACTGGCGGGCAGCGATCCCAAAGCGCACAACAGCTGGGATGATCCAAAGCGGATTACGGCGCAGGCGATCTACGCGCCCAGAATCATCGACGGCGTCGCCGAAATGAGCCTGCCGCCGCTTTCGTTCACGGCGCTCGGCGTAGAATTGTAAGTTCGCGCCGCTAGTTGACTTGCGGATGCGAGCGGATGGGGACGCGGCTGTCATCGCGGTTGGAGGCGACCGCGGCCAGCATAATCTCCATGATATGTCGAGCCGTCCAGAGATTGGATAACTCAGGCTGCGCGCCATTTTCGATGCAGCGCAGCCATTCCTCGTGCTGATTGACCACGGGTTCGGGCGCAATCTCATCCACGAGCGGCGGCGCCCATTCGCGTTCGTAGGAGCTGGGACGAATATAGGCGATGGCATCGCCCTGCTGGACCAGCTTGCCGGCGCTGCCATGCACACGCAGGTAAGACGAGCGCGCCGGATCGCACCAGCCGGTTTCGGCCGTGGCCAGCGCGCCGTTCGCCATTTCCAGAATCAGGGTCGCGCTGTCTTCCAGCGCGGTCGGTTTGGCGACGGTGGCCATGCGCGCGGTCACATAATCCACTTTGCCCAGGAGCGCGACGATATTGGCGATGGAATAGACGCCCATATCGATTAGCGCGCCGCCGTCGGCCGTCTCCGCATCGAAGAACCACAGGTCGTCGACGCGCTCTTCATTGAAGCTGTCGGACACTTCGGCGTAATAGATCTCCGGCCCGCCATGGCTGTGCCGCGCGAAGGCGCCGGACACCGTTCCGATCGCCTCGGCTGCTAACTGCCGCCGCATCTCATAGACGACCGCGTCAAAGGAGGGCCGGCAATAGACTATCTGCCCGGGACGGGATTCGCTGGCCGCCAGCAATCGATCGGCCTCGTCCATGGTCGTGCAGAGCGGTTTCTGCATGAAGATGTGCAGACCGCGTTCTAGCGCGGCCAGCCCGGCTTCCGCATGCAGCGGATGCGGCAGCGCGACGACTGCGCCATCCAGGCTTTCGTCGTTGAGCAAGTCCGACCAGGATGTCGAATAGCGGGGCACATCATAGCGGTCGCAGAGCAAGCGCAGCCGCTCTTCCCGGCGTCCGCAGATATGGGTCACGCGCAGGCCGGGGACAGCGGCGATCTCCGGCAGGTGCTTAGCGCGGCGATGCCGCCAGCGCCCAATATGCCGATATTAATCATCGAGGAATCTCCGCAGGAAAGCGTAACTGCGGCCGATCGAATCGATCATGTCTTCATTGCCCGTCTCGTCTTCTATGGCAAGCACGCCGCTGTAGCCGATATCCCGCAGCGCTTGAATATAACCGTCCCAGGGCACAAGGCCTTCGCCGCATGTCGCTTGCATCGTTTCCGGATTCCAGTCTTTGGCGTGGGTGTGAATGATTTTGTCGCCCAGGATGTGAACGCCCTGGATGGTTCCGGCTTCCGATCCAAAACGCAGCAGATTGCAGGGATCGTAATTCACGCGGAGCCAGGGATTGCCGATCTCGTCGATGAAATCGCTCAGGGCTTGCGGAGTTTCTTGGCCCGTCTCCAGCGCAAAATAGACGCCGACTTTCTCGCCATGCTCAGCGATTTCGCCGACCGAGCCCAGCAGGATCTGGTAGGCCGGATCGGACTTGTCTTCGGGCAGAACGCCGGCGTGCGTCGTCACGATGTTGCCGCCCAACTCGGCCGTCGTATCCAAAGCCTGCTTGGTCTTGTCGATGCGCCAGCGCAAGCCTTCGCTCTCCTCCAGGCCGCCCCAGGTCACGGCGCCTTGCAGTTGCGCGCAGAAGCCGCTGAAGCTCAAACCGAGCGACGCCGCAATCTTGACCGCCTCGCGCCGGTCGGCCGCCGAGCCGACTTCCGGATCGAGGATGCAGGGATCATATTCCACGTTTACGATCCAGGGTTGCACCGATGTAGAGCCGGCGTCGGCGGCGACTTCCATTTGCCGCGCCAGCGCCGCGACCGTTGGCGTCGGCCCCAAGGTCCAGAGCGCGCAGCCGATCGTCATCTGACTCATTTCGTCCACCTCATTTCCCATGAGAATGTCTTTCGACTATGGTAGCAAATCTCAAGCCCGCGGTCAGCGGCCGGGGCAATCGCTTCAATTCTTAAACTACAGAGTACGCAGAAGCAACAGCATGTAAGTAATTGAAAAGATACTTATCGCCTTTCGCTACATACATGCGGGCGAGCCAAGGCTCGCCCCTACGGCGCACGAGGAGACTCGGTGTAATCGGTGGCAAAAACGCGCATGCCCTGGACCAGCCTCCACGATCGCTCCAACTATTCGAGAAGATGCGCTCTGAACCACTTGACAATGGCGCTTGCGGCATGGATGCGGTTGGCTTCCAACTGAAAGCCATGCCCTTCGTCCGGGTAAAGGATGTACTCCACCGGCACGCCGCGCCGGCGCAGCGCCTCTACCACTTGCTCGGCTTCGTATACAGGCACATTGGTGTCGTTGGCGCCATGCAAGACCAGTGTCGGCGCCTCTACGCGATCCAGCTTGTGAATGGGCGACAGGGCGTCGAGCATATCGCCTTGCGTGTCCGGATCGCCATATTCCACTTTCGATATGCTCGCCATCCAAGGCTCGGTGCGCTCGAAAAAGGTCTTGAAGTTGACCAGACCATAAAGATTGACGCCCGCCGCAAAAAGCCCCGGGAATTCGGTCAAGCCGGCCATCGTCATGTAGCCGCCATAAGAGCCGCCCATGATCCCGAGGCGTCCCGGCTCCGCGATTCCCCGCTCGATGACGCAGTTCGCGCTCGACTCGATGTCGCGTATCGCATTGACGCGCAGCGCGCCATTATCCAGATTGACGAAGCGCTTGCCGAAACCGGATGAGCCGCGCACATTCGGCGCGAAGACGGCGATGCCCTGCGCCAGCAACGCCTGATAATCGTAGCGGAACAAGGGCTGTTCCTGCCCTTCCGGTCCGCCATGAAAACTCAATACCGTCGGGAATGGCGGCGCAACGCCGACGGGCGCGTAGAACCAGCCGGAAAGCGCCAAGCCATCGTGCGCCTCGTATGTCAGAAGCTGCCCAGGGGCGAGCTCGGCCAGATCGACGCCGACATGCGGGCTGTGTGTCAGTTGGCGCAAGTTCATGGAGTCGATATCAAGGATCCAGATATCCTGCGGCAGGCGGGCGCCGCCGAGGCAGAGCGCCAGCGCCGCGCCATCGGGTGAAAATCGGGGAGAATGCGCGATTTCCCCGGGCAGATCAACCGCGCCCAGGCTCTCTCCATTTGTCGGAATAATCAATTCGAGTTCGCAGCGGCCGGCGATATTCCAGACGAGCGCCGCCATTTCGCCCGAGCGCGCCAGCGCGAATTCGCCCAGTTCGGCGTCTTCACGCGCCCGAAGCACGCTCCACTGGTCGCTTCCATCGAGGCTCAGACGGCAGAAGCAAGCGCGGTCCCGATCGCGGTCGGTAACGAAAAATACGGCGCGGCCCTCATGCGCAAAGCGGGCATTATCAAAGCGCGCCGGCGGGGCATGCTCGGTCAGCAGCTTTTCCCCAGCGCCATTCGCAGCGACGAGATAGACATCGCTGTCGCCTCGGTATACAACGCGCTTGAGCAATATGTCTTCGCCATCCGCCGAAACATCTTCGACCAGCGCCGTTCCGGATCCGTGCGTCAGCCTCTCCGCCCGGCCCGTGGCGATTTCGATGCGATAGCAATCCATGGCATCCGGCTGCTCGGCATTCGACGAAAACAGCAGATGGCGGCCAGCCTTCGTCCAGCAGCCCAGCCAATTATTGCTGAGGCCGCCCGCGGTCAAGCGGCGACGCTCGCCGCCCCCGGGCCGCAGGATATCGATTTGTGTATTCATTCCGCCGCCCGGCGCCGACTCCACCGCCAGCCAGTCACCGGCCGGCGACCAGGCGACGCTATCAACTTGCTCGTCAAAGGCGGTGACGGCGCGGGGGAAACCGCCCGAAGTCGGCATCCGCCAGACTTGCGGACTACCGTTGAGATCGCTGACGAAGGCCAACTGCCCGCCGTCGGGCGCAAAACTGGGCGACCAGCAACGCCCCACCTTCGCCATCCGCGCTATCGCTTCGCCGATCGCCGCGTCAGTTTGAGTATTCATTCGCCCTCCGCCGCCGCCCAGCTACCAGGACCAGCGTCGCCAAAAGGTAAGCGCCGCCGCCCAAAAGCATCACGGCGCCAAAGCCAATACTTATCGAAAGCAGCACCGAGGCGACGGCGCCGACCACGGTCATAAGTCCATTGAGCGACCAGGCCAGGGCGATGCCGCGCCGATTCGCGCGGCCAATTGCAGAGAGCGCCTGCGGAAAGGGAATGCCCATGCAGAGCGCTAGCGGGGACAGGGACAGAACGACAAGCAATGCGCGATGCGCCATTGACGCTGCGAGCAACTCGCGGCTGATCAAGCTCCAAAGCAGGCTCCAAACGGCCAATAAGAAAACTATGGCGGCCGTCACGGCCTGCGGCCGGCGCTCGACCAGGCCCTTAAGCAGGTTGTGGCTTAAGCCGCTGCCGATGCCGCCGCCGACCAGGAAGGTCACCAGCGCCAGCGTCACCGCCGCCGTCGGGTGGCCGAGGAAAAGGCGCGTCTGTTGAATCGCGTAGATTTCGACCGCGATGAATCCCACGCCCAAGAGCGCAAAAAAGGCCGGCAGGTAGCGTTGAGCGCGGTCATCCGCGCGCCGCCCTTCGTACACAATCAGAAGCAGGACGAGGCCGCTGACAGCGAGCGCAATAAGGCAGAGGGGAATCAGAGTCGCGGGAATGCCGCGTTCGAATTGGAAAAAATAGGGCCGCTCGTCCGTGGCCGGCGAAATATCGACATCGGACGCGGCGACAATCGCAGCCATGGACGAGTCGCCGCTGGCGATCGCGTCCAATGGCGGCTGTACCAGCACATGCGGCAGCAAGAGAGGCGTGAAGCCAACCTGTCGCGCAATCGCACCCAGAACCAGGGAGTCGTCTTCGCTGTAGGCGCTTTCCGCCAGGAGCAGGGTTGGAATCGCCGGATCGCTCCGGTCATCGACGAATGCCATCAAATGCTGCAGGGCCTGCTGATCGCTCAAGCCAGCGCGGCGCAGGGCGGCGACGGCGGTCGACAAGGCCCGGGTCAAGGTGACTTCATCGTAGAGCTTCAGGGCAATCTGCCCGCCCGGTTTGAGATGCGCCCGATATTCGCTGAAAGCCTCCACGGTATAAATCGCATTTTCCGACAGCGCGTAGCCGCCGCGTTCCGCCGCCAAAGTGACAACTTGCGACAAGTAGATCAAGTCGTATTTCGCGCCTGATCGCCTCAGGACGCTGCGGCCGTCGTCGACCGCAACTTCGACGCCGGGCGCGCTGTAGACGCCGCCATGGTAGGCGCGCCGCGCCTGCGTCATGTCCACGCTGGCCGCGTTGACCTCGACGGCGCGGATCTGCCGAGCATTGCCCTGCAGCGCGAACCAGACATCCAGTCCGGCGCCGGGACCAATGATGAAGACGGTCTCGGGCTGGCTTGTGGCGAAAGGGAAAAACCCGATGTCGCGCATCAAGTCGGCGCGGGCGGATTCCGTCGGCATGACCGAAGCGGCGCCGCCATCGACATAGATGCGCCAGGGTCGTCCGCCGCCGGGGTCCACCAGGTCAGTGCGGGCGAAGGCATCCCAGCGGCTGTCCAAGACGCGTCCGCCCTGCTCCAGCGCGCTCACGATTGGCTTCTGGGTCGGCAGCGAAGAGACGTCGACGTCCAGCGCATCGGTCAGCGCATTCAGGACGACGGCGGCGGCGGCGATAGCGCTGAAGGCGGCAGCGAGGACCAAGCCGCGCCGCTGCGCGAAGCATACGCCGGCGAGCGAAAAACCGAATGCCGCCAGAAGCGCCGCGTTGATCGCGCCGAATGCGTTCAAGAGCGGGATCGCAAGCAGCGCGCCAAGCCCGGCGCCGACCAGGTCGCCCATGTACAAGAGTCGGCTGGATTCCGCCCGCTCCATAAACAGGCAGGACAGCGTCAAACCGAAGAACATATATGGCAGCGCGAGCAGCGCGAAGAGAAGAATCTGAATATCCAGGCTGCCCGCCAGCGCGATGAAGAGCATCGGAAGCAGGGTCGTCAGCGCTGCGCCGCCGCAATAGAGCGTCAGCCGCGACCGCTGGGCCAGGTCCGGGCGCAGCGCGGGAAGCGCCGCGCCGATGCCGATGCCCAGGATGGCGACAGAGATGATGAAAAATACATAAGGCGGATAATAAAGGAGGGAGAACAGGCGGGTCAGCGCGATTTCGAGGCTGAGCGCGCTGCCGGAGAGAATCGCTACGCCAAGAATCCGGCGCGCGCGGGTGTCAGCGAGATTAGCGGCGGAGCTTGGGATCCAGCGCATCTCTGAGCCCATCGCCGAGGAAGTTGAATCCCATCACCGTGAAGAAGATCGCCAGGCCCGGGAATACGCCCATCCAACCGGATTGCCGGAAGAAATCCCGCCCTTCGGAAAGCATCCGTCCCCAGCTGGGATCGGGCGGCTGCGTGCCCAAGCCGAAGAAACTCAGCGCCGCCTCGGCCAGGATGGCGAAAGCCAAACTCAGCGTGATTTCCACGATGATCGGTGAAAGCACATTGGGCAAGACATGCGTCGCCAGGATTCTGAGATCGCCCGCGCCCAGGGCCCGCGCCGCAATGATGAATTCTTCGTTGCGGATGCCGAGCACAGCCGCGCGCGCGATCCGGGCGAAGATCGGGATGTAAACGACGCCTATGGCGATCATGGCGTTTCCAATGCCCTTGCCCAAAGCCGCCAATACGGCAATCGCCAGGAGGATGGCGGGAAAGGCGTAAAGCACATCCATCGCCCGCATGATGACTTCGTCGGTCAAGCGCGTGCTGTAACCGGCGATCAAACCGAGAGATGTGCCGACGGCGGTGGCTACGCTGACGGCGACCACCCCTGAAAGCAAGGAGACGCGGGCGCCGACGATGATGCGCGAGAAGATGTCGCGCCCGAAGTCGTCCGTGCCCATCCAATGCGCGAACGAGGGGTTGGCGAAGCGATTGGCGAAGTCCATGCCGTTGGGGTCATAAGGCGCGATCGCTGTGCCGAATATGCCCATGATGGCGACAATCGCCAGCACAACCGCGCCAAACATCGCCAGCCGATGCCTTAGCAGCCGCCGCAGCGCATCCCGCCACAACGTATTCGCCGGGCCCAACGACTCTTCGATTTTCGCCTTGCGCTCCCCCGAGCGATCCTTCGCGTTCACTAGCCGCTGACCTCAGGCGTACTCGATGCGCGGATCGAGCAAGAAATAAAGCAGATCTACGAATAGATTGACCAAAGTTACCATGACAGCCACAACAAAAACGGCGCCCTGCAAAAGCGGATAATCCCTTTCTTCGACGGCGTTGAGCGCCAGCCGGCCCAGACCGGGCCAGGAGAAGACGACCTCGACGATGACGACGCCGCTGAAGAGCGCCGTGATTTGCAAGCCGATGATCGTCACGATATTGATCAAGGCGTTGCGCAGCGCATGGTTCAGGACAACGGCGCGCTCAGCCAGGCCTTTGGCGCGGGCGGTCTGCACATAGTTGGCGTTGAGCACATCGAGCATAGCGCTGCGAATGAAACGCGTCTGAATGGACGCGCTGACGAAGCCGGCGGTGAAGGCGGGCAGAAAGATATGGTGGAACCAGTCGCTGACGCTTTCCCAGATCGGCGTGTAGCCGCTGGGCGGGAAAAGATTCAGATTCAGCGAGAGAAAGATGATGAGAAGGATGCCCATCCAGAATGAAGGCACGGAGACGCCGATCTGGCTGAATAATGTCGCGACCACATCGATAGCGCTGCCGGGTTTAAGCGCCGAAATCATGCCAACCGGGAAAGCGATGACGAGCCCGAAAAGCAGCGAAACCATCGCCAATTCGAAGGACGGTCCCATGCGGCTGATCAGCTGCGGCGCCACCTCTTGGCCGTTGAGCAGGCTCTGGCCGAAGTCGCCGCGAATCGCATTGGCTAGCCAGGAGATGTACTGCTCAATGAAGGGGCGGTTGAGCCCCAAACGCTCGCGCAAACCTTGAACCGATTCATCGCTGGCGTAGGGGCCCAGAACAACGCGCGCCGGATCGCCCGGGACGATCTGCATGATCATAAAGACCACGAAAGTCACGCCCAGTATGACGATCACAGCCAGGAGCAGGCGCTGCACGATGTACTGATAATTCAAGTTCTACCCGCCCTCAACGCTCTTTGCACAGCATTGCGGAGAAAAAATGCGGGCGCGAAGGGCGGCCGGCCCATCGCGCCCACAGCAAAACTAACCTTCGAGATGGGTGTTCATGTAGAGATTGGCGTTGTCCGAACGAAGGACATAACCCTGAACGCGCGGGCTCATCGCGCGCACGAAGGCCGGGTTATAGAAGTAGACGTAGGGAACGGCATCCACAAGGATGCGGTTCGCTTCCGCATAGATGGCGTAGCGTTCGTCGAAATCGGAAACCGTGCGTCCCTTTTCCACCAGGGCGTCAAAGTCGGGATCGCTGTAGCCGGTGAAGTTGAAGACTTCGTCCGTGCGATGCTGCAGATAGAAGTAATGCTCGACATCTACCAAGCCATTCCAGCTGCAGATGTAGCCGTCATAACGGAAGTTGCCCTCAAGCTCGAGCCATTCGGCCCATTCCGGCGCGTTGATCGTCGTTGTGATGCCGACTGCGCCCAGCTGCGCCTGCAGCACCTGCGCCTGCCGCACCGTGTCCTGATAGGTCGATGTCGGCATCAGCTCCATCTCGAATCCGTCCGCATAGCCGGCTTCGGCCAGCAAGGCGCGCGCTTTGTCCAGATCCTGCGAGTAGGGCGCGTATTCGAAATGCCAGGGGCTGCCGGTATCGATCGGGCCGCCGTAAAGGGGCGTGCACAAACCGAAGTCGCCGGCCGCGCACAAATCGTCGCGATTGATGGCATAGGCGATCGCCTGGCGCACGCGCACATCATTGAGCGGCTCGCGCATCAGGTTCAAGCCGATGTATTTGTAGGCCAGAGCCGGCGAAACCAGGACGACGACTTCAGAGTTGTCTTGCAGGGCCTGTACGGCTTGCGGCGCGACGCTCGTCACGAAGTCGACCTCGCCGCCCAGCAGCGCCGCCTCGCGCGCCGCGTCTTCCTGAATGACGGTGATCTCCACGGCGTCGAGCAGCGGCATGCCTTCCATCCAGTAGTTCTCGTTCTTGGCCAGCGTCATGCTGATAGTGCCATCGAGATCTTCGATGACGAAAGGACCGGTGCCAATCGGCACAACGATTACGCCATTCTCGTCGACGCTATCGGGATGTACGACGGCGGTCGCGCGGCTCGCCAGCAAAACCGGCAGGATGGCGTTGGGCTGCGCTGTCGTCACGGTCACGCTGTATGTGTCCATCGCCTCCCAAACCGCATCCGGTCCGCCGACCGAGGCGACGCGTCCGGAACCGGTGTCGGGATTGATGATCCGGTTCATCGAAAAGACGACATGCTCCGAGGTCATTTCCACGCCGTTGGAGAAATGAACGCCTTCCCGCAGGTTGAAGGTCCAGGTCAAGCCATCTTCAGACTGCGACCAATCGGTCGCCAGAAGCGGCGTCAACTCGATGTCGTCATTATTCGTCGTCAGGGATTCGACCACATTCGCCAATACATAGAAACTGGAAACGGTGCTGGCGACATGCGGATCCAAGCCCGTCCATTCGGCGTCATGCGCGGAACGCAGCACATTTTCCGACATTTGCGCCGATGTCAAGACGCTGATGCCGAGCGCAGCGGCGACCAGCAAACTCAATACCAAAGCGATTCTGATTCTGTTCATCTGGGATTCATCCCTCCTAAGACTATGCAATCTGTCGAGACAATTTTCGGTACAACGCGATTGGCCAGATAGACCTCCCTTCCATATACGTCATCGGATGCGGCAAACGCGACTGGCGCCTGAGTCAAACTGCGACCGTCCCGGGACATGCGGCGCGCTATGCGCAAGCTCAATGACTTGCGAATATACAGACTCGCCCGCGCCTTGTCAAATCCCGCAGGCCAGCTTTGCGCAGCCGACTTGCTTGACATTAGCAGGCGCAGTCGTTACTCTTTTGGAATAGGGACGGGATAAATGTCGCTGACAAGGTTATCCGTCCAGGAATGCGGAGCGAAGTAAACCCGCTCCCTGCGGTTTGTCTGTTGGAACTTCGGGACGACGCGCTGTTTTCAGGCCGCATTTAGTGTTTTGGCCAAGAAAGTCTATGGCAGCGCCCCGCGCCCGCAAGTAGCGGCAGAATCATGTATCGAATCAATTGGAGGACGCTAGTATGAAACATAAGAGATTGTTCATCAGTTGCATCGGGCTATTGGCGGTGCTTGCCCTAATGCCGATTGGCATGGCGCAGGCCGACGGCCATTGCGAATTCGCGGATCACACCATCACGCTGGGCAATCTGGCGCCGCTGTCCGCGCCCGGCGCGGTCGCCGGCGGCGTAGCGATGGATTGGGCGGCCAAGCAGGCGGCGGCCGATATCAACGCTGATTGCGGCATCGAAATTGATGGCGCCAATCATCAAATTGAAGTGGTCACGGGCGATTCCGAGGGTAGCCCGGAACGCGGCCAGGCGGTTGCCGAACGTCTGATTCTGGAAACCGAAGTGGACGCGATGCTCGGCGTCTACCATAGCGCCGTCGGTCTGGCGACCATGGGCATTATGGAAGCGAATCAGATTCCCACGGTATTCTCCGAACCTTGGAATGACAATGTCAGCGCCAACGGCATTCGCGAATTTGACGGCGCGCCGCCTCGCTTCGAGGATGGCATCGACCATATCTTCCGGATTTCGCCCGCCAGCTCCATGGTCGGCAGCGTTGTCGTCGATTGGCTGCTAAGCCTGGGGGTGGACGATGTCATTTTGATCGTCGAAAACACCGACTACGGTCAGCCGGCCGCGGCGGACGAGAAAGCGCGCTTTGAGGCCGCCGGCGCCACCGTTTCGCAAATTGATGTCGAATTGGGCACGGAGGACTTCGTTCCGATCCTGAGTCGTATCCAGGCCCGGGCCGAGGCGCCGGACGTCATCCGCATCATCGTGACGGGGGAGACTTCTTTCAATCTCACCCAGCAGATGTCCGAGCTGGGCGTGGCCCCATCCGCCGACACGATCTGTGTGACGAATCAGTTTGCCTTCCAGTCGGAACAGTACTGGGCGACGGTGCCGGATGGCAACTACTGCGCCTTCAATCGCGTTGGGATCATTCCCAGCCTCTTCAGCGACGCGGCGGTCGAATTGAACGCCAAGTACGAGGCGGAATTCGGGGACATCGTGCCGAGTTTTGCCATGGCGACTTACGACGCTGTTTACATCCTGACGGACGCGATGGAGCGCGCTGGCAGCTATTCGGATGCCGCCGCGGTCGTGGCCGCGATTGAAGCCACCGATCTCGACTTGTCGCAGGGACGCTACTACTTCCGCTATGGCGGCCACAATCCGGATTTGCCGGAAGGCACGCCGGAATTCATGTGGCACCAGTGGCCCGATCCGATTGTGACCGTCATGCAGTACTTTGAGCCCGGTCAAAGCGGATTGGATGCGGCTGTGATATATCCGGAGGTGTATCAGACGCATGGCACTTCCTATATCGAGCCTGGGACATCTCCCTAAGGCCTGAGCGTGGACTGAGGGCGGCCGCGCAAGCCGCCCTCTTTTTCGCTAACAAAAATGTCGAAGCGGCGCGCTCCCTTTAGCCCAATGCAGCGGGGCACTGCCTATGGTTATTGAAGACACCCTTTTCATTCTCTGGCTCATGGTGGCCGGGCCCCTCTGGGCGACTGTCGGCTTGATTGTGATGCCCGGAGTGAACCAGGACCAGCCCAAGGAAGAGCAGATTTCCCGGACGACGCTGCAGATTGCCGGCGTCATTGGCGGTTTTGCTCTGGGCCCAATAGGCGTGGCGCTGCTTTATTTTGAACCAACGTTGATTCGCCGCACCACCATGATGGTCGGCGTTATTGTTACCGTGTTTGCGACCTCGCAGGTTCTGGTGCGCGTTGTCGATCCCAATCTGCCGTCGACGCTGTGGCTGATTCTGGCTGGGCCGCTCTGGGCGGCAATTGCGGCTTATGTTCTGCCGCGGCACTACCGCGAGCTCGAAGCGGACGACCAAAATGTGCTGACCGCAGCCGCCTTGGGCGGCTTCGCCATCGGTCCGCTTATCATCGGCCTGATGTGGAAGAGCACGCCCAAGATCAACCGGGACTGGATGATCACGCTCGGTTCAATCGGCGCCTGGCAGATCTATACGCTCTTCGCCATCCAAAACCCGGACAATCCCTGTGTGCAAGCCCCGTTTTCATTGACCTATCTGACGCAGCAGACGGCAAATGGCGTTGTCATCGGCAGCATCTATTCTTTGATGGCGGTCGGCTTGACCCTGATTTATTCGGTACAGGGAATCGTGAGTTTCGCGCACGGCCAGTTGTACATGGTCGGCGGTTATTTTTCATTCTACTTTTTGCTGCATGCTGGCAATGCTCTCAGTGACTTCACCGGCACGGAGGTCAGCATCAACCCCATCTGGGGAATCCCGGTGGCCGCGGTCATCGTTTTTGTTATGGGCGCCCTCTTCGAACGGACCTTCCTCAAGCCGATGCACGAAGGGCTGATCGAACGCGTCTCCGAGTATGCTATTCTAATCACATTCGGCTTTGGCTTTGTCATTGAGTACACAACATTGGCGGTGGCCGGGCCCTTCCCGCAGCGGACCGATCGCTTTATCGAGATTCGGCGCTTCACCTTGCAGCGGACGTCGATCACTGACGACTTCGCTTTTGGCCCGATCAATATCATTGGCGACCGCGCCTTTGCGATGGTTGTCGGCATCGTACTGATATTTACGCTGCTCTATTTCTTGCAGCGCACCTGGACCGGCCGCGCCTTGCGCGCGACCAGCCAGGACCGGCAAGCGGCCGCGGTCACCGGCATCAACCCCACCAACATGAACACCTTGTCCTTCGCGCTCGGTTCAATGCTGGCGGCCATGTCCGGCGCCGCTTTGATCCCGATTTTCGCCTGGGTGCCCTGGGTGGGCGCGGAGATGGTCGGGCGTTCTTATGTGATTGTTGTTCTGGGCGGCCTGGGTTCGGTGCCCGGGGCGTTGTTTGGCGGCATCATCGTGGGCATTGTGGAAGCCCTTGGCGCCGGCTGCCACCCCGATCCCAGCCGCGGCGCCGCATATAAGGAAGCCTTCGCCCTGGTCATATTCGCCCTGGTCTTGCTCCTGAAACCCACCGGCCTCTTCGGAAGGGAGCACAATTAAGCATGGCTGTCTTCAACCGCTTCGAAGCGGCGATTGACGCGGGCATCGGCCGCCAAAGGCTGGGCTACATCTTGCTGGGTTTGGTATTGCTCTTCTTTTTGTGGTTTCCTAACGACGCCTCGCAATCCAATTACGCCAAGACCGTTTTCATCAGCGGCTTCTTCTACGCCATCATGGCTTCGAGCTGGGCGCTGCTGGCCGGCATCGCCGGGCAATTCTCATTCGGGCACATGGCGTTCATGGGAATCGGCGCCTACGTGGCCGGTTTGATCGCCCGCGACGGTTTCATCATCGCCGGGCTCGGCATACAGATCACGCCGGAATCGATATCGGCGATCGGGGCCATTATCGTCGGCACGGCTGTGGCCGGCCTGGTGGGCTTGGTCATCGGCTGGCTGCTGCTGCGGCTGCGAGCGGCTTATCTGGCGCTGTTCACGATCGCCTTCGCCGAGCTCTTCCGCATCGCCATGTTGACCGAGTATGACTATACCGGCGGCTCCAACGGCCTGTCCTTGCGGCCTTTGATCGAAGTTGCCGAGGTCGATACGGCGCGTCAAATCGAATATTATTTGATGTTTGCGCTTTTGATCGTCTGTTTGCTGCTGATGTACCGCGTGGTGAATTCGCCGATTGGCGTGTTCCTGCGGGCGATGCGCGAAGATGAAGATGCCGCTTCGGCGCTCGGCGTCAACGTCGTCCGCTACAAGATCCTCGTCTTCGTATTCACCAGCATGATCGTCGGCTTGGCCGGCGCCGTTTTCTACAGCGATGTCGGTTCGGAGCGCATCATCCCCGAACAGCTTGAAGTCCTGCAAATGTCGTTGATTATCGCTTACGCCGTCATAGGCGGCATGGAGAGCATGATCGGCGCGGCCGCCGGCGCCTTCATATCGCGTTATATGCTGGAAGCGATGCGCGAAGTTGTCATCACCCTGCCCTTCGGCTTGACCATGGCCGATGGCTCCGACGCCTTCACCTGGGAGACGGGCGCCTGGCGCTTCGCCTTGTTCGGCCTGGTCATGGTTTTCACCCTGCGTTATATGCGCAACGGTCTGCTCTACCCCATCATCAACTGGTTTAGCGGTCGCGACCTGGTCATGAAAGAGACGGTCTCCAAACGACACGATGACGATGACGACCCGACCTCGCTGGAGGACCGGGATGAGTAGCGCGATCCATCTGGAATTGAATAATGTCTCCAAGCGCTTCGGCGGCAATCAGGCGGTTGACCATGTATCCTTTAGCGTCCTCAAGCCGGAACTCATCGGCTTGATCGGCCCCAACGGCGCCGGGAAAACAACCCTGACCAATCTGATGAGCGGCATGCTCAAGCCGAGCAGCGGCACGATCTACCTCAATGGCCGGCGCATCGACGGCCTGGCGCCTTACGATGTCACCCGCGCCGGCCTGGGCCGGACCTTCCAGATCACGCGCGCGCTGAGCCGCATGACGGTCATGGAGAATATGATGGTGCCCGGTCTGGCGCTGCATCCGGGCATGCGGCGCCTGGAATTGGAAGAACGCGCGCATGAGATTCTTGATCTGCTGACCATCGACCATCTCACCTACGAATACAGCCGCGCTTTGAGCGGCGGCCAGCGCAAACTGCTTGAGCTGGGCCGGCTGCTCATGCTGGATCCGGCCGTGGTGATTCTGGATGAGCCCTTCGCCGGCGTGCATCCGCGTCTGCAAGAGACGATTTACGGCTACATCCATCGCGTGCACGATGACGGCACGGCTATTATCCTGATCAGCCACGACATGGGCGCCGTCTTCGAATTGAGCGAGCGGCTGATCGTGCTGAATTACGGCGCGCTCATTGCCGATGGCACGCCCGAGGCGGTCAAGACGGACCCGGCCGTGATTGAAGCTTACCTGGGCGAAGAAGAGGAGGCCTGATCATGCTCGAGATTAAGGACCTCTACGTCGGCTATTATGAAGACTTGCACATTCTGCGCGGGCTTAGCCTCCAGGCGCAGACGGGCAAGATGACGGCGATCCTGGGCGCAAACGGCGTCGGCAAGTCGACGCTGTTGAAGGCGGCTTACGGCTTCCTCAAGCCACACAGCGGCCAGGTCCTGCTCAATGGCAATGACGTCACGGGCACGGCCACACATGAATTGATCGATCTCGGCATCAGTTACATTCCCCAGCAGCCCGGCGTCTTCAAACACATGACCGTGCGCGAAAACCTGATGATGGGCGCCTGGACATTCAAGAAAGACAAAGCGCGCATGGAAGAGAAGATCGAAGAGAATTACGAGCGCTTCCCCATCTTGCGCGAAAAACAGTTCGATCACGCCGGCAGTTTGTCCGGCGGTCAGCAGCGCATGGTCGAGATTGGCCGCACCCTGATGACCGATCCCGAGGTGATCCTGGTTGACGAGCCGACGGCCGGCCTGGCGAAAATGCTGAGCGAAGAGGTCTATCGGATGCTGGTCGCGTTGCGCGATGACGAAGGCCTGACCATCTTGCTGGTCGACCAAGAGATTCGCGAAGCCCTGAAAATCGCGGACTATGTATATGTGCTGGAATTGGGGCGCAACAAGTTTGAAGGTCCGCCGGCCGAATTCGACGACCTGGAGAAAGCCTTCTGGGCTTAGCTCGCTGCAACCTTTGCTCCCCTCCCTAATGCCTTGGGGAGGGGCCGGGGGTGGGGTTATACCTAGCCCTTCAGCCCGGTCATCACCACACCCTGAATAAAGTAACGCTGCGCAAAGAAAAATAGCACGATCACCGGCAAGGTTACCGCTGTGGATGCCGCCAGTTGCAGATCCCAACTGATGTCGGTTTGGCTGCGGAATGAGGCCAGGCCGACGGCGATTGTGAAGTTGTCGGGCGAGCGCAGGTAGGTGATTGGGCCGATCAGGTCGTTCCAGGCGAAGAGGAAAGTGAAGATGCCGATGGTAATCAGCGCTGGCTTGGACAAGGGCAGCATGACGCGCCAATAAACGCCGAATTCACTGCAGCCGTCAATGCGCGCGGCATCGGCGATTTCCTCAGGAATCGTGCGGAAGAACTGGCGCATGAGGAAGATGTTGAAGGCGCCTCCCCCAAAGAAGGGCGGAACAACCAGGGGCAAGAATGTATCCACCCAGCCCAGCCGGGAGAATACGATGAAGCTCGGAACCAGCAGAACCGCATAAGGCAAGAAGAGCGTCGCCATGACAATGCCGAACCAGAAATCGCGCCCGGGAAAACGCATGCGCGCGAAGCCATAGGCGCAGAAGGACGATGTGAAGACCACGGCGATTACATTCAAACCGGCGACAAGAACCGTATTCCGGAAGTAAATGCCGAAAGGCTTGTAGGTCAAGGCGTAGATATAATTCTCGGGCACGAAGGGATCGGGAATCAGCTGGGGCGGATATTGGAAGATGTTGATCTGGGTTTTCAGCGAACTGGAAAGCAGCCAGATGAAGGGCGTGACCATGACGACGGCGAAGAACAGCAGCAGGAATACGGTCAGCCAATGGAAGAAGATATCCTCATAAGACTTCGGACTGCGTCTGGAATCGACGAAATCGGCCGACTTCTCGCTAAAGCCCACGGCGCGCTCTCCTAATCATCCGGATTCTCATAATAGACGCGTGAGCCGATGTAACGAAATACGATGAAGGACAGCAGCATCAAAATCGCGAAGAGCAGCCAGGAAAGCACGGATGCGTAACCCATCTTCTGGCTGCTGAAGGCGGTGCGCCAGATGTGCAGCACAAGGAACAGGGTCGCCCTCTGCGGGCCGCCATTGGTGATCAATAAGGCGCTGACAAAAACCTGAAATGAATTGATGAAGCCGATGACGAGGTTGAAGAATATAATCGGCGACATCATGGGCAGCGTCACATAAAGCAGGCGCTGCCAGCGACCGGCGCCATCGATTTCGGCCGCCTCGTAGAATATTTGCGGGATGCCTTGCAAACCGGCCAGGAAGATGATCATCGAGCCGCCGACGCCCCAGACGGTCAAAATGACAAATGCCAGCATCACCCAACTGGGATCTTGCAGCCAGCCGATCTTGGGCCCGCCGAAGAAGCGAATGACAAAATTAATCAAGCCGAATTCGGTGTTGAAGAGCCAAGCCCAAAGAATCGCGTTCGCCACAGCCGGCACGATGCTAGGCAGAAAATATATCGTGCGGAATACGGCGATGAAGCGGAACTTGGCGTTAATCAGATTGGCGAGGAAAAACGCGAAGACCAGACTCAGCGGCACCGATATCGCCGAGAAGACAATCGTGACCTTGAGGCTCTGCGCCAGAATCGGATCGCCCAGCATCTTGCTGAAGTGGGCCATGCCGACGAATTTTGGCGCCGCCAGGAAATTCCATTTGTGGAATGTGAGATAACCCGCGACCGCCGCCGGCCCCAGCCACCAGAACAAGAAGCCCAGGATGAAGGGCGCGATGAATACATAACCCATCAGCGTGCGGCGCTGCCGCAGGGTCAATCGGTTGTATTGCCGAATGAGCCAGAAGCCCTCGCCTGCGGCTTGGCTGGCGGAATGCGCAGTCATGTATCTTCGCTCGTTAGCTTTTGCGAACTGGCCCGCCACTGGGAGAGCAGGCCGGCTCTCCCAGCGACGCGTTTGTCACAATTCATTGCGCGCTTCTCGGCGCCAAATTGCGAACTTGTGGCGGAAGCTACATATCTTCCTTGGCCGCGATCAGGACTTCATTCGCCCCGCGCACGGCATCGGGCATGATGTCTTCCGCCCGTTCGCCGTTCGCCAGACCTTCGAAGGCCGGGTTGATATAGTCATTGGCCGCTTCAATGTACCCGGGCGGAATCGCCACGGCCACGCCGTGCTTCGGCAGATAATCAGTCGCGAACTGCGAATAGTTCGGCGGATGGATGCCTTCGCGGATCCAGCCCTTCAGGCCTTCTTCCGTCAGCATGGCTTGCTGATTGGGAATCCAGAGACCGATCTTGCAGAAATGCTCCTGATAGAAGGGCGTGGCCAGGAAGCGCACCCAGCGCCAGGCCTCTTCCGGATGCTCGGTACCCGCGAGCACGGAATGGAAATGCGCCTGCATGATGCTGGCCGGCTTCTGCATCTTGGGCAGCGCGCCCGTGCCCATCGCCACACTCATCAGCGACGGATTCATCCAGGACAGGGCCCAGGAGCCATCGACCGCCATCGCCAGGCGTCCGCTGTCGACCATCTGGACATTGTTCATACCCAGGCTGGCCAGGGCAGCGCTGCGCGGGGCGACGTGGTGTTCGTGCACCAGGTCCGTGATGCGCTGCAACCCTTCCATCGCTTCCGGCGAATCCAGGCCGATCAAACCCTCTTCGGTGAGGAATTCGCCGCCATTGGCATGCGCGGCCAAGCCCAGAGGCATCCACCAGAAGGGCCAATCGACGCCCCACTGCACGATGTCGTCGCTGTCGAAGCCGGCATCGCCGGGATGACGTCCGGCGCTGTCTTTAGTGAAGGCTCGGCAGACTTCAAGGAATTCGTCCCATTCCCAGATCTCATCATCCTGGAAGCCCGGCGGCGTAATGCCTTCCGCCTCAAACATTTCAGCATTGTAGTAGAAGTGATGGGCGACCCAGGTGGAGCCGATGCCGTACCAACGCCCGTTGACTTCGCAGCGATTGGCTTCCTGCGGTTCGAGGAAGTAGCCGGGTTGGCCCAGAAGCGGATCATTCTTGACCAGATCGGTGATGTCCATCAAGGCGCCGCCGACGGCCAGGGTCTCGTAATTGTCCGACAAGATAAAGCCGGTATCGGGCGCAGTGCCTGCGGCGATGCTCGAAAGCAAGACACGTCCGTAATCACCGGCGCTCGGCGTGTGCAGCCATTCGACATCAATGTCTTCGTTTTCCGCCTCGAAGACTTCAATCGCGGCCTTAACGCCTTCGTCTTCAGCGACGCCGCCCCAGCCGCCGAAGGTGATGTTGGTGACATCTTGCGCCAGCGCCGGCGGCAGATAGCCAAGCTGCGCCAGCATAGCCGCCGCCGTTGCTGACCCGCCCGTCAACTTCAAGAACTCCCTGCGTGAAATACTCATGATTATGCTCCTTTTAGGACTTGCGCCAACAAATGGACTTTCATCCGGGCTGCGAGACCCGGTATACAACAGACTAGCTTGAGCGAATCCAGACGCGCATCTCGCCCCGATCACGATTCGCCCACAAGAAATACGGTATCGCCTTGAAATCGAACTCCGCCTCATCATAGCGCGTTTGGCTGTGATGACGATAGAGCGCCGAACTTTCTTCCGCCGGCTCGATGCGAAGCGCCTTGCCCGAAAGCACCGACGCGCCCCCAAACAGCGCGTCATCAAAGGACGCCTCCAGCTCGGAAGTTGCGGGAATGCAGACGTTGGCCAAGCGCGGTCCATTATCGACCTCTTCCAGGCAATAAACGACTGGCCCGCGCTGCAGCGCAATCTGCCCGGCTGTCTGCCGGATGCTCGGATGCGGCATGACGCGCTCAACCGGCATGGCCAGCGTCAACTCTACACTGTCGCCATCAGACCATTCACGGCCCAGAATCACGTAGCCCCGTTCAGTCGCAGCCGTCTGCGCCTCGCCGTTGACCGACAGCTGATAATCGTAGCACCAGTCGGGAATGCGCAGGGCCATTTCGAAGGCGGCGGATTGCGCTGTATCCACAGAAATCCGCACCGTCCCGTCCCAGGGGTATTGCGTCTCTTGCACGAGCCGCAAGTCCCTAGCGCCGATGTTCAAATCCACGGCGTTGTCCTGGTACATCTGCACGTAGACGCGATCGCCCGCTTGCGAGCAAGCGTATTCGCCGATGCTGGCGATCAAGCGCGAGATATTTGGCGGACAGCAGGGGCAGTGAAACCAGGGCGTGCGGCGATGATGCCCATTGTCCATGTCATCGTGCCAGCGGCCTTGCGGGTTGACGCCGGGATAGGCCGCCAGCGGATTGGCGTAAAAGAACTCATCGCCGGCATGAGACAGCCCGCTCAGTGACGAGTTGTATATGGCGAGCTCCATGACATCGATGTAGCGGCTGTCGGGATCGAGGTGGAACATGCGATGCGCCCAAAATGCAAGCGCGATGGCGGCGCAGGTTTCGCAGTATGCCGTTTCGGTCGGCATATCATAGGCGAAGGTGAAACCTTCATTATGATGCGACGGCCCCACCCCGCCATGCACATACATCTGATGCCGCGTCAGGTCGTCCCAGAGCACGCGCGACAATTTTAGCAACGATTCGTCGCCGGTCTCCAACGCGATATCGGCGATGCCGGCGTAGAGATAGCAAGCGCGCACCGAGTGACCGTTCGCCTCCGTGTGTTCGCGCAGGGGCAAATGCGCCTGACAATAGCGATAGGTTTGCGCCCAATAATTTTCCGGGCTTTCGCCGCGATCAACCGACTCTTTATCATAATAATGCGGCGCTTGTCCCCGTTCATCGACCAGGTATGAAGCCAAATCCAGAAAGCGCTTTTCGCCGGTCTCGCGGTACATCTTGACGAGCGCCAGCTCAATCTCGGGGTGGCCCGGGTAACCGCGCCGCTTGCCTTCTTCCGTGCCGAATGTTGCCGCGATATGATCGGAGAAGCGGGCGAGAACATCAAGCAGCTTGCGTTTTCCCGTCGCTTGATGGTAGGCCACGGCCGCTTCCATCAGGTGCCCGGCATTGTACATCTCGTGATTATCGCGCAGGTTCGCCCATTGCCCTTCCGGGAAGTGGACGGGGAAATAAGTGTTGAGATAGCCGTCATCGAACTGGGCCTTCTCGATGGCATCGATAAGGGCATCGGCGGTCGCTTCCAGTTCCGCGTCGGGATGGGTAGCCAGGCTGTAAGCGGCTGCTTCCAGCCATTTGCCCGAATCCGAGTCCCAGAATACCCGCACGCCAATGCGCTCATGCGACGGCGGCGGATTCGCCGGCCCTTCCATCGCCCAGGAATCAATGCGCCCGGTTTCTTCCAGCTTCTGATAAATCGCTGGAATCGTCACATCGCGGTTCACCGCCTGACGCTCGCCCCAGAAGCCCGCATCAATGGAAACTTGCCGCAGTGGAACCGGCGCGAGGCGACTGCCATTACTTGTCGTCACGTGGCATCTCCTATAATTGTCGGCCGCAAGTCGATTGCGAAGTATTTGCTTTTAGCTGCCCAGACCCGACTTTTGCCATTAGATTTGAGCAACATGAAAAGTATATTGTACAGGCAATTCCCGCGCAAGAACCCAGAATGAGGCTGCATACGGAGAAAGGGCCAGCCCAATGCTCATACACAAACGTTCCGTCGCGCACAAAGTTTTCGATATCTGGCGCAGCCCCGGGCGCTTCACCAAGAATCCCGATATCGTGCGATTGCCGGGCGGACGCCTTCTGCTGATTTACAGCGATGTTGACGCGCACTGGTCGCTGCGGAATCAAATTTTGACTTTGCTGGCGAGCGATGACGATGGCGCGACCTGGTACAAGTTCGGCGAAGTCGATCAAGCCGATTTAACGCGGGGAGACGAACGGCTGGTGACGCCGCGCTTGAGCCTGCTCAATGACGGCAGGCTGGTCGTCATCGTCGATCACGATGACGACGGGCATTTCCACGAAGATCAGCCGCCCGGCAACTGGCTATATTGGAGCCTGGACCAGGGCAAAACCTGGTCTCCCGCCTGCAAAGACGCGGGCATCGGCGGCTTTGAACCCGATCGGATCATCGATCTGCCCGATGGAACGCTGGGCGTTGCCTCGCACCTGATGCGCAAAGAGAGCCAGGAATTCGCCCAGGTTCTATGGGTATCGACGAATGAGGGCCGAAGCTGGGGCGAGCGCAACACAATCGCGCACGATGGCTATCACCGCTTCTGTGAAGGCGCGCTTGTCATCCTCGACGGCGGGCGGCGCCTGGCCTGCGTCATGCGAGAAAATCACTCGGGCGGGATTCCCTGCTTCGTCGCCTTCACGCAGAATAGCGGATACACCTGGACGCAGCCGCAGATGCTGCCATTCGCCTTGCATCGGCCCTACGCCAAGCAGCTCGCCGATGGCCGCGTCATGGTCACGGGCAGGAACGTGAATGGCGGGCTGGGGACCTATGCCTGGGTGGGCGACCTGGAAAAGGAAGCCGGCAGATATGTCGTCGGCGGACCGCGCCGCAAATATGCCGCCGAGTTAAAAGATGGCGCGCTTGTCATTCACAACCGGCCGGAACACGAATGCCGCTATACCTTGCTGCCGCCGGAATCACCTTTCAGCGTCGTGGATTTCGAGGCGGAACTGCGGGTTGAGGCTTCAGCCCCGGATGCGCCCGTGGCTTTTATGTCGATCTCCCGCCTGGGGCAGATTCTGACGATCGCGCCGGGATACATCAGCATCCGACGCGGACGGCACGAAGCGCGGCATGCTGTAGACATGACCGACTTCCATAGGGTTGGGATTCGGCATCGTGGCGGTTGGCTAAAGGTGACGCTGGATGACGAAACCGTTTTGCATGCCTGTGTCTTTCGGGAAGAGAGTCCGGCGAACGACTTTCACGGGGGCGATCCGCTGCGCCGGACGCAATTCGGGCAGATCGGCGCTAGCGGACGCAGCTATTGGCGGCGCGTCAGTTATCGCCTGGGCAATCCGAATCTTGATGATTTCGCCTGGGACTGGTCCGCCGATTCCGGTAGTTTCCCCGATCAATACCAACGTGATCGGATGATCCAGATCCACGCTAACCATCCGGCGCAGCTGCCCTGGCCGGATCACGGCTACAGCTCGTGGATTCAGCGCGAAGACGGCAGCATCTATCTTGTGGACTATACCAATGCCGGCGATGCCGCCGACACCGCCCACTTGGTCGGCGTCGAGCTGGAACCCGCTGACATCGCCTGAGGTAATGTCTCCATTTCGGTTGAAATAGTCTGGTAGGGGCGATCCGGCGGATCGCCCGATGGATAAAACAGAATCGAAATTGGGCGACTCACCGGGGCGCGTGGGTCGCGTAGACACTGACCGCCGACACAGCCCGTCAGTCGCCCCTACCAAATCGCCGGTATTTGAAGAAATTCAACCGCCTTTGATACAGCAACTCTCCTGAGGACTTTTTGGCATTTGCGCGGTCAACTTCTATAATCTTCAGTTTAATGATCATGCGGCTTTGCGCGCCGTTCGGGAACGAGCGGCGCAGCGAGCCATAAACATGGGAAAGGAATTGTCACGATGCCCCGTCGTCTAGCGGTAACTGGAATGCACGAAGCGAGCGTGCTCGAGTATGAGGATGGCGCGCTTGGCGAGCAGGATGTACTGGTGCGAACCGAAATCGCCTCCGGCAAACACGGAACCACCTTTGCCATGTTCGATGGACGCAATTTCGAAGGCAAACGCTATGACAGCGAGCGCAGGCTATTCGTTGACTCGGATGACGATGGTTGGGGGCAGCGCCCAAGCGTCGAAACACCCTGGGGCACGGGCACCAGCGGATACGGCCAGGTCGAAGCGGTGGGCGCGGGCGTAACGCGCGTCGCCGTCGGCGATACTGTGGTTGGACTGATGGACATCCGCGAAACCAATGTCGTGCATGAAGACTGGCTCTGGGACCCGGGCGATCTCGACCCTTTAATCGCGCTGTGCATGGAGCCGGCGCAAGTGTCCATTCACTGCGTCCGCGATTCGAGGATTCGTTATGGCGACCGCGTCGCCGTCATCGGGCTGGGCGCCTTGGGGCTGCTGGCGGTGAGCATCGCCAAAGCGGCCGGCGCGGAAACACTGATCGCCGTGGACTTCCTGCCGCAGCGTCGAGCGATGGCGCGCGAATATGGGGCGGACTATACACTCGACCCCGGCGACGGCGATGTCGCCTTAGCCATCCGCGATTTGACCGACAAGAAGGGCGTCGATGTCTGCATCGAGCTGACCGGCGTTTACCCGGGCTTGAGCAGCGCTATCTCCAGCGTGCGTTTCAACGGGACGATTTGCTCGGCCGGCTTCTATCAAGGCGAAGCGCATACCCTCTTCCTGGGCCGAGAATGGCACATGAACAATCTGCAGATGATCGTGCCGAATGGCTGCGGCGGCTGGCATGAAACGCGGGGTTATCCGCATTGGGACAACCGGCGCGTCGGCGACACCATCTTGTCCATGATGCGGCAGGGCCGGCTGAATGCAAAAGGACTGATCAACCGCGTGTATGAGAGCATGGACGATGCGACGCAAGTCTTCCAGCAGATCAAGGCCGATCCCAACGAAATCATCAAGTTTGCCGTCGACTTGCGCAGCTAAGCAGTGCCAAGCAAGTCCTGCGAGAAGTGATTGGAATACTATAGCGACAGAGGGCGAGCCACCGGCTCGCCCGTACAAGGCTAGTCCGCATCTAAAATAGGGCATTGTTCGTCGTAGTTCGTACCCCATCCCCGGCCTGCGCCCCCTCGGTCCCCCGCCTCACGGGGGATGTATCCCAGTGAACTGGGGAAGGGTGACTCTGTAAAGAAGCTAGAAGGTTGACTCCAATACACATAGAAAATTGCCAATGAAGTCAGTCTCTTTCGGCGCGCTCCCCCTTCCCTAGCTTGCTGGGTCACGTAGACATAGACCTTCGGGAAGGGGGCTGGGGGGGATGGGGTAGAAAAAGCGACGTAGCATGATCCAGTATCGGACAAGCCTTACGCGCTTTCGATTAATTTGCGAATTGCGTTTAGGCGGCAATCATTCTCAATTTCTTAATTGGGACTACTTTGATCCCTTAGAACTTGACGCCGCCCTGGGTCAAGCCTTCGACGAAGCGCCGCTGCAGCGCGAGGAAAAGGATCAGCACGGGCGCGACCATCATAAAGGCGCCGGCGTTGGTCAGCGACCAATCGCGCCCGAAGCGGTCGGTGAACTTGAAGTAACTTGTGGTCACCGGGAACATGTCCGGATTGTGGGTGAAAATGACCGCCACCTGAAACTCGCTCCAGACGCCTAATCCCACGACAAGCCCGACCGTCAGAAAGCCGGGCCAAGCCAGGGGCAAGACGACCTTCAGCAGCACCTGCAACTCATTGGCGCCGTCTACGCGCGCGGCATCTTCCAGTTCAACGGGCAAACCAATGAGAAAGGAACGCAGGAGGAAAATTGAGAAAGGCGCGTTGAACGCCGTATAGATTAGAATGAGCCCGTGGTAGGTATTCAGGAAATGAAGCTGCCGCCACAAAAAGAATAGCGGCACGAGATATAACCAGACCGGCACCGTCGAAGCCACCAGCAAATACAACATGACAAAATTGGCGCCGGGCGGGTTCTTGCGCGCCAGGCTGTAGGCGGCCAAGCCACACAATACGAGCGCCAGCGAGACTGTGCCAACAACATAAATGACGCTGTTCTTAAACGTGCGCTCGAATTCGCCCTGTTCCCAGGCGCGGCCGAAGTTTTCCAAGCGCCACTCCTGTGGCAAGCCCAGCGGATTCAAGCCCATTTCCGCATTGGATTTGAAGGAATTTACCGCCAGCAAAACCACTGGACCCAGCGAGAACACCACCAAAATGGACAAGAAAATATGATTGAAGGCGGTGTTCTCGCGTTGCTTGCGAAATAGGAAAAACTCGCGCCTTGCGATCATATATCCCATCCTCTCTTGCGCAGGAAGGCGAATCCACTGACGACCAGACCAGCGAAGAGGCAAATCGTCATGCCCTGCGCAGCGGCGTAGCCGGCTTCAAAGCGCTGGAATGCGTTCTTGTAGATGTCTATGGCGATGACCTCGGTCGCGCCCGCGGGACCGCCCCCCGTCAGAATGAAGACATAATCAAAGACCAGGAATGCCCAGATCATCACCATCATCATCATGAATAGCACCACCGGCCGAATGCCCGGCAAGGTCACGTGCCGGAATTCATCCCAGCGGTTGGCCCCGTCGACCTTGGCCGCGTCGTAGAGCACCGGGTCAATGCCTTGCATGGCGGTCAAAAACAGCACCATCAGAAATCCCCAAAACTGCCAATTGTCAGCGAAGGCGATCGCCCATAGCGCCGTATCCGACTGGCCGAGCAATGCCTTGTCATAGCCAACCAGCGTGGGCAAGCCGAAGCGAGGATTGTACAGATAACGCCAGATCGTCGCCGTCACGATGCTCGGCAATATAAATGGCATGAAGAGCGCCGTCCGATAAAACATCGCCCCGCGCTTGACCTTTGCCAGCAGGCTTGCGCCAAAGAGGGCAATGGCAAAAGGAACGATCATGCGGAAAAGCATCCACTGGACGTTTCTCACCAGGGCGTCGATATAGCTCTGGTCTTCGAAGAACATCTCTTCAAAATTGCGCAAGCCGATAAAGTTGGCATCGCCAATACCGGACCAGTCGGTAAACGAATAAACGACGCCCTGCATCGCCGGAAAGACCACGACAAATGCGTGCAAGCTCAGTATGGGTATCAGAAAGATCCAGGGCACGACGTAATAGCGCATGATGCGATAGCGCGTCCAGGGCTGACGCCGCTTTCTTTTTTCGCCCGCTGGGCTCGGCAACCCGGGATGCCGCTCTTTCCAGGGCGTGGCGGAATCAAATGCCATAGCGCGAATCCTCAAACGTGCCGGGCTTGTAAAAGCCAATGAGCGAAGCGGACCATTTCAATGCGGTCGGCATGACAAAGACCGTAGACTGGCGTTCCAGCCGGATCTGGGCCGGAACGCCAGTTTGTTATGACACTAACGCGTGGGAATCGGCGGAATCAGCCCGTCGGCGAATTCCTCTTCAAATTCCTTCTGCATGCCGGCGAGGTAATCCTCAACCGAAATCTGATCGTCATAGACGCGCGTGATCTGCTCCCAGAGCCAGACGTTGGTGCGGGCGGGCCAGAAACTCCAGCTCGTATAGCCATAGTTGCCGGCGGCCGAAGCCTGGCCAAACTCCTGATACAAGCGCGCCTCGCGCGGGTCGGCATTTGCAAAGACATCGCCCTCGTAAATCAGAGGCGCTGGCGCATTGCCGCAAACCGCATGCGACTCCGCCTGGTAGCTCGTGCTGTAGTAGAAATCGAGCACGGCGGCCGCGCCGTCCGGATTCTGCGAGGCGGAACTGATGCCCCAGCTGGAACCGACGCCGATGATGAAGTGCGGCTCTTCAGAGAAGGTCGTCGGGAAGGCGAACCAATCCCACTCATTCTCGTTGCCGCCCGGTTCGCCGAAGTAATCGCGCTGATAATTGTCCAGCATCCAGGTGCCTTCAAAGCTCATGGCGATTTCCCCGGCGCCGAATAGCGAGTGCGCCTGCTGGAAGGTATCGGAGAAGAACAGGTCGAGGCCGCCCATATACCAGCCGTCCTGGACGATTTCCTTCAAGGCGGTGATAGCCTGTACGAAGGCTTCATCGGTCCAAGGCCGCTGGCCGGTCAGGGCTTCATATACCTTGTCCGGGCCGGCGTGATGGCTGAGGAAGACGCTGACCGCCCATTCGAAACAAGGCGCGCATTCGCCGAAGGCCGGGCCCATCACCACCAATCCAGCTTCGCGAATGGCATCGGCCAAGGCGTATAGTTCGTCCATTGTCTTGGCGGTCTCCCAGCCGTTTTCTTCAAAGACCGTCTTGTTGTAATACAAGATGACGGTTTCCAGTTCTTCGGACAGGCTGTAAAGAGAGCCTTCGACGCGGCCCAAGTCCAGTGCCCAAGGCGCGAAGCGTTCGCCCCAGCCGTATTCATCGGCGTAATGATCCAGCGAGAGCAAGAGACCGGCATTGGCTAATTCAAGCATGAACGACGGCCCGTGCGAAAATGTGATATCGGGACCGGCGCCGCCCTGCAAGGCTGTGCGTTGCGCGTCAACCAGGCCGCTGCCCGGCTGCAAGACCACCTCAACATCAATATCGTCGCGCGGGAACGTATCGACGAGCAATCTGGCCCAGCAGCTGCCGGTGTCGCTGTCGGCCGCCCAAAGCGTGACCTGGTTGTCTTGCGCTGTGGCCGCGCCCGTCATGAGAGCGAGCAGCAATACCGGGATTAACAATAGAATCGGTCGCTTTGCATTCATTTTGGAATTCCTTCCTTTGCTAATTTCATCTGTGCAGCATCAAACTGAAGCGCATGATATCTTGCCCTTAGACATCCTCCTTCGCTTGGCTTGCCGATTTGACCAGTCCAATTTTAACAAGTCGCGGCGGCATTGCAAGGAAACCAGATTGGCAAGTGTATCCTATTCGATTGAAATAGTCTGGTAGGGGCGATCCGGTGGATCGCCCGATGGCTAAAACGGCATCGAATTGCCGGGCCACAGCCAATACCCGGCGCGCCGGCCGCGGGCGCCTTGGACGGAAACGAAAAGCGCCTCTCGCGAACCAGGCGAGAGGCGCTTTCATTGCAGATTTGTAGCCCCTACGGGACTCGAACCCGTGTCTCCACCTTGAAAGGGTGGCATCCTAGGCCGCTAGACGAAGGGGCCAGCAAGCCGCATAACGATACCGGCCAACTCTGCAAAAGTCAAGGTTAGCTTGCCAGCGCGTCACCGCGGTTATTCACTCGGCGGCCGCATGAAGCGCGCGAAGCGCTCGCGGTCGCCCGGACGCAGCAAGCCAAATTGTTCGCGGTAAGCCAGGAGCTTGCCGACCTGTTCCGGCGGGATCGGCCGAAGCATGTCGCTGAGTTGCAGCGCCCGCTGCAGGATAGTCGCGCTGTGCTCCAGCGTTTCCAGCATCAGATAGGCATCCCAGAGCGTCTTCGCGGCCGTCAGCGAGCCATGATTGGAAAGCATGATGGCGTCGTGCTCAAGAATCAGATCGGCAATGGCGTCGCGGTTTTCGCGGCTGGACGGCGTCGAATACGGCGCGGTCGGAACCAAACCCAGGAGCACGACCATTTCGGGAATGACGCATTGCTGAAAGTCAAAGCCGACAAGCGTCAGCGCCACCGCCGTCGGCGGATGGGCATGAACCACGCCATTGATATCCGCGCGCTGAAGGTAGCATTCCAGGTGCATGGCGGATTCCGATGTTGGGCGCAAATCGGCGTTCGCCTCGGTGGGCGCATCAACGCGTTCGCCTTTGAGATTGACGACAATGAGCTGATCGGGCGTCAGAAAGCCCGTCGCCAGGCCGCTCGGGCTCACTAGAACACGGTCGGCGTCCAGGCGCGCGCTGATGTTGCCAGCTGTGCCATCGATGTAGCCCTGCACGCGCATCAGGCGGCCGACTCGGCAGATCATTTCGCGCAGGCTGCTTTCGCTATTCCTCATGGCTTGGTACCTCGGTAAACGCAATTAAGTCGCGCAAAACCTTATGGGCGTTTTGAAGCGGGAGTGGGCGAGCCACCGGCTCGCCCGTACACTGAGTCTCCTCTTACGCCGTTGGGGCGAGACACCGGCTCGCCCGTACACTGAGTCTCCTCTTACGCCGTAGGGGGCGCCCTGGATCGCCCGCGAGTACGCCGCGAAAAACGATGCGTATATTTTCACTTGCTTACTCGCGTTTACTTCTGCGCTTGAGTCAAGACAAGGCAAGTACGGCAGTTCAGCTGAGACCCTCGCCTTGGCCGGAGCTCCGCTGCTTCGGCGCGACGGGCTGTGTTTCATCGGCTGCCGCTTCGCTGTAAAGTTCGTCCCATAACGCTTCCATCGTCTCCTGATCGAATTCAACAAAATGGCAGACATCGCAGACAAAGCCGCGGAGATTGGGAATGCTCAGCAACTGACCGTGGTAAACATCGGTGAATGTCGTTTTCTGCGGCAGGCAGCGCCCGACGGTGCAGCGAGGACAGGCATAACCGCTTTTATTGTTGTCCACGGATTCAGGGCCTAGCTCGGGATGATACCGATAGCGTTGAGCGGGAAGTAACGGAAAATCACCTGCCCAACGATCTTGCTCAGGGGCACGGCATTAAAGCGCCGCGAATCCCGGCTGTTGTTCCGGTTGTCGCCCATGACGAAGTATTCATCCGCGCCGAGCTGCCACGAATTGTCCATGCAGCGCGACATTCGGCATGCCTCCTTGATGTAGGGTTCCATCAGCGGCTGGCCGTCAATGTAGACCTGCTGATTGCGCAGTTCCACGGTCTCGCCCGGCAAGCCCACAACGCGCTTGATCAGCATCACGCCGCGCGCCACTTCGCTCGGGACCAGGGAATTGAAGACGATGATATCGCCGCGCTGCGGTTCCGCCAGCAAATAGTGAACGCGGCTGACGACCAGGCGGTCCTGCCCGTAGAAGGTTGGCTCCATGCTATGACCGTCGACCAGCGAGCGCGGTATCGCCATGTCGAAGAAGACGGTGACGGCAATCACAAAAACAACGGTGTTTACCAGTTCGTATGCCAGGGATGCGGTCCGCAATTTCGGCCGCGGCAAACTTACGGTGTGGCTGCGAAACATGCCCTCTCCTTCAGCGCGTCCGGCCAACGCAAACTGTGTCAGCCGAATCCGCTGCGCATTATAGGGCTGCGCGCGCGGCGCCGCAATACAAAGTGTCGTCCGCCCGCGAGCCGGGGGCGACGCATGCCCGGTACAACTTCGAATTATTCGGCAAGTGTCCGTTTCTCGTTGCGGGCGCGGAAGCTCAGGCGGATCGGCGTTCCCTCGAATTCGTAGGCTTGTCGAAACTGATTCTCAAGATAGCGCTTGTAGGTAAAATGGACCTGACTTGGATCGTTGACATGAAAGAGGATCACGGGCGGATCTGTACGAACCTGCGCCGCATACAAGAATTTCAGCCGCCTTGTGCCTTTTGCATGCGGCGGATGCTTCTCGACCGCGCGCCTCAACAAGCGATTGATATCAGCGGTGGGCATGCGAAAGAAACGCGCTTCCCAAACGCGATGCGCTACCGCGAGAACCTGGTGAATGCGCTGGCCTTCCAATGCGCTGATGAAAATGATCGGCGCGTAGCTGACGAAATGCAGCCGGTCGCGGATGCGCGCCATAAAGGTCTGCATGGATTGCGCGTCTTTTTCCACGGCGTCCCACTTGTTGACCACGATCACCAAGCTCTTGTATTCGTCAATGATGTATCCGGCGATATGTTCGTCTTGTTCCGTCACGCCCAATTCGGCGTCAATCACCAGCAAGACGACATCGGCCCGGGCGATGGCTTTCATCGCCCGAATGACGCTGTATCTCTCCACGCCCGCCTGTATGCGCCCGCGACGGCGAATGCCGGCTGTATCAATCAGCGTGACTCTTTCGCCATACCAGACGATATCGGTATCGATGGCGTCGCGCGTGGTGCCGGCCACCGGGCTGACTATCGCGCGATCGTGGCCGATCAGTTTGTTGAGCAAGGTACTCTTCCCGGCATTCGGCCGTCCCACGATGGCGATTTTGAGGTGATCATCGTCGGCCTCGTCGGCCAGATCTTCAGCCAGGCTGCCCATAGCGGCCACGACCTCATCAAGCAGATCGCCGACGCCCAAGCCATGAATCGCGCTAATGCCGACGACGACCTCCAGGCCGAGCCGGTAAAAGTCATAAGCTTCCAATTCTTGCCGATTGTCGTCTATTTTGTTGGCCGCCACCAAAACGGGCCGGTCGGAACGGCGCAAGATCTCGGCGATGGCTTCATCCGCGGCGGTTACGCCAAACTGCGCGTCAACGAGCTGCACGATGACATCGGCATCCGCGATCGCGATCATGGCCTGGCGGATGATCTCTTCGACAAAGTCGGCGCTGCCTTCCGCCAGCGGCGATTCATCGCGGGATCCGGCCGGTTGATAAACTTCGATGCCGCCGGTGTCGACGACCTGAAATGCCACGCCGTTCCAAAAGGACTCGCCGAGCAGGCGATCCCGAGTTGTGCCGGGAATCTCGTGCGTGACAGCCTGCCGCTCGCCCACCAGCCGGTTGAAGAGCGTGCTTTTGCCGACATTTGGACGTCCCACCAAGGCGACGACGGCTTTTCTAGCCATATTGAAGCGCTATCCCCAAACTCTCAGTAACGTCAAGCAAATCATGCGAAATTCAGCATAAGGTCGATATGTAGGGGCGACACTGTGTGTCGCCCGAAAATCCGCGCTTGAGTTCGCGGGCGACCGAATCGCCCCTGCGCCGTTCTTCAGATTGCTGCATTTCTTTCCTGGCGGCGCTTCGTTTGCGCTGCGGGAGAATTGTAGTGCGCGCGCAGCCGAATCGGTAGATTAAAGCTGCGCCGAATCAACCAGCGTCGGCATCGGCGGAAGCGTCAACTTCGGTCGCTTGCGCTTCCGCTTCCGCTTCGGCGAGGGCGATCTCGACATTGAGCTCGGACGGCGACAGCGAGACGTTGTCCTCGCTCAAGTCCGCGCCCGTGATATAGATTGTCGGCGCCGTATCGTAGACACCGGGGTCCAGCCCTTCGAGGTCGAGAATCACTTGAATGTCGGCCGCGGCCAGCGCGTCGACTTGAACGACCGGGCCGGTGACGATGGCGGAAACGGTCGTCGGCACGATTGAAACCGTATAATCCGCGCCCAGCCCAATATGCTCAATGTTGATGTCATCAATCTGGCGCGAGTCGATAATCGGCACGATCTCGATCGACACGGTGATGTTATTGTCGCCGCCCATGACAAAAAGCTCTTCGTTGGGCAGCCGCACCGGCAAGGTCGTCACGAAGCCTTCGCGATGCCCTTCCAGGCTGATCGGTTCCGTGAACAAGGTATCGGCGATTTGCTCCAGTTGATCGGGCGCGCCGCTGATGAACAGGGACGACGGATCATAACTGAAATCGTAGAAGGTGTAGCCCTGCGGCTGGGTCCCAATCAGAATGTTCGGGCGCACGGCGATCTGCTTGATGTCGTCGCGGCGCGTAATCTTGACGTTGACGGTTGCGGTCGCCGGCGCCAATTCCACCGCGTCAACGCGCTGGCCATCGGCGTCAACCGCGTAAAGGCGCAGGTCCATGGCGATGGGATTGCGGCTGGCCGACAGGTCCAGTTCTCCGCGCACGGCTACCACCTGGGAAACGCGGCTGGCGGCGCCGCTCACGATGACCTGGTCGATGTCAGGAATTGGCTCATCATGGCGGAAACCGATGGGCGGCGACGCCGACACTTCGACCAGGATTTTCTTCGCCTGCGCCGCCGTCGATTCCAATTCAACCGTGACCTGCGATGGCTGGGTATGCGTGACCAGGCGGCGGAAGCCATTGGTCTCCGGCCGGGCGACGCTGGCCACAAGCGGCACGTTATGCGTGCCCGGCCCCAGGCGCGACAAGTCGGCGCGAACGACAATATCTTCCGCGCGCCGTGACGAGACGGTCGTCTGCGAGCCTTGGATGGTCACATTGGCGGATCGCGCGGCGGCATCCGTCATCACCGCCGTGCGGCTGGGCACAAACTGGATCGGCCGGTTGTAGAAGCGGCGCTGTTCGATCGGGTCGGCCGAAGTCACCGCTATGTACCAGACGCCGCTCGCCAACAGAAGCGATACCGCCAGCCAGAGCAGGTTGCTGCCCATGTCGCTTTCCAGCCAGCGGCGAATCATGATTGGGCCTGCTGGCGGCGGCGCGTTTTCATGCGCAGCCAAAGCTCGTCGGCGGCTTCGCGCAGGCGCGCGCGCATCGACAGGGAAACATCGTCCGCGGGCCCGTAATAGGCGCTGAGGATGAGCCGCAGGCGCTGCGCGTCCAGGTCGAGGATCATGCGCCCGGCGTTGGTCACGGAGATCTTGCCCGTTTCTTCGGAGACGATCACGCAGAGGGCGTCGCCGACCTCGCTGATGCCAACCGCCGCCCGGTGCCGCGTCCCCAGATTGGGATTGGGCAGATTGCGGCTGGCGGTGATCGGCAAAACGCTGGACGCGGAGGCGATGCGCCCGCTGTTATCGACGATGACCGCGCCATCGTGCAATTCGGTGCGCGGCCAGAAAACCGTCGCCAGCAATTCGGCGCTGACCATGCTATCCATCTGAATGCCCGTGCGGATGAATGCTTGCAGGCTGCTGTTGCGCTGCAGCACGATCAAGGCGCCATGTCTGCGCTCGGAAAGCTTGCCGGCGGCGTCGCAGACCTCGTTTATCACGGAGACGCGGATCTCATGCGGCGCCAGGCGCGTGGAAAAAATTGAACCCCGCCCCAGACGCTCCAGCACGCGCCGGATTTCCGGCTGGAAAATCACCGGCACCGCAATAACAAGCGCGGTCAGGCTGTTGGCCAAGAGCCAGCTCAGAGCCTCGAGGCGGAAGATCGCCGCGATTGAAATCAAGCCGATGACAAGCAGGGCGATGCCGCGCATCAAGGCGACCGCCTGCGTGCCGCGGAACATGAAAGTTATGCTGTAGAAGAGAAGCGTAACGATCCCGATATCGAAGATATCGGTCAGTTCCAGGCTTTGCAGGATGAGCAGAATCTGTTCCACTGTAAATCTTTCGATTCGCGCCGCGCCGGCCGTCGCGCTCTTGGCGCGGATAGTTTAGCTATTTGTATTAACCGCTTGCTTCCATTGAAGTTACGACATTCTAACACTATTTACACAGTCGCGCTGGCAATGGCGCGACGAATCAGGCGCTGGCTTGGAATATCTGAATTTGCGCTGTATGCGTATATCTCGGCGACGCCTTTGTAGGTCTACGCCCAGCCCCCGGCCCCCTCCCTGCAGCATCGACTGAGGATCCGAGGCCTTTACGTCAGCCGCGATATTGCTGCAAAACCTGGAATTATTTCGGAGATTTTTGGGCGACCTAATAGGTCGCCCCTACAATTCGCGCCTTGTAGGGGTCAGCCATTGGCTGACCCGCCGCTATCGTACCGCGTTGCATCAAACATGTCCGCTCCTCAGCGAAGCATCGGGGCTGGCAAGCCGTGTTTCAGCCAAGCAAGCGGAGGAGGATGGCCTTCTGGGCGTGCATACGGTTTTCCGCCTGCAGGAAAATCATCGATTGAGCGCCATCCATAACGTCGTCGGTGATTTCGTCGCCGCGATGCGCCGGCAGGCAGTGCATGACGATGGCCGTCGGCTTGGCATAACGCAGCAGACTCCCGTTAATCTGAAAGTCGTCAAATTCGCCGGCGCGTTCGGCGGCTTCCGCCTCCTGCCCCATGCTGACCCAGGTATCGGTGTAGACGACATCGGCATCAGCCACCGCCGCTTGCGGGCGCGTGTGCATGGTCAACTCCGAGCCATTGCGACCGGCGACGCCGAAGGCCTGATCGCGGATTGGCGCTTTCATTTCGTAGCCTTCCGGCGTGGCGATGCTGAAGCTGACCCCAAAATGGGCGCAGGCCAGGGCCACCGAAGCAGCCACATTGTTGCCGTCGCCGACGAATGCCAGCTTGACGCCGTCCAGATGGCCGAAGCGCTCGCGAATCGTCAGGATATCGGCCAGCGCCTGGCAGGGATGGTAGTCATCGCTCAAGCCGTTGATGACGGGCACGCGCGAATGCGCCGCCAACTCCAGCACATCGGCATGGTCAAAGACGCGGGCCATGATGCCATGCACATAACTTGAAAGCACGCGCGCCACATCCCCGACGCTCTCGCGCACGCCCAAGCCGATTTCATGCGGGCCCAGCATGATGGCGTCGCCGCCGAGATGGCGCATGCCCATTTCGAAGGACACGCGCGTGCGCAGGGATGGCTTCTGGAAAATCATGCCCAGGGTCTTGCCGCGCAAGCTGGGTTTGTTGCCGCCCGCGCGCCACTCGGCCTTCAATTCCAGCGCCAGGGACATCAGGTCCTGCAGTTCTTCCGTTGAGCAGCTTGCCAAATCAAGAAAATGTTTCATCGCTGGTCGATTCTTTCCATTCAATTTGAGATAGAGCGTTTGGGAAGGCGCGATCGCTTTGGAAGGAGCTTCAATCCATCTCTTCCATGTCGCGCCAATTCCTGCCGGAGCTGGCGTTCGCGCGCAGGGGCACACGCAGCGGTTTGCCATCGGGAAAAGCCGATTCCATCGTCTCGACCACCAGCGCCCGCACATGCGCCAACTCGTCCGCCTTGACTTCCAGGACCAGTTCATCGTGCACTTGCAGGATCATGCTGGCGGCGCAGCCCTCGGCGCCGAGCCGGTCATACAGATTGATCATCGATTGCTTGAGAATATCGGCGGCGGTGCCTTGAATCGGCATATTGATGGCGGCGCGTTCTTCGGCGGCCGTGCTGCGGCGATTGCCGTTCGACTTGATCGCCGGGTAGATGCGGCGCCGGCCGTAAAGCGTCTCGGTATAGCCCTTTTCCCAGACATAAGCTTTCGTCCGCTCAATGTACTTTTCGACGCCGGGCATGCGCTCGAAATAGGTCGAAATGAAGTCTTCCGCCTCCGCCAGCGTCAAGTCGCTGTCGCGCGCCAGACGGAACGCGCCCATGCCATACATCAATCCAAAATTGACGCGCTTGGCGAAGCTGCGCTGCTCGTAAGTGACATCTTCGGGATCAATGCCGTTGACGGCGGCCGCCGTCGCCTGATGGATGTCCAGCCCGCGTTGGAAAGCGTCAATCAAAGTCTCATCCTGGCTGATATGCGCCATCACGCGCAACTCAATCTGATTGTAGTCGACCGCGAGCAGCGCGTAACCCGGCGGCGCCACGAATGCCCGGCGCACTTCGCGCCCCAATTCCGTGCGGATGGGGATATTCTGCAAATTGGGATTGTTGCTGCTGAAACGCCCGGTCGCCGACCCGGCCTGATTGTAGCTGGTGTGCAGGCGGCCGGTACGGGGATTGACCAGCTTGGGCAGCGCGTCAACATAAGTGCTTTTCAACTTGGACAATTCCCGGTACTCGACGATCATACTGATGATCGCGTGCGCATCTTTCAGCGCGTCCAAGGTGGTAGAGTCGGTCGAATAGCCGAGTTTGGTTTTCTTGAGCCCGGCAGTTGGCAGCTTAAGCACCTCAAAGAGAACGTGGTTCAGTTGCTTGGGGCTGCCAATGTTGAACTTGCCGATGCCGGCCGCGTCATAGATCGACTCCTGCAGATTGCCGATGCTATCCGCCAGACGGACGCTCATTTCGCCCAGGAAACCAACATTAAGAGTGACGCCGGTGTATTGCATACTGCTGATAATCGGGATCAGCGGCGCTTCCAAGTCGCTGTACAGTTTCTCCAGCCCGGCGCCGCGCAACTCAGCCCGCAGGGGCTCGACCAGGCGATAGGTCATGGTCGCGTCGGCGGCGGCGTAGGGCGCGGCGTCTTCAATCTCCACCATGTCCATCGTCTTCTGGTCTTTGCCTTTGCCCAGCAATTCGGAGATTTCCGTCATCTGCACATCAAGCGTCTGGGCGACCAATGCCTTCAAGCCAAGAAACTTGCTGATCGGGTTGGTCACCCATTCGGCAAGCATGGTGTCAAAGGCGATGGGCGCGACCTCGATGCCATATCGCCTTAATATCATCATGTCGTATACGGCATTGTGGGCGGTCTTGGGAATATCCGGGTTTTGCATGGGGCCGCGCAGGGCGTCGATCACGCTATCCAAGGGCAGCTGATCGCCGATCGGCTGGGCGAACATGTCGGACTGCCCATGACTGTCGGTCGACCGGTGGCCCACCGGCACATAGAAACCGCGCTCTTCATCCACCGCCAGGGAGATGCCCACCAATTCCGCCGACATCTGGTCGATGCTAGTCGTCTCGGTGTCAAAGGCGATCATGCTGGCTGAATTGAGCGCGGCGAGCAAATCCGCCAATGCGGCCGGATCGCGCACGACGACGGTCTCAACCACTTCGTGGGCGCTCGCGATCCCGGTTTCGATCTCTTCGCCGTGAATTTGACCGTAAACGCGGTGCAGGCGTTCGCGCAGGGTTCTGAACTCGAGCTCGGAGAAGACATCGTCCACTGTCTTCAAGGCGAAGTCCCCGCCGACGCAGGCATCCAGGTCAAGCTGGATATCCAGATCGCAAATGATCGTCGCCAGTTTGCGGCTGAGATAAGCCATGTCTTTTCCGGCGATCAGCCGGTTGCGCACGCGCGTGCCGATATCGTCCAGATTGTCGTAGATTTCTTCCAGATTTTGGTACTGCTGCAGAAGCTGCGTCGCCGATTTTTCGCCGACGCCGGGCACGCCGGGGATATTGTCCGAGCTGTCGCCCATCATGGCCTTTAGGTCGATCAACTGGCTGGGTTCGATGCCGTACTTGTCGCGGAAGGCGGCTTCGTCAAATACCACATCGTCGCCGCCGCGCTGCGGCAATTGCACGCGCACATGCGGTCCGAGCAGCTGCAGAATATCGCGATCGCCCGTGGCGATATGCACATCCAGGCCCTGCGCCACCGCCTGCTTGCTTATCGTGCCCATGACATCGTCGGCTTCCATGTTGGGCAGCGTCAATTGCGGGATGTTGAAGGCGGCCACCAGCTCGCGAATGCGCTCCAATTGACTGCGCAAATCGTCGGGCATCTTCTCGCGCGTCGCCTTGTATTCGGGATAGATCTCCTCGCGCGCGCTCAAGCCCTCGTCAAAGGCGACCGCCAGGTATTTCGGCTGATAATGGTCGTAGACATCCAGCAAGGTACGGCTGAAACCGTAGACGGCGCTGGTGCTCTCGCCGCTGGATGTCGTGAAGCCGCCCCGCTGCAGCGCAAAGTAGCTGCGATAAGCCAAGGCATGCCCGTCAATGAGGTAGAGTACCGGGCGCTCTTCCATGATTCTGGCTTCGTCTCTCTTCTTTGCCTGGTGGGGCAGAGTATAATCCATGCGCGGCAAAAGCGATAGATATTCCCGGCTCGGGCGCGACCGGCGCTATGCAGGGAGTGCTTCAGCAATTGGCAAATATGGCCGGGGAATCAGTTGCGGGCGAAATGCAAGAAGCTCTGCAACTCGCGCTCGCTGATGTCGCGCCCGGGCTGCAGAACCAGGTAGGCATCGGCCCATAGATCTTCGGGCAGCGCCCGGTCTTCGGAGCAGGCGATCCGGCGCGAACGCTCCATGACCGTGCGCATCAATTGCTCCGGCCGCGCGCTCCCCGGCACATCCGCGCGCAGGTGGATGAAGTCTTGATGCACATCCAGGCGATTGATCTGCCAGTCCATGCCGTTCAACTGGACTTCCAGCCAAAAGACCAATTGCTCGGCGACTGACCGTCGCAAGTACAGTTCCGGATCCGCGACCAGCCAGACAAAGGCGAAGGGCTGCCTCGTTTCCGCGGCCGCCGAATCGCCGTCATCGGCCGGGACAGCTTCATCGGGCTCGTCGCCATCTGGCACGGCCGCGAGCGCGCTCAACATGCGGTCGCCCTGCCGCCGGATGTCCTGCAGGCGCTTGCCGCCGGCGAAGATCATGGACAGCGTGTCGCCGCCGGCCGTGCCGCGGGAATAAAGCATGTAATCCGATTTGCCGCCCGGCAAGCGCAGAAAACGAATGCGAGCCTGGCTGCTCGGCGCATTCCAGTCATCGCCAATCGTCGCCCGCAATTCACGAAAGTCTTCCAGCGACAGCTCGCCGGAATAGGCGACGATGCGGCCGTCGCGGGTCAAAACAGTGGCGTCGGCGGTCAGCTCAGTCATTTGCTGCGTCATCGTCACCGCAAGCTGCGCCAGATAGGGATCGCGCTCGCGCCGGGACAGCGGCGTCCAGGCCTCATCCACAAAGGGCGCGGCGCGCTGCTTATCGCCATTGACTGCGGACGGCGCGGCGTCCGTATCCGCTTCGGACGAGCGCGGCTCATCGGCCGCAGAGGGCAGAGTAGTCTCGGCGACGGCCTCCGGCGTTTCCAGGGGCGGCAAATGCTCCTTCAGGAAACTCGGCTCGTTGATGAACTTTTCGGTCTCGCGCAGCCAGTTTGGAACGGCGCCGGCGCCGAGCGCATCCGGCAGTTCGCGCGTCGTATCAAAGAGCGATTCCAAGGTCAAGTTTTCCAGGGCGGTACTCTCGTCCAGGACCGCATTCAACATTTGCTGGAAGCGCGCGCTGTCTTGCAGATCGGGATCGTCGGTGTCGCGCGGCGCCGGGTTGTGGAGCGGCTGCGCGGCGTCCGGGCCCTCGGCCGCCAGCGACTGCGCCAGATCGCGCAAGGTTTCGCCGTCGCCGCCGGCCGCCAGCGGCGTCTCGTCGTCGCCAAGGCTTCCCGAATGCAGCGTGGTGGACGCGGCCGCTTCATCGCCCCGAACATAACGATAGCGCACCGTATCGCCTTCGTCTTCGGGCTCGATGAGGATCTCCATGGCCGCCGGCGCCGTGCTTTCCGCTGCCGATTCGAGCGGCGGATGCAGCAATTCATAAGAGGCCTGCAAGCGGCGGCGCGTATAGTTAAGCGCCTGGTCCTGCCCCAGAACATCATCAACCAGAGACTCGATGAAAATGGTATCTTCGCCGAGATCGACTTCGGGCGTCCCGTCCATTTCTTCGGGCGCAGCGGCGCTGTCTTGCAGAGCCGACTCCAGGATTGGCAGCAGATCGCGGGCCATCACCGGAATATCCACCACGCCGCGCGCGCCATGTTGACGCGCCAATTCATGCACATCGGGCCGGTCCGGCGCGAGCACTATGGCGATCTCGTTTTGACGCGCCTGGATCATTTCCAGCAGTATATCCGGCGCTATGCTAAGGTCATCCGTATCGAGCAGGACCAATTGCTGCGGCGTTTCGCGCAGCTGTTCAATCGCATTTCGCAGGTCGGCTACAGTCGTCACGCTGTATTCGCCCAGCGCTTCCAACGCCCGCTTGACATCGATTGCGAACTGAACATTGCGCGTGACCAGCATGATCCGCTTCAAAGCAATCGCCATATCGCATTCCCGCGTTTTATGAGTCAGGACCTTAGCGCCAATTTTATCACAAGCGGGGGACGCGACAAACGAATTTGGGCTCAGCCGGCGACCACCGCCACGCGACTGCAATCGCCGTATTCGGTGGTGAAATCGCCGCTGACCCAGCCAATCTGGCTGTTGACGTTGAGCCGCCACCAGTTGTGTTCGCTGTTGCGTCCGGTGATCGGCGCCAACGTGCCGCTGGCCAGCACAGTGATGATCTGGTAGCTGGTGCTCGGTCCGGTACGAAAGTTCAAACCGACGTTGACCAAAGCGCGGCAAACGCCGTCATTGGGGATGAAGGGCACATTCGACTGCTGCGCGGGCGTGGCGATGACCTGCGACCGCGATTCGCGAACCACAACGGTGATCTCATCGGGACTGCTGACCACCGGGCCGCGATATGCCAATGCGCGCAAAGTGATCTCCCCGAGATCGGCCCGTTGCGGCGCATAATCCAGAATCGCCTGCATCGCCAGCTCGCCTTGAAGCGACTCGGAGGAAACCGTTCGCACGATCTGATCATTGACAAAAAGTTGTACGCGGGTGACGCCGATGCTATCGCCGGCCAGAACCGAGACCAGGATTTCTTCCCCGATTACAAATTCGTCGCCGGCTTTCGGCGATGAGATCGAAATTGAGGGCGGTCCCGAGGGAGTGGCTGTGGCCGTGGCGCGCCTGTTGTCAGCAGTCCTGCCGCGCAGGTTGCAGGCCGCCAGGCACAAACAGATGCAGACGCAGAGCCAAGTCCGGGTTGCGCGCCCTCTCTTGCCAGGCGTCCGCGTTTTCATCAACCCGCGACGACCAGCAGGGGATCTGCCTCCGGCTGAAGCTGCGGTAGGCGCGCCTGCATGCTCCAGGGACCGGTCCAGATGACTTCGACCTCGGCCAACCTGCCCTTCCAGTCCCCCTCGGCTTCAAAAAAGACCAGCTTATTCTGCGGGGTTCGGGCGCGCCAACGGCCCTTGTGCCAGCCTTCCACCAGGACTTCCACCCGTTGACCGAGATACTGCGCATTGATATCGGCGACGACGCGGGTCTGCAACTCTTCCAGCAGGCGGTGCCGTTCGCGCTTCTCTTCTTCCGGCACATCGTCATCCATGCGCCGCGCGCTGACCGTCTGCGGTCTCGGGCTATAGCGCGCCAAATGCGCCTTATCAAGCTTCAACTCTTCCAATATCTGGTATGTCTGCATGAACTGCGCATGCGTCTCGCCCGGGAAGCCGACGATGATATCGGTATGAATGGCGACTTGGGGAATGATATCGCGGATCTTCGCCACTAGTTTGCGATATTGATCGGCGGTGTAGCCGCGCCGCATGCGCGCCAGCACGACGTCGGCGCCGGCTTGAATCGGAACTTCGATATGGGGCATAACGCGCGGCAATTCGGCGACCGTGCGCAGCAGCTTCTCCGTCATCCAGTTCGGATGCGAGGTCAGGAAACGAATGCGCTCAATGCCGACTTCTTCGGCGGCGTCATTGGCGACGCGCAATAAATCCGCCAGATCGGGGCCATCGGGAATGTCCTTGCCATAACGATCGACGATTTGGCCGAGCAGCGTCACTTCCTTCACGCCTTGCGCGGCCAGGCTGCGGATATGCGCCAGGATCTCGCCGACGCGCCGGCTCCGCTCCACGCCGCGGCGGAAGGGAATGATGCAGAAGGTACAGGCGTGGGAGCAGCCGTGGACGACCGGCACATGCGCGCTAACCAACTGCCCGCGCTCATGCGGCGGCAGCAATAAATCGCCGTCTTGCAAGGCGTCGCGTTCCCGGCGCGCCTCCGCGTCCAAATCCAGGGCGTCGGCCTCATCCGTTCGCGCTTTGAGGAAGTCGACCATCGGCGCCGGCTCCGAGGGCGGCATGAAGACATCGACATAAGGCAGACGCTGCCGCATCCAAAGCGGATCGCGAACGCCGACCATGCAGCCCATCACGCCGATGACCTTGTCCGGCTGGGCGGCTTTGATCTTGCGCAGCAGGCCCAGGCGGCCCAAGCCCTTGTCCTCGGCGCTTTGGCGCACGACGCAGGTGTTGACGATCATGATATCGGCATCGTCGCCGTTCTTCGCCGCGCGGTGCCCGAGCTTTTCCAGTTCCGAAGCCAACAATTGCGAATCGGCAACGTTCATTTGGCAGCCGAGCGTCCAGATGTGATAGCGCATGGGACTGTTTCGCTTAAGTGATTACTAGCGCCTTATTCTAGTCGAAGCCGCGGACGGGGTCAACGCAGGACGGGCATTGGCAGGGCAATCGCTTCATTTTTTCTTGAACTACAGAGAGCGCAGAGGGCACAGAGGTTGATATCTTTTACGGAATTTCCCTTAAAGCCGCTACTTGAATTGGGCGGGCTTGCCGCTACCTTGTCGATAAACTTCCTTCCCGGCCATAGGCGCTGCAACAATATGTCGTGAAATCTCTGATCAATCGCATTTCTCGGTGTACTCGGTGTACTCGGTGGTTAAATTTCAGGTTTGAATTTCTTGGTCGCTGCGGATGCCAGTTTTGAAGCGATTGCCCCGTTGCTAAGCCCAGACGATCTTCCGCGGCATGAAGGAAGTGTGCAGGTAGCTATGGAATGGCAGGACCCGCACCGAAAAGCCAACATGGCCGGTCGTCTGATATACATGTTCGGCGGTGAATGTATATGCGCCGTTTCCATTTTCGCCGCCCAGCCGCATGTTAACCGATTGCCCGTCGCGAATGTTGCCGGCCGAGTCCAGCATGCCAAAATACAGTTGCACGGTCACATCTGCTGGCCCCAGTTGCCCCAACGCAACACAGGCATGAATCTCGGTATGGCTGCCGATTTCGACATCGCCATCGCGAATATCGACGTCCAAAACCGATACTTCGTGCCAAACCCGATCCAGATGCTGCAGCCAGTTGACAAAATCGACCGCCCCGCTGAAGCGCCCGTCGCGCATGGCCTGGCTCGCGTGGAAGCGCGGCAGATAAAATTCGTCCGTATATTGCTGCACCATGCGGTGTGTGTTGTAGCTCGGCGCCAGCCGGGCCATGCTGCGCTTGACGCGGCGAATCCATTCCCGCGGCAAGCCATCGCGGGACTGGCGGTAGAAAAGCGGCACGATGTCCTGCTCAAGCAAGTTGTAGAGAGCCTGGCTCTCGACATAATCCTGATGCGCCCATTGATCTTCGGGGTATTCTTCCCCGTGGCCGATGGCCCAGCCGACATCCTGGTCAAAGGCTTCCGCCCACCAGCCATCCAGGATGCTGCAATTCAAGCCGCCATTGTAGATGACCTTCATGCCACTGGTGCCGCTGGCTTCCTTCGGGCGGCGCGGATTGTTCAGCCAGACATCGACGCCTTGCACCATGTAGCGCGCGACATTCATATCGTAGTTTTCGAGGAAGACGATCGAATTGCGAAAGTCCTGGTCGCGGGCGACATTCACGATCGTGCGTATCAATTCTTTGCCTTCGTTGTCATGCGGATGCGCCTTGCCGGCAAAGATGAATTGCACCGGCCGCTCCGGGTCTGTCAACAAGCGCCGCAAACGTCCCAGATCGCGGAAGACCAGAGTGGCGCGCTTGTAGGTGGCGAAGCGCCGGGCGAAACCGATCGTCAGCGCATCGGGATTCAGCACCTCGTCGGCCGCTTCGATCTCGGTCTGGGACATGCCGCGCCGCTGCAGCTGCTGCCGCAGGCGCTCGCGCGCAAATGCGACCAGGCGTTCGCGCCGGCGCACATGCGTCCGCCACAACTCGGCATCCGGTATGCTCAAGACGCCGTCCCATACCTGCTGCCGGGATTCTTCCATCCGCCAGGCCGGATCAAGGTAGCGGTCGAAGAGCTGCGCCATTTCCTGGCTGACCCAGGTTTGCACGTGCACGCCGTTTGTGATGGCGCGGATCGGCACTTCATGCACCGGCACGTACGGATAGACCCATTTCCACATCTCGCGCGAGACTTCGCCGTGCAGCTGCGCCACGCCATTTGCGCCCGAAGACAAATTCAGCGCCATCAGCGACATGGAAAATACTTCATAATGCCCCAGGTTCTCGCGGCCCAGATCGTGGAATTCTTCACGCGACAGGCCGAATTCATGCATCAGATCACTGAAATGTTCATCAATCAGATCGAAGCCGAAACGTTCCAGACCGGCCGGCACCGGCGTATGCACGGTGAAGACGCTGCTGGCCGCGGTCAGGGCTTTCGCTTGCTCAAACGACAAGCCATCATCAGCCATGAAGTTCCGAATGCGCTCGAGGAGCAAGAAGGCCGAATGGCCCTCGTTCATGTGGAAAATGTCCGCTTCAATGTTCAGCGCGCGCAGCAGGCGCACGCCGCCGATGCCCATGAGGATTTCCTGGCGGATCCTTGTCCGGCCGTCGCCGCCGTATAAACGGTCGGTGAGGTTTCGATCCTCCGCCAATTCGTTCTTGTCGACGTTGCTGTCCAGCAGATAGAGCGAGACGCGCCCAACCTGCACCTTCCAAACTTGCGCGTGTAGTTCCCGGCCGGGAAGCGGAACCGTAATCATGATCGGCTCGCCCTGAGCGTCAGTTTGACGCTTCACCGGCAGGTTGACATAGTCATTCAGCGGGTAGGATTCCAATTGGTAGCCGTCAGCGTTGAGGTATTGCTGGAAATAGCCTTCCTGATACAGAATGCCGACGCCCACCAGCGGCACATTCAAGTCGCTGGCGCTCTTTAGGTGGTCGCCGCTCAGGACGCCCAGGCCGCCTGAATAATTCTGCAAGCATTCGGTTAAGCCGAATTCCATGGAGAAGTAGGCGATGACCGGCTGCCGCTCCTCACCACCGAAGCGCTCTTCAAACCAGGTGTTTTCCGCGCGCATGTATTCATCAAAGGCGCGGCAGACGCGGGCATAATGCGCCATGAAGGAGGTGTCGCCCACCAAGGCGTTCAAGCGTTCCTGGCTCATGCGCCCGAGCATCCATTCCGGATTGTGCTGCGTCTCCTCCCAGAGGTCCGGGTCCAGCCGCCGGAACAGAGATATGGCTTCGTGGTCCCAAGCCCAGCAAAGGTTGTAGGTCAGTTCGTGCAAGCGGCCAAGCTGCGGCGGAAGTTTCGGCGCGACATTGACCCGGGCGACCGGCTGTACCATGCGTTTGGCTCTCCCGTGTTCAGTGATCTGTTGTAGTGGTCAAATCGAAGATTGTATCGGAATTCCTGCGCTAATCCACCTCGATTCCCGGAGCTGCCAGGGCAATCGCTTAAACATATTTTTGAACTACAGAGGACGCAGAGGACACAGAGATAGGCAATTGGTCAGGGACTTCGCGACATCTAATCGCAATGCGTTAGGGCGAGAAGGAAATTTATCCAAAAGATAGCGGCAAGCCTGCCCCCTTCAAGCGGCGGATTCAGGGGAAAAGACGTCAAGAGAATCTTAACTCTGCGCTCTCCGCGTTCTCTGTAGTTCAAAAAAGTTCAAAAGATCATGAAGCGACTGCCGCGGGCCGGCGATAGCCTTCATTGCTTTCATTCCCTGATTTCCATTATGATAGGATGAAGAGCGACCTTTAAATCATGCTGTTGACTCATGGACTGGAGAGGACAGATGCTGAAGAAGCGTTACCTAAAGAGCAGGGACGCGGTTCAGGTTACGTTCTATACAGCAGAAGCAATCAACGCGGAAAGCGTATGCCTGGTTGGCGACTTCAACGACTGGGACGAGAGCGCCACGCCGATGAAACCGTTGAAGGACGGGCGTTTCAAAATCATGCTTGAGCTTGAGCCGGACCGGGATTACGAGTTCCGCTACCTGGTCAACGGTGAAGAATGGCATAACGACTGGGAAGCGGAAGGCTACGTTCCAAATCCCCACGGAAGCGACAACGGCGTCGTCACAACTTGAGGGCGTCAGCCGGCCGCCGGAAGGCAGACCGGCTCATTGCATGCCTTTGGACATTAGATCCGCAATCCTGCCGGACCATCGCGTCAAGCGCTGCGCTCAGGCGTTCATGCGGTCGCGCCAGGCCACCAGGTGATCCAGCCGGTCGTAGTCGGGCGGTACCGGGCTCATCATTATGAAGTGCGTGGCGCCAGCCTCGGCATAGCCGTCGAGATTGCCTTCCATATCTTCCTGGAACGGGATTGATACCGTGCGCTCGATTGCAGCCGGATCGCGCCCAACTTCGGCGCACCAGCGGTCGAGGACTCGGTTCTTGTGGGCGTAGGTCTTCGGCGGGCCGAAGCCGTTCCAGAGCTCGGCATGCATGGCCGTCAGCTTCAGCGTGACCTTTTCGCCGCCGCCGCCGATCATGATCGGGATGGGTCCGCTCGGCGGCGGGGGCAATTCTTCGCTCATGCGCTTCTTGATGATGGGCAGCGCTTCGCCCAGGTCGCGCAAGCGGCTGCCGGCGGTGCCAAATTCATAGCCGAAATCGTCGTAATCCTTTTGAAACCAGCCAGAGCCAATGCCAAGTATCAGACGGCCGCCGCTGATATGGTCGACTGTGTTGGCCATTTGAGTCAAGAGCGCCGGGTTGCGATAGCTGTTACAGGTGACCAGCGTACCGATTTCGACGCGGCTTGTCAGCATGGCTATCGCTGTCAGCAGCGTCCAGCCTTCGAAATGATTGTTATTGCCTTCGCCATACAGCGGGAAAAAATGATCCCAATTCCATATCGTGTCGACGCCCCGGGCCTCGCTCGCCTGGACCGCTTCGGCATAGGTCGTGTAGCTCACGTGCTGCGGGTGCAATTGCACACCGACCTTCATCTTGCTCATCTGTTCAGCCTCCCATCGTTGTCAGATCCAATTCCAAATCGAAACGCCCGGTAATCCAGCCGCGACTGCGTTTTAACGTCCCATGCGCCCGACATAACTAGGCCCGGCGGATGCGCGCGGAGAATTCCACATCGCTGCCTTCGGGCACGGTCATATTGCTGAAGCGCGCGAAACTTTCATGCGTGCAGTCCGAGCCGACGACCGAGCCCGCGCCGATCGTAAACTCGGGCGGGACGCGCGCATTCTTGCCGATGCTGGTGATGCGCAAGTCGCCCATATCCTGCCAGGCGCCGACGCGCGCATTCTTGCCGATCACGGCAATCTTGTCGACCAAGGAACGCTCAACGCGGACGCCCGTCTCAATATAGGCATCATTCAGAATGACCGACTCGCGAATGACGGCGCCGGGACCGATGAAGACGCCCGGCGACAGGATAGAGCGCTCAATGACGGCGCCAGCGCCAATCACGCAGCCATCGGCGATCATGCTGTCGACAATCCTGGCATCGGCGCCGACGCGCACCGGAGGCCGTTCTTCGCTGCGCGTATGAATGACCCAGGTCCGGTCATTGAGATTCAAGGACGGCGGGCTGGAAAGCAGGTCCATGTGCGCCTCCCAATAAGCGTCAATCGTGCCCACGTCAATCCAGTAGCCGCCGTAGGGATAAGCCAGGATGTTCCGGTTGGCCGCGACCATCTTGGGCAGAATGTCCTTGCCGAAGTCATGCTCGGAATCGGGGTCGGCCTGGTCTTCCAGCAGCTCGCGCTCCAGGACATCGTAATCGAAGACATAGACACCCATGTTGGCCAGGTTGCCCGGCGGCGACGCCGGCTTCTCGACGAACTGGATGACGCGGTAGTCCTGGTCGGTATCGACGATGCCGAAGCGGCTGGCTTCGTCCAGGGGCACGCGAATCGTGCAGACGGTGGCGTCCGCGCCCCGATCGCGGTGGTATTGCACCAGCATGTCGTAGTCCATCTCGTAGATATGATCGCCCGAAAGGATAAGCACATATTCGGGACGTCCCTGCCGCACAAAGTTGAGATTCTGGGCGACGGCATCGGCGGTGCCGGCATACCAGTCGGTATCGAAGCTGCCTTGATAGGGCTGCAGCATACGAACGCCGCCGGTGAAAGAGCGATCGAGGTCCCAAGGTCGGCCCTTGCCGATGTGATCGTTGAGGCTGTGCGGCCGATACTGCGTCAAGACGATGACATCAAAGATATTGGAATTGACGCAATTGCTCAGCGCGAAATCGATAATGCGGTATTTGCCGCCGAATGGCACAGCCGGCTTGGCGCGCTTGATCGTGAGCACGCCCAGCCGCGTGCCTTTGCCGCCCGCGAGAATAACTGCCTTAACTTTCACTTGCCGCTCCTTCAGGCCTCAGGCTAATAGGCGCGCGCGAAAAGCGCTCTGCGCCCGGATATACCTTTATTCTAAACCCGTTTGCTCAAGGCCTGGAGATAAATGTCCTTGTATGCGAGCGCGCTTTTGTCCCAGCTGAAATCTGTCGCCATGGCGCGCCGCTGCATCCGGCGCCAGGCATCGGGCCGATCGCGATAGGCATCCAGGGCCCAATCGAGCGTGCCTTCCACCGCATCGGGCTCCTGCCAATGAAAGAGAAATCCCGTGCCAGCATCGGCGTCAGCGTTGTCATAATTGACCACAGTATCGGCCAGGCCGCCCGTTTCCCGCGCCAGGGGCAGGGCCCCGTAGCGCATCGCCATCATCTGGCCCATGCCGCAAGGTTCAAAGTGGCTCGGCATCAGGAAGATATCACAGCCGGCATAGATTTGCTGCGCCAGGGCGCCGTCGTATTGCAGAAAGGCGCGGACCTTATCGCCAAAGTCTTGATCCAGCCGCCAGAATTCATGTTCAAGCTCGGGCTCGCCCGTTCCCAGGACGACGACCTGCAAGTCGCGGCGTGCCAGAATATTGCGCAATGCCGGCAGCGCCAGGTCGAATCCCTTTTGCGAAGCCAGGCGACTGACGATGCCGACCAGGGGAAGATCGGGCGCGATTGGCAGGCGCGCATAAGCCTGCAAATATCGCTTGTTGCTCGGGCGCTTCTCTTCAAAGTTCTCCAGGCTGAAATTGGCGACAAGATCGGGGTCGGCGGCCGGATCCCACAGGTCCGTATCGAGCCCGTTCAGGATGCCGCGCAGATCGGCGGCGCGTTGGCTGATCAGCGGCGCGAGCGCATAACCGGCATAAGGGTATGTGATCTCGTCGGCATAACGCGGGCTGACTGTGCTAATCATATCGCTGTGGGCGATGCCGATGCCGAGCAGGTTATCGGTCAATAAAAATCGCTGCAGATCGGGATGATGCCGGCCGTGGATGCCGGCATGCCAGAGGAAGCCGCCGGCCTGACTGCCTTGATAGGCGATATTGTGAATGCTGAGCACGGTCGCCACGCCCGCCCAGCGCTCGTCAACCGCGTGTTCGCGCAGAAGAAAGGGCAAGAGAGCGGTGTGCCAGTCGTTGACATGCAGTACCTGCGGCAGCCAGCCCGCCCGTTCGCTCAATTGATTTAATGTCGCCATCAGCGCCTGGCAGAAATAGATATAGCGCTGCGTATCCCAATCCCATTGGCTGTAGACCTCGCCCTCCAAACCAAAATAAGGCGGCGACTGCAGCAAGTAGAAACGGATGCCGGCGTATTCGCAGTGAAAGAGTATGACTTCCTGCGCGCCAAGCCGATGCTGAAATTCGAAGCGGAAGAGCTCTTCGATTTCATATCTGAAATGATCGATGAAACCGTAGCCGGGGATGATGACGCGGGCGTCGACGCCGGCCCGGCGCAGCGCCGCCGGCAGCGAGCCGACGACATCGGCCAGGCCGCCCACCTTGGCGAAGGGCAGGGCCTCCGCGCTCGCCAGAAGGACCTTCATCGTTACAAGCGGTTTCTCAGATTTCGGATGACGCGGCGATTTTAGCTGATCAACCCGGCAATGAATACAATCACTTATCGAGGCAATGTATCCATTTCGGTTGATATAGTCCGGTAGGGGCGATCCGGCGGATCGCCCGATGCGCAAAACACAATCGATATTGGGCGACTCACCGAGTCGCCCCTACCGGATCGCCGGTATTCTAAGAAATTCAACCGGCTATGAATACAACTGCTTAACGACCTTAATTGCCAGCATATAGCGCCTGTGCTAGTATTCTCCTGTGGCGGACAGACTTGGGAAGAGCGCATGATCCAAAAGCAGCGTTCCCGGCAGCGGATCAATATCCTGCCTCAAGCGATCTTTCTGGGCTTGACATTTGTGGCCGCCGTCTGCGGAACCTATGTCGCCCTGCGGCTTTTCGGCAACGGCGCGGAGCAGAGCAACCTGCCGCAGATCATCACGGTCGAAGTGATCATCACCGCGACGCCGCTGCCGGCCAAGCTGGCGACGGCGGCGCCCGCCAGTTCCGACCGCGCGCAGGTGGATTTGCCCGCTGATATCGCGGCCGAGACGACCGATGACTCGGCCGCCGCCATCAACCCGGCCGCATTGGGCGCGCAAGATGTACCGATCAGCACAGCAACGGTCGCGGTCGCCGGAGGTCCGCAATTCTCGCAGAATTGCCTCTATCACACTGTCGTCAGCGGCGACACGCCTTATGGAATCGCGCTGCGTTACGGCGCCGATTTCAACCTGATGCTGGAGGTCAACGAACTGACGCAGGAATCCGCGGCCTATCTGCAAATCGGCGATGTATTAACCGTGCCCTTGGAAGGCTGCGTCATCCCCGGCGAATCGGGCGGGGCGCTGCAAGTGTTGTCCGGGGCGCTCGCCACCCCGGCCGAAGCCGCCACCAGCACGCCGGTCCCGGCGCAGTTTGAGATACTCGCAGCCGAAGGCGTCGGCGATATCACGGCCGAGGCCATCCGGCTGCGGAATCTGGGCGAGACGGTGGACATCAGCGATTGGACCATATCCGACGCGCAGGGCAACAGCTTCACATTTGTGGAAACGCTCCTGTTTCCAGACAGCGCCATCGTGCTCTATACGCGCAGCGGAACAAGCACATCCGACGCCCGGTTTTGGGGACGGGAAGAAGCCGTCTGGGAGGCGGGAGAAGACTTGACCATCAGCGATGAGCAAGGTCGAGTCCTGCAGGTCTTGCAGCTGCCCGCGCCGACCGATAGCTAAGCGCCCATTGCATAAGCTGCACAAGAGAATAGATGGCTATGAAACGCTGGGAGCGAATGGTCGATCAACTCGCAAGCGAGGCCATTGGCGATGGCGATGTCTCGCATTTGCCCGGAGCGGGCGCGCCCCTGGAAATGAATGACGACGGCCACACTCCTGACGAATGGCGCATGGCCTACAAAATCATGAACGATCACGAGGTTCTGCCGGAGTGGATTGCAGCGGCGACAGCGCTGGACAAGCACGAACGGGAATTGCGCAAGACAATTGCCGAACGGGCGCGACTTTATTACAAGCAAACAGACTCTAAAGGCGCAGGCGCGCGCTCACGGGAAATACAAAGCGCCGCCTGGGAGCGATTCACACGGTCAATCGAGCGCCGCATTCGGCGTCACAATGAAGAGGCGCTTCTGCTGAATCTGAAGCTGCCCGCCGGCTTGCCGCGCCGGGCGACCCTGGATGCCGAAGGTCTGATTCAGCAGGCGATGGAGTCCATCAAGCGCGGCGTCGAATCAGGCTAAGCCGTCTCGGAGGGCTGGCTCTCTTCGCTTTCGGCTTTGGCGCCCTGCTGCAGTCCCTTGCGGAAATTCGCGACGGCCGAGCCGAGCTCGCCGCCGATCCGCGAGACGCGGCCCACGCCAAATAGCAGCACAACGATTATGAGGATAATGATCAGTTCGGTTGGTCCCAAGCTGCCCATAGACTTTTCCTACTTTCTCGCTTCAGTCTGTGCGCCATTATAACACGCGATTCCGGAATTTCGACATGCGATCTCTGCGGGGGCGTGCATGGCCGCTATTGCCCAGCCCTTCTAAGGCCGCGCCGGCGACATGCCGCATGCGCAGCCATGCTATAATGCAAGCCAGCGCAAGCCCTGCACGAGATCGCTAGCGATGCAAGACGAGTTCCGCCTGGAGAGCGCGCCATTGTTCTCCAACCTCAGTCCAAAGCAATTGGAGCAGCTGCGCGCCCGCTTCGTCAGGGAACAATACCGCGCCGGCGAGGACATCTTCGTGCAAGGGGCGCCGGCCGACGCCATGATCATATTGGTTTCGGGCCAAGCCGTATTGTTTCGCAGCGACGCCGACGGCAGCCAGACGCCGCTGGCCACCGTCTACCCCAATCAGAGCCTGAACCAGGAAGCGCTTTTCACGGAAGCAACGCAATCGGCCACGATGCGCGCGGCGCAGCCGGTCACATTGGTGAAGCTGACGCGCCCGGCATTCTCGCAGTTGATAGCCGAATACCCCGAATTGCGGCTTGCCTTCGGCCTGGATGACGGCAGCGAAGCCAATCCGCTGATCCATCCTCAATTCGCCGAGCAGCGCGAGGACGAAGAAATCCTGATTAGCACGCATCGGCATTGGTGGTCCTTTCTGCGGACCGCCTGGCTGCCAATTTTGTTGATGCCCGCGATGTGGATCGGCGCGCTGCTAATCCAGATAGAAGTCGTCGCGCTCGGCTTGCTTGGGCTTTCGCTGATCGTGCCGGGCCTGGCGCTGGTTTATTTCTACCTGGAATGGCGCAACGATTCCGTCATCGTCACCGACCAGCGGATCATTCGCATTCATCGGACGATCCTGACCATGTATCGCCAGATCACGCAGGTTGGCCTGGAGAGCGTACAAGAGATCAACTTCGATATCCCGGCTTACGATCCATTCGCCCGGCTCTTCCGCTATGGCACGGTCATCGTCAAGACCGCCGGCGCCCAAGGCAACCTGGAACTGGATTTCATGCCGAGGCCGCAGCAGTTTCAGAAGCTGATAATCGAGGACCGGCAGTACTTTGAGCGGCGCCGGGCCCAGCGGCATCACAAACTGGTCCGCGCCGAAATGCAGCGTTGGATGGACGGGGAGGCCGATTCCGCGGAAGAACTTAATGCCGAAGCCGCCTCGGACGAGCCGCCCCGGCCCCTGCGCGGGAGCAATGGCTATTTCAGCAGCTGCATCAAGATGAGCAATGGCGATATCGTTTATCGCAAACACGTCAGCGTCTGGGCGCAGCACACCGCCATTCCGCTCGTCATCATCCTGGTTTCCCTGGCCGTCCTGCTGCTGACATTTACCGTACTCAGCGCCGATCTGCGCATCGTCGGCTTCCCCATCGGTATGGTTGGGCTGCTGGCCGGTTGCCTCGGATATTATTGGATGGATTGGGATTGGCGCAACGACATCTACATCATCGGCGACGACACCATTACCTTGGTGCACAAGCGCCCGTTTTTTCTGCAAAATCTGCGGGACCAGATCCTGGTCGAACGGATTGACAATGTCGAATCGGTAAGCAGCGGATTCTTCGCCGCGCTGATGAAATACGGCGATGTGCGCATGTCGTTGGTCGGCGCCGACGAACCCAAGATGTTTCAGCGCGTGCCGCGGCCGCAGCAAGTCCAGCAAGAAATCTCGCGCCGTCAGCACCAGAAGGCGCAGCGCCGCGCCCAATACGACGCCATGCAGCAGCGTCAAATCCTGGGTGAATACCTGGGAGCGGCAAATGGCGGCAACCTGCCGACCATGACTCCTCAAAGCGGGCCGACTCTGGCGGGGGCGCCTGCCGCGGGCCAAGCTGACGCAGCGGCGCGCGCCGGGGGCATCCAGCCGGCGAGCAATCCCGATCGCAACCGGCCACCGCGGCTGCCGCGCAAAGTGCTGGCCTCCGCGCAGCGCAGCGACCGCGCGACGCCGTCAGTCTTGGATAGCGATGGCGCGCGCCGGCCGCAGCGCTTCCGCAATGGCGGCGGCGATGCCTGATGTTGTCGGCGATTTATGACAGGATCAGAGGTCCAGGCGCATGTGCCAGAGCTCGCGCCTGATCTTGAACTGATGGAATTTGAGCAGATCGTTCATGGCTTCATCGTCCCGCGGATGCTCAACGACGATGCTGGCGCGGTCGTAACGGGAGAGGACATTGCCCAGCAATGCTTCCGCATAAGGTTGCGCGTCAAGATCGGGCGCCGCATAGAGCCGCGCGCGAATAGCGCCGAAGCCCGCCTCCCGCTCCAGCCAGCATGAGGCCAGGATTCTCTCGCCGCTATCGTCGCGAATGACGAGCCGCTCCACGCTCTTCAAGGACAGCAGATTGAGAAGTCGCCTCCAGGGCGCGGCATAGAAGGCGGACTTGTGCGCGGGCTTGAGCCAGCCCAGCCCGCCGAGGCTGTTCGGGCGCGCCGCAAGCGCCAAGGCATATTCCGCCGGCCACTCGCCCGGTCGGGCGCGCGTGATATGGAATTCTCTCTTGCCGGAAACTGGCGGACCAAAGAAACCAGTTCGCCGCCAAACGCGCCAGGCGCGCTCAAAGATGAAGCCATGCCGGTCGTAGAGCCGCTGGGCCGGGATGTTGTCGCAATTCACTTGCAAGATAATGCGGGAAGCGCCGCGCTGGCGAATCATCGCCAGGCCGGCATCCATCAGTTCCCGGCCGATTCCGCGGCGCTGATAATCGGGATGCACGCCGACGTTGGCGAGGATGCAGGTCTCGCCCAGGTCTCTGGGATAATTCGCCGGGTAGACCGACACGTTGCCTACGAGCTGGCCATCCATGACGTAAACGAAGCCGAGGCTGAGGCCCAAGGCCAGCTCATTCATCGTCGTAATCAGTTTCAATCCGTAACCCAGATGACTGAGGAAGCGCATCTCGCGGACTGCGGAACGCCCGTAGTCGTCCATGGCGTCGGCGAAGACAAGCTCGATCAAATCGGCCAGCGGACGCAAATCGCTGCGCAGATTGACGGGCCGGACGCCATCGCCCAGCAAGTTTGGCGCTGCGGCCGGTCTCACGCCGATGCGCGTCACGTTGCCACGCTCCCTTGCGCTTTCATTTTCCGATTCATCCTGGCGGACCGCCGCGCGTCCGCGCTTGTCTCATGTTAACTAAGACTACGACCGGCCAAGGGGCCTGTCAAGCGAAGCCATAGGCAACAGTGCAATTGCTTCAAATTGGGTTTTAACACATAGGCCGCAGAAGTAAACGCAAGTAAGTCATGCAAAAGCCAATTGGAATTCTATAGCAACAGTGGGCGAGCCAAGGCTCGCCCCTACACCGAGCTGCTCTTATGCCGTAGGGGCGACACTGTGTGTCGCCCGATAGTCCGCGCCTGTGCCGGTGGGCGACCGAATCGCCCCTACGCCCTTTTTCAGATTGTTGCATTTGGCAGGCTTGGCGCTCGCGCCACAGGGGCGGCACTGCGCAGGGGCGCTGACGCTTACATTACGCCGCCTTGTCGATTACTATAGAATTGTATAGAACAGTTGCATTGAGACAGCGTTTCGCGGCACGGGATTCGACCGAGCAAAGGAGACAGCGCATGTCATACCGGCCGATCGGGGCAAGGCGACATCGCAGCGCCGCCTGGCAATGGGCGCTGATCGGATTCATTCCGGGCCTGTTCTGCGGCGTTATCGTGATGGCCGTCGTTTTGCTTGAGGGCACGCTGGCTGAATTCATCTTGCCCACGCCGGAACCGCAAGTTTACGAAACGGTCGTTCACGTCATCATGACAGCGACCGAAGATCCAAATCGGCCAAGCCCGGTATCCCAGGTCGTTGTCGTCACCGCTACGCCGGAACCGGCCGCCCTCCAGCAGCCGGAAGCAACGCGCGAGATCGTTTCCGTGCAGGTTCAACCGACCGCCCTGCCGACTGACATTCCAACGCAGCTCCCGCCGACCGCGCTGCCGCAGCGCGTGATTCCGGCAATTCTTGAAACGACGCGCAGCCTGGCCGTTACGATTCCCGGCGGCGTCTTCACAATGGGCACGACGCCGGTGGAAGTGGCGGAAGCCGTCAACGAATGCCTGCGCGACGGCGGCACCTGCGAGGCCAGCTATGCTGAGGATTCTTACCCGGCGCATGAAGTCTCGGTCGATTCCTTCTTGATGGAAACGACAGAGGTCAGCTTTGAACAATACGTCGCCTTTCTCAACGTGAGCGGACCGGACACGCACATCAATGGCTGCGCCGGCTTTCCCTGCATCCAGACGCAGAACGAGAGCCTGGACGCGCCGATTGTATTTGACGGCGCCAATTACAGCATCGGCGTCGGCTTGTCCCAGCATCCCGTCTACGGCGTGACCTATTATGGCGCCCTGGCCTATTGCGAAGCTGTCGGGCGGCGCCTGCCGACGGAGGCCGAATGGGAACGGGCCGCGCGCGGCGACGACGGCCGGATTTACCCCTGGGGCAATCGCTGGGATAATGCGCTGGCCAAGACAAATCGACCGGTGGATACACCGCCCGGTTCCTTCCCCGTGGGCAGCTATCCGCTCGGCGCGAGCATTTACGGCGTCTATGATATGGCGGGCAATGTCGCCGAATGGGTGGGCGACTGGTACAGCGAACGCTATTACCAGGAACAGGCCGCCCGTGGCGCATCGGCAAACCCGACCGGACCGTTGGCCGGCCAGCAGAAAGTCTTGCGCGGCGGCTCCTGGAATGGCGTTCCCTTCTTCAGCCGCGCCATGCATCGCCAATCCGAGTATCCCGGCGAATATCAGCGCTGGGTGGGTTTCCGCTGCGCTGAAGACCCGCTTGATGTCGCCGCCATCGGCAGTTCAAACCTGAATCCGGCAACTTTGGGCGCCGATGTTCCCGCTGCGCCGCCGCAGACATCCGGCGCCAGCGGTTCGCAGCCGACGCAGCCGCCGCCGCCCGAAGCCAACCGCCCGGCCGGCGCATGAAAGGCATCAAGATAGGGGAAGCGCAATTATGAGCGACGGCTATGTGTTGGTGATTGGCTCGGCAGTTCTGGAAATCAGCGCGCGGCCCACAGAAGTATTGCGCATGGGCGCGCGCCAATACGGCCATATTCACTCCTCCGTCAGCGGCGTCGCCCGCAATATCGCCGAGAATCTGGCGCGCCTTGATATAGAAACGGTGCTGCTTTCCGCTGTCGCCGACGATGATATCGGCCAGCATCTGCTTACGCATTCTTCCCTGGCCGGCATCGATTGCAGCAATGTGATGCGAGTGAACGGCGCGCATTCGGCGACATCCATTCTGTTGTATCGTTCGGAAGACAACTTCACGCGCATTGACGATGTCGGCATCGCCGACGCCCTGGATTCCGATTATCTGCTGGAACACGAATGGCTCTTCGAGCGGGCGGCCCTGATTGTCATCGACGCGACGCCATCCGAAGAGGCCCTGGATACCATCTTTGAGTTGGCGGCGCGGCATGAAACGCGCGTCTGCGCCGACCCCACCTCGCCGCTGATCGCGAGCCGTCTCTGCGCTTACATCCCGAATCTTTACCTGATCGTCCCCAACGCCAGCGAAACTGCCGCGCTCTGCTCGCTTGAGGAACCGGCGACCGAGCGCGAATCGGCCATCGGCACGGCGCAGCAACTGGTGAACATGGGCGCGAACATCGCCGTGGTGACACTGGGCGAGAACGGGCTGGCTTATGCCGACAGCAGCGGCGGCGGCTATATCCGCGCGATTCAAACAGCCGTGGTGGATTCATCCGGCGCGGGCGACGCCTTCTCCGGCGCGGCCATCTTCGGCATCCTCAACGACGTGCCAATCGATGAAGCGATGCGCCTGGGCGTGACCGCCGCCTCCCTCACATTGGCCAGTGAAGACACCGTCCTGCAATCGCTCAGCCAGGAGCTTCTCTACGACGAGCTTTCGGCCTGAGCGCGTTACTGCGCCGGACTCAAGCTGGGATAGCGATCCAGCACCCAGCGCAGCAGCAGAAAATGCGCCGCAAGGCCGGCGTATTCCCCATATTTGCCAAGTTCCTCAAGCACGGTTTCTGCGCTCTTCACACCGTCGCCGCCGAAGTAGAAATGCCGCAGCGCCGCTTGCAGGGCGACATCGTTTTGACTGACGAAGGGATAAACGCCGAAAGCGCGACCAAGCGCATTGCTCGCCGTCCAATGGCCGACTCCTTTGATTTGCATGAGGTATTTGTAGGCGTCTTCAGGCTCTTGATGCCGAAGTGACTCGAGATCGATGTCGCCGCGGCCGACCGCTCGCGCAATGTTGATGATGAGCGCCGAACGCCCGTGGGTGATCTTCAGCGATCTGAGTTGAATCGGTTCCAGGGCCGCCAGTTGTTCCGGGGATGGAAAGTCGTATACGCGCTGTTCGGCGACGGCGCGCCCGGCGCCGAACAGGGACATCAATTCGCGCTGCGAGCGCAGGGCCGTTTTCCAGGTGATATGCTGCTCAATTATCAAAGTGATCAGCGCTTCAAAGACCGTCTCCGTGCAGAAGACTGGCAAGCCTACAAGCGGTTCAACGACCCGCCACAGAGCGGCATCGCTTAGCGCAAACTGATAGAAGTCGGACAGATCCCGGCACAGGCCGAGACAGCGCAGCGAACGGCGTCGAATCCGGTCGCTGTTTGCCGCTGGCAGCGACGCGCCAGAGGCGATTATCGCATCGGGCGTCGCTTGGTAAGCCAGCAGCTGACCGCCGGTAAAGCGCCACAATACGTCGCCCTGCGCCAGCATGCGCGCCGGATACGCAATGCGTCTGACGAATTCCAGGAGCAAATCAAAGCGATAGGCATGCGCTGGCCGCGGCAGGCGCAGCTGCCTCATGCCGGGGCATCCGGATCGGGTGAATCCTCGGGCGGCGCCGCGGCGCGCTGCACGCTTTCCATCTGTCGCAGCAGATCGAGTTGGTTCTGATAGCGCCGGCGCGTCAACTGCCGCAGGTCGGGCACGCGGTCGGATTCGTCCAGGATTTCAATGCCCAGCAGGGTCTCAACCGTATCTTCCAGCGTGATCAAGCCGGCGGTGCCGCCGTATTCGTCGATGACCAGGAAGATATGCTCCTGCTTGGCGATGAATTCGTCCAGCGCTTGGGCGACCGAGTTGGTCTCGGGCACGACCTCCAGCCGCAGCGCGATGTCGCGCAGGGCAACCGAGTTTTCATCCGCCGCCGCGCGTTCGTAAATCTCGTGGCGCAAGACGTAGCCTTTGACATCATCCGCCGAGTCGCCGTAGACCGGAATGCGCGAAAATGGCAGAAAGGGATACACGCGCATGATTTCGCCGACAGTCTGCTGCTCGGGAAACATCAGCATGACGGTGCGCGGCGTCATTATCGTCTCCACCTGGACCTCGGCCAGCTGCAGCAGGTTGGCCACGATGCGATTCTCGCGTTCGCGGATGCCGCCCTCCTGGGCGCTGATGCGCGCCATCACCTGCAGCTCCGAGCGGGTGACAGTTGGCGCTTCTTGGCTCGGCCGCATCGACCGCGTGACGAACTCAAAGGCGAAGACGGCCGGCCGGAACAGCCAGAGCAAGGCCCGCAGCGAGTAGGCGGTGAACGGGGTCAGCGGCTTGGCGTAGACCGCGCCCAAAGTCTTCGGAATGATCTCGGAAAATACGAGGATCAGCAGTGTCAGCACGGCCGAGATGATGCCGAAGAATTCGCTGCCGAATATGGCGGTGGCTTCCGCGCCGGCGCCAGCCGCGCCCACGGTATGCGCGATTGTATTTAGAGTCAGGATGGCGGAAATGGGATGTTCTACATTTTGGCGCAGACCCTGCATGATCTGGCCGGCTTTGCTGCCTTGCTGCACCAGCAGCTCAATGTGAGAAACCGGCGTCGACAGCATCGCGGCTTCCCAGATCGAACAAAGGAAAGAGACGCCCAGCGCGATGACGACATAGAATATCAGCGCGCTCCAATCGCCCGCGCCTCCCGCGCCGATTCCAACCGCCAATATGGGAATGCCAGTGAAGATGCTATCCATGCCGATAAGCTAGCGGGCAACCGTTGGTCAAGCGACCCGGCCCGAGATTCTGGATAAGCCAAGCATAGCAATCAAGTGAAATGCGCACAAGTTTTAAGAATCCGAGGTCCGGGCGAAGGCTGCGATTTTTTGTTTAACTACAGAGGACGCAGAGGACACAGAGAAAAGCGATTGCTCAGAGACTGCGCGACGCGGTGGCTCCTCATACCCTCATTTGCCGTAGGGGCGAGCCTTGGCTCGCCCGCCGACATACGCGCGGACTTGCGGGCGACACACAGTGTCGCCCCTACGGCGCTAGAGGGGACTCGGTGTCGGGCTTGTCCGGTACCGGCTAATGCTACCGCGCTTTTTCTACCCCATCCCCCCTGCCCCCTTCCCCAGCAAGCTGGGGAAGGGGGAGCGCGCTGAAAGAGGCGGACTTCATTGGCAATCTTCTATGTGTTTTGAGGTCAAACTACGAACTTCTTTGTAGAGTCACCCTTCCCCAGTTCACTGGGGAAGGGCCGGGGATGGGGTAGAAAACTGGTCTGCCGTCTGCAGCGAGCCAGAGAAGGGAAACTGACCTGGGCGCATTTCGCAGTAAAATGTTGTTTATCGCGAGGATCGCACGTTAATCGTAGTATTTTGGTATAGTTTCTGTTGTATCGGAGCAAAAATTTTAGTAACGGACAGGCCTTGTAGGGGCGATTCTGTGAATCGCCCAACGACGCAAGCGAGGATTTGCGGGCGACACACAATGTCGCCCCTACGTATCGACCTTAGGCCGAATTTCGCATGATTTACTTGGTGTTGCCTCTGCGATCTCTGCGCTCTCTGTAGTTCAAGAAAAATTAAAGCGATTGCCCCGGTCCCAGCTTCAGCGCGCCTAAGCCAGCTCAAGCAGGATCGCCTCCGACAAGACCTGCCGCAGCCGCCCTTCCAGCTCGCTCAGCAGCATGGCGGTGGCGCCCCAGACCTTGTGCCCGGCAACGCTGTAAAATGGCACATTTACGTCATGGCCGCGGATGCGACGCCGCTCGACGCATTTGAAACGCGGCCGCAGCAGGTCTTCCAGCGCGAAGGAAAAGACCTCTTGCACCTCGGCGGGATTGGGCGCGAAAGCAGGAGCGTCGTCGTAACTGGCAACGCTGGGATATACCTCGTAATGCGACGCCGGGATGTAGAAGCGCGGCAATGCGCCCAAGATTTCAAGACCTTCGGCGCAGACGCCGATTTCTTCGCAGGTCTCTCTAATTGCGGTTGCGGTTAAGCTGGCATCCTTCGGGTCTTGCTGGCCGCCGGGAAAGCTGACCTGGCCGCTATGCCCGCGCAAGCCGGCGTTGCGCAGCGTCAATACGACATGAAGCCGGCTGTCCTGATTGGGGAATAGCAGGATCATCACCGCGGCGCGCTTCGGCGGCGAGTTCCGCTTTTGCCAACCGCGCGGTACCGGCGCCATTCGCTGCCTCGCCGCCGCGACAGCAAAATCCGCCAGCGCGAGCGCGCGGCGGATGTCTGCGATGTCAATCAAATGGGTCATGGCCGGGGTCCGAAGCTCGCGAGAGGGCTCGCCGGACCGAGTAGCGCCGCCGACTGCGCGCGAGCGATTCATTGTTTAGAAGCGGCAATGAACCGGCAGGGGCGGAACAACCGTCTCCGCGTCGGCATACAAGGACGGCCGACGCCGACGGGATAGGTTCAGACGGTCAGTTGACGTTGTACCAAGCCCGACGCTTGCGCAGAGAAACGCCGGCTTCCGCGCCGCTGCGCCGCGCCGTACGCACCCGACCGCGCGAATCAATATGGACCTGCCCGGCCTTCTGCAAGCGCTCGAATTCTTCCGGGGTGATCGCCGGGGCCGGTTCCCCGCCCAGACGCTCCAGCCGATCGTCAAAATCGCCGGAGGAATCACGCGAGGACGAATCGCTCATGTTCTCGTCAAGGCTGTCGTTCAGATTCTTGTCTTGATCGCTCATCTCTTACCTCGGTTGTCGCGCCGCGAGTCGACGCCTGCCTGATCGACTCGTAGTTTTCGCGCTTCCTGGCACGAACATATAGTGTAGACGATAGAGGCGGCCTTTGCCAAGTTCGATTCGTTGCCACCCCAGGGCAATTGCTTCAAATTTTCTTTAACTACAGAGATCACAGAGGACACAGAGTTTAAGTTCTTTTGACGACTCTTCCCCTAAATCCACCGCCTGAATTGGGCGGGCTTGCCACTATCTTGTCGATAAACTTCCTCCTTCTCGCCCAAAATTACGCGACAAAATTTCGCGAAGTCTCTAATCAATCGCTTTTCTCGGCGCCTCGGTGTACTCGGTGGTTAAATTCAGTTTGACCCTTGTGATCGCGGCGGATGTCACTTTTGAAGCGATTGCCCTGGTTGCCACCTTGTCTTTTTCAAACGCATTCAGGCATCCGCGGAATCGCTGTGCCCGGTCTGGGCCCGGCCGATTCGCCCGAGCTCGCCCTACACCGGTTTACGCAAAAGCGCGCTAAAAGTCTTAACCCGAATATTAAGAGCGCGATGCGAATGTCTATACCGGCAACTCAGCGCAGGCCTGGCGGTGGTAGCTTTGCAGCATGCGCAGAACTGCGGAATCGAAATCGGGCAATGCGCGTAGCCGGTCGTAAGCGGCATAGAGCCCGGTGTAAGCGCCGGCGATCGCCTGCGCCGGCGCGTCCAGCGGAAGCTGTACATAACCTGTCGGCCCCGACCAGGCATAGGCGTAAACATAAGGCCTGTCCAGACCCGGGCTGAATGGCGCGAATCCATAGGCGATTTGCGGATCGCTTTGCTCGTTGCCGCCACCGCCGGGGAAAGAGATAAAGCCCAGGTCAAAGTGATGCGGCCACAAGACAAGCGGCGTGGCGCAGCCGCCCAGTGTTTCGCGAAAAGCTGACAAGGCGCGGTACATGGCGGTCAAAACCTGCCAGTAATCGGCGGCTTGCCCCGGGTCGATTTCCAAGTCGGAATCGCCCTGAATATGTTTCATCGAGGGCGTGATGTCGCAGCCGATGTCGGCGAAATGATCGAGCGCGCGACGCATGAGCGACAGTTGAGAATGATCGCATATCCGCAAAGAGAATAGGGCCTTCCCGCCGCGCTCGAATCTTAACTCCAATGCGGAGAAGTCCAGGTGAAGGGTGCCGCCGCAGGGCATCGCGCCGGTTGCCAGGCCGGCGTCACTCAGGTCCAGGCTGAAATGCCGATCATTCGGCAAGGGATCGACGCAGGCGACGCGCAGCGCGCCGACAACAAGCGCCGCCTGATGCAGAGCGTCGCCCGTTGTTCTCCAATCGTTCAGGCTCGGCAGCGGCATTTCCTGTCCTCTTGTCGCATCGCTTCAGTCCCGATAGCCACATCGACAATTGTAACCTGGGATTATCGTCGAAGGCTTGGCTCATGTGCATCATTACTACACTTTGCTTTAATATATTCGCATACTTATCGGTGTCTCCCGCAATCGTTGTACATTGTGTAGCAAAATCCAGGCTTCGATTCGAGGATGATGCGCAATGAAGCCCGGTCAATCCTATGGTAATGTGTAAGTATAGTCACTTGTCGCGGAGATCAACTTGATGAATCGCTACTTGTCCAAGACTGTAGTCAACCTGCGGCCTTCAGGCATCCGGCGTTATTTCGACATCGCCGCAACGATGGAAGATGTGGTGACGCTCGGCATCGGCGAACCGGATTTTGTTACTCCAGCCCACATTGTCGCCGCGGGCCAGAAGAGCCTCAGCGCTGGACATACCGGTTATACCTCAAACGCCGGGCTCTACGAATTGCGGCTGGCGATAGCGGACCACATTGAGAAGAGATACGGGCTGCGCTATGCGCCGGATGACGAAGTCCTGGTCACGGTCGGCGTGAGCGAGGCGCTCTTTTTGGCTTTAAAGGTCTTGCTGGACCCCGGCGATGAGGTGCTGGTGGTTGAGCCTTGCTTTGTCGCCAATCCCGCGCTGGTTGAGACGGCGGGCGGCATTCCGGTCATGGCGCCGACATCCGCGGAGAACGATTTTCAAGTGACGGGCGACGCGCTTGAGGCGCGGATCACAGCGCGGACGAAAGCGATTCTGCTGAGCTATCCCAGCAACCCGACCGGCGCCGTCTTAAGCCGCGAGCATCTGCTGCAAGTGGCGGCGGTGGCCGAGGCCCACGATCTGGTGGTGATATCGGACGAGATTTATGAGCGCCTGGTCTATGATGCCGAGCATATCAACTTTGCCACCCTTCCCGGCATGCGGGAGCGGGCAATTGTGCTCAGCGGCATGAGCAAGTCCTACGCGATGACGGGTTGGCGCATTGGATATGTCACAGCGCCGCGCGCTTTCACCGAGGCGATGTACAAGATTCACCAGTATCTGATTATGTCGGCGCCCACGATGGGGCAGCATGCCGCGCTGCAAGCCATCCGCCAGGGCGAAGACGATGTTGAGAGAATGCGGCGGAGTTATGATCGCAGGCGGCGGCTGATCGTCGATGGCTTTAATCGGCTTGGCTTGACCTGCTTCGAGCCGCGCGGCGCATTCTATGCTTTTCCCAACATCGCGATCACGGGCATGGACGATGAGACCTTCTGCGAAGAGCTGCTGGAAACAGAACGCCTGGCTTTGATTCCCGGGCGGGCATTTGGCGCCAGCGGCCGCGGATTCGTCCGCGCCAGCTATGCCACCGGCGAGGATACAATCCGGGAGGCGCTGAGCCGCCTGGAACGTTTTCTGGTCGCGCGCCGGGTCATTGCCCCCGCGGCTGAACCCTTGCTCACGCCCTGACCGGCGGTCTAGGCGGAGCGAATCGTAGCGGGCCAGTTTCTATTTTCGGGAGATTTGCGCTATTGACCGCGGCGGCAAGCCGCGTGAATATAGTGTTGCATGGCCGCGCTATGCGCCGCCGCCGGCAAATCCACAATCTACAGTAAACCGGGCGCCAAAATCGAATTGCATAAAGGCCCTTGCGCCTGCGAACTTTTGTGCTATATTTGCATCCATATCAATTCTGACCGCGGGAAGCGCGATGGGCGAATGGCAAACGGTGATCGGGCTGGAAGTCCATGCTGAATTGGCGACTGCGAGCAAGATGTTCAGCAGTTGCCCGGTGGTGGACAGCGTCGAAGCCGAAGCGAATTCCGCAGTGGATCCGCTTTCACTGGGCATGCCCGGGACGCTGCCGGTCATTAATGTGCAGGCGCTGGAATACGGAATCATGGTCGGCTTGGCGCTCAACTGCCGGATCCCGCCGATCAACCAGTTCGCGCGCAAGAACTATTTCTATCCCGATCTGCCAAAGGGTTATCAGATCAGCCAGTATGACCGGCCGCTGGCGATCGACGGCTTCATCAATATCGAACTGGAAGACGGCTTGACCAAGCGAGTCCGCGTGCGCCGCGCTCACCTGGAAGAAGACACGGGCAAGCTCACGCATATCATGGGCGAGAGCCTGGTCGATTACAATCGCGCCGGCGTTCCCTTGCTGGAAATCGTCTCCGAACCCGATATATCCAGCGCGGCCGAGGCGGAAGCGTATGCGCGCAAGCTGCGTTCCATACTGCGCTACCTCGGCGTCAACAGCGGAGATATGTCAAAAGGCATCTTGCGCTTTGAGGCGAACGTCAGCGTCAAGCATAGGGACGATACTGAACTGCGAGAACGCACCGAGATCAAGAATCTCAACAGCATCCGCAATATGGGCCGCGCCATCGAGTACGAAGTCAAGCGGCAGATCAAGCTCTACGAACAGGGCGATAGCGTGAAGCCGGCAACGTTGGGCTGGGATGAAGCCGGGCAGAAGATAAGCGTGCAGCGCTATAAGGAACGCGCGGACGAGTACCGCTATTTCCCGGAGCCGGACTTGCCCATCGTGACGGTCAGCCGGGAATGGGTGGAGGGGATCGCCGCCGAGTTGCCCGCCCTGCCCGATCAACTCCAGGCCCGTTTCGTCCACGAATTGGGCTTGAGCAGTTATGACGCCGCTGTCTTGACCGCCGAGCGCAGCGTGGCGAATTACTTCGAAGCGGTCGTCGCCGCGGGCATCGAAGCCAAAACCGCGGCCAATTGGCTGAGCACGGACCTGTTTCGATTGATGAACGCCAATGAAGTCGAGCGGGAAGCAATCGACTCGATACCCATATCGGCCGCTTCTTTCGCCGGCCTGCTGCAACTGGTGGCGAGCGGCGCGATCAACCAGAGCACGGCGCGCAAAACGGTCCTGCCCGAAATGTGGGCGAGCGGCGCGGACGCCCAAGCGATCGTCGATCAAAAGGGCTTGGCGCAGATTTCCGACCCGGACATGATCGGCGACATCGTCGACAAGGTGCTCGGCGCGAACGCCGACATGGTCGCGCGCTGGCTCGGCGGCAACGACAAGGTAATCAACGCCATCTTCGGGCGAATCATGGGTGAAATGCGCGGCAAGGGCGACCCGGCCATCGTCCGCCGCATCCTGCAAGAACGGCTCAACAAAAGGAAAGAATAGACTAGAGAATTGCGGAGAAGAACAATATGACATGGCATCAGACAATCATAGTTGGCAACCTGGGCCGGGACCCCGAGCTCCGGTACCTGCAGAGCGGACGCGCCGTCTGTAATTTCAACGTCGCCGTCTCCGAGCGCTGGCGCGATCGCCAGACGGAAGAGCAGCGGGAGCGAACGACCTGGTATCGCGTCGCCGTATGGGGCGCGCAGGCTGAAAGCTGCAATACCTATCTGTCTACCGGGCGCAGAGTCATGGTTATAGGCAATGTGCAGGCCCGGGGCTATATCAACAACAATGGCGAGGCGGCGGCATCGCTGGAATTGACCGCGCGCGATGTGCGCTTTCTTGGCAGTCGCGAAGACGGGCAGGGCGGCGGCGGTTATAGCCAGAGCGGTGGACAGCGCGGTGGGCAGCGCGAAAGCGCGCCGCGCGATGACCGCGCCTCCAACTGGACGGAGCCGCCGGGCTCGGTTGATGATATCCCGTTCTAATTCGACGCGCCGAATTTGCCGACAAATTCAACGCAGGCCGCCTATTCCGTGCCCAAGTTCAACGTCGACCTAAGCGGCCATACCGCTTTGGTGGCCGGCGCCGGCGCCGGTTATGGCCGCGCCATCGCGCTGGCTCTGGCGCGGAATGGAGCGAACGTAGCGGCGGCCGACCTCAACATTGAGCGCGCCGAAGCCACAGCCGAAGAAATCGCGGGCCGCGGCGGCGCTGCGATCGCTATACATGCCGATATCGCCAACCGCTTCCAGGTCGCCAACATGATCGAGCGGACGCGCGATGCCTTTGGCGGCATCCAGATCCTGGTCAACGCCGCGCGCGCTTTCCGGGCGGAACCCATGCTCAAGATCGATGAATGGGATTGGCGGCGGCAGATCGAAGTGAATCTCACCGGCGCGTTCTTCTGCACGCAATTGGTCGGCCGCGTGATGGCGGATGAAGGCGGCGGCAGCATCATCCATATCGTTTCCGCTGACGCCCTGCGCTCCACAATTCCGGAAGGCATCGGCTACATCGCTAGCGGAGCGGGCATCGTCGGCATGACCCGTCAGGCAGCGCGCGAGTTGGCGGCGCACAATGTACGAGTCAATGCGATCGCGACGGGAGCGCGCGGCGGGAGCGAAGCAGAAGCGGAATTCGGGCCAGGCAACCCGCCTAATGATGCCGCCGGCGCGACGCTATTCCTCAGTTCGGATGCCGCCAAATCTATCAGCGGCCAGGTGATCGTCGTTGATGGCGGTTATATAGGCGAAAGCGCGTGATCCCCGGGTGCGATGGGGCCATATACAAATTGCGGAAGACAAGCAGGACGACGCTTCAGCCTGAAGCGCGAAGGCGCTGGTATTCCAGCGCCAGCGCTTGCCAGGGCGAAATGTCCCAGTAACGACGAGCCGCGCCCGAGGGCGAAGGCAGCACAAAAAGTCGCGTCGAACCCCATCTCCCCCGCTGCCGGCCATACTGGACGGCGGCGGACACATTGCCGCTGCAGGCGCGCCAGGCTTTCTTGCTGGTGAAAGCCAGGATCTGCGGCTGAAATCGCTCGATTTTGTCGCGCAATGCTTCAACGCCGAAATCGCCGGCAGTCAGCGCGCTGTCGACGCCGGCGCTAAACTTAGCCAGATCCGTCAGACCGATGCGCAGAGAAGGCAATTCGCGGAATTCCGCCGGAGCAAATTGCCGCGGCGTGATGCCGACGCGGTGCAACGTCGGCCAGAATGCGTTGCTCGGGTTGGCGTAATAGGCGCCGGCGCGCGCTGAGGCAGCGCTGGCGGCCGTGCCGCAGAAGACCAGGACAAGCCCGCTCTCAAGCAGATCGGGCAATACCTCAGGCATGCGGCGCTTGACCGCCGGCGACGAGATTCAAGTTCTTCTGGTGCGTAGCTGCGTAGAACTCGTCCAGATTTGGCGGCAGATCAAATTCGCCCAGCCCTAAAATGGCGCGCAAATAGGCGAAGGTCGACTCGAGACTTTCGCGGCCGCGCAAGCTGCCATGCGAGGGAATCGCATGTCGCAAGCCGTCGTTGTCGCGCCATGCCTCGAGCGCCGCCAGCCAATCGCTCAGCAAGTCGAAGCGGTTGCAGACCGGCAAGGGCGTTTCGATGGCGTCGCCGCCCAGAAGTACGCCCCATTCCGGAATCCAGCCGACGATACAGTCGGGAGTGTGCCCGGGCAGGTGATGCAGTTCCAGCGTGAGACCGCCCAAATCGAGACTGAGGCGAGAGGTGAAACTGACATTCGGCGGCAGGAGAGCAACATCGTCCCAGCGGCCGAGTTCCGCCAACTGCTTTTGCAGCAGCGTCTGCGGCACATCGTCATCAAAGCGGCTCAGACAATCGCTATGCGCGATGATATCGAGCGGCGACCGTGAAAAACCGGCCGTTCCCCAAACATGATCCCAATCGCCGTGGCTATAGACGACATGAAATGGCCGGTCCGCCAAGAGCGATTCCAGGGCCGCCATGTCGCCCGGCCGCGTCAGCGTGTCCCAAACGACGGCTTGGTTCTCGCCCAGGACGACTACGGCGCGCACCTGAACTTCGGGCGCGGATACATCTAATGTCCAGAGATTCGGGATGACTTCTTGCAGTTGCCGCATCGCGCTCTCCGGGCGCCGCAATCCGCCCGACTTTGGATAAGGCCGCTGACGCCGCAGGATTGACTCGGCAATGGCCTTAAGCGTCCGGCGTCACATCGACTTCGAGATCGGGGAGGAGGCGGAAGCTGTCCATGACGGCAATCCGCGGTTCATCGGCCGGGTCAAGCGCAAGCAGGTCGGCATCAAGGTCCGCAAGCCGCAGGTTAGCGACATGCAGCCGATTGTCCGCGCCCCCCAGCATCAGCGCCAAGCCGCTCTCCACTGCGCCGTCCAGCGTAGACAAGCGATAGGATGCCTTGAAGCCAGCCGCGCCACCAAGCTCCAGGGCATTGACTGACAGCGTTTCGACGCCGCTGCGCCAGTTCTCGAGCCAGGCGGCCGCCTCGTCTTCGTTCGCCGGCAACGCATCAAAGGCGCCAACCGTGAGTATTGCGCCGGCGCCGACGATGGTCGCCGGCCCGCCAGCAGCTGCGTCTGTGAGCTCCCAGGCCATGGGATAACGCAGCATGTGCTTGTCAAGATTATCGAAATAGGCGTCGCGGTCAAAAGGCGCGTCGGCGTAGGCTGGCAGGAGCTCGACCGCTTCCGCCACGCCCTGCAGGACGTATCGGAGTTCCTGCGCGGCATTCTCGGCAGTGATGACGCGGACGCTGTAGATCTCGGCGCCGGCAAGCCAGGATAGCTGCCGCGCGATCAAATGGGAGCGGCCCCGGCGCAAATTGAAATCGATGCGCAGACTGCCGTCGGCGTTGACGGCGCGGCCGGTTTCATCCCAACCGCTGTAGCCGCTCCAGGTCTGGCCGAGCCAGGTTCTGTCAAAGTACGCGCTCAAGGCATCGGCGTCGCTGAGGCCGGCGTCGTTCTTGTTGACCCGCACTTCCACGACGCTCAGCGCGTCGGCGTTGTTCAAGCCGGCGCGCAATTCTTGCGCCGTGCTGCTATCCGTGCTTGGCAGCCAACCCGTCGGCGCGCCGAATGTCAGCAAGCCGGAAGGATGCAAATACGTATCGTCGAAGCCAATCATCGTGATATCGGGCGGCGGCGGCAATGTCGGCTCGGGGAAGGGGGTGGGCCGCGCCGCCTGTTCGTCGATATTGGCTTGTCCAATGTTTCCGGAAAGCATCGGGAGAATCAGACTGCCCACCATTGCGACCGTCATAACAATGCCGATGATATACGTGAAGGTCTTTGTCGTTTTACTCATGCAGGAACCGATCCTGAAGCGCCGTCAAAACGCGGCAATGATACCGCAAAAGCCAGAGGCTGTTAAGCAACACTTTTTCTCCGTATAATTCCCGCTCGGCGCATCAAGAGACGCGGGCGGCGCAGACCCACGCGGCGTCAGATTTACAGCGCAAACACTCTACAACAATGACACACTAGTATACGCAAATAAGCAAATGAAAAATGCGCATGGTTTTTCGCGGCATACTTGCGGGCGACCCAAGCTTCGGCCCAGCGGTATATGAGGAGACTCGGTGTACGGGCGAGCCGGTGGCTCGCCCGCCCTTGCTCAAAAATGCCCATCAGATTTTGCACGACCTGCTTGCGTTTACAAAGTTGACTAAAAGTGAGAGCGATCCGACTCATGCTTCCGACAAGTTTTGAAACGCGCCCGCTGACGATGGACGATGCCGGGCGCTACACTGATGCGGTCAACGCGATTTCGGCGCATATCGGCATTGATGACGAGATTCAACCGAGCCGGGCGCTGCTGGAATGGGGGTCGCCGGCTTTTGACCTCGGCAGTTCGTCGCTAGGCGTCTTTGACCCCAAAGGCGATTTGGCTGCCTACGCCACCTTCTGGGCGACATCTGACACGCCGGTGCATCCGACTGTCGATTGGGGCGTGCATCCGAATTTTCACGCGGCCGGGCTGGAGAAGCGCCTCCTGAGATGGGCGGAGGACAAGACCCCCGAAGTCATAGAGCGCTGCCCGCCGGAGGCGCGCGTCAGCCTGCGCAGCGGCGCGCATCTGGGTTTCGCCTTTGAAGAGAAGGCCCTGGCCGAAGCCGGGTTCAAGCCCGGACGCCGCTGGTACGACATGGAAATTGATATGACAGAAAGGCCGGCGCGGCCGCATTTGCCCGCGGGATTCAGCCCGCGACCGTATCGGCCGGAAGCCGATCTTCCGATTCTGGTCGATGTCGTGCGCGATGCCTTTTCCGATCACTTCGGGCATGTTGAACAGCCCTTCGAGAAATCGCTGGAATTGTTCCGTCATTGGCTGGACAATGACCCGCGCTTCGACCCGGACCTGGTCATCCTGGCGCTGGACGACGCCACTGGCGAGGCGGCCGGCTGCCTGATCGGCATGACACAGGATCATCGCAAGCCGGACGCGGGTTATGTCGATACCGTGGGCGTGCGGCGCGCCTATCGCCGCCGCGGCCTGGCGACCGCGATGCTCAAGCGCAGCTTCGCCCAGTTTTGGGAGCGCGGGACGAAGATCGTGCGGTTGGATGTGGACGGGGAAAGCTTGACGAACGCCGTCGCCCTTTATGAACGTGTTGGCATGAAGGTGTTTCGCCAATACGTGGAATATGAGAAACTCATGCGCGAGGGCGTCGAAATGGCGAAGGTCGCGATGGATTAGCGGCGCTTCCACGAACCCGCGCCCCTGCGCACAATCGAATCAAGCAGAGCGAGACACTCAACAATGACGAAAGTGAAAACGGGCTACGCCGAAGTGAACGGCGCCCTGCTCTACTATGAAATTGCCGGCGGCGGAACGCCCCTGGTCATGCTTCATGCCGGCATCGCCGATTCCCGCATGTGGGATGACGAATTCGAAGCCTTTACCGCCAGTCATCGCGTCCTGCGTTTTGACATGCGCGGCTATGGCAAGAGCCTCCCGGTCCCGGGCGACTTCAATATTCAGGATGACTTGACGGCGCTTCTGGCCGAACTCGATTTGGACGGCGCGCTCGTACTCATGGGCTGCTCGATGGGCGCCGGCCTCGCGCTTGATTTTGCCCTGGAAAACCCGGAGCGCGCGCGGGCGCTCATTCTCGTTGGCGGCGGCCCGGCCGGCTTTGAGACGGATGCCGAAGAGCCGGATGAGCTATTCGCCGAATCGGAACGCGCCTTCGAGAATGGGGAATTGGACCGCGTGGCCGAACTTGATATGCAGATCTGGTTTGACGGCGTTGGCCGAAGCCCGAACCCGAACAAGGCGGCCGCCCGCGCCAAAGCGCTTGAAATGGCGCGGCGCGTCACCGAACTGGAATTCAAGCGCATCGGCAAGCATGTGCGCAAGAGCCCCGAAAAGCCGGCCGCGGAGCGACTGCATGAAATAAAGGCGCCCTGCCTTATCGTCGTCGGCGAAAACGATCTGCCCTATTTGCTAAAGGCGGCTGACTTCATGCAAGAGCGCCTGCCCAATGCGACACTGGCGGCGATGGCCGATGCCGCCCACCTGCCCAATATGGAGCATCCGGCGCAATTCCGGGCGATTGTCGAAGACTTTCTCGACCGCGCCTGAGCCGGGCGCCGGCGCGATGCTGCAATGAAGCCCCGCGACGACAGCGAAGAACGCTACGAAGATATCCTCAAGCGCATCGCTCAGCGCAAACCCTTCGGCGGCAAGAGCCGCGGCGACGAGGCGCAGACGCCGCAGGACCTGGCGCTCGACCTGGTCAATGCCTACGACGCCTTGGCCGCGCAGACCCGCGAAGAATTCCAGCATATTCTCTGTTACGGGCCGCGCGCGCTGCGCGGATCGGCCTGGTCGGCGGCGCTGATCTGGTACCACCGCAAAGGCTATCACGGCTATCAGACACTCCACTTGCTGGGCCTTTGGGCGCATTACCGCGAAGGCGAGATTCTGCTGAGCCTGGGGATTCGCAGCTTGCCCTATCGCGCGCCGGTTTACGATGCCGGCGTCTATCGCGTCGCTATACAGAACAATTTCCGCATTTATTATGACGATGCCGGCGGTCCGCCGGGCGAAGCTGACCGCTTGCTGTATCAGGCGCCATTCAATGAATCGGATCGACTGAAGCAGCGGCGGGCGCTGCGGGACGCGCTGGGGCGCTGGCGCGCTGAAGTCGAGGCCGGCTAGTCTTCTTCTTCGATGAAGATATCGGTCGTCAAGCCGGATGCCGCCAGATCTTCAAGCGATATGCTGCTGGCTTCTTCCTGGGCGAGTTTGCTGACGCCCTGTTTGAGGCGATCGCCACAGACGAGACAATCGGGGTCGCGCACGATCTCGATCCAGACGCCGGTATGCGGGTCGTTTTCCTGGCCTTCGATGATGTCCATATAGTTATTGGCGACGATGATGGTGTTGGCCGGCATCGCCTCGTATGCGCTCGTGCCGCGCAGCAGCTCATTGATGATCAGATCCGTCTGAATGCCGGCTACTTTTGTCACGTTGACCCACAGGCCGGGCTCGGCCGCCAATGTGCCTTCCGCGCCGATCATGCCGTAGTCCAGGTCGCCCACCGGGTTCATCGAGACCTTGGCGCCCTCGCGCGTCGCTTCCGACCAACAGGCATAGCAGGGGCCGTCAAAGGGCGTGATGATAACGTGATCGCCGCCTTCGCCCCGCTCATAGACGCCAGCGTAGGAGGCGATCAAGCCTTTCTCCAGGCATTTTTCGTTGATGGCGTACTTGACTTGCTCATGGTCAACGGCTACGACCAGGATATCGACATCGTCAAGGCAATCCCAGTGATCCTCGATCAAACCTTCGCGCAGGTCAATCTGCGCCAGGGGGTTGCGATTGAGAATCAGGTCGGCAACCGCGGCCGCTTTGTTCTGCCCGACGTAGCGTAAATCCGCCACATGCCGCGTCACATTGCCCGCTTCAAGCGCATCGTTGTCCACCAGGACAAAGCGGCCGACACCGCTCATAGCCAGGCTGAGCGCCACAAAACCGCCGCCCGAGCCAAGACCGACCACAGCTGCTTTTTTCTCCGCCAGTTGTTCCAGATTGTCCGAACCGATGAGCCGTTCGACGCGTTCCCATATATCGCTCATATCAGCGCGCCTCTTCTTCCCGGCGGTCTTCTTCGGCGAACGACGGACCGCGCGAGCCATCGGCGTCCGCTTCCCGGTCGGCCGGCGTCTCCATCGCAGTCGAACGTTCCGACAATTCAGCATCGGCGTCGACATGCTCGTCGTCCAGGATAACCGGGATCTCCACAACCGCCGGTTGGCGCAAGCCGCGCGCGACTTCAATCGCGATGACGTAATCGATGAGGTATCTGTCTTGCGACCAGGTCCACTCCGGCGGGTCGGCTATGGGCCGGGCCACTTCCCAAAGCGACTGGAATGTCGCGACCGGATCCATCAAGTTCAATCCCTCGAGAAAGGGCGCTTCAAATGCCCTGGGCGCGCTCCGCGGGTAGTCGTGCTGCGTGACAAAAAGCACGAAGCTCGACGCGCCCTGCCGAATGGTGAAGAAGCAGAATTCCAGGGGTACCTCGCCATCGCACTCGTAAAACAGGGTGCGCACCAGCAGGCCATCATCCGCCATCGCCAGAGTTTCGCTGGTGAGGCGGTCCGGCAAGACAACATGCCAGCCGTATTTCATCATCCGGGGCAATTGCTCAGCCGCTACAATCTGCGGATGCACCGGCTGAAAGACCCGAACATCGCGATGAATATACCACCAGTCAACCCGCATGCAGGTGCCGTTGTCCATCGGCACGGTTATGTAATTGACCGCCAAATCCGATTCGCCGATGATGGGCGCGTGCCCGACCGTGACAATCGGCACCAGCAAGAATTCCATGGCCAGATCGTCGTCATCAAGCCAGGAGAGCGCCGTCATCAGATCGCCGTGGCTGGGCTGAATCATGGAACCGGGCTGTTTGTGCCAATCGCCGAGATAGCGCAGGGGCACATCAAAGCGATCGGGCAAGGCATCAGCGCCGCGGTGTCTCTCGCGGTGGAAATGCCAATTCTCTTGCAGCCACCAGATGATCTCGTCTTGAAGGGCGTCGCCCTGCTGAAAAGTGTGCGAGCGGCGGACGGCCGTCTCGTCCGGGGAAATAGTATCGAGCACATAAATGGTCGGCAAGCCTTCCGGCGTATCGTCTTCGACGATGAAGCCCACCATGGCTTCGCCCGTTTCGTCGGCCATGAACTGGCCCGCCGCCGAAAGCATCCGCTCGACCGCCCGCCGGGACAGAACCAGGTTGGGAACGATACCGCGTGAAATCATCGCCATCCCCCGCAAGCGCTTCCTGATGTGTTCAATTTCCAATTGCATGAGCTTGAGAAACTCGCGCTCATCCATAGTCCGCATGGTCATCGTCTCCGACGCCGGGGCAAAGGCGAACTGGCTTTGATGCGTTCCTCGATGCCGGGCCAGCGTCCGGTCGAACGCCAGGTGTAGTAGGCGTAGAGCCATTGAATCGCCCAGCCGCCAACCGTAACAGCGGTCGATTTGGACGGGTTCCAGCCATATTGCTCGCCATCTTTGGGGTTGAAGAGGCAGAGCTGCCCGTCCTCATACTGATGTTTTTCACTGTAGATGCGCGGCTTGATGCAATAGGCTTCCGCCGGTCGATTGGGGTATTCCTTCGGATAGACGATCTTCAGGCTGTGCTGGGTCGACTCGAGGATGCTCATGCTGATTTCCACGATGCCTTGCCAATAGAGCAGGCCGCCAAACGGGGGCACGACCAAAGCAAAAGTATCGCCAAACGTAGCCTTCATCGCCTCGACTTCCCAGATCAGGCGGGACGAAACGTCTCTACGCGTCCCCCACCAATTGGACATACGCTATACCCCGCAAGATGGTTTCCCCTATCTTAACAGAAATACTCTATTTTCCATTGCGCCTTATGTCCAGTATCAGCACAGCTGCAATCCCCCGCCGGTAACGCGATGTCACCAGTAAACGCAATGAAGCAATAAAAAAGGCGCGCATCGCCTGAGGAGACTTGGCGTAGGGCTTGTCCGGTACTGGTTAATGTTACCGCGCGTTTTCTACCCCATCCCCCCAGCCCCCTTCCCCAGCAAGCTGGGGAAGGGGGAGCGCGCTGAAAGAGACTGAATTCATTGGCAATTTTCTACGTGTTTTGGGGTCAACCTACTAGCTTATTTGTAGAGTCGCCCTTCCCCAGTTCACTGGGAAACAATCCCCGTGAGGCGGGGGACCGGTGGGCGCAGGCCGGGCATGGGGTTGTAGTGGTCTGTCGTCTGCAGCGAGCCAGAGAAGGGAAACTGACCTTGACGCATTTCGCAGCAAAATGTTGATTGTCGCGAGAATCGCACGTCAATCGTAGTATTTTGGTATCGGATAAGCCTTGTACGGGCGAGCCGGCGGCTCGCCCTCTCTTGCTAGAATCTGCTCATCACATTTTGCGCGACTTTCTTTTAGTTGCTCCCGCGGAGACGCGCGCGCCGGCCTCCGCCGCGCGCTGATTTAACCCTGTGCAATTCATCGGCGTCAATTGATTAAAGGGCGCTTGCAAAGCGGGTAATTCTCGCCCCGCGTCATCGCAAAAGTGAAATTTACCACAAGCGTGGACAGCCAGTTGCGAGTTCTGATAAAACAAAAAGGTCAAACGGGCTGGCCAGGCTTGGGCGCCTACTGTCATACCCGATTGACCTTCGTCTATCAATGTCAATCCTAATCGCGATTGGCAGCAAATTCAAGGAGTGTGCAGCATGTCCACATATCGTTTCAAGTTGTCCGGCATTGTTCTAATGCTAATTGTGCTGGTCATAGCCCCGGGCCTGACAAGCGCGGATGACGCGCTGACGGTTTATTCCGGGCGCAACGAAAGCCTCATTGGCCCGATCCTGGCGCAGTTCAGCGAGGACACCGGCATTGAGATTGAAGTGCTTTACGGCGGCACAAGCGCGGTCGCCAACCAGATTCTCACGGAAGGCGAGAACAGCCCGGCCGATGTCTTCATCGCGCAGGACGGCGGCGCGCTGGGCGCACTGGCCGCTGCGGAAATGCTGGCGGAATTGCCGGAAGAAACGCTGGCGCGCGTCGCCGATACGGCGTTTGTCTCGCCGGACGGCGTCTGGACCGGCCTCAGCGGGCGCGCTCGGGTATTGGTTTACAATCCGGAACTGCTGGCTGAAATGGGCCTGGAATTGCCGGATTCAATCTTGGATCTGACCGATGAAACCTGGCGCGGTCTGGTGGGTTGGGCGCCTACAAACGCCTCATTCGTCGCCAACATAACGGCCATGCGCGTTCTGCTGGGCGATTGCGATGCGGAAGATTGGCTGGCAGGCATGATCGCCAACGATGTGCAGCCTTATCCCAAGAACACGCCCATCGTTCAAGCCGTCATCAATGGCGAGGTGGTCGTCGGCCTTGTGAATCATTACTACCTCTTCCGTTTCCTGGCGGAAGATCCGGAAATCACGTCGACGCTGCACTTCTTCCCCGGCGGCGATGTCGGCTCGCTGATCAATATCGCGGGCGCGGCAATCCTCGCAACCAGCGATCAGCCCGATGCCGCGCAGCAATTGGTCAACTATCTGCTCAGCGACGCGGCGCAGGAATACTTCGCGCGGACCACCTACGAGTACCCGCTGGTGGATAGCGTCGAGCCATCGGTTGACTTGCCCGCTCTGGCCGACATTGAAGCGCCAGAAATCGACCTCTCCGAACTCGACGACTTGCAAGCAACGCTGGAAATGATCGAAGAAAGCGGCGCTCTGGACTAGAGCCGCCGGCATATCATTGGCGAGGGCGCCGACGTCGCGCGTCCTCGCCGATTTGTGGATTCATGCAGCTATCGAACGTCATCCCGCCGCGATTCAGGCCAAACGGACATTCGCAATCGCTAGCGACGCGATTGCATGTCGGCAACCGGCAAATCGCCCAGGCTGTAAGCCTGGCGGTTGTGGCGGTCGTCATGCTGCCGGTCGTCTACCTGGTAATCGGCGCGTTCAGCGCCGGGCAGGAGGGCATCAACTATGTGCTTAGAACGCGCACCTTGCTCATCATCGCCAACAGCATCGCGCTCATGCTGGCGTCCACGTTTTGCGCGACCGTCATCGGCGTCCCCTTCGCCTGGTTGACCGGGCGCTGCGACTTGCCCGGACGGCGATTCTGGCTCGTGCTTGGTCTGGCCGCCATGGTCATGCCATCGTACCTGACCGCTGTAACATACAGCGAGGCCTTTGGACCAAAAGGCATCTTGCAGTCGCTGTTGGAACCCTTCGGCGTCGACCGCTTGCCCGGGATCAAGGGATTCGTCGGCGCGACCTTAACGGTGACATTCGTGACCTTTCCCTATATCGTCCTGCCGGTGCGGGCGGCGATACTGCGCTGCGACCGCAGCCTGGAAGAGGCGGGCCAAAGCCTGGGATTGAGCCGGCGGCAGGTATTCCGGCAGGTGATTCTCCCGCAGCTGCGCCCGGCGCTGCTGGCCGGCATGCTGATGACAGCGCTCTATAGTTTGAGCGATTTCGGAGCGGTCGCGGTCATGCACTTCAACGCCTTCACGCGCGCCATTTTCATACAGACCGAGTCCTTTCGAATGGACAAGGCTTCGGTGCTGGCTCTTCTATTGATTGTGATGACCTTGATTCTGCTATTTCTTCAGTCGCGCTTGCACCACCGGGGCCGGCACTATCGCATCGGCATGGGCGCGGCCCGCCATCTTGAAATCATAGCCCTGGGCAAGTGGAAGTATCCCGCCCTGCTCTTCTGTTTCAGCGTGGTTTTCGTCGGCGTCGCCATTCCGGTACTCGTTTTGTTCAAGTGGCTGTTTGGACATACGCTGACGAATCCCATTCAGGTATCAATGGCGGAGTTGGTGCGGAACACGGTCGGCGTCAGCGCCGCTGCCGGCATTGTTGTGACGCTGGCCGCCTTTCCCCTGGCGCTTTTGGCGATCCGCGCCACAACGCGCCAAAACCGGATTCTGGTCAATCTCGCTTACACCGGCAACGTCTTGCCCGGCATCGTCATCGCCCTGGCGCTGGTCTATTTCGCGTCTCGAAACGCGCTCAGCCTGTATCAGACCTTGCCGCTCTTGATCATCGGCTACGCCATTCGCTACCTGCCATTTAGCATCGGCGCAACCGAAAGCGCCTTCAGTCAAATCAATCCGCGCTTGGAAGAAGCCGCCCGCAGCCTGGGGCTGTCGGCCTGGGCGGCGCTAGCCAAGATCACGCTTCCGCTGGCGCGGGGCGGCATTCTGGCGGGCTTGGCCCTGGTCTTTCTGAACGTGATGAAAGAACTGCCGACTACGCTAATCTTGCGTCCAATCGGCTTCCGCACCTTTGCCGTCCGCATCTGGAGCGCCTACGACGAAGCCTTCCTGTCGTCCATCGCTCTGCCCGGCCTGGTGCTGATTCTCGTCTCAGCCTGCGCCCTGGCGATCATTCTTCGGCGGGAAAAAGCGGTTAACTAGCGCAGCAGCTTCCATTTCGCTCAGGATCGCCCGGTCCGCAGCAATCGCCGCGCTCATTTTCTTTACCACCGAGTACACCGAGTTCATCGAGTTCACCGAGTTTGATTCTTTTGACGCCAATATCTCTGTGTCGGCAGCCCGGATTGGATGCAAACCGCCGGATAATTTTGCCTTGCGCCATCGACAGTTGCGCCGAAGCGAGAGTGGGCGAGCCACCGGCTCGCCCGTACAGCGACTCTGCTCTTATGCCGTAGGCGCGAGCCTTGGCCCGCCCGTACAGCAACTATGCTCCTATGCCGTAGGGGCGAGCACGTGGCTCGCCCGCATGTACGTCGCGATAGACGATGCGCATTTTTTCAAATGCTTACGTGCGTTTACTTCTGTAATCTCTGCGATCTCTGCGATCTCTGTAGTTAAATCAGTTCAATCAGTTAAATCCCGGTTTGACATTTAACCATCTCAGCGCTTGCCCATTTTGCCGCGACTGCTCCGCCGGCCAGGTTGATTTGCCCTTTATGCTTTTCTCTTTTGCTCTATGCTTGATTGTAGAAACCACAAGGGCGAATCGCTAACGGCATGGATTACTCGCTTCAAGCCGATCATCTCACCAAGAGCTACAATGGCCAATCGCCAGCCGTGCACGATATTTCGCTCCGAGTGCGCCCGAGTGAATTCCTGACGCTGCTGGGTCCGAGCGGCGGCGGCAAGACAACGACGCTGCGCCTGCTGGCGGGCTTCGAGAAGCCGAGCAGCGGCCGCATCATCATTGGCGAGAACATCGTCGCCGATGAAGCGCATTTCATGCCGCCGGACAAGCGCAAAGTCGGCATGGTCTTCCAGGATTACGCCCTGTTTCCGCATATCAACGTGGCGGAGAATATCGCCTTCGGCTTAAGCGGGGCGCGGCAAAAGCGCAAATCGCAGGTGGCGCAACTGCTGGAAATGGTCGGCATGGCGGATTATGGCGAGCGCATGCCGCATGAGCTTTCCGGCGGCGAACAGCAGCGCGTCGCCCTGGCCCGCGCCCTGGCGCCCAACCCGGATATATTGCTGCTGGATGAGCCCTTCTCCAACCTGGATACGGGCTTGCGCTCGCAAGTGCGTAGCGAAGTGCGGCACATCTTGCTGGAAACCGGCACAACCGCCATATTTGTCACGCATGACCAGCACGAAGCGCTCAGCCTCTCCGACGAGATTGCCGTGCTCTTCGAGGGCCGGCTGGTGCAGGTGGCGACGCCTCATGTCATCTACAATCGCCCCGCCAATGTGCGCGTGGCGAAGTTCGTCGGCGAGGCGAATTTCCTTCTCGCCGAAGCCCAGGGTATGACTGCCGACAGCCGACTGGGCGAGGTCAAGCTCTTTCATCCGAAGAGCGGGCAAGTCCAATTGATGATCCGCCCCGAGGCGCTGGCGGTTGGCTTCGAGGTGCATGGAACCCGGGCGACCGTACGCTGGCGCGAATTCTATGGACATTACCAGCGCTTGGGCCTGGCGCTCGCTGACGGCACCGAGTTGATCGCGCATACCGGCGTCGATCGCTATTTTCAGCGCGGGAATAACGTGTCGGTGTCGCTGGAGATGCCGGCGCTGGCTTATGATGTGACGAGCCGCGTCATGCTGGGTTGAATTCAGGATCGCTGGCTACCGCCCGCTGTCCGTCTAGCCTTTGGACTCTGCAAAAGCGCCATGTCCAATCCCTGGCAGCCAGACCCGGAATATCGTGCCGAGATCCCGGCCGCGGCTTGACACCGTGATTTTGCCGCCATGCGCTGCGACAATTTCCCGCGCAATCGCCAGGCCGAGGCCAGCCCCGCGCTGCGGACCGCGCGCCTTGTCCACCTGATAAAAGCGCTCAAAGACACGGGGCAATTCCTCGCGGGGAATGCCGATGCCGGTATCGCGTATTGAAACCGTCACGCCGTCCGATGCCCGCTTGCAGCTAATCAGCACCTGGCCGCCAGCCGGCGTGTACTTCAAGGCGTTGCTGATCAGGTTGACCATCACCTGCGCCAAGCGGTCGCCATCGCCAATGACATCGGGCACGGGCGCCAGCGTCGATTCCAATGTGATGTTCTCTTTCTCGGCGACCACCGTCAGGCTTTGCACGACCGCCTCAACAAGCTGCGCAACTTTGATGCGATCGCTCTTCATCGAGAGTTTGCCCGCTTGCAGGCGCTCGAGGTCGGTTAGCTGGACAACCATACGATCCAGGCGGCTCGCTTCTTCATAGATAATCTGGGCCGCGGCTTTGCTGTCGTCGGCAGCGCCATCGATGATCGCCTGGGCATAACCCTGAATCGAAGTCAGAGGCGTCTTCAAATCATGCGAGACATTGCTCAAAAAATCGCGCTGGGCGGTATTCGCGGCCAGGACTTCCGATGTCATCAGATTAAATGAGTCCGCCAGCGAACGCAGCTCGGGCGGGCCACTCACCGGCACGCTCACCGCATAATCGCCGCGCGACACCGATGTCGCGCCTTTTACGAGACGCTGCAAGGGCCGGGCGATTGTCCGGCTGATCAACGCCGCCAGCAATATGGCCACGCCGATGCCGACGATCGCGGCCTGCAGCAGCGGCGGCGCCAAAGCGCTGCCGAAGACCGCCAGAGTCTCCTGAAGACTTACGGTGGGGCGCGGCTCGGCCAGCAGCCAAATATCGACTTCGTTGAAGCGATCGCGAAATAGACGCTGCGGCTCAAAAATCAAGCCGCCATAGACCCATTCGCCCCCGCCCGGATCTTTGAATCGGCCAAAGAATTGCTCGCTGCCCCGCGGCAGCACCATCGCCAGCTGTTCGCTCAGATAGTTATCACCCTGCAAATGGATGATTTCGCCGGGCGGGTACTTCCGCGCGCTGTCATAGAGCACATGCGCGCCGTCGGCGGACAAACGAACCTGCAGCGTTCTGACCTGACGCGTCTCGGCAAACTTGTCCAGGAGGCTGTTGACCTGATCCTGCAAGAAGCTGAAGTTGGGATCGGCCGGGATATCGGCGACATAATCGAGGTAATTGAGACCCCGCGTCAATGCGGCCAGGCGTTCGTAAGTCGGTTCCGGCGGCGCGGCGTGATTGCCGATCAACAGAAATAAAGCCAGCGCGCCGACGCCGAGGGTCATCGCCAGCAGAACCATATAGGAGGAAAGCAGACGCAGCCGCAAATTGAAGGAAAGGCGCAGCCTCTTAGCGATCTTCAAGCTTGTAACCCACTCCCCAGACCGTCTCGATCACCGGATCCATGCCGCGTAACTTGTGTCGCAGGTGGGCGATGTGCACATCCACGGTACGGGTTTCGCCCGCAAAATCATAGCCCCAGACCACATTTAGCAGACGTTCGCGGCTGAACACGGCGCCCTTGTTCTCCGCCAGCGCTTTTAAGAGGTCGAACTCTTTCAGGCGCAATTCGACAGGCCGGCCCTCAACTTCCACGCGACGGCGGCGCGCGTCAATGCTGAGATTGCCGAGGCCGATTGTCGCCGGCATATCGTCATTGCCGTCGGCGCGATCGGTCCGCCGCAGAATCGCCCGGATCCGCGCCACCAATTCTCGCGGATTGAAGGGCTTGGTCAGATAGTCATCGGCGCCCAACTCCAAGCCGACGATTTTGTCGATGTCTTCGCTGCGCGCGGTCAACATGATGATCGGCACATCGGAGCTTTCCCGCACGCGCCGACAAACTTCCAGTCCGTCCATGCCCGGCAGCATCAAATCGAGGACAACCAGACTCGGCTGATCGCGCAGAATCATGCGCCGGGCGATCGTGCCATTGGTCGCGCTGGCGACGCGGAATCCATCTTGCTCCAGATACATCCGGGCAAGATCAATGATTCGCTGCTCATCATCAACAACAAGTATGGTCTCGGCCATCTCTACGATCCATTGCTACTGCGAGCCGGCAATGCGGACCGGTTCCGTTTGCGGTCAACAATCTTACAGCTTGTTCATCTCTATTATTGCGCAAGTCGCTGCAGTTTTCCGAACCGCTCTGTAAACTTCATGTAAATTCCCGGTCCGCTGCGGCGACGGGCGCCGCGTCGCCCGAGCGGCGGTTCACGGCGACTTATGCCATTTTCTTGTAGTCCTTCTGCCTGACTTTACGATAGAATAGCGCGCATCGTCGTCCGCAATTCGAGATCCAGGAAATGACCGTTCTGCAGATCATTCAGCCTGACAATCCCCTGCTTCGCCGACAGGCGCAGCGCGTCAGCGATTTCGGCGACGAGTTTCAGGCTCTGGTTGATGACATGACCGATACAATGATAGACGCTGAAGGGGTTGGCTTGGCCGGTCCGCAAGTCGCCCGCAGCTTGCGCGTCATCATTGTTCGCCTGCCCGACAACGAGGAAAGCCGGGAGGCTTTTGGCGAAGACGCCGGGCAGCTGCATGTGCTCGCCAACCCGCGCATCGTATGGCGCAGCGAGGAAAGCGCGACCGGCGTCGAAGGCTGCTTGTCTCTGCCCGGCCTGCTGGGAGAAGTCGAACGCCGCGAACGCATTGAGATTGCGGGTCAAGATCGCTGGGGAACGCCGATTCGCCTTTCGGCGGGGGGCTGGCTGGCGCGCGTTTTCCAGCACGAGTTGGATCATCTGGACGGCATTCTGTACATAGACATTGCCACGAGAGTCTGGCAGCCGGACGCGGAAGAAGCGCTGGCCGGCGATGTGACCGAAGTCTGATGCGCGTCCGCATCCGTCTCGCGGCGCGCGAAGACGCGGCCGACATACTGGAAATCTATGCGCCCATCGTGCGCGACACGCATATCTCCTTTGAGACTTTAGTACCCTCCGAAGCCGAGATCGCAGACAGAATCAGCCGGACATTGCGTCAGTATCCCTGGCTGGTCTGCGAAATCGACGCCAATCTCGCCGGATACGCCTACGCCAGCCCTTTTCGTTCCCGCGCCGCCTATCAATGGACGGCGGAGACCACCGTCTACGTGCATCCCGATTTTCAGGGGCGCGGCGTCGCGCGCGCCTTGTACCGCTCGCTGATTGCCATCCTGCGCGATCAAGGTTACCGCAATGCGATCGGCGTCATCTCCCTGCCCAACGCCGCCAGCGTCCGCGCCCACGAAGCCATTGGATTCCGCAAGATCGGGGTCATCGGCAGCGCGGGTTACAAAGACGGCGACTGGCATGATACAGGCTGGTGGCAGCTTGAATTGCAGCCGCTGGGTCCAGCGCCTCTTGCGCCGCGCAGCATCCAGCATGCGGCGGCTGAACCAGGCTTCAACCAGTTGCTGGAAACGGAATTGTCCAGCATCAAAATTTAAAGACGAGGAGGATACCATGTCCGATGCCAAGCGTCCGATAAGCGCGGAAGACCTGAACCGAATCCATTACCTGCGCGACCCGCAGATCAGCCCCGACGGGCGCTATGTCGCCTTTGTCAAGGTCAGTCCTGACCCGCTGGAGAAGACCTACCGGCGGAATATTTGGCTCTATTCGCTGGCTGATGGCGATGCCATTCAATTGACGCGGGGAAATAAAGACGACCAGCCCCGCTGGTCGCCCAATGGCGCGCAAATCACATTTGTATCAAGCCGCGCTGATAATCCCCAAGTGTTTCTGCTTCCGGTCGCGGCGCCCGGCGGCGAAGCGAGGCAGCTAACCAGCCAGGACAATGGCGCCCACAGCCCGGCTTGGTCGCCCGATGGCCAGCGCATCGCCTTTCTCTCGCCCATGAGCGCCGACGAGCGCGCCCGCGACAGCGCCGACGACGATGCGCCGCCCGATCCAACAGACAAGCTGGATGCAAAGCATCGCAGGGAACGAAAAGCCGAAGACGAACTGAATCGCTGGGACCCGCGTTTGATGTGGCGCTTACCCTACCGTTATGGTACCGAATACGTCGACGAACGCTACGACCAGGTTTTCATCGTCAATGTTGCGGAAGCGTCCGATGCCAAGCCGAAGCGATTGACCGATATCAACGCAGATCATTCACAGCCGCATTGGTCGGCTGACGGCGCGGCGATCTACACATCGCGCAGTACTCGGCTGGAGGCCGACGAACCTTGGCGCGAGCTGAAGGTTTATCGGCTGGATGCGGCATCTGGCGCTGCCGAGCCGCTCACCGACGGTGAATACAGCGCGATCGCCCCGCTGCCCTCGCCCGATGGAAAATGGCTGGCCTATGAGCGCGGCCACATCGGCATCACCGATTTGCCGACGCGGCTGGTTGTGATGGCCTTGGACGGCAGCGGCGAGCGCGTCATCAACGACGAGCTGGATCGCGAGGTTGTCGATTATGCCTGGTCGCCGAAGAATATGCTGGCGCTGGCGGTAGAGAGCGAAGGCAACATCCTGCCCTGGACATACAATCCGGATTTGGACAGGCTTTCACAGGCGCAGGACGGCGTTTACGATGTCGAACAGATTGATATCGGCGCCGCTGGCGAATTTGCCCTGACCGTCTCCACACCGACTAATCCACAAGAACTGTACATACTCAAGGACGGCAACTTTTCGGCGGTGACCAAATTCAACCAGGAGTGGCTGGATGAAGTCAACGTACAGGAAGTGCGGGAGTTTCGCTTTCAGTCGCCACTGGGCGAAGTGCAGGGCTGGTATATGCTGCCCTACGGTTACAAGGAAGGCGAGCGCTATCCGCTCGCGCTCAACATTCACGGCGGGCCGCATTTCGCCTGGGGTTTCTCGACCAAGTCGATGTGGCACGAATGGCAGTTTCACGCCGCGCGCGGCTACGCGGTATTTTATTGCAATCCGCATGGCAGCGGAGGCCGCGGGCGCGATTTCATGCACAAGCTGCACGCCGATTGGGGACCGGTAGCCATGAATGACATCATGGCCGGCCTGGACGCCTTCCTGGCGCTGGGTATCGCCGACGAGACGCGCATGGCGATCACCGGCGGTTCTTATGGCGGTTATATGACCGCCTGGATCGTCTCGCATAGCGACCGATTCAAATCGGCCGTGGCGCAGCGCGGGGTCTACAACCTGTCCAGCTTTTACGGCACATCGTATTTGCCCACGTTGATCTCCAACGAATTTGATGCCGAGCCCTGGGACGATCATGAAGTCTACTGGGACAACTCGCCCCTGAAGTATGCGGCCAATATCAAGACGCCCTTGCTGATCATCCACTCGGAAAACGACTTTGGCGTGCCGATTGAGCAATCCGAGCAGTTGTTTTCCTGGGTGAGGCGCGCCACCAATACCCCGGTTCACATGCTGCGTTACCCGCGCGAAGGGCACGAATTGTCGCGAAGCGGCGAACCAAATCATCGCATCAGCCGGCTGACGGAGATGATCAACTGGTTCGACCGCTATACGACTACCTGAGGGCCGGGTCTTATTTGAGGCGTTCGACGGGAAATTGCTGCGCGAAAACGTTGAAATAGAGACGGACCTTGGCGATGATATCGCGGCGCTCGGCATCGGGCAGCAAACCGAAGACCGCGCGCAGTTGATCCATCAACGCGCGCTGCACCGCCAGAAATCGCGCCGCGCCTTCCGCCGTCAGGATGACGTCAACCGATCGTCCATCGCGGGCGTTGCGCTGCCGCTTCACCAGAGGCGGCTCCATCGCTTCCAAACGCTGGACCAAGCCGGTCATGGCGGCGCTGGTCAAATGATGATCGCGCGCGATGTCGCCGATGCGGCATTCGCCTTCGTTATCCGAGAGCGTCTTCAAGACGTAGAACTGCGGCGGCGTCAATTGATGCGTATCAAAGTGGCTGGCCAGCCGCTTTTCGCCATCGGTCACAATGTCGATAAGAATGGACCAGAGGTCGGCTACGTCACGCTCGAGGTTGTCGTCCAAAACCAGCCGTTCCTTTAGGCGGCTAATCGCCCAAAGCATCCCATACTTCAAGTTTACCACGCACCTCGCGAATCACTTCGTCCACAAACTCCGATGTGTTGGCTTGCCCGCCCAGATCCGGCGTCTTGACGCCGTTGTAGACGGATTCCAGCGTGGCTTCATAAATGGCGCGGCTCGCGAGCGCCGCCTCCCGGCTATGCACGTAACGCAAGGTCGCGCCGCAGGCCAGCAGCATGGCCATCGGATTCGCAATGTTCTTGCCCACCAAGCTGGGCGCCGTTCCATGCGGCGCCTCGGTCAAGGCAACTTTGACCTTAAAATCGTCATCAAAGCCGATGACGACGGATTCCGCGCCGGCGATGGTTCCAAACATCTTGAGGACGAGGTCGCTCAGATTGTCTCCATCGCGATTCAAGGCCGGGATGACCAGGGCCTCGCCAGTTGTCTCCAGCAGCAGGGCATAAGTCGCGTCAATGAGCTGCGGATCATAACGCACGCGCCGGTGCAAGCTGGCGGCCCGATCCAGCTCCTCCTTGAACATGCCTTCGTAGATTGGGCTGACGGTATATTTCGGTCCGCCGAATACCGCGGCCCGGTGCTGTTCAGCATACTGGAAGGTGAATTCGGCCACCGCGCGGCAAGTGCGCCGGCTGATGAAGCGTTTGTTGTAGGCCACTTCATCAATGCCCTCGCCTTCGCGCCATTCTTCCGCGGCATAAGCGCCTTCGACCGCCATGCGCACGACAGCGATGGGCGAATGCACGCCCGCCAGCGGGCGCACGGAAGGAATCCGCCGACCGGTGCGCAGGATGACGCTGCCATGTATGAGATCGCGCAGCAGCGCGTTGGGGCTGCCGACATCGTCGGGATCGCCCGGCGTGATGGTCGCGGCCTTGATGCCCAAACCCGTTTCCAAAATGCGCGCCGCCGCCTCCCGCACGACGTCATTGTTGGTCTTGCGGCGGTTTTCCAGCGACAGGTCAAAGGTTTCGAATTGAAGGTTGCGCATGCGGATGACGCTCGGGTCGAGGACGCGCAGCGCCTCGTCAAGCAATTCCTGCCCGGTTTGATCACCCTTCAGAACACAGACGGTGCATTCGCTCATGGATTCTTCAACCTCCCTGCCTATGCGAGGACTTTAACTCCCATTGTACGCGAGGATGCCAAACCTGCGAAAAGACTGCGCTGTCAAACGCCGGTCAAATCGGGGTGAGCAATTTGCGGACATGCGGTAAAATAGGCGCAGCGAATTGCTTTACGGGATATTGACAGGAACGAGAGCTTATGCGCGGATTGAAGATAGTTGCCTGCCTCTTCTTCCTTTTCTGCCTTGCCAGCGCGACTTTGGCGCAGGACGACAGCGGGCACACATCAACTGTCAATTGGTTCTACAGCGCCTGTGAAGACCGCATGGTGATTGATCTTCAGGGCAAGATGCAGCCGGGATACGATATTTTCTTTCAAGCCTTTGACTTGTTCGGCGGTTTGGGCGAAGCCATCACCGGCCTCCGGCGCGTCAGCGTCGCCGACGAATACGCCGTGAGCCAGGAGATATATTGGCTCAATGGCGAAATGCGCAGGTTGAACTCTCCCATCAGCGTCGTCATCCGCATCGGGCGTGAGGACGATCCGAACAATACCTTATTCCAAGAGCCCTCAGATGATTACCTGGGCGATTGTGAAGAGCCGGGCAGCGCCCTGGTCGAAGGCAGCGATGTCGCCGACGAACCGCGGCTGATTGCCTCCGCCGGCGTCTTCACGCCGGACGGCGGCATGCTCAACCCGGTTTATTCGAAGCCGCCCGAACCCATCGTCAAGATCGGCGCGAGAGAGAGCGATGACATGAGTGTCATTCCGGGCCGGACAGCCGACCCGGGCTTGATCTTCGCCGAATGCAGCGCTGTGGATGGCGCGGACCCGGGCCTGCTCTTTGATACCGATGAAATACGGGTATTTTGGTCCTGGTTCGCCAAGACGCGCGCGCAAGTGGAGGACCACCTGCGCACGGCGCAGTACGGCATCCGACTGTACGGGCAGCCGATTCCGAACGTCCAGGTTTCCGAAATCAAGCAGGTGCCGGGCAGCCTCAACTGGTGGGTCTTCTACACGGTCAATCTCGGCGACAAATGGGAACCCAATATCTACGAAATCAACTTCACGTTGCGGTGGTCGGAAGCGATTACCGATGGATACGAGAACTTCGGGCCTGGAACGGAAAATGAGCAGATGGACAGCGGCTGCCGCTTCATCATTCAGCAGAACCCCTGGGGCGTCGCCGTTTTGCATGAACAACCGGCGATTCCACTGAAGACCTACAACTAGCCGCGCCGGCGCAAATGACGGCGCTCGATCCCGCCGGCGCAGACGGTAGCGCGCTTCAAGAACAGGCCAAATCATTGCTGGGCATTGAACTCAGCGCCCGGCAGATCGCTCAGTTTGAGGCCTTGACCGGGCATCTTTTGGCCTGGAACCAGCGCATGAATTTGACGGGCATCACCGACCCGTCCGATATTCAAATCAAGCATTATCTCGACTCGCTGACGCTGACCCGTGTGATTCAGCGATTCGACGGGTGCCGGCTCATCGACGTGGGCGCGGGCGCCGGCTTCCCGGGCCTGGCCCTGGCGATCGCCTTTCCCCATCTGCATGTGACGCTAATGGATTCGACCGCCAAGAAGCTGCGCTTCATCGACCATGCCGGCGCCGCCATAGGGCTGGCTAATATTCGCACGCTGCACAGCCGCGCCGAAGATGCCGGGCGCGCCAAGGCCCATCGCGAAAAATACGATATTGTGACCGCCCGCGCCCTGGGCCGGCTGCCGACCGTGATGGAGTATACGCTGCCGCTTGCCAAGTTGGGGGGCGAAGCGATCGCGATGAAGGGCTTGTCGGCCTTTGAAGAGACAGCCGCCGCCGCAAAAGCCATCGAGAGGCTGGGCGGAGAGCTATTCTGCATCGAAGAGATTAGGCTGCCCAATCTGGATAAGCCGCGCTACCTGGTCGTCGTGGATAAAGTGAACCCGACGCCGCGCTCCTTTCCGCGCAAGGCCGGCATCCCTTCGCGCGCACCAATCCTTTAGATGCCGCGCGATTCGACTTGCATAAATGGATCCGTTCGGTAGGCATCATAGCGCGCCCGCGCCGTATCGTCCTTCAGCATTTCCCGCAAGCTCAATTGCAGCGCCGGATGGCTGATCAACTCTTGGGCGCTGTCTGCATCCGCCCAGCGGACCTCGGGCGTTTCTTCACTGGGGCGCAGCTGCCCGATGAGATAGCTCGCCCGAAAGCAGAATATGACGACCCCTGAGCTTAGATTGCTGCGAATGTGAAGCAGCCGCTCGACTTCAATCTGGATTCCGCACTCTTCTAGGACTTCGCGCTGGAGGCCGTCGATCAGCGACTCGCCCAATTCGATTTGCCCGCCCGGCAGTTCCCAGCCTCGGCGGGCGGTTCTGACCAAGGCTATCTCGCCCTGCGCGTTTCGAATGAGCGCGCTGGCGGCGACGATATGCCGGGGCGCGGTGTCGGGCACAGCTTACTCCTCGGTATTTTCGGGCGCGTGCAGGGCGATGCGATAGGGAAACCACTCGGCGCGGAAGAGCTTCTGGGCGACGCCCGGATCGCCGGCGCTTATGCTGCGCATGTGGTCATCGTCGCGCGCACTGAATATGGCGATGCCGAATGCCGAATAATCGCTGTTCAGCGTGCGACCGGCCAGCACCAGGATACCCTCGGCCATCAGGCGCTTGAGATAGTCAAAATGTTCAGCCGCGATGCGAGACTCCTCAGGCGTCGGCCCCTGCGAAAGCATCTCGGGGCGGACCGGCTGAATCCGGTAAATGTATGTCGGCATGACCGGGTCCTCTTTCACTGCCGCCGGATGAACTCAGGAGAATAACGCAAAGACGTTTGCGCGTAGAGACTCGATTTGCGGAGGCAGCGCCTGCGGCGCTAGCCCAGGCGGGCATCAGGTATAATGACCGCAAGTTTCGGGTGACGAGGCAGGCGCGGTTCACAAACAGGACAGGACGGGAAAACCAAGATGGAACTTCCCAGAGACGCCAGCGCCATCGATTCAAACATTGTCGTCAGCACGCCTACGGCGAATGAAGTGGCTGCTGCATAAAACGTACTTGAATAATCAGCCGGGAGTCGGCCGCAGATTCAACAAACAAGACCCGCTCTCGCAGGGCTTCTACTTAGGTGACGCGAGTCCTAGCTTTCCCCGACGCGTTCCCATATAGCAATGAGTTCTTCTCTTGTAGCTTCACCGTTGGTATGCGCCACAATCATCATGTTCGCCAGACTGCTAAACTTGTTGTCGAACTTGGCCTCCACCGATTCAATCTTAGAGGTGAGACTGGCCTCCACCGACTCAATCTTAGAGGTGAAACTGGACTCTAATGCATCCAAGCGAGGGTTGATGGCGAAATGGAGCATACCCAACACCGTGCCCACAATCGTCACGAGAATGAGTATCGTATCCCACTTCTCCTTTACGGCATTGATCACGGCAGACAACCTTTCATGCCGAAGTTCAGCATACGAAGTTGCCGAGGGTTTGACTTGCGCCTGTCGCTCAACTGTCATCTCAAGCGGCAATGCTCCAGGAATTGCCTTGGTACCGATACGCCCATCCCGCCTTCGTCTCCATCAGCGTATCTTACTCTTGACTCTATCATACATGATACACATATTCTAGTCAGGATTAAAGCTTGGATCAAACCCTGGCGCCATCTCATTGTACTTCCGTCGTTCTCGCCAACTCTGACTCCTGCAAAGCCGACGCCTCTGCCAAGGCAACGATAATGGGCAACTGGGGCGAAGTTTCACCCCGATCAATCTCGCCATCTATTGTTCCAGATTCTGCCGGCGCTCGTTATTGTCCAACCCTGAAGGATTCGTCAACCTCAACCTCGCCACTGTATTTCTGTAGGTCAAGTTTGTTCATTTCCCACATCCGATGTGCCAGATGTCAAGCAGACTTACGTAATATGACGAGTTCATAAACTAACTGTAGACTGGAAATGCGCTTTATATTAGTAAGTATTACATTAACCAAAACTACCCGCTTCTGGCGTCCTGGTTTGGAAATGCGCATCATCGTATCGGCTTGGCGAAAGAGCGCTTGAGTTTCTCCTGGCAATGGACGAAATTGTCGGGCAGCCAACCCGTAGGCTTGTCTCGATCGTATCAAATCAGGGGATTAAGATGGGTACAATTGAGAATGCTGCGGACGGGTCAGGATGATGACAATGAATAATCTCGAAGAAATCTGCGACGGGCTGCGGGCGGACCTGGAGGAGCGAAATGCCGCGCGTGACCGCGCGCTGGCGCTGTCGCGGCAATTGATCCGCCATTGCGCCGGGAGCATCCGCGCCATCCATCGGCGCGAATGGGACGATGTTGCCTCCAAGCTGGACGAGGTCACAGCCGGCGCCGCTGAACTCCGGGCGGTGGTAGCGGATTATCCCGATCTCTACCACACCGGCTATACGCAGGATGCCCTGAAGGAGGTGGCCGAAGCGCATATCACATTCGCCATCATTCATGGCGATCCCCTGCCCTCGCCGCAGATGCTCAAGATCGGCAGCGCGACCTATTTGAAGGGATTGAGCGAAGCGGCCACGGAGCTGCGTCGCTTCATTCTGGATGTCATGCGGCGGGAAGACGGGCACAGCGAAGAAGCCGAAAGCCTGCTGACGGCTATGGATCTGATTTACGATCAACTTGTCACATTCGACTTTCCCGATGCGCTCACGCGCGGTCTGCGCCGCCAAACGGATGTCCTGCGGAGCGTGCTGGAACGGACCCGCGGCGATCTCACATTGAGCCAGCGCCAACAGCGCCTGCAAGACGCGCTGGAAAACGCCGAACGCCGCGCTGATGGCGGCAGCGCTTGAGCCCAACCGGCCGATTAAGCGACCGGCTTCCATTCGATCAAGGCGCCCGCCACCCAGGTTGGCTTGGGCTGATCGTAAAGCGCTGAGGAATCCGTAAAGCTGATATCCAACACTTCGCCCGACATGGGACCGCGGAGATAGCGAAACACGGGTCCGGTGTCGCGGGCGTCGCTCTTGGCTTCGACGCAATGCTGATTGTAGGCCCGGTAATCGCCGCGCTCAAGGAGGCGGATGCCGGCTTCTATGACGGACTGCGCCCGCGCCAAACCTGCTTCGTCATGATCGAAACTAGCCTCGGGCGAGTCGCCGTAACCGATGCCATGGTGGAAGGGATCGGCCGTACTGACGACGACCGCGCCCTCCATGAGCCGCGCCAATTCTTCAATGCCGGGCAGTTTCTCGGGCGCGCCGCCGGTCAGGTAGGGGTAACGCTCGTAAACAGTTGGCGCCCGTTCGCTCGGTATGCCGCGGCGTTTCAGCTCGGCCCGCCAGAAATGCCGCCAACTGATCAGCGCATGATCGCCCATCCATTCGCGCCGGCCATCCAGGCCCGGTCCCTGAATGCCCCAAAACTCGAATTGCGCTGGATCCGCCCCGGCCGCCACCGCCACCCGCGCCGCCTCCATCGCCGGCGTGAAAGCGTGCAGCACGCTCAAGACGACCACCTTATCGGCGCCGCTGTCCAAGGCGGCCTGCGCGCAAGCGGCAATCTGATAGCCGCAGTCATGCACGCCGGCATGCGGGAAGACCAGAACGCCCCCGGCATTCAACGTCTCCGCCAGCCGCCAGGCGCGGCCGCGTTCCAGATGCTCCAGCGTGCCGGCTTCCCCCAATTCGGCATGTTCACGCGCATAGAGTTCATGCACTTTCTTCTGCAAGGCGTCGCGATCCAGTTCCATTTTCCGCTCCGGGCTGCTCTTGGCGAATCCAGTTGTAGCGCAGAGCGCCGGCAACGTCAAATCGCCATACTCTTGGTAGTGTCTATATTGGTGGACATATCTTGAATGCGAGCTTGACGCCGGTTAATTCACCACAGAGACACAGAGGGCACAGAGTTTTTTTGTTGGAGTTTTAGGAAAACCACATCCACTACAATAGCCACTCCCAACTCTTGATATGGAATCCATTTCGGTTGAAAAAGTCTGGTAGGGGCGATCCGTCGGATCGCCCGAAGGGTAGGCCCGCAGGCTACGAACAGAATCGAAATCGGGCGACTCGCCGAGTCGCCCCGGCCAAATCGTCGGCATTAAAAGAAATTCAACCGACTCTGATACACTGTCAAATTCGACCTTGACCAGGATATGCCGCTCCGTATAATGCAGGCTCGGCTATCAGCCAGATAGCGACGCCGACCGTAGACAGCAGGGGGGCATCCGCCCTTAATCGCCTGCCGAGGCAAGCGCCAAAGCCATCATTCAGCGATGCATGTTTGGATATTGCGGCGACCTCGATTTGCGGGTCGCCCGTTTGTTTTAAGGGCCCAGCGCGCCGCGCGGGAATGGCTGACGGAGAAAGGAGCGACACTTGCCGGTTTCAAGAGAGCGCAAACAAGAGCTCGTCGCCAGTTATGTGGATATCCTCAACGAGAGCGACGGCTTTGTCATTGTGCAAACGCAAGGTCTTAGCGTGCCGCAAATCCAAGGCTTGCGGCAGGTTGTGCGCGAGCAAAACGGACGTTACCTCGTCGCCAAGAATACGTTGATGCTCCGGGCGCTGGAGGATGCCGGCTGGATCGTGCCGGAAGATTTGCTGGTCGGTCCGGTGGCGATCATCTTCGCCAGCGACAATTTGCCTGGCGTTTCCAAGGCTTTGCTCAAGCACATCGCTGACGAGGATTTCGCAGAGAAGATGCAGGTGACGGGCGGCATCATGGCGGGCGAGCTGCTTGACGCCCGGCAGGTTGACGATGTCTCCAAGCTGCCGACGCTCGAGGAGATTCGGGCGCAGCTGGCAGGCTTGGTGATTTCGCCGGCGCAAGGCCTGGTCAACGTAATCCATCAAGCGACCGGCGGGGTCGTCAACGTCCTGCATGCTTATGTCGAGAAGCAGGAAGAAGGCGCGGCTGCCACGGCCTGAGCCCCGTGCCGCCGAATCCCGACATACCGGTCATTTACCGAGAGTTCACAAGTAACGAAGAGAGCCTGAAGGAAAGGGAAAGACAATGGCAGACCTTGACAAACTGGTGGAAGAACTGAGCGCCCTCACGATTTTGGAGGCGGCTGACCTGAAGAAGAAGCTGGAAGACGCCTGGGGCGTTGAAGCGGCTGTAGGCGGCGGCATGATGATGATGGCGCCGGGCGCCGGCGCCGCGGCCGAGGCCGAGCCCGAAGAAGAAAAGACCGAATTCGATCTCATTCTGAAGGAAATCGGTCCCAAGAAGATCAACGTCATCAAGGCGATTCGCGGGATCACGCCCCTGGGTCTGAAAGAGGCGAAGGAACTGGTCGAATCTGCGCCGGCAACCGTGCTGGAGGAAGTTAGCAAAGATCTGGCGGAAGACGGCCGGTCCAAGCTTGAAGAAGCGGGCGCTGTCGTCGAACTGAAGTAAGGCTGGAAGATCCCAGTAGCGCCATCAGAGTAATGCAACATTCAAGCAAGATCGCGTAGGGGCGATTCGGTCGCCCGCCGACACAAGCGCGGATTTTCGGGCGACACGCAGCGTCGCCCCTACGTGCTTCCCAGTTCAGAAAATGCTTGCGCGTGAAGCGTCGTCAAGGCGTTTCGACAATCGCGACTCCAGAACACTTACAGCAGCAGTTGGCGGCTCGCCAGTTGCTGCTGCGCTTTGGCCCGACCTTCATCTTAAAAGGCCTCGCTCGCCAATTGCTTGGGCGATACCGCTGTCGCGGGCAGTACATGAAGATCCAATACATATTTCCCAGATTTTCCCGCAACCCAAAACCCGGTTTATAATTGAAGCAAGTGTAGACAACGAGCTGCTGCGCGTGGCAAATATATCCTATAGCAAGCTGCTTGACCCGGTCAGCGACATCATCTCGCTGATGGAGTCCCTTTTGGTCGGCTCGGTTGGAGCGACAACCGGCGACCAGCGCGAATGCTTCAAACGCATCCATGCCTATTCTTGGGGCCTGCATACTTTGGTGATGGATGTCATCACGGCCCTGGGTTTTGAAAATGCGGCCACCCGTCCGGCTGTGCTCGAACGCTTCAACGCCCTGAACCATCCAATCAAGGCGACATTGGACAATTTAGCCGCCGGCTTCGACGGCCCCTTGAATGAAGAACAGCAGAATATAGTTGCCTTTGTGATGGAATCCGCGCTTTCAATCGAGCGCATGATGGGCAATCTCTGGCAGTATTCCTTGTTGAATCACAACAAACTCAAGCACAGCGAAGAGGAATTCGCCGGTTCCATTCTCATCAATAGATTCCGCTCGGTTTTGAAGCAAGTGGCTTGTCCTGAAGTTGACGCGAACTTCTGCGTGATCGGCGATAAAGCGCTATTGACTCAGGCTTTTGTTGAAATCGCGCATAATATCTGCCGTCATGCCGGCGTCCAGCGCGTCAGCATCGCGACGCAAGACTACGGTTACCGCGCCGTGATCACAATTCTCGATAGAGGTCGCGGCTTTCAATTTGAAGGCAACACCGCCTTTCAGCCCTTTTGGCAGGGCGATGTTTCCAACCCCGGGCTCGGGCTTGGGCTCTACCTCGCCAGGAGATACATACAAGCCAGCGGCGGCGCGCTTTCATTGAGCAGCCAGCCCTACCGGGGCACGCTGGTCAAAGTATCGCTGACCACGCTGCCCTGAGCTTTCAAGCAGAGCAAGCCATAATTGAGAAGCAAACGCCGTGCTGCCGGGCGCGGGTAAACTATCTATTTCGGTTGAAATAGTCTGGTAGGAGCGTTCGGTTGAAATAGTCCGGTAGGAGCGTTCGGTTGAAATAGTCCGGTAGGGGCATTCGGTTGAAATAGTTTGGTAGGGGCGATCCGGCGGATCGCCCGATGCGCAAAATAGAATCAAGATTGGGCGACTCGCCGAGTCGCCCCTACCGAATCGTCGGCATTTGAAGAAATTCAACCGACTTTGATACACTACCCTGGCGCGGAAGGAATGACTGACCTTGTAAATCTGCGCTATAATCGCGCTGCCACATACTTGGAGAATGCCCATGAGCAAGCCGACGGTTTTTGCCACCCGTGAACTGCCAGCGGCGACGCGCGCGCGCCTGGCGAATTATTGCGACTTGGAGGTCTGGGATGGCTTCCTGCCGCCGGACTATGAGCTCATCTTAAGTAAAGTTCCGGCGCTTGACGGCTTGTTGAGCCTGCTCACGGACCGGATTGACACGGCGCTGATGGATGCCGGGCCGAACCTGAAAGTCATCAGCAATTTGGCGGTGGGCTTCGACAATATCGATGTCGCCGCCGCCAGCGAACGCAACATACCGGTTGGCAATACGCCCGGCGTCTTGACGGAAACGACCGCGGATTTCGCCTTCGCTCTGCTGATGGCGATCGCGCGCCGCATCCCGGAAGCGAAGCAATATATCCTCGATGGCAAGTGGCAAACCTGGCATCCGACTGTTTTGTCCGGCCAGGACATTTTCGGCGCGACGATCGGGATCGTCGGATTCGGGCGGATCGGGCAGGCGGTCGCGCGGCGAACCCGGGGCTTCGGCATGCGCCTGCTGGTCAACACGGAAGACAACGCCGAAGATGTGCCGGACTTCGGCGGCGAGAATGTCGCGCTGGATGACCTGCTCAAAGAGAGCGATTTTATCAGCCTGCATGTGCCTTTGACCGAAGACACGCAGCATCTCATCGGCGCGCGGGCATTCGAACTGATGAAGTCGACCGCCATGCTTATCAACACATCCCGCGGCGGCGTCGTTGACCTGGTCGCGCTCTATGAGGCGCTGCGGGATGGCCAGATCCTCGCGGCCGGCCTCGATGTCACCGAGCCGGAGCCGCTGCCCGTGGAGAGTCCGCTGCTTACGCTGGAGAACTGTTTGGTGGCGCCGCATATCGCCAGCGCGAGCGTCGCCACCCGCACGAAGATGGCGGAGATGGCGGCCGACAATATCATCGCCGGGCTGGCGGGCGATCCCTTGCCAACGTGCGTCAATCCAGAAATATACAGCGCCTAGCCGGTCTCTGTATCCGAAGGCCGCTTGGCTTGGCCCGGGATCCATTCCAGCCGACGACCTGAATACGGCCGACATGCCGGGCGAAGCGCCCGGCTGCGGGCGCCGCGGTATCCATTTCGGTTGCAACTGTCTGGTAGGGGCGATCCGGCGGATCGCCCGATGGGTACGAACAGAATCGAAATTGGGCGACTCGCCGGGGCGCGTAGACACAGCCCGTCAGTCGCCCCTGCCCGATCGTCGGCATCATAAGAAATTCAACCGACTCTGATACACGACCCCGCGAGGGAGTGGCTAATGTAGTGGATGTGGTTTCCTTTAGGCCCTAGCAATAAAACTCTGTGCCCTCTGTGTCTCTGTGGTGAATAAACCTGCGCCAAGCTCACATTCAAGATACGTCCACCTATATAGACACTGCCACCCCGCGAGCCGAGATTTGCTTTGCGCCCGGGTTTCTAGTACAATACGCGCCAAGTTGATCAATGAGATCGAGACAATGCGTCCTGTCCCTTGGGCAGGACGCATTGTCTACTATTTATGCGGACAGATTTCTTGAGGAAGCGGATAAGACTTTTTGCGCCGGTCGCCGTATAGCGTGGTGATCGCGACACGAAAGGAAACATCATGGCAGAACGACGTATTCAGTTGACACGCCAAGGCTACCACAAGCTCCAGCGCGAGCTGCAAATCCTCAATGACGAGGAAAACACGAAAGTCGCCGAGATGCTGGCGGAAGCGCGCGAGGACGACCAGGGCGAAGAAGCCGTTTTCTTTGACGCGATGATTTCCAAAGAACGGCTGGACGAGCGCGTTTCGCATTTGCAAAATGTGCTCGCGCGCGCCGAGATCATTGATGCCGACGAAGACCCGGATGTGATCACCCCGGGCAACCGCGTGACGGTTTACGACTCCGCTGAAAAGGAAGAATTCAGCCTGGACCTGCTCGATACCGAAGAGATCACGCACGGGCGCCGCGGCGTCTCGCTTGATTCCCTGTGGGCAAGGCGCTATTGGGCAAAAAAGTGGGCGACCGCGTCAAAGTTGAAGTGCCTGACGGCCTTGTCACTTACAAAGTGCGCGAAATCGAAATGATCCCGGACGACGAATCCTGATTGGCTCCTAGCCCAAACATAAAACCGGGGTACTGCGCGCCAGTACCCCGGTTCAGTTTTTGTTGCCCGGCGCCGCCTTCCCTTTCAGACCAGCGGCAAATCTTCCATATAATCGAGCATGACCGACAGCAAATATGGCGTAAGGGCCAAGGTCGCCTTCGCGACATCGGGGTCGGTTCGCGCCAGATTCTCCGCGTCTTCCAACAAAAGGATCAGGGCATCCGTAACCAGCGAGACCCAGCCGATGGTCTCGATCATCACATCGCTGAGCAATTCGGGATCGCGCCGCGCGTTAAGCACCAGCCAGGATGCCGCTTCCATCATCGGCATCATCGCCATCATGGCGGCGGACAGGCTAAGCATCATGATGCGCTGGGTTTCGGGCGGCAAGTCGGCAATCGCTGTTTCAGCTTGAACGCGTTGGGCGACGCGCGCCATGATAGTGGCCGCCAGGCGGGCCGGCGCGCGCTGCTGCGGGGCGCGCTTGAGCAATAAGTCCACCTGCTGCAAGCGCTGGAATTCCACAGCCGCGGATTGATCGTTGCCCAGCAGGTCGACCAGCTTGCGCGCCATGTCTTCGGAAAGTTGCCCGTCAAGCGCCTCCTGCATCATTTCTTGCTGCCGGCTCTGCTCATCGGACATCGCCACTTCCTTTCGGCAAGGGGTCGGCCAGGCGGTCTTCGCTTTCCAGGCGGCCGATATCGCCGCCGCCGAGCAATTCCGCCAATCGTTTGCGCGCGCGATGCAGCCTGCTCTTGATCGCGCTTTCGGTTGTATTCATCTCTCGCGCGATCTCCGCGTAAGAATACTGATACCAGTAACGGTAGATCACGGCAAGGCGATAATGTTCGTCCAACTGCTGCAACAGGTTTTGCACAGCGTCCGCGCGTTCGCTGTCCATGATCGCTTGTTCCGGCGTCGGGCTGCTGCTGCGCAGGGCCAGGGCGGCCGCGGTCGGTTCGTCATCCAGCGAGACAAATTGCATGCGGCGCTTGCGCAAGCGGTCGATACAATGATTGGAAGCGATAGAAAGCAGCCAGGTCTTGAAGGAGCGCGCGACATCGTAACGATGCAAGTTCCGGTGAATCCGCAGAAATGTCTCTTGCACCGCGTCTTCGGCTTCCGCGCTGTCGCCCAACATGCGATAGCACAGGTTGTACACCGGGTCCTGATACAGATAAAGCAACTCGGCGAAGGCGTCATGATCCCCGAGTTTGGCTTTTTTTACCCAGTCAAGGATTACGGCGTCTTGCTCCGCCACCTGCCATCCTACCTGTCTCCGCAATCGCGTATCGCCTTCATTTCCGCGGCCAGGGCCGGGCCCGGCCGCGTCGGCAGCAAGCATTATCGGGCAGAATCCGCCGATTCAAAAGCAAGAAAGACGTTAATATCGGGGGCTTTCAGGCATTGATCAACAGAACGGCCGAGGCGATGTTGGTCGCGAGCGGCACGTTCTGAACGTTGCAAATTCGCAGCAGGCCCTGAATATCGGGATCATGCGGGTGCTTCCCCAGCGGGTCGAGAAAGAAAAAGACGCCATGGACGCGTCCCTCCGCGATCATCGCCGCGATCTGCGCGTCGCCGCCATAGGGCCCGGACAGCATACACTCCACCGGCAGTCCCGTCTGCTCCCGGATGAGTTTGCCGGTGGTGTTGGTCGCCACAAGGTCAAACTCGCCGAGGCGCGCCAGGTGGTCCCTGACAAATGCGACCATGTCCGCCTTTTTGCCATCATGCGCGATCAGCGCGAGCGTCTTTCTTGTGGGCCCTTTTGTCATCGTCCGTTAAATTCACATCTGTTGGCTGAGAATGTAGCGCGCTCAGGCGAGACTGCGCGGGCGCCGCAAAATCTGCGCTGGAATCGACAAAGGCGAGTGATAGCGGGTTGAGCCGATAAGACTCTTGAAGCGTTCATTCATCGTATAGGCCTCTTCATAGTAGCCTTCCAATTGCGCCATCAGAGCCGACCAGGGGCGCTGCTCGGCAACGGCGCGCGCGTTGCGGCTCATCATGCGCCGCAGCGCCGGGCGATCGCGCAGACGCCGGACGGAACGCGCGAATGCCGCCGCCGCCGGATCGACGACGAAACCATCAAGGCCGTCGCTGATCAATTCCGGCGCCCCGCCCGCATTGACGACGATGGCGGGCAAACCGGAAGCCATCGCCTCCTGGATGACTTGCCCGAAGGTTTCGCGTTCGCCCGGGAAAGCGAAGACATCGGCGCTGGCGTACGCTTGCGCCAGATCGTCGCCATACAAATATCCGGTAAAGAAGGCATCGGTATCGGCAAATGTCCTTTCAAGTTCTTCGCGCAAGGCGCCATCGCCGATGATCGTCAGCGCGACGCCCGGCGTCCGCGCGACTTCCAGGAGCAGATCAATCCGTTTTTCATTGGCCAGACGGCCGACGAAGATGCAGAGCAGAGAAGCGGGATCACGGCCGTGTAATAGAAAATGTCGAGTCGCGGGCCGGGCATGAAGCGGGCTAAAGCGCTCGGTGTTTACGCCGCGCCCCCAATGGCGCACGCGCCGATAGCCGACGGCGCGCAGCTGGCGAATAATCGTGCGCGTGGGCGCCAAGGTCAGGTGGCAGCCGTTGTGGATATAGCGCAGCCAGCGATTCACCGGTCCGGATAACATCGCCAAGCCGTAATGCTCGGTATAGCCCGGCAAATCGGTCTGATAGTTGGCGATGACGGGCAGGTTCAGATGACGCCCGACAGCCATGCCATTCACGGCCATCGCCGCCGGACTGAATAGATGAATCAAATCGGGCTGAAAATCTTCAATATGCCGCGCCACAACCGGATTGGGCAATGCCATGCGCGTTTCCGGCGCTTGCGGCAGGCTGATGGATGGCAGCGGAATCACCTGGGAATCGCCCACATGATCGACCGCGATATCAGGCGCGAAGACCAGCACATCCCGGTTCGTCTCCTGCAAATAGCGGATGGTCAGGTAGGTCGTCTTGACGACGCCGTCAACTTTCGGCAGGAAAGATTCGGTGATGACCGCCACCCGCTTCACAGGCGCGAAGGGGGAAACGCTATGGACGGGGTCGATCAGCCGAGGATTGCCGAAGAACTCATCCAGCTGTGCGCCCTGGCGCGCGTGAAGGTTTTCGAGTAAGCGCTGCGCCTCCATGACCACCCCTAAACCTACCATCCTTTGTCTTTGCAGTTTAGCACAGGTATCGCCAATTCATGCGGCGGCCCCGTCACTATCAATAACACCGTCGCGGCAATGTCGATTTCTTTGATTTGCGCAAGAATTCGGTACATGCTGGCGGCATTTGCGCCATCCGCAAACGCAAAAGCGAGCTAGCTGCGATCGCCGCCGTAGAGTTCCCGATAAACATTGTAATTGCGGTAGATGAATTGCACATAATGGCGCGTGGAATCAATGGTTATCGTTGTCATAAAGAGATCGGGATCGCCGCCGGAAAGCGCGTTCCAATCGTAGGCTCGGCCCGGGCCGGCGTTATAAGCGGCCAGCGCGACAATCGCATTCCGATCGAAGCGCCGCAACTGCTCGTCAATGTAGAAAGCGCCGAAGGCGATGCCGGCATGGGGGCGGAAGAGGTCGCTGTGCTGGTAGTCGCGCCAAGCCAACTGCTCGGCAATGTACTGCGCCGTGCTTGGGATCACCTGCATCAGGCCTTTTTCGCCCGCCCCGGCCGTCGCGTTGGTGTTGAAGAGGCTCTCCTGCCGGATCAGCGAAAGCATGAGCAGGGGATCGATTTCGCGTTCTTCGGCCGCCGGTCCGATGACATCAATATAGTAAGCCGGGAAACGCATCCGCGCGATATAAGGCGGCACATTCAGCGTGCCTTGCCCGGAAGCGATGATCAGATCTGCGGCGGCGATGATGCTCTCCCGATACAAGCCCAGGCCGCGCAGATAAACGGCCAAACGGTAGCTGTCGAGCACGGCGCCCCGGTCCCGGGCCTCATCCAGAAGCTCCTCAAATTCGATGGCGGCGTCGTCATAAGCGGTGACGGCATAGAGTTCGCGGCCGCGGATCATGCGCGGGTCGCTGTCGAGCGCGTCGGACAGCGGCCACAAAGCCCCGCCAGCCTCGATGCCAAAAGTCTGCCGCAGCCATTCCTCGGCCGCCTGCAATTCCGCCGCCTCGTCAAAGTCGAAACTTAGAGAAGGCGGCGGCTGGAAGGGCTGCCCGCCGCTGCGAAAGTCGCCGGCGCGGGCCGCGAAATAACTGTCGGGCGCGGCGGCTATCGCGTCGGTGAAGGCTTGGGTCGCCGCGGCCGCATCGCCGCGGGCCTGCGCCAAGCGGCCCAGCCAAAGATAAGCCGCCGCCCGGTCGTCGCCGGCGGTCAAGCCGACGATCCGCGAATACAGGTCTTCGGCCGCCGCCCATTCTTCATCGCGCACGGCGGCCGACGCCGCAATGAAGAGACCATTGACAGTAAATTCATGCGCGGGATAAAACTCCGCCATGCGCAGAAAAGTGCGCCGAGACAAGATCGTCTCGCCGGCAGTGCCATAGAGATAACCGGCGCGCCAAAGCGCCTCGCCGGCCGCGTTCTCCAATTGCGGGTAGTCCTCCGCTATCGCCAGGTAGATCTGGATCGCGCTGGGGCTGTCCCCGGCGAGAAAGCGCGTCCGCCCCCGCTCCAGAAGCGCGGCGCCGAGCAGCGGATCTTGTGGATAGGCGTCGATCAGCGTCTCGAAGGCGGCCGCGGCCGCGTCCGACTCGCCGGCCTGGCGATAAGCGCGACCCAGAGTCAGATAAAGCTCGGCCGGCGTCGCCGACAGCGGCTGAATCCCGGTGAATTCGACGAAGCCGTCGATAGCCGCCTGATAATCGCCAGCTGCGAAAGCCGCCTTTCCCCGCTGAAAGCCGTCAAATTCGAGGCCGCGGCCGCTCAGGTTTTGCAGCGCAGCCCAGGCGCTGGCCGTGCCGGGATAGCCCTCAAAGACGGAGGTCAAGCGTTCGATGCCGGTTTCAAGGTCGCCGCCATCCAGCGCCGCCTGCCCGGCGGCAAGGGCTATGGCCGCGCGGTAAGGCGCATTGCGCGCGACCGCCAGAATCGCGTCATACTGCGCCAGGGCATCCGCCGTGCGCCCGAGATTGATGTAAATCTGCGCGAGCTTTTCGCGCAGGACCAGCAGCGGCACCTTCGAGCGTTCCGCGCTTATCGCCAGCCCGTAGTTCTGCAGCGCCGAATCCGTTTGACCGAGCGCGATTTGGCTGTCGGCGATGCGTTCGTAGACGTAGCTGTCGATCAAACCCGGGCGCAGCGCCAGATAGCGCCGGAAATCGCTTTCGGCGCCATCCCAATTGAACAAGCCGAGGCTGGCGTCGCCGCGCAGAAGATGCGCTTGCGCAATCCTCGCTTCTTGCGGGAACTCGCCGATGTACAAGCTGAAAGCATCGTAGGCTTGCTGAAAATAACCGGAGCGCAGCGCAACCTCTCCCAGGCGAAATGCGGCAAGGGCGCGCTGCCGCGCACCAATGGCGTCGCCATGATTCAAGAGCGTCCGATATATGCCAGCCGCATCTTCCAGATAGCCATTGCGACTGTATTGCTCGCCCAGTTCCAATAGCTGCGCGGTATCAATCGCCGGCGTCGGCGGGACGATCGTTGGAAGGTCCGTGGGCGCGACGGTGGGTTCTGCCTGAGCCGTAACGGGCAATGGCGTGGCTGTGACATAAATGATGTTGTTTTCGTCCGGCGTTGGCAGCCCGGTCTCGAGCTTGCGGACATCGCAGGCGCCCGCGAGCAAAAGAAATGCCAGAAGAAGGGGACGGAATATCCGCATAGGAAATGGTCCGATGGCTAGCGCGTCCTCAGTCATGGTACGCAGGCGCTGCAAAGCTGTCAAGCAAGGGCGGCGGGCGGCTAATCCGAGCGCGGCTCGAGCTCGCCGGCCAGCCAGGGCATGCCGTATCCAATCGTCAAGCGGCCGGCCTCGGCGAGGGCCTGGCCCAATGAAGCGGCGTCGCGATATGTCCACCAATGGTCGGCGGCGGGCAGAATCCCGACGCCAAAATCCGCCACGACCAGGCGGCTCAAACTGCGCGTGGCATAGCCGGCGGCATTGCAGGCCTTGCCCGCGCGATCGGGCGACCGCGTCAATTGCACGGTAAAACGCGACGGCGCGCCAGCGGACCACATCGTGTCGCTGTAGACCAGGGCCTGAAAGTCAATCAAGCCGAATCCGCGACTCGAAAAGGCTTTGACAAAACGGTATTTCCCGCCCGCCCACTGCAAGGGGCGTTCATCCATTTCATAGCCGGCCGCGGTGAAGGCTTGGCCAACAACAGTCTGCAGCAGCGAGCGAAACTCTTCTTGGCCGGCTTGCCGCTCTTCAAGCATCGCAACTTCCTGAATGACAATCTGGGCGCGTCGCTCTCGGCTTTATTCCTGGAACTCGGCAAGCTGCGCCGCCATTTCAGCAGCCGAGTCAACCGGCAAGCGGCAGGCGAAGTTGCGGCAAACATAAGCCGTCGGTCGCCCGCCTTGCGCCAGGCGCCCGTTAAGCAAAGGAACCGACCCATGACGCGCCACATCTTCGCGCGACCAAGCCACAACCAGATTCGCCCGGAAGTGCCGGCGCAGCTCGTCCAGTATGGCGCGCCCGGCCTCGCCTTCCAGGTCGCCGATCAGCGCCACTTCCGATATGCCGCGGATGAGCATGTCGGCGGCGTTCAAGGATTCGGCGAAAGCTTGCGGATATTGTCGCATTGCATCGCAGAGCTTGCGCAGGACTTCGCGCGCGGCCGCTTCGTAACGCGCCTCGCCAGTATAAGCGGCCAACCGGAGCAGTTGCTTGGCCATCATGCCGTTTCCGGAGGGCGTGACATTATCCTGCAGATTGCGCGGACGCACGATCAAGGCTTCGTGATCGTCGCTCGTATCATAGAAGCCGCCGTCCTGCGACGGAAAACGCGCAAGCACGACATCGGCAAGCTGCCTGGCTTGCCTGAACCAGCGCTCGTCGAAAGTCGATTGGTAGAGCTCAAGGAAGGCGTCGATCAGATTGGCATAATCTTCCAGATAAGCGTTAAGTCGGCTGATTCCATCTTTATGCGTACGATAGAGGCGGCCATCGGCGGCGACCATCTCGCGCAGCAGAAATTCGCCCGCGTTTATCGCGGCGGCCAGGTATTCGCTGCGCCCCAAGACGCGGGCCGCCTCCGCCAGGCTGGCGAGCATCAAGCCATTCCAGGCGCTCAGAATCTTGTCGTCAAGGCCGGGCGGAATCCGCTGAAGGCGAACGGCATAAAGTTGGCTCTTGATCTGGGCGACGGCATCGGCCAATTCATCGTCGCTCAAGCCGAGGGCGTCGGCCGCCTGTTCCGGCGCAACCGGCATATACAAGATGTTTGAACCCTCGAAGTTGCCGCCCGCCGACATGCCGAAGTATTCGATCGCGATCTCCAGGGCGCGCGGCACTTGATCCGATATCGCTTCCAGGGCTTCGCGCGCTTCGTCAATGGTCCAGACGAAGAATTTGCCCTCTTCGCCTTCGCTGTCGGCGTCGGTCGCGCTATAGAATCCGCCGCCAGACGCCGTCATTTCGCGCAGGATGTAGTCGTAAGTTTCTTCCGCGATGCTGCGAAAGAAGTCGTCGCCGGTTACCTGCCAGGCGCGCAGGTAGAGGCGGCTCAACTGGGCATTGTCGTAGAGCATCTTTTCAAAATGCGGCACCAGCCATTGCGCGTCGACGCTGTAGCGGGCGAAGCCGCCGCCGACCTGATCGTATATGCCGCCCCGCGCCATTTGACGCAAGCTGAAACTGAACAGGCGCAAAGTGTCTTCATCTTGACTGCGCTCATAATGGCGCAGCAGAAACTCAAGGCTGATCGGATTGGGGAATTTGGGCTGCGCGCCAAAGCCGCCGTTCTCGCGGTCGATGCCGGCCAGCAGCTTCTCAGCCGCTTCGTCCAGCAAGCCAAGCGAGAGGCCGCTGTCGTCAGCGCGGCCAATCGCCAGAACATCGCGTTTCAGCGCTTGATGCAGATTGTCCGCTTGCCGCTCCAGATCGCCGCGTTTGTTTCGGTACGCGTCGTGAATAGCCGCCATCAATTGCTTGAATGACGGCATGCCGTAGCGGCCTTCTTTGGGATAATAGGTGCCGCCATAAAAGGGACGACCGTCCGGCAGCAAAAAGACCGTCATCGGCCAGCCGCCCTGCCCGGCGATCGCTTGCACGGCGCCCATGTAAATGTCGTCCACATCGGGACGCTCTTCCCGGTCCACTTTGACATTGACGAAGAGCGCATTCATCATTTCGGCGGTGGCTTCGTCCTCGAAGCTCTCGTGCGCCATGACATGGCACCAATGGCAGGCGCTGTATCCCACGCTCAGCAGCACGGGTTTGTCCTGCTCGCGCGCGAGGCGAAAGGCCTCCGCGCCCCAGGGATGCCAGTCCACCGGATTGTCGGCGTGCTGGATCAAGTACGGGCTGCTTTCGGCTTTCAGTCGATTCATGTCCCTGCTCTTATTCACTCCATGCGGCGTCAAGCGGCATGCAATTGCTGAATTTAGTGCTATCGGCAAGGCTTCATGCCCGGCGCGGATTGCGCATAGCGCCAAGATGAGGCTTGATAGACTTGAAAGATAGGATAACCGAGAATCGCGCCAGGGGATATCGGCAGTCGATTTTGGCCTGGCCGCTGCCGCGCCTAAAGCGCCGTTGCGATTCTTAGACAATACTTGCACAAATTGCCGCGCCTATAAGGTATAATCAGGCTACACATTCCGTATTTCGCAGGTACTATCTTTGCATGCAGTTTTGGGATAACAACAACGACGACGACAACCGCGACAGCGGAAACAGCAATCGTCCGCCGCAGTTGCCGCCGAACTGGCGGCGCTGGGTCTCGCCGGGCTTGCTGGTTCTGGTGATGCTGCTGGCGCTGATTTCGTCGCCGGGTCTCCTGGGCGGCTTTACCTCCACGCCCGAGATCGCCTATTCGGACTTTTACGAGCAACTCCGCTTAAACAACGTGGAGAACTTCAGCTACCAAGACACGACCGGGGTCACGGGTCGCTTGAAGAGCAGCGTGTACATTGCGACGCCATCGGGCCGGACGCAGAGCGTCACGCGCTTCACCGCCCAAATCCCGGTATTCGCTGGACCCGCAATCGAAGAATTGCGCCAACTCAATGGCATCAAGCCGGTTAACCAAAATTACAGCAGCACATCGCCCTGGTTCACGCTCCTCATCAACTTCTTGCCGCTTGTGCTCATCATCGGCTTTTTCGTCTGGATGGGCCGGCGGGCCCAAGGGCAAATGAACGGCATCTTTTCTTTCGGCCAATCCCAGGCGCGCGAAAAAACGCCGGAGATGCCTTCCATCCGCTTTGACGATGTCGCCGGCCAGGAAGCGGCCAAGCTGGAACTTGAAGAAGTAGTCGATTTCCTCAAACAGCCGGAGAAATATGTGAAAGTGGGCGCCAAAGTGCCGCGCGGCGTCCTGCTCATCGGGCCGCCCGGCACCGGCAAGACGCTGATGGCGCGCGCCGTCGCCGGCGAAGCCAACGTCGCCTTCTTCAGCATCGCCGCGTCGGAATTCGTCGAGATGTTCGTCGGCGTCGGCGCCTCCCGCGTTCGCGATCTTTTCAAACGCGCGAAAGAGAACGCCCCGGCCATCATTTTTGTCGATGAGATAGACGCGGTCGGGCGGCGGCGCGGCACCGGTTTGGGCGGCGGGCACGACGAGCGCGAGCAGACGCTCAACCAGCTTCTGTCCGAAATGGACGGCTTCGACAACGACACGAATATCGTGATGATCGCGGCCACAAACCGGCCCGATGTGCTTGACCCGGCCCTTCTGCGCCCGGGCCGCTTCGATCGGCAGATAACGGCTGACCTGCCCGATGTGAAGGGCCGCCTCGATATCCTGAAGATTCACACCAAGAACAAGCCCCTGGGCAAGAATGTGGAGCTGGAGTCCCTGGCGCGGGCAACGATTGGCTTCTCGGGCGCGGATATTGCCAACCTCGCCAATGAAGCAGCCATGCACGCCGCCCGCTTCGATCGCCGCCTGATTACAATGTCGGATTTCACAACCGCTTACGAGCGCATCCGCCTCGGTACCAAGCGTCCGCCGCTTTCAAATGAGAAGGACCGCCGGATCACCGCCTATCACGAGGCCGGCCACGCGGTGGTTTCTTTCTTGATCCCGGATGCGATGGCGCTGTTGAAGACGACAATCATCCCGCGCGGACGCGCCCTGGGGGTCGCCTTTTATATGCCGAAGGACGACTCGCTCCATCAGTCGCGCAAGCAACTCGAAGCCTTCATTCGCGTCGGCCTTGCCGGGCGCATCGCCGAAGAGCTTGTCTTTGACGATGTGACCACGGGCGCGGCCAACGATATCCAGCAAGTGACGCAGATTGCCCGGCGCATGGTCAAGATGTTCGGCATGAGCGATTCGGTCGGCATGGTCAACTACGGCGACGATTCGGAACAGCCCTTCCTCGGTTACGCGATCGCCAGCGGACGCGACTATAGCGACGACACCGCCGCCAAACTCGATGCCGAGATCAAGCGCATTATTGACGTCGCCTATCAGGAAACGCGCGAGCTGCTGGAAGACAACCGCGAGGCGCTGGACGCGCTGGCGGAAGCGCTGCTGGAAAAGGAAACGGTCGAGCGCAACGAGATCCTGCGCATTCTGGACCTGGAGGACGACGCGGCCGATGTCGTGCCGCAATCCGTCGCCAAGCATCTGCGCGAGCCGCAGCCGGTTGAACCGAATGGCTCGGGCGCGCAAGAGCCGGCCGAAGTCGAGCCTTGACTGGTTCGGCTAAAGCAATCGCCTCAAAACATTTTCCGCCGACAGCCATGTAAAAATGTAGGGGCGTCTCGTGAGACGCCCGTTGAAGATGGCCCGCAAATTGACATTTATCGGCGCAATTTCAATTTGGCGCGATTGCGCTGAGTTTCAGCCGACCTCCAAGAACTGCCCCAGTTTAGAACAAGATCAGCCGGCTTTCTCCGCTTCGGCCGCCACCGCCGCGATGATCTCGTCCTGAATGTATGAAGGCACGCGGTCATAGCGGTTGAAGTCCATCGCATAGATGCCGCGTCCGCCGGTCATCGAGCGCAGGTCGTTCCCGTAGCGCAACATTTCCGCCAGCGGCACCTCGGCCGTCACCACGCTCTTGTTGCCCACCGTGTCCATGCCTTGCACCCGGCCCCGGCGCGTATTCAAATCGCTCATGATATCGCCCATCATGGATTCCGGCACGGTGATGCGCACATCCATGATTGGCTCGAGCAGAACCGGTTTAGCTTTGCGGAAGGCATCGCGGAAGGCTTCGCGCCCGGCAATCTGAAACGCGATGTCCTTGGAGTCGACCGGATGCTCTTTGCCGTCAAAGACATTGACCTTGACGCGCTCCACGGGAAAGCCGGCGATAACGCCATCGCCCAGCACGGCGCGTATGCCTTTCTCGGCAGAGGCGACAAATTGCTGCGAAATCGCGCCGCCAAACACTGAGGACTCAAATTCAAATCCCTCCGGCGTCGGCGCCAGCTGTAGATCGACGCGGCCATATTGCCCGGCGCCGCCGGTCTGCTTCTTGTGGGTATAACTGGCTTCAGAATTGCCGGTGATGGTCTCTCGATAAGGAACCTTGGGCATATCGGTATCAATGTTGACGCCTAAGGCAGCCGCCCGCTTCAAGGTGACTTCCAGATGGATCTGGCCCATGCCTTCCAGCACGGTCTGCCGCGTATCGCGGTCCTGCCGCCAGCGCAGGGTCGGGTCGGCATCGCTCAGGTTGCTGAGCGTCGGCCCCATCTTGGCGCTGTCCGCTTGAGTCCGCGGCGTTACCGCCAGCATATACAGCGGCGCGGGAAAATCGGGCGCGGATACGCGCAATTCGGTATTCCCGTCGACGAATGTATCGCCGGTCTTGGTATCGACCAGCTTGGCGACAACGCCGATATCCCCGGCCCGCAGCTTGTCAACGGGAAACTGCTCCTTCCCGCGCATGACAAAAAGCGAATTGAAGCGCTCCTCGGCGCCGCTGTTGGCGTTGACGTGGCGTCCGTCGTTGGAAATCGTGCCGGAAAAGATGCGGAAGTAATTCAGCGTGCCGACGAAGCGATCGTTGAGGGTCTTGAAGACGTATGCCACCAAGGGATCGTCATCCGACTGCGGCGGGTTCAGGACATCGACTTCGTCGCCGCGCTGTATATTCACGCGCCGGTCCTGCGGCGGGGTGGTATAGGCCACCAGCGCTTCCAGCAGCGGCACTGTGCCGATGTTCTCTGTCGCGGACAGGGCGAAAACCGGCACGGTTTTCAGCTCGGGAGAACGCGAAGCCTTGCGCATGCCGTCGCGAATCTCGTCAAATGACAAAGTCTCTTCTTCAAAGTACTTTTCAAGCAAGTCATCATCGGCTTCGGCGGCCGCTTCCATCAGTTCCATGTGCGCCGCTTCCAGCGTATCGGCGTATTCGGCGGGCAGGTCCGCGCGCTCCGAACCGTCGCCATAATAGGCCTTCTGCGTCAGCGCGTTGGCGACGCCGGCGAATTCGGAGTCTTGCTCAACAGGCAGTGTAATCGGTACAAATTTATAGTCATCGAATTGCTCTTTCAGTTGCTCCAGGACGCCGTCGAAATCCGCGTTTTCACGATCCATTTTGTTGACCACGACAATGATCGGCTGTTCGCAGATGCGGGCATAATCCCAAGCCAGCTCGGTGCCGACTTCCACGCCGGATACCGCGTCTACAACCACGATCACGCCATCGGCCGCCAGGATCGCATTCTTCAGCTCGCCTTGAAAATCGGTGAAACCGGGCGTGTCCAGCACGTTGATCTTGAAGCCGTCAAATTCGACCGGCGCCAAAGATGTGGAAAGCGACAGTCCGCGCGCCCGCTCCTCATCGTCCCAATCCGAAACCATGTTCGATTCGGAGATATGGCCCATCCGGTTGGTGGCGCCGGTGCTGTAGAGCAGCGCTTCGGCCAGTGATGTCTTGCCGCAACTCTGATGCCCGACTAAAGCGACATTTCTGATATTTTCGGTTTGGTATCTTTTCATGAGGGCGCCTCCCATACTGCGCTGGCCGGGTTCGATCGATCGGCGGGTTGCGGCGCGCGCAACGGCCGGAATGCGAGAAATCTTATAAGCGCGGCCGCCATTTGTTAAGGGCGCGCTTTGTTGAATTGCTCGCTGACCGTTTGGCCGAGAGGCCGGAAGCCGTCGGCGTTCTGCGAATCCCGCCAGTAATGTATCCATTTCGGTTGAAATAGTCTGGTAGGGGCGAGCCGGTGGCTCGCCCGATGGGTAAGGCAGAATCAAAATTGGGCGACTCGCCGAGTCGCCCCTACCAAACCGTCGGCATATAAGGATATTCAACCGACTCTGATACACTGCGTTCCCGCCGCCCGGCGCGACATTTGCGCGCGCTTGGTTTACAATACGGCATGGCATTAAGGTCAGCGTGCCGCGTATGATGGCGAACGCGGGCAAATCCAAGGACGGCGCATTTGCTGCGAAAAATCTCAATCAATGTACTGATTGTTTGCATCAGCTTGCTCGTGACGCTGGTCGCGCTGGAACTGCTTGTGCGCGCCTTCGGCGAAACTGACGCCGATGGTCGCTTTAGCTTTTTGCAGTTTACGTTGGAAGGCCAAGACCTGCCGATCAACGAACTGCGGGGCCCGATCAAGGGTTATCTGGCCAATAAAGAGTTCGCGAATGTCATCTATGATGACCAGCTCGGCTGGACTTTCCGCCCAAACCGGGTCCGCCAGGATGGAAGTTTTACGTTGAACGGCAACGGTATTCGCGCTCAGCGCGATTACAGCCTTGAACCGGCCGCCGACACGCTCCGCATCGCGACATTTGGCGACTCTTTCACGGCCGGCGACGATGTAGCCGATGACCAGACCTGGACTTACGCGCTCGAACGCGAGCTAAAAGAGCTGGGGATTCGGGCGGAAACGCTCAACTTCGGGGTCGGGGCTTATGGCATGGACCAGGCCTTCTTGCGCTGGCGGGAGCTTGGCAGGCAATTTTCGCCGGATATTGTTGTATTTGGTTTGCAGCCGGAAAATCTGAAACGCAATGTCAATGTCTTCAGGCAATTGCTGCATCGCAGCGGACCGTCCTTCTCCAAACCGCGCTTCGCTTTGCTCGACCAGGAATTGCAGCTGCTGAATGTACCCACCCTGCCGCCGGAAGAGCTGCTTGCGGTCTTTGAAGATTTCAGCAATCACCCGCTCGCGCCTTACGAATTTCACTATCAGTCACGTTTTCGGGCGACGCGTTGGTGGTCATCAAGCCGCTTGCTCAGCCTCGCCTTTGAATCGCTGCGTCGTCGCGAGGAAGAGTCGGGCTTTTACGAACCCGGCAGCGAAGGCGGGGAGCTCGGCAAAGCCATTGTCGAAGCCTTCGCCGACAGCGTAGAAGCCGAAGGCAAAGAGTTCTTCGTCGTGCATTTGCCTTTGCAGGATCATCTATTGCGCTACTTCAGCAACCTGCCCCGCCCTCGTCCGGTTTACGATTTTCTGCTGCAACATTGTCAAGAGTCCTACAATTACCTGGCGTTTGAAGAATACCTGACACCCGAGCACAGCGACGACGCTTACTGGAGCGAAACCAAGCACTACGGTCCGCGGATTCACGCCTTCCTTGGCGAAACCGCGGCGGAAGCGATCGCTGCATGTATAGAATCCGGCGACTGTTCGCTGCCGCGTTTCGCTGACGGCTACCAATTCATGATGGAAGAAACGGTTTCCAGCGACTAGCGACGAGCCTTGCCCCTAAGAGGCTTGTCTGGTACTGCTTCACGCAACCACGCTTTTTCTACCCCATCCCCCCAACCCCCTTCCCCAGCAAGCTGGAGAAGGGGGAGCGCGCTGAAAGCGACTGACTTCATTGGCAGTTTTCTATGTGATTTGGCGTCAACCTACGATCTTCTTTGCAGAGTCGCCCTTCTCCAGTTCACAGGGTCACGTAGACATAGACCTACGGGAATGGCCGGGGATGGAGTACGAACCTCGACGAATAATGCCCGCATTTAGATACGGACAAGCCTTAAGCCGACTCCGCATAGTTCCCGGCGGGCCGGCATGATAGAATCGCCTCGGAATGCCAAGCAAGGAATTGAGAGCGACTGCCGCCTGAATCCAGAGCGCAGAATAATCCAAAGTCTGTACGGGCGAGCCGGTGGCTCGCCCAATGTTGCTTTAGAATTCCAATCAGTTTTTGCATGATTTGCTTGGCGCAAATTCTTTTATGAGACGATACAGGAGCCGCCCCCAACCATGACTTTCGCTGACTTTCTCTTTCGCGGCAGCGTCGACGAGCTCGACCCGGATGTGTCCGAACTGATTCGGCACGAAACCGCCCGGCAGCAGGAAAAACTCATCCTCATCCCATCGGAAAGCACCGTGCCCTTCGCAGTGCGCAATGCCCTCAGTTCGTCTTTTCACAACATCTATGCCGAGGGCTATCCGCTGGAAAACTCGCGCCGCCTGACGCAGCGGGAAATCCTCGATTATGACCAACGCCTGCCGGAATTCCGCCGCAATGCCGACCAGCGCTATTACAAAGGCACGGAATACGCCAACATCATCGAGGCGCTGGCGCGGCGGCGGGCGGCGGAACTCTTCGCCGGCAACGGCCTGAGCGCGGAAGACTTGTATGTCAATGTCCAGCCGCTTTCCGGCGCGCCCGCCAACAACGCGGCATACACCGCCCTGCTGGATGTCGGCGACACGGTGATGGGCATGGACTTGATCATGGGCGGCCATCTTACGCACGGCAGCCCGGTCAACCGCAGCGGCAAGTACTACAACATCGTCAGCTATACGATTGACGCGGAGACCGGGCGCCTGGACTACGAGCGGATGCTGAAGCTCGCGCTCGAGCAGCGGCCGCGCCTGATCATCGGCGGCTTCAGCAGTTATCCCTTCGCGCCCGATTGGAATGCTTACCGCGAGATCGCCGATGCCGTCGGCGCCTATTTGCTTGCCGATGTCGCCCATGTCGCCGGATTAATCGCCGCCGGCGTTTATCCCAACCCGATCGGCATCGCCGATGTCGTCAGCTTCACCACGCACAAAACGCTGAATGGCCCGCGCGGCGCCGTGCTCATCACGCATCGGCGGCCGCTCGGGCGGCAGATCGACCGCGCTGTCTTCCCCGGGGAACAAGGCGGACCCCACATCAATAACATGGCGGCGCTGGCGGTCGCGCTGCGGCTAGCGCAGACGGAACAATTCCGACAGCTGCAGCGCCGAACCTTGAGCAACGCGGAAAGACTGGCGGCCAAGTTGAGCGCGCGCGGATTCCGTTTGCCTTATGGCGGCACCGATACGCATCTGCTCCTGCTGGACTGCAAAACCGTGGCCGGACCGGACGGCACAGTTCTCAGCGGCGACATGGCGGCGCGCATCCTCGATCTCGCCGGCATCGTCGTCAACCGCCAGACCATCCCGGGCGATACCTCGGCCCTGCGCCCGAGCGGCATCAGGCTGGGCACAACCTGGCTGAGCCAGCGCGGCATGGCGGCGGAGGACATCGACGCTCTCGGCGACATCATCGCCGATCTGCTGGAAGCCTGTACGCCCTTCAGCCTGACCGGCCGCGTCCGCCCGCTGGCCCGGGCCAAAGTCGACTTCGACGCGCTGCAAGACGCGCGCCGCCGCGTCCGGGCTCTGGTCGCGCGGCTGGGCATTGACACTGATGCCTCCGCCGACGGCTACCCGCATTTCGATCGCGCGCAAGACAGCGAAGCCGAAAGCTGCCTCGAAATCAGCGTGAGCGGCGCGGTCGCGGCCGATTTTCTTCAAGTGGCGCTGACGAGCGATGTCAAAGCTCTGAGCGATGGCGAGAGCCAGCCGACGCATGTTCTCGAAAAGGACGGAAGCGTCATGGCCAGCGGCAGCGTGACGAGGCGCTCGGCGGAGGATTTTCAACTGAACCTGGCCGGACGCGCCGAGCGCGCGGTCGCCTGGCTGCGGGCAATGAGCGACGGCTATGCGCTCTTTGACGACACAGATATCCACGCCAAAGCGCCGGGACCGGTTGCGATAAGGATCGAAGGCGCGGGCGAGCCGCTGATGCTGGCGCCATCCGCTGGCTACGATCCAAAGGCTTATTGCATCGGCGCCAAAGGCGAGAGTTATTTTCTGTCGGCTGGAGCTGCCCTGCCGCGCTTCGAGCCCGAGCAGGCGGCGCCGGACGGAGACGAGACGGCTTCCGCGCCCGCGCTGCTGGAGACGCCGCTGCACAGCCTGCATCTTGAGCTGGGCGCGAAGATGGCGCCCTTCGCCGGTTATGACATGCCGCTCTGGTACAAATCCGTGAGCGATGAGCACCGCGCCGTGCGGACGGCCGCCGGCATCTTTGATGTCGCGCACATGGGCGTTTTCGACCTGCGCGGTCCGGGCGCCGCCGACTTCCTCGACCGCGTCGCCACGAACGATGTCAAGCGCTTGCCGGTCGGCAGTTCGCACTATACCTATTTCCTGGATGCCGACGGTCTACCGCTCGACGACCTGATGATATATCGCCTGGCCGCCGACCATTACCTGGCGGTGGTCAACGCTTCCAACAACGACAAGAATTGGCGCTGGCTGAACGCCGTCATCGCCGGGGAAGTTATGATTGACCCGCGCGCGCCCGGCCGCCGCCTCGAAGGGCGGGACCGCTTCGAACTGCGCGACCTGCGCTTGCCCGCCGCCGCCGCCGAACGCCGCGTCGATATCGCCCTACAGGGTCCCAAAAGCCTCGACATTCTGCTGGCGCTGGACGGGAGCTCGGAGGACAAGGCGGCGCTGAAGGCGCTCAAGTGGGCGGGCGTGACACGGGCAAGGCTCGGCGGCATCGACATCATCGTCTCGCGCACCGGTTACACCGGCGAGCGCGTCGCCTACGAATTGTTTGCGCATCCCGATCTTGCGGCCGAGCTCTTCCGCGCCCTGGCCGCGCAAGGCGCGACGCCCTGCGGCCTGGCGGCGCGCGACAGCCTGCGCATCGAGGCCGGCCTGCCGCTTTACGGCTTTGAATTGGCGGGCGACTTGAACATGAACCCGGCCGACGCCGGCTTTGGCGCTTATGTCAAACTGTACAAACCCTTCTTCATCGGCAAGCTCGCCTTCATCGAACATGAAGCGGCGCGCAAAGCCCAGATCAGCCGCTTCCGCCTGGACAACAAAGTTGCCCGCCCCGCCCATAACGGCGACCCGATCGTCGATGCGCGCGGACGCGTCGTCGGCATTGTGACCAGCTGCAGCATCGACAGCGACGGCTACCAATTGGGGCAGGCGCTGCTTGATCGCGGCTCGCGCAAGGTGGGCAGCGCCTTGGCCGTCTTTGCCGGCGCGGCCCGGGCCAAGCCGGTCGATTATTCCAAGCTGGGGCGCGGCGCGCGCGTCAAATTGCCCGAGCCGCTAACCATCATCTCGCGCTTTCCCCGGCGCAAGTGAGGCGAATCCGGGCGCGGACAAGAAGGGACTTTTAATGCGGCGAACGAAACCGGCGCGGGGAACCACATGATTATTGATGTGCACTCGCATACACCCCAATTCCGCGGTCCGGTGCCGGAGGAATATCGGCGCATCAATCCCGCTTGGCGGCCTGACCGCGCGGTCAGCTCCGTTTACAATTGGGATGAATACCTGCGGGAGCAAGCGCCCGCGGACAAGTCAATCGTCTTTGGAATCGCCTGGTATCCGGGCGGGAATACGGGCGGCGTCAATGGTCCGGATGACGCATCGGACTTGCCGGGCAACGTCAATGACAAAACCGCCGCATTCGTCAAAGCTTATCCCGAGCGCCTGATCGGCTTCATGTCGCTGCACCCGCATGACCCCTACGCTTTGGAGGAACTGGAACGGGCGCGCGGCGATCTGGGTCTGCGCGGCATCAAGCTGGGCGCCAATTATCAGATCTTCGATCCCCTGGAGGCGCGGGCGCTCGCAATCTATGAACGGGCGCAAGCGCTGGGCTTGCCGATTCTCTTTCATCAAGGCACATCGCCGGTGCGCATGGCGCCGATTCGCAGCGCGCATCCCCTGCTTATGGACGAAGTGGCGATGCGTTACCCCGATCTCAAGATTATCATGGCGCACATGGGCCACCCCTGGACGGTCGACACGGCTGTCGTCGTGCGCAAGCACCCCAATGTCTACGCGGATATTTCCGGCCTGTTTTACCGACCTTTCGGCTTCTACGAATGTATGATTAAAGCGACCGAGTGGAATGTGCTGGACAAGCTGCTCTTCGCCTCGGATTATCCGGTCACCACGGCGCGGGAGACCTTTGACGCTTTGCGGCGGGTCAACAGTATCGCCGAGGGGACGAACTTGCCTAAGGTCCCGCAAGACAAACTTGAGGCGATCATTTATCGCGACTCGCTTTCGCTGTTGGGCTTGCGTTGAAGCGCGGCGTGATTGCCGGCGCGAGCGCGCTTTGACCGTTGCCGCGGACGGCGTCAAATCCGCCGTCCGGTTCAGCCGACGGAGATTTGACAGGCCATCGTATCCCCACTAGAATCCCAGCAGTAGTCGAACAAGGGGCCGGTAGTCGTCGGACCCGGTTTCGAGCCTACTGCTAAACGGAACAGTCAGTCGGCGCCTGAACCTTCTTTCAAACTAGATCTCGCCGAGCGAGACCGTGGAACAGTACATCTTTCGTCGCATAATCTTGATGATTCCGCTCGTGTTCGGCGTGACCACAGCCACCTTCGCGCTCATTCATCTCATCCCCGGCGACCCGGTAGAACTGATGATGAGCAACGCGCGGCAATTGACCACGGAAGAGATCGATCGCATACGCGATAAGTTGGGCTTGAACGACCCGCTGCCAGTACAATACGTGCGCTATTTGACCAATCTGCTTAAAGGCGATATGGGAGATTCTGTCCGGTCCCGTTCCCCGGTCACCTATGAGATTGCACAGAGGCTGCCGGATACGATCATCCTCACGGTGACGTCTATTTTGCTTGTGCTTGTTTTCGCCTTGCCTTTGGGCATTATTTCCGCCTTGAAGCGGGGCACCTGGATCGACACGGCCGCGATGACATTCGCTTTGCTGGGCGTATCCATACCCGCCTTTTGGTTCGGCATCATGCTGATGCTGATCTTTGGGCTTCACCTGGATTGGCTGCCCACGGTCGGCCAGGGCAAGACGCCGATTGAATTCACGCGTTCCCTGATACTGCCATCGGTGACGCTGAGCCTCATTCTTCTGGGTTTGGTCACGCGGGTGGCGCGCTCCAGCATGTTGGAAGTCCTGGGTCTGGACTACGTGCGCACCGCCCACGCCAAAGGCATGGGCCTGCGCCGGGTGAACTTCCGCCATGCTTTGCCAAACGCGCTCATTCCGATCTTGACCATCGTCTCGGGGCAGTTCGCCAGTTTGCTCGGCGGCGCAGTCGTCATCGAGAAGGTCTTCGGCTGGCCCGGGATCGGCCGGCTGGCTGTTGACGCTATTTTCGGCCGCGACTATCTGGTTGTGACCAACACCGTGCTTGTGTTTGCGATTATGGTCATCGTCGTCAACCTGGTCACGGACATCCTGTACACCTTCATCGACCCGCGGATTCGATTTCAGTAGAGGCTGAAGCATGGAAGATTCAATCGTCGAATTTGCGGCGAGTTCGGATATCGCGGAGCAAATCAGGCCTAAGTCCTTCAGCTATATCGCCTTTCAGCAGTTCATCAGGAACGAGCGGGCGATCCTGGGATTAGTTGTTTTGCTGCTGCTGGTGCTGGCGGCTATATTCGCCGAGCAGATTTCGCCCTACGATCCCTACAAGACGAATTATGCCAACGTCAAGCAGCCCCCCAGCGCCGAGCATTTTATCGGCACTGACGAATTGGGCCGGGACGGCTTCAGCCGCCTGATATTTGGCGCGCGGATTTCTTTGGTGATTGGCTTTCTCGTCTCCGCCGTATCGACCACCATAGGCGTCGTTTTAGGCGCAGCCTCCGGTTATTTCGGCGGCGCCATCGACATGTTCATCATGCGCGTCGTTGACGTGATGATGGCCTTTCCCTTGCTCGTTCTCGCCATCGCCCTGGTGGCTGTCTTTGGCCCCAGCCAGGACAATTTGATGCTGGCGCTGATCTGCGTGATTTGGATCTGGCCCGCGCGCCTCGTGCGCGGCATGGTCCTGTCATTGCGCGAGACAGAATTTATCGTCGGCGCCAAAGCCCTGGGCGCCACAGAAACCACGATTATCTTTCGTCATATTCTGCCGAATGTCTTCCCGATCGTGGTCGTGCAAGCCTCGTTCCTCGTTGCCGACGCGATTCTGGCCGCCGCCGCCTTGAGCTATCTGGGTTTGGGCGCGCAGCCGCCGACGGCCGAATGGGGCTCCATGCTGAGCAACGCCAAAGAGTTGATGCGCATTTTGCCGGTGATGTCGATCGCGCCCGGGCTTGCGATTATGGTCACGGTGCTGGCCAACAATTTCATCGGCGATGCCTTGCGCGACGCCCTCGACCCCACTCTGCGCCGATAGTGTATCAGAGTCGGCTGAATTTATTTGAATGCCGGCGATTTGTTAGGGGCGACTGACGGGCTGTGGCGGCGGTCAGTGTCTACGCGACCCACGCGCCCCGGCGAGTCGCCCTATTTCGATTCTGTTTTCCCTTTCGGGCGATCCGCCGGATCGCCCCTACCTGAGTATTTCAACCGAAGTGGATACACTTACTTCTGCGCCGATAGTTTGCAATTGTATCGCGCAATACGCTAACATCTGGTCTGCGCGTCTCTTCACTTGAACCCCACTCATCCCAAACCAGGAGACGGTTGATGCGGGCCTGGCATCCCTGGGGACGGGTCCGCGCTATGCGGCAGAGCAATTTCAGATTTGGAGCAAGGAGGCAAATGCTGAATTTCGACTCGGCAATCGTCTGTTCGGACAATAACCGCTTAGGCAAGGAGAGCTCAGCAATGAGACTGAAAGGCATTTTGATTTCCGTATTTGTAGTATTGATTTTGGCGCTGTCGCTGGCCCCGGCCGCGGCTGACGGCCACTGCCCGCAAGAAGGCGGCACCTTCACCATCGGCGTGGATACCTTCTTGCCGATGGATCCCAACACGGCCGCGCACGACTGGACATTCTACGCCATCACTAACATCAACAGCATGCTCTTCCGCATCGAATCGGGCCAGCCCGTTGGCGACCTGGCGGAGTCCTGGGACATCAGCGAGGATGGCACGGTTTACACCTGGCATATACGGCCGGGCATGATGTGGCACGATGGCAATGATGTCTTCCCCGAGGGCGAAAGCCGCGAAGTGACCGCGCATGACGTGGTCTATTCGATCTACCGCCAGTACGATGACGAATCGTCGATCATGGCCGCCGACCTGCGCAACCTCTTTGTGTCCGCGGAAGCGACTGACGACTATACGGTTGTGCTGACCCTGAGCGGACCCGACGCCATCATCTATGACAAAGCTCGTGGCTTGACCTTCACCGCCATCGTCGCCCCAGAAGCGATTGAGCACTATGGCGATGACTACGGCTTGAACCCGCTGGGCTCCGGTCCATTTGAGTTCGTCTCCTACTCGCCTGACGAGGAAGTCGTCCTGCGCGCGAATGAAGACTACTACATCGACCCCTGCCTGGATGAAGTGATCTTCCGGGTCATGCCCGATGTGCCGGCGGCGATGATCGCCTTGGAAGCCGGCGATATCGACTGGTGGGGCGCGGTTACGCCGGGCGACGATGTGGGTCGATTCCTGGACAACGAAGACATGACCGTCATCAACTTCGGCTGCCCGGTCGCGACCCGTCTATACATGTCGGTCGACAAGGCGCCATTTGATGACGTCCGTTTCCGCAAGGCTCTTTCTCACATGAAAGACGGCGAGGCGATCAACGCGGCGCTGCGCGGTCCCACGCATGTGAAAGGCGCCGGAACGGCCGGCCCCGGTGTGGCGGGCTACGTAGAAGGCCTCTACGACGAATACCACTCCTACGACCCCGAATTAGCGATGTCGCTGATGGATGAAATCGGCATCGTGGATAGCGACGGCGATGGCTGGCGCGAATTTGAAGGCGAGCTTCTGGAGATCCCCATGTTCGCCTGGAATTCCGATCCAGCGCCGGATTATGTCGCGGCGATGGTTGACGCCGGCGCCCAGGTTGGCCTGAAGATCCGGCCGGAAATTGCCGATCCCGGCACGAATAACGCCCGGCGCATTGACGGCGAATGGGGCATCTATCTGGGCCAGGGTTGGTGTGGCGAAGGCGGCACCAATGCGCTCTGGGGCCGCAACGGCTGGATTTCGACGCTGGGGTACATTGACGAAGAAATCTTCAGCTTGCTGGATCAGTCCGCGCAAAACCTGAATGAAGAATCGCGCGAAGCCCAGTTGCAGGCGGCCACCACCCGGATCGCCGCGATTTACTTTGAACCGGCTTTCGGCTTCTTCAACATCTTCACGGTCAAGAACAATTACGTGAAGGATTTCTTCGGCGGCGAGTGGACCCTGAATCTCGTCACTGATGATCACAATGTCTGGATCAACGAGGACGAACGCTAAGCGAGCATTCGTCGATCGATTGATTTTCACTATAGGGCGGGCCGGGCTCACAGGCGCCCGGCCCGCAAGCGGCTTGATTCGACCCCGAATAGAACGGGCTTTTAGGTTCAAAATGCGGTTGCGGGAGAGCTGATGGACTTGCGAAGCATCGCGGCGGACGTGCCTGATTATCAAGAGTTTCTCAGCGTTGACGAATTAAATTTGTCGAGCCGTCGCCTCCTGGAACAGTATCCGGATCTCGTCAGCGCGAAGGAGATCGGAAAAACCAGAAACGGCGAGCCAATCGAATTGCTCACGATTGCCGGCGGCAAAGCCAATGCTTTTGTATTCGGCGGGCCGCATCCCAACGAGCCCATCGGCTGCATGACCATCGAATACCTGTCGCGGCGGCTCTGCCAGGATGAAGCGCTGCGCGGCGAATTAGGCTACACCTGGCATTTCATCAAAACGATCGACGCCGATGGCATGCGCCTCAACGAAGGCTGGTTCAAGGGGCCCTTTTCGCCGAGCAATTATGCCCGGCATTTCTACCGCCCGGCGCGGGATGAGCAGGTTGAATGGACCTTTCCAATCGCCTACAAGTCACTGCAATTCGACGACCCGCTGCCCGAAACAAGAGCGCTGATGCGGGTGATTGACGAGACAAAACCCGAGCTGCTTTACTCCCTGCACAATGCCGGCTTTGGCGGCGTCTATTATTATGTCTCGCGGGAATGCGCGCCTCTGTATGAAACATTCCACAAGATTCCCGAATGGTTCAATCTTGCGCTTGATCTCGGCGAACCGGAGATGAGCTTTGCCGATCCCTTTGCGCCCGCCATCTACCGCATGTTGACGAGCATGGACATGTACGACCATCTCGAGCGAGGCGGCATCGCGGACCCGGCCGCCAGCATCGGCTTCAAAGCGTCAAGCGCGCAATATGCGGAACGGCATGGCTCGTTTTTCTTAATCGTAGAAATGCCTTATTTTGACGAACCGCGCGTGAACGAGCTAACACCGACAAATACATTGCGGCGCGATGCCATCTTAAATGCGATGGATCTCGCGACTGAGCATGACGCCTGGATCCGCGGGCAGCACAGGGCGGTTGAAAGCGCCCTGCAATTGGATACGCCCGTTCGCCGCGCGCTGGAGGATTTCCTCGTTATGAGCGCGGGCTTTCGCGAAGCGGACAGACAATGGGTGATGACGGCTGAGGAAACAGCAAGACCCGCCACAGAGGCGGAATTATTCAGCAATTTATACACTTCTCGCTTTTATAAACTATTGAACACGGGATTGTTGGCGCGCATGCTAAACGATGAGATTGCCGCCGGGAACAAGGACGCCGGGCTGCGAGCAGCAAGCGAAGCCGCCGTCGCAAGACTGGAGGCGGATAGCCTGGCGCTGGAATCCGCGCTCGATTGGCGCGCAATCCCAATAAGAAGCCTGGTCGGCGTGCAATGCTGCGCCGGCCTCGCCACAGCCGCCTACTTGCAGGGCGCTTAATGCGGTTCTTATGCAGCGCGCCCAATGAGCCGGCGTCGCTGCGAAACGATTGAGGAAGAGAGGGGCGAATGATGACCGCTTTGAAAAGACGCTTGGTCCTGGTCGCTGTCCTGCTCGTTGCTTCGATAATTCTGGCCGCCTGCCGCGATAGCGCCTCAAGCGCGACCGCAGTCGAAGAAGTCACGAGCCAGGTCGCGTTTGTATACAGCGAAAACATTGAAGAGTACAACTGGAGCCATCTGCATGAGATCGGCCGGCAATACCTGGACGAGCAACTGCCCGATCTCGGGACCAAATACGTCGAGAGCGTAGCCTTGGACGACGCCGAAGACGCGATCAGAAAGCTGGCCCAGGAAGGACACAAGCTCATCTTTGTCACAGCGGCGGAATTCAGCGATGCCGCGATTACAGTAGCCGAAGATTTTCCGGACACATACTTCGAGGTCTATGGCAGCGGCGAGATCAGTGACAACGTCGCCACATACGACGGGCGCATGTATCAAGCCTTTTATGTCGCGGGCGGCTACACTGGCGAAATGACGGTGAGCGGCGTCATCGGCTTCATCGCGCCCGAACCGACGCTCGAGGTCATAAGACATATCAACGCCATTACCGCCTCTTCCCTGCTGGTGCGCACCTGCGAAGACATCTCGGTTCACATTCGCTGGACCGGATCCTGGAACGACCCGGAGGCGGAGCGCGCGGCGGCCCTGGAACTGATTGACCTGGGCGCTGATGTCTTGGTTCAACATACCTACAGCCCCGAAGCGCAGAAGGTCGCCGAAGAAAAAGGCGTGCGCTCGATGGGCTATGGCTTTGACATGCGGGAATTCGCGCCCAATGCCAATATGACCAGCATCATCTGGCAATGGGGCTGGTACTATCTGCGCCGCGTCGAAGACATGCAGGAGGGCAAGTGGAAAGCCAAAGCCTACAATGGCAAGGTTTCCACGAAAGCGCATGGCCGCGGCATCGTCGATCTGGCGGCTTATAACTATGACCAGATTCCACACATCATGGAAGCGCCGCCGCTCAAATGGCGCATCACCTGGAACGAAACCGTCAAAGACGCGCTGGATGGTCCAGTCTATGCGCAGAATGGCGATCTCGTGCTGGCGAAGAACGACAAGTTCCCGAAAGATTATATCTACACCGATATGGATTGGTTCGTGCAAGGCGTTGTCGGCGACGCGCCGGGCGATCCGCCGGAGAAGGTCGAAGGCCGGGGCCAGGATGTCCAATGCCGCTGAGCGGTGACAACCCGGCTTGATCGGCCCGCGGCTGTCCGATATCTGATCGGCAAGCGCCTTTTTCCAGCAACGCTTTACCCAATCAGCCCGTCGAACTGTAGGGAGGGAGGCGCCGATGTCTCATGCCTTGCTGAATGAACACCCGGATCTGGCCACAGCGGTCGATGTTTACGACGCCTGGATTCGCTTCACCATGCACAGGAAACAGCAGCCCGGGCTCGCGGTTGCGATTGTGCATAAAGGCGAGCTTTTGTGGGGAAAAGGCTATGGGCTCGCCGATGTTGAAACGAAGAAAGCCGTCGACCTGGACACGCGCTTTCGCATCGCCAGCATCAGCAAGACTTTCACCGCCGTCGCCATCTTGCAGCTGCGCGATGCCGGTTTGCTGGGCCTGGATGATCCTGTCTCCAAACACCTCGACTGGTTTGACCGGCGCTACGATGGCGCGCCGGAAATCACGCTGCGCAACCTGCTGACGCATACCTCCGGCTTGCCCCGGGATTCACACAATCCCATGTGGACGGAATGCGATGCGCCGGAATGGGAAGTCTTCGTAGAGGAGCTATCGAAGCGCCCGGCGACGCGCCCGCCCTACGACAAGTTTGCTTATAGCAATGTCGGTTACTCGCTGCTCGGCGGCGTCATTGAGCAGGCGTCAGGCGAATCATGGGCGGATTATGTCCAGCGCCATATCGTTGATCTACTTGACATGACAGCAACTTATCCCGTGCCGAAGCGCGATGACCCCTTGCTGGCAACGGGCTATTCCCAACTCGATGACAGCTACGAGCGGCGGCCGATGCCCTTCTTCTTGATGAAAGGCTTTGAAGCCTCCGCCAATTTCGCCTCGACGATAAATGACTTGGTCAAATATGCCGCGTTTCACCTCGGCTCGCACGAAAGCCCGATCTTGTCGACCCATTCCCTGCAGGATATGCACCGCATCCATTGGCTGGAGCCGTCCTGGAGCGAAGGCTATGGGCTGGGCAGCATGATGTACAAGCTGGATGACTGGACAATCAGCGGTCATGCCGGCGGCTACCCGGGCTACCTGACGGGATTCACGCTCTGCCGCGAGCATGAGGTCGCCGTCATCGTGCTCACAAATGCACTCGGCAGCGCGCCGCCCGAATATATCAACCAGGGCTACAAGCTCGTCTTGCCCGAGATTATCAAGGCGACCGAAGCGCCCCGGCCCGAGGCCAACCCGGCCTGGCGCAAGTACCTGGGCGAATACAGCCACGATTGGGGTTATGAGAAGGTCATACTGCGGGGTGGGAAGTTGCAGATTATCTCGCTCGACGGCCTGGATTACCCGCCCGTCAGCCTCGAGCCAACCGACGAAGAACATGTTTTCATCATTCAAGAGCAAGGCGCATCCAACGAAACAGTGCGTTTTGAACTCGATGACGAGGGCGAGGTATGGCGCATGTGGCAGCGCAACGAATACGCGCTCAAAGATCGCCGGAATTGAGGCAGGCCCGTGACAAAAGAACGCAAAACGCGAAACTTCGACATATTGGATGATCTGCGTTATGCGCGCATCGGCAGCGCCCGCCTTTCGCCGAATGGCAAGCTGGCAGTCTGCGATGTCACCCGGCACGATCTGGAAAACGATTGCACGACGACTTCACTGTGGCGCATTGATTTGGAGCGCGGCGATGCGCGGCAACTGACGCCCGATGAGGGCAGCGATTCCGCGCCCGCCTGGTCGCCCGACGGCAAACAGATCGCCTTCCTCTCGGATCGCGCTGGCAAGAAGCAGGTGTTCCTGCTGTTGGTGGACGGGGGCGAAGCGCGGCAATTCAGCGATCTCGAGCAAGGCGTCGCCGGGCCGCCGGCATGGTCGCCGAATGGAGAAATGATCGCCTTTACGGCCGCGGCCAAGACCGAAGCCAGAGACCCGAACGCGCCCTACCGCGTGACCCGCGCTATATATCGCTTCGACGGCCTGGGCTATGTCGATGATGTCGTGCAGAACATCTGGGTGCAGCCGATCGGCGGCGGCGGCGCCAGGCAGCTCACCGCCGACGCGCACATGGACCGGAGCTTGCGCTGGTCGCCCGATGGCCGCGAGATTCTCTATCTTGCGTCATTCGACCCCGATCGACTGGATCTCTTTTCGGCGAAACTGCGCATCGTCAACCTGGACGGCGACGTCGACGAGCTGCTCGGCCTGGATTGGGGTTTCATCAAGAATGCCGGCTGGCTGCCCGATAGCAAGAACATCATGGTCATCGCCGCGCGCAGCGACCAGCCGATGGCGACCAAAGACGATCTCTGGATCGTGAATCGGGAAAGCGGCCAGGCGGTCAACCGCAGCGAGGGCTTGCCTTATGGCGTCGAGGTCGAGTGGTTCCCGGTCTTCAGCGCCGCGAACATCCTGAGGGCGGCGGCCGACGCCATCGTCAACGTTGTGGAACGCGGCAGAAAAGGCATTTATGCGCTCGCCTTGTCCGGCGCTGCGCAATGGCGGCAACTGCTCGGCGGGAATAGAACACTCTCCCTGCAAGACGCCGACGCCGAGCGCATGCTCTTTTTGTCCAGCGATCTGGAGAACCCGGGCGAATTATGTATTGCCGCCCTTGACGGGACAAACGAGCGCCAGGTCTCTCGCTTTAACGAGGCGCTCCGTGCCGAGATCGCATTCCCGAAGGTCGAGGAGTTTCTGTATCAAACGCAGGATGGCGCCGAGATTCAAGGCTGGATGCTGCTGCCGAATCAAGGCGAGCCGCCCTACCCGACAATTCTCTACATCCACGGCGGCCCGCATGGCTGGTACGGCTATCAATATGGCAGCGATTTTCAAATGCTCGCCGGCGCTGGATATGCCCTGCTTTTTGTCAATCCACGAGGCTCGGCCGGTTACGGCGACGAATTCGCCCGGGCGCTTTCGGGCAATTGGGGCCTGCTCGACCATAAAGACCTGTTGGACGGCGTCGACTACGCCATATCGGCGGGTTTAGCCGATGCCGACCGTTTGGGCATTTGCGGGCTGTCCTACGGCGGCTACCTCACATGTTTCACGATCGGGCAGACGAATCGCTTCAAAGCCGCGGTCGCCGAAAACCCAATCACGGATCTGGTCAGCCGTTACGGCACAGCCGACATGGGCCCCTGGGGTTCGCTCAGCGAAATCGGCGGCAAACCGCATGAGATACCGGATGTATATCGGCGCGGATCTCCCGTTGCCTACGCGCACAAGTGCCGCACGCCAACGCTCCTGATTCAGTGCGAGGAAGATTATCGCTGCCCCGCCGGCCAGGCGGAACAATTCTACGGGCATCTAAAAGCCAACGGCTGCGTCACCGAGATGCTGCGCATACCCGGAGCATCTCATGTCGCTTCAATCACCGGGCCGACCCCCATTCAGAAAGCCCAGAATGAAGCGCTTCTTGATTGGATGCAGCGCTATGTATAGGCGCCGTTGCCGCGCTACAGTTCAGGATTCGGGCGCCCGTTAGGTCATGCAGAAACCTTCAGCGGCATTGACCAGCGACGGAGCGGTTCGCGCGGACAAGGGCGACCAGCGCGCTCAGTCCTCAACTGCAACACCCAATTCATCCAATACGGCAATGACTTCGGGAGCGACATCGTCGGGGTCGTTTTTGGCGCTGCGCTTCAGGGCATAGATGGCCTGTTCATTGCCGGCCCGCGCCAGGTCAATTGCTTCCAGAACGCCCTTTTCGCGGTAACTCGGATCGCGCGCGACAACTGGATTGTCATAGTTTTTCCAGTAGTACTTGAGATCGTCATGCCGCCAATGCGGGTAGATGTCCTCCCAAGTGAGTTGGCTGGGATCATGCGGCGTCAGCATGTGATCGGCGACATTCTCGCCGACGATCATATAACGATTGTCCAGCGAGAGGCGCAGCTTGTCTTCGGTATAGTTCGGCAGCGCCTGGTGTATGGTCAACATCGGGAAGAAGAGCGCGTCGCCGGCCTCATAATCCGTTGAATGCCAGACCGGGTCGATCTCTTCGTGCTCGGTCTCATCAACGATCAGTCCGCCGGCGCCGAGCGAAAAATGATGATCCAGGACACGATTGACCTTATTTGACTCGGGAATCACGGCCAGGCCGCCCAATTCAATCGGGCAATCGCCGATGGGCGCCCAGCAGGTGATGTTGTTGAAACTGCCTTGGAAGTGTACGAAGTCCTGATGCTTGGGCGTGGTGTGTTCAGTGTACTTGGGGAACCAGACGCGCGCGACCTTCTGCGGATGCGGCATAATCGGCGCGCCGGCCATCTTCTCGACGATTTCCAGATATTCCGGCCAGTGGGCGGAGCGGTGAAAATTTTCCAACCGGTAGACTTCGGCGTAACCGGCGCTGTATTCATTGTCGCCTTCGGTGTAGCGCATGTTGATATCGGCAATGCCGTCGGCGGGGTCAGTGCCGGCCACCAGCCAACCGGCCCGCTGCAGCGCGCTCATCATCTCGCGGCGCAACTCATGCATCCTGCTTGGTTCGATCAGCCGTTTGAAAAATAGGTAACCGTCATCGGCGAGGCGGGCTTGCAACTCTTCCGGATTGTTTTGGGCGTCGTTGGAAACACGCAATTCTTTGATATTGTCAGACATATTTCTATTTCCTTTCCATTCAAGGGTGATTCGACCTATTCTATTATCGCCGATTGGCGAAGGCGACGGCCAACGTTCACTATTCTAACACAGGCTTAGCCTATCAGGCGCGAGTCTCGGGCTGACGCCAGGGCAATCGCTTCAAAACTGGCGCCGCTGCGACGAGCAAAACTAAACTGAAATTTAACCACCGAGGACACCGAGGACGCCGAGGAAAGCGATTGATCGGAGATTTCGCGGCATATTGTCGCAAAATTTTTGGGCGGGAAGGAAGTTCATCGGCCAGGTTGCGTCAAGCCTGCCCAATTTAAGCAGCGGATTTAGGGAAAAGTCGTCAAAAGCATCTAAACTCTGTGTCCTCTGCGTCCTCTGTAGTTAAAAGAATTTGAAGCGATTGCCCTGGGGCTGACGCGCCCCGGGATTAGGATCCGCTTTTGCAGCCTTGCGGCCGGCGCAACCAGCCTGCAAATCCTTTGGCAAATCTTGCGGCGCTGCGCTATAGTTTTTGGACGCGCTGGCAATCCGTCACATATCGAAAGGGGCAATATGAAAGGAATAGATCGTCAACTCTCAACTTAAAATAAGGAGAAAATCATGTTTCGCAGTTTAGTAGCGATTATTCTTTGCGCCTCGCTCATAACAGGAGTTACGGGCCAAAGCGATGACAAACCATACGAAGGCACAAGCCTCAATTTCCTTTACCTGGCCACCGCCTTCACCAATGGGCTAAAAGAGTTGGAACCCGAATTCGAAGAACTCACCGGCATCAGCGTTGAATTCGAGTTGCTGGACGAAGAAGGGTCCGTGCGCAAGACCCAACTGGAATTGGCGAGTGGCGCCGGCAACTACGATGTCGTTGGCATTCAGAGCGGGAACATACCGCTTTACGCAGAGAACAGCTGGGTAACGCCGGTGGAAACGTTCTGGGGCACAGATGTTTCCGACCCGGAGAAGCTGGACCACGACGACTTGATCGGTTCGACCATGGCCGCCATGTCTTGGGACGGCGTGCAGCAATGCCTGCCCTTCTTTGCGGCGACGATCATCATGTACTATCAGATTGACATATTCGAAGCGGCCGGCATCGAAAGTCCGCCGACCACCTATGACGAACTGATGGAGATCGCCCCGCTGCTGCATACGGACGAGATTCCCTTGATCGCGCTGAGGGGGAATCCGCCGGCGGCGCATGGCAATATCTGGCATTTCAATTCTTTCTTCCATGGCGAAGGCGCCAAGTTTTTCGTCGATTTCCCGAATGATCTAACGCCCACGGTCAATTCGCCGGAAGCCATACGGGCGCTCACGAACTTTGTGACGCTGAAGAACAACTACGGACCGGAGGGCGTCGCCGCCTATCAATACCCCGATGTCACGCGGGCGATGCAGCAGGGCACGGTTGTTATGGTCATGGAGGGGGCGCCCTTAGCGGGACGCATCTTGGATCCCGAGGAATCGAAGGTATCGGGCAATCTCGGTTTCGCTGTCGTGCCGGGCGGCGCGGCTGGTCCCAAGCCATCATTCGCGGCGCATGGGATTTGCGTCACGGCCGATTCCGCGCATCAGGAAGCGGCTTACACCTTCCTCGAATGGGCTTTGAGCTTCGACACAATGAAGAAGATTTCCTTGGCGCTGCCACAGATAGCGGTGACGCGCGACAGCCTCTGGGAAGATCCGGAATTCATAGCGAAGTATGACTATGATTTCGGCGCCGGCTCCTTCCTGAAAGCCTTCCAGGACAGCCTCGCTGCCGCGCCTGCCGACTATTACCCGGCCTTCGCCGGCTGGCCCTTGATGGGCGATATCCTGGGCCAAGCGGTCCAAGAGGCCGAAGTCGGGATGAGAACGCCGGAAGACGCGCTCAACAACGCCAATCAGTTAATCACAGAGATGCTTCAAGACGAGGGCTACCTGCCATAAAGCCCACAACCGGCGGATGGCCCCTGGGTTGAAAGCGAGCGCTCGGGGGCCGTCCATCTTTTTGTCTGTGGGGACAAGGCCACGGACCTTCGGAATTCCGTACAGATTTCATCACGACAAGAATTAGCTATAGTCTAGAGGCGCGGCATGGCGACGTATCAGCCTATCCCGCAGCGGTCATATTACCGGTTTCTATCGCCGTCGATCATCGTTCTGCTTCTGCTGACCGTGCTGCCTGTGCTCTTCACGCTCTACCTGAGCACGTCTTCCCTTTCCTTCGCCAGTCCAAGACCGGAACGTTTCATCGGCCTGCGGAACTACAGCCGGCTGCTGGACGATGCGCGTTTTCTGCAGAGCATTCCCGTGAGCGCGCTCTTCATCGTCGCGCCTGTAGCCTTGCAGTTGATTCTTGGATTCGTTATTGCTGTCGTTATGAATGAGCGGCTGCCGGGCATGCGCTGGCTGCGCTACGTTCTGGTGGCGCCGATGGTGATTCCGCCCATCGTGACCGGCTTGACCTGGCGCGTCTTGTTCACGCCAAAGCTGGGCAGCGTCAACTATATGTTGAGTCTCATCGGTATGGATGGTCCGAGTTGGTTGACGGATGCCAATTGGGCCCTTGTTGCCATCGTCATTGTGGCCGTTTGGGGTTGGACGCCATTCGTCGCGCTTATGTTTTTGGCGGCCATGCAATCCTTTCCCGATGAGTTGTACGAAGCAGCGGTTATTGATGGCGCGACCTGGGTCCAATCCGTCCGGCATGTGACCTTGCCCTTGCTCAAGCCGACCGTCACCTTTATCGGCATCCTGCGCACGATGGAAGCGCTTGGAATCTTCCCGATCATCTATATTGTCACCGCCGGCGGACCGGCCGCGGCGACAGAAACCGTGAATTTCTACGCCTACGTCAGCGGATTCAGTTATCTCAAAGTTGGCTACGCCTCAGCAATAATCGTGGTTTTCTTCTTTATGCTCCTGTTGATCATCGGACCGACGATGCGATTCCTGCTGCGGAATTTCCAGGTAGAAGATTAGCGCATGAAGCGACGCTCAAATATTACGACGATAAGCCTCTACGCCGTTGGCATCATCTATGGGCTGGCGATCCTCGGTCCGCTCGCCTGGATCCTGCTGCTCGCGCTCAAGAACGCCTTGGACGCCTTCGCCTATCCGCCGCTGTTCATATTTGAGCCCACGTTCGAACATTTCGGCGCCATCTTTCAGGATCCGGAGTTCCGCCTCGCCTTCGCCAACAGCGTCATCATCGCGACCGGGTCTGTCGCCCTGGCGATGGTCTTCGCGATACCGGCGACATTCGCCATCACCATCATGCGGGGCCGGGCGCGCCGAAACTCACTCTTGACCATCCTGCTCATTCGCATGGTGCCGGGCATGATTTATCTGCTGCCCTATTTTGTCTTTTATTCCCGGCTTGACCTGCTCGATACGCATATCGGCTTGATCGTCATCTATCTCATATTCTGCCTGCCACTGGTGATTTGGACGCTCACGCCGGTCTGGGGCGCTGTGCCGCGGGAACTGCGCGAGTCCGGCATGATCGACGGCGCCAGCTTGTGGCAGATACTTTATCTGATTGAACTGCCGCTGGTTCGCGTCGGTATAATCGCTTCCGGGATCGTCGCTTTCATTTTCGCCTGGAACGAGTTTCTCTTTGCCCTGGTCATCACACGCAAGAAGACGGTGACGCTGCCGGTAATCATTACGCGATATATGGGCTATGAAGGTTATGAGTGGGGCAAGATTTCGGCGGCCGCCGTCATTATCATGGCGCCAGTTGTCGTATTCGGATTCTTGATCCAGCGCTACATGATCACGGGATTAACGGCCGGCGCGGTCAAAGGCTGATGGCGTTTCACAAGCAATAGCCAAAGCAAAATTAGGAACTGAAATGAATGAGAATCAACCAAACATACTTTGGATATGCACTGATCAACAGCGCTTCGACACCATAAGCTCACTCAACAATAGCCAGCTGAACACGCCAAACATCGACAAGCTCGTGGCGACCGGCGTCGCCTTTGAGCGCGCCTATTGCCAAAGCCCGATCTGCACGCCGAGCCGGGCCAGCTTCCTAACCGGCATGTATCCCAGCAGCGTGCATGCCTGCGGCAATGGCAACCGGCACTGGGCGGAAGCCGCGCCCCTGGTGACGGCGCTGCTGGCGGATGCCGGTTATGACTGCGCGCTAGCCGGCAAATTCCATCTGGCCGGCGCCTATGGTCGCATTGAGCCGCGCCCGAAACATGATGGCTATCGTTTGTTTCACTGGAGCCACGACCCGGAAGATCAATGGGGAGCCGGGCATGAATATGCGGATTGGCTGGCCGCAAAGGGGCATAACCTGGGTCAGATGCGCAAGAGCCCGCATGATATCCCGCCGGAGTTGCACCAAACGACCTGGTGCGCCGACAAGGCGATTGACTTCATGGAAGCGGACCATGGCGGCAAACCCTGGCTGATGAGCGTCAACATCTTCGATCCGCACGAGCCCTTTGACCCGCCGCAGGAGTACCTGGACCGCTTTGATGTGGAGTCCCTGTCCGGTCCCAAGTTCCAGGAGAGCGATCTGGAAGCGCAAGCGAAATTGAGCGACATTGACTTTCAACACCCGGGGCGCCGGCCGGAAGACTTCAACGCCAAATGGATTCAGGCGGCTTATTACGCCATGATCGAACTCATTGACGACAATGTCGGGCGGATGCTGGAATGCCTGGAACGCAGCGGCCAGCGCGAAAACACCATCGTCATCTTCATGAGCGATCACGGTGAAACGCTGGGCGACCACGGATTGCTCTTGAAGGGCTGCCGCTTTTACGAGGGCTTGACCAGAGTGCCGCTCATCATGTCCTGGCCCGACCGATTCTTAAAAGGCGCGCGGCGCAGCGCCCTGGTCGAACTGCTGGATATCGCCCCCACCCTGCTTGAATTTGCGGGCCTGCCGATTCCGGCGCGCATGCAGGGCCTGTCATTGCGCGGCCTGCTCACTGACGAGGGCGCCGACGATCATCATCGAGACAGTGTGCGCTGCGAATACTATCGAGCGATCAATCCGGCATTCTCCGATGCCTATAGCGGTACTTTCGCCACGATGATCCGCGACGAGCGCTACAAGCTGGTTGTCTATCACGGGCATGGCATTGGCGAGCTTTTCGACCTGGAAAGGGATCCCGATGAATTCGACAATTTGTGGGATGACCCGGCCTTGATCGAGACGAAAGTCGCGCTGATGCAGCAGAGCTTTGACGCGCTGGCCTTGGCGACGGACACCGGCGCCGAGCAAATCACCTGGTTTTGATGTGGTAGCGCGCCATATTGAAATCGAATTGACTTAAGAGCCTTGCTCCGGCATCAGATCGCGCATCAGATCGCCCTGCGCAAATTCAGCGATGCTCTGGTTGGCGCAGGCCATCGGCAGCGCCCAGATGACCATGTCCGAATAATAGTCTTCGCCCCAAACCGGCAGCCCGGTATCGGCGTCAATCAAGCAGTGCTGCTTCCAGGGACTGCGAGATGTCAGCGCGACCGCTTCGTAGATCCGCCGGGCGATCTCCAGGCCGGTTTCGCGCTGGCCGTGATAGATGAAGTTCATCGCAGCGCAGAGGTTTTCGCCGACGAAGACCTGGGTCGAATGATCGTTGTTGGGCAAGATTTCCGGGAAGCGCTCGGGGTCCGGTTTGGAGATATAGCGACTGCCATCGGGATTGACGCCGTTCACCAGGCCGTGCTCGGTCGCGGCCATATTCAGGCGCTTGACCGCGCCAAGCGCTGACTGGACTTGATCCGCCGGCAGAATATCGGCAAGGCCGGCAATCTTGACGCACCACTGCGCCATCAGTTGATTGCCCAGCGATACATCACAGTCCGGTCCTTCGCCGCTGGTGTTAGCCGGATCATGCCACAGGCGGTAATACTCGCCGTTCCACAGTTTGTCCTCGTAAGCGGTCTTGCCGCGTTCCAGCCAATCGGCGCATTCAGCGGCGAATTCGCTGTCGTTCATCGCCGTCGCCATAGCTTCGCCACAAGATAGCGTCGCCAGCCAGGTGCCAGCCACATAAGCCGATGTGCCCCACCAGGGCCAGATGTCATAGAACTGATTGGCGGGCCACAATTCGCCCGGCGACACGTGCGCCTGGTCGTTGACCAAGCCGTCATCGTCATCGTCCAGCGAGAACTGATAACGAATGGCGCGCTTGGCGGAATCGTAGAAATGCGCCAACAGATCCCGGTCGCCGCTGCGCAGATAGAGGCGATAGATCATCTGGGCATATTGACCGGAATTCAGCGGATGCTGGCAGTGATAACGCGGGTCGCGCATGGATGTATCCATGCCGTAGGAGAAGGGAATCTCGCCATCGGCTATCTGAAAGTGCTTAAAGGCTTCCAGACTCGTCCGTTCCAAATCGGGATAGAAAAACAGCGCCGGCATGTGCCCGTGCATGCGACAGACCATCGTCTCGGTGATGGGGCAGCCGGTGTGGCTTTCGTTGTGGGTGAACCAGCCGATGTCATCCCACCACTCATCTTTTCGCGTCTTGGCGATCCACACCGTGTTCTTGGACAGGCTGTACAAGCCCTGCACCAAGGCGTCGCGCAGCCAAGCCGGCAGATCGGCACGATATATGGCGCGCTGCCAAGCCAACACGCTTTCAAGCAGGGCGTCGAATCGCTCCAGCGCGTCCTCGGCGACTGCCGCGGCATTCTCGTAGCGCATGCCATATTGATGCACATGGGTTTCACGGCCGCTGTCGCGCCAGTGTGGCGAATGCCAGGCGAAAACGAAGCGGACCCGACTCGAGCCTCCGGCCGCCACCGTTCGCGCGATTCGCCCCGTCAGCTTGCCGTCGTCGGCGGCGACCGCGACAGCCTCCCCCGCCAGCGCGACATCGTGCAGTCCGCCGGCGGACGCAGCGGGTGGTTCGACGATTAAATCGAGGTCAACCGCTTCCGCCCGGTCATTAAGTATTTCGATTTCAAATAGCGCCGCCGGGATATTGCTGTCGGCGCTGTTTCCCAGGATCAACGGGGCGAAGGCGCGGATGCCCAGCTCAAGGTTCTGCGGCGCAAAACGGCAGACCATATCGGCCACCGGGTGATGCCCCCAATAGGCGATATCCGCGTTGGAAAGCGGCAGGCTCTCCCCGCCGGCAATCTTAACGGTCAGCCATTCACTGAAGTCGGCGCGGGGCGGCACGATGTCGTTGAAGATCGAGCAGTGGCCGATCAAGCCGGAACCTTCCAGCGTGAAGTAGCCGGTGCCCAGCCCGCCAAGCGGCAGTCCGCCATCCAGCCGGTGACCGTCATAAATGCAACCGGGCACGGCATCCGGGAAACCGTCGGCCTGGATCTCCGTCCACTGATTCTTAGGCCGGTCGGCATTAAAGGGCCAATTTGACATGTCTGTTATCCTTGTTCGATTCAATCGACGTCCTGGCGGGCGACTTGATAAGTCGCCCCTACATAAGTCCCCCTACAGTTTTGCGCGGCGCAGCGCAATCTGACCAACAAGCGATTAGATGCTCAATCCCCCGGACAGGCCATCCATGAAGCGCCGGGATGTGAAGGCGAAGATGATGATCAACGGAAGCGATGCAATCACATAGCTGGCGAAGGTAACGCCATAATCCGTTCCGTATTGACCGGCAAAGGAAAGCACGCCAATAGAGACCGGCAGGCGTCCGCTATCAAAGATGGCCACCAGCGGCCAGATAATATCGTTCCAACTGAATAGCAGATCCAGGATGGCCAGGGTGCTGAAGGCCGGAATCGCCAGGGGCACGGCGATGCGCGTGAGCAGGGTGAATTCGTTGGCGCCGTCCAGCCGCGCCGCCTCGAAATATTCTTGCGGCAGCGTCTCGAAGAAGGTCCGCATCAGGAAGGTGCCGAAGACAATTTCAACCGATACCCAGGGCAAGACGACGCCCTGCAAGGTATCGCCCCAATCCAGGGCGATGATGACGCTGAACATAGGAATGACCAGCAGGATGCCCGGGATCATGATCAGCGCCAGAATCGCAACAAACAATATATTGCGGCCGGGAAAGCGGTAGCGGGCGAAGGCATAACCGGCCAAGCCGGAAAAGACGAGCGTCAAGACCAGCGTGGGAATGGAATAGGTGAAGCTGTTGAAGATCGCCCGGCCCATTGCCGGCCAGGCGCGCACATAATTTTCCGGATGCAAGGGCAATGTCGGCAGCCAGAACTCCTGGAAGAATTGCGCGTTGATCTTGAATGAGTTGATGACTGTAAAGACAAAGGGAACGTAGGTAATGATAGCCAGAATCAACAAGGCGAGCATCAAGGGCCAATCGCGCCGCCATGCGCTAGACCGCGACATCGTATGCCCTCCGATAACGCATTCGCAGGATAAATATGCTGAGCGCCAATGTCATCAGCATCAACACCGTGCCGATGGCTGAGGCATAACCATGTTTGCCATAGGTGAAGCCCTGGATATACAGATAGTAGGCCGGGGACATGGTGGTATTGATGGGACCGCCCTGCGTCATCACCAGCATGGGCGCGAACTCCTGCATGCCCTGGTTCAGGCTCAGAATCAGAATCAGCGCCAATGGACCGCGAATCGCCGGCAGGTCAATGGCGAAGACGCGGCGCAAGCGGCTGCAGCCGTCAATCAGCGCGGCATCATTCACCTCGCTCGACAGGTTTTGCAGGGCGGCGAGGATAATCAAGAAGCCGAAACCGGCCACCGCGGGAAAGCCGATGAAAATCAGGGCCGGCAGGGCGGTATCCGGACGCCCGAGCCAGGGGTAGGGTCGGGCCATGGCGCCGATGCCGGTCAGGAATTCATTGAGCATGCCCTGGCGGCCGGCGTAGACCTGCTGCCAGACGAGCAGATTAACCGTGATCGGAATCACCATCGGAATGGTGAAAACCATGCGCCAGATATTGCGCCAGCGGTCGCTGGAAAGATTGTAGACCAACTCCGCGCCGACAAAAGCCATGACCAGGACGAGCGCGGTACGGCCAACCATGTATTTTAGAATGTTGCCCAAGGACTTTATGAAAATCGGATCGTCGAAGAGCGCCTGGTAATTCTGCAAGCCGATGAATTCGCCGGGCTCGGGGATATTCCAATAAGTGAAAGAATGAAAGATCGCTGAAACAGCCGGTATATAACGAAAGGAGATCAGCAGTATTAGTGCCGGTATCAAGAACAGGAAGGGCACATATAAGGGCACAAAACCGCTGCGCAGTTGCCAGCGGCTGCTTTCGGTTTTGGCGCGGATCTTCGGCTGTGATTTTCTTGTCAAGGGATTGTACTCCGAAGTGTGTGCCGGGGCCGGATTGCGCGACCCCGGTACACGGATGCTGCGCTCTCAAGCGCAGCCCCCACTATAGAATGCAACTACGGACACCAATCGTAGCCCACCTCTTCGCATAGGGCGGCGGCGCCGCTCTCCCAGGCTTCCTGCAGCAGCGCTTTGGTCTCTTCTTCATTGGTCGCGCCCAGGAAGTAGCCTTGCATGATCTGCGTCCAGTTATCGCCGTGCTCTATGGTCAGCCTCGCGCTGGGGTCGCCGAACAGGCGGTCTTGCAAAGCGGCTACGCTCTGGAAATTGGCGAGCACCGGCCCGACCTCGGTGCCGGCCACCATCGGAATAAAGCCGCCGAATTCGTTCGCCAGCGGTCCGAAGTTTTGCGGCGCGGACATCCACATCAGGAAGTCAACGGCGAGCTCGAAGTTGTCGCCTTCCGCCGTCGCCACCGGAATGCCATATTGCCCGGCCGAGCTGGGCCCGCCGACGCGATAGGTGGTATCCGGCGCGCCTTCGAAGTCGTCCTCAGTAAAGGGCGGCAGATAGGTCAAGCCCCATTCAAAGGAGGCCGAATTCGTGATTTCCTTGTTGTCCCAAGACCCGCCCCAATATATGGCGAGTTGCTCGCCGAGCCACATACGCATGACATCGCCCAGACTGGTGATGCCAATGTAGTCGATCGGCAGAATCGAGACGAACTCTTTGGAGATGCGCAGGTAATCGTCCATGCGCGGATCGTCGGCGCTCAGGACGCCGTCATGGATAGCTTTGGCGTATTCCTCGGCGTTTAACTGACGCCAGTCCAGATCCGGCTGCATCTCGGAGTATTTGTCCATGTATAGTTCCGAATGCCGGTCGGCCCAGACAACGCTCAGCCACAAGCTGTCGGCCCAATACCAGGTGCTCCAGCCCGTGCCAGGCATGAAGGAGCCGAAGGCTTCCACGCCGAGCGTATCCTGGATGGCGTGCATATCGGCGATGAATTCGCCCCAATTGGCCCAATCCGGTTCCACGCCAGCTTCTTCGAACATGGCGACGTTGTAGAATAGCGCGGTTTCCACCCAGTCCAACGCAACCTGATACCAGTGTCCATCGGGCGCGCGGGTCGTATTCATTGCGTTCGGCGCGAAGGAATCGGCCCAACGTTCGTGGCCCGGGATGCCTTCGGCGATGTAGGGGTTCGGCATTTCAAAGTATTCGTCAAGCGCCGTCCACCAGGTACCCATAGTGCGACTGCGATTGAACCACTGATCCCAAACGATATCTGGCGCTTCATCCGCGGCCATGCGCGAGGACAGCCAGGTAATGTAATCGGAGCCACTGGGAATATCGGGCAAGAGATTGACGGTGGCGTTGGGATGCAGGTCCATGTAGTCCTGCGCGACTTGCTCGGCGATTGCGGAATGCGCCGGATGCTGCTCGGGCCGGTAGTAAACCTGATAGTGGACCGTAATTTCACCCGAGATATCGCTATCCTGGGCCCAGACCGTTCCGAAGGCCGCGAAGAGAAGCGCGACGACGAGAAGCAGTGACAGTTTCTTGATCATCATATTGCCTTTCCTTGAGTCATTGTTTTAGCTTCGGACAAAAGATAACGCAATCTGCATATAGGCGCACCTCCCAAGCTGTTTTCATCTCATGAGCCGCGGACATTGGCCAGTTTTTCGGGCGAGCCGCGGGCGCGCCCCTACCTGCTGCTACGGTCTTGCGGCGCCCTACCCTCCAAGGACTTGCTGGAGAATCGTTCGCGGTTGACCAACTGCGCCGTCATGCCGCCGTCGCTGAAGATGTTGGCGCCGGTTACATAGGACGACTGCTCGCTCGCCAGGAAGAGCACGACATTGCCGACTTCGCGCGGCGCCTGCACCCGACCGAGCGGGATATTGTCCATCCAGTGCTGCCGCGCCATGTCGGCGTCTTCGGCGGCAGCCTGAATGTCGTTCCAAATCTGCGTATCCGTCAGGCCCGGGCTGACGGCGTTGACGCGAATGCCGAAGGGCGCGAATTCGATCGCCATGGATCGCGTCATCATGTCGACGCCGCCTTTGGACGCGGCGTAGGGCGCGGCCGCTGGCAGCGTGGCGACGGTGTGCACACTGGCGATATTGATGATGTTTCCGCTGCAGCGCGCCACCATCGACTCGAGCGCGTAACGGCTGCAGAGAAACGCGCCTTTCAGATCGACATTAACGACGCGATCCCAGTCGGCTTCGTCCATTTCGAGCGTCGGCTTGACGAAGTTGACGCCGGCGTTGTTGACGAGCGTGTCGATCTGGCCGTATGCCGCCAGCGCTGCGGCGACGAGGCTTTTGCAGTCAGCGGCTTGGGCGACATCCGCCTTAACAAAAAGGCCTTTGCCAAAGCGCTCATTTAAGTCAGCTGTGACCTGCGCGCCCAGCCCTTCGTTGATATCGGCGATGACCACTTCAGCGCCGGCTTCGGCGAAGCACTCGGCGATGCCGGCGCCGATGCCGCTGGCCGCGCCGGTGACGATAGCCACATGTCCATTCCAATCCATCAGCCGCCCCTCCCTCAAGTCGCGTTAGTTGCTGACGAGTTTATCACTGGCGCTGGCGCGCTTGTATCGCGTTGACCGAGATAGGCGTAGTTGGCTTTAATGCGCTCCCGCGACATCCTGATGTGTGCGGTCATCGCCGCCTTCGCTTCAGACACGTCGCCCTTTTTCAGCACTTCAAGCAGGTCTTTGTGCGTGGCGACATGCTGCATCACTTCGGCCGGCGAGACGCGATCGTTGGCTTCCTGCAGGAAGCGGCTGATGCGCGAGCGCAGACTCGATACGACTTCGATCAGCAATGCGTGCTTTGACAATTCCCAAAGCGCCGCGTGGAACTTGACATCCAGTTCAAATATCGCCTGCCGGTCGCCCTGGCTCGCCGCCTCAAACATCCTCTCAACGACGCTCCCCAATTCATCTTCAATAGCATGCGACCAATTGGGAATGGCGTATTCCAGGACCATGGCTTCCAAGGCGATACGAATGGATGTGACCTCGTCCAGGTCTTTGGCGGAAAAGGTATGGACGAATGCGCCGCGGCGCGGTTCCTTGATGACCAGGCCTTCGTCGATCAGCTTTTGAATCGCTATTCGCACCGGCATGCGACTGACGCGAAGCTGCTCGGCAATGTCTTGCTCCACCAGGTGCGCGCCTGGTTGAAAGAGCCCGGCTTTGATCGCGCTGCGCAGGCGCTTGGCGACTTCTTCGCTCAGGTTTCCAGTTTGATCGATCGGTTCCAGCCGCTGCATGCTCAAATCCCAAAAGATAGGGCTAGTCGTTTCCATCCAAGCGATAGAAGGCGGCCGCATTGTCATGGAAGAGCTTCTTCAGCTCGGCCTGGGAACTGCCCTCCACGGCCCATTGAAGAGTCTCCACCCAGCGCGGGTACTCGGTCGCCTGGTAGGCAACCGGCCAGTCGCCTCCGTACATCACGCGATCAAAGCCGAAGCAGTCGATGACCTGGTCGATATAAGGCTTGAGCTGCTCCCGGGTCCAATGCTGATGATCGGCCTCGGTGACCAAGCCGGAGATCTTGCACCAGACATTGGGAAACTCGGAGAGCGTCTTGATCTCGGCGCGCCAGGGATCCATCAGGCCGTTCTTGATATCGGGTTTGCCGATGTGGTCGAGGATGAACTGGACATCGGGGCACTGCGCCACCATTTTGATGGTGTTGGCCATCTGCGGGTGATGGATGCAAATATCGAAACTCAGGCCGTATTGCGGCAGCAGTTGTAGGCCTTTCACAAAATCCGGACGCAGGCAGAACTCGATATCGGGCTCGAATTGAATGATGCGGCGAACGCCCTTGACTCGCGGATTGCTGGCTAGTTTTTCCAGGGCGGGCCGGGCGGCGTCGCCCAGCTCCAGCGGCGCCCAGGGCACGATGCCTTGAAGGCGGCTGTCTTGATCAGCCAAGCTATCCACCCAATCCGCTTCTTCCTGGAATTGAGCGAAATCGACTTCCGCCTGAAGGAAGACCATCTTGGCGACCGCCACCTCTGCGCAGGCGCGGTCATAGTCTTCCAGCAAATAAGGCTTGTTCAGCAGAGGGATGTCATCCAGCCAGGGATAGCGCAGCAAGCGCGGATCCCAAACGTGGAGATGCGTATCGATCAGCGGAAAGTCCAACATTACTTGCTCCCGGGGAGGTTCGTCGTCGCCATTTTTGCCAGCGGACCCAGCGTATATCCAATATCCAATAAATCGTATTTCATATCCAATATACATAGGATTGGATAAGCTGTCAAATTTCTGATTAAGCGGGTAGTGTATCCATTTCGGTTCAAATAGTCTGGTAGGGGCGATCCGGTGGATCGACCGATGCGTAAACCAGGATCAAAATTGGGCGACTCACCGAGTCGCCCCTACCAATTCGTCGGTTTTTGAAGAAATTAAATCGACTCTGTTGCGGTACCGCCTGGGAAGATGGCTTGTGAGCAAGCCGGCAGAAATGGTAAAGTTTGGCATAGGCTTGAATTCATCCCGCGATTGCGGCGCAGGACAGCGGCCGGAGACGGCCGGCAGCGGCAATACCCCGCAAATCTAAGGATCAAATATAAGGAGGGGAAAATGGTACGCGCTGGATTATCTAGTTTTTCATTGCATCTGCCCGATGCCTTTCTGGGGGATCCCTGGTTTGAATTGGACGAGGGCGGCAAGAGCGTCTCCGGGTCCTATAAGTCGACGCCCAAGCTCGACTTGCTCGACTTCCCGGCCAAGGTTGCCGCCCACGGCATCCACTGCGTCGATCTCTGCATTCAGCACATCCCCAACATCGAGCCGGGCTACCTGGCCGAGTTGCGTTCCGCCTTCGAATCCGCGAATGTGGAGCTCTATCAGTTGCTTGTTGACATAGGCGAGATCGCCAGTTCTGACGCTGAGGAGCGCGCCGCCAGCATTAAGCTCACCAAGCGCTGGATGGAAATCGCCGCGGAACTGGGCTCGAGCGGCATCCGCTATGTGCCGGGCGAAAGCGCGCCCAATCCCGAAAATACCCGCGCCAGCGGCGAAGCCTTCCGCGAGCTCTACGATTACGGCGTCGCCTGCGGCCTGGAGCCGGCGACGGAAAATTACAAGTTCTTCAACAACGAGGCGGAGGATCTCTTGCAGGTGCTGGACATTGCCGAGCGCGATTATGGAGTGGTCGCCGATTTTGGCAATGCCAATGGCCCCAACAAGTTCGACATATTGGAGAAACTGATGCCGCGCGCCACTGCCGTTCACCATTGGGTCAAGGTTGACGAGGATGGGGCGCTGGACCTGGAAGATGCCAAGCGCTGCCTCAACATGGCGCGCGACAACAATTTTGACGGGCCCTTCATGCTCTTGGGCGGGCAGCCCTATAATGTCTACCGCGGCAGTCGCGACTTCGGGCAGGCGGTCGACGAATTGCGCGCCGAAGTGCAAAATGTGTTTGGCGACGCTTTCGAAGCCTGAGAGACAGCGGCGAACGGTTCTGAATCAGCCGAGAGTAGCTTGGTTTCGCACTCTTTGAACGATTGAGCCGCGGGTTGGAGCGCAGGATCGGAGAATGAAGCCAGTAGACAGATTTGATGTCATCATCGTCGGCGCCGGAATATCCGGCATGTACATGCTCTATCGCATGCGCCAACTTGGCCTGTCGACGCGTGTGATCGAGATGGCTGCGGATGTGGGCGGCACCTGGTATTGGAACCGCTACCCCGGCGCGCGCTGCGACACGGACACATTGGAATACTCCTACAGTTTTGACGAAGATCTTCAGCAGGAATGGGAGTGGCCGGAGCGCTACCCAACCCAGCCCGAGATTCTAGGCTATCTCAACCACGTCGCCGAACGATTTGATTTGCGGCCCGATATCAGTTTCAACACACGGGTGGAAACGGCGGCATTTGACGAGACCGACAACATCTGGCGTCTGTCAACCGATGCTGGCGCCGAGCTGTCAGCCCGTTTTCTCATCATGGCGACGGGCTGCATATCCGAACCCAACATACCGGACATCACCGGGATGGAGAGTTTCGGCGGGCAAATGTACCACACGGCGCGCTGGCCGCATGAGGGCGTGGAACTCAGCGGCAAGCGCGTGGCTGTCATCGGCACCGGTTCCTCAGCGGTGCAGACGATTCCGGTCATCGCCCGGCAGGCGGCGCATCTCACGGTCTTTCAGCGGTCGGCGCAATGGTCGGTTCCGGCGCACAATCGCCCGGTGGATCCGGAGGTAGTCGCGGAAATCAAAGCCGATTACGCCGGCTTCCGCGCCCGCAATCGCTTGGAGCCGGCGGGTCAACTCTCCCACATTCCGTCCAACGACATCGCCGCTATGTCAGTGGACGAAGAAGAACGACGGCGCATCCTGGAGGAACGCTGGCAGCTCGGCGGATTTCCCTTCTTCGGCGCATTCAATGACGTCTTGACCGATGCCGAGAGCAACCGCGCGGTGGCGGACTTTGTACGGGCGAAAATCCATGACATCGTCAAAGATCCCAAAGTGGCCGATATGCTGACGCCGGACTATACGATCAATTGCAAACGCCCCGTTCTGGATAGCGGCTATTTTGAAACCTTCAATCGTTCCAACGTGCAACTGGTCGATATCAACGCCACGCCAATTGAAGCGATTACCTCCACCGGCCTTCGAACGACCGAAGCTGAGCACGAATTGGATGTCATCGTCTTCGCAACCGGTTTCGATGCCATGACCGGCGCCTTGCTCAAGATTGATATTCGCGGCCGCGGCGGCCTGAGCCTGCGCGAAAAATGGGCGGCCGGGCCGGTCAATTACCTGGGCCTGCAGGTTCCGGGCTTTCCCAATCTCTTCACCATTACCGGGCCCGGCAGTCCCTCGGTCTTGACCAATATGATGGTGGCCATCGAGCAGCACGTGGAATGGCTGAGCGATTGCATCGAGTTTATGTTTGAGCATGACCACAGGCGCATAGAAGCGAGCGAAGCGGCGCAGGACGCCTGGGTCGCCCATGTCGCTGAAGTGGTCAATCAATCGCTGCGCCTGTCCTGCAATTCCTGGTATTGGGGGGCGAATATCCCCGGCAAGCCCCGCGTCTACATGCCCTTGCCCGGTTTTCCCGAGTACGTCGAAAAATGCGACGAGGTCGCGGCCCAGGGCTATGCCGGCTTCGTCCTGTCCTGAATTCAAGCGCGCCAGCCTTCCGGCCGGGCGACAGCGCTCGCGCATAGCGCGGACAGAACTTCACATCCCCTTAATGAATCGGCGGAAGTGATGGTCTTTGAAAACAGGTTTCAAGGTCAGACGGCCATCGTAACCGGCGGCGCCAGCGGCATCGGGCTGGGCATCGGCGCCAGAATCGCGCAAGAGAATGGCTGCGTCGTACTGGCCGACATTGACGCAGAGGCGCTCGAACAAGCCCGAAAGTCCCTGGACGGTCGTCCGGGTCACATCGAAACGGCGCGGGTGGACATCACACAGGAAGCCGAAGTGCGCGGTCTCATACAATCAGTCGTGCAGCGGTTTGGGCAGTTGGATGTGTTGGTGAACAGCGCCGGCATCCTGGGCAAGACGGCGACAAATATTCATGAATATGATTTGGCTTCCTTCCGCAATGTCCTTGACATCAATCTAATCGGCTCATTTTTGGTCACAAAATATGCGATAGAGGCGATGCTGCCGCGCCGATATGGGCGAATCTTGCACCTCGCCTCCATTTCCGGCAAAGATGGCAACCCGGGCATGGCCGGCTACTCGGTCTCCAAAGCCGGGGTGATCGGACTTGCGAAGGCGATCGGCAAGGAGTATGCGCACACCGAGATCACGGTGAATGCCCTGGCGCCGGCCCTGGTCGCGACCCCCTTGCTCGCGGACACGGCCGAAGAATCGCTCAACTATATGACCAGCAAGATCCCGATGGGCCGCCTGGGAACGGTGGCGGAAACGGCGGCCATCTCCTGCTGGATTGTGTCGCGCGAAGCCTCGTTCAACACTGGCGCCGTGTTTGACCTATCCGGCGGCCGCGCGACATATTGAGGCGAATACGCTAGGTGTAGGGGCGATTCTGTGAATCGCCCGCCGACGCAAAGCTTCATCGCTGCGCAATTGCCACTGATATAATAACCAGCTTCACACCGGGCCTCAGTCGTAGACAAGCGGCGGCTGCCGCTCGTGCCAGTCCTGCGTCTGTTCGTAGGTATAGGCAATGCGGTAGAGCGTGGCTTCGTCAAATGGCCGGCCCATCAATTGATAGCCGATCGGCAAGCCGGATTGCGTGAAGCCGGCGGGCGCGCTCAGCGCCGGCTGACCGCTCAAGTTGGCGGGATAGACTTGATGCACGAAGCCATCGGTGGGCGTTTCGCCATTGTCCATATCGTCGCGCGGTTTCCACACATCTTCCAGCAGCGGCGCGGGAACGGATATCGTCGGCGATATCAGCGCCTCCAATCTCTCCCGCTTGAAGAGGGCCTGCATCGCACCGCGAAAACGATCGCGGGCGCGCAGCGCATCCAGATATTGCGTCGCCAAAATGACCTGGCCCATCTCCAGGGTTGTCCGTGTGCCCGGAGTATACAGATGCCCTTTTTCTTGTATCTGGCGGCGATGATAGCTGGCGGATTCCGCCATCCTAATCGTCATTTGCGTCTCGCGCGTGAAGGCCAGCTCGGGCAAACTGACATCGACGATTTCCGCGCCCAGGCTCGCCAAGTCGGCAATTACGGCTTCGATGGCTGCGCGGACCTCGTCTGTCACGCCGGGATACAGGAAGTAGTCGCGCTCGATGCCGATGCGCGCGCCACGCAGGCCGCCTTCAATGCCAACGCTGAAATCCGGCACGTCCGCGCGCGCGGAATTGGCGTCATTGGGATCGTGACCAGCGATCGCGCCGAGCATGAGCGCATTGTCCAGCACCGTGCGCGTCATTGGTCCCACATGGTCGAGCGACCAAGCCAGCGGCAGCACGCCGTAAGCGCTGACGCGCCCATAAGTCGCTTTCATGCCGACAAGATTGTTGATCGACGCCGGGATCCGGACGGAACCGCCGGTATCCGTGCCGATGGCGCCGAAGGCTGAGCGCGCCGCCAGCGCCACGCCGGAGCCGATGCTGCTGCCGCCGGGGAAACGGCTCAGGTCCCAGGGGCCGCGCGTTGGCGGTTCGCTGCCGCCGCAAGAGAATTCGTGGCAGCGCGTCTTGCCGATCAATACCGTGCCGGCCGCGTAAAGCTTCTGCAGCACGGTCGCATCAAAGCTCGGCACAAAGCCCGCCAGGACTTTAGAGCCGACTTCGGTGACGATGCCTTTGCTATAACAATTGTCTTTGACGGCAATTGGGATGCCCTGCAAGGGACCGTTGTCGCGCCCGGCGGCCAATTGCCGGTCGGCTCGTTCGGCGGCCGCCAAGGCCAGTTCCGCCGGCGCGGTGGCGTAGGCTTGCAGCGTGGGTTCGGTCAGTTCCATTCTCGCGAGAGTTGCCCGCGTCAGCGCGACCGATGTTGTCTCGCCGCGCCGCAGGGCGGCCGCCGCTTCACTGATGGACAAGTGGATTAGTTCGCTTGAGTCAATCATGCCAGTCTGCGTCCATCTTCAATATAGGCGGATGATCCTGCAGCTCCGCTTGCTCGATCGCCTCGATCACGCCGAGTTGCGTCGAAAGCGAAGCGAGAGTTTCCGGCGGGATTTCCAGGCCGAGCATTTCCGCCAACCGGGCCAGGTTCTCCGGGCTGACAGCGGGATCGGAAGGTTTTTTCGCATTTGACATAAGTTTCTATCCCCTCGGCCGAGCGCACAGGAACATTCTTAATATTGATATAGACACACAAGTAGTTCCAACAAAGTAATGAGAAACCGGAATTAAGTCGGTTGTAGGGGCGACATTGTATGTCGCCCGAAAATCTGCGAATGCATCATCGGGCGACCGAATCGCCCCTGCAATGTCCCATTATTTTCGCATTTATCTATCGGAACCACTCAGCTGCATTTTAACGTCGTTGAGCCTTGTAAAACATTTCTTTCAGGTGGATTCAAGTGGTCAAAAAAGACATCTGCCTGCCGCGCGCGCCATTTCTGCTGATGTTGTCGCCGAAATCTGAATCAGCCCCGAGCATTTGCGAAGCCAACTCAAAGTTGCTATAAATCAGTCGAGCAAGACTGATTCTTGGAGAAAGGCAGATCTTATGCGGCTCTTTGGTTACAAGACTCAAGTGGGCGATGTCGGCGATACGATGCCATTCTATTACAACGGCGAATGGCATATTTTCATTTTGGCGACGCCGCCGGATACCTGGACGGTGCCTGAACGAGCGGCTTGCCGCCTGGCGCATATCGTCTCGAAAGACCTGGTCCATTGGGAAGAACTGCCGATGCCTTTGGGCCGGGGCAGGAAGGCGAGCCCGATGTCGGCGCCATCTGGACCGGTTCGATACACGACCACGAAGGCAAGTTCCACTTCTTCTACACTGGCTACAGCCACCACGCCAAATTCCAGCAGACGATCTGCCACGCCACCAGCGATGACATGATTACCTGGGAGAAGAACCCGAACAACCCCATTCTCGTCGCCGATACGACGGAATGGGAACCGGCGGATTGGCGCGACCCTTATGTCTATTTCGACGAAGAATCCGGCCGTTACGCCATGCTGATCGCGGCGCGTTTGAATGAAGGCCTGGAAGATCGCCGCGGCTGCGTCGTTGTCGCTTATTCCGATGACCTGGAAAGTTGGGAGCTCGGCGGCACAATTTGGGCGCCGCAGCAGGCGCACTGTATGGAATGCCCGGAGACCTTCAGTCTCGGCGGCTACAATTATCTGGTGTTCTCGCGTTATTCCGGCGATGCCAAGACGCTCTACCGCGTAGCCGAGCCGGGCGGGCCATGGGAAGCGCGGCCGCTCGATGCGCTGGACGGCTCGAAATTCTACGCCGCCAAATCCGCCGGCGACGGCGAGCGGCGTTTCACCTTCGCTTGGATCCCGCGCCGCAAATTCGGCAGCAATGATGAAGACTTCATCTGGGGCGGCGAATATGGCTCCCCGCGCGAATTGATCGCCATGCCCGACGGCACGTTAACCTGCCGCCTGCCAGCGGAAGTCGCCGCCAGCTACAGCAATTCGCAAGATTTTGAATTCATCCCCGGCGAGGGCAATTGGGATGGCATGCGTTGCGATGCCCGCGGCAGTTACGGCTATGGCTTCATCAAAACAGCGCGGACGGATCTGATGCTGGAAGTGGAGATCGCCTGCGATCCCAACACCATGAATGCCGGCATACTGATGGAGCCGACAGCGGATATGTATATGGGGCATCAGTTGATGGTGGAACCCGGTCGCCAGCGCGCCTCTATCCGACGCTGGCCGATCCAATGGGAACCCTTCTGGCAAGCCTGGGTGCCCGGCAGCCCGGAGCTCGGTCCCGATATGGCCCGCCCCATGCTGATTGACCAGTTCTTGTATTCGGAACCGGAAGACGGCGTGTATCAGGTTCGCATTCTGCGCAACGGCCAGCTAGTCGAATGCTACGTCAACGACCAGGTGGTGATGTCCTATCGCATTTATGAAGAGGCGGAATCGATGTTCGGCTTCTTCGTGGATCAAGGCGCGGTCAGCTTCAACAACCTGTCGATAAAAACCTAGCGGCCGGCGATTGGCTGATCGCGGGCAAGCTCAATTGAGCCTGCCCGGCTGGATTATGCGCATTGTCTTTTGACAAGGAGGTGGTTATTGAATTGAACCATACCGGGCATAGCGACGGCCTATGCCATAAATGCGATTCCGATTGAAGCATATAGCATATTTGATAGGAGACTGCACATGTCTTGGATGAAGAAACTTGCGTTCCTGTTGGTATTGACGGCTCTGTTTAGCGGCGCCGTTTCCGCGCAGGACAGCCAATTCCTGGAAGTTTGGGACCAGTGGGAATTCTATGGCATGACCGCCGCCGGGCCCGCGCTTGAGGTCATTCACGCCGCCTGGAATGAAGAGCACCCCAATGTCTTCATGGATCGTTCCGTCTTCGGCGGCGGCTGGCCCATCCGCAACGCCATCGAGTTGGCGCTGACCTCGGGCGATGCGCCGGATGTATTCTACTCTTGGCCCTCCGGCGCTGGCTTGACCGCCTACGCGCAGGAAGGCTACCTGCTCGACCTGACGCCTTATGCCGACGAGTACGGCTGGTGGGATCGCCTGCCCGACTGGGCGATCGAGCGCAACATGTGGAATGGCAAGCTCTATGCTTATCCCTGGGAGCAAGACCTCGAATACGTCTATTACAACCAGGTGATTTTCGAAGAACTGGGTCTGGATATTCCGCAAAGCTGGGAGGACATCCTCAATTGGTGCGCCGTCGCCAACGAAGCCGGCTATATCCCGATTTCCTTCTCCAACAGTCCGGATGGCTGGCAGGGCGCGAATATGTTCACCGACATGGTCGCGCTGACCGGCGGGCGCCAGGTTGGCCTGGATGTTCTGCGCGGCACGACCAGTTGGAACCGTCCCGAGGTCGTGGACGCGCTGGAGAAACTGCTGGAGATGGTCGACGCCGATTGCTTCTCGCCGGGATTCAACGGCAAGCACTATGGCGATTCCCTGGCCGAGTTGTATACCGGGCGCGCGACATCGGTCTGGACCGGCACCTGGGTCATCCATGACATCTCCGGCAACATGGCCGAAGGCACGCTCGATGTCTTCTACATGCCGGCAATCTATGACGACATCCCGCAAGCGACCCACATGTCGGAGGGTTCGGCCTATTACATCTGGGCGAACGCCAGCGATCCGGATTTGGCGGCGGAATACATCGACTTCGTGACCGATCCGCGCTGGCTGCCGACCTGGATCGAAGAGGGTTTCGCCATCCCGATCCAGAAGGATCCGATCGATTGGAGCATCTACGATGTTGCGCCTGTGATCGGCAAAGCCTTCCGCATCGGTCAAGAGATGCAAGACCTGAATGTCGACGCCTTCCACACCACGGTAGCGCCCAATGTCGTGCGCGCGCTCTACCAAGGCGTGCAGGGCGTGCTGGGCGGCGAATTGAGCATTGAAGACTTCCTCAACAATATGGATGAGGAAATGGCAGTCGCTGCGGAATTGGGCCAGGTTTGGGAACCGGGCGAACGCATGTAATTCCGCGCTTCGGAGGTTAATGGTCTTCGGCAACTCGCTCCGGGTTGCCGGAGGCCCCCGCCCCGGCTTGCGCCCACCCCGCGCGGGCGCAACGGTTCCGGCGCCAACGCGCGAATTGACGACCTGGCAGCCGGCCCTGTGCGAGCAACGCGTGCGGCTGGAAGGACGCCGTAATGCCACGCTTCAACATTAGACCTTACATCTTTATTGCGCCGGCGCTGATTTACCTCGCCATCTGGATCTTTTATCCGATTGCCAACGCGCTGGTCCTCAGCTTTTTCGATTCGCCGACCGGGCGCTCGCGCGATTATTTCTGGGTTGGCCTGGGCAATTATATCAAGCTGTTCCAGGATGACCTGTTTATCAAATCCTTGTATCACAATATTTTGTGGGTGCTGCTCAGCATCGCCATCCCGGTTGTGCTGGGATTGCTGCTGGCGGTATTGCTCGCCGGCCGCGGACGCAGTCGGCTCTTTTACGCCAGCGTATATTTCATTCCGCAGACGGTGGCCGCAGTCTGCGCGGCGATCGTCTGGCGCTGGATTTATGACCCAAGCATTGGGCCGCTCAATTGGCTGCTCGAGACCATTGGGCTGTCGGGACGGCCCTGGCTGGCGGACGAATCGATCGTTTTGATCGCCGTAAATATGATCGGCAGTTGGTCCTATTATGGATTCTGCGTGCTGATCTTCATGGCTGGGCTGCAGAACATCAGCCCCGAATTATACGATGCCGCCAAGATTGACGGGGCCGGCGCCTTGCAGCAATTCCTTTATGTCACGATTCCGCTGTTGCGCAATGCCATCATCTTTGTGCTCGTCTATACCATCATCGGCTCGATGAAATTCTTCGACCTGATTTTTGTGGCGACGAATGGCGGACCCAACGAAGCCAGCACGGTGGTTGGTTTGCGCATCTACTGGCACAGCATGCGCGAGGGCCGCTTCAATTACGCCGCGACCATGAGCACGATTCTGACCATTGTCATCCTCGCGCTAAGCGTCGTCGTCATCCGTCAGATCGTCACAGATGATGAAGGAGTGTAAATGAGATCCGCGCCCAAGCCGCGCAAGCGGCGCTCCTACCATAGCGCCAGGCTGCTTCAAAGCATCATTGTGCATGCCGTCTTGCTGCTCTTTGTATTCATCGCCCTCTTCCCCATTTACCTGATGTTCAACGCCGCGCTCAAAACCTCGGCCGAACTCTTCCAAAGTTTCCTCTCCCTGCCCAAAGAACCGCAATTCGGAAACTTCTCCTTTATCCTCAATGAACAAGGCTACAAAGGCGCGCTATATAACAGCATGATCCTGTCGACCTCGTCCATGATTTTGACGACCGTCGTCTCCGTCCTGGCCGGCTATGGCTTCGCGGTCTATCGCTTCGTCGGCAAACAGTGGCTCTTTCTCCTCGTCTTGACCGGGCTGATGGTCTCGGAAACTTCCGTGCTGATTCCGGTATATCAGTTGCTGCAGGATTTGGGTCTGTTGAATACTTATGCCGGCATGATCCTGCCGCAGGCGGCGCTGGGCATGACATTCGGCGTCTTCCTGATGACCACGTTTTTCAAAGACATCCCGCGCGCGCTGATTGACGCGGCCGTGGTGGATGGCGGTTCCGACCTGCAAGTGCTGCGCTACGTTATCATGCCCTTGGCGCGCCCGGCGATCATGTCTCTGGCGTTGATCGAATTCATGTGGGCCTGGAACAGCTTCTTCTTCCCGCTGGTGATCGCCACCAAACAATGGCTGATGCCGATGAGCGTGCGGATCATTGACTTCATGGGGCGCTTCACCTTCAAGTACGACATGATCGCGACGACCACGGTTATCCTGTTCACGCCGATTCTGATTCTGTACCTCATCACCCAGCGCAGCTTCCATCGCGGCATTACCTTTGGCGCGCTAAAGGACTAGACCACATAAAGGAGGGGACCATGTCCGGTTCCTACGCGCAGATCCTGGCGCAAGCCAACAGGGCCGTCGCCGAAGGCGCCGCTGCAATCGCCAATGATCCGCAGCGCCCGACCTATCATCTGATGACCGCGGCCAACTGGATCAATGACCCCAACGGACCGGTATATCACGCCGGCTACTGGCACATGTTCTTCCAGCATAATCCCTACATCGCCGACTTTGGACCGATGGGCTGGGGGCATGCGCGCAGCCCGGACCTGGCGCATTGGGAACATTGCCCGATCGCGATTATGCCATCTCCGGGCGAATACGATGGCGCCGGCTGTTGGTCCGGCAGCGTCGTGATCCACGAGGGCCGGCCCACCATGCTCTATTCGGGCGTCGCCGATCTGACGCTATGGAGCGTAGACGATGACATTCCGCCCTCCGATCGCCAGCGCATCCCGCAGGGTTATTATGACGAGTTCCTTCTGGAGATCGACCAGGAGACGCAGTGCCTCGCGGTCAGCGACGACGATATGCTGACCTGGGAAAAGCACGCGGCCAATCCGGTGATTCCGGCGATACCGGATGGACTGGATCTCATCGGATTCCGCGATCCCTTCTTGTGGAAAGAAGCGGACGGCCGCTGGTACATGCTGCTCGGATCCGGCATCAAAGGGCGAGGCGGCGTCGCCCTGCTCTATCGTTCGCCCGATATGATCGAATGGGAGTATCTCAACCCCCTTTATATCGGCAACCCAGCCGAGAGCGGCATCAATTGGGAGTGCCCCAACTTCCTGGACTTGGGCGCGAAGCACATGCTGGTCGTCTCTCCGCACGGCCGGCCGGTCTATTGGCTGGGGGATTATGCTGAACATCGCTACACACCCGACGGAGCGCCCAGACGCCTGGATTGGGGCGATGTCTTCTATGCGCCCAACAGCCTGCGCGATCCTGATGGTCGCTGGCTGATGTGGGGTTGGATGCGGGAGGCGCGCAGCCGCGATCAATACGCGGCGGCCGGTTGGGCATCTTGCCTGACCATTCCGCGGGAGATCGCCCTTGATGCCGCCGGCCGCCTGAGCGTCAAACCGGCGTCCGAAATGCAGAAGTTGCGCTCCGGTCTGATATTCGACGAATTTGTGGACCTGGACGCCGAGGGGAAAACACTCGATGTGTCAGGGGCCTGCCTGGAAATCGGGCTCAATGTCAACCGGCATGACTGCACAAAAGTTGGCATCCAGTTCCGGCGCAGCCCCGACGGCAGCCAATACACTGAATTGACTTATAACTTCGCCAACAGTACCTTGCGCCTGAACCGCGAGCGCTCCTCAAGTCCCGCTGAAGTGACGCGCGATGCCTGCGGGTGTGAGTTGCAATTGGGACGGGGAGAGACGCTGCGGCTGAAGATCTATTTGGACAATTCCGCGCTGGAAATCTTCGCCAATGATCGCGTCTCAATGGCCAGCAGAATTTACCCTGATCAGGAGAATGCGCTCGGGATTCGGCTGTTCACCACTGGGGGCGGCGCAAGCATCGGAACGTCCATCCGGCAAATGGGCAGCATCTGGGCGGACGCGACTTAGCATCGCTTCGGGCGCGCGGCCAATCTGACAGCCGGGATTCTTGCCCAAACCGCGCTCAACGGCTGGGATGGCGCAGCCGCGGATCAATGACTTGGTAGAGGATATCCACCAGCAAATTCATCAGCACATAGGCCAGGGCGACGAAGATGATGCCGCCCTGCACCACGGAATAGTCGCGCTCGAGAATGCCGTCCAGCAGCCAGGCGCCCATGCCCGGGTAGGAAAAGACGCGCTCCGTGATCACCGCGCCGCCTAGAATCGCGCCGAATTGCAAACCCTGCAAGGTGATTATCGGCAGCATGGCGTTGCGCATGGCGTGCTTCCAGATGACGCTGCGCTCGTACAAGCCTTTGGCCCGCGCGGTGCGGACGTAATCGGAGTTCATGACTTCCAGCATGGCCGAGCGCGTCAGGCGAGCGACAAAACCGGCTGACGTCAAGCCGATTGTCACACCGGGCAAGACCAGATGCCGCAAATAGCTGCCGAAGGCGGCCCAATTGCCGGTGGCGATGAGATCGTAGAACATGAAATTGGTGATGACATCGTAATCGACGCCGGCGCCGATTCGTCCGCTCGTCGGCGTCCAGCGCAATTTGACCGAGAAAAGTATGATCAGCATGATGCCGACCCAGAAGAGCGGCAGCGACAGACCAAGAATGGAGGCCGTTCTGACGCTGTAATCGATGGCGCGGTTGCGGATCGCCGCGGAAGCGACGCCCGCCAAAACGCCGATGGCGGTGCTGATGAAAAGCGAGACGATGGCCAATTCGATTGTCGGCGGCATGCGTTCAAAGATCATGCGTCGGATCGGCACGCCGCTGCTCATCGCCAGGCCGAGATCGCCCCGAACGAGTTTAGACAGAAAGTTCAGGTACTGCTCGCCGATAGGCCGGTCAAGGCCCCAGACCGCTTCCACCTGCGCCAGCTGGCTTTTGTCCATCACCTGGTTCTGCACGGTCTGGATGGGATTGCCGGGCACGATGCGCAGAGCGAGAAAGGTCAAGCTGCTGACCGCCCACAGAACGAGGGGCAGCCAGATCAGACGTTTGAGTAAATAGCCGATCATCGTGCCATCCGTCAGAGGCCTTGCCGGCGCAGTTTCGGATCGAGATGATCGCGCAGGCCGTCGCCCATATAATTGACGCTGAGCACGGTGATGGTGATGGCGAGACCGGGGAAAAGCGGCACATGCGGCGCGTCAAAGATCAGCCTTTGTCCTTCCGCGACCATCATGCCCCAGTCGGGCGTGCCCGGTTCGACGCCCAGGCCGATGAAATTGAGAGCCGAGGCCGTGCCAATCGCGACCGCCAGCATCGCCGATGCCTGCACGATGATGGGCGGCAGCATGTTGGGCAAGATATGCTTACGGATGATGTGCAAGTCGGACGCGCCCAGCGAGCGCGCCGCCGTCACGTATTCTTCGTAAACCAGCGTTATCACGATCGAACGCGCCAGCCGCGCGAACACAGGCGCCATGGCGAAACCAATGGCGGCCGTGACATTCAGCAAACCGACGCCCAGGGTCGCCACGATGAGAATGGCTAGAAGAATCGACGGAAAACTGAGCATCACATCCATCAGGCGCATGAGCGCCGTATCGAGCAGTCCGCCGAGATAACCGCCGCTGACGCCGATGATCAGTCCCGCCGCCAATGAGCTGATGACGGCGGCGAAACTCGCGCCAAGGATCGGCCGCCCGCCGTGTATGACCCGAGACAAGACATCGCGCCCCAGTTGATCCGTTCCAAATGCGTTTTCCGCCGAAGGCGTCGCAAATCGGTTCTTGATGTTGCGCGCCATAGGATCATAAGGCGCGACGACCGACGCCAGCAGGGTGATGAGCAGAATGAAGGCGAAGACGGCGCCGCCGAAGAGAGCGATATCGTAGCGACGCCAGATACTGCCGATCCGCGCTCTTGTACCCTTGTCAGCGCCCATGAACGACAAAACCTGCGCTCGCAGTGAGATGAAGGACTTGCGCTTAGTTTAGTGTTTTGCGATTGAAAAAGGCAAATATGGCTTCATCCGCGGCGGACGAAGCCATATTCAGGATTGCTGATGAGCGGGCTATTCCGACAGCCAGACTTCGCGCAGGTTGATACGCCCGCCGGCTGTGCCGAAGGTTTCCACATTCTGCACGCGCTTGCTCACGAAGATGGGCGGCGTCAGATAACCGATGTAGATGTAAGGCAGTTGTTCCAGCATCAGCGCTTGGAATTCCTTGTAAATCGCCTCGCGCTCCATCGCATCCACCGTTGAGATCCCGGCCGAAACCAGCGCATCAATCTCGTCAGCGGCATCCAGGGCTTGATGTTGGGTTTGGCTGCCTTCGGCGCCGGCCCGCGCCATCAGGATCGCCTTGTCATGCGGATCGGGCACGAAAGTGGAGCGCTGGTTGATGCTCAGCTGCGTCTGTCCATCGCCGACTTTGCCCCAGAATGAACCGGCGTCAAGTCGATCGAGCGTCACATCAAAGCCAACCGCTTCCAGGTCGGCCGCGATCAATTCCGCCAGTTGCGGCCAGAAGCGGTTGTTCTCGTAAGCCAATTCGATCGCCACCGGCATCTCCATGCCCGATTCCGCCAGCAAGGCCTTGGCGCGTTCCGGATCATAAACGCTGACATCGCGTCCCGATTCGTCAAAGCCCAGATCGAGCGGACCGAGCAAGCTCGCCGGCATTTCGGCGAATCCGTTCAATCCCGCTTCAATCAAGGTTTCGCGGTCGAGCGCGTAATTGACCGCCTGACGCAGCAGCAGGTTATCGAAGGGCGCCTGCGCCACATTGGCGCCGGCGAAGAGATCCACCAGCGGGGCGCCCACTTCGACGCGGATATGCTCTGAATCTTGCAGGCGCGGGACCGATGTGAAAGGCGCGTAGAGGGTCATGTCAATTTCGCCCGCCTCGAGCGCGGCGAGGATGCCGGCTTCATCCGGGAAGGCGCGGATGACCACTTGGTCGACGTAGGGCCGCCCCGCCCAGTAATCCTCATTCGCCACCAATACCGCCTCTTGGCCGGGCACAAAGCGCTCGATCTTGAAGGGACCGGCCGCTGACATATTCAAGCCAACTTCCGTGCCGTATTCGTCCAGCGCTTTCGGGCTGATGATGACGCCATCGGGACGGGAGAATACCAGAAGCTGCGTCGCGTTGGGCTGCATCAGCGTCAGCACCACCGTCAGGTCGTCAACCGCTTCGAGCGATTCCCAATTGGCCGTGCCCTGATTCCCGTACATGTACATGCCTTCGATGTAGCTCGGGTCCTCCGGATTGATGGGGCGCTTCATGCTGCGCACGATAGCGGCGGCCGTCACCGGCTCGCCATCATGGAAGCTCATGCCCTCGCGGATATGGAAGGTATAAACCAGGCCGTCATCCGATATCTCCCAGGATTCGGCCAAGCCGGGCAGGGCGCCGCCATTTTCGAAATCGGCGCGCACCAGGCCCTCGCCGATGGTATCGATCACGTGCACGCCGCCGAAGCCGTGCCAGAAGCCGATATCAAATGAATCGCCCATGGACTCGGCGCCAAATACCAACGTGCCGCCGTATTGCGGGTCGTCCGCGGAGGCCGCGCCCAAGGCAAGCAACAGGAGCAAAATGACAGACAAACTTCTGAAGAGGCCACACCTTGACATGATAATGTTCCTTTCTCTTTTCTCCACTTTTGAGCCTGAGAAACCGTCGAGTGTTGGCGCGGGCCGTCACAAGACGAACTTAAACATTGTGTTCAGATAATCAACAAACTGTCCATCCTCGCCGTCATTATAACCCGCTCTTGCCGCCTGTCAAAATCTCGGCATCAGCTTCCAGGGCAATCGCTTCGGTTTTTCTTTAACTACAGAGTACGCAGAGTACGCAGAGGACACAGAAGTATACGCCAGTAAGTAATTGAAAAAATGCGCATCGTCTTTCGCGACATACAGTCGGGCGAGCCACGTGCTCGCCCCTACGGCATAAGAGGAGACTCGGTGTACGGGCGAGCCGGTGGCTCGCCCCTGCGGCATAAAAGAGACTCGCTGTACGGGCGAGCCGGTGGCTCGCCCACCCTTGTTTCAAAATGCCCATCAGATTTTGCACGACTTACTTGCGTTTACTGAGTTTAGATTCTCTTTACGAATTTGCCCCTAAATGCTCTGCTTGAATTGGGCAGCCATGACATTAACTTGTTCATCAACTTCATTCTCGCCCAAGAGCATTTCGACAAAATGGCGCCAAGTACCGGACCAATCGCTCTTCTCGGTGTACTCGGTGTACTCGGTGGTCAAATCTCAATGTGACTTCTGTGATCGCGGCGCGGACGCTCAGCCCTCGTCATCCACGTTCAAGATCTCGTTAGGATCGATATCCCGCCCGAAATAGTCGCGCGCGATGACCCGGGCCAGCCACTCGGCGATGATGTCATAACCCTTGTTGCCGGTCTCTTCGGTTGCGAGCGCCGGATCGCCAATATGCCCGTATGGTGTATGATCCTTGTAACGGCGTGTGGCATAGAATATGCCGCCGCCGGTCTTAATATGCTCGGGGCCTTGTATCTTGCGCATCTCATCCGGCGGAACATGGTGTTTAATCGCCCGGTCGAGATGCACCAGTTCCGGATGCGTAACGAGGATGCGGGCGGTCTCGCCCTCGCCGCCATGGCCCTCCTGCTTCGTTGAAGTCTGAATCCTGTGATAGACCTTGCTGAGCGGCGTCAGCCAGTTTAGCGCCATCGCTTGGGCATCGGCGGTTTGGTCAACGAGGTCTTGGGCCGCGACCATCATGACGGGCAGATTGCCATCGTGGCCGTGCACCAGCGCGAACTTGCGGAAGCCGCTGTCGTGCAGGCTCAGACAAACCTCCGTCAAAAGATTGATCATCGTGCTCGAGCTGAGGCTGATTGTGCCGGCGAAACCCAGATGAAAGCTGGACGTTCCAAAGGGAATGACGGGACCGATGACAACCGGGCAAGCCATATCCGCGAGACGCAGCGCCGCCCGCCGGCAATTCTCGCGCGCTTCGAAAGAATCCGTGCCGAGGGGAAGGTGCGCGCCGTGGGCTTCGGTGGCGCCAACCGGCAGCAGCAACACGTCCGTCTGCTTCAGCGCCGCCTCGACTTCCGGCCCGGTCATTTCATCAAGCGTCGGCGGACCCTTCTGCGAATAGAGTACGCCCCCGCTTGCATCGCGATCAGCCGACATCAGTTGCGCCGCCTCTTTACAGTTTGTATAATTCTTGGATATATTGTTTACCATGATTCGCGCAAATGCAAATTCAAGTCCGCAACTCAAGCATCAGGATCGGCCAAATCGAGGCGCAGATATCGCGATGAATAGCGCCGACGCGCTGGCAACAGCCGACAAAGAGGCGACTTTCGCTCTGCTCAAGCAGCTATCGCTGGGCATCGCCAAGCTCTTCGCGCCCCATTGCGAAGTGGTGATCCATGATTTCACCGACCTCGAACGCTCGATCATCCATATTGAAGGCAATATCAGCGGGCGCCGGGTGGGCGGCGCCGCCACCGATCTCCTGCTGACGCAAGCGCGCAACGGCAATACCGTAAGAGACTTCCACAACTATCAGACATTTTTGCCCAACGGCAGGAATATGAAATCCTGCACGATGTTCCTGCGCGATGAGCGCGGGGTGGCTTACGGCGCATTCTGCATCAATCTGGACATCGGCATATTCGCCGGGTTTCACCGAATGCTGGGCGAATTCCTGGCGCTTGAAGCCGATTCGGAAGTCAGCGAGACGCTCTCCGACGACATCCAGCGGACCATCCACACGATATTGCGCGAAGCAGTCAACGAGATTGAAGTCGAATTGCCGATCATGTCCAAAGAGGACAAGATCGATCTCATCGCGCGCCTGGACGAAAAAGGCGCTTTCCAGGTGAAACGGGCCGTGCCTCTCCTCGCCGAAGAATTGGGCTTGAGCCGGTCGACCATTTACAACTATCTGACCGAGGCGCGCGAGAAATCTGAAGCCGACGCGCAAAACGGGGCATAAACTGTGGCGCAACTGGATGTCATTCTGACGGAGGCGGCGCCGGTCCCCACGAGTGGCTACAGCCAAGCCCTGCGGCATGGCAACCTGCTCGTGACATCGGGCTACCTCGGTACGGCGGCGGACGGCTCGGGTCTGGTGGGCGGCGGCTTTGAAGCGGAAACGCGGCAAGCTCTGGACAATATCCGCGCGGTGCTGGAAGAAGCGGGCTGCGCCATGTCCGATGTCATCCGCGTCAACGTCTCTCTCACCGACATCAGCCAATTTGCCGCCATGGATGCCATTTACTGCGAATATTTCCGCCCGCCCTACCCCACGCGCAACACAATCGGCGTAAGCGAATTGTGGGGCGGCGCCCAGATCGGCTTTGATGTTTGGGCGATCGTTGATGCCGCTGAAAGCTGATGTCGGCCCTGCTGCAGCATATTGAAGCGGAAGAAGCCATCGAACTGACGCGGCAGTTGATCCGCATCCCGTCGTTCTTATGGCGGGAGTCGGCGCTCGGGCGCTGGTTGGCGGAATGGATGACGCAGCGCGGCTACGAGGTTGAGTTGCAGACCGTGCCCCTGCGCGACGGGGAGCTGACGCATCAGGCGATTGGCCGCCTGCCGGGAACGGGCCAAGGTCCCGCCTTGATGCTCTGCGGCCACACCGATACCAGCGATTGGCAGGGCGATGTCTTTCGGCGCGAGCATTGGACTTACGATCCCTTCGGCGGGGAGATCGCCGATGGGGTGATCTATGGCCTGGGCGCGCTGAACATGAAGGCCGGCCTGGCTTCGATGCTGATCGCGGCTGAGGCGATTCGCCGTTCCGGGCGGCCGCTTAAAGGCGACCTCATCCTCGCCTGCGTCGTCGCCGAGACGGGCGGCGGCGTTGGCGCCCTGCATCTGATCGAGAGCGGCTGCCGCCCCGATTATTGCATCGTCACCGAAGCGGGAAACCTGGATGTCGGCCTGATATCCGTCGGCTACGTGCAAGGCAAGATTCGCGTCCTCGGCGAATTCAAACACCGTGTGCCTTATGTCAATCCCATTGAAAAAGTCACGAAGGTCATTGATGCTTTCAGTCCCTCCTACACGCAGATCCCGCGGACTGAAGACGGCGGCTGGCTGCGTTATCAAGCGCATCCCCTGATCCCGGGTTATCCGGCCATGGCGATCCGCGATATTGAGCATTATCAGGATGTGACCACCGTCGCCTTTGACCTGCGCATCATTCCCGGCATGACGGAAGACAGTGTGCGCGAGGATATGCGGGCGCGTCTGGAGGCGATCAAGCGGGCGGATCCCGAATTTCAGTACGAGCTGATAATCCCGCAGAGCGAGCAACAGCCGAACATGCCGGCGCGCGCGGCGACGCCCGCTGAATCGCCGCTGGTACAGGCTTTGATCGCGGCCCACCGACAGGTCGCCGGCGTCGAGCCGCGCGTGGGCGCCGGCCACCGCATCGGCGCAACCGCCGATACCTGCCACTTCAAGGGGGCCGGCATCGCCTGCGTCGAATACGGTCCGGGTTTCATCCCGGTTTGGCCGATGGTTGACGAATGCGTTAGTATTGACCAGGTTGTCGCGGCGACGAAAACACTGGCGCTGACCGCCAGCGCGCTGCTGCACTGAGGTGAAGCGATGCATCATTGTGGCATTTCACTTGATGTTCTGCTGGACATATATACGCGTGTCTTGCGCATCCGCCGTTTCGAGGAAGAGGTGGGGCGGCTCTTCCGGCAGGGGCAATTGCCCGGTTTTGTCCACCTTTACATCGGCGAGGAAGCGGTGGCCGCCGGAGTCTGCGCCGCCCTGACCGATGAAGACACCATCATCAGCACGCACCGCGGCCACGGGCATGTCATCGCCAAAGGCGGCGATATCAAGCGCATGATGGCGGAGTTGTTCGGCAAGGCAAGCGGTTATAACAAAGGCAAGGGCGGCTCCATGCACATCGCCGATTTCGACATCGGCATGCTCGGGGCGATCGGCATCGTAGGCGGCGGCATTCCCATCGCCGTTGGCGCCGGCCTGAGCGCCTGGTACAACGACAGCGAGCGCGTCTCGGTCTGTTTCTTCGGGGACGGCGCCGCCAACGAAGGCAGTTTTCACGAATCGCTGAATCTGGCGTCGGTGCTGAATTTGCCGGTGGTTTTCGTCTGTGAGAACAATCAATATGGCGAGTTCACGCCGGCGGCAAACGCGATGAATATCCGCGATATTGCCGATCGGGCGGTCGGCTATGGCATCCCGGGCCTGGTCGCCGATGGCGTCGACGCGCTCGAGATCTACCGCGTCGCGCGGACGGCGGTGCAGCGCGCTCGCGACGGCGGCGGACCAAGCTTGATCGAGGCCAAGACGCACCGGCGCGGCAGCCATGCCGAAGGCGAAGAAGCCTTCCTCGCCGGCCAGAAATACCGCAGCGAAGAAGAATTGGCGGCGGCGCAAGCGAAAGACCCGCTGCTCCTCCTGCACAGCTATATTGGCGAACAGGACTTGCTGCCGGCGGAGCAATTGGAATCGCTCGACGCCGACATCACGCAATCGGTCCAGGACGCGGTCGAAGCCGCGCGGAAGGGACCCGACCCGTCAGTCGAGTCACTGTACGAAGACCTGTGGGTATGAGCGGACGCGGAATCATCCGGAGCGTTTGAATGCCTCGCAAGACTTATGTGGCGGCGATTCAAGAAGCCTTGAGCGAGGAGATGCGGCGGGACCCGCGCGTCTTTCTCTTCGGCGAAGATGTGCGCATCGGCGTCTTCCCCAGCACGCGAGGATTGCATGCCGAATTTGGCGACAAACGCGTGATCGACACGCCGATTTCCGAGTTGGCGGTGGCCGGCGCCGGGATCGGCGCGGCGGTGACCGGGCTGCGGCCAGTGGTCGACCTGATGTTTGGGACTTTTCTCTATCTCGCTTTCGACCAGATTGCCAATCAAGCCGGCGCGATGCGCTATATGTACGGCGGGCAGACTAAAGTCCCGCTGGTCTTCATGGTGCAGAATGGCGCGGGCAGCAGCGCCGGCCATCACCACAGCCAGGCCGTGCATCAGTTTTTCATGAATATGCCGCAGATCAAAGTCATATTGCCCAGCACGCCGCGCGATGGCAAAGGTCTGCTCAAGTCCGCGATACGGGATGACAATCCGGTTCTCTTTCTGCATTCGCTCGCCCTGGGCGGGAAGCGCGGCGAGGTGCCGGCTGAAGAATATCTCATCCCAATTGGCAGCGCCGATGTCAAGCGCGCGGGCGGCGATGTCACCATCTGCGCGGTAGGTCCGACCGTGTATACGGCATTGGAGGCCGCCGGCGCGCTGGCGGCGGAGGGCATTGAAGCGGAAGTGATCGACCTGCGCAGCCTGTCGCCCTGGGACAAGCAAGCCGTCCTGGATAGCGTCGCCAAGACCGGGCGCTTCGTCGCCGTGGATGAAAGCTTCCCAACTTGCAGCGCCGCCAGTGAATGGGCGGCCACCGTGGCCGCTGAAGCCTTTCACCATCTGCGGGCGCCGGTGCAGCGCGTGACGAACGTGGACGTGCCCATACCCTTCAGCCCGGCCTTGGAGAAAGCGGTCCTGCCATCGGCGGAGGATGTGATTGCGGCTGTGCGCAGAACTCTGGCCTGAATCGCGGCCGGCCCGATGAGGAGAGCATTGTGTCACTGATACCAATCTATATGCCGAAGTTCGGAATGACGATGGAAGAGGGCTTGATCGTCGAATGGCTGGTGGCGGAGGGAGATAGCGTCGCCGAAGGCGATGGACTCGTCCTGATCGAGACGGAAAAGGTCAGCACGGAAGTGGAAGCGCCGGCGGACGGGCTTGTGGTGGAACTGAGTTGTGATGTCGATGACGAAGTCCCGGTTGGCGCGGTCATCGGTTATATCGAGTCGGCCTGATCATGGGACGCTTGTCGGGCAAGACCGCGCTAGTTACCGGCGCCGCGCGCGGCATCGGGCGCGCCATCGCGCTGCGTTTCGCCGCGGAAGGCGCCAACCTTGTTCTCTGCGACCTGAACCTGGAAGACCTGCGCAAAGTCGCCGCCGCGGCCGAGTCGCAAGGCGTGAAGACGCTTGTCAGGCAAAGGGATGTGGCGCGGCGGGAAGAAGTTCAGCAGCTGGTCGCTGACGGCATGGCCGAATTCGACATGATCCACACACTGGTCAACAACGCCGGCATCTTCTTCAACGCGCCCTTCGAGCAGACCAGCGACGAACAGTTCGACCGCATGATGGCGGTCAACGTCAAGAGCGTCTTCCTGGTCTCGCAAATCGTGATTCGTCACTGGCTGCGCGAGGACATCAAAGGGACGATCGTCAATCTGGCATCGATCGGCGCCGCCATAGCCTTCACCGATTCAGCCGCCTATTGCACGAGCAAGGGCGCAGTGGCGACGCTGACGCGCTGCATCGCCCTGGAATACGGCCCCCGGGGGATTCGCGCCAACTCAATGGCGCCGGGCATCATCGATACGCCGATGCTGCCCAGCGCTGAAGACAGCCGCTATTGGGCCGACAATACGATTCCGCTGCGGCGCCTGGGCGCGCCAAGCGATGTGGCCGATGTCGCGCTGTTTCTGGCGTCGGACGAATCGCGTTATATCACTGGAGAAATGATTTTTATCGATGGCGGCTGGATGCTCAATTAGAAGCGGCGAATACCTGATGAACTCGGCGGGAGACGCGGCGTGAAGCTGCGCGATAAGGTGGCGATTGTCACCGGCGGCGGATCAGGCATTGGCGCTGCTAGCTGCCAGGCCTTCGCCCGAGAAGGCGCGGCGGTGGCGGTGGCAAGCCGCACATTGTCCAAAGCGGATGCCGTGGCCCGCGCCATCGAACACGAAGGCGGCCGCGCCATCGCCATAGGCGCCGATGTCAGTCGCAGCGCCGATGTTCAGCGCATGATTGACCGGACCGTCGCCGAGTTGGGCCCGCCCGATATATTGTTCAACAACGCCGGCATCAGCCCGGCCGGCCGCATCACCGATATCTCCGAAGCCGATTGGGACGAGTGCCTCAATATAGATCTGAAGTCCGTCTTCCTGGCCTCGCGCTGCGCGATACCGCACATGATAGAAGCGGGCGGCGGCGTCATTATCAATACCGCCGGCACCTTCGGCATCCGCGCCGCAAAGAACAAAGCGGCCTATTCGGTCGCCAAGGCCGGCGTCATCAACCTCAGTCGCTCAATCGCCCTGGATTACGCGCGTGAGAATATCCGCTGCAATGCGATTTGCCCGGGTTATGTCGATACGCCTTTGAACGAAGGCTTCCCGGCGGCGGAGCGCGATGCATTTCTGGAGCGATTTCAGCCGCTGCCCGGTCTGATTGGCGCAGCCGATGTCGCGGAAATGGCGCTCTACCTCGCCTCCGACGCCGCCAAGATGATCACGGGCCAGGTCTTCGTGCTTGACGGCGGCCAACAGGCCGGCCTTTTCGCCTGATGCCGACGATCGTTCATGCGCGCTACAGCTTAAAGAATGGCCGCTTCGCGCAAGACTTTGCGGTCTGCGTCGACGGCGAATACATTGTTGACACGGGCGCCTATTCCGACCTCATTTCCCGCTATCCGGAGGCTGAGAGGATCGGCGGCGACAACTACATTCTTCTGCCCGCTTTCACCAATGCGCATGATCACGGACGCGCAATCGGGACGCTGGCGCTGGGCATACCGGACAATTTCCTCGAATTGTGGCTCAACGATCTGGGGCGTATGCCCGGCATTCCGCCTTACCTGGCGGCCTTGCACTCGGGCCTGCAAATGCTGCAATCGGGCGTGACAGCCGTCGCTCACAGCCACAATCCGCTTTCCTGGTCCGACCTGGCAAGCGAGATTCCGCAGGCCATCCGCGGATACGCCGATGCTGGCATTCGCGTCGCCATGCACCCGCCGATTGTCGACCAGAACCAACTTGTCTATGCCGAACGAGAGCGCTTCCTCGAGCTCTTGCCCGCGGACATACGAGCCAGACTGCCGGCATCGGATGTGATCGCCCCGGACGCGGACGAGTATTTTGCCATCCTGGACGATCTTTATGACAACTTTCATGATGGGGTACGACATCTCGCGCATATTCAGGTCAGTCCGGCCGGCGGCCAATGGTGCAGCGATCCATTGATTATCCGCGCTTGCCAATGGGCGCGGGAGCGAGGCGCGCGCGTACAGATGCACATGCTTGAAACGCGCTATCAGTCGATTTACGCCCGCAAGACCTGGGGAAGTAACTTCATTAGGCATCTTGACGTTATCGGCGCTTTGGGCGACTGGCTCACGCTTGCGCACGTGGTTTGGGTGGAAGACGATGAAATCGAATTGCTGGCGGAGCGGGGCGTAGGCGTCGCCCACAATATCAGCAGCAATCTGCGCTTGCGCAGCGGCATCGCGCCGATCGCCGAGATGGTCGCCGCCGGCGTACCCGTTGGCATCGGCCTGGACGGGCATTCGCTGGACGATGACCAGGATTTCCTGCGGGAGATGCGACTGGCCTGGACCATCGCCAATCGTAGCGGGATGGCGTCCCCCGATCTCAGCGCTGAGGCAATGTGGAACATGAGCAGCGCTGACGCGGCCGCGGTCAGTTTTGGCGCGGACGCGCCTTTGGGAAGGCTTGAAGCCGGCGGGCTGGCCGATCTGGTCCTGCTGGATTGGGAAGCGATAAAAGGAAAATGGGCGCCGCAGGGCTATCCGCCCGAGGCGCTGCTCCCGGAGTTTCTGTTGCGCCGGTTGAAGCGGGAGCATGTGCGACATGTGATGCGCGGCGGCGAATGGGTCTTCCGCAATGGCAAGCATGTCAATGTCGACATTGCGGATGTCGAGCGCGAGATTTGGCAGCGCCTGGAGTTTGAAGCGGCCGGAGCGCCGTCGCCGCTTAGGCCTTACCTGCGGCGCTTCTATCGCCGTTGGGATGATGCGGAACCGCCGAGCGAATGACCAGCGCGAATGACGCCCTTTGTTGCTAGAGGCTGATGCGCTCGTTACAATCTGCTCCATGGCCGGCCCAAATGCCTGTATACGCGGTTTTCAGCGCGGCTTCATTCAGAAGCGCCAAGCGAGAGGAAGGAGGAAGTCTTGAGGCGCGATATTGGCGCGAGGGGCTGGGCGGCCGGACGAAGCAAAAAACTCCTAGTAATTTGACGAGGCTGAAAATGAATAAAACGTTGCAATACTTGACTCCGATCTTGATTCTGCTGTTGCTCTTCACAGTTGCGGCGGTGACTCCGGCGCAAGATATGGCGGAATTGGAACTCTGGTACCACGGCGGCACTCAAGAAGAGAATGATGAGACGCGCGCGCAAGTGGACCGGTTCAACGCCATGCAAGACGCGATACACGTGAACTTCGTCGAACTTGCCGGCTCGCTTGTTGCCGGCACCGGCTATAACGATGCCGTCAATGCCGCCGCGGTCGCCGGCGATCTTCCCTGCATTCTCGATCTGGATGGGCCGAATCTGTACAACTACGCCTGGGCCGGTTTCCTGGCGCCATTGGACGATTATATGTCCGATGAATTGCGCGCCGACATCCTCCCGTCGCTTATTGATCAAGGCCTGTACAACGGCAAGATCTACGCTATGGGGCAGTATGATTCCGGCTTGGCGCTTGTCGGGCGCATGTCCTTGCTGGAAGAAGCCGGCGTTCGCATCCCAACCAGCATTGACGACGCCTGGACCCTCGATGAATTCAATGACGCGCTGGCGAGCTTGCAAGCTTTGGAGAGCGTCCAGTACGCCATCGATCTGAAGATGAATTACGGCGCTGGCGAATGGTACACCTACGCCTTCAGCCCGGTTGTGCAAGGTTTCGGCGGCGATCTGATCGACCGCGACACCCTGAGCGCCGAGGGCGTGCTGAATGGGCCGGAAGCCGTGGCGGCGATGGAATGGATCAGAAGCCTGTTTGAGAACGGCTATTCCACACTGACGCCGCCCGATGACAATGAATTCATCAATGGCAACGCGGCCATGGGTTTCCTCGGGCACTGGATGGCCACCGGCTATTATGAAGCCTTGGGCGATGACATGGTTGTCTTGCCTGTCGTGAACTTCGGCGCCCGTCAGGCCACCGGCATGGGTTCCTGGGCCTGGTCCATCACGACGCAGTGCGATGATCCCGACGCCGCCTGGGCCTTTATGGAGTTCATGCTGGCGCCGGATGAGATCCTGAGCATCACAAATGTGAATGCTGCCGTGCCCGGCCGCTTCTCGGCTTTGGCCATGTCCGATCTCTTCGGCGAAGGCGGACGCATGAACATATTTGTGCAGCAGCTTGAATCCGGCATTGCCATTCCGCGACCGATTACGCCGGGTTACCCGGCTGTCACATCCGCCTTCTTTACGGCAATGGACAACATTATCAAGGGCGGCGACATACAGACCGAACTGGATGCCGCGGTCGACAAGATTGAGCAGGACATTGCCGACAACGATGGCTATCCCGTGCAGGGTTAAGCCTTGCCTGCAGCTATTGCGCCTGCACAGCCGCAGCGTCCGACATTGCGCTGCGGCTATGCCTTTGATTTCGCAAAAACGGCGCTTTGACAGCTAAGCTGATTGCCATGCTCGGGCCGGTGATCGCATGAGGCAGTCATCTCGTCCTTCAAGTCATGAAACAACCTATGCCTGGCTGATGAGCGCGCCCGCGCTCATCGGCCTGTTTCTCTTCGTGGCATTGCCCCTTTTTGGCGGCGTGTACTGGAGCTTCACCAACAAACGGCTCATCTCTCCCCTGCCCACCGAATACATCGGCTTTCAGAATTACCAGAACCTGCTCGGCCTGCTTGTCGTTCGCGTCGAACCTGAGATTGACGAGGCCACCGGTCAAATCCAAAGAGACCTGGAGGGCAATCCGGTTTATCCGCGCACGCGCACGGTAATCCGTGGCGACCCGGCCTACAAGGGCTACCGCTATTGGTTTACGGCCGATGTCCTGGGCCAGCGCTATGTGGTCATCGCCCGCGACCCGACATTTCTGCGCTCGCTCATCAATACCTTCGTATTCGCGCTCGCGATCGTGCCGGGTCAAGGCGGCCTGGCGCTGACTATGGCGCTTCTGGTCAACCAGCGCTTGCGCGGGCGTTATGTGTTTCGCACCATCTATTTCAGCCCGGTCGTCACATCAATGGCGGTTCTCGCCATCGTCTGGACCTTTCTTTACAACCCCGATCAAGGATTGATCAATCGCTTCTTGAGCGCGATCACTTTCGGAAGATTTCAGCCGGATTGGCTGGTCAGCGCCGATTCCGCCCTGCTTGCGATCATCATTCTCTCGGCCTGGCAAGCGGCGGGCTTCCAGATGATTATCTTTCTCGCCGGCCTGCAAGGCATTCCGCAATCTTTATACGAAGCGGCCCAAATTGACGGCGGCAATACCTGGCAGCAATTCCGGCATGTGACGATTCCGCAGCTGCGCAATACCACGATTTTTGTCATTATCAGCACGACCATCCTGGCTTTTCGCCTGTTCACGCAGGTCGATGTGATGACCAAGGGCGGGCCGCAAGACGCCACCGTCACGGTCGTCTACCATGCCGTCGACACCGGCTTCCGGCAGCAGAAGATCGGCTATGGCTCAGCCGTCACCGTCCTGTTCTTTATCATCGTTGTATCGATCGCCTTGCTCCAACGCAAGCTCTTGCGATCCGACATTGAGGTGGAATAGGCGCTATGGCCGCAGTTGATTTGAGAAGCCGCCAGAAGCCCGAGCGCAGGCAGCGATCGCGATCGCTGAGGCGCAGTCTCACTTTGATCATCGACTACAGCATCATGATCGCATTGGCAGCGTTCTTTCTGTTTCCCATCGTTTTTATGGTCGTATCTTCATTCAAACCGGAGAAGGTCATCTTCGATGATCTGAAAACCATCGTCTGGGCATTCATTCCGCGCGAAATCACCTTTGAGAATTTCAGCTCGGTATTTCGAAGAGTGCCCTTTGGGCAATTCATGTTCAATTCAACCTTCATCGTCCTGGCGACGGTATCGGCTGGGCTGGTGGTCAACAGCATGATTGCCTTTGCCCTGGCGCGCTTGCGCTGGAAAGGCAAGACCCTGGTGCTTTCCCTGGTCATCGCGCTATCCATTGTGCCGCTGGATGCCATCGTTGTGCCCCTGCTGGTGTTGGTCAACGAGTTTCCCTGGATCGACGGCTCCATCGGCTGGCTGGATACGCTGCATGTGCAAATCGTGCCCTTCATCGCCGACGCTTTTTCCATCTTCCTCTTTTATCAGTTCTTCATCGGCATCCCGCGCGATTTCGATGAAGCCGCTTACATCGATGGCGGCAGCCCATTTGCGATTTACAGGCGGATTATTGTGCCTCTGTCGCGCCCGGTCTTCGCCACCGTCGCCATTCTGCAGGCGCTGTTTCTGTGGAGTTCATATCTGTGGCCGCTGCTGGCGACGCGCGGTGAAGCATCCCGTCCGCTGACCGTCGGCATCACATCGTTTTATGGTCAAGATGTCAAGTGGGCCCAGATTCTGGCATTCGCCTCCATGATCACCATTCCGGTTCTCATTCTGTTCCTGCTCTTCCAGAAATGGTTCGTGCAAAGCGTCGCCGCCAGCGGGCTAAAAGGCTAAGGGCAATGCACTCAGGGACTGAACATTTCCGGCGCATGCGCGCGCAACAGGCCGATGACCGGCAGCGCCCGCGCTACCATTTCAGCCCGCCGGCAAACTGGATGAACGACCCAAACGGCATCATGGAGTGGCAGGGCAAATTCCATCTCTTCTACCAACACAACCCCGACGCGCCAATTTGGGATAATATGCACTGGGGCCACGCCGTCAGTGAAGACCTCGCGCATTGGACCGATCTGCCGATTGCGCTCGCCCCTGGTTCGGACGGCCCGGATGCCGACGGCTGCTGGTCGGGCTGCGCGGTGAACAACGATGGCCGGCCGACCATCGTGTACACCGGCGTAAATGGCGATTGGGCGATGCCGCAAAACCAGCGCGTCTGCCTGGCAACGAGCCAAGATGGCTTGAATACCTGGCAGAAATATGCCGGCAACCCGATCATCGCCCAGCCGCCTGACGGCCTGGATGTCAACGGCTTCCGCGATCCATTTGTTTGGCGCGAGGACGGCCAATGGTATATGGCGATCGGCGCGGGCATCCGCGACATCGGCGGCGCGGTTCTGCTCTATCGCTCAGCCGACCTGCTGCGCTGGCAATACCTGCACCCGCTGTGCATCGGCGACATGCGGGACGATTCAGATCCCTGGACTGGCAGCCTGTGGGAAGTTCCGCAGCTCCATCGTTTGGGAGACGGGCATATCTTGATCGCCACGGTCTGGGACGGCGATCCGCTCTACAGCGTCTACTTCACCGGGCGCTATCGGAATCAACGCTTCAGCATAGAGTCCGTGCAAAAGCTCGACTATGGCGATCGCCATTTCTACGCGGCGCATATCATCGTTGACTCGCGCGGACGCCATCTGTTATGGGGCTTCATCGGCGAAGGCCGCAGCGTTGCCGCCCAGAAGGCGGCCGGCTGGTCGGGCGTCATGTCGCTGCCGCGGGTCCTGTCTCTGGGCGCTGACGGAAAGTTGGCGCAGGTCCCGGCGCCGGAAATCGAATCGCTTCGGCGCGAGCGCCGTCGCTATGCCAACATAGAGCTGCCCGGCGATTCAACTGACCTCGCGCTCGATGTCCGCGGCGACGCCCTCGAGATAGTCGCCGAATTTGACGCCGGCGCTGCCGATGAAATTGGCGTCAAAGTGCGCTGCTCGCCCGATTTTGAAGAAGAAACCACTATCTTCTACCGGGCAAGTCGAAAGCAGCTGGGAATAGACAGACGCCGTTCCCGCCGGCGCCCGGCTTCTGAGTTTTCCACAGACGTTCAACTGGGGGATTTCGAGCTCGGCCTGGGCGAAAACTTGCGCTTGCGCATATTTGTCGATTGTTCGGTCATCGAGGTTTTTGCGAATGATCGCTTCTGCATCACCAGCCGCGTATACCCAAGCCGGGCCGATAGTTTAGGGGTCGCTGTCTCGGCGCGGGGGCAAGCTAGAATCGAATCGCTGGATATTTGGACCCTGGCTGCGATTTGGTAGGGCGCGCCGTCGCGGCCAGACTGCCCAGCGTCGGGCCTTTAAGGCTTGTCCGGTACTGGCTAATGCTACCGCGCTTTTTCTACCCCATCCCCCCAGCCCCCTTCCCCAGCAAGCTGGGGAAGGGGGAGCGCGCTGAAAGAGACTGACTTCATTGGCAATCTTCTATGTGTTTTGAGGTCAACCTACGAACTTCTTTGACGAGTCACCCTTCCCCAGTTCACTGGGGAAGGGCCGGGGATGGGGTAGAAAGACTGGTCTGCCGTCTGCAGCGAGCCGGAGAAGGGAAACTGACCTTGACGCATTTCGCAGTAAAATGTTGATTATCGCGAGGATCGTACATTAATCGTAGTATTTTGGTATTGTTGCTGTTGTATCGGAACAAGAATTCTAGTACCGGACAAGCCTTGTAAGCGCAACTTGTTGGATGCAGCCAATGGCGGAACCTTTGCTCAACGCCGAACGGACGAAAGCGCGCGCAACCCACGCCGGCCGCCTGGAGCGATGACGCGACTGTGCTATGATTGATTCCGCGCCGGCATCGCGGATGCAAGCCATTTTCATGGAGGCGCGAGCTGGCGCGATTGCAGCGACCTTTTGCAGAGACCCGTATACAGTCCCGGGGTAAAGTTGAGATGTCAAATCAATCCCTATTCGAAAGAGCCCGGGCCGTCACGCCGGGCGGCGTCAATTCCGGCACGCGCGGATTGGACCAGCCCATCGTCTGGGAGCGAGCCGCCGGCGCCTACATCTATGATGCCGAGGGCGAGGGATACCTGGATTATCACGCCGCCTTTGGTCCCATCGTGCTCGGGCACAATCATCCCGCTGTCGACCAAGCGGCCGCCGCGGCAATCGCCCAAATCGACCTCATCGGCGCTGGCACCACCGAGCTCGAAATCCGCCTGGCGGAAAAAGTCGTGCAGCATGTGCCCTCGGCCGAAATGGCGCTTATCTTCGGTTCCGGCAGCGAAGCGACATATATGGCGCAGCGCCTGGCGCGGGCCGTCACCGGGCGCAAAAAGCTGGTCAAATTTCAGGGTTGTTTTCATGGCTGGCACGATTATCTGCTGATGAACATCATCAGCGCGCCAGAGAAAATCGGCCAAAAGGACCCAGCCTCGGCCGGCATGCTGCCCGAAGCCATCGACAATACGATCGTCCTGCCCTTCAATGACTCCGAGGCGCTCGAGCGCGCGGTGAAGGGACAGGCTGAGGAGATTGCCGCCATTATTCTGGAGCCGATCCCGCATAATATCGGCTGCGTCTTGCCGCAGGCTGAATTTGTCCGCGACTTGCGCCGTCTCTGCGATGAATTTGGGATCATCCTGATATTCGACGAGGTCATCACCGGTTTCCGCCACGGACTGGGCGGCTATCAAGAGAAGCTGGGCATCCTTCCCGATTTGACGACGATGGCCAAAGCCATCGCCAATGGCTATCCCTGCGCCGTCCTCGCTGGGCGAGAAGACCTAATGATGCGCTTTTCCAGCGCTGGCGGCGATGTATTTGTGGCCGGCACCTACAACGGGCACCCGGTGTCGACCGCGGCCGCCCTCACCACCATCGCCGAACTAGAGGATGGGACGGTTCATCAACGGCTCTTCCGCTTGGGAGAGAAAGCGCGGCGCGGCCTGCAGGAGATTGCCGATCGGCTGGATATTGACATGACCGTCGCCGGCTATGGATCGGTCTTTGTGCCTTATTTCATGAGCGGCGCGATCAGCCGCTACGCCGACTTGCTGCGCAACAATACCGAAGCGGATACGACCTTCCGCAACGAGATGATCAAGCGGGGCATCTTCATGCTGCCGCTGGCGATGAAGCGCAATCATGTGTCCGCCGCGCATACCGACGCCGATATTGACCGCACGCTGAATGCGGCCGAGGATGCGCTGAAGGAGATGATGCGCAGCGGCTTGCGCTGAGGCGACGTCGGCCTAGTCGTGTTTGTATGGCCGCTTGAGTTTCAGCCCGTCTCGATTCAGTTCGACGCCCCAACCCGGTTTATCGGGCAGCAGCAGATAGCCATCCCGAGGCAGCGGCTCGTCAAGGAAAATATCGCCGAAGACCGGCACAATTTCGTCAGCAGCCGGGCTCATCATGAGGAATTCCGCCATTGGGCAGTTGCTGAAGGCATATTGCAAATGATAGGCATAAATGCCGGAGCCATGCGGTATCACCGGGATGTCCCGGGCGGCGGCCATGGCGACAATGCGCCGCGCCTCGGTCAAGCCGCCCACCCAGGTCAAATCCGGCTGCAGAATGTCGAAGCAATCGCGCGCGATGAGTTCGCGATAGCCGTAACGCGTATATTCATGCTCGCCGCCGGTGAACAGGCAAGATGAAACCGACGCTTTCAGCTTTGCGCAAGCGTCATAATCGTCCGGCGGCAGGCACTCTTCCAGCCAATAGACCTGATATGGCGCCAGTTCGCGCGCAAGCTCAGAGGCGTATTCAAAGGTCAAGGCCATGTAACAATCCAGGCTGAGCTTAAAATCCGGTCCGACGCTCTCTCGCGCGGCGGCGAAAGCGGCGACATTCTGTTTCATCCCATCGGCGCCGTCAGCCGGACCATACATCAGCGGCATTTTAGCGCCGTGAAAGCCCATCTCCCGCGCCAGATCGGGCCGTATTGTAGTCGCATAAACCGGGAGCCGCTCTTTGGTCTTGCCGCCCAACATGGCATAGACCGGCTCATCGCGCAGCTTGCCCAGGGCATCCCAAAGCGCCAGATCCACCGCGCTAATCGCATGAATCGCCAGGCCCTTGCGCCCATAGGGCAAGGTCGCCCGCCACATCTGTTCCCAGATGAGTTCGACATTATGGGCTGATTGACCGACTAGAAAGCGCTTGAGATGGCTTTCGACAATGAAGCAGGCCGGTTCGCCGCCCGTGCTGATGCCGACGCCAACTATGCCATTGTCCAGTTCCAGCTCGACAACGACGCTGCCCAGAGCGTTGATGCCCCAGCTGACGCGGGACTCCTTATATTCGTCGTATATCGACATCGGGTTCGCGATCGGCGTGTCGATGATCCAGTGGCCGCGCGATTGATCATGATAATCGGCGCCGGCCGATTCCACCGAATAGGCGCGGACATCGGCTATTCTGGGGGACTGCATCGCTAGCGCCTCCCGAGATGATTAAAAGCGGCTGAATCGTTCGTGCCGGCGACCGTAAGGCGCGCGCAAGGCGCGACCCGGCGTGTTGCCGGTGGGCTGGCCCTCCGCCAGGGCGGGAACGCCATTCACGATGACATCGCTCACGCCAACGGCATTGCTGCGCGGGTTTTCATAGGTTGACCGGTCTTGCAGTTCATCCGGATCAAAGACGACCAGATCCGCTTTGAAGCCGGTACGAAGAAGGCCGCGGTCGAGGCTGCCGATGCGCCGCGCCGGCGCCGAAGTGATCTTGCGAATGCCTTCTTCCCAAGTCATCAAGCCCAGATCCCGCACATACCTGGACAAGAAGCGCGCATGCGCGCCCCAGCCCCGGGGGTGCGGCTGGGCGCCGACCAGGATGCCATCGCTGCCGACGACATGGGCCGGGTGCCGCATGAGCGCACGCACATGTTCTTCAATGCCGAAGAAGGCCAGACAAGATACTCCCAGGCGCGTCTCCAAAAGCAGATCGGCAAAGAACTCAAAAGGCGGTTTGCCGGCGCGTTGGGCCGCTTCGGGCAAGCCCATGCCGATCAGCGCCGGATCGTGCTCGCCCAGGATCCCGCCGATGCGCAGCATCTCCCAACCCAGGGGAACGCCCTGCATGCCATCCGAACCCGTCACCTCAAGCTCCCGTTGCAGGCGGGCGCGGCTTTCCGGTGCGCTTAAATGCCGCAAGATGCCTTCGACACCCTCCTCCTGCGCCCAACTCGGCAGAAAGGCGTGCATGTATGTCTGTCCGGCCAGGTAGGGATAGGCGTCCAGCGTGACTTCGACGCCGGAAGCGCGGGCCTCGTCAATCAGGGCGATCAGTTCTCCGACGCGCCCGGCGTTCACTTCAAAGCTGAGATGACAATGGGTCAGATGCACGGGCACGCCGGCGCGCCGCCCGATCTCGATTGAATCGGCGTAGCCTTTGAGCGCCTCCACGCCATAGTTGCGGTGATGCGGGCAGTAGAATCCGTGATAGGGCCGGATGACTTCGCAAAGTTCAACCAGTTCATCGTCGCTGGCGAACATGCCGGGCGTATAGGTCAAGCCGGTCGACAAGCCGATTGCGCCTTCGCGCATACATTGATCGATGATCGCTTTCATGCGTATCATCTCGGCGCTGGTCGGCTCGCGGTTTTCCATGCCGACCACCGCCATGCGCACCGTGCCCTGGGAGGCGAAAGTCGCGACATTGACGGCGCAGCCCTCATCGAAATGATCCAGGTATTGGCTGAGCGTCGTCCAGTCGCGATCGAAATCCGGCAGCCCGTTCCAGGCCGCCAGTTGTTCGGCCAGGATCTCCCGTGTATCCGCCGTGACGGGCGCCAGCCCCAAGCCGTCGTGACCGATGACATCGGTGGTCACGCCTTGATAGAGCTTGCATTCGTGGATGGGATCGACGAGGGGCTGCAAGTCGGAATGCGTATGCATGTCGATGAAACCGGGGCTGACGATGCGCCCATCGGCCTTGATCGTCTTCCGGGCGGCGGCGCCCGCTAAAGAACCGACTGCCGAGATCTGCTCGCCATTCACCGCCACATCCGCCCAGAACCAGGGCGAACCCGTCCCATCGATGACGCGTCCGCCCTCGATAAGCAGATCGTGCATCAATTCGCTCCCTTGGCTTCGGCGTCTTGGTAGGCGTCCAGCGCAACTTTCATCAGTTGCCGCGCTACCTGTCCGTCGGTCTGCGGTCGCGCGCCGCTCTCGACACAATCCAGGAAATGTCGCGTTTCTTCGGTCAAATCCAGCCCCTCGTCGCTATTGAGCAGCACTTTTTCTTCGGCGCCCCTTTCCGCGACGGTAATCCTCGAGCTCCAGGCGCAACGGTGCCCTTCCACCGCCAGATTGCCAAGCGGATGCACCGTCAGGCAGATCACCGCCCGCTCGCAGTAGGCGCGCATGTTGTACCAGCGGTCCGGCTTGGGCGAGAACCAGGTATGCCGGGTTGTGCCGACGACGCCGTTCTTGAACTTGATGATTGAAATGGCGGTATCTTCGCCTTCCATCGCCAAGCCGGCATGCGTACCCACCATGGACACAGATTGCACATCGCCAGCGATCCAGAGCATCACATCCAGCATGTGCGCCGATGCCGAGAAAAATACGCCCCCGCCCAGGGTCGCTTTTTTGACGAACCAGCCGCCCGTGATGTATTCGCGATTGTCTTCGTCCATAAAGGCGTCCAGCATAAACAGCCGGCCGTAGTCGCCGCTCTCTATGATCTGTTTGAATATTTGTGTGCTCTTGCGATAGCGATGGGGATAAGCCACCATCAGCGTCTTTTCTTGCGCCTGCGCTTCGGCGATCATGTCATCGGCTTCATCCAGCGTCAGCGCGAAGGGCTTTTCCAGCAGCGCGTGACAGCCGGCGCGCAGGGCGTCCAGCGTAATCGGATGGTGCAAGTGATGCGGCACAAGAATCGACACGGCGTCGACGCGGCTCAGTCCGTCGCGATAATCGGTCAGCACTTTAATATCGTCACCGGTCAGAGCGGCGGCGATTCCCTCGGCCCGCTCCAGTACCGGGTCCGCCACCCAGACTGCCTCGACTCTGTCGCCCAGTCGATTCAAAGCATTCACATGAAAAGGCGCGATCCAGCCGCAACCGATAATTCCCAATTTCAGCTTGCTCATGAATCCCGTCCCTACTGCGATTTGCCGCGCGCAGCCACCGCCCACTCGTCAATGACGCGCTCGCCTTGCGTGATGTACATGCGATCGAAGAGGTTGATCACCGGGCATATATGATTCGGAATGATTTCGACGCGATCGCCGACGCGGACCGGATCCTCCGCCGGCACGAGCGTGGCGCCATGCTCTTCGCTCAAACTATTGACCGCCCAATCGGGATGATCGACGACATAGCCGTGCCCGGCCACCGGCGGCGAGACGCCGGCGCGGTCGCTGGTCAGCGCCTTTGTGCCGGCATCCAGGATGACGCGCTCGGCAGTCGGGCGAGTCGCGACCGTGGCCAAAACGCGCGCGGCGCATTGATCAGGCTTAACAACTTGATGCAATACCTCGCTGCGGTCGTAAAAGACGTAGATGCCGGGACGCGTCTCGGTCACGCCGTCGACCGTCGCCGTGATCTTTGCTGTCGCCGTCAGACCGACCGAGATAATCTCAACCTCGAGGCCGGCCTTTCGGATCAACTCAGCAGTTTCCGCCATGAGCCGCCCGGCCGATAATCCCGTATCCCGCACTTGCGCTGGGGCGCCCGCCAGTTGCGCATGCCCTTCGTGCGTCAGCAATCCAATAAAACGCAAACCCGGCAAACGCGCGACTTGCAGCGCCAATTCAAGCGCGGGCGCGCGCGGCAGTACGCCGCAGCGACCGAGCCCGGTGTCGACCTCGATCATCACCGGCAATTCGAGACCGGCCGCCCCCATAGAGCGGGAAAGCCCCTCGGCGACATCGCGGTGGTCGACGACCGTCGTAATCCGCGCGCGTTCGTATAGCTCGATCAAACGGCGGCGCTTGATGGGGCCGACCAGCGGATAGGCCACCAGAATCTCGCTGCAGCCGGCATCGATGAAAACTTCCGCTTCGCTGAGCTTGGCGACCGTCAGGCCAACGGCGCCCGCCTCCAGCTGCAGCCGGCCGATCTCAGGCGTCTTGTGCGTTTTGGCGTGGGGGCGCAGGCGAATGCCATTAGCGGAGGCAAAATCCGCCATGTCGCTGATGTTCCGTTGCAGCTTGTCAATATCGACAATCAGCGCCGGTGTGTCGAGCTCGTCTTTGTGGAGCGCCATCAAAAGGCCAAGACGCGCTGCGGGTTGGTCACGAACATGGTTTCGATCTGACTGTCCGTGACGCCATGCGCCTTCTGCAGCTTGGGAACAAACTTTGTATAGACGTAGGTGTAATCATCAAAGACATCGTCGCCGGAAGCGGCTTCATAGGCATGCGCGAAGACGGCGGCGTCGTGGCTGAGCATGATCTGATCGATATATCCCTTCTTGATGGCGTTGCCCACCACCTCGAGCCAATGCTCATCTTCATAAAACGCGCCGACCATGCCAATTCGGTCCATGCTGACATTGGCGCCGCGCTTCAAGACCGCTTCCGACCCGGAAATCGGGTCAGGCTGGCAGCCGATATGACTCAGGATGACCTCTTCAGGACTGACGCCTTCAGACGCGAAGATGTCGAGCTGCTCGGGGCCCAGGCCGTCCGTGGTGTGGGTGATGATGGGACAGCCGGTTTCTTTGTGGGCGCGGGCGGCCGCGCGCAGCACTTCTTCCTCTTTCGCGGAGATCTGCCCTTCCCCGGTCGCGCATTTGATCAGGCCCGCTTTGAGCAGCGTGTCGCCCATGCCCTCTCTTATTTCGCGAACGAAGAGCGCGGCCATTTGCTCAATGTCCATCAGCTGCGCGTAGAGGTGCATGGGCGACCAGGATTCATGGAAGAAGCCGGTCGAGCAGATGAGTTTCACCTTGCTGCGGCGGGCGACATCATAATACAGGTCGAGATAACGGCCGGTGCCGATCGGCGTGCACTCAGTCATGGCGCCGATGCCGGCGGCATAGAGCTCATCCATCTTGGCCACCATCCGGTTGACCATCTCCTCGCGGTCGAAGTCCTGCACCTTGGGCCGTCCCAGCAGATCCCCCCAATCGACGCACAGGTGCTCGTGGATGAGCGTCCTGCCCAGCGCCTCCGGCGCCACGTCTCCTGTGATTGTTCGTACCTTTTTTGACATGGTCTTGCCCTCCGATCTACTCGTCTATACTCACTGGCTTGCCCGTTAGCGCCGACTCGTAAGCAGCCTGCACGCAAGCCAGGCTGCGCCGGCCGTCTTCGCCGGTCACGCTCGGTTCGCGGTCCTCCTGAATCGCGCTGACGAACTCGCCGATTTCTTTCTTGAACATGTCATCGCGCTGGCGACGCTGCAGCCAGCTGTGATTGGCGTTGGTAAATTCCAAAGAATGCCAGGTGTCAATGCGGATCGCGCCGCAGGTACCATGAATGTCCAGGTCGCACTTGAAGGGCACGGGCGAATCGGTCACCCAATTGTGGACGGTTGCGCCTTGTGCGCCATTGGCGAAGCGCAGCGCGACCACGGCGCTGTCTTCGACTGTTTTGCGCGAATCGTATGTCGCCGCATAAGCAAAGACTTCAGTTATGGCCGAGCCCATCAACCAGCGCAGGCGATCAAAACTATGGGCGCCATTCACATGCAAGACGCCGCCGCCCGCTTCCGGCGCCCGCCAGAACCATTTCGGTATCACGCCGCCGGTGGTCACAATGTCGATCGCCAAAGTCGGGCGGCCCAATTCGCCGGCTTCGATGAGTTTCTTGGCGCTTTCCAGCTCGGAATGGAAACGGTGGGTGAAGCCAAGCATCAACTTGACCCCGGCCCGTTTCTGCGCTTCCAACATGCGGTCGGCCGCGTCCAGGGAGTTGGCCATCGGCTTTTCCAGCAAAATGTGCTTGCCCGCCTCGGCGGCGGCAATGGTCGCTTCTTCGTGCAGGTGATGGGGCAGCGCAATATATACCGCGTCAATCGTCTCGTCCGCAAGCGCAGCGCGGTAATCCCGCAGCCATTCGATTGCATGCGGTTCCGCCAGCTCGCGCGCCGCATCCGCGGCCACATCGCAGATGACAGCGACTTCCAAATCCGCCACATCCGGGGCGGCTTCCATGAAAGACTTGGCGATGATTCCCGCGCCCAGAACGCCCAGCCGAACCGGCATCTTGCTTAACCCTTCACCGCGCCTTCGCTCAAGCCGCGCACCAGGTAGCGCTGGAAGACGAAGGCGACGATGACCGGCGGCAGCACGCCGATCGTGGTCGCCGCCGCCAGCGCGTTCCAATTGACCTGGTGCAAGTTGCGAAAGGACATCAGCAGCGGCGGATATGTCAGAGAATTGGTGAGCGTCAGCGCGAAGAAGAATTCGCTCCAGGCTTCCATGAAGGACATGACGCCGACAGCGATCAGCCCGGGCACGGCCAGAGGCGCGACCACCATGCGGAAGGCCTGCCAGCGCGTGGCGCCATCGATCAGCGCCATCTCTTCAATATCGCGCGCCAGGGTATCGAAATACTCGCGCAGGATCCAAATCGTCAGCGGCAAAATGAAAATCGTATAAGTCAGAATCAACGCCCAGAGCGTATTGGTCAAGCTGAGTTTGCGCAGGATGATGAACAGAGGCACGATCAAACTCAACGCCGGCAGCACGCGCGTCATCAACACGCCCAGATAGGCGATGCGCGAAAAGCGAAAATCGAAGCGAGAAAATGCGTAGGCGGCCATGCCGCCGATGACAAGGTTGGACAGCACCACGGCAACGGAGACTAAGGTGCTGTTCAGCAAGGCCGGCATCATGCGCGAGAATTCGGTTGTGGTGCCATAATCGCCGCGCTGGCCGGTCTTGCCGATGATAACTTCGCGGTAATTTTCTATGGTTGGTTCATGCGGGATCCAGTGCGGCGGCTTCGCCCCCAGCTCGGGCGGGTCCATAAAGCTGGTGATGAGCATGTAATAGACGGGAAAACCCACCCAAAAAATCAGGCAGAAAAAGGCGAGATAGGTCGCCGTTTTTCGCGTTATCCCGCGCCAGTTCCTGTCAGAGGCATTATTCATCAATTCGCCCCTACACGTATGTCGAATGAGAGCGGTAAATCAGGCGCACGAAGATGAGACCGACGCCCATAGTGATCAAACCCAGCACGTTTGATACGGCCGCGCCCATGCCCAGATCGAAGTTGATAAAGGTATAACGATAGAGCAGCACCGATATGAGCATCGTCGCATCGCCGGGCCCGCCTTGCGTCATCATCCAGACCGCGTCAAATTGCAGGAAGCCCAGCACGATGTTGTAGAGCAGCACAATCGTGAGCGTCGGGCGCAGCCAGGCGAATGTGATATAGCGAAAGCGGTCGCGCATGCCGGCGCCGTCCACCTTGGCGGCGTCATAAAGATCCTCGGGAATCGTCTGCAGCGCCGCCAAGAGCAAGATGGCGCTGAACGAAGTCTGCCTCCAGGCCGAGGCCAGAGCCGTGAATACCAAAGCCCAATGCTCGTTCGCCATGAAGGGAATGTACTTGTCGATCAGCCCGAGCGTATACAACAGGCCGTTCAGGGCGCCAAACTGCGCGTTGACAATCCAGTTCCAGAGCAGGCCAATGACGATCCAGGGCAAAGCCCAGGGCAGAATCAGCAAGGTGCGGCCGATGCTGCGGCCGACGAATTCTTCCACCAACAGCAAGGCGAAGAACAGGCCCATCGCCGTCGGGACGATGACAACAATGGCGGCGAACTTGAGATTGATCTCGACCGCTTTCCAAAAGAGACGACCGCTGAACAGCTCGACATAATTCTCCAGGCCAATGAATGTCGTGCGATCCCGGATCAAATCAATGTTGGAAAAACTGTAAACAATTGTCGTGACAAGCGGGCTCAGTATGATCACAACTATGGCGATGACGGCCGGCGCCATCAGCGCGTAGGGAATCCACTTGCGGTCCCAGTGCTTGCGGCGCCCAGCCTCCGCTTTGCTCAAACGGACTGTTGACAAGGTTTAGTCCCAGCTATGTATCGCGCGAGTTTGGATAGCGCGGGCCGGAGGAAAAACTCCCGACCCGCGCCAACATTCTGATTACAGCGCTGACATTGGAGAATCAAGCGAGCGGTCTGTTATTCTTGCGCCCGCAGTTCCACAACTTTGTCGGCCAGACTTGACACCGTATCCGCCGGCGAGATATTGCCTTGCAGCATGCGCTGGATTTCGTCGCCGACATGCGTCTGGAATTCGCTGTACCAGGATTGATTGCGCGCCTGCACGACATCGGAGTTGTTTCCGAACATATCTTTGATCTGCTCGAAATCATAGAAGTCGCCGTAATTCGCCTGCACTTCGGGATCGTCGTAGAAATCGGGATAAGGCGCGCCCAGAGCCGCCGCCGCCGCCCATGACTTGTGCACGGAGCGTTCACCGTTCGCGTCTTTCCAGGTATAGAATTTGACCAATTCCCAAGAGCGATCGACATTGGCGCCGTCCGACATTTGCACGATCTCGCCCATTTGGAAGGTCTTGCCATCCGCGCCGGGCATGCGATCGGCGATGCGCAGATGTTCGACCTCGGGTCCGCCGCCGGCGTTCATCAGCTTCAGGAAATAGTGATGCAGAACGTAGAAGGCCGACGTGCCATTTTGCATAGCCGTCATCTGTTCGCCCGGCTGGTCGGTGAGCTGGGTCGGCGATGTCATGCCATCCTGGAACATTGCCTGCCACCATTCGAAAACATCGGCGGTTTTGGAGTCATCGGCGAATGCCGGCTCGCCATCGGGCGAGAAGGGGGTAACGCCTTCGGAAAGCAGGTAGACCTGGAGGTATTCCTCACAGAACTCCTTGATCCAGTAAGCCAGGTAAGGCGCATCCACGCCGTCTTCCTTCAGTTTCTTGCACTGGTCGTAGAGTTCCTGCTTGGTTTCCGGCGGCGCGTCAAAGCCGGATTCGGCGAGCATGCGTTCGTTGTAATGCAGCACATGCACGGCGCTGAAGTAAGGCATGCTTATCAGTTGGCCGTCGGGCGTGGTGTAGGAAGGCACCGAGCTGGCGAACATCTCGCCCATGATCTCATCCGCGTTCGGCAGGTCGTCCATGCGCCGCGCCCAACCGGCGTCAAAGAAGCGCGTCGAGTTGTATTTGAAATTGTAATAGACGTCCATGTGCACGCCGCCGAGGAGCTTGGTCTGAATGCCGGTGGAGTAGCCAACATTGGGGATGATATGCAGATCCACCGGGATGCCGGTTTGCGCCGTGAAGTTGTCGAGGTGCTGCTGGATGGTATCCGGTTGGAAATCCCAGCCGTAGAACTGAAGCGCGTCGCCTTGCGCCAGCAAACGGCTGGCGGGCGCGCCCGTCAAGGCCAGGGACGCAAGCCCGGCGCCGGTTCCCCGCAAGAATTGCCGCCTTGAAAGCTGTCTCTTCCTTATCATGCTCTTATCTCCTTATCGGTACAGAAATCATTAAAGACAATCGGATCATCGAATTGTGGCGACTTGCGGCCGCTGCGTCGGCTGACCGCCGACAAGTGCAAGCGACTCGTCATACCGCGCAATTCGAATGTCATTGAGGAAGTATAGCGCGTCGAATTACGCGGCGCAAAGAAGCATGAAATGGGCGGTGGTGAAAATCGTGGATATCGCCCATTGCTAGGTCTGCGCCGGGGATTCACCACAGAGGCGCAGAGCGCACAGAGGCTCTTAAGAAAACTCAGTTGTACCAAGCAAGGCATGCAAAATCTGATTGGAATCCTATAGAAACAGTGGGCGAGCCACCGACTCTCCTATTATGCCGTAGGGGCGACACTGTGTGTCGCCCGACAATTCGCGCGTGAGTCGGCGGGCGATTCACAGAATCGCCCCTACACCGAGTCTAATTTTATGCCGTAGGGGCGAGCACGTGGCTCGCCCAAATGTATGTCGCAAAAGACAATGCGCATTTTTTCAATTACTTACTTGCGTTTACTTATGATGGATAGTGGTGAAAATCGTGGATATCGCCCATTGCGAGTTCTGCGCCGGGGATTCACCACAGAGGCGCAGAGCGCACAGAGGCTCTTTAGAAAATACTTTGTGTCCTATGTGGAAAAATCATTTGACACCACAGAATTCACCACTCCGTGAAATGGCAGACAGCCCGGAGTTGAGGCAAATGCTTCAACATGGGGCGTGGCAGAGGCGCGGCGCGCGTGACAGGCGCCTTATTGAATCCCTCAGTAATCGACGTTCGGATTGGAAGGCGCGCTCAGCCCCGGGGCGCCCACCGGCAGCGCCGGCGCGCAGCAAATGCTATGCACAAGTGCGAAACAGTCGTGAGTTTGCCATTTTAGGACGATATTCTCCCAATGTTCTAACGAGCCATCACCAAAATTGTTATACAATCATAAGTAGCATATCACCATTAAGGGGGATGCGCCAGCAACCGCTGAACATTTAGGAGGAGAGCGGAATGCAAGATCAACGATTGATAGACGAGGTCCTAACGGAATTGATCTCCATGCGGGGCAGGTGGCCTACGCCTGCAGAATATCCGGCATGGATACAAGAAGCTGAGCAGGAAGCCGAACGGATTGAGGCGGAGAACCGGCGTAATCGAATCAGTGCGATGCTTGACGAAGTCTACGCAATGGTCGACATTTTGGCTGGCATGGAAACGCTCGCGGAAGAAGACGATGTGGACGGATTCAATGAGGGCCGGATTGAAGCCTGTCAAGCTATATTTGATCGACTTGACGTAGACCAGAGGAAGTTGATCTGGGATTCCCGGCGGAAACTACGTTCCCGAGATCCATTGAGTGGGTCTGGTGATACATTCACCGAAGAAAGAAAGTTGGAGCTCGATCAAACGGTAGAATACGGAAGATCGGGAATATACGGCATGCGCCTGCGAGCACGAGACGGATGGAAGGATCGCGGGAATTACGCCGGTAAGGTCTGCTTAATCACGCGGCACGGATGGGCTCCTATCGTCGTGCCTGGTGGAGTAGACGAACTTCTGCGCAGATTGGGCATTTGGGGGAAGTACGAGGACAAGTGGCCATCAAACTCGAAGCAAGTTCCATTCGACCGAGGCGATCGATTTGACGTTGAGTGGGAACGTCTTGAAGACGGGACGCGCTCATTTGTTAAGGTCGCCGCATATTAGACGATTCCTTTGTCAAATGCGGACACAAGCTGTATTGCGCTGGCGATGCCCGCCAGCGCGATACACTTAAGTGTGACTAGGCAGCGCCGGCGCGCAGCAGAGCACCAGCTCCTTAACCGCCTTCACCTCATCCAGTCGGCGCACTGGCGCGGTATGCGGCGCGTTGAGCAGCGTCTCCGGCTCGCGCCGCGCTTCCTCGGCGATCCGCTCCATCGCCTCTACAAAAGCATCCAGGTCTTCCTTGACCTCGGTCTCCGTTGGTTCGATCAGGAGCGCCTCCGGCACAATCAGCGGGAAATAATTCGTCGGCGGATGAAAGCCGTAATCCATCAGCCGCTTGGAAATGTCCAGCGCGTGCACGTCTTCGGCGTCGTCAAAGTGACCCTCAAGCACAAATTCATGCCCGCAGTAGCGCGGGTAAGGCACCTTGTAGGTCGCCATCAGCCGGGCGCGCAGATAGTTGGCGTTGAGCACGGCGTAACGCGTCACATCGCGGATGCCGGCGTCGCCATAGACGCGGATGTAGGCGTAGGCGCGCAGGTGCATGCCGAAGTTGCCCTGGAATGCTTTCAGGCGGCCGATACTCTTCTCCGGCATGATCAGGCCATAGAGCGGTGGTTCCTGCTCATTCTCCTCTTCGACGACTGCCACAACCGGCCCGGGCAAATACGGCGCCAACGTCGCCGTGACGCCGACGGCGCCGCTGCCCGGCCCGCCGCCGCCATGCGGCGTGGAAAATGTCTTGTGCAGGTTGTAGTGCATCACATCGAAGCCGAGTTCGCCCGGCTTGACCGCGCCCATCAGCGCGTTCATGTTGGCCCCGTCCATGTACATCAGGCCGCCGGCGTCATGCACCGCCTCGACCACATCAAGGATCGTCGCTTCAAAGAGACCGAGCGTACTCGGCACGGTGATCATCATGCCAGCGATGCGGTCGCGCAGCTCGCCCGCGCAAACCTCCCGCAGCGCCGCCAAATCGACATTGCCCTGCTCATCGGCCGGCAGCTCGCGGACGCTCATGCCGGCCATGGTCACGGTGGCCGGGTTTGTTCCGTGCGCGCTGTCGGGCACCAGGATGATGTCGCGCTGGCCTTCGCCGCGGTCAATGTGATACCGGCGGATCATGAGGATGCCGGCAAATTCACCCTGGGCGCCGGCGGCGGGCGAAAGGCTGACAGCCTCGAAGCCGCTGATCTCGCCCAGCCAGGTCTGCAGCTCATGCATTAGATACAGCGCGCCCTGGGCGCCGTCCGCATCCGTCAGGGGGTGCAGCTGGGCGAAGCCGGGCAGGCGCGCCGCGTCCTCGTTGACCTTGGGGTTGTACTTCATCGTGCAGGAGCCAAGCGGATAGAGCCCCTGATCGATCGAATAATTGAGCTTGCTCAGCTTCACAAAATGGCGCACCACCTGCACCTCGCCCACTTCGGGCAGGGCCAGGTCGGCGCGCAGCAAATCGGCCGGCAGCGCCGTCTTCGGCACATCGCAATCCGGCAAGTTGACGCCGATGCGCCCGGGCGCGCCCAAGTCGTAGATTAGCGGTTCCAGTTCTTTGGGTTGGGGGGCGCCGGCCCCGTTTGTCGCGGCTGCGTTTTGCATCAGTTCAGCCCTCCCAGAATCTCCGCCAGCCGGTCAATTTCAGCCTTGCTGTTGGTCTCGGTGACGCAGACGAGCATGTGATCTTGCAGGTGGAAATAATGTTCGCCCAGGTCGACGCCGCCGATGATGCCCTCGCTCAACAAGGCGTCATTGATCTCGGCAACCGGGCGCGGGCAGGCGACAACAAACTCGTTGAAGAAGGGCTTGCTCCGGTCGACGCTGAAGCCATCAAGGCGGTCGATCTGGTCGGCGGCGTAATGCGCTTTGTGATAGTTGAGCTCGCCGACCTGGCGCAAACCGTTCTTGCCCATCAGCGCCAGGTAGATTGAAGCCGCCAGCGCCATCAGCCCCTGGTTCGTGCAGATGTTGCTGCTGGCGCGTTCGCGCTTGATGTCTTGCTCGCGCGGGCGCAGCGTCATCACAAAGGCGGGCCGACCATCTACATCCACCGTTTCGCCGATGATGCGCCCGGCGATTCGGCGTACATATTTCTGGCGAATGGCGAAGTAGCCGAGGTAGGGTCCGCCGTAGCCCAGCGGTATGCCCAGCGGCTGTCCTTCGCCGACGACGATATCGGCGCCAAGTTCGCCCGGGCTCTTGAAGAGCGATAGCGCAATCGGATTGGCCACGAATACCAACAAGGCGCCGCTGGCATGAACCGCTTCCGCCAGGCGGGAAAAATCATCAATCTGTCCAAAATAGTTGGGATACTGAACGGCGAGCATAGCGGTATTGTCGTCGAGCATTTCCATGAGATCGACGATTTCGCCGCGGCCGCGATCGCCGATGATGCGAATGTCGCGGCCTTGATGGTAGCTGCGCACGACTTCGCGGTATTGCGGGTTGATCGCATGACTGAGAATGATCTTTTTTCGTTTGCGCCGCCCCGCTTCCAGGGCGACGGTGACGGCTTCGGCCAGGCTTGTGGCGCCGTCATAGTGACTGGCGTTGGCGGCATCCATGCCGGTGAGGGCGCACATCATGCTTTGGTATTCGTAAGTCGCCTGCAATGTGCCCTGCGAAATCTCCGGCTGATAGGGCGTGTAGGCGGTATAGAATTCGCCCCGCAGCAGCATGTGGTTCACTACCGACGGTATGTAATGATGATAAGCGCCGGCGCCGCGGAAGATCGCGAAGTCGCCGGCGTGGTCGTTCGCCTCGCTGATGGCCAGCATCTCGGCGGCCACATCCATCTCGCTCATCGGCGCCGGCAGGTCGAGCCCGGGGAATCGATGCGTTGCGGGCACGGCTTCGAATAAATCGTCTATGGAGCGGACGCCGATTGCGCGCAGCATCTGCCGCGTTTCGGCATCGGTATGCGGTATGTAACTCACGATCGGGCTAACCTCATCTTGTCATTTCTCGTGGGTGGATGCGTCGCCGCTCGCGCAAACGAGCGCCCAAAATTAGCGGCTGTCGCAATAAGCGTCATAGGCGGCCGCATCCATCAGGCTATCAAGCGCTTGAAGGTCTGCCGCTTTGATCTTGACCATCCAGCCGGCCCCGAAGGGATCGGCGTTGATCATTTCGGGCTCGTCTTCCAGGGCCGTATTCACTTCAATAATTTCGCCCGGCAGGGCGCTATACAATTCCGAAGCGGCCTTCACCGACTCGACCTCGCCAAAAGAATCCCCGGCGTCGACGCTGTCGCCGGCGTCTTTGAATTCGACGTAGACGATATCGTTGAGTTGATCCTGAGCATAATCCGTGATGCCGATGGTGATCACATCGCCGTCGACGGCGAACCACTCGTCAGTGTCCGCGTACTTCAGTTCCGCCGGTGTTTTCCATTCGCCCATCGTTGTCTCCTTTCCAGAAATTCAATCAAAAAAGGGCGCACCTCATGCCGAGAATGCGCCCTGTCAGCCTGCACGACCTTCAGAGTTACAAACCTCAAGAATCCTTTTGCCTGAGAGTTTCACGCAAGTTGGCGTACTTGTCGCTTGCCCCTTCGGCGTCTCGCCTTTCGACGAAATCTCTCTTCTTGAGCTTGACCTATTGTAGCCGCTTTAGACGCGGACTGCAATCTGCGCGCGCGCGTCGGGAGTGTCTATATTGGTGGACATGTCTTGAATGCGAGCTTGGCGCAGGTTAATTCACCACAGAGACACAGATGTAAACGCAAGTAAGTCATGCGAAATTCGGCATAAGGTCGAGATGTAGGGGCGAGCCTTGGCTCGCCCGCTTGTCTGTCGCGAAAGGCGCTGTGCATTTTTTCAATTGCTTTCGTGCGTTTACTTAGGGATTTTGCCACAGAGACACAGAGGCACAGAGATTTTTTCATCACAAAGACACGAAGACACAAAGGTCACAAAGGGGATTCACCACAGAGCCACAGAGGACACAGAGATTTTTTCATCACAAAGGCACAGAATGAACATCAAGTAAGCCATGCGAAATTCAGCGTAAAGTCGAAATGTAGGGGCGAGCACGTGGCTCGCCCGCTTGTATCATCCACTACAGATCGCTTTTTCGCACGATTAATTTGGATTTACTGAGGGCACAGAGTTTTTCTGTTAGGGTCTTAGGGAAACTGCATCCACTACAATAGCCACTCCCCGCGCGTCCGGGCCGCGTCTACATTCCACGAGCTGACCTTGCTATAATGCCCTCATTCGTTAGCGCGCCAGCGGCCGCGCCTGCGCGGGAAGACCTGACAAAGGCAGATGAAAAGCAAGCGAGGCGGCGCCCTCAGCCAGCAATTCCTCTACGGCATCATTGCCGGCCTGCTCATTGGCATATCCGCCTTGGCGCTCTACCTCGTCTACGACCGCCTGCAGCCGCCGACTGAAAGCGGCAGCGGTCCATTCCGGGTAGCCGACCAGGCCGAATTCGACGGCATAACCAGGATTGAGCCGCCGCTCGCGACGCTGGATGTCCCGCTGTTGGACCAATTTGGGCGCGCGACCCGCTTGAGCGATTTGCGCGGCGAGCATCTCCTGCTGACATTTGGATTCACGCATTGCCCCGACATTTGCCCGCTAACGCTGAACGATTTCAATCGCACGCGCAGCGCGCTGGGCGACGCCGCCGAGCATCTGCGCTTTGTCTTCGTCAGCGTGGATGGACGGCGCGATACTCCGGAAGCGCTGCGGCAATACCTGGCGTTTCGCGGCCTGGAAAACATCCTTGCCTTGACCGGTCCCGAAGATCGCGTGCGCGAGTTCGGCGCGCCATTTGGGCTGTCAATTGAAATCAGCCGGGATGACAATTCGTCCAGCTACCAAATCAATCACACCGTCGGCTCGTTCTTGCTGGATCGGGACGGACGCTGGATGACCCGCTATCAGTTCGGCGTCCCGCCCGAGGAAGTCGCCGCGGATCTGCGAACCCGGCTCGAGGCTTAATTCCAGGGCATCAATCGAAGATATAACTGCGCGGGACGCGCGGCGCGATGGATGTGAGCACCTCGTAATTGTTGCTGCCGATCCATTCGCCGATTTCCTCCGCCCCGATCTCGTCGTCGCCTTGCGCGCCCAAAAGCGCAACGCTATCGCCGATCGCGACATCGGGAATGTCGGTGACATTGATGGTGATCTTTTCCATGTTGACGCGCCCGACCAGCGGCGCGCGCCGGCCGCGGACCAGGACTTCCCGCCAGGTGTAAGGCGTCCGGCGCAAGCCATCGGCGTAGCCTACCGGCAGCACGGCGATCATTTCCACGCCTTTGGTGCGATAGCTGTCGCCATAACCGACCGGAGAATCGGGCGGCAGCATTTTGATCTGCAGCACTTGCGTCGTCCAGGCCATGACCGGTCGGATCCCGGCGGCTTCAAGCTCCGGCGCCGGATTCAAGCCGTACAGAATAATCCCCGGGCGCGCGACGTTGAACAGACTCCGCCGGCAGGTGAGCAAGGCGGCGGAATTGGCCGCGTGTACATATTTGAAGCGGAATCCCTCCGCGGCAAGCCCGGCGACTGTCCGCTCGAACCGGGTCAGTTGCTCTTCGGTGTAAATCGGATCTTCATCGGCTTTGGCGAAGTGCGTGTAGATGCCCTCCAATTCGATCTGGCGCTCGCTTTGCAGTCGCCGACAAAGTTTTTTTGCTTCTTGCGGGGAAACGCCCAGCCGGCCCATGCCGCTGTCAATCTTGATATGCGCCTTCAATCTGCCGGGCAGACCGCGGCTGGCTTCCAAGATCTGCCGGGAGACGGCATAGTCATAAATGCTTATGCCGATGTCCAGCTCCATCGCCACAGCGATCGCGTCCGGCGGCAACGCGCCCAAGACCAGCAGCGGCGCGCCGATGCCGGCGGCGCGGATTTCGATGGCTTCCGCCAAGTTGGCAACCGCCAGCATGTCAGCGCCATTGGCCAGCGCCGTCCGCGCAACCGCCGGCGCGCCATGCCCGTAGGCATTGGCTTTGACCACCGCCATCAGCGCGACGTCAGCGCCGATTCGCGCGCGTACCCAGCGGACATTTGCGGCGAGCGCATCCAGGTTGATCCACACGCGGCTTGGGAAGTGATGCTGTCCGTCGCCCGCTTGGCTTGCTTTAGCGGACGCCCGTTCAGCGCTCAGGTCAGGGCTTTTGTACAGTTTCATCTCCGGCAAACTTGGGCGCTGGAACGGCCAGGTCGCGCCGAACCAGCATCTGCTGGCAGTATAGCAATGGTTCAAGGGGCCTGCCTTCAGATTCAGTGGCGATTGACGCGCGGCGGCGGCGCGGGTCCGGCAACGTCGGCGTGATATAATCTGCCCGGCCACCGGCGACCGCAGGGGACAGAGCCGCCGCCAAGAGGGGATTCCAGATGTCATTCGAGTTTGAAATCGTCGCGACTGATGGCGCTGCGCGCGCCGGCGTCCTGCACACTCCGCACGGCGACATCCCCACGCCGGTTTTCGCCCCGGTCGGCACCGCCGGCACGGTCAAAGCCGTGCCGCCGCGCGACCTCAAAGAGCTGGATATCAAGCTGATTCTGGCCAACACCTATCACCTCTTCCTGCGCCCGGGCGATGAGCTGGTCAAGGACCTGGGCGGGCTGCACGGCTTCATGTGCTGGCATGGTCCTATCCTCACCGATTCCGGCGGCTTCCAGGTATTCAGCCTGACGGAAATTAACAAGATCGACGCCGACGGCGTCAGCTTCCGCAGCCACATTGATGGCAGCATGATTCGGCTTGACCCGGCCCGTTCGATGCGGATACAGCAAAACCTCGGCGCCGACATCATCATGGCTTTCGATCAGTGCCCGACTCCAAATGACCGGGACGAGGTGGAGGCCGCGGTCGAGCGCACGCGGCGCTGGCTGGAAGAATGCCGCGCCGCCCATCCCGACGATAGCAAGCAGGCACTGTTCGGCATCGTACAGGGCGGCATTTTCCCCGATCTGCGGGAACGATCAGCCCGTTACGCCACCGACTTGAACCTGAAGGGTTACGCCATCGGCGGTTTGGCCGTGGGGGAATCCAAGCCGGAGATGTATGCGACCCTGGACAAAACGCTGCCGGCCCTGCCGGCTGAGAAACCGCGCTACCTCATGGGTGTGGGCGAGCCGGACGATCTGGTCGAAGGCATCCGGCGCGGCGTCGATATTTTCGACTGCGTCATTCCGACGCGTTTGGCGCGGCATGGCGCCGCATTCACGCACGACGGCCGCATCAACCTGCGCAACGCCCGTTTCAAGCGGGATGAAACGCCCATCGACAGTCAACTTGACAATTACGCCGGCCGCTTTTCCCGCGCCTATTACCGGCATCTGGTAGTGGCGAAAGAGCTGCTGGCTTATCACCTGCTCAGCTTGCATAACATCGACTTTTTGGCGCGGCACGTGGCAAACATGCGGGAAGCCATCATCCGCGGCCAGCTTGACGAATACGCGCGACAATTTCTGCCGCGTTATATTCCAGGCGAATCAACCGTCGAGTGATACGGGACCCTGCGCCCGGAATCTACGGAACAGAAGCGAAGAGATCGCTTTCGTCAACGCGATTGGCTTGGGGCGGCGGATAAACGCGGGTGAAGCCCTGCCTGGAATAAAGCAAACGCCGCAACCAGCGCGATGTCCGCGAAATGCGGCCGCCGCCCTGGCTGGCGTGGCAGCGGCTGGCGCGCTCCCAGATATCAAGGTAAGGCGCGATGCGAATGCGGGCGTGCACCGGCTCCGTATGCTCGAGGATCTTGATGATGTCGACATCGCCGTTGATGCCCATGCGCCGCGGGTCTTGCCCGCGCAGGCGCGCCCTAAGGATTTGCATTCGAATCGTCGCCTTGGGAAAGGCGGCGTAATAGAGTTTCTCCGGGCGGTAGCCATTGGAGGCGGCGACGGCTGAAGTTGCAGCGCGCAGGGACTCAAATGCGCTAACGGTCGCGCGCTGAATGGCGATATGATCGGGATGCCCGTATCCGCCGTAGCGGTTGAATGTGATCACCACCTGGGGCTGTACCCGAAGCAAGATATCGCGCACCCTGCCGGCTACGCCTTCGGGCTGGTTGCTCCATTGCTGCCAGAGCGAATCGGGATGGGCCGCGCTTTCGCTGCCGGGCATGCCGCTGTCGCGGTAGCCCAGCATGAATACCTCTTTGAACTTCAGGTATTCGCGCGCGCAGTTCAATTCGCTCAAGCGCAATTCGGCCACAGTGGGGTACTTGCCCTGCAGCTCGGCGGGCACATGCCCGACATCGCCATTGGTCGCGCAGATCAAATAGACATCGATTCCTTCGTCAATCCATTTGGGAATGGCCGCGCCCAAGCCGAAAGTCTCATCGTCCGGATGCGCGTAGCTGATCAAGAGGCGGCGGCTTTTCATCAAATTTCCTCGCCCTCAAGCGGTCAAGCTGCGATTCCCCTATTATACTGACTACGACTTGTCGAAGGCAGCGCCGCCTCCCTATACTGGCGGGCGACTTTGCGTTTGCGTGAAAGACGGCGTTCATGGTTCGACCCACCCGATCAAGCGCTTTTGTTTCATCCATACTGATCCTCTGCCTGTCGCTGGGCGCCGGCCTTGTCCGCGGGCAGGACGCGACCGACCGTTTTCAAGCGCCCGCGCTCGTCGCCGCGGCAATAGCCGATAGCTACGTCAGGATTGCGCCCGAGCCGATCGGTCCCCGCTCCTACCCGCTTGGCATCAATCCCTTAACCGGCCTGCCCTACCCGACTGAAGAAGCGCAAGACCGGCGCAATCTCATCGTCAAGATCTCGAACTGGCCGCCCAAGGTGCGCCCGCAGAGCGGCGTCAATCAGGCGGACCTGGTATATGAATACGAGGCGGAAGGCGGCGTCACGCGCTTCGCGGCCATCTATCGCAACAACGCGCCGGAGACAGTCGGCTCAGTGCGCAGCGCGCGCTTGATCGACATTGAACTCATCAGTATGTACGCGGCTTTGCTGGCGTATTCGGGCACCAGCGGTCCCATCCACGAGATCTATCGAAACGCGAGTTACAGGTCGCTGCTGCTTTCGCCGTCATTCGGCGACGATTGCTCGAAGGCGGGTTTCTGTCGCGATGAATCGCTTAGAGCGCGCGGCTATGAACATACGCTCTTCGTCGATACGCGGAAATTGTGGGAGCTCGCCAGCGCGCGCAATATCAACATCGGCTATCGCGCGCTGGGCTTCACCTTTGCCCTTCAGCCCGATGCCGGCGGCGAGGCGGCGGCGGACATCTACACCAATTGGTATAACCGGACCGACATCCGTTGGCAATACGATGCAGCCAGCGGACGCTACTTGCGTTATGCGGACGGCGCCGCCCATGTCGACGCTGCTGACGGCAGCCAGCTCTGGGCTGACAATCTGATATTTCTGCAAGTCGCGCATTATCCGCGGCCGGATCTCTTTACGCCCGGCTCCCTGGACGAATCTTATGAGGTCGCGCTGCGGAATCAAGGTCGCGCTTATGTGCTGCGCGACGGCCGATTTTACCGCGGTTACTGGCGCCGTTTCAGCGCCAATCGCGGCGAGGCGCTGTCGCTGGTCTACGGCAACGAAGAACCGATTATGCTAAAACCCGGGCGCAGCTGGATCACGGTTATGCGCAGTCTTGATCCCGTAATTGTCAGTGAAACTCCAGGTGAGATCGGCGACACTATCGCGGTGGGCGCCTGAGCTTATGCCCAGCGCGGCCCCCGCCCTGGCCGAATAGACCGCAGGAACGCATTCGCAGATTGAAAGCAAAAGAGTTTCGACGGGCAATTGCCGGGTTTCTGCTGGGATTCAGCCTTCTGCTGGGCATCGGCGCGATCATCGCGGTCGGCGCCTACGTTGCGACAGATGGCCAGATTCTGGATGAATTGCGGACCGTCCTGCTTCGGATGCAGCTCGCCAACCGCGAGGCGGAGCTGAACGCCCAATTCGGCAGCGACGCTGCGCCGCGCCGCTTCCACATCTTGCCGGGGACGAGCGCCGGCGCCATCGCAGCTGCCATGGCCGAGGCGGCGCTGATTCGCGACCCGGACCTGTTTCTGGATTACGCGCGCGTCGAAGGTTACGACCGGCGCTTTGAAGCCGGCGTTTTCTTTCTGAATCAGACGCAGACGATCAAGCAGATCGCCGAGATTCTCACCGATTCCAGCAAGAGCCATATTCCATTTCGCAGTCCGGAGGGCGCCAGAATCGAAGAACTGGCCGAGCTCATTAGCGGCAACCAACTATTCGCATTTGCAGGCGATCAATTCCTGGCGCTGGTCAATGTCGGGGCTGCGCCGCCGGCCGACTTCGCCGCTTGGGCCGGCATACCGAGCGGCGCGTCGCTCGAAGGTTTCATGTTCCCGGATACCTATCAGCTGCCGCCCGATATCACGGCGCAGGGCTTGCGCGACCTGCTGCTGCGCAGTTTTCGCGAACGGGTCGGCGACGATCTGCGGCGCGAAGCGCTGGAGCAGGGCTTGACCTTGCATCAGGTCGTGACCTTGGCGTCCATCGTGGAGCGCGAAGCGGTCTGGCGGGACGAACATGCGCTGATCGCCAGCGTGTACCGCAATCGGCTGAATATCAATATGGCGCTGGAGGCGGATCCCACCGTGCAATACGGCATTCAAGGCGCGCGAGGCAAATGGTGGCCGCAGATCACGCGCGCCGACTACCGGAATGTGGATTCGCCCTACAACACCTATCGCCGAGGCGGATTGCCGCCCGGGCCTATCGCCAGCCCCGGCTTGTCGGCGATACGGGCTGTCGTTCACCCGGCGGAATCCGAATACCTCTACTTCCGCGCCGCCTGCGACAATTCGCACTACCATAATTTTGCGCTGAATTTCGACCAGCACCTGCAAAATGCCTGCTGAAATTAGGGGTGCATTCCGCGTTTTGTCAGGGCTTGCCGCGCTCGTCGCGCTGGCAATTTTGCTGGCATCTTGCGCTGGCGGCCTTGGTTCGCCGCCGCCCAAGCTCGTGCTGCTGGCGCCATTCGAGGGACAATATCGCGAAATCGGCTACAACGCGCTATACGCGCTGCAAATGGCCGTCGCCGACGCCGGTCTCAAAGAAGTGCAATTCCTGGCGGTTGACGACGGCGGGGGAGTCGAATCCGCCCTTGCGCGCGTCAAAGCGCTTAATCTTGACCCAGCCGTAGCCGTAATCATCGCGCTTGGTCCCCATGCCACGTCCCATGCGGCGCAGCAAGCCAATAACCGGCCCATGATTCTGGTTGGCAGTTGGGGGCAGGGCCGCGCCGACCCGGATAGCTTTTATGCGGCTAGCGCTATTCTGGCGGAAGAGCGCCAGAACGGCGACCTGCTCATGCTGGCGCCGGCGCGCGATTCGCGCGAGGGCCTCAGTTTCTTCAGCAGCGGTTCAATCGCGGATGCGGACTTCCGGGAGCGTTATCGCGACAGCAATCCCGATGCGCCGTTGCCTAATCACCTCGCGACCTTGACCTACGATTTGGCCCGCATGGCCCTGGCCGCGCTGGAAGCCGACATCAAAATCGCCGATGCCGTTTACCAAGGCATCAACGGCGAGATCCGCTTCGATGATGGATTTTGGAAAGACGCGCCACTCAACCGCTTCCGCTTTGAAGACGGGCAATTCGAGCCCGCCGCGGATTAGAAGTCTCTGCCGTCGATGACGCCGTAGAAAAGCGGCAGTTTATCGACCGGCGCCGGGCTGTAATGGACCGCGTCGCTCAATTCATCCAGGGCCGCCTTTAAGCTGCTTTCATCATTGGCGTGCACGGTCATCAAAGCGTCGCCCGCTTTCACGGCGTCGCCGACATTGGCATGGACCTCGATGCCGACGGCATGATCAATGTCGTCTTCCTTTGTGACGCGGCCCGCGCCCAGCGCCAGCGTCGCCCAGCCCACTTTGTCGGCGAGCAATGCGGCGATATGACCATTTTCACGGGCGGCATAGGTATAGCGAAGGTTCGCCTGCGGCAAGCGGCTGAGATCGTCGATTTGCGCCAGGTCGCCGCCGTGGGCCGCGACCATGCGGCGGAAATGCTCGAAGGCGCCGCCGCTCCGCAAACGCGCGTCGACCTCGGCCCGCGTTGCGGAAAGGTCAGTCCAGCGCGCGCCTTGACCCGCCAGCCGCAGCATCTGCGCCGCCACTTCGACGCAATGCGCGTGAATATCGGCCGGGCCTTCGCCCTGCAGCGCGCGAACGGCCTCCGCCACTTCAAGGGCATTGCCGACGGCAACGCCCAGGGGCTGATTCATATCCGATAAAAGCGCCACCATGTCGCGGCCGGCATCGACGCCGATACGCACCATTGCGGTCGCCAGAGCGCGCGCTTCATCCAGTGTCTGCATGAAAGCGCCGCAGCCCAGCTTGACATCCAGCACGATGCCCTTGGCGCCGGCCGCCAGCTTCTTGCTCATGATGCTGCCGGCGATCAGCGGCAAGCTCGCCACGGCGCCGGTGACATCCCGCAGCACATATAATTTGCCATCGGCCGGCGCCAGCGATTTGCTCTGCCCGGCGAGCACCATGCCCGATTCGCGCGCGATGCGGCGAAAGGCCTCTTCGGATAGATTGACATCGTAACCCGATATGGATTCCAACTTGTCCAGGGTGCCGCCGCCGAAACCCAGTCCGCGTCCGCTCATCTTGGCGATAGGCACGCCGAAAGAGGCGACCAGGGGCAGGACGATCAAGGTGGTCTTGTCGCCGACGCCGCCGGAGGAATGCTTGTCAATCGCATAATCGGTGATGTCGGACAGGTCGAGCATATCGCCGGACTCAGCCATCGCCAGCGTCAGGTTCACCGTCTCCGCGCGATTCATTCCGTTGAAGTAAATCGCCATCAGAAGCGCCGAAGCCTGGTAATCGGGAATCTCACCGGCGGTATAGTTGTTGATGAAATAGCGGATTTCGCTCTCGCTCAGCGCCAAGCCATCGCGCTTTTTCTCGATGAGGTCAATCATTCGCATAAGACATCCCTCCGGCAGGCCCGCCATGTTGGAGACGCAGTCTATTATTGTATATCGAATTCCGCCTGGGATAAACGTCGGCTAAACTGGAGCTGTGTCTAAATTGATGTACAGGGATCTTTCTAACCCCTCCCCCGGCCCCTCCCCAATGCATTGCTGACGGCCGGACAGTTTTTTTACCCCATCCCCGGCCCTTCCCGTAGGTCTATGTCTACGTGACCCAGTGAACTGGGGAAGGGTGACTCGTCGATGAAACTCTGAATAAACGCGCAACAAAGTACAGAAATGAGCATAAAAGCCATCTACTTTCAGCGCGCTCCACTTCCCTAGCTTGCTGGGGAAGGGGCCGGGGGATGGGGTAGGCGTTGCGGCGCGCGAATCTGTAAACCTGTCCTGTAGTCAGCATGCATTGGGGAGGGGAGTATCCGCGACTCTTGCGCAGATACTGATGTTCCAAATCCACATTATTCGCCTCTCCTTAAACTGAAAGGGTCGATGATTGACTAGTCGGCGCATAAACTGTAGGATTCGCTTTTAAGGGAAGAAGTTCGCCCCCAGTTCAATTCCGGCAGGCGGCGGCTTCAATGGAGTGAACGAGGTCAAGTGACGTGACCCAGAAAATCAAGAACGTTAAACAGCGCAATCTTCTAATTGTCGGCGGAGTCATCGTCGTGGCCGTTGTGGTCGCGCTGGTCGTCATCCTGCTGTCCAGCCAGAGCGCCGTCGGCGAGCCAGCATCGGACTACTCGGCGATTCCCCAGGAACGGCAAGACGACGGCGGTTTCGTCCTGGGCAGCCCGGATGCGCCCATCACAATCGTCGCCTTCGAGGATTTCCTCTGCGGGCATTGCCAACGCTACAAGGCGACCGTGGACAAACTCATAACGGAATTTGTCGCGACCGGCATGGCGCGCTTTGAATATCGGATGCTGCCGGTGGTGCACCCCGGCTATTCCAGGCTTGCGGCGCAGCTCACCGAATGCGCGGACGACTTGACGCCGGGCGCCTTCTGGAACGCGCATGACGCGATGTTTCAAGTCGCCAGCGCCCGCAGCTTCAGCGACAGTTCGTCGCGCAGTTTTGCCGACATGATGAATCTCTCCTACACCGATTTGCTTGAGTGCACGGCGGACGCCACGCAGGTGGATAAAGATACCGTGTTGGCCAATCAACTCAATGTGACCGGCACGCCGACCGTCTTCGTGCGCTTCGGCGACAGCTTCCCGCAGACCAGCCAATTCGGCCCGCGCCCCACCTTTGAACAGCTGAGTATGCTGGTGCAAAGCGTCAATTAAACCGGGACCGGGCTATGTTGATGTCCTGTCCTGCCTTTTACGATCGGGAACGCGTCGGCAGTTTATTTCAACCGGATGTCCAGGCGGCGGTTGACGCCGGCGCCGCCTTGAAACTGCGCCCGGCCCAGCGGGACGAGCGCCGGGTCGCGCTCGTTCTGGTCGATATGCAAGTCGACTTTATCCATCTTGACGGCGCGCTGTCCGTGCCCGGCGCCGTTGAGGATTGCCGGCGCATGGTCGAGTGGATTTACCGGCACGTCGGGACTATCAGCAAGATTTACCTGTCGCTGGACAGCCACTATCCGCTGCAGATCTTTTTTTCAACCTGGTGGCGCGATGCCGACGGCCGCCATCCGCCGCCCAACACCGTCATCAGCGCGCGGGATCTGCAGGCTGGCCGGTGGCAGCCGCTCTATCACGACGAGTGGTCGCGAGAATATGTGGTCAAGTTGGAATCGCAGGGTCGGAAGCAGTTGATGATTTGGCCCTTTCACGCGATGGTGGGCGCGAGCGGCCACAATCTGTCGCCTTCCTTATATGAGGCCGTCTGCTACCACGCGGCGGCGCGGCGCAGCCAGCCGCTGAAACTTGTGAAGGGCTCGCTGCCACAGACTGAGCACTACTCCATCCTGGAACCGGAAGTGAAGCTGCCCAGCGACGACCCGCAGGGCAATTTGAATCTGGAACTCCTGGAAGATCTGCAGACTTATGATCTCGTCTATATTGCGGGACAGGCCAAGAGCCACTGCGTTCTGGAAACGGTCAATTCCCTCATGCGGCATTTCGCCGGCCAACCGTCGGTTGTGCAGCGCCTGCGCATCATCGAAGACGGCATGTCTTCGGTGGTCGTACCCGGCATCGACTTCGACGCGATGGCGGACGAGGCTTTTGGCCGTCACCGCGCCGCCGGCTTGACATTCACCAAAACAACCGAAGCGATAGGATAAGCGCCATGCGAACTGTGGAATGGGATTTCGGCGCTGTAAAAATGATTGATCAGCGGGCATTGCCCTGGAAGTTGGAGGTCGTCCGGCTGGACACGGTCGAAGGCGTCGCTGAGAGCATTCGCAACATGACCGTGCGCGGCGCGCCCGCGATTGGCGCGGCCGCCGCCTTCGGTATGGCGCTCGCGGCCATGCGGAGCGAAAGCGACACCATTGAGACGCTGATCCGGGATCTCCAGGCTGATGGCGAATTGTTGAAGGCGGCCCGCCCTACCGCAGTGAACCTGGCCTGGGCGGTGGACCGGCTTCTGGAGATCGCGCTGAGCGGGGAGTTCAACGACGTAAAGGACTTGCGGGAGGTTCTTCTGCTGGCCGCCCAGCAAATCGCCGATGACGATGTCGCGATCAACCGGCGCATCGGCGCGCGCGGCGCCGCCCTCGTGAATGACGGCGCCACCGTGCTGCATCACTGCAACACCGGCGCGCTGGCAACCGTTGACTATGGCACGGCCCTGGGCGTCGTCCGCGCCGCCTTCGAGCAAGGCAAAGAGCTACACGTTCTGCTGGATGAGACGCGGCCGCGCCTGCAAGGTTCCCGGCTGAGCGCTTGGGAATTGGAGCAATTGGGCGTCAGTTATGACATCATTCCGGATACGGCCGCCGGTTATTACATGGGCAAGGGCGAGGTCGACATCATTCTGGTCGGCGCCGACCGCATCGCCGCCAATGGCGATTTCGCCAACAAGATCGGCACATATCAGCTGGCGATCATGGCGCAAGCGCACGGCATCCCCTTCTATACCGTAGCGCCGACATCAACAGTTGACTTGAGCTTGCGCAGCGGCGACCTGATCCCCATTGAAATGCGCGACCCGGCGGAGGTGACAAGTCCCTACGGCCAGGCCATCGTGCCGGCTCAATTCAAGGCGCGCAACCCGGCCTTCGATGTCACGCCTCATCAGTATCTCAGCGGCATCGTCACCGAGTTTGGCATCGCGCGCCCGCCCTTCAGCGACAGCCTGCGGCGCGCCGTCGCTGGTGAAGAGATATAGGCGCTCAGCCGATCGCGGCGAGATCGACGCGTTCCAAGTCCGGGTTGACGCCGGGCCGGCGGCCGACCTTGGGCATATCGACCCACCTGTCGCCGACCTTGACCCGCACGATATCCAGCGTGAAATCAACATTGGAGTTTTTGTCGTTGCGGAGGAATGTCGAGCCGATGCCATAACTGTCGACCGGGACGCCCAATCGTTCGAAGCGGGCAACCCGATCGCGATTGAATCCGCCGGAAACGACGATTTGCACGCGCCGGCAGAAGTCCCGCGCGACCGGCGCCATGACCGCCGACAGATCCCAGCTTTCCCAGGCCGAATTGATGGCTTCGCGCAGAGTAGCGACCAGCGCCGGGCTCACGCCCGTCTCGGCCGCGTCCGACTGAGAGATATCGCGCAGGTTAGCGCTTGTGTCCAGGCGAACGCCCTGCAGCGTCCAACGCTTCATTTCCTCGCTGTCCCCAACCTCTAAAGCCGCGCGATACCTCTCCCAATAGGCGGCCAGCGCGACGCGGGTATCGCTGACCGCGTCATTGTTGAAATCCGCCAGCAGAATCCGCGGCGCGTCGGCCGGGATCTGGCGCGCGAACTGAATCATCGTTTCAACGCTGTCGGCCAGGAAGCATGCGATCATCGCATGCGGGATGGTGCCGACGCCGGCCCCGCCCCAAAGCGACGCCTGCGCGTCCGTGCTCACCAGGGGCGGAATATGAATGCCGGTATCGCGCTCATAGCGTTTCAGCGCCAGCCAGTAGGCGTAGCCGTCAATCGCCTGCGCCTCGGGCAGATCAAAACGCGCCGGAAAAAACATGACCGGCTTGCCGCCCGCGGCTTGCAGCACGTCGTAGACATTGCTCGCGACGCGGCTGGCGCGGGAGAGGACGCCAAGCATCGTGGTCTCCAGGACGGCGAAATCGCGGTAGCGCCCGCGAATGTCAATCACCGGCGATACATGTTCCGGGTCGCCGTCATAGGTTGTGACAGCGCCGTCGTGAACGGCGTCGACTTCCAGCGCTGACCAGGTTTCCACCCAGTTCCCGGCGTCATCGAAATAACCGGTTGCCCGGCGCAGTTGCGCCAGAGCGTGATCGATGCCGGCGACAAGAGCCATCGGCGCGCGCCGATTGAAGATCTGCGCCTGGACTTCGATCTCGCCGACAGCTAAATCTTCGGCGCCTGGGACGGCGCGAGGATTAGCGCCCTGATAGCGATAAGCTTCAGCGGCCAGCGCGGCAAGAATATCCCGGACGTTGGTGAAATAATGGTCGGCGTAATAGCCGCGCCGCAGCCCATCCACAGGTAAAGCGAATTGATGCGATTGCAGGCGCTTGCCATCGAAAATGGACATCGCGGCAGCTTGGTCTCCGGCGCTCGGCTTATGACAATACGCTGAGTATAGCACCTGGCGCGCTTGCGCGAATCGCGCATACTCGCTGCCGCGCTTCTGCGTTATACTGCGCGATTGTCTTATCCGCCTCGACCCTACGGTAATCAGCAATGGACACACTTGTTACCGGTTCGATCGCTTACGACTATCTGATGCGCTTTCCCGGGCGCTTCCAGCAGCATTTCATCCCCGACGAACTGCACAATATGAGCCTCAGTTTCCTGGTGGACGATATGACCAAGCACTGGGGCGGCGTGGCGGCGAATATCGCTTTCACAATGGCGAAGTTCGGCCTGCGCCCGAAACTGATGGGCACGGTCGGCCGCGACTTTGGCGACTACCGGCGCTGGCTGGAGGGCAACGGCGTCGATTGCAGCACGGTTGTGCAATTGGAGGATGTGTTCACCGCTTCCTTCTTTTCCAACACCGACGAGGACAATAATCAACTGGCTTTCTTTTATGGCGGCGCAATGAACCTGGCGCGCAATTTCCGCATCGCCGATGTCATGGATGCGATTCCGGATATGGTTGTCATATCGCCGAACGATCCGGTGGCGATGAACAATCTGCCTGAAGAATGCCGCGTCCGCGGCCTGCCTTTCATCTATGACCCCGGCCAGCAAGTCGCGCGCTTGACCGGCGATGAGTTGGCTCGCGGCCTGGATGGCGCCTTCATGCTGGTGGTCAACATTTATGAGGCCAGCGTCATCTATGAAAAGACCGGCATGTCGCTGGACGATCTGCGCGCGCGCGTCGAAGTCCTTGTCATCACGGCCAGCGAACATGGATCGACAATATATGCGCGGGATGAAACAATCAAAGTTCGCGCCGTTGCGCCAAAACATATTGCCGACCCGACAGGCGCCGGCGACGCCTACCGCGCCGGATTCCTGCTCGGCTTAAGCAAGGACATGCCCTTGAAGCTTGCGGCGGAGATCGGGGCGCTAAGCGCAACCTACGCGCTGGAATGCGTCGGCACGCAGAACCACAACTTCAGTCCGGCGGAATTTGTGGCGCGCTTCCGCAGCGGCGCGGACGACCGCGGCTTGCTGGACCAATTGCTAGAATAGCTTGACGCGGCCAGATCGCCCCGGGCAATCGCATCAGTTTGTTCTCGAACACAGAGAACGCAGAGAACACAGAAGTAACACCAAGTAAGTCGTGCAATTTCTGATGCGCAGTCTTTTGCAGGACAGGGCGAGCCACCGGCTCGCCCGTACACCGAGTCTCCGCCTATGCCGTAGGGGCGATACTGTGTGTCGCCCGATAATCCGCGCTAGTGTCGGCGGGCGATTCACAGAATCGCCCCTACACCAAGTCTGCTCTTACGCCGTAGGGGCGACACTGTGTGTCGCCCAAAAATTGCGCTAGCGTCGGCGGACGATTCACAGAATCGCCCCTACCAGACTATTTCAACCGAAATGGATACACTGCGCAGCCGCCGCGCCCGGACGACATATCCTTTTAACTATGCTAAAATGCCTGCGCCCGATTTCCGAGTGGAATCACAGGAGAACGAATGACTGTTGCACACGACATTAAAGACATTGAACTGGCGACCGGCGGGCGTTACCGCATTGATTGGGCCGGGCAAGAAATGCCCGTGCTCAAGCAGATCGCCGAGCGTTTCGCGGCGGAGAAGCCACTGTCGGGCATCCGCCTGTCCGCCTGCTTGCATGTCACCACCGAAACCGCCAATCTGATGAAAACCCTGCAAGCGGGCGGCGCCGATGTGGTATTGACCGCGTCCAACCCACTTTCCACGCAGGACGATGTCGCCGCCTCGCTGGTCGCCCATAACGAGATACCGGTTTATGGCATCAAGGGCGAAGGCAAAGAGACCTTCTACGCGCATATTCATGCCGCGCTCGACCACAAACCGCATATCACAATGGATGACGGCGCAGATCTGGTCAGCACGATCCATAAAGATCGGCAAGAAGCGCTGGACGAGATCGTCGGCGGTACCGAAGAAACCACAACGGGCGTCATTCGCTTGCGGGCCATGGCGAATGATGGCGCGCTGCGCTTTCCCGTAATTGCCGTCAACGACAGCGCGACCAAGCACCTCTTCGACAACCGCTATGGCACCGGGCAGAGCACACTCGATGGCATCATCCGCGCCACCAACATTCTGCTCGCGGGCCGGACCGTGGTCGTGGCCGGCTATGGCTGGTGCAGCCGCGGCATTGCGATGCGCGCCGCCGGCCTGGGCGGCAATGTGGTCGTGACCGAGGTCAACCCGCTGCGCGCATTGGAAGCGGTGATGGACGGCTATCGCGTCATGCCGATGCTGGAAGCGGCGAAAATCGGCGACATCTTCGTGACGGCAACCGGCGACATCAACGTCATTGACGAGCAGCACTTCGCGATCATGAAGCATGGCGCCATCGTATGCAACAGCGGGCATTTTAATGTCGAGATCAACCTGGACGCGCTGGCGGCGATGGCCGGCGAGCCGCCAAACCGCGTTCGCCCCTACGTCGAAGAATACAAGCTGGGGCAGCGCTCGATTTACATTTTGGCGGAAGGCCGGCTGATCAACCTGGCGGCGGCCGAAGGCCACCCGGCCTCGGTGATGGATATGAGTTTCGCCAATCAGGCCTTGGCCGCGGAGTATTTGATGCAAAATGTGGAAAAACTTCAAACGCAGGTCTATACTATACCGGAGGAAGTGGACACGGAAATCGCGCGGCTGAAACTGCTGGGAATGGGCATCGGCATTGACAAACTCAGCGACGAACAGGAAGCCTATCTCAATCAGTGGCGCGAGGGCACTTGACCGCAATTGCAGAATGGGCGCAGGCCTAAGTATACGTTGATCCTGCTGCGCTTGATTGACTGGACTTCTAGTCACGGCAAACGGCGGGACAGCATTGATGCGTAAACGGATATTCTTCACCGCGCTTTTACTCGCGGCGCTCGCGTCGGCGTTGACGGTTTTTGGTACGGTATCGGGGCAGGAGAGCCCGCGGGTCCGCGTCATCCACGCGGCCGCCGACGAAATCGCGCTTGATCTCTACATCAATGGCGAGTTCGTGGCCAGCGCCCTCGAATATGGCGCATCGACGCCGCCTCTGCGCGTAACCGGCGCCGCGGAGCTCTCCGTCAATCTCGCCGGAACCGGCCTGCAATTGCTGAACGAGACCGTTGACCCTTCGGGCGACAGCGCCCTGATCCTGAGGTCTGACGGGTCGCTGCGCCTTGATGCCGTCGCCGAGGATTTGCAGCCGCTTGACCTCGGCCTTGCGCGCCTGCTGGTTTTCAACGCGCTGGAGGGCGGGCAATCCGTCGCTATTGTCGGCGCGGATGAATCGCTTTCAGTTGAAGAGCTCGGGCCGGGCGCTGCGGCGGGCCCGTATGAACCTAAGGCCGGAATCCTGGAATACCGTGTTGGCGCCCCGGCAGGCGAGATGACAAGCCAGGATTTCAGCGCGGCCCTTTCTGCCGGCGTCAGCCACAACCTAGTGCTTTACGGCAGCGCGGACATGCCGCGAGCGCTTGTCTCGGGAGCAGCGGTCGACGGCGCAAACGGCGCCGGCTTCCTTCGATTCGCGCATGCCGCCCAAGGCGCAGCCGCCTTTGACTTCAAGAGCGACGGTCGCGTCCTCTTCCCGGCTGTATCATTTGGCAGCGCTTCCGAGGCTATCGCTCTGCCGGCTGGCATGCGGCACGTTGCCGTCAGTCTTGGCGTGATCGATGTCATGACGATGACCCTTGAGATCGCGGCCGGTCAACTGCAAACCGTCGTGCTGATGGGCTCGCCGGCGGCCTTGGCCATGCCGGCCTTCGTCGACAGCGGATCCCTCGTCACAGAATCGACCGCGGTCGTCCGCCTGATTAATACGATTCCGAACAGCGTGGTCAGACATCTTCAACTGGATAGCGGCGCGATCGTCGCGCTGAATGTGGCTTATGGCGCGGCCGGGGACCCCGCTCAAATCGTGCCGGGTCAGCATGGCATGTCGCTGGTTCTGGATATCGCCGACCAGACTGGCGTCATTAGCGTGCCGGCGAGCTTGTTCCAGCCCGGCGCCTACTACGACCTGATCGCCATCGCCGGCAGCGCTTTCAGCGCGCCGGTTCTATTGATCAAGGAGATCAACCTGCGGCGACCGCCAATTGCGGCGATGCCGGCGCCGGCGTCCGCGCAAGCGAGCCAATCCATGGCCGAAGCGGAAGACGAAGTCGCTGATTCCGATGCTTTGACAATGTCCGAGCGCGCCGACACGGACGACGCCGCGCAGCTTTCGCCGGATGTCGAGCCGGATATGGAGGAAGAGGCGAGCGCGGGAGAAATTACTGAAACGGAGTCCTTGCCCGAGACTGACGCCGTCGCCGTTAGCCCCTATGGCGTCGTCAATGTGAACCCGGACGCGGGCTTGCATCTGAGGCAGTATCCCAGCAGCGACGCCATGTCGCTGGCCATGTTGCCGGCTGAAAGCGAGGTCATCGTGCTGGGCCGGCGCGGACCATCGGCCGTTAGGCCGGGTGAAGTCTCAGAATTGCCAATCGACCTGAGCGATTTTACCTCGGATCCGGCCGCAGCTTTGTATCCAGCGCAGGACTTGAATCCGTCTGATACCTGGCTCTTCGTCACATACAGAACAGCCGGCGACGGCGCAATCAACGGCTGGGTTAACGCCTTTTACCTGATTGTCTACGACCAAATGGGCCGACCGCAGCGTTTGGCAAGTCTGCCGTCTATCCGTCAGAATCAGCCCGGCCGCGCCTTCCTTACAGCAATCCGTTCACCTTCAATCGCGGAGCGCGTTACGGCCCAGGTCCACAACCTCGACCCCGGCGCGCTTCTAAACATTCGAATGGCGAATAATGCCGTAAGCCAGGTTCTCGGCCAGCTTGCCCCGGGCACGATCCTCAGATTTCTTGGCCTGGACGCCAGCGGCGGCTGGATGTTCATTGAATACGAGGCGCCATCGCAAACAACCGTCCGGGGTTGGGTCAGCGCCCGATATGCCCAGCTGCTGCTCAATGGCGAGCCGGTCGGCATTGCCACCCTGCGGGCTTTGGATGCGAGCGCGGTCAATTTGCTGAGCGACGGCCTGCGCGGCGGCATCCGGCACGCGGATACGGCGCCAGCGCCGGATGGTTCCGAGCAAATGGAAGGCATTGTTGGCGAGGTCGACCTGAACCCCGATGCGATGCTGCATTTGCGCCGGCAGCCGAACGCCCAAGCGGAATCGCTCGCGCTAATTCCGGCCGGCGCCATGCTGCCGCTGCATGGCATCACCGTCAGCGGCGACTGGTTCAAAGCGCGTTACGAGGGCGTCGATGGCTGGGTCGCCGCCATGTACCTGGTTCTGTCGATGGACGGCCAGCCTTACAATCGCGATTTCCTGACGAATCAATTGCCCCTGCATGAAGACTATGTCTTGCCGGACGGTTAGACGGAAGAATCGTATTCCTTGAACGGCCGCCGGCCTCCATTGGCGCCTAGGCGGCGGGCTGCCGCGATTTCTCCGCCTGGCGCGGCGCTCTCCGATATATCAGGAAGCTCAATCGCAACAATAGCCACGGCGACACTTGGACTGGCGGGGGCTGGTTGTTGAACTATAATGTCGCTGGTTGAAAAGCCACTCACAAGCACAGGATGGCGGCATTGGGCGTTCTGATAACTGGCGCAGGCGGCTTCGTCGGAAAGCACCTTTCCGCGCACCTAAGCCGGGCCCAGCCGGAGGCCAAGCTCTATGGCACGACCCTCTTGCCCAGCGAGCGGGTCCACAGCGCGCTGGCCGGCAATCGCCTCATCGACTTGAAAGACGCTGACGCCGTGCTCGGTCTGCTCGCCGATTCGCGGCCGACGTCCATCTACCACCTGGCGGCGCAGGCATTTGTGCCGCGCTCTTTTGAAGACCCCTGGGAAACGCTTGAGAACAATGTCCGGGCGCAATTGAACATTATACTCGCCTGCTTAAAACTGGATATTCGTCCGCGTCTGCTGGTCGTCAGTTCGGCTGAAATCTACGGCGCCGTCGCCCCGGAACATATGCCGATGGATGAGCATACGCCGATTCGACCGACCAATCCCTACAGCGTCAGCAAAGTCGCACAGGATATGCTCGCCCTGCAGTATTATCTCAGCCATGGTTTCCCGATCATGCGCGCGCGCCCATTCAACCATATCGGACCCGGGCAGAACAGCCGCTTCGTCGCGCCCGCCCTCGCCATGCAAATCGCACGCATTGAGGAAGGCGCCGGCGACTCGGTTATAAGAGTTGGGAATCTGGAAGCCAAGCGCGATTTCACGGATGTGCGCGATATCGTGCGCGCTTATCGCCTGATCGTCGAAAAGGGCCGCCCCGGCCAGGCATATAATGTGGCGTCGGGCGTCGCCTACAGCATCCGGCGTTTGCTGGATATCTTGCTGGGATTGACTGAGGCTGAAATCCGGGTCCGCGTCGACCCCGAGCGCCTGCGCCCGGTCGATGTGCCGGAGATTCGCGGAGACTCGTCCAAACTGCGCGCGGATACCGGCTGGAAACCCACGCTGAGTTTTGAAGAAACGCTTAAAGATGTGCTGACGGACTGTCGCGAACGCCGCAAGCTGGCCAAGGACTAACGCTCCATGACAAAAAAAGCGCTTATCACCGGCATCACCGGGCAAGACGGATCTTATCTTGCCGAATTCCTTTTGAGCCAGGGCTATGAAGTCTACGGCATGGTGCGCCGAACCAGCACCGTGCGCTATGAACGGATAGAGCACATTCAGAATCAGCTCCATATCATGCAGGGCGACATGGGCGATCTAAGCAGCCTGATCAGCGCGATCAGCGCGGTGGCGCCCGATGAAGTCTACAATCTGGCGGCGCAGAGCTTCGTGCCCACCTCCTGGAACCAGCCGGTGTTTACGGGAGACATCACCGGTTTGGGCGTCACGCGCTTGCTGGAGGCGATACGCACGGTCAATCCAGGCATTCGCTACTATCAGGCCTCCAGCAGCGAGATGTTCGGCAAGGTGCAAGAAGTGCCGCAGAAGGAGACGACGCCCTTCTACCCGCGCAGTCCTTATGGCGTGGCGAAAGTGTATGGCCATTGGATCACGATCAATTATCGCGAAAGTTACGACATGTTCACCTGCAGCGGCATCTTGTTCAATCACGAATCGCCCCGCCGCGGCATGGAATTTTCCACGCGCAAGGTCACCTATCACGCCGCCAAGATCAAGCTCGAGCTGGCCAACGAGATCCGCGTCGGCAATCTTGAATCCCAACGCGACTGGGGCTACGCCGGCGATTATGTGCGCGCGATGTGGCTGATGCTTCAGCAAGACGCGCCCGATGATTATGTCATCGCCACGGGCAAGACGCATTCGGTTGAGAGGCTGCTGGAAGTCGCCTTTGGGCATGTCGGCCTGGATTGGCGCAATTACACCGTGCAAGACGAGCGTTTCATGCGGCCGGCCGAGGTCGATCTGTTGGTGGGCGATCCGTCGAAAGCGCGTCGTAAACTCGGCTGGCAGCCCACCGTCGGATTTGAGGAACTCATTGGCATGATGGTTGATGCCGATCTTGAGAAGCTGCGAGAAAACCCCAACCTGGTCATCTGATGCCGCCGGCTCTGATCGATACGCATTGCCACTTGAATTTCCCGAGCTTCGACGCTGATCGCGCGGCTGTGCTGGCGCGCGCGGAAGCAGCCGGCGTCAGCGGCATCATCGTGCCGGCGGTTGACCTGCGCAGTTGCCAGCAGGCGCTGCAGCTTGCGGAAACGCACAGCGGCGTATACGCCGCCATCGGCATTCACCCGAACAGCAGCGTGGAATTTGACCGCGCGAGCATCGGCGCCCTGCGCGATTTGGCGAGCCATCGGCGTGTTGTCGCGATCGGCGAGATCGGCCTCGACTATTATCGGGAGAGCAGTCCCAAAGTCGCGCAGCAAGCGGCCCTCGAAAAGCAGCTCGAGCTGGCCGCTGAACTCGGGCTGCCGGTCATCATCCACAATCGGGACGCGGCCGCCGATCTCATGGCGATTCTGGAAGACTGGGCGCCGACCGTTCCGGACGGCCTTGGTCGGCGCCTCGGCGTTTTGCATTCTTTCTCCGCCACATTCGATATCGCTGAACGCGCGCTCGAGCTGGGCTTCTACATTGGTTTCACCGGTCCCATCACCTTCAAAAACGCCGATGCCCTGCGCGACGTTGCGCGGCGTGTGCCGCCTGACCGTCTCCTGATCGAAACGGACAGTCCCTTTCTGGCGCCGCAACAACGGCGCGGCAAGCGCAATGAACCGGCATACCTTCGCTATATCTGTGAAAAATTGGCCGCGCTGCGCGGCGTCGACCCGGCGCAGATGGCGCGGGCGACGACAAGCAATGCCGTGGCGCTCTTCGCCTTGGGCTGAGGCGGGCCAAGTGCGAGCGACAGCGCTCTCGGTTTCGACGGAACGCTGTTAAACTGCCTAAGGTACGCTAGCTTGTCGGTCCCGATTATGCTTGACCTGTCCATCATCATTGTGAATTGGAATGTGCGCGATTTGCTGGATAAGTGCCTGGCCAGCTTGCACAGCGCGCCAGTCGCCATCGAAGTCAGCGATGAGGACATGCCAAGCGCCGAGATCATCGTGGTCGATTCGGGCAGCGCCGACGGCAGCGTCGACATGGTCCGCGAGAAATACCCGGCTGTCCAATTGCTTCCGCAGGCTGAAAACATCGGCTTTACGCGCGGCAACAATATCGGATTGGAGCGCTCGCGGGGCAAGTATTTGCTGCTTCTCAATCCGGACACCGAAGTCACTCGGGATGCCCTGCCCGCCCTAATCGACTTTATGGAGCAACAGGAAGAAGTAGGAATTGTGGGTCCGCAGACGCTCAACAGCGACGGCAGTCATCAATCGACGCGCCGACATTTTCCCAGCCTGCTCACGGGCCTGTTCGAGAGCACCTGGCTCGCGGCCTGGGCGCCGGCCAGGATCGAGCGTCATTATCGCCTGCTGGATACCGCCGACGGCGCGATCATGGAAGTCGACTGGGTTCAGGGATCGGCGCTGTTGATGCGGCGGGAAGTTTATCGCGATATCGGCGGCTTGGACGAAGGCTTCACGATGTATGCCGAAGAGATGGACTTCTGCCGGCGCGCGAAGGACAAGGGTTGGCTTGTGTTCTATCATGGCGGCGCGATCGTCACGCATCATGGCGGCAAAAGCAGCGAGCAGGTCGGCGCCCTGAAGCAGATCCATTTTCAAACCAGCAAACTCAGATACTTCCGCAAGCACCATGGCTACCGGCAGTATGTCGCGCTCCGGCTCGCCTTGCTGGCGCAATTCCTCTGGCAGCTCGGCCTTGAGGCGATCAAGGGCGCTTTGGGGCACAAGCGCGGCCTGCGGGCGCGGCGCATGCGCATCTACTGGCAAGTCCTGCGCAGCGGGCTGAAGGCGAAAGCGTGAATATCGGTCTGGTCACCGGCGAGTTCCCGCCGATGCCCGGTGGCGTCGGCGACTTCTGTCGCATCCTGGCCGAGCAGCTTGCCAGCCTCGGCCACGATGTTCACCTGTTCAGCCGCAGCGGCACAGCCAGCGAATACCTGCGGCTGACCACCGCCGGGGCTTGGGGCCCGGGCAGCTTGGCTAGGATAAGAAGCTGGGCGCGGCAGCGCGAGCTTGATGTGGTCAACTTGCAGTTTCAGACGGCCGCATTTGATATGTCGCCCTACATCCACTTTTTGCCGCGCGTCCTCCCGCTTCCGCTGGTTACAACCTTCCACGATCTGCGTTATCCCTATCTTTTTCCCAAGGCGGGTCCGCTGCGCGATTGGATCGTCATGCAGCTCGCGCGGTCCTCCGCCGGCGTAATCGCCACCAACAGCGAGGACGACGAGCGACTGAAGGGGCTGCGGCGGCGCAAGCTGATCCCCATCGGCAGCAGCATTAGGACGCGCGCACAGACCGCGCCTGACGGGGAAAAAAAACGTCAAGAAGCGGGCGCAAATCGGGACAGCTTCTTGCTCGGCCATTTTGGCTTCGTCAGCGCGGGCAAAGGCATCGACCATTTGATCGAAGCCCTGGCCCGCCTGCGCGAAGCCGGCTACGACATTCGGCTGGTTTTCATTGGCGCGCGCCGCAATAGCGTGGATTCGGGCCGGGCGGCGGCTTATCTGCGCGATTTGGACGGGCGGCTGCGAGACCTGGAGCTGGCCGAGGCCGTCTACTGGACGGGATACTTGCCCGAGGCAGAAGTCGCGACGTGGCTTCAGGCGGTGGATCTGGTAGCTTTGCCTTATCAAGACGGCGCGTCTTATCGGCGCAGCAGCCTCATAGCGGCTTTGCATCAGGGCTGCGCCGTCCTGACTACGCAGCCGGCGACGCGGATAGACGCCTTTGAGCCGGGCCGCAATATGTGGCTCGTCCGGCGCGGGTCCCCCGATGCCATCGCCGAGGCCCTGCTCATCCTGATGCAAGACCGCAAACTCTTGGCTAGAATGCGCGCTGGCGCCCGGCAATTGAGCCTATGCTTCGATTGGGATCGCATCGCCGTTGAAACGGTCGCCTTATATGAAGCCTGCCGATAGCGAAAACGGGAAATGACAGCGCTCGCCGGAATCCGCAGCAATCAGGACTTGAGGGCAATTGCCTTGCTCGTCGTTCTGTGGCTGCTCTTCTTTTGGCGCCTGTTCACACCGATCTCCTCCGATCAAGCCTCGTTGAAGACGGGCGATTTCTCCGGTCAATTCGTCGCCTTTGGCGCCTACCAATACGAGCGGCTCTCGCGCGGGGAAATCCCGCTCTGGAATCCTTACAACAATGGCGGATTGCCCTTCATCGCCGATACGCAGGCGGCGGTCTTCTATCCGCCGCGCTGGCTTGCGATTGGCTTGAGCGCCCTGGCCGGCGGCTGGAGCTACAACGCCCTGCAATTGGAAATGACCTTCCATGTCTTGCTTTATAGCCTGCTGATGTACGCCTTCGTCCGCCGCTTGACGCGCGACGCCGAACAGAGCCGGCTGGCCGCGCTGATCGCCGCGATCATCATCGGCTACGGCGGCTACACCAGCGGCTATCCGCCCTTGCAGTTGGCGGTGCTGGAGGCGGCATGTTGGCTGCCGCTGGTCGCCCTGGGCATCCACGAGGCGACGCCCGGCCGCAAGATCAATTGGCGCTTCCTGGCGCTGGCCGCTTTTGCCCTGGGCCTTTCCTGGCTGGCGGGTCATCCACAGACGAGCTGGTTCATCACTTATGTCGCGGCGGCCTATTTTCTGTATCGTTGCTACACGTCTGGAGTCGGCCCGCTGCGAACCGTCGCCGCGCTGGCGCTGCTGGCGCTCACGACCGTCGGCGTTACCGCGGTGACGCTGTTCCCCGGCATCGAATATTTGTTGTCCGCTTCGCGCGAAGAACTGGACTTTGCCGCGAAGGGCAATGGCTTTCCCTTCCGGGATATCGCGCAATTTCTTTTTCCCGGTTCGGTCAGCCAATGGTCGCCGCTGTACGTCGGCATTCCCGCCTTGTTTTTCGCCGCTGTAGCGCTCGCGCGCCGCGGGGGCGAATGCCGCTTCTGGCTCATCGTGCTGGTCGTCGGCTTGTTACATAGCCTAGGCGCCAACAGCGCCTTTTACTACCTGAGCTATAACTTCGTGCCCGGCCTGCGTTTCTTCCGCGGGCAAGAACGGGCGGCCGTCGTCGTCGCCAACAGCCTGGCGATATTGGCCGGCCTCGGCGTCGTGGCGGCGGCCGCCTGGCATAGCCAACACCATCGGCTGCGGGCGCTGCGCAGCTGGGGCTGGTTGACGCTCGCTCTCATCGCCATCGCGGTTCTGTCGCTATTCGCCTGGGTCCATGATGCCGCCGTCTGGGGGGAGTTCTTCAGCATCGCCGCGCGCAGCGCAATCACAGCCGCCGTCGCCTACCTGATTTTCTCGCGTTATCTCCGTCATCCGGAACGAATTGCCCTGCGCGCCGCTTTGATCATTCTGATTGCCTTCGAACTATTTTCAGTAAATATCGATCATCCGGCCAATTACGACCCGATTCCCGCCAGCGAGCAGCTTTCGATGACGCCGCCGCCGCTGGTGCAGCATGCGCTGGAGGACGACAACGCCGGCCAGCCCTTCCGCGTCGACGGTTTCCGCGGCCTTCTGGACAACAACGGCAGTCTCTACGGCCTGATGGACATGCGCGGCATAAGCCCGCTCTGGCTCAAAGGGGCGGAGACCATCGTATATGCCGATTATGTGGATAACCCGCTGGCTTGGGAGCTGTTCGCGGTCAAATACGTCTTCAGCGGTTCGGAGAATCTGTCCGTTCCCTCGGCAGTTGTGGCAAGAGGCGACGATCATTTCGGCGCCGTCTTCCTGCACCGGCTCGAGGATCCGCGCGCTTTTGCCCAGTTGTATTATGCTGCGGATGTGGTGGACAGCGACCGCTGGGCCCTGGAATTGATGGGCGATATCCGCTGGGACGAGCGCAAGAAGATCGTGCTCAATCAAAAGCCGAAGCTGGAACTGCCGGGTCTGGCCGCGGTTGAAACCGTTGAGGTAGAGTCTTTCGCGCCTGAACACATTACGTTGAATGTTTCGGCCGAGCACAACGCCATCCTTTCCTTGTCCCTGCCGCATTACGCCGGCTGGGAAGCGCTGGTTGACGGCCGACCGGCCGAAATCCTGCGCGCATATGCCAGTTTGAGCGCTGTGGAAGTCCCGGCGGGCGAACACACCATAACTTTGCGCTTCGCCCCGGCATCCTATACCTTGGGCGGCATCTGCAGCCTGCTGACCTGGCTTGCCCTGGGATTGCTCGCCATGTTTTCCGTTTGGCGGAGATGACTTATGCGTACCGCCAGTTCCCTGCAAATATGGGTCAGCGCGCTTGATCGTCGCCGCTACGCCCTGGCCGTCGGTTTTGCGCTCGGCGCGGTCGGCGGCGGAATCGGCCTGCTGATCGCGGGCTTGGGTCCGCTTCTGGCGTTGGCCGCTCTACTGGGCGCATTTGCCGGGCTCTATATCCTCACGGATATCGATGTCGCGCTATACGGCATCATCGCGACCGTGCTGCTTCTGCCCTTTGGCGTCTTCCCGGTCAAGATCGCCATCACGCCGACCTTGCTGGATCTGGCAATTGGCGGCTTCTTGCTGGTGTACATCTTCCAATGGATGACCGGGCGCCGCGGCGGTTTCCAGACCACGCCGGTACATGCTTTGGTTGCGGTCTATTTGATGTGGCTCATTTTCGCCTTCGCGCTGGGCATGCGCCACGCCAGCCCCACATCCACAAATATTCGGCAGTTCGCCGAGACCATTCTCAGCATCGGCCTGGCATTTATCATTGTGGACCACCTGCGAAATCCGACCATGCTGCGGCGTCTGGCGCTGGTGATTCTGCTGCTCATTGGCCTGCAGGCTTTTCTCGCGGTTGCGCTCTATGCCGCGCCGGACGCGCTGGCGGAAGCGATACTGATACGCCTGTCCCGCATCGGCTACCCCGACGGCGGCGTCATTCGCTACATCGAATCCAATCCCGCGCTTAGCGAGCGCGCGATCGGCACCTGGGTCGACCCCAACGCGCTCGGCGGGATCCTGGCGACCGCGGCACTCATCATCGCGCCGCAAATCGCAGCCAGGAAACCGGCCCTGCGCTATCGCTGGCTCACGTTTGCCGTCTTCGCCGCGGTTGGGCTCGCGCTATTCCTCACGGCATCGCGCGCCGCCTTCCTGGCGCTGGCCGCGGGCATAACGCTGATTGCGCTAATCCGTTATCGGCGCATGCTGCCGCTTCTGGCGATCGGCGGCTTGATATTCCTGGTCCTGCCGCAGACGCAGGCTTATATCGATCGCCTGCTTCAAGCCTTTCAGGGCGCGGACCTGGCGACGCAGATGCGCATCGGCGAATGGTCGGATTCCATTGAGCTGATCGGGCGCTACCCGTTTTTCGGCGTCGGCTTCACTGGCACACCCGAAATTGACATTTACACGGATGTCGCCAACATGTACCTGATCATGGCCAATCAAATCGGCCTGACCGGCGTATGCGTCTTTTTCCTGGCGATGGCCGGCGTCTTTGTCTATGGCCGACGCGCCTGGAAGCAAGCCACGGAACTCCCCGAGCTCGCCGCCATTCACCTCGGCTACCATGCCGCGCTCTTCACCGGACTGGTCAACGCGGTGGCCGATCTGTATTTTTTCCGCCTGGATTTCCAATCTTCAATCACCTGGTTCTGGCTGATCGTCGCCCTCTGCCTTTCAAGCTCCAGGCTGATGCTGGAGGGCGCCCAGCGCGAGCGGCCAGAACGGTAATGAATCCATTTCGGTTGATTTTCTTTAGATACCCGAGACTTGGTAGGGGCGACTCGGTGAGTCGCCCTATTTCGATTCTGTTTTAATGAGCGGGCGATCCACCGGATCGCCCCTACCAGACTATTTCAAACGATATGGATTCATTACCATGAAGGGTTGTGTATCAGATTGGGTCGAATTTCTTTAAATGCCTACGATTTGCAAGGCGCGACTCGGCGAGTCGCCCTATTTCGACTCTGCTTTACCCATCGGGCGATCCGCCGGATCGCCCCTACCAGACTATTTCAAACGATATGGATTCATTACCATGAAGGGTTGTGTATCAGATTGGGTTGAATTTCTTTAAATGCCTACGATTTACTAGGGGCGACTCGGCGAGTCGCCCTATTTCGATTCTGCATTTACCGGCGGGCGATCCGCCGGATCGCCCCTACCAGACTATTTCATCCGAAATTGATTCATTACCATGAAGCGTTGTGTATCAGATTGGGTCGAATTTCTTTAAATGCCTACGATTTGCTAGGGGCAACTCGGCGAGTCGCCCTATTTCGACTCTGCTTTACCCATCGGGCGATCCCCCTGATCGCCCCTACCGGACTATTTCAAGCGACAAGGATTCATTAGCGCCTGAAGCGACCATTGCATGATTGCGGCGCCTGCGCTAATATTACGCGCCTACAACCTAAAGACAGCTTTCCGCTCCGCGCAGATTGGGCGCGCGGGGCTATCAACCGAGGAAAGGAACACTCATGCGAGAATATGAGTTGGTGTTCATCGTCCGCATTTTGCCCTCGGACGAAGAAGTCAACCAAGCCATTGACCAGGTCATCAGTTATATTGAGCTCGGCGACAGCGGCGTCGTGAAAAGCGTCGATCGCAAGATCTTCGGGCGGCGGCGCCTGGCATACGAAATCCAGGGACAGCGCGAAGGACATTATGTTCTGATCAAGGCATCCATTCAGCCCGACCATCTCGTCGAATTGGAAACCGAGCTGAAACTCTTCGATCCCGTCTTGCGTTATTTGCTTGTGCGCGACGAAGGCGAAGTGAAAGCGCCGGGTTGATCAACCGCCGGCGCATTTGACGCGCAAACCAGAGAAACTTAGAGAATTGTGGAGAAACCTAACGTGAGCGAGAGTACAGCACCCAGCGGAAGAAGACCACAAACGAGAAGCGAAGAACGCCGCCGCAGCGGCGGCCGGCGCGGCGGCCCCCCGCATCGACGCGGACGTGGACGCCGGCGTCGCGGCCGAAGCACCTATTGCCCGAAGGGGCGTTGCTTCGACTACAAAGACCTGGACATGCTTTATCGCTTTGTCAACGAAAGCGGCAAGATCAAACCGCGGCGGCAAACCGGCAACTGCTCGCGCTGCCAGCGAGAACTGGCGCGGGAGATCAAGCGCGCGAGGCACCTGGCGCTTTTGCCCTACGTTGTCGCCGATTGACCGCGAGCGCATTCCGCTGGGATAAGCGGTTTGTCCTCCGGCGTCGCGCCCAGGGCGGCGGCGCCTAAACCGAAACACTTGTGGAGTAGAGCGATACATGTCGAAAAGGTCTCGTACGACGGGTGTGCCGCGGCGCCGACGCCGGCGCGGGCAGGCGGCGGATGCAGGCGAAGGCGTCCCGGCTGGCGCGCAGAGCCAGGACGACGCATCCTACCAAAGCCGCGCCGAAAGAGAAGCGCAGCTGCAGAGATGGACGATCCGCGGCGTGATCGGCGTCGCCGTCGTCCTGGCCGTTTTGGTCGCCATCACATTTGCCGTCGAACAATTCTTTGTTCCCAATCAAGCCGTTGCCGTGGTGAACGGGCAGGATATCAGCGTTCGCGAATTCCGTCAGGAATACCAACTGGAGCGGCAGCGGCTGCTGCTGCAATTGAATCAACTGCAGAATTCCGGGTTTGACACGCAGCAACTCGCCCAGCAAGAACCCTACCGGACCTGGATCAACGAAATCAATGTGCCCGACCAGTTGGGATTGCGCGTGATCAACGACATGGTTGATGACCGCCTGCTCGCGCTTGATGCCGCGGCGCGCGGCATCAGCGTTGACGCCGCCGCCGTGCAGAAAGCGGTGGAGCGTTATTTTGGATTTGACCCGACCCAGGTCGCCCTGATCGGCGTCGAGCCGACCGCCACGCCCGAGCCAACGACAACGCCGACGCCATACGTTTCGCCGACGCCTTCGCCCACGCCCGAGCCGAGCCCAACGCCAGATCCGCAAGCGGCGACGGCAACTGAAGACGCTCCGGCGGAAGCGACGGTCACGCCGCAGCCGACGGTTGTCGAGCCGACGCAAAGCGCCCAAGAGGTTCGGGAGAACTTTGAGCAGAATCGCGACGACTACCGCGGACTCTTCGACCGCGCCGGCGTCGCCGCCGAAACGCTGGACAAATTCTTCGAGCGGAGCGCGCTGGAAGCGCTGCTGTCTGATGCGCTTTTGCCGGACGATGCCGGCCTGCTCTATGCCGATGTGCGGCACATACTGGTCGAGGATGAAGAAACTGCGCTCGCGGCGCTTGAGGCCCTGCAAAGCGGGGAGTCATTTGCCGCCTTGGCGCGCGCCATATCGACCGACCCCGGCAGCGGCGCGCGCGGCGGCGAGCTCGGCGACGCTTATGTCGGCAACTACGTGCCGGAGTTCCGCCAAGCCATTGAAGACGCGGAGATCGGCCAATTGCAGGGACCGGTCGAAAGCGAATTCGGCTTCCACATCCTCCAGGTGCGCAGCAAAGAAGAACGCAGCGGCGCCGAGGTGGAGTTCATGCGCGAACGGGCGAAGGGCCAGGAGCTTGGGCTGCTGCGCGAATCCCTGCGCGCCCAATTTGAAGACAGCTTCGAAATCTTCGACATCTGGCTCAACTATATCCCGCGCAACTGAGCCGACACATTCCAATCGGATTGCTGGCTTGAGGCTTGTCCGGTACTGATTCGTGCTACGGCGGTTTTTCTACCCCATCCCCCCAACCCCCTTCCCCAGCGAGCTAGGGAAGGGGGAGCGCGCTGAAAGAGACTGACTTGCTTGGCAATTTTCTATGTGTTTTGGAGTCAACCTACTAGCTTCTTTGTAGAGCTGCCCTTCCCCAGTTCTCTGGGTCACGTAGACATAGACCTACGGGAAGGGCCGGGGATCGGGCACGAACTGCGACGAACAACGCCCTTTTTTGGATGCGGACATGCCTTAAAGAGGCGTCGCATGCGACCGGTTGGCGGATAACGTATCCATTACGGTTGAAACAGTCTGGTAGGGGCGATCCGGCGGATCGCCCGACGGGTACAGCAGAATCGCAATTGGGCGACTCACCGAGTCGCCCCTACCAAATCGTCGGCATTTAAGGAAATTCAACCGACTCTGTTACACTACCGGTCGCCGCATCCGTTTGCCCTCTCCGGCGACTGGTCTATAATGCAGGCATGAGCGCGACCCCAATCGACAAGCTGGAATCTCAACTGGAAGCGCTGGTCGAGGGCGCTTTTGCCCGCCTGCGGCGCGGCGCGATCAGCGCGCGCGATCTCGCCCTGCTTTTGCTGCGCGCCATGGAAGAGGGCGCGGCAAAGCCTGGCCAACCCGGCCGCCGTCCAACGGCGCCGGACCGGTATCTCATCCAGCTGCATCCGGAAAACGCGACTCAATTCCTGGCGCGTTCGCCCGAGTTGTCGCAGCGCCTGGCGCAATTCATCGCCAATCTCAGTGAAGAGACCGGTTATCGCCTGGCCGGCAGGCCGCGGATAGAGATACTGGCCAACCGGGAGCTTTCGCTGGTCGACGCTGTTGTCACAGCCGAGTTCAGCGCGGTCGAGAGCATGCCGACAAAACCCATGAAAGCCGTAAAAGACGCGGAAGAGCAGCCTGATGCGACAGCGCCCTGGCTCGAGATCGCTGGCGGCGACGCGCGGACATTGGAGAAATCCGTCATCAACATTGGGCGCGAGACCGACAATGACATCGTCATCGCCGATGCCTATGTCTCGCGCTATCATCTTCAGCTTCGCAGGCGCGGCGGCGCCTACACGCTATTTGACATTAATAGTCGGGGCGGCACGCGGGTCAATGGCGTCTCGCTTGACGAGCGCCGCCTGGTGCACGGCGATGTCATTTCCATCGGCGGGACAGCGCTGGTCTATAAAGATGCCCGGGCCAAAGACTCGCAACATGGCACAACGCAAGTCATGCATTCGGACTAGGTTCGCAACTTGAGCGCCGAGCTGGCTCTTTTTGCCTTGAGGCTGCTGGCCGGGCTGAGCCTGGCCGGGTTTCTGCTGCTGCTGTTCTTCATCATCTGGCGCAGCCTGAAAGCGAGCGAGCGGCAGTTGCGCCATGCGCGGGCCGCGCAAGCCCGTCTGCTGCATGTACAACCGACGACGGAAGGAACGAGCGCATATTCCGAGGGCCTTGCGCTGCAGCAGCTGACCACCATCGGGCGAGCGGCAAGCAATACCATCGTCGTCGGCGATGATTTCGTCAGCGCTGAACATGCGCGCATCATATTCGAGCAGGGTCGCTGGTGGCTTGAAGACCGCGCCAGCCGAAATGGCACGCGCTTGAACCGGGAAAATATCCAAAGCAAGGCGATACTCAAAGACGGCGATGAAATTGGCATCGGAAAAGACAGGTTCATAGTGCAATTGCCGCTCGATCTGGGCGGGCAGGAGACCTGAGCCGAGCCTGAGCCGCCGCGCCCACCCAAGATCGGACGAGGCAGAGCGAGGAGAATTCACGATGCAAGAGATCAAATTGGCGGTAATCGGCGGTTCCGGCTTATACAACATGCCGGCGATCAGCGATGTTGAAACCATCAGCCTCAAGACGCCCTTCGGCGAGCCCAGCGGCGCAATCCGCATCGGCAAATTGCGGGGCAAGCGCGTCGCCTTTCTGCCCCGGCATGGCGAAGGCCATGTGCTTTCGCCCTCGACCCTGCCCTACCGCGCCAACATCTACGCGCTGAAGACCCTGGGCGTGCGCTTTATCATCGCTGTAAACGCGGTGGGCTCGCTGCGAGAGGAATACGCGCCCGGTCACATCGTCACGCCCGACCAAATCATCGACTACACCATCCATACGCGCGCGCGCTCTTTCTTTGAGGAAGGCGTCGTGATGCATGTCTCCGTGGCCGACCCGATGAGCGAATACCTGCGCGGACTCATCGGCGACGCCGCGGAGGCGGCTGGCGGCACGGTGCATCGACGAGCCAGTTTTCTGATCGAAGATGGGCCGCGCTTCGCCACCCGCGCCGAAAGCCATCTGTTTCGCGCCTGGGGCTGCGACCTGATCGGCATGACGGCCGCGCCGGAAGCCTTCCTGGCGCGGGAAGCGGAAATCGACTACGCCTCCCTGGCTCATGTCACCGATTACGACAGTTGGCATAGCGAAGAAGAAGCCGTCACCTCGGATATGGTGATCCAAACCTTGTCGCGGAATATCGAAACCGTGCAACGCGCCTTGACAGAAGCCATCGATATGGTGGATGAAGACAAGGTTGTGCCGGCTCATACCGCGCTGGATACCGCCTTGGCCACCGCGCGCGAAGCGATGGACCCGGATGTTGTGGCGCGGCTGAAACCGATTCTGGCGCGCGCACTCGCGCTTTAAGCCGACTGCTTTGAACGCGCCGGCCGATCCGCCACCGCGATCGCGACGCCGCGACGGCGGCAGTCTGCTGCTGGTTTTCGCGGCGGTATTTGTCTTTGCCAGCATGGCCTCGGTCAATTTGGCGCGCCCGTCTCTGCCGAGCGATTGGCTGGGCGCACTGGTTTGGCTCGCCTGCATGCTCGTTGGCTCGCTGGTTCTCAATCGCTATTTGCCGCGGCGCGATCCATTGCTCTTCCCCTTGGCGATCTTCCTCAGCGGCTGGGGCTTGGTGGCGATAGAACGCTTGGCGCCGGCCTTCGCCGATCGACAGGCGCTTTGGCTGGCGATCAGCCTAGTCGCCATGCTCATCGCCGCGGCTTATCCGGAGGCGCTTCGCTGGCTGCGCGCTTACCGCTACCTGCTCTTGGCGCTGGCTCTCGCGCTGCTGCTGGCGACGATTGCGCTGGGCCGCAATCCATCCGGTTTCCCGCTGGCGCCACGGCTTTGGCTGGGCATCGGCGCGATCTTCTTTCAACCATCCGAACTGATGAAAATCATCCTCGTCGCCTTTCTGGCGAGCTATCTCGGCGAAGGCATTGCCAGCAGGCGCGGGGACGGTTCCGGGTCTTCCGCGGTCGGGGCGATGTCGCCGCGGCTGCTGGGACCCATGCTGACGATGTGGCTGCTTTGCATGCTGATACTCGTCTGGCAGCGGGATCTTGGCACGGCGATGCTGTTCTTCGTCGTATTCTTGCTCCTGTTATACCTGGCCAGCGGCGACTTGCGCATTCTTGTCGGCGGCGCAGTCCTGGTGCTGATCGCCGGCTTGGCGGCCTATCGGCTATTTGATGTCGTGCAACTGCGGGTCGATATCTGGCTGAACCCCTGGCCCGAAGCCGCTGACCGCGCTTATCAGATTGTGCAAAGTCTGATGGCGTTTGGCGCCGGCGGCATCTTCGGCGCGGGCCCGGGCCTGGGTTCGCCGACCTATATCCCGGTCGCGCATTCCGATTTTGTCTTCGCCGCCATCGCGGAAGAGTGGGGCTTGCTCGGCGCAGTTGCCATCTTGAGCTGTTTCGGCGCCCTGGCCTGGCGCGGCTTGACGATTGCGCTGAGGCACAGCGGACGGCCATTCTACAAGCTGCTGGCGGTCGGCTTGACGATGATGCTGGTTGTGCAAGCCATCATGATCATGGCCGGGGTGATCAAGCTCCTGCCCTTGACCGGCGTCACCCTGCCCTTCATCAGTTACGGCGGCAGTTCCCTCCTCATCTGCTATATCATGATCGGCATTCTGCTGCGGCTTTCGTCGGGAGCGCGCTAAATGCTCTTTTCGCGCGAGATTCGCCGCATCTTCCTGGGCAGCCTGATAGCGCTGGCCACAATCGGATTATCCGCCACATATTGGGCAATCGCCGGGCGGGAGACGCTTCTGCAGCGCGAAGACAACCCGCGCATCATCGAGGCGCTGGCCCGCATTCAGCGCGGCAGCATCCAGGATCGCCATGGTCAGATTCTGGCCGAGACGGTCGCTGTGGGAAGCGCTTTGCAGCGCCGCTATCCCGCGTCATCGAGCTACAGCATCGTGGGCTATTACAGCCTGCGTTATGGCGTCGGCGGCGTCGAAGCCGCGTTCGACGGCGCGCTGTCCGGAGCGCGCGGCGTCGAAAGCCTAAAGGACTACTTTGAGCGCGAAGTCTTGCGGCAGCCCCAAGTCGGATCAGACATAAGGCTGACCCTGGATGCCAATGTTCAGAAGGCGCTCGTTGCGGCGATGAATGGCATGTGGGGCGCCGCCGTCGTGATCGACGCGCAGAGCGGCGATATTCTGGCCCTGGCCAGCCTGCCCAGCTACGATCCAAATACGCTAGATGAAGACTGGACCGCGCTGATTGAGCAGGCCGGCGATCCCTTTTTCAATCGCGCGCTGCAAGGGAACTATCAACTGGGAGGCAGCATATATCTGCTCTGGTTGATGGACGCATTTGAGACCGGCTTTGACGTTTCCGCGCGCATCGCCGGCGCGACCGAAGCCATTGACTTGGGCGATGGCGCCGCTGTCAGTTGCATCGTCGACACCGAGGCGAGCGCCTTGTCTTTGACGGAGGCCTTCATTCAGGGCTGTCCGCTGAGCTTCGATCGGTATCGGCAGGCGGAATCGGCAAGCGCATATCAGGAACTCATCGCGCGCGCGGGCTTCGCTGAGCCGGAAAGTTTGCCCGGCTTTGCAGCGCCCGAAGCGATAATTCCGCCAGCAGCGGCAAATGCCGGGACGGATGCGGCGGCCGAGGCGCGGCGACAAGCGCTGGGACAAGGCGAAATCACGACATCACCCTTGCACCTGGCGACGCTTATGGCGGCAATCGTCAACGAGGGAATGGCGGTCTCGCCGCAGATCCTCCTGGCTCAGCGCGAGCCAAAGGCGACGGACTGGTCGCCAATACGCGAGGCGGCGAATCCGCGGCGAATTATGGATTCCCGCGCCGCTCAGGCCCTGCGGTCTGTCCTGGCCGAATCCTGGCGCCAGGTCGTCGGGCCTCCCGTTCCCGGCAACGGCGAGGCGGGCGGGCACCTGGCGCTGTCACAAGCTGGCGAAAGCACACAACTCTGGTTGAACGGTTATTTTGCATCGGCCAGCGGCAAGAACTTCGCCTTCGTCATTGTGCTGGAGAATGCGCGCGGTCTGGAGCGCATCGTCGCCATAGGCCAAGCGCTGACAGCCGCCCTCGACGAGCGGTACTAGACGACCTATCCAGGCAGCGAGAGCGCAATCGGAGGTTAGCCGACCGCGCCGATGCCCTGCTCCACCAGCGCTTGATTGAAGGCAGCGATCTCGCCGCTGCGCTTGCTTTCAAACTCGTCCAGTCGCCCCCGAATGATACCCGAGAGCTTTTCAAAGACGGCATAAGACTGCTCAGTCGGCGGGAATTCGCCCAGGCCAACGACCGATGGCAAGGCGCTGAGGCGGCGCATGGGATCGGTTCCCTGGTTGACGCGGCCCGCCCAGCCTTCCGGCAAATCGGGAATGAATATGCCCTTCTCAATCTCAAGGATGCCTTGGGACAGCGTTGCAGCGCGCTCGCTGATTTCTCCATGGTCTTCGCCCGCCGACAAGCGCTCCGCCAAGTCTTTGAGTTGGCCGCGCAACCGGCGCATGGTATTCAGGGTCTCAGTCGCTTCCGAGTAGAGCGTGTAGATTTGCATCATCAGATCAAACTGCTTCTGCAGGTCCTGGTCGGAGGCTGAGGATGTCGCATCTTTTATGAGCTTGAGAGGCTGCGTCTGCGATTCGTCGCCGGCATGCAGGGTCAAGGTGTAGTCGCCGGGCGTCAGCGTCGGCCCGGGCATGCGCTCAAATTGCGGATCTTTGCCCTTCAGCCGCGGCGATGTCGGCAGGCGCATATCCCATACAAAGCGATTCCAGCCGGCATTTGCCGTCAAGTACTCGATGGATCTGTCCGGCTTTTCTTTCTGTTTCTGGCGGTCGTCAGCGTCCATGCTGCTGAATTCGCGCAAAATGTTGCCCTCGGCATCGGAGATGCGCAGTCGGATTTTGGAATCCGGCGCTTCTTTCAGGAAATATGTCAGGAGAACGCCGCGCGGCAGATTTTCGCCGGAATCGAGGAATTTCCGCTCCACCACATTTTCCGGTGTCAGGCTGTGGGTGTAAGCGGCCGAGACGCCGGTGGAACTTTGATAGGTCTTGCCGGGTTGGTCGACCAGGCGCCGGCCGTCAATGCTCTCCAGGCGCCGCTGCGTAGCGCGCGGCTGCAAGAGCAGCACGGCGTGATCATATAGGTCATCGGCAAGCTGATGCAGCCGGGTCAGGTCATCCAGGATCCAAAACGATCGGCCATGGGTGGCGGCGATCAGGTCGCCGTTTTTGACGAGCAAATCATGAATTGGAACGACGGGCAGGTTCAACTGGAAGCGCTGCCAACTCGAGCCATCATCAAAGGAGATGTAGACACCCGTCTCGGTCCCGGCATAGAGGAGGCCGGCGCGCGCCGGGTCGCAGCGGATCACACGCGTGAATTCGCCGTCCGGGATGCCGGCGCTGATGCTTGTCCAGGACTCGCCATAGTCCTCCGTCTTGAACAGATAGGGCGCGTAATCATCCAGCTTGTAGCGGATGGCCGCCAGGTAACAAGTCCCGGGCTCAAAGGGCGAGAGCTCCAGCGCGCTAATCAGCGACCACTCGGGCAAATCCGCCGGCGTGATATCGCTCCAGGTCTCGCCATTGTCCTTCGTAATATGCAGCAGGCCATCGTCCGAGCCGGCCCATATTAGGCCGGGCTGATGCGGCGACTCGGCCAATGCGAAGACCGTGGCATAGACTTCCGCGCTCGCCCCCTCTCGGTTGACGGGCCCGCCCGTCACCAGCAGCGTCTCCGGATCGGCGCGCGTCAAATCCGGGCTGATCGCCTGCCAGCTGTGGCCCTCGTCCGTAGACTTGAATATGTGATTACCGCCGACATACAAGGTATCGGGGTCATGCGGCGAAAAGACGATGGGATAGGTCCAGGCGAAGCGGTATTCCAAATCCGCCGCGGCTTCACCCGCCGTCATCTCGGGCCAGGTGGTGACCAGCCGCAGCTGCTTGCTGCGATGGTCATAGCGCTGCAGGCAATTGCCGCCGCCCGGCGAGCTGCCGATAGCGCCGACAAAAATGATATCATCGTCATCGGGCTTGACGGCGATATAGCCGCTTTCGCCGGAAGCGGCGATGAAGCCGTCCATCCACATGAGCGAGGATTTTTCGTTGCGGCTGGGAACGGCGATGCTGCTGTTGTCCTGCTGCGTGCCATATACAAAATAAGGATCGCGATTGTCGGCGGCGACGTGATAGAACTGCGCCGTCGGCTGATTGAAGATCGTCGACCAGGATGCCCCGCCGTTCAATGAGACGCAGGCGCCGCCATCGTTGCCTTGCACCATTCGCCGTGGGTTCTGCGGGTCAATCCACAGATCGTGATTGTCGCCGTGCGGCGTGCCAATCGCCGAATAGGTCGCCCCGGCGTCGATGGACTTCCAGAAGCGCAGATTGTTGACGTAAACGGTATCCGCATCCTGCGGATCGGGCGTGAGGTGCGTGTAATACCAGGCCCGCGAAATGATGTCCTTGTTGCGCCCGACGAATTTCCAAGTTTCGCCATGGTCCTCCGAGCGGTACATGCCGCCCTCGGCGTGTTCGACCAAAGCGTAAACGCGGCCCGATCGCGCCGGCGACGCGGCGATGCCGATTTTGCCCAAGGTCCCGGTCGGCAGTCCGGGATTCGTCGAGATGTTCTGCCAGGTGTCGCCGCCATCGGTCGAGCGCCAGATCCCGCTGTCTTCGCCGCCGCTGCTCAGCATGTGGAAGCTGCGATAGGCCTCCCAGATGCTGGCGTAGATGATGCGGGGATTCGTCTCGTCTATGCTGAGATCGACTGCGCCGGCCTTGTCGCTCACAAATAGGGCCTGCTCCCAGCTCGCGCCGCCGTCAGTGGAGCGGAAAACGCCGCGCTCTTGATTGCGCCCGAAGGCATGGCCGAGCGCGGCGACAAATACCGTGTCCGGGTCATGCGGATGAATGCGAATCTTGCCGATATGCCGCGTGTCGTCCAGGCCGATGTGCCGCCAGCTGCGGCCGGCGTCGGTCGATTTGTAAACGCCATCGCCATGGGAAACATCAATGCGGATGGTCGCTTCGCCGGTCCCGGCGTAGATCACGTTGGGATCGGATTGGGAGACGGCCAGCGCCCCGACCGACGCCGTGTTGAAATAGCCGTCGGAGATATTCTCCCAGTACTGCCCGGCGTCCTCGGTCTTCCAAACGCCGCCGGCGCAGGCGCCGAAATAGAATGTGCCGAGTTCGCTGGGATGGCCGGCGACGGTGACGACGCGCCCGCCGCGGAAGGGGCCGATGCAGCGCCAGCGTCCGATGTTTTCGAGGGGAGGTTTCATGTTGTTTGGGCTTTCCGTTGGTGGAGGATGAACGATGGCGGATATTTTAGCGCGAAAGCAGTTTCATATTCCAACAGGCAAGTTTTCATTGAAGTATCAAGGCAACTGTGTACAATTCGTTTAACGAGATATTTTCTCGTTGGAAACATGAATAAGGCGATTTCCTATGTTGGTTCGGTTCACGGTTGAGAATTTCCTGTCGTTCAAGGACGAAGTTGAATTTTCGATGGTTGCAGGTAGGACGCGAAGACATAGAGACCATATTATCGGCAACGGTAAGAAGAGCGATATTCGTCTGCTAAAGGCTGCCGTGATATATGGTGCGAATGCTTCCGGTAAATCCAACTTGATAAAAGCGATGAGCTTTGCCAGAGACCTGATCGTCAAAGGCACAACTGGCAAACAGAGGATCGGAGTGAATCCCTATCGCTTTGATACAGAGACAGCGAATGCTTCTTCTAATTTCCAATTTGAGATTAGATGTAGTGAAAAGACATTCTGCTACGGATTCGTAGTTGACAAGAGACGGGTTCATTCGGAATGGCTGTACGAAATACGCTCGTCGAGTGAGAATATGTTTTTCGAACGAGCGACGAGTTCTGATGGGGAGACTAGCGTAACCTTTGGAAATCTAGCATATACCAAAGAGCAAGGAGAGCAGTTTTTTGACTTTGTTGCCAAGGGTACGAGAGAAAATCAGCTCTTTCTTAAGGAATGCACCGAGCGCAACGCAGCAATATTCGAAGACATCAATCGTTGGTTTGAAGAGAAACTAGTACTAATTTACCCGGATACCAGACCAGCAGGCGTTGAAATCGCTTTCATGACTGATAAAGAATTTCAAAACGAGTTCGTTAGACTACTTAGACTATTTGATCTGGGAATCGAAAACGTAAAACTTGAAGACTTCGACTTCGATTCAGAGACTCGTATTCCTACAGAGGTTAAGGAACGGATTAAGCAAGACATTCAGGAAATGAGTCTGCCTAGAGGAAAACATGCAGTTGTTCAAATTCCTGCACTAAACATATTCATATTCGTTGACGACAATCAAGAACCCGTCTCAAAAAGATTTATGACAATGCATAAAGTTGAGGGCGATGACGACCACGCGCGATTAGAACTGATAGAAGAATCTGAAGGCACTCAGCGTCTGTTTGAGATCGTCCCAGCGCTACTAGAACTGACTAACGTAGACCATGAACGCGTTTTTGTCATTGATGAACTGGACCGGCGACTCCACGCGCTTCTAAGTTACAAAATCTTGGAACTCTTTCTGACAAGAAGCGCGCGGCAGAATAGCCAACTCATTGTAACGACACATGAAGCGCGCATCTTGGACTTGGAGCTATTGCGACGCGATGAAGTCTGGTTTATTGAGAAGAATGCAGAGGGAGCTTCCGTGATTTATTCTCTTGAAGAGTTTCACCCGCGTTACGATAAGGACATTCGCAGAAGCTATTTGCAGGGTAGGTTTGGCGCGATTCCATTACTGCCTAGCCGCCGCAAACTTGAAATGCAGAGGTAGGAATGTCCGGGCGCGATTTTAAGGACTTTTCAAGAATCAAGCCGTATCGTGACGCCACATCTATTGTCATCGCAACAGAAGGTGAATTGACAGAACGAGACTACTTCGAAGACCTTGCACTTGACGATAGAATACGACATCCTAGCGTCGAGATTACAGTGCTGCCTACTCGCGATGGTTTCTCAGCGCCCGAGCACGTCATCGCGCGGCTTGATAGAATTCGGCGGCAATATGGCATGTATGAGGGAGATCAACTATGGCTGGTTATTGATAAAGACCGCTGGGACGATTCCAAGCTGAGCAGGATCGCTCAATTAGTTTCGCAAAAGAAATACTGCATGGCCGACAGCAATCCCGCATTTGAATTGTGGCTATTGTTTCATCATCGGTCGCTTGACGACTACAACTGTGAGGAATTGACAGAACTCAAAGCAAATCGGAAGACCGGCAGCAGAAAAAGATTGGAACTAGAATTGATTTCAATCTGCGGCTCATATAACAAGTCGAATCTCAGGTCTTCAGATTATTTGCCAGACGTTGAGGCTGCCATAGTAAATGCCAGAGCTTCCGATGTAAAGAAAAGTGACCGCTGGTTAAATCAGATTGGGTCTCGCGTTTATCGATTAGCCCAGGCAATCATCGACTCTTCACCCAACAACCCCCTCCAATAACTCCCCCGCCCGCTCCACACCGCCCAGCGCCGCCATCTCCCGCGCCAGGCGCCGCGCATTCTCCTGCACCCATTCCGCCTCCAGGATGGCCCGCACGCCCTCGCGCAGTTGCCCCTGCCGCACATCGTGCGCGCTGAGATGCAGTCCCACCTTCGCCTCGGCAGCGCGCCGCGCCTGAATCCTTTGATCGGCCGCATGCGGCACTATAATCTGCGGCAGGCCATGAACCACCGCGCTGTGCGTCGTGCCCATGCCCCCGTGCTGGATGATAATACGGCAGCGCGGCAGCACATGCTCGTAAGGCGCCCAGTTCAGCAGGCGCGTGCCCGGCGGCAGCGCCCGCTTCAATTCCGCCTTCTGCTGCGCTGAAATCGGATGCCAGCCGAGCGTCACGATTGGAATCAAGCCGGCGCTCGCCACAGCTTGCGCCGCCCAGCTGTAAAAGCCCAGGTCGCCGGTGAAAACCGTACCCAGCGTGACGAGACCGAGGTCCCACTCCGGCGGAATCTGCCGCAGCCAGTCCGGCGGCGCAGCGACGGGTGTCGTCGGGCGGCCGCCGACAAATTGCGTCTGGGGCAGAATCAGATCCAACTCCGCCCCATACCATTCCGGCGTGAAGTAGCTGATGTGCAGCGCCTGGCTCACGATCGACGGCGCTGACCCGCGCGAGAAATTGCGCCCCTCAATGTTGAAGCGGTTGCAAAGGCGCTGGATGCGCTGCTGGCTTTCGCTGCTCAGGTCGCGCTGCACGGGAAAGAATTGTCGCTCGTCCAGCGTCGCCTGGGCCGGCCAGCCGCAGATGATCAGCGGGACATCCAAAATCTCGGCGGCGATGGCCGACGCGCTAAGGAAGGGATCGGAGACGATGGCGTCCGGCGCGCCGATCTCATCCTCGAGGTCCAGAAATGCTTCGACCGCCTCCGCGACCAGGTCTTCACTCAACCAGGTGTCCAGGGCCCGCGTGTAGCGCAGCTTCACGGCATCTTGGGGAGGCAATGCGCTGAAATCCGGCGGCGGCGGTGGCGGCCACAGCCAGCCCGTCTTGCGGAGCGCGGCGAAAGCCAGGCCCTTTTGCGCGATCGCGCGCCCCAGCGGCTTTTCGCTCAGCCAAAGAACATCGTGATCCCGGTCCCGCAAGACTTCGGCAGTCTCCAGGAAGCCTCCCCAATCGGTGTGGCTGTAAAGCGGCGCGGATACGAACCAGAATCTGGCCACAAATCGCTATCCAATTCCGAGGTTTAGACCGGCTCGGGCAATTCTAGGTAGGGAATGAGGTATTGACCGGTATAGCTTTCGCTATTCGCGGCCACATCCTCCGGCGTCCCTTGCGCGATGACCCATCCGCCCCCGCCCCCGCCTTCCGGGCCCAGATCAATGATGTGATCGGCGACCTTGATGATATCGAGATTATGCTCTATCACAACGATGGTATTGCCGGCGTCCGCCAGCTTCTGCAGCACGTTGATCAACTTCTCGACATCGACCGCGTGCAGGCCGGTGGACGGTTCATCGAGGATGTACAGGGTCTGCCCGGTAGCGCGCTTGGAAAGTTCCCGGCTCAGCTTGATTCGCTGGGCCTCGCCGCCGCTCAAGGTGGTCGCCGGTTGACCGATGCGGATATATCCCAGCCCGACCGCGTCAAGCGTTTCCAGTTTGCGGCGTATGCGCGGCAGGTTCTCAAAAAACTCCAGACCGGCGCTGACAGTCATATTCAGCACATCGGAAATGGACTTGCCCTTGAAATGCACTTGCAGCGTTTCCCGGTTGTAGCGCGTGCCGCGGCAGACCTCGCATTGCACGTATACATCCGGCAGAAATTGCATCTCGATTTTGATCAGTCCCTGTCCCTCACAGTTTTCGCAGCGTCCGCCTTTCACGTTGAAGCTGAAGCGCCCGGCCTTGTAGCCGCGGATCTTGCTTTCTGGCAACTCGGCGAAGAGGTGACGGATGTCGTCGAACATTTTGGTATAGGTGCCCGGGTTGCTGCGCGGGGTGCGGCCGATGGGGCTCTGGTCGATATTGATGATTTTGTCGATCTTTTCGGCGCCGATGATCTCATCGTGGTCGCCGGCGCGTTCGCGGCTGCGATTGATCAACTGCGCCATGCGCCGGTACAAGGTCTCCACCACAAGCGAGGACTTGCCGCTGCCGCTCACGCCTGTGACGCAGATGAACTTCTGCAAGGGGAAATCGACATTGATGCTCTTGAGATTATTGGCGCGGGCGCCGCGAAGCGTCAGTTGCTCGCCGGAGCCGTCGCGTCGGCATTCGGGCGTGGCTATCTTGAAGCGCCCGGCCAGATAGGCGCCGGTGTAACTGGCGTCAATCCCGGCGACGTAATCCGGCGTGCCGCAGGCGACCACCTCTCCCCCATGCTCCCCCGCGCCCGGACCAAGATCGATTAGCCAGTCGGACGAGCGCATGGTGTCTTCGTCGTGCTCGACGACCAGGACCGTATTGCCGATATCGCGCAATCCGGACAGGGTTCGGATCAAGCGCTTGTTGTCGCGCTGATGCAAGCCGATCGATGGCTCGTCGAGAACATAAAGGACGCCGGTCAATTGGCTGCCCACCTGCGTCGCCAGCCGGATCCGCTGCGATTCGCCGCCGCTCAAGGTGGCCGCGCTGCGCGACAGCGATAGGTAATTCAGCCCGACGTTGCTGAGGAAGCCGACGCGCGATGTCAATTCCCGCAGCACCTGATGGGCAATCTGCTGCTCGCGGCCGGTCAGAATGCCGCGCTCGCCGCGCAGCGCGTCGACCCAGACCTGCAATTCGTCGATGGGCAGATGCGTAATGTCATGGATCGATTCGCCGCCGATTGTCACGGACAAGGCTTCCGGCCTCAAGCGCCGGCCGCCGCAGGACCGGCAAGGTATCTCCCGCATGTATTCCTGAATCCGGCCGCGGATGTAGTCGGATGTGGTCTGCCCATAGCGGCGCTCCAGATTGGGAATGATGCCTTCGTGGCGCGTTGACCAACTGCGCTCCTGGCCGCTTGAGTGGTAATAGGTCACATCAAAGCGCTCATCGCCCGAGCCGTAAAGCACCAGTTGCTGATGCTCTTCACTCAGCTGCTTCCAGGGCAGGTCCAGCCGAAAGCCATATTTGCGCGCCAAACTCTGGAAGACCCGCCAATTCCAGCCTTGCTTGTCGTCCATGCCAAATCCGTTGGCGTTGATCGCGCCCTCCGCGATCGACAAGTCTTTATCCGGCACAACCATGTCGGGGTCGATTTCGAGGCTGAAACCCAGGCCTTGGCAAGTCGGGCAGGCGCCGCTGGGCGTATTGAAGCTGAATAGGCGCGGCTCCGGCGCTGGAACGCTGCCATGTCCGTTTGGACAAGCCAGGTCCTCGCTGAACAGATGATCAACCGAATTGTCGCGGTCGCTCACGTCCTGAATGATCAAGCGGCCGTCGCCCAATTCCAGGGCCGTTTCCACGGCGTCGGTCAAGCGCGTTTCAAAGGCGCCGGCTTCTTCATGTTCATCCGCGCCGTAGTGACGAATGATCAGACGATCGACCACGATTTCGATATCGTGAATCACGTAGCGGTCAAGATCAATCTCTTCATCCAGGTCGCGCACGGCGCCATCCACCCGCACCCGAGCGAAGCCCTGTTTGCCGATATCTTCCAGGACTTTTTTGTGGTTGCCTTTCTTGCGATGGATAACTGGCGCCAGCACCTGAATCCGGCTGTCGGCGGGCATATTCTGGACCTGGTCGACAATCTGCTGCGCGCTTTGCGCCGCCACTTCCGCGCCACAAGTTGGACAATGTGGAATGCCGACGCGGGCATAAAGCAGGCGCAGGTAATCGTATATCTCGGTCACGGTGCCGACAGTGGAGCGCGGATTGTGGCTGACGCTCTTCTGATCAATGGAAACCGCCGGGCTGAGGCCCTCGATTTGGTCGACATCCGGCTTTTCCATAAGACCAAGGAATTGGCGCGCGTAGCTGCTCAAACTCTCGACATAGCGGCGCTGCCCTTCGGCGAAGATCGTGTCAAAGGCCAGCGAAGACTTGCCGGATCCGGACAGCCCGGTGATGACAACCAGACGATTGCGCGGGATCTCGACGTCAATGTCCTTGAGGTTATGCTCGCGCGCCCCGCGAACGATGATCTTTTCTTGCATTGTGCTTTGAATCCAATTGCGCGAAGCCAGAATTGCGTTATCGACCCAAGCGCCCCGGCCAACGCTCTATTCTGCAATGGCAGCCCTAGGGGATTCGGGTCCTTTCAGACCTGCATTATAACCAGTAGTCTTTGTCCACAAGTAGTATCAAGTAAGCCATGCGAAAACTGATCGGAATTCTATAGCAACAGTGGGCGAGCCACCGGCTCGCCCGTACACACATTGGATCATATTGCGAATCACATTTAAGCGGCAGTCATTCTCATTTCCTTACTTGGGATTACTGAGAACATATTATCCAGCCGGACAAGGGCAGATTGCGCATTCGCGCTTTGCTCGTTCAATTTCCGAGCCGGCATCGGTATGATAGAGTTTAAGGTATAGCAATCGGCTGTGCGAGGCTGCGATGGCGAGTCAGTTTCAGTGGGACGATCCGTTTCTGTTGGAAGGTCAACTCAACGATGAAGAGCGAATGGTCCGCGATGCCGCGCGCGAGTACTGCCAGGACAAACTCATGCCGCGCATTCTCGCGGCCAATCGCCATGAGCGATTCGATCGCGATATCTATTATGAAATGGCGGAGCTCGGCATGCTCGGCGCCACCCTGCCGGAAGAATACGGCGGGGCCGGCTTGAATTATGTCTGCTACGGGTTGATCGCGCGCGAAGTCGAACGGGTGGACAGCGGCTACCGCAGCGCCATGAGCGTGCAGAGCGCCCTGACGATGTACCCGATTTATGCCTACGGCACGGAGGCGCAACGCGCGAAATACTTGACCAAACTGGCAAGCGGCGAATGGGTCGGCTGTTTTGGGCTGACCGAACCCAACCACGGCAGCGACGCCGGCGGGATGGAAACACGGGCGACAAAGGTCACTGGCGGCTGGAAGTTGCACGGCAACAAGATGTGGATCACCAATTCGCCCATTGCCGATATTTTTATCGTCTGGGCGAGAGCCTACGGCGGCGACGAAAGCGACGGCGCGATCCGCGGCTTCATCTTGAACAAGGGCATGGATGGCCTGTCGGCGCCGCCAATCGAAGGCAAGTTCAGCTTGCGCGCCAGCAGCACCGGCGAAATCGTAATGGACGAGGTCTTCGTGCCGGAAGAGAATTTGCTCCCGGGCGCAAGCGGCTTGAAGGGTCCGTTCGGCTGCTTGAATCGCGCCCGCTACGGGATCGCCTGGGGCGCTCTTGGCTCGGCCGAATTCTGCTGGCATGCCGCCCGGCAGTACACGCTCGATCGCCAGCAGTTCGGCCGACCGCTGGCGGCCAACCAACTGATTCAATTCAAGCTGGCGAATATGATGACGGACATCGCCCTGGGCTTGCAAGGCGCTCTGCGCGTCGGGCGCCTGCTGGATCTGGATGCGGCCACGCCGGAAATGATCTCGCTGGTCAAGCGCAATTCCTGCGCCAAAGCGCTTGATATTGCGCGGATGTCGCGCGATATGCACGGCGGCAACGGCATCGCCGACGAATTCCACGTCATTCGCCATGTGATGAACCTGGAAGCGGTCAACACTTATGAAGGCACGAGCGATATTCACGCCCTGATTCTGGGGCGGGCGCAAACGGGGATTCAAGCCTTTATGTAAGGCAGACTAAAATGACGACTGCGAATTAGAGCAAAGCCAATTGGAGACGAGATTATGACGACAAAGAGTTTTGAAGTGCCGAATATCAGCTGCGCGGGTTGTGTTCAGGCGATCAAGATCGAATTGAGCGATATGCCGGGCGTCGCCAGCGTCAGCGGCGATCCCGCAAGCCGCCGGATTAAAGTCGACTTTGAAGCGCCGGCGACCTGGGACGGCGTCGTAGCGGCGCTGAAAGAGATTGAATATCCGCCGGCGACAGAAGGCTAGCGACCGACCGCAAAGCTAATGATGCCGGCAGGCGCGCGCAGAAAGCGCGTTGACCATGTCCGTCACGGCGACGCGCATCAAAGCCAAAGCCCGCGAGCTCGGCTTTAACCTCTGCGGCATCACGCCGGCGGCGCCTTCGCCCACCCTCGCCGCCTATTTCCGTTGGATCCGGAGCGGCATGCAGGGCGAAATGACCTATATGGCGCGGTCGGACCGCCTGCGCCGGCGCCAGGACCTGCGCCAAATCTTGCCGGGCGCCAAGTCCTTGATCCTGGTCGGCATGGACTATTTCTCGACATTCGCCGACTCCGCCACCCTGAATGACCCGGCGCGCGGGCGCATCGCCGCCTACGCCTGGGGCCTGGACTATCATCAGGTGCTCGAGCTGCGCCTGGAGCAATTCGCCGAATGGCTGGCGGGCGCCAGCGGATTGAAGCCGGCGCAGAAGATCTATGTCGATACCGGCGCGCTGCTGGAGCGCAGCCATGCCCAACAAGCCGGCATGGGCTTCATCGGCAAGAACACCATGCTGATTCATCCGCGGCGCGGCAGCAGCTTCTTCATCGGCGAGATCATCAGCACGCTGGAATTCGACGACTTTGACGAGCCGCATCGAGAGACGATGTGCGGCAGCTGCGCGCGCTGCCTGAACGCTTGCCCGACCGATGCCTTCCCGGCCCCCTTCGTGCTGGATTCGCGGCGCTGCATCAGCTACCACACCATCGAGAACAAGGGCTGGATCGACCGCGATCTGCGCGCCGATTTCGGCAACTGGATCTTCGGCTGCGATATCTGCCAGGATGTCTGCCCCTTCCAGCGCTTCGCCGAAGAGACGGACGAGGTCGCCTTTCTGCCGCTGGATCTGGAACGGGTCGCGCCGAAACTGACCGAGATCCTGATGTCGAATGAGGATTCTTTCCGGGCCCTGTTTCGGCGCACGCCGGTCATGCGCGTCGGGCGCGCGCGCATGGTGCGCAATGCCTGCGTCGCCGCTGGCAACTGGCGGCATGAGCAGGCCATTCCTTACCTGATTCAAATGCTCTATGACGAGAGCGCGCTGGTGCGCGGGCACGCCGCCTGGGCGCTCTGGCGGACGATGGAACTGGATAGCAGCAAGCTGCTGAGCGACCTGCATCGGCGCGAAGAAGACGCCGGCGTGCGCGCTGAGGTTGAGGCGCTGTTGGGGTAAGGCTCGGGGCGAGACTACCGCCTTTGGGCGAGCCAGCGCTGCGCGTAGACACTGCAGGTCGCACGCCCCTACAAATCGCTATATGTTCGGATATTGCCGATGCCAGTCGCTAGCGTCTTGATAAGCCTTGGCGACGGCGAGGGTCTCTGCTTCCTGATGCAAACCGCCGATGAATGAGATGCTGGTGGGACTTCCCGCCTCGGTAAAGCCGTTGGGCAGGACCACCGTGGGATGCCCGGTGAAGTTGGTGATTTCCATAGCTTTGGCAGCAAAACTTGGCACGATGAAGACATCCACCGCCGCCATCACCTGCGCCATATCGGCCATCAGCTGCGTTCGGATGCGGTTGGCGTTGATGTATTCGACAGCCGGGATGAAGCGGGCGGCGCGGAAGACATTGGGCCAGGCGCTGTCATCCTGACGCGCCATTGTATCGACGCGGCCATCGCGCGTGATCGCATCAAAAGCGGCCGCGGCCTCGGCCGCCAATATCATCCACAAGCCGCTCGTATTCCGCGCCGGCAGCTCGATCGGCAGCAAGTCGAAGCCGGCTTCACGCATGACCTCGAGCGCAGCGACGCTGTTTTCGAGGGTGACGCGGTAGAGCGCCTGCTTCTCCTCATCGTCCGTCTCGGCCGCTTCCGGCTCAAAGCCCGATGCGACATAGCCAACGCGCAGCCTCTTTGGTTCCAGAGCCGGATCCCAATGGAAGGGTTCGGGAGTGACCGTGAGATCATGCCCGTCGGGACCATAAATGGCGCTGAAAACGAGGGCGCAATCCTCGACGCTCCGGAACATGGGCCCGATCTTGTCCATGCTCCAACTGAGGGCCATCGCGCCGTAGCGACTGACGCGACCGAAAGTGGGTCGCAAACCAGTAACGCCGCAGCGGGTCGAGGGCGATACGATGGAACCCATGGTTTCGGTGCCGATGGCGAAGCCGACCAGACCGGCGGCGGTGGCGGCGCCAGAACCAGCCGATGAACCGCTGCTGCCCTCGCTGACATCCCAGGGATTCTTGGTTGTTCCGCCGTACCAGACATCGCCATTGGCCAGCGCGCCCAGCGTCAGCTTGGCGATGAGCACAGCGCCGGCTTCCTCAAGTCGCTGCACGACCGTCGCATCGACGTCAAGCTGCTTTCCCACGTAGGGCTTGGCGCCCCACTGCGTGGGATAGCCGCGCGTCGCCAGCAGGTCCTTGGCGCCCCAGGGGATGCCATGCAGCGGTCCGCGATACAAGCCGCGCGCGATCTCGTCATCGGCACGCGTCGCCTGCTCAATGGCGAGCTCTTCGGTGAAAGCGGCAACGCACTTGAGCAGCGGGTCATAACGCTTGAGCCGCGCCAGGTACATTTCGGTCAACTCGAGCGAGCTGACCTGGCGGCTGCGGATGAGCTCGGCCAGCTGGGTCACGGTGTAGAAGGCGGCGTCTTCGAGCTCGTCCGGGCGCGTCACGGCGGGCTGGGCGCTCATGGCGTAGCTGCGCGGGACGGGCGCGGGGGCGGGGCCGGGCGTGGACACGCTGAAGTTGAGGGCCATGGGCACGCTGTTGTCGAGGTCGGCGGCGCGGATGCCGGCGTACTGTTCGCGGCGGCCGGTGAGGATCTCGAGCATTTGCTGGCGCTGGTCGGGACTGAAGTCGAGGTCGAGCAGGCGCTGGGCGGCGGCGATGTGGTCGGGGCTGATTGGGTTGTTGGGCATGGCGGGGGTCCCTTTTTTGGTGGGGAGTTTAGCACATGTTTATTTGCCACAGAGGCACAGAGGCACAGAGATTTTTTCTTACCACCGAGTACACCGAGGATTGGAACGTATTTGGCGTTGAGAGTGTGTTCCCGCACTAGAAATTGGTATTCACGAAATCGCTAGTTTGCTTGCTGGAGGAGGTTTTCTACCGTTGACATACACAACTCTTGGCATTCGCCTACCAGATCGCCGAGAATCACGTACAGTTTTTCGGAAGCGATTCCACCGGTCCTGTGAACAGCCACCGACATCAATTACTAGAAAAATTGAGTATTCGCTCTGCTCTGCCTTCTGATATTCGGCCAACTGCGCCAAGTAACCCCGCTCAAGATTCTTGTTCGACGACAATTTTGTTTCTACAAGGACTCTCTTTGAGAATCCTTTACTCAGTTTGAAGTCCACTGATCCTCTTCCCGAATTCGTCTCGGGACTCAGGTCCAAGTCATTTGCTTCGCAATATGCGGTCGCAACCCCATAAAATATCTTCTGTGCGGACTCTTCGTGCTTGCGCTCCTGGCATGCTCTATCTCTGTATAGTAAAGTGTGTAATCCACCGTTCTCAATGAGGTGTTTGAACTTCTTACAAATGGACATGGCAACTTTGAAGATTTCTCCGATTGAAGGATTCGGGCCTATAGAAAGGTCCATGGGATTGTCGCGCACGAGTTGCTTAGTGCGCTCATACCATATGTAATGCCCGCCAGGATCTTCCATGAGATCGTATGGGCTCGGGCGCATGTTTCGATAGACTTCAATTAGATCGCCCAGGATTTGAGGATTGCTGAGTATCGCTTCCTTGTACACACGCTTCGTTGGAGGATTATTTCCCCAAATCCTTGCAATCATGCGGTTGAGATCCCGGCGCAGCTTGTCATTGAATGATACGACCCGATCGATATCTTCGTATGTATGGGCAACCGGCAGGTCATTTAACACATCTCTTGGCACTAAAATAATAGGGTGATTATTATGTAAGTTCTTGGGCAAAATATACTTTTTGTTGAAAAGGATTTTTGGATGACCTGCGGGGATGTCAATTTCACCAAATACACGGTGCGAGTAAGCAAGCAAATCGATCATTATTATGTTGCCAATCATATCACCGATTAGATCTGCGCCGACATTCTCTTCGAAAAGACCGACGAGTTCAAAAATCTCAGGATCGGTTATTCCGGCGTCAATTATGGTCTTCGCGGTATCCATCAACTGCGCTTGGAGCTTCTTACCAATACCCCTACCTCTTGTTGATTTGCTTGAATAGCCAATGCACAATCCCCGGACTTCTGGGAAACCAAGTAGGTTGAAAGCACGTTTCCACAAGGCATCACGACGACGTTGTGATAGTTCAATTAACTTAATGATGTTCGAAAAGCGCTTGTGAATACGCCCGTACGAATGTTGCAGTTCAGGTACTTGTGTGGTTTTGAGAAGCCTCGGATCAATAAAGAGTTCAGTGTCAACATCGACGAAGCCATTATATGCTCTTCTCTTCTCTAGTTCCGCTGAGTCTATACCTAAGTAATCACAGATGGACTTTGGCACTTACTCCTCCTAACTAAATTACCCAACATTACATATAACACAAGTGCTGCACACAGTTACGGCTCATTTTCGTAACAGCGCAAATTCATATGAATTTCTGACGAGTGCCTCTCTACAGGTAATGGCGCTTTGGCCACATGTGACGGATGTGCCCCTCCCCAGCAAACACAGCGCATTACTCATCACAAACACGCTCGAGAAGACCATTGTGGCCGCCGTGCCAACCCCACCCCCAGCCCCTGCCCGAAGCTTCGGGGAGAGTTGACTCATCGATGCAGATCTGCCTCAGATCAAAAATCGCGCGAATGCAAATCCCGCTGCGCCAAAATTCTCTGTGCCTCTGTGTCTCTGTGGCAAAAATCAGCAAGCGCACCGGCAGCTCCAAGCGACTATCAGCCGATCCGCTTCCCTATGAATTGGTTAGCCGCGACTCGTCGATGCAGATCTGTCTCAGAGCAAAATTCACTCGGACGCAAATCCCGCCACACCAAAATTCTCTGTGCCTCAGTAATCCCAAGTTAGTCATGCGAAAAATGTATGCGCAATGGGTTGTCGATTTCGTTCTGTGCTAATAGGACTGCCTTAATGTTATCGATCATTTCGGTGGTCGAATTGAATAGAGTATTTGCTTTCGCCACATCTTTTAGATGTCGCCAGAATCGCTCAATCGGGTTCAGCGTGGCGCAATAAGGCGGCAGCCAAAAAACCAGGACACGCTCGGAGTAGAGGCTAAGCATGGCCGCGACTTCTTTGCTGCGATGGTAGGGCGCGTTATCCATCACCAGCACCAATCCTTGATCGGGATAATCTTGCTCCAATAGCTTCTCCAAGAACGTGATGAAGGTCTCGCTATTCTTGATCGTTGTCATGGTGTAGCTGACATCCTGCGTTCTCCAGTTCAGTCCACCGATTATATGGTGAAAGGCATTAGCGCCCGGCGGCGCTGGCAGGCGCTTCTGTTCTCCACGTTTCATCCAGCAGGCGCGAATGTCTAATGCCGTTGTGACTGTACTTTCGTCCACAAAGAGTAGCTCGATTTTCCGGTCCACTGCCCTTTTTTTAGCTCTTCGAGCAAGATTTCGGCTTCTGCGCGCGCTTCGGGGTCTTGCAATGCACGCAAATCCCCTTTTGGTCGGCGATACACATAGCCTCGCTTTTTCATCTGCACCCGTAGCCACTCCACGCTTAAGCGAATGCCGCTAACCTTTTCCATGTGGTCACGCAAGCGAGCTGTTGTCCAGACAACAAATGTGTAACCCAATTCCTGTGGCGCCTGCTCCAAAACCAAGTCAAGCTGCTGCCAGTAGGCCTCATCCGCCTTTGGTGGGCGTCCCTGTTTAGGACTGTTACTAAGCCCTTCAATGCCTCCCATGCGCCAATTATTCCACCAACGATAGATTGTGGCCAAGCTAACGGCAAAAGCCTCTGCTACTGCTTGCGGCTTTGCCCCCAAATGTAATTGACGAATAGCCGTCGACCGCTGCACGACCTCGACACGACCATCGTTGTGCATTGCTCTTTCGAGTTGCTGCACTTCAGCCTCTCTTAATTGATATTTCGATGTCTTCGCCATAAACTTACTATGGCATGAATTCTCATTACTTACTTGGGATTGCTGAGGGCACAGAGATTGTTTCCTGCCAGCGAGGGCGCCGGATGTGCGGGGAGATTTGAGAAGATGGAATAAGGCCTCATGTCAGGCAAATTACAGGCAAACCTATACTCCTGACTTGAATTGACGGTTTGAACTTGCCCCGATTTTGTGGGCAGCTAAGTTGTCCAATAAATGAGGTGAGGAAGGTAGGTGAGCGGCGATGGCAAAATATCCGGACGAATTGAAACGCGAAGCGCTCAATTTGGCGGCGAAGCCCGGTATGACTGTGGCTCAGGTAGAACGGAACTTGGGTATCACGCCGACAGCGCAAGCGCCGGGCGTATTCTGTTGGCTATTTGTTTTGGAGATTGCTGAAGCAGTGAGATGACACAGGCCCTGTCACAAACCGTCTCATCTCACCGATTCGATCTCTAATAGGCCAGATACGCGCTCATATCGAGTTGGCTGCGGCTGCCATCATCCAGCTTCCAGGGCAGCGTCTCCACCTGCGGCTCCAGATACCAGGTGGTCGTCCAGTGCTTGCCCCCGCGCGCCAGCTCGTGCGCCTCACCGATGATGATGTATGTCCCGTCATGTTCGGTCTGTGTCTCACCCAGCCGAATCAGGCTGCCGATCGTCAGCCCCAGTTGATCCGCGTGGCGCGCGCCGCCATTCTCGGCGTGGCTTTGCAAGGTGATCATATGCGCCAGGCCGAAGGGCGTCTTGCGCCGGTTGCGCTCGAAGTCGGCGATGTACTGCGCCTGATCCAGGTCATCTATCGAGGGCAGGTTGACATTCATCGTCCGCCGGCCGAAGTAGGTGATGCTGGTCTGATCGATAGCGCGGGCGTCCATCTGCCCCTCATCCACGATCTTGCGGCCCTTCACCAGGCATTTCTCGACAATCGCCTCGGTCCGGTCGCTCTCGTTCTTGAAAACCAGATTGGCGCCATTGGCCTTCGCCTCGACTTCGACCGCGCAGCTGCCTTGCACGCACTCCACATCCTCGACCGTGACATCCACCCCGCCGATGCGCTTGTCCTTCTCGTCCTTGTACTTGACGTAGACCTCGCGCGTCTCGCCCGGCGCCACGCGAATCACGGCGTCCTTCAATTCCCACAATGTCGTCGGCTCAGCCGCGATCGTGCGAGGATGGCAGGTGACGATGATCTCGTTCTTGGTCTGATCCAGGCTGGCGAAAGTGTATTGCATGTCGGTCATGCCATCGTCGATGGTAGCGTCGACGGTGTCCTTATCCAGGATGTGATGCCGGTTCCAGAAGACGGCCTTGCCCTCGCGGTCAAAGAAGAACTTGCCCCGCTCGGCGGCCGTGATGTCGCGGATGCCGCGGTAGACATCGAAGGTGTCCTTCTCCTGGTCCGAATAGCCGCCCTGGCGCACCCAGTTGTCGCCCGCCATGTTCAGGCTCAGCACGCCTTTTTCATAGTCGCTGTAGGCGGTCAGGTCGGCCAGCTTTGTCGATTGGCCTACCTTGCTGTAGTCCGGGTTGCCCAGGACCCAGGAATCCACCAGCGCCGGCGGGAAGATGACTTCCTGGATGAGGGCGTCGATGATCTGGTCGCTGCGCTGGTTCTCTTGCAGTTCGATCTTGGTCTCGGTCGCTGAAAGGAATTGCAGCCCGCCGGTGCACAGAATCTTGACCAGCCGCTCGCCGTATTTGTTCGCCGCCGGATGCACCGACTCCACCCAGCCCGACCAGTGCGTGCGGGTCGTCGTGCCATCGTTAGACGTCACGCGTACCGGGCGCAGCGGCTGAATCTTGCCCGCCAGCGGATTGGCCGCGTCTTCGTTCTCCGGCGAGAAGCGCCGGTCGCGGTTGTCCAACACCAGATTCAGCGTAGAATTCTGAGCGATGTTCCTAAAAGGCTCGCGAAAGCCCAGGAACCAATTGATCCAGACGGCGCGCTCAGTGACGATGTCGTCGCCGCTGAACTCCCCGTCTCGATCCCAGTCAATTGCGATTGTCCATGTCGTTGCCATTTGGGTTCTCCTCCTTATTCAAATCCCAAATTTTCTTCTTCGTAAGGGATGTCAATTAGATCAAGAATCTCGCTGGGCATTTCAGCTACTGGATGAATGTTTCTGACTAACCTCCCATCGATTCTGGCGAATAGGATGTACTCATAGTTATGCGCCAAGACCGTATCTGCATCAGTAGCCTTCAGCCAATTTAGTACGATTCTCACCGCACTGATATAACCCTCCATACTCCAGCGAAATGCAAAGTCGATTTGTAAGTTTTCGGTTTCGCCCAAGAACCCCGACTGTATTGCCTCAGGATCATTATGTGATACTAAACAGTAGAGGTCATTCACCCAAATCTTATCTGGATAATCTTGATCTACTTCGGCATCAATGTCCTTGAACAGCACCTCATAGATCTCGTCAGTTGACAAATTCGTACGTGCCGCGAGTCGTTTTTCATCGGCCATTAGACTTTCCTTTTGCTATCCTGAAGGATTGGGTGTGCAAATATCTACAAACTTAAAGGGCTCGCGAAAGCCCAGGAACCAGTTGACCCAGACGGCGCGCTCAGTGACGATGTCGTCGCCGCTGAACTCTCCGTCTCGATCCCAGTCAATTGCGATTGTCCATGTTGTTGCCATTTGCTTTCTCCTCCTTATTCAAATCCCAAATTTTCTTCTTCGTAAGGGATGTCAATTAGATCAAGAATCTCGCTGGGCATTTCAGCTACTGGATGAATGTTTCTGACTAACCTCCCATCGATTCTGGCGAATAAGATGTACTCAAAATTATGCGCTAGGATCGTATCGGAATCAGTAGCTTTCAGCCAATTCAGTACGATTCTCATCGAATTGATGTAACCCTCCATACTCGCGCGAAATGCGAAGTCGATTTGTAAGTTTTCGGTTTCGCCCAAGAACCCCGACTGTATTGCCTCAGGATCATTATGTGACACTAAACAGTAGAGGTCATTCACCCAAATCTTATCTGGATAATCTTGATCTACTTCGGCATCAATGTCCTTGAACAGCACCTCATAGATCTCGTCAGTTGACAAATTCGTATGTGCGACTAGGATCTTTTCGTCTGCCATCGGATTGCCCCCTCTTCTATCCTGAAGGATTGAATGTCCAAATATCTACAATCTGATAGAGCGTTTCTCCATCTGCAGTTTTGCCTACAATGTTAATGATGATCACTTCCCGCAGATGTCTGCTCTTGCGAACTTTATCTTGTACTTCGCTAAGAGCCTTCTCACCTAGCGTCGTCCGCTGCAGATTTAATACTACGCGTCCCTGTTTTCTGGCTTTCTTTCGAATTTCTCCTTCGATTGTGGTGAGACTGACGGATGTAGGACTGTATACATCAAAATACCTCGGCTCATAGGTTCCATCAGGAAGCGTTTGCCAGATCACCATGTCAGGGTCGCCTTTGGGTTTATATCCTATGTCTTCATATACTTGCATACGATGCGAACTCGTGTTTGTCCCCAGGGCCTCGACCAGATAGCCTTCCTGAAACATGAAATCAGCGACGTCATTCTGCAGCTTACTCCCAATATCTTTTGATGTCTCCAATTGATACTCAGGTATTCTTCTACTACGATCTTGATACAAGACCGGTTTTGTTGTTTCGTCTGACTTCAGTGCTCTAACGACCTGCTCCGGATATCCACGATTGAGAATGTCGTCGGGTAGTTTTTGTCTGGATACTCTAAGGACCCGTTGGTCAGCCGCATCAAACCAGCGAAATGCGTCCGTGATCTCATCTGCTGATCTAAATTTCTTGATCAATCTCCCCCAGGCTCCCGGCACAAGGCCAACCAAGCCTCTTATGAACGCTGATAACCGATCCCCTCTGGCAATATCATTTTGCATCTCGGCAAAGGTCATACCATAATCCGCAGGCTCGAAGAGCATACCGACAATAAAGAAAAACATTGAGTAATCCGGCAGTTGATGCGTGCCCGCGAGGCGGGCAAGATCTCGATTTACATCAGATCCGTGAAGGCCGTAGGCATCCTGGAACTTGAAGTCCAGACCAAATTCGATATCAAACTCTCTGTCAGATTCGCGCTTATGCTTAATCTCCTCGAGCACTGTGTACAGCATGTTTGCCAACAAAACCGGGTCCTGAAGACCTGCCCAGTTTTCTGGCAAACCGTATCCCATGTCCGTATAAACAAGCTCCAGATGATGACGAAGATACTCAACGGCATGCTCTTCGGATACGAAATCAAAGGCTTCAACCAAGGCATGAGGGCTGTGTAATGGTCCTGGTTTCAACAGGCCTAGTAACGGGAGGAAATCTTTGTAATCCTCTTCGAGAACGTACCAGGCATAAGGACTTTCATACTGCCCAGTGCGTGAGTAATAGGACTCGCGGTGATAGTATAGAAATTCGAGAAACTCCTGCAATTGATCTTCAATCGGTAAGTCGGCAAAGCCTTCTTGCACCTGAATCCCATAGGTGTCTGCTAGTTTTCTGATGATGAAGTCGCTGACATCGCCTTCGGTTGTCCAAGCCTCGTCCCAGCCATCGATATAATTTCTGGCATGTACTAAGCTGTAATAATTCAGCTGCCGCGGCTCCCCATTGGTCGCTTCTACGCTGACTTCCGGCTTATCGAACATCGGCTCTTGATCTGAGGCGGACGCCGCAATCAGCGCTGCGTTAGACGCCTCCAATCTGTCAAAGTAGTTATCGACAATCCGCATCGCAGTATCGTTTACATTTGGATCCAACCGGGTCGTGTACCAATCTCCATGACCAAAGGCGTCATTCATGCCCATGATCCGTAAGTGATTGCTAACACGCTGTTGTATGGTTTGCTCATCATCCTCCGGATCAGCGCCCTCGATGAGATTCATCACCGCAGTCATCGCTTGCGGGTTCTGTTGGCACAAGCGGTCACAAATATCAAGCAACTCGGCTTGACTAGTGTCAGGGTCCCAGCCGATATCGAGCGGAAAATCGGGTGTGGATTGGCCGCTATTCAGCGCGGCCATATGCTGATCGCGGCTGCCGAGACTGTCCGCGTTAATGTCCAACAATTCGGGCGGAACAAGTGCGGGGCCCGGACGAGTCGTTGCTGGCCGCGGCTTTGAAGATGTTTGCTGCTCTGGCGGTGGCGGATTACTGGAGACTATGTTGATCACCGGAGTAACAGATGTCACTACCGGCTCCGGTTCTGGTTCTGGGGGAGGCGGGTTGCCGAAGTCAAGATGAGGCGAGTTCGTCGATGTCGACTCATCCTGCGTTTCCACTGGTGGTTTAACACCATCCTCCGGCTCCAGCGTGTTTCCATCTGGCATCAGGGTGTATGGATAAGGCATCGTCTCTCTCCTGTCTAAACATCAACTCAGTCTGTGAATAAACGGGGACGCGCAGCCCGCCCCGTCACAAGCCGCTGCGCATCCCCAAGGCTTTACATTAACCCGACTACACCGTGCCCCAGGCCGGCGCATCGCCGGTCGCCGGCTTCAAGGTCGCCGTGAACATCACCGCGCCGCCCGTCATGATCTGCGGACGGTAACTCCCGATCAGAAACTCCCCGCTGTACTTGGGGTCGTTTGCGGCGGGCGCCGCGTTGTCTCCCACCTGCACCTCCAGCGTGACCTGGCTGCCGGCCGCGAAAGCGCCCTGAATGACCGTGTGCGTGCCGCCGGGGCTCTCGGTCGTCAGGTAGCCCTCGATCGTCACCGGCGCCCGCAGTTGCCCGTTGATGAACTGATGCACCTCGTCGCCGAAACCGGTGACATCGAATTGGTCATAAGCCTGACCCAGATCGATGCTGCGGATATCGCCGTCCGCGAATTGGCGGAGCACTCCGCCGCTGTCGTCCATCTTCACGATGACATGATCGCCTGATAGTGCCATTTGCTCTTCTCCTTCTTTTGTCCGTTGGTTTTCGTTACTACTACTTGCGAATCAGTGAAATTGCGATTCTGACGCTATCCCCAGCCGACCCGCTGCGCGTCGCTCGCCAGCGGGCATAGCGAGGGATCCTTCCCTCGATCTTGACCTGCTCCGAGCCGATGGCGCGGCCATCCAGCGCGAAAGTCGCCATTACACGCTCTTCGCCGGCAAAGGCGCCTCCCCCCGATCCTTCAATCGTGATGCTATAGGCATCGCTGGCGGCCGCCTCCAGCACGTGCAGACAAGCCAGACCGCCCTCATCGCTGGCGCCGCCATTGTCCACGGCGCGCCCGGCTGTCGGCCCGGTCAGATCGGCAGGCTGCGTCAGCGCGATTCCCCAGCCGCCATCCTCACCCCGATTGGCAAAGCCGGCCCGGAAGGGGATCATCCGGTTGACCTGGGGCAGCGCGCCATAGCGCCCCTGCCGCGCCAGGAGACTGAAGACCGGATCGCCCGCAGTCGGCGCCGCGTTCTGGCCCAGGTACACCGAGAACAAGCCGTCCACAGCCGCCCCCTGCAGGGCAGGATGCGAGCCCCCTTCCGCGCTGTTCATGAAGCCGGCGTGCTGCAGCGCCATCATCCGCTGCCCCGGACTGAATTTTCGCGCCTCGTCGCCGAAGGCCGTGACATCAAAGAGATCGCGGCTATCGTTGATGCTGACGCGATTGCTGTCGCCGGTGAGCTCGTAGCCGCCCACCAGAACCTGTACATGATCGCCTGCAAGTTTTGCCATCATCCCCTCCTAAATGTGCTGATAACGGTTGACATAACCGTGCAGAACGATGACATCGGCCGTAGCAGCGAAGGCGCGCACAAGCGCCCCGTTCTGCAGGACGTGGCCCGGGATCAACTCCGTGAAGCCGCTCTCTGCCGGAATCGTGACCTCGATGTGATCGCCCGGGTCATTCGTCCCGCCCCATTCCACCGTCAGCTTGACGGCCGAATCCGAAGTGTTGACCGCCTGGATGAAGATCTCATCCCATTCATTGGCGGCGACGCTGCTCAGCGCTGTGTGGATCAAGGTGCCCGGGCTGCTGCTGGCAGCCACCACAATGCCGCGCCCATCGCTGCTGCCGCTCAGCTTGCGCTTCTGATAATCGCGGTAATCGCGCATTTCATTGGGCATTTCGCTCCTCCTTTCTTTCTTGCGAACGAATTGAGCGTCTAGATCTCACGCACCCAGAATTGCGCGCCCGAAATTAGACGTAGTCTATGGCTGTTTTTCCACTGGAGTTTGAAGGTGTGGGTGCCAGGGCTTAGGTTCTGAACCAGACGGTTAAAACTTACAGCATCAGCGCCCCATCTGATACAGGCTGCTATAGTACCCTCATCGCCGCCCTGTCGATCTCCATCCACATCAACATCAAAATACACCCAAAAGTGATTCGAGCCATTGCCTTGCACGGTGCCCTGAAACGAAACCACAACATCTCCACCGGTAGTCGTAATCGTCAGGGTGAGATTCTGATTATCAACATCGGCAAAGACGCTAGTGGTTTCCCTGATCGCCTCTGTCGTCGTGTAGACCGCTGTCGCTGGCTGCTTGAGCACTGCCAGATTCTCGCCGATTGCGTTCATATCGCCAGCGGCAACCAGCTCGCCTGTCGCCCAATCCGTCTTGGGGGTTGTCCAAGCCATTCTTCACTCTCCTTCGTTAGACTTTCGTCACTTTCTCGCGTATCATGGAATTGCCCTGCTAAACATCAAGCAGGTCTGTGAAATTGCCGTGCGGACTTTGCCCTGTCACAAGCCGGTCCGCGCGGCACCTCTCCTTTGATCGCTCCCAGTGCTCCGCTTTCGCCTATCAATGGCTGCACCGGTCCGCCCATCGCGACCAGTCAATGGAAGCACGACTTAAATCTCGCGCACCCAGAATTGCGAATAGGGCGCCATCTGCAGGACGCCAGTATTCGTCTTCCATTGCAGTTTGAATGTGTGCGCTCCCGCGCCCAGATCCTGGATCAGGTGGGTAAACATCAGCACCACCTGGTCGATTTCCTTGTCCTGCCGAATGCCACTGGAACCGCCGATGCGCGTCCCGTCAACCTCGACATCGTAGTAGCCTTTGGCCGCCGCGTCGTGATCCACCGAGCCAGAAAAGGTCACCAGCACATCGCCGCCGGACGTGGTGATCGTGAGGTTGAAGGCGCTGCTGTCCACATCGACAAATACCCTGGATCTAGATTCAATCCAGCGCGTCGTGATGCCGGCTGCGATCGGTCGATTCTCGAGCGCTGTCAGACTCTGCAGCGCGGCCAGATTCTCCCCGATCGCATTCAGATCCGCAGCCGTCACCAGTTCGCCATTCGCCCAGTCGGTCCTGGGGGGTGTCCAAGCCATTCGATATCCTCCTTGTTTCGATTTTTCTTGCTTTCTCGCCTATAATGGACTTGCCCTGCTTTTCATCAAGCAGGTCTGTGAAATTGCCGTGCGGACTTTGCCCTGTCACAAGCCGGTCCGCCCGGCACCTCGCTTTGCTGAACACTCTGAAATCTCTCTTCGGCTAGCCTTCCCCGGTAGAGTCCTTTCTCCCTTTACTTTTCGCAATGTTTGCAAGAATAGTACAGATGTTCTAATAATATGCGCCGAAATGTTCACGTGTTAGAAAAGTAATACGCACTTCTTCCGATTGTCATACTAGGTGACCGTGGTCCTTGTCCGGAGCCACTACGCAAAAAGCGCGCTGATAGGCTGACGCCGCGTCGCTCCCGGCGCCGCCCCGGACGGTGCGCTTCCATGCGACTCATGGAGATGCGGGGGCGCTCTCATGTCTGTGCGACAGAACATCAGACCGCGGCAGGCGCGACCTACGCGCCTGGTATATGGATGCTGGGAATCTGACCTGGGCAGCTCAAACTGGCGCTTTGCCAGCAAGCTATCAGGGTGGGGATTTATCGCCGATTATCATCCCTAAGGACGACCAAGATGGCTCCAAAAATTCGCGATCATAGCGAGAGCAGCGCCGGAATCCTCCAACGCCGCAGGCCGGGCGGGTCAAGTAAGCTAAGGGCTAGTTCGGTATCTGATCGATTGCATCGCCGCGCTGATGCGCCAGGGCCGTCTCCACCATTCTGTCAAAGCTGTACTGCGGATTGTATCCGAGCATGGATCGCGCCTTTTCGTTGGAGACATGCGGTCCCCAATAGAAGGGCATCTTCACGTCCAGGTAGGGGCGATCGGTGTTTTCGGCGATGAGACGGGCGGCCGCGGTGTAGGCGACCGGCACAGGCCCGACCATGTTAAAGACTTCGCCGATGGCGCTATCGTTTTCCAATGCCAGTAGGGTGCCCGCCACCACGTCGCGGACATCGGTGAATGCCAGGGCCCAGGATTTGCCTTGAGGATCGGTCACGGCGCAGACGGCCTCCGGCGTCTTCAGAAGCTCTTCGATAATCGCTTGGGCTTCATCCACATGTTCGGCGCCAAACCAGGGTACGCGGTTCTTGGCTACCGCCAGCTCAACGAAATAATTCAGCCAGACCGGGTTGAGCACGCCCAGGACTTCGTTGGCCGCGAGAATGGAGCTATAGCGCAGGATTGTCACCGGCAAGCCATATTCAGCCATGTAAGCCCGGCAGGCATTTTCGGACAGCAGCTTCGTAAGCGCGTATATATCGGCCGGCTGCTGCGGCGAATCTTCATAGAATGTGACCTGATGCGTGACGAAGGGATTGTAAGTCTGATCGGTGCTGGCGAGCAGGAAGCGCTTGACCGGAGTGCTTGACGCCAGCGCGCCTTCCAGCATACTGATCGTGGATTGTGTGTTGATTTCAAGCATGCGCTCAGAGGAATAAATGCCCTCCAGAATTTGCGCCGCCTGATGGATTACGATGTCGACGCCGTCAGCTGCCGCCCGCACGCGCTCGGCATCGCCAATATCGGTCTCCACGATCTCGACGCCTAAACTGACTGCCTTGTCCCTCTTGGGGTCGCCCGGCATGACCAGTCCGCGAATATCATGGCCCCGCCCAATAAGTTGATGCGCCAGGTTTGAACCGACCCGTCCGGTGACGCCCGAGATAAGAATCTTCATGAGTTTTCAACCCTTCCCGCAGAGTTAGTAATCAGATTGTAGACCCGCCGCTAGCTTCCAGCGCCGCGCGGGCGCGTCGTCGGATCTATAAAATCGCGCAAGCCGTCGCCCAGCACATTCAGCGAGAAGACGGCCAGAAAGATCGCCAAGCCTGGAAATACCGTGAACCACCAGAAGCCGGTGAAGACATAATCGCGCCCGGCGCTGAGAATACCGCCCCAGGTCGGGGTCGGCGGGCGCACGCCGATACCGAGGAAACTCAGCGACGCCTCAATGAGAATCGCGTCAGCCAGCAGCACGGTCACCTGCACGGCCAGCGGCGGAAAGGCGTTGACCAGCAGATGCCGGCGCAGCACCGACGCGGTCGAGGCGCCCATCGCTCGGGCCGCCAGCACATAATCCTGGTTGCGCTCGCTGATGGCGACGCTGCGAGCGATGCGCGTGAACTGCGGAATCGTCACCAGGGCGACCACGATGACTACGTTGAGCAGGCTCGGTCCCAACGTCGCCATCAGGAATATCGCCAGCACGATCGGCGGAAAAGCGAAGAAGATATCGATCACCCGCATGATGACTTCATCGACCCGGCCGCCAATATAACCGGCGGCCAAGCCAATGGTCGTGCCGACAGTGACCGCCAGTATCACCGCCAGCGAACCCAAGCCCAGGGAAATCTGCGTCCCATGGATGACCCGGCTCAGGATGTCGCGCCCGAATTGATCGGTGCCGAAGCGGTAGATTTCATTCGGTGGCTGCAAAGTGTCGGAGAGATGCTGCTCGGTCGGGTCGAAGGGCGCGATCTGCCCGGCGAATATGGCGCTGACGGTCAGGATGAGCAAGACAATCAGCCCGATAAGAGCCAGTGGGTCGTTTCGCAGCCACCACAGTCTTGCCACTGCCCGTCCCTTTATTGCCAGTCCCGAATGCGCGGGTCAATAAGCGTGTAAATGAAATCAATCAGCACGTTGACGAGGATGAAGGCCACGGCCGATACCACCGCCACGCCCTGCACGACCGAATAATCCTGGTCGATGCCGGCTTCCAGCAGCAGGCGGCCCATACCCGGAAAGAAGAATATGACCTCGACGATGATAGCGCCGCCCATCAAGTAACCGACCTGCATGCCGATGATGGTCAAGGGCGCCATCAAGGAATTGCGGAGGGCATGCCGCAAGACGACCCAGCGCTCGCGCTGGCCTTTGGCGCGCGCTGTGCGAATGTAGTCCTTGCTCAAGACATCGAGCATGCTGGCCCGCACCATGCGCGACAGCGCCGAGGCCGGCGCGGCCGCTATCGAAAGCGAAGGCAGAATCAGCGATTGCAGCCAGGGACCGATGCCTTTCTCGGGCGAGACATAGCCGCCGGGCGGGAACCAACCCAAACCGACGGCGATGAAGGTAATGAAGAGCAGCGCCAGCCAGAAATTGGGCATCGAAATCCCGAGCAGCGAGAAGACGCGGCTGAACATATCGCTGATGCTGTTGCGCTTGATTGCCGAGATGATGCCGGTGGGGAAGGCGATCAGCAGCACCATGACCATCGAAACAGCCGTCAACTGCGCCGTGATGGACAAGCTGTGCCCGATCAGCGTGCCAACGTATTCTTTTGTGATTAGCGATACGCCGAAATCGCCGCGGGCGATCTGCCCCAGCCAGCGCACATAGAGCACATAAATTGGCTTGTCGAGATCAAGCTGACGCCGCAGCGTCTCCAGCTGCTCCGGCGTCGCATAGATGCCCAGGCTGGAAAGCGCGGGATCGCCCGGCGCAAACCAGAGCAGCACATATATCAGGACCGTGACGCCGAATAGAACGGGCAGCGAAAAGACCAGTCGCCTCGCTAAGAACCGTGCCATGCCTCACTTGCCATTTTCAGCTAGCGGGATATGCGAGCGGGCGACGCAACAGCAGCGTCGCCCGCAAACGCATCCGCTCCAATGCGGCTAGCCCGCGGCGATTTCCGATGCGTCGATGACATCGTCAATCGGCGGCACATAGCCGGTGATATTGTCGCGCCAGGCGCCGAGATTGTCGGGCCAGTACAAGACAAACTCGACAGCTTCGTCGACGACGGTCGCCTGGACCTCGTCATATTTCGCATGGCGATCATCAGCGTCGGCGGTGGCGGCGGCGGCATTCATCGTCTGGTGCGTCTCTTCGAAGATATCGCCATTGTGCGGACCCCAGCCGAAGAGCGTATCGCCGCGGCCGATGAAGGGACCGTAGATCCAGCGCGTGTGGATATCGATGTCCGAGCCGAGCGCGCTGGTATTGCCCCAGGTCGTGTAGGTATCGAAGGTCCGGTCAAAGACAAACTGATAACCGGCCTCGACCTCGATCAGGCGGATTTCGGTCTCGATGCCAACTGCTTCCACCATCGGCTTGATCAAGGTGACGGTGTCGGCCAGGAACTTGAGCGAGCCGGCCATCAACTCCAGCTTGATGCCCTCGGCGCCGGCTTCGCTGAGCAGAGCCCGCGCCATATCCGGGTCGTAATTGTATTTGTCGGCATCGGCGTTGTAATTGTCCATTGTCGGCGGAATGCTGGAGCCGTTGCCGGGCAAACCCTTGCCGCTCAGAACGGTGTCGATGATGGCCTGGCGGTCGATGGCGTAGGAGAGCGCCTGGCGCACGCGCGCGTCATCCAGCGGCGGCTTGGTGCAGTTGAAGGCGATAAAGGCGCGGCGGGTGCTGGGTCCGGCGCCGGCGATGATGCCCGGCGCCCGGGCGAAGATATCGAAACTTTCCGGCGGCACCTGCTCCATGACATCGGATTGACTGGCGACCAGGTTGGCCATGCGCACGCTGGCTTCCGGCACTTCGCGATAGGTCAGGTTGTCCAGAAGCGGCAAGCCCTCGACGAAGTAATCCATGTTGCGCGTCAGTTCGACGCGGTCTTGGGCGATCATGTTCTGGAAGACGAAGGGACCCGTTCCGACTGGTTCCAGATTGAAGCGATCCATGCCCTTCTCGTTGAAGGTCGCTTCCGGCAGGACCGACATGACAAAGAGGCGCTCCGGCAGCAAACCAAAGGGCTCGCTGAGATGGATGTTGGCGCTGTAATCGCCCGTGGCTTCCACGCCGTCTATGGGCGTAAGGAAGTTGGCAAAGAGCGACGCCGTTTCCGGATCCTGGATCAGATTCAAGGTGAATTCGAAGTCGGATGCTTTCATCTCCGTGCCATCGTGGAACATCACGCCCTGGCGGAATTCCAGCGCCCAGGTCAAGTCATCCATTTGCGTCGGCGGTCCCGCCAGCAGATCTGGCACTTTGTTGAAGACGGCGTTGTTGATCGTCAACTCGCCGATGGCCGTGGACAGCACGGGATTCAGCCGGCCGAAGCTGTTGGCGATATCAATCGTGGCGGCGGAACCGCCCTGCGCGACCACCGAAGCCAGCGGCCCCGCCGAATAGACGAGCGCGCCGGCGCCGGTTGTCAGCATAGTCTGCAAAAAACGGCGGCGTGAAAGCGAGTTGCGCGCCATCATCTTTGAGGTCTGGCGAATTTCTTGTTCCTGCTTGCGATTCATTGTTATTTCTCCATTTTTGATTTACTCAGTCGCATACCGATGCTTCTATCTCAGATCTGGCATAGGCAATACCTCCCGCGCCAATCGCGTCCTGCATTTACAGCAAGAATATCCTTGCATTAGCCGGCGCTCCAGATTTCTTCCGCGGCATCAAGCGCGCGCTGAATATCGTCTTCGCTGTGGGCGGCTGACAGATACCAGAGTCCGCGCGTCAACAGACGAATTCCCCGGTCGAGCATGGCGCCGATGAATGCGCGATTCTGCCCGGCATCAACATCCAGGCTGTCGCGGTAATCGACAATCGCATCGCGCTCGGTGAATGCCAAGTGGAAGACGGGACCGAAGCCCTGCGCGAGAAGCGGCAGTCCCGCTTCCGCAGCCCGATCGCGCAAACCTTGCATCAGCGTCTCGCCCAATCGATGAACGCGTTGATAATCCAGGCGCTCCAGTTCGCGGATGCTGGCGACGGCGGCCGCGGTCGCCATGACGTTGGCATTGTATGTGCCGGAATGATTGACCTGCAAATTGGCGATGGGTTCCATCAAGTGGCTTCTGCCCGCGAGGCAGGCAATAGGAAAGCCATTCGCCATCGCCTTGCCGAATGTGGCCAGGTCGGGCGTAACGCCGAAGAAACCCTGAGCCCCGGCCAGGTCCAGACGAAAGCCGGTGATGACTTCGTCGAATATCAGGACGATGCCCTGTTCGCTACAGAGATCGCGCGTCGCTTCCAAATATCCCGGTCGCGGCGGAATGCAAGCATTGTTGCACATGACCGGTTCCATGATGACGGCGGCCAGTTCACTGCCATGCCGCGCGACCGTTTGCCGCAGCAGTTCCGCATCGTTCCAGGGCAGCACGATAACATTTTCTCTTGTATTGACGGGTTGACCGGCCGAACCCAAAACTATGTTGGGCGCGTCGGGCGGGCCGGCCTCTTCCAGCGACGGCCCGGCGCTGATCAAGGTTTCGTCATACCAGCCATGATAATGGCCTTCGAACTTCAGGATTTTGTCGCGTCCGGTGTGGGCGCGGGCGGCGCGTATCGCCGCATGCACCGCTTCCGAACCCGAATTGCAGAAGCGGACGAGATCGGCGCAGGGCACAATGCGCTGGAATTGTTCGGCCAGTTCAATTTCCAGTTCATGCTGCGCGCCATAAAGTTGGCCATCGCGCAGCGCCTGAATGACAACATCGAGCACCGCCGGCGGACTATGGCCGAGGAACATGGGTCCCTGCGAGAGTGTGAAATCGAGGTAGACATTTTCGTCGACATCAAGCAAACATGCGCCGGAAGCGCTGCGAAAATAAAGCGGCGGCTGCGCCATGGCGCGCACGTTGCTGCTAACTCCGCCGGCAAGGGAAGCCTGCGCCCGTTGGAAAAGCTCTGCCGATCGCTTATAGCGCGACATCTTCGTCCTCGCCCTTTAATGCGCCAAAGCCAGCGCCAGCGGTTCCGGCATATAACCCAGCCGCCGGGAGATTTGCCCGGCGCTTTTAATGACCTGCTCCGCTACCCGGCCGAAATCGCCCTCCGGCAGTCGTTGAAGCGGCGCCGTCAAGCTAATCGCAGCGACCGCCCTGCCGCTTTGATCGAATACCGGCGCGCCGATGCAGCGCATGCCCAAGGCGTCTTCTTCGTTGTCCAGGGCGTATCCATCCGCGCGCACGCGCTGCAATTCCCTCAGGATTTGCGGGATCGATGTGACCGTCGCCGGCGTGAATGCTTTGAGCTCGCTGCCGGCCAGGATCGTTTGCGCTTCTTCAAGCGGGCGCCAGGCCAAAAGCGCCTTGCCCAGAGCCGTGCTGTGCAAGGGCAGGCGCTGCCCGGGCCAGGTGACTACGGTGACCGGATGGCTGCTGGGCAGGCAATCAATGTAGACCGCTTCATCGCCCTGGATCGTGCCCAGATTGATCGTCTCGCCGGCGCCATCCGCCAGGTCGCGCAAAATCGAGGCGGCCAGCCGGCGCAAGTCCATGCGTTCGGCCGCCGCGCTGCCCAACGAATAAAGTTTCAAGCTCAAGTGAAACTTGCCGTCCGCGCCCGACTTGTAGCAATAACCCAAAGTTGTCAGCGATGACAAAATGTTGAATGTGGTGCTCTTGGCCAGCCCCAACTCTTTGCTCAGCTCGGAAATGCCGCTTCCGTTTTCCTCTTCCGAAAGCGCCTCGAGGATGCGGAATGCCCGTTCAATCGTGGGCACGGCTACCTTTTCCTTATTGCTCATAAATGATTCACTTGTCGATCAGGCATCCAGGCCTGTTCATATATATGAACGCTGTTCACAACATGAATTGTAACCAAGTTCTTCTGTTTGCGCAAAAGGTCGCAGGAATGGTACTGTATCAAAGTCGGTTGAATTTCTTGAAATACCGACGATCTGGTAGGGGCGACTGACGGGCTGTGTCTACGCGCCCCGGTGAGTCGCCCAATTTCGATCCTGTTTTAGCCATCGGGCAATCCACCGGCTCGCCCGTAAACAGTCTCACTTACACGGTAGGGGCGAGCCTTGGCTCGCCCGTACACAGTCTCGCTTACGCGGTAGGGGCAAGCCACCGGCTCGCCCGTAAACAGTCTCCCTTCGGCCGTAGGGGCGACCCTTGGATCGCCCGTACACCGTCTCCCTTACTCGGTAGGGGCGAGCCGGTGGCTCGCCCTTTGATTGCCCAGTTGCAGGAATCCGACGACTCATAGCTGCGCGTAGTCACCGCGGGTCAGTCGCCCGTGCGATTCGCGCCAAACCTCGGGCTCGCTATATCCACCCTTTCCGCGGCTTCCGTCGCGGCTGAGGCATGCCCGGGACATTGCTCAATCCAACGGGAAAACCGGGCGCTTCAAATGCCGATAAGGAAAGCGCGACAAATTGGCGCTGCACAAACCGGCTGTATCCATCTCGATGACGGCGGCGGCAATCGGCATATATGCGGCGCGATACGCGACAGCCGATTTGACGACGATCATGCTCTGCGCTTCGGGAATGATGCCGATGTGGCGCAATTGCGCCAGGTCCATGGGCGGGGTCTTGCGCTCAGTCAAGAGGATATTGACGCCGCGCGCGCGAAGCCAGGCGCAGCGGCCCATGTGGACGGTGTCGCCATAAAACGAAGCAAAGTGATTGTCCGGCAGCTCACACTCGAAGACCCCGTCCGATAAGGCGCGCACTTCGCCGGTCACGGTCAGCGGCGGCCCATGCCAGTTGTCGGCTTTTCCGCCGACTTCCAGCGTGACCTGCGCCTTTTCTCCCGCGCTCCAGCAGAAGGCGACCGCTTCCGGATCGGCCAGTACGATTGCGCCGTCGCGGACGTCATGCGCAAGCATCGCCGCCAGCGCGTCCGTGCCGTCGCCGGTTGTGCCGCCGCCGATGTTGTCCGCCGAATCCACCAGAATGACCGGCCCGCTTGCGGCTTTCTTTGCTTCGGCGACGGCGTCCGACGGCGACAAGAAGTCCGGCGCGGCGCTCTGGCGATGGCGATAGAGCCGATCGCTGAGCTCAGTCGCATAGGCTTGGGCAATTTCCGGCTGACCATCGGTGGTCACGATGAGGCTTGGACCGGTAAAGGGCGTATCGGCATAAGCGAAGCCGGCCATCACGGCAATGCTGATGACGCGTTCGTCCGCCTTGATTTCGGCGGCGCGGGCGTGGACCAGCGAGAGTGGCGGCGATTCGGTCGCGGTGCTTTGCGCCGGCAGCAGCAGAGCCGGGCGCGCGTGCGCGGATGTCGGCCGCAGTTCCCGGCGTAGCAGGCGCGCCATGATTTGGGCGGCTTGCCGACCGCGGGCATAGGCATCAATATGAGGATTGGTATCGTATGCCAGCAACACGTCCGCCAATTCGACCAGGCGCGGACTGATGTTGCCGTGCATATCCAGCAGGACGACGATTGGCGTCTCGGCGCCGACGATAGCGCGCGCGCGAGCTACGATATCCGCCTCGGCATCCAACTCGCTCTCGGCGACCATCGCGCCATGCAAGGTCAAGAGAACCCCGTCGACCGGCAGGCAACGCGACACTCGCTGTGTTAGCTCGCCGAGGAGCTCGCGATATGCCGCATCCGTGACAAGACCGGCGGGCATGGCGGCGGCATAAAGCGTGGGCAGAAGCCGCCAGTCCTCGTCTGTCGCGCGGTCGATCATGCCGCCAATGCCGCTGCGCGAGCCGCGCATGGACGCGATCATGTCTTCGCCGAAATGAAGCGATTGCGCCGCGAAGTCGGCCAGCGCGGTGCGTCGCTCCATGAATGTATGGGTCTCGTGCAGGATGCCGCCGATGACGATGCGCGCCCCGGCTGAAAGGGACTGACCCGTCCTGTTCATGCGAACCTCAACCTTGTTTCTGCTCCTGATATGGCCGCGTGATATGGGCGATGCCGTCGCCCGCCTGCACGCGCGGGAGGCCGCGCAGCATGATGATAAGGCCGTCCTGGTCGGCCGCGACCGGCGCCAACTCCGCGCCGCTTGCGTCCAGGATAGCGCCGAGGCGCTGGCCCCTCTTGACTTGCTCCAGCAATGCAACTTCGCGCTGGAAGAAGCCGGCGACCGGCGTATGAATGACCGTATCCAGGTTGCCATCGCCGACCAGGTGATGCGTCAGCCGGCGCCGATTCAGATCTCCGCGAATCATGCCCAGATGCTTCATCACATTTGTGACGCCATCGCGAAAGCAGGCGACTACATCGGCATCGCAGCCGCCGCCGCCGCGAGCTTCAGTATACAGCGACGGAATGCCCAAAGATGTGGCCGCGGATATGCTGCGCCCGGCGGGAAGCGGCAGCGGATGCCCCCATAAAACCGGCGCGCCAAAGGCTCTTGCAGCCGCCAACGTTGCTTGGCCAAGGGCGCCATCGTCATGCACGTAGCCGATGAGCGTTGGCAATTCATAGGCGATACCGCCCGTGTGCAAGTCGATGAGAAAGTCGGCATGCGGCAGCAGCTTCCGGGACAGCCAACCCGCAATTTGCCGCGTGATCGTGGAATCGATATCGCCCGGAAACACTCGCGCCAGGTTGAGACCGTCGATTGGGCTGCTGCGCTGGGCGGCTTCGTAAGCGGGCATGTTGCAGACCGGCGCCATGACCAGCCGGCAGCGCAGGGCCTGTGGCTCAATCGCCTTGTAAACCTGCGGAATGGCGGCAATGCCTTCGTATTCATCGCCGTGCACGCCGGCCAAAACCAGCAGAGTCGGCCCGTCCTCAGCGCCGATGACCGTCAGCAGAGGCAGCCGCCAGGCGCCCCCGTCAGGCCGCGGAGCGATGTCCAGCCAGGCGCGTTGTTTTGTAGCGCGCGGCAGGTCATCGAGGGCAAAGTCGCGAATGTGCATGCGCAGCCTCATTTGATTTGAAGTCCGCCCTTGCTGAAATCAGCGCGGCTTGATGTGCAGAATCTCGCTGGCTTCTATCATAGGCAGCGGCTTGTCATCGGACATTCTCTGCACCGCCGCGCTGTCCTTGAACCCGATTCCGGTCAGAATGCCGACGACAGTTTCATCTCCCTTGAGACGCCCGCTCCGGCGGTCCGCCTCGACCGCCGCCCAGACGACGGCCGCCGCCGGCTCTACAAAGAGACCTTCGCGGCCGGCCAGTTCCGCTTGCGCCCGGTATGTGACCTCGTCGGCGATCGAAAGCGCCCAGCCGTCCGACTCGCGCAAGTCGCTCAATACCAGGTCGCCATCGGGCGGAGATGTCAGAACAATGCCGGAAACGGCGCTCGTACAGTCGTCCAATGGCTCAACCGGACGGCCCGCCCGCCAGGCCTGCGCGATCGGGTCGCATCCCATCGGCTGCACGGCGACCATGCGCGGGGGACGCGCGATCTTCCCGGCCCGCCGCCACTCCACAAATCCCTTCCATATCGAGCTCAGCAAGCCGCCGCCGCCGACAGGCACATAAACGACATCGGGCGCTTCGCCATTTAATTGCTGGCAGATTTCATAAGCGATGGTCTTGGCGCCTTCCATTGCATGCGGGCTGTTGCTGCGCGCGGTAATCAGCATCAGCCAGTCGTTGGCGTCGCAGAGAGCGGCTATGTTGGCCCAGGTGGCCTTTTCGGCCGCGGGGTCGTAACCCAATTTTCTGACCGACATCACCCGCGGACCATAGGCCAGGATCTGCGCGATCTTGGCGCGGGGCGCCCGTTCCAGCGTGAAGAGATAACCGTCAACAGCCGCGCGCGCGCCATAAGCCGCCAACGACGCGCCGGCATTGCCGGATGAGGTGGCCGCCCAGGCCCCTCGCCCCAGCTGTCGCAAATAGGTGATGCCAACCGATGCGATGCGGTCTTTGTAGGAGCCGGTCGGGTTTAGTCCTTCGTTCTTGAAATGGAGCCGGGGAAGACCGATTTCGGGTCCCAGTTGCGCCGACGGCAGAAGCGGCGTGTCGCCTTCTCCCAAACTGATGATGTGTTTTGCATCGGTCAATGGCAGGTGGTCGGCGTAGCGCCAGATGCCGGGCAGCTGCGGCTGAAGCGAGAATTCGTCTGAATCGTATCGTACATCCAGGACGCCGCCATCATGCGGGCAGTTCGCGACAGTCATGTCGCTGCAGGTTTGTCCACAGGTCATGCATACAAGTCGGAACATAAATGATAGCGCCTTCCAGGTTGCAGCCAGTCTGCATTGTAATTCCCGAGAGCGCGGTTCGCCAGAAATCGCCGATAATCAGGATTGCTGTCAGAGACCAGCCAATCGTCAGTAGCAGGGAAACTTCTCCTCTTCAACTTGTGAGCTACAAGACGACATCTCCGTCATCCCGCTGGAATGCCGGCGTACTGTTCGCGGCGGCCGCTGAGGATCTCGAGCATTTGCTGGCGCTGGGCGGGCGTGAAGTCGAGGTCGAGCAGCTGCTGGGCGGCGGCGATGTGGTCGGGGCTGATGGGGTTGTCGGGCATGGCGGGGGTCCCTTTTTGGTGGGGAGTTTAGCACAGGGTGGATGCACCACAGAGTCACAGAGGCACAGAGATTTTTTCTTACCACCGAGTACACCGAGTGCACCGAGAGTTTAGCTGATGCGGCGGTTGGTTTGTGGGCAGAGTGGGGTGGGTGGGGTGTGGCGGGTTATGGGTAGTCGCGCGTTCGGTTCTCCAAAAATATCGACTAGGTCAATTCATTCGATATTTTTTCTGACGATTTGCAAATGCCTCTTTTCCTCCCTCCAGAACTTCAATGGCTGATTCTCTAATCACGGGATTCTCGAGCGAACCAGATGTGTATGAGATTGTATTGGCCTGGTGTTCTGCGATTATAACTTGCTCTGCGTCGGCATTTACGACTACGTTTGCGTTGTTTGAAACCAGAATTACTTGTCGACGCTTCTTTGCTTCGCATAAGGCTGGTATGAGCTCATCATAAATGAACTTGTTATCGAGATAATCGTCATGCGAGTCGATGATTATTGGTCTCACGCCGTCGGCCAAATACAACTTGAGCAATACAGTGGACTTTTGTCCGATTGAAAGATGCTCTAGTGGGACATTCCTATAGGTTACTTTAGGCGCGAGCGAAAAATGGTTTCCATACAGGACTTCAAAGCAATCGATCAAACTCTTGCGGGACACAATACTATTCGCCAAACGAGGGTCTTTGGCAAGGTTCTCAATATGTCGCGACAAGGCAGCAATCGCTTCCCCGTCGTGCCTGTCCGCGAATTGAGCCAACAGTTCTATGGTGGGGTCAAAATAAGATTCGTCATCCTTCTGAGTAATACTTCTCCCATCAAAGACGTCTTTACATGAGTTGAGGAACGACAACCTTGAGAACTGTATGTCTGCAGCAAAGTTCAGACCAGACAATATGTTTACGGTTCGTGAATCAGTTGCGTCGGAGTCACGCTGATTTTTGCTCATGAAGCTTGACATCATCCGTTCAAAAGATCTCCTATGGTCTTCTATGGTTTGCAGCAGCTCGAAGTACAAGGAGGCACGTGTATCACGAAGGTCCTTCAATGTCTTCTCTGTCTTGTCGATCTGTCCCAATTGATTCTCAACCTTATCCAATTTATTCTCAGCGACTCGTTTGTCTTCAATGAGTTTTGAATGATCAGCTACTCGTTTGTTCTCATCTTCTAGTTCTCGATTGCTTGCATCTATACGTTCCAGTATACTCGCGACTTCGTTTTCCACTCTCTCAGCTAACCCGTCAAGCAAAGCCGATTTCGAATATTCAACCACCGGTATTACTTCGGCTTTTAAGTCGAGTTCTTGAGCCAAGCCATTGATCTGTGTAACTACGTCATTATATTCTGGCAGTTCGTTTGTCAAGATTGACTGGGCTCTCTCAATGTGTTTCTGCATTGTTCTAAGTTTTTCAAATCTGGCGTTTAATCCAGATAGAAGCTCATTGGTTTTCTGAGCCAACTCTACTTCCCCGTCATCTAGCGAATGTTCAGCAATTTGCGCAGAAAGGTCTTCGATCTCGATCGCCAGTGCCTTCTTTCGTGTCTCCAGTTTTTCCAGTGCGCCTCCAGAAACCTTACTCGATAGAAGTATGATTTGTTCCAGTTTTTCCCGCATATCCTTTCCGATATCCGAGATCTTATTTCCTAATGTCTCGAATCTGTACGTTTCAGACTTTGAAGCCCGGGACTGAACTAGTTGCTCGATCTTCTCTGTCAGTTTGAAAGTTTCAGATACGTCTGCGTCCAACTGTCCCTGCTCAACATATGCAACGTCTACTTGCTTCAGCACAGTTTCGCTATCAAACACATCTTTTTCAAATGCTTCACCACCTGTAAAGTCAAGGCTAACGCGCAACGGAGGCTTACGATCTTTGCATATTCTCCAAGCAAACGAATTATCATTGCGTTTACTGACGCGATCTAGAAAGCAGTTTGCAATGAGATCGACGAAGGCTGTCTTGCCCGCCCCCTTTCCGCCCGTGACTGCCACCAAGCTCCTATTGAGAGGAATCTCTGTTTCACTTACAGTCAATTCTTTGTCTATAATGGTTTCCGAGAGTCTGACAGCGGAAATAGTATAGTTACTTCTCGCCAATTCTGGAGACTCGGGACCCAAATGGACTCGTGCTTCAGGCTCATAAAGTACTTGTCTAAGGCCTTCAAAAGTTGGGTCGGCCTTAATCCAGCAAAATCGGTGTTCGCAATTCTCCGGTTCGTTTTCACAGTCGTGCTTATGACGAATCCCACATGGTTTGCCGATTCTTGCGAGCGAGTGTGCGTCACTACCGTGAATGCATGGCTTTAGTGAATCAAAGGACGCAATGAATCGAGACTCTCCGTGCTCATAAGGAGCTTTGCCGAGACACCACAGCCTGTCCTTCTCCTTCGATGAAAAGACCATGTGTGATGCTTGCATTAATGTCTTGCGCTCGTTCGTATCAGAACTACCCCAAGCAATGAGATCGGTATAGCCTTTTTCCAATATGATTAGATACTTGTCTCGAAAGCTTAGCGTATTCTCTAGTTCTCTAAGTATTTGGTCTAAACTAACAGTCACATTTTCCGCGCCAACGACCATGGGAGATTTGTTGGCGTACTCAGTAGAAAAGTTGTCAATAAGTGTCTGCCCCAACTCCATAATGTTTGCTGGCTTCAATTTTTCACTAAATGTTGATCCTGCTACGGATCTCGCAGATACAAACTCTAAGTTGTGTAGAAACTTCTCTTCAATGTGATTCTCAGGTACCTTGTCCGAGAATATTACATGCAAGTTTAGTCGCCGGGGTTTCTTGCCGTCCTTTTTGCTCGCAACAAACTTATCAAGGCGAAACTCTATGTTTGGTAGTATTAAGTCTATGTTGGTCAGCCTCCCATTGTGCATCTCTCGACGCAATCGCTTATATCCGTCAATTGTGAAATAATCTGTGATTCCTAGAACGGATATGTCTGTGAGAGCTTCCAGAGTCTCCAAGTACCGATTCCAATCAGGTCCCTCATTTGTTTTTGGAAACTGATTGTTCAATATTGAGAACGGGCTATGTACATGCAAATCCCATTTGCGCCAAACAGAGCCTTGTTCGCTTCCACTCACTGTGTAGAACTCCAATATTAACTTCGACGTCCGCAATCCCAACATTACAATTTAATTGAATAGTCACTCTATTACAAGGTTAAGTGAGCTAAGGATGTCAGCCACTTCACTTACGGAGATTTGTCTGGGAGCAAGTCTCACGATGGCGCGTAGCACGCCGCACCAAAATTCTCTGTGCCTCTGTGTCTCTGTGGCAAAAAACCACCAAGCACACCGCCAGCCTCAAGCGACTATCAGCCGATCCGCATCCCAATGAATTGGGGAGGGCTGACTCGTCGATGCACATCTGCCTCAGAGCAAAAAACCACGAGGACGAAAATCCCGCCGCGCCGAAATTCTCTGTGCCTCTGTGCCTCTGTGGCAAAATCACCAAGCGCGCCGGCAGCTTCAAGCGACTATCAGCCGATCCGCTTCCCACGCAGCCTCAGCGAATTGCTCACCACGAACACGCTCGAGAAGGCCATCGCCGCCGCCGCGAACATGGGAATCAGCCCGCCCAGCATGGCCACTGGAATCAGCACAATGTTATAGATGAAAGCCCAGAAGAGATTCTGGTGGATCGCGCGCAGGGTCGCCTGGCTCAGCGCGATTGCCCGCCCGACCGCCTTCAGGTCGCCGCGCACCAGCGTCACATCCGCCGCTTCGATGGCGATATCGGTGCCGCTGCCGATGGCAAAGCCGATATCGGCCTGCGCCAGCGCCGGGGCGTCATTGATGCCGTCGCCGACCATAGCCACGCGCGCGCCTTCCGCTTGCATTTGCTCGACCGCGCCCGCTTTATCCGCCGGCAGCACTTCCGCCATGACGCGCTCAATGCCGACTTCGCGGGCGATGGCGGCGGCGGTCTGCTGATTGTCGCCGGTGATGAGAGCGACTTTAAGACCGCGCGCTTTTAGTTCCTGGATCGCCTGACGCGAGCTGGGTTTGAGCTGGTCGCCGATGGCGGTGGCGCCGGCCAGCCCTGAATCGAGCGCCAGCAGGACGACGGTATGCCCGCGCGCTTGCATGCGGCTGATGTCTTGGGCGAGGGGCGCGAGGTCGATGCCTTGGTTTTGCAGGAATTTCGGGCTGCCGATGAGAAGGGCGCGCTCGGCGACTGTCGCGCTGAGGCCGCGTCCCGGATGCGCTTCGAAGCTGTCCACCGGCAGCAGGTTGATGCCGCGCGCTTTGGCGGCCGCCACCACTGCAGAGGCCAGCGGGTGCTCGCTGAGGTTTTCGGCGGAGGCGCTGAATTGCAGCAAGGTATGTTCGTCGCTTTCCGGCGCGGCTACGAGCGCGGTGACGCTGGGCTTGCCTTGGGTGACGGTGCCGGTTTTATCCAGCAGGACGGCGTTCAGCGCGGCGGCGCGCTCCAGGGCTTCGCTGCTGCGAAAGAGGATGCCGCTTTCGGCGCCGCGACCGCTGCCGACCATGATGGCGGTCGGCGTTGCCAGGCCGAGGGCGCAGGGGCAGGCGATCACGAGCACGGCGATCATGTTGAGGACGGCCGTCGGCAAGTCCGCGCCGCCGATGGTCAGCCAGCCCACAAGCGTGATGATAGCGAGCGCCATGACAAGCGGCACAAAGTAGGCGGAGACGCGGTCGGCAATCGCTTGAATCGGCGCTTTGCTGTCTTGCGCCGCTTCCACCAGGCGGATGATCTGCGCCAGGACGGTATCGCGGCCGACGCGCTGCGCTTCGATGACCAGCCTGCCCTGCTGATTGATGGTCCCGCCATAGACTTCGGCGGCGGCCGATTTGTCGGCGGGCAGGCTTTCGCCGGTGAGCATGGATTCGTCAACCGCCGAGCGCCCGTCGGCCACAATGGCGTCGACCGGGATGCGCTCGCCCGGCTTGACCAGCAGCAGATCGCCCGGCGCGACCTCATCAATCGGGATCGACTTCTCTTTGCCGTCGCTGAGCAGCGTGGCTGTTTTTGGCGCCAGGCCCATCAGCTTTTTGATGGCGTCGCTTGTGCGGCCCTTGGCTCGCGCTTCCAGCAGCTTGCCTAGCGTGACCAGGGTGAGAATGACAGCGGTCGATTCGAAATAATCCGATTTGCCGACCACATCGCTGAATCCAAACAAGATGCCCAGCAGGACGATGATGCCATAGACATAAGCCGCGATGGCGCCCATCGCCACCAGCACGTCCATATTGGCCTGTCCGTGACGCAGCGATCGGCCGCCGCCGCTGATATATTGCCGGCCCAGCAGAACCATGACCGGCGTGGCAAGCGCGCCGAAGATGAAGAGCCAGATGTCCTGCGCCAGAAAAGCGAAGTTGTCCATCAGGAACGGGACTTGATGCAGGAAATGGCGCGTCATGCTGAGGACGGTCAGCGGAATGGTGAAGACAGCGCCGATTTTGACAAGTCGGGTCTGGCGAGCGATTTCGGCTTGGCGGGCGGCCGCTTCCTGATCTTCCGGGGCATCGGCGGCGGATGTGTCGATGACGCCATAGCCGGCGCGCTCGACGGCGGCGGCCAGATCGCGGCGGCGCGTCAGGCCGGGCAGGTAAGACACGGTCGCCTTTTCGCTGGCGAGATTGACATTGGCGCTGATGACGCCCTCGGCTTTGCTCAAGGCGCGGGAGACATTCTTCTGGCACATGGCGCAGGTCATGCCGGTGATGGGCAGGTCGATGGTGGCCGCGGCCACGCCGTAGCCGGCCTTTTGCACCCGGGCGACCAGGTCGGAAGCGCCGAGCTTGTCGCTGTCAAATTCGACCTTGGCGCGTTCAGTCGCCAGGTTGACGTTGACGTCGGCGACGCCGTCGGCCCGTTTGAGGCTGCGCTCGACATTCTTGACGCACATGGCGCAGGTCATGCCGGTCACTGGCAGCGTAATCTCTTGAGTTGTCATGGTCAGTTCCGTTCTCTCAGCTGTTGATCAGCTTGAGAATTTTCTGCATATCGGCGACGGCGCGCCCGGGATCGGCTTGCATTTCGCCCGCGAGCGTGTTTTCCACGTAGCAATCGAAAAGATGATTGATCAGGCTGGTAACGCCTTTTTCGATTGTGCGCGCGCGCAGGACTCGCTCTTCGCAGCTGCCGTCATCGGCGTCGATCAGGCTTTCCAGCGCGCCGAGTTGGCCTTGGATGCGGCGGATACGATTGATGGTCGCGCGATTGTAGGCCTGTCGCTCGCCATGTTCTTTTAAATGGAATTCGGTTGCCATTAAATCGCCCTTACATACCTATACCCCTATAGGTATAGTATCGTACGAACCCGAGCGATTGTCAAGGCCTTGTCGGCGCAAGTCGATCAGTTTGAAACAACAACCAGGGGGACGTCGTTGCAGTTGCCGCCGCTGACGGTGGCGTCCACGCGGACCCAGACGCCCTCATCCAGCTTCCACCAGGGCAGCCGGTCCGAGCCGATGCCGCGCGCCAGCGGTCGGGCGCTTTCGCGGTATGCCATCACCGCAATAATGGGCGCTTCCGGATCCGGTTGCCTGCGGATGTTGGCGCCAAAAAGCGCGGCCGAAATGCGGCATTCGTCTTCCGGACCTATGTTATCCAGCGGGCTGCCGCCATCTTCGGGAACGGGCGCGGCCACAGCATAAACATCAAGGCCGACGCGCGATTCATAGAGCAGCAGTTGCACGGGCAAGCGGACAAGCGCGTGGTAATCGTAGGCGGCGGGCTCGGCCGGCGGCCCGGCGGCCCTCATGCCGCCGTCCTCTTCCCGCTCCAGCGGCACTGTCGTATATCGGCCGCCTGTCAGATTGACGGCTTGCTCGCGAACGCTGACGCGCACGGCGCCATCCAGCGCATGAATCCGCATGCCGGCGCTGACCTGCGCCTGCAACCAGACCGTACCGCCGATGGAGACCCGGGCGCCGTTGATCTCAAAGTGGCGCGGCGAGACGAATTTCGGCGTTTGCAGCAGAATGCCGCTTTCGGGCGCGTCCGCGCAGGGCGCGTCGTCAATCCCGCTGCGGAAATCGAAAGTCTGCCCGGGCAGCCAGAGCGGCGGGCTCGCCACGTCAATTGCCATTTCCGGCAGCTGGGAAGACGGATCGGTCACAACTTCGCGACTGATCCATCCGCGCAATTCGGGCGCGGCATAGCCGAAGAACCACTGGCGATCGGCGCTGCGACCGACCGCCATCAAATCTGAGCTGGCGCTAATCGGCGCAATCGCGCGCGCCTCGGTGTCGGGCGCCTCGCGCAGATAGGCGCCCTGCGCGGCCGATACCTTTACACGGGCGCCGGTTGCCGGCCTCGCTGGAAGCTCCGGCAAGAAGAGCGCCACATTGCCGATAGCCAGAAGCGCGGAGGGGGTGGTTTCCAAGCCGTCGCCCGGATATGCGGAAAAGACGGCGCGCGCCGTGCCCCAGGTTTCGGCTTCGCTGCTGACGCTCAGCCAATCGATATCCTCGATCGCGCTCGCATCGCCCGGATGAAGAAAGGGCGCTGCCGCCGCGTTCGCCCGCCAAACAGCGGAGACGGTCGGATGACCCAGGCAAAGCGTGCCCGGTTCCTGCTCGGTACAATGGGCGAGAATGTTCGCTTGCGCTTCGTTCTGCCGGGCCGGGCAGCTATCGTCCTGGGCGCGGGCGATGACCGCGCTAAGCAAAACCAGCGCTAGAATGAGGCAAGGCTTCAGGCGCCGGCCTCCAGATGCACGCAGCTTATGCCCGTTCATATAACTCCAGCAGGACGCCGCCCGCGCTTGCCGGGTGCACGAAGGCGTAGCGCCGGCCGTCGCGTTCACGCGGCGTCTCGTTGATGAGCTCGCAGCCGGCTTCCGCCAGTTCAGCCAGGCGGGCTTCCAGGTCGCGGACTTCCAGGCAGAAATGGTGCATGCCCGGTCCCCTCTTCGCCAGGTATTTCGCCACGCCGCTGTCGTCAGACGTGGGCTTTATCAACTCGAGGCGAGCCTCCCCCAGGCTCAAGAAGGCGATTTCCACGGACTCGGCAGCCACGGTCCGCCGCTCGCCCACGGCCGACAGGCCCAGGCTTTCGGCCCAGAAGCGCAGCGCCGCATCCATATCGTCGACGACCAGCGCTAGATGATTCAGCTTGATGTGGGACTTGCCGCTTTCGTCGGACATCGGCGAAAACTGACCTCAGATTCGCGTATCTGCAAATGTTATAATAAGAGCCATCGGGCGACTAGCGTTAACATGTGGTTTGAAAAAGGAGGCGAGCGTGGACTTGCTCGAACAGACGCGGCCGCTGAGCTTGACGCTCAGTGACGAACACCAGATGCTCGTGACGGCCGTGCGCGAATTTGCCCAGCGCGAGATCGCGCCGGTGGCCGCTCAATATGATGAATCGGGCGAGTTTCCGCTGGATACCGTGCGCAAAATGGGCGCGATGGGCTTGATGGGCATTGAAATGCCCGAGGAATATGGCGGCGCCGGCATGGATACGCTGGCGCATGTATTGACGATGATTGAGATCGCCAAAGCCGACGCCAGCCACAGCACCATCATGAGCGTGAACAACTCGCTTTATTGCAACGGCATCTTGTGGTTTGGCACGGAAGCGCAGAAGCGGGAGTGGATCAGCCCGGTGGCCAGCGGCACCGAGATCGGCGCGTACAGCTTGACCGAGCCGATGTCGGGCAGCGATGCCGGCAATATGCAAAGCCGCGCCTTCCTGAACGAAACCGGCAGCCATTATGTCATCAACGGGCGCAAAAGCTGGGTGACCAGCGCGCCAGTGGCCGACCGGCTCGTGCTTTTCACCATGACCGGGGACGCCCCTCGTTCCCTCCGTAGCGATGCGGAGAAGAAGAAAGGGAAGATCACGGCTTTTTTGATCGACGCGAGCCAGCCCGGATTCAGCCGCGGCAAGACCGAACCCAAGCTCGGGATACGCGCCAGCGCCACCAGCGAGATCATTTTCGACAATTACCTCTGCCCGGTTGAGAATGTTCTGGGCGAGGTCGGCCAGGGCTTCAAGATCGCGATGACGGTGCTGGATGCCGGGCGTATCGGCATTGCCGCGCAAGCTCTGGGCATTGCGGAAGCGGCTTATGAAGCAGCGCTGCTCTACGCCCGGGAGCGCGAGGCCTTCGGCGCGCCTATCGGCAGCTACCAGATGATTCAGCAGAAGATCGCCGACATGAAGACGCGCATTGAAGCCGGGCGCGGCTTGATCTACCAAGCCATCATCGCCAAGGAACGGGCGCTGGCATTGGGCCTGCGCTACACGACGGAAGCGAGCATGGCGAAATTGTTCTGCAGCGAAGCCGCCGCCTTCGTCACCGATGAAGCGCTGCAGATACACGGCGGCATGGGTTACAGCAAAGAATTGCCAATCGAGCGCTACTATCGCGATGCGCGCATCACACGCATTTATGAAGGCACGAGCGAGATCCAGCGCATGGTCATCGCTCGCCAGGAATTGGGGTTGAGATGAAAGCAGCGGTATTGACGGGACATGGCGGCCCCGAGGTCGTCAGTTATATGGAAGATTTGCCGACGCCGGAACCGGGACCGGGCGAGGCGCGGATTCGAATCAAGGCGGCGGCGCTGAATCGGCTGGATCTGTGGGTGCGGACCGGCTGGAGGGGCTTGACGCTGGATTTCCCGCATGTGATTTGCGCCGATGGCGCGGGCGTCGTCGACGCCCTGGGCGCCGGCGCAGCGCAGGTGGCGGTGGGCGATCGCGTCTGCATCAATCCAACCGTCGTGCGGCCGGACGATCCGGCGCTGCATTCGGGCCTGGAGAATCAGTCGCGCATCGCCATCCTGGGCGAGCATCACAGCGGCACAGCAGCGGAACTCATCGTCTTGCCGCAGCGCAATCTGATGCGCATGCCGGATGATTTCGACTTTGGCGCGGCGGCGGCCGTCGGCTTGGTCGGCGTGACCGCCTGGCATTCGCTGATCACGCGGGGCGGCTTGAAGGCGGGCGAATCGGTCTTAATCGTCGGCGCCGGCGGGGGAGTCAACAGCATCAGCATCCAAATCGCGAAGCTGGCCGGCGCGACCGTCTATGTCGTCGGCAGCAATGCCGAGAAGTGCCGACAGGCGGAAGCGCTCGGCGCCGACATCACCATCAACCGCGAAGAGGAAGCGCAGTGGTCGCGGGCGGTATACAAGCTGACGAATCGGCGCGGCGTCGATGTTGTGGTCGACAATGTGGGCGCGGCGAGCCTGGGCCAGAGCATGCGCGCCTGCCGCAGCGGCGGGCGGATTCTGATCGTCGGCGGCACGAGCGGCTACGCCTATGAACTTAACGTGGCGCAGCTCTTCAGCCGGCATATTTCCCTTATCGGCAGCACGATGGGGCCGCATCGCGATTATACGGCCTTCATGGAGCAGGTATTCGCCGGGCGGATCAAGCCGGTGATCGGGGCGCGGCTGCCGCTGCAAGAGGCGCGCCGGGCGCAGGAGATGTTGGCGGAGAACGCCGTGTTCGGCAAGCTGGTGCTGGAGATGTGACGCAACCAGAATTCAGCTCTTGAATCCATAATACAATTATGATATTATGTTATCAATTCCGTTAGAGTCGGACATTGATTAGCGAGAGCGCCAAATGGAGATCCAGTGGGAAGTACTATTGCCGCCGCTTAGCGTTATCGGCACTGTTCTCTTGATGTGGTGGAGGCTGGACAACAAGATAGAAGGCGTGCGCAAAGCCTCTGAGACCGCGCATAAGGCAATTCGTGACGATTTGTGCGAGCTGAAAATCGCCACCGCCACCATAAAAACGGATGTGGAATGGCTAAAGAGAGACCATAAGTCTGACAATGACTGACATGTGTCTTTGTGTTTGGGCCGCCAAATTCCAAGCCCCGTTCATGCGGGGCTTTTGCTTTGTTTTGCAATCGCACTTTGGCGTATAGTATGCGCAGCATTGAGAATGCAAACACAGATACTAACCGCGACGAAATGCATACTAATGTTTAATGAGCAAAAGAATTCGACAAATGGCGTTTGACGGGTCAGACCTTTATCAGATGGCGAGCCGGCTGGCCATGCCGGACTTGCAGCGGGCGGCGCGCGCCGCCGGAGTCATGAGCATTTTTGAGGTGACTGTCTATTATGCCGCGCGGCGAATCCGGCATTCGGTCGCCCGGGCCATTGAATACCAGACCGGCAAGGCGCAGCTGGAGATCGCCTTCGAGGGCGTCAATGTCGGCAAGCCGATGGTCCTGGGCCTAGACCGGCCGAACCTGGAAGCCTTGAACGCGGCGCTGCTGGCGGTCAACTTCGGCCGGCTGGGCGATCAAGCGGATCTGACCTACGCCGACGACCCGCTCTGGCTGATTCAGCAAGCGGCCGGCGCCCATATCCACGGCATCACCGTCGCGCCGGAACGACCGGAACTGCCCTATTCGGCCATCGTGAACGCCATCGACGCCTGGCTGCCGGAAGCGATCCGCCAAGTGCCCTTGAGGTCATGATGAGCGCGAAAAACCTGCGGGAAGTAGAAGTCAAGCTGCACAGTCCGGATCTGGCGGCGCTGCGGGAAGCGCTGGAAACGGCGGGCGCGACGCTTGTGAAGCCGCGCGTCTTCGAGCGCAACCTGCGTTATGACAGCGCCGACGGCGCGCTGATGGCGCAGGGCCTCGTGCTGCGTTTGCGGCGGGACGAAGCGGTCAAGCTGACATACAAGGCCGATGCGCGCGTCGAGAGCGGCATCGTCAGCCGTTTTGAGGCGGAGGTGGAGGTCAGCGACTTCGAGACGATGGACCTGATTCTGCGGCGGCTGGGCTACAAAGTGGCGCTGATATACGAGAAGTATCGGACGACATACGAATTGGACGGCGCCGAGATCGTGCTGGATGAGCTGCCCTACGGGAATTTCACCGAGATCGAGGGCGATGCGGCCACGATTGAGCGGGTGGTGGCCAAGTTGGGCTTGGGCGGCGCGCGGCGGATGGTGGCGAGTTATACGGATATCTTCTTGAGACTGCGCGAGCGGCTGGGCTTGGATGTGGAGGATTGCAGTTTTGATGAGTTTGCGGGCGTCGATGTGGATTGGGGGATTTAGTTTTCTAACTACAGAGTACGCAGAGGGCACAGAGAAAAGCAACAAGGACTAGGGTCATAATTAGAGTCGACTGCAGGGGCGACACTTGTGTCGCCCGCCGCTTGTCATCGAATGTTGCGCCGCGTTCTCTGCGTCCGCTGCCCGTATGCGCTGGATTTCCGCAGCAGAGGATACTTGGACGTGGATTCGTGGGATTACATTTGATTTTGCCACAGAGACACAGAGGGCACAGAGAAAAGCAATAAAGACAAGGCGCAAGATCAAAGTCGACTGTAGGGGCGACACTTGTGTCGCCCGCCGCAAGTCATCGATTGTTTCGCCGTTTTCTCTGCGCCTTTTTCGCTGACGTTCTGGAATTCCGCGCCAGCGGATACTTGGACATGGATGCGTGGGATTTCATTTGATTTTGCCACAGAGACACAGAGACACAGAGAAAAGCAATTAAGACAAGGCGCAAGATCAAAGTCGAATGTAGGGGCGACACTTGTGTCGTCCGCCGCATGCCATCGAATAATTCGCCGTTTTCCTTGCGTCCGCTGCGCCTATTCGCTGAGATTTCGCAGCAGAGGATACTTGGACGTGGATTCGCGGGATTTCATTTGATTTTGCCACAGAGACACAGAGGCACAGAGAAAAGCAATTAAGACAAGGCGCAAGATCAAAGTCGCAATCTTAGGGGCGACCCAATGGGTCGCCCCTACGTTTGCGCTCTGCCAATTGCGATTCATCTCTGTGCCTCTGTGTCTCTGTGGCAAAAAACGCACTGCGGACAATTGCACCGGCGTCGAGTTGCTGAATTGATTCGGCGCGTCGCCATAGCCAACCGCCGCATCGCGGGCGACACACAGTGTCGCCCCTACAATTTCGCGATGAAGAAGAGGCGTCGTTCGGCCGGCCGTGGACTTTGCGAATGGCGATAAAACTCTGTGCCTCTGTGGCTCTGTGGCAAAAGAACGCTACGGACGAACGCCCCTACATTGTCATATTTGGCGCCGACAGACCTCCCCTACATTTCTCGCGACCCTTACCCTATAATCGACGGCTGTTTTTGCTCCGCTCTGAATCGTCGGCGCAACGTCGGTGTTACAATGTGCGGAGGCGACATCACAGCCGACCACATCAGGCCCGAGGGAGAACTGGAATGGCCAGCAGCCCCAAGATTGAGCAGCTTCGCGCCAAACGCCGAGAAAGCCAGCAGGGCGGCGGCGAAGCCCGCATTCAGCGGCAGCACGACAAGGGCAAGAAGACCGCGCGCGAACGGCTGGACATCTTGCTCGATCCGGGCACATTCCGCGAAGTCGACGCTTTTGTCCACCACCACAACAGCAAGTTTGGACTGGAAAGCAACCGCCCGCTCAGCGACAGCGTGGTGACTGGCTGGGGCACGATTGACGGGCGGCTGGTCTATGTCTATTCGCAAGACTTCACGGTCATGGGCGGCAGTCTGAGCGAGGCGCATGCCGCCAAGATCATCAAGATCATGGATATGGCGATCAAGGTGGGCGCGCCCGTCATCGGTTTGAATGACAGCGGCGGCGCGCGCATCCAGGAAGGCGTCGAGAGCCTGGGCGGATACGCCGATATCTTTCTGCAGAATACGCTGGCCAGCGGCGTCATTCCGCAGATCAGCGTGATCATGGGCCCTTGCGCCGGCGGCGCGGTTTACAGCCCGGCGCTGACCGACTTCATCATCATGGTCAAAGACAGCAGTTATATGTTCATCACCGGTCCCGATGTCGTCAAGCAGGTGCTGAATGAAGACGTGAGCTTCGAAGGCTTGGGCGGCGCTTCGGTGCATGGCAGCAAGAGCGGCGTCTGCCATTTTGTCGCGCATGACGAGACGCAGGCGCTGACGCTGGCTCGGGAGCTGTTGAGCTATTTGCCGCAGAACAACATGGAAGACCCGCCGCCCCTGCCCGCCACTGACGATCCCCTGCGCACGGAAGCCGCCCTCGATACAATCGTGCCGGAAAATCCCAACCAGCCTTATGACATCAAGCGGGTGATCGAACTGATTGTGGACGACGGGCATTTCTTTGAAGTGCATGAAGAATTCGCCAGCAACATCGTCTGCGGCTACGCGCGCCTGGGCGGCAGCGCCGTTGGCATCGTCGCCAATCAGCCTATGGTCCTGGCGGGCGTGCTGGATATCGACGCCAGCGTGAAGGCGGCGCGCTTCGTGCGCACATGCGATGCCTTTAACGTGCCCCTGATCACCTTCGTCGATGTGCCCGGCTATTTGCCCGGCGCCGACCAGGAGCATAACGGCATCATCATGAGCGGCGCCAAGCTGCTCTACGCCTATTGCGAGGCGACTGTGCCCAAGCTGACCGTGACCACGCGCAAATCTTACGGCGGCGCTTATTGCGTCATGAACAGCAAGCACATCCGCGCTGACCTCAATATCGCCTGGCCGACGGCCGAGATCGCGGTGATGGGCCCGGAAGGCGCGGTCGAGATCATTTATCGCCGCGAATTGCAGGAGGCGGCGGATCCGGCGGCGCGCAAGAAAGAACTGGCCGATGAATACCGCGAGACCTTCGCCAACCCCTACATCGCCGCCAGCCGCGGCTTCATCGACGATATCATCGAGCCGCACAATACTCGTCCGCGTTTGATCAACGCGCTGCAGGTCTTCCAGAACAAGCGCGACGAAAACCTGCCCAAGAAACACGGCAACATGCCGCTATAGCGGCGGCCGAAATCTCGACCGCTGAGTGCGAGGCAAGCGACGGTGCAAACCGGACCCTTCAACAAGATTCTGATCGCCAATCGCGGCGAAATCGCCGTGCGCATCATCCGCGCAGCGCGCGACCTCGGCATCCCGACCGTCGCCGTCTATTCCGATGTGGATCGCACGGCGCTGCATGTGCGCTATGCCGACGAGGCGGTGCATATCGGGGGACCGCGGCCGGCGGAGAGTTACCTGCGCGGGGATAGGCTGATCGATGTGGCGCGCCGGACCGGCGCCGACGCCATCCACCCCGGTTATGGTTTCCTGGCGGAGAATGCCGATTTCGCGGGCGAGGTGATGCATGCCGGTCTCGTCTGGATCGGGCCGTCGCCGGAGGCGATCGCCACGATGGGCGACAAGCAGGCGGCGCGAACCGCCGTGCGACGGAACAAGGTGCCGCTGATTCCCGGCACCGAAGCGGGCATGCCGGACGAAGAACTCATATACGCGGCGCGAAAGATCGGCTTTCCCGTGCTTATCAAGGCGGTCGCCGGCGGCGGGGGCAAAGGCATGCGCCCGGTGCAGCGCGAGGAGGACTTCGCTGAAGCGCTGGGGACCGCGCGCCGGGAAGCCGAAAGCGCCTTCGGCAATGGCGATGTCTACGTCGAAAAGCTGCTCCTGGGCGCGCGTCATATCGAATTCCAGATTCTGGCCGACGCGCATGGCAATACCATCCACCTGGGCGAGCGCGAATGCTCGATTCAGCGGCGCCATCAAAAGCTTGTGGAGGAAGCGCCGAGCGTATTTGTCGACCTTGAATTGCGCGAGCGGATGGGCGCGATGGCAATCGCGGCGGCGGAATCAGTCGGTTATGTCAACGCCGGCACCATCGAGTGCATGGTCGATCGCGACAAGAACTACTATTTTCTGGAGATGAATACGCGCCTCCAGGTTGAGCATCCAGTGACGGAGCTTGTGACCGGCGTCGACCTGGCGAAAGAGCAGATTCGCATTGCGCGCGGCCGGCGCATGGGGCCGACGGAAAACCTGCTGGAACCGAAAGGCTGGGCGATCGAATGCCGCATCAATGCCGAAGACCCTTATGCCAATTTCATGCCGTCAACCGGTCAAATTTCGACGATGATATTGCCAACCGGGCCGGGCGTGCGCGTCGACAGCGGCGTCTTTTCGGGTTCGGAAATCACGCCCTATTATGACAGCTTGATCGCAAAACTGATCACCTGGGGCGAGACCCGTTCGGAGGCAATGCTGCGCATGCGGCGGGCCCTGTCCGAATATCGCATCATGGGGCTGAAGCACAACATCCCCTTCCACATTAATCTGCTGAACAGCATCAGCTTCATAGCCGGGCAATTCGATACCAACTTCGTCGAACAGCGCTTCAACATGAATACCTACGAGCAGCGCCCGACCGCCGGCGACATGGAAACGGTGGCGATTGCGGCGACGCTTTATGCGCATCGCAAGCGGCAGCTGGCGTCGCAAGTTGTGGCGCCGGCCAAGCGCGACGCCAGCAATTGGAAATGGATGGGCCGCTTCGAGAGAATGCACCGATGAAGTACGTCACCGTCATCAACAACGAGCGCTATGAGATCGAGATCGACCACGACGGCAGCGTCCTCGTCAATGGCGAGTTGCGCGATGTTGACTTTCTGAATCTAGGCGGTTCTTTGTTTTCGCTGATTACTGAGAACAAGTCCTTCGAGGCGGTTATAGATGATGACGAGGGGCAGATTGCGGTGATGATGCGCGGCCGCCTTTTCGAAGCGCAGGTGCTGGACGAACGGGCGCTTCTGATGATGCAGCGGCGCGGCGCGCAGCCGACCGGCTCGGGCGAAGTCCATGCGCCGATGCCGGGGCTTGTCGTCGCGGTCACGGCTGAAGTCGGGCAGATCCTAAAGCAGGGCGATACGGCGGTCATCCTCGAATCCATGAAGATGCAGAATGAGTTGAAGTCGCCGGTTGACGGCGTCGTGTCCGCGATTTATGTCGAAGCGGGACAGGCTGTGGACAAAAACGATCTGTTGGTGGAGATCAAGCCGCCGCCGGACAATTAGTCCCGCAAACGAAGTCTTCAATCCGCAAACGCCTGTAATCTTAAGTTATCCGACGTTTTAGCGCGCCGAAGAATTTTTATGCCCGCACGGATAAAATCAGTCCAAATCCTGGACGCCTTGTGGCTGGCGCTGCTGGCGGTTTACATTGCTGCCGGCGCAGCGCTCGTCCCCTTCCACGGCGACGAATCGACGCAGATTTTTATGGGGCGCGACTTCTATTATCTTTTCGTCGAAGGCGATTTTTCCAAGGTGATCTATGACGATAGCGGGTCGCAGCGAGAGGACGAGCAGCATTTGCGCCTTCTGAACGGCACGCTAGCCAAGACCTTCTTCGGCTGGGTCGCGCATGGCCAGGGGATCGCCTTTGAAGAGATCAACGATCAGTGGTTCTGGGGCCGCGATTATGAATATAACCGAGACAGCGGACGCATCCCCGATTTGCAATTGCTGAATGGGGCCAGGCTGTCGGCGGCCCTGCAATTGGCGCTTGCCGCCGCCGCATTTTTCCAGTTCGTGAAGCTGAGTTTGAATCGGCCGACGGCCTACGTCGCCAGCGCGCTCTTCACATTGCATCCCAATATGCTGATCAACGGGCGCCGGGCGATGATGGAAGGCAGCCACATGCTGGGCTTGGCGCTCCTGCTTTTGGCCGGCGTCTGGCTGATGCGCGAGCGCAAATGGCGGAACTATATCCTGCTCGGCTTATGCGCCGGATTCGCCATCGCGGCTAAACACCCGAATGTCATTATCTGCGCGACTGTGTTCCTGGCGGTATCGGCTGGTCCATTGCGGGGTTTGCTGCGCGCTTCCGGCTCAGCCCGGCGCGCGCATTTACGGAATTTGGCGGGAGTTGCCTTGGCCGGTTTGACCGCATGCCTGATGTTTCTTCTTTTGAACCCGGCCTGGTGGTCGGCGCCGCTGAACATGCCGGCGCTGGTACTGTCGCTGCGCGCGGACCTGCTGCAGATTCAAGTGGACATCTTTGGGGGCTACGAATCTTTCGCGGAGCAGATGAGGGGCTTTTTGCGCTTCGTCTTCGCCGGGCAGCACCAGTATTTTGAAGTGGGCGCTTGGGCGGGCTACGATGTCATCAGCGCGCAAATCGAAACTTACGAGCGCTCGGGACTAGCCGGCATACTATTCGGGGGATCCGTTTTCTACGGCTTTGTCAGCCTCGCACTGGCGGCATTTGGCGCATGGACGCTGGCGCGCGACAGCCGCGTTGCGGACGAAGTCAAGGGGCTGCTGCTGCTATGGATCGGCGGCTCCGCCCTGTTTACGCTGCTAGTAACGCCTTTGCCCTGGGCGCGCTATTATTTGCCGCTCGTCCCCGCGCTTATTGTCTTAACCTCGCCGGCCCTTGTCGCAATCGCAACGATGATTTGGAAGCGAATCGGAACGCAATCCAGTGACGTCGCTCTATTGGCTTGAGGCCGCGCTGCCGGGCATTTTGCCGAGCCTGTGGATGGCGCTTGGCGTTGGATTGCCTTGGGCCTTTGCGGCGGTGGACGCGCGGGATTGGCATTCACGGCCGCTGATTGCGGCTTTGGCCCTGGCTTTGGGGCCCGCCTGGGTGACCGCCTGGATGCTGGCGCTGGGCATGGCCGGCGCGCACTGGAACCTGCGCGCCTTGACGGCGGAATCGATCTTGCTCGGCAGCCTGGTTATCGCGCTGCTGGGCGCGGCGCTCGCCCTTCGCAAACGCAAGACGCGAACCGGCCAGACCGTTCAAGCGACGCCCCTGGCCTTTGACGAAAAGTTGATCGTCGCCCTAATCGCCCTGGCAGTGGTCATTCGCTGGATACACAGCGCCTACTGGCCCTTCACCGCTTATGACGCGCTCTGGGTTTATGCATACGAGGGCCGGCTTTACTTTCTTGAGGGCAATATCCCGCAGGCGATCGGCTATTATCCGCAATTCCTGCCTCTGCAATTTACATACGCGCAAGCGCTGATCGGCGCAATCAACGACCAGGCGGCGCGCATGGTCCTGCCGCTGATGCATATCGGCAGCATCCTCGCCAGCTATTTGCTCGGCGGGCGACTGGTGAATCGGCGCGTCGGCCTGTTTGCCGCGGCGCTGTGGAGCCTGCATCCTTACGTCAGCCAATGGGCGGTTATTGGCGATCTGGAGATTCCCTTAACTTTCAGTTTTACCTTGGCCGCCCTGTTTTTCTTGCGCGCCTGGCATAAGCCGCATGGCAACGCGGGCCGCCGGGAGGCGGCGCTGGCGGGCATTATGCTGGGCATTGCGTTGTTCACCAAACCGACCGCCGGCGCTTTTATCTGGGGAGTTTTGCTGCTGCTGGCGCTTGACCTTGCGCTGAAGCGCGGCGATCTGCGCGCCTGGCGGCCGCGGCTCGAGGTTGCGGCCTGGACCGGCTTGGCTTGTTTGCCCCTGGGGGCGATCTGGTATTTGCGCAATCTGCATCTGGGTCACGATGCCATCATTCTTCCGAAAGCTCTCTGGCTGACGCGCGCGCTGCGCAGCGGTGATTTTCTGGCGCCGCTCGCCCTGGCGCTGGTACTGTCCGTCATTGCCCTGGCGCTGCGGTCCAAACTGAGACGCGGAGACCTGGCGACGGCGGCCGCAGGCCTTTTCCTGCTTTTGGCCGGAATCATGGCATCAAGCGCCAAGCTGTTCCCGGCTCGGGTCGATCCGCCGGCGAGTCATATACGCTCGCTGGAATGGTTGGTCATGCTCCTGGGTCTGGCGCTCATCGCCTATAGCTTACGGCGCTGGATCGGGCGCGCGCTCGCCCGGCGTCAGTCGCATCAGGCGAGCTTGGCTGGCTGGACGTTGCTGCTGGCCCTGCCCTATTTTCTGACCTTCTTTTTCTCCTACAGCTACCACTATCGCTTGGGATTTGCGGTCCTGCCGCTTCTGTGTCTGCCAGCGGCAATGGCCCTTGCGCAGATCCTGGCGCCGGACCGCATCTGGCGCTGGAGCGCGGCATGGCGCCGCGCCTATTATGTGGCGCTTTGCCTGCTGGCATTGCCCGGCGTCATCGCCGTTGCCTTCGATGTCAGATGGACAAAAGTTTGGTTGCTGCAGGACGAGCTAGACAATGACTTCAAGAAATATCAGGTCTTCAATCCGTCGCTCATGGAGGTGGTGACGGGCTTGGAAGACTACATGCGCCGGGCGGAGCGGGAAGCGATTGTGCTGGCGCCGGGCGAAGAGCGCCTGCCCTTCTTTTTCCCGCAACTGCCGATCATCGATCGACCGGTGGCGAGCCTGGCGGAATACGAGGCAATTGGCGCGACGCATTTCATATACGGCGACAAGGCGCGCGAAGCTTATCTGGAGGCGGGTCTGGATCCCGGCCGGACGCAGTTGGTCGCGGCCTTGGGCCGGGGCAATTTATTCGAAAAAACGAAGTCACATTATGATGCTGTCTTCAGTTATGAATTGTACGAGAGGCCTGGAGACGCCGATCGCTTTCAGAAGCCGCAAGAAGGAAACGCAGGCGGGCGGCCGCATTCCGATAAGGTCTTCGGCGAACGCTTGCGCCTGGTCACAGTGGGCGCCTACCCGAAGTTGATTCACAAGGAAACGCCAATTACGGTTGAGCCCGTTTGGATTGCGCTGCGGCCGCTGGAATATGATTATGAATTCGTGCTGCAGCTTCGCAAGCAGACCGGCGGAGAAATCGCGCAAGAATGGCGGCTGCGCCCGGCGGCGCATCGGCATGGCTTTTATGCGCCCTCCTTGTGGGATGCCGGCGAAATCGTCGAAGATCGGCAGATTCTGCATTTGGCCGAAGAGACCAAACGCCCGCGCGACACCGATTTCGCTTTTGCGCTGGGCGTCTGGGACCCGGAAGAAGAGCGATATCTGCCGCTACAAATTGACGGAGAACCCGCGGGCGAGTTTTATCAGCTGTCGGGGACGCACCGACTGCGCAAGTGAGTCAACGCAGGACGAGCAGCGAATCGGAAAATTGGCGTTGTGTGGCGCGGTTGTTGAAGCGCGTCCACTCGTCATGGAATTGCGCCCGCAATTGCGCAAGCTCTTTATTTCGCATCGCGACATAAGCTTCAACCAGCGCCTCCTGTTCCGGCGTCAAGTCAGCGAGAGCCGACATATATGCCGTGAAGACAGCAATATCTTGCACTCGACCCAGGATCTCCTGCATCGCCTTGACGCGCAGAAGGAATTTGCCCGCCGGCGAACCCAGCAGCGGCAGGAAGAGCTCCACAGCGTAACGCAATTGCTTGAATTCGACGCGCAGCGCGTGCAGCGTTTCATCTTCCGCGGCCGGCAATACCACATCGTATGCCTTGACGCGAGCCATCCGCTCGTGCAGGAGCAACGGCAGGACATGGCGCAACTGATGCGGCGTTTCAGGCCTTTGCCGTTTCGGCGTCCCGCGGCCGGGCTTCTTGAGAAGTCGGCGAAAGTCCCGCAGGAAACGCCGGTAGCCCTTGGAATCGAAGAGCGCGTTGAGGCGGGCCCGGCGCGCGCTGCGGCGTTGATCCAGCTCCTCTATGATCGCCCTCAGCGCCATTTGGGATTCGGCCGGCAAAATCGCTTGGAACTCTTGCAGGTCGACGATCAAGACATCGAGATCGCGGATTGCGCCCAGCGCCCGCGCGATCTGGCGCAGACCCTTGCGGTACTTGGCGACGGTTTTTGGGCGGTAGTGCGCCGCAAGCAGGTTGAAAAGACTGCGCATACGTCGGAGCGCAACGCGCATTTGGTGAACGGATTCGATGTCTTCGCCGGTGCGGCTGCCGGCTTCATGCCGTTTCATGCGGCGCAGTTGGCGCGCAAAGAGCTTGCGACCGGCTTCCGCCATCGGATCACTGGGCAGAATCTCGGGCCGCTTCAGCCTCGTTAAATCTTTTGCCATCGTAAATCCTGAGCGCGCGGAGCTCGCGCGTCAGCCGCTTTATTGCTTTCCTGCGGGCGCCCGGCGCTGAAGCCAAGCATTTTGATATTAGCGAATCGCCCGGCGCGCGTCAAATCCGCGCCAGCCCTGGGAGTGTCTATAATGGTGGACTTATCTTGAATGCGAGCTTGGCGCAGGTTAATTCACCACAGAGACACAGAGGGCACAGAGTTTTTTTGTTAGAGTCTTAGGGAAACCACATCCACTACAAAAGCTACTCCCCCAGCCCTCCCGGGCGCGTGAGCCGGCGGAAAGGCGGTGCTATACTTTGGGCGCGGACATCGGAGGGATGCAAATGGCGGACGATGAAAAGGACAGGGGCCTGCGCGAGTATGTCAAGCGCTGGGAGGGCAGCGCATTGCGCGACGCGCTGGCGCAGCGGCGCGAACGGAGCAGCGCGTTCAAGACGCTTTCGGGCTTGCCGGTCGAGCGCGTATATACGCCGCTGAACCTGGAAGATAGCGACTACGAAAGCGATCTCGCCAATCCGGGCGATTATCCTTACACGCGCGGCATCCACGCGACCGGCTACCGGGCCAAGCCCTGGACGATGCGCATTTTCGCCGGCTTTGGCAGCGCAGAAGAAACCAATGCTCGCTACAAATACCTGTTCGAGACGGGCAACATGGGTTTGTCGGTCGCCTTCGATCTGCCGACCTTGATGGGATATGACAGCGATGCGCCGGAAGCCCTGGGCGAATTCGGCAAGTGCGGCGTGGCCGTCAGCTGCCTGCGCGATATGGAAATCCTCTTCCGCGGCATCCCCTTGGGCGAGGTGTCGACAAGCATGACGATCAACGGTCCGGCGGCGGTCATCTGGGCTTATTATCTGGTGGCGGCGCAGCGGCAAGGGCTGGACCTGGCGCAGTTGCGCGGCACGCTGCAGAATGACATCCTGAAAGAATATATCGCGCAAAAGGAATACATCTTTCCGCCGCAGCCGGCAATGCGCCTGGTGACGGATACCATCGAGTTCGCGGCGCGGCATCTGCCCAAGTGGAACAGCATCAGCGTCAGCGGCTACCACATCCGCGAAGCCGGCAGCACGGCGGCGCAGGAACTTGCCTTCACACTGCTTGCCGGCACGGAATACCTGCGTTGGGCGCTGGCGCGCGGCCTGGATATAGACGACTTTGCGCCGCGCGTCAGTTTCTTCTTCAACGCCCACAACGACTTCTTTGAAGAGATCGCCAAGTACCGGGCGGCGCGGCGGATCTGGGCGCGGCTGATGCGCGAGAGTTTCGGCGCGAAAGATCCGCGCAGTTGGCGCTTGCGCTTTCATGCGCAGACGGCCGGCGTCAGCCTGACCGCGCAGCAGCCGGAAGTCAACCTGACGCGGGTGGCGCTGCAGGCCCTGGCGGGCGTGTTGGGCGGCGCGCAATCCCTGCATACCAACAGCATGGACGAAGCGCTGGCTCTGCCGTCGGAGCGGGCCGTCACGCTGGCCATGCGCACGCAGCAGGTGATCCTGGAAGAGAGCGGCGTGACCAACACGGTCGATCCGCTCGGGGGCAGTTATTTCCTGGAGAGCTTGACGAATCAAATTGAAGCCGAGGCCCTGGCATACTTTCAGCGCGTCGCCGGTCTCGGCGGCGTCTTGCCGGCGCTGGAAGCGGGCTTCTTCCAAGCGGAAATCGCCGATGCCAGCTACGAGCAGATGCGCGCGGTCGAGAGCGGCGAGCGCGGGATCGTCGGCGTCAACATCCATGTCGAGGACGAAGAAGAATTGCGCATACCGATTCTGGAAATGGACGCGCGCGGATATGAGCGGCAGCTGGCGCGGCTGGATCAGGTTCGGCGCGAGCGCGATGGCGCGCGGACGGCAGCGGCCCTGGAGGCGCTGCGCCGGGCTTGCGCGGGGGACGAGAATGTCATGCCCTGCTTGATCGAATGCGCCGAGGCGGCGGCGACCCTGGGCGAGACAGTGGATGTCATGCGCGAGGTCTTCGGCGTTTATGAGGAGCCGCTGATTGTGTGATGTGGCGTCACACTTCCTCGGTATCAATACACTGGATATAGTAATATAATGAGTTTTCGACTCGAGCTATACGTATCAGGCGTCGCAATATGGAACGACAGATTGCGGAACTCAGCGAGATAGGTAAGAATCTGGTTGAGATAGCTACCGAAGTTGACGATTCTTCAATCGCAACAACCCTCAATACGTTAGAAATGAATGCCAACAGAGTCGGCCAAGCATGGAGCGGCTCTTGGATCGGGTATCACTCGCTCGTGTATTTTCGCAACTTTGAACGTCCGCCTACAGGAACGTACTTTGACAAAGAGTTTGGATTAGGTCACTTTTCAAGCTCTGACCGCAATTGGCTTGAGTTTAGTATTGACCAAGTACGGGAGAAGATAAAGGAGGGTTTAAGTCAAGAGTCTTTGAAACACGTTGTCAAGACGTGTGATATGTGCAAGAAGGCTTTTGACAAGAACAAATTCAGTATACATTCGATATTTCAAACATTAGACTCAAGCAATGGCGACAGCATTCTTGATCAATTGGGGTCTAGGGTCAACCAACTGAGCGAATTTTCGCAGAGCAATCGTACGCGGGCTCCGTCGCAATCCATAACCCGCGACTCTATTGCCATGCAGCAGGGAATCTGGATGCCTCCTCACATTGAGGCGCTTATCTTTGTGGAGTCAACGCAATTCTATTTGTCGCGTGTACACAAACTCATTGAAATCGTGGAGCAGGCCATATCTCACCTCAAGCGAGCCAATGTCGCGGCGCGAACTACACAAGTGTCTAATGACAGAGTGTTTATAGGTCACGGTCAGACATTTGACTGGTATGCGTTACAGAACTTCCTAGAAAAAGATTTGAAACTGAAAGTAGACGAATTCAATCGCGTTCCTATCGGCGGAGTTTCGACGAAGGAACGGCTTCAACAGATGCTGTGTAGCTCATGTTTTGCGTTTCTCGTTCTTACTGCTGATGATGAAATTGCAGTAAATGATTCCGCCCACGAGCAAGACAAGATTAGAAAACAAGCGCGGATGAATGTTATCCATGAAGCTGGACTGTTTCAGGGCAAGCTTGGCTTTGAGTACGCCATAATTTTGCTCGAAAATGGTTGCGAAGAGTTTTCGAACATTCACGGAGTGGGCCAGATTCGGTTCGATAAGGGCAAGTTAAGTTCAACCTTTCACGAAGTCCGACGACATCTAGAGGACCGCGGAATCTTGCCTAAGCCAGCCTAGAACCAACCCAAATAAATGACGAATAAAGTCGTCTTCATCACGGGCGCGTCGAGCGGGATCGGCCGGGCGGCCGCCATCGCGTTCTGCCGCGCCGGATATCATGTTTGCGGTTTCGCCCGCCGCGCCGAGCGCCTGGAAGCCCTGGGCGCCGAAATCGAAGCGCTGCCCGGGCCAAAGGGCGACTTCATCGCGGCCCTGGGCGATGTCAGGCATGCCGAAGATATGGACGCCGCGGTCGAGGCAACGCTTGCCCGCTTTGGCCGGCTCGATATCCTGGTGGCCAATGCCGGCCTCGGGCAGCAGGGCGCGCTGGCCGAGGCGGAGTGGGAGCATCTGGAGACGGTGCTGCGCACGAACATTGACGGCGTACTGCACTCGATCCGGGCTTGCGCGCCGGCGCTGCGGGACTGCGGCGGCGGCCAGATCATGATCGTCTCGTCAATTGTTGCGGGCCTGCACACGCCCTACACCGCAACCTATTCCGCCAGCAAAGCCTTCGTCTCCAGCCTGGCCGGTTCGCTGCGGCTGGAATTGGAAGGCGACAATATCGCCGTTACCGATGTCCTCGTCGGGCTGACGATCACCGAATTCAATGAGAATCGCCTGGGCGCAGGCGCAGCAGGCAATCGCGGCCGACTGCCGACGAAGACAGCCGATGAGGTGGCGGATGCGCTTGTGAAGGCAGCTCAAGGGCAGCCGCGGCATGTGATTATGCGGCTCTTCGACCGCGCGGTCTTGGCCGGCGGAGTCTTGCTGCCGGCTGTCATGGCGCGGCTGACCTGGCGGCGTTATCAGGTGAAGGACGCGAAATAGCTTGGCTCGCCGTCGGATAAATTGGGGAATGGGCGCAACATGGCGAAGAGCAAAAAACTGAATTCCATGCGCCTGCTGGATGCGCAGGCGATCCCGTATGAAACGCATCAGTATGATGTCGCGATCCGCGATGCGCAGCAGGTGGCGGCGGCGGTCGGCTTCCCGGCCGCAGAAGTATACAAGACCTTGGTCGCCCAGTTGTCGCCGCAGAAAAAGCCAATTCTGATTATGCTGCCGTCGAATACATCGCTGAATCTGAAGCGGCTGGCGAAGGCCCTGGGCGCCAAAAAAGCGGCGCTGGCGGCGCATGCCGATGCCGAGCGGCTGACCGGCTTGCAGGTCGGCGGCATCAGCGCGCTGGCGCTTACGCGGAAGAATTGGCCCGTCTATCTCGATCGCCGGGCTCTGGCGCAATCGCATCTTGTCATCAGCGCCGGGCAGCGCGGCCTGCAAGTGCGGGTGGAAAGGGCCGGCCTGGTTGAGTTGCTCGGCTGCCGGATTATCGATGTGGCGGACGACTTGGCGAACTGAGCGCCAGCGCATTCAGCGCGACAGGATCCGGGCGAGGTCGAAGTATTCGGGTGTGATTTGGCGGGTCCGGGCCGAGCTTTTGGCCAGGGGCACCGGTTTCTGATCCCGACCTACGCGCGCGACCATCATGCCGGTTTCGCCGCTCAAGAGCAGTTCAACCGCATAAACGCCCATGCGCGTGGCCAGCAGGCGGTCGAAGGCGGTTGGGCTGCCGCCGCGCTGCGTATGCCCGAGGATGGTCAGGCGGATTTCAAAGCCGATATGCTTCTGCTCGAGGTAGTGCGCCAGCTCCGGCCCCTGGTATGGCGCGCCTTCTGCCAGGACGGCAATCGCATGTGCTTTGCCGCGAATGTAGGCGTTTTCAAGCGCTACGGCGATTTCGTTCATGCTGACGCCATTTTCGGGCGTGACGACGATTTCAGCGCCGCCGAGAATGCCGGCCATCACCGCCAGGTATCCGCAGTCCCGGCCCATCACTTCCACCACGAAGGCGCGGGTGTGCGATGTCGCGGTGTCCCGCAGGCGATCTAAGGCGTCGAGGATGGTGTTGAGGGCGGTATCGACGCCGATGCTCGTGTCCGTGCCCCAGATGTCGTTGTCGATGCTGGCCGGCACGCCAATCACGGGCACGGCCATTTTGTGCAAGGCGAGCGCCCCGCGCATGCTGCCGTCGCCGCCGATGACGATGACGCCTTCAATCCCGTTTTCGCTGAGCCGGCGCAGCCCTTTCTTCTGCCCCTGCGCGGTTTTGAATTCTTCATTGCGGGCGGTTTGCAGGACGGTCCCGCCCCGCTGCAGGATGCCGCTGACTTCGCGGCTGCTGAGCAGGGACATGTCCCCGGCCAGCAAGCCTCGATAGGCTTGGCGAATGCCGAAGACTTCGACATCTCTGTCCAGCCCGGCGCGGACAACAGCGCGCACGGCCGCATTCATGCCGGGCGCATCGCCCCCGCTGGTCATCACCGCGATGCGTTTCATCCTTGCGGCGTCTCCCCTTCCGCGGACAAGCCGCGCGCCTCATGCCGGGCGGCGCGCGCCTACTCTAATTCACCTTCGTATTCTAAACATTCTGACGACGGCTTTCAAATGTGAATGAATTAAGACTCTGTAAAAGAGGCCGGATCATTAAATGGCGGGCCGATGCGCCTTGCGCGCTGTCGCCGCTTCCGTTCTCAGAGGGGGAACCGCCGATGCCGGCGCGCCCGGTCAAGCGCTGTCGTCGTCGATGCTGATGAATTCGTCGCTGCCGACAATCTTGACCAAATCGGCGCGAAGCGCGGGGCAAATGTCGGTCGTCTGATTGGGAAAGTTCAGCGGGATCAACTGCTCGCCACGCTGGATTATGATCTTGAAATGGTCGGGCCCGGGATACTTGACAAAGCCGCTATGGAGGCGATTCAGTTTGCGGCGATCCCGCTCCGGATCGTCCGACGCGGCCAAGACGACGGATATGGTGCGCGGTTGCCGCGGCGCCGCTTCTTCCTCGCCGGGCATGGAAAGCTTGCCGTCGCCGTTCACCCATTCCGGCTCCTCCTCATCCGGCGCTGCGGGCGCTGTCGCCGACTTCGGCGGGGCGGCGGCCGAATCGTCAGCGGGAGAGGCATCATAAGGCTCGGGCGGGGGGAACATGTCATCGTCGAATGGCGGCGGTTCTTCCGCTGGCGGGGGCGGTTCCTCTGCAGGGGTCGCAGTTGCCGCGGGCGGATCTGGCCTGGCGTCGGCGGCGGAGGCGACCTCAAAATCGGTCCTGAGGCTGTCGGCGACGATCTGCGGTTCGCCGCGGCTTTCGTCGAAGCGCCCCTTCACAAGGACAATTTCGCCTTCGGCCAGGCTGCGCGCCTCGGCCGGATCCGTCACTTGTCGATTTAGCCGTTCGAAGCGGTCCAGCGCCTTGCTGTAGGCCTGCGGAAAGAGCACGACCTCGATGATGCCGGCGCTGTCGTACCAGTCTTCGAGGCTGATCACAGCCATCAGTTCGCCTTTGCGCGTGGTGAGTTTGCGGACTTCGGTGATCTCCCCGGCGACCTTCACATTTTCCGGCTTGCTGAGCGATGGGCTCTTCAAATCGGCAATGCGCTGCAAGTTCAGCCCGGCGAGAGTTTCCTTATGGCGATCGACCGGACGCCCGGTCAGATAGAGCCCGATCAGCTCCTTCTCCCATTTCAGCAATTCCCGCGCATCATGCTCCTCAATCTGTTTGATATTCTTCAGCAGCTCGACATCCGAGGCCGCGCCCTCTTCGAACATCAGCATCTGGCCGACTTCCTGATCGCGATGATAGTGGCTGCTATAGCTGAAGATGCCATCAAGGGCGGCCAGCAAGGTCGCGCGCGTGCCAAAACTGTCCAAAGCGCCGACTTTGATCAAGCTCTCCATGGAGCGCTTGCCTTGCTTGCGCAGATCGACGCGTTGGCAGAAATCGACGATCCCGGCAAATGGCGCTTCGCCGCGAGCCGCCAGCAGATCGCTTAATGCCCAGGCGCTGGCGTTTTTGACCGCCGCCAGGCCAAAACGAATGGCGCGCCGGCCATCCGCTGTCGTTTCGATATCGAAGTCCAATTGGCTGTAATTGACATCGGGCGGCAGGATGTCAATGTTCAGCCGCCGGCATTCTTCGAGATATGTGGCGACTTTGCCCAGATCGTCGCGCTGCACGCTGAGCAGCGCGGTCATGTATTCTTCGGTGTAGTGGCATTTGAGATAGGCGGTCTGCACGGTGATGACGGCGTAATCGGCGGCATGGGCTTTGTTGAAGCCGTAGTTGGCGAAGAACTCGATCATGTCGAAGATGTCTTCGGCCGTTTCGACATCCACGCCGTTCTGGGGGCCGCGCTCCATAAAAATCGCCCGGTGCTTTTCCAGCTCCTCCGGCAACTTCTTGGAGACGGCTTTGCGCATCAGGTCGGCTTCGCCCAATTCGTAGCCGAATAGCTGATCGGCGATCTCCATGATCTGTTCCTGATAAACGCAGATGCCGTAGGTCTCCCGCAGGATCGGCTCCAGCTTGGGATGCAAGGTCGTGATTTCTTCTTCACCGTGCATGCGCCGGCAATATTGGGGGATGAACTCCATCGGGCCGGGCCGATAAAGGGAAATGGCGGCGACGATGTTTTCGAAGACGCGCGGGCGCATGCCGCGGAGCATCTGCTTCATGCCGCCGGATTCGACCTGAAAGACGCCGACGGTATCGCCCTGCCCCATCATGGCGAAGGCGTCATCCAGCATCTCGCGCTGCTCGGCGCTGGCCGAGTCGTGGAGATAGGGAATGCTGTCCGCGCTGTAGTGAATGCCGCGATGCCGCGCGATCAAATCGCAGGCGACGCGCATGATGGTCAAAGTGGACAAGCCGAGAAAATCGACTTTGAGCAAGCCGATGGCTTCAGCGGTCTCCATGGGAAACTGCGTCACCGCTTTCAGCGCGCCGCCCGACGGGTCTTTGCCGGTGATGCGGTGCAGCGGCACCAGGTCCACCAGCGGGCGATCGGCGACGATGACGCCGGCGGCATGGGTGGAGGCGTGGCGCGTCATGCCCTGCAGCTCGATGGCGGTGTCGACGACCTCCCGCAAGTCCGGATCGCTCTCATAAAGCGCCAGCAATTCGGGATTGCCGTCGACGTACTCGCGAATGGGCTTCTGGCGGGCTTCTTGCGGAATAAGCCCGGCGGCGCGATTAATCAAGCCGAGATCGACATCAAGCGCGCGGCCGACATCGCGGACGGCGGCTTTCGCGCCCATGGTGCCGAAGGTGATGATGGCGGCGACTTTGTCCTCGCCGTATTTCTTGACCGCATAAGCGATCATCTCGCCGCGGCGGTCGTCCGGGTAATCCAGGTCGATATCGGGCATGCTGATGCGCCCGGGATTGAGAAAGCGCTCGAAGAGCAAGCCATGTTGAATCGGATCGATATTGGTGATGCCGAGGCTGTAGGCGACCAGGCTGGCGGCGCCCGAGCCGCGCACATTCCACCAGATATCGGACTTGCGGGCATATTCGCATAGGTCCCAGACGATGAGGAAATAGCTGTCAAAGCCCATGCTGTGAATGATGTTCAATTCTCGTTCGATCCGCTCATTGAAGACCGAATTGTCGCGCCAGTCCGCGCCGAAGCGCCAGCCCATGCCGATGCCGATGAGATGCCGCAAGTAACTGTGTTCGTCAAAGCCATCCGGCACCGGGAAGACGGGCAGATGATAACCCTTCGGCATCAGATCGATTTCGGTCATTTCGGCGATCTTCAGGGAATTGGCGAAAGCCTCGTCCACCATATCGGCGGGCGCGCCGGCGAAACCCGCGCGCATTTCCGCCGCCGATTTGAGGTAATAGCTGTTGAAGGGCTCCATGCGCATGCGGTCGGGCTCGGACTTCAAGGCGCTTGTTTGAATGCAGAGCAGGGTATCGTGGGCTTCGGCGTCCTCGCGCTGCACATAATGGACATCGTTGGTCGCGAGCAATTGCACGGCGCTGCGCCCGCTGGCGCGGTAATCGCAGAGCCAGCGATTCAGATGGTCCAGCGCCGGTATGTCATGGCTTTGCAATTCGAGATAGAAGTTCTCCGCGCCGAAGACATCCTGATACCAGGCGATGGCTTTGCGGGCGCCGGCGTCGTCGCCATCGGCGACGAGGCGCGGGATCTCCGCGGCCAGGCAGCCGCTGGTGGCGATTAGCCCTTCAGCGTGCGCCGCCATAAATTCTTTGTCGATGCGCGGACGGTAATAGTAGCCCTCAAGCTGAGCGGCGGAGGCGATTTTGAGCAGGTTCTGGTAGCCGGTCATGTTCTTCGCCAGCAGCAGCATGTGGAAGGGGCTGCGGTCGAGATGGCGGTCGCGGTCGGTCATGCCCCGCCGCGCCAGATAGGCTTCCATGCCGATGACGGGATTGATGCCGGCGTCGCGGCAGGCGCGGTAAAAGTCATGCACGCCAAACATCACGCCATGATCGGTAATGCCCAGGGCGGGCATCTCCAACTCTTTGGCGCGGGCCACCAGGTCTTTGATTCTGCTCTGCCCGTCAAGCAGGGAGAATTCGCTATGGACGTGAAGATGAACGAAGTCGCTTGTCATAGTGTCGATGTCGAGCGGAGTCGCTCTGGGTTACAAATGGAGAAGGATAGCCGTATTATAGCATCCGACCAGTCAAATTGTCGGCGCCTTGGGATGACTTTGCGGGGAATTTCAGCGCCGCCCGAATCGCGATAGCGCATGCCCGAATTACCGGAAGTGGAGACAGTCGTCCGCGGCCTGCGCGCGCCGCTGCTGGGACGGCGAATCGAGCGGATGTGGCATGATTGGCCGCCGACAATACATTCGCCCTCCCCGCCTGAATTTGCGGCGCGCATCGCCGGTCAAGAGATCCAGGCGATCGATCGGCGCGGGAAGTACATCCTGATTCGCTTGGGGCGGGATACGCTCGTGATCCACCTGAAAATGTCGGGGCGTCTTTATGTGGCGGCGGCGGAAGCGCAGCAGGAAGCCGACCGCTGGGTGCATGTGCGTTTCGATCTGGACGGGGGCGGACAGTTGCGATTTTCCGACCTGCGCAAATTCGGCCGCGTCTATTTGACCGACGATGTAGAGGCGCTCCTGGCGCATCTGGGGCCGGAGCCATTCAGCGACGCCTTCAGTCCGGCCTATTTTCATGCGGGCCTGCGCGGCCGAACGCGGGCGATCAAGGCGCAATTGCTCGACCAGGAGTTCGTCGCTGGCGTTGGCAATATCTATGCCGACGAAGCCCTTTTCCGCGCCGGCATCCATCCGGCGACGCCGGTTGACCAATTGACCGAGGCCGATGCCGCGCTCCTGCAAGGGACGATCCGCGCTGCGCTGGAGGCGGGAATCGAGCATGAGGGCGCGAGCATCAACTGGTATCGCAAAGCCGATGGCGGAAAGGGCGATTCCCAGAATCACTTCTTCGTCTACGGCCGCGCGGAGTTGCCCTGCCTGGAGTGCGGCGCGCCGATCAACAAGATCCGAGTGGCGCAGCGGGGTACGCATTTCTGCCCGGCGTGTCAGCCGGCGCGGGAGTGAATACGGGGCAATCGCTTCGAATTTTTCATTAACTACAGAGTGCGCAGAGGACGCAGAGGACACGCGAGTAAGCACTTGAAGAATGCGCATCGTCTTTCGCGACATACACGCGGGCGACACACAGTGTCGCCCCTACGACATAAGAGCAGACTCGATATACGCGAGATTGCCCGGGGACTGATTCCCTTTCCAGCGAAACCGGATACAGCCGGCAAATCCCAAGCCCTCAGGCATCTGCGAGATTGTCGGCGCCCAGGTCGGCAGGCTGGATCTTGAGACGGCCGCCTTCGCTTTGGGTCAGGCGTCCGGCGGGCAGGAGCAAGTCATGCGGGAAGATGAGAAGCGCATTGGTCTCCAGAGCCCAGCGCTGCCAAAGTCGTTTCGTCTCTAGGGTGACCAGGGGTTCGACATCGTAGGCGGTCATCCAAGCCAGGCGCTCGAAGTGAATCGCCAGGGAGGCCAGGTCGCAGAGAAAGGCGGCATGCTGTCCGCCGCTTTCGATTCGCAGGCTCATGTGCCCGGGCGTGTGGCCGGGAGTGAGGTGCGCGTTGACGCCCGGCGCGATCTCGGCGTCCCCGTCCAGGAGTCGCATCTGACCCGAGTCATATAGAGGCGCGAAGTTTTCCGCCGAGTAGGTGGCGCGCGTGCGTTCGTTGGGCGCAATGGCGTCTTCGTATTCGCGGCGCTGTACCAGGTATTCCGCATTGGGGAAAGCCGGCTTGCGCGCGCCATCGGCGTCGTGCCGGAAATTCCCCGTGCAGTGATCATCGTGCAGGTGCGTGTCGAGCACGATGTCGATGTCGCCCGGCGCGATGCCCAACGCCGCCAGGCCTCTATGTGTGCCGTCCATGGCTGCCATGTGGCTGTGTCTGCGTTGGGCGGCGCTGGCGCAGTTGCCATAGCCGGTGTCGACGATGATGTTGCTGTGGGCGCTGCGGATGAGCAGATTGTGATTCGCCGCTTTCACCAGGTGGCGCTCGTCAGCCGGATAATAACGCGACCAGAGCGCGCGCGGCACCAGGCCAAACAAACCGCCGGGGTCAAAGAACGCGACGGCGTCGTTGAAGAGACAGATTTCTATGTCGCCGATGCGATACATCGCTGGCGGCGTCTCAAGCCGTCTGCTGGAATTTGCCGGAAAGCTGATCTTCGCGCATGTGGCAGTGTTTGTATTTCTTGCCGCTGCCGCACCAGCAAGGTTTGTTGCGGCCCGGGCGCTGATTATTCTTGCGCACGGTCTGCTGCGTCGGGCGCTCGGCATTGCCCATCACCAAATCGGGACGGTGTTCCCGCATTTGTCGGCGCTGCTGCGGCGTCTGGGCCGCGGCCGGCTGGATGCCGAAAATGGCGGACGAGGCCGATTGTCGATAGGCGTTTTCCACGACGCGAAACATTTGGAAGCCCTGCCGCTGGTACTCCACAAGCGGGTCCTTTTGCGCGATGGCCTGCAAGCCGATGCCCTCGCGCAATATATCCAGGTCGGTCAGATGGCGCTGCCAAAAGTGATCGAGGGCGCTGATGACGGTATGGCGCTCGGCGATCTCCATCAATCCTTCGCGCGCCGCTTCCAACTGCGCCTTCTTCGCTTCCAGCAGACCGGCCGTCAGCTCAGCGATTTTCGCTGTCAGTTCCTCCGGCTCGGCATCCTCGATCGTCTCGGCGCTGAGGTCTTGGGGAAGGGGCAAGCCGGTGCTCGCCAACAGCTGGTATATGGCGCTGGCTTCAAGCTGCTCGCCCTGGGCATCGGCGGCGAAGGCGCTGTCGACCGCTTCGGCGACTTGATCCCCGATCATCGCCAGATAATCGCGGTGCAACTCATCGGCATCCTTTTGCAGCCAGTCCAGCCGTTGGCCATAGATAATTTCGCGCTGGCGGTTGACGACGTCGTCATATTCGACGACGCGCTTGCGAATATCAAAATTGTGGCCTTCGACCCGGACTTGCGCTTGCTCAATGGACTTGCTGATCATACCGTGCTGGATGGCTTCGTCTTCCGGGAAGCCGGCGGTCTTCATCAGGCGCTTGACGTTGTCGTTGGCGAAGCGCTTCATCAATTCGTCATCGAGGCTGAGGAAAAAGCGGGATTCGCCCGGGTCGCCTTGCCGGCCAGAGCGACCGCGAAGCTGATTGTCGATGCGGCGCGCTTCGTGGCGTTCGGTGCCGAGCACAAACAAGCCGCCGGCGGCGAGCACGACATCGCGGTCCTTCGCGACCAGTTTTTCGGCATCGGCCAGGGCCTTGCGCCATTGCCCCCCGGAAGCGGCGGTCAGATCGATGCCTTGCCGACGCAGCGATGCGCGGGCCAAGCCTTCGGGATTGCCGCCGAGCAGGATGTCCACGCCGCGCCCGGCCATGTTGGTCGCGATGGTGACAGCGCCCGGCCTGCCGGCTTGCGTGATAATCTCCGCTTCTTTTTCATGCTGCTTGGCGTTCAGCACCTCGTGCTTGATGCCGGCTTTTTTCAGGTAATTGCTCAAACGCTCGGAGGTCTCCACCGCGACCGTGCCCACAAGGATGGGCTGATTCTCTTCGTTGCGTTCTTTAATGGTCTGGACGATGGCGTTCCATTTTGAGGTTTCATTGACATAGATCAGGTCGTTTTCATCGGCGCGGACGACCGGCTGGTGCGTCGGGATGGGCACGACATCAAGCTCGTAAGTCTTTTCGAATTCTTCGGCTTCGGTGAGAGCCGTGCCGGTCATGCCAGCGAGTTTGGCGTACATGCGGAAGAAGTTCTGGAAGGTGATGGTGGCCATCGTGATGTTTTCACGGCGGATCTCGACGCCTTCTTTGGCTTCGATCGCTTGATGCAGGCCTTCGGAGAAGCGGCGACCGGGCATGAGGCGGCCGGTGAAATCGTCGACGATGACAACTTCGCCGTTCTGCACGATGTATTCTTTGTCGCGCTCGAAAAGGGTGCGGGCGCGCAGGCAGTTATCGAGGTAGGGCAGCATCTCGGCATTGGCCGGGTGATAAAGCTGCACGACGCCCAGGGCCTGCTCCACCTTCTCGACGCCGAGCTCGGTCAGGTAGACAATGCGGTCGCCGATATCGAGCACATAATCGCCATCGGGTTCTTCCGCTTCGACGCTGTCTTCGCTGCTGCCTTTGAGCCGCTTGACGATGGAGGCGAATTTGCGATAGAAGTCGGAGGGCGCGTCCGAGGGGCCGGAGATGATCAAGGGCGTGCGCGCTTCGTCGATCAAGATATTGTCGACTTCGTCGACGATGGCGTAGGTCAGCTCGCGCTGCACCAGGCGTTCATGCGAGAGCACCATATTGTCGCGCAGGTAATCGAAGCCGAATTCGTTGTTGGTGCCATAGAGGATGTCGGCGCGGTAAGCATCGCGGCGGCTGATCGGGCGCAGGTTTTGATAGCGGGCATCGTCGGAAATGAAGTCGGGGTCGAAGAGGAAAGAACCGCTATCGGGCTGGCCGCCGGTGTTCTGTATCACCGCGGCCGACAAGCCGAGCAAATGATAGATGGGCCCCATGAATTGCAGGCCGTGCTTGCTCAGGTAATCGTTGGGCGTGACGAGGTGGGCGCCCTGCCCTTCCAAGGCGTTCAAGTAAAGCGGCAATGTAGCGACCAGTGTCTTGCCTTCGCCCGTCTTCATCTCGGCGATGCGGCCCTCGTGCAGAACGATGCCGCCGATAAGCTGTTCATCGTAGTGGCGCAGGCCGATCGTGCGCACGGACGCTTCCCGCACGAGCGCGAACGCTTCCACCAGGATGTCGTCCGGGGCCGCGCCTTGGGCCAGGCGCGCCTTGAAATCGGCGGTCCTGGCGCGCATCTGCTCGTCGCTGAGCTTTTGCATGGCGCGCTCAAGCGCGTTGATTTGGTCGACGCGTTCCTGATAGGCGGAAAGCGCCCTTTCCATCGGGTCGCCGAAGACCTTTTTGACGATGTTGCGGAACATGTGGCCTCACGCAAATTGGATGAGATTGCTATCGCTGATTATATCATACGCAGAATGGCGCGCGGACGGCGCGCCTTTCTCCCGCAATGGAAGCGAATCAGATCTTGCTCGCCAGCCATTCGATCAATTCGTTCAGCGGGCGGCGGAAGAGAAGATAGACCAGGAAGAGGATGGCGGCGCCGACATAGAGTATCAGCAACAGGTTCTGGTCTTGGGCGGCTTCTGTCCCGATCCGCACGAAAAGATAAGTCGGGACTAAGCCGCCAGCGAATGACACAAGGATATAGACCGACAATTTAATTCGACCAAAGCCGACGGCGTAGCTGATAAAATCGTATACCGAAAAGAGCAGCAGGCGGGCGACAAACAGCGATCTCCAGTCGTCGAGGTGGCGTTCGTAAAACTGGTCAATGCGCCGCAAGGCGGCGAAGCCGACAAACTTCTGGACGATGCGCCGGCCCAGCAAGCGGGCGATGATCACATTTATCGAGCCGCCGATGACCTCGCCCAGGAGCGAATAAAAGGTGCCGGGAATAACGCCGAAGAGGATGCCGGAGGCGAACTGAATTGGCCCGGCCGATAGCGGCGCGAAGGTGAATGTCAGCGCTTTAAGGCCGACGAAAAGCAGCGGCCCCCAGAGCCCGGCGCCGGCGATCATCACCTGCAATTCCTTGAGGCCGACGGTCTCCACGACCCAGAAGAGCAGGGTCATGAAGAGGAGAAAGCCGCCTACGCCGAGCGCTAGCGTCGTCGTTGCGAAGTCGGGCTGGGGCGCCTCTGGCTCGCGGTATATGGAGCGCTTTTCGTCACTCCGCTCGTCGTCGCTCCGTTTTTCGTCACTCATTGAACAGGGCGCCGACGCTGCGGCCTTCATGCGCGCGCAGAATCACTTCGCCGAGAAGGGGCGCGATGGAGAGTACGGTCATGTTTGGAAGTTTACTTTCTTCAGGGATGGGCAGGGTGTTGGTGAAGATGATTTCGCGCAGGTCAAGGGCGGCGAACCGTTCATAAGCCCGCTCGGAAAAGAAGGGATGGGTGAAGGCGAAAAGCACATCTTTAGCGCCGCCGTCGCGCACGACCTTGACCGCTTCGACAATGCTGCCGGCGGTGTTGACTTCGTCATCGACCAGCAGGACATTCTTGCCTTCGACGCTGCCGATGAGCGAGAGCGCTTTGGCGCTTTCCGCATTGTCGACGCGGCGCTTTTCCACAAAAGCCAGCGGCGCGCCCAGGATCTCCGCCCAGTTGCGCCCTTTCTTGGCGAATCCCAGATCGGTCGCCACCACGACCAGATCGCTCAATTCGCCGCTGTGCAGCTTGCGCATGATATAGTCGCATAGCAGGTGCAAGGCGGTGAGGGCATCGCCCGGGATGTTGAAGAAACCTTGGATCTGGCCCGAGTGCAAGTCGACGGTCATGTAGCGATCGACGCCGGCGGTCTCGATGATATTCGCCACGAGGCGGGCCGAGATCGGCACGCGCGGCTGGTCTTTCTGGTCGGAGCGCGTATAGCTCATGTAAGGCACGACGAGATTGATGCGCCAGGCGGAATCCCGCTTCAGGGCGTCGATCATGATCAGCATTTCCATGAAGTTGTCGTGCACCGGCGAGGCCATGGTCTGCACAAGGTAGACATCCTTGCCGCGGACGCTCTCTTCCAGCTTGATAAAGATATTCTCATTGGAGAAAACGGCGCGGGTGTATTCGCCGGGGCGCAGGTTGTATTCGGAGGCGCGGCAGATGTACTCCACAATCTCGTTGCCCAGATCCAGAGACGCGCTGCCACAGAAGACTTTCATCGATCCAAAGCGCATTGTGGAAGAGAATTGCTGCTCTTCCGGGACCTCTTGCGCCTCCGGCTCGGGGTGGAACTTCGCGCCGGGCACCTTCACCATGTCTGTCATCTGCATCTGTTTCACGAGAACTCCAACTGACTACTTGCGCCGGCAGACCTGCGCCTGCGCGAGGAGCGCGTCCACGGCGGATTGGGGGTCAATTTCGCGCGCGGCGACACGGTCGATAATACCAGCAATTTCACCGGGCGCGAAAGTGTCAAACAGGCGCTGCATCCAGGCGGCGCGCAGCTGCGCTTCGAATTCCGAGCGCATCATGGCGGAGCGCCGCAACTCCAGGCTGCCGCTTGCGCGAAGGCAATCTTGATGCGCGGCGATGCGGCGGACGAGATCTTCAATACCGGAAGCATTCAGTGCGGAGACGCTGATGACGGGCGGCTGCGAAAGCGGTTGACCCGTCGGCGGCGCTTCCGGCGGATGCTTGAGACCCAGCATCGCCTTCAATGCCCGCGCCGTTGCGTCGGCGCCGGGCATATCGCTCTTGTTGACAACCAGGATATCGGCAATCTCGAGGATGCCGGCTTTCAGCGCCTGCACCGAGTCGCCCGCGCCCGGCGCCAGGACGACCAAGGTCGTATCCGCCAGGCCGGCGATCTTGACCTCGCTTTGGCCGGCGCCGATCGTTTCAACGAGAACGAAGTCGAAGCTGGCCGCCGCCAAAACAGCAACGGCATCCCGCGTCGCCCGCGCCAGCCCGCCCGGCTGTCCGCGGCCGGCCAGGCTGCGAATGAAGACGCCGCGGTCGCCGGCGAGCGCCCGCATGCGAATGCGGTCCCCCAGGATAGCGCCGCCGGTAATGGGGCTGCTCGGGTCCACGGCCAGGATGGCGACCGTCCGTTTGCTCTGGCGCAGCGATCGGGCCAGCGCGGCGACAAGCGTGCTCTTGCCGACGCCGCTTGCGCCGGTCACGCCGATGATTGCGGCATCCGGGGCGCTGGCATATAGCTGAGACAATTCGGCGGCGACTTTGGCGCGGTCGTTCTCCAGCGCTGTTAGAAAGCGCGCCAGCGCTCGACGATTGCCGCGGCGAATCTCCTCCAGCATCGCGATCAAGTCCGATTTTTCGCGGCGACAAGCGCGCGGACGACGGCGGCAATTTCTTCCAGGCTGGCGCCGGGACCAAAAATCGCGCCGATGCCCATGCTGCTTAGAGTCTGCTGATCGTCAGTTGGAATGATGCCGCCCAGAACCAGCGGCACATCGGCCAGATCCAGCTCGTTCATGGCGTTGCGTACAGCCGGCGCCAAGGTCATGTGCGAGCCGCTCAGAATGCTTAAGCCGACGAGATCGACATCTTCTTGCAAGGCGGCTTCCGCGATCATCTCGGGCGTCTGCCGCAAGCCGGTGTAGATCACTTCCATGCCGGCATCGCGCAAGCCGCGGACGATCACCTTGGCGCCGCGATCGTGCCCGTCCAGGCCGGGTTTGGCAATGAGGACGCGGATTGGCTTGTCGGACATCGTTCGGTCCAAACGCTGAATTGCCGGTAACTCATTATAGTGTAAATCGCGCGGTCGAATGTCCCGCAAAGCAAAAACGCCCATCGGCAGGGATGAGCGTCTTTTGCGTTTGATGTCGGGGCGGCTAGATGTGCGTCACAATCTGGCTGACGATCTTGCCTTTGGGTTTGAAGCCGGTGATCCGCTCGACCGCTTCGCCCTCTTTGAAAAGGATCAAAGTCGGGATGCCCATGATGCCGTAATTCATCAGAATCTCCTGATTCTCGTCGGCATCGACCTTGGCCACGCGCAGCTTGCCTTCGTATTCGGCGGCGATCTCATCGACGATCGGGGCGATCATCTTGCAAGGACCGCACCATTCCGCCCAAAAATCGACCAGCACCGGCGTGCTGCTATCCAGGACTTCGCTCTGGAATTCGTCTTTGTTGACTTCGAATGTCTTTGCGCCCATTTCGGTTTGTCTCCTGTGAACTGACGGGATTCCGGACGGCTGTATCGCCGCCCGCGAATGCGCTTACTGCGTCTCTTTCAATCGGACGATTTTAATGCCTCACATCTTACATCAGATTCGCAGCAAAGGCAGGGCTGCCTGACGCCGAAGCAGAGCAATCGCGTCACAACATTACTCGCCGATGGCCATGCAAAAGACTAGGGGCGTCTCGTGAGGCGCCCGCTGGATATGACCTGCAAATTGTGGGCGTTTCAGCGAAACGCCCCTACAGATCACGTAATGAAGGCGGTTTGTCAAGCGAGCCGGCTCATGCTAGCATGAATTAAATCCGCGCCGGCCGCCCATACCAGCGAGACGACATGAGCGACGACCGTCAACTGCCCAATCTCACCAACAGGCAGGAAGACATTCTCACCTGTATCGTGCAGGCTTATTCGGAAAAGCCGGAGCCGGTCGGCTCCCGTTATTTGGTGGCGAATTATGATCTGAACATCAGCGCGGCGACCGTGCGCAAAGAGATGGCGCAATTGGAAGAGATGGGTTATATCGCGGCGCCGCATACATCGGCCGGGCGCGTGCCGACGGCGGCCGGATTCCGCTACTTCGTTCGCCGCTTGCTGCAAACGCGGAGCCTCACGCTGGGCGAGCAAAGCCATATTTCGGAACGCGTCGGCAATTTGCAGGCGGGCATGGAACAATGGATGCGGCGCACGGCGTCGCTGCTGGCGCGCTCGGTGCAAACCGCGTCAATTGTCACGCCGCCCGTTTCGCAGACGAATTCCTTCAAACATGTCGAACTGATATCGATTCAGGGGCGCTTGGCGCTGATGGTGCTGGTTCTCAACAGCGGCAGCGTACATCAGCGCATGCTGACGCTGGCGGCGCCGGTGCCGCAGGTCAAGCTGGGCGAGGCGGCAAAGCGCGTCAACGAAACCTGCGCCGATCTGGGGGCACAGCAGGTGCGCCTGCGCAGCATCAACCTGCCGATGCTGGAACGCGAAGTGGCGGAGCTCACGGCGGAACTCATTGAGAATGCGGATAACAATCAGGCGCGCTTCATTTATCGCGATGGCCTCAGCCAGATTATGGACCGGTTCGCCGATGAAGAGGGCGCGCAGCAGGCGATTCGCATCCTGGAAGAGCATACGGTGCTGAACGCGCTGGTTAATGAGCTGCTGGATCGTTTGCCGCCGGACGACGGCGATCGCGTGGGCGTACAGGTGGTGATCGCCGGCGACGGTCGCTACGAAGACCTGAACCGCTTGAGCATGGTCTTGAGCCGCTATGGCGATCCGGAGAAGATGAGCGGCGCCATCGGCGTGCTGGGTCCGACGCATATCAATTACGGGCGGGCGATCAGCACCGTGCGCTACGTGTCGAACCTGATGACAAATGTGCTGGCGACATTGTATCAGGACGGGGTGGAAGACGCCGGGCAGCCTAGTATCTGAATGGATAGGTTGATGTTGGGTGATTGTTAAGGAAAACCAATTGAACTACAGAGGACGCAGAGGACACAGAGAATAAGATTGTAGGGGCGTCTCGCTGAGACGCCCGTCGCTAGTACCGAAGTCCGTAGGGGCGATTCTGTGAATCACCCGCCAACACAAGCGCGAATTCTCGGGCGACTCGGTGTAGGGGTGATTCTGTGAATCGCCCGCCGACACAAGAGCGCATTTTCGGGAGTCTCGGTGTAGGGGCGATTCTGTGAATCGCCCGCCGACACAAGCGCGAATTTCCGGGAGACTCGGTGTAGGGGCGATTCTGTGAATCGCCCGCCGACACAAGCGCGAATTTCCGGGAGACTCGGTGTAGGGGCGATTCTGTGAATCGCCCGCCGACACAAGCGCGAATTTTCGGGCGACACACAGTGTCGCCCCTACATATCGACCTTGTGCTGTATTTCCCGCGGACTGATCTGCACATCATAGGCGAAACAGTTCACGACTGACCGGCCACACTTGGGACAGACTCTATCCGGTCGCTTCGCGCATCCAATCTTCAAATTCAATGCCAAGCTCGCCAGCGCTAAAGGCATAAGAACTTCCCGCATAAAATCTTCGTAAGACTTTGTTCCATGTCCTCGAAAAGGACCCTTATCCCACCTATAATCCCACTCATTCTGATGCTTGTTATACGATGAGCAAGCATAATAAATTGGTAGCTTCAATTATCGATGTCTAGCTGAAACAGGGACAGTCTATGAGCGATGTCAATGAGCCAACTGAAGAGTTGGAGCGCGAAGAAGATTCGCCGATCGACCCCGGCGAGCCCAGTGAGGAAGAGGCCGCGGCTGCGGAAGCTGCGCATTCCGCGCAAGAAGCCGACGAGCCGCTTGACTTGCCCGACGGCGCCAATCTGCTGCAAATGCTGATCGAAGCGCAGATGGAAGCCAAGACCAATGAAGATGGCTGGCAGCGGGCCCGCGCCGAATTTGCCAATTACAAGAAGCGAAACGAGCGGGAACGGAGCGAGCTTTTTCAGCGGGCGGCGCTGGACACATTGAAGGCGCTGCTGCCGATCATTGACGATTTCGACCGCGCATTTGACAGTGTTCCAGATAGCTTGGGCGAAGAACCCTGGCTGGATGGCATCTCAATGATTCGACGCAAATTCGTGAATCTGCTGGAGCTGTACGACATCGAAGCGATTGACCCGACCGGCGGGCCATTCGACCCGAACATGCATCAAGCGATCGGCGCCGAAGACAGCGATGAAGTCGAAAGCGGCAATGTCATCGCGACGCTGCAGAAGGGCTACCGCGCCGGCGACCAGGTATTGCGCCTGGCGCTGGTCAAGGTAGCGAATTAGAACACAAGAATTCGTTGAGGCGCATCGGCGCAGACGCGAGAGAAAAGGAGAAACGGAATGGGAAGAATAATCGGCATTGACCTGGGCACGACAAACTCGGTCGTCGCGGTGATGGAAGGCGGCGAGCCCACAGTCATTCCATCGTCCGAGGGCGGCAACCTGATCCCGTCCGTGGTCGCCATCAACAGCAAAACGGGCGAGCGGCTGGTCGGGCGGGTGGCGCGCAATCAGGCGGTCGTCAATCCGGAGAATACGGTATTTTCGGTCAAGCGCTTCATGGGGCGCAAATTCAGCGACCCGGAAGTGAAAGACGCCGCCAAGCTGGTGCCTTACGAGGTGTCGGCCGCTTCCAACGGCGATGTGCGGATTCGCATGAACGAGCGCGATTACAGCGCGCCGGAGATCTCGGCTATGGTGCTGCAGAAGATCAAGGCGGATGCCGAATCTTATCTGGGCGGGCCGGTGGACCAGGCGGTGATCACGGTGCCGGCCTATTTCAATGACGCGCAGCGCAACGCCACAAAAGATGCCGGCAAGATCGCCGGGCTTGATGTGCTGCGCATCATCAACGAACCGACCGCTTCCAGCCTGTCGTATGGATTGGGCGACCGCAACGAAGGCATCATCGCCGTCTATGACCTGGGCGGCGGCACCTTCGATATCTCGATCCTCGAAGTGGCCGACGGCGTCTTCGAGGTCAAGTCCACCAACGGCGATACCTACCTGGGCGGCGACAATTTCGACGACCGCGTCATCAACTGGATCGCGGAAGAGTTTCGGCAGGAGAACGGCATTGACCTGCGGCAAGACCGGCAGGCGCTGCAGCGTTTGAAAGAAGCGGCGGAGAAAGCCAAGATTGAACTCTCGAGCACAATGAGCGCCGAGGTCAACCTGCCTTTTATCACCGCCGATTCCAGCGGGCCGAAGCACCTGAACATGAGCTTGACGCGCGCCAAGCTGGAGAGCCTGGTCGACGATCTGGTGCGCAATTCCATCCAGCCCTGTCGGCAAGCGCTCAAGGACGCCGGTTTGTCCACGAGCGATGTGGACGCGGTGCTGCTGGTCGGCGGCATGACGCGCATGCCGGCGATACAGGAAGCGGTAAAAGGCTTCTTCGGCAAAGAGCCGACGAAAGGCGTCAATCCCGACGAGGTCGTGGCGCTGGGCGCGGCGATTCAAGCCGGCGTGCTGGGCGGCGATGTCAAGGACATTCTGCTTCTGGATGTGACGCCGCTGACGCTGAGCGTGGAGACGCTGGGCGCGGTGGCGACGCCGATGATCGATCGCAATACCACCATCCCGAGCAAGAAATCGCAGGTCTATTCGACGGCGGCCGACAATCAGACGCAGGTGGACATTCACATCGTGCAGGGCGAGCGGCCGATGGCGGCCGATAACAAGTCCCTGGGCCGGTTCATCCTCGATGGCATCCCGCCGGCGCCGCGCGGCTTGCCGCAAATCGAAGTCACCTTCGACATTGATGCCAACGGCATCCTGAATGTGAGCGCCAAGGACAAATCGACCGGGCGGGAACAGGCGATCACAATCACGGCCAGCAGCGGCTTGTCGGACGACGAGGTCGACCGCATGGTGTCGGAGGCGGAGAAATTCGCCAGCGAAGATGCCGAGCGCAAGGAACAAGCCGAGGTGACCAACCAGGCGGAGAGCGCCATCTTCCAGGCCGAGAAGCTGATAAGCGAACACAAGGACAAGCTGCCGGCCGATGCCGTGCAGCAGACGGAAGAAAAGATCGAAGCGGTGCGGACGGCGCAGACCGGCGGCAATGTCGCCGAGATCAAAGCGGCGACCGAGGCCCTGATGGCGCAGCTGCAGACGCTGGGCGCGCAAATGCATCAAGAGGCGGCGCCGGATGGACAGCCGGGCGCTCAGCCGGAAGACGAAGACGTCATCGACGCCGAGTTCACCGAAACCTAGCGGCCGGGCAATTGCGGTCAAGTTCATGGAATCGGGGTATAGTGAAGCGTACCCCGATTCATTGCTTTTGCAGGAAACGCGTTAGACGCCGAGAGTGAGATTAAAGTGGCAAGAGATTATTACGATGTGCTCGGTGTGCCGCGCGAGGCGGACACGGGAGAGATCAAGAGCGCCTTTCGTCGTTTGGCGCGGCAATATCACCCCGATGTCAGCAGTGAAGCGGGCGCGGAAGAGCGATTCAAAGAGATAAATGAAGCTTACGAAGTGCTGTCGGACGATGACAAGCGCGCCCGTTATGATCGCTTTGGTCATGCCGGGGTGAATGGCGCCGGCGGCTTCGGGCAGGGCATGGGCGGCTTCGGCTTTCAAGACTTTGGCGATATTTTTGACATTTTCAACAGCGCCTTTGGCGAACAAACCGGCGGCCGCCGGCGCGCCGCCAACCGCGGCCGCGATCGCCGCGTCGATGTGACGATTGATTTTGTCGAATCGGTGACCGGCGTCGAAAAAGAGATTGAATTCCAGCGGCTGGAAACCTGCGATATCTGCGCCGGGGGCGGCGCGGCGGAAGGCGCGCGACCGATGACCTGCGGCCACTGCAACGGCAGCGGCGAAGTCCGGCAGGTGCGTCAGACGATCCTGGGTTCAATGGTGCAATCCGGGACTTGCCCGAATTGCGGCGGCAAAGGCACGATCATCACGCGGCCCTGCCGCAACTGCGATGGCTCGGGCCGCAAGCGCAAACGCGCCGTACTCAATGTCAAGATTCCGGCCGGCGTCAGCGAAGGCATACAGATTCAGGTCCGCGGCGATGGCGATGCCGGCGAGCAGGGCGCGGCGCCCGGCAACCTGTTTGTCGTGGTGCATGTCAAAGACCACCCCTTCTTCACGCGCAAAGAAAACGACATCATCCTGAATATCAGCATCAATATCGCGCAGGCGACCCTGGGCGACCGCATCCATGTGGATACCGTGGACGGGGAGACAGCGCTATCGGTCCCGCCCGGGACGCAGACGGGCAAAGTCTTCCGCCTGCGGGGCAAGGGATTTCCCCGGCTGCGCAGCGACGGCACGAGCAGCGGACGCGGCGATCAACTTGTCTACGTGCAGGTCGAGACGCCGACGCAGCTGAGCGCGACTCAGCGCGAGCTTTTTGAGCAGCTTGCCGAGACATTCGGCCGCGAAATCAAGCCGCAGACGGGCGGCCGCGGCATCTTCGACAAGATGATGGATTTCCTCGCTGGCGATGAATAATCGCCCTCCACTATGACGCAATGGATAGAAGTCAGCCTGCGCGCGGACGGCGAAAGCGCGGAGGCCCTTGCCGAGCTGCTCGGGCGCTTCGGGCATCAAGGCGTCTCGCTGGAGCAGGACGGCATCCCGCCGGACACCTGGGACGAAAGCGATATCCCGCCGGCCGAATGCTTGATTCTGCGCGCCTACTTCCCGGCGGACGACGCGCTGGAAGAAAAGAAGAGGCAACTGGAAAGCGCCCTGGGGCACATGCGGCTCATGTACCCGATGCCGCGGCCGACATACCGCAAAGTGCAGGCCGAAGACTGGGCCGAAGCCTGGAAAGCGCATTATCAGCCCCTGCGCATTGGCGAGCGCCTGCTGATTCGTCCGCTTTGGATCGCGCTGGCGCCGGCGGAGCGCGAGATCGAGATTGCGCTGGATCCGGGCATGGCCTTTGGCACCGGCACCCACCCCACAACCCAACTTTGCCTGGAAGCGCTGGAAGCGCTATTGCTGCCCGGGCAGGATGTGTTGGACTTGGGATCCGGCAGCGGCATTCTGTCGATCGCGGCGGCGAAGTTGGGCGCGCGGCGCGTCCTGGCGCTGGACATTGATCCCATCGCGGCGCAAGCGACGCGTCAGAATGCGGAAGCCAATGGCGTCGCGGACCGCGTCATTGCGCAGGAAGGCAGCCTGGAAACGGTTCTGCCGTCGGCGCGGCGCTTTGACCTGGTCATCGTCAACATTCTGGCGCGCGTCATTCTGCAGCTGGCGGAGCGCGGACTGGGGCAATTGCCGCGGCCCGGCGCCCGGGCGCTTTTCAGCGGCATCATTGATACGCAGGCGGATGAGGTGGAGGCGGCGCTGCGGCGGGCCGGCTTGGAGACCGAGGCTCGGCGGCGGCGCGGCGACTGGATTCTGCTAGAGACCCGGCGGCCGGCGGAGTAGGCGCGGCAATGGCGCATCTGGACGGCAAGGCGCGCGCGGCTTATGTGCAGGCGATGTTTGATCGCATCGCCGGGCGCTATGACCTGATCAATCGCGTCATCAGCGGCGGGCAAGACCAAAAATGGCGGCGCTTTGTGGTCGAAAGAGCGGCGCTTCCGCCGGAGGGAAGGCTGCTGGATATCGCCACCGGTACCGGCGATATCGCCTTTGAAGCCTTGAAACAGTCGCCAGCGGCCGCTGTGCATGGCGCGGATTTCGCCCTGGGCATGATGGCGGTCGGCATGCGGCGGGGCGATCTGGGTCCGCGCGGCGCCTGGATCGGCGCGGATGCCCTGCGCCTGCCCTACGCCGATCGCAGCTTTGACGCCGTCGTCTCCGGTTATCTCATGCGCAATGTTGTGGATATCCCGCGCGCGCTGTCGGAGCAGCGGCGCGTCTTGAAGCCGGGTGGAAGGCTCGTCATTCTGGATACATCGCCGCCGCCGGACAACCTGCTGAAGCCGCTAATCATGCTGCATCTCAAATACGGGATCCCTTTGATTGGGCGCGCGATCGGCGGCCGGGAAGCGGGCGACGCCTACCGCTATCTGCCGGAATCGACCCAATCGTTCAAGACGGCCGCGGAATTGAAGCAACTGGTCGAAGCAGCCGGTTACGACTCCGTTCGCTTCAAGCTCTTCATGTTTGGCGCGATGGCCGTGCATTGGGCTGTGAAAGCGGAAGCCGCGGACGCAGAGGAATGATGCTGCGGCCGCAGCGCGCTAAAACTTCAGCCGTCGCCACAAGGAAATAAAAACGAGCCATCGTGTGATGACTCGTCCCTCAGGCTGGTCGCGGAAACATGCGATTGCTCCTGGCGTGTCGTCGTCTGGCCTGTGCCAACGACGGAGGCTTTAGGTGCGCACATTGTCCTTGTGACGATAAATGATGCGCCCGCGATTCATATCGTAGGGGCTCATCTCCACCTTTACGCGATCTCCCAACAGAATACGAATGTAGAATTTGCGCATTTTGCCCGACAAATACGCGAGAACACGGTGTCCGTTGTCAAGCTCGACCTTGAATTGCGTGTTGGGCAAAGCCTCGACAACCGTCCCCTCCACCTCGATCTTTTCTTCTTTCTTGGCCATATCCCTCCTTTGTATGGACTGTGGACTGCAAATTATAACGCAAGACGCCGCTGGCTTGCAATCATGCAGCGGCTGATGAATTGCCGTATTGGCGGATTAGACGCGGGAATCAAACCCCGGCCAATGCTGTCGCAGACCATGAAGCTGTGGAACGGCGACGAGGGCGGACGCCCGCGCTCGCCGCAATGATGTAACCCAGGCGCAAGTCAGACCCGGCGTTGGCGACGGCGCGAACGGCGGATCGCCTTTTTCTTTTCGATCCGGCGCAGCTCGCTCTTGGAGATATGCCAGCGCTTGCGCCGGACCGTGCTCAAGATGCCGGCATTGGTCACGCGCTTGCGAAAGCGACGCAAGAGTTGTTCTTGACTTTCGCCTGGCTTGAGTTTGACTGAAGCCATGCTTTTCTCACCACCTTATGCGCGCTTGCAAATAGCGCTTACCTTGACGGAGAATCAGTATATACGAGTTTGCCCGGCCCAAACAGGTTAATTCTCGCTCGCCAGCTCGGCTTCTTCCGGCTGGGATGCTGCCGCGGCCGCTTCCGCTTCCTGTTGGGCGGCTTCGGCTGCTTCAGCTTCCTGCTGGGCGGCTTCGGCGGCGGCCGCCACCAATTCAAGTTGGCGCTCTTCCCATTGCGCTTTTTCGGCGGCGGTCACTTCGGTCAGGCTCAGGCCGAGGCGCTGCCGGTCGGCTTCCATGCTGATGACGCGCATCAAGAGCTTCTGGCCTTCATAAAGATGACGCAGGGGATTCTCGTCCGGATTCGCGCTCATCTGGCTGACATGCAGCAGCGCTTCAATGCCGGGATCCAGACTGATGAAAGCGCCGAACGATTCCAGTCGGCTGATCGTGCCTTCGACCAATTGGCCGATGTGATAGATATCGTCGACCAGCGTCCAGGGATTGGGCTGCAGGCGCTTGAGGCTCAAGCCGATTCGCTTGCCCTGCGCGTCAAGGTTCAGCACGAAGACTTCAATTTTATCGCCGACGCTGAGGACCTGGCTGGGATGGCGGACGCGGCGCCAGGCCAATTCCGAAATATGAACCAGGCCGTCGGCCCCGCCCAGATCGACGAAAGCGCCAAAGTCGCAGATACCGCTGACCACGCCGCTGCGGGTTGTGCCCTCGGCCAGCTCGCTCAGCAGCGCTTCTTTGCGGGCGGCGCGGCTTTCTTGCTCGGCTTCCATCTGACTGAAAACCAGCCGCCGGCGCTTCCGGTTCACCTCGATCACCTTGACGCCAATCTGGTTGCCGACCAGGTTTCTCAAGTGCGTCAGGCGATCTTCCTCATTGAGGCCGCGCGGCAGATCCACAACGTGACTGGCGGGCACAAAGCCGCGCAAATGCCCAAAGCTGACGATCACGCCGCCGCGGTTGATATCGGTGATTTCTCCATTCCAGATTTCTTCATTTTCGAGCATGGCTTCGGCGCGCTTCCAGTCTTCGTTTTGGCGGGCCTGGGCCGCGGACAAGATCAGATTGCCGTCGTTGTCATTCAACTTGACGACGGCGACATCAATTGCGGCGTCGATTTCGAAGTCGGCGACTGACATGCCCATGCGTTCGATATCGCCGCGCGTGACGAGTCCATCCTGCTTCCAGCCGACATCAACAATCAGCCCTTGATTGTCGATGGAAAGCACGGTGCCGCTGATGATGTCCCCCCGCTCAATCTGGCTCTCGGCCAGCGATTCCTCCAGAAGCGCGGCAAAGTCCAACTCTTCCATTGTCGCATGTGCTACAGATTCTGTTTGCATTTGAAAATAATCTCCCCGATCGGACGAAATCTGCAAATCGGCGGGCGGCCAATTGCAAATGCTGACTAATTGTGAGGGGGCTGTCCTTCGGCCACAGGCAACGCGTCGGGCGCGAATGGGCAAAATAAAACCCGGTTTCAGTCGATGCTGAACAACCAGGCTCGGACTTCCAAGTTCGTCTGTATCTACTGCGCTAAACGAACGAATTGACCTCACCAAAAATCGCGCCGAATTATACAGAATGGGCGCGCCGCTGTCAACAGCGCAAACGGGGGGCAGTATATCAGAGTCGGTCGAAATAGTCCGGTAGGGGCGATCCGGTGGATCGCCCGATGGGTAAATGGTATCGAAATTGGGCGACTCACCGGGGCGCGTGGACACAGCCCGTCAGTCGCTCCTACCAAATCGTCGGTAGTTGAAGAAATTCAACCGAACTAGATACATTGCCAAACAAGGAAAACTCAACTGCCCGCCGGGAGCGCGGGCAGTTGATGTCGTTCAAAATCGCTGAATTCAGGCGGTTGCCGATGCCCCGCCGGCGTCGGCCTCAGGCGGGTCCGCCGCTGCGTCATCGGTCGCGGATTCAGCCGCACCCGGCGCTTCACCGGAACCGTCCGCCTCCGCTGAATCGGGTTGCGCTGCATCGCCTTCGTCTTCGCCGAGCTCGGTGCCCCAGCGCTGCGTGAAGCCCACGCGGCGCTTCTCCGGCTCGAGGTGGCTGATGCGCAGGGACAAGTGATCGCCCTTCTGCAAATATGAATAGGGTTCTTTGAGGGCGCCATCGCCCATTTCGCTCAAATGCAGCAAACCCTCCAAGCCGTCTTCCAGCGCCACGAAGGCGCCGAAATCCACGACATTGGTCACATAGCCCGCCACCAGTTGACCTTCGTGATAGCGATATTGCGCGTCATCCCAGGGATCGCTCAACAAGCGCTTGCGGCTGAGCGCGATGCGATTGGTTTCGCGGTCCAGGTTCAGCACGTAGACTTCGATCTCTTCGCCGATGTGCAGGATATCGCGCGGATGGTCGACGCGATGCCAGGCCAGCTCGCTGACATGAATCAAGCCGTCGGCGCCGCCGATATTGACAAATGCGCCGAAGTCCCGCAAGCCGGTGACGACCCCGTTCACCACATCGCCGACATTGAGTTCGGCGAGCAGCTTGGCTTTTTGGCGCGCGCGCCATTCTTTCTGGGCCTCGCGCTCGCTGAAGATCAGACGGCGCCGGTCCTGGTCCACCTCGATGACTTTGACGCCGAGCGTATTGCCGATGAGCTGCGTCATGGCTTCGCGCCGGTCGACGGTCAGATTGGTGGAAACCAGATGGGAACTGGGAATGAAGCCTTCGAGCCTGTTCCAGCGGACGAGCGCGCCGCCTTTGTTGTATCCGCTGACCTTGACGTCAACCGCGTCCTGCGAACTCAGCAATTCGCGCGCTTTTTCCCAATCGTAGCGCTGCAAACCCATGTTGATCGACACGATGAGGTTGTCGTTTTGGTCGCGCGGATTAACGACATAGACGGGCACGTTGCCGCCGGTGGTCAGGCTCGCGCGGAATTCATCGTCCATTCGCTCCAAATCTTGCGATGGCACAATGCCATCTTGTTTGGCGCCGAGATCGACGATGATTTCCCGCTCGTCAATTTGCAGAATTGTCGCCTCGCGGATCTCTCCGCGCCGGGGCGGCGTATAAGAAAAGTCAAATGAGGAAGCGAGCATCTGCTCGAAATCCTCTTCGACGGCGCTATTATGTTCTTGATCTTCACTCATGGGTTTCGATTTGCCTCCTGCTCAAGCAGGTTATCATCGCGCCGCGGCCCGACGGACTTGGGCGCTATCGACTACAGTGTTGCTGGGCAGTACCTAATTTACAGATAAATTCCATCAATTATTAGACTGAATGCAGCCACAACAACTTACCAAAATATTGCGTTTTCACCGGCCTTTCACCTGTCGCAATCAAACGAAGTCCTGCAGGGCGAGCATAGTCGTTGGTCGCTGCCCGGCATCAAAGCAAGATGAAGTATAGCGCAAAGTATCCAATTTAGCACAAAGTCGCTCAGGCCAATCGTGTCAAACCGCGCATCCGCTGCGACGAGCAAACTAAACTGACATTTAAGCGCCGAGGGCGCCGAGTCTCCTCTAATGCCCTAGGGGCGAGCACGTGGCTCGCCCGCATGTATGTGGCGAAAGACGATGCGCTTTCTTTCAATTGCTTGCTTGCGTTTACTTATGCGCTCTCTGTGCTAAAGAACAATCTGAAGCGATTGCCCGGCAAAGTCGCTTGAGACCGGCTCTAAATCTCCGGCTGCGTTTCGCCATAATGCCGCCCGAGCAAGCCGCGGTCGATTTCCCAGGGATAGACAACATAGGTATCGGTAACATCGCCGTAAAGATCGGGTCTGATGTTGGAGAACATGGTGCGGTAGGGATTGAAATGCAGCACGCAGTTGACAGGAATGCCGCCGGCGCTGCCGACGCGTTCGCGCACGGCGATGCTCGTGCGGCCGCTGCCCCAGACATCGTCGACAATGAGCGTGCGCCTTCCGCGCAGCAAGTCTGGATCGGGGAATTGCAGGAAGGTCGGCCAAGCCATCATGCCCGACTTTTGAGTGGCGACAAAGTCGACCGAAGCCGTCAGCAGGTGCTGGATGCTCAGCGCTTCCGCCAGGAGGCCGCCCGGAATAACGCCGCCGCGCGTGATCATCACCATAGCGCCAAAGGGCCCCAGATGCTGGATCTGCGGAATCAAGCCGTCGATCAATTGGTCGACTTCTTCCCAACTGATGAGCCGCGGCTGGCGCGATTCATCCGGACGCATCAGCATGTGGCGTCCCTTCTTTGTGTTTCAGAACGGAAACGATAACGATTATAGAGGAAATGCCGGCATTACCCAACTGACGGTTCGTCGCAGATGATGGCGATTGGCGCGCCGCGGTGGCGGGTCAAGACCAGGACGCGCGACTCATCGCCGTCCTTCAGGCGCAGTTGCCGGATAATTTCTTCCGGCGGTTGGGGAAAGCCGCGCTTCTTCACCGTCACCCGCCCTACCCCATTCTGAGCGAAATAGCGGCGCAAACGCTTCAACTGGAAGGGCATCCAATCCCGTATCTTCCAGTAGCGGCCCCAGGCTGTGTCGCGCCTTTCGTCCAGGGTCAAGTAGGCGATCGCGCTGTCGAGCATGGCGGCATGGAGATCGGCGGCCAGTTGCCGCAGCAGCCCGGCGCGCAGGACAGCCGGATCGGGCTCGAAGAGCCAGGTCCTCGGCGCCGCGATTTCAACGGCGGCTTCTCGGTCCGGCCAGAGATGATGCCGGGTCGTTCCGGTCAGCAGTGTGGCGGCCGGGCGATCAGCGGGCCAGTGAAGCCAGAGCATGGCTTCCGTCAACTGCCCGTCAACCGAGACGAATTCAACCTGGCCGCCATAACGACTGATTTGCCGCAAGTCAAGCGCCGGCGACAATTTGACGCAGATTTCCCGCGGCCCCCATTCGCGAACCAGGGAAAGCGGAGGTATGTAACGCTCGACATTGTGGATGCGCCGCCCGGCCGCATCGCGGCGCGCCGGATCAAAGAAGAGGCAGTCATAGCCGGCGGGCAGCCCGCGCCGGACATCGGCGACGGCGAATTCCGCGCGCGACTTCAGGACTAGGGCGTTGTGCCGGGCGATGGCAATGCGGACCTCGTCGATATCCATTCCGAGCGCGCGCTTGCCGTTCGCGGCAAATGCCAGCGCATCGGAACCGATGCCGCAGCAGAGATCAAGCACGCTGGCCGCTTCAATAGCGCGGCTGCGATATGCGCGAACTAGAGGATGGCTGGCTTGCTGCAGACCGGCGTCGGTGAAGAGCATGACATCGGCGTCTCGCCCGAACTTGTCCCGCGCTTTGCGGCGCAGGCGCAGGGTCGTCAGGATTGCGGCGGCTTCGGCCGGGGACATGGACTTGCGCAAGTCGGTGAGCAGAGCGAGCGTATTCTCGGCCGAGACATCGCTTTCGGCATAATCATGCAGGATCGCGCGAGCGCGGACGCTGCGCAGGAAGGCGATATCCGCAAGCTGCAGGGGCATTTGGCCGCGTTACTCGTCCGGCGCTTCGGCGCTGGCCGGGTCGATATTCAAGTAGATCAGATCAGCGCCTTGAAGCGCCTCGAGACTTGGATTCAGGAGCAAGCCCCAGGGCCAGGCGCGCGCGGTCGCCAGGTTGAATTTAGCGACTTTGTTGACATCGCGGATGAGTCCGCCGAGAACCGCCGGCTGCATGAAAGCGACGGCTTTGGGCAAACTGCTGTATCCCAAGAGAAACGTTTGCCCATCCTTCTCGATGGCGGCGGCGCGCCAGCTCAGCGTGTCCTTCGGTTCAAGCTGCCAGGCTGGTTTGCTGGGCCGCTGCTGAATGAGAAGATGCACAAAACGTCCGCGATAGCTTTCGAGCGTCAAGGCATTGGCATCGGCGTCGGCGACAGCGCGGATCCGCACAGCGGTTTGCGCGCTGACATGCGGCTTTTCGCCACGGATCAAGATGCCGAGATCGTCGAGAGCCGGCTCAACCAGGATGCGGACGAAACCATTATTCTCCAAGGTCCGTCCCAGATTCTCGCTGACCTTGCCGCGAGAATGCACGGCGATGAAGCGACCGCCCGGGCGCAGGGCCTTCAGCGCGGCGTCAAGCGGAATGTCACATAAGGGGATATCGTAGGCGACAATCGCATCCTGGCTGCCGGATGCGAGATCGGCTTGCGGGAGCTCGGCCGCGGGCAGTTGCCGAAAGTTGATATCGGGCCGGGCCTCGGCGAGCATCGCGCCCGAGCGGCCGTCGATATCAAGCAGGCGCAGCGTCGACGCGCTGGGCGGCAGGTGCTTCGCCATAACCGAGACAAAGTGCCGCTGCCGGCGCCGGACGTCCATCAACTGTTGCTCGCCGCCACCTTCAGCAATTGCAGAAACTCGTCCCATTCTTCACGGAAGAAGTGCAAGGTCGCCGCGCCCAGCTCGACATGCCAAGTCGTCTCGCCATCGGGTTCGCGCACTTCCCAGACCATGTAATTTTCGGTTTCGGCGATCGCCCGGTTCGCTGTCTCGTCCGCTGCGTTCATCTCTTCATCTCCGTCCACTGGCTCGCGACACAAAAAACGCGCTGCACAATTTGCCCAGCGCGTTTCGAATGACTCGACTACATGCTTTTAGTTGCGGCGGCCGCGGTCGCCTGAACGGCGGTCGCCCCCGCGACGATCGCCCCCGCGACGCGGGCCGCGCCTGTCGCCACCGCCGCGGCGGCTGCCCGCGGCATCCCGGCGCATCGCTTCTTCGGCATCCCAGCCTTCAAGCACCGCCTGACGGCTCAAGCGCACGCGGCCGGTGGGATCGATATTGATGACCATGATCATGATCTCGTCGCCGACGCTGACCTCATCCTCGACGCTCTTGACGTGGTAATCCGCCAGCTGCGAGACATGCACCATGCCTTCGGTGCCGGGCAGGAATTCGACAAAGGCGCCGTAATTCTCGGTGCGTGTGACGCGGCCGGTGTAGATCTGGCCGATTTCCGGATCTTCGACCATGGCGCGGATCTTCTCAATCGCCTTGTCGACTTCGGCGCCGGATTCGCCCGCGACATAAACCAGGCCGTCATCCTGGATGTCCACCTTGACGCTGTGATCATCTTGCAGGGCGCGAACATTCTTGCCGCCGGGACCGATGACCGTGCCGATCTTGTCAATCGCGATGCGGAAAGATTCCATCCGCGGCGCAAAATCGCTCAAGGTTTCGCGCGGCGCCGGCATGGCGGCGGTCATCACATCGAGGATCTGCAGGCGCGCGTCCCGGGCTTGGTCCAGCGCCTGGCGCATGGTGTCGCGCGTCACCCCGGCGATCTTGATATCCATCTGCAGCGCCGTGATGCCTTCGGCTGTGCCAGCCACTTTGAAGTCCATGTCGCCAAGGTGATCTTCCATACCCTGAATGTCCGTCAATACGGCGACTTTATCGCCTTCTTTGATCAAACCCATGGCGATGCCGCCAACCGGATTCTTGATCGGCACGCCGGCATCCAGCAGCGCGAGCGTGCTGCCGCAAACGCTGGCCATCGATGTGCTGCCGTTCGAGCTCATGACTTCGCTGACCAGGCGCAGGACATAGGGGAATTGCTCCTCGCTCGGTATCATCGCGAGCAGGGCCTTCTCGGCCAGCGCGCCATGGCCGACTTCACGGCGGCGCGGGCCGCGCAGCGGGTAGGTCTCGCCGGTGCTATAGGGCGGGAAATTGTAGTGGTGCATGTAGCGCTTGTCGTCTTCCGGGCTCAAGCCATCCATGAACTGCGAATCCCGGGGCGTGCCCAGCGTGGCAATAGTCAAGACTTGAGTTTCTCCGCGCATGAACATGCCGGAACCGTGAACGCGGGGCACCAAGCCCACTTCGGCGGCGAGCGGGCGCATGTCCGCATAGTCGCGGCCGTCCGGGCGGACGCCATCGTTGACGATGCGCATACGCACCACATTCTTCACGACATTGTCCCAGGCGCGCTCGACATGCTTCAGGTTGATTTCGGCTGCGTCGTCGGCCGCGGATTCGACCCGGGCGCTGTATTCCGCGAGCAGGGCCTCTTCCAGCTGCTTGAGCGGCTCGCGGCGCTCGGAGCGATCGGCGTAGCGGCTCATGATATCGCGGACTTGAGATTCGACTTTGCCGGCGACTTCGGCTTGCAGCCCGGCGTCGATATCGTCGACTGAGGGTTCATTCTTCTCTTTGCCGATTTCGGCGCGGATCTGGTTCTGCAGCGCGATCAGGCCCTGGACGGATTCATGCGCCAGGAAGAGCGCTTCCAGCATCGTGTCTTCATCGACTTGATCGGCATTGCATTCGACCATGTTGATCGCTTCGGCGGTGCCGGAAACGCGCAGGTCAAGCGCGCTTTCGGCCATCTCGCTATATGTCGGGTTGACTTTCAATTCACCCGCCACCAGGCCGACGCGCGCGCCGGCGACCGGCCCGTTCCAGGGGATATCGGAGATCATCAAGGCGGTGCTGGCGGCGATGATGCCGAGCATATCGATATGATGTTCCTGATCATGCGAGAGCGATATCAGGATGACCTGAACCTCGTTGCGCATGTTCTTCGGGAAAAGCGGCCGCAGCGTGCGGTCAATGACGCGCGATGTCAGAATCGCGCCTTCGGACGGCCGGCCTTCGCGGCGGAAGAAACCGCCCGGCACGCGACCGCCAGCGTACATTTTTTCTTCATAGTCCACGCTGAGCGGGAAGAAATCCAGGCCCCGGCGCGGCGAGCCCATGGTCGCCGAGCAGAAGAGCATGGAATCGCCCATGCGCACGGTTACAGCGCCGCCGGCTTGCTGGGCCAGGCGGCCCGTTTCGATGATGATGTCCTTGCCCGCCACGGCGCAACGATATTCGCGAATGTCCAATGTCATAGGTTTCTCCAAGCGTTCAGGCTGCGTCGCGCCAAGGGGCGCATCTGGCGCAAAGCCAAACGACGCCCGTCCGCGCGGACACAATTAGATTCGTTCGATTGACAAAATTTGGCAGTTCAATGTGAGCCGGTATGCGCCGGCAACCTCCGGTCATTGATCGGTTTGCCCGATCAGCGGATGAATACCGCGCTTAGCGGCGCAGGCCCAGGCGCTGCAGCAAGGCACGGTAGACCTCCGGTTTCTTGCGGGCGACATATTTCAGGTGACGCCGCCGCTGGCCAACCAGTTTCAGGAGCCCGCGGCGCGAGTGCTCGTCGCTGTTGTGCGCCTTCAGGTGCTCGGTCAACTGCTTGATGCGCTCGGTCAAAAGCGCGATCTGCACTTCGGGCGAGCCCGTGTCGCCGTCCGCGCGGCCGAAATCTTTGATTATCTGGGTCTTGGTCGCTTTATCCAATGGCATTATGTCCGTCCCTTCCTTAGCCACCGGACAGGCAGGAGCGGTTGCCTGTCGGTCAATCAACTGCGCGATTTTACCAGCCGTCGCGCGCCCGGACAATGCCGAGCTAGCGGTTCGCCGCGGCAACCTCATCGACATCGTCATTGGCGACTTGTTTCACGGTGTGATGCGTCCGGAACAAGCTGTACTGGTCGGCTCTGCCCGGCAGCGGGTTCAGCACATTTTCGATCTTCATAATCGACATCCAGAGCGAAACATCCCATCTCCCGTCGAGACGCCCTTCAACCGTAGCTGGACTGATGCTCATGTTGCTGCGATACATCAGCAGCAGGACGCGAATGAATTCATCGCGCTCCGCCAGCAGGGCCGCCACATAAGGGCTGCTTTCGTCCAGCTCGATGCCTTTGGTATTGAAGTCGCTGCGCGGGTTGGCGTATTCATTCACTTCCACCATGCCGTTCACCAGCAGGTATTCCACCGCCTGTTGGAAAACCAGTCCGGAGTCGAAGTCGCGCAGGCGACGGTGCAAACTGCCCAGCGGACACCAGGCGAAATTGCGAAAGCTGGTGAATTGCTGCACACTGACGACGATCCGGGTCACCATGCGCGCAACCTCGACATCGGTCTGATGCAGCTGATGCGGCGGCACGCCCTGCCACTTCTCCGAAGCGATTTCGACGCCGGTCGCCTCTTGTTCGACCTGCTGCACCGTCGGATTGACATCGTTGGCGGGTATGCGAATGACGGGCACGAGATCATCGGGATTGTGGCGGTGCGGCACAAGATCCCGCTGCAGGACCTGCTCCCGAACCAGACAGTCGATCCAGTGCGAGCGCCATTGGTCGCTGTCATTCATGCCGGGCCGGTCCAGCTCCCGTTCCATCGCCAGGCCTTTGAGCAGAAAGCCATAATTGACGTAGTCCCAGCTGCGGGAAATCAGCGTATTGGCGACGCGGCGCACCATGCAATTGACGATCAGCAAGGTCTTTTCGACAACCGGATGCGTCTGATTCAACTCGATCACGCCGTTGGCGCTCTGCTGCTGCAGGATGCCCAGGGAAATCGCCTGGGAGACCAGATCATTGCCGCGATCGACCGAAATGACATCGCCGACGTTTATAAGCCGGTTGATGAGCCCGTCGACCGTGAGGAGCTCGTCCGGCTGCGCCGCCTTCAAGCGAAAACATTGAATGATGACGCTGGACCATTGCGAAGGAATGAAGCTCTCGATGTCGGCGGCGGGCGCGACCTCGCTTAGGGATTGATGCGTCTGCATATCGGTGAAATCGTCGATGAATTCCAATTGCAGCGACGGGTGGTCTTGCAGCAGCCGGCCGGTGCTGCCGCGCACGCCCCAGACGATGACCGTCTTGTTGCGCTGCAACAGAGGATTGATCACGTCATTAAAGTCGCGATCGCCGGTGGCCAGGATGATGACATCGCCCGCTTCCGGATGGCCGACATCGGTCAATACATCCCGGGCGATGCGGATATCGGCGCTCTGTTTGCCCGGCAAATGGAAGACCGGGTCGATATTGGCCATCATCAGTCGGGCAGGCGCGTCTTCCGCGACTTCGCGCCCGGAGGAATCGACCAGAGGCGGCAAAGCGCCCCGCTGGCCCCAGGGGGCATAAGCCGCCATCTTGACCAGACGCCCGTGCGCTTGCGCTTGCGAAACCAGCCGCTCGATCAGGTGATCGAGGTTAACGACAAAACCCTGTTCGTTGAGGCTGATCGAGATGTTTTCAAAATCGATGTAGACCCATACGTTTTTGGTCTGAATGCCGGACAGGGCTTCGAGCCGCTGAAATATAATTTCGCCCTCGAATTCGGTGCCTTCCAGGATATTCTCCGCGCCGCCCCAAACGCGCATTCTTACATTGCTTTGCTTGCGTATTCTGCGAATAAAGGGGAGCATGTCGCGGCTGGTCGTCGCCAGGATCAATTCGTCATTCTGATGCGGCGGCTGGTCGAAGTAGCGCTCGATGAGGCAGTCCGGCAGGCAGGAACGATCGTCCACGTCCTCGACTTCGTAACCGACGCTGCGGAAGATCCGCTCCGGCTCGACCGGCCAGTTGTCATCCGACTGCGACCGCCAGTCCGCCACGGCAATCGCGCGCAAGGAGGCGGTATCGTAGAGGCCGCCCACCAGCGCGGCGCTTCCGCGCAAGGCGACCGCAAATTCCTGCAGGTCTATGCCGGCCCGCGCCGTGAACCGCAACAGGTCATCAACATCCGCTATCAAGTAAGCTGTCATGATCTAGTCCAAAGAATGGCGTCCGCCGACTGCCGTCGCGAGTCGGCGGTTCGCTGGAAACATCCATGTTTGCGCATGGGCATTCAATATACGAAATATGCTTCGGCGTCGTCGCATCGCGTTAGTAAAAGAACTTCTAAGTAGGCGGATACAGGTCGAGACCTCGGGCCGCAGATCCGCCGAGTGTTGCAGAGTAACAAGCGGTCGCGGCTATTTTCGCTCAGTAATTTACATGAGCTAACAATTTCTCTCTGGCAGCGTCTCATTCTACAGGAGAATATGGCTTGTGTCAATTTTCACAATATAACATCTTCCCTTCGCTTGCATTTCCATTTCCCCGTATTGCCCAATTAGGGATGCCGCGCTGAATCAGGCCAAGCGGTACGTTATGATATACAGCGGATTGTCTCAATATGCTTTGGCGAATAGAGCCATCCTTTTGGATTGGCCGCCGGTCAGCGCGCATGCGCCGCTGCCGCCGGGCTGCTCAAACGGGAAGCAGCGGATCGTGGCGCCGGTGTCATCCTTTACTTTCAACTCGTCTTCGTCGGACCCGGCCCACCAGGCCCGCGCCCATTCGCCGGCCGCGACCGCCTCCTCAAGCTGCTTGTAGGTCTCTACATCCTGAATATGCGCATCGCGGAACGCTCGCGCGTCTTCCAGCAGGCTGCGCTGGATATCGGCCAGCAAGCTCTGCAGAACATCGACGATGCCGTCTTGCGACACGAACTGTTTGCCGGCGCGGCCGGGGACATCGCGCCGCGCCAGCACGGCGTTGTTCTTCTCCACATCGCGCGGCCCGATTTCCATGCGGACCGGAACGCCGCGCATTTCCCAATCGTTGAATTTGAAGCCGGGCGATTGTCCCTCGCGCCGGTCGATGTGCACGCGGATGCCCGCGCATTCAAGGCTGCGGCTCAGCCGCTCCACAGCGTCCATGACAACGCCGCGCTGCTCGTCGCTTTTGTAGATCGGCACGACTGCGACCTGGTAAGGGGCCAGTTTCGGCGGCAGGCGCAAGCCTTTGTCGTCGCCGTGCGTCATGACCACCGCCCCAACCATGCGCGTTGACAAACCCCAGGATGTGGTCCAGCAATACTGCTGCGCGTTCTCCTCCGTCAGATAACGTATGTCGAAGGCTTTGGCGAAATTTTGGCCCAGGTTGTGGCTCGTGCCGCATTGCAGAGCGCGCTTGTCGCGCATCATCGCTTCAATGGTGTAGGTGCGCAGGGCGCCGGCGAAGCGCTCCAAGCGGCTTTTCTCGCCTTTGATGACCGGGATGGCGGCGTCATTCTCGGCGCAGTCGGCATATACATCGAGCATTTGCAGGGTTTCGTCTTCGGCTTCGTCGTGGGTGGCATGGGCGGTATGCCCTTCCTGCCAGAGAAATTCGGCAGTGCGCAAAAATGGCCGCGTGCGCAATTCCCAGCGCACCACATTGGCCCATTGATTGATCAAGAGCGGCAAATCGCGATAGGATTGAATCCAGTCGCTGAAGGCCTCGCCGATGACGGTTTCCGAAGTCGGACGCACGACCAGCGGTTCTTCCAATTCCTTCCCGCCGGCATGGGTGACGACGGCGAGTTCCGGGCTGAAACCTTCGACGTGCTCCGCCTCGCGCTTGATATAACTTTCCGGGATGAAAAGGGGAAAATAGGCGTTTTGGTGCCCGGTTTCCTTAAACCGTCGGTCCAACCCGGATTTGATGCCTTCCCAAATCTCGTAGCCGTAAGGCTTGATGATCACGCAGCCGCGGACCGGGCTGGGAGACGCGAGATCGGCGCGGTACACGATTTCGTTGTACCAGCGGGAAAAGTCTTCGCTTTGGGCGGTGACAGCCTGTTCTGACATCGGGTCATTTCCTCTGCATTAAAACGCCGCCTGAGATGGCGCGTCCGCCAGCGACCGGGATCAAGTTCGAGTTCGGGCCGAGCGCTCGGCGCAAGGCGCTACGCATTATAGTGGCAACTTTACAAAATAGAAGTGCGCGGGGCGCTTAAGCGCCGGGGCTTGAGGACTCGCGCGGCCAATCCCGCGCGTAGTTCTTTTGCAGCTTGTTCAGCACCGCTTCGCCGAGGTCGATTCCGCTGAAACTTGCCAGTTGCATCAGGTAGAGCATGACATCGGCCAATTCATCGGCCAGTTCCTCCGGCTTGGCGGGTTGCTCGTCCCATTGAAAATGCTCGAGGACTTCCGACGCCTCCAAAACCAGCGAAATCGCCAGGTTGCGCGGCGTCTGCTGTTTGGGCGAATCCTCAGCCAGCCAGCCCTGGCTTTCGACGAATTCGCGCATCGCCTGCGTCAAGGTCTCCAGATCCATGCGGTCCCCCGTCAGTAGGCGTTGGGATTAGAGCGCGTAATCGACTGCCAGATGGTGCGAATGATAATCACGATATCCAGCCAGAGCGACCAATTTTCGACATAGAAGCGATCGGCTTCGGTGCGCTGCGCAATGGATGTGTCGCCGCGCAGGCCATTGATTTGCGCCCAGCCGGTCATGCCCGATTTTTCACGGTGGCGGACCATATAATCGGGGATCTGCCGCCGAAACTGCTGCACGTACATCGGGCGTTCCGGACGGGGGCCGACCAGACTCATGTGCCCCAGCAGGACGTTGATCAGTTGCGGGATTTCGTCCCAGTTGCTCCGGCGCATGTACCGGCCCAGGCGCGTCACGCGCTCATCGTTTTCCACCGTCCAGGTCCGCCCGCTGGTCTCGGCATCTGCGCGCATCGACCGGAACTTGATCATGGGAAAGGGGCGGCCATCCAGGCCCATTCTGGTCTGCCAATAGAAAACGGAGCCTCTTGACTCGAGGCGGATGAGGAAGGCGGTAATCAGCATGACGGGCGAAAGCAGCACCAAGCCGACAACGGCGCCGATCAAGTCCATCGCCCGTTTCAGGCTGAGCTTCCAGCCGCGCAGGGCGATATCGCGCACGGTCAAGAGCGGCTTGCCGCCCAGATCGTCCACGTTGAGATCCCCCACGACATAAGAGAACATATCGGGATAGACTTTGATGTCTACCTTGCCGCGCTGGCAGAGATTGATCAACTCCAGAACTTCGGCGCGGCGAAAGTCGGAGAGGGCGACGATTACCTGCTCCACCTGCAGATCGTCAATCAAACGCGGAATATCGCTGTAGACGCCGATATAAGGGTAGCCGAGCATATCGCCTTGTTTTTCTTCGGCCGTCACGATGCCGACGATAACGTAGCCGAGCTCGGGACTGCTGCGAATCAGATCGCTGATTTCGTAGGCGATATTGCCATCGCCGACGATCATCAGGTTGTCGCTGACGACGCCGCGCCGGCGCAGCCAGGCCCAAACCCGCCGATGCAATTCGCGGCCGGCGACCGTGAGAAACATGCTCAAGAACCAGACGTAAAAGAGCAAGCTGCGCGGGTAGACCGCTTCCAGCGCCGTGCTTTGGAGCAGGAATTCCTGTGTGCCGCTCGCCAGCAAGGCGCCCAAGGTGACAATGCCGATCACGTTGCGCAGTTGTTCAATCCGGCTAAAGGCGCGCTTCAAGTGATAAAGCTGCGAAAAATAGAACATCAAGATGATGGTCGCCGTGTGCAGGAAGATGGTCGGCAAGTATGTTGCCAGAGCGGGCTGTTCAGCCGGGCGCACGAAAAACGGCAACTGCCCGCGCGCTTCATAGCCGAGCACAAAAGCGGCCACAAGCATGACGACATCAGCCAGCAGGAGCGTCGCTGTCGATAGCGCCTTGAGATGGTCGTTGCTCAAGCGGACCGAGCGCGGCCTCACTGTGTAGGCGTCGGATTGCGGATCTCTTGCCATAGACCCGGACCTCCCTTAAACAGAAGCGCGGCCATAACCATGACATGCAGAGGCAGGATTGTCCCGCGCTGGTAATGTTTGCGGTAGAAAATCAGCATGGCGCGCCAGAATTCAAATTGGGCTTTGGGGCTCTTGCGGCTGGCGGCGCGTTTGACATGGCGCACAGATACGGCGGGATGATACCAGACCTTGAAACCGGCCTGCTTGACGCGGAAGGCCCAATCGAGATCTTCGCCATACATAAAAAAGGCTTCGTCCAACAAACCGACCCGTTCGATAGCGGACTTGCGCACTTGCATAAAAGCGCCGACGACTGAATCGACCTCGATTGCCTGATTTTCATCGACATAAGTCATATTGTAGCGCCCGAAACGGGGGTTCTTGGGGAAGAGCCGCGCCAGGCCCGAATAGTGATAAAAGCTGACAATTGGCGTGGGGAAGCCGCGCCGGCAAGCACGATCCAGGCTGCCATCCCTCAGCACCAGTTTCGGACCGGCCACGCCGACATCGGGGCGCCCGTCCATGAAGCGCAGCATGCCCAGCAGCGCGTCAGGCGGCAATTCGGTATCGGGATTCAGCAGCAAGGCATAGCGGGGCGCGGCATCGGCGACAGCGCCAGGCCCCTGAAATCCCAGATGCCGCAGGCCGACGTTGTTCGCCCGTGGGTAGCCGATGTTTTCTTCGTTCGCGATGAGCTCAACTTGCGGGAAGAGCTGCCGTACCATGTCGGCGCTGCCGTCATCCGAGGCATTATCGACCACGACCGTTCTGAACGTCAGGTCGCCTTCGCTGGCCAGCACCGTCTCCAGACAGCGCCGCAGCAATTCGCAGGTATTCCAGTTGACGATGACAATGCCCAGATCCAGCACAGCCGCCTCGAACCCTTATCTCCTCACCGATTCTACCATAGAAGCCCGCCGGGCATTTCTGTAGCCGGGTACAGTCGAATCACCGGTGGGTCTCACAACTGGCCGGATTCAGGCAGTAAACGATGAGTGTTGGATTGTGCCAGTAGGCGGCCATATTCATCATCGCTTCCGAACCGGTCCAGGTTGGGCGGCTGATCTCCCTCACCCGCTTATACGATTCATCAAGTCGCTGCAGATAGCTATGCTGCTGCTGGATGATCGCTGGCGGAACGATATCCGGCGAGCGCAGGACGTCAAATGCCAGGGCGTCGGAGTAAATCATATAGTCGTAATCGGCGCCGGTCGGCAGGGTTTCGGCGTAGTAGCCAAACTGCTGATCGCTGAGATAAAACGCCTCATCAAGCGGCACGTTGTAGGGGCCGTTCAGAAAAAAGCGCGAACCCTGAGGGATGTTGTCGTGAATCCAGTCCAGCATCAGGTGGCGGGTATCCGGCTGCCTGAATAGCGACACAACTTGAAGGGACAGCGCCAGCGGCTGCGCGACCAAGAGCAAGGCGACCGCCGGCATCGCGATACTTTTCGGGATGGGCAAGCGTCCAACCAGCCAGTCCGCGCCGGCCGCCGACAGAATCGCGATGAAAGGCAGAATCAAAATGAGCAGGGCGTCGCTGTGCCCGGGGCGCACCGTGCGCAGGGCGACCAGGCTGTAGGCAAGCAGCATGAATGCCAGAAGCGCCAGCACTGCGGCCGGAATACGGCGGCGTTCTTGCAGCGCGGCCGGCAACGCCAGCCCGGCGAAAAGGAGGGCGGGCAGGCCGATAGCGAACAAACCGGCATAAGTCAACATGAAGATTAAGCCCTGCCAGCTGTCGACCAGAAAATAATCAAAAACATCAGCGCCGGTACTGGTGTATTGCCCGGCGATATAGTTGAAATCCCGCCAGAAGTGTTCGAAATCCAGGAGCGTATAGGGGGAACCCAACAAGTAAACTAACGGAATCAACGCCCAGGCGAGAGCGAGCATCCGCGCCATGCGCCAGGTCGGCTGGCGATAGAACATCAGCAAGCCAACCGGGAGGACAACAAAGGCGACCGCGATCGCGTTGTAGCGCGTGGTGGCGGCCAGCCCGGTGAAAACGGCGGCGAGCAAATAGAAGGCCGTCTGCCGTCGACTGTTGCGACTGCTTAAAGCTGCCAGGCTGGCCCAAGCCGCAACCAGCATCCAGCCGGCGGCCAGCGAGCCCGGTTTGCCGTAGTGGGCATGTTGCACGAGGGTGAATGAGAAGGCGACGAGCGACGCGGCGCAGAATGCGGCATATCGTCCCGAGATCGTGCGCGAAATGGCGTAGACGCAGGCCAGCATCAGCATCCCGCCGAAGACGGAATACATGCGGGTCATGACGTACATGGAAAAAGGCGCATAGGCGCGCAGCGACCGTCCATCGCGGTCGGCAAGTGAAAGTTCCGAAAGGGCGCCGGTGGCATGAATTGCCGCGAAGTTGACGTTGATGATAAAGGATGGGTAAAAGAAGAATTCGGGATTCAGACGATTGCGCAGCGCCATTTCCACCGGCAGCGCCACGTTCAGGAATTCGTCGGGTTGAATCGGGAGCTGCTCGTGCGTCATGTTGTAGGGCGCATACGACGGAAAATAGACCGGATTCAGATTGCCGTGACTGATGCCCAGGATGCGCAAGGCGGCGGCGACGAGCAAGAGGAGCGTTGCCGCAATCCAATCAATGCGGCGCATGGAGATCTCGTCGGGCGGTTGGCAAGGTGGCGAGGGGCGTCCCGCGCAGGGCAGCGCGCAAGGCCTGGCGATCGTCCCAGGCGTATTCGGTGCTGCCGAAGCACATGCTTTGCTCGTGGCCCTTGCCGCAAGCCATCACTAAATCGCCAGCGCCCGCCATCTGACAGGCGGCATAGAGCGCCTCGCCCCGGTCGCGAACGCGGATAAAGGTTTCGCCTTCAATGCCGCCTTGCGCGCGGCAGCCCGCCGCCATCATCTCCAGGATATCGTCGAGCGATTCGCTGCGCGGGTCTTCGGCGGTGAGGACGGTCATATCCGCCAGCCGGGCCGAAGTCTCCGCCATGAGACGGCGCTTTTCCACATCGCGCAAGCCGGCGCTGCCAAATACGGCGATCAGACGTTTGCCCGGTTCGATGAGCCGCCGCCCGGCTTCCAGCGCCCGACGCAGAGCATTGGGCGTATGCGCGAAGTCAACCATGGCGATGAAGTCCTGGCCTTCGTCAATTCGCTCCATGCGCCCGGGCACCAGCTCCACAGCCTTGACGCCCGCGGCGATGGCGGGCCATTCGACGCCGAGGGCGCGGGCCGCTGCAATCGCCGCCAGGGCGTTCGCGATGTTGAATTCGCCGATGAGCGGCAGCCTGATCTGCCGGCCCCCAACGCGGAAGATAGTAGCGCTGGGATGATGCTCGATGTCTTCGGCGCGGAAGTCGGCCGCCTCGGCAATTCCGTAGCGCAGGATGCGGTCGGCTGGAATCCGGGCGAAGTAGTCCGCCGACGGGTCATCGGCGTTGATAATCGACAGTTTGGGCTGATTAGGCTTGCGCCAGGAACGTGACAGCAGCCGGAACAGGATGGCTTTGGCATCGCGATAATTTTCCCAACTGCCGTGATAATCCAGGTGTTCGTGCATGACATTGGTCAACAGCGCCAGATCGAAATCGACGCCGTTCAACCGCGCCTGCGCCAGACCGTGACTGGTCACTTCGAGGATGCAGTGTGTGACGCCAGCCGCGACCATTTTTGCCAGGTAAGCTTGAATCTGCGGCGCGCCCGGCGTCGTGACGTGGAGGCCGGTCGGCGCTAATTCGCCGCCGATATCGGCTGAAATTGTGCTGATGTAAGCGGCCTTGACGCCCGGCGCGCGCTTGAGAATGCCGTGCAGCAAATGGCAGGTGGTCGTCTTGCCGTCAGTGCCGGTGACGCCGAAGACGACCAGCTTGCGCGAGGGGAAGTCGTAGTAGGCCGCCGCCAGAAGACCGAGGACCTGGCTGGCGTTACGAACGCGGACGTAGGGGACGGGAAGCCGCGGCTGTTCGGTTTCGCCGATGATAGCGGCGGCGCCGGCAGCGATGGCATCGGGGATGTAGCGGTGGCCGTCGGTTGTGCGGCCGGCCCGCGCCACAAAGAGGCCGCCGGGCGCGACTTCCCGGCTGGATTCGACGACCGGGGCGCTGATGGCGGCAGTGAGGTTCCCGTCCGTCGCCAGGATTTGATCGCCCGGGATCGCATCAAGCAAGCCTTGCAGGGATTTGGCCATCTCGATTCGATTTCGCTAGTCGTCACGCTTATTCAAGCACAGACCGCCGCATACGACAAACACAAGCGCGCTGGAGGTCGTCCAGCGCGCTCGCGAATACTGTCTTGTGATGGGAGAGTTAGTTTAAGCTGCGCGCCAACTCATTGAGCTGCGATCGAACGCTGCCGTCAACCATGCCGCCGGACCAGCGCACGATCAATCCGCCCAGAATCGACGGATCGACGCTGAACTCCGCTTCGTCAGCGCCGACTTCGGAGCTGATCTTGCCTTGTTCAGCCTCGGTCAAGGGCATGGCGCTGACGACTTCGACGCTGCCGCCCAGGCCCTTGGCGCCTTCGGGCAGGTCCGCGATGAAGCTGTTAACCAGCGCCTCCTGCTTCGGCTTGCTGATATTCTCATCCAGAATGCGGCTGGCGACAGCCACCGAGATATTAAGAACCTGCTCGCGCAAGTTGCCCAATTCGGTGTTGCGAATGGCGACCGCCTCGTTCTGCGCATCGTATTGGATACGCGCCGCTTCCTGACGCGCTTCCTGTTCGATGGTGCCGGCGACTTCTTCGCCGCGGCCGCGCGATTCATCGATCACCTTCTGCGCTTCGCTGCGCGCCTGCGCCAGGATCTTGTCGGCTTCGGCTTCGGCATTCTCCCGCGCGCGGGCGGCCGCCGCCGCGTCTTCAAGTCCTTTGGCGATGCGATTGCGCCTTTCGTTCAAGACATTCGTCAGCGGATCATAAATGAAACGCGTCAGCACGGTATAGAGAACGATGAAGGCGATTGCCCAAATCAGCATCAAACCTGGATTGATGCCAAGGTTATCAAGTACGCTCATGATTTCCTCCTATACGTCCCCGGCTCAGGCTAACTGAGTACGAAGAGGATAATCAGCGATACAACCAGGGCGTAAATGGCGACCGCTTCGGCAAAGGCGACGCCCAGGATCATGTTCGTCTGAATCGTGGCCGTATGATCCGGATTGCGGCCCATCGCCATGACCGCGCCACCGACCGAAAGACCGATGCCGATGCCGCCGCCGGCGGCGCCAATCATGGCCAGGCCGGCGCCTATCGCTTTACCCAAGACTATCGTTGATTGTGGATCCATTGATCTTTCCTCCAGTCAAGCTGATTATGTCTGCCAGTTATCGATTTAATGCGCTTCGGCGTGATCATGCTCATCATCGTGATGGTGGCTGATCGTCGCCAGATTCATGAATATGGCGGTCAACAGGGCGAATACCAGCGCCTGAATCACGCCGACGAAGAACTCCAGGATGAAGAAGGGCCAGGGCAGAATCGGCACCAGGAAGCTCATGACGAAGAGCAGGATCGATCCGGCGAAGATATTGCCCAGAAGACGGAAGCTGAACGAAAGGATCTTGGCGAAGTCGCCGATCAACTCCAATAGGCCGACCGCCACGTCAATACCGCCCAGCGGCGATTTGAAGAGCGTGCCGAAGTTGAAGAACTTCGTGAGATAGCCAATGCCCAGCGCTTTGAAACCGATGAACTGAATCATGACGAAGGAGATTAGCGCCAGGGTCAAGGTCATGTTCAGGTCGGTCGAAGGAACGCGAACGAAAGGCAGGACGACCCAGGGCACAAGCTTCGCCTCTTCGCTGCGCGGATCGGGATGCAGCGGGATGCTGTGCTTCTTGTCGTCGTCTGCGCTCGCGTCATCGGCGCCGTCGCCAGCCCAGGGCACGGGACCGACGCCGGTGTAACAGCCGCGGTCGGCGCGGGCTTGCTTTTCCGCGACGCGCGCGGCCAGCGGTTCATTGCGCGCATCGGCAACCTGGTCGCTCTCCCCGGCCGCTTCGCCGTGGTCGTCGCCCGCTTCAGCTTGATCGCCGTCGCCATGATCGTCATGTTCCGCCTGGTAACGGGCGTAGGCGGCTTTCACCTCCAGGTCCTGCTCGGCATTCAGCGCCGCCGTTTCCGCGGCGACCAGCGCCGCCTGGTCGGCGGCCGCCTCGTCAGCCGGGCTTATCCAGTCGCATTGCCCATTGACGTAGGAGATGCCGAGGAAGCCCTGGTAGATCTCGTAGCCGTCCGTCGTGATGACCTTGTACTCGCCCGTTTGCACATCATACTTTTCTTTGGTGTGCGCGTGGATGAAACCGATGGTATCCACGCCGGGCACGAGCTCCATCCAGTTGGCCAGCAGCACAACAAGAAAAATGGTCATGAACATGTTGAAGATGAGGCGGAAGTGCCGGCCGCCGGCAATGCCGCCGACGAAACCCATCAAGCCCTCAAAGAGGACTTCGAACAGGTAATAGAAGCCGCCGGGCGGTACCTCGTTGCCGTCTTTCGGGCGACGCCGCGAGACGTAAACCACGAAGAGCAGCAGCAGAATCCAGACGATAACCGAGCCGACCATGGTGTTCGTCCAGCGGATATCAACGAAGGGGATATTGAAGCCTTCGGGGAATTTCTCGCCGGGCAGCTGGATGAACGGTATGACCGGAGGCACGCGCAGCGCAACGAAGACGCCGGCGAGGAACATGAGCAAGGCGACGAAACGGCGTTTTCCGTTCCAAAAGCTATTCACTAATATCTTCCTCCTTCTGTCCTGCGGCGCCTTGAAGCTGTTTGGCTTTGTAGCGCGTATAGAAATAGATCGCCGCGAGATTGATAGGCACACTCGCCAAGAGCATCACCAGTATGAAAGTCGGGCGCGTCCCAAGCGCTTCGTCCAAAGCCAAGCCAAGCAACAGTGTTCCCAGGATAACAAGCAGGACCAGACAGCCCACTTGCCCCACCACCCCCGCCACGAGGCCATAGGTGGTCAGGGGATTGTTATCGGGTTTCATTCATTGCTTGTCTTGTCGTCAAGATTCAACCGGCCGATACGCTCCATCGGCAAACTTCGGGAATTTTATCACAAACGATTTGCTCTCGCTACAGCGATTATAAGCCGCCCGCGCCCAGCGCCGCCCAATCATAAATCGGCGTGACGGCAATCGTGCCCAGAAGCACAACAACCAGCGTCGTAATGCCCAGGGACCAGGCGTAATTGCGCGGCAGCGCAATCGGCTTGTCGTCATCCGGGCCGACATCCACATACATCACTTTGATAACCACCAGATAATAATAGAGCGCGATGATGGCGTTGGTCACGGCGATCAAAGCCAGGCCAACCAGGTTGGCGTTGACCGCCGCCTGAAACAGGAAGAACTTGCCGAAAAAGCCCGCCGTCGGCGGTATCCCGCCCAGGGAGAGCAAGCCGACGGTGATGAACAGCGCCAGCCAGGGACTGCGGCGGTTCAAGCCGGCCAGGTCGCTGATCTCTTCGCTATCGGTCGCCGAGATGAATAGAATGACCCCGCCGAAGACCAGCAGATTGGTGAAGATATACATAAACATGTAGAAGCTGACCGATGCCACCGCCAGGCTGTCGTTCATGCCTTGCAAGGCGGCGACGCCAATCAGCGTATAGCCGGCTTGGGCAATGGATGAATAAGCCAGGAGCCGCTTGATATTGCTCTGACGCAAGGCGACGACATTGCCCAGAGTCATGCTGACGACCGAGACGACCACCAGCAAGTTGACCCAGAAGTCCTGAATCACGACGCCGGCGATGAGCAAGTCCGCCGGGAAGACCGCGGTCAAGAAACGCAGGAGCAAGACGAAGCTGGCCGCTTTGCTGGATACGCTGACGAATGCGGTGACTGGCGTCGGCGCGCCTTCATAGACATCGGGCGTCCAGAAGTGGAAGGGGACTGCGCTGATTTTGAAGCCGAATCCGACAACCACCATCACAAGCGCGGTCATCACGGCGATCAGGTTGTCGCCCAGTCCAGCGCCCAGGGCATCCGCGATGCCGACGAGATTTGTCGTGCCGGTGAAACCATAAAGCAGGCTGAAGCCGAAGAGCATGATCGCCGAAGCGAAGGCGCCGTACAAGAAGTACTTCATGCCGCTTTCGGCCGAGCGTTGATCGCCGCGGCGGAAGCTGGCCAGCATGTACAGCGGGATCGACAGGGTCTCAAGCGCCACGAAGACCAGAATCAGATCGCTGGCGCTGGACATCATCAGTCCGCCGAGAGTCGCCACAATGACAATCAGATAAAATTCGCCTTTGTCGCCGACGCCTTTGTCGCCGGCCGCCATCAGGCATGTCACCGCTCCCGCCAATAGGAGCATGACTTTGAAGATCTGCGAGAGCGGGTCATAGTTGACCATGCCGCCCCAGAGCATTAGGCCATTTTCAAAGAGAGCGGGATCGGGCTGCCAGATCATTGGCGCAAGCGCGAGCAGCGCCATGCCCAGGGCCGAAAGCGACGCAACCTGCCGCCGCGCCGCCGGCGAACCATAGATATCGGCGAAGAGCACGACGATGGCCAATGTCGTCAGGCCGACCTCGGGCAAGACGGATGGCAGCTGCGCCCAGAGATCAAATTCCATCTAGCCACCTCCCAGCAAGGCGATTAGCGGTCGTATGCCGGATTCGATCATCGGCGCCATGATCGGCGGGTACAAACCAAGGATGATGAGCGGCGCGCCCAGGATGATCAAGACGATGCGATCGGTCATCTCAATATTGCCGACGTCATGGAAGCGCTCCGCGTCAAATTCGCCGAAAAACACCTGCCCGGCCACACGGAGCACATAAGCGGCCGTGATGACGATGCCCAAAGCCGCAATCACGACCAGGACGCTATAGTAGTTGCTGAGTTGGAAGCCGCCGACCTGAAGCGTGATTTGTTCGGACGCGGCCCACATGCCCTGGAAAATCGGGAATTCAGCGATGAATCCGCTAAGCCCGGGCATGCCCATGCTGGTTAAGCCGCCGATGACAAAGGCGATGCCGACCCAGGGCATCACTTTCATAAAGCCGCCCAGGCTTGGAATATCGCGGGTATGAGCGCGGTCATAGACCATGCCCACCACACCGAAGAAGAGCGCCGTCATCGCGCCGTGACTAAACATCTGAATGCCGGCGCCGGTCATGCCGGTCTGGTTCATCGTCGCCCAGCCCATGCTGACCAAGCCCATGTGGCTGACAGAAGAGAAACCGATGACATATTTGAAGTCGCGCTGGCGGAAGGCGATCAGCGCGCCGTATACGACATTGATCAGCGTCAGGAAGACCATCCAGGGCAGATGCGTATCCGCGCCTTCCGGCAGAAGCTGCACGCCCGCGCGCAAGGCGGCGAATGCGCCCACTTTCATCAGGACGCCGGCGTGAATCATGGAGACGGCGGTTGGCGCCGCGACATGACCATCGGGCGACCAGTTGTGGAAGGGGAATACGCCGGCGAGCACGCCGAAGCCCAGGAACATGAAGGGGAACCAGAACTTCGCGAAGTTCAGCCCGTCAATGCCCAGGATGTCGATGGCGAAAGCGCCGTTTTCGGCCGCCAAAGTCAGATGAACGATGCTCCAGCTGTAGGCGCCGCTATCGGGCGGCAAAAAGCCGCCGTCAATCGCCGCTTGCAAAACTTCAGCGCCGGCCCCGGAAAAATACGTTCCGGCGGCGAAATACATCGCCACCGCCCCGACCAGGGAAAAGACCGAGCCAACAAGAATATAAAGGGTCAGCTTCATGGCGGCATATTCCCGCAGCTTGACCCAGCCCCAACCGGCGATGAGCAAGTACATGGGGAAAATCGCCAGTTCATAGAAAAAGAAGAGCATAAAGAGATCGACCGCGATGAAAACGCCGAAGACGCCGGCGACCAGAAACATGAACACAGCCATGAATTCGCGCAGGCGGTCTTGAATATTCCAGGAGATGAGCACGCCCGCGACCGCCACCATGCCGGTCAGCAGCACCATTGGCGCGGAAATGCCGTCAACGCCGACATGATAGGCGATGCCGAGCGATTCGACCCAGACGACGCGCTGTTCAAAGGCGAGCGCGTCAACGAACATCTGCGTCCCGCTGAGTTCCGCGCCCGACGCCAGCATGGCCGCCTGCGTTTCCAGCAAACCGCCGGCTTGCTTGACGTAATTGTCATAGCCGAAGAAGACGGCGAGCGAAAGCGCCAGCACTGCCGCCGCCGCCGTAACGCCGATGCCCCGCACCAAATCGCGATTCTTCCGGTCCAGGAAGAGGATGACCACGCCCGCAATAATGGGAATGAAAATGATGGCGGTGAGGACGGAAAAGCCGGTAGATACCATTTGCGGGTTCCTAGCTCGCCAAGCCGGCGAAAATGGTCGAGACCGTGGTGTTGATTATGGGCAGGATCCAGTTCGGATAGACACCGGTCAACAGCATCAGAACGAGCAGAGGCGCCATGGCCAGCAATTCTGGCGGCGTCAGTTCCAGGTTGTAATCCCGCCAGCGCATATTGAAAGGACCGTGCAGCACCGCGCGAATGCCCTTGAGGATGTAGCCGCCGGTGAATAGCAAGCCGATCATGGCGATGGCTGTCAGCGCGGTGAATACGGGCCAGGCGCCGCGCACGATCAAGAATTCGCTGACGAAACCGTTGAGGCCGGGCAAACCCAGGCTGGCGAAGCTGGTGAAGAGCAGGATTCCCCCAAACACCGGCGCTTTGACCCAGAGCCCGCCATAATCCGAAAGTTCGCGCGTATGCGTCTTGTGATAAAGCGCGCCGGCCAGCAAAAACATGCCCGCCGAGCTAAGCCCATGATTGAACATCTGCAAGACCGTGCCGTTGGCCGCGAGAATGGCCGTCTGCACATCGGCGTTGGGATCGCTGCCGGACCAGATTTGGGCGTAAGTCTGCGCCAACACGGCGATGCCGATGCCAACAAAGCCCATGTGGTTGACCGAACTGTAGGCGACCAGGCGTTTGATATCGCTCTGGCCGAAGGCGGCGAAAGCGCCCAGCACGATGCCGACCACTGAAAGGATGGCGAAGCAGGTCGCGACATTGACGCCTATGATGACCACTTCAGTAAGCCAGACTTCGGGGAAAAGCGGAATGACAAGCCGGATGAATCCGTATGCGCCCAGCTTCAGCATGATGCCGGCCAGAAGCATGGAGCCAGCGGTCGGCGCCTCGCCGTGGGCATCGGGCAGCCAGGTATGGAAGGGCCAAATCGGCACTTTGATGCAGAAGGCGACAAAAAAGCCGGCAAAAGCCAATGCCTTAACCGCGCTGACGTCAATGCCGAGCAGGGCCTCGCCCTGCCGGAATAGCGGCCAGGTCGCCGTTAGCTCCGCCATGTTATAGGTGCCGGAGGACCAGCCGATAAGCTGCGTCGCCAGCAGCATGCCCAGCGTGCCGCCGAAAGAATAGATCATGAACTTGGTCGAAGCGTAGAAACGACCGCTGAATTTGACGCCGGATTTGGGCAGGCTGCCCCACTGGTTGATCAAGAAATACATCGGCACCAGCGTCAATTCGTAGAAGAGGAAGAAGACCATCAGGTCCATCGCCACAAATACGCCCATGCTGCCGGTTTCGAAGAGCAGCAGCAGCGCCAGGTGCATATTCGAGCGGTCTTCGATATTCCAGCTCGCCAAGACGGCCAAGGGCGTCAAGATGCCCGTCAGCAGCACCATGACCGCGCTGATGCCGTCTATGCCGAGCGTCCAGCGCGCGCCGAGGGCCTCGAACCAGGGCGAGTCCTGCGTCACGATGAATTGTTCGTCGCCGATGGCCAGTCCCGCCGCTTGATAATCAGCGAAGACTTTGATGGATAGCAGCGCCAGCAGCAGCGAAAGCGACAGCGCGACCCAGCGCCCGAGTTGCTTGCTGGGGGCCAGGGAGGCGAGCGACGCCACGATGAAGGCGCTGAGCGCGGGCCCGAAGACCAATACCGAGAGCGCGTCTATGCCAAAAACGTCAATCATGAATGCGTCCCCCACTTAGGCGCCCGCCGACAGAACGAGGACGATGCCGATGACGACGGCCGCGGCCAGGACGAGGAGCAGATACAACTGCACGCGTCCGCTCTGCATGCGCCGCAGCCAGCCGCCGATGTTGAAGATCGCAATCGGAATGCCATCGCCGACGCCGTCAATCAGCCAGAGATTAAGCGCCTTGATGAGATCGCCCAACCAGGTCGAGATGCGCGCAATCAGGTGCAAGAAGGCGTCGATGATGCCGCGGTCCAGGAAGGCGATGACCTGCAAGCCCAGCCATTGCGATGGCTTCACGAATACTCGCTCGTAGACGTCGTCGAGATAATAACGATTCTGCAGCACCGGATGCAGCGGGCCGAGCGCTTCTTCCAGCGGATCTTTCTCGCCGGCTTTGAGCGGCTTGCGCCAATAGGTCAACCAGCCCAGCCAAATTCCCAGCAGCGCCACCAGAAACGAGGTCGCCACGGGCACGATGTTGAATGGCGGCGCATGGGGATGATAATCCGGCAGAGAGGCATAAGCGGCGGTCGCTTCTGTCAAGGGCAGGGCCTCGATCACCAGATGGTGGAAGGCGTTGTGCTCCGGCGAGAAGATGGGGCCGAGAATGGGGAAGTCCGTCGGCACGCCAACAAAACCGGCGGCAATCGCAAATACAGCCAGAATCAAAAGCGGCAGCGTCATTGTGAAACTGATGATGCCCTGCCCCAGGTTGGCGTGTTTCGCCGCTTCGCTGCGCGCTTCACCGCCGAAGGTCAGCGAAATTTGCCGCATGGTGTAGAAGGCGGTCATAAATGCGGCCAGCGCCAGCAAAACAAAGACCAGGGCATGGGCGCCGCTGCCGAATTTGTCCAGCACCAGCCAGGCATCGGCCAGGATCTCGTCTTTGGACCAAAAGCCGGCGGTGATGATGGGCAGACCTGAAAGCGACAAACCGCCGATCAGGAATGTCCAGAAGGTGACGGGCATGGTCTTGCGCAGGCCGCCCATATTGCGCATGTCCTGGGGATCGAAGCGCTCTACCCCCGAAGCATCAGGGGGATGATGGGCGTCGCCATGCTCGTGGACGTGATGTTCGCCGTGTTCCATGCCATGGATGACCGAGCCGGCCGCCATAAAGAGCAGGGCTTTGAAGAAAGCGTGCGTGATGAGGTGAAAGGCGGCCGCGACATAAGCGCCGATTCCGATCGCCGCCATCATGAAGCCAAGTTGTGAAATGGTCGAATATGCCAATACCGCTTTGACATCATTTTGCGCTACCGCCATGGTGGCGGCCAGAAGCGCGGTGAAGGCGCCGACAACCGCCATGAATGCCAGCGGTTCGGTCAAGATGCCGTGATGGGGGTCGCCGCCAGCGGCAAAAAGCGGATAAAGGCGGATCAGGGAAAAGATGCCGGCCGAGACCATGGCGGCGGCGTGAATCATCGCGCTGACCGGGGTCGGGCCTTCCATGGCGTCGGGCAGCCAGACATGCAGTGGGAACTGCGCCGATTTGCCGACCGTGCCGATGATGAGGAAGATGCCGATGATGCTGGCGGCGCTGACCGTCCAGCCGCCGAATATGATCGGCGCCGTCGTCGCCAGGCTGTCCAGCGCGGCCGGGTTGTACATGATCTCGCGGAAGCTCAGTGTGCCTGTGATGCTGTAGAGATAAGCGATGCCGAGCAGCATGACGACATCGGCGATGCGCGTAGTTGTGAAGGCTTTGATCGCCGCTTTGTAGGCGCTCTCTTTCTCGAACCAGAAACCGATGAGCATATAGGAGCAAACGCCCATGATCTCCCAGCCGACGAAGAACAGCAGCACGTTGTCGGCCACGACAAGCGTCAGCATCGCGCCGGCAAAAAGTGAGATGAGCGCGAAGAAGCGGGCTTGGCGCGGGTCGTGCGCCATGTAGCCGATGGAATAAATGAAGATCATGAGCGTGGCGATGGGCACCATCACCAGCATGATGACGGTCGCGGGATCAACCAGCACGCCCATGTGGAAAGCGGTGTCGCCGGTGTCCATCCAGACGATGCTGCTCGCGAGAACCTCTTCCCCGATGTGATGCAGCTGCGAGGCGTTGTAAAGCGTCAGCCAACTGATGATTAGCGCGGCAATCACGCCGGCCATGCCAATGACGACGCTGATGACGCGGCTGTAGCGGGCGACGACCGGCACCGGCATGCCATCGTAGTCGGGATGATGACCGCCATATTCGTGCGAGTCGCTGGCCGGAACGAGCTTCGACTTGTTGCTCAGCAGCGTGATGATCAAGAAAGCCAGCAAGGGACCGGCCGGTATCAGCCAGGGCAGCGCGTTTGGATCGTTGAAGACTTCCATAGGCGGCTCTTATCCTTTCAGCGCTCGCGCTTCTTCCGGGATGACCGACCGCCGATTGCGATAGACCGTGATGATAATCGCCAGGCCGACCGCCGCTTCCGCCGCCGCCACAATGAGCACAAAGGCGGTGAAGGCATAGCCATTCAGCAGCAGGTCGGTGCCGGTTTCGCTGTAGCGCCAAAAGGCGACCAGGTTGATATTGACCGCGTTAAGCATCAACTCCACGGACATCAGCACCGCGACCGCGTTGCGCCGCGCCAGGACGCCAAAAACGCCAATTGAAAAGAGGGCCGCGGCGACCGCCAGATACATCCAGAGAGGTACCATGCTCGCCAGCCTCCCTACGCGTTCTCGTCGCGGGCGATGAAGATCGCCCCGATCATCGCGGCCGTCAGCAAGACCGACGCCAGCAAGAAAGGCACGACGTATCCGTTCTCATCCACCAGCGCCGCCCCGAGATCATGCGTCGACGCGACATACTCCGGCGCGCTTTCCGGCAGATGCCCGCTGAAGATCGGCACGGTCACGCCGAAGAGCAGAATCAGAAACAGGACGAGCGAGCCGAGGAAATTGGGCAGGATGCGGATGTAGCGCTCTTTAATGCGCGTGACGCTGCGCGTGAGCATAACGGCGAATGTGATCAATATGGCGATGGCGCCGATATAAACCAGTATTTGCACCGCCGCCAGGAAGGGCGCGCTGAGCAAGACGAAATATCCAGCGACGCCGAAAAGACTGACCATCAGCCAAATCGTGCCCTGGAACAGGTTGCGCGTGGTGACGACGCCGATGCCGCCGCCCAGGGTGAATATGCTGAAGACGACGAAACCAATTGAGATGGCGTTCAATTCCATGTCGCGGCTCTCCTAATCCGCCGCCGCTTGCGCCAAGGCCGCTTGAGCAATCCGCGATTCGCGCCGGGCTTCCCGCCCGCGCCTGCGCATCATGCCGAGCAAATACAGAATCATAATGCCGTTGATAACAAGGAGAATGACGGTGGTCGGCAGCATCTCGCCGAAGCTCGCGCCCATCAAGTCCCGCGGCGCCCAGCCCAATTCCTGCATGATCTTCAGCGCGAGCGAAATGAGGATCACATTGACAATCGAGAGCGGCACCAGGAACTTCCAATTGAAAGCCATGATCTGGTCGATGCGCAGGCGCGGGACGGTGTTGCGCAACCAAAGCGTGGTGAAATAGATCAGGCCGCCTTTCGCGCCCAGCCAGGCGAAAGCAATCAAGGGAGATTCGTAATAGTACGGACCCATCCAGCCGCCGAAGAAGAGCAAAGCCATCAGGATACCGTTCGTGAATACATGCAAGAATTCGGCGGCGAAGAACATGCCGAATTTCATGCCGGAATATTCAATATTGAATCCGGCCACGAGTTCGGATTCCGCTTCGATCAAGTCGAATGGGGCGCGGCCGGTCTCGGCTTGTGAAGAAATATAGAAGATGACGAAGGCCAAGGGCGAAAGCGCGACAAACCACATGCCGGTCTGGGCGTTGACGATATCGAGCAAGCTCATGCTGCCGGCCAGCATAACGGGCAGGAGCAAGGCGAAGACCAGAGGCACTTCGTAGCTCACCAGAAGCGAGACGACGCGGAAGGCGCCGAGAAGCGCGTATTTGTTGTTGCTGGCCCAGCCGGCGACCATGATGGCCAGGGTGCCGAAGGAAGCGATTGCTACGAAATACAAGGCGCCGATCTCCAGATCGACGCCGTAATGGAAGGGCGTAAAAGGAATGACCGCCCAGATAAGAACAACCGAGGCGAATGAAACCAGCGGCGCCGCATTGTAAAGGACGCGGTCCGCGGCCGTGGGCGTGATGTCTTCTTTGCTCAAGAGCTTGATCATGTCGGCAATGGTCTGCAGCAATCCGATGGGTCCGACGCGGTTCGGCCCGATGCGGTCCTGGATGCGCGCCGCCACCTTGCGCTCGATCCAGATGAGCAGAATGACGGTAATCAGCGGCACGCCGCTGACCAGCAAGACGCCGACCAGCAGGGACAGAAACTGCGCCAAGCCGGCATCGGCGCCGGCCTCGACCAGCACGCTGCACAAGCCGGTACAAAGTTCGTCCATCGTCGTCTCCCGCCCGCGCCTATTTCCAGTCCAGCGCGTTTTTCTTCCAGGCGTAAAACAGCGCGTCCGTCAGCAAGAAAATAAAAAGGAAACCCGCCACAAAACCGAAGAGGCTCATCTCGTTATAGGCGGCCGCCCAGGGAAACAAGAACACCATTTCAACATCAAATACGAGGAAAATCAGACCGTAAATATAATATTGAACGCGAAACTGCACCCAGGTGTCGCCGATGGTTTCAACGCCGCATTCATAGGTGGAGCTCTTGAGCACATTTGGCTTCCGCGGACGGAAGAGCCAGGCGATCACGATGGGCAGGGCCGGGAAGACCGGCGCCATCACGGCGAACAAGCCGATAAAAGCCCATTCGTTTAATACGTTCATCGCTGCCGCATCCTGGAATTCTCTATCCGACAGCCGTTCTCAGCAAGCATGCGCAAGGCGCATTCCGCCACAGTGTCGCCCGTTATCGGCCGCCGAAATTGTCGGCAATATTCATTCACAACGCAGGTCACCGCAAGTCAGTTTGCGCCATTTATCACAAACGGCAGTAGTATAGCAGGGGGATTGGGCTTGTGCAACGGAAGATTGGCAGTCGATCAGGACAATCGATTGAGATTTGTTTTAACTTTTGTTTTAACTACAGAGGACGCAGAGGGCGCGGAGTTTAGGCGCATATTACGAATTTTCCCCAAAATCCAATGCTTGAATTGGGCAGCCTTGCCGCTAACTTGTTCATAAACTTCCTTATCGCCCAAGAATTATGCGAAGAAAATGTCGCAGAGTCTCTGATCAATCGCTTGTCTCGATACTGACGGCGGCTTTTCGCCCGCATGGTTTACACAAGCATGTGACGGCTCTGCGCAACATTGATCGCGCTGAATACTGGTATGATGAAGGCGATTGGGCATATCCGGTGTGGCTACAATGACTTCTGTATTGCGGCGGAAAGCGGTGCCAGCGCGCGTGATCAATCCGGCGGCGGATGCCTGGGATGATTTCGTCTCGGCCCAGCCGCGCGCGCATCTGCTGCAGCTTTCGCGCTGGGGCGAACTCAAGTCCCGCTTTGGCTGGGAGGCGCGGATCATCGCGCTTGGCGCGCCCGGCGCGATCCAGGCCGGCGCCCTGGTCCTCATGAAGCCTTTGCCGCTGCGCTTGGGCAAGTTGGCTTATGTACCGATGGGCGGTTACGCGCCGGACGCGGCGGGCTATGCCCAGCTCTGGGATGCGATCCAGGCCGAGACGAAAGCCGCGCTGCTCAAGGTTGAGCCGGGGCATATTGGCGCGGCCGAGGAATTGGACCTCGCGAGCGCGGGATTCGAGCCCAGCCCGCAGACGGTGCAACCGCGGCGCACGCTGGTCATCGATATCGGCGCTGATGACGATGAAATCATGCGCCGGATGAACCAGGGCACGCGCCGCAAAATCCGCAAGAGCCTGCGCAGCGAGATTGAGTACAGGCGCGGGAGCGAAGACGACCTGGAATCCTTCAACCGCCTCATGCGGCGAACCGGTGAGCGCAACGCCTTTGGCGTGCACAATGCCGCCTATTTCGAGGCGGTCTATGAACTCTTCATGCCGGACTATGGCGCGCTCCTCTTGGCGCGTCACGGTGACGAATTGCTGGCGGCGATCATGGTCTTCGCGCTGGGCGATACCGCCTGGTATCTCTATGGCGCATCGTCGCGGGCCAAGGGCAATCTTTACGCCAGCTATGGCATCCAGTGGGCGGCGATCCAATGGGCCAAGGAACGCGGCTGCCGCTATTATGACCTTTGGGGCGTACCCGATTATGACGAGGCGACCTTGGAAGCGCAGTTCCGGGATCGCAGCGATGGGCTCTGGGGCGTTTACGGCTTCAAGCGCGGCTGGGGCGGAGAGCTCCGGCGAACGGCCGGCGCCTGGGATCGAGCCGGCAATCCGCTGCTTTACGCCGGTTACCGTGCTGCGCTCCGGCTGCGCCGCTAGAAAGCGAAAGGCAAAGCACCATCTTATCGGTTGTCGAAGTCGGAGAGCGCGAACGCTGGAATGACGCCCTGCGGCAGCTCCCCCGGGCGCATATCTTGCAGACCTGGGAATGGGGCGACTTCAAGCGTGAGACCGGCAGCTGGCAGCCTACACGGCTGGCCTTCAAGCGCGGCTCGGAGACCGTCGCCATGGCCAGCATCGCTACGCGCCGGCTCGGTCCGCTCAGGGCGATGGCGGTCAGCAAGGGTCCGGCGCTGGATTACGCTGATGCGGACCTGGTGGAAACAGTCTTCCAGCATCTGGAGCGGCGCGCGCGCGGATTGGGGATCGTATGGCTCAAGATAGATCCGGATGTCGTCGTCGCCACTGGCATCCCGGGTTCCGCCGACGACAGTCCCGAGCGCGGCGCCGAGATCAGCGCGCTGCTGAAAACCCGCGGCTGGCGCTTTTCGGGGGCGCAGGTGCAATTCCGCAATACCCTGACGATCGACTTGAGCGCCTCTGAAGCGGAAATCCTGGCCGGGATGAGCGGCAACACCCGGCGCAAGATTCGCGTCGCCGCCAAGAAGGGCGTGACGATCCGCGCGGCGACGCTGGATGACCTGCCCGCGCTTTACCAGCTGTATCAGGTCACGGCGGAGCGAGACGAATTCCTGATCCGGCCCTTCGACTATTACCGGAGCGCCTGGGAGAAATTCATGCGAGCCGGTTTGGCCCAAGCCCTGATCGCTGAATACGACGGCCGAGCCATCGCCCATGTCATCCTGTTTCACTTCGGCCGCAAGTGCTGGTACTTTTATGGCGCATCAGCCAATGAAGAGCGCCAGCGCATGCCAAATTACGCTTTGCAATGGGAGGCGATCAAGTGGGCCAAGGCGCAGGGCTATGACATATACGATATGTGGGGCGCGCCCGATACCCTCGATGAGAGTGATGCGCTGTGGGGCGTCTATCAATTCAAGCGCGGTTTCCGCGGGACATTCGTCCGCCACATCGGCGCTTGGGATTTTGCCGCCAGTCCTCTTCTCTATTACACTTATACGAAGCTTGCACCCAAACTGTTAAAAGTATTATGAATCGAGGTAAACCCATGGATATGAGATTAGTGGAACGGTACCGCGACGAGGGATATGTCGTCGTGCCGGCATTGTTTTCAGCCGAAGAAGTGGAACGCATCAAGACGCATTTTATGGCGCTGAACGCGGCCGGGCATGGCTTCGGCGGCGATCTCGCGCATTTGCTGGGTCAGGACGACCCCTTGAGGGCCTTTCCGCGCATCATCCATTCCCATCGTTTTGACAAGCTTTCGCTTGATTGGCTTTTGGACGAGCGCTTGCGCGTCTGGACGACCGCCCTGCTCGGCCGGGAGCCTTTTGCCGCGCAGACCATGTTCTACTTCAAACCGCCGCATGCGCGTGGCCAGGCCCTGCATCAAGATCAGACGCCTTTGCGCGTCCAGCCCGGCACCTGTCTGGCGGCCTGGATGGCGGTGGATGCCTGCGATGAGGAGAACGGCTGCCTGCAGATCGTTCCGCGGACGCATGATTTGCCCAGGCTATGCCCGATTGAAGCCGATCTCTCACAGAGTTTCAGCGGCAACGAGGTGCCCTTGCCGCCGGGCAGTCGGCCGGCGCCGGTCATCATGCAGCCGGGCGATGTCGTCTTCTTCAATGGCAAGGTGATTCATGGCAGCTTCCCCAATTCAAGCGCGACGCGCTTCCGCCGCAGCCTGATCGCCCACTATGTCATGGGCGAGGCGGAGAAGGTCAACGAGTTCTATCATCCGCTGCTGAACTTCGCCGGCGAAGCGGTTGACATGGCTGAAAGCGAGGCAGGCGGGCCCTGCGGCGTGTTTGTCAGCGAAGAAACGGCCGCCATCCAAATGGTTGAAGGCTGAGCCCGCCCTATTCGTCTATCGTGAAAAGCATGCCTTCGCCGCGTCCATAGACCTCCGGGAAGTGGAGTTCCTGCGCCGTCGGCGGAATCACGTTGTATTGGCCGGGAATTGTCGCTCGGATTGTATAGACAAATTCATAGACCCCGCGCGGGAGAACGCTGGCGTAAATGACGGCTTTCTCATCGTGAAACTCGATGTGATCAAAATGCCACCAGCCCCAGCCCCTCGCGCCCGCATCGACGCGTTCGCCGCCCGGCCTCGTGCCGATCTGCTGGCTTGTCGCCAAGTCGGGATTGATCGCTTCGGCGCCGGCCGGGAAGAAGTCTTCGATGACGACGTAGCGCAGCGTATTGGGCGCGACGATGGTCAGGCGGACTTGCAATTCGTCGCCGACTAAAGCGCCCGTAACCGGCTCGCGCCCAGCGTCCCCAAGCCGCGTGTAGCGACGCGATATTTCTATCCCGCGACTGAATGACCTGACCGCAGGCACGGGGAGATTCAATACCATGTGGGCGCTGTAATGGAGCGCGCCGGCGCCATCGCCGCGCTGCACTTCCAGGAGATTGCTTTCGCGCTGAATCAGTTGGGCAAGGTCGACGCTAACTTGTTCCGATGCCAGCGCGTTGCCCGGTGTCGCTTTGTCCTGAAACAGTTGACGGCCATTCATGGCGAGACTGTAGGTGTAGTCAGGCTTGAGTTCGCCGCTGGCGGACATCCAATTGGTCAAGGCGATGATGGACCAGGCGTTTTCCTGCAATGAAGACCAGCGGCCGCGGCCCTGGCGCGCGCTGACCAGATGGCGAACGATGTTTGGCAGCAGCTCGCTTTCGGGACGAAGCTCGACAAGCGCGTTCAAAACCAGCGCGGTTGTGCGGATGTCCGATGACCAATTCCAGCGATCTTGATAGGTCTCATTAAAGAATGTGCCGCTGGCCCGGGTTACCGCGCGGTTAAACATCATCTGCGTCAAGGCATCAAGCCGCCCATGGTCGGCCGGATCTATTCGGTGCAGCGTCATCGCCAGAAAGGCTATTGCATCGACGTTCAAGCGCGCGCGGCTATTGAACAGGGCGCGGCTGCGCGGCAAATCAGGCGCGCCGGAATAGGCGAGCGCGTACAACAGAAAGGCTTGGCGATTCAATCGCCAGCGCTCATGAATCAGCGTCGGCGTGAACAGTTTGCTGCGCAGGTAGTTCTGCGCCTGGCGCAAGACCGTTTCATCGACGGGATAACCCTGATTACGCGCCGTAGCCAAGCCGATCAAAGCGTATGCAGTTGTCGGCGCATGGTTCTCGGACGCGGCGCACCAGTTCCATCCGCCGTTCGTCCGCTGCCGGCTTTGCAATTCGCGCAGGCCGTTGGTAACCAACGCTTCAAGCCTGGACTCCAACTCGGGCCGCTCCAGCCCAAGCTCCTTGATGGCGCGGTAGGAATGGATGTTGGGCAGAAAGCGACTGACGATCGTGGTTGCGCAATCGAGGTAGCGGCGCGACGCCGACTCCAGATAATCCAGACTTGCATTCGTTACGCCGGCCAGGGACTTTTCCAGGCGGACATCCAGTCGCCCGGCTTGCAGGTCCAAGTCGCGCGGCAGCAGGAAGGCTTCGATCCGCGCCCCGCCCTCGCGCAACATGCCGGCACTGCCTACGGTCTCGGGGACATCGTAACGATAGACCGGCAGGCTGCCGTCCGCATCGGCGCTGACGGGCGATACGCTGGCATCGCTATGGGCAAAGTCAGCGCTGCGCACAGTGAAGAATGGCGCAACCGATTCGACATCGCCGACGCGCATGCGCCATTTAACGCGTTGCCGGCCGCCCGCTGGAATCATCACTTGCTGGACCAAAGTCGCGTCGTCGACCACAGTAAGCCCGGCGACATTTTCAATGGAAACGCTGGCGGAAATGTCCCGCCCGGTGTTGTTGTTGACCACCGCGCTCAGCTGCGCCTGATCGCCGGCGATGAAGAAGCGCGGCGTCACCGGGCGTATCATTAATGGGCGCGCGCTGGTCAGATCGAAAGTCGTCTCGCCCACGAGGAAGCGCCCGTCCCGCGCTTCCGTGATGGCGCGGGCATCCAGGCGCCAGGTGGTGAGATTGTCGGGCAGGCGCAGCTTAACCGTCGCTTCGCCGTTGTCGTCCGTCAGCAGGGTCGGGTTCCAATAAGGCGTTTCGACGAATTCGCTGCGCGGCTTGGCAAATGTCGGCTGGAACTGCGGAGCGCCGCCGCCGCCAAAACAGCAATCGCGCATATCTTGCATCGCTTCAAGTTTTCCGGCGACCGGAACGACCGCGGCCGTGACGGCATCGGCATTGTGCAGCAGCGCGCTGGCGGTATAGACCGACAAAGATTGCCGCCCGAAGAAAGCATCCAAAATGGGCCCGCTGTAGTGCTCGCCCAGCGATAGCGCCGCCAGATCGGTCAAGCCGAGGCCGACTTCGGCCCGGACCGGCTCGCCCTTGTAGTCGGTTACACGCAAGCGAAACTCAACTTCGGCCTGCGGCTCGGCCCAGGGCGGTTCGGCTTCAATCGCGATGTTGAGGGCTTTGCGCTCCGGCGCCACCTGCAATTCTGTTATGCCCATGCGCCAGGCGGCCGGGGAGTCGTCCGCGCCGGCGGGTTTCACGATGAAAACGCTGACGAAGATGTTGGGCGCATGATTCGGCTGGATTTCAAACTGGTGGATATGAGAGTTGCTCTCCAGCGAGATCAGTTCGGTACTGAGCACATCGCCGCGCTCAATGCTGACGAGGGCCTGAACCGCGCCCTCAAACGGCGACGCGATCAGGATCTCGGCAGTGTCGCCGATGCGGTATTGCTTTCGCGCCGGAATCAGATCAATGGAATGGTCGCTGTTCTGACGCCAGGAGACCTGTCGCGAACTTGATACCCAGGTACGAGTGGAGGCGCTGATCAGTTTGCCAAGCTTGTCGCGGGTGGAAACGACAATATCAAAGGCGCCGCCGCTCGGCGGTTGAAACAGGAAGCGCGCCTTGCCATCGGCGCCGGTAGTTACGCTTCCGCCGGTGACGGGAATCTCTTCGACCTGCCAGACCGAGGCGACGCGCCCGCTTATGGGATCCTGCTCCTGCTTGTACGTCCAACGGCGTTTCAGCACTTGCACGTCGATCGCCTGATTGGCTATAGGCTGGCTGTCCCAATCGACGGCGATAATCTTGATGACGCTGTCTTGGCCGACGCGCCCCACATAATTCTGCGCGCGCGCGCCGACATAGAGCAATCCCTGATGCACGGTCAGTTCCGAATGGCCGAAGACCTCTTGGCCAGCTTCATCGCGAATCGCCGCTTCGACGCGCCAGCGCTGGCTGCCACTGTCATCCGGCAGCTCGCCCTTCAGGTCGAAGCGGGCGACGCCGGCGGCATCCGTCTTCAGCGCGCCCTCGGCGACGACATTGTCGGAGTCGTCGTAATAGCTGCGGCTGCTGTAACTGCCGCGTCCGGAAAAGTCGTAATAGCCGTCGCCGGTGTAATTGAAACGGAAGGGAACGGCCTGTACCGTATATTCCGCTTCGGCCAGCGAAACGGGACCGCCAAAGAAATACTTGCCGCTTAACTCGAATGTCGCCGTTTCGCCCTGAACGATATCGGGGCGCTCGGTTTCCAGGCTCACCTGATATTCGGGCAGGCGGTATTCCGCGACCAGGAAACGGATGCGATCGAAGGTCCAGCGATATTCGCCGCGGCTGTTTGGAAAATCGATGGCAATCGAATAACGCCCCAGCGCCGCGCGCGGCGCGATATCAAATTGGCCGTGGAAGCTGCCAAAATCGCTGACTGGCAGAACACGCCTGTCTACGACAGCGCCGTGGCTGTCGCGCAGGGTCGCCTGAATCGTTTCAAAGGGCGCCGGCATGTAGACGACATCGTCCTTGCTGCGCACGATGCCGCGGAAGTAAACCGGTTGCCCGGTCCGGTACACCGGCCGATCGGTATAGAGATAGGTTGCGAACTCGCTCGGCATGCGGGAATAATTGATGTCGAAGTCCCATGGCGCCATGCCGTCGGTCCAAGTGCTATAGGCGATGCCGAAATGCCCGTTCGAGTTCAGCACGGCGATCAAGCCGCTGAATATCTCGGGTGTATATTGGATGTCCGCCAGAGCGATGCCGCGTTCATCCGTCAGCACATCGCGCAGATAGTTGCCGTCCTGCCCGTAAACGCTGATGGGCTCGCCAGCAATTGGCGCGCCGGACTCAACATCAAGCGCCCAGACCGTCAGGCGATCGCTCGTATGCTTGACGGTCAGCGCGGCGGTCGAGACGTTCAGGTAATGCGTCCGCTCCTGCTCCAGGCTGGGCGAAGACATTTTGAGGAAATAGACTCCGGGCGAAAGACCCTCGTCCTCTTGACCCGAAACTGGCCCACTTTCGCCCAAGCGCAGCAACTCGTAGCGCGTTCTGTTTTCTTCGAGATTGGGCGGAAGCGTCCAGCGGCTCAGTAGCTCGGACTCCTCCGGATCTTGAATGCGGACTTCCTCCCAGTAAGGCAAATAGGCTAGCCGCCGAACAAATTCATCAAGCGGCACGCGGTGGAGCGCGACGTCAACGCGGCTGAGTCCGCGATAGTTGACGTAGAGCTGCGCCGGCCTGCGGTAGGCATTGTAGAAGCCAACCGGCCCGGGCGCGTTCATGCGCAGACGCGGCGGCAAAGGCGCGCTCGCAAAGCTGAAGTTCAGCTCTTCGCCGATGACATTGCCATAGATGTCTTCCATGCCCGGCTCGATGCGAACGCGGTATTCGGTTGAAGGCAGGGCTTCAAAGTAGAGGTCGTAGCGCTCGTTCATGTAACTATAATAAGTGCGCGTGATGGCCTCGGGCGTCGGCTCGATGTGGATGCGTTCCGACAGCGTTTCGAGCTTCATGCGCGAGGCGAAACGCAAGGAAACGCCGCCGCCGCTCACGTCGTCATCGCCGTCCGCCGGGTAGGTCCACTCAATTGCCGGCAGCGGAACCGTTGTATAGTCCCAGCTTTGTTGGCCCCGTCTAAAGCGCAGCGCATTATCAAAGCCGGCTCGGTACCCGGTTTCGGGCTGCAGGCGCTCGTCCGGGGCGAAGGCGAAGCCTTTGCCGTCTTCCGCCCACTCGAATCCCCCCGCAATCTCCGGCGCCTCTCGCTCCTGGCCCGCCTGGAAATAGAATGCGCGCTCGATCTCGCGCCGGTCCATGGTCTGGTTGAAGCGAACATGAATCTTCGGATCGAGCAAAAGATCATCGGACCGCGGCCGCGGATAAACGGATGTGATGGAGGGCGCTTCGGTTTTGAAAGACCAATTCACCGCGCTTGACAAGGTCGCGCCGTCGACCGCCGCCAGATCTCCCGCGACCGTTACGCGGTATTCGGCGGCGCTCTGCAATGGCGCTGAAGGCTTGAAGACGTATATGGCGCTGTTGACCCATTCGCCGGTTCCGGCGGTCGTGGGCGACAGTACGACCGGATGGGGTAATTCGTCGGCATCCGTTGACATCGCCAGCGGCGCGACCGGGCGGTCAAAGACGACGGTTATCGCCGAGTCCACCGGCACAAGCTGGGCATCTGGCCCGGGCAGCGCCTCGACAACTTCTAAGTGGCCGGCGCTCTTGAAGGTCACGCGGAAGTCTTCCAGAAGAGGCGCGCCGTCTTTGGCGTTCAGAGGCGGCGTCAAAGCGAAAGTATAAGCGGTGTCGCGCTCATAGGCGGCCGCGGGCGAAAAGGTCAGCGAATATTCGTCGCAGGCCAGCTCGCCGGCGATGGCGGGGGACAGGCTGAACGCGACCCGCGCTTGGGCGCAATCGACGCGTCGGTTCAGATGAAAAGATACGGCTTCTTTCAGCCCGAGCTGGCGCGTGGGCGCTGGCTGGACCTCAAAAACAGCCAGCGAGCCAAGGCGGGCGCGTTGGGCGACGCTCGCGGGCAGACCGCCCGTAAGGAAAACGGTCAAAAGCAGAAAAATGATAAAGGTTCGGCGGCGCATGGGCATAGCCTCCGGCAGCGCATGAATATTCTCTTTTGATTCTACAGATAATCAAACCGACGGCCTTGACGGCCGCCTGACGCTTCGCCTATTACGGCGGGGAGGCGGGAGACTTCATGTATCGGTCATAAGCCTGATGCGCGCGTTCGATGACATCGCCGGGCGCAAACAGTCCTTCGAACTCGCGCCGGGCCAATGCCAGATCGGCCGCGCGAATGTCAGGGGAGAGAAAGACGCGCTCGCCATAATCGGCGAATTCTTGCAGCACCCAGTCATATTTGTAATAGGCCAGGGCCAGCCAATTGATCGGCGCTTCGCCGTAGCCATTGAAAAAGGCGGCGGTATCCGCCCGGCTGTGGCCGTCGTAGAGGAAGAACATGAGATCGCGTTCTGCGGGCGCGATAATCGTTTCGTCCCAATCCACGATGTGGATGGCGTCGGCGGCGTCAATGATGATGTTGGCCGGATGAATATCGGCATGGCAGAGGACAAAAGGCGGCGGATCAGCGGCCAGCTTCGCGCCCAGGGACAGATAGCGGCTGCGGGCAAGCGCAATCGCATCCGCGTTTTTCCGCCAGAGCCGAGCTACTTCCTCGGCGACGTCGCCGGCGTATGTGCCGCGGACGAGCGCATTTTCCACGACTTCGATCTTGTCTAGCCATTTTTCGGCGAAGACCTCGCGCGCAACAGTTTGCGCCAGCCTCGGCGTGATCGGCGCATGGTGAATCGCGCGCATGATTTTGCCCCAGCGCCGCCATTGTTCGCCGCTGAGCGTCATTCTCCAATCGGATTCGCCGGCGACGAAGGGATAGAGCGCGAATGCGTAACCGGCCAGCGCCGTGTGCAAGCGGCCCGATGCAGCGGCGAGGGGCGCGACCGCGCTGTCGATGCCGCGGCTCAGCAAATAATCTGGCGCGGCCAGCGCAGCCGAATTGAAATCGCCCTTGCGCAGCTTGAGAAAATAGTCGCGGTCCGCGGCCCTCACATGATATGACCAGGCCCGGGCGTCATTGCCGATCGGCAAGAATTCGACGGACGGCAGGACCAGGCCATAGGCGCTGCGAAGGCGTTCAAGGATCAATTCTTCAGAGAGATCGGGCTTGACCAGCACGGGCGACCCCGGATGTTTGTGCACGCGAAACGGTCGACGCGGACAATGATACCTGGCGCGCCGGGCATGTCAAAGGCGACGGCCGGAATCGCGCGCGAATAGACCGGCCGCGAGCATTTGCAGGCTCGGCAAATGCCGGCTTTCGTGGTATATAATAGTGGCGACCGAAGGCATTCAAACGGTCGGATAAGTTGGGGAGGCGCAGAAAATCGTGACGAGGGTGAGCGTATTGCAGAATCGCGTCTTGCTCCTCAATGGCAGCACCTGGGAGCCGCTTTCTGTAATCACAGTGCCGCGCGCGTTTAATTTGCTGTTCGCGGGCAAGGCCATTGCGGTCGAGATGACCGGTCAATATCTGAATACAGTGCGCACAAAGTTCGAGGTGCCATCGGTCATCGCCTTGAGATCCTACGTCAACGTCCCGCGCCGGAAATCCCACTGGAGCCGCAAAGGCGTCCTCGTCCGCGACAACTACACCTGCATCTATTGTGGCGTCAAACTCGGCGCGCAATTCAAGGGCAAGGTCCTCAGCAAGCGCGATTTCACCATTGACCACATTATTCCGCGCTGCCTGGGCGGCAAGGACACCTGGTCCAACACCGCCTGCGCCTGCTCCCGCTGCAACCATCGCAAGGGCAATCGGCTGCACAATGTCGCCGGCATGCGCCTGCGTTGGGAGCCGAAGACGCCGCGCACAAGCTACCTGGTCATCGCCTTGGGTTCCGGCCCCGAAGTCTGGAAGCGCTACGTCGAGATTTAGCCATAGATGCGTTCAGCGTTTATCGGCTTATTCTCTCCCAGCGTTGGTCAGCCTTGTCGAAGCGCCAGCCGCCGGGAACGGAAGGCGAGCAAGAGCGCGACATCTTAGGTTTGCCAACAGGTTCGTCGAAATCCACGTTGACTGTCTTGCCAGTCAACGTGCGGACGAAGTCCCCCAGTATCTCCGCGCTATGTTCGGCCGCGTCACCTAGCAATCTGTCTTCCTCTGATTCCTTAAGGAACTGTGTCATGGCCTGCGCCTCGGCAAAGATGCGCGCTCGATCCCAATCGGGATTGCACAAACTGAAGGTGTTTTCTTCGAGACGAATATACTCTATTCGGCAGCTAGTGAATTCGGGCACGGGCAACTGCAATGAATATCGTCCATTGTCCGCGTCGAATGTCACACGATCTTCATCAATGGCGGCAAAATCAATGCCGGCTTCAATGACGCCTTGGGCGGTAAAGTCAGCGCCATGGCTGCATAAACGCTCATAAACGCCGACATGAAATTCACGCATGGCGAATTCATTGCGCACTACCACAAGCTGAGCCTGGGTTTCCAACTGCTGGATGAGGAAAGCCGGCGGGATAGGCGTCGCCGTCGGATACGGCGTGTAGGTCGGTCGCGGCGTGTAGGTGGGCAGCGGCGTATGCGTCGGCAAGGGAGTGTGAGTCGGCAAGGGCGTATAGGTAGGCGGAAGGGTATAAGTCGGACGCGAATCAAGAAATGACGCCAGAATTTCATTGTGGGCATTATGATTTACGGCCCGGCTTAGAGACAAAAAGAAACTGGCAATATGCGGTGAAACAAGAAATAGCAAGGCGACAATAACAATCGCCGATCCGAAACCAACTTTGAGATACTTGCGTCGAACGCGGCCTGCAAATGACTTGCCTTCGTCATGTTGTTTTCTCGAATCAAAGCCCATGTTTTCCCTCCGCGGCCTTTCCGTTCGCCTGTGCCGGTCAGACGACTCCGTTTCATTCTTTTGTTCGCTGTCATCGCTCTGCTCAGCGTCAGACCTCTGTTCAGTCCGCAACTTCTCCTCGGTATTGTAACTCCCTCGCTTCACATTCCGCCGCTTGACATCTATAGCACAGTTGTTCTACACTGGGCATGGCACGATACCCCGATCTACAGGTGCGCTATGCCCAATGGCGCCGGTTGGTTAACCGGGCAGATTGTTCGTCTGACCACAAGATACATGGATGCCGAGCGCGGCATATACACCGTCGTCTATGTCTACAGCAACGGCTGGCTTGGTTTGGCGTCGCAGCGGGATGGCCGCTGCTACGATGCGCCCGCTCACATTTGCCGGCTCATTGCGCCCGGGGCGAGACTTAAAGCGCAGTCGCCGCCGTCTGCAGCGTCCGCATGAGCAGCGCGCAGCCCATATAGCCGAGGAATATGGCGCAGACCAGATTGATCCAGCGGAAGACGCGCTGATTGAGCAGGCGGCGCCCGAATTCAACAAGGGTCGCGAAGAAGAAGCACCAGCAGACCTGCGCGATCATGAAGCCGCTGAAGAAGACCAGGATGTGAAGCGGTTCCGGATCAAGAAAGCCAACGCCGACGATGACGCCGCTCATGCCCAGCCAGGCGGTGATATTCTGTGGATTCGACAAGGAGAGCATTGCACCGGCGGCAAAGTGATTCTGGCGCGCGTCGCCTTATGCGGCAACATGGACATCGGAGCGGGAAGCCCGCCAGGCATCCCAAGCGAAGCGCAGCAGCAAGCCACAGCCGAATAGACCCAGCAAAAGCGTCGCCAGCGGATTCTGAAACAAAATCGCGGCGCCGATCAATGCGATCAGCGCCCAGACGCCATCGCCCACCAGCGATCCCAATTCGACGCGCAACGCCGCGCCCCAACCATGCGAGATGCCGCGGCGCAGGGCCTCGAAGCCAATGGGACCGGGCTGAATGGCGAAACTGATCGCCATGACAAATGCTGAAACGAAGAGCGCTTCCATAAGCGCCGATGGTAGCGAGTCAAATCTTCAATCAAAGGGGGATAAGCGCCAAGACTTGCAAAGGTGAACTGTTGGTATTTGACAAAGCCAGCGAGGCGATCCGGCAGTTTCGTAGGACGGCTAAGCAGCTTGTTAGCTCTCTGGGCAATTGCTTCAAATATTCTTTGGCGCGGAGAATACAGAAGCAAGCCCAGGAATGTAATGCAACAATTTGACGAACGGTATAGGGGCGATTCTGTGAATCGCCCGCCAACACAAGCGCGGGTATTCGGGCGACACACCGAGTCTCCTTTTATGCCGTAGGGGCGACACTGTGTGTCGCCCGCCAACACAAGCGCGGATGTCAATCATGAAGCGATTGCCCGGCCTGTTAACCCGTCTTATGCCAATCCATCAATAGGGCCGCTATCAATGTCGCTTGGCGCGGCAGGCTGTCGATGATGATGTGTTCATGCGGAGCGTGGGCGCCGTCGCCGTGCGCGCCGAGGCCGTCCAGGGTCGGGATGCCCATGGCCGCGGTGAAATTGCCATCGGAGCCGCCGCCGGTGCCGTCTTCATAAATTGTCAGCCCATGTTCTGTGGCGATGGCGGCCGCCCGCTCAAATAGCTCCGGGCGCCTTTCCATCGGCGGTCGATGAGCGCCGCGGACGCAGGCGACTGTTGCGCCCGGCATCTTCGGATAGAGGCTCGTAAGCGCCTCGTGCAAATCGCGCATGGCTTGCAGCGTCAGGGCGCGCGTGTCGATATGGGCGCGAACGCGAGCCGGTATGACATTGCCGGCTGAACCGCCTTCCACCAGCGTGATCGAAACTGACGTGCCATTTTTGAGATCGTTCAGTTTGTTGATTTCCAGGGCTTGTTGGGCGAATTCGATGATGGCGTTGATGCCTTCCTGGGGCGCGATCCCGGCGTGGGCGGCGCGGCCCTCAATGCTGAGTTCGTATTTGCCGCCGCCCTTGCGCCAGGTCTTGATGGCGCCCTCTTTGGTCGCCGGCTCCATGACCAGGACCAACTCGCACTCGGCCGCCTGCGACTTGATCAGCTCTTCGCTGAAGGGGCTGCCGATTTCTTCATCGCTTGTGAGCAAGAAATGTATCGGACGCGCGGGCAGCGCTTTCCATTCCTGAAGGGCGCGAATCGCCTCCAACGCGATGACGGCGCCGCCCTTCATATCGAGCGCGCCGGGACCGTAGTAACGGCCGGCATCGCTGCGGATCGGCATTGATTCCAACGTGCCGATCGCGTGGACGGTGTCGATATGGACCAGAATAAGATAAGGTTTGCCCGGCAAGTTCGCATTCCAGCGCGCCAGCAGAAAGTCGCCGACCTCGGCTTGCGGAAAGCGCTCCACCGAATCCGCATTTGCGCGCTTGACCTGCCCTTCCATAAAGTCGACCAGATTGTCGACTCCCCGTTTATCGCGCGTGAAGGATTCGCGCTTCACCATCTCCGTCAGCAGCTTGAGCATGGCGGCTTCCCGTCCGCGAAAATACTCCAATAGCTTTGAAATCGCGCACCTCCTCTATTCCGCCGGCTTCATTCTTGAGCGTTATTCCTTTTGAATTGATCCATGAACCAGTCGACCATCCGTCCGGCGAGCTCGGGCTGGGCTGCGAGCAGTTCCGCGCCCCTACCTTCGCGCGCTTCAATATATTGCGTCTGGCCCAGCGCCGCATTCGCAAGCGCCGCGGCCGCGCCCAGAGATTCGGCATCGTTGCTCGCGGCGGCCAGCCACAGCGGGCGCTCGCCCAGCGACGGCAGGATATTCAGGAGGGAATCGCGCGCCAGCGGACTGAATAGCGCCAGGGCGTCGCAAAGCGTGTTTACAGCGCAACTGAGCGCCGCGAGATCGGCCGCCCGCGCTGCGCCGACCAGGCCGATCAAGCCGGCGTCCACGGTTGGCAGGGCAATCAGGGACTGCATCATCGTCTCGACTTGCCGGGCCGGCGTCAGCGGACCGATCTGAAGAACCAAAACGACAAAGCCCTGGGACGCCAGCTTGCGCGGCAGGTCGCCCCAAGCGGCGACATCGGCGCCGAGTATCAAAATGCCGGGGTGGCGAACGACGGACTGCTGGTAAAGCTCGCCCGAGACAATGGTTTCGGCGTCGAGAAGGACGGTGACGCCGCGTTCGGAGCCCGCGCTTGGCGCCGGCGGCAAGACGGCGCCCGCCGGCAAGGAGGCATAACGCGGGCTGGTCTCCCCGATATGACGCCGGTCTTCGGCGTAAAGTTCCTCTGAATTCAGGATGAGCAAGGTCGGCGACGGGACGGGCGACGGCAACGTTGTCGCCGCCGGTTCTGGCGTCGCGGCCCTTCCAGCGATTGAAGAGCAGCCCGCCAGGAGCGGCAGGCCGCCGAAAATGAATAGAAAGATCGGAAGCGCGCGCGTCACGCGACCGGGCTGAGGCTTGCGGACCGTCACGGTTGAGTTAGACGGCCTTGGCATGGACGATCAGCCGTTCGCTGTCCGCCTGATATGGCGCGCCTTCTGTGTCGCCGTAGACCTGCGTCGCGCGCAAGCCGCAGTATGCCAGCAGAAGCCGCAACTCGGGCAGAAAGAAATAACGCAATTGATGCGGCGCGATCATGCGCTTCAGGACTCCGTCGCCATCAATTTCATCATATACCCATTCGACATGCAAGACTTGCGCCGCGCGATCAAGGTAAGTAATCGACTGCAGCATGATGAGGTGCCCGCTATCGGGATCGAGGAACTTGCGCTCAAGCGTGGGCGAATCATTATCTTCCGCAGCAAAGGCCGGGCCCGGGTTGGGCAAGTCAATGACAACCTGTCCATCGGCAGCGAGGCAGCCGCGCAACTTTCGAAACAGCGCAATCTGCCCTTTCTGTTCCTGAAAGTGCATCAGGAGGTTGTAAGACAGCAGAACAAGCTGAAACTTGTTTTCGGGCTTGAGGTCATGTATATCGCCACATTGATAACTGACCAACTGGCGCAGATGCGGCTGGGCCTCCAGTTTGCGCTCTAGCCGGTCGAGCATGGCGCGGTCATTGTCGATGCCGTGGACGCGGCGGCCGTCGCGGGCCAGATGCAGCAAGATGCGGCCAGTCCCGCAGCCGACATCCAATGTTTCCCCCACGCTGTCCGCCGCGAGCCGGCTGTACATGTCCAGATCATCATTCTTGTCAACATTTTCGGCGTCGTAGAAACGCGCCACTGCGGTATAGAAGGCGGACATGCGCAAATCCCGGAAGCGCTTAAATGCCGAATGACGGTCTCTCGGAATACATGCCGTCCAGTGTAGTCCGATACGAGTGATCGCGTTGCGCCGGGAGCGCATCGAATTCCTCCCGAATTGAGATATTTGTACGACATTTGCTCATTAGTCTGCGGGTAATGAGGAATATCCCTCAGCCAATCAGCTAAGTTCAGAAAGAGGCGCAGACATGAAGCGGAGCAAACTGTGGAGCGCAAACATCACGTTGATGATAATCATCAGCATGATCGGCGCATTCAGCATCATCGGTCCCGTATTTGGTCAAGAGTCCGAATCGTCCGAAGGAGGGGGCGAACATCGGAACGAAAGCAATGAGGGTGGTAAGGGTGAAGGCGCCGGCGAGCACGGCGAACACAGCGGCGAAGGCGTTGAAGGCAGCGTGGGCGCCGAAGGCAGCGGCGAAAGCGGCGACCCCTCCAGCCCGATTCTGGCGCTGGATGAAAGCTGGGACGGCCTGGTCAATGGCCTGAGAACGTCCATGGCCTACGACCCGGCCCGAGGCGCATTCGCCGGCTTCGTCGAAAACCCCGGCAACACGACCCTGTGCTTCGTTCAGATCGAACTGAACCTGAAGCAAGGCAGGCAGACTGCCGTCGAACTGGGACCACAGCCGGTCGGCGACTTGGCCCCCGGCGAGCGCGTGCCGGTCGAATTGCTGTTCGCCGATGAACCCCTGGCCGCCGGCGTCGCCTTCAATGCCTGGGAAATCCACCCCGAAGTCTTCGACTGCGGCGGACCGGGACCGGTCAACACTGAAGGCGCAGGCGAAGGCTCGGGTGAAGGCGCTGGCGAGCATGGCGGACGCGGCGGCGAAGGGGTCGAAGGCAGCGGCGCCAATGCCCTGGCTCTGAACCTGATCTACGATGTCAGCCGCAACGGCGCCCGCTTGGTCATGCGCTACGATGAAGCCAACAACCGCTTCATCGGCAAGGTCGTCAACAAGACCAACGGGACTCTGACGCGGGCGCGGGTCGAGATCCACCTGTCCAACGGCGTGGAACTGGGGCCAACCACACCGACTGATATACCGCCCGGATACCAACTGTCCGTAAGCATCCCGGCGACCGCCCAAGCCTTTGACACCTGGGCGCCCCATGTGGAATTCGGCATGGGCGAGGCCGGAAGCAGCGGCGAAGGCAGCCGCGAGCACAGCGGACGCAGCCGCGGCGAAGGTAGCGGCGAGCACGGTGGCGGCAATGAAGGGGGCGGCGGCTGAGCCCGATTAACCGCAGTAGCCAAGGACTCCTTCAGCATTGAAGGAGTCCCCAGCAAATGCAAGACTCGGACGCGCTGTACAATAAAGATAGCGCGTCCGAATGATCATTTTGCGAGGCATGATGAGCCAAACTGTACTGATCATTGAAGACGACAGACGCATCGCGCACTGGGTGAAGATCTATTTTCAACGCGCCGGCTTCAGCGCGGAAGTCGCTTATGAGGGGGAGGCCGGCCTCTCCACCGCTCGCCGCCTGTCGCCGGACTTGATCATCCTGGATTTAATGCTTCCGCGGCTTGATGGCATCGCGGTCTGCAATACCCTGCGACGGGAATCCGATGTGCCGATTATCATGTTGACCGCCAAAGAGACCCATACCGATCGCATCAAGGGGCTGGACAGCGGCGCGGACGATTATATCGTCAAACCCTTCAACCCCGACGAAGTCGTCGCCCGCGCTAAAGCAGTGCTGCGCCGCGTGGATGGCGAAGTCCAGCGAGTGCTGACCGGCGGCGGCATCAGCCTGAATCTGGCGACGCAGAGCGTGACACTTGACGAGCAACCGATATCCTTGAGCCAGACACAATTCGCGCTGCTGGCGGCTTTCATGCGGCATCCGAATCAGGTGCTCACGCGCGATCAACTCATCGCCCTGGCCATGGACAATGATTATGATGGCTTTGACCGGACGATTGACAATCACATCCTGCGCTTGCGCAAGCAACTGGCAAGCGCTGGGCGCCAGCCGATACAGACGGTGTATGGCGCGGGCTATCGATTTGTCGTAGAGGACGAATAATGTCACTGCGCTGGCGGATTTCACGTCTGCTGATCATCGTTGTGGCCTTGACGATCGCCTGGAACCTGGCCGCGAGCTATTACACGATCCAGCGGCAGTTCGACGCCTTCGTGAGCGGATTGGGGCGCGCAGAAGCCAGAGAATTGGCGCGGCAATTAAGCCGCGCATACACGGCAGCACGCAGTTGGGAAACCGTCGATATGGCCTTGTCCGCCACAGGTTACCTTTACGAAAACAGAACGGAGCATCAAGAGGGGCATGAAGGCGATGCCGCCGGCGAAAACAGCGAAGGCTTTCACATCGATAGACTTCGTGTCGTTGTTATCGATCTTGCGGGACGGAGCATTCGCGACAATTTTTCCGAACTCGAAGTTGGCGAAGCGGCGCTGGACTTGCCGGGCCAGCGCCGGGAGATCCTGGATTTCCAGACTGGGCGGGTTGTAGGCTTTGTGTACTTGGATGTGAATCAGAATTTTCTGGAGACGGAATCGAGCGGATTCCTGCGCGAACTGCTCCTCAGTTTTATCGCAAGCGGATTATTCATTCTAATCATCGCCTTGGCGTTAGCGACTTCTTTGTCGCGGCGGATTATGGCGCCCATTTCCGCCTTGACTGAAGCCACAAGGGCGATCGCCCAGCGCGATGACGCCACCATGCTGCCGGTCACATCGAAGGACGAATTGGGCCAAATGAGCGCCACATTTAATCAAATGACGACCGCCTTGGAAAGACAGCGCGAACTTCGCAAGCGTTTGATCAATGATGTCTCCCATGAAGTCAATACACCTTTGACCGTCATCCAATTGGAAGCCCAGGGTTTGCTGGATGACCTGCAAGAGCCCGGTCAGGCGGCGCAGAACATCATCCAGGAGGTGACGATGCTGCGCAATCTCGTGAATGATTTGAATTGGCTGGCTGAAACGGACTCCGGCGAGTTGCAGCTCCGCATTGAAGAGTCGGACTTTGGTCAACTGTTGATCAGCGAAGTTGAACGCTGGCAGGCGCAAGCGCAGGCGCGTGACATCACGCTTTCGCTAAAGCCCCTGCCGCAACTTCCAAAGGCACAACTTGACCCGGCGCGCATACGGCAAGCGCTGGGCAACATCGTGGGCAATGCGCTGCAACATAGCGATGCGGAACGGGTGACAATCGCGGCATCACCGGCCCTTGACGGATTCGTGCAAATAGCGGTAAGCGATGACGGCGCGGGCATTGACCCGGCTGAACTGCCGCATGTTTTTGAGCGCTTCTACCGTTCTGAGCAATCCCGCAGCGTCGGGCGAGGCTTGGGTTTGGCCATCGCACGCACGATAGTCGAGGCGCATGGCGGCCATATCGCCGTAAAAAGCCAGGGCCTTGGGCAGGGGACCGCCGTTGAATTCAGCTTGCCCTTGCGGACGGGCCGCGAGCTGGACCCGCGCTAATTCAGATTCTGGAAGATGCCGGCCGCGCCCATGCCGCCGCCAATGCACATCGTCACCAAGCCATAATTGCTGCCGCGGCGCTTCATCTCGTTGATGATTTGCACAGTCAGCTTGGCGCCGGTGCAACCCAGCGGGTGGCCCAGCGCAATCGCGCCGCCATTCACATTGACAATTTGCGGATCCATTTCCAGCTCGCGGATGACAGCGAGTGATTGCGAAGCGAAGGCTTCGTTCAATTCAATGACGTCGATATCTTCCAGCGTCATGCCGCTGCGTTCCAAAACCTTGGGCACGGCCTTGATCGGACCGACGCCCATGATTTCCGGACGGACGCCAGCCACCGCGAAGCCGACAAAACGCGCCAATGGCGTCAAGCCCAGACGCTCGGCCTTCTCGCGCTCCATCACGATGACAGCGGCGGCGCCATCGCTCAGCGGGCTGGAGTTGCCGGCCGTCACTGAGCCGTTCGGCTTGAAGACGGGCTTCAATGCGGCGAGGGCCTCGGGCGTGGTTTCGCGGCGCAGATGCTCGTCCTGCGTCAGCGCTTTGGATACGGTCGCCGGTCGGCCGTCGCCGCCGACCACGTTCTCTTCCCAATTGAAGGGCACGATTTCCTGGGCGAAATAGCCGGCGTCGGTGGCGTCAGCCGCCTTGCGATGGCTGTGATAGGCGAATTCGTCCATATCTTCGCGGCTGATGCCGAATTCGGAAACGACGCGTTCCGCCGTGAGCCCCATGCTCATGTATACGTGGGGGTCGTTTTCCGCCATGTGCGGGTTGGGGCTGAGATGATGCCCGGTCATCGGCACGGCGGACATGGATTCGGCGCCGCCGGCGATCACGACATCGGCCTGGTCGGCGATGATGCTGTTGGCGGCGAGCGCGATCGCTTGCAAGCCGCTGGAGCAAAAGCGATTCACGGTCTGCCCGGGCGTGTCGACGGGCAAGCCGGCGCGCAAGGCGATCACGCGGGCGAAGTTCATGCCCTGCGCCCCTTCCGGCATGGCGCAACCCATGATCACATCGTCGATAGTCTGCGGGTCGAGCGCGCCGGCCGTCGCCCCGAGCAGATCGGCGATGACGGTGGCGGCCATGTCGTCCGAGCGGGCGTTTTTGCTGTTGCCGCGAAGGGCTTTGCCGACGGCGGTGCGAGAGGTCGCTACGATGACTGCCTGGCGCATGAGTAATCCCTTTAAGTCTAGAGTGCCTGTATCTTAGCAATTGTTCGCGCGGGGTCAATGCGGCGTGAGTGCTGTGGTAATATGGACGCGAGCGGGGAATGGAGTTTTGAGATGGCGAAAAAGCTGGCGCTGAAGTCTTTTCGGCTCAAGAATTTCAAGGCGATACGGGACAGCGGAGTCGTGAAATTCACGCCGTTGACCGTGCTCATTGGAGACAATGGATCGGGCAAAAGCAGCCTGGTTGAAGGCTTGCAAACTTATCAGCGTATCGTCAGTTCCAGACTGGACTTGGCGATGAATAGGTGGAACGGTTTTGAACATATTGTTAATCCGCCGATTGATAGAACTAGCGACGATTTCGAGAAAGTCTCAACAATTAATCCTATAGAGTTCATTATTCGTGGTGAGGACAACCTTGGCGCATTTCGTACACAGATGAGTGTTGAAATGAGTCCACAAAGTAACGACGTAATTATTGACAAGGAAAGCCTTCAGCTTGGCGGACGCCAAGTCTTAAAGCGCAACCGCAAGGGCGAACTCTACACATCCAATCGGGAAAAGGCCATCACTGGTGTTCCTACCAACGCTTCAATCATCGCGCCATGGCTAATGGTAATGAATACGCAGGGCGAAGACGGTGTGGATGAAGCTCCTGAGATCGTACTGGAACACCTTACAGGATTTGACTGGCAGTTTCTTACACTCGTTCCGAATGCGATGGGCGAGTCTCAACAGCTAGAACGTAGTGGCAGGAACATACGTCTAAGAAGCGACGGCTCGAATGTGGCAGAGTTCCTATGGGATATTCGGCGTCTAGACTCAATTGCGTACGATGGCATTTTCGAGGCTCTTCAATATGTACTGCCATATGCCGACGACCTGCGGCTTGTGCTTACTGATGTTCTAGGACGACGCATTCACGTTGAAGTCCTGGAAAAGGAGTTCAAGATTCCAGGTTGGCTGTTATCGACAGGAACTTTGCGCGTGCTAGCATTGCTTGCTCTCTTCCGTCATCCCGAGCCGCCATCCGTAATCATCATTGAAGAAATCGAAAACGGTCTCGATCCACGCACAATGCATCTCATCGTCGAGGAGATAAGAAACCTCGTCGAAAGCGGCCGCTCACAGGTCATTGTCACCACTCATTCGCCATACCTCTTGGATCTATTGCCACTCTGGTCAATAGTGTTGGTGGAACGTGACGAAAAGAAAGGTCCGGTGTTCTCCCGACCGCATGATAACCCTGCTCTCGAAAAATGGTCGGAGCAATTTGGCGCTGGCCAGTTGTATACAATGCAACGGCTTGGCAATGGGAGCAGTACATGAGAGTGGGCTTTATTGTGGAAGGTATTCCCGATAAGCTAGTCTGCGAGCACTTGGCAAGACGCATCAATCCAGATCTTGACGTGGAGACTGTTCCTTTGGGCGCAAAACCTCGGCTGCTCAAACGCTGTGGTCGAACAGCGAAGTTACTGCTTGACGAGGGCTTTGATCGAGTGGTTGTCGTTTGGGACTTGTACCCAGCTGAATGGGAAAACCCTGCCAGAGCGAAACGGTTGAGCATGCAAAAAACCAGACCCTCATGCAGGCTAGATCGTGAACGCGTCGAACGTGCGCTTGAGACAGCCGCAGTTGATCTTTGCCGCGTGTGCCTTGTATGTATCGAGGCAATGCTCGAAACCTGGCTTCTTACAGACATAAGAGCCGTAAACGCTGTGCTCTCTACAAAGACTCGCAGGGCTAATGTCAAGAAGCCGCCGAGGCTGGAACGAAATCAGGACCCCAAGAGCCTGATGATAAATATTTTTCGACAGGAAGGACGAGGGCGAAAATTTGGTTACAGCGATGTAGAAGATGCCATCAGAATCGCGAAAGCAATTCCTAAAGAATCCAGGGACTTGAAGAGATTGCGCAAGCTCGATTCATTTGCACAATTTGAACGCTGTATTTCAAGCAATCAGGCGGCGAGCAAGCTCACCAACTAATTCCGCAGCGGCTTGTTCGTCTGCAGCATGTGCATAATGCGCTCTTGCGTCTTGGGCGCCATGATCAGACTTAGAAAAGCCTCGCGCTCCAGATTCAAGATGTATTGCTGATCCACCCATTGCGGTTCGGCCAGGGCCGCGCCAGTCAGGATATAAGCCAGCTTGCGCGCGATCAGAGCATCGTGCTCGCTGGCGTAGCCGGCCTCGCGGTAGCCCGCCACGCCGAGCAGCAGCGCCGCATAGGCATCGCGCCCAGCCGCGAAGACCGGCTCGGGCTCAGGCGCCGCATAAGTCTCGCTCAGCGCCAGCGCCAACTTCTTCGCCTCCCCCAATAAGTGGGCGCGGTTCATCACGATCTTGTCGCTTTCCGCGAGCAGGCCGAGCGCCTTGGCTTCTTTCGCGCTCCCGCTGACCTTGGCCGTGGCGATGTTCTCAAAGGCCTTTTGCAAGCCAACAAGGACATCGTCGGATCCGCGGCGCGCCAGCGGATTGACCAGGCGTCGCAGCATCTCCAGGCAGCCGCCGCCCGCCGGTACCAAGCCGACGCCGACCTCGACCAGGCCCATATAAAGCTCGGCATGGGCGACGACGGCCGTCGCGGACATCACCAGCTCGGCCCCGCCCCCCAGCGCCATATTGTGGGCGGCGACCACAACCGGCTTGGCCGCGTGGCGAAGCGCCTGCGTTAAATCCTGCAAGCTGACCAGGACATTTTCGATGCCTTCAAGGCCGGCCATCAACGCCGACGGATCAAGGTTGGCGCCGATGGAAAAGCGCTCGCCATCATTGCCAATCACCAGGGCGCGATAGCGGTCGTCGTCCAACAGCTTGAGCGCCTGCTGGCCCGACTCGATCAAGCCGGGCGTGATGCTGTTTTGCTTGGTCTTGAACTCCCATAGCAGCGCGCCGTCGCCCATGTCATGGATGGCGCCGTCACCGTTGCCGTAGATTGTCGCGCCGGATGCCCCGAGATCCGCCACAGAGACGACGCGCGGATCGCGGACAATGGGCCGGTAAGCGCGATCCTGCGGACTGTAGAAGTCTGTCGCCTTCCCGCCGGCGTCGCGTCGATAGAAGCTGGCGTTGCCGGCGGCGAGCATGCGCTTGACCCAGTCGGCGACAGGATAACTATCCGCCTCAAAGCGGTCGATCGTCTCCGCCGGGCCGATGGCGTCCCAGATTTCAAAGGGACCCAACGCATGAGCGAAACCCCATTTTTGCGCGTTGTCGAAGTCGACGATGCTGGAAGCGACTTCGGGGATACAAGTAGAGGCGTATGCCAGCGCGAAGGCCTGCAGGTGATAAAGGTATTGTCCGGCGCGATCCTCCGCATTCATCAGCAGGCGGATGCGCTCGCCGAGCGGTTCCAGTTTCCGGTATTTGCCGACGCTGTCGAAGCGCGGCTTGCTCGGCGCTTCGTATTCGAGACTGTCCAGGTTGAGCGCCCACAATTCTTTCTTCCCGCCGTCGCGGCGCATGTGGTAGAAACCGCGCCCGGTTTTGCGCCCGAGCCAGCCCCGCGCCAGCAATTCGTCAGAAAGCGCTTTGTTCTTCTCGTGCAGCAGCAGGTCGCGCGCCGGGTCGTCGGGGATCGCGTCATATAGATTGCGGGCGACGCTGATGTGGACATCAAAACCGACGAGATCGTTCAAGTGAAACGTGGCCGTTTTCGGGCGGCCGATCAGCGGACCGGTCAGCGCATCCACTTCTTCTACGCTGTAGCCATGGTCGAGCGCGTAATTTGTCGCCTGCATGCCGGACATCAGCATGAAGCGATTGGCGATGAAATTTGGCGTATCGTTGCAGCGCACCGTGCCCTTGCCCAAGGCCTCGGCGCCAAAACGCAGCATGAAGTCGACGATGTCGGGATCGGTCTCGGCCCCCGGGATAATCTCAAGCAGGCGCAGGTAGCGCGGCGGATTGAAGAAATGCGTGCCGAGGAAGCGCCGCTTGAATTGCCGGGGCAAACCCTCCGCGATATCCGATATTGGAATGCCCGAGGTATTAGTCGAAACGATAGCATCCGCGCCGACAACATCGACCAGCCGCGCCATCAGCGCGCGCTTCATCGCCAGGTTTTCGACGATAGCTTCGATGACCCAATCGGCATCGGCTAGTTGCTCCAGGTCGTCTTCGGTATTGCCGATGCGGATTCTGGCGGCGTCATCCGGGCTGTAGAATTGAGGCGGACGCATTTTCTGCAGGGACTTGAAATTGCGGGCTGCGATGGCGTTGCGGATGGCGGGCCCCGCTTCGGGCGCGCTGTCCGGCGGCGGGATATCCAGCAGCAGCGTTTCGATGCCGACGCCGGCCAGCAGCGCCGCAATGCCGCCGCCCATCGCGCCTGCGCCAATCACCGCCGCTTTCTTGATTTGCCGCTTCATCTGCGTTTCCTGCCCTTCAATGTCGTCAACAATGCGACCTCGGCAGCTACTCACCAAGGCAATTCCGTCCCATCATATTGGAACAATTTGCCGTTGTCAGCCGGCGAAAGTCGCTGAATCAAAGCGCGCATGCCGCCGGCCGATTCCTCGGGCTTAAGCGCGGCATTCGGCCCGCCCATATCCGTTTGCACCCAGCCCGGATTCACCGAGACTGTTGTTATGCCGGTCATCGCGCTGTCTTGCGCCAAGACGCAGGCAGCCATATTCAGCGCCGCCTTGCTCATGCGATAGGCGTAGCTGCTGCCGCCGGCGCGCCGCAGCAAACCCAGGCCGGAAGAAATCATCACCACGCGCGGGTTGTTTCTGTTCTTTAGCAGTTGCCGGCAGGCTTGGGTCACAATCACTGGCGCTACCGCGTTTGTGCTGAGCACCGCGCTGACATCGGCTGCGGTCAACTGACCCAGCGTGCGCGAGGCATGATCGCCCTGGGAGGCGATGCCGGCGTTGTTGATGAGAATATCAAGCCCGGCGCTTTGGCGCTCGACGGCGGCGACAGCGGCATTGATCGATGCTTCGTCATTGACGTCCATTTGTAAAACCGTCACTTGACCGGGATATTGGCGCGAAAGCCCGTTCAGCGCATCGGCGCGCTCGGGCGTTCGGCAGGCGGCGAAAATATGGCTGTCGCCCTGCCTGGCAAATTGTCGAGTCAGTTCGAAGCCGATGCCCCGGTTGGCGCCTGTGATGAGGATGCGTTGCATTAGTTCCTCGTCATTGTCAATTCATAGTCAAAGGTCGCGCTTATTGGGCGTTGCTTTCGTCTTCCGTTTCAAATTGGCTCAGGCTCTCGCCGTCAAATTCCATGATCTTCACTTCGCTTCGTCTGACACCAATATCATTGTCGCTAAGTAAGCCGATTAGAGTTGATCCGTCAATGAGCGTTATCGGTGGTGCGCCTTTTTCAAAGGCTGCATTCTTTGCTCCTTTTGCAAATCCTCCGGTGGTGATTATCGTGGCGCGTACCGCGTCAAATCTATGCAGCGAACCACGGAGGCTGTCAAGAACATTTCTCCCGACATTGGTCGATTGCCTCTTCACCTGAATTACTTCGCGAACTCTACTTATGCCCAATTCAATGTCAGCGACTACGTCGACACCTTTGTCATTGCTAGCCTTAGTAACCTCTACATCTTCATAACCCATGGCTTCAAGAAGTCGCTTTACAAGATGCTCGAATTGATAAGGATCCATGGACTTAACAAATTCTTTAAGCTCTTTTCGTGCTGAATCGTGAGACTGCTTCGCCAAGTCTCTGATTCTGTGCACTCCTGTACGTTTTGAGTCAGTTGACAACTGAGCGCTAAGGTACTTCAACCCTTCCGCAGTACTTTGATATGTATGACCTACTCGTTCAATCAGCGACCGTTCCTTCAAATGCCGGACGCGAGCACTAAGTGCAAGGTCAATTGACGAAGTTGCGTTCCAGGTAGTATGTGTCCGGCAAAATGTTTCAAATGCATCAAATAAGTCTAATCGCCTAAGCGGACCTTTCTCTACTATCTGCTGCAAAACGAAGAACAAGCCTTCGTAATTGTCAATGATTCGAATAAGGTCAGAAGACTCGGATAAAAACTGGTTTCCCTTATCTGTCAGTTTGATTCCGTCTTCGTCAAATTGAGCAAGACCATGGATGTTGGCAAAGGTACGGGTTTCGACAGAATGACGCGGATTTATCAGATTGCCCGATTCCTGCCATAGTTTTAACGCAAGGTCCTTACTATTTCCCTCCAAACGTTCCGGAATCCAATCGTCAGGATTCTTCCAATTCACTTGGCTCTGTTGAGATCCAACGTGAGCCAGTATGTCATTCATCATTGAGCTGTAGCTCGAGTAACGAGTGCCTTGCAGAATTCTGAGGAATTCTCGGGCACTCTCGTATGATGGAATGTAATTCGTTAACGGCCGCTTTTCCATTGACCATCTGCCTCCATTATGGTTGAACGTGCAAAGCAGCCAGCCAGGTATCCACCATCACATCCGCCAGCTCTTCGCCGCTCAGCCGACCGCCCTCCTTGAACCAAACGCTGATCCAGTTATGCGCGCCCAGCATCGCCCGGGTCACTATCGCCGCGTCCACCTCGCGGAACTCGCCCGCATCCATGCCCGCCTGCACCGTGTCGCGAAACAAGCCCTCGAAATAATCGCGCCGCGCAAAGAACTGATTCCGGCGCGCGACAAATTCTTCCATGAAAGTATCGTCGCCGTCCTTGCCGCCGAGGCTCACGTTGAGCAGGGAGCGGATCTCGAAGACCATGGCCGCGCCCACCGCCACGTTTCCGGTCACGCAGACGACATGGGAGCGGATCATCCCGGCCAGTTTCTCGGCATTGTTCAGGTCCGAACTGAGGACCGTCTCCAGCTTTTCGATGGTGAAATCCAGCCCAAGCTCCAGCACATTCAGGAGCAGGAAGTCCTTGTTTTTGAAATGATGATAGAGGCTGGCGGCGGTGAGATTGACCTGCGCGCCAATATCTTTCATCGTGGTGGAATCGTAGCCGTTGCGATGCAGTACTTCGGCGGCCGCCCACAGAATATCTTCACGATCGACCGACTGGTCGGCTGGTTTGCGCGCCAAAGCGTCGCTCCTTCCCAATTTCAAGCCGTTTCATGCAACAACGTCGCGCTGCGATTATAGGCGAGGGATTTCGAGGATTCAAGCAGAGGTCGCCGAAGGGCAATCATATCAATGCGTTATCCGCCGACGGCCAAGCAAAAATGCAGGGGCGTCTCGTGAGACGCCCGTTGAAAATGGTTTACATTTTGCGGGCCTTTCAGCGGGTCGCGCAGGTCGCGCAGGTCGCGGCATAGACACTGACCGCCCACACTGACCGCCGCTCGCCCGGACACCGAGTGTCCTCTTATCCCGTAGGGGCGAGCCCTGGCTCGCCCGTACACCGAGTCGCCTTTTAGGCCGTAGGGGCGAGCCACCGGCTCGCCCGTACACCGAGTCGCCTTTTAGGCCGTAGGGGCGAGCCACCGGCTCGCCCGCATGTCTGTCGCTAAAGACAATGCGCATCTTTTAGTGACTTACTTGCGTTTACTTATGCGTTCTCTGAAGTTAAGAAAAATGATGCGATTGCCCCGGCTGTCGCCCCAGCTCATTCGCCAGGCCGACGAGGCGACCCGGCCCAGTTCAAGCAGTGGATATAGGGGAATAGTCTCCATATAAGCGCCTTAACTCTGTGTCCTCTGCGTACTCTGTAGTTAAGAAAAATGATGCGGCTGCCCTGGCTGTCGCCCCCAGCTCATTCGCCGGGCCGACGAGGCGACCCTGCATATTTACCTTCATCTGTCTATAATGAGCGCGATTCAGCGAGCGGCGAGGGCCCCTAATGCCTGCATCGCATTGGCCGACATTTGACCTGATATTCTTCGATTGCGACAGCACCTTGTCGTCCATCGAAGGCATTGACGAATTGGCTCGTTTCAAGGGCAAAGAAGGTCGCGTCGGCCTGCTCACGAACAAGGCCATGGATGGCGAGCTGGACCTGGCCGAGGTCTATGGCAAGCGGCTGCGGGCGATAAAACCGACGCGGGCGCAGCTGAAGGCGGTCGAGGAGCGCTATTGGGAAACCATGGTCGAAGACGCGCAAGATGTCATTGCCGCGCTGCAGGACCTGGGCAAGCAGGTTTTCATCATCAGCGGCGGCTTGATTGACGCCGTGCGCGGCTTTGGGCGGCGCCTGGGCGTGGCGCCCGAGCGGATTCGCGCGGTGGAATTGGAATACAATGAACTGTCCGGACGCTGGTGGGATTATCACGAACCGCAAGCGCAACATGCGAAGACCTACCTGGATTACAGCGAGGGCCCGCTGACAGTTTCCAGCGGCAAGGCCAGGATCGTTAGCGAAATGGCGGGCGACCTGCCCGGGCGGCGCATGATGATCGGCGACGGTTCGTCGGACCTGGCAGCGCGTTCGGCCGTCGATCTTCTGGTCGGTTATGGCGGAGTCGTCGCGCGCGAGTCCGTCAAAGCCGAAGCGGATATATTTGTGCAGTCGTCTTCGCTGGCGGCGATCCTGCCGCTGGCGGCCGGCCGCGCCGGCTGGGAGGCCTTGCGCAACACGCGCCACCAAAGCCTCTTTCACAAGGGCATCGCGCTGGCCCTCGAGCCAGAGGCAGTCGCTTATGGCGATCGGGCGCTGCGCGAGCGTTTCATTTCTGAATTCGAGGCATTGAACTGAGTATGAAATTTGCGGCGATCATCTTTGACATGGACGGGCTGCTTGTGGATTCGGAGCCGGTCTGGCACGAGATCGAAGTGGAGCTGGTGGAGGCCTGCGGCTACCGCTATCTGCCGGAGGTCCGCGATCTGGGCATCGGCATGCGCGTGGACGAATTCGCCGTGATTCTGCAACAGCATTACCCCAAGCTCGGGGCGACGCCGGCGGCAATTGAAAGCGCCATCACCGGACGCATGATCGCCGAAGCCGAGGGGCGCATCAAAGCGCGCCCCGGCGCCGATTCAATCGTCAGATACGCCGCCGAGCGGAAGATACCGCGGGCGATCGCCTCCAGCTCGTCGCAGGTTGTCATTGAGCATTTTCTGCGGCTGATGGGCTGGGAGGCGCTGATTCCCAAGCGATTTTCGGCCGAGTTTGTGCGGCGCGGCAAACCCGCGCCCGACATTTACCTGCACGCCGCCGCGCAACTTGGCATCCCGCCGGGGGCCTGCCTGGCGCTGGAAGACAGCCGCCTCGGCACAAAAGCGGCGCAGGCGGCCGGCATGACCTGTTTCACCGTGCCCGATCTCTCGCATTCGGCGCGCGCCGACTTCGCCGACATCAATGACCGGATATTCGGCAGTCTGCATGAGGTGATGGACCTGATTGAGACGGAAGGCCTCTTCGCTTGAGCGGGAAGAATATCGTCATCGCCACCGACCTGACAGCTGACAGCATCGCTTTGCTTGAAGGCAGCGGCGACTTCAACGTCAGCTTGGTCCCGCCGAAGACTTCGGTGGTGCGGGCCGCTTTAAAGGAGGCGGATGCCATCATCACGCGCTCCGATTTCAAATTGGACGCGCCGCTTCTGGAACATGCGCCCCGGCTGCGGCTGATTGCGCGCATGTCGGCCGGTTTGACGGGCATAGACCTGGATTATGCGACCGAGCGCGGCATTCTGGTGATGAATATCCCGGGCGTCAGCGCTATCGCCGCGGCCGAACACACATTGACGTTGATGCTGGCGCTGAACCGCAATCTGCCCGCCGTGCATGAAAGCCTGCGCGAAGGCTGGTGGCTCTTCGACCGGAAGCAGCAGGTCGGCGTACAGCTGCAGGGCAAGACAATCGGCATTGTGGGGCTCGGTCGGGTCGGGCAGCGCGTCGCCAGCCTCTGCCTCGCCCTGGGCATGACCGTGCTGGCCTGCGACCCCTACATCCGCGAGGAGCAGGTTAACGACCGGCGCATCTTGCTGGCGAGCCTGCGCGAGCTGTTGGGCGCGGCCGATTATGTCAGCATGCACGTGCCGGCCACGAGCGAAACGATGGACATGCTTGACGCCGATGCGCTGCGCCAGATGAAGAAGGGCGCCTGCTTCATCAATACCGCCCACGGCGGGATCGTCAAGGAATCGCATTTGGCGGAAGCTTTGATCGAAGGGCATTTGGGCGGCGTGGCGGTGGATGTCTGGAACGAGGAGCCGCCCTTTGGCAGTCCCCTGATCGGCCTGGACAAGGTCATCCACACGCCGCACATCGGCGACAACACAGCCGAAGCGTTGCAAGATTTGTCGCTGCAGATCGTCAGGCAGGTGATTGACGCGCTGGAAGATCGCGATTATCGCAATGTCGTCAACATGCCTTTGCTGCCTGGCGTCAAGTTCGATGAGATCCGTCCCTATATGCAGCTGGCGGAGAGCATCGGCGCGCTGCAGCATGTTCTGGCGCGACAGGCCATTCGGCGCATCGCTATTGAGATCGTCGGCGACGATATGAACGGCCTCATCAAGCCGATGACGGTTGGCGTCCTCAAGGGCCTGCTCAGCCCGATCCTGGGCGACCAGGTCAGCTTCGTGAACGCGCCCGTGCTGGCCGCGGAACGGGGCTGGCAGATTACCCAGGCCAAAGGCATCCGCATCAGCGAATATCGCAACATCATCACCTGTCAGGTCACGCTGGAAGATGGCGAAGAGCTCAGCATCGCCGGCGCCCTGCTCGACCGGCAGAAGCCCTACATCTTGCAGATCAACCAGTACCGCGTGCATTTTGAGCCGCGCGGTCATCTGCTGATTATGGGCAGCCATGACAAACCGGGCGTCATCGGACGGGTCGGCAGCTTGATGGCGGAGAACGGCATCAATATCGCGAGTTGGCACACCGGGCGGGCGGAGCCGGGCGGCAATACGCTGACGGTGCTGAATTTTGACGAGCCGCTGCCGGAATCAGTGATGGAGGCGCTGCGCGGGCAGGATTTCATCCGGCACGTGCATCAACTGCGTATATGAGCGCGGACTGCGTTATACTTGTGGCAGGGAAATCCGATGGGCGCAACGTGACTATTGACTCGACATTTGAGTTGCCGCTGGAAGCCATCCGCGAGTACTGTGCCGGGCAGCCGATTCGACGCTTGTCTCTGTTCGGCTCGGCCCTTGATGGGAATATGGGCGCCGACAGCGATGTCGATCTGCTGGTCGAGTATAAGGCCGGCAGCCAGGTTGGTTTGGCCTTTTTTCAACATATAGTCGACTTGAGCGAGATTATCGGGCGAGAGGTTGACTTAAGAACACCGGAAGATCTCAGCCGATTTTTTCGAACTGCGGTCTGCGAACGAGCGAGACCAATTTATGAAAGCCAGTAGAGAGAATGACCGCATTCGGCTGTGCCACGCGTTGGAAGTGGAGCAAAAGGTTCGGCGCTTCGCTGTCACTCCTAGAAAGTACTGCAAGTATCTGAAGAACGTTGTAGGGGCGATTCTGTGAATCGCCCGCCGACATTAGCGCGAATTTTCGGGCGACACACAGTGTCGCCCCTACATATCGACCTTGTGCTGATTTTCGCATGACTTACTTGGCCTTACTTCTGTTACTACAGGAAAGTAATGCAACAGTCTGAAGAACGTTGTAGGGGCGATTCTGTGAATCGCCCGCCGACACAAGCCCGAATTTTCGGGCGACACACTGTGTCGCCCCTACATATCGACCTTATACTGAATTTCGCATGACCAACTTGGATCCACGTCTGTAATTTGATGCCTCCGTTGCTCAATCCAGGTGAGACTTAATCGCTAGCGCCACTTCCTTGCTGATGCCGGTGACAGCGCTGAGTTCGTTCACACTGGCGCTCTTGATCGCGTCAATGGAATTCTCGAAGTGCTTGAGCAGAACCTTGCGGCGTTTGGGGCCGACGCCGGGGATGGTCTCTAGCCGGCTGGCCAAGCCCATTTTGCGCCGCTGATTGCGGTGGCTGGTGATGGCGAAGCGGTGCGCTTCATCGCGGGCGCGCTGCACCAGGTAGAGGCCTTCGCTGCGGCGCGGCAGCAGAACCGGTTGCGCTTGGCCGGGTTGAAAGATCTCCTCAATGCGCTTGGCCAGGGCGGCCAGCGGCACGCGATCGGCGATGCCGAATTCCTCCAGTACGGCTTGAGCGGTACTGAGTTGGCCCTTGCCGCCGTCGATGAGCAGCAAATCCGGCAGCATGCGCCAGGTTTCGTCTTTGTCGCGGCCATCGGGCGAGAGCTCGCGTTCGGATTCGACCGCGTTCTTCCAGCGCATAAAGCGGCGGGTCAGCGCCTCGCGCAGGGACTGATAGTCATCCGAGCCCCGATGCGACACTGAACGGATATTGAAACGGCGGTATTCGCTTTTGCGCTGGACGCCGCGCAGGAAGACGACGCGGCTCGCCACAATTGCCGTGCCCTGGGTCGTGCTGATGTCAAAACATTCGATGCGGTTGGGGGCGCGCGGCAGCTTGAGCGCTTCCTGCAATTCCGCCAGCGCCATTTCATGCTTGGTGGTATCGGCCTCGTATTGGGCGCGCATCATCTGCAGGCTCTCCAGCGCATTCTCTTGCGCCAGCCCGACGAGCTTGCGCTTGTCGCCGCGCTGCGGCACGTGGATCGACACTTTGGCGCCCTCGCGCCTGTCGCTCAGCCAACGCTCAAGGATGCGCGCCTCTTCCACCTCGCTCGGCAGAATCAATTCGCGCGGGATATTGGAGGCTTTGGCGTAAAACTGGCTGATGAATTGTTCGAGCACAGTCTGGTCGCTTTCGCCTTCGGTGTTGTCCATCGCGCGTGAATCGCTGCCGATGAGTTTGCCGTTGCGAATGAACATGATTTGCACGGTCGCGTCCCGCTCGTCCCGGGCCAGGGCGATCACGTCATGATCCGTCAGGTTCTTGCCGACGACTTTATGCTTGTTGGTGATGTAATCGATGGCCTTGAGTTGATCGCGAATGCCGGCCGCCTTTTCAAAGTTCAAGTCTCCGGCCGCGGCATCCATCTCGCCGACCAGGCGCCGCTGCACATTCTCCGCCTTGCCGCTGAGCACATCCATCAGTTCTTGAATCATGGCGCGGTATTCGACGCGGTCGACGGCGCCGATGCAAGGCGCATTGCAGAGCTTGATATCATGAAATAGGCAGGCTCTTTCGTCGGCGCCGGTGATTTCGCGGTCGCAGGTCAAATATGGGAAGGCGCGGCGCAGATCGCTGAGCGTCTTTTGCACCACCCACATCGCGGTATAAGGACCAAAATAACGCGAGCCGTCATTGAGGACGCGGCGCGTGGTTTCCACCTTGGGGAAGGCGTCGCCCCAGCCGACGCGGATGTAGGGATAACGCTTGTCGTCTTTGAGTTCGATATTGAAGCGCGGCTTGTGCTTTTTGATCAGCGTCTCTTCGAGGATCAGCGCCTTGACTTCGTTTTCGGTGATAATGAAGTCAATGTCGTCGACTTCAAGGCGCATGCGCAGCGTCTTGCTGTTGCCGTCGGCTTGCGTCGTAAAATAGCTGCGCACGCGGTTGCGCAAGCGTTTGGCTTTGCCGACATAAATGATGCGGCCGCGGCGGTTTTTCAGCAAATAGACGCCGGGCTTGGCGGGCAGATGCTTGAGAATAGTCTCAATATGAGCCGGTTTCTCGTAGTTGAATTCCATCGCTCTTAAGGCGGGGTTGGCTGATCGGCAACCATCATTTTAGCATGATCGATATTCCAGGAGAACGCGACGTGGCGGTCATTCCCGGCCCAGCGCCAAAGGCGAATGCGGTATGCTCAAAGCGGAGCGCCTAGAGCGAGGTCGGCGTCGATGAGCGGACATATTCCCATATTGACCGATGCCTTGGTCAATGCCCTGCGCGCCGAGGATCCGGCGGTCAGACGTCTGGTCGATGGCACGGTTGGCGGCGGCGGACACAGCGCCGCTCTATTAGACGCCGGCATCGAGAAGGCCCTTGTGATCGATCTGGATGCGCGCGCCATTTCCGGGCGCGGAGGGCGTTGGCGGCATTCGGCGAGCGCGTTCGTTATTTTCACGGCAGCTACCTGGAGATGGGTGAAGAGATGGCGCGCCTGGGCTGGGGCGATGCCGATGCGATATTGCTGGACCTGGGTTTGTCCTCGCTGCAAATGGAAGACCCGGCGCGCGGATTCTCCTTCCGACTCGACGCGCCGCTGGATATGCGCTTTGATATGGAGGGCGGCGGCCGGACCGCTGGCGACCTGGTTGACGAATTGGAAGAAGGCGAGTTGGCCGATCTGTTCTTTCGTTATGGTGAAGAAAGGCATGCGCGCCGCATTGCCCGGGCGATCGCGCGGGAGCGGCCGGTGGCCACGGCCGCGCAGCTGGCGGAAATTGTCATGCGGGCGAAGCCGGCGGCGCGGCGCGCCCGGATCCATCCAGCGACCCAGGTCTTTCAAGCGCTGCGCATCGCGGTGAATGACGAACTCGCGTCCCTTGCAAACGTCTTGCCGCTCGCCATCGATTTGCTGCGGCCGGGCGGAAGGCTCGCCGTCATCAGCTTTCACAGCCTGGAAGATCGCATTGTCAAGCAGCAGTTCCGCGCCCTGTCGGAGACGCGTTTGGCGCCCCCGGGCATGGCCTCCCTGGGTGAGAAGCGGGCGCGAATCCGCCGGGTGAATCGCAAACCCATCGCCGCTGACGACGCCGAGCTCAGGGCCAATCCCCGAAGCCGCAGCGCCAAACTGCGCGTCGTGGAAAAGCTGTAACCGCGCTATGTCGAGTTGCGCGCACGCAAATAATGAATACATTGGTAGGGAAGGGGCAGATGCTTCGCGCATTCGCCCTACCCTGTTTCCTGGCGCTTTGGCTTCAGCGGATGTCACAAGTCTGGTTTCAGCATACATTTAGTCGCAAGCGCTTTCGGACGCGCAATCAAGCGACCGCAATCGCCATTTTGGGCGTGGCGATATTGCTGATCCTGGGCAGTCTATACCTGTCGCAGGTAGCCTCCTTCGCGATCACCAACCGCGAGATAGAGGAATTGATCAGGCGCCGCGATGAGGTCAAGCGGGAAAACGAGCGCCTGATCGGAGAAATCGCGAGCTTCCGAACGGTTCCGCGTCTGTACGCGCGCGCGGTGGAGCTCGGTTTCAGGCCGGCTGTCAACGCCGATATCGATTACGTATTGATCGCGGGCTACAACCCGAATCGCGAACAATCGCTGCGGGCGCCGAGCAGCATCGAAGCGCTAAATCCAGCGGCGCCGGCTTATGTCGAGACCTTTGGCGGCTGGCTGGAAGCGCAATTCGACCTGCTCCGCCGCCAATTCGAATCTTTCGCCGGCTGACGGGAAGCAATATCCATGCAAGGCGCCTCCAATCAACTGACGACGATTCAAGCCCGGCTGCCATTTGTGGCGATTTTCCTGCTCTTGCTGGCGGGCTATCTGGTGGTCAACCTGGCCAACTTCCAGTTCTTCCCGCGTTCCGTCCGCCAGGAACTGGAAAAAATCGGCAGTTCGATCACCAATACGACGCTGCGCATTCCGGCGGAACGCGGGCTGATTTACGACCGTGACGGCGAGCCCCTGGCCTTCAATATCGCGCAGTACCGCCTCGGCGTCAGCCCCGATCTGGTGGCTGAACCGGAAGTCTTGATGAAAGAACTGGCGGGGATTCTTGATATCGACGAATTCGACCTTTATCGCAAGATCACCAGCGACAGAATCTGGGAGTTCGTGGCCGGGCCGATATCGGCGCAAGAAGGGCAAGCGATCGTCGCCTTGAACAACATCGCCCTGGGCCTGGAGGAGATACCCAAGCGCTTCTATCCGCAAGGGACTCTGGCCGCGCATGTCATTGGCTTTGTGCTGGATGACGGTCTGAAAGGCGCGCTGGGCGTCGAAGGCGCCTTTAACGACACCCTGGCCGGGCGCGTACTGGATCTGTCGATCAGCAACGTGCCCTTCGACCTGCCCGAAGACCGACCGGCGGAACAGCGCGGACAGGACATCGTCTTGACATTGGACCGCGATGTGCAGTTTTGGGTGGAATCCGAGTTGAAGGCGGCGGTGGAGCAATACAACGCTTTCCGCGGCACGATCATCGTCATGGATCCGCGCAATGGCGATGTCCTGGCGCTGGCCAACTATCCGTCGATCGACCCCAATCATTTTCTCGATGTCGAAGATCCCAACCTGCTCGTCAACCCGGCCATCAATGAAACCTACGAACCGGGTTCCCTTGTGCAAGTGCTGACGGTGGCGGGCGCGCTGGAAAAAGGAACAATTACGCCGGCCTGGACTTACAATGACAGAGCCTTGCTGGAGGTCGGCGGACGCGATATTTGGAACCGGCGCTTCCAGGCGAACGGCACAACTGACGCCGCGGCAATCTTGACCAAGTCGCTCAATGTGGGCGCGGCGACCATCGCCATGCAGATGGGCACGGAGGACTTCTACAGTTCAATGCGCGCATTTGGCCTGGGAAACGCCACCGGCGTGGGCTTGCACGCGGAAGAACGCGGCGAGCTCAAGATTCCGGGCGATACCGATTGGAACGAGAGCTACCTCGGCTTCAACAGCTTCGGGCAATACATGGAAGCGACAAGCATGCAGATAATCACTGCTTTCGCCGCCATCGCCAATGACGGGATCATGCGGCAGCCGCGCATCGTGAAGCAGGTCATCGGCGAAGCGGGCGCAGAAGAAGCGCGCCCGGCGACCGTCCGGCGGGTCATTTCAGCGCAGAACGCCCGCATCGTCAACGACATGATGCAGCGCGTCATCTATGAAGGCGCGCCGGAAGCGTTCCTCCGCGGCTACAGCGTCGCCGGCAAGCCGGGCACGGCGCATATTTCCACGGCCGTTGGAAACGAAGAAGGTCCCAATTCGACGATTGTGTCCTTCATCGGCTTCATCCCGGCCGATGAGCCGCAGGCGGTGGTCTTGATCAAGCTGGATCGGCCCGATTTGTATTACGGCTACGAAGTCGCCGCGCCCGTTTTCCGGCGCGTCGCCAACCGCCTTGTTATTTTGCTGGAAATACCTGATGATGATGTACGAAGCCGTTTAGCGACGGCGGAAAGCCAAATCGCCAGGGCTGAAGAATAGGAACGACGCCAGCCATGGACGGGCAATTGCCATTGGCGCTCAGCGTAGGCGGGGCAACCTTCCTCTTGGGCGTCATCTGGGGCGGTCCCTTTGTGGAGCTGCTCCACCGCTTCAAGTTGGGAAAACAGATCCGCGCCGAGCTGATGGACAGCCACCATGTCCGGAAGATCGGCACGCCGACCATGGGCGGCATCATGATCATTGTGCCGGCCATTTGCATCACGCTCGCCCTCAACATCTCGCCCATCGTCCAGGAGGGCTCCGGACGCAGTATCCTGCTGCCGATATTCGTGCTGATCGGCTTCGCCATGCTGGGCCTGATTGACGACTGGGAAGGCATCCAGACATCGCGGGGCAAGGTGGGCGAAGGCTTGTCGGGCAAATTGAAATTCGCGGCGCAAATCATCCTGGCCCTTGTCGCTTCAACGGTGATATCGCAGTTTGAGTTCTCTTATGCGAACGCGCTGATTCTGCCCCTGGTTCAGGTCATCGTCCCGCTGAATCCGCTGCTGTTCATCGCGATTAGCACCTTCATCATCGTCGCGACGTCAAACGCCACCAACTTCACGGACGGACTGGACGGTTTGGCCGGGATTATCACGGCCAGCGCCTTCGGCGCTTACGGAGTGATCGCTGTGCTGCAGAATCAGATCTTCATGGTGGAACTCTGCTTCGTCATTGTGGGCGCCTGCTTCGCATTCCTTTGGTATAACGCGCACCCGGCGCAGCTCTTCATGGGCGATACCGGATCGCTGGCCCTGGGCGCGACTTTGGGCACAGTCGCGGTCATGACCGGACATTGGCTGCTCCTTCCCATCATCGCCATCATACCGGTCATGGAGATTCTCAGCGTCATCTTGCAGGTCGTCTCCGCCAAGCTGAGCCGCCGCTTCTATGGCGTGGATATTCGCCCCTTCCGGCGCACGCCGATCCATCATCATTTTGAGCTCGGCGGCTGGAGCGAGACGCAGATCGTGCAGCGCTTTTGGCTTATCGGCATATTAAGCGCCTTTGTGGGCGTGGCGCTGGCTCTGCTTTGAGGGTTGGCCGGTTGTGGAATGGCGCCTGACCCCATCCCCGGCCCTTCCCCAGTAAACTGGGGAAGGGTGACTCTACAAAGAAGCTCGTAGGTTGACCCCGAAACACACAGCAAATTGCCAATGAACTCAGTCTCTTTCAGCGCGCTCCCCCTTCCCTAGCTTGCTGGGGAAGGGGGTTGGGGGGATGGGGTAGGAAAACGCGATCGCAGGCCGCAATATCAATCAAGCCCTCAATTCTTTTGCAATCCGGCGAGCGCGCTGGGATTGCGGGCGACTCGACAAGTCGCGATAGCTCAATCCACTATAATACAGATTGTTCCAGCGACAGGCGCTGTGCAAGGGAGCGCATGGCAAAGCGAGATTTCCTGGCGGGCAAACGCGTCGTCGTCTTCGGTTTCGGCCGCCAAGGCGTCGCGCTCGCGCGCTGGCTGCCCAGCATTGGCGCCGAAGTCGTCGTCACCGACAGCCGCAGCGCCAAAGCGCTGAATTTGCGGCGGCGCGATTATCCGGGCGCGCGCTTTTATCTCGGGGGCCATCCCGACGACGTCTTGACCGGGGCGCGCCTGATCTGCGTCTCCGGCGGCGTCCCGCTGGATTTGCCGATTCTCGAAGAGGCGCGGCAGCGCGGCATCCCATTCAGCAATGACGCCCAACTCTTTCTCGAGCGCTGCCCGGCGCCGATCATCGGCATCACCGGCAGCGCGGGCAAAACCACCACAACCGCGCTGGTCGGCAAGATTGCGGCGGCCGCCGGCTACCGCGTATGGGTGGGCGGCAATATCGGCAATCCGCTAATTGAAGACCTGCCAAACATCAGGCGGGAAGATATTGTTGTCATGGAGTTATCAAGTTTTCAACTGGAGTTGATGAGCGCCAGCCCCAATGTAGCGGCAATCCTCAATCTGACGCCGAACCATCTGGATCGGCATGGCAGCTTCGAGCGCTATGCGGCGGCCAAGGCGAATATCCTGCTCTTTCAAAACAGCGCGGATGTCGCCGTGCTCGGTTGGGATGACGCCGGCAGCAAAGATTTTGAGCCGATAGTCGCCGGCGAGCTGCTGGCTTTCAGTCGCTACGAAATGACGCCGCACGGCGCCTTTATGTTGGGCAGCCGGCTCCTGGTGGCCGGTTCCGCCAGCTACGACACGAACCCGCACGTGGTTTGTGAACGCGAGGATATCGGCTTGCGAGGCGAGCACAATGTCCTGAACGTCCTGGCGGCCTGCGCGATCACAGGCGGGATGGGTTTAGCGATCGACCGGCCCGGCATCATGCCGGAGGTTATGCGCGCGGCGATCCGCGCCTTCAAGCCGGTGGAACATCGCCTGGAAACGGTGCGGGTTGTCGACGGCGTCGCCTGGGTCAATGACAGCATCGCGACCGCGCCGGAACGCCTGCTGGCCGCCCTGGGCAGTTACGATGAGCCGCTTGTGCTGCTGATCGGCGGGGCGGACAAGGACTTGCCCTGGGAGGCGGCGCTGCAGCGCGCGCTGCTGCAGGCGCGCCATATTGTGGTCTTCGGCCAAGACGGCGAAAAGCAGGTGGCGACCAAAGTGATGAAAATCCTGGAAAAGCTGCGCCCCGGCGATGTGAATGTGAAACGGGCCAAGACACTGGCGGAGGCAGTCGAGCTGGCGGCGGCAGTCGCCGAGCCAGGGGATGTGGTTCTGCTGTCGCCGGGCGGCACCAGTTATGACGCCTACGCGGATTTCGCTGAACGCGGCGAGCACTTTCGCCAATTGGTATCTGAACTATAATGGATTTGCAAGACGGGCCGGACAGTGAGGACCTGAATGGCTGACAGCGCAATGCAGGATTCGCGACAGCGCCGCATCCGCCGGCGATTGCGGCGAAGCCCGGGCTTAAGGGCGATCGCCGGGGACGCCATCCGTCCGGCTGCCCTGCGCCGGCGGCAATACCTGCCCACGCTTGACAAACCGATGCTGGCGGCTGTGCTGCTGCTGCTCATCATCGGTTCGCTTATGGTCTTCAGCTCGACGTTCGACTGGAGCAACCAGACCTATGGCAACGCGCTGGGTTTCTTCGTGGAAGAGCATCTGCGCAACGTGGTTCTGGCTACGATTGCGATGGCTATATGCGCCGCGATTGATTATCGCTTCTGGAAGCGCTTCGCCGTTTGGCTCCTGCTGTTTACGATTATCTCGCTGGTCGCGGTCCGTTTGTTCGGCGAGGACATATTTGGCGCGCGGCGCTCTTTTGTCGCCGGCCGCTTTCAGCCCGGCGAGTTGGCCGAGTTCACAATAGTCTTCTATCTGGCCGCCTGGCTCGGCGCCAGCAATGCCCGCATTCGCAGCGTATTCTTCGGCCTGCTGCCGTTCATGGCGGTGGTCGGCGTCGTCGCCTTTTTGATCATATTGCAGCCGGACTTGAGTTCGGCCGCCATTGTCGTGCTGACGGCTTGCGTGATGTTCTTCGTCGCCGGCGCCAACATCTTCCACATGGGCGCGGTCGGCGGCATTGCCGGCCTCATCGGCCTGATCGTGATTCAAAGCTGGCCTTATGCGCAGCGGCGCATCGCCACATTTTTCGCGGGCTTAAGCGATGTCACCTTGATCGAATACCATACGCAACAGGCGATCACCGCCTTTTTGCGCGGCGGTTGGATCGGCGTTGGGCTTGGCCAATCGGAGCAGAAGTTCGGCGCCCTGCCCGCGCCGCATACCGATAGCATCTTCGCGATCATCGGCGAGGAGCTCGGGGTAATGGGAGCGGCCGTCGTCGTCGCCCTGTATATCGCTTTCGCGGTTCGCGGCTTCCAGACGGCGCGGCGAGCGCGAGACAGCTTCGGCGCGCTGCTCTGCGTGGGATTCACATGCTGGGTCATCATCCAGGCTTTGCTGAACATCGCGGTGATGACCGGCGCGATTCCGTCCACCGGCGTGCCCCTGCCCTTCATCAGCTTCGGCGGCTCATCGCTGATGGTGGTCATGATCGGCGTCGGATTGATGCTTAGCGTGCACCGTGTGGCGACGCAGCGAAAGCCGAACACGGAACGGAGAAGCGATATTGCGTATTTTGATCGGAGCGGGCGGAACAGGCGGACACGTCTACCCCGCGCTGGCGACAGCCCAGGCGCTGCTGCGCCCGGGCCCTGAGGGAAATCAACTCTATTTTGTCGGCGCGGCGGGCGGCATGGAACGCGTTCTGGTTGAGGAATCCGGCCTGCCTTTCGCCGGTTATCAGGAAGTTCTCGCCGGTCCGGTCCACGGCGTCAATCCCTTGCGCGTCGCGGCGAGCCTCTTGCGGCTGGCGCTGGGCGCGGCGCAGTCCCTCGCGCATTTGCGGCGTTGGCGGCCCCAGGTCATCCTGCTGACGGGCGGTTGGGCTAATCTGCCGGTGGCGCTGGCGGCGCGGCCCTTGGGCATTCCGATCGCGATATACCTTCCCGACATCGAACCGGGCTTGACTATCAGATTCCTGCAGCGCTTCGCCCGGAAAATCGCGATCACGGTCGAGCCTTCGTCCGCCTATTTCCCGCCGGGCAAAACGACAGTGACCGGATATCCGCTGCAGAGCAACCGGCTTGAAGCGACGCGGGAAGGCGGGCTGAAGCATTTTGAGCTGGACGCGGCGCGCAAGACGCTGCTGGCTTTCGGCGGCAGCCGCGGCGCGCGCAACATCAACATCGCCTTGTGCGAGAACCTGGCGCGCTTGCTGGACGACGGCCTGCAAATCATCCATATCACGGGCGAGTTGGACTGGAAACGCTGCATGAAAAAAGTCGGCGAGTTGCGCGAACATCCGCGTTATCATGCCTTCCCATACTTGCATGATGAGATGGGCCTGGCTTTCGCCGCGGCCGATCTGGCGCTTTGCCGCGCCGGCGCCAGCACCTTGGCGGAGTTGCCGCTCTTTGGCTTGCCGGCGATTTTGGCGCCCTACCCCTATGCCTGGCGATATCAAAAGGTCAATGCGGACTATCTCAGCGAGCGCGGCGCCGCCATTCGGCTGAACGACGAAGCCATGCCGAAGGAACTCTACGATACGATTTCGCTGCTCATCAACGATGAGGCGCGCTTGAGCGCCATGCGCGCGCGCTCCAAAGCGCTTGCGAGGGCGGACGGCGCCGAGCGGCTGGCGGCGCTGCTGCTGGAAATTGGCGGAAGCTGACATGTTGGAATTGGTGACGCTGATCTGGCTTAGCGTCGGGTTTTTCGCCGTGATCGGCCTGGGACGGGGCTGGACCAAAGAGATCATCGCGATGGCGGGCATCACGCTGGGTCTGTTCGCCCTGCACCAATTCGACGCGGTCTTGCGCGATCAACTGCTTGTGCATTGGTCCGCCCAGAACAAGTTCCTGGCGCAGACGGCGATTTTGCTGGTCATCGTCTTTTTTGCCTATCAGACGCGGGCCCTGCCCGGCGGCTTGGCCCGCGCGGACGAAGGCGGGCGCGATGCGCTTCAGTCCAAAGCGCTGGGCGGCATAGCCGGCGCGGTCAACGGCTATCTGGCGAGCGGGTCGGTCTGGTATTTTATGCACATCAATGATTATCCGCTGACGCCTTTTGTCGAGGCGCCGGTCAGCGGTTCGCTCAGTATGAGCACGGTCAACAATCTGCCTTTGTTTGTGCTCGCGGACGGGCCGGGCACATCGGGCGACTTGCTCTCGCTCATGCTTATCGGCTTGTTTTTCCTGGTCCTGGTCTTGATCTGATGCATCGTTTCGGATGGGAAACATGATCAGCTTCGTATCTTTGATGTGGGCGACCGCGGTCTTTTTCGCTTTCACGGGCGCTTTGCGCGGCTGGCGGCGCGAAGTCATCGGCTTATCGGCCGCGCTCCTGGGCTCATTCGCCCTGCTGCAATTCGACAGTCTCCTGCGCGGCAGCGTCTATCGGCTGCTGTCCGACGAGCTGACCTTCCTGCTGCAGATGGCGATATTCCTGACGATCGTGATACGGGCTTACCGCAGCGAGTTTGCCAATCGGCAGGCGAATGACGCCGGCAAGATTCGCAACGCCCTGGGCGGCGCGGCGGTCGGCTTCTGCAACGGCTATGTCATCGCGGGCGCGGCCTGGTACTTCCTGGATATCAACCGCTATCCCTTCGCGCAACTGCTGTCGGCGCCGGCGGACGGCTCCGCGAGTTTCCAAGGCCTCGGCAGCATGCCGATGCTCTTGCTGGGCGGCGGGGATTTGCTGGCGCTTGTCGTGCTCGTCATTTTGGCGATTATCGTTCTTGTTTTATGAGTCAATGTTGACGCTTTTAGACCGGGAGCGGGACGTGGCGATTCCCCATTTGCGGCCGGGGCAACACATTCATTTCATCGGCATCGGCGGCGCCGGCTTGTCAGCTATCGCCCGGATTCTGCTGGAGCGCGGCTTCCGCATTAGCGGCTCGGACCTGTCGACCAGCGCGCTAACGGCGGCGCTGGCGGCCGACGGCGCGCGCATCTTTCATGGGCATGACGCGGCGCATGTGCGCGGGGCGGATATGGCTCTGGCTACATCGGCCCTGCGGCCAGACCACGTTGAAATCCTGGCGGCCGTCGCGCAAGGGATCCCGGTTTTCAATCGCCGGGACTTCATCCCGGCCCTGCTGCGCGGCCGGGATACGATCGCTGTGGCCGGCACGCACGGCAAAACCAGCACCACATCTATGATCGCGCATATCCTGGAGCGCGCCGGAAAGGACCCCAGTTACATCGTCGGCGGCGTCATGGGCAACAACGGCCGGAACGCCGCTGTCGGCGCCGGCCCTTCCTTCGTCATTGAAGCGGATGAATATGACAATATGTTTCATGGCATCGAGGCGGATCTGGCGGTCGTCGCCAATGTCGAACATGACCATCCCGACTTTTTTGAGACGCCGGCGCAGATGCGCGCCGCCTTCGAACAATTCGTCAATCAGATTCGGCCCGGCGGTTTGCTTGTGGCTTGCGCGGATGACGCGGGCGCCCGGGCGATCGCCGAAGCCCGCCGCCGGGGTGGGCGCGATGTGATCACCTATGGGCTCAGCAATCCACAGGCCGATTGGCGGGCGACGGATCTGCGATTCGCCGCCGGCAGAAGCCGTTGCGCCGTAGTCGGCTTCGGTGAAGAACGCGGCGAGCTGAACCTGGGGATTCCGGGCAAGCACAACATCTTGAATGCCATGGCGGCGATGATCGCGGCCGACGCGCGCGGCGTACCGTGCGAAGAAATCGCCGCCGCATTGCATAGCTTTCAAGCGACCGCGCGCCGTTTTGAGATACGGGGCGAGCGCGCTGGCGTGGTTGTCGTGGACGATTACGCCCATCACCCGACAGAAATCCGGGTTAACCTCGAAGCGGCCCGCGCCCGCTTTCCGGGCCGCGAAATCTGGGCGATCTGGCAGCCGCATACCTATTCGCGACTGCGGCAATTCTGGAACAGTTTCGTCTCCGCATTCGACGAGGCCGACCGCGTCATGCTCCTGCCCATATACGCCGCCCGTGAAGCGCCTCTGCCCGGCGTGACGAGCGAGAAGCTCGTTACCGAGATCAAGCGACGCGTAAACGCCTGCTACGCGCCGTCAATTGACGAGGCGGTGGATGGCCTGCGGAAATCGGTCAGCGCGCCGGCCGCGCTGCTGATCTTCAGCGCCGGGGACGCCAATGTCATCGCGGCCAAATATCTCGACGAGGCGCGCTAGACATGCCGCCGGCTGACAGGCCGCCCGTCGCCGAATTGCTCCGCGACGAGCCGCTGGCGCGCTTCACGGCGGCGCGTCTGGGCGGCCCGGCTGATTACCTCTATATCGCAAAAGACCCGGCTTATGCCGATGTCAAGGCGCTGCTGGATTGGGCCTGGCGCGGCAAAATGCCGGTGACGGTCATCGGCGGCGGCGCCAACATTCTGGTGGCGGATGCCGGCATTCGCGGCCTGACGATCATCAACCGCGCGACGAAGATTGAGCAGCCGAATGGCGGCGCGAGCGCGCGAGTCCGGGCGAGCAGCGGCGCCAGCCTCATTCGCCTGGCGCGCTATTGCCAGGAGCGCGGCCTGGCCGGAATGGAATGGGCCATCGCTGTGCCCGGCACGGTCGGCGGCGCCCTTGTGAATAACGCCGGCGCGCACGGCGGCGATATCGCCGCGTCATTGCGGCGCGCTCTCCTTTATGAAGCGGCCACCGGCGAGCGCTGGCTGCCGGTCGATGAACTGGCATACGCCTACCGTTTTTCCCGTTTGAAGCACCGCGCGGACCGCCGGTTTTTTGTACTGTGCGCTGAATTCGAGCTCAAGCGCGATGAGCCGGCGAGCATCTTGAAACGAATGAACGAGAACAACGACTACCGGCGCCGCAGTCAGCCGCCGGGCGCCAGCCTGGGCAGCATCTTTATGAACCCGCCCGGCGATTACGCGGGACGTCTAATCGAAGCGGCGGGCTTGAAAGGCCTAAGTGTTGGGGCGGTTCAGGTTTCACCGATACACGCCAACTTTTTTGTGAACCTCGGCGAAGACGCCAGCGCCGCGGACTATTTTCGACTCATCAGGCGGGTAAGAAGCGGCGTCGAGAAAGCCTTTGGAATCAGGCTGAAACTGGAGATACAGACCCTCGGCGAATGGGAGTGAATTTGCGCCGCAAGCGGTTTGCGCCGTAATTTGAGCAATAGTAGACTGAATTGCGAATCAAGCGACGGCATCATCAACCGACAGACGCGACAGACGGAATACCGCAAGTGGCAAGTCACGTCCAGGCGCATCAGCGGCAACCGGACCGGGCTCCGGGTGTATTGCATCATTCGCCGCCGGGCGCCATTCCCAAGCGACCAGCGCCAGCCCGGATCCAGCGACGGGGGGCTTTTGCCCGCTGGCGCGCGACGAGCGGATTGCTCTTCGTCCTGTTTGGCCTGCTGCTGGCGATACTCTTCACGAGCGATGTCTTTTTCGTGCGCGCAATCGAGGTTCGGGGCAACAATTTCATCACGCGCGAAGAGGTTTTCGCCTTTTCCGAGATCGCGAACTATCACATGTTTTGGCTGGATCCGGAACAGATTCGCCGCAATGTCTTGCGTTCGCCTTCGGTCGCGGATATTTCCGTTGAGATTGGCTGGCCGCCAAAATTGATCACAATTCTGGTGCAAGAGCGGCAGCCGGCGCTTGTCTGGTCCGATGCCGGCGCCGAGACCTGGATTGACATACAGGGACGCGCCATGCGCGCGCGGACGGAGATGCCCAACTTGCTGCACATCAATCTTGTTCGCGGCGAGAGCGAAGTGCCGGCGCCCGACGCCGATGACTTCACTGGCGATATGGTCTTGGGCGCCCTGCGCCTGCAGGAGATTCTGCCGGAGGGCGCGCACCTGGATTTTCATCCGGCCTATGGCCTGGGCTGGACGAACAGCCGCGGCTGGCAGGTATGGATGGGCAGCGATTCGGCGGCGGTGATGAACGAGAAAATCAAAATCTACGAAGTGCTGATGGAGAATTTGCTCAGCCGGGCGATTGACGTCGCCGAGCTGAATATCGCGAATCCCGATGCACCGTTCTACAGATTATTATGGGGGCGCTAGAACCGCATGGGTGATTTAGTCGTAGGTTTGGACGTCGGCACGCACAAGATCTGCACGATTGTGGGCGAGGTGCGTCCCGAGGACGTCTATGTGGTTGGCTTGGGCATTGAGCCGAGCGATGGCATGAAGAAGGGCGTCGTCAACGATGTCGGCGCGCTGTCCGCCGCGGTCGGCAAGTCCATCCGCAAGGCGGAAAAATCGAGCGGCTATGACATCAATCGCGCCTTCGTCAGCGTGGCCGGCAGCCACATCTCATCGCTAACCAGCCGCGGACTGGCCACGATTGTTGGCTCCCGCAGCGTCCAGGGCGAAGACCTGGAAAAGGCGATGAGCGTCGCCCGCAACATCGCGATTCCACATAATCGCGAGATCCTGCATGTTGTGCCCCGCAGTTATACGCTCGACAGCCAGGACGGCATCCGCAGCCCCATCGGCATGCACTGTTTTCGGCTGGAAGTGGATGCGCATATCATCACGGCTTCCACCACCAGTTTGGCCAATCTGGAGGACGCGGTGGAATCGGCCGGCGTCCTGGTCGACCGTTTCATTCTAAACCCGCTGGCGGCGGGCGACGCCGTGCTGACCGATCATGAGCGCGAGATGGGCGCGGTGGTCATCGACATCGGCGGCGGCACGACCGATCTCGCCATCTTCATCGACGGCACGGTCTGGCACAGCGCCATCATTCCGGTGGGCGGCAACCATGTCACACAGGACATTACCTACTGGATGCGCGTGCCTTTCGGCTTGGCGGAAGAGGTGAAGATACAGCGGGGGCACGCCGATATGAACGCCGTCAGCGAGTCGGATGTATTCCCGGTTGAACCCTTCGGCGGCGAAATCCTTCCGGTATCGCGGCGCGACCTGGCGATGGTGATCGAAGCGCGCTTTGAAGAGATCTTCGAGCTGGTCGAAAAGGAAATCAAGCGTTCGGGCTATGCCGGTTTGTTGCGAGCGGGCGCCGTGATCACCGGCGGCAGCGGGCAGATGCCCGGTTATCGCGATCTGGCAGCGCGCATCCTCAACCTGCCGATACGCGTGGCGCAGCCGGAGCGAATCACCGGCATCGCCGACACGCTCAAGAACCCCGCCTACAGCACAAGCGTCGGTCTGCTGCGCCTGGGCTTGGAGATGGACGCGATAACCGGGCCGGAAGCGGCGGACGAAATGGGCATCCCGGTTGCGAATTGGGGCCGTCTCATGAACGACATTCTGCGCCGATTCCTGCCGCAGGACGACTGAATCCCCGGCGAACTGAAATCTGTAATTATTGCTTCGTATTTGAATGGCGGGACTTTCGATTCCGCGTACAATGATTGCTGGAATGTGCCGTATGCCGTTGAGCCAACGTGCTGATTCAAGAGGGTAGCCATTATGGTAAATGATCTGATAACTGGGGAAAACTTCGCGCAGATAAAGGTCGTAGGCGTGGGAGGCGGCGGCGGCAACGCCGTCAATCGCATGATCAACGAAGGTTTGGGCGGCGTCGAATTCATCGCCGTGAACACGGATAACCAGGCCTTGATGCTTTCCAAAGCCAAGACCCGGGTGCGCATTGGCGATAAGCTGACGCGCGGCCTCGGCGCCGGCGGCAATCCGGAAATCGGCCGGAAAGCCGCGGAGGAGAGTTCCGAAGACCTGCTGGAAGTCTTGCGCGGCTCCGACATGATATTTGTCGCCTGCGGCATGGGCGGCGGCACGGGCACGGGCGCATCGCCCGTGATCGCGCAGATCGCCAAAGAGCTCGGCGCGCTGACGATTGGCGTTGTGACGCGGCCCTTCACATTTGAAGGCACGCGCCGCGCCCAATTGGCCAAGACCGGCATTGAAGCGCTGAAGAGCCAAGTCGATACCCTGATCGTGATTCCCAACGATCGTTTGCTGCAAATGGCGGACAAGCGCTCCACCCTGCAGCAAGCCTTCTCGCTGGCGGACGATGTGCTGCGGCAAGGCATCCAGGGCATCTCGGAATTGATTACCGTACCGGGTTTGATCAACCTCGACTTTGCCGATGTGCGCACGGTCATGTCCGAGGGCGGCGCCGCGCTGATGGCGGTCGGTCGCTCCGCCGGCGACGACCGCGCGCGTTCCGCGGCCGAACTGGCGATCACAAGCGGATTGCTTGATGTCACGATAGACGGCGCCCGCGGCATTCTGTTCTCCATCACCGGCGGTTCGGATCTCACCCTGTTCGAGGTCAACGAGGCGGCGGCGATAATCAAGGACAGCGCGCATCCCGAATGCAACCTGATCTTCGGCGCGCACATTGACGAGAGCATGGGCGACGAAGTTCATATCACGGTGATTGCGACAGGCTTCGAGCGCAGCCGGCTCGAGACGACCATGAAAGAAGCCGGCACTTTGCCGATCCGCCAGACAACGCCCCTGCCGCAGCCCCCACAGGCGCAGCGGCAGATTTATGAAGATGTGGAAATTCAGGCGCCCAGCGAAGGCGCAGCCGTCGGCGGCGGCAACAGCGGCGGATCACAGCCGTTTCAGCGCAGCCGGCTGGCCCCGCCATCGCCGCCGCAGGAAGACCCGCGGACCTATGACAACATCGACCCGAAGAACACCGAATTGCCCGCCTTCTTGCGGAAGCGCAACCGGCGACAGTAATTCCCCGGCGCGTTAAGTTTACGTTAGAACGCAGGGTGGGCAAAGCCCACCCTTTTGCTTCCTCAAAAGCTAGGAAATTGGGCGAATCCACGTCGGTCACATTTTTGACCTCTACACTGTTTCGATAGTGTTCAACGCCAATAGCATGGGATTTCAAACAGAATTCTGCAAAAACAACAAGGCGATATGAAGAGAAAAATGTTATAAGAAAGTAGTCGCTTTTACGTCAGAACAACTTAGCCTTTTTCCGAGAATAGTTTGTTTCTGCGCTCGTCTTCGCGCCCCGTCTCCCGCCGGAGCGGGCGCAAAGACCGTCATCATCGACCTCGCATTCATTCAAGTCAGGAAAACAGCCTCATGATTCAGACCCGGACGACCACCAGCAAATTGCACGAACTCGGTTACAAGATTTTCCTCGACCGTTATGCCCAGAAGGACATGACGCGGGGCAGTCTTGCGGTTGGCGACACCGTCATTGTGGTCGTCAATTCAAAGACCGGTCAGCGCGAAGTCGGCACGGTATTGTCACTGGACTTGCCGCGGGTCACGGTCAGCCTTTTGGATGGCGAGACAGTCCTGCGTGATCTTGAGCATGTGGACAAGCCGATTGAAACCGAGCCGGCGCAAATGATGACGCGGGTGGCGCGCGGGGTCGCCGCCACCGAAAACGGACATGTGAAACAAGAGGAATGGTCAGAGAAATTCCGCTGGCTGCTGGATGACTGGAAGTTCGTCCCGGGCGGGCGCATTCTGACCGCCGCCGGCACCGACCAGGACCTCACCTACTACAACTGCTATGTGATTCCGTCGCCGCAGGATTCGCGCGAGGGGATTATGACGACGTTGACCCAGATGACCGAGATCATGTCTCGCGGCGGCGGCGTCGGCATCAACCTGTCAACGCTGCGGCCGCGCCACGCATACGTGAAGGGCGTCAATGGCCGCTCGAGCGGGGCGGTTTCCTGGGGCGGGCTGTACAGCTTTGTGACGGGATTGATCGAGCAAGGCGGCAGCCGCCGCGGTGCGCTGATGCTCATCCTCAACGACTGGCATCCCGATATCTTCAGCTTTATCAACAGCAAGCGGCAGTCGGGCAAGATCACCAACGCCAATATCAGCGTCGGCGTTTCCGATAAATTGATGGACGCGGTTAAAGCCGACGGCGATTGGGAGCTGGCTTTCCCCGATACGCGCGACCCGGATTATGACAGCCTCTGGGACGGCGATCTGGATACCTGGATCGCGGCCGGGCGCAAAGTCATCAGCTACCGGACGATCAAAGCGCGCGAGCTTTGGGACGCCATGATTGAAAGCGCCTGGGCCAGCGCCGAGCCGGGCGTCTGGTTCCGGGAGCGCAGCAACAAGCTGGCGAACAGTTGGTATTTCAACCCGCAGATCTGCACCAACCCCTGCGGCGAACAACCCCTGGGCGCCTTTTCCGTTTGCAATCTTGGCGCCATCAACTTGTCGCGCTTTTATGACGAGGCCAATCACGATGTCGCCTGGGCGGAGCTGCGGCGGACGGTCGCCTATTCCACGCGCTTCCTCGATAACGTCATCGATACGACCCCGTACTTCTTCGAGGAAAATAAAAAAGTGCAGCTATCGGAGCGGCGCGTCGGCCTGGGGACGATGGGCATTGCCGAATTGATGCTCAAGCTCGGCGTGCGCTATGGCAGCGATGAATCCGTCGCGCTCATAGACGAGATTTATCGGGCCATCGCCGTCGCCGCCTACGAGACCTCAAGCGATCTGGCGCTGGAAAAAGGCGCTTTCCCCATGTTTGACGCCGAGAAATTCCTGGAAAGCGGCTACATGCGCGGGATGCCGCATGACCTGTGCGAGAAAATCCGCATGGATGGCATTCGCAACGTCACCTTGCTGACGCAGGCGCCAACCGGTACGACCGGCACGATGGTCAATACATCAACCGGCGTCGAGCCCTTTTTCTCCTGGGTCTATTACCGCAAGAGCCGGCTGGGATTGCATGAGGAGCAAGTGCCGATCGTCAAGGACTGGTTCGAGGCGCATCCCGATGCCGAAGCGCTGCCGGATCATTTTGTCACCGCCATGGACCTGACGCCGCAGGAGCATATCAAGGTGCAGGGCGCCTTCCAGCGCTGGATCGACAGCGCCATTTCCAAGACCTGCAACGTGCCCCAGGACTACTCGGTCGAGCAAGTCAGCGAACTCTATCAGTACATGTACGAGCTGGGCTGCAAGGGCGGCACAATCTACCGCGATGGCAGCCGGGACGAACAAGTGCTGATGCTCAAAGGCGACGAGCGCGCCGAGAGCGAGATGGAAGAACTGAAGGGCGCCGAGGACACGGAGCCGGCCACGACGCCGCATCATGTATATCCGCGGCCGGAAATCCTGCAGGGCCGAACTGTAAAGACGCAGACGCCATTTGGCAAAGCCTACATCACGATCAACCATGACGAGCAGGAAAATCCCTTTGAGGTCTTCATCGCCATTGCCAAAGCGGGCACGGACATTCAAGCCGACGCCGAGAGCCTGGGGCGGATGATTTCTTTGCAATTGCGCACGACCGCGCCCCACAACCGCCGCGAAATGCTCAAATTAATCATTGAGCAACTCCAGGACATCGGCGGCGCGCGGCCCATCGGCTTCGGACCCAAGCGCGTGCTGTCCTTGCCCGATGCCGTGGCCCGCGTCTTGCAAATAGAATTCTTCCCGGACGAAGCGCCGCAGCAATTGAATCTGCCGATTGAGCCGGGCGGCGCGAACGACATCGCGGCCGATAGCGACGGCGGCACGACGATCAATTCTTCGATTTCCGGCGCGGACATGTGCCCGGCTTGCGGGACGATCACGTTGATCCGGGCGGAAAACTGCCGCAAGTGCCTGACCTGTGGATACAGCGAGTGCTGAGCGCGCCGCTTCCCGGGCTGGTTTCATAATGCCGGGCGTCAAGACCGGTAACGAAGCCGGCCCTTATTTGTAGCCGGTTACCCAATGAGCGACGGCTGGTTTTGCTGGATTCGACTTCGCCGTATTTTGATCGACATAGAGGCAAGCGCAATTGCTCCCCAACTCAAATGGGCCGCGGATGAGCCGTCGCCTCAGAATCTGTCTGCTGCTAATCGCGGCCGCCTTGCTCTATTTCAGCGCCTTCATCGCCGTCATCCACCTTAGCGGCTCGGTCGACAGCGCGGCGGAAGCCGATGTCATCATCGCGCTGGGCGCGGGATTGCGCCGCGATGGCCGGCCCGGCCCGGCGCTGACCCGCCGCAGCCAGCAGGCGGCCGCGCTCTGGCGCGAGGGCTTCGCGCCGCGGGTTTTGTGCACGGGCGGGCAAGCCGAAAATTATCCCCGGACCGAAGCCTCCGCCTGCCGCGAGATTCTGCTCGCCCAGGGCTTGCCCACAGCCGCGATCCTGCTGGAAGAGCGCAGCCGCAGCACGGAAGAAAACGCCATCTATAGCCGGCAAGTCCTTGACGAATTGGGGCTGACGAGCATCGTCCTGGTCAGCGACAGCTACCACATGCTGCGCGCCGGCTGGCTCTTTCGTCAACGCGGTTTCGAGCCATACGTCAGTCCCGTGCCCGCCAGCCGCATGCGTCAGCCGCTGGATTATCCGCGGGCGCTTCTGCGCGAGTTCCTGGCTTTTCACTGGCAATTCTTCAAGCAGATCTTTCAAATCCCGGTGACGCACGTCAGCGGCATTTGACGCGACGCCGCCGCCTTGCGCTCGCCGGGCCGGGCATGGCGGACTGCATTGCACTATAATCTTCTTAGATTGGGCTGCCGCCCCTTCACTAGAGAAAGTTGATTGGTCGCGCCATTTATGAACATCCGGGTTCGCTGTCGCCTAGGAGTCGCATTCGCCTTCGCCATTCTGTGGCTGACGCCGCTTTTGGTCAGCGCGGACGAGGCTTGGTATCGCGTTCAACCCGGCGACAGCGTGCAGTCCATCGCCGCGCGCTTCGGCGTCCAGGCCGATGCGGTCAGGCAACTGAATGGCATGACGGCCTTCAGCGCCATTGCGCCGGGACAGATCCTGCGCGTGCCCCTGCCCGAAGCGCCGCCGGCAGGGCAAACTGAGCCGAGCCGGGGAACTGAGCAAACGCATATTGTTCGGCCCGGCGAAACCTTGCAGACGATCGGGCAGCGCTACGGCGTCGACTGGCTTGCTTTGGCGCGGGCCAACAATATGACCAATCCCAATCTGATCTATGTCGGGCAGGTTATCATTCTGCCGTCAGAAGCGCGGCTGGACGGGGCGGCGGCTACCCAGCCCGGCGTCGCCCTTCCCGTCCGGACCGCCCGCGGCGCCAGGGCCGGGCGGCAATACCGCCTGCATGTGACGCAATATGGCGACAGCCTCGCTCGCATTGCGCAGGACTATGGCTTAAACGCATACGACATCTCGACTCTCAATGGCTTCCGCGGCGATACGCGTCTCTACCTGGGCGACCTTGTCTTGCTGCCGCAATCGGCCGCGGCCGCGCCGGCAGTGCGCTCATTTTCGCCGTCCGACGGCTTGAGGCAACATGTTGTCCAACCCGGGGAGAGTCTGGCGATTATCGCCGCCCGCTACGGACGCCGCATCGCTGATATCGCCGCCGCGAATAACCTGCTCAATCCCGACCGCATCGAAGTCGGCCAGGTTCTGATCATCCCCTAGGAGAGAGCGATGCCCAATTATATCTGTATCGGCGCGCCATATTATCTGGGCGAAGCCCGAGCGGAACGGGCTGAAGTGGAAGCCCTGCGCCAAAGCGGCATCGCCGCCGAGCTCGGGGCCGAATGGCTGACAATCGCGCCCGATTTCGCCAGCGGCGATGACCCGGTCGTGGCGGTCAACCGCGCCCTGGCGCAAGCCATTCAGGCCCATGCCGACAAGACGCCGGTGGTTTTCGCCAACGACTGCACCAGTTGCCTGGGCATGATGAAGGGGTTGGAAGCGAAGTCGCCGGCGATCCTCTGGTACGACTCCCATGGCGACTTCAATACGCCGGAAACGACGCCGAGCGGATTCCTGGGCGGAATGCCCCTGGCCGCGCTGGTCGGGCGCGGCAATCAGCATCTGATGCGCGGCCTGGATCTGGCGCCGGTCGCCGAAACCGATGTCATCATCAGCGATGTCCGCAATCTCGACCCGGAAGAAGGCCTGATGCTGCGCGACAGCGGAGTGACAATCTGCGAAACGCTCGCTGCGCTGGATGAGGCGTCGCTCCCGGACAAGCCGCTCTACATCCATTTTGATACCGATGTGGTGGACTGCGCCGAGATGCCGGCGATGAGCTATCCCGAACCGGACGGGCCGAGCCTTGCGGAGAGCATCGCGTCGCTCAAGAGGTCCCTGAGCCATGGAGATATCGCCGGGATCCTATTCAGCTTGTGGAACGATACGCTGGAAGGCAGCGCCGAAGCGCGGGAAGCGACGCTCGAGCTCATCCGCGCCTTGCGATAGTGCGGCTCGCGCCGTCACGCCAAATGGAAAATAACAATCGTCTCGATTTCGCTTGCGCCAATCTTGGAATTAACATATTCTCAAATTGGGCGATCAGCGCATCGTCGCTATTTTGTGTATTGAGGTCGCGTCGGAGATAGATCCAAGTGTATACAGACAATGAAATCTTGTTTCCGCATTATGCGATCCCGGCTTTGCGCGATACCCGCGGCGGCAAATGGAAAAAATTGATCGACAGTTTGGCGCTGAAGCAAGAGACCAGCGTCGAAGTCATCGCCCTGATGTCCTTGATGATAGAGCTCAATGGCTGCCTGGCCTGCGAAACGGACAGTTACCGGGCGATGCGGGGCTGCATCGCCTGCGCGCAGCAAACCTTGCGCCGCTTCAAAGGCAGCGATGAAGAATTGATCGCCCTCTACAAGAAGGCGGTGGCCAAGTTCAGAGCAACGGATATTGTCTTCGCCAAGGGCGCCTAGCGTCCCTTTCAGGGCAATCGCTTCAAGTTCTTTTAACTACAGAGGACGCAGAGGACACAGAGTTTAGATTCTTTTGACGACTTTTTCCCTAAATCCACTGCTTAAATTGGGCAGGCTTGCCGCAACCTGGCCGATGAACTTCCTTCCCGCCCAGATAGTTTGCGACAATATGTTGCGAAACCTCTGATCAGTCGCATTTCTCGGTGTCCTCGGTGTCCTCGGTGGTTAAATTTCAGTTTGACAATTGTGATCGCAGCGGCGCCAGTTTTGAAGCGATTGCCCTGGTGTCCCTTTTACTTGCAGTTGACAAACATCAAGCGCGCGTGTTAGACTGTCTCCCGCGCGGCAATGCAGGCTGCGTGGACGAAAGGCGTACACACTTGCGTAAAGGTCGTTTTGCGATACCAGCTTCAGCACACAGGATAAACGGAAATATCCGTGGCGTGCGGGAAGTCCGTCTGATTGACGACACCAATACCAATATCGGCGTGGTAGGAATTGACTACGCGCAAAATAGAGCTGACGATGTCGGTTTGGACCTGGTTGAAGTCGCGCCGAATGCGTCGCCGCCTGTTTGCCGGATCATGGATTACGGCAAGTTTCAATACGAGCAGCGGCGGAAGGAACGCAAATCGAAGAAGAATCAGATTAAGGTCACCGTCAAAGAGATTCAGCTGCGCCCCAAGACGGATGAATATCATCTGCGCTTCGATATCAAGCGGGCGGAGAAGTGGCTGCAGGAAGGCAAGAAGGTCAAGTTCCGGGTGCGTTTCCGCGGGCGCGAGATTACGCACCAGCACATTGGGCGCGATCGCCTGAGCAAGATCGAAGAGGAACTGAAGGAAGTCGGCGTGGTGGAGCAGCGCCCCAACATGGAGGGACGCGACATGCTCATGATACTGGCGCCGGTCAAAGACAGCAGACAAGGTTCGGAGAAGCAATAGTGCCGCGCAAGAAAAAGACGAAGAAGTACAAACTCAAGACGCACAAGGCGACCGCCAAGCGTTTTCGCATGACAGCCACCGGCAAGATCGTGCGGACCAAAGGCGGCAAGAGCCATTTGCGCCGGCGCTCGGCGAAGCGCGTCAAGCGCCAGTGGGACAAGACGATGGAAGTCGGCGACAAGGCGATGAAACGCCGCATTCGACGCCTCGCCCCGTATCTGGGTCGTTACAAGGCGAATCCGCCGGCGTAAAAGCGGACCAGCGCTTAGAGATTAACGCCCGGCGCCAGTTGCAGCCGGGTCTTTCATGTACGGAGAAAGCACATGGCTAGAACAAAGACCGGTTTCGTCAGACGCCGCCGGCACAAAAAAGTGCTCAAGATGACCAAGGGTCAATGGGGCACGCGCAGCAAGAATTTCAAACGCGCCAACGAAGCGATGATGCGCAGCCTTTGGTATGCCTATCGCGACCGCCGGCAGCGGCGTCGGCAGCTGCGCCGCCTCTGGATTCAGCGCATCAATGCCGCCGCCCGCATCAACGGCATGAAATACAGCCAGCTGATACACGGCTTGAAGCGCGCCGGAATTGAGCTGGACCGGAAAAGTCTGGCGGGCCTCGCCATTCACGATGGCGAGACCTTCGGCAAAATCGTGGATGTAGCGCGACAAAGCCTGTAAAGCCAACAGCGGGACAATTTGGACTGGAAAGGGCCGTATGCGCGGCCCTTTTTTCGGCTTGCGAGGCGAATGATGAAAGCCATCAGCAGCACCCAGAACAAGCGCGTGCGTTATGTCAAGTCCCTGCAAACCAAGGCGCGCCTGCGGCGCAGCGAGCGCAGGCTCGTCCTCGAAGGCAAGCGCCTGATCGCCGACGCTTTAGGGCGCGGCGCCGTGCCGGAGCTCTTGCTATACGCGCCCGAATCAGCCGATTACGAATTGATCGCCCGCCTGCAGAATACCGCTTGCGCGATCATGCCGGTCACGGGAGATGTGCTGAGCTTCGTCAGCGATACCCAGCATTCGCCGGGTTTGCTGGGCGTCTTCCGGATGCCGAAGCCGCCGATTCCGCAAGCGGCGGCGCCGGTGCTGGTTTTGGACGGCATTCGCGAACCGGGCAACCTGGGCGCGATCTTGCGGACGGCGGCGGCGGCCGGCGTCAGTCTTGTCATCCTGGCGCCGGGCTGCGCCGACCCTTACAACCCGAAAGCGCTGCGCGCGGGCATGGGCGCGCATTTTCAGCTGCCCTTGGTCGAGGCGAGCTGGAAAGAAATCAGCGGATTCTGCCATGATCTGAGGACCCTCGCCGCAAGCGCCAGCGGAGAATGCGCCTACACCGATGTCGACTGGCGCGATGCCTGGGCGCTCATCCTCGGCAATGAAGCGCGCGGGCTTAGCGCGCCGGCGCAACGGCTGGCGCAGCGCCGCATATCGATCCCGATGGCGGCCGAGGTCGAGTCCCTCAATGTCGCCAGCGCCGCCGCCGTCATCCTGTTCGAAGCGCGGCGTCAGCGCCTGCGCGCCGCATCCGCCTGAAGGTCAAGCGGCGACAAGCCCTCTTCAATTCAAGCGCCCGCTGCATTAGACTTGCCCCATTCATCGCATAGCGTCCAGCAGGAGAATGCAATTCATGGCTAAGGAATTTGATGTTGTCGTACTCGGCGCCGGTCCCGGCGGTTACGTCGGCGCGATACGCGCCAGCCAGCTCGGTTTATCGACCGCCATCGTCGAGAAGAAATATTGGGGCGGCGTCTGCCTGAATGTCGGCTGCATCCCTTCAAAGGCGCTGCTGCGCAATGCCGAGCTCGCGCATATTCTGACGCGCCAGGCCGACGCCTTTGGCATCAGCGGCGAATTTGAACTGGACTACGGCAAAGCCTTCAAGCGCAGCCGGCGCGTGTCCCAGGGCCTGAGCAAAGGCGTGCAATTCTTGATGCGCAAAAACAAGATTGCCAGTTTCGAAGGCTGGGCGACGATAATCGACGGGAATAACCTATCGGTCGCGCTGAACACGGGCGAGCAGGAGACCATCCGCTTCAAGAATCTGATTGTCGCGACCGGCGCGAGCACGCGCCTGCTTCCGGGCACGGCGCTAAGCGAGCGCGTCGTCACTTACGAAGAGCAGATCATGGAAGACAAACTGCCGGCCAGCATCGTCATTGTCGGCGCCGGCGCCGTCGGCGTCGAATTCGCATATATCATGCGCAATTACGGCGTTGACGTGACCATGGTCGAATTTCTCGATCGCATCCTGCCGCTGGAAGATCCGGAAGTCAGCGCGCTGCTGGAAAAAGAATTCAAGAAGCTCGGCGTCAAGATCATGACGGGAACGCGGGTTGAGGCCATCGACGATAGCGGCGAGCAGGTCGCGGTCACGATCGCGGGCGCGGACGGGGTCCGCGAGACGCTGCAGGCGGAACGCGTTTTGCAGGCGATCGGCTTCCAGCCGCGCACGGAAGGATATGGGCTGGAGAAGCTCAGCCCGGCGCTCAATGCGGCCGGCGGCATTGAGATCAACGAGAAAATGCAGACTAGCGTCGCGAATGTCTACGCCATCGGCGATGTCACCGCCAAGCTGATGCTGGCGCATGTGGCCGAGACGATGGGCGTGGTCGCGGCCGAGAATATCGCCGGCGCGCCGACGGTTGAGTTGGACTTCGACATGATGCCGCGCGCGACCTATTGCCAGCCGCAGGTCGCCAGTTTCGGCTACAGCGAAGAGCAGGCCAAAGCGCGCGGCTACGAGATCAACGTGGCGCGCTTCCCCTTCCAGGCGAATGGCAAAGCCCGAGGCATGGGCGACGCCGCCGGTTTCGTCAAGATCATCAGCGACAAGAAGTATGGCGAGATCCTCGGCGCGCACATGATTGGCCCGGATGTAACCGAATTGCTGCCGGAGTTGACGCTGGCGCGTTCCGCGGAACTTACGCCGGCGGAAATCGCGCGGAATGTGCACGCCCACCCGACGCTCGGCGAAGCGCTGAAAGAAGCGGCGCATGGGCTTGAGGGCCATTTCCTGAATATATAGGCCACTACAACCCCATCCCCCGGCCCCTTCCCCAGCGAGCTAGGGAAGGGGAACGCGCTGAAAGTAGATGGCATTTTATGCTCATTTTTGTACTTTGATGCGCATGTCTTCACAGTTTCTTCAACGAGTCACCCTTCCCCAGTTCACTGGCTGAGGAGCGGACAGGTTTGATGCAACATGTTACGAAAGCGGCGGGTCAGCCAATGGCTGACCCCTACAAGGCGCCTTTATGACGCAAATTGTAGGGGCGACCTAGTAGGTCGCCCGAAAACCACCGAAATCATTCTAGGTTTTGCAGCGATATCAGGGCTGACGTAAAGGTGTCCGCTCCTCAGCAGTTCACTGGGGAAGGGCCGGGGATGGGGTAGAAAAGCTGTCCTGTCGTCAGAGCGAGCTAGGGAAGGGGAGCTAAAGCTAGAGGATTGCCTACCAAAGTCGGCTGCCTTTGACGTTGCCGGCCGCGGCTGTCACTCGCCTGTGGGACCCGGCCAGCAATCGACAATCAAGCTGGTGAAACGGAGCAGGCCGTCGGCATTGCGCCCGTCGTGCGCAGCTGAGCGGCCGATGAATCCGTCTTCAATCCGCCATTCCCGCTGCTGAAACTGGCCGGCTTCATCGAAATACTCCAGCAATTCATAGTCGTATCCCTGCTCGGCCAGCAGCGCCCCAATCAGATCGCTGTTGTACAGCATTTTGTGGTCGTCGGCGAAGTCGCTGCTGCCGCCGGGGCGCACGCGTTCAATGTATGCGGGATCGGGGTGATAGCCATCGGGCACGGCAATGCGGACGCGTCCGCCCGGCGCCAGGTAGTTGCGGGCGATGCGCAGGAAATCGGCCATCTGCGCCCGGGTCAAATGTTCAAAGACATGTTCCGCCAAGATCCGGTCGATAGAATGGCGGGAAAAGAGCCCCGGCCAGTGATCGGCCCGGCAGACATTAAAAGCGGGGATATCGGTGGGGATCCAACCGGCGTAGCGCGTACCCCCCGCCCCGATGATGATCTTGACCGGCTCGCCCGCCGCCTTCGCAGTCTGAATGTCCGCTAGGATGCGCTGCCGCTCGGCGCGGATCTTGGCGCGGTAGCGATATCGGCGCAGCCAGGGCGCATAAATGGGCCGCAGGATTTCTTTCAGCCTTTGCATTTGCGCGCTCAAGCTTCGATCGTGAAATGATGGACAGGCAAGATCGTCCCGGCTTCGCCGCTGTTTAAGTCGACGCCCTGAACTTTGTTGCTGCTGCGGTAGCGATCATAGAGTATGACAACCGCGCGATATTCGCCGGGCGGCAGATCGGCGGTGGACAACTCCACAACATGCCACTTGAGGACTTCGTCATAGAGATGGCGGTCCCGCCCCTGGCGCAGGTTCTGCCAATCCGGCGTGATGATCTGCAGCGAGACATTGTAGTCTTGCAGCTGCTGCCGATGGGCGACTTCCCAGCCGGTGACGATGCGCAGCGTTTCCGCTTGCGGATCGTATTCGGCGAACTTGTCGACAATCTTGATGCCGTTGTCGTAGTGGATGGGCTGATATTCGCGCTCGCAGGTCAACGCTCGATAGACATAACGCCGGGCGAAGATCTCCGGGCCGTCCAATACGATGTCGCAGGCTTGGTATTCACTTAAAAGATGTTCTTCGACCTGTTCAAGATAAGGCGGACGATCGGCGGCATGGTAGACGAGAAGCAAGTAGGGGTTGCCGCCGAAGAGCGTCGGCTTTCTCCCCTGCGACGGGTCGGCTTGAAAATGTAAGGGCAGGAAACTTCCGTCAAGGCCGAGCAGCGTTCCGGTGTAGTATTGGGCTGTGCTTTTCCCGCTTTTGCCAGCGCGATTGACAAAAACGGCGTTTGTGAAACCGAGGATGAAGTCCTGCGCCTGCGTCTTGCCGCGCAGCGCTTCGACATAATCCGCCAGTGGCGGGTAATTCTTGACAACCACAATCGTGCCCTGCATATCAAGATAGTCGTCAGCGACGCGCAAGCCAAAACCCGCCGCCAGATAGGCGCCGATGAAGAGCGGCGCGAGCCAGCGCGGCTTGAACCAGGCAAGCCCGGCGCCCATAACCAGCGAGAACATGCCCCAGGTCAACAAGAAATAGCGCGAACGGCGCAGCGGAATCAGACCTACAAGCTCATTCGTGGCGAGCAAGACGACGAGCGCCAGCAGCGCAATCAATAGTATGGGTTGCAGACTGCGCCGCCGCGCCCGATCGCTTAAGACGAGCAGGACACCGACAAGGGGGAGCAGCAGCAGCGGCCAGATGCCGTTGCTCAACAAACGCGTAAAGACGCTGAGCGCCAACTCAAGCGAGATGGCGTCAAATGCCGTGTCGAACTTCCGCGTCAGCCCGGACAGGGTGACCGGCAGCCAGGGGATATAAAGCAGCCCGGCCGCGGCAAAAGCCAGCCCCACTTGAAACCAGATCCGCGATTTTCTGACGAAGAGCAGGTGGTAGACGCCCAAGGCTATATGAAACAGAATGGAGAAGGGCTGCGCGTAAAGCGCCAGCGCGGCGTAGAGAGTCAGTCCCAGCCAGTGAAACCAATGCTTTGGCGCTTTCGTCCGGCAAATCCAGAGGTAGTGCCAGACCAGGGCCGCGATCAACGAAGCTTGCAGGGAATACATGCGGATTTCATGCAGGTATTCCAGCCAAAAGACATTCAGGCCCAGGAAGGCGCAGGCCCAGAAAGCGGCGCGCGCGTCAAGGAAATCGCGACCTATGCGGTAGGTCCAGGCGATAGCGAGCAAGCCAAAGAACAGGGGCAGACAGCGCAGAACTGCATGATGCCAGCCGAGCACAGCCGCCCAGCCCGCAAGCAATGTGAAGAAAAACGGCGTATGCTTCGGGCTGTGTTCGTTCACCGAGTTGGCGATGTCAAGCGGAGAATAGGGCCCGGTCAAGCCGCCGGCGTGACCGATCGAGGTCAGCTCGTCATACCAAATCGCATCGGCATTGATGCCTTGAGCGGCCATGAGCGTCACGAGCAGCATGAGCGGGATCATCCAGAGCCAGCGCGGCTTGGCGCTGGCGCATGCCCATCCCGCCTTCACAAGCTGTTGGATGTCCACCTAGTCGTCGACCGTGAAACTCAGTATCGGGATCATCTCGTTTGACTCGCCGGTCTTCTGATCCGCGCCCGCGGCTCGCTGGCCGGTCTCGCGGTCATAGACGATGGCCACTGCGCTGTATGTCCCGGCTGGCAATTCGACGGTCGGGAAATCGACCTCGTACCACTTGAGCACATCCGCGTATAGATGCTGGTCGGTCTGCTGCACATTCCGGCCGCCGGCAGTGATGATCTGCAGCGAGACATTGTATTGGTAAAGCAAAGATTCCTCAGCGGTTTCCCAGCCTGTGACGATGCGCAGGCGATCGGCGTCAGCGTCATATTCGCCAAACCGGTCGACCATTAACAGGCCGATGTCGAATTGGACCGGCTCATATTCGCGCTCGCAGCTTAGCGAACGATCGACGAAGCGCTCGACATGCAAGCTCTCGTTGTCGATGACGACGCCGCAGGCGCGGTATTCCGAGCGCAACAGATCCAGAACCTCGTCGAGATTTGCCGGCCGCGCTCGCGGTTCATAAGCAAAGAGCAGATAGGGATTGTCGTCCGTTTTCTCATTGAAGTCCGCCAGCAAATCGCCGCCGCTCACGCGCGTCGAAAGGAATGCGCCATCGATATGCAGGAGCGCCTGCGTGTAATAATCAGCGGCGCTCTTGCCATGTTTACGCTCGCTGTTGAGATAATCTGACCCGGTGAAGCCGATCAAGTGGTCATGCGCGCGGACATTGCCCTGAAGTTGAAAGGCGTAGTCTTGCAGCGGCGGATACCAACGCGCGTAGACCGCGCCGCCGATATAATTCGTCAATGCGCTGGAGCGCTGGAATTGGTAGGCGGCCGCGCCCCAGACTAAAAGCCAAAGGACAACAGTCACGTGACCCGGGCCTTTGGCGGCCATGCCATAGGCGAAGAGCGCGATGGCCGGTATCCAGAGCAAGAGAAGATAACGCGAGCGATACTGGCCAAAAAGTTGAAACTGCTGATTAGCCAGCACGATTGCAATGAGAAGGAGCAAGCCGAAGGCGGCAAAGTGGAGAGCGGCGCCGTCGCGCGATTGCCATATACGCAGAGCGACGAGCGCCACGAGAACGACGAATAGCGCCGCCACGCCATTCGCCGCCAAAAAGACAAAGGAGTAGACGAGCTCGTCCGGGGCAAAGGCCGCGCTCACCGTTGACAGCTTGTTGGTCTCTTCCAGGAAGCCGTCATAAACGACCGGCAGCCAGGGCAGGAAAAGCAGCAGACCCAGGAGCCAAGCCAGGATGACCTGCATATTCCGGCGGGTTTTGGCTGTCAGCAGCAGGTGGTACGTGCCGAGCGCCGCCAAGAGCAATGTGGAAAAGGAATGGGTGTAAAGCAGCGCGGCGGTCGTCGCCACAAAAAGCAGCCAGGTCAGCTTGCTTTGGGCCGGGCTATGGGCGAGGCGCCAGTACAGGCAGGCGTGCATCGCGCCGAGCATCATGAGCAGCGAATACATGCGTATCTCGTGAAAGAAGACCAGCGGGAAGACCGCCGTCGCCATGAGACAAGCCGCGACCAAGCCGACGCGGCGACCGAAGAGATCAGCCGCGAGCCGATACATCCAGGCCACCAGCAGTACGCCGGCAAAAGCCGAAAGGGTTCTCAAGGCGAATTGCGTCCAGCCGGTCAATTGCGCCCAGCCGCCCGCCAAAAGGAAATAGAGCGGACCGTGCTGCGGGCTGTGCTCGGCCAGGGAGGCGATGATCTGGCCCGGGCTGTAAGGCGGATCGAAGGCGCCGATATTGCTGAGCGAATACAATTCGTCGGTCCAGATGGGATCGGCATTCAGGCCGGCGGCGCCGGCGGCGAAGGCGAGCAGCAGAACGGGCGCCAGCAGAAACAAGAGGCTAGAGCGGCCCAATCTCATCGACCGTTCTGCGTCGACTGCCGGGCGCGATATTCCGGCGCCAGGAGGCCAAATTGCCACAGGCTGTGAAGGCCGCCTCGATTGCGCGCGCGCTCCCGCCAGACCCCTTCCAGCGTGAATCCGGCTTTTTTCAGCAGCGCAGCCGAGGCCGCGTTGCCCTCGACCACATCGGCTTCGACGCGATGCGCGCCCAGGCGTTCAAAACAGAATGCGAGCAGGGCCTGGACGGCTTCGGTCATGATGCCCTGACGCCAATAATCCGAGTGCAGTTCGTAGCCGATTTCGACGCGCCGGTGCCGAGGTTCGTAAAGGTGGAAGCCGCAGCTCCCGATGAGGTCGCCCTCCGGTTTGGGCGCGATCGCCCAGCGAATGCCGGATTTCTCGGCGAAGATGCGATCGGCCCAGGCGATAATATCGGCGGCGACGGCGGCGGTCGGCGTAGATTCAAAGTCAATCAAATAATCGACAACGCCGGGGCTCTTCCATACCTCGAGCCAGGCGGCGCAATCGCGCTCGCTGATGCGCCGCAGCGTCAGGCGCTCGGTTTCAAGCGTCGGCACATCGCTAAAGTCAAAGGTAGCCCGGGCTCCTGCCATGCTTCCGCCCCTCTACAGACCTTCGGCGACAATCTCGGCCAAGTCGAGCACTTCCGGCCCGCGCCCGCTTTCGGCCCGCGCGTCTTCAAACATGCGCATGCAAAATGGACAGCCGACAGCCAGAGCCTCGGCGCCGGTCGCGGCCGCTTCCTGAAAGCGCTCCAAGTTGACCTTCATGTCGCCCGCTTCTTCTTCCTTCCAGAATTGCGCGCCGCCCGCGCCGCAGCAGAATGAATTCTTGCGGTTGCGCGGCATCTCCACCAGCGATGCGCCCTGTCCGCGCAGCGCGTTGCGCGGGGCGTCGAAGACATCGTTTTGTCGCCCAAGATAGCAAGGATCATGAAAGGTCACATTGCTCCAGCCGGATGGATTGGCGCTTGCCGGCAGCTTGCCAGCGGCGATCAATTCTTCAATCAACTCAGAATGATGCAGGACCTCAAATTGACCGCCGAAAGCCGCATATTCGACGCCGATGTTGTGCAAACAATGCGGGCATGTTACGACAATTCGTTTCGGCGCCAGCCCCGTTAAACTCTCTACGTTTGCCGATGCCATCTCGTCATACAGATACTCGTTGCCCGCCCGCCGCGCCACATCGCCGGTGCATCGCTCGTCATCGCCCAGGATCGCAAAGTTCACGCCGGCGGCATTCAGGATGCGCGCCAGGGCCTGCGCGGTTTTCTGGGCGCGCGGGTCGTAGCTCACGGCGCAGCCCGTCCAATAAAGTACATCGAAATTCGGGTTTTCCTCGACGGTTGGCACGGGAAAACCCAGGCCGCGCGTCCAGCCGGCGCGCGGCTCGGCAATCTGCCAGGGATTGCCTTGTCGTTCCATGCCGTTGAAGGCGCTCTGCAATTCAGCCGGGAATTCACTGCGCATCAAGACGGCGTCGCGCCGAATATCCAGAATATCGAACATCGGCTCGTTGCCGACCGGGCAGATGTCGATGCAGGCGCCGCAGGCCGTGCAAGCCCATAAAGCCGATTCGCTCAGCAGGCCGTCGGAAAGCGCGATGTCCGCCTCCGCTCCGCCGGCTAAAGCGGCCCAATGCTCCCGCATAAGAAAGCGTTTGTTCACTTCCAGCGCAGCCGGCGAAAGCTCCTTGCCGGTGACATAAGCCGGGCAGACATCTTGACAGCGGTTGCACATGATGCAGGCGAAACCATCGAGGATCTGTGTCTGATGCAGATCTTCCAGGCGAGCGACGCCAAATTGCTCAATCCGTTCGTCTTCAAAATCCAGCCGGGACAGTTCGCCGGGGGAGCGGCGGCGCGGCCGCGTCAAGAAATTCAGGGGCGCCATGAAGAGATGGGCGTGTTTGCTCTGCGGGAAATAAGGCAGAAAAACAAGTATGCCCCCGAGGGCGATCCACCAGAAAACATGCCGCAGCGCTTCCAAGGCCTCCGGGTTGAGCCCGCTCCAGAGCCCGGCGACCGCCGTGGCGAAGGGCATGAAGGAGTCGTCGCCGGCCTGCGCCACCGCGACCGATTCGCCGAGGAAACGCGCGCCCACATGCAAGAGAATGAAGCCGGCGACAATCATCGAATCCAGTTTGATCCCGCCGGCGCGGGCATGCGGATGCAGCAGGACATTGTCATGGAACCGCAGAGCCCGCTTATTGGGCAGGGCGAAGCGCCGCAATATGAAATAGCCGATTCCCACGAGCACGATGACGCTGAACAGATCGCCCAGCAGGCGGTAATATTCGAAGGCGGGGCCCAGGCCGCGCATGCGCGCTTCAAAGCCGGGAAAGAACCCTATGAGAAAATCGATGAGATTGATGAGGAAATAATATGTGAAGCCGAGGACGACGCCCCAATGGATCAAACTCGTGAGGCGGCGCGTCTTGAGCGTGCTGCGCTGCGTCAAGTAGACCGCCAGCGCGCCCAATGCCCGGCGCAAAATCCCCTCATAATGCAAGCGGCCCTGCCCGCGCCCGATGATCTGAAACATCTCGCGGAAGCCGGCGTAGGCCGCGCCCAGCGAAAACAGCGCCAGCAGCAAGAACAGCATCTTTTCCACATCAGTCAGCATCAGCGCAGGCCCGCCCTTCAGCCGGATTGCCGAGTAAAGCGAATTCAGCTTCAGTTTACCATTGCCGAATATATTGACCAAGCAGCCCAGCCGCTTGCCGCGCAAAGATATGTAAGGTTGTCGAAAACGAAGCCATCAGTAGAATGACATCTGGGTGGCACTGGAATGAGGGAGAAGAATATATGATTGACTTTTCGCCCATGCGCGATGGCGATGTAAGTTTCCTGGATTACGCCGCGCGGGAGAATATCGGTCCGGCAGAATTGAAAGCCTGCAGCGACGAAAGCCTCGATTTTCTGCTCGGTCTGCTGGAGGGACTCAGCGACGACGATGTTGTGTTTGACCCGGAGGATCCGGGGGCAGACGATCCTTTTGCGGTGGAAGGCGAGGAGAATATCGGCTGGAATTTCGGCCATTTAATCGCCCATGTCACGGCCAGCAGCGAAGAGGGCGCCGCGCTCAGTTCGCTCTTGGCGAGGGGCATAGCCGCTTCGGAGCGCCCGCGCTACGAGACGCCCTGGCGCGAAATCAAAACCGTGGCCCAGGTCCGCCAGCGCCTCGACGAGAGCCGCCGCATGCGCAATTCCTACCTGGAGACCTGGCCCGATGAGCCGCTTCTGAATGTGCTGCGCGATGTGTCGGAACGTTTCACGGCGCGCTTCGGCGAGATGAATGCGCCCGCCGCTTTTCTATTCGGCTTATCGCATGAAGTCGGCCATTACGAACAGATCGAAGACGTCCGGCGTCAGGCGCTGGCCGCGCGCGCCGCGGCATAAGCCGGGCAAGATCAGAAGCAGATCCTGGCTGGGCCATCGTCCCCGGAGGCCTGATGAGCAAGACCATTGCGCCGCGCACACCGAGAGGATTCCGAGATTTCCTCCCCGATACGATGCTGCGGCGCAACTACGTCACCGATAGCATCCGCGAAGTCTTTCATCGCTTCGGCTTTGAACCGCTCGACACGCCGATTCTTGAACTGCGGGAGACGCTCTTTGGCAAGTATGGCGAAGATGCCGAGCAGCTGATCTTCGGCGCTCAGCATGGGCGCAGCAGCAAAGATCCGCTGGCGATGCGCTACGACTTGACGGTGCCGCTGGCCCGCGTGGTCGGGCAATACGAAAGCCGCCTGAGCCTGCCCTTCAAACGGTATCACATTGCGCCGGTCTTTCGCGGGGAGCGGCCGCAGCGCGGGCGCTACCGCGAATTCTGGCAATGCGACGCCGATATCGTCGGCGTCGCCGGCATCGCCGCCGATGCCGAAATCATCATGCTGATGGTTCAGATTCTCGAGCGTCTTGGCTTCCCGCAATTCCTGATCAAAATCAATCACCGCCAACTGCTGGCCGCCATCGGTGATTTCTCCGGCGTGCCGGGGGCGCAATTGCCCGACTTGTATCGCAGCGTCGACAAATTCGACAAGATAGGCGCCGAAGGCGTGCGCAGCGAGCTCGTCGAGCGCGGCATCGATCAGGAAGCGGTCGGCCGAATGATGGCGCTGCTGCAAGCGCAGCAGCCGGGCGCCGACAGCCTGGATCTGGTCGCGGAGGCCATCGGGAGCGATGATCCGGGTTTGGCCGACTTGCGTGATTTGAGAGGGATGCTGGCGGATGGCGGCGTCCCGCCGGCGCGCTATGCATTCGAATTCACCATGGTGCGCGGACTGGGTTATTACACCGGTCCCATCTTTGAGACCGTCATTTCCGAGCCGAATCTGGGCAGCATCACCGGCGGCGGACGTTACGACAACCTCATAGGCATGTTTCGCCGTCAGAGCCTGCCGACGACCGGCACTTCCTTCGGCCTGGAGCGCATCATCGATTTGATGGACGAATTGAATCTATACCCGGAGCATCTGGGCGGCACGCTTGTGCAAGCATTGGTGACGGTCTTTAGCGAGGAAACGCGCAAGGCATCAATGAGAATCGCGGATGAACTGCGCCGGGCCGGCATCAACACCGAACTCTACCTGGAAGGGCGCAAGCTGGGCCGTCAATTCACCTACGCCGACAGAAAGGGCATCCCCCTGGTCGCCGTGGCCGGTCCGGATGAAATAGAGCGCGGAGTCGTCAAGCTGCGTCGCCTGCGTGATGGGCAGGAGACGGCCGTTGAAATAGCGCGAGCCGGGGAATGTGCCCGCGCCCTGCTTGAAGATCGCTGATGCCGGCGGCTGCGCGAAAAAGCAAATGATTTCCCTCCCGCGATCAAGCGGCATCCTGCTGCATCCGACATCTCTGCCCGGCAAATACGGCATAGGCGATCTGGGGGCCGGCGCCTTCCGCTTTGTAGATTGGCTGGAGGCGCATGGCCAATCGATTTGGCAGGTTTTGCCCTTGGGGCCGACAAGCTACGGCGATTCGCCCTATCAGACGCTTTCGGCATTCGCGGGCAACCCGAATCTGATCAGTCTGGACCTGCTGGTCGAAGACGGTTTGCTACGCCCGGGCGACCTGGCGGACGCGCCGCCTTTTCCGCGCGATCGCGTCGACTACGGCTGGATCATCCCGTTTCATCACCAGAAGCTCGCCCTCGCCTACCACCGCTTCCTAGAAAGCCCGCATTCCCAACACAGGCGCGAATTCGAGGATTTTGCCAACGCGAGCCGATTCTGGCTGGATGACTTCGCGCTTTTCGTCGCCTTGAAACGCCGGCACAAGCTTCGTCCCTGGGTCGAGTGGGAGAGCGGCGCGCGCCGGCGCGAAGGCGCGGCTTTAAGCGCGGCGGCGGAAACGCTGTCGGAACAAATCGAAGGCGAGCGCTTCCGGCAGTGGCTCTTTCATCGGCAATGGACGGCGCTGAAGGCCTACGCCAACAGCAAAGGCATTCGGCTCTTCGGCGATCTGCCGATATTCGTCGCCCATGACAGCGCCGATGTTTGGGCGCATCAACAGGAATACTACCTTGACGATGTCGGCAATCCGATTGTGGTCGCCGGCGTGCCGCCCGATTATTACAGCCCGACCGGGCAGCGCTGGGGCAACCCGCTCTATCGCTGGGACGCGATGCAAGCGGCCGGTTACAACTGGTGGATCGAGCGCATCAGCGCCTTGCTGCGGCTGGTGGATTATGCGCGCATTGACCATTTTCGCGGCTTCGAAGCCTACTGGGAGATACCGGCCGACGAGCCCACCGCGGTCAAAGGCAACTGGGTGAAGGGCCCGGGCGCATCGCTATTCCGCGCAATCGAGGCGGCTTTGGGCGAACTGCCGATCATCGCGGAAGACCTGGGTGTGATCACGCCGGCGGTGGAAGCGCTGCGCGACGAATTTGGCTTGCCGGGCATGAAGGTGCTGCACTTCGCCTGGAGCGACCCGGCCAATCCCTTCCTGCCCCACAATCATCCGGTCAATTGCATCGTCTATACCGGCACGCACGACAACAACAGCACGCGCGGCTGGTGGGAAGACGAAGTCGATGAAGCGACGCGCGGCTTTGTCACCGATTATTTGGGGCATGATATCCACGACATCGTCTGGACCCTGGCGCGGGTTGGCATGCGTTCGGCCGGGCGCGTCTTCATCATGCCGATGCAAGATCTGCTGAATCTGGGCCGGGAGGCGCGCCTGAACACGCCGGGCAAAGCCGCCGGCAACTGGACCTGGCGCATCACTGAAGCGGCCCTGGACCATCCGGGCAAAGACAACCTGCTGCACCTCACGCGGCTCTACCAGCGCCATCCGGATCAACAGCCGGAGACGCGCGACCCGACCGAAGCCGGCGGTTGAGTCGCAAGTAAACGATTGGAATATCATGCCGGACTTGCCCAGTTGGGCCAATTACATCCACCACGACAGCTCCGAGCTCTTCTTGAGCGACATGACGCCGCGCATCGGCGATGTCATCGAAGCGCGGATCCGCGTGCCGGCTGCCGCGGACCTGCGCGCCGTCTACCTGCGCAGCCGTCCCGACGGGGAATGGAAGCGGATCCGGATGGAGAAATCCGCGACCGTCGGCAATTACGACTGGTGGGCGGCAGATTTGCCGATCACGATGCGCCACAACAATTATTGCTTCAAATTCTTGACCTCAAGCCAGTCCTTTTATTTCAATCAGTTCGGCTTAAGCCCGGTCGATAGCCCGGACTGGTTCAACTTCACTGTGCTCGGCGATTACGACGCGCCGGCCTGGGTGCGGGAGCAAGTCTTTTATCAGATATTCCCCGAGCGCTTTGCCAATGGCGACCCGTCAAACGACCGACGAACCGGCGAGCCGACATTGTCGGGTCGGCCGGCCTTGCAGCGCGCCTGGGGCGAATTGCCCCGGCCCTTCGCGGAATCCGGCAATGTCGATTACTTCGGCGGCGATCTGCCGGGCATCAGGCAGCGCCTCGATCATTTGAGCGAGCTGGGAGTCACAGCGGTCTATCTGAATCCGATCTTCGCCGCCGAATCGAACCACTTCTACATCATCCGCGATTTTAACCAGGTGGAGGCCTGCCTGGGCGGCGACGAAGGGCTGCGCGAATTGCGCGAGGCGATGACGGCGCGCGGCATGAAACTCATCCTTGATTTCACGCCAAATCACATCGGCTTTCACCATCCCTGGTACCTGGCGGCCAAGGCGGATCCGGCCGCGGAAAGCGCTGATTTCTTCTGTCGCGATCCGGAGACGGGCGAATTCGAAACCTGGCTCGGCATTCCGGTCTTGCTCAAGCTCAACTACCGCAGCCAGAAATTGCGCGGGCGCATCTACCGCGACGAGGACAGCCCGATCAGAAAGTGGCTGCGCCCGCCCTACAGCATTGATGGCTGGCGCCTCGATGTCGCCAACATGACCGGCAACTTCCGATCGTCGCAGCTTGACCACGAGGTCTGGCGAGAGATGCGGGCGGCGATCAAAGCGGAAAACAGTCAAGCATACATGATGGGCGAGTACTTCCAGGATGGCACAGCCCATCTGCAGGGCGATGAACTGGATGCCTCGATGAATTACCAGGGTTTCAATACGCCGGTGCGGCGCTGGATGGGCCGGGGCGATCTGGGCGTCGACCAGAGTGAAGCCTTTGGCGACCCCAATCCGCTGCCGACCGAGTCCCTGGCGTTGCAGTGGCGGCAGTATCTGACGGCGATTCCCTACGTGATCGCGCTGCAGCAATTCAACCAGATCGGCAGCCACGATACCAGTCGCGCGCTGCGGGTGGCGCGAGGCGATCTCGCTCTGGTGAAAGCGGCGACTGCGCTGCTGATAGGCTTTCCGGGCGCGCCCTGCATCTACTACGCTGACGAGATCGGCATGGATGGCGGACCGGACCCCGACAACCGCCGCTGCATGCCTTGGGAGCGCAGCCAGTGGGATCACGATCTTTTCAGGTATCATCAAGATCTGATCGCCATTCGCCGCGGATCGCATGCGCTCCAGCAAGGCGGTTTCCAGCTTCTGCACGCCGCGGGCGATCTGGTCGCCTTCCAGCGGCAATCGCGTCAGGAGCAAATGATCGTTGCGGTCTGGCGCGGCGACGATGACATGCCGCCGGTCGCGCTGGACGCGGTTAAAGCGGACATTCCCGATGGCAACCGGCTGCGGGACCTCTTGACGGGGGACGAATACCGCGTTGAAAAGGCAGAGTTGCCCTTGGCCGGGCTGGCGCATGGCCAGGCGCTTTTTCTGCGGGTCGACGCCTAGACACGGGCGCAATGTTAAAATGCGGGCAGAATTAATCCCAAGCAAGTCATGCAAGAACTGATTGGAATTCTATAGCAACAGTGGGCGAGCCACCGGCTCGCCCGTACAATTTGGATTATATTGCGAATGACACTTAGGCGGCAGACATTTTCAATTACCTGCTTGGGATTACTGAGGCGCGGCGGCGCCGGCAATCCGAGCAAAAGGAGGCGGGCATGGAACAAGGCAGCGTATTCTTCGAGGAATGGCTGCGTAGCTTGCGCGAGCAGTACAAATACGTCGTGCGCAAGCAGGACGCGATCACGCTGCCGACCTTGACGGCTGTCATGCAGGAGGCCGGCTTCAGCGAAGCGGAACTGACGCAGCTTCGGCTTGAAGCGACCATGCATGTCGATGATGTCGGCGGCGACTTCGTTGCCGATATGAAGATCTTGGACCCCGGACGCGCCCATCCAGCCGATTGCCTCTGCCCCGACTGCGTGCCGATCGACGAGAGTCAATTTGACGACGAGGGCCAGCCCCTCGCTGCGGAGGCCGCGCCAAGCCCCGCGGAAAGCGGCAGCGCGATACGGGTCGGGCCCATTCCCGGCGCCGAAGCCGTCGACGATGCCGAGCCGCTGACATTTGAAGACAGCGCAATCGCGGAAAGCGATGACGCGGACGACGCGGCGCTGAAAACTGACGAAGACGACGATGCCAATGACGCGACCGAGGCCGATCCTGACGCGCCCCTGCAAATGGACCTGTTTTGACAACGCCGACGCCGGATGACGATCGCAGATGGATGCGCATCGCGCTCCATGAGGCGGAACGGGCGCTGGAGACCGGCGATGTTCCAATCGGCGCGGTCGCTGTTCGCCGGGGCGAAATCATCGGGCGCGGCTGCAACCGGCGCGAAGCCGATAATGATCCCACCGCGCACGCCGAGATGATCGCCATTCGTCAGGCGGCGGCCGCGCTGGGCATGTGGCGGCTTGAGGACGTGACGCTCTACTGCACGCTCGAGCCCTGCGCCATGTGCGCCGGCGCCATGGTGCTGGCCCGCCTGCCGCGCCTGGTCTATGGCGCGCGCGACCCCAAAGCGGGCGCCGCTGGCAGCGTCACCGACCTGACGCGGCACCACCGGCTCAACCATCATGTGCAGGTGGAAGGCGGCCTCTACGCCGCGGAAGCGGCGGAATTGCTCCGCGCCTTTTTCCGCAAGCTGCGGGCGGAAGGCCAAAAGTAGGCCGAACGCGCTGCGGCGGCAGGGCAGTCGCTTCAAAACTTACATCCGCCGCGACTGCAAAATTCAACCTGCAATTTAACCACCGAGTACACCGAGTACACCGAGTAAAGCGATTGATCAGAGACGTCGCGACTTTCTGTCGTAGAATATCTGGGCGAAGAGGAAGGTTATCATCAAGCTAGTGGCGAGCCCGCCCAATTCAAGCAGTGGATTTAGGGGAAAAGTCGTCAAAAGAACCTAAACTCTGTGTTCTCGGCGTTCTCTGTAGTTAAGAAAAACGTGAAGCGATTGCCCTGGCGGCGGCCAAGCCGGTGTTCTTTTATCGCGCAGGCTGTGTATACTTCCTGTTTGCTTGGGAGAGGTGCCAGAGTGGACGATCGGGACTGTCTCGAAAACAGTTGTACCCTCCGGGGTACCGTGGGTTCGAATCCCACCCTCTCCGCTCCTCGCGTCGAAGGCGGGATGCCGACGGGCGAGCTCGCGATTTCCGGCTCGCCCGTTGCTTAAGCCGCAGATCAGTTGCCCATCTGCGTCAACATCGACAGCGGGAAGACAAAGGCGTCTTCCGGAATCTCGACGTGGACCGGCACATTGAAGTCGGACGTTTCAATTGACATGTCGAACACAACCGCCATGCTGCTGCCCGGCTTGCCATAGAATTCGCCGGCGATTTCCATGTCGAAGACAAGATCCATGCCATAGCTGAAGCGATCGTCCAGGCCAATGTATTGCCTGGTGGAGAATTCGTTCACCGCTATGTGCTGAATCAAGTCCATTCCCACCTGCGGGTCTTCACCCTCTGGAAGAGCGGCGGCAAGGTCTGCGAATGTGAGCGTGGAAAGAATCTCTTCCAGATCGATCGTCGTTTCGAAGACCGCCACGGCTACGCCGTTCACTTCACTGTCGGGCAGACGGATAATCGCGGTCGCAGCCGCTACCGCGGCTTCCGGCTCGGCTGAGCCGGCCATCGCCGCATCCATTTCGTCGACCGCGACAAATTCGGACAAAAGATCTTCCAGTCCGGCGGTCATATCGATGCCGAACCACTCCAAGCCGCCCATCTCTTGCCCGGAAAGCGCTTCCATCGCGCCGGCGCCAATCAAGACGACGCCCTCTTTCATCCGCAGCTGCAATTCCATCTCGAAGTCTTCATCGTCCGCGGCGCCAGCCAGGTCAAGCCAGATCTCGCCCGTCATGCCGGTCAGCAGCGTCTCAAGCAGCGCGTTGGCATCAGCGGCGCTCATGCCTTCGCTCTTGGCTATGATTTCCCGCGCGCTCTGCTCATCCACGGAAAGGGCGCCACCGGCCTGGCCCGCCAATTGCAGGTTTTCGCCCGCCCCGTCGCCGCTCACATCCAAAGCCATGTCCATCAGGAATGCCAGCGAAAAGACTTCATCCATCACGGCGATGTTGTCAAGGATGATCTGGCAATCGGCGTCGGACAGCTCGCCGCAATGCTGGCGATTATCCGTCGAATCAGCCTGCGCCAGGCCAAGCGGCAGCAGCAAAATGACAAGAACCAGCAGCGTCAACTGTTTTCTGACCATCATGTCTCCTTTTTTATCCCTTAGGTCTTGCACGTAGTATAACGCAGAAAATACGCGATAAGTTTCCCCCTGTATTTGGGGGTCGCGCGCGATACCTTGTTTGCCATAAGGGACGGACCCGCGCCCACCTGCGCATTACCGACGATCGCTGGCTCTGCTATACTCGGCCGCAGTGGATAGCTAAACCTTGGCGGACCTTAATGCCGACAATCACAATCTATGGCAGTTCACAAGCCGGCCCGGACGACGCCGCCTATCAAGCGGCCGAAAGCATTGCGCGCGGCCTGGCGCTGAAAGGCTACGCGGTGATGAGCGGCGGCTACCTGGGCGTCATGGAAGCGGTCAGCAAGGGCGCGCGCGCCAGCGGCGGCCATGTCGTCGGCGTGACGACTGACCAGATCGGCGATCAGTTCAATCTCAAGCCAAATGCCTATCTCGATGAAGTCGTCAATTTCCCCGACCTGCGCGACCGTCTGCTGTACATGGTGGAGAATGCCGACGGTTACCTGGCGATGCCGGGCGGAATCGGCACATTGCATGAGATCGCCGAAACCTGGGAATTGATGCGGATTGGCGGCATCCCGCGCCGGCCGTTCGTCTGTTACGGCAGTTTTTGGACGGATGTCATCGGTCGCCTTCAAGACAGCGCCTATCTGGGCGACGGCTATCATGGCATGATCGCATTCGCCCAGAATCCGGAAGAGGCGCTGAAGGCCTTCGCCTGAGCCGGTCGCGCGAGTTCCATTTGGCGCGCGGGCCCTCGTCCGCCGGCCCGATCCCCGGCGCCCTTCAAGCGGCAAACTACGACCCGCCTACTTGGACGGCAAGCGGACTTTCCGCGATTGGCGGTTCGGCTACAATAGTCTGTAAGCGCAAGCAAGTCGCGCAAAGTCTGATGGGCAGTTTCTTGCAAGAATGGGCGAGCCACCGGCTCGCCCGTACACGGAGTCTCCCCTTATGTCGTAGGGGCAACTCTGTGAGTCGGCCGAAAGTATGCCGCGAAAAACGATGCGCGTCTTTTCAATTGCCTGCTTGCGTTTACTGACTGCGAAGTCTCGATAAGGAGCGAGGGGTTTGATGCCTGTCATGCGCCGCCCGTTGACGATTGTCCTGATTTTCTTCTTTTCCGCCCTGGGATTATCCGCCCAGGAGGATACGCCCGGCGCCGTTGCAGCCGACATACCGGCCTTGAAGGTATGGCTGCCGGCGCCGCTGATTTCGGACGAATCGGCCGCGGCGTTTCAACTTCTCAGCGAACACACCGCCAGTTTTTCCCAGGATAATGGCATCGCTGTCGATTATCGCATCAAGGATATCGGCGCGCCGGGCGGCATCATCGCCACGATCCGCGCCGGCAAAGATGTCGCGCCCGGCGCCCTGCCCGATGTCACATTGATCCGCCGCCGGGATTTTGCGCAGGCGCAGACGAGCCAGTACTTTCAGTCGCTGGAAACGCTGTTCTCTTCGTCGTTGATTAACGATCTCGGCGATGGGCTGGAATTCGGCCAGATTCCGCTCGAAGACGACATCGCGCTTTACGGCTTGCCCTATTTCTTCGATTTGCTGCTCACGGTGTATTCGCGCTCCCTGGCCGACAGCGGGACGCAGTTGAAATTCGAGGACTTGCTGGCCGGCGGCGCCGACTTCAGTTTTCCGGCCGCGCGCGCCAACGGCTTGAGCCAGACCTTCTACCTGCAATATCTCTCCGCCGGCGGCATGACGGATAATGGCGGCATCATGACCGTGAATGTGGACGCGCTGCAAACGGCGCTGCAGTTCTACCAGGATCTTGCGGAAGCCGGCCTGGTCACGCCCGATGTACTGGCCTACCAGACGCCGGACGCTTATGCGAGCGAATTCATCAATCGCGGCCGGGCGCCGCGAGCGGCGGTCTTCGCGCTTAGCGATTACCTCGCGCTCCTGGATGCGGGCAATGCCAGTTTCCGCGCCGCCGGCATTCCAACAGCCAGCGGCGAAAGCGGAACTATCCGCGATGGTTGGCTCTGGGTGATCGTAACGCCGGATTCCAGCCGCAAGGCGTTGGCGGCGCGCTTCCTGGAATGGATGATGGAGCCGGACTTCCACGCGGGATTCGCCGCATCGCTCTTTCATTTGCCGGCGCAACCGGCAATCCTCGACGCGAGCTTGCCGGACGCGGGCGACAGCCAATTCATCCGCGACTTGCTGGCCCGGGCCACGCCTCCGCTGCCGGAAGGCGAAGGCGGAACCGCACCCAGATTGATGCAGGAAGCGCTCACGGATGTTTTGCACGGCGACATAGGCGCCGCGGAGGCGGCCAAACGCGTGGCCAGCCAATACGCGGAACGCTAGTCCGCGAGCGATTTCTCGTAGAAGCGGTGGGTCTTGTAGACTTTGCCGCCGAGGCTGAGGCTGATCTTAATCAGCGGATTCGTTTCCAGAATCCAGCCCGAATCCAGATAATCATATTGCGATGGCAGCAATGCCTTCATCACCGCCAATAGCATGGCCAATTCGACGCCTTTGTTGCGGTGTTCCAGCTTGACGCCCATCAACGGCATGCGCACGCTGCGGATGGACTTGCGGATCTTCCAATGCCAGGCCAATTGCGCCATCGTGACAAATTCCGGGACGCCCGGGCGGGGATAGGCGCGGCTCAGAGCTTCGTTGAAGTTGGGGATAGTGAGGGCGAAACCGACAGACTCGCCGGCGATCTCGGCAAAGAAGGCCAGATCCGCCTCGACCAGCATGCCCAGGTCCGCCACCAAGGCCTCCAGTTCTTCGTCGTTCATCGGGATGAAGCCCCAGTTCTTTTCCCAGGCGGCGTTATAGATCTCGCGGAAACGTTCAAATTCGGCTTTTTTCTGGCGCGCGTTCATGTTGCGCACGACGATTCCGCTTCTCTGCGCGGCACGGCTCACCAGCCGTTCCAGCCGCTCCAGGGACTGGCTTTCTTCAATGCTAGCCCGGTCCTGATAAATGCAATGCACATCCACGGCCTTTTGGAAACCGGCGGCTTCAATCAGCCCGGCATAATATGGCGGATTGTAGGGCATCATGATGACGGGCTGGCTGAAATTGTCCACCAAGAGTCCGCATTCTTCATTGGTGGTAAAACTGGCCGGCCCGCGAATGGCGTCGACGCCTTTGGCGCGCAGCCACTCCGAAGCCGTCGAAAGCAGCGCGCCTGCGACTTCAACGTTGTCGACCGTCTCGAAGAGACCGAAGAAGCCGACATTTTCGTTCTGATAACGATTGTGTTCGTGGTTGACGAAGGCGGCGATTGTGCCGACCATTTCTCCTGCGTCCCAAGCGGCGAAGTATTGGCCGTCCATGTATTTCCAGGCGGGATGCTTGGATTTGTCCAGCAACTGCCGGCGCATGGAAAGCAGGGGCGGCGCCCAATTTGGATCATCGGCGTAGTGCCGCCAGGGGAATTGAAAGAAGGCCTTGAATTCGCTTCGAGTGACGATGGGGCGGGTTTCCACAAGGGTCGCTCCCGGCTTTAAGCGCCTGCGGCAAGAGATCGGGCGGATTGTATGGCACGGTGGTAGTGTATCAGAGACGGTTGAATTTCTTTATATGCCTACGATTTGGCAGGGACGACCGGGCGAGTCGCCCAATTTCGATTGTGTTTTACCCATCGGGCGAGCCACCGGCTCGCCCCTACCAGACCATTTGAACCGAAACCACCGGCTCGCCACTGCAAGACTATTTGAACCGAAATGGATACGCTACCGGAACTGTCTTGACAGCGTTATGCGCCGCTGCTATTATAGCGGCGTTTCATTCCGTAGTAGCTCAATTGGCAGAGCAATCGGCTGTTAACCGATCGGTTCTTGGTTCAAGTCCAAGCTACGGAGCAGACATCATGTTCATATCAATCCGCCGTATCAAGCTCGTCCACCATCGTGAAGCCGACTGAAGATATGCTGGAGCGGGCCCAAGGCTGCCTGCTTGGGCAGCTTGCTGGCGACGCCTTGGGCAGCCTGGTCGAGTTCCAGACCCCGGACGAGATTTGGCGCCAATACCCCGACGGCGTGCGCGATCTCGCCGACGGCGGGACCTGGAACACAATCGCCGGCCAGCCCACTGACGATTCCGAGATGGCCTTGATGCTCGCGCGCTCGCTGGCGCAGGAGCGGCGCTACAATCGCGAAGCCGTCAGGGAAGCCTACATCCGCTGGCTGGATTCCGGCCCTTTCGATTACGGCAATACCGTCTTCTCCGGCCTGCGCGGCCGTCCCAATCCCGAAAGCCAGGCGAACGGCGCGCTGATGCGGATCAGCCCTTTGGGCATCTTCGGCGCCAGGCACGCCGCGGAAGAGGTGGCGGATTGGGCGCGCCAGGACGCGGCGATCACTCATCCTCATCCCGTCTGTCAGCAAGCCAACGCCTTGATGGCGCTGGCGATCGCGCATGCGCTGCGCGAGGGCGGCAATGCTGGCGATCTGTATGAGCTTGTTTTGTCTTGGGCCAGGGACATGGCGGTGGACGAAAGCCTGCTTGAAGCCATCAAAGGCGCCGCCGACGCGCCGCCGGCCGATTATACTGTGCTCCAGGGATGGGTCCTGATTGCCTTTCGCAACGCCCTGTGGCAGCTTCTGCATGCCGCCGATGCGGAAGCCGCCATTTTCGACACCGTCATGCGCGGCGGCGATACCGACACCAACGCCGCGATCGCCGGCGCCTTGCTGGGCGCGGTCTATGGCCGGAAGGCGATTCCCGAGCGCTGGGTCAAATGCATATTGAACTGCCGGCCCGAGGCCGGGCTTCCTCATGTGCGGCGGCCGCGCCCGAAACGCTTCTGGCCGATTGACGCATTGGAACTGGCTGGACGATTGATCGGGATCGATTGACTTCACCCGACGCCGGATTTGAGCGCCTGTGCGGGCGGGCGGCAGGACTCCCCGAATGAACGCTTATTCAACCTCGCGATTCAGTTCATAAATCAGGCGAAGCCCATCAAGAGTGAGCTCGGGCGCGACCTCGTCGATCATGTTGATATGCACTTTGAAGACATCGGCCAGGCCGCCTGTCGCCACGACTCGCGTCGAAGGCGCGTCGAGCTGCGCGATAATTCGGGTCAATAGCGCCTCGATCATGCCGACGTAGCCCCAGAAAAGGCCCGATTGCATCGCGTGAATCGTATTGCGTCCGACGGGCTGCGGCGGCGGGACCAGGTCCACTTTGTGCAGCTGCGCCGCCCGGCTGACCAATGAGTCATGCGCCAGGCCGATTCCAGGGGCGATCACGCCGCCGATGTATTCGTTCGCGGAGGAAAGCACATCGAAATTGGTCGAGGTGCCGAAGTCGACGCTTACGGCGGGCGCGCCATAGATTTGCGACAAGGCGACCGCGTTGCAAAGCCGGTCGGCGCCGGCCTGCTCCGGCATGTCAATGTCGATTGAAATCCCGAGCCGGGTCCGGCTGCTCACGCTGATCGGCTCGAGCTTCAGGTAGCGGCGGACCAGATCTTGGAAAGTCGGCGTCAAACTGGGCACGACGCTGCTCATGCAGACCGCGCTGACGGCGCCGAAATCGACCTCGGCCGTGTTGAGGAAGTTGCGCACCAGCACGGCGTATTCATCGGTCGTCTTTTCCGCAACCGTGCGCGCCCGCCAGGACAAGCGCCAAGCGCTTCCATCCCAAAGGCCGAGGTGGATATTGGTATTGCCGATGTCAAATGCCAAGAGCATGGTCGTCTCCATTTCAAGCCGGGGCGGCCGCCTGTCCCGGGCGCAATTGGGCGCGGCCGCCAGCGTAGCGACGAAGGCACTAGGCTATAATTATAGTTGAAGCGGGGCTTTACGCAGGCGGGCAAAGCAAACGAGGTTCGGTCATGTTGGTGCGCCAGGCGACCCTGGATGACACAGACAGCATCGTGGCGCTGTTCACGGAGAGAGTCGCCGTTTGGCAGCGGCTTGACGCTTCGGGTCAGGTGGAAAACCGGCCATACGACCAGTTGACCATCTATGAACGCTGGCTGCATGGCGGCGCCTGGATGTCGCTGGAGACGGGCGCAATCTGGCTCAATCATCTTCTCAGCGGCAACGGCCTGGTTTATGTCGTCGCTGGCGACGGCGGCATCCTGGCTTATGCCGAAGCTTTCGCCAATCGCGAACTGACGCCGATGGGCACGCATTTGCACCTGGCTGAATTGCTGATCGACGAGGCTTGCGACGATGATGTGCATCTTCTCCTGGCGGATGCGATCTGTCGGGACGCGCGCGGGCCGGGCCGGCTCTCCGTCAGCTTTCCCGAATACGACCGGGACGCGGCGACTTATTATCGCAAGTATTTCAGCGCCAATGAAACGATGCGTTTGGCGCGATACACGCTGTCGGCGCAAGTTGGCCAGAGCTTTTACAAAAGCCAGGAATACGACAAAACCGATGCGAGCATGATTGACGGCTGGGCGCTGGCGGCCGGACGCACAAGCAGCCCCCGCGCCTTGTGGGAGAGCGAGTGGACGGAACACTGGAGCGGCATTCCGCAAATCATTGAGCGCAGCAAGCAGCGCCAATATGTGAATGCTTCCGGTCACGAGGCCTTGGTCTGTTTTCATCAGCAGCTTTATAACGACCGCCATGCCGATGTCTATTGTTGGTCGCCGCGCAACCTCAGCACGCAGCTGCTGGTGGCGATTCGCGATATGGGCCACCGCAATGGCTACCGTATGCTGACGCTGGCTTTGCCGGAGTCTTCGGCCGAGTTGCTGCCGAGCGATACCACGGTCGATCCCAATCAGCAGGTGATCGCCATCGCCAACATTTGAATCCGGCGTCGGCGGGCGACCCATTGCCTTGCCGACACTGTTCCCCTCGCGCTATCATGGCGCTGTCAATGATTTCAAGTGAGGCGCCTGCCGATGCAAGCAAAAATGGACATCGCCGATTGGCTGGACGAACATCAACCGCGATTCACGCAAATGTCAGACGAAATCTGGGATAACCCGGAACTGCAATTCGTCGAATTCAAAGCCTCGAAGCTGCAAGCCGATTTTCTGGCGGCGGAGGGCTTTCGCATCAGCTGGGACCTGGGCGGGATCAGCACGGCTTTTGTAGCGGAATGGGGATCGGGCAAGCCGGTCATCGCTTTCGCCGGCGAATACGATGCCTTGCCCGGCTTGTCACAGAAAGATCAGAGCGCGCGCGATCCCATAAACCCGGGCGAAGCTGGCCACGGCTGCGGCCACAATCTGCTGGGCACGGGCTGCCTGGCGGCGGCGGTCGCCTTCAAAGCCTGGCTGCAAAGCGAGGGACATGCCGGAACGGTGCGCTACTACGGCTGCCCGGCCGAAGAAGGCGGCAGCGGCAAGGTCTTCATGGGACGTGCCGGCGCCTTCGACGACCTCGATGCGACCTTCAACTGGCACCCCTGGTACATCAATTCGGCGATGAAAGGCAGTCTGCTCAGCGTCAATCGCTACTACTTCCGATTCAAAGGCAAGACCGCGCACGCCGCTGCCGACCCGCATTCGGGTCGCTCGGCTTTGGATGCGCTGGAATTGATGAATATCGGCGTGAACTATTTGCGCGAGCATGTGACCGACGATGTCCGCCTGCATTACGCCATCCTCAGCGGCGGGCTTGCGCCGAATGTCGTGCCGGATTACGCGGAAAGCTATTATTATGTGCGCGCCATTGAACCGGATAACCTGGAGGACGTCAGCCAGCGCGTCATACGCATCGCCCGGGGCGCGGCGATGATGACGGATACGGAAGTCGAAGTCGTTTACAAATCGGGCTCGACGCGCGTCTTGTCCAACGAAGTCCTGGCCGACCTGCAGTACGATGTGATGTCTGCGCTGGGCGGCATCGATTTCACAGCGGCCGAGCAGGCTTACGCGGCTGAAATCAACGAGAGCTTCGGCGAGGCCAATGTGAAAACGCTGGTGGAGCGCTACGGCGTTGATCCGGCCGCCGCGGCGCGCCCGCTGATTGGCGATGTGCTGCCGAGCGCGGACAAGGGCTATGTCTCGCCGGGTTCTTCAGACATGGGCGATATGAGTTGGTACGCGCCTTGCAGCATGCTGCAGACGGCGACCTGGGCCAGCCAGGCCGCGGCCCATTCCTGGGGCGTCGTCGCGACCGGGCGGACGTCGATCGGCCACAAAGGCATGATGTACGCCGCGAAAGTGATGGCGATTGCGGCGGCTGAACTCGCGCTGTCGCCGGCGCTGCTTGCACGGGCTCGGCAAGAGTTTGAAGCGGCGCTCGCGCAAACGCCTTATGTTTGCCCGATTCCGCCCGAGGTGGGTCCGCCGCAGCACGAGCATCCTTTGAGGCAGGTTTGACAGAGACCAAAACGTTTCGAATCGTATTCTGGAATATCCAACATGGCGGCGGCAGCCGCGCCGGCAGCGTCGTCGAGCAGATTCTCGAGTGGCAAGCGGATGTCGTCGCGCTGGCCGAATTTCGCGGTACGGCGCCGAGCCGCGCCATTGCCAAGAGTCTGCGCGCGGCCGGACTAAAGCATCAGTTAAGCGCGGTTGACAGCGAGAATCCGACTTGGAATGCCGTGTTTCTGGCGAGCCGATATAAACTCGTAAGGGTCAAGCTAGACGGTGTTCCTACCCTAGATCTTTACTGGATGCTCGCCAAAGTCAATTCCAAGCCAATTATTCATGTCGGCGTGGTTCATATTCCTTTGGATGAGTATCTTCCGGGATATTGGCTTGAGTATCGGAAGTCGCTCCTGAACATGGCAAGAGACTGGAAATTGGGCCCGGCCCTTTTCTTGGGAGACATGAATTCCGCCATTAGCAGTTTGGATGAAGAAACAGAATACTCGCAGGGTTACAAAGAGTCATTTATGGGCCCGATGGAAGACCGGGGCTGGCGCGACCCATTCCGCGCATTGCATCCGGAGGCGGATGCTCCCACTTGGATCTCCCGCATTGGCCGGGGATTCAGACTTGATCAGGCATTTGTTAATCCAGAGCTACATGCAGTGGTTTCTTCGTGTTCTTATGATTGGGGAAAGGACGCGGATCCCGGGGACTTGAGCGATCATGCCGCCATCTTGCTCGATCTTGAAATCCCAGCCTAAGCCGTCAATCCCGCACGAGACGCTTGTCGTAGCCCATTGCAACCAACTGCTTGAAAGCCGCCCAAGCCTCGGCCGGGATCTCCTGCGGCGCTTGAAAGCCGTTCTCGCCGTAGACCTTGACCCGCTGGAAATCGCCGACGATGTGCTGGATGACCGCGTCTCGCGGCAGGTCGCCATTGAGATAATCATGGAGAGAGAGTGGCGGCGACGACACGACGAAGTCGACGCCGCGCCAATGCTTGAGGGCTGTCGCCAGCACGCGCCGCTCCATGTAGGGTTTCTGCAGCATGATGAATGATTGGAATTCCAGACCCCGCGCTTGAAGCAACTCGCGCGTGAATATGAAGTTCTCGCCCGTATTCCTGGAACGGTTTTCGATCAGAATGCGCTCCGCGGGCAGCCCGGCAGCGCGGGCGCGGCTGGCGAAATAATCGGCTTCGGGCCGGTCCCAGAAGACCTTGAGCGCGGCATCTTGCTGAATCACGCCGCCGGAGAAAAGCAGCCAGGGCGCGTAACCCGCCTTATACAAGTCGATGGCGTAGTCGGCGACGCGGATGTCGTGGCTGCAGAGGACGAAAATGCAATCGGCGCGGCGCAGCTTGTGGCCGACCAGCATGTAGTCCCAGATGATTTGCAAAACCGAGCTGACGTCGGTTTCAAATTGATTGCGCACCGAGTGACTGAAGTTCTAATCGTCCAAGCTATCAGCCAGGAAAATGTCGGCGACCCGCAACCGAAAGCCGGGCAGAACGCTGTCTCCTTGGAGGGTGTCATTCTCCGTCAATGAAGTGGCGCCGGAGCGCGTATGAACGTCCACAATGCGCATTTCTGGATAAACGACCCAAACCATTGAGCTGCCCGCGTCGAGCAATTGCCGGATCTTAAGTCGAATATCGACAGCCTCGTTGCTTGGCGACAGGACTTCCACAGCCAAATCCGGCGCGATAGTTGTCAATCCGGATAAGACCTGCCTTTGAGCCCTTTCTTTGCTGATAAACGCGAAATCCAGGCCGCGAATCGTGTCCTTGCCGTCCTCTCGCTGTTCCAGTAGGAATCCGGTGTAGCCGACGGAGGCACGGCCCAGGTCATGAGCGCGCACGTGGTCATAAATCCGCGATGCCAGCAACATGAGTATTTCGCCATGATTCCAACCAGGTTTCGACATATCAACTATTGCGCCTTCCACGAGTTCAACGGTGCGATCGTCGTATTCCGGATGTTCAGTGATTTCGATGAATTCATTCGCGCTGATGAATTGCTTTTGCATGACCATGGCGTTTTAGGCCTTTCGTCCCTGACCTATAGCAGCCTAATTGTATCAGGTTCGCTTTTTGAGACAAACCGCTTCAAAACCTGGAAGTCGGCTTCAAGCGGTATTCCTGGAGCAGTTTGCGATCAGAATGCGGTCCGCGGGCAGGCTTGCAGCGCAGCCTGTGGCCGACCCGCATGTAGTCCCAGACGACTTGCGCAAGGGACTCAACAGTTTCGCTCGTGTTCAAGACTCAGCCGACTGCGGGAAAACTATGCCGGGCAGCTAATCCGGCAGGAATTCGCTTACGAGAATCTCAAAGCCCGGCAAAACTTCTCCGCCGGACAGCGTATCGGATTCCTTCAACGTGACAGAGCCGTCCGCTGTATGGACGGCGACGCAACGTAAATCGGGATAAACAATCCAGATTAGCCCGGCGCCCGCTTTGAGCAGCTGCTGGATTTTCTTCGCAATATCGTCTGCGGTATTGCTCGGCGAGGTGATTTCGACAGCCAGGTCGGGCGCAACCGTCAGAGGCGCTCGCGTCAACCTCCCCGGCAAACGCTCCGACGAAACGAAGGCAATGTCGATGCCGCGCAGAGTGTCTTTGCCTTCTGGATTGCGCTCCAGAACAAAGGGCGCGTCGCCTACCAAAACGCGTCCAAGCTCCAGTTTCTCGACATGATTTGTTATCTCTGTCGTTAACTTGCCGAGGATCGCAGCGTGAATCGGATTGGGCAAGGGCATATCGACGATATCTCCTTCAACGAGCTCAACGATGCGGTCTTCATATTTTGGATGCTCGACAATTTGAAGGAACTCGTCGACGCCAATGGCCTGCCGATCAATAATCATGATGAACTATTGTCCTTCCAACTCTAAGGCCCTAGAGCAGCTTCATTGTACCAGGTTCGTCTTTTGAAACAAACTGCTTTAGAACCTGAAAATCGGCTTCGAGCGTCTCGCGCTGATTGGCGTTGTAAAGCGCGGCGGCCGGATGAAAGAGCGGCAGAACCGAAGCCCGGCCATAATCCGCGCGCACCTTGATGACAGTGCCGTGGATCTGGCTGATTTTCTGGCCGGACTGGAAGGCGCCGAAGCGCCGCAAGATAAATTCCATGGAGAAGCGACCGAGCGTGGCGATGACTTTAGGCTGGATGATGCCGATTTGCCGTTCGAGAAAGGGCGCGTAGAGATCGATTTCGGTTTTCAGCGGATCGCGATTGTCGGGCGGGCGATCCTTCAGGATGTTGGTGACGTAGACATCCTCGCGCTTGAGCTCAATGGACTCGAGCAATTCGTCCAGGACGCGGCCGGAAGCGCCGCAGAAGGGACGGCCTTGCTCGGCTTCGTTCTTGCCAGGCGCTTCGCCGATGAACATGATATCGGCGTAATGATCGCCCTGCCCGATCACGGGATAATAGTTGTTGCGCCGGCGATATTCGTAGAGCGGCGATTCAGTGAGGTTGACCAGCGCGTCCCGGATGGCGCGCAACTGTTCGGTTCGGTCGGACGACATAATTGGCCCGCTTTCTCCCGTCAACAATCAAAGTGTAACACAGGCGCTCGGCGGCGGCGAAGCTACTGATCAGCCTGTTCAGACGGCAGCCGGGCGAAGGCTTTACGCAAGAGGCGGCGCAGGGACTGGTCGATGGCGGCGCCCTCATCAAGCGCGTCGGCGGAGCTGAGCCAGCGGAACCGGGTTGATTCGCCGGCCGCCGGCGCAAGGGCCTCCGGCCGGCGCGTCGACAGCAGGTAGCGAAAGTCGAGGTGCAAGTGCTGCGGGATGTCGCCGCTTTGGAGGATCTCATGCGCATCGTAGTCGATCGGAAGCGGCGCTTCGCCCGGCGGGAAGTGTTCCAGATCGGGCAAGCCCGTTTCTTCACGCGCCTCGCGCAGCGCCGCCCGGGCGATGTCGGTTTCATATTCGAGGTGCCCGCCGACTTGCAGCCAGCGGCCAAGGCGACGGTGGAAATGCAGAAGCGCGCGCCCCGAGGTCAAATCCAAAATGATGGCGGAGGCGGTGATATGCCCGATTTCGCAGCGCATGCTCAAGATGTCGGGATGCGCGGCAATCAACCGCTTGATTAGTTTGATGTCATGGGCTTCTTTTTCGTCGGCGGGCTGATGCGCATCCAACATGGCGCAGATCTCAGCGAGCGCGCCGCCGAGTTGAAAGCGGTACAGATCGAGGAGGGACAGGCGCAGGGTCTCCAGTTTTTGCTCCGGCGATTGCTCCGGCCAGAGCGGCAGACGAGCATGGCGCGGCATCGGCGTCGCCCGCCCCGCTAGCCGGCGCGCCCGTTGACAATGGCGACCAGGGCGGGACCGTAGGACTTGCGGCGCCAGGGACCCAGCCCGCGGATGTCGCAGAGTTCGGCGAGGGTGGCGGGATTGCGGCGCGCGATCGCCCAAAGGGCGTCGCGGCTGATTATGACATCGGATTCGACGCCGCGTTCGGCAGCCGTCTGCTTGCGCCAGTTGTAGAGCTCGTTGTAGCGCTGAACGACCGCCGAAGGAATGCGCGGCGGACGCGGCGGCTGCGGCGGCTCGATGCTAGCCAAGCCATGCTGGATCGCTTCAATGAACTCGTCCCCGTGCCGGCGCAGGAGCCAGCCCGGCAGGCCGCGAATCTCCTCAAGCTGCCTGCGACGGCGCGGCAGCTGCTTGACGATCTGCAGCAGGGTCCGGTTGCTGATCAGCCGGTGCGTCGGCTGATCGACGGATTTCGCCAGCTCATCGCGCAAGATATAGAGCTCGCGCAGTACCGCGATTTGACGCCCGTCAAAGGCACTGGGCCGAATCAGGTCCCAAAAGCCATCGGGATCAAATGCCTCCGATTTCAGCTCGAAGCGGGTCACATCGACGAAGTATTCGCGCGCTTCCTCCAGGCGGCCGGCGCTGGACAGCTCGGCATAGAGCGCATCGCGGAGTGAAAGGAGATAATGCGTATCCGTCTGGGCGTAACGCATGTAACTTTCGGGCAGGGGACGGCGCGCCCAATCGGCCGTTTGGTGCTTCTTGCTATGTTTGATGCCGAGCAGGTCTTCCAGCATGTTGCCCAGGCCGATGCGCTGATAACCGCAGACGCGGGCGGCCGCCATGGTATCAAAGACGCCCTTCACATCGAAGTCGAAATCGCGCTTGAGGCAAATGAGATCGTATTCGGCGGCGTGGAACACCACCTCGATGGCGGGGTCGGCGAAGACGGCGCCGAGCGGGCGGATGTCTTCAATCGCTAGCGGATCGATAAGCAGGTCTTCAGCCGGCGTAGAGAACTGAATCAGGCAAGTGCGGCCGCGGTAGGCGTGCAGGCTGTTGGATTCGGTATCGCAGGCGATGCGCGTCTGACCGCGCAGGCGCTCGACCGCTTGACGCAGGCCGGGCGCGTCGTCGATGTATGCGGCCGGCGGCATGGACGCGCTCACAGCCAGTTGCGCCTGCGGAAGTAAGCCAGCATCAGCAGCACAACGGCGAGCATGATGCCGGCGGTGATGCTGAAGGCATGGGGATTATCGGCGAAGGGCAGGACGATGTTCATGCCGTAGATGCTGGAAATGAGCGTCAGCGGCAGCATGATGACGGAGATGACAGTGAGGATGCGCATGACCTCGTTGATGCGGTAGCTGGCGAGCGTATCGGCGGTATCGGCGAAGCTGTTGATGATTTCGAAGTTTTCGTCGGCGATATCGCGGAGCTTGAAGAGGTGATCAACGATATCGCCGAAGTACTCCTCCATGTGCTCGAGCAAGATGGGATGCTCAACCATTTCGAGCTCCTGCACAATGGGGATCTGCCCGTGAATGATGCGGCGCAGGGAGATGATGTCGCGCCGGACGAGAGCGATCTCCTGGATGACCTGCTTGGCGTTCGATTCGAAAAGGGCGTCTTCGATATCGTGTACGCGCTTGTCGACCTTGTTGAGAATGGGGAAGATATAATCGACCAGCTCATCGAGGAGCGTGTAGACCGCGTGGTTGACGCCGCGGCCGAGCAGGCTGCCCCGTTCGGCTTCGCTGGCTTCGCAGCGCTCAAAAGCGGCGACCAGGGGCTTGAGGCTGCCGTTGTGCACGGTCACGAGATGGCTCTTGGCGACGAAGATGTTCACCTCGCTGGCGCGTGAGATTTCAGCGCGGGAATCCCAGAGCGGGAAGTGCATGACGAGGAAGAGATAGTCGTCGTCCTGGTCGAGCTTGGGGCGTTCGATGCGGCTGACGATGTCCTCGAGGTTGAGGGGGTGGAAGCCCGGGAATCGCTCGCGCAAGGCGGCGACATCGGCGGCGTCGGGATGGACGATGTCGGTCCAGGTGACGGGGCTGTGCTGGATGATGCGGGTGGTCATGGGGGCTATTTTAGCCACAGAGACGGCGATTTTCACCACCGAGTACACCGAGGTCACCGAGGCCATATGGATTGAGGGACGCCCGGCGAAGCGTAAGACAATCGTAATCTTGATGCGCGCCATAGTGAATAGGCTAGGTTAGCGGCGCCGCCTTTGGCGGATGCGGCGGATGCGGATACGACGGGACGGGGAGCGGTCCATGACGAAGAAGAATGGCAAACAGCGGCGAAAGACACGGTCGCGGAAGCAGCGGCTGCAGATTCTGGGCGCGCTTGTCCTGGTCGTCGGCGCGCTGGTCGCGGCGGCGCTGCTCACGGTCTACTTTTCTTCATCGGAAGAAGATCAGGGCGTGACGGTTGCGGTCACGCCGGCGGCGCTGTCGCCGGAGGCGCTTGAGGGCGAGACTCTGTTCAACGCCAACTGCGCCGAGTGCCACGGCCCGAATGCGGCGGGCACAAGTCAGGGACCGCCGCTGATCCACGACATCTACAATCCGGGTCACCATTCGGATGATGCCTTTTATCTGGCGGTGGCGGTCGGCTCGCGGGCGCATCACTGGCCCTACGGGGACATGCCGGCGCAGGAGCAGGTGTCGCGCGACGAGGCGACGTTGATCATTAAGTACATTCGCGAATTGCAGGAGGCGAATGGGATTGTGACCAGGAGTTATGGGGGTTGAGGCGGGGGTTTTTTCACCACCGAGTGCACCGAGGTCACCGAGGATTGGTGTCAGGTGGATTCGGGCTGCTATTCTTTTTCGAGAATACCCTTTATGAGGTCGACGATTTCTTTGAAGTGGTCAGGATTCTGGGCGAGGATTCGCCTGGTGATTTCTTCTCCATACACAGGCTTGTTTCGCTTGTAGTCGATTTTGCCCAAGCTGTTGAACATATTGTGAATGAAGCTAGCCCCGTCCACTGTCTTGAGCCATGCCTCATTGTCAAGTTCATGTCCACCGTTATTTTCTATCATCCATTCGCGTACCGATTTTCCCTCATGAATCAGTGATCCTTCGGCCGCGTTTTCCGTTAGCACGGTCTCCAGGAATTCCGGAAAGTCCAGAAAGTAGCTCTCGAAATTCTGACGCGGTAAAGATACTACTCTTACGTCCCGCTCGGTATCGGCATTCACTAGATCGTTAGCTTTATCTCCGTCGTTCACGCACATTACTTCACGAGGAAGCAATCCGAAATCTTTGGCGACTCTTTCGAGAAGCGCAATAAATTTCTTAGCGCTTTTTCCTGTTGTATCGCCAATCTCGGCTATTGGTATGAATCGTACGCCTTCGAGTTGAAAGCCAGCAGTCTCGAGTATGAGCGGGAAGCAACGTTTTTCTGTCGCGCCTTCGACCCAGATAATGGCGTCAACGGCAAGGAAATCAGACGGGCGCAGGCCAAGAGAGCGAAATGCCTCTCCCAGAGCCTTTGTATCATTAGCGTTTAAGGCTCGGACTCGGCTTCGCATGTCTATCCGTTCCACATGCAGTATTGTTTTTTCGCGGGCCGCCGCTATTGCTGTAGGTGAATGCGTAGCAATAATGTACTGGTGATGATCGTATTCTTGGAATATCTGTACGAGTTTGCGGATAGCGTCGGGATGCAAGAAACTTTGCGGCTCGTCGATTACGATGACGCGGGGATCGTCGGAGGTCACTACTACATAAAGCATCGCCATAACTTGCCCCAAGCCGGTTCCACACGCTGATAGGGGCACTCTCAAGTCATAACGTTCTAGTCGCTCGTCAACGTAGCCGACCACAATCTCAAGATACTCGTATTCCCTATCAGACGGACTGCTACGAGGCAGCTTGTCAATCTCGATTTCGCAAATGTCGGGAAACACCGTCTTTACCAGTTCAATCATTCGTTCGTATCGGCGAGTTCTTTTGCGCCGCGCCGTGTCCATAACTTGCGCCAAATTGGATGCATTAAAGTTAAGTAACAGTTCGTTTCGCGTTGAAGAGTGCGCTTCAATCGGGCGCTGCGCCTCAAATCGATATACGTTGTAGTTGAATGTAGCTAGCAAAATTTCCCAGATCGTCCGTTGGCTCTGTGTGCTGTCGAGGCTTTTCACAATATGTGTGTCCTGCCAAGAATCATCTTCGCGTATTTCGAATTTTATGAACGCGCGCTCCTCACTGGTCATCGCATTGAATTGACGGAGATCATCGCCCAATTGAAGGCGATACGGATTAATCAAAAATCGAATTCTCGATTCCCTGCTAAGCGCACTTAGTACTTCATCGGCGATGTGAAATTCGTCCACGCCCCCCAGCTGTGAGTTGCCGAGATATAAATTGGACGCGTATGGCCGAAGCATGTCAATAAGCGTGCCCGCCGAAAACAAGAATTCGACCTCGACATCTTCGGGAAACTCAGGATCTCCACCTCGTTCAGGCACTGTATCGACGCTTCGATGTGGTGCCCGACGATTGAGTATGCGTAGCGAGTCAATGAGTGCAGTTTTGCCAGAATTGTTTTTTCCGACAACAAAATTTATACCTTCACCCAGCTCGAATTCCGGCTCATTATTGAAGCAGACATAGCTATTTAGCCTCACCTTCGTAATCCGCATCTCACTCCTCCCGAAAAGGCAGTTTGGCGAGTTCTTCAACAATGTCAACGGTGCGCAGGCTGACGGTGATGACGCGCTCGATGAGCTTCAGGATGTATTGCTCGTCGTCGCTGTAGCCATTGGGATCGTGTGTGATGCCACTGCGTTTGTCAGTCTTGACGCGGTACTGGTCGACGATCCAATCGAGAGCGCTGCGGTTGCCAAGGCGGTAGGCGAAGGCGCGCTCGGGGATGCCATGCAGGGTCAGCGTGTCATTGTATTTTAGGGTCTCGTAGACCTTGTAATTGCCTTCGGCGGAATCAACTTTGCCCCTGGGCAGCATCTTTTCGACGCGGTGGCTGGGCGGCCTGCGCTCGGCATGCCAATCGAGCTGGTAGCGCTCGACGCTTTCGTAGTTGAGATGGAGCTCGGCGAGTCGCTTTCCGGCGAGGGAGAAGGGCCAGAAACGGTTCGGCGCAAATGGAATGCGCGGCAGGTTGCGTTTGAGATCGAGGGCGTAGCGTTCGCGGTAGCCGGGATGGTGGAGCAGGCCGTAGACGTAGTAGAAGATATCCCACTTGGAGATGGCGGGGTCGCTGTAGTGGCTGCGGAACTGGTCGAGGGCCCAATCGGTGATGTTCTCGCGGCGGTCCGAGCCGTCTTCGTCGTATGTGTAGAAGGGGAAGCATTGTGCGCTTGCGCCTGCACCAACAAGGTGCAAATCAGGTATATGCATAGAAATTATTGTCATAAATGGTTTTTCAGAACCCTTGTCCGTGTGGCAAATTACTTGATTTTGCGCTTCGGACAGTTCGTTCGGAAGAAACGAAAATAACTGATAGGCTTCCCGATTTAACATGCTATCGAAAAAGAGAGACTTCCTTGCAAAGGGTCTGTACAGACTCTTCCTGATCTTGTCGTTGCTGAACTTCAAGTATTTCCGACGTGCTAAGTCTTGCTTTAAGTCACGGTTCCATTTGATCTCCGAATAGGCAACGAATTCATCGATGTCAGCGTCGGAACTAAGTCGTTTATACCGATCTACATGGCCATTGTAGGCATCAGTAAACTGTCGCATTCGTTGGGCTAGAGAGTAGCTGCTGAAACCGTATACCCATGCATCTCTAGTGGTCGTTACGCCTCGACTGTAGGTTTTGAATAACGTTTCGCTAATGCCATGTTTTTCGCGTCTGGCTTCTTTGCTGCCGATGGGTATGAAGGAATCAAACTCGTCTTCGGTGTCCGTGCGGCGCCAGGTGTGCTTTTGGTTGGGGACTAAGCGCTGCCAATCGACGGTCTTGAGAGTGTTCTCGCCGAGGAAATCAAGTTTATTTTCTTTGCGCCAGAATTCGGGGAGGCGGCGGTAATAGAGACGACCTTTGCGCGATTCAGATGACATTCTGTTAGGAGGCCCGGGCAAAGAGGGCTTATGAGACTTAGCTGAGGAAAGTCGATAGCACGGCAAACAGAGCGGCGAATAGCGCAATCTGTGTGCCGACGTACCACATTATCAGCAGCCTGGTATGACGCTCCAAGTCCGCTTTGGTGGCAAGATGCGGCAAGATCGCTTCAATCGTTGTGATGCGCTCGCTGTTTGAATGCGCTGTTGGGGTCGTTTCGACTCGTTCCGCAACTGCTTGTGTCACCATGTTTACCTCTCATTATGATTTGCAACGTTGGGGGCATTAAGTATACCACACTCTCCAGTTTGTCAATCCCGCGGGTCTTGATTGCCGCGTATCGCCAGCGTCACACCGACACCGACTTGAATGCCGAAGACGTTATGCGTCGTGCCGCTGATTTTGGGATTCTGCCGAACATTGCCGTGCAAGTCCAAGTGGTAGATTTTGTCAAAGTCTTGCAGCAGATGCTTGCGCATGCCATCAAAGGCGAATTGATCGACGAAGCTGTTATTGCTGACATAGCAGACAATGCCGGTTCGACCATCCAGCCGATCGGTCGCCCAACGCCAGAACTTCACGTAGACATCGCTTAGGGCGTTCTTGTTGGTCGCCTTTGAATCTTTGGCGTAGGTCTCGCGGATGCGTTTGTCGATGACATCGTATTTGCGATTCTTGTTGTTGTCATTCTCGTTGACCTGGCCGACATTGTAAGGCGGGTTGCCGATTATGACATTGATATCGGCCGCTTTCTGGCGTTCGACGCGGGCGGTGTTGGCTTCGGTGAGGAATGTCATCTGCCGCTCGCGGGCGAGATCGAGGGTGTCGACGAAGCAGAGGCCCTCGAAGGGCGCGGCTCTGCCCGTGAGGTCATAGTATTCGCGCTCGATATTGAGCGAGGCGATGTAGTAAGGCATGAGCATGACTTCGTTGGCGAAGAGGCGTTCGCGGTAGAAATCCTCGAATTCGCGCAAGTTGCGCCGGTGGGCGCGGCGCAGAAGGTTGACGACAAAGTTGCCGGTTCCGGTGGCCGGGTCAATGACGACGACGCCTTCATCGCCCAGCTTCTTTCCGAACTCGCTTTCGAGGACTTCTTCGACGGCGGCGCACATGAAGTCGACGATTTCTTGGGGCGTGTAGACGATGCCGTGCGTGTCGGCAACTTTGACGCTGTAGCCCTGGAAGAAGCGCTCGTAGACGGAGTTGATGAAGCTCTGCTTGTCGCTGAAGTCGAGGTCTTCCGAGGCTTCCTCAATTGCGCGGTGAAATTTGTCGAGCGGGCCGCCGTAAAAGTCGCTTCTATTGAAGTATGCGCTCGTCAGCGAACGAATCACCTCTTCGATTTTGGCGGCGATGACGTTTGTTTGGGCAAAGTGCGGGACATCAAACACGCGGCGAATGATGGGCTCGGTCATCAGATGCTGGATGAGCATTTCATCAACCGCTTCGATACTGATGTTGGGGTTGAGCGAGCGGCGGCAGAGCTCCATGAACTCTTCGAACTTCTGCTGGAAGGCGGCGTTCTCCCGGTGGGCGGCGTCAATCTTGTTTTTGAGCTGAGTGGCGATTTCGCGGATCTGCTCGCCATAGGACTTTACAGCTTCGTTGAAGTTTTCGAATCGCTCCGCTTTGTAGTTAAGGTATTGCGTCAAGAGGGCCGCGAAATTCTTCTTCTCGCGAATGGTGGTTCGGCGGGCCTCGAAACCGTCTTGGTAGAGAACGGCGGTGACCGTGTCTTCAAAGATGATGTTGTCGTCCGGGTAACCCACAGTAATCTTGTTCTTGATTTCGGCGTCAAGATTAGCGGCGCTGTCTTTGGCTTCCCAATGGGCATAGGGGCGGTCAAACGAGTCGACGAGCGAGCCGTCGGTGCGGATGCTGCCGCCGGTGGTTTTAGAGCGCATCTGGCGTTCTTCGATTAGGGTGAGCTTTCTGCGCCGTCCGATACCGGCGAGCAGAGCGCCAAAAGCGCGGCGGGTGTTGCCTTCAGTCAGATCATGCTTGGTCCCTCGCAGTTCCGTGATCGTGTCGTAGTATTTGGAAATATGCCGGTCGTTCGGCTGGATGGTGATCCGCGCCATCTGCTGAGCTTTCGATTAGGAGAACAAGCTGCAACTATTTTAGCATCAATCGGGCGACCCAAGGGTCGCCCCTACTTCAAACGGCCTATCAGATTTTGCAGGACTTACTTGGCGTTACTGAGCATGCGCTCAACGTAAGTCGCTGGCGAATTGACGCTCGAAGTCCTCTAGTGATGGAAGGACGACGACAGCGCGAGCGACTCAGCTGCAAGCCGCCGTTGGCCGCACAAAATCGGCGCTCACCCATCCCGCCCGGCCGTACCAATCGACCTTGAACCAGCCCGTTTGACGCGCCAGTACGCTGAGTGTTACCGATTTCGGCAACTCGCCAATTTTCTCGCCATTGGGAGCGGCGCGGAAGTTCAGCGCTTCCGTCACCGTCACGCGGCATTCTTGCGCCCTGGCCGCCGCCGCCGTTGGCTGGGCCGTTGCCTGGGCACTGGGCTGCCCGGTTGGAGCGATACCCGGCATCAGAACTACGGTGCCGGCGCGGTTGATCCTGACGCAGGTCATGCCGTTGACCGCGTATACCGGCAATGTTGATACTGTCCTGGGCGCCTTGGCCGCGTCTAAGAAGCGCGCCGAGCCGCCAGCGGCGCGGAAGCAGACCTGCGTATTTGGCAAGACCCAGCTCCAGACATCAACGGCGTCAACGAAGCCGGCCCGAATGATGGACCGAATGCCGATGCCGCTCGCGCCCACGCGCTGGCATTGCGTACTGCTGGTAATGCCGGTGACGACGATGCTTTCGGGAAGAGACAGGCAGGTGGAAACCGCTGGGGTGAGCGTGGCGCTCACCGGCTTGCTAAGTTGCTGGCCGTCTTCGTCGTCTTCATCGTCATCGTCGTCTTCATTGTCTTCGGTATCGCGCGGATTGGCATCGCCTGGCGGCGGGTTGTTGTCTGGCGGCGGGTTGTTATTCGGCGGCGGATTATTGTTCGGCGGGGGGTTATTGTTCGGCGGCGGGTTGTTGTTCGGCGGCGGGTTGTTGTCTGGCGGCGGGTCTTGCTCGGGTGGCGTGTCTTGCTGCGGCGGCGTGTCTTGCTGCGGCGGCGGGTCTTGCGCTGGAGGCGAGACTTCGAATTCATAAGCGCCGATATCGCAGCCGTCGCCTTGGGGCCGCGTGACGCCGCGCTGGTCGACGTTGCCGGCCGCGTTGCAAGAAACGGTGGCGGCGGCATTGCGGGCGGGGCTGTTTTCGGGAATCGGGAAATAGGGCGGCGAGCCGTCCTCAGGGCTGGTCGGTTCCTCGGGCAGCAAGGGATCATCTGTCTTGGGCGAACCGCCGCAGAAGTTCTTTTTGATGATATTGCCGGCGTTCAAGATCAATGTATACCCGAAGCAGTCGCCATTGCTATTGCCGAACAGTATGCTGTTCGAGATCTGCATCGACGTCGACAAATTAAATACGCCGCCATCCTTATCATTGGCCGCGGTTGCGGTTTCGCTGTTGTCGGTGATGGTGACATGGTTCAGAGTGACGATTCTAGTTCCGCTGGTGGAAGCGTAAATGGCGCCGCCGTCTTTCGCGCTGTTGCCAAAGAAAGTGCTGTTCTGAATGAGGATGTTGCCGGCGCCGCTGGGAGAGACGTGAATGCCCCCGCCTCTCTCAATGGCTGAATTGTCGAAGATGGCGCTGTTTTTGATGGTGAGGATGCTGTTTGCGCTGAAAATCCCGCCGCCGTAGGACTCAGCTGCACTGTCGCTGACAGATACGCCGTCAAGGACAAGCGTGCCGCGGGTCAGATTTATGGCGCCGCCATTGTCTGCGGACTTTCCCTCTGTGAGTTTCAGATTGTTCAAAGCCACGCTGCCGCCGCTCTGCTTGATGATTGGATATTTGTCATCGCCGCTGATGCTGTAGCCGCCGCCTTCAATGGTGATGTCGCTGGTTATCGTGGGCAGAGCCGCCGTCAGCGTGACGTCCGCGCTTAGAGTGATGGTATCGGCGCCGCTGCCAGCGCTGCAGTTGCCGGTCGCGCTGTTGCTGTTGGCGGAAGTGATGGCGTCCGCCAGGCTGCAGGCGCCGCCCACGGCGATATCGGCCGCGAAGACTTCCACCGCCGGCAGCAGGAACAGAATTACTAAAGCGTATGCTGTCATGCGAATCCGCTTATTCATCGTGAACTTCCCATATATATGTACTAGTCAGTGCAAGATATGGTACGAAAACAGCATGTTTCTCCTAAATCATAGTGTCTTGGATCGGTATCTATGATATAAATCATAGAAAAATCTCGCCAATGAAATATTGACCTATTGTCTATAGGATTTGAAACTTGGGGAGTTAAAGGAACGGATATCGTCAATCCGCCCCATCCTCGGCAGAGTCCTCCGGTCTTCAACTCTCGCAAAGTTTTACTTGTATCCTCCCATTCGATTGTGATATATTTAACGATTGAAAAATCTGGCGCTTGACGCGGCTTGAAATAGGCGGACAATCACGCTTGAAGTCCTCTTGTGATGGAAGGACGACGACAGCTTATGGCAACGGCAGAATCCACAAATCCAGCAGCGCTGAGCGCCCCGGTCGCGCGGGCGGCGGCGCGGCCCAGCGTCCAGGTCGCCGCGCCCAGCCGGCGCGAGTTCCTCTATTACATCTGGGCGGCGTCAACGCTCCTGGCCTTGGGCGAAACTGGGGCGGCATTGATCTGGTTTGCCTTCCCGCGCTTCAAGGAAGGCGAGTTCGGCGGAACCTTTGCTTTCAATCCCGAAGAGCTGCCGAGCGTGGGCTCGGCGCCGACATCAGTGCCGGCCGGGCGCTTCCATGTGACGCTCACGACCGAGGGCTTGCGCGCGCTCTATGGCGTCTGCACGCATCTGGGCTGCCTGCCCAAGTGGGTGCCGACCAATGGCCGCTTCGAGTGCCCTTGCCATGGCTCGAAGTTCCGCTTGAGCGGGAGCTGGATCGAGGGACCGGCGCCGCGCGATCTGGACACCTTCATCACGACGGTGACTTATGCCGATGGCACGACGGTCGAGACGCCGGCTGGTGGCGGCGCGATTCCTCTGGACCTCAATCGGCAGATCACGAGCATCCAGATTGACACCGGCGCGCGCATCATCGGCGACTTGCATCCTTAGGCGCGCAGGCTAAAGACGAGGAGTTTCCATGACCATCCTCCCCTTCCCCTCCTTCCTCGATGACGTCAAGGAAAAAGGCTTCAAGAAGGCGATCTTTGAAGGCATTGACGATTCTGTCGAACGCCTGACCGCCGGCCTGAATGTGCAGGACTTGCGCGAAGCCTTCCGCGGGGATAGCGCGAGCCGGCGGCCGAATCCGCGTTTGACGCCGCATGCCGACGGCTTCTGGCTGCACATGCGGCCCTCTTATTTCAATCGCGATGTTACGGGCATGTATCCGACCTTCCGCCTGGGTTGGCTCTCGTCTTATTTCGTCTGGTTTGAGACGATCACGGGCATCCTCTTGATGCTCTGGTATACGCCGTCGCCCGAGATCGCTTATGGCGATATGCTGACGATTTTGAGCAATGTGCCGCTGGGCCAGTTGATGCGCGACATGCACCGCCTGGGCGCCGAATTCATGGTGGCGGTGGTGGCGATGCACATGATGCGCACCTGGATCACGGGCAGTTACAAAAAGCCGCGGCAGTTCACCTGGTTCAGCGGTTTGCTGTTGCTGGTGATTACGGGCTTCCTCAGTTTTAGCGGCTATCTGCTGCCTTGGGATCAGTTGTCGCTTTGGGCGGTGACGATCGGCGCTTCGATGGCGGAGGCGACGCCGGTAGTGGGCGATCAGGTCAATCTGCTGCTGCGCGGCGCGCCGGAGTTGGGCGCGAATGGTCTGCTGCGCTTTTATTTGCTGCATGTTTTGGCTTTGCCGGCCCTGCTCTTTGTATTCTTCGGCGTGCATTATTACAAAGTGGTGATCCACGGGCACAGCTTGCCGCCGCAGAAGGAGAACATCGGCGAGGACACGGCGAAGCGCGTCCCGCTCGACAAGCGCGTTTATTTCATCCCGGACATGCTGACTTATGAGATGTTTTGGCTGGGCGCGACCACCTTCATTATCACAGTGCTTTGCATCTGGTTCTATCACGCGCCGCTGGAGAATCACGCTGATCCGCAGGTGACGCCGCTGGGCACGACCGCGCCCTGGTACTTCTTGTGGATTCAAGGCGCGCTCAAGCTGGGCGACAAGTTCATCTGGGGCGTGGCATTCCCGACGGTCGCGCTGGGCGGCCTGGCGATGCTGCCTTATATGGATGTGACCCCGAGCCGGCGCTATGCGCATCGGCGCTTCATGCTGACGATTGCGATGCTCCTGGTTTCAGTAACGACGATTTTGAGCTACATGGGCTTGGCGAAATTCGCTGTGCAGACCTCGGCCGAGACCGAGATTGTGCATGAGCTCACGTTTGAGCCGGCGCATAGCAAGGTCGGCGTCGGGCGGACGATCCCCTTCGACCAGATGATTGTGGGCGCCTATACGACGGCGCAGATGCATGGGGCCGATGAGATGTCGGCCAACGACATGATCGCCGACTTCAACGCCGAAGTGATGGCCAACGGTCAATTCGACCAGATGATCCAGGAACTCAAGGATCAGCATGTGGGCGCGAATCAGCTTCCGCTGCGCTTCCGCAGCATTCCGGCGGATGAAGCGCCAAAGCTGGCGATTGTGATGGAAGAGTTTTCGCATCATCTGGATACAGCGCCGGATGAATTGCCCGGCGTCTGGGGCGCCTTGGTCATCACCGACAACCAAGCCGGCCTGAAGCGCCTGGACTGGGTTGTGAGTTGGGACAGCGTCTTGATTCAAGGCGGCGAAGTCCAATTCGATGAAGAGGGCGAGCCGATCCTGGTCTACTCCGACGCGCTTGATGCCGAGGGCAACCCGGTGCCGGTGCGGCGGATTTACAGCGATCATCTCTTCATCCACCGGGCTTCGGCGTATTTTGACTAGGCGGAATCGCGCCAGGTCGCTGAGCGAATCAGATACGGGAAATCTACATGGGTCGACTACTGTTCATTAAGTCAATCGAAGGTCGCATCCTCGCCGGCATCACGATGTTCGTTGGCATGATGATCCTGGTCGGCTGGGTCGCCATCAACGAAGAAGCGCGCATGCAGTCCTTTGTGCGGCAGCACACCGGGCGGTCGATTGAACGCGGGGCGGAGCTCTTCGCGTCGCTCTGTTCCGAATGTCATGGCGAAGAAGGTTATGGGCAAGGCGACCGCGCGCCGGGGCTGAATAACCCGCATCTCTTCGGCTACGACCCGGTCGGCCTGCAGACAGCCGCCATCACCACCGCCAACCGCGCCCTGGTGCGCTTCAACCAGAACCTGGCTGACCTCCTAGCCGAGCAGACGGACGCGGAAAATCCGCCATCGGAAGAACGGCAGAACGAAATACTGGCCGCCATCGCCGGCCTGGAAGCGCAGATTGCGGAGCAGCAAGCCATCATTGAAGCGAACGTTGCGGAGCGCGCGGATATCCTCGCCACCCTGGACACGGCGGTGGATAACGACCTGTTTCCGCTTTGGGATACGATTGTCGACATTGAAACAACCGGCGCCAACGAGGTCGAGGTCTTTTTCAACGCCAACGGCACGCGGCTGGCGCAAGTGGGCTGGGCCGGCGATCTGCACGGCTATGTCGTGACGACATTGATCCACGGTCGGCCGGGAAGCGCCAATGTCTATCCCAATGGGACGGGCATGGCCGCCTGGTCACAGACGGCCGGCGGACCGCTGCGTCAAGACCAGATCGAAGATTTGGCCAACTACATCCTCAATTGGGACAAAGGCGAGGCTTGGACAACGGAAGACTTCATCGCCGTGCAGCAATATGGCAAGCCCCTGGCTGACGGCTCCTTGCCCAGCGAACCGCCTCCGCCGCCGGCCGGCGACGATGTGCTGGGCATTCTGGCGCGTTGGCAGGCGACAGAAATTGTGGGCAGCGCCGTCAGCGGGGAGTTGCTCTACGATGCTGAATACGGCTGCACCGATTGCCACCGCAACGGGGCGTCTGCGCCGGACACGGTTGGCACCGCGACTCGCATACGGAACGAGCGCCTCACGCTGCCGCAATTCGCCGGATACACGCTCGAGCAATATATTGTCGAGAGCATCACGCGGCCGGGCGACTATGTGGTTGACGGTTACAGTTCCGGCTTGATGCCGAGCAACTTCGGCGTGCGCATGACCGATCAGCAATTGGCCGATATCGTCGCCTATTTGCTGACGCAGGAGTAATAGCGAACGCTAAAAGACAAGCAGCCCTCGAAATCGGGGGCTTTTTCATTTCCGTGGAGCAAACCGTGCCCAAAGCGATCGCCAGCCTCATCCTGCTGTTCGCTTGCGCCCTGGCGGTTGCGGCGCAAGACGATGCCGCGGCCGGCTGCGCGCCGGCGGAACTGTCATCGCGACAGAGCGCGCTGGCGCAATACTTGATTGTAGATTTCGAGAACAACCCGGAGCTGGCGCTGGCTAATCTGTACCGCCTGGGCGTTCTGTATCAGAGCCTGGCCCTAGAATGCGGCTACGCGCCCAACGCGGCCGAGGTGGAGCGGATGCTGGCGCAGACGCTGGAATACGTTTCGGTCGACGATCTGCTGATCGCGCAGTCGATCGGCAGCGATGTCGAGGCGATTCTGCTCGAGCTGGATGCGCTTTATGGCGATCCCCTGAACGGGCAAGCGCTCTACAATGGCACGGAGCCGGCGCTGGGCGGGGTCGCGCTGGGCTGTTCCGGCTGCCACGAGAACGCGGCGGCGGCGCCCTTAACTGCCGGCACCTGGACGCGGGTGAACGACATTCGCCTGGGATTGCCGCAGTTCGCGGATTACAGCTTGCGGCAATACCTGGTGGAGAGCATTGTGCAGCCGATGGCTTACATCACGCCTGAATACACCGGGCTGATGCCCGAGTTCTATGGCGGGCAGATGACCGCGCAGCACCTGGCCGACCTGGTGGCCTTTCTCGAAAGCCAGGATCAATTGCTGGACGAGGACTGAACGCGCTTAATTCAGCAGCAAGCGCGTTGAAGATAGGGTCTCTATCGAGCATTTACCGAAGCAGAACAAAACGCGCCCCGAAACTATCGAGACGCGTTTATGCAGCGGAGACTGACCCCGCTGATTCTAATCGGTGGAACTGCCCTTTGCCCGGGGCCGTTTGATTGTATAGTGCGTAACGATTCCAGACGGATCTTGCGCGACTTCATCCGGAGTCATGAGGCGCATTGTAGCGGATGAAATTGGACTCTGCCTTGGCGACAACTTCTTGTGCAACGAGAAAAGTTCCTTCATCTGCTTGGCAGTCAGCTTGCTATTCATTGTTCCCTCCACCTTCCGGTTCAGTAATGATTATCGAGAATTGCCCGGACTCCCTTGTGGCGGGACTACCCGCCCAACGCACAATGATCTCGTACGCTCCGGGTACAGTGTACCATACATGCCTCCAATCCAGCATTAGCATTGTCGAAACATTCGAAGACTCCTGCAAAGTGAAAGCGTCTGCAGCGCCATCTAGCATCTGTACCTCATTGAAGAGCGTGAATCCCAATGGATCTCTGAACTCCAATATAGGCAGAAGGGGACGGCCCACGTCAATATCTTCAATGAGCCACCTGGACTGAATCAGCCAGGGAGGGTCAAGCTCCTGCAAGAATGGCAGTTCTTCAATGTCCGGCGAAACATCTACCACAAAATCGCTTAAGGGCAGGTCAAGCCATTCCGGCGCCCCGGCGTCATGCGTAACAGTGTTATGTGTTGTAATTGTTGTCCAAATATGTTTCATGTTACACTCGTAATCAGAATATGAATAGTAGCGTAACAGAATAGTCTGAATGTGTCAAGAATCAACTTGGCCAGGCGAGGCGCTCTCTGTATTGGCGCTCGCAGCTGTGGTAAAATCCGTATGCTGGCGTTATCGATCAGGCTATTTGAGTGAACGCCGGCGCAAGCGCATCGAATTCGGAAGAAGAGACCAGATGACAGTAAGCCGGGCGGACAGCTTCATGACGCGCCTGCTCCGCATCAAGACCGCGGAGTATGCCGCTGGCGGCGAGGCGGCAGCGACGCGAGGCGCGGAGAATGCGCTGACGTTTTCCCTTGTATTTTCGGGCATACGCTGCCTGCTTCAGTATGCCTTGCTGCCTTTTGTCCTGCCGATTGTGGGCGTCGCCGCCGACGCCGCCGTGCCCATCCTTCTGCTTATCAATGTGATCGCCATTCTGTCCATTTTCTTTAGTTTGCGGCGCTTCTGGTCGGTGGGATATAAACATCGCTGGCGCTATTTGGCGGTAGCGGCGGCGGCGCTGATTCTGCTTGTCGCCTTTACCATCAACGACATCGCAAACATGAGCGCTGCCTAGCTCCTTTTTTGTGCGCGCGAGCGCCTCAGGTCAATCTGGAGATGAAGCAATGACTTCTGCGAAATCAATCCGAATGCTAGCGCTAATATGCTCCCTGCTTCTGGCCGCCGCTCAAGCTGGCCTGGCCTTCGCGCAGGGCGGCGAGTCTTCGTCCCCGGCCGGCTTGTCGATGCTGGTGCTTTTTCTGGGCCTGGGCGGCATCATCGGCGTCTTCGTCATCCGCTGGAGCCAATCGACGGGCGAGGACGACGAATAGCCCCGATTCACTCGAAGATCGTTATCCCGAACAAGTTCATCTTCTCTTCCGCTCAGAGCGCAATTGCTTGGCAGTTTTGACCATCCATACTGCGTCTCTTATTGTATATTTTGCATAATTTCCTTCCGGTTTTCTCGAGAATATCACTATAATCGACGAGAGGCGATGCTTCGTCAGTCTGTGGCTGGGGAGTGCAGATTATGAGTGATATGCCGAGGGGAGAAGGTTGGCTGGCTTCGGTGCGGCTGGTCATTCTTGGAATCATAGTTGTCATCGTGGTTCCGGCGCTGGCCTTCATCATTGCCGCGATCGGCCAGAGCATCGCGCCCGCGCCCGAGGGACCGCGGCCGGTCGTCTTGGATAGCAACAACAAGTGCGTCAGTTGTCACCAGCGCCAGACGCCCGGCATCATCGAGCAATACAGCCGCAGCACGATGGCGGCGGCAAACGTGACCTGCCAGGACTGCCATGAAGTGGAAGCCGGTTATCCGGGTTCAAAACCCCACAACGGCAGTCACATTCTCACTGTGCCGACCACGGCCAAATGCGCGACCTGCCACGAGAATCAGGTCAATCAGTTCAATATGAGCCGCCATGGCTTGCCGGCATATATCGCGATGTGGGGCACGTCGGGCTTGAGCGACGCGCATTTGGCGCTGTACGAGTCCATCCCCGAGGGCAGTTTTAATCCCGATCGCATGCGCAACGCCTTGTTCGAGATTGAAGGACCGGCGATCACAAAGTTCGCCTGCGCCGGCTGCCACAATATCGGGGCGCCCGCCGCCGATGGCTCGGTCGGACAGTGTCAGGATTGCCACCTGCGCCACGAATTCAGCCTGGAGCAGGCGCGCAAGCCCGAAACCTGCAATCATTGCCACATCGGTCCCGATCATCCGCAGTACGAAATCTACATCGAGTCTTTTCACGGCATCGCCTATTTGACCGGCGGCGACGACTGGAATTGGGACGCGGAGCCGGGCACGCTGACGGTGCAGGACTTCCCAGCGCCGACCTGCGCCACCTGCCATATAAGCGGCTTCGGCGGCGCCAGCACGACGCATGATGTTGGCGACCGTTTGACCTGGTATCTCTTTGCGCCGCAGAGCGCGCGCCGGCCGGACTGGCAAGCCAATATGGCGCGGATGCAGATGGTCTGCTCCGAGTGCCACAGCGACGGCTTCGTGTCGGAGTTTTACCGAGACGCGGACGCGCTGGTGGAAGAGATCAACCGGCGCGTGCAACTCAGCAACGATACCATCGCGCCGGCGCGCGAGGCGGGCCTGTTGACCGATGCGCCCTTTGACCAGCCGATCGACTTCATCCATTTCGATCTCTGGCACCATTGGGGGCGGACGGCGAAATTCGGCGCCTGGATGGGCGGGCCCGATTATGTGCAATGGCACGGCGCTTATGAAATCTTGCGCGAGCAGGCGGAATTGGAAGCGATCGTGAAAGAATTGCTCGAAAGGTCGGGCGCGCCGGACGAGGCCTAAGCGAGGCAGTCCGATGTACTTGCTGGCGGAGGTAAACCCGCGTTTCCGCGCCTGGCGCGCGCCGCTGAGCCGCGACCAGCTTTTTATGCTACTGACGGCATTCAATCATGTCTTCATCGGCATTGATATCCATTTGGCGCACAGCATCTCGGGGTCCATCAAACCGCGCGAGTGGATACCAATTGTCTTCGGCGTCGGCGCCGGATTCGCGCTTCTGGCGGCCGGCTTGCTGGCCCGGCGCAATCGTTCGCTGGCGACGCTGCTGGCCAATTTGGTCTTCGGCTTGAGCATCACGGTCGGCTTGCTGGGCGCTTATTTCCACCTGGAGCGCACGCTCCTGCTGGATCGCGGCCTGGTGAGCCTGGAAGCGGTCAGCGCCTTGATCTGGGCGCCGCCGGTGATCGGCCCGATGTTCTTTGTGTTGATCGCCGTGCTGGGCATCAGCGCCGCCTGGGCGGAAACGCCGACCGACAGCGGCAGGCTGCGCCTGCTGGACGACCGGACGGTGCAGATGCCCTACAGCAAGACGCGCGCCTACCTGCTGATAACAGCGATCTTCATCTTAGCAACCTTGATCAGCAGCGTACTGGACCATGCGCGCGTCCGATTGGACAATCCCTGGCTCTGGCTGCCCGTGACAGCGGCGCTCTTCGGCTTTACAACAAGCCTCTTCCTGGGCATCGTGAGGCAGCCAAAGCGCGGCGACGTGACGACGCACGCGATTGCGATGCTGCTGCTTATCGTTGTCGGCATTATCGGCTTCATCTTGCATGCGGAATCGAGCTTGACGCCGGCCGGCCTTGTAGTGATAGAACGCTTCTTGCGCGGGTCGCCTTTCCTGGCGCCGCTGCTATTCTGCAACGTGGGTCTGATGGGTTTGCTGGCGCTGCTGGATCCGCGCGAAAGCTGATGGCGCGCGGCGCGGTAATGTATCCATTACGGTTGAAATCGTCCGGTAGGGGCGATCCGGCGGATCGCCCGATGGGAACGAACAGAATCGAAATTGGGCGACTCGCCGGGGCGCGTGGGTCGCGTAGACACTGACCGCCGACACTGCCCGTCAGTCGCCCCTAGCAAATCTTCGGCAATTGAAGACTTTCAACCGAATCTGAAACAGTGCGCGCGGCGCGCCGCTAGTGACAGAAATCACAAAGTTAGTATAATCAGGATAGGAGTTTTCTGGCGCAGCCGGAGCAAATATGGCCGACGTCAATTGGGAAAAACCAAAGAATCCCGAAAAACCGAAACGGACGGAGCGCCTCAAGTTCATTAGCGCCGGCGTCGTAATCCTGGTTGCGGTTCTCTATCTCTTGGTTTCCGGTACGCTGCAAGGCGCCCGCTATTTCATCACCGTGGCCGAGCTGCTTGAAGATCCGTCATATTTGGGACGGACGGTGCGCATATCGGGCGCGGTCATCGGCGAGAGCATCGACTACGACAGCGAGAATGCTATCATCCGCTTCGAAATCGTGAATATCCCAAGTCAATATGATGACTTGGCGAAAGCGCTTCATCAAGCCGTGGAAGATCCGCTGGCGGCGCGCTTAAAAGTGCTGGTTGAAGACGCGGCGATCCCGGACCTGCTGCAGCATGAGGCGCAGGCGATTCTTACCGGCGCGCTCCAGCGCGACGGCGTTTTCCAGGCGACCGAGCTGCTTTTGAAATGCCCGAGCCGCTTTGAAGAAAGTACCGCCCCCGAAGGCCTAAGCCAAATCCCGGAACACCGATAATGCTGGCGGAGATCGGACTGGCGGCGCTTGCCCTGGCCTTTCTGCTGACGATATACGCGGCGCTCGCGTCGCTTGGCGGCGCCCGCAATCGGTCGGCGCGCTGGGTGGATAGCGGCCGCCAGGCGGCGCTGCTGACATTTCCCGCGCTGCTCCTGGCGGCCGGCACCCTGGTCATCGCGCTGATGACGGAGCAGTATCAGCTGACATACGTCTACGAGGTTAGTGATCCGCGGACGCCGCCCTTCTATCGCTTCACAGCGCTCTGGGGCTCGCAGCGCGGATCGCTGCTGTTTTGGTCGCTGCTGATGAGCGCCTTCACCTTCGGCGCCATCAGCCTTAATTGGCGGAGCGAGCGCCGCCTGATGCCTTACGCGATCGCCTGCATGATGGCGACGCTGGCATTCTTCCTCGGCATGTCCTTGATATTGGAGAATCCCTTCGAGCGCTGGTGGATCGGCGCCGATGGGCAGGTTGTCGCCACGGCGCTGATTCCGGCCGAGGCGACCGCGCCGACCGAGGCCAGCCTGCGAGCCGGCGCCGAGGGCTTGAATCCCTTGCTGCGGCACTTTGGCATGGCCATCCACCCGCCCATGCTGTATTTGGGATTCGTGGGCTTCACCATTCCTTTCGCCTTCGCGCTGGCGGCGCTGGCGGCGGGCGACCTGTCAAGCGGTTGGCTGCGGGTGACGCGGCGCTGGTCGCTGATCGCCTGGATCTTCCTCAGCATCGGCTTAATTCTGGGCGGGCGCTGGGCTTACGATGTGCTGGGCTGGGGCGGTTATTGGGGTTGGGATCCGGTCGAGAATGCGGCATTTCTGCCCTGGCTGATGGGCACGGCTTTCATCCACAGCGCCATGATCCAGGAAAAGCGCGGCATGCTGAAGTTATGGAATATGGTGCTGGTGATCGCCACGTTTTCAGCCGTGATGTTCGGCACCTTCGCCACGCGCAGCGGCGTGATCGACAGCGTGCACAGTTTCGCGCGCAGCGAGGTGGGATTCCCGATGCTGGCATTTTGGGCGGCCATGACGCTGATTGCGCTGGGGGCGCTGCTCTGGCGCTGGAACCGCGGCGAACTGCGGGATGAGCAGCAATTCGCCAGTTTCCTCAGCCGCGAGTCGATGTTCGTCTTGAACAATGTCGTCTTCGTGGCCCTATTCATCGCCATCTTCTGGGGCAGTTTTGCATTGCCGATCGCATCCGAGCTATTCCTGGGCAAAGAGGTGACGATCGGCCCCGAGACCTTTGAATTCTATGTCGTGCCGCTGTTCATCGCCATGTACATTCTGATGGGCGTCGCGCCGCTTTCGGCTTGGGGCCGGATGTCGGCGGCGCGTTTGGGCGGGGCGCTGAAGCTGCCATTGCTGCTGACCCTGCTTAGCGTCGTCGCCTTGATCTTGATTGGCACGAACGCGGCTGTCGCCTTATTTGGCTACGGCGTTGTGTTCTTCGCCGGCTTTGTCGCCCTATACGAGATTTATCGCGGCGCCGGGGCGCGCCGCCGCTCCCTGGGGGAGAGCCCGCTGCGGGCGCTGGCCGCGCTGTTCGGGCGCAATCAGCGCCGTTACGGCGGTTATGTTGTGCATCTGGGCGTGACGGTGATCGGCATTGGCGTCATCGGCAGCACGGTTTTTCAGACGGAAGTTCAGCATACCCTGGCGCGGGGCGAATCGGTCGCGATCGGCGCTTATGCCCTGCGCTATGATGAATTCACGCGGGCGCAAGCGGTGGACGGCCGGACGATGAGCATCACTGATGTTACGGTGCTGCGGCACGGCGCGGAGGTCGCGCGCATCCGACCGCGCGTGGATGAGTTCCCGCAAATGCCGATGACGATCGCTGGCGCGCATAGCACGCTCGAGAATGACTTCTACGTGCTTCTGATTAGCGGCGGCCGCGAGCGCGCCACCTTCCGGATTTACATCAATCCGCTTGTGAACCTGGTCTGGTGGGGCGGCATCCTCTTGATCATCGGCACGGCAATCGCGGCTTATCCAAAAGTTCTGCCGGCGCGGCGGGAACGGAAACGCGGGTCAAGCTGATGAGTGTGGTTTATTGCCTGGGACAGCGAGCTTTCGGAGCGGAAAGCGGCAACCCAGTGCTGGAAAGATGTAATACGGCCTGGAGCATAAGCCGCGCCAAGACGGCGCGTCTTCTGATTCTGCTTCTTGCGCTGGGCTTGACGGCAGCGCATGCGCGGGCGCAGGGCGTCGAGGTGACGGACAACGATGTGATTCGGGTCGCGGAGCGGATGTATTGCCCGGTCTGCGAGAACATTCCCCTGGATGAATGCCAGACGACCGCCTGCCAGGATTGGAAAGAGGAGATTCGCGCGCAGCTGGCGGCCGGGCGCGGGGCGCAGGAGGTGATCGACAGTTTTGTCGCGCGCTTCGGCAATCATGTGGTTGGACTGCCGCAGGATCCGCTGCTGCGGGCCCTGGCTTTCATTGCGCCGCTTTTGGCGACGGCGGCGGCGCTGGGCCTCGGCGTCATCACTTTCAGGCGCTTCAACAGCAGGCCGGCGTTGAGCGCGGACGTAAAGGGCGCGGCCGGCGAACAGACTGACGAAGTCTACCGACAGCGACTTGAAGAAGACCTGCGGGCGCGGCGATGACGGATATTGACGCGCTGGAGTTTCTGCCCGAGGGCCCGTCGAAGGCGGGGCGCAAGGGTTTCACGCTCGGCTCGATGGCGCTGCTCGCCGCGGTGCTGCTGGCGGCGCTCGCGCTCGGTCTGCAACTGGCGCGGCAGAATGCGACGCAACCGACCCGCGGTCCAGCGCCCGATTTCTCACTTGGATTGTTTGATGGCGGAGATTTGAGGCTGTCCGATCTTCGCGGTCAGGTGGTCTTGATCAATTTCTGGGCGAGTTGGTGCCCGCCCTGCCGCGTGGAAGCGCCGGACCTGCAAGCTTTGTACGCAGATTACCGGGGAGCGGGTTTCACATTGATAGGCGTCAACATGCTGGAGAGTTCGCCGCAAAAGGCGCTTGCTTTCATCGACGAATATGGCATCACTTATCCCAACGGCGAAGACCGGGAGCAAAAGGTGACGAAGCTGTATCGCGTCCAGGGACCGCCGGAGAGCTTTCTGATCGACCGGCGCGGCCGCGTGCGCCGGTTCTATTACGGCAGCGTCACTTACGACGGCGTCAGCGCGGCGATTGAAGAGTTGCTTACGGAGACGGCATGAGTATCGCCGGTTTGCTGATTTCGATTATTCTGACGCTGGCGGCGCTGGCGTTTGTACTCAAGCCGCTGCTGCGGCCGGCGCGGGAAGATCGACTGAGCGGGGGCAACCTCGCCTTGCAGCGGGACCGCATAAGCGCCTACTACGAGCGCGTCTTGACGAATATCCGCGACCTGGATGAAGATTTTTCCACCGCCAAGATCGGGGCGGAAGATTACCGGCGCGAACGCGAAGTCTGGGTGGAGCGAGGGATTCGATTGCTGCGCGTGCAAGACCAACTGGATCTGCAGCACCCGCGGACCGGATCAGATGCCGAGCGCATCGACCGCGCCATTGAAGCGGCCGTGAGCGCCTACCGCGATGGGACGCGGTCTGGCATCCAGGCGCCGGCCAGCGAGGAAGAAGGCTAATCATGCGGCGCGCGCTGCTGCCGCTTCTGCTCGCGCTTATCGCCAGCGCCTGCGCGGGATTGAGCGGCGAACCGGAGATTGTGGCGACGCTTGCGCCAGCGCCGATGCCCGGCGAGCCGACCAGCCCGGGGAGCGCCTGGCAGCCGAACATCGAAAATGGAGCGGCGATTTTCGCCGAACGCTGCACCCAATGCCACGGCATCAGCGGCGATGGCCAGGGCGATCTCGTTCTCTCCGGCAGCGTCGCCCGGCCCCTGGACATGACCGATCGCGCTGCGGTCGCGGAAAAATCGCCCCTGGAATGGTTCGAGATCATCAGCGAGGGCCGGATCGAGAAACTGATGCCGCCCTGGAAGGACGCGCTCAGCGAGGCTGAACGCTGGGATGTGGCGCTCTACAGCTACACGCTCGCATACGACAAAGCGCTGCTGGAGCTGGGCGAGCGGGTCTGGGAAGAAAGCTGCGCCGGCTGCGCGCTGCCGGGCGCAATCCCGCCGGTCTTCAGCGATGCCGAATATGGCGCGCGCCTGAATCGCGAGCTCTTTGCCGGCAACTTGACGCTGGAAGAGAGCGCCGCAGCCCTTGCCTTCGCGCGCATGCAATCGCTCGCTGGGGCCGGGGATGCTGAGCCTGAAGCGCCCCTGGGCTCGGTCATGGGGCAGGTTCAGCATGGCAGCAGCGGCGGAATTGTGCCGGCGGATACGGTGGTGCAGTTGCAATACGGCAGCGCCGAGGCCGGATTCAAGCTGCTGGAGACGGCGCTGCAGGAAGACCTGCGCTTCGCCTTTGGCGATGTGCCGCTGGCCAGCCATCTCAACTATGCGATTGCTGTAGTCTATCAGGGACGTCTCTTCAGCCGGCAATTCGCGGCGGAGGAAGCTGGCGACTTGACGCTCACGCTTTACGATGTGACGCATGATGCAAGCTTGGTGAGCGCCTCGCGAATCGATCTCTTCATCGAGGCGGTCAAGCTGGCTGATTTGGGCAGCGGTTTATTCATTCGGCAGTTGATAAACTTTCACAACAAGAGCGACCGCATCTTCACGAGCGGGCGCCAGTTTGACGACGGCCGCGAGGCGGTCTTGCTGCTGCAATTCCCGTCGGGCGCGCGGTCGCTGACCAATGATCAAGGCGGGCGCTTCGTACTCATCGAGGACATCGACGACCTGCCGGATTCCGTGATCGATACCATGCCGGTACCGCCCGGAGAGGCGCATCAGGCAGTTCTCGAATATTTCCTGCCGCTGGACGGTTCGGCCGATTTCGCGCAGGAATTCAACAATCTGGTTGATGCCGACGTTCAGTTGCGCCTTGCGCCGGGCCTGCGGGCGGAAAGCGAATTCATGGCGCTGGAAGAACAAGAGGGCGCCCGGGACGAGCCGCGCGTCTATACCGCTCGCTTGAGCATGGAAAGCGATCCCCGGCTTAGCTTCGTCATCAGCGGCGAACCCTTCGGCCGCGGCGACGCGATCGTCTCTCAAGATCAACTGACAATTCTCTTGCTGGGCGCGAGCGGCGTCGGCCTCGCCATCGCTGGCGCTTTCGCATTGCGGCGTCGACAGCGACCGACTTCAACCGGAGAGATTGATCAACTGACGCGGGAGCTGGCGCGGCTGGACGACGACCACGATCAAGGGCGGCTCAATCATGACTTGTGGCATCAAAAGCGGCGCGAACTCAAGGCGCGGCTGGCCGAGTTGATGGGCGCGGATGAATAAGCGATCATGAGCGGAGAACGCGCCCTCATCGAAGTCGAGGCGCTGAGCAAAGCCTACGGATTGCTGCCGGCGCTGCGCGATGTGAGCTTCTCTGTCGGTCGCGGCGAATGCGTCCGGCTGCTCGGCGCGAATGGCAGCGGCAAGTCTACGCTGCTGCGCGCGCTGGCCGGCTTGAGCAAGCCGAGCAGCGGGCGGATCCGCGTCGGCGGCTGGGAGATGCCTAAGGAAGCCGGGCAGGCGCGGGCGCAGATCGGCCTGGTCGCGCATCAGCCGCTGCTTTACGAAAACCTGACTGCGCGGGAGAATCTTCACTTTTTCGGAAAGCTCTACGCCATCAACCGCGAGGAGCGCGAGCGGCGCAGCGCTGAGTTGCTGCGGCGCGTCGACCTGCACAAACGGGCGGATAGCCTGGTCCGGACGTTCTCGCGCGGGATGAAGCAAAGGCTGAGCCTGGCGCGGGCCCTGCTGCATCAACCGGATTTGCTGCTTCTGGACGAACCCTACACCGGCTTGGACCAAAAAGCCGGCGAACTGCTGGATGAATTGCTCTTGGCGGCCAAGTCGGGGGGGCAGACCATCCTGATGAGCACACACCAGTTGGAGCGCGGCGCCCAGTTTGCCGAACGCGCCTTGATCTTGTCCCGCGGGCGCATCAGCTTTGACGGCGCCGGCAACGCCTCCGAAATCGGCGCCGCCTATCGGCGCGCAAGCGCAACGCCCGGCCAATGAAGACGCCCTTCGCCGCCGCTGTTTTAGCCATCGCGGTCAAAGATCTCCGTGCCGAGTTGCGTTCGCGGGAAGTGCTGATGGTGATGGCGCTTTTTGCCCTGCTGAGCGTCCTGGTATTCAGCTTCGCCCTGGAGTTGGATCGGGCGGCGCGCGAGGAAGCGGTAAGCGGCGTGCTCTGGGTGACGCTGATCTTCGCGAGCATCCTGGGTTTCAATCGCAGCATGGCGAACGAGCAGGATGCCGGCAATTTCGATGCGCTGCGCCTGGCGCCGATTTCGCGTTCGGCGATATTTGTTGGCAAGCTGGTCGGTAATTGCTGTTTTACGCTCTGCGTCGGTTTGGCGCTTCTGCCATTGATGACCGTGCTCTATGGACTGAATTTGCTGGATGGCTGGATTCTGCTGACGACGCTGCTCGGCATAGGCGGCTTTTCAACGATCGGCACGCTCTTGGCGACCATGACAGCGCAGACGCGGGCGCGCGAGGCCCTGCTGCCGATTGCGCTGCTGCCGGTGGCCCTGCCCTTTTTGTTGACGGCTGTGCGTGCGACGAAGGGCATCCTGAGCGGCGCGCCGCAGTCCGAATGGCAAGTCTGGCTGCAGCTATTGGCGGGCATCAGCCTGATCTACTTTGCGCTCTGCATGCTCCTGTTTGAATTCGTCGCGGAAGAATGAAGAGGCGGCGTGCGCGGATAGCGAATTCCGCAATCGGCCGGGTTCATACCCTGTTATTTGTCGAATTCGTTGGTAGGATTCTGTAGATTTTATCAAGATTGGGAGCCTTGAATGAGAGATAAAGGCCTAAGTCATGCGCTGGAGAGTCCGCAGCCGCGGCTCTTGCGCATATTGACCGCCCTGACTGTCTTGGGTTTCGCCGCGACGCTGATCCTGGGATTGTTCGTGGCGGGAACGGACATCCAGCAGGGCGAGGTGCAGCGCATCTTTTACATCCACATGCCGTCCTTCTTCGGCGCCTTCACCGCCTTTGGCGCGACGGTCGTCGGCGGCATTTTGTATTTGGCGCGCCGAAGCGAGACTTGGGACCAGATCGCGCTGGCCGGGGTCGAAGTTGGCTTGGCTTTCGCGCTCATCAATCTGCTCACGGGCGCGGTCTGGGCGCGGCCCATCTGGAATACCTGGTGGACCTGGGATCCGCGTTTGACCTCAGCCGCGATTATGTGCCTGAGCTATGCAGCATATCTGATGCTGCGCGCGGGCATTGAAGATCCGGATCGGCGGCGCGCTTTTATGTCGGTCTATGGAATCTTCGCCTTCGTGAGCGTCTTGATCACGCTGTTCATCATCCGCATTGTGCCGGAGACAATTCATCCCGTCATCGTCGGCGCCAGCCCGCAGAACGCTCAAGGCGGCTTCGAGGCGACCAGCGGCGTGGTTTTGGCGCTTGTGCCGAGCCTGCTGCTCTGGCTGACGCTTATGCCGATCACGCTGATATGGCATCGCGTGCGCCTGGAGGTCCGCTTGGAAGCGCTGCATCTCCAGAAGCTGCGCCTGCTTAGCGAGTAGATGCCGATGAATGCGATATTGAGACTGACGGCGCTGCTTCTGGCGCTTCTGAGCGGGGCGATCGCGTCGTCCCAAGAAGGCGAGACTAAGCTCGCCTACTTTCAAACCGCCGCTTTTAACGCGCCTGTGCTGCCGGGTTGGGAAGATCAAAGCCGGGAGCAGGTCGCGCAGTTTCACTGGCCTGCGGCCGCCGCGACCATCCGCAGCGCGCTGGCAGATGCCGACGACCCGATTGCCGCTGCTGAAGCGGACCTGGCGAGCTGGCTCGGCGTCGAGGTCGGGCAGCCGGTGTATCAGAAAAAGGTCAACCTGGCCGATGGCACCTGGTCGGTTCTGATATACGACATCGACGCGGCCTCGACCGCCTCCGTCATGGCGCGGCGCGCTGGAGGACGGTTCGCGGTCATCAGTTTCGTCGAGCGGGATCCGGCCGCGCGAACGGTAATGCTTGCAGTGGCGCGGGGCGAAGCGGCGAAGGAAGACGCCAGCGCGGAAATCGCCCAGGCTGCCGAAGCGCTAAACGCCGCCGAGTTCAGCGCGCCGGACGCGGGCGCCAGCGTCGAGTTGCCAAGCGGCGAATGGACGACCTACGCCGGAGAGCGGCTTTCGGCCATGGGCATGGTCTTCGGCAACGACAGCTTCATCGCGCTGCAAGAAGGCGAACTCGGCGATCTTGCAACGCTGGCCGATGCCTGGAACCGGACGCTGCTGGGGTTTTTCATCACGCCGGACAACCGGGTTTATCTGGCTTTGGGATTGTTTGTCGTCTTTGTGATCCTGGGGACGCTGGTCTTCAGTTTCGGCTGGCGGGCGCGGGGCATTCGCAAGGACCTGGCGCTGCTGGACGAATTGGCGCGCGCGGACGAATAAGGGGCGGCAGCCAATCTACCGGTTGATGGGACCGGGCAAGAGAATCGAATCGAGAAGAACGTCAACAGCCAACCCCGTAGGGCGTGGCCCAGCGACATTCCGCCACCTCCCCCCACCACCAGAGTGATGGGTCATCTATTAAGTTGGCGGCAACCCATATAAGTTGTGCCCGGCGGCCCCAGCGATCATTTGGCTCGAAGAAGGGCATCGCTTCAATTTCTCTCTCGACACATTCCTTTTCCAGGTAGACCGTTTCCCGAGAATCTCCACGCCGATATTGATAGATATGGCAGGCTTCATGAATCATCTCATGGGCGATCGTGTAAATGTTCAATTCATTGGGATAATCGTTCGCGTCCCAGGCAGTATGGTGGGCTGCGCCGGCAACATCTACGAAGACGTAGGTGCCGGCCGGCCGCTCAACCAGCTTGCGCGTTGCGCCCTGGACGTAATCATACCATTGCGGCGCTCTAGTTCTGAGAAGTTCCAGCCCGGCTTTGACCCAGATCTGGAATGTCTCTGAGCCTTCAATGACGATATTCCCCACGCGTGAACCCATCGAGAGACTTGCCCCGGCGCCGCATTGATTATTCTGATAAGCCCAATAGCCCCTGACCCATTCGGCGTCGCTGCCGCAATGCCAGCCGGCGAAACAGCAATTGTCCACCTGAGCGGAAGCGCCGTTGACCGGCTGCGCCGTCGTCTGCTGAGTTGTCCGTTGCCCGACCGGGCATTCATTCCGCTGGAATGCCCAATAGCCGTCGTTCCATTCTTTATCGCTTTGACACTGCCGATTGACGAAGCAGCAGTTATCGATGTCCGTCGTCTGAGTCGTTTGCTCGGCAGGCGGCGCGCTGGTCCCGCCCGCGCGGACCCGCGTCGTCCAGGCGATCCAGCCCTCGGATATGTTGAGCCAGCAGTATGAGCGTCCCTGAGTGGATGACGAAACTGCAAAAGATTCGCCGGCGGCAGCTCCGCGGACAACCGCGCTGTCCGCGCTGTGCGACTGCCGAATGTTCATCGGCGCGCGGACAGTGGCGACGCGGTGCTGGAAGCAGCCGGCCTGCGCGGCCGCCTGACCAGCTAGAAGCATGAGGGAAATAGCTATAAGAAAGACGTACAAAGCGTTTCTCGTCATGGGCGCCGCCTCCGGGAACAGCGCTGAATTTACCGCGTCCCTGGCGTACAGGCAAATCAATCCCGAGATTCAATCGTGGGCGATGTGGCAAGGAGATGGAAGTGACTATCCCGCATGGAGACAAGGCCAGCCGCGAGCCTTTGCGCCAGCCCGGTTGGTGAAACGGGGACTTACTGCCAAAATCCGGCCCATTCCATTGAGCGAATGCGCAACCAATGCCGGGTGCGGGCGTATAGAGAAGCAGTGACGAAACGCAGCCGAGGACAGTTTCGATGAGTGAGGAGATGAATCCGCTTCCGGAAGAGCCGGCCCAGGACGGGGAGCAGACCCCGCTCGAGCAATTCATATTTCATCAGCGCCGCGGGCTGGAAGAATTCGGCAAAGCCATGGAGTCGCTGTTGCCGCCGGGCTTCCGGGAGCATACGCAGGCGGCGGGCAATGAATTCGCCACCGGGTTCCGCGTCTTGATTGACGCCGCGATTGATGAAATCAAGAAGGCGAGCGAGATGGAAGATCCCGAGGCGCGGCAGGCGGCCGAAGAAGAGCGCCAGGCCAGCGCCAATCTGTCGACGGACGATGAAGACGAAGACACCGGCGGCGAGCGCCGCAAAATCGAAGTCGAATTTGACGACTGAGCATGTCACTATCGAGGGCGGGCAGTTCGCGCTCGCCCTGCCCCATTTGAGTTTCCAGACGAGAGCAGAAACGCGGCGCTTTAACGTCGCCTAAGACGGCTGTTCCTCGAAGCGAATGTTGAGGAATCTCTCCTCGAATTTGGCGCTGGTGATTTCCAGGTGCTGCAACTCGGCCGGCAAGACGATATTACGGCGGTATGGGCCGACGCTCAAAGTGATCTCCTCGCGCGAGCGGTAGAGATCGAGTTGCTCTTTGCGGGCGAATCCAATCGGCACGCGCAGCATCCAGGATGAATCGCCATCCACTTGTTCGAGGCGGTGCACGACGCCGTCGAACATGCGCTCGGCCGGGTTGCGCTCGCCATACAAGGCATCGGCCAGGCGGCGCAGCGTGTCCAGGCCGCCCACTTCTTCGCCGAAAAGCGGCGCTCTGAGCAGGGGCAGGCTGCCGAAGGCTTCGCCGATGAATTCGATATTGCGCGCCTGCCGCTCTTTCCAGGTGTCGAAGAAGGGATCGGCAACAGCATCGGGAATGAGGCGGTTGACGAGAATGGCATCGGTGGCGTAGTCGTAGAGATTGAGGTAAGTGTAGGTGCGCTGGGTTTCGCGGATGACCATGCGCTCCGGGTTGACGACCAGGCGAATGCTGGCGTGTTCGGGGTCGGTGAGCAGCTCGCGCACGCCGTCCAGCGTATCGAAGAGCAACTGCACCTGATCCCAGGCGTTTTCCGCAATGTCGATGCCGATGTCGTTCTTCTTGCCGCGGGCGAAAAGCTTCTGCACCGGGCGGATGACGCTGTCAAGCCCGCGGGCGATGCGCATCAGGCGTTCGACCCACCAGCGCGTCACATCCGGCAGGCTGAGCAGACGGATGGTTTCGGCCGTCGGCGCCGCGTCCACGATCAGCACATCGTATTCGTTCGCCTGAAAGTACTCGCTGATCCACAGAAGCTGGGCGCCCTCCTCCAGGCCGGGGATGATGGTGACTTCGGCGGCGTTGACTTTAGCGATGCCTTCGCGATTGAAAAAGGCGCCGAGGTATTCCTGAATCTTGCCCCAGTACTTTTGCATGGAGTAACGCGTATCAAGCTCCTGCGCCCAGAGATTGTCGGCGATTTCCGTGGGTTCGGGGCCGACCTCGACATCAAGGGCGTCGCCGAGGCTGTGCGCCGTATCGGTGCTGACCACAATCGTCTTCATACCCAGCTCGGCGCAGCGCAAAGCAGTCGCCGCCGAAATGCTCGTCTTGCCAACCCCGCCCTTGCCCGTATGCACAATCACGCGCATCAAGTCACCTCAGTTTGTTGTGTTCCTGGATAATTCGGCATCAAGAATAAAGGCGTTTTCCCAATCCAGTATACGCATATTATTGGAGAAAGTAGCGTGAGGCAGGTGTCGAAGCGGGCGAAGACAGCGCTTGACAAAGCACGTGTGAATCGACAAACTTAACCGCCGCCTAACACATTTCTAAAGGAGAGAGAAAATGCGTCCGATTGTTCACATTGAGATTGCGTCCGCTGATGATGCGCAAGCCCGGAACTTCTACAGCGCGCTGCTGGGTTGGGAAGCGCAAGAAATCCCGATGGGCGGCGATTTCACCTACACTATTTTCAACACCGGCGTTGATTTGGGCGTTGCCCTGTCGCGATTGGGCGAGGGTATGAAGCCGGGCGATGTGATTCTGTATTTCCACAGCGATGACCTGGATGCCGATATGGCGCGCGTGCCGGAGTTGGGCGGGAAAGTGATCTTGCCGCGGGAGGACGTACCCGGATTTGGATCGCTGGGGATGTTCCTGGATCCGACCGGGAATCGCGTCGCCTTCTGGCAGAGCGAGGATCCGGGGCAGGGCTAAGCCAATCTCAGGCTTATCGATTCTTACAAGTTGACAAACTTGCAAATGTCAAGCATCTGACCATCGAACATACTGTGGATGGTCATCGTATTCGTTGCCTCGAATCGTGTTATATGGTATTGTCAATTTGACAATGATTCACTTCTGTGATTATACTTCTCGCCATCGTAGCTGAAAAGGGCTCCTTCCTGTACACAAAAGACTAAGGAGTGTGCGCATGTCAGCAGCACCCAAAAGGAAAGGAGACGCAGGCCGATCGCCTGTGTCAAAGACGAAACGAAGCGCGAAAAACATGCCGGCCGGCGCACTTGAGTTGAGTGAGCAGCATTCGCCGCGGAGTAGCGCCCGTGTCAAGCGAGATTTCTTGGGTCGATCCAGGGAAGATCGTATTACAGGTCTTGAACAGAGTATTCAAGATCTTGCCGACGGAAAGGCGATTCCATTTGCAGAAGGGTTGACAAGAATCCAACAAGCTCGAGAAGGCGGGAATGGCTGAACTGAAGTGGGCTCCCCGATTGGTGAGCCAAGCCGAATCATTAGCCGAAGAGTATCCCGAAATCGATGTCTATGCTCTTGCGCTGAAGGAAGAACTGGAATCCGGCAGGCTTAGGCGCCTCCGGATTCTTGGTGAGGACATTGACGTCATCTTCAAGTGGCAGGGGACGGATACTACGACAAATACAATGCGCGAACGCGATCATTATCTCGTCATTATCCGTTTGAATGTAAACGTCTGTTATATCGTTGACGTTTGTCAAGGTAACGATTGCAATGATTACAAGCTTCGTTCAATGCGCGGACTGCTAAGGAGCCTGCGTATCGACACCATCTGAATGAAATCTCAAGCCGTTTTTTAGCGAAATCTCCATATCTTCTCCACTCCACAGGTAGATTAGTTCCATAGCGCAAACATGCCAACATATCCGATTCATTCGTATATTCGGTCCCCTTGATGGGGCCGGCAGGAAAATCGGCTGACCTTCTGGCAGAGCGCGGATCCGGAGCAGGAGTAGACGAAGTAGTTAAATTGCAGCGGGCGACCCTACAAGCGCTACAATTTGCGAGTCGCGGCTTCGACGATATTGCAGGTGGTAAAATGCGGCCGACCCAACGGTCGCCCTTACATTTGTAGAGATATTGGGCAGGTCAATATGGCTGAGTTTCCGCTTTTGAAAAACTTCATAAATGCGCAGTTGATTGAGCAACTTGCCGAGCGCATCGCTGCGGCGCATCCGCCCTTTGCCCGGGCCGCGTTCGTGGCGGCTGTCGTCCCGGAATTGGAAGCGCTTGAACTCAAGGCGCGTACGCGCTTCATCGCCGAAAAGCTGCGTGAATTCTTGCCGCCCGATTATGCCAGCGCGCTGAAGATCCTGGTGCAGATTCTGGATGAAGACAGCGGCTTCCAGCCGATTGAAAACGCCGGACTGCGTTTGATGTCGATTCCGGCTTTTGTCGAGCGCTTTGGCGCGGAGCGCCCGGAAGCATCATTAGATGCGATGCCGATTATCACGCGCAATTCGTCCTGTGAATTTGCGATTCGCCCGCTGCTTCTGCGGCACCCGCAGCTGACGATGGCGCGGCTGCAGGAATGGGCGCTGGACGACGACGAGCACTTGCGCCGCCTCGCCAGCGAAGGCAGCCGGCCGCGCCTGCCCTGGGGCGCCCAATTAACGGACTTCATCGCCGATCCCGCGCCGACGCTGGCGCTGCTGGAGCGCCTGAAGGACGACCCGTCGCTCTATGTGCGGCGCTCGGTAGCCAATCACCTGAACGATATCGGCAAGGATCATCCGGATTTGCTTTTGGCGCGGATGGAAGCATGGTCGCAGGGCGCGGGGAAAGAGCGCCTCTGGCTGATTAACCATGCCCTGCGGACACTGGTCAAACGGGGCGACCGGCGGGCGCTGGCGATCCTGGGTTATGGCGAGGCGGAAGTTGAATTGCGCGACCTGGAATTGGGGCCGGCGCGGCTGCGGCTTGGCGGCGACTTGACCTTCTCCTTTGCCCTGCGAAGTACGGCCGACGCTGTGCAGAACCTGATGATCGACTATGTGATGCGCTTCCGAAAAGCAAATGGGAAGACCGCGCCCAAGGTCTTCAAGTTGAAGAAGTTGCGCCTGGCGCGCGGCGAGACGGTCCAAATCAAGAAGAAAATGGCCATCCGGCCTATCTCGACGCGGCGCTATTACGCCGGCGCTCAGCGGCTGGAGATTCAGGTCAACGGGCAGATCCTCGGCGGCGCGGACTTTGAACTTGTGATGGACTAGCGGCAGGGTTACACTCGGCGAAACGACTTGCCGGAGACTGCCCTCATGCCCGCCCCAGCTTCAAATCTCTTCACGCCCTTGGCCCTCGATAATGCCTACAATTGCGATCGCACGACGCTTGGCGCTGAACTGAAACTGCGGGATGACGACGCCTTTGGCGATTGCGTTTTCCGCGGCATCCCCTTTCGCTGCGGCCTGCGGGACCAAAACAATGCCATCCTGCTGAGCGACAACGAAGTTCGCATTGCTACGGACGCATTTAACGCGACATACCTTGTTTTCGCCCATATTGTGGAAGACCGCTCGTTGAAGCCGCCCCCTGACATTGCGGACATAGAAGGGCTTGAGCGGCGCGAGGGCAGCATGACGGCCAACGATCTGGGCGATCTGGTGGCGGAGTACCAACTGCATTATGCCGACGGGGAGACGGCGACGATACCGATACGGCGGCGCTTCGCGATTCAACAGCCGCGCACCTACTGGGGCGCGAGCGCATTCGCCGCTGTGCCGCATCAGCAGGACACGGTAGTGAGCAGCGTCGCGGAAAGCCTCGCTCTGGGCCGCATGCCGGCCTCCGAGTACGGCCGGGGCGAGACCCGCCATAGCAGCGGCCGCGACGCCTACGCAGAACGTATCTGGCTCTATGCCCTGCCCAATCCGCATCCAAGCCGGGCGATCAGTGAAATTCGCCTGAGCGGCAAAGACGAGCGCGCGCTGGTCTACGGCATCAGCGCGACGCAGGTTGAGGCGCATCCGCTGCGGGCCTGGACACGGCAAATGCTGCCTTTGCAACTGCCGGAGGGCCTTGCCTTCAACGCGATTGGCGAATTGGATGGCGTCGAAATTGACCTCGGGACGGTGATTTCGGCGCGGTCGCTGATGGAATATGATCGCGATGTCTGGTTCAGCGAGGCGACCAACGCGCAGCCTACTCGTTCGGAAAACACCGCAATCATCGAGTATGTCGCCCATCCTCAGGCCAAGCTGTATTTGGGGACGAATGCGGGCGAGCCGATAACCTGCGACTTGAGCCAATACGGTGGCTGGTCGGTTGCCGCCATCGCGGAAGCGCGGCGCTTGGTTCGCGTCCGCGTGGAGGATGAGAGCGGTCGGCCGGTGGCCGCGCGCATCCATTTTCACGGCGAGTATGGTCAATATCTGCCGCCGCGGGGCAATCACCGCAAGGTCAATGGCAACTGGTTCGAGGATAACTACGGGGAATTCGTCAACAGTCTCAACCAGTACGCCTATATCCACGGCGAATGCGAGGTCGAGATGCCGCTGGGCGAGGTCTTCGTCGAGATCACGCGCGGCTATGAAATGAAGCCGATCCGCTCGAGCTTTGAGGTGACGGCGGAAACGGAGACGATCAGCTTCAAATTGGACAAACTCCTGGATTGGGGCGCACGCGGCTGGGTTTCAGCCGATACGCATGTGCATTTTCTAAGCCCGCAGACGGCCTGGCTGGAAGGCGCGGCCGAAGGCGTCAACGTCGTGAATCTGCTGGCGAGCCAGTGGGGCGAGATGTTCAGCAACGTCAGCGACTTTGACGGGCGGACTACATTCGGCGCGAAAGATTTCGGCGGCGACGGCGAGTTTCTGGTGCGCGTCGGCACCGAAAACCGCATGCAGGTATTGGGCCATATTTCGCTTCTGGGTTATTCGGGCGCGATGATCCACCCGCTCTGCAGCGGCGGCCCCTCCGAGTCGGCGCTGGGCGATGCGCTGGAAGTCAGCATGGCCGAGTGGGCCGAGCGCTGCATCGCGCAGAATGGCCTGGTGGTCTTGCCGCATGCGCCGAATCCACAGGCGGAACGCGCCGCCGATATCGTTCTGGGCCTGGTGCATGCCATCGAAATGATGACATTTAATCCCTTCGATTGGCAGATCCCGGCCTATGGCTTGCTGGATTGGTATCGCTATCTCAACCTGGGCTATCAAATCCCGGTGGTCGGCGGCTCGGACAAGATGAGCGCCGACTCGCTGCTGGGCGGCATCCGAACTTACGCGCATCTGGGCCAGCGCGAATTCACATACGAAAACTGGATGGCCAGCGTCAAGGCGGGCAACACATTTGTGACCGTGGGACCGCTCCTGGAGCTGCAAGTGGAAGGCATCGCCCCGGGCGGACAAGTGGCCCTGCCAGCGGGAGGCGGGAGCGTGGACGTTTCCTGGCGCGTGGAAAGCGCAGCCTTGCCTATCGAACAGGTGGAGCTGGTCCTGGGCGGATTCGCCGTCGACGCGGTCAGCGGCGACGGCGCGCTATCATTACGTGGCAGCGCCAACTTGCCTGTGACGGAATCGACCTGGATCGCCCTGCGCGTGCGCGGCAGCCATTCCGACCGACGAGGAGAAATCGCGGCGCATAGCAGCGCTGTGCAAGTGCGGGTGGATGGCCGGCGTCCCTTTAAGCAGGCGGACGCGGTCGCTGTGCTGGAGCAAATTGAAGGCGCGCTGGCTTACATCGACACGCTGGCGCCGCGGCCGGAAGCGCGGCGTTACAAGAAGATTCGCATGGCGGTGGAAGCGGCCCACAACCGCCTGCATCAGATGATGCACCGGCAAGGGCTCTACCACGAGCACAATCCCCTGCATGAGCACGGGGAGCATTAGATCGGGATTCGCGGGATTTGAGATTTAGCTGCGGTTGCCTGGGCTGGGCTCGACCAGGATATTGGTGAATTCGAACTTCTGTTTGTTGCGCGCTTGATTGTTCTCGGTGAGGCAGACCTCGACCAAGGTCACATCAGTCCCGAGGCTTTCGAGCTTGAACTTGGTATGCCATTCGCCGGATTGCTGGACGTTGCGAAAGAAGACGAGGCGTCCCTTGGGATCCATGCGCAAGAGTTTGCCCTTCGCCCGGTTGAATTTCATGCCGCTTAGCTCATCAAGAAGGGCTTTGCGCCCGGCATCATCGAGAAAACTCATCGTCCCTCCTCGTTCGCGCGTCTTGCTTTAATCTGGGATAATTGTAGCTGTCGACGGGACGCGCCACAACAGGCTAATTGCGGAAGCGCCATGCAAAGTTTTTCCGTCACTGAGATCACAGAATATATCCATGATTTGTTTGATGCCGACGCGGTGCTGGCGGATGTCTGGGTGCGGGGCGAGATCTCCAATCTGACGGTGGCGCGCTCGGGGCATTGGTATTTCACGATCAAGGATGCCACAGCGCAGTTGCGCTGCGTGATGTTCCGCGGGGCGGCGCGGTCCGTCCGAGTCGCCGTCAGCGCCGGCGATGAGATTTTGGCGCAGGGTCGCGTCAGCGTGTATGAAGCGCGCGGCGAATACCAGCTTTACGTCAATCAGATCGAGTTGGCCGGCGGCGTTGGCGACTTGCATCGGCAGTTTGAAGCGCTCAAGGCGAAGCTGGATGCCGAGGGCCTGTTTGACCCGGCGCGGAAAAGACCGATCCCGGCTTTCCCGCGGCGGATCGGCATCGTCACCTCTCCGTCCGCCGCCGCCTGGCAGGATTTGCAGAATGTGCTGCGGCGGCGCTTCCCACTGGTGGAATTGATACTGAGCCCGACCCTGGTGCAAGGCGTCGATGCGCCGCCGCAAATCGTGGCCGCGCTGAACAAGCTAAACCGCCGCGACGATATTGATGTCATCATCATCGCGCGCGGGGGCGGCTCGCTGGAAGATTTGTGGTGCTTCAATGACGAGCGAGTGGCGCGGGCGGCCGCGGCCAGCCGCGTCCCGGTCATCAGCGGCATCGGGCATGAGATCGACTTTACGATCGTTGATTTTGTCGCGGACTTGCGCGCGCCGACGCCTTCGGCGGCCGCTGAGCTGGCGACGCCGAACACAGACGATTTATTGCTGGATCTGGACCGGCTGCGCCTGGGCTTGACTGCGCGCTTCGAGGGCGACCTGGCGGAGCGGGCGCGCGATTTGAGCCGCTTGCGCAACGGGCTGGGTTTCTTGTCGCCCTTGAGAATGACGCGGCAAGCGCAGGGCCGCGTCGGCGACTTGCGCGGGCGGCTGGAGCGGGCGACTCGAGCGCGAATGGCGCGGTTGGGCGAGCGCCTGGCGCATACATCCAACGCGATGGATCGGGCCAATCCGCAGCAGATCTTGTCTCGCGGTTATGCGCTGCTGCGCGACGAGAGCGGCGCCCTGATCCGGCGGGCGGCGCAGGTCAGCAAGAATCAGCGACTCAACGTACAATTGGCGGAAGATGAGATCCGAGTCAGGGTTGAGGATTGATGGAAGATATTGCCGGCTTGAGCTACGAAGCGGCTTACGAGCAATTGGAAGCGCTGGTCGCCAAATTGGAGAGCGGCGACTTGTCGCTGGAAGATTCGGTGGCCTTGTACGAGCGCGGCCAGCGCCTTTCGGCGCACTGCCAGGCGCTGCTTGAGCAAGCTGAGCTCAAGACAGAAATGGTGGACGATGACGGCGAAAGCGGGCTGGTCTAAGCGCGGCGCATGATCGACTTCGACAAGCTGCCGGCGGCGGCGGAAAAGAACATCTCGCTGCGCGTCAAGAGCGCGGCGGAACGGGCGCTGCGGCAGGGGCATCCCTGGGTCTATGAGGATGCGATCCTCAAGCAGAGCCACTTGGGCAACGCCGGCGATCTGGCGGTTGTCTACGACCGCGACAAGAACAAATTCCTGGCGGTGGGCTTGTACGATCCCCTGTCGCCCATTCGCATCAAGGTCTTGCAATCGCTGCAGCCCGCGCGCGTCAATCGCGAGTTTTTCGCCGAGAAACTGAAGGCGGCGGCGGCGAAACGGGGGCCGCTGATCAATCAGGAGACGACCGGCTACCGGCTGGTCTACGGCGAAAGCGATGGCTTCCCGGCTTTGGTCATCGACCGCTACGGCGATACGCTGGCGCTGAAGCTCTACAGCAGCGTCTGGATACCGCATTTGAGAGCGCTGCTGGAGGCCCTGGGCGACGCGATCAGCTTCGATCGTCTCGTCCTGCGCCTCAGCCGGGCGCTGCAATCCGACCGGCTGAATGTCGGCAAGTTATATGGATTGGAAGATGGCCAGCGCCTGCTGGGCGAAGCGGCGCCGGGTCCGGCGCAGTTTGTGGAGAACGGCTTGCTGTTTCAGGCAGATGTGGAAAAGGGGCACAAAACCGGCTTCTTTTTCGACCAGCGCGACAACCGGCAGAGGGCGCGCGAATTAGCCGAGGGCCGGCGCGTCCTGGATGTCTTCTCCTACACCGGCGGCTTTTCCGTGTATGCGCTGGCGGGCGGCGCACGCTCGGTGACGGCCCTGGATGTGAGCGCGCCGGCGCTGGAAACGCTGAAGGTCAATGTCGAAAACAATGGCTTTGACCCGGCAGGTGTCGATGCAGTCGAGGCGGACGCATTTGCCGGCATGTGGCAACTGATCGAGTCCAAACGCAAATTCAACATGGTGGTCGTGGATCCGCCCGCCTTCGCCAACAGCCGCGCCAACATGAGCAAAGCGGTCACAGCTTATCGGCGGCTGGCGGAGATGGCTTTGCGCCTGCTGGCGAACAATGGCCTGCTCGTAATGGCCTCTTGCAGCAGCCGGATCAGCGCCGACATGTTCTACGAGTTGGTGACGCGCACAGCCTCAGTCGCCGGATTCAAGTTGGATGTGCTGGAGAAGACCGGGCACGCGCTGGACCATCCGATCGGCTTCCCCGAGGCGGCATACCTCAAGGCGATTTTCGCCCGAGTGACGAAATAGCGTCATTGCGAATCGCGGCGCATCAGGCTGAAACTCTGCCCGGTGGGGCCGGTGCGCGGCTGCGTCGCCAGGAAGAGCGCCAGCGGCAGGACATCGGCCGGCATCTTGTACCACTCGGCATCAAATGGCGAATCCTGCGGGAGATCGGCGGCGGCGGTGAGATCGGTCCGCACCAGACCGGGAATCAATTCGTTGACGCAAATGCCATAGGGCCGCAATTCCAGCGCCAGCGCGCGCACCAGCATCCAGGCGCCGGCTTTCGACGCCCCATAAGCCGAATGCGCCGAGTCCACGACGCGGTGGCCGACGCCCGAGCCGATCACGATGATATGCCCGCCCTTCCCTTTCAAATGCGGAATGGCGTATTTGCAACTGTAATATACGCCCAAGAGGTTGACTTGAATGGTCCGTTCCCAGTCGGCGATGTTACCCTCTTCGACCGATTGACGGGCGAAATTGCCGCCGGCGTTGGCGATGACGATATCGGCGGCGCCAAAGCGCTCGCGGGTCGCCCGGAAGAGCTTTTCGACATCGCCGGCGATGCTGACATCCGCCGGGACGGCGATCGCTTCTCCGCCGGCGTCACAGATTTGGCGCGCGGTTTCGTCGAGCCGGGCGCGGGAACGTGCGGCGCAGACGACGCGCGCGCCTTGCGCGCCGAATCCGATGGCGAGCGCGCGGCCGATGCCGCGGCTGGCGCCGGTGATGACGGCGACTTTGCCCTCGAGTTTTCCGGTCATGTTCGTGGCCTCCGGCCTGATCGCCGTTGATCTAACGGAGCGATGACGTTGAAACATCGGCATGTGTCAAAGTTTACTTGTTCACAGAAGATTCACAGAAGTGAGGCCAATAAAGTAATGCGACGAGTAATGGGACATTGTAGGGCTTGTCCGTATCCAAAAGAGGGCTTTGTTCGTCGAAGTCTTACCCCATCCCCGGCCCTTCCCCAGTGAACTCTGAGGACAGGACAGGTTTGTGGCAACTTGAAAGGCAGTAATTCGCGATCTATGTAAAGATTCATCAGTATCACTTCTAACCCGCGTAAGGAAAGAAAGGTGAAACTGATGAATCTTCCTTCATTGTACCACTGGCAGGAGCTGGTTTCGAAGCATTTTACAAGCTTTACGGTGTGGCAGAAAAAGCGTTTTGCGCGTTTCAGTCTAGGTGTGATGCTCAGCGAGCATTGCCAACAGTCAAGGATTGCAAAGGCGTTGGCGGGAGACGTCAGTGCTGACGGTATCGTGCGACAGTTGCGGCGGTGTATCGCGGATCAGAAATGGTCGCCCGCTCAGTTCTCGCTGGATTGGACACGCTGGGTTGTCAGCTTGTTGCCGAAGACGCGGCTCGTGTTGTTGGTGGACGAGACCAGTATCGGCGGGCGTTTTCGAGTGATGATGGTAGGTGTAGCGTATAAGCGGCGCTGCATTCAGCTAGCCTGGACTTGCTACAAGGCGAATAGTCAGGAGGACTATCCAATTGAAGGTCAGGTGAAGATGATTTCGGGCATGCTTGCGCAAATCAAGACAGTTTTGCCCGATGACAGGCCGGTTTTGGTGCTGGCAGATCGCGGCATCGGCAACTCGCCAGCGCTGTGCAGGGCGGTTGAGGGCTTGGGCTGGCAATATTTGTTCCGCGTTCCGAAAACAGTCAAGATCAAGACCGATGACGGGATAGCGCATCCGTACAAGGAAATGCGGAAAGGGGGACGATGGCGCGCGAGCGGATCGGTCTTTATTAAACGGGGAAGGGTTCCGGCGCATGTGCGCGCGATCTGGGACCGAGATTGCGACGAACCTTGGATTTTGGTTACGAACAATCCAGACTTGACAGGTCGGGAGTATAGGATGCGCAACTGGCAGGAACAGAGCTTCCGCGACTTGAAAAGCGGTGGCTGGCAACTGGAAACCTGTCGTTTGCGCTCGGTAGACCGAATGGCCCGATTCCTGGCGATCTTGGCGCTTGCGCAAGGCATGGCCTTAGCGCTTGGCAGCCAAGCTGTGATCACAGGTAAGGCACGCCGACTGATAAAGACCAAAGACAACAAGTTGAGGCGGCCACTTAGCCTATTCAAGGAAGGCATCGCCTACTTCAACAAGTATGTCTTACGCCATGACAAGTTCCCATCCCTGTCCGTCGTCCTAGATCAGAGGCTATGTTAAACCTGTCCTGTCCTCAGCAGTGAACTGGGGAAGGGTGACTCTACAAAGAAGCTAATAGGTAGACACCAAAACACATTGAAAATTGCCAATGAAGTCAGTCTCTTTCAGCGCGCTCCCCCTTCCCTAGCTTGCTGGGGAAGGGGGTTGGGGGGATGGGGTAGAAAAAGCGCGGTAGCATGAACCAGTACCGGACAAGCCTTGTACGGGCGACCCTGTGAATCGCCCAATCTTATAGCCGCGAATTTTCGGGCGACACACAGTGTCGCCCCTACGGATTCCGAAAATGAAAGTACGGCTGTTTTTCTGGATTAACTTGATTCTACTGAATTTCTAGTAGGTATACCTTATCCCCCGCCGCGCATGAGGCGGCTGAAAATCGGCCGAAGCAAGTGGCGCGTTTCGCCGATGTCGAAAAGGTAGCCGCCGCCGAAGAAGAAAAGCGCCGCCAGCGCGCAGCCGGCCAGCGCCAGCGACAATCCGCCCGCGGGCATGGCCCCGGCCACAATCAGCAGGCCAGCGCCCATCAGAAGCGACCAGAGCAGGCTTCCGCCGGCGCTGGACAGCACGGCGCGGTCCTGAATGCCGGGATCGGCGCCGAACCCCGACAAGCGCCGCCGAATTATCCACCAGAGCAGAAGGGCCTCGCCGATGGTGGTGACGGCGTTGGCTAGCGCCAGGCCGGCGAAGGCGCCGCGCGCCAGGCTGGCGGGATCGCCGATGAATTGAATGAAAATCAGATTGAGGACGATATTGCTGATCATGGCGCCGATACCGGCGATGACGGGCGTCATGGTATCTTCCAGGGCGTAGAAGGCGCGGGACAGCACTTCCAGAAGCGCGAAACCAGCCAGGCCAATGGCGTAAAAACCGAGGGCCCATGCGACAGCGCTTGTGCTTTCGGCGTTCCATTGGCCGCGCTGCAGGATGCTGACCAGGGGCTCGCCCAGGACGATCAGCAAGGCGGAGGCGGGGAAGGAAAGATACAGCACATTGCGCATTGCATGGGAAAGCCGGTCCTTGAAGCCGTCGTAATCGCCGGCGGCGCGCAATGTCGCCAGCGTGGGAAAGACAGCTGAAGCCATGCTCTGGCCGATCACGCCGAGGACAAAAAAGGAGAGCATGAAGGCATATCGGATCGCCACCACGCTGCCATCGACCATCGTGTTGGCCAGGATGATGTTGACGTGGAAGTTGATTTGCACAACCGCCAGGCCCAGGACGCGCGGACCCATCAGGCGCAGGACGTCGGCGACGCCGGGAACGCGCGGCGACAGCAGCGGGCGCAGACGCGCGCCCAGCTTGAACAAGCCGGGGAGCTGAACCAGCAGATGCAAAAGGGCGCTGAGCACGGCGCCATAAGCCAGGCCGACGACATTGAGGTCGCCCACCTGGCCGACATCGGGATGCGCCGGCAGGCTGGGCGCGATGACGAGCGCGCCGATGATGATGCCGATGTTGTTCATGCTGACGGCGATCGCGGGCAGCCAGAAGGCGGCATGCGATTGCAGGATGGCCATGATCAGGCCGCTGATGCTGAATATAACCGGCGTCAGCATCATCAGGCGCACCATTTCCGCCACCAGCTGCTGCTGTTCGGCCGGGCGATTGTTGAAAAGCAGCTGGCTCGCCAGGAACGGGGCGAGCAGGTAGATGACGATGCCCAGCAGCGCGGCCGCGGCGGCGGATAGGGACATGACCGCGCTGGCGAGACGCCAGGCTTGGGCGGCATCCCGCCGGCGCCAGGTGGCGTAAATGGGAATGAAAGAGGAGCCGAGGGCGCCGCCGGCGACCAGAACAAAGACGGTCTCGGGCAATTGCTGGGCGGCGGAGAAGGCATCAAGCGCGGCGCCGGCGCCAAATTGCGCGCCGACGATAGCGATGCGCAGCAAGCCAAGAAGGCCGCTGGCGACAAAGCCGACGAGCACGATCAGAGATTTTTCGATGACCTGCCGATTCTCCAGCGCCCGGTTTTCGCTCATCAGCCAACACCGTTCAACCTATTGCCCAGGTCGCAGAGCAATCGCAGCACATATTTTCTTAGCACCGAGTACACCGAGTTTGATTCCCTTTTGGCTGAATTTATCGCTATTGTTCTGTTCAAATAGAAAAGTAGCGCTTGAAATGATCATATCATTCAGAATCAGTAAGAAAATCTGCCGTAAATAGCTAGAGTTTCCTTGCCCAAAACCCTTTTCTCTGCGCTCTCTGTGTCCTCTGTGGTTAATTTTTTGTTTGAACTCAGCACATTTTGGAGTCAATAATTCTGGCGCGATTGCTCTGCCCAGACCGGATTTGCACTTGGCATGGCGGCGACATTGCTATAATATACCAGTTTCGCATGGGGAAGACGCTCTGTGCCGGGCGGACGCAGCCGAAGCGGCGAGGAATAGAAGATGCTAGTTATTCTGTTGCAGGACTTGTACAAACACGGTGTCGCGGGTGAAGTGGTCAAGGTCGCCAATGGCTTCGCGCGCAACTATCTGATCCCGCGCAAAATGGCGGTGCAAGCGACGCCGTCCGCCATGCGCCAAACGGAAGCGGTGCGCAAGAATGTCGAGGCGCGCAAGGCCCAGTACAACAATATGCTGAATGACCTGGCGCGCCAAATTGACAACAAAGAGTTGATCTTCGGCCGCCGCGCAGCGTCAACGGGCAAACTCTTCGGCTCGGTGACGACGCAGGAAATCGCGGATGAGCTGGATCGCCAGACCGGCGTCGACATCAATCGCAGGCGCATCAGCCAGCAGTCCCTGCGCGAGGTTGGCACGCATCAAGTGCCGGTGCGTTTGGGCACGGAGCTGGCGCCGACCTTGACCATCACGATTGTGCCGGAAGATGAATTAACTGAATTCCTGGCGGCGCGGGAACGCGGCGAGATGGTGCGGGCGGAGGACATCATGATGGAAGGATTCCGTTATGCGACTTCGGCTGAAGACGAGACGGACGCGGACGGAGACGCGGACGCGGATGCCGATGCTGAAGCCGCCGACGCCGAGCCGCAGGCAGAACTGGAACTTGAAGCGGAATTAGAATAACTAAAATCACGAGAACAGACCGTCAATTCCAGGGCGGTATCAATCGCATAACCCCGTTCGATACAGGTTATACTGGACGATCGGGGTTATTTTGTTGAAAGTCTTCACCAGGGATGGATGCCTACTCACTCGGACAAGTTTTGCGGGAGGCGCGCGAAGACAATGAGATTACGATCGTCGACGCCGTCGAAAAGCTGCGCATCCGCCAACCCATCCTGGAAGCATTCGAGGCGGGCACATTCGAAATTCGCGGCGTACCGGAAATCCAGATCCGCGGCCTGCTGCGCATCTATGCCCGCTTCCTCGAGCTGGACGAAGAAAGAACGCTGCTGCTCTACGATCAGATGCGCATCAACCTGGAAAAGGGACGGCGAACGCGGCGCGGACGGAGACGCCAGGAGGAACCGGCCGAGGCGGACGTCCTTGGCAAGTCCCAGCCCTTGCAAGAAATCCAGGTGGTGGAGCGGCGCGCGGCCGGTTGTCGCGGCGTTCTACGCTTCTTATTGCTCCTGCTGTTTTCGGCGGCGGCGCTCGCCGTCATCGCCTTCGTGACGCTGGAGTTGGTTGAGTTGCCGTTTGGAGGCGAAGCCCGGCCTTCGCCGGAAATCAGCGCGCTCGCGGCGACGGATACGCCCGGCACAACCGCGACCGTCGCGGACACGCTTGTCGCGCCAACGCCCTCCGATCGCAGGCCCTACAGCGGCAGCGGCATTCTGGTCAGTCTGTTGATCACGCAGCGCAGTTGGATCAGCCTGGTCGTCGACGGCGTCGAACAATTCAGCGGCATCGCGGCGCCGGAAACGCTTCTGGAGTACAGCGCGGCGGATGAGATCAACCTGGCGGCGAGCAACGCGCTGGCTTTGGATGTGATTTGGAATGGTCAGCAGCAGGGGCCGATCGGCGGCCGCGGGCAGCGGGCGGACATCCGCTTCACGGCAGACGAAGCGCTCGTGGTTTTGGGCCCGGCCGGGGCGCCGGCGCCGATGAGCCCGACGGCGGAACCGGCAGCGGCCGAGGCGACCATCGCCGTGTTCAGCCCTACCCCGGGACCCAGCGCGACGCCGGCGGATACCCTGGCGCCGAGCGCGACATTCACGCCGCCGCCGACTGACAGGCCTCTGCCGAGCGATACGCCGACGGCGGGGGCGCCGACCGCGATCCTGCCGCCGCGGGTGACGCAAGAAGGGTTGCCGCCGACCAAAGAGGGCGCATAAGGAAGGGCATAATGGACGAGATTCTACTAATCGATTTTGACTTCGACGCATTTGAGCAAGCGACCTACGAAGCGGCGCGCGTTTTCTTCCGCAAGCTGCAAATGGACCGGAGCGACGAAACATTCTACAGCTTCAATTTTCTCCTGGGCCAAGTGACGGACAATATCTCCATTGTCGTCGACACGGAAGAGGCGCTGGAAGCTCGAGCGCGCGCCGAGTTCCAACGCGATGCCCGTTACGGGGGACTGTCCTATCAAGATTTCAAGACTTACATGCGCTTCCTCTGGAATGAGCAAACTTGCTTTTATCCTTACGAAGACAGCGATTTCGCGGGGCAATTCTCGACTGTGAACGACATGCTCTACGCGCAATCAGAAGAACTCACCGAAATGGAGATGGAGTTGGTGGATGAGGGCGATGTGGATGAAGATGACTTGGAAGATTATCTGAATGACAATTATCACGAGCCGATTGAAGAGCGGCTCAAAAGCGCGCTGCGACGTCTGGACGAGGAAGGCGCCTTTGCGCTGACCAACGCGCGCGAGAGGGTGCACATTGGTCTGCTGCATCCCATTCCGCCCGACGAAATCCTGCCGGGTCCCTTTGCCGAGCTCAACAATCCTGACTCCTGCTGGCGTTACGAAGAAGATGCCGCGGTCTACCAGCGCGTCTTCGCGGCGCTTTATCCACATTGACCGGGAAGCGCAAGGGAGACGCCACCGTGCGAACACACACCGACAAGTATTACCTGCTCAGCCTGGGCTGCTCAAAGAACATGGTGGACAGCGAGAGCATGGCGCAGGTCCTCAACCAGGAGGGCATGAGCGGAGTCGGCGATCCGGAAGCGGCCGAGGTGCTGATCGTCAATACCTGCGGCTTCATCAACAGCGCCAAGCAGGAGTCGATCGACGCGCTGCGCGAATTGATCGAAATCAAGCGGCCGGATCAGATGGTGATCGCGGCCGGCTGCCTGTCGCAGCGCTATGGCGAAGCCCTGGTTCAAGAGGCGCCCGGCCTGGACGGGGTCATCGGCACGCGGCGCTGGATGGATATTTTCGACTTGATCAGGCGCTTGCGCCGGCGCAAGCATCCGGAACCGCTTTATCATCTGCCGGAGGAGGCGCGGGTTGTCGGCCGCGATGAAAGGTCGGTGCTGCGCGCGAGTCTGCAGGGCGCCTCGGCCTATCTGAAGATCGCCGATGGCTGCCGGCGGCCCTGCGCCTTTTGCGCCATCCCGCGCATCAAAGGGACGGCGGTCAGCCGGCCGCTGGAGTCCGTCGTGGCCGAGGCGATCCGCTTGGACGAGATGGGCGTGCAGGAGATCATGCTGATCGCGCAGGACAGCACGGATTATGGTTATGACCTGGGCCTGAAGGACGGCTTGGCGCAATTGCTGGATGCCATCGTCGCGGCCGCGCCGGGGATTCCCTGGCTACGCATCATGTACGCCTACCCGGGCTACGTGACGCCGCGCCTGATGGAGACTATGGCCCGGCATCAGCAAGTCCTGCCTTATCTAGATATTCCGCTGCAGCATGGCCACCGCGAGACGCTCAAGCGCATGAAACGGCCGGCAAAGGTCGAGTGGGTTTACGAAACAATCGGCAGGTTGCGCGAACTCATGCCGGATTTAGCCTTGCGCAGCACCTTCATAGTCGGTTATCCCGGCGAAACGGAAGAAGAATTCGCGGCGCTGCTGAAACTGGTAAGCGACCTGGAATTTGACCGCCTCGGCGCCTTTCAATACAGCTATGAATTGGGCACGCCCAGCGCAACCTTGCCCGGCCAGGTTGATGATGCGATCAAGCAAGCGCGATATGAGCGGCTGATGGAGCTGCAAAGCGCGATTAGCTTGAGGAAGAATCAGGCCTTGGTGGGCCGGACGCTGGATATTCTGGTCGAGGGGCATGGCGTGGGCGAGGACGAGCGCGGCGCGGCCACGGGCGACATGATCAGCCTGGGCCGCAGTTATCGCGACGCGCCCGAGATTGACGGCTATGTGCTGGTCGAAGGGGAGCTGCCGGTCGGCGAGATCGTGCCGGTGCGGGTTACGGGCGCGACGACCTACGATCTGATTGCGACGGTTGATACGGCCGCGCCGGCGGTGATTCAGCCGGGACAGGTCTATAGCGAAGGGATGCTGCAAGTCGAGGATTGAACTGGCCGCTGCGGACAGTTAGTGAGCCGAGCAGCGATGATTCTAATGATGGCGGGCGACCTGATAGGTCGCCCCTACGTATATTTGGGGCCGGCGAGCGGCTTCACCGGTCGTGCTTTCATTCAGTCGCTCATCTGGGCACGGTGAAGCGGATCACCCGGTCTTGATGCCAAGCGCGATGCCGTCACCTACCTCAATGATCGTGCTTTCAAATTGCGGGTGCTCGGCCAACATGCGATTGAATTCGACCAGCCCGTGGTCGTCCTCGGATTCAGGATCGAGGATACGGCCCTGCCAGAAGGCGTTATCGGCCAGCACCGCCCCGCCAGCGCGCAGGTTCTCCGCCGCCCATGCCAGATAGTTGGGATAGCTGACTTTATCCGCGTCAATGAACATGAGGTCCCAGGGCGCGTCCGCTTCCAATTGAGGCAGCACCTGAACGCCAGCGCCCTGCAGCACGGTGACCTTATGCGCGAGGCCGGCGCGCTCAAAGTGGGCGCGGGCGAGATTGGCGTGGACGCTGCTCACTTCAATCGTGACCAATTTGCCATGGTCGGGCAAGGCGCGGGCGATCCAGATGCCGCTGTAGCCGGCCAGTGTGCCCACTTCGACGGCGCGTTCAGCGCCGGAAAGCCGCACCAGAAGTTGAATCAAGCGCGCTTCGTTGGCTTCCAGGTTTATCAGCGGCAGGCCATGGGCGGCCGTCTGCCGCCGCACGTATTGCAGCACTTCATCCTCTTGCACAAATAGCTGATTGACGTATTGACTGAGTTGTCGCGCCAAATCCTCGCTCATCATGCTTCCCCTCCTTCGGGCGTTTCATCGTCTGTTTCCTGCGGCGCTTCTGCTTCAATTTTCTGCGGCCGCCGGTCGCGAAAGATAGCGAAGTGATCGAGATCGCGCACGACGTAAGAATCGGGAAAGTGCTTGCGCGCCTCCCGGATAACTTCAAATTCGCGGTAGCGCCGCGATACATGCGTTATAAAGAGGAACTTGACATTGGCTGCGCGCGCCAGTTCTGCCGCTTGGCGGGCGGTGATGTGGCCGACATCGCGGGCGATATCGGCGTGGGCGTCAAGATAGGTGGACTCGATGACAAGCGCGTCGGCATCGCTCACGGCGTCGCCAATGTCGTCGGTGCGGGCGAGATCGCCGGTGATGGCCACCTTCGTTCCCGGAATGACATTGCCAAGCACTTCATCCGGATGCACCACGCGGCCGCTTTCCAGGACGACGGTCTCCCCGGCGACGAGACGACTGCGCTCGGGGCCGGCCGGGACGCCGAGGGCCTCGGCTGCCTCGGCCAGGAAGGGACGGCGAGAATCTTCTTCGAAGATATAGCCGTAACATTCGCGGCCTCGATGGGAGACGGGGAAGGCGCGAACGCTGAACTTTCGACCCTTGAAGAGCGTCTCGCCCGGCATAACGCGGTTAAAGTATATGGGCACGGGCGGCGTCTCGCGGCGGAAGATCACTTGATAGATCAAGGCTTGAACGCGCTGGATGGCGGGCAGGCCGCCATAGATGAAGATTTCCTCCAGCGCTTCCCAGCGGCCGAAGGTGGACAGGAGGCCGCCCAGGCCGAGTATATGATCCAGATGGGAATGGGTCAGGAAGATATGATTGAGGCGTTTGAAGCCGATCCCGCTGCGCAGGATTTGCCGTTGGCTGCCCTCGCCGCAATCCACCAGGAAGCGCTGTTCGCCGGCCAGCACGGCAACGGCGGGCAAGCCGCGATAGATCGACGGGGCCGATGCCGATGTGCCCAGGAACACCAACTCGAACACTAGCCGCCTCGCGCTTCGCTGGACTCTTGTTCGAGCACGTCAATGTCGTAGAGAAAGATGCGGTCGCCGCGCGCCTCATCGTCCTTTAGAACGGGCAGGCGCTCGCCGAGGGTTTCCCGCAGCGCGCCAACCGAGATAAAGCGGTTGCCGGGCAAGGCGCCCGCCGGCAGGTTGACATCGGTAACTTGAATGAAGACATCGCGATCCTGCATGAGCGCAGGATTGACGCCGATGACATGGCGGCTTACGGCCGACGTGACCGGATCGGAAAGAATGTGCGTGAAAAGGGTCAAGTCGGGCTGCAGTTCGCCCTCGGCGCGCCAGTAGGTGATGACGTCGACCAAATCGCCGGGATCAAAGGCCCGCCTGATGTTTGGCTCGTAGCCGAGAAAGGTCAGGTTGCTGCCGAAGCGGATTGGCGGCGCGGTCGGCATGGGATCGGCCACTTCGGGCGCAAATGAAAAGGGCGCGGTCGTGGTGAATTCGCCGGCCCGGTCGGCCAGAATCTCCACCGTTTCCAGCTCGATGACGGCGCCGCGGGGCAAGTCCCCGATGACAGGCTGGCCAAAGGAGAGCCATTCACGGAGATAAGGATGCACGGCTTCCCGCGCCTCGTCGCTGAAAAAGATAATGCGTTGCCGCTCGCCGCCGTTTGTCAGCAGCAGGCTGCGCTCGCAATCCGCCTCATGAAAGCGAAACTCGGAGCGATTCATCATCAGCAGGGTCTTGTCGCTGGGGCTGATTGTTGGCTCCGGCTGCGATGCATTCCATTCGTCGTTGCAGAATACGACCGGAACTTCGTTGCCGACGCGATCCAGGAAGTGGGCGATCTGCCCGACTTCGCCGTTGACCAGGGGCATCACCGCTTCATTATCGCGCCATTCGCCGAAGAAATCGCTCCAGGTCCAGACCAAATTGAGCAGGAACAGCAGCATCACGCCGGCCACTCCCATGCGCCGGAAGACCACATCGACGAAGATCGGGGCGCGGATCAGAGCATAGAAGCCCATTCCAAAGAATATCGCCAGTTGCGGCATGATCACGCTCATACGCGCGAAATTCGGGCTGTCTTCCACGATCAGGGCAGCCGGCAGCGTCAGAAAAAACATGATCAGAATCAGCATGAAACGCGGGCGATGGCGGCGCAAAATGCAAGTTAGGAATCCGGCCAGAATCATCAGTCCGCTAAAGGCATCGAACATGGGCCGCCCGGGCAGGTTTTGCAGGGGGTTCATGTCCCCGCCGTAAATGATTGCGCTTAAGCCCTCCCAAATGGAGCTGAGCAGACCATCGCCGTAGTGGGCCAGGATGCGCTGGCCAGCGGCATAATCAGGCAGATTGACCGAAGATATGATGTAGGGCATAGCGAGAATAAGCATGAGCAGAATCGCAAAACCGGTATAGCTGCGGCGCTGGCGCAGCATGACGTTGCGAATGTACAGCAGATGGCCGATGTACAGCATGGCGCCCAGGACGATGAAGAGGCTGGACGGGTGAAGATAGAATCCGGCGCCGAGCAAGGCGCCCAGGGCGGCGAATGACAGGATGGTGGAGGTTACGACGCGCGTCCGGCGATAGACCGGCAGCGAGCGCGCCAGAGCCAGGAGCGTCGCGGAAACCAGGAACATCACGATGGCATCGCTGGATACGCTGCGCGCCAGCAGAATGTTGCTGAAATTGACCGTCACCAGCCCGGCGGCGAGGACGCCGACGAGCGGATTGAAGAGATGGTTGCCCAGGGTGTAGATGATCGCGATCGAGAGCAGGCTCATCCAGACGGTCAGAATGCGAAAGCCAATTGTGCCTTCGCCAAGGAATGTGGTGGCGAAGGCAAGAATGACGTGATACATGCCTTCGCGGCCGCCGTCTTCGCCGGGATAGAACACAAAAATGTCGCCCTGGCGCACATTGTCAACGAGGCGTATGTTGGTGATTTCGTCGTCGCTGAATCCCCGCGGCGCGGTGGCCAGATCGGCCATGCGAAGCATGGAGGCGGCCAAAAGCAAGCCGACGACGATGAGCCGGCTTATGCGGCTCGTCATCAGGGCGTGGCCCCGGATCAGGTTTATGAATGTGGATTGCGCCCTCATAGTGTCAGCGAGTATACATCAATTTCACGCGCGATTTGGCTATGGAAACAATGTTTTGGGATTCTCTCATATAGCCCAATGTCGGCTGGTCAACCGCAATTTGTTGCGCGCTGCCGCCTCGTCACGGGCAGATCGGCGCAGGCCTCAGGCCCAATGCAACCGGACTATCGGGTTCGCGTTCCGCGATGACAAAATCGTCGCAGACCTTGCGCATGTTCGCCACGTCGATAAAGGCCAGCCGCGGCAAGCCCGTATCGGGCGCGACGATTGACCACCAGTATTGTTCATCCTCAGGCGGCCAGGAGCGATCGGGCAGATAAATCAAGGTCATCAGGCCGATCCAGGGGCGCCAGTTGTCAACCGCGTAGTCGTAGGCGCGCAGGAGAAAATCCGCCTGCTCCGCTTCGCTGACGGCGAACCAGCTGTAATCCGGGTTGACGGCGTCGGTGGTGTATCCGAATTCCATGATGGCCATTTGCCGCGCCTGGTCGCCATGTTTGAGCATGATTTTGCGCAGGTCTTCGACCCGGCGAAATGTGAACCAGCGCTGCGCCGCGGCCGGGTCGTCCGGACCAATTTCGGGCGCGGCATAACCGGGCGCGTGTACCCCAACCACGTCAATATGCGGCGCAAATCCGTTGCGATACATGTGATCGAGAAAGATATCGTCCGGCCGGGCGCGGTCGTCATTGTTGCCGGTGGGCGCCAAACCGGCCGAGATCAGGATGGCAGCCGGATCGCGCGCGCGGATTTCTTCGCTGCAGGCCGCGAGCAAGCGCACGTAAGCAGCCGGGTCGGGGCGTTGATCGCCCCATTCGCGGCTGAGATTGGGTTCATTCCAGATCTGATAGGCGGCGATTCGGCCCGGGTAGCGCCCGGCCAGGGCGGCGCAGTAGGCGCGCCAGGCCGCCATATCGGCCGGCGGCGCGTCATGCGCGGAACGCTGCTCCGCGGACCGCGCCCACTTGGGCGCATGGCCGAGCCGCGCGATGATCCGCAAGCCGCGCCGTTCGACTTCGGCGAGGATGCGATCGGCCTGGGTCCAATCCCATAAGCCGGGCTCCGGTTCAAGATCGCGCCAGGCGAAGATCTGTTTGACATGGCTGAAGGACAGCAGACGGACCCAATCCAGGTCGGTACCGACATAACCGCCATCCCACCACAGGAATGCGTGTATGCCATAAGTCAGCGAGGGAAAAGGCGGATTGACGATGGCCCTGGCCTGGAATGGATCCGCTTCGGGTTGGGCGCGAAGCCAAAGGGCCAGCGCCAGGATGGCGGCAAATACGAAGATGGCAAGGGTAGCGATGACCCTTCGGCGACGGCTGCCGCGCATTTTAGCGTCCCGTTCGCGCCCGAAACTCGCGTTGCCAATCCTTAATGGCTTTATATGCCGGTCGGAAAACGAAGTCCGGGCCGATCAGCGAATAGGGAACATTATCGTTGTGAATTGCGTATCCCGCTTGCGGACCAAAGTTGAAGTTCCAGATGAATGCCAGCCAAACGAAGCCCCATTCTTCCATGTTGCTCATGGCCAGGGGAATCCAGGCCGCTTGCTCGGCCAAGGTATTGTCCAGGGAGAATTCGAAGCCCTGGCGAGCGGCGCCCAAATCCTCTGAAGACGGCCAGCCAAACTCGGTCACACAAAGCAATGTGTTCCGGCCGGCCGCGCGAATGCGGTTGACATAGCCTTCAAGCGTGCTGCGGAAACTCCAACTGTGGTGGGGGTTGTCGAAGGGGCCGCGGAAGAAGGCGGTCGGATCGTCGGGGATTTCGTTGTAGCGGTGGTCCGGGCTGACGTTGTAGCCGTTGTGATGGGCGCCGACGCAATCCGCCCAATCCAGCATGCCGGCGTCGATCAATTGATCCATATAGTTAAAATCATCAACTGCGCTGAGGCCGTCATTGATGCCGGTGGGCGATGGCGCGCCGCTGATGATGATAATGCCCGGATCGATGGCCTTCACCGTCTCATAGGTCGCGCGCAAAAGCGCGACGTAGTTTGCGGCGCTGAGGCCCTGCGGCGATGTCCACTCGCGGTCGATGTTTTGCTCGTTCCAGACTTCGATGGCCTGGACCTGCCCCGGGTAGCGGTTCAAGATGGCGGCCGTGAAGTCGGCGAAGGTTTGCGGATCGGCCGGCGGACCGTGGAGTTCGAGAATGGCCTCGGGTTCGCGCGCCCAGTCCGGCGCCGACAGGATAGACAGCATCATATTGATGTCGAAATTCCGGGCGCTGGTCATGACAAAGTCCAGTACGCTCCAGTTAAATTGCCCCGGCGCCTTTTCGATGGAATCCCAGCGCACCTGCTGTTTCACCCAGTGCAGGTCCAGGTCTTGCGCGACCGAACGATACCAGTTGTCTTGATTGACGGGATTATGATCGAGCGACTCTTGCACTTGGATCCCGATTTCATAATTCATGACTTCGACCGGGAATGGCGTTGGCGCGGGTGTTGGCGTGGGTATGTCTGTCGGCGGGGGAATATCGGTGGGCACCGGTTCAACAAGCGCCAGCGTGGGAACGGCTGTCGTTGGCGCCGGCGTAAAGGTCGGCTGGGGCGAGGCGCTGGGCAGCACAATCAAGGCTTCAGTCGCTTCGGCAGTTTCGACCTCGGTCCCCAATGGCAGCGGGTTGCCGGCGTCTCCATTGGGGTCGGCGGGATCATAATTGAAGTAGACAGCCAGGAAGGTCGCCGTGCCCATCACCGTCGTGATGGCGAGCCAAATGATGACAAAACCGCGAATCTGCTTGTATACCGTCTTTGTGACCAAGGCCGACCCTGCAACGCCGCTCGCGCTTGAAATGGAGATTACATCAATTTGAGCAATTTAAGGATACTGTTTGGGGCTTATATGCCAAAGTGCCATTTGTGAACTTGCCTCGTTTTGTACAATGGAATTTTTTGCTTAGTCGCGAGTCCGCGTTACAATCTGGATGCGATTGCCCATACCGGGCAAGCTGGGGCGCCAATCGAGCGCTCCTGAATATTGCGCTTTTAGTAAGGAGTTTTGCAATGAAAAGGAAGCTTGTTTCTCTCTCTCTCTCTCTCTTGTTGGTAGTGTTTTCTATACCAACATTCGTCGGGGTAGCTCAGCTGCCAGTCGATCTTCCGCGTGAAGAGGTCTTTGTTATCGATGTGATCATCACTGCGCCAGTGCCGCATAACCACAACTTCTGGATCACAGGACCGCATCCGCTCGTTACCCAGGCCTTAATAATGGAAAACCTGTGGATTCGGGATCAGGAAACGGGCGAACGCGTCATGGGCGCCGCCATCTCTGACCCGATGTACAACGATGACTTCACTCAGATGAGTGTAGAACTGCGGGACAATATCTATTGGAGCGATGGCGTTCAATTCACAGCCGACGATCTGGTCTTTACCGTGGAGACGCTCAAAGCCACGCCGGGACTGAACGGCTTTGGCTGGCATGCGAACCTGAACAAGTCGATGGCTTCGGTGGAGAAAACGGGCGATTTCAGCGTCACCTTCCATCTGACCGAGCCGACGCCGCGTTTCCATTCCATTTTCGAGGCCCGCTGGAACGCCATCTACATGATGCCCAAACATGTGTTTGAGAACATCGACGATCTGCCGTCTTACACCTATACGGATGGTCCCTACCTGGGCGCCTACCTCCCAGTGGAGGAGGACCCCAGCGGGGTCTGGCAACTGTTTGTCCGGCGCGACGATTGGGAACGCTCGTCGGCCGGTATCATCACCGGCAACCCGGGACCGAAGTATTTTCTGGAGATCAACTATGGCGGCCCGGACAGAAAAGTGATTGCCATGTCCCGCGGCGAATTGGATGTCTATTACGATTCGGATTTCGAGTCATTCCAGAGCACGCTCGAAACGGCGCCGGCCGCTCGTTCATGGTATGCGGGCTTCCCCTGGGGGTATATGGGTGAAGTCAGCACGCGGGAGTTAATCTTCAACTTCGGATCGGAAACTCAGCCTTGGTTCCATGAAAAGGATGTGCGCTGGGCGCTGGCATTGGCGCTGGATATCCAGGCAGTTGTGACTGATTACATGGGCGGCACCGCCAAGTTGACCAACATGCCAGTGCCAAGCACACCGGCTTTGACCGCCATTTATCACGACCCGATGGAAGAATGGTTCCAGAATCTGGAGATCGAGATCGAAGAGGGCGTGATGTATAAGCCCTACGATGCCACGATCCCCGATCAGATCGCCGCCTGGGCGGAATCTGAGGGCTACGAAGTTCCGGGCGATACGCGCGCTGTATTCGGTTCCGGTTGGTGGGCTCACGCGCCGGATGTGGCGGACCGTCTGCTGATGAAGCACGGTTTCAGCCGTGATGATGGCGGCAATTGGCTGACGCCAGACGGCAATCCCTGGGAACTCGAAGTCCTCAGCGATACAACTTCGGTTCAGCAGTTCCATTTCGGGAATGCGGCGGCCGATATGTGGAAAGACTTCGGCATCGATACTAGCCTGGCGGCGCACGAACGCACACTATATACGTCGACCAATGAGACTGGGCAGTTCGACATCTCCGGCGATTGGTTCTCTTTCACCCTCGTAGATGGTGATGCCTGGCCGGTGTTCAACATCTTTCACCCTGACTTGGTTGTTCCGGTTGGGGAGGATACACGCACCACCGGCGGCCATGCGACGCGCCTGACAGATCCGAAGATCGGTGAATTTATCGATGCCATGGTGTCCATCGGTCCCGATGACCCGAGTAGCTTCGAGCTGACTACGGAGATGTTGAAGTATTGGGTTGAGAATATGTACTCGATACCCATCGTCGCCTTCAACAAATTCGTCACCTGGGATGAGCGCTATTGGACCGGTTTCCCGACCTTTGAGAACCCGTCGTCCATGCCCTTGTACTGGTTCATGGGCGGCAAGCTGACCTTCCAGAATCTGAAGCCGGTCGAGCAATAAATCAAACGGGCGAGTCCGAATTTCGGTTCGCAAATGACATAGCGTGAGTAGAGGAAGGGCTTGGGCTCTTCCTCCTTCACACCTTCAATGAAGCTATGTAGTTCAATTTTAGCCATGCGAAAGCTGAAAAAGAGATCTGCAGCGTGAGTGGGCGAGCCACCGGCTCGCCCGTACACCGAGTCTCCGCTTATGCCGTAGGGGCGAGCCTTGGCTCGCCCGCATGTATGTCGCGAAAGACGATGCGCGTTTTTTCAATCACTTACTTGCGTTCACGTCTGTGCCTCTGTGGCAAGAACTGCATAATTGACTTGGAACCACTTAGTTTGACACAACTTCGCTCATGACCCTGCTTAAAGAATTCATATTGCCTCGTTTTGCCCAATGGCTCATCGTCATTTTCGTTGGCGTCACGCTTACATTTATCATCCCTCGCTTGTCGCCGGTCAATCCGGTAACGGAAGCTCTGGCGCGTATGCAGATGTACCAGAATATAGACCCCGAGGCGGTGCAAATAATGCGTGCGACCTTGCTTGATCTATACGGGCTGGAAGGCAGCGTTCTGGAACAATATGTCAACTTCTGGAAACGCGTCCTCAAGGGTGATCTGGGTCCGTCCCTTGCCTCTTTCCCGTTGTCGGTCAATCAATTGATCGGCGTAAGCATTGGCTGGACGATTGGATTGCTCGGCACGTCAATTCTCATCGCCTGGACGCTGGGGGTGATTCTCGGCTCGCTGGCAGGCTACTACCCGAACCGCTGGTGGTCGGAAGGCTTGGAGAAATCGCTGATCACCGTTTACCCGGTGCCGTATTACATACTGGCTTTTGTATTGCTGATGGCATTCACGTTTTATCTGCCGATCTTCCCGCTTATCGGAGGGGCGCGCGGTACTGCGGCTTTCACCTGGGAATACATCAGCAGTGTCCTGCATCATGGTTTCTTGCCGGCTCTGTCCATTGTCATTGGCGCTACCGCCCATCGCTTCATTATGTCCAAAGCCCTTACGACGACCGAAAAGTCCAGCGATTATGTGCAATACGCGCAAATGGCGGCGCTGCCAGAACGCAAAATTTTGCTGTTTTACGTCGCACGAAACACGCTCTTGCCCCAGGTGACGGACTTGAGCTTGTCTTTGGGAGCGCTTTTTGGCGGCGCGCTCATCGCCGAATTCGTATTTGGTTATCCGGGGATTGGCACGACGATGTATACCGCCATCAACAACGGCGACTATAACGCGATTATGGGCATCACTTTGCTGTCAATTGTGGGCATTGCGACGGCTTCCCTGCTCATCGACCTCATGTACCCCTTGATTGATCCCCGTGTCCGCTATCGTTAGTTTATGTGGCGAATGATGTGCTAAGAGCTACGATTAGAGACCTTTTTCGTTTCAGCTTATCGTTCCGTTTCGGTTCGATTATCCTGATGATTGTCGGCATTCTTTTGCTGCTTTCGTTTTTCTCTCCATTTGAATCAGATGACCGGCGCGTTGTGCCCCGCAATAAACCGCCATCACAAGAATTCATTTTAGGCACAACCGGCAATGGGCAGGATGGCTTCTGGCTCCTGACCTTTGCGATCCGCAACACCTTGATGGTATCGGGTCTGGCAGTGCTAATCGGACGCAGTATTGCCGTCATGTTGGGAATGATTACCGGTTATCTCGGCGGTAAGACCGATCGGGTCATATCCTCGATTGTGGATAGCATCATCGTCATTCCGCGATTGCCCTTGCTCATACTGATCGCGGCGATAATGCGTGGCGAGATGACTGTGCTGTCGCTTGCCTTGTTGCTCGGCATTCTGGACTGGGCGCATCCCTCCAAGCGTTACCGTGCAATGATTTTGTCCCTGCGCGAGCGTGAGTTTACCCATACGGCGATCTTCTCGGGCATGAATGCCGTGAAAGTAGTGGTGCAAGAGCATTTGCCCTTTTTGATCCCGCTGCTGCTGGCGGATGCGGTGGCTGGCTTCCTCTGGGCCATCGGTATGGAGGTGACGCTGTCGGTATTGGGGTTGAGCGACCTGACGGCGCCCAGCATCGGCACCTTGATCTTTTGGGGCAACTATCATCACGCTTTGCTGAGAGGCCGCGTCTGGATTTTGGCGGCGCCGATTGTGGCATCGGTTGTGATGGTGGTCGGTTTTTATCTGGTATCGCTGGCCTTCAGTGAATATCTTGATCCAAGAACAAGGCTCAGCCGCATAACGACATAGCAAAACTCAGAGCGCGCGACGATGCCCGCAAGCGTCTCAATATCAATCCGATCCTTGACATGATACGCCACTGGCCGGATTGTCCGCGCGCAAACACCACCTCACTGCAGGGCAATCGCTTCAAATTCTTTTAACTACAGAGGACGCAGAGGACACAGAGTTTAGATGCTTCTGACGACTTTTTCCCTAAATCCGCTGCTTAAATTGGGCAGGCTTGACGCAACCTGGCCGATGAAATTCCTTCCCGCCCAAAAATTTTGCGACAATATGCCGCGAAATCTCCGATCAATCGCTTTCCTCGGCGTCCTCGGTGTCCTCGGTGGCTAAATTTCAGTTTAGTTTTGCTCGTCGCAGCGGCACCAGTTTTGAAGCGATTGCCCTGCACCTCACTGCGAGACTACACATGTAATCCTCTATTATTTCGCGGTCATCGCGCGTTCGCCAGGGTTTGACAGGCCGGGCATGAACCATCGGGACGGACGATAGCGAAGCCGGCCTGCGGATCCGCCCCGTAGTGGGTGAAGTCGATATTCCAAACGATGAACAGCGGCACTTGCCCGCTCTGGGAAGCCAAAGCGGCCGCCTGCGCCAGCCAGTCCGCTTGCTGCTGCACGGTAACATTCTGCGCCCAGCTGAAATACGGCGGCAGATTGGGCAGCCCTTCGGATGTGAGATAACCCAATTCAGTAAAGCAGATCGGCCGGCGGGTGATGCTGATATAGCCCTCAAGCATGCCGAAAAAATATCGCGTGTAATAATTGTCGAGGCGGGGATCGCCGCTGCGCTGGCTGGGCGGGACGATGCCTTCGTTATAATGCGCGCCAACGCAATCGAGATAGTCCAGGCCGCCGCCCTCCACCATCTGCCGCAACCAACGGTTATCCGGCATCACCTGCTCGGGATTATCGGAGACGCCGGTGGGCGCTGGCGCGGCGCTGATCACCATGGTGGCCGGGTTAACCGCCTTGATTTTCTGCCAGGCGATTTTCAGAAGATTGGCGTAAGCGACGCCGCTTATCTGGCCGCGCGGCCATTCGCGGTCGAGGTTGGGTTCGTTCCAGACTTCGATGGCGTCGGCGCCCTGGCCGGCGACGCGGGCCAGCCAGTCGGTGTAGGCGTCAATGTAGGCTTGCCCGCCTTGCGCCAATTCTGAGGGCCGGCCGACCGTGCCCACCAGAATCTTGAAACCGTTGCTATGCGCCACCGAGATATCGCGGGCGATATCCCAAGGGCTGCGCCAGTCGAAGCGCGCCTGAATCTTCATCCAGGTCATCCCGGCCGCGCGCATGGCGTGGATGGCGCGGGGGCTTTCGGTGCTGGAGACATGACCGCCGATGGCGATGGCGATGCTGCCAGCCGGCGGCGGCCCGGTGTTGACGACGGCGGCCGGCGCGCCCCCGGAGTCGCTCGGGGCTGCCAGCACGGGGACGGGAACAGGCGTTGGGGTCGGCGTCGGCGTTGGCCTTGGCGTCGGGCGGTACAAGGGCAGAATGGCGCCGGCCCGTCCGCTTTCGCCGCCGTCACTGCTGACCGCGGACCAGTTGATCGCATAATCGCCATCGGGCGCGTCAAGCGTGAGCACAATCTCGGCATCCAGGTCGGTCACAATTTCATCGACCAAGCCAGCCGCGCCTTCAATGGACCAGCGCGCCTTGAACTCGATTGGCGCTTCCCCGCCCAGCCGCCCGGCTTTGTAATTGAGCAGCGCGCGGGCCAGACTGTCGGGCTGGCCGGGCGCGAGCAGATCGTCAAAGGCGATGCCGGCGATGGCGAAGGGCGCGATAAGCTGCAAACGGCGGCTGAGCGCGGCGGCGTCGCCAAACCAGATTCGCGCGATGGCGCCCCCGGTCGCGTCGAGATATTCCAGGTAGCTGCTTCGCGTATCCGCTTCATAGCCGAGCCGCGCTTGATAACCGCTGAGCGAGGCGCGGATCGACACGCCCGGTTCAATCGAACCGCTGTCGCTGACGGCCTCTGCGACAATATTTACATCGCCCAGCGCGGAAAAGGCCTCATGCCAGGCGATGGGCGCGCGCAGGCCGTCGACTTCGCGCAGTGAGCCGGCGCTAAGGCCGAGCAGGATCTTGCGGCGGTCGACGGCGGCGGTCGCTTCAATCAGCAGGTCCTCCACAGAGCCGGCGCGGCCAGGCGCAAAATCAAGCGGATGCAGGTCCGGCGCCAACTGGAAATAATCGACGGCTGCGCCCAGGGCCCTCCAATCGTAGGCCGGGCTTTCCCAGCCGCCATCCACGCCCGGCGCCGCCGGCGCGACGATGCCCAGCAGCAGATTGCGCTCGGAAAAGCTTCTGGAAAGCTCCTGAATAAAACGCGACAGATCCGCGCGCTGGGCGCCGGCGAGGCCGCGATAGTCGATGAATACGCCGTCGAATCCATTAAAATGCGTGAGGTTCGTGATTTGCGCAATGTGTTCGGCGCGCAAGGCGGCCTGACCGATGATGGCCGTCACGGTCGCCGCATCGAGGGCGAGGGGGTCTTGATAATTGCGGATGACGGGCATGAAGAGATAGGCGCCGTCGCTGCGACCGCCGGGCGCCAGGCTGCCAACCAGGCCCCCGTCCAGTAGCGGCCGCAAACCGGCCGGGCTGAGTATGGTCGCCAGACCTTCGGTTCGCGCTTCGAGATCCTGGTGGATGTCTTGCAGGATCATGACCACCGGCGCTGTGGGCATGGCCTCGAAGGCGGCCAGGGCGCGCGGGGGGAAGTCGGCGGCGCCGCTTAACGGGCCGGTCGCGGGCAGAAAGCGCCAGCGCTCGCCGTCCCAGGCATAGAGCGCGAGCCGGTCAGCCCGCTCCCAGTCGTCGCCGGCAAGCAGCTCGACATGCAGTTGCGCCGGTGGTTCGCCTTGCGCGTCCAGGATATAAACCGGGCTGCGCAGCGCCAGGTCGTGCGGCAGGCTGGCCTGGGCGGCGCGCAGCCAGGCGGGCTGATCCGAGGCGAGGTTTAAGAATTGCGCTTGAGCCAGCCGCGTGACATCGAGAGCGAAGTTTTCTGTTGCGGCGCCGGCGGGCAGACTGAGCTGTAGTTCGGAACCGAAAGTCAGGGCCGGCGAGTCGGCGTTCAGCGGGATGTAGCGCAGGGCGAGCAGACGGTCCAGCAGATTAAAGGGCGGGAGAAGCAGGCTGCCGAAAGCGATCGCGGCCGCAAGGCAGATGGAGGCGAAGGCGACCAGCCAGCAGCCGTAGTTGCGGCGCGGGGATGGCGGGCGATATGGATTTGTCTGCGACATTGGATTGCTTGGCGCCTCAGATCGGGCGCTCTGCGGCCCGGGCTTGCGCCGTGCGCACGGCATTCACAAGGATGCGCGCGCGCGAACGCAACTGCGAAGCCGACCAGCTTCCATCGCCGACCAGCCAGCCGCCCATGCCGCAAGCGACTGCGCCCGCCAGAATGAATTCGCGCGCGTTCCGGTCGTTCATGCCGCCGTTGCACATGAAAGTCATGTGGCTTAGCGGACCGAAGATGGCTTCAAAGTAGGCGCTGCCGAGCGCGCCGATGGGAAAGAGTTTGATTAGCTTGACGCCCATGCCCCAGGCGGCGACCGCCTCTGAGGGCGTCGCTACGCCCGGGCCGGCCAGCGCGTCCCGCCGCAATACCGCCGCGACCACATCGGGCTGGAAGGCGGGCGAGACCACAAAATCAGCGCCGGCATCCAATACGGCTTCGGCCGTTGGCACATCGAGAACCGTGCCCATGCCGACGCAGGCGGAATCGCCATATTCGGCTTTGACCGCCTGCATCGCCGCGATCGGCTCATCCGAGTTCATCAACATCTCGAAGCAGTCGATGCCCTCCCCCATCAAGACCTCGCTGACGCGCAGCGCGACATCCGGCGGAAAGTTGCCGCGCATACCAGCAACGATGCCGCCGCTGATGATTCTGTCCAGAGCTTGATCGCTGTTCATTGCGCTCCCGCGCTCAAAGTGTCAAATGCGCAAAGCCGGGCTGGGCTTGCCGCCGAGCGGCTGATGTATAATTGAGCGATGTGGACGGTCGGCGCGCCGGACGGGGCGCGCACTCGCATTCCACGTTTATGATAGTGGCGAGCGGATGATTTGCCAATAAACGAAAGCGCAAGCGTCGCGCAGCCGTCGGCAAATCGCAGGAGTGTTCAGGTGAAAATATTGGTCGCCTCCGGCGCCTTCAAGCAGAGTTTGAACGCAGCCGAAGCCTGCGCCGCCATGGCGCTGGGGCTGCGGCAGTCGGGCCTGGGGGCGGAAATCGAAGAGCTGCCGATAGCTGACGGCGGCAATGGCACGCTGGATGCCTTTCTGGCCGGCGGCGGACAGCGGATATCATTGCCGGTTGTCGATCCCCTGGGACGCAAGATAATGGCGGATTACGGGCTGATCGCCGACGGCAAGACAGCGATTGTTGAGATGGCATTGGCATCTGGCCTGGAATTGCTGGCGCCGGCGGAGCTGAATCCCATGGCGGCAACAACCTACGGCACAGGCCAGCTGATGGCCGACGCGCTCTCCATGGGCGTCGAACGCGTCATCGTTGGCTTGGGCGGCAGCGCGACAGTGGATGGCGGCATGGGCTGCATGCAGGCCCTGGGCGTCAAGCTGCTGGATGGCGCCGGCGAGGACATCAAGGCGGGCGGCCGCGGATTGGCCGACATCGTCACGATCGACAGCGACGGTTTGGATGCGCGCTGGCAAGATGTGGAGGTCATCATCGCCTCCGATGTGGAGAACCCGACGCTGGGCGAGACGGGCGCGGCGCGGGTATTCGGCCCGCAGAAAGGCGCCGTCCCACAGATGGTGGAAACGCTGGAACGAAACCTGACGCATTGCTTCAGTCTCATTTACGAGCAGCTTGGCCTGGACCTGCGGCAGGCACCAGGCGGGGGCGCCGCTGGCGCTTTTGCGGCCGGGCTGATGGCTTTTCTGCCCTGCAAGATCGTATCCGGCATTGATCTGGTGCTGGCGCAGAACCGCTTCGGGGAAAAGCTGAGCGATTGCGCGCTGGTGATCACGGGAGAAGGGCAGATTGACGCGCAGACCCTGGACGGCAAGGGCCCGCTGGGCGTGGCGACGCTGGCGGCGGCCAAAGGCGTACCAACCATCGCAATCGTCGGCGGCTTGAACATCGACGATGCGCGCTTGCACGAAGCCGGGGTGCAGGCGGCCTTCTCCATTGTCGACCGGCCGATGTCTTTGGATGCGGCGCTGGCGGACGCTTATGACTTGACGCGGCGGGCGGCGCTGCGCCTGGGATACGCGCTGCAGACGGCTGCACGCCGAAACTGAAAATCAGCCTTCCCAAGGCCTTGGCGCCGCTGTTCCGCCTACCCAGCCCGAGAAAGCTGCCATAGAATGCCCGCGGAAAGGAGCGGCGCATGCGACGGATCGTGCTGAAACTGGGCAGCAGCGTTCTGACGAAGGGCACAGAGCGGCTGAACCGCCAGCGGATGCTGGAGCTGGTGCAGCAGGTGGCGAGCTTGCAGGCCTGCGGACATGAAATGATCATCGTCTCTTCGGGCGCGCAGGCAGCCGGGCGGCAGCAGCTCAACTTTCCCGACCTGGGCAAGTCCTTGCCAGCGAAGCAGATGCTCAGCGCGGTCGGCCAAAGCAATCTGATGCGCGTGTATCAGGACTTATTTGATATCTTTGAGATGAGCGCGGCGCAGATCCTGCTCACGCGGGACGATCTCAGCCATCGACTGCGCTACCTCAACGCCCGCGATACCCTGCACACGCTGATTGAACAAAGAATCGTTCCCATCGTGAACGAGAATGACACAATCGCCACTGAAGAGATTCGCGTGGGCGACAACGACAATCTCTCCGCGCTGGTCGCCAGCGTAGTTGATGCCGATCTGCTGATCATCCTGACGGACCAGCCGGGCATTTTCAGCGCTGATCCGCGCAAGAACCCCGAGGCGGCGCTGATCCAAAACATCACCGAGATATCGGACGATCTATATGACCTGGCCGGGGGCGCCGGCAGCAGCATTGGCACCGGCGGCATGGTCACCAAAATTCAGGCGGCGCAGATCGCAAGCCGCAGCGGGATCAAGACTATTATCGCCAGCGGCAGCGAGAAAGATATAGTGCTGCGCCTGGCCGCGGGTGAAAAAACGGGCACGCACATCGAGCCGGCGCGCGACCGGTCGGACAGTCGCAAGCGCTGGCTGCTGACTGATCGCACACAGGGAGCGCTGTTGGTGGATGCAGGCGCGACCAAGGTCTTGCTGCAAGGGGGCGCCAGCTTGCTTCCGGTGGGTATCCGCGAGGTCCAGGGTGAATTCGAGCGCGGCGCGACTTTGGCCGTGCTTGCGCCCGCGGGCGACGAGATCGCGCATGGCATGAGCAATTACAGCAGCGGCGATTTGCGCAAGATCTGCGGCCGGAAGTCGGGCGAGATTGCCGAAACCCTCGGTTACAGCTACGGCGATGAGGTCCTGCACCGAAATAATCTGGTTTTGCTTTGAGCCAACTTCGGGACAATGCAAGGCCAAGCGGGCGGCAGCGCATTTTCTGTGTAGGCAAGCGCGCGCGGGTACTGTATCCATTTCGGTTGAAATAGGTTGGTAGGGGCGATCCGGTGGATCGCCCGATGAGCAAAACAATATTGAAATTGGGCGTCTCACGAGACGCCCCTACTGGCAAGCGAGCGACCAACATTGCGCATCGGCATCTGATGTGCGATAGTTTGTACCGCATATAACGAGAAACGGGCGAGTCACAGATATGGCTGAAATGATCCTGGAAGCGGTCGACTTGAAGGTTATGGGCGAGCGCGCGCGGGCGGCCGCCGCCATCCTCGCGCAGAAGACAACCGCTGAAAAGAACGCGGCGATCGGCGCAATCGCGGATGCCCTGGAAGCGGAAACCGACGCAATCCTGGAGGCCAACCAGCGCGACCTGGATCAGGCGGAGCGAAGCGGCGTCGATCCCATTTGGATCCGCGATCGCATCGCCCTGGAAGCGCGCATGGCCGGCATCGTCGCCGATGTGCGGAAGGTGGCCGAATTGCCCGACCCGGTCGGCGAATCGCTGCTGGAATCGACGCTGGACAACGGATTGCAGCTCATGAAGCGGCGCACGCCCCTGGGCGTTCTGGGCGCGATCTATGAGTCAAGGCCAAATGTCACGGTGGATATCTCCACCCTGGCCCTAAAGACGGGCAATGCCGTGATTCTGCGGGGCGGCTCGGATGTCTTGCAGAGCAATTTGAAGCTGACGGAGATTCTGCAAAGCGCGCTGGCCCAGCATGTCTTTCCCCTCGAAGCCATACAATACATCGGCAGCACAGATCGTCGTTATGTCAACGAGATGCTGCGCCTTCACGAATATATTGACATGATCATTCCGCGCGGCGGCAACGGCTTGCATACCTTCTGTCGCGAAAACAGCAGCATCCCGGTGATCACCGGCGGCATCGGCGTCTGTCATATCTTCGTAGACGAAAGCGCGGACCTGGACCGGGCGCTGCCGGTTTTGGATAACGCCAAGACGCAGAGACCGGCAGTTTGCAATTCCATGGAGACCCTGTTGGCGCATCGCGCGGTCGCTGCGGAGCTGCTGCCGCGAGTTGTGGATGTTCTGGGCGCGGCCGGCGTCGAGTTTCACGCCGGGCCGGAGGCCTACGCAATCGTGGGCGCTGACCCGCGCGTCGCGCCGGCGGCCGCGGAAGACTTCGACACGGAATGGTACAACTTGACGCTGAACCTAAAGGTTGTTGACGATGTCGATGAGGCGATCGCGCATATTGCGCGGCACGGCACACAGCACTCCGATTGCATTCTGAGCGAGACGCCCGCGCACGCCGAGCGCTTCCTCAACGAAGTGGATTCAGCCGCGGTCTATTGGAACGCGAGCACCCGCTTCACCGACGGCAGCGCGCTGGGCCTGGGCGCGGAAGTGGCGATAAGCACGCAGAAGCTGCATGCGCGCGGGCCGATGGCGCTCGAGGAATTGACGACTTACAAGTGGATCATCAAGGGCGAGTATACTTCGCGCGCATGAGCGAGCAATATCTGCGAGAACGCGCTGAACTGTTAAGTACCAACATACGTAAACATTATCAGTATTCCGAGCCGACCATCATTGTGGCGGCCGAGTTGATGACGCCGCTGTTGGTCAGTCGGATTATCTGCGTTATGTTATCGGATGGGGTAACGCAGGCTGCAGGCGTTCCTTAGAAAACGCTGAAGCGCTCTGGGAGACTTTTGCGGCCTTGTTCTATACAGCTGCGAATGGCAGCGCGCTCCTGGCCGTCTTGACAGCAGTGGGCGCGACAATTGCAGGCATCGGCCGGCTAGTGTTTTGCGATGAAAGTTGATCTAATTTCATCTGCCCCTTAAACCTGAATCGAGATACGGCGTCGCAAGAGTATGTGCTAAGATTGCGTCTGACATCGCAAGTGATCTAATGGATCGCGAGATTCGTACTCTTGCCGCGAAAATACACAGTTGGTCCAAGTGAAGCAAACCGCATCCACAGCCACTGGCTTTGGGCTGTGCCCATACTTCTGGCCGTGGCCGCGCTGGCTCTGCGCCAAATCGACTTGTACCCGCCAACGTATGATGAATTCTATTCGATGATGAATAGCGGCTGGCTGATTGACCAACCTTTCTCGCCCGTCGACGTCCTGGAATCGCTCGCTGAATACAGCCCCAATCACACGCCATTTTATTTTCTTCTGCTCAATATCTGGGGACATCTGGTCGGATACGAAGTGGCGCTGGGCAGAGTGTTTACGGCATTTGCCGCATTGCTTGCGCTCACGGCGATCTACCGCTTGTCGCGCGATTTTGTGGCGCCTGTCGCCGGGCTCTTCGCCCTTATTGTTGTTTCAAGCAATACCTTCTACAACTTCTTCACCGCGCATGTGCGCATGTATCCACTTCTAGCGCTGACGTCGGCGCTCTGCTTGTGGCTCTATCTGCGGATCATGCAGGGACCGAGCGATGCAAAACGATCCGACTACTTGGCCTTCTTCGCAGCCATCTTGGCCCTCGTCTACACGCACGCCTTCAGCGCGCTCTTTTTGCTTGCGCTGGGCGCGTATCATCTGCTGTTCGCATTGAAAAATGGGCGCTGGTTCAAGATTGCCTCGGCTGTTGTGGCGGCCTTGGTCCTGTTTTCGCCTTGGCTGATCATTTTAATCACAAGAGGAATTGACCGTACATTCGAGTATTGGATGCAGGGACAGGCGACAGTGTGGGAAGTGCTGGCCGCCTGGCTCTTTGTCGCTTTCAATGGCAGCATTGCGCTAGCCGCGCTTGCGACCGCAGCCGCCCTTGTCGGCATACGCAAAAATACGATTCGGGCTTGTCACCTGATTATAGTGTTTTTCATTCTTGCGCTTGCTTTCGTTGCGCAGGTCTCGGGCGCGCTACCAACCAACAGCATGCGATTGACGCTGTCTTCAATGCCGCCTTTAGCGCTGTTTGTCGCTGCGGGTTTGTACGCGCTCTATCGCCTGAGGACATGGCTGGGACTGCTGGTCATGTTATGGCTATTGGCCGGTTTAAGTTTTCAGCAAAACGCTGAACTTAATTCGTACCTGGCCGGGCGCGTCAGGAATTTCAATTTGCCGGCTTGGCATGCGGTCTCCCGGCTAGCGCTGGAATCAGGACAGTCGCCAAAGATGGTCGGTTTCGGCTTCCCGCATCCCGACTTTTACACAAGGGCATTCGGTGGTCGTTCGCAAGCGGACATCTACTTCTATGACCATGGCATCGAAATCGTCCATGCGTACGAACTGAAAAGGTATAAGTATATCTTGAGACAGATTTCCGCATCAGCGCCTAGGGTATGGACATTTTACCGCGCCGGCCATGTCAGTTCGGACGATGCGGCCGACATCAAGTCCATTATGAGCGGCCTGAGTTATGAATTGTGCGCGGTTGACGAGGCGGGACTCGACACCGTCATACTTCAATACAGTTGGGCACTGCTTGAATGCGGAGCGCCTGAACTGCTGTTGCGACATCAGAACGCATTGCTGGAATACAAGTTATACGCCCTGGAAACCAATGAAGACGAGATGAAGCTGAGCTTCATCGACCGATGGGCGCCGCGGCAGGACTTTGCCACTGAGAATTACCGTATCTCGCATCAGATTATCAATGAAGACTGGGAGAATGTCGCGCAGCGGGACGGCCCGCTTACGCACGAGGGCGAGCTTCGCCGCTTCTCGCTAGACCTCCACGATGCGCCGCCCGGCGCCTACCGCCTGGCGGTGATTCTCTATGACGCGAGGACAGGCGAGCGCCAAGCCTGGATTGACAATCCGGGCTACGTGCCGGAAATGCTGACTGTAGGCGCGTTCACGCTGGAGTGAATCCATTTCGGCGGAAATAGGCTGCTAGGGGCGATCCGGCGGATCGCCCGCTGGGTACGAACGGAATCGAAACTGGGCGATTCACCGAGACGCCCCTACCAAATCATTCGTATTTGAAGGAAGTCATCCGACTCGGATACAGCGTCTTCAATTAGGAGTGGCTAATGTAGTGGATGTGGTTTCCCTTAGACCCTGACAATAAAACTCTGTGCCCGCTGTGTCTCTGTGGTGAATTAACCTGTGCCAAGCTCGCTTTCGAGATATGTCCACCGATATTGACACTCCCATCAATTTGGCAGCTTGACAGGCTATCGGCCGCGCCAGCATAATAAGCTCCAGGCAATTTCAAAGGCCTTGACGAAGACAGTCCGCAAGCGCAGCATGGGTTGTCTGCCGAATCAGGGAGCGCGTGCCGTGGACTGGAAGCGCGCGCGGAGGCAGTTGCGGAATTCCCTTCCGAGCCGAGGGGTGAAACGGCATATTTCTGCCGGAGTAGCTTGCTCCGCCGGCCCGGCGTGACAGGGCAAAATGAGCGCAGCGCCGACATAGCGCGCTGAATCGGGGTGGTACCGCGGGAACTTGTACGCTCTCGTCCCTGGTGGGACTGAGGGCGTTTGCTTTGTAAGGGAAGAGCTTGCGGGAACGGGAGGCGGCATGACAGATTCCATTTCGACTATTCGGCGAGAAGCCCTGGATGCCTTGGATCGCATCGTCGACAGCGACGCCTTGAGCGCCTGGCGCGCCCAATATCTGGGAAGGCGCGGCGCCGTGGGCAAACTCTTCGCGCAGATCGGGCACCTGCCTAAAACCGAACGCGCCGCATTCGGCCAAGGCGTGAATGCCCTGCAGCAGGAACTGGAGCGAGCCTACGAAGAACAGCGCGAGCTGATCGAGAGCCAAGTGATGGCGCGCGATCTGGAGGAGGGCGAGATCGATATCAGCTTGCCGGCCTATCCGCGCCGCCGCGGCGTATTGCATCCGTCGACGCAGACGCATCGCGAGTTTCAGACGATATGGGCGGATATGGGTTTCCAGGTCTACCAGAGTCGCGATGTTGAAGAGGACGACTTGAACTTCACGCTGCTCAACCTGCCGCCGCATCATCCGGCGCGGGACATGCAAGATACCTTTTACACAACCGACCCCAAGGTCTTGCTGCGCACGCATACGTCGCCGGGCCAAATTCGCGCCATGCGCGATTTGGGCGACGGCGGCACAAAGCCAATCCGCGTCATTTTGCCGGGCATGTGCTACCGACAGGAACAGGTGACCGCCCGCAGCGAGATCCAATTCACGCAAGTGGAGGGCCTGGCGATCGGCCGCAACATCCGCATGAGCGACCTCAAAGGCACAATCGCCGAGTTCGCCAAGCGCATGTACAACCCGAATGCCAAAGTCCGCTATCGCGCCTCCTACTTCCCCTTCACCGAGCCGAGCATGGAGGTCGATGTCGAGTGTTTCTTGTGCGGCGGGCAGGGCTGCCGCGTCTGCAAGTATACCGGCTGGCTGGAAATCGCCGGAAGCGGCATGGTGCATCCGACTGTGCTGCGCAATGGCGGCTACGACCCCAGCGAATGGAGCGGATTCGCCTTCGGCATGGGTCCGGAGCGCATCACCATGCTGAAGCATGGCATCCAGGACATTCGCTATTTCTGGAGCAATGACCTGCGCTTCTTGCGGCAGTTTTAGAGGATTCGAGGGCAAGCACCAAAATGCGGGCGGCGAGGCATCCCGAAACTAAAGACATCCTGAGCCACTGGCCGTTGGCTCTTCCCGTCTTGCTCGTCGTCGCCGGCTTGAGCATCCAGCAGATTGATCGATATCCGCCCACCGTCGACGAGTTTGGATCAATTCGATCGACATCAGCGACCTAGCGCCCGGCAGCTACCGTCTGATGGCCATTCTTTATGACAGGCGGACGGGCGAGAAAATGCCCTGGAAGGACAATGCCGGGCCCGCGCCGACTATGCAAGAACTGACCAGAGTCGAAATTCCGAAGCGTTAAAGACACGAAATTGGACAAGCGGACGAGAGGACATCAATACACATGTTAGTACCAGTCTCATGGCTGAGAGATTTTGTTGAGATCGACATACCGGTTGAACTGCTGGCGGAGCGCCTTACCGTCGCCGGATTGGAAGTGGCGCACTTGAAATACATCGGCCTGCCCCAGGCGACTGTGCCCGGCGTGCACATGCCTAAGTCCGACCATTTGGTCTGGGACCGCGAGAAGCTGCTGCTGGGGCGCATCGTCGAAGTCCGAGCGCATCCCAACGCCGACAGGCTGGTGCTGGCACTGGTCGATTATGGCGCGGAGGAATTGGAACAATGCGTCACAGGCGCGACCAATCTATTCCAATTCAAGGATCAAGGCGAGATTGATCCGCCCATCTGGAGTCCCTTCGCGATGGAAGGGGCGACGGTCTGGGACGGCCAGAGCGACAGCGCCAAGCGCATGACGCTGAAGGGCCGGGAACTGCGCGGGATTTATAACAAGAGCATGGTCTGTTCGGAGAAAGAACTGGGCATCGCCGACGAACACGAGGGCGTCATCGTCATGGAAGACGACGCCAGCTTCGTCGCAGGCATGCCCCTGGCCGATGTGCTGGGCGATGTCGTTCTGGATATCGAATTCACGCCGAATCTGGCGCGCTGCTTGAGCATGATCGGCGTCGCGCGGGAAGTCGCAGCGATTCTCGGCGTCAAGATGAATTATCCCGATTTCGATTTTCAGGCGGAGGGAGCGCCGATTGAGGGCCAGGTTGAGATCGAAATTCGCGAGCCGGCATTAAATCCGCGCTTCACCTTGACGCTGCTGCGCGATACGGAAGTCCGGCCTTCGCCCTTCTGGATGCAGCATCGGCTCAAGCTGATCGGCCAGCGACCGCGCAACAACATCGTCGATGTCACGAATTACCTGACGTTTGAATTGGGTCAGCCCACCCATGCTTTCGACTATGACAAGCTAGTGGCGCGCGCCGGCGGCAGGCCGACGATCATCACGCGCTTGCCCGAAGCGGACGAAGAACTGGAAACGCTGGATGCCGTCCTGCGCGAACTGGGAGAAGAGACGATTCTGGTGGCGGATAGCGCCGGCGCCTTGAGCCTGGGCGGCGTCATCGGCGGCGGCGAAACTGAAATCAGCGAGGCCACGGTTAATGTGCTGCTGGAAGCGGCGGCCTGGGACAATATCGGCATCCGCAAGACGATCAAGGAACAGCGCGTACACACCGAAGCCTCGGCCCGCTTCAGCCGCGGCGTGCATCCATCGCAGGCGATCCTGGGCAGCAAGCGCGGCATCGAATTGATGCGGCAGCTTGGCGGGGGCAGGGTCGCGCAAGGCGTGCTTGATGTTTATCCTGGGCGGCCGGATGCGGTCAGGGTCGATTTGCCGATCGAGCGGGTGAATCGCCTGCTGGGTATGGACGTCAGTTTGGAACAGGCAGCCGATGTACTGCGGCGGCTGGAGTTTGCCGTCGAAGTCGCGGATGATGTGATCCGGGCGACGGCGCCGGATCACCGTCTCGATATCAGCGCCGACCCGGTCGTCGGTCAATCGGACTTGCTGGAAGAGATTGCGCGCATCATCGGTTACGACCGGATACCCGACACGATCATGGCGGATGAGATGCCGCCGCAGTGGGAAAACACCGCCGTGCTTCTTGAGGAGCGCATCCGCGACGCGCTCGTCGGGCAGGGCTTGGTGGAAGTGATCAATTATCGCTTCACCAGCCGCGAGCGGGAGGCGCTGCTGACGCCGGCGGGATTGCCGTCGTCGCTTGCGGCGGCCGATTATGTGGAGATCGCCAATCCGGCGGCCAGCGATCGCAATGTCCTGCGCCATTCCTTGATGATCAATATGCTGGAGAATGCGGTCAACAACGCCCGCTATCAAGCGACGCAGGAACTCTTTGAGCTGGGCAAGGTTTATCTGCAGCGCGGCGATTTGCTGCCGGAGGAACCTTTGCAGCTTGGAATCCTGCTGACCGGGTTCCGGTCCCAACCGTCGTGGCTAAGCGACGGGTCTTCTGATGAGATGGACTTCTTCGATTTGAAGGGCGTAATCGAAAGTCTGCTGCATGCCCTGCATATTGAGGATTTCAGCATTGAGCGCGGCACGCATTCCAGCTTGCATCCCGGGCGTTCGGCCGATCTTTTGTTACGCGGCGAGCGCATCGGCAGCTTCGGCGAGCTTCACCCGCAGGTGGCGAGCCGCTTCAAGCTGCGGGAAGCGAAGGTGGTCTACGGCGAGATTGCCGTTGCGCCACTGATCAGCCAGCATCAGCGCCTGCACACGATAACGGCGCTGCCGACCGCGCCGGCCGTCCTCGAGGATATCGCCCTGGTCCTCAACGCCGATATCGCGGCCAGCGAAGTGGAAGCGGTGATCCGCCAAGCCGGCGGGCGCCTCTTGAGAGATGTGACGCTTTTCGATGTTTACACCGGGGATCCCGTGCCGCCCGGCAAGAAGAGCCTCGCTTATTCACTGACCTATCAAGACGAGCAGCGAACGCTGACCGACAAGAACGCGGCCAGGATTCGCAAGAAGATCATCGGCGCAGTCCGGCATCGGCTCAACGCGGAATTGCGATCCTGAGACCTGCCCTTCGCGCGACTAATAGCCCTTGGCCCGATCCAGTTGGTTGAGCAAGGGGCGGTTTTCCAGGTAGCGGCGCAGATTCTCTTTGAAGACGCGCGCCGCTTTTTCATGGTAATCGCGCGTGAAGCCCGAGATGTGCGGCGTGATGATGACATTGTCGAGGTTCCAAAGCGGGCTCGCGCTGGGCAGCGGTTCTTCTTCGAAGACATCGAGGGCCGCGCCGGCGATCGAGCCGGAAGACAGAGCGGTGATCAGCGCTTTCTCATCGACGACCGCCCCGCGCGAGACGTTGATCAAGACGGCGCTTTCTTTCATGGCTTCCAGGACATCTTCGTCGATCATATGCTCGGATGAAGCGGTCTGCGGGACCGTCACGACCAGATAGTCGCAATCCCGGGCCATAGCCGACACCGTTTCGGCGGGATATATGCGATCGGGGATGTCGCCTTCGGGGTCGCCAGTTCCGGGCGAGACATAGGCATCCACTTCGGCAGTGGTTTCCAGATCGCGCTTGGATGCGAGCACGGTCATGCCCATGGCCGCGCAGAGTCGCGCCAATTCGCGCCCGATACTGCCATAGCCGACGATGCCGACGGTCTTCCTATCCATATCCACCGGCGCAAGTATCTCCGTCGCGTTCGCCGGCCATTCCGCGCGGCTCTGCAGATCGATGGCCTGGCGCATTCCGTAATTGAACATGAGCATCATCATCAAACAGTAGTGCGCCATATTGGTCGCGTGGATGCCACTGGCCGAAGTGACGATAATGTCTTCCGCCTGCACAATGGGATTGCCAAGCGCTTGGTTCATGCCGGAGAAATTCATCTGTATCCAGCGTAGTTTCGGCGCTTGCTCCGGTTCCGGATAATAGCCGGTCGTATACAGAACTTCGGTACGGGCGATGACTTCGGAGGTGACATTGGGAAAGTGCCGTTCAATTTGCAGGCGCGGCGAAATCTCCCGCAGATCGTCCAGGATCTCATCGGAAAAGTCGATTGCGACTGTGACTACGATGCGTTCCGCTTCTGTCATACGTGGATTCCGCCAAGGGATGCCGTTGGCATGAGGTTAGCAGTTCTGCGGGTGGCGGTCAATGATATGGCGGCTCAGCGCCGGGCATTCGCTCGAAATGATTTTATAACACAAAGAACACAGAGAACGCAGAAGTAATCCTAAATGAGCAATTGAATAAATGCGCATCGCTTTTCGCGGCATGCTTGCGGGCGAGCCAAGGCTCGCCCCTACGGTTTATGATGAGGCTCGGTGTAGGGGCGATTCTGTGAATCGCCCGCCGACAGCGGCGCGAATGATCGGGCGACACACAGTGTCGCCCCTACGGCATACGTGCAGACACGGTGTAGGGTCGACCATTGGCTCGCCCGCAAATAAACCGCGAAATCTCTGATAAATCTCATTTCTCGGTGCCCTCGGTGTCCTCGGTGGTTCAAATTCAATTCACGTTTATTCATCACAGCGGAGGCCAGTTTGAGGCGATTGCCCTTGGCTCAGCGACTGTGCTGGACAGGCCTCGGCCGGGTAGGTTAAGATTCGGCAAGCATCAGCGCCCGTGATGCTTCGCGGGTTCGTCGCAGGCAAAGGAGACGAGAGCATGGGCTTATTGGATGGCAAAATCGCGCTGATATTCGGCGTCGCCAACAAGAACTCGATTGGATGGGGGATTACGCGCGCCCTGCACCGCGAAGGCGCAACCATCGTCCTGAGCTATGCCATGGACCGCCTCGAGCGCCGTGTGCGCCCGCTGGGCGAATCGGTTGGATGCGAGCTGATGATTCAGGCCGATGTCAGCAAAGCCGAAGAAATGGACGCGGTTTTCAGAGCGGTTGGGGAGAAGTACGGCAAGCTTGATGTCTTGGTTCATTCGGTGGCATTCGCCGAGCGCGACGCCCTCGGCGGACGCTTCGTCGATGTCTCGCGCGAGGCCATGCTCAGCGCCATAGATGTGAGCGCGATCAGCCTGATCGAGCTGGCGCGGCGGGCCGAAGCGCTGATGACCGACGGCGGCAGCATCATGAGCATGACCTACAGCGCATCGCGCAAGGTCATTCCGAATTACAACGCGATGGCGATCGCCAAGGCGGCGCTGGAAGCGATAACGATGTATTTGGCGGCGGATCTGGGACGCAGCAAGATCCGCGTCAACGCGATCAGCGCCGGCGCCATCAAGACCCTTTCGGCCGGGGGAATTCAGGGTTTTCGCGATCTGCTGAAATATGCCGAAGCGACATCCCCGATGAAAGAACTGGTCAGCCAGGACGATGTCGGCGACCTGGCGCTGTTTCTGGCGTCGGATCTCTCGCGGCGCATCACGGGCGAGGTCATCTATGTCGATGCCGGCCACAGCATCATGGGTTACACGGATGTGGAAGCCCTCATCGACCAGGTCAAGCCGGACGCGGGCGGGTCCTGACCAGGCGACCAGAAGTATGCGCAAGTAAGTCGGGCAAAATCTGATGTGCAGTTTACTGCAAGAGTGGGCGAGCCACCGGGTCACGTAGACAATTGCCGCCGCTCGCCCTTACGCGCTGTCCCCCCTTATGCGGTAGGGGCGACTCGGTGAGTCGCCCGAAGGTAAGCTGCGAAAAGCGATGCGCATATTTTCAATTGCTTGCTTGCGTTTACTGAGCTCGAGCCTGCGTATCCGCAATAAGAAAGGTTTGGAGGGAAAGCATTGCGGCGCTTGCCGGCCATGATCTGCCTTCTATGCGCGCTCGCTTTCGGCGCTCTTGCGCAGGCGCCGACGCCAACCGCGCAAATGTATGACGCCGCCGCAGAAACGGACAGACAAACCGGGGATAGCAATACAATCCGCTTCTGGCTTGGCGCATACGAGAATTACGCAGATAGTGGCATCGCCTACGGCTGCGACGGCTTCCTTTTGCCGGTAGATACGGACATAGAGCGCAGCGGCGATACCTTACAGGACCTGCGCGCAGCACTCGAGGCCTTGCTCAGCCCGGAACAGATGCATCCGCAGGCGGAAACTGAAGACTGGTTGAAAACACTCGGGCTCAGGGTCGCGGGCATTTCCATCAGCGAGGGCTTTGCGGAGGTCGCGCTGGACGGGGCGCTCCTGGGTATTGGCAGCTGCGGCGATGCGCTGATGGAAGGGCAGATTCTGCGGACGGTCTTCCAGTTCGATGACATAAAGCGCGTCAGAGTCAGCGATGGCCTCACGAACCTCTGGGAAATCACCAATCTGACCGATTGGCACAGCCGGGAATACCGCGAGAACTATGTCTATGCGCGACCCGATGCCGAGAAGAAGCTCATCCAGTTTTGGGTCGGCGCCGACGAAGATTATGAGGGCAAAGGAATCCCTTATGGCTGCGACAGTTTTTTGCTGCCTGTGGATACCGACGTGACACAAAGCGGCCATTGGCACATCGATCTGCGTCTCGCGCTTGAGGCTTTATTCGACCCGGCGCTGAATCACCCGGTGGCGGACACGGAAGATTGGCTAAAGGAGCTGGGGCTTTCGGTAGAGGATATACGGCTCTCGGCAGGAAGGGCGACCGTTAGCTTGGGCGGCGACTTGATTGGCATCGGCAGCTGCGGCGATGCCATCGTGGAGGGTCAAATCTTAAATACGATCTTCCAGTTCGATGCGATTGAAAGCGTCAAAGTCATGGCCGGCGGGCGCAACCTGCGGGCGATCGTCGACATGAGCGATTCCCTCACTGATGAAGAGCTTCGGGAATACACTTATTCCCGGCCGGGCGATTGAGCTTAGTCAAGCGCGGTTGACAGGACGGCCGCCACTTCTGCATTCTCGGCGACAGCTGAATGACCTTCCTTCTGCTTGATCTGCCCAAGAGCGACCAGGGCAACGAGCAATCCGGCGAGCCCCAAGCAGAACACGGCGCCGTAGGCGACATGGTGCTGGCCGGAGATCAGCAGAGCCAGATCGCGGACCATGCCGCCGCCGGCAACGCCCGCGCCCCGCGCCAGCGTGACACAGAGCGTCCAGAAACCGAGAAAGGTACCGGCGCGCCCGATCGGGCTCATGTCCATCATCAGGCTGAGCGTGCCGATGTTCCAGATGCCTAAACCGATACCCAGCAACAGCAAGCCCGGTGTAACGAGCGGGCGGTTTTCGCTTAACGAGGACAGCGCGAAGACCAGGTAGGCGAGGACCAAGACGATGACGCCGGCCTGCGACAAGAGCTTGTGGCTGAAGGCGGCGTAACGGCGGGACAGATACAGCACGGCGAATGACGCGACGATGGCCGTGCCGCCCCAATATGCCGAGAAGCGGTTGGTGATGCGCGCTTCCATGCCGAAGACCTGCCCGGCGAAGGGCTCCAGCACGGTATCTTGCAGAAAGGCGAAAGCCATTGAAAGGACGAGGTAGAACAAGAAAAAGCGCATCGGCCGGCTCTTCCAGACCAACGCCAGATCAACGCGCAGGTTGCTGCTTCGGGCCTCGGCGCTCGCGCCGTTATTTGTGGAGCGCCGTTTCTCCTCACCCAAAACGGAAAAGAACCAGAGCACCGCGAAGAGACCGGCGGCGATCAGGAAGAGATTCAAGAGCGATTGGGCGCTGAAGGCGATTGCGCCGGCGCCGGGCTCGTGCGGCAGCAGTATGCTGAAGATCACGCCGCCCGCGGCGAAGCCGAGCAGCATAAAAGTCCAGACCAGGCCGACCGCGCGTCCGCGTTGCTTTTCCGAGGCGCGGTCCGAAATGAGGGCGAGAAAGGTGCTGCCGGAGAGCGCCCCGCCCAAACTAAACAGCAGGAAAGACAAGATTAGCGCGAGCCAAAGATAGGCCGGCGTTGGATCGGCCGCGGCGCGGTCGGCGCGCAGCACCAATTCCGCAGTGGCGTAACCGAGCGTCACTGTGCTGATTGCCATGAGCGCGCGGCCCAGCCATATCCAGAAAAGGCGCCGATAGCCGCCGATGGCGTGAGTATCCGAATAGCGCCCGGCCAGCACGCCCAAAGGCGCGAGGAAGTAGCGCAATCCCGTCAAGAGGCCAACGAAGGTCGCGCTGAAGCCGAGATCGGCAACCATAATCCGATTCCAGACCCCGGTCGTCAGAACATCGGCCATGCCTGAACCGAGATGGAACATCGCGATTTTGAGATTGTGACTGAGGGATAGATCCCTGCGATTCGAGTCCGACACTTGTACCTTTTAGTAGATTTATTTAGATTTAGCCGCCGAATTATACAGGTTGCAATTAGGCTGTCAAGACTGCAAATGCAAGAAATTTCACAAACTGTGGTACACTGAAAAAAATTGGCCATGCGAAGGAAGCGAGGATCCGATGTTCCAACACCGACCGTTTAACAAGATAGTTGTGCCGACCGATGGCTCCGCCTGGAGCGAGCGGGCGCTGCCCTACGCGGTTGATTTCGCGCGCATTGGCGGCGGCGAAGTCATTCTGCTGCATGTCTTTACGCCGCCGATGCACGAGTTTGTCGATTCTCTGGCGATTGCCGGCGAATATGAATTGGCGAACCGGATTCGCGAAGAGATCAAACAGCATCTGCTGCAATTGCGCAACGAAGTGCGCGAGCAAGGCGTGGAGTGCCGCTTGCATATCATTGATGCGGTCGGCGTGGCGCAGCATGTCGTGGATTACATTGAAAGCGAAGAGATTGACCTCGTGGTCATGACGACGCACGGTCACTCGGGCCTGGTGCGCCTGGTCTTCGGCAGCGTCGCCAACAAAGTCATGCACGATGTCAATGTGCCGGTGCTGGTCATCCGCCCCGATCTTGAGTGATATTGCGCTGAATAACGGAAAAAGGCGCCGACAATTGTCGGCGCCTTTGTGTTTTGAGCTCGTCAAAGGGCTGAGTGCGCTTCTTTCTAACCCCGCCCAGGGCCCCTGCCCAATGCATGGGCTTAGGACAGGACAGGTGTACAATGTCGCGCGCCGCAAGGTCTACCCCACCCCCGGCCCCCTCCCCGAAGCATCCTGAGGACAGGACAGGTTTACATAGTCGTGCACGTCGAGGTCTACCCCTCCTCCGGCCCCCTCCCCGAAGCATCGGAGAGGGGGAGCGCGCTTAAAGTAGATGGCCTTTTATACTCATTCTTGTACTTTGTTGCGCGTATATTCACAATTTCATCAACGAGTCACCCTTCCCCAATGCTTTGGGGAGGGGAGTTTCCGCGACTTTCGCGCATTGGCCGATGTTGTAAATCCAGCTCATTTGCCGCTCCCTCCTTTATGCTTTGAGCTCGTCAAAGGGCTGAATGCGCTTTGAGACCATATCCCGGATCTCGGCCAGGGCCGCCCGGGCGGCTGTCGCTTCGTTCTCGGGCAGCCGGAGCCGGGCGAAGTCCTCCTCATCAAGAATCCGCATCCGCCCGTCGGGGTGAACGAAGACATCCAACTCCAGGTCCTCGGCTGAAACTCGGCCGGCGGTGATAACCGGCGGACGGGTGATGTTGCAATACCAGCCTTTGAGCGCGCCGCTGTCGCCGGCGGCGATGCGAAAGATATTGTAATAGCGCTGGCGATAGAACCATTCGCGAAAGCGATCGCCCCGGCGCAACGTTATAAAGCCCAGGTCATGGTCAGGCAGGGCGAAACTAGCGTCAATGCAGACGAAGTCTTCGTTGCTTTCGACCAAGGCGCCACTGTAAGAGAGTTTTTCCCGGCCGAAGGCATCGCATTTGACCACCTCGAATTCCGGCATCAGGCCCGCCCGATGGTATGCACGAGCAGCAGCAAGCCGGATTGAAACTCGATGTGGGCTTCGTCGGCGAGCATGACATTGCTGATGCCGCGGGCCGGACCCATGCTCAGTGTTTCGCGGCGCAAGGGATACTTGAGACCGCGGGCGCTGATGCCGCGGGCGGCGGACGCGATTGGAATCAGCGAGATCGTATCGCCGATTTGCCCGGCGATCGGATGCCGGCCCGGGGCGAGCAGCCGCGTCGCTTGATCGCCATCGACATGTTCAATAGGCAGGGCGCTCAATTCGGGCAGGCAAAGCAGGAAGATGTTGGCGACGGTCTGATCCAGGCGCCCGCCCAGGCCGCCAATGATGGTCACCGCGGCCGCGCCGATGCGAAGGCAATGCTGCAGCGCCAACTCGAGATCGGTTTCGTCCTTGTCGGGCGGATGGCGCAGGATTTCGGCGCCGCCGGCTTGAAACGCGGCGAGCTGCTCCGCTGGCAGGGAATCGAGATCGCCGATGATGGCCTGGGGCTTGTACCCAAGCGCGCGCGCCTGAAGCGCCCCGCCGTCGGCGCAGAGGACATAAGGCGCATTGAGCGCCGCCAGGCGCCGGCGCAGCATCCGGCCCGGCCTGATGACGCCGTTGGCAAAAAGCAGGACCTGCAAGGTCGCGTCCCTCCGCGAAATCGGTCGAATTTGATGATTGGACGAATCTTAGCATCCGCGCTCATTTTCTCACAGACGGCGCGTGAGCAGAGCAATCGCATCAGATTCTTTTAGCTACAGAGATCTGTTTCATCACAAAGACACAAAGATCACAAAGGGTTTTGCCACAGCGGCGCAGAAGCAACATCAAGTAAGTCATGCGAAATTCGGCATAAGGTCGAAATGTAGGGGCGACACTGTGTGTCGCCCGCTTGTCTGTCGCGAAAGACGATGCGCATTTTTTCAATTGCTTACTTGCGTTTACTTAGGGAATTTGCCACAGAGACACAGAGGCGCAGAGATTTGTTTCATCACAAAGATCTCAAAGGGGTTTTTCCACAGCGGCACAGACGCAACATCAAGAAACTCATGCGAAATTCGGAATAAGGTCGAAATGTAGGGGCGACACTGTGTGTCGCCCGCATGTATGCCGCGATAGACGATGAGCATTTTTAATTGCCTACTTGCGTTTACCTCTGTGTCCTCTGCGCCCTCTGTAGTTAAAGATAATTTGAAGCGATTGCCTTGGGCGCGGGAGGCGCTGGCTGGAAAGCGCGGGCAAATTGTGTTAGCTTCCGACGAGGACACGGGCATCTAAGAAGGGTCTGCCAATGGCCGTTGACGCCATCAGCCTGGAAGTATTCAAGAATCTTTTCGCCGCGGTGGCGGAGGAGATGGGCGTCGCCTTACAGCGCGCCAGCTTCAGCCCGAATATCCGCGAGCGGCTGGATTTTAGCTGCGCGGTCTTCGATGCCGAGTCGCGCATGATCGCGCAGGCGGCCCATATTCCGGTGCATCTGGGCAGCATGCCGGCTTCGGTGGCATCAGCCGTCGCCGAGTTCGAAGAGTTTTTCCCGGGCGATGTCGTCGTGCTAAACGACCCTTATCACGGCGGGACGCACTTGCCCGATATCACCATGATCTCGCCCGTCTTCGCCGGCGGCGACCTGAGTTATTTTGTCGCCAGCCGGGCGCACCACGCCGATGTCGGCGGCATGTCGCCGGGTTCGTCGCCCTTGAGCACGGAACTCTATCAGGAGGGCATCATCATCCCGCCCTTGAAGCTGCGGCTCAGCGGCTGGATGAACGACGGGGCGATGGCGCTCATTGTCGGCAACAGTCGCAATCCGCAAGAGCGCGTCGGCGATTTGGAAGCGCAGTTGGCGGCCCATCGCATCGGCGAGAGCCGCCTGCTGGATATCATGATCGGGCATGGACTGGAGACGACCGCCGAGCATGCCTCCGCCCTGCTCGCTTATTCACGGCGGATGACGGAAGCGATAATTGCGGGAATCCCCGATGGCGTCTACCGCTACCGCGATGCGATGGAGGGCGATGGGCAGGCCGAGCATGAGATTCCCATTCAAGTCGCGATCGAGGTGCGTGGCGAAGAGATGACGGTGGATTTCGCGGGCAGCGCGCCGCAGACTCCGGGCAATGTGAACGCGGTGCCGGCCATCGTGCGCTCGGCGACCTGGTACTGCGTGCGTTTGCTGGCCGCCGACGATGTCCCGGTGAATCATGGCTGCTTTGAGCCCGTCCGTGTTATCGCGCCGGAAGGCAGCGTGCTGAATGCGCGCTTCCCGGCGGCGGTGGTTTTAGGCAATACGGAAACAAGCCAGCGCGTGGTTGATACCGTGCTGGGCGCCCTGGCGCAGGCGCTGCCGAAGTTGGCGCCGGCCGCATCGCAGGGGACGATGAACAATTTCACGGTCGGCGGATTCGCCGGCGACAAGCAATTTGTGTATTACGAAACGCTGGGCGGCGGTCACGGCGGCTCAAGCCGGGGCCCTGGGCTTTCCGGGCGGCATTGCCACATGTCCAACACGCTAAACACGCCGGTTGAAGCGCTGGAATACAGCTTGCCCATGCGCGTGCGGCGTTATCATCTGCGCGCGGGCAGCGGCGGCGCTGGCGCGCAGCACGGCGGGGACGGCATTGAGCGCGAATACGAGATGCTGGCGCCGACGACGGTCACGATCAACGCCGAGCGGCGCCTGCGCCCGCCTTATGGCTTGCAAGGCGGCGCGCCGGGAAAACGCGGTGTCAATACCCTGGTGCGCGCCGGACGGGAGGAACTCGTCAGCGGCAAGCATACGGCGCAGTTGGAAAAGGGCGACCGCGTCATCATCAAGACGCCCGGCGGCGGCGGCTGGGGCGAGTCAAGCGCGGACGGTTAGAATTCAGGGCAATTGCTTCAAATTAGCTTTTTAACTGCAGAAGTAGTACCAAGTAAGTCATGCAAAAACTGATTGGAATTCTATAGCAGCAGTGGGCGAGCCACCGGCTCGCCCGTACACCGAGTCTCCTCTTATGCCGTAGGGGCGAGCCTTGGCTCGCCCGCATGTATGTCGCGAAAGACGATGCGCATTTTTTCAACTACTTACTTGCGTTTACTCCTGTGCTTGAGCGCAATTGGTACAAAAAAGCAGAGCGGTGGACATTGGTCCACCGCTCTTGTTTTCCGCGATTGAATTGACCTAGCTGCCGTTGCCGGCGACGTTGACCGGGATCTGCCGCGGCTTGACGTGGTCGGCCTTGGGCAGCCTGACGCTAAGCACGCCGTTTTCGAAACTGGCGTCGACCGCGTTGCCGTCCACAATGGTCGGGAAGCGCAGGCTGCGGCTGAACTTGCCGTAACGGCGCTCGCGCATCAGCATGCGGCTGTTTTCGTCGCGCTGCTCGGCAACGGTTTCAGCCGTGATCGTCAGGACATCCTCATGGATGCTCACGCTGACGTCGTCCAGGCTGATGCCGGGCAAGTTGGCGTTGACGATGTAGGCCTCCGGCGTCTCTTCGACATCGAGCGCCAGGTCTTTGCCGCGATTCTCGAAGGCGGCGAGGCTACCCGGCCAGGGGCGCGCATCGTTCAGCAGGTCGTCAACCAGACGGAAGTAGGGACTGCGGGTTCGTAGCATCATCTTCAATTCTCCTTTGCCTGGATTCGGCGTTGATTTAATCACTATCCATAGATTACGCGGGCTGCGTAGGAGAATTGGAAACGAAGCGTAAGAAGCGCAGAAGAGTTCCGCAAGCGAGGCGTAAGCGCTTTGGGAAGACCTGTGTTACGCTACGCTGGCCCTGATGTTATGATGGGGCGCGAACGACGGCCAGCCGGGAAAAGGCTATGCGAGCAGGCGTTGATATTGGCGGAACATTTACCGATCTCGTTCTGATTGAAGACGGCAAGCTGCGGGTCCACAAGCTGCTGAGCAGCCCGGAGCAACCGGAGCGTTCCATGTTGGCCGGCCTTGATGCGATTGCGCCCGGCGGGATCGCGGCGCTGCGGCAGGTTGCGCATGGTTCGACCGTGGCGACCAACGCCATCCTGGAGCGCAAGGGCGCGCGAATCGCCTTTCTGACCAGCGCCGGTTTCCGCGATTTGCTCTACATTGGCCGTCAGGATCGTCCGGCGCTCTACGACATCCATCCGCGCATTCCGCCGCCCCTCATCCCGCGCGCGCGCTGCTATGAAGTTCCCGAGCGGCTTGATTATCGCGGCAATGTGTTGGTCCCGCTGGATATTCCCGCTTTGGACCGGGCGCTGGATCAGATCGCCATGGATGGGGTAGACGCGATCGCCGTCTGTTTCCTCTTTAGCTATGTCAACGCGGAACATGAGCAGCGCGTCAAACAGCGCGCGCTAGAGCGCGGCATCGTGGCTGAAGACTGGCAAGTGGCGCTGTCGTCGGAAGTTCTGCCCGAGTTCCGCGAGTATGAACGGGCGAGCACGGTGGCGCTGGAAGCCTATGTGCGGCCGGTCATGTCCCGCTACATCGGCGCGCTGGAGTCCAAGCTGCCGCCGGCGGCGTCGCTGCGCATCATGAAATCGGACGGCGGCGTGATGCGGGCGCGCCGCGTTCGGGAGAGGGCGATTCACACCGCGCTGAGCGGGCCGGCGGCCGGCGTGATGGGCGCCCATTATCTGGCGCAGGCGGCCGGCTTCGACAAGATCATCACGCTGGATATGGGCGGCACTTCAACCGATGTCGCCCTGATTTCAGGCCGGCCAGAGCCGCGTCCGGAGTCGGCCATCGATGGCTTGCCGCTGCGGGTGCGGATGCTCGATATCGAGACAATCGGCGCGGGCGGCGGCTCGATTGCGCGCGTGGATGCCGGCGGCGCGCTGCGGGTGGGGCCGGAGTCGGCGGGCGCCAAACCGGGACCGGCCGTCTATGGGCTGGACGGCGAGCGGGCGACAATCAGCGATGCCAATGCGATCCTGGGCCGTTTGGACGCGGAGCGTTTTCTGGGCGGCAATATGACGCTCGATCTTGAAGCGGGCGAGCGCGCGCTTGCGGAGCTCGGCGGGCAGATCGCCTTCAATCTGGTGGAAACGGCCAAAGGCGTGGTGGATATCGCCAATGTGAACATCGATCGCGCCATCCGACATGTTTCAATCGCCCGCGGCAATGATCCGCGCGATTTTACTTTGGTCGCCTTTGGCGGCGCCGGGCCCTTGCACGCTTGCGAAGCCGCCGACCGGCTGGATATCCCGCGCGTGCTGGCGCCGCCGGCGCCGGGCGTGCTCTGCGCTTTGGGATTGCTGATTGCTGATGTCGCGGTTGATTTCAGTCAGTCGGTCATGCGTCAGGCCAGCGCCGAAAGCCTGGCCGACCTGGCGGAAAGTGAAAGCAGACTGTTGAAAGCGGCAAGACGAGAACTGGCGCAGGAAGGCATCGCCCCGGATGACACAGTGCTCACGTCAACACTGGAAATGCGCTATGAGGGCCAGGCTTACGAACTCAGCGTTCCCTTGAGCGCCGACGCCATCGAGCAATTCCACTTGGCGCACGAGCGCAGCTACGGGCATGCCATGCGCTGGCGCGCGGTCGAAACCGTGAACCTGCGCGTGCGCGGGATTGGCATCATCGACAAACCGGACATCGAGCGCGCCGAAGACCGGTGGCATTGGCCCAGCCCATTTGCAGAGAAAGCGTCGCCGTTGGGCGGATCCATCAAGTTGTTTGAGCGCGATGCGCTAAAAGCTGGCGCGCTATTTAGCGGCGAAGCGCTGGTGTTTCAGATGGACAGCACCACCTATGTGCCTGCCGGATGGAACGCCCGGGTCGACGGCTTCATGAACCTCGTTCTGGAGCGCAATTGAGCTCTAGTCAATAGCGACCGTCGCTTCGATCTCGACCGCCATGTTGAAGGGCAGCGCCGCCATCCCCACCGCGGAACGCGCGTGGGCGCCGCGCTCCGGGCCGTAGAGCGCGAGAATAAGATCGGAGCAGCCGTTGATCACCGCCGGCTGCTGGGCGAAGTCCGGCGCTGAGTTGACCATACCAAACAAGCGCAGCCAGTTGCTCACGCGATCCAGATCGCCCAGTTCGCGCTTCAGGCTGCCAAGCATCGAAAGCGCGACCGCCTTCGCCACTTCGTAGGCAGCCTCGACCGTTACTTCGGCGCCGACTTTGCCGAACGGTCCCGCGAGCGTACCGTCCGGATTCTGCGGTCCATGCCCGGAGATATAGGCAATGCTGCTGTGAATCCGGACGAAGGAAAAGGGCAGCAGGACGCCAGGCGGTGGCTGAACCGGCGGCGGCAGCTCCAAACCCATGTCAGCCAGCTTGCGTTCGATCTCCATTGAATATCCTCCTCTGCCGGGGCTGCTTCCCGTTGCCCAACCCGACGTTCACTTTAAGGTGAGATTTAACTACAGCGGCGCGGGTGTCAACCCCTTCTCCGGGTCTCCCCGAATGCAATTGGGGAGACTTTCTCGACGTTGGGCGGAGATGCGATTGCTGGCTGCGGCCGAGGACACTGATCGCCGGCAACAGGCGGGCGAGCCACCGGACAGTGTTGAAAAACTGAATTGACCTATAATGACATTGTATCTCAATCATAGTGAGCGTGAGATGTCATTGAAACAGGCTTTCCCGAAAGAGATTCCCGCGACAACCCGTGATGCAGTCGAAGCCATGTTGCCTGCTGATAGCGTATGCCGCTTGCTCGGCGAAAAGGCCGAAGAGATTATTGATGAGAGCGCCTTGGCCGCGATGTATCATCAAACCGGTCGCGGCGCCATCAATCCGGTGCTGCTATGCTTTGTGCTGGTTTTACAATTTTACGAGAAGCTGCCGGATCGTCGGGCAGCCGAGATGGTCAAGGTGCGCATGGATTGGAAGTACGCGCTGCGGCAGGAGTTGAATTGGCCAGGTTTCGACTATTCGAGTCTCTGCAATTTTCGCAAGCGTCTTTATGCGCATGGTCAGGAATATCTGATGTTTGAGCAGGTGCTGAAGTATCTGTTTAAGTTGGGTTATGTGAAGTCGAAGCGCCAGCGGACCGATGCGACGCATGTATTGGCGGCGGTGGAGCGTCTAAGTCGCCTGGAATTGGTCTGGGAGACGCTGCGTTTGGCTTTGGGCGCTTTAACCAACGCCGATGGGAAATGGGTCCGCCAAGTCTTGCCAGTCAGTTTTGTCAACTTTAACAGTCAAAAGCGGAGTGAATTCCGTTTGAGCCCAGCGCAAACCAAGGAAGCGCTGCTGGCTGCTGGGCAAGACGGGTTCTGGCTGCTGTCGCAGATTGCGCAGCATGGGCAAGCGGCATGGCAGGATTTGCCCGAGATAATCACGCTGTCTCAGGTTCTTTCGCAGCAGTTTGATCAAGGCGATGAGGATGGTGAATCAGGTCTGAAAGCCAAAGCCAATATTGACGCGAAAGGGGATGTGATTACTTCGCCGCACGAGCCCTCCGTTCGTTATAGCCGCAAAGGGAAAGAAACAGCCTGGCGCGGCTACAAGGCGCAAGTGACGGAGACAGTGGATGGCGCCTTCCCAGTCATCACCGACATCGGGATTCACAGCGCGAATGAAGCCGATGGCAAGGCGCTGGAAGAGATTCTAAAGCGCTTGGCGGAGCGGGGTTTGTTGCCGGAAAAGCAGTATGTGGATCAGGCTTATTGTAACGGCAAGACCCTGCACGACAGCGAGCAAAAGGGTCTTGATCTGCGCGGTTTCATCGGCAGCAATTCGCGCAAGCCGGTCGGCTTCCGTTTGCAAGATTTCGATGTTGATGTGGAGCGGCGGCAGGCCCGTTGTCCAGCCGGCAAGAAGGCGACCGTTTTCAACCCCTCTTCTCAACATGATGTCGCCTGGAACGTCCGCTTCGGCAAGCAGTGTCAGCGATGTCCTTTCAACTCCCTGTGTACGACCGAGAAACGCGGACGCAGCCTCGAGATCTCGCCGTATCATAAGCAGTTGACTAAACGACGAAGAGAGCAAGCCAGCGCCGGCTTTGTCAAGGAAATGCATGCCCGCGCTCGCATTGAAAGCACGATAGGAGAACTGGCGCGAAGACATGGCTTGAGGCAAAATCGTTATCGCGGACAAGAGAAAGCCACATTGCAAGCGGCATTCACAGCCACTGCGGTAAATCTGAAGCGCTTGGCGAGGTATCTGGGCCACGTGACAGATTCTTTTTCTATCCAGTTCCTGGCACCCCAATCCATTTGAACGCGTTTTTCAACAGACTCCACCGGCTCGCCCCTACCGATTCGCTTTTTGCGGTCCCGGAACGCTGCGGGCTTCCGTCAAATCAAAATGCACAAACGGTCCTTTGGACAAAGGCACACAGAAGCACAGAGTTTGCATGATTCAGTGGTTTGCTGCTTGATCGCAGCAGAGACGAGACATGCGACACAGCTTAGGCGGCAGCTAAGCGGCGGTGCCGGAATCGGTCTACAATGAAACCTAGAATGTTGGAACGAAGGCGAAGGCTACGGAATGTCGCCCGAGCAAGAATTGCGGCAGGCGATTCAGTTGATGCGAGAGGGCGCGGTCAGCGCGGCGGCGCCGATGCTCAATCGCTTGGCGGAAAGCGGACAGTTGGACTCCCCGGGCCGGGCGGCGGCATACGTCTGGCTGGCGGAATCGCGGGAAGATCGCGCATTCAAGATCCGCTGCCTGGAGCGGGCGCTGGAGGCGGATCGGGCAAATAGTCAGATCCGGCAGGGACTGCAGCAACTGCTTTCCAAAGATGGGCGGCCCGATCATCTGCCGGGATTAGGCGAGCCGGCGATCCTGACACTGGAGCAGGCGCCGCAAGTGGCGGGCATTGCTGGCGGCGCCAACGGCGTCGCAAGCGCGGTCTTCGCCAGCCAGGACGGATTGCTGGCAACAACAAGTTACGCGGTGGGCGGCGGCGAAGCGGTTTCTGTTGACCTCGGCGGAGAAGGGGCATTAAGCGGGAGCGTTGTACGGCGAGATCCATTGCAAGACATCGCTTTGATCGAAGCGCCGGTTCGGCTGGCGCGCAAGCCGGCATCCGCGCCGCCGGCGCCGACGGGCGAGCAGATGCCATTCCTCGCGTTAAGCCATGACGGAACGCGGCTGCGCGGCCGCCTGATGGCAAGGCGACAGACTGGGACAGCGACTTGGCTGGCGACCAACTTGCCGCCGGTGCAGATAGGCGATGCCGGCGGCAGTCCAATTTTTGATGAACGGGAGCATCTGCTCGGCATTTTGACCATGAATACCGACCCGGCCGGTTTTGTCTATGCGATTCCGATCCAGCAGATAAGCGAACTGGCCGCAGCCCATCAACGCGATCTCCAACTGCTGCCGAAGGCCGCGTACTGCCGGGCCTGCGGCGGATTGGCCCGCGCCCCGATGTACGGCGGACGCTATTGTGAGAATTGTGGCGCCCCGATCAAGTTGGCCGAAGGCAAGGCGCCGCAGCCGGATCAATTGCGGCAGATCTACGGCGAGAATCAGACTAGGCCCTGCCCCAAATGTGGCGCCGCCGTTGGGCATTATCGCGGCCGCTGCCTGCGCTGTGGCTATGCGCAAGCGCAGCATTCGCGCATGGGCAGTGGAGCGGGGGCATGACGCGCTTTTTTGGGCGAAAAGACGAAGAAGGGGACGCGGACGCGGGAAGGCCGGCGCTGCCGGTGGCGGCGACGGAGGGCATCCTGGCGGCGATAGGCGTGGATCCGGGCGCGGCGCGCATGGAAGTGGAGAGCGGCTATGGCTGGCAGTTTCAGCGGGGCTCGGCTTTGATCGAAATCTATCTAACGCCGGAGCAAGAAGGCTACTTGCAGGTGCTATCGCCGATTATGCATTTGCCGGCGCAGAATCTTCTGGCTCTGTATCGGCGCTTGCTGGAGTTGAATCTGCAGTTGACGAATGCGGCCCTGGGCGTGCATGAGGATGTGGTCTACGTCTTCCACGAGCGGCTGCTGGAGGGTTTGGACGCGTCCGAGGCCGATGCGATTGTTCGGCGTCTGGCGGCTTATGCGGATGAGTTGGATGACGCGCTGTCGGAGGAGTTTGGGGGGCGGATGTATGGTCGGGGGTAATTCCAAGATATTCCGGGTGAGTGACATCTAGTCAGGTGGATTACACTCGTCGTACACAAGTTCCACAACGCGTTGCGCATCGCCGAAATAACTTTCAAGGTTGCTCAACGATATATAGACATCGTCCCCATGCGCTATCCTATTGCGGTTGTTGACAATGCTATCCAAGGACGTGCCAAGTCTTCCCACCGTATTTTCTCGAATGTTGGCCTTCCATTCATCACTGAATTTACCAATCAGCTTTAGAAGCTCACTTCTTCTCAGCGCTGGATTCACACGCAACTGTTCTTTGACGTAGTTTCCTACGGGAGCGTCATCCGTCACAGCGTTTACATATTCTTTGAGAATGGTCTGCACAGCGAATTCTACGTATACGTATGACCTCACACACAAATACGATACAAAACCCGACTTGACCTCCTCGCCAATGTCCTTATTGTCTTGTAGACTTTTGGCTTGTCGGAAGAGCCGATCGAGCGTTTCTTTTCTACTATTGATCGCTGTGTGCATCAGCTACTCCACGGAAGAAAATGCTTCCGTAGCCAGTTGGACTCGTCGGCGTACATTATCCAAGTGTGACGTTTGCGAATAGATTAAGTCCCTAAACTCCGCATTATCAATTAGATTCCGGTATTCTGCGCCGATCTCCGCACTGATGGGACCCTTTTTAAGTCGACGGGCGATGCCAATCATAAGTGAATCCAGTACCGCCGCATTTAGCGCGCGTCTGGGTTTGAAGGCTTTGTCGCCTAGCTTCTTCAAAATCACTTCGGCAGTGTCCTGAAACAATCCGCGCATTGTTGTCTCATCGTGGATTTCCATGTTCTTGTTGTCACACATAAACTGATTGAGGAACGATTTCATAGGAGGCTGATACTGATCGAATTTCAAGTGCAGAGCGAGAAATCGCAATATCAGTTCTTCATCGCGCTTGCGAGCGCTTCTATTTCCAAATAGCGTCCTCCAAGCTTCATGCTCGTTGAGCTCCAGGATCAGGTCATTAAACCGTCCGCCATAAATCGCCGATCGGATTTCCTGAGGCGACAAGGGCGTCGACGTTGTGTTAAGCCGTTCAAAAATCGAATACTGACTTGAACCGTTATCGTCAGGCGCCTCCTGCTGAATAATTGAGGCGTGAATTATCGAGTCGTTTAGCCGACGCCTATCCTCATCGGGCAAGTCGTCGTAGGCGAATCCGTTAAATCGCGAATCCAGCGAGTGCAAAGAAAACCTGCGTTTGCTGTTCTTAAACTTGCCCTCAAAGTAGTATTGCAGCGACATAAGTCGTTGTTGACCATCAATTACGCGAAGAATCCGGGAGCCCTTGTCACGGTATAGAAAGATACCGGGTACAGGCAAACCCAACAGCAGCGATTCGATAAAGCGAGATGCCTTGCTTTTGGACCAGACGAATGTCCGCTGAAAATCTGGAATCTCTATATCGCCTCTTTGAAGTCGCCTGACGAGCCCCTCAACGTCAAAGTCGGCGCCGTAACCAGTGATGGTGTATTGCTTGACATCGACGGTCTCTTCTGGCTCATCGCCTTCAATCTCAACTGCTTCAACGTTTTCAAGAAACTCCATATTTTCTACAACCACGGCTCACCCCTGGAATCATGGAACACTCATTTTAGCAGAACGTGATTGAGCGAACAACAGTGCTGATACAAAGCTACCACCCCACCCGCTCCAGGGCCCAGCCCGCCAGCTCGCTCCAGCCGCCGCCCTCTTGCAGATCCCAGGCGAACATCAACAGGGCGCGGTGCTGGGCGAAATAGGGCAGTTGCGCAACCCAGCTGGCGTCAATCGCATGCTCCTGCAGGTAGCCGCGCATGAAGGCCTGACGATACTTGATGCGCTCTTGAAACGGCTGGTCGCGCAATTCCATCAAGGCGCGGCAGACATCGGCGATATACCAGTGATAATTCGGCTCGTCGAAATCGATCGCGTGCGCGGTCGTCCCGTCCCAGATGACGTTGCCGGGCCGATAGTCGCCGTGGGTCAGCCCGTAATCCCGCGCTGGCAGAGCCTCCATCCAGTCGGTCAGTGCGGCATAGGCGCGCTGCAGCGGCGGCGGCATGCCGTGAACTGTCGGCTCTATGTTCTTCCAGAAGCGCTGCACGCCCGGGAACGCATAAGGGATGTTGGGGTCCGGCTGGTAACGGCGCGAGGCGGCGTGCAGCAGACCCAGCGAACGCCCCCAGGCTTCATAGACCGAGAGATCCAGCAGGTGGCGCTCCAGATTCAGGCCCGGCGCTTCCTTTTGGGCGGCGGCATAGTAGCCGTCGGCGAGTTCTTCAATGTAGTCGCCATTGATTGACGGAATGGGTGCGCCAACGGGGACCCTCTCCGCGGCCAGAAAACACAGAAAATGCATGATCTGCCGCGCTTTGGGCAGCGGGTGCAATGTGCTATGGCATATACGCAAATAATGCCCGGCGCCGTCGATTTCAAAGCGGAAGACGATGTTGTAATCCTGCCCAATCCAGCGCGCCGAGCTGGGATCGCCCCGCCACAGCTCCCGGACCAAGGCTGGGACGATTTGCTGGTCAAAGCTGTCGCGTTTGATCTGCCAGTCAGTGGGCAAGCGGATGTCCGTTTATGTCATTGGGCGCCGGGTTGATGCGCCACCGTCGCGGCGCGCGGACGGTAAGTCGGTGATAAAAGCGTGGGAAAGCGGCGGCGGCTTTAGACCAACTGGTATTCGGCTTCGCTGCAGACGCGCAGGGTACCCGCCAGTTCATGCCCGAGGAAGTGCGTCTGCCCATCGACCTGCAATTGCAGCGGACCTTTGAAGGGCGCTCGCATAACCAGATGGAAGCTCTTGCCCGGTTCCAGCCGAAGTTCGCTGAAGTAACTCAATTTGTTGCCATCGTGCGTATGGACGCGGCTGATGACATAGTCACGGCCGACCTCGACTTCGGAGAGCGGATAATCGATGACTTGCGGCATCACGCCGTCGGCGCTGGGGATCGGCTCGCCGTGCGGACAGCGTTGGGGATAGCCGCTCATTTCATCCATTTTGTCGACCAGGACATCGCTGACGACCAGGCCCATGTCATCGGCATCGTCGTGCACCTCGTGCCAGCCGAAACCCATCACATCAACCAGAAACCGTTCCACCAGGCGATGTCGCCGGATATTAGCCAGGGCCTCGCGCTCGCCCGCTTCCGTCAAGCGGATGCCGCGGTATGGTTCGTGGTCAAGGAAGCCGGCGTGCTTCAGGCGCTGCACCATGCGCGTGACGGCCGGCGCGGATACGCCCATTTCTTCGGCTAAGGAGGAGGTCGAGACGTAGGGGCTTTCGGGCTGATAGCAAGCGATGCGGTAAGCTTCCGCCAAGTATTCCTGCATGGAATCGGTTGTGGCCATGCTGTACCCCGTCTGCGGGAGCGCGCTCACCGCTGTCGTCCACTACTATAAACGAGGTATACGAGGCTTCGCAAGCTTTAACTCATCGTTTAGCCGCAGTTATTTTGAATTGGGGGCTTTGCAAGAATCGGCAAATACCGGACGAAGCCACTTTACAATCTTGGCAAGCGACGTTGACGGGCGCCGTTGACCGACTTCCGCTTTATGCAAAGCCGAATTGCGGGCCTGAATCCGGCAGCGTCACGCGCTGGTTCGCGTCAGGGCGTCTGGGCTCAAGGCTCGAAGCTCAAACGGTCAAGCAGATTGTCCAATTGCCGCAGCAGCTCCTCCGACGTCTTATCGTTCAGCAGCGTGAAGTCGGCCATGGCGATGGGCCCGCCCTTTTCCAGGCGCTCAATTTCGAGGATATCGCGTTCCCGCGCTTCCTCCGCGCTCAAGGGGCGGACGGGCCGCCGGGACAGACGCTTGTAGCGCAGATGACGCGGCGCTGCGACGGCGACCAGCAGAAGCGGCGCGCCGAGTTCGCGATCGAGCAGCCGGTATTCGCTGAAGCTGTAGAGGCCGTCAATGATGATGTTGCGCCCGTCGGCGAGCGCCGCACGCAGTTTCGGCAAGGAGATTGCGGCCATTGCCGCCATGCCATGAGTCGCGCGCAGTTCCTCCCGCACAAGACGTTCGTTAGCGGGGCTGACATCCAGGCCGCGCCGCTGAACCTCATCGACGACGACTGCGCCGAAACGCAAGCTGAAGAAGCCGCGGCGCATCAGATGCTCGGCGCAGATGGTCTTGCCAGCGCCGGGCATGCCGACTAATGCCAGCGCGGCCGGCTGTCGCATGATGTCTTTCACGAATTGCCTCGCTGTTTCTGCCGCGACGAACGCTGCGCGATTATAGCGCCATCGCGCCGCCACATATATACAGGAATGCGGTCAAGAGCGCGCGGCGGCAAAGGCCGAGCATTAAGTAAAATCGCGCTGTATCAACAAGTGTGCCAAGCAGCGGGAGAACTGTATCGAAGTCTGTTGAATTTCTTCAAATACCGACCATTTGCTAGGGGCGACTCGGCGAGTCGCCCAATATCGATCCCGTATTATGCATCGGGCGATCCACCGGATCGCCCCTACCAGACTATTTCAACCGAAATGGATACACTAGCGGGAGACAACAGATCACCACATGCAAGAGTTGCCAGCTCATCGTCAGGCGGGACAATGGCGCGGCGCAAATGGATGCGCTGGCGCGGGCGCTGCGCCGGCAGCTCGAATCCATGCGGCAGTAATTCTTTGAAAGGCCGCTCTGCGGCGGCATGGTTCCTTGCGACTGGCCCACCGCGCTCATCATCAGGCCGAGAGACTGAATGCCCGATCGCGCCTGTACGTTCGTCAAACTCGTTTGCCCCGCTTGGCGCCCTCTGTTATCGTAGTAGAAGGCGCGACGCGATGCTCGGATTCGGCGCTGCGAAGACCGTGGCGCGCCGCAAGCAGCGCGAGTTTGCCCGAACATGAGGGTTCTAATGCAGGATAAGCTGCATGTCGATCGTATTTCGCTGCGCTTTGGGGGCATCAAAGCCTTGCAGGAGGTCGAGTTCCGCGTCAGCGCTGGCGAGATCTTCGCCGTCATCGGTCCCAACGGCGCCGGCAAGACAAGTTTGATCAACAGCATTAACGGCTTTTACACGCCGCAGACGGGTCGAATACTTTTTGACGGGCGGGACATTTCTCACATGCCGCCCTACAAACGCGCTGCGCTTGGAATCTCCCGCACATTTCAGAACATTGCGCTCTATACCAATGCGACTGTGCTTGACAACCTCATGGCGGCGCGGCATATACACATGAAGTCGAATATGCTGACCGGCGCGCTGTTTTGGGGGCCGGCGCAACGGGAAGAGATCGCCCATCGGCGGCAGGTTGAGGAGATCATCGACTTCCTGGAAATGGAAAATATCCGCAAGTCCATCGTTGGCGCCCTGAGTTACGGCTTGCGCAAACGCGTCGAATTGGGTCGGGCGCTGGCGCTGGCGCCGACGCTGCTGCTTCTGGACGAGCCGATGGCGGGCATGAATGTCGAAGAAAAAGAGGATATGGCGCGTTTCATCCTCGATATTCACGAACGGCAGGGCACGACGATTCTGTTGATTGAGCACGACATCGGCCTGGTTATGGATATCTCGCATCGCATCGCGGTGATCGATTTCGGAGTCAAAATCGGCGAAGGAACTCCGGACGAGATCAGCAGAAACGAAGCCGTGATCACGGCCTACCTGGGCGAAGAAGAAGAAGGCTGATATGGCGGCAGTTGCGCAGCAGGAGATCCCCTATCGCGAGGCGACGCCGGGCGTCGTTTTTCAGACGCGTTTGGAAAGCCAGATACGGCGCGTGCCGGCGGAACAAGATACGCTTTCCAAGGCTTTTCTGCAGCGCGTAGACGAATTGGGGGACGCGGTGGCGCAGCGCAAGAAGCGCTACGGCATCTGGCAGGAATACAGCTGGAATGAAGTTTACGAGCATGTCGCGGATTTCGGCATGGGTTTGCTGCGGCTTGGATTCCAGCCCCGGCAGACGCTGGCGATTATCGGGGAAAACGACCCGGAGATGTACTGGTCGCAGATCGCCGCCCATGCCCTGCACGGCCAGACCTGCTGCGTCTTCAGCGACGCCAGCGCGCAGGATATCCACTACGTGATTAACTCGACCGATACGACTGTCGTCTGCGCGCAGGATCAAGAGCAAGTCGACAAGATGCTGGAAATCAAAGCGGCCAATCCGCAGATTCTCAAGGTCATCTATTGGGAAGAGCGCGGCCTGTGGAGTTATGAGGACGACTGGCTGGCGAGCTATGATGAAATCGAAACGATTGGCGCCGGCCTTCGGCAAGAACAGCCCGAGCGATTCGATGAGCTGGCGCGGACAACGGAGTCAAGCGACACCATCATCCTGAGCATGACATCGGGTACGACGAGCCTGCCGAAATTCGCTGAGGTCACGCACTATCAGTTGGTTCATGGCCATGCCATCACCGAAGAATATGTCGATACACTAAAATCGGACAACTGGCTGTCCTTCAGCCCGATGGCCTGGCTGGCGGAACAGGGATTCGGTTTCGCGCCGCACCTGCTCAAGGGCGTGCAGGTCAACTTCCCCGAGGGCCCGGAGACGGTGCCGATCGATATGCGGGAGATCGCGCCGGCCGGCCTGCTCTTCCCGAGCCGCGTCTGGGAGAACCTGGCGCGGGTTGTGCAATTTCGCATCAACGACAGCAGTTGGCTCAACCGGCAAATGTATCGACTCTTTATGCCGATCGCCTATCGCGCCATCGACCACGAAGACGAACAAACGCCAATACCGCCGCCGCTGCGCTTCCTGCGCTGGCTGGGCGAGTATGCGATTTTTGAGCCGCTGCGCGACAAGCTGGGCTTGACTCGGGCGCGCAATGTTTTAACCGCCGGCGCCATGCTGAGCTCGGACATCATTCGTTTCTTCCGCGCAATCGGCATTGAACTGCGTCAGTTCTATGGCTCAACCGAGAGTTTCGGCACGCTGCATGTGCGCGGGGATGTGCATTTTGAGACTGTGGGCGTGATTGTGCCCGGCGTTGAAATCAAGATCGCCGAAAATCAGGAGATTCTGATCCGCACGGAGGCGCGCTTCAAGGGCTACTATCGGCAGCCGGACAAAACCGGCGAGGCCCTGGATGTCGAGGGTTGGTATTACACAGGCGACGCCGGCCACATCAGCGAGAAGACGGGACATCTGATCTATCTGGAACGCGTGAAGGATATGATCGAGCTGTCGTCGGGCGAGAAATTCAGCCCGCAATATATCGAAGGTCGCACGAAATTCAGCCCCTACGTACAAGACATGATGACAATCGGCGGCGTCGAGATGGACTTCGTCTCGGCGATTATCGTCATCGACTTCCAGAATGTCTCGCGCTGGGCGGAAAAGCGCGGCATCGCCTTCACGACCTACGTGGATCTTTCGCAGCGGGAGGAAGTCTACGAGATCATCCGGCATGAATTGCGGGCGATCAACGAGTCGCTGCCGGCATACGCGCAGGTCAAGCGCTTCGTCATCCTGCACAAGGAATTCGATGCCGATGAAGCGGAGTTGACGCGCACGCGCAAACTGCGGCGGGGCGCGCTGCACGAGAAATATCATGATCTGCTGGACGCGATTTACGGCAGTCGGCGACAGGTGCGCGTCAGCGCCGAGGTCAAATACCGGGATGGACGCACGGGCACGGTGGAGACTGAATTGAAAGTGGCGGATGTCTAGCTTAAGCGCCGCTGACATGGATCGCGCAGGCTGCGCAATCATTTTGACATGCGCTGACTGGCGCAAGTTGATTCGCAATTCGAGAGGCAAATCCGGGTGAGCGAATTCATCAATCGCAACAAGAAGCAATTGACCTGGGCCCTGTATGCCATCGGGGCGGTTCTGCTGCTGCTCTTCCTGGGGGACCAGTTGGCGGGCAAGAAGGCGGCGCGCATCGTGCAGACTTTGATCTCCGGTCTGCTTGTCGGCGGGGTCTATGGCTTGGTGGCGCTGGGCATTGTGGTGATCAACAAAGCATCCGGCGTCTTCAACTTCGCGCATGGCTGGATGATGGTCGTCGGCGGGATGATTTTCTGGAGTTTCTTCACCGTCAGCGAGATTTCGCTGCCGGGCGCCGCTTTGCTGGCGACGGCGACCATGGTCATGATCATGACGACGGCGAGCGTCCGCGCCCTGGCCGAACGGCGCAACCTGCTGATCGCGGCCGGGGGCGCGGTCCTGCTCACCGCGCTGATGACCATCGGCGGCAGCGACTGGCGCTGGCTGCACGCCCTGGCTGGAACCTTCGCCGGCGCCATCTTGACCGGCCTGGCGGTTGAGCGCTTCGCCATTCGGCCGTTGATTGGCCAGCCCCTGTTCACCGCCGTATTGATGACGCTGGCGGTGGCGGAGGTGCTGCATGGCGTGACGCAAATCGCCTGGGGCACAGTCGAGTTGAATCTGCCTATCTTCTTTGATCCGGCGACGGGAAGCCGCTTTCGACCGATTCGGCTGGAATCCCTGCGGGAAACGCTCGGCGGCCTGGCGATTATCCGGGTGGAACTGGTGATCGCATTTATACTCGCGCTCGTCGCCTTTGTCGGCTTCATCCTGTTCTTCCGCTATACAAGCGTGGGTTTGGCGATGCGGGCGACATCCGAGGACCAGCAACTGGCCCAGTCCGTGGGTTTGCGCGTGCGCGTTATTCTGGCTATCACTTGGGCGGTCGCGGCTTTCCTGGCGAGCATTGCCGGCGTGCTGCAGGGCGGCGCTGTCGGCTTGTCGCTCAACATCAGCTTCGTCGCGCTGCGCGTGTTTCCGGCGGTATTGCTGGGCGGTTTGGAGTCGGTCGCCGGGGCGCTTGTCGGCGGGATCATCATCGGCATCGTCGAACAGTTTGGGACGCTGCTCAATTCCAGCGAACAGGCGGGCACGAATCTGGCGCCTTATGTGGTGCTCATGCTGGTGCTGGTGATCCGACCGGATGGCTTGTTTGGCGAGAAACGCATCGAGCGCATATAAAGCCGCGGCCTGAACGGGAGCGTATATGGCGAATATCAACCCAGCGGGCGTCTTCGATACAACGTATGAAGAAGATATGTTGATCGACCGCACGCCGCGCGACAAGCTGTGGAAGAACCTGGCCTTCGTCGCTCTGCTGCTGGCGCCTTTGCTTGCGGTTTCCGGGCCCCTGGGCCTGGGCTTGATCGGCGATCAATATATCAGCCTGATCAGCCGGATCGGGATCTTTGTGATCGCGGTGCAGGGGCTGAATTTGCTGGTCGGATACACCGGGCAGATTTCGCTCGGGCATGCCGCCTTTATGGCGATCGGCGCCTATGCTTCGGCGATTCTAACGCGGGAGCTGGGCTTTAGTTTTTGGACGGCGCTGCCCGCGAGCGCGCTCGTGACCGGCTTGATCGGCTTGATATTCGGCTTGCCATCCCTGCGGGTCAAAGGCTTTTACCTGGCAATGGCGACCTTGGCGGCGCAGTTCATCATTCCCTGGGTATTGCGCTATCCGATGGAAGATCTGACCGGCGGCACCCGCCCGTTGAGCGTGCCGGCGCCGATAATTGGTCCGTTTGCGGCTTACGCTGAGGATCGGATCGATGACGAAACGCCTCTGATTTTTGAAGCGGGCGATCGTTATTTTGTTGATGTGATCTCGGTTGATATCGTCGCCTCGTCCGGCGAATACCCGGTCATCGAAATCCTGAACCCGGGCGGGGATGCCCTGCCTTACGGCGACTTCAATATGACCGTGCATGAAGACGCCGCCGGCAATGTCACAGGCCTGTCTTATATCGCGAGCAAAGCCGGGCATTATCAGGTTTCCGTCACAGGCGCGGCGGGCGCATCGACATACGAAGCGGTTCTGCGGCGCAGCAAAGCCCTGAGTTTCGCCTCCGATACCGCAATGTACTACATCATTGTGCCGCTATCGGTTCTGCTGATGTTCCTGGCGCGGAACATCATGCGCACGCGGACCGGGCGCGCCTTCATCTCGGTGCGCGACAACGACCTCGCGGCCGAGCTCCTGGGCATAAACGTCTTCACCACGAAGCTGCGGGCCTTTTTCTTGAGCGCGGTTTATGCCGGCATCGCCGGCTGTCTGCTCGCTTTTGAGCGCAACAGCTTGTCCCTGGACGCATTTCAATTGGATGGCTCGATAGAGATGCTGGCGATGCTCATCATCGGCGGCGCCGGCTACCCCTTGGGCGCTTTGTTCGGCGTCACCTTCATCCGCTTGCTGCAGGAAGCGGCGATACCGGCGCTTCGCCCCTGGCTCTCGGACTTGCTGCCGCAACTATTTCCCTTCATTGACGCGGTCAATATCACGAGCGCCATCAATCCCATCCTTTTTGGCGGCGCGCTGATCATCTTCCTCGTCCTGGAGCCGCGCGGCATCGCCCACCGTTGGGAAGTCTTCAAAGTCGCCTGGAAGATCCGCCCCTACGCCTATTAGTTGCCTAAAGCCGCTCTTTGGCATAAGCTATTCCTATGGGGCGTCTTCGCCCAAGCGAGTAATGGCATTGCCTTGCAAAAGAGGGGAGCTATCGAAATGAAAAAGCTGTTTGTAATTTTAGCGCTGCTGTTTGCCCTCAGCGCGTCGCCGATGTTGGCGCAGGACATGATGGAATATCCGTCGGACTTGAGCGAGTGCGAGGCGGACCTCACTGGGCAGACGATCAATCTCTTCCATTTTGGCGATTTGAGCGGTCCTTACGCCTTCATAACGCAGCCGATTGTGGCGGCGCTGACCGATGTCGTCAGCTATTGGAATGGCCGCGGCGGCGTTTGCGGCGCGGAGCTGGCGCAAGTATACGAAGATACGGGCGGCAGCCGCGAGGCGGCCCAGAGCGCATACGACCGCTTCACCAGCAATTATGGCGACGAGCTTGACTTGCTGATCCTCTACAGTTCCGATGATGGCGAGCTGCTGCGGGAGCAATTGGCGGAAGATGAAGTCGTGTCGATCATTTCGGCCGGATCAATCGAGAGTTTGTACGGCGAAGACGGTCAAACGCCCGGCTGGCTTTTCGCGAACAATCCGCTTTACATCAATCAATTCGGATCCTTCTGCCAGTTTGTCGCCGGCAGCCCGGAAGCATTCCCCGATCCGGCGATCGGCTTTGTCACCTGGCCGGGCGCCTTCGGCCTGGCGGGAACGGAGCCAGCCGCGGCGGAATTCTGTGAGGGTCTTGGCGTCGAGGTGCTGGCCGAGCCGCAGATCTTCTTGCCGACCGATACCGATATTCTGACGCAGGTGCAGAACGCCATTGATGCGGGCGCGAATATCATCTACACAAATTCACTGGCGACTGGACCGGCTTTGATCGCGGGCACGCTGGTGGACCTGGGCATGGAAGAAGACATCAAGATCGCTGGCGTCAACTGGGTCATGGACACGAGCGTCGGCATCCTGGGGCAGCGTGTGCGCAAGCCAAACGGACTGCCGGCGGTGGATGGCATGTTTGGCTCCATGCCTTTCATCTGGTGGACGGAGACGAGCAGCCCGGCCGTACAATTTGTCACGCAGCAATTTGCGGCCAACGAGCGCGGACCGGCGGAGCAGAACATCGCCTATTTGTTGTCTTGGGGTTTGGCGGACTCCGTCATCGAGACTTACATCCGCACGGTCAACGCTGTCGGCAGCCTTGATGCGGTTACGGGCGCGGACATCAAGGCGACGATTGAAAGCATGGAATTTGCGGTCCTGGGCGGTTTGTTCCAGCAGAAGTTCGACGAAGGCATGCGCGATGGGACGCAGAACCGCATCGCCGTGATGAAGTACGCCAACAATACGATGTCGGGGCCGGCCACGGGAGCGGAAGACGCGCTTTTGATCCCCGACGGCTCGGGCGGTCAATTGTTCGTGCCGATCGTCGTGCCCTTGACGGACTTCATGCCGGTGCCGCAGTTGCGCGGGCAATAGCTATTCGCCCTTCCCCTCCGCAGCACTTGCGGAGGGGAAACCGGGCAAGCTCAATTGCAGGCGCGCGGCGGCGGGCGAAGAGCCGAGGTTGGAGATGGTTCTGCGCGAGGAGCTGAAGGCATCGGCGACCACGGCGGCGTTGTCGGTCGGCAACATTGAGGTGGTCTACAACAGCGTCATCCTGGTCTTGCGCGGCATTTCGCTTGAAGTCGCGCCGGGCCAGATTGTTTCGCTGCTGGGCCCCAACGGCGCCGGCAAATCCACAACCTTGAAGGCGATAAGCGGCTTGCTGAAAGCGGAGCTGGGCGAGGTCACGCGCGGTCAGATCTTGTGGGGCGACCAGCGTCTCGATGGCTTGGCGGCGGAAGAAGTCGTGCGTATGGGCCTGGTGCAGGTCATCGAGGGTCGCCCGCTCTTCCGCCATCTGACGGTCGAAGAGAATCTGCGCATCGGCGGCATGGTCTATCAGGGCGGTCGCCACATTCGCGACGACCTCGAGCGCGTTTACCATTATTTCCCGGCTCTGGGCAAACTTGCCCGGCGCGTCAGCGGTTATCTCTCCGGCGGCGAGGGCCAGATGCTGGTCATCGGCCGGGCGATGATGGCGCATCCGCAGTTGCTCATGCTGGACGAGCCCTCCCTGGGCTTGGCGCCGATGCTGGCGCATGAGATCTTCGAGATCATCGGCGAGATCAACCGGGGCGAAGGGATGTCCGTGCTGCTTGTGGAGCAGAATGCCCGCGCCGCTCTGGAATTGGCGGATTACGCCTACGTCATGGAAAATGGTCGGATTGTACTGGATGGCCCGGCCGAGCAGATGCGGGAAAACGAAGACATCAAGGAATTCTATCTGGGCCTGAACCAGGCCGGTGGGCGCAAGAATTACCGCGAAGTCAAGCATTACAAGCGCCGGAAGCGCTGGCTGGGCTGAGGCGACACTTTGCCATATTGTCTTGAAGGGCGCGACAGTGACCGATATCGATGAACGCATTCGCCATTTGCTGCGGCATGCTTATGATCAGGCGCCGGCGATCCGCGAATTGATGGACGCGGCCGGCGCGCGGCCAAGCGAAATCAAAGGCGCGGCCGACCTCGCCAGGATTCCGGTCTTGAGCAAGGATTCGCTGGTGGAGATCCACCGCGAGAATCCGCCTTTTGGCGGCTTCCTCACGATCGACCCATTTGACCTGCCGCGGATCTATATCTCGCCCGGCCCGATTTACGATCCGCAACCGCCAGCGGCCGATCCGGAGGCGCAGTTGGCGCCTTTTCGCTATATCGGCCTCGGACGGGGCGATCGCGTGCTGAATACCTTCATGTATCACCTGACGCCGGCCGGCCTTCTGCTGGACGAGGCGATCCGCGCTTGCGGCGCTACGGTGATCCCGACTGGACCGGGCAATACCGAGTTGCAGATTATGATGATGATGGCGCTGGGCGCCACCGGTTTCGTCGGCCAGCCGAGCTATCTAATGACCGTGCTGGACAAAACCGAAGAGATGGGCATGGGGCCGGAGAGCCTGCCCCTCAAGAAGGCGCTGTTTTCAGCCGAGCCCTACACAGCGAGCCAGCAGGAACGCTTCGAAGGCGAATACAACATGAAGACAACCTCAGCCTACGGCACGGCGGACCTGGGCTTTGTGGGCTACAGCCGCAAAGGCTTGCAAGGCTTTTGCATTATGCCGAGCGTGTACCTGCAGGTTTGCGATCCGGAGACGGGCGAGCCGCTGCCCGCGGGTGAAACGGGCGAAATCGTGGCGACAACCTTCAACGAAGCATATCCGCTGATTCGTTTCGGCACCGGCGACCTGGGCGCCTTGTCGCCTGAACCCGAGCGCCAGGGGCAGCAGCTCCTCGGACTCTACGGGCGCAGCGGGGACGCGATTAAGGTCCGCGGCATGTTCCTGCATCCGAATCAGCTTCAGGCGGCGGCGATGCAATTCCCGGAGATCAAGGCCCTTCAGGCCGTCATCACGCGGCCGGAGAATCGCGATGTGGTGACGGTCAACATTGAATTGCAAGAGGGCGCGTCGGGCAAAGGGCTCGGCGATAAGCTCCGGCGCCTGGCGCAAGCGGCGGCGCGCCTGCGGATCGATGCGGTGAATGTGGTCGAAGCCGGCGCCATTGACCCGAATGCGCGCAAGATTATCGATCAGCGCGACTGGGACTAGCATTCGAGCATCGCCGCGGTTCGCGGCTTATTCCTCCGCCTCGCCCGATTGCGGTTCATCGCCGGAATCTGAGCTATCGGCCGAATCCGCGCCTGCGGGCGCTTCGTGGTCCGCGACGCCTACCGACGGATCATCGGTTTCGACGCCGACGATCTTGATGGTGAAGGCTTGTATTTCTTCAGCATCCTTGATCCGCGCCTCAAAGACAAAGGCGCCCGACTGCGCGCCGATTGCCAGGTCTTCCCAAGCGGAATCGCGCCTGTCCTCAGCGACATCGTCGTTTTCGCCGAGCAGTTTTGAGCCATCGCGGTTGTAAATGCCGAGCACGGTATCCACTGTTTCGTCTACCCCGCTCAAGAACACGCTGACGGTCCGGTTTGCGGGCAAGGTCACGCGGTAGCGGACGCGCTGATCGGGACCGACGATGCCCTGCGCTTGCACTTCCGTGCTTCCGGCGCCGAGCGACAGTTCACCGCCGTCGATGATTTCGCCCAGGATGAGCTCATTCAGGTGCTTCTCGGCCGCTTCCAGCAGAAAGTCGCCGTCGCTCGTGAGGCTTTCCAGGGTGACCGGCACAGGAACGGTCGGCGCGACGCCCCGCGCTTCAATATGGATCTTCTTCTCGGCATCCAGGGCGCGCGTGACGGTGAAGCGGACGCGGATGTCATCTGGCATGATGAAATCATCCACAGCGCCGCCCAAACCGCCGGTCGGATAATGGCCGATGATCGCGGCGCGATCGTTTATGGTTAGGTTGTGAGTAAAGAATTCGCAAGCGCTGAAGCAGCCTGGCGCGATGATTATCACGATTTCGCCCACGTAGCGCGGCTCGCTCAGGCCTTCGGGCTGGCAGAAGCGGTCTTCCGAAGCGGGATCAAGATAAAAGTCGCCCGTGGTTTCGTTGTAGGCGCTGGAGTATCCGAGTATATGTTCTTCCTGGAAGAAGTAGGCGCCAAGCTGATCAGCCAGGTAGCCGCTGCCGCCGCCGTTGAAACGCATATCGATGATGATGCCCGGCACATCCTCGGCGTTGAAACTGTCAATCATGCGCTCCCAAAGCTCAATGGAAAGCCGTTCATTGTCGCTGAAGGAGTAGATGGCGACGTAGCCGTAGCCGCTGGGAAGAATCTCGAATTCCAGCGGCAATTCCAGGCCGTCGACGCCGGAAAAGAAGGAAGAGTGGTTAAAGCTGGCGCGCTCGCTGATGACGCCAAGCATGGCGCTTTGCTCTTCTTCGGCCTCGGGATTGCGATAGCTGAATTCGACTTCGCTGCCAAGCGGGAAGCGGGTGATGTAACGCAATTGCTGCAGGCGCTTGGTATGCGCGGTAGCCAGCGCTTGATGCGCCCAGATGAATTCGCGATCCATCGCCTCCTGAACGCCGCCGCCATCCCATGCCAGAATCTCGGCGCCGAGTTCGACGCCGGCGCGGGCGGCCGGGCCGCCTTCCAGAAGATAGCTGACGACAATCCGGCCGTCGTCCAATTCCGAGAGCGACAGGCCCAGGCCGCCATCGGTCTCCTCGCGGAATTTCTCGCTGAGGGGACCCAGCGGCATGCCGACGTGGCCATCAGGAATCTCCCAAAGGAAATCGCGCAGGGCGAGCGCATAGGCATCCGAGTCTTCCGCGTTTTCGGCCGCGGCGAAACGCGGCGCGTAAGTTGTTTCCAGCGCGTCCCAGTCCAATGCGTAGAATTCGGTATAAGCGTACTCGCGGCGAAACAAGTCCAGCATCGCCGCGAAGGCTTCGCTATAACTGAGATCGGAAAAGTCGTTGATAGCGGCTGCTTCCGGTTCCCACAGGTCGACTGTTTGCTGGGCGGCGCGGTCAAATCGGAAAGGTTGGCTGTCCAGATCGACGACAGAATAACCTTGCGGCAGGCTGACGATTGGATCGTCCGATGTAAAAAGCAGACCATCGCTGCCAAAGCCGGAGGGAAAGCCCTGGCCCGCAGTCGGCGCGAAGACGATCAATTTTCCGCCGATGATTTCCAGGCGTTTTGCCGGGTCTCGGCTGGCACGGGTTGACGCGTAAGCGGTGGACCAACCGCCCCCGTATAGATCGCATTTCTGCAACAAGGTATCGCCGAAGAGGTTGGTCCAATATGAAACCGCAAAGACCATCACACCCGGGTCTTCAACGCCGTCGTTGTCGACATCGCGCAGGCTGCCGGCGGGCGCGACCGGCAGTGAAAGACTATAAGAAAATGGCGATGTGAAAAAATCGGATGTGATTTGGCCCAGGACCTGAGATTCCAGCGGCAGGATGAATTGTTCGTCGCGATCGATGAAGCCGGCCTGATCTTCCAGGATAATCAGCGGCTCGGCCACGCCGTTGGTGAAGAGCGCATTGGTATAGCGGAGTTGCCCGGTAATGCTGACCGGGCCGCCCTCGTCGTTTACGATCCGCGCGGCCGCCTGGCCGGAGATAGTGGCGGCGATCGCGTCATCTTCTTCCTTTTCGCCGATAGCCAGCGTGGTCAGTGTCGCCAGCAGCAGAAGAAAGAAGAGGAGCGGGCGGGTCATTCGCGCTGTCGGCTTGCGGTCCATAGGTTTCACTCCGGGCATGGCATAAGCGTCTTACCAGCCTAATAGTCTCTTTAAGATTAGGATAAGGCAGGTTTGGCTTCGGGACAAGTCGAGGCGCCCAGCAGACGCCGACGGCGCCGGCTTGCCCGTATTCCCAGCCGTGCTAAGATGATGTCAATTCCTGATTGCCGAGGCGCCAATGAAACCGGCCCTGCGCCTGTTGCGCGAACATCGGGGTTTTCTCCTCATCAGCACCGTCTTGACCTTGGTCATGACCTTCCCCACGATCATTTACATATTCAGGACGGATGTGTTTTGGCTGCCCGCTGGCAACAGCAGCGATGTGTTTTTTCACTTTTGGGATGCCTGGCACGTCAAGCGAGTTTTGAGCGGGCAGAGCGAATTATTCTTTACGAACGCGCTGTTTTATCCAAAGGGTTTGCCGCTGGTTTATCAGTCTTTCTTGTTGCCTCATGCCATCGTGGTCAATGCCTTGCAGATCGCGATGCCGGTATCAAATGCCTTCTGTCTGGCCTATCTGCTGATCATTCTTTCTTCGGCGCTTTCCGCCTATGTTTATCTGCTTTACCTGTTTGACGACAAGTGGACGGCCCTCTTCGGCGCCTTGGTCTTTGGCTTGAGCCCGCACGTGGTGGGCCGCGCCAACACACCCATCATCGCATTCGTGGCGCCACTGCCATTGGTTCTTTACTTCTTTCACCGCGGCTTGGGCGAGAATCGCTTCAGGCTGCTTGTCGCGGCAGGCATCCTGACTGGATTGACATGCGCGACAAGCCTTTACGCCTATGCCTGCCTCCTGATGACGCTCGGCCTGGGCATTTGTGGCTTCGCCTGGACAAGGTGGCGTTACAGGCGGTTCTGGCTCAATGTCGTGCTGCTTATGGCGGTTATCGGCCTGGCGAGTTCCTGGCGTATTCTGCCGATAATGCAGTCGCCCCAATCGCTAAGCGACGCCCTGGTCTGGCATGGGACCGGAGAAGGCAAGAACGACTTCATATCCTTCGTCGTCAATCACAATCATCCGGTGATGGGCCCGCTGCTTGAGTCCATCTTGCAGACACCCGATAACGCAAAACTCAGCACGACAAGTTACCTTGGTTATTTGCCGCTTCTGCTTATCGGCATCGGTTTGTCCAGCGCGCGCTTTCGGCGACCGATGCTGCCTTGGCTGATCCTGGGATGCCTGTTTGCGCTCTTGCGCTTGGGTTCCACTCTACGCGTAAACGGGACGGAATACGGAAACATCCTCCTGCCCAAGCACATTCTCGGCCAGGTATTTCCGTTTGCATTTTCAGCTTTTGGCGAGACGGACCTGTTTATGTTCGGCCTGCTCACGCCGCTTGCGGTCCTGTCTTGCTACGGTTTAGCCGCGCTGCAGCAACTGCAGCCCGCGACAAGGAAAACAGGCTTTGTCTTGCTCCTGATCGCGCTGTTGGCTGTGGAGTACTTTGTGCCGGTGAAGGAGAAAATATATCCGGCTGAACAGTTCGCCTTTCTCGAATGGCTTGCGCGCGAGCCGGACTCCGAAGAGATACGGCTCGTGAACCTGCCGATGGGGCGCAAAAACTCCAAGCGTTACGGATTCTATCAATCGCTCAGCGGTTACCCCCAAGTTGAAGGCGCTTCCAATCGCACGGCGCTCGACGCATACAGCTATATCAATCAGAATAGTTTGCTGCATTCCTGGTCCAAGAATCGGCCGATTACATGCGAGACGTTTGGGCAAGACATTTACCATGCTGAATTGAAGCGCCTGGAAGACGACGGCTTCAGTTACGTTGTCTACCACCATCGCTGGATGATCAACTTCGGGATGATCGCTGACAGTTTCCGTAATGCCGAACCTTCATACAGCGATGAATATGTATCGATTTTCCGCTTGGAAGACTTGCGCAAGAGCTGCTCAAATTAAGCGCGGAGAAGCATCCCGCTGTCAACCAGGCGGCGCCTGCTCTTTCCGTGAATAACGGACGGGAATGGCAGTTGGCGCATTGCGACAGCCTGGATGCCATTGATGGCGAATTGGATGTTGGGCGGTTTCCGGATGCGGCTTGGCGATTCGCAATGTGATTAACTGAAAGATTGGCCTTAGCGCGGTTGATCGGCGTGTCGGCCCGCTAGGTCGATATGAGGGGAAATAAAAAGAAGGCGGCGCATAAGAGTGAAGTGTTGGCAACGGCATACTCTCCCACATCGTCTCCAATGCAGTACCATCTGCGCTCGCGGGCTTAACTGCCGGGTTCGGGATGGATCCGGGTGTACCCCCGCGGCTCTAGTCACCAACACTTGACTCTCATGCGCGCGCCCTCTTCACTCGCTCATGCGTCTCGCGTCTCGACTTAATCAACGCCTGGCTTTCCCTGACGCGCTCTCCGAAAGCGCCGGACACCCCGTACCAAAGTACGGAAAGCCCTCGACCATTAGTACGGGTCAGCTACACGCATTACTGCGCTTACACCCCCCGCCTATCTAACTGGTAGTCTCCCAGCGGTCTTACTTGGTTTTACCAATGGGGAATCTCTTCTTGAGGCTGGCTTCCCACTTAGATGCTTTCAGCGGTTATCCACACCGAAGGTCGCTACTCAGCCATGCCGCCGGCGCGACAACTGATGCACGAGCGCTTCGTCCACCCCGGTCCTCTCGTACTAGGGGCAACTCCTCGCAAATTCCCAACGCCCACAGCGGATAGAGACCGACCTGTCTCACGACGGTCTGAACCCAGCTCACGTACCGCTTTAATGGGCGAACAGCCCAACCCTTGGGACACGATTCTGCCCCAGGATGCGATGAGCCGACATCGAGGTGCCGAGCCTTGCCGTCGATACGAACTCTTGGGCAAGACTAGCCTGTTATCCCCGGGGTAGCTTTTATCCGGTAAGCTACGGCCATTCCACTCTGGACCGTAGGATCACTAAGCCCGACTTTCGTCTCTGCTCGACTTGTCTGTCTCGCAGTCAAGCTGGCTTCTGCCTTTACACTCTGCGATGGGTTTCCATTCCATCTGAGCCAACCTTTGGGCGCCTCCGTTACCCTTTCGGAGGCGACCGCCCCAGTCAAACTGCCCACCTGACACTGTCCCTGATGCTTCTCGCAACAAGGTTAGGGCCAAAGCACTACCAGGCTGGTATCTCAACATTGGCTCCACGCACGCTGACGCGCACGCTTCCACGCCTCCCAGCTATCCTGCACAAGCAACGCCCTAACGCAATGGCAAGTTACAGTAAAGCTCCACGGGGTCTTTTTGTCCTGCTGCGGGTAATACGCATTTTTACGCATACTTCAATTTCGCCGGGCCCCCTGCTGAGACAGCGCTCCACTCGTTACGCCTTTCGTGCGGGTCGGAACTTACCCGACAAGGAATTTCGCTACCTTAGGACCGTTATAGTTACGGCCGCCGTTCACCGGGGCTTCATCTCGCTGCTCTCACAACTCCACTTAACCTTCCGGCACTGGGCAGGCGTCAGCCCCTATACTTCAGCTTGCGCTTTCGCAGAGACCTGTGTTTTTGGTAAACAGTCGGCAGAGCCTTTTCACTGCAACCTGTGCTCGCGCACAGGCGATCCTTCTCCCGAAGTTACGGATCCATTTTGCCTAGTTCCTTAGCAGAGGTTCTCCCGTTCGCCTTCGTATTCTCTACTCGTCTACCTGTGTCGGTTTGCGGTACGGACGGCATGCTTCTACAATGTCGCGGCTTTTCTCGTCCCATGACCTTCATCACTTCTTGCCCTAAGGCACGGCTTCACGGTCTCTCTCCGCTTGCCACCTCAATCCACTCAGAGGCTGACTTAATCACAAGCCCTCGCAACTTCTCCACATACCGGTACGGGAATATTAACCCGTTATCCATCGCCTACGCTTCTCAGCCTCGGCTTAGGTCCGACTAACCCGACGCGGACTGACCTTCCGTCGGAAACCTTAGACTTTCGGCGAATAGGGTTCTCACCTATTTCTCGCTACTCATGCCAGCATTCGCACTCCTGATCGCTCCAATCAGCCTCACGACCAACCTTCTCCGCCATCAGAACGCTCCCCTACCATAACTTACAAGTTATCCCTGTCTTCGGTCGTATGCTTTAGACCCGTTACATTATCCGCGCAAATGCGTTTGACTAGGGAGCTGTTACGCACTCTTTAAAGGATGGCTGCTTCTAAGCCAACCTGCTAGCTGTCTCAACACACTCACCTCGTTTTACACTTAGCATACTCTCCGGGACCTTAGACGAGGGTCCGGGTTCTTTCCCTCTCGACTACTTAACTCATCTCAAGCAGTCCAACTGCCGCGCTTGGCATATCGGCATTCGGAGTTTGTTTGGGTTCAGTAAGCTGGACGCCCCCTAGCCCATACAGTGCTCTACCTCCGACACCCATCGCGCAACGCTAGCCCTAAAGCTATTTCGGGGAGAACAAGCTATCTCCAGGCTCGTTTGGCATTTCACCTCTAACCACACCTCTTCCCCCGATTTTGTAACATCGGTGGGTTCGGTCTTCCATTACGCGTTACCGTAACTTCTTCCTGGACATGGTTAGCTCGCCTGGTTTCGTGTCTAATATGCGCCACTTCATCGCCCTATTCAGACTCGGTTTCCCTGCGCCTGCGGCTGTCAGCGCCTTAAGCTCGCCACGCACATTAACTCGCTGGCTCATTCTCCTAAAGGCACGCCGTCAGATCGATCGCTCAATCCTCCGACCGGTTGTAAGTACACAGTTTCAGATTCTGTTTCACTCCCCTCGCCGGGGTTCTTTTCACCTTTCCCTCACGGTACTTCTGCGCTATCGGTCATCTTGCGTATTTAGCCTTGGAGGGTGGACCCCCCTGTTTCACACAACCTTAGCGTGGATCGTGCTACTCAGGATGCTCGCTGCTGCGTTCTCTTACGCCTACGGGACTCTCACCCTCTTCGGCTGAACTTCCCAGTTCATTCGGCTTCAAGGTTCCGCAACTTATGCAAGTCCTACAACACCAAACACCGTAGCATTTGGTTTGGGCTCTTCCGCTTTCGCTCGCCACTACTCGCAGAATCTTCTCCTCTCCTCGTCCTACTTAGATGTTTCAGTTCGGACGGTTCCCCTGCCTACTTCCGCAGGCATGACGCGGCTTGAACCGCGACGGGTTTCCCCATTCGGATACCTTCGACTATCACGGTCTTATACACCTCATCGAAGCTTTTCGCAGCATAACACGTCCTTCATCGGCACAAGATGCCTAGGCATCCACTGTGTACCCTTAGTCGCTTTCCGTACTCTCGTACAGAGTCGCCGGCTCTCTCGGCATGCGCACTCAGGTATTACCTTCGCGTTGATTATTCGACTGGTAAGACGCACCGGCTGGCGTGGGGCCAGCCGCAAGACTTATGATTTTGCCAGTATCTTCCGCGTGAGTCAAGTGCAAGATTTAGCGTAATTGTATCCATTTCGGTTGAAATATTTTGGTAGGGCGATCCGGTGGATCGCCCGATGAGTACGAACAGGATCCAAATTGGGCGACCCGCCGAGTCGCCCCTAGCAATTCGTCGATATTTGAAAACATTCAACCGACTCTGATACAGTACCGATTTAGCGAATCTGAGCCGCGGCTGCCGACTACAGTTTCAGGGCGCGCGCACACTGGCGCCGTCTAATCCAGTCCTTCATTCACCAGCGCAAGACCGTCTTCCAGCTTTGCAAGCCAGTTCTCTTGCGGATGTCGGATAAAGTTCGTGCAGACTCTGAAGAGGCATACCGCTTCACGAAGCCGAAGGCTGCGATCGCTCCAGCCAAAGCGCTCAAGGGCGGCGGACCGAAAGGCTTCGTGGTATAGCCGGCTTGCATCGGCCGCTTTGGCGCTGCCAAACTTGGAAGACCAAAGCAGATGCGCGAGGAAGTTTCCAACATCAAGCATCGGATCGCCCGGACCGGCTTCCTCAAAGTCGACCAGCGCGATCCTGCCGTCTTTCAATACAAGCATTTGGTCGTCATAGAAATCATTATGCGCCGTGCAGCTCGGGGCCCAATCGCGAACAAAAGGGCGCAGAGAAGCGACAGCAGCGTTCAACTGTCGCGTGCCGGATTGCGAATCGCGCAAATGATGCTTGAAACTGCGCCGGGCACTGCGAAACGCCCCGGCAAGCTTGAAGGGACGTCCGGCGCGAGCCGTCATCGGCCTCTGCCAAAGTTGATGCAATCCGTTCAGGAGCAGATCAGGATTGGGCGCCCTCCCCTGGCGAATCCTGCGGCGCAAATTGCTGCCGCGGACTTGCGTCAGCCAGACAACGCCGCCGTCCGCCCAATACCCGGCGAGACTTGGCAGGACAAATCCCGCTGAAGTCGTGATCTCATAGGCATCGAGCAAGCGAGGCAAGGCATGGGGACGAGCGACGCGAGCATAGAGCTTCACGCGTCCGAATTGATGGCGGAGAACGGCGCGATATCCCGGACGATAGGTGACCAACTGAACACGCGCTCGCCGCGCGGGCGCTGCCAGAACATGTTCGTTGACAAGATCCAGAGCGCGTTGCGGGTCGGCTACATCGGGCAGACCCGGCAGTCGCGCATCATGCGGATACAGGAAAAACTCCGACGACTGATCCTTATCGAGGCGCGCCACAAAATGCTGTGGGGAGAGATAGGCCTCGGGCGGCCAATGGACTTCATATCTGGCAAAGGCTGTCCGGCCCGGGCTGTGGACGAATTGGCGCAGGCGGAAACGCTGCGGCGACCCAGCCCCGTTCACTTGCCGGCGAAAAGCTGACCAGACCCAATCCCGATCAAAGAACTGTTCAAGCTCGGGCAGGCTTGGGTCTACAAAAGGCGTCAGCTGCGGCTCCAACGCCGGGATCGTGGCCGGCAAGTCCATCGCCGCTAGTCACTGTCGTTGGAGTCGGCGGTGTCAGCGGTGTCAACTGTATCGTCTGTGTCGTCATTATCTGTATCGTCTTGCTGGCCGGTCGTATCAATCCTGTCGCTATCTGTGCCATCGTTGTCGGTAAACTGGCCAGTCGTGTCGATTCCATCGCTGTCCGTGCCATCGTTATCGGTGAATTGGCCGGTCGTGTCGATTCCATCGCTGTCCGTGCCATCGTTATCGGTGAATTGGCCGGTCGTGTCGATTCCATCGCTGTCCGTGCCATCGTTATCGGTGAATTGGCCAGTCGTATCGTAGCCATCGTCGTCGGTGTAGATGCCGGTCGTGTCAATGCCATCGCTGTCCGTGCCGTCGTTGTCGGTCAGCAAGGGAGGCGTATCAATTCGCCGATCGCTGACATAGCTGAATATCTGCCCGGGCTGAATGCTCGACGGATCTTCCACCTGCTCGGCCAGCGTCTCCAGCGGCACCCCCAGCCACATCGCAATATGCGACAGCGTATCGCCAGCCCGCACAGTAAAGGTATAGGTGTCGCCGTCGCCCTGGCTGACGGTCACCGTTGTCACGCTGACGCGACTCTCCATTTGCTCGCTGCTGTAGGTAAAGATCTGGCCGGCAAAGATGCGCCGGGGGTTGTCTGTCTGCGCCGCCAGGACTGCGTAGGGCAGTCCAAGCTCCTTGGCTATGCGCCATAGATTGTCGCCCGGCTGAACCACGTAACTATAGACATGCTGATCATCTCCGTCGTCATCGTCGTCATCCCCATCGTCGGCATCGTCTTCAGCCTGGGTCTTGCGCGGCGTCAATACCGGCGTATCCGTGTCGGCTTCGCCGCCTTGCGCAAAGTTCAGATCGGTGCGGTACACAACAATACTAAGGACGAGCGCCAAGGCGATCAGGTTGAACAGAAGCCCGCTTATGAGGGATTGCAGTTTAGTTTGCATGATACACCATGTCAGATTAGTGGAAATCTTAAAGGAGTTTAACCCTGTCTGATACCCTTGTCAAGAAATTGCTAACATACTTTACAGATTATTATAAATCGCTGCGCATCAATAGCAGTCAGAGTGTACGAAACTATTTTAACTGCAGTTAATCATGCGCATGTGCGCTGGGTGTTTCAGCTTCATCTCGCGACTTCAGGCCGAGAGATCGCCGGCTTCGCAGCGCCTTGTATTCAATCAGATCGTGACGCAGACCGAATAAACTGTCCGAATGGAGCGTTATGCGCCGGGCGACGCAATCAGAGAAAACTCGCCTACATAGAGGTAATCGCCATGAACGCCGCCGTCGCTATCGCGCACGGGCAGCAGCTTGCCCCCATCCACGCTCATATCTTCCAGCGACAGAAGCAGCAGGACCGTTTCGCCTTCCGCCCGTTCACAAGGCAGTGAGAGTCGCTGCGAATCCAACAGGACAGGCTGGCCGGCATAGTTGATTACGCCGCCGATGCGCTCGAAGCTCTCCAACAGCGGCGCGCCCGTCTCCTTGCTTACAAGATCGACGTGCAGCGTGTAATCATTTAGGTCAGGCGCTTCCATTGGCCGCCACCAGGTATTCAGTTCCAAGCCGTCGCAGAGGTCAGTCGTAGCGAGCTCCCAAGAATTGAGCACAAATCGATCCCCGAAATCGAAGACCGGGGCCTTGAGTGGCGGCTCTCCGATATAGCGGTAGACATCAAAGCGGGCGGTCTGTCCCGCCAAGACATAGCGCGACTGTATAGTCTCTAGCAAATCGAAGCGCGCAAGAAACTCGGGTACGCGCATCTCATCTTTGTCAACGACAATTGCGGGCGGCCCGGCGTCGATGTCGCGGCGGGTGAGCCTGGCGTAACGCGCCAGGGTCTTCTGGGCCAAGTCGGACTCATCTTCGAGCGGCAGTACCCATGCGGACGGCATGCCCGAGACGTGATTGAATCCCTTTACCCCAAACCAGGGGTAAACCTGCCCCATCTTGCCGGTCATAAACAAGATATCGTCGCCCGGTTCGAACATGGGCATGATGATCGCGCGCAAATCGACCGGGGTTTCCATCTTCACATAAACCAGTTCGCGCCAATTCAACAGCATGTTGAATCCCGCGAATAGCATGAGGAATGCGGCGATCGCTAACCCGGCGACGGGCGCCCGGTCCCGCGGCGACTGCAGCGCAACGGGCAGAAGCAAGATAAAGGCAGCGCAACTGAAGGCGCCGCCGTACATAACGATAAGCATATAAAAGCTGCCGCCGGCCGCGACAAGGACAATCAGCGCGCCCATGATCGTGAAGCAGCCGAGCGCGCCAAGAAAGTTATAAGGCTTCTGCCGGCCGCGACAACTCAAGATTGTTGATGCGATTCCGATGAGCAGCGGAATCAGAAATCGCGGCTGGATCAAATTATTGATGAGGTCATTTGTTTCGACGCCCTTCCGTAGAGAGTGATAGACCGCTTCCGATTCAATCGTCTCGACGAGGCCGCTGAACACTTGCGGGCTGGCCACTATCAAACCCAGATACAAGAGATTGACGGCGATAAAACCGTATATTTCCGGCGACAACAAAGGACGATAGCTGCGATGACGCAGCAGCCAATACAGCTCCAGCGCGCCAACTACCAGAAAGAAATAGGGCTTGATGCTCGTTGCAACGCCGACTAATGCGCCAAAGGCAAAGAGCGGCGCCGGCCGCGCACGGCTGCCCTGCCAAACGCTGAAACGCAGAAGCAACCAGGGCGCCGCGTATATGAGAAAAATGTGCTCGCGCTGGCCAAAAGCGCGCGTGAAAAAGAGCAACCAGGAAAGAAAAGCCAAGGCCAGCGGAATCAGCAGCAGAATAAATGGCGACGTATCGCGCCCGAAGGCGGTCTTTGCCAGGCGGTAACATAACACAAGACTGAAGACGAGTTGCAGCCAAGTCAGCAAGGACCAGACGGTGACGCCATTGATGCCCAGCCCCTGACCCATTGCAGCGGCCGGCGCAAAAAGATACTGAATGATGGGGAGTCCCTCAAAGTAGAAGTCGATGTAGGGAACTTCGCCGGAGAGGATTCGATTTCCAAGCCCGATCAAGAAGTAAATGTCGGCGCTGGCTTTAAGCGGGGCGGCAAGGATGATGACGAGTGAAAATGAAGTGAGTAATGCTAATGTGACTGCGGCAAGACCAAAGCGCATTGTTCAGTGTGTGTACGGCATACGCCTCTCATTAAGGCCGCGGGTTCAAACCCCTGACCTCCTCGGTGCAAGCGAGGCGCTCTCCCAACTGAGCTATGTCCCCTCTGGTTGACCCGGCGGACGGGCCGCTGGTGGGGCTGGCAAGACTTGAACTTGCGACCTCACGCTTATCAGGCGTGCGCTCTAACCAACTGAGCTACAGCCCCAAATCCATTTGCTCTCGCTCTCACGATTAACAGCACAATAGCAGGCTTATCCGTCGCGAATCCGCGCCCTTTTGTTTCTACACCGACGGGCGTCTCTGCGAAACGCCCCTACATGTAACTCGCGGGGTCTACCCCCGCTCCCTTAGAAAGGAGGTGATCCAGCCGCAGCTTCCGCTACAGCTACCTTGTTACGACTTCGTCCCAGTCATCGACCCTGCCCTAGGCAGTAGCCCCCCAACGGGTTGGCTTCCCGACTTCAGGCTCGACCAACTCCCATGACGTGACGGGCGGTGTGTACAAGGCCCGGGAACGTATTCACCGCAACGTGCTGATTCGCGGTTACTAGCAACTCCGACTTCATGCAGGCGAGTTGCAGCCTGCAATCCGAACTGAGAACGGCTTTGGAGGATTCGCTCCAGGTCGCCCCTTCGCCACCCATTGTACCGTCCATTGTAGCGTGTGTGTCGCCCTGGATATTAAGGCCATGCTGATTTGACGTCATCCCCACCTTCCTCCCATTTGTCATGGGCAGTCATGCTAGACACGTATAACTAGCACCGAGGGTTGCGCTCGTTTGCGGACTTAACCGAACACCTCACGGCACGAGCTGACGACAACCATGCAGCACCTGTACTGGCTCCCCGAAGGGTCCTTCCGCTTTCGCTTCCGTACTACCAGCATGTCACTCCCAGGTAAGGTTCTTCGCGTAGCCTCGAATTAAACCACACGCTCCGCTGCTTGTGCGGGCCCCCGTCAATTCCTTTGAGTTTTAGCCTTGCGACCGTACTCCCCAGGCGGTACATTTATCGCGTTTGCTGCGACACTCAACTACCATCGTAGCCGAACACCTAATGTACATCGTTTACGGCGTGGACTACCGGGGTTTCTAATCCCGTTCGCTACCCACGCTTTCGCGCATCAGCGTCAGTCGAAATCCAGGAAGCCGCCTTCGCCTCTGGTATTCCTCCGGATATCTACGCATTTCACCACTACACCCGGAATTCTACTTCCCTCTATTTCACCCTAGTCCGCCAGTTTCACCTAACCATTACCAGTTTAGCCGATAACTTTCATAGGTAACTTAACAAACCGCCTACGCGCGCTTTACGCCCAGTAACTCCGGATAACGTTCGTGTCCTACGTTTTACCGCGGCTGCTGGCACGTAGTTAGCCGACACTTATTCCTATGCTACCGTCCTTCCTCGTCACATAGAAAAGGACTTTACGATCCGAAAACCTTCTTCGCCCACGCGGCGTCGCTGCGTCAGACTTCCGTCCATTGCGCAATATCCCTTACTGCTGCCTCCCGTAGGAGTCTGGGCCGTGTCTCAGTCCCAGTGTGGGGGGCCACCCTCTCAGATCCCCTAGCCGTCATCGCCTTGGTGAGCCTTTACCTCACCAACTAGCTGATGGCCCGCAACCTCATCCCATAGCGCTATTTCGCCTTTCCTCGGCCTAAGCTAATTCAACCGAGATTATCCGGTATTAGCCTCTGTTTCCAAAGGTTATCCCAGTCTACGGGGCAGATCAGTTACGTGTTACTCACCCGTGCGCCACTCTCAGACTGCGCGAACGCAATCCTACCGTTCGACTTGCATGTATTAGGCACGCCGCCAACGTTCATCCTGAGCCAGGATCAAACTCTCCGTATTCTCAACAGGGTTTGATTCGCTCTTGATTAACCTGCTATTCTGCTGTTAATCCGCACTCGACCCCAATCACGCTCGCGGGGACAAAAAAGCGAGAGAACATACGCTCTCACCTTTCATACGTAGCCTAGCACCGCCCGAAAACGATGTCAAGGCTGAACTGGCAAGAGAGTGGAAGCTGCGCCGGGCAAGTCATGCGACATGCAGCGCAAGGTCGATAGGCCGGGCATGATGGGCATTGCCTTCCGCGATCGCGATATTCTACCCAGCTCGTATTCCGTAGGGGCGACACAGTGTGTCGTCCGCGATTTCACGATTAGAACATTGGGCCATCCGCGGGCTCGCCTCTGGCTGAATTTCATCTATTGCCGGCGATCTGGTAGGGGCGAGCCGGTGGCTCGCCCGAAATTCCGCGATTACGGCATTGGGCGCATCGCGGAATTGCCCGCCCAAGCGCGTGTAAGATTTGACTGGCATTGCCTTCCGCGATCGCGATATTCGAATCTCCTCTTGTACGGTAGGGGCGAGCCGGTGGCTCGCCCGAAATTCCGCGATTACAACATTGGGCGCATCGCAGAACCGCCCGCCCAAGCGCGTGTAAGACTTGATTGGCATTGCCTTCCGCGATCGCGATATTCGAATCTCCTCTTGTACGGTAGGGGCGAGCCGGTGGCTCGCCCGAAATTCCGCGATTACAACATCGGGCGATTCACGGACTAACCCGTACAGGCCGCGGTATGCAATTGGCCGCATTTATGGAATGCCGCCCCGTCAAACCATGCGGGCGAGCCGATGGCTCGCCCCTACAGGCCGTGATATGTGACCGTGCGCCGCGTCAAACCATGCGGGCGAGCCAAGGCTCGCCCCTACAGGCCGTGATATGTGACCGTGCGCCGCGTCAAACCATGCGGGCGAGCCAAGGCTCGCCCCTACAGGCCGCGGTATGTAACTGGCCGCCACAATGGAAGGGCGGAAAGTTCCAGGATGTTGCGGATTTCGTTAATTATTTGACTTGTTTCAGAAACAAGTCTAGCTTTATTACATATTCTGGCGAGAGGCCGGATCTCCATTATTTGTAAGAGAGGCCATGCCATGACAACCGTCCATCGCAGCTTGCGCGCGGGAGCGATGCGCTGTTTGCGCTTGTCGCGCCCCGAACATACATTCTCAGCCCCCCCCCCCCCCCCCCCCCCCCCCCTAACTCGCGCTAAATCCCGATCTTCCCCGGAGTTCGTCCTGAACTCCGGATTCTTTACCAGACTGTTCTTGCTCGCGGCAGTTTTCCTGCTGCTATCTGCGCCGCCCGCCTTCGCCCAATCCACCATCACGGTCAACGCGACTTGCAGCTTCGCCGACGCCATCACCGCCGCCAACACCGACACCGCCACAAACGGCTGCCCGGCCGGCAGCGGCGCCGACACCATCGTCCTGACGCGGAAAGTCGAGCTGAGCGACCACTCGCCCGACATCACCGGCACGCTCACCATCGACGGCCGAGGGCGCACGATAGACGGCATGGAAAAATATCGCGCCATCACTATCCAAACCACCGGCGCCGACGTAACCATCCGTGACATCACCATTACCAGAGGCTCAACAGCAACGATTTCGCACAGCCAAGCGGCGGGCGCCGCGATCAGACTAAGCCTGCCCAGCAGCCCCGATACGCAAAATGCATCCCTGACGCTGAATCGGGTCAGGTTAATCAACAACGCAAGCCGCACGAACGGCGGCGCCCTCACCTGCACGTACGCCAACCTGAGCATCAGCGACAGCGTGTTTGCCAACAACACTGCGGAAGGCAACGGCGGCGGCCTCAATCTCGGCATAAGATGCGCGGCGACAATCAAGCGCAGCGCCATCCATGGCAATACCGCCAACACTCAGGGCGGCGGTATTGTCACATATAACGGCACTCAGAGCATCCTCATCGTCAACAGCACGATCTACAATAACACCGCGACTCGCAACGAAGGCGGCGGCATAATGCTGAGCGGGGATGTGTATGACGCGCCGATTGAACTGCGGCATCTGACCATCACCGGCAACCACGTCGCAGGCGGCCGCTACAAAGCCGCGGGCATCATGGTCAGGGTGAGCAATTCAGCGGTGAACCTGCGCAACAGCATCATCTGGGGCAATACCGGCTCGGAACAATGCGGGACCAGTAAAACCGGCGGCGTTAATGTCTACACGAACAATATCGTCCAGGCGCACGCGGACGACAATTGCGGCGCCGCCAGCAACGACGATCCGCGCCTGCCTTCCAACCCGACCGGAAGCGTCCCCTACTTCCCGCTGCCCGAGAACAGCCCGGCCGTCGGCGCGGCCGGCGACTGCTCGGCGCTGACGACGGAAGACCAACGCGGCTACTCGCGGCCCTATCCCGTAAACGGCTTCTGCGATGTCGGCGCGTATGAATGGCATGCGCCCCCGGCAGCGCCAGCCAGCGCTGAGGAATCGGGCGGGGACGAATCCGACGACAGCGCCGAGCCGGAGGATAAGCCCTCTTCCTGCGAGTCGCTGCCGGCGAACATTGAAGTCAAACCCCAGACCGATGCAACCGAGTGCCGGGTCGTCAGCGCGGCCGGCATCGGCCATCCCGATGTGGCCGCGGCCAAACCCGCCGCCGTGGTCGATGTCTGGGGCTGGGTCAAGCCCGATACAGAGGTCTGCTTCGAGGCTTCCAGCGGCTCGATCCAATTCATCGACACTGAGGCGATGCCGCGCACGGTCACGACTCTGCCATCCAGCAACGGCGGCGGCATGACCTGCGCCACGATCGCCGGCGCGGGCCAGGTGGCGCTGATCGCCGACGGCAGCTCGCCGCAGGTTCAAGCGCAAGCGCCAGCCGCAGAGCAAGCGGCGGAACCGGCTCCCGCCGAGCCGGCCGCGCCGGCCTGCACAGCCGAGGCGCAGTCGAATGAAGCGCGCGAAGACGGCTCGCGGGTGCATATCGTCCAGGCGGGCGAATGCCTGTGGATGATCGCCGTCGCCTACAACCTGAGCTTCGGCGAGCTGACGCGCTTGAATGGCATGGAGTGGAATGCTTCCATGCCGCCGATCCAGCCGGGAGAGGAGATCATTGTCGGCGCGGCTTCCGAGTAGAGTGGCGATACGCCGGGAATCGCCGCGTATAGCGATTTCGGCGTCTCCTCGTATGCCGTAGGGGCGACACTGTGTGTCGCCCGAAAATCCACAATTCCAACATTGGGCGATCCACCGGATCGACCGTATTAGGCCGTGGAAAGTTCCAGGATTTTGCAGATTTCGTCAATTATTTGACTTGTTTCAGAAACAAGTCTAGGTTTATTACATATTCTGGCGAAAGGCCGGATCTCCATCGTTTACAAGAGAGGCCATGCCATGACATCCGTCCGCCGCAGCTTGCGCGCAGTGGCGTTGCTTTTGCTTGTCGCGCCCCGCAAATTTAGTCTCAGCTCTCGCGCGCAGCACGCGCCAAATCAAGATCTTCATTGGAGATTCTCATGAATAACGGACTCATCCCCAGACTCATTTTGCTCGCGGCAGTTTTCCTGCTGCTGTCCGCTGGACCCGCCTTCGCCCAAAGCACAATCAACGTCGACGCCACATGCAGCTGGGTGGAAGCCATCGGCAACGCCAACGATGACGCCCAAACCAACAGCGACTGCGAGGCCGGCAGCGGCGCCGACACCATCGTCCTAAGGCGGAATGTCGAGCTGACCGCCCATGCGCCCCAAATCGACGGCACGCTCACCATCAATGGGCGGGGGCATACCATCGACGGCATGTCCAGTTATCGCCCCATCAATATCGTAGTCACCGGCGCCAACGTAACCATCCGTGACATCACCATTACCAAAAGCGCATCAGCAACGGCGTCGCAAGGCCAAAAAGAGGGCGGCGCCATCAGGCTGACCCTGCCCACCAGCCCGGATACGCAAAACGGATCCCTGACGCTGAATCGGGTCAGGTTAATCAACAACGCAGGCGGCACGAACGGCGGCGCCCTCAGCTGCGCGCGCGCCAACCTGACCATCATCGACAGCGTCTTCGCGAACAACAGCGCGACAGGCAGCGGCGGCGCTCTCCATGTCGGCGGCCGATGCGCGCTGACAATCAAGCGCAGCGCCTTCCACGGCAATTCCGCCCCCAACGGCGGCGGCGCCATTATCACGTACAACGGCGCCCAACGCGCCCTCATCGTCAACAGCACCTTCTACAATAACCGCTCAACCAGTAGCGGTTCTGGCAACGGCGGCGCAATTCAAATTGACGGGGCTATATATGACGACGATGCGATTAAGCTGCATCATCTGACTATCACCGGCAATTCCACCGCCGCCGGCCAATACAGCGGCGCGGCCATCTTTATTCGAGATTTCAATGTAAAGGTGCATCTGCGCAACAGCATCGTCTGGGGCAATACCGGCGCGGAGCAGTGCTCGACCAAAGCCCCCGCCAACATGACCTTGACGAACAACATTGTCGAGGCGCATGCGGACGACAATTGCGGTACAGCCAACAACGCCGATCCACGCCTGCCTTCCAGCCCGATCGGAAGCGTGCCTTACTTCCCCCTGCCGGCCGACAGCCCGGCCGTCAACGCCATCGCTGCCGCCGACTGCTCGCTGACAAGCGAAGACCAGCGCCGCCTGCCCCGGCCTGATCCCGCCAGCGGCCGCTGCGACGCCGGCTCTTTTGAATATCATCCGCCGGCGGTGATCGGTGACGGACCAAGCGGCGGCGTTGGTGGCGGGGAATCCAGCGAGTCCGACGACAGCGCCGAGCCGGAGGAGAAGCCCTCCACCTGCGAATCCCTGCCAGCGAACATTGAAGTCAAAACCCAGACCGATGCGACCGAGTGCCGGGTCGTCAGCGCGGCCGGCATCGGCCATCCCGATGTGGCCGCGGCCAAACCCGCCGCCGTGGTCGATGTCTGGGGCTGGGTCAAGCCCGATACGGAGGTCTGCTTCGAGGCTTCCAGCGGCTCGATCCAATTCATCGACACCGAGGCGATGCCGCGCACGGTCACGACGCTGCCATCCAGCAACGGCGGCGGCATGACCTGCGCCACGATCGCCGGCGCGGGTCAGGTGGCGCTGATCGCGGACGGGAGCGGCTCGCCGCCGGTTCAAGCGCAAGCGCCAGGGCCAGCGCCAGCCGCAGAGCAACCGGCGGAACCAGCTGCGCCGGCCGCGCCCGCCTGCAGTGCCGAGGCGCAGTCGAATGAGCCGCGCGAAGATGGCTCGCGGGTGCATATCGTCCAGGCGGGCGAATGCCTGTGGATGATCGCTGTCGCCTACAACCTGAGCTTCGGCGAGCTGACGCGCTTGAATGGCATCGAGTGGAATGCGTCCATGCCGCCGATCCAGCCGGGGCAGGAGATCATTGTCGGCGCGGCTTCCGAGTAAAATGGCGATTGCCGAGTCTCCTCGTATATCGTAGGGGCGACGCTGTGTGTCACCCGCGATTTCACGATTAGACTATCGGGCGATCCGCGGGCTCGCCCCTGGTTGAATTTCCGCAAATACCGACGAATTGGTAGGGGCGACACTGTGTGTCGCCCGCGATTTCACGATTAGATCATTGGACGATTCACGCGCTCGCCTCTGGTTGAATTTCCGCAAACACCGACGAATTGGTAGGGGCGACACTGTGTGTCGCCCGCTATTTCACGATTACGGCATTTGGCGATTCACGGGCTTGCCCCTGGTTGAATTTCCGCAAATACCGACGATTTGGTAGGGGCGAGCCGGTGGCTCGCCCGCGATTTCACGATTAGATCATTGGACGATCCGCGGGCGCACCCCTACGGGCCGCGTTGTGTAATTGGCCGCCTCAATGGAAGGTCGCCCCGATTAACCGGGCGGGCGAGCCACCGGCTCGCCCCTACCGGCCGTGGTATATGACCGGTCGGCGCGGCATTGCGGACGGGCGAGCCACCGGCTCGCCCCTACCGGCCGTGGTATGTGACCGGTCGGCGCGGCATTGCGGGCGGGCGAGCCACCGGCTCGCCCCTACGGGCCGTGATATGTGACCGCCCGCCCCGTCAAACCAGGCGGACGAGCCACGGGCTCGCCCCTACAGGCCGTGGTGTGTAATTGGTCGCGTAAATAGACCGGTCGGCGCGGCAAAGCGGGCGGGCGAGCCGGTGGCTCGCCCCTACCGGCCGTGGTATGGAATCGGCCGCCTCAATGGACGAGCGCTGCGACAAACCAGGCGGGCGAGCCGGTGGCTCGCCCCTACCGGCCGTGGTATGAAATCGGCCGCCTCATTGGACGGGCATGCCGCTCAGCTGACTGCGCTGCGCCCTTCCAGCGCCCGCATCAAAGTCACGGCATCCACGTATTCCAGATCGCCGCCGGTCGGCAGGCCGCGCGCCAGCCGCGTCAGCTTGACGCCGGTCGGCATCAGTTCGCGCTGCAGGTACATGGCGGTGGCATCGCCTTCCATTCCCGGATTGGTGGCGATGATCACCTCGTCCGTGCCTTCGACTTCCACGCGCTGCCGCAGCTCTCTGATTTTCAGGTCGTCCGGGCCGATGCCATTCACGGGCGAGATCGCGCCGTGCAAAACGTGATAGCGCCCCTTGTAGATGCCGGTGCGTTCGATCGCCATGAGATCGAGCGGTTCTTCCACGACCGCGATGGTCGCGGCTTCGCGCTCGCGCGAGCTGCATATCGGGCAGGGGTCGGCGACGGTGATGTTGTGGCAGACGCTGCAGAACCTGGTCTGCGCTTTCAGATTGGTCAAGGCCGCGGCCAAGTCCAGCGAGTAGTCGTCGCCCGCGCGCAGCAGAAAATACGTCAGGCGCGAGGCGGTTTTGGGGCCGACGCCCGGCAAGCGCGAAAATGCTTCAACCAGCTTGGTAACGGGTTCGGGAATTGCGCTGCTCACGAGCGACGTCCAGCGGTCCGCAATTCCGCCAGCAGTGAATCAGGCGCGGGGGCGGGCAAAGCTCTAGCCCAGAAGCCCGCTCAAACCGGGGACATCGCCCAGGCCGCCGGTGATTTCTTCCATGCGCGCGGCGGCCATGGCCTGGCTCTGCTCGATCGCCTGGTTGACGGCGGCGACGAGCAGATCCTGCAGGTCATTGACCCACTCTTCGTCGTCCGGATCGATGATGTTCGGGTCGAGTTCCACGGATTGCACCCGTTGATGGCCGGTGATAACGATTTTGATCGCGCCGCCGCCGACCGATACTTCCACAGTTTCCTGTTCGAGGTTTTCTTGCGCTTCCGCCATATCTTGCTGCATCTTCTGCAGCATAGCCATCGGGTTAGCGCCGCCGGGCAAACCGCCCGAACTGCGCCTTCCGCCGCGTCGTCTGCTCATCCTTGGTCTCCTAAAGGGATTTTAGGCCGCTGATACCTTAATATATTCAATTCCCGCCGCTTGGACAATGAGCAAGTAGGGGCGTTTCGCTGAAACGCCCGCAATTCGCCGGCTGTTTCCAACGGGCGACTCACCGAGTCGCCCCTACCAAATCGTCGGCCGTTTCCAACGGGCGTCTCACGAGACGCCCCTGCAATGCGCCGAGGCAATCAGGGGTTCAGCCAATAGACATGGCCGCCGGCGGCCGGGTGCGCGAAGACCTGCAAGGCGCCGCGGGCCGCCATGTCCGCGGCGGGCACTTCGTCGTCTCTGACGACGGCGTAAAGCGGACGGCCGGGCAACCCCTCTTGCATGGATGCCAGAAGCGCCTGATAGTCCTCGCCCCGCGTTTGGGCATCAAAAAAAGCGCCCATTTCCTGAATGCGCTGACCATACACCGGCATGCTGGGAATGTAGAAGTAAGGGTCCCGGCTTACGTAGCTTAGACGCTCATGATACAGATTCGCCGCAGACCCTAAATTGCGGTCCAGGATGATGATCGAATTTGCCGGCGTGTTTTCCGCAATCCAATAATAGGCCGGTATCCTGCCGCCGTACTTATTCAAATCATCAGTTTTCACGCCGACGCCGACAAAGCGGACCGGGTCATGCTGCCACAGCGCTCTGGCGACAACGTGATACTGCGCATACAAGAGATTGCAAAACGAAAGCAGAATCAGCGCCGCCATGACGGTATTGCCGACGCGCCGCCAGGTTGTCCCTCCGCGCCCTCTTATCTCGGACAGGGCGAAAAGCCATGCCAGCGCCACGAGCATGGCGAGCAAGAAGTGGACCTTGTATTGATTCAAATCCGGAAGCGACAGTCCCAAGGCGATGAACAGCCCAATCGCGATGCTCATTAGAAGGAAGATGTGCTCGCTCCGCTTTCGCCGTCGCTCAAGAAACAGGAAGGGCAAGGCCAAGAGAAGCAGAATGGCCTGCGCCGCCAGGCTCATTTTGACATTGGTTTCGTTGAAGGGCAGGAAGCCAATCATGTCCTGAGAACTGTACGACAGATCCCCGGCGTACTGCAGCAACGGCAGCGCCAGCGCCAGACTGGCCAGCAGCCAGATTATGAATCTGCGATTGCCAAGGGCGGCAAGCGACGACCTCATGTGAAATGCATCGGGCGCGGCGCCGCGCCGGGCTGTCAGGCGGACGAGAAGCGCCGTCAGCGCGACCGCGCCAAACATTGTCAAGACGAGAAAAACGACAATGACGGGCATGGCGCCGAGGGCCAAGATACCGCAGCCGGACAGCAGAATTAAGTGATAGAGCTCCGTCCGCTGCTTTAGCGCGCGCACGCAGCAATAGAGCGCCACGATGAAAGCAAGGATTCCCGGCGTCATGCCGCTGGCATGAAACGTCTTGGCAAAGACATTGTGCAGACGCCGGTCCGCGCCGGGCAGCAACATCTTGTCCAGGCCGCCTTCGCCGAATGTCCCTTGAATGACGTGGTGCACTACGCTAAGGATGCCGGTCAGGTTCACAGCGCCGAAGACAAACAGGATCAGGATTCCGAGGTAAATGCTACGCGGCTTGCCCAAGCCCAGCGCGACCAGCGTCTTCGCCAGCCACAACAAGCTCGAGAGCAGGAAGATCAGATTGAGCAGGTTGAACACGGAATAGGTATCGGCGGCTGTAACCCGCAGGATAGCCGCGACCAGGGCGTGATACATCCAATAATGATTGGCCGGAAAGCCCGGCATAAAGATATTTTCCGGCGGCGCGATGCCAGTATAAAGCTGCCGGACGTAGACGAAATATATGTCGATGTGTGAGATAGAATTTAATGTCGGCGAGCCAAGAATCGCCGGTGCCGCCAGCGAAAGAATGAGAATGGGCAAAGCCGGCAAGACCCGGCGCCAGGGGGACCGCTCCGGGCGCGGCGGATTCCGCAGCCAGCGGCGTCGGGCGCGCTGCAAGAGCGGGAAGAGGGGCAGCAGGACGCTGAACCAGAGAAGCGCCGCCCATATGTCGATATGCGCCGGCATCAGCCGCGTGAGAATGTAGCCGACGCTCATAAACAGCGCGGACGCTATGAGCAGAAGCGGATTCAAGACATCGACGACTGCGACCGAGATGAACTGCCAGGCGAATTCGCCTCGCGATCTAGTCATCAACCACGCCGCCGAGTTCTCTGCCGGCGGCCACAAGCGGATCATCCGCGGTTGACCCCGCGGCAGCGGCCGGCGACTCGCTTGGCGCGGCGACGCCTTCGACCACTTGCACATCAATCCGTAGCTTGACCTGATGCAGATCGTGGATCGCCTGTTCGATGACGCGGGCGCGCTTCGGATCGGCGATCTTCTGCCGGAATATCTCGGACTGCACGCCGAGGACGAGGCGATTGCCTTCGATGCGCCGCACATGCGCGTGCTGCAGCAGGGGCGGAATATTCTTGCTGTAGCGGAAAGTGCGCGAGAGGATTTCCTGCCAGCCTTGATGAATCTTCGCCGCCGAAAATACCGCAGGCTCGCCCGGCGCGCTGACGGCCGCGCGCTCATAACTGCTGGCGGGGCTTTCCCGTTGCGTCTGCGCGGCCGGCGCCGGCGCGGGTTCGGGCCGGGTCTGCGCTGGCGGGGGCGCCGCTTGGGCGCTGGAAGAATCGTCCTGCAGCAACTCGATCAGCGCGAGTTCAAGGGAAAGTTGCGGTTGCCAGCCGCCGGTGTAGTTATTGACCGCGGCATTAAAGGAACGCAGCGCCTTAAGCAAGCGCGAGCGGCTGATGCTTTCAGCCAGGTCGCGGAAGCGCGCCTGCTCCTCGGGCGACGCTTCCACCAGGCTTTCGCTGGCTGTTTGCGCCAGCATGATATTGCGCAATTCGCCGACGACCTGCCTTCCGAATTGACGCGGATCGCTGCCGCCGTCGATGGCCATATTGATGACATGAATCCCGCGCGCAGCATCTTCCGCGAACATGGCGTCGACCAGTTCCGCAACATGGATGGAATTGGCGGCGCCGAGCAGTTCTCGCGTCGCTGTCAGCGTGACCATCTCCTGGGGATCGGTGACAATTTGGTCGAGCAGGCTGATGCTGTCGCGGACGCTGCCCGTGCCCTGGCGCGCGATCAACTCCAGCGCCGACTTTTCGATTGACAGCGATTCCTTTTCGGCGATGTGCGCCAGGCGCGCCGTCACCTCGCGCAATGAGACGCGGCGAAACTCGAATTGCAGGCAGCGGCTTTTGATCGTCGCCGGCACTTTATCAATTTCGGTTGTCGCCAGGACGAAGATGGCGTGCTGCGGCGGCTCCTCCAGGGTCTTCAGCAGCGCGTCAAAGGCGTTGCCGCTAAAGCGATGCACCTCATCAATGATATAAACCTTGTATCTGCCTTCGCCTGGCGCAAAGGCGATTTTGTCGCGCAGCTCGCGCACATCGTCGACGCCGGTATGCGAAGCCGCGTCAATTTCGATGAGATCGAGGAAGCGACCTTCGTTGATCGCGATGCAGTTGGCGCAGTCATTGCATGGACGCAGAGAAGCGTCCGCGTGCGTGCAGTTGACCGCTTTCGCCAGCAATCGCGCCGATGTGGTTTTGCCGGTTCCGCGCGGACCGCAGAACAAATAGGCATGCCGAACGCGGCCGCGGATCAAGGCATTGCGCAAGGTCCGGGTGATATGCTCTTGTCCGACGACATCTTCAAATGAGAGTGGACGCCACTTGAGATAGAGGGCTTGTTCGGGCAAGCGACCGCCTCCTGTGCTTCGCTGAGAGTCTAGCATTTGTAGAAGCGGCAATCAACATGCGCCCGGTGTCACTGCCGGGCAATCGCCATCAATGCCGTTTTATCGGCGCATGTGTTACCATAGGCTTGAGAAAGACAAGCATTGGCAAGAGGTTTCTCATGGCATTGGCACAGGACACATTTACGCCGGTGGCGCGATTTGAAGACTTAAAAGGCAAGGGCTGCATCACGGTCCAGCCGAATGGCAAGACCATCGCGCTATTTCTGTACGGAGACAAGGTATATGCCTTGGACAACCGCTGCCCGCACATGGGCTTCCCGCTTGACCGCGGATCGGTCGAAGACGGCATATTAAGCTGCCATTGGCACCATGCGCGCTTCGACTTGGCCAGCGGCGGCGCGTTCGATCTCTGGGCGGACGACATCGACAGCTTCCCGGTTGAGGTCCGCAATGGCGATATCTACATCGATTTGGATGCGCAAGACAATACGATTGCGCATCAGCGCAACCGCCTTCGCGACGGCTTGCAGCATAACCTGAGCCTGGTGGTGGCCAAAGCCGTCATCAACCTGCTGAGGCAGGGAGTGGAGGCGGCTGAGCCATTCAGCATTGGTTTGGGCTTCGGCACGCTGAACCGAGGCATGGACTGGGGCCGCGGTTTGACCACGCATGGCTGCACGATGAATCTCATTCCTTATCTGGACGAAGTCGACCGCCCCCTGGCGCTGTTTCACGGCTTGGCCGATGTCGCGAGCGATACCGCCGGCATGTCGCCGCGCTTTAATCCGCGTCCGCTGCCGAACGACGAGACCGATATTCCCACATTAAAAGCGTGGTTCCGGCAATTCGTCGAGGTGCGGGACGCGCAAGCGGGCGAGCGCGCCATCGTATCGGCCCTGCGCGCCGGCGCTGACGATGTCCAGATCGCCGATATGCTCTTCAGCGCCGCGACCGATCATCGCTATCTTGACGCCGGGCACACGCTCGACTTCATCAACAAGGCTTTGGAATCGGTCGACCTGGCCGGCTGGGACGCGGCCGAACTGGCATTCACGAGCGTGGTACCCAATCTCACCGAGGCGCGCCGGATGGAGGAGTCAAACGCTTGGCGCAAACCGATCGATTTGATCCCGATTCTGCATGAAGCCTTCGCCCAAATCGAAGACGCCATCGCGCTTGGCGCAGCGCAAAGCGCCGAGTATGAGGTTGAAGAGCTCATGCCTACCCTGCTGGGCGATGAGCCGACGGCGATTGTCGACACGCTCTTGAATTGCCTGCGCGGGGGCCTAAAGCCGGTCGAATTGGCCGGCATCGTCGCCTACGCGGCCGCCCGCCGCATCGCGCATTTTCATACCAGCAATGAATTCGGGGATTGGGACACGGCCCTGCATACCTTCACATTCGCAAACGCCGTGCATCAGGGCTTGCAGCGGGTGGAATCGGCCGACTTGACGCGCGGCGTATTTGACGCGGCGATGAGCATTTATCTCGACCGCTTTCTGAATCTGCCTTTGGTGCGCCTGCCGCAGCCCGATCCAATCCCGGATCCGGAGCGCTTGCTTGATGATTTCGAGAAGCTGCTCAACTTACAGCAGCAGGTGAATCAAGCCGGAACGCTGACGGCGCAATACCTGGCAAGCGGCGGCTCGCCCGAAAAGCTGATGGCGAAGATGGGTCATCTGCTGCTGCGCGAGGATCGGGATTTTCACACGATTCAGTGTATTGAGGCGGCTTTCAACCAATATAGCCTCATCCGTTCCCAATCCGAGGAACGGGCGAACCATGTCTTGATCGCGGCGGCGCGTTATCTAGCGGCGCATGCCCCGACCATGCGCTCGCAATTGCAGACCTTCAGCATCGCCCGGCGGCTCTCGCATGGCGAGAATCTCTTCGAGGAATGAGGCGGCTCAGCGATTGTAAATGACGTAGGTGTCGCGCAGTTCTTCGCGTAGCTCCAGATAACTCCGATAGCGGCGGCGGGCGATCCGGCCGCTGCGCAGCGCGCCCAGCACGGCGCAGCCGGGCTCGTCCGTATGGGTGCAATTGCTGAATTTGCAATCCAGCACATAGGGCTCGATATCGACAAAATAGGCGTCCAGCTCATCCGGCTCGACATCCCAAACCGATATCGAACGGATGCCGGGCGTATCCGCCAGATAGCCGCCGCTTTCCAGCCGCACAAGCGCGCTGTCCCGCGTGGTATGCACGCCTTCCTCGGACTGACGCCCCACATCTTTCACCTGCCGCCCCAGGCCGGGTTGGATGCGGTTGAGTAGACTGGTTTTGCCGACGCCCGAGGGACCGGTGAAAACAGATATGCCGCGGTCCAGAACCGACTTCAGCGTTTCCAGGCCATCGCCGCGCAAGGCGCTCGTGCGCAAGACGCGATAACCCAGGCGCTCGTATACAGCAAAAGTCTCGTCGCGCTCGGGGGCGTCATCCAGATCCACCTTGTTGACTACGATCAGCAGGCTGTCGATGCCCGATTTTTCCCCGGCGACAAGCAGGCGATCGAGCAGGTCCAGGTCCGGCGTCGGTTGCGCCGCGGAAAAGACGAAGAGCGCCCGGTCGGCGTTGGCGATTAACACATGCTCCCGCTCGGCCTGGCCCGCCCCGCGTTTGCCCGTCGTCCGAACCGCGCGCGACAGCGCGCTCTTGCGCGGCGCAAGTTCTTCGATGACCGCCATCAAGACATCGGTGCCTTCTTCCTGGCGGGGGCTGATCTGGGCGCGATCGCCGATGGCGGCGATATCGGAGGCCTTGGCCTCTTCTTTGAGCCGTCCGCGCAGTTCGCACATGTATGTGCGCTTGTCTTCAGCTTCGACCCAATAGAAACCGCTCTGTTCTTTGACGATGAGACCGGCGAGACCTGAGGCCAAATGCCCCTCCCTGGACTGCAGCTGCATTGCAGCTTCCATTATAGCGAGTGAATGCGCCCCGCCGCGACATGCCCGCGACAACGATTTGGGCAATCGCTTCATATTTTCTTTAACTACAGAGGACGCAGAGGACACAGAGTTTTGGCGCTTATGACGACACTTCCCCTAAATCGGCTGCTTGATTTGACAGGCGCCCCGCTATCTTGTTGATGAACTTCATTATCGCCCAAAATATTGCGACTAATTGTCGCGATGTCTCTGATCCATAGCTTTACTTGGTGTTCTCGGTGTACTCGGTGGTTAAATTTCATTTTGACTATTGTGACCGCGGCGGAGGCCAGATTTGAAGCGATTGCCCCCCCCCGCCAACGATTCAGTTGTTCATAGCCAAGCGCGCTGATGTCGAGTACACTTACGGAAGGATCAGCCGAGGGGCAAAGGAAATAACCGTGCCAGAAGCAAGGACGCATTCCAACGATTCTCCCGCAGCGGGCGGCGTATCGCGGCCGACGCTGAACTATGTCGTGGTCGCGGCGGTTTTCTTCGCCATCGGCTTGTTTCTTGGCGCCGCCGCCCTGAACCCGCCGGACGATAGCGCCGTCCGCGTGGACGAGGCGCAACTGCGCGCCGTCATCGCCAGTGTTCTGGAAGAACAGCGCCTCGCGGCAAGCGCCGAAGCAAGCGCCGATCGCTTCGAATTGGTGGATGACGATCCCTACCTGGGCGCCGCCGACGCGCCGGTGGTGATCATTGAATTCAGCGACTTTTTCTGCAGTTACTGCAAACGCCATTTCGACCTGACCTTCACGCCGATATTGGAGAATTACGGCGAGTATATCCGTTATGTTTATCGCGATTTCGCGCGACTGACGCAAGAATCAACGCCGGCGGCCGCGGCCGCGCAATGCGCCTTCGAGCAGGATATGTTCTGGGAATTCCGCGCCGCCTTCTTTGAAAACCAGGACAAGCTCGGCCGCGATTTCTACATCGAAACGGCGGAAGCCTACGAGATTGATGTCGAAGCCTACATCGAGTGCCTCGACGAAGGGCGCTATATCGACGAGGTTGACTTTGACGGCCTGGACGGACAATTGGCGGGGGTCCGCGGCACGCCGGGCTTCTTCATCAATGGGCAGATATTGAGCGGCGCGCAGCCCTACAGCATCTTCGAGCGCATGATCCAGCGCGAGCTTGACAAGGCGGGCGTCAACTACGCCAGCCCCTAGCGGCGGCTTTTCGCCAATGAGCAAAAAGACCCGCCGCAAGGCGGGCTTTTGCTATCCCGCGCCAGCCAACAGACTTTACTTCGCCAGCAGCAATTGTCGGCAACCCGGCCATGACAAAACGCAGAAAACCATCGCCACGGCAACACAAGCCAGGGCGTCCGGCGCCCAAGGGCCAAAAGATAGATCTCGAGATCAGCGATATGGCTCAGGGCGGCAGGGGCTTGGGCCGCTACAAAGGCAAGCCGGTCTTTGTGCCTTATACCTTGCCGGGCGAGTCAATCAGCGCCGAGATCTCCGGGGGCAAGGGCTCAGTGCTCTTTGCTCGCGGCCTGCGCTTGAAGGCGGCTGCGTCCGATCGCGTCACGCCGCGCTGCCCGCATTTTGGGCCGGGGCAGTGCTGGGGCTGCCACTGGCAGCACATTGATTACCCGGCGCAATTGCTGCTGAAACAGGATGTCTTGGCCGATCAACTGTCGCGCATCGGGAAATTGCCGGACGAACTGATCGAAGTCGCTCTGCGGCCGGTGCTGCCGGCGGCACGGCAATGGGCTTACAATCACAGCCTCAGTCTGCTTCGCAATCGCCAGGGCAACTGGGGGCTGCGACGGGACGGCGCTGGCATTGAAGCGATCTACGAATGCCACTTGGCCCATCCCGACCTATACGAACTGCTGAATGACTTGGACCTGGATTATGAGCGCGCGCGGAGACTGACCCTGCGGCGGGATTCAGACGGGCGCCTGATGCTGATATTCGACATCGATGCCGAAGAGGCGCCGGAACTGCAGGCCGACCTGCCGCTGAGCGTCAATCTCATACTGCCTGATCGCGAGCCGATCAACCTCATCGGCGACGCCCACAGCGCCTTCAACATTGCCGGACGCTCTTTCCGCGTCACCGCCGGCGCCAGCATCCGGAGCAATATAAGCGGCATCAAGCAGCTGGTGGCCGTTGCAACGGGGGCGGCGCAGTTGAGCGAAGACGACCGCGTCCTTGACCTCTACGCGGGCGTTGGCGTTTTCAGCGCCTTTCTGGCGCCGGACGCGGCGCTGGTCACGCTCGTCGAAAGCTACCCGCCCGCGGTCACGGATGCCGACGCCAACCTCAAAGACTTTGAGAATGTGGACATCGTGGAAGGCCGGGTCGAAGCGGTGCTGCGCGATATGGTTGCCGCCGGCGCGCAGTACGATGTCGCGCTCGTGGATCCGCCCAGCGCCGGTTTGGGCAAAGATGTGATCAGCGCGCTTTCCGCGCTGCAGGTCGGGCGAATTGTCTATGTGAGCGGGGAACCGGCCTCGCTGGCCCGGGACTGCCGTCAACTCATTCGAGCCGGCTTCAGCCTGCGCGAGATTCAACCCATCGATCTGGCGCCGCAGACCTACTACCTGACGGCGCTGGCGAGTTTTGAGCGCTAGGCGATGAGCGCCGCTAGCGCACTCAGCAATTTCTCAATGTCATCGGCTGTATTGTAGGCTTGCACCGAAACGCGGATGCCGCAGCGGCCACTGAAGTTGACGACCGGCGCCTCGATTCGATACTCGTCAAGAAGCCGGCCCTGGACAGCGGCCGCGTCGCAATCCGGCAGTGGAATCGTGACCATTTGCGCAAACTGATCAAGCGAATATGGCGGCAGACCGAAGCGGCTGCAGAGTCGCGTCTGCGCGCTCGCCGCCAATTCATGGCAGGCGGCGCGGACGGCATCCCAATTGTTGTCGCGCTGGTAGTCAATCGCCGTCGGCACGGTCAAGTAACTGGCGACATCGCGCGTGCCCTGCCAATCATGCCGTTCCGCGAAGCCGGCGCCCGGCAGGCAGCCGTGCGAAATCACAAGCGGTTCAATCCACTCATGATGCTCGGGGCGCGCATGCAAGAAGGCCGCGCCCTTGGGCGCGCAGAGCCACTTATGGAAGTTGCCGCAATAGACATCGGCGCCGATGGCCGTCAGATCGAGCGGCAACTGACCCGGCGCGTGGGCGCCGTCAACGATTGTCATGACGCCCATGTCTCGCGCGCGTTCGCAAATCCGCTTGATGGGGAAAATCAGGGAGCTGGGCGATGTGATATGACTGATGACTATGGCGCGCGTATTCGACGAGACATCCGCAAACAGGGCATCGGCGAAGGCTTCATCAGAGCTGTAAGGCAGGCGCACCCGATGGCGGACGACGGCGGCGCCCGCCTTGGCGGCGCAGAATTCAAGCAAGCGGTTGACGGCGCCGTATTCCTGGTCGGTCGTCAGGATTTCGTCGCCCGGCGCCAACGGCAAGGCCCGCAGCGCGCGGCTGAGGCCGTCGGTGGCATTGCTGACAAATACAATCTCGGAGGGAGCGACGTGGAGATATTCGGCAATGCGGGAGCGGGCTTCGGCCAGAAGCTGCGGCCAGCGCCGCAGCAGAAAGTCGACCGGCTGGCGCTCCAACTCCAATTGCCAGGCTTGGAAGCGCTCGAAGACCGCTTTGGGACAAGCGCCAAAAGCGCCATGATTTAAGAAGATGATATCGTCGCGCAGGAGAAAATCGGCTTTGTCCAGCACAGGATGGCAACTCCTAGATTTGAAAATGGACGATCCGGTCCAGGCCGGCATAATCCTGCGTGATTCGACTGCGAAGCCCGAGACCGTCCTGAATCAACTGCGAGACGGCGTCGCCTTGGTCGGCGCCGATTTCGAGGAAGACCTGCGCGCCCGGGCGGCACAGGCGTGGAATCTGCGTCAGCAATTCGCGGATGCAGTTCAATCCGTCTTGCCCGCCGTCCAGGGCCACTCGCGGTTCGTGCCGGCTCACGGCCAGGCGCTTGAGTTCGGCTGAGGCGATGTAGGGCAGATTCGCCATCACCAGGTCAACCTGAGTGCGGGTATCAATCAGCGGCTGCGCCAGGTTGCCCGGCAGGAATTGCACGTCGGCGCGATAGCGCCGCGCATTGAGCCGGGCGATGGCGAGCGCGGCAGCGCTGATATCGGTCGCGTAGACCTGGCTGCGTGGGCGCTGACGAGCGAAGGCGATGGCCAGAGCGCCGCTGCCCGTGCCGATGTCCGCGACGGCGATACGACTATCGGGAGCGGCCCGGCGCAGCGCCTCTTCCAGCAGCAGTTCCGTCTCCGGGCGCGGGACCAGGACCGCGGGCGTCGTAATCAGATCGAGATCGTAGAAGCCCTTCCGGCCGATGATATAAGCGATTGGTTCGCCAGAGGCGCGGCTCGCCACCGCGTTCTGAAAGGCGCTGCGCTGTGCCGGCGTGAGCGGGTCTTCGCCATGCGCGAAGAGAAAGGCGGGCTCGACATCCAAGACATGCGCGAGCAGGACCTGCGCGTCGAGTTCCGGGCTGTCGGATTGCGCGAGTTTGCCGCGCGCCCGTCGAAAGGCGGCGCTAATGGTATTCATGCCTGGAGTTCGTGAAATATATCCATGGGATTAGTGTAGCTATTCAGAAGATTCTCCACCTTCCTAACATCGACGTAGCTGGCAAACAGTGACGGATGAGCCTGAAAGAGCGCGAGCATGAGGCGCAGCGACCCGGATTCGGTCAAGTGGTGCGAATCATACCAGTCATTGTGTTTGGCCCCAAACGGACGCAAATCCGCAATATTGTGATAATCATATTTGTAGGAATCAAACAGGGCTTGCACGCGCATTACTGCGTCATCCATGTAGCTATAGGTACCGCGTTCACGCATCTGCTGGACGACCTGATAATGGTATGGCGGCGTGACTCCGACGACGGTAACATCGTCAGCGCGGGAGCGGCTCAGAAGCCCATCAAGAGCCGCGAAGGCGGGTTCACGCAGTCGCTCTCCGGGTAAGTACCTGGCATCTCCGGCGACGAGGCTCGCCATACTCTGCAGCTCCGGTTCTGCTTCGCGCGCGAACCGGGCGGTCAGGATGCCAAACTGCAAGCTGCCGTCAGCGCGATATCCTCTGCTCTCTGTATAAGTCCGCAGGCCCAAGCTCAGCCTCTGGTATACCGGATCTCTGCGCTGCAACATTTGCAGGAGAGTCAATTTGCCATGCGCGAGCCTGCTAATGATTTTACGGGCGGCGGACTGCAAGGCGTTGCAATCTTGGCGATCTAGCGTGCTGCGGGTATAAGACCAAATGTCCTTGTCGCCGTTAAACCAAGACAGATCAATGAGCAAAATAAGGATTTCCGGACGCAATTCGGTCCGGTCGTAAAATGCGGATAAATGTTCCAAAACCCAGCCCGGACCGAAAGCATTGTAGACGGTGTCAGGCTGTTCCGTAAAGAAACCTGAACGAACAAATAGCATAAGCGAATTGCCGAAAATCAGAATTTTTGGCCGGCGCTTCTCATAGGCCGCAACTTGGTATTGCAGAATGTCGTCGCAACTGTCCTTGCCGTATATCAACTGCGGATTCTTTTGCTGCCATTCAGCCACTATCGCGACAGGCACGATTTCACCCGTGTGCCAGGCGATACCCAAGAGCGCAAATGCAGGCAGCAGCCAGGGCAGCCCAAGCAGCGCGAGTTTAAGAAGGAAGCGAGTCAGCATGATTCAAAACTGAAAATAGATGAATTCCTCATAGGCGGCACTGAAAAAGGTCGTCAGAATTATACATGCAACAAGGAAGTAATAGACCAGCCAGCGCAGCAGAGCCGGCAACTTCGCGAAATACGTCATTAGGCCGATTCGCTCGTCAAGAACATCTACGATGAGCGCCAGCGCAATCAACAGGAAGGACAAGAGGAATTCCACCCGCTGCGGCAATATACCCGCCTCAGACGGATCCGTCAGATCGGCGAATCCCTGCGAAAAATCGAGTATATGCAGGAAAATATATGAGACATCACTGAGGCTGGATGCGCGAAAAAGAACCCAGCCGACTGTTGCCAGCAGGAATGTGTAAACCAGACGGCAGGCGTAGCCTAAACCGCCATGCGGCAATCGGGCGCCAATCCGCGCGCGCCCCAGTGTTTCCAGCGCGACCAGCATTCCGTGGTACAAGCCCCAAAGCAAAAATGTCCAATTGGCGCCATGCCACAATCCGCTGAGCGCGAAGACAATCAACAGACTCCAAAATTGTCGGGCCAGTCCTTTTCTGTTGCCGCCCAGGCTGATGTAAACGTAGTCGCGAAACCACGTTGACAAGGAAATATGCCATCGGCGCCAGAAATCGCGCAGCGATGTGGCAAGATATGGGCGGCGGAAATTCTCCATCAATTTGAAACCGAGCGCTTTTGCCACGCCCACAGCAATATCGGAATAGGCGCTGAAGTCGCAATAGATCTGAAAGGCGAAGAAAAACGTAGCCAGGATGAGACTCATCCCGCTATAGGATTCGACATCGCCGTAAACGGCGTTGACGTAGTTGGCCAGGCGGTCCGCCACAACAACCTTCTTGAATGCGCCCCAAAGGACAAGTCTCAATCCGCCGACGACGCGGGCGTAATCAAAAGAAAACTTCTGCCGAAATTGCGGCAGCATATTCGTCGCGCGCTCGATCGGGCCGGCCACCAACTGTGGAAAAAATGCGACATAAGTAGCGAAGATTCCGAAGTGATTTTCGGCTTGCAGCCGCCCACGATAGACATCAAAGGTGTAGGCCATGGATTGGAAAGTATAGAAGGAAATGCCAACCGGCAAAAGCAATTCCAGCGACTGGAATTGCCAGGGCGCGCCCAATGCTTCGGCGAATCCGGCAACTGTCTGGCTCAAAAAGTCGGCATACTTGAAAAGGAATAAAACGCCGAGATTCGCCGCCACGCTGCAACTGAGCAGGAGTCGGCGCTGGATTATTCGATGCGGCGGACTGCGCTGGAGCGCTTTTGCCGCCAGGTAATCCACGACAGTGGAAAAGACAATGAGCAATACATAGCCGGGATTCCAGTATGCGTAGAAAAAGTAACTTGCGCCGAGAAGCAGAATCCAGCGCAACCGAAAGCGCAGCCAGAAATAAAGCGGCGCGACGATGGCCGCAAAGAGCATGAATTCGATTGAGATAAAGGACATCTGTCAGCACTTCGGCGATGGCGCCTGCACGGTGAATGATTTTATGTGACAGTTATCCAAGGCCGCCGGCCGCCAACTGTTCGGCTTGCTGCTGCGTCGCCAATTGATCGATGAATACATCAAGCTCGCCGTCCATCACGCCGGGCAGATTGTAGCTGCTGTAACCGATGCGGTGGTCGGTGACGCGCCCCTGCGGATAGTTGTAAGTGCGGATCTTTTCGCTGCGATCGCCGCTGCCTACCTGGCCGCGCCGCTCGGCTTCGCGCTCCGAGCGCTGCCGTTCGACCTCGGCTTCGTAGAGCCGCGCGATCAAGACTTGTTTGGCGCGCAATTTATTCTGCAATTGGCTGCGCTCGTCTTGCATCTCCACCACGACGCCGGTCGGTTTGTGGATGAGGCGCACCGCTGAATCGGTGGTATTGACCGATTGGCCGCCGGCGCCGCGGGCGCGAAAGACCTGCGTCTCAACATCGCTCATGTCCAGCTGCACATCGACATCATCCATTTCCGCGAGGACGGCGACGGTGGCGGTGCTGGTGTGGATGCGGCCCTGGCTTTCGGTAGTTGGCACACGCTGTACGCGATGCACGCCGCTTTCATATTTCAGTCGGCTGAAGGCGCCATCGCCTTTGATTTCGAATGTGACGTTCTTGAAGATGCCGTTGCCTTGCTCGTTCACGTCAAGCATTTCGACTTTCCATTTGTTGGATTCGGCATAACGCATATAAAGGCGCATCATATCGCCGGCGAAGATGCCGGCTTCATCGCCGCCAGCGCCGGCCCGGATTTCAACGATTACATTTTTGCTGTCGCGCGGATCTTTCGGCAGCAGCATGAGCCGCAGCTTTTCCAGCAATTCAGCCGTGCCGGCCTCCAACTCAGCAATTTCTTCGCCGGCCAATTCGCGCATCTCGGCATCATCGGCGGCTTGCAGGAGCTCGCGCGCGCCCTCCAGTTCCTCCGCCAGCTTGCGATATTGGCGAAAGGCATCGACTATGCCCTGCAAGCTGGCGCGTTCTTTAGCCAGTTCCGCCACCTTTTCATAATCGGCGGCCACGTCCGGATCGCCCATGGCGGCTTCCAATTCGATATGGCGATTTTCGACTTCGGCAAGTTTTTCCAGCATCGGTTTAACTCAATCGTGCATTTGCTGATTCGGGCGAGCAATCGGAGGGCGGGCGCGTATCGACGCGCCGCAGGTCAGAAGCTGTGCAAGCGGGGCGCGGCCTGTTAGAATTTGTCAAGTCGCCGCGGACTGCGACCAAGCGCGGAAGCGAACATAGATGCCATTATACTGGGACAGCAAGAACTGCGCAGCGGCGAATCGATACGGATGCGGGGCGCCGCCGCCGGCCCCGAATCAGACGACTGACTGAGGACATGCAATGACCGTGCTGCGCACGCCGGAAGACCGGTTCCATAACCTGCCCGAATACAACTTTGCCGCGAATTATGTACAGGTCGGCGATACCCGCCTGCATTATGTCGACGAGGGCCGGGGAAATGAGACCTTGCTCTGCTTGCATGGCGAGCCGACCTGGTCTTATCTTTATCGGAAGCTGATCCCGCCCTTGGCCGCTGAACATCGCGTGATTGCGCCGGATATGGCGGGTTTTGGCAAATCGGACAAATATGCCGAACTGGAAGATTACAGCTTTCAGATGCATTACGACAAGCTGGTTGGCTTTATCGAAGCGCTGGACTTAAGCAACATCACGCTAATTTGCCAGGATTGGGGCGGCTCGCTTGGCTTGACCATCGCGGCCAATCACAGCGCGCGTTTCGCGCGTCTGGTCGTGCTCAATACCTTTCTGCCCACGGGCGAAGAAAAAATGAGCGACGCCTTCTTGCAATGGCGCGCTTTCAGCCAGAAGGTGGGCAGGCGCATGCAGGTGGGGCGGCTGGTTGCGCAGACAATCACGCGCTACGAATTGCCGGCCGAAGTCATCGCCGCTTACGACGCGCCTTTCCCCGACGAAAGCTACAAGGCGGGCGCGGCGGTTTTCCCGTCCCTGGTACCGATTAGTCCCGAGATGCCGGGCGCGGCGGAGATGAAAGCGGCGCGCGCGAAACTGGCGCAATGGCGCAAGCCGGTCCTGATCTTGTTCAGCGATTCCGACCCGATCCTGGGCGGCGCGGCCGGCTTCTTCCGGCGACTGTTCCCCACCGCCGGCGATCAGCCGGAGATAAGGATCCGCGGGGCCGGGCACTTCTTGCAGGAAGAAAAAGGCGGCGAAATCGCGGCGGAAGTCCTGGCCTTTATGGAGCGCACAGGCGCATGAAGGCGCCTGATAAGTTGAATCCCGGGCGCGCGAATCTCTCTGAGCAGGAGATTTACTGACATGGCCGCCAATCACCGTCGCAATCCGGGCATCCCGCTGGACATGGGCTGGGTGCGGGCAACGCGAGTCAACCTGAGCGCGACGCAGCGCCGCGCCCAAACCATGACGACGCGCCGCAGCGTCAAGAGCGACTGGCAAGCCGCCTGGCTTCTGCGGGCGATCACAATGATCGACCTGACCACCTTGGCCGGCGATGATACGCCGGGCAAGGTGACGCGCATGTGCGCCAAGGCGCGGCAGCCGCTGCGGCAGGATCTGATCGATGCGCTGGATGTCGGCCAGCTCAAGCTGCGGGTTGGCGCAGTCTGCGTCTATCACCAACGCGTCAAGGATGCGCTGGCGGCGCTGCGCGGCAGCGAGATCCCGGTGGCTGCGGTTTCGACCGGCTTCCCGGCCGGGCTCAGCCCGTTTCCACAGCGCATTGAAGAGATACATCAATCGGTGGAAGCCGGCGCGGACGAGATCGACATTGTTATTTCGCGCGAGCATGTCTTGCGCGGGGATTGGCGGGCGCTCTACGATGAAGTCTGCGAGATGCGCCAGGCCTGCGGCGATGCCCATGTCAAGGCCATTCTCGCCACGGGTGAATTGGGACCGCTTTGGCATGTCGCCCAGGCGAGCAAGGTCTGTATGATGGCCGGCGCCGACTTCATCAAAACCAGCACGGGCAAAGAAAGCGTGAACGCCACCCTGGAAGTCGGCTTGACGATGGCGCGCGAAATCCGCGCCTACCGGGAGCTGACGGGCTACCAGGTGGGCTTCAAGCCGGCGGGCGGCATACGCAGCGCCAAAGACGCGCTCAACTGGCTCATCCTCATCAAAGAAGAACTCGGCGGCGAATGGCTGAACAATCGCCTCTTCCGCTTCGGCGCATCGGGTTTGCTGACCGATATTGAGCGCCAACTCTCGCATCATGTCAGCGGCCGCTACGCCGCGAGCCACCACATGCCCATGGCTTAGGGGCGCGGGTCGGTTTCGAGCGCGGGACAGCCATGCGAAATCCAGCATAAGGTCGATACGTAGGGGCGACACTGTGTGTCGCCCGAAAATCCGCGCTTGTGTCGGCGGGCGATTCACAGAACCGCCCCTGCAAGGCTTGTCCGTCACTGAAATAGGGCTTTGTTCGTCGGAGTTCGTACCCCATCCCCGGCCCTTCCCGAAGGTCTATGTCTACGTGACCCAGTAAACTGGGGAAGGGTGACTCTACAAAGAAGTTAAAAGGCTGCTCAGAATACTGACAGATAACAACAAATAATACCAAGCTCTTTCAGCGCTCTCCCCCTCTCCGATGCTTCGGGGAGGGGGCCGGGGGGTGGGGTTGGCCTTAAAATGCGCGACTCTGTAAATCTGTCCTGTCCTCGAGGTTAAAGGTCAGCCGGGAAGACGCTGACGGTCGCATCAAGCGCGCTATTCACTGCCGCGGCTTTTGCAGCCTTGCCCTTTCAAAACTATACTTTTTGAGAATAAGGCCTATCAAGCCAAGCGCTGGAATCTATGCTGTCTCTCAAACAGGCGCTGCAACTGCCCATACTGCAAAATGCGCGAGTCGTCGCCGGCGCCGCCGATTTGGACCGGCGGATCCGCTGGGTGCATAACGTGAGCGGACCCAACGCCGCGGATTGGATTCACGGCGGCGAACTGGTGCTGACCACCTTCTTGAACATGCCGGATTCACCGGAAGCGCGCTGCGAGTATTTGCGGCAATTGGCGGACAAGGGCATCGCCGCCCTGGTGATCACCATTGGCATGCTGGTGGACGAGATCCCCGCCTACCTGCGCGCGATCGGCGACGAATTGGATTTGCCGCTTATCGAATTGCCTTACCAAACGCGCTTTGTAGACATCGCCAAGGTCATCAACGAGCGCATCGCCGAAGAGAATCTCGACACGGTCAGCCGGGCCTTGACGATCCAGCAGCGTCTGTCGCGCCTGGTTTTGGAAGGCGGCGGCTTTCAGGAACTGGCGGAGATGCTGGCGGAATTGGTCGGGCATTCCATCAGCATCGAAAACGACAGCTTTGAAGCGATCGCCAATCGGAATATCGCCCAGGTCGATTCGGCGCGGCGCTATACAATTCGGCACGGGCGCACCAATCCCAAGTTGATTGAAGCGCTCGAAGTAGAATACCTGCCGCGGATTCGGGAAAGCCTGCGCCCGGTGCAATTGCCGGTCATGCCCGAGCTCGGCCTGGAGATGGAGCGGCTGCTGGCGCCGATTGTCGTGCATGGCGAGATTTACGGTTATATGTGGATCATCGCCGATGTGCACGCGCTATCGCCCATCGATATGATGGCGATAGAAATTGGCGCGACGGTTGCGGCCCTGCTTATGCTCTATCAAGAATCGCTGCAATCGGCCGAGGCATCGCTCAAGGGCAGCATGATGGCGCAGCTAATCGAAGGCGATGGCGGACGCCAATCGATCTTGATTGATCAGTCCCTGCGGTACGGCGTGGATCTGCGCCTTCCCTGGCGTTTGCTCCTGATCAGCATATTCAACGGCCAGCCGCCTTCGGCCACGCGCGCCTATCGCGCCATCAACCAACTGTTGAGCCAAGCCGAAGCCCATGCGGTCGCGGCTCAATTTGCCGGCCAGGTTGTGATCCTGGCCCAAGCCGACCAGGATGTCGACAAGCTGGCGCTTTCCCTGCAGGAGCGTCTGGCCAACGGCAGCGATGACATTGTCATCGGCATCAGCCGCGCATTCGTCGGCGCGGAGCAGGCAGGCGCGGCGCATCAACAGTGCAACGAAGCGCTGGAGATCGGCCGGCGCATCAATCAGGCGGCGCGCATCCATCGCTTCGATGATCTCGGCTACATTCATACGCTCTATCACGCCGGCGCGGCCAGCCTGCGCCAGAACGCGCATGCGCCGGTCTTGCGGCAGCTTCTTGATGAAAAACAGGCTGACCTCTTTAAGACCTTGGAGACCTATCTGGATGCCGGGGGCAACAGCGTGCAGACCGCCGAAAGCCTGCACATCCATCGCAGTACGCTGAATTATCGGCTGGCGCGCATCAAAGAGATTTGTGATGTGGATCTGTCGTCGCCGGGCACGCGCCTCAACTTGCAGATTGCGCTGAAGCTCATGCGTCTCTTTGAGGACCTCGATGGCTAATCCGGCGCTTTGGCGACGACCACCGCAATCGCCAGCGTTTGACTGTGCGTCAGGCTGACATCCCAATCGGACAGGCCCAGCTCCTCCGCCAGCGCTTTCGCTTTGCGATGCAATGTCAAGCGCGGCCGGCGCCGCTCGTCGTCGGTGCGAATCTCGATTTCCAACCAACTGACATCGCCGATGCCGGTGCCCAATGCCTTGCCAACCGCCTCTTTTGCGGCGAAGCGCGCCGCCAGGCGATGGGGCTTGTCGGCGCAATCCAGGCGCTCGCCCGGCGTGAAGAAGCGATTGAGGAAGCGCTCGCCCAGCCGCTCGATGCCGGAAGCGATTCGTTCGCATTCAATCATGTCAACGCCGCAGCGGATCATCAGCGCCCATCCTCTGAAATCGTGCCGCATTCAGTTTACATAACAATGCTCAGCGCGGCGACCATGTGAGGCTGTCCCCTGCGCTGCCGGTTGGACTGGAATAGCGGCTTGCCCGGTGGTTGATCATAGCGCCGGGCCGGGCGCGATTCAATGCCAGCGCCTCGGCCTTCAGGGCAATCGCTTCAAAACTGGCGCCGCTGCGACGAGCAAAACTAAACTGAAATTTAACCACCGAGGACACCGAGGACGCCGAGGAAAGCGATTGATCGGAGATTTCGCGGCATATTGTCGCAAAATTTTTGGGCGGGAAGGAAGTTCATCGGCCAGGTTGCGTCAAGCCTGCCCAATTTAAGCAGCGGAATTAGGGAAAAGTCGTCAAAAGCATCTAAACTCTGTGTCCTCTGCGTCCTCTGTAGTTAAAAGAATTTGAAGCGATTGCCCTGCCTCGGCCTTGTCGCCGGGCCGCTCGCTTGAAAGCAAGGCATTTCAAATTGGGTCTTTCGCGCTTGAGCCTTGCCGCGACCCGCCGCGGACAGGTATTCTCCACACTGCTCAAATGGGCCGATTCCGGCACGGATTCGCCGATGGCAAGCCTGATTTTTCGCATGCGACAACAATACTGGGCCTGGATCGCGCCGCGCAAAATGGCCGCATACCTGGCGCATTCGCCAGCGCCCCGGCTGCAAATCGGCAGCGGTTCCAACCTGCTGGATGGCTGGTTGAATACAACGCTCTATCCCTTCGCGCCCGGCTCGGTTTTTCTTGATGCCCGCCTGCCCTTTCCCATGCCTTCCGACAGCTTCCGCCATGTATTCAGCGAACATGTGATAGAGCATCTTGAGTTCGAGGAAGGGGCGAATCTGCTGCTTGAGAGCTTCCGCGTCCTGCAACCCGGCGGACGCATCCGCATCGCGACGCCGGACCTGGCGCGGATCATTGCTCTGTACGCGGAGCCCGAAGGCGAGGCGCAGGGGCGCTACATCCGCTGGATCATGGATACCTTTCGTCCCCAGGTCGGGGCTTACAATCCGGCCCATGTCATCAATCAATCTTTTCATGGCTGGCGGCACAAGTTCATCTACGATGAGCCGACCTTAAAGCTCGCGCTTGAGCAGGCCGGCTTCAGCGACATCGTGCGCGTTGCGCCCGGCGCAAGCGCGGACGAGAGCTTGCGCGGAGTCGAGCAGCATGGGCAACTTGTGGGCAATGACGAGGCGATGATTTACGAGACGATGGTTTTTGAGGCGGCGAAGGCATAGGCTTGAGAGCGCCGGCGAGCGGAGCGTCCATGCAACCGGGCAATCAATTCAAAACTGATATCCGCCGCTAGCCCCTACACCCAGTCTGCTCCTATGCCGTAGGGGCGACACTGTGTGTCGCCCGATAATCCGGGCCTGTGTCGGCGGGCGATTCACAGAATCGCCCCTACACCCAGTCTGCTCTTATACCGTAGGGGCGACGCGGTGTGTCGCCCGATAATTCGAGCCTGTGTCGGCGGGCGATTCACAGAATCGCCCCTACACCCAGTCTGCTCTTATAAGGAAAATTTGAAGCGATTGCCCGGCCCAGGCATCCGCGAACCGCGACCTAATGGGGGCGCTGGACAGGAATTGCCCGTGCATATCTCGCCCGTTTCGGCTAAGATATTGGCTTTGACGCCAAGAATGTCCTGTGCAGTGATGGTGCCCCCTTATGCCGATCTATACTTATCGCCGTGAAGATGGAACAACCTTCGACTATCGTCAGCGCTTTTTTGAAAATCCACTTGAGACCTGCCCCAGCACCGGGCAGGCGGTCAGCCGCGTGATTCAGCCGGCCGGCATCATCTTTAAAGGCAGCGGCTTTTACGTCAACGACAATAATAAAGCCAAGAACCCGAGCAAGGCTGCCAATGGAAACGGCAAAGACGCGGCCGCGGGCGAGAAATCGGAAAAGAAGACTGAAGCCAAAGCGGAAAGCAAGAGCGGCGAAAAGGCGGCCGCCTCCAAGCCGTCTGATTGACTCGACCGCGACCGGCGCCGTGCATGACGGGGTGAGAGAATGCGATATTATTTTCTGCGACACGGCATCGCCGAAGATCTGGCCGACAGCGACTTCAACCGCAAATTGACCGCCCGCGGCGCGCGGCGCGTCGCCAGTTCAGCCGCGGTCATGCAGCGCCTGAATATTCAGCCGGCGCAGATCTTCAGCAGCCCGCGCCTGCGCGCCCGCGAAACAGCCGAGATCGTCGCCGCTGCCCTGGGCATGCCGGTGACCCTGGCGGACGAGGTGAATTTTGGTTTTGATCTCGCCGATATCCGCAGCTTGACGGCGGAGCTCGGCGCCGGCGACGAGGTCATGTTTGTCGGGCACAATCCCGACATGAGTTCGCTCGTGCATCAGTTGACGGGCGTGAATGTCGCGATGAAAAAAGGCGGACTGGCGCGGGTTGATGTTTATGGAAAAAAGGCGCGCCAAGGCGAGTTGGTCTGGCTGATTGCGCCGAAGGTCTTCGACGCCTTGCAGGCCGATTCGGATCCGCTGGAGGCCGCCAGCATGCCGCCGGAAAAGCGGCCGAGCACGGCCTACCCCGTGCACGATTTGATCAAGCGCCGCTGGAGCCCGGTCGGTTTCGACCGCGACCGGGGCATTGAGCGCGCGACCTTGCTCAGCATCCTGGAGGCGGGGCGCTGGGCGGCATCGTCCTTTAATCGGCAGCCCTGGCGCTTTATCGTCGCGCCGCGGGAAAACGCTGCGGAATTTCAAAAGATACTGTCGGTTTTGCGGGAAGGCAATCAGGTTTGGGCGCAGCATGCCGCGGTTCTTATGATCGCAGTTGTACAGCAGTATCAAGCGCCCAATACCGTGAATCGCCATGCCGGGCACGATCTGGGGCAGGCGGTCGCGCAAATTACCTTGCAAGCGCTCGACCAGGACATCTATGTGCATCAGATGGCCGGCTTTTTCCCGGACAAGGCGCGTGAAATCTATGCGATCCCGGAAGAATTTGAACCATACACCGCCATCGCGATGGGTTACCGCGCATCCGAAATCGGTCATTTGCCCGATACTTATCGCCAGCGTGAAGCGGGCCAGCGCGAGCGCCAGCCATTAAGCGAGATGGTATACAGCGGCGATTGGCAACAGCCGGCTGATTTCCTCCGATAGCGCCGGCCCTTTGCCGCCCGTCCCAACTGGACACGAGCCATGTCAAGATACCTGATCACCGGCGGCGCGGGTTTCCTCGGCATCAACCTCTGCCGATACCTGTTGGCGCGCGGGCATGACGTCACATCGCTTGATATCGCCGACTTCAATTATCCCGAGCGCGCCGAGGTCTGCGCCATCAAGGGCGATATTCGCGACCGGGCTACTGTCGCCAAGGCGATGGCAGGCGTCGATTATGGGGTGCACGCAGCCGCCGCCCTGCCCCTTTACCCCGCCGACGAGATCTACAGCACCGATGTCACCGGCACGCGCATTGTCATAGATGCCGCTTATGAGCAGGGAGTGAAGCGCTTCGTTCACCTTTCAACAACCGCCGTCTATGGCATCAACGCCCGAGTTCCCGGCGGCGAAGATGATCCGCGAATTGCGGTCGGGCCCTATGGCGACGCCAAGATCCAAGCCGAAGATATCTGCTTCGAATATCGGGAACGGGGCATGATCGCGCCGTTGCTGCGCCCGAAGGCCTTTGTCGGGCCGGAACGCCTCGGCATTTTTGCGATGCTTTTTGATTGGGCGCGGGACGGGCGCGGTTTTCCCGTGCTGGGCGATGGCGAAAATCTATATCAGCTGCTGGATGTGGAGGACCTCTGCGAAGTGATAGAAGCCTGCTGCCGGCTTGACGCGGCCGTCGTCAACGATACATTCAACATCGGCGCCAAGAAATTCACGACCATGGCCGAGGATTATCAAGCGGTGCTGGATTACGCCGGCTTCGGGAAAAAGGTGACGCCGATACCGGCCGAACCGGCGATATTCCTTCTGCGCGCGCTGGAATCGCTTAATCTTTCGCCGGTCTATAAGTGGGTTTACGAAACCGCCGCCGCAGATTCGGTGGTTTCTATCGAACGGGCGGAAGAGAAACTGGGTTTCCAGCCCAAATTCTCGAACATTGACGCCTTGCTGCGGAATTACCAGTGGTACCTTGACCACATCGATTCCATATCAAAGCAATCGGGCGTCTCTCATCGCGCGCCATGGCGACAAGGGATTCTGAGCCTGGCAAAGTTGTTCTTCTAAGTTGCCTTCACCCGCCGGCAATAAATCTTGTACCATTGAGATCGGGGCGAAGCTGAAATAAATGTGGCTCAATGGCGATTGACCTGAAGCGCGGCGGAATCGCGGTCCTTGATTTCGGCTCGCAATATACGCAGCTCATTGCTCGGCGTCTGCGCGAACTCGGCGTGTATGCCGAGGTCTACGCCTACGACAGCGGCGCCGGGCGAATCAATCAGCATCAGCCCGCCGGTTACATCCTGTCCGGCGGACCCAGCAGCGTCTACGATTCGGGCGCGCCGCAAATGCCGGCCTTCCTGCTCGAGAGCGATAAACCGATCCTCGGCATCTGCTATGGCATGCAGCTTTTAACCGCGGCCTTTGGCGGCAAGGTCTCGGCGGCCAGCCAACGCGAGTATGGACCCGCCGCGCTAAGCCACCGGGCGCGCAGCCCGCTCTTTGATGGCTTGGACGCGGAATTGCCGGTTTGGATGTCCCACGGCGATCGCATTGAAGCGCTGCCGCCCCGCTTCACAGCGCTGGCCCAATCGGACAATTCGCCTTATGCCGCCATTGGCGATCTGGAACGGCGTCGCTACGGGGTGCAATTCCATCCGGAGGTGCAGCACAGCCCGCAGGGTCTTGCTATCTTGCGGAACTTCCTTTTCGCAGTCTGCGCTTGCCAGCGCAAGTGGACGGCGGCCGCCTTCATTGAGGACGCAATCGAGCGCATTCGCGCGCAGGTCGGCGGCGAGCGCGTATTGCTGGCGCTCAGCGGCGGCGTGGATTCAGCGGTGGCCGGCGCTTTGATCCACCGCGCCATCGGCGACCGCTTGACCTGCATCTTCGTCGATCATGGCATGCTGCGCCTGAATGAGGCGGATGAGGTCCTGCGGGTCTTCCGCGACGAACAAGGCATGCGTCTAATTGCGGTGAATGCGATCGAGACATTCTTGACAGCGCTTGACGGCGTGACCGAACCTGAAGCGAAGCGCAAGATCATCGGCAAGCTCTTCGTTGATGTGTTCAGCGAAGAAGCGCGCAAGCTGCGCGGCATCCGCTTTTTGGCGCAAGGCACCATCTACCCGGATGTCATCGAAAGCGCGGCAGAGAGCAAAACCGCCAAAACCATCAAATCTCACCATAACGTCGGCGGCTTGCCCAACGACTTGCAGTTTGAGCTGGTCGAGCCGCTCCGCGACTGCTTCAAAGATGAAGTGCGCAAAGTTGGCGCGCTGTTGGGTCTGCCGGAGGCCATCGTCTGGCGGCAGCCCTTCCCCGGTCCCGGCTTGGCCATCCGCTGTCTCGGCCCCTTGACCTGGGAACGGCTGGAAAAACTGCGGGCGGCCGATGCCATTTTCACCGATGAATTAGGCGCGGCCGATATGTTGCGCGGCGCCACGGCCCAGAGTTTCACCGTGCTGCTGCCGATAAAGAGCGTGGGCGTCATGGGCGACAAGCGCAGCTATGAAGAAGTCTTGGTCTTGCGCGCCGTAACGACAAACGATTATATGACGGCGGATTGGGCGCGTCTTCCTTATGAGCTCCTGGCGCGCGTGAGCGCCCGCATCGTCAATGAAGTTGATGGCATCAACCGCGTGACCTACGATATCACCAGCAAGCCGCCCGGTACAATAGAATGGGAGTGAGGCATTCGCGATCGTCCGCGTCAGCAATCGCGGATGGGAAACTCGCGCGCCTTTATCCGAAGGGAGGGAAGTTTATGCCCGCCGCCTACGTATTAATTCACCTGAACATGTCCGTCGATTTTTCAGACTCGCTTCGCGCAATTCGCGCGGTCGAGGGCGTGCAACGCGCGGATCTGGTTGTGGGTCCGGACGACTGCATCGCCTACGTCGAATCCGAAGATATTACCCAGATGATGAATACGATTCGCGCCATTCGCAATGTCGATGGCGTCAGCAAGACAGATACGCGCTCAATAGCCGAGATGTGAATTCCTTGATTGCGTCGCGCCGGCTGCACAGCTGCCTGAGCCTTCTGGCTTTTGCCGTATTGCTGGCCGCCTGCAGCCCGCTCGCGCCGGCTGCTGAGCGCCCGCACTTGTCGCATACGCCCGGCGCATTCGTCGTCGTGAGCGACGGCCGCTTGGACGTCGGCATCTTCAAACTGGACTATCCGCCGTCCTGGCGTGTGGTCAAAGCGAGCCCGGCGGTGGAATCGCTGTTGCGGATTACGCTGGTGGCGCCGGATGGAGGTATCGTTTCGCTGTCGCAGTTGGCGGCCGATGCGGAAGCCTCCGCGCGCGCGCTGCGGCTGGACAGCGGCGTCGTGATACAGGTGTTGATCGAACCCGGGCGCGAGCCCGCGGCCAGCTTCAGAGCCAGCGCCGAAGGAATTGTCGCCTCAATAAGAAGTTGAGCCAGCGCGGCGCTTTAGCCCCATGGTTGCAACGCGCGTTCGGTATTGACTGCGGCTGCAATGCCCCACCCCCGACGCGGACCAGGCGTCACCCTACCCGACGCGCCTGGAAAATCGTAAAATTCATGGTTATTGTATTATCGCTGGTTTTTGTTATAAAGTATGCGGAGACGAGCGTGTGACGATGGCATGGTCATATTTGATACATATATTAAAAAAACGTTTCGCTGCGACTTGCCCATCCTATACTCTTGTGAAGCAATTTGAGGAGCGAGTTTAGATGGCGGATAAGATTCTCATCATAGATGATGAAAAGCTGTCGATAGACATGATCGGGCAGTTGCTGGCGAAGCGAGGTTTCGAGGTTTACCGGGCCGAGTGCGGGCAGGACGGCTTGCGGAAGGCCTATCATCATCAACCGGATCTGGTTTTGCTGGATGTGGTGCTGCCGGACATGGATGGCTGGGAAATCTGCCGCCGATTGCGGGAATTATCCGATATGCCCATCATCTTCGTCAGCGCCAGGAAAGACAAGAACGACATCATCAAGGGACTCGAGATCGGCGCGGACGATTATGTTACCAAACCTTTTGACGATGACGAATTGGTCGCGCGGATTAAAGCGCGTCTCCGGCGCTCGCCAAGGACCAGCTTGAGCGAGGAGCTCGTCTTCAACCAAGGCGATTTTCGAATCAACTTCATGAATCGCGAGGTCTGGATCCGCAGCGATCTCAAACATCTGACGCCTAAAGAGTTTAATCTGCTGGCGGTGCTGGTTCGCAACGCCGGGCGTGTGGTGACGCGCACTGAGCTGGTCACTGAGGCCTGGGGCGACGAATACAGCGATGCCATCGACAGCCTCAAGCTCTACATCCATTACCTGCGGCAGAAGCTGGAGACCAATCCGCAGCAGCCCGAGTACATCCTGACGTCGCGCGGGGTCGGTTATCGCTTCATCAAACGCTGAAGCCGGCTCAAGGCAACAGCGAGCGGAACAACCGGTCGGTCTGCCGCGCCATCTCGTCAAAGCGGAAACGTTCCAGGCCCACCTGGCTATTCGCGGCAAAACGTTCCCGATCTTCAAGCAATTGCATAATCCCGCGTCGTAAAGAATCGATATCCCCGCGCCGCGCGAGCAGGCCATTGACGCCATCGCGAACGACCTCGCCGTTGCCGCCCACAGCGCTGGCCAGCACGGGCGTTCCCAAATGCAAGCTCTCGAGCAGCGTATGCGCCAAGCCTTCATATCCGCTGTAAAGCGCGAAGACATCGGCCGCAACCATCAGGCGGTAAACCTCTTCCCGCGGCAGGCGGCCGGTGAAGACCACACGATCGGCAAAGGGCGCGGCCAGCCGCTCCAGGCGTCCGCAGTCGGGTCCGTCGCCGACCACGGTCAGTCGCAGGTCGGGCATGGCGGCCAGGGCCTTGATCAGATAGTCGATGCCCTTCCAGGTTTGCAGCCTGGCGACGGTGAGCAGCATTGGCCGACGGTCCCAGCCGAATTCGGCGCGAAGCGCCGCCCGCGATTGCCGCGGCCTGGCCGGCGGCTGCAGGGCGTTGTAGATGACATGAATCTTGTCCGGATCAACGCCCCAGCCCATCACCATGCGCTTTAGATATTGGCTGGGCACAATCACCGCGTCCATCGCCCGCGCCTGCCGCGAACGGGACCGCTGCTGCCAGCGGGCGCGGACGTCTCCGCCATAGGTCTGAAACTGCTCGATGCTCAAATCCGGAGGGATCCAGCGGCGGCGGATGCAGCGTTCCCAAGCCTGGTCGCCCACAATCTTGATGACGCGCGCTTGGCCGCGCCCGCCCCAAAGCGGCAGGTCGATCGTCTGCGCATAGACAAGGTCGGCCCATGCCAGATGCTTGGCCGCGGCCAGGGCGTAGCGCGCGCGGCGCAAGGGATAAATTGAGCGCGGGATCCGTTGCGCCGGATAGGGATGATCGCCGTTGGTGTCGGCGCCGTAGGTCAAGACGCGTAGTTGCCAGCCCGCTTCCGCCAAAGCCGGCAGGATCTCCCTGAGATAAGTCGCGGGTCCGCCAGGCTCCGGGTGGAAGATCCCGCTGGCCACAAAGAGCTTGGGCACGGTCCGCCCCTCGCTAGCTCAAGACTGCGCGGATGAGGATATGCCGATTGACGAAAGTTGCCGCCTGCCGCCCCCATGCCTGCGGATCCATCCAGGCGCGCGCGGCCGGCGGCGCATCATCCAGCATGCTTACCAGGCGCTCGACAGTGGCGTCGTCGCAGCCCTGCCGCCGCGCCCAGGGCAGGAACTCATGCCGCTTGATATAGGGCTCGCTGTATTCCAGCGTGAAGCCGGCGCGGGCGAACATGCGCCGCCATTCGGCTTCGGTGAAGGCGCGGTTGTGGCTGGGATCGCGCAAGCGTTCGAATTCTTCCACCAGTTGCGCCGCCTCCTCATCGGCGGGCAAAACATGATCTTGCAGCATCAGCATGCCGCCCGCCTTCAAGACGCGCGCGCATTCGCGCAGGAAGCGCTGGGCGTCAGGGAAGTGATGCGGCGCGATGCGGCAGGTCGCCAGGTCAAACTGCGCATCGGCAAAGGGCAGGTCTTCCGCGTCCGCTTGCCGAAACGATACATTCTCGACGGCCTTTTCCTCGACGATGAAGCGCTGCGCTTTTTCCAGCATACGCGGCGTAAGATCGCTGGCGACCACATGCGCGACATGGGGCGCGAACTTCAAAGCGGTGTGCCCGCCGCCGGTGGCGATATCCAGCGCTTGCCAATGCGGCTGCGGCTGGGCGATCGCCAGCAGACGGTCAAGGTCGGACCCGCGGGCGTGGGTTTCGCTGGTGACGTAGCCCTCGGCGAATTGCGTGTAGCGCTCTTGCGACAGGCGCTTGGAGTCGCGCATGGACATTGCCTCAATGCACTTTGCCTCCCGCCGAGCGCGTCTGAAGCGGCAAAGGGCTGCGGGAGCGGCGCTCAGGAAGGTCTGTCCATTACTATACATGGGCGTGGGTCAATATGCGCGGCTGAAGATGCCTGGCCGACGCGGGCGCGGCGCTGCTGCGGTCATAAGTTTATGGGCGGGAAGGCGGTTTATCGACAAGGCAGCGGCGAGCCCGCTCTTGCTTAAAAATGCCCAGCAGGTTTTGCAGGACTTTCTTGCGTTTACTGAGTCGGTCATGTGGTAGTGATCTGCCTTTCTTATCCATCATGCGCAAGGTCGCCAACGCAGCATACGCTCCTTTTGGCATCGGTATCACTGACGTTCGCCCGCTGATTCATCTCCCGTTGGCGGTTGACCCTTTAACTTATCCCCGACTTCACGGCGGTTGTATGTCTGCACGCTCTGCGCTTGGCGCAAATTCGCCGCCTGACCATAAGGCCAGCGCATCATCGAAATGGTCGCCTTGGCGTCAGCGGCCGTATTGTGGGCGCCCGCCTCGCTCTTGGACAAGGCGCGTTTGCTGCGGCTGCCGCCACCGTCGGAGTCCTGGCGCCGAAACTCGATGAACTTCAATTCCCGCCGGCGCTTCTGATCATACCAGGGAGCGCGCTTGTTCGACTCCTCCAGCCTATCCAGCAGGCGCAGAATCGCGTTGGCGTCGGTCTTGAGGAGATCGGACATCGTCGGCGATTCTCCGGCGGATATGTTCCATGATTTCCGCTTTGGTCGGCTCATTGTCGGCGCGCCGCCGGAAGAAGTGGCGCTTGATAAAGTTCTTGGCCTTAATCATGTCATCCTTTTATGCCGGCAAATTAGAGGAAGAGTAGACCGGCGAGACGCCATTCTACGAATCTTGATGCGCTTGGCGGCTTTCCCGGGAATGGCACACGCGGCCATGCGCCCGTCGATGTCGCTCTCCAAAATGAAAAGCGTGCTAGCTCTGAGTTTCTATTCGGAATTCGCAGTCGACGGAATATCTGTGTGAAGCTGAGTGAGGAAGTTTTTGATCACTCTGAAATTGTCATGCTGCCAAAGCTCAGCACGCCACCATTGCATAGCAACAGCTTCTCGAAGGAACTTCCGGCGTGAATCTCTATTAGTGGCGTAATCAATATCAACCGCCGCCCCCGATATGAAAACGCTGAGCTTGTTTTTGGAGAGGCGCTCTCTGGTGATGGCTATACCTTGCCGGGTCAGACATTCGAAATACTCGTCGACGCAAGACATGATCGGTTCAGTCTTAAGCGCGTCGACGACAAGGTCTTCCAGCGCACCTTCTTTGTCCGGTGGCAATACCAGGACTGATACATAGGGGGCCGCATCTGATAGCGCCAGCGCCCTTTGCGGAATAGAATACCCGTTGCTTGTACCTCGGTTTCCGTTAGCTTGCTTGAGCGCGGACACGACAGAATCAAATGCGTCTGTATTGTAATCGGCATCACGAACGATGCCGATGTGCCTCCGGTTGCGCGAGAAATTTACATCGCTCAGGATCGCGAGGAGATAGCGCTGAAGATTGTCCTTACCTCCATAGCTGACGATATGAATATCGTCACTGATACCCATGTGCTCGAAAAGCTTGAGAAAGAAAACCTCATCATCGGGACCCTCGACCAGCAGCAGGCGATCAAAGCCCTCATCAATCTTGATGCGCCTCACCCGCGAACCTCGTAGCTGATGCTGGTCACCGCATCCATGCCAAACTCATTGTATGTCACCGCTTCAATATCGCCGGTTTGCAGATTTCTGTCCAGACGGTGGAAACGGAATTCATAGCTATCATCGTCCTTGAAGGCCTCGTGGGCGGCCTCGATCATTTCCCAGCTGTGTGTCGTGGCAAAGACTTGGATATCGTGCTCACGCGCGGCTTCACCGATGTCCTTCCATACATTCTGTTGAACCGAGTAGTGGATGCCATTCTCGATCTCATCGATGAAGAGATGCTCAGGTTTATCCCCGCGCATCACCATCAGGATGCTGGCGAATCGTATTGAACCTTCACCGAGCAAGTGCAAGGGCATTATGACGCCGTCGACCGTTACCCAGATCCTTCGCTGTCCGTCAGGCGACAGTACCTCTACATCTGTCAGCTTCGGCTCAAGCCTCTCTAGCGCGTCGGTTATGGCAGCGTGTCTGTTTTCCAATTTGAGCATGCTGTATTTGTCGGTGAGGTCTTCGCTAGTCGGCCTGCCTTGTACCGGAAAAAACTGGGAATCTTCCTTTCTATCCTTGAACCCAATGATTGGCAGCTTCGGGTTGGAGGGCAAGAATGCAGATCCATACGAGGTTGATTCATCCCGCTCCACAAAATGAAGGACTATATCCAATTCACTCGCCGCTTTCGCCGCATCAATTTGAGACATACCCAATGTTTGCAGATTCTTCGCGTAGAGCTGAAACTCGGCCTTATTGTCTTTCGTATTCGCCAACTCCTCTATACAGAGGATAGGGCGTGGCTCCGAAAGAAGGCTACGCCCCTCAATCTCTATGGTCTTGTCAAAATCCATTCGGAAAAAAAACTGTCTCCAATTGCTCACTCTATTGTCTTCGCTGAAATCGATGCCCCGCACCTGCTGAAGATTCGACAATTCTGAAGGTAAGAAGGGCCGCGTATGCAAATACATCGCCTCCATTAGCGCCGTCTTGCCCGTGTTGTTCGCGCCTGCGATTAAATTCACCCGACCAAGATCACTGATCTGCAGGTCCCTGAAACAGCGAAAGTTCTTGACTCGGAACGTCTTGTACATAGCGCGCCTTCACAACTACTGTGATGCATCCCTCCCCATTATACATCGGCTCTGCGTACATCCAGCGACCTTAGCGATATACGCGCTGTTCGCCGCCGCCACCGTACACGAACTTACGACGCCGCGGTCAAGCGCTGCATTCTTTCTCCAGGGTTTAGAAGGGTCGTACTCGCGAGGACCTGTTTGAGATAATTGCGTAACTGCTGGCGTTCCTCCGCAGTCCACTTGGGAAATCCGCGACAAAGTGTTTTGGCGGGGAGCGCATCCCCATGATTGTCGAGAACAATCTGTGATTCCGGCACGCCGCGCGCCTGCAGAATCCGACCCATAGTTCGTCCTTTTGCTCCTTGGATACAGTACCATTATTATCCAAGATGATACACCTGGCTTGCTCGGGAAGTGCCGGGGTAGAAAAGCCCGGAAGCAAGAACCAGTACCGGACAAGCTTTCAAGAGCAATTTGAAGCGATTGCACCGTCCCAAGACGGCGAAAATTCGTAACTCTCCAGACCGAAATGCTAGAATATGCGTCCATTTGAGTTACTGAGAACGTCAGGCCGCGGAGGATACCATGACAGAAAAACGAAACATGCATAAGGAAGACCTGTTTCACTTGAACTTTCTCAACGGCGCGGCCTTGTCGCCCGATCGCTCGCAGGTCGTCTACGCCGTCAACAAGATCAACGCAGAAGAAGACAAGGAATTCAGCGCGATCCATTTGCTCGATATTAGCTCGGGCCAGCGCCGCCAGATGACCAACGGCAAAGCAATAGACGCGCAGCCGCGCTGGTCGCCCGATGGCAAGACGATCGCATTCATATCTGATCGCGACGGCAAATCGCAGCTCTACGCCATGCCGGTCGATGGCGGCGAAGCGCGGCAACTGACGACATTCAAGCGCGGCATCGGCGGGAGCTTCGCCTGGGCGCCCGATGGAGGCGCCATCGCCTTCAGCGCGGTGAAAGATGCCGATGCGCCCGATTTGGCTAAAGAAGCTTATCGCGTTGATCGCACGGTCTACCGCTTTGACGCCATCGGCTACCTTGATGATGCGGTCAAGGACATCTATGCGCTCGATCTGGACACCCTTGAAACGAAACAGCTGACCGACGATCGCACGGACAACGGCAATCCGCGCTGGTCGCCGGACGGGCGCGCCATCCTATACGATGCGGCCATGCGGCCCGATGCGGCGCGCACGCTGACGCCGGACCTGATGAGCGTGGATCTCGACGGAAAACAGCATGCTCTTGCGCAAAATTGGGACAGCATAGACAAAGCCAGTTTTGCGCCGGACGGCGGGCGGATCGTCTTTGTCGGGCGACCAAAGGACGGCAAGCCCATCGGCACGAAGTCGGACCTCTACCTGCTTGATTTGGCTTCGGGCGAGATTGAGTGCCGCACGAGTTCGCTCGATGTTGGCGTTGGCGGACGGCTGTCGCTTGATATGCCCGTCGCCGGTTTGAGCCAGTGCAATGTCCTCGTTTCGGACGACGGCCTTCATGCCTATGCTTCGGTGCAGCGCGGCGGCAGCGACCACATTTATCGCATCGCCTTGAGCGGCGACGAGGCCTTTGAAGCGATGACGGCCGGGGACTGCGCCGTCTTTCCGCAAGGCGCGGCCGGCGGTTGCCTGCTCTACGCCCGCACGAGTTTGAATGTGCCGCCGGATCTATTCCTCGCCGATACCGAGGCCGATACGGCTCAGCAATTGACTGACCTCAACAGCGGGCATCTAGCCGGACTTGCGCTGCCGGAAACCGAGCGCCTGCAATGGAAGGGAGTCGATGGCGTTGCGGTCGAGGGCTGGTACATGAAGCCGGCGACCGGCGACGCGCCCTACCCCACGATTCTTTATATTCATGGCGGCCCCCACGCCGCCTACGGTTATGGATTCCACTTCGATTTTCAGATGCTGGCCGGCGCCGGCTATGGCGTGCTTTTCCTGAATCATCGGGCGTCAACCGGTTACGGCGACAGCTTCTCGACAGCGATAAAGGGCGATTGGGGCAACCTGGATTACCAGGACCTGATGACTGGCGTGGACCATGCCATCGAGCTGGGCTTGGCCGATGCCGACCGGCTGGGCGTCTGCGGCACATCGGGCGGCGGCAATCTGTCCTGCTGGATCATCGGGCAGACGGACCGCTTCAAGGCGGCGATCCCGCAAAATCCGGTAACGAATTGGCGCAGCTTTTATGGAACCAGCGATATCGGCATCTACTTTGGCGTGGAGCAAATGGGCGGGCATCCGCATGAGATTCCCGAGACCTACGACCGCTGCTCGCCGATCACTTATGCCCATCGCTGCACGACGCCCACCTTGCTGGTGCAGAGCGAACTGGACTGGCGCTGCCCGGCTGAACAGTCCGAACAATTCTACACCGTGCTGAAAGCCAAGGGCTGCGTGGTCGAGATGCTGCGGCAGCCGGCGGGTTATCATGGCGCGTCAATCTATGGCGCGGTCAATTTGCGGCGGGCGCACAACGACGCCATGCTCAACTGGTTTGCGCGTTACGTGCTGGGGAATTGAGGCGGACGCCAGTGCAGCTTAGTGAGAAGCGACCGATCCAACTCCTGCAAACGTTCCGGGCCGAGGCGCTGCAAGGCGGCGCGCAGGGCGTAAGAGTCCCGCCGCAACTGCGCCACATCAATGCCCTGGCAGGTATCCGGCAGCGGATAGAGCCATTGAACGCTTCGCTGAAGCATCTTCAACGCGCCCTGAAAGTTGCCGCGTTCAATCTGATAATAGGCCACGCCGACTTGCAGAATCGCTCGATACATATCACGGACGGGACCATCAGTTTGTACCCAAAGCGCTTCGAAGAGATCGTGCTGACGGTAATATTCGCCGCGATTGAACTGCGCCAGGCCTTTGGCGGCCAGGGCCGGCAACGCCCCGCCGCACTCGCATTCCAGGCGCTCCATAATTTCGGGATCGGGTATGCGCGCCAGTTTGGCGACAACGAGCCCCAATTGAAGGGGAAACTCGGCCCAGCTCAAGGCGCGGTCCGCGCCGCATTGAATGGCGTCGGCGCGCTGCCCCGCGTCATCGCTGATGAGGCAGACAGGCACGCGGCGCGTGGCGGCGTTATTCTTGCCGCTTAATACGAGCGCTCGCCAATCCGGGTGTTCGGCATCCAGGACGGCGAGCGCGGCGCGTTGGTCAATCAGCGTATCCATATATTGACCGGCCGCGGAAACTAGAACGGGGCTGTATTGCGGCAGGGCTTGCATCGCGGAGGAGAAGACTTGCCGGCGGCTGACAAATACGATTTTGGGCGGCGACATAAGCAATTGACCTTAATGTCTTGGCAAAAACACAATCTTATGTTAATGTTACGCTGTGAAATAATGTACAAAGTTGAACAGGCGGCGCCAAGAAAATTGCCTGCTGGCATCGCAAGTTAGATTTCGGTATAATCGCCTGCGAATGACTTGACATTGTTGCTAATACCAGCTTACTATGCGGTAGATATAAATTATCCTAACATCATACAGGTTGCCAAGTGAGCGGGCGTCGAGGAGGGCGCTTTGGAAGCGACGGGTAAAGGTTATCTCAACAAGAAGCTTCTCCGCATTCAAGTGGGTTTCCTGCTGACGGAAGGTCCGGGAAATTCTCGTGAGATGCCTTTCGTTTTTCCGCGGCGCGTGCAAGTAGAGGACGACTTGTATTTGGATTCTCTTACTGGTAACCTCGTCTTGACACGCACAAAAGAAGGTATCCTGATGCAGGGTACGTTAAGATTTTCTCTTACACGAGAATGCGACCGCTGTTTGGAAGCATTCCAGGGCTGCGCGGATGTGGAACTTGCCGAGTTGTTCGCGTATCCGCCGGATGCAATCAAGAGCGCCTTTAGTGTAGATAGCAACGGTGAAATTGATCTTGCTCCGCTCTTGCGGGAGGAAGTTCTTATTGAAGACAGCTATCGAGCCGTCTGCCGCGCCGACTGTCGCGGACTGAGCGCCGAAACTGGTCTAAACCTTAATGATACAATCGAAGCGCAAGTCGAGCCCGCTGCGGAAGCGGAGCGCGGGGGCGCGATCGATCCAAGATTGGCGGTGTTGAAGACATTGCTGAAGTAGTCAATTGCAAGTCGCTGGGCGCGCGCAATACATGGGGTGTATGTGAATCCAGCGAGTAAGGGGTGTTGCAGTGGACGAGTATGAAAACAGGTTAGAGTCAGATATTGAATTGATGACTTACCTGGAAGAAGAAAAAAGCGACAAGCACGACTTTGAGTTGTTTTACGACGAAAGCGACTTGGAGTTAATCGAAGAGAATTTCGAGGACGATGTCGACCTCGAAGACGAAGAGGAGGATTACGACCTCGGGGAGATCGCTTCAAGCGACACGGTCGGTCTCTACCTGAAGGAGATGGCGCGCGTTCGCCTGCTGACGCCGGAGGAAGAGGTGCAGTTGGCGATGCGGCAGGAATCGGGCCGCAAAGCCGCCAGGCAACTGGGGCAGGCGCCGGAGAATGAACGCCGGGCGGAGTGGCAATTCCTGGTTCAGGACGGCTTGAACGCGCGCGATCACTTGATTAAGGCGAATACGCGGCTTGTCGTTTCCATCGCCAAGAAATACATGTCGCGCGGCGTGCCCTTCCCCGACCTGATTCAGGAAGGCAATTTGGGTCTGATGAAAGCGGTGGAGAAGTTTGATTATCACCGCGGCTACCGATTCAGCACCTACGCGACCTGGTGGATCCGTCAAACGATCTCCCGCGCCATCGCCGATCAAGGCCGGACGATCCGCGTGCCCGTGCACATGAGCGACCGGATCCGCATGCTCTATCGCGTGGCGCGGGACCTGGAGCAGGAGACCGGCTGCAAACCGTCCATTGAAGAAATCGCCGAAGTGATGGAATGCGAGCCGCGCAAGGTGCAATGGATGCTCAAGGTATCCTGGCGGCCCCTCAGTCTGGAGCATCCGGTTGGCCAAGACGACGACAGCGAACTCGGCAGTTTCATCGAGAATGACCGCGAGCCAAATCCTTCAGACAGCGCCCACAGCAAGTTGCTGAAAGAACAGATTGAAGAACTGCTCAATACCTTGACGCCGCGTGAAGCGCGTATTCTGCGCCTGCGCTTCGGTTTGCAGAATGGCCATATTTACACGCTGGAAGAAGTCGGGCAGAAGTTTGGGCTGACGCGGGAGCGGATTCGACAGATCGAAGGGCGGGCATTGCGCCGGCTGCGGCATCCGCGGCGCAGTCGCAAATTGCGCGACTATCTCGATTAGCCCGCTTGACGCCGGCTGCCTAGGAATCTTCCATTGATTGTTTCCAGGCTTCAAGCGAAGTCGCTTCCCGCGCCGGCGGTAAATCCGCCGGCGTTTCGATATCGTCCGGCAATGATCGCGCCCAATGCCAGGTGTCCTGAATCGTCCGCTCAAGCGGGCGGAAATCCAGGCCATGGGCCAGGGCCTTCCCGATGTCGAAAGTCATAAAACTCTCCGCTAGTTCGGCGTTTATCCAAAGCGGCAATTCCATGAATTCCCCGACTTTCTGCTCGCGCAAGAAGCCATCGCTGACGTGATGAAATTGAACATCGGTTTCCAGCGCCGCTTTCGCAGCCGAAAGCAAGTCGCCAAAGCTGAGGCGCTGGGCCGGTCCCGTGACGTTGTAGACGCCGCCGGCGCCCGCTTCCGTCAAGCGCAAGGTGAACCGGGCCAGGTCGCGAGCGTCAACAAATTGAACCGGCTGCGCGGCCGGCGGCGCGATGGCCTCGCCGCCAACGGCCGCCCGCCTCACCCAATAGGTAAATCGATTGGTCGGATCATGCGGCCCGACGATCAAGCCGGAGCGGATGATCAGGCAGGTTCCGGGGAAAGCCGCCGCCAAGGCGCGTTCACAATGCGTCTTCAGCGGACCATAAGTCTCCACGCCGACCTCTTCGACCGTCTCGTCATCCAGGGTCAAGACCGCCGCCGATTCGTCCCGCTGCGGCGCGCCGGCCGGGGGATAGACCGACAGCGTTGAGATGAACGTGTAATGCCCGACAGCTTCGCGCAGCGCTTCGGCGGAGAGGCGCACGAGCCGCGGCAAGTAGCCGCAAGTGTCGATGACGGCATCCCAGCGCCGCCCGGTCAAACGGGCGAGATCAGTTTCGCGATCGCCGATGATGGTTTCGACGGCGGGAAAAGCGGCGGGCGCGCTGATGCCGCGATTGAAGAGCGTGACCTGATGGCCCGCCCCCAGCGCGGCCTCAACCAGCGCCCGTCCCAGAAAAATCGTGCCGCCGATAATGAGAATGTTCATGCGAGCCACTGCCTATCCGTGCGTCAATTATACGGCAAGCGGACGAATGCGCTACGCGACGCCCGCGCCGCCGGAACTATGCTAGAATCGCCATTATGGACCGGAAATTCATCCACCTGAGGGCAGCCGCGCTTGTCGCCGGTTTTGCGCTGCTTCTGCTCGCCTGCAACCTCGGCGCCAGCGACAATGCGCCGCCGACGCTTGCCCCCTTGCCCACGCTCATGCCGCAGGCGACCTTGGGCTATGTCGCCGCGCGTCCGCTGGAAATCGAAGAGGTCGGCGAAACGCCGATTCCGGTTGTCGAAGATGAAATGCAGAATCTGCTCGACCTGGTCGAGTCCGATCGGCTCATGGCGCACATCCGCAGTTTGCAGGATTTCCGCACCCGGCATATCAGCTCGATCCAGGTCTCCACGCGCGAAGGCATCGGCGCGGCGCGACAGTATATCAAAGATCAACTGGACATCTTTCGGGCGGCTTCGGGCGGCAATCTCTATACCTTTGAGAATCGCTTCACCGCCTACGCCAGCGCTGAAGAACAGAGCGCGCAATACAACATCGTGGCCGCCATCAGCGGAACCGAGTTGAACGCGGGCACGGTGATAATCGGCGCGCATTACGACAGCATCGGCGCGCCGCGCAACGATGGCGCGGCTTATGCGCCCGGCGCGAATGACAACGCTTCGGGCGTGGCGGCCCTGCTGGAAATGGCGCGCATCCTGAGCGTCGCGCAGTACAAGGCGTCGATCATGTTCGTGTTTTTCTCCGCCGAAGAATTCAATCGCCAGGGCAGCATCGCCTTCGCCGCCTGGATCCAGGAGCGCAACGCCGATGTGCTCGGCATGATCAACCTGGACACCATCGGCAATGTGCACGACTTCAACGGCAACCGCGAAGAACGCTACTTGCGGGTTTTTTCCGCCGGACCCAACGATACATCGGTCTCCCGCAGGCTGGCGCGCGAAACCAGTTTCCTGGCCTACAACTACAACCTGGCGCTGGAATTACAGGTGCAGGACGCCATCGACCGCGAACGACGCTACGGCGATCATTTTTCTTTCAGCGAGCGCGACTATCCCGCCGTGCGCTTCATCAACGCTTATGAAGAGAAGCGCAATGCCGACCCGACGGACACGATTGAATTCATCGAGCCGGACTACCTGCGCCGCGCCACCCAGGCGACGCTGGCGGTTGCGGCCTCGCTGGCGGATGGGCCGCGGCCGCCGGCCAATATCGCCCTGCGCCAGCGGCAGGACGGCAAAAGGGAACTGGTATGGCAGCCGGTGGAAGGCGCCGCCAGCTATATTGTCGCGCTGCGCCCGCCGGAATCCTTGATCTATCGGCAGCTCTCGACCGGCGAGACCAAGCTGGCCTGGGAGGGTTTCACCGACTTCGCCAGCATCGCCATCGCCGCCCAGGACGCCCGCGGCTATATCGGTCCTTTGTCCCAGGAAATTATCCCCGGCTAATCCCCCGCCTCCGCGGCAAGTTGCGCTAGCGCCGTCCGTCGCCGTCTGTTAAAGTGACCGCGGCCGATACCAAGGCAGCTTGCCCGCAATCGAGGCACGATGCGCGTCGCCCATATCATCAAAGCCACCCGCGTCAGCGGGGCCGAAAGTCACCTGATAGACCTGTTGCACGGGCTGCGCGAACGCGATGTAGAAGCCCGGGCCTTCATGCTCGTCGAGCGCGACAAACCCATGGACGAGATGATGCGCCGGGCCGATGCGCGCGGCCTGCAGGTCACGCGGCTGACCATCCGCCGCGATATCGACCTGCCCCTGTTATGGAAATTAGGCCGCGCCATACGCGCCTTTTCGCCCGATCTGGCGCATACGCATCTCGTCCACGCCGACTTGTACGGCTACCTGGCGGCGAAGGGCGCGGGCGTCAAACGAGTGGTCAGCAGCCGGCATAACGACGACGCCTTTCGTCACCGCTCGCGCTGGCGCTGGATCAACCGCAAACTCTGGAGCAGGCTCGACGCCGGCATCGCGATTTCACAAGCCATGCAGAAATTCGCGATCGAGGTCGAAGGGGCGCCGGCGGAGAAGATCAGCGTTGTCCACTACGGCAAGGCTTTCACCTGGCTCAGCGACGACGATGTCAATGTGGCCCGCCGCGAGCTGCGCGCCGAATTGGGCTTGGAGGAGGACGCGCCGCTCCTGGGCATGGTCTGCCGGCTGGTCGAGCAGAAGGGTGTGCCTTATGCTTTGGAAGCGCTGCGGCGGATCGGCGGCGAATTCCCGGGCGCGCATCTGGTCATCGCCGGGGATGGCGAAAAAGCCGCCGAGTTGCGGCGATTGGCTGCGGCCCTTGGCGTCGCCGACCGGGTGCATTGGCTGGGCTGGCGCCAGGACGCGCTTGACCTAATGGCGGCGTTTGACGTGCTCCTGGCGCCGAGCTTGTGGGAAGGTTTCGGTTTGGTGCTGCTGGAAGCGATGTCGCGGCGCCTGCCGGTGATCGCCAGCCGCGTCAGCGCGATTCCGGAAGTCGTCCGGCACGGCGAGACCGGCTATCTGATTGAGCCGCGCGATGTGGACGCCTTGGCCAAGGCGATCGCGCGATTGCTGCGCGATCGCGCCTTGTGCAAACACATGGGCCTTTTGGGCGCCGCCCGGCTGGAAGAGCGCTTCAGCATCGCGCGCATGGTCGATGGCACGCTGGCGGTATACAAAAACGTACTGCGCTAGGCGGTTCCCGCGCCGCATGCGGCAGTGTATCCATTTCGGTTGAAATAGTCTGGCAGGGCTTGTCCGGAACTGGTTCATGCTACCGCGCTTTTTCTACCTCATCCCCCCAACCCCCTTCCCCAGCAAGCTGCTGAGGACAGGACAGGTTTAACATAGCCTCTGATCTCGTACAGCGGGCAGGGTTGGGAACTTGTCATGGCGTAAGACATACTTGTTGAAGTAGGCGATGCCTTCCTTGAACAGGCTAAGTGGCCGCCTCAACTTGTTGTCTTTGGTCTTTATCAGTCGGCGTGCCTTACCTGTGATCACAGCTTGGCTGCCAAGCGCTAAGGCCATGCCTTGCGCAAGCGCCAAGATCGCCAGGAATCGGGCCATTCGGTCTACCGAGCGCAAACGACAGGTCTCCAGTTGCCAGCCGCCGCTTTTCAAGTCGCGGAAGCTCTGTTCCTGCCAGTTGCGCATCCTATACTCCCGACCTGTCAAGTCTGGATTGTTTGTAACCAAAATCCAAGGTTCTTCGCAATCTCGGTCCCAGATCGCGCGCACATGCCCCGGAAGCCTTCCCCGTTTGATAAAGACCAATCCGCTCGCGCGCCATCGCCCCCCTTTCCGCACTTCCTTGTACGGATGCGCTATCCCGTCACCGGTCTTGATCTTGACTGTTTTCGGAACGCGGAACAAATATTGCCAGCCCAAGCCCCCAACCGCCCTGCACAGCGCTGGCGAGTTGCCGATGCCGCGATCTGCCAGCACCAAAACCGGCCTGTCATCGGGCAAAACTGTCTTGATTTGCGCAAGCATGCCCGAAATCATCTTCACCTGACCTTCAATTGGATAGTCCTCCTGACTATTCGCCTTGTAGCAAGTCCAGGCTAGCTGAATGCAGCGCCGCTTATACGCTACACCTACCATCATCACTCGAAAACGCCCGCCGATACTGGTCTCGTCCACCAACAACACGAGCCGCGTCTTCGGCAACAAGCTGACAACCCAGCGTGTCCAATCCAGCGAGAACTGAGCGGGCGACCATTTCTGATCCGCGATACACCGCCGCAACTGTCGCACGATACCGTCAGCACTGACGTCTCCCGCCAACGCCTTTGCAATCCTTGACTGTTGGCAATGCTCGCTGAGCATCACACCTAGACTGAAACGCGCAAAACGCTTTTTCTGCCACACCGTAAAGCTTGTAAAATGCTTCGAAACCTGCTCCTGCCAATGGTACAATGAAGGAAGATTCATCAGTTTCACCTTTCTTTCCTTACGGGGGTTAGAAGTGATACTGATGAATCTTTACATAGATCGCGATTTACTGCCTTTCAAGTTGCTACAAACCTGTCCTGTCCTCAGCAGCAAGCTGGGGAAGGGGGAGCGCGCTGAAAGCGGACGGCTTTTTATGCCCATTCTTGTGCTTTGTTGCGCGTTTATTCACAGTTTCATCAACGAGTCACCCTTCCCCAGTTCACTGGGTCACGTAGACATAGACCTTCGGGAAGGGCCGGAGATGGGGTACGAACTTCGACGAACAGAGCCCTCTTTTATATACGGACAAGCCTTGTAGGCGCGATCCGGTGGATCGCCCGATGGCTACGAACAGGATCGAAATTGGGCGACTCAGCGAGTCGCCCCTGGCAATTCGTCGGTATTTGAAGAAATTCAACCGACTCTGAACAGGTGCGCCGCATGGAGAACTTGCCAGAAGCGACGGCCGCTAGCATAATCGACTGGCAAGGGGCACTAAACATACCAGGATCTGTTATGAGAGCCGCCGCCGGATTGCGGCCGCGACATAGTCGATGAAGAAAGTCTATCTGGCTTTTGCCGCGGCGGACGCGCAGCGCGCCGATGAAGTGCGGCGCATCCTCCTGGCGCAGGGTTATCGCCCCTGGAACGATCCCGAACCCCTGCCTGGCGCGGAATGGCGCCAGGAGATGGAAACGGCGATCGGCGCGGCGGACGCGCTGGTTGTCTTGCTGACGGCGGAGGCGGCCGCTTCTATCGCGGTCACTTATGAATGGGCTTTTGCCCTGGGCGCGGGCCTGCCCGTATTCGCCCTCATCTATGAAGAGACGCCGGAACATCCGCGCTTGCAATTAGTGAATCGCTATGACGCGCGCTCCTTCGGCGACGAAAACCACTTCTGGGATCACTTTCTGGAGGGCTTCAACCAGCACCTTGAACGGGCGGAGGCCCAGGCGCCTGCCGCGCGGCCCGCGACAACGGAAGCCCTGGAAATCGACAAGAGCGTGATGCCGACGGCGCCGGGCTATTGGCTGGCGATGCGGCGCGGTCCGCTTCTGAATCAACTGTTTCAATTGGAGCGGCCGGTGGTGAACATTGGCCGCGACCTCGCCAATGACATTTCCATTCGCGATTCGCAGGTGAGCCGTTTTCACCTCCGGCTGACGCTGCAGGGCCAGGATTATTTCCTCGAGGATCTGGGCAGCACGAATGGCACAGGCGTCAACGGCATCCAGATCAGCGCGCGAACGCTGCTCAAAGACGGCGACATCATCGCGCTGGGCGATTCCATCCTGCTCACATACGATCTGGTCTATCTGGACTAGAAGGCGAATCGCCCAGGATCCGCGCCGGATTGCCGGCGACGGTGGCGCCCGCCGGCACATCGCGCCGGACGACGCTGCCGGCGCCGATCACCGCGCCCGCCCCAATCGCCACACCCTTCAATATCAGCGTGTTCATGCCGATGAAGACATCATCGGCGATCGTGATGGGCGCCGTCTTGGCCGCCAGCGGACTGGCCGCGCGCAGCTGCGGATCCAGCGGATGAAAGTCGGTGTCGCAGATGACCGCATTGGCGCCGACCCAGACGCGATCGCCTATCGTTATTCCTTCGTCGCAGACCAGCGAACCGCCGGTCATGCCGAAATCGTCGCCGATTGTCAGCCGGGCGCCCGGGCGACGCGTGCTGATGCTGACGGGATGGTTGGGCGCGAGCGGATTGCTGCGCGCGGTCGAACGCAGATTCATGCGCTTGCCAATTTGGATTCGGCTTTGCGCGTGGCGCTGAATGATGGGCCGGCCATAGCAGCGCCAACCCGAGCCGAGCTCCACCCCGCGCAGGGCCCAAGCGGCGAGCGGACGAAGCAGCCAGCGCCGGATTTCGTTGCCCGCTTTCCAGGGCATGGCCCGCGCTTGCCGCAGCGATTCGCGGGAAAGAAGCGCGTCCGGTACAGCGACCGGCTCGCCGGATTGATCGCTCATGTCGTTATCTGCGCCCATCGCCTTGCTGGTCTACTGACGTATGATACACGCAATTCGAGGCGACGGGCGCAATGCGCCGCGTTTATTGGGTTTGTTCGGCCCAGCGTTTTCCACACTGAGACGGCTGGAATCAAACCTGGTAGGTGCAAAGGTCTTTGGCCACAGATGTAACAGCAAGTAAGTCATAAGAAATTCAGCATAAGGTCGATATGTAGGGGTTAGGGCGGCGAGGGCGAGCCACCGGCTCGCCCGTACAATGCAGGAATTTAGATGTTGTGGGCGTACCACAGAATCGGCCCGTACAATGCAGAGAATCGGGTGGAGAGGGCGATTCACAGAATCGCCCCTACGATGCAGAGATCCAGGCGATGCGGGCGACTCACAGAATCGACCCTGCGATGCCGGGATTCGGGGAGAGCGCGTCAGGGCACGCGGAAGATGACGTCGCTGGCCTGGACGATATTGCCGCGTTGGATCAGCGCCAGCCGCAGCACATAATTGCCCGGACGCAGGGCATCGGCATGCAGCGTTTCCAGTTGGCCGTTGACCACTGAATTATGATGCGGCGAGCCCAATGGCGTCCAGTCGGCGAATTGACCGCCGCGTATGAACATGTGATATTGATCGGCTTGGCCCGAGTTGAATTGCGCCGTGCCGATGATGGGCATGACTTGACTAACGGCTTGGCCATTAGCCGGCTGCTGAATCTGCAAGAGCGCGCCGACATTGCCGACCGCCTGCAGGTTGTAGACACCCGGCCAGCAATCAACTGTCGGCAAGAAAGCCAGTCCCTTTTCGCGGGCGTAACGCTCGGCTTCGACGGCGTCGCCGGCTGAAGTCGCGGGACCGGCGATGAACCAGAGATTCTGGGCGCCGGCGGCCATGGCTTCCGCGGCGTCTTGCGCGGGAACGCGGCAGAAATTCGGCGGGATCGGCTGCTGCTCGCCGGGGGCGACGCGGAACTGAATGCTGGCGCCGACTTCCGGCGGCAAGGGATAGGCCAGGGTCTGGTAGATGCCGGGTGAAACTTCCTGCAGGGCATTGCCCGGCGCCAGCGCCGATGTGGGATAGCGCTCCGCGACCGGCGGATAACGCAGGATGCCGTCGGCGTCGGGGATGCCGGCCGTTCCGTCCAGGGTCCACTCGTTGACGCTGGCCGGGCAGCGGTTTGAAAACTCGGTCAGACGGCGCACATCGCATACCTGCTGCAGCGTCATGCCGCTCGGCGGAATCGGCTGGTCATTCAGCAGTTGGCCGTCGTCCGCAAATGCGCCGAGCAATTCCATGTTGCCGTAAATGCTTGTCAGCACCGTGTGCCAGATCGGCGCGGCGCCGGTCAAGCCGGAAGAGTCGACCATCGGGTCGCCATTGTTATTGCCGACCCAAACGCCGACGGCGACATTGCGCGTATAGCCGATAGTCCAGTTGTCCTTGACATCGTCGGTGGTGCCGGTTTTGACCGCCGCGAAAATGCCGTCGGTTCGCAGCGGACTATAGGCGCCCATGGCCTCGCTGCGCGCCGCGTTATCGGCCAATATGTCCGTGATGATGAAGGCGACGCGCGGATCCAGGACGCGCCGGCCGGCCGCGCTTTGGAGCGCCGTGTCATCCGTGATGCGTCCCGCCGGACAGCCATCGTTGTACTGATAGAGAGTGCGGTCGTCGCTGTCGATCACACAGAGGATCGAGGTGACGGGTACATAATTGCCTTGGTTGGCGAAGACGGCGAAGGCATTGGTCAACTCGATCAGCGTGACTTCGCCGCCGCCCAGCGTCAGCGACAAACCATAGTTGGAAGCGTCTTTGCTCAAGCTGCTGATGCCGAAGCGGCGCAGCAGATCCAGCAAGTAAGCGACGCTGGCCTGGCGCAGGGTTTGCACGGCCGGGATGTTGTAGCTATTCGCCAATGCCGCCCGCATCGTCATCGGACCGTGGAAGCTGTTATCGAAATTGCGCGGCGTATAAACGGGCAGGCCGGGCAGATCGATTTCGGTGCGCGTATCCCAGAGCACATCGATCGTCGACATGCCCCGCTCCATCGCCGCTGAATAGGTGAAGGGCTTCATGGTGCTGCCGGGCTGGCGAAAGGCCGTGGTGACATTGACGCTGCCGTCGATCGCTTCATTGTTGTAGTCGATGCTGCCGACCATGGCGATGATTTCGCCGCTCTTCGGTTTGGCGACGACGACGGCGGCATTGCTGACGTTCTTCGCTTGCAGCTGCGCAACCTGGTTGGCGGCGGCGCGCTGGGCCAGGCGATTGACGTTCTGATCCAGCGTCGTGTAGACGCGCAAGCCGTCGCCAGCGATATCCTCGGGGCTGTAGCCGAGGCTGAGCAGGGTGCGTTCGAGCTCGCCTTGGGCATAGACGGTGAAATGGGGCGCGATCAAGGAAACTTTGGCCGGGGCGAAAGAAAGCCCTTCTTTCAGCGCTGCCCGCGCCTGGTCTCGAGTGATGAAGCCCTCCTCGACCATTTCGCCCAGGACCTGCCGCCAGCGTTCGTCGACCGCCGCTTGCACGGCCGGGTCCGGGTTGAGCGGGTCGAGGCTGGCCGGCGCCTGGGGCAAACCCGCGAGCATGGCCGCTTCGCCCAGGCTCAGCTGCTCGACATCTTTGCCGAAGAAGGTCTGCGCGGCCGTCTGCGCGCCATACGCCAGGTTGCCGTAATAGATTTCGTTGAAGTACATCTCGAGGATGTCTTCTTTGCTCTTGCCCTGCGTCAAGACGATCGCCAGCAAGATCTCTTCGGCTTTGCGGGCGACGCTGCGCTCGGCGCGCTTTTCAAAGTCGAAGAAGATATTGCGCGCCAATTGCTGCGTGATCGTGCTGCCGCCGGGCGTATTCTCCCCGGCTGCGGCGCCCAGATAGCTAAGCGCGGCGATGGCGGTCGCGCCGACGTCAATGCCGATATTATCGAAAAAGCTGTCGTCCTCTATGGCGATTGTCGCCCAGATGAGCGCTTCCGGGATGCGATCGTATTTGACGCGCACGCGCCGGCCTTCGCCGAAAGCTTCATACAACTCGTTGCCGTGACGATCGTAGATGAACGTGCTTTCGAAACCGCGATAATTGTCGACCGTAGCGACGCGCGCGGTCCACTCGGCTTCGACCTGCGGCAGGAAGATCAAGGCCGCGCCGGCCGTCAGCATAGTCAGACCGCCGCAGAATGTGAGCGACATCCCAACGAGCAGCCAGATGCAGCCGGCGGGCAAGCCGAAAATGCGGCGCTTGCGCCGGGGCTTTCGCACGAGCTTTGTCGCGTTTAGAGGCGGCTGCGGCTGTCTGCCCGGCGTCATTGAATCAGGGGCGCCCGGCGGCAGCGTCGGATCGGAAGGCGTAGAGCGCGGTCGCGGGGCGAGCAAGCCGCCTTTGCGCGCTGGCGGCTGGCCGATGGCTGTGGGTGAAGAATGCGGCGGCGGCACAATCTGGTTATAAGCGGGCATGGTGACGAGCTTGCGCGGGTCGCTGCGCGCATCGCGCGGCGTCAGTTCGTCGAGTTCCGATACATGCGGCAAAGAAAAGGGAACACCGTCGCCGGGATCAACCCGGACCTGTTCCGTGGTCACCGTGCCGTCATCCGGCCCTTGCGGACCTTCCAAGCGCTCAGTTGCTTCGCGATCCGCGCGGTCAAACTCGGCGGACTTGTCGTCCTGAGACATCGCCTGCCCTGCGCTGTACCTGGAATTATTCTAGCAGAATACCAGCGACGGCGAAGTTCCGCTGGACGCGCCGCCAACGACTGACCTACGCCTGCGCCGGCCAGCGGCGCGGCGGCATCTGGTTAAGGCATAGGCGCAATGATAGAATAAGCGCTGCAGCCTTTGGAGACCGTGCATGGCCATTACGCCGGATGTGATTGAGCGCCCCGAACTTGAGCTTTCCGTCGTCATCCCCATTTACAACGAAGAAGGCAATATCGAACGGCTTCACCGGGAGCTGAGCGAAGCGCTGGATGAAATCGGGCGCGACTACGAGATCGTCGCCGTCAATGACGGCAGCCAGGACCGCAGCTTCGAATTGCTCAACGCGGCGCAAGCGCGGGACAGCCGCTGGCATGTCATTCATTTTCGCCGCAATTTCGGCCAGACCGCGGCGATGGCGGCCGGCTTTGACGCGGCGCGGGGCAAAATTGTTATCACAATCGACGCCGACTTGCAGAACGATCCGCAGGATATCAAGCGCATCCTCGCCAAATTCGACGAGGGTTACGATATCGTCAGCGGCTGGCGCCAGAACCGCAAGGAGCCGCTTTTCTTTCGGCGCATCCCGTCGCTGATTGCCAACCGCGTCATCTCGCGCAGCACCGGCATCCGCCTGCACGATTATGGCTGTACCCTGAAGGCATACCACTTTGACGTCGCGAAAGGCGTGCGGCTCTACGGCGAGCTGCACCGCTTCATCCCGGCCCTCGCCAGCCAGATGGGCGTGCGCGTGGCCGAAGTCCCGGTCAAAGACCGGGCGCGGCGCTGGGGCAGCAGCAAATATGGCATCAGCCGCACATTCAAAGTCGTTCTCGATCTCATTGTCGTGGTCTTCATGCTGAGTTATTTCAATCGGCCGCTCTACGTTTTCGGGGCGGCCGGCTTCCTGGTGGGCGGCATCGGCGCGCTGCTCGGCGCTTATTTAACCGTGTTCAAGCTGCTGACCGAGAACAAAATCGGCGACAGACCGCTGCTGCAGCTGGCCGCTTTGCTCATGGTTCTCGGCGTCCAATTCATCAGCACCGGCATCGTCGCCGATATGATCATGCGCACCTACCACGAATCGCAGCGCAAACCCATCTATTTCATACGCGAACGACGCCGGGGCAAAGCCACGGCGAAGGCGCTCGAGGCCGATCGCGCCTAGAGTTCCGGCGCTTCAAAGTCGGGCGGCGCATCGTAGGCATGGAATTCGATATGCCAGATGCTGGATTCCGCAGCCGGATCGTCGGCGTTAAGCAGCATGTCGATATCGATGCGTTGCAGCCGACCGGTCTCCGCGTTGATGAAGACGTCGACCTGAACGTCTGCCTCGGGTTCGATGAAGCCAAAGAGCAGAGCGGAAACCACCTCGCCGGCCGCAGTCCCCCGAATAAGCCGGCTGTTCGTCTCGTCAAGAGTCGCATCATGATCAATGACCTGCGGCTCTTTTAAGCTGGCCAGGGCGTATTCGGTGCCATCGTTCGGCGCCAGCAGGCGATTGACATCAAAACCCGCGAAGGCGGGCAACGCAATCCAGGGCGCGCCGCGGGGAAAGCTGAGCCATTGACGGTCATCCCGGGAATAGATGTCCAGCGACAGGGGCAAGAACATGCGCAGCGAGGCCGCGATATAAAGTTCGTCCGGGCTGATGAATTGGGCATCGGCCCTGATTAAGCTGGCCGGAATCGTGTTGACGCCATCAAAGCTGAGCGCCAAGGGATATGACTGGCCCGACTGTGTGATCAAGAGCTTGAAACTCGCGGCCGCCCGCAACTGGTCGACAGCTTCCTGCAGCAGCGCTTGCGGCTGAGGGCTTTCCTCTTGCGCCAGCGACGGCCGCGTCCAGCCGGGCAGGCTGAGGCAGACGAAGATTAGAACGAGCCAACAGCGCCGGGCGCCACCCATTCTCCGCAGGGCCCTTTCGAATGCGATCAAAACTCGCGCTCGACCAGATACTGCGCCCATTGCGCCAGCAGCGCGCGGTTCTTGCTTTCGGGGAGGGCGTCCAGATGCGTCAGCGCCGTGGCAACATAGCGGCGCGATATGTCCTGCACGTATTGGATGACGCCTAGCTCGCGCAGCAAGTCCGCCACGGCGCTGACATCCCTTGGGCCGGCATCCGCGTTTCCCAGCGCGCCCAGGATTTGCTGGCGCCCTCGCTCGTCGGCGAGCTCCAGGGCCTTCAAGGTGAGCAATGTGGTTTTGCCTTCGCGGATGTCGGAACCCACGGGTTTGCCCAGCTGCCGGGCATCGCCGACGATGCCCAGGATATCGTCCTGAATTTGAAAGGCAGTGCCGCAGCGGCTGCAAAATTGGGCCAGCGCGAGCGCTTCCGGCCGATCGGCGCGGGCATCGTCCAGAGCGATGGCGGCGCCGGCGCGCCCGGCAAATTCGTAGAGTACGCCGGTCTTTTTCCAGAGCATGTCGATAATCAGCTCCTCGCTGAGTTGACGCGCCGCGCCCGCGTATTGCACATCGAGGGTCTCGCCTTCGACCAGCAATGGCGTGACGCGGCTGGCCAATTCTTGTCCCAATTGCAGCACGAGGCTCGCCGAGACGCCAAATTCAAGATGCGCTTCAAATAGCAGGGACCAGGACCAGGACTGCTGGGCATCGCCGGCCAGGATGGCTATCGTGCGGCCATAATGTTCGGCATCGTTTTCGCGCCAGCCGAATTCGTCAACCGCCCGGCGAGCGAATTCGCGGTGCACGGTCGGTCGGCTGCGCCGTCTGTCATCGCGGTCGATGACATCATCGTGGACCAGCGTCCAGGTGTGATAAATCTCGATAGCGGCCGCCAAGGGCAACGCGCGCGCTTCGTCGCCGCCCAGCGCGCCGCAAGCGAGCATGGCCACGGCCGGGCGCAAGGACTTGCCGCCGCCCTCGACATAGCTGAAGACGGCGTCGCGGATATGGGCCGGGCGATAACGCGTCGCGAAGCGCTCGCTCATGAGGTAATCCAGCAGCATCCGCTTGCGGCGCTCCACCGCAGCCAGCAGTTCGGCGAAACTGTCCTCTGCGCCCGGGTTCGGCATTTGCCTTCTCATTCCGAAATGATCCTTGTTTGACCATTGTATCACCTTGCGGGGGCGGTTCGCGCCGGTCAGACGCGCGGGTAGCGCATAGGAGTCGGTTGAAATTCTTCAAATGCCGACGACTTGGTAGGGGCGACTCGGTGAGTCGCCCATTTTTGATCCTGTTCGTACCCATCGGGCGATCCACCTTATCGACCCTGCCAGATTATTTCTACCGAAATGGATACACAACCAACGCGCGCTTACGTCAGCGGTGAGATTTCCAGGTCGCGCAGATGAAGCGATTGCGGGCGCTGAATCGCCAGCAGGCCATGCCCGAACTTGCCTTGGGGCGTCACGATGGCGTACTGATTGTCGATCCAGGCGATGAAACCCAAGGCGGCGCTCCCGCTGAACGGCGCGCGCAGGACATCTTGGCCATCGACGGCGAATGTTGCGCTGCCAGCGCGCCAGTCGATTGAATACGTATGGAAATCGTCCAGCAGCGCCGGATCGAGCAGCCTTTCGTTGACGCCCAGGGCGCGCTGCCCCAGCGGCCAGAACGCCCGGTAGAGCGCCCGGCTGCGCATGAGGAGCAGGCCGATCGGCGCGAAGGGCAGCAAGCCATAGAAGCGCCATTGCCGGGCGTTGAAAGTCGCCGCTTTCCAGCCGCTGCCGGAGACGCCCTGTGCCAGAGCCATGTCGTTAGCGGAACCGGCATAGAAGAACCAGATCGCCTGCGGGATGCGGAAACCGCGTTGGCCCGGGACAAAGGCATGATTCCAAAAGCCGAATCCGGCCGTGCCTTGGGGCGCGCCCTGGAACCGGGCGCGCAGGCTCAAGCGCAGGGGCGGCCGATTCAGCATATCGGCTCGCGCCCGGTAACCGCTGATTTGCGCGTCGTGATAGGCAGCGGCGGACGCGGGCGGCAGCTCCAGGCAGATCTCAGAATCGCGCCTGTGGACGGCGCCCCGCCCCGTGACGGTTTCATGCCAGGAATCAGCCCGATGCAAGGCGCGTCACCTCACGCTGAAGTTGCAGCTTTCTTCCTCGAATTCGGTGTCGGTGCCGGGACCGTAAGCGGCGTAGCCATCGCTGATGGCGTTCCGCCAGGTGACGCGGTAGGTGACGCTGTATTCGCCGGCTGACAGGGGCCCGTATGGCACGTACCAGTAGACAACGTGCTGCCCGCCGCTGCGCGTCGGGTTCAGACGATGCTCATCAACTTGCGGTATCTGTTCGCCATTGATGCGCAACTCGTGCGTCGCGTTGGACATGTGCTGCCGCAGGTGGTTCTCGGTTGCGGCGAACCAAGCCCAGAAGATCTTGATTGTGGAACCGCTCGCGAGATCATGCGGCGCGCCGATGCCAAAAGCCGGGTCATTGCAAAATGCGAATACATTCACGTCAGTTCGCGGCGTTGACGCCGGCGCCGTAGATGCGGCGGGCGTCGGCGTCGGAGAGGCGACGGCGGCGGTGGCGGCCAGGTCTGTGCCGACCAAGTCGGTCGCGGTGGCGTTCATGGCGCCCACATCGGCGATCGCCACATCAAAAACGACGATGGCATCCTCGCCCTCGCCATCGCCCGGTTGAAAAACGATTCTGGTCTCTTCACCGAGCCTGATCCGCTCGTCGTCGCGCGCGGGCGGCGGCGTTACATCGGCATCAATGCGCAGCAGCGTGGCGCTGACCCAGCCGATATCGCCCTGCTCCAGCCGCACCTGATACCAACTGAAGTCGTCGTTGCGCCCCAGGACCTGAACGCTGTCGCCGGGCGAAAGCGCGCCGATGGCGGCGAAACCAATGCCCGGTCCGCGGCGCACGTTGATGTTTTGCCGGGCGCGAACAAGGCCCATCACGGTCGGCGTCGGCGTGGCGGTAGGCAGGGCTGTATCCGTGGCGGTCGGGAGAGGCGTATGCGTCAGCGTGAAGGTGGCGCTGGGCGTCGGACTGTCCGTCGGCAGCGCGGTTGGCGGCGGCGGGTCGGTGGGCGTCAGCGTTGGCGACGGCGTGTCGCTGGGACTGGGTGTAGCGCTCGGGCCCGTCAATGCGTCCAGGCTGCAGGCGGTCAAGAAAAGGAGCATCCAGGCGATGCTCGCGATTCGCATTTTGCCGAGCCTGCGCTGCATGAAAGCCTTCTTCGCCACTTGCGGCCATGCCTGGAATCGCGGCCCGCCTCCCCTTGCGACAGCTCAGCGCGCGGGCATGAGACGGCCCGGTTCAGTTCCGCCTTCCATTATAGGATAAGTCGCAGAATACGGCGCGGATACGGGCGCCGATGCGCGGTATCGGCCCGGGCAATCGCTTTAATTTTTGATTTAACTACAGAGAACGCAGAGGACGCAGAGGACGCAGAGGACGCAGAGAACCGGGAAGCAACGACAGGAAAGTAATAAAACAAGCTGAAGAACGGCGTGGGCCGATTCGCTCGCCCGCAAGTAAGTCGCGCAAAAGGGGATAACGATTCTCATATCATGAATTCTGTACGGGCGAGCCGGTGGCTCGCCCATGCGGAATTAAGGAGACTCGGTGTAAGGGCGATTGACGGTCAGTGTCTTCGCGACCCTGTGAACCGTCCGCCGACGCCAGCGCGGATTTTCGGGCGAGCCACGGGCTCGACCCTACGACATACGAGGAGCCTCGGCGTGGGGCGATTGACGGTCAGTGTCTTCGCGACCCGGTGAATCGCCCGCCGACGCCAGCGCGAATTTTCGGGCGACACACAGTGTCGCCCCTACGGCGTTAGAGAAGTCTGCGTGTGCGAGCGAGCCACGGGCTCGCCCCTACGGCAGTAGAGGAGACTGTGTGTACGGGCGACACAAGGGGCGCCCATGCGGCATAAAGGAGACTCGGTGTACGGGCGAGCCGGTGGCTCGCCCTCTCTTGCCATAAGCGGCGCATCAGATTTTGCGCGACTTTCTTGCGCCTACCTCTGTGTTCTCCGCGTCCTCTGTAGTTAAACAATAAACAGAGGCTCTTCCCCTGTGGCATACGCGATTCCCTCTTGACTTTGCGCCGCCGCAAGACTATGCTCGCGTGTGTAAAAGTGCCTGTAGCTCAGTGGATAGAGCACTGGTCTACGGAACCAGGTGTCGGGAGTTCGAATCTCTCCAGGCACGAGTATAAACGCAGAAGCCAGCCGCTCGGCTGGTTTTTGCTTTGGCCGCGCCGGCAGTCAGGTTTTGTCCCGCGCCTGGAATTCCCGGAAGCTGGGCGCTTCGCCCGGCACGGGCGAGTTGACGAAGGCGCCGCGCGCCACAACCGCATCGCGTCCGCCCAGTTCTTCAATCCGCCGCGCCTGATCGGCCTTGGCTTGTGCATCAACGGCTTCCGGATCCACAATTTTCCGCAACTCCGCCTCATAATAGTTGAGCAGGCGCTGGCCCGCTTCATCGGGCTGGATCGCCAGATCCTTCAATTCCAGCGGGTCATCAATGAGATCGAAGAGTTGCGGCGGCGCGTCCACATGATAGATGTACTTGAAGCGCCGGTCGCGCAGCATGTAATAGGCATTGTTCGAGGCGATTGCGTGGTACTCGGCGAATATCGTGCGATCGCGGTCAGCGGAGTCGGCGATGGTCCACAGCGATTCGCCCGGCAGATCGCTGTCAGCGGCCTGCGGCGCGGCGCCGACCGCTTCCAAGACGGTTGGGTGGCAGTCGATCAGCGAGACCGGTGTGTCGACGACTTTGCCGGCCGGCACATCGGGACCGGACAGAATCATGGGAATGGCCGAAGCCTCCTCGTACATCGTGAACTTGCCGAAGATGCCGCGCGCGCCGAGTTGTTCGCCGTGGTCGGACGTGTAGATGACGCGCGTGCGCTCATGCAGATTGAGCGCTTCCATTTCCGCCAGCACGCGGCCGATCTGCTCGTCGAGGAACGTGCAGATGCCGTAGTATGCAGCGTGCAGACGGCGGATGGTCGCCTCATCATAAGGCTGGTCATGGCCGAAAAAACGCCGCATATATTGAAAGGCCGGATGCTGCACCCAATCTTCCTCCGCCCATTGCGGCGGCATCTCGATATCGGCATGGGGATAGAGCTTGTAAGTGTCCGGCGGCGACAAGAAGGGCGGATGCGGCGTCACGAATGAGAGAAACAGCGCCCAGGGCCGCTCATCGTTGGCATGCTCGCGCAGCCAGCGGATGGCGTTCTCGCGGTTGCGGATGTCGTATTGCTGATAGGTGGAGTCGGCTGGTCCGGCCTCTTCAATGCCGCGGCGCCAATTGCGGGATATGGAGCCATCGCGGATGCCGCTGGCCGGGTCGCCGATGCCCTCAACCACGTGCAAGGGCTCGATCTCGCGCGTGAAACCGTTGTCGTCTTGCGCGCTGCGGAAGTGCAGCTTGCCGATGGAATCGACGCGATAGCCGCCGTCTTTGAGCCTGTGTCCCCAGCTGGGCACGCTGCCGTCGTAGGGCAGGCCATTGTCCCAGTTCCCAAGCTGATGCACATAGCGGCCCGTCGCCAAAGCGGCGCGCGCCGGCACACAGACCGCGCAGTTGGTGTAGGCATTGCTGAAGCGCGTTCCGCCGGCGGCCAGCCGGTCCAGATTGGGCGTTTGCACAAGCGGGTGGCCGGCGCAGCCCATGGCCGCGGCCTGGTGCTGGTCGGAGAGGATGAAGAGCAAGTTGGCTGGTTTCATGCGGCGTCCTTGTAGAAGAGTGTCAGGCGCAGATTGGGATTTTATCTCAGCGCGAAGCGCTGCAACAGGCGTGCTTTCCAAGGCAATCGCATCGATTTGAAATTGCGCTGACAAATGACAATTTCCCCTCAATTTTCGTAATCTGTAGGGGCGTTTCGCTGAAACGCCCGCAATTTGCCGGCCAGTTTCAACGGGCGTCTCACGAGACGCCCCTACAGTTCCGCCAATTGAGAGGGGAGCATCGCCATGTTCTCATTATCCAGCGCGCACGCTGAGGCGGCGGAACAGCGTCCGCGCGCAGATGAGCTCAGCGCTTGAATGGCGCATGGGCTAAGGTTACACTCTGCAAATTGCTCAGTCGTTATGAGAGGCGAATTCGTGTCTGTCCTAATGCGGGCGGCGCACTTGCAGCAACTTTGCGCCGAGCTCTTCAGCGCCGCCGGGACGCCGGCGGATATCGCCGACGCCGTCGCGCAATCGCTGGTGACAACCAACCTGATGGGACATGACTCGCACGGCGTCCTCCGCGTCAAGCAATACCTGGGCATGATTCGCGACGGCATGCTCAAGCCGGCGGCGCGCCCAAGCCTGCGCAAGCGTTTCGGCGCCACGGCCATGGTAACAAACGGCTACGGCTTCGGCCAGATCGGCGCAAGCTTCGCGGCGGATCTGGCCCTGGAACTTGGCCGGGAACATGGCATCGCGGCCGTATCCCTGGGGCAGACCGGGCATATCGGCCGGCTGGGCGAGTTTACGCACAGCATTGCCGCCCGCGGCTTGATCGGCATCGGTTTCGCCGGCGGCACGCTGCATAAAAGCTGGGTCACGCCTTATGGCGGTCGCGAGCCGATCTTCAGCACCAATCCGATGTCTTTCGCCGTGCCCTGCGCTGATGAAGAGACGCTGCTGCTGGACTTCGCCACCGCCAGCATTGCGCATGGCAAACTGATGTTGGCGCAGGCCAAGGGCGTGCCGGTGCCGCAGGGCATGATGCTGGATAAAGACGGCCGACCGAGCACGGACGCCAGCATCGTGGATGATGGCGCGATCCTGCTGGCGATGGGTTTGCACAAGGGCTCGGGCTTGTCGCTGATGATGGAGATCATCCCCAATCTGCTGGCGGGCAAACGGCCGGTTTCTTCAACCGAGTTTCACTTTGGCAATCCAACCCTGCTTATGGCGCTCTTGCCGGAAGCCTTTGATGAAAACACCGACTTCGCCGAGCATGTCGAGCAGCTGAAGCGGCGCGTGAAACAGGTCAAACCGGCGGCGGGTTTTGAAGAGGTGCTGCTGCCCGGCGAACCGGAAGCGCGCTCTTACGCCGAACGAGAAGCAAAGGGCATACCGCTGCCGGAATCGGTATGGGCTGATCTCCGCGAATCGGCGCGGGAACTGGAAGTCGCGCTTCCAAGCCCGGTCGCCTAATGCAAGCGATGGATCATTTAAGCTGTCGAGAAAAACAGGAGGGCGCCAAGCCTATGTATCAACCAAAAGCGACAAAAGGCAAGACCGATTGGTTCACGCGCGACCGATTTGGCATGTTCATCCATTGGGGGCTATACGCCCTGCCGGCGCGCCACGAATGGGTCAAGCAGCGCGAGGAAATAAGCGACGAGGCCTACGCGCCCTATTTCAAGTATTTCAATCCGGCGCGCTTCGACCCCGATCATTGGGCGGACCTGGCGGCCGCCGCCGGCATGAAATATATGGTCATCACGTCGAAGCACCATGAGGGCTTCTGCCTGTGGGATTCACAGTTCACCGACTACAAAGCGACCAACACGCCCTGGGGCGGCGATCTGCTGCAGGAAGTGATACGCGCATTTCGCAGTCGCGGCCTGAAAGTGGGCTTCTATTATTCGCTCATCGATTGGCATCACCCCGATTTCACCGTCGACCGGATCCATTCCTTGCGCAATCATCCCGACCGCGCCGGGCTGAACCAGGGCCGCGACATGAGCCGTTACCGCGAGTACATGAAAAATCAGGTGCGGGAATTGCTGACCAACTTCGGCAAAATCGACATCATCTGGTATGACTTTTCGTATCCGGGCGAAGATGGCAAAGGCCGCGACGATTGGGACAGCGCCGGCCTGGAAGCGCTGAGCCGGGAGCTGCAGCCGGAGATCATCATCAACAATCGCCTGGACCTGCCCTCTTCCGCCGACATCTATACGCCGGAGCAATTCCAGCCGCGGGAATGGGTGCATGTCGATGGCGAGCCGGTCGTCTGGGAGACATGCCAGACCTTCAGCGGCGCCTGGGGTTACCATCGGGACGAAGCGACCTGGAAGAGCCCGGGGCAACTCATTCGCATGCTGGTCAACACGGTGTCGACCGGCGGCAATCTTCTGATGAATGTGGGCCCGACCGCCCTGGGCGAGCTGGACAGCCGCGCCGAGGATGCCCTGGGCGTCTATCGCGACTGGATGAGCCAGCACAGCGAATCGATCTACGGCTGTACGGCCAGCGCCTTGACGCCGCCGCAGGACTGCCGGCTGACGCAGAAGGGCGACCTGCTCTACGTCCATATCTTCGCTTATCCCTTCCGCCACTTGCACATCGACGACATCGGCGACCGGATCGAATATGCCGAGTTTCTGCATGACGGGAGCGAGATTCATTTCAGCGTAGACGAGCGGAATAGCGCCTCCCTGCAATTGCCTGTGGTGCAGCCGAAGTCTGAGGCGCCGGTGGTCAAGCTCTACCTGAAGTCCTGAGGCCGCGTCGCGCTAATCAATAACACCAGGAGATGTAGGGGCGATTCGGTCGCCCGCCGACACAGCGCGGATTTTCGGGCGACACACAGTGTCGCCCCTACATTTGCGCCTGCATTGAGTGATGGGAATTGCCCGGCGCGTCGATGGCGCAGTGGTTTTCATATTTTGACCACCGAGGTCACCGAGGTCACCGAGCGGGCGAGCCACGGGCTCGCCCCTACAAGGCTTGTCCGTATCTAAAAGTGGGCTTCGTTCGTCGAAATTTTACCCCATCCCCGGCCCTTCCCCAGTGAACTGGGGAAGGGTGACTCTACAAAGAAGCTAGTAGGTAGACACCAAAACACATAGAAAATCGCCAATGAAGCCAGTCTCTTTCAGCGCGCTCCCCCTTCCCTAGCTTGCTGGGGAAGGGGGTTGGGGGGATGGGGTAGAAAAAGCGCGGTCGCATGAAACAGTAATGGGGAAGCCCTACAAACCTCGCGGCGGACGAGTATCGCGTTGAGCGGGCGGCCAGTTCACATCACATGCGCGAAGGCATGCGCAGTTCCCGTATGAGACCTGGGCGTTTCGGAAGTGGATAAACTCGGTGACCTCGGTGTACTCGGTGGTTAGATCAACACGGGCGTCCCGATTAGCCCGTATAACTGAATTCGAGGAATTGGTTGACGGCGACGCCGGTCAGCGTTTCTTCCACGCCGTTGGGCCAGCGAATCAGCAATTCGCGGATGCCGGCCTCGCCCAGACCGAAGTGCAGCGCGGTATCGTTGCCCGCGCCCAGGCTGGAGCCGCATTTCACCTCTTGCATCAGCGTCCGGCCATCGTCCGTGCTGAGATAAACGCGGCTGCCAATCGCATCGCGATTGATATCGCCGCCACCCGTCAGCCGGATGTTGATCCAATTGTTGGATCTGCCCATGGCGCCGGTGTTGCGATAGAGCGCGTAGCCTTCGTTCCAGTTGCCGAGCACAAAATCCAGCAAGCCGTCGCGGTCGTAATCGGCGTAAGCCAGTCCCATGCTTGGCCGCAGGTCTTCCAGCCACTCCTTAGGCGTGACATCGGCGAAGGCGCCGTCCCCGCGATTCTTGAAGAGAAAATCGCGATACTCAAACATCATGCCTTCGGGGCCGGAGAAGATATCGAATTGAATGAACTCGGTGGCGGTGAGAAAGAGATCGAGCCAGCTGTCATTGTCGAAGTCGAAGAATATGGCGCCCCAGCCGACCGCGCTGCTCGGCCCCACGACGACGCCGGCTTCCTCCGCCACATCGTCGAAAGTGCCGTCGCCCTGGTTTTGCAGCAGCACCATGCCATTGACCATATCGGAGAAATAGAAGTCCAGATCCAGGTCATTGTCGTAATCGCCAACCGCCAATCCCATGCCGTGAATCATCGTGCGGGCGCCGGCTTCGATTGAGACTTCGGTCCAGCACCAGCCGCCGCAGCCGGCGCCATCATTGCGCCATAGGATGTTGCCGAGCATATTCTTGAATTGATCGTTGACGACATAGATATCGGGGTCGCCGTCGCTGTCGTAATCGGTGAAGCTGGCGCTGAAGCCCGAGCCCAGGAGCAAGTCGTACTCCAGCAGATGCGTGACATCGACGAAAGTGCCGTCGCCCTGGTTGCGGTAGAGCGTGTCGCGGGCGGCGTCGTGCTCCCGCGTGATATTCGGGTCGCCGCATTCGGGAAAGCAAGACCAGTTGACGACGTACAAATCAAGAAAACTGTCGCCGTCATAGTCGCCCCAGGCGGCGGTCGTGCCTTTGCCGGCGTCGCCCAGGCCGGCGGCCGCGGTCACGTCGGTGAAGCCGGCGCCGCCCTCATTGTGAAAGAGCGTGTTCGCGCCGTGATTGAGAACGTAGAGATCGAGCCAGCCATCGTTGTCATAATCGGCCCAGACGGCGCCGCCGGTTTCGGTGTCGGGGAGCGCGACCTGCGGCGTCAAAGGCGAAACCGAGAAGCTGCCATCGCCATTGTTGCGGTAGAGGACGCTGGGGTCCCGATTGCCGGTGACATAGAGATCAAGCCAGCCATCGCGGTCATAATCGCCCCAGGCTTGACCGACGCCAAGATAGCCGGTGGCGAAATCATCTTCAAATAGCTCCCAGTTGCCGCGGTGCGAGGCGTTGATGCCGGCGGCGGCGCTGACATCGACGAAGGGCTCGAGCTTGCCGATGGCGGCCGCCGCGGCAACATAAGCCACCGCTGCGATTACACTGAGGCTGATGCGCAACGATCGCATTTCGCACTTTGCTTTAGTAGTGAAACCTAGCCCTTGACGCCGGATGTGGCGATGCCTTCGACGAAGTAGCGTTGGCCGAAGATGAAGATGAGCAATACCGGTATCACCGCGATTGTCGCCACCGCCATCATCAGGTGCCATTCGGTGTTGCCGTAGGCGCCCTGATACTGGACCAGGCAAACCGGCAGCGTCTGTACATCAGGCGTGCGCAGGTATAGCAGCGGACCGAAGAAGTTATTCCAGTTGCCGATGAAAGCGAAGATGGCGAGGGTCGCCAGCGCCGGCTTGGATAGGGGAATGAAGATTTGCAGCAGGATGCGGACGTGGCCGGCGCCATCGATCTTGGCGGCGTCAACCAACTCTTCCGGAATCGTGAGGAAGAACTGGCGCAGCAAAAAGATGAAAAAGGGCCAACCGAACCAGGGCGGCACCATCAAGGGCAGGTGGGTATCCAGCCAGCCAAAGCGACTAAAGAGCACATATTGCGGCACGACGAGCGCTTCGTTGGGAAGCAGCATGGTCGCCAGGACGAGAGCGAAGAAGAAATTCTTGCCGCGGGCCTTGAGGCGGGCGAAGGCATAAGCGGCCAGCGTGCAGGAGACGACATTGCCGATGATGTTATTGATCGTGATTTTGAGAGAATTCCAGGTGCAGGTCGTGAAATTGACGTAGCCGTAACCGTACCAGCCGTCAGCGAAGTTCTCCCATTGCACCGTTTCCGGGATCAAGCGCGGCGGAAAAGCGAAGACTTGATTCAGCGGTTTCAGCGCGGTCGAGACCATGACGATGAAGGGCAAAACAAAAGCGATTCCCAGCGGGAGAAGCAAGGCGAACGTGAAAATATAACCAATGGCGCGCCGTCCCTTGATGGACTTGCGCCAGGTGACGCCTTCTTTGGGTTTTTGCGTCGTCATGTGTTGTCAGCCTCATAGTAGACCCAGCGCTTCCCGACCCAGAATTGGACGCCCGTAAGCACCATGAGAACGACGAACATGATCCAGGCGACGGCGGCGGCGATGCCCAATTGCAGGAAAATGAAGGCATTCTCCCATAGGTACCAGATCATGACATTACTGGACTCGCCCGGCCCCCCTTCCGTCATTACCCGTATTTCGGTGAAATTCTGGAAGGAACTCACCACAGAAATAATGATCACGAAGAAAAGAACTGGCGATAGCATGGGCAGCGTGACATTGGCGAATTTTTCCCAGTGGCCCGCGCCATCGATTTCAGCTGATTCGTAGAGTTCTTTAGGCACGCCCTGCAAGCCGGCCAGCAAAATAATCATGATCGGGCCGACCGAGAACATGCTCATCAAGATGAGCGACGGCTTGACCCAATCCTTGCTGAATATCCAGGGCGGACCGGTTATGCCGATCTGCTTCAGTGAATAATTCAAGATGCCGAGGCGCGGATTAAAGATCCAGATCCATACCAGCGCCACGGCCACGCCCGCTGTCACCGTCGGCAGATAATAGACCGCGCGGAAGAAGGCGATGCCCGGCACCTTTTGATTGAGCAGAATGGCCAGCAGCAGGGCGAATGACACGCCAAACACCACTCTCCCGATGACAATATAAAGCGTATTGCCGACTGAGATCCAAAAGATCGGATCGTCAAACAGCTTGGCATAGTTGTCCAGCCCGATGAATTGCAGATCGTCCAGCGAAATGCGCCAATCGGTGAAGCTCAAGCCCAGCATGCCCAAGACCGGACCGGCGCTGAATACCACCAGGCCAATCAACCAGGGCAGGATGAACAAATAAAAGATGCGCTCTTCGCGTTTGGCGCTGGGCGAGATCGGCCGCGTCAGTCGTCTGAACATAGGATTAGGTCTGCCATTATTCCAGCATTGCGCAGGGAGACCGCAATGCGATCTCCCTAAAGCGTTTACAGCTAAGGTGATTGGACTACATGTCCGCAACTTCGTCGAGCGCGGCGTTGCCCTCTTCCGTGATCGCGGCAATCGCTTCGTCGACCGTCGTCTCGCCCAGGCGCAGCAAGTCCGCCTCGCGCCCTAGTATCTGGCTGACCTGCGCGGCCGCCAGCGACTGGAAGGGAGGCCCGGTCACCGCGTAGTCGAACATGGCTTCAAGGAAGTAGTGACCGCTTGGCGGCGCCGGATCAGACGTCAGCCAGGCTTCCAGGCCCTCCGGACGCGCCGGTGAACCGCGGCCCGAGAGGCTCCACATGAAGATCATGCCGTCAAGCGAGAGATATTCGCGCAGGTAACGCCAGGCGACATCGGGTTTGTCGCTGGTCGGCGTGATGCCATAACCGCTGCCGAAGGCGCCGGTATAGCGCGAACCGTCAGCGCCCATTGGCGTCGGCGCGACATCCCACTCGAAGTTCGCCAGAGCGCGCATGCTGGGCGTGCTCCAGGTGGCGATATGGCCCATCGCGGCCACACCGGCCCGGAAGGGCTGCGAGTTGGGGAACGCTTCCATTTCGGTGCCGCTCGCGCCAGCGCCTTCGACATGCGTGAGGTTGTACCAGTGGTTCAGCGCCGCGCGAACTTCGGGCGTGTCCATCGTCATCGCGGTTTCGTCTTCGTTCATGTGGACGCCGCCCCAGGCCCCGGTGAAGAAGCCGCCACCGCCGTTGCCCAGATCCAAGCGGCCGTCCCAGCCCCAGATGCCGGCATCGGCATCGGTCAGCTCAATCGCGGCATTGGCCATGTCTTCCATGGTCCAGTCTTCGCCCGGATAATCCATGCCGGCCGCGTCAAAGAGATCCTTGTTGTAGCCAAGGATGATGGGACCATGATCGTAGGGCAGCGCGTGGATGCGGCCGTCTACGCGGTAGAGGCGCACCGACTCTTCCCACATGCCGTCGACGTTGAATTCTTCATCGGCGGTCACGATATCGTGGATGTCGATGATGATGCCCTCATGCGCCCAAGGCGTGGCGCGGCTGCCATGCACATAGATGATGTCCGGCAGTGTGCCGGCGGCAGCCCAGGCGGGCACCACATTATTGTGATCGGCCCAGGTGTTGTAGGTGATGCTGACCTTGATATCCGGATGCCGCTCCATGAAGCCTTCGTCGTATTCGGCCTGGCGCGGACGGAAGGCCGCTTCCCAGTGGCGGCCGAATGTCAACTCGACCGTATCCTGCGCGCTGGCGATATTGCGCAGCGGACCAAGCCCGGCGAGCGCGGCGCCGGAACTGCTGGCGGCGGCCAGCTTAAGGAATGCGCGGCGTGACAATTGTTTTGCACTCATGATCGTTCCTTTCTGTGAACATCATTCTCACTGCAAGTGAATCATGGCTGATGAGAGTCTTTCAGTCTGGGCGCCTCCTTCAACTAATGTTTGCGACAATTAAACTACGAATGGAAAAAGTCCTTTTCTTTGACGGCAGCCGGATATTCCTCCGGCTATTGGGACAATATCAGTATTATGCGCAAGTATGTTAAACGAGGTTAAGGGATTTGTCAAAGCGCGCTCCAAATCCGAAATCGGCTTTCCGCGCAGGCGCGAGATTTGCGCGCTATTCCAAATCGCGGAGCATGTGATAAGCTACGGGCGCTGCGTCAATTCTCTATTCCGCTTGCAGTCGCCCGCTGTCCAGAGATTGCGCCATTCCATTTGGGCTCAAGCACGGTGCATGAGCGCTGTTCCGCGCACATGCCAGTTTCAGAGAATCGCGGCGGCATGTAAATGCATCGGATTCAAACTACGGATCAATTAATGCATTTGCTCCGATGTTTCCCAGACATAAAACTTGAAGCTGCGGCATGATTGCCCGCCGACAGCAGCTGCGGCAAAACGGGCCGAGCGCTCGCGTTCGCGAAGCCCTGAACGGCTATGTCTTCGTTTCGCCTTGGGTGGTCGGCTTTCTAATCTTCGTCATCGGTCCCATGATCGGCTTGATCTGGCTGAGCTTTCACCGCTGGGACCTCATTGGCGATCCGCGACAGGTCGGCTGGAGGAATTACGAGCGCCTGCTAAACGACCGGCTCTTTCTCAAGTCCATGGAAGTCACGATCATTTATGGCTTGGGGCGCGTGCCGCTGGGCATCTTCGTCGCCTTGGGCACGGCGCTGCTGCTGAACAATCGCCGCATCAAATTCATCGGCATCTGGCGCACCATCTATTACATGCCGGTTGTGCTGCCGCCGGTGGCCATCGCCCTGGTCTGGATGTGGATCTACAATCCCCGCTACGGCATTTTGAATTCGACGATCCAACAAGTCTTTGGACTGCCCGGTCCCCGTTGGCTGGACGATCCAGCGCTGGTCTTGCCTTCGCTGATGATTATGGCGGTATGGGTTGCGGCCGGGCGCAACATGATCATTTACCTCTCCGGCCTGCAAGGCATCTCCAGCGAATTGTATGAAGCCTCGGCCATAGACGGCGCCGGCTATTGGCGACAATTCTGGCGGATTACCCTGCCCTTGCTGACGCCGGTCATCTTTTTCAACCTGATCACCGGCATGATCGACACCTTCAAGCTCTTCTCGCAGGCTTACATCATGACCGAGGGCGGTCCGCGCAATCAATCGCTCTTTTTTACTTACTACCTCTTTCAAAAGGGATTTGAACAATATCAGATGGGTTACGCCTCGGCCATGGCGGTCGTCGTTTTCTTCATCATCATGGCGCTGACCCTGCTGGTATTCCGCTGGTCAAAAGCCTGGGTCTTTTATGAAGGCGAACTGACGGGGAGCAGTTAGAACGATGGCTGTCAACATCGCGCTGCCGGCGCCAAAGCGCAAGAATCGCTTGCAAGAGCGGCTCCTGTCCCACCTAAGCGTCTTGGCGATATACGCCATCCTGCTGCTGGGGGCGGTTTTGGTCTTCTTCCCCTTCGCCTGGACGATATCGACATCATTGAAGACGGAACAGCAGACGCTGGAATATCCGCCCACCTGGATGCCCGATCCCGTCCAGTGGGAGAACTATCCCAATGCGCTCACGGCCCGCCCTTTCGGGCAGTACTATGTCAATACCACCATCATCACTGTCTTGAGCGTCATCGGGCAGGTTTTGAGCTCGGCGGTGGTGGCTTATGGTTTCGCGCGCTTCCGCTTCCCCGGGCGGGGTTTCATGTTCCTGGTCGTGCTCAGCACGCTGATGATTCCCTTCCACATGCTGATAATCCCGCGCTTCATCCTGTTCAAATACCTGGGCTGGCTCGATACCTTCCTGCCGCTGATCGTGCCGAATTTCTTCGGCGGCGCATTCTCCATCTTTTTGCTGCGACAGTATTTCCTGACGATTCCGCTGGACCTGGACGAAGCCGCCAAGATGGACGGCGCCACTGCATTTCAGATTTTCATGCGGATTATCCTGCCATTGGCGCGCCCCGCCCTCGGCGCGGTCGCCGTCTTTGAATTTGTGTCCACCTGGAATGACTTTCTCGGCCCGCTCATTTACCTGAGTTCGGACCGCAACTATACGGTATCCATCGGATTGGCGGCCTTCCGCAATGATTATTTCACGGCCTGGCATCTCTTTATGGCCGCCTCGGCCGTGGCCATGCTGGCGCCCTTGGTCGTCTTTTTCCTGGCGCAGAAGTACTTCATCGGCGGCGTCGCCCTCACCGGTTCCGGCGGTTCAAAAGGTTGAGATTTCGCAAAGCGAAAGGAGGCGCCTACAGCGCAACAAGAAGCAATGAAGGAATCGATCCAACACAAATTCAGAAGGAGAAGAAAACTGATGAATAGTCGCAAAGTTCTATGCAGGGCGCTGATCCTGATTTTGATGCTCACGCTTGCAATGAGCGCGAGCGCGCAAGACGTTACCGTCAAGTGGTTTATGCGCTGGGACCAGAATCGCGTCGAGAACGTCGCCATGCCTGTGTCCGAAGCTTTCACCGAAGCCACCGGCATCGGCATTGAGTTCGAGAATATCGGCAGCGGCCGGGATTATTACACCAAGCTGCAGACCACCGTCGCCGGCGGCACGCCACCCGATGTATTCTACCCGGCGACCCACGTCGCCAACGCCTACGCCAGCAAGGGCGCGCTGTTGAAGATCGACGAATTTGTGGAGCGCGACGGCATCGATCTCTCGGTTTATGATCCCACGATTCTGGCGAACTACATGATCGACGGCGAATTGCATTGCCTGCCCATCGATCACGCTGCCCTGGTCGTCTATTACAACAAGGAGATCTTCGATGCGGCCGGCGTTGATTATCCGCAAGACGGCTGGACCTGGGACGACTTCCTGGCCACCGCCCAAGCCTTGACTTTGGACACCGATGGCGACGGCGTCACCGATCAGTTCGGCGTCGACACCTTCCGCAATTACTGGCCTATGGTGGTCTGGAGCAATACCGATCGCGGCCTATTCGACGATATCCGCCATCCGACTGTATTCTACGGCATGGACCAGGGCGTGATTGATTCGGTTCAATTTGTGGCCGACTTGATCCTGGAACACAACGTCATGCCTTCGGACGAGCAGCGCGCCGATATCAGCGACCTCTTCGCCGCGGGCAAAGCCGGCATGCAAGTTGTGGGCCACTGGCGCATGCAGCGTTATCTGGGTTCCGGCTTCGACTTTGATATGGCGCCGCTACCCCTGGGCGAAAGCGGCGAATCGGTTAATCGCGCCGATGGCAGCTGCTTCGCCATCTCCGCCGATACCGAACATCCGGAAGAAGCCTGGGAATTGGTGAAATTCTTGGCTGGTCCCGGTTCGCTCGGCGTCAACATGCTGCTGGATCTGCAAGTCATGACGCCGGCGCTTTCCGAGTTCAAGAGCGATCCGCGTTTCCTGGATCCCGAATTGCTGCCGGGTTCCAACAAGGCCGCTTTCCTGGCTGGCGCGGGCAACTACTTCTCGATGTACGATCCCATTCACCCGATGTATTCCGCTTTCGATTCCCTGTGGAAACAAGAATTGGGCGAGGTATGGATCGGCGCGGCCAGCGCTGAAGAAGCGATGCAGCGCATCGCCGACGAGGTCAGCTACATCCTCGATAACCTGCAAGACTACGAATAATCGCGACAGGACGATAAGAATATGGGCGGCCCTCGGGCCGCCCATTTTGTTCCCGAGCCAATGCAGTGGGCGGTTCTGTGAATCGCCCGCGTCAGCGCGTGGCCACTTCCGGTAGTGTTGCCATGTCGGCTGGAGTAGTCCGGTAGGGGCGATCCGGTGGATCGCCCGATGGGTACGAACAGGATCGAAATTGGGCGACTCGCCGGGGCGCGTGGGTCGCGTAGACTCGGACCGCCGACACAGCCCGTCAGTCGCCCCTAGCAAATCGTCGGCAATTGAAGAAATTCAAGCGACTTCAATACACTACCCAAGGTCCGGCGCGGTCCGGGCGAGAACACTCTGCGTGCTATAATTTGCAGTGTGAGAATCAAGAAAAGGCGAATGGGCCATGGCTATCCAAGAACGCGTCTACACTATCGACGACGTCTGGCGGCTAGAACATCAGCCCCTGAACGCAACCGACAAATACTACTTGATAGACGGGGACTTAAAAATCAAAATGGCGCCAGCGCAGCAGCACGCTTCGGCAGCCAGCGAGCTATCGCGGCATTTGGGTAATTTCGTTGCAGAACATGGCTTGGGCCGCGTTTTGCTAGAGTGCGGCTATCATCCGCCAGACGATCGGGGCACGCTTCTACTGCCTGATGTTTCCTTTGAGAGCCGGGCTCGCGCCGCCGAAGCGCCGCTCCCGACGTACGCGCCCTACATGCCCGATCTCGCGGTCGAGATCATCTCGCCCTCGCAGAGTCTCGCTCAAGTCCGGCGCAAAGCCGAGGTCTACCTGCGTCATGGCGTGGCGCTGGTCTGGTTGCTGGACCCGGCAGCGAAGTTTGCCGAAGTCTGGCGTCCCGGCGATGATGGCGCGCCTCAAAGCGAGCGCATCGCCGCCGACGGCGAATTAAGCGGAGAGGGCATCCTGCCCGGCTTTCGCCTTCCCTTGAGTCGTGTCTTCGACAACTAGCGCCGCGCCCCAGTGAGGATTGTACGGAATATGATTCGCCGCCTCGCCATCGCCTGCCTTAGCTTGCTCTTCTGTCTCGCGGGCGCGGCGCAGCCGGACGACGTCGAATACTTCGTCCATCCCGAGGGCAGCAACGACAACAGCGGCGTCAGCGTTTCCAGCCCCTTCCGCACGATCCAACATGCCCTTCAACTTGCCCAGCCCGGCGACACGATCCACTTGCAGCCCGGGCATTATTACCAGGATGTCTACACCGTGCGCGATGGCGAGCCTGGCCGGCCGATCACAATCGTCGGCGCGTCAAAGGCCGTCGTGCATGGCTCAGCCAGCAACCGCATCTTCCAGGTTCATCACGATTACATCAGCTTAATCGGCTTCACCATCGACGGCCTGCGCCGCAATGCCGAGCCCAACCGCATGGGCGCATTCCGGGAGAAGCTGCTTTACGTTATCGGTTACGATACGCGCGACGGCGTCCAGCACATGCGCGTGCTGGGCATGACCTTTCGCAACGCCGGCGAAGAATGCCTGCGCATTAAGTATTTCGCGCGTTATAACGAAATCGCTTATTCCTCATTTCATGATTGCGGCATCTGGGACTTTGTCTTTGACGCCCATGGCGTTGTTGGCGAAGGCGTATACCTCGGCACCTCCAGTAAACAGTGGGACATCAACCTGACCATCGAACCCGATATCACCGCGCATAATTGGGTGCATCACAATTATTTCGACACACAAGGCAATGAATGCGTGGAAGCAAAAGAAGGCACAGCGCACAATATTATCGAATACAATATCTGCACCGGCCAGAAAGACCCAAATTCCGGCGGCATCGTCTCCCGCGGAAAAGCCAATATCATCCGCTACAACGAGATCTTCGGCAACGTCGGCGCCGGCGTGCGCCTCGGCGGACATCTGGTAGATGGCATTCAGTATGGCGTGGAAAACCAGGTCTACGGCAATATAATCACGGGCAATGACGCCGGCGGGATCAAAATTCTGGTCGATGGCCAAGCGCAGATCTGCGGCAATCAACTCGCCGACAACCCGGCCGGCGACCTGACCGGCGCATACGCCGAACATTACAATGCATTGCAGGCCTGCGCCGCAGACCCGGGCATGAACAGAAGCAACTAAACGCAGCGCGCTTTCTTCCGCGATAGGCGGCCGCGAGCGCGGCAAGCGCCCGGCTCCGGCTTCCCAGTAAACGCAAGTAAGTCGTGCAAATTCTGATGGGCAGTTTTTTGCAAGAGTGGGCGAGCCACCGGGTCGCGTAGACACTGACCGCCGCTCGCACGTACACCGACTCTTCTCTTATGCCGTAGGGGCGACACTGTGTGTCGCCCGAAAATCCGCGCTGGTGTCGGCGGGCGATTCACAGAATCGCCCCTACACCCGTCTTCAGATTGTTTGATTACTTTTCTGGTGTTGCATCATTATTCTCTGTGTCCTCAGTGTCCTCGCTGGTTAAAGAAATATTGAAGCGATTGCCCTGTCCCTGCCGCCGGGCTTTGGCGGTTGAAATTTTTATGTGGTATGCTTGCGGGCGTTTGTTTGAGACCAGATACTGAATCCACAGCCGCATGCCGACGCCAAAAGTCATCCATCAGCCGGAAACGCAGCAGGCCCTGCGCCGCGGCGTCGAGACGCTGGTGAAGGCGATCGCGCCGACCTTGGGGCCGCTGCCGCGGCATTCTATCGCGCGGAACCAGGCCAAGTACGAATTGCTTGATGATGGCGGAGTCATCGCGCGGCGCATCATCGCCTTGCCCGATCGCGAGGACGATGTCGGGGCGATGCTGCTGCGGCAGGTTCTGTGGCAAATGAACCAACATGTCGGCGATGGCGCGGCCACCGCGGCGGTGCTCTACGAGCGGATATATCGCGAAGGCTTGCGCTACATCGCGGCCGGCGCCAATGCCATGCGCCTGCGTCGCCAATTGGTGGAGTTGCTGCCCGGGCTCAGCGGCCGAATGCGGGGGGAGGCGCGACGCCTGCGCGGCGAGGACGAACTCAAAGCGCTGGCATTTTCCGTCTGTTATGACGAAGCGATGGCCGATGTGCTGGGCGAAGTTCTTTATACAGTCGGTCGCTATGGGCAGGTCGATGTGCGCTCCGGGCATGGGCGCGGCCTGGAACATAACTACGTGGAAGGCAGCTACTGGAGAGGCGGCGTCCAGTCCAAGGAGATGCTGCGCGGCGCGCAGCGTCTGGTCGCGGAGATGACCGACGCCGCCGTTCTCGTCACCGACATGGAAATCGAAGAACCGGCCGAATTAGTCCCCGTGATGCAATTGGCGCTGCGCGGCGGCATCAAGCAGTTGCTGCTGGTCGTGGAGTCGATATCGGACAAGGGACTGTCGGTTGTGCTGGACAAACGGCTGCGCGAAAAGATTCGGACCATCGTCGTCAAGATCGACAGCTACCATCCGGCTGACCTGAGTATTGCGCAGGCGGACATCGCGCTGCTGACCGGCGGTCAACCGCTGCTGCAGAAGGCGGGACAATCACTGGAGCAGGCGCAGATTGAAGATTTCGGCGAGGCGCGCTGGGTTTGGGCCGACGACAAGAATTTCGGCTTCGCCAGCGGCAAAGGCGATCCGCGGCAACTGCGGGAACAGGTGCGCATTTTGCGTCGCGCTTATGCCGAGGCGGAAACGGACGATGACCGCGGGCGTTTGCTCGAGCGCTTGGGCCGGCTGAACGGCGGTTTGGCGACGGTCTACGTCGGCGGCATCGCCCAGGACGAAATCCGGCAGCGCAAAGAATTAGCCGAACGCACGATCCGCGCTCTGCGCAGCGCCAGCGCCGACGGCGTCATTCGCGGGGGCGGGGTGGCGCTGTTGAGCTGCCGCGATTGGCTGCTCGCGGAAGCGCGCGAACAAAGGGAACTTGAGAGCCGCGCCGCCCGACTCATTCTGGCGGCGGCGGTGGAAGCGCCCATTCGTCAATTGCTGGAGAATGCCGGTTATGATCCCAGCGAGGTGCTGGCGCGCCTGCAGCAATGCGAGGGGGTTCGCGGATTTGATGTGAGGCGGGGCGAAATCGTCGATGTGGCGGAAGCCGGCATTTTGGATGTCGCGCATGTGCAGATTGAAGCGCTTGAGCGCGCCGTATCAAGCGCCGCCTTGGCCTTGACGATTGATGTGCTGGTTCTGCATCGCGAGCCGGAAACCATGACGGAGCCTTAGCATGACGGCGCTGGATATCCTGGACCAGAGTCACAGCCTGGTCGCGCTGGATGACGCGACGCTTGTCGCGCGCCAATCCGGGCTCTACCGCCTGAGCGCCGATGGCGCGACGCAGAATCTTTACGCCGGCTGGCTGCCCGATCAAGAAGTGCCGACCCTGGCCCTCGCCGTCCTGCCGGACGGTACGCTGCTCGGCGGAATCAATGGCGGCGTCGCTCGCTCGGACGACGATGGCGGCAATTGGGAAGCGATTCAGTTTCGTTCGCCGCCTCCGCTGGTGACTTGCCTGGCCGCCTCGAATGACGACGGCGACTGCATCCTTGCCGGCACTTTCGAAGACGGCATTTTCCGCTCGACCGACGGCGGGCGCAGTTGGCGGGCGCATAATCACGGCTTGTTTGATCACGGTGTCTATTGCCTGGGGCTCTCGCCCGATTTCAAGCGGGATGGCGTCGCCTACGCCGGCGTGGACAGCGGTCTTTACATGAGCCTGAACGGCGGCCGCCTCTGGCATGACCTGATGCTGCCGGCCGACGACGCCTGCGCGCTAAGCCTGGCCCTATCGCCCGCATTCGCCGATGACGGCGCCTTCTATATCGGGACTGAGTCGCATGGCTTGCTGCGGTCGGGAGACCGGGGCGAGACCTGGGAGACGGCGCTGGCAACCGAGCGCGCTGTCAACACGCTGGCCGCGGCGCAAGCCCAGACGATCATCGCGCAGATTGAGGATGCGGTCTGGCGTTCCACTGACAGCGGCGAGAACTGGGCGGAATGGATCGCGAAAGATGTTGATTGCCTGGCGCTGGACGCGCGCGGGGAGAGCCTGCTGCTGGGCATGGCGGATGGAAATGTCCGCCGGGAAGGGCTTTAGTCGTCACCGCCGGTTTCGATGCCAACTAGCGAGCGACGCGCCGGCATTTTCATAAGGAAGAATTGAGGATAGTGATATGACCTTTGAACCCACGCTTGAATCCGTACGGACGCATGAGGTCCCGGACTGGTTTCACAATGCCAAATTAGGCATCTTCATCCACTGGGGGCTCTATTCGGTGCCGGCCTGGGCGCCGGCCGGCGGCGACATCGGCGAGGTCTTCCAAAGCGGAGACATGAGCGCCTGGTTTGAAAACAACTCTTACGCCGAGTGGTATTTGAATACGCTCAAATTTGAAAACGGTCCCACCCGCCGCTACCACGACAGGCACTACGGCAGCGACTTCGCCTACGACGATTTTGCGGCCGGTTTCAACTCGGCATTGAGGCGCTGGAATCCGGATGACATGGCGGCGCTTTTCAGCAAAGCCAATGCCCGATATGTCGTGCTGACTACGAAGCACCATGACGGCTTCACGCTCTGGCCGAGCGCGCATACCTGCCCGAGCAAGCCGGATTACCATACCATGCGCGATATCGTCGGCGACTTGACCGATGCCGTCCGCGAGCGGGGAATGCGCATGGCGCTGTATTATTCCGGCGGCCTGGACTGGGCTTTCAACGAGGCGCGCATCGAGCAGGTGCAGGATGTCTGGGGCACAATCGTGCAGAGTCCTGAATTTGTCGAGTATTCCGTCGCCCACTGGAAGGAGCTGATCGAGCGCTATCAGCCGTCGATCATGTGGAACGACATCGGTTACCCGGCCGCGGCCGACCTGGGCGAACTCTTCGCTCATTATTACAACAGCGTACCCGATGGCGTGATCAACGACCGCTTCACACAATCCCGCGATCAACGGCCCAAAGCCGGTGAACCGCTGACGACGCCGCGCGGTCCGCACTTCGATTACATCACGCCGGAATACGCCACTTTCGACGAGATCCAGGAATTGAAGTGGGAATGCTGCCGCGGCATCGGCCACAGCTTCGGTTACAACCGCGTCGAAGGCGACGAAGAATTGCTGGCCGAAGACGAGTTGATTCATCTATTCGTCGATATCGTCAGCAAGAATGGCAATCTGCTGCTCAATGTCGGCCCCATGGCTGACGGGACGATCCCGGCAAATCAGGCGGAGCGACTGCGCGGACTGGGACGCTGGCTGGACCGCAACGGCGAAGCCATCTTCGATACCCACCCCTGGACGCGCGCGGAAGGCGCCAGCGCCGACGGTCTCTCCGTCCGCTTCACCGCCCGCGACGATACGCTATTCGCCACCTTGCTCGGGACGCCAAAGCAGAGCCAGATCCGTATCGAAAACCTGGAAGCGCCGTCCGCTGCCGGAATCAGGCTGCTCGGGCAAGAGGCGCCGCTGAGCTGGCGCCAGGACGGCGCCGACCTTGTCATCGAAATGCCGCCGGATCTGCCCGAGGCGCACGCGCATTCCATCGCGATTGAAGGCATGGGTGGCTGACTTGGCCCAAAAAGTAGATCCCTTCGTCGAGCGGAATCTGCGCTGGAACTTCTCCGTCAACCTGCTCGATATCAGTTTCATCACCCTCGCCTTCAGCCTGATTTCGCGCGAGACGATCACGCCTTTGCTGATCAGCAACTTGACGGATTCCAAGATCGCCATCGGCCTGGCACCGGCCATCTACAGCATCGCCTACTACCTGCCGCAGCTTTTCGCCGCCAATCATGCCGAGCGCCTCCGGCGCAAATTGCCCTTCGTCCGCTTGGTCGGCGGCTTGCTGGAGCGCGTGCCTTATCTCTTCGCTGGTTTGGCCATTCTGCTCTTTGCCGAGTCTGCGCCCGTCCTCGCCCTGCTCTGCCTCTACCTGGTCATCGGCCTGGGGGCGCTGGGCAATGGCGTCGCCACACCGGCCTGGTTCAGCATGATCGGCAAGGTCCTGCCGGTCAATCGGCGCGGGATCTTCTTCGGCGTCAGCGAAGGACTGGGCACCTTAATGGGCATCATCGGCGCCTTCTTCGTCGGCATCATTCTCGATGAGGTGGGCTATCCCCTGAACTTCGCCACCCTCTTCCTGGTCGCCGCCGTCTTCATGGGCATTTCCTGGATCGGCTTGTCCCTCAACCGCGAACCGGAAAGCCCGGTCGTCAAGAAGCATATCCCGCAGAGCCACTATTTCCGCAACCTGCCGGCGATCTTGCGCGGCAATCACAATTTCAGACGCTTTCTCCTGAGTTATTCGATCAGCCGCTTGAGCACCATGGGCGTCGGTTTCTTCATCGTTTACGGCAACGAGAACTTTCAATTGACCGGCGCCGATGTCGGTTTGTTGACCGCCATCCTGATCGGCAGCCAGGCGCTCATGCAGCTTGTCCTGGGCGGCTTGGCCGACCGGCACGGGCATAAGAAGAACCTCGTGATTTCGGGGCTGGCGCTGGCGTTGGCGGCGCTGCTGGCCCTGGGCGCGACCAGCCTCGCCGGTCTGATTCCCGCCTTTGTCCTGCTCGGTGTGGGTTTGGCGGCCGATCAGGTATCCCGTCTCAATATCATTCTGGAATTCGCCGTGCCTGAAGATCAGCCCACGTTCATCGGGCTGACCAATACCTTGCTGGCGCCGGTGGTTTTCCTGGCGCCGATTGCGGGCGGCTGGCTGGCCGATACCGGCTTTGATTCGCTCTTTCTCTTGATGATTGCCTGCGGCCTGGTCGGCGGATTGATGCTGCTGTTAATCGTGAAGGAACCGCGCCATATTCCGCCGACGCCCATCGGCGACCGTCAGGCCGGCTAGACCGGGCCCGGGGACGGGATGCTATCGTGGCGGCTCGCTCCAGCGCGAACAACAACTGGAACTTCGGCGTCAATGTCCTGGACAATATGTTCTATGCGCTGGCGATCAGCTTGGTCTCGCAAGAGACGATCATGCCGCTGCTGGTCAGCAAGCTCACCGATTCGACCGTCGCCATCGGCTTGATTCCCGCCATTTCCAGCTTGTCCTTCCTGCTGCCGCAGCTTTTCGTCGCCAGCCATGCCGAGCGCTTAAAGCGCAAGCTGCCATTTGTTTTGCTTTGGAACGGGCTGCTGCAGCGCCTGCCCTATCCCCTCATTGGCCTGGCGCTCTTGCTGTTCGCGGTCGAGGCGCCGGGACTCGCGCTGGCGCTCTTCTTCATCGGCATCGCCACAGCTGAATTCGGCGGCGGCATCGTCACGCCGGCCTGGTTCAGCATGATCGGCAAGGTGATTCCCCTGCGGCGGCGCGGCATCTTCTTCGGCCTGGCCGATGGCGGCGGCTTGCTCATGGGCGTCGCCGGCGCTTATTTTGTCGGCCGCATTCTTGATGCGCACGACTTCCCGGGCAACTTCACGCTGCTATTCCTGATCGCAAGCGTCTTTATGGCGATCTCCTGGTGCTCGCTGGCGTTGACCCGCGAACCGGAGAGCGACGCCGTCAAGCCGGCCCTGCCCTTGCGGCATTATTTCAGGCATCTGCCAACGGTGCTGCGGCGGCACGGCAACTATCGCCGCTTCCTGATCAGCTTCGCCCTGCTGAAACTGAGCATGATGGCGGTGAGCTTCTTTATCATATTTGGCGACCGCAGCTTCGGTTTAAGCGGGGCGGACATAGGATTGATCAGCGCGGTTTTCATCGGGTCCCAAGCGGCGCTGCGCCTTCTTTTCGGCTGGCTGGGCGACCGCTGGGGGCACAAACGCAATCTGGCAATTTCGGCCGCGAGCATGGTGCTGGCGGCCGCCATCGCCTTGAGCGCGAGCAATGCGCTGGGCCTGCTGCCGGCATTCATCTGCCTGGCCTGCGCTGTTTCCAGCGATGGCGTCTCGCGCTTCAACATCGTTCTCGAGTTCGCCGCGCCCGCCGACCAGCCGACATATATCGGCCTCACCAATACGCTGATCGCGCCCTTCACCTTCGTCGGCCCCATCTTCGCCGGCTGGATGGCGGCGGAATTCACGATTCAAATGCTATTCTGGGTTTCCCTGGCTTGTGGCATCATCGGCGGGGCGCTGCTGATATGGTGGGTGCGGGAACCGCGAAATCTGGGAGCAAATCAAGAAGCGGCATGGGAGATAAAATGACGCAAAAATACGAATCCACATGGGAATCCTTGACCCGGCACAAAGTGCCGCAGTGGTTCAGCGACAGCAAATTCGGCCTCTATGCCCATTGGGGCATTTATTCCGTACCCGGCTTCGGCAACGAATGGTACGGCAAGTGGATGCAGGATCCTTCACACGAGATCCACCAGCGCCATGTCGAGCAATTTGGCAGCCCGGCGGAATACGGCTACACGCGGTTCATCGACGGCTTTACCGCCGAGCATTTTGACGCGGATGAATGGGCGGAGCTGTTCGCGGCCTGCGGCGCGCGTTATGCCGGTTTCTCGCTGGCGCATCACGATGGCTTTGGCTTGTGGGATAGCGATGTCTACCGCTGGCATGTCGGCGCGATGGGCCCCAAGCGGGATCTCTATGGCGAGTTGGCGCGGGCGCTGCGGAAACGGGATCTGCGTCTGGTGGCGCCTTTCCACATCATCCGCGGCTTCAACTGGTTCCTGCCCGGCTGGAACCAGTGGGAACAGAAATTCGATGAAGAGGCGGTGGCGCGGGGCATGGCGGAAGGCTGGGAGTTATTTGATCCCGACTACGCCGACTTCTACTGGGTGCAGCAGACGAGCAAGTTTGAAGATTTCTTCGCGCAGTGGCAGTTGAAAGTGCGCGAGGTCATCGACAAATATCAGCCGGATATGATGTGGTTTGACGGCGGCAAGTTCCGCGAAGACGACTATGAGGAGACAGCGCTGGAGATCCTGGCGCATTACCTGAATCAGGCCAGCGCCTGGGGTAAAGAAGTGCTGGTGCTGAACAAGTTGCCGGTGAGCATGCAATACAATTTCCATCCCGATTTTGGCGTCATCAACTTCGAGAAGGGTCGCGACCGACCGCCCGTATATGAGCGCCCCTGGAATGACGACATGCGCATCGGCGACCAATCCTGGGGCTGGGTGGAAAATCAGCAATATGCGGACGGCCATACCCTGCTGAGCAAACTCGTCGATTGCAGCGCGCGCGGCGGCACGATGATGCTCTCGCTATCGCCGAAACCGGACGGGACCATCCCCGAAGGGCAGCGCCGGCCGCTGCTGCAAATGGGCGAATGGTTAAAACTCAATGGCGAGGCGATTTATGAGACCGTGCCCTGGACGACGCATGCCGAAGGCGATGTCGACAAGCTGCGCGTCGAGCGCAACGGGCATATATTCTGGGAGTATGACAATTGCACAGTGGAAGACCGGCGCTACACGCAGTCAAAGGACGGCCGCACGGTTTATGCCCTGGCTCTGGGCATTCCGGAGCGCGCGCTGACATTCGAGGCGCTAAACTCGAACGTGGCTATCGAGCGCGTGACGCTGCTGGAATCGGATCAGCCCGTCACCTGGCAGCAGTCGGACGCGGGATTGACGATTGACAGCAGCGATGTTGAATTCGAGACGGACCTGGCGGCAGCCTGGAAAATCTCGCTGAAATGACCGCCTGCGACGCCTCGCAGCCAGCCCGGCAAAATGTAGAAAAGCTGCTCGCCGAGCTGGGTTGCGCCGGCGCGCCATTCCGCATCGCCGAGGCGCCCGGCTCATTCAGCAACTTCACTCATCTGATCGAAATCGAAGCTGGGCAGGGCCCGGCGCGCAAGACCGTCATGCGCCGTTTCAACCCGGCGAATGAAGAAGAAGGGCATGACAAGCAGCGCTGCGAGTTTCATGCCCTGCAAATGCTTCAGGCCCAGGGCATCCCGGCGCCGCAGCCGCTGCTCCTGGACGACACGGGTGAATTGCTAGGCCTGCCCGGCATCGTGACCGAGTTCGTGCCGGGCGCGGCGATTGAGCTGCCGGTTGATGCCGGACGTTGGGCGGAGCGGGCGTTGCCGGCGGCGAAGATGCTCGCGCGCATCCATCGGATGCCCTTCCGCGAAAGCGACAAGCGCTACCTGATGGACGACAACGTCGAGGTGGCCTGGTTCATCAAGGATGGCAAATTGCCGGATTATATGCGTGAGGACCGTGACGGCGAGGCGGTCTGGCATCTGGTGAAGGAGCGCTGGGGCCTCTGGACGCCGGTCGAAGCCCGCTTCGCCCATACCGATTATTGGTCGGGCAATATCTTGTGGCAGGACCTTGAAATCACGGCCGTGGTCGATTGGGAGGAAGCCGGATACGGCCATCCGGCGGCCGATGTCGCCTACGCGCGCATGGGTTATTTCATCGAGGGCATTCCGGAAGCAGCCGAGACTTTTCTGCAGGTCTATGAGACGGAGGCGGGCTGGAAACTGAGCGACCTGGCGCTGTTTGAACTGGCGGCCAGCGCGCGCCCGATGACCGATCCGGATGACTGGTTCGCCCGGCCGTACATGGAGGCGGGCTTCCGCCGCTTCATCGCCCAAGCCCGGGAGAAGCTGGTTGCCGATTGCGGCTGAGGCGGGAGACTGGCAGAGGGCGATTCACCGGGTCGCGTAGGTCGCGTAGACACTGACCGCCGACACTGACCGTCAATCGCCCCTACATCGCGGTGAAAAAGCGGGCGACCTATCAGGCCGCCCATATTGATTTAACCACCGAGTACACCGAGGTCACCGAGTTTATCCACCACCGAGACGCTAAGGTCGCATATGGGACCTGCGCTTGCCTTCGCGCATGTGATGTGAACTGGACTTTCGCTCTACGCGATTCTCGTCCGACGCGAGGTCTGTAGGGGCGAGCCTTGGCTCGCCCGCTCCACTAGGTGTCCAGTTTTTCGGGACCGCTACAACCCCATCCCCCGGCCCCTTCCCCAGCAAGCTAGGGAAGGGGAGCGCGCTGAAAGTAGATGGCGTTTTATGCTCACTTTTGTACTTTGTTGCGCGCGAATTCACAGTTTCATCAACGAGTCACCCTTCCCCAGTTCACTGGGGAAGGGCCGGGGATGGGGTAGAAAATCAGGATTAGTCCACATCGAGATGATAGCGCTCGTCGCCGACTTCCGCTTGCAAGCGATGCAGTTCTGACTTCAGTTCCCTCACCAGGTCAGCATGGGCCGGATCATCGACGATATTGTTGAGTTCGTAGGGATCCGCGTCCAGGTCGAAGAGTTCCCATTCCGGCTCGTAGGATTCGTCGATGCTGCCTTCGGTTCCAAGGGCATCCGCGTAATAGTAGATGAGCTTGTAGCGCATCGTGCGAATGCCGTAATGGGCATAGACGTTGTGGTGCGTTTTGTGCATCCAGTAGCGGTAATACATGCGGTCGCGCCAGTCGTCGGGGCGGTCGCCCTGCAGCAGCGGCGCGAAGCTCCGCCCCTGATAGCGCTCGGGCGTCGGCAATCCTGCCAGCTCCAGATATGTCGGCCCGAAATCGACATTGAGGATCATATCCGCATTGACGCCCCCCGCGGCGATGCCCTTGGGATAGCGCATGATATAAGGCATGCGCAGCGATTCTTCGTACATGAAGCGCTTGTCGTACCAGCCGTGATCGCCCAGGAAGAAGCCCTGATCGGATGTGTAAACGACGACGGTATTCTCGGCCGCTCCCTCGGCATCAAGATAATCGAGCAGGCGCCCGACGTTGTCATCGATGCTGGCGACGACGCGCAGATAATCCTTGATATAGCGCTGATACGCCCACTTGCGCAATTCCATCTCCGGCAGGTCGCGCGGGATTTCGGCTTTTAGATCGAGGGGCGTATGATGAACGCCCATGCGCATGGTAGCGGCTTCGGCGGCGGAAGCGCGATTGGCATAATCATCGTAGAGCGTTTCCGGCTCGGGGATGTCTTCGTTGAGATACATGTGCGCATGTTTTTCGTCCGGCTCCCAATGGCGGTGCGGCGCTTTATGGTGACACATGACGAAGAAGGGCCGCTCCCGGTCGCGCCGTCCCAGAAAGTCCAGCGTCATATCGGTGATGAGATCGGTGACATAACCCTTTACCGGCCGCCGCTGCGAGCCGTCCTCATCCTTAAAGATGAAGGTGGGGTTGTGGTAGAGCCCCTGGCCCGGCAGCACCGCCCAATCATCGAAGCCGGTCGGTTCATGCGCCGCTCCCTGCCCCAGATGCCACTTGCCAAACATGCCCGTTTGATAACCGCTGGCATGCAAGTCTTTGGCGAATGTGGGCAGGCGGTTGTCCATCGGCGTACTGAGCGTGGTGACGCCGTTGATGTGATTGTATGTGCCGGTCAAGATGGCGGCGCGGCTGGGTGTGCAGATCGAGTTGGTGCAGAAACAGTTGTCGAAGCGCATGCCTTCGTCGGCGATGCGGTCGAGGTTGGGCGTTTGGTTGATGCGGCTGCCGTAACAGCTCATGGCGTGCGAGGCATGATCGTCCGACATGATGAAGAGGATGTTTGGGCGTTCGTCTGGCATGAGATTGGGGTTTCCTTTTTTGAACTACAGATTTTGAACTACAGAGGACGCAGAGAGCGCAGAGATTTTTTGGCGTCACTGAATATAGGCATGGTCCTCGGCGAGCAGGCCTGCTGCCTTCAGCGCGTCCCAGAAGGCCGCCGGCGTTTCGAGCGATATGATGAAGAGGATGTTTGGGAATTCGTCTGGCATGAGATTGGGATTTCCTTTTTTGAACTACAAATTTTGAACTACAGAGGCCGCAGAGGGCGCAGAGATTTTTTGCGTCACGGAATATAGGCATGGTCCTCAGCGAGCAGGCCTTCTTCCTTCAGCGCGTCCCAGAAGGCCGCCGGCGTTTCGATCGACATGATGAAGAGGATGTTTGGGACTTCGTCTGGCATGGGTTTGGGGGGTTCCTTTTTTGAACTACAGAGGACGCATTTTGAACTACAGAGGACGCAGAGGACGCAGATGTAAACACAAGAACGCAATTGAAAAGATGCGCATCGTCTTTCGCGACATACTTGTGGGCGAGCCAAGGCTCGCGCCTGCGGCATAATGGAGACTCGCTGTACGGGCGAGCCAGTGGCTCGCCCTCTCTTGCAAAAAACTGCCCATCAGAATTTGCACGACTTCCTTGCGTTTACTGAGATCATTTTGCCTCACTGAATATAGGGATGGTTCTCAGCGAGCAGGCCTTCTGCCTTCAGCGCGTCCCAGAAGGCCGCCGGCGTTTCGAGCGATATGATGAAGAGGATGTTTGGGAATTCGTCTGGCATGGCTTTGGGATTTCCTTTTCTGAACTACAGAGGACGCAGAGAGCACAGAGGGCACAGATGTAAACACAAGTAAGTAATTGAAAAGATGCGCATCGTCTTTCGCGACATACTTGTGGGCGAGCCAAGGCTCGCCCCTACGCCATAACAGACACTCGCTATACGGGCGAGCCGGTGGCTCGCGCCTGCGGAATAATAGAGACTCGCTGTACGGGCGAGCCGGTGGACAGTGTTGAAAAACTGAATTGACCTATAATGACATTGTATCTCAATCATAGTGAGCGTGAGATGTCATTGAAACAGGCTTTCCCGAAAGAGATTCCCGCGACAACCCGTGATGCAGTCGAAGCCATGTTGCCTGCTGATAGCGTATGCCGCTTGCTCGGCGAAAAGGCCGAAGAGATTATTGATGAGAGCGCCTTGGCCGCGATGTATCATCAAACCGGTCGCGGCGCCATCAATCCGGTGCTGCTATGCTTTGTGCTGGTTTTACAATTTTACGAGAAGCTGCCGGATCGTCGGGCAGCCGAGATGGTCAAGGTGCGCATGGATTGGAAGTACGCGCTGCGGCAGGAGTTGAATTGGCCAGGTTTCGACTATTCGAGTCTCTGCAATTTTCGCAAGCGTCTTTATGCGCATGGTCAGGAATATCTGATGTTTGAGCAGGTGCTGAAGTATCTGTTTAAGTTGGGTTATGTGAAGTCGAAGCGCCAGCGGACCGATGCGACGCATGTATTGGCGGCGGTGGAGCGTCTAAGTCGCCTGGAATTGGTCTGGGAGACGCTGCGTTTGGCTTTGGGCGCTTTAACCAACGCCGATGGGAAATGGGTCCGCCAAGTCTTGCCAGTCAGTTTTGTCAACTTTAACAGTCAAAAGCGGAGTGAATTCCGTTTGAGCCCAGCGCAAACCAAGGAAGCGCTGCTGGCTGCTGGGCAAGACGGGTTCTGGCTGCTGTCGCAGATTGCGCAGCATGGGCAAGCGGCATGGCAGGATTTGCCCGAGATAATCACGCTGTCTCAGGTTCTTTCGCAGCAGTTTGATCAAGGCGATGAGGATGGTGAATCAGGTCTGAAAGCCAAAGCCAATATTGACGCGAAAGGGGATGTGATTACTTCGCCGCACGAGCCCTCCGTTCGTTATAGCCGCAAAGGGAAAGAAACAGCCTGGCGCGGCTACAAGGCGCAAGTGACGGAGACAGTGGATGGCGCCTTCCCAGTCATCACCGACATCGGGATTCACAGCGCGAATGAAGCCGATGGCAAGGCGCTGGAAGAGATTCTAAAGCGCTTGGCGGAGCGGGGTTTGTTGCCGGAAAAGCAGTATGTGGATCAGGCTTATTGTAACGGCAAGACCCTGCACGACAGCGAGCAAAAGGGTCTTGATCTGCGCGGTTTCATCGGCAGCAATTCGCGCAAGCCGGTCGGCTTCCGTTTGCAAGATTTCGATGTTGATGTGGAGCGGCGGCAGGCCCGTTGTCCAGCCGGCAAGAAGGCGACCGTTTTCAACCCCTCTTCTCAACATGATGTCGCCTGGAACGTCCGCTTCGGCAAGCAGTGTCAGCGATGTCCTTTCAACTCCCTGTGTACGACCGAGAAACGCGGACGCAGCCTCGAGATCTCGCCGTATCATAAGCAGTTGACTAAACGACGAAGAGAGCAAGCCAGCGCCGGCTTTGTCAAGGAAATGCATGCCCGCGCTCGCATTGAAAGCACGATAGGAGAACTGGCGCGAAGACATGGCTTGAGGCAAAATCGTTATCGCGGACAAGAGAAAGCCACATTGCAAGCGGCATTCACAGCCACTGCGGTAAATCTGAAGCGCTTGGCGAGGTATCTGGGCCACGTGACAGATTCTTTTTCTATCCAGTTCCTGGCACCCCAATCCATTTGAACGCGTTTTTCAACAGACTCCGGTGGCTCGCCCTCTCTTGCAAAAGACTGCCCACCAGAATTTGCACGACTTCCTTGCGTTTACTGAGATTATTTTGCCTCACTGAATATAGGGATGGTCCTCGGCAAGCAGGCCTTCTTCCTTCAGCGCGTCCCAGAAGGTCGCCGGCGTTTCGACCGACATGGCGTCGACATTCGTTTTGACGCGATGCGGCCGGCTGGTGCTGAGGGCGAGGGCGACGATGCCCGGATGCGACTTGCCAAACTGGATGCAGACCTCGGCCGGCGTCTGGCCGTGTTCTTCGCAGAGCGCAAAGAACTTCTCACGCCAGGCGAATTTCTCTTGATGGTCGGGATTGGCCGGATCCAGCTTGACATAGTTGAAGAATTCGCCGCCGGTCAGGAAACCGGCGTTGAACACAGCCGAATTGATGATGGCCACGCCCTTGTCATGCAGCGAATCCATGAAGGCGAGCAGGTCGGTCGGATGTGAATAGAGCGTATAGCTGTTGGCGAACATCACCCAATCCAGGTCCACATGGGCGTCGATCTCTTGAATGGACTTCCAGTTCTTGGCGCCGACGCCGATGCCTTTCGCCAGCCCGGACGCTTTCAATTCGCCCAGCGCCGTATACGCGGCCAAGATATCGCCAAAGCGACGCTCGCGATCGTCCGGCGATTCGGCCGCATCAAGATATTCGTCCGGGTCATGCACGGACACAAGTTGAGTGCTATAGCCGCCTCCCAGCAGCTGCAGACCCTGCTCAAAACATTTGAGGATGCCTTCGTAGCTGATGTCTTGCACGGCATCGTGCTCCAGGCCAAACCAGGCGCCGGGCTCGAAGGTGGGTTCCGGCGCCGTCAGAGGCGCGCGCAGCCAGGCCAACTTGTTGCTAATGATGACTTCATCGTCGCCAATGCCGAGCTCGCGCAGGCAATCGCCCATCACTTCCAGGGCCAGGCCGGCGCCGTATTTGCCGGCGGAATCAATGACGACCGGCTTGGGCAAATGCTCAAAGATGGCGCGCATGGTCTCGAGCTTGGACTCGTAGCTGAATTCGCGGAAGAGGTTGCCGAGGGCGGTCGAGCCGAAGATGACCGGCGGCGTTGTCAAGCCGGTGTTGCCGAAGGGCGCTTGCTGCATGTCAATTCTCCCTGTAGCTGAGTTCGACCTTCTGACCTCGGTGAAGCTCAGCAACTTTAGCCTCAATTATGCCGAATGTCTGCGCGAAATCAGGAATATCGCCAAAATTCACCTTGGATGCAGCGGTTGCCATTTGCGCATGAATTCCTTTGCATCAATTTTTCCGCTCGCGAAGTATAAGAGCATGTCCTTAGCGACCCCAACAATTCTCGGTATAGATTGCAGGTCATTACAGTTCAAGAGCCCAACAGCAAACGCGTCTACATCGGTCGGCATGTGATCCGCAAACGAGACCGCGGCATTCATCAGCGGTCTCAGTCGGCTGGCGAATTCGGGACCCGGCCGGGCGCACACTTGAACGACAAGTGTATTTCCCAGTTCCGTCAATCGCACCCCGCTGTTAAGCCGGTCGACTTCAAAATCATTGATGTCATCGGAAATAAGGGTTACGAAGGCAGCAATTTGGTTGTATGCCGCAACCTTCGGCATAGTCGTCGGCTCAATGACCGCGGCCGGCGTCGCTGTCATTATGACCGTGTCCGTTGGAATATACGCATCCGATGCGGGATAACGAGCCATCATGTTCTCGGATTTGCGCTTCACCATATTCGACGGGATGGCAAAGCCGAAATTGCTGCTTCCGGAAAAGCCAGTATAGGCAGCGGTATTGACGCCAATGACCTCCCCGGCCCGATTGATAAGGGGTCCGCCGCTGTTGCCGCGTCCCAGCGCCGCGTCGGTCTGTATCATGCCCTGCGCCACTGTACCATCGCGGAATTCCAAGTCACGCTTTATTCCACTTATGATACCGGTTGTCAAGGTCCCCTCCAGCCCAAAGGGATTGCCTATCGCCAGAACGGATTGGCCGACTGCAAGGTCATCCGAGTCGCCGAAAGTTACTGGTTTTAGGCGGCGAGGCTCAACATGGACCCTGATTACAGCGATATCCACAAGCGCGTCTATGCCTACCAGTTCAGCCGAGGCTTCCGCACCATCGTGGAAAACGACAAGTATATCGTATGCGTCTTCCACGACATGGGCATTGGTGACAATATGTCCGTTGTTGTCAACAACAAAGCCAGCGCCTCCGGCCGTGTCGAACAGGCCGATTTGGACTTCTATCGACACGACCGATGGGCTGACGCGGCGATATATTTCTGCTGGATCTAGGCCGGCTTGAGAACCTTCATCATCAGCCAACACGCTGGCTTCAGGCAACAGCCGTGAATAGACCGCGAAGAAAACTGTCAAACATAGCAAGAGGAAAACGACGAAGAGGCGCAGTCGCTTCATGTGAACTTCAGAATCTCTATGGACACATCACTTATTGGAACACCCTGAATCGGCCACGCTACAGACTCTTACGCCGAAGGGGGCTTGCTGCATGTCAATTCTCCCTGTAGCTGAGTTCGACCATTTGGTGCCCGTTCACCTCGGGCACGGTGAAATGAATCCTGCCGCCTTCAACCTTGAAGTCCAGCGGCTCGCCCGATGGCGCGATGCTGACGCGCTGAACGCCGTAATCCGCGCGGACTGAGACGGGAATGTCGTATACGGGAATGACGTCCTCGATGATGTCGATCTGCCGGCTGCGACGGATCGGGATGTAGTGCAGCAAATGCAGCGCGAGCCGATTCTGCTCCGCCTGTTCGTTGATCATCACTTCCAGCGTGCTGGGCCCGCCATGCTTGACGATGGGCTGGGGCAACAGCATATCCAGCGCATTGCTGAAGAGCGTCCGGCACCAGCGCGGGGCGTTATGGTAATACTGCGTGAAGATCGGGCTGGAGAAATAGATCACGGATTCGCGCTTGACGATGGCGGCGCCGGCTGCTTCGCCTGAAGACGGCGATTGCCGGTGCGAGCAGAATTGTTCATAGGTCCGGTCGAAAACGGCGGGCGTGATCGCCGCCAAGACATCGGCGTCAGCGCTTGCCGCGACTTCCAGGCCGCGGATGTACATGGCATGTTCGGTGGGCGGCAAGCCGCGGCCGATGTCGCCGGTCGGAACGACATACTCGGTATAATCTCCGCGTTCGAAATGCCGTCCCCGCGCCAATTTGCCGAAGCGATCGCGCGGTCCGTCGCCGGTCTTGGTCACGGGCAGGGCCTCCAGGGCAAAAGCGCTCTTCTCCGCGTTCAGGCCGGATTCAAAGGAGGCGATCAGAGCGCCGCCGCCGGCGACATAAGCCTTGATCTTCTCGTTCAGCGCCGCGTCCGCCGGAATATCATCGGGCAAGATGACAAGCGGATACTCGCTCAGATCCGCAGCCGAATCGACGATGTCGAATTGATGGCCGGCTTCCTGGAGCATGCTGTGGACGCCGCAGATTGAAGGCTGCATGCCGCGGTCGTCAACGGACGCGAATTCCTCCGGCGTCAGCACGGCGATATCGCTGAGCGCCCGCGCGCCGATGCACCAGGCTTCCTTCGCTTCCAGTTGTCGATAGACATTGCCGACCAAGCGGTAGACATGTTCTTCGATCTGGCCGTCCGGCGGAAGCTGATCGCCCACGAAGGCGCCGGCGCACATCGCCAGCATGCGGAAGCACTCGTATTCAAGCGCTTCCTGGTTCTTGAAAGAATGAAAATCGCCCCAGGCGGTGTGGAACTTGCCGGTATGCGCCATGCTAGGCAAACCCAACGTGCGGGCGTAACGCTGGGTCAGCGGAAAATGGATATAACCCCAGTGCCCGCTGGGCAGGGATTCCAGCTCCCAATGCGTGAAGGCGGACATGTTGCGCCGGTTATGCGGCCCGACATGGCCGCGATTGTAAAATATACTGCAATCGTCGCTGAATTGACGCACGAATGCGGTCATCTCGCTGCGGAAGCTGTCCAGGACGACGCCGCCATACTCCAGGCGCGCATCGGCGTCGCTCGGGTCGAGGCCGGCCTCCCGCATCGCCCGCGTCGTCCAGATGGAGCTATCGGCGACGGCGTGCACGATATCGAAAAACAAGCCGTCCACCGCCGGCAGGCAGGCGAAGATATCCGCCACATGCGCCTTCAGGAAATCCATATAAGGCGAGTTGAGCGCGATGCGGCGATAGAAGCCGGCCTCATACATGCCGTTGCCTTGGTAGCTGCCGTCCTCGTTGACGCAGAGCCAATCCGGATGTTGCCGCGCCGTCAGATGATCCCATTGGACGGTCGTATAAACCGGGACGCGGATGCCGCGGGCATGGCAGGCTTCAATCTGCTCGACCAGCAGATTGCGCTGCAAATGCGGGTGCATGCGTTCCGGATGCGCCACGCTGTCGTAATAGATCCAGCCGTGATGGCCGCGCGCGAAGCAGGTGATGGAGTCGACCCGCGCATCCAGCAAGGTATCGCCGAATTCGTCCGGGTCGAATTTCGAGCCGATGCCGATGATCGCTTCCGATGTATGAAAGTCGAGGTGAATCTGCCGCATACGCATGGGAAACTCGCTCAAGAATCCGCCTCCTGTGGCGCGGCGCCCGATATTCTTGACAGGCGCTGATGGCTCAATTAGACTCAGCGGCGTTGTTAGGATTGCGCTGACGCGCACAAGTATATTTCATGCCTTGCCGCGAGGCAAACAGACGGCCTCAACCGGCAGGCAGCGGACCGATCAGGAGAAAGCAATATGGCGGCATCAGCCGGAAAATACGAAGCAACCTGGGATTCGCTCAGCCAATACGAAATACCCGAGTGGTACATCGATGCCAAGTTTGGCATATTCATCCATTGGGGGCCCTATTGCGTGCCGGCCTTCGGCAACGAATGGTACCCGCGGCGGATGTATCTGCGCGACGATCCCGCGTTTGAACATCATCGGCAAACCTGGGGCGAGCACAGTGAGTTCGGCTACAAAGACTTCATCCCCATGCTGACGGCGGAGAAATTCGACGCGGCGGAATGGGCGCAGTTGTTCAAGGAGGCCGGGGCGCGTTTCGTCATGCCGGTGGCGGAGCATCACGACGGCTTCGCCATGTACGACAGCGATTTGACCGACTGGTGCGCTTCTAAAATGGGACCGAAGCGCGACATCTGCGGCGAATTGGCCGCTGCCACGCGCGAGTTAGATATGGTCTTCGCCGTCTCTTCGCACCGCGCCGAGCACTGGTGGTACTTCGATGGCGGCCGCGGCTTCCCATCGGATGTGCAGGATCCCGCCAATGACGGTTTGTATGGGCCGGCGGTCGAAGCGTCCAAAGACAAAACCAATCGCGACGACTGGAAGAAGAAAGACTGGACGCCGCGCCCCGATGGCAAGTTCCTGGAGGACTGGCTAGCGCGCTGCTGCGAATTGGTGGACAAGTATCAGCCACAGGTGGTCTGGTTCGATTGGTGGATCGAGCAGGTCGTCTTCGAGCCTTATCTCCAGCGCTTCGCCGCCTACTACTACAATCGCGGCGAAGAATGGGGCAAAGGCGTCGCCATCAACCACAAGTACGACTCGTATCCCGAGGGCGTGGCCGTCTTTGATATCGAGCGCGGCCAGCTGAGCGATATCCGCAAGTTCTTCTGGCAGAACGATACCTCCGTCTCCAAGAATTCCTGGGGCTATATCGAGGATCACGATTACAAAACAGCCGGCGACATCATCGCCGACCTGGTTGATATCGTCAGCAAAAACGGCGCGCTGCTGCTGAATATCGGTCCGCGCGCCGATGGCGCGATCCCTGAAATCGAGCAGGAGATGCTGCGCGAGATCGGGCGCTGGCTGGCCGTCAACGGCGAAGGCATTTACGAAACGCGACCCTGGCAGGTCTTCGGCGAGGGGCCCACGCCCGTGCCCGAAGGCGCCTTCACCGACACGGCGCGCGACGCCTTCACCGCGGCCGATATCCGCTTCACGCGCAAGGGCAATACGCTCTACGCCTTCTTGCTCGCCTACCCGCAAGGCGAAGCGCTGATCACATCGCTGAACGATATCGAAATCGCAGGCGCGCGCATGTTAGGCTCGGACGCGGCGATCGCTTGGTCGCAGGATGAAGCCGGCCTGCGCCTCTCCGCGCCGGAGACGCCGCCCTGCGACCATGTCTGCTGTTACGCGATTGAGTTGGGTGGGTAGTTGTGATAATGACAGTAGCCGCCAAGCGGCAACTGCTGTCCAACGACGCTGCATATAGGGAAGACATGTAGGGGCGAGCTATTAGCTCGCCCGTCCATACAATGATGTAGACCTTCGGGCGACCTGGTAGGTCGCCCCTACGTTTCTTGAATTGGTTGAAGAGGAAATCTGGCAGGTTAATTGATAGGGAGAGCACAGAGAAATGACAGAAGTCGAGTATTTCAAACCGGAACGGGGGCAGCGGCCGGGCGCGAATGAAGACCCGCGCCTGGATTGGTGGCGCGAAGCGAAATTCGGCATGTTCATTCACTGGGGGCTATATGCCATTCCGGCGGGAATCTGGAATGGCGAAGCGATCCCCGGCATCGGCGAGTGGATCATGCTGCGCGCCGAGATTCCGATACCGGACTACGAGAAACTGGCGCCGCGCTTCAATCCGGTGAAATACGATGCCGATCAGATCGTGAAATTGGCGAAGGATGCCGGGCAGAAATACATCGTTCTGACATCCAAACACCATGATGGCTTCTGCATGTATGGCACAGCGGAAACCGACTACAACATCGTCGACGCCACGCCTTACGGCCACGACATCCTCAAAGATCTGGCGGAGGCCTGCGCGCGCGAGGGCATGAAGCTGGGCCTGTATTATTCGCAGACGCAAGATTGGCATCATCCCAATGGCTATGGCAATACCTGGGATTACAATGAAGGCGAGCAGGACTTCGGCGATTACATCGACAACTACGTCAAGCCGCAGGTCCGCGAAATCCTGAGCAATTACGGACCCATAGCCATCATCTGGTTCGATACGCCCCGCATCATTGAGCGCCACCAGAGCCAGGAGCTGCTTGATCTGGTCCACGAGCTGCAGCCCGATTGTCTGGTCTGCGGGCGGCTGGGCAATAAGCTGGGCGATTACGCCACGGCGCAGGACAACGCCATTCCGCCGGAACTGCAGGCGGAGATCGACTGGGAGACGCCCGCCACAATCAACGATACCTGGGGCTTCAAGTCGCAGGATCACAACTGGAAGTCCACAACCGAGCTCATCCGCAACCTGATCGAAATCGTCAGCAAAGGCGGCAACTACCTGCTGAACATCGGGCCCGATGCCGAAGGCGCGATTCCCGAGCCCAGCATTCAGCGCCTGGAGGCGATGGGCGCCTGGCTGGAGGCGCATGGCGAATCGATCTACGGGACGCAGCCCGGCCCTCTGCAGGGAATGGATGGCTACCGGACTACGCAGAAAGGCGACGTGATTTACCTGCACGTGTTTGACTGGCCCGCGTCCGGCCGGCTGGTTCTGCCGGAGTTGGATGTGAAATCGGCGAGCTGGCTGGATGCGTCCGTGAACGCGCCGCTTAGCCTGAACTGCGTCGGCGACAGCGCGACTATTCTTGGGCCGGCGGCCGCGCCCGACGAGCATGTGACGGTGATTAAGTTGACGAGGTAGCGTCGAGTCGCCAATGTCGGCGATTTCTAGGATGTACGGCCGTCCGGAACTGCGTCACGCTACCGCGCTTTTTCTACCCCATCCCCCGGCCCCTTCCCCAGCAAGCTAGGGAAGGGGAGCGCGCTGAAAGTAGATGGTCTTTTGTGCTCATTTATGTACTTTGTTGCGCGTTAATTTACGGTTTCATCAACGAGTCACCCTTCCCCAGTTCACTGGGGAAGGGCCGGGGATGGGGTAAAACTTCGACGAACAAAGCACTCCTTTAGATTCGGATAAGCCTTACACATCGCTAAGGCGCGGCTTGGCTAAGGCCCGCCAGAATCTTCTCCGGGGTGAACGGGATATCCCGCAGGCGCAAGCCGACTGCGTCGTGAATGGCGTTGGCGATAGCGGCCGGCGTCGGATTCTGCGCCGCCTCGCCCGCGCCCAGGAATGGCAGCTCGGGCCGATTGATGATGACCGTTTCGATCTTGGGCGCGCTGGCAAAACTCAGGATGGGATAACTCTCCCAATCCACGCTCTTGATGCCATCTGCGTCAAACTTGACTTCTTCAAAGAGCGTCCAACTGGCGGCCTGGACGAAGCCGCCCTCCAACTGATTGCTCAGCCCGTCGGGATTGACCACTTGGCCGGCGTCGGCGGCGATCACGACGCGCTCGAAATGTATGACGCCGGTCCCGCGATCCACCCGCAGCTTGACGACCATGGCGCAATAGCACTGCAGGTTCTTGTATTGCGCCAGCGCCAGGCCCCAGCCGGCGTCCTCCGTTTTGCTTTCTCTTCTTGAGCGCCAACCCGCTTTCTCCGCCGCCGCCAGCAGGACGGCGCGGGCGCGCTCGTCGCTCAGGTGTTTCAGGCGGAAGTCGAGCGGATCGCTGGCGGCGGCCGCCGCCAGCTCGTCCATGAAGGATTCAATGGCGAAAATGTTGGCGTAGGCGCCCAGGCTGCGCAGGGCCGAGACGCGCAGCGGACTGTCACTCACAGCATGGCGCACGACGCGCTTGTTTGCGAAATCGTAAATGGGATCGGCATTGCGATGGGCGCCGGAATGGAAGCCGCCCATCGGGCGCGGTTCCTGGGGCGCGAAGGGCTGCTGCAGATGCCAGGCTGCGAGCAGACCGGAAGTGGAAAGGCCGGTCGCCGGGCGCGTCGAATGCGCATAACTCCAAACATCGTGGCGCCAGTCGACGACCTCGCCGCTGTCGGAAAGACGGCCCTGAAGCTGCATGACCATGGCCGATCCATAAGGTTCCCAAGCATGCTCGTCCCAGCGGTTCCATTGCAGCAGGATCGCACGGCCGGGCAAGGCGCGCGCCACCAGCGCCGCATCCAGCGCGGCATCATCGGCGCCGTTGTGGCCGTAACAGCCCGCGCCCTCGCGATGGATGACGCGTATCTGCGACTCAGACAAACCGAGTACCTGCGCCAGCGCCCCGCGCAGCGTGAATGCCGCTTGCGAATGCGACCAGACGGTGAGCGAGTCTTCCGACCAGAGCGCCAGCGCGGCCGATGGTCCCAGCGAGGCATGCATCTGAAAGGGCCGCCGATATACCGCCCGCAAGTCCGGCTCGGTTGTGTCGGATGTCTGCCGGGGTGGGACGACTTCTTCAAGGACAGCGCCATCGACGACAAGTTGCGATTGCGCTGGTTTCTCGCGCAGGTCGTCGTATATTGCCGCCTGCTCCGGCAGCGTCCGCGCAGATTGCCAGGTCGCGCTCTCGCGCAATCGCTCCGCGGCATTCACCGCCTGCTCCTCGCGCTCGGCGACGACGGCGACGAATTGCCCATCTTGCACCAGTTCAACTACCCCGGGCATCCGCGCAATCGCCTCGCGCTCGAAACCGGCTAAGCGCGCATGATAACCGGGCGGTCGAACGACCCGCGCGTGCAGCATGCCCGGCAGGCTCATATCATGCACATAGCTGTCGCCGCCGCTGACTTTGCCCAAGAGATCGAGACGCCGCGCCGATGATCCGACGATATTGTAGTCGGCCGGATTCTTCCGCGGCGCGTCAGCGCGGATGCGACCGGAAAAGCGGCCGCCCGGCAGCAATGTCCAATAGTCTATCGTTTTGCCCGTGCGCGGATCGCTGACGACGCCGTCCCGCACTGGCATGTCCGCGGCCGCCGTGAGCGAGTCCAATTGCTCAAAAGCGAGCGACAGAAGTTGCTGACGCGCCGCCGCGGCCGCCAGGCGAATGGCGCTCCCGCTCGTCTCGAGCGAGCGGCTGCCGGTGGTACCGCCTTCATCGGGCGTCCGCCCGGTATCGGCATTCACCAGGCGGATGCGCCCGATTTCCACATCGAGTTCTTCAGCCGCAATCTGCGCCAGCGCCGTCGCGATGCCCTGCCCCAGTTCCGCCTTGCCGCTGAAGACGCTGACGCTGCGGTCGCTGTTGAGTTTTATCCAGTCGTCAATGTTCTCATGCGACTCCAGCGAGGGCGAGGTTGCCGCTGCGGCCGCGGACCCGGTCAGGGGCGGGCCGGCAAGGAGCTCATGAATCGGCGCTTCCAAACGGCCGGTGCGCAGCTTGATGGCCCGGCGCGCGCGGTCGTATACGCCGCAGCGGCAGAGGTTGTTGCGCAAAGCCTCCCGAATGTCGTCGTCGCTGGGATATCGCTGGCGATTGAGCAAGCCCTGGGCGGCGATGATCATGCCGGCGCTGCAGAAGCCGCATTGCGCCGCCTGCTCTTCCAGGAATGCTTCCTGCAGGGGATGCAATTCAGCGCCATCCGCCAAGCCCTCGACCGTGGTGATTTCCAAACCCGCGACATGCCCGGCCGGCAGCTGACAGCTGGGCGCGTCAACGCCGTCGATCAAGACCTTGCAGGCGCCGCAGAGTTCTGTGCCGCAGCCGTACTTGGCGGCTTTGAGACCCAGGTCATTGCGCAAGACATAAAGCAGGGGCGTTTGCGGATCGATGTCGAGCTGATGGGACGCGCCGTTGACGCGCAGCGTGATCGATTCGCCTGTGGTCATCGTTCCCCCCAAGCCCAGTTGCTTTCAAGCGCCGACAAAAAGAGCCCGCAATGCGGGCTCCCATGTGCGGAGAAGGTGGGATTCGAACCCACGTACGGTTTCCCGTATCCGCTTTCCAAGCGGACGCACTAGGCCTCTATGCGACTTCTCCATTCGGGCGAACAATTCGCCCTTCAAGCATAGTATAGCAGTCTCGCGAGCAGATTCCAAGTCGGGCCGGGCGAGGTACAGGGCAATCGCTTCAAATTCTTTTAACTACAGAGGACGCAGAGGACACAGAGTTTAGATGCTTTTGACGACTTTTCCCTAAATCCGCTGCTTAAATTGGGCAGGCTTGACGCAACCTGGCCGATGAACTTCCTTCCCGCCCAAAAAATTTGCGACAATATGCCGCGAAATCTCCGATCAATCGCTTTCCTCGGCGTCCTCGGTGTCCTCGGTGGTTAAATTTCAGTTTAGTTTTGCTCGTCGCAGCGGCGCCAGTTTTGAAGCGATTGCCCTGGGGCGAGGTACTGTATCAGAGTCGGTTGAATATCTGCAAAAACCGACGAATTGGTAGGGGCGACTCGGTGAGTCGCCCAATTTCGATCCTGCTTTAACCATCGGGCGAGCCACCGGCTCGCCCCTACCAGACAATTCCCAATCCACCGGCTCGCCCCTACCAGACAATTCCCAATCCACTGGACCGCCCGTACCAGACCATTCCCGATCCACCGGATCGTCCCTACGAGGCTATTTCAACCGAAATGCCCACGCTACCCCGGGCAAAGCGGACAGCGCGGCGCCGCTAGCGCCCGAAGACGGGCGTCGCCGTCGCCAGCGCCGGGACGAGATAGCGGCCTGAATCGGTTTCCGGGCGCAATTGAATGAAGGCGCCCTCCACGTTGTTCATGAAACAGTGAATGCCGTCAAGGACTGCGGCGGCGAGCAGGTCCGGGTCTTTTGTCAAGACTTCGCGGTCGGCCAGCATATAGCCCATTTCCAGGATGACCGCCGGCGTCAGGGGATGGATCTTGTTGAAGACGTGATAATTGATCAGATCGTCCGTTTCGACATAACTGCGCTCCAGGGGCACGCGCGCGCCATAATTGATGGCGATGCACTCGCGCAGGAAGGCGTCAACGCCGATATCGGGACGCGCGTCGGATTTCTGCACGATATAGCCGGATACGTGTTCGCCGAAGTCGTAGCAGGTATTGGCGTGGATCGAGACGACGGCGGCGGCGCGATAATTCTCGAGGCGCGGGTCGTTTTCGTCCAGCAGGTCGACGGCATAATTCTTCGCCTTCAAGTGGGCGATTACCGGCAAAGCCACGGCCATGTTGATGTCCACTTCCTTGAGTTCCGGGTAGCCATATTCGTCTTCGCAGACGGCGCCGGAATCGCGGCCGCGGTGGCCGGCGATGATGCCGATGCGCCGTAGCCATTGCGGCGTTCGCTGCGGGGTCGGTCCCGCGCCCGCAATCCCGGCGATGATATCGTCGCGGTCGAGCTGCAAGCCTTCGACAACGGCCGGATTGAGAAACTCGGGATTGACGAAGAACATCAAGAGCGTGGCGACCAGAGCCGTGCTCACCACCGTGACAAAGATGGCGCCCAGGAATCCGCCGGCCAGGCTTGAAGGCGCCGGCCGACGCAAGACAAGCCGCCGCCGGACGCGACGGATCTGATGCGGCTCGTCTTCCGGTTCCAGGCTGATTCTTGACTCGGCCTCGTCCCGGCCGGTAGCATCCGGAGCCAAGGGCGCTTCTTGCGCGGCTTTGCCCGGCGCGGTTTTGGGAACGGCTCGGGCCGCCTGCCGCATCATCTCGACGAAGAGAGCGGCGACTGGCGAGTCACGCTCCTCGCTAAATTCCTGGTCTTGCTGGTTTTCCTCGGGCATGGCAGCGGCCTTCTATTGTGCCCGCAAGGGCACTGCACACTGCCATTATAAGAGGATTCCCCAATCTCAGTTGCACTCCAGGCGATAAGATTGCCGCTCCGCGCATGAGAGCGCGCGGATGTAGCGGTTGTCTTGCGCCCAGGCGATCAAGTCATCGGCACTGCGCTTGATGCGCCAGCGCCGCAAGCTGAAGTCTTGACCGGCTGATACCGCGAAACTTTCGTCCGGGCTAAAATGCGCTTCCTGCACCCAATCCAGATGCTGTTCGAAGCGATTGAGCTCCTCGCCGCTGGCGATATCCCACATTCTCACTGTCGTGTCCGATGCCGTCGTCAGCAGCGTTTCGCCGTCCGCGGTAATCGCAATGCCGAAAGTGTTGCCGGCATGGCCGACGAATTGCCGGATCTCTTCGCCCGAGGCGATATCCCACATGCGCACCGTGTCGTCCCAGGATGTGCTGATGATGAAGCTGTTGTCCGGCGCGATCTTGGCGTAGTTGACGATGTGGCCGTGCCCCTCGAACGTATTCAAGAGTTCGCCGGATTCGACATCCCAGAGGCGCGCGGTCCGGTCCTCGCCGCCCCAGTCGCCGCTGGCGCTGACCATCAGTTTGCCGTCGGCGCTGACATGCACGCCGTTGACAGCGACGGTATGCCCGCTGTATTCGCGCAATACTTCGCCGCTCTCGATATCCCAGAGCCGGATGAGCGCGTCGCTTGATGCCGAGACGAATTGGCTGCCGTTCGGCAGCAAGTCAATCATGTACACCCGCGCGTCGGGAATCAGATATTGCTGGATTTCGCTGCCGTCGCTCAAGTTCCAGCGACGGATGCTGCCGTCCCAGCTGGCGGAGAGCAATTGTTGGCCATCCGGCAGGAACTCGACCGAATCGACTGTGTTTTCGTGTCCCCGCAATGTGATGATATGCTCGCCGGTTTCCGCATCCCAAACGCGCGCGGTGGCATCCAGATCGTCGGGATCGGCCGGGGAGAATAGCGGACCCGATCCGGAGGCGACCATAGAGCCGTCGGGACTGATGGCGGCGGCCCAGGCCCAGTTTGTATGCCCTTTGTAGATTTGCGCTTGCGTTCGGTTTCGCAGATCCCAGATATAAGCCGAGCTGTCGGCCGGGCTGTCGGATCCGTCCGGATAATTGCCGGCGTTGCCCAATCCGATCATCATGAATTCGCCATCGGGCGAATACTCAATGTCTTGCACCTGCTCGCCGAAACCGACATAGCTGGTGACCAGCACGCTCTTGGCAAGGTCCCAAATCTTGACGGTGGCGTCGCGCGAGGCGGTGGCCAAATGCGCGCCGTCCGGGGAGAATTCGATATTCGCAATCGTGTCGCGATGGGCGTAAAGGCGCTGCAGCTCCTCTCCGGTAGCGGCGTCGTAGATCCGCGCCGTGCCGCCGAGCGCCGAACTCCAGGTGGTGGCGGCGATGGTCGCACCGTCAGGACTGAATTCCACATCGCGCACGAATCCAATGCCATCAGGCGGGATGCTCAGGATGTTTGCGCCGCTGGCGACATCCCAAACCTGGATCGTGTTATGTTCGGGACTCCGATCGCTCTCCGCCACGCCGATGGCGGCCGAGGAGCTGGCCAGCCGCGCGCCATCGGCGCTGAAACTCAGTTTGAAGACATAATCGATATGCTTTTCCAGGGTGTGAAGCGGCTGGCCGTCGGCGGCGTCCCAAAGTCTCACGGTGGAATCCGCGCTGGCGGAGGCCAGCGTCCGGCCGTCCGCGCTAAAGGCGACATCGGTGACGATATTTTCATGTTCGCTGATCCGATAGACTTCGTCGCCGCTGGCGATCTGCCAGACGCCGACGCTGCCGTCGGACATGCCGGCCGCGATGCGGCTGGCGTCCGGGCTGAAGGCGACCGCGTTGATGGGGCTGCCGGTCGCGATAGATCCAAGCTCGACAACCGTTGCGCTGTCCACCAGATAGATGACGCCCTCCGAGCCAGCGTAGGCGCCGACGCCGCCATTCGAATCGACGGCGACCGCCAGAATAGAATTGGGCGAATTGCTGAAGCGGGCGCGCGGACCCGGCGAAAAGGTCGCCGAACCGAGAATGCGCCGCACTTCGGCTTCGGGCGGGTCAAAGACATCTCGCGCTTCAATCGCCAGCGACAGCGCCAGGGCCGGGTCATGCTCGCTCAGCGCCGTTCGGGCGTTGGCGGCCAGCGCGAGGCTCAGGTTCTTGCTCTCGTTGATTTCGGCGACGTGCATGGCGTCGACGGCGATCGCCCGCTGTTCATCGGCGCGTTCGCGCTCAACCTCGGCGATGGCCCGCTGCTCTTCCGCCTGGTTGCGCTGGTCGAAGGCGACAAGGCTCAATATGACGGCGATGACGGCCGCGGCGGCAAAAACGCCGGCGGCGATGCGCATGTTGCGCGCCTTCTGCCGTTCGAGCTCGCGTTCGCGTTCCTGGCGGGCGCGTTCAAGCGCTTCCAGTTCATCGCGTTTGTCGAGGCTGTCGGCCAGGAATTCCAGTTCCAACTTGTTCAGGCGCAGCGTTGAGCTCTCGGACCATTCTTCAAAGGTCAGCAGGCGGTTGCCCTGCATGAGATAGCTCTTGTCCCTGTCCGCCGCCTCCCATTCCTGGGCGGCGTGCAACAGCTCCCGCTCCAGGCGGACGTCCTGGCGGCTTTCCAGCAGCCACTCGCGCAGGCGCTCCCAGCGGCGTATCAGCGCTTCGTGGGCGACTTCGACTGTGGCGCCGCGGGTGGCTTCATCCCGATCAAAGGTGAGGAGCCGATAGCGACCAAAGCGGTCAATGACATGCTCGACGACATCGCGGTCGCCCAAGGTCAGCAATTCAGATTGCAAGATGCGCCGGCGCGTATCTTCCTGGCCTTCGCCCAGCGTGACCAGACGGAGGAAAATCTGCCGCGCCATGTTCTGGCCCGCGTCCTTAAAGCGGCGGAAAACCTCTTCCGCGCGCTTCGCCAGGGCGCCCAGGGTGCCGCCGATATCTTCATAGGCGGCCACGGTCAACAGCGCGCCTTCGCGGCGTTCAAAAAGCTCCGTCAGCGCGTATTGCAGCAGCGGCAAGGCGCCGGGCTGCTCGCGCAGGTCGGCGATGATGACCTCGACCAATCCTTCTTCGACCACCGCGCCGACTCGATAAGCCGGGCCCGTGATCGTCTCTTCCAATTCTTCGTCGTTCAACGGCAGCACCAGTTCCGTGCGCGCACGGATGAGCTCGCCGAAACCTTGGTACATCAAGGGCCGATCGTAAAAGTCGGCGCGCAAGGTCGCGATGATGATGACCGGGCTGTCATCGGCATTGACGGCAGTCAGGATCAAATCGAGGAATTGCTGGCGGTCGCTCTCGAGTTCCACCTGCGTGAACAACTCTTCGAATTGGTCGATCATGAGCAACAATTTGCTGTCGTCGGAAGGCAGCGCCGATTTGACGCCGCGCGCCAAGCCATCGGCGTGCTTGCGCAGGGTATCGGTCACATCCGGCAAGGGCTTGGTCGAGACACTCAAGAGCGCGTTGGCCAATTCTTCCATTGGCACTTCACCGGGCACCATTTCCGCATAGAACCAGTTCTCGGAGCCGGGGATCTGCCCATGCCGCAGCGCTGGCAGCACACCCGCTTTGACCAGGCTTGATTTGCCGCTGCCGCTGGGGCCAATGACGGCCAGGAAATTATTCTCCACGACCGGCTCTTGCAGACGGCCGAGCACGCGTTCGATCATGTTGGCGCGCCCGAAGAAATCCGCGGCGTCCGCCTGCTGGAAGGCGCGCAAACCTTTGTACGGGTTCTTGGTTTCGATGAGCTCGAACTCGGAAAAGTCCAGCTCTTCCAATTCCAACTCCACGGTGGCGGCGCCGCGGCGAAGCGCCTGCTGAAATTCTTTGAACAAGGAGAATGCGTCTTCGTAACGGTCGTTCGGTTCCTTTGCGGTGGCGCGCTGAATGATGGAATTGAAGGCGGGCGGCAGGTTCAGCGCGTCATGATCGATCATGGGAAGCGGTTCGTTGAGATGCTTGTAGACCAGCGTCGCCAGCGTTTCGTCCGCGAATGGCCGGCTGCCGGACAGCATTTCATACAGCATGATGCCCAGGGCGTAGACATCGCTCTGCGGGCCGGCGCCTTCGCCGCGAATCTGTTCGGGCGCCAAGTAGGCCGGCGTGCCGACCAAGCCATGACCGTCGCCGGCATCAGCGCCGACTTCCTTGGCAATGCCAAAGTCGCTTAGATAAGCGTTGCCATCCTCGTCCATGAAGATGTTGTCCGCCTTGACATCGCGGTGGATCACGCCGTTGCGATGCGCAAAATCCAGAGCCGAACCGATCTGCTCCAGGACTTTGGATGTCAAATCAGAATCGAGTTTGCCGCGCTGCTCCATCAGTTGGCGCAGGCTGCCGCCGCGCAGGTAACGCATGACCAAATATGCGCCGTCCGGATCCCGCCAATAATCGTACAGCGGCACAATGTGCGGATGTTCCAGGCGGGCGACGACCTGCGCCTCGCTTTCAAAGCGCCGGATGAATTCGGGAGAGTTGGCGTATTCGGGCTTGATCACTTTCACTGCGACATCGCGCATGACCGTCTCTTGACGGGCGCGGTAAACAACGCCGAAGCCGCCAGTGCCGAGCATATCGGCGATTTCGTAAGACTTGATAGACTTGCCGGTTAACTTTAGTATTTCCATGAAGATCCCCCAAAGAGGTCAAAGATCTGATGTCGGAACTATGGACAGTATAACATAGGCTGGCGCGATTCCTTTCTTGCGCGGCGAACGACTTTAAGCCTTGCTTATGCTGATGAAAAACTTAAGCGCTAGCTTCGCCGGACGTGCCGGACGCGGGCGGTCCCGGGCTGTATCCGCGCGCAATCCGCAGGCCGACGTCGCCTTAACGGACAGTTTGCGGCGGCGCATCGTCGGCAAAGAGGCGGCTAGCTGACCGAGCGCGGGGACAGGGCAATCGCATCAAATTGAAATTGCGCTGATAAACGACAATTTCCCCTCACATTTCGTAATTTGTAGGGGCCTTTGTCGGTCAGTGTCGGCGGTCTGTGTTGGCTGCAACTGCCGGCCGGGCGTCGGCTGCGAAGGAATCCCGGTAAGCGCAAGTAAGCAATTGAAAAATGCGCATCGTCTTTCGCGACACACATGCGGGCGAGCCACGGGCTCGCCCCTACGGCATAAGAGGAGAGTCGGTTTAAGGCTTGTCCGGTACTGGTTAATGCTACCGCGCTTTTTCTACCTGTAGTGGTCTCGAAAAACTGGACACCTAGTGGAGTGAGTATACTAGTGTTTGGTCACGAGGGGAGACGACTATGGCAAAGGCACGTAAGTATAGCCCGGAGTTCAAGGCGCAGGTCGTGTTGGAGATGGTATCCGGGAGGAAGAGTTTGGCTCAGTCGAGCCGGGACTATCAGATCAAGGACACGCTGCTTTCCCGTTGGAAGACGCAATTCTTTGAAGGGGCGCCCAGGATATTTGAGCCGGGCCGGCCGGCGGAGCAGAAGCGTCTGTTGGAACGCATCGATGATTTGGAGCGATTGGCGGGGAAACAAGCCATGCAACTGGAAATTGCAAAAAAAGCCAGTCGCTACTTAAACTCTCTACCGGTCGAAAACGAGAGCTAGTGAAGGTGTTAAGCCGGGAGTATCGGGTGACAGACTGTTGCGCGGCGCTGGATTTGCCGAGAAGCAGCTTTTACCATCGCGGCAAGCAGCGCGATGAGCGAGCGTTGCGGGAAGCGATAGCGGACATCGCTGGACAGCGCCCGGCCTACGGCAGCCGGCGGATCAAGGCGCAGTTGTCACGCGAGCCCTACTTCCTGAATGTGAGTCGCAATCGGGTCAGACGGGTGATGGGCGAGCTGAACTTGCTGTTCAAGCCAAAGCGACGGACAAGCACAACGGACAGCCGGCATCCTCACGGGCGCTACAAGAACCTGCTGCAAGGCATGACCGTGACGAAGCCGAACCAAGTCTGGGTGGCCGATATCACCCATGTGGGCTTGCGCGGAGAAGAGGTCTATCTGGCGGTGCTGATGGACCTCTACACCCGGGCTGTGCGAGGCTGGAACCTGAGTTGGTCCTTGGGTCAAGAATTGGTCCTCGTACCGCTGCGACAGGCCTTGCATCACTACCCGGCGCCAGAAATCCATCACTCTGACCAAGGCAGGCAATATTGCGGCAACTCACACGTCAAGCTCCTGCACGATCAGGGCACTCAGGTCAGCATGTCGGCCGTGGGAAAACCGAAAGAAAACGGCCACGTAGAACGGCTGATTCGCACAATCAAGGAGGAGGAAATCGACCGGAGCGAATATCAAAGCATGGCAGAAGCGCGCGAGCAGATTGGTTACTTCATCGAGGTGGTCTACAACAAGCAACGCGTTCATAGCGCCTTAGGCTACCAGACGCCGGCAGAATACGAGGCGCAGTGGTTGCAACGCAACCACCCCTGCGATTCTGAGATTTTGTGTCCAATAATTTGAGACCACTACAACCCCATCCCCCCAGCCCCCTTCCCCAGCAAGCTGGGGAAGGGGGAGCGCGCTGAAAGTGACTGACTTCATTGGCATCTTCTATGTGTTTCGGGGTCAACCTACGAACTTCTTTGAAGAGTCACCCTTCCCCAGTTCACTGCTGAGGACAGGACAGGTTTAACATAGCCTCTGATCTAGGACGACGGACAGGGATGGGAACTTGTCATGGCGTAAGACATACTTGTTGAAGTAGGCGATGCCTTCCTTGAATAGGCTAAGTGGCCGCCTCAACTTGTTGTCTTTGGTCTTTATCAGTCGGCGTGCCTTACCTGTGATCACAGCTTGGCTGCCAAGCGCTAAGGCCATGCCTTGCGCAAGCGCCAAGATCGCCAGGAATCGGGCCATTCGGTCTACCGAGCGCAAACGACAGGTTTCCAGTTGCCAGCCACCGCTTTTCAAGTCGCGGAAGCTCTGTTCCTGCCAGTTGCGCATCCTATACTCCCGACCTGTCAAGTCTGGATTGTTCGTAACCAAAATCCAAGGTTCGTCGCAATCTCGGTCCCAGATCGCGCGCACATGCGCCGGAACCCTTCCCCGTTTAATAAAGACCGATCCGCTCGCGCGCCATCGTCCCCCTTTCCGCATTTCCTTGTACGGATGCGCTATCCCGTCATCGGTCTTGATCTTGACTGTTTTCGGAACGCGGAACAAATATTGCCAGCCCAAGCCCTCAACCGCCCTGCACAGCGCTGGCGAGTTGCCGATGCCGCGATCTGCCAGCACCAAAACCGGCCTGTCATCGGGCAAAACTGTCTTGATTTGCGCAAGCATGCCCGAAATCATCTTCACCTGACCTTCAATTGGATAGTCCTCCTGACTATTCGCCTTGTAGCAAGTCCAGGCTAGCTGAATGCAGCGCCGCTTATACGCTACACCTACCATCATCACTCGAAAACGCCCGCCGATACTGGTCTCGTCCACCAACAACACGAGCCGCGTCTTCGGCAACAAGCTGACAACCCAGCGTGTCCAATCCAGCGAGAACTGAGCGGGCGACCATTTCTGATCCGCGATACACCGCCGCAACTGTCGCACGATACCGTCAGCACTGACGTCTCCCGCCAACGCCTTTGCAATCCTTGACTGTTGGCAATGCTCGCTGAGCATCACACCTAGACTGAAACGCGCAAAACGCTTTTTCTGCCACACCGTAAAGCTTGTAAAATGCTTCGAAACCAGCTCCTGCCAGTGGTACAATGAAGGAAGATTCATCAGTTTCACCTTTCTTTCCTTACGCGGGTTAGAAGTGATACTGATGAATCTTTACATAGATCGCGAATTACTGCCTTTCAAGTTGCCACAAACCTGTCCTGTCCTCAGCAGTTCACTGGGGAAGGGCCGGGGATGGGGTAGAAAAACTGGTCTGCCGTCCGCAGCGAGCCGGAGAAGGGAAACTGAGCTTGACGCATTTCGCAGTAAAATGTTGATTATCGCGAGGATCGCACATTAATCGTAGTATTTTGGTATTGTTACTGTTGTATCGGAGCAAGAATTCTAGTACCGGACAAGCCTTGTACGGGCGAGTCGGTGGCTCGCCCTTACACGCTCTGGATTATTTTGCGCCGGCGCGGATTACCGATGATACAATGTCAGCCAGCGATGGCCTTCGGGATTTAGTCCGTTCGATTTTCCAATGATGCTTCGATTTGCCTCGCGCTTTGGCTTGTTGCTGTGGCCGCTCTGCCTGGCATTCGCCTTGCTCGTTGAAGCGGCGACGCCGTTTCTGCCGCCCGGCGAGCGCGCCATTTATGTCGCCGGCATAAGCGGCCGCCGGCAACTCATGATCTCGGATTTATCCTGGATCATCAGCATCGACCTGCCGCCCTTCAGCGGCGACGTCTTCCAGCCCAGCGTCTCGCCGGATGGGCGGGAGGTGGTTTTCGCCGCCAATAGTGATGGCGACCGAGAACTGTATTTGCTCAAACTGGGTGAAAGCCAGCCGCGGCAACTGACGCACAACGATCATGAAGACCTGCACCCGCAACGGTCGCCCGATGGAAAATGGATCGTCTATCAATCCAATCCTGAGGGCATTTACCAATTCTTCCTTCTGGACGCCCGCAGCGGCGAAGCGCGCCAACTCACCGACAACGATATCGCCTTTTCCCGCCCGGCCTGGTCGCCCGACGGGAATGCGCTCGCTTACGACTCGGCGGGAGAAATCATGATTTATGACATCCCCAGCCGCGAAAGCCGCGCGCTGACACAGGACGAATTCTGGGATGCGCAGCCGGCCTGGTCGCCCGACGGCGATACCATCGTCTACGACTCCTATCGCGGCGGCCGTTGGAATCTCTACAAGTACGAGCTCAGCAGCGGTCGCGTCAGCGCCTTGACCAGCCCCGACCGCGACGAGCAGCACGCCACCTTCACCAACCAGCCGGGACAGATCGCCTTTCAGTCGGTGACCCGCTTTCCCGGGCGCCTGTTCATAATGGACACGGAAGGATCCTGGACGGTCCGCACGGTGGAAATCCCGCCGGACACGGGCAGTCACCTTCATCTGCTCTTTGGCAATCGCGCTGTCCTGGATATCGATTGGACCGACATCCTCGAGCCGGACTGGCTGCGGCACGGCGACGGCGGCTAGCCCGAACCCTGTCGCAGGCCGTAGAACGAGAGCCTGTGCCCGCCGGTCGAAACGACAATCATGCTCCCGTCCGGGTTGAAACTGACAGCGTGAACGCCGCTCTCCGTTTCGTAGGTCGCTATCCGTTCATGCAAGCTCGTGTCCCAAATGGAAAAGGTCCCTTCGGCCGCGCCGACAACCAACATGGATCCGTCCGGGCTGAAGGCAAGCGATGTTACGCCGTCCGTCGCTTGCGCATAAGTCGCTTCCAGCAGCAGCGAATCAGCGTTCAGGATCTGCAAGTTAGGGCCGGCGCCGGCGACGCCAACGGCGATCCGCGAGCCGTCAGCGCTGTAGGCCAATGCCACCGGCGGCGACCCGTATGGAAAACTGGGGTAGCTCGAACCGCTGCTTACATTCCAGAATTTAACGTCATTGTCTTCCGCGCCGGAGGCGACGACGCTTCCGTCCGGGCGGAAAGCCAGCGCGCGGATCAAACCGCGATGACCGGCGAGTATCGTTTGTTGGGAGACCGTCGGCAGATCCCAGACGATAGCCGCGAACTCGCGGCTGACATCCTGATGCGTATAAGCCAATGGGCCCGCGCTTGCGAACAGATCGCCATCGGCGCTGAAAGCCAGGGCGGAAACCGCGCCGCCATGCGCATTAAGATAGAGCAGCTCCTCGGCTGCAAGCGCTTCACCCGGCTCGAGCTGCCACAGATGCAGGCTGCCTTCGCTGCTGCCGAAGAGGATCTGCGAGTGCCCCGGGCGAAAGGCCAGTTCCGTGATGCCGGCGTCGAATTCGAGGATTGAGGGAGACAGTTCCGGCTGGCGCAGATCGAAAAGCCAGAGGCTGTCCGAGCCGGTCGCGCCCGGCAATGCGAGGTATTGACCATCGCCGGACCAGGCATGGGCCGGGCTGAAGTTGCCTTCGACGTAAGTGATTTCCTGCAAGAAGCGAACGAGATTGACATTGAGCTTTTCGCGGCTGGGCAGCGCCGCCGGCGACGTTGGCGCGACGAAGTATGCGCCGTCGCCGGCTTCCGCCAGGTAGCCCATCTGGCCGCTGACGTTGACCAGCCACCAGACATAGCCGTCGACGCAATCCGGACCGGAGGCGACTTCAAAGGGCAAACCGGCCGGCGCCTGTAGCAGCGCTTGCCCGTCGGTAGACGGCTGCGCGCGCAGGTTCAAATAACCGCTTGTGACTTCGGCTTCAATGCCATAAATGATCCGCGAGCGCATATAGGGTCCGCCAGAGGCATCCTCGGCGCAGAGACGGTTTGAGTAGACGTCGACTGCCGCCGCCGCAGCCGCCGCGGCCGGGTCCATGACGCCGCAGTAGACGAGCAGAGCGCTGTCCGCGGACACGCGATAGTCGTGAGTGACCCCGTTGTAGCTCAGCTCAAATCGGTAGCTCAGAACCTGGCCGCCGCTGCCCGTCAGCGTCGGGCAACCCAGGGCGGAGTCCGGGAAGTTCACTTGTTCCCAGCGCCACTTCGATAGATTGCCAATGCCGACTGAATGACCCAGCCGCGCGCTCAAATCCAGGAGGGCGGCGTCAATCTGCGCCGGCGCCCCCTGCCCGACTGAGAACATGGACGACGCCAGGACGATCAGCGCCAGGCCTGCCAGGGTCAACAACGGTCTCATCTTGCGCTCCCGAAATCGTGTCGCATCAATTGGCGCATTATAGCATTTTGGCGCAGGCTGGCGCTGCAACATTCTGAAGAACGCTGTAGGGCTTGTCCGGTACTAGTTAATGCTACCGCGCTTTTTTTACCCCATCCCCCCAGCCCCCTTCCCCAGCAAGCTGGGGAAGGGGGAGCGCGCTGAAAGAAGACTGACTTCATTGGCATCTTCTACGTGTTTCGGGGTCAACCTACGAGCTTCTTTGTAGAGTCACCCTTCCCCAGTTCACTGGGAAACATCCCCCGTGAGGCGGGGGACCGAGGGGGCGCAGGCCGGGGATGGGGTAGAAAAACTGGTCTGCCGTCTGCGGCGAGCCAGAGAAGGGAAACCGACCTTGGTGCGTTTCGCAGTAAATTGTTGATTATCGCGAGGATGGCACGTGTATCGTAGTATTTTGGTATTGTTACTGTTGTATCGGAGCAAGAATTTTAGTACCGGACAAGCCTTGTAGGGGCGATTCTGTGAATCGCCCGCCCGCAAGCGCGAATTTGCGGGCGACACACAGTGTCGCCCCTACGGCAAAACGGGTGCTGTCGGTGTCCTCGGTGGTTCAGATTTGCTCGTCGCAGCCGATGCCGGTTTTGAAGCAATTGTCCCGCCAGCGACCCGCCAATGCTTGAAAGTAGACGGACAATTTGCCACAATGAAACTATTAGCGGGGCATGGGCAAGGTAGAGGCCGCCGGTTTGAGCAGCGCGCTGGAATTTGTGATACTCAGTCAGGACGTCGACGAGGCTGGCGGGACGCGCCGCAAGCTGCTTCTTTTCCATGGCGCGCTGCCATCGCTGGAGCCGGACTATTACGCGCAACTGGTTGAGCTGGCGCCGATGGTCAATGACCGCGGCGAAGACGGCCCGGCCCTGGCTCTGGTGGATTACGACGGCGCGCGCAAGCTGCTGGTTGCGCTGCAGCCGTCCCGTGAGCGCCGGGCTTCGTTCACCGGTCATTATGTGTTTATGCCCGCCCATGCGCTGGCCGAGTCCGCCCTGCAACTTGAAGAATGGCTGGCTATGCTGCCGGCGGTCTCGCCCGATATCAATGTGACCTTGCCCCTGCTGCAGCCGCCCGATTTCACCGGCCTGGACAGCAAGGCGCGGGCCGAAGGTCTGCGGCGACTCCTGGACCAATTGCCGGATGATAGCTTCGAACATGCGCTGGTCCTGCTTGGCGCGGTCATCGGCGAGGAGACGCTGTACTTGCCCAATTTTCCCGCGGATTTCGGCCGGCGGCTGGCGCTGATAGCCGGCATCCAGGCGCTGCTGCCCGGCCGGTTGGCGGCGCGCCTGACCTTCGCCAGCCAGGGACCGATCAAAAGCGATTATGCGCCGCAACTGATGTTTGTGGATTCGCCGCCGGAAGGCGCCGTTCGCGTTTTTGACTGGCAAAACCCGCAGGCAATCAGCGATGCGGCCGGGCATGCTTATGTCGAAATGCTGCGCGCGCTGTGGCAGGGCGATGTAGCGGCGCTGGCGGGAGAAATCCAGAGCCTGGCGGCATACGGCCTGACAATCGACCCGGGAACCGACCTGGCGAGCGGACTTCAGCAGCTGGCGGAACGCCACTGGCTGGACCGTCAAGTGCAGTCGGGAGACGAGGCGCCGACAGACCTGCTGATAGGCGTCCTGGAGGGCGCGTCGCCGCCAGTCGCGGCGCTGCGCCGGCGCTACATCGAGAGACTGTTGCGCAATGCCCTGCATAACCGCGATGCCGCGGCCGGCCGGCATGTTGCCGAAGAACTGGAGCGCGACGCCGATTTGGAAAATGCCCTCGCCAGCGCATTCGACGACATGCTTGATGACCAGCCCGATGCCGTTTATGTCTTCACGCGCAATCGCCTGCGCCATCTGGGTCTGGACGATCGCTGGATCGCGCGCTTGCAGACGGCCGCGCGCAGCTCGCTTGAAGTCGCCATTCAGGAGGGCGATGCCGGCACATTGGCCGGTTGGCTGGAATTGATCGCGCATGAACCGCAGTCTTATCAATTGCAAGACATTCTGCGCGATGGCATCCTGCAGGCCGCGGCGCGCGCTTATGACGATGGCGAATTGGGCATCCACTTGATCTTGATTGCGGCGCGCCGAGTTCCGGCAATTGTCGATGATCTATACGCTGACAAGCGGCTCATTGACGCGCTGGAAAGCAATGTCCGGGTGGCGCTGCAGAAGCCGTCGGCGGCATCCATCGAGCGACTGATTGACGACAAAGCCGAATACTTCCTGCTGGCGCTTTATCACGGCATCAAAGTGTCCGAAGAGCAGCTGGCGACGGCGGCTTCGGTCCGGCGGCTCTGGGCTTTGTATGAATCGGAGGAAAGAGTTGATTTGCCGGCAATGTACCGCGCGCCGGCCGTGATCCGGCTGCTGGCCACAGGCGCCAGCCATCAAATGACGGACGACGCTCTGGAGTTCTTGTTCAGCAGCATCATCGACGGCGACGACCGGCGCCTGATTGCAGATGTCGTGCAGCACTTCGCCGAATGCGAATTGCTCTTCCCGCGCTTGGGAACGGCCCTGGAAAGCGACAGCATGCCGCTGGACAAGGTCTTGTCGATCATGAATACCGTCAGCGGCATCAAGAGCGCCGACGCGCGCGCGGTCATCGAGACCTTTTTTGACCTGCTTGACTATTACCAATGGACGCCGCAAACGCAGCATTTGATGGAAGCGCTGGCGCGCATGATGTCCAAGCACGGCGAAGTGCAGGCGTCGTATCGCAATTTGTGGAAACTCTTCGATCGCTGCCATGAACTGCAACTTGAAGGCGCCGCCCGCGTTTCGATCAATCAACTCATGCGGCAGTACTTTGAAGAAGAAGATCTGACGGTTGTGGTGGAGGGACTGGCGCGGATCTGCCCGCAGATCTCCTGGAGCAAGGGCTTGCAGGATACGGTCAACGGCTGGTGGCGGGATTATGCGCAGACCTGCACGCTGCCGCAGCTGCAGCGGCTGCAGCGCGAGCTGGACGGGCAGCGCCACCTCGAGGCGCAGAAGCAGATCTTGAAGACGGCGCTGGCCATGCGCCGCTGGCTGCATAACCGCGATCCGGCGCAATTCGCCGAGGCGATCAACACGACCTTCAGCATTCTGGAACATATCACGGAAGCCTTTGACGAGGCGCATCTGGCGGAAATCGACTCGCGAACGATCCGCCGCGAAGTGGATGCCGCCAGCAGCGGGCTGTCGTCTGAAGAGCGGCACATCCTGGCGAACAATCTGCGCAATATCGCGCAGCGCATCACGCAAATGGCGGAGAAACGCAGCAAGCCTTCGCTCATCCGCAGCGACGACAGCATTGACCGGCAGTTGACGCAGGGCGAGGCGAGTCCGCATGGCTCGATCGATATGATGAAGTGGATCGCTGGTTACCTGGACGGCGCGCATCCGCATTCCGAAGACTGAGCGACGCGGCGCGAAATCTCTATAATTGTGAGCAAGGCGGCGGATGGCCGCATGACTTATGCGCGCTGAAGAAAGGTTTGGGCGCATGCAAAAACTGTTCACATACGGCACGCTCCAGGACCCGGCAACGCAGGAGCGATTGCTGGGCCGGACCTTGGGCGCGGGCCAGGCCGATACCGTGCGCGGCTACCGACTGGCGCGCTTGACCGGCATTCACCAGGTCTTTTCCATTCTGCAGCCCCACCCCGGCTCGACCGTGGAAGGCATGTTATTCGAAGTGACGCAAGAAGAGCTGGAGCGCCTGGACGACTACGAAGGCGACGCTTACCAGCGAGTCAGCGTCACACTGATTAGCAAGACGCGGGCCTGGGCCTATATCGAGAATCCCAAATCCAGCTTTCGCATCCATATTGAAGCGCCGGACAGTCCCTGACAACTAGCGAGATTTCAAGAGAACAAAGATTCAGCAGAGATCTGTAGTTCATGAAAGACCCCTTCAATAGAGATACAGTGTAAGAATGGAACGAAGATGCGCCGTCTAATCGGATTGTTATTGACTATAAACGTTTTACTATCGCTGGGTTCAGCCGCTGTCATGGCGCAGCAGGTCCATGTCGTGCAGCGGGGCGAAAACCTGTGGAACATCGCTGTGCAGTATGGCCGCACGATTCAGGAAGTCGGGCAGGCCAACGGCATCGCCCCGCCCTATGTCATTCATGCCGGCAATCGCATAAGGATCCCGGCGTCCGGCGCCTCGCCGGCGCAGGCACAATCTCAAACGCAGTCTCAGCCGGGCGTGCAAACAGAGCTTTGGACACCAACCGACCCCCTTTATGATCGCCCGGACGATACGGACAATTGCTGTGACCTGGATCGAGAATGTCACACTGAGGAAGAATGGAAAGCCGGATGGCTGGCTTTCGAGAGGCTGGAATGCTGGGATGCTTATTTCAACTGGAAAAGAACGCCAGATCCAGCCTATATGCCGCCGGCCGGCAGCACCAACTGCTGCGACGCGCCTGGTTGGCTTTGCTTGAACGACGACCATATTCGGGCCGGCGAAGATGCTTTCGTGGCTTACAGCCATTGCAACCCGAACATTAAAGCAGCGTATTTGCCCACCCTCGTATATCATGACGCGACCGATAATTGCTGTCGCCTTGGTCGGGATTGCCAGACCAACGCCGATTGGGAACGCGGATACTCGGACTTCTTGCATTTCCGATGCGAATTTTATGTCCCGCTCGTTCAGTCTCTACCGGTTCACCTCGTCGGTTCGGAGAAATTCCAAGCGTCTCATCTAACAGCATTTAGCTTGCTGAAGGCGAGATCGCCTTATTATTATGACTACGCGGTGCGCGGAATTGGCAAGATCGTGTCCGCACCAATAGAGGCTTGGGGTGAAGCCCACTGCGGGCCCGAGCGCCTCATGCTGAGCAGTGTACCTGACGATCTTCGTGCGCATTTCTGGACAACCATCGTCGGCTTAGCATCTCTTGTAGTTCACGAAGCCTGCCATTGTCATCAGGAGATGGCTGGATTTGTCCCTCCCGGACAGCAGGTTGTCGAAAACGGAGTAAATGTCGGTATCGAGCTGCCATGCAATGAACAGCAACATCTCGTTATACGACAGATCGACCCGACCGATACCACAAAGTTTGCGATCGGTTATTCGGCACAAATTGTCGGCATCGTCCAAGACTATCCGTGGCTGGAATCTGTATTGGAGAAACCGCTCACTTATCACCGACATTTCATCACATACGGTCCCTGATTTCTGTCGGCGACCTTGTACCGAGTGCGACGTCAAGACGACTCTTGACACAGCCCTGAATAATTGCATATTGGTAAAAGCGGACTTCTGCCCTATTGATTGATTTGGCGAGGAATCGTCACGCGTCGGTCGCCGCGCTTTACAATTGCCTGTCCGGTTGGCCGCGCGTGAAGTTGCTGGCATAAGATGGCGAAAAGTGAAGTCATGTCAACACTCGGCATCGGCGTCATCGGCATGGGCTGGATGGGCCAAGTGCATGCGCGCTCGTACAGCCTGGCGCGGCAGCGCTTCCCCGATGGCGGCGTGGCGGCGCGGCTGGTCATTTGCTCCGACAACGTTGCCGCCCGGGCCGAAAGCGCGCGCGAAGTTCTCCGTTTCGAATGCGCAACCACGCGCTGGCAGGATGTCGTCGCCCACCCAGATGTGGATATTGTCAACATTGCCACGCCGAACAACCTGCACCTGGAGATCGTCGAGGCGGCCGCAGCCGCTGGCAAACATATTTTCTGTGAGAAGCCGGTCGGGCGGACGCCGCAGGAAACGGCGCAGATCGAGCGCCTCGCGCGGGAGGCGGGTGTACTGAGTTTTGTCGGATTCAATTATCGCTGGGCGCCCCTCGTGGTCCATGCCAAGCAGTTAATCGACGCCGGCGCCCTGGGCGAACTCACGCATTACCGCGGGCGTTTCTTCAGCATGTATGGCAGCGACCCGCTGGGTTTGCTCTCCTGGCGTTTCGACCGCCGGGTCGCGGGTTACGGCGCGCTGGGCGATATCATGGCCCACGTCAGCGATATGGCGCTTTATCTCTGCGGCGGCATTAGGCGCCTGGTCAGCAATTCGCAGACCTTCATCCCGCGGCGTCCGCTGCCGATACCGGGCAAGGGCACACATTACTCGCGGGGCGCGCCCGAGGATCCACAGGGCGCCGTCAGCAACGAAGATTATGTCGGCGCGCTGGTGGAATTCGAGAATGGAGCGCGCGGCACGCTGGAAGCGTCGCGCACGATCTTCGGGCCGAAGAACCAGATGGCCTTTGAAGTCAACGGGACCAAGGGCGCGCTCAGCTGGGATTTCGAGCGGATGAACGAGCTGCAGCTTTACCAGCCGGGCGCGGATGGCCAGCACGATGGATTCATGCGCGTGCTTGGCGGCGATCGTTATCCCTTCCACGGCAACTTCAATCCGGGCGAAGGCAGCGGCATCGGTTATGAAGATATGAAGGTCATCGAAGCCTATCAATTCCTCAAGGCGGTGGCGGCCGGGCGGCAAGCGCAACCGGGCTTGGCGGAGGCGCTGGCGACGGCGGATGTGCATGCGGCCATGACCCGCTCCTGGGAAAGCGGCGGCTGGGAAGCGGTGAAGAGCTTGCGCATCCCCTGAGGCGCGCTTCCGCGTTATATGGCACAATCACGACCGTACGGAATCGCATAGACGGAATCGACCATGCCGCAACTCGCACTGCGTGGCGCCATATACACGCTTATAGATGACCCCTTCCTGCAGGCGGCGGAGGACTGCGCCCGGTACGAAGAGGACGGCCTCATTCTGATCCAGGACGGTCGGATCAGCGCGGTCGGCCCCTACAACCAGCTGCGCGCGCAATTGAGCGCTGACATCCCGCAGCGGCATTATCCCGATTCCATTTTGCTGCCCGGCTTCGTCGATGCGCATATCCACTATCCCCAGGTTGAGATCATCGGCTCTTATGGCACGCAGCTTTTGGAATGGCTGAACAAATACACCTTTCCGACCGAAGCCAAATTCAATGACCCTGAACACGCGGCGCGTATTGCGGAATTTTTCATTGCTGAATTGCAACGCAACGGCACAACGGCGGCATCGGTCTTTTGCACATCGGCGCCCGCTTCGGTCGATGCGATATTTGAGGCGGCCCGGCAAGATAATATGCTCATTCTGGCGGGCAAAATGATGATGGACAGCCATGCGCCGGAAAATATCCTGGACACTGCGCAATCCAGTTATGATGACTCCAAGGCGCTGATTGAGCGCTGGCATGGGCGCGGCCGCTGCCTCTACACGGTGACGCCGCGCTTCGCCTTGACCAGCAGCCCGCGTCAACTGGACTTGGCCGGCGCCTTGCTGCGCGAATACGGCGATGTCAGATTGCAATCACACATATCGGAGAATCGAGATGAGGTGGCGCGCGCGGCCGAGCTTTACCCGGATCGGGCGAATTACACGGACATTTACGACCATTACGGCCTGCTGGACGAGCGGGCGATATACGGGCATGGCATCCATCTTTCCGAAGGCGAGTTGCAGCGCTTTCATGATACCGGCGCGAAAATCGCCCACTGCCCGACATCGAACTTTTTCATCGGCAGCGGACTCTTCGACATTGAACGGACCAAGGCGGCCGCCCGCCCGGTCACAGTTGGCCTGGGCACTGATGTGGGCGGCGGCACCAGCTTCTCGATGCTGCAGACGATGAGCGAAGCCTACAAGATGGCGCAACTCCGCGGCATCTCGCTGACGGCGTCCCAGGCCTTTTACCTGGCGACTCTCGGCAGCGCCGAGTCGCTTGGCATTGAAGAGCGGGTCGGCAGCCTGCAGGCCGGATTCGAGGCCGATATTGTCGTCTTGGATCCGCGGGCGACGCCGCTTCTGGAATTGCGGTCGGAAGTCGCCGAGTCGCTTGATGAGCTGCTCTTCGCCTTGATGATCTGCGCGGATGACCGGGCGGTGAAAGCGACTTATGTGGCGGGAGAGCCGGTCTACGAGCGCGCGCAGGGATAGCGCCAAAGCTAGCGCAGGGCGATCTCCGCGAGAGCGACATAGCTGTCGCCTTCGGTCAGCAAGCGCGCGGCCGGATCGTCGATGTCATAGAGACCGGCGATCAAGCGATAAGTCCCCGCTGGCAGATCGGCCGGAATCAAGAGAGCGTGATTGTCGACAATGACATCGTCCGGCCGCCACGCAGTCGTCGGCGCTGAGCCGCCAGCCGGTTCGCTGTCGCGCTGCGCGACCAAGGCGCCCGCGCCATTGAGAAGCTGCAAGAACACTTTGTAGCGTTTGCCCGGAGTGCGGTCCGCGGTCCAGCGCAATTGGATTTGCAGCAGGTCGCCCGCCGCGACCGTATCAGCGCTCAGCGCATAGGACCGCAGCCGGATATCCGCGCCAAAACGCCGGTCGATCTGGACGGGATCTTGCAGGGCGGCGGGGCGGGCGTATTGCAAATAACGAAAATCGTCGAACCAGGCCTCGCTGATTTCGAAGGCTTTCCGATTCAAGGTCGTCTCAAGGACGCGCCGCGGGTCTTGTTCGGTTTCGCCGTACAGGATGACATGCAGGACAGCGTGAGCGGCGATGATATCGAGCGTTTGCGCCCGCGTCTCCTGCTCGTCCGCCGAGCGGGGCAAGCCGAAGACCGGGGCGTCGGCTTTGTAGTAGTAGCGCAGCAATTCTTCCAAGCCGGCGGCGCTGACGATCAGCGCGTCCTCCGCGCCGAGTTCCGCCTCAATCAGTCGAACCAGAGCGCGCATGTCGTCCCGCTGAAATTCGGGCGCGTGATACAGGCGCGGCAGGCTGCCGGCTTGCGCCAACAAGAGGGCGGCGACGCCGATGCCGGCCGCGAGCTTCGGCAGACTGCCGAGCCGGGATCCGGTAAGGCCAAGTGGGCGCGACGCCATGATCCAGGCGCCCCGCCCCATCCAGAGGGCAAAAGCCAACTGCGCCGGCAGCAGAAAGCGCAGGTAACGGTCCGTCAGCTCGAGACAGAGGTAGGCGACGAGGGAGACGAGCGTCCAAATCAATGCAAGCAGCGCGCTCCAGCGCCGCCATCGGCCTCCGGACGCGGGCAGCAAACCTAGAAAAAGCAGGAGACAGGCAAGTAAAATCCAGATGCCCGAGGCGGTTTCATAGGTATTGCCGAAGGCCAAATGCCCCAGGATCAAACTTAAGACTTGATCCGGCGCAGCCGCCTCGGCGAGGTTTGGCTGCGTGACGACTTGCCGGAGCGAAACCGGCAGCCATGGCGCGAAAAGCAAAAGCGCAACCGCATTGGCGGCAAGGGCCCAGGTAAAATCGCGCCGCAGGCTCGTGAAAGCCAGCGACATTGACTTTTCCTTGAGCAGCGCGGACATAGCGGCGATTGCCAGGGCGCCGACTTGCGACAAGATGACCAGGGCATAGGCGATATGGGTATACAGGCCCAGGGCATTGAGCAGACCCAGCCCAATCGCGCCCCGCCCGGAATGCGAGCGCCAACAGCCAGCGAAGAGCCACATGCTCGCGCCGGCGACAGCCGCCAACATGGCATACATGCGCGCCTCTTGCGCGTAGTAGATGCTGAAGCTGTTGAGAGCGACCAGAGCGGCCGCGGCCAAACCGGCAACGGGATGGAGCAGCCGCTTGCCCAGGGCGTATGCCCAGGCGACGCTGCAGACGCTGAACAGAGCCGACAGCGCGCGCAAGGCAAACTCCGACGATCCTGTCAAGTCCTGCCACAATCCGAGCAGCGCAAAATAAGCCGGCGCATGGACGTCGCGCTGGAGGCGCGGGATCATCTCCGTGAGGCTGCGCAGAGAAAGGGCGTAGGTGACGCCTTCGTCGTACCAGAGCGATTGTTCGCCGAGGCGGTGGAAACGAAGGGCCGCTGCCAGCAGTATGAGGGCCAGAGCCAGCGCCAAAGGCAAATGATATCCGCGAACGCGCCGCTCCGCGTTAGTGGCGACGCCTGCGCTGCCAATCATCGCCAGCGGGCGTCAAGCGCCAGGCCGACCGTTGCGACCAAGGCGACGGCAAGCGCAAAACCCAGAGCGAGCCAGGACAGCAGACGCTGCGCGCTCCGGTCGTAGACGACGATTTCATCGACGACCGCTCCTTCCGAGCCGAAGGCGACAAGCTGCGACTGCGCCAACCCGGAAGACAGTCCGATGCGCGTCATGCGCCAGGCGGACGCGCCTGCGTTCTCCAGCCGCCAGCGGATATCCAGGGCCGTGCCCTGGGCGCTGAATTCGAATCCGCTGTTCAAGCGGAGGGCGCGCCCAAAGCGAGCGCTGGCGTCGGCCACAAGCTCGCCGTCGGCGTCAATCTGCCAGGTCTCGGCTTGATGAACGCCGCGATAGAGCATCGGCGTCTGCTCTGTGATGTAATCCTTGACCGCGTGATACACGGGCAGGGGCGTGAAGGTTGGCTTGTCGGGCTGGTAGTCGGGCTCGACCATGCGGAAATAATAGAAGGCCTGGTCGGCTTCGAAAGGGTCTTTGCGCGTGAAGAACCAATACATGACGTTGCCGATCCAAGGCCATTCCCGCTGCGCGCGGTCATATAGCTGCGGCATATAGCGCGCCGCCTGCTCTTGCGTGACGTTGCCGTAGTTGCTGTAGAGCGTAATCTGCTCCGGTGGCAGCGCGGCGTCAAGCGTGGCATTCCAGGCGGCTTCGCTCAACCAGATCGGCTTATGCGCGTCGCCGTTTCGCACCATGATATCGCGGTAATAGCTGTGCCGCGCCACATTGACGCTGGTCGCGCGCATGCGCCGGTCGGTCGGCCCGCTGAACAGCCCATAGCCCTGCGCCGAAAGCACATCAAAGCATTCGCCGCCGCCGCTGTCATAAAATGCCTGCAGAAAAACCAGATCGCTCAGGTCGCGCGCGCCGTCCAGGGCGATCGTCGGGGCGATGGCGCCGCTGATGACAACAATTTCCGGATCGACCGCCTTTAGCGCCGCGTAGGCGCGGCATATCAAATCGGTATATCCGGCCGGATCAATCGGTTGGTTGCCCCATTCCGGATAGATATTCGGCTCGTTCCAGATCTGATAATGCTGAATGCGCCCGCGATAGCGTTCGGCGACGGCGACGGCGTAGTTGACAAAATCGCCGAAGTCGTCGGGCGGCGCATGGGCGCCGGCTTCCGGATCGGCGCGCGACCAGGCGGGCGGATTGCTCAAGCGCGCCATCAGGCGCAAGCCGTATGCTTCCACCAGGTCGACAATCCGGTCGTATTTTGCCCAGGCGTCGACTGTGTCTTTTTGGCCGTCGCCATCGCGATCCAGTCGCGTATCGGTGAATTGCCCGCGTCCATCCACCTCGAGGTCTTCCCAGGGGAACTCCTGCCGCAGCCAGACAAAGCCGGCTTCGCGGATCATGCCCAGCATCGCCTCGATCTTCTCCGGCTCGACTTCCTGTTCCAGGAAGGTATTGATGCCGTAGGGGCTCTGCGCCTTGTTGTCAATGGGCGCGAGGGCGTCGGTCGCCAAGGGATGACGAATGAGATTGCCGGCTACCTCGACCATGCCGCGGATCTGCCCGAGCGCCTCTTCCTCGCCGGTTTGGGACCAGAAAATGCGCCAGGCGAGGCCGCGTCCGCGCAGATCCAAACCCAGCGCCAGGAGCAAAAGGACGATGAGGAAGATCATCAGCGCAAGGCGCCGCCGCCTCGAAGCTGGCGGATTGAATGAGGCGTCAGACATGCGGCGCATTATAGCTTTTGCGCCGACGATTGGAATAGCGCCGGCGAGGGCGCCGACCGTCACGACATAGCTGGCCGGCTGAGGGCAATCGCTACAAGTTTCTTTAACTACAGAGAACGCAGAGGACACAGAGTTTAGGTTCGATTGACGACTTGTGCGCTAGATCCACTGCTTGAATTGAGGAATCTCTCGTCACCTTGTCAATGAACATAATGCCGCCCCCGAAATGCAATGCAAACTGCTGGGAAGTCTCAGGGCAATTGCTTTTATCGGTGTCCTCGGTGGTGAAATTCAGTTTGACCATTTGATCGTGGCGAATGTGAATTTTGAAGCGATTGTCCTGCAGGCCGGCTGAGGGCAATCGCTTTAGTTTTTCTTCAATTACAGAGAACGCAGAGGACACAGAGTTTATGTTCGTTTGACGACTTGTGCGCTATATCCACTGCTTTAATTGAGGAATCTCTCGTCACCTTTCCAATGAACATAATGCCGCCCCCTAAATGCAATGCAAACTGCTGGGAAGTCTCAGGGCGATTGCTTTTCTCGGTGTACTCGGTGGTGAAATTCAGTTTGACCATTTGATCGTGGCTGATGTCGATTTTGAAGCGATTTTACTGCAGGCCGGCTGAGGGCAATCGCTACAAATTTCTTTAACTACAGAGAGCGCAGAGAACACAGAGTTTAAGTTCTATTGGCGACTTGTGCGCTGGATCCACTGCTTGATTTGGGCAGAATCGCCACTGTCTTGTCGATGAGATTCCTCCTCGCCCAAATGCTTTGCGACTATATGACGCGAAGTCTCAGGTCAATGGCTTTTCGCAGTTACACCAGGAAAGTAATGGAACAATCTGTAGATTGGCATAGGGGCGATTCGGTCGCCCGCCGACACTGGCGCGGATTTGCGGGCGACACACAGTGTCGCCCCTACAAGGCTTGTCCGGTACTAAAGTTCTTTCCCCGATTCAACAGCAATAATACCAAAATACTACGATTAACGTGCGATCCTCGCGGTAATCAAAATTTTACTGCGAAATGCGGCAAGGTCAGTTTCCCTTCTCTAGCTCGCTGCAGCCGTCAGACCAGTTTTTCTACCCCATCCCCGGCCCTTCCCCAGTGAACTGCTGAGGACAGGACAGGTTTAACATAGCCTCTGATCTCGTACAGCGGGCAGGGTTGGGAACTTGTCATGGCGTAAGACATACTTGTTGAAGTAGGCGATGCCTTCCTTGAACAGGCTAAGTGGCCGCCTCAACTTGTTGTCTTTGGTCTTTATCAGTCGGCGTGCCTTACCTGTGATCACAGCTTGGCTGCCAAGCGCTAAGGCCATGCCTTGCGCAAGCGCCAAGATCGCCAGGAATCGGGCCATTCGGTCTACCGAGCGCAAACGACAGGTCTCCAGTTGCCAGCCGCCGCTTTTCAAGTCGCGGAAGCTCTGTTCCTGCCAGTTGCGCATCCTATACTCCCGACCTGTCAAGTCTGGATTGTTTGTAACCAAAATCCAAGGTTCTTCGCAATCTCGGTCCCAGATCGCGCGCACATGCCCCGGAAGCCTTCCCCGTTTGATAAAGACCAATCCGCTCGCGCGCCATCGCCCCCCTTTCCGCACTTCCTTGTACGGATGCGCTATCCCGTCACCGGTCTTGATCTTGACTGTTTTCGGAACGCGGAACAAATATTGCCAGCCCAAGCCCCCAACCGCCCTGCACAGCGCTGGCGAGTTGCCGATGCCGCGATCTGCCAGCACCAAAACCGGCCTGTCATCGGGCAAAACTGTCTTGATTTGCGCAAGCATGCCCGCAATCATCTTCACCTGACCTTCAATTGGATAGTCCTCCTGACTATTCGCCTTGTAGCAAGTCCAGGCTAGCTGAATGCAGCGCCGCTTATACGCTACACCTACCATCATCACTCGAAAACGCCCGCCGATACTGGTCTCGTCCACCAACAACACGAGCCGCGTCTTCGGCAACAAGCTGACAACCCAGCGTGTCCAATCCAGCGAGAACTGAGCGGGCGACCATTTCTGATCCGCGATACACCGCCGCAACTGTCGCACGATACCGTCAGCACTGACGTCTCCCGCCAACGCCTTTGCAATCCTTGACTGTTGGCAATGCTCGCTGAGCATCACACCTAGACTGAAACGCGCAAAACGCTTTTTCTGCCACACCGTAAAGCTTGTAAAATGCTTCGAAACCTGCTCCTGCCAATGGTACAATGAAGGAAGATTCATCAGTTTCACCTTTCTTTCCTTACGGGGGTTAGAAGTGATACTGATGAATCTTTACATAGATCGCGATTTACTGCCTTTCAAGTTGCTACAAACCTGTCCTGTCCTCAGCAGTGAACTGGGGAAGGGTGACTCTACAAAGAAGCTCGTAGGTTGACCCCAAAACACAATGAAGATGCCAATGAATTCAGTCTCGTTTAGCACGCTCCCCCTTCCCCAGCTTGCTGGGGAAGGGGGCTGGGGGGATGGGGTAGAAAAAGCGCGGTCGCATTAACCAGTACCGTACAAGCCCTATATATCGACCTTGTGCTGAATTTTGCACGACTTACTTGCGTTTACTTCTGCGTTCTCTGTGTTAAAGAAAAGTTCAGGCGATTGCCCGGCAGGCGAGCGTGTGTACTTTGATTTGCGGCGGGGAATATGTTTAACTTGACAAAAGCGCCATGGGCGACGACATGAATCACCGTCTTTACATTCTGCCTTTTCTATTCTTCCTGGCGTCGCTCGCGTCAAGCGCGCAGGGCATTGTCGAGCGCGCCGATTGCGTATCCGAAATCGCTGACTTCATCTCCCGCTGCGGTTATGTCTTGCTGCCGCAAGATTATCAGGATCCGCGCGGCGGCCGGGTTCAGATCTATTATTCGGTGGTTCATAGTCAAAGCGCGACGCCGCAGCCCGACCCGCTGGTCTATCTGGTCGGAGGGCCCGGCAGCAGCGGCTCTTATCTGCTGCCGACTTCTTTCGAAGCCTACTTAAGCGCATTCGCCGTGGACCGCGACATTGTTGTTATCGACCAGCGCGGAACCGGGCGTTCCCATCCATCCCTGTACTGCCTTGAAGCGCTGCGTCGTCTTGATGAGATCCTGGAAAGCCGACATGCCGAACATGCCGAGCTGATGCTCGATATATTGACGGAATGCCAACGGCGCCTGGCGGGCAGCGGCGTCAAGTTCGATGCCTTCCATAGCGAGAATAACGCCCGCGATATTGTGAATGTTCTGCGGGCGCTGGGCTACGAACGCTGGAATCTGGTTGGCGTCTCTTATGGCTCGCGCCTGGCGCTGGTGATCATGCGCGATTTTCCGCAATATGTCCGCAGCGCGATCCTGGACTCGGTCTATCCGCCGCAAGCCGATATCTACCTCGATGTTTATTACAGCGGCGAACGGGCGCTGAGCGCGCTCTTTGAGGCTTGCGCCGCGTCGGAAGGCTGCAGCGCGCGCTACCCCGACCTTGAGGCGGTCTTCTACCGTTTGTATCACCGCCTGAACAGAACGCCGCTGACGGTCGCCTACAGGCCGCCGAGTTTTGATGAGCTCGAGATTGAGATCAGCGGATACCGCTTGTATGAGTGGGTCTTCAACTGGCTCTATGATCTTGATTCGATCAGGCAGATCCCCAAGATGATATATGAGCTGCATCAGGACCGGCCCGATTATGTGGCGCATTATGGCATCGCCTATGAGATGGCTTTGACGACTCTCAGTTTGGGCATGCACTACAGCGTGCAGTGCCAGGAAGAATACGGATCGGGCTTGTTCCGGGATTATGCCGGCATGCTGGCTCGCCATCCGCATTTGAGCGGATTCCTGCGCTACCCGGTCGATGGGACCGCGACGCTGCCGCAGCTCTGCGACCTGTGGCGGACGCGGGCGCGCCCCGATCATGTGAACGATCCGGTGGCCAGCGACATACCGGCGCTGCTGCTCTCGGGCGGCTACGATCCCATTACGCCGCCGGCATACGCCCGCGCGGCGCAGGCGACCTTGACAAGCGCGTACAATTTTACGTTTCCCCAGGTCGGGCATGCCGTGCTGCGCTCTGAAGATTGCGCGGTGCGCATCGCGGTCGACTTCATCAACGAGCCGCTTAGGGAACCCGACAGCAGCTGCATCGCCGAAACGCAAGCGATCGAGTTTGACTGATTGCGCTTTCGACGCCGACGGTCGGCGCAGGATCGGCGCTGGATTCAGCGGCTCGCTGAGGCTGTACCGTGCCGCCATTCATGTTAAAGTCGGTCAAAGACGCCGAATCAGCCAGGGCGGAGCGAAATGATCAATTTGCAGGATCTGCGGGACGCGGCGGCGGCGGTCGCGCAATATACGATACGTACGCCGCAGCGCCCTTCTCCCGGCTTGAGCGCGCGGCTGGGCGTCGCGGTTGAGCTCAAGCTGGAGATGCGGCAGCATAGCGGCTCGTTCAAGACGCGCGGCGCTTTCCACCAGATGCTGGCTTTGGGCGCGGATGCCTTGGCTAATGGCGTGGTCGCGGTCAGCGGGGGCAATTTCGCGCGCGCCGTCGGCTATTGCAGCGGCGCGCTCGGCGTCGACGCCGTCGTCTGCATGCCGGAGAATGCGCCCGCCGCTTCAATCGAGGCGACGCGCGGCTATGGCGCCGCGATCGAACTGCTGCCTCATGCCGTGGCCGCCTTCGCCCGCGCCGACGAATGGGTCGCGCGCGGACGCAGCAACCTCCACCCCTTTGACAATAAAGAGCAGATCGCCGGCAACGGCATCGTGGCGCTTGAGATCCTGGAAGACTGCCCGGGTCTGACCGATATCGTCGTCAGCATCGGCGGCGGCGGTTTAATCGCCGGCATCATCGCGGCGCTGAAAGCGGCCAAGCCGGAGACGCGCGTCTGGGGCGTCGAGCCGGAAGCGGCGCCGACGATGCGACGCGCCCTGGATGCCGGCGAAATCGTAAACATTGTGCCGGCATCGCTTTCGAAGACGCTGGGCGCGCCCTTCGTCGGCCAGGCCGCGCTTGAGCTCTGCCGCGAGCATCTGGAAGATCTCGTTTTGGTGAGCGACCTCGACATGATCGCCGCTCAGCAGTATTTCATCACAGAGGAAAATTTAGATCCGGAATTGGCGGCGGCCAGCACGCTCGCGGCGGCCGAGCGCATCAAGGATCGCCTTCCCGCCGATGCGCAATTGGCGCTGCTGATCTGCGGCTGCAACGACTCCGCCGCTGACATCGCCGCTTATAAGCGGATGCTGGCGGACGCGACGAGCTAACTGTAGAGGCGGCGATAGAGATCGATTTGCCGGTCGCGCGCGGCCCGCAGCGCCTTGACGCCAGCGGCATCGGGTTGGACGACGGCGCTGATCGGCGGCGGGTCGGCGTCAAGCGGCGCCTGATCGAGGCTGCGGCGCAGGAGCAAGGCCACGCCCCGCGCCGTGATCTCGGCTTCCGCCAAGAGATGAATCGGCCGGTCGAAGGCATCCGCAATCATCTGCGCCCAGACCCTGGAAGCGACCAAGGCGCCCCCGCCCGCCATCACGACGCTGTTCTCCGTCTCGAATAAATCGAGAATCAGCGAGAGACGGATAGCCACTGCCTCCAGATGCGCCTGCAGGATGTCGATGCGGCTTGTGCCGCGGCGGATGCCATGGATGGTGCCGGTGGCCTTGGGCTGCCAGCCGGGGCTGCGCTCGCCCGCCAAGAGCGGCAAAACCGTCAGCCCGTGGGCATCGGGCGCGCGCTCGCGCAGCCTTGCCTCGAGCCCGACTTCGTCGATGTCCAGTTCCTGCACCGCCCATTGATAGACGTTGCCGCCTTCGCTGGTTGCGCCACCGACGAGGGGCATGCCGGCGCAGACCAGGTAGCGCCAGAGTCCGGCCGGCAGGCGCGGGATTTTCCTCACGACGCGCAAGGCGGATGTGGTGCCGATGGTCAGCGCAATATGACGAGCGTCAACCGCGCCGGAGCCGATGTTGGCGACCGCGCCATCGCCAAGCGCCAGGAAAAACGGCGTATCGCGCAGGGCCGGCCAGCGCCGGGCATAGCTATCAGACAGCCCACGTTGTACTGCGTCAAAATCCGCCAGGGCCGGCAGCTTTTCGAGCAGCGTCGGGCCGGCGAGCAAATGCGCGTATTCGCCATGCCAGGCCAGCTCCCGCGTGTGCAGCAGGCCTGACCAACTCGCGATCGAATAGCTGGTCGGTATTTCACGGCCGAACCAGCAACTGTACAAGTAACCGCCGATGTCGCTGACGCGTTTGATGCGCGCTTCCGTCGCCGGGTTGCTGCGCAGCAGATGCGCAAATTGCGCCGGCAGATATGCAGTATGCAGCATACAGCCGACCGCCTGGTGATAGCTGTCGGCATCGCCGCCGAGTTTGCGCAGCAGCTGCGGAATCTCGTCCCGGCTCAGCGTATCGGCGTAGGTGAAGACCGGCGTGCAGGCTTCGCCCGTTTCGTCCAGGCCCAGCCAGTTGCCGGCGAAGCTGGCCATGCCAACGGCGCGGATCTTGCGGGCCGCGGGATGCTGCAGGACCTCATCCAGGCAAGTCTCGATGTGAGCTCGAATCTGCGCGGGGCCGGCACTGGCGCGTCCGGCCGTATCCGTATGAAAGTCGTATCTGCGGCTGCGGATTGAGCCAGCTATCAGCCGGGCCTCATCGTCGAAGAGAAGGGCCCGCGCCGATGAACTGCCGAGGTCGATTACAAGCAGAGTCATGGGCAGGTTTTAGCAAGAGTGGGCGAGCCACCGGCTCGCCCGTACACACAGTCTCCACTTATGCCGCCGGCCCGCCCGCGCGAGCAGTCTCCCCTTGTGCCGCCGGCCCGCCCGCGCGAGCAGTCTCCCCTTGTGCCGCCGGCTCGCCCGCGCGCGCAGCCTCCACTTATGCCGCCGGGGCGCCGCGCTTTGTCACCCATGAGTATGCCGCGAGAAGCGATGCGCATTTTCAATAACTTACATGTGTTTGATGGCGGAAGCCCTCAGGCCGGCCCGATCAAGCCTTCAGGATAGCTTCGATGCCCGCTAGCTCGGCGTCGGAGAGATCCAGATTGTTCAGCGCGGCGACGGCGTCGTCGAGCTGCTCGGGTTTGCTGGCGCCGATCAAGGCGGAGGTCATCTCCGGGTGGCGCAGGCTCCAGGCAATTGCAAGCTGGGCCATGTTTTGACCCCGTTCATTGGCGATGGCGTCGAGCTTGATGACCTTGTCGATCTTGTCCTGCGCCAGGCGATCGCCCCATTCATGTTTGCTCGCGCGCGAATCCGCCGGCGTCGCGCCGATGTATTTGTTCGTCAGGATCCCTTGATCAAGCGGCGAGAAGCAGATGCAGCCGATGCCTTCGTCGCCGAGGATGTCCAGCAAGCCGTCTTCGATCCAGCGGTCGAACATGTTATAGCGCGGCTGGTGGATCAGGCAGGGCGTGCCGAGTTCCTTCAGGATGCGCGCCGCCTCGCGGGTCTGCTCGGGCCGATAGCTGGATATGCCGGCGTAGAGCGCGCGCCCGCTGCGCACGATCGTATCCAGCGCCCCCATCGTCTCTTCCAGCGGCGTATCCGGATCGTAACGGTGGCTGTAGAAAATATCGAAGTATTCCAGACCCGTGCGCTGCAAACTCTGGTCGCAGCTGGCGATCATGTATTTGCGCGAACCCCATTCGCCATAAGGTCCCGGCCACATGCGGTATCCGGCTTTGTTGGAGACGATGAGCTCGTCGCGATAAGGCGCCAGATCGCGTCGAAAGACCTGGCCGAATGTCTCTTCGGCCGAGCCCGGCGGCGGGCCGTAATTGTTGGCGATGTCGATATGGGTGATGCCGAGGTCAAAAGCCCGACGCAGCAATTGACGGCTGTTCTCAAAGGTGTCGACGCCGCCGAAATTCCACCAGATACCGAGGGAAATCGCCGGCAAGAGCAGGCCGCTGCGGCCGCTGCGTCGGTACTTCATCGCGTCATAGCGGTCGCCCGCCGCCTTGTAAACCATGCTTCGCTCCTTAATCGCGCAAGTGTGGGAAAAGCCGCGCCAACTATAGCGCATCGCGTCGGACTTCCCAAGTGCGGCTGCTGGAGGCAGTGTATCCCTTTAGGTTGAAATCGTTTGGTAGGGGCGATCCGGCGGATCGCCCGATGCGTACGAACTGGATCGAAATTGGGCGACTCGCCGAGTCGCCCCTACCTGGACGAACCCGGGCGTGTTAGACGATCCGACGGGCGGCAACCGGCATCATGCGCCTGCCCAAGCATGGCCCTCGCCTGTCGTCGGCCGCAATTGCACACATGACATGCGGCGGCGGCATGATACAATAAGCGGCGGCTTTTTCCGCAACTTGAGGATTCCACATGTATTCTGCGCTTGCGCGGCTGTTTCTGCCAATCGGCATCTTGCTGCTCGGTCTGCCCGGGCTGCCGATTGCGGCGCAGGACAATTTTCTAGATGTCATCGAAATGTCGGTTGAGGTCGGATTCGATTCTTTCTTCCGGCCGGGCGACTGGACGCCGGTGCAGGCGCAGCTCAAGAACAACGGCGAATCTCTGCTGGGCCGGCTCGTCGTGCGGCCGGAGACATCGGGCACGGTGGTTGGCAACGCTTTCAGCACGCCGGTCGAATTGCCCAGCGGCTCGGAAAAAACAGCGCAATTCAACATTCGCGCGCGCTCATTCCCCGACAAGATACGACTTGAGTTAATCGATGCGGACGGCGTCGTGCGCGCATCGCGCGAAGCGGGCTTGATTGATCTGGCGCCGCAGGATCAGATTTATGCGGTAGTAGCCGGTCCCAACACGACGCCGCCGAGCTTGTCCGGCGTCCATATCGGCGGATACGACGCGGAACAGGCGATTTGGGGAATCCATGACATTCCCGAAAACGGCGCCGCCCTGGAATCGCTCGATATGATGATGTTCATCGGCGCCAACAGCGAAGCCCTGTCCAGCGGGCAGCGGCGCGCCATCCGCGAGTGGCTGCACGATGGCGGACATCTGCTTCTGGCCGGCGGACCGACGGCCGGCAGCACGACGGCCGCATTCAGCGATCTGCTGCCGCTGGAACTGGATGACAGCCAGGCGATCGACGGCCTGACCGCCCTGGCGCGATTTGCGGGCGATTGGCGCCGCGACTTGAATGAACGCACGATCATCGCCAGCGGCAACCCGCGCGAGGGCGCCGAGGTCTTGGCGGAGCAAGCCGAGCAGCCGCTTCTGCTGCGGCGTTATATCGGGGCCGGGCTTGTCGATTATCTGGCGGCGGACCCGACTTTGCAGCCGCTGGCCAGTTGGGAGGCGCTCGGCGACCTGTGGCTGAAACTGCTGGCGACGCGCGCGCCGCATCCGGTCTGGCGCGAGGGCTTCACGCGCCCGGAATGGGGCGCGGAGGCGGTCGCCAATTTGCCCGGCGTCGATCTCTTGCCGCCGATGCAAACGCTCTGCCTCTTTTTGACGGCATATATCGTTCTCATCGGACCGCTCAATTACCTGTTGCTTTCGAAGTTGCGGCGCAACGGCTGGGGTTGGTTGACGATCCCGATCGTGATCGCCTTGTTCACGGGCGTGGCTTGGACGGTCGGTTTCAGTTTGCGCGGCGCCGAGATCATCGTCAGCCGTTTGACCGTGGTGGAATCTTTCGCCGATAGCGACGAAGCGGAGATGAATCAGTTTGTCGGCTTGCTGTCGCCGCGGCGCGCCACCTATTCCCTGGCCGCGCCGGAAGGCTACACGCTGGCGGTGGCCGGCGCCACGACGCCGAGCAGCATATTCGCCAGCAATACAATCCAAACGGCCACGGAAGTATCGCAGGGGGCGATATTCAGCGCGCAGGACTTCACCATCGACGGCGGCATCTTCGCCAATTTCACCGTCAGCGGCCAGGTAGAGCGGCCCGCAATACGCGGCGCATTCAAGCGGGAATTTGATATCCTCGAGAGCGGCCGGATGCTAGGCGCCTTTCAGGGCGTGATCAGCAATGACAGCGACGTGACGCTGCGCGATGCGGTTCTGCTGGGGACGGGCCTGGTTTATCGCCTCGAAGGCGATTTCGCGCCCGGCGATATATTGACGCTGGGCCGGGAGGAACTGGAGTCGGACCTCAGCGACGAGCCAGCGCAGCCCAATCCGGACGAACTCAGCGTCTCATCGGTGGCGGCGGGTCTGTCGCCCTTCACCGGCAGCGGGCGCAATGTCTCCATCAGAGACTTGCAGGGCGCGCGTTATTTGCGCACGCGCGCTTTTTTGCGGGCGCAATCTATCGCCGAGCGGCAAGCGGTGCGGGAGCAGTCTTTCCTCGCCAGTTTCATGGTCGATCAATTCGAATCGACCGCGCGCGGCACGAGCTTATATTTGCTTGGCTGGAGCGACGCCTGGGGACGCGATCTGGAGATCAGCGGCGCGGGCTGGAGCTCGGTCGATACGACGCTTTACATCATTGAAGTGGAAGTTGAAACCGAGTTGCCGCGCGGCCGCGCCACGCTGCCATCGGAATACTTCACCTGGATGACGCTCGACCGGCGGGGCTTGACCGACAATGGGACGGACAGCTTCAGCCTGTTCGAGGAGCAAGGCGCGGAGTTTATCTTTCATCCCCAGCCCGGCCTGGAGATGGACGTGGTGGACTTCATGCAGGTAGAAGTCGATCGCGGCGGCGGTTATGCCCAGTCGCTGAGCATCGATCTCTATGACTGGCGGCGCGGCGAATACGAAATCTTCAGTTACCGGGAAGGCGACGTGCTCGAGTTGTCCAACCCGCGGCGCTTTCTGGGGCCGGGGCAGTCAGTGCGCCTTCGCCTGCATTACGGCGATGGCGTCGGGACGGCGCGGGTGCGCAAGATAAGAATTGATCAGACAGGTCGCTATACATGACAATCCTGGCGGAAGCCGACCGCCCAATCGGCGAAGAAGACGCGGAATTGATCATCCGGTCGGACGGGCTGCACAAGTCCTTCGGCAATTTTGAGGCGCTGAGCGGCATCTCGCTGGAAGTGCCGGCCGGTTCCATCTACGGCTTCGTGGGACCGAACGGCGCCGGCAAGACGACCACGATGCGCATTCTGACGACCTTGACGCGGCCGTCAGACGGCGAAGCCTGGGTCGCCGGGCATTCGGTTCTGGAGGATCGCCGCGCGGTGCGGCGCGCCATCGGCTACATGCCCGACGAATTTGGCGTGTATGAAGACCTGCGGGTCTGGGAGTATCTCGATTTTTTCGCCGCCTGTTACGACATCCCGGAGAATCAGCGCAAAGTGCTGGTGGGGGATCTGCTGGAGCTGGTGGATCTGCAGCACCGGCGCGAAGAGATGGTGGACAAGCTGAGCCGCGGCATGAAGCAGCGTCTGTCCCTGGCGCGGACGCTGGCGCACGATCCCCAGGTGTTGATCCTGGATGAGCCCGCTTCCGGCCTTGACCCGCGCGCCCGGGTGGAGATTCGCGAGCTTCTGGGCGAATTGGCCAAAATGGGCAAGACGATTTTCTTTTCATCGCACATTCTCGCCGATGTCGAAGATGTCTGTTCGCATATCGGCATTATCGAAGCCGGCGAGCTCATCATGCAGGGCAGCATCGACGAATTGAAACTGCAGCTGATGGCGCATCGCGAGATTGTGATCACAGTTCTGGATCATGCAGCAGCCGAGCGCGTGACGAGCCTGGTCAGCGGCTTGGACCGGGTTGTGACGGCCGAGATCATCACGCCCAAGAATGGGCGCGCGCGCGTGCGCGTCGATTTTGCCGGCAATGACCTGGAGCTGGGCGAGCTCAGCCGGCGTCTCTTCGCCGACGATATATTGCTGCTGGGTTTCAATGAAGAAGAGCGGGACCTGGAGCACATGTTCATGCGCGTGACCCGCGGCTTGGTGACCTGAATCAATGGGAGACAATGATGGCGAGCTACACAGCCCAATCCTTGCATATACACGCCGATGACCCGGGCCGAGCGGGCGCCTTCGCCGCGCTGGATGCCAAACGCGCCGGCTGGGATACGATGAATTTTGCCGCGGTGCGCCTGGGCGAAGGCAAGACCTTCGAGATTGCGATTGACACCTTCGAATATGTCGCGGTGATATTGAGCGGGCGCTGCAATATCCGCACGAATAGGGGCGATTTCGAAGGCGTGGGCCGGCGCGACAGCGTCTTCAGCGGCATGCCCTACGCCGTTTATCTGCCGCCGCACACCGAATTCGAAATCGAATCCCTCAGCGAAAACTTCGAATTCGCGTCTTGCTGGGCGCCGACGGAGAAAGAGAACCCGGCCCGCCTGATCGAGCCGGGCGATGTTGAAATGCTGCTGCTGGGCGGCGGGAACTGCTCGCGGCAGATGTCGCGCGTCATCGGCGGCGATTTCCCGGCCGATCGTCTGCTGGTTTACGAGCTGTATACGCCCGGCGGCAACTGGTCGAGCGTTCCGCCGCACAAGCATGACCGGCACAGGACGGACGCGAAGGGCAAAGTGCTGGAGGCGCAGCTCAATCGCTTCAGCTTCTACAAATTCGACCGGCCGACCGGCTTCGCCTGGCAGCGGGTTTACAGCGCCGACAAAAGCGCGGATGTCACGATGATGGCGCGCCAACACGATATCATTCTTATGCCGGCCGGTTATTATATGATGGCGAGCGCGCCGGGAACGGCGACCTACACGCTCAATTTTCTAGCCGGCTCCACCCGGGAATTGGCCTACAGCGACGATCCCGACTACGCCTGGATGGGCCAAATTATGACGAACATGGATCCGCGGCTGCCCTTGGTGGACCCGGGCATGGAAGTCGGCCGCTAGTCGCGCCAGGTTTAATCCGCGCGCGGCTTTCCCCCGCTTGGCCCGCGCCAACTCCACAATCACAATGACGCTGCCTGTCTAAGCAGGTTTCCAGCGGTCATGCTAGACTGAATCGCGAGTTTGCAATACATCTGTATGAACCTTTAAGCGAGGAGTAAACATGCGTCGTCTAATCGTGTTAGTTCTGACCATGAGCGTCATGCTATCGCTGGGATCGGCCGCGGTGATGGCACAACAGGTCCATGTGGTGCAGCGCGGCGAGACCCTTTATCGCATCGCGCTTCAATACGGCCGCAGCGTGGCCGAGATCGCGCAAGCGAACGGTCTCGCGGAGCCATACATCATTCACGCCGGCAACCAGCTCGCGATACCAACGCCGGGCGGGGCCGCCCCGGCGCCAACAACGCCGGAAACGCAACCGACGGGCACAGCCTCATATATCGTTCTGCGCGGCGAAAGCTTGTCGCTCATTGCCGCCAAGTTCGATACGACATATCTCGTCCTGGCGCAATTGAACGCGATTGCGAATCCGGATGTGCTGCATGTCGGGCAGGTCTTGCAGGTGCCGGCGCCCGCGCCAGTCGCGCCGCCGCCGCCGGCCGAGGCGCCCGGCGGCGAACCACCTGCGGTCGCGCCGCCGCCGCCGAGCACAACCGATACCAGCGGCTTTGAGTTGGGCGGCCAGGCTTTGAGCTTCGCGCATCCCGGCCACATGAAGAACGCGCGCATGACCTGGGTCAAGCGCCAGGTGAAGTGGCATGGCAATGAATCAGCCGGCAACTTCCAGCACCTGATCGATAGCGGCCACAACGAAGGCTTCAAAGTGCTGTTGAGCGTGATCGGCGACAAGGGGCAGATTGCGGGCAATCCAGCCGGCTTCTACCAGAGTTACGCCAGCTTCGTGGCCGGGCTGGCCAGCGCCGGCGCTGACGCGATTGAAGTCTGGAACGAGATGAATATCGACCGCGAGTGGCCAGCGGGCCAGATCAGCGGTTCGAATTATGTGCAGATGCTGAGCGCGGCTTACAACGCGATCAAATCCGCCAACCCGGGCACGATGGTGATCAGCGGCGCGCCGGCGCCAACCGGCTTCTTCCAGGGCTGCGGTCCTGGCGGCGGCGATGATGACTGCTACCTGCGGCAGATGGCGCAGGCGGGCGCGGCCAACTACATGGATTGCGTCGGCGTGCATTACAATGCCGGCATCGTCTCGCCCGATGCGACCAGTGGCGCGCCGGTCGGCAGTTCCGGGCACTATTCCTGGTATCTGCCGCGGATGATGCAGCTATACCGCAGCTTCTTCCCCAGCAAGCCGCTCTGTTTCACCGAGCTGGGCTATCTGACGGGCGAAGGCATCGGCGCCTTGCCTGGCGGCTTCGCCTGGGCCTCCGGCACGTCGCTGGCGGAACACGCGGCCTGGCTGGCGGGCGCGGTGCATCGTCTGCGCGGCTCCGGCTATGTGCGCATGTACATTGTCTGGAATGTTGACGCTACGCATTGGGGCTCGGATCCGCAAGCGGGCTACGCGATTGTGCGCCCAGGCGGCGGCTGCCCGGCCTGCGATACGCTGCGCCAGGCTATGGGCGGCTAAGCAAAGTTCGCGCGGGAAGCATCAAAAGCGAAACAGAAGGGCGACCCGACGGGTCGCCCTTTTTTGACGCATGATGCCCGGCAAACCGGGCCTGACGCAGGCTAGAGTTGATAGTCGCCGGTAACGCGCACAATCTTGTGGCTGTAGTTCTCCACGTAATCCATCAGCTTGGCTTGCAAATCAGCCCAGTCGGCGCTGGTGATGATCGCGCGCATGGATTCGTCATCGGCGGCGATGGCGCCGGCCATAATGCGCGGCATTTCATTCCTGGCATAGACGTTGTACCAGGCTTCGATCGGCGTCAAGCCAAGTTTGGTGGTGTTGGGCACCCACTCCCGCATGACAAACTCGTAGTATTCCTGGTCCAGACCAGATTTGATATCCCAGCGCATCAAGAGTTTGACGTTTCCGTTCCGCATGTGTCGGCACTCGCAAAGTCGCTCGCCCGTATACCGCAACTATACCGCAAAATCATTGCCGCAAGGCATAAATCCCTTTAACTGGTCCCGGCCTGCGAACGCAAATGAACAACTTGCGTCTGTTCCGGCAGGCCGGACGCGGTAACGCGCAGCGCGTCCTGCGCTTCGGCTTGGGCCACGCCCATGCCCTTGAAGAAAGCGTCCAGCGCGGCCGCAAAGCCGGTGTCGCTTACATCGGGCGGCTGCATTGGCACGAGGTAATTCGGCTCAATCATGCTGATCAGATCCGCCAGCTGATCGCTGCCCAGGGCGGTGCCGCCAATCGGCAACAGCAGCGCATGCACGTCATCAAGCTGTTCAATGATGGACTGATCCGGCAGTTGACGCAGCCGGCCCATGTGCAGCAGATTGAGGCTGTTGGGATATTCAAAATGGCAGGCGACATTTTTCAGAATCGCGTCATTCGCTTCGTCATGCCGGTGCAAGGCGATGCCGGTGACGAAAAGCCCGCCAACTTCATATTCGCCCGGTCCGCTGATGACATATTGACAGTCGCGGATGCTCCCCGCCTGGTGTTCGGCGGGATTATGGCTGACGGTGACCAGATCGGCTTTCAAGCGCAAATCTGCCAGATCCAGCGCCGGGTGATAGGGATCCGTCACGATCGATGTGTGGCCGCGCTCGGTAATGCGAAAGCAACTGTAGCCGTACCAGGTTATTTCCACGTCGTCTCTCCGGATTTGCTTGGCTCAACGGCCGCCGAAACGCGCATTACGCGCCTCTTCAGGATACACCAATCGCCGCCTGATGAGACGGCGGAAGTCATTAAAACCGATCTAGTCAAGGAACCCGCCCCACTCTTCCAGCGCCGCTTCCAATTCCTTCTCGGCGCGCGAGTAGGCTTCGCCGAGGACGCGCACCTTGCCGGCATCCCCGGCCAAGCTGGCGCCGTCCAACTGCGCGCCGATCTCGCTCAAGTCTGCTTCCAGAGCCTGGATCCTCGCCTCCAGCTCCGCCGTGCGCCGCGCCACCTCAAAGGGGCTCAAGCCCTGTTTCTTTTCGCGGTAGCGGGCCGGCTTTTTGCGTCCCCGTACCCGCTGCTGCTCGGTTTCATGCGCGTTCTTCAGCGCCGGCGCGGCCGGGCGGCGGTTGCGTTCCCGCAGATAGCGCTGATAGCCGCCAGCACAAACCGACAGCTGGCCGGGGGAGATTTCCCAGACTTGCGTCGCCAGCGCATCGATCAAGAAGCGATCGTGGCTGGCCAGCAGGATCGTGCCGCTGAAGCCGGCGAGCACGGCTTGCAGCACTTCCTGGCTATCGACATCGAGATGATTGGTCGGTTCATCAAGCAGCAGCAGATTGGCGCCGCGCAAAGCCAACTTCGCCAGCGCCAGGCGGCCGCGTTCGCCGCCGGACAAGGAGGAAACCGGCCGGAAGACATCGTCGCCACTGAAGAGGAAGCGCCCAAGCCAATCGCGGGCTTGGGACAAAGGCATCAGTTTGACATCCAGGATCTCGTCGACCAGCGCTTTGTCGGCAGCCAGGCCTTCATGCGCTTGGGCAAAATAGCCGGCCGTCACCTGGGCGCCGAGGCGCAGATCGCCGGCCAAGGCCGGAATTTCGCCGCAAAGCGTCTTCAGCAGGGTCGACTTGCCGACGCCGTTGGGACCGACGATCGCCACGGTCTCGCCGCGCAAGACCAGGAGATCCGGCAGGCTCAAGAGTGGGCTGGCGGCGTCGTAGCCGATTTTTAATTCGCGGGCCAGGATCACCTCGTCGCCGCTGCGGTTGATATCGCCCATATCGACGAACATCTTGCGCCGCATGCGCGGACCGCTCTCGATGATGGCGCCGCGTTTCTTCATGGTCTCGAGTTTCTTCTGCCGGCCCTTGGCCTGCGCTGTCCAGCGACTGCCCATGTGGCGCCGGATGTAATCCCTTTCCTTGTTGATAAATTGCCGCTGCTGCTCGTATTGCTGTTGAAGCGTCTCCCGCGCCTGGTCGCGCTGCCGGACGTACTGGCTGTAGTTGCCGCGATAGGTCTGGAGCCGGCAATGCTCGATTTCCCATACCGTTCGCGCGAAATGGTCGATGAAGTAGCGATCGTGGCTGACGGCCAACACAGCGCCGGAGAAAGAGGCCAGGCGCTTCTCCAGCCACTCGACCGAGTTGATATCCAAATGATTGGTCGGCTCGTCCAGAACGAGCAGATCCGGTTCTTCCAGCAACGCGCGCGCCAGGAGGGCGCGGGTCTTCTGTCCGCCGGAAAGTTCCGGCAGCGGACGGTCGTACTCGTCCGGCGTGAAACCAAGCCCGCTGAGGACCATCTTGATCCGCGTTTCATAGTCGTAGCCGCCGAGCCGCTCGAATTCCGCCTGCATGGGACCGTAGCGCTCCAGCGCGGCCTCGAATTGATCGGCGTCGCCCAAGGCTAGCTCAAGCTGCGCCAGTTGCCTTTCCATATCGCGGAGGGCGCCGAAGACATTTAGCTGCTCCTGCCAAAGGCTGTGGTCGCCGGCCAGTTCGGGGCGCTGCGGCAAGAAGGCAAGGCGCAAGCCCCGGGCGCAACTGACGCGGCCGGCTGTGGGCAACTCTATGCCAGCCAGAACGTTGAGCAAGGTCGTCTTGCCGGCGCCATTGGGGCCCACGAGGGCGATGCGCGCGCCGGCCGGGATTTCAACGTTAAGGCCGCTGAAGATTTCGTCAGCGCCGTGAAACTTGCTTAGATCGCGGGCTATGAGTAGGGACATAGGGCTGGTCGCTGCGCCGCCTGGACAAACGGCGGAATTATAACACGGCGCGGCAGAACGTTTAAGCGCGTTCTGATTTGCGGCCGGAGCAATCGCATCAGAAGATTATCCGTCGATGGCCAAGTAAAAGAGTAGGGCTTGTCCGGTACTGGATGATGCTGGCGGCATTTTTTCTACCCCATCCCCGGCCCTTCCCCAGTAGACTGGGGAAGGGTGACTCGTTGATGAATCTGTGAATAAATGGGCAACAAAGTACAAGAATTAGAACAAAAAGCCATCTACTTTCAGCGCGCTCCCCTTCCCTAGCTTGCTGGGGAAGGGGCCGGGGGATGGGGTAAACCCTCGACGAACAAAGGCCTCTCATGGACCAGGACAAGCCTTGCGCGCGATCATGCGCGATCCGAATCCAGGATTACCAAATCTCGACGCCCCAAACGATTGCCAAGCGCAAAATGACCTGCTACAATGCGTGCTTAGCACAAACGTTCGCATCGAGGCAAACATGCACGCGCCCACTACTCCGCAGCATATCGACCGCCGTCGCCGCCTGGCGCGCTGGCTGATCTCGGCCGGCGCCCCGGTCGCATTCATCATCGCTTTCATTTTTCAAGCATTTGCCTGGGGCAGCAGCGCGCAAAGCCCGGTCGCCGGGCGACAGGACGCTATCGCCGCGCCGCCGGCTCTTGTCGCGGAGCGCTTTCCCTTTGGGCGGGTATACCGCGGCGAAAACTGGCAGCTCTATTTCAACGAGCCCGACGCGACGGTGGCGCGAGCGGATTACAAGGAGGGCCTGGATGCCGCCCTGGCCGCCGCCATCGCGAATGCGCAGTACTCGCTTGACATCGCCGCCTTCGAGCTCAACAGCGATGTCATTGCCGATGCGATTCGCGATGCGCATGAACGGGGCCTGGCGGTGCGGATCGTGACCGACAACAAGCACGGGCTTGGGGACAAGCGGGACCCGCAGCTTCGGCAATTGCGGGAAGCGGGCATCGCGGTGATTGACGACGGGCGCGGCGCGCTGATGCACAACAAGTTCCTGATCATTGATGAAGGCGCTGTCTGGACCGGCTCCTGGAATTACACGGTCAATGGCAGCTACCGCAACAACAACAACGCCTTCGTTTTGGAAAGCGCGCATGCCGCGGCCGCCTATCGTCAGGAATTTGACGAGATGTTTGAAAGGGGCGAATTTGGCCCGAGTTCAGCCGATGACGGCATCGCTACGTTTGCATTCGGAGACGGCTCGATCAGCATTCTTTTCGCGCCGGAAGGCGACGAAATCAGCGCAATCGCGGCGGAGATCGCGCGGGCGGAACGCTCGATTCGATTTATGATCTTTGCGTTTTCGCTGGACGAGCTGGCGCAGGCGATGCTGAAGCGGGCCGCGGACCCGGCGGTGACGCTGGCGGGCATCTTCGAGGAGCGCAACAGCAAAGCAAGCTGGAGCCAAATGCCGGCGTTGCACTGCGCCGGGGCCTCGGTTCGCCAGGACGGCAATCGCTACCTGCTGCATCACAAGGTCATCATCGTAGACGATGACACCGTGATCACCGGCTCTTTCAACTTTTCGCGGGGCGCGACCAAGAGCAATGATGAAAACATCCTTATCATCCGCGATGCGACGGTCGCGGCTGCCTATCTGGACGAGTGGCGCCGGATCTGGGATGGCGCGGAGGAATTGGCGCCGGGAGAAGTCGTCTGCGATTAGGCCGGGTCAATCCGGCATTTTCGCAGATGCAAAGGCGATTTTTTCGGCTGCCGCTCAATCTCGCCGCGGGCCTCCAAATCCAGTTGCACCGCTTTGCAATACCAGCGGACAGAACCGGGCTTGGGGAAGAGCGCCGGCGGAACGTTCTCTTCGACGAGACGGCTGCGCACGCTCGCCTCCAAATCGGCGAAGGCCATCCATTCCTCAGCGGAGAGCGTCGCCAGCATGGCGGCGCGGATAATTTGATATTTCTCGGTCTTGAGGTTTTCCCGATGCTCGGGATGATTGATGTTTCGCGCCTTTATGCTGCTCATTGATTCGCCTCCGTTATATGCCGGTCCAACGGAGCTGGGTCAGCGCCGCGATCGGCACCGCTGATGCCGGTTCGGTCTGTTCCGCTATGCCTTCGACATCGCATTGTAGAGCCGCAAGGTGTCTTCCCGGCGGCAGAGTTGGGTGCCCGGCGTCATGACGGCGGCGCTGCCGGCGGCGACGCCGAAGCGCGCCGCATCAAGCAATTCGCGCCCGGCCGCCAGCGCCATGACAATGCCGCCGACCATGCTGTCGCCCGCGCCGACCTTGCTGCGAATTGGCACGACGGGCGCGCGCAAGAGTTGACAATCCTCGCTGGTGATTAGGGCCGCGCCGGCCGCGCCCATGGACAGCAGGATGACTTCCGCGAGACCTTCCGCAATGAGGCGCTGGCCGACGGACTCGATGTCTTCTTCGCCACGCAGTCGCTGCCCGGATAGAATCTCAAACTCGCGCAGGTTCGGTTTGAGCATATAGACGCCCTTGCCTACAGCTCGGCTCAAAGGATCGCCGGCGGTATCGAGGATAACGCGGATGCCGTTGTTGCGCGCGTAACGCGTGATCTCGCCGTAGAATTCCGCTGGAACCCCGGCCGGCAGGCTGCCGCTGGCGACAATGTAAGCCGGGTTTCGCTCGAAAACCGTTTCCAGACAAGCGATCCATTCTTCCGCGCTCAATTCGGGCCCGGGCATGGTGAAGCGATACTGCAGCGAAGTCGTCTCCTCGAAAACCGTAACGCTCTCCCGCGTGATGCCGGCGATCGGCACAGCCACGTGGTCGATGTCCTCCTCCTCCAGCAGACTTGTGAGCATGGCGCCGGTGTGGCCGCCGGCGGCGAAAACGGCGCTGGATTCGCCGCCGAGGAAGCCTATCGCCCGCGACACGTTGATGCCGCCGCCGCCAGGATGAAAGCGCGGGGCGGCGCAGCGCAACTTGATTTCCGGCGCCACCGAGCCGATGCTCGTGCCGATATCGAGGGCCGGATTCATTGTCAAGGTAACGATAGATTCCATTGGCGCTGGCTTCAGGCAATTGAACGATCAGCGCTAAGTGTAGCGAGGGGCGGCCGGCTAGACCAGCCTGGACCGCTTGCGCGGCGGCGAAAATCGTCGTCGCGCCCGTGACGTCTTTTATTGGCGCATTCATCAGTCAGTGAATCCATTTCGCTTGAAATAGTCTGGTAGGGGCGATCCGGTGGATCGCCCGATAGGTAAAACAGGATCGATAGGGGGCGACTCGCCGTGTCGTACCTGGCAAATCGTCGGCATTTGAAGAAATTCAGCCGACTTTGATACAGCAGCCTTCATCAAGACTTAAGCGAACTCGAACAGCAGCGGGTTACTTCAGGCGCGGATTCACTTATAATCGGCGCTAGCCAGAAGTCGCGCAGAACAACAAGGATCACTCGATGCACGTATATCTCATCCGTCACGCGCAATCGGAAAACAATGTCTTGACTGTGGAAACCATGAGCCGGCGCAAGGTGGATCCCGATTTGACCGAGCTGGGTTATCAGCAGCGGGAGAAGCTGGCGCGGCATGTGGCGCGGCAGCGGGATGTCTCCGGCGACGGCTTTGAAATCACGCGCCTGTACACCAGCGCCATGTACCGCTGCCTGGCGACGGCGCAGGCTTTGAGCGAAGCTTTGGAGCTGCGGCCGAAGGTCTGGCCCGATTTGCATGAAATGGGCGGCATGTTTCAGCGGCGGAACGGGCGCTTCCAGGGCTACGGCGGCATGACCCGGGCGGAAATCCAGGAGCAGTTCCCGGATTATCAGCTGCCGGACAGCGTCACCGAACGCGGCTGGTATGACGCCGCCCTGGGCTATGAGCCGGAAACGCACAGTCTCTTTCGCGCGATCAAGGTCGCCGAAGAATTACAGGGCTGGAGCGGGAGCGACGAAGCGATCGGCCTGGTATCGCATGCCGGCTTTCTCGACCGACTGGTCAAAGCGATATTCGGTCAGTTGCCGTCGCCGCCGCATACGATGCGTTATTATCATGACAACACCGCCATCACGCGAATCAATTATGAGGGGTCGCGACCGATACTCCACTACCTGAATCGGCTGGATCACCTGCCCGCGGAAATGCGCTCCTTCTAAGCCGAGCGTCTGGAACAGGATGCAAGATGAAAGATCTCGTGGAGAAAGTAGCGGTGGTGACTGGCGGCGGCGGCGGGATCGGCAGCGCGATTTGCCGGCGACTGGCCGCGGCCGGGGCCCAGCTTGTCATCACCTACAGCAGCGATCAGGCCAAGGCGCGGGCGGCGGCGAACAGCCTGCCCGGCGGCAATCATCTGATTATTCGCTGCCAGGTGGAAGACAGCGCGGCCCAGGCGGCGCTCGCGGAAACGGTCGCTGAGAAATACGGGCGCGTCGATGTCCTGGTGAATAACGCCGGCATCACCCGCCCGGTGGCGCATGCCGATCTGGAGGGCCTGGATGACGACACCATCGACCGTATTTTCCAAGTCAACTGGCGGGGCGCCTTCGCGTCGATTCGGGCGCTGCAGCCGCTTTTGGCCGGCGGCGACGGCGGCCTGATCATCAACATCTCGTCCATCGCCGGGCGCACCGGCGTCGGCAGCAATGTCGCTTATTGCGCCAGCAAAGCGGCGATGGACAGCATGACCCGTTCGCTGGCGCGTGCGTTGGCGCCGCAGATCCGCGTGCTGTCGGTTTCGCCCGGCTGGGTCAACGGCGAATATGCGCAGCGGATGCCGCGCGCGCTGCTTGCCGAGCAGGAAGAGCGGACGCCCTTAGGGCGCATCGCCGAACCGGAAGACGTGGCGGAGGCGGTCTATGCGGCAGTCGTCCACCTGCGCTATAGCACCGGCGATATCATCCCGGTCGATGGCGGCCGTCCACTGGGTTAACGCGGACGCGACCCGGCAGCGCGCAGGCGCCATCAAACGGGATGAACTTTTCGCGCCCCTTTCCCGCGGCTGTAATACTGCAATATAATTGGCGTATAATGTATAAATGGTTGGTCCGCGTTCAGCCGGGCGCGGCAGGAGAAAGCCAATGCGATACATCCTTCTTTTAATTCTTGTTTTCCTTAGTTCTCTAGCGGTCCTGGCGCATGGGGACGGGGGGCATGACGATGATGATGCGGAAGCGGCGCTCCTCAACGTCGTCGGCGTACCCGAGCAGCCCACTTATTACGAGCATGCGCGCCCGATCATCGAAGCCAGTTGCATCGGCTGCCATTCGGCCGGGCAAATCGCCGCCTACGCGCCCTTCAGCGATCCTCAAGATGTCATATTCGCGGCGCCGGACATCAGGTTCCACGTCGTCTATGGCTTGATGCCGCCCTGGATGCCGTCGCCCGAAAATCTGCCTCTGAAATACGATCGCAGCCTGTCGGTCCTCGAAATCGCGACGATCGCCGCCTGGGTCGACGCCGGCGCGCCCCTGGGCTATGCGGATGACTACAAGCCGGCGGCGAGCGAGGGCATCGAGTTCGTCGAGATTCGCGCCGATCTGACATTGCAGCTCGAAGAGGCCTACACCCCGGATGAAGACGCGCTCGACGACTACCGCTGCTTCGCATTTCCGCTGAACATCGATGAACCGCAGTTCATCACCGGTTACGAGTTCATTCCCGATGTGGCGGCGATGGCGCATCACAATATCGTGTACCTGTTTGATGAGTCGGCGAATCGCGCGATTGACAGGCTCAACTACGCCGACGGGCGGCCGGGCTGGCCCTGTTATGAAGGGCCCGGCTTATCAATGGAGGGCCTTGGAATTGGCGGCTGGGCGCCGGGCGCATCGCCCTTCGCCTTCCCGCAAGGCACGGGCATCCTCATAGAGCCGGGCCAGCAGCTTGTTGTAGAAATGCACTACAACCTGTGGTCCGCGCGTCGGCCGGACAGAAGCCAAGTCGTCCTGCAGTTGGAAGCGGCCGAAAGCGAGCTGGCCGAGCTCACGATATTTTCACTGGCGGCGCCGGTGGAGATTCCTTGCCCAAGCGGAACTGAAGGGCCGCAATGCGAGCGCGAAGCCGCCATCAAGCGCGTCGGCGACCTTTATGGAGAAGACGCGCTCTACACGCCCGATTACCTCTTGCATGAGTGCGGCCAAACCTTGGCCGATTATGAGGCGAACAGCGGCGAGAATGCCAACGGCTACTGCGATTATCCGGTCCCCGACTCCCTCACGCTTTATGGCGTTTCCGGCCACATGCACGAATTGGGCAGCAGCTTCCGCATGGAACTGAATCCGGATGGCGAAGAACCGCTGCTGCTGCTGGATATCCCGCGCTGGAATTTCCACTGGCAGGACCAATACTATTTTGTCGAGCCGGTGCAAGTCGCTAGTGGCGATGTCCTGCGCATGAGCTGCGTTTGGGACAATTCGCTTTCGGACGAGCCGCGTTATGTGGTTTGGGGCGCGGGCACGTCCGATGAGATGTGTTTCGGATCGGTGATGGCGCGCCAAGGCCAGGCGCCTTAATTCTCGAAGAGATTCATCATGTAGTCGGTCGACATGCCCTCGGATTCCAGGCGCGCTTTCAGCTTGCGGCGGGCATCGTGGATCAGTTTGTAGAGGGCGTTGCGGTTTGTGCCCATGCGCTCGGCCAGGACATCCATCGGGATGCCTTTCAGGGCGACCGCGACCAGGGCCTGGTATTGCCTTTCGGTCAGCGCTTCTTGCAGCGCGCGCTCAATTTTCTCGAGGACATCGTCGCGCTCGGCCACTTTCTCGGGCGTTGGCGATTTCGAGGCGACCAGGCGCGGCGAAGACTCGCCATCGGCGGTCAACTCATCCAGGCTGAAGTCGCGGTAGCGCGCGCGCCGCAGATCGCTGATCGCCAGGCGGATGGCGATTTTGTTGGCCCAGGTCGTGAAGCGGCTCTCCCCGCGGAATTTATCGAGGTTGTCCATCACGCGCAGTGTCGCGTCCTGCGCCAGGTCTTCCGCCATCTGCGCCAGTTCCTGGGTCGCCAATCCGCGCAGGTCGCTGCGGTCCTGGCTGAGGTAAAAGTAGATGCTGCGCTGCAAGCGCTGGCGCAATTCGGCCAAGGCTACAGATTGCGCGCCTTGGTCAGTCGAGCTTAGCGCTGCAATCCATTCGGCGTTATTTCGTTCGGTCATGGGAGCGGTCGTCAGTCTGCGCAATGCACGATCGGTCAGAAGCCCAATGATACTGAAACAAGGGCGAAAATTCAGCGTCGAAGCGCTGACGACGCTGATTCCGGGAAGCGCCGCAAAAGTGAGACTGCGTTCCGACATGAATTTATCACCTTTTGGCGTCTCGATGGGTCTATACTGATGAAGCGCCTGCCCGGAAATCGGCGGCGCTCGGTCTCGCAAATATGGAGTTGCATACATGAACAACCGGTCAGAGCCGCCCAAGCATGTCACAGAGGGCGGAAAAGATGGAAAGAAAAGCAACGATGGCAACAAATCTCCCTTCGGCAATCCCAATGCCCAGCGCATGTGGATCGTGATTGGCATCATCGTATTGGCGCTGTTCCTGCTGGTATTCAACGGGCGGGCGGCGGTGCAATTTGGCAATAGCTGGCCGATGAATCGGCTGGCGGCTGATATTCGCAGCGGTCGCGTGGAACGGGTGATCGAGCGCGGCGGCCGCGAGCTGCAGGTGACCTACACGGACAACAGCGCGGAGACCGTGTACAAAAACCCATCTTCGGATTTCTTCACGCAGATGGAAACCCTGGGCGTGGCCAGCGCCACGCTGGATAGCGTGGATTATTTCTATGAGCCGGCCGATGACTCGCCCCAGATCATCTTTCAGATTCTGCTCGGGGTTGTGCCGATTTTGATCATCGTCTGGTTCTTGTGGCGTATGATGCGATCCATGCGCGCCGGCCAGGACCAGGCGATGAGCTTTGGGCGCAGCAAGCCGCGCGTCGCCCGCGATATGGAGCGCCCGCAGGTGACATTCAAGGATGTGGCGGGGGCCGAAGAAGCGAAAGAGGACTTGAAGGAAATCGTCGAGTTTCTCAAAGAGCCGGAGAAATTCATCCGCCTGGGCGCGCGCGTGCCAAAAGGCGTGCTGATGGTGGGCCCGCCCGGCACGGGCAAGACCTTGATGGCGCGGGCCGTAGCCGGTGAAGCCGGCGTGCCCTTCTTCAGCATCTCCGGCTCGGAATTCGTCGAGATGTTCGTCGGCGTCGGCGCCAGCCGCGTCCGCGATCTCTTCGAGCGCGCCAAGGCGGAAGCGCCGGCGATCGTCTTCGTCGATGAGATTGACGCGGTCGGGCGGCATCGCGGCGCTGGATTAGGCGGCGGCCACGACGAGCGCGAGCAGACGCTCAACCAGATCCTGGTCGAGATGGACGGCTTCGACAATGACACCAATATCATCATCATCGCCGCCACCAATCGTCCCGATATCCTGGATCCGGCCCTGCTGCGCCCGGGCCGCTTCGACCGCAAAGTGGTGATGGACAATCCCGATGTCAAAGGCCGGCAGGAAATCCTGAAAGTGCATTCCCGCGGCAAACCCTTGGCGGGCGATGTCGATGTGGAGGCCCTGGCGAAGATCACGGCCGGCTTCTCCGGCGCCGACCTGGAGAACCTGGTGAATGAAGCGGCGATTCTGGCGGCGCGGCGCAACAAAAAGTCAATTGGCATGGAAGAGATGCAGGAAGCGATGGAGCGCGTGGTTATGGGGCCGGAGCGCCGCAGCCGCGTTATCACGCCGGAGGAAAAAGAAAAAGTCGCCTATCACGAAGCCGGGCATGCCCTGCTCTTCCACCGGCTGGAGAATACCAGCCCGGTGCACAAAATCACCATCGTCTCGCGCGGGCGCGCCGGCGGCTATGTCATGCCGCTGCCGGACGGCGATGATATGCTGATAACGCGGGAGAAATTCGAAGACGATATCGTCGCCGCGATGGGCGGCCGGGCGGCGGAAGAGATTATCTACAACCAGTTCACCACCGGCGCCAGCAATGACTTGCAGCAGGCGACGCGCATGGCGCGGGCGATGGTGACGCAATTCGGCATGAGCGACTTGCTCGGCCCGCGCTCTTACGGCAATGGCGCCGGCGCCGTCTTCCTGGGGCGGGAAATCGCCGAGCAGCGGGATTACAGCGAGCATTACGCGCAGCAGATCGATGACGAAGTCAAGCGCATCTTGCAATCCGCCTATCAGCGAGCCAAGGATATGCTGCTGGAGCAGCGCGGCAAGATGGAAGAGCTGGTCGAGATTCTGATCGAGCGCGAAACGTTGAACGCCGAAGAATTCGTCGAGATCGTGGATGGTCCGGCGGCGGAAGCGGCGATGTAAGCCGCCGTCAATCTGTGTTTTGCCGGGGCGAGCTTGATACTCGCCCTCAATCGAAGCGCAAGACAGATCAGGTCAGTTCGCGTCATATAGCTCGCGCGCATTTTCGGAGAGGATCATCTTCGCCGCCTCTCGCGCTTGCGCCTGGGACATGAAACCGTCATTGATGAGCTGCTGCATCGCTTGGGCGAGCGCCTGCTTGCCCAGCAAGGCGCTTGTATAGAAGGGTTCGGGACTGCCGTAGGTATCGGAACCGTAGCAGACGCGAGAGAGCGGCGCCATTTCCAGCACTTCGGCGATGATTCGCGCGCCCGCGTTGCCGGCGAAGGGCAAGCCTTCCGACAGATCGCACCAGATATTCGGCAGGACGTTGGCGATGTAACCGGCTTCGGCGTGATAGGGATAGCCGGTATGTACCAGCAAGAATTTGCAGGCGCGATACGCCGGGTAGCGCAGCAATTCCATCAGCAGGGCCGGGCGGCAGGCTTCCAGATGCACCTCCCAATCCCCCATGCCGGTATGCACCTGAAAGGGCGCGTCAAAATCGATGCAGAGCTCAACGGCGCGGCAAAAGAGATGATCGCGCAGGTTCTTGATCGCATCGCCGCTTCGTCCGCGGGCGCGGCGGATTTTATCGAGGGCGACCATGCCTTGATCGGCGGAACGGCTGCGCGGATCAATGTCAAGTCCCGTGCGGTAAGCGATGATTGACTTCAGCCCCACATAGCCGCCGTCGCTCAATGCCATTGCGATGCCCTCGTCATAAGCGCGCTGAAACTCGGGCCAAGCGCAGTCTTCGTCAAGGAGTCGCTGAATCAGCACTTCGATGCGGAAGATTGGCAGCACTTCGACCCCAACCTCGGCGCGGAACCGCTCAAGATCGACCGGCGGCAAGGGATGGCCGTCGTCCACGATAAGCGTTTCTATTTTGCCGGCTTGATGCAGGCCCTGCGCGTAGTTCGCGTATCCCTCGATTTTGATGGCGCGGTTGCGCGCGGCAACCACGGCAGCCACCGTCGCCTCCACCTGAAAGTACTCCGCCATTCGCCGCAGCATATGACGGAAATAAAGCGTATCGCGCTTGACCCGCTGTAAGCCTTCCAGCGCGGCAGCATCCACCTCAATTCCGCCCGCTTGCAGATATTCGGGCGAGCCGCCGCCGAAAGAAACCGCGTCAACCCACTCGTCGGCGCTGAGATTGTCGGCAGGCGTATAGGGGTGGCAATGCACATCAACTACGCTCAGTTCGCTGAAATCGAGCATCAGGTGGCCTCCAGGTACATCTGCCGCTCCCAGGGATGCACAGTCAGATTGTAGGTTTCCAGTTCCGCGCGCTTGACCTTGATGAACTCCGGCCCGATGACCGGCGCCAGCGCCGACATCAGAACCGCGTCATTTTCCAGGGCGTCGAGAGCGACGGGCAGTGCGCGCGGCAGGTAGTCGATTTCGTGCTTCTCAAGCTGTGCCTCGCTGAAATGCCCGACATCTTCGTCATTAAAAGGATCGCCCGGATCCAGGTCTTCATTGATGCCGTCCAAACCGGCGGCGAGCAGGCCGGTCAAAAAGAAATAAGGATTGCAAGTATTGTCCCCGGCGCGATATTCGACGCGGCAACGCTGCTTGACATCGGGCACGCGCAGAAGGACGCCGCGATTGCCGACGCCCCAGGCGATATGCGCCGGCGCCCAGGAGGCAGGCTGCAGGCGCTTGTAAGAGTTGACCGTGGGCGCCCCCAGGCCGCAGATGCCCGGGGCATGCGCCATCAAGCCGCCCGTGAATTGACGGCCGATTGCGCTCAGCGGGTTTTCCAGGCCGCCGCCCGCCATCAGATTGTCGCCGGATTCGCGATCCCAAAGCGCCAGATGCACATGCAATCCATTGCCGGCCAAATCGCTGAAGGCTTTGGGCATATAGGAGGCGATCAATCCGCGCCTGAGGGCCAACGCCCGCGTGACCTCTTTGCTGATGAGGTAGCTATCCGCGGCGGCCAGCGGATTGCCGTAGCGCAGGCTGAATTCAAACTGAGAGGGTCCGTATTCCTTGCCCAATTGTTCAACCTGCAAGCCCATTGATTCCAGCGCCGCCACGATTTCATGCAGCAGTTCGGCAAACTGATTTAAGCCGGCCACGGTGAACATGCCGCCGGCGCGCTCGGGCGCATAATCGCCAGCGTCAGTCTTGGTGAAGAGGCTGAATTCAGCTTCCAGCGCGGCGCTAATATCGATGCCGCGCGCCGCATAGCTGGAAACGGTCTTCGCCAGGTTTGCACGCGGGCAGCCGTGGAACGGCTGATGAGCCTCGGTCAGCATATTGCAGAAGACGATGGCGGTGTTGTCCAGGTATGGCAGCTTCCAATAGGCCTTCGGATCCGGCATTGCCAGGAAGTCGCCCGTCTGCGCCTGCCAGATGCCATCGGGGGCGTTGTGGTCGTCGACGCCGAAATTGAGGTTGGCGCGGGCAAATACGACGCCATCTTCTACAGCGCTCTCGAATTTGCTTTTGGGCAAGGTCTTGGCGCAGGCGCGACCATTGTAATCGTGATAGGCTGCCCAGAGGTTTTCGATCTTGTCATCGGCCAGGCGTTTTAGGAATTCTTGCTTATCCATTTTTGACTCCACAGATCAAACGAATCAACTCCGCCAGCAGCGCCGTACGCGGCACGATGCTGCTCTTCAGAATATATTCATCGGGTCCGTGATCCAGGCCGCCGATGGGACCCAAGCCATCAAGCGCAGGCGCGCTGGCTTGAGCGGCGAAGGCGCTATCCGCAGCGCCGCCGGTGCTTATCCCGCGCAGCCCGAAGCCGAGACCTGCCGCCGCTTGAATCGCGAGCGCCTCCAGGCCGGCCACCGCGGCCGTGCGCGGCATCGGCGGCGAGGCGAGGCGCTTACCCAGCGTGAAGCTGATTTCGTCTTCCCCCGGTCGCGCGAATAGCGCTTCGATTTCCGCCACCGCGCTTTCTAGCTCAGCCGGTTCAAAGGCGCGGATATCGATGCTGGCCTCGGCCCGGTCCGGCACAACATTGGGCAGTTCGCCGCCTTCAATTGTACCGACGTTGATCGTGATCCCGGCCTCGGGTTTAGCCAATGATTCTACTTCCAGCAGGCGGCGCATGAGACCGCTGATGGCGTTGCGTCCTTTTTCCGGTTCGACGCCGGCATGGGCGCTGCGTCCCTGGGCGCGGACGCGCAGCACGACATTACCCTTGCGCGCGGTCACGATATCGCCGTTTTCCCGCGCCGCTTCCAGCGTCAGCACGGCGTCGCAGCCGCGTATCGACTCCAGAATCAGCGGGATGGATGTGCGTTCATCGACTTCTTCGTCCGCCACGCAGAGCAAATCCAACTGGGCGAAATCATCGAAAGACAGCGTTTGCAGGGCGTCGATGGCATAGATGCCGCTTAGCAAGCCCGCTTTCATATCGCAGGCGCCCGGGCCCAGCAGCCGATCGCCCTGCAATTTAAGTGGGCGTTGCGCCGCCGTTCCGCGCGGGTAGACGGTGTCGCTGTGTCCGAGAAGCAGAATCTTCGCCCGGCCGCTGCCGGGCAAATGAGCCAGCAAATGATCGGCCGTTTCACGCTGAGGAAAGCGCTGGATGCTGAAACCGGCGCGATTCAACCGGTCAGCCAGCCAATCGTTGACGCGATTGCCGCCGGCTTTGTCATAAGTTCCGGAATCGATGGCGACCAGGCGCTGCAGGTCCGCCAGGTAGTTTTCCAGTTGCGCTTCGAGATAAGCACTGATGCTCACTTATTGAGCGGTCCCGCACCAGCGCAAGATGACGCCGGCAAATACTTTGGCGGTCTCGATCAACGAGTCGAGCTCGACATATTCGTTGTCGCCATGTAAGCCTTGCCCGGCCGGCCCCAGAATGAGCGGAGTCATGCCCGCGCCGGCGTAAAAGGCGGCATCGGTCACCGCGCGTTTGCCCTCCAAGACCGTTTCGATGCCCAGGGACCCCTGCGCAGCGCGGCAGGCATCCACCAGCGGATGATCGGGCGGCGTGGAAAAAGGCGGAAAATCGATATTCGACAGGTGCCATTCCAGGGTCGGGGGATGCTCGCGCAGCCAGGGATCGGTCAAGGCGAAGGCGGATACAAATGCCTCGAACTCGGCGCGGACTTCTTCAAATGTTTCGGTGGGCAAATACTTGAAGTCGAAGTCAATCACGCAGACATCGGGGATCATGGCGGGATTGGAAGTGATACTTGGTGTGCCGTCTTCGTCCAAACCGACGCCGCCCAGGATCACGCCCGGATTAATCGTGGCGATGCCCGGCGGCATGAGCGGATGATGCCGGGAATGCGCCCATTCGCGCTCGAATTCGCGCAGGGCTTGCAAGAACTTCACCGCTTTTTCGATGGCGTTAACGCCCTCGGCATTAGGGGCGTCGGCCCTGGCTTGGGGATAGATCTGGGCGAAGCGCCAGCCGGCATGGGCCGACCGTCCGCGGATGGTGAGGCGCAGCCAACTCAGCCCGCCTTCCGCCGCTTCAACCCGGCCCGAGGTCGGTTCGGCGACGATGACGCCATCGCTATGAAATCCGCGCGCGATGAGATCGCGACTGCCGGCGAACCCGCCCGCTTCTTCATCGACAACGATGTGCAACTGCAAGTCGCCCTTCAGCGCGATATCGCTCGCTATGATGGCTTCAGTCGCGGCGATGAAGGCGGCGATCCCGGCTTTCATGTCCAGGGCGCCGCGCCCATAGAGCTTGCCGGCGTTGATGTCGCTGCCCCAAGGGTCAAAATCCCAGCCAGCGCGGTCGCCGATGGGCACGACATCAATGTGGCCGTTGAAGGCCAGGCTGCGACCGCCGCCGCTGCCCGGCAACGTCGCTACCAGATTGGGCCGCCCCGCTTCTTTTTCCCAGCGCGTCAGCTGCAATCCCAGCGCCTTCAACCGGGCTTCCAGGAAGCCCTGGATTGCCGACTCTTCGCTGAGTTCCGGTTCAGCCATGTAGCGCGGATTGACGCTCTTAAAGGCGACCATTTCTTGCGTCAGCCGAATGATGTCGGCGCGCCTGGAATCAAGACCTTGATGAAGATTTAGTTCGGTTGCTTGAAGGTTCATGCTGTTCATCCGCTTAAAGGTAGACTTTGGCCGGCGGAGGCGCCGCCATCCACGAGCATAACCGCGCCGGTGATGAAGTCGGCCGCGTCCGATGCCAGATAGCGCGCCATTGCCGAGACATCGGCCGGCTGCCCGATGCGCCCGCGCGGTGTCATGCCGACCAAGGCGCCGATGTATTCCGGCGTCAAATCCCAATCCGGCACCTCGATCAAGCCGGGCGCGATGGCGTTGACCTGGATGTTGTGCGCGGCCGCTTCCAGCGCCAGCACCTGCGTAAACATGGAGATCGCCGCTTTCGACGAGCAATAGTGAGAGGCGCCGACCCGCGCCCGCAAAGCCGCGCCTGAAGACATATTGATGATTTTGCCGCCGGCTTTCTCAGCAATCATGCGCCGCAGCGCCGCCCGGCAGACCAGGAACATGCCTTTCATATTGATATCCCAGACGCGGTCCCACTCTTCTTCGCTCATGTCGACTATGAGGCTGTTGGGATAGACGCCGGCGTTGTTGACCGGCACGTCGGGGACGCCGACATTCGACGCAAGCGTCGTCAGCATTTGCTCAACCTGTTCCGCCGAACGGACATCGGCGACCAATGCCAGCGACCGTCCGCCCGCGTCTGCAATTTCCGCGGCGACCGCATGGGCGCGCTCGCTCGAGACATCGTTGACGCCAACATAAGCGCCTTCCGCGGCGAAATCCAGCGCGATCTGCCGGCCGATGCCGTGGCCGGCGCCGGTGACGAGAACGGACTTGCCGTCAAAGCGCTTGGGCATCTTCAATCGATCCATTTCGCCGCGGGGATATCGGTGCTGACCTGGGGCAATGTCGGCGCCACGTCCGGCCGGTAGCAGTACTCGGCGACCTCGCTCAACTTCGCCCACCAGACGCGGGGAAAGCCGCGGATATGGCGGATCAGGCGCTCGAGTACGATGATGCCCGACGGACGCCCGGCCAGGAACGGGTGCATGGTCATGTTGAATAGACCGCCGCGCGCGAAGAGACCTTCGAATTCCGCAGTGAAGACTTCCAGGCCGATCGATGGCGGGTTGATGCCGTTGCCGACCGGCGGCACGGAGACGAAGCCAAACTGCGGCCAATCATCGTTGCGCCAACTGACGGGCAGTTCCAGCAAGTCGCCTTCGGCGGTTTCCACCCAATAAGGAATATCGTAGCCCATGAGGCTGCTATCGAATTGGAAGCCGTAGCGCTTGAGCAAAGCCGGCGACGACGGTTTGAGTTCCCAGGCGGGCGAGCGATAGCCGATGGGGCGGCCCCCGGTGATGCTTTCGATGACATCAATACCGGCTTTCAGGACCCGTTCTTCCTTTTCGTCGCTCAAGCCATCGGGGCGCTCGTGCATGAATCCGTGATGACCCAGGTCGTGGCCGCGCGCTACAATCTCGCGCGCGATGTCAGGATGCAATTCGAGCGTGCGCGCCGGCGAAAAGAAACTCGCCTTGATCTCGTAGAGATCGAGCAAATCGAGGATATGCGGCATGCCGACATTTGGACCGTAGCTGAATTCGGACATCAAAGCCAGGCGTTTGGTCGCCTGGGGCGGATCCAGCATGTAGGGAATGGTCTCGCCGTCGAGGTCAAATGTGAGCGACACCGCGCAAATGCGTTCGTCCGGCCATTTGAATTCGCCCATAATGTTCTCTCCTCCTAAGCGCTTAACGGAAGTGCGGCATGACTTCAGTGGCGAAGAGCCGGGCCCGGGATTCCAGTTCGTCGACGCTTTCATGGAACAACCAGCAAACCGCGTATTCGAGGCCGGCGCCCTGATAATCTTGCAGCTCCCGGACAATATCGGCGGCTGATCCGCTTGGCGCGTGACCAGGCGCGTCATAGCCACGGGAGGATTCGCCAGCGGCCAGCAATTCGATATTGGTGCGCAGAGAAACCGCCACCGGGCGTCCATTTGCCTGGGAGCGCAGGCTGGCGCAGCCCTCGGCAAGTTCGGCCGCTGTCAAACCCACCGGGTGCCAGCCCTGGGCGATCGTTGCCGCGCGGCTGATCGCGTGGGCGCTGTTGCCGCCAATCCAGACCGGCAGGTCGCGACCCTTGGCCGGATATGGCGAAAATATCGCATCGTCAATAGTTGCGAAATCGCCCTGAAAACTGCCCTCGCCCGCCCACAAAGCCCGCGCAAGCGCCAATCCTTCATCGAACCGGTCGCCGCGATTTTCGTAGTTGGCGTTGAGATAAGCGAACTCCTGCTCCAGCCAGCCAACGCCGGCGCCAAGGATCAAGCGGCCGCCGGAGATCGCGTCGATGGAGGCGAGCTGCTTCGCCAGCAGCACGGGCTCGCGCTGCGGCGTCACGATAATTGACGTGCCCAGCTGAACGCGCTCGGTGGCGCATGCCGCAACGGTCAGCGCGATCAGCGACTCCAGCAGATTGCCATAAGGCTCTGGCATACTGGCGGGCATTAGCACATGATCGGTCGTCCAGATCGAATCGAATCCGAGGTCTTCGGCAAGCGCGGCGGATTGATGAATGGCGTCTCCGCCGGCAATGGCGCCGAAATTCGGCAGAATCAAGCCAAACTTCATGTCTGCTCTCCTGAGTCATAGACATGCGGGGGCTGACGCTCGTGCCAATCATGGGCTTGTTCATAAGCCCGGGCGATGCGGAAGAGCGTCGCTTCGTCAAATGGCCGCCCCATCAGTTGGTATCCGATTGGCAGGCCGTTTCGCGTGAAGCCGCAGGGCGCGCTCAGAGCCGGCTGGCCAGCGAGATTGGCGGAAAATGTATGGTGGATATAAGAGATCATGGGAGTTTCCCCGATATCCATATCGCGGCGCGGTTGGTGCAATTCGGTCAGGAGCGCCGTTGGCAGCGGCATCGTCGGCGAGATAAGCGCGTCCAGATTCTCGCGTTGGAAGAGATCCTTCATGGCGGAGCGATAACGCTCGCGGGCGCGCAAGCCGGTGACATAATGCGTGCCCGGAACCAATTCGCCGAGCTGCAAAGTCGCGCGGGTGGCGGGGTCATAGAGATCGCCTTTCTCGCGCAATTGCTGCCGATGGTAGGCGCTGGCTTCGACCATCATCACCGTGAAGAGTGTCTCGGGCGTCAGCTCAAATTCGGGCAAGCTAATCTCAATGATTTCCGCGCCCATGGCGGATAATTCCGCAATGACCGCTTCGGTCGCGGCGCGCACATCGTCGATAACCCCGGGGTAAAGCACGTATTCGCGATCGATGCCGATGCGCGCGCCGCGAACGCCGTCTTCGATACCGGCTGTGTAGTCGGTCAGATCCGCGCGCGCGGATGTAGGATCATTGGGATCGTGCCCGGCGATCGCCCCCAGCATCAGCGCATTGTCGAGCACCGTGCGGGTCATGGGCCCGACATGATCGAGCGTCCAGGACAGGGGCAGGACGCCATAGGCGCTGACGCGGCCATAAGTCGGCTTCAAGCCGACGATATTGTTGATGGCGGCCGGGATGCGGATGGAGCCGCCGGTATCGGTGCCGATCGTGCCGAATGCCGAGCGCGCCGTCAGCGCGACGCCGGAGCCGGTGCTGCTGCCGCCAGGATAGCTGTTCAGCTGCCAGGGGCTGCGCGTCGGCGGTTCGTTGACGCCATAGGCGAATTCATGGCAGCGCGTCTTGCCTATCATAATTGCGCCGGCTTCGGCCAGCTTCGTCACCACGGTGGCATCATTGTCGGGCACAAAGCCTTCCAGCACTTTGGAGCCCGCTTCGGTCAAGACGCCTTTGGTATAGCAGATATCCTTGACGCCAATTGGTATGCCATGCAGAGGACCGCGATCCTCGCCCGCTGCGAGTTCGGCATCGGCTCTCCCCGCGGCTTCGAGCGCCAGTTCTTCGGGCACGGCGGCATAAGCGTTGACTGTCGGCTCGGTCTGCTTGATGCGCGCGAGCGTCGCCTCGGTCAAAGCAAGCGCGCTGGTCTCGCCCTTTCGTAGGGCAGCCCCAGCTTCGCTGATAGTCAGGTTGATGAGATCGCTTGAATTAGTCATGCCAGGCAGCGTCCATCCGCAGGATCGGCGGATAATCAGTCAGATCGAATTGTTCGAGGACTTGAATCGAGGGCAGCTGATTCGAGAGAGCGGCGGCCAGGGCTTCCACTTCATCCGGCGGCAGGTCCAAACCCAGGATCTGCGCCAGCCAGGCCAATTGCTCCGCCTCGATTTTCAGGTCGGATTTGCTGCGTCCATAGCTCATATAGACCTCCGGTTCTCAAGGGACATTCTTCGCCTAGCGAGCGGAATAAATGGCATATTCCCAGACTTTTTCCGCGATACGGGCGACCGCATCTTCCAGGTTTTCCCAGTTGCCGCGGTGCCCGGCCATCATCACGCAGATGATGATCGGCGCTATTTCGCGCGATTCGATTACGCCGACATCGTTGGCGATAAAGGGGCCGAAATCGCCGGTCTTGTGCGCGACTTTGGCTTCGGGCAGGTATTTGGGCAGGCGACTGCGCGAGATTTGCTTGTGCAGAATGCCGCGCATTTCGGCGCAGGCGGCGGAACTTGCGCAACTGTCGCTCCAGATCATCTCCAGCAAGCGGCCCAGCGCGCGGGCGCTCGCCCGGCTGAAGGGGCGGCCTTCTTCAAAATGGAAACGGTCGCGCGCGCTGATCCAGTCTTCCGGCGCCAAATCGGGATAACCAGCCCGAAACAAATCCGCCGGACCGAGCTCGCCCAGCGCCGGATCAATCACGCCGGCCAGGGCGGAAAACCAATCGAAGCAGTCGCCCAGGACTTCAATGTCGTTGAAGCCCAACTCGCGCATGGTCGCGTTCACGGCATCGGGGCCCCCAACCGCTTCGTAGCAATAGTCGGTCGCGGTATTGTCACTTTCGATGATCATCAGCGTGGCGGCATCGCGCAGACTGAAAATCATGCCATCATCCATATACTGCAGGACCCCGGTGCCGAAGCGTTTGAAGCGCGTCTCCAGCGTGTAGGTCTGCGCCAGATCGAGCTTTCCGGCGTCGGCCAGGCGATACATGGTCACTAGAATCGGGATTTTGATGGTGCTCATCGTGTCCATCAGGGCATCGGCGTTGACGCAGATTTCTTCGCCGACGCCGCTGAATTTGACATAGAGGGCCCAATCGGCGCGCAGGCCATCCATCAGCCGATCAAGGGCGCGTTCCAGCTCAGCTCGCATGTTCAGTCCTCCTAACGGCGCACGACGCCGCCGGCCAACCCAAAAGTGGCGCCGGTGATGTAGGCGGCTTCATCCGAGGCCAGGAAGGCGACCAGCGCGCCCATCTCCTCCGGCGTACCATGCCGGCCCAGGGGCACCAGGTCCCAGACGCGCTGCCGTTCTTCTTCAAAAGAAATGCCGGCGTGGGCCGCCCGCTGCCGCAGGCCTTCCCATTGCATCTCGGTGGCCATGTAACCGGGCGCGATGGTATTAACCCGGATCTTATGCGGCGCCATCTCCAGCGCGAAGGCCAGGGTCAGGGCGATGACAGCGGCTTTGCTGCCGGAATAGGTGGCGACGCGAGGATAAGGCTCCTGGCCGAAAATGGAACTCACCGTGATGATGTTGCCGCTGCCCTGCGCCCGCATGACGCGGCCGGCGTACTTACAAGTCAAGAACACGCCGCGATAGTTGACATTAACAATATGCTCGAAATCTTCAAGTTCAAGATCGACCAGGTCCACTTCGACGCCGCCGGTTCCGGCATTGGCGACGGCCAGATCCAGGCCGCCGAAGCGATCAACCGCCAACTCGACCAGCTCCGCAGTGCCTTCGGCGCAGGCGACGTCATGCTCCGCCGCGACAAGCTTCTCAGGCGAGATGCCGGTATCCGCAAGGATTTTTGCTCGAGTCTCGTGAACGGCCGGGTTGATGTCTGTAAGCAAAACCGACCAGCCATCTTGAGCCAGTCGGCGGACGATGCCCTCGCCCAGGCCGCGGGCGGCGCCGGTTACAAAGGCGCGTTTTGGCTTGGCTATGTCGCCTGGCATGCGCAGAGTGCTTTCACTTGTGATTCCGGTTAAGCCGGGTCTTCCGCCGCAGTATTTTTTGCCTTCAAGGAGCGTTCGCTGTATTGGTTGACCAAGCCCCAGACGCCCTGCGGGAAGAAGCGCATGGTCAGCACGATGAGCACTGCCACGAACATAAAACGTACCGGCCCGCGGGACACGCCAAACAAATCGGACATCAAGGCGCTCGACGCCATCAGTTCGCTGACATAGGTCATGACCACGCCTATCACCACAGGTCCGTAGATAGTGGCCACGCCGCCGACCAGCACCATGCTCAAGAGCAAGGTGGCCAACGAGAACCCGAAGATATCGGGCGAGGCGACGATCAGAAAATGCGCGTAAACGCCGCCGGCCAAGCCGGGGAAGATCGAGCTGAACAAGAAAGCCAGGAGCCGCTGCCGCGCCAGGGGAATGCCACGGGCAACAGCGTATTCTTCAAAGTCGCGCAAGGCGATCAGGCTCAAGCCAAAATCGGAGCTGACCAGCCGGCGCAGGAATACGGTCGAGCAGAGCAGCAAGAGACCGACCAGATAAAAGTGCGCGAATTTGCTTTCGCGAAAGAGAAAATCGCCAATCTGCAGTTGCGGCACGCCGGTCAGCCCCTGTTGACCGCCGGTGATCTCCCACTGGCTCAAGAGCAGCAAGAGCACCAGTTGGCTGCAGGCGAAGGTCAGCAGGGCGACATAGATGCCGCGCAGGCGAATCGCCGGGATGGAGACGATGATGCTGGCCAAAGCGGCCGTGACCGCGGCGCAGGGAATGCCGAGCCAGGGCGAAATACCGTACTTGACGGCCAGGATGCCGCTGGTATAAGCGCCGATGCCAAAGAAGGCCAAATGCGCGAAGTTGAACACGCCGGCGTAACCCAGGGTCAAGTCCCAATTGGAGGCGACGATGGCGTATAACATGCCGAGGATGGCCAGGTGGATCAATAATTTGTTTTCCACGACCAGCGGAATCGCCAGGAAGATGACGATACCGACGAGCGCCAAGGGTTTCTTGTAGGCGTCCAGGGTTTGCATCATGAGTTTTCACCGCCCATCAGGCCGCGCGGACGGAATATGAGCACGAGAATCAAGGTGGCGAAAAGAACAACCGGCGCCCAATAAAGCGAGAAGATGTAGGCGCTCGATTGCTCAATCAAGCCGATGACATAAGCGCCGATGATGGTGCCGGGCAAGCTGCCCAGCCCGCCAAAGACCACCACGACAAAGGCGCGCAGCAAAGGCTCCGAACCCATGGTGGGCAGGATGAAGAACAAGCCGCCCAGCATCAGCCCGGCAAGCCCGGCCAGCATGGAACTGACGACGAATGTTAATGGGTAGATTTGATTGACATTGATGCCGACCAGGCGGGCGAAGTCGTCGTTCTGGGCGACGGCGCGAATGGCCAGGCCGAGTTTGGATCGTTTCAAAAACAGGTTGAGCAGCAGAAGCGTCACCGGCGTCAGCACAATGATCAGGACTTCTTGCAAACCAATGGCGGTATCAAGGATCTCCACCGGCGGGCCTTTCAGGATGCGATCGAGTTGCTTGTAGCGCGGCCCGAAAATGACCTGCACGCCGTTCTGCATGAAGCTGGCGCCGGCGATTGTGGTGATGATCACGACGAGATCGGCGCCGGGTTTGCCGACGAAAGGTTTGACCAAAAAGATATAAATGACATAACCGGCGATGCCGCAGAAAATGATGGCCAGCGGCACGCCCAGGAGCAGACCAAATCCGGCTTTGATTGACAGAATCCATTCGCCGAGCGGGTGAAGGATGTCGCCCATTATGCCCCAGTCTTCGCTGTTTTTGCTGATGTTTCTGCCGATGGGCTGCAGGACCTTCGCCAGCCCGCCGCGGTTGGAGATGTACCAGCCGGAATAGGCGCCGATCATCACCAGCGCGCCATGGGCGAAGTTAAACATGCGCACCGTGCCCCAGACCAGCGACAGTCCGCTGGCCATGAGGGCGTACAAAGATCCAGAAACCAGGCCGCTTGCGATGATGGCGACAATCGCTTCCAGTGTCATCAGCTGACCTTTCCGAAATACATCTCGAGGATTTCGGCCTGATCGACCTGCGAGACATCGGTCGTCTCGAGGGAGACTGTCCCTTTTTCTATGAGGTACAGGCGCTCGCAGATGCCCAGCAAAAGTTCGACATCCTGATCGACGACGATCATTGTGACGCCGCTGGAGGCGATCTCGCCGATTGCGCGCGCGAGTTCTTCTTTTATCAAAGGCGCCAGGCCGACGCTGGGTTCGTCGAGGATCAGCAATTCCGGCATGCCCATCAAGCCGACCCCGATGGAAAGCATCTGCCGTTCGCCGCCGCTCAGGGTCTGGGCGCGCTGGCCCCGCCTTTCTTGCAAGCGCGGGAAGAGCGTGAAGACCTTTTCAAAATTGCTCGCCTTGCCTTTATCGGTGCGGGAGACATAGGCGCCGAGGGTGAGGTTTTCTTGCACGGTCATTTCCGGGAATAACTGATTGCCCTGCGGCACATGGATCAGGCCCAGCTCGACAATCTTGCGCGGGTCCAGCCCGGTGATGTCCTCGCCGCGGAAAGTAACTCGGCCGGAATTCGCCGGGATCAAACCGGAGACGGTCCGCAAGAGCGTGGTCTTGCCATGGCCGTTGGGACCGAAGAGCCCGACATGCTCGCCCTCGTCCACATGCAGCGACAGCGACCGCACGACATCGATCTTGCCGTAACCGGAGCTGAGATTCTCAACCTGAAATAGCATGGAAGGCGTCCTTGCCTCGTTCGCCGAGGTAAGCCTCAATCACGGTGTCGTCGCGTGCCAGCGCTTCCGGCGAGCCTTCCGCCAGGCGTTTTCCGAAGTCCATCACCATGACGCGGTTGGAAACGCCAAAAAGCAGGGGCAAGACATGCTCAATGATGATGATGGTCATCTCGCCGCCACTGAGCCGCAGAATAAGCGACTCGAGCTCGCTTAGCTCGGCCACGTTCAAGCCGCCGGCGGGTTCATCAAGCATCAGCAGATGTGGATTGCTGACGATGGCCGAAGCGATCATGAGGCGTTTTTTGCCGTAAAGCGAAAGCTCGCCGGCCAAGCGAAAGCGGTCGTCCATGAGACCGAGGTTCTCCAGGGCTTGATCGACGGCCGAGTCGTACGATTTGGCTTCCAGGTCCGTGCCGAACACGGCGCCGATGCGCACATTCTCCTGCACGGTCAGGGTGTCGAAGGCGGTTTCTTTTTGGAAGGTGCGGGCGATGCCCAGTTCATAAATCTTGTGCGGCGAGAGTTGCGATATTTCTTCGCCGCGATACGTGACGACGCCGCTATCGGCATGGTAGGGAATGCCGGTAATCAGGTTGAATAGCGTGGTCTTTCCAGCGCCATTGGGCCCGGCGATGCCGTAGATCTCGCCTTCTTCGACTGAGAAGCTGACATCGTCAACAGCCACGAGTTCGCCGAATTTCTTATTGGCTTTGCTGACGGATAGCAGTGCGCTCACCAGGTTGCGCCCTCCCTCGTCAAGAATTGAGGACAGGACAGAATCAAAAGACGCGGAATCAAGCGATCATTCCCGTTGCAATATTCATGTTGGCGGGCGACTCGCAGAGTCGCCCTTATCCATAGCATCATGAAAGAATCGGTAGGGGTCAGCCGGCGGCTGACCCGCTTTCATCGTGGAGGCGCGAATTACATTTCCATCCAGGGCGGAACCTGGAAGGTACCGGTCGAAAAGCGATCCGGCTCCAGTTGGATGCGCTCGCCTTCCCAGATTTGGTAGAACTGGATCGGATAATATTCCGGACCTTGAATCGCGAGATGTGTCTCCTGGTCGAAGGTCAGGAAGCCCGCCAGCGTTTCCATCTCGAGAGCGCCGATGCATTCGCCGATGGCGACGCGTTCAGCCGGATCGCCAACCTCTTCGAGGCAGGTGGCGTAGATAATGATTTGATCGTAGGCGATGACGGTGAAGTAGCCGCCGCGATGGCCGTATATTTCTTCGTAACGATCGCGGATCTCGATCACTTCCGGCTTGGAGTCGATGGCCGCGCCCAGATTGTTGTAGATCAAGCCGGTGGAGTTTTCGCCGGTCAGCTCAAGGAATTCTTGCACCGAGGGGCCATACTGAAGGAAAAGCAGGGAATTGGGCGGGTTCTCCATGAACTGGTTCATGAATGCCGCGTTGTTCGGCGGCGCGGAATCGGTGACGACAACGATATCCGGCTCGTTTTCGCGGATCTTCGCCAACAAGCCGCGCCAGTCGGTGACGGAGGCGAATGGCACAGTTTCGTAGCCGATTACGGTCCAGTCCATGCTCTCGAAGTGCGCGGCCATGCCGGTTGCGATGGTGGTGCCGTAGGGATCGTCGGAGCTAATGATGAAGGCTTCGCGGTCGCGCAGGGAGAGCAATCCGGCTTCATCGTATGCTTCCAGCAATTCCGGCAGCGCGGTCTCGTAGGCGTCGTAGGACGGAACGCGGGACCAGACCGTGTGGTACTTCTCCGGATCCGCCGAGACGATCTCGCGCGTTTGCGCCGCATTAGCCGAGATCAGGTAAGGCATGTCGATCTCCGCCATCAGATCGATCTCGAAGTTTGAGGTGCTGGCGTAGGCGGTCATGATGAAGTTGAGATCTTCGGTGTTGCTAAGCTGGTTGAAGGCCGTCGTCACGGCGTCCGCGCGTTGATCGACGGTATCCGCGATGACCAGTTCCAGCGTATAGCCAGCGACGCCGCCCGCTTCATTCAGGTCATCCACGGCGATTTGCGCCGCTTGAACCACATCTTGGGCATCAGCGCCAAAGGCGCCGGTCAGCGGCACCATGATGCCGATCTTGGCGACGCCCATATCCTGCGCGCCTACGAGCATTCCCCCGAAGAGAGAGAACAACAGGACAAGAAGTGCAGTACAGCTAAGGGTGCGATAAGACATGCTAATCCTCACTTTTCCAAATGGAAAGAACCGCCGGTTAAAGGTACGACACGAATTCGATGGGATGCTGCCATTAACTGGAACAGGGAAGCGATGACGGCCGCGCTACTGCGAGGGGCAAGCGATTTCTGCCGCATGCAGATGGCCGGAATCCATAAGGAAAAACTCTGACGAGCGCAATATATGAGCAACAATCCTAAATCGAAAACGACTGCTGGAATATAGCGAGTAATGCAGCGGACGTCAAATATTCGCCGCCGAATGGAGTGGAGTATCGTGGACATGGTTCACACTCAGTTCTGTGTACGGGCGAGCCGGTGGCTCGCCCAATGATTTCCCGGTTGTAGAAAATGGGCGTCTCACTAGAGGCCCCTGGAAGGCTTGTCCGTTACCAGCTAATGCTACCGCGCTTTTTCTACCCCATCCCCCGGCCCCTTCCCCAGCAAGCTGGGGAAGGGGAGCGCGCTGAAAGCAGACGGCCTTTTGCGCTCATTCTTGTACATTGTTGCGCGTTTATTCGCAGTTTCAGCAACGAGTCACCATTCCCCAATGCTTTGGGAAACATCCCCCGTGAGGCGGGGAACCGAGGGGGCGCAGGCCGAGGATGGCGTAGAAAAACCGTCCGCGGACGTCTTCCAGGAGCCTTTTATCCACAAGCGGCGCTGCTGATACAATATAGCCATTGGCAGCGACATAGAGGGAGGTTGACGATGACGGACCTGCTTTTGACGAACGCGCGGGTGCTGGATGTGCGCGCGGGAGAATTGCGAGAGGCCGCGCAGATCTTGATAAAGGACGGGAAAATCGCGGCCATTGGCGCTGGGCTGCCGGCCGGCGCCGCCGACACGATCGATGTCGGCGGCAAAGTTGTGATGCCCGGATTATGCGATATGCACGTGCACGTCACCGCCGCCACCGCCGATCTGTCCGCAATCCGGCACTGGTCGCCGGCTTATGTGACCGCCCACGCGGCGAAGATCCTCGAAGGCATGTTGATGCGCGGATTCACGACTGTGCGCGATGGCGGCGGGGCCGACTGGGGTTTGGCGAAAGCGGTTGATGAAGACCTCATCGCCGGACCGCGAATTTTCTTTTGCGGCCACGCCTTGTCGCAGACCGGCGGCCATGGCGATATGCGTTCGTCGGGGGATGACGGGGTTGGTTATGGTTGGCTGACGCCGGGCTTGGGCTGGGTCTGCGATGGCGTCAGCGCCTTGCGCCGCGCTTGTCGCGAAGAAGTGCGCCGCGGCGCGCATCACATCAAACTGATGGTTTCCGGCGGGGTTGCCTCGCCAACGGACCGTATCGACAGCACGCAGTTTTCCGAAGAGGAGATACGCGCCGCGGTCGAAGAAGCGGAAGCCGCCAATCTCTATGTGATGGTGCATGCCTATACCGCCCGCGCCATCAATCGGGCGCTGCGCTGCGGGGCGAAAACGGTGGAACATGGCAACCTGCTCGATGAAGCCAGCATCGACCTCTTTCTGGAGAATGACGCTTTCCTGGTGCCGACGCTATCGATCTATCAGGCGCTGGCGGATGAAGGCGTCGAGGCGGGCCTGCCGGAAGAACTCTACAACAAGGTCTTTGATGTGCTGGATGCCGGCAAACGCGCGCTGGATATGGCATACAGCGGCGGCGTGAAGATGGCTTATGGCACCGATCTATTGGGGCAGATGCACCGCCGCCAACTGGACGAGTTCGCCATCCGCGGCGAGATCATCCCGGCGATTGAGGTTCTGCGGGCGGCGACCTGCAATGGCGCAGATCTCTTGGGGCGGACCGGAGAATTGGGCGAGATTGTGGAAGGCGCTGCGGCCGATCTGCTGGTGCCGGAGGGGAATCCCTTGGACGATGTATCCGTGATGACGACGCCGGAAACAAACCTGCGCCTGATTATGAAATCGGGCCGCGTCTACAAGAATACACTGTGAAGCGACATTGTCTCGTGGTGGCGCGGGCACAGGCCGGGGCTGCTATACACACCATCCCCAGCGAGCTGCTGAGGACAGGGCAGTTTTTCTACCCCATCCCCGGCCCTTTTCCCGGTGAACAGGGGAAGGGAGACTCGTTGATGAAACTGTGAATAAACGCGCAACAAAGTACAAGAATGAGCGTAAGAAGCCATCTACTTTCAACGCGCTCCCCTTCCCTAGCTTGCTGCTGAGGACAGGACAGGTTTGTGGCAACTTGAAAGGCAGTAATTCGCGATCTATGTAAAGATTCATCAGTATCACTTCTAACCCGCGTAAGGAAAGAAAGGTGAAACTGATGAATCTTCCTTCATTGTACCACTGGCAGGAGCTGGTTTCGAAGCATTTTACAAGCTTTACGGTGTGGCAGAAAAAGCGTTTTGCGCGTTTCAGTCTAGGTGTGATGCTCAGCGAGCATTGCCAACAGTCAAGGATTGCAAAGGCGTTGGCGGGAGACGTCAGTGCTGACGGTATCGTGCGACAGTTGCGGCGGTGTATCGCGGATCAGAAATGGTCGCCCGCTCAGTTCTCGCTGGATTGGACACGCTGGGTTGTCAGCTTGTTGCCGAAGACGCGGCTCGTGTTGTTGGTGGACGAGACCAGTATCGGCGGGCGTTTTCGAGTGATGATGGTAGGTGTAGCGTATAAGCGGCGCTGCATTCAGCTAGCCTGGACTTGCTACAAGGCGAATAGTCAGGAGGACTATCCAATTGAAGGTCAGGTGAAGATGATTTCGGGCATGCTTGCGCAAATCAAGACAGTTTTGCCCGATGACAGGCCGGTTTTGGTGCTGGCAGATCGCGGCATCGGCAACTCGCCAGCGCTGTGCAGGGCGGTTGAGGGCTTGGGCTGGCAATATTTGTTCCGCGTTCCGAAAACAGTCAAGATCAAGACCGATGACGGGATAGCGCATCCGTACAAGGAAATGCGGAAAGGGGGACGATGGCGCGCGAGCGGATCGGTCTTTATTAAACGGGGAAGGGTTCCGGCGCATGTGCGCGCGATCTGGGACCGAGATTGCGACGAACCTTGGATTTTGGTTACGAACAATCCAGACTTGACAGGTCGGGAGTATAGGATGCGCAACTGGCAGGAACAGAGCTTCCGCGACTTGAAAAGCGGTGGCTGGCAACTGGAAACCTGTCGTTTGCGCTCGGTAGACCGAATGGCCCGATTCCTGGCGATCTTGGCGCTTGCGCAAGGCATGGCCTTAGCGCTTGGCAGCCAAGCTGTGATCACAGGTAAGGCACGCCGACTGATAAAGACCAAAGACAACAAGTTGAGGCGGCCACTTAGCCTATTCAAGGAAGGCATCGCCTACTTCAACAAGTATGTCTTACGCCATGACAAGTTCCCATCCCTGTCCGTCGTCCTAGATCAGAGGCTATGTTAAACCTGTCCTGTCCTCAGTAGCTTGCTGGGGAAGGGGCCGGGGGATGGGGTAGACTTTACGGCGGTTCCTTGCTTCGCGCAGCATGGCGAATTTGCGCGGCGCTTCAAAATCAGTGGGCGTTGCCTGAATAGCCCAGACCTTTCCTCAAAACTCACTGGAGTGCCTGATATGACCATTCCGTCCGATTATGTTGAGCGAGTTTATGCCGGGGTCCTCGGCAAGATCATTGCGGTTTACCTGGGCCGGCCGATTGAGGGCTGGTCCTATGAGATGATCACGGAGCGTTTTGGCGAAATCAGTTATTACGTGCACGAGGCCTTGGGCGAGCCTCTGATTGTGACCGATGACGATCTCTCCGGAACCTTTACATTTGTGCGCGCAATGCCGGATTATGGCAACAACCCGGATCTGACGCCGGAACAGATCGGCCAGACCTGGCTCAATTACATCGTCGAAGGCAAGACTATCTTGTGGTGGGGCGGCATCGGCGATGTCACCGAACATACCGCCTACCTCCGGCTGAAAAACGGCATCCGGCCTCCGCGCAGCGGCTCGATTGAACTCAACGGGCCGGTCATGGCCGAGCAGATTGGTTCGCAGATCTTCATCGATAGCTGGGGCATGATCGCGCCCGGCGACCCGGAACTGGCGGCCGATCTGGCGCGGCGGGCCGCCTGCGTCAGCCACGACGGCGAAGCAATCTATGGCGCGCAGATGGTCGCCGCCTTAGTCGCGCAGGCCTTCGTCGAATCGGACATGAACAGGCTCATCGACAGCGCCACTTCCTTGATCCCCTCCGACTCGACTACATACCGCATGATTGAGAATGTGCGCAACTGGCAGGCCCGGGGAGCGGACTGGCGCGGGACGCTGGCGCAGATTGACCGGGAATACAGCCGCGAACGATATCCGGGGAATTGCCATATCGTGCCGAATCATGCCCGCATCATTCTTGCCCTGCTCTATGGCGACGACGACTTTCAGAAGTCCATGCTGGTCGTCAACACATCGGGTTTTGACACGGATTGCAATTCCGGCAATGTCGGCTGCATTATGGGCGTTAAGAATGGCCTGGCCGGGATCGACGCCGGACCGGACTGGCGCGGCCCGGTCGCCGATCGCCTGTATCTGCCCACAGCGGACGGCGGCAGCGCCATCAGCGATGCGGTCGCGGAAACCTACAAATTGGTCAATATTGGGCGCGGGATGCGGAATATGGCGCCGCTTCGGCCGAAAAACGGAGCGCGATATCATTTCAGCCTGCCCGGGTCGGTACAGGGTTTCGAGCCTGAATCCGATTCCGAATCCAACAGTGCAGTCGCCATCAAAAATGCGCCGGGACGCAGCAAGCGCGGCGAGCGATCGCTGGCGCTTCGCTTTCAACGGCTGGCGCCGGGGCGCATGGCCCGAGCGGCCACGCTCACCTTCATTCCCTCCAAGGAAATCGCCGATTATTTTGACGAGCGCGGTTACCGCTTGTTGGCGTCGCCAACTTTGTATCCCGGGCAGGTCGTCAGCGCCGGCCTGCTTGCGGATGCAGCCAATGCGGAAACTGTGACGCTGCGGCTCTACGCGCGGCATTACAACGAAGATGATGCGCTGGAGATCATCGGGGGCGAGCCGGTCCTGGTCGAGCCGGGCGCAGAGGCCACGCTAACCTGGCGCGTGCCGGAGACCGGCAACCAACCTATCGCCTGCATCGGAATCGAGATTACCGGCGAGAATGGCGCCAGCGGCAGCGTATACCTGGATTGGCTGACATGGGACGGGGCGCCGAACATGCAGCTGAATCGGCCCGTCATCAGCGAAGCCGGGCGGGAGAAACGGGCGCGGCCGAAGTTCTGGAAGAAGGCCTGGATTTATGCGCTGGATTCCAGCGAGCGATTCGATGCCTGGGATTACTGGACGCAAGCCTATCGGGTGATACAGAATGAAGGCCGGGGGCTACTGATTCAGGGGACGCGCGACTGGAGCGACTATCAGTTTGCGGCCAGCGCCATGCCGCGCGTCTGCGATGCCGGGGGCATCGCAGTCCGCGTACAAGGCTTGCGGCGCTACTATGCGCTGCTGCTGGATCAAGAACGGACGCGCATCGTTCGCGTCCTGGATGGCGAAACTGTCTTGGCTGAAACCGACGCCGGCTGGTCGGTCGAGCGCAATTACGATCTCAAATTGAAGGTCGAAGGCAACAAACTGACCGCCTTCGTCAATGGCGAGCTGGCGCTGGAAGCGCAGGATCCGGACAATGCTCTGACCGGCGGCGGCATCGCCCTGATCGCGGAATCAGGCTGCATTTACTTTGATGACATCGCCGTCAGGCCGGTCTAATGCGGCCATATCGAGCGCATTTGCCAGATTGACAGGGCCTTGACCTGACCCTTGCCAAAAAGGTATAGACCCTGGCTGTCCTTGCGCGATGGATAGATGCGGCTGCATATGCTCGTCCGACCGTTGGCGATGATCTCCAAGACCGAGCCGTCGAGCAAGATGCGCAGCTGCAGGTTTTCGTCGGGCGCGAGTTCGTGCGACGCTTCCTGCGCGAAAGTTTCTTGCCCCCGGCCCTGGCTCGAGCGCTCGCGGTTCACGCTCAGCATTTTGCGGTCCGGATCGTAGCTGAGGCGCGTTTCTTCGCTGCCGTCCGGGGCGCAGGCGAGCGCCAGCCCAACCGTGCCTGCGGCAATGAGTTCCGCCTCAATATCCAGATTGGCGCCTTGAGTCTCAAGTTTATGGTCGGCGCCTGTCAGCCGGATATTACTATATGCAGCGCGGTCGCCCCGCAGGCGCTTGAGCTCCGGCAACGGGTTCATGTGGAGTTGTCCGTTGCGCAGGCTCAGTTCACGCGGGACGGAGTGGCAGCCGGCCCAGCCGGCGGCGACATGCGCCTCTTCGCTGCGGCCTTCGCGCAGCCAGCCCCAGAGCAAGCGCCGGCCCTGCGCGTCTTCCATCGTGAAAGGCGCGTAGAAATAAGCGTGATCCAGGATTCCGCCGCTCTCCGGCGTAAACTGATGATCGACATAGTCGCCGATGAAGTAGAAGACGGTGAATGGAATTCTGCGGCCCTTGCCGGCCACGATCAGCACCCACTTGTCGCCCAGCGGGAAAAAGCTGGGACATTCCCAGACGCAGCCGTCTTTAGCGTAGCTGCCGGTCAAAAGCGGATGCATGAATTCCCACCGCATCAGGTCGGGCGAGCGATATAGAAAGACGGAACCGCCGCGATCTTTGATGCGCGAGGCCAGCAGCATGTACCAGGTTTCGCCTTCACGCCATATCATCGGGTCGCGCAAGTCGTAGGACTGCTTGGAGATGGCCGGGATCTCGCTCAAGATTGGGTTGCCGCTGTACTTCTCCCATGTCAGCAAGCCGTCCTGACTGGTGGCGATGCACTGCGATTGCTGGCCATAACCCTCGGCGCCAACGCCGGTGTAGACGGCTGTCGCGACGCCGTCGTTGTCCACCACAGTACCGGACCAGCAGCCGGTGGCATCGGGCCCGCCCGGGCTTGGCGAGAGCGCGACGGGCAGGTCCCGCCAGTGAATCGCGTCCTCGCTCAGGGCATGTCCCCAATAGGCGAGGCCGAAACGGGCACTTTCCGGGTGGTACTGGTAAAAGAGATGGTATTTTCCGCCCCAGTGGATCACGCCGTTGGGGTCGTTCATCCAGCTGGAGGGCGCGATGAAATGATAGATGGGCCGATGGAAATCCTGCGCCAGGTTGCGGCGCTGCTCGGCAAAGTCTTGATTCGATTTGGTCATGAGGAGTCGTTCCAAGTTGATTTTGCGAAAAGCAGTTGGCGGTGGTGACGCAGGCGGGCGAGCCAATGGCTCGCCCCTACAAGGCATCCACTATTTTGGCGATTTCTTTTGTCGGCTGTATTTTTCATAACTTGCTTTCCATCACGATCACGACGCAATTACCTGGGTGCCTTAACCCTTCAGGCCGACAGAGGCGATGCCGCCGATGAGCTGCTCCTGGGCGAAGAAGAAGACCAGGATAGGCGGAATCATCATCACGAGGTTGGCCGCCATAAGCAGGTTTGTGTTGGGACTGTAGCGCGTGGCGAAGTTCGCCAGGCCGATGGCGATGGTGAACTGATCGGTGTTGTTCAGGTAAATCAGCGGTCCCAGCAGATCGCCCCAGGAACTGAGGAACATGAAGACCACGACCACCGCCAGCACGGGCCGGCACAAAGGCAAGATGATGAAACGAAAGATGCCAAAATAACTGCAACCGTCAATCTTGGCCGCTTCGTCCAGGTCGCGCGGGAAGGTGCGCATGTATTGACGAATGAGAAAGATGAAGAAGGCGTTGCCGGCGAAGGACGGCACAATCAAAGGCAGATAGGTCCCGTACCAGCCGAGCTCAAGGAAGAGCAAGAACTGCGGAATCATCTGTGATTGCCAGGGGATAAGCATGGTGATGATCAAGACATTGAACAGAAAACCGCTTCCGCGAAAGCGCAGCCTGGCGAAGGCATAAGCCACCAGCGTGCAGGAGAAAATCGTGCCAATGACGTTGCCGCCAAAGATAATCAAGGTATTCAGCGTGAAGCGCAGGAAGGGGCGCACCGGGTCCAGCAAGGCGGTTTCGAAGTTGCGCCATTCGAAGTGCTCGGTGGGAAACCAATGCGGCGGGATGCTGAAGAATGGAACGCTGTCCGGCTTGAGCGCCGCGGTCAACATCCAGGAAACCGGAAGCAGCACAAAGCCGCACAGCGCGACGAGAAGCGCGTAGAGCAGCAACAAGCGCAGGAGTCTGCGCGCGCGGGGGATGATGTCATCTTGCAGGCGCCGCATAGATGAAGCGTGGGATTGGCTGAACGATAAATTGCCGCGCATGGTCAGGCTTTGTCCTCTTCGCTCTCGTAGTAGACCCAGCGCTCGGAGCTGCGAAATGTGATCAAAATGACAACTGTCGCAATCACGACCAATACCCAGGACAGGGCCGAGGCATAACCGAAGCGCCCGTTCTGGAAGCCCTCTTCATAGACATTGAGCAGGTAAAATTGCAGCGCGCTCGCGCGGGTGCCGCCGCGCCCAGCCAGAACATAAGCCACATCAAAGACTTGAAAAGCGCCGACGAGACCGGTGATAAGCTGGAAAAAGATGCTCGGCGTCAGCATGGGCAGCGTCACGAAGCGAAACTTCTGTGGCGCGTTAGCGCCGTCGATGGTCGCGGCTTCATAAAGCTGGGGCGGGATATTCTGCAGTCCGGCCAGATAAATGATGACTCCGCCGCCGACGCCCCAGAGACCCATCAGGATAACGGCCGGGATCGCCCAGTCGCGGCTGGCGAGCCAGCGCGGCGGCTGCTCAATGCCGATCGCGCCCAAGACTTGATTGACCACGCCGACATCGGGATTCAGCAGAATGGACCACAAGACGGCGACAGCGGTTCCGGCGATGACGGAAGGCATGAAGAGCACCGTGCGGAAAAAGTACATGCCGCGTATGCGCTGATTGAGCAGCAGAGCGAGGGAGAGGCTAACCAGCGTATAGACGGGCAGCGACATGATGACGAAGCGGAATGTCACCCGAAGCGAGTTATAGAAATCGCGATCGGAGAACATCTTCTCGTAGTTTTTTAAGCCGACCCAGTTGGGCGGCGTAAGCAGGTTCCAGTCCGTCAGGCTGATGAGCAAGGACGCGATGACGGGACCGATGATGAAGACGACCAAGCCGATGAGCCAGGGCAGCAGAAAGAAGTAGGCGGCGCGTTCTTCGCGCCTTTCCATCGCTCCCAGCTTCGATTTGCCTTGAAAGCGGCCGCCAAAGCGAGATTGACTTAAGGCTTGCATCGTTTAAGTCGTTCCAAGAAATTCATGCAGAAGCCAATCGGAAAACTGCCGCAAGGTTGGGCGAGCCACCGGCTCGCCCGTACAGGCCTTGTGGCCGGTCGTGTTGGCACAGGCGGACGAGACACCGGCTGGCCCGTGCAAGGCTTGTCCGCATCAAAAATAGGCATATGTTCGTCGATGTTTTACCCCATCCCCGGCCCTTCCCCAGTGAACTGGGGAAGGGTGACTCTAAGAAGCAGCTAGAAGATCGACCTCGAAACACATAGAAAACTGCCAATGAAGTCAGTCTCTTTCAGCGCGCTCCCCCTTCCCTAGCTCGCTGGGGAAGGGGGCTGGGGGGATGGGGTAAAAAAAGCGCAGTAGCATGATCCAGTATCGGACAGGCCTTGCGGGCGAGAGTGATTGCACAGTTGGGCGAGCCACGGGCTCGCCCCTACACGACTTGCCTTCGGGCATGTTGGCGCAGGCGGACGAGCCCGCGGCGCCGTGCCTTAGCGCAATATCTAGGCTTCGAATGTGTCCCAGGTTTCCCAAAGCTGATCCAGGTCTTCCTGAATGGCTGGCGCGATCTCGTCAAGCGCCTCTTGCGCCGGAATGCCATCTTCGATCATCAAGCTATTGATCGCCTCGGCGATCTCCCCATAAGCGCCCCAAACAGTCGGAACGAAAACGGTCGAGCGGCCCAGATTTATAGCTTCGAGCAATTCCTGGCGGCCCTCGCTGCCATCGGCCCAGTTCATCTCCTCCGCCATGCGCATATTCATCGGCAGTCCGCCTGCCTCGGCGCGCAAGCGGTTGCCTTCCGTCGCCCAGAAGAGAACAAATTGCAGCGCCTCTTCCAGGTTGTCGCTGCCGCTGAGAGCCATCAATTCATCCGAGCCGGTGTAGACCCAGGCGGGATCGCCCTCTACTTCCACCGGCGGCGGCGCGGCGCCCCAATTCACGCCTGCGGCTTCCAGCAAGGGCTGGGCGATCGGGCTGTCCGCCATCGCCATCGCCAGCTGCCCCGCTGCCAACATATCATTGGCGGAGTTGCCCGCCAGGCTCAGGTCAGCCGATGACAGGATGCCGTCCGTGCCGGCCATATCCGCCACGAGCTGATAGAAGTGCGCGGTCGCCTCGTCATTGACATGGCCGATGACGCTGCGGCCATCTTCGCTGAAGTAATTGGCGGCGTCCATCCACCAGGGCATTGGCAGCGTCCCGCCCCAAACCCGCTGCGACATATCATCGCTGTAGACCGAAAGCTGGGCGACGAGATCGGCGTATTCGTCAATCGTGATCGGCTCGGTCGACGAAAGATGCTCCACGCCAGCGGCATCAAAGACATCCTTGTTGTAGAAAATGTTGTACCCGGCCGTGAACGTGCCCAGGCAGTAAACCCGCCCGTCCAGCGCGCAGTTTCTCGATACGGCGCCGGCATTGTAGTCTTCGATATTAACGCCGGCCGACTCCAATACCTCGTCGATGGGCGCGACCAAGCCGGCCCGGATCCAGCGGATCACGTAGGGGAAAGCGATATCCGGCGGTTGCCCGGCGAGGAAAGCCGTATCTAGTTTGGTGACATATTCGCCTTCGGGCACATCGGTAATCTGGACCTTGATGTTCGGATGCGCGGCTTCAAATGCCTCGACCACCGAGGGCAAAAAGCCGGTGCCATCCAAAAACATCCAGAGATCGAGCGTCACTTCTTCGTCCTGCGCGGCCGCCGTTCCAAAAGAGGAAATCAGCAGTGTCGCCGCAGCTGCCAACAATAGCGTTCTGGTGAAGCGGTTCATGTCCTTTGTCCTTTCTTTTCTGCAAGATTTGCGGTCTGTAAGGTCGGGCGCTTTTAACAATCAGTCATAGTTTTCCTCCAATCGTGTCGGCGCGGGTCGATGCTAATGCCTTGAGTTCGCATGGATATTGGCGCAGCGCCGGCCGATGCCTGCTTCTGCCTCCCGGCGCTTTTTCGCGAGTGAAAGTATACACGGAAATTGTCATCTTAATGGAGTATGGAATCCCGGTTCGGGCCGATGCCGGGGCGTTATGGGAATCGTTGCGCGGTCATGGAGCGTTCTTGTCCCGCTTGGCGGACAGGAGCCCAGTTGCAGGGCGAACACTTTAGTTTACAGATGGCAGCGCGTTTCCCCCTGCCGCCGAGGCGCCAGCCCCAGCGTTTGCGCGCCAGCAAGCGAATGAGGATAATGGAATAATCTGCGCATTCAACTGATTTATCATAAACCGTGTCAAAATATATCCTCCGCCGTCTGATCCAGACGCTTCCCGTTGTCTTCATCATGAGCATCATCGTCTTCGGCTTGACCTTCCTCATCCCGGGCGATCCCGTTGTCGCCATTCTGGGACCGGACACCGCCCGCACATTGGAATCGCTGGAAGTGGCGCGCAAGGAACTAGGGCTGGACCAGCCGCTGCCGGTCCAGTATGTCAACTGGCTGAGCAAAGCGCTGCAAGGCGATCTGGGGCGCTCGACGCGCAACAAACATCCGGTGTCGGAGTCGCTTGTTCAGCGCCTGCCAGTGTCGATTGAGTTGGCGCTCGTCTCCATTGTCATCGCCGCGATCATTGCCCTGCCCCTGGGCATTTTGGCCGCAATCCGCGTCAACTCCCGCTGGGACTTGACCGCCAGCCTGATCAGCGTAGTCGGCTTGGCGATACCCAATTTCTGGCTCGGCATCCTGATGATTTGGTTATTCGCCGTGCAGTTGAAGTGGCTGCCGGCATCGGGCTACACGAGCATTTTAGAAGATCCAATTGCGGGCTTGCGCAGCATGATTATGCCGGCCCTGGCCTTGGGCGGCGGCGCTTCGGCCGGGCTGATGCGCCACGTGCGCTCCAGTTTGTTGGAAGTGCTGCGCGATGACTATATCCGCACCGCCCGGGCCAAGGGTTTGCAGGAGCGGCGCGTTCTCTTGCGTCACGCCCTCAAGAATTCGCTAATCCCGGTTGTCACGGTTATGGGATTGACACTCGGCGGGCTGATGGGCGGCTCGCTGATTGTGGAGAGCATTTTCCTCGTGCCGGGCGTCGGCAGTCTGCTGGTAACGGCGATATTCCACCGCGATTTTCCGGTGATTCAGGCGGGGGCGATGGTGCTGGCCTTGTTCGTCATCTTGATCAATCTCGGAGTGGATCTGCTTTATGCCTTCCTCGACCCGCGCATCCGCTACGAATAAGCCGGCCGCAGCCGATGTTCCGCGGTCCCGGGCCGGGCTGTGGTATCGCATTCGTCGCAATCGCCAAATGCTCATCGGGATGGTCTGCGTGGGAACGTTCGCGCTGCTGGCATTGCTGGCGCCGGTCATCGCCAAGGACCCGGCCGCGCTTGACTTGATGAACGATCTGCTGCCGCCGTCGGCGGACGCGCCGTTTGGCACGGATGAGTTGGGCCGAGATCAATTCTCGCGCATCGTATATGGCGGCCGCGTGTCGCTGCAGGTGGCGATGCTGGCGGTGGGTATCGGTCTCGCTTTTGGCGTGCCAGTCGGATTGATCGCCGGGTATTATGGCGAGCGCATCGACAATGCAACCATGCGGATCATGGATGGCTTGCAGGCCTTTCCCGCCGTCTTGCTGGCGATTGTCATTGCTTCGGTGCTGGGATCCGGCTTGACTAATGCGATGATCGCCATCGGCATCGTGAGCATTCCGGGTTTCGCCCGGCTCATGCGCGGGCAGACGCTGCAGATCAAAGAGACGGATTATGTGCTTTCGGCGCGGGCGGTCGGGGCCAGCGATGCGCATATCATCCTGCGCCATATCCTGCCCAATGGCATCGCGCCCATCATCGTAGCGGCCGCGGTCAGCAGCGCCGGCGCCATCCTCACCGAGGCGTCGTTGAGTTTTGTCGGTTTGGGCGCGCGCCCGCCCACGCCAAGCTGGGGCGGCATGCTGCAAACGGGTTATCCCTATCTCGGCACCGCGATCTGGCTCAGCTTGTTTCCGGGCCTGGCAATCGCCGTGACCACGCTCGGCTTGAACTTCCTGGGCGATGGCTTGCGCGATGTGCTTGACCCTAAATTGCGGCGCGGCTACAATTGATTCTTGACCATGCATAAAAAGGGAACTAAAGACCGAAGGCAAACTGAATCAAAATTGGGAGGAATGATGTCATTTCGTAGATTCTTGTTTATTGTTGTTCTTTTGGCGCTGGCGCTGTCGAGCGCGGCGGTCATCGCGGAATCGGATATGCCGCAGCGTGGCGGAACTGTCAGCGGCGTCTGCGTGGCCGCGCTCACCAGCCTTGACCCGCAGAGTACGCAATTGGGCGTCTGTGACCGAATCGCCTATGACGCGCTCTATAATCAACTGATTCGCATCAACACCGCCGGCGAAATCCTGCCGGAGATCGCGGAATCATGGGATGTTAGCGATGACGGACTGAATTACACATTCCACATTCGCAGCGGCGTCAGCTTCCACGATGGCACGGCGCTTGACGCGGAAGCGGTGAAATTCACCATCGATCGCATGCGCGATCCCGAATCGGAATCGTACATAGCCGGCCGTTTGACAGCGATCGAAGCGGTCAATGTCATTGACGAGGCGACGGTAGAAGTTGCTCTGAATAGCTTTAACGCGCCCTTCCTTTCCACTCTCGCCGGCGCCACAACCATTGTCTCGCCGGCAGCCGTGGCTGAATACGGCGATGATTACCGTTTCAACGCCGTCGGCTCCGGTCCCTTCAAGCTGGTATCCTGGACGCCGGGCGAAGAAGCCGTGCTGGAAAGAAACGAGAACTATTGGGAAGTCGGCGCCGACGGCGAGCCCCTGCCCTACCTCGATGGCGTCGTGCTCACCGGCATTGAAGACAACACGGTGCGTCTGCTCAACTTGCAAAGCGGCGAATTCGACCTGAACGAGCGTATATTGCCGCGCGATGTGCCGACTATCGAGAGCGATGCCGATTTGACAGTGATCGAAACGGTCAACGCCACCGCCTATACGGTGACCTTCAATACCAGCCAGCCGCCCTTTGACGACGTCCGTCTGCGTTTGGCGGCGCAGGCCGCCTTGCAGCCCGATGCCTTGATCGAGAATCTCAGCGAGGGCATCGGCTACTATGCCAACTTCCCCTTCCCCCTGGATGCCTGGTATTGGGTCGAGCAGCCGCGGCAGGAATACGATCCGGAGCTCGCGCGTCAACTGCTGGCGGAAGCCGGCTATCCCGATGGCATTGATGTGGTCTATACCCACATCAATCGGACGGTGGACGCACAGATGGCGCAGATCGTTCAGGCGATGCTGGCTCAGGTTGGAATCCGCATCGAAATCCAGGCCCTGGAACGCACCAGTTGGCTGGATATATGGTTGGTTGGCGCCGGTGAAAACACCGAAGGCGAAATGGCCGGCTTCCAGAACGGCGTCGCGCCGGGCGATCCGGATGGCAAGGCGATGTTCTTCCAGCCCGGCGGCATCGTCAATTTCGCCGATTACAACAATGAAGTCGCCTGGGGCCGCATCGAGGATTCGCGCACGACGCTGGACCAAGCCGAGCGCGCGCGAGCCTGGGCGGATCTGGTGGAGATTCAGCTTGAAGAAGCGCCCTACGTCTGGGTGGGCAACATCCCCGTCATCGGCGCCGCTCGCGAGCGGGTGCAAGATATCACCTTGACGCCAAGTTCAGGCTGGCTCCTGACGCGGACTTGGGTGAACGACGCTTAAGACCGCCGGCGCGGAAGACGGACGTTGTAGGGGCGAGCCACCGGCTCGCCCGTATGCACAATGACCGTTTATCTGGTTTCGCACGACAATGATCGCCCGTGAGATGTAGGGGCGAGCCATTGGCTCGCCCGCATTCCCGATGACCAACAATCTGAATGCGCGCGACCCCGTGGGTCAATAGGAGATAACCAAAATGGAAGTAACTGAAGCGCCGGCCAGGCGAAAGCGCGAACGGGAGAAGCTGTTCATCGTCGACACCGATGTGCATCACGGAGTCAAGGGCTGGTCCGACCTGGCGCCCTATCTGCCAAAAGCTTATGCCGAGCGCCTGCGCGATCATGGCGGCGCCGGACCATCAAGCCAGTATTGGCACAATGGCGGCAACCGCGGAACACGCGCCGATTTCATGGACCTTGACGATCCAATTCTGTCAACGCGACGACAACTGCTGGATGACTGCGAGATAGATATTGCCATCTTGACCGGTTCTACCGGTTACGGCGCCTGCGTCATGTCGGATATGGATTTGGGCTCGGCGATTTGCTGCGCTTTCAACGACTACACGCTCGAGCATTGGGTCGCCAGCGATGAGCGATTCCGCGTGGCGATGGCGGTCAACACGCAAGACCCCTTCGGTATGGCGAAAGAAATTGACCGCATCGGCAGCCACCCGGCGGTGATCGCCATCATCTTGCCGGGCGGCGCGACCAAACCCTACGGCAATCGCGTTTACGACCCGATCTACGAAGCCTGCGAGCGCAACAGGCTGGCGGTTATGATCCACTTCAATGGCGAAGGGGTCGGCATCAACGGACCGCCGACCGCGGCCGGCTGGCCCAGCCACTACGTCGAAGGGCGCATGATGCGAGCGCCGGTTTACATGGCGCACATGGCCAGTTTCATCTTCGAAGGCGCCTTTGAAAAGTTTCCGGGCTTGCGCGTCGTCAATGTCGAAGCGGGTTTCGCCTGGATGCCCTGGTATCTCTGGCGCATGGATTCCGACTGGAAGGCGCTGCGCTACCAGGTGCCCTGGGTTAAGAAGCCGCCGAGCGAATACGTCAGGGAGCATGTGCGCGTCAACACGCAGCCGATCGACGAGCCCGAAAATGAGCGCGATCTGGAGCCAATCATTGAATGGATGCAGGGCGATCGGACGTTGCTCTTCGGCAGCGATTTTCCCCATTTCGACTTTGACGATCCGCGCGGGACATTGACGCGCTTGCCGGACAAGCTGCGCCGACGCATATTCGGCGAAAACGCGCTGGAGACTTTCCACAAGCTGCAGCCGCCGGTTTGAGCGCATGGGACGCCACGTCATCTGTCGCGCGGGTGAATTGCGGCCGGGCGAAGTCAAAATCGTCGAAGCGGAAAAGCGCAGCATCGGCATATTCAACATCCGCGGCGAATTCCACGCGCTGCGCAACACCTGCCCGCATAAAGGCGCGCCATTGTGTCGCGGCATCATCACCGGCTTGATGGTCAGCGATGCGCCGCTGCAAATGCGGCTAACGCGCGCTGGCGAAATCGTGCGCTGTCCCTGGCACGGCTGGGAATTCGATATTATCAGCGGGCGCTCGGTATACAATCCGCATCGGATGCGCGTGAAGACCTACGATGTCGCTGTGGAACAAATGCCGGAGGAAGACCCGGCAGTCGAGACCTACCCGGTTCAAGTCGAAGAAGACTTCATAGTGCTCTACATCTGACGCGGGAGTGAGGGTTGGCGCCGCGCGCGCTAGTCGCTTTCGGATTGCCGCATCAAATCCAGCAGCGCGTACGCGGCCGCCTCGGCAAAAGCCCGGTCGTTGATGTTGTATGGCAGTTCGATGACGGGAATGTCAGCTCTGAGATTGTGCTTGATAGCGTCAAAGCAAGCGGCGTTGGCGGCCGGGTCCCAGAAAGCGCCACCCTCGCTATCCAACATGGACAAGCCCTTGAGCGGCAGGAGTATCGCGACCGCCGCGGTCGCGGCATTGGCGGCGGCCGCTATCATTTCTCCGATGCGCCGGTTCTCTTCCGGATTCGTGCGCAGCAGCGTCGCCGTCGGCGCCCACTGATAGAGATTGCGCTGACGGTATTGCGCCGGAAGCGATTCGAGCGGGCCGAAGTTGGCCATATCGACGCAGCCCGGTACCAGCACAGCCGGAATGCCGGCCCGGGAAGCAGCCAAGCCGCGATCGGGCCCGGCGCTGGCGCCGCCGCCACAGACCTCGTCGGCCAGTTCCGTCATTGTGATGTCCAGTGACGCGGCGATATAACCTTCGCTGATCAGGTTCTCCATCGTCCGGCCGCCGATGCCGGTGGCATGGAAAACCAGGACTTCGTATCCTTGACGCTCGAGCAGGCCGCGGGCATGGTCGACGCAGGCTGTTGTGTTGCCGAACATGGACGCAGTCACCAGCGGTTTCTCATGCGGGACTGCCGGCGCTTCCGCCCGGATCATGCCGGCGATCGCTGCGGCGGCTTGCGCGTAGACCCGGCTGCTGATGCGGTTGATGCCGGCCACATCGACAATGGACGGCAGCATGACGATATCGGACGGGCCCACAAAGGCGCTCACATTGCCGCTGGCGAGGGTCGAGACCATGAGCTTGGGCAGGCCGAGCGGCAGCGCGCGCATGCCCGCGCAAGCGACTGTCGTGCCGCCGCTGCCGCCCATGCTCAGGATGCCATCCAGCTCGCCTTCGTCATACAAGCGGCGCGCGACAAGCGCCAATCCGCGGCCCATCAGTTCCAGGGCTTCATCCCGGCGCCGGTCCCGACGCAGCGCCTCGAGATCCCCGCCGGCGGCGCTGGCGATTTCGCGGCGGCTGATATCGGGCGCGATGCCCGGCTCGCCCAGGATGCCGAAATCGATCAGCAGCGTACGAATGCCCGCCTGCTCGAGTTGGGAGCGGACGAAGGCGAACTCGGCTGCTTTGGTATCAAGCGCGCCCGCAAGGACAACCGTCTTCCGCGATTTCTCCATAAGCTATCGTTGCCTGATTTTGTGGTTCTTGAAGGCTTTGACGGCGCCCATCACCGCCTTTTCGATGGGAATGCGCTCGATGCTGGACGCGCCGACGAAGCCCTGGGCGTCCGTCCCAGCGTAGAGCGCTGCCGTGTCCTCGGGCTCGGCAAAGGGACCGCCGTGGGCGAGGCAGATCACATCCGCGTCCACGCCCCAGGCCCCCTCCATGATGCGCTGCGTGTTTTGCAGCGATTCCTGCAGCGGGTCGGCCGGGAAGCCGATCAAGCCGCCGGCGGTGCCGCCGACATGCGCGCAAACGACATCGACCCCGACCCGGGCCATCTGCGCCGCTTGTTCGGGATTGAATACATAGCACATCGTGAATATGTCCCGCTCGCGCAACCGGCGTATCAACTCCACTTCGCGGGCGAAGCCCCAGGGCTGCCCCAGGCTCTCCGCGATATTCTGGTATTCCCGGAGGAAAAAGTCGGATACGCGCTCGTGATTGCCCACTGTTGGAAAGTTGATGAAGCCATCAAAACCTTGATCCAGGAAGCGGTCGATGACGCGGTTCAAGTCGTAGGTCGTCTGGTCATTGGCTTCGATGCCGGCGATGATGGGCGTTTCGCCGACGACATTGCTGATCTCGTCATACATTTCCAGCGTGCGCGGGTTGGAATGACCGATCACCTCGGTGCGGAGGCCCATGATCCGGGATTTGCCCGTGCTGTAACAGACGATTAAGTCAGCGCCGCCGAGTTCAGCGCACTTCGCCACGATTCCAGCGCTGCAACCGGCGCCGATGATGGCGTCGCCATTGGAAAGAGTCTTGTTCAGTCTCTTTAGAATGTCGTCTCTGTTCATTTTGGTTCCGCCTCCCCTTCCCCGCTCCCACCATCTCCATGAGGGGAACCATCCCAGATCTGTGAATAGGCGCGCATGAAGTTGCCGCCGAGCACTTTCTTCGTCTCCGCCTCGTCATATCCCCGCTCAAGCAGCGCTTTGCTCAAATTAGGATAGCAGCGGGGATCGTCGAGACCGCTCGGATAATAATAGGGCGGCGGCGGATAATCTTTTGGATCCCATTGTCCCGTTTTCACGAAGTAATCGTAATGCGCCTTTGACGCTTCCTGCATGGATTCGCCGACGTACTCGAAGTCAAGGCCGAGGCCGATATGATCGATGCCGACGAGCTCGGCGATATAGTCGACATGTTTGAGCAGGTCGTCGAGAGTCGGGTGCGGCTTTTTTGCGACGAAGGGCGGGAAACCGTTGATGCCAATGACGCCGCCCATTTCCGCCGCGCGCTTGATTTGCTCATCGCTGATGTTGCGCGGGCTCTCGCAGACCGCCTTCGCCAGATTGTGGCTGAATACAACCGGCTGCTGGGAGGCATCCATAGCGTCCATCGTCGTCTGTATGCCGGTGTGGCTGCAATCCACCGCGATGCCGGCGCGGTTCAGCGCTTTGACGAGGCGGCGGCCGAAGGCGCTTAGCCCGGCGTCATTGCTGTCGAGACAGCCATCGCCGACGAAGTTCCTGACGTTGTAGGTCAGCTGAATGACGCGGACGCCAAGGGCATGATAAACATCGACCAATTCGATGCTTTGCTCGAGGGGCAGCGAGTTCTGAAAATGAAAGAGGATGCCCAGCTTGCCTTCTGCTTTGGCGCGCCGAAAGCCGGCGACGTCAGTGACATGCAGAAGCTCGTCGCTGCGCTCTTTGATGATGTTGAGCCAGTCGGCGATGCGCTGGATTGCTTCGCCGCAGTTGTGGTTGGCCGCCACCGATGGCGCCGCCACTGTGACGCCGCCCTCGACATAATAGGAGGTATGCGCCGGTGAATAATTCAGCAGCGGACAGGCGCCATCAAATATGATCGCTTCCTCATGCACACGCCGGAAATCAGCCATGACCGCCCGCCTCACCTATTTGTTCGCTTCCATATAGCGCGCGGAAACGGGCGGGCGGCTTGATGCGCGAAACCGTGTCGTTCTGCCACTCGACATCATATTCCACGCCGCCAACGACCTCGCTGATGGTTTCCCGCCGAGATGGCAGCCAGGCCTGGATTTCCGCTCCCGGCTCAAGGCCGGAGAGCGCGAGATAGCCGTCGTCGATCGCGGCGGCAGCCGGCAGCCGCGCCGAACCCTTGATCGCGTAGCGGACATCGGACGGACGCGCCCAGGCCGGTATGCGCAGGCGCAGTTTTTCGACGCCCTTGAGTTGAATCGTGATGGGCGCCGGACCCGGCGGCGGGCAGCTCAATTTCATAGCCGAGTCCTGCTTCGAAAATAAGAGATTGATCTGGGCGCCAGATTCATCAAGCGCCGCAATTGAATCCCAGGCTTCGCAGATCGCCTGGGTCGATCCGCCAACCAGGTCGGCGTTGACTTGATAGGCTTCTGCGGGATAAGAGATGAGGTCATTGGGACTGCCGAAGCAGAAGCCACCGCGGGCGCGCCTGCCGACATCGCCATAACGAATCTCATCGCTATCCTCTAGCCCATTCGCTTCCTGCACCCAGGAGGCATCGACGACCTGCGACGCCAGCAGATGATTGCGCAGCATCCGGTCGGCATCTGCGTAGTAGCCGGCATAACCCAGCTTGCCCAGCAGCAGCGCCGCTTCGACAAGATCGCCGGTGTTATTGGCTTCGCCGCGGTTGATATCGAAGCCGGCATAACCGGCCGCCGCCAGCGGCTCTTTCAGCCAGGGCGCCCAGCGAAATTCCTTGACCCAGCCATAGCTGCTGCGGAACGGGCGCATGCCGTTGTGATATGCGCGGCGCGCGCCCTCGATAAAGCGATCATCGCCGACCAGGCTGCCATACTCGATCAAGCCTGTGATCGTGCCGGTGATGGAATGCAGATGCGTACCGGCTTCAGCGGCGATCGCGCCGTCGGCGGAAAACGCGGTCTCGAGATTGTCCGTGGCGAAGCGCCGCGCCAGCTCCAGGGCAACCTCGTCATCGCTTTGCCGATAGTACTGAACCAGCGAGCGTATCATGCGGCCGGTGTTCGCCGGCGGCGGCGCGAGGATGCCGCTGAAGGCGGTCGTCCAGCCATCGGGGCCGAGGCATTCGCCCGGAAAGCGCGCTCCATCGCCAATCGCCGCCAGGATCGACCGGCATAGACGACGCAAAGCAGTTGCCGCCCGCGCGTCACCGCGCCAATTCCACAAAGCCAGCAAACCCAGGATAACTTCGCGGCAGTTGTGCATCACCGCCATGTTTGGCTGCCAGGGCGTCGGCGCATTCCAGGGCAAGCCGGAGGGATGGCGTTCGAGACTCTGGTAAATTTGCCGCGCCAGCGCATTGTAGACATCGGGCCGGTCCGGCAGGTCGATGATCGAGGCGCAGCAGCCCAGCGCGTCCAAATAACGACCGACGACATGCGGCGAATCAAAGGGGCCGTGCTGCAGGCGCGTCGGCTGCTGAATCAGTTCGAAGTGGAAAAAGGGCAGAAAATCCTGCCGCTCATCCAGCGTGTTGAACATATTCTCAACAGCCAGGTTGAGATGCCTGCGCAGATCGAGTTCGCTGCTTCGGTCATACATAAGGAATCGTCATCCCCGGCGACGCGTCGGCTAGATGCGCCCGGCCGCCCACTGGATACCACGGCTGAGCATCAGACGGAAATTCGCGTTGCCATAAGCATGATGGTCGTGGCCCGACTGAAAGCAGAAGACGCGCGCGTTCTTGTAACGTCGCGTCCAGGCAATGCTGCGCATACTTTCGGGATCGTCCGTGGACAGCAAGATTTCACTGTTGGAATCCGGTTCCGCCATGACATAAGTTTCGTCCTGCATCTCCCAGCCACTTAGCCCGCGAGTGATTGGATGCTGCGGGTCGACCACTTGGATCTTAAGCAGGTGGTCCATGCGCACGTCAAAGCTGCGATCCGCAATGCCGACCAGGTCGGCCCATAGTTGCCATTGCGGATATGCCAGCAATCCGTGGTGCAAGATGAAGATGCCTTGTTCGCTCTCGCCTAGCTGTTCCAAGGCGGCGCGGGTCTGCTGGTCTTGCCGGCTGCCTGCGCCATCCGGCGTCGCCTGATGAAAGTTGAAGAAGAGCAGCACATCGTACTCAGCGCGCCGATTCCCTTCATCAGCGGCGAACTCTTCTATATGCTGCGGATAAAAGTCGATCTCGGGCAGGCTGCGGAAGGCGGCGTGAAAGGCCGGCACATCAAAGGGATGGCTGCCGGTGATCACGGCAGTTTTGATCTTCACGTCTGCGGAATCCCGGCTCATAGCGCCTCCCGCGCTTGATTTAGCAAGTCTTGCACTTTGACCGGCTGTCCAATCCGCCCGCTTTCGATGACGGCGAAGATGAGAGCGACCGACTGTAAATTGGCTTCCACGTTGGTCTCCATCGGCTTACCGCCATCCAGCCAATGCACAAATTGTTCGATCAGCCAGGCGTTTTTCCATTTTGCCCGTTCCAAAAGCGGAAGCGGCTCGCCCTGCCCTTCGAATTTTCTGACCCGCTGCGTCAATGGGTTGTAGGCAAAGCGCTCCAGGCGGCGCGCCTTGAGCAGCAATGTACCCAATTCACATTCCGCCCGAATCGTCTCATATTTCCAGTCTTTCAAACCGACAGCATTTGTGCTGGCGCCTTCGAAGAATGCGCGGCTGCCGTTTTCGAATTGCATCGTGACCAATGCCTGCGAGTCGCCGGCATATTCGCCCCAGGGCGGATTCCAAGTCTGAGCATAGATGGTATCACATTTAGCGCCGGCCAAGTCGGCGAGGATATCAAGATGGTGGACGGCGCCTTCGATCATCAGCGGGTGCGCTATTTCGTGGCGGAAGGCATTCCAACTGCCGTATTTTCGCAAGTCGGCGGTTAGGTGGCAGACGAGATAGTCGAGCTTCCCGTAGCGTCCCGAGCGCAATTCCTGGCGCAGGCTCGTCTTGTCTTGGTCGAAGCGGTGGCTCATCGTCACGCCCATCTTGAGGCCGGCGCGTCGGACCTTGTCTGCGATGCGAACGGAGGCGGCCAAAGAATCGGCAATCGGCTTCTCCGACAGGATGTGCAGATCATGCGCCAATGCGGCGTCAACCACCGCTTCGTGCTGCGCCGGCGTCACCACAATCGTGCAGAAATCGGCCGGATTCTCCGCCATTGCCTTGCGCAGGTCGGTATAAGTTTGGCTCGGGCGCAGGCCGAGAGACTCTTGAGCCACGGTCAAAGTTGCCGGGTTGATGTCGACGGCGGCGACTACTTCAACCAGGCCCTCTTTGATATTCGGCGGCAGCGAAGTCCCGCACCAGTCGCGGCCCATCGCGCCGAGCCCGACCTGAATCATCTTGAATGCCATCTTCCGTCCCTTAGGCGTCGCCCATCCGCAGCTCTGGCATTAGCCGCGCAAACCGCCGACGGTCAGCCCGGCGATGAAGCGGCGCATGAGCAGGAGGTAGACGACGATCATGGGCCCGGTCGATATGATTGACGCGGCGAACATGGTGACGTGATCCGTCCGGAAGCCGGCCGGCTTCAGCGTCGTGATGGCATAGGCGATTGTATATTTGTCGGGCGCCTGGATGAAGACGGCGGGAAGCAGCAGATCGTTCCAGCTCCACAGGAAAGCGAAAATAAGCACGGTGAGCACGCCCGAACGCGCCAGCGGTACCATGATATAGCGGAAGACGCCGAATTCGCTTGCGCCTTCGACCCGGCCGGCATCGCCCAACTCCTCCGGAAGCGTCAAGAAAAACGAGCGCATCAGCAAGGTTGGCACCGGTAAGAATGTGGCCGTTGTCGTCAGGATCACCGCCGTGCGCGAGTTGGCCAAGCCCAAGTGCCGCACGACGCGCGTCAAGGGCTCCAGGTAAGAGAAGACCGGCGTCACGATCGCCATCATGATCAGCAGAAGAAGCAAGCGCCGGCCCGGAAAATCCAGCCGGGCCACGGCATAACCCAGCATGGTTGCCAGAATGCCGATCAAAATAGTTACCGAGCCGGAGACGGCCAAGCTGTTATAAACGAAGGTGCTGAATTTTGCGCCGGTCCAGGCCTGCGCGTAATTCTCCACATAGAGCCGGTCGGGAAGCGCCAGCGAATCCATCGTGATCTGCGTGTTGGTGGAGAAGCTCGCCATGAAGACCCAGGCCGACGGGAATACGAAGGGCAGCGCCATCAAGATGACCAGGGCGTAAAGGGCGTATCGCATCAGCTTTGAAGACAGCATGGCGTTCCCGCGCTCAATCTTTTGGCGCCGTGCGCTCTCTGAACCACAGGAAGGCGCTTACGATGCCGATGACGAGTATGAGTAGAATAACGCCGAGGGCGGCCGCTTCGCTGGCGTTATAGCCCTGGCGCGCCTTCTTGAAAATGAGCGTGGGCAGGATTTCAGTCGCGTAATAGGGCCCGCCCAGGCCGGGCGTGGTCAGCGGGAAGACGACCGCAAAGGGCGTCAAGCCGACGATCAGCATGATTGTCATGACGAAAGTGGCGACGTCCCGCACGCTGGGTATGGTGATGAAGCGGAAGACCTGGACTTCCGATGCGCCGTCGACCTTGGCCGCGTCATAAAGCGAGCGATCGATCTGTTGGATGGCGGCGGTGAAAACAATGTAGCAGAAGGCGGTTTCGTGCCAGACAAATACACCCATAGCCGCGTAAATGGCGATCCGGCCATCGCCCAGCCATTGCGGTTTCACATCGGTAAAACCCAAGGCGTGAATCACCTGGTTGATCATGCCATAGCTTGGGTCGTAAACGCGGGTGAAGAGCGCGGCCGCCACCGCCATCGAAAAGAAGTAGGGCACGAAAAAGGCAAAACGAAACAGGGGCTTGGGCCGCAGGTTGGTATCTTCCACCAGCGCGGCGGCGACGAGGCCGATGACCGTTGGCACGAAAAGCCCGACGACGCCCCACAAGAGGCTGTTCTTGATCGCCTGCGAAAACGGGAAATTGTCCGTCGCCCGTTCGAAGGTCTTGAGACCGACGAAGCCGCCCATGTCCGGGCTGATGCCGTCCCACTTGTAAAAGCTCAGCCCGATCGTCTGCAGGGCCGGATAGAAGACGAATATGCTAAGCATGATGATGGCGGGCGTCACCAGAGCGGCGGCCAGCAGCCACTGCTCCCGGGTCCGGGCCGAAGCCGAGCGCCAGGCCTCAAGCGGCCGCGGGAGAAGTTTCGATCCAATGGCGGACATCGGCGCTTTCACAATCTTGCAGGCGGCGAATTGAAGGACCGAGCCCAGCCCGGCTCAAGCGGACTGGGCCCGGTTCGTGACCAGCGCTAGAGTAGATCGCTGCGATCTTCCGGCACTTGTCCGTCTTCAATGTCGCGTTCCCAGGCATCCTGGACCGTCTGCGCCCATTGTTCCGGCGTGATGCTGCCGGCCAGGATACCGCCCAAGCCCTGCTGGTAAGCGTCCTGCGAATTCTGTGGCAGCCAGCCGAAGATCAGAAGCGACGATTCCTCGCCGGTGATGATGGGCAGGCGTTGAATCTGCGGAATCGCCAGTTCGCCGAAGGCTTTCGTCGCCAGGAGGTTGCCCCGCTCGAGCAGGATCTTGGCCCCAGTTCCCTTGACGCAGAAGTCAAGGAAGAGCGCAGCGGCGTCCGGGTCTTGGGCCGCGGCCGGGATGACCATCGCCTCAGTCTCGCCAGTGCACCAAATCGGTCCGCCGCCGGGACCGGGCATCGTGAGCATATCCCAGTCGTCGTCAAACTGGCGCTGCATCTCCGAGTAGAACCAGGTGCCGGTCACATTCAGGGCCGCCGCCCCGGAGATGAAACGTTCGTTGCCATCGTCCTGCGTGATCGACAGCACATCCGGGTCCAGCAGGCCGGCATTGTAGATATCGAGGATGGCCTGGGCCGCCTCGACGCTCGGCGCGTCGGTGAATTTGCCGTCGCCGAAGATGACATCGGTGATGCTTCCCGGGCCGCTAAGCCCGCCGATGCTGGCCCAGAACTGATAATGAATCATCTGGATCTGGCTGAAGCCGCGGTGGCCATTCGTCAGCGGAATCAAGCCGGCCGCCTTGAATTTCTCCAGCATGGCGATGAATTCTTCCCAGGTCTGCGGTTCGCCGACATCAAAGCTCTCCAGCACCGACTTCCGGTAAGACGCGCCGCAGATTTCATAGTAGAGCGGCAATGTCCAGAGCTGCCCGCCGCGGGATGAGCGCCGCAGCGCCGCCGCCAGGACCCATTCGTCCCAGTCGTACAAGTCGCTGTAGCCGTCAAGCGGCTGGATCAAACCGGCTTTGAGAACGGGATCAAGCTTGAGAAACTTGGGATTCTCGTTCGAGATGAGGTCGACGGCGCCGGCTTCCATGGCGATGCGCTGCCAATCCACGCCGACAACGGCCGCTTCGACCTGGCTGAATTCCACTGTGATTTCCGGATGTTCTTCGATAAAGGCGTCTACCACGGCCACGAAGTCGGTGCCTGGGCCGCTCTCAATTTGAAAGCGAAATGTGCCGGATTCGGGGACCGATTGGGCTAGGGCGATATTGGTTCCGAGAGCGGAACCGACGGCGCCAACGCCCATGAGTTTCAGCATCTCGCGGCGTGAGATGCCATTGTTAAAGGTGTTCATTCGACAACTCCTTGTAGAAATATGTTATCCGCCTCCGATATAGAGGCATAAGAACGAGAGCATTAATTTGAATCAATGAAAGGCAGCCTGAACATAACATATAGCAAGTTGGCTGTCAAAAGAGCGGGTTTCCAGGAACGCGGGATGCTGAAAGATGTCGACATTGCCCGCAGGATTCACTCTGCCTTTTGGAGGTATTGACATTGGCTGGCAATTGGCGCAGACGATTCATCCAGTAAGAACATGGCTGGATATCGAACCGGGACAGCAAGAGTTGAAGCTGGCGCTCAAGCGCTGCGTCGACATGAAGTTCCAAGGCTATTGCAGTGGCGATACCCATATACATTTCTTTTCGGCACAAGGCGCTATGACCGAAGCGCAGGCAGAAGACCTAAACGTTGTCAATTTGCTGCAAAGCCAATGGGGGCATTTATTCACCAATATTGAAGAGTTCACGGGCAGGCTATACCTGTCACAAGACAAGGAGACCATTGTCTTCGTATCGCAGTAGAACCGATAGCATACGCGATACATCCCCACGCCTGTGGGGAAAACTTGATTCGACTGACCAAGCGCTTGTTGCAGGATTGTACACCCCCACGCCTGTGGGGAAAACGCGCGAATCTCTGCCTTGCGCTGCTCCTCTCGCGGTACACCCCCACGCCTGTGGGGAAAACCAATCCGCCTTATGCGCGGATGCTGATTGACTCCGGTACACCCCCACGCCTGTGGGGAAAACTTCCTGTAACCTGACCGCGCATTCCACGACCGCGGTACACCCCCACGCCTGTGGGGAAAACGGCAACCGCCGCGTCGGGATCGCCGACGCCATCGGTACACCCCCACGCCTGTGGGGAAAACGATTCTAATTGGTTCAGCCGTGAAATTGTCAACTGGTACACCCCCACGCCTGTGGGGAAAACCGGAAAATCAAAAGGAGCAGCATCATGTTTACCGGTACACCCCCACGCCTGTGGGGAAAACGTCCACGAATTGCGCGGCGATATGACCGACCTCTGGTACACCCCCACGCCTGTGGGGAAAACTTCATCAGCCGACACATGATGCAATACTGTTTCGGTACACCCCCACGCCTGTGGGGAAAACTTCGTACCAGGAAACCCTAGCTTCGATCAAAATGGTACACCCCCACGCCTGTGGGGAAAACTCCGCCCTATCTCGAAGTCGGCGACCAGCTTTACGGTACACCCCCACGCCTGTGGGGAAAACTCCTGCACACTGACGTCCGTGATGTCGGCCATCGGTACACCCCCACGCCTGTGGGGAAAACGGCGTGTCGTAAGGGACGACTAAACCAGAGAGCGGTACACCCCCACGCCTGTGGGGAAAACACATTCTCTGCAATGGAAACTCGCGTCCGCTTCGGTACACCCCCACGCCTGTGGGGAAAACGCTCGTCAGCGTGTCTATCAAATTCATCAAGTAGGGTACACCCCCACGCCTGTGGGGAAAACGATATCGCCGCATCCTGCGCCCGCGTCGAGCGCGGTACACCCCCACGCCTGTGGGGAAAACGGCTGCGGCCATGCCCAGGTCCAGCGCCGGCACCGGTACACCCCCACGCCTGTGGGGAAAACGGCCCAGATATGCGGTGACGAGATGCGGCCGCGGTACACCCCCACGCCTGTGGGGAAAACGTCCGCGGTTCGGGGAACGCCGGCAATGAAATCGGTACACCCCCACGCCTGTGGGGAAAACGGTCGGGAAATCGCAGCCCAGAACGTATGAGAGCGGTACACCCCCACGCCTGTGGGGAAAACAAATAATCAATTGTTGGACTGCCGCGCCGCGCCGGTACACCCCCACGCCTGTGGGGAAAACTTTCTGCGTGATGGTCGCTCGGCTCATCCCCGGCGGTACACCCCCACGCCTGTGGGGAAAACGCCGTTGGTGGTGATCGTAACTTCGTCTACTGCGGTACACCCCCACGCCTGTGGGGAAAACAGCGCCACCGCCAGCGAATACGTGTCGGCGCCCGGTACACCCCCACGCCTGTGGGGAAAACCGATAGGATCGGTGCCGTTTATACTGATATTTCGGTACACCCCCACGCCTGTGGGGAAAACATTGTGGCGACGGTCGTGAAGACGCTGCCGCGCGGTACACCCCCACGCCTGTGGGGAAAACAATTTCGCACCACATGATTTTGGTGCCGTGAACCGGTACACCCCCACGCCTGTGGGGAAAACGAAAGCCCCGAAATCCAAAAGATCGACAGCGACCGGTACACCCCCACGCCTGTGGGGAAAACAACAGCGGCGGGATCATGACTTATCGCGTCGACCGGTACACCCCCACGCCTGTGGGGAAAACGGACGCGCCGGCGAACCCGCGCCCGGCATTAGTTCGGTACACCCCCACGCCTGTGGGGAAAACTAATCGCCTTCCGACATCTCCGCTCGCAACCGGTACACCCCCACGCCTGTGGGGAAAACGTCGCTCGCTGCGTGTGGATGTTGGACTTTTGCGGTACACCCCCACGCCTGTGGGGAAAACCCGTATCCATTTTGCGATTCTGCGCTCGGATGCGGTACACCCCCACGCCTGTGGGGAAAACGGCGCAAATGAGGGTGATAAGCGAGTGGGTGGCGGTACACCCCCACGCCTGTGGGGAAAACGATCCGCCGTCGCTTCCCTTGATATGGACATACGGTACACCCCCACGCCTGTGGGGAAAACTAGTTCGCCTTGTGGCGGCGGCGCGGTCTCCGCGGTACACCCCCACGCCTGTGGGGAAAACGATTCCGCCGCTCCTCTAACCGCCTCCTCTGCGGTACACCCCCACGCCTGTGGGGAAAACGTCCTTTCCGCCGGTGTCCGCCGGCGATGTCCGGTACACCCCCACGCCTGTGGGGAAAACTCCACGCGCAGACTGAAGCTCTCCAAAAATTCCGGTACACCCCCACGCCTGTGGGGAAAACGCTCTACGTCAGCTTCCGGCTCTGCGACAGGCTCGGTACACCCCCACGCCTGTGGGGAAAACTCTCGGCAGTCTCAGTTCCCGATGTAATCTCTGCGGTACACCCCCACGCCTGTGGGGAAAACTAGGGCGTAGAGGTTGGAGCGGCGGCGTTTCTCGGTACACCCCCACGCCTGTGGGGAAAACCTGCGTCGGTCTCGGTCAAATTGGGCAGTTCGCGGTACACCCCCACGCCTGTGGGGAAAACTTACACGCCGCCACCGACGGCAACCGCTCCAGCGGTACACCCCCACGCCTGTGGGGAAAACTTCAGCGCTGACCGCGGCCGGCGCGCCGCTGCCGGTACACCCCCACGCCTGTGGGGAAAACCGCATCACAGCGAAGCCCGCCCTCATGCGCGTCGGTACACCCCCACGCCTGTGGGGAAAACAACAAAGAATACTACGAGGCGGTCTATGACCTCGGTACACCCCCACGCCTGTGGGGAAAACTCCACGCGCAGACTGAAGCTCTCCAAAAATTCCGGTACACCCCCACGCCTGTGGGGAAAACTTTCGCGGGATTGACGAAGTGGAACTCCAGCACCGGTACACCCCCACGCCTGTGGGGAAAACTGCCTAAGTTGTATGGCTTTACTCACCCCAATCGGTACACCCCCACGCCTGTGGGGAAAACGCCGTAGTATTCGTCCGGCTGAGCGTTGGTCAGCGGTACACCCCCACGCCTGTGGGGAAAACGCCTGCGCCGTTGTCGTTTTGGACGTAACCGACGGTACACCCCCACGCCTGTGGGGAAAACTGCTCGACCAGAAGGCGCGTATATCTGTGTAGACGGTACACCCCCACGCCTGTGGGGAAAACCAATACGGACGAGTCAGAGCCGATCATGCCGACGGTACACCCCCACGCCTGTGGGGAAAACGCCTGCCGTAAAGAGAAACGCGATGGTGATAAGCGGTACACCCCCACGCCTGTGGGGAAAACACTCGCAGAATCGTGTTTTTGTTCACGCCATTTCGGTACACCCCCACGCCTGTGGGGAAAACGCCTCGCGCCACCGCTTCGGTTTCGAGTTGCATCGGTACACCCCCACGCCTGTGGGGAAAACGGCAACAGCGCCAGCTTGTCCGCCGGGATTTTCGGTACACCCCCACGCCTGTGGGGAAAACATCCGAGCAGATTTTCACGATTGATGACGACGGCGGTACACCCCCACGCCTGTGGGGAAAACCCTCTATGGGAGACGCATGGAACAAAAGCCATCGGTACACCCCCACGCCTGTGGGGAAAACGCTTCGTCGCCTTCTCGATTTTGTCCGCATCGTCGGTACACCCCCACGCCTGTGGGGAAAACACTCTCCTCGTTTCTCTAATCAAAACCACATCCGGTACACCCCCACGCCTGTGGGGAAAACGATGATCGATAGCTGCGCCTTCCAGCCCTGCGACGGTACACCCCCACGCCTGTGGGGAAAACGCGCGCGAGCTCATCACGTGACATGTTCAACTCGGTACACCCCCACGCCTGTGGGGAAAACTTGAATATCGGCGCGATGTCGCGGCGAATCTGCCGGTACACCCCCACGCCTGTGGGGAAAACTACATGATGCCGGCGAAAACTATGGGGTTGATCGGTACACCCCCACGCCTGTGGGGAAAACCACAATGCCAGTAGTGTTGATACGGGGCGCATCCGGTACACCCCCACGCCTGTGGGGAAAACCTTCTTCTTTTACTTCTTTACTTACTTTATTACGGTACACCCCCACGCCTGTGGGGAAAACCGGCGCTGGTGCGCCGTGTGGCGGGCTGCTGGTCGGTACACCCCCACGCCTGTGGGGAAAACCCTTCGGTAAAAAACCATGATAGTCTGTCATCGGGGTAATCAGACCAAGATTGTTAGCGCAATGTGATCTTGGGTTGCAGCCTCATTCGTTGTCCGGCTCGGTCGTCAGCGGTCGCCTCACCAGCTGCAATCCGTCCATATCAACGATTTCCCGCCTCGTGTTGCCATGCACGCGAACGGCGAAGCGCTGCTCGTTATTCGTCGTCCACATTTGAATGATTCCACCATCACGGCTGGCGGCGCAGGCGCGTTCCCACAAGCGATCTCGCACCATCGCCGTCAGATGGCCCAGAAATACGCCCGGGTGCGGTTCAATTAACCAACGTGAAAGCTCACCGCGCAAACTGATCGGAACCCTTTCCATGATCATGACTACCATGTCTCTTCCTCCTCAAAGAGCGCGTCCCAGTCGATTTCATCAATCAGTGGACCGGGCAAGGCGCCATCGGCATCGTAGTCCGGCTGCGGCTCTTCTTCCAAATCCAGCAGCGCATCAATATCTGGCAGAACGCGCTGCAGGAGCTTGGCGTCTTTGAATTTCTCGCGGCAACGTCGGCGAGTGCGCGTTTCGATGTCGTCGCTGCCCATGGCAGCGGTTTCAAAGGCGATAGGAATGGAAAGCTCAGCCTTGTAGAGATCGGCGATATCGTAAACGAAGGAAAGCTGTTTGCCGGTATGGATAAAACCCAGCCCAGGTGAATAGCCACCACTGACGATTGCTGCGTGACACAGACCATTCAACAAGGCGTTCGCCATCGACAAGGCGCGATTGACCGGATCCGATGCGTCCCAATTGTTGCGCTGGTAGCGTCTACCTTTCCATTTCACGCCGTAATGCTGGCTCATCAACTTATACGTATTGCGAACCCGCACACCTTCGTGACCGCGGATCTGCTCCAGTGTCAAGTCAGGATCGAGTTCGTCCTCGAAACGTTTGGCATACATCTTCAATGCTACCCGGCGCCGCGTCTGCGGATCGGATAACAGACTTGCTTGCTTTATAAGGCGATAGGCCTTGCGTGTTTCGCCTGTGCCTTGCGCATAAAAGCGGGTAGTATCTTCGCCGACCCAAACGATGGAGCAGCCATTCTGCGCCAACAGCTTGACTGCTTCGTGCGTGATGCTGGTGCCCGGACCCAGCAGCAGGACTGACAGCGAAGCTATCGGCACCGCAACCTTGCCATTTTCATCCACCAATTCGACGGCGTTGCGGTAGCGCTGGATTATCGCTCGTTCGACGTAGACGTAGCTGAGGCTATCCCGCAATTTGGGCAGGATATGTAGATCTTGCATGGTTCACCTCATGATTATTTGCGGTCACTTGGCGCCGCTGTGGTAGCTTGGCAATATAGTGTCAACGCTTTAGAGTGGATATGGTACTGAAAGCAAGCCGCAGCCAAAAGCTTTTGCGCTGCCTATCCCGTTGCGTAAAGCGCTGACAAATGGTTCCGGATCGCTGACCTGCAAGAATCCGTCAAACTGCACAATATGCCAAGTCTGCTTGCGACCCTTACCATACAGTCTGCCCAGTTTCGCACTGCGAACATCCAATGTATCTACTGCAAAGCCATGCGCTTCGCCTTTACGCTGTAGCCAGCGCGACAACTCGTCGTCAGCATAGATGGCGTGACGCTTGCCATCGCGTTTGACTGTCGGATTGGCTTGCAAGCGGAAGGGCAGTCGCTGACCTTTGCCGAATTGTGGCTCTACACCTCGTACAGCCGGCACATTGCACAGATAGCGTGGATCGCTCAGATGATTCGCACCCGCCCAATCCGGCATCGTCTGGGATTGCACCAGGATAGTCGCGTAGGGCTTCCTCTGCGCTTGTTCAACGCGATATAAGACGCGCTCCTCAGCCGTTAGCTCCGCAGGAAAGCCACAGAGTAAGGACCGATGCAACTCGTAGCGGTCGCTCAAATCGCGCCGGGCCGGGCGATGACGCAAGTTGACCAGCAACTGTGAGAGAAACATCGTCACGCCTCCTGTAGATAAGCCGGATTTTGCACAAATTGGGAGCGGAGGCGTCGGGGTATGAAGCGCCGCGGCTTAAAGGAGATCGGCTGGTCATTACGAACGATAGGGCCGCTATCATCTTCAATCAGCAATTGCAGACTATCAGCGCCTTGATCTTTCTCTCCGAGAAAAGCATGCGTCTTCAAGGCGGTTTCCAGATCGTTATCGCTCAGGCCATCGCACAGCCATACGCGCTCGGCCGGCAAGAAGGCTTTGCGCCCGAAGAAGAGAAACCAGCGCGGTCGCTCAAGCGCGCCTTGCAACGTCTCCAGCAAGACACGCTCGCCTTCCAATCCCACCAGAAAGCGCGCATCCGACAGATAGTAGCGATCCGAAGGAATCGTGTTCTTTCCGGTAGGTCTGCCTGGTCTGTCGCTAACTTTGAAGTATCCGCCTTCTCCCGCCGTATGATAATCCCGCAGAACTGTGCCGGGCTGATCGATGCGCACGCCCATCCGCAGCGCACCTAGATCAGCGACGGACTGATTGCGCGGCCGTCCCAAAGCCGCGCACAACAGACCAATGATGCCGCTTTTGGATGGCTCGCGACCGGTATCGCGGTGGCTGAAGTGGCTCTGTGTGCCCCAGGATTGCATGGGCGCGCTGATGCGCAGGAGCAAGGTCGCCATGGCTTACAGCCCGCCCAGTGCAGCTGCCATCGCATCGACCCACTCGCTCAGGTTCGACACGATCGCGCCCGCCAATTCATCCGAGGGCAAATCACAACCACTGGGATTCAGCACGGCGATAGTCGGTTCACCCAGGCGAAAACAAGCTTCCACGCGCTGCCAGTATTGACAGAGCGCCGCGATCGATGGTTCGGCATAACCGCTGTCTTTCCCGTTGCGCACGGGCTTCTCGAAGGCGTTGGCCAGCGACTGCCCGTCATTGTCCGGGCGCGCCACCGCCAGCAAGAAATCCGGCGCATGTTGATTGACGAAGGAATTCTTCATGCCAGTTGGCACTACGCAGGCGAAGGCGTGCATGAAGGCGCCCACGGTCCGTTGCGCAAGTTCCTTATCGCTGTTGAGATTCTCGACCAACTGATCCCAATCAATTCGGACACAACGATAATAAGTTGCCGAATTGAAGTGGGTATATCCCATCATTGCAGCGCCGGTTTCATCATCTTGTTGCAAATCGTCCACTGCCGTGAAGAAGTCGAATTCTGTATTAACTGCGTGTGTGGAGATAGCATGAGCGACTTGACAAGCGGCATCAATCTTGAGGTCTGGATTGTCTGCGAGCATACGCCCAAATAACGCAATGTCTGGCGCAGACGTGCGATCCTTGATCTTCTTGCTGAAATCTCTACACCATTTAGCCCATTCCTTGCTGTCCGGTGCTTCTCCACTGCGATATGTCTCAGCAAGTTTGTCTACAATCTCTTGAACTTCGGACTTGCTAATATAGATAGCTACTCCCGTTGCTTCCGTTTCAGATTCTTCGCCGGAGCTTTTTTTAGACAGCTGGGCGTATAATGCTTTTTGAGCCTTGGATAAACTTGTTCGGCTTATCACGTCGGGTGCATGTTGAGTAGCCCAATCTTTGTCAACCCCTTCTTGCTCAAGACGCTTAATTAGCTCAGGAATCACGTGCCTGGAACGGTCGGCAATCGACACTCTTACACCTTTTTCGAAAATGCGAGATTTTCTTATGGTACGTTTGGCACATTGCGATGAGATTCTAGCCCGCTGTACACCGCCAAATACCGCTTCTTTAGGATTGCCGGTGTCATCGCGGTTGAGGTTCGAGGGTCCGAAACTTTGGATGGCATGCAGTTCGATGATCATTGAGAATCTTCCTTTCCTTCATCAGCTTTTGATTCTAGTTGATTAGATTGCCAAAATGCGCTTGCCCATTTTCTTTGAACAGAGCGATCTGAATGATCCCAATAGCGGAGGTCTTTGATTAACCTATGCCAGTTGATGGCGACATCATTGGCTTTCAGGATGCTGATTTGCTGGCGCAAGCGCGGTTCGAGTGCGTCGAGAGGGAGGCGCAGCAACCATACGAATCGGCGTTCTGTCGCTCCTTCATCACCCACAGCCAGCATTCTCATGTGATTCCCCATGTTGCCGTTCTGGGTTGATTTAGGATGCAATGCGAACAAGGCAGCAATCATGTAGAACCTAATCATCTCGTATCGTTTAGGATTAAACCTTTCAACATACGAATACATGCTTTGCACTGTCCCAGGCGGTTGTCCAAGTCCACGTCGTAAATCCGCCAACATCCCCTTGTCTTCAGCGTTTTTCTGCAGAAAATCTACGAATTGCTCATCTTTCCCTTTCGTGCTACTCATACGTTTATTCCTATCACTCGAATACCTTGCTGATTCCGATGTTCAATTGACGTGCCGCCTTAATGCTTCCCTTTAATGCCCAGGGACTATCACCAGCCAGATTTATCGCATGATTTAGCGAGTCTCGCGCAGTTCTTTTGAGATTGTCCTGCCATTGATCAACGGCTTGATCTATATCTTCTACTAGCAGTTTAATAAATTGCCAGAAGCGCGGCTCCAATTCGATCCAATAGCGCTCGTTCGCATGCCATTGCTTGATGAGTTTTTCTCTCGTTTTTTTGTCTTCTTTATTCTTGTTCTTAGTATAGAGTTCATCGTCTAACTTCTTTTTTGCCACATGATCAGCCAGTATATTCAGAGCAAAATTTAGTTTCTCCGAGGTTTCTTCCGCCAAAGGTAACAGACTCCTGACCTGTGTTATAAGGTCAGCATTACGGAGCAGATTCGTATACAGTCGTATGAACTCTTCGCGGAAGAAGAGTTGTTTCCCCGCTCTGTCTCGGTCAATTAACATACCAGTTGCCATCAATTGGATAACATGATTTTCGGCCAAGACACCATAGCTGGATAACCGCGAACACCAACTGATTACCGGCAGTAACTTGTCATGATACGGCAAGAGACTATTATAGTCGCGCCATAGAGCTTTATTGGGATCGAATCGCAGAACATTAAACTTGTCTTGTTTGTCCTGCACATAACAGTTTTGTGGACAATAGACCCTATCGTGGAACTTTGCTACTGGGGCTATCATTACTTCTCTCACTCTGACGCCATCTACAGTTTCATAGGGCAAGAGATGGACATGGTTTGTCTGCCATGTCAGGTAGTTCAGGTAGCCTGCAGGCGAGAGAGCAAGCATTTTTTTGCCTATCATCCGTCCTTCCTTCGAATCGTTGCACTCCCAAAATGGCTTGTCTTGATCTGTATGGGTTATGAATGTGTCATTCGGATCAGGATAGCGAATTAGATTCAACATCAAGGTACGGAACATATTGTCGCCGCGCGCGAAAAATACGATCGTATTTGTCCAAATACTGTGGACATGGTTTGGTGTCTTTCCACCACTCACTCCACCGCCTACCCGAAAAGCTTGTGCCTGCAACAGAATTCTCGCTGATTCAGGTGGGGTAAGCGGCTGTACATTGTCTTTTGTTTGGTGGGTAAACAAAATACTATGTTCTTTCATAGTTTGAGCTAGACCGCTATGGATATTAGTTTTTTTGACACGATCATCCGCTACTTGATAAAACGGACGCTCCAGGTGAAACAGATCAAATCGGCAATACCACTTATCAAAATACGAATCCAAGGTTTGCATGTCAAACTTGCCAACTTGCCACAACTTGCCCCATTCACTTGTATTGGCTGGTCCGAAGTTCCTATGCAATATCGCCAGCAGCAACGGTAATATCGCTGCAGATTGAATGGGCGTCTCGCAGGAGATTTCTCGTATCTCATGCGCTTGAGCTAGCAGTTCGCGTAGACTGAATTCCAGAAAACTACCGTCGATAGTGATGCATGGTATCCACTTTTCATCGATTAAATTAAATGTGTAGCTCACGTTTCCTCCTTGTCGATAATCTCCAGCCCGTAGTCTCGTGTCAAGCGCAAGGCGCATTTGCTGTGGGGTACATCAAACCGGCCCTCGTTAAATTTCACAGCTCGCGCATACTTCAGTTGCGGTTTTTTCTGCCATTCGGAGTGTACAGGCAGTTGCTCCAAAGCATCTCTGATTTTCGCAGAGCGCACAGTAACTCGATAATTTAGCAATTCACCAACGTCTTGGTCGCTGGGCACTCGCTTTACTCGGTTCTCCAAATCCGAATCAATAATACAGATGATGTCAACACCGGGACGAATATCTCGGGTAGAGGCATGACCTTCCTCATCTCTCAGTCTACGGGTAAAGGAATCAATCATCTCTTCGTCTGACGGTATACCAATTACGCATTGCTTTGCATTGTATTCCTTGTTTGTATCGCCCAGCTCAAACTCATCACGGGCCGCCGCCAAAGCCTCCCGATAGCCCTCATCAACCCCGTCTCTATCCACATCTCTGCTATACACGAAATCCATCAGCTTATCGACATCATCAGGACTGCGCAGTTCGCTCATCTCTCCCAGCTTCAACCAGCTTTTCAACAAGAAGAAACGCGCGTACACCCACTCGTCCGCGCCGAAATCCGGGATGCCTTCCTCGTTCATTTCCGGCTTGCGGAGGAGCAAAGTCGCCTCTTTCAGATGCTTTGGCCGGTCCGGGCGCGGATGACGGTGCAGACGCCCAGCGCGCTGAATCAACAGGTCGATCGGCGCCGCCCGGCTGACCATCAAGTCGAAGTCGAGATCGAGGCTTTGCTCGATGATCTGTGTGGCGACCAGGATCGCGCGTTCGGGACGTTCAGTCTCGGTTGACTCCTTGCCAAAAGCCTTCAGCACATCATTCTCGATTTCATTTCGCCAGGTCGGTGGGTATCGCGCATGAAAGAGCTGGACATCATCCGCCTCAATGCCCTCAGCTTCCCGCAGGCATCGGGCGACCGCGATGGATTCATCAACTGTATTGCAAACCACCGCGATGCAGCCACCAACTTCATAACGCGGGAGCAGCTCACTGAGCAAGCTGCTTTCGTCCGGCGCGATCGCCTGAATCTTTACACGACGGGTCTCTGGTCTGGGCAACTCATGCGCTTGCGCTTTGCCATCGCGCTCAACCACAGTCAGGCGCGGGTAGCGGACATTAGACATTTCCTCCTGTGCGCCGACTGCCTGTAGGAGCTCCTGTCGACCTTGCCGCGACAGCGTTGCCGAAAGCAGAATCAACGGCGAACCCAGAGCATGCAGCCAGGCAAACAGGCGCTCGATGATAACATTCATATAGGTGTCGTAACTGTGGATCTCGTCAAAGACGATGACCTTCTGGCTCAGCCCAAACTGACGCACAAAATGGTGTTTCGCTTGCAGGACGCTCAGCATGGCTTGATCAATGGTGCCGACGCCAAACGGCGCCAAGAGGGCGCGCTTCCGATTCTGAAACCAGTCTTCGGCAGTTAAGCCGCTCTCGTCGCCTTCACGCAATGGTTGAGCTTGTATTGCCTGTGAACGCAGATCTTGTTCCGCGCCCGCATGAATCAATCTCGGCTTGATACGGCTCTCAGGATAGCGTTTCTCCAGATACTCGCCGAAGCGTCCAAACATCTGATTGCTCGTCGCCTGGGTCGGCATGGCGATGTAGGTCCCGCTTAAGCCGAAACGATTCACCAGCAGATCGCCAATGTGCAAAGCCAGTTCCGTTTTGCCGCCGCCAGTCATATATTCGACCAAGATGAGCCGCGGGGGCTGTTGCAGCGCTTCTAGCCATTTGATGCCGTCACGTTGCAGTGCGTTGCGTGTAAAGGAGAACGACTTCTCGAAGTCTGGCTGGCGCCCATCCCCTCTCCAACCCAGCCAGCCCAGATCGGTGAGCGCGACCTTCGCTTGTTGCAGACGATCTGCGAAGTATTCCGCAGAGTCGATGATCCCTTCCTCAAAAGGAAAGTGATCGCTGTTAGAGCCGATCCAGTCGCAGACGGAAACAAACCCGGAAATGAAAGCGGCAAAAACATTAAAGCTCTCAGTATCGCGCGGCAACTTGATATCTCTGACGCCCAGCGCTTGTTCCAATTCACAGATGATGTCGCTTTGTAGCTCGCGCCACTTTTCTTTGCCGACCCTCGCGCTTTGCGCTTCTGCGCTTGTAATCCAGTCGCCATGATGCCCGCCGATTGCTGCCGCCAGTTGGCTCGCTTGCGCCTGGCTGATGCCCTTAGCCCTTAGCCAGCGCTTCAGGATTACAGCTGACAGCGTGCCATGTGGCGTCTCATCTGAACGCTCGTGATAGCCCGCATCACGCAGCGCCTCGTACAGTGCCTTGACCTTCTTTTGAAAAGCGGGCGTCGCCTTTCCTATATCATGGATGCCTGCCAACAACGCCAGCAGTTGTCTCGCCGGCTCTTCCTCCAGACCCAATGTGGCCTGCAGCCAATCCTTCTGCCCGGCACCCAGCACCTGCTCCCACATGTGCCATGCCACCGCCGCCACATCCAGCAAATGATAAATCAGAAGGTGATAGCCACCGCTCTTTCGGTCGTATTTCGCCCACAATAAGTGAAACGCTGACTGTTGCTCTGTATTGTCTCCCAGCGTTAGGCCATAGTGCCGCACCTGCCGCATCAGGCTGCGTACAAGGCGCTGACGCAGCTCCGGTGGTTCTTCAATGACCACGCCGGAGCCCCAACTGCGGATCCACGGCGCCATCTCCTCCGGCTCAGATACGTTTACGCTGTAGATCACGTATCCATCAGAATCGACGCGGATGGACTGGCTGGGATGCCATTGACTTTCCAAAAGACGATCATAATGCCGAGGTTCAAAACGCAGAACAACATGAGTCGGCGCGCGCTCGCTGTTCCATACACCCCAAGCCCGCCCAAAATGCGATTGAAAGCGCACCAGGTCAATATTGTCAAATCGTTCTTCGGTCAGCTTCGCATCCGCTATGCGGTCGAGTTTAAGACTGAGGCTGAGAAACTCTTCACCATCCCGGATTCCATCACAGAGTACGTAGAAGCCATCTGAAATCGGATTGCTCAAGAACCGATAAGGGCGGATGCGCCAGCGCGACGCATCCGCTCGATTGAGAGGGTAATAATCGACCAACGCCACACGGCGCTGATTCTTCGCTTGTACAAGAGTCGTGAATATGCGTGCGCTTTCAATGTTGTTTTGTCCTTGGCGGAAGCGTTCTTGCAGTTCACCCGTCAAATGCGGATGCAGCTTGCGACTGAGTTTTGAAATCAATGAGCGTACAATCTGCGAAGGTGTCGTATAGCTGGTCAGCGAGCGCTCCAACACCAGGAAGAGGAACTCACTTTCTTCGGTCGTGAGCTTCAGATGAACAAAGTAGTCTTCGCTAACGCGATATTTTTGTCCTTCTGTATAAATCGGCACACCCATGTCTTCAACGAGCCGAATGTATTTGTGGGCTGTACTTCTTCCGATACCATATTTTGCCGCAATTTCACTCCGGCTTATACCATCCGGCGAGTTTGACAGTTCATAGATGATGTCGAAGATTAGTTTGACCGTCTCGCGCAAGGCCATGACTTTTCCTTTCAATGCCTGCCTCAATTTTAAGGATGACAGTACACGGAGCGTGAATCGTCAGCTTAAGAAAGTATGAATATAGTGTTGACTTCGCTTGTGCGCTTGGTTCGGTTCATACGCGCTTAGCTGCTTGGACCGGCGACGCGCTGATAGCCGCCGTCATCGCGTCACTGCAGCGTACCGATTGAATAAAGGATGCCCGGAATTCAGACGTCCTACAACTCAGGCATCGGCTTCTTCGGGCGACAAGTTGTATTTGGCCCGCAGTTCGTCCAGATGATCCAGCCCCAGCCGCAGGATTGCCTCGCGGAAGTCTACACGCTCAAGGCGGATGCCGTCACCCAGCAGTGCATACCAAGCCTCATCCAACTCCTTGATCAAGAATTTCTTGATGTGAAACGAGGTCGTTTCGCGATCCGGCGCCAGCCCCGCAATCTCCATCAGACAGCCAGCCGAATAACGGGCGAGGTTTCGCGGCAAGAAAATACGGCCTCCAGGACCACGCTCAGTGGTCAGCATCGCCACATCCTCGAACCCGCGATAGCCGGCGGCGCCGAGGTCGTCTCTTCAGCGTATTGTTGAAGACATTGACGCGATCGCCGCCGGCCGTCTTGAGCGTCCACATCGGGCCTCCGTTGCGGGTTTCCCTTCGTGACTGCAATGACCCTTGCATCAATATCCAATTACGTCATCCGTTGCGGGTCAGCGGGGCCCGGCAAGTCGCCATTGCAGAGGCGGCAGCGCAGTTTCAGGCCCGGCCCTATTCGCAGACGACGCCATCGTTGTCGCGGTCGTTCATGTGCGGATAGGCTGGATGCCCGCGGTGGACCGGCGCGATCCCGGCCGCACGCGCCTCGGCGCAGGTAATGCGGCCGTTGCCATTTGTATCCCATTGTCGCCAATCGCCGCTGGACGCTTGCTGATTCTGATTGCCCGCCGGCTGCTGCTGTTGGGAGGATGCGGCCGGCTGACTCGACGATCCCGAAACGCTGGCGTCCGCGCGCGCCGCGTCGGAGAAAATCATGCTCACGGAGGTACAAGATCGCAGCGCGCTCGTGAGCGCCGCCTTTTCACGGCTGTCTACAGTGAGGCCGTACTTGGTTTTGACCTTGATGATGGTGTCCGCGTACCAGCACTGATTCAGCGCCGGTCTCCATTCGGCAAAGTCTTTGCCGCTCTTCTGGTGTCGGTTCACGCTGGGCGAGGCAAGCGTAAGATTGAGCAGGTCATTGGAGAAGGTTCGGCGCGTTTGGGCGCCGGCGCCGCATAAGCCACTGTCGTGGGCTTCGGATTTTGCCACGATATGCTCGATGTCGGTTTCGCCCGTGCTGCTGAAGGTGCGGCCGGTGTAGGGACCGTATATACGCCCGCCCATCCTCGTCACAATTTGCGCTTCCACCGACTGCGAATAGGGATAGTCGTCCGAGTCGTAGGGCGAGCAGCGATTCTCGGGCGCGACCACTAGGGCGTTCAGGCTGTCCAGGGCCTGGCGGACGCCGCCGTCCGCTGAATCGGGAACTGCTTGTTGTGGCTCGGTGGCGCTCACGAGGACGGTTCTGGCCATCCAGCCCTTGTCGATCCGGAGCCAGCAGTAGGTCTCGCCTTGTCGCGATTCCGAAACCGCATAGCTCTCGCCCGCTCTGGCTTCGCCGACCAGATTTGCGGCGGTGGTCGGATACTCGCGCACGTTCATGGCGCCGGTCACCCAGGCCGTTTCATGGGGAAAGCATGACGGCGCATAAGGCGTTTGCGTAGGCGGCGGCGGAGTCGCAGTGGCAAGGGGCGTCCGCGTGGGCGGCGGCTCGGTTGCAGTTGAAGTCGGCGTCTGCGTCAGTGTATTCGCAGGGCTCGGACTCTCCGTTGCCGTGTCTGATGCGACTGGCCTGCGCGTCGGCCTGTCTGTTGGAACCGGCGTATCTATTGGCGCGTCGGTCAGGGCGGGCGCTTGCGCTTCGGCCGGCTGCCGCGTAAATGCAGTTGGCAGCGATCGTGTAGCCAGGGCATCCGCTAATTCAGGAATTGAAGCGATGGCGGTTTTGATGATGTCGTTCGCAGGCGCCAGGGCCTCCACGCCGCTTGCCGTGGCGTATCCGAAAGCGAATAGGCCGACAGAGAGGATGGCTATCAACAGAAGCTGAACGATACGCGTCAGGCAGCCGGGGCCGGACCGTAGGGGGCGGACCGGTTGCGTGTCGGCGTTCGATAAACTCATGCTCAACTCCCGGGCTACAACTAAATCCTATCGTAATATTAAGTCCAATCGATTTTCAAGAGGCGCTATCAAGATCGACGCGACGCCTGTCGCGCGTCTTGCTCGCTTCCGTTTAGGGCTGTTCAAGCCGGGTTGATGGAGTGGGCGCGGTTCTTCGACGCTCGTCGCGCCGTTCGCCTCACGGGAAGCAATTGGAGCGCGCTGCCGGCGCGTATCATCGGTCGCATGACGGGCGCTATTTTGATCCGCCGGCAGGGTGGATCGATTGCTGGAAGAGATCGCGATCGAGCCTCAAAACGCCGGTATCAGGGGAACTCAGCGTGGATGATGGCTTGGTTCCGGGGGGTTGCGCGGGAGGGTAATTTGAAGATTTTGCCGCGGTTCAAGCTGGGCGCAGCGAGATTAGCGGATGTTCGGAACTGGCCTGGCTGATGAGCCGCCGGGCAAGGATGACCGCGCCGGTCGCATGGAGACGATTTGCAGCCTTGAAGTCCGCCCGCTTGAATTCAAAGGTCTGCGCCTTGGCGTCTCCGCCGCTTCGCAATATTAAGAGATCTGAGAAATAGGGTTCACGCGCGCTCGATTGTCAATATGCCCAAAGGCGCGCGCGCATCCGCAAAAGCGACGCCATCCGCCGGCGCGCTCGCGGGAAGGCGCTCCCCGTCAGGCAGGCGATAGAGGCCTGTGAAGACTGAATATTTACCCGGCGCGAGATCAGCGGGCAGCGCTATCTCCCAGGTTGCGCTATCGGCGAGGCCGCTGTACCAGAGGCGCGTCGGCAGGCGCTCTCCAAGCGGCTGACGGTCGAATACCAGCCATTCGCCGCTCTCTTCATGACCCAAATGTAGAAACTGCACGTAATCTTCGGCCAGATCGTTGTCGCTTCGCCAAGCCATCGAAAGGGCGAGTGTATCGCCCGGGCGGGCGCGTTCTGGAAGCTCGGCCGCGGCGAGCGAGATTCCCTTGTCGAATACGGCGATCGGCGGCTTTGCGGAAGCCGCCGCCCGCGCCGGAAACAGCGCTTCGCCCAAGATCGCCTGACTGTCTCCCAGCAGTCGATGATCGCTTGAGGCGATTCTCTGCCGCAGAAACTCATCGCCCGTCCTGCGAACAGCGGTCAGCACCAACCAGAAGGCGCGATTCCGCGGCGCTCCTTCCGGTACATCAAGGACCATCCACTGTTTGTAAGCTCTTTTGCGGGGGGAGGGGGCGAGGTGTTGCAGCGAGTGAAGCCGGTAGGCGGGCGCGTCGATTCCAGCAATTGATTGGCCGCTGACCTGATCAACGAGATGCAGGGAGAAGCCCAAGCCAGTATACGCCTGCCAATCATCGGCGAGGCTGAAGAAGCGCAGATTGAAGGCGCCATCGTTTTCGTCAATGCGGTAGGCCTTTATCTCCACCCCGGACTCATAATCTATCGCCGCCGGCCGAGTGAAGAAGCGGTATTCGATCAATGTGATCGCGTCGGGAATGTGGAGCAGGTAAATCCATAGAATCGGCAGCAAATACAGCAGCCGGCGCAAGCGACGGCCCGGCCGCGGCAGGGCGTCGGAATATTGGCCGAGGAGGGCAATCAGGGTTAGCCAGATGCCTGCGAACTCGATGGATTCTTCGACGACAGCGAGCAGGCAACCGCTGGAGCGCATTAATCTTGCGTCCTGGCAGAGCGTGGCGAAGGGAGGCTCATCCAGCAAGATTGCGCCTGCCGCGCTCATTGCCAAACCGAACAAAAAGCAGAACTGCCAAACCCAGCTTCGCCGCGGGGAGCGCGCTGCAACCAGAAGCGTCGCGGCCACAAGTGCCAAGCCTACCGCTGCGTAACGGACTTTCCAATCCGGGAACCATTCATTCCACTCAAAGAACTCATCCCGCGCCAGGTGGTAAAAGACGACAGCAATGCCGATCAGGTAGAGGCGCTGCCAAGGCGGTCGCGAAAGGTCGCGCCAGGCCGTCAGCAGCGCGACCGCGCCGACCAGGGCCAGCTGCGCCGATGCGAGCGTGTTGGGGATGTTCCGTTCAAATGTCAGGCTCCACAGCCATAGTCCCGCGTTCGAAATCTCCGTAAGCGGCTGCGACAAGACGATCAGCGAAATCTGCGCCGCAAGCATGACGATGGCCAGGCGCTTTGCGCTGGTTGAGAAGCGGGGCAGCAGGAAGTGGAGAACAGGTAAGGCGACCGTCGCGTAAAGCAAGATCGGAAAGCTGAGAACGATCGCTCCGGGTGAGAACATAGAGTTTGAAGGTCCGTCGAAGCCCTTGGTCAAGGCAATATGCGTCTATACCGGACGCAAAGTGTCCATTCCCCGATAATCACCACCCGGGCCTGGCTTGGAATCGTTCAGTTCATTGGCGATTCCGGCGCATAATCCGCTCTAACTCGTCGAGCGGGAGCTCGCAGGCCGTCCGCCCGTTATAGCCCGTCATTGTCTCCGCCGCCGTCAGGGCGTTCAATATCGCCTCTTCCACCGCTTCCGCAACGCCCAGGAAGAAACCGTCGAGTTGGTCGTTGGGCAGCATTTGCAGCTTGTAAGGCGTTTGCGTTTTATTCGCGAGCTCGTTTCCAGTCGCGAAGGCCAGAAAGATATCGCCGCTGCTGTTGTAGCCCATCCCGCCTACCCGCGCCAGTCCAACGGTAGCGCGCTGGGCCAGGCGTTTGCACTGAGAATGGACCAGAGGGGCATCGGTGGCGATGATGACGATGATTGAACCGCCTTGCGGGGCTTCCGCCCGCGCGGAAGGGACTTTTTCGACGCCGATCTCCTGCCCGACCGGGACGCCGTTCACCCGCAGGTCTTCCCGCGCCCCATAATTGGCCTGCACGAGCGCGCCGACAGTGTAGGTCCCGCTTGGGCAGCTGACGATGCGCGAAGCCGTTCCAATCCCGCCTTTGAACTCGTGGCAGATCATCCCGGTTCCGCCGCCGACATTGCCTTCCGCCACCGGGCCGCTTTGAGCGGATTCAATCGCCTGGTACACATGCTCTTTCCTGACGTGAAATGCCGCCATATCGTTCAGCCAGCCGTCCCAGGTTTCGGCGACGACTGGAAGGTCCCATGCTTCAGTCCTGCCAGACTCGTAGGCGTACCTGTTCAAAGCCTCATGCGCCGTGCCCACCTGCGCGGTGTTGGTAATGGCAATGGGCGAGGTCAGCATGCCGGACTCCGCGATCCAATGTATGCCGGTCATCTCGCCATTGCCGTTGAGGGTGTGGGTTGCGGCAAAGGCATGGTTTTTCCATATCGTTCTTTCACGCGGCAATATGATCGTCACTCCCGTGCGGGCGACTCGCGGCGCATCGTATATCAATGTGCTGTGGCCAACCAACACGCCGGGCACATCGGTAATAGCGTTGTATTTTCCGGGCGGCAACCGTCCTATTGTAATGCCCAAATCTCGCAAGCGTTTTCGCATGCTTTCACCTTCGAATGGACAAATCCGTCATCGCGCGCGCAGCCTTGCATCCGCTACCATCTTGTGAAATCTCAGCCCGCTCGCCATCGCTTGAGAGAGGAAGTCCGCTTCATCTCCTGCGCAGATATTATTGGAGTCCTTCGGCATTGCGACTTCTATCGTCATATATTCCTTGTCGTAGGCGGATGCAGCAATGATGCTAGCCAATCTATCCCAATCAACCCCGCCGGAGAAAATGAGATTGTGCTGATCGGCGCTGCTGTCGTTGTCGTTCAGATGAAAAGCGATTAGGCGATCTTTCACCGCTTCAGCGAAATCCAAGCCGTCACCCGTCATATTGCCATGACCGGGATCGTAGCAGATGCCTACATCTGAAGGGCCGTAAGCGGCCAATACTTTATGCAGTGTCCTGTGGTTGCTCAGGAGGTTTTCAAATGCGATGCGCACGTTCCGTTCCTTGGCAAACGGGATCAGGTTATCCATTGAACGATGGACAGCCTCCCAAAAGGCGACGTTCTGTTCAGATTCGTCGGGCTGCCTCGGAAGATGCAGCACGATTACATCTGTGCCGAGTCGGTTTGCCATATGAATGCGATTTTTTACCAGTTCCAGCCCGGCCAAGCGGATGTCTTCGTCGTCGGCGTAATAGTGATTTTTCTCGCCAGACGAGGCATGTAGATCGTTGACAGTTAGCTCGTAAGATTGCAGCCAACCAGCGATCTGGTCGATCTCATCCTCCGCATAGACATAGTCGGATCCAAAATGATGGCACCAATGAACCTGTGAAAACCCGGCCTCAGCGATCTGCCTCAGGCGGGGTTCTGGGTTGTCAATAGAAGATTTGTAGTCGGTGTTTATGGCGAGCATGTTTTCCCTCCGTCAAGCGGCGGCGGGCCAGGTTAGCGAGTATCAGCCTCAACCCCATGCGTTGCGATATCGGCTGGGCTGATGAGATCCACCTGCGACTCCCTCAATTCCTCGAGCGGAATGTGGCAGCGAATAACGTGACCCTCGGCCGCAAACTGGCTGGGCGGCGTCTCATCATCGCAGATAGAGCCCACCCGGCGGGGACAGCGTCGCTGGAAGCAGCAGCCGCGCGCTGGCGGATCCGTCTCCTGCACATCCTTGGCCAGCAGTTGCGCTCGCGCGCCCGGAACCGGCTCCGGCACGGCCGCCAGCAAGGTCTCGGTATAGGGATGGTAGGGCGGCGCGTAGATATCCGACACTGGGCCTACTTCGCAGATCCGGCCCTGATAGAGCACAGCCACGCGGTCGGCGACGGCGCGGACGACGGCCAGGTCATGCGAGATAAAGAGATAGGCGACGCCGCGATCGGCCTGCAGGCCCGCCAACAACTCCAGGACAGCAGCCTGAACCGAAACATCAAGCGCGGAGGTCACTTCGTCGCACAACACCAGGTCCGGCTCGGCGGCAAAGGCCCGCGCAACGGCAACCCGCTGTTTTTCGCCGCCGGACATTTGGCCGGGATGCCGTTCCAAGTACCGTGGCGTGAGCCGGACCTCTTCGAGCAGTGAACCAGCCCGGTCCAGACGCCCTTTTCGGTCCATCTCGAAATAAAGCCGCAGCGGGGCATCGAGAAGTTGCTTGACGGAATGGCGCGGGTTGAGGGAGGCGTCAGGGTTTTGGAAGATGATCTGGATCTTGTGGTGCAACTCAGCCGGGCGGCTTTCGACTTCTGCGGCGAGATCCTGCTTTCCGAAGCGAATCCGGCCGGAACGGGGCGGCAGCAATCCGGCGATGGCGCGGGCTATGGTCGATTTGCCGGAGCCGCTCTCGCCAACCAGAGCCAGCGTTTCGCCCCGGTGGATCGTGATGCTAAAGCCACTGACCGTCGGCGGCGGTTCAGGCTCGCCGCGCCAACGCGCCAGCAAAGCGGCAAAGCCCCGTTTGGCGTAGCTAATGTCCACCTCGGCCAGTTCGAGGAGCGGTTCTTGTTCATCGGTCTGGTCGATCCGAGCTTTCAGGTCAGGCATCTGGCCGGAGGCGCCGCTCGCCACGACTCGCCGCCAATGATGGCATTGCACCAAATGGGGAATCGTCCCAACGCGATCCGTTGGCTCGAGTGCCGGGTCGATTGTCTTGCAAGTCTCGTCGGCGAAAGCGCAGCGCGGCACGAAGGCGCAGCCGACCGTTTCTTCGCCCGGGGCGGGCGGCCGGCCGGCCATCGCCTGGGGCAAGCCCGCGTAGGAAAGACGAGGCACTGATCCCAGCAGCCCTCGCGTATAAGGGTGCACCGGATGCGCAAAGACCTCGTCAATTGCCCCATCTTCAACGATTTCGCCCGCGTACATCACCGCCAGACGGTCGCAGACGCGGGCAATCGCGCCCATGTCGTGGCTGATGTACAGCATCGCCGTGCCAGTGGATTCCTGGATTTCCCGCAGCAAATCGAGGATGTGGGCCTGCGTTGTCACATCAAGGCCGGTCGTCGGCTCATCAAGCACAAGCAAGTCGGGCTTGCCGGCCAAGCCCATGGCGATGGCAACTCGCTGAAGCTGACCGCCGGAGAGCTCGTGGGGAAAGCGCCGGGCAAGTTCGTCCACTTGCGGCAAGCGCGCCTGGGTCAGCAACTCCAGAACGCGTTCTTGCAACTCAGCTCCCGCAAGACCGAGATGGAGCGTCAAGACCTCCGCGATCTGCTCGCCCACCCGCATGGTCGGCGTCAGCGCGGAACTGGCGCTCTGCGGGATAACAGCGGCACGTTGACCGCGTATATTGGCGAGTTCGTTTGGCTCCAGACTGAATAGATCAAGCCCCTCGAAGCGCACCGAGCCGGAGATCACATGGCCACCTGGCCGCAGATGCCCCAGCAGGGTCATGCCAAAGGTGGTCTTGCCACAGCCGGACTCGCCTACCAGGCCGAGTGTCTCGCCCCGCTGCATTTCGAGCGACACATTGCGGAGCACCAGCAGGACCTGTCCCGTTCGGGTGCGGAAACCGGTCGTCAAGCCTTCAACCTGCAGCAGCTTTTGGCTCATGTCGGCGCTTCCTGGCTGCGGTCCAGCCCGATCGCTTTGGACAGGGCGTCGCCCGCCAGGTTGATGCCAATGATCAGGCTGGCGAGGGCGAATACCGGGAATAAGGTTCCCCAGGGGGAGATTGCCAGCATGACCTGGTTCTCGAAAACCATACGCCCCCAGTCCGGGGTTGGCGGGGCAATGCCGAAGCCGAGGTAGGACAGCGAGCTGATGGCGGTCAGCGCCCAGGAGGCCCGCATCACGTATTCAACCAGAAGCACATCCAACAGGTTGGGTATCAATTCCCGCATTACGATGTTGGTCTTGCGTTCGCCACGCGCGCGCGCCGCCGTGATGAAATCACTCGCGACAAAGGCTAGCGCAGCGCCGCGGGCAACGCGAACAGTCGATACACCGTATGCGTAGCCCAGGGTTAGAATGAGCACGCTGAATCCTGTACCGAGAGCCACGACAATGAGCAATACCACGAGCAAACCCGGTATGGCCAGCAAGGCATCAACCAGGCGCATCACCACTTCGTCTACTCGCCCGCCGATAAAGGCGAGCAGAATGCCGAGCAGCCCGCCCCATAGAACCGCGATCGCCGCCGCCAGCAAAGCCACGCCAATCGCCGCGCGCCCGCCGAGAAGGACTCGCGTAAAGAGATCGCGACCGAAGGAATCGGTGCCAAAGGGATGTTCGGCGGAAGGCGCCGCCAGCCTGTTCTTGCCGTCAATGTCATGGTGAGCATAAGGGACGATATAAGGCGATGCCACGGCGATGAACATATGAACGATGACGATTATCAGTCCGATGGTACCCTGCCGCGATCGGCGCAGGCTGCGCCAGACCTGGGCAAACCAGCCCAAGGATTGCGCTAACCGCATTGGCGCCGCTGACAGTGATCTCATTCCTTCAGCATCCTAACCGCGCAGCCCAGCCAATCGTACGGACTCGTCAAAGATACGAGCTGCCTGGCCGTCACGCAGATCATGGTCATAGCGCAGAGCCTCCACCATAAATACAGGCTTTTGGGGGAAGTCGATGGCGCTAAACACCTCATTAAATGGAACAGCGCCATCTCCAGGCGCCAAGTGCAAATCCCCTCGACCCAGGGCGAGGCTTTTACGACCGGAATATGCCGAAATGCCCATATTGTCTTGAACGTGAAAATGCGTGGTCAGCGGCGCCAGGCGCGCAATTCCCTCCAAGTAGTCGAAACCGTTCCACTGTGATGACAGAAATGAATGCCCAAAGTCGATACAAACGCCAATTCCAGGATGGTTAATCTCTTCAACGAATTTCGCGTGCATCTCAGGGAATGCGGTGTAACTGGCATTTTCGATAAAGCCGTGTGTTTCAATGCTGATATTCCCGCCCCAGCTGGCAACTTCGTCGGCATAACTTAACAAGATGTCGCGTTCGCGCGCCATCAGTTCCTGCATTGGCTTCGAAGTTCCTGCCGGCAGGGTGAGGCGATAGCCGGCGTGATAAGCCATTGCCGTCGCGCCAATGGCTTTGCCTACCTCAAGGCCAGCCTCCAAGAGCGCTTGCTGATAGTCAAGATCGGCGATGTCAAACATGTTGGTCTCGCCGGGCAGATGCAAGGTGTAACCCAAGCGGTCGCGGAACTTATCCAGAACCTCGACCAATTGCTTCAGACGGCGCTGATCGGTGCGACCGCCAACCCACATTCGCCACTTATCCGGCTCGACTTCAACATAGTCATAACCGCAATCAATTAGCGTCTGTAAGTTCTCCGTCAATTCTTCCGGGGATGATCCCAACGGAACGGCGTAACCGATTCCTTTGTACGGCACGTTGCTCTCCCTTTGCTGCTCCTAATTGGTCCGTCTCCCGATACGCCCCGAAAGTGGCTAGCCGCGCAGCCCAGCCAATCGTTGGGCCTCTTCAAACATGCGAGCTGGCCCGCCATCGCGCTGATCAAAGACCAGGGTCTCCAGCATAAACACAGGCTTTTGGGGGAAGTCGATGGCGCTAAACACCGCATCAAATGGAATAACGCCCTCGCCCGGCGCCAAGTGCAAATCCCCTCGACCCAAGGCGAAACTTGTGCCGCCCGAATAAGCCGGGATCCCCATATTGTCTTGCACATGAAAATGTGTGGTCAACGGCGCCATGCGCGCGATACCTTCTAGGTAGTCAAAACCATGCCATTGCGATGACAGAAATGTATGCCCAAAATCGATACACAGCCCTATCCCCGGATGGTCAATCTCTTCCACGAATTTCGCGAGCATATCAGGGAAAGACGTGTAACTGGTATATTGATACCAGCCATGTGATTCAATGCTGATGTTCCCGCCCCAGCCGGCGACCTCATCGGCATAACTTAACAGGATGTCGCGTTCGCGCGCCATCAGCTCCTGCATTGGCTTCGAGGTTCCCGCCGGCAGGGCGAGGCGATAGCCGGCGTGATAAGCCAGTGCCGTCGCGCCAACGGCTTTGCCCACCTCAAGGCCCGCCTCCAAAAGCGCTTGATGATAGTCAAGATCAGCGACGTCAAACAAGTTCGTCTCGCCGGGGAGATGAAAGGTGTAGCCTAATCGATCACGGAACTTGTCCAGCACCGCGACCAATTGCTTCAAGCGTCGCTGATCAACGCGGCCGCCAACCCACATACGCCAGGAAGCAGGCGACACTTCAACATAGTCATAACCGCAATCAATTAGCGTATGTAAGTTCTCTGTCAATTCTTCCGGGGATGATCCCAACGGAAGGGCGTAACCTATTCCTTTGAATTGCATATTCCCCTCTCTTTGCTGATCGTAAATTGCTCGTCGTTCTATTCACGTCGAAAATGACTAACCGCGCAGGCTGCGCAAACGGGGATCTAGAAATGTCGTCACCAGGTCCGCGCCCAGGTTGAAGAAGACATACATGACCGCCCACAGCAAGGCGATGGCTTGAACCATCGGCACGTCGCGGAAACTGACCGCATTGACCAGCGCCCGTCCCAAGCCAGGATAGTTAAAGACGACCTCGACAACAAAAGTTCCACCAAGTAGGCCGCTTAGCATCAAAGCCATAATGTTGATCGTCGGCAATAGAATATTGGGCAGGGCGTGACGGAATACAACTCGTGAACGCGGCAAGCCCTTCAAAGTGGCCATTTCGACATAGTCACTGGTCAGCACGTTGATCGTGGTCGTCCGCATCATGCGCAGGAGATAAGCTGACGAGGCAATCGTCAGGGTGATGGTCGGCATCACGACATTGGGCAGCAAATCCGCGATCGGCGCGTCCGGGTTTAGCAACGTCATCGACGGGAAGAGTCCCAAGCCAACGCTCAGGCCCCAAATCAGCAGGGTGCCGATAACAAATTCCGGCGTGCTCATCCCCACGATCGAACCCGTCGAGATGATGACATCCGACGTTCGGTCGCGCCTTAAGCCAGCGATGATGCCCAACAGGGTCGCCAAGGGTATCGTGAACAGTGCAGCCAACCCACCCAAGAGTAGGGAATTGCGCAGCCGAAAGCTGATTAACTCCACAACTGGCTCATTAAGAGCCAGGGAGGCGCCAAAATCACCCCGCAGGGCATTACTGATCCATTCGGCAAAGCGCTCCGTTGCCGGACGATCAAGGCCGTGCTCTTCTCGCAAGGCGGCCAAACCTGCTTCCGTCGCGTACTTGCCAAAGTAGGCTGTTGCCCAGTCACCGGGCAAAAGGTCGGTCATCGCAAAGACGACAATGGCGACGATTGTCAGCGTTATGACCGAGAATAATAACCGCTGAACAATGAGTTTTAGCATCGCGTCAAAATCTTAGTAAATCCAAGTTAGCCGCTCGAAAAGGCGATTTGCAGTGGATGGCGCTGGCGGGCGACACAGGTGTCGCCCCTACAATACCCTCCCCTTTTCGCCCGTCTCTTCATTTTGCTATTTTTCTCATTACTTTGTTGGTACTACTTTACCATTCGGAAACCTCCCTTTGCCAGCCATCTGCTGTTGAATGCACAGCCGGCAAAGGGAGGCTGAGTGGCCCCTCACCACCACTTTCAACGGTGGGGAGAGGGACATTCGAAATGGGGACAAGCCCAGCAAGCGCTGGTTCTAGTCCTCCTCAATATAGAAGAGATGGACGTACTCGGTGAAGTTTCTTGTGACGCCCTTGACGCGGGAATTGAACACGTCAATGGCGGTAAAGAAGACAGGGTTCAACCAGCCAGCCTCTTGACTTGCCAATATCTGAGCCTGCGCGTAAAGCTCCTTGCGCTTGTCGAAGTCGAGCTCGGCGCCCGCGTCCGCCAGCAGCTGGTCAAATTCCTCGTTGCACCATCTTGGGAAGTTTTGACCCGATTCGCAGCTAAATAGCTCTAGCAACCCTGGGCCGGCGCGGCGCTGGCCCCACCAATCAAGGTAGAAAGGTACCTGCCCTGGAACATCGGAGTAGTATGTGTCGGGAGGCACCTGGTCGATCTCAACCCGGATCCCGGCATCGGCGGCCTGTTCCTGGAACGCGACAGCCAGCGCGGGAAACGGTGGATAGACATCCGCCATAGTTAGTACGATATCCAAGCCGTCCGGGTAGCCTGCTTCAGCCAGCAGTTCCCTGGCCCGCTCGACGTCCCGTGGGCAATCCAGCTCATGATAAAACGGGTCGTTTTTCCAGACGGAGGTATCGCAGGCAATGTCTCCTTGTCCGGCATATACCACTTCAAGGATTTCCTGGCGATCTTGGACCAGTTTAAAGGCCTGGCGCACGCGAAGGTCATCAAAGGGAGCCACTGTGGTGTCCATGACCAGTCCCGCCCAACCGCCAGACGGTTGAACTAGGAAGGTGAAATCATCGTTCCCCTCGAACAGGGCGAAATTATCAGCTGAGATACTACCGATTCCCACGTAATCGAGCTGGTCCGTGAGCAGCGCCTGCGCAACGGCAGCTGATTCAGAGATGTGGTAGAGTTCGATGCCGGCCAAACCTGGCGGTCCCTCCCAGTAATCGTCGAAGGCCTCCAACACGGTTACCCCTACCGGATTCGAGGTCACGACCCGGAACGGGCCAATGCCTATGCCGGTCTGCGCAATGGTGTCTCCACTGCCTTCGGGTATCATAACCATACGATGGTGCGCAAGTAGGTCGGGGAAATTAACGGTAACCGCTTTCAGCGGTATCACTATGGTGTAGTCGTCTGGCGCCGTCATATTAGGCTCGTCGATGGCCGCGAGTCTGTCTGCGATACCTGAGGCTGTGGCTGGATCCAAGACACGCCGAATGCTGTAAAGCGCGTCCGCCGAAGTGAAATCCGACCCGTCATGAAAGGTTAGCCCCTGGCGGAGGTGGAAAGTCCATACCTGGCCCGTTTCGTCCGATTCCCATGACTCGGCCAAAGCGGGAACCACAAAGGTCGCGCCGATATCGCTGCGAGTCAGCTGACCGTTGACAAACTGCTTGGTGGGTCCTTCCATATTCGTCATAGGATCGAGGTTAGACGCGGCAGAAGAGCTACCCTTGAGCGCGCGCAATATGCCCCGAGTGTCCTCCTGGGCTCCGACGATCGCCGTCAGCGCCAGCACAAGCGCTGCAAGAACGATCACTGCCAAAATGGAGCGAGTCCTGGATTGTGAATACATGAGTCTTTTCCTCTCTATACTTTATTTGGAAATAGCTTCCAACGTTGATGATAACGCGGGGGGGGGGGGCATTGCAAATTTTGGCCGCTATGGAAACGGGTCAGCCACCGTCTGACCCCTACAGCCAAAATTAATGTGAAACCTTGTAGACACACGCGCGACAATGCCGCCGCCCATGCAAAATACCTTGCGTCCCACCACGTATAGCTCCCCCCTCCATGAAGCCTCGGGGAGGGGGCTGGGGGCTGAGGTTGAAAAACCTGTCTTGTCCCCCACCGTGAGGCGGGAGGACCGATGTGGCCTAAGGCCCCGGGATGGGCTTGGCCGGCGAAAAATTGAGGTTCATAAGTGTAAGGTTCTTGTCCCCGGATGAGTTGCAGGATATTCTCTACGAACACGATTCAAAAGAAATTGAGGGCCGATCAAATGAACACTGACCTGACCCGGGAGCAGATTGATTTCTATCAGGAGAACGGCTATATCGTCATCGAGGATTTCCTCACGCCGGAAGAGCTGGAGACCTGGCGGCGGGAGATTGCCGACGCCGTGGCGCAGCGCGACGGGCGCATTACCGCGGGCGGCATGCGGTCGTCGGAGCGCATCGTTGACGAAGAAAGCGCCTATTTTGACAAGGTCTTCGTACATCGGCAGAATCTGTGGATTGATCACGCTGGCATGCGCGAGCTAATGTGGGATCCGCGTCTGGGCAAGATGGCAGGCGAATTGGCGGGCGTGGACGGCATGCGCATCTGGCATGATCAGGCCTTGATCAAGCAGCCCTGGGCCAACCCGACCGGCTGGCATTTGGACAATGCCTCCTGGTCTTACTCATCGCACGACGCCATCACGATTTGGGTGGCGCTGGACGACGCCACGCGCGAGAACGGCTGCCTCTATTTCCTGCCGGGCGCGCACAAGACGGCCACTTTCGAACATGCCGGGATCGGCCCGAATATCAGCGATCTATTTGAACTCTATCCACAGTGGGCGGAATTGCAGTCGGTAGCGGCGCCGATGAAAGCGGGATCTTGCTCCTTCCACAACGGTTTGATGCCGCATGGCGCCGGGGCCAATATGACACCGGGCGCGCGGCGGGCGATGACCTGCGGCTATATGCCCGATGGCTCCACCTTCAACGGCAAGCAGAGCGCCTTGCCGCAGGCCTACTTCGAGTCGCTGGAGATCGGCGATGTGCTGGACAATGACGCGATCAATCCGCTGATCTGGCATGAAACAAAACCTTATGTCTGCGCAAAAGATTGAGTCCGAGGGCGAGATCAAATGAAAAATGCATTGACGCGAGAACAGTTCGACTTTTATCAAGAGAATGGCTACATCGTCATTGAGGATTTCTTGTCGCCGGACGTAGCTGGAAACCTGGAGGCGTTCCCCCTCTCGTAGCGCTATGTCTACGAGGGTCTCTTGTGAGAGAGGGGGTCGGGGCTGAAGGGTAGAAAAGCGACTGCCTTGCCACACTACCGGACAAGCCTCAATAAACGGTGGCAGAAGCCCCTCTCCCTTTATGGGAGAGGGGTTTGGGGTGAGGGATTGGCGACCAGCCCGACAAGCGCTGGTTCTAGTCCTCCTCGATGTAGAAGAGATGGATGTAGGCGGTGAACATTCTGGTCACGCCCTTGACGCGGGAATTGAACAGGTCAACGGCGGTGAAGAAGACCGGGTTCAACCAGCCGCCGCCTTCGCTCGCCAAGATCTGCGCCTGCCCCAAAAGCTCTTTCCGCTTGTCAAAGTCGAGTTCGGCGCTCGCGTCCGCCAGCAGCTGGTCAAATTCCTCGTTGCACCAGCCGGGGTAGTTGTTGGGCGAGTCGCAGCTAAAGAGCTCTTTCATCCCGGGTCCCGCCATGCGCTGGCCCCACCAAGTCAGGTAGAAAGGCACTTTCCTCCAATAGTCGGAGTAGTATGTATCGTTAGGCACCTGGTTGATCTCGACGCGGATGCCGGCTTCGGCCGCCTGTTCCTTGAAGGCGACCGCCAGCGGAACGTACGATGGATAGACATCCGCCACAAAGAGCTCGACATCCAAGCCGTCCGGGTAGCCCGCTTCAGCCAGCAGTTCCACCGCTCGCTCGACATCGCGCGGGCAATCCTGCTCGAGATAATAGGGGTCGTTTTTCCAGACGGAGTTATCGCAGGCGATGTCGCCTTGCCCGGCATATACCACTTCAAGGATTTCCTGGCGATCCATGACCAGTTTGAAAGCCTGGCGCACGCGAATGTCGTTATAGGGTTCCACGGTGGTGTCCATCACCAGGTTGGTCTGCCCGCCCGAGGCTTGAACAAGGAAGGTGAAATCATCATTGCCCTCGAACAGGGCGAAGTTCTCAGGGCGGATCGAGCCGATTCCCACGTAATCGAGCTGGTCGGTGAGCAGCGCCTGCACAACGCCGGCTGCGTCACCGATGTGGTAGAGTTCGATGCCGGCCAAACCTGGCGGTCCATCCCAGTAATCGTCGAAAGCCTCCAGCACGGTTATCCCTACCGGATTCATCTCGACGAGACGGAAGGCGTCAGTGCCGATGCCGGTTTGCGCTATCGTGTCGCCGCTGCCTTCGGGTATCATCGCCATACGCCGGTCCGCCAACATGGTGGGGAATTCAACGTGGACTGAATGCAGCGGTATCACGATGGTGTGGTCGTCCGGCGCTGACATGTTTGCCTCGTCGATGATCGAGAATTTGTCTCTGACCGGCGAGCCCGTATCCGGGTCCAAGACACGCCGAATGCTGTAAAGCGCGTCGGCCGAAGTGAAATCCGACCCGTCATGAAAGGTTACCCCCTGGCGAAGATGTAACGTCCATACCTGGCCCGTTTCATCCGACTCCCATGACTCGGCCAAATCGGGAACGACATAGGTCGCGCCCGTATCCAGGCGAGTCAACTGACTGTAGACATACTGCATGGTGAGTCCTTCAGAATTCGGCCCATGCGGATCGATGTCATTGGCGGCCGTAGCGCCGGCCTTCGAATGCCGCAATACGCCCCGTGTGTCCTGCGCCGCGACGGCCGACGTGAGCGCCAGCACAAGCGCCAAAATAAATATCGCCCCAAATGTAGAGCGAATCCTGGATTGTGCGTACATTAGTTTTGTTCCTCCAATATCATTCTTTGAATGAATATTCATTCCAAACAGAGTGTATCGCGCCAGTTTTTTTTGCGAATTCCACAGCTTTTTCAGCCCAATGGACTGCTCTGATGTCCAATCAGGGCGATCTGCGTGTTGCCATTCAGAGCAAGCGCGGCAGCAATGCCAATGCTGGCAACGAGTAGCCGTCTTGCGCTTGGCGATGTTCCTTTGTATGGAGTTTGATCTGGTCCAACTTATGGCTTCCTCGCTTCTATTGATCTGAATCTACGCGCTGGCAGGATGTTCGCTCATTCTCAGATGTCAAAATATGGTACGCGAATACATCATTTCCACCCTGGAGACGGCATTCGTTCGGAGGCAGCGCCACACAAGATTCTGCGCGGATGGGCCGCTTAAAGAATCTGTGGCGGTTCAGACAGCCCGCGAAGAGCCGGGAATTCGCCTAAGGTGGATTTGGGGGGACCGATTGTGATGCAGTTTGCGCAGCTCGCGTCAGAAACCCTACCAAGCCAGGACGCGCCGCGGGTTCTCAATGGTAATTGTATTCAGAGTCTCATCATCGATTCCCCGCGTCCGCAGCAGGTCAAAGAACTCCGTGAACACATAGCCGTAGCCCAGGCCGCCAAAGGCAAGCAAGTCGCTGCGGTGACAGCGGTCGCTGGAGAGGAGCAATCTATGCGTCCAGCCAAGGTCCACCAGCTCGGCCAAAGCGCTGGCCCGTCGAGAATCGGGATTCATGTGATTGCGACCCACCGTGTCAAACTGTACATAGGCGCCCGTTTGGAGAATCGCCAGATGGTAAGCCCGGTCGAGATAAGTGTCGCAGTGACCGATGATCACCCGGCTTAGATCTGCGCCCTCGTCCTTGAGGATCTCAAGTTGCGCCAGACCGACGGGATACATTGAGGCATGCGTCGTAATAGGCGCGCCGGTCGCCTTATGCGCGCGGGCGGCCGCGCGCAGCACTCTCTCTTCCTGCGCGGTCGCATAGTCCAGGTCGACGCCGATCTCGCCGATGATTCCGGCGCGGATTCCCGTTTCCCTGACGCCGACTGTGAGATCGCGGATCATCATATCGGCCAGCTGATTCGTCGGCAGCCGGTCGACTTCGGGCGGGTAAAAGGGCTGGCGATACCAACCGGCGCCCATGACGATGTGAAGTTCCGTTTTCTCCGCGACTCGCCGCAGCGCCTGGGGATCTCGTCCCAGATCCGGCGTCGTCGCTTCGACGAGCGCGGTACCGCCAGCAGCGCGAAGAGCCGCGAGCTCTTCAACCGCCAGCGCCTCATCATTCAGCAGCTCGTTTAAGCGGCCGGTTACGCGGTAGATATCGCAGAAGATATGCTCGTGCATAAGCGTTCGGCCGAGATCCGTTGGCGCGATCTCGCCCAGAACGGTATGGATATGCCCGGTTGCGGACATGCTGGCGCTTTTGCTTATTCCTCGGCCAAGCTAAACGATATGATTTCCGCGCCTTCCATCAGCACGCGCCGGCAGCAAGTCGCCAGCTCTTCAAGATCGTCATCAATCTGGGCGAAGACGTTGACGGGCTGCTTCATATCCACGGTCAAGCCGCGCGAGATGAAGATTCCATAAGCTATATAGATTTCATCGGGCACCAGAACGGGCTCGTCTTTGACCAGAAAAGACAAGGCGCCGGGCGGCACGCCGGCCACGTACTGGTTCTCCCGTTCGACCGTCAAGTCCGGCGGCAGAGTGACCAGGGCCTGCCCCGATACGATGCTGTGATAAAACTGATACTCAAATGGCAGGCGCGACTTGATGGTTGCGCAGGTCTTGGGCGCTTCCGCTTCAAGCAAGCGGGCGTAAAAGGTACCCCCGCCGGAAAACTCAATCTTCATCTTGGACATGCTGGATCTACTCCTTCATATCGAATTAATGTAGGGGCGATTCTGTGAATCGCCTAATGTCATAACCGTGAATTTTCGGGCGACACACAGTGTCGCCCCTACAGATTCCGAAAAATGAGAGTACCGCATTTTTCTGCATGAATAACTTGGAATAACTGAGAACCGCAATTGGGCGCGGCGGGTGCGCAGCAGCGCAAGCGCGAAGCCCTGGCCGACTAAATGATCCGCTGTTTCATCCAGGTGGCGCTGTTGTAGAAACTGGCAACGGCGCCGCCCGGCGGAACCAGGTTATCGCATGCCTGCGCGAGCTCATCGCTGAGCGTCATGTCTAAAACGGGAAGCGCGTGCTCAAGCTGCTCCAGCGTTCGCGGACCGATGATGGGCGCGGTGATGCCCGGCTGGTCTTTCACCCAGAGCGTCGCCAGTTGCGCGGGCGACATGCCGTGTTCTGCAGCCAGCTTGATCACTTCATTGCCGATTTCAATGCCCTGCGGCGTGATCCGTTCGGAATAAATGCCGCCGCGAAGCGCGCCGCGCGAATCAGCCGGCATATCGGTCGCGCTGGAATAGCGCCCGGCCAGGACGCCCTGCGCCAAAGGCGACCAGGTGATGATGCCCAGTCCGTAGGCCTGGCACATGGGCACGATCTCGTTTTCAATCCGCCGATCGAGCAGATTGTAAGGCGGCTGTTCGCAGACAAGACGCGCGTAACCCTTCAGCTCGCTGCGCATGATGGCTTCCATAATCTTCCAGGACGGGTGAACCGAGCTGCCGATGTAGCGCAGCTTGCCCTGCTGGATCAGGTCGGTCAGCGCGCCCAGGGTTTCGTCAACGGGAATGGACGGCGACGGCCGATGAATTTGATAGAGGTCAATGTAATCCGTCTTTAGGCGGCGCAAGGAGTCTTCACAGGCGCGAATGATATGGAGGCGCGATAGATCTTCGTCATTGGGGCCGGGGCCAACTTTGTAGAAGACTTTGGTCGCCAGAATGACCTCATGGCGGCGATTGCCCGCGGCCAAAGCCCGCCCAATCATCCGCTCGCTTTCGCCATCCGAATAAGAATTGCCGGTATCAATCAGATTGATGCCGGCGTCAATGGCGCGATGGATGATGCGGCTGGCCTCGTCTTCCGGCGTTGGATCGCTGAAATTGCCGGTGCCCAATGCCAGCGGGGCGACTTTGACGCCGCTGCGACCTAATCTTCGATATTCCATGTACGCCTCTCCTCAAGGGAACAGCCCTTAAAGGGCTTGTCCGCATCTAAAATAGGCTTTTGTTCGTCGAAATTCGTACCCCATCCCCGGCCTGCGCCCCCTCGGTCCCCCGCCTCACGGGGGATGTATCCCAGTGAACTGGGGAAGGGCAGCTCTACAAAGAAGCTAGTAGGTTGACCCCAAAACACATAGAAAATTGCCAATGAAGTCAGTCTCTTTTAGCGCGCTCCCCCTTCCCTAGCTCGCTGGGGAAGGGGGTTGGGGGGATGGGGTAGAAAAAGCGCCGTAGCATGAATCAGTACCGGACAAGCCTTAAACCAGCGACCTCGCCCACTGTTGTCAGTTGCCAATTGTTCAACGCGATCATAAGAACCGACGGAACATTCCGCGCAATACGAACCAGATCAGCAGGTTTAACAAAGCAACGGGCTTAGGCGGATGAACGCTGCGACAGGCGCAACGTTCCGCGCCTAAGCCAGTTTGCGAAGACTATCAAATGGCGCATTCACAAGCCACCGGCAAGACAATCCTTAGAGGTGGTGGAAGCCGTAGCCGTCTCCCAGCCTGTTGGCGCTGCTCATGAGCTTGCCGTCAAGATAGATGTCCGGGTTCGCCATCATGATATCGGCGTGGTAGGGGCTATAGCCGACGGTGCCGCCAAACTTGGGATCCTGATAGCCGAAGCCGAAATCAACCGACGCCAGCACCCGCTCGTCTTCCATCAAGTGGCCCGAGATGCCCGCTTTGGGGTTCAGGCCGATGCTGAAATGGCAGATCTTGTAAATGACGTCATCGTTGCGCGTCGCCAGCCAGGTCCGCATGGCATCGCCTTCGCCACCGCCGACCACCTCGGTAATCACGCCGTCGACTACGATGAGCGAATAATGGTTGTGGACCAGGCCGCTGACATTGTCGCTGGCGTCAACCACGATCGTGCCATTGATGCTCTCTTCGAGCGGCGCAATCGAAACCTGCGCGCCCGGGTAGAAGTCGACTTCGCCGTCGTATGTGAGCGCGCCATCGCTCACCAGGCTCGGGCGGCCGCCCATCTTGAAGCTGATGTCTGTGCCATAAGGCGATGTCACCCGGCATTCATCGGTCTCTTGCCACAGTTTGGCGATGATATCGGCGTTCTCAAACATCTTGTCCAGATCAACGTTGACCAGCGCGGCGATGCAATAGTCCTCAATGCCTTCGACCACGCCGGAGAGATGGCGCGTGCCGTTCCTGCGCGCCTCTTGCATGGCCGGGGCGCGCACCATGCCGCCACAGAGCGTTAGCACATATTTGCTGTTCAATACGGCATTGTTAACGATAGGACCCGGATCGCTGACCGTGCCTTCTTCGTACCAGTCTTTGACGATCAGCGTAGTGGCCGCGCCGGAGCGCAGACCGGCCGACAGCAGCGCCTCAGCCAGATTCAGATCGTTCTTGGGGTCGGCGACAATCAGGAAGGGCTCCCCTTTACCCGGATTGACCAGGCGATTGACAGTGATATCGGCAAATTGGTCCCAAAACAGATGTGAGCGCATTACAAACCTCCTTCAATTGGAAAATAGAATTCGAAGCGCCATTTTCAGGCGAAATCGACTCAAGTCGATGTCTTGAACAAAGCAGATTGGACTTTTCCTCCCGATCATCTTCTTCCGACATTGCTCGGGTCGAGCCAATCTCTCACCAGCTCGCCGAGCAGATTGAAGCCAACCACAAACATAAACAGCGCCAGACCCGGGAAGGTGGACGCCCACCACTGATCAAGCAGGTAATCGCGACCTTCCGCGACCATCCGGCCCCATTCCGGCGTGGGCGGCTCGATGCCCAAACCCAAAAAACTCAAGCCGGCGGTGGCCAGCGCGACGAAGCCCACATCAATCGTGATGTTCACAATGATGGGGTCGAAGCCGTTGCGGATGATATGCCGCACGATTATGCGAAAATGGCTCGCCCCAAGCGCCCGGGCCGCAAGGACGTATTCTTCATTCTTGACGCTCATGACCTGCGCGCGCACCAGGCGCGCATAAGACGGCCACCAGGAAAAGCCAACCGCTATCACCGTTTGGAACAAGCCCCTGCCCAGCGCCGCATTCAAGGCAATCGCCAGCACGAGCGAAGGAAAAGCCATCCAGACATCCGTCAGGCGCATCAAGATGCTGTCCACCCGGCCGCCCATATAAGCGGCCAGCGAGCCGACGATAAAACCCAGGCCGGTGGCAATGCTCAATACAACGCAGACCACCCATATCGTCGTGCGCGCGGCGTAAACGACCCGCGAAAAAATATCCACGCCCATGTGGTCGGTGCCGAAGGGGTGCTCCGCCGATGGGTCCAGGAATTTGTTCCGCAGGTTGAGCAGGGTGGCGCTTTGGGAGGTGAACAACTCCGGCCAGAGCACCATCAGAATCAAGAGAAACAAAATAGCCAGACCGAGCACGGACATGGGGTTGTGCCGAACGGCGAAGGCAAAGCGGCTCCTTTTGAATCTCCGCCAGGCCCCGGCGTCCTCGTCCAGGGTTTGGATTGTCAAGTTTTCCGGAGATTCGCTCTGTCTATTCATTGGATCGTCAACTCGTTATCACCCGTATTGGATGCGCGGATCCAAAAACGGATAGGTCAGATCAATGACGAGATTGACAAACATAAATGTCAAGCTGGCCGCGAGCGTCACGCCCATGATGACAGTAATGTCATTGCGGAAAATGCCGATCCAGGCGTAGGTGCCAAGCCCGCCCCAGGAAAAGATGATCTCGATCAGCAAGGCGCCGTTAAGCATAAAGGCGACATACAATCCCAGCACGGTCACGACCGGCAGCAAAGCGTTTCTCAATACGTGACGCCACAAAACCTTTCTTTCGGACAGACCCTTGGCATGGGCCGTGCGAACATAATCGCGGTGAATCACACTGGCCATGGCCGAATTCGTCGTGCGCGCCATGGCGCCGATCTGCCCCAGGCTCAACGTGAAGGCCGGCAGGATTAGATGAATCAGCGCATCCTTGAAGGTATCCCATTGTCCCGCCAGGATTGAGTCTATCAGGTACATATTGGTTACACTGGGCGGCGGCGGAATCATCAGCGTCAGGCGACCCGCCAGGGGCAGGATATCCAGCCTCCCGGCAAAGACGAGCTGGAAGACCAAACCGGCCCAAAACACCGGAATCCCCACACCGATCAGAGAGCCGGTGATGATCGTTGACTTCAGCCAGCGCGACTTTGTAGAGCCGGCGAGGATGCCCAAGGGGACGCCTATCGTGAGCGTGAAGCATAAGGCGGCAAGGGTCAGTTCGAGGGTCGCCGGGAAAAAGTCTCTGAGCTCCTTCAAGACCGGTTGGCGCGAGACGATTGACAAGCCCAGATCGCCCGATAGCAGCCGCTCCATGTATTTGATGTATTGGATATGCAAGGGCTGATCGAGGCCGAGCAGCTTCCGAGTCTTCTCCACCTGCTCTATGGTGGCGAATTGGCCCGCGCGCGACAGTGCCGGATCGCCGGGCAGCATGTTTGAAATGAAGAATGTAACAAAGGTCACCGCGATCAAGACCCATAGAGCCTGAATCAGTCGGCGAACGACATATTCACCCAAGGCGGTTCACCTCGCGTTGGGGCGAGCGATAGCGCTAGCCTCGCCCGCCCCGGTTGCAACGATATCGAGCCTACATATCGTCGAAGTAAATCTGATACACATTCTGCGTGAAGCTATGTGGCGGCGACCACTGATAGCCCTTGACGTTGGCGTGCGATGCCGAAAGCGCCATGCCTACAACCACATTGACATACGGCGTTTCCGCATCCCATATCGCCTGAACCTGCCTGTAAATCTCGCAGCGGGCTTCGGGATCCAGTTCGACCTTGCCCGCCTCAAGCAGCGCATCGTTATCGGCATTGCTGTACCAGGAGAAGTTGATGCCGCCGCCGCCGCCCTGGCTGGAATGCCCAAGCCGGCCGAAGAATTGATCCGGATCGGGCAGCGAGGGGAACATCCACACCGTGCCCACATCCGGCGCCGTCTCTTGCGAGGAGTAGGCTTGAACTTTGGCGGGCCACTCGATAGCCATCGGGCGGATGGTGATGCCCAACTGCGCTGCGCCGGCTTGCATGATCTGCATCGCGGCCGTTTCTTCTGGCGATGTGCCTTGATAGGCCATCGTCAGCTCGAAGCCGCCATCAGCGTAACCGGCTTCCGCCATCAAAGCCTGCGCCGCCTCCACGTCCATCGCCGATTCGGGCACGGATGCGTCGAAGCAGACAATGCCCGGCGGCAGTACGCCCTTGGCGATCGCCGCATAGCCGTTGCGCGCCAGCTCCACATGACCTTCGAAGTCATAGACCAGCGACAGCGCCTTGCGCACGCGCGCGTCCGAGAGGATCGGATGACGGCTGTTCATCGCGAAGTAGAGCTGGTTGAGGGTTGGATCGGTGTTGATCGTGTAAGCCGGGTTGTCGCTGAGCGCGTCAAGCGTCTCCGGGCTGCCCACCTGAATCCAGTGGGAGTCGCCGTTTTCAAGCGACAGACGGCGCGTGCTCTCTTCTTTGATGACGACGAAGATCGCGCGGTCAACGTGGCTGCCTTCCCAGCCCTTGAAGTAATCGTCGTAACGCTCGATGGTGAATTCTTGCTCGGGCGTGAAGGAGGTCAAGACATAAGGTCCGCTGCCGGCGTCGTTGTTTTGCAGCCAGGTTTGGCCCCAGTCGTCATCCATCGTATTCGCCATTACCAGCTCGGAATTCAGGATGTACAAGCGCGAGAGCGCGCCCAGGAAACCGGGGAATGGCGTGCTGAGATTGATCTGCACCGTGTAATCGTCAATGACATCCGCGCCGGTTACCATGACCAGGCTGCGCGCGACGCCGATATTCACCGCGACCAGGCGGTCGACCGTGTAGGCGACATCTTCCGCCATCACTTCCGTTCCGTCATGGAACATCACGCCGGGTTTTAGCGTGAAGGTGTAGCTCAAGCCGTCCTCAGCCTGCTCGTAGCTTTCAGCCAGCTCCAGCTCCCATTCCGTGACACCCGGCAGATATTGCAGCAAGGTGTTGTAAAGATTGATCGACGGGGTATCAACGCGACTGTCGGAGGCCGCCAGCGGATCAAAAGTGGGAGGGGAACCAGCAAGCGCAATGACAAGCGTGCTCATGTCCTGCGCCACAATCGCAGCCCCGCCGCCAACAATCGAGGCGAGGAATAGCAGCGCAACGCTAAGCAACAAGAGATGCTTTCTGCTTTTCAACAACATGGGTATTTCGTCCTTTCCGAATTGTGTTTCTTTTCCGAATCGCAAAAGAAACTGTCACTCAACTACCGATCGGTTCTCTACGCTTGCGCCCCCTCTCACCCAACAATGAGCCATAAAGATGCCGGCCGCCGCTATCTAGCCGCACCATGAAACGATAACTTTGGCGACGACTTCAATCATGTTGATATAGTCGTCGACGCTAACCCATTCGTCCGTGCCGCCGCTTTGCGTGTTGCCGCCCGACAAGGGACCGAATCCAAGCGTCGGGATGCCGCTGTAGAGAATTGGTGTGCGGATCTCGCTGGCGGCATGCAAGGACTGCACCTTCGGACTGATCCCGGTGACTTCATGGATCGCCCCGGCCACGGTTTGATAAATCGGGCTGTCTTCCGAGATTTCAACGCCGCTGATGCCCTGCAGCCAGTCCAATTGCGCCGGATGCTCCTTGAGCCAGGGATCATTTTCAGACGCTTGCTGTACCGCCGCTTCAAGCTCGCGCTGAACATCCGTCAAGTCTTCGCCCGGCGGAAATGCCAGCGCCCCGGTCATGACTGCGCTGGTTGGGATCCGCCCCGGGCGCGCGTCGCTGCCGGATTCAATATGGGTGATGTGCAGGTTGGTGGATCGCCCGATTTCCGCATAGGCGGGGTGCTGCACTCTCTGCGCGCGTTGCTCGTCCAGCGCCGTTACCGCCTGGTAGATGACCCAGGCCTTGTCAATCGGGTTAACGCCCAGGTGGGAAAAGGGCGTATGCGTCGGTTCGCCGGTGTCGGGCAATTGGCCGCGGACGGTAATGCGGAAGCGCAAGATCCCGGAGGCCCGGGACTTGATATCGCCGAGGCCTTCGCCCGATTCCGCCGGATGCAGATAGAGCGCCGCATCGGCATGATATCCCTTTTCCAGGACGGCGTAGATGCCTTGGGCGCGCCGTTTGCTCACCGTGCTGGCATAAGTAACCTGCCCCGGCAGCGACAAGCCGGCGGAAAGAATCGCATCGTGCGCGCAGATCATCGCGACGACGCCGCTCAAGTCATCGGCGATTGCCCAACCATACATGCGGCCGTCTTCAATTTCGCCGGCGAATGGAGCATGCCGCCAGGTATCCGTATCCGCCACCGGCTCGCCTTCCGGGTGCGCAAAGACGAAGAGGCTGCGGCCATCGCCGGCGCCCGGCTGCACCGCGACCACGCTCACGCGCTCAGCCTCCGGCTGATCTTCCGGCGGGGCGAAATCCGAAGCCAGGACAAAGCGATTGGGCGCGCTTGAAATCGTCTCCACCTGGCAGCCCAAGCGCTTGAAGCGCCCGGCTATTTCAGCCTGGAGCGCTTCTTCGCTCTCCGCCGATTTGGCCAAGAGCTCACGCAACACATCGACATATTGTTCGCGTTTCGTCTGAATGAGCGTATTTAAGTTGCTGCCGTTGGAACTGGGGGGCGCAGTCATCAAAATCTCCCATATCAAGAAACCCGTAGAGAAGCTCCACCATCCCAATGACGCGCTTTAGATCAATGTTAACAATGGGGACAAGCGGTTCGCATCAATAAGATTAATGAATCTCTAAGCATATTTGGCTGATTAAATGCCCAGCCTAACTTGCATGCTGTGGCAGCGCATCAGCCGATGACAGGGAGTATATCGCGGGGGTATAGGCCTGTCAAAAACTGGTCGAGAGGGTAGTGTATCAGAAGTAAACGAAAGTAAGTCGTGCAATATGTGATGAGCAGTTTGTAGCAAGAGAGGGCGAGCCACCGGCTCGCCCGTACAAGACCTGTCCGGTACTAAAATTCTTGCTTCGATACAACAGCAAAAATACCAAAATACTACGGTTAACGTGCGATCCTCGCGATAATCAACATTTTACTGCGAAATGCGTCAAGGTCGGTTTCCCTTCTCTGGCTCGCCCCGGACGACAAACTAGTTTTTCTACCCCATCCCCGGCCCTTCCCCAGTGAACTGGGGAAGGGTGACTTTACGAAGAAGCTAGGAGGTAGACACCAAATCACAAAGAAAATTGCCAATGAAGTCAGTTTCTTTTAGCGCGCTCCCCCTTCCCCAGCTTGCTGGGGAAGGGGGTTGGGGGGATGGGGTAAAAAAGGCGCAGTAGCATGATCCGGTACCGGACAATCCTTACACACTTTGGCTTATTTTGGGAATCTCATTCACACGACAAGTGAGGGCGAGCCACCGGCTCGCCCCTACCAGACTATTTTAACCGAAATTGATACTCTACCTATGTAAACGCAAGTAAGTAATTGAAAAAATACGCATCGTCTTTCGCGACATAGAGGCGGGCGAGCCAAGGCTCGCCCCTACGGCATAACAGGAGACTCGGTGTACGGGCGAGCCGGTGGCTCGCCCACTCTTGCTTCAAAATCCCCATCAGATTTTGCACGACTTACTTGCGTTTACTTATGATAAGGAGTGGCTAATCTAGTGGACGTGGTTTCCCTTAGACCCTAGAAATAAGACTCTGTGCCCTCTGTGTCTCTGTGGTGAATTAACCTGCGCCAAGCTCGCATTCAAGATATGTCCACCAATATAGACACTACCTATGGCAGACGATTTTGACAGCAAAATGCAAGTTCGTTACGCTATGGGCAGTGTAAAGCGGTTTCTGTAGCGGCTGCAAACGAGATTGAAGAATAGGAGAATTAAGGATGAGTTTGCAAAAAGAGCAAGTGCATGACTTCATTAAGAAGTACGGCGAAGGGCGCATCTCGCGCCGGCAGTTCTTACAGGCGGTGACAACCGTCGGCGGCGTCGCCGTGGCGCAATCGATGATGCCGGGTTTCCGTCTGGCAACCTCGCTTGCCCAGGGTAGTCCTGTGCAAGGCGGCACGCTCGTCGCCGCCACCATCGACAAGCCGGTGAATATGGACCCGGCCTTCGCCGAACTCTATTCGTCGATGCAGGTCTATCAGAATGTCTTCTCCAAGCTGGTCAACCTGGACCGGGACAACAACGTGCTGCCCGGCCTGGCGCATAGCTGGGAGCAGCTTGACGACTCCACCTGGGAGTTCCATATCGCCGACAACGCCTATTTCCACAATGACGAACATTGCACGGCCGCCGATGTAGTCTACACTTTCAACCGCCTCTTCGACCCCGATCTGGGCGCGCCGAACGCAGTCTTCCTGACGCCGATTGAAGGCGTCGAGGCGGTCGATGACTACACCGTGCGCATCAGCACGCAGCCGAATTGGGGCGGCTTGCTCGAGGCATTGGGCGCCATCGTCGAAGTCGTGAACCAGAAAGGCATCGAGGAGAATGATCCGCGGCTGGTGCCGATCGGCACCGGACCCTTCAAGTTTGTGCAGTGGGTCAAAGACGATTTCATCGAGCTTGAGCGCTGGGAGAAATATCACAAGCCCAACCAGCCCTATCTGGACAAGGTGATCTTCCGCGCCATATCGGACGATACTGTGCGCCTGACCGGCTTGCAGACGGGCGAACTCAACTGGATCGAGCAGGTGCCGCTGCATCGCGCGGACGAGCTGCGCGCTGGTGGCGAGATCAAAGCGAATCCAGACGGAGAATTCTTCCCGGATATGTTCTTGATCAACTGCTCCAAGCCACCATTTGACAAGGTGGAAGTGCGGCAGGCCCTGCAATGGGCGCTGCACCGCGAATCCATTGCCAACCTGGTCTGGTTTGGTCAGGCCGTGCCATCGGCGGAGCCGGTATCGCCATCGAATCCCTGGTATTCCGGCATGAATGTCTTTGAAGGCGGACCCGATATCGACAGAGCCAAAGCCTTGCTGGCGCAAGCCGGTTACGAAGACGGGCTGACCATCCGTTATGCCGCCCAGCCGCAAGTGCCAACGCAGCCCCTGGTCGGCCAGCTTCTGGAACAGCAGCTTGCCCCGGCCGGCTTCCGCGTCGAGGTCGAGTCATTCGAATCGGCGCGCTGGTTCGAGGAGCTCTTCACGCTGAATTACGAGATCACCGGCACCTACTGGAGCGCCACGGCCGATCCGGGCGAGCACTGCCTCTATCCGCTCTCGCATTCGGCATCGCCCTGGAACTTCTCGGCTTTCCGCGATGCGCCGGAGTTGGACAAGGCCCTGGACGATTTCCGCTTCACACTCGATCCGGAGGCGCGGCAAAACGCCTTCGCCAATGTCGTCCGGTTGCACCAGGAGCATTCGCCGCAGGTCTTCATGGTCAACTTCAGACGCACGTACTGGACGCAGCCGAATATTCACGGCGCGCAGACGCTGCCGACGCTGGAACTGCGCATGGAAGACATTTGGATAGACGCTTGATTCGTTTCGTTTGGAAGGGGCGCCGACTCGCGTCCCTTCCAAAACCAGCATATACCCAGCAACCGGTGCTGCACCTATGCGACTTTTGCGCTACATCGCGGGCCGCCTATTGCTTTTGCTGCCGGTCCTCTTCGGTACATCGGTCCTGATATTTCTGCTTCTGCGCCTGATTCCGGGCGATCCGGCCCAGGTGATTCTGGGCTTGAGAGCGACGCCGGAACGGCTGGCGATCGTGCGGGCAGAGTTGGGCCTGGATTTGCCGATTCATCAGCAATACGGGCAGTGGCTGGGCAAGCTTCTGCAGGGCGACCTGGGCAAAGACTTCCGGAGCAACGAAGCTGTTATCGCGCTTCTCAGCGTGCGCTTGCCCGTGACGATTCAACTCACATTGATGTCGCTGACGATGGCTGTGTTGATTGCCGTGCCGCTGGGCATCCGGGCGGCCATCCGGCCGGGCGGCATCGCCGATCGACTCTCGATGCTGCTGGGTTTATTCGGGATTTCCATTCCCGATTTCTGGCTCGGCATCATGCTGATCCTCCTCTTCGCGCTGGGTTTGCGCATGTTCCCTTCTTCCGGCTATGTCAGGCTGGACGCTGACCTGCTGGGGAATCTGCGCGCATTTTTCCTGCCCGCCCTGACCTTGGCGGTCGGGCTTTCGGCCGTGCTGGTGCGCATCACGCGTTCGGCCGTCCTGGAAGTGCTTGAGCTGGACTTCGTCAAATTCCTGCGCGCCAAAGGCCTGCGCGAACAGCGCGTCATTTATCAGCATGTGCTGCGCAATGCCAGCATACCGATCGTGACGGTGATCGGCTTGCAATTCGGCTATCTGCTCGGCGGCGCCGTGATTGTGGAGGAAGTCTTCAGCTTGCCCGGCGTCGGCCGCCTCATCGTCAGCTACACCCTGGAGCGCAATTATCCGGTTGTGCAAGCCGGCATGCTGGTGGTCGCCTTCCTCTTCATCATGGTCAACCTGGCCACAGACGTCTTCTATGCCTTGCTCAATCCCAAGATCCGTGGGGCGGGAACATGAGCGCCCGGGCCGGCCGCGTCGGGAAACTGATCGCAAGACTGCGCGGCTGGTACGCCGCCAGTCGCTCGGCTTTCATCGGCGGGACAATCATCCTTGCGCTCGTCATTTTGACGGCGACGGTGTCGCTATATTCACCGTACAAGCCGGACGCTATGGATTTCATGGCGCCGCTGAGCGCGCCGACGGCCGCGCACCTGCTGGGCACGGACAATTTCGGGAGAGATATTCTGACGCGCGTTCTTTACGGTTATCAGATTTCATTAGCGGTGGCTTTGGGTTCTGTGGGCTTTGGACTGGCGGCCGGCGTGACGCTGGGTCTGCTCGCCGGGTATTTCGGCGGCGCGCTGGACAACCTTATCATGCGGCCCATGGATGTGCTGATGGCCTTTCCGGCGATCGTACTGGTTGTCGCACTGACCGGCTTCGTCGGCCGCGAGATATCGGTGATGATCCTGGCGGTTGCAGTGGTCTATGTGCCGATATTCGCGCGGGTCATGCGCGGCTCAACGATGGAAGTGGTCAGCGAGCTCTACGTCGAAGGCGCGCGGGCGCGCGGCGCCTCCCACCTGCGCCTGATGCTGCGCCATATCTTGCCCAATGCCATCGCGCCGGTTTTGATACAGGCCTCGATCCTGATGGGCATCGCCATCCTGCTGGAATCAGCGCTGAGCTTCATCGGCTTAGGCACGCAGCCGCCCGATCCATCCCTGGGGCTAATGCTCTCCGAAGGCCGCTCCTTCATGCAGCAGGCGCCCTGGATGGTGATGGTGCCCGGCTTGGCGATTTCGATTGTGGTGCTGGGCTTTAATCTGCTGGGCAATGGCTTGCAAGATCTGCTCAACCCGGCGAGGAAGGGACGATGAGCCTGCTTTCCGTGCAGAATCTGACAACTGAATTCTTAAGCGGCGGGCGCTGGCTGGAGGCGGTATCCGATGTCAGCTTTGACTTGCAGCGCGGCGAGATTCTGGGCCTGGTCGGTGAATCGGGTTGCGGAAAATCCACCATCGCCTACAGCGTCATGCGCTTGCTGGCGAGCAATGCCCGCATCAGCGCGGGCGAAGTCTGGCTGGAGGATCTCAACTTGACGGCGGCCAGCGAAGACGCCCTGCAGGACCTGCGCGGCAGCCGCTTGTCGATGATCTTCCAGGACCCGATGACGGCGCTGGATTCGCTGTTCACGGTTGGGCATCAGGTGATTGAAACCCTGCAAGAACACCTCGGCCTCAGCGCGTCCGCGGCGCAGGAGCGGGCGCTGGACTTGCTGCGGCAAGTGGGAATCCCGGCAGCGGAAGAGCGCCTGGACGCCTATCCTTATCAATTCAGCGGCGGCATGTCGCAGCGGATCGCCCTGGCTATCGCCATCTCCTGCCACCCCCAGGTGCTGATCGCCGATGAGCCGACCACAGCCCTGGATGTGACGATTCAGGCGCAGATTCTGCATTTGATCCGGCGCTTGCTGGTGGAGGAAGGGGGCAGCGGCGTGCTCTTGATCACGCACGACCTGGGCGTGGTGGCGCAGGTTTGCGATCGCGTTGCCGTCATGTACGCCGGCAAAATCGTCGAGTTCGGCGATGTGGAGTCGATCTTCAGCAACCCGCTGCATCCTTATACGCAGGCGCTGTTTAAGTCCCTGCCGAGCCAAGGCATCGCGCGCGGCGCGCTGGAGAATATCCAAGGGCTCGTGCCGGGTCTGGCCGATCGGCCGAGCGGCTGTCACTTTCATCCGCGCTGCAGCCACGCGCGGACGATCTGCCGCGAGCGGACGCCGCCCTTGCGGAACGCCGCCGACGGTCAAGAGGTGGCCTGTGTCCTCTATGACTGACGACGCGAAGCCGCTGCTGCGCGCGGCTGGCTTGAGCAAGCACTTCCCGCTCGAGTCCGGCATTTTGGCGGGCTGGCGCGGGACGAGGGCGGCGGTCAAAGCGGTGGAATCGGTGTCGCTGGATGTATACGCCGGGCAGACCCTGGCCATCGTCGGCGAGTCCGGGGCCGGCAAGAGCACGCTGGGGCGCTTGCTGCTGCGGCTGATCCAGCCCAGCGCCGGTCATGTGCAGTACAAAGGCGAAGACATCTTCGCCATGAACCGTGCGCGGCTGCGGGCATTCCGGCGGCAGGCGCAGATCATCCTGCAAGATCCCTACGCCTCGCTGAATCCGCGCATGCGCGTCGGACGGATAATCCGCGAGCCCCTGGACATATACCGCGAAGGCAGCAAAGCCGAGCGCGAGAAACGCGTGCATGCGCTGCTGGAGCGGGTCGGCTTGACCAGCGCCCAAGCCCGGGCCTATCCGGCCGAGTTGAGCGGCGGGCAGCGACAGCGCGTCTGCATCGCGGCGGCGCTGGCGCTTTCGCCAGAGATCGTCATCGCCGATGAACCGACTTCGTCGCTCGATGTGTCTGTGCAGGCGCAAACGCTGAATCTGCTATCCGAGTTGCAGCGGGACTTCAATCTGACTTATGTGTTCATCACGCATGACCTGGGCGTCGTGCAGCATTTCAGCGACCGCGTGGCGGTGATGTACCTCGGCAAGATCGTGGAAGAAGCGCCGACCGACGCCCTCTTCGCCGCGCCGCAGCATCCCTATACGCAAGTGCTGTTTTCGGCGATTCCCCGGCCCGATCCCTCACGGCGGGTCAATTGGGAGCTGCCTAAGGGCGAGCCGCCTTCGCCGCTCGATCCGCCTTCGGGCTGTCACTTTCATCCGCGTTGCCCGCAAGTCCTGGCGGCTTGTTCCAGCACCGTGCCGCGCCTGCTCGAGACCGCGCCCGGCCGCAAGGTCGCTTGCCTGCTGCATGAGGCTGAGGGGCAGCCGCGGCCCGCCTGAGGAGATTCGTACGATGTCGGAATCGCTTGTCGTTGAGCAGCACGAAGGCAATTGGCGGCGCGCCTGCGGCTTGATCAACTTTCTGCTGCGCGAAGGCGCGGAGGTCCGCTGGGCAAGCGAGCCTTTCAGCGTGACCACAAAAGACGGGACCCGGCGCGAATTGGCCCGTGGCGCGTTTCTAATCAGCCAGCTTGAGCCGGTAACGCGGTCTATGTTGGAGGCGGCGCAGCAACGATACGACATTGAGACGCAGCCGGTCACAGCCTTGCGCGGATTCGTCGGCCTGAGGCTGCAGCCGCTGCGCATTGCGCTGTATGGCGGCGGCGGCGCGCCTTTCAATCATGCGCGCATCTTCGCAGAGCTCGGCTTCCATGTAGAATTCATCAGCCCGCAGGAAATCCGCGCCGGTGCGCTGGACGACTACGACTTGTTGGCAGTGCCCGGTGGCGGCGGCCTGGCGATGTTGGGCCAGCTTAATCCATTGGGCGAGGCGGGTTGCCGGGCAATCAAGGAATGGGTGCAGCGCGGCGGCATGTACATCGGCTCCTGCGCCGGCGCCTTCGACGCCGCGATCGTCGCTGAGAGCTTCCTCGAGGTCTGCCCGCAACAGCGTGACCTGCAGTTGGTGAACGCGCAGGTCTGGAACCGCGGCGATACCGAATTTATCGGCCTGGAATCGCCGGGCATCGGCGTCATCGAGAGCCGCAACGTGCAGCCCGAGCATCCGGTCATGTTCGGCTTGCCCGATGTCTTCAACATCACGCATTACAACGGTCCATTCTTTGATTGCGACATCGACCTTCTTCCCGACGCATCGGCAGCGGCAGGTCTTTTGGCCGTAGCTGGCGCAAGCCAGGACTTCACGCATTCGGAACAGTTCCTCGGTTGCAGCGAAGGCGAACTGCCGGAGTCGACAATTCTAAATAGAGGGGCGCGCGAAGGACGCTTCAATGTCGTCAGTGGATACAATGGCTTGGGCCGGGTTGTACTCTTCGGTTCGCATCCGGAATTCGGCTACAACCTGGCGATGGATGATTGGGCTTTGCCCGGGCGCATGCTGGCCAACGCCGCCTTTTGGCAAGCCGGGCAGCTTGCACAGGCGCGGCCCGCATTCGTCAAACGCGCGACCGGGGTCGCGCAAGCATTTCCGGCCGGCGGCGGGCTGAAACAGATCGCAGAAGCCTGCAGCGCCATCAGCGATGCCGTTGAAGCGCTGCATGACCTGGCTGATGACGACCTTACCTGGCTCGCGGAAGACCATGCGATGTCAGTCTTCGGCTTGAGCGGGCGCGAGGTTTGGGCGCGGGGCCTGGCCGATTTCGCCATTCTAACCGGGCGGATCAACAGCGCGCTGGCACGGGCGGCTACCCTACTGGAGCGGGCTGAAGCGCTGCTTGCAGCTGAAGACTCGGCGCATGACCCGCGCAAGCGATTGCTGCAGGAAATGGTTTGCGCATTCGAAGAGGCCTTGCAGCATCAGACACCCGCGGAATGGCGGCAGGACTTCGGCTACGAAGGTGTCCTGCAAATGCTGGAACGTGCCGAAGCAATGCTGCGGCGAGCCAATAAAAACCGCGACATGGCATTTGAAGCGTCGGCCAATCCCTATGCCTACTTCGAATCGAGCCCCTATCAACTGGTCGTCGGCTCTTATTTGGCGGCGAATGGCGTATATTTGAATAGTTGGCAATTGCTGCAAGCGCGCCTGCTGCGGATCGAGCAGCAGATCTTCGCAATTGACAGCGCAGGCGCCGACTGATTTTCGGCAGTCAAGAGAAATATCGCGATAAGGAGAACTGAAATGGGTTATGGCAGAGCAAGTTCGGATGAGGTTCTGGCGCCAGAGGTTATCCTGGCATTGACGAAGAAAATGGGACTGTCAATCTCGGGGGAAGAAGCCGAAATGCTGACGGCCCTGCTGATGAACCAGCTCGCGGCTGTCGAGTCCTTTGACGCCTTCGATTTGCAGGATATCGTGCCAGCGCCGATCTTCCGGCTCAAAGGAGCGGGCGATGACTGAGTTAACTGACCTTTCATTGAGCGAAGTCAGCAACATGCTGGGCGCGGGCGAGATTTCGTCGCTGGAGTTGGTGGAAGCGAATCTGCGCGCGATCGACAAGACGGAACCGGTTGTGCATGCCTACGCCAACATCCTCGCCGACGAAGCGCGGGCGGCGGCGGCGCGCGCCGATGCCGAGATGGCGGCGGGCGAGCGGCGCGGTCCCCTGCACGGCGTTCCCATTGGCATCAAAGACAATATCTATACCAAGGGCATCGTCACCGAATCCGGCTCCAAGGTCATGGCCGGTTTCCGGCCGAGCCATGACGCGACCTGCGTCAGCAATCTCAAGCGGGCGGGCGCAGTCATTATCGGCAAGGTGCATTGCCACGAATTCGCCCTCGGTTCCAATGAGCCGCCCACGCGCAGCCCCTGGGATCTGGAATGCTATCCGGGCGGATCCAGCATCGGCTCCGGCGCGGCGGTAACCAGCCGCTCCTCCTTCGGCGCCCTAGGCACCGATACCGGTGGTTCCATCCGCGTACCCTCGTCGATCAACAATCTGGTTGGTATGAAGGCGAGCTTCGGCCGCGTCAGCATTTACGGCGTCGTACCGGTTGCCTGGTCGCTCGATCATGTCGGCCCGATGACGCGCAAGGTAAAAGACAATGCCCTGCTTCTCGGCGGCATGGCCGGTCACGATCCCAAAGATCCAACCAGCGCGCAACAGCCCGTGCCGGATTTCTGCGCCGATTTGGAAGCGGGCGTCGCCGGTTTGCGCATCGGCGTCGAGCGCGACTATTTCTTCTATGACGGCCTTCAGGCTGAGATCCGCGAGTCGGTCGAGGCGGTCATCGCCGAGTACCGGCGGCTCGGCGCGGAGATCGTCGAGATCAGTCTGCCGGAACTGAAAATCACGCAGGACGCGCTCTTCACGATCGTGCTCGCGGAATCCAGCACCTACCATCGCAAGCTGATCCGCGAACACAGCGACAAATATGACCCGGCCACGCGCGCCATCGTGCAGTTGGGCGAATTGGTGCCGGCGACCCATTACCTGGCGGCGCAGCAGGCCCGTTCCCTCTATCGCGATGCGCTTTTGCGCGCCTTCAGCGAGCAGCGGCTTGACGCTGCGCTCTGGCCGACGATGCCGATTGCGACGGCGCCGCTGGATCAACTGTACGCGACGCGGGCGGACGGCTATCCTGACAGTCCTGTGGGCTCCATGTGTCATCACACCTTCAACGCGAATCTTGCCGGTCTGCCGGCGCTGAGCGCGCCATGTGGAATCACGAGCGACGGCTTGCCCTTCGGCTTTCAGTTGACCGGGCGCGCCTTTGACGAGGCGACGGTCTATCGGATTGCCTACGCATACGAGCGCGAGCACGATTGGCATCTGCGCAAGGCCGCGGCGATTGCGGAGCTATAAGGCTTGTTCGGTACTGGTTCACGCTGCCGCGCATTTCCCACCCCATCCCCCGGCCCCTTCCCCAGCAAGCTAGGGAAGGGGAGCGCGCTGAAAGTATATGGTATTTTATGCTCATTTTTGTACTTTGTTGCGTATTTATTCACAGTTTCATCAACGAGTCACCCTTCCCAGTTCACTGGGGAAGGGCCGGGGATGGGGTAGAAAACTTGTCCGCTCCTCAGCGAATTAGCGGAATTTCTCAAGCGCTTGGTTGACCGATTGCCCGCCGCGCTGCAGCAAGGCCACCTCAGAAAACGAGCTCAGCACAGTCATGCCTTTTGCCGCCCAATGCAGCAGCCAATCCAGATCCGTAGTCTGGATGCCCGCGGCGATTCCATTTGACTTGCAGGCCGCAATCGTCCTTTCGATCGCATCGACAAGTTGCGGCGAATGCAGCTGGCCGGGAATACCTAATTCAATCGATAGATCAGTCGGGCCGATCAGCAGCGCGTCGACGCCGGCGATTGAAGCAATCTCCTCGATCTCCTCGACAGCGCCGCGCGTTTCAACCTGGACAATGAGCAAGGTTTCGTCGTTTGCCAGCCGCATATTCTCCGGCAGCGCTCCCCCGTGAAAATCCGTATGCCCGCGGCCAAAGGAACAGCCGCGCCCGCCCAATGGCGGATACTTGATGATGTCCACGACGCTGCGAACTTCGGCAGCCGAGCGCAAACGCGGCGCCATAATCCCTTGCGCGCCAACATCCAGCGCGCGCGCAATGAAGGGATACTCTTTATCCGGCACGCGCACCAAGGGCGTGATGCCGATATGACGCCCGAAGCGGCTGAGATCGGCAACGGACTCATAATCGAAGACGCCGTGCTCCATATCGATTGTGGCGAAGTCGTAGCCGGCGTTCTTCAAGACTTGCATGACCGCCGGCTGTCGAAACTCGACCAGCATGGTACCGGTCGCCGAGCGTCCGTCGCGCAGCAAAGATTTCATACGATTGCTTGGGATGATGCTCATCGTTAATCCGATCTGTTCGTCGGCGGCATGCCGGGGCTAAATGGGGCGCAAGGCGGCGCCCAGGTCGAAGTCCAGGCCGTAGCGGCGCTGAAGCGCATTGAGATCGCGCAGTACGCCCGGGCCAACAACAATGCCATGCGCGCGATTGTATTCTTCGTTGCGAAACTCAATCTCGCCCGGAAGCAGAATCTCGTCCGTTTCCGGCGCTCTCTCGCTCGCTTTGATTTCGTCAATCATGCGGTCGATCCGCCGCTTGAAATCGCTGAGATCGCAAAATGACGCGATATTGATCGCCATCAGAAAGAAACCCAGATTCTGGCGGGTATCGGGATTATTCCATAGCTCCCCGATATGACCGCCATAGCCGGCGCCGCTCAATACGCCGGACAGTATGTCGATCATCAGAGCGATGCCGTAGCCTTTGTGTTCGCCGAATGGCAGCACCGAGCCCTGAAGCGCGGCGGTCGCGTCAGTCGTGGGATTGCCTGCCTTGTCGATCGCCCAACCCAGGGGAATCGACCGGTTTTCAATCTCCGCCAGATTGATCTTGCCGCGGGCGACAATGCTGCTGGAACTGTCCAGCACAATCGGACGATGCCTTCCCGCGGGTACCGCCATGCTGAAGGGATTCGTGCCCAGCATCGGCGTGATGCCGCCCCAGGGCGCCATCGTCGCCGGCGCGTTGGAGCAAGCGTAGCCAATCATATCGGCCGCAGCCGCTTGTATGCTGTAGTAGGCGGCGATGCCAAAATGACTGCCGGCCCGAACCGAGCACATGCCAATGCCGCTGCGCCGCGCCTTTTCAATACAGATCTGCATGGCCCGGCGAGCGACCACCGCCCCCATGCCATGCCCGCCGTCGAAGTGGCAGGCGGCCGGCGTCTCATGGAGAACTTTGATCACCGGCCGCGTGGCGACCATGCCCGAGCTGATGCGATCGCAGTAGACAGTCACGCGAGAGATGCCGTGCGAGCTGTGCCCGCGCAAATCGGCTTGGATCAAATTGTCAGTGACGACGGCGGCATCCGCCTCCGGCAGCCCGGCCGCCATGAAGATGCCCTGCACGGATTGATAGGCGGCATCCACCGTCAGACGCTGATCCGAACCGGGTTTTTTCACTCGCGGGCGCCTTCCGGTGCGGAAGCTGCAGTCATATTTGGAAGCGTCGAATGAATCGGGAGCCGCGACGCCCCGCCCCGGGAGAAGCCCGTCAATTCGAGCTCATCAGCAAAGTGACAGGCGACGTAGCGATCCCCGTCCACCGGCATGAGGGGCGGCTCCTTGCGCGCGCAAATATCCTGCACATACGCGCAGCGCGTGCGGAAATTGCAGCCGCTTGGCGGATTGGCGGCGCTGGGAACGGTCCCGGTCAGCGGTTTGCGGGTCCGCTTGGCCAAGGGATCGGGTATGGGAATGGCGCCCAGAAGCGCTTCGGTATACGGGTGCCGCGGGGACTCGTAAAGATCGGTGGCATCGGCAATCTCGACGATCTTGCCGAGGTACATGACCACCACGCGCTCGCTGATATATTCCACGACGCTCAAGTCATGGGCGATGAACAAGAACGCCAGGTTGAGCCGCTCCTGCAAGTCCATCAGCAGATTCAGCACCTGCGCTTGTACCGACACATCCAGCGCCGATACCGGCTCGTCGCAGACGATCACCTCCGGGTTCAGCGCCAAGGCGCGGGCGATGCCGATGCGCTGCCGCTGCCCGCCGCTAAATTCGTGGGGATAGCGATTCATCTGCGCCGCGTTCAAGCCGACCAGATCCAGCAGCTCCTCCACCCGAAGCGACTGCTGCGCGCGACTGCCGACGCGATTGATGCGCAGCGGCTCGGCGATAATATCATGCACCGTCATTCTTGGATCCAGCGACGAGAATGGATCTTGAAAGATGATTTGCATCTTCTGGCGAACGCGCTTCATTTCCGCGTGATTGAAGCCAACGATATTCTCGAGGCGGCCATCAAGCCGGTAGAGAATTGAGCCCGCGGTCGGTTCGTAGAGCCGCAGGATGCAGCGCCCGGTTGTGGTCTTGCCGCAGCCGCTTTCGCCGACCAAACCCAGGGTCTGCCCCTCCATCACGCTCAAGCTGACGTCATCCACCGCTCGGATCCAGCCGACCGTCCGCTTGAATAGGCCCTTTCGGATTGGGAAGTACTTTTTCAGGCCGGTGACTTGAAGGACAGTTTCACTCGACATGCCGCTGCATCGCCTCGTCCGAATAAAGCCAGCAGTTTGCCCGTTGCGATTCGCTCGGATAAAACATCGGCGGGTCATTGGCGCAGACGGGCATGACATGCGGACAGCGCGGCGCAAAATAGCAGCCCTCGGGGATATCCTGCATCATCGGAACCGCCCCCTCGATCGGCGTCAGGCGGGAGCTCAAACCGATCTGAGGAATAGAGGCCAGCAAGCCGCGGGTGTAGGGGTGGCGGGGATTGTAGAAGATATCAACGGCGCTGCCTTCTTCGATGACTTTGCCCAGGTACATCACCATCACGCGATCGCAGTTTTCAGCGACGACTCCAAGATTATGCGTGATCAACATGATTGACATTTCAAATTCTTGTTGAAGATCGCGCATGAGATCGAGGATCTGCGCTTCAACGGTGACATCCAACGCCGTGGTTGGCTCGTCCGCGATGAGCAGTCGCGGATTGCAGGACAGAGCCATCGCAATCATCACGCGCTGCCGCATGCCACCGGACAATTGGTGGGGATAATCGTCGATCTGGCTCTGAGGATCGGATAAGCCGACGCGATCCAGAAGTTCGACCGCCCGTTTGCGCGCCTCCATTTTGCTCACGCGCTGATGCAGCACAATCGCCTCGGTGATTTGATTGCCGATTGTGTAGATCGGATTCAGCGATGTCATCGGCTCCTGAAAAATCATGCCGATTTCATTGCCGCGCAGATTGCGCATGTCCGGCCCATTCGGGTCGAGGGCCGCGATATCAACCGCGCTGCCACTCTCGCCCAGATATTCGATTGAGCCGTCGACGATATCGCCCTGGGGCCGTTCGATTAGCTGCATGATCGAATAAGCCGTGACGCTTTTGCCGCAGCCGCTCTCGCCGACGATGCCGAAGGTTTCGCCGCGTTTGATATCAAAGTCGATTCCATCAACAGCGCGGATCGTGCCCTGCTCCGTGCGGAAATGCGTCCGCAGGTTGCGCACGCGCAGGAGAGTGTCTTGCCGCTCCGTCATGCGCTTGCCTCGGTCACTGCGAATAGGGGTCGGCGGCGTCGCGCAGGCCATCGCCCAGGAAATTGAAAGCCAGCGTCGTCACGATGATCACCAGCGCCGGGCTGAAGAGCCAGGGGAAGTTGACTACGGATTGCACGTTCTGCGCCTCCCGCAGCAAGGCGCCGAGGCTTGTCATCGGCGGCTGTATCCCAAAGCCCAGGAAGCTCAGCGAGGTCTCCACGATGATCATGACCGGCACAGCCAGCGTCGCGACGACGATGATATGGCTGAGGGCGTTGGGCAGCATGTGCTTAAAAATGTTGTAGGCGCTGGACGCGCCGCCCGCTTTTGCCGCCATGACATAATCCATGCTCCGCAATATGAGCACTTTGCCGCGGACCTCCCGCGCCATGCCCATCCATCCCAAAAAGGCGAGTATGGTGATAATGCCAAAATAAATGCGAACGGAGGACCAATCGGTCGGCATCACGGCCGCCAGCGTCATCCACAAGGGGATGCGCGGAATCGAGCTCAAGAACTCGATGACGCGCTGGACGATCAAGTCCACAACGCCGCCGTAGTAGCCGGATAGCGTGCCCAATACCGCGCCCAGGATCACGCTGATAGCGACGCTCAGCATCCCGGCGGTCAGCGTGACCTGCGCGCCAGTGAGAACGCGCGAAAATACATCCTGCCCGAAACGGTCCGTGCCAAACAAAAATATCAGGCCCGGTTCCTCCACGCCGAAGAAATGGATGTCGGTTGTGACAATGCCGAGCAGGCTGTATGTCGAGCCTTTCCTGAAAAACTGCAGGTAATGCTTCTGCGACGTGTCGGCCACATAAGTACGTTGGAAGGTCTCCATATCAAGCTCTTGCTTGTAGGCATACACGAAGGGCCGCGACAAGCCATGTTCGTCCCAGAACAATATCGGCACCGGCGGCGTGTGCACGAACTTGCCAAATTTCTCGTTTGACGGATAAGGCGAGAAAAACTCCGCGAACAGGATGACGATGTAAACGAGAATGAGAAACAAGCCGGAGGCCATCGCCAGACGATGCCGCCTGAATTTGATGAACATGAGGTCCCACTGCGACAGACCCTTCTGCTTGTCCGTCGGCAGCTGGGCCGGCTTGGCGCTTGCCTCAGGCATAAGGCCCTTCCTCAATCGAACTCAACACGGGGGTCAACCGCGACCAAGGCGATATCGGCCAGCAAGTTGCCGACCAAAAGGAGCAGACTCTGGAAGAACAGGATCGTTCCCGCCAGGTACATGTCTTGATTGGTTAATGCCTTGTACAGCACGGGGCCCAAGGTCGGCAGCGACAGGACGATAGACACAATCGTGGAACCGGAGAGAATCTCGGGGAAGCGCATGCCGACCGCCATGATGATGGGCGAAACGGCATTCATCGTCGCGTGCTTGCGGATGACGACGCCTTCGCGCAAACCTTTGGCCCGCGCCGTCGCCACGTACTGCATTTTCAGCACATCCAGAAGGTTGCCGCGCATGCGCCGGGCGATGCCGGCGGTTCCGGCTGTGCCGAGCACAACAACCGGAATCCAGAGATGCGCGAGCAAATCCAGCGCTTTGCCTATGCTCCAGTCGGCGTCCAGATATTCATTTGAAAACAAGCCGCCCAGGGCCGGGATGCCAAACACAAAATACCCGATATACATCAAAATCAGCGCCAGCAGGAAATTGGGAATCGACAGGCCGATAAAGCCGACGAAGGTCGCGAAGTGATCGCCCAGCGTGTATTGGTGCGTCGCCGAAAAGATGCCGATCGCAATGCCCACGACCAAAATGAAAAGCTGTGTGCTGAAGGCAATCAAGACGGTGTAACCGAGGAAATGCGAGATAACCTCCAAATTCTGTTGGCCATAATAGGTAAAGGACGTGCCAAAATCGCCGTAGAGCCAGCCGGAAACCCACTTGAGATACTGCGTGAGCAGCGGCTCGTCAAAGCCATAGCGCACCTTGAGGCTCTCGATTTGGTCCTGCGAAATGGATTCGCCCTGGGACTCAAGCTCGGTGACGATGGAATCCAGGTATGAGCCGGGCGGCAACTGCGTGAGCACAAAGATGAAAACCGATAGCGCAACCAGCGTCGGTATCATCAACAGAATGCGTTTGACGATGTACTGTGGCATCGGGAGATTCCTGATACGGGCTTCACACCATATTAGCGGGAAGCCCGCAGATCAGCGTCGTTGCATTAGCGCTAGATATCGACCGTGAAGTCCAGTTCCCGGCCCAATTTTTCGTATATCCGCCGCCGGCCCCGTTTGTCGCCTTCGGCGACGACCCAGGCGTGCTTCGCCACTTCTTCCGCCACCTCCAAGGGGACAACGACGACGCCATCGCCATCGGCCAGCACCAGGTCCTTCGGCCGGACGAGAACGCCGCCGATATTGACCGGGATCTGCGTCGAGTCGAGTTCGAGGCGTCCGGGGCGTATGGACTGGGTGATGCGGCGGGAATAGACCGGCACGCGCTGCTTGATCAATTCATCGGTATCGCGGGCGCCGCCGTTGGTCACGATACCGACTGCGCCCGCCGCAATCCAGGCGAAGCCGTTGTTCGAGCCGATAAAGCCGACGGTGCCAATCTCGCCGCCGTCAATGACGATCACATCGCCCTTTTGAATCTCGTCGGTTGGCGGGCCGGATGCATAAGTCCGATACCAGTTGCCCTTCCAGGTTTCAAAGTCCTCAGGCGCGTAGGGATCAACCGGCCGCGCGGTCGGCATGAAGCGAACCGTGTAGGCCAGGCCGCAGAAGCGATGCGAAAAATTCTCTATATCGCGCCATAAGGGGCGAATGTCGCCGGCGACCAAGCCAATGTCCTGGCGCCGCAGCGCGTCCATTCCGTCGCAGACATCGGTCAAGCGCAAGCCCTCATACTTTGCCAGAATATCGTAATCCGACATTTTTGTTCCTTTCCTTAGAAGATTTTGATAAATGAGAACAGCCGCCGAGCCCGCGCCATTCCCGATTAAGCTGGCGCGGACTCGGCAGATACTGCACTGGCGTTCAGCCACTACTGATGTTCTGGCTCAATCCAGAACGCGAACGGGTCGGTGCAGCCGATGAAGCCGCCGTGATGGTAACTCCAGGTGCAATCCGTCTTGACATTGCGGAACCAGGTCTTCCTGATGACCGGCTTCGGCAGCGGCCCGACAACGCCAATCACCCACATGTTCTCGGCTTGCGTTCGCAGGATGGTATCGTAGAGCATGTCGCGCTCGTCCTGGTCAGCCGTCTCCAGGATCCGCGTCCAGACATTTTGCAGGTCCTTGATGTATTGCGGCGGTTCTTCGCCCTGCTCGCCATTGGTGTGGTACCACAGGCCCCAGAGCGGCGCCCAATCCGTATTTGTGCTGATGGGCACGAGATCGGTTTCGGTGGCCGCTTTGGCCATCGGCCAGCCGACGAACTGCATTTCGCCGGCGCGCATCCGCTGCCCCCAGAGCGCGTTGTCAATCGGCCGAATGATGAACTCGACGCCAACCTCGGCATAATCGTCGCGGATCAGATTCAGGTTGTCGATCATCGGCAGGCGATTATTGGGCACCTCGATCACAATCGACAGACGATTGCCGTCCGCCTTCAAGCGGAAGCCATCGCCGTCGCGTTCCGTCAAGCCAATTTCGTCGAGCAAGGCATTCGCCCCATCCGGATCGTGATCGGTGTAGGCCCGCGCATACTCTTCTTTGTAGTAGCGGGATTCGACCGGCGGCAATGTCGCCGCGGTCGCTTGACCCTGGCCGAAGTACAAGGTGTCATTGACGCGCTCGCGATTGATCGCCAGCGACATGGCGCGGCGGAAACGCACATCCTGATATAGCTCGCGGTCGACTGGATCCGGCGTGTTCAGGTTGATCCAAAGGGCGGCTTCGGAGATTTGCAGGTCGCCCCAGCGCAAGATTTCGTATTCATTGGCTTCGGCGTTTTCGACATAGAGGGCCATATCGGCGAAGGTCAGCGCGCGCGCCGCCTGGAAGTTCGGCTCGCCCGCCAGAATGCGCAGCTTCATAACCTCGCCATCGACGACGCGGAAGTCCACCCGATCGAGATAGGGCAACTGGTTGCCGGCGCTATCGACAGCGAAGAAGTAGGGGTTCCGCTCGAATACGAAGCGGTCGCCCGGCGGCTCGACCGTGGGCACCCAGGCCAGCATCGTCGGCAGGTCCGGATTGTTCATGCCGCGACTGTTGCCGCCGCCGGAGGTATTCCAGCGCAGATAAAAGAGATCGACCCAGTTCGAAACGCCGGCATCGTCGATTGCCGCCTGCAATTCTTCTTCGGTCGTATGGCTCTTGTGGAATTGCTTCATGTAATGCGCGGGCAGATAGGTGTGGAATTCTTTTGTCAGCAGCGTGAGGAACATGCCGTGGGGCTCGGGGAATTTGAAGACCACCGTGAGGTCATCGATCTTTTCCACTGAGCCGACATGGCCGTTCGGCGTGCGCATGAAGCCCGGCTTGACCGGACGGAGTTCGTCATTGCTAATGACATCCTCGTACCAGAACAGGATGTCAGCCGCGGTCATGGGCGCGCCATCCGACCAATGCAGGCCTTCACGCAGCCTGATGGTGAATTCTTGACTGTCGGCGCTGATCTCCCAGCTTTCCGCCAAGCTCGGAACCGTTGCGTTCTGCTCGTTATTCCACATGAGCAGGCCGATGTCCTGCCAGATCACCATGTTTGACAAACGGCTGATATTGTCGCCGAATGTCAGCCAGGTCCCGCCATAAACGCCGACTTCTTCAATCGGCTCAACAACGAGCGGATTGGCCGGCAAGCGTTCCTCCACCGGCGGCAATTCGCCAGCGGCGACCATCTCCGCCAGCGCCGGCGCCTCGCTGTAGGCCATGCCTTGGCCAGTGGCGATTGGCGCCGCAAGCAGGGCAACAGACAGAAGCAGAGCAACCAAGATACAAATGCGTCTAAACATGCTTGACCTCCTATTAAACAATTGACATTATCGCGTCCCGCAAGCCGCTACAGGACTCAATTACTTCAAAAGACCATTCACCCTCCCGTCAGCCTATGGTTCAGTCCCCTTGCAGGCGCAAGCTGACGCCTGCAGCACGCGCGGCATTCGCCAGGCGGATTCTATCGCTACGTGACGATCGATTTGGAGCAAGATGGGGGAGATGCCGCTTCAGGACAAGCAAACATGGAATGCGCAGATTCATGGCATCTTCCAAGAAATCATTTAGTTTGACCGCAAAATACTGTTCACGTACTTTAACTGACCCCTGGCGATATGTCAAAAACACAAGGCTGCGGCACTGTATCAAAGGCGGTTGAATGACTTCAAATACCGCCGATCTGCCAGGGGCGACTCGTTGTGTCGCCCAATTTCGAGCCTGTTATACCCATCGGGCGATCTGCCGGATCGCCCCTACCAGACTATTTCAACCGAAATGGATACACCCCCAAGGATGCTTTGAAGGCCTCGCAAGAAACTGTTCCGGACGATTGGCCGCTAACATGGACAGGCGTGTTTTTTGAGCCGCCGCAGGCCCGGGCAGCGGCCAGCGATAAAACTATGTTCTCTGCGGAGTCGGCAGTTCCGGCGCGAATTGGTAGTCCGGCTCAATCTGCTGGCGGCGCAGGATCGGGATGATCTGCCGCCAGGTCCCGATGATGCCCTGGCAAGGCTCGGGCATGTCGTGCTTCACGAGCCGGTGCAATTCGGGCAAGTTGTAGAAGGGCACGGCCGCGTACATGTGGTGCTCAATGTGGTAATTCATCTGCCAATACAGGAAAGCCAGAACCGGACCGAGAGCGATGGTGCGCGTATTGATGCGATAGTCGGGCGTGTTGTCGGTCAAGCCAATATGCTGCGCCACATTCAGCAGATACTGGAATCCCCCGGCATAAAACGACCCGAAGGTCACCAGCACTGCCAGCATCCACCAGCCGGTCAGGGCGGAGACGAGCACGATCAGTCCATGACCGATCATGAGAACGCGGGCCCAATTGAAGAGCGCGCGCCGGCCCTTCACATTTTCAGGCGGAAATAAGACCCGCTCCCAATCGTCTTCAATGATGCCGAAACAGAGCCTCAGCGTATGTCTCATGCGCAGGAAGAAGCCGCGCGCGTTGATGAAGGCGAAGGCAAGATAAGACTTGAGCGTAAACTCCACGGGCAGCACAACTTCAGAGTCATCGGGCGGGTGCAAGGTGTAGCGATGATGCGCCTGGTGGCTGGCCCAGAAGGAAACGTGGCTGAACCAGCCGAGGAAACTGAAAATACAAACGAAGAACTCATTTAGCCATTGGGTCTTGAATACAGTCTTGTGGCAGAATTCGTGGTGTCCATTGACGGTGAACTTCTGCAAAGATCCATACAAGAAAATCAGCGCGATGACGACCAACCAATGCGCCCGGCCGACGGCGTACCAAGCGAGCGCCCCCGTGAAGAACAGCACCGCAAGGAAGGCGATGGTCTGCAGCCAGCCTTTGGCGTCGCTGCGCTGGTTGAGGCGGGCCAGGTCCGCAGCCGACACCGGCGATCGATAAAACTTAATGCGTCTCTGCTGCCCGTCTTCGGTCATCGTTCGACCTCTTTTGATCCCAGGTTATATCATTTACATAGCCCGGTCTTGCCTCGCGCTACGTTCAATTATATCGAAATGGTTGCAATTTCAAAGCGGAGCCGCAGTCGCGCCCAGGGCAATCGCTTCAAAATTGACATCCGCCGCGATCACAAAAGTCAAACTGTAATTTAACCACCGAGTACACCGAGTACACCGAGGGTCGCGTAGGTCGCGTAGACACTGACCGCCGACACTGACCTTCAGCACCGAGAAAAGCGATTGATCAGAGACTTTGCGACATTTTGTCGCAAAATTCCTGTGCGAGAATGAACTTTGTCGACAACATAGTGACAAGCTTGCCCAGTTCAAGCAGTGGATTTAGGGGGAAAAGTCGTCAAAGGAACCTAAACTCTGTGTCCTCGGTGTCCTCGGTGGCAAAAAATGTTTGAAGTGATTGCCCTGGCAGTCGCGCCTGCATTTCGCGCTGGATGGCGAGCCCGCTAGTCAGCTTCATAAAGCCGCCCTAACTCCGACAGTTGCCGCTGGCTGTTTACAAGGCCGCCGGGCCGACTGCGCGCCAGCCACAGCAAGGGGAACTCGGCTTCGATTTCAGCTAATTCTTCGCGCATGCCGTCCCGCGTGATGGAAGAATCGCCCAATTGCAGCATGCCGCGGCGCGCGCCGTGCTGCGCCATAAGCGCCATGTGCTTGTATTCCCGTTTGATGAGATCGGCATCCGGGCGTTTCATGCGCGCCTGTCCAATTGGCGCTATCGCCTCAGCAATAAGTTCTGCCGCCGCCGACAATTTCGCGCGCAGACGATCGTCGTCAAATAGAACCTGCCGACTTTCGCCGGCGTGGAAAAGCATGGCAGCGCGCTCGCGCAAGTTGGTCAACGGGTACAGGTGCAGCGAATACAGCAGGCTGGCGGCATTCTGTATGACACCGGCTTCTTGGTAGGCATTGCCCAGGTCGTAGACCAACTGCCCCATCACCGCTTCGCCGTCCTGGAAGACAAAGCAATCCAGAGCGCGCGGCACATCTAGATCCCGGTTCGCCTCGCAGGCCCAGCTTATGGCCGCGCCGCAGGCAAAGCCGAGATAACTCACGGGTAACCAGCGCCGCCAGCCCCAGGTGTCGCCCCAATTCGTATTGAGGAAACCAACCGCGCCGTTTCGCAAACCTTGCTCGGCCGCCTCGCGCAGATTTGCCAGACAATTGTCAGTGCGCCCGAGAATGGTCCGCATAACAGAAGTGCTTGGGCAAACATAAAATGGAATGCCGGCCTCGGCGTAGGGCGCGGTTTTGCCAAGAAAATCGTAGCCGGCTTCGTAGTTCCATTCCAAAGCGATGATGTCCCTGGGCAATTCCGGAATCCGCTCGGGATGCAGGTTGATAATGTCCGGCCAGAATTGAACCGTACGCCCATGCGCTTGCGCCAGCTCGCAAACTTCCAGAAAGAACTCGAGGTATACGCGGCCCTTGCCCTTTTCTTCGACCAGGGATTTGCTGCGGCCCATGCCCAACTCAAAGGTCTCATCGCAGCCGATGTTGAACAGCTGGCTCGTAAAGTTGGGCAGCAGTTCGGCATACAAACTTTCGATTAAGGGCAGCGTTTCAGGAACAGCGGGAGAAAGCGTGGACGGGAGATGCGGCACGCCCCAGGGCGCTGTGAATTCCTCTTCAAGTTCCGCCAGATGTCGGTATTGAGGCTGCTCAAACCAACGTTCCATGTGGCCGAAACTGTTCTGGTTCGGCACGAGATCAATGTGCCGCTCGCGGCAATAGGCATCGAGCTCCAGAATCTCTTCCGCCGTCAGCGGCGAGGCATGCTGCCATACACCCCGGTGGTCCCGGTAAGCAAAGGTATGCTCCATGTAAAGCTGAAACTGATTGACCTTCCACCCGGCGAGCATATCGATCAGGTCGTAGAGCGTTTCCATGGTGGAAACTCTGCCGCGGCTGATATCGTGCATGACGCCGCGCGCCGGGAAGTCCGGCCAATCGTCGATGACCATCCGCGGCAGCGTCGCTCCCTGCGTTTGCAAAAGCTGCCGCAAGGTCTGAACGCCATAGAACACGCCGGCCAGGTCATGCCCGGCGATGACGATCTTCTCCGGCGAAATGGTCAACCGGTAGCCTTGGGGCTTTTTGACCGCGGAATCCAGAACCAGCGCCACTTCTCCCGGGCCGCCGCCAGCAATCGACCAAGGGCCCTCGGTCGCAGTCTCAAGCGCCGCTTTGATTTGCCCCGCGGCGAAAAGCAGATCGGCAGCCTGCCCGGCATCCAGCGCGATTCGACCGCCCGGCGCCAAGCGAAGCGCGCCGCCGGTGAATGTTGCCCGTTGCGGCTGCGGCAGCAGATTCAGCTCCGAACTCATGATTGGCTCTCCGCAAGCTACGTCAGATGGGCAGCGAGCCTAACTCGCCCACTGCCCCAAATCGTAGCGTCAACTTGCTATTCGAGGATATCCTGCCAGCCTTCCTGAATGGCGGCCAGCGCTTCGTCCATCGTCTGCATGCCGGATGTCACCAGGCTAAGCTCCTGGTCATAGATGTTTTGCAGGCGCGCTTCTTCGCGGTGCACGAAAGGCGCCCGTCCGTTGGCGACCGAGTCGATCACGAATTGCTTTTGCTCGGCTGTGAGCGCCAGCACATCGACTTCCATGAAGCCTTCCATTTCGGTGGCGGCCATGCCCGGCGGGAACCAGGCCCAGTCCGCCGACCGCTGGTATTGCGTTTCGGGCGCGAGGAAGAATTCCATGAACTGACGAACCTAATCCTGATGCTCGGAACTCGCGAAGGCGGCGATGGTGCTGCCCCAGGCCAGCACAACTTCCTCCGTGCCCATCGGAATCGGCACGACATCCCAGTCAAATTCGACCTCAGCCATGATGTACCAGGATGCCCAGGGTCCCCACATATTCATCGCCACGCGATCGGTGGTTATTCCCTCGGTCCCGGGAATCGGCGCCGATTCGTCCTCGACCAGCAGAGTATTAAAGAAATCCATCGCCCGCTGCACGGGTTCAGTATCAAAGGCCGCGTCCCCGCTTTCCAGGTCGATGAAGTCGCCGCCATAAGACCAGGAAACCATGCGCATCAAGCCGAATTGGAAGGCGGACGAGCCGTATTCAGCTTTGCCCTGCAGTGGTTCCCCTCCGGCGGGGCGCGTTCCCTGGGCGCCAGCATGGACCTGACGCTGGGGAATCTGCTGGATGTCGCGCGTCATGGCGCCTTGCCGGTGATGTCGATTGTGCTTGCCAGCGCCGGCGGCTGGCTGATCGGCATGCGCAGCATGACCATTACCGTGACGCGCTCCGATTATCTGGTCTTGGCCCAGGCCAAAGGCCTGTCGCAGATTCGCATCTTTTACCATTACGTCATTCGCAACGCCATTCTGCCGCAAGTGACCAACCTGGCGATCGCTATGGGCAATATCGTGGGCGGCGCGATCCTTGTAGAAGTCATCTTCAATTATCCCGGCTTGGGCTCTCACCTGCTGCGCGCCATCAACAACCAGGATTTCACCGCCATCCAAGGCATCACCTATACGCTGGTCTTTTCCGTCGCGCTCGCGGTGTTTCTCGTCGACCTGCTTTACCCCAAGCTGGACCCGCGCATTTCCTACGAAGGTCATTAACCCGGCGATGAAGTCGCAAAGCGGGCGCCGGAAGCTGGCGCGAAACCTGGCCGGCATTCTGAGGTTCTTTGACTGGACGTTCTTCCTCGGCTTGGCGCTCGCGCTTGCTCTGGCGCTATTCGGTTATCTCGGCCAGTTATTCGTCGACCCGGCCGATATCCGCATGGGCGCGTCGTCATTTTCATCGCCGCCCTCGGCGGAACATACGCTGGGCACGGATGCCTTGGGCCGCGATCTCTTGACTCTGCTGATCCTGGCGACGCCCACGACCTTGAGCATGGGCATCATTACCGCCGTAATCGCCACCGGCATCGGCACCTTTCTCGGCCTCGTCACCGGTTACTTCCGCGGCCCCCTGGAGGCCGGCATCCGCACGCTCATTGACATCATGATCGCGATTCCGGCGCTGCTGATCCTGGTATCGATCGCCTCATTCTTGCCGTCGTCGAATACCTTGATCGCCGTCATCCTGGCGATTTTCGCCTGGCCCTTCACCGCCAGGCCGGTGCGCGCCCAGGCGCTTTCCCTGCGGGAGCGGGCTTTCGTCAAGCTGTCCAAGCTGTCAAAGCGTTCCGACTTTGAAATCATATTCTTCGATTTGCTTCCCAATATCACGCCCTATGTCGCCGCCAGCTTTGTAGCCACCGTCTCGAACGCCATCCTGGCCGCAGTCGGTTTGCAATTGCTGGGCATCGGCCCGATCAACGAACCTTCAATTGGCCTGGTGCTGCAGGAAGCCTTCTTTGCTTCGGCCGTCTTTCGCGAGTTGTGGTGGTGGTGGATTCCGCCGATGATCATGCTCTCCATGATCTTCATCGGGCTGTTTCTGATCAGCCTGTCGCTCGACCGCATCGCCAGGCACTGACAAGGCGCGAAGAGATATGGCAGAGCTGCAATCCGCCGCCGCCAATATTGTCGCGCCACCGGGCGCGGATGAGGCCATCTTGTCGATACGGGATCTCCACGTTCAATATAGCGCGGCCGGGCAGACTATTCATGCGCTGCGCGGCGTGGACCTCGATATCCGGCGCGGCGAGCGCTTCGGCATCGCTGGCGAATCGGGCAGCGGCAAAACAACGCTCATCAACGCCATTCTGCGCCTGCTGCCGGAGACAGCGCAGATCGCCAAGGGCCGCATTGTCTTCAATGGCGCCGACCTAACGAGCATGGACAAGCGCTCGCTGAACGGGCTGCGCTGGCGGCGGATCGCTCTGATTCCCCAGGGATCAATGAGCGCGCTCAATCCCGTCATGAAGGTCGGTCATCAGATCGCGGATGTCATCCTGACCCACGAAGGCCGACGCTACGACAAAGATGTTCGGGCGCGGATTGAAGGCATCCTGGAGAGCGTCGGCCTGGACGGGCGCGCGCTGAATCTGTATCCGCACGAATTGAGCGGCGGCATGAAGCAGCGCGTCTGCATCGCTATGGCCATCACGCTGGCGCCGGAGTTGATCATCGCCGACGAACCCACCAGCTCCCTCGATGTGGTTGTGCAGCGGCAAGTGGCGAAAACCTTGATCGATGTGCAGGAGCGCCTGGGCGCCTCCATCATTCTCATCGGCCATGATATGGCGCTCCTGGCGCAGACGACGCATCGCGTCGCCATCATGAACGAAGGCGAAATCGTCGAGCTCAACGCCGTGCGCGAGATTTATCATCGGCCGCGGCATCATTACACACAGATGCTGATTCATTCCCTGCCTTCCACCGAAAGCCGGGAAGAACGGGAACTGCCGCAAGCGGCGCGCGCCGGCGCGGATGAAGGGGCCGCTGCTGGATGCCGTTGCCGTTAGCAAGGTCTTCGGCCACAAAGGCAATATTCTGGCGAAGTCCAGCGAGTTTACCGCCCTGGATGAAGTGTCAATTCGCATACCCGGTCAGCAGTCCATGGTGACGACCATCGCCGGCGAGAGCGGCAGCGGCAAATCGACATTCGCCAACATTGTGCTGGGACTGGTTAAACCAAGCGGCGGCGCCGTCTATTACAAGGGGGAGGATATCGCGCGACAGTCGCGACGGGCCTTCGCCCAATACCGCCGCGAAGTGCAGGCCATCTTCCAGGATCCATACGAGATCTTCAATCCGGGGTACAAAGTGGACAGCCTATTCCTGGTGGCTGTAAAGAAGTTCAAACTTGCGCGGAGCCGGGACGAGTCGCTTGCGCTGATTGAAGACGCGCTTCGTGTGGTCAACCTGCGCCCGGAGCATGTTTTCGGCAAATATCCCGACGAACTCAGCGGCGGCCAGCGGCAGCGCCTGATGGTGGCGCGCGCCTATCTCATCCAACCCAAACTCATCGTCGCCGACGAGCCGGTGTCGATGGTGGATGCCTCGCTGCGCCTGATGATCCTCGACCTCATGAAGTCCCTGCGGGATGAGCTGGGCACGTCCTTTGTGTACATCACGCACGACCTGGCGACGGCCTACCAAATCAGCGACCGGATCGTCATTCTCAATCGCGGCCGCATTGTCGAGCAAGGCACAGCCGAAGAGGTCATCAAGAATCCCAGCATCCCTATTCTCAGTCTCTGGTTCAAGCAATCCCGTCGGCCAACCCGGACATTAGATGGTGACGCTGCCGGCGCAGGCTGGAAAGGATCGACATGACATCAGAATCCCTCGCAAACGGGCGGCAGGCGCAATTCTATCCCAGCGGCAGCGCCGATATCGATGAGGCGCGGCGCGCACTGGCGACATCTCCGACAGAAATAAGGGACTGTCGCCGGCGCGCGCTGCTGCTTTATATGTGGCTGAGCGCTTTGCAGCAGCAGGGCGCCAATCTCCGTCCCTTCATGAGCGTGGACAGGCGCTACCATCCGCTGGAGGCGCGCATCGCCGAAGCAGCCGCCGCCGAGCGCGCGCGCCTGCTGCCGGAATTGGCCACGGTAATCGACGAAGGCTTCGGCCTGCTGGAAACGGTCCAGGCAAAGTTAGTCGAAGAGGGCCCGATAGCCCGGGCCTTCCAGGGCGATGCCTCAGACTGCCCGGATGGCGGCGACATGGGCGCGGAATGGCCGATGTTTCAGCGCGATATTCACAATTCGGGTTACACGGAAGCGCCCGGACCGCGTTATGGGCGCGCGGCCTGGAAGTTCCCGGTCGGGCTCGGCTGGTATGCCAGGCCGGTCGTCGAAGACGGCAAGGTTTATGGCGCCTCGCCCGGCATGCATACGACCAGTTTCTGCCTGGACTTGGCTAGCGGCGAAGAAATCTGGAAATCCACGCAAGAGCACGAGATCTTCGGCATTTATAAATATCCGGCTATCGCTTCCACGCCGCTCTTGCTCGAAGACTGGATCGTACTGCGCGATGTCAACAGCCATTGGGGCAACGACAGTCAGGCCAAGTACCTGCACTACATTGACAAAGCCAGCGGCGAGGCTCTGACACGGAAGTTCGCCGGCCATGTCGACTACCGGACTCGTTATGCGCCCGTGGCGACCAACGGCAAGGTCCTCGTCTACCTTTACGCCGTGCACGACATTTACCGCGCCCCGGCGATATGCCAGAATTTCAACCGCCTCATCTGCGCCGACCTGGACAACAAGAACTGGCTATGGGACTTCAACGTCGGCGATATCGACGCGCTGGCCGAACCGACAGTGACCGACGATCTGGCGCTTGTCGGAACGATGGAAGACTATCTATATGCCTTGCGGCTCTACGCCGATAAACGCGAGCGCATCGCCTGGCAATTCAAGGCCGAGGGCCCGGTCAATTCGCAAGTTGCCCTGGCGGACGGGCGCGTCTTCTTCGGCTGCAACGGCGGCGCGATTTATTGCCTCGACGAGGGCAGCGGCGCGCTGATCTGGCGGACCGCGGTCGAGCCGGTCGAACATCGCGCCAATAAACATTTCTCCACGCCGCTTGTTCAAGGCGAGCGCGTCTTTGTCGGCGCGGCGAACAAGCAAGTCTACGCCCTGGATGCGGAAAGCGGGGCGGTCCTCTGGCAATGCGAGCTATCCGATTGGGCGCGGGCGCGCCTGGCCATTCACGGCGACAAAGTTCTGGTCGCGACAATTGACGGGCAATTGCATTGCATTGACAGCTTGGGCCGGCGCGCCTGGACCAAGACGATCAGCAGCCACCCGATTTATGCGGACATCGTCCTGGCAGACGGCAAATTGCTGATCGGCGATAGCAATCTCATGCTCTATTGCCTGTCCACAGATGGCGAAATCATCTGGGAAAAGAGCATTCTCAACGCATTTGTCGACAGCGTCGGGAGGCGCGTCTTCACCGACGAGCTATCCGGCGGCACCTACTATCAGTCGAAACCCACCGCCTATCGCGGCAAGATCTACTTCGGTACGCCGGCCGGCTTCCTTCACGCCGCCGATGCCGACACCGGCGCGGAGGTCTGGAAGTTCGAAATGGGCGCGGCCATCTCTGTCGGGCCGGCCTGTGCCGACGGCCGGGTCTTTGCTGGTCAGCAGGGCGGTGAACGCTTCTTCTACTGCCTGGACAGCGAGGATGGATCGCTGATTTGGAAGCAGACGCTGCCGGGCGGCTGGGTCTGGGGCTCGGCGACCGTGGATGACGGACTGGTTTATGTGCCTACGGTCAGCGGTTACGCTGTCTGCCTCGACGCGGAGACGGGTCACATCATCTGGATGTTTCCCACGGCCCGCTCAATTCCAGCCGAGCCGGCGATTGAAGGCGATTTGGTATATTTCGGCTCCTGGAGCGGCACGGTCTACGCATTCGAAAAGAAGACCGGCGAAGTTGTTTGGAAAACCAGCGGCGCCATGCTCGACTCCGGCACCTTGATCGCGCTGGACAGCAAGGTCTACCTCCCCAACCACCGCAACATCTTCAATTATCTGGATGCAAAAACCGGCGAATTGCTTAACAGCGGCAACCAGAGCGATGAAGAAAAAGGCGACTTCTGGAACTTCAACGCCACGCCCGCCATTCACGGCAACCGCGCTTACTTCAGCTCGCGCGGCTCAGTCGGGATGTTCGGCGTTCCGCTATTCTCGACCGTTTATTGCGTCGATCCCGAAAGCGCTAAGATCCACTGGACCTATCCGGATGGCGGCGGCTTGTCGGCGCCGGCGCTGGCAAACGGACGGGTCTACATCGCCTCCGGGAATTCGCCCTTCTTCTATTGCCTCGATGCATATACCGGCGAGCCGCGCTGGATATACCGGCTGGGCCGCCGCGTTGAGGAGGCGACGCTTTGTATCTACCGCGACAAGGTCTTTGCGCTGGCGGCGGACGGATATGTGCATGCCATAGAATAAGCGCCAGCCGCGAGAGCAATCGCGCGCCCGCTGCCCTTGCATCAGGGAAAGGCCCTTCTCATGAAAGCCATCGTGATTTTGTTCGATACGCTCTGTCGGCGCTTTCTGCCGGTTTATGGCTGTGAAGCCGTCAATACGCCCAACATGACGCGGCTGGCGGAGAAATCAGTCATTTTTGACAATCACTGGATGGGGTCGGCGCCCTGCATGCCGGCGCGGCGCGACATGCTGACGGGCCGGTACAATTTTCTAGAGCGCGGCTGGGGCGGTATGGAGCCCTTTGATATTCCGCTGACGCATGTGCTCGCCCATGCCGGCATCCACAGTCATATCGAGACCGATCACTATCATTATTTCCAGGGCGGCGGCGAATTCTACGCCACTTCTTTCAGCACCTGGAGCGCCTATCGCGGCCAGGAATACGATCCGCTGCCAGCGAAGATCCGCCCTCAAGACAATCTCGATCCGGGCCTGACCTGGAACCGGGACGCCATGCTGCGAAACCGGGAACGCTTCCAAACCGATCTCGATTTTCCCACGCCGCGAACGCTGAAAGGCGCCGCCGAGTGGCTGAAACTAAATGAAGAATCAAACGACTATCTGCTATGGGTGGAGGCCTTCGATCCGCATGCGCCGATGGATTATCCGCCCGCATACGAGCGTCATGACGCCGAGGCGCTAAGAGAGGCATTTCCGATTGCCGCGCTGCCCGAGGGCATCCCGCCGGAACGGGTCGAACGCTTCTATGAGGACCGGCGCCGATACGCCAATCTGCTGGCGATGACCGACAGATGGCTTGGCGAACTCCTCGACGAAATCGACAGGCAGAAGGGCTGGGACGACACGCTCATCGTCCTGGCAACCGACCACGGCCTCTTGTTTGGCGAGCACGGACACCTGGGAAAGAACGCCTACCATGCCTGGAATGAGCTTGCCCATATTCCCTTGTTTGTGCATCTGCCTGGCGGCGAAAACGCTGGCGAACCGCGCCGACAGCTGACAGGGAGCATCGACCTGTTTCCGACGCTGCTCGACTTCTTCGGGGCAGAGACAGAGCATGCCATCCATGGCCGGTCGCTGCTGGATATCGCCAAGCATAACGCCGCGCAGCAACATGAGGCGGTTATCTTCGGCTGGTACGGCAAAACAGTCAACGTGACCGATGGCGAGCATGTCTATTTCCGCGGTCCGGCGTCGCGCGACAATCAGCCCCTCTATCATTACTTCCTCATGCCCACCGAATACCATCACCGCCTGAGCGCCGACCGAATGAAAGACGCGGAATTCGGCAGATTCTTGCCTTATCTGGATATTCCGGTCTTGCGCGCGCCGGGCGTACCCGAGTTCGGCATCCACGACGAGATATATGAGAGCAAGTGCTTCAACATCGTCGAAGATTATCAGCAGCTGTTTGACCTTTGCGGGACGGACGCGGAATCGCGAATGCAAGACCTGTTGGTAGAGACGATGAGGCGCGCTGACAGCCCCGAAGAGCACTTTGAACGTCTCGGTCTTGCATGATTGGAGACGGTTTCCCGGTACGATCCTTGCCGCTCGGGCCAGCCAGAACCGCCCCTTTGCGTTGAAGAAAAGTCGGTCGGCGGTGAATTCCTGTTATAATTGTGCTGTTAATTGCGCAAGGCCTACGCTATGCAGTTCATCAAACATGACTTGGGTCAACTGTCAGGCGGCGAGATCGTAGAGGTCACCCTAACCAGCCCGGCATACGTGCGACTGATGGACAGCGGCAACTTCCGCAATTATCGTTCCGGGCAACGTCACAAGTCATTCGGTGGACATTATAAATCTTCACCGGTACGGCTAGAGATTCCAAACCCCGGGCACTGGTTCGTGGCAGTAGATCTCGCTGGCTATGCTGGGGAAGTCAGTTCGTCGATTCGCGTACTGTCAGATGAAGCTGCTTCAGGCTGACTCGGCAGCAGCGACATTATATCGGTGGGGGACTCCGAGTGGGCGTAAAACTTGGTCGTATTCTGTCTCTTGTGTGGGCTAGCCATTCTTTTCCTGAATATGCCGCTTTAAGAGCGCTTTGATGTATTGCTGAATACTATCATCGGCACGGCTTCTTAGTTCATCGTACTCGTTGGTTTCGATTCCTGACCAGACTAACGCGATACGCCGTTCGGATTCTGTTGCTATATGCTCATAGTCGTTGGGTGAAGCCCAGTAGCAGGTCAAGCAAGTATCCACACTTTTGGTCATGAGACCATTTGGACAATGTTCGCATGACCAAGATTTGGCGCGATTGCAAGAGCGGCAAAGTAGCATAAGGTCTTCAATATCAAATTCTTCACCCTGTTCACCTGCAACACGGTATGGGACGCGATGATCGATTTGCAAATATCGTCGGTCAAACGGCTGCTCACATATAGCGCACTTACGTCCTTGAGCTTCGAGTAATTCCGTTCTCAGTTTCTGTGGGAAATTGCGACGTCCACCTGTTTGCCCCTTGATGGCGTCAACTGGGTTACCGAAACGGTATCCAGCAATAGACTGCCCTGCAGACGATGTGGCCTGGAAAGTTTCTATTGGCACTCCCTGATCGCGCACATCAGCCACGGCTCGAGGAGGATGTTTGTAGCCATATTGTTGCTCTAGATCTTCAGTAGTGATTGAGCCGTGCTCTAGTATGTGGTCGACTACAATGCGAGAACGCCGACCTTTGACGCTCGCAAGTAATTCTAGAAACTCATCCGGAAGATCCGAATGTGCCATTATACGGTTTCCAATAGCGTAAGCTGATAAGGTTGGACCTCCATATTGATGCTGATCTTTTTCATAACGGCAGGCGATAGATAAAGCGATTCTACTGTGCTATCAGAGCGGCCAAGCAATGTTGCTTGCGTAGAACGACCTGCTTTCACTTCGATATGATGCAGATCGAGATTAGCTGGAAGTCTACGACCGAATTTCTTGGTGCCTGTACGTCCATCGTAGCTAACAATGAATGGTACGTGCCGCTCGTTCAATTCGGCTAACGCAACAGCGAATTCCGTATGGCAGATCCCTGATACATATCGTGCGTCACTACCATCGGAAACTCCTTGATACGGGGGATCCATGTATACCAAATCATTTGAAGTTGCGAACTTAAGTACTTCGCGGTAGTCCCAATTGCTTAATCGGACCGTGTTGTGAAATAGACGTGACACCGCAGATATTTCACGTTTCATTGAGTCCGGTTGTCGTCCTCTACGCCGATTATCGGGGCTTTGATTGAAATCACCGAAAGCGTTATAACGTACCGATGCCTTCACACAACGAGCCAGTAAGTAAAGGAAGTAGTGCGGTCGCCTAGTCTGATTGAACCGTTTGCGAACAGAATCGTAGAAAGATCGCTCGCGTCCTAGCTGACTCTCCCACAGTCGTTCATAGAAATCCCCTAAGGTATTAGGATGATTGATAATGAAATACCACAAAAGAATCAGTGATTCATTAATGTCGTTGAACCAATATCTTCGCGCTTTCCCATTTACAGCAGACGCAATAGAGATTGCCGCTGAACCTGCAAATGGTTCTATTAGAGTATTGATCTCGGACGGAAAATACGACAGTATCGTGCCAGCAAGATTTCTCTTACTTCCCTGATAAGGTATTGGATGTGGTATTGCCACCGAGATTCTCCCGTTTAACGAGAGACTAGCACATTTGTTTCGACAATGCAAATTCTAGTTTACCTCTTGAATTTGTTGGACAGGCGATTGGCAACACCGACATCTAATTCAGGAAACAAACCTACCAGATCGTCCGCAGATACGTCACTGAATCGCCCCACCTCTCGGCGAATGCGTCCCGCAGATTGAAGAGGATCATTGGGCAGTGCTTCGATCAAACTAAGGGCACAGGTATAAGATGGCATTGATGGCCCCTGAATGTTGACGCCAAAACTTTTTTGAGCATGTAATGAAAACGCGACAGCCACCCCCTCTTCGAGATTATTGGCTTCGCCTCGCTCGACGGGATTTAGTAGATGTACGGTTTCGTGAGCCAATTCATAAACCACCGTCGGCCAATAGAATCGGCCGTTGTAGCTAAGTTGAGCATAAGCGCCGCGTGGGACGTATTCAATCCTAATGTTCGGTCCATTCTCGCAGAATTGCGGATGAAAGACTCTGAAAGATTGGTCGCGCAGGCCGTATAGGAATTCAGCCATGGCTAAGAGTTTCCTTTGTAGCGCCCACAAGCCGTGAGGATCATTGATTGGTTCGGTGTCGGGAAGATTCATGAATGGTTGATCCATCGGGGGTGCTGTGGAAAGTCTCGCTCTACAAAAGCATACAAATACATGAGGATGACCCAAAGTGTCGCCCCTAGAGTTTACAGGAGTATCGGTATACTGCCTGATTTCGCGACCTAGGTCACCCGATGGCAACTCACATAGTGATCCGGCCGCACCTCGATCAGCGGCGGGTCGGGCTCTTCAAAGCAGAGGTCAAAGCGAACGGGGCAGCGCGTGTTGAAATTGCAGCCCGTGGGCGGATCGGCCGGGTTGGGCAAATCGCCGGAGATGATGATGCGCTGCCGGTTTTCTTCCACTTGCGGGTCCGGCACCGGCACCGCCGAGAGCAACGCCTGCGTATAAGGATGCTGCGGGTTTTCGTAAACTTCATCGACCGGACCGAGCTCGACGATCTTGCCCAGGTACATCACCGCTACGCGGTCGCAGATATGGCGCACCATGCTGAGATCATGGGCGATGAAGAGATAGGTCAAGCCAAGCTCGTCCTGCAGCTCTTCCATCAAGTTCACGACCTGCGCCTGAATCGAAACGTCCAGCGCCGAAATCGGCTCGTCAGCGACAATGAAGCTCGGCTGCAACGCAAGGGCGCGCGCGATGCCGATGCGCTGGCGCTGACCGCCGGAGAATTCATGCGGATAGCGGTTGATGAAATAAGGATTCAAACCGACTCTTTCCAACAATTGCTCCACATATTGCTGGCGTTCTTTCTTGTTGTTGTACATCTTGTGGATCTGCAAGGGTTCGCTGACGATGCTGCCGACCGTCATGCGCGGGTTCAGCGAGGCAAAGGGATCCTGAAAGATGATTTGCATCCGGCGGCGCATCTGCCGCAGATCGTTGCCGGTCATGGTCGATAATTCTTGACCTTCGAATTTGACGCTGCCTTCGGTCGGTCGGTAGAGTTGCAGAATGGTGCGGCCTGTTGTGCTTTTGCCGCAGCCGGATTCGCCCACCAGACCCAGGGTTTCGCCGCGCACGACATTGAAGCTGATGCCATCCACCGCGCGCACCGCCCCCACCTGACGTTGAAAGACGATGCCGGACGATATTGGAAAGTGCTTCTTCAAATTGTGAACTTCAAGGATGTTGTCATCGCCATTCTGGGTTTTCGTCTTTTCAACCGCCAATGCTGGACTGGACATGTTATGCTACCCCCTCGCGGATATCGGCCCAACAAGACATGATGTGCGCGCCATCCCCGCCGGCTTCGGGCACGGTCTCCAGTGGCGGCCTCTCTTCCCAACACCGCTCCAGGGCCAGGGCCTCGCGCACATCGCAGCGCGCCGCAAAAGGACAGCCCACCGGCTCGTTGCGCATGTCCGGCGGCGAGCCTTCAATTTGCGTCAGCTTTTCTTCGCCGCTGGAATCAAGACGCGGCAGTGAACCGAGCAAGCCGACCGTGTAGGGATGCCGGCTGTCGCCGAAGACCTCGTGCGAAGATCCGGATTCCATGATGCGGCCGCCGTACATGACCTGGATGCGATCGGCGATGCCGGCCACAACGCCCAGATCATGTGTGATCCAGATCATCGCCATGTTGAATTCGTCTTTGAGCTGCTTCACCAACTCGATAATCTGGGCCTGAATCGTGACATCAAGGGCCGTGGTCGGCTCATCGGCGATCAGCAGCTTCGGGTTGCAGGACAAACCCATCGCGATCATCACGCGTTGGCGCATGCCGCCCGAAAATTGGTGCGGATAATCGTCCAGACGGCGGTAGGCGTCGGGAATGCCGACCATGTCCAGCAGATCCGCCGCCCGCTTGCGCGACTGCGACGTGTTCATGCCCTCGTGCAGTTTGAGCGATTCGGTAATCTGGGTGCCGATTGTCAGCACCGGATTCAGCGACGTCATCGGGTCTTGAAAGATCATGGCAATTTCTTTGCCGCGGATCAGACGCATCTGGTCTGGCTTCAGCGTCAGCAGATCCCGACCTTCAAAGATGACGGTGCCGGATTCGACCTTGCCGGGCGGGCTGGGAATCAGACCCATCAGCGCCAGCGAACTCACGCTTTTGCCGCTGCCGCTCTCGCCGACAATGCCAAGCGTCTCGCCTTCCTCCAGGTCAAAGGACACACCGTTGACCGCGTATACCGTGCCTTCTTGCGTGTAGAACCTGACGATAAGGTCCTTGACATCAAGTAACGTGCTCAAGGTATGCCCCTCCTTGCCCAACAAAGTCTCTCATCTAATTTGGGCCGCATTACGGTAACGACAGGCTGCGCTCGGCATGATCAATCTTGCGTCAACGCCTTGTTGCAGTTTCCATTAAGCGGTCGCGGTTGCCTCAATCCAGAGAGTTTGTCGAATGATTGCCGTCTTGTCAATAAATCCGCCAGCGCGGAATTTTGCCGCTCGGTCCGCTTCGCCTCCAATTGCGCAGATTCCGACGATCGCAAGCGTCGACGATGCGGCGCCGAGAAACAAGGCAAGACTGGCACAATCTTACCAGAGAACGCACGGCTTTACCAATTGTTCAGGAAATCGACTCGGCAGGTAGCTTGATTCGCGCTTCGCGGAACCAATGAATCGTCTCGCGCAAGCCGGCGCGGAAGTCAGTCGCGGCCACGAAGCCGAACTCCTTCTCCGCGCGCGAGACATCAAGCTTGCGCCGCGGCTGCCCATTGGGCTTGGTAGTATCCCAGCGCAGCTCGCCGCGGAAGCCAACCTCGTCCGCGATGATTTCGACCAGGTCGCGGATGCTGATCTCAAAGGCGCTGCCGAGGTTTACAGGTTCGGCGCCGTTGTAATGTTCGGCGGCCAGCGCGATACCCTGGGCGGCATCGCGGACGAAGAGGAATTCGCGCGTTGGCGATCCGTCGCCGAAGAGAGTGACGAAGGGCGCGCCGGAAGTTTGCGCGTCGACCATCTTGCGTATGACGGCCGGGATGACGTGTGAAGAGCGCAGATCGAACTTGTCATGTGGACCATAGAGATTAACCGGCAGCAGGTGGATGGCGTTGTAGCCGTATTCCTGCCGGTAGGCCTGGCTCTGCACCAGCAGCATCTTTTTCGCCAAGCCATAAGGCGCGTTGGTCTCTTCCGGGTAACCCGCCCAAAGATCGGCCTCCTGAAACGGGATGGGCGCAAATTTCGGATAACTGCAGACGGTGCCGATGCCAACGAATTTCGCGACGCCGGCGCGGCGCGCGTATTCCAGCATCAGCGTGCCCATCATGATATTTTCGTAGAAGAACAAACCCGGATGCTCGCGGTTGATTCCGATGCCGCCGACGTTGGCCGCCAAATGAATGACCAGGGTCGTATCGGGATGATCGGCATATAGCCGCGCCACCGCTTCTTGCTGACGCAGATCGTATTCCGCGCTGCGCGGGACAATGACGCGCCCGGCCGATTTCCGGCGTAACTCCGCCACGACGTATCGACCGAGGAAACCGGCGCCGCCGGTCACAATCACGACCTGTTCTCCCCAGAAGTCCCGGCTCATCCGCGCCCCTCTCAACAACCTGCAAGTATCTTAGCAGAATTCCCGCGACATTATCATGACTTTACACTTAAGCGCGGACGCAGTCTCAATTCGCCGTCGAATCGCCGTCCCTGCGCATACACATTTGTCGCGGCTGACGCTATCATGGATGCGTCAATCACATGCGAATTGCGGCAGAAAGGCAATCTCTTGGAACGGACACTCATCATCGTCAAACCCGATGCGGTACAGCGCGGCTTGACCGGCGAAATCATCAAACGTTTTGAACAGCGCGGACTGAAAATCATCGGCATGAAACTGCTGCAGGTCAGCCGCGAATTGGCGGAGAAGCACTACGATGTGCACCGCGAGCGGCCATTTTTCGGCAGCCTGGTCGAATACATCACATCGGCGCCGGTGGTCGCGATGGCGCTGGAAGGCAGCGATGCGGTCATGGCGGCGCGGACCTCGATCGGCGCGACCAAAGCATCCGAGGCGGCGGCGGGCAGCATCCGCGGCGACTTCGCGCTGGAAATCGGCCGAAACCTGGTGCATGGATCGGACAGCCCGGAGAACGGCGCCCTGGAAGTGGCGAACTTTTTCACCGAGGCGGAGCTCTGCCCCGGCTGGGCGCGGGATGTGGATCGCTGGGTGTTTGAGTAGGCGCGTTTGACAGGCCTGTGGCTCCGAATTATATTAGCGGTATTGACAAGGTTGGCAAAGGTAATGGCAAGAGAACGGATGCCGATCACGCCAGAGTTGTTGACTTGGGCGCGCAAGAGATTGGGTTACACGGTTGAGGCCCTGGCTTCAAAACGCCCCGATTTCAAGAATATCGCCGAGTGGGAGCGCGGCGGTTCGCGGCCAACATATCGGCAGCTTGAGATGCTCGCAAAGCAATTGTCGGTGCCTGTGGCAATTTTCTTCTTCCCTGAACCGCCAGACGTTCCGCCGATTGAAGAGAGTTTTCGCACCTTGAGCGCGGCGCAATTCGCTGAAGTTCCGCCCCGGATGCGCAAGATCATGCACAGGGCGCGCGCGTTTCAATTGGGGCTGGCTGAGCTTAATGAGGGGCGAAACCCGGCGCGCAAGATTGTGTCCAGAGACCTGAAATTTAGCGTCGACGACTCAGACGCATTCATGGCGCAACAAGTACGCAATTATCTTGGCGTCAGCCTCAGCGATCAATTTGAATGGCCCGACGTTCGCATGGCGCTGAAGACCTGGCGCAGGGCATTTTTCGACGTTGGCGTCACAGTTTTCAAAGACTCGTTTCGCGAGAATGGTTACGGTGGTTTCAGTCTCTACGACGAAGAGTTTCCCATCATCTATGTTAATGACTCCAACCCGGGAACACGGCAAGTTTTCACCTTGTTTCATGAATTGGCTCACTTGCTCTTTCATACTAGCGGTATAGAGAAAGACCTTGCGTTTCGACGACCGTTTCCCGCAGACAAGCAGGATATTGAGGCGACTTGCAATCGCATGGCTGCTGCCATTCTAGTGCCAGACGACGCCCTGATTAAGGAAATCTCTAATTGCCCAGCCGACGTTGCATTGGCGGACGCGCTCGCGCGTAAGTTCTGCGTCAGCAGAGGACTGATTTATCGCAGATTTCGCGACTGCGGTCTCGTTTCTGAATCTCAATACGAGGCGGCTACGCAAGAATGGGATAGCCGACTTGTCAAACCTAGGCGCGGCATTGGAGGGAATTATTTCCGTACGAAAATCGCGTACCTTGGCGAGGAATATGTAACGCTAGCCTTCAAGCGCTTTTATCAGGACCAAATTGATGAGGAGGAACTTGCGGATTACTTGGCGATAAAGCCCAAGCATATTGATCAATTGGAAGACGCCCTTATTGAGGTGTCGAGGTGATCTATGTGATTGACACAAGTAGCTGGCAGCAGCTGTTTACTTGCTATAGACGCCTACGGTTTCCGACACTATGGCAACTATTTGACGAATTGGTCGCCAGCGGCGCAATCATATCTGTAAGTCAGGTCTTGAGAGAAATAGAAAACAGGGACAAGAAAAACGATGAACTTGAATGGGCGAAGGCGCATGCAGGTCTCTTTTCAGATGCGAACGAACAAGAGATCCAGTTTCTGAGCGAGATGTTTCAAGTTCCGAGTTTTCGTCATGTTGTTCCCGCTTATCTTCGAGAAACCGACTATGATGCGCGCAACTACAAATTTGAGGATATGTTCAAAGAAGCAACGGATGAGCACGACGAGTCTGCGGATCCTTTTTTGATTGCGCGCGCAAGGAATCTGGACGGAATGGTCATTACCCAAGAACGAGAGCGCGGCAACAGGGTGCGTATTCCAAGCATCTGCAATCATTTTGATATAGAGTGCGGGACGCTCGACGATTTAATGGAAAACGAAGGCTGGTCCTTCTGACCCGCTTGCCGCTAGTAAGCATGCGCTATGGAGCGCTAACTGACAAGCTCGCAGAAATTGTGAAAAACTCGCCAAACGACAAGTCTCAACCCTCCCCCGCTCTCCTCGTCCTGCTCATTCTGCCGCTCTTCGGCATCTTCTTCGCGCTTCTGATGATCGCCCTCGAAAGCGGCCAGCAGCAGCCCCCGGCCACAGCGACATTCATTCCGGCGCCCTCGCGCGCCGTCATCAACTTCGACGCGCCCGATTTCGAACTGCCTCTTCTCGACGGCCTCCGCCTCGTATCGCCATCGGACTACGCCGGACGGCCGCTCTTCCTCAACTTCTGGGCGAGCTGGTGCGCGCCTTGCGTGCGCGAACTGCCCGCGCTTGAAGCCTTTGTGGCCGATTACAGCGCCGCCAACGACGGGCCCGCCCTGCTCACGATTAACCTGGGTGAAACGGCCGCCGAGATCAGCGGTTTCCTGGATGCGATTGGCGTGCAAAACCTGCCTGTCGCCATGGATATCAACCAGGTCGTCAAACGCGACTACGGCGTGCAGAACCTGCCGACCACATTTGTGATAGACCGCGCGGGCGTCGTGCGGCACATGAAGCTGGGCGAGCTCAAATACGAAGATATGGAATTATACTTAGGAGCCTTGAACAAAGACGCGCCCTGATTGCAAGGAGGCGGGACCGTGCAAATCGAATTAGCCGACAAAATCGCGCTGGTCACCGGCGCGGCCCAGCGCGTCGGTCGCGTGATCGCGCTGGAACTGGCGCAGCAGGGCGTCAACATTCTGCTGCACTATCATCGGGCGGCGCCGGCCATAGTCCGCGAAACCGTGCATGAGATCAAGTCCTTCGGCGTCGATGCCCAGAGCGTGCAAGCCGATTTGAGTCGGGCGGAAGGCGTCCAGACGCTGATGGATGCGCAGAAGGAACGTTTTGATCGGCTTGATATCGTCATCAACAACGCATCGGTATTCCAACAGCGGGATCTGTTGGATGTCAGCCTGGAGGATTGGGAACGGACGATGGCGGTCAACCTGCGCGCGCCCTTCCTCATCACACAGGCGGCCGCGCGAATCATGGCCGACAATCCGATTCCCGGCGGCGTCATCATCAATATCAGCGACGCCGGCGCCGACCGCGCCTGGAAAGAATACCCGCACCACGGCATCAGCAAATCGGCCCTGTGGACGCTGACGCAAGTCAGCGCGCTTTCGCTGGGCCCGTCGATTCGCGTGAACGCGATTGTGCCGGGCCCGGTGATGAAAGCATCCGGGCGCGATATTTCCGATGAGGAATGGGCCCGCGTGGGCAACCGCAGCGCCTTGCGGCGGACCGGCCGGCCCGAGGATGTGGCGCGGGCCGCGCTTTATCTCTGCCGGGAGGACTACATTACCGGCGCCCGGCTGCACGTGAACGCGGGCGAGCACCTGCGATAGTTCACGGGCGCGGTTTGCGCACGCGCCGAAATCCGGCGCCATAAGCGGCGTGACCCATGCCGATCACGACGAAGGCATTGGGATCGGCCTGCGATATTTCATCTTTCAGGTCGCGCACTTGCGAGCGCGAAACAGTGACATAAAGCATTGTCCGCTCCACACCGGTGTATTCGCCTTTGATTCGCCAACTGGTGGCGCCGCGCTGCAGATTATTGAAGACGCGTTGGGAAACCTCGGCTGGATTGTCAGTGATGATCATCGCCGTGCGGATCACGCTCGGGCCTTCAAGCACGTAGTCGGTCGCCAGGCCGGTGGTGAAAAGGGCGATGGCGGCATATAACGCGCCCTCCCAGCCGTAAACCGCCCCGGCCGCCAGGATGATCAGCGTGTCAGTGCAAAGGAAGGTTGTGCTCATGGGAAAGCCGTAGCGGCGCTGCAAGATGAGCGCAAGGGTCGATGTGCCGCCCACGGTGGCGCCGGCGCGGTAGATTAGCCCGACGCCGATGCCGCTGGTGATGCCCCCGAAGAGCGCGTTCAGCATGCGATTGTCGCTGATGCCTCCCGCCGGCACGACCGGTCCGAGATTGTCGACCATGATTGCAAGTATCACGATGATCACGACGCTGCGCCCGGTGACGCGGGCGCCGTCGGGAAGCATCAAATATCCCAGCAATTGAATCGGGATATTGAGCAGCAAGATCATCAGTCCGATCGGCGTGTCGAACAGTTCATTCAACAGCGTCGAAGCGCCGGCGACGCCGGCCGGCGCGATGTCCAGTGGCTGCAAGAACACAATCAGGGACAGGGCGGAGATGACAATGCCCGTGCCAATCAGAAAGTAGCGGAAGAGGATATCGCGAAACTGAGCCAGCATCTTCATTTCTCCAGCATCCATGTCGCGGCGAAGCGCGAACGCGGCGAAAGTACCATAGTTACATTATAGGCTTTTCGGAGTAATCCCAAGCAAGCAATTGAAAAAATGCGCATCGTTTTTCGCGGCATGCTTGCGGGCGACCCAAGGGGCGCCCCAGAGGAGGCTTGTCCGGTACTAAAATTCTTGCTCCGATACACCAGCAACAATACCAAAATGCTACGATATACGTGCGATGCTCGCGATAATCAACACTTTACTGCGAAACGCGTCAAGGTCGGTTTCCCTTCTCTGGCTCGCTGCAGACGGCAGACCAGTTTTTCTACCCCATCCCCGGCCCTTCCCCAGTGAACTGGGGAAGGGTGACTCTACAAAGAAGCTCGTAGGTTGACCCCGAAACACATAGAAGATGCCAATGAAGTCAGTCTCTTTCAGCGCGCTCCCCCTTCCCCAGCTTGCTGGGGAAGGGGGATGGGGGGATGGGGTAAAAAAGCACGGTAGCATTAACCAGTACCGGACAAGCCTTACGGCATAAGAGGAGGCTCGGCGTACGGGCGAGCCAGTGCTGTGGCTATAGAATTTCAATCCGCTTTTGCATGACTTGCCTGGCGCCACTGGCGCATCCAAGTTATGGGCGGTCGGCCGCGCCGTTCAGCGAGTTCGGCAAAGGCGTCGCTGTTCTGCGCTTGCGCCGCCCCTTGCGGCATTGCCCGCACCGGCTACAGTGCTATACTTACTTGCCGGATTCGAGAGCTTTCATTGAACCGCAGCGGAGCCAATCCACAATGCCATTAGTCGCCCATACCCCACTGCCGAGCTTTGAGCGCTTGCGCAACCGCGGCCAGGAAGTGCTGACGCTGTCGCGGGCTTTGAAGCAGGACATCCGAGAGCTGCACATCGGCTTGCTCAACATGATGCCCGACGCCGCCCTGGAAATCACCGAGCGGCAATTCATGCGCCTGGTGGGCAACAGCAATCAGATCGCGCAGTTCTACGTACACGTCTTTTCGGTGCCCGGCCTGGAGCGCAGCCCGGAAACTCTGGCTTACATCGACGAATTCTACACGACCTTCGAAGAGGTCCAGGCGGAGGGCTTGGACGCCCTGATTATCACCGGCGCGAATGTCGCCAATCCAAGCCTGGATCAGGAGAGTTTCTGGCAGCCATTGACCGAGGTGATCGAGTGGGCGCGCGTCAATGTTACATCGACATTGTGCTCTTGCCTGTCGACGCACGCGCTGATGAAGTACTTTTATCAGATCGATCGCGTCAAGCGGGAGACAAAAAAGTGGGGCGTTTATGAGCACCGCGTCACGCAGCCGAATCATCCGCTCTTGCGCGAGATCAACACGCGCTTTGATGTGCCGCATTCGCGCTGGAATTCCATCACAAAAGCCCAGATCGAAGCGGCGGGCTTGACCGTGCTCATTCAAGGCTTTGACGGCGAAGTGCACATGGCCGTCAGCCCCGACCAACTGCGCATCGTTTATTTTCAGGGGCACCCGGAATACGACATGAACAGCCTGCTGAAAGAATACAAGCGCGACCTGCTCGCTTATTTCAATGGCAAGAATCCGCAGCCGCCCTACCCGGAAAACTATTTTCCGATTGAAGCGCGGGAGATTGCCGAACGCTTCATCGCGGAGGCGCAGCTGGCGCTGGAAAATGGCGCCGACTTGCCGGAGTTCCCCGAAGAGCAATTTCTGCCCTGGCTGGACAATACCTGGGGCGATACGGCCCGGGCGATATTCAACAATTGGCTGGGTTCGGTCTATCAGGTCACCAGCGTCGTCCGCAACGTCCCCTTTGATGAAAGCGTTGATCCGCAGGATCCGCTGGGCGTCTTGTGAAGCGACGCAGCCAATCCCGCTGTCGGGCGAGCTGCTATATTCGGCATTGAGGACCGGCGTATCGTCATCAAGTTTCAGTAGGCATTACTGAACAGAAGTAAACTTAAGTAAGTCGTGTAGAATATGCTGGGCATTTTGAAGCAAGAGAGGGCGAGCCACCGGCTCGCCCGTACACCGAGTCTCCGTTTATGCCGTAGGGGCCAGCCATGGCTCGCCCGTACAATTTTTGCATTGTTTAACGAATTGTATTTAGGCGGCAGTCATTTTCAATTGCTTACTTGGGATAACTGAGGAGCCAGGATATGGCGCTTCTGACGGCGGAAGACTATTTGCGCTTTCCACAGGCCGAGGCTGACCATCGCTACAGCTATGGGCGGCATCCGCTGCAATTCGGCGAGTTGACCTTGCCCCATTCAGAGCCGCCGCATCCGGTCATCCTGCTGATTCACGGCGGCGGCTACCGCGAGATCTATGACCTCCGGCCCATGAGCGGGCCGGCGGCGGCTTTGGCGGAGGCCGGTTTCGCCGTATGGAACATCGAATATCGTCGTCATGGCAACGGCGGCGCATTTCCACAGCTGTTCCTTGATGTCGCCCAAGCCGCCGACCACCTGCGGAAGATCGCAGCGGCGCATCATCTTGACCTCGAGCGAGTATATAGCATGGGGCACTCGGCCGGCGGCCACCTCGCGCTCTGGTTGGCCGGCAGGCCAGGAATTGAAAAGGGAAGCCCGCTATTCAGCGAGCGTCCGCTGGAGATCAAGGCGGTCGTAGCCTTGGCGCCCCTGGCCGATATCGGGCGCGCGGCCGAGCAGGATATGTGCAGCGAGGCGTTGCTGGCAGTAATGGGAGGCAACCCGGATGAAGCCCCGGCAAACTACCGCGCCGCTTCCCCGAGCGAGCTGCTGCCTCTGGGCGCGCCTCAAACCATTATCGTCGGCGACCAAGACCATGGCATTCTCGAAAACGCCCGGGCTTATGAGGCGGCAGCCCGTCACGCGGGCGACGACCTGAAGTTCATCCTGCTGCCGGATGCCGGCCATTTCGAAGTCGTAGCGGTCGGCGCCGACGCCTGGCTCAGCCTGCGCCGGGTTGTGGACGATTTGCGCCGGGCGACATAATCCAATTGCGGTAGCGTACGGGCGTACTTAGGCTTTTGCATAGACCGCTGCTCATGCGGAGAAAGATAGGCTGAGGCATGTTTGTACAATTGGCGCATGTCTGCATCGGCGCGACGGATCTGGCCGCTACCGAGCGATTCTATGTCGATCTGCTGGGCATGGAAAAAGCCTTCGACTTCTACCGCGCTGGCGAATGCATCGGCTTCTACATCAAAGCCGGCGAAAGGACCTTCATTGAAGTCTTTGCCCAAGGGGAATTGCCCGATCTCGAACGACCGATCATCAAGCACTTTTGCCTGCAAGTTGACGATATCGACGCCGCAATCGCAACGCTGGCGGAGCGTGGCATTCCGGTTTCGCCCAAGAAATTCGGCGGCGACAACAACTGGCAAGCCTGGATCAGCGACCCGAGCGGCGTTCGCATTGAGCTGATGCAATACAGTGGCGACAGCACACAGTTCACCGGCGAGCCCGTTGTTTTGGACTGACACAGTCGCTCGACCAGACCCCGATTATTCGCTGGGCAATCGGCTGATTCTTCAGGCTTGACCCGCATTCGCCTCATCTAAAGCCGCGCACAGAATCGCATCAATTTCGGCGTCCCCCGTCGGCAGCCAGGCTGAATTGACAGCGGATCCAGCATCGACCAAGAGCCTTATGCTGGCGGGGAAGTCGCCGTCAGAGCGCCAACTGTGCTGACAGCCATACATACATGTGCCAAGCGGTGTGCCGCCATAACCGTTGAGCTTATCCAGAGGCGGGCGCTCATCCGCTTCCAACAAGATGGCGATGACATCGGCGAAGCCATGGAAGGCGGCGGCGTGCAGCGGCGTCATTTTGTCGTCATCGGCGATATGCAGGTCGAAGCCGAGCGCAGCCATAAGGCGGACGGGCCCGGCTTTGCCCGTCCAGGCGGCGTGGATTAACTGGCGGCGATCGGCTTCCGGCGCACCTGCGACGATGCCCGGATGCTGCGCCGCGATGCGCCGAGCGCCTTCTTCATCGCCCTTGGCGCAATGCGCCAGCAGTTGCGCTTCGGGCGGACTGTTTGCCAGCAGATAGGCGAAGATCTCATCGCGGCCGTATTCCAGCGCGGCCTGATGCGGCGACAGGCCGGCGGCGTTAAATGTGTAGACATATTGATGAGAGCCATCGGCGCGCGGCGCTGGATCGTAACCGGCGGCGTTCACACGGGCGCGGATGGCATTTGGATTCGCGGCCAGCGCGCGCTTGACCAAATCCAGATCGCCCAAGATCACCGCGGCGAATATATCGACCTGCGCGCCGCGCTTGACCAATTCGCGCGCGGCATCGTATTGATGGGCGCCGAGCTTCCACTGCAAGGCTGTCGAGGCATGGTCCAAATCACGCGCTTCCAGGTCGGCGCCGCGCGCCAAGAGCCAATCCATCAGTGCCGGGTCGTCGGCGTAGTGCAAGGGCGTCTTGCCATCCCCGCCCGGCCGATTGATGATTGACGGGTCGCGCTCGTAAGCCAGCTCAAGCCAATCGAGCCAGCTCTGCTCGGCCGCGGCATGCGCGGTGATCTCAGCGCCGCGGTCTACCAGTTGCTGCGCCGCTTCCGCCGACGCGCCTTCCAAAATGTGGAAATCGCCCGCCCACCACTGCGATGTCGCGCCGATGCTGGCGCCGTGCTTGAGCAGCACATCAACCACATCCACATGCTCTTTGGCGATGATGAGGGCGGTGGAACCAAACCAGAAATGCGGATCGTCCAGTGTATCGCGCAATTCAGGGTGAGCGGTCAGCAGCTCGTCGAGCTCCGCGGCGTCCTGGGCATGGACAAGCCGCTTAAACTCTCCGAGCGCCGGGCCAAAATGGCGCTCGCTCAGCTTGATTCGCAGGCGCAGCTCGCCCCAACTCTGCGCGCCGCGCTCGCGCGCAATCACAGTCTGCGCTTCCTTCAAGGTCAGCGGAAACCCCGCTGCCGCCTCGCGCGCGCCGTACTTGACCTGCGGCAGATGCTTGTGGACGCGCTCGATCGCGCCGGCCTCGCCCGCCTGGAAAGCGCGCAGGAGCGCTTGCGCCGCGTCGGCCAGATCTTCAATTGTCGGCTGTTCGTCCGCTGACATAATCGCCTTCCGATTCTATCGCTTGAATTGCCCTAGGCGGTCAGATGACGCGGCGCAGCACATCCAGATCCACATTGCCGCCACTGACCACGACGGCCGTAGCGCGTCCATCTCGCGGAAGCACATCATGCAGCAGCGCCGCGACGCCGACCGCGCCGCCGCCTTCGACCACCCAGCCCGCCGCCAGCATCTCGCGCATGGCAGCCGCGATCTGCGCTTCCGTCACGAGCGCCATCGCATCGACATGGCGCAGGCAAATCGGCACGGTGATCGAATTGGCTTCGATATCGCCCGAAAGCGCTTCGGCCAAGGTATCCCAGACCTGCGGCCGCTCGTCGCCGTAGAAGCGGTTGTACATGGCCGGCGCCGAAAGCGCATTGACCCCGACCACTTCGATCTCGGGCTTCAAGGCTTTGGCGGCGGTGGCGACGCCGGCGATCAAGCCGCCGCCGCTGACCGGCGCGATGATGCGCTCGACCGCGGGCATCTGCTGCAAGATTTCAAGGCCAATTGTTCCCGCGCCGGCAACCACAAACGGGTCATTATAAGGCGAAACCCAGGTAGGCCCTTCAGCGGCGCGGCGCAGGGCCTCGGCTTCGGTTTCGTCATAGTTGTCGCCGATTAGCAGCGCCTCCGCGCCATAGCGGAGAACATTGTCCACCTTTTTCTTCGGCGTTGTTTTCGGCATCAAGATCTGGGCTGATGCGCCGGTCAAGGCAGCGGCATAAGCGACGGCGCCGGCGTGATTGCCCGATGAAGCGGCGATGAGGCCGCGGGCGCGGGCGTCGTCATCCAGCGCCAGACAAGCGTTTAGAGCGCCGCGTATTTTGAATGAGTGGGTCTGGTTGGCATTCTCCAGCTTCAGCCAGATGTTCTCGCCGAGGCCGGGCGCGGCTTCCAGCGGCGTCGCCGCCAGATGCGGCGCGAGGCGCTGCGCGGCGAGGACGATATCGGCCAGCGTCACCATCGCTCAAAGTCCGATGCTACGCAGATATTCGCGGTTGCGCCGCGCCGATTCCAGCGGCGCGCCCATGCCGGGCAGCACATCTTGTTCGACCACGATCCAGCCGTCGTAGCCGATCTTTTCAAGTTCGACCAGGACCGCCGGGAAATCGACATCGCCTTGTCCCAATTCCGGGAAGATGCCCTTGCCGACGGATTGCGGGCCGTCCCATTGATGAATCCGCGATTGCGCGGCGACAGCCGGATCATGATCTTTGAAATGCACGTACCAGATGCGATCGGCGAATTGCCGGATGCCCGCGATGGGATCGCCCCCGCCAAAAGACCAGTGGCCCGTATCAAAAACCAGGCCGACGACATCTGCGTCCGTCATTTCCAGCAGACGCGCCGTCTCCGCCGGTGTCTCAATCCAGGTGCCGGTGTGATGATGCAGCACGGAACGCAATCCCGTTTCTTCCATGACGCGGCGGGCCGCCCCTTCCGCGCCAGCGGCGAAGACGCCCCAGCCCGCTTCGTCCAAGCCCATCTCTGGCCTGATGCGGCCGGAATTCAAGCTGCGCATGGGATCGGTGTAGGGGTCCGGACCCAGCACAACCAGGCAATGTGGACCGCCTACCGCCGCCAGCAGTTTCGCCGTGCGGACGCAAGCCTCGGCGCCTTCTTCATGGCGGGCGCTGTCTTGAAAATTGACGTTGACCCAGGAACCCAACATTTTTAATCCGCGCTGGTCTAACTCAGCGCGCAGTCTCGCCGGATCGGTGGGCATGAAACCCCAATCGCCCAACTCCGTGCCGGCATAACCGCTGGCGGCCATCTCGTCCAGAACGCGGGCGAAGTCGAATCGTTCACCTTCAATATTTTCTATCACGCCCCAGGAGCAGGGCGCATTCGCCACCTTTAACATGGTCGCCTCCGGCAGATCTGTCTCGTCCGCGAGTATATCACGTCTCGCCGGCCGGGAAACAAGCGCGAGAATCCACGCGGCCGATTGCCGGCGGCAGAGTGCACGCCGCCGACTTAAGGGCCGAATGCGCCTGCATCAGGATAGGTGTCAAGTTCAATCGCCGGCCGCAGTTCTTTCCGACATGAATTGGCTCGACGGCGGCGGAGCTTCGCCCTGTGCAGCGCTATACGTGGGGACTACAATCGACGCCGCGTACCACGCAGAAACAATACGCTCGACAAATCACAGGAGGGCGACTGCTTGATGAGTCAATTTGATCATACGCGCCTGTTTCTTCCCGGTCCGGTTGAAGTCCGCCGAGAAATCCTCGAAGCGCAGAATCAATGGATGATCGGCCACCGCGGCCCTGAGTTTTCAGAATTGTTCGCTCGCCTGCAGGCCAAACTGCGGCGCGCTTTTTTCACCGAGAGCCGCGTCTATGTTTCTGGCTCGTCCGGCTCCGGCTTGTGGGAGGGCGCCTCGCGCTGCGGCGTACGCGACGGCCGCAAGGTTCTGCACCTGGCCGGCGGCGCCTTTGGCGAACGCTGGGCGAAGATCAGCGCGGCCAACGGCAAAAGCGTCGACTGCATCGAAGTTCCCTGGGGGCAAGCGCATACGCCGGAGATGGTTGCCGCGGCGCTCGAGCGGGAAAGTTACGACGCAATTTGCGCCGTGCATAATGAAACCAGCACGGGCGTGACGAATCCAATCAAGGACATCGGCGCGGTCGTCAACGCTCATCCGGATACCTTGTTCTTCGTGGATAGCGTCAGCGGCTTCCTGGGCACGGAATTGCGCGTCGACGATTGGGGCATTGATATCGCTTTGACCTCGAGCCAGAAAGCTTTCGCTCTGCCGCCCGGCCTTGCCTTCGCCGCGGTCAGCGATCGGCTCCTGGAGCGCGCGCGGGAAATCCCGCAGCGCGGTTATTATTTTGACTTCCTCACGCTGGAAGCGTCTTTACTCAAGAACAACACGCCCAGCACGCCGCCGGTCTCGCTGCTCTACGCGGCGGATGCGCAATTGGACGCCATCCAGCAAGAGGGCATCGAGGCGCGCTGGGCGCGGCATCGGGCGATGCGCGATGCGACGCATGAGTGGGCGCTCAGTTGCGGTTTCGGCTTGTACGCGCAGGAAGGCTATCGCAGCGACACCGTGACGACGGTGGAGAATCAACGAAACATCGACGTGGACGCGATGGACGCCTTCATGCGAAAGGAAGTCGGCTTCGCCATGGACCGGGGCTACGGGAAGATAAAGGGCAAGACCTTCCGTTTACCGCACATGGGCGATGTCACGCTGGACATGCTGCGCGCCGTCCTGAGCGGAATCGACGCCTTCATGGCGAGAGCGGAATAAAAGACGACATGAGCCATCTCATACTCGTTCCCGACAATGTGCATCCACGGGCGATTGAAGTCCTGCAGTCCCGCGCCGGAATCCGCGTCAGCGCGCCGGGCAAAATGGAGCGGAAGGCCCTGTTGGATGCTGTCGGCGCCGCCCATGCGCTGATCATCCGCAGCGGCGTGACGGCCGATGCCGAATTAATCTCTCGCGCGCCGGAACTCAAGGCGATCGCGCGCGCCGGCGTCGGCGTCGACAACGTCGACCTGGCGGCGGCGACCGCGCGCGGCATCGTGGTTATGAACACACCCGGCGGCAATACCATCTCCACTGCCGAATACACCATGGGCTTGATGCTGGCGCTCTCGCGTCATATCGCGCCGGGGCATCAGTCGCTGGCGGACGGACGCTGGGATCGCAAGGCATTCACCGGTGTGGAACTGAAGGGCAAGACGCTGGGCATCATCGGCCTGGGGCGCATCGGGCAGGCGATCGCCAAGCGCGCGCAAGCCTTCGAAATGGCAATCGTCGCCCACGATCCCTATCTGCCGCCCCCGGTCGCGGCGGCCCTAGGCGTGCCGCTTCTCGACTTGGAAGACGTCTACGCCCGCTCCGATTATCTGACGCTGCATGCCCTGGTCACGGACGAGACGCGCGGCATGATCAACGCTGGCGCGATCGCGCGGATGAAAGATGGCGTACGCATCATCAACGCGGCGCGGGGCGCGTTAATCGATTCGGCCGATCTTGCCGATGCGCTGTCTACCGGTAAGGTAGGCGGCGCCGCGCTTGACGTCTATGAGCAAGAGCCCCCGCCGGGCGATCATCCGCTGATCGGATTGCCGAATGTCTTGCACACGCCGCATCTGGCCGCGAGCACGTCCGACGCCCAGGTGACGGTCGCTGTCGAAGCGGCGGAGTTGATCCTGGCCTACCTGCTGGATGGCGTCGCGGAGAACGTTTGCAATGCCGAGGTACTGGCGCCACCCTGAATCGGATTAACTCAATCAGAAACACGCACCGATGATCGAGGATTAAGTACATCACAGTACAAGTGTGCAAACGATCAATAGTTAGTGAATGGTGACATGTCTGTCCCGCTATGCCAATTACTGCCGTCAGGCAATATGGTGTGCTCATCGAAAACTGCATCATCAATGATGGCTAAATTTAGGACGGCTCTCGTCATATCTGCCGCTCTTAGGTCCGTTCCACCCATCAAAGCCTCAAATAGACAAGCATATTGAAGATTGGCACCACGCAGATCCGCCTGTTCCAGACATGAATTTGACAAATTTACGCCCATTAAGTTTGCCTGCGCCATACTAGCTCCATACAGATACGCGCCTCGCAAAACTACGCGGCTTAGATCCATTTTTTCGAGAATAGCACTTTCAAGCTGCGCGTCGGTCATGTCCGCATAATTGAGATCGGTAGTTCTTAAGTCCGCGTGCGTCAAATCTGCGTGATATAATAGGGCATCTTGAAAGGAAACGTCTGAAAGATTGGCATCAATCAAGCTCGCCCGTACAAGATGTGCATCCTTGAAATTAGCTCCTGTGAGGTCTACACGTTCCAATACCGCCCACGTCAGATTGGCGTCTGAAAGGTCTGAATTTCGAAGACGAGTATCTCTCAAGTCTTGGCCAACCAAGTCAACCCATCGCAAATCTGCGCCAGCGAAATCCCGATGTACAAAGTCTATTCTATCCTTACTCAACCGCCTTAAGTCGTGCGAAGGTTTCACAGCCGAGCTCCTTACAGTGTTCTTGTCAAGATTTCTGGAACGGAAATACTCCTCTCTAGTCACGAGTTGAGACCCTCCTGTTGCTAGCATTGACAAAAGTCGCTTAAAGAATCCCACCAGTTTTCTTCCACACATCTGTCTTGTACCGAATTGTGCCACAAGTCGTCACAAGGTCGCTAGCTTTCCGGAAGGAAGTGAACAGAATCGGGCCCGCGTCGGGCAAGGTCGAACGATACCATTCCTGTATTCCAAAGTTGGGATGCCAGATGTCAAAATGTGGACTGGCGACGCGCGCGCGTAGACTCAACTTTCGCTCCGTAACTTCGCGTCTCGGCCAGCGCGCATTCTCAGTTTAATGCGGATTCATGGCTTGCAGCCTGCGGTCAAAGTATGTTAAGATGGCTTTATCATAGCGATGTAAGTGTGATTCAAGGAGCATACTGTCATTATGGATGTCATACTTGGAACAGCGGCGTCGGTTGCCACAACAATTATCACCGTTCTTGGCGCGATCTATTATCTCGACCGCAAGATTGACGCGAATAGGCGCGAGCTAACAGACGCAATCACCAACACTCGAAACGATCTCACGGAGAAAATTGACGACAACAGGGTCGAGCTTTCAGCGAAAATTGAAAGCAACAGGGTCGAGCTTACAGCAAAAATCGACAGCAACAGGGTCGAGCTTACAGAGAAAATCGACGGCAACCAACGCGAACTTGCGGATCAGATCGCCTCTACTCGAAGCGAGCTTACGGAGCAGGTCGCCTCTACTCGGAGCGAGCTTACGGAGCAGGTCGCCTCTACTCGGAGCGAGCTCACGGAGCAGATCGCTTCTACTCGAAGCGAGCTCACGGAGAAAATTGACAGCAACCGGGTCGAGCTTACAGAGAAAATCGACGCCAACCAACGCGAACACTCGGCTGAGATCAAAGAAGTCCGCCAGGCGTCTGAGGGAGCGCACCAAGGCATCCGCGCCGACCTGTCAGATATCAAGATCCAGCAGGCAGCCGCCAACGAACGCCTGAAGTGCATCGAGAGCCACCTCCACATCGCGCGACCGGAAGAAGAAGAATAGGACAGGCTTCGCGGTCAGCGGGAGCAGCCCAATTTCGAAACGAGGCGCCGGACGATCCAATGGGTCGTCCGGATGTTATGTAATATTACGTTGTATCAAGATTAAGGCCGCGTCGGACTGCCATCGGGCAAGCGCGTTTGGGTCCATTCTTCGACGATCTCCTGGCAAGGGTATTGCGCCGCCAATTCTTCATTGATATCGATGCCGAGACCGGGCTGGTTATTGGGATAGAGATAGCCGTCTTCGACGACCGGCAAACCCGGGAATATCTCATAATCCAGCTCAGACGGACGATACCATTCCTGGATGCCGAAATTGGGATGCCAGAGATCAAGTTGCAGATTGGCTGCGTGGCCAACTGGCGAGGTATCGCTGGGGCCGTGCCAGGCCGTGCGAACGCCGTATAGTTTTGCGAAGGTGGCGATATCGCGCGCCGGCGTGATCCCGCCCATTTGGCTGACGTGCATGCGGATGAAGTCGATCAGGCGCTCTTGAATCAAGGTCTGCCATTCATGCGGATTGTTGAATAGCTCCCCCATCGCCAGGGGCGTGGCGCACTGGGCGCGGATCATGCGGAACCAGGCGATGTCTTCCGGCGCCAGCGCGTCCTCGAGGAAGAAGAGCTTGAATGGCTCGACATCTTTGGCGAATTCGACCGCGTGAATCGGCGTAAGGCGCTCGTGGATATCGTGCAGCAGCTCGACTTCGTCGCCGGCTTGCGCGCGCACGTAGGCGATCATATCAAGCATCTTGCGGCAATAGTCGCGGGGATTGAAATAGGCGCCGGCTGGCGCGTTCCGGGGCTTCGCGATTGGGCTGCCTTGCCCGCCATAGCCGCCCATCTGCACGCGAATGTAACGGAAGCCCTGCTCCATGTATGCGAGGACCTGGTCCGCCACCTCTTCCTTGCTATCGGCATTAGCATGCACATAAACGTGCGCGGCCTCGCGAGATTTTCCGCCGAGCAGGTCATAGACGGGCATGCCGGCGCGTTTGCCCTTGATATCCCATAGCGCCTGGTCGACGCCGGAGATCGCGTTGTTGAGCACGGGACCATTGCGCCAGTAGCCGTGCACCATCGACATATTCCAAATCTCTTCGATTCGGTCGACATCGCGGCCGAGCAAGAAGGGCTTCAGATGTCGTTCGATAGCGCTGGCCACGGCGAAAATCCGCTGAGTAAAGGTCGCGCAACCCAAACCATAGAGGCCCGGTTCGGACGTGATGACCTTGACGATCGCGAGGCGGGACTTGCCCGGCTGCGTCAAGATGACCTTGACGTCGGCAATCGTAACCGGCTTTGTCATGGGAACCTCCAAGTCTCGGGAATAGGGCGCAGTGCGTCGGCAACTAAAGGACGCGGCAGGTGTTCGTCAGAACGCCAATTCCTTCGATTTCGACGCTTACGCGGTTGCCTTGGCCCAGGAATTGTGGCGGATTCGCTGCTTTGCCGACGCCGGATGGCGTTCCCGTCAGGATGATATCGCCGGGCTGAAGCGTGAATGCGCGGGAAAGGTAGGCGATCAGGTTGGCTACGCTATAGATCATGTCCGCCGTGCTGCCATTCTGTTTCACTTCGCCGTCGACGGTTGTCACAATGCGCAGATTCTGCGGATCGGGGATATCGTCGGCCGTCACGACGCCAGGACCCAGGGGGCAAAAGGTATCCAGCCCTTTGGCGCGCGTCCATTGCTTGTCGCGCGATTGCAAGTCGCGCGCCGAGACATCGTTGGCGACGGTATAACCAAAGACGTAATCAAGCGCTTCCGCTTCCTTGACCCGGCGGGCGGTCTTGCCGATGACGACCGCCAACTCCCCTTCCCAGTCGACCTGTTGAGTCAGTGCTTCTTCCCATTCGATCACATCGCCATCGGCGATTACGGCGCTGGGCATTACGGCGAATACCAGCGGCTCTTCCGGCACTTCATTGTCCAATTCGCGCGCATGTTCGGCATAGTTGCGGCCGATAGCCAGGATTTTGCCGGGGGCCAAGGGCGCCAATATTCGCGCTTCGCTCAAGGCGTCCAACTGGCCTGTTTCCACAAATGCCGCATCTGCCCGCATCAGCTCGGTCATGTCTCCGAACCCGAGGCGCATGATTTCTTCGCCATGCGCGATGCCAATGTGGACATCATCGCCGAGCGCGTATCGCAGAAGTTTCATATTCGTCCCGTTCAATCTCGATTAGAGTCGGCGCCAGTCTAGCAGAGGACATCGCCGGTGGCTAGCAGCCAATGCGCGCGAAGGCGTTCAAACTGATTGACGGCGGCAGCGCCCATCGCCTTTTGCAATCTCTGATAAAATGCTTTGCATGTTGGTCTGGAAGGCTACGGGAGAACGAGATTGACGACGTTTAGGCTGTTGGCGCTGATTTCGCTTGCGCTGCCGCTGCTCGCAGGCTGCGGCGACACCGGCAACGAGGCTAACGATGCGAATTCGGCGCAGCGCCTGTTGCCGAACATCGTGAACTACGCCGCATCCGATGTCGATACCACGATTGACGGCGCCTTCGCGGCCGTTGGCGGCGCGGCGCTTATGGGCGGGCAAATTGGCATCACTGCCGCTATCGCCAAGGTGGAACAGGTCCTGCAATGCTTTCAGGATCGCGGCGCGATTGCCGCGCGCTTTTACCAGGAGAGCGACACCACGCTCACCGCGCCCAAGGTCGGCGGCGCCCTGGTTATCAACCAGACGCGCGTCAATCAGGAGCTGATCAACTGCGCGCTCGGCGGCCAGGAAGATTCAGCCAGCGCGCAGGCATTCAGCATTGAGCCTTGCGCCAGCGCCGGCACCATCAGCTACGAGGGCGATACCGTCAGCTATGTCTTTGTCGGCTCGCATTCGGACGTCTGCGCCGCCTTCCAGCTGCATTTTGACAATTTGGACGGCCAATAAGACGGCCGTAGCGCAGGAGATGACGATGGCGGGATTTAATGGATTGGGCATGCACCTGGGCAATCTGTCGCGCCTGTCGGATGCCGTTTCGCGTTCGATCAGCGCCGAGAACTTTGATGGCGCCAAGGGACGCGGCGGCATGGCGAGCGAAGGCACCGGCAGCCATGCCGCGCGCGACCTCGGCCACGGCTGGAAGGTCTCGCCCTCCGTGCGCATCAAGGCGGGCGAAACTTTCACCGTCGCCGATATTGAAGGCCCGGGCGCGGTTCAACAGATTTGGATGACGCCAACCGGCAATTGGCGCTTCTCGATTCTGCGGATCTATTGGGACGGGAGCGAGCAGCCATCGGTCGAATGCCCGGTCGGTGATTTTTTCGCCGTCGGCTGGGGCGAATACGCCCAGGTCACTTCGCTGCCGATTTGCGTCAATCCGGGCAGCGCATTCAACTCATATTGGGAGATGCCTTTCCGGAAGCATTGCCGCATCACCATGACCAATATCGCGGAAGAAGATATGACGCTCTATTATCAGGTCAACTATACCTTGACCGATGTGCCGGAGGACGCCGCCTACTTCCATGCCCAGTTCCGCCGGGTCAACCCCCTGCCCTACAAAGATGTCTACACCATCGTCGACGGCATTCGCGGTCGGGGCCAATACGTCGGCGCCTACATGGCCTGGGGCTCAAACAACAACGGTTGGTGGGGCGAAGGCGAGATCAAGTTCTTCATGGACGGGGACGAATATCCGACGATCTGCGGCACAGGAACCGAGGACTATTTCTGCGGCTCCTACAATTTTGATCCCAGTCCGCAGCACAATGAGGGCTATATCACCTACACGACGCCCTACGCCGGCTTCCATCAAGTGATTCGTCCGGAGGGCGACTACAAGTCGCAATTGCGGATGGGCATGTACCGCTGGCATATCCTTGATCCGGTCCGTTTTGAGGCTGATTTGCGCGTCACCATGCAGGCCCTGGGTTGGGGCTACAATCATCGCTACCTGCCGCTGCAGGATGACATTGCCTCGGTGGCTTACTGGTACCAGACCCTGCCGCATGCGCCTTTCCCGCCTCTGCCGGAGCGCGATCAATTGCTGATCATTTAGCGCCTGCGACAGATCTCATCATATAAGTCTTCATAACGGCTTGCCGTCTGCGCCCAGTCATATTGGCTTTCGACGAGCGCGCGCCCGTTTTGGGACAGGCGCTGACGCAGCGCCTCGTCGCGCAGCAGACGCGCCGTCGTCTCCGCGAATTCGCTCACTTCGCAAATCAGCGCCGATTGGCCATGTCGCACATCAATACCGGCCAGGCTGAGCGGCGTCGCCACGACCGGTATGCCCATCGCCATGGCCTCCAGCAACTTGTTCTTGAGCCCGGCGCCGATCCGCAGCGGACAGACAAAGACGGTCCCCCGCGCCAAATAGAACCTCATGTCAGGAACCTTGCCGGTGACCTCGATGTGCTCGCCTGCCAGGTCGCGCAGCCATGCCGGCGGATTCACGCCAACCAGTTGCAGGCGCGCCTCCGGCAAAGTCCGGCGCACTTGGGGAAGTATGCGCTCCGCCAGCAAGCGAGCCGCGTCTTGGTTAGGCGCATAAGCGAAGTTGCCGGTGAAGAGCAGCGTCAGCTGGTCGCGGCGATGAGGCTGCGGCCGGAAGTAATCGAGATCGGCGCCGATGGGAATAACTTCGGCATTCAGGGCCGGCTGCAAGGCGTGCAGCATCGCCCGATCCGATTCCGTGATCAGCACCGCGCGGTCGTAGGGCGTAAACATAAATCGCTCGTAGCGGCGGACAATCGGCAGGCGCAGGCGCGCGCTCCAATCGCCCTGCGCGGCAGCGGATTCAAGATAAAGGGAATGAGATTCATAAGGCGTGATCAGGTTCGGCAGATGCGCGAAAAGCGGATGAAATTCGTAGACGCTGACCCCGCCGAAGCAATGAACCAAATCGTATTCGTATCGCTGAAGATGGTCGGCGATGGATCGCCATAGCGGCGGGCAAAAGCTCTTTTCGGGCGAATCGGCAAATCGCGCGGCCGGTTGCAGCAGGCGGCGCAAGTAGGCCGGCGCGGCGCGGCGCGGCTCCCGAAACAGCTTGATGTGGCGGAAGGCGGACCGGTATTCCTCTACAAGTTGCGGATCTTCAGGGCGATCATAAAGCGCCAGCAGATCTATGATGTAGCCCCGCCGGGAGAGTTCAAGCAGCGGGTGCCACATAATCCGCCGATCGCCGAAGTGAAGGGGAAAAGGCGGGCAGCGCGAAATCAGCAGGATCGTCTTCATGCCAACGTATTTGCAAACGGACGCTGATTAATCCTACCAGTGGATTGGGCCTGCCGTAAGACCCCGGCGCGCAAAGAAAAACTCGCCCGCGGGCGAGTCCAGATTGTGCCGAGACCCAGACTTGAACTGGGGACACCCGCATTTTCAGTGCGATGCTCTACCAACTGAGCTATCTCGGCATGATGCGATGCAATTGGAATGCGCAGTCTAAAGCGCGACGCGCCCGATGTCAAGTATCGATGGAGAGGCGGGGGGGCAATCGCACTACAACCCCATCCCCCGGCGCCTTCCCCAGCAAGCTAGGGAAGGGGAGCGCGCTGAAAGTAGATGGCATTTTATGTTCATTTTTGTACTTAGTTGCGCATGTATTCACAGATTCATCAACGAGTTGCCCTTCCCCAGTTCACTGGGATACCTCCCCCGTGAGGCGGCTGAGGAGCGGACACCTTTACATAAGCCATGATATCGCTGCAAAATTTGGAATTATTTCGGAGATTTTCGGGCGACCTAATAGGTCGCCCCTACAATTCGCGCCATATAGGCGCCTTGTAGGGGTCAGCCATTGGCTGACCCGCCGCTATCGTACCGTGTTGCATCAAGCATGTCCGCTCCTCAGCCGTGAGGCGGGGGACCGAGGGGGCGCCAGGCCAGGGATGGGGTACGAACCTCGACGTACAAAGGCAATCTTTAGATGCGGACAAGCCCTACAAGGACCGCAACCATTCACGAATCAGGCGCGCGGTCGCCTCTGGCGCCGCCTGCGGAAACAGGTGCCCTTGCCCGACCATCTCGCGGATTTCCGCATCCGGAAGCAGGGACTTGGCGCGGGCGACGACCGCCTGCGGGAAGGTATCGCTATGCGTGGCGCGAAGGATCAGAGTCGGCGCCAGGCCATTCGCCAAGGGCAAGGCATCCCAGATGTCGCGGTATACCGTGGCGAAATAATGCGCTTCCCACTCGGTGCTCCAGGCCAGTTCGAAGCCGCAACCGTCGGCGCTGGGCCGCAGGCCGTGCTGCGCATAAAGCGCCAGGGACTCGGCCGGCCAGTCTGCGAAGATCGGCTTTTCGCGGAAGCGTGCCAGGGCTTCTTCCCGGTTGCTGAAGGCGCGGCGGCGGCGGCGAGCGCCCCGAACCAGCGGAAGCTGCTCGACCGCATCATTCGCCCAGGCGCGCTCGATAAGCGCCAAGACATGCAGCGGCAGGAAGATCGGATCGAGCAAGATCAGCGCTTTGAAGGCTTCCGGCTTTTTGATCAACGCCAGGAGCGAAACGATGCCGCCCAGGGAATGGCCCACAGCTACGACATCGCGCAGGCCGCGGGTGTATAATCCAGCGAGCAGATCATCGGCGGCGGCGCTCCAATCGCGATAGCCGGGCGGCGGCGTTTCGTCGCCCCAGAGGGCGCGCGGCGGCAGGCACAGGCAACGGAATCCGCCGAGCGCGCGCAGCATGGGAATGTAGGTCTGCGGCGGGAAGCCATTGGCCGGCGCCAGGTGCAAGATGGGCGCGGCTTTGTCGCCTGTGAGTTCAATCAGGGTCTGCGGCATAGCGGCATTTAATCCAGGCCAGCCCGGCAATCAACCGAAGCTGGCGGACGGGGGAAATCCAAATGCTTGATCGCTCGGTAATTTTCGCGGTGGGCGCGTCCTTGATCGCCCTGCTGGTCGTGCTGGAATTGGTGCGGCGGCGGCACTTGAGCGAGGAGTATTCGCTCCTGTGGCTGGGAACGGCCGTGGTGATGCTCGTGGTCGGCGTCTGGCGCGATCTTCTGCATGGCTTGGCCGATCTCGTCAATATCGAATACCCGCCGAATCTCCTCTTTCTGCTGGCGGCGCTTTTCCTGCTCTTCATTCAGCTCTATTTTTCCACCGTCATCACCCGGCTCACGAAGGAAAACCGGGAAGCGGCCCAACAGATTGCGCTGCTGCGCCTGGACCTGGAGCAATTACGGCGCCAACAAGATACTGGCGAGAGCGACAAGGGCGATCAAGGCAAAGACGTATAGGACGATTTCCGGCAGATGCCGGTTCAGCGGGTTGCTATCCAGCTTGGCGATTTCAGACAGGCTGCGCGGGGGCAGTTTGGGACGGGACAAGCGCGGCGCGATCCGCCAGGCGAGCAAGGCGCCGCCAAGCATGCCGCCGATATGCCCCCAGTTGTCGATGCGTGAACCGGGCAGAAAACCAATGACCAGATTGATGGCGATCAGGATGCCCATCTGCTGCAAGCGCGCCCGGACCTGGACGTAAACAGCGCGATGTTGATAGAGATGAACAGCTTCGGCGGCGAATATGGCGAAGACCGCCCCCGATGCGCCGACTGAAAATGCGTCCAGACCGCCCAGAACGAGGCTCAAGACCGAGCGCTGAGCCCGCCCAGCAGATAAATAAGCAAAAAGCGCACGCGCCCGAATATCGGCTCGACTTGCCCGCCGATAACGTAGAGCGCATACATATTAAAGAAGATATGCCCCGGGCTGCCGTGCAAGAACATCGCCGTCAGCAGGCGATAGAATTCGCCGTCGAGGACAATCGCTTGCGAGATCAAGGCGCCCCGCAGAAATAGCTCCCATTCCAGGTTTGGCTGCAGGAAACCGATGAGGAAAACCAGGCCATTCAGCAAGATCAGCAGATAAGTAAGCAGCGGCTGATCCTCCCGCGGGCGCCGCGGGCGCTTGAAACGCCCGGCCGGCGGCGCTTTGGCCGGCGGCGGCATCCGCGTCTGATAAAGCGGGTGATCTTGCTCGTTGCGTTCTGTCATAGCGCTGCTTTCATTGCTGTCTACCGGACGCCATCAGGGGCGATTCGTCCAGGCCCCGTATCCCTCAAGCCTGCGCAACCGCGCACAAATGAAGAAAAGGTTGACCCGACTTTGAGAAAAACTGCACAATTCACGATTTGCTTGTGTTAATCTCATCGTCAAAGACATATAATCGAGATATAAACAACATTCGAAACTAGGAAATAGAAGACGATGACCGTACGTTCAATCGCCGAAATCATGATCTTACCGGAAGAGATTCTCTGCGAGATGCACGAGGAAGGCGATGCCTGCGATGTCATTGTACGAATGGAAGATGGCAGCGTCTATACCGCCTTGTTCGCCACGCTTTCGTATATTCACCGACAGTTGGAACTGACCTGGATGGTGACCGGAACCATTCCGGAGACGCCGCCGGTGCGTTATGCCGTGCTTGATACGCCGCATATCATCGTTGAAGAGCTAGGGGCAATCACAATCGAAGACACAATTGACAACCTGGTGGCCCAGGATGTCTTTGAAAGCCTTTTCACGCGCGTGACCGAAGACGAGAAGGCGGATGCAAAGCGGAAGTTCAGCGAGTCCCAACTGACCACCCAGGAGATCGCAACTGCCGTCATTGAAGAAGTCCTGGTCCTGATCGACGACTGAGCGCAGCCCGCCGCGCCCACGGCGGATTGAAACGGCCGGAACTTGCCGCAGGTAGTGTATCCATTTCGGTTGAAACAGCCCGGTAGGGGCGATCCGGCGGATCGCCCGACGGTTGATACAGGATTGAAATTGTGCGACTCGCCCTGTCGCCTCGGCCAAATCAGCGGCATTTGAGGAAATTCAACCGACTCTGATACAGTACCGCGCCGCTGCCCCTTTGAGCGCAGTCTGATTCTCCGTTATAATTCGCGGCAGTTTGCCGCAGATAGTCCATCCTCAAATATCGAAACGCGGCAGCGCTGAGCCGATGGTCCGCCGGCTCGAGGGGTGATGATGCCTGAAGAACGATACGAAGACAGTCAACTATACAAGATCCGTCATTCGACCGCCCACGTCATGGCGGAAGCTATGCTGGAACGCTTCCCGGAAGCCAAGATCGCCATCGGCCCGCCGATCGAAGACGGCTTCTACTACGACTTTGACCTGGGCCGGCCCATTGGCGACCAGGACATCAAGTGGGTTGAGAAGCGGATGAAGAAGATCCTTTCGGGAAGGCACGCCTTTAGCATGCGCGAAGTCACCGCGGATGAAGCGCGCGAGATCTTTCAGGACCAGCCCTACAAGCTCGAGCTAATTGAAGATCTGGTCAACGGCAGCGTCGACGACAATGGCCGAGCCCTGGAAGAGCCGGCGCCGGGCCTGACCATTTATACGCAGAACCGTTTCACCGATCTCTGCCGCGGCCCCCACGTCGAAAGCACCGCCGAAATCAATCCCAAGGCGGTGAGCATATCGCTGCGTCCGCCGGCTGGCGCCTACTGGCGCGGCGATGAAAAACGCCCGCAACTGACGCGCATCTATGGCACGGCCTGGGAGACGCCCGAGCAATTGCGGGAACACCGCCTGCGCCTGGAAGAGGCGATCAAGCGCGATCATCGCGCGCTGGGGGAAAAGCTGGATCTCTTCATCATCGACTCGATGGTGGGAAAGGGCTTGCCGCTCTGGCTGCCTGAAGGCGCGATGCTGCGCGATACGCTGGAGCGCTGGCTGCGGGATATTCAGATCGAACGCGGCTACCTGCCGGTGGTCACGCCCCATCTCGGCAACATCGAACTCTACAAGACCTCCGGGCATTATCCTTACTATTCCGAAAGCCAGTATACGCCGATTGACGTCGATGGCGATGAATATTTGCTGCGGCCGATGAACTGCCCGCACCACTGCCGAGTCTACAGCAGCAAACCCCGCTCTTACCGCGATCTTCCCCTGCGCTATGCCGAGTTCGGCACGGTCTACCGTTACGAGCAGTCGGGCGAATTGCGCGGTCTCACGCGGGTGCGCGGCTTCACCGTTGATGACGCGCATCTGTTCGTCCGGCCCGACCAATTGCAGGACGAATTCAAAGGCGTGGTGCGCTTGATTCAGCATGTTTTCGGGTCGCTGGGCATGACCGATTTCCGCGCCAGGATTGGCACGCGCGACCCGGATAGCGACAAATATGTCGGCGACAACGCCCTTTGGGAACAAGCTGCCGTCGCCATCGTTGACGCATGCGATGAACTGGGGCTAGCCTATCACATAGAACCCGGCGAAGCCGCCTTCTATGGACCCAAGCTGGATTTCATCGTGCGCGATGTGCTCAAGCGGGAGTGGCAACTGGGCACGGTTCAGGTCGATTACAACCTGCCGCAGCGCTTTGACCTGGAGTATGTCGACCGCGACAACCAACGCAAGCGCCCGGTGATGATTCATCGCGCGCCCTTCGGCAGCCTCGAGCGTTTTATCGGCATCCTGATCGAGCACTTCGCCGGCGCCTTCCCGCCCTGGCTGGCGCCGACGCAGGCGATCATCATCCCGATACGCGCGAGCCACAATGCCTACGCCAGCGAGGTCGAAGCGCTTCTGAAATCCAAAGGCATGCGCGTCAAAGCGGACCTGCAAGACCGCAACATGCGCTCAAAAATCAAGGCGCATCGGGCGATGAATATCCCCTGGCTGCTGATCGTTGGCGACCGCGATATCGAGAATCGCAGCGTCAGCGTTCGCTTGAGAACGGACGAAGACCTGGGCGCCATGCCGCTGGAGGCATTCGCCGAGGCGGCGCTGGAAAAGATTCAGTCGCAAGCTCAAGATATTTGATTACATACAAGCGCAGCCGCTAAATCAAGCCGCCATTCTGCGCAATATCCCGGGTCTGGCGCATGACTTGCCCGGCTTTGAGGACGAGCGCGATATTGTCATTGTCCTGCAGTACGCGAATGTCCTTCAAGGGGTCGGCCTTTACTACGATAATGTCGGCTTCCTTGCCTGCTTCGATTGTTCCCAGCCGGTCTTCCATTCCCATGACCCGGGCGGCGACACGCGTGGCCGCCTCGATCGCCTGCATCTCCGTCATCCCATAGCGCACGAATACCTCCAGCTCCGTGGCATTCTTTCCATGCGTGACGAATGGCGCTCCACAATCGGTGCCGATCGCCGTCATTACACCGGCTTTGAGCGCCTTCTCGAATCCGCGGCGCCACAGATCTATCAACTCCAGTTCCCGCTGCAGCCAATATTCGGGCACAGTCGACTTTAGTCCCTGGGCTTGTTTGGCTTCGGCATCCCACTTTTTGGCCAGGCTTACCCAGAGCGTCGGCACCCAGCCAACCTCGCGATCGACCATCATCTGGATGACCTCGTCATCATTCGCGATATGCGTACCGTGCTCGATGCAGTCGACACCGGCGAGGATGGCGTTTTTCATGCCTTTGGCGCCACAAGCATTGCAGGTGACGCGCAGGCCGAAGTTGTGCGCTGTCTTGGCGGCCGCTTCCATTTCCTCCGGCGTCAGCAGCTCGACTTCGGGTCCATACAGTCCCGCGCCGGCGCCGGTTGCATTCATGTGTATCCAATCCGCGCCCAAGCCGACCTTTTCTCGCACGGCGCGTACGGCTTCTACCGGTCCGGTTATGTTGCCCCCCACCACGCCGTGAACCTGCTTCTTGCCCGCGGGATAAGTCATGTCGATGGTTGCGCAATAAAATATGCGGGGCGCAACCAGGATGCCATCTCGTTCCGCCCGGGCAATATCGATGGTGATGTCTCGCGGCGAGCCGGTGTCGCGGATCGTGGTGAAACCCGCCGCCAGCGCCTTGCGCGCGTTTTCGGCATGTAGCACGGCCTGGTAGGCGTCTCGGTCTGAGATCAGGTGGATCATCTCGCCGAAGCGGTCATGAGCGGCGCCGTCGGGTATGCCGCTGGCATCGCCATGCAGGTGGTCATGCAGGTCCATCATGCCCGGCATGATGGTCATGCCGGCGACGTCAATGATCCGGCGCTCTCCGGGCGGAAGCTCCACCTGAGCCGCCTCGCCGACGGCAGTGATGGTCGCGCCGTCGATCAGCACCGTGGCGTCCGGCCTAACTTTGCCCGTACCGTCGATCAGATTCCCGTTTTGCAGTACAATACTCATTGTTCTCCACTTCGCATTTCTCCTACAGCGGCATCAGGCGTTGACCTTCAATGCAGCAGACCCAGAGGGCCATTCAGGCGATCAACAACGATGTTTCCGGCTTTGAGCACGAGGGCGATTTTCTCGTTGTCCTGCAATACGCGAATGTCCGCCAAGGGGTCGCCGTTGACAACGATGACATCGGCTTCCTTGCCGGCTTCGATTGTGCCCAGTCTGTCTTCCATTCCCAGCACCTCTGCGGCTACCCGGGTTGCCGCTTCGATGGCTTGCATCTCGCTCATCCCGTAGCGCACGAAAATCTCCAACTCTTTTGCATTCTGGCCATGCTCAACAAATGGCGCGCCCGAATCGGTGCCGATCGCTATCGCGACGCCGGCTTGCAGCGCCTTTTCGAAGCCGTCGCGCCACAGGTCAATCAGGTCCAGCTCCCGCTGCAACCAGTAATCCGGCACCGTGGACTTAAGCCCGAGGGCTTGTTTGGCTTCGGCGTCCTCTTTCTTGGCGAGGCTCACCCAAAGTGTGGGCACCCAGCCGATCGCGCGATCGACCATCATCTGAATGACCTCGTCATCCTGGCCGATGTGCGTGCCATGTTCGATGCAATCCACCCCGGCCAGGATGGCGTTCTTCATGCCATTGGCTCCACAGGCATTGCAGGTGACGCGCAAGCCGAAGTTGTGCGCAGTCTTGGCGGCGGCCTCCATTTCCTCAAGCGACATCAACTCGGTGTTGGCGTCAAATTGCCCGGCGGCGGCGCCGGTGGCCCGCAGGTGGATCCAGTCCGCGCCCAAGCCGACTTTCTCGCGGACGGCGCGCACGGCTTCTACCGTTCCGGTAATGTTGCCACCGGCCACGCCGTGAACCTGCTTCTTTCCCGGAGGATGCGTCATGTCAAGCGTGGCGCAGTAGATAATGCGGGGCGCGGTCAAGATGCCGTCGCGTTCGGCTCTGGCGATATCAATGGTGATATCGCGCGGCGAGCCGGTATCGCGGATGGTGGTGAATCCAGCCGCCAGCGCCTTGCGCGCATTCTCCGCGTGCAGCACCGCCTGGTAGGCATCGCGGTCTTCAATCAAATAAATCATCTCGCCAAACCGGTCGCGCGCGGCGCCATCCAGCGTGCCGCTCGAATCGCCATGTAGGTGGTCGTGCAGGTCCATCATGCCCGGCATGATCGTCATGCCCGACGCATCAATGATCTTGTGATCGCCGGGCGGAACTTCCACATGACCGGCCGCGCCTACAGCGCTGATCTTCGCGCCGTCAATCACCACCGTCGCGTCCGGCAGCACCGCTCCCGCTCCATTTATGAGATTCCCATGCTCTAATATGATTGACATATTTCACTCCAACTCTTTTATTTCGCGCGCCTTCCATTGGCGGCAACTGCCTCGGGAAGGGTCAGCTAAAAATCCCGGCGCCAGCCTGTGACCGTATTCTTCTTTACAATCAGTCCCAGCATGTCAACCAAGTGGGCATGGATTGACCCGGGGATCCCATCGACAGACACCGTATACATCCCGGTAGCGCCATCGGCGGCGCCGCCACGCACGCAAGCGTCGATCATGCGGAGCTCGGTCGCGCCATCGTGGATCAGCTGCGGCATGCCAAGCGCGGCGCCCAAACCCGCCGAAAGCCCGTAAGCTCCCCAATTCGATACGGCGGCAGTAATCAGGATGTCGCAGGCGTTGACGGTCGCAATGCCAGCCCCGCAGGGGCAGCGGCACACACGGCCATAAGGCTTGATCTCGCGCACATCCTCTACAATCAAGCCGAAGCCGATCTCGTTGCCATTGTCGCCAATCCCAATAGTGAGGACGTCCGCTTGCCGGGCAGCCGATATCAAATGCTCGAAGCGCGCTCGGCCCTCCATCGCCGGCAGTCCAGTCGAACTATGCGCGACACCCGCACTGTTCACGCCCAAGGCCTCCACCGAGATTATGGCTTTGGGTTCCAGCGTGGAAAGCAACTCATCCGCCCGATCAGCAGCCGAATCATCAATTGGAAACGATTCAACCGCGGCAGAATACGGAATCTTCCGGACGATCTCAATTGAGCGCACGCCAAGCCCTATCGCCTCGCAGGAAGCGACGATCGGCTCGGCGCAGGTTTCTCCGCTTAGAATGACTGGCGCAGCGCCCAGCCCAACTTTCAGCGCAAAAGCGAGTGAAGCCGCGCCGGTCGGACCGTCGGTCTCGCCTTTGGGCAAGAAATTCGGCACATAGGCGCCGGTCGTGATGAGGACGACATCGCCTTCGCTCACGCGGCTGGTCAACGCCCTGATCGCCAGTTCGGTGGGGTAACCAGCCTGCGCTTTAAGACCCCTTTCATACAGCCGGCGAATGACATTGTAGCTTGGTCCCGGTTCTCGCATTTCGACTGTACACAATGTCTCAATGCTCCTGGCTAATGTACTAAGATCGATGTCCATGTTATCTCCTCGAATGCTTGATTAATAACGCATTTTGCAAAATCACCCGTCAGTTAAATCTAAATCAGCGAATTGGCATGTCCGATCCTTCCTGGCCCGGCTCGACTCTTAGAGGTTGAAGCGCGGTCTCCCTGCGGAGCCCGAAGGCCAGGAAGACAGCCGCTATTGCCACAATGCCCAAGATCCAGAATGTGTCGCGATATGACTGCGCTAATGCGAAGGAGCGCTCAAAGACGGAAGAAAGAATGCCGATGCGCTGCTCCAGGATACTGGTAGCGGCCACGGCGCCCAATATGGTTCCGGTCCGCCTGATCAGGTTGAACGCTCCCGAAGCGGCGCTCAGATCTTGGGCGGCAAAGGCTTTGGTTATGATCGCCGAAAGCGGTGCGAAGCACATGCCTGTAGCAAAGCCCACCAGGGTAAATGCCAGGACGATTAGCGCTACGCCGGCGTTTGTAAAGGCGCCAAGCATAAACATTGAGATGCCAAGCGCGCCAAGACCGAAGACGCTGGGCCGGCGCGAGCGCCAGCGGTCTGTCGCGACCCCTCCAGCCAGCGCGCCCAGAAAAAGGCCCGCCCCGTTAATGAACAGGATGATGCCCGTCTCGGATGTGTTGAGCTGTGCCACGGCATCCAAGTAAAGAGGGAGCGTGATTGTTGCGCCCGTCAGCGTGAAGACTGCGGCGGCGGCGGCCAGCGAAGAAAACCAGAATATACGATATGAAAACACACGATAATCCAGGAAGGGTTCTTTGCCCGCGCGCTGCAACAGCCGGGTGGCAAGAACCGCAAGAACACCCGCGCCGAACAGCGTCAGGAATTGGACCGAGTTCCAGCCCCAGTCGCTGCTGTTGGAGATGGCAGTGACGACCAGCACCAGACCGCCTGTGAGCGTGATGGCGCCCCGCCAATCGACAGTTCCCAAATCGCCCGTCCGCGGGAAGCGGGGCAAATGGCGCTGGACCATGAAGAAAGTGAAAAGACCGAATAGGATGCAAACCAGGAAAATTGATCGCCAACCAAGAGCGTCAACGAGTGGACCGCCGACCAGTGAAACACTGGCGGCGATGCTGCCGGCGGTCCCCCAGATCCCGAGCGCCCGCCCGCGGCGTTCCACCGCGACCAGATCGCCGATTATCGCTATCGCCAACGGTTCATTTGCGGAATTGCCCAAGCCTTGAATGATCCGTCCGATGATTAGCCACCAATAGGACAGAGCGGCCAAGGCGACAGCCGAACCCAAAATGTAGAGAATCAAACTGAATAAGAATACGCGCCGGCGCCCGAAGACATCGCCCAGCCGCGCCCACAGGGGCATAAGCGCGACATAAGGCAAAAAATACGCGGTCAACAGCAAGCCACCGCTGGCCAAGGGCTCATCAAAACCGCGCAAGATGGCCGGTGTGCTCAGGATCACCAGAATGCTGGTGAACGCCTCCAGCATATTGGCGACAAGCAAAGCGAGCAGCGGGCCGCCATTTCTAAGGCCGGGCGAGAGACGCATCGGTAGCTCCCAGATTCGATAGTTCGCCGCCGGCCGGATCGTGATACAGGTGACAAGAAACCGTCGTCGCGCCGTTGACCGGCAAAAGTTGCGGAGGCCTGCTCTCGCATACATCCCCAATCTTCTGGGGGCAGCGTGGCCAGAACGGGCAGCCGGAAGGGATATTGGAGGGGTCGCCGATTTCCCCTTTTAATTGGACTAGCCGGTCCAGGCGTTTACCTGGATCAGGAGACGGCATCGCCGCCAACAAGGCCTGCGTATAAGGATGTCGGGGGTTGGAGAACACGTCTTCTACGGCGCCGCGCTCGACGATTTTGCCGAGGTACATTACCGCCACCTCGTCGGCCATCAACTGGATTACACGCATGTCATGCGAAATAAATAGAAAGGTCAGTCGCATATCTCGCTGCAATTGCAGGAGAAGTTTGAGCAGCTTGGCCTGGATGGAGACATCCAATGCGGACGTGGGTTCATCCAAAAGGAGCAATTGCGGCTGAAGTATCAGCGCGCGCGCGATACCAATCCGCTGACGCTGTCCGCCGGAGAACATGTGGGGATATTTGCCCAGATCATTCTGGTGCAAACCGACGCGCTGAATCAAATCGACTACACGTTCCCGGATTTCCAGCGCGCTATATTTGTGCTTGTAATGTATTTCCAGCGGTTCGGCGACAATATCTTTGATCTTCATGCGCGGGTTTAGAGATGAATAAGGATCCTGGTAAATCATCTGAATCCGACCGCGCAGCGCGCGCAGCCGCGCCGCGTCAAGTTCAAGCACTTGCTCCCCGTTGAACTGAACCTCGCCCATATCGGGTTCGATCAATCTGAGGATCAACTTCGCCACTGTTGTCTTGCCGCAACCGGATTCCCCGATCAAACCCAAGGTTTTGGCTCGCCTAATCTCGAAGGAGATATCGTCCACAGCGCGCACATGATTGACGACCCGATTGAAGAAACCGCCCTGAACCGGGAAGGAGCGTGTCAAGTTTCGGACGCTGAGCAAGGGATGATCGATCATGTCAGATCCACTCACCATGGACTCTCCCGCATTTGGATACATGATCTTGCCCGACCCGCGCGAGACGGGGCTTTTCGGCGGCGCATTGTTCGACCATCTTCGGACAGCGAGGCCAGAAGTGGCAGCCTTTTGGCGGCGCCAGCATGTTGGGCACCTCACCGGGAATCTCAACGAGATCAGCTTCGGATGCCATTGTCGTCGCCCGTATCAGCGCCTCGGTATAGGGATGTTGCGGGTTCTCAAAAATGTCGCGCACATCAGCCTCTTCGACGATTTCCCCGGCATACATCACCGCGACCCGGTCGCAAAGCTGAGCGACCACACCCAGATCGTGTGAAATATATAGAATGCTTACGCCGCGCGTTTTCACGAGACCTTGCAGAAGCATCAAGATTTGCGCCTGAATCGTCACATCCAGGGCGGTTGTCGGTTCGTCGGCGATAATCAGATCGGGCTCGCCGGCGCAGGCCATGGCGGTAAGCACGCGTTGTCTCATTCCACCGCTCAACTGCTGGGGATAATTCTTCACCTGCTGTTGGGGGGACGGCAATTCCACCTGCCGCAAGTCTTCCACCGCCTGGGCGGCGGCTTGGCGGAAGCGTCGGCGGCCGGCCGCTGTGAAGCGATTAATCAGATTGAAGGCCGACGGTTCCCCGGCCGCGTTTTGCACAATATCCGCCCATAGCAATGCATCTCGCAACTGTTCGCCCACTGTGAAAACCGGATTCAACGAAGACATAGGGTCCTGCGAAACCATGGCGATACTCTGGCCGCGCAGTCTCGACATCTCAGTGGCGGAGAGCTCCAACAGGTTTTGACCGCGATACCAAATCTCGCCATTTGTGATGCCGGGCGGTGTCGAGAGCACGTTTAATATCGATTTGGCCGTCACAGATTTGCCGGATCCGCTTTCCCCGATCAAGCCGACAATCTGGCCGGGGAAGATCCTCAGATCGACTCCATTGACGGCTTTCAAGACACCGCGAAGGGTTTCAAAGCGCACATGGAGATTCTTCACTTCCAGCAATGGCGACGATTGGGCCATGAAACTTATCGCCCCCTTATTTCCGGATCGAGCGCATCGCGGATCCCATCCCCCAGAAGATTGAACCCAAGAACCACGCTGAATATGGCCAGCCCGGGGAAGACAGATATCCACCAGAACTCGGGCATGAAGCGACGCCCGAGGCTGACGGCCAGGCCCCACTCCGGGCTCGGCGCCTGCGCGCCCATGCCGATGAATCCCAAACCGGCCATCGTCAGAACGGCAAAGCCCAGGTCTAAAGAGCCTCTGACAAATATGGAGGAAGCCATATTTGGCAGCAGGTGGCGGACAATTATTGAACGGTGGCTGGCGCCTAATCCGATTGCGGCTTCTACAAAAACGCGCTTCGAGAGCGATAAGGTCTGGCTATGGATCAAGCGTGTGTACCAGGGCCACCATACCACCGACACAGCTATCATCGCGTTGAGGAGCGATGGACCCAAGGCGGCAGTCACCGCGATCGCCAAGACCAGCGCCGGCACCGAAAGGAATATATCGGCTGTCCGCATGATAAAGGTTTCCACGCGGCCGCCAAAATAACCGGCAATTGCGCCGGTTGGCACACCGATGACAATGGCAATCGCAATGGGCACTACGCCAATGAGAAGCGTAATCGGCGTGCCATGGAGGACGCGGCTGAACACATCGCGACCCAGCCAATCCGTTCCCAGCGGGTGGGCGGCGGTTGGCGGGCTGCGCCGGTTCATAATATCCATCTCTTGTGGCGGCAAAGGCGCCAGCGCCGGCCCAATAATCGCAACCGTGACCCAAAAGACGACAATGCCCAGCCCCAACACAGAGAGACGATTGCGCAAGAAAATACGAATGATGTCACGCTGATCATCAGATAGAATCCCGGTTTTGTTCGATCGGGATTCGCCATTCGCTAAAGATCTGATGTTTTGGCTCTGCGCATCCATGATTCGGTTAGACCTCAATACGAGGGTCAAGTATGCGATAGGTCAGATCAGTGAGAATGTTGATGATCACAAACATCAGACCGGCGACAATCGTCGTCCCCACAATCGGCTGGATATCCTGGTTGATAGCTGCTGTCACCGTGTACAAACCAAGGCCGGGCCAATCGAAGACCGTTTCCACGAGCACGGAACCGCTCAAGATCGCGCCAAAACCCAGACCAATCTGTGAAACGGTGGCAATCAACGCGTTCTTAAGCGCGTATTTGTAGATCGCGATGCGTTCCGGCAAGCCGGCGGCGGCGCGGGCGTTCATGACATAGTCTTGACTCAATACATCCAGCATTCCGGACCGCGTCAGCCGGGCGGTCAATGCCAGGATCGGAATCGATAGCGTAAAGGCGGGCAAGATCAAATGATGGGCTGCGCTCCGCAATGCGGCCAGGTTTCCTGTGATCAGGCTGTCCAAGAGATAGAGCCCGCTTATAGCAGCCGGCGAATCGATATCGAAGCTTATTCGTCCAGTAATCGGAAACAGCGACAAGGCGCTGCCCAAAATCAATTGGGCGAGAAGGCTCAGAAAAAATGCCGGGACGGACACGCCGGAAATCGCGGCGATCCGCGAGGCATGATCGATTAGCTTGTCACGATGGACTGCGGATAAGACGCCAAGAATCAATCCGCCGCTGACGCCTATGAGCATGCCGGCAATCGCCAATTCCACCGAGGCCGGAATACGCCGGTTCAAATCCTCCACAACCGGCCGGCGCGTGACCAGGGAATTCCCCAGATCTCCTCGCAGCATGCGCTCAAAGTAGAGGATATATTGCTGCCATATAGGTCGGTCCAGGCCGAATTCCTGCCGGACGCGCGCTTCAGTTTCCATAGAGGCCAGAGGCCCGATAGCCAGACGCACCGGGTTGCCTGGAATCACGTTCATCAGAAAGAACGTTATGGTGATCAAACCGATCATGATGGGAATCAAGTAGAGGGTTCGCTTGATAAGAAAGCGCAAGATTCTCAAACGTCAATCTCCATCATTTCGCTACATGCGCCCGGTCGCCTTGCCTTCTGGCCACGCGAGCGGCTCAGGCTTCGGCGGGCGCCGAGCCAGGATCAGCGCCGTTTTCCGCCTCGGAATACGCGATTTGGTAGTCTGAGATCGCCCGCTCCCTGGATATCAAACCCTGTTTGAGGTCGCGACTGACCTGCCGGGCATCACGTTCAAGCGGATCCCCATAACCGCCACCGCCACCCGTCTGGAAGCTGATGACTTCGCCCGCCGCCACCGGGTAGTCGGTCACTTTGGACGGCAAGAGCAATTCACTGCCATCGGTCTTTTTGATCACCATGCGGTTGCTGAGTGCCTCGCCGCCGCCTAATATGCCCTGCGGCGGGCATACCTGGCGATCAAAGCCGCCGTTAAGGTCGGCATCTATGAGACATTCATAATCCTTGATGACCCCCAGCCCGCCTTGGAAGCGCCCGACGCCGCCGGAGTCTTGCCGAAGCGTATATTGCTTTAGGCGCACAGGATAACGCATCTCCATTATTTCAATGGGGATGACCCGCACTTCGCCAAAGAGCATGGCATGTTCGCCGTCATCGGCGTGGTTGGCCCCCCAGCCGCCGCCCTCGGTGTCGGCCAGAATCAGGTACTGCCCGTCGGGAGCGATGAACTTGATGTGCGCCGGCGTACAGCGTCCATAATCATCGGCGTTGACGCGATCGGGCATTGCCGATGAAAGCGCGCGCTTGACGACGTCTTCCAGCGTTTCCAGCGCGAAGAAACCGGGCAGCGTCGCCTTGGGCTTCTTGGCGTTAAATATCGATTTTTCCGGAATGATCACATCGACCATTCTGAAATGACCCTCGTTCGCCGGTTCGGTTGGGGTTGTCATCATCTTGAAGATCAGGCGACACATCGACCTGGTCGTGTTGGTATTGCTGTAGATTGGTCCGGCGCATTCTTCAGCCGAGCCGGTCAAATCGATGACCAATTGGTCAGCGGTCTTGATCACGCTTGCTTTGATCGCGAGCGGAACATCAAGGTCAATTCCGTCGTTGTCAACGCAGCTTTCAGCTGAATATGTGCCGTCGGGGACGGCGTTTAGGGCATCAAGCGCTTGCAGTTCGCCATCCGTCAGAATCTGTTCGGCGCATGCCCGATAAACCTCGGGGCCAAAACGCTCAATGACGGTACGCAAACGAAGCGCGCCGACATTGCAGCAGCCGACCTGCGCGCGCAAGTCACCGACTACGGCATCGGGCAATCGCGTGTTTTCGCGGATGATACGCATGGCGTCCTCGTTCAGCACGCCTTCCCGATACAAGCCAATGGAACGCAATATGATGCCCTCCTGGAAGACCTCGGTGGCGGTCAGGCTGCCGGCGGCGGAGGCCCCGCCGATATCATGCCAGTGAGCGCGCGCGCAGCTAAAGCCCACCAGTTCCCCATCAAAGAATATCGGTTTGATCGCGTTGACGTCATGCACATGGAAGGTATTGGCATAGGGATCGTTGGTCAGATAGATGTCCCCGTCGCGGAATTTGTCGAAGCCGCCAATATCGCCAGCAACGGAATGAATCGCGCTGGGAATATCGCAGACGAATTCGGGCAAGCCGGGCGCCTGAGCCAGCGTTTCCGCCCGTTCGTTGAAGATGCCGACGCTGAAGTCATTCATTTCGTTGATGATCGGATTGTAGGATGTGCGCCGCAAATCGATCTTCATTTCATTAGCGCAGGACAAAATGGCATTGCGCACGATCTCAACTGTAATTGGGTCTGGTCTGGTCAAAACAAATGCTCCTTCTAAGTACAGGCCGCCGATTGCGGAAGCGAGCCGTTTTCCTGGATTGCGTTCAGAGAATCTCGGAGTTCTTTGGTCTCGTTCAATCGAACTGAATTGTCCGCCTCGTCGATTGCCACGCCATAGACCAATCTGGCTTGGCGCAAGGAGACCAAGCCCAGCCGCACATCGTGAGCGACCCGCTCGGGATCGCGCTGGCTGGGGCTGGCATAACCGCCGCCGCCAGCGGTTTGAAAGCTGATTGTCTGCCCCGGGGCCACGGGATAATCCGTAACTTTGGAAGGGAGGACCCTCTCCGCCCCGTCAGCGTCTTTGATGACAATTCGATTCCCGGGCGCGCTGCCCCCGCCGAGCACACCTTGTGGCGGGCAAACCTGGCGATCAAGACCGGCGTTGAAGTTCATGCCCGCGGCCAGGCAAAGATAGTCCTTAATAACACCCAAGCCACCGCGCCAACGTCCCGGCCCGCCCGAATCCGGCCGTAAGCGGTACTGAGTTAGACGGACGGGATATTTGCTTTCCAGCAACTCAACCGGGGTGATGCGCACGTCGCCGAAGAGCATGGCGTTCTCGCCGTCTTCGAATGGTTTGCCGCCCCAGCCGCCGCCTTCCGTGTCCGCCAGGAAAAAAATCGACCCGTCTGGATAGCTGCCTTTGATGTGCGCCGGCGTGCATTTGCCATAGTCGTCAGCATTAACGCGCTCGGGAATAGCGTCCGCCAGGGCGCGCTTGATCACATCAATTAGCGCCTCCAATGCGAAAAAGCCGGGCCAGGTGCCTTGAGGTCGCTTGGCATTAAAAATGCACTCGTCCGGTATCGTGACCGAGACCATTCGAAAATGTCCCTCATTCGCCGGCTCGGTAGGGGTTGTCAGCATCTTGAAGACCATTCGGCAGATGGATGTCGTGGTATTTTTGTTCGCGTGCATCGGTCCCGCGCACCAGGCCGCGGAACCGCCCACATCAATATCGATTCGGTCGTCTTCCACTGTGACAAGCGCTTTGACCGGCAGCGGACGATCAAGATCGATCCCGTCGTTGTCAAGACAGGTCTCCGCCTCATATACGCCATTGGGAATGCGAGCCAAAGCCTCCCGCGCTTGCTGCTCTCCACTCTCTAAGATTTGCTGACAGGCGGCCTGGAATCGAGATATGCCAAAGCGCTCAACTATCTCCAGGTAGCGTTGCTCGCCAATTTTGCAGGCGCCAACCTGAGCGCGGATGTCGCCAAGCACACCGTCGGGGAGTCGCGTGTTTTCACGAATAATGCGCAGAATATCCTCGTTTAGCTCGCCGGCGCGGTAGAGCCGGACGGAGCGAAGTATGACGCCCTCCTGGAAAACCTCGGTCGCCTGCATGCTGCCGGCCCCGGATGCCCCGCCGAGGTCGTGCCAGTGAGCGCGGGCGCATGAAAAACCGATCAGCGCGCCCGCCAGAAACACCGGCTTGATCAGATTGACATCATGCACGTGAAATGTATTGGCGTAGGGATCGTTGGTGAGGTAGATATCGCCTGCCTCAAATCGCCCGATGCCGCCAATGTCGTCGATGATCGAGTGGATTGCGCTGGGAATATCACAGACGAATTCCGGCAATCCGGGCGCCTGCGCCAGCGTTTCGCCCAGTTCATTGAATAAGCCGACGCTGAAATCCTGCCCTTCGTTGATGATGTAGTTGTAGGCAGTGCGTTTGAGAACAATGCTCATCTCAACCGCGGCTGAAATCAGCGCATTGCGAACGATTTCAATGGAAACCGGGTCCAGCGCATCAGGTCCATTCATGCTTGACCCGCCTCCGGCACGTCAATGATCAGGTTGCCATAATCATCAACGGATAAGGCAAACTCCGGCGGCACAAGTGTCGTCGCTCCAACTTCTGTGACAATTGCCGGTCCGTCAATCTCCATTCCCGGTTCAAGCTGCTCGCGGCTATAAACGACGGTTGGCAGGTCCCCTTCTTTGAATGTCACCTGTCGCGTTTCGACCGCGGCCGTGGCGCCATTGGCGGACATGGCTTTGGGCACGAACAGGCCCGGCTTGTCGAGCTCACCCACAGCTTCGACCCGGATGTTGACGAATTCAACAGGCTCGTCCGGGCTGGCATGGGCGTATTTGCGCTCGTGGGTTTGGTTATACAGGAGCCGCAGGTCGGATAGCATTTCATCGTCGATGGGCCCGCTGGCAAGCGGGATGGTCAAGGTATGCTCTTGCCCCTTGTAGCGCATGTCGATGGAGCGATTCGTACGCAACTGATTCGCGTCCACGCCTTGCTCAATCAAGGTGGATCGGCCTTGAGCTTCCAGTCGGTCAAACAAATCCGCCAGTTCCGATTGGTTGAGTTGACGCCCGCCATAGTCAATCACCTGCACGACATCATGACGCAGGTCGGTGTTTAACATGCCCCAACCGCACAATGTTCCAGGCGACCAGGGCACGATCACCTGGCGAATCCCAACCATTGCGGCGATGAAAGGCGTGTGCATCGGTCCGGCGCCGCCAAAGGAAATCAAGGTGAAATCTCGCGGATCCAGTCCTTGTTCAATCGTCACCTCGCGTATGGCGTAAGCCATTTTGACGCAGCCGATCTCCACAATGCCCAGAGCGGCATCCTTTACGCTCATACCCAGGCGGTCCGCTACATGCTTTTTGATCGCGGCCGCCGCCAAGTCGCTATCCAGGGCAATGCCACCGGCGAGCGCGCTGCGCGGATCGAGACGTCCCAGGATCAGGTTGGCATCGGTCACGGTCGGCTGTTCGCCGCCCAGGTTGTAGCAGGCCGGGCCTGGATCGGCGCCGGCGCTTTCGGGACCGACGCGCAAGGAGCGTTCTCCAATAATCTTGGCAATAGATCCCCCACCGGCGCCCAGGTAAGTGATCCTCACCATTGGCGTCATTATCGGATATCCCTCGACTTGCGATTCGAAGGCTGCTTCCGGCTCACCCTCCAGGATGACCGAGATATCGCAGCTGGTTCCCCCCATATCGAAGGTAATGACATTTGGTTTCGCTGTGACCGCGCTTAGCGTCTTGCCAGCGATGCTTCCGGCCACGGGCCCCGAGAGAAGCGTATGCGCCGGCGTCCGGGAGGCGGTCAAGACTTCCATCACACCGCCGTTGGACTTCATGATGAAGACGGCGCCGTCAAAGCCGCGCGAATACAACTCGCTTCGCAGGTGCTCAAAGTATTCTCTGGCCGGGGGCGCGATATAAGCATTCAAGACCGCTGTACTGGTCCGTTCGAATTCTCTGCGCAAGTTGCTGATTTCATGCGAGACGGATACGTTGAGATCGGGAAACTCCTCTTTGAGAATGCGCGCGATTTCAATTTCATTTTCGGGGTTGGCATAGGAGTGCAGTGTGGCTACCGCTACCGCGGTTACGCCATCGTCGACTAATCTCTGGGCCTGGGTACGGACATCTTCCGGATCAACGGCGGCCAGTACCTCGCCCTCGAAGGTCATCCTCTCCGCAATGCCGAGGCGGTGTTCTCTTGAAACCAGCGGCCGCGGTTTGCGATAGAACAAATTGTACATTTCAGGCTTGCTCATCGTTCCGATTTCCAAGACATCCTCGAAGCCGGCCGTGGTGAGTAAGCCCGTCTTGGCGCCGTTCTGTTGGATGACGGTATTGACCCCCATAGTTGTTCCATGAACGACGAGTTGTACGGTGGACAAATCCAGGTCCAAGGCCATGATGCCGTTGATCACCCCCTCAACTAGGTTCCCGGGCGTTGAGGGGGTTTTCGCCATCCGCATGTCTTTGCTTGCTTCATCAAAGAGCACCAGATCGGTATACGTTCCACCAACATCAATTCCAAGCCGTTTAGATTTCTTGTCGGTCATATTTATTCTCGTATGTATGCTTGTCACGACTGTTGAAAGGCCATTTGCCGCGTTGCACTGGGCAAAAACGGAAAGATGGGAGTGTGTTAGAGACGCCGAAACGGATCCTGCCGCTTCTTATGCCGCTATGGGTTTCGGCGTCTTAATCTTGCGTTCCGCATTCGGCCACCACAGCCGACGACACCGGACGCGGGCTATTGCAACAGCGCCATGGGATAGAAGTATGAAGAGTCCATCCCCGCCGGCTGGTAGGTAAAGCCCTGAACGTCCGTATTCATGGCCATCAAGAAATGCCGGGCGTATACCCAGATGTCTGCGGCATCATCGATCAGAATCTGCTGCAGCTCCTGATACATTTCAATGCGCGCGGCTTCGTCAACAGTTACGCGGGCCAGTTCGATCAATTCATCAGCCCGCTCATTCTTGTAGAAGGTGCAGCTGTACCAAGCCCCCCAATTGCTGGAGTGGTACTGCGGGAAGAATATAATCTCGGCGTCCGGGTAATCCGATGCAGCCCAGATCCAGTTGAAGTGAGCCGCTGTTTCCGGCGCATTCAGTCGCCCAATATATTCACCGGCCGTGAGCCCTTCCACAACCACATTAATGCCCAGCTTCTGGAGGCTGTTCTGGAGCACCAGGCCAAAATCCTGTTGGATTGGCGCCCCGCCAACGTAGTTATACACCAGTTCGAGATCGGCTGGATTGTAGCCCGACTTTTCCAGGTGCTCGCGCGCCAGGTCGAGGTTAGTGTCGTAGGGGCTTATATCTATTTGCCCGGGAAAGCCCTGGGGCACCGGGCTGGTCAAGCGCGTGCCGTTCCCATTTAGCACACCCGCTATCGCCGCCTCATAATCGAAGGCATAGCTCATCGCCCGACGGAAGTCGACATTGCTAGTCGGCTCCTTCTGGTTGTTCATCTTCACCATGCCAGGCGACAGCGTAACCTGCTCGATGACGTCGATTTGTGGCAATGCCGCTACAAGTTCATAGTCAATCTGAGACAGCCGGTCGGTCATATGCACCTGCCCATTTTCCAGCAGCTGCCGGAGCGTGGCCGGTTCACGATGAATCTCCCAGACCCAGCCGGTCAAATGGTCCTCGGGCCAGCCCTTCCAGTAATCCTCGAACCAACTGTGAACGATGCGCACGGCCGGGTCAAATTCGTCGATGAAAAACGGACCGGAACCAGCGTCATTGTCGCGCATCCAGGCCCGGCCCCAATCGCCATCAACTTCATTGGCGCGCACCAGATCTTCATTGACGATATATAGCCAGGGCAAGGTGAACAAGAAGGGACCAAACTGCTTCTTCAAGGTGAGTCGGACCGTATGATCATCGATCACCTCGATGTTGTCTGGATCAACGGTGTCGGCCCACAAGAACGAGGGCGAGTCCCCCATCGCCAACATGCGCTCAAACGTGTACTTGACGTCCGATGCCGTCAGCCGCGTTCCGTCATGGAAGGACACGTTTTCTTCGAGATGAAAGGTCCATTCCAGCCCGTCGTCCGATACCTCGTAGCTCTTGGCCAGATGATTGACGACCTGCGGGGGGATGCCTTCAAATCTAAACAGGGAGTCGTATACGTTATCGGTGACGTAGCGCGACCAGAGTGTATAGCCCACAGCCGGATCGATGGACTCCATCTCGTGCGTAGCGCCATATACAACGACTGCCTCGCTCATTTCATCCTGAGCGAGCAAAGACGACGCCGGCATCAACAGTGACGAGCTTGCCGCAGCTCCCGCGCCCAAAATGCCGGAAAACTTGAGGAAATCTCGCCGCGTGAGCATACGCAACTCGCCGGGATGAATCCTTTTGTCCCCCGGCTCAACACCTATCACTTTTCTCCGCTCTTTCATTTTAAGAACTCCTTTTGCCTCTATTCGAATCACACCGTACGGATCCTTGGAATTTCTCAGCCCACCTCCTTTAAGTCCTTGCAACTCTTTCTCAATTGGCGATCTGTTATCCCAGACGTTTCACAACCTCCTTGGAATCTTGAAGGTGCTGCAGCATGGCTTCGGCGGCGGCCTGCGAATCACGCTTCACAAGCGCTTCAACCACGCGACAGTGTTGCTGCCAAGAAACCAGGATACGATTCGGCTGTCGGAAAAATGCGTAGCGCGCGTCAAGCAATACGTGGCTGATGCTACCGCTCAATTCGATCAGGAACTTGTTCTGTGACATCTTGCTGATAAGCTGGTGGAACTCAATGTCGGACTGGATCGCAGCGTCAACATCGTTGTCATCGGCGCTCTGTTTCATGTTTGCCAGTGTCAGCGAACAACTTTCAAGTTCTTCCGCGCTGGCGTTTTTGACCGCCAATTCAACTGCCCGCGCTTCGAGCGCCTCGCGCACCTCCAACAAATCAATTACTTCTTGCTGGGTCTTAAGCAGTAGCGCGCTCCATTCAGCGGGCAGCGCGCCGGCATCGGTCTGCTTTACAAAGGCGCCGATTCCAGTCCGCACTTCAATCAAACCCAGAACCTCAAGAACCCGCAGCGCCTCCCGCAAGGAGGCGCGACTCACCGACAGCAATTTAATCAACTCTCGTTCCGCGGGCAATTTGTCGCCCGGCTTGAGCCGGCCGTCTTCGATGAGCGCCTTGATCTGCCCAACGGCTTTATCGGACAAGCGATCGGACTCAATTGGAAGAAACATATCCTGAGTTGCTGTCATGTTATTTGCAGGTTCCTTGGTGTTCTATTGACATAGACCGGATAAGTCCGCCTATCTGCTGGTATGACCAGTATACCTCAAATATGGGAGCAGTCAAAATGCGCGCCAGTTGGCTAGGACAATCGCATCAAAATCATAATGAGCCGTCCGCCACGAATATTGTGAAAATGTAGGCGACGCCCGTTGAAAATGGCCTGCAAATTGCGGGCGTTTCAGCGAAACGCCCCTACAGATTAGGAAAACTGAGGGGAAATCGTCATTTATCAGCGCAATTTCAATTTGATGCGATCGCCCCGCTGTTTAGCCGGGCAAGGCGGAAATTCGCAAGGTCACGCCAAGCCGACGACCTTGGCGACGCCGAACTCATTCCGAATGGAGCTCTTATCAAACAGTGCGATTTGTCCGCCAATGGCGACTCAAGAAGGAATGATATTCGGTCGAGTCGCCCTTTAGCATGCTCGTGATCTCTCTAGCGCTCCAGGCAGGATTCGAACCTGCGACACTTGGTTTAGGAAACCAATGCTCTATCCACTGAGCTACTGGAGCCGTAAGCGCATTATATCAGACGGGCCTCCGCTCTCAAGTCCGCGCGGAATCCGCTTCCGGCCGACGCAAAACCTATGAAATTGGGGCTTAATGTGCTAGAAAGGCAGTAGCGTCGCAGATCAATTTACGTTACCATAGCGCTAGCTAGGCAAAAATCCGTCAGTATCCGCCCGGATACTGCTCAACCAGCAAAAGAAGCATGCGAGGAGAAACCAAATGACCCATATCATCACCAGCCTGTGCCTGCGGGATGGCGCCTGCGTCGAGGTCTGCCCGGTCGAATGCATCATCGCCGGCAAGCCGGAAAATGACTGGCCATGGTATTTCATCGATCCGGACACCTGTATCGATTGCGGCGCCTGCATCCCGGAATGCCCCTACGAAGCCATCTTCGTCGAAGAGGAAGTTTCGTCGGAATACGAGATGATGGAAGGTCAAGAACGCGTGCCCTTCGACACCAAGGTGATCATTGAGCACGAAGAAGGCGATATCGTGGATCTGACGCCCGATATCGCGCCGAATTACGACTTCTTCACACAAGGTCCCGGCTACGACGCCTTGAACATGTAGCCGCCCGGACATTTCCACTGCGGCTGCGCGGCAGCATTGCCTGCAGCCTCGCCAAATCCCTCCTCAGCCGGCATTCCGGTTTTCGCGCGCGGCTGCGGAGGGTTTGTATTTGCCCAGCCGGCGCGATCGCGGCGATAGCATCCCCGTCACCAAACCGACGCTGAACAGCACAAGCAGCAGACCGGCGATCATGCCCGGGCTGATATTCTCCCGCAGAAGCAGCGCCCCCCAAATCACGCCGAATATCGGGATCAGCAGCGTAACCGTGAGCGCCTGTATCGGTCCCGCGCTGATGATGAGGTAGTAGTAGAGTTGATAAGCCAATGCCGTACAGAGCAGAACAAGCGCCAGCACCGCCAGCAGCGCCACGCTTGAGATCTCATGCGCCGGCAGATCAAAGAGCGAAACCGGCGCCAGAATGAAGGATGAGCCGAGAAGCTGGCCGGTTGAAAGCGACATGGAATTGACGCCGGCAAAGCTGCGCTTGGCGAAGACGGCCCCCAGCGCATAGCTCAGCGTGGCCATGAGCAAAGCCAGAGTCGCCGCCAGGACATCGGCATTTAGTTCCATCGCGCCGCCGCCGACGGTCAGCGTCACGCCCAGGATGCCGAGCAATGCGCCGATCAGCTTCTGCCGCGTCAGCGGCTCGCCCAGGCCAACCGCCGCAACCAGCGCCGTGAAGAGCGGCGTCGTCGACATGAGGATGGCCGCCATGGATGCCGTGACCGTGAGCTCCGCCCAGGCGATCAGGCTGAAGGGCAAAGCCGATGCGAAGAAACCCAGCGCCAGAAACTGGCGCCAGCGCCGCCGGATATCCAGCTCGATCCGCCGCAGTTTGGCATAAGCGAGCAAGATGACGGCGGACAGGGCCACGCGGATGAACATGAGCAATAGCGGGCCAACCGGTTCCACCGCCACGCGGATGAAAATATAAGACGCGCCCCAGATCGCGGCCAGCGAGACCAGCGCGGCAAGTTGCTTGAAGGACACTCGAGCGTCTCCCTGTCAGAAGAGCAGCGCCATTCTAGCACAGCGCGCGCGGGCTGCGGCGCATCGGCGGCGTCCCGAATGAGCTTGAGCCGGCGCGCGCGGCTGCCCTGTTACTGGAGCAGATCTGGGCGAGCCACCGGCTCGCCCGTACAGACATTGAGTTAAATTGGGGACTAAATGTACAAGGCAGCCAATCTTATTGCGCGCTAGGCGCCACTACTTAGACCTTCACGACTATGCTTCCCAGGGGGACGCGGTCGTGGAGGAAGGGCTTTCCGCTCCCGTCCGCGGCCGCGAGGCGCTCCACGCCCCGAAGGCGATACAAACCGGTGAAGACGTCGTAGCGTCCCGGCGCCAGGTCAGCCGGCAGCGGCACCAGCCAGCGTTCGCTATCGGCCAACCCGGCGTACCAGAGTCGAGTTGGCAGGCGTTCGCCCAGGGGAAGCTGATCATGCCCCCGCCACTCGCCGCTGTCGGCGTGCACAAAATGCAGAAACTGTTGGAAATCTTCGTCAGAGTCCGCCTGGCTGCTCCAGGAAAATACGATACTGAGAAGGTCGCCGGCGTGGGCGCTTTGCGGAAACTCCGCAGCGCGCAAGCTGAAGCGCTTGTCGAAGGTGGCGATGGCCGCGGACGCGGAAGCCGCCCCCGGCGCCGGTATAACCATCTCGCCGAGGATAACCTGGCTTTGATCGAGCAGCCGGTAGTGACTGTGGTTTAATTTCTGGCGCCGAAATTTCTCGCCCTGCTTGCGCCAGGTGGTGAACACCATCCAGAGCGCCCGGTTGCGCGGCGTCTCGGGCGGGATGCGCAGCGTCAGCGATTGCATGTAGGCCCGCCCGGCCGCGAGCGAGCGCGGTTGGCTGCGCGAGGCGAATTCATCGATGCCAGCTAGCGATGCGCCGCTGACCTGGTCCACGAGATGGAGGGAATAACCGTAGTCATTGTAGTCGCGCGCTGAATCGATCATGGCCAAGAATTCCAGCGCTACCGTCTGGTCGTCATGCGTAAGATCCTGGATGCGCAAGGTCAGGCGGGACTCATAGCGAAGGGCGTTCGACTCATTCTGGGATCGGAAGGCGCTGGCGGCGACCAGGGCGGGCAGCGGGATGGGAATTATCCATAGCAGGGGCAAAACGTAGAGCAGCCGTCCGCGCTTGCGGCGCCAACGCGGCGAAAGCTGGCAAAAATGACCCAGCATGGCGACCAGAGCGAGCCAGATGCCGATCAACTCCAGCGCCTCTTCAATAATGTAGGCGACGCAACCTTGCGGCAGCAGCAGTCCGATGTTGCCGCAGGTATGCGGCAATCGATATTGCTCGATGACGAGGCCGCCCGCCGCGCTGAGCGCCAGCCCGGTCAGGAAGCAGCCGCTCCAGCGCCAGCTGCGCCGCGGCGAGCGCGCAGCCGCGAGCGCCGTCGCCGCTACCATAACCGCGCCAAGCGCGGCATAAGGAAGCTCCCAGCCGCTGTGCCGCTCGTGAAGGCCAAAGAATTCGTCGCGCGCCAGATAATAGAAGACGAATGCCAAGCCTAGAAAATAAAGCCGATACCAGGCCGAAATGCCGCGAGCGCGCCAGGCAGTCAAGAGGGCGATGAGAGCCACAAGCGCGAGCTGCGTTGACGCCAGCAGGCTTGGGATGTTCCCGTCTTCATCCAGGTGCCAGAGCCATCTTACGAACCCAGATGTCTCCTGCTGCGCCAACGCGATCAAGATCAGCAGCAGCTGCGCCACGAGCATCATGAGCGCCAGTCGCTTGGCGCTCGTTAGCAACTGCGGAAGCAGAAAGCGAATGGAAACAACGTACGCTGTGCCGTACAGCAGAATGAGAAAGAGGATGATGAGCGTATTCACGGGGTGCATAAGCGCTCTCGGGCAATGCTTGCCCAGATACCTCAGCGGGCGCCGCCCGAAGCGCGTCTCGAATAGACCGTGAAGGTCTCTCGCGCCGTATCCGCCGTATGACATAGCGCAGGCAAATGCCAGCGCTGCGCATGCAAGGCGCAGACGGAAAATCTTGCTCCGGCGATCGTAGAAATTTGGCTTACATCGACGGCGGCGGACGCAGCCGCAGGGGCGAAGCGGCGCCCTTCAATCGCAAGCGCTAAGCGCGGACTCTTCGCAAATAGGTTTCCTGCGCCGCCACCGTGCGGATGTAACACCAAGTTTTTCATACGAAATTCAGCATCAGGTCGATATGCAGGGGCGGCGCCGTCTGTCGCCCGAAAATCCGCGCTTATGTCGGCGGGCGACCGAATCGCCCCGACACAGGTCTTCAGATTGCTGCGCTGCTTTCCTCGCGCTACTAAGAGCAAACAGAGTAATAAGCCGCGCTATCGACTTGACTCTAATCGTAGCCTCCAAGCTGCTTTGAGATGTAATACGCAATATGAGTATATACGCGGCGGCAGAAGGCTTCAAATTCTCGTGGCGAAGACAGAACGACAATCGCGGATTAGGGCGTCCCATTAAATCGGCTGCCGCCCTCTTGAACATTCCTCCCCATTCGGGCCTGCCCGCTTGACCAGGGCGACCCTGCCCAAAGGTCTAATGTCGCGCCGCGGCATTTCAGCGCAAAATAAGGACATCGCAAAACAACAAAAGGAGCGCGCAGTGACAAACAAGCTGCAAGAATTTTCGGATGAAATGGCGGACCTGGTGGAAGGCGCCGCCGAAAGCGTCCTGCGCGTGGAGGCGCGGCGGCGAATCCCGGCCACGGGCATCGCCTGGTCGGAGGACTTGATCGTCACCGCCCATCACGTCGTCGAATTTGATGAGGATATCGGCATTGGCCTTGCCGATGGCGGCCGCGTGAACGCCGAGCTTGTCGGGCGGGACCCGCGCCGCGACTTGGCGCTGCTGCGGGTTGAGCAGGCGCTACGGCCGGCCAACTTGGCGGAGGCGCAGGGTTTGCGCGCCGGCAATCTCGTGCTGGCTTTGGGGCGTCCGCGGGCGAATATCAGCGCCACGCTGGGCGTGGCCACCGGCGTCGTCAGCGCGGAGCGGCGGCGCAAGCGAATGAAGCGTAAGTCTGAAAGAGGCAAGAAAGGAGGCATGAAACAATGGAAAGGGGAATGGAAGGGCCGCAGATGGCGCAAACGGCTGTTCTGGGAAGGCGGCGGCATGGGCTTCGCGCCCGGCGGATTCATTCGCAGCGACGTGCTCATGTACCCGGGTTTTTCCGGCGGTCCCCTGCTCGGCGCAGATGGCGTCGTCTACGGCATGAATACATCCGGCTTCGGCGCCGGCGCCAGCTTGGCGCTGCCAGTCGCGGCCATTGCCGAGTCGGTCGCCGCGCTGCTGCAAGACGGCAAGATCGCAAGCGGCTACCTGGGAGTCGGCGTGCAGACGGCGGCATTGCCCGCGCCTGCCGCCGCGGAACTGGATCAGGAAGCCGGGCTCTTGATCGTCTCTATTGAGCCGGACAGCCCGGCGGCGCTGGCGGGCGCGCTGGTCGGGGATATCCTGACGGCGCTGGCGGACGAGGCGGTCGAAGATATTGACGACCTGCAAGCCTTGCTCGCGGGCATCCCGGTCGGCAGCGACGTCAAGACGCAGTACGTCCGCGGCGGCGTCCTGCAGGAGGGAAGCGTCCGAATCGGCGCGAAGTGAGCTGAGAATCGGGAAGAGTTACGTCAGCCGTGATATCGCCGCAAGACCTGGTGTTGATTCGGCGATTCTCGGGCGACCTGACAGGTCGCCCCCGCAGTATGCTCCAGAAAGGCGCCGTGTAGGGGTCAGCCATTGGCTGACCCGCCGCTATCGCACCGTGTTTCATCAGACCTGCCCTCCCTCAAAATGAGGGAGGGACTCTTTTTTTCAGGTACAGCCGATGTTGAATAGCCGCAGCTACAGATTAGGCGCGAGGATTTCCCGCTGCAGGATGACCTCGGAGCGATCTTCGAGCGCGCTGGCTTCGTAGGGGATGATCCAGGTGACGATCTCGATGAAGCAGAGCGCCTCCGCCCCTAAGCGGCAGTAGTAGAGCGTCATGTCCGCCTTGATCTCGCCGCTGCCTTCGGCAAAACTCACGGACAGAGTCGCACTGTCCTCAGCCAGGGCCGCTGATTGAGCCGTGCCGTCCTCAGCTGTCAGCGTCAGTTCGCTTTCGATCAGCGGATTGATCTTGTGATCGGCCGGCAGATTGAGGTTCAGGCGGATCCTGCCCTCGCCGACAGCGACTTGCTGCCGCGCTAGTTGAACGACCATGCCATCGGCCATGTTGCCCCCGAGAATAGTCAGCGCATCTTTGTCAATCACCAGCGCTTCCGGATTGGCGAATTCCAGCGTGTCGACGATGCCGTCCTCCAGGGCGATGGTCCGCACGACATGGTTGTTGGTGTCGGCGACGTAGAGAATGCCGTCGGCGTAGCTGATGCCGCCGGGTTCATCGAATTCGGCGGTGGTGGCGTCGCCATCGGCATATCCGCCCAGCCCGCCTAATCCATAAACTGTGAAGGTGCCGCTTTCGCCGGCCGGGATCACTTTGATGCGGCTGTTGTAGGTGTCGGCGATGTAGATCTCGCCATTCGGCCCGCCGTCGACGCCCAGCGCGTGCTGCAAGCGATTCTGGCCCAGCTCGCCGTCGATGTCGCCGTACTCGAACAAGCTATTGTTGGTCGTGCCGGATACGACAGTGACCAGGTCCTTCTCGAAATCGGCCAGACGGATCGTGCTCGATTCGCTATCTGCGAAATAGAGCTTGCCGGCGCCGGCATTGTACAAGCCGCTGGGCTGCGCCAGCTCGCTATTCGCGAGGCTGACGCCGTTCAGGTTGGCTTCGCGGCCATTGCCGACCGAGGCGTACAGGCGCTGCTCATTCAAATCGAGGATGAAGAGTTGGTGCGTCCCGGCCATGGCGACATGAATCGTGCCGGCCTCGGCATCGTAGACTTCCACATCCCAGGGGCTGCGCAGCGGCGTACTGAGCAGTTGCGCCGGCCCAATATTGTTGAAATGGCCGCGGCCCATAACGCCATTGCCGGCCAGCGTACTCACCGTCCGCTCTTTCAGGTTGGCGCTGCGAATCGCATGGTTGTTCACATCGGCGATGATCAAGGAATCGCCGAGAAGCGCCATGCCCTGGGGCTTGTCGAATGTCGCGCTCTCAAACGCGCCATCATCGTATCCGCGCGCCGCCGAGCCGATGATATCCAGGACCTCGCGCGTAACCAGATCGGCGATGACGATGCGGTTGTGGCTGCTGTCGGCGATGAAGAGGCGGCGCCCCGCGGCATCGGCCAGCACCTTGCCCGGATAGAGCAGAGGCGTGCCGGGATCGCCCGCGCCTTCGAGCGCCAATTCCAGCGGCGTCCGGTCGATGAGATTCGGGTCCAATTCGTCGTAATAGGCGATCATGCCGGACAGGTACTGGTCGAAGGCCTCGAAGGGAATCTCGCCCGATTGCCGGACGACGACATTGCCCTGGGGCTCGATGATTGCGACCGTCGGCCAGGCGCGCACGCCATAAGTCTGCCAGATGTGAAAGTCCTTGTCGTTCACGACCGGATGATGCACGCCGTAGCGCTGGACGATCTGCCGCAGATTTTCGGTTTGGCCCTCATTCTCGAACTTGGCCGAATGCACGCCGATCACCACAACTTCTTCGGCGTATTTCTGTTCGACCTGTTCCAGGATCGGGATGATATGCAAGCAGTTGATGCAGCCGTAAGTCCAAAAATCGAAGATCACGATCTTGCCCAGCAAGCCGCTCATGGTCAGCGGGTTCTCCACGTTGATCCAATCGAGGTCGGCGGGGAATTCCGGCGCCGGCGCGCGCCCGACGTACAGTTCTTCCGGCGTGCGCTGCGCCTGGACCAAAGCGCCCGTCAGCGCCAGCAGCAGCGCCAGCAAAACTATGAGCCTTTTCATGTTTGTCGCCCTCCCGAAGGTATGAAAAGAGAGCATGAAATATGCTCTCTTGCAGTTCTTGTCTTATTCAGCTTCTCCCACAAACGTGAAGCTGAAATAACAGTTTCCTTGCGGATGTATAACAGCTTAGAACGCTGTCAAGCGCCTGAGCCCGGGCCGTAGGACGCCCGCCTTAATCGGGACATTGGTCGTATAACCCGTTGGCGAGCAAGGGGTAGAACTGACCGAAGGCGGCAGCATAGTTGCCTTGCGCCATATACAGGCGGCCCAGGGCGCAGCGCGTATGCGGATGGGCCGGATGCGCTTCTGGCGCGGGCGCGGGCGAGCGCGGTTTCAGGCTGATGACACGCACACGGACAAGGATTCTTTGTCCAGGGCGGACTTGCGCCCTCTCGTTGCGCGCGGGAACCGGTTCCAGCGCCGCCGCGATGTCGATTGCTTCACGCGGAGAGCGCGTTCTCGGGATGGTTTCATAGGGCCCCAGCCAGTCGGGCATGACAAAGCCGGGCGCTTCATTCGCCGCGGACGCATCAGTTGACCGGCTCGTCGGGATGGCAACGTATGTCGCGCGCAAGTCGTAAGCGCGGTCGAAATAATGCCTCGCCGTACGCGTTTCCCCGCGATTCATATAGATATGACCCAAGAGCGTCAGTGCCCCCAGGCGGTCGGGATCCTGCGCAAGCGCGCATTGCAGGTGGATGTCGGCAAGGACATCGTCGCCGTCTTCATAGGCGTCGGCGCCGATCTGCGCATGATCAAGCGCGGGATCGCAGACGCCGTCGGGCGCCGCCGCATTCCCGCCTGACCAAGCCGTCGCGCCCCGAGCTATATCCTCATATACATTTTGAATAAGGATCGGGATGATCGCGTCATCCGGGTCTTCCCGAAGCGCGCATTCATAATGGCGCAAAGCCCGCGCATAATCGGCCATTTCATGCAGTTGCACCGCGCGGGCATAGTTGGATTCGCGGCTGTCGCAGTCGTCGCCAGCCAAGGCGGCGGGCGCAGCGCTTATCAAAAGAACGAGTGCTAAAATCAGGAGAGAAATTCGTTTTAACATCTTTGATTACTCTTTCGCCACGCTTCCTTGCATCTATGTTATGCCATCTCGGGCGGGCGGCGCAAATTTTCGACCCCGGTAGCGCCGGGCAATCGCTTCAAATTATTGGTTAACACAGAGAACACAGAGGTAAGCCCAAGCAAGCAATTAAAAGATGCGCATCGTCTTTTGCTGCATACTTGCGGGCGAGCCAAGGCTCGCCCCTACGGCATAAGAGGAGACTCGGTGTACGGGCGAGCCGGTGGCTCGCCCACTCATGCTTCAAAATGCCCAGAAGATATTGCACGACTTACATGCGTTTGCTTCTGTGTCCTCAGTAACGCCAGGAAAGTAGTGCAACAATCTAAAGAACGGTGTAGGGGCGATTCGGTCGCCCGCCGATGCAAGCGCGATTTTTCGGGCGACACACAGTGTCGCCCCTACATATCGACTTTATTCTGGATTTCGCATGACTTACTCGGCGTTGCTTCTGTCTTCTCTGTAGTTAAAGAAACGTTTGAAGCGATTGCCCTGCCCGGATAACGGCCGAATGTCGCCCGCAAGCCAATCTCTGATTGGATCTGCCAGGTTGCGGGACTGCCAATGGTTGGCGGCGGGCGCGCCCCCCCCCCCCCCCTCAACAGCTGAGGAAGCGCCGCGTCAGCGGCGGGCGCGGGTTGCCGCCGCCGTCCACCAGGCCGTAACCATTGTGCATGCCTTGGGCCCAGGCATACCAGATCAGCGCCGCGATCCGGCCCGGATACTGCGACTTGAGGTATCGGACAAAATCGGTGGCGTAACGGGCGATCGTGCCGGCGTCGTCATGCGGCCGGTCCAGAACGCCGAATTCGGTGATCCAAAGCGGCTTGTCCGGCATGACGGCGCTGTATGCCCAAACCGATTCGTCGATGTGGCCAAAGACCGAATAATACGGGTGCCCGTTGACGCCTCGTCCATAGGGATGAAAGGCCAGACCGTCCGGCCGCGCGTCATCCGGCAGGACGTCCAGCATGGCGCGGGCGTAGGCGCCGCCATAGACGGGACCGCTGTTGAAGCCGGCGGTGATGATCTGCGCGTCGCTGTCCACGCTGCGGATGGCGCGGTAGCTGTCTTCGAAGAGCGCGCCGTATGTCTCCGCCGGCATCGTCACCGACGCCACCGGCGCCCTGGAATCCGGCTCGTTCCAAATCTGCCAGGCGCCGACGATATCCCGTCCCGCCCATTGCGCCGCGATCTCGCTCATCATGTCGGCGAAGCGCCGCCGCAGGATCCCCCACTTCGCATCGGTCATCTGCGACCAGGGCCAGAATTCATTCTTGCCTTCGCCGTAGGTTTGATGGCTGGTGGCGAAAATGACGCGATAGCCCGCTTCGCGATAAGCTTCGGCCAGCGGCAGGTAGCGCTCCAGCGCGGCGCTGATATCTTCAGAACCGCGCAGATTGGAAACATTGTAGCCGAAGCGCACCCAGCCCAATTCGCCGAGCCGATTCGGCCGCGGCTTGCCCAGCGGATGATAAGCGTCAAGATTGACGCCGGTCGGGTTGACGCCGGGGAAGACCTCGCGGCCTTCTTCCATAGTCGTGGCGCGCAGGAACCAGGCGGCGGTATAGCCCTCAATGCCGCTGATCGACCGCACCTTCAGCCAACTGCCCTCGAAGCCGATTTTCTCGGCGGCGCGCCCGTGATGCTCCATGGGCTCCAGGAGATGCCAACTGAAGACCTGGCCGACGATGCTGGCGAACATGCTGGGCAGCCGGCGCACGCGCAAGTTGTCCACAAGCGGGCGGACGCGGAATTGCGGGATGTAAATGTAATCGCGCGGATTCATCACATTGTCCAGGCCGAGCTGGCTGGCGCCGCGCCGGGGCGGGTTCTGCACCGTGAGCTGCAGGCGGTCGCTCGCCGCTAGCGCAATGGTCTGGCCCAGCGCGACCTGTTCGCCAACTTCCACCCGGGGCTGCTGCCGCGCTTGATAGGTCGTGATGTAGCGCTCGCCTTCAACCTGGGATTCGATCTGAATGCTCTCGCCGACGGCGACGACCCGGCCCGGGGCCGCGCAAAGGATATCGGCATCGGCGCTGGTCAACAGATCGAAGCTGTTGCGCAAATCGCCTTTGTCCGGGTCGGCGTTGAAACGAGCGAGCGCGGCCATCGGCCGCGCGCTGGTGGGCCATTCCAGGACAAAGCGCTGGAAGATATGCTGGGGCTCCGTGTCCCGTTCGCCGTAGCGGTCGGCATTCTCGATGCGCCGCCGCAGAATGGGCCGCAGCGCCGCCGGCGTATCGACATCAATGACGTCAACCATGACGACCAAGGGATAGACGCGGCGAATATGCGTCAGAGCCGAGTCTTTCCACCAGGTCAGGGGCGCGTCCACCGCCGTCACATCGCGAAAGCGGTTGAGGTTGTTGCCCGCGGGCGAACGCACGACCGTCACGCGTTCGAATTTGGCGAGATAGGGCCGCAGCGCCTCGAGCCACTCGTAGAAGTTGTGGTCGGGCAAGACAAAGGCATGAGAGATAACGGAATCGGATGTCATGCTGTCCGCTTCGATTGGACGCTGCCGGCGCCAATTTGCCGGGAGACAAGCCTTGCATCGCAAGACGGATGCCGGGTGGGAAAGATAGAGACGCGAACAGCGCGCTACGTGAATCTCCCGGCAAATCGCGTATAATACATTATATGTTTCTCGGCCCGTCCGCGTATGACGGCGGAGCGGGCAATCCGGCGCATAAGGAGAGCGGCAGAGATGGAGCTGGACAAGCAGAAAGCGATCAAGCTGGTCATCGTGGTCCTGGCGACGCTGGCCGCGCTCGCCGTGATGAGCACCTTGGTCCAGCTTATTCAAACGGTGCTGCCTTTCTTGATCGTCGGCGCGGGCATTTACGCCGGCTATCGCTGGGCTTTGGGCGATGCGCCGGCGCCCACGGCCGATGAAGTGGAAGAGCAGGCCCGCGGCATCTTCAGCCGCTTCCGCCGCACAAAAAAGGCGGTCGAGACGACCGTTAAAGTCGGCGAAGCCCTGGGCGATATCGCCGCCAAGCCGGAGAAGGCGCACCGGCGCCGGCGCAAGAGAAGCCCGGTGGTCGCGGGCGAGGCGAAGCGGGTGGCGCGGGCCGACGCCAAATCAGAATCCAAAGCGCCGGCCCCGAAAGCGGCAAGCGAGGGCCCGGCGAAAAAAGCCGAGCGCAAGAGTAAAGCCGAAGCCGTGAAAGGCACGCTGAAAAGCAACCCGGCCGGCGCGATCGAATTCAAAGACCGGGATGTGGTCATTAGCTCGGACGATGTCATTCAACCGGATATTTCGCGCCTGGAAGAGAAAGAAAAAGAAGAACCCGAAGTCACCAACAATGTGCTGGCGCAGATTGAAGAGCGCCGCCGCCGGCTTCAGAGCGGCGAATAAACCTCCCCTGCCCTAGTCGCCCGCCGCCATCGTCTGGTATATCGGGCGCAGGGCCCGGTACAGATCCGCGAATATCGTCAACTGCCGCTGATAATGCGCGGCGCGATCGGGGCGCGGATAAAAGGTCTTGCGCGTCTTGATCAATTGACCGGCCGCTTCTTCCAGGCTGCTGTAGACGCCGGTCGCCCAGCCGGCCAGCATCGCCACGCCCAGGCTGGCCGCCTCCGAGGTGTGGATGACGGAAACGGGCAGATTGGCGATGTCGGACTTGATCTGCATCCAGCGGTCCGAGCGCGAGCCGCCGCCGATGGCTCTTATCTGGTTCACCTCAACGTCGATCTCGTTCAACATGCGGATGCAGAGCGCCATTTCATAAGTCAAGCCTTCCAGAATGGCGCGGACGATATCGGCGCGCTTGCTGTCGAAGTCCAGCCCGATGATGACGCCGGTCGCCGCCGGATCATTGTGCAAGCCGCCGCTGCCGACAAAATAAGGCAGCAGGATCATATCGCCGGGCGCGTCGTCGATCTGCTCGACGATCACATCGTAGACATCGCGGCCGGTCTCGGCGGCGATTGCCTTCTCGGCCGCGCCCAACTCGTCGCGATACCAGCGCAGCAGTCGCCCGCCCGTCTGGTTGCCGCTGAGCGCGATGAAGTAGCCCGGCGCGGCATGGGGGTAACAGGAGACGTGCTGATCCAGCATCTCCATGCGCGGCTCGTCAGTGACCGCGACCAGGGCTTCCGTTGTGCCGATGGCGCACATCGCCGCGCCCGTCTGTAGTACGCCGGCGCCCAGGGCCCCGGCCGGCTGATCGTGCCCGCCCGCCACGACTTTCACCGAGCCGGTGAATCCCAGATCCGCCGCCAGCGCGCGCGGAATCTCGCCCAGCAGCGCGCCGCTGGGTACCGCTTTCGCCAGTTGATCGCGGCGCAGCCCGCCGGCGGCCAGCAATTCCTCCGACCAGTCCAGCTTATGCACGTCAAAAGCCAGCGTGCGCGCCGCCATGCTGTAATCAATGGCCGGTTCCAGCCCCAGGCGAAAGGCGACAAAGTCGACATAGCAGAGAATCTTCCAGGCCCGCTCGAGGATCTCGGGCGCATGATCCCGCCACCACAGCGCTTTGGGCAGGGTATAAATGGTGCTCATGGGTTGGCCGGTCAGGGCGAAGATGCGCTCGGCGCCCAGGGCCGCTTCCATCTCGGCGGTTTGAGTCGTGTTGCGTCGGTCGGAGCTGACCGGGCTGTTCGCCAGGACGGTCCCGTCTTTCGCCACCGGAATCATCGCCTCGCCCTGCGACGACAGCGACAGCGCCGTCACCGGATCGGGCTTTACCTGCGCGTTGACCGCGCGCAGGCAATCGCAGACATCGCCCCAGACCCGATTGGGGTCCAGCTCGTACCAGCCCGGATTGGGGCTGATCAGGGGATACTCGCGCCCGGCTTGCTCCAGGACCGCGCCCGCCAGGTCGAAGGCGACGACCTTGCAGCCGGTCGTGCCGACATCAATGCCCATCAGGCTCATTGACAAGTCCTTGAATACATTGGCAGTCAGTATAACGCATATTGGCGCTCCGCCGCGCAATCACCCCGCATCGGTAGGGGCGAGCCGGTGGCTCGTCCGCCGCGCAATCACGCGACAACGGTAGGGGCGATTCTGTGAATCGGCCGATGCGCCGTCACACCCGGCATTGGTAGGGGCGAGCCGGTGGCTCGCCCGCCGCGCAATCGCCCGACATCGGTAGGGGCGACACTGTGAATCGGCCGCCGCACCATCACACCCGTCATCGGTAGGGGCGAGCCGGTGGCTCGCCCGCCGCATCATCGTCCGCCGCGCAATCACCCGACAACGGTAGGGGCGGTTCTGTGAATCGCCCGATGCGCCGTCACACCCTGCATTGGTAGGGGCGAGCCGGTGGCTCGCCCGCCACACCATCACCCGCCGCGCAATCACCTGACAACGGTAGGGGCGGTTCTATGAATCGGCCGTTGCCGAAATTTTGAATATGCGGGCGACACGCCGTGTCGCCCCTACACCTATCCAGCCAGCCGCCTGTGTCTGCGCGGCCTGCGCGACCCGCCGAAACGCCCGCGATCGCGTTGGGCCGACCAGGCGGGCGAGCCACCGGCTCGCCCCTACACCCGCACCGAGCCGGACGACGGTGTCGGCGGGCGACACACAGTGTCGCCCCTACCCCCATACCGACCGCCAGTGTCGGCGCGAAGCCAAGCGCAAGCGTTTCAAAACCGCGATCGCCGCCCTCAAATACTTGCTTTGTGAGACGAATCCTGATATATTTCCCAAAAGCTATTACATCGCCATAATATGCCGAAAGGTGTACAAAGTGAGTAAAGTAATGAATTTCAAGAATGCGCTTGCCCGGCCCGCCGAAAAATTGACGCTTTCGCCCCGCTCTCCTGTAGCGGTTAGCCTGCCCCCCCCCCCCCCGAATTAAACCCTAATCTTTCCCCTCTTCTTGATTTTCGTTTTACCCTCCCATTCAGATTCTGCCTGATTGCGCTGGTCCTGCTTGTCGCAGCCCTGCCCGCCCAGGCCGCCACCTACAATGTCGCCAACAATGCCCAATGGGACGCCGCGGTGACAGCGGCTTTCAGCACCAGCGAAGACGACATCATCAATATCACCGCCTCCTTCACGCTCACCGCCGACTTGGAGAACATCTTCAGCAACGTCACCATCAACGGCGGCAACTACACCATCAACGGCGCGGGCAGTCACCGCGCCATTGAAATAGCTTTATCAGGGGCGAACGTGACGATCAACGATCTGACCATCACCGACAACCAGGCTGAAGCCAACACTGGAGGCGGCGCAATCTTTTACCAGAACGGCAGCTCTTTAACCCTGAATAACGTCACCATCAGCGACAGCGAGTCTTCCTACAGCGGCAACAACCTACACGGCGGCGGCATACATTGCTCGGCGCCTAATCTGACGATTCAAAACAGCCGCATTCACGGCAATACCGGCGCTGACGGCGGCGGCATCTACATTGGCTCTAACTGCGCGAACGTCAAGATAATCAATTCCAGCATCTACGACAATAACAGCACCTTGCACGGCGGCGGTATTCACATCGGGGGCGCAATATCAGGAAACGATCCCAGCGTCACCATCACCAACAGCCGCATTTACGACAACACCGCCGGCACGAGCACTACGGTCAAGGATGGCGGCGGCATCTATGTCAGGGGCACCACTCAAAATCCGGCCACGCTGACTGTTAGCAACAGCTCGATTTACAACAACCTGGCGTACGCGGAAGGCGGCGGCGTCTACGCACACGGCCAGACCACCTTCACCATGAATAACAGCGCCGTCTACAGCAATGAAAGCAAAACAGGCGGCGGCGGTTTGACTTTACGAAACCTTGCCACCACGCCCGCTACCTACACCATAGTCAACAGCAGCATCTTCAGCAACATGACGGCCGGGCGCGGCGCCGGCATCTTGGCTGAACTTAACTTGGCGTCGAGTATCACCTCAGTCGTCAACCTGCGGCATGTGACCATCACCGGCAACAACACAAGCTCATCCGCCACCGACAGAGGCGACGGTCTGTATGCCAGCAATCTCAAGATAACGATACAAAGCAGCATCATCCACGGCAACTTCAAAACTGGCGAACAGAGCTCCCAGGTCGATTGCATTTTCTCCTCTACCGTACCCACCAGCGGCGGCAACGCGCCAACCCTGAGCAACAATATTGTTGGCGCGGGCAGCAGCAGCGGCTGCAAGCCTAATGCGGATCCTGCCGATCCACTGCTTGACGCTCCGAGCGTCCATGACCAGGGAAACTTTTTCATACCGCGCGCCGGCAGCCCCGCCATCGACTCCATAGCCAACGCGGATTGCTTGTCCGGCGTGACCACCGACCAGCGCGGAAGAACCAGACCCAACCCACCGGGCGGGAATTGCGACAAAGGCGCGATTGAAGACCCCGGTTGGTCGCCGCCGCCGCCGCAGGTGACGACGACACGGACAGATTTTTCCCCGCCCCCGCCCGGCGATGATGTCGGAGGCGGTGGCGGTGGCGGAGGAGACGCAATCGAAGAGGACGACGAATACAGCGCGCCGCCCGTCTCCACCTGCCTGACCCTGGACGGCATCGCCGCTTACAACCTCAGCGAATCCACCCAGTGCCAGCGCGTCAACGCCATGCAGATCGCCAATCCCGATATCAAAGAGGGCGACTTCGTCGACGCCGTCGATGTCTGGTCCTGGGTCATGCCGAATACGCAAATCTGTTTCGAGGCGGCCGGCGGCTCTTTCACCTTCATCGATACCGCCGCCATGCCGCGCACGGTTCACGATCTGGCCGCTTGCAGCCTGAACGGCATGACCTGCGGGACGATCAATGGGCCCGGCATGTTGGTCCTTCTGCCCGGCGACGCGCCTCCAGACTGCGCCTCCCCGGCCGCCCAAGCCGCGCCAGTCGTGGCGCAAGGCTTGGGCAATTGCATGGTGCGGACGGAGTTCAATCTCAACTTCCGCGATGGGCCCGACGGCGAGATCACCGGCGCCGTGCCGCACAACGCCACGCTGACGGCGCTGGAACGGACGGCGGGCTGGTTCAAGGTGGATTATCACGGCGAGCGCGGCTGGATCAGCGCCGAGTTCGTCGAGCCCAAGGGGACTTGCGGCTAAACGCGCTGCATCTGTAGGGGCGAGCCATTGGCTCGCCCGCCGCGCAATCACACCCGGCATCGGTAGGATCATTTCGCTGAATCGTCCGCCACATCCTCGCCCGTTGCTGTAATTGTGAATTTGCGGGCGAGCCAAGGCTCGCCCCTTCACCCCATTCAACCGGCCGCATGTGTCGGCGGGCAGTGTGGGCGACCCGGCGGGCGACACACAGTGTCGCCCCTACACCCAACCGGCCGCTTGTGTCTGCGCGACCGACGCGAGCCGCCGAACGCGGTGTTTTTTGTCTGAAAACGGTGTATAATGCGGCTAACCATTGCATGAGGCGGAAGCCAATGACCTTTGATGGGACGCTGTCGCTGGATATCATACTTACCTTGCTGGGTATTATAATCGCTGTTTGGCAATTGAATTCCAGAAACGAGCGCATGATAGGCCAACTGCGAGACGAACTCAAAGGCGACATCTCCGATCTCAAAGACGAGATCTCCGATCTCAAAGACAGTCAGGATAACCTGCGCACTGAACTCAAAGGCGAGATCTCCGATCTCAAAGACAGTCAGGACAACCTGCGTACTGAACTCAAGGGCGACATCGCCGATCTCAAAGACAGTCAGGACTACCTGCGTACTGAACTCAAAGCCGGTCAGGACAACCTGCGCACTGAACTCAAGGGCGACATCGCCGATCTCAAAGACAGTCAGGACAACCTGCGCACTGAACTTAAAGCCGGTCAGGACAACCTGCGCACTGAACTTAGAGGCGACCTCCGGCGAGTAGAGAACAAAGTCGACGACAGCAACCAACGCCTGGCGCGCCTCGAGGGCCGCTTTGAAGGGCGCGAAGAGCGGCTGGCAGCCGAAGGCGAGGGGGATACAGTCGCCTGAGACTGCCGTGAAGGAACAGTCGCTGGGAAGAGAATCCGATCGCAAACTCAGCGGCGCGCGTGTGAATAATCTCACGTCCCCGCATAGTTTCTCTCAATAATCCCCGTTATTTGATTCCGGTCCGGTGTGCGTGGGGATAGCGACCGCCTGTGTCTGCGCGATCCGTTGAAACGCCCGCCGCGCCATCGCCCGCCGCGCCATCGCCCGCCGCGCAATCACCCGACAACGGTAGGGGCGGTTCTATGAATCGGCCGTTGCCGTAATTGTGAATGTGCGGGCGACACACTGTGTCGCCCCTACAACCAACCGGCCGCCAGTGTCTGCGCGACCGGCGCGACAGGTTGAAACGTCCGCGAACGCGCTGGGGCGACCGGGCGGGCGAGCCAATGGCTCGCCCCTACCGATGTCGGACGACGGTGTTGGCGAGCGACACACAGTGTCGCCCCTACAACCAGCCGGCCGGCTGCATGTGTCGGCGCGGCATGCGCGACCGGCGCGACCCGCCGAAACGCCCGCGATCGCGCTGGGGCGACCGGGCGGGCGAGCCACCGGCTCGCCCCTACCGATGTCGGGCCATGGGTCCGGCGGGCGACACACAGTGTCGCCCCTACAACCAACCACCCGGCCGCATGTGTCGGCGCGGCATGCGCGATCCGCCGAAACGTCCGCCGCGCTGGGGCGACCGGGCGGGCGACACACAGTGTCGCCCCTACCCGCGCACGGCGCCGGCCGTCAAGCCGCTGACCATGAAGCGCTGCATCAGATAATAGACGACGATGACTGGCAAGGTGATCAGCGTCAGAATGGAGAACATCGGCCCGGGCCGCATCATAAATTGCCCGCTGTAGACCAGGGGCACCAGGGTCAGCGGCTTGACATCGACCGAGTTCATCGTCACCAGCGCCAGGATGAACTCGTTCCAGGAGGTCATAAATTGCCAGATGATGACCACCGCCACCGCCGGCCAGCTGACCGGCATCATAATGCGCCAATAGACGCCCAGGCGAGTGCAGCCGTCCAGCCGCGCCGCTTCTTCAATCTCCATCGGGAATCCGGCGAAAAAGCTGCGCAGGATCACGATGGCGAAGGGCACGCCCAGGGCGGTATAAGGCAGGATGAGACCGAGATAAGTGTCGTTCAAACCCAGAGCTTTGTTGATCTGGAAGATCGGCACGACCAGGGTCGGGATGGGCAGCATCAGCGTCATGATCAGCATATAGAACCAGATGTCGCGTGCGAAGAATTTCAAGCGCGCCAGGGCGAATGCCGCCAGCGAACTAATGAGCACGACAAGCACGACCGAGGGAATCGTCACGGCGGCGCTGTTGATGAAGTGCTTCATGATTTCGGCATCTTCAAAGACGGTCACATAATTCTGCAGGCTGACGCCGCTGATGAGCAGGCCGCCGAAACGCGGCGCGCGTTGATCCGGCGGCATAAAAGACACGACCAGCATCATGATGATCGGCACGAGCCAAATGAGCGCCAGCACGGTGACGAAGACGAAGGCGAGGGCTTTGGCGGTATGGCGGCGCATGTCAAGCCCCCTCAGTCCCACCAGTGCAACGGGGCGAGGAACGGGCAGGTTTTTCCACTCCATCCCCGGCCTGCGCCCCCTAGGCCCCCCGCTTCACGGGGGAGGAGTCCCAGTGAACTGGGGAAGGGCAACTCGTTGATGAACTTGTGAATACGCGCGCAAGAAAGTACAAAAATGAGAATAAAATGCCATCTACTTTCAGCGCGCTCCCCTTCCCTAGCTTGCTGGGGAAGGGGCCGGGGGATGGGGTTGCGGCGCATGAATCAGCTCCCGATCGTGAAGCGCGAGCCCAGGACGCGGACTTGAAAAACGCTCGCGCTGAGGGCGATGACCAGCAGGACAACCGCAACGGCCGAGGCGTAACCCATGCTCTGCAGGGTGAAGGCTTTCTGGAAGATATAGGTCGGCAGCATCTCGGTGGCGTGGTTGGGCCCGCCCTTGGTCAGCATAAACACGAGGGCGAATGTCTGCAGCGTGCCGATCACCCCGAGCAGAATCAGAGTCAGGTGCACGTGGCGCAGCATCGGTATGATGATGAATCGGATGCGCTGCCCGGCGCTGGCGCCGTCTACTTCGGCCGCGTTCAGCACTTCATTGGACAGTCCCTGCAAACCGGCGACGTACATCAGCATCGAAAAGCCGGTCCACTGCCAGACATTTACAAATATGGTGGAAAAAATGGCGATCTTCGGGTCGGCAAGATAGGGCTGCATCAGGAAGCGCGCGCCGCTTTCCAGGGCGACATCGGCGAGCAAACCGCCAAAGGGCGCGTAGATGCGCTGCCAAACGATGCCCAGCACAACCGGCGAAATGATGGCGGGCATGAAGAATATGATGCGGAATACATTTTGAAAGGGCAGGCCCGATGTCAGGATATAGGCGAGGATGAAGCCGAGGAACATCTGCGGGAAGATGGTCAGAAAGGTCCAATATACCGAATTGCGAATGGCGAGACCGAAGCTGCGGTCTTTGGTGAACATCTCGATGTAATTCTGCGCGCCGACATACAGGGCCTCGTTGATGCCGTCCCATTCGTACATGCTGGCGCCAAATATGTAGAAGATGGGGTAGAGCACAAAGACGACAAACAAGATCATGGCGGGCGCCATGAAAAACAGACCTTGATTGTCGATCAGCCACTGGCGGTTCATTCGCGAGCTAATCCAAAAAAGCCGTGTAGGGGCGACCTATCAGGTCGCCCGATCCAAATGTAGACATGCAAACTGGGGCGACCCACTGAGTCGCCCCTACAAGTCCTCGCTGGGCGAGGTTGGCTGCTACATTTTGGCGTCTTCCACCAGCTGCATGCCTTCCATCGGCGTCATCTCGCCGGCGGCCACGGCGGCCAGCGCGTCTTCCAGCGCCTGCTTGACATCCGGGCTCTTCAGCTGACGGGCGTACTGCACGGAGGCCAGCCATTCTTCGGTGAAGAGATCCCAAACCGCTTCCTGATTCTCCGAGCCGAAGGATGCCGGCCGCAAGCCGATGTAGGCGGGCAGGTCGTTGTAGGTGTTGATCAGCGCTTGCGCGCCGGCGCCGCTGATCCAATCGGTGATGACCTTGCAAGCCGCTTCCGGATTGGCCGAATCCCGCGTGACGCCGAGCATCACGTCAATGCCGCCCAGCAGGTCATCGGGCGCGCCCATGCCGGTGACATCGGGGAACTTGAAGGGCGCGTAGCCGGCCAGATTCTGGTCGAGCGGCGGCGGATTGGGATTGGCCGCCTGCTGCTGCCACCAGGCGCCCATCGGGAACATGGCGGCGCGCCCGCCCTGAATCTGCTCCACGGCCGCCGGGTAATGCGACATGCCCAAGGCGCCCATCTGGAAGATGCCGTCGTCAAAAAGGCGCTTCCACCAGGTCATCGCCTCGACAAAAGGCTCGTCCGTGAAGCTGGCCATGCCGTCCTCCGCCTCATAGATCAAGCCGGGCGCGACGTTGTGGATCAACTGCATGTAGACATCGCGGCGGATCCAGCCATCGCCAGCGCCGATCATGACCGGGGCGATGCCCTGGGCGTTGAACATATCGGCCAGTTCCTTCAGTTCGTCATAGGTCGCGGGCGGCTCGACGCCGGCCTCTTCAAAAATGGGCACGGTGTACCACATATTGATGGTCTGCACGAGCACGGGCAGGCCATAGATATTGTCGTCGCCCTCGGGGTTGCCCAGCCGCGCCTGCTCGATGCCGACCGGGAAGAACTGATCTTCCCAATCCTCGCCCCAGGTGGCGACGGCGCAATCCTGCATCGGCATCAAATGATCGCGATACTGCTGCGTCAGCGCGCCCGGCTCAAGGCCGATCAGATCGGGCAAGCTGCCGCCGGCCGCCATCGTCTGCAAATCGACGAGGTATTCCGTGTAGTTGGTGATATCGGGTTCAATCCTGATATCGGGATTCTCCGCATTGAAGGCTTCGATCATCGCCTCGGTCGTGGCGATCACCGGGCTCCAGGAGCGGAAGCGTATGACAACTTCGTCCTGGGCGAGCGCCGGCAGGCTCGCCGCCAGGATGAGCAGCATGCAAACGGCCAACAAGACTCTCTTGTACATGGTCAAACTCCTTCAGCAAGACTTCATCCGTCGAAAGCAAACTCTTTCCGCGCAATTATCGCCTGATAACGCCTCCTCTCCGCTTTCGCGAGCGCCGGGCCCGCATGGATCAACCGACCAAGCGGTCGTGGAACTCTTGCGGTATCTGATGCGGCTCGCCATGCAGCAGCGCCATGTGATGAAGTTGGGCCGAGATCTCCACCATAACGGTGCAGTGAATCGCCTTCTGCAAGCTGCCGCCAAGTGCCAGCATGCCGTGATTCGCCCAAACCACCGCGTTGCGATCGCCCATGACTTCCAGCATATCGTAGCCGAACTGGCGCGAGCCGCTGGGCGCGAAGGGCATCACCGGCACGTCGCCGCGCACGTCAATCAACGTGCCGACATGCAAAGGCGCGATGGGCTTGTGCAGCACGCCAAAGAGGTTGGTGTATATCGGCTCGGCATGCACGATGCCCATGGCGTCGGCGCGCCGTTCATAGACGGCCAGATGCACCTGCGACTCATGCGAGGGCTCGCGCCTGCCTTCAATGACGGCGCCCGATAGATCGAGAACGACGACATCGTCGGGCGTCAATTCGTCATAGGGGAAGTCGTGCGGCGTCATCAGGATCTGCCCGCTCGCCGGGTCGCGCAGGCTGAGGTTGCCCTGCGTCAAAGGCACCAGGCCAATGCTGGCGACCAGCGCCGCGCCGTCAATCAGTTCTTGCTTCAACGCGAGCCGATCTTGAGCGAATTCAGTCAGTTCAGTCATGCTCTCCCTGGTCGCAGGTCGCCTCGGAATCCGGGAATCCACAGTATTGTACCTATCCCAAGTTTCTACGCCAAATCCTCGTCTCGATTCATGTTGTCGCCTGCGGCTTCGCTCGTTAGACTACGCTGTATATATTGCTGGCGTCGGGAACGGAAACTCCGCCATGAAACTTCAAATCTGGATTTCGCGTATCGCCCTGCTGCTGCTTCTAGCGGCGCTTCTTGCGCCATGGCCCGCCTTCGCCGCGGATATTGAAGTCAATGCCGAGTGCAACCTGGCGGACGCGATCAGAGCCGCCAATTGGGACAGCGTCGTGAGAGATTGCCCGGCAGGCGCCGGCCACGATAGTATCCACCTGACCGGGCATATCACACTTACAGAAGCGCTGCCCGCGATCAAATCCCATATCACCATTGAGGGCAAAGGCAATACCATCAGCGGCGATAATCAGTTTCGTATCTTCCATGTGGCGCCAGGCGGCCTGCTAATTGTGTATCGCTTGACCGTAATCGAAGCGAGAGGGGAATTCGGCGCCGCGATGGTCATCGAAAAATCGACAGCGGCGACCATCAACTCAAGCGTATTTGCGGGCAACCGGGCTGAAGGCGGCGATCTCAGCTACGGTGGCGCAATTTACAATAATCCAGGCGGGACGCTTCTTGTAAACAACAGTCGCTTCGTTGACAACTCGGCTTTGGACGGCGGCGCGATTTACAACGATGGACACAGCGCAATTAGAGGCAGCACGTTCCGAAACAATGTGGCGACCGGCCAAGATTACAGTACCGGGGGCGCGTTGGTCAACCGGGCCGATCTCGATATCTTCACCAGTAGATTTGAAGACAATTCGGCCGGCAGCTATGGCGGCGCAATCTCAAACTTTGGCGACATGAACATTATCCGCAGCAAATTCAGCCGAAACACGGCCGCCGGCAGCGGCGCCCTTGCCAACACAGACGGCGATGTGGATATTGTTGACAGCGAATTTGTGGATAACAGCGCGACGGTTGCCGTCGCCGGCGCAATTGGCAACTATGGCGGCAGTACCGATCTGTTTCGCAGTCAAGTGAGCGGGAACTCGGCTCAGTCGTCCGGCGGCGGATTGCTCGTCCACCACGGCAGCGCCACCGTCGATGATGTAACCTTCGACAATAACTCAGCCGAGCGAGGCGGCGGCATCTTCGTTCACAACGATGAGCAATTCAAAGGCGAGCTTCATTTGCGCAAGAGCCGCGTCTCCAATAACGCCGGCGGCGACTGCGTCGTCGATGGCGACTTAATAGAAAATGTCGACAACGAGATCGGCGATGGCGCTTGCGTTGTCGCGCATACCGGCATCCCCAGCCTTGATGTGCTGGCGAGCCGGCTTGTCAGCGCGTTTGAGGAGCTAACTGAAGGCGCCGGCGAATAATCGCGCCGAGCCGCTCGTTTCCTTTTACAGCGTAATACAGCGTATCGTTCACTCCCCGTAATTCCCTGTCTTTGAGTAATTGATGCCGTTTGCCAATAGCGAACGGCGTCCATGCTTCCCCAGCCGGGATTAGGCGGCTCGCGCGCCTGTCCAAAAATTACGTCGCTTGCGAATTACGACATATTATGTGGTAATGTATATTAAGGCTAAACTATGCGCGATATATACATTTCCTCACTGATGCTGCGGTCTTCGAGGAGTTTTTATTCGCGATCTCCCGGATGTATCTAAATTGCGCTTCGCGTGATTCTTTAGCGGCTGTTTTCAGTTTTGGTTCCCGCGCTAAAGCCATCGTCCTGACGCTGCTCTTCATACTGCTTGCGCCGCGCGGTATGGCCGCCACTATCCGCGTCGACGCAGACTGTACGCTCGCGAACGCCATCAGTGAAGCTAACCAATGGACCACCGGTACCGGCGACTGCGAGGCGGGCGATGACGCCGGAGGCGGCGCCACGGGCGATGACACCATCATCATCAGCGCCGACATCACCCTGACAAGCAACCTGCCCTTTATCGTCACCAATGTCACCATCGACGGATCGGACGGCAGCGGCGGCCGCTACACCATCAGCGGCGGTGGACAATATGGCATCATTTATCACGACCACGGCGATCTTACCCTGAAGAACCTGATCATTTCCAACGGCCGCACCAATGTACAAAATGTAATCCATGGAGCGGTCTACAGCGACACCGGAACCGACGATCCGCTGACGATCCACAACAGCCGCATCATCAACAGCGATCTTAGCGGCGTCTCCGGCTCGAACGGCGGGGGCGTATACAAGGAAGGCAGGGGCGAACTAAGGATTACGCAAAGCGTCATCACCGGCAACAAAGCCGCCCAGGCCGGCGGAGGCGTCTATTCGCAGAGCCCGACAATCATCAGCCGCAGCGCGATATACAGCAATAGCGCGGCCAACGGCGGAGGGGTTTATGTCACCGGTGAAAACAGCTCGCTCGCCATCACGAACAGCACCATCTTCAGCAATACGGCGTCTTCCGCTGGCGGCGGCCTGTATACGGGTCCGACTGAGTCCGTCGCCTTGAAGCATGTCACCATCGTCAAGAACAGCGCCGCAGCCAATTCCGCCGGCGGGATATACTTGACCACTGGCGGCGCGAAAATTGATATCCTCAACAACATTCTGTATGACAATAGCAATGGCGATTGCAAACAGGTAACGGACGCATCATTCACCGGCACCGCCGGCGGTTTTATCGTCAAAGACAATATCATCGAAGTAAACGGCTGCGCCGGCATAAATCTGAGCGACGACCCGCAGTTGGCGTCGAGTTCAACGGGCGATATTCCCTATTTCCCGTTTTCCACAACCAGCCCCGCCATAGACGCGGCTCGATGTCTGGATGGCGTGGATGTCGACCAGATCGGCACGATGCGCCCTCAGGGCGATGCCTGCGACATTGGCGCATACGAGGGACCCGGCACGTTTGTCGCGGTCACCAATACGCCGACCAATACGCCCACCAATACGCCGACTAACACGCCGACCAATACGCCGACTAACACGCCGACCAATACGCCCACAAATACGCCGACCAATACGCCCACCAATACGCCCACAAATACTCCGACTAACACGCCTACAAACACCGCAACCAACACGGCCACCAATACCGCAACCAACACAGCCACCAATACCGCGACCAATACGGCCACCAATACCGCAACCAACACGGCCACCAATACCGCGACCAATACGGCCACAAATACCGCGACCAACACGCCCACCAATACCTCAACCAATACGGCCACCAATACCCCAACCAATACGCCCAGTCCTTCAGACCGCCCAATCCCGCCTACTCCCAGCGCAACGCCGAAGCGCGCGGCCTCCAACACGCCAACAACCGCCTATCGGCCGCCGGCAACCAACACAGCAACCCCGACCCCGACGCCGCTTAAGTACTGCCTGGTGAATGAGCGGATAGTCGCGCTGTCGATTCACGCCGATATCCGCTGCGAAGCGGTAGACCTGCTTGACCTGGACAAACACCCGGACCTGCAAGGCGCCAGATTTGCAGCCCGGGTCTGGCGTTCGAATGCGCAATGCGCGCATCGGGTATCCAGCGGCGAGAATCTGTTTCGCCTGTCAATTCGCTACAACACAACGGTGGACACGCTGAAAAAGCATAACTACCTGAGATCGGAGCTGCTTCGCATAGGGCAGGAGTTGGCGCTGCCGAATTGCGCGCGGAACATGAGGGATCTGACAAACACCTGGATTTGCTTCAAGGCCGCCGGCAGGCTGGTCTTCATTGATACGACTTTGTCGCCGCCGGCGGTATATGCCTTAAAATCGTTCGCCCACAATGGACATACCTGCGCCGCGATGACCCGCCCGGGCACAGTCGTCCTGACTGGCGCCCAATAGGCGCATACCCGCGGCGGCGTCCCTCAAACCTCGCGGCTCAGGGCAAGCGCTTCAAACTCTTCTTCGCCGCCAAATTCATAGATGGTCGCGTCGATCGCGCAAAGGCTGACCGGCGAGTTTACCTTACGGTCGCCCCCGTAAGACCTGTCCGGTACTAGAATTCTTGCTTCGATACAGCAGCAACAATTCCAAAATACTACGGTTAACGCGCGATCCTCGCGATAATCAACATTTTACTGCGAAATGCGTCAAGGTCAGTTTCCCTACTCTGGCTCGCTCCAGACGACAGACCAGTTTTTCTACCCCATCCCCGGCCCTTCCCCAGTGAACTGGGGAAGGGTGACTTTACAAAGAAGTTCGTAGGTTGACCCCAAAACACATAGCAAATTGCCAATAACGTCAGTCTCTTTCAGCGCGCTCCCCCTTCCCTAGCTTGCTGGGGAAGGGGGTTGGGGGGATGGGGTAGCAATTGGGCGGTAACGCTAACCAGTACCGGACAAGCCTTGTATAGCAACCCCGTAGGCCGGTTCGATCGCCAATTCCACGCATTTCGACGCTCCGCAAAGTTTCACGCTGTTTCAGGTTTTCGGCAATTGCTTGACTTGTTTCAGAGACGCTTCTAGGTTAACGACAATTCCTTGCGAAAGACTTGGTAATGTCGCTTGATTGCCCAATAGTGGCGAGGTCGCGCGTCAAAGTTATCGCCACAGCGCTGCTCTTCCTGCTGCTTACGACGCGCGGTTTCGCCGCAACTATCGACGTCGAAAGCGGCTGCACCTTGGCGCAGGCCATCAACGAAGCCAACGGGGCGACCAGCGGCGTCGGCACTTGCGATGCCGGGACTGATGGCGCGGGCGATGCCGGCGCCGACACCATCAACATGCCCACAACCGCCAGCACGCTCAGGCTGTCCGCGCGCCTGCCCACGATCACCTCAGTCATCACCATCAACGGCAAAGGCTGGACAATCAGCGGCGACAGCGACAACGACGGCGACGGCGACACGGGCCTCTTTCTCCTCAATGGGGGCAAAT